>NZ_CP081673.1:0-4800000 GCF_019739075.1 Mycobacterium farcinogenes | reverse complement strand
TGCGTCGGCGACCTGAACCGTCTCGGGCTCGAAGAGGGCGACCGGAGCTCTCAAGTCGAAAGGTAAGGCGCCCACTACAATTGGCGTTCCGTGCCGCAGTGCGGCCTGGGCGTCGGCGATGTCGGCGAAGCCGGTGCGCATGCCCTCGCCCAGAACGGCGC
Organism: Mycobacterium farcinogenes; assembly: GCF_019739075.1. Taxonomy (NCBI): domain Bacteria; kingdom Bacillati; phylum Actinomycetota; class Actinomycetes; order Mycobacteriales; family Mycobacteriaceae; genus Mycobacterium; species Mycobacterium farcinogenes. The sequence continues at coordinate 4,799,839 of NZ_CP081673.1, read as the reverse complement.
CGGTCGGGCCGGCCAGCACGAACGACGGGTTCACAGCGACAGGCACGGGTTGGGGTGACCGGTCAGGCCGAGCGCGGTGATCTGGCGGATGCCGTGCTCGAAACCGCACACCGCCAGGGACGCGGGAACCATCGATACCCGAATGCCTTCGGACACCGGCAGTTCCGTCCAGCGGGTCAACATCGCGCGCGAAAAGTGACCGTGTCCGACGAACACCACATCTCGGGTGGGCACATGCTCCAGCGCCAACGCCACGGCCCGATCGGCCCGGGCGCTGACCTCCACCACGCTCTCGCCGCCGGGACAGCCGTGCGTCCACACCAGCCAATCGGGCACACTCTGGCGGATCTGCGGGGTGGTCAGCCCTTCGTAGTCGCCGTAATCCCACTCGGACAGCACAGGGTTGACCTCGTCCACGTCCAGGCCGGCCAATTCGGCGGTGTCCAGCGCGCGGCGCCGCGGACTGCTGATCACCAGCGGGTCGGACAACTGCAATTCGGCGAGCGCGGGCCGGGCCAGGATGGCTTGTTCGCGTCCGGTCTCGGTCAGGTCCTGTTCGGTGCGGCCGGTGTGCCTGCCGGTCGCCGACCACTCGGTCTCGCCGTGGCGGAGCAGGATCAGGCGGTGCAGGCGGTCGCTCACACCGGCGATTCTGCCGCACGTTCCGGCAATGCCGCCGAGAGCGTGCTTGGATGAAGGTGTGACGCGAGTATTAGCGGTCGCCAATCAAAAGGGTGGGGTAGCCAAGACGACGACGGTGGCGTCGCTGGGTGCGGCGATGTCCGAGCAGGGGCGGCGGGTACTGCTGGTCGACCTGGATCCGCAAGGTTGTCTGACGTTTTCGCTGGGTCATGACCCGGACAAGCTGCCGGTGTCGGTGCATGAGGTGTTGCTCGGGGATGTCGAGCCGGGGGCGGCGCTGGTGGAGACGGCCGAGGGGATGACGCTGCTGCCGGCCAACATCGACCTCGCGGGCTCCGAGGCCATGCTGTTGATGCGGGCCGGGCGGGAGTACGCGCTCAAGCGGGCGCTGGCCAAGGTCTCCGACGATTTCGATGTGGTGATCATCGACTGTCCGCCGTCGCTGGGTGTGTTGACACTCAACGGCCTGACCGCCGCGAACGAGGTGATCGTGCCGCTGCAGTGCGAGACTCTCGCGCACCGCGGCGTGGGCCAGTTCCTCCGCACGATCTCCGACGTGCAACAGATCACCAACCCCGATCTGACGCTGCTGGGCGCGCTGCCCACGCTCTACGATTCGCGCACCACCCACAGCCGCGACGTGCTGTTGGATGTCGCCGACCGGTACGAGCTGCCCGTGTTGGCGCCGCCGATCCCGCGCACCGTCCGGTTCGCCGAGGCCAGCGCATCGGGATCGTCGGTATTGGCCGGCCGTAAGAGCAAGGGCGGCCTGGCCTATCGCGAGCTGGCCCAGGCGCTGCTCAAACACTGGAAGTCCGGCAAGAAGTTGCCGACGTTCACGCCAGAGGTGGTGTAGGTAGCGTCTTGATCCTGTCCGTGCCCGCCCGCCTGAGCGTGTCTGGACGACGTAGCAGGTTGCCGAGGCGCGGAGCGACGAGAGGACGATCCGGATGGTTTCGGTGTTGAGGGCTGCGACGGCCACCGATCAGGGCCCGGTCCGTGCGACGAACCAGGACTCGTTGCTCGCCGACGGCATCCTGTTCGCGGTGGCCGACGGTTTCGGGCCAGAGGGGGACCACGCCAGCCGGATCGCGGTGGAGACACTGGCCGACGGATTCTCCGCCGCGCCCGATCGCGATGGGCTCGTCGGTGCGGTGCAGCGCGCTAACGAGCAGGTGTTCGCGCACGTCAGCGCGTCGGGGACGAGTTCGGGTGCCACGCTGACGGTGGTGGCGATGTTCGGCGACGAGCAGGGCGGCCCGATGGCCATCAACATCGGGGATTCGCCGTTGAACAGGATTCGCGACGGGGTCATGTGTCAGCTCACCGACGATCACAGTGTTTCGGGCGAACTCGTGCGCGCCGGTGAGATCAGCCGGGAGGAGGCCCGTTTCCACCCGCACCGCCACCTGCTGACCAGGGCGTTGGGCATCGGCCTCGTCATCCGTCCCGATTTGTTCGATCTCGACTGCCGCCCCGGTGACCGATTGTTGATCAGCAGCGACGGGTTGTTCGCCGGCGCCGAAGAAGCCGACATCGCCGTCGCCGCCACCGCTGACGAGCCGGAGGTCGCGGCGCAGCGGCTCGTTCACGTGGCCAACGATGCCGGCGGCAGCGACAACACCACGGTGATCGTGATCGACGTCGGCTGAGTCGGCGTCATGCCGCGCCGAGGGCCACCAATTCTGTGCCACGCTGCTCGAGGAGGGTGTCTCCGGCCGCCACCGGCACCACCGGGGACACGCTGGGTGCGCGTGGCAGCGCGATGTGGCGCTGCCCGGTACCGGTCTTCGGGTCGAAGATGTCGTAGCCGTCGTTGACCGGAACCAGCAGGTGTCCGGCCATCACCGTGGCCGGGCCGACCGGCAGATGCTGTCCGGACTCGTCCGCCGTGGGCGTCACGGTGAACTTGTACTGCAGGCCCGCGGTGCCGGTGGTGCTGAAGACCAGCACCGAGTCCCCGGTCCACCAGCTGATCAGGTCTCCGGTGCGGGTGGTGGTCGACTGCGGCGCGGCCGGTTTGGCCAGCGGCAGGCTGGCCAGGGTCTTGCCGGTCTCGTCGATGACGTTCACCATCGGGCGCGGGGTGGGTAGATACACCGCGGTCGTGGTGCCCGACACCGCGACCACCTTGGCGCCGGACTCGTCGGTGATGTCCTGCAGTTCGACGTAGCGCACGTCGGGGGTGTCTTCTTCGTCGGCCGGGCGTAGCAGCGTCAGCCGGATGAACTTGCTCTTCGGACACGACTCGAGCACCGACACGGCAGAGGAACTCGCCGCGGCCGACAGCTGGCGGCACACCGGTGAGGCCGGTACGTCGGGCTTGATGCGGGCGTCCAGGGCGCCGTAGGACAGCATCCGCACCATGTCCGAGCGCCACAGCTCCAGGCGACTGTCTCCGGCCGAGAGCACGGTCGAGCCGTCGGTCGACAGCCGGACTTCGGGGTCGGCGTAGGCGGTGCGGGCCGGCCCGCGCTTACCGGTCTTGCCGTCGACGGTGCTGACCTGCCCGCAGCCGCGAACGTCTGGATACACCGCGACGGCGTACTGGTACACCGAGGTCACGCCGCACAGTTCGAGGTCGCGGGCATAACTCCACAGCACTGCGCCGCTGACGGGGTCTCGTCCCTCCACAGTGGAGTCATGACCGGTCACCACCGACCCGCCGGCGAGCACGGGTTCGGTGGTCTTGGGGCTTTCGGTGGCCCACAGCTGTTGCAGACCGGTCGGCACCTCGCGGGCCGGGGTCAGATACGGAACCGGTGCGGCGGCGGGCCTGCTCATGGTGGCCCGGGCGTCGCTGGTCCACCAGATCAGGCCGGCCGCCACCGCGACGATCACGACGATTGCCGCGGCGGCCGCCATATCGCCGCGGGTGCGGCGTTCGGGTTTGACCATGGACTTGGTGCCGTCAGGTCTTCCGGCGTCAGCCCGCCGTGGCGGTCTCGGTCTTGCGCGGACGGCGCCGCCTGCGGCGACGACCCGAACTCGACGCGTCGCTCGCGGTGTCCTCCGACTCGGTCACCGGTGCCGCATCGGCACTGTCTTGCGCCGGCGCTGTGCTGCCCTCGGGGTGACCGGTGGCCGACTGGCCGCCGCGGGTACGCCGGCGGGTGCGGGTCTTGGCCCTGGCCGGACGATCACCGTCCGCCGAGGAGATGCGCTTCTCGTCGGGGCTGCGTTTGGCCGCGGACTTGCGCGGTTCACCGATCCGGCCGGTGGCGTCGCTCGGGATCCCCAGCTCTTCATAGATGTGCGGTGAGCTCGAATAGGTTTCGGCGGGCTCGGGGCAACCCAGGTTGAGCGCCTTGTCGATCATCTCCCAGCGGCTCAGTTCGTCCCAGTCGACCAGGGTGATCGCGACACCGGTCTTACCGGCACGGCCGGTGCGGCCGATTCGGTGCACGTAGGCCTGCTCGTCCTCGGGGCACTGGTAGTTGATCACGTGCGTGACGTCGTCGATGTCAATTCCGCGTGCCGCGACATCCGTCGCGACCAGCACGTCGACCGCTCCGGTGCGGAACGACTTGAGAGCCTTCTCGCGAGCGCCCTGGCCCAGGTCGCCGTGCACGGCGTCGACCTTGAACCCGCGCTCGGCGAGTTCGTCGGACACCTTCTGCGCGGTGCGCTTGGTGCGGGTGAAGATCATCGTGGCGCCGCGGCCCTCGGCCTGCAGGATCCGGCTGACCAGCTCGGACTTGTCCAGGGCATGGGCCCGGTAGGCGAACTGTTCGGTGGTGTCGTGGGTGGCCGCCGAGTGCGGGGCCTCGGCCCGGATGTGGGTCGGCTGGTTCATGAACGTGCGGGCCAGCGTGATGATCGGGTCGGGCATGGTGGCCGAGAACAGCATCGACTGCCGGTCGTCAGGGGTCAGCCGCAGGATGCGCTCGATATCGGGCAGGAAGCCCAGGTCCAGCATCTCGTCGGCTTCGTCGAGCACCAGCACGGACAGGCCGCCCAGCTGCAGGTGACCCTGCTGGGCCAGGTCGAGCAGCCGGCCCGGGGTGCCGACGACGACATCGACGCCCTTGCGCAGCGCTTCGATCTGGGGCTCGTAGGGACGTCCGCCGTAGATCGAGGTGACGGAGAACTTGCGGTGGGCGGCGGGGTCGGCGTCCACCGTCAGGTACTTGGACGCTCCGGCGAGATCGCCGTAGACCTGAATACAGAGCTCGCGGGTGGGCACCACGATCAGGGCGCGGGGAGTGCCGTTGAGCGGGCGGGTCTCGTCGCTGGAGATGCGGTGCAACAGCGGGATACCGAAGGCGTAGGTCTTGCCCATACCGGTACGGGCCTGACCGATCAGGTCGTCACCGGCCAGGGCCAGCGGCAGGGTCAGTTCTTGGATCGCAAAGGGGTGTTGAATACCGTTCTCGCTGAGTGCGCGGACGATTTCCTCGCGGACGCCGAGTTCGGCGAAGGTTTTGTTTACGTGCGTCATGGTTGGTAGAGGTGGCCTTTCACTGTCAAACCTCATGGGCATCCAGCGCACACGGAGTCTGACGGTGAAACGGTCGGGTTCGCCCGGGACAAGGTTCGTATCCTCGACGCTGCCGATCCGTTGGGCCCAGCTCCACAAGGGCGGGCCAACTGCGTGCACGCACATTTCCTGGTAGCGGTTCGGGTGCTCGAATTGTCGGCTCGAAGCCGTTACCACAACCCATTGTAGCTGGTCGCGGTGTCTGGACCGATTTGCCAGCCGATCAACCCCGTCTGACGGCGTCTAGAGTTGGCGTCATGAATTCGCCTCAGCCTGCCGCGGAACAGATCGCCAAACCGGTCGATTCGGGTGTGCCGGCGGATCACCCCGGTGTCAACGAATTGTTCGCCGTGCTGGCCTACGGCGAGGTCGCCGCGTTCTACCGGCTCACCGAAGAAGCGCGCATGGCACCGAATCTGCGAGGCCGGATCAACATGGCGAGCATGGCCGCCGCCGAGATGGGGCATTACGAGGTGCTGCGGGATGCCTTGGAGCGCAGGGGAGTTGACGTTGTCTCGGCGATGACGAAGTATGCGTCGGCCTTGGAGAACTACCACCGGATGACCACCCCCAGCACGTGGCTGGAGGCGTTGGTCAAGACCTACATCGGTGACGCGCTCGCCGCGGATTTCTACCTCGAGATCGCCGACGCCTTGCCCGAGGAGGTGGCCGGTGTGGTGCGCGCGGTGCTGTCCGAAACGGGGCATTCACAGTTCGTGGTCGCCGAGGTGCGGGCCGCGGTGACGGCCAGCGACCGTCAGCGTCACCGGCTGGCGTTGTGGGCGCGCCGACTGCTGGGCGAGGCCGTCACCCAAGCCCAGTTCGTGCTGGCCGATCATGACGAACTCGTCGATCTCGTGATGTCCAGCGGCGAGGGTCTGACCCAGTTAGCCGAGTTCTTCGGCCGGCTGCAGAACACCCACCAGTCCCGAATGCAGGAACTGGGCCTGGCGTAAGCCCGCCAGACCCAGTTCGCACTTTCCCGATTCGGTCGCTACTGCGTGCAGGTGGTGATCATCGTGTTGTTCGACTGGGCGATGAGCACGTTGCCCGCCGCATCGGTGATCGAGCAGTTGAGCTGACCCGCGACGCTGGTCGCGGTAACGGACTTGAGCGTTACCCCCGGGTTGAGCACCACGGTTTTGGCCCACGGCAGTGCCACGTTGATGTCGGTCTGCAGGGCGCCCTGCGCGTCGGTGTAGACGATCGTCACCAGATCGATCAGCTGCCGGTTGCCGGTCACCCGGTAAGTGATCGCGTTCGGGGTGGCGACGGCCGCCGGCGGTGGCGCGGCTTCGGGTGGCGCGGCCGGTGCGGGTGCCGCGGTGGCGCTGGGTGCCGGTGTCAGCGTGGTCACGGTCTCGGGTGACAACGGCGCGGTCGGGGCCGCGCGCGGCGGAACCGGTTTCGACGTGGCGTCCTGCGTCGGCTGCGCGGTCTGGGTCGGCTGAGCCGACGGTGAGGTGAGGGTGGCCGACACCGAGCCGCTGTCTCCGCCGCCGAGAATCACCACGGTGCAGATGACCGCGATCAGCAGGATGGCGCCGGCCACGCCGGCCACCCAGATCCAGCGCCGGTCGATGGGGTCTTCGTAGAACGTGACCTCGTCGTCGTAGTCGGCGTCGTAGCCGTAGTCCGCCTCGGCATCGGTGTCATAGCCGTAGTGACCGGTGTGGCCGGAGTACCCGCTCGGCTCATACGGGCGGTCCCCGAAGCGCTCGGTCGGGGTGGTGTCGTACGGCGAATAATGCCTGGTCATGCGGCTGCCCCAGTCGTCTCGTCCAATATCGGTCCTGATGCTATCGAGGCAGAAGTGACAGATGAGGTTGAGCTTCAGGCGTGTCGGTCACGGTCCGGACTCGGTTCGGTATCTGCGTTTTCGCGCACGGCGTAGCCCCCCGGGCACCGGCTGGCGGCGGCGGGCTCCGGCCGTCCACTAGCCTGCTCAGGGAAGTCGACACACGACGCGAGAAAGAAAGAAGGGTGCAGCGTGGAGGTCAAAATCGGTGTCACGGACAGCCCGCGCGAGCTGACCTTCAACAGCGCGCAGACGCCCACCGAGGTGGAGCAGCAGGTCACCGATGCGCTCGGCAAGGATTCGGGTGTGCTGGCGCTGACTGATGAGAAGGGGCGGCGCTTCCTGGTGCAGACCAGCCGGATCGCCTATGTGGAGATCGGGGCCGCCGATGTGCGCCGGGTCGGTTTCGGCGTGGGAACCGAAACCGCCTGAGATCTACGACCGGGTGAGTGGCACGTGTGACAGTCCGCCCCAGGCGAACTGCACCGTGCCATCCACGGCGGTATTCCGGTCGATCGGCCGGTCGTTGGTCAGCCAGTACCGCGCCGAGTCGACGCTGATCGCCACCAATCCGACCGCGATCATCCTGGCGCGGTGTGCCTCGAGTCCAGAATCGCGGCTGATCAGATCGAACACCGCGTCGGTGCACGCCTCGGTGGCCACTTTCACCTGCGCCGCCACCTGCGGCTCGCTGACGTAGTCGTTCTCGAAGATGAGCCGGTAGCCCTGGCTGTCGTGCTCGATGAAATCGAAGAACGCCTCGACGGCCGCGCGCAGCCGTTGCCGGTTGTCGGTTGTGGTGCGCAGCGCCTGACGCACGCCGGACACCAGGTTGTCGACGTGGCGTTGCAGCACCGCCAGGTACAGCTCGAGCTTCGACGAGAAGTGTTGATAGAGAACAGGCTTGCTCACGCCTGCGCGTTCGGCGATCTCGTCCATACCCGCCGCGTGGTAGCCACGCTCGACGAATACCTCGCTGGCGGCCGCCAACAGCTGCCCGCGCCGCTCGTCACGAGGCAGGCGGTTGCCGCGTCGACCAGCGGCCGTCGGCTTGTCACCTCTCCTCTCGGCGGTGTTGGCGAGATCGCTCATCAGGTCCTCAATCTGTATTGCTCTGGCGCACTTGGACATGATCATCCGAGCCGCTGATCGCACCGACACTACTACCGTGGCGCGCCGAATTCGTCGCGCGGTCACCGCACAAACCGGCGTGGGTTTCGAAATGACACCGGCGTGGTCACGGCATAGCTGCGCTGAGAACCGATCCACAGGAGTCTGTGCCATTCTGGTTCCCGTGACCTACGACCCGGGACGTCGCGGGGGTGGCCGTGTCCCGGCGCTGCGCAACGAGTGGCGGGAGCCGCTACGCGCTCAGCGAGATCCGATCGCCGCTGACTCAGGACGAGCGCGATCGAATCGGGACGACCACCAGCAGTGGCGTAAGCAGACATGGATCGGCCGCTTCGTGTCCACCTACGGCTGGCGCGCGTATGCGCTGCCGGTGCTCATCGTGCTGACAGTGGTGGTGATTTACCAGACCATCACCGGCACCAGCGCGCCGCACTCCGCCGAGGAGGACGAGGGTCCGGTGCAGGGACCGCCCACCATCGACGTGGCCAGCACTTCGATCATCGGCGCGCCGCCCAAGGGGCTGACCCAGTTCGACGCGAATCTGCCGACCGGCATCCTGCCCGCAGGCGGCCAGTTCACCGAGGCCGGGGCGCGGACGTGGCGGATCGTGCCGGGGACCACACCCAAGATCGGTGAGGGCACCACGAAGTCCTTCACCTACACCGTCGAGGTGGAAGACGGGGTGGACACCACTTCCTTCGGCGGTGACGAAGGTTTCGCCCAGATGGTCAGCTCGACCTTGGCCAACCCGAAGAGCTGGACCCACAACGGGTTGTTCGCGTTCACCCGGGTGGACGCGAGCAGCGGCGTCGAACCCGACTTCCGGGTGTCACTGACCTCGCCCATGACCGTGCGCGAGGGCTGCGGCTATGACATCGAGCTGGAGTCGTCGTGCTACAACCCGTCGTTCGACGGGAATCAGCCCAGAGTTTTCGTCAACGAGGCCCGCTGGGTGCGCGGCGCGGTGCCATTCCAAGGTGACATCGGCTCGTACCGGCAGTACCTGATCAACCATGAGGTTGGTCACGCCATCGGCTACCAGCGGCACGAAGCCTGCGAGGCCAACGGCAAGCTGGCGCCCATCATGATGCAGCAGACGTTCTCCACCTCGAACGACGACGCCGCGAAGTTCGACCCCGGAACCGTCAAGGCCGACGGCCTGACCTGCCGATTCAATCCCTGGCCGTATCCGATCGCCTGACGGAGCCGCCGCTGGTGCCCCAGCCGGCGACTCCCGTAGTGCCGTCTGGGTGACCGGGGCGCGGGAAGCATCAGCACCCGATTACCGTTGTGGGTACGAGCAGCTGGGACGATGAACTGACCAGAAAAACTGAGGAGACATACGGTGTCCGCGAATTTGGACGTGTCGTTACCGCCGTTGGTTGAGCCGGCCGCCGAGCTGACCCGCGAAGAAGTGACGCGCTACAGCCGGCACCTGATCATTCCGGATGTCGGCGTGATCGGGCAGAAGCGGCTGAAGAACGCCAAGGTCCTGGTGATCGGGGCCGGCGGACTGGGTTCACCGACCCTGCTCTACCTGGCCGCGGCCGGGGTGGGCACCATCGGCATCGTCGAGTTCGACGTGGTCGACGAGTCCAATCTGCAGCGCCAGATCATCCACGGCCAGTCTGACATCGGGAAGTCCAAAGCGCAGAGCGCCAAGGAGTCGGTGCAGGAGATCAATCCTTTGGTCACGGTGAACCTGCACGAGTTCCGGCTGGAGCCCGACAACGCCGTTGAGCTGTTCAGCCAGTACGACCTGATCCTGGACGGCACCGACAACTTCGCGACGCGTTACCTGGTCAACGACGCCGCGGTGCTGGCGGGCAAACCCTACGTGTGGGGCTCGATCTACCGGTTCGAAGGCCAGGTGTCGGTGTTCTGGGAGGACGCGCCCGACGGCCTCGGTCTCAATTACCGCGACCTGTATCCCGAGCCGCCGCCACCGGGCATGGTTCCCTCGTGCGCCGAAGGCGGGGTGCTGGGCATCCTGTGCGCCTCCATCGCATCAGTGATGGGAACCGAGGCCATCAAGCTCATCACCGGCATCGGCGAGCCGCTGCTGGGCCGGCTCATGGTGTACGACGCGCTGGAGATGTCGTACCGGACCATCCGGATCCGCAAGGATCCGGCCACCCCGAAGATCACCGAGCTGATCGACTACGAGGCGTTCTGCGGTGTGGTTTCCGACGCCGCCGCCGATGCGGCGGTCGGTTCTACGATCACCCCGCTGGAGCTCAAGGAACTCATCGATTCCGGGAAGCCGTTGGCGCTGATCGACGTCCGCGAACCCGTCGAGTGGGATATCAATCACATCGAGGGCGCCGAGCTCATCCCCAAGCCGTCTTTCGAGTCGGGCGATGCGTTGGCGAAGCTCGCTGTGGACCGGACCCCGGTGCTGTACTGCAAGACCGGAATTCGCTCGGCCGAGGTGCTCGCCATCGTCAAGAAGGCCGGATTTTCCGACGCGATGCATTTGCAGGGCGGAATTGTGGCCTGGGCCAAGCAACTCGAGCCCGACATGGTGATGTACTGACGGCTGGTTTGCCGGTCAACAGCTTAGGCTGAGGCTGTGAGTGTGGAACGGCCGCCGGAACATGTGCTGGCGGCGTTCGGCCTGTCCGGGGTGCGCCCGGTACCGCTCGGCTCAAGCTGGGAGGGTGGCTGGCGCTGCGGCGAAGTCGTGATGTCGATGGTGCCCGAGCACGCCCGTGCGGCGTGGTCGGCGAAGGTGCGCGAATCACTGTTCGTCGACGGGGTGCGGCTGGCGCGCCCGGTCCGTTCGACGGACGGTCGATACGTGGTGGCCGGGTGGCGGGCCGATACTTTCGTCGCCGGCACGCCCGAACCCCGTCACGACGAGGTGGTGTCGGCGGCAGTGCGATTACACGAGGCGACGGCGAATCTGGAACGGCCGCGCTTCCTCACCCAGCCCCCGGTGGCGCCGTGGGCCGATGTCGACGTGTTCATCGCCGCTGACCGGGCCGCGTGGGAGGACCGGCCGCTGCACTCGTTGCCGCCCGGCGCCCGCGTGTCGCCGGGCTCATCGGACGGCCAGCGCTCGGTGGAGCTGATCAATCAGTTGGCCGGTCTGCGCAGGCCGACCCGCAGTGCCAGCCAACTGGTACACGGCGATCTCTACGGCACAGTGCTTTTCGCGGGCACGGCGGCGCCGGGGATCACCGACATCACCCCGTACTGGCGTCCGGCGCCGTGGGCCGCGGGCGTGGTGGTGGTCGACGCGTTGTCCTGGGACGACGCCGACGACGGCCTGATCGAGCGTTGGCAGTCTCTGCCCGAATGGCCGCAGATGCTGTTGCGGGCGTTGATGTTCCGCCTGGCTGTGCACGCCCTGCATCCACGGTCCACCGCGGCCGCGTTCCCGGGCCTGGCGCGCACCGCCTCTCTGGTCCGCTTGATCCTCTAGCTCCGTTTTCTTCGGTCAGAACTGGTGCCGGTACTCGGCCAGGCGCACCCGCCCGTCCACGGCCAGCACACCCTCGGCCCGCAGCCGTTCCAACTGCCGGCCGGCCAGGTGCGGGGCCGGCCGTCCAGACGCCGTGATCACCCGATGCCAGGGCAGGTCCGAGGAATCGGTCCGCATGATCCAACCGACGATCCGCGGGCTGGAAAGCCCTGCGGCATCGGCAATGTCGCCATAGGTGCAGACCCGCCCGGCGGGGACCGCGGCGACCAGCGACCTTACGGTCTCGACCTGTTCCTCGGTGACGGCAGGCATGGCTAGCCCAGCTGCTCGAGGATCAACTTCGCGGTCTCGGCGGGTTTGGCCTGGCCGACCATGTGGTCGCAATCCCAATCCAGCAGCGTGAAATCCGCACCGAGGTGCTCTCCCAACGCATCGATGAGGCCGTCACGCGCATACGGCGGGTCGGTGCGGGTGGCACGCACCAGGACCGTGGGAGTGCCCTTGCGCGGCAGTGCAACCGGGCGGGCCAGCTCGCTCCAATACGACAACATGGCCGGAACGCTGATCCGCCACCCGTAACGACCGCCGGGCAACTCGACCAGGTGCTCGTCGAGGTCACGGTCCAACTCGGCCGGATCCACCTCGCCCCACGAACCGTCGGCCTTCTCGGCGCGCGCCTCGGCACGATCGGGATAGTCAGGTGAGGCCAACATGCTGTCGGCGATCTCTCGCATCCACTCGCCGTCGAGTTCCACGGCAGGGTCCAGCAACACCAGCCCGCTGACCAGATCCGGATGTGCGGCAGCGAGATTGAGCGCCACCGCGCCGCCGAACGAATGCCCGACCACCAGGGTCGGGCCGTCCAGCAGTGACGCCAGCGCCGCGACGTTCGCGTCGAGCGTCCACGGGGCGGCCCACGACGAGCGGCCGTGCCCGAGCAGATCCGGGGCGAGCACACTCACCCCCGGCAGGTGCTGCTCGGCCAGCGTCTTCCAACGCTGACCATGCCCGGTCAAGCCGTGGATGAGCAGGAGTTGGGGCGCCTGTTCGGGGCCGTAGCGGTAGACGTGCAACTTGTCGGCAGACATACGTTGATGCTGCCAGAGCTCAGGCTCCGCTACTTGTCGGGTCGTTCGCTCCAATCCGCTCCGCTACTTGTCGGGCTACTCGCTCCAATCCGCTCCGCTACTTGTCGGTCCCCTCTGGTGTCATGCATCCCATGACCGCACAACACCTCCAGCCCACCCTGGCTGGCACCGAGCTGCTGGCACCCGGCCGCGACGGGACGGTGCGGGTGCTGGGCGGTCCGGGCACCGGCAAGAGCACGTTGTTGATCAACACCGCGGTCGATCACATCACGGCCGGTACGGATCCCGAGTCGGTGCTGTTGCTGACCGGTTCGGCTCGAATGGGGGCGGACGCCAGGGCTGCCATCACAGCGCGGCTGCTCGGGGCGGGAACACACGGCGTGGTGCGGGAACCCCTGGTGCGCACCGTGCACTCCTATGCCTTCGCGGTGTTGCGGTTGGCGGCCCAGCGCAACGGTGACCCGCCGCCGCGGCTGATCACCACCGCCGAGCAGGACGGCATCATCCGTGAGCTGCTGGCCGGCGATCTGGAGGACGGTGTCAATTCACCCGTGGGGTGGCCCGAGCAGTTGTGGCCGGCGCTGAGCACCGCGGGTTTCGCCACCGAACTGCGCGATCTGCTGGCCCGCTGCACCGAGCGCGGGGTGGATCCGCGTGCCCTACAACGCCTCGGCCGCTCGGCCGGGCGCCCGGAATGGCTGGCGGCCGGCCGTTTTGCGCAGGCCTATGAGCAGATCATGCTGCTGCGGTCGGCAGTCGGTATGGCCGCGCCGCAGGCCACCGTGCCGGCACTGGGGGCAGCCGAGCTCGTCGGTGCGGCGTTGGATGCACTGGGGACCGACGCCGACCTGCTGGCTGCCGAACGCGCGCGGATCAGCCTGCTGTTGGTCGACGATGCACAGCACCTCGATCCGCAGGCCGCCCTACTGGTTCGGGTCTTGGCCGCCCGGGTGGGGCTGACGGTCATCGCGGGCGATCCGGACCAGTCGGTGTTCGGCTACCGGGGCGCCGATCCGGCGTTGTTGCGCGACCACAGCGACGCCACCCCGGCGATCACCTTGAGCCAGTCCTACCGCTGTGCCCCTGCCGTGGCCGCGGCGATCTCGGGCATCGCCCGCCGCCTGCCCGGTGTGGGTCCGGCCCGGGTGTTGGAGGGCAATCCTGAGCGCGGTCAGGGCGAAGTGACCTTGCGGATGGCGGCCACGCCGCATGCCGAGAACGCGTTCATCGCCGATGCCCTGCGGCGCGCCCATTTGGTCGACGGGGTGCCGTGGTCGCAGATGGCTGTCGTCGTGCGCTCGATTCCACGGGTGGGAGCTGCGCTGGCGCGAGCGCTCAGCAGCGCCGGGGTGCCCGTGCAGGCCACGGGCCCCGATCTGGGGCTCGCGCAGCAGCCCGCGGTCGCGGCTCTGCTTACCGTGTTGGAGGCGACGGCTTCCGGGCGGTTGGACGGCGACAGTGCGATCAGCCTGCTCACCGGTCCGATCGGCCGCGTCGACCCGGTGACCCTGCGGCAGCTTCGGCGCGCGTTGCGCCGCGTCGACGGTTCCACGCCGCCAAGGGATTTCACCGATCTGCTGGTGGCCGCGATCGACAGCGAGCCGGCTGGTTTGTCGGCTGAGCACGCCAAGCCGCTGCGCCGGCTGCGGTCCGTGTTGGCCGCGGCCCGCCGCAGTCAGCGTGACGGTGCCGACCCGCGCTACACCCTGTGGCAGGCCTGGAACGCCTGCCGGTTGCAGCCACGCTGGCTGGCCGCCAGCGAGCGGGGCGGCACCATCGGCGCGCAGGCCGACCGTGATCTGGACGCGGTGACAGCGTTGTTCGATGTGGCCGACCAGTACGTGAGCCGTACGGCGGGAGCGACGCTGCGCGGGCTGGTGGACCACGTGGTGACGTTGGGAACGTCCATGTCGGCTTCGGAAGCGAGCCGGCAGACCGAGGCGGTCGCGGTGCTCAGCGCCCATGCCGCACTCGGCCGGGAATGGGACTTCGTGGTGATCGCGGGCGTACAGGAAGGCTTGTGGCCCAACACCGTTCCACGGGGCGGCATCCTGGGCACGCAGCGCCTTGTCGATGTGCTCGACGGGGTGGCCGCGCCGGATGATCGTGCGGTGTCGACACGTGCGCCACTGCTCGCCGAGGAGCGGCGGCTGTTGATGGCCGCCATGGGCCGGGCCCGCACCCGGCTGCTGGTGACCGCGGTCGACAGCGACGGCGGCGACGAATCGCTGCTGCCTTCGCTCTTCTGCGCCGAACTGGCCGAAGTGGCCACCGAATACGTGCCGCTGCCGCCGTTGGCCGCGCCGCGGGTACTGCTGCCGTCGGCAGTGGTCGGCCGGCTTCGGGCGGTGGTGTGCGCGCCGGAAGGGGCGGTCGATGACGAGTCACGGTCCTGCGCGGCAACGCAGTTGGCCCGCTTGGCCGCAGCCGGGGTGCCCGGGGCCGACCCGGCGCAATGGCACACCATGACCTCGCTGTCCACGGAAGAGCCGTTGTGGTCGGATCCCGAACATGTGGTCACGCTGTCGCCGTCGACGCTGCAGATGCTCACCGACTGCCCGCTGCGCTGGTTGCTGGAGCGGCACGGTGGCAGCGACGGACGCGATGTGCGCTCCACCGTCGGATCGTTGCTGCACGCGTTGGTCTCCGATTCCGGCAAGACCGAGGGCCAGCTGATCAACGATCTGGAAAAAGTCTGGGAGGATCTGCCTTTCGAGGCGAAGTGGTATTCCGACAATGAATTGTCGCGGCACCGGGAGATGCTCGAGACCTTCACCCGGTGGCGCACCGACTCGCGGACTCAGCTGACCGAGATCGCCACGGAGATCGATGTCGACGGCGTGATCGTCGAGCCGGGGCCGGACGGGCCAGGTGTGCAGGTGCGGGGACGGCTGGACCGGCTCGAGCGGGACCAGGCGGGCCGGCTCGTCGTAGTCGATCTCAAGACCGGCAAGAGCCCCGTCACCAAGGACGATGCGCAGAAGCACGCCCAGCTCGCCACCTACCAGCTCGCGGTCGCCGCAGGGCTGTTGCCGCACGGTGACGAACCCGGTGGGGGCCGGTTGGTATACCTGGGCAAGGCGGGGGCAGCCGGCGCCACCGAACGTGAACAGGATCCGATGACACCCGATACCCGGACCGACTGGTTGGGCACCGTCGCCGCCGCCGCGGCCGCCACGGCCGGGCCGCAGTTCGCGGCCCGGGTCAACGACGGCTGCGCAAACTGCCCGGTGCGGTCGTCGTGCCCGGCCCAGGCTGTGGGGGAGCGGCCATGACGGAAACCGCGGCGGCCGGCGTGCGCTACAGCCCGGCCGAATTGTCCACTGCGCTCGGTCTTTTCCCGCCGACTGATGAGCAGGCCGCGGTGATCGCCGCGCCGCCCGGGCCGGTCGTGGTCATTGCCGGTGCGGGCGCCGGCAAGACCGAGACCATGGCCGCGCGGGTGGTCTGGTTGGTGGCCAACGGCTATGCCACGCCATCGCAGGTGCTGGGGCTGACGTTCACCCGCAAGGCCGCGGGCCAGTTGTTACGGCGGGTGCGGACCAGGCTGGCCCGCTTGGCCGGTGCCGGGCTCGCGCCTCCGGCCGGGGGTGCTGACGAGACGGCGACGGTCAGCACCTATCACGCGTTCGCCGGCACGCTGCTGCGCGAGCACGGGCTGCTGCTGCCGGTCGAACCGGACGCTCGTCTGCTCAGCGAAACGGAGCGTTGGCAGTTGGCGTTCGAGGTGGTGTGTGCGCACCCCGGCCAGCTGGCCATCGAGAAGACGCCGGCCGCCGTCACCGACATGGTGCTGCGGCTGGCCGGCGCGCTCGCCGAGCATCTGGTCGACACCGATCAGCTGCGCGATACCCACGTGGAACTCGAGCGGCTGGTGCACACCCTGCCGGCCGGGCCGTACCAGCGGGATCGCGGACCCAGCCAATGGCTGCTGAAGATGTTGGCCACCCAGACCGAACGTACCGAGCTGGTGCCGTTGATCGATGCGCTGCACCAGCGGATGCGTGCCGACAAGGTGATGGATTTCGGGATGCAGATGTCGGCCGCGGCGCGTCTCGCGTCGAGCTTCCCCCAGGTCGGCGAACAACTGCGGCAACGCTTCCGGGTGGTGCTGCTCGACGAGTACCAGGACACCGGGCACGCTCAGCGGGTGGCGTTGTCCTCATTGTTCGGCGGCGGTGTCGACGACGGCCTGGCGCTGACCGCGGTGGGGGACCCGATCCAGTCCATCTACGGCTGGCGGGGCGCGTCGGCGACGAACCTGCCCCGGTTCACCACCGACTTTCCGATGGCCGACGGAACCCCCGCGCCCACGTTGGAGTTGCGCACCAGCTGGCGCAATCCGCCCAGCGCCCTGCATCTGGCCAACGCGGTGTCGGCCGAGGCGCGCCGGCGTTCGGTGACCGTGCACGAGTTACGGCCGCGGCCGGACGCCGAGCCCGGCACCATCCGGTGTGCACTGCTCAATGATGTCGAGGCCGAACGTGACTGGGTGGCAGACCATCTGGCTCGCATCTACCACGGCGCGGTGGCTCAGGGGGCGGACACGCCCACCGCTGCGGTATTGGTCCGCCGCAACGCCGATGCCGCGCCGATGGCCGAGGCACTGAGCGTCCGCGGCGTACCGGTCGAGGTGGTCGGAGTGGCCGGGTTGTTGGCGGTGCCCGAGGTGGCCGATCTGGTCGCCATGCTGCGGCTGGTCGCCGATCCTACCGCGGGTTCGGCCGTGATGCGGGTATTGACCGGGCCGCGGTGGCGGTTCGGTGCCCGTGACATCGCCGCGTTGTGGCGGCGGGCCAGAGAATTGGATGACCGGACGGTGGGGGAGCCCAGCCCCGCCGAGATCGTGGCACAGGCCGCCCCGGACGCCGACTCTGCGTGCCTGGCCGATGCGCTCTGCGATCCGGGCGCCGCCGAGCACTACTCACCGGCGGGCTATCAGCGGATCGAGGCACTCGGGCGTGAGTTGACCATGTTGCGCGCGCATTTGAGCCATCCGCTACCCGAGTTGGTGGCCGAGGTGCGGCGGGTCACCGGCCTCGACGCTGAGGCGCGCGCCGCCCGTCCGGTCGCCTCGGGCTGGACGGGGACCGAGAACCTCGACACCTTCTGCGACCTCGTGGCCGATTTCGCCGGTCGGCCCGGCGGGTCGGTGCTCGCCTTGCTGGCCTATCTGGATGTGGCCACCGAGGTGGAAAACGGTTTGGCCCCAGCCGAACTGACGGTGTCGCAGGATCGGGTCCAGATCCTCACCGTGCACGCCGCCAAGGGGCTGGAGTGGCAGGTGGTGGCGGTGCCGCATCTGAGTGGCCGGGTGTTCCCGTCGACGGCGTCGGCGCGTACCTGGCTGACGGATCCGTCGGATCTGCCCCCGCTGCTGCGCGGTGACCGTGCCACCGAATCCGAGCTCGGTGTGCCGGTGCTCGACACATCAGACATCAACGACCGGAAGATCCTGTCCGACAAGATCTCCGATCACAAGCGCAGTCTCGAACAGCGGCGCATCGACGAGGAGCGCCGGCTGCTCTACGTCGCGATCACCCGCTCCGAGGACACCTTGCTGATCTCGGGGCACCATTGGGGCGCCACCGAAAGCAAGCCGCGTGGCCCGTCGGACTTCCTGTGTGAGATCAAATCCATCGTGGAGGACGCTGCTGCGCAGGGCCGTCCATGCGGCGAGATCGAACAGTGGGCTCCTGACCCGCCGGCCGGCGAGGTAAACCCGTTGCGAGACAAGACGGTCGAGTCCATCTGGCCCGCGGCGCCGGCCCGAGTTTCCGATGTCGACCGGGGTGCACGGTTGGTCGCGCAGGCGCTGACCGGCGGTGAGCAGCACGAGGGCGCAGATCGGGAAGGCTGGGCCGCCGACGTCGATGCCCTGCTGGCCGAGCGTGATCGTGCACCGCAGGCCGCGCCGGTCGAGCTTCCCGGTCAGCTGTCGGTCAGCACACTGGTCGAGCTCAGCCGTGATCGACAGGCCGCGTTGCAGCGCCTGCGCCGCAGGTTGCCGCAGCGGCCGGATCCGCATGCCCTGTTGGGCACTGCTTTCCACGAATGGGTGCAGCGGTTCTTCCATTCTGAGCGGTTGTTCGACCTCGATGACCTGCCCGGTGCAGTCGACAGTGACAGTGGGCGGGCCCACGCAGCTGAGTTGTCCGAGTTGCAGGACGCCTTCGTCATGTCGCCGTGGGCAGCGCGTACTCCGATCGAGGTGGAGGTGCCGTTCGACATGGCGATCGGGCAGGACCGCACCATCGTGGTGCGTGGCCGCATCGACGCGGTGTTCGCGCAGGAGGACGGCACCACCACCGTGGTGGACTGGAAGACCGGTGAGCCCCCGGCCACACCGGAAGCCATGGCGCAGGCGGCGATTCAGCTTGCGGTGTATCGCCTGGCGTGGGCGTCGCTGAGGGGTTGCCCACCGGAGTCGGTGCGGGCGGCGTTCCATTACGTGCGCTCGGGGCAGACGGTGAGTCCGGAGGAGCTTCCCGGCGAGGACGAACTCGTCGCGTTGCTGACAGACCAGGAGGCCGCCGCCCCAGGTGCTGTCCGGGAGCCGTAGCGCCGCAGGCCGGCGTCAGGTGACGGCGGTCCCCACCAGCAGGCCGATCAGATACGTGATCGCCAGCGCCAGGCCGCCACCGATCACGTTGCGCAACACGGCGCGTCCCTTCGGTGCCCCGCCCAGCCCCGCCGATACCGCCCCGGTGAGCATCAGCGCCAGCAGCACCGCCACCACGGTCACCGGAATCCGCCACGTCGTCGGCGGTACCAGGATCGCGATGAGCGGCAACAGCGCACCGATGGTGAACGACAGGGCCGAGGACGCAGCGGCCTGCCACGGATTCGTCAGTTCCGCGGGATCGATGCCCAATTCGACCTCCGCGTGCGCGGCGAAGGCATCATGGTCGGTCAGCTCCTCGGCCACCGTGCGCGCGGTGGCCGTCGACAGTCCCTTCGCCTCGTACAGAGCCGCCAGTTCGTCCAGTTCGGCAGCCGGGTCGTCGCGCAACTCGCGGCGCTCCTTGCGCAGCAACGCGCGCTCGGTGTCCCGTTGCGTGCTCACCGAGACGTACTCACCCAACGCCATCGACACCGCACCCGCGGCCAGGCCGGCGACGCCCGCGGTGAAAATCGGCGCCTTCTCCGCTGTGGCGGCCGCTACACCCACGACGATGCCGGCCGTGGAGACGATGCCGTCGTTCGCGCCCAACACCCCGGCGCGAAGCCAGTTCAATTTCGACGAGAGGGAACCGACGTGTGGCTCGGCTGGATGGTTGGGGATCGTCACAGTCCGACGATATCGGCGAAAACTGCACGCCACCAGCAACGATAGCCTTGCCAAACTCGGCGGCAGGCGGAAGGAGCTAGGAGTGGCGGTACACCCGCAACGCCGAGGTGATCATCGGAATCTGCAGTGGCAGCCGCGCGATTGCCGCGATCCGCATGGGCCACGGCTTGTCCCACCACAGCCGGACCATGTTCAGGTTGCCGGGGAACACCGCGAGGAACAGTGCGACGGCAGCCAGGGCGCCCAGGCGCCGGGTGCGGGGCACGGCCAGGAGCGCGCCGGTCGCCAATTCACCGACCCCCGAGGCATACGTGTAGAAGCGCGCGCTGCCGGGCAACTCGGCCGGAATGATCGTGTCGAAGGGTTTGGGCGCGACGAAGTGCAGTGCGCCCATGCCCAGCAGCAGGGCGGCCATGCGTTGGGCGGCGGGTGCGGCGGAGATCCGCTGAGCCTCGGGTTCGGTCATGGTTACATTGTGGCGTGCGTCTGATCGGAACGATCCCGGCACGCCCCGGGGTGCTTTGCTCGATGATGGGGTCGCGTGGCTAAAGGCAGGCTGCGGCGCCGCCTCGCCGCAATCGACTCGAACCTGACTTCGCGCCCGGACGCCGCGCTCGTCGATGTGTTGCGCATCCCGGAGCCGTTCGTCAGCCCGGCCCGCAAGATCTTCATGCGGGTGCTGTACGCGTTGGGCGCGCTGTTCGCCGCGGTGCTCATCGTCTACGCGGACCGGTACGGGTACCGCGACGTCGACAGCCTCCCGGATGAGAACAATCCGCTGTCGTTCTTGGATTGCCTGTACTACGCCACGGTGTCCTTGTCGACGACCGGCTACGGCGACATCACGCCGTATACCGACTCGGCGCGGTTGGTCAACGTCGTCGTCATCACGCCGCTGCGGGTGGCCTTCCTGATCGTCCTCATCGGTACCACCGTGGAAACCCTGACCACCCAATCCCGGCAGGCGCTGAAGATTCAGCGATGGAGGAACAAAGTGCGTAACCACACCGTCGTCGTCGGATACGGCACCAAGGGCCGGACGGCGGTCGCCGCAATGGTCGGTGACGAGGTGTCGCCGGCCGACATCGTCGTCGTTGACGAGAACGCGGCCGCGCTGGAACGGGCCAAAGGCGCAGGGCTGGTGACCGTGCACGGCGATGCCACGAATTCCAGTGTGCTGCGGCTGGCCGGTGCCCAGCACGCGAAGTCGATCATCGTCGCGGCCGACAACGACGCCAGCGCGGTCCTGGTCACCTTGACCGCCCGCGAGTTGGCGCCCAAGGCCAAGATCATCGCCGCGGTGCGGGAGTCGGACAACCTGCATCTGCTCAAGCAGTCCGGTGCTGATTCCACGGTGGTGTCGTCGGAGACCGCGGGTCGCCTGCTCGGCATCGCGACGCAGACGCCCAGCGTGGTGGAGATGATGGAGGATCTGCTGACACCGGATGCCGGATTCGCGATCGCCGAGCGTGAGGTCACGCCCAAGGAGGAGGGCGGCTCTCCGCGCCATCTGCACGACATCGTGCTGGGCGTGGTGCGTGAGGGCCGGTTGGTGCGGGTCGACGCGCCGGAGGTCGACGCGCTGGAGGCCGGCGACCGGCTGCTGTACATCCGCAGCGCGGACGCCGAGCGATGACCGTCGGCGGGCAGGAGCGCAGCGACCGGGGGACGACGCAACGCCTCACCTTCGGCCTGCGCAACGTGCCTCTGCTCTCGCGGGTCGGCGCCGACCGGGCCGACGCCCTGCGTACCGACATCGATGCCGCGACCGAGGGGTGGCGGGACGCGTTGCTGCTGCGGGTCGACCGGCGCAACCAGGTACTGATCTCCGGTGGACAGGTGGTGCTGGGCAAGGCGTCCAGCCTGGGTGGCGACAAGCCGCCAGAGCACGCGGTGTTCCTGGGCCGGTTGGCCGACGGCCGGCATGTCTGGGGTATCCGCAGCGCCCTGGAGGGGCCGGACGACCCGGACCAGCCGGTCGAGGTGCTCGATCTACGCCGGGCCGGTGAGGTGTTCGACGATGTCAGTGCGCAGTTGGTGGCGACCGCCACGGCGTTGCTGAACTGGCATGACCGAGCCCGGTTCAGCGCGGTAGACGGTGCGGTGACGCGGTCGGCGAAAGGCGGCTGGTCGCGGGTCGATCCGGTTACCGGTCACGAGGAGTTCCCGCGAATCGACCCGGCGGTGATCTGTCTGGTTCATGACGGCCATGACCGCGCGGTGCTGGCCCGGCAGACGGCATGGCCTGAGCGGTTGTTCTCGATCCTGGCCGGCTTCGTGGAGGCCGGTGAGTCGTTCGAGACCTGTGTGGCGCGAGAGATCGCCGAGGAGGTCGGCCTCACGGTCACCGATGTGCAGTATCTGGGCAGCCAGCCCTGGCCGTTTCCTCGGTCGCTGATGGTGGGCTTCCACGCGGTCGCCGATCCCGAGCAGCCGTTCTCGTTCAACGACGGCGAGATCGCCGAGGCCGACTGGTTCACCCGGGCCGAGATCCGTGAGGCACTGGATCAGGGCGACTGGAGTGCGGCGGACGGTTCCAGGTCGCGCTTGCTGCTGCCCGGGTCGATCTCGATCGCCCGCGAGATCATCGAATCCTGGGCCGCCCTGGACTGACGGTCCTCAGCCCAGCTTGGCCTTGACCTGCTTGATGGTGGGGTTGGTCAGCGTGGACCCGTCGGCGAACTTCACCGTCGGCACCACATGGTTGCCGTTGTTGACCGAGCCGACGAACTCCGCGGCGGCCGGATCCTGCTCGATGTCGACCTCGGTCCAGGCGATGCCTTCTGACTTCAGGGCCATCTTGAGTCGCGAGCAGTAGCCGCACCACGTCGTGGTGTACATGGTCAGTGCCGGAGTAGCAGTCATAGTGCACATAACGTAGCCGAAACGTCGTCTGATGCCCGCGGTGACGCAGGTCTCCCGCGGACAGCGGTAAGTTGCTAATCCGCAGTGGACGGAGCTGAACATGACCAGGTTGGTGCCGCCGGTGGCCGGCGACCCGAATGCGCTCGACGAGTTGCGGCTGCAGGTGCGGCAGTTCATCGCCGAGCAGCAGCGGGCCGGAACGATCGGCCGGTATGCCGACAGCTGGCTGACGGGTTGGGACGAGGACTTCAGCCGGGCGTTGGCCGCCCGCGGCTGGCTGGGTATGACGGTGCCCGTCGAATACGGCGGGCACGGGCGCAGTCACCAGGAACGGTTCGTGGTCACCGAGGAGCTCCTGGCGGCGGGCGCGCCGGTGGGTGCGCACTGGATCGCCGACCGGCAGATCGTTCCGTCGTTGCTGAAGTACGGCACCGAGGAGCAGCGACGAAAGTTCTTGCCGGCCATAGCCAAGGGCGAGTGCTATTTCGGTATCGGGATGAGTGAGCCGGACTCCGGTTCGGACCTGGCCAGCGTGCGCACCAAGGCGGTTCAGGTGGACGGTGGCTGGGCGATCACCGGAGCCAAGGTGTGGACGTCGGGGGCGCACCTGGCCCACGCCTTCATCTGCCTGGCCCGCAGTGCGCCGGTGGATCCGGCGCACCGCCACGACGGCCTGAGCCAGTTCATCGTCGACCTGCGCGCACCGGGTGTCGACATCCGGCCCATCATTTCGATGAACGGAAAGCATCATTTCAACGAGGTGATCCTCGACGAGGTGTTCGTGCCCGACGCCATGGTGTTCGGCACCATCGGCAACGGTTGGCAGCAGGTGACTTCGGAGCTGAGCTTCGAACGCAGCGGGCCGGAGCGTTTCCTGTCGACGTTCCCGCTGCTGGCCGACATGGCCACGCATATGCGTGACGGGTCCTTGCCGCGCCACACCGACCTGGGGCGCTACCTGGCTCGCATCACCGGCCTGCACCAGATGTCGATGGCGGTCGCCGGAGCGCTGGAGCGTCACGAACCGGCCGACACCGCCGCGGCCGTGGTCAAGGTGCTGGGCACCGCCACCGAGGGTGACATCGCTGATTTCGCCGACGTGCTCGGTGAGACCGGAGACGACGGGTACGACGCGATGCTGGCCGATGCGGTGGTCCAGCGTCCGGGATTCACCTTGCGGGGCGGCACCAACGAGGTGTTGCGCGGGGTCATCGCGCGGGGACTGGGGATGAGATGAGTGTCGACGCCGAACTGGTGGAGATGATGTCGGCGGTATTCGCCGCGCATCGCGAACAGCATG
The DNA here is from genome assembly GCF_019739075.1 of Mycobacterium farcinogenes. NCBI lineage: Bacteria > Bacillati > Actinomycetota > Actinomycetes > Mycobacteriales > Mycobacteriaceae > Mycobacterium > Mycobacterium farcinogenes. The sequence goes on along the minus strand of NZ_CP081673.1, from coordinate 4,775,817 downwards.
CACCCGGTGAGGCCATCGCCGAATTGTGGGGCCGGCTGGGCGAACTCGGTCTGGTGCGGTTGACCGGATCCGAGGAGACCGGCGGGAGTGGGGCCGGTTGGGCCGAGGCGGTCGAGTTGCTGCGGGCGTCCGCCTGGCACGGGGTGCAGATCCCGCTGGCCGAACACGATCTGCTGGCCTGCTGGTTGTTGGAGACCGCGGGGCGCGAGGTTGACGACGCCCGGCGCACGGCATGCCTGCTCGATGCTGACGGTTCCGCGCGGGCCGTGCCGTGGGCGTCCTACTCCGAAAAGGTGGTGCTGCTCTTCAGCGACGGCACGGGCTACCGCGTGGCCGACGTGGACACCGCGTCGCTGTCGATCACCGCCGGACACAACAACGCCGGGGAACCGCGCGACGACGTCCGCGCGGACCTCGCGACATTGACCGGAAACCCGGTGCACGCCAACGTGGCCGAACAGTTCGCACAACGCGCTGCCCTGGTGCGCGCGGTTCAGGTGTGTGCGGCGCTGGACCGGATTCTGGAGCTGTCGGTGGCGCACACCCGCGAACGCACGCAATTCGGCCGGCCGCTGGCCAAGTTTCAGGCCGTGCAGAATCTGGTGGCCGACATCGCGGCCGAATCGGCCTTGGCTCGCGCGACTACCGAGGGTGCCCTGGCCGCGGCGCTGCGATCGGACTGGTCGTCGTCACACCTGGATTTCCTTGTCGCCGTTGCACGTTCGTGTGTCGGGCATGCCACTTCGGTGGTGGTGCGCAACGCTCACCAGGTGCACGGGGCGATCGGCACCACGCACGAGCACAGATTGCACGAGTTCACCATGCCCGCCCTGTCCTGGCGTTCGGAGTACGGCTCGGTGGCTCATTGGGACCAGGTCCTGAGCGACTATGCCACCCAGGCGGGCGCCGGCAAGTTGTGGGCGTTGGTCACCGCCACCGACGGCTAGCGTCGGAATGTCGACCATATGACACCTGCTGTCATATGGGACTATGTGGTCATGTCGTTCGTTTGCCTGCTGCGGGAGGTGTCATGAGTGCCCTGTTGCGCGCTGTACGTCAACAGCGCGGTATGACGCTCGAACGGCTCGCCGAGGCAACCGGATTGACCAAGAGCTACCTGTCGAAGGTCGAACGACAGCGTTCCACTCCGTCGATCGCGGTCGCGATGAAGCTGGCCCGTGCGCTCGAGGTCGATGTCGCACAGTTGTTCTCCGAGGATCCGGCGGTCACGACGTTGGCTGTCGACCGCGCCGGTGAGCGGGGGACCAACCGGTATCAGGCGGTGGCCGCCGGGATGCTGGGAAAGTCGATGTCGCCGTTCGTCGTCCGGCCGACGCTCAAGTTCGCCGACCACCCCCACCCCGAACACGCCGGCCAGGAATTGGTGTTCGTTCATGCCGGCACCGTGGAGCTGCGGTACCAGGACGAGTTGGTGGTCCTTCAGGCCGGTGACTGCGCCTATTTCGACGCGTCCCTGCCGCACCAGATTCGGCAGCGGGGGAGCGCACCCAGCGAGGTTCTGGTGATCACCCACACCGAGTACGGCCGTAACCGCTGACGGCGCGTGCGCCGGGGGCCGGCGGACCGTCAGCATGTGAGGTTCACGTGCACCGTGGGGATCGGTTCGAAATCCGGTAGGCCGTGGATGGTGACGGTCTTGGCCTGAGGCCGGACCACGACCGTGCGGACGTTGGTCACGGTGCACGCGCTGAGCGGGCCGCTGCCCACCTTGTTGACGATCACCCGCTTGCCGTCGGCCTGTAAGCGCGCGATCGTTTCGGCTGCCGACGGGCCGGTGGGGGCGGCGGCGCTTACGGCGGCTCCCACCGTGAGCCAGCTCGCGATCGCGCCGATGGATAACGCCGCGGATGTTGCGATGTGCGTCATGGCTTTTCACTCCTTCGATGATTCGGTCTACGCTTCCAATCGTAGGACACCAAGTGTCCTAAGGGAAACGCGAATATTCGCGCCGGACGTTTCGGTCAGTTCACGGCGGTTGACTGTAGGACACAATGTGTCCTACAGTTCGTGTTGTGTCTCCGCAACCTCAACACGGAAAGGAATGCCGAGATGACCACCACGCTTGGTGATTCGAAACAAGTACTGATGCAGCGTGCGCTCGATGGGTTGTCCATCCATATCGAGGAGTCGACGCTGACGACGCGGCAGAAGCTGGCCTTGACCTGCCGGGCCTTGTTCGACGCGGGTCACGACTCCGGACTGGCCGGCCAGATCACCGCGCGAGCCGAGGAGCCGGGCACCTACTACACCCAACGCCTCGGGCTGGGCTTCGACGAGATCACCGAAGACAACCTGTTGCTGGTCGACGAGGATCTCAACGTTCTCGAAGGCGGAGGAATGGCGAACCCCGCCAATCGATTCCACAGCTGGATCTATCGTGCGCGGCCCGACGTGCAGTGCATCGTGCACACCCACCCGTTCCATGTCGCCGCACTGTCGATGCTGGAAATTCCGTTGCAGGTATCACAGATGGACATCGCCCCGCTGTATGACGATTGCGCCTTCCTGGCTGACTGGCCCGGCGTTCCGGTGGGCAACGAGGAAGGTGAGATCATCAGTGCCGCACTGGGGGACAAGAAGGCCATCCTGCTGGCCCACCACGGTCACGTGATCGCCGGAGCCAGCATCGAGGAATCGTGCTCGCTGGCGATGCTGATCGAGCGCGGCGCCAAACTGCAACTGGCTGCCATGGCGGCCGGCACGATCGCCGACCTGCCACCCCGGTTGGCGCGCGAGGCCCACGATTGGACGTTGCGGCCCAAGCGCAGCCAGGCCAATTTCGCCTACTACGCCCGACGGGCGCTCCGCAACCATCCCGACGCGCTGACCAGTTGATTCGTCCGGCCCACAACGACACGAAAAGGACACCACGATGCCCACCCACACCGAGATCCACGGAATTCTCGCCTATCCGGTGACGCCGTTCACCGAGGATCACCAGATCGACACCGGCAAGCTCGCGACACTGGTCGACCGCCTGGTCGCCGGTGGCGCACACGGGATCGTCCCCCTCGGCAGCACCGGTGAGTCGGCCTACCTCACCGAAGCCGAGTTCGACACCGTCATCGACACCACGATCAGCGTGGTCGACCGCCGGGTGCCCGTCATCATCGGCGCGTCAGATCTGACCACGGCCAACACCATTCGCCGGGCGCAGTATGCCGAGCGGGCCGGTGCCGACGCGGTGATGGTGCTGCCGATCTCGTATTGGAAACTGTCCGAACGGGAGATCGCCCAGCACTACGCGGCGATCGGGGCCGCGATCGGCATTCCGATCATGGTCTACAACAACCCGGCGACCAGTGGCATCGACATGCGACCGGAACTGCTGGTGCAGCTGTTCACCGACATCGACAACGTCACCATGGTCAAGGAATCCACCGGTGACATCACCCGCATGGAGCGCCTGTCCGAGCTCACCGACGGTCGGCTGCCGTTCTACAACGGCAGCAACCCGATGATTCTCAAGGCTTTCAAGGCCGGAGCCAGGGGCTGGTGTACTGCGGCGCCGAACCTGCTGCCACAGCCGTGCCTGGATCTCTACGCAGCGGCACAGGCTGGGGACTGGGCGAAGGCCGAGGCTGTCTACGCCGAATTCAAGCCCTTCCTGGAGTTCATCGTCGCCGGTGGTCTGCCCACGACGATCAAGGGCGGACTGGAGCTGCTGGGCCAGGGCGTCGGTGTGCCGCGGCTGCCGTTGCTCCCGCTCGACGGCGATGGTCGCGAGGAACTGCGCCGGCTCCTCGCTGTGTCGTGACCCTCACCTGCCCAACAACTTTCGGGTACGCGCTGGTGCCGCGGCCGGGATGTCGGCGAGGATGTCGGCGAGCGTGACGCCGTCGAGGCTGGCCCGCCAGGCTTGATGCGCGTCGGCCATCTTCACCGCGAGGATGCACTCGTGGCGGCACCAGGCGGCGGGAAGGGCGCCGCGGCCCTGCCGGCGGATTTCGCGGCACTCGTACGGCGGGGCCGCGCCGTCGACGGCCTCGACGATGTGCAGCAGCGTGATGTCGACCGGTGCGCGTCCCAGCCGGAACCCGCCCCGCGGACCCGTCGTCGCGGCCAGCACACCCGCACGGGTGAGCGCCTGCAACTGCTTGGCGAGGTAAGCCGCGGGCAGGTCGAAGTGCTCGGCGAGGTCGCCGGCCGATGCCGTGGTTCCAGGTTCCAGTTGGGCCAGCGACGTCGCGCAGTGCAGCGCCCACTCGGTGGCCACGGGAAGTTTCACGCCCGTTATCGTATTACAGATATTGCGGACCTATATAGTCCGTGATAGTCGGCGAACGGGACGGGAGACATCATGCGAATCGCAGTGGCGGGAGCGACGGGAAACATCGGGGCGCGCGTCGTCGCCGCCCTGCAGGCCGCAGGACACGACGTGGTGGCGATCAGTCGCTCGTCCGGCGTGGACCTGTCCACCGGGGAGGGCCTCGACGCCGCGTTGACCGGGGTGCAGGCGGTAATCGACGCGATCAGCGCCCCGCCCACCGATCGCGACAGCACCGTGGACTATCTGGGCACCGCGACCCGCAACCTGTTGGCCGCCGAGGAACGCGCCGGGGTGGCTCACCACGTGCTGCTGTCGATCGTGGGGATCCATGGCATCGACGGAAATCCGCATTACGCCGGAAAACGTGAGCAGGAGAGGCAGATCGAGGCCGGGCCAGTGCCGTGGACGATCGTGCCGGCCACCCAGTTCCACGATTTCGCCGAGATGGTGGTGGGCTGGACCGAGCAGGACGGGCGTGCCGAGATCGCGCCCCTGCTGGTTCAGCCGATCGATCCCGACGACATCGCCGCCGTGCTCGCCGAAGTCGTTGTGGGTGGTCCGCGTGGGCGCCACGTCGACGTGGCCGGGCCGCAGACCCAGGATCTGGTCGACATGGCCCGTCGGACCCTGGCCACCCGGGGCCGGGAGGTGACGTTGGTGCCGACGTGGTCGTCTGTGTTCAGTGTCGAGATGGCGGGCAACGTCCTGCTGCCCGGCGCGGACGCGCGCATCGCGCCCACCACCTTCGAACAGTGGCTGAGCCGGCAGTCCTAGCCCCGGACCACGCCGGGCCGGGAACTGTCACCGGTCTCTGACACCATGGACGCCATGCCGTTGGAGGCTCCCTCGCCCGCACTGGGCGATCTGGACGATGAGCAGCGGGAGGCAGTGCTGGCCGCCCGCGGTCCGGTGTGCGTGCTGGCCGGGGCGGGCACCGGCAAGACCCGCACCATCACCCGCCGGATCGCACATCTGGTGGCCGCCGGTCACGTCGCCCCCAGCCAGGTGCTCGCGGTGACGTTCACCGCGCGGGCCGCGGGCGAGATGCGGGGCCGGTTGCGGGCACTGGGCCAGCAGTCCGGGGTCAACACCGCCGCGGTGCAGGCGGTGACGTTCCACGCCGCCGCGCGTCGGCAGCTGCAATATTTCTGGCCGCGCCTGGTCGGCGACACCGGTTGGGAACTTCTCGACAGCAAGTTCGCCGTGGTCGCGCAAGCCGCGAACCGGGCCGGCATGCAGACCAGCACCGACGACGTCCGGGACCTGGCCGGCGAAATCGAATGGGCCAAGGCATCTTTGATCACCCCGGAGGGCTACGGCACCGCGGTGGCCAAGGTCGGCCGGGACATTCCGTTCGATGCCGCCAAGGTTGCCGCGGTCTATTCGAACTACGAGAAGCTCAAGGCCCGCCGGGACGGCTCGGCACTGCTGGATTTCGACGACCTGTTGCTGCATACCGCCGCGGCCATCGAGAACGATGCCGCCGTCGCGCAGGAATTCCGCGATCGCTACCGCTGCTTCGTCGTCGACGAGTACCAGGACGTCACGCCCCTGCAGCAGAGGGTGCTCGATGCCTGGCTGGGGGAGCGCGACGACCTCACCGTGGTCGGTGATGCCAACCAGACGATCTATTCGTTCACCGGCGCCACGCCTCGCTTCCTGTTGGACTTTTCGCGGCGCTTCCCCGACGCCGCGGTGGTCCGGCTGGAGCGTGACTACCGGTCCACGCCGCAGGTGGTGTCATTGGCCAACCGGGTGATCGCGGCCGCCCGCGGCCGGATGGCGGGCAGCAAGCTGCATCTGGTGGGTCAGCGTGACCCCGGCCCCGAGCCGAGGTTCTCCGAATATCCCGACGAGGTGGCCGAGGCCCACGCGGTTGCCCGCGATATCAAGAAGCTGATCGAAAACGGAACGGAGCCCGCCGAAATCGCGGTGCTCTACCGCATCAACGCCCAATCCGAGGTCTATGAGGAGGCGCTGACCGAGGCCGGGGTCGCCTTCCAGGTGCGCGGCGGGGAGGGTTTCTTCAGCCGTCAGGAGATCCGTCAGGCGCTGGTGGCCATGCAGCGCTTCGCCGAACGTGACATCCCCGAAGACGACCTGCCCGCGCTGGTACGCGAGCTGCTCGAACCGCTTGGGCTGACCGCTGAACCGCCGGCCGGCACCAAGGCCCGGGAACGCTGGGAGGCGTTGACGGCGTTGGCCGAGTTGGTCGACGAGGAGGTGGCGCTGCGCCCGGAGCTGGATCTGCGGGCACTGGTCGCCGAGCTGCGTCAGCGGGCCGACGCGCGGCATCCACCGGTGGTGCAGGGCGTGACGCTGGCCTCGTTGCACGCGGCCAAGGGCCTGGAGTGGGATGCGGTGTTCCTGGTCGGCCTGGCCGACAACACGCTGCCCATCTCGCATGCGCTCGCACACGGGCCGGACAGCGAGCCCGTCGAGGAGGAGCGCCGCCTGCTCTACGTCGGGGTCACCCGGGCCCGGGTGCATCTGGGGCTGAGCTGGGCGCTGGCCCGCACCCCTGGCGGACGGCAGAGCCGTCGGCCGTCGCGGTTTCTCAACGGCATCGCACCGCAGCTGCAGAACAGCACCGGCTCGGGCCCGGACCGTACGCGCCGTCAACGTGGCCCGGCCCCGCGCTGCCGGGTGTGCAATGCCGCGTTGACGACGCCGCCGGCGATCATGTTGCGCCGCTGCGAAACCTGTCCGTCGGACCTCGACGAAGAGCTGCTCGCCGAGCTCAAGGAATGGCGGCTGCGCGTCGCCAAGGAGATGAAGGTGCCGGCCTATGTGGTGTTCACCGACAACACCCTGATCGCCATCGCCGAGTCGCTGCCGGCCGACGAAGCCGCACTGGTGGCTCTTCCCGGAATCGGCGCGCGCAAGCTCGAGCAGTACGGTCCCGACGTGCTCGAGTTGGTCAAAGGCCGCCAGAATTCGTAAAGATCACGCCAAAACCGCAGGTAGAAAATATGTTGTGCGATTTGGCTGTTAGGCTTTAGCCTCGTAACACAGCTCTGGTGACGAGACGGAAGGAGGGTGCCCGCAATGGATAACAACATCGAATTCAGCGGTGTAGCGGTTGCTGGCATGCCGTTGTCCGTGCTCGCCGTCAGCGTTTCCCCGGTTGCCCCGGTGGTGCGCCGGCATGCCGCATCCGCTGCCCCCGCCGCCGCTGGATGGCCGGTCGCTGCCGCCGCTGCTATTGCACCGCAGCACAAGCGCCGCCCCGCCGCCGCGACAGGCGCGTCCGTGGATCGGAGATTCTTCTAGGAAGAGCTCCCTTCACAGCCAACAGGCCACGGACCCGCAGTCAACCGGATCCGTGGCCAAATTTTTTGGGAGTTCCACCCCGAGAAACCTGGTCACAGATCCCTCGAAGAGACAGATCGCCGACAACTACGACCAGGAAGCAGGGGGACAAACACATGTCCATTGCGATGACCGCTCCGCAGATGAGCGTCGCGCCGGTGACATGCGAACAGCGGCTACCGGCGGTGCCGTGCCACATCGGGAATCCCGATCTGTGGTTCGCCGAGAGCCCAGTCGATCTGGAGCAGGCCAAGGCGCTGTGCGCGGATTGCCCGATCCGCAACGAGTGCCTGGCCGCCGCGCTGGAACGGCAAGAGCCGTGGGGCGTTTGGGGCGGCGAGATCCTCGACCGCGGCACCATCGTGGCCCGCAAGCGGCCGCGTGGGCGTCCGCGGAAGAACGTGGCCGCGGCCTGACACCGGGCGCCGCATGAGTGGCCGGGTTGCCGCACCCGCTCACCGCCCTTTGTCACGCTGGAGTGACGCCCGAAGCCGGGCGTCACTCCAGCGTGACTTTCGCGAACAGCGAGCGCCGTCCAGGCCGCCGATTGATGGCCGAGGCTAGGCGGCTTCCTCGGTGAAGCCTGGAACAAATTGCGTGGCAATGGCTTTCACCGGCACGTGGGCGTCGAGCTGGCAGCAGATGGCCGTGATCGAGGCGATCACCCGCGCCGGGATCGCCAAATTCGCCGGGAGGTCGAGCTGGCGGGCCATCTTGATCTGCGCCACCGAATTGTCCATCTGCCCGGCAGCCATCTTCTGCAGCCACCGGCGGGTGTAGTGGAAGACGTCGACCTCGATGGGCTCGACGTACTGGCGCAGCATGTCGTTGACCTCCTCGATGGAGACCTGTTCGCCCTTCTGGATGAACCCCGCCGCTTCCATGACCGGCAGTAGCTCGTCGTAGTTCTTGTCGCGGGCCAACCGGATCATCTCGCCGAGCGCGTAAGGCAGGCCGCCGGGCAGCGGTGCCACCGCTCCGAAGTCGATCACACCCATCCGCCCGTCGGGCAACAGCATGAAGTTCCCCGGATGCGCGTCGCCGTGCATCATCTCCAGCCGATCAGGTGACCCGAAGGTCAGCTCGGTCAGCCGGGTGCCCATCAGGTCGCGCTGCTCAGGCGTCCCGTTGCGGATGATCTCCGACATCGGGATGCCTTCCATCCATTCGGCGATCACCACCTTGGGGGCGCTGGCCACGATGTGGGGGATCGCGAAATGGGGGTCGTCGGCGTAGGCCTTGGCGAAGGCCCGCTGATTGTCGGCCTCCAGCCGGTAGTCGAGCTCCATCTCGGTGCGTTCGATCAGCTCGTCGACCACGCCCTGGATGTCAGCGCCCGGGGCCAACTGCTTGAACACGCCGACCAGGCGCTGGATGGTCTTGAGGTCAGCCCGCAGGGCCTCGTCGGCGCCGGGGTACTGGATCTTGACGGCCACCTCGCGCCCGTCCGACCAGACCGCCTTGTGCACCTGGCCGATGCTCGCCGAGGCCACCGGGGTGTCATCGAATGAGGTGAAGCGCTCGCGCCACTTGGTGCCCAGCTGGGCGTCGAGCATCCGGTGCACCTTGGCGGCAGGCATCGGCGGGGCCTCGCGCTGCAGTTTGGTCAGCGCCTCGCGGTACGGCTTGCCGTACTGCTCCGGGATGGCTGCTTCCATCACCGACAGGGCCTGGCCCACCTTCATCGCGCCGCCCTTGAGCTCACCCAACACGGTGAACAGCTGTTGGGCGGCTTTGTCCATCAACTCGGCAGTGACTTCGTCCTTGGACTTGCCGGTCAGACGCTTGCCGAAGCCCAGTGCGGCCCGACCCGCCATGCCGCCGGCCAGGCCGGCGAGCTTCGCATTCCGTGCGACGCTTCCACGTTTGATGTCAGACACCAGACCATCATCCATGACTCGGCTGAATGGCCCGCAACCAACTGGCAACAAACGTTTTCAACACACACAGTCGGGGTGCCGCGACCAGCGGCGCGCGACGATCGAATACCCCTCGGAGCCGAGTTCCAGGGTGGTGTTCAGCGTCGGCGGGACTTCGGGTGCAGGCTGGTCTTCCTGGATGTGTCCGACCGCCCGGATCACCAGGTCCACCTGGTGCATGGCCACCGCTGCGGTGGCCAGGACGGTCGCCCGGCTGGCACTGCCCACGGCGCCGCGCAGCTGGGCGGCCAGGGCCGGCCAAGCCGCATCGCGATCGGTGCGGTGCAGGTCGGTGCAATGCAGGCAGCACGTCACCCCGGGAATCACCAGCGGACCTACCAGTCCGGCTCCGTCGCGGACGCATACGGACAGATGGGCGATGCCGTCGCGGTGCAGATCCTGCAGCAGCCGGGGGTCGTTGACCTGATCGTCGGCCAGCACCACCAGGTCGGTCGTGGCCGCCACGTTCCTGGTGTGCGGGTTGGTACTGCGTCTGACTTTCGCGCCGGAGCAGCGTAGGCCGTTGGCCAGCAGTTCGGACAATGGGCCGCGGCCGTGCACGCGCACGGAAGCAGAGCGGGCCCGGCGGGCTCGCCGTGCGGCCGGCGCCGTCAGCATGCCCGTGTCGGTGAGCGCGTCGATCAGTGCATCGATCGCCTCGACGTCGTCGAATGAGTCTGCCGCCGTGACCAATTCGTCGCGGGTAGCGCCGATCTGCAGCGTGCGCAGCAGGCCCGCCAGCTGATTTTGGGTCATCCCGCCAGGGGGCCGGACCAGCACCGCGCGCCGCGGATCCCAGCCGAGCTGAACCGACCCGTCGGGACGCAGCAGAATCTGCCTGTCGGCAGCGAGCACATGGCGCGTCATGCGAAGACTCTGCCACGCCGGCGGCAAGCGCCGTTTCAGTTATCCACAGGGCCCGCGAGGGTCAGTTGCCGTCCTCGTCGTTGTCGCGGCGCTCGTCCTGCTCCTTCTCCAGATCGGCCAACGCCTGCTCGAAGGCGCTGTCGATCCCGGTGGTGTCGCCGCCGATCATCCGGTCGATGAAACCGGCCGGCTCGTCGAGATCGGCCGCACTCGGCAGCAGGTCGGGGTGCTGCCACACGCCGTCGCGCGCGTCGGTGCCGACGGCCTCGGTCAGCCGTTCCCACAGGACCGCGGCCTCGCGCATCTTGCGTGGACGCAGTTCCAGGCCGACCAGGGTGGCGAAGGTCTGCTCGGCCGGCCCGCCGGTGGCGCGACGCCGGCGCAGCGTCTCGGCCAGGGCCGACGTACCGGGGATGCGGTCACCCAGTGCTGCGGTGACGACGGTCTGCACCCAGCCCTCGATGAGTGCTAGCAGGGTCTCCAGCCGCTCCAGGGCGGCTTCCTGTTCGGGCGTGGCCTTCGGCTCGAAGATGCCCTGGTTGAGCAGCTGCTCCATCTCCGACGGGTCGCCGAGGGAGGCCGGATTGAAGCCGCGGGCGAAGTCCTCGATGCCCGTCATGTCGACCTTCATGCCCTTGGCGAAGGCCTCGACCGTGCCGAGCAACTGGCTGGACAGCCACGGCACATGGCTGAACAGCCGGTGGTGGGCCGCCTCACGGGCGGCCAGGAAGGTCAGGATCTCGCTGCGCGGGCGCTCCAGCCCCTCGGCCAGCGATTCGATGGCCTCCGGCATGAGCGCCGCCACACCCTTGGGACCAAGCGGCAGGCCGACATCGGTGGAGGTCAGCACCTCGCGCGACAACTTGCCCAGCGCCTGGCCCAGCTGTGAGCCGAATGCCATGCCGCCCATCTGCGACATCATCGCCAGCAGCGGGCCGGCCATGCTCTTGGCCTCTTCCGGCAGCGCCGAGGCCCACACCGAGGAGATCTGTTCTGCCACCGGGTCGCAGAGTCGCTTCCAGGTGTCCAGGGTGTTGTCCAGCCAGTCACTGGGAGTCCAGGCCACCGTCCGGGTGGTGCCCGCGGGCAGCGGGGTAACTCCGTCGAGCCACGTCTCGGCCAGTCGCACCGCGTCGGCGACGGCGCCGGTGGTCTTCTCCGGAACCGGCGCGACGAAGCCGATCGAGTTGGACGCCAACTGGCGGGCCAGGTCGTAGTTCACCGGGCCGGATTGTTTGCCGCCGGCCATCGCGCTGCCCGCGCCGCTGAACATCTCGCCGAGCTTGGTGAAGATCTGCCCCAGGTCGCCCATGTCGAAGTTGGCTCCGCCCATGCCGAAACCGAACGGATCCGATCCCGGACCTGGTCCGGAGTTGCCGGAACCGGACCCCGAACCGGGGTCCTTCTTGTCTTTGTCTCGGTCGGGGTCGTTCCCGGCGGAGAAGCCGAAAGGCAGGTCAGCCATACCCACAACGGTACTCATGACGGGGTGTCCGGGTGTGGCTGCGGGTCACGCTGTGGGTGAACACGCTCGCGCAGGCTTTACTGTGGGCGGCGTGAACAGGCGGATTTTGACACTGCTGGTCGCACTGGTGCCGATTGTGGCGTTCGGTGTGATGCTGTCAGTGGTGACGGTGCCCTTCGTGTCGTTGGGGCCGGGTCCGACCTTCAACACGCTCGGCGAGGTCGAGGGCAAGCAGGTCGTCGACATCGAGGGGCCGGACGCGCATGTCCATCCCACCTCGGGGCACCTGAACATGACCACGGTGTCCCAGCGTGACGGCCTGACCCTGGGCCAGGCGATGGCGCTGTGGATGTCGGGCCGTGAGCAGCTGGTGCCGCGCGACCTCGTGTACCCGCCGGACAAGTCCAAGAACGAGATCGACGAGGCCAACAACTCCGACTTCAAGAAGTCCGAGGACAGCGCCGAATACGCAGCACTGTCGTTCCTGAAGTACCCGGTGGCGGTCACCGTGCAGAGCGTCACCGACCCCGGGCCGTCGGCGGGCAAGCTGCGCGACGGTGACGCGATCGACGGCGTGAACGGCACCCCGGTGGCCAACCTCGACGAGTTCCAGGCCATCTTGAAGAAGACCAAGCCGGGCGATCAGCTGGTGGTCGACTTCCGTCGCAAGAATGCGCCCCCCGGAGTCACCACCATCACGCTCGGCGACAACCCGGACCGGGACTACGGGTTTCTCGGCGTCGGTGTGCTCGATGCCCCGTGGGCTCCGTTCAGCATCGACTTCCACCTGGCCAACATCGGCGGCCCGTCGGCGGGCCTGATGTTCAGCCTGGCCGTCGTCGACAAGCTGACCACCGGCGACCTCAACGACGGCAAATTCATCGCCGGCACCGGAACCATCACCGGCGAGGGGAAAGTCGGGTCCATCGGCGGCATCACGCACAAGATGCTGGCCGCCAAGGAGGCCGGGGCAACCGTGTTCCTGGTACCGGCGGACAACTGCACCGAGGCGCGCTCGGCACCCCAGGACGGCATGGATTTGGTCAGGGTCGAGACGCTGACCCAGGCGGTCGATGCGTTGCACACGATTTCTGCCGGTGGCGAACCGCCTCGCTGCTAGACCGCACCCCGCCGGTGGATGGCTAGAGTTGTAGAAAATCGGGCGGCCCCGTCGGGCATGTCACGAGTCCACCGAGGGTGAAACGGGAGTTCGCGAGTGGGGATGCGGCCGACGGCGAGGATGCCGAAGCTGACACGACGTAGCCGGGTGCTGATCGGGCTGGCACTGGTGGCGGTGCTGGCGTTGTTGATCGGACCCCGTGTGGTCGACGGTTATGTCGACTGGTTGTGGTTCGGAGAGCTCGGGTACCGCTCCGTGTTCACCACCGTGCTGGTGACCCGGCTCATCGTGTTCCTCGTGGTGGGGCTGTTCATCGGGGCGGTGGTGTTCGCAGGTCTGGCGTTGGCCTATCGCAGCCGGCCGGTGTTCGTCCCGGCCGCCGGCCCGAACGATCCGGTGGCGCGTTACCGCACCACCGTGCTGGCCCGGTTGCGGCTGTTCGGGATCGGGGTGCCGGTCTTCATCGGCCTGTTGGCGGGGGTGATCGCGCAGAGCTACTGGGTGCGCGTGCAGTTGTTCCTGCACGGCAGCGAATTCGGCATCACCGATCCGCAGTTCGGCCGGGATCTCGGCTTCTACGCGTTCGATCTGCCGTTCTACCGCCTGGTGCTGACCTACCTGTTCGTCGCGACGTTCCTGGCGTTCGTGGCGAACCTGCTGGGGCACTACGTATTCGGCGGGATCAGGCTGACGGGGCGCAGCGGGGCGCTGAGCCGTGCCGCGCGTATCCAGCTGATCAGCCTGGTCGGCTTCCTGATCCTGCTCAAGGCATTCGCGTACTGGCTGGATCGCTACGAGCTGCTGAGCAACACCCGCGCCGCCAAACCGTTCACCGGCGCCGGCTACACCGACATCAACGCCGTGCTGCCGGCCAAGCTGATCCTGCTGGCCATCGCTTTGATCTGCGCGGTCGCGGTGTTCTCGGCGATCGTGCTGCGTGACTTGCGGATTCCGGCCATCGGCGTGGTGCTGTTGCTGCTGAGCTCCCTGGTGGTGGGGGCGGGATGGCCGCTGATCGTCGAGCAGTTCAGCGTCAAGCCCAACGCCGCTCAGAAGGAAAGCGAATACATCAGCCGCAGTATCGCCGCGACGCGGCAGGCCTATGGGCTCACCAGTGACACGGTGACGTATCGCAACTACGAGAGCAGCGGGCAGACCACGGCCGCGCAGGTCGCCGCGGATCGGGCGACGACATCGAACATCCGGCTGCTCGATCCGACGATCGTCAGCCCGGCGTTCACCCAGTTCCAGCAGGGCAAGAACTTCTACTTCTTCCCGGATCAGCTCGCCATCGACCGCTACGCCGGTCCTGACGGCAGCCTGCGCGACTACGTCGTCGCCGCCCGCGAGCTCAACCCGGACCGGTTGATCGAGAACCAGCGCGACTGGATCAACCGGCACACCGTCTACACCCACGGCAACGGCTTCATCGCCTCACCGGCCAACACCGTGCGCGGAATCGCCAACGACCCCAACCAGAACGGCGGCTATCCCGAGTTCCTGGCCAGCGTCGTCGGGGCCAACGGCAAGGTGGTCTCACCGGGTCCGGCGCCGCTGGATCAGCCCCGCGTCTACTTCGGCCCGGTGATCGCCGACACCGCGGCCGACTACGCGATCGTCGGCAAGAACGGTGATGTCGACCGCGAGTACGACTACGAGACCAACACCGACACCAAGAACTACACCTACTCGGGCACCGGAGGTGTGCCGATCGGCAACTGGCTGGCCCGTACGGTGTTCGCCGCGAAGTTCGCCGAGCGAAACTTCCTGCTGTCCAACGTGATCGGTGAGAACAGCAAGATCCTGTTCAACCGGGACCCGGCCGAACGCGTGGAGGCGGTGGCGCCGTGGCTGACCACCGACACCAGCGTGTACCCGGCAATCGTCAACAAGCGCATGGTCTGGATCGTCGACGGTTACACCACGCTGGACAACTACCCGTATTCGGAGTTGACCACGCTGTCGAGCGCGACGGCCGATTCCAACGAGGTCGCGGTCAACCGACTGGCGCCGGACAAGCAGGTGTCCTACATCCGCAACTCGGTCAAGGCCACCGTCGACGCCTACGACGGCACTGTGACGCTGTACGCCCAGGACGAAACGGATCCGGTACTCAAGGCGTGGATGAGCGTGTTCCCGGGCACCGTCAAACCCAAGTCGGACATCTCCCCGGAGTTGCAGGCGCACCTGCGTTACCCCGAGGACCTGTTCAAGGTGCAGCGGTCCCTGTTGACCAAGTACCACGTCGACGATCCGGTGAAGTTCTTCACCAACGCCGACTTCTGGAACGTTCCGCTGGATCCGAACCCGACGGCCAGCAGTTATCAGCCGCCGTTCTACATCGTCGCCAAAGACCTGGTGAACAACGATGGTTCGCCGTCGTTCCAGTTGACGAGCGCGCTGAACTGGTTGCAGCGCGAGTTCCTGGCCGCCTATGTCAGTGCCAGCTCGGATCCGTCGACTTACGGCAAGATCACCGTGCTGACCATCCCGGGTGAGGTCAAGGGCCCGAAGCAGGCCTTCAACGCGATCAGTACCGATACCGCGGTAACTCAGGACCTCGGTGTGATCGGACGCGACAACCTGAACCGGATCCGGTGGGGCAACCTGTTGACCCTGCCGGTGGCTGATGGCGGATTGCTGTATGTGGCACCGGTTTACGCGTCGCCGGGAACCAGTGATGCGGCCTCGTCGTACCCGCGCCTGATCCGCGTGGCGATGCTGTACGGCGACAAGGTCGGCTACGGCCCGACCGTCAGTGACGCCCTGACCGAACTGTTCGGGCCCGGTGCGGGCGCCACCGCCACCAACGTGGCGCCTACCGACGGCAAGCCGCAGGCGGCGCCCGGCACGCCGGAAGCCCCGCCGGCTGCCCAGCCGCCGGCCAATGCCGACGGTCAGGCTCCCCAGGTCGTCGCCCCTCCGGCTGCCGTGCCGCCAGGTGAGCCGGTGCAGCTGTCGCCGGCCAAGTCCGCTGCGCTCAAAGAGGTCGAGTCGGCCCTGTCGGCAGCGCAGGATGCGCAACGCAGCGGTGACTTCGGCAAGTACGGACAGGCGTTGCAGCGGTTGAACGATGCGATGAACAAGTTCAACACCGCCAAGTAACTCCTCCCGCGAGCAGACGCAAAATCCCCCATTTCGGCGCAGAAATGGGGGATTTTGCGTCTGCTCGCCGTGGCTTGCCGGGCACCAAGTCAACACCAAGAGGGCCCCGGCATGCTGTGCGCCGACCTTGTCCGGGCTGCTGAGCAGCATTCTTGAGAGGACCCCGATGACCCTGACCGACCTAGCCCACGACGGCCTGGACGACGCGCTGGAGGGGCTACGCGCCCATGTCGCCGCGCCGGTCGCGCTGCCGGGGGAGGCCGGCTACGAGCGGGCCACCCCGTGGAATCTGGCGGCCACCGTGCAGCCGGCCGCGGTGGTGTTGGCGTCGACCGCCTATGACATCGCCAACACGGTGGGATACGCGGCCGCCCGGGGATACCGGGTGGCTGTCCAGGCCACCGGCCACGGTGCCCTGTCGGTCGCTTCCGACACCATTCTGGTGGTGACTTCGGGCATGACCGACGTCACGGTGGACCCGGTGGCCCGCACCGCCCGGGTGGCGGCCGGGGCGACGTGGCAGCACGTGCTCGACGCGGCGGTGCCGCACGGTTTGGCCGGATTGGGCGGCTCCGCACCGGGTGTCGGTGTGGTGGGCTTCCTGACCGGCGCAGGCATCGGGCCCCTGGTCCGCAGCATCGGGTTGTCGTCGGACTACGTGCGGTCCTTCGAGTTGGTCACCGGGGCTGGGGAGTTGCTGCGCGCCACGCCCGACGAGAATGCGGAGCTGTTCTGGGGACTGCGGGGCGGGAAGTCGACGTTGGGCATCGTCACCGCTGTCGAGATCGAACTGCTGCCGATTCCGGAGTTCTACGGCGGCGCGGTGTATTTCGACGGTGCAGACGCCGCGGTGGTGCTGCGCGAGTGGAGCCGCTGGTGTGCCGACCTGCCCGAGTCCATATCGACTTCGATCGCGTTGCAACAGCTTCCGCCCCTGCCCGGGATTCCAGAGCCGTTGGCCGGGAAGTTCACCGTTGCAGTGCGCTATGCCGCCCTTGGAGACTTCGGTGAGGCCGAGCGGTTACTGGCGCCGATGCGCGCAGTCGCGACCCCGGTGCTCGATACCGTCGCGGTGATGCCCTATGCCGCTATCGGCGCCGTGCACGCCGATCCGGTGGATCCGATGCCGATCTACGAACACCACACGCTGCTGCGGGAATTGACCGCGGAGACGGTCGAGGTGCTGCTGGCCGCGGCCGGGCCTGATTCGGGCTCGGTGCAGACGATCGTCGAAGTCCGCATGCTGGGTGGGGCGCTGGCACGTGAGGCACAACACCGTAGTGCGTTCTGTCACCGCGACGCTGCTTTTGCGGTCGCCGTCATCGGTGTCCTGGTGCCGCCGGTCGCCGAGCTGGTGGTGCCACAGGCCGGAGCGCTCATCGTGGCCCTGTCACAGTGGTCCAGCGGCGGCCAGCTCGCCAATTTCGCGCCTTCAGAGGACGCGGGCAGGGCCGTCCGGGTCTACGACGACGAGACTCGGCACTGGCTGGCGGCGCTGGCGGATCGGCACGACCCGGCGGGCGTCTTCCGATGCGGCCAGGTGGTGCGTTTCGTGGGCTGATTTTCCGGCCATTTCGGCTCAGAAACCCCTCTGAGCACCCGATTTGGAGCTCTACGTAAGACCCCGGTAACCTTGTATTCGCAACGCGGGGTGGAGCAGCTCGGTAGCTCGCTGGGCTCATAACCCAGAGGTCGCAGGTTCGAATCCTGTCCCCGCTACCAAGAGGAAATGGCCCTCGGAGATCCTCTCCGGGGGCCATTTTCGTGCCGTGATCCAGCCCTCAGGCCGCGTCATGCACCGCGTGGTCGCTGCGTGCGCAGGACGAGCACTCGGGGGAGTCGATGTCGAGCTTGCCGCAACTCGGGCAGATAAAGGGAATCACAGCACCGGCCTCTCTTGTTCTGTGGCGCCACTGTGGCGCCGCGCTGCCTGCTGGTACCCCGTGCAGCGCGCATTCCAAACCTGCGTTCCTCCGTGCATCCTCACCATCAGAACCGGGTATCAGGGCGGCATGGATGCTGTGGAAGCCCTGACCTGGCCCGGCCGTGAGCTCGTCGCGCTGTATCGCCGCACGGGTGCCGACGTGCCGTTCGGGGATCCGCTGCCCTCCCATGGCACCGAGATGGAGGGTTGGTTCTGGCGGCTGACCGACGCAGCGTCAGGCCGAGTGGTGGTCGCGCTGTGCAGCAGCAATCAGCATCCGGACGGGGACTGGTCGACGTCGGCGATCGCCCTGGAGCCGGGCGCGACGGTGCGTTCTGCAGCCATCAACGGAGTGAAAGCCGATCAGCGCGATTTCGTGGTCCGTGCCGATGACGGCGGCGATGTGCTGGATGCCGACCGGTCGGGGCTGCGATTGACCGTCGACGATCTGACCGTCAACCTCACTGTGGACAATACCCAGCCGTGGCCCAAGGCTTTTGGCGGTGGCGGGGTCTTCTCCTCAGTCCCGTTCCTCAACCAGTATTGGCAGCCGTATTGCCTTGGCGGGCTGGCGTCCGGCACCGTGAAAGGTCCGGATGTCGACTGGCAATTCGATGAGGCGCGGTTGTACTGCGAACGTAACTGGGGAGCCGGCTTCCCGCAGCGCTGGTGGTGGGGCCAAGCGCACGACTTCGGCACCGACGATGTGTGCGTGGCCTTTTCCGGCGGATTGCTCGAATTGGGCCCGCTGGCACAGGAAGTCACCGGGGTGGTGGTTCGGCTCGGCCCGCGTGTGCTGCGGATAACCCCGCCGGCACCGATGGACTATCACTTCGACCGGGACAACTGGCATTGGCGGATCAGGGCTCGCACACCACAATTCGCGGTGGAACTCGACGGGCATGGCGCGGCGGGCGCGCCGCACGTGCTTCCCGTGCCGCTTCCCGCGCAACGCCGCAACATCGACTCGGACTATGAGTTCCTGGCTGGTGCGCTGCGTTGCACCGTGCGCCAGTGGGGCAAGGTCATCTTTGACGGCACCTCGCTGCTCGCCGGCCTGGAGATAGGCGACCGGCCCGCATAACCGATCACTGCTCGTAGCCGGAGTCGCTCAGCATGACGACGCCGAGACGCGATCCCATCAGCCCGATCTCCGGGTGGGCTCGCGGCAAGCAAGGACGCTGTCACGAAAACTGGTTTTCCAGACGTCGTATGTCGCACCTACTCTGGGTGGCTGCGCAAACGAAGTCTCGGGGGAGACAGGGGAGAGGTAATGACGGCGGGCCCGAGCACAGGGGAGACCGCGGCGCAGCCGCGCGCCCAGTCCAGCGCCAATGTCATCATCGCGTTGCTGGTGGGTTCGGCGTTCGTGATGATCCTCAACGAGACGATCATGAGCGTGGCGCTGCCCGCCCTGATCGTGGACCTGGATATCTCCGCGAGCACGGCGCAATGGCTGACCAGCGGGTTCCTGTTGACGATGGCGGTGGTCATCCCGATGTCGGGTTCGCTCCTGCAGCGCTACCTGGTCCGCAGCGTCTACCTGGCCTCGATGACGTTGTTCTGCACCGGCACCCTGGTGGCCGCGCTGGCGCCTGGATTCGCGGTGCTGTTGGCCGGACGGATCGTGCAGGCGTGCGGGACGGCGGTGATGATGCCGCTGCTGATGACGACGGTCATGACGCTGATCCCGGCCGACCGGCGCGGGCAGATGATGGGCACCATCTCGATCGTCATCGCCGTCGCACCGGCGATCGGTCCCACGCTCTCGGGGTTCATCTTGGGCTCGCTCGACTGGCGGTGGATGTTCTGGATCGTGCTGCCCATCGCGCTGGTCGCGCTCAGCGCCGGCATGGCCTGGCTGCGGGTCGATGACGAGCGGGAGGAACCGACCCCGATCGACCCCGTCTCGGTACCTCTGTCGGCAGTCGCCTTCGCGGGTCTGGTGTTCGGGCTGTCGCTGATGGGTGAGTCGGCTCACGGTCAGCAGTCGCTGCCGGCGTGGGTGCCGACGTCGATCGGCGCGTTGGCGATGGTGGCATTCGGTGCGCGGCAGATCCAGCTGCAGCGGGCCGACCGCGCGTTTCTCGACCTGCGCCCGTTCACCTATCGCCGGTTCTCCGTATCGCTGGGCCTGGTGATCCTCGGGTTCATGGGATTGTTCGGCGCCATCATCATGGTGCCCCTGTACGTCCAGGACGTGTTGAAGCAAAGTGCGTTGGTCGCCGGATTGGCGACCCTGCCGGGTGGGCTGCTGATGGGCTTGGCCGGCCCGCTGGTGGGGCGGGCTTATGACCGGCACGGTGCCCGGGTGCTGGTCGTGCCGGGATCGGGGCTGCTGTGCGCGTCACTGTGGGGATTCACCCTGCTGTCGGCGGCGTCTCCGGTGTGGGAACTGGTTGTGCTGCAGACGATCATGATGGTGGGCCTGTCGATGATGTTCACCCCGCTGATGACTGACGCACTCGGTGTCTTGCCCGACCGGTTCTACTCACACGGCAGTGCCATCCTGACGACGCTGCAACAGGTTGCGGGTGCGGCGGGCACTGCCTTGTTCGTCACGGTCATGACCAAGGCGTCCCACTCGGGTGGGGCCCCGGATCTTCCCGGCGTGCATGCGGCGTTCACGGTCGCAGCGATGATCAGTGTGATCGCCGTGATCACCGCGTTCTTCACCGCACCGCGCCCGAGCCCGGCAGGCGGTACCCCGACGCACTAGAGCGAATCGGGCACAATCGCACGCATGGGCAAAGTCGTGGTCATCACGGGCGCGGGTAGCGGCATCGGACGCGCGACGGCCCGGGTCCTGTTGGACGCCGGCCATCGCGTGGTGCTGGCGGGACGCCGTGCCGACGCGCTGGCGGCCGTCGCCGACGGGAACGCGAACGCTCGCGTGGTCCCGACGGATGTCACGGAGTCGGCTTCGGTGCGGGACCTGTTCGCCGATACGGTGTCGGCATTCGGGCGGGTCGACGTGTTGTTCAACAACGCAGGCATTTTCGGGCCGTCGGCGTCGATCGCCGAGATCGACGACCAACAGTGGCACGCCACGTGGCGCACCAACGTCGACGGTGCGGTGTTCTGCGCCAGGGAAGCCGCGCGCGTCATGGCCGGGCAGTTGCCCCGTGGCGGGCGAATCATCAACAACGGTTCGATCTCCGCGCATCGCCCCCGCCCGAAAAGCCTGGCCTACACCGTCACCAAACACGCGATGAGCGGGTTGACCGCGTCAATGTTGTTGGATCTGCGCGATATCGACATCTGCATCACCCAGATCGACATCGGCAACGCCGCCACCGACATGACCGCCGGATTCAGCCACCAGACCCTCCAGGCGGACGGAAGTCTGGCCGCCGAGCCGACTTTCGACGTCGAGCACGTGGCTCGTGCCGTGGCGCACCTGGTCGATCTGCCGCTGGAGGTGGCGGTGCCGTCGCTGACCGTGATGGCGCGGGCCATGCCGTACTTCGGCCGGGGCTGACGCTGAAGGCAACAGAGCCGGAGGCCTTCGGGCCACCGGCTCTGTAATAACGGGATCGCCGCTTCAGTGTTGGGCATCCTGAAGCTCGTACCGCTGGACGACTGCGATCAGCTCTTCACGAACTGACGAGTTCGGCAGTTCGTTGATCCGCGCATAGAGGCGGCGCCGCATGTTGGCGCGCTTCTGATTTGCCCGGAATTGTGCGAACGACATACTTCTCACTCCTCCAAAGTGCCCCGGATCGCGGGTACTCGTTTTGGTTGTCGGTATCCACACTTCGGGGATCGCCCGAAGAAAAGGACACCTCCATGGTCTCGCGGCGCGAACCTTAAAAGCAATTCTTAGATTGTGAATTTCGCTACAGCGCAGGCGGATTGGCCTGGTGTCCGCGGTCACACCCGCGGCTCCAGGGTGATCCCGGCCGCGCTGAGGTCGCCCCACGCCGGCCCATTCGCGGTGTGGCCTATGCTCTGTGCGGCGAACGGAGCGGCCCCAGGTGTTCTCGTCGTCACCGACCGGCGAAGGCGGCCCAGGGAAAGTTGACTGTGCAGGCGATTGTTGGCGATCCGGTTCTCGTACCGGGCGTCGAGCGGCGGGTCCGTGATGACCTGATCGGGCTGGGCGGTGTTGCCGTCGTCATGGTGGTCGTCTGTCATCTCTGGTTCGGACGAGCGCCTGGCGGCCTGGACGTCCTGCTGGTCTTGTCCGGCTTCTTCATCGGTGGTCGGGTACTTCGGGTCGTCGGCACGGCGGGCCCGAGGGCGCTGGCGACCGAGGCCGGACGGGTGGCGCGCCGGCTGGTACCGCCGCTGGTTCTCGTGGTGGCCGTCAGTGCGGTGCTCACGGCCCTCGTCCAGCCGCAGACCCGATGGGAGGCTTTCGCCGATCAGACATTGGCCGGCCTGGGCTTCTATCAGAATTGGCAATTGCTCGGCTCGGCGGACGACTATGTGCAGGCCGGTGAGGCAGTGACCCCGCTGCATCACCTGTGGGCGGTCGCGGTGCTGGGACAGTTCGCGCTCGCGTTCTTCCTGCTCGCCGGCGTCGTCACCGCGGTGACGGCACGTCGGGGTGCCGGGGCGCGGCGCATCAGCTTGATCGCGGCGTCCGGTGTCGCGGCGGCGGCATCGCTGTACTACGCGGTCACCACGCAGCCGGTCAACCCGATGCTCGCCTACTACAGCACCGCCGCCCGCGCCTGGGAGCTGTTGGCTGGAGTGCTGGCCGCGGCACTCGTGGCCGGCCCGATGGGGCGAACCCGGTGGCCCGGATGGTTGCGTGTGGGTGCGGCTGCTGTCGGCTTGCTGGCGATCCTGGTGTGCGGCGTGCTCACCGGCCGGGCCGCGCAGTCTCCGGGCATCTGGACGTTGATCCCGGTGGTGGCGACAGTGCTGGTGATCGTGAGCGGCGCCCAGGGGATGGTGCCGAGGACGATCGAATTCCTGCGCAGCGCTCCACTGGTCGCCATCGGCGCCGCGGCTTATCCGCTGTATCTGTGGCACTGGCCCCTGTTGATCTTCTGGCTGGCGACCATCAACGACGATGCCGTGGGTTTGACCGACGGCGTCGCGATTTTGCTCGGGCTGGGTGTGCTGGCGCTGCTCACCGTGCGGTGGGCTCAGCTGCCTTGGCGTCGGTGGCCGGGCGCGGGCGTGGTGTCGAGTGCGGTGGTCGTCTTGGTGGCCGCGGTGCTTGTGGCCACCTCCCTGATGTGGCAGGGCCATGTTGCGCGCGCCCGGGCCAGCGGAGCCGAACTCGGCATGCTCTCGCTCCGCGACTATCCCGGTGCGCAGGCGCTCATCGAGAATCGACCGGTCGCCAAGCTGCCAATGCGCCCGAGTGTGCTCGAGGCCGACGACGACCTTCCGCCCTCCTCGATCGACCATTGCGTCACCGGCTTCACCGGGGCCGAGGTCGTCACCTGTGTGTACGGCGATCCCAAGGGTGCCCGCACGATCGCGCTGGCCGGCGGGTCGCATTCGGAGCATTGGCTGACCGCGCTGCACGAGATCGGCAGGCACCACGGCTTCAAGGTGACCACCTACCTGAAGTTCGGCTGCCCGCTGACCACCAAGGCGCTGCCGATCATCGCCGGATCCTTCGAGCCATATCCGTCCTGCCGGACGTGGTCGGACAACGCGCTGGCGCAGATCATCGCCGACCGGCCGGATTACGTGTTCTTCACCTCGACGCGCCCGATCCTCAACAGTCCGGGCGATTACGTGCCCGACTACTACCTGGGAATCTGGGATGAGTTGTCCGCCAACGGGATTCCGATGCTCGGCATACGCGACACGCCGTGGATGATCCGCGACGGCTGGTTCTTCTCACCGGTGGACTGCCTGGCCAAGGGCGGCGACGCCGACGCTTGTGGCCTGCCCCGCGACGAGGCCCTGGCCGAGCGCAATCCCACCCTGGACCATGTGGCCGACTATCCGCTGATGAAGGTCCTCGACCTCAGTGACGCGGTGTGCCGGCCGAATATCTGCCGAGCCGTGGAGGGCAACGTGCTGGTGTACCACGATGCCCACCACCTGTCGGCTGCCTACGTTCGCACCCTCACCACCGAGTTGGCGCGGCAGATGTCGGCCGCACTCGGTTGGTGGTAACCGTTACTCGACGACGAAGACCGGAATCTGGCGGGTGGTCTTGGTCTGGTATTCGGCGTACGGCGGGTAGGCCTCGACGGCCAGCTTCCACCAGTGTTCGCGCTCGTCGCCGGACAGCTCGCGGGCGGTCAGCGACGCGGTCTTGTCGCCGTCTTGCACCGTCACCGCCGGGTTGGCCTTGACGTTGAAGTACCACGACGGGTGCTCCGGGTCGCCGCCCTTGGAGGCCACCATCGCGTAGCGGCCGTTCTCCTCGACGCGCATCAGGGGCACGTAGCGCTTCTTGCCCGACTTGGCGCCCGTGGTCGTGAACAGCACGATGGGGCGGTCCAGTACCTCGACGCCGTCGGTGGTGCCTTGTTCGAGGATGCGTTCGGTCTGTGCGCGTACCCAGTCGGTCGGGCTCAATTCGGCATGTTCAGTCACGCACCCGGCAACACCGAGCGGCGCGCCGCTATTCCGCCGGCCGCGGTTCAGGTCGGACACGGCACGACGGGCAGCGGCTGTGCGTCGGCACGCTGACCCCGCGCCAGGGTGACGTCCAGGACGAACAGTGCCAGAGCGCCGACGGCGAGCCCGGCGCCGATCCACGGCACGACCGGGTAGCCCGCCCCGGCCGTGAGGGCCAGCCCGGCCAGCCACGGCCCGAGGGCGATCCCGACGTTGAACGCGGAGGTGGTTCCGGCGGCGGTCAGTGTCGGCGCGGACGCGCCCAGCGCGAAGACCCGCGAGTTCAGCGCCGGGTTTGTACTGAACCCGGTCAGCCCGAGCAGCACACTCAGCGCGCCGACCGCCAACGCATGGTGGCTGACGATGCCGATTCCGGCCAGAACGACGCACAACCCGCCGAATCCGATCAGCAGCACTCCGTGCGGCCAGCGATCTGCCGCGTAGCCGCCCACCGCCATCCCGGCCAGCGCGCCCACGCCGTAGCCGAACAGCACCACCGGCACCCATTCGGACTTCAGGCCGCTGGTGGTGATCAGCATCGCGCCGAGATAGGTGAAGGTACCGAGCAATGCCGCGGTGCTGACCGCGGTCATGGCGTAGGACAGCCACAGCCGCGGCACCGCGAGCCCGCGCAACTCGTCGGCCATCCGCGGCGCGGTGTCGGGGCGTCCCGTCGGAACAGCCGCCAGCACCGCGCCCGCGGCCAGGGCAGACATGGCTGCGACGGCCCAGAACGCGCCGCGCCAGCCCAGGTTCTGGCCGATCCAGGTGCCTGTGGGCAGCCCGATCACGGTGGCCACAGTGAGTCCGCCTGCCACGATGCTCATCGCGCGGCCGCGCCGGTCGGGGGAGACCAGTGACATCGCGGTACCCGCGCCGACGGCCCAGAACCCGGCGTAGACGAATGCCGCGACGAACCTGAGCGCCACCAGCACGGGGTAGGAATCGGTGAGTGCACCGGCGACATGTGCCAGGACGAAGATCGTCAGAAATGCCAGCAAGGCCCGCCGGCGTGGCCAACGCAGTGTGGTGACGGCGAGAATGGGTGCGCCGATCAGCATGCCGAGCGCGAACACCGATACCAGCAGGCCGGCTTGTGGAATCGTCACACCGAGATCGGCCGACAACTCGGGAAGCAGGCCGGCGAGCATGAGTTCGCTTGTGCCCTGGGCGAATATCGCGGCACCGATGATCCAGATCGCGACCGGCATCAGAGCATCGACCCTCCGCTGGCGTCGACCCATTGACCGGTCACCCACCGGGAATCCTCGGAGGCCAGGAACGCGACGATGTCGGCGACATCGGCCGGGGTGGCGACGCGGTTGAACGGTGACTGTGCCGCTACGGCAGCCCGTCCCTCCACGGAGGCCAATCGGGCCGCATTCATGTCGGTATCGGTGCTTCCCGGCCCCACGGCGTTCACCGTGATGCCCCGTGGCGCAACGTGTTTGGCCAGAGTTGCGGTGAACGAATCGAGGGCGGCCTTGGACATCGCGTAGGCGAGCAGCTCGGGTATCCGGGAGCCGTGGGTGAACCGCGTCGAGATGTTGACGATGCGGCCGTTGTCGCGGATCCGGGACAAGCCCTGCTGGGTGATGAAGACCGGCGCGCGAGTGTTCACCGCGAAGATCTCGTCGTAGGTCGATTCGGTCAGCTCGTCGAAAGCGATTCGTCCGCCGAGTATCCCGGCATTGTTCACCAGGATGTCGAGGCCGTCGGCGTGGCCGTCGAAGGCCCGCCAGAGCTGCGATGCGTCGCCGGTGACGCCGAGCGTCGCCGAAACCGCGAACGCCTCGCCGCCGGCCTCGGCGATCTGCCGCACGGTCTGTTCGGCGGCGTCGGCGCGGCTGCCGTAGTGCACGCCGATGCGGGCGCCGTCGCGGGCCAGCCGAAGGGCGATGGCGCGGCCGATTCCCCGGCTGGCGCCGGTCACCAGGGCGGTCTTGCCGATCAGAGGGGGCATGTTGGTGCCAACCTTTCTTTAGCGGTCGATACAGAATTCGACGCTAGCACATTAGCTAGCGGTCGCTATAGAATGGCTGGATGACCCCGGTACGCGGACGGCCCCGCTCATTCGACCGCGACGCGGCCTTGGACAAGGCGATCCTGCTGTTCTGGGAGCGCGGATACGAGGCCACATCCACGCGCGATCTGAGCAACGCGCTGGGCATCGGAATCCCGAGTATCTACGCCGCTTTCGGCGACAAGCAATGCCTGTTCAACGAGGCGGTGCAGGTATACGACGAGCGCTACGGCGGGTTCATCAACGCCGCGCTGCGGGAAGAGGCCACCGCCCGCGGCGCCTTCGCCCGGATCCTCCGGCAAGCTCCGGCCCGCTATACCCGCCGCGGCCTGCCCAACGGATGCCTGATCGTCAGCGGCGACGACGGCACCGTCGATCCGGATGTGCGGGCCGCTCTGCGACGCATCCGTCGCCAGAAAACCGATGAGCTCGCCGACAAGGTCAGCGCCGACATCGCAGCCGGAGACGTGCCGGCCGACACCGATGCCCAGGCGCTGGCCCAGTACGTCATGTCCACGCTGAGCGGCATCGCCCAAGCTGCCCGCGACCGCGTTCCGCGGGCCACCCTCGACCGGGTGGCCGAGATCGCGGCCCGGGCACTGCCGTGAGCCCGGCTACCTGAGTTTCAGCACCACTTTGCCCTTGGCGCTGCGGTTTTCCAGTGACGCGATGGCCTGGGCGGCCTGCTCCAGTGGATACACCTCGGGCTGCGGTGGGGGCACCGCGCCGGAGGCCAGCAGCGGCTGCAGTTCGGCCCACTGCTCCTGCAGATAGCCGGGGTGCGAGAAGGTCCAGGCACCCCAGCCCGCGCCGATCACGTCGACGTTGTTGAGCAGCAGGCGGTTGACCTTGACCGTGGGGATCTCGCCGCCGGTGAACCCGACCACCAACAACCGTCCGCCCACGGCCAGCGAGCGCAGCGAGTCGGTGAAGCGGTCACCGCCGACCGGGTCGAGGACCACATCCACGCCGCGGCCGCCGGTGAGTTCCTTGACCGCCTCGCGGAATCCCTCGGCCAGCACCACATCCGATGCGCCTGCGGCCCGGGCGATCTCGGCCTTCTCCTCGGTCGAGACCACCGCGATGGTGCGCGCGGCGCCCAGCGCAGGGGCCAGACGCAGCGCCGAGGTGCCGATGCCGCCGGCCGCGCCGTGCACCAGCACGGTCTCGCCCTGGGTCAAACGGCCGCGGGTGCGCAGCGCGAACTGCACGGTCAGGTCGTTGAACAGGATCCCGGCGCCGGCCTCGAACGACACGGCATCCGGCAGCGGGAACACGCGCTCGGCGGGCAGGGCGACGACTTCGGCCATGCCGCCCGACAACATGGTCAGGCCGAGCACGCGGTCGCCGGCGGCGACATGGGCATCGGCCGGGGCACTGCGCACCACGCCGGCGATCTCGGCACCGGGGGTGAACGGAAGCTCCGGCTTGTACTGGTAGAGACCGCGGGTGAGCAGCGCGTCGGGGAAGGCGACTCCAGCGGCGTGGACGTCGATCACAACCTCGTCGGCGCTGGAGGGCTCGTCCACCTCGGCCACCCGCACCGCATCCGGACCGTCGAGGGTGGTGATCTGTGCTGCACGCATCGGTGTCTCCTTCTGGTGGGGTCGCCAGCCAATTGTGACAGGTGTCAAGTTGGTGGTTAGCATCACCGGATGCTCAACGCCCGCGCCGCGGTACTGCTCGACGCCGGTGCCGATCCGCAGCTCACCGACGTCCAGATTCGGGAGCCGGTTGGCGACGAGGTTCTGGTCCGAATCGAGGCGGTAGGCATCTGCCACACCGACGTAAGTGTGGCAGCACGATTCCGCAAGCTACCCATGGTGTTCGGCCACGAAGGTGCGGGCACGGTGATCCAGGTCGGACCGGAGGCCACTCCCAGGGTCGGCGACCAGGTGGTACTCACCTTCGCCAGTTGCGGCACCTGTACCAACTGTCGGGCCGACAGCCCGGCCTACTGCGAGCGCTCCACCGATCTCAACATGCGCGGTAGCCGTCGCGATGAATCCAGTGCCCTGCATCTCGACGGTGCTCCCGTCGGCGGCGGCTTCTTCGGCCAGTCCAGCTTCTGCACCTATGCGATCGCGGGCAGTCGCAACGCGGTGGTGTTGTCCGACCCGATCGACCCGGCGTTGGCCGCCCCGCTGGGATGTAGCGTGCAGACCGGGGTGGGCGCAGTGCTCAACGTGCTCGCACCGCAACCCGACGATGCGATCGTGGTGTTCGGGGCCGGAGCCGTCGGGCTCTCGGCGGTGATGGGTGCCCGTATCGCGGGCTGCCGCACCGTCGTCGCGGTCGACCCGATCGCGCAGCGGCGCACGCTGGCAACCGAACTGGGGGCTACTGCCACCATCGACCCCATAGCTTCCGACGTCGCCGCCGCCGTGCTGGAGCTGACCGGGGGAGTGGCCGGCGTAGTGGACACCACCGCCCGTCCCGACGTACTGGCCGCGGCGGTCGGGGTGCTGCGGGAGCGCGGCACGCTGGCACTGCTGGGTCTCGGCGCACTGACCGCCGAGCTGCCCGTCGCGGCGATCATGGGCAAGGGCCTGACCGTGCGCGGTGTGGTGGAGGGCGACAGCGAGCCGCAGACCTTCATCCCGCGCCTGGTCGATCTGCACCGCCGTGGCGAACTCCCGCTCGACAGAATCGTGACCCGCTACCCGTTTGCCGGCTTCGACCGGGCCTGGGCCGCCGCCAAGGCCGCTGACGTCGTCAAACCGGTGCTGATCACCGACGCGGTAGGCTCATAGAACCTCGGATTCGACCGGCAACGACGCCAATGATCGGAGCAACATGGCCCTTCCCCAGCTACCACCGGGACGCGCTGTCGAGGTGCGTGCCGTCGACGGCGTGCGGTTGCATGCCGAGGTATTCGGGCCGCAGGACGGTTACCCGATCGTGCTGGCCCACGGCATCACCTGCGCCATCGGCGTCTGGGCCCACCAGATCGCCGATTTGGCCACCGACTACCGCGTCATCGCCTACGACCACCGCGGTCACGGCCGCAGCGAGACCCCGCGCGGGCGGCACCGCTACAGCCTCAACCACCTCGCGGCCGACCTGGACGCGGTACTCGACGCCACGCTGAATCCCGGCGAAAGGGCAGTCGTCGCCGGACATTCCATGGGTGGCATCGCGATCACCTCGTGGTCGCAGCGCTACCCGGCCCGGGTGGCCGCCCGTGCCGACGCCGTCGCTCTGATCAACACCACCACCGGTGACCTGGTGCGCGACGTGAACCTGCTGCGGGTCCCGGCGCCGTTGGCGGCCACCCGGATTCGCACGGCCGGTACCGCGATCAGGACTTTGGGCGGTGCTTGGATGCCCCGGATCGCCGAGCGCCCCAACAAGCGTCTCGTCGCGCATCTGGCCGTCGGCCACGATGCCGAGCCGTGGGTCGCCGAGTTCGTCTACCGGCTGTTCGCCGAGACCCCGGCCGCCGGTCGCGGCGGGTGGGCCCGCACTCTGGTCAACGGGCTGGGCTCACAACACATCTCGGTCCGTAACCTGTCGGTGCCGACGCTGGTGATCGGCAGCGTCAAAGACCGGTTGCTGCCCATCAACGCGTCGCGCCGGATCGCGGCCGATGTCCCGAACCTCAGCGCCTTCGTCGAGGTGCCCGGAGGGCACTGCGCCATTCTGGAGTGCCCGGCACAGGTGAACGCCCAGTTGCGGGCCCTGGCCGAATCGGTGGCTTTTCCCCGGGCAGTCAGCCAGTAAGCCGGCCGGCGACTTCGGCTGCCGCGCGCTGACCGGACCGGACCGCCCCGTCGAGGAATCCTGTCCATTCATCGGCGGTTTCGGTGCCGGCCCAATGGATGGAATCCACCGGTTCGCGCAGCCACCGGCCGTACTGTGTCCACGATCCAGGCGGCACTGCGGCGGTGGGTCCACCGGGCGCGAACGGTTCTGTGCCCCAACAGTGGTCGACGTAGTCGATCGGCTTGAGCGCCGCGTCGCCGAACAGGGTGGCGAATCCGGACAGGGCCTGCTCGCGCCGTTGGTCGGCAGACAGCCGGTCGAACGTGCGGGCGTCGGTGAACCCCAACAGGATTCCGGGACCTCCGTCGCCGGGGCTGACGTCGAAGGTGATGAACACCGGGCCTTCGTCGGACAAGGCCTCGCCCGAACAGCCGTTGGCCCGCCAGAACGGTCGTTCGTAGGCGGCGTAGGCCTTGCTCAGGTTGCCCTGCGGCCAGTTCTCGGCCAGCTCGGTGTACGGCTTGGGCAGCGGCGGGTTGAACTCGATAGCTCCCCGGTGCGCCGGCGGTATCGCCACGATCACCGCACGAGCCAGTACCTCACCGGCCGGGCAACTCACCGCCACGGTGCCGTCGGGGCGGCGCTCGATGCCGCCGACGGGGGCGTCGAGCACCACCCGGTCTCCGAGTTCGTCGGACATCTTGGCCGCGATCTGCTGGGTGCCCCCGGGAAACCGGTCCTGCTGGGCTCCGTCGCGCACGTCGAGCATGCGGTCCAGCCCACCGGCGGCTTTGACGTAGCGGGCGGCGTGCAGCATCGAAACCTCGTCGGGCTCGGCACCCCAGGTCACTCGCGACATGATCGCCATGAGGTTGCGGGTGGAGGCGCCCGCACCGGCCGAACGCAACCATTTTTCGAGGCTGAGCTCATCGAGTTCGTGGGCGTTCGCGCTCTTCCACGGCTCGCTGACCTGGATGCCTCGGCACAGCCGTTCGAAGCGCCACTGGATCCGGGAGACGTCGAACAGTTCCATCATCGACAGCCGCGGGATGGTGCTGCGGTACGAGCGCACCCGGCCGTGCCACCGGATCAGGTTCTTGCCGCGGTCGTAGGTGCGCACCGTGTCGCACCCGAGTTCGTCGGCCAGCGCCAGCACCGCATCTTGGGTGGGGCCGACGAATGTGCCGCCCAGGTCGACCGGCACCTCGGCGATCGTGGTGGTCGACGAGCGTCCGCCGACGCGGTCCCGCCCCTCCAGCACCACCACCTGGTGTCCGAGTCGGACCAGGGCGCGCGCGGCGGACAGGCCGGCGAAGCCGGCGCCGACCACGACGACGTCGGTGCTCGTTGGGATGCTCACCTGTCTAGGCTCTCACGCGTGAAGGTGATGACAGCGTTGTTCGGGCCGCAGGGGGCCATCGACCGGGCCGCGGCCTTGCGTGAGGCCGGCGCCGACGGGGTGTTCACCTTCGAGGGGCCCCACGATGTGTTCACCCCCTTGACCCTGGCAGCGACGGTGGGCGGGCTGGACCTGATGACCAACGTGGCAATCGCCTTTCCCCGCAACCCGATTCACCTGGCGCACCAGGCGATCGACCACCAGATCCTGTCCGGCGGCCGCTTCACCCTGGGGCTCGGCACGCAGATCCGCACCCAGATCGAGAAGCGCTTCGGCGCGCAGTTCGACCGCCCGGTGGCTCGGATGTCCGAGTTCGTCGCGGCGTTGCGGGCGATCTTCGCCGCCTGGGAGAACCCAGACGGACTCGGCTCCTTGAATTTTAGAGGCGAGTACTACCGGCACACGCTGATGACGCCGACGTTCACGCCGCGGGACAACCCGTACGGTCCGCCGCCGATCTACGTCGGCGCGTTGGGGCCCCGGCTCACCCGGGCCACCGCGCAGTTCGCCGACGGCCTGCTGGTCATGCCGTTCGGGTCCAAGAGGTTCCTCCATGAGGCGACATTGCCGGCGGTCCGTGAGGGGCTCGCCGCCGCCGACCGCGACGCAGGGGAGCTGGCCATCGTCCCGGAGATCATCGTGTCGGCGGGAGACGATCACGACGCGGCACGGCGGCTACTGGCCTTCTACGGCTCGACCCCGGCGTACCGCCCGGTGCTGGAGGTGCACGGCTGGGGCGATTTGCAGCCCGAGCTCAATGCGCTGTCCAAACAGGGCCGGTGGCAGGAGATGGGTTCGCTGATCGACGACGAGGTGCTGCACACCATCGCCGCCTGCGGCAGCCCCGCCGACATCGCTGCCCATATCCGGGATCGGGTGGGCGGGGTGTCCGACCGGATCTGCCTGTATCAACCGGGTCCCATCGCGCTGGATTCGCTTGCCCAGATCGTTGACGCGCTGCGCGACTGAGCACCTAGGCTGGGTGGTACTCGCCGGGACCAAAGGAGGTTCGCCATGGGTGCGGTGGATCCGGAGTACACGGATGTACTCATCATCGGAGCCGGGATTTCAGGGCTGGGTGCGGCCTTCCGGGTGCACGAGAAGAGCCCTGGCCTGACGTACGCCGTGCTGGAACGCCGGGAGCGGATCGGCGGCACCTGGGACCTGTTCCGCTACCCGGGGATCCGCTCGGACAGCGACATCTTCACGTTGAGCTTCCCGTACCAGCCGTGGACCAAGCCGGAGAACGTGGCCGACGGCGACGACATCCGCGCCTATCTCACCGAGATGGCGCGCGAACACGGCATCGACCGGCACATCCGGTTCAACACCCATGTGTTGTCCGCGGATTGGGATTCGGGCACCGACACCTGGACCGTGCAGACCGAGCAGGACGGACAACCGAGGACCTACCGGTGCCGGTACCTGTTCTGCGGCACCGGCTACTACAACTACGACGAGCCCTACACCCCGGAATTCCCCGGTATCGACAGCTTCGCCGGTGAGGTGGTGCACCCGCAGTTCTGGCCCGAGTCCCTGGATTACTCCGGCAAGCGTGTGGTGGTGATCGGCAGCGGTGCCACGGCGATCAGCCTGGTGCCCGCCCTGGCCCAGCAGGCCGCCCACGTGACGATGCTGCAGCGCTCACCGACCTACATGATGTCGATGGCGCGCATCGACCCGATGGTGCAAGCCATCCGGAAGATCCTGCCGCGCAGGCTGTCTCACCAGGTGGTGCGGGCCCGCAACGCGGCGATCCATATGCTGACGTATTTCATGTTCCGCAAGGCACCCAAGTTCGGGCGCTGGCTGGTCCGCAACCGCACCATCGCCGCGCTGCCCGAGGGCTATCCCGTCGACGTGCATTTCAAGCCGCGATACAACCCGTGGGACCAGCGCATGTGCCTGGTGCTCGACGGCGACCTCTACGAGCACATCAGTGACGGCCGGGTCGATATCGTCACCGATCACATCGACCACATCGACGCCGCGGGCATCGTGTTGAAGTCGGGTGGGCGGGTCGATGCCGACGTGATCGTCACCGCGACCGGCCTGCAACTGCAAGCCCTCGGCGGGATCCGGCTGGCAGTGGACGGTCACGAGGTCAAGCCGACCGAGCGGTTCGTCTACAAGGAGTTCCTGCTCGAGGACGTGCCGAACCTGGCCTGGTGCATCGGTTACACCAACGCGTCATGGACACTGCGAGCCGACATGACCGCGCGGGCTTTCGCAAACCTCTTGGCCTACATGGGTGCTCACGGTTACACCCATGCCTATCCGCACAAGGGCGCGGTACCGATGCCCGAGAAGCGGACGTGGGATCTCGAGGCCGGCTACATCCAGCGTTCTGAGCATGCGTTGCCGCGTTCGGGCACGAAGCGGCCGTGGCACGTGCGGCACAACTACGTGCTGGACGCCATCGACCACCGTTTCGACCGCATCGACGAGTCGATGGTCTTCGGTCGTGCCCCCGTGCCTGCTCCCGCCGCCGAGGCTGCTTCCTAATCACCGCGAGCGTGCGTGTCTGTCGCCCGGCACGCCGCATTTCACCGACATTCTGCGCACGCTCGTCACGGCGTCCGGATACGAAGGCCCGTCGTCAGCGGCTGGTTTGTGGAAGCGCCGGCACGCGTTGAGTCTGCATGCTGGGCGGACAACGCGAAACAGGAGGTAAGACCGTGAGCAACGCCGTCATCGCCGTCGTCGGGATGTTCTTCGTCGGGATGGGTGTGTATGCGCTGGCGGCTCCGCAGACGATCTTGCGTCCGTTCGACTATGACCTCAGAACTGCAGCGGCCCGCGCGGAAGTCCGTGGCGTGTATGGCGGTTTCGGTCTCGCCATGGCCGCGGTGCTGGCTTACGCGGCCGTGGCGCCGGGGCACGTGCGCACCGGGATACTGATCACCGTCGGCGCCGCGCTGGCCGGAATGGCGGTCGGCCGCGCGGTCTCAGCGGTGTTCGACGAACGGACGGCCTTCTATCCCAACTGGTTCTACTGCCTGGTCGAGGCGATCGGTGCGGGCGCGCTGTTCTGGACCTCCTGAGCCGGGCCTACGTCACGCCGGCCCGTTGTCACGCCAGAGTGACTCTCACGCCCGAACGTCACGCCAGAGTGGTTCCGACGGTTCGGGCCCCCGTGCTCTGTCACGCCAGAGTGGCCGTCGACGGCGACAGCCACTCTGGCGTGACAAACGATGGGTCTACGGGGCGACGGTGAGCCAGTCGGCGAAGCCGGAGGGGTCGTGCCGGCCGAGTGCGCCGTGCTCGAACAAGCCCCATCCTTCCACCGGCGCTGCGTTGCCCTCGGTGCAAAGTGCCCGTCCGACATGGTCGATCACGCCGAATGCGGTCCGGCCGACGACTGCCGGGTCGTTCATGTCGTAGGTGCGGCGTTCGGTGAACTTCTCGCCCTTCCACACGCCGTGGATCCAGTCGGCGTCGCCGCCGTAACCGCCGCCGACGTGAATCGGCACGGGCAGTTTGGATTCCACGTCGAACCGGACCGGGGTGCCGTCCGGCGTGGTGGCCTCGATGGTGGCCCCGGTGGGAATTCGGGTGCCGGAACGGTAGTGGATCTTCACCCGTGGCCAGCCGAGCTGCTCGACGCGGCCGTCCTTGAACACCCGGCTGCAGTCGTTGAGCGAGCGGAAGCCGTTGGGCTCCTCCTGGATGATGAAGACGATCGAGAAGTCGTCGAACGCCATCGGAACATACAGCCACCACATGCCTTCGAACGGCGGGTCGGCGGGGCGTCCGGCGGGTTCGGCCTCACCGATCGGCCGGATTCCCCAAGATCGATCGCGCGAGCCGATCCAGGTTTCCGGGTCCACGTCGATGCGCTGACCGTCGATCTCCAGATAGCCGCTCCAGGAACCCAATTGGGCAAATCTCTGGGCATCGAGAGTCACCCGGTTGCCCTGACGCATCAGGTGGGGCTGTTCCTGGACGGCGTCGAAGAGCCCGTTCCAGGTGAGATCCGCGGCGATGCCCTCGGTTTCCTCGAGCACGATGCGGACCTTCTTGAGCGGCTCGGGGACCTCGACCCGGTAGGCGCCGACGTGCTGGTTGAGCCGGTCCTGGTCGATCGCGTCGGACAGGTGGACGGCTGTCTGCTCATCTCCGCGTCGTACCAGGAAATAGGCGTCCTTCACCCCGAGGTTGGGGTAGTAGCCCAGACCGGTGATGACGAAGATGTCTCCGGTGCGGTCATGGGCGTTGAAGTACGAACGGTCGTAGAAGTTCCGGTCCGACGATCCGGGCCAGGCGATCGGTTGGGGGACTTGGTGGACCGGGAATTCGTCCATCGGGCCGAGCATTTACGACTCCTCGATCAGGCGCCGCAGCAACGGCGCGTGGTAGAACATCGTTTCGACATTGTCGGGTTTCTCGGTTTCGCCGAAGTGCACCCGCCGGGCACCGGTGCGCATGAACACGCAACACCAGATGACACCTGAGTAGACGTAGAACCAGCGCAGGTCGCCGAGTTCCGCCCCGGTCAGTTCCCGGTAGGTGGCGCGGACGTCCTCCTCACGCATGACGTCCGGCAGACCCGCCAGCCCGGCCATGCCCGCCAGTTCCTGAAACACCATGTGCGCAAAGATGATCCAGGAGACATCGAGTTCACGGGGGCCGATGGTGGCCATCTCCCAGTCGAGTACGGCCGCCGGCCGGAAGTTGTCGTAGAGCACGTTGCCGATGCGGGAGTCGCCCCACGTCAGAACGGTTTCCGACGCCGCCACATCCTCGGGGAAATTGTCCTCCAGCCACGTCAGCGCGCGTTCGACCAACGGGGAACGGCCGATGTCGGGAACCGAGTACTCGTACCAGTCCTTCAGCCAGGCGAAGCGCCGGTGCAGCGGGGTCTCACCGGGCGGATCCACCTCGGACAGGTACGCGAAGCGCTCGGCGGCGTCGGGGATCGCATGCAGTTTCGCCAGTACCTCGACGGTGCGGTCTTGCAGCTCGCGCTGGCGGTCGAGGGGGGCGTCGGCGAACCAGTTGCCGCCGAAGGTGTAGGGCATGACGTCCGGGGGCACCTGTCCGTCGACCCGGTCCATCAGGAAGAACGGGGTGCCGAGCACCTCTCCGGCGGTGTCGATCCAGCGCACGTTGGGCACGGGTACGTCGGTGAGTTCGCCGACCTGGCGCATCACCTCGAACTGGTGGTCAAGACGGTAGGACGAGAACACCGGGACGTCGTCGGCGGTGGGGGCGACGCGGGCCACCCACTTCTGCTCCTTGGACTCGCCGTCTTCTTCCCAGCGGCCGGTCAGCATGATCGTCTCCGAGGACATGCCGTTGGAGTCGACCCCGCTCTCCACGGTGATTTCGGGGGTGACACCGCCGGGCATCACGGTGGACAGCCATTTCGACAGCACCGATGGCAGGGTGGTGACGTCACGGCTGGAGCGTTGCAGGTGGTCGACGTTCTCGACAGGAGCGTCCACGGCCTCGTTTGCCATTCAACTGTTCCTTACGGCCACAATTACGATACTGTTAGTAGCGTTATGAAAGCAGAGCCATCACCGCTTGGCAAGACCGCCGGAGCGGGACGTCCCCGAGACCCGCGCATCGACGCTGCCATATTGCAGGCGACTACGGACCTGCTTGTCGAAATCGGTTACGCCAACTTGACCATGGCGGCCGTCGCCGAGCGCGCCCAGACCACCAAAACCGCGCTGTACCGCCGGTGGTCGAGTAAGGCGGAGTTGGTGCACGAAGCAGTGTTTCCGGCTGCCGCGACGGCGTTGACGACGCCGGCGGGCGACATTGCCGCTGACATCCGGGCGATGATCGGTGCCGCGCGCGACGTGTTCACCAGCCCGGTGATGCGTGCGGCGCTGCCCGGTCTGGTGGCCGACGTCGTGGCCGACACCGACCTCAATGCCCGGGTGATGCAGCGGTTCGCGGGAACCTTCGTCACGGTGCGCGCCCGAATCGTCGACGGGATCATGCGCGGCGAGGTGCAACCGGATGTCGACCCGGACCGTCTGGTGGAGCTGATCGGCGGGTCGACCATGTTGCGGATGCTGCTGTGGCCCGAGCGTGAGCTCGACGACGAGTGGGTGGCGCAGACGGCGGCGATCCTGGTGCACGGGGCCACCGTCAGCAAGTGAGGTCCGACGCCTTTACCTCAGCCTGAGGACAACCCTTCCGAGTGGTCCGGAGGCTGCATAACCTGCGCTGACGTGACTCTTGCCGAACCCCGTTCAGTGACCACGCCGAGTGCGCGCACCGTCGCGTTGGGCAGTGCGGTCGGCACCACGATCGAGTGGTACGACTTCTACCTCTATGCCACGGCCGCGGCGCTGGTCTTCAAACCGCTGTTCTTCCCGAACATCTCGTCGACTGCCGGCACGTTGGCCTCGTTCGCGACCTATGCCGCGGGGTTCGGTGCCCGGCCGCTGGGTGCCCTGATATCGGGCCACTACGGAGATCGGCTGGGGCGCAAGACCGTTCTGGTCATCGCGCTGGTGGGCATGGGCCTGAGCACGTTCGCGATCGGGCTGCTGCCGACCTACGCCCAGATCGGGCTGCTCGCACCGGTACTGCTGGTGGGTCTGCGGCTGCTCCAGGGCTTGGCGGTGGGTGCCGAATGGGGTGGTGCGGCATTGCTCTCGGTGGAGCACGCACCGCCGGGTCGGCGCGGTTTGTTCGGCAGCTTCACCCAATTGGGTTCGCCGGCGGGCATGTTGCTGTCGACGGCGGTCTTCTACCTCACCCGGTCGGCCACCGGACCCGAGGCCTTCCTGGCCTACGGTTGGCGAATACCCTTCTTGCTCAGTGCCGTTCTGGTCGTCGTGGGTCTGGTGATCCGGCTCAGGCTCACCGATGCCGAGATGTTCACCCGGGTTCGGGACCGCGGCGAGGTGGCGCGGCTTCCGGTGCTGGAAGTCCTGCGCACCCAGCCGCGCAATGTGTTGATCACCACCGGACTGCGGTTCTCGCAGATCGCGTTGTTCGTCCTGTTGACCACGTATTCGTTGACCTACCTCCAGGATTCGTCGGCCGCGGGTGGTCAGGTCGGCTTGACTGCCGTACTGATCGCGTCGGCCGTCGGCCTGATCAGCACGCCGGCGTGGGCTCTGTTGTCCGACCGGATCGGCAGGCGGCCGCCATACCTGTTCGGAGCGGTGACCGGAGTGTTGGCCCTGATCCTGTTCTTCGTCGCGGCGCAGACCGGATCGCACATCGCGATCGTGTTGTCGATCGTGTTCGGCGTCAACATCGCTCACGACGCCATGTACGGGCCGCAGGCCGCCTGGTTCGGGGAACTGTTCGATACCCGGGTGCGCTACAGCGGTGCCTCGTTGGGGTATCAGATCGGCGCGGTGCTCTCGGGCGGTTTCGCACCGTTGATCGCGGCGGCCCTGCTGGTCGCCGGTGGCGGCAGCCCCTGGCTGATCGTCGGCTACTTCGCGGTGCTGACCGCGATCACCTTCACCGCCGCCTATTTCGCGCGGGAGACACATCTGGACGAGATCGGGGATGTCCGATGACCAGGATCTATCTAAACGCCTTCGACATGGCTTGCGTCGGGCACCAGTCCGCCGGTCTGTGGCGGCACCCAGAAGACCAGGGCTACCGGTACCGGGAACTCGGTTACTGGACGGAATTGGCCCGAACACTGGAGGCCGGTGGCTTCGACGCGTTGTTTCTCGCCGACGTGCTCGGCGTGTACGACGTGTACGGCGGTTCGCGCGATGCGGCGGTGGTCGACGCCGCACAGGTACCGGTCAACGACCCGACCTTGGCTGTTTCGGCGATGGCGGCGGTCACCGACACCCTGGGATTCGGTGTCACGGCGTCGCTGACCTATGAGCAGCCCTACGCACTGGCGCGCCGGTTCTCGACCCTGGATCACCTGACCGGTGGTCGGGTGGGGTGGAACATCGTCACCTCCTACCTCGACAGTGCGGCCCGGAATCTCGGTCTGGATGCCCAGATCCCGCATGACGAGCGGTACGAGATCGCCGAGGAGTACCTCGAGGTCTGCTACAAGTTGTGGGAGGCATCCTGGGAACCCGACGCCGTCGTCCGCGACCGCGAACGAGCAGTGTTCACAGATCCGGCGAAGGTCCACGACATCGAACACAAAGGGCGCTACTTCAGCGTCCCGGGGCCGTTCCTGTGCGAACCGTCTCCGCAGCGCACGCCGACGTTGTTTCAGGCGGGCGCTTCACCGCGAGGAGTCCGCTTCGCCGCGGCTCACGCGGAGGCGGTGTTCGTATCGGGCCCGACGCCCGAGATCGTGGCCAGGCCCGTCAAGGCATTGCGCACCGCAGCCGCGGAACGCGGACGAGATCCCCGGTCCATCAAGGTGTTCACGATGCTCACCCCGATCGTCGCCGAAACCCGCGAAGAGGCCGTCGCCAAGTTGCACGACTACCGGCGGTTTGTCAGCACCGAAGGCGCACTGGCGTTGTTCGGTGGCTGGACCGGGGTTGACCTGTCCGAACTCGGGGCGGACGAACCCCTGCGGTACGTCCAGACCGAGGCAAATCGCTCTGCGCTGGCATCGTTCACCACCTCCGACCGGAACTGGACGGCGGGCGAGCTGGCTCACGAGGTCGGCCTCGGTGGGCGTGGCCCGGTAGTGGTCGGCTCGCCGGCCGAGGTGGCCGACGAACTCGAACGTTGGGTGGAGGAGGCCGACGTCGACGGGTTCAACCTGGCCTATGTCACGACTCCCGGCACGTTCGTCGACTTCGCTCGCCATGTCGTGCCGGAATTACGTCGCCGCGGCCGCGTGCCCGACCGGGCCGAGCGGGTCACACTGCGCGAGCGGCTCGGAGGCGGCGGACCGTTGCTGGCCGCTGAGCACCCGGGCGCTGCCTACCGACCGCAGAGTTGGGGTTGACATGAACCATCGTTGAGGTCCGACACTGGTGTGATGAACGCCGAACATGACTGGCGGTGGCTGAGCCGGCCCGCTCACAACACGCGGGCGAGCTAGCCATGGCGGTACAACCCTTCCCCACCGAATGGCAGACCGCGCTGGTACTGGTGCCGCACCCGGACGACCCCGAATACGGGATCGGCGCGGCCGTGGCGAAGTGGACCGCTGCCGGCAAGACCGTGCATTACGCGCTGGCGTCACGCGGCGAGGTAGGTATCGCGGGGATGGCGCCCGAGGAGGCCGGACCGCTGCGGGAAGAGGAGCAGCGCCGGTCGGCGGCCATCGTGGGGGTGGACGACGTGCAGTTCTGGGAGTTTCCGGACAGCAACATCCGCAATACCCCTGAGTTGCGGGCGAAGATCGCCGAGGCCATCGCGGCGTTGCGGCCCGACGTCGTCGTCACCATCTACAGCGGCCCGAGCTGGGCGCCCGACGCTCCGAACCAGCGAGATCACATCGAGTTCGCCCACGCAGTGGCGGCTGCTCATGACTCGCTGGTCG
Organism: Mycobacterium farcinogenes; assembly: GCF_019739075.1. NCBI lineage: Bacteria > Bacillati > Actinomycetota > Actinomycetes > Mycobacteriales > Mycobacteriaceae > Mycobacterium > Mycobacterium farcinogenes. Next base: position 4,734,747 of record NZ_CP081673.1, on the reverse strand, counting down.
ATGCACCGGCCTGGCTCTTCGAGAACGGGCCGGAACCGACGCACTGTGAGGTGGTCGACGGTTACGTCGAGTCTGCTGTGAATTCGCTTGCCGCTCATGAGGTTTACCTGTCGGTGCTGGATCCGGACACGCCGGTGGTCGAGCAGGCGCGCCGACAGGTGGAGATGTCCACACCGGCATTGCCTGGATTCGGCGAGCGGACCGTCGGCTTCATCCTGAAACGCCATCGCTGAGCCTCGCCGGCGCCGCCTACCATCACCACTGTGCGTGCAGTGGTGTATTCCGAGTTCGGCGTGCTGCCGGCGGTGGTCGAGGTCGCTGATCCCGAGTGCCCCGACGACGGAGTGGTCGTCGATGTCGCGGCCACCGGTCTGTGTCGATCCGACTGGCATGCCTGGCGTGGCCATGATCCCGTGGCGCTGCCGATCATTCCCGGGCACGAATTCGCCGGGGTGATAGCGGCCGTCGGGGCCGGCGTCTGCGGCTGGCAGGTGGGGGATCGCGTGACGGCCCCGTTCGTGCTGGGCTGCGGGCGATGCGAGTTCTGTGCGGACGGCGACGCCCAGGTGTGCCCCGACCAGGAGCAGCCGGGCTTCACGTTGCCGGGATCGTTCGCTCAGCGGGTGGCGGTACCGCGGGCTCAGACCAATCTCGTCCGCCTGCCCGAAAGTGTCTCGTTCGCTGCGGCTGCCTCGCTGGGGTGCCGGTTCGCGACGTCGTTCCGGGCCGTGGTCACCCATGGCGCAGTAGCGCCCGGCCAATGGGTGGCAGTGTACGGCTGTGGCGGGGTCGGCCTCTCGGCGGTGATGATCGCGAAGGCGTTCGGCGCCAATGTCGTCGCGGTCGACGTGAACGAGGCCGCCTTGACGGCGGCCGGTGAGTTTGGTGCCGACGAACTCGTCGACAGCAGCGAAACGGCCGGCCTTGCCGCAGAAGTGGTGGAACGCACCGGTGGTGGCGTACACATCGGTGTTGACGCCCTTGGTCATCCGGCGCTCGCGGCAGCGTCGGTCGCGGCATTACGGCGGCGCGGGCGGCACATTCAAGTCGGCCTACTCCTCGGGGACGCGGCGCGGACCGCGTTCCCCATGGACCGGGTGATCGCGCAGGAACTCTCGATTCTCGGGTCGCACGGCATGCCCGCCGTCGACTATCCGGCAATGCTCGACCTCATCGCGTCCGGAGCGTTGGACCCGGAGCGGTTGGTGACCCGTGTGGTGGGTCTCGACGAGGCTGGTGTGGCGATGGCCGCGATGGACGAGTTGGCCGGAGCTGGGATGACGATCATCGAACCCGGGCCGTTGGCCTAGCCGTCGATCTGACCTCGGTTGCGTTGAGCCACCGCTTGATAACGTTCGCCCAGGCCGTCGAAGTCACGGCTCTGTGCCCCGGCGATATCCTGCTCGGCGGCCAGTGCGGGGGCGATCAGCGGCGTCGTACCGCGGGTATAGATCTCCTTGAGCCCGGCCATGGTCGGCCCGGGCACCTCGGCGATCTGAGCCGCGAGCTCCAGCGCGCGGCCCAACAGCGCCTCGTGCGGCACCACTTCGGTGACCAGACCCAGGCGTTCGGCGCGCGCCGCATCGACTACCTCGCCCGTCATCGACAGGCGGCGAGCCATGGCGGCACCCACTACATGCGGAAGCCGTGCCGTCATCCCACCCCCGGGCAGGATGCCGACCCGGGCGTGGGTATCGGCGAAAACCGCACGCTCGGAGGCGATCAGGAAGTCGCAACCCAGCGCCATCTCCAGTCCACCGGTGAACGTCGCTCCGTTGACCGCGCCGATGATCGGGGTACGCAGCTCGCCGGTCTTGGTGATGCAGTTGTGCAATCGGAATTGCTCGAAATACTCCATGCCGAGCGTTTGCGCCTCTTTCAGGTCGACGCCCGCGCAGAAGGCCGGGTCGGTGCCGGTGAGCACGATCGCCCGCACGGAGATGTCGGAATCGGCGGTGTCCAGCGCGGCGTAGAGTTCCTCGATCAGCTCGCGGCCCAGGGCATTCCGTGCCTGTGGGCGATTGAGGGTGAGAACCCGGACGGCGCCGTGGTCAGCGGTCAGGACAACATCGCGAGCAGACATAAAATCGCATGCTACGCCGCACATTTGTGCGAGATTGCGTCTGCTCGCGATGAGCGCTCAGCGCAGGAACACCTGGGCGTTGTTTGCCAGATCCAGCAGGGGCTGTGGCAGTGCGCCGAGTGCGAAGGTGACGGCCGCGGTGACGGTGATGACGGCGGTGGACAGTCCACTGGGGACGACGACTTCCGGTGCATCGTCGGGTGGATCGGTGAAGAACATCAGCACGATCACCCGCACGTAGAAGTACGCCGCGACGGCACTGGCGATGACGCCGACGATGACCAGGGGGATCGCGCCGCCTTCACCCGCAGCCTTGAACACCGCAAACTTGCTGACGAATCCACTGGTCAGCGGAATCCCGGCGAATGCCAGCAGGAACAGCGAAAAGACCACGCCGACAATCGGATACCGCCGGCCCAGGCCGGCCCACTGGGCCATCCCGGTGGCTTCTTCGCCGGTGCGGTTGCGGACCAGGCCGACGACCGCGAACGCGCCGAGAGTGCTGAATCCGTAGGCGAACAGATAGAACAACGTCGAGGAGACCCCGGCCGGGTTGGCCGCGATCACACCGGTGAGGATGAACCCGGAATGCGCCACCGCCGAGTAGGCCAGCATCCGTTTGACGTCGGTCTGGGTGACAGCGGTGATGGTGCCGACCACCATGGTCAGGATCGCGATCGCCCACAGCACCGGCCGCCAATCGTCGCGCAACTGGGGTAGTGCGACGTAGAAGATGCGCAGTGTCGCGCCGAACGCGGCTATCTTGGTGGCCGCGGCCATGAACGCGGTGATCGCGGTGGGGGCGCCCTGGTAGACGTCGGGGATCCACGAATGGAACGGAACGGCACCGACTTTGAACAACAGCCCGACCAGCAACAGGGCCACGCCGATCAGTGCCAGCGGGGTGTTGGGCGCTCTGGTGTCCACGGCAGTGGCGATCCCGGCCAGGTCCAGCGTCCCGGCGTAGCCGTACAGCATGGCCGCGCCGTACAGGAAGAACGCCGACGAGAACGCGCCAAGCAGAAAGTACTTGAGCGAGGCCTCTTGCGACAGCAGCCGCCGCCGGCGGGCCAGCCCGCACAGCAGGTAGAGCGGCAGTGAGAGCACTTCCAGGGCGATGAACATGGTCAGCAGATCGTCGGCGGCTCCGAACAACAGCATGCCGCCGATCGCGAACATGGTCAGCGGGAAAACTTCCGTCTGCATCACACCGGTCTTGGTGGCCAGCTGCTCGGCCACACTGCCCGGCACCGCCGATGCCTGTGGGGTGAACCCGTCGAGACCGCGGGGGCCGTCAGAAGTCTCTGCGGCCGACTGGCGTTCGGCGATGAGCAGGATTCCGAGAATGCCGACGAGCGCGATCGTCCCCTGCAGGAACAGCGCCGGGGCGTCGAGTACCACCGAACCCAGCACGGCAGGCCTGCCGGGAGTCCCGTGCAGGTCCCGGGCCAGCAGGACCACCGCCACCACGGCTGCCACCAACCCGCCCAGTGCCAGGGCAACCTGCACGCCGTAACGCGCGGGCCGCGGCAGGAAGGCCTCGACCAGCACGCCGGCCACTCCCACCCCGAAAACGATCAGCATGGGGGAGAGCAGGCCGTACTCGATGCTCGGCGTCACCATGGTCAGCGGCCCCCCTCGGCGATGGTCGGTGGTGCGCTCGGTGCCGGATCGGTCTGTCCGATGGTGGTCAATGTGTGCGCTACGGCCGGATTGATCACGTCCAGAGCGGGTTTGGGGTAGATGCCCAAAACCAGTAGCAGTGCGATCAGCGGCGCCACCACCACCAGTTCGCGTGGCACGAGATCGCGTACTTTGCCCTCGCCCTCCAGCAGACCGTCGCCGATCGGGCCGGTCATCATCCGCTGGTACATCCACAGGATGTACACCGCCGACAACACCAGCGCGGTGGCGGCGAACACCGCCACCACCGGGTAACGCATGAATGTGCCGATGAGAACCAGGAACTCACTGATGAACGGCGCCAGACCGGGCAGCGACAACGTCGCCAAGCCTGCGACCAGGAAGGTCCCCGCGAGCACCGGGGCCACCTTTTGCACACCGCCGTAAGCGTCGATCAACCGGGAACCGCGCCGCGACACCAGGAAGCCGGCGATCAGGAACAAAGCGGCCGTGGAGATCCCGTGATTGATCATGTACAGCGTCGAGCCGGCCTGGCCCTGACTGGTCATCACGAAGATGCCCAGAATGATGAAACCGAAGTGCGATATCGAGGTGTAGGCGATCAGCCGCATCACATCGGTCTGGCCGATCGCCAGGACGGCGCCGTAGACGATGCCGATCACCGCGAGCGTGATGATCAGCGGGCGGAAATACGTTGACGAATCGGGAAACAGCGGCAGGCAGTAGCGCAGCATGCCGAAGGTTCCGACCTTGTCCATGATCGCCATCATCAGCACCGCGCTGGCCGGGGTGGCCTGGACCGCGGCATCGGGCAGCCACCGGTGGAACGGCCACAGCGGAGCCTTGACCGCGAACGCGAACATGAAACCGAGGAATAGCGAGTTCGCCACGGCGGGGTCGATCACGAACTCGCCGGACGACACCGCGGCCACGATCGCCCGGAAATCGAAGGTGCCCGAATCGAACGCGTCACTACCCGCGGTCACCACGTACAGCCCGATCACAGCGGCCAGCATCACCAGACCGCCGAACAGGTTGTAGAGCAGGAACTTGACTGCCGCCTTGGAACGGTTCTCGCCGCCGAAACCCCCGATGAGGAAGTACATCGGGATCAGCATGGCCTCGAAGAACACGTAGAACAGCAGGATGTCGAGCGCCACCAGGGACATGAAGACCATGCCCTCGACGGCCAGCGTCAGCGCCAGGTAGGCCTGCACGCCCCGGCCGCCGAGCCCGGTCTGGTGTGTCGCGTCGTTCCAGCCCGCGATGATCAGCAGCGGCAGCAGCACGGCGGTGAGAACGATGAGGGCCAGCGCGATTCCGTCGATCCCGAGGATGTATCCGGTACCGAAAGACGGGATCCAGCGGTGCGATTCGACGAACTGATACTGCTCGCCGGCCGGATCGAAGCCGATGGCGATGACGCCCGCCAGACCCAGCGCCGCCAGTGAGATCACCAGTGCCAGCCATTTCGCCAGTGCCCGTTGCCCGGCCGGGAGCAGCATCACCGCTGCGGCGCCCACCGTCGGGAGCGCCCACAGCGCCGTCAGCCACGGAAATGTGCTCACCACAGTCGCACCGCCAGGATCGTCGCCACCACCAGAGCTGCCCCGCCGAGCATGGACAGCGCGTAGGACCGGGCGAAGCCGGTCTGCAGGCCGCGCAACCCGTCCGACGTTCGGCGCACCAGCGCGGCCAGACCGCCTGCGGTACCGTCGACCACCTTGTCGTCGACGGTCACCAGGGCGGCGGTCAGGGTCTGCCCGCCCCGCATGAACACCGCTTCGTTGACTGCGTCGCCGTACAGATCGCGCCGTGCCGCCACGGTCAACGCCGACCCGTCGGGCACTTCCGCCGGTACCGGCCGCTGTCCGTACATCCGGTAGGCCACCGCGATACCCACGGCGACGACCGCCAGCACGATCACGGTGACAACCCAGGCCGGGATCGCGTGGTGCGCCTCGTGCGAACCGACCACCGGCTCGAGCCAGTGCGACAGCGTGCCGCCGATGGCCAGTGCGCCACCGGAGACCACCGAGCCGACCGCGAGCAGGATCATTGGCCAGGTCATCACCGCCGGGGCCTCGTGCGGATGCGCTTCGGGGGCCCAACGCTTTTCGCCGAAGAACGTCATCAGCATCACCCGCGTCATGTAGAACGCGGTGATTCCGGCGCCGAGAATTGCCGCGCCACCGAGGATCACGCCGCGAATGCCTCCTGCACCCAGCGCCGCCTCGATGATGCTGTCCTTTGAGAAGAAGCCGGCCAATGGCGGCACTCCGATGATGGCCAGGTAGCCGAGCCCGAAGGTGGCGAAGGTGACCGGCAGGGCCTTTCGTAGCGCACCGTAGCGGCGCATGTTGACCTCGTCGTTCATCGCATGCATCACCGATCCGGCGCCGAGGAACAGGCCGGCCTTGAAGAAGCCGTGGGTGAGCAGGTGCATGATCGCGAACGCGTACCCCGCCGGCCCGAGCCCGGCAGCCAGCACCATATAGCCGATCTGGCTCATCGTGGAGGCCGCCAGCGCTTTCTTGATGTCGTCCTTGGCGCAGCCGACGATCGCACCGAACAGCAGCGTGACGGCGCCGACTATGACCACACCGGTCTGGGCGCCCGGGGCCAGGTCGAAGATCGGCCCGGAGCGCACGATCAGATAGACGCCGGCGGTGACCATGGTGGCGGCGTGGATGAGCGCCGAGACCGGTGTCGGGCCCTCCATCGCATCTCCGAGCCACGACTGCAACGGCACCTGGGCTGACTTGCCGCATGCACCCAGCAACAGCAGCAGCCCGATCACGGTGAGCGTGGCCTCGCTCAATGCCGGTGCGGCGCTGAACACCCCGGCGAACGAGATGGACCCGATGGTGGCGAACATGATCATCAACGCGATGGCCAGCCCCATGTCACCGACCCGGTTGACCACAAAGGCCTTCTTGGCCGCGGCGGCGGCCGAGGGCTTGTGTGACCAGAATCCGATCAGCAGATAGGAGGCCAGGCCCACGCCTTCCCACCCGGCGTACAGGCCGAGGTAGTTGTCGGCGAGCACGAGCAGCAGCATGGCGGCCAGGAACAGGTTGAGGTACGCGAAGAACCTTCTGCGATCCGGATCTTCGGCCATGTAGCCGATGGAGTAGATGTGGATCAGCGAGCCGACCCCGGTGATCAACAGCACGAAGCACATCGACAGCTGATCGAGCTGCAATCCGAAATCGACCTGCAGGCCCGCCACCGGCACCCAGGAGAAAAGGGATTCCTGGATCACGCGATGCTCAGCGGGGCGGCCGAGCATCTGGGCGAACAGCACGGCGCCGATCGCGAACGAGGCCAGCGCGGCAGCGCAACCCAGCAGGTGTCCCCAACGGTTCGCGCGCCGGCCGGCCAACAGCAGAATCGCCGCACCAGTGGCCGGCAGGTCGATGAGCAACCACACGAGAAGTGACATCGCGCCCTTAATGTTTCAGCAGGCTGGCGTCGTCGACCGAGGCCGAACGCCGGGTACGGAAGATGGTCATGATGATCGCCAGCCCCACCACCACCTCGCAGGCAGCGACCACCATGGTGAAGAACGCCACCACCTGACCGTCGAGATGACCGTGCATGCGGGAGAAGGAGACGAACGCCAGGTTGGCGGCGTTGAGCATGAGTTCGACGCACATGAACATCACGATGGCGTTGCGCCGCAACAGCACTCCCGACGCCCCGATTGTGAACAACAGTGCCGACAGGTACAGATAGTTGTCGGGATTCACCGCATCACCCCTCCCCGTTCGACGAGCCACTGATCGTGCGTTGCGGCAGAATCGCGCTGACCGACAACGCCGCATCGGAGCCATCGGGCAGCCGAGCCGGGACGTCGACGGCGTTGTGCCGCGCATAGACACCGGGATTGGGCAGCGGGGTCGGATGCCCGCCGGCCTGGAATCGTTCGACCGCCAATTCGCGCTGGGTCTTGCGGCGCTCGAAGCGTTCCCGGTGCGCGAGCACCATCGCGCCCAGCGCCGCGGTGATCAGCAGCGTGCTGGTCAGTTCGAACGCCCACAGATAGCGGGTGAAGATCAGCGCGGCCAGGCCTTCCACGTTGCCGCCGCTGTTGGCCTGGGCCAGGCCGGTGAAACCGGCAACCGAGACGTTGCCGATCCCGGCTATCAACAGGATGCCGAATCCGGTGCCTGCGGCCAGCGCCGCAACGCGTTGTCCACGTAGTGTCTCGGCGAACGATTCGGACAGGTCGACACCGATGAGCATCAGCACGAACAAGAACAGCATCATCACCGCGCCGGTGTAGACCACCACCTGCACCACCCCGAGGAACAACGCGTCCTGGGCGATGTAGAGCACAGCGAGCGCGATCATGGTGCAGGCCAGGAACACCGCGGAGTACACGGCTTTCGGTGCGGCCACCACCCCGATGGCCCCCAGCAGCGCGACCGTCCCCAGGACCCAGAACAGCACCGCTTCCGAGGTTGACGTGCGGGCCGCGCCATCAGCGGCGAGCCGCGAAATGTGTTCAGTAGCCAGCAGGACGACGTCGGGGCTCACTGGGCATCCTGGGCGAGTGGGCGGACCCGGCCGAGGTAGTAGTCGTCGTCGGTGCTACCCGGCGCCATCTCGTGAGGCGGCGCCTGCATGCCGGGTTGCAGCGGGGCCAGCAGTTTGTCCTTTCCCCAGATCAGGTCTGCCCGGTTGTCGTCAGCCATTTCGTACTGGTTGGTCATCGTCAGCGCACGGGTGGGGCAGGCTTCGATGCAGAGTCCGCAGCCGATGCACCGCAGATAGTTGATCTGGTACACCCGGCCGTACCGCTCGCCCGGCGAGAAGCGTTCGACTTCGGTGTTGTCGGCGCCTTCGACGAAGATGGCATCGGCCGGGCAGGCCCAGGCGCACAGCTCGCAGCCGATGCACTTTTCCAGGCCGTCGGGGTAGCGGTTGAGCTGATGCCGGCCGTGATAGCGCGGTGCGACCGGACCAGGTTTCTCCGGATACTCTTCGGTGAGCGGCTTTTTGAACATCGACCCGAAGGTGACCGCAAACCCGGCCAGGGCGTCGAGAAACTTAGGCATCAACAGCCTCCTTTCCAGCATTCGGGAGCGGCGGCACCGGATAGGCTCCGGCGCTCTGCTCCGGGATCGGCTGAATCGCTCTGCCCCGCAGTGTTTTCCACAGCGCAGCGGCCAGCACCGCGACGACGATGACCGCAGTGGTCACCAGGCCGGTGGCCCAGTTGTGGTACCCGTGCTCACGCAGGCTGTGGGTGACGGCGACGACCATGATCCAGACCAGTGACACCGGGATGAGCACCTTCCAGCCCAGCGCCATGAACTGGTCGTAGCGCAACCGGGGCAAGGTGGCGCGGAGCCAGAAGTACAGGAACATGAATGTCCACACCTTGGCGACGAACCACAACAGCGACCACCAACCGCTGTTGGCACCGTCGATCAGGTTGAACGGGAACGGTGCGTGCCAGCCGCCGAGGAACATCGTGGTGGCCAGCGCCGAGACGGTGGTCATGTTGACGTACTCGGCGAGCATGAACATCGCGAACTTCAGCGACGAGTACTCGGTGTGGAATCCGCCGACCAGCTCACCCTCGGCCTCGGGCAGATCGAAAGGCGCCCGGTTGGTTTCGCCCACCATCGAGGTCACGTACACCACGAACGAGGGCAGCAGCAGAAATACGTACCAGGTGCGGTCTTGGGCCGCCACGATGCCCGAGGTGGACATCGTGCCCGCGTAGAGGAACACCGCGGCGAACGACAACGCCATCGCGATCTCGTAGGAGATCACCTGGGCGCTCGATCGCAGGCCACCCAGCAGCGGATAGGTGGAACCCGATGCCCAGCCGGCCAATACGATGCCGTACACCCCGATCGAGGTGACGGCCAGGATGTACAGCACCGCCACGGGCAGATCAGTCAGTTGCAGTGCGGTGCGGTGACCGAACACCGATACCTCACCGCCCATCGGGATCACCGCGAACGCCATGAACGCGGGGATCACCGAGATGATCGGGGCCAGAAGGTAGATGGGCTTGTCGATGCCGGCGGGAGTCAGGCCTTCCTTGAGGGCGAGTTTGACGCCGTCGGCCAGCGATTGCAGCAGACCCCACGGGCCGACGCGGTTGGGGCCGGGTCGCATCTGCATGCGGCCCAGCACCTTACGTTCGATCAGGATGGCCGCGAGCACGGTCAGCAGCAGGAAGACGAACACCCCGAGTGCCTTCGCCAGGATCAGCCACCACGGGTCGTGGCCGAACAGCGTGGGATCGGGGTAGGTCATGAGTCGGCCCGCCCGATCTCCACCAGGGCTCCGGCCGTGACCCCGAGTTGGCGATGGATCGCCGATCCAGGGGAGTTGGTCGGCAGCCACGCCACCCGGTCAGCCATCTCGGTCACGGCCAGCGGCAAGGTGACGGTGCCGCGGTCGGTGCTGACGGCCACCAGATCTCCCGGTGGCGCACCGATTTCGGCGGCGGTCGCCTCAGACATCCGTACCACGGGGCTCACGGCGGTGCCGGCCAGGTATGGCTCGCCGTCCTGCAGACGTCCGGCGTCCAGAAGTAGACGCCAACTGGCCAGAACGGCCTGCCCGGGACCCGCGCTCGGCGGTGCTCCGGGCCCCACCGACGGTTCAGCGGGGCGTGGCCCGGCCCAGGCCCCGAGCCGGCCCAGTTCGATGTCGGCGGCTTCCGGGCCGGTCAAGCCCAGGTCGACGCCGATTTCGTCGGCCAGGTAATGCAGAACCCGTAGATCGGGAATCGCGTTGGTCTGCAACGCCGGTCTGAACGGTCGAACCCGGCCTTCCCAGTTGAGGTATGCGCCTGCCTTCTCCACCACCGGAGCCACCGGGAACACGACGTCGGCCAGTTCGGTGACCTCGCTCTCGCGCAGCTCGAGGCTCACGACGAGCGGGGCGGCCCGTAGCGCGGCCAGTGCGGCCGCCGGGTCGGGCAGGTCGGTGATCTCGACGCCGCCGACGACGAGGGCCGAGAGGGTGCCGTCGCCGGCGGCGGCGAGGATGGCGCTGGTGTCGCGGCCGGCGGTAGCCGGCAGGTCGGAGGTGTTCCACACTGCGGCGGTCTGCGCTCGGGCGTCAGCGTCATCGACGGGGCGCCCGCCCGGCAGCAGGTTCGGCAGTGCACCGGCTTCCAGGGCGCCACGCTCACCGGCACGCCGCGGAATCCAGGCGATCCGGGCACCGGTGGCCGACGAGAGTCGTAGCGCGGCGGACAACGCACCCGGGGAAGTGGCGAGTCGTTCACCGACGAGGATCACTGCGCCGGGGCGTCGCAGCCGCTCGTCGGCTTCCAGTGCATCCAGCGCGGCAGCTTCGGTCCCGGGGACTGTTGGGATGACGGTGCCCGCCATCTTGGTGAGTCCACGGCTGGCGAACGGGGCCACGGCGAGAACCTGTAGGCCGTTCTTGCGGGCGGCCTTGCGCAGCCGCAGGAAGACGATGGGGGATTCTTCTTCGGGCTCCAGCCCGACGAGCAGGACAGTGCGGGCGTTTTCCAGTTCGGCGTAGCGCAGTGTCATGGGCTGCCCGGCAATGCGGGCGGCCAGAAACTCGGCTTCCTCGCCGGAATGCGGGCGGGCCCGAAAGTCGATGTCGTTGGTGCCCAGCACCATTCGGGCAAACTTCGAGTAGGCATAGGCGTCCTGCACTGTGCAGCGCCCACCCACCAGCACTCCGGTGTTCGCGCCTGCGCCCAGCAGACCGGCCCCGGCGACCGTCAGCGCCTCCGACCACGACGCCGGCCGAAGTGCGCCGTCGTCACGGATCAACGGTGTGGTGATGCGGTCACCGGCTGTCGCATAGGTGAATGCCCACCGGCCCTTGTCGCAGTTCCACTCCTCGTTGACCTCAGGGTCGTCACCGGCCAAGCGGCGCATCACTTTTCCGCGTCGATGGTCGGTACGTTGAGCGCAGCCCGACGCGCAGTGTTCACAGACGCTCGGGCTGGAGACGAGGTCGAACGGTCGGGCCCGGAACCGATAGGCCGTCCCGGTCAGCGCGCCCACCGGGCAGATCTGCACGGTGTTGCCGGAGAAGTACGACTGGAACGGTTCGCCCGCAGCGATGCCGACCTGTTGTAGCGCACCGCGTTCCAGCAGGTCGATGAACGGGTCGCCGGCGATCTGGGCCGAGAAGCGGGTGCAGCGCGCGCACAGCACGCAGCGTTCACGGTCCAGTAGCACTTGTGAGGAGATGTTGATCGGTTTCGGGAAGGTCCGCTTGACGTCCTCGAAGCGCGTCTCGGGGCGCCCGTTGGACATGGCCTGGTTCTGGAGCGGGCATTCGCCGCCCTTGTCGCAGATCGGGCAGTCCAGCGGATGGTTGATCAGCAGCAGTTCCATCACGCCGCGCTGCGCTTTGTCAGCCGCCTCGGAGCTGAACTGGGTGCGTACCACCATGTCCGGGCTGACCGTGGTGGTGCAGGAAGCCATCGGTTTGCGCTGGCCCTCGATCTCGACCAGGCACTGTCGGCATGCCCCGACCGGATCGAGCAGCGGGTGATCGCAGAACCGGGGGATCTGGACGCCCATCAGCTCGGCGGCGCGGATCACCAACGTGCCTTTGGGGACACTGATCTGCTCACCGTCGATGGTCAGCGACACCATCTCCACCGGCGGGGTGTCCTTGGCGGGTTCAGCCAGCGTCACGTGCGGCCCCCTCTGCTCGCGGTGAGAAACATTTCAGGCACCCGCCCCTTCGGTAGCCATCAACGTCGAGGCATGCGGATCGAACGGACAACCCCCGTCCAGGTGTGCGACGTACTCGTCGCGGAAGTACTTGATGGAAGATGTGATGGGGCTGGCCGCCCCGTCTCCCAACGCGCAGAAGGACTTTCCGAAGATGCCGTCTGCGATGTCGAGCAGCTTGTCGATATCGGCCCGGGTGCCTGCACCGGTTTCCAGCCGGGCGTAGATCTGGGCCAGCCAGTACGTGCCTTCGCGACACGGTGTGCACTTGCCGCACGACTCGTGGGCGTAGAACTGGGTCCACCGGCGCACCGCCCGCACCACGCAGGTGGTCTCGTCGAAGATCTGCAGAGCCTTGGTGCCGAGCATGGAGCCGACAGACGCCATGCCTTCGTAATCCAATGGCACGTCGATGTGTTCGGCTGTCAGCAGGGGTGTCGATGATCCGCCCGGGGTCCAGAATTTCAGGGTGTGCCCGTCGCGGACACCGCCGGCGTAGCCGAGCAGTTCGCGCAGGGTGATGCCCAGCGGAGCCTCGTACTGGCCTGGCCGGTTCACGTGGCCGGAGAGCGAATACAGGGTGAAGCCAGGGGATTTCTCCGAGCCCATCGACCGGAACCAGTCCACCCCGTTCACCATGATCGGCGGCACGCTGGCGATGGACTCGACGTTGTTGACCACCGTCGGGCAGGCGTACAGTCCCGCGACGGCGGGAAACGGTGGGCGCAACCGTGGTTGGCCGCGCCGGCCCTCCAGAGAATCCAGTAGCGCGGTCTCCTCGCCACAGATGTAGGCGCCCGCGCCCGCGTGCACGGTCAGTTCGAGATCGAAACCAGAGCCCAGGATGTCGGTGCCCAGATACCCGGCCGCATACGCCTCGGCGACCGCGGCCTGCAGACGCCGCAACACCGGCACTACCTCACCGCGGACATAGATGAACGCATGACGGGCCCGGATCGCGTAGGCCGCGATGATCACGCCCTCGACCAGGAAGTGCGGTGTGGTGAGCAGCAGCGGAATGTCTTTGCAGGTACCGGGTTCGGATTCGTCGGCGTTGACCACGAGGTAGTGCGGCTTGGCCCCGGCACCTTCGTCCCCCTGTGGGATGAAAGACCACTTGGTTCCGGTCGGGAACCCGGCACCGCCGCGTCCGCGCAACCCGGAATCCTTCACCAGCGCGATCACGTCGTCCGGTGACATCGCCAGGGCTCGCTGCAGCCCGCGGTAACCGTCGTGGCGGCGGTAGGTGTCCAACGTCCACGGTTCCGGTTCGTCCCAGAATCGGCTCAGTACCGGGGTCAGCGGGGTCATGCGACCGGACCTGTCTCGGGCGTCGACATTCCGCGTTCTCTGGCCTCACGCAGGCCGGCCAGGGTGGCCGCGCCCGGGACACCACCCGAGGTGTGCGGATTGCTCAGACCGGCCAGCGTGCGTGCCGTTTCCCGGAACGTGCACAGCGGCGCTCCGCGGGTCGGTGCAGGCGGTGTCCCACCACGGAGGCCGTCCACCAGATCCCGTGCCGACGACGGTGTTTGATTGTCGTAGAACTCCCAGTTGACCATGATCACCGGGGCGTAGTCACACGCCGCGTTGCACTCGATGTGTTCCAGGGTGACGCGGCCGTCGGCGGTGGTGTCGCCGGCGCGGATGTCCAGGTGCTCCTGTAGGGCCTCCAGGATCGCGTCGCCGCCCATGATCGCGCACAACGTGTTGGTGCACACCCCGACGAGATACTCGCCCGTGGGGGTGCGCCGGTACATCGAGTAGAACGTGGCGACCGCGGTGACTTCGGCATCGGTGAGTCCCAACCGCGCTGCGCAGAAACCGATTCCGGCGGGCGTCAGGCAACCGTCCTCGGCCTGCACCAGATGCAGCAACGGCAACAGGGCCGAGCGGGCATCGGGGTAACGGGCGGTGATCTGCTCGGCGTCGACGGTGAGCCGCGCCGTCACCTCGTCCGGATACGCCGCGGGCCCGTTGATCGGCGGGCCCGGTTCATCGGGGCGCTGCCCCAGTTGAATGAACACTTCCGTCACCTGTCCACACCCCCCATGACCGGGTCTATCGACGCCACCGCGGCTATCGCGTCGGCGACCATGCCGCCCTCACACATGGCCGCCACCGCCTGCAGATTCGTGAAGGAGGGGTCCCGGTAGTGCACGCGGTAGGGGCGGGTGCCGCCGTCGGAGACCATGTGCACGCCGAGCTCGCCGCGCGGGGACTCAACCGCGACGTACACCTGGCCGGCCGGTACCCGGATTCCCTCGGTGACGAGCTTGAAGTGGTGGATCAGCCCCTCCATCGAATGGCCCATGATCTTGGCGATGTGTTCGGGGGAGTTGCCCAGTCCGTCGGGCCCGACCTTCAGATCTGCCGGCCAGGCCAGCTTCTTGTCGTTGATCATCACGGGACCGTCGCCCATCTTCTCGAGGCGGTCCACACACTGCTCGACGATCTTGAGTGACTCCCGCATCTCCTTGACGCGGATCATGTAGCGCCCGTAGGAATCGCAGCGGTCATCGGTGATCACGTCGAATTCGTAGTTCTCGTAACCGCAGTACGGCTGCGCGCGGCGCAGATCGTGGGGCAGACCGGTGGAGCGCAACACCGGTCCGGTGATTCCCAGTGCCATACACCCGGTCAGGTCGAGGTACCCGACACCCACGGTGCGGGCTTTCCAGATGTAGTTCTCGTTGAGGAGATCCTCCAAGTCGCCCAGGCGGTTCGGCAGCAGATCGAGTAGTGCCCGAACCTGGCCGACGGCACCGTCGGGCAGGTCGGCGGCCAGGCCGCCCGGCCGGATATAGGCGTGGTTCATCCGAAGACCGGTGATCGACTCGAAGACCCGCAGGATCTCCTCGCGTTCCCGGAACCCGTAAAACATGGCCGACATCGCGCCGAGTTCCATGCCGCCGGTGGCCAGGGCCACCAGGTGCGACGAGATCCGGTTGAGTTCCATGAGCATCACCCGCACGATGCTGGCGCGCTCCGGAATGTCGTCGGTGATACCCAGCAGTTTCTCCACGCCGAGGCAATACGCCGTCTCGTTGAAGAACGGCGAGAGGTAGTCCATTCGGGTGACGAACGTGACGCCCTGCGTCCAGTTGCGGTACTCCAGGTTCTTCTCGATCCCGGTATGCAGATAGCCGATACCGCAACGGGCTTCGGTGATGATCTCGCCCTCGATCTCCAGAATCAGCCGCAGCACACCGTGCGTCGACGGGTGTTGGGGACCCATGTTCACCACGATGCGTTCGCCGGCATGCTCGCGGGCCGCGGCCACCACATCGTCCCAGTCCTGTCCGCCGACCACGACCACGGGGGATTCGGTACTCATCAGTTGTAGGACCTCCGCTGATCGGGCGGCGGGATCTGCGCGCCGTGGTACTCGACGGGAATTCCGCCCAGTGGATAGTCCTTGCGCTGAGGATGGCCGACCCAGTCGTCGGGCATCTCGATCCGGGTCAACGCCGGATGTCCGTCGAACACGATGCCGAAGAAGTCGTAGGTCTCGCGTTCATGCCAATCGGTGGTCGGATAGACGCGGTACAGCGACGGGATATGCGGATCCGCGTCCGGCGCCGCCACTTCCAGCCGAATCCGCCGGTTGTGGGTGATCGACATCAGCGGGTACACCGCGTGCAGTTCTCGGTCGGTGTCGTCGGGATAGTGCACCCCGCTCACTCCGAGGCACAGCTCGAACCGCAATTGCGGGTCATCACGCAGAATGCTCGCCACAGCGGGCAGCTGGACGCGGCTGACCTCCACAGTCAGCTCGTCTCGATGAACCACCACCCGCTCGATCGAGACCGCATAGCGCTCCTCACCGAGGATTTGGGCGAGCCGGTCGACCACCTCGTCGAAATACTGGCCGTACGGCCGAGGGGAACTGCCGGGCAGTGCGACCGAGCGGACCAGTCGGCCGTAACCCGATGTGTCGCCCGTGCCCGAGGCGCCGAACATGCCGCGGCGCGTTCCGATCACCTCGGGGCCTTGGCCTGTGCCCGTGCCGTTTCCGTTGGCCGTGCTCACCGCAACAGCCCCTTGAGCTCGATGGTCGGTGTGACGGCCAACGCTGCCTGCTCGGCCTCTCGGATCGCCTCCTCGCGGTTCACCCCGAGCGGCATCTGCTGAATCTTGTCGTGCAACTTCAGAATTGCGTGCAGCAGCATCTCGGGTCGCGGCGGGCAGCCGGGCAGATAGATGTCCACCGGCACCACGTGATCGACACCCTGGACCACCGCGTAGTTGTTGAACATCCCGCCGGACGAGGCGCAAACCCCCATGGCCAGCACCCATTTCGGCTCGGCCATCTGGTCGTAGATCTGGCGCAGCACCGGGGCCATCTTCTGGCTCACCCGGCCCGCCACGATCATCAGGTCGGCCTGGCGCGGCGTCGCCGAGAAGCGCTCCATGCCGAATCGCGCGATGTCGAAACGTGGCCCGGCCGTCGACATCATCTCGATGGCGCAGCAGGCCAGACCGAAGGTGGCCGGCCACAACGACCCCTTACGCACGTAACCGGCGACAGCCTCCACGGTCGACAGCAGGATGCCACCGGGAAGACGTTCCTCTAATCCCAATTCAGGCCCCCTCGCCGCCACACATAGGCGTATGCCACGAACACCGTGAGCATGAACAGCAGCATCTCTACCAGCGCGAACAACCCGAGACTGTCGAATGCCACCGCCCACGGATAGAGAAAGACGATCTCGATGTCGAACACGATGAACAACATGGCCGTCAGGTAGTACCGGATCGGCATGCGCTGGCCGGTCACGCCGGCCGCCCCGGGCTGCATCGGCTCGATGCCGCATTCGTAGGCTTCGAGTTTGGACCGGTTGTAGCGGCGCGGGCCGATCACGAGCGCGATACCCACGGAAACCACGGCGAACGCGGCCGCGATGGCTCCGAGAACCAAGATGGGCGTATATAAATTCATGCCACTCGTCGCTCCCTCGCCTGCTTGTCGATGTGAGCTAACCCACAGCCTAGCGAGGTTTGCGGCCTGTGCCACACATTTTGGTTAGTATCGTTTCATATCGGGGCAGCGTGTCGCTGCGGCCGCAGCCATGCCGCGAAAGTCAACGGCACCAGGGCAATTCGCGGAAAGTTACTGGACCGGGGTGCGCAACAGTGACACCACCGCATCACCCAGCCGGATCGGATCGATCGGGTGTGGCACCGCAGCCTCGGCCTGTGACCAGCTAGCCAGCCAGGCGTCGTCGGGCCGCCCGGTCAGCACCAGGACGGGCGGGCAATCGGCGACCTCGTCCTTGAGTTGTTTGGCCACCCCCATGCCCCCGGCCGGGGTGGCTTCACCGTCGAGGATGGCCAGGTCGATGCCCCCGGCGTCCATCCGGGATACCACCATCGGTGCGGTGGCGATCTCGACGTACTCCAGTTCGGGCAGGTCCGGATGCACGCGTTTGCCCAGTGCGAGACGTACCTGCTCGCGGGTGCGCGGGTTGTCGCTGTACACCAGGATGTGCAGCGGCGCGGGGCCGGCCATGACGCCGATGCTACTGCGCATGGCGTCGCCGGCCGGACAACTCAGCGAATTCTGTTGTGTTGCATCAGACTCGAGTGAACACGAGTTCACCCGACAGGACGGTGGTCGGGCCTACCATTCCGAGCAGGTCGCCCGACACGCCGAAGTCGTCACGTTGTACCTCGCACTGTCCCGACAGCTGCAGTGTCCCGCCGTCGAGAACGTCTACGTCGACGGGCAACTCGACCGGCTTGGAGACTCCGCGAACCGTCAGGACGGCCGTCAACCGGATCCTCTCGTCGGACGGCTCCAAACCCGTCACCTCGACGGTGATGTCCGGATGAGTTTCGACGTCGAAAAAATCAGCTGAACGAAGGTGCGCATCACGTTTCGCGATCCCGGTGCGCACTGACGCTGCCGCGACGGTGACGCGGCCGGTGACCCCGGCACCGGCGGAGCCCTCACCGCTCAATTCGGTGAACCGCCCGGTGACGGTGGCCAGGCCCCACAGTGTTTTGTTCCGAAACGTCACCGTGGACAGATCTGGCACGAGAGTCCAGTTTCCGGCGCTGGCGGTGAGGATGTCGCTGGTCGTGGGCATGGCAGCTCCAATGCGTCGGGTCAGACAAACAGGGGTGCGATGTCCCTCGGATCGAAGTATTCGTCGATGCGGTGGATCAACGCGTCACTACCCACTTTGATCACGATGCACACCCGCAATGCGATCAACGTGCCGTCGGGTGCCGCGGCATGCAGGACATGCTGCTGGACGAATCCGCCGTCGAAGAACTGCCGATCGAGCACCTCATAGCGGCGTTCGCTGGTCCTGTCGATGAACCAGTCGATGACCTTCAGCGCACGGGTCCGGTCATTGTCCTCGGTGTCGCCGGCGTGCCACACCGAGACATCGTCGGCCCACAGTCGGGCCACGGCGGCCTTGTCGCCGCGCTCGATCGCGTCGAACAGTCG
The DNA here is from genome assembly GCF_019739075.1 of Mycobacterium farcinogenes. Lineage (NCBI taxonomy): Bacteria > Bacillati > Actinomycetota > Actinomycetes > Mycobacteriales > Mycobacteriaceae > Mycobacterium > Mycobacterium farcinogenes. Next base: position 4,715,858 of record NZ_CP081673.1, on the reverse strand, counting down.
GTGCGCGACGTCGTCGACCACTGCGGCTTCGGTTGGGGGCATCATCGGCTCCTCGATAGGACTTGACCTCAACGGCTATTCAGGTTTCAGACTCGAATCATGAACTCCACGCCCGCATACTCCCTGTTCGACGAAGCCTACGAGTCCGGCACCGCGCCGTGGGTCATCGGCGAGCCGCAACCGGCCATCGTCGAGTTGGAACGCACCGGCCGCCTGGGCGGCAAGGTGCTCGACGTCGGCTGTGGTGCCGGCGAACACACCATGCTGCTGACCCGGCTCGGTTACGACGTACTCGGTATCGACTTCTCCGAAAGTGCCGTCGCCCAGGCCCGCGAGAACGCCGCGCGACGAGGCGTCGATGCGCACTTCGCCGTCGCCGACGCGACCCGCCTCGGTGAGACGGAGGGCCCGCGGTACGACACCATCGTCGACAGTGCGCTGTTCCACGTCTTCGACGACGCCGACCGGCCGCGCTACGTGGCCAGCCTGCACCGGGCTGCCCGTCCGGGTGCGACGGTGCACGTGCTTGCCCTGTCCGACGCGGGCCGCGGCTTCGGACCCCAGGTCAGCGAGGAAGTGATTCGTCGGGCCTTCTCCCAGGGCTGGGAACTGGAGGCGCTGGAGACCACGACCTACCGCGGTGTCGTCGGTGCGGCGCACGCCGAGGCAATCGGTGAGCCGGTCGGCGCCCGCGTCGACGAGCCGGCGTGGCTGGCCCGGATCCGACGCCTCTGACGGGCTCATTGTTCGTCGTAGCCCGGATGTGCGGCGGCCAGCCGTTGCCGTACCAGGGCCCGCAGACAGGCCGTGACGTCGGCGGCGCGGTCGTCGAGTTCGCCGGCCCGGATCGCCGCCGCCAGCGCGGCCTCGTCGGCGAAACCGACGCCCGCCAACGCCTCGGCGACTGGGCCGGCATCCTCGGCCAGCAGTTCGCGTTCGACCATGCGCAGGGCGTTGGCCGCCACCCGGGCCTGAAATCTGACCGGAGCCGCGACCGTGTCGGCGTCACGCACCTCGGTGTCGAGGAAGTCGGCGACCGCGGCGACGAGCTCGGCCGCGGTCGGGCGACCGTACAGGTTGCTCACCAGCTACTCCCGTCCAGTAGACACAGCAAGTCCCACTCGGTCTCGCAGACACGACGGCCGATGGTCGCCAGCTCCACCGAAGGGGTCTGTCCGCTGAGGTGCCGCTCGGCCTGGTAACGGCAGATGATGCCCCAGCGCAGCGTCGCCAGTACCAGCCACCAGCGGATGGCCGACCGGTCGAGGTTCTCCCCGCCGGCTTGTTCGTAGACGGTGAGGAAGTCCTCGATGCTGCCGAGTCCACCGGCTCCGCGGTCGGCCGGGGCCCCGAACCGCCAGGCCCGGATGCAGAACCACGCCAGGTCCTCATACACCTCGCCGAGGTGCACCAACTCCCAGTCCAACACCGCGGCCAGGCCGGAGTCGTCGACGATCACATTTCCCATCCGGAAGTCGCCGTGCACCAATCGCGGTGCCGACGGCGACGGACGGTTGGCGTCCAACCAGCGAAACACCCACTCGAAAGTGGCAGTGGTATCGCCCATTTCGTCGAGTTGTGCGCGCCACTGAGCTATCTGGTCCTGCTCGACGAGCTCGGGCAAGGCCGGCGGGTCCGCGCGATGGATCGCAGCCAGCGCCTGTGCGCACTGCGCGAGCAGCCGTGCCCGGCCCGCATCGTCGAGGTTGCGCTGAATGCGCCGCACAATCGTTTCGCCGCCGATGAAATCGCAGATCAGGAACGGATCACCCAGGGCCCCAACGGAATCGTCGGCGACCAGCACGTGGGGGACCGGGGCCCCGGCCACCGCAGCCGCCCGCTGCGCCTCGGCCTCCAGTTCCATCCCGGCGTGAACGTCATCCGGAGCACCGGTGCGCAGGATCAGCGGGCGCCGAGCGGTGCCCGTGACCGCGTCGAATGCCCAGGTGGTGCGGCTGGCGCCACCGGTCAGCTCGCGCAGGTTCTCCACGGCAACGCCGTCACCCAGGACCGGGGCGAGAACCTTGGTCAGGCCGGCGCCGAGGGCCGCAGTCACCGCTTGGCCTTGCCGAACCCGAACAGTCGCTGCGCCACCCGGCGCATCTGGATCTCCTCGGCGCCCTCGGTGATCCGGTAGCGGCGATGATGGCGGTAGATGTGCTCGAACGGTTCGTGACGGCTGTAGCCGATGCCGCCGTGAACCTGCATCGCCCGGTCGGCAGCTTCACACACCAGTCGGTTGGCCCGGTAGTTGGCCATCGAGACCTTGTCGGACACCTCCATGTGGTGGTTTTGGTCCAACTGCGTTGCGGCGTACCGGACAAGCAGCCGGACCATCTGCGCCTCGGTCTGCAATTCCACCAGTGGCCATTGCACGGCCTGGTTCACCGCCAGCGGCTTGCCGAACACCTTGCGTTCGTTGGCGTAGCCCACGGCGCGGTCGATACAGAACTGGGCGGCGCCCAAACTGCTGGCAGCCTGGCGAATCCGGTTCTCGTGCAGAAAGGTCTGGCCTACCTCCAGGCCGCGGTCCACCTCACCGAGGACCGCATCACCGGGCACCCGGACGTCGGTCAACTCGACTTCGCCGTGATCGGTTGGCATGTTGAACGTCCACCAATAGAACGGCACGGTGAATCCCGGTGTGTCCGTGGGTACCAGGAACGCCGTGATGCCACGGGCCTGGCCGGGATCACCGGAGGTTCGGGCGAAGATCAGATCGTGCGTGGCCCGGTGCACCCCGGTGTTCCACCGCTTGCGGCCGTTGATGACCCAGCCATCGCCGTCGGGTACCGCCGTGGTCTCCAACCAGGTGGCATCCGAACCGTGGTCAGGCTCGGTCAAGCCGAACGCCATGGAACGCTTGCCGGTGAGCATCGCCTCGACCCATTCCGACTTCTGGGCCTCGGTGCCGAACCGGTCCATCATGATCACCTGCGGGAAGTTGCCGACGATCGACGATTCGTCCTGCAGATCGTTGTGCAGCCCGAGGCCCTTGTGCGCCAGATGTTCCCGGATCACGGCCATGTCCAGGTTGCTGCCGTCGCGACCGCCGAACTTGGCGGGCAACCCGTACCGCAGCCAGCCTGCGGCATCGGCGCGGCGGCGCATCTCGTCGAGCAGTTCTTCCCAGGCCCGCGCGGGTATGCCGCCGTTCTCCCAGTCGGTGCGGGCATATTCGCGGCGCTGGTCGAAGTACTGCATGTGCTCGCGCTCAAGCGGCTTGATCTGGGCCTCGATGAACTCGTCCATCTCGGCCAGGACAGTGCAAAGGTGTTCGGGTAAAGCGAAATCCACGCTGATCTCTCTTTCTCGGGTTTCCAGCTCAGGTCAGAATCCGTACAACGTTCGCTTCCAGATGGTGGACAGGGTGGCAATGGCATCGGCATCGCTGACCTCGATGCCGAGCCCGGACTGGCCTACGAAGACCGTGGTGAAGTTCTCGAACAACAAAGCGATGGCGGCGCCGACGTGCTCGGGTTGCAGGCCCTGGGCGTGGCCCTGATCCTGAGCGTGCCGCACCGAGGCGATGACGATGTCGATGCCGAACCGCCGGAACTTGTTCTGCACGTCGGCGAATCGCTGTTGGGTGGCCGCGAGCTGGGCGACCGCGATCATGATGCCGATGTTCTGTTTGAAGATATTCCAGTAGCCCGTGACCACCGTGGTGAAGAACTCGGAGTCGTCGGGGGAGTCGGGCAGATGCAGGTTCAGTCCGGACGGCTCGACGACGTCGTGCAGGAACGACTCGGCCAGCGCGGCCAGCAGGTCCTCCTTGTCGGTGAAGTACCGGTAGAACACCGCCGGGCTCCTACCCGCGGCCGAGGTGATGTCGGCCAAAGTGGTTCCGTGAAAGCCGCGCTCGGCGAACAGTTTTCGGGCGGCCAACTCGATGGCGGACCGGGTCTGGCGGCCCTTTGTGCCCAGCTCGGCGGCGGTCATCGACGCCTCAGCCCAGGATCCGGTCGCCCGCGCGCAGCAGTGCGCTGGGAAGCTCGTGACCGACGGCGTCCTGTGCGATGCGCGCGGCGTCGATAGCGGCGGACAGGTCCACATCGACGGCGATGTCACTGTCGCGCAGCAGGTAGACCAGATCCTCGGTGGCGATGTTGCCGCTGGCGCCCGGCGCGAACGGGCAACCGCCCAGGCCGCCGACCGATGCGTCGAGACGGGTGATGCCGGACTGCACGGCCGCGTATGCGCTGGCCAGGCCGGCTCCACGGGTGTTGTGGAAGTGTGCGCCCAGCGGCAGGTCGCCGATCAACGGCCGGACCTTCTCGATCAGAGTGCTGACCCGTCGCGGGGTGGTGGTGCCGATGGTGTCGGCGATCGCGATCCGGTTGGCGCCGAAACCAACGGCTGCCGAGGCGATGTCGAGCACTCGCTGCGGATCGGTCGGGCCGTCGAAGGGGCAGTCCCACGCGGTGGCGATGATCACCTCCACCGAGGTGTCGCTGTCGTGCGCGATGGCCACGATGTCGGCGATCTGCGCGGTCGCCTCGGCCGAGGTGCGACCGACATTTGCGTGGGAGTGGGTGTCTGAGGCCGACACCACGTACTCGATGGAGCGCAGGCCGGCGGCGATGGCGCGTTTGGCGCCATTGGGGCTGGCCACCAGCGCGGAGAACTCCACGTCAGGAAACCTGTGCAGTTCTTCGGCGAGTTCGGCGGCGTCGGCCAGGGCCGGCACCTTCGAGGGGGATACGAACGCGGTTGCCTCCACCTCCCGCACCCCGGTGGCCACGATGGCTTCGAGGATGGCGACCTTGGCGGACAACGGGATCGGTGTCTCGATCTGCAGACCGTCCCGTAGGCACACCTCGCGGATATCGACCTTGTCGGGCAGATTCATCTCACAGCACCCCCTCGGCGTGCAGGGTTTCCAGTTCCTCAGGGCTGCGGCCGAGCAGGCCGCCGTACACCTCGTCGTTGTGCTGGCCGGGCCGGGCTGACCCGGCGTTGCGGATGGTGCCGGGTGACTCGGAGAGCACCGGGACGACGCCGGGGCCCTTGACGTTGCGCTGCACGCGCTCGTCCCAGTGGTCGGCGATCATCCCGCGGGCCCGCAGCTGCGGGTCCTGCACGACCTCGGCCACGGTGTTGATCGGCCCGCTGATCACGCCGGCCTGCGACAGGGTGTCGATGATCTCGTCGGGCTGGCGAGTGGCGGCCCAATCGCCGATGATCTTGTCCAGCTCGTCCTGATTGCGGCCCCGGGCAACATGATTGACAAACCGTTCGTCGGTCGCGAGTTCGGGGCTGCCCATGGCGGCGCACAACCGGCGGAACACGGTGTCCTGATTGGCTGCGATCACCACCCAGCTGCCGTTGGCACTCTGATAGATGTTCGACGGCGCGATGCCTTCCAGCCGAGTGCCCGACGGGCCGCGCACCACGCCGCCGACGTCGTAGTCGGGGATGGTGGATTCCTGTACCGCCAGGCAACTTTCGGTGAGCGCGGTGTCCACGATCTGGCCTTCACCGGTCACCGTCCGCCGGTACAGCGCAGCCAAGGCACCCTGGGCGGCGAACATGCCGGCCAGGCTGTCACCGAGCGACAGTGCCAGCCGAGGCGGGGGACCGCCCGGGAATCCGTTCATGTGCCGCAGCCCGCTCGACGCCTCCGCCACCGAGGCATAGCCGGCTTTGCCGGCGTCCGGCCCGGTCTGTCCGTAGCCCGACACGCGGACCAGGATGATGCCCTTGTTTCGTTCGCGCAGGACGTCGTAGCCCAGGTCCCATTTCTCCAGGGTGCCCGGGCGGAAGTTCTCCACGATGATGTCGGACTGGGCCACCAGGTCCAGGAAGAGCGCCCGGCCGGCCTCCTTGCGCAGGTCGAGAGTGACCGCCTTCTTGTTGCGGGCATGCACCGTCCAGAAGAAGTGATGCCCATCGAGTTCGGCCTGGCCCCAGGTGCGCAACGGATCCGGCGAATCGGGCAGCTCGACCTTGATCACCTCGGCACCCATGTCGCCCAGCAGTCGGCCGGCGAACGGTCCGGAGATCAGGGTGCCGAGCTCGATCACCCTGATACCGTCCAGAGCGCCGGTCGTCATAGCGAGAATCCGTGTCGGTGCAGCCAATCCGTGCAGATACCCACAGCTTGCCGCAAGGTGTCGCGCTGGTCCGGGCCCGAGTAGTAGTGGTTGGCGCCGGGGATCTCGTGCATCTCCTTGTCCGGGTGTCCGATCGCCTCGTACAGCCGACGGGTGTGGCTGGGCGTGCACGCGTCGTCGGCCAGGTTGCCGATCACCAGGGCGGGCACCGCGATGTCCGGTCCCGCCTTGACCGCGTCACCGTTGGCGTCGTCGTAGCTCCACTGCGACAGCCAACTGCGCAAGGTGCAGAATCGCGCCAGGCCGACGGGACTCATGTTGACCACCTGGGGATCACCCAGATAACACGTACCGGGTTGGCGATCGTTGGGATCGACGGTCGGATCCAGCCAGCGCGGGTCGGCCATGGTGCCGTGCACGACGAACGCGAACTCGTCATCCGGCCGGCCGGCGGCCTTCAGTTCCGCGAGCTTTTCCTTGACCCACTTGGTGATTCGCCGGTTTCGTGCGATCTGGGCCTGGTGGTACCGCTCCAGGAACTCCTGGGTGTAGGGCGGCTGGTTGGGGTTGTCCGGGTTGTAGAGATCCAGCTCAGGGTCCCGCTTGGTGGGGTCGTTCTCGTCGAGGATGGAGGCGTCCATCCATTCGGTCATGGTGCCGTGCCGGCTGATGTGGGCGGCCAGCAGCATGATTCCGTCGGCCGGGATCAGCCCCAGCTTGGTCAGGTCGGGCCCGTCGCCGGAGGGACTGGCCGTCACGGTCGGGTGTTGGGCCTGCTGTTGGTAGAACACCGACAGTGAACCGCCGCCGCTCCACCCGGCCAGCACCACCTTGTCGTAGCCCAGCCGGTTCTTGGCGTCTTTGATGCACTCGCCGAGATCTTCGACCACCTTCTCCATCAGCAGGGCCGAGTCGGTGCCGCGGAACCGGCTGTTGCAGTAGATGACATGGTGCCCGGCCCGAGCCAATGCGTTGATCATGGGCAGGTAGGCGCCGCCGCCGATCGGGTGCATGAACACCAGTACGGTGTCCGACGGCTTCTCCTTGGGTTTGAGCAGATAGCTTTCCAGCACCACCAGTTCGGCGACACCGCCGTAGACGTCGCGCACCGCTGAGTTGTTCTGGTAGGCAACCAGATACGGGATGCGGTCGTATGCGTGCTTCACAGGTGTATCGATTGTTGTCATCGCTTTCCTTGGTTCGTCGCGCAAGCGCTCATCACTAGTGCTGCCCCAGGTCGTTGGCCAGAATTTCGGCGGACGGGGTGAGACGGCGGCGCGTGTCGATGGCGATCACCGACCAGTCGACCCGGTCGTAGTCGTCGAACTTGCGGCGGGCGCGTTCCCGCGCCTTTTCGGGCGCCCCGTGGTGAACACCCTGCGGTGCATGGGACACCAGGCCGGGCGGCATCGGGATGCCGTAGAGCGACCCGCCGTGGAAGAACGCGATCTCGTCGTAGTCGACGTTGCGGTGATACCACGGGGTGCGTTCGGTGCCCGGCACGCTCTCGGCCGGCTTGGGCAGGAAGTTCATCACGTATACCCCGGTCGCCTGCATGAAGAGGTGCACGGTCGGTGGCAGGTGCACGCTCTCGGAGGTGATGACGGTGTAGTCCTCGATGTTGAAGGTGAACGGGAAGTTGTCGCCCCGCCAGCCTTCCACGTCCAGCGGATTGTGTTGGTAGAACAGCGAGGTCGGGCCTCCGTCATGAATCAACCGGACCTCGTACTCGTCCCGTCCGTCGTCGTCGATGGGTGCGGGCTCGGGGATGGTCACCTGCGCCGGGTCGAACGGGAAGTGCCGGCCCAGAGTGCCGGCCGGCGGCACCCGGAAATCGTCGGTGGCCTGAATCATCAACCACGTGCTCTCACTCTCGGGCACCTGGCGGAACGTGCAGGCTTTCGGGATGTAGACCCAGTCGCCCTCGCGGTAGCGCAGGGGGCCGAACTCCGTCTCCAGCAGGCCTGACCCCTTGTGTACGAACAACAGCAGGTCGCCGTCCACGTAGCGGACGAAGAACGGCATTTCCTCACTGCGCCGGCTCAACAGCACTTGGCAGTCGGCGTTGGAGAACATCAGTAGCGGGCCGCCTTGTGCGTCGGTGGCATCGCTGGGCTTGAGCTCACTGGACAACACATCGGTGGGCCGCAGGGGGCCGACGGTGCGGTAGGCGGTGGGATCGTTACGCCGGTACATATTCGCGGTGCGGCCCACGAATCCGCCGCGACCGAGCTCGTCGTCTTTGAGGCCGTCGAGGTCGGCATGAACCCGTTTCGGGGTCTTGCCTTTTCGCAGGTGGACGAAGGATTCCATGCTCGACTCCTGAACGGTGTGGGGCAAAAACTGAAAGTGACTTTACTTTTTATTAAGGCCGGTGACAAGGGGTGTTGTCCCCCGATCTACCGCGTTTCGGGGCGGGCGTGCCGGGGTAGCCCTGCAGCGGGCGCCGAGGCTCGCCGCTGCCCGTCGGTCTCAACGAAAGGACTCGAATGCGAAAGGAATTGGAAGGCCGCAGGGTGGGGATCCTTGCCGCCGACGGTGTGGAGCGCATCGAACTCGAACAACCCCGTGCGGCCGTTGAGAACGAGGGCGGTCACGTCGAACTGCTGTCGCTCAAAGCCGGCGAAATCCAGGCTCGCGATCACGACCTCGAACCCGCAGGCACCTTCCCCGTCGACCGCACGGTCGCCGAGGCGAAAGTCGACCAGTTCGACGCGCTGATCCTGCCCGGAGGCACCGTGAACCCCGACAAGTTGCGGCTCGATGAGACCGCGGTCGCGTTCGTCCGCGACTTCGTCCGCTCGGGCAAGCCTGTCGCGGCGATCTGTCACGGTCCCTGGACGCTGGTGGAGGCCGACGTGGTGCGCGGCCGCACGCTGACGAGCTATCCGAGTATCCGCACGGATCTCGGCAACGCCGGCGCCACCGTGGTGGACCGGGAGGTCTGTGTCGACGGGAACCTGATCACCAGCCGTTCGCCCCGCGATCTGCCGGCCTTCTGTGAGGCCATCACCGAGGTACTGGCAAGCAGTCCTGCTCAGACCTGAGGGTCGGCCCGGCGATGACTCCTCCTGCCGCGGCCGTCGCGGCCGGTGCTGAACCTGTCGGTGAGCGGTCGACCGTTCGGCAGCGCAACTTCGTGTTCCTGGCGGTGGTACTGGGCATGTTGCTGGCCGCCCTCGATCAGACGATCGTGGCCACGGCCCTGCCCACCGTCGTCGCCGATCTGGGCGGAGCCGGACACCAGGCCTGGGTGGTCACCAGCTATCTGCTCGCTTCGACGATCGTCACCGCCGTGGTGGGAAAGTTGGGCGACACGTTCGGCCGCAAGAAGGTTTTCCAGGCGGCGATTCTGCTCTTCCTGGCCGGCTCGGTCTTGTGCGGTGCGGCTGGATCGATGGGCATGCTCGTCGCGTCGAGGGCGCTGCAGGGCCTTGGCGGCGGTGCCATCACGGTGACCGCGGTGGCCGTGATCGGCGAGGTCATTCCATTACGCGACCGCGGGCGTTACCAAGGCGCGCTGGGCGCGGTCTTCGGCGTCACCACCGTCATCGGTCCGCTGCTCGGCGGCCTGTTCACCGACCATCTCAGCTGGCGGTGGGCGTTCTGGATCAATGTGCCGGTAGCCGTGGTGGTGATCGCGATCGCCGCAGTGGCCATTCCCGAATTCACCCGTACCGCAAGGCCGGTGCTCGACTACGCCGGCATCGTCCTGGTCGGCCTCGGGGCGGCCGGGCTGACGCTGGCGACGAGTTGGGGCGGCACCACGTATGCGTGGGGTTCGCTGACCATCATCGGACTGTTCGTCGGGTCGGTGGCGGCCCTGGCGGCGTTCGTGTTCGTCGAACGTGTTGCTACCGAGCCGGTTCTGCCGATTCGTCTGTTCACCAATCCGGTGTTCACCGTGTGCTGCGTGCTGTCGTTCGTGGTGGGTTTCGCGATGCTGGGCGCCCTGACGTTCCTGCCGACGTACATGCAGTTCGTCGACGGTGTCTCGGCCACCGCATCCGGGCTGCGCACCCTGCCGATGGTTGCCGGTCTGCTGGTCACCTCATTGGGCAGCGGTGTGCTTGTCGGGCGCACCGGCAAGTACCGGATCTTCCCGATCGCCGGCACGGCGATCATGGCGATCGGATTCGTGCTGCTGTCGCGGATGGATGCTGATACCTCGACGCTGACCCAGTCTGCCTACCTCCTCGTGCTGGGCAGCGGGATCGGGCTCAGCATGCAGGTGCTGATCCTCGTGGTGCAGAACACCGTCGACTTCACCGACCTGGGCGTGGCCACATCGGGGGTGACCTTCTTCCGGGCCATCGGGAGTTCTTTCGGCGCAGCGATTTTCGGCTCGCTGTTCGCCAACTTCCTGGGCGACCGGCTGCCGTCGGCGATGGCCGCCGGCGGCGCGCCTCCGGAAGCGGCCACCTCGCCTCGGGTGTTGCACGGCCTGCCGCCCGAGGTCGCTGCCCCGATCGTCGACGCCTATGCCGATTCGCTGACGCGGGTGTTCCTGTTCGCGGCGCCGTTCGCCGTCGTCGGTTTCGTGCTGGCGCTGTTCCTCAAGCAGGTGCCGCTGCGCGATACCGCGGCCACCGGGAGCACCGACTTGGGCGAGGGCTTCGGCATGCCGACCACCGAATCGCCGGAAAAGCTGCTCGAGGTCGCGATAGGCCGGCTGCTGCAACGCAGTCGCGGTATCGACCTCGAGGCCCTGGCCCGGTCCTTGTGAAGCCGGCTGGACACCGCACAACTATGGGCGCTGATCCAGATCTACCGGCACGCCGCCGCGACCGGGGTCGCGAACCTGTACGAGATCGCCGACGAGCGGCGGGTGCCGCGGCAGATTCTCGAGCCCGCATTCGACCGGCTGGTGGCGTTGGGTCTTGCCGCCCGGACCGGGCGAGAGTTCTCGCTCACCCCGGCGGGCGCGGCGGAAATCAGCTCGGCTCGCAACATCATCTCTGGCTGGCTCACCGAATCTCTCGCGCAGTCGTCCGAATTCGAGGGTCGCCCCGACCGCTTGCGGGTACAGGGCGCGCTCGACCGACTCGCTCGTGGCGTCCTGATGGAGCGGGATCCGGAGCAGGACGAGACTCGGCCGATGAAGCTGGGTCCGGCGCGGCCCCCGGCAGCCGAACCACCGACCACCCGGATGCGCGGCCCGGCGGCTCGGCCACCTCAACCACGTAAACCACCTCAACCACGTCAACCACCCCAACCGACTCCGCCGCCGACCGAACCGCCGACCCGCCCGTTCCGCCCCCGTCCGGGGCCCCGCGCAAGGGGGCCCAGGCCGCCACATCGCTAGATCATGGAGGTGCGGGGAATCTTCATCCCCAGTGCCAATGCGCCGGCCAACTCGCGGCTGGTGTCGTAGTCGAACACCACATGGCCCGACAGGACGTCGACATCGCGTTTGAAACGTTGCAGGGGACTGGACAGGAAATGGATGCTCGCCCCGCCCGCTCCCAGCAGATCGGCGATGACGGCCTTGGACTCGGACACGATGTGCGCCGCGGCCAAGCGGGCCTGCGCGCGCACCGGTTTGTCCACCGGGTCGCCGGACGCCACGATCGCTTCGATTTCGCCGACGGTGTCGGCCAACAGGGCACGCAACGCGCGCATCCGCACCTGAGCCCCGGCCAGGTGGGCCTGAGCGATCGGCTTGTCCTTCTGTATGACGCCTTCGTAGGGCAGCACGCGTTCGCCGAGGCGTTGCGCGTAGATCTCGGTGACCCGCTCGGCACTGCCCAGGGCCGGCATCGCGGCCAACAGGGCCAGCGCGGGCACCATCGGCCAGCGGTAGGCGGATCCGTCGTGTAATCCGGCCCCCGGAGCCGTGCCGGAGTAGATGTCGAGGACCTTGACCAACCGGTGCCCGGGGACGAAGACATCGGTGGCGATGGCGTCGTTGGAGCCGGTGGCCCGCATACCGTCGGTGTGCCACACGTCGGCCACCGTCACGTCGCTGATCGGCAACAGCGCCAGCGCCGGGTACAGCGCGTCGTCGGGGCCGCACAAGGCGGCGACGATGATCCAGTTCCCGTGCATGATGCCGGTGGCCCAGGACCACCTACCGGTCAGGCGGATGCCGCCGTCGACCGGCAGCCCGCGCCCCGTCGGCGCCAGCGGGGCCGGAGCCAGGAAAGGTCTGCTCGCGAACGCCTCCTGCTGGGCTTGCTCGCCGAACAGCGACAGCATCCAGTTGTGCAGCGCCAGGAAGCCGATGGTCCAGGCACTGGATGTACAGCCGTGGGCCATCCGGCGTACCGGATCCAGGATCTGTGGGAAATCCGCCTGTCGGCCGCCGTAGCGCGCGGGCACCAGGAGTTCGGTGAAACCGGATTCCACCAGGTCGGTCACCGTCGCGTCGGGTAGCCGGCGCAACTCCTCGGCTTCAGCGGCTCGCTCGGCCAGTCGCGCGACGAATTCGGCGGTGATGGAGCACTCGGAGGTGAGGGGCGAGGTCATGCGCCGAAAGTTACCATACTTTTTAGTATGGTCGTGATTCCGCGCTGGTATGAGGACGTCCGCCGGACATTTGGAATACCGGTTGGCGACGATCGCATAACCCTCTGGACACCAGTTGTGAACAGATAGGCATCAGTGTTGATCGAGTGCGGCCGGCGCCGTCCGGGGGAGGAAGGCGTTTACGCAGGTAGAGCACTTGTCGGTGGGCGATAGATAACGCCGAATTCACTTTTTTGAATCCGCAGATATGCAGTTCGACGGCGTGCCGCGGGTTTTCCCCCGTCGTGGGCGCGTGATTTACTCATGGCGCAACAACTGAATTCTTCGGTCCGCTCATCAGAGGCACCGGCTCGGGCGAGCGGGCGTGGCAGTGCAGTGACTCGGTCGCTGCGGTGTCGCTTGGCGATGTTGATCGCCGATCGCGCAAATGGCGTAGTTGACCGGAAACGGATGGATTCGCAGTATGACCTTCATTGACAAGATTCGTGGCCATTGGGCACGCCGCATGACGGTGGCGGCTGTGGCAGCGCTGTTGCTGCCTGGCTTGATCGGCGTTGCCGGCGGGTCGGCGACCGCGGGAGCCTTCTCCCGGCCGGGTCTGCCGGTGGAATACCTGATGGTCCCGTCGCCGTCGATGGGCCGCGACATCAAGATTCAGTTCCAGAGCGGTGGGCCGGGTTCGCACGCGGTGTACCTCCTCGACGGCCTGCGCGCTCAGGACGACTACAACGGCTGGGACATCAACACCAACGCGTTCGAGATGTTCCTCGACAGCGGCCTGTCGGTTGTCATGCCCGTCGGCGGTCAGTCGAGCTTCTACAGCGACTGGTACAACCAGGCCTGCGGTAAGGCCGGCTGCACCACGTACAAGTGGGAGACCTTCCTGACCAGTGAGCTGCCGCAGTGGCTGGCCGCCAACCGTGACGTCGCCGCGACCGGTAACGCCGCGATCGGCCTGTCGATGGCCGGTTCCGCCGCGCTGATCCTGGCGACGTACCACCCCGACCGGTTCATCTACGCCGGTTCGATGTCGGGCTTCCTGAACCCCTCCGAGGGCTGGTGGCCGTTCCTGATCAACATCTCCATGGGTGACGCCGGCGGCTACAAGGCCAACGACATGTGGGGCCCGACCGAGGACCCGAACAGCGCCTGGAAGCGCAACGACCCGATGGTGCAGATCCCCACGCTGGTGGCCAACAACACCCGGCTCTGGATCTACTGCGGTAACGGCCAGCCCAACGAGCTCGGCGGCGGCGACCTGCCTGCCACCTTCCTCGAAGGCCTGACCATCCGCACCAACCGGACGTTCCAGGACAACTACATCGCCGCGGGTGGCACCAACGGTGTGTTCAACTTCCCGGACGCCGGTACCCACAACTGGGCCTACTGGGGTCAGCAGTTGCAGGCCATGGTTCCGGACCTGCAGCGGGTGCTCGGCTAAGCAGCCCCCGCGAACAGACACAGAATTGCCCCAAGTCTTCGGACTTGGGGCAATTCTGTGTCTACTGGGCCGCGAGGGCCCTCACCCTAACCGGCCGAGCAGACGCAAATGTCCCCGAAACTGGCGTGTTTCGGGGACATTAGCGTCTGCTCGCGCAGAGGACGCTACTTCAATTCGGCCGAGGACAGGCCCAGCAGACGGCGGGCGACCACCAGCTGCTGGATCTGCTGAGTGCCCTCGAAGATGTCGAGGATCTTGGAGTCGCGGGCCCACTTCTCCAGCAGGGTCTGCTCGGAATAGCCCACGGTTCCGGCCATTTCGACAGCCTTGAGGGTGATGTCGCTGGCCACCCGGGCGGCCTTGGCCTTACCCATGGAGGCTTCCTTGGAGTTGGGGATGCTGTTGTCAGCCTGCCATGCGGAGCGGACGGTCAACAGGTACCCGGCCTCCCAGTCGGCCTCCATCCGCAGGAACTCCGCGGCGGCGGCACTCTGCGCGTGGGCCGGCTTGTCGTAGGAGATCTCGATGCCGGCCTCGGTCAGGATGGCGCGCAGATCCTCCAGGGCGGCGCGGGCGATCCCCACCGCCATGGCCGCCACGATCGGACGGGTGTTGTCGAAGGTCTCCATGACCCCCGCAAAACCCTTCTCCACGTGGATCTCCGGATCGCCCAGCAGGTTGTCCTTGGGAATGCGAGCGTTCTCGAAGCGGATCACCGCGGTGTCGGACGCCTTGATGCCGAGCTTGTGCTCCAGGCGCTCGACGGTCACCCCGGGGTGCTCACGCGGCACGATGAACGACTTGATCGCCGCGCGGCCCAACGATTTGTCCAGCGTCGCCCACACCACGATGTGGGTGGCCCGCGACCCCGCGGTGACGAAGATCTTCTCGCCGTTGATCACGTACTCGTCGCCGTCGAGCACCGCGGTGGTCGACACAGCCGCCGAGTCGGAGCCGAAACCGGGCTCGGTGATGGCCATCGCGGCCCACACGTCCTTGCCGAGCCGTTCGAGCTGCTCGGGTGTGGCCACCGAGGAGATGGCGGCGTTGCCCAGTCCCTGACGCGGCACCGAGAGCAGCAATGCCACGTCGCCCCAGCTGATTTCGAGGGCGTTGAGCAGCGCGGACATGTTGGCACCGTTGACGGTGACCTTCTCGCCCTTGGTGTTGGCGTCGTCGCGGAACGCCTCGGCGCCGGCGAACGAGATCGTCTTGGCTTCCGAGATGCCTTCGAACAGCGTGGCCAGCGTGTCCAGCTCGACCGGGTAGGCGTGCTCGGCGAGGTCGTACTTGCGCGAGATCGGGCGGAGCATCTCGGCGGCGCCCTGGTGGCCCTTCTCGATGACCGCCTGCAACTTGCGGGGCATTTCCAGATTGATTGCCATGATTAGTCTTTCGGTTCAAATACGCGGAACGATGGCTGGACTAAATCACCACGACACCCTCGGCGACGCCGATGGCCCGCAGATCGCGGTACCAGCGCTCGACCGGGTGTTCCTTGGTGTAACCGTGGCCGCCCAGCAGCTGCACGCCGTCCAGGCCGATCTGCATGCCCTTGTCGGTGCCGAGCTTGCGCGCCAGCGCCGCCTCACGGGCGAACGGCAGGCCCTGCTCGGCGCGCGCGGCGCCGCGCCAGGTGATCAGCCGCAGGCCGTCGAGCTCGATGGCGATGTTGGCCGTCATGAACGCCACCGACTGGCGGTGGGCGATCGGCTCGCCGAAGGCCTGGCGTTCCTTGATGTAGGGGATGACGTAGTCGAGCACGGCGTGTGAGGTGCCGACGGCCAGCGCGGCCCAGCCCAGCCGGGACAGTGCGATGGCCTCGCTGTAATCCTGGTCGGTCGCACCGTCCTCGCCCAGCAGGTTGGTCAGCGGTACCGCCACGTTGTCGAGCTCGACCTGGCCCAGTGCCGCGGCGCGGATGCCCATGCTCGGGTCAGCTTTGACCGTGAGGCCCGGTGACGACGCCTCGACGATGAACAACGCCGGCTTGCCGTTCAATTGTGCTGCCACGATGAACAATTCGGCGTCAGTTGCGGCCGGAACCAGCG
Source organism: Mycobacterium farcinogenes (assembly GCF_019739075.1). Taxonomy (NCBI): domain Bacteria; kingdom Bacillati; phylum Actinomycetota; class Actinomycetes; order Mycobacteriales; family Mycobacteriaceae; genus Mycobacterium; species Mycobacterium farcinogenes. The sequence goes on along the minus strand of NZ_CP081673.1, from coordinate 4,699,842 downwards.
ATTTGACGCCGGACAGCCGGTAACCGCTGGGGGTGCGTACCGCGGTGGTCTTGAGTGCGGTGGGGTCGAACAGGGCGTGCGGTTCGGCGATCGCGACACAAGCCTGCGGCACGTTCTCGCCGGCGAATTCCTTGAGATAGGTGGCCTGCTGATCGGCGCTGCCCCAGTGGGTCAGTGATGCGGCGACACCGCCGGGTGCCAGGATCGGCAGGGCCAGGCCCATGTCGCCATAGGCCAGCGCCTCGGCGACCAGAGCGTTGGTCACGGTACTGCGGTGCTCGGCGATGCCGTCGAAGTCCTCGGGCACGTTCACAGCGGTGATGCCCAGTTCAGCGGCCTTGGCGATGAGATCCGCAGGGTAGGACGCGGCCTCGTCGGCGTCGTGCGCGGCCGGGCGCAGGATTTCCTCCGCGAACTCCCGGACCGTTTCGACGATCATCTGCTGGTCTTCGTCGGGGGTCAGATCGAAGTAGTCGGCCCCGCTGGCCTTGAGCCGGGTGGGCGCCTTGCCCAGCCCTTGGATCCGCTGGAACTGGCGCGTGGCCGCACCCGCGGTCGAAAAGACCTGCTTCACACCGTATTTCAGGCTGCGATTGAGCGGGTCCCGCAGGCCGTAGCGGTCCAGGAACTCCTGGCCGACCAGGGGCGTGATCAGCGCCAACCCGATGTCGGTCGCTGTCCGCTTGTGCTTGTGCAGTCCGACGGCGCTTTGCCGGCCGGAGCTGGAGGGACGGGATGGGGTGCCGTTCTTGGACGGCAGGGTGTTGGTCATGTCAGCTGCCTCTGTTGGTCGTGGCGACGCATCTGACCGTATCTTACTCCGGAGTAAGGTACGCCATCTGTTACCAACTTCACACCCGCCGGGACCGCATCAGCTCCGGTGTCAACCAACCGCGACAGGTGCCCTCACCTGCGCAAAGGGGCGCCGGCTTCGCAGCCGGCGCCACCCAGTCGGACCGTCGCCGCTCAGCTGGCGGAAAGCCTGGTCAGCACGGCGTCGTGCAGCAGTCCATTGGTTGCCAGCGCGCTACCCCCGTGTGCCCCGGGGGCCCCGTCGATGCTGGTGAACGTACCGCCGGCCTCGCGGATCAGGATGTCGAGCGGGGCGATGTCCCACAGCTTCACCTCGGGCTCGCAGGCGATGTCGACCGCGCCTTCGGCGACCATGCAGTACGACCAGAAGTCACCGTAGGCGCGCACCCGCCACACCGCGTCGGTGAGTTCGACGAAGCTGTCGCGGCGGTCATCCCAGCCCGTGGTGAGGTCTGAGTACGACAGGCTTGCCGAAGCGAGATCGGTAACCCCTGACACCGAGAGTTTGCGAGTCGCGCCGGCGAACGAGCCGAACGCCCCCTGTCCCAACCCTGCCCACCAGCGCCGGGCCAGGGCCGGGGCGCTCACCACGCCGACGGTCGGGACGCCGTCTTCCAGCAAGGCGATCAGCGTGCACCACACCGGGACGCCGCGGACGAAGTTCTTGGTGCCGTCGATCGGATCGATCACCCACTGGCGGCCGGTCAAAGTCGTTGTCCCGCCGAACTCTTCGCCGAACACCGTGTCGCCGGGGCGGGCGCTGGCGAGGGCGGCCCGCAACGATTCTTCGGCGCCACGGTCGGCGTCGGTGACAGGGGTCAGGTCGGGCTTGGTCTCGATGCGCAGATCCAGGGCACCGAAGCGATCCATGGTCAAGGAGTCGGCCTGGTCGGCCAATTCGAGGGCCAGCGTCAAGTCATCTGCGACGGTGTTCATGCCTCGGCTCCCACTCGTTGCGGTCCTCGCTCGTGCCTCGCTGCGATCCTTGCTCGTGTTCGCCTTCGGGTGCTCATGGGTGCAGTCCTACCATGGCCTGGTGTGGGAAATCGGCATACTCCTCTTGCTCGTGGGCGCACTGGTGGTGCTGTTGGCGCCACGGATCATGCAGCGCCGCGGAATTCGCGGTGAGATGGCGCACGGCACGTTGCTGGTCACCGGAGTGAGTCCGCGTCCGGACGCGACGGGGGAGCAGTTCGTCACGATCACCGGTGTCATCACCGGGCCGACGGTCAGCGAGCACGTCGTCTATCGGCGCATGGCCGTCGACGTGAACGAGTGGCCGGCCATGGGTGCACTGATGCCGGTGGTCTATTCGCCGGGCAACCCGGACAAGTGGGCCTTCGCACCGGACGTGCCGCCTCCGGTCTGATCAGGCGTGCCCGATCCGGAGTAGCTCGGCCACGCTGGCCAGCTTCACCCGCGGTCGGCCCAGCGACTCGCCGGCGGCGCGCTCATGCGCGTCGATCAGCTGCCAGTGCTCGCCGGTGACGAGCTTGGGCTGGTGTTCGAGCAGCCATTCGGCCAGTTCGGTGGTGTACTCCGCGCCTCGCTCGTCGACGCCGCGGGCGCGTAGGTCGTCGAGCAGGGTGTCGACGGTCTCCTGTGAATCCTTCTTGTTGCTGCCGATCACGCCGGACGGTCCGCGTTTGATCCAGCCCACCACGTATTCGTTGCGGCTGCCCTCGATTCGGCCGTCGGTGTGCGGAATCGTCCCGGAGCGTTCGTCGAACGGCAGGCCCGGTGTCGGCACGCCGCGGTAACCGACTGCCCGTACCACCAACTGGACCGGCAACTCTTCACGCTGCCCGGTGTCCTTGGCCACCACGCGGCCGTTGTCGTCGTGTACAAGTTCGTTGCGGCCCAGCACGATCGACTCGACCCGCTCCTCGCCGCGCAATTCGACGGGGGAGGTGCAGAATCGGAAAACGATGCGCCGCTTGGCTTCTCGGGGTGGCTCGTCGACATACTTGCGCAGCACCTTGATGTTCTGCTTGACGGTCTTGCCCGCCGCTTCCAGGTCGTCGTCGGTGATGCCGGCGAAATCGGCGGGGTCGAGGACGACGTCGACGTCGCCCAGCCCTTCCATGTCGCCCAACTCGCGCAGTTCCAGGGTGGTGAACGTCGCCTGCAACGGGCCCCGGCGGCCGATCACGACCACCTCTTCGACCCCGCGGGTGTCCAGTGAGGCCAGTGCGTGGTCGGCGATATCGGTGTTGGCCAGGGCTTGCGGATCGCTGACCAGGATGCGCGCCACGTCCAGTGCGACGTTGCCGTTGCCGACCACCACCGCGCGTCCGCCGGCGAGATTGGGCGCCATGCCGTCGAAATGGGGATGGGCGTTGTACCAGCCGACAAAATCGACGGCGGCCACACTGCCCGGCAACTCTTCACCGGGGATATTCAGGGCCCGGTCGGACTGCGCACCGATGGCATAGACCACCGCGTCGTAGCGCTGCGCCAATTCGCCCGGCGTGACGTGCTCGCCGACCTTGATGTTGCCGAAGAACCGGAACCGGGCGTCGGCTGCGGTCTTGTCGAACTGCGCGCTGATCGACTTGATCTTCGGATGGTCCGGGGCCACCCCTGAACGCACCAGGCCCCATGGGGTTGGCAGCATCTTCGAGCATGTCGACGCGCACATCGCGGTCGGAGTCGGGCGAATCGGCGAACTTCAGCAACGATGCGGCAGCAAAGAATCCCGAGGGGCCGGAGCCGACGATCGCTACGTGATATGGGCGCATACCCTGCCTTCTTACGAGCGGAAAAGCCGTTACAGCCCGGCTCTTGGCGTGCTGGGCCGGGTACCAACCGACTCTAAACACAGATCGTCGGCGCTGCCGCGAGTCGGAGAGAACTGCCCCCGAAATGCCGCCGGGTACCCTGAACATTCGTGGATCCAGACCGCCAAGCCGCCGTAGCCGCACTCGACACCACCCTGACGACCGTGGAGCGGGTGCTCGACATCGATGGCCTGCGCCAGCGGATCGACATGCTCGAGCAGCAGGCCTCCGATCCGAACCTCTGGGACGACCAGGCCCGTGCTCAGAAGGTCACCAGTGAGCTCTCACATGCACAGAGCGAGATGCGTCGGGTGCAGGACCTGCGTCAGCGTGTCGATGATTTGCCGGTGCTGTTCGAACTCGCCGCCGAGGAAGGCGGTGAAGAAGAGGTCGCCGAGGCCGACGCAGAGCTGGCCAAGCTGCGCGAGGAGATCGAGACCCTCGAGGTCCGCACCCTGCTCTCGGGGGAGTACGACGAACGCGAAGCCGTCGTGACCATCCGCTCCGGGGCCGGTGGCGTCGACGCCGCGGACTGGGCCGAGATGCTGATGCGGATGTACATCCGCTGGGCCGAGAAGCACGACTATCCGGTCGAGGTTTTCGACACGTCCTATGCCGAGGAGGCGGGGATCAAGAGCGCGACGTTCGCCGTGCACGCCCCGTTCGCCTACGGCACCCTCTCGGTCGAGCAGGGCACGCACCGGCTGGTGCGCATCAGCCCGTTCGACAATCAGAGCCGCCGGCAGACGTCGTTCGCCGACGTCGAGGTGCTGCCCGTCGTGGAAACCACCGACCACATCGAGATCCCGGAAGGTGACCTGCGCGTCGACGTGTACCGCTCCAGCGGTCCCGGCGGGCAGTCGGTGAACACCACCGACTCGGCGGTCCGGCTCACCCACATCCCGACCGGGATCGTGGTGACCTGTCAGAACGAGAAGTCGCAGCTGCAGAACAAGGTCGCGGCGATGCGCGTTCTGCAGGCCCGGCTCCTGGAACGCAAGCGCTTGGAGGAGCGCGCCGAGATGGACGCACTCAAGGGCGACGGCGGCAGCTCGTGGGGCAACCAGATGCGGTCCTATGTTTTGCACCCCTACCAGATGGTGAAAGACCTGCGCACGGAGTACGAGGTCGGCAACCCTGCCACGGTCCTGGACGGAGACATCGACGGATTCCTGGAAGCGGGGATCAGATGGCGCAACAGAAAAGATGAAGACGACTAACACGCTGATCGCCCTGCCGCTCGCCGACCGCTGGCACGATTTCTGGCACGGCGAGATCGGCGTCTGGATCCTGACCACGGGCCTGCGGATCGCCCTGCTGATCATCGGCGGTCTGCTCGCCGCGCGGTTCATCAACTGGGCCGCGCAACGCGTGGTGCGCCGGATCGACGCCGAATACCAGGAAAGCGATCAGCTGGTGCGCTCGGAGAGCGCCAAACACCGGCAGGCGGTTGCCTCGGTCATCTCCTGGGTGTCGGTGGCGGTGTTGTTCATCATCGTGCTCGTCGAGGTGACCGACGCTCTCGAAGTGCCCGTCGCGTCCCTGGTCGCTCCGGCCGCCGTGCTCGGTGCCGCACTGGGTTTCGGTGCCCAACGCATCGTGCAGGATCTGCTCGCCGGGTTCTTCATCATCACCGAGAAGCAGTACGGCTTCGGTGATCTGGTTCGGTTGACCATCGCGGCGGCCAACGAGGCCGAGGGCACGGTCGAGGACGTCACGCTGCGAGTCACGAAACTGCGCTCCTCAGAGGGGGAGATGTACACCGTGCCCAACGGGCAGATCGTCAAGGCGCTGAACCTGTCGAAGGACTGGGCGCGCGCCGTGGTCGACATCCCGGTGCCGGTCAGTGCTGACCTCAACCTGGTCAACGATGTGCTCAACGATGTGGCGGAGAAGGCCGCCGAAGATGGCGAGCTGTCGAAGCTGCTGCTGGACAAGCCGCAGTTGATGGGCGTGGAGAGCATCGGCCTGGACACGGTGAACCTGCGGATGGTGGCGCGCACCCTGCCGGGCAAACAGTTCGACGTCGGTAGGCGGCTGCGGGTACGGGTGGTGCGAGCGCTTCGCCGCGCCGGCGTGGTGACCTCGTCGGATGCGTCGGTCGCCGCAGCCGGAGACGTCATCCACCCGACCGCTGTCGCCGAAACCCAGGCGACGACGTCGGCGGCGGGCTCGGCACAGGAGCAGAAGAAGTGAAGTTGGACTTCACCCGGGTGGCCGATGCCGCCACCAGGCTGTGGCGCAGCCGTGTCGGCCGGCTTCGTACGTCGACGGTCGTGTTGATCGTGGTGTTCATCGCGCTGTCATGGGTGCAGCAGCAGTACGCGCCCAAACAGTCCGCTCCGCAATCGCCGGACACTCAGGTGGTGCCGCCCGGATTCGTGCCCGATCCCGACTACACCTGGGTGCCTCGCACCAAGGTGCAGCCACCGCGCACCACCACCCCGACCGAGACGCCGGAGACCACCGAAACCACGATCCCGACGACCACGACGCCGACGGAGATCCCGGAGACCACCGAGACCACCACGCCGGGCGTGCCGACGAGTCCGACGACCACGACGGTGCCGGGGGCGCCGAGGACGACGGTGATCGATCCCGACGGTCCGGGACTGATTCCGCCGATCACGTTGCCGGTATTCCCGGGGCCGGCCCCGAGCCCGGCCGTCGAGCAGCCGCAACCCGGACAGGAGTCGGTGGCACCGACATTGCCGCGATAGCCTGACCTGCCGGATGCTTACGCCCCGCTACACTGGCGTGCCGTGATGATCACCCTCGACCACGTGACGAAGCACTACAAGTCTTCGGCGCGCCCAGCGCTCGATGACGTCTCGCTGAGAATCGACAAGGGTGAGTTCGTCTTCCTGATCGGCCCGTCGGGTTCGGGCAAGTCGACGTTCATGCGGCTGCTCCTGGCGGCCGAGACGCCCACCTCCGGCGACATCCGGGTGTCCAAGTTTCACGTCAACAAGCTGGCCGGCAGGCACGTCCCGAGCCTGCGCCAGGTGATCGGCTGCGTTTTCCAGGACTTCCGGCTGCTGCAGCAGAAGACCGTGTTCGAGAACGTGGCCTTCGCCCTGGAGGTGATCGGCAAGCGCGGCGAGGTGATCAACCGCGTCGTCCCGGACGTGCTGGAGATGGTCGGCCTGTCCGGCAAGGCCAACCGGCTGCCGAGCGAACTGTCCGGCGGCGAGCAGCAGCGCGTCGCCATCGCACGGGCCTTCGTCAACCGGCCGCTGGTACTCATCGCCGACGAGCCGACCGGAAACTTGGATCCGGAGACCAGCAAGGACATCATGGACCTGCTGGAACGGATCAACCGGACCGGCACCACGGTGCTGATGGCCACCCACGACCATCACATCGTCGACTCCATGCGTCAGCGGGTCGTCGAACTCGAACTCGGCCGGCTGATCCGTGATGAGCAGCGCGGCGTCTACGGAATGGATCGCTAAGTGCGCTTCGGCTTTCTTGTCAATGAAGTTCTGACCGGGCTTCGCCGCAACGTCACCATGACGGTGGCGATGATCCTGACCACCGCGATCTCGATCGGGTTGTTCGGTGGCGGTCTGCTGGTGGTGCGTTTGGCCGACCAGTCCCGTGACATCTACCTGGACCGGGTCGAGAGCCAGGTGTTCTTGACCGACGACATCTCGGCCAACGATCCCACCTGCGACGGCGACGCCTGCAAGGCGCTGTACCGCATGATCGACGACCGCGACGACGTGCGCTCGCTGAGCTTCCTCAACCGCGAGCAGGCCTACGACGATGCGATCAAGAAGTTCCCGCAGTACAAGGATGTGGCGGGCAAGGACGCGTTCCCGGCGTCGTTCATCGTGAAGCTCAACGACCCCGAGCAGCACGAGGCCTTCGACAAGGCGATGGCCGGCCAACCCGGTGTGCTCAACGTGCTCAACCAGAAGGACCTGATCGACCGCCTGTTCGCGGTGCTCGACGGGCTCAGTAGCGTCGCGTTCGCGGTGGCGCTGGTGCAAGCGATCGGTGCGGTGCTGTTGATCGCGAACATGGTCCAGGTGGCCGCTTACACCCGGCGCACCGAGATCGGCATCATGCGCCTGGTGGGCGCCACCCGCTGGTACACCCAGCTGCCATTCCTGGTGGAGGCGATGATCGCGGCGCTGATCGGTGTGGTGATCGCCATCGTCGGGCTGATCGTGGTCCGGGCGGTGTTCCTGGAGAAAGCGCTCGACCAGTTTTATCAGTCGAATTTGATTGCCAGGGTCGACTACGCTGACGTGCTCTACTTCAGCGCACCGTGGATGCTGTTCCTCGGCCTGGCCATGTCCGGCATAACCGCGTATGTGACGCTGCGGCTCTACATACGAAGGTAGTCGTGAACTAGTGGCGACCAAGAAGTCCAGCCCCGCCGGCAACAAGCAGATCGTGGCCAGCAATCGCAAGGCGCGGCACAACTACATGATTCTCGATACCTATGAGGCCGGCATCGCGCTGATGGGCACCGAGGTCAAGAGTCTGCGCGAAGGCCAGGCGTCGCTGGCCGACGCGTTCGCCACCGTCGACGACGGTGAGATCTGGCTGCGCAATGTGCACATCGCGGAGTATCACCACGGCACCTGGACCAACCATGCGCCGCGGCGCAACCGCAAGCTGCTGCTGCACCGCAGGGAGATCGACAACCTGATCGGAAAGATCCGCGACGGCAACCTGACCTTGGTGCCGCTGTCGATGTATTTCTCCGACGGCAAGGTGAAGGTCGAACTGGCGCTGGCCCGCGGTAAACAGGCCCACGACAAGCGACAGGACCTGGCCAAGCGGGACGCCGACCGTGAGATCACCCGGGAGTTGGGCCGCCGCGCCAAGGGCATGTGACCTGGCACCGCGAGCGTGCGTGTCTGCCGGCCGACACTCCGTGTCGAGCCGGCATTCCACGCACCCTCGGCGTCCCCGAGCGACACGAAACTGCTCGGAATAATGGCTTGGCGTTGTCCGTTAGATCTGGCGTACCATTGATCGTCCTGCCGAAAGTCGGCGGGGATGCGAGGGGCTGATCGGTTTCGACTTCGCGCATCGAATCAAGGGAAGCGTGCCGGTGCAGGCAAGAGACCACCGTAAGCGTCGTTGCAACCAATTAAGCGCCGATTCCAATCAGCGCGACTACGCCCTCGCTGCCTAAGCGACGGCTGGTCTGTCAGACCGGGAGCGCCCTCGGCCCGGACCCTGGCATCAGCTAGAGGGACCCACCCACGGGTTCGGTCGCGGAATCCGTGGGGACATCAAACAGCGACTGGGATCGTCATCTCAGCTTGTTCGCGTGACTGAGAGATCCGAGTAGAGACACAGCGAACTGCGCACGGAGAAGCCTCGAGGACATGCCGTAGGACCCGGGTTCAATTCCCGGCAGCTCCACTGTTTGACCAGCGAGAATAGTACGAGTATTGGCCACGTCAGCACCACGTCAGCACCACCGACGTTTAGGATGCCCGACGTGGCCTTTATTCGTGAACGCACACGCAAGGACGGCACGCCCTACTTTTCGGTTACGTACCGGGTAGGTGGGCGCGGTAGTCGCCAGTCGTCAACCTCGTTCCCGGACAGGGGGCAGGCCGAGAAGTTCTGCGCCCTGGTAGACGCATTCGGCCCGGAAGAAGCGCTCGCGAAGGCGGGGATCTCGGACACCACTCAGGCCATGTCGGCGCTCACGGTTGCCGAGTATCTGGACAGACACATCAAGGGTCTGTCGGGTGTGGAGAAGAAAACCGTCACGGAATACAGCCGCTATCTCACCCGCGACATCGCCCCGGTGCTGGGCGCTATCCCTCTCGCGAAGCTCACCCGCGATGACGTAGCCCTGTGGGTCACCGCGATGTTTGAGGACGGCGCAGCGGGCGGCACCATTCAGAACAAGCACGGGTTTTTGTCCGGCGCTCTCAAGAGGGCTGTGCAGGACGGCCATATCGCGGCTAATCCGTGCCAGGGCGTCCGGCTACCACGCACAGAGGAGGTCGAAATGACGTTCCTCACGGGCGAGGAGTACCAGACCTTCAAGTCGTATTTCAGCGACTACTACAAGCCGTTAGTCGAGTTCCTAGTGGCGTCGGGGTGCCGGGCAAGTGAGGCCTTCGCGCTGAAGCCAACCGATGTGGATCGTGTCAACAGCACCGTGCGGATTAGTCGCGCTTGGAAGAGGGCTGGTTCCAGCTATGAACTGGGGCCGCCCAAGACGCCCAAGGCTCGACGCACCATCAATGTTAGCCCTGCGGTGCTGGACCAACTGGACTACTCGCACGACTGGTTGTTCGTTGGGTCGAATGGTGGACCGGTCCGCCTGTACTCGTGGCGGGCCAACGTGTGGATCAAGACGCGCAACAAGGCCATCGCTGATGGCTTCGGGAAGAAACCCCGCATCCACGACCTGAGGCACACCTGCGCCAGTTGGATGCTGCACGCACAGCCGCCGGTCCCATTGCAGACGGTTCAGGCCCACCTTGGGCATGAGTCGATCAAGACGACGGTTGATCGGTACGGACACCTGGATAGGAGCAACCACGTCGTCGCGTCTGACGCCATCGCCAAAGTGCTTGGGTGATTTGCATCACGGCCCGCAAGTCGTCTGGAGTCCGCTGGAGTCCTCTGGAGTATTCAGTGGCTGTTGAATTGCTCCCTTTCGGCCGTTCTCGGGCCGAAAGGGAACGAATGGGTATGCGACGATATAGGTAGGTAGAAGCGGGGCGGAACGATCTACCTAAGGAATGGTGCGCAAAGTGCTCGCCAGTAGCATCCGCCAGTTAGAACCATTCGTATGTCAAAGTCCATTCTGATGGGAACTGATGAGTTCTTTGAGCTGACCGGCGTTCCTATTAACACGCAGAAAGATTGGCGCGCTAAGGGCAGCGTTAGGGGTCCGCAGTCCGCTGTCATTGGCGGAAAAATTAAGTACCGTCGTTCCGATGTTTTAGCCTGGCTTGACGAGCAGTTCAATGTTCCCGTTAAGCAGAAGGGTAAGTCTCTCAACAATTTCACTCCTCTTGGCAACCGGTCGCTTGCGACGGCGGCTAGCTGATCTTGCTTAGCTTGATTAAGCGATCAGACGTACATCGGAGGTGCAAGGGGAATATGAAGACGGACATAGTGGACTCCGCTGAAGAGTTCTTTTTGGACTCTGGAAGCGACCAGTTGGAGAAGATCTACGGGTGGGCTCGTGCTCGTCACGGTGCACCGTGGGCGGTGTTCTTCGGGGTGTTGCTGCGGGTCGCGGCAGGTGTTCCGCCGCATGTGCAGCCGCCTCCGGTAATCGGTGATCGTGCCAGCTTGAACCTGCTCTGCGCTTTCGTAGGGCCGTCTGGCGCGGGCAAGGGTAACGCCACAAAGATCGCGCGCGCGGCGTGGCCCACCGATGTTCTAGAGCTTCCTCCCGGGACCGGTCAGGGGATCGCCGAAGCGTTTGTGAAAAGGAACCCGGAGGATGAAAACTCCCCGGTTATCTTTGACATTCCAGAGATAGACACGATGGCGGGTCTTTCCAGCGCTCGGGGCAGTATCTTGCTGCCGACGATCAAGAGTCTGGCTATGGGTGAGCAGTTGGGCCAGGCTAATGCAACTAAGGACGCTCGTCGCATTGTCCCCGAGCACACCTATAGAGCTTGCATGTCGGTGGGTGCGCAACCGGGGCACACTGATGTGATATTTAATGACGCGAGCGGGGGTACCCCACAGCGGTTCCTGTGGGCACCTGTAACAGATCCGAATATGCCCGGCGGTAGGTTTCCTATGCCTGATCCGTTGGTGACGGACATGCCGAATTGGACCCCCAGGAATGATGGTGTGGTCGAGTTTGTCTACTCGGTGCCCGAGATTGAGGACACCATTATTGAGAACCATCTAGCGCGTCAACGCGGCGACGGGGACGCGCTAGACGGCCATGCGATTCTCACGCGCTGCAAGGTAGCGGCGTTGTTGGCGATCATGCACGGGCGTCTTGAGGTCACCGAGTGGGACTGGCGTATGTCTGAGACTGTAATGGCCGTGTCGAACGACACGAGGGCCGGTCTTGAGCGGGACAACGCCGAGATAGAACGTCGGCGCATCGAAAACCAGGGCCGTGAGAAAGCGTTCCGAGTGGACGGGTTTGAGGCCGGGCGGCTGGAATCGGTCATGCGCGCCATCCTTGAGAAGCTGCGAAAGTCGGGCGAGATGCCGGGTAGTGAACTGCGGACGAGTATTAACAGTGCTAACCGGAAGTGGTTCGATCAGGCGATTTCACAGTTAGCCGAGGATGGGCGGATTGTGGTTACGAGGGCCGGCTCAGGGTTCCGCTACCGCCTAACAGACAGCCGCCAGGGTGGCGACCCGCGCCAGGGCGGTTTAATGCAGGTCAGTGGGGATGGCGACCTTCGCCAGGGTGGCAGCGTGGATGCTCCTATAAGTTTAGAAAACCGCAGGTCGCAGAAAAATCACGCTAAGAAGGTGTCCTGCCGGGCCTGGCTTGAGGAATATCTTGCCGAACTGGTCAACCAAGGCCAGACCACCGCTGACCCGTTTGCTGTCCGTGACGCTGGCGTAGCGGCTGGCTACAACAGGAATCAACTGCACAATGCTGGCAGCACGCTGGGGCTAACAGGGTCTGTCTGGTCTCTCACGGCGTGACCATAGCGGAGAGAGAGATGACGCTGGCTGAACGAGGCGGACGCGGGGGTGTCAATGGGGGCACCCCCCAGGGGGTGAAGTTACGACTCGTCGTCCTGTGCAAGCACCCGATAGACCGTCGCACGGCTCACACCAAGCGTTGAGGCGATTGTGGCCGCAGGTTCTCCTGCCGCGTGCATCCGTTGTGCCAGTGCAGCTTTCTGCGTGTCGAGAGCCTTAGGCCGACCAATAGCTTGCCCGCGCGCTTTGCGTGCCTCGCGCGCCGCTGTACGACGCTCCCGACCAAGTTCAAGTTCAAGTTCGGCCAGACTCGCCAGCACGCCCGCGATCATGCGTCCTGCTGCGTTGGCGGTATCAATGCCCTCCCGCAGAGACCGCAAGACGATGCCACGCTCGCCAAGTTCCCTAATGGTTGTCATGACTTCGGCGGCGTTCCGCCCTAAGCGATCGATGCCGACAACCACGATGGTGTCGCCCTCACGTGCGTAGTCCAGCAGAGCTGCCAGGCCCGGGCGCTGTTCCCTCGTCGACATGCCAGACAGCTTGTCGCTGTAGACGCGGGCTGTGTCGACCCCAGCTTCAGTGAGCGCGTCGACTTGCTGATCGAGCGACTGATGTCCAGTGCTAACGCGGGCATATCCCAGGACGGTTCCGGCAGCGGCGAGGGCGACGGTGGCAACCATGCAAGGAGCATCTCAAAAGTCTCAGAATACGTCAAATTGAGACGATCATTCTGCGACGACTTCTGCGACACTGCGACCTGGAAGTTTCACCACTCGAATCACTCCGGGGCTGCGTGTCTCAGTTCTTTAGTTTCGAGACCTCTTCGTCCCCGACTGCCTCGATGTTCGCGCTGGCCAGTGGGTACCCAGTTGCAGTCTCTAATGTTTTCCGTCGCTATTTCACATCTCACCGAATCATCGCTCGGGTAGATGTCATCATTCGCTCATGCAACTTGTCACCCGCCTGCGTGGTGTGTGCGGTCAGCACCTGCGCTTCGTAGGATTGTTGGTCGTTCTGAGGCTTTTGCTACTAAACGAAGAAGAAGAGGAGGAAGTGCAAGGCGACTACGGCAGCGCCGCTCGGAATCCGCCCAAGCCAATAAAAGTTACAAACGCCTACGACTCTCGGTATTTAGGCATCATTGATGACGCGATCATCCGGCACAGTCATCTAGCAGCACGCATTCGTGCTAGATACCTAGCCTTTGTCTCGCTATCCATCACCTCGGCCGCCGCAGTACCTGTGGTGGTCTCTGCGGATCTGCCAGGTTGGGTCGCAGCTTTGTTGGGCGCTGTCACCGCAGCGGCCCAGGGGATCCAGCAAGTCCTACAAGACGGTCGGCTTGCAACCGCGCACCATACATCCGCGCGACGCCTAAGCGATGCCCGTCGACGCCTTCTCGCCGACCTGAGGAAAGGCGACGAAGACGTAGCTTTTGAGCGGTTTGTCGATAGGTGTGAAGACGCGATGGAGACGGACACGGAAATCTTCGCGAGCGCCCTTGAGCGCCTCGGGCGGGAGGGCCTCCCAGCGAAAGTGCCTGCACCCGAGTCCAACCCCGGGACTAGTTCGCGCCACACTTGAATGCACGGGCTGCGACAGTCGGTTCCAGCCGCCTCCTCGCGTAGTCAACCTTGAGAAACGCAGAGGGGTGGAACTGAAAGCCATCTAACCCGACGGACATACGGGTCTTTCCGATGCGACGGTCACCACACCCGCTACCCTTCCGTTGACGGTGGCGTCAATCAGAGGGGAATGAGTTGCCAGATTACGAGGATCAGTTTCGCGGCGACCTCGCCGAACATCTTTCACAGTTCACCGCCGCGCCGATCCTGTTCGTTGGGTCAGGTGTGTCACGCCGCTACCTCAACATGCCGGACTGGCAGTCGCTGCTGGAGACGTTGGCGGGCATGACAGACCGCGAGTTCAGCTACTACAGGTCGACTGCCAGCGAAGAGTTACCCAGAATCGCTGAGCTTCTTATCGAGCCGCTCAAGGACAGGCTCTGGACACCGAAAGAGAAGTCTCTCCGCAATCGTTATTCCGACGACCTGATCCGGCCAGACAGCGCACTCAAGATTTATGTTGCTGAGGTGCTAAATGGCATCGGCAAGAAGAACTCGGTGCCACGCTCGTTGCGATCTGAGGTCGAGGCGCTGCGCAGCGCCAAAGTGGACGCGATTATCACGACCAACTACGACTCGTTTCTTGAGTCCGTGTTCTCCGACTATCGCACCTTCGTCGGGCAGGACGAGTTAGTGTTCTCCGACCCGACTGGCATTGCCGAGATATACAAAATTCACGGCAGTCTCGACGCCCCGAACAGTTTGGTAATTACAGAGTCGGACTATGAGGCGTTCCGGGAGAGGAATGCCTATCTGGCGGCTAAGCTGCTTACGTTCTTTGCCGAGCATCCCGTGATCTTCATCGGCTACAGCATGACGGACAGCAATGTGCAGTCCATCCTGGGCAGTCTTGCTAGTTGTCTCACCGACGAACACATGTCAAGGTTGCAGGATCGTCTGCTCTTCGTGAATTGGGTCGAGGGCAGCCAGCATTCGATGGTGTCCACAGTGATCGGTGCCAATTCGCACAACGTTCCGGTGCGGGCAATCACGACTCCTGATTTCAAGGCAATTTTCGATGTCCTCGCTGCACTCGACCAAAAGATTCCAAAGCGGACCCTGCGCCAGATCAAGGAGAAGATTTACAAACTGGTTCTCGACAGCGAGGCGCAGGAGCGGCTGTTGCATGTCACCGACCTGGACGCTGTTGCCAACGATGACGCGGAGTTCGTCGTCGGATTGGGTGTGATCGCGGCGGTGCAGAAGCGCGGATACAAGATGGTGACTCGCCAGGAGCTTTGCCATGACGTGCTACACGAAACTGGAGAGTTCGATTCGGATTTTGTAGTAAAGATGACGCTGCCCGAGATGATGAGCCGTGCGGGGAACTTCCCGATGTATAAGTACCTGAAATCGGCGGGCTACCTTGATTCCAACGGGCATATCAAGGACGCCCAAGACATTTCGCCGAAGCTGCTGAAGCGTGTTGAGGACACCAGCAACCTGCGACCCAGTACGAGCATCATGCGGAAGGCGAAGCAGCTCGCTCAGGCTTACGGCACGCTAGCGGAGATGATCGATCAGTGTGCGATTGACGAGGTGCTGGCGCACTTCGGAGCCCTGCCGCACAACGCTATCGACATTCGGGTGCTCAGAGCATTTCTCACCGAGAACGAGGATGAGTACACCGACGAGGATGGCAAGCTGACTTCACAATTTACGAAGGCAGTGTGCATCTATGACCTGCTGAAGTACGGCCCTAAAGCTGATTGGGTAGCTGCGTGAGCGGCCAGCATCTGCGGGTCAGCGGTGGCAACAGCCGTCGAGATAGTTGGAGCGAGATGTGCTGACGGTGGTCAGCACATAGCCCACGTCAGCTCATGTTTTCCCATGTCGCACCGTGCTGACCCGTATCACGTTTGCGCAGTTCAGCCGCGATATGTGCGTCTTCAATTCCCGGCAGCTCCACCGAGAAGATGCAGGTCAGGGATCTAATCCCTGGCCTGTTTTCTTTTGCTGTCACTCACTCGTCGCGCCGCCACCCTGCGGCCCATCCAGGTACCCCAGCCCATTTGTCCTGGCTACACGCTAGATTGAGGCATGTTTTCTCGCCGCATAGCTAGCCCCCGAACGGGCAGTGCGCGGCCAGGTGGTCGCTGGGTCGGGCTTGGCGCTGCTGCACTTCTCACCTCCGGTTTTCCGCTCCTCGCCGTGACCGCACCGCCGGTGGCGAGCGCGGCTGACTGTGCCGACGTGGAGGTCGTCTTCGCACGCGGTACCGATGAGCCGCCGGGCATGGGCCGGGTGGGCGATGCCCTCGTCGATTCGCTGCGCAAGCAGGCCCCGGGGCTGACCATCAACACCTACGGGGTCAACTACAAGGCCAGCAAGCTTCAGCTGCATGGTGGCGACGGTGCCAAGGACGCGATTTCCCACATCAAGTCCACGCTGTCGTCCTGCCCTGACACCCAGATCGTGCTCGGCGGCTATTCGCAGGGTGCGAGCGTGATCAACATCGTGGCCGGCAACCCGCTGGGCGGCATCAAGTGGGGCGATTCGCTGCCGCCGGAATACGCGGACAACGTCGCGGCGATTACCACCTTCGGCGACGTAGGGACCCGCACCAAGCAAACGATCCAAACCCAGAGCGCGCTGTATGGGTCCAAGGCGATCGACCTGTGTAACCCCATGGATCCGATCTGCCACGAGGGCCAGGGCAACGAGTGGAGTGGACACACCGAGGGCTATGTCCCGGTGTACACCACCCAGGCAGCGGCTTTCGCGGCATCCAAGTTGCTGGCCGGCTCCGGCCAATCGGTGCCCGGGTACGGCCCGGCGCTACCGGACTATGGCTACGGGCCGGGCTACGGCCCGGACTCGTCGATGTCCGGTCCGACGTCACCCGGTTATGGGCAGTCGCCGGGCTACGTACCGACGCCGGGGTACGACCCGGACACCTCCGTGCACGGTCCGTCGCCGGCCTACGGCCCGGACGCACCCGGCTATGGACAGCAGCCAGGTCCGTCGGCTCCCTTGCCCACCACGTCGTCGCCGACGGGATGGGTCTGAGCGGATTCACACCGCTGCCTGCGATGGCAGCGAGATCGCGATCTCGGTGCCCCGGGCGTCGTGAACGTCCAGCACGCCACCGAGGGCCAGTACCTTGGCCCGAATCGAGGCGAAGCCGATGTGACCGGTTTCGACGCTCAGTGCAAGGCGCTCGGCTTGAATGCCCACGCCGTCGTCGGCGACGCACAGCGTGGCACGCCCCTCAGACCGTTGCAGCGTGAACCTCAGATTGTCGGCTTCGGCGTGCTTGATCGCGTTCGTCGAAAACTCCCGCGCCGCGCTGTACAGCAGGTGATCCGCGTCGGTGCGCAAATCCTCGGGCCAGTTCTGGAAGTCCACGTGGACCACGAGGTCGGTGCGCGCCGCGATGCCGTCGGCCAGTGAAGCGAGAGCGGCCCTGAGCCCGGCTCGGGCGAGCACTTCGGGATGGAGCTCACGGACCACATCGCGCAGCAGCCGGGAGCACTCGCCGAGCGCCGAATCCACCCGGTCCATGGACTCGGTGGAGCCCTCGCGCACCTCTTCCATCTCCCGGCGCGAAGCCAGAACATACTGCAGCGCACCGTCGTGCAGTCTTTCGGACAGGGTTTGCCTCTCGCGCTTTTCGAGGGAGACGATCTCTTCGAGCAGGTGGCTGCGTTCCTGCGCCAACCGGGCAATCGTCAGTTCCTTCGACTGCTGGATCCATGACAGAGTCACCGACCCCGCGGCCAGGCCGAACAACACCGCCGTCGTCGTGAGGATCGAGCCCCACGGTTCGTCGCCGTTGGCAGCCCGGTTGACCCATAGGACGACGACGTACGCGGCGACGGTGGGGACGGCGATCACCGCACTGACGAACGGATCCAGCTGAGCCGCCGCGATCAGCGGGATCAGAAACAGCCCGTAGTGGAGCACATCGGAGGTCCAGGTATTCGGTGAGCTGATGCCTGACTCCACCGAAAGTATCGACACCACAGCGACATCCGCGCACAGCATGAGCAACGCGACCCACCGCCGGGTTTCGATCTCGGCGTGATTGGACGGCCGTAGCGCCCAGAAACCCCAGCATACGATGGCCGCTATGTAGCCCATCCAGAGCAGCGCGTACGGCCATCGGTAGGTTTCGGGCGGTTGCAGGAACAACGCGAAGAAGATGAACGCCACCAACAGAATCCGCAGGGCGAACTGCAGCAGCAACCCGCGGAACGCCGCGCCCTGGGCGTACTGCCTCAAAGCCATTGCTGCCGCGCGCCTGACCATATTCGACTCCCGCACACCGCAAGGTTGGCTGAGTATAGGGCGACTTGATCGTGCCCTGAGGCCGGTTGACGAAGTTTCCCGGCTTCTGGCGCCGATCGAACCTCGCCTGGGATCATGGAAAACCGGACCCTAGGTGTGATGAGGCAGGGGGTTGATCGAATGTTGTCTGCCCAGCGTGAGTTTGCGGCGTACGGCCCGTCGCATTTGATCGTGCTGGCGGTGTTCGCAACGGGGGCCGTACTTTTGGTGACGGTCGGCCGCCGGCAGACCGACGCACAGGCCCGCATCATGAGCCGTGTCCTGGCGATGATCCTTCTCGGGGCCTTCGCCGTGGCCCTGGCCTACAAGCTGGTGGTACCCGACATCAGCACCTCGGTCCCGCTGCAGTTGTGTGACCTCGCCGAACTCGCCGCGGCGTACGCCCTGTGGTCGCAACGGCATTGGGCCTTCGTCCTCACTTACTACTGGGGTCTGGTGCTGAGCTCGCAGGCATTGCTGACCCCGGATATCGGTACGCCGAAGGAGGGCGCTCCGGACTTCCCGCACCATCTCTTCCTGACGTTCTTCACGCTGCACGTACTCGTCGTGTGGGCAGCCATCTACCTGACGTGGGGGAGAAGGATGCGCCCGCGCTGGCGCGACTATCGCCTCGCGGTCATCATCACCCTGGGATGGGTGGCCTTCACCCTTGCCTTCAACGTGGTGGCGGGAACCAACTACGGCTACCTCAACCGGAAGCCTCCGACCGCGTCCGTGCTCGATGTGTTGGGTCCGTGGCCGGTGTATCTGCTGGCGGAGGTCGCGATAGTGCTCGTCGTGTGGGCGTTGATGACCTGGCCGTGGGAGCGGGCACGGCAACGTGCGACGACGGGTGCGTCCAAGCTGTGAAATTGCTGTCAGTCGACGGGAAAAGTGATTATTGACACCAACACTTTGACGGGCTAGGTATATTACGCGCGTTCGCGAATGTGTATCGCTTGCGACCTGTCCCACCGGGCGACAGTGGCCTGATCGAAGGGGCGGGTTGTGCAGAGCAAGGCATCCCACACCGGCATAGCCCGGGTGATCCGCACGTTGGCGGTGCCTATCCTGCTCGGCTGGATCGTGCTGACCGTTCTGACCAACGTGCTCGTCCCGCCGCTGGAAAAGGTCGGCGAGGAGAACACCGTCGGGCTCAGCGCCAGAGATGCGCCGGCGATGATCGCCATGCGCAAGATCGGCAGCGACTTCCAGGAGTTCGATTCCGACAGCAACGCCATGGTGGTGCTCGAAGGCGAGCAACCCCTTGGCGACGACGCGCATCACTACTACGACGGCATCGTCGACCAGCTCGAGGCCGACACCGCCCACGTGCAGCACGTGGCCGATTTCTGGGGCGACCCGTTGACGGCCTCGGGCGCACAGAGCAACGACGGCAAGTCCGCCTATGTCCAGGTCTATCTGCGCGGCAACCAGGGCGAAACGCTGGCCAACGAGTCGGTGGCCGCGGTCCGCGACATCGTGAACCAGTCGTCGCCCCCGGCCGGCATCAAGGTGTACGTGACCGGCGGCGCGCCGCTGGTGTCCGATCAGCATCATGCCGGTGACAAGAGCGTTGCGCGCGTCACCGCCATCACGCTCGTCGTGATCGCGGTGATGCTGCTGATCGTCTACCGGTCGATCGCGACCATGATCTTGGTGCTGGTCATGGTTTTCCTGGAGCTCGGCGCCGCCCGCGGCATCGTGGCGTTCCTGGCGCACACCGGAGTGATCGGCCTGTCGACCTTTGCGGTGAACCTGCTGACCTTGATGGTCATCGCGGCGGGCACCGACTACGCGATCTTCGCGATCGGTCGCTATCAGGAGGCGCGCGGTGCCGGCGAAGACCGAGAAGCCGCGTACTACACGATGTTCCGCGGCACCGCACACGTGGTCCTCGGATCCGGGATGACGATCGCCGGCGCGATGCTGTGTCTCAGCTTCACCCGTCTGCCGTACTTCCAGACCATGGGGGTGCCGTGCGCGGTAGGCACGTTCGTCGCGGTCATCGCCGCGCTGACGATGGGCCCGGCAGTCATCGTGATCGGCAGTCGGTTCGGCCGTTTCGAGCCCAAGCGCAGCATCCGGTCCCGCGGCTGGCGCCGCGTGGGTATCGCGGTGGTGCGCTGGCCCGGGCCGATCCTGGCCGCAACCTTGGGTCTGGCGCTCATCGGCCTGCTCACGCTGCCTGGGTACAAGACCAACTACGACGCCCGCAAGTACCTGCCCGCCGATCTGCCGGCGAATGTCGGATACGCCGCTGCCGAAAGGCATTTCAGCGCGGCGCGGATGAACCCCGAACTGCTGATGATCGAGACCGACCGCGACTTGCGGAATCCCGCGGACTTCCTGGTCATCGACAAGATCGCCAAGGGGATCGTCCGGGTTCCCGGCGTCTCGCGGGTGCAGGCCATCACGCGGCCCAACGGTCGTCCGATCGAGCACACCAGCATCCCGTTCCTGCTCAGCAGGCAGGGCACGACCAACACGATGAACCGGAAGTATCAGCAGGATCGGATGGCCGACATGCTGGTGCAGGCAGACGAGATGCAGCGCTCCATCGACACGATGGAGCGGATGTCGCAGCTGACCCAGCAGATGGCCGCGATCACCCATTCGATGGTGACCAAGACCAAGGTGATGACCCTGGACATCGCCGAATTGCGGGAAAACATCGGAAATTTCGACGATTGGCTCCGCCCGCTGCGCAACTACTTCTACTGGGAGCCGCACTGTTTCGACATCCCGGTGTGCTGGTCGCTGCGGTCGATCTTCGACACCCTGGATGGGATCGACGCCCTCACCGATGACGTGCAGGAGCTGGTGCCCGAGCTGGAGCGGCTGGATACGCTGATGCCACAGCTGGTTGCGCTGATGCCCGAGCAGATCGAATCGATGAAGACCATGAAGACGATGATGCTGACGCAGCGGTCCACCCAGGCCGGCCAGCAGGATCAGATGGCCGCCATGCAGGAGAACTCGACGGCCATGGGCAAGGCCTTCGACGAGGCCCGCAACGACGACACCTTCTATTTGCCGCCGGAAGCCTTCGACAACAAGGACTTCAAGCGCGGCATGAAGAACTTCATCTCGCCTGACGGAAAGTCGGTGCGGTTCATCATCAGTCACGAGGGCGACCCCGCGACGCCCGAAGGTGTCAGCCACGTGGACCCGATCAAGCTGGCGGCCAAGGAAGCCCTCAAGGGCACGCCGCTGGAGGGCTCGAAGATCTATCTGGCCGGCACCGCGGCGACCTATAAGGACATGAAAGACGGATCGTTCTACGATCTGCTGATCGCCGGGATCGCCGCCGTATCACTGATTTTCATCATCATGCTGCTGATCACGCGCAGCGTGGTGGCCGCGGCGGTGATCGTGGGCACGGTGCTGCTGTCCCTCGGTGCATCATTCGGGTTGTCCGTTCTGGTCTGGCAGCACCTGCTCGGACTGGAATTGCATTGGATGGTGCTGGCCATGTCGGTCATTCTCTTGCTGGCGGTCGGTTCCGACTACAACCTGCTGCTGGTATCCCGGTTCAAGGAAGAGTTGTCCGGCGGCCTGAAGACGGGCATCATCCGGGCCATGGCGGGAACCGGCTCGGTGGTGACCTCGGCGGGATTGGTCTTCGCCTTCACCATGGCGTCGTTCGCGTTCAGTGATCTCAAGGTGATGGCGCAGGTGGGCACCACGATCGCGCTCGGCTTGCTGTTCGACACCCTCATCGTGCGGTCGTTCATGACCCCGGCGCTCGCGGCGATGCTGGGCCGGTGGTTCTGGTGGCCGCAGGTCGTGCAGTCGGCGGCGTCCAAGCGGCGCCTGGCCGCGCTGCGGCAGGACGGAAACATACAAAGCATTCACACAGGCCAGACTTAATAAGCAGATCTAACATAATTGGTGGAAGTGGAAAACGATCGCTTCCGCTGACTCTGGACCGACGGGGCGATCCACAGTCTTGGGTTCTGTTAGTCAAGGGGTTTCGAAATGTTGAAGTCCATCGCGATCAGCGCCGTAGCGGCCGGAGCATTGGGGCTGGCCGCCCTCGGTATCGGTTCAGGTGTGGCCAACGCTGCTCCGTCGCCGGTGGTCGGCTCGGCAGTGGGCTGGGCCGAGCATCCCCACTGGGGTTACGGCCCGGGCCCGTGGGTTCCGCCGCCGCCACCTCCCGCCTACGGCGCGGGCTGGGGCTATGGCGGATACGGTCCGCCGTCGATATGTGCCACCGGGCCGTTCCGGCTGGTTCAGGTCTGTAGCTGATCTGGATATGAAAACTGCCCATGTGCGAGCTGAAAACGCTCACACATGGGCAGTTTCGTTGACTACTTCTTGTTGCCGCCGGGCCGCGGAGGTGGCGGCGGCTTGGCCTTCGTGGTCGGCTCGAACTTGCCGCCCTTTTTCGGATCGAATGTTCCGGCCATGGTGATCCCTCTCGTTCGGTTCGATAGTTCCACCACCTCCCACCGTAACCACAACACGCCGCACTCGGTTGCGACACGGTCACGGGACGGTACCTTTCGGTGCATCAGCGGTCACATCGGCAACATTGATCACTAACGTCACATCAGCCAACGGTGACGTCATGCCGACGTCCCTGCATTGGGAAGGTGTGACATGTCGCGACATCCTCGAGGTGCTTCGACGATGGCAGCGGCTGCCGCGATCGGACTTGTCGTCGCCGTCGGAGTGGCCCCCGTGGCTTCGGCCGAACCCTGCGAAGGCGCTGCTGCGGCCGCGCAACCCCTTCCGCATCAGGCCTTTCAGATCCCCAAGCCCTCCCGGCTGGCCCCGCTAAACCGTCCGATCGGCCATAAGCCGGTCGGAGCCAACGACCAGGCCCCCTTGCCGCGACTCGGACAGCTGCCGTTGGCCATCCTCAAGGCCCTGATCCCGAACACTGGTCAGGTCAGGCAGAAGGCCGCGGTGGTGCCGGCCCCCAATCCTGGTGGCGCCCAGCCGGTCCCGAATGTGGCACAGCCGGCCCCCGCTCCGGCCGCGGCTCCCGCGCCGGCACCGGCTGCGCAACCGGCGCCGGGTGCGCCCCCGGGCACGTCGATCGTCGGATGGGTCACCGGCCCCGACAGTCCCAACCAGACGATCAAGCGCTTCGCCATCACCGGAACCGACCTCGGAATCATGTGGGACAACGGCGACCCGGTAAACCGCCAGGTGCTGATGGCCTTCGGTGATACGAACGGATACTGCGGCATCCCCGGCAAGCAGTGGCGATACAACGCGTTGTTCCGCAGCCAGGATGGATCGCTGTCGCGCACCATCGCCGTACCCGACGGGGTGGTGGCCAACAGGTACTCCGGCTCGCCGGTGTGGCGTCAAGGGATTTCGAAGCAGATCATCAACAGCATCGGCCGAGCGCCGGAGGAGACCGGAATCATTCCGACGGCGGGCATCGCGGTCGGGCGCAATCAGTATCTGAACTTCATGTCGATCCGGAACTGGGACAGCCCCGGTGCATGGTCGACCAACTTCTCGGCGATCGCCATGTCCCCGGACAACGGTGAGAACTGGGGTGTCTACCCGGGCACCATCCGCACACCCGGCGGCGGCAACGAGAACTTCCAGATGGGCGCTTTCCTCAAGCCGGGCCCGGGTGATCCCTACATCTACACGTTCGGGACTCCGAACGGGCGCGGCGGCTCGGCGTATATCGCGCGGGTGTCGCCGGCCTTCATCCCGGACCTCACGAAGTACGAATACTTCAACGCCGACAACAACGCCTGGGTGCCGGGCAACCCGGCCGCGGCGACACCGGTCATTCCCGGTCCGGTGAGTGAAATGTCGGCCCAGTACAACACGTATCTCAAGCAGTACCTGGTGCTGTACGGCAACGGCGCCAACGACGTCGTGATGCGGACCGCGCCGGCCCCGCAGGGGCCGTGGGGCCCCGAGCAGCTGATCGCGCCGTCATCGCAGATTCCGGGCGGCATCTATGCCCCGTACCTACATCCGTGGTCGACGGGTAAAGAGCTGTATTACAACCTGTCGCTGTGGTCGGCCTACAACGTCATGCTGATGAAGACCGTGCTGCCCTGACCGTTACATCTGGAGTTGGCCGTTGTTGGCCAACTGTGCCGGGATAACGGTTGCCCGGCCCGATTGCCGTGTTCGTGTCGAGCTGGGGCGGCGGGATGTGGTTACCCGAGTCCCTGGCTCGTGTCGGCTACCAGTGCTCGCCGTGCGGCTTTTTGGCTCGGTCTGGTTGGTAGCTCTCACCGCACGATCCTCTGGTCGTTGTGGTGTCACACCTTTCCGACGCCGGGCCGAAAAGCCTTGGGCGCGACGCCCGATCACCGTGGCCGCTGCCTGGTGCCGGGTGACGTTGCGGTAGGGGTGCTGCCAGTGTTGGGCGCCCCAGATACTGCTGTAGGCCGGATTGACCCCGTACAGGTTGATACCCGCAGTGGTGGCCATCGCCGTGAGTCGGTTGCGGAACACCGCGGTCGGAATCCCGGCGACAGTTCTGCGGAACCGTTTCCCGCGTGTGCCGCGGCCCATGGTTTCCCGGCCGGTGGCCCGGGCATCGGCGAAGGTGAGGTTTTCGACCGCGATCGTGGTGATGCCATACCGGCGCGAGTAGTGCAACAACCGGGTGATGGCGTGGCGCACCCGGGCGTCACGCCGCGTCGAGGCCCCGGTGAGGTCGATGTCGATGCGCTTAGCGGCGCCGACCGGATTGCCGTGCGCATCCAACCGGCGGACCGCGAGGTGTCCGTCGTTGAGATCGACCCCCACCACCGGGCCCTCGGCATACACGTCATCCCCAGCGGCGGTGCCGGCGGTGGTGCCGTCGTCGCGGCCGGCCCAGTACGGCAGCGCCGGCAGCGCCCACGACCCCGTCACATACACCCCGGCGCGGCCGGGCCGGCGGGTAAGCGTGTAGGAAATCGAATGGCCGCCGGTGATCCGCTCCGCCCACTGCTCGCCGCGGTGAGAAAACACCGCCAACCCCGACAGCACGAACCGGCCCCGCGGTGCGTTGGCCAAGTGTTCCAACGGTTTCGGCAACCGGATACTGACCTGGCCGGCCGGGGTGATGGTGATGGTCAGGTTGCCGAAC
This sequence comes from Mycobacterium farcinogenes, assembly GCF_019739075.1. Classification (NCBI taxonomy): domain Bacteria; kingdom Bacillati; phylum Actinomycetota; class Actinomycetes; order Mycobacteriales; family Mycobacteriaceae; genus Mycobacterium; species Mycobacterium farcinogenes. The sequence goes on along the minus strand of NZ_CP081673.1, from coordinate 4,674,658 downwards.
GGTTCGTCGGGGGATCCGTTGGCGGTGAGCCGCCACCGCGCCGCATCCCACCGTTGACGCCACTGCTGGATGGTCAACCCGGCCGCATCGAGGTGATGGCGGGTCTTGGCCAGGCGTTTACCGCCCTGCACCACATGCACGACCCCCGCGGCCCGATCGTGTTCGGCCCGGGCCAGCTCGGCCTGTAGATGCTGCAGCCGACGCTGCTTCTGAAACCGTTCCGCCTGGCTCGCATACCCTTTGACCGCCTTGGCTTCACGACGCGCCGTGCGGGCGGCTTGGCGTTCACTGACGCTGAGGGTGTCGACGGTGGGGGCGGCCAGGCGGGTCTCGATAGTGGTGATCGCCGACCGTAACCCGCAGATGTGGCGGTACTGGGCGTCGCGGGCCAGGCGGTACTGGTCATCGTTGCCGGCGATGATCGCGCTGGCCCACCGCGACGACGACTCGGTGGTCAACCGCCGCTTGCGGGCATTGAGCCGGGCACGCCGCACCGTCGGCCGCTCATCAGCATCCAACCCCGCATCCACCGGTACCGGCCGCGAGGCCGCGGCCAGATCGGCCCGCCGCAACCTACCCACATGACCGGCCACCGCATCCAACACCCGGTCCTCATCGACCGTGGTACGCAACCGCGTCGTGACCGCCACCCCCGACGGCACAGCCACCGGCACCACCCCACGCCACTGGCGAAGCCTGCGATGGGTCATAGCGCCAGTGTCGCGGATAGGTCCGACAAACCCCTGTATCCAACGCTGACCAACAACATCACCAACTGCTCACAACCCGTCCCAGTGGGGCCAGCATTGCGTCGAGGCCGTATTCGAAGACCGCGTCGTAGTCGGTGGGGGATTGCAGGGCAGCGACGAGCGCCTGATCCGGCCAGTCCGCGGTCCACAGGGACGGATCCTCCTCCTGATGTCGCGGGCCCCGCACGGCCGAGAACAACATCACCGCAGAGGCGGTCACGTGCACCTGCACGGCCCGCAACACCAGCGCGGCGCGGTCGCCGGTGACGCCCGCGCGGGCCAGTTCGGCGGCGAGTTTCTGCTGGACCGGCAGGAACAAGGTCGGCGTGCGATCGCGTTCGTGGGCGATGGCCAACAGATGCTGGCGGCGGATCAGCAGCCGGCGCTGGTTGCGGGCCAGCGCAGCGATCCGGTTCACGGGAGTGTCGCCTTCCATGGGGAGGCCGGCCATCTCGGCGACCAACCGGTCGACCAGGCTGTCGAACAGCGCATCACGGCCGCCGACATGCCAGTAGATCGAGGTGACGGCTACGCCGATCCGCTCAGCCAGCGCGCGCATCGAGAATGCTTCGACCCCGTCGGATTCGATGAGGGCAGCCGCCGCGTCGAGGATGACGTCGGCGTCGATCGGCTTTGCCTTGGGGCTCATCCGCCGGCTTCCGCCTCGCAAATGCGTTCGGCTTCGGCCAGGTCGAGATAGCGCTCGAGGTTGCGGTGCATGTTGATGATTCTGCGCTCCTCGGCCGACAGCACCAGGTGGGTGAAGCCCGGTTGGTGCAGACCGCGCTGCAGGCCCGTCAACACGGCGATGTCCTGGCTCATCACCACGCCCGGGTGGGCCTCGTCGGCGCTCATCCGGACGTCGGTCGGCGTGACCCGCGGTGCCTGCGCCGGCATGCGGGTCATCAGGGTCATCACCAGCTGGCCGCGGTCGGGATCAGGCCCGGGCAACGAGGTCATCACCGTCAGATGATCGGCACTGGCCAGCAGGGTCAGGTTGGGGAAGACGTTGTACTGGTGCAGGCACATCACCTGGTCGGTGCTGGCCCAGCCGATATCGACGCCGCGTCCGGCTGCGAAATCCCTTATCTGGGCCGCGATCACATCGGCCACCGACTGGCCGGGGGCCTGCCGCTCGGACGGGAACGGCGTGCCCTCGGCCATGCCCATCAAGGCGCCCTGGGTGAGTACGTAGGCGTCCCACACCTCTTCGTCGCTCAGTGCTCCGGCCAGTCGTGGGCTCGGAACTCCGTAGCGGGATTCGGATTTGCCCGTGTGGCCCCAGATCGTCTGCGGCGCGTACACATCGTCCATGCACCGGTGCAGTTCCGGGTGCAGCGTCTGGACGTGGTAGGTCTCGCTGTAGCCGTCGGCGATGGTCTTCCAGTTGGCCTCGACGTCGATGGTCATCGTTGCGTAGCAACGGAAGTCGCCGAGTCCGCACCAGGCGATGTCGCCGGGGACCGCCTCCAGGTAGTCGGTCAGGGGCATGGCATCGGGATCGAGGTTGACGAAGACCAATCGCTCCCAGGTGTCGACCTGTACGGGGGCCAGCGGAAATTCGGACATGTGCACCGTGCCGAACCCCTTGCGGTTCGGGATCCGCTTGAGTGCCCCGGCCAGGTCCCAGGTCCAACCGTGATAGCCGCATTTCAGTTCCCGCAGCGATGACCCGGCGCCGGTGCACAGGGCGTTGCCGCGGTGGCGGCACGCGTTCTGGAAAGCACGAAGCTCGCCGTCGTCCCCGCGGACGATGAGCACCGAATAGCGGCCGCAACGGTATTCGAAGTAGTCGCCTGGCTCGGCAACGTGGTCGACGGTGCAGGCCTGCTGCCACACCCGCGGCCACATACGTTCCATCTCGAGCTGCGCGAACGCCGGCGAGATGTAGCGATGGGCGGGGACCATGGTGGGCCGAGTCGGTGGATCGCCGATCGCGTCAGCCCGTCGGTGCATGTCGGTTGAGCTGTGGGTCATGGAACGCCTCCCGCTGAGAAAGACAATCTCGCTACGGTCGCAATGTAACGGTGTTACATTGCGACCGTAGCGGCCTGAACGCCTCAAGGGAGCAGAAACGTGTTCGATCTCAAAATCACCGGCGGCACCGTGGTCGACGGGACCGGTGCCGACCGGTTCACCGCCGACGTCGCGATCAAGGACGGCAAGATCGTCGAAGTGCACCGTCGGGGTCCGAATGACCCGACTCTGGCCGGTGACGCAGCCGAAACCATCGATGCCACAGGCAAGATCGTCGCTCCGGGCTTCGTCGATATCCACACTCACTACGACGGCCAGGTCTCCTGGGATGCCGTGCTCGAACCGTCCAGCAACCACGGCGTCACCACCGTGGTGGCGGGCAACTGCGGGGTCGGCTTCGCGCCCGTGCGTCCCGGCCAGGAGGACTGGCTGATCAAGCTGATGGAGGGTGTCGAGGACATCCCGGGTACGGCCCTGACCGAGGGCATCACCTGGGGCTGGGAGACCTTCGGCGAGTACCTGGACGTGATCGGAAAGCGCGAACTGGCCGTCGACATGGGAACGCAGATCGCCCACGGTGCCGTACGCGCATACGCGATGGGCGAACGCGGCGCCCGCAACGAGCCGGCGACACCCGACGACATCAAGGCCATGGCCGAGTTGGTCCAGGAGGCCATCGAGGCAGGCGCGCTCGGCTTTTCGTCGTCACGAACGTTGGCGCACCGGGCCATGGACGGCGAGCCGGTGCCGGGTACCTTCGCCGCCGAGGACGAGTTGTTCGCCCTCGGCCGGGCCACCGCCGCCGGAGGTGCGGCCGTGTTCGAGCTCGCCCCGCAGGGTGCTGCCGGTGAGGATATCGTCGCACCCAAGACGGAACTCGACTGGATGCGCCGGCTCGGCGAGGAGATCGACTGCGCGCTCAGCTTCGCCCTCATCCAGGTCGACGCCGACCCGAATCTGTGGCGGGAACAGCTGGAGCTGTCGGCCGCGGCGCATCAGGCCGGTAGCCGGTTGTTCCCGCAGGTGGCGGCGCGGCCGTTCGGCATGCTGCTGGGCTTCCCCGGCCACCATGCTTTCACTCACCGTCCGACCTACCGGCGCCTGCAGGCCGAATGCACCCGCGAAGAGCTGGCCGAGCGGCTCGCGGATCCGAAGGTTCGGGCGGCGATCCTGGCCGAGGAAGACCTGCCGATCGATCCGACCAAGCTCTTCGACGGAATGTTCATGCTCGCCCAGAACGCGGCGAACCGGCTGTACCACATCGGCGAACCGCCGGATTACGAACCGACCGACGAGCGCACGGTCGCGGCGATCGCCGAGCAACGTGGGCTGGACCCGCTGGCGGCGATGTACGACCTGATGCTCGAGGCCAACGCCGGTGCCATGTTGATGTATCCGATGTTCAACTACTCCGACGGCAACCACGACGCGATCCGCGAGATGCTCACTCATCCGGCCGGAGTGCTCGGCCTGTCCGACGGCGGCGCGCACTGCAGCATGATCTGCGACGCCTCTTATCCGACGTTCCTGCTCACACATTGGGCTCGTGACCGTCATCGCGGCGAGAAGCTGCCGCTGGAGTATGTGATCCGCAAGCAGTCACACGACACCGCGCAGCTCTACGGCATGTCTGACCGCGGCGTGATCAGCGTGGGCAAGAAGGCCGACGTCAACGTCATCGACCTCGACGCGCTGACCTTGCACGCGCCGCGGATGGCGTATGACCTGCCGGCCGGCGGAAAGCGGTTGGTGCAGGGCGCGAGTGGCTACGATGCCACGATCGTCAGCGGCACGGTGACGCGCCGCCACGGTGTGGACACCGGAGCCCGGCCCGGCCGCCTGGTGCGTGGGACCCGTTGATCTGTAGGGTCTTTCGCCATGGCGGATTTCCGTTACGACCCGCGTCAGCGTCCGGTGCAACCTCCGGCACCGGCCGCTGACGCGTTCACCATCCACACTGCCGTTGTCGCCGAAGGGGTTTCGCTGGCCTTCGCGCGGGAGGGCATCGGCGGGGTGCCGCTTCTGCTGGTGCACGGTTATCCCGAGACCAAGCGCATCTGGTGGCGCAACATCGAGGCCCTGGCGGCGGCCGGCTTCGAAGTGATCGTGCCGGACCTGCGCGGCATGGGGGACAGTGCGATCCCGCCCGACGATCAACACGACATCGTCACCTACTCCCGCGACCTGTACGCGCTGGTGCATGACCAGCTGGGCCATGAGTCCTGCCTGATCGCGGCGAGCGACGTCGGCGCGGTGGTGAGCACCGACCTGATCCACCGGTTCCCCGGATTCGTCACGGGCTTCTGTGTTTTCAACACCGTGCCGCCGATGGCCGTCGACTATTCGGGCATCGGGACCCGGCATCCGGGATTCGTCGCCGGTGCGGCCGACCCGACCGGCGACTATCGCTGGATGCAGGGCGCCTTTCCCGACGAGCTCGCCGCGATGCTGCCCACACCCGAAGCGCGCCGGCAGTGGGTGGCCGCGATGTACACCAATCGGCTGTGGGGCTCGCCCTACGCATTCGCCCAGTCCGACGTGGACTTCATGACCGAGCCCTTCGCCGACGAGGCACGGCTACGGGCCGGGTGGGCGTCCTACCAGCTCGCCTACGGGCGCGCCATGTCCGAGATCCCGCTGATGGACGCGGTCGAGGTGCCCACCCTGGTGCTCTACGGCCCCGACGATCATGTGGTCGGCGAGGATTTCGTTCCTCGCTGCGAGCGCGCGTTTCTCAACCGCATCGGGCCGCTGGTGGTTCCGGGCGCCGGTCACTTCCTGCAATGGGAGCGCGCCGACATCTTCAATCGGCTGGTACCGGCTGTGTTCGGCGATGTCATCGCCTCCCATCGGCAGGTTGCGCCAGGATCGATCCGCCCAGCCACCGTCTGACGAAGCGGCGCAGCTCTTCTCGGCTTCGGGCGGGATCGTTGGGTGCGACGAAGAACGACAGCATCGTGCGCAGGGTGAATTCCACCAGTTCGCGCAGGGCTGCCTCGTCGTATCCGTACTTCTCCCAGTCGACATCGAAGCGGGTGATCATCCGCATGCCGAACGCCTGGCCTTCGTCGGAGGCGACGTTGACCGAACTGGCTGCGGCCTGTGGCCCGGACAGCATGATGCGCAGGTGCGGTACGCGGGCGACCTCCTCCAGGGTGAACATGACGCCTTCGGTCATCGCCTCGGCCGGGTCGGTGATGCCGCGGACGCTCTCGGCGAGCCGGTCGAGAAAGCCGTCGACCGTGGCGATGGCCGCCGCGTGCATCAGCGATTCGGCGGTGGGGAAGTAGCGGTACACGGTCTGGCGGATCACGCCGAGGGATGCGGCGACGTCGGCGATGCTGATTCCGGTGCCGGTCTCGGCGATCAACCGGACCGCGGCGGCCACGATCCGTTCGGAGGCTTCCTCGTCGCTTTCGGGCGGGCGCCCGTCCCAGCCGCGTCTACGCGCCATGGTCCGGGTTCGTGGCCAGCAGCATCCCTGCAGGATATCGCCCCCCGCCGTTGACGGGCCGCAGCTGCGTGTAGTAATCATACAACCAAGGTGTTCTTTGTATGATTGCTCGGACAAGCGAGGTGGCAGCGATGACGGATCTGATCGTGCGGAAGATGAGGTTCGCGTTCGCGGACCACCGCGTCCCGTACCTGTGGAACGAGGCCAACCCGGCGTTCTCGTCGATGGCCAACGCGGTGTCGTTCCTGGCCATCGCCTTCGAGAAGATGATCGGCCACATGATCACGGAGGCCATGCCGTTCATCACCGATCCCGCGGTGGCCGAGGAGGCCCAGGCGTTCGTCCGGCAGGAGGGGCAGCACGCGATGGCCCACCGGCAGCACGCCAAGGGCCTGATCAAGACCTACCCGGGCCTCAAGGAGACCCTGGACGAAGTGGTCAAGGCGTTCGACGACCTGACCGCCGAGACCCCGCTGAAGTACCGGCTGGCCTACACCGCCGATCTGGAGGCGACGTTCACGCCGGTGTTCAAGCTGATGCTCGACCATGACGACACGCTGTTCGCTCCGGGGGACGACCGCGTGGCGTCACTGTTCCTGTGGCACTTCGTCGAAGAGGTCGAGCACCGCAGCTCAGCGCTGATCATCTACGACGCGGTGGCCGACGATCCGTGGTACCGGATGCGGGTCGCGCCGTCGGTCTTCAAGCATGTGTGGGCCGTGCTCAAGGTGGCCTGCGACGGCTTCAACAAGCATGTGCCACTGGAGGAACGCCAAATCGACGCGATGTCGATGTTCGGTATGCAGGCGCGGAAAAAGGCTCTGCTGCAAAAGCTTCCGTTCACCAAGACCCCGTATGACGGACCGGTGGAGAACGCGTTCGCGCACCTTCCGGTGCGCGAGATGCTGACCGCGCTGGCCGGTGTCGTGCGCAGTCAGATCCCGGGCCACGATCCGGCACACGAAAAACTGCCGGCGTTGGCCGACGAGTGGTTCCAGCGCTACGAGGACGGTTACGAGGTCACGCAGTGGTACACCGCGGGCCAGGTCACGGAGAAGAAAGCGACCACCGCCGATGTCTGATCTGTGTACCCCCACGTTCTCGGGTCTGGCCCAGCGCCTGGGCTTTTCGTGTGACACCGCCGGCGGGCTGATCGAGTTCCGCAACCCGTTCGGGCTGGAGAACTGGACGCTGCCGGTGCTGGAGATCACCGTGATCGCCGGTGCGATCCTCGCGTTGGTGTACGCGATCGTGCGGCTGCGCCGGCACAACGATCCGACCAATCTGGTGCTGTGGTTCGGTGCCATCGCCTATCTGTTGATCATCGAACCGCCGCTGTATTTCCCCGGCGCGTTCGGGATCGCCGAGCATGTCGACACGATGTTCGCCCACAACGTGTTCACCGTCGACTTCCTGTGGGGCCGGTTGCCGCTGTATATCGTCGCGATCTACCCGATGATGGCGACGGTGGCCTACGAGATCGTCCGGATCCTCGGGGTTTTCCGCAGACGCGGTGTCCTGGTCGGCGCGATCTGCGTCGGGTTCGTCCACCACGCGTTCTACGAGATCTTCGACCACCTCGGGCCGCAGCTGCGGTGGTGGGAGTGGACGCTGGACCATCCGATGAACCAGCCGTTCTTCGACTCCGTGCCGCTGCCCAGCGTGGTGGTGTTCGCCGCGCTCTGGCCGATGTCGCTCGCGTTCTGCGTCCAGCTGTTCGTCGGTCGCCACGTCCAGGAGGGCAAGACCTTCACCGGGCTGCAGATCCTGGGCCGCACCATCGTCGTCGGCGTGCTGGCGTCGATCGGCACCGCGGTGCTGCCTCTGCCCGCCACCCTGGCCGCATCCATCTCGGGCAGTACGTCGGTGGGCGGAGTCGTCTACGCCGCCGAGCTTGTCGTGCTCACCGTGGTGGCCATCCCGGTGTTGTTCGGTCAGTGGTCGGCCCTGCGCAAGGATCGCGATCCCGCGACCGCGCGCTATGCGAACCCGCTCATCCTGCGTTATGCCGTGGTGTACCTGGCGGTCATGACGGTGCTGTGGGTGACGGCGTTGCCGGCCTACTTCGGCGCGGCCGACGGGGTGACCGCCGCAGGCGACCCGACCGGAAGCCTGGTCTACACCGTCATTTGTCTGGTGATCGCCGGACTGTCGATCGCTGCCGCGGCCACCGTAAATCCGGCCGGCCTGCAACAACAGCCCGAGGCGCTGCCATCGGTCACGGCAGGCAACCCGGAATGAGGGGCGAATCCACAGGCGCGGCACCCCGCTGACCGGCCCGGCGATGCGGCAGAATTGCCCAGGTGCCGTCACCGCCGCAGTACCCCGGCGACCCCGGCCGGCGCGGCCGGGGCCCTGTGCCGCCGCCTGACCCGGTCACCCGGCGGCTGGCCCGTCCACGGCGGGCCGAGGCGCCCACCGAACAGATCCGGGCCCGTCCTCAGCGGGCTGAGCCCGCGACCGAGAAATTCGTTCCCCCGGAGGCCGCGACCGAGAAGATCATGCGGGGCCGTCCACCGGTGCCTCCTCGGCCGGCGGCGCCGCCACCGACTCAGCCCCCGGCCGCGCCGCGAGCCGCGCAGCCCGAGCCGTCGAAGCCGGCCTCGCGGTGGCGCAGTCCGCAGGCGGTCATTCTTGGCGCGGTGATCGTCGTCGCACTCGTGGTGATCGGCTTGACCGGCGGAGAACTGTATGCCCGGCACAAGGCGGGCTCGGTACTCGTCGCGGTCGCCGAGTGCGTCGTGGAGGACAACGCCTCCGTCTCGTTCGGTGTGAAGCCGCCGTTCCTGTGGCAGCACCTCACCGGTCACTACACCAACATCTCGGTGGAGACGGCCGGTAAGCGGGTGCAGGCCGCCAAGGGCATGACAGCGGATGTGGCGCTGTCCGACATCCGGTTGCAGGGCACCGACGATTCCAAAGGCACCATCGGATCGTTGAGCGCCACGCTGAGTTGGACGTCGGCCGGTATCAAGGACACGGTCGCCGAGAACCTGCCGGGCGTCGGCGCACTTGTCTCCGACGTCAGCACGGACCCGGCCGCGGGCACCATCACGCTGGAGGCAGTAGGTGACACCAGGGTGACGGCGAAGCCGGTGGTGAACGACGGCAACCTCGATCTGCAGATCACCGACGTCAGCGGGCCGTTCGAGAAGGACACCGTGCAGGCCGCCCTCGACGGCCTCACGACCAAGCTGAACGACGCCTACCCGCTGGGCATCCACGCGGACAGCGTGGCGGTGACCGACACCGGGGTGGTGGGCAAGTTCTCCAGCCAGAATGCGTCCATTCCCAACGACGAATCCGACGACGCCTGCTTCGCCAAGCTCTGATGGGTATCCGGTTCACCGTGGCGGCTGTGCTGACGCTGGCGGTGATGCCCGCACCTGTCGCCCGCGCGCAGGATCCCAGTCCGCTGCTGCCACTGGTCGACGCCGCCGCCCAGCGACTGCAGACAGCGGATCCGGTGGCGGCCAACAAGTTCCGCAGCGGCGGTGCGATCGAGGATCCGCGCCGGGAACAACAGGTCATCGACGCCACCGCCGCCCAGGCCGACAACCGGCACATCGATCCGGGCTATGTGCGCGACGTCTTCCGGGATCAGATCGACGCGACGGTCGCGGTGGAGTACGGGCTGTTCTCGCACTGGAAGCTGGACCCGGCCGCTGCTCCGGCGAGTGCCCCCGACCTGGCCGCGTCGAGAACCGCCATCGACGGGCTCAACCGCACGATGGTGGACGAGATCGCCGATCAGTGGTCGACCTTGCACTCGCCATCATGTCCAGCCGACCTGGCGAGCGCCGTCGACGGGGTGTCCGCGGCGCGCGCGCTGGATCCGCTGTATCGGCGGGCGCTGGAGCGCGCCACCCGGTCCTATTGCCGCTGACCACTGGCCACATCCGAGTATTGACGTTTCTGTAGACCCTGCGCGGGTATCCATCGCCGCAGGAGGTCAGGAAATGCCTACATGGAGTTGGATCGTCATCGTCGTGGTCGCCGTGGTGATCGTGCTGCTCGCCGTAATCGTGGGCGCAGCGATGATGCGTCAGAAGCGCAGTGAACGGCTCAGGGAACAGTTCGGGCCGGAGTACGAGCACGCCGTCGAAGCGGCGGGCGGACAGCGCGCCGCGGAACGAGAACTACTTGCCCGCGAACGCAAACACAACAAGCTGAAGATCAAAGAGTTACCGCCGGAATCCCGGACGCGATACATCGAGGCGTGGAGTCAGACCCAGGCGGGATTTGTCGACGATCCGTCGAAATCGGTCGGCGAGGCGGATCGACTGGTGACCGAGGTCATGCGCGAACGCGGTTATCCGATAGACGATTTCGAGCAGCGCGCGGCCGACGTCTCGGTCGACCATCCCAAGGTGGTCGAGCACTATCGCGCCGCACACATCCTGCGCCTTGCGCAGGATCAGGGCGAGATCGGCACCGAGGCGCAACGTGAGGCGATCGTGCACTACCGCGCGCTGTTCGAGCAGCTGGTCGGCGCGGTGCCCGAGGCTCGAACCGCGCCGGACACTCAGGCTCAACATGACATCCCGGCCCAGCGTGACGCCGCCGGGCCCGAGGCCGGCACGAACGAAGCCGGTACGGATTCGACGAAGGAGGCGCGGGCATGACCACCCACGAAGAACACGCGACGACCGCCCGGCCGGAGGACATGGGCGAGTCCCGGGAGCCGGACCCCGCAGCGGTGGTCCGGGAGGCGGATCCCGGGCCGGATGAGGCTCAGACGTCGAACGAGGACAACACGTTGTTGTTCGCCGACGAGCATCGCTCGGGACTGCACTCGCGTTGGAATGATGTTCAGGCGGCCTTCGTCGACAATCCCAAAGAGTCGGTGCAGAAAGCGGACAACTTGGTGGCCGAAGTCGTCGAAGAGCTCACGGTGAGCTTCGCCGACACCCGATCTCGGCTCGAGGCGCAATGGTCGCGTGGCGAGGAGGCCTCGACGGAAGACCTTCGGGTAGCTCTCACGCGCTACCGCGATTTCTTCCAGCGCCTGCTGTCGGTCTGAGGCCGGGTCTACAAGCTGTCGGCAATGGCGTTCTTCAGGGCTTCGGAATTGGTGCCGAACACCGCTTGAACGCTGTTGCCGACCTCGATCACGCCCGCGGCTCCCAGGGCCTTGAGCCGATCCTGGTCGACCTTGCTGTTGTCGGCGACCTCCATGCGCAGCCGGGTGATGCAGGCGTCGACATTGACCAGGTTCTCCCGGCCCCCGAATGCGGCGATGATCTGCTCAGCCTGGGTTTCGGCCCGCGCAGGCGCGGCGAGGGTGCCGGTGCCGCCGGCGGCGACGGCGGTCGCGGAATCGGTGCCCTCGTCGAGGTTGGCCTGCTCCTCCGCTTCGAATTCGGACTCGGGTTCGCGTCCGGGGGTGCGCATGTTCCACTTCGTGATCGCGACGTAGAACAACAAGAAGTAGATGGCGAAGAACACCACGCCCATCGCGATCAGGAGCCAGATGTTGTGCGCCGCGGGCGCACCGCCGTAGAGCAGTAGGTCGAGGAGCCCGGCCGAGAACGAGAAGCCCAGGTGGATGTCGAGCAGGTAGGCGATCGCCAGGGACAGCCCCGTCAAGAGCGCATGGATTACGTAGAGCGGGAATGCCACGAACATGAACGCGAACTCCAGCGGTTCGGTCACGCCGGTCAAAAACGCCGTCAGCGCGGCCGCGGAGAGAATTCCGAACGCAACTTTGCGCTGCTTCCTCTTGGCGGCGAGGATCATCGCCAGGGCCGCGGCGGGCAATCCGAACATCAGGACGGGATAGAAGCCCGAGGTGAGAATGCCCGCGGACGGGTCGCCTGCCGCGAACCGGGTGAGCTCACCGGTCACCACGTCGCCGTCGGCGGTCTGGTAGTCGCCGTAGATGAACCACACGTAGGAATTCGGGATGTGGTGTAGCCCCAAGGGAATCAGCATGCGGTTGGCGAACCCGTACACGAATGCGCCGAGCGCGCCACTGCCGCCGATGAACCGGCCCAGGCCGGTCAGGCCCGCGTCGAAGATCGGATAGAAGTAGCTCATCAGGAAGGCGATGAACAAACTCGCCAGGGACACCACGATCGGAACGAATCGGCGTCCTCCGAAAAAGCCGAGATAGGAAGGTAATTGAATGGTGTGGTAGCGGTCGAACAGCCACGCCGTCACCAGACCCACCACGATGCCGGCGAACACGCTGTAGTTGATCTGGGCCTGATCGCCGGCCTTGTCCACCTCGCCGGCCAGTACGATGGGCGACATGGTCTTGAACACCGCGGACATCACCAGGTAGCCGACCACCGCGGCCAGAGCCGTCGAGCCGTCGGCCTTGCGGGCGAAACCGATCGCGACACCGACGGCGAAGAGCAGGGGCAGATTGGTGAACAGGGCGTCGCCGGCTGCGCTCATCGCTTTGAAGAACGGCCCGATGACGGGGGACTCGATGCGGCCCAGCAGGTCGGGTTGGCCCAGCCGCAGCAGGATGCCTGCGGCCGGCAACACCGCGATGGGCAGCATGAGGCTCTTGCCGAGCCGCTGCAGTTGCGCGAAAGCGGGTATGTTCAGGCCGGACTTCTCCTGTGTACCTTCGGGTTTCGGCGTACCGCTCATCGACCCACTGCCCTCCTGACCACCCGGCGCGAACCGCCGTAAAGCTGTGCGGAAGCTTAGACGAGAACCCGCGAACCCGCGGCCGTCTTGCGGTCGCACTCGTATTGTGGGGAATCGAGAAAAGGAGCCACCACAGTGAGCTTGACGCGAGTACTCGCACCGGTCGCCGGGCGCGCGGTAGCACTCCACGACGTTCCCGATCCCGTGTTCTCAGCGGGCATGGTGGGGTACGGCGCGGCGGTGGACCCGCCGCGCGGCGTGGTGGAGGCGATCGCCCCGGTCGGGGGCAAGCTGCTGAAGCTGATGCCGCATGCCTACGTCATCATGACCTCCGACAACGTCGGCGTCCTGGTCCACCTAGGGTTGGATACCGTCGCACTGAACGGCGAAGGCTTCACCATCCACGTGAGTCAGGGGGATGAGGTCGCCGTCGGCCAGGTGATCGTCACCTACGACGTCCCTGCCGTCGAGGCGAAGGGCCTTGATCCGATCGTTCCTGTCGTGGTCATGGACGAGCGCGAATCCGGCAACGTGACCGTAGCCGCTGCGGTGCTCGCGGGAGGCGATATCGACTCGGGCGCAGAGCTTTTCACGGCGAGAAAGTAGATGGAAGTCGTCATCCTGCCCGACGCGGCCACCATCGGCGGCGTGGCTGCCGACGCCATCGGCGTGCTGCTCGACCGCAAACCCGACGCGGTCCTCGGCCTCGCCACCGGCTCGTCACCGCTGGCGGTCTACGACGAATTGGCCGCACGGTACGCCGCCGGGCGGATCTCCTTCCGCCATGCCAGGGCGTTCACGCTCGACGAATACGTCGGCCTGCCCGCCGACCATCCGGAGCGCTACCGCAACGTGATCGACACCGTGTTCGTTTCACGCGTCGACTTCGCCCCGGACGCCGTGCGGGGGCCCGACGGCCTGGCGACCGACATTCCGGCGGCGTGTGCGGCATATGAGGACGCCATTCGCGCTGCCGGTGGGGTCGATCTGCAGATCGTCGGCATCGGCACCGACGGGCACATTGCCTTCAACGAGCCGGGGTCCTCGCTCGCCTCACGCACCCGCATCAAGACGTTGACGCGGCAGACGCGCCTCGACAACGCGAGGTTCTTCGGGGACGACCTCGACGCAGTCCCGACGCATTGCCTGACCCAGGGCTTGGCCACCATCATGGCGGCCCGGCACATCGTCCTGGTGGCGCTCGGCCGGGGCAAGGCCGAAGCTGTGCACCATCTCGTCGAGGGGGCGGTGAGCGCCATGTGGCCGGCGACCATCCTGCAGCACCACCCGCATGTCACTGTTTTGCTGGATGCTGCTGCGGCGCAACGGCTTCAGCTTGTCGATTACTACCGCGAGACGTACCGCTCGAAGCCGGATTGGCAGGGGCTCTGAATGCTGCTGACCGCCGACAGGCTGTACACGGGCGCGGATCTGTTGCAGCCCGGGTGGTTCGAGGTGTCGGGTCCCGTGGTGCAGGCGTTGGGTAGGGGCTCCCCGCCCCGGCCCGCCGATCGTGACCTCGGCTCGGTGACGGTGGTGCCGGGTTTCGTCGACACCCATGTGCACGGGGGTGGCGGCGGAAGCTTCTCCGTCGCCTCGGAGTCCGACACGGCGGCGGCGGTGGCACTGCACCGCAGGCACGGTACGACCACGATGATCGCCTCCCTGGTCACCGCCGGCCCGGACGATCTGTTGCGTCAGGTGGGAGCGCTCGCCGAGGCGGTTCGGGCCGGGCAGATCGACGGAATCCACCTCGAGGGCCCGTGGTTGTCGACCGTGCGGTGCGGGGCGCATCAACCTGCCCTGATGCGTGACCCGGATGCTGCCGAGATCGAGCGGCTGCTGGCGGCCGCCGCGGGAACGATCCGGATGGTCACGATCGCGCCAGAACGTGCCGGTGCGCTCGCCGCGATCCGGCAGTTGGTGGACGCCGGCGTGGTGGTCGCCGTCGGGCATACCGAGGCGACCTACGAACAGACTCGCGCCGCGATCGCGGCCGGCGCCACGGTGGGCACCCACCTGTTCAACGCCATGCGCCCGATCGACCGGCGTGAGCCGGGTCCGGTTATCGCGCTACTCGAAGACCCGTCCGTCACCGTTGAACTCATCACCGACGGGGTCCACCTCGATCCGGCCATCTACCGGCACGTCACGCGTTCGGCGGGCCCGGATCGCGTTTCGCTGATCACCGACGCGATGGCGGCCACCGGTATGTCCGACGGCCGTTATCTCCTGGGGCCGGTGCAGGTCGACGTGGTGGACGGGGTCGCGTTCGTCGGGGGCACCGACACCATCGCCGGCAGCACCGCGACCATGGACCGAGTAGTCCGATTCGCCGTGGCCCATTGCGGTTTGCCCCGCGACGAGGCGCTGCAGCTGGCCGTACGTCAGGCCTCGCTCAACCCGGCGCGGGCGCTGGGGCTTCCCTGCGACGGGCTGATCCCCGGTGCCGCAGCCGATCTCGTGGTATTGGATGCCGATCTGACGGTCAGCGCAGTGATGCGCCGAGGGGTGTGGGAGCCGGAATCGGTGGCTTAGGCTGCTGTGCGCGGAAGCTCATGCTGCCCGAGAAGTCTTTTCTGAGGGAATAATTCGTGTTGCGGCGGGCGTGAATGACCGCTACGAATTCTTGCACCGGCGTACCGTCACCCGGGTAAGCCACAGATATCTGGGGGTGGTCCTTGTCGGACTGGCCGTTCGTCGCACGCGATGTCGAACAGCGCGAAGCCTCGCAAGCGCTGTGGGGCGGTTCGTGCGGCGTGGTGCTGGCCGGCAAGACGGGAGTGGGCAAGTCGGCCCTGGCCCGGGTGCTGGCAGAGAGCCTGGAGGCAGATGGTTGCCCGGTCCTGTTCGTCCTCGGAACCGAGACCGCCCAAGCCGTGGCACTCGGGGCGTTTCGGCACGCCCTGACCCTCACCGAGGCGCATGACCCGACAGTGATGCTCGCCGTGGCGCACGAGATGCTGACCGCGGATCCCGACTTGGTCATCGTGGTGGACGACGCACAGCATCTCGATCCGTTGTCGGCGCTGTTGGTACAGCAATTGGCGGTGCACGGCTCACCGCGATTGATCGTCACCATCGGAAGCGGCGCGATCGCTTCGGATGCGGTGACGGCCCTTTGGAAAGAACAGTTGCTGTTGCGATTGGAGATCGAACCCTTCACCCGGGAGCAGACTGCCGAGTTGGCTACCGCGGTGCTGGGCGGTGAGGTCGATGATCGCGCGGTCGCAGAATTACACCGATTCTCCTCGGGGAGTCCGCTCTACTTGCGCGGTGCGCTCAACGCGGCCCTCGGCGATGCGGCCCTGGTCTGCGATCAGGGGCGTTGGCGACTGCGTGGGCAGCTGCGGGCCAGTGCCGATCTACACGCATTGATCGCCTCCCGGTTCGATACCTTGACCCCGGATGAGCTCGATGTGGTCGAGGTGGTCTCCACCGCGGAGGTACTCGACTGGGACGTGTTGGTGGCGGCCTGTGACCTCGACGCGATCGGCCGGGTCGAGCGCCGGGGCGCGATCCAGGTGCTCAACGATGCCGCCTGCACCGTCGTACAGCCCGGCCATCCCGTCATCGGGCAGGTGGCCCGCAGCCGATGCTCCAAAACCCGTTCCCGCCAGATCAATACGCGATTGGCGGTGCTGTTGGGCGAGCACCTGGCCTCGCCTGACAACGGCGGACCACCCCGACGTGCGGGGGCGAATCCAGCTGGCTCGGTTCATGGCCGGAGGCGATGGCCCGGCGGATGCGGATGCGATCGCCGAGGCGGCGGCCAGTGCGGTCACCATGTCCAATCTGGCGCTGGGTGAGGAGTTGGCGCGATACGCCGTGGATCACGGTGCCGGAGTGCGTGCGGCGATCGTGCTGGCCGATGCGTTGAGCTGGCAGGGTTACGGCGAGCAGGCCGAGGACCTGCTGGCCCGGTCAGTGCCGCCGGACGACGAACCAACGCTCGCACGTTGGGGTTGTCTGCGGGCGGCCAACCTATTTTTCGGGTGCGCTCGCCCCGAAGCCGCGCGTTCGGTACTTGCCATGGTTCGCCGGCAGGTGCACTGCCCGCAGACGTTGAGTCTGGTCGGGGCGATGGAGGCGGTGTTCACGTTCTTCGCCGGCGAGGTGGCCGAGGCAGTCGGGCTGGCCGCCGAGATTCTCGACACCGAGGTGTGGGCGCCGTCGAATAGATCGACGGCGACGGTATGGGCCGCGGTGGCCTCCTCGAACGCGTTGGCCTTGTCCGGGCGCTGGGACGAGGCCAACGCCGCCGCGCAGACGGGTGAATGGGCTGCCGAGGATTGTCAGTCGGGGCCTCAGCGTTTCTGGCTGCCCTTCGCCCAGGTGTCGGTGGCCGCGGCGGCGGGGGAGTTGGCGCGGGCACAGCGGGTGTGTGACCGCTACACCGTGCTGGCGGCCGGCTCGCCGCAGGCCGAGGCCGTCGTCACCGCGCTGAACGGACGAGTGGCATTGGTCCGCGGTTGTCTGCCTTCGGCGTGTGAAGCGCTGCAGGCAGCGGTGTGGGCGACCTCGCCGGGGCTGCCGCCCGGGTGGCCCATGGTGGTCGCGGCGTGGCTGGCTCAGGCCGAGGGGATGCGGGGCGACGGCCATGCTGCGGGTGCCGCGTTGCTGCGCGCCGAGGGTGCCGCGGGCGGGTCCCTCGAGGTGTTCCGGCCCGAACTGGAGCTGGCCAGGGCCTGGGCGGCGGCCGCCGACGGCGACATCAGAGCGGCCGCCGGCCTTGCTGCTCGGGCCGCACAGTGCGCCAAGGCGCATGAGATGGACGTGGTCGAGCTCACGGCCCTGCACACCGCGCTGCGTTTCGGGCAAGCCTGCGGTCACCGCAGAATCCGGCAATTGGCGCGGCGGCTCGGTGGCCGGATGGCCGAGGCCATCGCCGCGCACAGCATCGGTGTGGCCCGAAATGATCCCGATCAACTCGTCGTGGCCGCCGACCGGTTCGAGGCGATGGGGGCGCTGGCGTTGGCCGCCGATGCGTCCGCCCACGCCGCCCGCCAATTTGCCCAGACTGGTTGCCTTGGTGGCGAATTGGAGTCCACGGCCCGGGCGCTGTGGTTGGCGGGACGAAGTGGTGCGCTGACTCCGGCCTTGCGCTGCGCCGGCCATCCGCTGCCGCTGACCGAGCGTGAGTGGGAAATCGCGAACCTCGTCAGTCTCGGGATGAGCAACCGCGCGATCGCCGACAAGTTGTGCCTGTCGGTGCGCACCGTTGACGGGCATCTGTACCGCATGTTCGCCAAGCTCGGTGTGGAGGACCGCGACCATCTGGCCCGGTTGGCCCGCTTCGGCCCCGTGATGTGATCAGCCGGGGTGTTGCGGTTCCTCACTGGAGCTACGGGCACCCACGAAATCGAGCAGCCGCGGATCTGTGGAGGTGAACCGGTCCACTTCCTCTCCGCCGTCGCACCGCAGCAGCGCGACCGTGAGACTGTCTGCGGTCCGGGTGAGTACGCGCCAGTGTGCGCCCGAATCTTCCCAGCGCTGCAAATCTGCCACCCGATCTACGCTCATGCCTCCTACCATGGCATGTGATGGCCGAGAAACACCGTGTGCGGTTGGCCCGGGTGTACACCGAACCCGAATCCGGCGAGGGGCAGCGGGTCCTCGCCGACCGATTGTGGCCCAGGGGTTTGAAGAAGACCGACCCGAGGGTGGGGCAGTGGCTGCCCGCCGTCGCCCCGTCCACCGAGTTGCGGCACTGGTACGACCACAAACCGGAACGCTATGACGAGTTCGCGGCGCGCTACACCCACGAATTGCAGTCCGGCGACGAGGCTGCGGCCCTCGACGAGTTGAGGTCGTTGGTCAGCGCCGGCCCCGTCACGCTGGTGACCGCCACCCGTGACGTCGAACTCAGCCATCTGACGGTCCTGGCAAAGCTTCTGGGCTGAGGCCGCACACCGACCGGGCTCCGGCAGGAAGGTAAACCTACCCTCACTCGCTACGGTAGGCTCGGCGCTCAAATGAGCGATATCGATACCGACGTGACCGACCTGCCAGGGGCGCCCATACTCAAGCGCGAGCTGACCGACATCACCGACGAGGTGCGCGCCGTCGACGCTCCGCCGACCCCGATCCTGGCTGAGCCGTACGACATCCGGGTGGCCGACGCCGTCGGTGACGCCGAGTTGGTGTCGGAGTGGATGAACCGCCCACATCTGGTGGAGGCCTGGGAGTACGACTGGGAGCCCGAGCGCTGGCGGCGCTACCTGCAGGCCCAGCTCGACGGTGAATACTCACGGCCGTTCATCGCGAGCTTCCGCGGCAAGCCCGTCGGCTACATCGAGCTGTACCGGGCGGCCAAGGATTCCATCGCACCGCGCTACGCCGCCGAACCCCACGACATCGGTATGCATGCGGCGATCGCCGATCTCAGATTCGTCAACCGTGGAATGGGCCCGATCCTGCTGCCGCGCATCGTGGCCAACGTGTTCGAACTAGAACCCGACTGCCGGCGGATCATGTTCGATCCCGACCATCGCAATACCGGGGCTCGTCGGGTCTGCGAGTGGGCGGGATGTGAATTCCTGGGCGAGCACCAGATGTCCAACCGCAAGATGGCGCTCTACGCGCTGCCGCGCACCCCCGGCGACGCATTCGGCGTCGCCGGGTAGCCCCGAGGCCGGTTCAGGCTCCGGAGAATTCCGCGTAGCCGTCGTAGTCCGGCTTCATGGCCGCGGCCACCAACTCCCACAACACTTCGTCGGTGCCGCCGCCGACGCGGGCCAGTTTCATGTCGCGCCACCACTTGCCCAGCGGCGTCTCGTCGACGAGATAGCCGGAGCCGCCGAAGATGTGCATGCACTCCGACGCCACTTCTTCGCCCAGTCGGGCGGCGGTCACCTTGAAGGCCGCGGCGGCCCGGAGGTCGAGCTTGCCCTGTGCGGCTGCTCCGGCCAGGGCGTAGCGCAGCAAATCGACGCGAGCCTGCAGGTCGGCGATGCGCATCCGCAGCGCCTGGTGCTCATAGAGAGTGTGGCCGAACTGGCGGCGTTTCATCATGCGGGCCAACGTGATTCCGAGGATCCGCTGGGACCCGGCGGCCACCTGGCCCGCGATCGACATGCGTTCGTGGGCCAGACCCCAGGAGATCGCGGCCAACCCGGTGCCGGCCCGGGCCACCAGATGGTCGGCGGGCACCCAGGTGTCGATGTGCACCGCCGCGGTGGCCAGGGGACCGTTACCGACCTTGCGGTAGGAGGCCTGAACCTCGACCTGAGAGGTGGGGACCGCGACGACGACCACGTTGCCGTGCCTGCTGGTCGGATCGTGGTCGACGTTGCGGGCGACCACCATGATGTGGTCGGCGATCGTCGAGAGTGAAACGAACTTCTTGATGCCCTTGATCTCGAATCCGTCGCGGGCCGTGCGGACTTCGGTCTCCACGATCTGCAGGTCCGAACCACCGGATTCCTCGGAGGCCGCGATGCACAGCACCGCTTCGCCACCGATGGCCTGTTCGCAGATGGTGCGCAGATGCTCAGACTTGCCGAAGCGGCGCAGCAGGGCGATTGCCGAGTCGTGCAGGCTGACACCCACGCCGATGCCCGACGAGCCGGTCCCGCCCAGCGCGAAGGCCAGTTCTACCAGCTTGGCCACGTCGGGCTGCTGACCGTCGCCCCACTTCTCGCGGAACACGCCGTTGCGGCCGAGGTGTTCGATGAGTTGACGCGGAAAACTCTCAGTCTCTTCGGCTTCGGCGGTCCAAGCCTTGACCTGGTCGTCGAACACCCGATCCAGCAGGTCGCGGTACTCGTCGATCGTGGTGGTGGCCGGTGCCGGGGTGGGCGTGAGCGCAGTCATGACTTCGCTGTCTCCAATTGTCGTTTGACCTCCAGGCGGCGCAGCTTGCCCGAGGAGGTGCGGGGGAGTGACCCGGGAGTCAGGAACACCACGTCGGCGGGCACGATGCCGCACTCGGATGCCACCTGCTGGATCACCTGGCTACGGGCGCCGGCCTCGTCGGGACCACGGAACTCGGCCGCGATCACCAGGCCGGACCGAACCGACTTCTCGCCGGCCCCTACGGCCACCACGGCGCCCTCGCGAACACCCTTGACCTGAGCGGCAACCCGCTCGATCTCGGTGGGGAAGATGTTGCGTCCGGCAACGGTGATCAGTTCCTTGCTGCGCCCGCAGACCACCAACCCACCGTCGACGAAATAGCCGAGATCGCCGGTGGCGAACCAGTCACCTGGGTTCAGCGGGGCCTGGCCGAGGTAGCCCGACATCATCGAGGTGCCGCGGATCTCGACCTCGCCCACCTCGCGGTCGACGATGCCCGCGTTGTCTTCACTGGGCCGCAGACGTACTTCCATGCCGGGGATGGCGTCGCCGAGAACCGCCAGCTGCTGACGGTTGGACCCAGCGTCGGTCGCGACCGTGATCTCGTCGAGAACCACGCCGAGGCCTGGGACCGGAACGGTTACCGCACAAGATGATTCGGCCATCCCGTACGACGGAGAGAGTGCTCCGGAGTGAAAGCCGAAACGGGACAGCTCGGTGCCGAACCGGATGGTCGCCTCGCAGTCGACCGGCTCGCCGCCGTTGAGCGCGAACCGCAGGGCCGACAGGTCCAGGTCGGTGAGGCGCTTGGAGTACTTACCGATCAGCCCGTAGGCCATGTTCGGCGCGGCGGTCAGGGTGGCGCGGCTCTCGGTGAGCCAGCGCACCCAGCTGAACGGGGAGGCGGCGAAGGCCATGGTCGGGGCCTGCCACACCTCGATGCCGCCGAGCGCTCCGGCCAGCAGGAAGGTCAGTCCCATGTCGTGGTACAGGGGCAGCCACGAGCAGCCGATATCGTTGTCCGACAAGCTGATCCGCTCGCTCAGCCCGCGCAGGTTGGCCAGCACCGCCGAAGGCGTCAGCTGTGCGGTGCGGGGTGTGCCGGTCGAGCCTGCGGTGCCCTGCAGCACTGCGAACTGGCCGGTACCCAAAGGCAGAGTGGTGGAGCGTTGAGCGTGGGCGACGACGCTGTCGTCGTGGATCGTCAGCGGGGTCTCGACCGTGCGCAGCAGATCCAGGTAGCTGCCGTGGCTGAACACCGTGCCGACGCCGATGGCGGCGAACCGGTTCAGTGTGGACTGTGCCCAGGTGTCGGCGTCTGCCCCGCGGATCGGACCGGGGAGCACCGACAGTGCGGTGCCCGCCAGCAGGGCGCCCAACACCGTCGCGATTGCCTCGACGGTGGGCTCGGCGACCACGCCGACAGCTGTCGAACCGTCATGGCCGATCTGCTCGGCGACGTTCTCGGCGCGCGCGTAGACCTCTCCCCAACGATGGCGTGTCCAGGTGCGCGTCTCGTGGTCGTGCACCACGAGATCGGCGTCGGTGGTGGTCAGTGACGCGGCGAGCGCCGTGGCCAGCACGCTCACTGGCTGCTCTGCGCGGCAGGCGCTTTCGCCAGGATGGCCGCCTCGAGATCGCCGACGGTGTCACAGCTGAGCAGGTCTTCCTCGGACAGCGCGACCCCGAGTTTGTCCTCGATCGCCACCATGCCGACGGCGAAGGCCACCGAGTCCAGGCCGACGTCGTCGATCAGTCGGGACTCCCTGGTCACCCGGCGGACATCGACGTTCATGTCGTCACGAAGGATCTCGGTGAGGGCGGCGCTGACCGCTTCGGGTGTAGTCGACTGCATGGGGTCGCACGGTACACGGCTGAGCAAAGATAGGCTAGCCTTACCCAGTCGGCTGTGAGGTCAGTAACTGAACTGCGCCAGATCGGTACCGCCATGCCGCTCTCCGGCGTCGACCACCGTCGCCGAAGGCACCAGCTCGGCGCTGACCACGCCGTGTTCGCGGGTGATCTCGTCGATTACTTCGAAGGCCCCCGCGATCCGCTCGGGGGTGTCCACCACGATGGTGCTCACCGGGACGTGCCTGCCGAGCTGGAACAGCCTGTCCCCGCGCGGACTTTCGGCGCCGCTGTAACCCCAGACCCCGCGCAGCACGGTGGCGCCGCCCGCCGCGCCGGTCTGGATCAGCGTTCGGACGATGGCCCGGTGGATGGGCACTCCTTGGTATTGGGCGGTCTCCGATGTGTGGACCATCAGCTTCTGCCACAGCGGGCGGCCCTGGTCGTCGGCGCCGGGCAGCTCGGCCGGCCGGGTCAGTAGCCGGCCGCCCAGCTTGCACAACTGCGCCCGCTCGACGGTGAGCAGAGGGTTGTTCTCCAGTAGCTCGGTGAGTTCTGCTCGCACGGCTGTCAGCTGGGCCCCAGTTCCGAGCCCGATGATCATCAGCGGTACCTCGCTGTTGCGGCTGAAGAACGCGGCGCGGCGACGCCGGCCGTGCGCGGTGCCGTCCACGCCGAGGAATACCGTCGTCGCTGCGAAGCCATGCCGGTGCAGCAGGTCGCACACCGCGCGATAGGCCGGAACCCCTCCGATGCGCCGATGACGGCCGACGTACACGGTCAGCTTGCCGGTGTCGGCGACCGTCGGTGCGGGGGACTCGCGGCGGATCAGTTGGGCACGTTCCAGGGTGATCAGGCCCCGGGGGATCAGCGCCACCGTCCGCTCGGCGAGCGTGGCGATCTTGTCGGCGGCGTCGACGGCGGCGATGGCGATCGGGGGATCCTCCGAGGCGCTCAGGGTCTCGTCGGTGCGCAGGTGATGGTGCGGGCCGAAGCTGGCGATTCCGCGCAGCATCACGCTGATCGCGATGTCGCTGTTCCCGTACAGGTCCAGTAGCGCGTCGGCGGCGAAACGGTGCTCGTGGCGCGCGCGTTCGGCGAAGTAGGCCGTCAGCTTGAGGTAGTCGTCGGTACTCACAACCGGGCTCCCAGCGTCAGGCCCAACCACGCCGCGATGAGGCCGAGTACCACGCTGACGACGATGTTGCCCACCGCCGGCCAGATCCGGCGCTCCTCACTGAGGCGTTGCGTCTCCAGCATCCAGGTGGAAAACGTCGTGTACGAGCCGACGAACGCGGTGCCGGCAAGTAGGGCAGCGTGGCGGTCCAAGGCCAGTCCGCCGAGGAAGCCGAGTAGAAACGCGCCGCTCAGGTTGACCGCGAGGGTGCCGAACGGGAAGCCGCGGGTGTGGCGGGCGGACACCGCCCGGTCGAGGAGAAATCGGCAGACCGCCCCTACGCCGCCGAGCAGCATCACGCCGGTCCACACCACGACCGTGGTCATCCGCGCACCATGGCCCGGCGCACCATCGCGGTCGCGACCGCCACTGCCAGGAGCCCGGCGGCGATGCTGGCCACGGTGTAGCCGGCGGCCAACGCCCAGTTGCCGTGTTCGAGCATCGTGACGGTTTCGACCTGCATCGTGGAGAAGGTGGTCAACCCACCGCACAACCCGGTACCCAAGAGCGGACGGCGGTAGCTGGAGACCGGCAACCGTTCCAGTAGTCGCGTGGTGAAGTAGCCCAGCAGGAACGCGCCGAGGATGTTCACGATGAACGTAGGCCAGGGCCAGTGCCCGGGTGCCGGGGCGGCGAGCACCGCCAGCCCGGCGCGCGCCAGCGTGCCCAGGGCGCCGCCGACGAAGACTGCGGCCACTTCTCGGGGGTCATGGCCAAACATGAAGTAAAAGTATGGCGTCTGATGTGCGAGAGCCGGGCACCGACATCCGATCGGGAGCACAATCGGGACCATGGCTGCCAATCCCCGCGCCGGACAACCGGCTCAACCCGAGGATCTGATCGACATCGCCGCGGTGGTGACCGCCTACTACACCCGCCGGCCCGACCCTGAAGACATTGCGCAGCAGGTGGTGTTCGGCACCTCCGGCCATCGCGGCTCCAGTCTGGACACTGCGTTCAACGAGGGCCACATCCTGGCCACCACCCAGGCCATCGTCGAATATCGCGCCGCACAGGGCACCACCGGCCCGTTGTTCCTCGGCCGGGACACCCATGCGCTGTCGGAACCGGCCTGGGCGTCGGCTCTGGAGGTCTTGGCGGCCAACGATGTTGTAGCGATGATCGATTCGGCTGATCGCTACACCCCGACACCCGCGGTCAGCCACGCCATCCTGACCTTCAACAGTGGCCGTGACGCCGACCTCGCCGATGGCATCGTCGTGACACCGTCGCACAACCCGCCCCGCGACGGGGGCTTCAAGTACAACCCGCCCAACGGCGGACCGGCCGACACCGACGCCACCGGCTGGATTGCCAAGCGCGCCAACGACATCCTGCGCGACGGGTTCAAGGACGTGAAACGCATGCCGCTGGCGCGGGCGCTGCAGACGGCTCAGCGTCACGACTACCTGGATGCCTACGTCTCTGACCTGGTCAATGTGGTGGACTTGCATGCGATCCGGGCCGAGGGCATCCGCATCGGTGCCGACCCGCTCGGCGGGGCCAGCGTGGATTACTGGGGTGCGATCGCCGAGCGCTACAACCTCGACCTCACCGTGGTCAATCCGCTGGTCGATGCCACGTGGCGGTTCATGACCCTGGACACCGACGGCAAGATCCGGATGGACTGCAGCTCGCCGAATGCCATGGCGTCACTGATCGCCAACCGGGATGAGTACCAAATCGCCACCGGCAACGACGCCGACTCCGACCGGCACGGCATCGTCACCCCGGACGGAGGGTTGATGAATCCCAACCACTATCTCGCTGTGGCGATCGATTACCTCTACACCCACCGGCCGAACTGGCCCGCGGCCACCGCGGTGGGCAAGACCGCGGTGAGCAGTTCGATCATCGACCGGGTGGTGGCCGGGCTGGATCGCAAACTGGTCGAGGTACCGGTGGGCTTCAAGTGGTTCGTCGACGGGCTGATCGGCGGCGGTATCGGATTCGGCGGCGAGGAGAGTGCCGGCGCGTCGTTCCTGCGCACCGACGGGTCGACCTGGACCACCGACAAGGACGGCATCATTCTGGCGCTGCTGGCTTCGGAGATCCTGGCGGTCACCGGGTCGACGCCGTCGCAGCGCTACGCCGAATTGGCCGAACGCTACGGCTCACCTACCTACGCGCGCATCGACGCCCCGGCCGATCGTGAGCAGAAGGCCCGGCTGGCCAAGTTGTCGCCCGAACAGGTCAGTGCCACCGAGCTGGCCGGCGAGCCGATCACCGCCAAGCTCACCTCCGCGCCGGGCAACGGCGCGGCATTGGGCGGGCTGAAGGTCACCACCGAGAACGCCTGGTTCGCCGCTCGGCCGTCGGGCACCGAGGACGTCTACAAGATCTATGCCGAGTCTTTCCTGGGCGCCGATCATCTCGCGGAGGTGCAGGAGGCCGCGAAGGAAGTGGTGAATACAGTCATCGGGTGACCGTCAAGACCACGCAGAGCCTGCCCCGCGAGGTCTGGCTGCTGGTTTGCGCGAATGTGGTGGTCGCGCTCGGCTACGGCGTCGTTGCCCCGGTGCTACCGAACTATGCCCGGCATTTCGGGGTCAGTATCGCCGCTGCCACGTTCGTGATCACCGCATTCGCGGCGATGCGTCTGGTGGGCGCGCCGCCGGCAGGAGCCCTGGTGCAACGACTGGGCGAGCGGCGGGTCTATATCAGTGGGCTGCTCATCGTCGCGGTGTCCACCGGAGCCTGCGCGTTCGCCCAGACCTACACACAGCTCTTGCTGTTCCGCTCGCTCGGTGGACTGGGTTCGGCGATGTTCACCGTGTCCTCACTGGGCCTGATGATCCGGATTTCGCCGCCGGATGCTCGCGGCCGGGTGGCCGGGTTGTTCGCCTCCGGGTTTCTGGTCGGCTCCGTCGGCGGGCCCGTATTGGGCAGCTTGACCGCCGGCTTCGGACTGTCGGCACCGTTTTTGATCTACGGCGCGGCGCTGTTGGTGGCCGCCGCGGTGGTGTTCGTCAGCCTGCGCCACTCGGAGTTGGCCGTCCCGTCCGTCGACGAGGTGCCGAAGGTCTCGATGCGTGAGGTGCTGCGGCATGGCGCCTATCGCGCGGCGTTGTTCTCCAATTTCGCGTCCGGTTGGTCCTCGGTCGGATTGCGCATCGCCTTGGTGCCGCTGTTCGTGGTGGACGTCCTGGGGCGCAGCGCGGGTGCGGCGGGGCTGGCGCTGGCGACTTTCGCGATCGGCAACGTCTCGGCCGTGGTGCCCAGCGGTTACCTCTCCGACCGGGTCGGGCGTCGGGTGCTGGTGATCGTGGGGCTGTCGGTGTCGGCCGCGGCGACGGTGGCGGTCGGCTTCAGCGACTCCCTGCCGCTGTTTCTGGTGTGTGCCTATGTGACCGGGGCGGCGACGGGGATGTTCGTCTCGCCGCAGCAGGCCGCGGTGGCCGACGTCGTCGGCAACAAGGCGCGGGGCGGGACGGCGGTGGCGACGTTCCAGATGATGTCGGACCTCGGCGCGATTGTCGGCTCGTTCGCCGTGGGCCAGATCGCCCTGCACATCAGCTTCCCGGTGGCGTTCGTCACCACCGGCGTCATCATGCTCGCCGCGGCGGTGGGGTGGGTCTTCGCTCCGGAGACCCGGCCGTCGGCGTCAGAGGAGCACACCCCAGCCCGCCCACTGGGCCCCGATTCCGCCGATGAACTGCCCTGAGCTGCCGTTTTGGGTTAGACGGCCCCTGTGGTGTAACTTCGTTGAGCACGACAAACGGGGCTATGGCGCAGCTGGTAGCGCACCACACTGGCAGTGTGGGGGTCAGGGGTTCGAGTCCCCTTAGCTCCACGTTTGAGAACCCGAAGTCACACGACTTCGGGTTCTTTGCTGTGTAGCCCGTCTGAACCTAACCGGAACCCGTCACCACAGGTCGCGTAGGTTCTTGGAGAATCAGATCCAAGAGCCGACCGCAGCACTCAACGAAAGCCATCATGCCCGAGGACCAGAACACAGACGTTCCACCGAATCACCTCTCGGTGGATCCCCGCAGCCCCTTCTATGACGAAGAGGTGCTTCTCCGCGACGTGGGTATTCGCTTCAACGGCGTCGAGAAGACCAACGTTCACGAATATGACGTGGCCGAGGGGTGGGTGCGCGTTGAAGTCCCTACCGCCAAGGATCGTCGCGGAAATCCGATGGTCGTCAAACTCAGCGGCACGGTCGAACCGTATTTCCGCCAGGCGAAGTAGCCCTCGGTCGCCACTGCGGTCGATGGTGGCACCTGGAACCGCTCGCGCCGACGAGCAGGGTAACCTCGCGGCGCTGGGGCCCCAGCTCTTGCCCACGACCTCCTTGTTGACGCTCGGCCGCACCATCTGCGACAAGCTTCGTTACGGCGGTTCGACGCCGGAAAACGTCCTGATGTCGTGGGAATTGATCGGCTGGGCGAATCCGCCGATGGTGGAAGCCGCCCAACGCGAGCTGTGTCTGGACACGCTCGCCCCCGCACCTTAACGACCTGCGCCTCATTCCAAGCCGGACAAGACCTTTCGCGCGGCTGTGCGACAGAAGCGTTCCACCTTGCCGTTGGCCCGAGGTCGGTAGGGACGGCCTCGGCATCGGCCCTAGCTGAGCAGATGCACAGCAATCCGGTGACGTAGCCGTCGTCCTCCGGTAGCTTGCCCTGCATGCCCTTAGAGCTGGCCTCGTTCTTTCGGACAACTCTGCCGCTCGATCTCAGCGGGCTGGGCGCTCTCGATGATGGCCGCTACCACTCCCTTTGGCTGCCCGATCACCTCGTGAGTTTCTGGCCGGACTCGATCTGGACGGCCGAGTTCACCGACCTCGCGGAGCTGTCGCCGTCACCGCACCGCTACCTGGACACCCTCAGTCTCGCCGGCGCTGTCGCGGCACGCACCACCCGCACCCGGCTGGCCACCAGCGTTCTCGACACCGTTCGCCGCCACCCGGTGATGCTGGCCCAGTCGGCGCTGACCCTCAGCCATCTCTCGGACGGCCGGTTCATCCTGGGACTGGGCGCCGGCGAGCGCGAGAACCTGGCGCCGTACGGCTTCGACCACCGGTGCGCGGTGAGTCGATTCGCCGAGGCACTCCGGCTGATCCGGCTGTTGTGGAACACCGACGGACCGATCGACTTCACCGGGCAGTACTTCACGCTGGAGCATGCCCGGCTGGACACCGAGCTGCACCACACCGGCGCGCCACCCATCTGGATCGGGGCCAACGGCCCCCGCATGCTGCGCCTCGTCGGGGAATTCGGCGACGGCTGGTGGCCGACGGGCAGCGCCGGGCCGGAGAGCTATGCCAACCAGCTGGCGAGTATCCGGGAGGCGGCCGAACAGGCCGGGCGCGATCCGGAGGCGATCACGCCCGCGAAGATGGTGGTCTGCCTGATCGGTGAGCCCGACGAGCTGAGCGCGATTGTGCAACGCCCGCTGGTGAAGTCGCTGGTGCTGCAACTGACGGCCGACGCGCTGCGGACCACCGGTCACCGCCATCCGATGGGGGAGCACTGGCGCGGCATCCAGGACATCGACCCACGCGTGCTGACCCGCGACAGATTGCTCGGGCTCTTCGAACAGGTCGACCCGGCCGCGATCCTGTCCGTCGTTCCGCACGGCACGCCGAAGCAGGTCGCCGCGCAGATCGCCGAATTCGCCGAGGCCGGTGCCCAAGTCGTCTCGGTGCTCGACTACAGCGGAATGGCGGGGCAGGCCTACGCCGCCGAGTCGGCACGCAAAGTTCGCGAGGTCGAAGACGAATTGCTGCAGCTCACAGAAGGCGCGCCATGACAATCTTGGACACCGACGTCCTCATCGCCGCCGCGCAGGAATCGACCGGGCTCACCGACTTCGGCGACGACACCCTGCCCGCCCGCGTGGCACTGGTCGTCGACAGGCTGACCAGCGCCCAACTCGATGAAACCGGCTCGCGGGCAGCCGCATTGACGATCGACGGACTGCTCAAGAGCCGGCTGCGGTTCATCGCAGACCATGCCCGCCTGCCGCTGCAGGCAGAGCCGATCACGGCCCCGCTCTTCGCCACCGGTGAGCCTCGGTCGGGAACGACGCTGCTGCATGCGCTGCTCGCCGAGGACGAGGATTCCCGCGCGCTGCGGTTCTGGGAGGTGATGTACCCCTCGCCACCACCGGGCCCGGCCGGCGTCGACGACCCGCGCCGCGCGCAGGCCGATGCCGACTGGCGGGAAATCCTCGACCGCATCCCGCCGTGGATCGTCAGCCACCCGTATAACGATCTGCTCGGTGCCGGGCTGCCCGAGTGTGAACGTACGTGGGCCTTCGACTTCCGTGCGACCAACCCGAGCGCCTGGTGGCGGGTCCCGCTCACGATCCAGAACTTCGGCCAGGACCATCGCGCGCAATACGCGCTGCACCGCATGATGCTGCAACACATCCAACACTCGCGCCCGCCGAAACGTTGGGTGCTCAAGGGTTTTCACGGTCGACGCCTGCGCGCGCTCTTCGACACCTACCCCGATGCCCGCATCGTCTGGGTACACCGTGACCCGGTGCAGGTGCTCGCCTCCCAGATCGTGGCCTTCGGGCAGATCAACGAGAGCCTTGCCGGGATGCTGGATTGGACGCAGTACGCCAAGGACACCATCGAGGGGTCGCGGGCGAACTTCCATGCCTACCTCACCGACCCGCTGGTGGACGACCCGCGTATCCACCACGCCCGCTACCGCGACTTCGTCGCCGACCCGGTCGCCGCGATCGGGGGTTTCTACGACTTCGCCGGACTTCCGCTGACTGCCGCCGCCGAAAAGGCGATGCGCGACTACCTCATCACCAACCGCAGCGACCGGTACGGCAAGTTCACCTACTCCACCGACGTCCTACCGGTCCCAGTACAGCAGCTGCACGACGAATTCGCCGGATACCGCGAGCGATTCGGCATCGACATCGAGACGAGGCACTGATGGCGTTCGGCGACACCGCGGACGACGCGGCGCTGCGTGCGGCGTGGCACGACTTCTGCGACCGACTCAAGGACGCCGGAGATCTGGCGTTCAAGGACACCTCGCCACCGAATGCGCTGCAGCGCGCCGACGCGTTTCGCTACCTCACGCAAAATCTCGGGCAGGCGTACGATCTCGCCCTGGAGACCAAGAACACCCGCTATCCGATGATCCATCCGTTCTGCGGGCCGAGCCGCAAACTCGGCGGTGACAACGCCGACTTCGTCTATCTGCAGGCCTGGATCGACGGCGCATCGACGTATCGCATCGAAGGCGATCGGGGTACCGCGCGTTTCATCAACTTCACCGTGCAGGGGCCGCGTCCGGAAAAGGACGCCTACTACGGCGCCGACCACCCCAATCTGCACGAGCCCTTCGGGGATACCCCCGAGGCGAACATCACCGGTGATGAGCTTGTCACCGAGCCCGACGGCAGTTTCGTGCTCTACGTCGGAGGGCAACGGCGAGAACCGAATTGGCTGCCCACGACCCCGGGTTCACGCAAGCTCTTCATGCGGCAGGGCTTCGACTCCTGGGCGGAGCGCTCGGCGCAATTCAGCATCGAACGCATCGACATGGACGAGCCACGTCCCGTTCCGACCCCGCAGGATCTCATCGCGTCGATGCAATGGGCCGGCGACTTCCTCACCGGGGCGATGACCGACTGGCCGGACCGCGAACTGCAGATTGGCTCGCTGTTCGGCGAGCCCGACCCCAACGTCTTTCCCGGCGCGCGCTTCGCCGGCACGGCCGAGCAACGCGATGCACGCCGCGGTCGGCTCATCGTTACCATGCCATGGCGCCTCGGGCCGGACGAAGCACTGATCTTCGAGTTCGCCGACGCCGGGGAGTTCTGGATGCTGACCAACATGGGCGCATTCTGGAACAGCATGGACTACCTGTACCGGCCGGTGAGCCACACCCCGAGCAGATCGGCGATCGACTCCGACGGCCGTGTGCGAATGGTGCTGGCCCACAACGATCCCGGCGTGCACAACTGGATCGACACCCAACATTTCAGTGCGGGCTATCTCACCATGCGGGTCATCGGCAGCCGGCAGCTGCCCGACGTCAGCACCACCGTCGTGCCGTTGACCGAGCTGGACACCGTGCTGCCGGCCGAAACTCGGCGCGTGACTGCCGACGAACGCGCCGCGCAACTGCACGCCCGCTTCAACGCCATCCGCCGTAGGTACAGGATCTGACATGGACCCCAGACTCGAGACGCTCGCCTCGTCGGCCTTCGACAACGTCTACCACGTGGGCCACCTCGTACCCGATCTGGCGACAGCCATGGACTCTGTGTCGGCAGCCATGCAGATCTCCTGGGCGCCACCGTTCGAGATGCGCAGCGGCTTCACCCGGCCCGACGGGTCCGCAGACGACCAGACCGTACGCATCGCGTTCTCCGCGTCCGGCCCGCCGTACCTGGAACTGATCGAGGTTGTCGCTGACAAAGATTCGATCTTCGCCGAACCGAAGCTCGGCGGCATGCACCACCTCGGCTACTACGCGCAGCGCTGGCGCGACGACGTCGCGCGGCTGCAGGCCGACGGTTGGGAGTTGGAGCGCACCGGGGCCGGGGTGGCGTTCCTGCGCGACCCGCGCAGCGGGCTGCGCGTCGAGGTGGTGAGCTTCAAGGGCCGCGACTTTCTGACCCGGATACTCGACGGTGAGATGGCGCGGACCCATCCGCTGACCGAGCGCCCGTGACCGCCGTCGCGCACACCTCGTACGGAGCGCTGCGCGGCGACGCGCGCGGCGACGTCATCGTCTTCCGCGGTGTGCCGTATGCGGCCGCGCCGACGGGCGAACGTCGCTGGCGCCCACCAGAACCCGTGCCTTGTTGGGCCGGCGTGCGGGAGGCGATAGCGTTCGGTGCGATCGCTCCGCAGGACATCGCGCCCGAGCGGCTGGCCAAGCGCGGCCTGACCATGAGTGAGGACTGTCTCACACTCAACATCTGGACTCCCGCGGTCGACGACAACCGCCGGCCAGTGCTGGTCTTTCTGCACGGCGGCGGGCAGGCTCAGGGGCAGGGTTCTGCACCGCTGCTCGACGGTGCGCGACTGGCCCGGCGCGGCGACATCGTCGTGGTGACAATGAATTTCCGGCTCGGAGTGCTGGGCTCGCTCTACGCGCCGGACTGGCACGGGGCCGACTCCACCAACCTGACACTGCGCGACCAGCGGCACGCGCTGCGGTGGGTGCGCGAGCAGATCGGCGCTTTCGGCGGCGACCCCGACGCCGTCACGGTCGCAGGGCAGTCCTCGGGCGCGATCGCGATATCCGCCCTGCTCGCCGACGGATGCCGCCTCTTCGACCGCGCGATTCTGCAAAGCGGCGGTTTGGAACGCGTCCGCTAGACCGCAGCCGCCGCGGCCGTGGCTGAGAAAGTCATCTCATCGGTCGGCCGAGAACCGGACGTCGAGCAGATCCTTGCCGCGCAGCGTTGCATCGTCACCGGATTCGTGCCGCCGCAGGGCCCGTTCCATCCGTGCATCGACGGTGACGTCATCGCCGAGCACCCGTTGGTGGTCGCGCGCACCCGCGCCATGCCGGCGACCCCCCTCCTGGCCGGAACGACGCGCGACGAATGGCGGATCTTCGACGCGGCGCTGGATGAGGGGGTCTTCACCGAGCAGTACGTACACGACCGGGCGCGGGCACTCGCCGGGGACAGTCACGACCCGGGCGCGGTGGTGGCTACCTACCGCGCCGGCCGGCACACACTTCGCGATGTCGCCGGCGCGATGGTCACCGACTACCACTTCACCGCGCCTACCGAGCAGTTCGTCAGGGCCCACGCCGAGCGCGGTAACCCGGTGTTTCGTTACGAACTGCAGTGGCCTTCTCCACGCGCCGGGTTCGGGGCCTGCCACGATTCGTGTCTGCCCTTGCTGTTCGGCACCCTGGATGCCGCGCCCGGCCTGGCCGGTGCCGATGAGGCGGCCCGCCAGATGTCGGATGCAGTTCAGCAACTGTGGCTGGAGTTCGTTCGTGGGGGAGAGCCCTGGGAACGCTACGACGGGGTCGGCGGGCCCACGATGCTGATCGGCCCTGAGACCCGAATCGTCCACCGGCACCGCGTGGAGCAACTCGCGATCTGGGAAAATCGCTATCCCGCCTATGGGTAGGCGAGTTTGACCGGACGATCCGGTCCTGCGCCTCACTCCAAGTCGGACAAGACCTTTCGCGCCGCTTCCAGCTCGGCCTCCAATGCGGCGACCTTGGCGGCCTGCTGGGTGCGGGCCTCTTCGATCACCTCGTCGATGGGCGTGGACAGATCTTCGTGCAATTCCTTGGCCGCGCGTGAGACGGCCGCGGCCGCAACCGCGACATTGCGCGCCAGGTAGGTGCTGCCCTGCTTGAGCTCGGCATGCCATTCGCCGTCGGCGGTACCGGTGACGGTGAGGGTCAGTTCGATGGTCTTGGCCTTCTTGCCGGGAGCTTTCTTGGCCGGCGCCTTCTTGGGCTTCTCATCGACAGAGGCTTCGGGGGCGGACGTCGTGCTCTCGGTCGGCGCAACCACGTCACCGGCAGTGTCCGAGTCAGTGGTCAACGTTTCCGGTGCCAGAGCGTCTACAGTCATCGTCACGGCGAACTCCTTTTCGAACATCGCCCGCACTGGGGCGGGATGGGCGGCGAGGAACATTAGAACACACGTTCGACATGTGTGGTCAAGCCGACGCGCCCGTCCCGCTCAGTGCGACGAGTCCCGGAGTCGTGCGCCGATGACGGTGGTCTCCAAATGTCGCAGGAGGTCGAGTGGATCATCGAAAACAGCTAGCGCACCGGCTTTTTCGAGCTCACTGTCGGCGACGCCGCCGCCGCGCAAGCCGATGAACGGAACGCCGAGGCGGGTGGCGGCTTCGCCATCCCACACCGCGTCTCCGACGAACACGGCCTGCTCGGCAGACACGCCGGCCCGCTCCAACGCTATCTGAACGATGCTCGGGTCGGGTTTGGCGGTGTCGACGTCCTTCGAAGACGTGGCTGCCGCGATGGCGTCGTCGCTGTCGAGAACCTTTCGGGTGATGGCGAGTTCGTCTTCCGGAGCGGAACTGGCGAGCACTACTTGCACCTCGTTCTCGGCGAGATGGCGCAGGAGTTCACGCGCACCGGGCAGGCGCACGATCAACTCTGAACTGTCCTTGTAGAGGCTGCTGTGGCGATCTTTGAGGCGGTGCTGCACTGCGTCACTCGCGTCCCCGGACAAGGTTGCCACCAGGGTGCTGCCGTCCATGCCGATGCTGCGGTGGATCCGCCAGGACTCCACGTCGATGCTCTCCTCGCGGAACGCGCGGGCCCAGGCGTGAACGTGCAGATAGTTCGTGTCGACGAGGGTGCCGTCGACGTCGAACAGGACCGCGAAAGGTCTCGGCGTTGGCATCTGCCTGATATACCCGCGCGCCCGCAGGTCAAACGGCTCAGCCGCGGTAGCGCGAAAGCTGCTCGGTCAGTTCCTGTGCGTGGGCCAGCTGCCGGGTCAGCTTGACGCAGGCTTCTTGGGCGCGAGCATGGCACTGGGCCAGGAAAGCGGTGGCCTCGGCGCGACGGTCGGCGGACGCTCCGGGGGAGTCGAGCGTATCGAGGGCGTCGAGCAGCTCACGCATTTCCTCGAGGCTGAAGCCCGACGGTTTCATCCGGCGGATCGCCAGCAGCCGGTTGACGTCGTCGGCGGTGTAAAGCCGGAATCCTCCCGCAGACCGCGCGGACGGGGTGACCAGGCCCACCTCGTCGTAGTGCCGGATTGTCTTGATGGACAACTCGGTTCGGGTGGCGACCTCGCCGATCTGCAGATGATCCTGGTTACTCAACGGTTCCCCCGTGACGGTTCAGTGCGCCGCAGCGAGTTGGCCGCTGAGCTGCGCGTGGCGTTCTGCGCTGTTCTCGTTCATCCCGACAATGGTGACGGTCTTGCCCTTGGCAGCGTATTTGGTGGTGATGGCATCCAGGGTAGACACGGTCGACGCATCCCAGATATGGGCCTGGCTCATATCGATGACCACGTTGGCGGGGTCACCGGCGTAGTCGAATTGGTAGACGAGGTCATTGCTGGAAGCGAAGAACAGCTCGCCCCGAACCGCGTACACGCGAGTGTCTTCGTCCGGGTGATCGATGTCGACGACCTCGGTGAAGTGAGCAACGCGTCGGGCGAAAAGCACCATGGCCGTCAAGGTGCCGACGGCCACCCCGTAGGCCAGGTTGCTGGTCGCCACGGTCACCGCCACGGTGGCCAGCATCACCGCGGTTTCGCTCTTGGGCATGCGCCGCAACGTTTTCGGGTTGATGCTGTGCCAGTCAAGGGTGCCGACGGACACCATGATCATCACGGCGACCAATGCGGCCATGGGGATCTGGGCTACGACGTCGCCGAGTCCGACGACCAGGCCCAGCAGGAACGCGCCGGCCAGGAAGGTCGAGATCCGCGTGCGGGCACCGCACGATTTCACGTTGATCATGGTCTGGCCGATCATGGCGCAGCCGCCCATACCGCCGAAGAACCCGGTGACGATGTTGGCCACACCCTGGCCCAGCGCCTCGCGGGACTTGTCGGAGTGGGTGTCGGTGATGTCGTCGACGAGTTTGGCCGTCATCAGCGATTCCAGCAGACCCACCACGGCCATCGCGAGCGCGTAGGGCGCGATCACCCCGAGCGTGTGCAAGGTGAAGGGGACGTTCGGGATCAGCAGGGACGGCAGGCTCGACGGCAGCTGTCCTTCGTCGCCCACGTTGGGAATCGACCAGCCGAATCCGACGGTGACGGCGGTGAGTATCACGATGGCCACCAGCGGAGCAGGGATCGCGGTGCTCAGTTTCGGTAGCGCGACGATGACGACGAGGGCGACCGCGACCATCGGATAGACCAGCCACGGCACGCCGATCAGATGGGGCAGCTGTGCCAGGAAGATCAGGATGGCCAGGGCGTTGACGAAGCCGACCATCACACTACGGGGCACGAATCGCATCAGTTTGGCGATCCCGAGGCCGCCCAGGACCAACTGCAGCACTCCGGCCAGGATGACGGTGGCGATGAGATAGTCCAGACCGTGGCTGCGCACCAGCGGGGCGATCACGAGTGCGACAGCTCCGGTGGCTGCCGAGATCATGGCCGGTCGCCCGCCGACGATCGCGATGGTGACCGCCATCGTGAACGACGCGAACAGGCCCACCCGCGGGTCCACGCCGGCGATGATCGAGAACGAGATCGCTTCGGGGATCAGCGCCAGCGCCACCACCAGGCCGGCGAGCACCTCGGTGCGCAGCCTGCGGGGGGAACGGAGTGCCGCGAGCACCGATTGCTGTTCGTGCGGTGTCGCCGCATCAGTCGTTCGTTCCATCAGAACTCCGTTTCAGCCCGCGCGGTGACTCAGCGCGGCAAATAGGCACAGTTGATCCACGCGCCATTGCGTGAAAAGTATTGGCAGGACGTGTAATCGGAAGCGCCGCTACGATGTGCCCGGCAAGGCGGGGCGGCCACGTTCTACATCGACGACAACTCTACCCTTAGGGGAGGGTTGCGTTTCAAATTGGCAAGCACGGATGTGCTCGATGCCACACCGCCGTCAGCTTGGGAGTCGTCAGCTTGGGAGCCGTCAGTCTTCGAGCCCGTATTCGTCGAACCAGTAGGCGAGCTTGCCGCGCCGGCTCACCGCGC
Organism: Mycobacterium farcinogenes; assembly: GCF_019739075.1. Classification (NCBI taxonomy): domain Bacteria; kingdom Bacillati; phylum Actinomycetota; class Actinomycetes; order Mycobacteriales; family Mycobacteriaceae; genus Mycobacterium; species Mycobacterium farcinogenes. The sequence continues at coordinate 4,637,445 of NZ_CP081673.1, read as the reverse complement.
GCAGCCGGGCCTCGGCGGCGGTGCGCGTCTTGCTCGTGGTGACGATGAGCAGTTCGTCGCCGACGGCGATGCGGGTTTCCGGCAGTGGCACGAAGGTGCGGCCGTTGCGGATGATCAGCGTGATGACCGCCGGGTCGGGCAGTCGCAGTTCCAGGATCGTGACGTTGTGCAGCCGGGAATGAGGTTGCACGGTCATGGTCAGCAGCTCGGCGTCGAGCACGTCCAAGGGTGCGGCTTCGACCTGGATCTCGCGGGTGATGTCGCGGGTGATCAGCCCCAGTGCGTTGGCCACGAGCTTGATACTGGGTGCCTGCACCAGGGTGAAGATCACCACGAGGACGAACACGATGTTGAGCAACCGGTAGCTGTCGGGCACTCCGGCGACGATCGGAAAGGTGGCCAGCACGATCGGCACTGCGCCGCGCAGCCCGGCCCAGGACAGAAAAAGCTGTTCACGCAACGAGATCCGGAATCCGGCCAAGGACAACACCACCGAAACCGGCCGGGCGATCAACAGCAGCACCAGCCCGATGGCGATCGCCGGAATGATGTCACCGGCCAGATCATGCGGGTTCACCAACAATCCGAGCAGGACGAACAACCCGATCTGGGCCAGCCAGCCCACCCCCTCGGCGAAGGAGCGGGTGGCTGACTTGTGCGGCAGGCCTGAGTTTGCCAGCACCACCGCCGACAGGTAGGCGGCGATGAAGCCGCTCGCGTGCGCACTACCGGCGGCGGCGAATGCGATGAAGCCCAGCCCGAAGGTGGCGATGGGGTACAGGCCTGAGGCGGGCAGCGCGATGCGGCGTAAGGCGAATGCACCGGCGAACCCGACGGCCAGTCCCAGCAGAGCGCCGGTTACCAATTCATAGACCAGGTCGGCGATGGCGCCTTCGGGGTGGAACACGAACGGCACCACGCTGAACGTCAACACAAGAATGACCGCCGGCGCGTCGTTGAAGCCCGATTCTGCCTCCAGCAGGCCGGCCAGCCGGCGCGGCAGCGGCAGGATGCGCAACACCGAGAACACCGCGGCCGCGTCCGTGGAGGCGACGATGGCGCCGAGCAGCAATGCGAGTTGCCAGTCCATGCCCAGCAGCAGGTGCGCGCCGACGGCGGTGATGGCGGTGCTGATCACCACGCCGAGCGTGGCCAGCACCGAGGCGGGCGCCAGTACGCCACGGATGTCGGAGAACCGGGTGGTCAGACCGCCTTCGACGAGCACGATCGCCAGCGCCGTCGTGCACACATTGCGCGCCAGCTCGACGTTGTGGAAGTCGAGCCCGATTCCGTCGACGCCCAACACCATCCCGACCAGCAGGAAGAACAGCAGGCTGGGGAACCCGATGCGGGTCGCCACGCGCGTGCCGATGATGCTCGCGAGCAGCACGATGCCGCCGGTGAGCAAGGTCAGGTACAGCTGGTTCAGGCTCATCGAGAGTTAGTTAATCAGGGCGAAGGGTCGGGAGTGGGCCATGCGAATAGGCGAAAATGGCTGAGTGGCGGAACGGAACATGCGAGTAGTGGTCGCCGGAGCGGGCAACGTGGGTCGGTCCGTTGCGCGTGAGTTGCTCGACAACGGCCACAAGGTCTTGCTGATCGAACAGTTGCAAAGGCGCTATGAGCCGCACACTGTGCCGGGCGCCGACTGGTTGCTGGCCGACGCGTGCGAACTCTCCGCGATGGAGGACGCCGGAATCGAAACCGCCGACGTGCTGATCGCGGCAACGGGTGATGACAAGTCCAACCTGGTGGTCGGATTGCTGGCCAAGTCGGAATTCGGTGTACCGCGGGTAGTCGCCCGGATCAACGACATCCGCAACCAGTGGTTGTTCGGCCAGGACTGGGGCATCGATGTCGCGGTGTCGACACCCGGTTCGTTGGTGGCCGGCATCGAGGGGGCCATCGATGTCGGGCACCTGGTGCGGTTGATGACGCTGCGCGGAGGCCGGGTGGAGCTGACCAAACTCACGCTGCCCGAAGACAACCCCGTGGTCGGTCAGCGGGTGGACCGCTTGGACCTGCCGGTCGACACCGCATTGGTCACCGTCGTCCGGGGTAACAAGGTGCGCTTTCCCAAGCCGGACGACGTGCTCGAAGCCGGTGACGAGTTGCTGTTCACCGCGAATCGCACGTCGGAGAATTCACTGCTGGCCGCGATCCATGGCGGAGAGTTCCTGCGGGAAGTGGTTTCCGACGAGCCGTGACGGGCCCTTGGCTAAGCGGCTCTAGGCGGTGGTGGTTTGGGTTGGAACGGTTGGTACCACCACCAGTCAGCGCGCTCACCGGTAGGTCCGGGGCACGGCGGGACATCGGGTGGGGGTGCCGTGGGTGGACGGGCCAGCGACCCGCCCGGCAACCGTTTGCCGGTTTGGTCGGTGACCACGAGCCGGTCGGCGGGGCCAGTGATCGTGATGCCGCCCCGGTGGTGCAACCGGTGGTGAAACGGACACACCAGCACGAGGTTGGTGACAAGTTCCTAATATACCCTCCTGGCAGCCGTCCGGTTACCCCGAGATAGGTAGGTGCCGGGCCACCGACGACACACTCCGGGGCCTTAAAAATCATTGGTCTCCTAACCCTGTTGGGGTCCAGGCTGGTGGTCGAGCATCGGTGTCCGGTATCTGATCCCCACGGAGGCACTGCTGATAATGGCTGAACAACGCCAACTACATTTGGCCGGGTTTTTCTCGGCCGGCAACGTCACTCACGCGCATGGCGCGTGGCGCCATGTTGGTGCCACGAACGGATTTCTGACTGGCGAGTTCTACAAGCAGATTGCACGGACCCTGGAGCGGGGAAAGTTTGACCTGTTATTTCTTCCCGATGGCCTGGCCATCGAAGACAGCTATGGTGAGAACTTGGAGACCGGGGTCGGCCTGGGTGGCCAGGGCGCGGTGGCGCTGGAGCCGACCAGCGTGATAGCGACTATGGCTGCGGTGACGGAACGTTTGGGTCTGGGCGCTACGGTTTCCACAACGTACTACCCGCCGTATCACGTGGCTCGGGTGTTTGCCACGCTCGACAACCTGTCTGATGGCCGGATCTCGTGGAATGTGGTCACGTCGCTCAACGACTCGGAAGCACGCAACTTCGGCGTGGACGAGCACCTTGAGCACGACATCCGATATGACCGCGCTGACGAATTCTTGGAGGCAGTCAAGAAGCTATGGAGTTCTTGGTCCGAGGATGCCTTGTTGTTGGACAAGATTGGCGGTCGGTTCGCCGACCCCAAGAAGGTTCAATACGTCAATCATCGTGGCCACTGGTTGTCCGTCCGTGGCCCCTTGCAGGTTCCACGGTCACGCCAGGGCGAACCGGTGATCCTGCAGGCCGGCTTGTCACCGCGCGGGCGTCGCTTCGCGGGGCGCTGGGCCGAAGCAGTATTCAGCGTCTCGCCCAACCTCGACATCATGCGCGCGGTCTATCAGGACATCAAAGCTCACGTTGCGGCCGCGGGACGTGACCCGGAGCAAACAAAGGTGTTCACCGCGGTAATGCCAGTACTCGGTGAGACTGAGCAGGTGGCCCGTGAGCGTCTGGAATATCTCAATTCTCTGGTCCATCCCGAGGTGGGTTTGTCGACGTTGTCGAGCCATAGCGGTTTGGATCTCTCCAAGTATCCGCTGGATACGAAGTTTTCCGACATCGTCGCCGATCTCGGTGATCGTCACGTGCCGACCATGTTGCAGATGTTTTCTGCGGTGGCCGGTGGCGGTGCGGACCTGACGTTGGCCGAGCTGGGTCGACGATACGGCACCAACGTCGGGTTTGTACCGCAGTGGGCCGGAACTGCCGAACAGATCGCTGATCAATTGGTTAGTCACTTTGAGGCCGGGGCCGCTGACGGATTCATCATTTCGGCGGCGTATCTGCCTGGGATTTACGAGGAATTCGTCGACCAGGTGGTGCCGCTGCTGCAGCAACGTGGTGTGTTCCGTACTGAGTACGAAGGGGCAACGCTGCGTGAGCACCTTGGGTTGGCTCGGCCTGAAGTTGGGAGCATCTGATGACCACCACGGGCATAGATCGAGATATTCTTGCCTACAGCAATTGCCCGGTTCCTAACGCGTTGCTGACAGCGCTGGAGTCAAACCTGTTGGCTGGCAACGGTATTTCGCTGAATGTGCTGAGCGGCGCGCAAGCTGGGTTGCATTTCACCTACGATCATCCCGCCTACACCCGTTTTGGTGGCGAAATTCCACCTCTTATCAGTGAGGGCCTGCGAGCACCAGGACGCACCCGTCTGCTGGGCATCACACCTCTGGCCGGTCGGCAAGGGATCTATGTCCGTGCTGACAGCCCGGTGACATCACCCGAGCAGCTGCGGGGTCGGCGGGTGGGTGTGTCCGGCGCAGCGATCCGCATTCTCACCGGCGAGTTGGGTGACTACCGGCAATTGGATCCGTGGCGGCAAACACTGATCGCGCTGGGCACCTGGGAGGCGCGGGGACTTTTGCAGACCCTGCATATCGGAGGCATCGGGATCAGTGACGTCGAATTGGTGCGTATCGAAAGCCCTGGCGTCGACGTGCCCGAAGAGCGGCTGGAAGCAGCGGCCAGTGTCAAAGGCGCTGACCTGTTTCCCGACGTGGCCGCCCACCAGAGCGACATCCTGAGTAGTGGCAACGTTGATGCGCTATTCACGTGGTTGCCCTGGGCGGCGGAGCTAGAAGACCTCAGCGGCGCGCGGGTACTCGCCGATCTCGGCGACGACAAACGAAACCGGTATGCCAGTGTTTGGACGGTCAGCGCCCAGTTGGTTGACGAGCGACCCGACCTGGTGCAACGACTCGTCGATGCGGCTGTCCAAGCCGGCCGTTGGGCACAGGCCCACCCCGAGGACACCGTTGGCATCCATGCCGCCAACCTCGGGGTAGCACCTTCGGCGATCGGACGCGGTTTCGGCGCTGATTTCGCCCAACATCTGATCCCAACGCTTGACGACTCGGCGCTGGCCGTTGTCGACCAAACTCAACAGTTCCTCATCGACCACAATCTGCTCGACCGTCCGGTGGACCTCACACAGTGGGCAGCACCGCAATTCCTCACCCAATCCGCGACTGGAGAACAGCAATGACGTTGACCGATGACACCACCACGGCACAGAACAGTAGGCATGGCGACCCAATCGAGGTCGCGCGCGAGCTGACGCGAAAGTGGCAAACTACCGTCGTCGAGCGCGACAAGGCAGGTGGTTCGGCAACAGAAGAGCGTGAGGATCTACGCGCCAGTGGGCTGCTCTCGGTGACCGTTCCCCGGCACCTGGGCGGTTGGGGAGCCGACTGGCCTACCGCCCTGGAAGTGGTGCGCGAGATCGCCAAGGTCGACGGATCCCTTGGGCACTTGTTCGGATACCACCTCAGCACCCCAGCCGTTATCGATCTGTGGGGTTCACCCGAGCAAAAGGAACGCCTGCTTCGTCAACTGGCCGAAAACAATTGGTGGACCGGAAACGCCTCCAGCGAGAACAACAGCCACATCCTGGATTGGAAGGTGACGGCCACCCCGGCCGATGACGGCGGGTACTTTTTCAACGGCATTAAGCACTTCAGCAGTGGCGCCAAGGGCTCAGATCTGCTCTTGGTGTTCGGTGTGATACCGGAGGGTTTCCCACAGCAAGGTGCCATCGTAGCGGCGGCCATTCCCACCACCAGAGAAGGCGTTCAGCCAAACGATGACTGGCAGGCGCTGGGGATGCGGCGCACCGACAGCGGCACCACCGAATTCCACAATGTTGCGGTCCGTCCCGACGAGGTGCTCGGCAAACCCAATGCCATCCTCGAGGCGTTCCTGGCGTCCGGGCGCGGAAGCCTGTTCGGCCCGATCGTGCAGTTGGTGTTCTCCTCGGTTTACCTAGGGATCGCGCGCGGAGCGCTCGAGACAGCCCGCGAGTACACCCGAACGCAGGCACGTCCTTGGACGCCGGCCGGGGTCACTCAAGCCGTCGAAGATCCGTACACCATTCGCAGCTACGGCGAATTCGGCATCCAACTACAAGCCGCCGATGCTGCAGCCCGCGAGGCCGCACAACTCCTACAGGCCGCGTGGGACAAAGGTGACGCATTAACTTCGCAGGAACGCGGCGAACTCATGGTGCAGATTTCTGGAGTCAAAGCCATAGCCACCCAAGCGGCCCTGGACGTGACCAGCCGTATTTTCGAGGTCATCGGTGCCCGCGGCACCCACCCCAAATACGGATTCGACCGGTTCTGGCGCAACATCCGCACCCACACGCTGCACGATCCTGTCTCCTACAAAATCGCTGAAGTCGGAAACTACGTCCTCAACCAACGCTATCCGATACCCGGCTTCACTTCCTGACCCCGGCGTCGCGCTGCCGGGCACGCGTGAATTCGTCAGATCGGCGGGTCCGTCTTACCCAGTGGTGGCCGACGGTCCCGCCGTTTTGGGTGCAACAATGCGGTCGTTGGGTGACGGTGTGACCCAACCGGATGCGGCTGGCCAAGCGACGGAACGTGGTTCAGAGCAGTCTCATTAGCGCTATTGGTTCGGACTCGACGCCTCGACCCAAGCCGGTTGATCGCCGGTTTGCGCGGCAATGAAGCCTTCGACGATGCGGGTGCAATCTTGGTGGGTGATGACGCGTAGACCGGTCATTCGGGCAAAGACCAGAGGGCCAACAAGTTGACAGAGTGCGAGTTCAATGTCGAGTTCGCCGAGTTGATCGACGCTTTCGGGGCTGTACAGGATTTCGTCGAACGGCCGTCGGTATTGTTCGATCACACGCATCCGCAGAGTGCCGGCACCGGCGTGTTGCACAGTGTTTGGTTCGTGAGTCTCGGCGGGGCCCAACGCGGCCCAGGCCAGGGTGGTGACTTGTACGGGCGCTTCGGCGAACAGGTCGGCTTGGCGGGAGAGCAGTTCGATGAGCCGCTCACGGAGGGTGCCGCTGGTCGGGGCGGGCGGGATGACTTGGGGCAGAAGGCGTTCGAAGGTGGCCGCGAGCAGTTGCGAGGAACTGTTGAAATGGCGGTAGAGGGTGGTGCGGGCGACCTTGGAGGCTTTGGTGACCGCGTCGATGGTGACGGCTTCGATCCCACCGGTTTTGAGCAGGTTGGCCGCGGCGTCGAGCAGTCGGGTGCGTGATCGGGTGCGGCGCGGGTCGACGTCGTCCTCGTCGTCGGGTGTCTCCGCGGGCTGCGTCCCCACCTGACCTCCTGATGTGTTCCGATTGCCGGTGCGTTGCCCCCGCACTCCCGGTTATGGTACCGATAGTAGCGCAGCGAAACTGCTAGTACCGGCGGTCCCGGGTCGGGACGCGGTGGCGGGGCTGCCCGGGTGCGAGGAGGCCGTGATGGGTGTTGATCAGCCGCAGCGGTTGCCGTCGCACACGCCGACCTGCATGGGCTGCGGGTCGGACAATCCGCACGGTTTGCAGCTGGAGGTGTTTCGGTGCGGCGATGAGGTGTTCGCTGATCTGGTGTTCGATGAGCGCCATATCGGTGCGCCGGGGCTGGCGCACGGTGGCGCGATCGCCGCGGCCTGTGATGACGTGCTGGGTTTTTCGTTGTGGATCGCGGCCACCCCGGCGGTGACGCGCCGTTTGACGGTGGACTATCTGCAGCCGGTGCCGTTGGGATGTACGCATCGGCTGACCGCGCGGATCGCCTCCCGCGAGGGCCGGGCGTTGCATGTGGACGGGGTGGGGGTCGGTGTGGACGGTGTCACCCGGTTCACCGCCTCGGCGGTGTTCATCACGGTGGATGCGGCCCATTTCGCCGCCCACGGTGACATCAGCGGTTTCGGGGAGTTGTTCGCCGAGCTGACCCGCTACGGTGGCGCCGGCCCCGACGCGGGGTCGCGGTGAGTGCGCCCACCGCCGCACCCCGGGACCGGGTGCGGCACCCGCGCCGGCCGGCGGACTCGGTGTTGGTGCGTCGCGAGGCGATCCTGGATGCCGCGTGGGCGGTAGCCTCAGCACAAGGTTTTGACGGTGTGCAGATGCGTGCGGTGGCCGCGCAGGCCGGCATTGCCGCCAGCTCCCTGTATCGGCATTTCCGATCCAAAAGCCATCTGCTGGTGACGGTGCTGGCCCGCGAATTCGAACGTCTCGACACCGAATTCGATTGCACTACCGGTGAACTGGCGCCGCAGGCCCGGCTGGGGCGGTTGACCACCCACCTGCACATGGCCTGGCAGGCCAACCCGCACCTGACCGAGGCGATGGTGCGTGCGTTCGTCGTGGCCGACTCCGAGGCCGCCGGCGCGATCGAGCACGCTGTCGCGGTGATCGAGGACATGCTGGCCCGCGCCCTGGGCGGGCCCACACCCAGCGCGCATGACCGTGACGTGGCCAGCCTGATCGCCGACGTGTGGCTGGCCAACCTGATCGCCGTCATCGGCGGCCGGATCGATGCGGACCTGGCCCGCGAGCGCATCGACCGCACAACCCGACAGCTGGTGCACGGCACCGACACCACCACTTAGCGATACTAGTAGTATCGCTGCGCTACTCCCAGTACCATAAAGCGACACAATGACGTGTCGAAAGGGACCCGGGCATGCATACCCCCTGGATCGAGCGGTGCACCGTTCAGCGTGTCTCGTTGCGCGACGGATTGGTGCTCGACCTCGACGATTACAACGAATTGGTGATCGCCACCCCGATCCGGCTGACCCTGCCGCCGATCGGTTCGTCTTATCCCGAAGAGCAGGTCCTCATCGACCCGGGCAACGTCTCGGTCCAGCAGCGTCCGTTGCTGGACCTGGCCGGCGCGGTGTGCACGGGCGCGTGGTGCGACGAGGGCGGCGGGTTGCACCTGGGTTTTTCCCGCGGGCATCGCATCGATGTCGCCCCCCAGGAGGCCGCGACCTCCTGGGAGCTCTACGGCAAACGCCACGGCTACATGGCATGCCTGCCCCGCGGGCGGGTGCGGGTGGTGCGCCACGACCTGCCCGACGACGAATCTGAGGACACCGCAAGTTAATTCACCCCCACCGCGCCCAGCCCCAACCATGGCCCGAAAGGTCGGCGCGGCCCTTCCGATCCTCGTGTGGGACTATTAGTATCGTAGCGATACCGATAGTTTCGTTTCTTGGGAGGCGTGGGGATGGGCGATCGAACCGGAGATGCTGGGCCTTCCCGTGGCCGGCGCGGCGTCGATCTGTCCGGATCTTCGGAATACAGCGCCCGGCTGGGTCGGCTCGCGGCGTTCACGGTGGGCCACAAGGCATTAGTGATCGGTGGATGGATCGCGGCCGCGGTGGTGCTGGCGCTGCTGTTCCCGCAGTTGGAGACGGTGGTGCGCCAACAATCGGTCGATCTGATCCCGCGTGATGTGCCCTCGTTTCAGACCGTGGACCGCATGAGTGAGGCGTTCGGTGAGCAGGGGTCCAAGACGATGCTGTTCGTCGCGATGCAAGACCCGGCCGGTCTGACCCCCGATAATCAGCTGCGCTATCAGGATCTGGTAGGGCGGTTGCGCGCCGATCACGACCATGTCCTGCTGGTCCAGGATCTGCTGGCCGACCCGGTCACCAGAACCCAGGCGGTCAGCGGTGACGGCAAGGCCTGGTATCTGCCGGTCGGGGTGGCCGGCACGCTCGGTGATCCCACCGCGGCCGAATCCGTGCAAGCCGTGCGCGATCTCACCGACACGGCATTCGCCAACACGTCCACCACGGCCTATGTGACAGGGCCACCGGCCACGTTCGCCGATCAGATCGCCTCAGCCGAGCACGACCTGGTGTTCATCTCGATCGCCACCGCCGGGCTGATCGCGCTGATCCTGCTGATCGTGTACCGGTCGGTGTTCACCGCGCTGCTGCCGCTGCTGGTGATCGGGATCAGCCTGGCCGTCGGGCGTGGGGTGCTCTCTGCACTCGGGGAAATCGGCATGCCGGTCTCGCAGTTCACCGTGGCGTTCATGACCGCGATCCTGCTGGGCGCCGGCACCGACTACACCGTGTTTCTGATCAGCCGCTACCACGAACAACGCCGCGCCCAGGTGCCCGCCGAGCAGGCGGTCATCGCGGCCACCGCCAGCATCGGCCGAGTCATCCTGGCCTCGGCCGGCACCGTGGCCCTGGCCTTTCTGGCCATGGTGTTCGCCACCTTGAGTGTGTTCGCCGGACTCGGCCCGGCCTGCGCGGTCGCCGTGGCAGTCGGATTCGCCGCCACCGTGACCCTGCTGCCCCCGGTGCTGGCGCTGGCGGCCACCCGCGGCATCGGCGAACCCAAACCCGACCGCACCCGACGCTACTGGAACAGCGTGGCCGTGGCCGTGGTGCGCCGCCCGGTGCCGCTGCTGGTCATCAGCCTGACCATCCTGGTGGCACTGTCGGCGGCCGCGGCGACCATGACCATCAGCTATGACGACCGCCAAGGACAGCCCGCCACTACCGCCAGCAACCAGGGCTATCAGCTGCTGGACCGCCATTTCCCTAAAGACGTCGTCATCACCGAATTCCTCGTCGTGGAAAACCCGACCGACATGCGCACCGGCAAAGGCCTGGCCGACCTCGACGAGATGGCCTCACGCATCGCCCAAATCCCGGCCGTGACACGTGTTTCCGGGATCACCAGACCGGCCGGGCAACGCCTCGACCAAGCCCAACTGTCCTGGCAGAACGGACAAATCGGCGACAAGATGGCCGACTCGGTCGCCCAGGGCAACGACCGGCGCACCGACCTGGACAAGCTCACCCACGGCGCCGACCAACTCGCCGGCGGCCTGGCCCAACTCGACACCACCGTGCGCACCGCGCTCACCCCCCTGGGCGGTGTACTCACCCAAGCCGGCGCCGCCGGTGAGAGCATGCAGCGCTTCGGCCCGCTGCTGCAACAACTCTCAGCCACCGCACCCGAGGTCGACACCGCCATCCAAGCCGGCCCCGGCATCCGACCCCTGGCCGAACGCGCCCAGAACGCTATCGCCGCCCTCGACCCGCTCGTCACCGCACTCAACACCTCACCGTGGTGTATGACCACCCCGCAATGCGCCCAGATCCGCGACCAGGTCAGTATCCTGACCACCCTGCGCGACGACGGATTCTTCACCCAGCTCGCCACCCTGGGCGACCAGTACAACCCGGCCACCAACGCCACCGTCACCGGCACCCTCACCGAAGTTCAACACACCGTGGCCACCATGAACAACGCCTTCAAAACCCTCGGCAACCCCGAGAACCTGGCCGCTGACATCGGCCGACTCCAACACGGCATCAGCCAACTGGCCTCCGGCGCACGCGCCCTGGCCACCGGCGTGCACACCCTGGCCGACAGCAACATCCAAATGCTGTCCGGGATGAGTCAAATCGCGGCCCAACTGCAAAACTCCGCCCGCGCCACCGCCGGATCCGATGCCGCCACCGGCTTCTACCTGCCCCCCGAAGCCTTCGACAACCGCCAATTCGCCGACGTCGCCAAACATTTCCTCTCACCCGACGGCAAAACCGCCCGCTTCGCCATCGACACCAGCACGGACCCCTACAGCGGCGAGGCGATGAACCTGGCCCGCCAGATCACAGACGTCGCCAACACCGCCCGACCCAACACCTCCCTGGCCCAAGCCACCGTCTCGGTTGCCGGATTCCCCGCCGTCAACTCCGACATCCAACGCCTACTCTCATCCGACTTCACCCAGCTGGCCATCGCCACCCTGGTCATCGTCGGACTCATCCTCATCGCCCTGCTACGCGCCCTGATCGCCCCGCTATATCTGCTGGGCACCGTCGTGCTGAACTACCTGGCCTCACTAGGCATCGGAGTCATCGTCTTCCAATGGATCCTCGGCCACGAAATCGCTTGGCCCGTACCACTATTAGCGTTCATCATCCTCGTCGCCGTCGGCGCCGACTACAACATGCTGCTCGTATCACGACTACGCGAAGAATCCACCCACAACATCCGCGTCGGCGTCCTGCGCACCGTAGCCACCACCGGCTCAGTCATCACCTCCGCCGGCCTGATCTTCGCTGCCAGCATGTTCGGCCTGATGATCGGATCGGTAGCCATCATGATCCAAACCGGACTCATCATCGGCTGCGGACTACTGCTGGACACGTTCCTCGTACGCACCCTCACCGTCCCAGCCATCGCCACCCTGCTCCGCCAAGCCAGCTGGTGGCCACACATGAACCGTCACCCCGCATCGATGCCAGCTAAGCATCTCACCGGTGTGGGCGCGCTGAGCGCAACACGCGGACCGCACCTCCAGATATCGGCGAAGTGGGGTGGCGTCTCACCTGGGGGCGACCATGTACGAAGAATGGATGTGGGGACCGATAGTGGAAACGGGAAAGCAGCTGACCCAGAATCGCTCACATCCGACAATTGATGACCGCGACAACCAACCCGGACGTAGAACCTACTTCGTGGTCACCCAGAGAGACAGAGCTGCTGCGAGTAGCATTGGGTATCCTGCAGGATCGTGGGTACCACGGCCTAACAGTGGAGGCTGTCGCGGGCGCTGCTCATGCCAGTAAAGCCACCATCTACCGGCGCTGGCCCTCGAAATCTGAACTGATCCTAGCGGCCGTCATCGAAGGCACCCGTCAGAGCGCTGTTGCACCCAACACTGGCACCCTGCGCGGCGACTTGTTGTGTCTCGGCCAGATCATCTACAAACAGTGCCGAGACCACGCCAGCACCATCCGGGCAGTGCTTGTCGAGATATCCCGTGATCGCGCGCTCAACAACGTTATGCAAGACCGGTTTCTTCATGAACAGAGAACCCTGGTCCGGCAGGTCCTACAGCAGGCGATCAGCCGCGGCGAGATCGGCGCGTCAACAATCAACGAAGAGCTCTGCGACCTGTTGCCAGGCTATCTGATCTTCCGATGCATCTTTTCCAACCGCCCGCCGACCCATCTCACCATCGAAACTCTGGTCGACAATGCAATCCTCCCGAAACTCATCTCAGCAACTGAATAGCTCCCGCGACGTCGGAGCCACTGTTGTCAGGGAATGCGAGTTCCGCGCTGGAGCGGCCTAGGTGTTGCCTACACGCTTGATACCAGTAAAGAAAGTTCTCACATCGCAGGTCAGAGGGCTGTTTTGCGGCGATGGCCCGGTGGTTCGGCGGCGGACGGAGGGTGAAGCGTAGCGACCGGCGCGGACGGGAGCGCCAGCGGACGGGAGCAGAGGGAGCGAAGCGAAGCCCGCAGGTAGCCGCCACATAGTGGTTGGAGATGGGTGGACGCTCAGTAAGTGCTGCTGCGGTGGAGATACTGCGACGTGATACTGGGGCTCGTAAGCTGGCTGGCATGAGCGGGGCGGTGGCGCAGCGTGCACGGCGGGAGGCCGAGACACGGCTGGCTGAGCAGCCGCGGCGGTTGGCGCATGTGCGGGGTGTGGCCGCTGCGGCGGAACGGCTGAGTCAGCATTTCGCCGGCGAGGCGGCGGATTGTCTGGTGGCGGCGGCGTGGCTGCACGATATCGGGTATGCACCGTCGGTGCGCCGAACCGGTTTTCATCCGCTCGATGGCGCGGTGTTCGTCCGGTCGGCCGGTTTCGGGGAGCTGGTCGCGTCGTTGGTGGCGTTTCATACCGGCGCGCACCTGGAGGCATCCGAGCGTGGCGTCTCCGGTTTAGGGGCTTTCGTCCAACCGCCGCGCGATGTGATGGATGCGTTGACGTTTTGCGATTTGACGACCGGACCTGACGGCACGCCGGTATCAGCTGAGGACCGCCTGCGTGAGGTGTTGGCGCGTTATGGACCGCAGGATCCGGTGCACCGGGCGGTCGATGCTGGCCGCGAGGAGTTGCTGGCGGCGGTGGGTCGGGTGCGCGGCTGGCTGTAACCCCTGCATGGGGTTAGCAGAGGTAGGGGCTGTCGCGGTGTTGCAGGTAGTGCTCGATCCGCAGACGCATCGAGGGATGCATGTCCAGGTCGGCGATGTCGTCGGGATCAGTCCAGGCGATGTCGGTGCTTTCGTGGTCGATGGCCAGCTCACCACCGAGCACCCTGGTGGTGAACAACAAGGAGAATTGTTGGCGGACTTCGCCATCGGTGAATGCCACGACGTGCCGCGGGTTGGTGTAGACACCGACCAGGCCGGTGATTTCGACGTCGAGCCCGGTTTCCTCTTTGACTTCGCGCACAGCGGTTTGTTCGATGGTCTCGCCGATGTCGTGTCCGCCGCCGGGTAGCGCCCACAGGGTGTTGTCGCGGCGTTTGATCAGCAAAATTCGACCGCGTTCGTCAGCGACGATCGCCGAAGCCGAGGGGACGACACTGTTAGGCCGTGGGGCGTTGGGGTCGTTGTAGTAGTCGGTGCGCATCGGCGGGTCAGCCTTTCGTCGTTAGGGGTGTGGCGTGGTCCCACACCTGGGTGAAGGCCTCTTCGAGGGTGGCCCAGAGCCGGGGTTCGTGGTGACGGGACAGTACGAGTACGGGGTTGTTGCGTCCGGGTGAGCCGTAGATGTGGAAGTTGACGATCATGGCGTCATCGACCCGAAAGATGGATGTGTAGAGCGTGGTGTCGTGGGTGCGGATGTCCAGTCCCGGGGTGCCGGCGTGTGGGGCGAGCAGCTCGACTGAGGTGCGGCAGCGGGCGATGACGGCTTCACCGATCCCTTCCTCCACGCCGCGCAGGATCATGGTGGCGGTGTCGGGGTCGCCGACGAGGAATCGCACCGCCACGCCGCGGGCGGCGGCGTCGAGCAGGGTGTCGAGGAATCCGTCGAGGGTGTCGAACAGGAACGTGGCGGCCAGCACGAGGATGTCGATGCTGGTGGTGGCGTCGGCGAAATGCTGCTGCCACGCGCTGATCGGTAGCTGGGTGCGGCTGGCATACAGGGTCGCGGTGAACGGGCCACTTGGTGACATGGTCGCCAATGCGCTCGCCATAGTAGGCGAGTACTGATTGGGCCACAGATCGTGCGGCGTGCAGCCCAGCAGCGTGGCTGCGCGCCGCGCGTTGTCCTCGCGGATGTTGTAGTTGGTGTTGGACAGCCAGCGGCGCACCGTCTTGACATCCACGCTCATCGCGGTGGCAAAGCGCTGCGGGGACAGTCCCTTGGCCTGCAGCCGCTGCATGAGGCGATTGTTGGGGATCGCGGCCGCCTTGCCGTCGTGATCGTCCATCGTCTCAGCGCACATCTTTCCGTGTCGTCTCCGTGTATCGCCAGCGCGTGGCGTCTAGTTTGCCATGCGCGTGGTGCCACCCCGCGGCGGTGATGCCCACGTGATGTCCACGGGTATGTCCCGGTGGTGTCCGGAATGTCGCCGGCGATGTCGGCAATGCCGCTAGATGTCCCTGGCTACGTCGGTGGTGTCCACGTGAACTGAGTTCAGCGCCGCAAGGGCGCATACGGTTCACGAA
The DNA here is from genome assembly GCF_019739075.1 of Mycobacterium farcinogenes. Lineage (NCBI taxonomy): Bacteria > Bacillati > Actinomycetota > Actinomycetes > Mycobacteriales > Mycobacteriaceae > Mycobacterium > Mycobacterium farcinogenes. Next base: position 4,622,154 of record NZ_CP081673.1, on the reverse strand, counting down.
AGGAACTACAGGACAATGCGTTTGAGAATCGATACGTCAGGGACACGGTTCATCGTCACCCGTGCGGCTGAGCCGCGGCTGAACTTTGAGACCGGCAGCCCCAAAATCGACACTGCCACCGGGCTGCCGCAGCATTCGGTGCAGTTGCTGGCGTTGGATGACACTGGCGGCGAAGTGCTCAATGTGACGGTGGCCGGTGACCCGAACGTCGGGGTCACCCAACCGGTCTCGGTGACCAGCCTGGTGGCCATCCCGTGGGCGCAAGGCGATCGCAGTGGTGTGGCCTTCCGCGCTGATGCCATCACCGGCGCCACAGCCGGCGCCCCGGCGGGTGAGCCGGGGTCGCGCACCCAGAAATAGCACCCGCTGCCGAGGCGCGACACCAGCACGTGCCGCGCCTCGGCCCGGGTCCGCCGTCGACCACTGGCTCGTCCACGCACACACGGAGAACACACCGTCATGGCATCAAACAATAAGAACACCAACAACACTCAATCGGACAATGACGACTGGTTCGGCGATCTGGTCATATCACTGTTGACCGCCGCGGGATATCTGCTGTGGTGGGCCGTGCTGTTCCCAGCGATCAGTGTCCCGATCATCGCCAGCCTCACTCTCGGCATCACCCACGGACCCCGCGCCGGGATCGTCGGTGCCATCGCGTTCGGCGCCGGATATATGGGGTGGGCTTGGCTAGACCCAGGCTCGTTTTGCTCGTGGGTGACCGAACCTGTACGGCGCCGCTGGTTGACCTGGTCGCGCTACACCCGCACCTGGGAATCGACGTGCACCCTGCACGGCCTGACCGCCAAACTTGGTGAGCGCACCCTGACTCCGACCCTGCGCACCGTCACGATCGGTAGAACCACCGATGTGTTGGCGGTGCGGATCGTCACCGGCCAATCCCTAACTAACTGGCACCAACAATCCGAGGCGCTGGCCGCGGCCTGGCGCGCCGACCGGATCACCATCACCGCCACCACACCCGGGGAACTACGCATCGCGCTGATGCGCGGGGACGTGCTGGCCGAACCGATCGCGCTGCCCATGCCTACATCGTCGACTCCGGTGGATCTGGGATCGGTGCGGGTCGGGATCACCGAAACCCGCCACCACTGGCAGATGCCGCTGCTCGGGCATCACCTCCTGGTCGCCGGGGCCACCGGCGCGGGCAAAGGCAGCGTGCTGTGGTCCCTGATCGCCGGGATCGCCCCCGCGATCAAGACCGGGCTGGTCCGGCTGTGTGTCATCGACCCCAAAGGCGGCATGGAACTGGGCGCCGGCGCACCCATGTTCACCGTGTTCAGCCACGACGCCACCGACACCACCCTCCAACTCCTGCGCCAGCTCGTGAACGTGATGCACGCCCGCGCAAATCGTCTGCGCGGCCACACCCGCCTGCACACCCCGACACCGGCCGACCCGCTGTTTGTGGTCCTGATCGATGAGATCGCCGCGCTCACCGCGTATGTGACCGACCGCAAGATCCGCACCGAAATCGAACAACTGCTCGGGCTACTGCTCTCCCAAGGCCGCGCGGTGGGGATCTCGGTGGTGGCCGCAGTGCAAGACCCCGCCAAAGACACCCTGCCGGTCCGGCAACTGTTCACCGTGCGGATCGGGTTGCGGCTGACCGAAGCCACCCAAACCACCATGGTGCTGGGACAAGGAGCACGTGATGCCGGGGCGGAATGCGACCGCATCCCCGATGCCACCCCCGGTGTGGGCTACATGCTCATCGACGGCAGCACCCAATCCGTGCGGGTACGCGCCTTCCACGTCACCGACCACGACATCACCACCCTCGCGGCCCGATTCCGCCGCCCCGCGCGCCGGCCCAGTGGCGACCAGGCCTCAACGACGGGCGACAGTGACACCAACAGAGGTGCCAGCGGTGAATAGCTCCACACCACCGGCCCAGCTCGCCCTGCCAGGCATTCCGGACACGGTCGACACCACCCGGGTGGTCGATGAGATGGTGCGCCGCGCCTCCTCGATGGGATACGAATCCTGGTGGCGACGCGCGGAATCCGTCGGGTTCTGTGCCCATCCCATCCAACTCACGGGCACCGAAGACTACGGACGCCAGCAGGTGGTGTGGACCCGGTGCAACAACCGCCGCGCCCACATCTGCCCCTCCTGCTCAGACCTCTACGCCCGCGACACGTGGCAACTCGTGCACGCCGGCGCCGCGGGCGGCCACCACGACATGCCCGCCGCCGTCGCTGATCGTCCGCAAGTGTTTCTCACGCTGACCGCCCCCAGCTTCGGGGCCGTCCACACCACCACACCCACAGACCCCAGCGGATCCCGACACGGTGTGTGCCGCGATCATGACCGCATCGGTGGCTACCGGCGCTGTTCACATAGAAATCCATTGTGGTGCAGCACTATCCACGACCACACCGATCCACAGGTTGGCCAGCCGCTCTGCCGGGAATGCTACGACTATTTCGGGCATGTGCTGTTCACCTGGCATCTGCCTGAGCTGTGGCGACGATTCACCATCACCCTGCGGCGAGCACTCCGCAGGCATCTGAAAGCCGCCGGGGCCGATCCGGATGACGTGCGGGTCAGCTTTCTCAAAGTCGTCGAAATGCAAGCCCGCGCCATCCCGCACATCCACGCCCTGATCCGCCTCGACCCCTACGAGGATCCCGATCAGACCGGTTGGGAATCACCAATCAGTGCAACCGAACTCGCGATGATCATCCAGCACGCCGCCCGTACCGTCACCCTCACCGTCCACGACCCCACCACCGAGGGCGGCGTGCGGGTGATCGCCTTCGGTCCCCAAATCGATACCCAACCCATCACCGCACCCACTAACTCGACGAATGCGCTGACAGCAGAACATTGTTCACCGGATAGCCGGGCACTGTCGGGCCGGCGGGTTGCTCGCTATCTGGCCAAATACGTGACTAAATCTTTGGCCGATCTCGGGATCAGCGTCCGCCGGCTGTCCACCGAATCGATACCCGACCTGGATGTATCCGAGCATGTGCGGGCCATCCTGACCACCATCAGCGACCTCGCTGACAACGGAGTGTCGGGTATTCGGCGGTGGCTGCACACCCTCGGGTTCCGCGGGCACATCACCAGCAAGTCCCGCCGCTACTCGACCACCATGACCGCACTACGGCAACGCCGTGCCACTTGGACCCGCGAACGCTACGCGAAATCTACTGAACACAAGCATAATCCGGATCGTCGACACGGCGATGATGGCAATGATCTGGTGGCGTGGGAGTTCGACCGCGCCGGTCACGCCAGCCTCGGTGAGCGCACCCTCATCGTCAGCGCGGCGCTACGTCGGATCGACCGGCGCCGCACTGCCCGCGAAGCACTATTGCACCAGCGTGGTGATCTTCCTGTCGAGGTACCCGATGGCTAGCCGGGAGGTGCGATCCGCGGATAGGCAGACTGGAAAGTCTTACAGTCGTCAAGAATTCACCGCCTGGCTTGTCGAATCCTGTGAACGCCAGCACGTCGCGGTCACCATCACCAACCCGGCTGTCCTCGCTGACATCGCCACCCTGCTGCGGTAAGGCGCGGCACAGCGTCAGCTCAGTGCGACCAGGCCGTCACATTCTGACGCTGTTTCCTCGCCTGGTCACAGCGGTCCAATGCTGTTGGCTGGCAATTGATGTCAGGGCCGGCGCCGCAGGCGGGCGAACCCCCGGTTCGAGCCTTGACATCAACTGCCAGTCAACGAATAGTCGAAGGTGACCAGTGAAAATTGCACAACCGTGCACGCAGACGGCGTTCTCTGGAAGTAGGATGCGGATCCCGCGAATACTCCTGCACCAGGAGATTGCTCGGTCAGTCCGTTGAGCCCTTCGTCGATACCCAAAGGGATCGTCGACCGTTCCTATCAGGGTTCGCAAGTGAACATTGCTAGATTTGGTAATGCGCGGAATACAGCGGCATAAAAGCTTGGCTAGGTTTGGATTTCGACGGTTGTGCTGATCTGTTGGGCGACGGGAGCCCATAGGTCAACGTCGACGTGTGGGGATTCGATGCTGACGATGAGTGAGTAGTCAACGCCGTGGTTGCTTTGGTCGTATTTGCGTTGGTTTTTCCACCATCCCGCGACCGGGTACACGGCGATGGCTCCCTTGCTGGCGAGGTTGGCGGCTGGACCTGTCCAGATGTCGGTGTGTAGTGAGCCGGGGGCCTGCTGCAGGTTGCTGCCGAAGAACCAGCCTTTCTCGGTGTCGAGTGCAGGTGGGCGTTGCCCGTCGATACGTGCGCGGGTGTTGATGCGCTGGCGGAACGATTCGATGTTGTCCTCCGGGCGTCGGGTGGCGAACCGTAGGCCATGGGAGGGATAGATATAGCGGCCCGTCCAGCCGCGGCTGGAAGGGTTGGGTTCAACGAAGTAGGACAGGGTCACGCGCATGCGTACTTCGGTTTCGCCTAGCCCTTCGAGTATTTCGGTCGGCCATGGCAGTTGGTGGAGATTCATCTCCCGCACTTTGCCTGAGTTGCTGTCGCGGTCGCGCTCGTAGGGATGGATTCGGGCCTCTGCGATGAGGGTGAGCGCATCGGTGGCGCTACGCAGTGCGCGGGCCGCGTCGGGTACACCCATCCCGTAGCGGCGCAGCAGGCTGGCGAGGCGAGTCTTGTTCGATTCGGTGTTGAAGCGGTTGCGCATGGCGTCGGTCCACTGAGCCGAGTGCACGATCAACCCGCGGATGGTCTCGGGGCGCAGCTGCGGGTAGGCCTGGGAGAGATTGCCGGCGATGGCTGCGACCTGAGCGGTGGCGGCCGAGGTGTCTCGCGTCGCGGTGAAGAAACCGTGTCCCGGGCGTTGGAGGCGGGTTGTGAGCAGAGCGAGATTGGGCGGCGTATCAACGTCTGTGCGGTCCGGTGATACTGCGACGTTGCCGCCATCAGCGACCACATCGGGTTTGAACGGCCATTTCGTGCGGTCAAAGACTACCGACGTGCGGCTGACCGGGGATAGTTCACCCCTCTTGGCTACCGGCACGTAGCCGGCGAAATCAGCTGGTGCGCCGGACATGTCGTCACGATTGGAGTAAGCGCCAACCGTGAGCGCGTTCCACGACTGGGCGGGGTCTTCGACCGGCTCGACATCACTTCGAGCGAGGTGATCATCGGTGCCACGAAGGTCGCGGATGTTGCCGGCCGAGACGAGGAACAGGCGCGGGCGCCGCGGCTCGTCACGGTCGAGGTAGGTGAGCTTGGGATCGCTGTCATCGATGGCCCGGCCGAAGGCCAGAGCGTCGATCGCCGCCGACCACGACGTGGGTCTGCCGGTGTCGATTCGTGTGGTCGGTTCGGTGTCAGTTCCGTCGACGGAGGGGCGGCGCGCAGTGACCGCGAGCATGAACACGCGGCGCCGGGCGGCGGCTTGGATCTCTGGGCGGTCGACCGCGCGAGCAGTGATAGCACCGTAGAGATCACGATCGTTGTGGGCGTTATCGGGCAAGAACTTCACCGACTCCAGGCGGTGAGTCAATTGGACCGGCTGGGTGTCGACGAGTGCGGCGTGCAGGTCTCCGTAGAGGGCCAGGCCTGCCATCTCAGTTCCGTGCGATTGGACGGGCGTGGTCTGCCAGCGCGGGTCTGCGACGTGCAGGTCCGCGGCTCCAATCGAGTCGGTGAGCAGAGGGTGCGTGTCCTGCACGCCAGTGTCGAGGATGCACACCACCGCAGCATCCTTGTCGGCCATCCGTAGACGCGCGCGCAGATCGTCCACCCACTCGGTCTGCTCGGCGGCGGGCAGTTCTGTCAACAAAGTGGCAACGTCGTGCGGTCGGCGCAACTCGGCGATGTCGTCAACTGATTGAAACGTCTGCGCCAGTTGGTCTGCCGAAGCGTATAGCAACACTACGGTGCGGTCACCGAAACCCAGATAGTGCTCACTGGTGCGCAGTTCGTGTTGGACAACAAAGTCGCTGAATCTTGCTTGTTCGCGGCGGTCACGGTTAAGCAGCCACACCTCCCACCAACGGACTTCGGTGGGGTCGTCGGGAAACAATTCATCGGGATCGGTCCATAGTTCGCGGATCGTCGCTCGACGGATCGACTGGATACTCTCAATTAGTGCGGCATTGTCAGCCTTGGTCCGGTCTGCAGACGACACGTAGGCGTCCAACCGTTTGAGGAAGTACTCTTTCTTGCCCCGCGGGATGTACACGGTCGCCATCTGAACGATCCCGTCGGTGGTCTGCGTCTCCCGGACGGCGACCAACTCGGGCTGCTCACCAGAGCGCTGCGGGCCCAGACTTTGCAACGCCAGTTCCAAATCTGGAAACGACACAAACGTGACGTAGGTTCCTGCAGGCTCGATCTCATCGTCGGCTGTAGGCGCGACTGCGGCGTTGAATTCGTCAGTGAGGCGTCGGCCATGCCCCTTGCGATCGCCGGTGAACTCGTGCTTGTCGCCACCGCCACCAGCGCTGGCGAGCGTAAAGGACTCCGATACTGGCGCTACCGACACGACAAGGTGAGGACGATCTCGCTCTGCCATGACGTCTAGATCGCCGACTCGCCGTGGTGATTGGCACGCGGCCGTTCGTGCAGGGCGGCCACCAGGTCGTCGGTGCGCACCCGGGCCCGGCCAGCCAGAACTGTTCGCTTCGCCGCATTCTCTGCTGCAGTCGCGATCTCTCCGTGACTGAGCCCGCGCGCGGCAGCGACGACCCTCGGCCAACTCAGGTTGCCGATTTGGAACCGAGCGAGTCGGTTGCGGATGACGGCCTCGGTGGCCGCGTCGTCGGGCAGTGCGAAGTCCATCACTGTGTCAAATCGGCGATAGAGGGCGTTGTCGAGCAACTTGGGGTGATTGGTGGCCGCGATGATGATGCTGTCCGAGGAATCCTCTTCGAGGAATTGAAGAAAGGAGTTGAGGACTCGGCGGATCTCGCCGACGTCGTTGGGTGCGGCCCGATCTCCGGCAAGCGCATCGACCTCGTCGAACAAGTAGACCCCCCGCGTGTCGATGAGCGCATCGAAAATCAAGCGCAGTTTCGCTGCCGTCTCACCCATGTATTTGGTGATGATTGTGTCCAGCCGCACCGAAAACAGTGGAAGCCCCAACTCGCCGGCAATAACTCGCGCGGTTGAAGTCTTGCCGGTCCCTGGCGGGCCGGTGAGCAGCAACCGGCCCGCGGCCCGAAGACCGTGGCGGGCAAGCATGTCTCGTTGACGCTGCTCAAGCAATACATGCCGCAGGTGCTCGGCAAGACCCGGGGATAACACGAGGTCTGCCAGTCGAGACTCCGGATAGCTGACAGCGAGCAGAGAGCCCAGTTCACCCCGGGGCTGCGCCACCGGCACCACCGAGGCCACCCGCGACTTCACTGCACCACGCTTACGCAACTCGTCAACCAGGTCGCGCAGTTCTTGGGCGAACTTTGCGTGCCCAGCTCGTGCAGCTTTTGCAGCCACCTGCATCGCCACGGCGTAGAACTGGGGGTCGTCGCCCTCGGCGTGGCTCATGACGAGAGCCTTCAACTGGTCATTTGTCGCCACCGCTGACCTCCCTTCGGGTCAAACAACCGTCCTGACCAGCACGGCAGGCCCCGTGAGCTGAGTCTAACGGGCGTGATGACTGCTTCCCGACACCACGCCTGACGCAAGTACACCAACCTGGCCCGACGAGGAATGCCCGAATGCAGCGAATGCCGGGCGCCACACGCAAAGTCGTACGTGTTCTAAAGGCAAAGTTTCGGCATGTACCGACGGACGAGACGTTTACCCAACGGACGAGACGTTCTAAATCCGCCAATGCGGCTGTACCCGGTTGATATCCAACTTGCGCGACCCGGGCGTGCCGGGTGCGATGACGGCGTGATCGAGCACTGATTTGATGATGGCTTGTTGGCGGTCGATGTCAAGGTCATCCCACTGACCGCGCAGCACCTCGCCGCAGCCCACCAGATCCATCACCGCACTGGTGTCGGTGGCCTTGGCGATGTCGCGGCGGGCGCGGGCGATGCGGTCGGTGATGGGGTCGCGGGCAGCGATCCATTCCCGCGCCGACACCGCCCCCTCTGCATACAGCCCGGCCAATTCATCCAAGCGGGCCTGGTCGGCCTCCAACTGGGCGGCCAACGCGGCGACGTCGGCGTCCACACTGGACCTACCTGCTAATGCTCCTGCCAGCTGGGGTGAGTCCAGTCGGGTCAGCACCGCATCGGTGAGCAATTCCTCGACCGGCAGCGCCACCACGGTCAGTCGCCCGCAGCCACCGTGATCGGGACCTTTCAAACACACGTAGCGCCGCACCCGGTTAGTCGGATTGTTATGGCGGGCTTGGGAAAACAACCGATTCCCACACCGCCCGCACCGCAACATCCCCGACAGCAGGTAGGTGCGCGGGGCGCGAGTTTTCGTGACGCTGCGAGCAGTCATCCGGGCAAGGATGCGGTCGCGCTCGCCCGCGGTGATGATCGCCGGCCACGCCGCGGCGCCGATCACCTCACCATGATGCTCCCGGAGCCCGGCGATCCGTCCGGAGGCCAAAATGTTGCGCACCGTGGTGGTCTGCCACGACTTCGACGCGGGCGGGGCCACACCGGTGTCGCTGAGCCAGATGGTCAACGACCGGATCGACGCACCCGCGAGATACCGGTCGACCATCTCCCGCACGATCTTGGCTTCCTCAGGGCGCAGGGTAATTTTGTCGGGCTCGTATCCGAAAGGGCGCGCCGGGCCGTGCGGCAGGCCTTTTTCGGCGTTCTGCAACATCTTGCGGCGGATACGCGCGGATTTGCGGCCAGATTCTTTGGCGGCGAACGCGGCGAAAATCCGGGCCATGAACAACCCGTCATCGTTACCCAAATCGATGTCGGCGGTCACGGTAGCGACATCACGCACCCCGACCGACTCACACAGCGTCACGAAGTCTTCCAACTCGACCGGACGGCGATGTAGCCGGTCGAGGTTGTAGACGATCACCGCATCCCGCGCACCGGATTTCAGGTCATCCAGCATGCGGGCGTACTCGCGGCGCGGCTTTCCCGAATACGCTGAGACATCATTGTCGACGTACTCGTCACCGATCGGCCAGCCTCGCTCCGCGGCGAGCTTGCGGCAGTCTTCGAGTTGACGGGCGACCCCCAGGCCGGTGCCCTCCACATCGGCTGAGATGCGGGCGTAGATCGCCGCGGACCGCGCCCCGACACGCTGAGCTGGAGTTTTCGCTTTCCCCATGAGGGTAGTTTAGCGATATTTCAGCTTGTCGAGTTCGGTCGGACCGCCGTCTTCCCAGTGCACGATGTGATGGGCGTGCAATCCACGGGTGGATCCGCAGCCCGGGACCACGCAGCACCGGTCGCGGTGTTCGAGTGCCCGGCGGAGGCGGCGGCTGATGGTGCGGGTGCTGCGGCCTGCGCCGATCACCTGGCCGCGGCGTTCGAACCAGGCCTCACAGGTGGCATCGCACAGTAGGTAGCGTCGTTCGTCGTCGGTGAGCAGCGGCCCCAGATGCATTGCGGCGACGGGTTTGTCACCGTCTTTGTCCAGCTCGACATGTACGGCCACGGCGGTGTGCTGTCCGTGCGGGCGGCGTGCCGTCTCGACGTCCCAGCCGGCCTCGACCAGGCTCATGAACGCATCCACCAGGTTGGGAAACGGCGGTGCCTGATCCGACGCCGGTTCACCGTCGGTTTCGTGGTCGCGTTTCCAGTCGGCGATCACCGCATCGTGGTGCGACTGCAGGGCGGTGTCGAATTTCGCCGCGTCCAACCGCGGCAACCGGATTCGCCAGGTGGTGTACTCGTCCTCCACGTTCTTGGTGATCGAACGCTCCGGTTCGGGCCGGGTTTCGGGTGCGGGGCGTGGTTCCAGCTTGACCGCAGTACGCAACTGGCGGACGGTGGCGACGGCGGCCAACTCGGCGTAGTGCTCATCGGAGCCGTCGGCGGCTTTTTCGGCGATCACCCCGACCTGATCCAGGGACAGCCGGCCTTCGCGCATCCCCTGCGCGCAGCGGGGGAATTCTTCGAGTCGACGTGCGACGGCCACGACGGTTTCGGCGTTGCGTGGAGCGATGCCGGTTTTCCAGGCCACCACCGCTTGGATGGAGCGGGCACCTGTGGCGCCGCACAGTCCGTCGCGATCCATCTCGGTGACGATCTCCACGATGCGTGCATCGATCGCGTTGCGTTGGCCGGTCAGCTCGGCGATCTCGTCGAACAACGTCTCCAGCCGCTGCACTGGGCTCACCCCACCCGTGAAAGAAGCTGCGCCCGAAGACATGACACCATCAAAGCAGAGAGGTACGACAAGTTCGGGTTGTGCAACATGGTGGCCTTAGGCTGATGGTCATGGATGCCGAAGACGCCGAGGGCGCTGAAGCGCCGGAACGCCGGCTGGTGATCAGGGTCAATTCGAACGCCAAGATGTCGCGCGGCAAGGCCGCGGCGCACGCGGTACATGCCGCGCTCAAGCTCTACGGCATCGAATACGAGCACCCGGTCATCGTGATCGGCGGCAAGCCCGACGAGATCCTCGCGCAGACCGTGCATGTCCGCGACGCCGGCCGCACCGAGCTGGAGCCCGGCACATTGACCGCGGGGGCGAGCTGGGAGTACAAGGAGCGCACCGACTCCGGCGTGTCCGAATAGTCCTATCCCGTTGCCGCGGTGTGTTCTTCATGCGGCCGAAGCGGAGCCAGACCCAGATGCTCGCGCAGCGTGGTCCCTTCGTAGTCGGTGCGGAACACCCCGCGCTCTTGCAGCAGCGGTACCACGCGATCGACGAACGGGTCGAGCCCGCCGGGCGTGACGTGGGGGACCAGGATGAATCCGTCGCTGGCGTCGGATTGGACGAGATGGTCGATGGATTCGGCGATCGTGGCGGCGGAGCCGACGAAGTTCTGCCGACCGGTGACCTCGATGATGAGTTCGCGGGTGGTCAGGTTTTCCGCCTCGGCCTTGGCCCGCCACTCGTTGGCCACGGCGATCGGGTCTCGGTGGATCCGCACGCTGGCCCGGCCTTTGGCGATGGTGTTCTCCCCGACCAGCGGGTCGACGGTGGGCAACGGCCCGTCCGGATCGTGATCGGTTAGGTCACGGTTCCATAGTTGTTCGAGAAACTTGATCGCAGTGGCGGGGGAGACCTGGGCCAGCCGCACCTCGTGGGCCAACTCGGCAGCGTCGTCGTCGGTGTCCCCGAGAACGAAGGTGGCCGCCGGCAGGATCAGCAACTCGTCGTGACGGCGGCCGTATTTGGCCAGGCGGCCCTTGACGTCGGCATAGAACTTCTGGCCGTCCTCCAGCGTCCCGTATCGGGAGAAGATGGCATCGGCAGCTGCAGCGGCGAACTCGCGCCCGCGGTCGGAGTCTCCGGCCTGGAAAATCACCGGGCGGCCCTGGGGGCTGCGCGGGACGTTGAACCGACCGTTGATGTCGAAATGATCGTTGTGGTAGCAGAACTCGCCGGCAGTGGGATCGGACAGGAACACGCCCGCCTTTTTGTCTGCGACGATCTCGTCGCCCCGCCACGAGTCGAACAGGGTGTGGGCGGCGGCCAGGAAGCTCTCTGCCCGCTCGTAGCGCTGGTTCTCCGGCAGGAAGCCGCCGCGACGGAAGTTCTGCCCGGTGAAGGCGTCCCACGAGGTGACGACGTTCCAGGCGGCGCGGCCATCGGACAGATGATCCAATGAGGCGAATTGCCGTGCCACCTCATAGGGTTCGTTGAAGGTGGAGTTGATCGTGCCGGTGAGGCCGAGCCGCTCGGTCACCGCGGCCAGCGCCGCGAGCACGGTGAAGGTGTCCGGACGTCCCACCACGTCGAGGTCGTAGATGTGGCCGCCCTGTTCGCGTAACCGCAGTCCCTCGGCCAGAAACATGAAGTCGAACTTGCCGCGCTCAGCAGTCTGTGCGAACCGGACGAACGAGTCGAACTCGATGTGGCTGCCCGATTCGGGGTCGCTCCACACCGTGGTGTTGTTCACCCCGGGGAAGTGCGCGGCCAGATGAATCTGCTTGACGGGCTTGCTCATGGGCGTGTCCTGTCGATGTCAGACGGTCGTGTAGCGGTTGGCGGGCCGGGCCAGACCCAGCAGGCCACGCAGGGTGGCGGCCTCATAGGAATCGCGGAACAGGCCGCGGTGCTGCAAGTCTGGGACCAGCACGTCGGTGATCTGCTGCAGATCGTGCGGTAGGGAAGCCGGCCGCAACCGGAAGCCGGTGGCGCCGGCAGTGTGCCAGGCCTGCAACAGGTCGGCCAACTGTCCTGCGGTGCCGACGAAAACCTCAGCATCACTGCGGTATTCGGTACCGGCCAGTTCGTCGAGGCGGTCTTTCCGAGCGCGTGCCGCGCCGATGGTGTCGTCGAGGAACACCACCAGGTCGGCGAAAACGCGTACCGCGGCGGCATCGGTGGGCCGGAGCGCGCCAATCGTGTCGACCAGGGCGGTGACCTCGTCGGGGCTGTGCGGGGTGAAGAAGCCGACGTCGGTGCTACCCGCGATGAGCTGGTAGGCGGGGTCGACGTGGCCGAGTGCGGCCACGATGGGTTGGCCCTGCGGCGGCCGCGGGGTGATCGACGGTCCTTTGACCGAGAACGACGCGCCCTCGAAATCGATGTAGTGCAGCTTGTTTCGGTCGATGAACCGTCCGGTGGCCACGTCGCGGATCTCGGCGTCGTCCTCCCAGCTGTCCCACAACCGGCGCAGCACTTCCACGTAATCGGCGGCCTCGCTGAACAATTCGGCGGTGAGTGCGGCTCGGTCCTGCGGCAGTTCGCGTCGGCCGAAGTGGGCCGCGGCATCCCGACGGGACGTCACCTGGATCCGGACCCCGGCCCGGCCGGTGCTCACGTAGTCGAGGGTGGCGATGGCCTTGGAGGCATGGAACGGCTCGGTGTGGGTGGTGATGACGGTGGGAACCAGGCCGATGTGGCGGGTACGGGGTGCGACACGGGAGGCGATCAGCACCGCGTCGAGGCGCCCGCGCAGCCGATCGGTGCGGTCATCGGGACGGAACGGGTGGTCGGACTGCAAGGTCAGCCCGTCTTCGACGGTGACGAAATCCAGCAGGCCGCGTTCGGCTTGGCCGACCAGGTCGGTCCAGTACCGCGGGGAGAGGGTTTCGGCGGGGCGGGCAGACGGCTCGCGCCAGGAAGCCGGGTGCCAGCCGGTGCCATCGAGTGCGACGGCGAGGTGCAGTGGGGTGCCCATCGACGGTTCTCACTTTCAGTCGCGGTCTCTGGCGACAACGCGAGCTCACACCCGGGTAATCCCGGGCGAGAGCCGCTGCGAGTGTCCACCCCAGTCTGACCTGCCTGAAGAGATCCACGCATGGTGATGCGAAAGGCGCCCGGGCGTCAGGTCTCGGCGTACTTGGGAACCCAGGCGGTCCTGCGCGGGATCCACCGTGGCACGTTGCGCCGGAACTCGTCGTACTCGGTGCCGAATCGTCGGCGCAGATGAGGTTCCTCGAAGACCGGGATCGCGATCAAGGTCAGCGTGCAGAACAGCGCGAACCAGCCGAACAGCCAGGGTGAAGCCATGGCGACCGCGGTCCCGAGCTGGATGCAGAAGACGGCGGTCATCATCGGGTTGCGCACGTGCCGGTAGGGCCCCTCCACCACCAGGTTGACCGGGGAGCCGATGGCCAGTGCGCCCTTGCCGATGCGGTCGAACAGGATCACTGTCCACACCAGGAACCACAGCCCGAACGCGATCAACGCTGCGCCGGCGATGGCGAGCAGCGCACCCGAAACCGTGGTCAGATCGGGGGCTTTCGCGCCGGTAGACCAGATGATCAGCGCCGGAATGAAGATCGTCATCGTTGCCGGTGCGATCAGCACCGAGATGGTGTGTCGCCACCAGAGTCGTCGTTGCGTCATGTCGAACTCCTTTCTTCAACCACTGTTGAAGAAAACACTACGCCCCGACTTCCGCATAGGTCAACGGTTGTTGAACTAAACTTCGGCCCATGTCGGAGACCGGACGTAGTGGTCGGTGGCGCACGGGTCAGCAGAACAAGCAGCGGATCGTCGACGCCGCGCGCGAGCACTTCATGCGTGACGGCTACGAGCGGGCGACCGTGCGAGGTATCGCCGCCGACGCCGGCGTCGACGTTGCGATGGTCTACTACCACTTCGGCAACAAGGAGGGTCTGTTCAACGCTGCGGTGCTCGATACCCCGCAGCATCCCCTGCATCAATTGGCGCTGTTGCTCGACGAGGGCGGCCACGACATCGGCGCCCGGCTGGTCCGCGACGTCATCGCGCGATGGGACCAGGGAGCATCGTTCGATCCACTGCTCACCGTGTTCCGCTCAGCAGCGGTGCAACCGTTGGCGCGCAAGCTGTTACATGATTCGCTTGCCGGCCCGGTCGCCGCCCGCATCGCCACCGAATTCGGTGTTGACGACGCCGAACTGAGGGTCGAGTTGGTGACCGTGCATCTGGTCGGTCTGGCGTTCGCGAGGTATCAGCTCAAGATCGAGCCGATGGCGTCGGCGAGTGTCGATGATCTGGTGGCCTGGATCGGTCCGACTGTGCAGCGGTACCTGACGGATCCGAATCCGTAGGGGCGCATAGCCGTCCGCGCAGCACCGCTACGAACGGGCGCGGATCCGCCCGGCCATCGCGCCGGAATGGCATCGAGTCCCGGGACGCAGTGATCCATTCGGCACGTGACATGCTCTCGAGATGCAATCGTCGCCCGGCGCGGCCGGCGAGCAGGTGCAGCAGCAGGGTTCCGGTGCGTCCGTTGCCCTCGCGAAAGGGATGGATCTGGTTGTAGTCGGCATAGATTCGGGCCAGCCGGTAGGACAGTGTGCCGTCGTCGATCTCGTGACCTTCCTCGGACAGCCGGCCGATCTCGACGTGCAGTGCCTCCAAGGCGTGGGGAACGCGGGCACACGGCCCGAACGCGCTGTCGCCCTTGCGTAGTTCGACGATACGGGGCTCGCCTGCCCACGCGTAGACGTCGCCGAACACGTGCTGATGCAGCGACCGGACGTTCAGATCCGCGTCCCGGTGGCGCAGGTGGACCTGCAGGATTCGGCCTGCGGTCGCCACGAACTCCAGCTGCGCCAGCGTGCCGGCATCCTGCACACCGAAGTTGTTGCGCAGCACCGATGTACCTGGGATGAAATATGGACGACGGCGGGCGAACACCCGGCGCCGCGGTGGTGGGGTGGGAGAGGGAAGATGCGGCCCGAGGTATTCCCCGTACGTCGCTGCGCCGGTGAGCAATGCGGTCAGGGAGTCGATCTGTTCGGCAGTCGGCTGCCAGCCCTCGAGCCGTTCGGCGGCGACGGTCTGGGCCAGGGCATGATGCCCGGCCTCACCGGGGTCGGTCACCATGTGGAGAAGGTCGAGGTTGATGCCAGATAGTCGAGTTTGCGCCGTACGCCGCTGAGTTCACGGCCGATGCTGCGCAGCGCCGTGCGGTCCTGCGGGGAGAGGTTCGACAGTTCGACGTGTTCATCGGCGGGAGCCTCGGAGTTGGCATCCCAGCGGGCGGCTCGCACCCGCCAACGGATGCTGGATCCGATGGCGTGGCATTTCGCGAGCACTCGGGCGTCGTCGGGATCGAGGTAGCGGGTGCCGGCGGCCGCGCCGATCCGCTCTGCGGTGGGCAGCGCGTCGGACCCACAACTGAGCGCGGCCCAGCGGGCGATCCGAACCACCGGGTCGACAGCGGCGTGCTTGATGTCGATGCGGGCATCGCCGGAAGTGAGGGCCCGCAACCGGGAGGGGATGTAGGCACGCGGGTAGGTCGCGTCCTGCAGTATGGCAACCAATGCCCGCGGCTGGGCCCGCACGGCGATACCGGCCTGGTCGCGCAGGTCGGGCCCGTCACCGAGGGCCCGGGCGTCGGCCAGCAACCCGACCATCACCACACCCCGATCACTCGTGGGGTCCGCCGCCCACCGGCCGATGCCGGCGGCCCATTCTTGGGCCGTCCGGTTGAAGCGCACGCGCGAGGCCACCGCGCCGTTGTCGTCGGCCCGGAAACCGCAGCAGGCCAGCAGTTCGTGGGCGTGTGCTGCCTGGGCCAGGGCTGACTCCAATGTGATGTCATCGCCGCGCACCGCCACCGTTTCCAGGTCAGATCCCGGTAGCGCGTCGCCTCGGCCGACGCTGCCCGAGGCGTACCAGCGGATGCCGGGCGCCACCAGGCGCGCTGCGGTCGACAAAGCGGCGCGGGCGACCGCCGACCATGCTTGCGCCAACGATGCGGCCCCGGGGCGGGAGTCGATCACCGTGCGTACCGCGTCGTGGGCGGCGGCGGCCGCGGTCACCAGATCGCTCTCGCCGCCTGCCGATGCAATGCGCCCGCAGGCGGCGTCCAAAGCAGCCACAGCCATGTCGGCGATTGTGACAGCAGATGAGTGTGGTGAGGATTCGGCAACCCAATGCTTACCGCCGGCTACACGAACGAAACATGCGGGTGACAGCTCGGACATGCCGAGAGGCTTATCTATCAAGTGACAGTTAAGGAGCTGGCGGCATCGCCCCGAGCCTGAGAGAAACGCCTATGACCAGCAGCGCTACCGAGAGCCAGCGAGATGTGGCCGACCGTTTCGGCGACCACGACGACCTGGCGGAGTTCGGCTATGACCAGCAGTTGCACCGTCGGCTCGGCAAGTTCGAATCGTTCGCCGCCGGCTTCTCGTTCGTGTCGATTCTGACCACGATCTTCCAGTTGTTCGGCCTTGGGTTCGGCTTCGGTGGCCCCGCCTTCTTCTGGACCTGGCCCGCGGTGTTCCTCGGCCAGTTCTTGGTGGCGCTGTGTTTCGCCGAACTGGCTGCGCGCTATCCGATCTCGGGGGCCATCTATCAATGGTCCCGCCGGATGGGCGGTGAGGTGGTCGGCTGGTTCGGCGGCTGGTTCATGATCTTGGCCCAGATCGTCACCGCCTCGGCCGCGGCGATCGCTCTGCAGGTAGTCCTGCCGTCGATCTGGTCCGGGTTCCAGATCATCGGCGAAGATCCGGCTCTGACCTCGCCGAGTGGGGCGGCCAACGCGGTACTGCTCGGCACTGTCCTGCTGGTGCTCACCACCACTATCAATTGCCTTGGCGTCAAATGGATGTCACGGGTCAACAGTGCGGGCGTGATCTGTGAGATCGTCGGTGTCATCGCCGTCATCGGCGTCTTCTTCACCCATGCCCAGCGCGGGCCGCAGGTGGTGTTCGACACCGGCCACGCCGGAGGTCAGCCGGGGTACGTCTGGGCCTGGATCATGTCCGGCCTCATGGCTGCTTACGTCATGGTCGGATTCGGCTCGGCCGGTGAGCTCGCCGAGGAGACCCGCAATCCGCGTCGCGTCGCACCCCGCACCATTCGCCTGGCGCTCTCGGTCTCCGCACTCGGCGGCGGCCTGATGATCCTGGGCGCGCTGATGGCAGCCCCGAGCCTGACCGACGGGCGCCTGGCCACCGAGGGCCTGCCTTACGTGCTCGACACCGTCCTGTCCTCACCGTGGGGCACGGTGCTGCTGATCGACGTCGCCATCGCGATCACCATCTGCACCTTGGCCATTCAGACCGCGGCGTCCCGGCTGATGTTCTCGATGGCCCGCGACGGGCGGCTGCCGGCCTCGTCGGTCCTGTCGCGGGTCAACAGCCACACCGGCACTCCGATCTGGCCGTCGGTGCTCATCGGCCTGCTGTGCATCGGGGTGCTGCTGGTCAACGTCGGCAACTCGGCTATCTTCGCCACCCTGGCCAGCGTGTGCATCATCCTGATCTATCTGGCCTACCTTCTGGTCACCGCACCGCTGCTGTACCGCCGGCTCAAAGGTTGGCCCACCCAACGCAATCAGGTCGACGCCGAAGGCCTGCCGCTGTTCTCGCTCGGCAAGTTCGGCATCGCGGTGAACATCCTGGCCGTGCTCTACGGCGCGGTGATGATCGTCAACCTGGGCTGGCCGCGGGCCGAAATCTTCAACCCCACCGGGGATATTCCGATCCTGCAGTGGGCCGGACCGCTCAGCATCGCGGCTGCGGTTGTGCTCGGCGCCCTGTGCTTCCCGCGCGGCAAGACCCACCCCAACCCCGTCACGATCGGAGCGTGAGTATGACCACCGCGACCACCGCGACCACCGCCGGCGCCCGCGACCATGCCCGGGCCCAGGCCGGCACCATCACCGACTCGATGCCCGTCGTGCCGGCTTCGAAGTGGCCCACACCCCCGCAGGGCGTGGCATCCGAGCAATTGACCTGGGCCGAAACGGTTCCCGGTGGCCGATACACCAGCAAGGTGCTGGCCCGCGGCACCACGCTGCGCCTGCGGGACCTGGACGGGACCGCCTGCGCCCACCTGTTGCTGTGGCGCGCTGATGCCCCCTGGGAGCGGCTCAACGTCGCCGACACCGTGAAAGTCCCGTGGCAGGCCTATCTTTCGACCGGCCACCCCTTGCTCAGTGACCAGGGCCGGGTGCTGGCCACCGTGGTGTCGGACAGCTCCGGTCATCATGACGCCCTGTGTGGTACCACCACACTTGCCGGCAATGCGGCCAAATATGGTGCCGGCGAGGTGGAATCGCCCAGCCCAGCAGGCCGGGAACTGCTTGCGCTCGCCGCCTTGAAGCACGGGCTCAGCCGTCGCGACGTGGCACCGAGCCTGTCGTTCTTCCATGGTGTGCGTGTCGAAGCCGACGGCACCTTGGTATCCACCGGATCGGCCGGTGCCGGCACCACGATCGAACTGGTCACCCATCTGCCGCTGATCGTGGCGATTGCCAACACCGCCCACCCACTCGACCCGGCACCACAGTTCACCGTCGGCTCGCTTGAGGTGTTGGCCTGGTCGGCACCCGACGACCTGGCCGAGATCGGCGCCACGCTCGGCGAGCGGGATCCCGAATATCAACGTGCCTACCTGAATTCCGAAGACGTCTGGAGTGCCCGATGACCATCACCGCCACCCACACCGTTGTCGATGAAATCGTGGCGCCCCGCGCCCCGTGGTCGAAGATCGTGCGCGCCGGGGACGTCCTGACCATCGTCGACCTGCACGGAAACCAGGCAGTGGACACCCTGTTCTATGGGGCGCACGACCACACCGTGCGCTACAGCGCGCCGGCGACGATCGCGGCACAGGGCAGCATCTTCCTGACCACCGGATCGGTACTGCGCGACAGCGACGGCGCGCCGATGCTGACCATCGTCGACGACGAGGTCGGCAACCACGACACCCTCGGCGGGGCGTGCTCGCAGGAATCGAACACGCTGCGCTACGGCCACCACACCAAACACCAGCACGCCTGCGTGGAGAACTTCATCGGCGAGGGTGCCCGATGGGGGCTGACCAAGGCCGACATCGTCAGCAACATCAACTTTTTCATGAACGTCCCGGTGGACCCCGACGGCTCGCTCGGCATCGTCGACGGCCTGTCCGCTCCGGGCAAGACCGTCTCGCTGCGTGCCGAGATCGACACTCTGGTACTGGTGTCGAACTGCCCGCAGATCAACAATCCCTGCAACGGGTTTGACCCGACCGCCGTGCGCATGATCGTGACCCGCCCATGACCAGCTTGGAAATCGTTCGGCCCGGCATGGCCACCACGATTCAGGACTGGCCCGGACGGACCGGGTACTGGCAGATCGGGGTGCCGCCGTCGGGGCCGATGGACGACGTCTCCTTCCGGCTGGCCAACCTCGCGGTCGGCAATCCGGAGGGCGCGCCCGGGCTTGAGGCCACTATGGGCGGTCCCGCGCTGCGGTTCGACACCGACACCTGGGTATGCGTCACCGGTGCGCCCGCGCCGGTGGCCGTCGACGGCACGCGGGTCCCGCAGTGGGTACCGATCCTGGTGGAGGCCGGCCAGCTTCTTGACGTCGGGATGATCGATGGCCCAGGACTTCGGATGTACATCGCGATGGCAGGCGGCCTGCAAGCCGATGAATACCTGGGCAGTGCCTCGACATTCACCCTCGGCCGGTTCGGCGGCCACGAGGGCCGCGCGCTGGCAGTGGGGGACAAGCTGGAAATCTCCGACACGGCAGTGACGGCCCGTCGGCGCATCCTGTTCGAGGAGCAGCCGGCGATCGGAAATCACTGGTATATCGCGGTGACGGTGGGCCCGCACTCCGCGCCGGAGTTCTTTACGCGCAACGACATCGACACGCTGCTCAACCACGACTACGAGGTGCACTTCAACTCCGACCGCACCGGTGTGCGATTGATCGGGCCGAAGCCGGAATGGGCCCGGCCCGACGGCGGCGAAGCCGGCTTGCACCCGTCGAACATCCACGACAACGCTTATTCAGTCGGTTCGCTCGACTTCACCGGCGATACCCCGATCCTGCTCGGCCCGGACGGTCCGAGTCTTGGCGGATTCGTCTGCCCGCTCACTGTTACCGCTGCCGACCGCTGGAAACTGGGGCAGCTTGCTCCCGGTGCCACGATCCGGTTCGTCCCGGTGAAGGCCTCGGCAGCACCCGCCCCGGCCACCGTCGGCCCGGCGCGCCGCGCCGCCATCCCAGCGGTGTTCTCCTCCGGTGGCGACGAGGACGACGGAATCATTGCCGGCACAACCTCTTCGGATGGCACCACCACGGTCACGTACCGCCGGATCGGTGACGACAACGTTCTGGTCGAGTACGGGGACATGCGGTTGGACCTGGCGTTGCGAGCCCGCGCCCACGCACTGCACCATGCCCTGGAACAGCACCGGCCGGACGGGTTGATCGACCTCACGCCGGGGATCCGTTCACTGCAGGTCAAGGTAGACCCGGACCGGCTCCCGCAGTCGAGGCTGGTACCGCTGCTGGCCGAACTCGAAGCCTCGCTGCCCGCCGCTCAGGACCTCGTGGTGCCCAGTCGCACCGTGCGGTTGCCGCTGAGTTGGGACGACCCCTCGACCCGGGAGGCCATCGAACGCTACATGCACGGCGTGCGCGCCGACGCCCCGTGGTGCCCGTGGAACATCGAGTTCATCCGGCGGATGAACGGCCTCACCTCGGTCGAAGACGTACACCGAATCGTCTATGACGCCGAGTATCTGGTGCTCGGTCTCGGCGATGTGTATCTGGGGGCTCCGGTTGCCACACCGCTGGATCCGCGGCACCGTCTCGTTACCACGAAATACAACCCGGCGCGCACCTGGACGCCGGAGAATGCGGTCGGTATCGGCGGGGCTTACCTGTGCATCTACGGCATGGAGGGGCCGGGCGGATATCAGTTCGTGGGCCGCACCACACAGATCTGGAATCACCGTCACCCTCTGGTGGCCCAGGGATTCGACCCCGAACATCCGTGGCTGTTGCGGTTTTTCGACCGGATCCAGTGGTACCCGGTATCCGCCGATGAGCTGCTGGACCTGCGGGCCGATATGGCCTCCGGGCGTGGCCGCGTCGATATTTCGGACGGAACGTTCTCACTGGCCGAACATGAGCGGTTCCTGGCCGACAACGCCGACGACATCGCAGCGACGCGCGTCGCAATGGAAGCCGCGCGCGCCGAGGAACGCGAGCGTTGGGCTGCGGCAGGGGAATTCGTCAGGAAAGAGTCCGCATGAACAAGATCGCCGAGATCTACCGCAAGATCGCCGAATCCGGACGCGACGAGGTGTTCATCCACCTGCGTTCGCGGGCGGAGGTGGAAGACGACTACCGGACGGCGCTCGCCGGTGACGGTCCGTTGGCCGGGCTGGTGCTGGCGGTCAAGGACAACGTCGACGTCGCCGGGATACCGACCACTGCAGCGTGCCCAGAGTTCAGTTATATTCCCGATGCCGACGCACCGGCGGTGTCCGCTCTCAAGGCCGCCGGTGCCGTCGTCATCGGAAAGACCAACCTCGACCAGTTCGCCACCGGCCTGGTGGGCGTGCGCAGTCCCTATGGTGCGGTGCGGGATTCCCGTCGGCCGGACCACATCTCCGGGGGCTCGAGTTCGGGTTCCGCGGTGGCGGTGGCGCTCGGCTTCGCCGATATCGCGATCGGCACCGACACCGCCGGGTCGGGACGCGTTCCGGCCGGGTTGCAGGGCATCGTCGGAATCAAACCGACCATCGGCCTGGTCTCCACCGAGGGCGTGGTGCCGGCGTGTGCCAGCTACGACTGTGTGACGATCTTCGCCGCTGACCTGTCCACCGCTCAGTCAGCGATGGCCGTGATGAGTGCCGGTGCACCACAGCGGAACTGGCCGGCCGACGTGGATCTTGCCGCGCCGCCAACACCCAGGATCGCGGTGCCGGACACGTTGCAGGGCCTCGATGACGACTGGCGGGCTGCGTTCGACGCCGCCGTACGCCAGGCGAAAGCCGCCGGATTCGACATGGTCCCCATCGCCATGGACGACTTCTTCGCCGCGGCCGACCTGCTCTACAACGGTGCGCTGGTCGCCGAAAGATGGGATGCGGTAGGCGAGTTCGTCAGCGCAGCCGGACCTGACACCAAGCTGGATCCAACTGTGGCAGCCATCGTCGCTGCGGCCGGAGCGTATTCGGCGACCGACCTGCTGCGTGACCGGCGGCGGGTCGAGGAACTCAGCAGAACGGCACTGGCCCAACTGGCCGGGTGTCACGCACTCATGGTGCCGACAGCTCCCGAGCATCCGCGCATCGACGACGTCGCGGCCTCCCCGGTCGCCGTGAACTCCCGGATGGGGCGGTACACCAACTTCTGCAACCTGTTCGACATGTGTGCGATCGCGGTGCCCGCGGGCACCGTATCCGACGGTGCGCAGTTCGGAATCACCTTGCTGGCTCCGGGGTTCCACGACGGAGTCATCGCCGATCTGGCGGCCCGGTTCCTCGACGTCCCGTCCGCCGAAAGCTGGGCTGAGTCAGGTGGTGCGCCGGTGACCGAGCTGGCGGTGTTCGGTGCCCATCTGCGCGGACAACCGTTGGAGCATCAGCTCACCGGCCGGGGTGCCCGGTGGGCCGGGCCGATCACCACCGCACCGCACTATCGCTTGTATGCCCTCGACACGGTTCCGCCCAAGCCGGGCCTGACCCGCGTCGACACGGGTGGGGCACCCATCGTCGGTGAGCGGTGGCTGTTGTCACCGGCGGCGCTGGGAGAGTTCCTGGCCGAGTTACCGGTGCCGATGATGCTCGGGAAGGTCGAACTCGACGATGGCCGCTGGATCACCGGTTTCGGTTGTGACCACACCGCTCCCGCACAAGGTCGGGACATCACCGAGTACGGGGGTTGGTTGGCTGCGATGGCGTGAGCGTAGCGACAGCCTGATTCATCCGCCAGGCACGATCAACGACACCATGGTCTCCAATTGCCGTGCCATCTGCCGGTAGCTCATCGCACCGGTTTGTGCCTGCAGTAACGCACCCCAGAACACCGCCTCCAGCGTGGCGAGTACCTCCGGCCACGCTCCACCGCCCAGCGCCGCAGAAATGCGGCGGTTGACCTCGGCGGCGATCCGTGAACGGACGTCGTCGACCATGTCGTCGTCGGTACTCACCAATGCCTGGGTGCAGGCGCGGGCCAAGCGAGGCTCGTCGGCCATCAACAGCGTGAGTGCGGTGAGCTGCTGGGTTACCCGGCCGGTGGCGGGGGTCGCGGGGTCGATTTCCAGCGGCAGCTGAATCACCCGATCGAGGTACAGCTCGGCGAACACCACCTCGATGGACCGGAAATGGGCGTAGACCGCGGCCGGCGCCATCTTCGCCCGCGCTGCCAGCGCCGGCACCGAGATGACGTCAGAAGAGTTGAGAAGTTGCGTCGCCGCACCGAAGACCCGCCGCTGTGTGCGGATCCGCTGACCCTGTGCGTCGTGGAGGCGGGTGACCGTAGCCACCGCTGGCCTGGACATGTGTCCAAGATATAGACCGGCGCCTCGATTGGCAATCGTTTGATGAAACAGCCTGTATGCGCCCATTTTGGCTGCTTCTACCGGGGCGGTTGGAGTGTCGGTGCGTGCGCGCGCGCGTCCATCGAGTCGATAAATCGGACATGTGTCCAGTAGGATCTGCTCCAGATTTGAAAGGGGAGGTCCGATGGCTTACGTGATCACGCAGAATTGCTGCAAGGACGCCAGCTGTGTTCCGGTGTGCCCGGTGGACTGCATCCGTCCGGCCGAAGGCGGGCTGGATTCCGCGTCGGCCGAGATGCTCTACATCGATCCGGAATCGTGCATCGACTGCGGAGCCTGTTTCGAGGAGTGCCCGGTCGGCGCGATCCACTACGAGGAGGACCTGCCCGGCGAACTGCAGCGGTTCAAGGAGCTCAACGCCGCCTATTTCGAGCGCCATCCGCTGGAGCCGGCGTCGGTGCCGGCGGCCCCCTCCCGCGCGCGCGTCGAGGCGGGATCGCTGCGGGTGGCCATCGTCGGATCCGGGCCGGCGGCTTGTTATGCCGCCGCCGAGCTGATCGACGTCGACGGTGTGGAGATCAACCTGTTCGAGCGCCTGCCCACGCCGTTCGGATTGATTCGGGCCGGCGTGGCGCCCGATCACCAGCACACCAAGTCGGTGGTCGACATCTTCGAGCGGGCGTTCACCAATCCGCGCTTCGCCAGCCATTTCAACGTCGAGGTCGGCCGCACCATCAACCACGACGAGCTACTGGCCCATCATCACGCCGTGATCTACGCGGTGGGTGCGGCCACCAGCCGGCGCCTGGGGATCGACGGCGAGGACCTCATGGGACATCACGCCGCAGCCGAGTTCGTCGGGTGGTACAACGGTCACCCCGACTACGCCGCGCACCAGTTCGATCTGTCGAGCGAACGGGCGGTCATCGTCGGCAACGGCAACGTCGCTCTCGATGTCGCCCGGGTGCTGTTGATGGACCGGAACGCGTTGGCCGCCACCGATATCGCCCAGCACACCCTGGATGCGTTGGCCGACAGCGCAATCCGCGAGGTGGTGATCTTGGCCCGTCGAGACCTCGGGCATGCGGCGTTCTCCGCGGGGGAGTTCCTGGCCCTGGGGAACCTCGATGGCATCGACGTGATTGTCGACCCCGCGGATCTTCCCGCTGACGACGAACACGATGACGTCGAGACCTCGTTCAAGCTCGCGATCGCGCGTGAGTACGCCCAGCGCAGTCCTACTCCCGGGAACAAGCGGGTGGTGTTCCGCTTCGGCGCCACCCCGGTCGCGATCCTCGGTACCGGCCGGGCAGAAGGGCTGGAGGTAAGCACCGAGCGTGGCACCGAGGTGATCGAGACGCCACTGATCCTGCGGTCGATCGGCTATCGCGGCCTGCCGGTTGCCGGGTTGCCCTACGACGAGGACTCGGGGACCGTGCCCAACGAATCCGGTCGCGTCGTCGACGGCGCGCCGGTGCCCGGCACCTACGTGACCGGGTGGATCAAACGCGGACCTCGCGGAGTCATCGGCACCAACCGGCTGTGCGCCGAGCAGACCGTGGCCCAGCTGTGGGCCGACTTCGACGCGGGTCTGCTGACCCGTGACGTCGAGGGCCGGGAATCGCTCGACGCGTTGCTGGCCAGTCGGGGAGCCGAGCCGGTCGGCTGGCCGGGTTGGCGCGCGATCGACGCCGCCGAACGCGACCGCGGTGCGCAGCAGGACCGGCCCCGGGTGAAATTCGTGTCGATCGAGGAGATGCTCAGCGCGGGCCTGCGCGGCTGACTTCCGTTTCGATCTCCGGATCGGGATCCCGGGGCGGGCGGGTCGCCAGGACCGACCCGGCCAGGATCAGCGCCAGCCCGGCGACGTTGTACACCGTCAGAGGTTCGCCGAGCACGACGACGCCGGCGGCCAGCGCGACGGCCGGGTTGATGTAGGTGAAGATCAGCGCCCGCGCGCCCCCGACTTCGCGGATCAGCGCGAAGAACACCACGAATGCCAGCGCGGTGCAGATCACGGCGAGTGCGGCCAGCGCCATCAGCACCCGCCGCGACGGCATCTGGTCCGGCCAGGTCAACAGCGCCGGGGTGGTGTAGATCAGGGCCGCGAGCGTCAGGCATGCCGCGGTCAGCGGAAGGGTAGGCACCTCACCCAGATACCGTGCCGCGATCAGCGGGGCGATCGCGTAACAGGTTGCCACCAACAGAACTTCGGCGATGGGCCAGCCGTGTCCGCCGGCCAGACCCGGGCCGGCGAGTACGGCCACACCGGCCAGCCCCACCCCAAGCCCGGTGATTCGCTTGGCGCTCAACCGTTCTCCACCGGTGAGCCGGTCGAGAACGGCGGCGATGATCGGGGCGGTCGCGATCAGCAGACCGGTGAGCGAGCTGCTCAGGTGCCGTTCGGCATCGGTGAGCAGGAACCGCGCCGCGATGATCTCGAAGAACGCGAACGCCAGCACGGGCCGCCAATGCCGCAGCACCGGCGCCCAGGCGGCGCGTGACATCACCAGCGGCAGCAGCACGGCTGCGCCGACCGCGGTGCGGGCAAGGACCAGCACGGGCACCGAGACGCCTTCGACGGCGATCTTGATCAACAGGTACGGGATGCCCCAGATGAGGCTCATGGCGCCCAACAGCAGCCAACCCCGCACGCTCACCCGACCCAGCCTACGGGCCCTGATCTCACGGTGCTGCTCGCGTTCGCGAAGCCTGCGGCTGAATCCAGGGACAAGACCGGTCGGCTGGTCCTGTCCCTGGATTCAGTTTCGATGTGGCGGCTGTTTCAGCCCCGGGTCAGCTCCGCGTAGCGGCTGACGTGGTAATCGGTTGAGCCGAACTCGTACTGGACGGCGGTGAGACGCTTGAAGTAGTGGCCGATCGCCAGCTCCTCGGTCATACCCATGCCGCCGTGCAGCTGTACGGCGTTCTGCCCGACAAAGCGCGCGGCGCGCCCGATGGTGGCCTTGGCCGCCGACACCGCCCTGGCGCGCTGTGCGGGTTCGGCATCGAGGTTCAGCACGGCGAGATAGACCGCCGCTGAGGCCTGTTCGACCTCCATGTGCATGTCGACCATACGGTGCTGCAATGCCTGGAAGCTGCCGATGGGCAGGCCGAACTGCTGGCGCTGTTTGCAGTACTCGACCGTGTCGGCCAGCACCTTGCGCATGCCGCCCACCGCCTCGGCGCACACCGCCGCCGCTCCCTCGTCGCGGGCCAGTTCCAGCGACGGCCAGGCCTGTCCCTCGGCTCCCAGCAACGCCGAGGCCGGCAGGCGGACATCGGAGAACGTCAGGTCCGAGGCCCGTCGGTCATCTACCGTGCGGTACGGGTGTGTGGTGAATCCCGTTGACAACGACGCGATATCGACCACGAACAGGGAGATCCCGTCGGTGTCGTCACGTTCCCCCGAGGTACGTGCGGTCACCAGCAGGTGCGTGGCCAGCGGTGCGTTGACGGCCATCACCTTGGTGCCGTTGAGTACCCACTCCTCGCCGTCGCGGCGGGCGGTGGTGGACACATCGCGCCAGTTGTCGCCGGAGGTGGGCTCGGTCGCCGCCAGGGCGGCGATGGACGAGCCCGCCACGATGTCCTCCAACAGGGCCGCGGCGCTCTCGTCGCCCGACCGGTGCAGCAGGCCGCCGGCCACCACCACGGTGTCCACGAACGGTTCGATCACCAGGGCGTGGCCCAAAGCCTCTGCGATGACCATGGTTTCGACCGGGCCGCCACCGATACCGCCGGCCTCCTCGGGCAGGGTGGCGCCGAGGATGCCGAGTTCGTCGGCGAAGCCGCGCCAGATCTTGGGCTGCCAGCCCGGTCCGGTCTTGGCCGCGGCACGGCTGGAGGCCAGGTCGTAGCGACTGGCCAGGAACTTGGTCAGCCCGTCGCGCAGCAGTTCCTGTTCGTTGGTCAGGTTGAAGTCCATCTAGAGCCCCAGTTCTGCCTTGGCGAGGATGTTTCGTTGAATTTCGTTGCTGCCCGCGTAGATCGAGCCGGCCCGGTCGTTGAAGTACCGCAGTGGTGCCACCGCCTGCCACGGAGCGCCGCTGTGATACCCGTCGGCGGGCGGTTCGTAGTCGGCCACCGGACCGCCCGGGAAGGTGGCGTGCGGCTGGTAGGCCCGGGCGAGCGGACCTGCGGCCTCCATCGAGAGTTCGGTGAGTGTTTGGCTCAGTTCGGTGCTCAAGACCTTGAGCATCGACGATGCCGTGCCCGGATGGCCGCCCTCGGCCACGGCGGCCAGCACCTGGTATTCGAGGATCTCCAGGACGTCGGTGCGCAGGCGGGCATCGGCGAGCCTACGGCTGAAGCCGGGGTCATCGATCAGCTTCCCGCCCGACGGTCCTGGCATTTGCGCTGCGGCCGTGGCGATTTCCTCACCCAAGACTTGCAACGCCGGCGCGTTGGCGCCGCCGCCGCGCTCGAATTCCAGCAGGTACTTGGCGACGGTCCAGCCGTCGTCGATCGCGCCGATCACGTTGGATTTCGGGACCCGGACCTCATCGAAGAAGACCTGATTCTGTACCTCTTCACCGGAAGTCATCACCAGCGGGCGGATTTCGATGCCGGGGGAGGTCATGTCGATCAGAACGAACGTGATGCCCTGCTGCTTCTTGGCGCCGCGGGTAGTGCGGACCAGCGCGAACATCCAGTTGGCTTCCTGGGCGTGCGTGGTCCAGATCTTGCTGCCGGTGCAGACGAGGTCGTCTCCGTCGGAGACCGCCGACATCGACAGCGCGGCGAGGTCCGAGCCGGCCTCGGGCTCGGAGTAACCCTGGCAGAAGAACACCTCGCCGGTCAGGATGCCGGGCAGGAAGTAGTCCTTCTGGGCCTGGGTGCCGAATTTGATGATCGCGTGCGCGACCATGCGGATGCCCATCGGCGACAGCGACGGGGCACCGGCCAGCGTCGACTCGCGGCTGAAGATGTAGTGCTGGGTCAGGCTCCAGTCGCAGCCGCCGTGTTCCACCGGCCACGCGGGTGCGGCCCAGCCACGTGCGTGGAGGATCTTCTGCCAGGCCATGCTGGCCTCGTGATCGGCATACACGCTGGTCATCAACTGGCCCGCCCGCCGAAGTTCGGGACTCAGATTCTTGGCGAGAAACTCGCGCACCTCATCGCGGAATTCCTGGTCGCTCGTCGACCACTTCAGGTCCATGCCCGCCCCTTCTGCTGGTGTCGTTCACAGAGTAAACCTAGTTAGTCAAGTGGCGTAGGCCACCCCCGCGTTGTCAGTCGAACCGACGAAGCGGCGTCGGTGCGGCGCGTTGCTGGACGCTGGTGGCACCCGGTCGGCGCCGCGGGCGATAATCGGACTCGTGGAGCGTCGCCAGGGTGGTCAGGACCCCCAATCTCCGATGACACTGCTGCAGAACATTCCTGCGCTGGTGGTGCTGGAGCGGTTCCCGGTGCCGGTGTTGGCCATCGCCGAGGACGGAACGATCCTCTTCGCCAACACTGCTTTCGGTGAGATGGTCGGCCGCGACACCGAAGCGGTCAAGCGCATGCAGTTTGCTGAGGTCTTCCACTCGCTGCCCACCGACGGATCGGCTGTCTCGGTGATGCGGGCCAATGCCGGCCTGCTGGTCGACCTCGTCCACGACGACGGCTCGATCGTGCGGGCGCGGATGAGCAAGTCGGCACTACTGCGTGGCGACGATCCGGTGGCGCTGGCGACGTTCCAGGACCTCACCGAACGGTTGTGGGCCGAGGAGCTGTAGGGCTAGCCGGCGGCCTGCGCACGGCGCAGCGATTCGCGAGCCAGAAACTCACGGAAGTAGTCCAGTGATTCCCGGCTGACGATGGAGGGAAGCAGCAGATCCCACGTGTGGGCTAACCGTTCGCGCAAGTCGATGCCGGTGGCGTTGGCGCGGGAGAGGGCCTCTGCGCCCAGCATCGACCCCAGGATCACTTCGGCGGCGCCGGCAACGTCGAGATCGTCCCGTAGGTCGCCCTCGTTGGCTGCCTGGTCCAACTGCGTGCGGAGCTCATCGAGCCAGCTCGTATACACCCGGGTGGCGGCGGGATTGATACCGCTGAACGTACGGAGCAACTGCATGCCGATCTGTGCCACCCGGTCCGAGCGGGCGAAGTCGGCCACGACGAACAATCCGTGGATGGTGTTTTCCAAAGCCGGCGAAGAGGATTCGGCGATGGCGCGGAAGGTGGCCAGCATTGCGGAGCCGCCGTCGCTGATGATCGCTTCGGCCAGAGATTCTTTCGAGTCGAAGTGGTAGTACAGCGCGCCCTTGGTCATCTCGGCCCGCGCGATGATGTCGCCGAGTCCGGTCGCCGGATAGCCCTGCTCACTGAAAAGGTCGACGGCGGCGGTGATGATCTTCTGCCGGGTCAGTTCGGATCGGGCCTGGCGTGCCATGTCAGCCTCGCCCGAGGGTTGCGTTCACCGCATCGTCCGCGGGGTTGGGGTGCAAGGAGACAACCTTCTTGACGCCCACCGCGGTGCGTCGTCGGATGAACTGTTTGAGGTAGGGGAGCCGTTGCGGCTCGACGAATCCGGGCAGCGCCAGTCGCCAGCTGTGCTCGAGATCGGTGAGGAACCGCGGGGGATCGTCGAGGTCGCTCGTCTGGCGTACCCCCAGGTAGATCGAAACCAGCAACCGGGCGATGGCCTCGGGGTCCGAGTCGGCGGTGAAATCGCCCTCACCGATGGCACGTTTGGCGATGCCGGCGAATCCTTGCACCCATTCGTCGAGCACCCGTGGTCCGAGGTCGTCGGTCCGGCCGATGGATTCGACCAGGTTGAGGCAGGCCCGGGCCATCGGGTCGCCGATGTCCTCGGCGGCCACCAGGCATGAGAGGTCGATCAACGTCTCTGCTCCGGACAGATTGCGGGCCAGGACCTCCTCGACCGACTTGTTGGCGCGGGCGGTGCGGTGCTCGACGATCGACACCGCGAGCGCGTGCTTGGACCGGAAGTGGAAGTACAACGCACCCTTCGTGACGGTCGCATCGGCGAGGATGTCATCGAGGCTGACCAGGCTGTATGGCGTGTGCGCGAACTGGCGGGCCGCCGCCTGCAGAATCTGGAGACGCGTCAGCTCTGCTCGCCGGTCGAGCTGCTCAGTCACCTCGGGGCCTTTCTGACTCTGATCGGCCGGCGGCCATGTATCTGATCTCGCCGTCGTCACCAGCAGACTCAAAGTCTTCGCCGTACGTGCATAACATTCTAAAGGTATGTATCGTGCTTAGCGTGATAACTCTTGGTTCGTCGCGGGTGACCCACCCGGCGGTGGCGCACGCCACCGCGGCGGGCACAGTGGCGAGCGCCACCATTTGGCGGTCGGCGGTAGCCAAGGGCTATCCTGGAAGCGTTGTCATGGCCTGCACCGGCAATCCCCCTCGAATCCCGGTGCGGGCCATGACGACCCCAATTTTCCATGTCTCTCAATGTGATTCGATCTTGATGACGCATCCCACCGTTCGGTCGGAGTGTCACTAGCCGATGTGGGATGACGAAGTCGACGTCGTTTGCTGTGGCTCCGGCTTCGGGGCGTTGGCCGCGGCTGTTGCGGCGGCAGATGCCGGGCTCGACGTGCGTATCGTCCGCCCCGAGAGCGCGAACACCGGCTCGGTGGCGCCCGAACTCGGGGCACCGTGGCTGGGTGCCGGGATCGACGATCCCGAGACCCGCGAGTACCTCGACGCCTTGTCGGCGGACCTGCCGCCGGCCGCAGACGCCGAATACGACACCGCTGTAACGGTTCGGCCGGTCAGCGACTGGACCCCGGTATCCGGGCGCGGGCGGATCGCGCCGTTCTACGGTGCCCGGCTGCAGGACTGGGCGCGGCATTGCCTGACATCGCCCTACGGCGTGCTCTACACCCGGTTGGCGGATCGGGGTACGACCTCGATGAAGACCCGCGCCGGCGAAGAGATCCAGGTCAAGCTGCTCGGGTCCGTGGATGTCGAGCGCGGATCCGAGGCTGCGTCAGTTGTCGGTGACTGGCTTTCGGCGCAGATCTTCGACAAGCAGATCGACGACGACACCGGCGTGCTGCAGCGCCTCGTGTTCGAGGAGGGCGAGGTTCTCGGGGCGGTGATCGACACCGCCGATGGTCCGCTGGCGCTGCGCGTCCGTCACGGTGTGGCGTTGTCGACTGATCCCCGCGGTGCCGTCGCGGTCGCGGCATCCGATCCACTCATCGAGCCGGGCAAGCCCCTACAGCTGGCCCTGGTCGGCTACAGCGCCAGCAGGTTCGGTCGCGTCGAGCTCCTGGACCACCAGCCCGCCGACGCCGCGCGATCGGCATACTGCCGGTCCGGGGGAATGCACGACCCGGCCCGCGAGCCGGGTCGTTCACGCGCGCGGCGCGGCTGAGAAATGCACGGGCACCCGCCCTTTGGCCAATAGAGTGGCCATCTCGTGGCCGAGGATCGGCTTGGACAGCAAGAAGCCCTGCGCGCGGTAGCAGCCGTGCCGCAACAGCGTCAGTGCGGCCCGCTCCGTCTCCACGCCTTCGGCCACGAGCTGTAAGCCGAACGCACCGGCCAGCGCGATCACCGCGCGCACGATCGGCAGGTCGCCCGGATCTGATCCGAGTCCGGCGACGAAACTTCGGTCGATCTTGAGGGTGTCCACCGGAAGTGACTTCAACAACGACAGCGCACTGTAGCCGGTGCCGAAGTCGTCGATGGCAACCTGCACGCCGACCTGGTGCAGTCCGGTCAGTGTCGACCGGGTGGTTTCGATGTCCTGTACGACGATGCTCTCGGTGATCTCCAGGCACACCGATCCGCGGGGCAGGCGGAACTCCTTCATGATGCCGGCCACCGACGCCACGAATCCGTCGGTCACCAACTGCACCGGCGACACATTTATCCGCAGCACGATATTGCGGCCGACGCCCTCGGACCGCCACCGGGCGAACTCGGCGCACGCGTTCCGCAACACCCAGCGGCCCAACTCGCCTGCCAGGTTGATGGATTCGGCCACTCCGATGAACGAGTCGGGGGAAAGCAGGCCGCGTGTCGGATGTTGCCAGCGCACCAGCGCCTCGGCCGCCAGCACTTCACCGGTCCGCATGTCGATCTCGGGTAGGTAGTGCAGCACCAGCGCGCCGCTCTCGATCACGCTCTGCAGGTGCAACTCGATGTCGTTACGGAAGTCGATCTCCATCGCCATCGCGTCGGAGAACACCGCGACCCGGTTGCCCCCGGAGCTCTTCGCGGTCAGCACGGCGTGATCGGCCCGGTTGAGCAGATCGGAGGTGGAGTCGCGGCCCGGAATGCCTTCGGCCAGACCGATACTGACCGTACGGGTGAGCATCTCGCCATCGATGGTCACCCGTTCGCGCAGTACCGACTGGAGACGGTAGGCCAATGCGGTGGCCGCGTCGGCCGTCATCGGCGCCGCGGGCACGACGACGAACTCGTCACCGCCCAGTCTGGCGATGAGCTTGGGGGAGTCGTCGCCGCGCTGCAACCGGTCGGCCAAGATGCTGATGAAGGCATCACCGGCGGTATGGCCCAGATAGTCGTTGATCGCCTTGAGCCGGTCCAGATCGAAGAACATCACCACAACCGGGCCGGGCTGCCCCGGAGCCAGCCGGGCCTCCAGGTGCGCCATCAGCGCCCTTCGGTTGTGCAGCCCGGTGAGGTGGTCGTGATCGGCCAGGTACCGCAACCTGTCCTCGGCTTCGATGCGGGCCTGCACCTGAGCGAACAAGGAAGCAATCGCCTTGAGTGCGTTGAGCTCTGCGGGTAGCCACTCGCGGTCGCCGAACTTGACGAACCCCAGGACACCGGTGGTGACGTCGCCCGACAGCAGCGGCACACAGGCCATCGACGTGCTCGGCACGTGCCGGCCCGCCTCGATCGTGCGCTGGTAGTCATCGGTGGCCGGCTCCGGACGGAACACCGCCGGCTCCTTGAGGTGCTCGGCCATCGCGAACACTGGATCGGCGTCGGCGAAGTGGATGACCGCGATCGGGTCGGTCGGAGCTTCCGGCGGACGCGGCGGCCACTCGGCAACCAACCGGGTGGCATGGGCCTCGTGGTCGTTGTGCCGCAAGAAGCTCACGTCGACGTCGAAGAACGAAACCAGCTCGGCGAGCACCTGCTGGCTCACCGCGACCGAAGTCGCGGCGTCCACCGCCATCAGTTGCGTGGCAACCGATGTGACGAGCAGCTCGAGACTGCCTGGCACCAGATACCTCCGCCTATCCCTCAGCACGTGCCTCAGCCGTACCGCAGCGTCGACCCGTCCGGGCTCGGCGCCTGCTGCGTACGGTCGGACGCGGCGCGTAGGACAACCTCAGCACCAGCGCTTGTGATTCGTCGCGCTCGGTGCCGGTCGACCTGCGAAAAGCGTACTGCAGTTCGCGCGGCTCGTCGGCACGGCGGGGTGACAGTTCGTTTCGCCCCGGGTGGTAGGCCCAACGCGTCGGTTCGTCGAAGGCGGCTCGATATCGATCAGGGTCGTTGAGATCGCTCAACTCCGAATTCATGTCGTCTCTGTGCGGTTGTCGCGGCTCATCGTCCCGCCGCGGCGGACGTAAGGGCGTCCATGTCGGTTGCTCCCGTGCGTGGAGTGATTCGCTGGGCTTCGGTGAAGTAACGTGCCAGCTGCCCAGCATCGGCGTGATTGGCGAATGTGCGGCTATCCCACCACATCATCTTGGTCTGGTATCGCTCATCCGGATATGGAGTTGCCGGGATTTTGGATGCCAGCACTCCGCCCGATGACAGCCAGCGTTTCAGGACGTATGCCGCTGCCGTGGCCATTGCGAACTGAATGTTAAGCATTGTCATGGAATGCAGCGGCATACGCGCCAGCGTATCGGTGAGTGCCCGGCTCTGATCGGGGTCGTCGCACACCCAGGCGGTCTTCATCTCGACCACTCCGAACGGCAGGCGGTCGGCGATCATCTTGCGGACCGAATCCAGCCCTGGCTGCCCGCTCCATTCGACGACGGCGTGGCTTTCGTCGACGCTACGGTAGGGCCCTTTGGCCCGAAGCCCGCCGACAATGCGGCCGGCGGTGTTGATGCCGACGCAAAACAGCGCTGTATCATCGCCCGTCTCTAGGGCTTTCGCGTCCAGCGCCACTTCGACACCGTGTTTGCGGTAATTGGCTTGCGCCCCGCGGACATATTCGTTCCACAGTTCACGCTCCGCGCCGGGTCGGGCCACGACGATCGTGCACTCGCTGTCGGGGTCCCACCAGCTTGGGCTTTCGTCCAGTGCGACGGAGGTGCGGCCTGCGGCTTCGAGTTGGGGAGCGGTCATCTGGAATCCATTTCGTCGGTCAGCCACACCTTCCGACTGGAGTGGCTGAATTGGTGCGCATCACGCGTTGTGCGAATACGTGTGATGAGTATCGCGCCGCTTACCCGTGAAATTCCAGCGAGCGCGGAAAGCTTGTCCAGGCGTCCGGTTAATTCTGTGTGGCGGTCGCCGATTTACTCACGGGTACATGCAATTTTGGCAAATTCAGCGTTGGCTGTTTATGCCGTATAAGTGCCGGTTGAACTCGCGTACGGCAAAAACTGTGAATTGACGTCGATGTCGAATGGGAGGTGTCTGGGAGTGGGGGCATCGTTTTGCTGTCGTCACTCCCAGCCAGCCCACCGGAGGTAGCGTGCCGCGCTGAATGGTGGCCGACTTCGCATCCGCCCTCGGCTGTCGGATCGGTGAGGCGTGGGCGGGTTGCGGCTCGGCCCGACGGCCGAGATGAGATTCTGTTGGTGATGACCGAGGAGTATCCGAAAGCCGCCACCCTGCCGGTGCACGATGTCGGCAGGCTGTTGTTGCGGTGCGCGGACCGTCCCGGGTTGGTCGCGGCGATCAGCGGCTTTCTCACCGGCGCCGGGGCCAATATCGTTTCGCTGGATCAACACTCCACCGAGCAGTCCGGCGGCACCTTCATGCAACGCACGATCTTCCACCTCCCCGGGCTGGCCGCGGTGCGCGACGAAATAGAGCGGGACTTCCGGCGGCAGGTGGCCGAGCCGTTCGAGATGGACTTCCGTCTGACAGAGGCGTCGAAGCCGAAGCGGGTGGCGCTGATGGCTTCCCGCGAGGACCACTGTTTGTTGGATCTGTTGTGGCGCAACCGGCGGGGTGAACTCGACATGTCGGTGGTGATGGTCATCTCCAACCATCCAGATCTTGCCGATCAGGTTCGCGCGTTCGGTGTGCCGTTCCTCTACGTGCCGGCGACCCGTGAGAACCGGCCAGAGGCTGAGCAACGGATCCTGGAGTTGTTGCGTGGCAACGTCGATCTGGTGGTGCTGGCCCGGTACATGCAGATCTTGACGCCCGAATTCCTGGAAGCGGTGGGCTGTCCGCTGATCAACATCCACCATTCCTTCCTCCCGGCGTTCATCGGTGCGGCGCCGTATCGCAGAGCCAAGGAGCGCGGGGTCAAGTTGGTCGGCGCGACAGCGCATTACGTCACGGGCGACCTCGACGAGGGGCCCATCATCGAACAGGATGTGGTCCGTGTGGATCACCGCCATTCAGTCGGTGATCTGGTGCGCTTGGGTGCGGACGTGGAGCGGTTGGTGTTGTCCCGTGCAGTGCTGTGGCACTGTGAGGACCGCGTAATCCGGTTCGGGAATCAGACCGTAGTCTTCTGACCACGGTTCGAGAGGAGTGAGCGTGAAAGTCTTCAGCGGTCTTGACGAGTTCGTGGCGGCAAAGGGCAGCGAGCTGGGTCCCACCGAGTGGATGGAGGTCACCCAGGAACGGGTGAATCTGTTCGCCGATGCGACCGACGACCATCAATGGATCCACGTCGATCCGGAGAAGGCGGCAGGCGGACCGTTCGGCGGGACCATCGCGCACGGGCTGCTGACCCTGTCGCTGCTGCCCCATTTCACTCATCAGCTGTACCGGGTCGACAACGTCAAGTTGGCGGTCAACTACGGATACAACAAGGTTCGCTTCATCACGCCGGTTCGGGTCGGCGCCAAGATTCGTGCCGGTGCGGCGATCACCGATGTCGCACAGCTCGACGGTGCGGTGCAGGCGACCATGACGGTGACCGTCGAGATCGAGGGTTCGGACAAGCCTGCGGCAGTCGCCGAGTCGATCGTCCGTTTCATCGGCTGACCCACCTCCGGCGAGCAGACACAGAACTGCCCAAAATGTGGTGTTTTGGTGCAGTTTTGCGTCTGCTCGCGCACTGTCTGACAGTTGTCAGAATTCATTGACGAGCGTCAAAGCCCGCTGCTAGTGTTCTGGATCACAACGTGAAGGAGCACAGGGTTGCAGCGTTCACTGCCTCGGACCGCGATCATCGGCGCGGGTATCAGCGGGCTCACCGCCGGGAAGATGCTCAAGGATTACCGGGTGCCCTACACGACGTTCGAGACGTCGGACCGCATCGGCGGGAACTGGGCCTTCGGCAATCCGAACGGTCACAGCAGCGCATACCGCTCGCTTCACATCGACACCAGCAAACATCGGTTGTCGTTCAAGGACTTTCCGATCCCGGAGCGGTTCCCATCGTTCCCGCATCACTCCGACATCAAGTCCTATCTGGACTCCTACGCGAACGCGTTCGGACTGTTGGAGAACATCGAGTTCAACAACGGCGTGGTACATGCGGCCCGCATCGACGGGGGTGGCTGGGAGATCGAAGATCAGGCCGGCACGCGGCGCGAGTTCGATCTGCTCGTCGTCGCCAACGGGCATCACTGGGATCCGCGACTGCCGGAGTTTCCCGGGACGTTCACCGGTGAAGAGATTCACTCGCACCACTACATCGACCCGAAGGAACCGCTCGAGCTGACTGGCAAACGAATTCTCGTGGTCGGCATCGGGAACAGCGCGGCCGACATCACCGTGGAGTTGTCGTCCAAGTCGCTGCAGAACAAGGTCACCCTGTCCACCCGTTCCAGTGCCTGGATCGTACCGAAATACATTGCGGGACAACCGGGGGACAAGTACTTCCGTACCAACCCGTACCTGCCGCTGTCGTGGCAGCGCAAGCTGGTCCAGCTGATCGGCCCGATGCTCGGCACCGATCCGACGATGTACGGGCTGCCCGCACCCAACCACAAGCTCTTCGAAGCGCACCCGACGCAGTCGGTGGAGTTGCCGCTGCGGTTGGGCTCCGGCGACGTCATTCCGAAGCCGAATGTGTCCCGGTTGTACGGTGCCACCGTGCATTTCGACGACGGAACCAGCGATGACTTCGACGTGATCGTCTACGCGACGGGCTACAACATCACCTTCCCGTTCTTCGACCCGGATCTCATCAGTGCGCCCGACAACCACATCCGGCTCTACAAGCGGATGTTCAAGCCCGGGATGGAAGATCTGGTGTTCATGGGGTTCGCGCAGGCGATCCCGACGCTGTTCCCGTTCGTGGAGTGCCAATCCCGGTTGTTGGCGGCGTATGCGGTCGGACGCTATGCCCTGCCGCCGGCGGCGGACATGGAGCGGGTGATCGATGCCGATCAGCAACTGCACGCGGGCCATTGCACCGACCGTCCGCGGCATACCCAGCAAGTGGACTACTTCTACTACGAGCACGACATCCGGACGCGCGAATTGCCCGCCGGGGCGAAGAGGGCGGCCGACAGCGCCGGCGCGACCATCGGGGTGTCGGCATGACCTACACCGAGCTGACCTTCTATTCAGGTGGTGACCGGTGCAGCGGTTGGCATTTCGCTGCCGACGGTGACGGGTTCACCGGGCCGACGGGGCGTCCGGTAGTGGTCATGGCCCACGGTTTCGGCGGCACCAAAGACTCCGGCCTGCAGCCATTCGCAGAGCGGTTCAGCGCGGCGGGCCTGGATGTGCTGGCCTTCGACTACCGCGGCTTCGGAGCCTCCGGAGGGAAACCGCGGCAGAGTGTTTCGGTCGAACGTCAGCTGGCGGATTACGGTGCGGCCATTGCCGCAGCACAACGGCTACCAGGGGTGGACCCTCGGCGAGTGGTGTTGTGGGGTTCGTCATTTTCGGGCAGTCATGTCCTGCGGGTGGCTGCTCAGTGCACCGACGTGGCCGCGGTCATCGGGATGACCCCGCTGACCAGTGGCCTGGCCGCCAGCCGCGCGGCGGTGGCGCACCGTGACGTGGCGTCGGCACTGCGCTGGACCCTGGCAGGAGTGAAGAGTCGTGTGGCGGTGGCCGCCGGTCGAACGCCGACGTTGATGCCGCTGGCGGCCAAGCCGGGGGAGCCGGGCGCACTGGCGCTGGACGGCGCGTATGACAGCTATCGCGCGATCGCGGGCCCGACCTGGCGCAACGAAGTCGATTCCGCCATCGGGATGGAGCTGGTGCAGATCCGCACCGGTGCGGCAGCCAAGGCGTTGAAATGCCCTGTGCTGATCCAGATTGCCGACTTCGACCGGTTCGTGCCGGCCAACTCGGTGATGAAGACGGCAGTGCAGGCCAGGGCTCAGGTTCATCACTACCCGTGCGACCACTTCGACGTGTGGCCGGGCCATGACTGGTTCGACACCGCTGCCTCAGACCAGCTGAAGTTCCTCGCCCGCACCTTCGGCACGGCTTGACCTAGTCCGGAGTTAACGGCGGTACAGCGCAGCGACGTCTGCCGGCCGCACCTTGAGGGCGGCGTTGCGGGGGAGCGCATCGACCACCGCCACGGCCACCGGGACGTGATGGCTCGGCAGCTCCGTGCGAACCAAGTCTTTCAGTTCGGTTTCGGTGGGCGTGACGGCGTCGCGTCTGAGCTCGACCGCGGCGAACGGCACCGCCCCCAGGCGGTCGTCCGGGACCCCCACCACACAGGCGTCGAGCACGCTGGGATGCGAGATCAACACCCGCCGTACAGTTTCCGGGAGAATCTTGAAGCCGCCCCGGTTGATCGCGCCGTCGCCGCGGCCGTGCAGCGTGACGAATCCGTCTTCGTCGACCGAAGCCAGGTCGGTGGTGCGCACCCAGTCCGGCCCGATCACTTCGACGCTGGCCTCGAGCACACCGACGGTCCCGGCGGGCACTTCGGTGGCGGTGTCGGGATCGACGATACGGACCCGGACGCCGGGCAGCGGCCGTCCGACACTGTCGGGTTTGGTCGCACCGTATCGGCGGTACAACTCGGGTGTCCAGCTGCACACCGATCCGGCGAATTCGGTTGCCCCATAAGCCCACAACAACGGTATCCCGTAGCGACCCTCGAACTCCGCCCGCAGTTCCGGCTCCAGCGGCCCGGAGCCGCCGGACAGTCCCTCCAGCGACGCCAGATCTTCGGGAGGTACGTCGGCCTGCAGCAGCATGCGCAGGATCGCGGGCTGCACACCCGCGCGGGTGATTCGGTAGGTCTTGACCGCCTCGACCCACTCGGCGACGCTGAACTTTTCCAGCAACACCATGCGCTTGCCGGAGCAGGGCGCGGCCAGCAATTGGCAGACGCCGATGCTGCCGAACGGCCAGTACACCAGCGCCGGCGGCGTGTCGGGACCCACTGCTTCGGTGCCCGCACCGATCGTCATGCTCAGGACGGTGTGGGCAAGCACGTTGGTGGCGACCGGGATTCGCTTGGGTGGGCCGGTGGTACCGCTGGTCAGAATGTGCAGACCGGATTGTTCCAGCGCCGGGTCGTGCCTGCTGCCCGGTTGCCGCGATGTGGTCACGCCGACCCGCAGCGGATCGCCGGAAAGCACCAGACCGGCTGCCCCGCAGGAGGTTACCGCGCCGCGCAGCTCGGGTGTCCAGTCGTCGAGATCGGCGATGATCGCCGGCAGCGCCAAGTGTTCGACATCGCGGGCAATCGCGGTGGCGGACTGATAGGAGTAGATCATCACCACGGGGCGGCGGGATGCGATGAACCCGAGGATCGTCGCGGCATGCGCGACGCGGTTGCGCACCACGATGCCGACGGGCTCGCCTGCCTGGACGTCCGCATCGTTCAGTGCGCTCGCCACCTGCTCGATGAACTGCGTGATCTCGTTGCCCGAATACCACTTCCGGGCGAACTCGATGAACGGCCGATCACCGTAGGCCTCCAGCCCGGTGGCCAGGCCGACGGCGAAATCCGTGGCGTTCGACATGCCGGCTAGAACTGCGTGGAACCCAAGTCGACCGCCACCCGGCTGGCGGTGACATACCGCGACTCGTCGCTGGCCAGCCAGATCGCGGCGTCGGCGATATCCTCGGGTTCGGCGATGTAATCCGGCAGGAACGGCGTCACCATCTGCATCAGGCCGGGGTTGGTGTCATTGGCCCGGTTCAGCGCGGCCAGCATGTCGCCGGTTCCCATCGGCGTGTTGACCGCGCCTGGGTGCAGGCTGTTCACCCGGATCTTGTGCTTACCCAACTCCGCTGCGAAAGCCCGGGCCATGCCTGCGACGGCATGCTTGCTGGCGGTGTAATGCACCATGAACGGCTGCATCTTGATCCCGGCGGCCGAGCTGATCAGGATGATCGACCCGCCGCGTCCGCCGTCGATGATGTGTTGGGCACCGGCCATCACGGTGTTCCAGGTGCCGGTGACGTTGATGTCCATGACGTCCCGGAATGATTCAGGGGTGGTTTCGTTCCAGGGTTCGGGCACCGTGATACCGGCGTTGGCGACGATCACGTCGAGACGACCGAACTCGGCGACGCCCTTGCCGACGATGGTCTTCAACGCGTCGTGGTCGCGGGTGTCGGCGGCGGTGGCGATGATGCGCTTGCCGGTGGCCTCGACCAGGCGCACGGTCTCGGCCAGATCTTCGGGGGTGGCCGAGTCGTAGGGCACGCTCGGCGGCAACGGCCCGGCGATGTCGACCGCGATGATGTCAGCGCCCTCTTTGGCCATGCGCACCGCATGGGCACGTCCCTGCCCGCGGGCAGCTCCGGTGATGAACGCGACTTTTCCGGCGAGCCGCTCGGTCATGGATTCTCCTTGATGAGTGCGTGATTCAGTGCTGGCGCTGGGCGGCTTTGACCAACCCGCCGCCGATGATGAGTCGTTGGATCTCGCTGGTGCCCTCGTAGAGGCGCAGCAGCCGGACCTCGCGGTAGATGCGCTCGACCGGGACCTCGCGCATGTAGCCGGTGCCGCCGTGGATCTGCACCGCGAGATCGGCGACGTTACCGGCCATTTCGGTGCAGAACAGCTTGGCCGCTGAGGGCGCTATGCGTCGGTCCTCGCCGGACACCCACTTGGCCGCGGCGTCACGCACCAGGGCCCGGCCGGCCATCACCCCGGTCTGCTGATCGGCGATCATCGCCTGCACCAGCTGGAAGCTGCCGATCGGCTGGCCGCCCTGGGTGGCCGCGGCGGCGTAGGCGACGGACTCGTCGAGCGCGCGTTGAGCGGATCCGACCGCGAGTGCCGCGATGTGGACCCGGCCGCGGGCCAGGGAGGTCATCGCGGCACGGTAGCCGACGTCCTCGCTGCCGCCGACGAGTGCGCTGTTCGGCACCCGAACGCCGGTGAAGTTCACGTCGGCGGTCCAGGCGCCTTCCTGACCCATCTTGGCGTCTTTGGCGCCGACTTCGACGCCGGCGGTATCGGCCGGCACGAGAAACACTGCGATGCCCGGGCCGTCGGCATCGGCAGGGCGGGTGCGGGCGAACACGACGAACAGATTGGCAGTGGGCGCGTTGGTGATGAACCGCTTCTGGCCGTCGATCACCCAATCGTCCCCGTCGCGAACGGCCTTGGTGCGCAGGCCCGCCGGGTTGGACCCGGCGCCGGGTTCGGTGAGGGCGAACGAGGCGACCACCTCGCCGGAGGCGATGCCTTCCAGCCACCGGGACTTCTGTTCATCGGTGCCGAAACCCACCAGGACCTGCCCGGCGATGCCGTTGTTGGTGCCGAACATCGACCGCAAGGCCAGCGACGTGTAGCCGAATTCCATTGCCAGTTCGACGTCTTGGGCCAGGTTGAGGCCGAGGCCACCCCATTGCTGGGGAATCGCGTAACCGAACAAGCCCATGTCCTTGGCCTGGTCGCGCAGATAGTCGGGTACCTGGTCGGTGGCCAGGATCTCGTTCTCACGGGGCATCACGGCGGAACGGATGAAGCTGCGGGTCTGCGCCAGGATCTCGGCGAAGTCCTCGTCGCTGACTTCTGAAGTGGCCGCGGTCGTGGTCACAGGTGAGCTCCATTTCGTCGCGCGGAATCCGCAGGGGCGATGAATGTCCAATATCGTATATGAAATATGATCTGAGCTAGACAGAGCCCCCGCGATCGAAAGTTAGGTGATCAGGTGTCGTTGCTGACCGGTCAGACTGCAGTGGTGACAGGCGGTGCCCAGGGTCTGGGCCTGGCCATCGCGAAACGCTTCATCGGCGAGGGTGCTCGAGTGGTGCTCGGCGACGTCAACCTGGAAGCCACCGAGGCGGCCGCCCAGGAGCTCGGTGGCCCCGACGTGGCAACCGCAGTCCGTTGCGACGTGACATCGTCCGCCGAGGTGGAGGCGCTCGTGCAGGCCGCCGTCGAGCGATTCGGCGGGCTGGACATCATGGTGA
This sequence comes from Mycobacterium farcinogenes, assembly GCF_019739075.1. Classification (NCBI taxonomy): domain Bacteria; kingdom Bacillati; phylum Actinomycetota; class Actinomycetes; order Mycobacteriales; family Mycobacteriaceae; genus Mycobacterium; species Mycobacterium farcinogenes. The sequence continues at coordinate 4,579,035 of NZ_CP081673.1, read as the reverse complement.
ACAACGCGGGCATCACGCGTGACGCGACCTTGCGCAAGATGACCGAGGAGCAGTTCGACCAGGTCATCGCCGTGCACCTGAAGGGCACCTGGAACGGCACCAAGTCGGCCGCGGCGATCATGCGCGAGAACAAGCGCGGCGCGATCGTGAACATGTCCTCGATCTCGGGCAAGGTTGGCTTGGTCGGCCAGACCAACTACTCGGCGGCCAAAGCCGGCATCGTCGGCATGACCAAGGCGTCGGCCAAGGAGCTTGCCCATCTCGGGGTCCGCGTCAACGCGATCCAGCCGGGGCTGATCCGCTCGGCGATGACCGAGGCCATGCCGCAACGGATCTGGGATCAGAAGCTGGCCGAGATTCCGATGGGCCGTGCCGGCGAACCCGACGAGGTGGCCAAGGTGGCACTGTTCTTGGCCAGCGACCTGTCGTCGTACATGACCGGTACCGTGCTCGAGGTGACCGGAGGTCGGCACGTATGACCCGCGACGCGGTTATCTGCGAACCGGTCCGCACCCCGATCGGCCGCTACGGCGGCATGTTCGCGTCTCTCACCGCCGTCGAACTCGGCGTCGCCGCACTCAAGGGTCTGCTGGAGCGCTCCGGTGTGGCACCGGAGCAGGTGCAGGATGTGATTCTGGGGCACTGCTATCCCAACAGTGAAGCTCCGGCCATCGGCCGCGTGGTGGCGCTCGACGCCGGCCTACCGGTGACGGTTCCCGGCATGCAGGTCGACCGGCGCTGCGGGTCCGGGCTGCAGGCCGTAATCCAGGCCTGCCTGCAGGTACGCAGCGGTGACAACGATCTGGTGGTGGCCGGTGGTGCGGAAAGCATGAGCAACGTCGCGTTCTACTCCACCGACATGCGTTGGGGCGGAGCGCGTACCGGTGTCCAGATTCACGACGGGCTGGCGCGCGGACGCACCACCGCCGGTGGGCAGTTCTATCCGGTGCCGGGCGGAATGCTGGAGACGGCCGAAAACCTGCGCCGCGAATACGGCATCAGCCGCATCGAGCAGGACGAGCTCGCGGTGCGCTCGCATCGCAGCGCCGTGGCAGCCCAGGAATCCGGCGTTCTGGCCGAGGAGATCATTCCCGTGACGGTCAGCTCTCGTAAGGGCGACACGGTGATCGACACCGATGAGCACCCGCGGGCGGACACCACGGTGGAAGCCCTGGCCAAGCTCAAACCCGTTCTGCTCAAGCAGGATCCGGAATCAACCGTGACCGCGGGCAACTCCAGCGGTCAGAACGATGCCGCGTCGATGTGCATCGTGACCACCCCGGAGAAGGCGGCCGAGCTCGGTCTGCGGCCACTCGTGCGCATGGTGTCGTGGGGTTCGGCGGGTGTCGCGCCCAATGTCATGGGCATCGGGCCGGTTCCGGCGACCGAGGTGGCCCTGGCCAAGGCCGATCTGCAGTTGAGCGACATCGACCTCATCGAACTCAACGAGGCGTTCGCCGCTCAGGCGCTGGCCGTGATGAAGGAATGGAAGTTCGGCGAGGGCGACCTCGAGCGCACCAACGTCCGGGGATCCGGTATCTCGCTGGGACATCCGGTCGGGGCCACCGGCGGGCGGATGCTCGCCACCTTGGCCCGGGAACTGGATCGGCGTCAGGCCCGGTACGGCCTGGAAACCATGTGCATCGGCGGCGGGCAGGGCCTCGCCGCGGTATTCGAGAGGGTGTCATGACCAGACTTGCCCAGACCCTGGGACTCACCGAGTTCCAGACCGAGATCGTCTCGACGGTACGGCAATTCGTCGACAAGGAGGTCATCCCTAGCGCCCAGGAGCTGGAGCACTCCGATACCTACCCGCAGGCCATCGTCGACCAGATGAAGGACATGGGCCTGTTCGGGTTGATGATTCCCGAGGAGTACGGCGGCCTCGGCGAATCGCTGCTCACCTACGCATTGTGTGTCGAGGAGTTGGCCCGCGGCTGGATGAGCGTGTCCGGCGTGATCAACACGCACTTCATCGTCGCCTACATGATCCGCCAGCACGGAACCGACGCCCAGAAGCAGAAGTTCCTGCCGCGCATGGCCACCGGCGAGACCCGTGGGGCTTTCTCGATGTCCGAGCCTGAGCTGGGCTCCGACGTCGCGGCCATCCGCACCCGGGCCAAGAAGAACGACGACGGTACGTACACGATCGACGGCCAGAAGATGTGGCTGACCAACGGCGGTAGCTCGACGCTGGTGGCAGCGCTGGTACGCACCGACGAGGGTGCGGACAAGCCGCACCGAAACCTGACCGCGTTCCTGGTCGAAAAGCCCACCGGCTTCGGTGAAGTGGTGCCCGGCCTGACCATCCCGGGCAAGCTCGACAAGCTGGGCTACAAGGGCATCGACACCACCGAGCTGATCTTCGACGGCTACCGGGCCAGTGCCGACGACGTGCTCGGCGGCGTCACCGGCCAGGGCTTCTTCCAGATGATGGACGGGGTCGAGGTCGGGCGCGTCAACGTCTCGGCTCGCGCCTGCGGTGTCGGAATCCGGGCCTTCGAGCTGGCGGTCCGCTACGCACAGCAGCGGGAGACCTTCGGCAAACCGATCGCCGAACATCAGGCAGTGGCGTTTCAACTGGCCGAGATGGCGACGAAAGTCGAAGCGGCCCACCTGATGATGGTCAACGCCGCCCGGCTCAAGGACTCCGGTGAACGCAACGACGTCGCCGCCGGTATGGCGAAGTACCTGGCCAGCGAGTTCTGCTCGGAGGTCACCCAGCAGAGCTTCCGGATCCACGGCGGCTACGGCTACTCCAAGGAGTACGAGATCGAGCGGCTGATGCGCGATGCTCCCTTCCTGCTGATCGGCGAGGGCACCAGCGAGATCCAGAAGAACATCATCAGCAAGCGACTGTTGTCCGACTATCGGGTCTGAGCCGTGTCCATACCCGATTTCGCCGCCCGGCCGCAGCTGGCCGAGGATGTGGCCCGGCTGATCCGAAGACGGATCTTCGACGGCACCTATCCGGCCGGCAAATACATCCGCCTCGAGCAGCTCGCGGACGAACTGGGCATCAGCGTGACGCCGGTGCGCGAGGCGTTGTTCGGCCTACGCACCGAAGGGCTGCTGACCCAACAACCCCGGCGTGGATTTCTGGTGCTGCCGGTCACGCGCCGTGACATCGACGACGTGGCCGGCGTGCAGGCCCACATCGGTGGGCAGCTGGCTTCGCGGGCGGCGGGCCAGATCAGCGACGGGCAACTCGACGAACTCGACCGGATCCAGCGGGAGCTGGAAGACGCCTATGCCCGCGATGATCACGACGCGGCCGTCCGGCTCAACCACGCCTTCCATCGCGGTGTGAACCGGGCCGCCGAATCGCCGAAGCTGGCCCAGCTGATGTCCCAGATCACCCGGTACGCACTGGAATCGGTGTATCCGACCGTCGAAGGCTGGCCTGAGCAGTCCACGCATGACCACCGCCGGATACTGGCCGCGCTCAAGGCACGTGACGGGGAGGCGGCCCGCGACGCCATGGCCGAGCATCTGTGCGCGGCGTCGAAACCGTTGACCGAACACCTCCACCGCATGGGCGTGCTCGAGTAGAGGCAACTTTGACCCGCGAGCAGACGCGTATGTACCCGATTTCAGCCGGAAATGGGTACATACGCGTCTGCTCGCCGAAGGAAGGCGAGCGAGTATGGCAGGGGTTCTCGACGGGATCCGGGTGCTCGACTACGGCCGGTTCATCGCGGCACCGTGGTGCAGCGCGATCCTGGCCGACATGGGTGCCGACGTGTTGCGCGTGGAGAAACGCGAAGGCGGGGAAGACCGTTGGGTGCAGGCCGTCACAGAGGGTGGGGAGGGCGGCACCTTCCTGCAGTGCAACCGCAACAAGCGCTCACTGACGCTGGACTCCACCACCGCTGAGGGCGCCGAGATCACCCGCCGCCTGGTGGCCCAGGCCGACATCGTGATCGCCAACATGCCGGCAGCCGGGATGCGGGCCAGCGGACTGGACTACGAGACGCTCAAGGCAGTCAAGTCCGACATCATCCTGGCCAGCGCCACCGCCTACGGTGAGGGCGGTCCGTACAGCGACAAGATCGGCTTCGACGGCGCCGGGCAGGTGATGTCGGGGGCGGTCTACCGGCAGGGCCTGCCGGATCAGCCGATCCGAACCGTGGTGCCCTACGCGGATTTCGGCACCGCGCTGACTCTGGCGATCGGCGTGATGATGGCGCTGTACCACCGCGACAAGACCGGTGCGGGCCAGCACGTCGAGGGTGCCCTGTTGCCGACCGCGCTGATGTTGTCGAACGCGTTCCTGATCGAGCGGGAACTGCTGCAGGTCGACAAGCCCAGGATGGGCAACCAGGGCGCGTCGGTGGCGCCGTGCGATCTGTATCGCACCGCCGACGATCAATGGGTTCTGCTGCAAGTCGCCGGACAGCCGATGTTCAAGCGCTGGTGCCGGCTGGTGGGGCGCGAGGAACTGTTCGACGATCCTCGGTTCGCCAACGACGACACCCGTTGGGCCAACGGCGATGTTCTCAACGACATCATGGCCGACTGGTGCGCAGACAAGACCAAGGCCGAAGTACTGGAACTGCTGGAGAAGGCGAAAATGCCGGCCGCACCGTTACATTCCACGCAGGATGTGCTCGACGATCCGCACATTCAGGCCATGGGTTACCTGCAGCGGGTCCCGTATCCGGGAGCCTCACGGGACGTGCCGATCATCGAAACCCCGTTCCGGATGTCGGCGACACCGGGCACGATCCGCCGGCGGGCTCCGCTGTTGGGGGAACACACTGACGAGGTGCTCGCCGAGATCGGCTATGACGCCGCACAGATCTCCGAGCTGCGGACCAACGCCATCGTGTAATCGTCAACATTGCATGACTACAGATCCTCGCCGATCGCCTGCAGCGCCGCGAGCTGCTCGCAGAAGTGTTCGGCATTGCGAGCCTGCACCGAGCAGTTGGCGATGGTGGCTCCGACGTCGCGCAACCGGCTCAGACGCCCGCGTGCGGCGTCCGGATCGCCCAACGGGTCCAGCGCCGCACCGGGGGACAGGACGACGTCGAAACCCGCGGGCAGGTCATGCGGCGCGAGCAGCTCGGCGATCGTGTCGGCTGAGAGGCCGAAAGGCATCCAGCCGGTGCCCAATTCGACAGCCCGACGCAGCGAGCGTTTGGTGCGCCCGCCCACCCAGACCGACAGGTCGGTGGTGGTGGCGTGGGGTTCGATCGCAAAGCCGTCGACCACCGGCTGACCCCACGCGGCCCGCAGCCGGGCGATGTCGCGGTCGGCCGCGGCCCCGCGGTCGTCGAACTGGGCACCGAGCAGTTCGAACTCCTCGGTCAGAGATCCGACGCCGACACCGAGGATCACGCGCCCGCCACTGAGCCGGTCGAGGGTGCCATAGCTCTTCGCCAGCGCCACGGGGTGGTGATAGGGGAGCACCACCACGGCGGTGGCCAGTCGGATCCGGCGGGTGCGGGCCGCCAGGAATGACAAGGTGGCCAGCGGATCCCAGTACACCGTCCCGCGCACCCCGGCGGCCGAGGCGGGGATACCGGTGTGCTCGGCGCAGGTGAGGTGGTGAAACCCCAAACGATCGGCGGTCTCGGCGACCAGTGCCAGCTCGTCAGGGCCGGCGTCAGCCTCCCACGGCGAGAACTCACCGGGATGCTGCATGACGATAGGTGTGGACAGTCCGAGCTTCACGACGTTGCCTCTTTGGCTTGGATCTTCGCAAAGCTGACGGTGGCGATGACGGCCAGGTCGTTGTCCGGGACGGTGAAGATGTCGACCTGGATGACCATGGACCGTTTGCCGGTATGCACGATGCGGGCGACGGCGCGGGCGGAGCCGTCGGTAACCGGCCGAAGGTAGCGCAGGTTGAGGTCCGAGGTCACCACGCTGTGCCCCGATGGCAATTGCCGCATGGCAAGCTTGCCGGCCGCGGTGTCGACCAGGGTCGCGAGCAGACCGCCCTGCAGGCCGCCGTTGGTGTTGACCACGTGCGGGGCGACGGGAAGCTCGACCACTGCCTCGTCGGCCGATCCGGGGGCATCCCGATAGCCGATCAGCTCGAACAGTTCGAAGATGTTCGAGGTCAACGGTCTGCCTCGGTGTAGCGGATCACCCCGCGGATGTTGCGTCCCTCCAACATGTCCCGGTAAGCATCGTTGATCTGTTCGAGCCGGTACTCGCGGGTGACCATGTCGTCGAGGTTCAATTGGCCCAGTTGATACAACGTGAGGAGTTCGGGTATGTCGAACTGAGGGTTGCCGCCTCCGAAGAGACTTCCTTGCAGGCTCTTCTGCAGCAAGGTCAAACCTGCCAGGTTCAGCTTCGTCTCGGAATCGATCACGTTGCCCATTGCCGTCAAGACACAGGTTCCGCCCTTGGCGGTGAGCTGCATCCATGCCTCGACATCGCGCCCCTCGGTACGTCCGACGGTCACGATGACCTTGCGGCACATGCGACCTCCGGTTGCCGCAGCCACTTCGGCCAGGGCGGTGGTCACGTCGGGATAGGCCGCGAACGCACCGAACTTGAGTGCTTGTTCACGCTTCCATTCGATCGGATCCACCGCGAAGATGCGCCGGGCACCGGCGATCGCGGCTCCCTGTAGGGCCGCGGTGCCGACTCCACCGACGCCGATGACTGCCACGTCCTCTCCCGGCCTGACCGCCGCGCTGCGCACGGCCGAGCCGTATCCGGTGGTCACCCCACAGCCGACGAGGCATGCCACGTCGAAGGGAATCGACGGGTCGATCTTGACCACCGAGGTTCGATGTACCACGACGTAGGGGGAGAACGTGCCCAGCAGGGACATCGGAATCACATTCTGTCCCTTGGCCTGCACCCGGAATGAGCCATCGGAAACCGACGCGCCGGCGAGCAGGCCCATGCCGAGGTCACAGAGATTGCGGAGGCCGGTCTGGCACGCCGGGCAGCTACCGCAGGACGGGATGAAGGACATCACCACGTGATCTCCGACCGCCAGGCCCTCGGTATCGGGCCCGACCTCGACGATCACCCCGGCGCCCTCATGCCCGCCCAGGATGGGAAAGTCGGCCATCGGGATGTCTCCGGTCATCAAATGATGGTCGGAATGACACAACCCCGCGGTTTCCAGGGCCACCTTCACCTCGCCCTTGCGCGGATCACCGATGTCGATCTCCTCGATCGACCACGGTTGACCGAAGTCCCATACCAGGGCCCCTTTGGTTTTCATCGCGGAACACCTTCCCTCAACATGGCCCGCAGTGCTGCGTTGTCGACCTTTCCGGTGGCCCCGCGCGGGACGTCGTCCTCATCGAGGACGAGCCAGAGCGTGGGCACTTTGAACGAGCTGATGGCCGAAAGAATGTCGCTACGCAGCGCCTCCACCGACAGCCCGTCGCCCACCACTACCGCACCGACCCGATTGGTCTGGCCGTCGGGAACGTTGACCACATAGGCGGCGCGGACGCCGGAAACAGATCGCAGCGCCCGGGTCACTTCACTCGGATAGACCGTCGCGCCACGGACCTTGAACATGTCGTCCGATCGGCCTCGGTAGAACAGAAATCCCTCGCCGTCGAGGTGGCCGAGATCACCGGTGGGGTAGTAGCCGTCGGCGGTGAAGACGTCTTCTCGGCTGCGCCGGCAGATGCCCCGCATCACGTGCGGGCCACGGATCTGGATTGTCCCGGTTTGGCCAGGGGACACCGGTGCGCCGGTTTCGGTGTCGACGATGCGTACGTCCATGCCGTCGAACGGCTTACCGCAGCTGCCCCATGCCGATTCCGGCATGTCGGTGTCTGCTCGATATCCGCAGTACGGCCCGAACGATTCCGTCATCCCCAACAACGACGCTCGCGCTCCGGGGCGGGACCGCATCTGGTCCGGCAAGAGGGCTTCGAGGCTTCCCGGCTGTAGCGCGCTGAGGTCCCCGGCTCCGGCGTGGCGGGCCAGCGCCTCGGCCTGTTCGGGCCAGCCACGAAACAGCGTGACCTGTTCGCGTTCGAGGAGTTCGAGCGTGGATTCGGAGCGGGGGACCGGTTCGGTGACCAGGGTGGCCCCGGCGAGCAGCGCCGAGAGGACGCCGGCACCGAAACCGCCGACCCAGAAGAACGGCATCGGAAGATATAGCCGGGTGTCGGCGGTGATACAGCGCGCATCGAGTCCAGAACGGACGGCTCCCAGGGCATTTCGATGCGAATGGACAGTACCCTTGGGCGCTCCACTGCTTCCCGAGGTGAACATGATGACCATCGGGTCGCTTTCGCGCACGCAGGACGCCAGCGCATCAGCCCGGGCACGTGGTCCGCTGACCCGCTGTGCTTCCTCGGCGGTCCACACAGTCCGCAGCGCGGGCAGTTCATTCCGGTTCACCGGGTAACGATGCCCACGGAACTCGTCAACCGCGATGAGGAACCACACCGACGCCATGCGTAATTGCGCCGCGAGTTCCCCTGGCCGAAGCAGAGTGCTCAACGGCACCAGGACGGCGCCGATCCGCATCAGGGCAATCGCAGTCTGCACCCACTGCACTCCGTTGGGCATGATGAGCCCGACGCGGGAGCCTTTGGTGACTCCGGCGGCAATGAACCCGGCTGCCAATTCGGCGGTACTGCGCTCAAGTTCGGAATAGGAAATCCGCATCGACGGATCGACCACCGCCGGTTTGGTCGATGACGAATGAGCGCGCACCAGCGCGTCGATGGTGTCAGTCATCGAACAGCCTTGCCAGTGCGCTCATGTCGAGCTTGCCGCTGGAGAGCGTCGGCAGGTCGGCGGGGCGGCATACCGTGAATGCCCGCGGCACCTTGTAGGCGGACAGCGTGGTGCGCAGCCGGCTACGCACCACGTCGAGGGCGACGGGGTCATCGGTGACGATCACGGCCGCTACGATCTGCCCGCGCCCGCTGTCGGGCAATCCGAGGACGTGGGCGGTGACACCGAGATCGGCCAGCGCCTTCTCGACCTCGCCGGGGGTGACATTGGCGCCGGCGGTCTTGATCATCGCGCCGGCCCGGCCCAGAAAATAGAAGTATCCGTCGTCGTCGACACGAACCAGATCGCCGGTGTGAAACCAGCCGTCGGTATCGAAGCACTCCTCGCGGTTTCGACCGTAATAACCTTGCATGAGATACGGTCCCCTCACGCATAATTCGCCCGACGGCAGCACTGTGGTCTCGAATCCGGGTGCGGGGCGGCCATAACTGCCGCGACGGTGCTCGGGTTGATCACCATCGTCGGCATCGATCAGGACCACACTGCCGGTTTCGGTCATCCCCAGCATGTTGTGCCGCAGTTCCGAGTCGGTGGGGCGGCAGTCGGGCGCCATGACGGGGTAGAGGTTGCCGCGCCTCGCCGAGAAGTGGCGGTCCTGGTAGCTGGGGTGTTTGCTCAGGTGGGCGATGCCGGCGAGGAAACCGTTGGTCGTGGTGGGTTTCTCGGCTTCGATGAGATCGAGGGTGGCACCGGCATCGGTCGCATTCGAACAGACCAGCGTCGCCCCGGCCACCATCGTGGCGAGGAGCCCGAAAGCGAAGCCGCCGATCCAGAAGAACGGGGAGTTGCAGAACAGCCGGTCGTCGGCCGTGAGCCCGCGGATGGCGTTGAGGTTGCGCTGATGTCCGATCAGTGAACCGTGCGTGTGGATCACGCCTTTGGGGGAGCCGGTGGATCCCGAGGTGTAGATGATGGCCAGCGGGTCACACGCGTCCACATCGGCTTCGATATCGGCCGGCAACCGCGGGTCAGCGTGCGGCAGGTCGAACAGCACATGCTGCAGACACGGAGTATCGACCGCTTCCAGGCGGTGCTCGTAATCGTGGTGCCGAAAACTGCGGGCCGACAGCAGGATCGCAGTATCGCTGGCGCGCAGCTGGCTGTGCAGCTCGGCCGCGGTGAGAAAGGTGGAATACGGCACCGCCACCGCACCGATGCGGGCTACCGCCAACATCGCCACTACGAAATCGACACCGTTCGGATAGAGCAACCCGACGTGTGTGCCCTTGCCGGCGCCGAGGGCTATCAGGCCGCCGGCGACCTCGGCGGAGCGGCGCCGCGCCTCGGCGTAGCTGATCCGCTCTTCGTCGCAGACCAACAGCGGGCGATCGCTGACCGCCCGCAGGAGCTCTGCAACAGTGTCAGACACGTGAGGTGAAGTGGTGCCGTACCGCGCCGAGATCAGCTTTCCCCGAGGGGGTTCGGGGAATGGTCTCGACGATGGCGATGTCAGTGGGGATCTCGTAGCGGGCCAGGCGGGCACTCAGGTAGTCGAGCAGAGCGTCGACGGTGGTGGTGCCGTGCAGCTCCACCATCGCCACCGGAGTCTCGCCCAGTCGGTCATCGGATATGCCGATCACTGCCGCCCCGCGTACCGCGGGGTGGCTTTCCAGGGCGGTACGGACATCATCGGGCATCACCTTGAACCCGCCGCGGATGATGGCCTGGTCGGCGCGGCCGAGGATCCAGACGAATCCGTCGGCGTCGATGCGGGCCAGGTCGGTGGTGCGCAGCCAGTCCCCGTCGGCGTCGAACTGTGCCGGCTTGACCTCCAGCAAGCCCTGTTCGTCGGGTCCGAGCGGCTTGCCGTCCTCGCCGACCACCCGCAGCTGCGCGCCGGGGTTGGCCCGCCCCACGCTGCCGCGCTTGGCTTTCCAGTACTGCTGGTGATCAGCAAGTGTCCAGCTGGCCACCCCGCCACCGAACTCGGTCGCGGCATAGGAGGTCAGCACCGGGATGCCGAACTTTTCGGTGAAGGCATCGGCATCGTCAGCGGACAGGGGCGCGGTGCCGGAAGTGACCGCCTGGACGCCGGACAGGTCGTCGCGGGTGAGGTCGGAGTGCAGCACCATGCGCAGCGCGGCAGGCACCAGCGACACGGCCCGCGGCCGGTGTTCGCGTACGGCGGCGGCCCAGCGCGCCAGCTCGAACTTGGGCAGCAGCACGAAGGGGCGGGCCTCGGCGATACACAGCAACACTCGGAACACACCACCGACATGCACCAGCGGTGAGTTGACGATGGCCACGCCACGGCGCAATTCTGTCGGTGTCGGGGCATTTTCGGGATCGCGTCCGATCACACTGCGGGCCAGCATGTCGTAGGTCAGGTCCACCCGCTTGGGAGGGCCGGTGGTGCCGCTGGTCAGCATCCACACCGCTACCCCTGGCCGTCCGGGATCCGGCGTCGGATTCTGGGCCCGCCGGATCTCGGGCGGAGTGTCGAGGTCGCGGATCGTTACCGTCGTGGTCGCGGCGGAGGGCGTCGTCAGCGCGGTGATGTCCTCCGCCGAACCGATCAACACCGGAAGGTCGAGTGCCTCGATGTCGGCGCGGGTGCGTTCGTCGCCCCGGGACGGATTGATCACCACGACAGTGCCGTCGGCGGCCAGCACGCCGAGCAGCGCCGCCACGTGGGCGGGTTGGTTACGCAGCAGAATCCCGACCCGGTTGCCGGCCGACACCGCGGCGATGCGCCGTGCCGGCGCCGCGACCTGGCCCCAGGTGTACCACTGGCCGTCGTACTGGATGGCGTTCGCGGCCGGGTCGAGATCGAGGACATCGTCGATGCGTTGGGAGAGCGGATGAGCCATCAGCGGATCCGGGGTGCGGTCTTGGGCAGGGGACGTGCGGCGAGTTCCGCCTTGGCGATCGGGTTGCCCAGTCGGGTATAGATGAGGCCCTGATCCATGGCGGCACGGTAGGGCCGGTCCAAGGATTCCCAGATCGCTTTCACGGTACCTTGGGTGGCTGTCGGCGGTTTCGCGGCGATGGTGGTGGCGATTTCGTTCGCCCGGTCCCACAATTGGTCTCTGGCCACCACCTCGGTCACCAACCCGATGCGCAGGGCAGTCTCGGCGCTGACGCGTTCGTCGTTGCCCATCAACGCCATCCGCAAGGTATCGCCGAGCCCTACCCGGCGCATGAGGCCGATCGGCTCCAACGCCGACACCAACCCGGCGCTCACATGAGAATCGAAGAACGTGGCTTCCTGCGAGCAGATCACCACATCGGATTCGTTGACGAAGTAGAGCGCCCCGGCCGTGCACATGCCCTGCACGGCACACACCACCGGTTTCCACATCTTCTGCCACTTCGGGCTGAGTAACTCGCCGGGATCCTCGTGGTTCCAGACGATCTCGGGCTGCCCATAACTGGACTTCACATCCAGCCCGGCGCTGAACGCCCGGTCGCCCGCTGCCCGCAACACCACGGCGTTGATGCCCTCGTCGTCTTTGATGGCGTGCCACGCATCGCGCATCTCCTTGCACATCGCGCGGTTGAACGAGTTCAGCGCTTCGGGCCGGTTCAGTGTGACGGTCGCGACGCGGGAATCGTGGTCGAAGTCGAGAAGGATGGTCATCAGAGCTGTCTCCTCTTCGCGCAAGCGCTCATCGACCATTACCGCGCCTGCCAGTTGGGCTTGCGCTTTTCCACGAACGCCCGTGGCCCTTCGAGCGCATCCTCGGTGCGGACCACGCGCTCACGGAACGTCTCAGCCAGGATCTCGCCGTCGTGCAACGGCAGATCCAGCGTCTTGTGAATGGCCAGGCGGGTGCCCCGCACTGCCAGCGGGGCGTTGAGGCATACGATGTCGGCGATCTCGTGGGCGCGCTCCAACAGTTTGTCGTGCTCGACGATCTCGGTGATCAGACCGAGTTCGTAAGCGCGCTCGACGGTCATCCGTTCGTGCTTGCCCATCAAGGCCATTCGCAGCGCCACCGAGCGGGGCAGTGCCTTGGCCAGGCGCACCATCTCGCGCGCGGCGACCAGGCCGATGCTGACGTGCGGGTCGAAGAACGTCGCCTTGTCCGAGGCGATCACGATGTCACCGGTGGTGACCCAATCCAAACCGGCCCCGCAACAGATACCGTTGATCGCCACTACGACTGGCTTGGCCATGCTCCGAAAGGGCGGGGTGCCCTCCTGGGGTGCCTCCCATTGTTCGTAGGTGGACAGGTAGGGCCGCTCGTTGACGACCTTTCCGTCGCCGGGGATCTCCTTGACATCGGCGCCGGTGCAGAAGGCGCGGCCGTTGGCGGTGACGATCATCAGCCAGACGCTGTCGTCGTTCTCGGCTTCGGCGTAGGCCGCCCGCAGCTCGGTGATCATATGCGGCGACAGCGCATTGAGCGCATCGGGCCGGTTCAATGTGATGGTGGCCTTGTGTCCGTCCACCTCGTACTTGATGGTGTCGTAGGTCGCAATAGTGGTCATCGTCTTCCTTCGGTTCATCGACCCTGAAAGTCCGGGTCGCGTCGCTCGCGGAACGCGGCCAGGCCCTCTTTGAAATCGGCTGTGCGGCAGGAGAGTTCCAGATTGGACAGCTCCTGGTTGAGCGATTGCGACAGCGTGGCGTGTTGGCCGTAGGCGATGGCCTGCTTGGCCAGGCCGATCGCGACGGTGGGCCCGGCGGCCAGTCGTGCCAACAGCGTGTCGACATCGGTGTCCAAGTCGTCGGAGGGCACCGCGCTGTGGATCAACCCCCAGTCGGCGGCTTGTGTGCCACTGACCTTCTCACCGAGTAGCAGCATTCGTTTGGCCCGGGCCACCCCAGCCAGCCGTGGCAACAGCCAGCTGGCCCCGGAGTCAGGGGTGAACCCGCGGTTCATGAACGGCTCCCAGAACGTCGCCCCGGCGTCGGCGATGGTGAAGTCGGCGGCCAGCGCCAGGTTGCATCCCAGCCCGACGGCCCACCCCCGCACGGCGCACACCACCGGGAGTTGGATGGTGGCGACGAGCTCGATGACGCGGTGCGCGGTGTGGGGAATCCGGCGGACCAGATCGCCGGTGCGGGGCCGTTGACCGGAATCGTTGGTGGCGACCCAATCGGCTCCGGTGCAGAAGTCCTCACCGGCTCCGGTGATCACGACGGCCCGCAGCGCATCGTCGTAGGCGGCCGCGGTCAAAGTGTCGACCAGGTCGTCGATCATGCGGTGGCTCAACGAGTTACGCCGCTCTGGCCGGTCGAGGGTGATGCGCAGGGCGGAGTCCACGCAGGATGTGGTCACGGAACCGTCACTCACCTGAGTCAGCCTTCCCAAATCCATACAGTTGCCCATACAGTAGGCGATGCGGTTAGTATCTTGTACAAGTTAGCAAGGAAAGGTCGCCGATGGAAGGACGCGCACGGCGCATCCGGCAGCCCCGGGTTGCCGAGATCATCGCGTCCAAGCTGCGCGACGACATCCTGTCCGGCCGCCTGCGCGAGGGGGACATCCTGCCCACCCAGGAGAGCCTGTTCCAGGAGTTCGGAGTCAGCCCACCGGCCTTGCGAGAAGCCATTCACCTGCTCGAGGCCGACGGGTTGATCTCTGTGCGTCGCGGAAACGTCGGCGGAGCAGTGGTGCAGATGCCCTCGGCCGACCGCACCGCCCACATGATCGGCATGGTGCTGCAGACCCGCTCTGCCACTCCGGCCGATGTGAGTGAGGCCTTGCTGCACCTCGAACCGATCTGCGCGGGCATGTGTGCTGCCCGCGCGGACCGTGCTACCGAGGTCGTGCCGTACCTGCAGGATGAGATCGACCGGCAGGCAGCGCAATACGACGACATGTCGCAGTACGTACCCAACGCCCGGCGATTTCACGAGGCGTTGGTTTCGCGCTGTGGCAATGAACCCATGATTCTGCTGATCGGCTCGCTGGAGCTGATCTGGTCGACGCACGAGTCCGGGGTGTGGACAGGCGAGGGTGAGGCGGGCATGTCCGCCTCCACCATGCGGGCCGCGCTGCGGGACCATCAGCGGCTGGTGGATGCGATCGCCGACGGAAATACGGCGCGGGCCGGCAAGCTCGCGGCCGACCATCTCACTGCCGCGCGGCGCACCACGTTGGCCGCCGGCGACGGAAAAACCATTGAAGCGAGGTTGATTTCGCATGACCGATGATCGGGTGCTGTTCGAGGTCGATGCGGACCACCGCGTCGCCACCATCACGCTGAACAATCCCAAGCAGCGCAACTCTTACGACGCGGTGATGCGTGACGAGATCGCCCGCTACCTCGACATCGTGGCCGACGACGATGATTTGACCGTAGTGCTGCTGCGTGGTGCAGAGGGCGTGTTCAGCACCGGTGCCGATATGAACAATGCCTACGGCTGGTACGGCGGTGAGCGTCCGCGCGAAGAGCAGAAGAAGTCACGTCCCAGTCAGCGGCGCCGACTCACCGTGGACCGCAAGTCTTTTGGCTTCTACCACAACTTCATGGGCTTCCCGAAGGTCACCGTGGGGGAGATCAGTGGCTACGCGCTCGGCGGCGGGTTCGAGATGGCGCTGATGACCGATATCTCGGTGATCGCCCGCGATACCAAGATCGGGATGCCGGCCACCCGGTTCCTCGGCCCGGCGCTGGGCAGCCTGCACATGTTCTTCCACCGGCTCGGTCCGGTGCTGGCCCGGCGGATGCTGCTGACAGGCGACATCATCGAGGCCGGCTCGATCGAGCACCTCGGCATCTTCACCGACACGTGTGACGCCGGCCAGGTGAGCGCCCGCGCGCGGTACTGGGCGGCCAAGGCGGCCAAGATGCCGGCCGACGGGGTGGTGATCGCCAAGGAGGCGTTCCGGCTCGTCGAACAGAGCCAGGCCTACCAGGGCGAGGAGGTGGCCAGCTACATCTTCCACGCCTACGGCACCAACCTGCAGTTCTCGCCCGGCGAGTTCAACTTCGTCAAGACCCGCGCGCAGCATGGCACCAAGGAAGCGTTCCGGCTGCGTGACGAACATTTCCACGTCCCCGAACCGCAGTAGAAACCCGTCCTGATACCGTTACACAAACTAGACATAGCGTAAAGGTGGAACCATGCCAACACCCGTCATCGTGGGCGCTGCCCGCACAGCGATCGGCCGTTCCTTCAAGGGGACCCTGGTCAACACCCCGCCGGAAACCCTGATCACCACCGTCCTGCCCGAGGTCGTGCGTCGTGCCGGGATCGCCCCGGAAGCCATCGACGATCTGATCTTCGCCGAGTCGAACTACGGCGGCGGTGATATCGCCCGCTACGCGGCCGACGCTCTGGGATGGGAATCGGTGCCCGGTCAGGCCGTCAACCGGCATTGCGCGGGGTCACTCACCGCGATCGGTAATGCCGCGGCGCAGATCGGCTCCGGCATGGAGCGGGTTCTTGTCGCCGGCGGTGTGCAGTCGTTGTCCTCCTCGCCGCTGATGAAGTGGCGAGTGCCCGGGTTCGGGCCGGAAATCGAGTTCATCGAGCCGTGGATGACCCCGACGCACGTCGAGACCCCGGATGCGCCGATGCGCGACATGTCGATCACGGTCGGCTGGAACACCGCGCAGGCAGCCGGCATCACCCGTGAGGACATGGACGCCTGGGCCGCGCGGTCGCATCAGCGGGCCATCGCCGCGATCGATGCGGGCAAGTTCCTCGACGAGATCGTGCCGCTGAAGGTCAACCAGCCCGACGGTTCGGTCATCGAGTTCAGCGTCGACGAGCATCCGCGTCGCGGCACCACCGCCGAGAAGCTGGCCGAACTCAAGGTCCTGCACCCGGAGATCGAAGGATTCTCCATCACCGCGGGCAACAGCAGCGGCACCAACGACGCTGCCGCTGCTGTCGCGTTGGTCGGTGACGACTACGCGGCCGCGGAGAACCTCAACGTGATGGCCAAGGTGCGGGCGTGGGGTGCAGTCGGCGTTGCCGCTCGTGACACAGGTCTCGGCGGCGTCGAGGTGATCGGCAAGGTCCTCGACCGCGCCGGGCTCAAGCCCTCGGATGTGGCGCTGTGGGAGATCAACGAGGCGTTCGCGTCGGTACCGATCGCCGCGGTGCGCAAGTACGGCATCGACGAGGAACTGGTGAACTTCTCCGGCAGCGGTTGCAGCCTCGGCCATCCGATCTCGGCCTCCGGTGCCCGCATGGTGACCACGCTGATCTACGAACTGCAGCGCCGTGGCGGCGGTATCGGGGTGGCCGCGATGTGCGCCGGCGGCGGTCAGGGTGGCGGGCTGGTCATCGAGGTTTAGCGCGTTTGGCGTGAGCCCGGCGGGGGCCATCCGGTGCGATGTCCCCGTCGGGCTCGCCCTTGCCCGCAGTTTGGTACTCGTGCAACTCCGCGCGGACGGCTTCGTCGAACGCGCGATCCAAGCTGGCGTGCGCGAGTCGTCTGGCCGCCCGGCGCATGGTGTCCACCAGATCGGCGGCCCAGGCCAGTTCGGCATCGTTGGTGGGCAACCAGCCCGGCCCCCGCTGGCGGACGACTTCGGTATGACCGCCGCGAGTCAGCTCACGAGCGGCCGCGTCGAGCAACTTGTCGACCGCCGCGCTGGTTTTCAGGAGGATCTCGAGCGGCATGCCCCGGGAGACGAGTGAGCCGAAGTCGTCGATGAGCCGGACATCGGTCACCGCGTAGATGTCCGCATCGGCGGTCGGTGCGATCAGGCCCTGTGTGGTGAGCCGGCTCAGCATCGAGGCGTCCAGCTCGCCGAGCCGTTCTTCGAGCTCGCTCAGGGACATGGTGCGTGGCTCCGCGCGCGACCACGGTGCGGTGACGAGTTCCTCGAGGTCGGACAGGTTCAGCACGTCGACGAGGTTCTGACCGGGCTGCAATCCGGTCAGGAACTTCGTGATGTGTTTGAGCGTGAAGCCCTCGCCGAGCAGCCGCGTGATCGCGCGCAGTTGGCGTAGGTGTCGATCCGTGTAGATCGCGACCCTGCCCCGGCGCTGAGGCCGGGGCAGCAGCCCGTTGTCCTGGTAGACGCGTACGTTCCGGGTTGTCGTCCCCGCTTCCCGAGCGAGGTCGTCAATCCGATACTCGGCCACCACGGAATCCTATCCGGTGGGCACGGTGTCGCCGCTGACCTGAGCCAGGGCGATCTCGTCATCGCGACGCGCGGTGATCTTGTAGTCGTGCAGATTCACGTTCTTGAGTTGATTGACGTACTGGGTGGCGAAGCCGGGATACATGGTGGCGTTGAAACCGTCCTCGGTCAGGTACCAGCTCTGGCAACCGGAATTCCACGTCGTCGACTGGAGGCGGCGTTGGATGTGCTCGTTGTAGCGGTCCTGGGCCTCGTGCCGTACTTCCAGCGATTTCCAGTCGTACCGCAGGGCCGTGGAGATCGCCTCGACGATGTAGTTGATCTGAGCCTCCATGTACACCAGGGCCGAACTGTGGCCGGGTCCGGAGTTGGGGCCGAAGGTGAAGTACAGGTTCGGGTAACCGGCCACGGCAACACTGCGATAGGCGTAGGCGCCGCGACTCCATTCGGCAGCCAGCTCGCGGCCGCCGTTCCCGGTGATCGGGAACGGGGTGCCGGCCTTGCAGACGTCGAACCCGGTGGCGAACACGATGCAGTCGAATTGATGCTCGATGCCTTCGACGGTACGAATGCCGTTGGGGGACAGGCGGGCGATGGGCCAGGTCACCAACTTGCAGTTGTCGGCCTGCAGGGCGGGGTAGTACTCGCTGGTCATCAGCAGCCGTTTGCATCCGGCGGAATAATCGGGTGTCAGCTGGCGCCGTAACCACGGATCCTTTACCTGCAGGCGGAGATTGGCGCTGCTGACCGCCTCGACGATCCGGGTGAACGGGCTGTCCCAGACCACACCGAGGGCGACCGATTCGTGTCCCCAGTACCAGGCGCTGCGCATCAGGCTCTGGGTCAGCGGGACGTTGCGGTAGAGGCGCTTCAGCCAGCTGCCGGTTGCGGTATTGACCCGCGGCAGTACCCATCCGGGGGTCCGCTGAAAGACCTTGACCGACTTCGCGGTCTTCACCAGTTCGGGCACGATCTGTACCCCGCTGGCACCGGTCCCGATGACCGCGACCCGCTTGTCCGCGAAATCGTAATCGTGGTCCCACCGGGCGCTGTGAATCTTGTGGCCTTCGTATGTGTCGATCCCGGGGATGTCCGGGAAGCTGGCGTTGGCCAGCGGACCGGAAGCGACGATGACGTTTCGTGCCCGTACCGGTTCCCGGCCCTTGAGGTTGAGGGTCCATTCGCCGGCGACCGCGTCGTAGGAGGCCCCGACGACGTTGTGGTCGAAGCGGATTTTCGGTGCGATACCGGACGATTCGACCATGCCGTCGATGTACTGCAGGATCTCGGCACTGCCCGAGTAGGTGTGCGACCAGTCCGGGTTGGCCGCGAAGCTGTACGAGTACAGCCGCGACGGAATGTCGCAGGCCGCACCGGGATAGGTATTGTCGCGCCAGGTTCCGCCGACCCTGTGATCGCGCTCGAAGATGACGAAGTCGTCGACGCCCTGGGCCTTGAGCCGGATGGCCGCACCGATACCGGCGAATCCGGCGCCGATGATGGCAACGGCCGAGGAAGAAGCAGTCATGTCGGGCATCCTTCAGGCGACGGGTTCGTAGGTCAGTTCCTGCGACCAGGTGGGCGAGTTCTGGACCAGGGACATCGGGATCACGCCGGTGATCTTGACCAGTGAATCCGCCAGCCAGTGGTACTTGGAAGTCCGGTCGATCACCTTGCGGCTCTGCCACGAGATGATCCGGTACATCGGCAGCCGGCGGGCGAATTCGCTTCGCTCGCCCACACTTTGGAACCTGCGCATCGCCTGGTACAGCCGGTCTTCGTTGACGCCCATGGCGACGATGTTGTCGCGCATCTTGTTCAACAGCGGGAAGTAGCTGAGCACACCGACCAGGAACGTGGGTTTGATCCAGCCGCCGACCAGCTCGATGAGCAGCTTGCGCATGTCGGCATGCCCGAGGATGTCCATCACCTCGAAGTCGACGGCCAGGTGCCGCGACTCATCGGAGTTGATGCGTTTGAACACCTCCTGTGCCACCGGATCCTTGACCTCGTCGGTGATGAACTTGATCAGCGCCCCGTCGAGCGCCACCTCCAGCATCGGGATGACGGTGCCCAGGAAGGTCAGGCCCATCCCGTCGGAGTACTTGTCCAGCCAGTTGATGACCAGCTGAACGTTGACGTTCGGCGGCGGGATCTCGTCGTCTTCGAGCATGCCCCACCGGCGCATCAAGGCGAGTTCGGCGTTGGCGTGCTTCTGCTCTTCGGCGTGGAAATGTTCATAGATGCTCTTGAGCGTCGGATTCGGTGCCTTCTTGGCCAGGGCGGCGAAACCCCGGGCGCCGACGTTCTCGATCCACATCAGGTCGGTCATGAACGGCTTGAGCTTGGCGTGCAGCTCGGGCTCGATCAGCTCGGCGCCCGGTGCGTCCCAGTCGATATCGACCAGGGCCCACTGGCGGTCCTTGATCATCTGCAGCATGTTGTCGAGATCCATCGCCATGATGCGTCCTTGAGTTCGTAGGTGCGGTTGTCGGGAAGGCTTCAGTCTTTGGGGAGCACCCGGCCGAGTAGTCCGGCGCCGCGGACGTAGAGGCCCGGGAAGTGACGCTTGAGATGCCAGATGACGGTCGCGTCGATCTGTGGCACCACGTACAGCCGGCCACTGTCATGTGCGTCTAGGGTGCGCGCCGCGACGTTGTCCGGAGACAGCCCCGTCCATCGAGCCAGTTGCCGGCTGAGGTTCATCGAGCCGGGGGTGATGCGGCCGTCCTGAAACACGTTGGTTTTCACGAAGGTCGGACACAGCACCGTCACCGCCACGCCCGCGCCGGCGAGCTCGGCGGCGAGCGTCTCCGACAGCGACATCACACCGGCTTTGGAGACGTTGTACGGCCCCATCGAGGGCGCGGCGGCGAACCCGGCGGCCGAGGCGACATTGATGATCCCGCCGCGGCCGGCTTCGCGCAGGATCGGGGTGAAGACCTCACACCCGTACACGACGCCCCAGAGATTGATCCCGAGCGCCCAGTCCCAGTCGTCGAATCCGATGGCGCCGATCGGTTTCCCGCCGACGCCGACGCCGGCGTTGTTGATCACCAGAGTCGGCGGGCCGCCGAAGATGCTGTTGGCGTGCTTGGCCAACTGTTCGATCGCGCTGCGATCGGAGACGTCGCATACCACGGCGTGACCCTTGCCGCTGGACAGTTCACCGATCAGCTCCACCGTCTCGTCGGCCCGGTCCGGGTCGATATCGGCACAGATCACCTCGCCACCGCGCCGGGCGAGCTCAAGGGCGAACGACCGCCCGATGCCGCTTCCGGCGCCGGTCACCACGGCTTTCGCGTTGGTGCAGCGGCGCTCTCCGCGAAAAGCTCTGAGCAGCAGGTCAAATCCGAACATCAGCAGACCTCCACGTGGTCGAGCCGGTCGTCCGCCAGCGCGGAGGCGATGAACCCCGCCGCCCGGCGCAGTGCGAGTCGTGCTTCCGGTGCCAGCCGCGGCAAGGCCTGGAAAACGTGCACCATGCCGGGCCACACTTCCAGCGTGCTCGCCCCTCCGGCCCTGTTCACCTCGGCGTCGAGGTGACGGGCGTCGGCGCTGAGCATTTCGAACTCGCCGACCTGGACCAGCATGGGCGGCAGGCGATCAGCTTTCGCGAAGTCCAGGCGTAGA
The DNA here is from genome assembly GCF_019739075.1 of Mycobacterium farcinogenes. Lineage (NCBI taxonomy): Bacteria > Bacillati > Actinomycetota > Actinomycetes > Mycobacteriales > Mycobacteriaceae > Mycobacterium > Mycobacterium farcinogenes. The sequence continues at coordinate 4,557,663 of NZ_CP081673.1, read as the reverse complement.
CGCGGGTGGTCGGGGTCCTGCGCCACGGTGTACAGCCCGACCAACTGCCGCGCGGCGCCCGCGGACATGGCCGGGTCGCGCCGCATCCTTTCCTGCCGCACGGCCAGCTCCATGGTGAGGTCGACCAGCGGGGAGAACAGCACGACTGCGGCGGGCTGGAAACCGGGTTCGTCGGCATGCGCGAGTAGGAGGTCGCAGGTCAGGTGGCCACCCGCGGAGTCCGCGCCGATCACGATGTCCGATGCCGCATAACCCTGGGTGAGTAACCAGCGATAGCCGGCTTCGACGTCATCGGCGGCGGCTGGGAATCGGTGTTCGGGAGCCAGGCGGTAGTCGACGGAGAAAAACGGGAGGCCGGTGGCAGCGGACAACTGTGCGACCAGCTTGCGGTGCGTCTGCGCCGAGCAGATCACGTAGGCGCTGCCGTGGACGTAATAGCCGGCGCGCGTACCGAACTTCACCCCCGGCCCGACCACCCATTCACCGCGAAGCCCGGGCTGACGGACCGGGATCACCCTGGTGCCCTCGGGCATCGATCCCAACGTCCCCATGATGGTGGCGATCAGTCCGCGGGAAAACCACACGCCCGCTTGATTCATCGGAATGGCACCGGTGAGACAACCCAACGTCGCGCGGGTGGCGGTAGCTGCCACCACGGCGCGTAGCGAACGCCCGCTGGGAACGGCCGGCAGGTCGGGTGGGGCAGCTGCGGTCACGCCATTTACGTCACCACAGACTGTTACATTTGTCAATGTAACAATCGTGGATGACACAACCTGTAGATCGATCGGACGTAGCCGGCTTTCGATGTTCCGAAGACGCGAAATCGCCCGGACGACAACGCAAGTCCGGGCGATGGGGGTGAGGGAAAGAGGCCGGAGCGGCCAGGGGCACGACTCCGGCTCAGGCTGGGCTTATTTGCGCTTGGCCTTGGCGGCAGGGGGTTGCGCGATCCGCGCGGCCGCGTGGTCCAGGATGCACTCCAGGCCGTACTCGAAGTTCTTCTCGTCGGCTGCGCCGATGCGATGCCCCTCGTTGGTCACCTGCGCCAACAGCGGCGTGACTTCGGGGTCGATGACCATGGTCTCTTCGTAATCTCCGGGGGCGTTGTCGTTGGCCCGGTTTTTCTCGTAGAGGCGGTGTAGCACCACCGACCCGCGGACGTGCACCGAGACGGCCGAGTACGTGTCGAAGGCGTCCTCGACCGACAACCCGGCCTCGACCAGCCCGGAGATCGCGGTCTCCATCTCCTGGACACCCAGGCGGGCGGCACGAGGGCTCAGGGCCGACCGAATGAGAATGAGATCACACAGAATCGGGTTACCCATGAAGGCTTTTCGCATGGTCCTGGCATGGTTGGCCAACGACTCGCGCCAATCCTTGGCCTCGACATAGGGGGTGGCGACGACGAATTCGCGGAGCGCGCGGTCGGTCATCGCGTTGAGCAGATCGTCCTTCTTGCGGAAGTACCAGTAGATGCTCGTGACACCGACGCCCAGATGTTTGCCCAGTAGCGGCATGCTGAGGTTGTCGATCGACACCTGCTCGGCAAGTTCGAAGGCGCCCTTGATGATGTCCTCGGGATTGATGGACCCGCGTTCGCGCCGTTGACGTTTCTCGGCGGTCGGTTGCTTTGCCACTGCGGGCACCTCCATCAAATTCAAATCTGCTCAAGCCGTCCCTGTGCCGCGGGTCAATCGCAGTGAATTTACCGCCGGCCGCCAGCTGAACTGCGCCTATGTGCGCGTGTCGCGGGGTCTTGTCGCCGTCAACCTTACCGGTCACCTTTCTGTCGGTGCCTCCCGCCGTTGGCTCAGATGCGTCGCTCGGGTCAGAACGACGGGGTGTCGCCTTTGTACTGTAATACCTATAGTAGGCTTTTCCGGGTTATTGGCCGCGAGCAAAGGGGCATTGATGTCGGACGCAGTTCTCACGGAACGACGGGGTCGCACGCTCGTCGTCACAATCAACCGCCCAGAGGCGCGCAACGCGTTCAACCTCGCGGTGGTCCAGGGACTAGCCGATGCGATGGACGAACTCGATGACACCCCTGAACTGTCGGTGGCGATCGTGACCGGTGCGGGCGGAAACTTCTGTGCGGGCATGGACCTCAAGGCGTTCGCTGCCGGAGAACTGCCCTACGTTCCCGGTCGCGGCGCGGGTTTCACCGAACGCCCGCCGCGCAAGCCGCTGATCGCCGCCGTCGAAGGGTTCGCGCTGGCGGGTGGAACCGAGCTGGTCCTCGCGACGGATCTCGTGGTGGCCTCCAAGGTCGCCAAGTTCGGCATCCCCGAGGTCAAGCGCGGCCTGGTGGCCGGCGGTGGCGGACTGCTGCGGCTGCACCAGCGCATTCCCTACCAGAAGGCGATGGAGCTTGCGCTCACCGGCGACAGCTTCACCGCCGAAGAAGCCGCGGCGTGGGGATTCGTCAACAAGCTGACCGAGCCGGGCGAGGCGCTCGACGGTGCGCTCGAACTCGCCGATCGCATCACCGCCAACGGCCCGCTGGCCGTGGCGGTGACCAAGGAGATCATCGCGTCGTCGTCGGAGTGGTCGGCCGACGAGATGTGGAAGAAGCAGGGCGAACTCCTCGGGCCGGTGTTCTCGTCCAACGACGCCAAGGAGGGTGCGATCGCCTTCGCCGAGAAGCGCGCCCCCAATTGGACCGGTTCCTGAGCCCGGCGGGCAGGGGCGAAGCGACCGGGGAGTCATTGCGGCCATGGATCTCGGATTCGAGGGTGCGGCCACCGTCGTCGTGGGCGGTGGCCGCGGGATGGGCTTCGCGACCGCGCAGTGTCTGGCGCAGGACGGTGCGCGGATCGCGATCGTCGGGCGCTCTCGTGATGTACTTGAAGCTGCCGCAACGGAACTGACGCGCCTCGGGTCGCCGGAGGCGGTGGCGATCGTCGCCGACACCTCAGACGGCTCCCAGGTCGAGCAGGCCTTCGCCGCGGTGGGCGAGCGGTGGGGTGAGCTCAACGCACTGATCAACACCGTCGGCCCGGGGGCCGCGGGCAACTTCGAAGAGTTGACCGACGATCAGTGGCAGGAGGCGTTCGATGCCGGTCTGATGGGCATGGTGCGCTGCGTGCGGGCGGCGTTGCCGTGGCTGCGGAAGGCCGAGTGGGCGCGCGTGGTCAACTTCTCGGCGCACTCCACCCAGCGGCAGAGCACCCGGTTACCGGCGTACACCGCGGCCAAGGCGGCCGTGAACAGTGTCTCCAAGAATCTGTCGCTGTTGCTGGCCGAGGACGAGATCATGGTCAATGTGGTTTCGCCGGGCAGTATCTCGTCGGAAGCGCTGCGTGGTTGGGCCGACACGGTGGGCGTTGACGGCAACGATCCGTATGCGTTGATGGCGGCCATCGACGAACATTTCGGGCATCCGGCCCACCTGCCGCGTGCCGGGCTGCCGAGCGAAATCGGGCCTGTGGCAGCGTTTCTGGCCTCCAAGCGCAACTCGTACATGACCGGGGCCAACATCAACGTGGACGGTGGCTCGGACTTCACCTAGGGGGCCGTAATGGCAACAGCAGCCGAAGCGCGGGACTGGGCTCGCTCGGCATTGCGCGGAATCGGTGACTCGCTCTACACCCCGTTCTGTGGAACCGACGGCGACGACATCGACTGGGCCGCCTACCGATACCTCGTGCGCTATTGTGTCGGCGACCTCGGTCACCAGATGCTGTGGTGTACCAGCGGGTTGGCCGAGTTCTGGGCGCTGACCCTGGCCGAGCGCAAGCAACTGCTCGAAGTGGCGATCGAAGAGGGCCGCCGCATCGATCCGCATGTCGTGATCCAGGCCTGCACCGCGGCGACCTCCGCCAAGGACTGTCTGGAGCTGACGCTGCATGCTCAGCGGGCGGGTGCCGACATCGTCTACATCCAGACGCCCATGATGGAAGCGCATGGAGGAGAGGGCGTCCTGCGCTTCTTCTCCTATATCGCCGATCGCACCGATATCGCCCTGGGGATGTTCAACTCGCCGTCGTCGGGTTATGTGCTGACCCCGGACGAAAGCGCCGCGATCGCCGAGGCGGTCCCGGCCGTGTGTGCCACCAAGGAGGGCGCCTTCCGGCCGGCGGCGAGCCGTCGACTGCATGACCTGGCGCCCTACCTCGCGGTCTGGGAATGCGACACCACGGTGTACCGAGCCGGTTGGCTGCGGGAGGGAATAGTCTGCCCGGCCCAGCTGGGCACGGCCGGGTACCTCTACGAAACCCCGCAACGTCGCATCTTCACCGAATACTGGGACCTCGTATACGCAGACCGGCTGATCGAGGCCATGGACTTCGGTCGCGAGTCCGGGTTGGACCGATTCAGCCTGGACATGGGGTCCTGGTTCACCTGTTATCCGGGCCGAGCCGACTATTTCACCCACTGGGCCGACGCGTTCAAGTACGCGGCCTCGGTGCTTGGGCTGCCGATCGGTGACTACCCGCATTCCCGCCCGCCGCAGGCGTGGCTGCCGGAAGCCGCGAAGACCCAGATCGAAACCGCTTATCGCAAGCTTGGTTTGATCTACGCCTGACCACCCTTTGCGCAGGTCGCGGCAACAAAGCCAGGCTTGCGGAATGTACTACCGATAGGTATACAGTATGTATGTCTGAACGGCTGGTGTGGCATCGGGGAGGTATCGGTACATGACGGTTGCGGACAGTGTCGGAACCGAGGCGGTTCTCTACGAGGTCACGGAAGCCGGCGTCGCCGTCATCACCCTGAACCGCCCGGAGCGGCTGAACTCCTGGGGTGCCGACATCTCCGCCGGCGTCTATGCCGGTTTCGATCGCGCCGAAGCGGATCCGGCGGTCCGGGCAATGGTGTTGACCGGTACCGGGCGTGGCTTCTGCGCCGGCGCGTACATGGGGGCCATGCAGGACCTCGGCGCCAGCATCAGCGAGGACACCGACGTCAGCAAGATCGTCGGCGAACGGCATCCGCATTTCCTCACTGAACTGCGCAAGCCCGTCATCGCTGCCATCAACGGCGCATGCGTCGGCATCGGCCTCACCCACGCCCTGATGTGTGACGTGAGGTTCGCGGCGGCCGGGGCGAAGTTCGCCACCGCCTTCCCGCGCCGGGGACTGATCGGCGAGTACGGCATCACCTGGATCCTGCCCCGGCTGGCCGGCTGGGGCGCCTCTGCGGACCTGTTGCTGTCGGGCCGGACCTTCTTCGCCGAAGAAGCCGAGCAGCTCGGATTGGTGAAAGAGGTTGTCGCGCCTGAGGATCTACTTCCGCGCGCCCTGGCGTACGCCGAGGACCTGGCCCGCAACTGCTCTCCGGCGTCGATGGCGGTGATCAAACGCCAGCTCTACGGCGACGCCAACGACAACGTCGTCGACGTGAGTGACCGGGCCGAGAAGCTGATGCACGAGTCCATGGTTCGCCCGGATCTGGTAGAGGGCATCACCGCATTTTTCGAGAAACGGCCGCCGAATTTCCCGCCCCTGAAAGAAGGTTGATGACATGACCGAAGCTCCCGAACGGCTTCCGTACCTGGCCGTGGACGTCGACAATCACTACTACGAGCCCATCGACGCGTTCACCCGGCACCTGCCCAAGGAGTTCCGCAGCCGTGGCGTGCAAATGGTCCAGGACGGTAAGCGCACGCTGGCCGTCATGGGCGGGACGGTCAACCACTTCATCCCCAACCCCACATTCGATCCGATCATCGAACCGGGATGTCTGGACCTGCTGTTCCGCGGCGAGATCCCCGAGGGCGTGGACCCGTCCTCGCTGATGAAGGTGGACAGGCTCTCCGACCATCCCGAGTACCAGAATCGCGATGCCCGGGTGAAAGTGCTGGATCGCCAGCGGCTCGAAACCGTGTTCATGCTGCCGACTTTCGCCTGCGGGGTGGAGGAGGGGCTCAAGCACGACATCGAGGCCACCATGGCCTCGGTGCACGCCTTCAACCTGTGGCTGGACGAGGACTGGGGCTTCGACCGGCCGGACGGGCGTTTCGTGTCCGCACCGATCATCTCGTTGGCCGATCCGGTGAAGGCGGTCGAGGAGGTCGAGTTCGTGATCGGCCGCGGCGCCAAGCTCGTGTGTGTGCGGCCGGCTCCGGTGCCCGGCGAGGTCAGGCCGCGCTCTCTGGGGGACCCGTCGCACGATCCGGTGTGGGCCCGCCTGGCCGAGGCCGGTGTCGCCGTGGTCTTCCATCTGTCGGATTCCGGATACATGGCGGTCCCGGCACTGTGGGGCGGCAGCGGCGTCTTCAAGGGATTCGGCAAGCGTGATCCGCTCGACATGGTGATCATGGACGACCGCGCGATTCACGACACCATGGCCTCGATGATCGTGCACCAGGTGTTCACCCGGCATCCCAAGCTCAAGGTGTGCAGCATCGAGAACGGCTCTTACTTCGTCTACCGGCTGATCAAGAGGCTGAAGAAGGCTGCCAACAACGCGCCGTACCACTTCAAGGAGGATCCGGTCGAGCAGCTGCGCAACAACGTGTGGATCGCGCCGTACTACGAGGACGACGTGTCGCTGCTCGCCGACACCATCGGTGTGGACAAGATCCTGTTCGGCTCGGACTGGCCGCACGGTGAGGGCCTGGCTGATCCGACTACCTTCACCGCCGACATCCCGCAGTTCCCGGAGTTCAGCCTCGAAGACACCCGGAAAGTCATGCGCGACAACGCTCTTGAACTACTCGGTGATCCGACCCGCACCGCGCCCGGCGTGGCCGGTCTGGTGTCGGTCTAGCCGCGCCATGGCCGAATGGACGATCGGCGCCGTCGTCGATGCGATCGCCGAGGCGGTACCCGACCGCGAGATGACGGTGTGCGGCGACCGCCGCAGCACCTTCGCTCAGGGGGCTGAACAGACCCGCCGGCTGGCGAACTTCCTGACCTCGCGCGGACTCGGCGCGCGCCGTGAGCGTTCAGAGCTCAACCGCTGGGAATGTGGGCAGGACGTGGTCGCCCTCGTCATGCACAACGACCTGTACCCCGAGATGGTGATCGGCTGCCTCAAGGCACGCACGGTCCCGGTGAACGTGAACTACTACTACTCGCCGGGTGAGGTGGCCGATCTGCTGGCTTACCTGAAGCCATGCGCGGTGATCTACCACCGATCGCTGGGGGCCAAGTTCGCCGACGTGTTGCGAGCCGAGGTTCTGATTTCCGTCGACGACGGCGAGGGTGACGAGCTTCCAGGTTCCGTGAGACTGGAAGATGCTCTGGGGCAGGGGGATAGCGATCACGGCGTGACCCCATCGCCTGACGATCTGCTGATGGTCTGCACGGGTGGCACTACGGGCCGTCCCAAGGGCGTGATGTGGCGCCAGGGCGATATCTACGTGTCGTCGATGAACGGCGCCGACCACGATCGGGTCAGCGAGATTCACGACAAAGTTGCCAACGCCGGCCCGCCGTGGTTCGCGGTGTCGCCGTTGATGCACGCCGCCGGCTTGTGGACCGCATTCTCCGGCCTGCTGTCCGGACAGACCGTGGTGCTGCACGACACCAAACCACGCTTCGACCCGCGTGCCGTGTTGGAAACCGCGCAGCGAGAGCGGATCGGGCTGATGACGATGGTGGGCGACGCCTACGCCGGACCGATCGTCGAGGAGCTCGGCCGGCGAACGTATGACCTCGCGTCGATGTTCGCGATCGGGACGGGTGGTGCGGCCACCAACCCGAAACATCAACGCGCACTGCTCGAGCACTTACCGCAGATCACCATCATCAACGGGTTCGGCTCTTCGGAAACCGGCAATATGGGATTCGGCCACACCCAGCGGGAAACCCCGACCGCCGAGACCTTCCAGCTGCGTGCCGGTGGGTTGGTGCTTGCCGACGACTACTCCCGGTTCCTGGACCCCGGTGACCCAGAGGTGGGTTGGGTGGCGCGCAACGGCCGAATTCCACTCGGCTACTTCAACGACGAGGCGGCGACGGTGAAGACCTTCCCCGAGGTGGCCGGCGAGCGTGTGGTGGTCTCGGGGGACCGCGCCTCGCTCGACGCCGACGGAACGTTGCGCCTGTTCGGCCGTGATTCGTTGGTGGTCAACACCGGTGGGGAGAAGGTGTTCGTCGAGGAGATCGAGGAAGTGCTGCGGGCACACCCGCATGTGGTGGACGCGCTCGCGGTCGGTCGGCCCAGTGAGCGGTGGGGCGAAGAAGTTGTCGCCCTTGTCTCGATCCGCGATGCTGTCGACGCACCCGCGCTCAGGGAGCACTGCGCAACCCGGCTGGCCCGATTCAAACTTCCCAAAGATGTGCTGTTCGTCGAGGAGATCCGCAGACTCGGCAACGGCAAGGCCGACTATCGCTGGGCCAAGAGCCTGGCCGCGGAACGGGCGGAGATCAAGGCATGAGTCACAAGGTAATCGACTGTCTGGCCAACGTGCACTTCGGCGAGACCGAGAACCAGCCCACCTTCATGAAGAAGGTGCGCGACGACTACTTCAAGGGCCCGACGTCGATGTATGACCCCATCGACCTGTCGGAGATGCTCGACGAGATGGACACCCACGGCGTGCAGAAGGCCATCCTGATGGACTCGCTCACCAAACCGTCCGTCACGGCGCGCAAGTTCGTCGAGGCGCATCCGGACCGCTTCGCGCTGGCGATGGGCGGGGTGAACCTGCTGCGGCCCATCCCGTCACTGCGCGAGCTCACCGCCGTCGCGGCCGACCTTCCGGTGGCCTATGCCGTTGTCGGACCGAGCTTCTGGGGCGACGGTCAGTATCCGCCCAGTGATGCGGTGTACTACCCGCTCTACACCAAATGTGCCGAACTCGAACTGCCGTTGTGTGTCAACACCGGCCTGCCCGGACCACCGATCCCGGGGGAGGTGCAGAACCCTATCCACCTCGACCGTGTCTGCGTCCGCTTCCCCGAACTGAAGCTGTGCATGATCCACGGCGCGGATCCCTGGTGGGAAATCGCGATACGCATGCTGATCAAGTACCAGAACCTGCGGTTGATGACATCAGCCTGGTCGCCGAAGCGGCTGCCGGAGTCGTTGCTGCACTTCATGCGAACTCGGGGGAAGAACAAGATCATCTTCGCTTCAGATTTCCCTGTGCTGCGGATGCAACGAGTGGTGCCCGAGGCGCTGGCACTGGACCTGCCTGCCGATGTGCTGGACAACTACCTCTACAACAATGCCGCGGAGTTCTTCCTCGGCGAGAATCGGGAGAGCTGATGGACCGCTATGAACTGCGCAGGCTGGACTACAGCCTGACCGAGGACCACGTCGACCTGCAGACCGCGTACCGGCAGTTCTTCAAGACGCACTCCGACATCGAGGCTGTGCGTGCCGCCGAGCCTTCGGGTTTCGACAAGAGTCTGTGGGAACGGTTGTGCGCCATGGGTGCCACGACGATGGCCCTGCCGGAATCCGTCGGTGGCGACGGCGCGACTCTGGTGGACCTGACCTTGGTAGCCGAGGAGCTCGGGCGCTCGCTGGCACCCGTGCCGTGGATCGACCACGTGGTGGCGGCGCGGCTGCTCCAGCGTCTCGGAGCCCTCGAATCGGAGGACGTTCTCAACGGCACCCAATTGGTGGCGATCGATCCTGCGCAGGTCGCACCGACCGGCCCCCGGCTCGTTCCGGCGGGGTCCATCGCCGACCACATCGTCGTCCGAGACGGCCAAGACGTGGTGAAGCTGACGTTCGGTACGCGGCCGGCCAAGGTGGACAACATCGGCAAGCTGCCGATGGCGTGGGTGGATCCGGGCGCCGCAGACTCCCGGACGGTCCTGGCCTCCGGTACCGAAGCTCTGGCGGAATACCAACGGGCACTCGATGAATGGCGCCTGTTGACTGCAGCGGCGCTGGTGGGTCTGGTCGAGGAGACCATGACGATTGCGGCGGAGTTCGCCAAGTCCCGCTACACCCTCGGCGTGCCGATCGGGACGCTGCAGGGGATTTCACATCCGTTGGCCAATATCGCGATCACGGTCCAGAGCGGGCGCGGCTTGGCCCGTCGCGCGGCCTGGTTCCTCGACAACGAGCCCGACGAGCGGCCGGAACTGGCGCCTTCGGCGTTCGTCTTCATGGCCGAGGAAGCGGCAAAGGCGGCCACGATGGCGGTACATGTTCAAGGTGGCCTTGGAGTGTCCGCCGAGGCGGCGGCCACCGCGTACCTGGTGCGGGCCCGCGGGTGGGCACTGGCCGGCGGTGATCCGGGGGCCACCGCCGTGCGTATCGCTCAGATTGTCAGCGCCCGCGAAAGCGCAGAGGTGTAGGGACGGATATGGATTTCTCACGAGTCGAACTGTCGGCGGAGGACGAGGCGTTCCGCACCGAGGTGCGCGAGTTCCTTGGGCGTATCGTGACCGACGACGTCATTCGCCATGACCGGGAAACCGGCGACAACTTTCACGAGGGCGTACACCTTCAGTTGGCCGCGGCGGGTTACCTTGAGAAGGAATGGAAAACTGAGGCCGACGGCGGATTTTCTCGGGTGCGTCGACGCATCTGGGAGCTGGAGAAACGTCGCGCCGAAGTGCCGTGGGTGACATGGGGTACCACGGCGATGGTGGCGCGCTCGGTGGCCAAGTTCGCTTCGGACGAGATTCGGGACGAGGTGCTGAGCGGGGTGTTCGACGGAACCGTGCGGTTGTGCCTGGGTTACACCGAACCCGAGGGCGGTTCCGACGTCGCCACTTGCAAGACGCGCGCGGTGCGCGACGGCGACCAATGGGTGATCAACGGATCGAAGATGTTCACCACGGGAGCGCACAACTGCCAGTACGTCTTCCTGATCACCAACACCGATCCGGAAGCGCCGAAACACAAGAGCCTCACCATGTTCCTGGTGCCGCTGGACTCCGACGGCATCGAGATTCAGGGCATCCGAACCGTCGACGGTGACCGCACCAACATCGTGTACTACTCCGACGTGCGGGTCGACGACAAATATCGACTCGGCGACGTCAACGGCGGCTGGACGGTGGTGCGAGAACCGCTCGACGCTGAGCATGGGGCGGTCGCAGCGGCCGACGACGGCCTGGCCGACGTAGCGATCATGATGCACCAGGCCGGATTCATGGCGGAGGCGGCCGACAACGTCGCCGCGTTGGTGGGCCGGTCCGGTGCCGTCGATGACGGCTCGGTCGCATATCGCTTGGGGCGCAGTGTGGCTCGCCTGGAAGCGTCGCTGTCCTCACCCAGCATTTTCGGACGTGTCGCGTTGGCTCAGACCATGCGTGACATCGCGCCGGACCTGATGGATATCGCGGGTTCGGTAGCAGCACTGCCGATCGGGGCCGACGGGGGAGCCGATGATCGCAGTGAGTACGTCTACCGGTTCGCGCCGTTGGTCGGCATCTACGGCGGCACGCTCGAGGTGTTCCGCAACATGATCGCTCAGCATGTGTTGGGGTTGGGCAAGCCGAACTACTCGGCGCCCAAGGCGAAGGCTTCCTAGCGCGACCAGACGCATATGTACCCAAATCCTTGGCGTGTCGGGTACATATGCGTCTGCTGGCCGGCTACGCGGGGGTATCGGCCAGCTGTTTGTTCAGCTGGTCACCCTCGATGTCGAGGTTGGGTAGGAAGCGTTCCAGCCGCTTGGGCAGCCACCAGGCCTTCTCGCCGAGCATCGACATCACGGCGGGCACGATGGCCATCCGCACCACGAATGCATCGATGAGAACACCGAACGCCAGCGCGAAACCGATCTGCTTGATCATGGGGTCGCCGTTGAACACGAACCCGGCGAACACCGACATCATGATCACCGCGGCGGCCACCACGACCCGGCTGGCCTGGGTGAACCCGTGGGTCACCGCGTCATCGCCGCGGTGCCCGTGCACATGGGCTTCCTTCATCGATGACACCAGGAACACCTGGTAGTCCATCGCGAGCCCGTAGAGCACTCCGATCACGATGATCGGCAGCAGGCTCAGGATCGGTCCCGTAGCGCTCAAGCCGAACAGCTGCTGGAACCAACCCCATTGGAACAAAGCGGTGGCGGCCCCGAACGTGGCCAGCACGCTCAGCAGGAATCCGACGGTGGCCTTGACGGGTATCGCGATCGACCGGAACACCACCAGCAGCACCAGCAGTGACAAGCCGACGACCACGCCGATGTAGAGCGGTACGGCCTGGGCGAGGCGATCGGTGGTGTCGACACCCATCGCGGTGATACCGGTGACTCCGAGGTCGACGTCGTGCAGTTCGGTCAACGGGCCGGCGTGCGCGCGGATGTCGCGGACCAGCTGGGCGGTCGCATCATCGGTCGGGCCGGTGCTGGGCACCACCGAGAAAAGCGCGAATTCCTCGTTGTCGCTGACCTTTTGCAGGCTGACCGATTCGACGCTACCGAGGCGGCGCAAGTCGTTGTTGGTGTCCACGAGGTCGGCGGTCGTGAGCTTGCCGGTACCTGCCGCCGGTTCGGCCACGACGACCAGAGGTCCGTTGTACCCCTCGCCGTAGTGAGTGGAGACGAGGTCATAGCTTTCGCGCTGCGGGGTGCCCTGGTTGTAGCTGGAACCGGAGGGCAGACCCATCGTCATGTTCAGGGCCGGCAGGGCGAGCAGCGCGGCGACCACCACACCGCCGATCGCGACGGGTACCCGGTGCCGCAGCACCGCACCGACCCACGCGGTCGCGAAACGGTGATTGGTGCCCTTCTCGGTGGACTGCGTGCGCCGGGTCTTGTCCGAGCAGATGCGCTCGCCGACCAGACCGAGCAGAGCGGGCAGCAGCGTGAGCGCGGCGATCACGGCGACGACCACTGTGGCCGCGGCGGCCAACGCCATCGGAGTGAGCAATGAGATGCCGACCACGGTCAGTGCCACCAGCGCGATCACCACGGTCGTGCCGGCGAATATGACTGCACTACCGGCAGTTCCGAGTGCCCGGCCAGCGGCCTCGCCGGCGCTCAGGCCCTGGTCGATGATCAGCCGCCGCTGGCGGTTGACGATGAACATTGCATAGTCGATACCGACGGCGAGGCCCAGCATCAGTGCCAGCACCGCTGTCATCGACTGAATGTTGACCAGGTGCGAGAAGAGGAATGTTCCGCCGACACCGACGGCGACCGAACTCAGTGCGGTTGCCAGCGGCAGGCCGGCGGCCACCAGTGAGCCCAGGGTGACGATCAGGACCAGGGCCGCGACAGCCAGGCCGATGACTTCACCGGCACCGACGATGTCGGGCATCTCGACCATGCTCGCCGAGGGCAGCACGTTGATTCCCGTACCTGCGACCGCGTCGCGCGCAGCGGTCACCGTGTGCTCGACTGTGCCCGAGGGCAGTTCCGCGGTCTGCTTGTCGAATTGGAACTGGTAGAGCGCGGCAACGCCGTCGGCGGAGACCAGCACGCCGGGCACGGGCTGACCGTTGATCACCATCGGGTGCGGGACATTGGGCCCGGCATCGGTCGGCACCGCCGATCGGGCGATGGCGGCCGAAGCGGTCAGTGTAGGGCTGGCAGGTCCTTTGGCGAGCTCGGCCTGGGCGAGTGCCCGGGGGTCGAGCACGTGCTCGGATCGCGAAACGGCCTCGACCGCACGCACGACGGCGGCACTGTTGGCGCCGTCGTCGATGCGCTGTCCGGCCGGGACGGCAAAGGCGATGAGGCCCTGCCCGCCCGAGGACTCGGGCATGCGCTGTGCCAGGTCGTCGATGACCTCCTGCGCAGGCGTGCCGTTGATGCGCATCTCGTTGGAGATCTTCGGCGGATTGGTCACGAGAAGTCCCGCCACGACGGCGATCAGGGCAAGCCAGCCGCCGATCACGAGCCATGGACGGCCGAACGCAAAGCGCCCCAGCCGGTACAGATAGGTGGACATATAAGTGAGAGTAGGCTCTCAATGTGGGAGTAAGCTATCGTTTGTTGCCAACCCCATCCTCGGTGCACGAACATGACCTGCGCCACGTCCCCCGGAACGGATATGCCTGCTCGTACCAGCCGCCGTCGCACCGACGCCTATGCCAATGAGAGCCGTATCCTCGCGGCTGCCCGCGAGGTCTTCGCCGAGCACGGCGCGGCCGCGACCCTGACACAGATCGCCGCGCATGCCGGCGTCGGCAATGCGACGCTGTACCGCCACTTCCCGAACCGGCAGGCGCTGGCGGCGGCCGTGTACGAGGATGCGTTCGCCACCGAGGTCGAACCAGTGATCCTGGCGCTGATCGACAGCGATGCCCCGCGGGAGGCGTTCATCGACGTGATTGAGCGGCTGGCCGAACTCATGTACCTGCAACGTCCGCTACTGCCGTCGCTGGATCATCTCACCGAGCTGACCTCGAAGCTGTTCAATCGCAAGCGCGAATTGCTCGAGACGCTCGTGACACAGGGCCAGGCGGCCGGGGACCTGCGCGCCGACCTCACCGTCGACGATGTGCCGACGTTCGTCGCGATGGTGACGGCGGCCTCGGTGGCGCTCGACCAGCCGCCGCAATTGCGCCGGCGGTACCTGAGCCTGATGCTCGACGCCCTCAACCCGGCAGACGCGCAACCGCTTCCGCCGCTGCCCGCTCGGTCGGGTTAGGCGCTGGTCAAGGCCGGCGGTTTGACGGCCTCCGGGTCGGGGTTGGCGATGGGCAGGCCCATGAACCGGCGGGCGTTGTCGCCCATGAAGTCATAGGTGCGGCGGATGTCCATGCCTTCGGCGTACTTCCAGAACCCCTTCGGTTCGGCCAGCCCCTCGGGGTGCGGGTAATCCGAGCCGAACAGCACCTTGTCCCAACCGACCGTTTCCACCACATCGGACACGCAGCCCTCCCAGAACGGGCTGACCCAGATGTTGCGCCGGAAGACGTCGTGCGGATGTTCGGGGAAGTTCTGCGGCATCTTCTTGTACAGGTCGGCGAAATCGTGGAACAGCGGGAAGATCCAACTGCTGCCGTTCTCGACACTGGCGATGCGCAGCTTGGGGAACCGCGTCAGGGTGCCGTGGCAGATCAGCGCGGTCAGCATGTCGGCGATCTCGCGGTGGCCCAGCACCATCCAGCGAAACGCGCTCTGCGCCATGAAGTTCTGGGTATAAGGCGGTTCCCACTTGTTGACGTACTCATCGAGCGGGGGATAGCTGGCGTGCAACACGATGGGCAGGCCTGCGGCCTCGACGTCACGCCAGAACGGGTCGAACTCGGGCAGGGCGGGGGAGCGCCAGCCGTGCAGGCCATTGACCGGTCCGGGTTTGACCAGCGCCACTTTGGCGCCGTGATCGAGAATCCATTCCAGTTCACGTTGCGCCGCATCGACTTCGGACAAATTGATGATCGGCGTCGAGAACACGCGGTCGGCGTAGTTGAAGCTCCAGTGCTCCAGGATCCACTCGTTGAGAGCGTGGACGATCGCCAGGGTCAGCTGGGGGTCGTCGGCACTGGAGTGCTCGACGAGGCTACCCAGGGTCGGGTAGTTCAGGGCCTCGACCACGCCCTGGCGATCCAGCTCCTTGACTCGGTCTTCCGGGTTGCGAGTGGCCGCGGGCGCATCGATGGCCTTGCCCTGCATCTCGCGCAGGGTCAGGCCTTCGGTGTTCTCGCCGGCGAAGAACTTCTCGTGCGCGCCAGGGGCGGCGACGCGCTCGAACGTTGGGTTCGGGATGAAGTCGGTGACGCGGTTGTTGATCACCACCCGGGTCTGCCGGCCGATCTGGGCATACTGCACCGCACGGCTGTACTTCTCGGGGAGAAACTTCGTCAGCGCCTCACCTGTCTCGTACATGTGCTGGTCGGCGTCGAAAATCGGTGCATCCCTGAACTGTTCGACGGAATGTTCAGTCACGGTAGTGGTTCCTTTTCTCCCGCGAGCAGTCGCAAATGTCCCTGCACGCCCGGCGTGTCGGGTACATATGCGTCTGCTCGGCCATGAAAGTCAGAGCGTCAGGACGGTGGCGCCGGCGGTCCCTGGGGCACCGTAGAGCTGGGCGAAACCGACGCGCGGGTTGCCCGGCACCTGGCGGTCACCGGCCTCGCCACGGAGTTGACGCACCAATTCGTGGATTTGGCGTAGGCCCGAGGCGCCGATCGGCTCACCGTTGGCGATCAGGCCGCCGTCGGTGTTGATCGGCAGTGACCCGCCGATCTCGGTGGCGCCGTCGGCCAACAGCTTCTCCTGGTCGCCATCGGCGCAGAACCCGCATTCGGCCATATGGATGATCTCGGCGCCGGCGTCGGTGTCCTGCAGCTGCACGACGTCTACGTCTTCGGGTGCCACCCCGGCCTTTTCGAACGCGGCGCGGGCGGCGTACACCGTCGGTGCCACATCCTCTTCCACCGGCGCGCAGGTGGTGTTGACCTCATAGGCCCCGTACCTACGGGTCCGGACCTCGACGGCCCTCAGGTACACCGGTTTGTCCGTGTATCGGTGGGCGATGTCTGCTCGGCACATCACCACCGCCGCCGCGCCCTCGTCCGGGGCACAGAACATGTACTGGGTCAACGGATAGTTCAGCATGGTCGAGTTGAGGATGTCGTCTTCGCTGATCGGCTTGCGCCGGAAGGCGTTCGGATTCAGCGCTCCGTTGCGGAAGTTCTTGTTGGCCACCTTGGCCAGGGTGCGCTGCGAGATGTTGTGCTCGTGCAGGTAGCGGTTGGCCTTCATCCCGAAGAATTGAGTGGTGAGGTACTGGCCGTTCTCGGCGTACCAGCTGGGCATCCCGACCAGCGACGGGTCTTCGGTGAACGCGCCGCGCGGGTGCTTGTCCAGGCCGATCGCGATGCCGATGTCGTAGTCGCCGAGCCGGATTCCGTCGGCGCAGGCCTTGGTGGCGCTCGCGGCGGTGGCGCACGCGTTGAACACGTTGGTGAACGGGATACCGGTCAGCCCGACCATCCCGACGATCGCGTCGGGGTTGGCCACGGTCCAGCTGCCTCCCGTCGCAGCTTGGATGTCGCGCCACTCTATTCCGGCGTCGGCGACCGCGGCGAAGATTGCGTCCACGCCCATGGCCATCGCGGACTTTCCTTCGAAGCGGCCGAACGGGTGCAGGCCGACGCCGATGATGGCTACATCGTTGGTCATGTTGTTGCCTCTCTACACCGGCTGGAAGGCGAAGGTGACGATTTCGACGGGGTTGTCGGGGTCGTCTTCGTCGGTGGTGAACGGGATCATGGTGAGTTCGACGTCCATGCCGAATTGCAGTTTCGTCGGGTCGTTTTCGGTGAGGCGGCCTTCGACGCGGATCACCGGCCCGTTCTCGTCGCGGAGTTCGACCAGGCCGACGCCGAAGGGGACGAAGTTCTTGCCGGTGGGGCCTTTGTAGGGGGCGCCGGGTGGGAAGCCCTGGGTGGTCCAGGCGACGACGGTACCGCGGCGGGGCAGCCGTATTTCAGAGGTATTGCCGCCGGAGCACTTGGGGCAACGGGCCTGGGCGGGGAAAGTGGTGGCTGCGCAGTCGGTGCACCGGCTGCCGATCAGCTGGGGTTCGGCGTCGGGCCAGGTCGAGATCTCTGGCGCGAGGGCCTTCTGCATGCGTCCGATTCCTCCGTGTTCGGCCAAAATGTCTAGCAACTGTAACTCTTACAGTAACGTAGTCCAAGTGATCGAGCACGAGGCCGAGTCCAAGGTGACGTTCTGCCGGATCTGCGAGCCGCTGTGCGGCATGGTCGCCACGGTGGAGGACGGAACGCTCACCGCCTTGCGCCCGGACAAGGACCATCCGCTGTCGGCCGGTTTCGCCTGCCAGAAAGGCATCGCGTTCACCGAGGTGGTCAATGACCCCGATCGCGTTACGACGCCGCTGAAGCGCGTGGGGGACGGTTTCGAACCCGTCGGCTGGGATGCGGCGCTCGACGACATTGCGGCCAGGCTCACCGAGATTCACCGCAGCCACGGATCGGGCGCGTTCGCGTGGTACATGGGCAACCCGGCGGCCTTCAGCTATTCGCACCTGTTCGCGGCGATGGCCTTCGCCAAGGGCGTCGGCGGCGAAAGCCATTTCTTCAGCTCATCGACTCAGGACACCAGTAGCCGGCTGCTGGCCAACCAGTTCCTTTACGGCGCTCCGTTCCCCGTGCCCATCCCAGACGTGATGCGTACTGATCTACTCGTCATGTTCGGTGCGAATCCGGTGGTGTCCCATGGCAGCTTCCTGACGGCCCCGCGGATCAAGGACCGCATGCACGACATCGTCAAGCGGGGCGGGCGGGTCATCGTCGTCGACCCGCGACGCAGCGAGACGGCCGCCCAGTTCGAATGGCTCGGGATCGTCCCGGATGCAGATTCATACCTGTTGCTGTCGATCCTGCAGGTGCTCTTCGCAGAAGGGCTCGTCAGTGTCAGGGCCCGGGCCCAGGCCGATGGGCTGGAATGGCTGGACGCGCAATCGGCGAGGTTCAGCCCGGAGGCCACACAGAGGCACACCGGTATCGATCCTGACACCGTGCGCGCGCTGGCACGCGATCTCGCGGCCACCGAACGGGCTGCCGTGTATGGCCGGCTGGGGACCTGCGTCGGGCGCAACGGCACGTTGACCACCTACCTGCTCGACGCCGTCAACCTCGTCGCGGGCAATCTGGACACCCCGGGCGGCAGTGTGTTCAGCACGCTCGGCATCCCCGGCCAGAAGTGGGGAACGCGCGCAATGGGAGCCTCCCTGCGCCGCAGCTACCGAAACAAGCGGACGCGGGTCGGTGATCTCCCGTTGGTGATCGGGGCGGAGCCCGCCGCATTCATGGCCAAGGAGATCACGACGCCGGGCCGGCGGCAGGTCAAGGCGATGTTCATCGGTGCCGGTAATCCGGTGCTGTCGGTTCCCAACGGCCCGGAATTGGAAGACGCGATGGAATCGACCGATCTGTCGGTCGGCCTGGACCTCTACGTCAACGAGACCACTGCGCACTGCGACTACGTGTTGCCAGTGACGACGATGTACGAACGCGATGATTTCGCCGTCACCTTCCAGATGTTCCAGGCCACGCCGTTCCGGCAGGCCACCGACGCGGTGGTGGCGCCGCGGGGCCAGGCCCGCACCGAGTGGGACATCGTTGTCGATCTGATCGGCCGAATGAAGGTGCGCACAACGGTTTTCGCAGCGCTTCGGCTGGCGGCCAGGCGGGCCGCGCGGCGCGGCAACCGGCTCAGTCCGCGGCCGATGATCGACATGATGATCCGGATGGCCGACGGCGGTGACCGCTTCGGGCTGCGCCGGGGCGGGCTGACGTTCCGTCGGCTGGCTGAGCAGCATCCGCACGGTGTCGTGGTGGCGCCGCACATCCGCACGGGTGTGCTGGGCGAGGTCGTGGTGTATCCGAAGGGGCGGGTTCGGCTGGAGCATGACGACATCGCTTCCGAGATCGCCGCGCTGTCCCGACGCGCCGAGCCAGACGGGTATCCGCTGCGGATGATCGGCATGCGGGAACCGCGCTCAGAGAACTCCTGGCTGCACAATTCACCGTTGCTCATGCGCGGCAAGAGGATTCACCGTGCGCTGATGCATACCCAGGATGCCGCGACGCGTCACCTCGCTGATGGTGACGCGGTGCGCGTACGGTCGCCGTACGGCCAGATCGACATTGCACTGTCGCTCACCGACGACATCATGCGCGGGACGGTTGCGATACCTCATGGGTGGGGGCACAACGGAAGTGGGCGCTGGCGGATCGCCAATCAGGCGGGCGGGGCCAACGTCAACCAGTTGATGTCGAGTGAGCCCGCCGACGTCGAGGCGCTGGCCGGCATGTCCTGGCTGACCGGAGTGCCGGTACAGGTCGAACCGTGCTGACTTACTTACTGTAAGTGTTACAGTTGTCGGCGTGAGCGAAGTCGTTGATGAGGCCGTCACCAGTGTGGACATCGGTCGGCGGGCCGCCGGCCGGGCCGAGAAGCGCATGCTTGTCGACGGTGAATTGGTCACCGCGGCCTCCGGTGCCGAATTCGACAACCTGAGCCCGGCCACCGGCCTCGTCCTCGGTACCACCGCGGCGGCCGGTGCGCAGGACATGGATGCCGCGATCGGCGCTGCCCGACGCGCGTTCGACGAATCCGACTGGAGCACCAACCGGGGATTGCGGCAGCGAGTGCTGGCCCAGTTGCAGGAGGCGATCGAGTCCGAAAAAGACTACTTGCGTGAGGAATTGATCGCCGAGGTGGGTTGCCCGGTGATGACGACGGAGAATGCCCAGCTGGACTGGCCGCTGGCCGATGCGTTGCGGTATCCGGCCAGGCTGATCGACGAATTCGAATGGGAACGGACCCTCGACGGCGGCGGCCTGTTCGGTGAGCGCAACGCCCGCACGGTGGTCAAGGAAGCCGTAGGGGTGGTCGCCGCGATCACCCCGTCGAACTTTCCGATCGAGGTGATCCTCAACAAGCTCGGGCCGGCGTTGGCCGCAGGCAATACCGTGGTGCTCAAACCGGATCCGAACACGCCGTGGAATGCGACCCGCCTGGGACGCTTGATCGCGGAGCGCACCGATATGCCGCCGGGTGTCGTCAACATCGTGCCGACGCCTTCCAACGAGGTGGCCGGACAGTTGGGCACCGATCCGCGCGTCGATATGGTGTCGTTCACCGGGTCGACGGCCGTCGGTAGGCATCTGATGCGGGTAGGCGCCGACACCATGAAGCGCACCTTCCTCGAACTCGGGGGCAAGTCGGCCATGATCGTGCTGGATGATGCCAAGCCCGGCCACGTCATCCCCGGTGCCGTCGGGGCATGCGTGCACGCCGGGCAGGCCTGTGCCGCCAACACCCGGATGCTGGTGCACCGCAGCCTGTTCGACGAGGCCGTCGCCAATGTGACGATGGCGTTCGGTGCCGTGCCGGTAGGTGATCCCGCGTCGCCCACAACCCTGGTCGGCCCGCTGATCAGTGCCGCGCAGAAGCAACGCGTGCTCGACGCCATCGACGGCGCTCGTGGCGACGGCGCTGACATCGTGGTCGGCGGCAAGGTGCCCGAGGGGCTGCCCGCGCATCTGGTCGACGGTCACTTCGTCGCGCCGACCGTCATCGTCGGCGCAGACTCCGGATCCGCCATTGCCCAGGACGAGGTGTTCGGGCCGGTGTTGGTGATGCTGCCGTTCGACGACGACGATGAGGCGGTGCGCATCGCCAACGACAGTGCGTTCGGCTTGGCCGGGGCGGTGATATCGGCATCATCCGAGCGCGCGATGGGCATCGCGCGCCGGATCCGCACCGGAGCGATCGGGGTCAACGGCGGCATGTACTACGGCGCCGACGCCCCGTTCGGCGGCTATAAGAGCAGCGGCGTCGGAAGACAGTGCGGCATAGAGGGGTTCGCCCAGTACACCGAGACCAAGACCATCGGCTGGCGCCTGCCGCGGCAATAATCTTCCGCGGAGGAAGGCTACCCGCGGACAGCCGCGAAGGACGCGGCGCGATCGAGGATACTGTCGAGGATGTGGTCGAAGTTGCCGTCGTCGGCCATGCCGATGCGATAGCCGCGCCCCGGGATCGAGGCGATCAGCGGCATCGCCTCGGCGTCGATCACTTGCTCCCAGTACTCACGGGGGAACTGCCCTTCGATGCTGCGGCTCTGCAAGCGTTGCAGCACAGCGGAACTGCGGACGAGCACCGAGATGGCCGTGTAAGTGTCGAACGCTTGCTTGGCGGTGAGCCCGGCCGCCACCAGTGCGGCGACCGGTTGCTCGATCTTCTCCAGTGCCGTGCGTGACGCCGGTACGCCCCGGGTGCCCCGGATGAGGATGAGATCGCACATGATCGGATTCGAGTTGAACATCGCGCGCATGCGGTGGGCGTGGGCGCGCAGCGATTCGCGCCAGGTCCCGGCGTCGATGGACAGCACACTGAGGTCGTAATCGAGCAGGACGCGCTCGGTCATCGCGTCGAGTAGCTGATCCTTGCGTCGGAAATACCAATAGATGCTGGTGACGCCGACATCGAGATGGCGGGCCAGCTGGGGCATGCTGAGGTTGTCGATCGACACCTCGTCGGCGATCTCGAATGCCCCGCGCAGGATTTCGTCGACGCTGATCGACCCGCGTTCGCGGCGCCGGCGACCGTTGGTGTGCGCGGGACTGGCCATGGCTTCGTCCTTCAGCGGATCGGGTCGAACGTGACGGGAATGGCGGTGGGGGAGCGGAACGGTTGACCGAAGATGTGCGGGTCGTCGTCGGTGACCAGCACGAGGTTGCGTACCCGACTGAGCAGGCTCTCCACGGCTACCCGCGTCTCCATCCGGGCCAGGTGCAAGCCCATGCAGGTGTGCTCGCCTGCGGCAAACGTGATGTGCGGTAGCCGCTTCCGGAAGATGTCGAACTCCTCTGCCCGCTCCCAGCGGTTCTCGTCGCGGTTGGCCGAGCCGATGCAGACGTCGATCACCGCACCGGCCGGCAGTGCGACGCCGTCGAGTTCGGTGTCTCGAGTGGCCGAGCGCTGCACGGTGGTGAGCGGTGTTTCGTAACGCAGTCCCTCTTCGATGGCCTGGCCGATGAGTTCATGGTCGGCCTGAACCGCGGCGAACTGTTCGGGGTGGGTGAGTAACAGGTACAGCAGATTGCCCGAGGAGCGATAGGTCGTCTCCAGACCGGCGGGCAAGAGCAACCGCAGGAACGAGTAGATGGCCTCGTCGGTCAGCTTCTCGCCGTCGATCTCCGCGGTGACGAGGTCGCCGATGATGTCGTCGGTCGGCTTGGAGCGGCGCAGATCGATCTGCGTGAGGAAGTAGTCCTTGAGTGCGGCAGACGCTTCGAAGGCGCGCTTGTACTTGACGGTGTAGCTGATCAGCTCTACCGCGCGCTGCCGGAACCAGGGCAGGTCTTCCTCGGGCAGGCCGAGCAGCTTGGAGATCACCCGGGTGGGGAACTCGAACGTGAAGTCGTGCACGAGATCGGCGGTGCCGGCTTCGACGAACTCGTCGACGAGCGCCTCACAGATCGGGCGGACGATCTCGGGTTCCCAGCGCTGCAGCGATCGTGACTTGAAGGCAGCCGAGACCAGATTGCGGTGATCGCGGTGGGTTTTGCCTTCCATGGCCAGGATGGTCGGACCGATGAACAGCCCAATCGTGTGGTCATAGATCTTTGAGTTGAAGGCCTTGCCGTCCCGGAACACGGTGTTGACGGCGTCGAACGACACCGCGGCGTATTGGTGTTGCGGCAGTAGCGATTCCGGTGTCTTGGACCAGTCCATCACCGAGCCGCGGAAGACACCGTGCTCGGCGCGGTGCCGAGCGAAGATCGGATACGGATCGCGCAGCAGGGTCGCCGTGTCGACAACGGTGTCGTCGACGGGCAGTTCCTGAACTTCACTCTCCACTGCTCACCCCAAGGTTCGGAACGCTGCCAGCTTGCTGATGTTCATTACTGTAAACCATACCGTAATGAGATCGCCGCCTTTCACAGCGGGATCGGGGCTCCATTGCTCATCGATGCGATGAAGCCGGCATCGACCTGGATGTCCTGACCGTTGATCCAGCGGGCCTCGGGCGAGGCCAGGAAAGCGATCAGGGGAACCACGTCGTCGACGGTGGCATGCCGACCGACGGTGGCTCGCACCATGTCCAGGATGTCCTTGCCCATGGTTTGTTCGAAGTCGGTGAGGATCGGAGTCTCGACCGGGCCCGGGCTGACGGTGTTGACCCGGACCCCGTACTTGCTCCACGCCGGCCCGGCGATCCGCTTGACGAACAGGATCGCGGCCTGCTTGGAGGTGGTGTACACCGGGAAATCCGGATCCTGTCCGGTCTGCCACTGCGCCACAGCGGCTGCGTCGGTGAGTTCGAGGAGCCCATCGAGGATGTCGATGCGCTGCTGCCAGCCGAGTGCCGCCGTCGAGGCGACTGTGACGATCGAGCCGCCGTGCCGCAGCAGTGGCAGCATGCCTTCGGTCATCAACCGCATGCCCAAATAGTTGACGTTGAGGACATCGGCGGCCGGCGCCGTGCCGGGGACCCCGGCTACGTGGGCGAGCATGTCCCAGCCGTCGCCGATCTCACCCAACAGTCGCGCGATATCGGCAGCGTCGCGCAGGTCGCAAGTGGCGTGCTGCGATGCGGGGGTGTCATTCGGCCGCACGTCAACCGCGAGCACGTGGTCACCCCGCTCGAAGAAGTGCGCCGCGGTAGCGGCTCCGATCCCGGATCCCGCTCCGACGACGACGATCCTGCGTGCGCTCTCCGACATGCGCCAACCCTTCACTGAATGTACGACAGTAAGGATGACTGTAAACAATTCCATCTGGACGGACAATCGGCTGCGACCTGCGCGGTGGGTGATACCGTTAGCCTTACCGGAGGGTTCTTCGGCAATGTCGTGGCGCGTGCCTGGCGAGGAGACGGATTCGAATGAGCGCGATCGAAGAGCGGGCCGCGGCGCAGCCGCAGTGCGACGGCCTGGGTGAGTTGCTGGCCGCTCAGCGCCGGTCCTTCATCGCCGATGGTCCGCCCGATGTCGCGCTGCGCCGCAACCGCATTGACCGGTTGCTCGCGATGATCCTCGACAACTCAGAGGAATTCGTCGCCGCCACCGCTGCGGACTACGGATCACGATCGCGCTCGGCGGCCTTCTTCGCCGAGATTCTGGGCATGTTGTCGGTCATCGAGCACACCAGGGCGCACATCCCGCAATGGATGCGCGCGACGAGACTGATGCGGGCCGCCCGGTTCGCGGGGCTGCGCGCCGAGGTACTGCCCAGCCCGCTCGGCGTGGTCGGAATCATCGGTCCGTGGAACTTCCCCGTCCAGTTGACAGTGCTGCCCGCGGCAGCGGCCTTCGCGGCCGGCAACCGGGTGATGATCAAGATGTCGGAGGTGACCCCGCGCACCGCCGAGTTGATGGCCGCCACCGCGCCGAAGTACTTCGACGCAACAGAGTTTGGGGTGGTGACCGGTGGGCCGGAGACGGCCGCCGCGTTTGCGGGCCTCCCGTTCGACCACCTGTTCTTCACCGGCTCTCCTTCGATCGGCGCGCTGGTGGCGCGGGCGGCCTCGGCCAACCTGGTGCCGGTCACGCTGGAGTTGGGTGGCAAGAATCCGGTGGTGGTGGCGCCCGGCGCCGACATCGAACGTGCAGCGAGCCGAATTGCCCAGGGGCGCATGGTCAACGGCGGCCAGGTCTGCGTGTGCCCCGACTACGTCTTCGTGCCGGAGGCTGAGGTGGACCGGTTCGTCGCGGTGGCGCGCCAGACTCTCAGCTCCATGTTTCCCAGCATCGTCGAAAACCCCGACTACTGCTCTTCGGTGAATCAGGCCAACTTCGATCGCGTAGTCGGTCTCATCGCCGACGCGCGGGCACAGGGTGCGCGCATCGATTCTGTTGTGCCGGTGGGGGAGGTGCTGCCGAATCCGGCAACTCGCAAGATCGCCCCGACCATCGTTCGCGACGTCGACGACCGGATGCAGATTGCGACGGAAGAAGTCTTCGGCCCGGTATTGGCGGTCCGCGGCTACTCACGCCTCACCGAGGCCATCGACCACATCAACGCCAACCCCTCTCCGTTGGTGGCGTACTGGTTCGGCCCCGACAACGGCGATTTCCGGCACTTCGTCAGCCATACGCGCAGCGGTGGGGTGGCCCGAAATGACTTTGCCGCGCACATGATCCCGTCGAGTGCACCGTTCGGCGGAGTGGGCCGCAGCGGGACCGGCGCCTACCACGGCAAGGCGGGCTTCGATGCGTTCAGCCACTACCGCACGGTGGTGGGCAGCGACCTGCCGTTCACCATCACCGGTCAGGCGGCCCGCCCATTCACCAGGTCGATGCGGGTCGGCGCAGACCTCAGTTTGCGACGAGCCCGCAAGCGGACCGCCGCACGGCTCAAGAAGTTTCGCTGACTGCCTGCTCACGAGCCCAGCGGTAATCGGCCTTGCCGGCTGGGCTGCGCTCGATGGCCGGGCGGAACACCACGGCCTTGGGCAGCTTGTACCGAGCGATCGAGGACTCAGCGTGCCGAATGAGCTCGTCCGCCGTCGCGGCGGCGTCCTCGGCGAGCGCTACGACAGCCACCACTTCCTGTCCCCAGCGTTCACTGGGGCGGCCGGTGACCACCACATCCCGCACAGCCGGATGTGACGCGACCGCGGATTCGACCTCTTCGGCGAAGATCTTCTCGCCACCGGAATTGATGGTCACCGAATCGCGGCCGAGCAGTTCGATCGCACCGCTGTGCAGATGGCGGGCACGGTCGCCCGGGGTCGCATACCGCACCCCGTCGATCACCGGGAAGGTCGCCGCCGTCTTGGCGGCGTCGCCCTTGTAGCCCAGCGGAACGAATCCGCGTTGGGCCAACCAGCCCATCCCGTCGTGACCGGGCGGCAGGACCGCGGTGAAATCCTCGGTCACCACGCAGGTGTCGGGCCCGGCGTTGAACGTTCCCGTCGACACCGCGCCCGGGGCCGACATGTGACTCATCTGGGCGCCGGTCTCGGATGATCCCACCCCGTCGATCACGATCAGGTTGGTCTTGGCGTCGATGAGTTGTTGTTTGACGTGGGGAGTCAACTGCGCACCGCCGTTGGCCACCACCGAGAGAGACGACACGTCCACAGTGCCGTTCTCGAGGCCGGCCCTGAGCGCGTCGAGCAAGGGCCGGGCCATCGCGTCGCCCACCACGGTGGCCACCAGCACCTGTTCACGCTCGATGGTGCGCACCACGTCGTCGGCATCGAAACGGTCGACCACACTGGGGAACACAACGGTCTGGCCCGTGGTTATCGCCGTCATCGCACCCCATTGGGCCGCACCGTGAATCAGCGGCGGCAAGATCAGCAATTTGGTGCCCGGATTGCCCACCGCACGCTCGACGATCTCTTCGACGGACTGCGCCCTCTCTCCGGTCACCATATTGCGTCCGCCGAACGCGGTCATGAAGATGTCATGTTGGCGCCACAAGACGCCCTTGGGCATGCCGGTCGTGCCGCCGGTGTACAGGACGTAGAGGTCGTCCGGGCTGGGCTGCACCGGAGGTGCCACCGGTGTCGGGGAGTCGACGATCGTGTCGTAATCCACCGCGCCGTCGAGTAGTTCGTTGCCCGAGGCGTCAGCAATCTGGATCAGTACCCGCAGCGCCGGAAGGTCGGGCAGGATCTCGGCCACCCGGGGCGCGAAGGCAGCGTGGTACACCAGTGCGGACGCTCCGGAATCGGCGAGCAGATACTGCAACTCGTTCTTGACGTAGCGATAGTTGACGTTGAACGGGGCGACCCGGGCGCGGAATGAGCCGAGCAGGGACTCGACGAACTCGGGGCCGTTGTAGGCGTAGATCCCGAGTAGGTCTTGCCCCACCTCGTGCCCGGCGAGCTCGTCGCGTTCGGTCTGTGCGCCCAGCCCGCGCGAATGTAGGTATGCCGCGAGCCGATTCGACCGCTCCACCACCTGGCGGTAGGTCAACCGTCGATCGCCTTGGACGATCAGCGGGCGGTCGCCGATGGCAGCTGCGACGGCTTCTGCGACAGTCGGAACGGTGAACTGCACGGTTTCTCCTATCGGGCGGGTCAGCGCTGCCACGCGTGCAGCAGGTGGTCGGTGGTCGTGACGGTGGCGAGTAGGGACAATGTGTTGTCGATGACGGCATCGGCGTAGGCAGTCGGGATTCCGGCCACCGCATCTCGCGGCAGAACCACCCGGTACCCGGCGTTGACCGCGTCCATCACCAGGTTGGTGATCGCGATGTTCACCGAGACTCCCACGGCCACGATGGTGCGCACCCCGAGGTTGCGCAGGATCGCGTCCAGATCGGTGCCGCCCATCGGCCCCAGGCCGTGCCAACGGGTCAGCACGAGATCATCTGGCTCCGGGCCGAACTCGGGTAACAAGGTGGCGCCGGGACTTCCGGGCAGGATCCCGACGTCATTGCGGCCGATCGCGAAGATCTTGGCATTGTGATTGGAACCCAACCCGTCCGGGCGTCGCTGCACCAGGCAGTGCACCACCCGCGCGGAGGCGGCTCGCGCCGCGGGCAGTAGCCGGGCGATGTTGGGTAGCGCCTCTCGGCGGGCCTCGTCGGCCAATGCGGCGAGGCCCGCGTCGGGACCGACCACCGCGCCCTGGCATTCTTGGGTGACGATCGCGGTGTGCTCGGGTAGGACCAGTTCGTGCAGGTCGATCTTCATGCGTGCGCAACACTGTCGACTGGCGGCACCTCGTAGAACTGAGTGGCCCACTTACGCATGGCCATATACGGTTTCGCGTCGATCTTGGCCAGCGGCGGGTGCTCGACGTACTTCTGGTAGCGCCAGATGTCGCAGTCCTCCCATACGGTCTTGAGGAACTGCTTCTCGACCTGTTTGCGAACCTGCTCGGGTGGGATGTCGGAGGTCTCACCGGCTAGCTTGGGCCACCAGATCGAATAGAACATGTCGGACACCTCGTCGTCGACCGGGGTGCAGGCGAAGATCAATCGGTGGTTCGACGAACCTTCGAAGGCGCTCATGGCGAATCCGAGGCCGGAGAAATGGCTGTGAATCCGCAACGCCATCTTGTCCGGGTCCTCGCTGCGGGCGTCCGGCCAGCCCGTGAGGAACCGCCATTCCTCGTCGACGTGCTCCCAGTGCAGGCACACCGGTGTCACGGTGGCCCCGTGCACATACCGGAAATGGGAACTGTCCGGGCCGTTTTCGGCCACGATCTGCGGATGTACGGGAATCGCATCAGCGCGGCTGGAGAACTCCGGGTAGGGCCGGTAGTACGCGTTCGGATCGGTTTCGAACTGCGGGAATTTGTGGAAGATGTCAGGTAACTCCCACTGCGGTGGCTTGCCGTCCGGCTGGTACCACATGAAGATGCAGCCGTACTGTTCCTCGACCGGATAAGACCGCAGGCGTAGCCCGCGATTGGGCCTGTCCGGCTGGTAGGGGATGTAGGTGTTGTTTCCTTCGGGGCCCCACCGCCAGCCGTGAAACGGGCATTCCACGCAGTCGCCGACCACCTTGCCGCCGTGACCGATGTGCGCACCCAGATGCTTGCAGTGGGCCTCCAGTACATGCAGCGCGCCGGACTCGTCGCGGTAGGCGGCGAGATCCTCGCCGAAGTACTTCAGCGCCTTCACATCGCCGACCTCGAATTCGGCCGACCAACCGATCATGAACCAGCCGGTGACCTTCCAGGTGAACGGCACTTTCATGGCGAGCTGCCTCCCTGCATCAGTGCTCTCGCAATAGGTACGGAATACATTACAGTAGAGCTTTCTGCATAGAAAGCGAACAACGGTTTCGGATGCCGGGCGGCGGCGTTGATTCTACTGAATGGCTTACGGTAGCGTTTACAAAAAAGCGGCCCGGCCGATCGCGGCGGGTGAACTGTCAGGGGTTACGTCACGGACCGTGACTCGCTCACGGAGGCGGAGAAGGATTAGCGATGACTGCGGCCACGGTGGTGTTCGACCCGTTTTCCCAGGACTTCTTCAACAGTCCCTACGAGATGTACAGGCAGATGCGCGCGCATGCCCCCGTGTACTACAGCGAGCAGTACGACTTCTATGCGCTGACCCGCCATGAGGACGTCGCCGCGGCATTCAAGGACTATGAGACCTACTCCTCGGCCTACGGCGTCGACCTCGCGCAGGTGCGCAAAGCCGATGTCACCGAACATGGTTCGATCATCGCGATGGACCCGCCGGCGCACCGCCGGATGCGCAGTCTGCTCAACAAGGTCTTCACGCCGCGTGCGATCCAATCCAAGCGTGAACTGGTGACCGAGCTGATCGACAAGCATCTGTCGGCGGTGGACCCGGCCGGGTTCGACTTCGTTCAGGACTTCTCTGCCCTCTTTCCCGTCGACGTGATGACCACGCTGCAGGGCGTTCCTGAAGGGGACCGTCAGCAGATCCGGTTGTGGATCGACGATCTGCTGCATCGGGAAGCCGGCGAGATCGAGATGGGTGAGGCCGGGATCAAGTCCGCAGTCGACATGGCGATCTATTACTTCCGGCTGACCAAGAAGCGCCGCCAGGAACTCGGGGACGACTTGATCAGTCAGCTGATCGAATCCGAGATCGAGCGCGACAACGGTGAGATGGAACCGCTCACCAACATCGAGATCACCGAATTCGCCACGCTTCTCGGTGGTGCCGGCGCGGAGACTGTCACCAAGCTGCTCGGCAACGCGGCAGTGGTCTTCGCCCAGAATCCCGGCGAATGGCAGAAGCTGCTCGACGACCGCAGCAAGGTGCCGCTGGCCGTGGAGGAACTGCTGCGCTACGAGGCGCCGGCGCAGTACAACGTGCGGCGCTCGATGCGCGAGATCGAACTACACGGAGTGACGATTCCGGCAGGCAAACCGGTGTTTCTGGTGGGTGGGTCGGCCAACCGGGACCCGGAGGCGTGGACCGAACCGGACCGGTTCGACATCGATCGCGATCGGTCGCAAGCGCAGAATCTGGGGCTGGGCTACGGAATTCACAGCTGCCTCGGGGCGGCGCTGGCCCGGCTGGAAAGCGTGATAGCCCTGGACAAGATGCTGGACTTCATGCCGCGCTACGAGGTGGACTGGGACGGCTGCAAGCGGGTGAACATGCAGAACGTGGCGGGCTGGAGCAATGTGCCAGTTCGTGTGCTGGACTGAGCACGGGTGACCCGGGCCGGAGATATAGTGCACCGCAGTCGACCAGGAGGTGACCCGTTGTCCGACGACATCGAAGCGATCAAGCAGCTCAAAGCCCGGTATTGCCGATTCCTCGACACCAAGGACATCGATGCCTGGCGCGGATTGTTCGTCGACGATGTCGTGGTGAAACTCGACATGGCCGTGTCGACCGGCGGTGCCGATCCGCAGACCGCGCCGCCGCTGAACGGATTCGACGAGTTCTTCCCGGTGGTGTGGGGCGGTGTCGAACACGCAGCGACGGTGCATCACTGCCACACTCCCGAGATCACCCTCACCTCCGACACGACGGCTACCGGCATCTGGGCGATGGAAGACATGCTGTTCTTCACCGATGGCAACGAGCTCCACGGTGCCGGCCACTACCACGAGACTTACGAAAAGCGTGACGGCGCATGGCAGATCACCAGCCTGCACCTCACCCGGACCTTGCTGAAATTCAAGGCGGCCTAGCGCTGAGAACGCGAATCCGGGTGTCTCTGCTTAGCGGCGAGGCCCATCGTGTCGCTGAATGCCTTGATGTAGTCGACTGCGGCTTGGGGGCCGCTGCCGTCGACGTGGATGACGGCCCAGGTGGCGCCATGACCCTCGAGTTCGGCCAGCACCTCGCGCGCATGACCGATCGACGCAGCGTCATCGAGATCGACCGGCGGACACACCACCTGGACATCGACAGCTGACGGGTCCCGGCCGGCCTCGGTGAGCCGGTTGTGCAGGCGCTGCACGGCCGCCCCGAATTGCTCGGTGTTCTCGATGGCCACAGTGCGCATGGTCGAGGCCATGCCTGACGCGGCGATGATCGGCATCCAGCCGTCACCGTGCTCGACCACGCGCCGAATGGCGGCGTTGCCATTTCCGCCGATCCAGATCGGCGGATGTGGCCGCTGGCAGGGCCGTTGCAGCCACACCGGTCCCACCGCGGCGAAATCATCACCGGTAACCGGTTTTTCGGGGTCGTTCCAGATGGCCCCCAGCGACGTCAGCGCCTCGTCGAGCAGTTGGGCGCGACGGTCCATGTCGACGCCGACCGCCGAGAACTCGGATCGCAAGTACCCCGCACCGACGCCCGCGATGAGCCGGCCGCCTGACACCAGATCGAGGCTGCCGAGTGCCTTCGCGGACAGGTAGGGGTTGCGGAACGGGAGCACGTACAGATTGGTCATCAGGCGAAGGTGCGAGGTGACTGCTGCCATGAAGCTCAGTGCGGCGATCGGATCCAGCGTGTTGTGACCGCCGTTGTTCCGCCACTTGACCGACGGGGCCGGATGCTCGCTCAATGCGATCGCCGAAAAGCCCGCCGCTTCGGCTTGCACCGCGACGGTGCGGATCACTTCGGGTTGCAGGAAATCGTCAGGTGCGGTGGGCAGTTCGCTGGGATATTCCAGGGTGTACTTCATCGGTCTCCGCGTTTCGGCACGCTACTGAAAGCATTACCGTAACATCCATCGTAGATGGTCTGATGGGATGGAGTAATCGATGGATCGTCGGCGAAAAGCACTCGTCATGGGCGCGAGCGGAAACGTCGGGGCCTGTGTCACCCGCCAACTCGTCGAACGAGGCGACGACGTGCGGGTTCTGGTTCGGCGGACCAGTTCGACCAAGGGCATCGACGGTGTCGATGTCGAGCGCTGCTATGGCGACATCTTCGACACCGAAGCGGTGACAGCAGCAATGGCGGACCGCGACGTGGTGTTCTACTGCGTCGTCGACACCCGCGCACACCTGGCCGACCCGGCATCACTGTTCTCCACAAATGTCGAGGGCCTGCGCAATGTCCTCGATGTCGCGGTGAATGCCGACCTGCAGCGCTTCGTCTTCCTCAGCACCATCGGGACCATCGCGGTCGGCGACGACGGGTCGACTGTCGATGAAGAGACGACGTTCAACTGGGCAGGCAAAGGCGGCCCATACATCGAATCGCGGCGGCAGGCAGAAGATCTGGTGCTGTCCTATGCCCGCGAGCGGGGCCTTCCCGCCATCGCGATGTGTGTGTCGAACCCCTACGGTCCGCCGGACTGGCAACCGCGGCAGGGCGCGCTCGTCGCCATGGCGGCGTTCGGCAAGTTGCCTGTCTACGTGCGGGGCGTCGGCTCGGAAGTGGTCGGCATAGATGACGCCGCCGACGCGCTCATCCGGGCCGCCGAGCACGGCCGGATCGGCGAACGCTACATCGTGTCCGAGCGCTACATGTCGCAGAAGGAGATGTTCACCACGGCCGCGGAAGCAGTCGGCGCGCGACCACCGCGATTCGGCATCCCCATGGCCCCGTTGTATCTCTTCGGATGGTTGGCCGGCATGTCGAACCGGTTGTTCGGCACCGACTTTCCGATGAACCTCACCGCCGCGCGGCTGATGTGGCTGACCTCGCCCGCCGACCACAGCAAGGCGACGCGGGACCTGGGCTGGAAACCCGGACCGACCACCGATTCGATCGCCCGGGCGGCTCAGTTCTACGTCGATCGCAAGAACCGCAATGAGAAGGTCATCGATCTGTGAGCACCGTGGATTTCGACGCGATCGTCGTCGGCGCCGGATTCTCCGGCTTGTACGCACTGCACCGGCTACGGGAACAAGGACTGCGGGTGTGCGTCCTGGAGAAGGCCGAGCACGTCGGCGGCACCTGGCTGGTCAACCGTTACCCGGGCGCACGGTGTGACATCGAGAGCATCGAATACTCCTACAGCTTCAGCGACGAGATCCAGCAGGAGTGGGTATGGACCGAGACGATGCCGGCCCAGCCAGAGATCGAGGCGTACTTGAACTTCGTCGCCGATCGATTGGACCTGCGCCGCGACATCGTGTTCGGCACCGAGGTGGTGTCGATGTTCTTCGACGAGCGCACATCACTTTGGGCGGTTCGTACGGCTGACGGGCAGACGCGATACACCCCTTTCGTCGTGGCGGCCACCGGAATCCTTTCGATTCCACTGGAACCCGACATCCCCGGGATGAATCGGTTCACCGGCACCTCGCTGTTCACCAGCCGGTGGCCGCGGGAGGGCATAGACCTCACCGGCAAGCGGGTCGGCGTGATCGGTACCGGATCCACCGGTGTGCAGCTGATCCCGGTGGTTGCCGCACAGGCTGCGCAGTTGACGGTGTTTCAGCGCTCGCCGGCCTTCACCCTGCCGTGGCAGGTGCGACCGTTCGAGCCCGGCGAGCTCGACGCGCTCAAAGCTGACTACGCGTCGATCCGCGCGGCGCAACGCGAACATCCGGTCGGTGCGGCGCGGCTCAGCGCCTTCTCCGTTCTGCTGGAGATGTTGGTGCGGCCTCCGGTGAAAACGGCTTCGCCAGAGGAGAAACGGCGAGCCGTCGAGGAACACGGAGTCATGGGCGCGCTCAATTGGGGCGACATCTTCTTCGACATCGAAGCCAACCGGATGGCGACCGAGCTGTACGGCCAAGCAGTGGCCCGCATCGTCACCGACCCCGACACAGCGGCGTCGCTGACGCCCAGCCACCCGTTCGCCTGTAAGCGCCCGATCATCGATCAGGGCTACTACGAGACCTACAACCGGGACAACGTCACCCTCGTCGACCTGCGCAAGGGCGCCATCCGCGAGGTGACCGCGAATGGAATATCCACTGAGCAGGGCGATGTCGACCTCGACGTGATCGTGTATGCCACCGGGTTCGACGCGATGACCGGTGCGTTGAGCCGGATCGATGTGCGGGGCCGCGGTGGCGTGGTGCTGGGGGAGTACTGGGCCAAGGAGGGCGCACTGTCCTACCTCGGCTTGGCTGTCGCGGGGTTTCCCAACCTGTTCACCGTTCAGGGGCCGGGAAGTCCCTCGGCGGCAACGAACTTCGTGGCTGCTCTGGAGCAGCATGTGGAGTGGATCGCGGATTGCATCGCCTACCTGAGAGCCGGCGGGTACTCGAGCATCGAGGCGACGCCGCAGGCGCAGGCCGAATGGGTGGAACACACCACGGCGCTGGTGGCGCCCACCGTCCTGGTGCACCCGAGCTGCAACTCCTGGTACAACGGCGGCAATGTGCCCGGCAAGAAGCGGATGTACCTCGGATACACCGCGGGCATCCCTGAGTACCGTCGCCGGTGTGACGAGATCGCCGCTGACGGCTACACGGGATTCACTGTTGCGTAGGGCTACCCGAATAGCGTGGGAGCTCGGTGGTGTCGTCCCCCGCTCGGTCGGGGCGCTGGCCGGGCAATGGAATCCGTTGTCGGTCGCCGGTCTTCGTCAGCTCGGCGAGGTTGCCCTCGATGAGCTGGTAGTCACGGGAATGACCCTGTCCGGTCCACCACCGCAGCTGCCACGGCCACTGAGCGAGTATCAACGGGCCGCCGACGAACTCGGCACACTCGGTATCGATGGTGCGCATACAGTGCCGGACGCCCTGCGGGTCAAGGGTATCCGGTCGCGCCGATTCGGTGCGTTGACGTTCGAGGAGCTGATCTTCGACCACGACGCCGCGTTGCCGACTTCGGTGCTGGCCGACGGGCACGGTGGCATCGCGACCGCCAGGGTGCGGTTGTATCGCTGTGGTGACGACGCACGTCCCTGGCTGATCTGGATACACGGGGCGGGTCAGGGTGACTCGATGGATCTGCTGGTCGCGCGCGTTCGACGGCTTCGTGAACTCGGAATCAACGTCGCATTGCCGGTGCAGCCCGGGCACGGGCCGCGGCGCGGGTCGTGGCCCGAGTATCCCGCCCGTGATCCGTTGGCCAATATCGCCGGCACGATGCGTGCGGTGTCGGAGGTGCGGGCGCTGATCGGCTGGCTCGAGCCGCAGGCATCCTCTATTGCAGTGGCCGGTCTGTCGCTGGGCAGCGCGGTCGCCGCGTTGGTGTCGCATCTGGACGGCCGAGTCGAGGCGGTGGCGCTATACACGCCAATCCTGGGACTCAACACCATGATCGGGCTGCACTTGGGGCGCTGGGGGTCAGCCGGACGGCAGTCGGCTCGTGCGTTGCAGTCGACCACGGTGGCGGCGATGACTTCGGTGATCGATCCGCTGCGCACCCGACCGCACACAGATCGGCGTCTCATCGTCGGTGCCTGGCATGACAGGATGGCACTGCGCAGTTCGGCGCTGGCCATGCACGAGCAATGGGGCGGCGACCTCTACTGGCACGATGGTAGCCATGTCGGACATCTGTTCTCCGGTGCGGTCCAGGATGCGACGGAGCGATTCTTAACGACCGTAGGTTGACGTGATCCGGGCTCGCACACAATTGATCTCGTGGTCGAGATCGTGTTCTTCGGGCAAGACCACCCACTGGAACGCGATCCCGAAAATCGACCCGGTGATATCGCGTAGGGCCATGTCGACATCGATATCGGACCGCAGCGAACCGTCCGCGATGCCCGTGCGCAGACCGGTTTCGATCTTGACGGCCGCCCCGGCCAGCTGGGTTCGCACGCCGTCGCGCAGGGGTGATGTGGTCTTCGCAGCCTCGAAGGCCGACACGAACATGGCTCTGGTCACCGCGGCATCCTCGGCGTGGATCTCCTGTACCCGGTCGAAGTGCGCGAGCACCTGCTGCAGGCCCGTCGCGCCCGGTGCGGGATCGGGATTCAGCCGCGCCACGTATACAGCCTGGAAGGCGTCGAGGATGGCGTCCTTGCTGCCGTACCGGGCGTGCACCATGGCCCGGCTGTACCCGGCCCGCCGGCCGATCTCAGCCGCAGTCGTTGCCTCCCAACCTTTCTCGACGATCAACTCGGCAGCAGCCTGCAGTAGCCGCCGACTGGAGATTTCGACACGTTGCGGTTGGGTCAACCCGCGCTCGGGCGAAGGCACCATTGCATATTAGACGCAAGACAATTATGTTGCTTGTTCGGTGTTAAATAACCCACTGGGAGTGCGATGGTGACGCAAGTCCATGACTCTGGGCCCGCCCGGATTCCATCCGAAATCGACGCTGTCACCGTCGAATGGCTGAGCGAGGCACTGCGTGCTGACCCGGCGTTGCCCGATACGGCAACGGTGACCGAGATGCGTGTCGAGCAGATCGCGATGGACAGCGGCTTCTCGTCATTGCTCTACCGCTTGTACCTCGCCGGTGCAGACGTGCCGGGCACGGTCATCGTCAAACTCCCGGCCCAGTCTGAGGCACGTGGCGCCATGGACCTGCTCGGTGGGTACCGCCGCGAACTCGCTTTCTACCAGCGCGTCGCGGGGCATGCCCCGATCGCCACCCCCCATGTTCACACCGCCCGAATGGCGGAGGGCTCAGTGGATTTCGTCCTGGTGATGGAGGACCTGCAGCAGTGGGTCAACGCCGACCACCTGGCCGGCCTGTCGCTGGAGCGTGCCAGGGTCGCGATTGATCAACTCGCAGGCCTGCACGCGTGGTCGATCACCGCGGCCGATCCGACGCTGATAAACGAGTTCCCGAGCCTGGACACACCCATGGCGCGTGATTTGTTCCTGCCCGTGTTCGCCTTGGGGTGGCAGGTCTACCGTGAGCACACCTCACAAACCGTGCCGATGCCGGTGGCCCGGTTCGCTGAGCGCTTCGTCGAGTTGGCGCCGCAGGCCCTGACAGCGCTCACAGAACGTGCGATGCTGCTGCACGGCGATATTCGGGCCGACAACATGTTCTTCGACGGTGATCGCCTCAAAATCGTCGACTTTCAATTCGCCAGCCACGGGGCAGGCGCCGCCGACATCGGCTACCTGGTGAGCCAGGGTCTGCCGAGTGACGTGCGGCGCGGCCGCGACGAGGCGCTGGTGCGGGAGTATCTGGACAGGCTCGGCAGCCATGGATTTGTCGGCTATTGCTTCGATGAGGCGTGGCGGCACTACAGATTCGCAGTCGCCTATCTGATGGTGCTTCCGGTCATCACCCTGGTCGGGTGGCAAACGATGCCGGAACGTTCCCGCCAACTCTGCCTGATCCTGGTGGACCGCGCCGTCGCGGCCATCGACGAGATCGATGCCCTGGAGGTCTTTGCGTGAAGACACGCTCAGCCCGCGAAGTCGTCGAGCTCTACAACCTGGTGGTATGGAACAAACGGGAGTTCGCCCTTGCCGAAGAACTGATGGGCGACAGCGTGATCCGTCACGACGTGGGCGAGGCACAGACTTTGACCCACCGGCAGGCTGTCCAGCGCATCATCGATCACTGGGCGATGTTCGAGACGATCCGGTTCGATCTCAACCTGGTGGTCGCCGGCGACGACGGAGAACACGTGGCAATCGTCTATGAGTCTCCGATGACGTTTACCGACGGCAACGCGATGACCATCAGCAGCATGGAGATCTTCCGCGTGGTAGACGGCCGCATCGTCGAAGTGTGGAATTGTGGTTACAAACAAGGAGTTTGGGCATGAGTCAACCAGTTCTGGACGAACTCGGCTACTACCTGCTGGCCGGTGCCGGCGGTGAGGGGCCGGCCACGCTGATGGACGAGGCGCGCCGCGGCGAGGAACTCGGCTTCGGCACCGCGTTCATCTCCGAACGCTGGAACGTCAAGGAAGCGTCCTCGCTCGTCGGCGCCGCCTGTGCGGTGACCGAGCGCATGCAGATCGCCACGGCGGCAACCAATCACAACACCCGGCATCCGCTGATCACCGGATCGTGGGCCACCACCATGCACCGGCTGTCCCGGGGCCGCTTCACCCTGGGCATCGGCCGCGGTATTGCGGCGATGTACAACGCGTTCGGGGTGCCCGCGGTGACCACCGCGCAGATGGAGGACTTCGCGCAGGTCATGCGCAAGCTGTGGCACGGCGAGGTGATCTTCAACCACGACGGGCCGATCGGGAAATATCAGGTCCTTTTCCTCGACCCCGATTTCGACGAGGACATTCGGCTGGCCATCGTCGCGTTCGGCCCGCAGACCCTCGCCCTAGGGGGCCGCGAGTTCGATGACGTCATCTTGCACACCTACTTCACGCCGGAGACGCTGCAGCGCGCGGTGAAGACCGTCAAGGACGCCGCCGAACAGGCCGGCCGGGACCCGGACAGTGTCCGCGTGTGGTCCTGCTTCGCCACGGTGGGCGATCACTTACCGGAGGAGTTGCGGCTCAAGAAGACCGTGGCCCGGCTCGCCACCTATCTGCAGGGTTACGGCGACCTGATGGTGAGCACCAACAACTGGGATCCGGCGGTGCTGCAACGCTTCCGGGAAGATCCCGTCGTCACGTCGATCCCGGGTGGGATCGACCACAAGGCCACCGCCGAGCAGATCGAACACATCGCGACCCTCATTCCCGACGAGTGGCTGGAACCGTCGGCCACCGGGTCGGCGCGACAGTGTGTGGATCGCATCCGCAAGGAGTTCGACTACGGTGCCGACGCGGTGATCATGCACGGGGCCACCCCCGACGAACTGGAGCCGATCGTCACCGAGTACCGGGCCACGAAAGCGTCGGCGGGATCGGAAAAATAGAAAGCAGGTGGCGCGAGGGTGCGCATACTGTCGGCGGTACGCGGCGTGTCGACCGGCAGACACGCACCCTCGCGGTGCGGGGGTTACGGCATGATCAGGGTGCGGGACACCGGCTCGGCTACTTGCTGGCGGCTGAAGATGCCGTGCTGCAGCGTGACCAGCAGTGCGTTGCGGGTTTCCTCGGGGGAGATGAGTTCATCGAAGCCGAGGTGACCTGCCGACCGGAAGGACGCCTCCAGTTCCATCCGCTTGAGCACCGCGGTGTAATCCTCACCGGCGTGGGTCGCCGCGCTCAGGGCGGCCGCGCCCATCGCACCCATCGTCGCTCCGGGATAGGCGAACGTGGCCACCTGGTCGTCGAAACCCAAGAGCGACATCACCATCGAGCCGAAACCGAACGCCTTGCGCAGCGTCACGTGCAGCTTGAGTGTAGTTGCCGCGGTCTGGGCCGCGAACATCCTTGCACCGCTGCGCAATACACCGCTGCGCTCGGACTGGCTGCCCGGGAGCATGCCTGGGTTGTCGGCGAGGAACACGATGGGCAGATGGAACGAGTCGGCGACTGAGATGAAGTGTGCGGCCTTGTCAGCCGCGTCGGCGTCGATCGACCCGGCCATCACCTGCGGTTGGTTGGCCACCACCGCAACGGGATAGCCGCCGAGATGCGCCAGCGCACAGATGATGGCGCGGCCGAACTTCGGCTGCACCTCGAACCAGTCAGGCCGGTCGAAGACCTCGTCGAGCACGGCGCGCATGTCGTAGATGCGGCGGTTGTCGCGCGAGATGATGTCGAGCAGTTCGGGGGTCGGCCGCGGATCGGCGGTGTCATCGGCAAGGCGGGTCGGTGGATACGACCATGCGCTCGACGGGAAGTAGGACAGATAGCGGCGGATGTCGTCGATGACCGTTTCGTCGTCTTCGGCGTAGTTGTGAATCACGCCGCTTGCCAGAGCGACATTCGGGCCGCCGAGGTCCTCCTTCGAGATGTCCTCTCCGGTCGACTCTTTCACAACTGGAGGCCCCGCGGTGAAGATGGCTCCCTGCTGGCTCATGATGGTGAAGTCGCATACCGGCGCGACCAGCGCGCCGTGGCCTGCCGACGG
This sequence comes from Mycobacterium farcinogenes, assembly GCF_019739075.1. Taxonomy (NCBI): domain Bacteria; kingdom Bacillati; phylum Actinomycetota; class Actinomycetes; order Mycobacteriales; family Mycobacteriaceae; genus Mycobacterium; species Mycobacterium farcinogenes. The sequence continues at coordinate 4,517,748 of NZ_CP081673.1, read as the reverse complement.
GCCGAGAATCGCCGATACGGTGGGCACCTTCCCAGAGCACTTGGCCTGGGCGATGAGGTCGGTGGGGGTGCGCCCGTAGTGCTCGCCGCTGGGACGAAAACCAGCCCCCTCCAACAGCATCACCAACGGGATCTTGTTGCGCAGAGCCAGTTCGGCGAGCCGGTAGCGTTTCGCGTTGCCGCCGGGGCCGATGCTGCCGGCCAACGTGGTGAAATCCTCGGCGCCCACCATCACCGGCGTGCCGTCGACACGGCCCGAACCCGCGACCAGCCCGTCGGAGGCGATGTCACCGCCGACGAGCGTGCCGAATTCCTGGAAGGTGCCCGGATCGAGCAGCCGCGCGATCCGGGCTCGGGCATCGAGTTTGCCCTTGCCGTGGTGCTTGGCCAGCCGTTCGGGACCGCCCATGCCGAATGCGTGCTCGCGCCGGCGGGCGAGGTCCTCGAGCGTTTCCTTCCACTCGGGGTCGTTGGTCATTGCGTCTCCACTTCTCGAACCGGCGGTTGGCTTGTAGCCTAACCTCGTTGACCATACTGAATTGCTTACTGTAGCGTCGATCAGGTGGTCGAATTCCGCGCCCTGGAGCAAGCTGGCAAACGAATGTGCTGTCGATGAGTGAACCGGTGTCCCGCGCCGTCAAGATCGACCGCGGCATTCCCAGCCGGCTCGCCGAGGTCCCGGAGATCGCCCGTGATCTGGAAGCTCACGGCTACGACGGGTGCTGGACCGGCGAGATCAACCATGACCCGTTCCTGCCGCTGGCCATCGCCGCCGAGCACACCGAGCGGATGCAGATCGGCACCAGTATCGCGGTCGCCTTCGCGCGCAATCCGATGACCATGGCCCAGTTGGGCTGGGATCTGCAGACCTACTCGGGTGGGCGTTTCGTCCTCGGGCTCGGCACCCAGATCCAGCCGCACATCGAGAAACGGTTCAGCATGCCGTGGAGCCACCCTGCGTGCCGCATGCGTGAGTACATCGAAGCGCTGCATGCGATTTGGGGCTGCTGGAGCGAAGGGACCAAACTGCGGTTCGAGGGTGAGTTCTACACCCACAAGATCATGACGCCGATGTTCACCCCCGAGCCGTCGACGCTGCCGCACCCGTTGGTGTTCCTCGCCGCGGTCGGGGAACTGATGACCGAGGTGTGCGGCGAGGTGGCCGACGGTCTGCTCGCCCATGCGTTCACCACCCGGCGCTATCTGGACGAGGTGACCACGGTGGCGTTACAGCGCGGGATGGACCGCAGCGGGCGCGATCGCCGTGACTTCGAGCTGTCCTGCCCGGTGTTCATCGTCACCGGCGCAGACGAAGAGGAGATGGCCGCGGCCTCCGTCGCGACCCGAAAACAGCTCGCCTTCTATGGCTCGACTCCGGCCTACCGCAAAGTCCTGGAGCTGCACGGGTGGGGCGATCTGCACACCGAGTTGCACCGCCTCTCCTTGGCCGGTGAGTGGGATGCGATGGGCGGTCTGATCGACGACGAGGTGCTTGGCACGTTCGCGGTGGTGGCCCCGATCCCGGACGTGGCCGCGGCCTTGCGGCGTCGCTGCGAGGGCGTCATCGACCGCGTGCTGCCCGGTTTTCCCGCCGCGGTGTCCACCGAAACCGTGAACGCGGTGCTGAAGGAGTTCAGAGAATGCCCGCCAGTGAGGAGCAACGCATGACTGTCCGCACCGCCGACGAAGTCGCCAGGCTGTTCGCCGACCCCTCGGCGTATACCGATGAGGCGACACTGCACACGGCGCTGACCCATCTGCGGGCCAACGCCCCGGTGTCCTGGGTCGAGGTGCCCGACTACGCGCCGTTCTGGGCGATCACCAAGCACGCGGACATCATGGAGATCGAGCGCGCCAACGACATTTTCACCAACTCGCCGCGACCGGTACTGGTCACCCGCGAGGGCGACGAGCAGCAGGCCGCGATCGGGATCCGGACATTGATCCACACCGACGACCCGCTGCACCGTGACCTGCGGGCCATCGGCGCCAACTGGTTTCGGCCAAAGGCCATGCGCGCGCTGAAGGATCGCGCCGACGAACTGGCCAAGCGGTTCGTCGACCGGATGGTCGACGAAGGGCCGGAATGCGACTTCGTGCAGCAGGTCGCCGTGAACTACCCGCTGTACATGATCATGACGCTGCTCGGCGTACCCGAGTCCGACTTCGCGTTCATGCTCAAGCTCACCCAGGAGCTTTTCGGCAGCGACGACGACGAGTACAAGCGCGGCACCAGCATGGAAGAGCAGGGCATGGCGCTGCTCGAGATGTTCCAGTACTTCACCGAACTGACCGCCTCGCGTCGGGCGAATCCCACCGACGACTTGGCTTCGACGATCGCCAACGCCACGCTGGACGGGGAGCCGCTGTCCGATATCGACACGGTCTCCTATTACGCGATCATCGCCGCTGCCGGCCACGACACCAGCAGCGCCAGCATCTCCGGCGGCATGCACGCATTGCTGCAGAACCCCGACCAACTGGCCCGGCTGCAGAACGATATGAGTCTGATGCCGCTGGCGGTCGAGGAGATGGTCCGCTGGACCACCCCGGTCAAGGAGTTCATGCGCACCGCGCAACAGGACTACGAGATTCGCGGCGTCGGGATCGCGAAGGGCGAGTCGGTGCTGCTGTCGTATGTCTCGGGCAACCGCGACGAGGACGTCTTCGTCGATCCGTTCCGTTTCGACGTCGGCCGAGATCCCAACAAGCACATAGCGTTCGGCTACGGTGTGCACTTCTGCCTCGGTGCCGCACTGGCCAGGCTGGAGATCAACAGCTTCTTCTCCGAGCTGCTACCGCGGCTGCGCTCCGCAGAACTCGCCGGCGAACCGCAGCACATGGCCACGACGTTCGTGGGCGGGCTCAAGCACCTGCCGGTGCGGTATTCACTGCGCTAGATAGCGGCGAGCAGACACAAATGTCCCCGACACGCCGTGCGTGCGGGGACATTTGTGTCTGCTCGCGGTAGAAGGTGACTACTCGGAACCGGAGTTGCCCCGAGCCGCGGCGTGCAGCGCGTCACCGCGGGTGCCCTGCTCGTGGTGGCTCAGCGCCTGGATCGAAACATCGTGGCCCTCAGCGGCTTTGCGGAGCGCACCGACGGTGGCCTGCTCCCGTGAGATGTGGGTGAACGGGTCGAATGAGTACCAGCGCATGGCGTTCTCGTACGTCATCTTGTTGATCTCGTCGTCCGGCACGTTGTTCTCGGTCAGTACGTCCCACAGTTCCTCGGGGGCGCCGGGCCACATCGAGTCGCTGTGCGGGTAGTCGGCTTCCCAACTGATGTTGTCGATACCGATCTTGTCGCGCAGGGCGACGCCGACCGGGTCGGAGATGAAGCACGTGAGGAAGTGCTCCCGGAACACCTCGCTGGGCAGCTTGCCGCCGAAGTTCTGGTGGGTCCAGGTCGAATGCATCTCGTAGGTCCGGTCGACGCGCTCCAAGAAGTACGGAATCCAGCCCGTGCCGCCCTCGGACAGCCCGATCTTGAGATCCGGGTAATCCTTGATGGGCTTGGACCACAACAGGTCCGCGGCGGCCTGCACGATGTTCATCGGCTGCAGGGTGATCATCACGTCCAATGGTGCGTCGGGCGCGGTGATGGCCAGCTTGCCCGAGGAGCCGATGTGAACGTTGAGCACGGTGTTGGTGTCGCACAACGCCTTCCACAGCGGCGTCCAGTAGTCGTCGTGGAAGCTGGGATAACCCATGGCGGCCGGGTTCTCGGTGAACGTCAGCGCATGCACGCCCTTCTTCGAGACGCGGCGCACCTCAGCGGCGCACGCCTCGGCGTCCCAGATCACCGGCAGCGCCATCGGAATGAAGCGGGCCGGATAGGCGCCGCACCATTCGTCGATGTGCCAGTCGTTGTAGGCCTGAACCAGCGCCAGGGAAAACTCCGGGTCCTCGGTGGCGAACAGGCGGCCGGCGAAACCGGGGAAGGACGGGAAGCAGATCGAGCCGAGGATGCCGCCGGCGTTCATGTCCTTGACCCGCTCATCGACGTTGTAGCAGCCCTTGCGGATCTCATCGAGTCCTTGGGGCTCCAGTCCGTACTCCTCCTTGGGGCGGCCGGCGACCGCGTTCAGCGCCACATTCGGGATGACGATGTCGCGGAACTGCCAGGTATCGCTGCCGTCAGGGTTGTGCACGAGACGTGGGGCCTCGTCGGCGTACTTCTTCGGAAGGTGGTTCTTGAACATGTCAGGTGGTTCGACGATGTGATCGTCCACGCTGATCAGGATCATGTCGTCTTTGTGCACGGACGCGCTCCATTCATGACGGCCTTACCGTAATGGCAACAGTTTAGACCGTGCATCGCCGCGTAGGCCAGGTGATGGGCAGAATCGGCGGTCAGCAGCAGCGCGCGCCGGGATTGGCCTCGGTATTGCGGTGCCGCATCTTCCAGTAATCGCGCTCGGTCAGCACAGGCTCACCGGGATGGGTGCGTTCCCGGTGAGCGACATAGCGCCGATAGTGGTTGTCACCCATCAATGTTGACCAGTACCACCCGATGTGGCGTGCGGCCTGGCGTGCGCTCCGGGCAAGGCGTCCCACTGCTTCTGCACCTCCTTCTCCACCGAGGTGGCGATCAGCCCTGACGGGGCGAAGATGCGCGACGGCACCTCCTCGTCCACGGCCAGTGGCCGTCCGGCTCCGCGCAGTGCTTGCAGCGCCATCACCACTCCCGCGACGAACACGATCAGCACCAGCACCGCGAACACCACCGACAAGGTGCCCTGGATGAACGTGTTACGGATGACCGCGTCGATCTGATCCGGGTTCTTCGCCGCACCGAACGTCGACTTGCCGGCCTCCTGTGCCGCGACGTACTGCGAATGCTGCTTCCAGTAGCCGACTTTCGGGTCGGCGGAGAAGATCTTCTGCCACGACGCCGTCATCGTCACCGTCAGATCCCACAGCAGCGGCACCCCCGGAATCCAGGCCCACTTCACCAATCCGCGTTTGATCACCACCACGGTGACCACCGTCAGCGCGATGGCCGCCAGCAGCTGGTTGGCGATGCCGAACAGCGGGAACAGGGTGTTGATGCCGCCCAGCGGGTCGGTCACGCCCATCAGCAGGATCGAACCCCACGCCGCGACCACGATGACGCTGCAGGCCCAGGCGCCCGCCCGCCAGCTCGGGTTGCGCAGTTTCTTCAGCGGCCCACCGAGATTGCCCAGGCCGTCCGACAGCATGAAGCGCGCGACGCGCGTACCGGCGTCGACCGTGGTCAGGATGAACAACGCCTCGAACATGATCGCGAAGTGGTACCAGAACGCCTTGAGGCTCTCGCCGCCGAACACCTGGTGCAGCACCTCGGACATGCCGAAAGCCAGAGTCGGTGCGCCGCCGGTGCGCGACACCACCGAATGTTCGCCGACGCCTTCGGCCGCCGCGGTGATCTCCTGCGCGGTGATCGGCTGCCCGGACAGGCCAAGGCCGTTGACGTAGTCGGCGGCGGTCTGTGCGGTGGTGCCGGTGGCCGCCGTCGGCGCGTTGATCGCGAAGTACAGGTGCTGGTTGAGGATCGCCGCGGTGATCAGCGCCATGATGGCGACGAAGGACTCGGTCAGCATGCCGCCGTAGCCGATCAACCGCATCTGGCTTTCCTTCTCCAGAAGCTTGGGTGTGGTGCCCGACGAGATCAATGCGTGAAAGCCCGACAACGCGCCGCAGGCGATGGTGATGAACAGGAACGGGAACAGCGAGCCCGCGAACACCGGGCCGGTGCCGCTGGCGGCGAACTGCGAGATCGCCGGCGCCTGCATCACCGGCCGCGCGATCAGGATGCCGACGGCCAGCAGCGCGATGGTGCCGACCTTCATGAACGTCGACAGATAGTCACGCGGGGCCAGCAGGAACCACACCGGCAGCACGGACGCGGCCAGGCCGTAGATGATGATGCACCACGACAGGGTGACCTTCGAGAGTGTGAACCAGTCGGCGCCCCATGATGTTTCGGCCACCCAACCACCGGAGATCACCGCCAGTAGCAGCAGTGCGACGCCGATCAGGGAGACCTCCGAGACCCGGCCGGGGCGGAAGAAACGCAGGTACAGGCCCATGAAGATGGCGATCGGGATCGTCATCGCGATCGAGAAGACGCCCCAGGGGCTTTCGGCCAGTGCATTGACCACGACCAGGGCCAGCACGGCCAGCAGGATCACCATGATGACGAGCACGCCGACGATCGCCGCGATACCGCCGACCACACCGAGTTCGTCGCGCGCCATCTGGCCCAGCGAGCGGCCGCGCCGGCGTACCGAAATGGACAGCACGAGGTAGTCCTGGACGCAGCCGGCCACCACGGCGCCGATGATGATCCAGATCGTGCCGGGCAGATAGCCCATCTGCATGGCCAGCACCGGACCGACCAGTGGGCCGGCGCCCGCGATCGCGGCGAAGTGATGACCGAACAGCACACGCCGGTCGGTGGGCATGTAGTCGGTGCCGTTGTCGAAAAGCTCTGCCGGCGTGGCATTGTCGTCACGCGGGCGGACGATCTTCATCTCGATGAGCCGGGCGTAGAACCGGAAGCCGATGACGTAGGTGCAGATCGCGGCGATCACGAACCAGACGGCGTTGACGGTCTCCCCGCGGAAGAAAGCGATGACCGCCCAGGCCACTGCGCCCAGCACAGCGATGATCGCGAAGATCGCCTTGTGCTTGGCGGTGATCGGAGAGCGGTCGATGATCGCCACCGGCGGAAGGTCTTTGTCGGTGCGGATATAGGTGACGTCTCCGTCGTGCTCCTCGATGCGGTCCGCCGGTGGGGCGTCCGGTGTTGCCACAGTCTCTCCTCGCTCGCCCAGTGTCATACGCGTCGTGACGATCTTTTCATCGAGCCAAAGCGCGTGGCATCGAATCCCGGTTTCCGAACCGTAGCCGGGAATCCGCGGACCGGTCAGGTGAGGTAAGCGCGCACGGTGTCGATGGTGTCGACTTCCTCGGGTGCCTTGTCATCCCGGTAGCGCAGCACCCGGGCGAAACGCAGCGCGACCCCGCCCGGATAACGACTCGACCGCTGGACGCCGTCGAACGCGATCTCCACAACCTGCTCGGGCCGGACCGTGACCAGCCAGCCGTCGTCGCTGACCTGCAGTTCCCTGAACCGGTCCGTCTGCCAGGCCAGCATGGCGTCGGTCATGCCCTTGAACGTCTTACCCAGCATCACGTAGCCGCCGGTGTCCGGATCCCGGGCACCGAGGTGGATGTTGGACAGCTTGCCGGTCCGCCGTCCGGACCCGCGTTCGACGGCCAGTACCACCAGGTCCAAGGTGTGCACGGGCTTGACCTTGAGCCAACCCGCGCCACGGCGTCCGGCCTCATAGGGCGCTGTGGGCGATTTCGCCATCACGCCCTCGTGCCCTGCCGCGAGGGTGCGGTCCAGGAACTCCTGCGCGACCGCACTCTCGGTGGTGACGACGCGATCGACGCGCTGGTCCCGCGGTACCAGCGCGTCGAGGGCGCTCAACCGTTGCCCGGTGGGGAGATCGAGCAGATCCTGGCCGTCGATGTGAAGCAGGTCGAAGAAGAACACCGACAACGGTTCGAGATCGTTGGCGGTCTTGCGGCCGAACCGGGCGGCGGTGACCTGAAACGGCTGCGGGCGGTTGTCCGGGCGCAGCGCGATGGCCTCGGCGTCGGCGATCAGGTCCGTGGCCGGTAGGGCCAGTGTCGCCTCGACCACCTCGGGTAGTCGATGGGTCACGTCGTCGAGGCTGCGCGTGAACACCGACACCTCCGATCCCTTGCGGTGGATCTGCACTCGGGCACCGTCCAGCTTGGCCTCCAGAACCGCTGTACCACCGAGACGTTCGAGTGCGTCGGCGACATCGGTCGCGGTCTGTGCGAGCATCGGCCCGACCGGGCGGCCGACCTGCAAGGCGAACTCGGTCAGGGCGGCGCGCCCACGGGTCAGCGCCGCGGCGGCCACGGCGGGCAGGTCGCCGGCGAGCATGGCCGCTCGTCGGACTTCGGCCGCCGGGATGTCAGATGCCCGCGCGACCGCGTCGGCCATCACCCCGGCCAGCGCGCCCTGACGTAGTTCACCGCCCAACAGCCGCCGTAGGAAGGTCTGTTCGGTGTTCGTGGCCGCACCGAACAGGTTGCGTACCGCCTCGGCGCGCAGCGCCTGCGAACCCTTGCCGGCGATTCCCTTGATCTCGGTGAATGCGGTATCGACGCCGGTGACGGTCAACGTCGGGGCCTGCGCGGGCGCCGGCAGCGAGCGCAACGAGGCCCACCCCGACACCGATCTGACGCTGCGGCAACTCGCCGGACAGCCATGACACCGTCACCGCCACCGCGCGTGCGTCGCCGTCTGCCGCAGCCGCTGCCAGCAGGGAGGCGATGCGGTCGATCTTGGCCAGCCGCGCCGAGGCCCCGGCGATATCGGAGGACGCGGCGGCGACGTCGGCGAGCAACACGCCCTCAGCGTGCCACGGGACTCGGACAATCTCTGATGTTCAGCTGAGCACCTGCGCCAAAACGGCGGCCTGAGACCGCAGGTCCGTGGCCCGCTCGTGATGTCCGGTCGCGATGTATTCGTCGGCTGCCATGAGCCGTTCATCGACCTCGGACTGAATGAGGCCACGAATCTCGGCGTCAGTGAGCACCCGGCGGGCGATCTCGGTCGAACCCACCCCGGGCGCCGCCCCCGCGATCGTTCCGCCGATGCGGGTATCGGTCTGATCGGCCTGCGGTGTCTCGGCATTGTCGAGGGCGCTCAACGCCGACCGGATCGCGGAGACGCCGACGGTGTCGCGGGACTTACGTGCCGACAGCAGGGACCGGCGCAGCTTCTCGCGCCACAGCTCGGCGGGTGTCATGGCAGGCGAACCTATTCGTTCTCGGTGACGGCGTCGAGGGATTTACGCACGCTCGGTAGCGGCGAGGGTGCGCCGAATGCCGGCGATATGCGGAGTGTCGGGGGACAAACACGCACGGTCGCGGTGCTGAGGGGACGCAAGGGGTCAACGCATCGAACCCGAAAGGCTTACGGGAAGGCTCGATGCGATAGGTTGCTTTACGATTTCGGTCACTTTTGGAAAGGGAGCTAGATGGAGATCGAAGGCAAGAAGGCTATCGTCGTCGGCGGCGCGTCGGGCTTCGGCCGCGCCACCGCCGAGGCATTGGCCAAGCGGGGTGCCAGCGTGGCTGTGCTGGACCGGCCGCAATCCAAGGGCCAGGAAGTGGCCGACGCGATCGGCGGCTCGTTCTTCGCCGTCGACGTCACTGACTTCGACGGCACCGAGAAGGTGCTGGAAGAGGCCGTCGCGGCGTTGGGTGGCCTGCACATCATCGTGACGACCGCGGGTGGCGGCATCGGCGAGCGCACCATCAAGAAGGACGGTCCGCACAGCCTGGATTCGTTCCGGTCGACCATCGACCTCAACCTCATCGGCACCTTCAACATCAGCCGCCTGGCGGCCTGGCACATGAGCAAGAACGAGCCGGTCGATGCCGAGGCCGAGGAGCGCGGCGTCATCATCAACACGGCCTCGATCGCGGCGTTCGAGGGCCAGATCGGCCAGGTCGCCTACACCGCGTCCAAGGCGGCGATCGCGGGCATGTGCCTGACCATGGCAAGGGATCTCGGCAGCTTGGGCATCCGGGTACTGGCGATCGCCCCGAGCCTGTTCGCCACCGGCCTGACCGAGGGCATCCCTGACGAGTTCGCCGCCGTGCTGACCAAGGACGCCGCGTTCCCCAAGCGCCTGGGCAAGCCCGAGGAGTACGCCAAGCTCGCCGTGGCGATCGCCGAGAACGCCATGCTCAACGGCCAGTGCCTGCGTTTGGACGCCGGCCAGCGCTTCGCCCCCAAGTAGAGTGACTTCGGGGTGATCAGCGGCGCCGGCCGCCGCCGATCACCCCGAAATCGCAGACCGGGGAGGCGTCGTGGCGACCATTGCAGACCAAGTCATCTCGGCGCTGACGCTGAGCGGGGTGCGAAGGGTCTACGGACTTCCCGGTGACAGCCTCAACGGATTCACCGACGCGATCCGCCGCAGCGGCGAGCTCACCTGGCAGCACGTCCGGCACGAGGAGACCGCCGCCTTCGCCGCGGCCGCCGACGCCGCGTTGACCGGTCAACTGGCCGTATGCGCGGGCAGTTGCGGCCCGGGCAATCTGCACCTGATCAACGGGCTGTTCGATGCGCAGCGCAGCCGCGTGCCCGTGCTGGCCATCGCTGCCCACATTCCGCGTACCGAGATCGGCTCCGAATACTTCCAGGAAACCCACCCGCAGGATCTGTTCCGCGAGTGCAGTGTCTACTGCGAGCTGGTCAGCACCCCCGAGATGGCGCCGCGCATCCTCGAGATGGCCATGCGGGCAGCGGTCGAGGATAACGGCGTGGCGGTCGTCGTCATTCCCGGCGAGATCTTCCTGCAGCGCGCGGGGGAGACCGGCTGGGCGACCTGCCCGGTCCGGCCCACTCGATCCATCGTGCGCCCCGACGACGAGTCGGTCCGGCGCGCGGCCGACATCCTCAATGCCGCCGAGCGGGTCACCATCCTGGGCGGTGCGGGGGTCGCCGGATCGCACGACGCCCTGATCGAAGTGGCGTCGACCCTGCAGGCACCGATCGTGCATGCGTTGCGCGGCAAGGAATTCATCGAGTACGACAATCCGTTCGACGTCGGCATGACCGGACTGCTCGGCTTCGCTTCCGGCTACAAGGCCATCAAGGAGGCCGACACGCTGCTGATGCTGGGCACCGACTTTCCCTATCAGCAGTTCTATCCCGAGGGTGCCACCGTCATCCAGGTCGACATCCGCGGTCGCAACCTCGGTCGCCGGACGCCGATCGATCTGGGCTTGCGCGGCAGCGTCGCCGACACCCTGGCCGCGCTGCAGCCACTCCTGCGGCCCAAGACCGACCGCGACCACCTGGATCGATCGCTGAAGCACTACCGTAAGACTCGAGCACAGCTGGACTCACTGGCCGTCAACGATCGCGACAAGACCCCGATCCGTCCGGAATATGTTGCCGCGCTTGCCAACCGGCTGGTATCCGACGACGCGGTGTTCACCTGTGACGTCGGGTCACCGGTGGTGTGGGCGGCGCGGTATCTGACCATGAACGGCAGACGCCGGCTGATTGGGTCGTTCAACCATGGCACGATGGCCAACGCTCTGCCGCACGCGATCGGTGCGCAGACCGCCTTCCCCGATCGACAGGTGGTCGCGCTGGCCGGTGACGGCGGCCTGACCATGCTCTTCGGTGAGCTGGTGACGCTGATCCAGAACCGATTGCCGGTCAAGGTCATCGTGTTCAACAACTCGTCGCTGAACTTCGTCGAGCTCGAGATGAAGGCCGCGGGCATCGTCACCTTCGGCACCGACCTGGTCAATCCGGATTTCGCCGCAGTCGCCCAGGCCATGGGCGTGTTCGGTCGCCGGGTCACCGAACCGGGTGAGTTGGAACGAGCGATCGGCGATGCCCTCAGGTACGACGGCCCCGCCGTGGTCGACGTCCACACCGCGCGCCAAGAACTGTCGATACCGCCGGCGATCACCGTCGAACAGGCAAAAGGCTTCTCGCTCTATGCGATTCGCACCATCCTGGCCGGACGAGCCGACGAACTCCTGGACCTGGTCACCACGAACGTGGGCCGCCGCATCCTGGACTGAGCACTCAGGCCGGTCGCGGAATCGCCGCTGCCGTGCTCTGGCCCAGCCATTTCGGAATGGCCCGGCGCACTTCGGCGGACCCTGACAGCGCGACGCTGCCGTCGAGCACCGCACGGGCCCAGCCGATGTCACCTCGCCAGATCTCGATGAGCGAGCGCAGGTGAGCCTGCACGGTGCCGGCTATCTCGTAGCCGGGGTCGAAATCACACACATCGGCCTGCCCGTCACTCACCGTCAGCCACCACCTCGATGCCTTGGGCGCCACCCCGTCAAGGACGAACGCCACGGTGGTGCGCGATCGCGGCCAGTCGTCGACGGGAATGGTGCGGCGCATATCCCACATCAGCAGGTGCGGATCGAGATCCTGCTCGCCCAGCTCACCGATCCACCGAACCCCCCACGAGCCGAGCGCATCGACCACTGCGGCGAGCTCCTGGCCGCAGGGGGTGAGGCAATAAGTTGTCCGCCCGTCTGTCTCGGAACGCTCGACGACCCCGGCGCGGGCCAGGGACTTCAACCGCTTGGACAACAACGCCGGCGACATCTTCGGCACCCCTCGGCGCAGGTCGTTGAAGTGGGCGCTGCCCCGCAGCAGTTCCCGGACCACGAGCAAGGTCCAGCGTTCGTCGAGCAATTCCATGGCCTTGGCCACGGGACAGAACTGGCCATATGTCGACATCGGCGGTGTACCTCCCGGGAGGGTGCGCGGCTTTCTAAGTACACCGCTCTCAGGGCCCGGAAGCCAGTACAGATCCAGAACCTGACCCGCTACAGATCTGGTACTGGATTGCACACACCCCGCGGGTCGACGATGAAGCGAACATCCGAGAGGAGCTCGCCATGAACGTCACGACCACCGACAGGGAGTTGGAGGCCAAGCACCGGGCGCTGTGGGCGTTGGGGGACTATGCGGCGATCGCCGCCAACATCGTGCGTCCGCTCGGGCCTGTCCTGGTCGAAGCCAGCGGCGTCGGGCCCGGTGACCGCGTGCTGGACGTGGCGGCCGGGACCGGCAACGTCGCGATTCCCGCGGCCGCGGCCGGCGCCCGGGTGACCGCCAGTGACCTGTGTCCTGAACTCGTCGAACAGGGACGCCGGCTGACCGCGGAGGCCGGGATGGCCATCGACTGGGCCGAGGCCAACGCCGAGGCGTTGCCGTATGACGACGGCTCCTTCGACACGGTCCTGTCCTGCATCGGCGTGATGTTCGCCCCGCACCACCAGCAGGCCGCGGACGAACTGCTGCGGGTGACGCGCCGGGGCGGACGCATCGGCCTGATCTCCTGGACCCCAGAGGGGTTCATCGGGCAGCTGTTCGCCACGATGAAGCCGTATGTGCCCGCTCCGCCTCCGGGAGTGTCACCGCCGCCGCTGTGGGGAAACGAGGAGCATGTGCGCACCCTGCTCGGGAACGGGGTGCGGGATGTCCACTGTGAGCGAAGGCAGTTGAACGTCACCGCCTACCCCGACGGCGCGGCATTCCGCGACCACTTCAAATCCGCCTACGGCCCCACGATCTCGGCGTACCGGGCCATCGCCGCCGACGCCGATCGCGTCGCGCAACTGGACGCCGAGATCGCCGCGCTCGGCGACAAGTTCCTCACCGGCACCACGATGCCCTGGGAATACCTACTGACAGTGGCGAACCGGTACTGATCGCCCCTGGCAACTGGCACCATGACTGCATGCCCGACGACGTACAGGAATTGCCGACGCTCAGTGCCACCGATCAAGACGCCATCGGCCGCTGGCTGCAAGAGCAGCGGATCGGAACGACCCTGACCGATGTGGCGCCGTTGACCGGCGGCACCCAGAACATCGTGGTGGGCATGAACGTCGACGGGCGCCGAATGGTGTTGCGGCGCCCGCCCTTACATCCCAGGCCGACCAGCGACAAGACCATGCTGCGGGAGATCGCGGTGCTGCGCACGCTGGCGGGCTCGGCCGTGCCGCATCCGGGTTTCATCGCCGCGTGCACCGATCTCGATGTGATCGGCGTGGTGTTCTACCTGATGGAGGAGGTCGACGGGTTCAACCCGGGCACCGAGGTGAGCCAGGCTTATCAGGACGACGCGGACCTGCGTTACCGGGTCGGGTTGTCCTACGCGGGCAGCCTGGCCGAACTCGGCAACGTGTCATGGGAAAACAGTGAGCTCGCCGCCATCCGCCGGCCGGGATCATTTCTGGCCCGCCAGGTTCCGCAGTTTCTCGGGCTGCTCGACAGCTACCGCCACGAGCATTACTCACCCGAGTCCTTGGCGGGTGTGGGGGAGCTGGCCCAGTGGCTGGAGGACAATCGGCCGCCCGACGCCGAACCCGGCATCATGCACGGCGACGCCCACCTCAACAATGTGCTGTTGCGCTGGGACAAGCCGGAACTCGCCGCGTTCATCGACTGGGAGATGTGCACCGTCGGCGATCCGCTGCTCGATCTCGGGTGGATGCTGGTGTGCTGGCCCGACGAACCCAATCCGATCAACGCGGGTTCGGGGCTGGCCGCGCTCGGTGGCCTGGCGCACCGCAGTGAGCTCATCGAGGCCTACCGCGCCGCCGGGGGCCGGCAGACCGACCGGCTGGATTGGTATGTGGCACTGGCCTGCTTCAAGCTGGGCATCGTCATCGAGGGCACCTGGTCGCGATACCTCGCCGGGCGGGCCAGCCGCGAGGCCGGCGAGCAACTGCACGCCTCGGCGGAGAACCTGCTTATGCTCGGGACCCGGGTCGCCAAGGGGGACAGTCCCTTCGAGTAGTCCGACTAATACGGCCAGAAGACGCATATGTACCCGACACGCCGGAGTTTTGGGTACATAGATGTCTGCTCGCGCTGGGAAATCAGTACGTGTCGAGGGCGAGTTTGACGGCAAGTGCCACGCCGGCCGCGCCGATCAGGAATCGCAGCGGGGCGGCGGGGGCATGCCGGACGATCACCGGGCCCAGGCGTGAGCCGATCAGACACCCGGCGCCCAGTGGGATGACGGCCGGCCAATACACCGGTGCCACTACGACGAACGCCACCGCGGCAACTGAATTGGCGACGCCGAGGATGACGTTCTTGGCGGCGTTGGCGTGCGCGAGCGTCGCGCCCCCGGTCCGCAGTAACAGCGCCAGCAGTAGCACGCCGGCAGCAGCACCGAAGTAGCCGCCGTAGATGGTGATCAAGAAGATCGCCGCGGCCTCCATGGCCACCTTGATCCGATGCTCCCGGTGATCGGCCACCCGGGTCGGGCGCTGCCGGCCACGTGGCAGCAGGATCGCCACCGACGCGAACGCCAACAGCAGCGGGACCACCTGCTCGAAACCCTCGGCCGGGGTGCACAACAGCAGGGCCGCGCCGACCGCACCGCCGGCGATCGCGACGGGGATGATGCGTTTGATCCAGGCGCGTTGCCCGGCGAGTTCGGGCCGCGACCCCCACACCGAACCGATGCCGTTGAACACCAACGCCACGGTGTTGGTCACGTTGGCGGTCACCGGTGGCAACCCGATGAGCAGCAGCGCGGGATAGGTGGCCACGGAGGCCAGACCGGCGATACTGCCGGTGAGTCCGCCGCCGATGCCGGCGACGAGGAGCAGGATGACCTCACCGACGCTCATGTGGTTCCCACCCGGCCGAGACTACGGAGTCAAAGTGTTTGCATCACCGGCCGGGCTGGGTCTAGCATCGCCAACGTGCCAAGGCGACTCGTAGTAGCAACCCGCAGCGGGGTCTGATCAGACCGACCCCTCGCTGTGGGTCGTTCGCTACATCGTCGGTCACTTCCTCCTCGAGTCAGGGAAGACCGGCACATGCACACCAGCACATCCGCACCGCAATCGAGCGCAATGTCGTCATTCGCCGCTCATTTCACCAACCCGCTGCCGCGCGGTCTGCGCGCAGCCGGCGAGTCAGCGTCGTGGGAACAGTTCCTCGACGAATACGCACCGTCCGCAGGGCCGCTGCGGCTCGGGCAGTTCAGCTGCGCCGACGAGCGCGCCCCCGGCAGCAGACTCGGGCCACAGGCCCGCAACTACCGCGCCACACTGGCCATCGGCGACACGATCGCCACCTCGACGACAGCCGCCAGCGGACCCGTGGCGGCGCTGACCGCGATGTTGCACGAATGCGGCGTCAGTGTCGAAACGACGTCGTTCCATCAGCTGCCGACCGACGGGCAGACCGCCACCTTCATCGAAGGCTGCGACGGCCTGCATCGCCGTTGGGCCATGGGGCTGTCCGATGACCCGGTGCAGTCGGCGCTGTCGGCGGTGGTCGCCTGTGCCAATCGACTGATGACAGCAGCCTGAGCCGTCAGTCCGCATGACCGGCCAGGTGGTCGATTGACTCAGTGCAGCGGGCGCAGCACGATCGGCATGCCGTCGATCGGCACCGGCATGCCGCCGTAGTCGTAGTGCGGCCGGTAATCGGGGCTGGCGAGTTCCAGCTTGTAGCGGCGCAGCAGGCGATGCATCACGGTCTTGATTTCCAGCTGGCCGAACACCATGCCGATGCACTTGTGTGCGCCTCCGCCGAACGGGGCGAACGCGTAGCGGTGCTTCTTGTGCTCGCTGCGAGGCTCGGCGAAACGCTCCGGGTCGAACTTGTCCGGGTCGGTCCACAGCTCGGGCAGCCGGTGGTTGATCGACGGCCAGGTCACCACGCTGGTACCGGCCGGGATGAAGTAGCCCAGCAGATCGGTGTCACGCACGGCCTGGCGGAAGTTGAACGGCAGCGGGGTCATCATCCGCAGCGACTCGTTGATCACCAGGTCATAGGTTTCCAGCTTGTCCAGCGCCTCGAAGTCCACCGGGCCGTCACCGATACGGGCCGAATCGTCGCGCAGGCGGTCCTGCCACTCGGGGTTGGCCGCCAGGTGGTAGCACATGGTCGTCATCGTCGAGGTCGACGTGTCGTGGGCGGCCATCATCAGGAAGATCATGTGGCTGATGATCTGGTCGTCGGTGAAGCTCTGCCCGTCCTCGTCGGCGGAATGACACAGCACGCTGAACATATCGGTGCTCTCCGAACGCCGCTTCTCGCTGATGCGGCTGGCGAAGTAGTCCTCCAGGGTCTTGCGGGCCTGGATGCCGCGCCACCACTTCAGCGGCGGTACAGAGGTGCGCACGATCGCATTGCCGGCGCGCGTGGTCGTGGTGAACGCATTGTTGACGGTGGTCACCAGGGCACGGTCGGTGCCTGCCGGAACACCCATGAATACCTCGGAGGCGATGTCGAGGGTGAGCTCCTTCATCGCCGGGTGCAGCAGGAACCGTGGGTCGTTGGCCACCCAGTCGTTGGCGAGCACCGACGAGGCCACCGAGTCGATGTGGGAGATGTAGCCGGACAGCCTGGTGCGGGTGAACGCCTCCTGCATGATGCGGCGGTGGAACATGTGCTCGTCGAAGTCGAGCAACATCAGGCCGCCCTCGAAGAAGGGGCCGATCACCGGATCCCAGGCGCGCTGCGAGAAGTCCTTGTTGCGGTTGGAGAACACCGCCTGGGTGGCATCGGGGCCCAGCGCCATCACCGACGACAGCGCGGGGGACTGGGCGTAGTAAATCGGGCCGTGCTTGCGGTAGAGCTCCAGGATGAAGTCCGGACCGCCGCGGAAGATCTCGATCATGTGGCCGATGATCGGCAAACCGGAATCACCGCTGATCGGTTTGAGCCCACTGCCGGCCGGCGGTTCCGCGAACACGAACTGGTCCCAGTTCTTGGCCTTGAGCTTCTTTTCCAGCGCGCCCATGCCCGGCAGCGTGTTGGGCGTCGGGGTGAACCGGCGCTTGGCCTGATCGAGCAGGTAATGCGGGGTGCTGATGGTTGCCATGGGCCGCTCCTGACCATAAAAGCCTGACGAAGTGTGGTCGAACTCACCACTTGTGGCCATCCTGACTGCCAGACTTGACGCATGTCAAGTTTTGAACTGGCGCGTCGCGGGTGCAAAGGTCTAATGCCATGACAGCCGAATCGATACCCACGAGCGGCGATGACTCGACCGGGCGTCCGCAGGCTCGCCGGAGCCGAGGCGACCGGCAACGCGAAGCCATCGTGACGGCTGTGCGGGAGCTGCTCGAAGAGCACTCCTTCGCCGATCTGTCGGTGAGCACGATCAGTGAACGCGCCGGGGTGGCTCGGTCGGGCTTCTACTTCTACTTCGACTCCAAGTACGCGGTGCTGGCCGTGATCCTCGCCGACGCGATGGAGGAACTCGCCGCGCTGACGCACGACTACGCCCCCCGGGAGACCGGCGAGGCCCCCGCGGCTTTCGCCGAACGAATGGTGGGCAGCGCGAAAGCCGTCTTCGCCACCAACGACCCGATCATGGCTGCCTGCACCGTGGCCCAGAACACCGATGCGCAGATCCGCGATCTGATGAACGATTTCGAGGATGCCGTGATCGACAAGATCGTCGGCCTCGTCGAACAAGACCAGGGCGCCCACCCCATTTCCGATGACCTTCCCGCCCTGGTCCGAACCCTGGTGGCCACCACGGCGATGACGTTGTCGCACGACTCTGCCTTTGTCGGCCGCAGCGCCGATCCGGCCCGCGCGCTCGACGTCGTCGAGCGCCTGTGGCTCAACGCACTGTGGGGTGGCCAACAGGGCTAGCGCCACAGGTAAGGTCACCGCTATGGGGAGCGATACCGCGGGTAACGGTCGGGCGGACTTTCGCGGCAAGAAATGCTTGATCACGGGCGCTGCCAGCGGCATCGGCCGGGCCACCGCGCTGGCGCTGGCCGCCCGGGGCGCTGAGCTGTACCTGACCGACCGCGACGAAGCCGGTCTCACCCAGACTGTGGCCGACGCCAGGGCGCTGGGTGCCCAGGTGCCCGCGCACCGGGCCCTGGACATCTCCGACTATGACCAAGTGGCGGCCTTCGCCGACGACGTCCACGCGGCGCACTCGTCGATGGACGTGGTGATGAACATCGCCGGTATCTCGGCCTGGGGGACAGTCGACAAACTCACGCATCAACACTGGCGCTCGATGATCGACGTCAACCTGATGGGCCCGATCCACGTGATCGAGACGTTTCTGCCGCCCATGGTGCAGGCCCGCCGCGGCGGGCACCTGGTGAATGTGTCGTCGGCCGCAGGCATTGTCGCGCTGCCCTGGCACAGTGCTTACAGCGCCAGCAAGTACGGGCTGCGCGGCCTGAGCGAAGTGCTGCGTTTCGATCTGGCCAGGCACCGCATCGGGGTGTCCGTCGTGGTACCCGGTGCGGTGAAAACCGGCCTGGTGCAGACGGTTCAGATCGCCGGTGTGGACCGGGAGGACCCGAACGTCCAGAAGTGGGTGGACCGGTTCGCCGGCCACGCCATCTCACCAGAGCAGGCCGCCGACAAGATCCTGGCCGGTATGGCGCGCAACCGCTTCCTGATCTACACCTCGCCCGACATCCGCGCCCTGTACGCGTTCAAGCGCGTGGCGTGGTGGCCGTACAGCGTGGCGATGCGTCAGGTCAACGTGCTGTTCAGCCGTGCGTTGCGGCCGAAATCGGTGCGGCGCTAGCGCTTTCCCCAATGCCAGGACGGTGTGTTGAGCATGCCGAACCCGGTCACCTTCGTCTCGCCCCTGTCTTTGTAGAGCTCCACCTCGATCGCGTCGCCCCGGTCCTCGTCAGCAGCCGGGGAGGTGTCGAGGAAATCCAGCAGGGCGTGCGAATGCGTCACCACCACTACCTGCGACTGTTTTGTGGCGGATCTGATCAGAGATGCCAGAGGACGGACGAGGTCGGGGTGTAACGACGTCTCCGGCTCGTTGAGCACCATCAGTGACGGTGGCCGAGGGCTGGCCAGAGCCGTCGCCCACAGCAGGAAACGCAATGTGCCGTCCGACAATTCGGCTGCCCGCAGTGGACGCAGCATGCCGCGTTGGCGTAGCTGAAGGTCGAACAAGCCGTCGTTGACCGCGACCGTGATCGCGGCGCCGTCAAACGCCTCGGCCACCGCGCGTTCCAGGTCGTCGAAGCCGGCCTCGATGACGGTCTGCACCGCTGCGGCCAGGTCGGCGCCGTCGTCGGAGAGCACCGGCGTGCGGGTGCCGACGTGCGGCTGGCGGGCCGGCGCTGCGGCGTCCACCCGGAACCCGTCGTAGAACCGCCAATCGCGCAGCCGGTCGGAGACCGCGGACAGCTCCGGAAGGGCATGCGGATGGGCGTATTCGGCCAGCACGCTGTGGTAGCTCGGCAGGGAGCGGGTCAATTCGTCGAAGCCGCGGCCCGATTGCGCGGCGACCTCGGCGTACTCACGGGTGCGGCTCACCAGTGTCGAGGCGGGTCGCAACACAGGCCCGGCGAACACCACCTCGCGCTTGATCTCGGGGTCCTGTGCGAACGCCGTCGGGCCGGTGCCCGCCATCTGCGGCAGCCCCAAGTCGACGAGGTAGCCGAAATCGTCTGCGGAGAAACCTAGTTCGAGCGACACCGGACGGGTTCGGACGGTGCCCTGGGTCTGCTCATTGGGCTGTTCAGGGCCCGCCCACAGTACCGACTGCAGGCCGCCCTCGCGGGCCAGTGAGCCGATCACCTGGCCGCGCCCGCAGTCCGCGAGCAGTCGCAACGCCCGATAGATGGAGGACTTGCCGGTGCCGTTGGCGCCGGTGACCACGGTGAGTTCGGCCAGCGGCAAGATCACCTCCCGCAGCGAGCGGTAGCCCCGGATCGCGATGGTCTGCAGCATGACGTCGAGGCTATTGGTGGGCGGTGACATTCGAGGCGGACGGAACATCGTCCATCGAGAGTTCCAGGCGCACCCCGAGCAGTCGGATCGGCCGGTCGAGTTCGAACTGATCGAACACCGACAGTGCTGTCTCGGTGATGACCCCGGCGTCGGTGCTCGGCGCACTCAGCTTGCGGATCTTCGTGCGGGTGTAGAAGGTGCTGGTGCGTACCGTGACCGCCACTCGCGTGACGATACGTCCCTGTGCCACCACCTCGTCGAGGGTCTTTCGGGTCAGGTCCCGGATCGCGTCGTCCATGTCGGCGCGTTCGGTGAGGTCGCGGGCGAACGTGATGACGTGACTGCGTGAGCGCGGAATCCACGGTTGCGAGCTCACCTCGGTATCACCGCCGCCCTTGGCCAGCAGCAGGATCCACAGCCCGGTGGTGGGTCCGAACGCTGTGGTGAGCACCGTGGCGTCGGTGGCGGCCAGATCGGCGACCGTGGTGATGCCCAGCGTGGCAAGCTTTTTGGTGGTCTTGGGGCCGATGCCCCACAGCGCATCGGGTGGGCGGTCGCCCATGACCGACATCCAGTTGGCCTCGGTCAGCACGTATACACCCGCCGGTTTGGCCAGGCCGGTCGCCACCTTGGCGCGCTGCTTGTTGTCGCTGATGCCCACTGAGCACGACAGCCCGGTCTCGGCGGCGATCACGGTGCGGATGCGTTCGGCCAACTCGACCGGGTCGCTGACCTCGGCACCCAGGTACGCCTCGTCCCAGCCCCAGACCTCGAGCGGGTGTCCGAGATCGCGCAGCAGGCCCATCACCTGTTCGGAAGCCTCGTCGTAGGCAGCCGGATCCGACGGCAAGAACGTGGCGTCGGGACACTTGCGCGCCGCGGAGCGCAGCGGCATCCCGGCGTGCACTCCGTATTCACGCGCCTCGTAGGACGCGCAGGTGACCACCTTGCGGGGTTCGGTGGGATCACCGCTGCCGCCGACGATGACCGGCAGGCCCTCAAGTTCGGGGTGGCGCCGCAACTCGACCGAGGCCAGGAACTGGTCGAGGTCGACATGCAGCACCCAGGCGGTCATGGCGTCAGTGACCACACAACTTGCGGGCCGTGTCCTGCCATGCCGCGGTGAGCTGATCGAGACTGCGGCCGGCGGCGATCTGGTGTGCGACGTACTCGGGGTCGAGCAGTGCGATCAGGGCGTCGGCCTGGGTGTCGAGATCACCTGTGGTGCCCGCGGTTTCGAGCAGCATCCGGACGTGGGTGCGGTGCAGGGCGAACGGGCCGGAGTAGCGCAGGCCGGGTTCACGGATGGCGTCGGACATCAACGCCTGATGGCAGTGCACGAAGCGGAGCCGATCCGCACCGTAGGCCAGCAGCCGGTCCAGCGGCGGCGCGCCGGGGCCGAGCGGGGGCGGGCCGAACATGAAAGCGTCCTGTTGTGCGGTCTCGTCCTCGTCGAGCAAGACCATCATCAGCCCGGCCCGGCTGCCGAATCTGCGGAACACCGTGCCCTTCCCGACGCCGGCCGCTACCGCGATATCGTCGGTGCTGACCGCGTCGGGCCCGCGTTCGGCGATGAGCCGGCGCGCGGCGTCGAGGATGAGGACGCGGTTTCGAGCGGCATCCCCGCGTTCGGGTGGAGCCGCGTCGATGCCCGCGAGCTGGGTCGGGCGGTCGGAGGCTGCCACAACTGCACTTTAACTCAGCCGGAATTAATCGGACCACAGTCCGGTTGATGGTTGCGAGAATCGATCGAATCGAACAAGGGAGCGTGTAAATGGCCGATAAGAAGGTGCTGGTTCTGGTCGGGAGCCTGCGGGCGGCGTCGGTAAACCGACAGATCGCCGAATTGGCAGTCGAGCAGGCGCCCGACGGCGTGACGCTGGAGATCTTCGACCGACTGGGGGAGCTGCCCTTCTATAACGAGGACATCGACACCGCCGACGTGGCCGAGCCTGTGGCCGCCCTGCGGGCCGCGGCGGCCGAGGCCGACGCCGCGCTCGTGGTCACCCCCGAATACAACGGAAGCATCCCCGGCGTGTTGAAGAACGCCATCGATTGGCTGTCGCGGCCGTTCGGCAACAGCGCGCTCAAGGACAAGCCGCTGGCGGTGGTCGGGGCGGCGCTCGGACAGTACGGCGGCGTGTGGGCGCACGACGAAACCCGTAAGTCGTTCGGCATCGCCGGGCCTCGCGTGGTCGAGGATCTCAAGCTCTCGGTGCCCGCCAAGTCGCTCGACGGCAAGCACCCCAGGGAGAACGCCGAGGTGGCCGAGGCGCTTCGCGGCATTGTGGGCAAGCTCACACTTGAGGTCGGCTGAGGGCTCGTCTTCGCGTTTTGCCGTTCGCGCCGGTTTCCGGCAAAATCTTGCCGCCGGCTGGGTCGTCACGACCCGGCCGGCGGCTTTGCTATCGGGGGGTCTTGCGCTTTGCGGCGGCCGGACTTGTCGGTGTCCGGTGCTACATGTACTCCTGCGGCGCGACACGGTCTGTCAAGTCGAGCGCGACACGCCGTGGGCGTGGTTGCTGGCAAGCTTACGACCTGGGAATTTCAAAAATGTTATTCAGAACATGTTGTATGGCTTCGAACTGTCGGCCACTAGGTGTAGTGTCTGTGAGACCGACAGGCCACCACAGTTCGGGAGCCGGCCGGAGCGTAGCGAATCCGGCCGAGTCGGTTTCAGGACCAGTTCAGGACCAGCCGGAGAGCGGCTTCGACCGGCAGGAATTTTGGCGGCCCGAAGGTCGCTGAACTTAAGCGAAACGTAAGACCCGAGCAGTTGCCAGTCACCTGTCTAGTTTGTTCACTTTCCGCAAGAGGAGCCGTACCGAAGATGACCGTCACCGTGTACACCAAGCCCGCATGCGTGCAGTGCAACGCCACCTACAAGGCGTTGGAGAAGCAGGGCATCGAGTTCGAGAAGGTCGACATCACCCTCGACAGCGAGGCCCGTGACTACGTCATGGCGCTCGGGTACCTGCAGGCCCCGGTCGTGGTGGCCGGTAACGAGCACTGGTCGGGCTTCCGTCCCGACCGGATCAAGGCGCTGAGCTCGGTCGCGGCGACCGCGTAACGGAAGGCATCACCACTAGGGGAGAGGAACGGAGGACGCGATGAGTCACCTCGTCTACTTCTCCAGCGTCTCGGAGAACACCCACCGCTTCGTCCAGAAGCTGCAGTGGCCCGAAGACCGCGTCACCCGCATCCCGCTGCACGGTCGCATCGAGGTGAACGAACCCTACGTTCTGATCCTTCCCACCTACGGCGGCGGCCGCGCCACCCCTGACATCAACAACGGCGGGTATGTGCCCAAGCAGGTCATCGCCTTTCTGAACAATGAACACAATCGGTCGTTGATCCGCGGCGTCATCGCCGCGGGCAACAACAACTTCGGTGCGGAGTTCGCGTACGCGGGCAATGTGGTCTCGCGCAAATGCGGTGTGCCGTACCTCTATCGCTTCGAACTCATGGGAACCCCGGACGATGTCGAAGCTGTTCGTGCGGGGTTGAAAGACTTTTGGAAGGACCAGACGTGCCACCAACCGTCACAGCTGCAGAGCCTGTAACCACTCCCGGGCACGCCCTGCCCGGCGAGACCGATTACCACGCGCTCAACGCGATGCTGAATCTGTACGACGCCGACGGCAAGATTCAGTTCGACAAGGATGTGCGGGCCGCGCGGGAGTACTTCCTGCAGCACGTCAACCAGAACACGGTCTTCTTCCACAGTCAGGACGAGAAGCTCGATTACCTGATCGAGAAGGAGTACTACGAGCGCGAGGTGCTCGACCAGTACAGCCGCAACTTCGTCAAGAGCCTGCTGGATCGGGCCTACGCCAAGAAGTTCCGGTTCCCGACCTTCCTCGGCGCGTTCAAGTACTACACCTCCTACACGCTCAAGACCTTCGACGGAAAGCGCTACCTGGAGCGCTTCGAGGATCGTGTCGTGATGGTGGCGCTGACCCTGGCCGCCGGTGACACCGTGCTGGCCGAGAAGCTCGTCGACGAGATCATCGACGGCCGTTTCCAGCCGGCCACGCCCACCTTCCTCAACTCGGGCAAGAAGCAGCGCGGCGAGCCGGTGTCCTGCTTCCTGCTGCGCATCGAGGACAACATGGAGTCCATTGGGCGCTCCATCAACTCAGCCTTGCAACTGTCCAAGCGTGGCGGCGGAGTTGCCTTGCTGCTGACCAACATTCGTGAGCACGGCGCACCGATCAAGAACATCGAGAACCAGAGCTCGGGCGTCATCCCGATCATGAAGCTGCTGGAGGACTCGTTCTCCTACGCCAACCAGCTCGGCGCCCGCCAGGGTGCCGGTGCGGTGTACCTGCACGCGCACCACCCCGACATCTACCGGTTCCTCGACACCAAGCGCGAGAACGCCGACGAGAAGATCCGGATCAAGACACTCTCGCTGGGTGTGGTGATCCCGGACATCACCTTCGAGCTGGCCAAGAAGAACGAGGACATGTACCTGTTCTCGCCGTACGACGTCGAGAGGGTCTACGGCGTCCCGTTCGCCGACATCTCGGTGACCGAGAAGTACTACGAGATGGTCGA
Organism: Mycobacterium farcinogenes; assembly: GCF_019739075.1. Classification (NCBI taxonomy): domain Bacteria; kingdom Bacillati; phylum Actinomycetota; class Actinomycetes; order Mycobacteriales; family Mycobacteriaceae; genus Mycobacterium; species Mycobacterium farcinogenes. Next base: position 4,492,884 of record NZ_CP081673.1, on the reverse strand, counting down.
CGACGCGCGGATCCGCAAGACCAAGATCAAGGCCCGCGAGTTCTTCCAGACACTGGCCGAGCTGCAGTTCGAGTCGGGCTACCCGTACATCATGTACGAGGACACCGTGAACCGGGCGAATCCGATCGCCGGCAAGATCACCCACTCCAACCTGTGCTCGGAGATCCTGCAGGTCTCGACCGCTTCGGAGTTCAACGACGACCTGTCCTACAAGAAGGTCGGCAAGGACATCTCGTGCAACCTGGGGTCGATGAACATCGCCAAGACGATGGACTCACCGGACTTCGCCCAGTCCATCGAAGTGGCCATCCGGGCACTGACCGCGGTGAGCGACCAAACCCACATCTGGTCGGTGCCGTCGATCGAGCAGGGCAACAACAGCTCGCACGCCATCGGCCTGGGACAGATGAACCTGCACGGGTACCTGGCCCGCGAACGGATCCACTACGGCTCCGAAGAGGGCATCGACTTCACCAACATCTACTTCTACACCGTGCTGTTCCACGCCCTGCGCGCGTCGAATCTCATTGCGATCGAACGAGGTACGAAGTTCGGCGGGTTCGAGGATTCGAAGTACGCCTCCGGTGAGTTCTTCGACAAATACACCGAGCAGGTGTGGGAGCCGGCCACCGACAAGGTGCGGCAGATCTTCGCCGACGCGGAGATCCACATCCCGACCCAGGATGACTGGAAGCAGCTGAAGGAGTCGGTGCAGAAGCACGGCATCTACAACCAGAACCTGCAGGCCGTTCCGCCGACCGGGTCGATCTCCTACATCAACCACTCGACCTCCTCGATCCACCCGGTGGCGAGCAAGATCGAGATCCGCAAGGAAGGCAAGATCGGCCGCGTCTACTACCCGGCGCCGTATCTGACCAACGACAACCTGGAGTACTACCAGGATGCGTATGAGATCGGCTACGAGAAGATCATCGACACCTATGCCGCGGCCACCCAGCACGTGGATCAGGGCTTGAGTTTGACGCTGTTCTTCAAGGACACCGCCAACACCCGCGACGTCAACAAGGCGCAGATCTACGCCTGGCGCAAGGGAATCAAGACGCTGTACTACATCCGGCTGCGTCAGATGGCCTTGGAAGGCACCGAGGTTGAAGGTTGCGTCAGCTGCATGTTGTGACAGGCGGTCGCTGACCCGTCACCGGCGTGCAGTGGAAGGCGTACCGCACGATTACAGGCGCGTGATCGGATAGCCGCGCGCCGGGTGTGGGTGCCTTGTCGACCGTCACTGAGACGGCGGTTCTGGCGAGCCGCGGCGTGGCCAGGTGGTGATCGATCCGCCAGCCCACGTCCTTGACGAACGACTCGCCGGCCCAACTCCACCAGGACAATGGCCCGGGGCGGTCGCCGTGCAGCGTCCGGACCACATCGATAAGGGTGCGGGGCCCGATCTGTGCGCCTAACCAGGCGCGTTCCTCGGGGAGGAAGCCCTCCATCTTCTGCGCCGGCCGCCAATTGGTGACGTCGTGCCGAAGATGGGCCAGGTTCAGGTCACCGAGCAGCAGGAACTCGCGGCCCGCCTCGAGCGCCGCCCGGCGGTTTCGGCGCAGCTCGCGCGCGAACGCCTCGAGGAAGCGCATCTTCCGGTCGTACTTGGCGCCGCCGTCGGGGATGTCGCGAATGTTGCCTGGCCGCTGCAGGTGCGCCGGGAGGCCGCCCTTGGGCAGGTAGAGGCACGCCACCGTGAGGGGAATGTCCGCGAGGTCGACCTCGAGGTACCGGCCTTCGTGCGCGTAGGCCCCGAGGCCCCGGCTCCGCGGCGGATGCGAGACCCAGGTCCGCGCGGCCGACGGTGCTTGGCGTGCCAGGATCGCGACGCCGTTGCGGCCCGGAATCGAGCCGCAGTCGATTGCCGCGTGATAACCGTCGAACGCGCCGATCTCCTCGGCTGGGCAGCGCAACTCTTGCAGGGCCACCACATCGAGCCTCCGCTCGGTGAGCCAGTCCTCGAAGCCTCGACGGCGTGCCGCTCGGATCCCGTTGACGTTGAAGGTGGCGATGCCCAGCGCAGGGGTTGGAGTGTCGGGCATCGGGGGCCGGCTGTTCCGTTCGAAGTGCATCATCGAGTCGTCATTTTCGACCCACCCGGTCACCGAAGGCCGCCAACGCACGTTGCGCTGAACGTTTTTCGCGATTCCGCTCTCTGCGGCGTGGGAGCAGCCCCCGGGAAATGGGCCGGCAGCCCATGTTCACCGGTCCGTCAGCTTTCGCGAGCCTGCTCCGCGCGCAGTGCCTTCAGCCGCCGCTGCTCGGTCAGCACGTTCTGGTAGCTCTCGCGTTCGGCGACCAGCCACTCCGGCTTCTCTTCGAGCAGCTGATCGATCTGCTCGGTGGTGAGTGCATCCCCGACACCGCCGCGCGCGAGACCGGCGATCGAGATGCCGAGCTTGGCTGCCACGAGGTTCTTCGGATGCGGGCCGTTCTTGCGGAGGTCCTTGAGCCACTGCGGAGGGTTCTCCTGCAGCGCAGCAAGTTCAGCGCGGGTGATCGCGTTCTCCTGGAACTCGGCAGGTGTGGCGGGCAAGTACACGTCCAGCTTCTTCGCCGCGGTGGCGGGTTTCATGGACTGTGCGTTTGGCCTGCTCATGGCACCAGCCTATCGGTAACGTGGGGCGGTGACCTCGCCATCCCTCACCCTCGGGTACGTCCCCGGCGGGACGCCCGCGAAGTGGGCGCGGATCTGGACCGAGCGCCACCCGGGAGTGCCGCTGCAGTTGTGTGCCATTGACGCGGCCGACGCAGCCGACGCGGTGCGGACGGGCGCCGTCGATGTGGCGTTGCTCCGGCCGCCCGCCGACCAGTCGGGGTTGGCCCTCATCCCGCTGTACGACGAGACAACGGTGGTCGTGGTGCCGACCGATCACCTTCTCAGCGCCGGCGACGAGATCACCGCCGCGGACCTCGACGGCGAGCCGAGGTTGTTGCCACTCGACGACGTCGTCGGCTGGCCGGACGGTCCCGGCAGTCCGGTCGACCATCGACCCGAGACCACCAAGGACGCAATAGAACTCGTCGCCGCCGGGATGGGCGCGCTCGTCGTTCCACAGTCCCTGGCGCGGCTGCATCACCGCAAGGACCTGACGTATCGCCCGATCACCGACGCCCCCGCATGTCCGGTCGCACTCGCCTTCCCTGAGGGGCCGCAGTCTGACCTGGTCGAGGAGTTCATCGGGATCGTTCGGGGTCGCAAGGCCGGTTCGTCGCGAGGGCAGGCCCAGCCGGCACCGAAACGCACCGCGCGGGAGAAAACACTCGCGAAACAGGCCGCCCGGGCCGCGGCGGGCAAGGTGGCCCGCAAGCCAGGCTCGACCAAGCGCGGGCGACGCTGACGCATTCCGGCAAAGACTGTGGGCGGGCCGGTGAGAGATTGGCAAAGCTGTCGTGCATGTCAAATATGCGGATCGACAATCTCCCAGGAGCAAGATCTTCGTGATTTGCCATTTCTGCAGATATTTGCTTCATCGGCGATTTGCACCGCTCGGTTTCGCCGTCGAAGCGGCCGGTGTTCCCGGGTAACGGCCGGTAGGGCCGGATCCGATTGTCGGATCTATGCTGGCGTGATCATTGATATTTCGGAACGCTCAATATTTGCCATAGCGCATGGAGCAATTGAGATACCGGCAGCCTCGTATTTGCGAATAAATTGGCGAACGTGAGTTTTCGCGAACGATGGATAGGGCACTAACCTCCACATTATTCTTTCGTGATACGGGAGTTCGGCGGCGCCATTTTGTGACGGGTTCGGGGACCGTAGTCGTCGATTCTCGGGGGAGGAATCATGAGTGGAGACCCGTCACTTCGATTGCTGTCGATCGACCTGCTCGGCGACGACGAGCACGACAACCTGGATGTCTGGGGCAATCGTGCAGTCCTGACGCAGCCGGCGCCCGCGCCGGCATCGATACCGGAGTTGTTCTCGGCGCAGGTAAATCGGACTCCGACCGCGACAGCATTGACGTGTGCGGAACGCTCGTGGAGCTACCTGGAGCTGGATCGGGCCGCCAATCGGTTGGCGCATGTGTTGGTCGACCATGGAGCCCGCCCGGGTGCGGTGGTCGCGCTGTTGTTCACCCGGTCTGCCGAGGCGATCATCGCGATCCTGGCCGTGCTCAAATCCGGGGCGGCCTATCTGCCGATCGATCCGGCACACCCCGATGCGCGCATAGGGTTCATGGTCACCGATGCCGAGCCGGTCGTCGCGGTCGCGACGGCTGAATTGCGCGCGCGGTTGACAAACTGTGACATCCCGGTGATCGTCGGCGACGGACTTGCCTACGACGGGTCGCCCGACGATCGATTGCCGGAACCGGCAGCCGATGACCTGGCATACCTGACCTACACGTCGGGAACGACCGGAGTGCCCAAAGCCGTTGCGGTGACGCATCTTAACGTTACCCAGCTACTCCAGTCGCTACCGGTCGAATTGCCTTTAGGTGGGCAACAGGTTTGGTCGCAATGGCATTCGCTGGTGTTCGACGTCTCGGTTTGGGAGATCTGGGGCGCCCTGTTGCACGGTGGCCGCTTGGTGGTGGTGCCGGAGTCGGTGGGAAGCTCACCGGTGGACCTGCATGACCTGCTGCTCACACAGAAGGTCTCGGTACTGTGCCAAACTCCTTCCGCAGCAGGAATGTTGTCTCCAGACGGCCTGGATTCGACGACATTGGTGGTGGCCGGCGAAGCCTGCCCGGCGGATCTGGTCAGACGCTGGGCGCCGGGGCGGGTGATGATCAACGCCTATGGTCCGACTGAGACCACGATCTATGCGGCTGTCAGCGCACCGTTGTCAGGAGAGTCGAACACGGTGCCGATCGGCCGCCCGGTACCGCGGGGCGCCGCCTTCGTGCTGGACGAGTTTCTGCGGCCGGCGCCCGAGGGCACGATGGGCGAGCTGTATGTGGCCGGGGCGGGGGTGGCCGTCGGATACTTGCGACGACCCGGCTTGACGGCATCGCGGTTCGCGGCCTGTCCATTCGGTGCGCCGGGACAACGGATGTACCGCACCGGGGATTTGGCTCGATGGGACGACAGCGGGCAGCTGGAGTATCTGGGGCGGGCCGATGAACAGGTCAAGATTCGCGGTTACCGCATCGAACTGGGCGAGATCCAGGCCGTGCTGGCCCAGTCGGACGGTGTGGACCAGGCTGTGGTGATCGCCCGGGAAGACCGCCCTGGCGACAAACGTCTCGTGGGTTACATCACCGGGACTGCCGATCCGGCCGGGATCCGCAATGCGCTGGCCAAGCGATTGCCCGCGTACATGGTCCCGGCCGCCGTGGTGGTGCTGGAATCTCTGCCCCTGACGATCAACGGAAAGCTCGACAGGCGCGCCCTTCCGGCTCCGGAATACCGCAGCAGTGCAACCGAATATCGGGCTCCGAGTACTGAACTTGAGACGCTGCTGACCGAGATTTACGCCAAGGTGTTGGGCCAGGAGCGGATTGGTGTCGACGACTCGTTCTTCGGCTTGGGCGGAGACAGCATCCTGTCGATGCAAGTGGTCGCGCTGGCCCGGGCGCATGGCGTGCAGTTCCGGCCGCGTGACGTGTTCGTGGAACAGACCGTGGCCCGACTGGCGGCAGTGTGCGGCGAGGTCGGCGCAGAAGGGGTAGTGGACGAAGGCCTCGGGCCGGTGGTGCCCACTCCGATCATGCGGTGGCTGCAATCCGTCAAAGGCCCTGTCGGGCAATTCAATCAGACAGTCGTGCTGCGGGCGCCCGGGAAAGCGACCGAGTCAGACCTGATCGCCGTGCTCCAGGCCCTGCTGGATCGCCACGCGATGTTGCGGCTGCAGGTCCGGGCGCAAGCAGACGGTTGGTCACTGACCGTGCCCGACGCGGGTTCGGTAGCTGCCCGAGACTGCTTGCGAACCGTCGACACCCTCTCAGACGAGGCATTGGCGGCCGCGCGGAACCGACTCGATTTGTCCGCGGGCCAAGTGCTCTCGGCGCTGTGGGCGGCGGATACCGGTCAGCTGGCGCTGCTCATCCATCATCTGGCTGTCGACGGGGTGTCTTGGCGAATCCTCCTGGAGGACTTCAATATCGGCTGGTCTCAACTACAGCGTTGCGAGCCGGTGCAAATACCGTCCGGTGGCACCTCATTCGCCCGGTGGTCGGCGGTACTGAAGGATCACGCCTCGAGTGCCGGGGTGGTAGAGCTGGCCGACACCTGGCGGCAGGTGTTGTCGAATCCGCTCGCGCTGCCCGCCATCGACCCCGCCCGGGACACCTACGCCGACGCCGGACAGCTGTCGGTTTCGCTGGATTCCACCACCACCCGTCAGTTGCTCGGCGCGGTACCCGCGGCGTTTCACGCTGGGGTACAAGACATTTTGCTGATCGCATTCGGATTGGCGTGGAACGAATTCCTGGGTACCGGCCCGGCACCGATCGGGATCGATGTGGAGGGCCACGGCCGGCACGAAGAGCTGGCGCCCGATATGGACCTGTCCCGAACCGTGGGCTGGTTCACCACCAGGTATCCGGTCTCGCTGTCGACCGGAAATCTGCTGTGGGAGCAGGTTGCCTCCGGAGCGGGCGTTCTCGGTCCCATCGTCAAAGCCGTCAAGGAGCAGTTGCGTGGTGCGCCCGACGGACTCACCTATGGACTGCTGCGACATCTGAATCCCGACATTGATCTGGACGGCCCGGAGCCGACCATCGGATTCAACTATTTGGGGCGCCTCGGGGCCAGTGGTGTCCAGGGCTCCGACGATTTGTGGCGCATCGATCAGAAGGCGCTGGCCATCGCCGACGCGGCATCGACGGTGGCCATGCCGTTGATGCATACGGTGGAGCTCAACGCGGGGATCGAGGACAGCGCTTCGGGGCCGCGTCTTCGCGCCGCGTGGACCTGGGCGCCGTCATTGCTGGGCGAGGCGGAACTGCTGCGACTGAGCCGGCTCTGGTTCGAGGCGCTGACCGGAATCTGTGCGCACGTGTCCGCCGGTGGCGGTGGGCTGACCCCGTCGGATATCGTGCCCGCTCGGCTGAGCCAGCCGGAGATCGACGAACTGGAGCAGCAATACCGCGTCGCCGACGTGCTGCCGCTGACTTCGGTGCAGAAAGGTCTGCTGTTTCACACCGACCTCGGTCATGGGTCCGATGCCGTGGCAGCGGCGGATGTGTACACCGTGCAGCTGGTTCTCACGGCGACCGGAGTACTGGATCGCGATCGGTTGCGCGAGGCGCTGCAGTCAGTCGTGGGGCGCCACCCCAATCTGGCGGCCAAGTTCTGCGTCCAGATGGGGGAGCCGGTACAGGTCATTCCCCAGGACCCCGCGATGGCGTACCGCTACCTGGATCTGCGGGAGGACGATCGCACGCCCGATGCGGAGATCGACCAGTTGTGTGCGGCCGAACGGGCCGCGGTCTGCGACCTGCGCAGTCGGCCGCCATTCCGGGCGGCGCTGATCCGGACCAGAGGCAATGAGCACCGGATCGCGCTGACCTTTCATCACATCGTCATCGACGGCTGGTCGCTGCCAATCCTGATGCAGGAGATCTGCGCCAGCTACTTCGGGCAGCGGTTGCCGGTGACGGGGAGCTATCGGGACTTCGTGAGCTGGTTGGCCGCCCGGGACCACGACACCGCACGGGCGGTTTGGCGTCAGGCGCTGGACGGATTCGAACATCCAACTTTGGTCGCCGCACCGGCAGATCCCGGAGCACGCGGTGTGCGGACCTACCGGGTGTCGGCCGATGTCACGAAATCCGTTGGTGAACTGGCACGCTCATGTCACACCACCGTCAACACCGTCCTGCAGGCGGCCTGGGCGCAGTTGCTGATGACGATTACCGGCCGGCGCGACGTGGCCTTCGGCACGGCGGTCTCGGGCCGTCCGGCGGAGTTGTCCGGCTCCGAGACCATCGTGGGCTTGCTGATCAACACGGTGCCGGTGCGAGCCCATGCGGCGGCGGACGAGACCCTCGCAGATCTGTTGGGCCAGTTGCAGACCGCCCACAATGACACTGTCGAGCACGAACATCTGTCATTGAGCGAGATCCATCAGCTCACCGGTCACGATCGGTTGTTCGACACGCTGTTTCTCTACGAGAACTACCCGATGGACACCAGCGTGTTCTCCAGTGCCCACGAATTGGCGTTCACGGACTTCAGCACCCGCGAGTTCAACCATTACCCACTGTCGGTGATCGTGGTTCCCGGCCACGAGCTCGGCGTCCGGGTGGAGTTCGATACGGCCGCATTCGATGCGGCGAGCATCGACGTGCTGATCGAGCGGTTCCAGCGACTGCTGGGCGCTATGGTCGAGGAGCCGGGTCGGCCGTTGCGCGCCATCAGTGTGCTCGATGCGGCCGAGCATGAGCGCCTCGACGAGTGGGCACACCGAAAAGTGTTGTCCGTCTCGGGAAGCGAACCCGCCAGCATTCCGCAGCGGTTTGCCGAACAGGTGGCGCGTACCCCGCAGGCGCCTGCGGTGACGTTCGAGGGACGCGCGTTGAGCTATCGTGAATTGGACCAGGCGGCCGACCGGTTGGCGAATCAGCTGGCGGCACACGGTGCGAAACCCGGCGACTTCGTGGCGCTGATGGTTCCCCGTTGCGCCCAGGCCATCGTGGCGATGCTGGCGGTGCTCAAAACCGGGGCAGCTTATCTGCCGATCGATCCTGCGGTGCCGAGCGCTCGGCTGAGTTTCATGATCGCCGATGCCGCGCCCATCGTCGCGGTGACCACACGCGAATTACGTTCGCGGTTGGACAGCTTGGACCTGCCGGTCATCGATGCCGACGCGTCGGGCGGTATCGCCGACGGCGCGCCCATCCTGTCTGCGCCCGCACCCGACGACGTCGCGTATGCGATCTACACCTCGGGCACCACCGGAACTCCCAAAGGCGTAGCCGTCACTCATCACAACGTCACCCGGCTGTTCGATTCATTGGATGTCGGTCTTGCGTCAGCGCCGGGACAGGTCTGGACGCAGTGCCATTCCTACGGTTTCGACTACTCGGTCTGGGAGATCTGGGGCGCCCTGCTGCACGGTGCGCGGCTGGTGGTGGTCCCAGACTCGGTTGCCGCCTCACCACGGGATCTACACGAGCTGGTGGTCGCCGAACAGGTCACCGTCTTGAGCCAGACGCCCGCCGCGCTGGCGGCACTCGAACAAGCGGGTCTGGAGTCGACGTCGCTGATGGTGGCCGGCGAGGAGTGCCCCACCGAGGTAGTGAGCCGATGGGCCGCCGGGCGGGTGATGGTCAACGGCTACGGCCCGACCGAGACCACGATCTACGCCACGATCAGCGCGCCTTTGACGGCGGAGGCAGCCGTCGTCCCGATCGGGTCTCCGGTACCCGGGGCGGCGTTGTTCGTGCTGGACGACTGGCTGCGGCAGGTTCCAGCCGGTGTGGCGGGTGAACTGTACGTGGCCGGCCTCGGTGTGGCACTCGGCTATGTCCGCAGGCCCGAGCTGACCGCGTCGCGATTTGTGGCCTGCCCGTTCGGCCGTCCCGGCGCACGGATGTATCGGACCGGGGATCTGGTGCGGTGGGGCGATGACGGCCAACTGCAGTACCTGGGCCGCGCCGATGAGCAGGTCAAGATCCGCGGCTACCGCATCGAGCTGGGCGAGGTCCAAGCCGCCCTGGCAGATCTCGACGGGGTGGCGCAGGCTGCGGTCCTCGTCCGCGAGGACCGTCCCGGCGACAAGCGCCTGGTCGGCTATGTCACCGAAACAGCTACCGGTAGCGTCGATTCCGCTACGCTACGTCGCTCACTGAGCGAGAAGCTCCCGGCGTACATGGTGCCGGCAGCCATCATGACCGTCGGTGCACTCCCGCTCACGCTCAACGGCAAGCTCGACAAGCGGGCACTGCCCGCCCCGGAGTTCCAGAGCACCGATCCGTACCGCGCACCGGCCACCGAGACCGAGGCGACGGTGGCAGCCATCTACGCCCAGGTTCTCGGAGTCGAGCGCGTCGGGGTAGATGATTCGTTTTTCGAGCTGGGCGGTGACTCGATCTCAGCGATGCGGGTGGTGGCAGCGGTGAACACGGCACTGGAGTCAGACCTCGCGGTGCGCACCTTGTTCGAGACGCCTTCGGTGAGTGGTGTGTGCCGGCAGTTGGACCGCGATGCGGAATCGCGGGCCCAGCCCGGCGGGGGTGATATCACTTTCGAATCCGTGCACGGCGCCGGACGCGACGTACTGCGGGCCGGCGACCTGAAGCTGGAGAAGTTCATCGACGGACCGACGCTACGGGCTGCGCCAAACCTGCCTCGCCCCACCGACAAGCCACACACCGTCCTGCTGACCGGAGCCACCGGCTTCCTGGGCCGCTATCTGCTGCTGGACTGGCTCAGCCGCCTGCGCCGAGCCGACGACGCGGTGATCTGTCTGGTGCGCGCCGAGTCGGACGATCAGGCGCGACGGAGGCTGGAGGCGACGTTCGACACCGACCCGGTGCTCTACCGCCATTTCCGCGCACTGACTGACGGCCGGCTCAAGGTGATCGCCGGGGACAAGGGCCGGCCCAACCTCGGGTTGGCCGAACCGACCTGGCGACAGTTGGCCGAAACGGTCGACGTCATCGTGGATTCGGCTGCTTTCGTGAATGGAATCCTGCCCTACAACGAGTTTTTCGGACCCAACGTGGTGGGCACTGCCGAACTGATCCGCTTCGCGATCACCGCGAAGTTGAAGCCTTATACGTTCGTGTCGACTGCCGACGTACGCCATCAGATCGAGCCGTCGGCATTCACCGAGCACGCCGACATCCGGATCATCAGCCCGGTTCGTACGCTCGACGGCAGTTTCGCCAACGGCTATGGCAACAGCAAGTGGGCCGGGGAAGTGCTGCTGCGTGAGGCGCACGATCTGTGCGGCCTGCCAGTTGCGGTGTTCCGTTGCGACATGATCCTGGCCGACACCAGCTACGCAGGGCAGCTCAACGTCCCGGACAATTTCACCCGGATGGTACTGAGCGTCGTGGCCACCGGACTCGCGCCGGCATCGTTCTATCAACTCGACGCCGACGGCAACCGCCAACGAGCCCACTACGACGCATTGCCCGTCGGATTCGTCGCCGAGGCGATCACCACGTTGGGCTGGCAGCTGGCCCTTGCCGGCTCGGCCGAGTTCGAGACGTATCACGTGATGAATCCGCACGACGACGGCATCGGCATCGACGAATACGTCGACTGGCTGATCGAGGCGGGCTACCGGATCGAGCGCATCGCCGATTTCGGGGAATGGTTGCAGCGCTTCGAGACTGCTCTGCGCGCGCTGCCAGAGCGGCAGCGCAGGCATTCGGTGTTACAGATCTTGGCGCAGTTCACCAGCGATCTGAAAGCCCCGGAGCCCACGCTCGGATCCTACGGACCGACCGATCGATTCCGGGCGGCGGTACGACAAGCCGGGATCGGACCGGACAACGAAAATCCCGATATTCCACACATCTCACCGCCGATCATCACCAAATACGTCACCGATCTGGAGCGGTTCGGCCTGCTTCCTCCGCTGGAATCGTCGGCCTAGTGGATTGCGCCTCTGAACTGCGATTCGGTGGCTCGGGAATTGCAAGCGGATGCGCACGGTTCGTGCAGATATGACAACAAGCGGTGATGTTGCGTCATTCGGCCCGAACGCGCCCGGGTACGTCTGGAAGTCGACAACGGATGTCGAGCCGACCGAAGTCTCACCCGGAATCACCGTCCAACTGCTCTGGACGGGCGCGAACGGTGCCAAGGCGGCGGTGACAACCATCGCACCGGGCGCGGTCTGGGTCGGACAAGACCTGCATGCCCCAGGCCCCGAAGAGGTCTACGTGGTTTCCGGTGTGTTCAACGACGGCGTCAACGACTACGCCGCAGGCACATTCCTGCACGCTCCGGCCGGCTCGTGGCACGTACCGCAGTCTGCGGACGGGTGCGTGCTGTTCCTCTTCTACCCAGAAGGCTGACGATCAGGCGGGCAACGCCTTGAGGATCTCCGATGCCGCCCGTTTCCACGCGGCATTGTCGGGTGGCCCGGGGATGTTGCCGGCGACCAGCACCACGTTCGCCAGATACTGGTCGGAGACGACCCGCATGACCGGGAAATTGCTTGGGCCCGTTATGGGTTCAATGACGACGCGTCGGCCGATGCCGGGTACTTCAGTGGCCCCCGGTTTGCCGATGCCGGCCAGCAGCTGCTCGGTGATCACTCCGCTGGACGGAGACAGGACCTTTATCGATGCCGTGAACGACAGCACGCCGCCCGCGGAGGCATAGTACTTGCAGCTACGTCCGATGGTCCCATCGGTGTTCTTGATGTCGGTGTCCAGGCCGTCGTCGATTTCGACGCCTGAAAGGGCTGACATCTGCTCACCGGTGAGCAGACAGTCCGAAGGGAGGACACGCTCACGCCATTCCCCGGTGGACGCGCTTCGGGCATCGCTTCCGGCGACTGGTTGCCCGGTCACCAGGTGCGAACAGGCAGTGGCACATGCGAGTGCCCCGAGAGTCACAGCGAATCCGCATTTCCTGCCGAATCGAGCTAGCGAAGGCACGCTGTCACGCTATCTGACGGGCAGGTGTGGTGTAGCCGCCAAAAATCGATGGCGGTCACCAGGATGAGCCATCAGGCTTGAAGCATGCAGGCCCGTCTACCTGCCCACCCGAGACTGCGGTGATGCCTCAGCGCCGAGGTCGCGCGCCGCGGCCGTAGGTGATATCGGCGCGCTCGGGGTTCCAGTGATTGCGGAACACGACATCGGACAGCGGACGACGCCGTACCGGCCCGTGCTTGCCTCGTGGCCAGCCGACCACGATGTGGCCGGCGAGGAACCACTCGTCGGGAATGCCGATGGATGCACGCAAGACTTTGTCGCCGTCGTAGGACGCCCAACTGGTGATGCACGCACCTAGTCCCTGGGCACGGGCTGCCAGGTAGAAGTTCTGCATCGCCGGGTATATCGAGCCGCCCTGTAGGAACTCGGACGAGAACTCATTCTTGAAGGCCGCGAACAACACCGAGGTGTATTCGCCGGCACGATCGTGCAATTCGTATGTCGCGCGGTTGTTTCGTGCCGCCCGGCTCTGGTCCTCGTTATCGGGACGGGACATGCCGTAGATCGATTCGATTGACCGCAAAGCGATCTGAGCCGCCTCTGCAACGGCGGCGCGCTGTTCGGGTGCATCGAGCACGACGAAGCGCCACAGTTGAGCGTTGGCCCCGTTGGGTGCCCAGGTTGCCGCCTGCAGGCAACGTTCGAGTGTCGCATCATCGACCGGCTCGTCGGTGAACCGGCGAATCGACCGAGCGGTGGACAGCACTTCCCAGACATCGGTGGTTGGATCCGGCATCCCATTGGTGTACTCGACGCAGCCGTCGATGTCGAGTATCTGCGGAACCCCTCGCTCCACTGAGCCAGCTGCTGTACATTCGTATTGCATTTGGACGTGTGTACAGCGATGGATAGGAGTCGATGCGGTGAGCGATAGGTTCTCGATGGAGGGGAAGGTCGCCGTCATCACCGGTGGCGGAACCGGAATCGGAAAGGCATCGGCGCTGGTGCTGGCCCAGCACGGCGCGGATGTGGTGCTCGCCGGGCGTCGCCCGGATCCGCTCAAGGAGACCGCAACCGAAATCGAAGCGCTTGGCCGGCGGGCGCTCGCAGTACCGACCGATGTGACCAACGCCGAGGAGTGCAATGCGCTCGTCGAGACGACGCTCGCCGAGTTCGGCCGGCTTGATGTGCTGATGAACAATGCCGGTGGCGGCCAGACCAAGTCCCTGATGAAGTGGACCGACGACGAGTGGCACCAGGTCCTGGACTTGAACCTGTCCAGCGCCTGGTATCTGTCGCGGGCCGCGGCCCAGCCGATGATCGCCCAGGGTAAGGGTTCGATCGTCAACATCTCATCGGGGGCCAGCCTGCTGGCGATGCCGCAGGCGCCGGTGTATGCCGCGGCCAAGGCCGGTTTGAACAACCTCACCGGGTCGATGGCGGCCGCTTGGACGCGAAAAGGTGTACGGGTCAACTGCATCGCCTGCGGTGCCATCCGTACCCCGGGCCTGGAGGCCGACGCGGCGAGGCAGGGTTTCGACATCGAGATGATCGGTCAGACCAATGGGTCGGGGCGGATCGCCGAACCTGACGAGATCGGTTACGGCGTATTGTTCTTCGCCTCGGACGCCTCCAGCTACTGCTCAGGTCAGACGCTGTACATGCATGGCGGCCCCGGTCCGGCGGGAATCTGAGATGGGTGTGAGCATCAGTCACGTCGGTCTTCGGGTCCGCGACCTCGACACCGTCAAAAAGTTTTACGAGGCACTGGGATTCACCGAGGTGCAGCGGATGACGGTCCCGGACAAGATGGCCGCAGGTCTGCTCGGGCTGGCCGAGCCCATCGGATTCGAGGCGGTCTATCTGCAGAACGACGGATTCGTGCTGCAGTTGTTGACCTTCTCCGGCCATCCTGCCCCGGATGAGGCGCAGCGGAACATGGTCGGTGCCGGCCTCACGCACCTGTCGATCGCAGTGGATGACATGGCCGATGCGCAAGCCGCGGTGCTGTCCTCCGGTGGCGCCGTGGTAGCCGACCCGGGCGGTGGATTCGCCTGCATGGTCCGTGATCCCGAGGGGCAGCTGATCGAACTCATCCACATGAAAGTGCGCCCGGTTCCGGTTGGGTGAGGGCCGTTCGAGGCGACTACGGCGGTGGTGTGTGAGGTTTGCGGCACACCACCGCCGTCCGCGTCTCACCTGAGTTCTTCGACCATGGCCGCGTAATCATCCAGGAATGCCAGGGTGGTCGACGGGTCGCTGCCCTTCTTGCGGCCACCGCCCAGCACCGCCCGGTTGAATCCCAGATCGCGGTAGCCGATCAGAGTCTCCAAGGTCGGGTTGCCCCAAGCCATGATCGTCAAATCGAGCCTGGCCGGATCGCGACCGGCTTCCTCGGCCGTACGTCGGAATTCGTCGAGGGCCGCACCCACGTCGCGGAACGCGGCATCCCCCGGCAGCCAGCCGTCCGCCCAGGCCAGGCATTCCCGAATCGCCTTGGGCCCGGTGGCCGCGGCAAGTAGCGGTGGTCGCGGGCGTTGACTGGGTTTGGGATAGGACCACACCGGGTCGAAGGAGTAGAACTCGCCGTGGTGCGTGGACTCGTCGTCATTCCACAGCGTGGTGAGTGCGGTGACCATATCGGCCAGGGCGCGGTAGCGCTCAGCCCACTGCACCGAGCTCGAGACTTCCAGTTCGGCGCGCGCACCCACGCCGACCCCGAGCACCACCCGACCATTGCTCATGTGGTCAAGCGTCGCGACTTCCTTGGCAAAGGTGAACAATTCGCGTTCCAGTGGCAATGCCACTGCAGTGCCGATGCGTAGCGTCTCGGTCACCTGCGCGGCGGCCAGCAATGACAGAAACGGGTCGAGAATCTGCTTCTGTGCGGCGAGCAGGGTGTGGTGGAACTGGTCTGCTGCAGCCAGAGGGATCTGCGGATGCTCACCTACCCAAAATGATTCGAAGCCGCGGGTCTCCAGTTCCGGACCCAGGGTGGCCGGCGCGAGGTCTCGCGGGGTGTTCAGCGAGACGAATCCCAAATCCATGACTCTCCTTTGGATCACCTTCGAATGCTGTACGATCGTACTGCACTGGCCGCCCCGGCGGCGATGAACCGACCGAGGAGCATCCGCATGGTGGACACCAGCCAGCTCTACTACGACCCCTACGACGTCGGGATCGATGCCGACCCGTATCCGGTGTACAAGCATCTCCGCGACGAAGCGCCGTTGTACTACAACGAGATACGTGATTTCTGGGCGTTGTCACGGATGGTTGATGTCGAGCATGCCCTGCGCGACGTCGAGAACCTCAGCTCGGCCAAGGGTGATATCCTGGAGGTGGTCAAAGCCGACCCGGTGATGCCGCTCGGTGTCTTCATCAACGAGGACCCACCGCTGCACACCGTGCATCGGCTGCTGGTGTCACGAGCCTTCACACCCAGGAAGATGAGGGCCATCGAGGAGCAGGTCCGTGACTTCTGCGCGAAGTGCCTGGATCCCTTGATCGGCGGGGACCGCTTTGACTTCGTGGACGATCTCGGCGCTGAGATGCCGATGCGGGTGATCGGGATGCTGGTCGGGATTCCCGACGAATTGCAGCGTGACGTACGCAAGGTGGCCGGGCGCAGGCTGCGGAACAATCCGGGTGAGCCGCTCTCGGTGAGCAAAGAAAACTACTTCAACGGCAACATGTTCCGCGAATATGTCGACTGGCGCCAAGCCCATCCCGCTGACGATCTGGTGACCGAGCTGTTGAACGTCGAGTTCACGGATGCCGAAGGCATCGAGCGCAAGCTGAGCTCCGAGGAGCTGCTGGTGTTTCTCGGAGTGATCGCCAACGCCGGCACCGAGACCGTGGGCCGGCTGTTCGGGTGGCTCGGCAAGCTGCTGGGTGAGCACGCTGATCAGCGTCGGGAACTAGCGGCGTACCCGTCGTTGATCCCGGCGGCGATCGAAGAGGTGTTGCGCTACGAACCGCCGGTGCACGGTATTACCCGCTACGTCGCCAAAGAGGTGACCTACCACGGAACTACGGTTCCGATGGGTTCAGCACTCCAACTCATCGCCGGATCGGCCAACCGTGACGAACGCAAATTCGACGATCCGGACCGTTTCGATATTCACCGCAACGCCAACAACCACGTGACCTTCGGTCGGGGAACGCATTTCTGCCTCGGTGCGTCATTGGCGCGGGTCGAGGGCAGGGTGGCACTCGAGGAAATCCTCAAACGGTGGCCGGATTGGACTATCGACGAGCAGAACACTGTCCGAGCGCCCGCTGTCACGGTGCGGGGCTGGGACAGCATGCCGGCCATCCTCGGCTGAAATCAACCTTCGCGGGCCAGGGTGCGTAGCAGTGCCCTGGTACGTCGCATCGAGGTAGACCGCTCAGCCCGGTCGGTGCCTACCGCGACCGGTTGCGCCCAGATGTCGGTGGCACCCGCGTCGAGCAGGGCCTGGAGTTGGTGACGGACTTCGGATTCGGTACCCACGATGGCGACATCGGCCGCACTCGTTCCGCCCCCGGCGCGAATGATCTGCTCGTAGTTGCGCATGCCCGCATAGGAGACCGCGGTGGCGGCGACCGCATGGCGGGCTTCGTCGGTGTCGTCGTGCACCGCCACCGGAAGCCCTGCCACTATTCGCGGGCCGGGACGGCCGAACTCCGCAGTCGCTGCGGTGAGAATCGGGGTGATCCGGGACTCCAGCGCCTGGCGCGAAGCCATCCACAGCACCACTCCGTCGGCGAACTGCGCCGCGATACGCAGCATCCGGGGCGACAGCGCGGAGAGCAGCAGGGGGACCGGTCGATCCGGGCGCGCGCCGCGGCCGACGGTATGTGCGCTCCAGTCGATACCGTCGACGTCAACATCCTCGCCGCGCAGCAGCGGGCTGATGATTCTGAGATAGTCGGCGGTGTTGCGGGCCGGATGGTCATAGGACAGACCGAGTACATCGCGCACGATCGGCTCATGTGACGGGCCGAGCCCCAAACACAGTCCCGGCCTGCCCATGGCGTTGGCGGCCGCGATCACCCGGTTGGCCTGCAACAGTGGATGGCAGGGATACGTCTGCAGCACAGCAGTTCCCAGCTCGATCGACTCGGTAGCGCGGCCAGCCATCGCCATCGCCACCAACGGATCGCCGGCGACCCCGCTGGCATACCACAGCGACGAGAATCCCTCGGCCTCGGCTTCCTGAGCCTGGCTGACCATCCGGTCAACCGACGCGGCGCCGCCGGACAGTCCGATACGCATCGCCTGACACTCCTGTCCCGGAAACGGTGTTATCGCATGACGTGGGGGTACTGCTGGTGCGGATGCACGTCGAACATCGTCCGGTAGGACGGTGGTTGGCGTCCATCCTCGTCAGTGATGCCGTATTTGCTCGCCAGTTCGGCACCGATGAGGGTCTGACCACTGGACTCCATGATGTCCGGATCGTTGAACAGGGCCCAGATGACGTGGCCGGTGAGCTCCGGCGTTTCAGCCGTATCTAGGATATGGCCGAACTTGTCTGGTTTGGCGGCGATGATCGCGCGGACCCGCTGGGTCAGAAGAGAACCCATCCAGATCGACACCGCCGCGATGTTGAACTCGCGCAAGTCGACCGCCATATCGGCGGCCATCTTGTCAACCCCCGCCTTCGGAACGCCATAGGCGGGACCGAAGGCGTAATGCACTGCCCCGGAGGATGAGGTGAAGACCACCAGTCCATGGCACTGTGGCAGCATCAGCGGCGCGCACAGCACTGTGGCCACATAGCTGCTGCGCACACCGACATCCAGGGTGTCGAGCACGCTGAGCGGCTCCTCCCAGAACTTGGTGCGGCCCATCATCTCGTCGCGGATGATCGCGGCGTTGTTTACCAGGATGTCCACCCGGCCGTGCTCCTCGGCGACCCGATCGAACATCGCTTTGACCTGGTCATCGTCGCCGTGGTCGACGCGCACGGCGATGCCCTGACCGCCGGCCGCGGTGACCATGTCGGCCGTCTGGTGAATGGTGCCGGTGAGCGACGAATCTCCTTGGTTCTCACTGCGTCCGGTGACGTAGACGGTGCAGCCGTGGCTTCCCAGCGCCTGTGCGATGCCCGCGCCTGCCCCTCGGCTGGCTCCGGTGACGACAGCGACGGGTCGGTTCTGCCCCATTGTTCGGGTCCTCTCTGAGGTTCGCCTCAGCCGTTGATGTCAGCTGCGGTCTTCAATTCGGTGATCGGCCGCGCCAGACCCTGTTCATCGCACACGCGCTGTAGTTTGGCCACGGTCTCTTCAACTCCCGGGCCGAGGCGGGGGCCCGGGGTGAAACTGGCAGGCAGATGGCGCATGCCCTGGATCACCCCGATGGTGTCGTAGTGGACGGTGCCGTCGGCCACACACTGATAATCGGGCATCCGGTCGAGGACTGCGGTCAGCATGGATTTGAACACCGTCCTGGCTACGTTAGATCCGATGCATCGATGCACTCCGAGGCCGAAGCTGAAGTGCCGGTTGTTCTTTCTGTCCATCACCAAGGAGTCCGGCTCGTCGAACAACGCCGGATCCCGGTTGGCCATCGCCCAGGACAACCAGAGCCGCTCACCCTCACGGAGCAGGGTGCCGTCCAAGTCGATGTCCTCGGAAACGGTGCGAGCATCACCGGGCGCAGGGGTGAAGTAGCGGAGGAACTCCTCGGTGGCCCGGTCGAGGAGAACGGCGCGTTCGGTGCTCAATTGCGTGCGTTGGTCGGGGTTGTGTGACAGCCACTCCAGGGCATGCGCAGTGAGTGCTGTCGTGGTGTCGAACCCGCCTCCGATCAGCAGATTCAGCATGCCGATCAACTCGATGTCGGGCGGTGCCTCGCCATCGATACGCAATTTGGCCAGGGCATCGATGATGCCGGGCCGCGGATTCTCCCGGACCTCAGCCAGATTGGTGAACAGGTCGATACCCATCGCCAGATAAAGCTCGCGCACCCGGGCCGCATCGGGAGAGTCCGGCGGGGTGTACACCGAGGCGTGTGCAGGCTCGTTGTAGATCGTCCATTTCTCCAGTCGCACACCGAGCATGGCCAGGGTGAGCACCGCCGGCACCACGTTGGCCAGGTCGTCGACGAAATCGATGTGTCCGGTTTCGATGCGGTCGTCGATACAGGCCCGCACGATCTCGTCGACAAACGGAATCCAGCGTTTGACGGCGGCGGGGGACAGGTACGGGTTGAGTGCGGTGCGGTAGAAGCGGTGCTCGGGGTCGTCCATCTCCAACATGCCACCGCGAAAGCCCTCGGCTTCCAACATCGTCGGGATGGAGATGCCCTTGTAGCCGCGGCGCTCGTTGTTCACGTCATGGTCATTGGACACGTGCGGACAGCGGGCCAGTTCGAACACCTGGGGGCCACCCGCGGCGACCCAATGCCCGTCGTAGGTGTCAGTCCAGGCGATGGGGCACCGCCGCTGCATTTCATGGGTGATGTCGAGGAAGTTCTCCCGGTAATCGGAGCCGTGTCGATCGAAGTGGTAGCGCGCGGCTGGGTCGGTGGGAGCGTTCATCGTTCGGTCTCCATGGTGAGGATGTGGATGGCCTGCTCCGGGCATGAGCGCACCGCCTCGTGCACCTGCTCGTGGTATTCGGCTGAAACTACATCGACGGCGACCTGTGCGTGCCCGTCGGTGTCATCGAGTTCGAAGATTTCCGGCGCGATCATCGCGCACAGGGTGTGACCCTGGCAGCGTGACGTATCGACTTCTACTTTCACAGTGGCTCCTGATCGAAACATGGGTGGTCCAAGGGGTTTAGGTCAGGTGACGGCGCCGCCGTTGACGCCGATGACCTGGCCGGTGACGTAACCGGCGTCGTCTGCGGCCAGGAACGAACACACCGCGGCCACATCCTCGGGGTTGCCGAGCGCCCCGGCTGGGATCATCTGGTTCAGGTACTTGTCCGGCGGCAGCTTCCCGGCTGCCTGTTGCTCACGCAGCATCGGCGTTTCGATGGCGAACGGCGGCACGGTGTTGGCGGTGATGCCCTTGGCGGCGTAGTCGAGCGCCACGGTCTTGGTCAGTGCGATGACCCCGCCTTTCGCTGCGGAGTAATGGGCCTGGCCTTGTGCGCCTTTCTGGCCGGCGGCCGAGGAGATCGTGATGATTCGGCCCCACTGCGAGGCGACCATGTCCGATAGGGCCGCACGAATGCTCAAGAAGGTTCCAGTCAGGTTGACCGCCAGATACCGGTTCCACTGGTCCAGGCTGATCTTGTCGAGACGGCTGAATCCGGAAATGGCCGCACTGGTCACGAGGATCTCCACCGGGCCCAGTTCGCCGCGCACCCGGGTGAACGTCTCCGCGACGGCATCCTCGTCCGAAACGTCGACGCCGAGAGCTATCGCTCGACCGCCCGCCGCTTGGATCTCGGTCGCGGTCTTTTCGGCCGCTTCGGTGTTGATATCAAGAACCCCAACGTGTTTACCGTCGGCCGCGAGTCGGATGGCGATGGACCTGCCCAGCCCCGATCCGCCACCGGTCACCACTGCTGTCCGGCTCATTGTTTCGTCCTCCTGTGCGCCCGGTCGCATCCGCTATACGAATGTATAGCGGATGGCCGTGCCCGGCACAAGCGTGGGTGGTGCTGTACGAGCGTATGGCACATGTCCTACACTCGTGCAGACTTCTCGGGAGGAGAACGACTGTGAGCGACCTCTATTACGACCCATGGGATGTGGACATCGACCTGGATCCCTATCCGACCTATCGCCGGTTGCGGGACGAGGCCCCGGTGTACTACAACCAGCGCCACGGCTTCTGGGGCATAAGCCGTTACAGCGACGTCGATGCGGCACTGAAGGACACCGCACGACTGAGTTCGGCCAAGGGCGACATTCTCGAAGTCGTCATGACGGATCCGGTGATGCCGCCGGGGATCTTCATCAACGAGGATCCGCCATTGCACACCATCCACCGGGCGATCGTGTCGCGGGCCTTCACGCCCAAGAAGATGCGCGCGATCGAAGACAAGATCCGGGCATTCTGCGTGGCGTGCCTGGATCCGCTCGTCGGCGCCGAGGTCTTCGACTTCGTCGAAGACCTCGGCGCCGAGCTTCCCATGCGGACGATCGGTATGCTCGCCGGTATCCCGGATGCCGAGCAACCCGCGGTGCGTGAGCACGCCAACCAGGTGCTTCGCAACGAACCGGGTCAGCCGATGCGGATCGAAAAGGACCGGTACTTCACCGGGGACATGTTCGGCGAGTACGTCGAATGGCGCGAGAAGAATCCTTCCGACGATCTGATCACAGAGCTGCTCAACGTGGAGTTCGAGGACGAGACCGGCACCACCCGTAAGTTGGCCAAACAAGAACTCATCGTCTTTCTTGCGGTGGTGGCCGGAGCGGGTGTGGAGACCACCGGTCGACTTTTCGGATGGATGGGCAAGGTGCTGGCCGAACATCCCGACCAGAGAAAGGAACTGGCTGAGAACCACGGCTTGATCCCGACGGCGATCGAGGAATTGCTGCGCTATGAGCCGCCGGGGCCGCACGTGGCGCGCTACGTCGCAACCGACGATGTGGAGTTTCAGGATCAGGTGGTGCCCGCGGGTAGCCCGTTGCTGCTGATGTTGGCTTCGGCCAACCGGGACGAGCGCCACTTCGACGAGCCGGACCGATTCGACATCCACCGCAAGCCAGGCGGTCACCTGACATTCGGCCGCGGTGCGCACTTCTGCGTCGGATCGCCGCTGGCCCGATTGGAGGGTCGCGTGGCGCTGGAAGAAGTGCTCAAGCGGTGGCCGACGTGGGAGGTCGACATGTCCGGGGCGCGCCGGTCGCGGACCTCCACAGTGCGCGGCTGGGACACTATGCCGGCTATCGTCGGCTGACCGAATCGGCGCCGGACCCACCCCCATGGGTGGACCGGCGCCGATTCCGTTGTCAAGACAGATCTTCCAGGATGAAGTCGGCAGCGCGCCAGGCCATCGCCATCATCGGTCCGTTGAGGTTGCCGGCCACCATGCTCGGCATCACCGAGCAGTCGACGACACGCAGCCCGTCCACACCGCGCACCCGCAGACGGCTGTCCACAACAGCATCCTCGTGCGGTCCCATCGCGCAGGTGCCGATCGCGTGGTATCCGCTGTAACCGCCGTCGAGGGCGGCATCGACGAGCTCGTCGTCACTTATCGCTGCAGACCCCGGGTATGTTTCGCCCTCGATCCGGTCGACGATGGGTTCTTGGCCGAAGATCTCCCGCATGGTGCGCAACAGATTGGCCGTCGTCTGCCGATCCTCCTCGGTCCCGAGGTAGTTGGGATCGATGAGCACTGGTGCGTCGGGATCAGATGCGGTGATCTCACAACGTCCCTCGGACGTGGGACGCAGCGCCATACCCAGGCAGGAGGCGCCGGCCGCACGTTCGATCACGACCGGTTGTCCGGTGTTGTACGGCGGGATCGTCCAAGGCCCGAGCATCAACTGGGCATCGACCCGCTCGGCCTCCGGCCGGGACTTGACGAAGGCGATGAGGTCGAACGATGGTGCGGCCAGCGGTCCCTTGCGGGTAGCGAGGTACTTGACGCCGGTTTTCGCCTGAGCCAGGTTTCCCGACAGCTGCCGGTTGTAGCCGAGGTCATCGTTGAGCCGGAACCGCATTGCGGCACAACGATGCTCACGTAAACCATGCCCCACGCGTTCGCGATCCAGGTAGACCTGGATACCGGCGGCGGTCAAGACTTCCTTGGGTCCGATGCCGGACAGCTGTAGCAGCTTCGGGCTGTTGAGACTGCCCAACGAGACGATCACCTCGCGGCCTGCCCGGATGTCGGTACTGCCACGGCGGTTTCGGGTCAGGACTCCGACCGCTCGGCCCGCATCGAACAGGATGCGGTCGACCGTGGTATTGGTCAGCACGGTGAGGTTGGGCCGGGACATCGCCGGCTTGAGAAAGGCTCGCGAGGCGCTGACCCGGCGTCCGTTCTTGATGGTCGAGGTGGCGTAGCCGATCCGCGGTTCGTCGGATTCGTTGATGTCCTGTACTTCCGTCAAGCCCGCTTTCACTCCCGCGGCGAGCATCTCCTGGCACAGCGGGTCGGGATCACGGGGAACCGAGATGTGCAATGGGCCATCGGTGCCGCGGGACGGTGACGGGCCGAATTCGTTGTCCTCGAAGGACTTGAAAATCGGCAGGATGTGGTCCCAGCCCCAGCCGGGGTTGCCCAACCGTTCCAGCTCGTCGTAGTCAGCCCGGTGGCCGCGGTTGTAGATCATCCCGTTGACCGAGCTTGATCCGCCGAGCAGCTTGCCGCGCATCCAGGTCTCGACATGCGCGCTGGGCCCGAACGGAATGGTCTTGTACTGCCAGGTGTATTTCTCGTTCTCGAACACCAAACCCGAACCCTTCGGGATGCTGAACATCGGGCTGCGGTCGCCGCCGCCGGCCTCGATCAGCAGAACCGACACGGCGGGATCCGCGGACAGCCTGTTGGCGAGTACGCAGCCGGCCGAACCGGCACCGGCGATGATGTAGTCGTAGCTGTTCATATCTTCGTCCTCGGTGTCACCGGTGCGTTCAAGCGGAGGTCGTCGCCGGTGACTTCGCTGAAAGCCATGGGCCAGGGCGGCTTTCCGTGCTGGGCAACCCAGCACGTTCCGGTCGTTCCCGGCGGTGCCGTCGCCGCGGTGAGTACGGCGTCGGCGACGGTCTCGGGTTCCATCACCGGCACCCCGATGCTTTCGACCAGTTTGCGCCGGTCTCCCAGCACCCCGGTTTCGGTGATCCCCGGACAGATGGTGTGCACTGCGATGCCCTCGGGCGCGAGGTTGGGGGCGATGGACCGCATGAACCCGACCACCCCGTGCTTACCGAGGCTGTAGACGGGATCGGGATGCCAGGGCATGAGCCCGGCCAGGGAGGCCGTCGCCAGGATGGCCCGCTCGGCGGAGCTTTCGAGTGCGCGCATGGTCTTGACGGCAGCAACCGCGCCGTAGACCACCCCGTCCAGGTTCACACCGACCGATCTGCGGTACTGGCCCAAATCGAGGAATCCGATGTCACCGGACCAGTGAATCGTGATGCCTGCGTTGAGGAGTGCCAGGTCCAACCCTCCGAGTTCCTCGGCGCAGCGCGCGAAGGCCGCCTTCACCTGAGCGGGGTCGGATACGTCGCAGGAGAAACCCAGTCCATCGATCGATTGGGCGACCTGCCGAGCCGCCCCGCCGTCGATGTCCACCACACAGACCCGCATCCCTTCGGCAGCGAACCGCTGTGCCGACGCCCGGCCGATGCCCGACGCGCCGCCGGTTACCAGCGCGACTCTGCCGTTGAGTCCCATGACGAGTTACCAGCGATTGACCGGTGCGCCGTCCATGGAAAGCGGCCGGTGATACGACGCGTCGGTCTTGTCCCAGGTGCCCTTGATGAACCCGGCCACAGCGCCGGAATTGAGCAGCGAGGAGTCGCCGTTCATCATCCATTCGATGGTGCACCGGCGTAGCGCGATCTTCCAGACTCCGTCGCGGCGTTCCAGGCGGTCGATGTAGCGGCCGCCCATCAGGGACACGACCTTGCCGCCCTTGGCGCGCATGGCACCGATGACGTAGCTCTCGGCATGGGCGACGTCACCGTCGACCTCGCAGGTGTGAGTGGTGATGTTGTGCAGGTGATCCTCGAACACGGCGGTGTGGGCGGCGTTGGCCCATTCACCGTATTCCGGACCGGTCTTGACGGTCGGACCGTGCTCGTCGATGCCGTCCTCGAAGTACACACTGCCCATCAGTTCGGCATCGTGGCGATCGTGACCGCGGGACTGATTCATCACGCAGTCCAAGATCGCGGTTCGATCCTCCAGGTATTGCACCCGGCGGCGGAGTTGCTCGAGGTTATCGGTATTCGTCATCGGTGATGCGGGCCTTTCGGGACATGGTCGATATGTTGTACGAATGTATAGCACACACCGAGTGTGCGGGACAGGCGGTTGAGGGACCGATTTCCCACGGCCGGTTCACGCTCAAACGGGCAGCGCCAAATTCGGAAAGCGTTGGTGTGCACGGTGGTTGCCGAACTTCGGGGTTGAGGGCAACCGAAGGGGATCACGGAGTGGGCGGATGCTCATCCAAAGCGGCGACGAACTCTGCTCTGAATGGCTCGTTTTCGGGACCGAATATCAACTGCGTGTCTGTCTGACCGCATCAGCGATCGCGGAGAGCGAGGCTTCTCCGTGAACTCTTCGTAGGCGAGCGGCAGTCAGCGCTATACCGTCGTACGGCCTATACGGGTGTGCAGCATCTGCGATGCGCCTGGGTGACTCGGTGTTTCAGCTGCCGCTCTTCGGCGTCCGGCGCTTGCCTGAAGCGGCACGCTTGGTCCGTGTCGGGCGCGGTTCGACCGTGTCCAGATAGTCTTCGAGAACTTTGGTGAGCTCGGCATGGGCGGTCTGTACGCCGATGCCTTTTTCGAGATTGAGGAATTTGGGCAGGCTCGAGATCAGCAACTGAAGTGCTGGTAGGGATAGGTTGCCGAAGGGGCGGGCATCCTTGCCGAACTTCGCCGTCAATGCGTCCAACTGGATCTTGCGTGCGTGTTCGGTTACCGAGGCGATCTCGGCCTGGATGGTTTTCCGGTGGTTGCCGAGAGCCATGAACTCGGTCATGAGCGCCCCGGTGGCCTCGTCCCAGTTGTACTCCCACAGCGCACGAAGCGGATCTTCGGTCCGTTTGGCCAGAATCTTGTTCAGGTACTCGATGTTTCGTTGCGAGTAGCGGGAGATGGCGGCGATGAAGATGTCGTCCAGAACTGGGAAGTAGTACTGAACCAGGCTGGGGGTCACCCCGGCTTTTGTGGCCAACGCACGGTAGGTGACGCTGGCATACCCCTCTTCGAGCATCATCGTTTCGACGCAATCCAACAGCGCGTCCCGTGTTTTCGATGTCTCGGCACCCACGCGTCGGCCAGATGCTGCCATGGTCTCCCTCGCTCGCTCGGTTCTCGACATTCTGGCACTCGACCAAACGAAAGCGTGGGGTCTGTGCGCGGATTTCGGCCAAATCCGCACGACAAACCCCACGCCTGAGCCGATGTCGTGACCTGAGCTACGTGTGTTGCGGGCTCTGCGCCTTCTTGTAGAGCGACTTCAGCAGCAGGTCCCGGAACGTGTGGTTGTCCAAGGCCTTCAGGCCGGCGCCGGCGACGCCGGGGATGCCGGCGAGCTTGTGGAAGAAGCGGCCGCGACGGTACTCCCGCCCCCAGGTCGCCTGCATCCGCTGCTCGTAGTTGGTGAAGTCGTCGGGCCCGCCGTTGTTGAGCGCTGCGATTGCGCATTCGCCTGCGGTCAAACCGGATTCGAGCGCCTTGGAGATACCCGCACCGGACACCGGCTTGCCCGCACCCAGCGAGTCACCGACGAACAGCACGCCGGGACGCCATGGCGGCCAGGCCGTGAAGCCCATCGGCAATCGCCAGGCCCGCACGCTCTTGTTCTTCTTGAGTTCCTCGATCGGGGGCAGCTCCCATTCGCGCGGAAGGGTCCGCAGGAAGTCGCCGAGGAACTGGGTGGCATTGATGGACTGCCAGTTCTTGTAGCTGTTGACGTAGCCCAGGCCGATGTTGAACCGGCCGCCACCCATGGGGAAGACCCAGCCGTAGCCCGGCAGTTGGTCGCCCTGGAACAGCAGCTTGAGGTAGATCTCGAAGCTGTCGGAGTCAGGGCGGTTGGCGTGCATCTCGGATCGGATCGCGATGGCCGAGTAGCCGTTGTACTCCGAGTCGATCTTCAGCGCGCGCTTGATGGGGGAGTAGGCGCCGTCGGCGGCGATCACCGCGTCGCCGAACACCTTCTCACCGCTCTTCAGTACCACGCCGACCACCCGACCGTTGGCATCGAACTCGGGGCCGGCGACTTCGGCGCCCTGGCGCACCTCGGCGCCGGCGGACTCGGCATGTTTGAGCAGCAGAGTGTCCAGTTCGGTGCGGCTGACGGTATGGCCGTGGTCGGGCATTCCGGGACGACGCGGAAAAGACAGCTCCCACTCGCTGGGGCTGTACACGATCACCTTGTTGATCCGGTGGAACTTGGAGACCTCGTCGGCCAGTCCCATCTTCTGCAGATAGCTCACCGCGCGGGCGGTGAGCCCGTCACCGCATGGCTTGTCGCGGGGGAACTCCGCCTTGTCCAGGACCAACACCTTGGCGCCGGTCTGAGCGGCCTGCCACGCCGCGGCTGACCCGGAAGGGCCGCCACCTGCTATGACCAGGTCGTATCGCTGCGTCATGAGCCTCGTCTCATCAGTTGACTATCGCTGCGATAGTACCCAAGCAAGGTGTCGGCGGCTCGACGGGCGAACGCCCGGGTCAAACGGCAAAACCGCGTGTTGACCGGCGGTCTGGGCAGGTCAGCGCTATCAGGGCGGGTACAGTGATCGCGTGCGGCGAACGTCGAGATCACATTCCAGCGCAGGCGCGGGTGTCAAGGTTGATGCCCGCAGCGAGCGCTGGCGTGAGCACCGTAAGAAGGTGCGCTCGGAAATCGTCGACGCCTCATTCCGTGCGATCGACAGGTTGGGGCCCGAGGTCAGCCTGCGGGAGATCGCCGAAGAGGCAGGCACGGCCAAACCCAAGATCTACCGGCACTTCGCCGACAAATCCGATCTCTTCCAGGCGATCGGTGAGCGGCTGCGCGACATGCTGTGGTCGGCGATCTACCCGGCCATCAACCTCGGCGCCGACCCGGCCCGGGAAGTCATTCGTCGCAGCGTCGAACAGTACGTGCTGCTGGTCGACGAACACCCCAACGTGTTGCGGTTCCTGATCCAGGGCCGGTTCGCCGAACAGAGCGAATCAACGATGCGCGCACTCAACGAAGGCCGCGGCATCACCCTGGCGATGGCCGACATGTTCTCCAACGAACTGCGCGAGATGGAGCTCGACGGCGCCGCGATCGAGTTGGCCGCATTCGCCACCTTCGGTGCATGCGCGTCGGCCACGGATTGGTGGCTGGGCACCGACGAGGACAGCCCGCGCCGCATGCCGGCCGAGGAATTCGTCAACCACCTGACCACGATCATGGTCGGCTCCATCAACGGCACCTGTGAACTGCTCGGCATCTGGATCGACCCAGACCTGCCGCTGCACGAGGGCGTCCAGCGGCGTCAGCACGCCAGCTAACCGACTCGTTGACAGTCGGGTCCCAGGTCCGGAGACTGGGAGTATCCGGTACCGCCGTTCCCAGAAAAGGACCTGAGCTATGACGGCTGCCCAACCCTCACCGCAGGGTCAGCAACCAATCCACACCCGCGCCCTGATCATCGGCAGCGGGTTCTCGGGGATGGGGATGGCGATCGAGCTGCAACGACGCGGCGTAGATTTCCTCATCCTCGAGAAGGCTGACGAGTTCGGCGGCACCTGGCGCGACAACACCTACCCGGGTTGCGCCTGCGACATCCCGTCACACATGTACTCGTTCTCCTTCGAGCCGAAGGCGGACTGGAGCCACATGTGGTCCTTCCAGCCCGAGATCCAGGACTACCTGCTGGGCGTGGCGTCCAAGTACGGGCTGCGCCGCAACACCCGCTTCAACACCCACGTCGATCGCGCGCACTGGGACGACCAGGAGCTGCGCTGGCACGTGTTCAGCGACACGGGCCAAGAGTTCATCGCCCAGTTCCTGGTCTCGGGCGCCGGCGGCCTGCACATCCCGCAGATCCCCGACATCGAGGGGCGCGAAGAATTTGCCGGCGCGGCTTTCCATTCCGCGCAGTGGGACCACAGCGTCGACCTCACCGGCAAACGGGTCGCCGTGATCGGCACCGGTGCCAGCGCTATTCAGATCGTGCCCGAGATCGTCAAGGACGTCGCCGAACTGCATCTCTACCAGCGCACCCCGCCGTGGGTCATGCCGCGGGTGAACAACAAGTTCCCGCAATGGATTCGGCGCGTGTTCAGCTATGTGCCCGGCACCCGCGCGGCGATGCGTGCGGCCATCTACTGGATCCACGAGGGCGTCGGATTCGCCATGACCCAGCAGCCGTGGCTGCTCAAGATCGGCGAGGCGATGGGTCGCTACAACATCAACCGCAGCATCAAGGACCCCGAGCTGCGTCGCAAGCTCACCCCGAACTACCGCGCCGGGTGTAAACGAATCCTCAACTCCGACACCTACTATCGCGGGATCGCCAACCCCAAGACACAGGTGATCACGGAGTCCATCAGCCGCATGACGCCGACCGGCATCGTCACGGCCGACGGCGTCGAGCATCCCGCCGACGTGGTGGTGTTCGCCACCGGCTTCCATGTCACCGACTCCTACACCTATGTCGACATCAAGGGTGCCGGCGGTGAGGATCTGATCGATCGCTGGAACCGCGAGGGGATGGCCGCGCACCGCGGCATCGCCGTGTCGGGTATGCCGAATCTGTTCTTCCTGCTGGGGCCCAACACGGCGCTGGGCCACAACTCGGTGGTGTTCATGATCGAGCAGCAGATCCGCTACGTGGGGCAGGCCATCGCCGCCGTAGACAAGGCCGGTGCCCAGGCTCTGTCGCCCAGCCCGCGAGCTCAGGCGGAGTTCAACAGCGAATTGCAGCACGACCTGGCGCACACGGTGTTCAACACCGGAGGTTGCCGGAGCTGGTACATGGACGCCCACGGCGTCAACCGCACCCTGTGGAGCGGTATGACCTGGCAGTACTGGCTGGCAACGCGCAAGCTGGACCCCGCGGAGTTCGACTTCATCCACGCCGGACGCGACACGAAAACACTAGATGCTGGGGTCCCCGCCGGGGCTTAGCCCCAGGGGTAGTGTCGTGGGTGCTGTCCGGCAAACAAAACAACCTGGTGAAATGGGGTTCTGGTGAGCGAAGGCATGAAGCTGATCGACCGTGTCTCAGCGATCAACTGGAACCGTCTCCAGGATGAGAAGGACGCCGAGGTCTGGGATCGGCTCACCGGCAATTTCTGGTTGCCGGAGAAGGTGCCGGTGTCCAACGACATCCCGTCGTGGGGCACGCTGAGCGCGCACGAGAAGCAGCTCACCATGCGGGTGTTCACCGGCCTGACGCTGCTCGACACCATCCAGGGCACCGTCGGCGCGGTCAGCCTGATCCCCGATGCGCTGACCCCGCACGAGGAAGCTGTCTACACCAACATCGCCTTCATGGAGTCGGTGCATGCCCGCAGCTACTCCAACATCTTCTCGACGCTGTGCTCGACGGCCGAGATCGACGACGCGTTCCGCTGGTCGGAGGAGAACCCCAACCTGCAGCGCAAGGCCGAGATCGTCATGCAGTACTACAAGGGCGACGAGCCGCTCAAGCGCAAGGTGGCCTCCACGCTGCTGGAGAGCTTCCTGTTCTACTCGGGCTTCTACCTGCCGATGTACTGGAGCAGCCGGGCCAAGCTCACCAACACCGCCGACATGATCCGGTTGATCATCCGCGACGAGGCCGTGCACGGCTACTACATCGGCTACAAGTACCAGCGCGGGCTGGCCCTGGTCGACGAGGAAAAGCGCACGGAGCTCAAGGATTACACCTACGAGCTGCTCTTCGAGCTCTACGACAACGAGGTCGAATACACCCAGGATCTCTACGACGAGGTCGGCCTGACCGAGGACGTCAAGAAGTTCCTGCGTTACAACGCCAACAAGGCGCTGATGAATCTCGGCTACGAGGCGCTGTTCCCCAAGGACGAGACCGACGTGAACCCGGCGATCCTGTCTGCGCTCTCGCCGAACGCCGACGAGAACCACGACTTCTTCTCGGGCTCGGGTTCGTCGTACGTGATCGGCAAGGCCGTCGTCACCGAAGACGAAGACTGGGACTTCTGAGGTTCTGCGGTCAGCTGTGCCGACGACGGCGACGCTCAGTACACCGCGTCCATGCTGGACGACAGGCCGTTGTCGCATGTGACGGTGATGTGGAAGGTTGAGCCCGTCGCCGGTCCCTGGGGCGGGCTCATCGTCTCTTCCGAGCCAGTGACGGTCAGATGCACGTCCGGCACGGTGACGATGGTGGCGGCACCTGACGTCGGTACGGACCGATATGTGCAACCCACCGGGGGGTTGTTCGCGTTGTTGGTCATCGACACAACCAGCACACCGCCGTCGGCTCTCAACCGCAGTTGCGGTGGCGGTGGTGGCGGCGGCGGAGGTGGGACGACGACCTCTGGAGGTTCCCACACCTGGGTTGCCGCGGGGCGGGGTGCGGGCGCTGCTGCGACCGGTTGCGGGGGTGGCGGTGCGGCCGCTGGAGGTGGAGGCGGAGGCGGTTCCCACCAATCGGTGGCGATCAGCGAGAAGTTCGCTGACGTGTCCGTGTCGGTCGTTGTGGCGGGCTGGCCGGCGACCGACACGAAGATGCCGAACTCGGCAACCAGCGCGGCGCCGGCGAGGATAGTGCCCTCGCGCCGGTGGGCGAATTTCGATAACTGCGACATGTCGAAAGTATGCGAAGCCCGCGATCACCGGTCACGGGTACTCGACTACCCCAAATCCCATCACATCCCGACCCGTATCACGGTGTGATCGTCGTCTTCTGCACGATCACACCTGTCGCTGCCTTCAACGCATCGGTGTCGGCCGCCGCCCCTTCGGCAAGGATCTGCACTACGTACACGCCGTCCTTCTTGTCGGTGACCACGGTGTTCTGGGCGATCATTCGGGTGACGCCGTTCTTGGCGTACGACCCGCCGAGCTGTGAGGAGGGGTATCCACTCAGCATGCTCCTCTTGTCCGAGCCGTTGTAGCCCGTCAGGTTCTTCACCTCGCCGGATGCGATGTCCAGGAGCTTGTTCGGGTCGACGTTGCCGGTCAGCTTCTTGACGGTTGCGGTGATCTTCGGCGGGTCGCCGAGGTCGGCAGGTGTGTTGAAGAAGATGCCGAAGTACTGGTCGGGGTCGTTCTCTCGAATGCGCGTCCAACCGTCCGGAACTGGAAAATCGAACGTCGGCGTGCCCGGAGTGCCGGGGGTAATTGTCGTCATGTGGATGTTGTTGTTCTCGACATAGTCGGCGATCGTCTCGTTGGGCCCCGACCGTTGCACCGATACCGGGGGAGCGGATGTGGTTGCCACGGACGTCGACGTGGTCGGCGTCTGCGACGGCTTCGAGCTTTGGGCCACAGCGATGGTGACCAGGCCGGCTACCAGTGCGACGCCGACCACTGCGCCGACAACAAGCCGGCGGCCGGCCGCTCGAGCCTCAGGACCGACCGGTCCCGGTACCGCCGGAGGTGTGGCACCCAGCGGTGATGGAGTTGCCGAGCGATCGACTTCTGTTCTCTCGCGCAGTCTTTGCCGCGCAGCGCCGAGCAGCGGGGCGGCATCCCGATAGCCCGGCTGTTCCCGATCGATCGCGGCCAGCATGTCGGCCGCCTGCTGCCACTGCCCTTGGTCCAGGTGATTGAGTGCCTGCGCATAGCGATCGGCGAGTTCGGCGTCACGGATCTTGGCCCTGGCATCAGAGACGATGCCGTTCGGGTCGGCATCGTGCGGCGCGATGCGCTCCAACTCATGCGCTGCAGCTACCACGGCATGCCATTCACCGGCCTGATGGAGGGCCCCGATCTCGTCCACCAACGTCTTGTGGCGCTGGGCCGTGCGTGCGTATTCCAGTCGAGCACCGATGTCGGTGCGGTCCGGATCGATCTTGGTCAGATTCTCCAGTGCGGCCACCTCGGCGTCCCAATCACCGTCGGCGGCGGCGGCATCGGCCGCACCTGCCCAGATGTCGATATCCCATTGCCGGCGGGCTTCTTTCAGGCGTGTTTCGACCCGTCCCTCGTCTGGATAGCAGGCCTGCAGCGCCTCGAATCGTTGTACGGCTTCGGCCCAACGCTTTGCGAAGAAGGCGCTCAGCGCATCGGCCCATTGCGCGTCGGCCAGCAGGTTTCCGCGCGCTGCGACAGCGGCCTCCGGCGGCGTGGACGCGGGTTCGTCGGTGCCGACGGTGGCGGGCTGTTCGCGTGTTTCGCGGGCGGTCTCGAGCATGTGGCCCACGGTTCGGTCGACGTCGGCGTACAGATCGCCACGCCTACTGAACATCTCCAGCACGTAGCGTCCGCCGCGGCGCTCCTCGGTGTCCGATGAGCGCAGTGCGGGCTCCAGCTGGATCAGAATCTGATGCTGCTGGTGTTGAGTGAGCGGCTCCGTCTGGCCCACTTGATCCACCAGATCCGACAAGTATGACAAGGGGGCGGCTGGAGGCTCCGGCAGTTGTTCGGGCGGCGGCGGTGCGGGTGGCAGTGTCCAGAGCGCGCCGGCCAACGCCAACGCGGCTTCTCGGCAAGACTGCGAATAGTCGACGATCTGGCGCATCGAGAGAGTGCGGGGAAGCGCGTCTGGCAGCTGCTCCACCGCCAGAGGTAGCACTGGCTTGTTGAGTGCCAATGCCCATTCCAGCTCCCGCTTACACGCCACCGACCGCAAGGTGTTGCCCGAGATGATGGCTACGAACACATCGGAATCGGCGATGCGCTGCAGGATCTCGTGCCACCACGTCTGGCCGCCCCGCAGAGAGGTGTCCAGCCACGTGTCGTAACCCAGTGAGTGCAGGTCGTGGACCAGCGCCTCGACGTCGGGCCGGTTCTCGCGGGCATACGAGATGAAAAGTTGCCGCATGCCACCTCCCGAGACCTCGGTGCTCATCGAGCCCGGGAGTACTGCGTCGCGGGCAGGGGCGCAGGATTCCCGGACATGGGTGAAGTGTGCCTGCCGAACGGGCATCGCGAACGAGTAGTCGACTACTCCTGTCGGCCCTGCGATCGCGCCGACGTCCCCGCGGTGGCCGGGCAACACCTTGCGGTCAGCGCCACCGAGCCCACACGTAGGGCACCAGTGACCGCAGGAAGTCGAGGTCGGGGCCGGGCTGGGCTGCGGTGAACGCTTGCTCGAAGTACTCCTCGGCCACCATCAGGATGCCCTCGGCGTACTCCTTGGTGAAATCGATACTGCCGTAGTCATCCATCAACGTGCGCACCGACCGCACCAGGTCGGGCGTCCGTTCGGACCGGGTCTGTCGCAGGTAATGGTGAACGAGCGCCTTGTCCTTGTCGTCCGCGACGCTCAAGAGATGCATCAAGGGAAGGGTCCGCTTGCCTTCGTAGATGTCGCCGAGGATCTCTTTGCCGTAGGTGCGTTCCTCCCCGACAAGATTCAGCAGATCGTCCCGAATCTGGAATGCCGCACCGAAATGGAACCCGAACCGTACCAGCGGGCCGAGGTCGACGGTTCCGCCGGAACCGATGATCGCTCCTACCCGAAGCGGGTGAATCGTTGTGTACCAACAGGTTTTATGCATGATCAGGTGCAGATAGTCGTCTGGACCCAGGTTTTCGACATTGTCGAGCTGCCATCCGACTTCAGTCGCCTGACCTTCGAGGGTGCGCAGGGCCATCGTGTCGAACTCGCTCCACACCAGGTCCGCGAGGTCGCGGTCGAGGCGCCGAGTTGCCCGCCGCAGCACCTGTCCGGCAACGATCGCCAGGCCGTCACCCGCGTTCAGTGCCGCCGCCACCCCGTAGGTCGCCGAGAGGGTCGGCCTGCCCCGGCGCATCTCGCTTCCGTCGGCCACGTCGTCGTGAACGAGAAAAGCGTTGTGCAGCAATTCGATTGCCACTGCGATCCCGAGGAGTTCCTCGGAACTGGCCCCGAACGCCCGACCCGCCGACAGGCACAGCGCGGGACGAAGTGCCTTCCCGGGACGGGAGGGGTATTCACGCATCGGACCGTACAACCACTGCACCGGTTCGCCGTCGGGCATCGCGTCCAGCATTGTGCGGCGTACGGCGCGTCCGACCTCGCGAAGCCGGCCTTCGACGTTGGAGACGAGGGCTGCGCGGTCGGTGAGTCCGGTCATCGGTCGATGCGTTGCATGGTCAGCACCAACGGAAGCCACAGGTCCGGATGGCCGGTGACCAGGATCGTTCCGCGATAGACCCCGGGCGTGACATCGGCGTCGAGCTGCACCGTCGCGAGGACACCGCGACTGCTCCGCGCGGGCATCGGCACCGGCTGGGGGTCGAACTGTACGGCGTCGGCGGTGATCACATCGCCGGTGTGAGTCAGCAGATCGCTGCAGCGTAGAACGACGTCACCGTGATCGGTCGCTCCGCCGTTGTGTAGCCAGACCTCTGCGCAGGCGGGACCGGTGCCCTGGATCTCGATCTGGACGGCTGCCGTGGCACCTGAGGCATTCAGATCCAACGTGCCGGTGCCCGCGGCCCCTGGTCCGGCAGCCGTCACCGTAGCGGCCAGTCGTCGCATCAGCGCTTCCCATGTCGCCACCACACGGTCGACATCCGGTGTGGCCGACGGAGACTCGCCCGAGGGGTTCGCCGATGCGGTCCCATCACCGTCGCGGTCCGCACCATTCGAGCCGTCGGCGCCGGCCAACTTCACAAACCGATCGACGAGTTCGGTGGCGGCACGTAGGCCCTGTGACTGCACCGCACCGAGCGCCCGGACATTGGCGGCGGGATCGAACACCGCCGCCCACGGGAGATCAGTGACCGTACTGTCGTCCCCCAGTACCCGCTCAGCCACCCGTGGCACCCGGCAATTTTCTCAAGTAATTGACCTGCACGACGGTATGCTAAGGCCGCACATCGCGGAAGGCGGCTGTCATGCCGAATATACGTGGTTATTCGCTGGCCCTGTTCGGCCAGATCGACCAGGAAGCTATTGACGCGGACAAAAATCCTGGCCCGATGAATGACGCCGTGCTGGCCACAATTGAGAATTTTCTGCCGAACAGCACGGGGCTGGGCCAGCGCGGCTGGTATCGCGAGTTGGAAAGCTTCCTGGGCAGTGTCCGACTTCCCGATCCCAGTAGGGAGCTGTTTCGGTTTCCCACCTTTGACGAAGCGACGGCGGCTCTGGGTGGAATGAAACCGATGCGGACCCGTTCCGCGCGTTCCTTCGAACTCTTCGATGAGGATCGACATCCCGCACTGGCCAGGGCTGCCTACGCAGTTCTTGTGATGGAAAAGATTCGCTCCGTCAAGAATTCTTTCACTACGCAACAAATTCCGCGCGACGAGCGGTTGATGCAAATCCTGCCGGGAATCCTCGACCCCTGGCCGGTGGAGAAAGAAAAGGGAATTCTCACCCCGGACGACAAAGTCGACGCGTTCGCGATGCGGTTCGACGAGATGGTCGACCGGGACTCTTTCATGCGGGTCACCGGCGAGCAGATCAGCCTCGAGTTCGCCGAACGCTCGAAACCGTGCTTCGGCACCCTCGAAGATTCCGGGGGACAGTACTGCAGCACGCTGTACACCGATTCCGAGGACTTGAACCTGACGGTGGACGACATCAAGAAGATCATCCACCCGCTCAATTGGGATCTGTGCTGTCCCACCTTCTTTCACAAGATGACCGAACAACAGCAACCACTGACAGCCGACGGATGGTTCCGCATCGTCGAGTCGATCTCCGCCGAGCCCGACGAGTATCTGCTGCAGACCGCCTTGTGCTTCTCGTTCGACGAACGCGAGGACGACGAGGGCAACGGCAAGGGCATCATCATCAACTACAAGCTGGACACCAACCGCACCGGCGAGGATCGGTCCGCGGGCATCGTGGAGATCGACAACGGTTACCTGTGGGTCACCCCGACCCGCAAGGGTCCGGACGGGAAAGGCGTCCGGATCCGCACCAGCAAGGAAGAGCGCGTCAACGGACTCAGCCCGACGGCTACCGCGGCGCTGGGCTGCCTTCTCGGCTGGTCGGACAACGGCAAGGAGATGCTGGCCGGGGCCGCCCACAAAGCAATCGACGGCACGTTGCCGATGCCTGTCGGCAGGACACTCAAAGGCTGGCCGAACCAGGCCGCCATGGCCGGGGCGGTGGACCAGGGACCACCCACGGTCCCGCCGGACGTCCCGCCCACCTTGCCGATCAACTTTCCCGACACCGTAGACGACACCAGGGACCTGGCCAAGAGTCTGGTCGAGAAGGTGACCAGCAACATCGGAGGTGCGGTCAGCCGCTGGATGGACGGCCTGGTCAGGCACGACGTAGAAATCATCACCCACCAGATCGGCGCCGATCTGGCGACGTGGGCGCTCGACGTGTACGACACCGCGGAGCGAAACGTCAAGCCTCCGAAGGAGGGAGCCGGCAATGGATGACCCTGAACTGATCGCCGCCAAGTACGCCAAAGAGATCAACGACACGATTGACGGCGCCGCCCAGGTGGCGAACGAGGCCTACGCGAAGATCAACGCCGAGCCGTCGACCTTCGGAACCCAAGAGGCCATAAAGTCCCTGTCCGACCTCACCAAGATCGCGATCAAGGGTGCCGCCGACATCGCGCGGCTTCCACTCCAATCCCCGCCGGACCCTCGGGTGCTGCTGCTGGCCGATCACATCACCACCGTGATCCGGCGCGGCCTGCTGGAAGCGACCGAAGTCGCCACCGAGACAGCGAATCTGGTCGACAAGAATCCGGCGAAGGTGGACCGGGACGAACTGGTCAAGTCGGCGGTGAAGGTGGTCCGGATCGGCATGCTCCGCACCGCCGAGATCGCGCAGACGATCGCGGCCGGCCCCGGGGCATACAGTGACCCGGTTCTGTACTCCGACGACATCGCGATCGCGCCCAAACCATATGACCGAAAGTTGGCCGTCACCAACATGGCTCGTAAGGCCGTGCCCAAGGAGGACATCCGGAAACACGTCGGGTTCGACCTGGCCAACAGCGTGCTGCCCGCCAACGTGACCTCGTTCAGATTGTTCGCGAACTCGGCAGGCCTGTGCAGCGGTGTCTATATCGGCGAGGTGACTGCGCCAACGCTGGACACCAACGCGCTCGACGACACGGTAGAGGTCTTGTTCGCGCTGTGAGCCACAGTGACGGGCCCTCCGGCGTCGACCAGCTGCTCGATCGGGCGTTGCTTGCCGCCTCGGAGGGGGACCGGGCGACGGCCAAGCTGCTCGCCGGCCAGGTGCTGGCTGTCGACCGCAACAACACCGACGCCGAGGACCTTCTGGCCGCGCCCGCCGAATACGGTGAGATCAGACGCCTGACAATCCTTTTCGCAGATCTGGTCGACTCCACCGCGTTGTCCAACCGGATCGATCCAGAGACCTATCGAACCATCGTCGGACGTTACCGCGACGACGTGCTGCGGATCGTCGACCGATACGAGGGTCACGTCGGTTCGACCAAAGGCGACGGACTGCTGGCCTCATTCGGCCACCCCCACGCCCACGAGGACGACGTGTACCGGGCCGTGCAGGCCGCGCTCGACATCACCCGGGTCATCGCCGAGTTGAGCACGCGGGTGCGGCGTCGCTTCGGAGTCGAAATCGACGTCAGAGTCGGGATACATCGAGGCATCGTCTATCTCGACACCGCGCAGGACGACGTCTACGGATTCGCGGCGAATCTCGCCGCCCGGATGTGCAGCCTCGCCGACCCCGGCACGGTGGCGATATCCGCGGCCGTCGAACCGCTGGTCCGCGGAGTCTTCGAACTGCGCGCCCAGCTACCCAGGCACGTCAAGGGTGTCGAAGATCCGGTCCGCCACTATCAGGTGATCGCCGAACGCGACATGACCCGCGCGGCGCTCAGCCCGCTGGTCGGACGAGAGCGGGAATACGCGCACCTGCAACGACGGTGGGCCGATGCCACAGCCGGGACGCTGCGTACCCCGGGTGTGGCCATTCAGGGGGAGGCCGGCATCGGTAAGAGCCGGTTGGCATGGTCGGCCGCCGAACTGGCCGCACAGTCGCACGGGACCGTCCTGCAGTTGATCGGATCCCCGTTCCACACCGACGTCGGCCTGCGGCCGATCCGGCGCCTGCTCGAGCGCCGCTGCGGCATCGACCGGACCTCCGAGCCCGCAGAACGCCTGCAACTACTACGGTCCGAGATCGAACAGCGTGCCTTGGACCCGGCCACCGTCCTGCCGTTGCTGGCACCTCTGCTCGGGATCGATCCGCAGGTCGGGTATCAGCCGGCCTCAGCCGAAGGCCGCAAGCTCTCGGGACGGATCTGCGGCGCCGTTCGTGACTACCTGCTGGCATGTGTGCGCGACACCCCCGCACTCGTGGTCGTCGAGGACATGCACTGGTTCGACGAGGACACCACCGAGGTGATCCAATCGCTCCTCGCCGCCGATCTCGACGGCCACGTGCTGATCGTCATGACAAGCCGCGAACAGGCCGTGCCGGCGAGCGCGCTCACCGAGGTGCTCGACCTGAAGCCGTTGAGCGACAGCGAAACCGACGAATTGATCGGCGCACTTCACCCTGATGCGACGCCCGATCAGCGGCATGTCGTGCGCCGGCGGTGCGACGGCGTGCCGTTGTACATCGAAGAAGTGGTGGCAAAGCTCCGAACACAACCATCGGACACGTCGAGTGCCGGCGGAGTGCCGGACACGCTCTACGAGGCGTTGTATGCGCGACTCAAGTCGAGTAGCAACGCGATCAGGGTGGCCGAGGCCGCCGCCATCATCGGCAGTCGGGTGGAACGCAGCCTGCTGTCGGCCGTAGTGGACCTCGACGAACAGGAAGTGGAACACATCGTCGGCGAGCTGGTGCAGAGCCGCGTGCTTGAGCCGCTCGACCAGAACAGCTGGCGCTTCCACCACGAACTGTTACGTGAGGTGGCCGCCGAACTGTCGCCGCCCAGCCTGCGACGCGAACTTCACAGCCGGATCGCCGACACGCTGGCCGCCGCGGCGGCGGCCGGCAATCCGGACTGGCCGTTGATCGCGCGCCACTACGAGCGGGCCGAGCGCTACACCGAGGCCGCTGCCAGCTATGCCCAGGCCTCAGCCAACGCTCGCCAGCGCGGTGCCCTCCGAGAGGCCTTGAGCTACCTGACCCATGCGGTGACACACGTCGAGAAGTCGCCGCCCGGCCCGGACCGTGACCACCTTGAGGTGAATCTGCGCCTGGGACGCGCATTTCTCGCCCAGGCGGCCGAGGGTGTGTTCAGCCCCAATGCCGCTGCCGACTTCGAGCGTTGTCTCCACCTGTGCAGCAGTGACCTTCAAGACGACGAACTGCTGTCGACAGTGATGTCGCTCTACCCGTACTACACCATGCGGGCAGATCTCGAACGGGCGCAACGACTGGTCGAATCCATCAGGGGCAGCTTGGTCGGGCCGCGCCGGATATTCCTGCCGGTCAACGATTTCGCTTTCGGGATGCTGGCCTGGTTTCGCGGCGAGTTCGCCTATGCCCGGACCAAGATGGACACCGCGGCACGCACGCTGACCGAGGAAGGAGCACGCGCCCTCGACGCGATGCTGTTCATGCCGAACGATCCGACCGCAGGCTTGTATGCCCACCTCGCGTTGAGCCGCTGCCTGGACGGTGACGTGGCCGGTGTCGAGGCCGAGCTGGGCAATGCCGAACGACGCTGCGCCGAATTGCCCTTCCCCAAGGGGGCTTTCAGCCTGGCCTACACCCGCCAGATCGAGGTCCTGATCCGGATAGAGTCCGGTGATCTCGACCGGGCGGCGCAAGCGGCCGTCGAACTCGGCACGATCGGAGAGCAGCACGGCTTCGACTCGTGGGAACTCACCGGGGCGGCGCAGCATGCGACGGTGCATGCGCTCGCCGCACTGGCCGGCAACGCCGCCGACGGCGCCGACCTTGCCCCGCACATCGAGCTGCTGACCGGGTTCGTCGACACCTGGCGTGCGGTCGGTGTGATCGCCC
This sequence comes from Mycobacterium farcinogenes, assembly GCF_019739075.1. NCBI lineage: Bacteria > Bacillati > Actinomycetota > Actinomycetes > Mycobacteriales > Mycobacteriaceae > Mycobacterium > Mycobacterium farcinogenes. The sequence goes on along the minus strand of NZ_CP081673.1, from coordinate 4,451,730 downwards.
TCATCACGTTCTATGACGCGCTGCTGGCCCGATTGCTCATCGCGGCAGGACGATTCGATGAGGCGCGGGCCAGACTGCAGACCGGTTTGGAGCTGGCCCGCCAGACACGGATGAGCTTCTATGACGCCGAGCTGACCAGGCTGGCCGCATTCACCACCGACGGCCGAGGTCCCCGGCGCGCCGCATTGGAGGCGGCCATGGCGCTGGGTCGCAGCCAGGACGCGCGGGTGTTCGAACTACGTTCCGCCACCGACTGTTTCGAACTGTTCAGGGAGCCGGCGCGGCAGGCGCTCACCGAGGCCCTGCACCGCTTCCCGGCCGATTGTTCCTGGCCCGACGTGATTCGAGCCAGGACGATGCTCGGGTGAGGCGCCCGGGCGGGAAAGTCGCCATCCTGGGCGGCGGCATGGCCGGTCTGAGTACGGCCTGGCGGCTGAGCGAGCCCGGCTGGCGCGATCGGTTCGAATCCATCACCGTCTATCAACGGGGCTGGCGATTGGGCGGCAAAGGGGCGTCGAGCCGCGGCGTGAACGATCGCATCGAGGAGCACGGACTGCACGTCTGGCTCGGATCGTACGAAAACGCCTTCGCCTTGCTCCGTGAGTGCTACGCCGAACTGGACAGGCCTGCAACGGATCCGTCGTCACCGATCCGGACCTGGCAGGAGGCCATCGTTCCCGCGGACAATCCGGGCTTGGCCGAACAGTGGGGTACCGGGTGGCTGACCTGGCTGGGCACGCACCCGCGCAACGCGATGACACCGGGTGAACCCGGTGGCACCGGTCAAGAGATCACCGCGGTGGAGTTCGTGCAGCGGGCGGTGCAGTTGGTCGTCGCGTTCGCCGACTCGCTCCGGGACGCGGCTCCGGCGGATCTCCAACTGACGGCCACGGCCGAGCAGGCACCGGCCGCGCCGCCGCCGGTGGTCGGCGCGGTGCAGCGGGGAATCCTCGCGGCTCTGCTGGCCATCGCCGACCCGCAGGTACGCGCCGGTCCGCCTGGCAAGGCCATCGAACAGGCGGTGGATGCGGTCCGCGCGGCCATCGACTACGAGGAACGCCCCGACCACCGGCGTAGCTGGCTGCTGATCTCGCTCGTCGTCGCAGCGGTCCGCGGTGTGGTCGCCGACAATCTCATCACCCACCCGAACGGATTCAGAGCCCTCAACGACGAGGAGTTCGGTGACTGGGTGCTGCGTCATGGCGGCCACCCCGATGTACTCGAATCTGCTTTCGTGCGTGGTCTTTACGACCTGGTATTCGGGTACGACCATGGTGATCCTCGCCGGCCTGCAGTCGGCGCCGGGGTGATGGTCTTCCTGATCGGATTCGTCCTGTTCGGATACAAGGGGGCGATCTTCTGGAAGATGACGGCCGGGATGGGGGACGTCGTGATGGCGCCGCTCTATCAGGCGCTGCGCAGACGTGGCGTGAAATTCGAGTTCTTCCACCGTCTCGATTCATTGCATGTCGACGACCTAGGCGTGGCGATTGACGCGATCACCCTCGGTCGTCAGGTGCGGCTTGCCGACGGGGTCGGCCACTACGACCCTTTGGTCGACGTCCGGGGCCTGGCGGTGTTCCCCAGCGCGCCGCGCGGCGATCAGATCCAGGCGCGGTCGGGGATGCGCACCCTTGAATCGCATTTCGCCGCCCGTGACGACGTCGAGACAGTGGTTCTGCAGCGCGGCAAGGATTTCGATCACATCGTCCTGGCGGTGTCCGTCGGGATGATCCCGGTCGTCGCCGCAGAGCTCATCGAGGACCGCCCGGAATGGCGTGAGATGACAGCCAACCTCAGGACCGTCGCCACACAGGCGTTCCAGCTGTGGCTGCGCCCGGACGAACACGCGTTGGGCTGGTCGAAGCCCGGCGCCACGATCACCGCATATGCCCGGCCGTTCGAAACGTGGGCCTCGATGCCGCAGACACTGTGGGCCGAGAACTGGCTCGACCCCGACCGACCCGGGACCGTTGCCTATTTCTGCGGCAGCCTGCGCGCGCCGTGGCCCGTCAACGGCGATCACCCCGACTACGTCCGCAGATATCGAGACCTCGTCCACCGTGACGCCGCCGATTACGTCGACCGATACCTCGGGCTCTACTTCCCGAACGCCGTCTCCGAACAGGGCTTCAAATGGGAGCTGTTGTGCGGCAACGATGGTCGACAAGGCGTTGCGGCCATGGCCACCCAGCACGTGAGCGTGAACATCGACCCGTCCGACCGTTACGTGCAATCTGTGCCGGGCAGCGACAAATACCGGCTGCGCCCGGACGAGAGCGGCTACGACAATCTGATCCTGGCCGGGGACTGGACGGACTGCGGCTTGAACGCCGGCTGTATCGAGGCCGCGGTGATGTCGGGCCTCGAGGCAGCCAATGCGTTGCTCGGTCACGGGCGCTATCACCGCATCCGCGGCTTTTACCTGCGATGAGCCGCACTGACTCGAAAATTCAGCTTCCCTCCAGCGGGCTGACAGCCGGCACTGATAACAAGAGAGCCGATGTACCAGCTCATTGCACAGATCTCGCTGATCCACGGCTGGTTCCCGGTTGTCGTTCAGCTGAGCGCTGCGCTGCTGCTGGGAGCCGCGGTGGGCTGGCGCACACGACGCTGGCGGCGCCGGTCGCTGCCCGCGCTGGTGGCGGTGGCGGCCGTGGTGGCTGGTGTGGCGTACTGGTACATCGATTCGATCGGGGTGGCCGGCAACGCCGGGCCACCCGAGTTGTGGTGCTGGATCGCGTTGAGCGTGCTTTCCGTCGGTATCGCGTCGTTGGGCTGGGTGAGCGCCCGGTGGTGGCGGCGCACCGTCTCGGTCGCCGCGATCGGGGTGTGCGGGCTGGCTTGTGCGCTGACCCTCAACACGTGGGTCGGATACTTTCCGACGATGGGCGGCATGTGGAAGCAGCTCACATCGAGCCCACTGCCCGGGCAGACGGACCGATTGACGGTGACGAAGATGCAGCTGGCCCACTTCCGGCCGCCCAGTGGTGTCCTGGTCCCGGTGACCGTTGATTCAACAGCTTCAGGTTTCGCACACCGCGGCGAACTCGTCTACCTCCCGCCGGCCTGGTTCGCCAGCACCCCGCCGCCACAGCTTCCGGCCGTGATGATGATCGGCTCGCAATTGAACACCCCGGCCGACTGGCTGCGCGCGGGCAACGTGCTGGGCATCCTCGACGGGTTCGCGGCCGCGCACGGAGGCAATGCCCCGGTGTTCGTGTTCGTCGACGCCACGGGCTCATTCACCAACGACACCGAGTGCGTCAACGGGGTCCGGGGAAACGCCGCAGACCACCTGACAAAAGACATCGTCCCGTATCTGATCTCGGACTTCGGGGTGCGCTCCGACCGGGACGGGTGGGGGATCGCAGGCTGGTCGATGGGCGGCACCTGCGCGGTGGATCTCACCCTGATGCATCCGGAGCTGTTCCACTCCTTCGTCGACATCGCGGGAGATCTGCGACCGAACGCGGGGGACAAGACCCAAACGATCAACCGCCTCTTCGGCGGGGACGCTGACGCGTGGTCCGCCTACGATCCCTTGACGATCATGCGGCACCACCGTTCGTACGCCGACGTCTCGGCGTGGTTCGAGGTTCCCACGGCCCGCGGCGGTAGCACCCGCGACCCGGTGGCCAATCCGGAGGCACAGGACGTCGCGGCGACCACGTTGTGCGACGCGGCCCGCACGGTGGCGATCAGATGTTCGGTGACCACCGCACCCGGGCGCCATGATTGGGCGTTCGCCAACAATGCCTTCGCCACGGCATTACCGTGGCTGGCCGGGCAACTCGATACGCCCGGGGTCGACGAGACCGACCTGCCACCGTCGACCGTGGGACAACAACAACACACGAACGTCCAGGCCGCGCCGCGCTGAGTCTAGCGGCCCCGTGCGGGCTGGGCGGCTGTCGACGCCGATGACGACGGCACGGTCGACGGACGCTCGACGATCGTCGAATTCGGCCCACCCACGCGGTAACTGGCCCCGCGGTGCTCGTCGGCCAGGCGATCGCCGTTGCCCAGCAGCTTGTTGCGCAGGCTGCCCGGCGCGTAGGCCGACTGGTAGGCGCCGCGTTCGGTGAGGACCGGCACCACGTGATCGATGAACTCCTCGAAAGAGCCGGGTGTGATCGCATACGCCAGGTTGAAGCCGTCGACATCGGTCTCTTCGACCCACTCCTGCAGGGTGTCGGCGACGTGCACACCGGACCCGACGATGCGCGGCCCCATGCCGCCGATCTCGCCCCACTCGGCGATGTCGCGGACATTCCACTCGCCGCCGTTGTCCGAGGCGGACTGAAATGCCTTGACCGCGGACAGGATCGCATTGGAATCGACATTCCCGATCGGTTCGTCGAGGCCGTACCTGGCCAGGTCCACACCCATCCACCCGGACATGAACACCAGTGCGCCTTCGGGATCACCGTAGGCCAGGTACTCGGCGTGCCGGGCGTGCGCCTCCTCGTCGGTCTCACCGGTGATGATGGTGGTGAGGTTGAAGATCTTGGCCGAGTACGGATCCCGGCCGGCCAACTCCAGCTCGGCGCGGATGGTCGAGACCGTCTCCCGCAGGAGGGCTTTGGTGGGTGCGGCGGTGAAGATGGCCTCGGCGTTCTCCGCGGCGAAGCGGACTCCGCGCGGCGAGGAGCCGGCCTGGTAGATCACCGGCGTGCGCTGCGGGGAGGGTTCGGCCAGATGTACCCCCGGGACGCTGAAATGCGTTCCGGAATGGCCGATGTGGTGCACCTTGGCGGGATCGGTGAAAACCCCGCGTTCGGCGTCGCGCACCACGGCGTCGTCCTCCCACGAGCCTTCCCACAACTTGTAGAGCACCTCGAGGTACTCGTCGGCATGGTCGTAACGCGCATCATGCGCCGGCTGATCGGTCTGGCCCATGTTGCGTGCGGCAGCAGGCAGATATCCGGTGACGACGTTCCAGCCGAGTCGGCCGTTGGTCAGGTGATCCAGCGTCGACATCCGCCGGGCAAAGGGATAAGGATGCTCGAATCCGGTTCCGGTGGTGATCCCGAACCCCAGGTGCTCGGTGACCAGCGCCATCGCCGACACCAGCAGCATCGGGTCGCCCACCGGGATCTGCGCGGCCTGGCGGATGGCCGCTTCGTCGCTGGCCCCGTACACGTCGTAGGTGCCCAACACATCGGCGATGAACAGGCCGTCAAAACGCCCGCGTTCCAACAACTTCGCCAGCTCGGTCCAGTAGGTGATGTCCTTGTAGCGCCACGACTGGTCTTTGGGATGCCGCCACAGACCAGGGGACTGGTGGGCGACGCAGTTCATATCGAAGGCGTTGAAGCGGATCACACGGGTCACTGTGCTGAGGATGCCGGGCTACCCGGGAGAGGTCACCGGTTGCGCTCAGCGGGATTGTTTTTGGCAATGAATCACGAATGAATGGCCACCCAACTGTCGGCGCGTCCAGTGGTGGGTTGACCGGGCAGTCGCGAAACTTACCGGGTGTCAACCAAGTCGCTGCTGATCTCGGTCCTGAACTGGCTGCGTGCCGGTTATCCGGAGGGGGTGCCGGGTACTGACCGGGTGCCCCTGCTCGCGCTGCTGAGGGCCACCCCGCTCACCGAAGAGCAGGTGACCGAGGTGGTGCGTAACATCGCCGAGGCCTCAGCGCCCGCCGACATAGACGATCCCATCGACCGCGATGTGATCGCGGACTTCATCGCCGAAGTCACCGATCACGACGCCGGCCCGGAGAACATCGCACGGGTGGCGGCCAAACTGGCCGCCGCGGGCTGGCCGTTGGCGGGCGTCGACCTGCAGTCAGACGCCGGCCCCGAATGACGGCCGACAACGCGTAACGCCGAGGGTTGCGGTCACTGGGTGACCGCAGCCCTCGGCGTTGACTTGGGTTCCGCGACTACCCGCGCAGTGAGGCGGTGTCGATCACGAAGCGGTACCGCACATCACTGGCCAGCACACGCTCGTAGGCCTCGTTGATGTAGTCGGGTGCGATGACCTCGATCTCGGGGAGCACGTTGTGCTCGGCGCAGAAATCGAGCATCTCCTGGGTCTCGGGGATGCCGCCGATCATCGACCCGGAGAGACTGCGACGCATCCCCGCCAGCGGGAACGGCGGGACCTCCATGGCGTGCTCGGGCATGCCCAACTCCACCAGGGTGCCGTCCACGGCGAGCAGATTCAGGAAAGCGCCGAGGTCGAGGTTGGCCGACACGGTGTTGAGGATCAGGTCGAATCGGCCGCGCAGCTTGCGGAAGGTGTCCGGGTCGCCGGTGGCGTAGTACTCGTCGGCGCCCAGCCGCAGGCCGTCCTCCATCTTCTTCAGCGACTGCGACAGCACGGTGACGTGCGCGCCCATCGCCTTGGCGAGTTTGACCCCGACGTGGCCCAAGCCGCCGAGACCGATGACGGCGACCTTCTTGCCCGGGCCGGCGTTCCAGTGCCGCAGCGGCGAGTAGGTGGTGATACCCGCGCACAGCAGGGGAGCGGCCTGGTCCAGGGGGATGCTGTCGGGGATACGCAGCACGTAGTTCTCATCGACGACGATCGCGCCACTGTAGCCGCCATAGGTCGGCGTGCCGTCGCGCTCGGTCGAGTTGTAGGTGGCGATCATGCCGCCGCCGGTGCAGTACTGCTGCAACCCGGCCTTGCAGTTGTCGCACTCGCGACACGAGTCGACGAAACACCCGACGCCGACGTGGTCGCCGACCTTGTACTTGGTGACCTCCGAGCCGACCTCCGTGACGACACCGGCGATCTCGTGGCCGGCCACCACGGGGTAGTTCGGGGTGCCCCACTCGCCCTTCACAGTGTGGATGTCGGAGTGGCAGATGCCCGCGAAATGAATGTCGAAGGCCACGTCGTGCGGGCCCACCTCGCGACGGGTGATCGTGGTCTTGGCCAGCGGCTCGGTGGCCGAGTTCGCGGCGTAGGCATAAACAGTGCTCATCAAAAGCCCTCTTTGTTCGTCGTCTGTACGTTTCGGAGGAAAACGTTAATCCGGTTAACTGACTACTGCCTGAAGACGGCAGTCCGAACCGTGCAACGACGCAGGCGATGGGGCTAATCCCGATACCGGTTGTGACATATCTCCCGGATCACTGCCGGGTGCGGGTCACAATCCGGGCGCGCGGAACGCCCCGTTGAACGACGTGCGCTCGCATCGAATGAGCCCGGCCAGGGTGTAGGGATCGGAGGCGATGACATCCTCGACCTCGGCGTCAGTGAGATCCCCGGTGACGAGCACGGCGCCGGTGCCTGACTCCAGCCGGCCGGCCAGCACGATGCGGCCGGCGGCCACCTCCTCCTCGAGCCACGCGATGTGGGCCGGGCGGGTCTGGTCGACGACGTCGAGCGGTTGGGTGTACGTGGTGGTGAGGACGTGGAACACGTGGCTGAGATTAGTTGATGGGCGCGTTGACCCAGCGCAGATCATCGAGGATGCCGCGGGCGGCCACGATGTTCTGCCCGGTCTGCCAGACCTCGTTGTTCACCACGAACACCCGATTGTCCTTGGCGGCCGACAGGTTCCGCCAGGCCGTGCTCTGCAGGATCTTGGGCGCGTTGTCCTTGGCCGCCGCGGAGGCGAACGACACGTAGACGATGTCCGCGTCGGCGATGCGGTAATCGGCGTCGGCGGTACCCAGCTCCACGTACGGTTTGTCGGTAAACCGTTGGGCGGCAGGGCGATCCAATCCCACGGCGGCCAGCACGCTGCTGGGGAAGGTATTGGCGCCGTAGACCCGCACACTGTTCTCGGTCAGCTGCACCACCGAAGCCTGGAAGTGCGCGGCGTCGTTCTGCGCACCGGTGTCGCGGGCGGCGTCGTCGAATTTCGCGATCAGGTCGGCGGCGGCGTCCCGGCGGCCCGTCGCCTCACCCACCGTGCGCAACGTGTCGCGCCACGCGGCACCCGGCGCGCCGGTGAACACAGTGGGGGCGACCGCCGACAATGCGCCGAAGGACGCAGGAGTAAGACTCGCCGAACCCAGGATCAGCTCGGGGTTGGCCGCCTTGATGGCGTCCACATCCGGTGCGGTCCGTGAGCCGGCCGGGGCGACCCCGTGCACCACCGCGCCCAGATACGAGGGCTGCTCCGACGAACCGTCGGGAAGGGCGGCCGCGACGATCCGCGACTGCAGGCCCAGCGCGCACAGCGCGTCCAGTTGGTCACCGGACAGCGCGACGATGCGTTGCGGGTCGCCGCGCACTTCGGTGGACTCCGGGATGTCGCCGCCTTCGGCACGTGCGTTGCGCACCTCACGCGCCGAGGGGTCGGCGGGCGCCGGCTCAGCCGCGCACGATTCGTCGGGGCGACGCTGATTACCCAGTACCCCGGCGTCGGCGATCTTGGTGACGCTGGTGGTCATCGACGTCTGCGCCTGCTGCGTCTGTTCGGCAGAGCCGCACCCGGTGGCGAGGGTTGCGGCCGCGGCGATCACCGCGAGCGCGGCGCGAGGTCGGTTGGTCAGCACGGGGCGACCGTAACATTCACGGTCTTACCGCTGGTCAAGCCGTCGCGACGAAAAGATCCGCCGTCGTGGCGCCACGCAGTACGACAGTTTGTAGGACCCACGAACGCGAAGGCCGCCGGGAGCGTTAGGATTCAGTTCGATAAGCGGGATTTCCCGACGAATCTTTGGAGGATCTCTTGGTAGCCGAAGCGCCCCCAATCGGAGAACTCGAGGCACGTCGTCCTTTTCCGGAACGGATGGGCCCCAAGGGCAACCTGATCTACAAGCTCATCACCACGACCGATCACAAGCTGATCGGCATCATGTACTGCGTCGTCTGCTTCGCCTTCTTCTTCATCGGCGGACTGATGGCGCTGTTCATGCGTACGGAACTGGCGATGCCCGGCTTGCAGTTCTTGAGCAACGAGCAGTTCAACCAGTTGTTCACCATGCACGGCACGGTGATGCTGCTGTTCTACGCCACACCGATCGTGTTCGGGTTCGCCAACCTGGTGCTGCCGCTGCAGATCGGCGCACCCGACGTGGCATTCCCGCGGCTGAACGCGCTGTCGTTCTGGCTGTTCCTGTTCGGCGCGCTGATCGCGCTCGCCGGCTTCATCACCCCCGGCGGTGCCGCGGACTTCGGTTGGACGGCCTACTCGCCGCTGACCGATGCCATTCACTCGCCGGGTGCCGGCGGTGATCTGTGGATCCTCGGTCTGGCCGTCGGTGGTCTGGGCACCATCCTCGGTGGCGTCAACATGGTCACCACCGTGGTCTGCATGCGTGCGCCCGGTATGACGATGTTCCGCATGCCGGTGTTTACCTGGAACATCCTGGTGACCTCGATCCTGGTGCTGATCGCCTTCCCGATCCTGACCGCCGCGCTGTTCGGCCTGGCCGCCGACCGCCACCTGGGCGCTCACATCTACGACCCGGCCAACGGCGGTGTCCTGCTGTGGCAGCACCTGTTCTGGTTCTTCGGCCACCCCGAGGTGTACATCATCGCGCTGCCGTTCTTCGGCATCGTGTCCGAGATCTTCCCGGTGTTCAGCCGCAAGCCGATCTTCGGTTACACCACGCTGATCTACGCCACCATCAGCATCGCGGCCCTGTCCGTGGCCGTGTGGGCACACCACATGTACGCCACCGGCGCCGTCCTGCTGCCGTTCTTCTCCTTCATGACGTTCCTGATCGCCGTCCCGACCGGCATCAAGTTCTTCAACTGGATCGGCACCATGTGGAAGGGCCAGCTGACGTTCGAGACGCCGATGCTGTTCTCGGTCGGCTTCCTGATCACCTTCCTGCTGGGTGGCCTGTCCGGCGTGCTGCTGGCCAGCCCGCCGATCGACTTCCACGTCACCGACAGCTACTTCGTCATCGCGCACTTCCACTACGTGCTCTTCGGCACCATCGTGTTCGCCACCTACGCGGGCATCTACTTCTGGTTCCCGAAGATGACCGGACGTCTGCTCGACGAGCGCCTGGGCAAGTTGCACTTCTGGCTGACCTTCATCGGCTTCCACACCACCTTCCTGGTGCAGCACTGGGTCGGTGACGAGGGCATGCCGCGCCGCTACGCCGACTACCTGCCCACCGACGGCTTCACCACGCTCAACGTGATCTCCACGATCGGTGCCTTCATCCTGGGCATCTCGACGCTGCCGTTCGTGTGGAACGTGTTCAAGAGCTGGCGCTACGGCGAGCCGGTGATGGTCGACGACCCGTGGGGTTACGGCAACTCGCTGGAGTGGGCGACCTCCTGCCCGCCGCCGCGGCACAACTTCACCGAGCTGCCCCGGATCCGTTCGGAGCGCCCGGCGTTCGAGCTGCACTACCCGCACATGGTCGAGCGCATGCGTGCCGAGGCCCACGTGGGCCGTACCCATCACGCGGAGCTCGAGACCGCGGACCGCTCCAGCTGACGGGTGGCAGCATCCGGGGGTGAGCACGTCGAGGAAGTTTCGATGAACGGTGCTCCGCGAGAGCGCTCGTCGGTACTGATCACGGTCACGGGGGTCGATCAGCCCGGTGTGACGTCGGCGCTGTTCGAGGTGCTCGCCCGCCATCAGGTCGAACTACGCAACGTCGAACAGGTCGTGGTCCGCGGCCGGCTCACCCTCGGTGTGCTGGTCGCGGCTCCGGCCGAGACGGTCGACGGCGATGCGCTGCGAAGTGACGTCGAGACGGCGATTCACCAGCTCGGCCTCGACGTGACGGTCGAGCGCAGCGGCGACATGCCGGTCATGCGCGAGCCGTCGACCCACACGATCGTGGTGCTCGGCCGTCCGATCACCGCTGAGTCGTTCAGCGTGGTCGCCCGAGCGGTCGCGGATCTGGGCGTCAACATCGACACCATCCGGGGCGTGTCCGACTACCCGGTGACGGGCCTGGAACTGCGCGTTTCTGTGCCCGCGGGGGCGGCGTACGGCCAGTTGCAATCAGCCTTGGCGCAGGTGGCGGTCGACGAGGGCGTCGACATCGCGCTCGAGGATTACAGCCTGGCCCGACGGGCCAAGCGGCTCATCGTCTTCGACGTCGACTCCACCCTGATCCAGGGCGAGGTCATCGAGATGCTGGCCGCCCGGGCCGGGATGGAAGCCCAGGTCGCCGCCGTCACCGAAGCCGCCATGCGCGGTGAACTGGATTTCGCCGAATCGCTGCACCGCCGGGTCGCGACCCTGGCCGGCCTGCCCGCCTCGGTGCTCGACGATGTGGCCGAACAGGTCGAGCTGACACCGGGCGCCCGGACCACCATCCGGACCCTGCGCCGGCTCGGTTTCCACTGCGGTGTGGTCTCGGGCGGCTTCCGCCAGGTCATCGAACCGCTGGCGCACGAGCTCATGCTCGACTACGTGGCCGCCAACGAACTTGAGGTCGTCGACGGCAAGCTGACCGGCCGGGTCATCGGTCAGGTCATCGACCGGCCAGGAAAAGCCAAGGCGCTACGCGATTTCGCCCAGCAGGTCGGCGTGCCGATGGAACAGACCGTGGCTGTCGGCGACGGGGCGAACGACATCGACATGCTGGCCGCCGCCGGCCTCGGTGTCGCGTTCAACGCCAAGCCCGCGTTGCGTGAGGTGGCCGACGCGTCGCTGAGCCATCCGTACCTGGACACCGTGCTGTTCATCCTCGGTGTCACCCGCGGTGAGATCGAGGCCGCCGACGCACTCGACGGTGTGCTGCGCCGCGTCGAGATCCCCGAGGACTGAGAGCGCGTCGACGCACCCCTGAAGTAGGGTGGGGACATGGCGAACTTGAAGCACACGGTCGTGGTTGGCGCGTTCGCCGTTGCGGCAGTCCTGGGACAGTTGGCGGTCGCAGCTCCGGCCGAGGCCAAACGTTGCCCCTCGGGCACGGTGCAGACGAAGTTCGAAGGTGTATGTGTGGCCGGTTCGTCCGGCGGCGGAATGGGCGCGGTGGCGCCTCCGGTGATGGCGCCCACTGCGGGTGGCACGAATATCACCAACCAGCCTGGCCAATTGCCCACCGTCAACGGGATTCCGTGCACCATCGAGCATTTCAGTACCTGCTATGCCATGGCTCAGCAGCCGTAACGTCTGCCGCTACACCACCAGCGTTTGAGGTTGTGCGCCGAGCGTGCCGGTGATGCTGTGCCAGGCCCGCACCAGCAGGCGCACCGCCTCCTCGAGTTCGGGCTCCGGCAGCGCGTAGGGGAGCCGGATAAACCGTTCCAGCGTGCCGTCCACCCCGAAGCGCGGACCCGCGGGCACATCAAGGCCCAGTCGCATCGCCGCCGCCGACAACGCCGTGCTCATCGGGGCGGGCAGCTTGACCCACAGCGACATACCGCCGCGGCCGTGCCCCGGCTGCCAGTCCGGAAGTTCACGCGCCAGCAGAGTGGTCAGGAATTGCCGGCGGGTGCGCAGGATCTCACGTCGTTCCGGTAGCACCTCGGCGTGCATGGCAAGCAGCTTCGCCGCGGCGAGTTGTTCGAGGATCGGGGTACCGAGATCCACCGAAGGCCGGATCGCGGCGATGGTGGCCAGCGTGCCGCGCTCGGCACGAACCCAGCCGACCCGCAGACCACCCCAGAACGATTTCGACATCGAGCCGATGGTCAGCACCAGGTCGTTGCGCGACACCGAAGCCGCCAGTGGTTCCGGCGGCGCCTCGTCGATCCACATATCGATGATCGACTCGTCGACGATGGTGCGGGTTCGGGTATCGGAAATGATCTGCCCCAACCGCTTTCGCTCGGCTGCGGCCATGGTGAACCCGGTGGGGTTGTGGCTGTCGGGAACCAGGTAGGCCAGGCTCGGCGCGAGTTGTCGCAGTGCGGCCTGCACGGCGTCCAGTTCCCAGCCGTCCTCGGTGAGGGCCACCGGGACGGCCCGTGCTCCCGCAGTCGAGATCGCCGACAGCGCACCGTGATAGGTGGGTTGCTCGACGAGCACCCGGTCACCTGGCTGGGTGTGGCTGGCCAGGATCAGCCCGATCGCGTGCTGGGCACCGCTGGTCACCATGATCTGGTTCGGATCGGTGGGTAGCCCTCTGGCGCAATATCTTTCGGCTATGGCTGCGCGCAAGGGGCCGACGCCCATCAGTTCGTGGCCCGGCTCGCGCAGATACGGCGAGATGTCGCGGGCGGCTTCGGCGAAGGCCTCCAACACCGCGGTGCCCGGCGCGGACAGAGCGGCGGCGGCCAGGCTGACCGTCGGGCTGGTGGCATCGGGCTCGACGTGTCCGGCGGCGGGCAGGGCCGTGATGCTGCGGGCTCCGCGGCGGGCGTGCAGGTACCCGTCCTCGCGCAACTGGGCGAAGGCCGCGGTGACGGTGGTGCGCGACACCCGCAGCGACTCGGCCAGGGCCCGTTCGCTCGGAATGCGCGACCCGACCGGAACGCGGCCGTCGACGATGAGCAGCCGGATGGCGTCCGCCAGGCCCAGATATGCGGGGCCACTTTGGCTGGAAGTGCGCCAGTTTCCCAACTCCCGGGCCAAGAGGTCCACATCGAGCGCTCTGGCGGCCAAATCTGGAGACATAATGAGGCCAGTATGGTCCAACTGGCTATTGATGGACAAGCCACATGGCCGAGATCATGGCTGCATGGCACGGAACTGGATTTCCCGATTAGCGGAGAATCTCCGCCGTCTGCACGATCCCGGCAACTACGCCGGCGACCGCGATGTAGACGCCCGGCGAGTGCGTAGCGAACTCGACGCGATCCGCGTCCGATTCCCCGACCACGCGTGAGGACGGCATTCACCCGAGGTGCGCTGCTGCTGATCGGCCTGTGCGGGTACGGCGTGTCGATGGCCATGATGGTGCGTGCCGGCCTCGGACTGGACCCGTGGGACGTTTTCCACCAGGGCATCACCCGGCACACGCCGCTGTCGCTCGGCATGGCCTCCGCCGTGGTCGGAATCGTGGTTCTACTGGCCTGGATCCCGCTGCGTAACCGGCCCGGAATCGGGACCGTCGCCAACGTCATCGTCATCGCCGTCACCGTCGACGCCACGCTCGCGGCCCTGCCGGCGCCGTCGGCGCTGCCGGTGCGCATCGCGATGATGATCGGCGCCGTGGTGCTCAACGCCGTCAGCACCGTCCTCTACATCGGCGCGGGCCTGGGCCCAGGACCGCGCGACGGCCTGATGACCGGGCTGGTGGCCCGTACCGGGCGGTCGGTGCGTTTGGTGCGCACCGCGATCGAGGCCACCGTGCTGGCGATCGGCTGGCTCATGGGTGGCACCGTCGGAATCGGCACCTTGGTTTACGCCTTCGGGATCGGCCCGCTCGTGCAGCTGTTCCTGCGGTTCATGCCACGGTCACTGCTGTTCCACGATTTCAGCGGCGGACGCGCCCGGGCGGAACGCGAACCGATCACTACGATGAGCGAGTGGCCGCAGGGGAATTCACCGACTCGACAACCGGCGACGACGGAAACGGAACCGACCCCGACCTGTTGATCGACTTCGCGAGGGTGAGCCTGCGGCGAGGCGGCAACACGCTCGTCGGGCCGATCACCTGGTCCGTCGAACTCGACGAACGCTGGGTGGTGATCGGCCCCAACGGGGCGGGCAAGACCTCACTGCTGCGGATCGCCGCAGCCACCGAGCATCCGTCCTCGGGCACCGCCTACGTGCTCGGGGAACGGCTGGGCCGCACCGACATGTCCGAACTGCGGGCCCGCGTCGGGCTCAGCAGCTCGGCGCTGTCACAGCGGATCCCCGACAGCGAGGTGGTACGCGACCTGGTGGTGTCGGCCGGCTACGCCGTCCTGGGCCGCTGGCGCGAGGACTACGAGGACGTGGACTACGCCCAGGCCATCGACATGCTCGAAAGCGTCGGTGCCGAACACCTCGCCGAGCGCACCTACGGGACGCTGTCAGAAGGTGAACGCAAACGCGTCCTGATCGCCCGCTCGCTGATGACCGACCCCGAACTGCTGCTGCTCGACGAGCCCGCGGCCGGCCTGGACCTCGGGGGTCGAGAAGAGCTGGTGGCCCGGCTGACGGACCTGGCCGCCGACCCCGACGCGCCGGCCATGGTGCTCGTCACCCATCATGTCGAGGAGATTCCGGTGGGCTTCAGCCACGCGCTGATCCTGTCGGAAGGCAAGGCGGTTGCATCTGGTCTGCTGACCGAGGTGTTGACTGCGGAGAACCTGTCCAAGGCGTTCGGCCAGTCGATCGCCCTCGACGTGATCGACGGGCGCTACTTCGCCCGGCGAACCCGGAGCCGCGCGGCTCATAGGAGGCGAGAATGACCACAACGGCCGACGAGGGCTTGCCCGAGGAGCCGACCGGCACCGACGAGGGCTTGCCCGAGGAGCCGACCGGCACCGACGAGGGCTTGCCCGAGGAGCCGACCGGCACCGACCCACTGGTGCCGCGTCCGGCGGCCACGGTGATGCTGGTCAGGGACGCCGCCGAATCCATCGAAGTCTTCATGATGCGCAGGCACGCGGCCATGGAGTTCGTGGCCGGGGTGATGGTATTTCCCGGTGGCGGCGTCGACGACCGCGATCGCTTTGCCGACATCTCCTGGTTCGGGCCGAAACCGGACTGGTGGGCCGAGCGTCTCGGCGTCGACACCGGACTGGCCGAGGCACTGGTGTGCGCGGCGGCCCGCGAGACCTTCGAGGAGTCCGGGGTCCTGTTCGCCGGACCCGCCGGTGGATCGGGGGCTCCGGGCATCATTTCCGACGCATCGGTCTACGGCGACGCGCGTGCCGCGCTGGCCAACCACTCGCTGTCCTTCGCGGACTTCCTGCGCGACGAGAAACTCGTGTTGCGCGCCGACCTGCTGCGGCCGTGGGACAACTGGATCACCCCGAAAGAAGAACGAACCCGCCGCTACGACACCTTCTTCTTCGTCGGCGCACTGCCCGAGGGGCAGCGGGCCGACGGTGAGAACACCGAAACCGACCGCGCGTTCTGGAGCACGCCGCAGGCCGGGCTCGAGGACTTCGAGCAGGGAAACTCGTTCCTGTTGCCGCCGACCTGGACCCAGCTCAACAGCCTCGCCGGCCGCTCGGTCGCCGACGTACTGGCCAGCGAGCGCAAGATCGTCCCGATCGAACCGAACCTGTCGCTCGGTGAGGGCAGCTGGCAGATCGAGTTCTTCGACAGCGGCCGCTACAACGCAGCCCGGAACCAGCGGGCGCCCTTGTGCCGGGGCCGGGAAGCCGCACAGTGAACGAGTTCGTCCGTGCGATCACCGGGGTGACGCCGGAGCAGGACCGGGTCGGCACCCTGATGCTGTCGCGTCCACCGACCAACGCCCTGACCCGGCAGATGTACCGCGAGATCATCGCCGCCGCCCGCGACCTGGGGGAGCGCACCGATATCTCTGCGGTGATCCTGTTCGGCGGCCACGAGATCTTCTGCGCCGGTGATGACGTTCCCGAACTGCGCACACTGAACGCCGGCGAAGCCGCTGCCGCGGATGCGGCACTGCGACAGTGCATCGAGGCCGTGGCCGCCATCCCCAAGCCCACCGTGGCCGCGATCACCGGCTACGCGCTGGGCACCGGGCTGAGCTTGGCGATGGCCACCGATTGGCGGATCAGCGGTGACAACGTGAAGTTCGGGGCGACCGAGATCTTGGCCGGGCTGGCGCCCCGCGCCGGTGGCGGTGCGCGGCTGGCCGAGGTCATCGGCGCCAGCAAGGCCAAGGAACTGGTGTTCAGCGGCCGCTTCGTCGGCGCAGAGGAAGCTCTGGAACTCGGCCTGATCGACCAGATGGTGGCACCCGATCACGTCTACGACGAGGCATTGGCGTGGGCACAAAGGTTCATCGAACACCCCGTGGACGTTCTGGCCGCAGCGAAGGCCGCCGTCGACAAACTGGTGGACCGGCCCTGACGCTCGCCCCACCCGGGCCGTTAGGCTGCCCTGCATGACTGACATCAAGGATTCCGGCACCGACGCCGATATTGCCGGTATGCCGACTCCTAACCCGCACGCCACGGCCGAGCAGGTCGAAGCCGCGATGCATGACAGCAAGCTGGCGCAGGTGCTGTACCACGACTGGGAAGCCGAGACCTACGACGAGAAGTGGTCGATCTCCTACGACCAGCGGTGCATCGACTACGCCCGCGGACGGTTCGACGCGATCGTCCCCGAATCCGAGCAGCGCGAGCTGCCGTACGACCGTGCCCTCGAGCTGGGCTGCGGTACCGGCTTCTTCCTGCTCAACCTGGTCCAGTCCGGGGTGGCGCGGCGCGGTTCGGTAACCGACCTGTCCCCGGGCATGGTCAAGGTGGCAACCCGCAACGGTCAGTCACTCGGCCTCGACATCGACGGCAAGGTCGCCGACGCCGAAGGCATTCCCTACGAGGACAACACCTTCGACCTCGTCGTCGGTCACGCGGTGCTGCACCACATCCCCGATGTCGAGCTGTCCCTGCGCGAAGTGGTCCGCGTGCTCAAGCCCGGCGGCCGTTTCGTGTTCGCCGGGGAGCCCACCACAGTCGGCAACAAGTACGCCCGCGAACTGTCCACCCTGACCTGGCACGCCACCACCAACCTGACGAAGCTGCCCTGGCTGAGCGGCTGGCGGCGGCCCCAGGCCGAACTCGACGAATCCTCGCGCGCCGCGGCGCTGGAAGCCGTCGTCGACCTGCACACCTTCGACCCCGCCGATCTGGAGCGCATGGCGACCAATGCCGGTGCGGTCGAAGTGCGCACCGCCAGTGAGGAATTCACCGCGGCGATGCTCGGCTGGCCGGTACGCACCTTCGAGGCCGCGGTGCCTCCCGGGCGTCTGGGCTGGGGCTGGGCCAAGTTCGCGTTCAACAGCTGGACCACGCTGAGCTGGGTCGACTCCAATGTCTGGCGCCGTGTGGTGCCCAAGGGCTGGTTCTACAACGTGATGGTCACGGGAGTTAAGCCCTCCTGAGCGGCGGAGTAGCGTTCGACCTCTCACACGTCGCGTATCTGCGGTCGGCGGCGGGGGAGCAGGCCCTGGCGGAGGTGGCCGAGCGTCGCCTCACCGGGGCCGGTCTGGTCAGCGACATCGCCGCTGTCCGAAAACGATTCGGCGATCACGCCGGAATTCTGGTGGAGACCGTAGCGCTGAGGCGTCGGGCCGCGGCCAAGTTCGACGAGCCGGGGCGCTGGCTGTTCACCGACGAGGCGCTGCAACAGGCCACCGCCGCGCCGGTGGCGGCCCATCGCGCCCGCAGGCTGGCCGGTTCGCGAGTGCACGACGCGACCTGTTCGATCGGCAGTGAGCTTGTGGCACTGCGTGGTTGCGCGGCGCAGGTGCTCGGCAGCGACCTCGACCCGGTGCGGTTGGCGATGGCGGCCAACAATGCCGAGGGGGTGGACCTCTGCCGGGCCGACGCGCTGGCACCCGTCACCCGCGACACGGTGGTGATCATCGACCCGGCCCGCCGCACCGGTGGGCGGCGCCGCTTCGACCCCCGGGCCTACACCCCGGCGCTCGACGCGGTGTTGGACGTCTACCGCGGCCGGGACCTGGTGGTGAAGTGCGCTCCGGGAATCGATTTCGACGCGCTCACCGAGATGGGGTTCGCCGGCGAGATCGAGGTGACGTCTCTCGGCGGCAGTGTGCGAGAAGCCTGCCTGTGGTCACCGGGCCTGACCGAACCCGGTATCCGCCGCCGGGCCAGCATGCTCGAAACCGGCGAACAGATCACCGACGCCGAACCCGACGACTGCCCGGTCGCCGAGGCCGGGCGTTGGATCGTCGACCCTGACGGTGCGGTGGTGCGCGCCGGGCTGGTGCGGCACTACGCCGCGCGACACGGGCTGTGGCAGCTCGACCCCGATATCGCCTATCTCTCCGGTGACCAGTTGCCCGCCGGGGTGCGCGGTTTCGAGGTCCTCGAACAGCTGCAATTCCAGGAGCGGCGGTTGCGGGCCGCGCTGACGGCGCGGTCGGTGGGGGCGCTGGAGATCCTGGTTCGTGGTGTCGATGTGGACCCGGATGCGTTGCGGACGCGGATGCGGCTGCGCGGCACCGAGCACCTTGCGGTCGTGATCGCCCGGTTGGGTTCCGGGCCGGCCAGCCGGGCGTGGGCATTCATTTGTCGCCCTTCGCGATAACGGCCACGTACCCTGAACGAAACGCGCCGGTGGAGCACCGGTGTGAGTTGATCGCCTGCGAGGACGACTGACGATGCGAATTTCCCCTGTGACAGCGATGCTGGCAGCCGGTGCGCTGCTCGGCTGGCTCGGCATGCCGGTGGCGGCTGCGCAGTCGGCCTGCGCCGACCTCGGCGGCACCGTCGACGGTGACCAGGTCTGTCAGGTACACACCGCCAACGCCTCCTACACCCTCGATTACACGTTCCCGGTCGACTTTCCCGACCAACAGGCGGTCGCCGGTTACCTGATCCAGACCCGCGACGGGTTCGTCAACGTCTCGGGAATGCCGGGCTCACGCGATCAGCCCTACGTTCTGGACGCCAAGGGCACCGGCTACACCTCCGGGGTGCCGGCGCGCACCCAGAGCCTGGTGTTCGAGGTCTATCAGAACGTGGGCGGTGCCCATCCGCAGACCTGGTACAAGACGTTCAACTACAACGTGGCCACGCGAGCCCCGATCACGTTCGACACCTTGTTCAAACCGGGCACCAGGCCCCTGGACGTGATCTTCCCGATCGTGCAACGCGAACTGCAGAAACAGTCGGGCGTCGAGCAGGCCATCCCGCCCACCGTCGGCCTCGACCCCGCGCACTACCAGAATTTCGCGATCACCGACGACTCGGTGATCTTCTTCTTCGGGCAGGGTGAACTGCTGCCGGAGGCCGCCGGAGCCAGCCAGGCCAACGTTCCCCGGTCCGCCGTGGCGGCCCTACTGGCCTGAACCGGGATCAAGCCGGCGCGAACCCGTACACCTGACCGTCGCTGGTCGCGGTGACGATCCGATGGTCATGACCGATCGACACCCCGACCGGCCAGCCGGTGGCCTCCGGAACGGGATAACTGTTGAGGGTGTGCCCGTCGCCCGTGTCGAACACCACCAGCGCCTGGCCGTGCCCGCCCTCGCGGGCCACCGTGTAGCCGACACCGCCGGCCCGGCTCGACGTGGTCAGCGGAACCACATCGTCACGGGTCCAGGCCACCTCACCGTGGTCTCCGGCGTCTCGCACCGCCGTCAGTTTGGCCTCCGGCCCGCCGCCGGCCACGATCAGTCCGTCCGGTGACACCGAGGGCGGCGTCTGAGCCAGATAGTTCAGCGGCACCGACCACTTGGGTGTCCCGTCCGCGGAGTTGAGTGCCCACAGCTTCTGGTCGCGACCGTTGACGTACACCGTCGACCCGTCGGCGGACAACACCGGGCTGGCCAGTGGCCCCCGGTCCACGGCGTTACTGGTCCATTCCTGCGTCAGCGGTGTCTGCTCGCCGGGGTGGTAGCGCAAGCCCATCAGCACCGGTGCCTCGGCCCCGGGCTGCCACACACTGAGCACGACGATGCGCGCCTGATGCGAGAACGCGGGGGCCGCCGCCACGGGGCAGCGCGACCGGGCCGGCTGACAGTCGGCGAGACCCCGCTGCGAATCGGTCGGGTCGACGCCGGCGACTAGATCCAGCGGAGTTCCGTCGACCGTGCCGCGGTGCCCGTCGAACACCAGCACTTGGCCGAGGTGAGTCACCACCAGCAGCTGGCCGTCCTCGAGGATCCGGGGTGTGGTCGGCATGCCGATCACCGGCTGGCGCCAACGGATCCACTGGGTGGGCGGAAAGGACAGGATGGTGCCGGGCTGCCCGATGTAGACGTTGTCGAACCCGTCGAACAGGGGACTGGACCAGCCGCCGCCCAGCACCAGTCGCGTGCACCAGCGCTGGCGGGCGTTGTTGTCGGCCTCCCACACCATCAGCGAACAGCCACCGGCAGTCTGCGCGTTGACCGCCAGGCGGTTGTCCGCGCTCAACGCCACCTGGGCGCCCAGTTCACCCTTGACCGACCGGCTCCACTCCAGGCGCAGCGCCTCGGGGCCGTGGGTCCGGATATAGCTGCTGTTGGCAGCGTCTCCGTACTGCGCCGACCAGCCTTGTGCGGCGTGCGCATCCACCCAGGAATCGGTGTTCTCGCAACCGGCGAGCAGGCCTGTGAACAGCACCGCGACCGCCAGTGCAAGGTATCGCCGGAACACGATGTCCTTTCGTCGCCGAACACGCGGGGCGCTCGTATTTGTGACCCAGGTGAGGGTAACCGTTCCGGCTGGGAGACCGGCGCACTGTGACCCGCGACGGGTGCGGCATACGGGAGCGCAGCGACCCGAATACCCGTCGAACGCCCTCGCGTAGGCTGTCCGGCCATGACGACGATGTGGGGCGCTCCGATTCACAAGCGCTGGCGTGGCTCCCGGCTGCGTGATCCGCGCCAGGCCGATTTCTTGACCAAGGCGTCGCTGAAATGGGTCATCGACAATCGCGCCTACACCCCGTGGTACCTGGTGCGGTACTGGCGGCTGCTGAAGTTCAAGCTGGCCAACCCGCACATCATCACCCGCGGCATGGTCTTCCTCGGCAAGGGTGTGGAGATCCAGTGCACCCCGGAACTGGCGCAGATGGAGATCGGCCGCTGGGTGCACATCGGTGACAAGAACACCATCCGGTGCCACGAGGGGTCGCTGCGCATCGGCGACAAGGTGGTGCTGGGACGCGACAACGTGATCAACACCTACCTCGACATCGAGCTCGGCGACTCCGCGCTGATGGCCGACTGGTGCTACGTGTGCGACTTCGACCACAAGATGGACAACATCGAAATGCCCATCAAGGACCAGGGCATCATCAAGGGCCCGGTCCGCATCGGCCCGGACACCTGGATCGCCGCCAAGGTCACCATCCTGCGCAACACCTCGATCGGCCGGGGCTGTGTGCTCGGGGCCCACGCCGTGGTCAAGGGCGAGATCCCCGATTTCTCGATTGCCGTCGGGGCACCGGCCAAGGTGGTCAAGAACCGCAAGCTGGATTGGGAGACTTCGGCAGCCGAACGCGCCGAACTCGCCGCGGCGCTGGCCGACATCGAGCGTAAGAAGGCGGCGAACAGCAACTGAGAGGGCCGCTCAGGCCCCGTTACACACCCCGGAGTCGCGGATCGTGTTCCCGTAGACGTTGGCGGTGGCGATGTTCGCGTTGATGACCCCCGCCGGCTGCTGCTTGGCGATCTTGTCGCTGATCTGGGTCAGCTGGTACCACAGGTGATAGATCGAGTCGCCGTTGTACAGCGGTGAATACTGGCTCTGATCCGGGTAATTCGTGATGTACAGGGTGTGGGCGCGGGGATCGAGGAACGCCGCCGACTGATCGACGTTGGCCCGCACGGCGTCGCCGGCGGCCTGTACGCCGGGCGCGGTCCAATAGTCATGCTGGTCGCCCAGGAAATGCTGGAAGCCCACGATCTGGCTCATCAACGTGGCGTACTGCGCGTTGAACCACTGGCAGGACTCGCGCTGCGCGTCGATCTGCTCGGGCGTGACCCGCACCTGCCACAGGTTGTAGGGGAACACCGTGTAGTTCGGCGACCAGTCGGACGGGTGCGGCACGAAAGCGGGCAGCGTGGGCGCGGCGCCGGTGGGTTCGGCGGCCGACGGTGCCGCCAGGCCGAGTGCGAGCGCTGCGCCGGCGATTGCGGCGCAGACCGTGCCTAGATGTCTGCGGAGCTGGACCACGAGTCGATTGTGCTTGGTGGCCACCGCCAGGGAAAGCGAATCGGCGATTCTCGAACGCGCCCGTCAACCGGCCCAGTCGATACCGAAGCGGTCGGCCAGTGCGGTTCGCCCGGATCTGGTCACCGTGAGGGCACGATGCCGCGGCGTGCGGCGCAACCATTCGGCCGCCAGGAAACGGTCGAGGATCGCCCGGCCCAACCCGCCGGCGACGTGGTGCCGCTGCTCGGTCCAGTCGACGCAGTAGCGCACCAGAGGCCTTGGGCCGGTGGGCAATTCGACTCCCAGCTGCTGAAGCCGGGCCCGGCCCCCGTCGGTCAGCTGATAGGCCACGTCGTGGCCCGGGCTGCTGAGCCGGTCACTACCTCCGGGGTGAAACCAGCCGTCGCCGCCGGCGAGGACGCCCTGCTCGAGCAGGCTGCCCATGAGCGCGACACCGAGCCGGCCGGCGATGTGGTCGTAGCAGGTCCGGGCGGAGCGCAGCCGTGCGGCCCGGGTGCCCTCGCGCAGCGAGGTGACCGGCCTGACCGGTGCCAGCCGGCCGAGTTGTTCGATCAGCGCACCCACTTCGGGCCCGGCCAGCCGGTAGTAGCGGTGCCGGCCCTGCGTGCGGACCGTGAGCAGGCCGGCCTCGGTCAGCTTGGCCAGGTGGCTGCTTGTCGTGGGGCGGCTGACGCCGGCTTCCTCGGCCAGCACACTGGCCGGCAGGGCGCGGCCGTCGTCGAGGGCCAGCAGGACCTTACAGCGTGCCGGATCTGCCAGCAGAGCGGCTACCGCAGCGATGTCCACCTCGGTCGCCGACGCCAGTTCCTGTGCTTCACGCATGACATGACTCCTTCCCGGCGATATGGTCGCGACGGCACACCGGGGCCGATGCCGGCTGCGTCAGCCACAGGGGCGACAGCGGCACCCACCAACTGGCAACCCGCTCCCGCCACCAGCGCGGTCCGCACTCCGTCCGCGCCGCCGACAACCGTCATGGCGCTACCCAACACCGCGACTCCGACAGTGATACCCAGCAGCCGGGCCAGATTCACCACTCCCGCGGCCAGCCCGGTTCGCCCCGGCGAGATCGTTTCCATCGCCAGCGTCACCGCCGGACCGGTGGTCAGGGCCAGCCCGGTGCCGGCGAGCACGAACGACAGCTCCAGCCAGCCGACGTCGGCCAGCGGCCCGGCGCCGGCATAGAGCAGCGATCCCGCCGCCATCATCGCCAGTCCCGCGGTCATCGGCAGCCGCGGTCCGGTGCGGCGGGCGATCAGGTTCGCGGCGGGGATCAACAGCAGGTAGGTGACGGCCATCGGCAGGAACCACACGGCGGTGGCCAATGCGCCGGAGCCCCGGAGTTGTTGGAAGGCAAAGCTGTTCACCAGCAGCAGGCCATAGATGCCGAACGTCATCGCGAAGGTGGCCAGCAGCGCACCCACCAGGCGGCGGCTGCCGAAGAGGTCCGGCGGCAGCATCGGGTGCGGGCTGCGGTGCTGGGCGGTCAGGAATGCGGCGAGCAGGGCCGCGGCGATCGCGCCGATCGCGGCCGTTTGTCGCCAGTGCCAGTCATGCCCCTCGACCAGCACGAGCGTGACGGCGCCGAGCGCCGCAATCGCCAGGCATTGACCCGGCAGATCGACGCGGGCGGCATCCGGATCGCGCGAATCGGGCAGATGCGAGACGCTCAGGACCAGTGCGAGCAGGCCGATCGGCACGTTGACCCAGAAGATCCAGCGCCAGCCGATGCTCTCGGCCAGCACCCCGCCGAGCACGGGGCCCAGCGCGGTGCTGCTCGCCGCGGCCATCGCCCACCCCGCGGTGGCCCGGGCCCGTCCACGCGGGTCCGGATGAACCGCCGCGGCGATGGCCAGCCCCTGCGGCAGCATCATCGCCGCGCCGACACCCTGCACCGCCCGCGACACCAGCAACAACGGCAACGACGGCGCCAGTGCGCAGGCGATCGACGCCGCGACGAAGGTTGCCAATCCGATCCGCAGCATCCGCCGCCGGCTGAACCGGTCGCCAAGGGACCCCGCGGTGAGCAGCAGCGCCGCGAACGTGACGTTGTAGGCGTCGATCGTCCATTGCGCACCGGTCATCCCGCCACCGAGATCTTCGCCTATCGCGGGCAGCGCCAGGTTGACGGCGTTCGCGTCGACGAGGCCGACGAAAAGCCCGAGGTAGGCGGCGATCAGGGTGACGAAGGGGGACCGTTGGGAAGCCATATCCGCACGCTAGGTGCGGATTGATTCGATGCCGGTCGAATCAGCGGTCGGGCAGGGCGTGCTCGATGATCGGCCGGCGCGGGTGTGGTTCTCGTTCGGCACGTTTGGCGGCCAGATACACCTGACTGGTCTCGGCCGCCACGGTGTGCCAGTCGAAGTCGGCGCTGAGCCGCTCGCGGGCCGCGATCGCCCGGCGCTGAGCCGCCTCAGGGTCGTCGAGCACGGCACGGACGGCGGCAGCCAGCCCCGCCACATCACGTGGCGCGAAGGACATCCCGGTCTGGCCGTCGATCACGGCCTCGCCCAAACCTCCCACATTCGACGTCACCAGTGGAGTTCCCGTGGCCGCCGCCTCCAGCGCCACGATGCCGAACGGCTCGTAGTGGCTGGGCAGCACCGCGGCGTCGGCGGACTGCAGCGCGGCCAGCAACTCCTCGTGGCCGAGCCGTCCGACGAATCGGGTTGCCTTGAGCACCTTGTGCTTTCGGGCCTGCTCGATGAGCCACTGGTGCTGGGTGCCGTCGCCGGCGATGGTCAGTGTGGTGCCGGGGTGGGCGCGTCGGATCCGGGGCAGCGCCGCGATCGCGTCGTGCACGCCTTTTTCGTATTCCAGGCGACCGAGGTAGAGCAGTTCCGGCGGGCCCTGGCGGGGACGGCGTGGGGCGAAGGGCCAGAGATCGGCGTCGATGCCGTTGCGGATCACCCTGATCTCGGACAGGTCGGGACCGAACAGCTGGGTGATCTCGTCGCTCATCGATGTCGAACACGTGATCAGCGAATCGGATTCGCGCACCAGCCACGACTCGACCGCGTGTACCTGGCGGCTGATCGGACCGGAAACCCAACCGGAATGTCGCCCTGCCTCGGTGGCGTGGATGGTGGAAACCAGTGGTACGTCGAAGTATTCGGCCAAGGCGATGGACGGGTGGGCCACCAGCCAGTCGTGGGCGTGGACCAGGTCGGGCACCCAGCGGTCACCTGAATTGTCTTTGATGGCAAGGCCGGTGCGCACCATGGCATGCCCCATGGCCAGCGTCCAGGCCATCATGTCGGTGCCGAACACGAACTCGTGAGGGTCTTGCGCTGCGGCCACGACCCGCACGCCTTCGCTGACCTCGTCGGTCGAGGGGTGGGTGCTCGGGTCGGTATCGGTGGGGCGACGGCTGAGGACCACGATCTCGTGGCCGGCTGCGGCCAGCGCGGTGGCCAGGTGGTGTACGTGTCGGCCCAGTCCGCCGACGACGACGGGCGGGTACTCCCATGACACCATCAGGATCTTCATGACTGCGTGCCTTCATGCCGGTGCGAGTGTGCGGACAAAGCTGAGTTCTGGCGGCGTGTCGAGCGGCAGACGCGCACGCTCGCGCTGGTGGTCATTTTGGCAGACGCCGGGCGTCGAGGGCACCGAACAGTCCGTCGGCCTTGTTCCAGCCGTCGGCGAGCCGTTCGGCGTGATCGCGCCGGCCCGCGGCCAGCGCGTCGGAGATCTCGCGGGTGGCGTGGGCGTGCAGGTGGGCCCGGTAGCGCGCGTAGTCGGCGGCCGAGTCCTTGCTCACCATGAAAGGCCAGTCACTGGAGACGGTCAACAGCGTCTCCCGCAGGATCTGATCGGCCACCCGGTCGCGCGGGGTCGGTGTGCCCACCGCGGCATGCTGGGCGAGCGCCTTGTCCACCGTGCTCAGCGCGCCGTCGACCACCTCGCTGTTGAGCTGCACCAGATCGGCCACCTTCTCGCCGTTCCAGACCTGCCAGTCCTTGCCCGAACCCCATGAGCTGGGCGGCAATTCGACCGGGGCGCCGACGAATCCGTCGGCCCTGGCGTCGGCCAGGGTGCCTACCCGCACGCCGGCCGCCGGCAGGGCGCGCAGCACCCGGCCCAGCCACTCGGGACCCTCGTACCACCAGTGTCCGAACAACTCGGTGTCGAATGCCGCCACCACGTGGGCCGGGCGGCCGATCCGCTCGCTCTCGCTGATCAGCCGGCGGCGGACCACCTCGACGAAGTCGGCGACATGCTCGTCGGTCGCCCGGTCCGCGCGCTGCGGATCGTAGGGCGCCTTCTCCTCAGACGGGACGTTGCGGCCGGTGACCCGGGCCGGCTTGAGGCCCGTGGTGTGGTCATAGGTGTGGAAATCCCGGTATGCGGCATGGCCGGGATAGCCGGACTTTGGCGACCACACGCGATAGCTGACCTGCAAATCCCGCCCGAACGCCACCACATCGGATTCCCCGACCGGCCGGCCGAGCGCGGTGTCGCCGTGCAGCGACGGGCCGTCCACCATGAAATGCCCGACACCGGCCGCGGCATAACCTGTTTCCATCCCGGGCGCGTACGCGCATTCGGGTGCCCAGATGCCCACGGGTGTGTGTGCGAACCGCTGCTGCGCATCGGCCAGGCCCTCGCGCAAGGCGAACTCGCGCAACCGCGGGTTCAGCAGGGGCTGGAACGGATGCGACAGCGGGCCGCCGAGCAGTTCGATGGTCTCGGCGTCGATCAATTGACGCAGCAGGCCGCTGGCGCCGTGACGCCAATGGGTGGTGAACTCCTCGATCGCGGTCCCGGCCTCGGCGTATTCGCGAATCCCGAACTGCTGCAGGCCTTTCGGCTCGCGCAGCGTCGTGGCCTCCTGGGCCCGCAGCTGCCAGTTGGCCAGCCAGTGGTGCATGCCGGTCAGGCAGTAGGGGTCATCGAGCTGTGCGGTGACCACCGGCGTCATCCCGAGGGTGATGAGGTGGCTGCGGTCCTCGGCGGCCAGGCCGCGCAGCACCCGCATCAACGGCAGATAGGCCGCCGCCCAGGACTGGTAGAGCCACTCCTCGCCGACCGGCCAGCGACCGTGATGGGCCAGCCACGGCAAGTGGGTGTGTAGGACGAGGGTGAATAAACCGGGTACCGGTTCGGGCTCGGAGTTCGGGGTCACGGCCGCACCGCGATCGCGACGAGATCGAGGCTGTCGTCAATGTTGCGGTCGTCGGCGGAGGTCAGATCGAAGTCGTCGATGCTGACCGCAGCCACGTCGGCGAGCAGCTGTTCGGGCCACGGTGCCTCGGCGACGGCGCGCTGCACCTGCGCTTCGATGATCGAGCCCCCGTGCCGGGCGTCGAGCTCGGCGAGCCCGGCACCGTGAAACACCCCGAGCATCGATTCGACGGTAAATCCGGCGTCGTGCAACAACTCGGTGAGCTCCGCGGCGTTGAGCTCGCGGGTATGGAAGGGGTTGAGCGGGGTGTCGCGACCGGGGGAGAAGGTGATCCGGTTCGGGGTCGAGACCAGGAACACGCCGCCCGGCCGCAGTACCCGGAAGCACTCGGACACGAACTGAGCCTGATCCCACAGGTGCTCGATGACCTGGAAGTTCACCACGACGTCGACCGACTCGTCGGGCAGAGGCAGCTCGGCCAGGTTGCCGTGCCGAATCTCCACCCGCGGGTAGCGGGCCCGCACGTGCGCGACGGTGGCCTCGTCATAGTCCAGGGCGATCACCCGCCGAGCTACATCGGCGATCAGGTCGGCGCCGTAGCCCTCACCGCACCCGGCCTCCAGGACCTCGCGATCGGCGCACCGGCCGGCCAACCGCTGATACACCACCTCATGGCGGCGGAACCAGTAGTTTTCCTCGGCCAGTCCGGGGATGGTCCGCTCGCCGGTCAGGGGTAGGGCGTGATCCGGGTCGCCAACGAATGCGCTCATTGGAAGGCAGGCTAACCCAGGCTTGCCCAGGTTGAAGGTGTCGGTAGTCAATCAAGCAACGGCTCCCTCACCTCAGGGGTGTGGTAGGGGAGGCCGGAATACAAACTCCGACCAGCTATGGTGTTCCTGCGAACCATCAAAAGTTACCGACCGGTAACATGATGCTAGTTGCCTAGAACGTGATATGAGCCCGGGCCACCGGTCTCATCGAGGAGGACGAACCAGAGTCATGACGAACATCGTGGTCCTGATCAAACAGGTCCCAGACACTTGGTCGGAGCGCAAGCTGTCCGACGGCGATTTCACCCTCGACCGCGAGGCTGCCGACGCCGTGCTCGACGAGATCAACGAGCGCGCCGTGGAAGAGGCGCTGTTGATCAAGGAGCGTGAGGGCGGCGACAGCACCGTCACCGTGCTGACCGCCGGCCCGGAGCGCGCCACCGAGGCGATCCGCAAGGCGCTGTCCATGGGTGCCGACAAGGCCGTACACCTCAAGGATGACGGCATGCACGGCTCCGACGTGATCCAGACCGGTTGGGCGCTGGCCCGCGCGCTGGGCACCATCGAGGGCACCGAGCTGGTCATCGCCGGTAACGAGGCCACCGACGGCGTCGGCGGCGCGGTTCCGGCCGTCATCGCCGAGTACCTGGGCCTGCCGCAGCTCACCCATGTGCGCAAGCTGAACGTCGAGGGCGGCAAGGTCACCGCCGAGCGTGAGACCGACGAGGGTGTGTTCACCCTGGAGGCAACGCTCCCGGCCGTGGTCAGCGTCAACGAGAAGATCAACGAGCCTCGCTTCCCCTCCTTCAAGGGCATCATGGCCGCCAAGAAGAAGGAAGTCACCGTGCTCACCCTCGCCGAGATCGGTGTGGAAGCCGATGAGGTCGGCGTTGCCAATGCCGGTTCCAAGGTGCTGTCTTCGACCCCGAAGCCGCCGAAGACCGCCGGTGAGAAGGTGACCGACGAAGGCGACGGCGGCACGAAGATCGCCGAGTACCTGGTTGCCCAAAAGCTGATCTAGCCCACCCACTTCTGAAAGACGTAACGAGAACTCATGGCTGAAGTACTTGTGCTCGTTGAGCACTCCGAAGGCGCATTGAAGAAGGTCAGCGCCGAGCTGATCACCGCCGCCCGTGCCCTGGGTGAGCCCTCCGCAGTTGTGGTGGGCAAGCCGGGCACCTCCGCCGGTCTGGTCGACGGCCTCAAGGCCGCCGGTGCGGCCAAGATCTACGTCGCCGAGTCCGACGACGCGGAGAACTACCTGCTCACCCCCGTCGTCGACGTGCTGGCCGCGCTGGCCGAGTCGGCCGCCCCCGCCGGAGTCGTCCTGGCCGCCACCGCGGACGGCAAGGAAATCGCCGCCCGCCTGGCCGCGCGCATCGGCTCGGGCCTGCTGGTCGACGTGGTCGAGGTCCGCGAAGGTGCGGTAGGCGTCCACAGCATCTTCGGTGGCGCGTTCACCGTCGAGGCCCAGGTCACCAGCGACACCCCGGTGATCACCGTGCGTCCGGGTTCGGTCGAGGCCGCCCCGGCCGACGGTGCCGGCGAGGTCGTCAACGTCGAGGTCCCGGCCCAGGCCGAGAACGCGACCAAGATCACCAAGCGCGAGCCCGCCGTTGCCGGTGACCGCCCCGAGCTCACCGAGGCCAGCGTCGTGGTCGCCGGTGGTCGTGGCGTCGGCAGTGCCGAGAGCTTCTCGGTGGTCGAGGAGCTGGCCGACTCGCTCGGTGGCGCCGTGGGTGCCTCCCGTGCCGCGGTCGACTCGGGCTACTACCCGGGCCAGTTCCAGGTCGGCCAGACCGGTAAGACCGTGTCGCCGCAGCTGTACATCGCCCTGGGCATCTCCGGCGCGATCCAGCACCGTGCCGGCATGCAGACCTCCAAGACGATCATCGCGGTGAACAAGGACGAGGAAGCTCCGATCTTCGAGATCGCCGACCTCGGCATCGTCGGTGACCTGTTCAAGGTCAGCCCGCAGCTGACCGAGGCGGTCAAGGCCCGCAAGGGATAGATCCCCAACGCGTCAACGCAGAACCCCGGTACACCTGGTGTGCCGGGGTTCTGTGCTATCTGGGGCCGGTTGCGGCGAAACCGGGCCACGACATGCGCCCGAGTGTCACGCTGGAGTGGCACTCGGGTTCGAGAGCCACTCCAGCGTGACAAGGCCGGCCGGTGCGGCCCGACGACCGGGCAGGACGGCCATGTCGACTACGGACTTTCCAGGGTTTGAATCACGGCCCGCGGTGCCAGTGTTGGTCCTGTCATCTCGTCGAGAAAAGGATTCGCACAATGAAAATCACAGTCATAGGTGCCAGTGGCCAGATCGGCTCGCGGGTGGTGCGGTTGCTCACCGAAGCCGGGCATGACGTGGTGGCTGCTTCGCTGTCGTCGGGGGCGAATGTCCTGACCGGGGAGGGGCTGGTGGACGCGCTCAGCGGCGCCGACGCCCTTGTCGACGTCGTCAACTCTCCCTCGTTCGACGACGGCCCGGTGATGGACTTCTTCACCAAGTCCTCGCACAATCTGGCTGCCGCAGCGAAGGAGACCGGGGTGGGCCACTACGTCGCACTCTCGATCGTGGGCGCCGATGGTTTGCCCGACAGCGGCTACATGCGAGCCAAGGTGGCCCAAGAGAAGAACATCACCGACTCGGGCCTGCCGTACTCGATCGTGCGCGCCACCCAGTTCCAGGAATTCGCCGAGGCCATCACCGCGTCGCTGGTGGTGGGCGACGAGGTGCGGGTGCCCGACGCCCGGATCCAGCTGATCTCGGTCGACGACGTAGCCGCCGAGGTGGCCAAGGTGGCACAGGCCGCGCCGCTGGGCGGAATCGTCAACATCGGTGGGCCCGAAAAGTTCTCGTTCGCCGACATGGCACGCGCGGTGCTGGCTGCCCAAGGCGACGACAAGCCGGTCGTCGTCGATCCGCAGGCGACGTATTTCGGTACCGCGGTCGATGACAACAGCCTGGTGACCGGCGACGACGGAATCCTCGGCCAAACCCCATGGGCCGCCCGGGCCGGGGCTCGCTGACATGCCCGTCTCAGCTGAGCGCGAGCAGGCGCTGCACAACGCGATGACTGTGATCGCCAGTGTCACACCGCCGTTCATCCCGCCGAACGCCGAGGTGATGACGACGATCATCGAGTGGCCCGCCGGATCACCGGGAGCGCCGCCACACCGGCATCCCGCCGGACCCGCCTTCGGTTACGTGCTGGAAGGCGAGATGCTGTTCGAGTTGGAGGGCGAGGCGCCCCGCGTCGTCAAGGCGGGAGAAGCGTTCTGGGAGCCCGGCGGTGACGTCATCCACTACTCGGATGCCAACAACCGCGACGACGTCCCACTGCGGTTCCTCGTCAACATGCTGTGCGTGCCCGGCCAACCGATGCTCGTCATCGTCGAGGATGACGAACTGGAGGCCCGCAAGGACCGGCGAGTGCGCTGATGGCCGAGTTCGGCGACGTCGTCCGGTCGCGGAGGTCATCGCGGATGTTCTTGCCGGACAAGGCTGTCCCGCGAGAACTGCTCGACGAGGCGCTGGCCTTGGCAGTGCGGGCGCCGTCGAACTCCAACACGCAGCCCTGGCACGTCTTCTTCGCCACCGGGCAGCGGCGCGTCCGACTGGTGGACGCGCTGCTCGCCGCGGTGAAGGCAGCCCCGCCGGCCATCGGCTCGGCGGGGCTGCCGCCCCGCTTCGCGCATCTGCGCAGGGAGAGCGGTGCCCTGGTCTACGGGGCCATGGGCATCGCCCGCGACGATGCCGAGGGCCGCTGGGCCGCCCAGCTTCGGAACTGGGAGTTCTTCCACGCACCGGTGGCCGGGGTGGTGTGCATGCACCGGGATTTCACGAACGTCGACGCGCTGGGCGTCGGAATGTTCCTGCAGACCCTGCTGCTGGCGTTGAACGAACGGGGTATCGGCAGTTGCGTGCAGGTGTCGATCTCGTTCTATCCAGATGTGCTGCGGGCACAACTCGACATCCCCGACGACCTGACCGTCCTGTGCGGCCTGTCGATCGGCTACGCCGACCCCGAGTTCCCGGCGAATCACCTGGACACACCGCGTAACCCGATCAGCGAGAACGTGGTGTTCCTCGACGGCTGACACCGGCCCAAAAAGTCACCTGGCGCTCACAGACATGTCACACGGGCGATGCCGTACGGAGACCCGACTGGGCGACCGTGCTGGTTATGAGCACTGCATCTGTACTCATCGCCGCTGATCACACCGACAGCGCGGCGCCCGATGCGCCCCGCTACACCCTCCTGTTGTCTGCCGATCCCGAGCTCATCGAAGCCGCCCAGCGGCTCCGGCACGACGTGTTCACCTCCGAACCCGGATTCGCACTGGCCGGTGCTACAGACGGACGTGACGCCGACCGATTCGACGAGCACTGCGACCACCTGCTGGTACGCGAGGACCGCACCGGTGAATTGGTGGGCTGCTACCGGATGCTGCCACCGCCCGGCGCCATCGCCGCGGGCGGGCTCTACACCGCCACCGAGTTCGACGTGT
This sequence comes from Mycobacterium farcinogenes, assembly GCF_019739075.1. Lineage (NCBI taxonomy): Bacteria > Bacillati > Actinomycetota > Actinomycetes > Mycobacteriales > Mycobacteriaceae > Mycobacterium > Mycobacterium farcinogenes. The sequence goes on along the minus strand of NZ_CP081673.1, from coordinate 4,418,748 downwards.
GCGGTCTCGACGCACTGCGGCCGTCGCTGGTCGAGATGGGCCGCGCGGTGGTGCGGGCCGACCATCGCAACGGCGCCGTCGTCCTGCTCATGTGGGCAGGCATCCTCGCCTATCTCGACCGTTCCGGCTACGACTACGTGACGGGCTGTGTTTCGGTGCCCGTCGCCGGAAACGCCGACGGCCCGCCGGGAACACAGATCCGCGGAGTCCGCGACTTCGTGCGACGTCGCCACGCGGCGCCCGCCGAACACACGGTGTACCCGTACCGCCCGGTGGTCCTCGACGGCAAGGGGCTCGACGACATCGAACCCCCGTCTCGGACCACGGTGCCGCCGCTGATGCGCGGCTACCTGCGCCTGGGCGCGCAGGTGTGCGGGGAACCGGCCCATGACCCCGACTTCGGGGTCGGTGACTTCCCGGCTCTGCTGGACAAGCGGCGGGCCGACGTGCGCTACCTCAAGCGCTTGCGCTCGGTCTCGGCCGCGACCGACATGGCCGACGGCATGGGCGGGGGCGCGTCATGACCGCCGCGCCCTGTGAGCACTCCTGGCTGCCCAAGGCCTCGTGCGACGGCAGCTGCGTACATGCCGGCGGCGCCGACGCCGGCCGTCGGCTCGTGGTCTGGATCCGCACCACGGTGCGGGTCACCATGGCCGTACTGCTGGCGCCCGGGGTGCCGCTGCTGGCGGTGCCCATGCCGGGCCGCTCACATGTGCAGCGCTTCTACTGCCGGTTGATGTTGCGCTGCTTCGGAGTCCGAATCAGCTTGTCGGGCGGGCCTATTCGAAACCTGAAGGGCGTGCTGGTGGTCAGCGGCCACGTGTCATGGCTGGACATCTTCACCATCGGTGCGGTCCTGCCCGGCTCGTTCGTGGCGCGTGCCGATCTGGTCGAATGGCCGGCGGTGGGCCGGCTGGCCCGCGTGATGAAGGTGATCCCGATCGACCGGGGCAGCCTGCGCCGGCTGCCCGCGGTGGTGCACACCGTCGCCGAACGCCTGCGCGCCGGGCACACCGTGGTGGCCTTCCCGGAGGGCACCACCTGGTGCGGTCTGGCCTACGGGCCGTTCCGGCCGGCGATGTTCCAGGCCGCGATCGACGCGGCCCGGCCGGTGCAGCCCCTGCGGCTGGTCTACCGCCACCGCGACGGCCGCCCCTCGACGATTCCGGCCTTCGTGGGGGAGGACACCCTGCTGCGGTCGGTGCGGCGCGTCATCACGGCACGCCGCACCGTGTGCCACGTCCACGTGGGGTCGCTTCAGCTGCCCGGAGACGACCGGCGGGCACTGGCCGGACGCTGCGAGGCGGTGGTGCGCGGCCACCAGGAGCTCCCTGGCGCTCCCGCGCACGCCCTGGCGGCCTGAGGCGGCAGGAAGGCGGGTAGTCCGCCAGCGGCTATCCTAGGAGGGTTATGGCCTCCATCCTGACCTCCTCCTCAGGCGGGCCGGTCTATCTCGATCACGCCGCCACCACCCCGATGCACGCCGCTGCCATCGAGGCGATGACCGCTGCGCTGGCCACCGTCGGCAACGCGTCCTCCCTGCATGGTTCCGGTCGCCAGGCGCGCCGGCGCATGGAGGAGGCCCGCGAGACGCTGGCCCGGCTGCTGGGCTGCCGCCCGTCGGAGGTGATCTTCACCGCCGGGGGAACCGAGAGCGACAACCTCGCCGTCAAGGGCATCTACTGGGCCCGCCGCGACGCCGAGCCGGCGCGACGCCGGATCATCACCACCGCAGTCGAGCACCACGCCGTTCTGGACGCGGTGCAGTGGCTGGTGGACCACGAGGATGCGGAGGTCACCTGGCTGCCGGTCGACACCGACGGCGTCGTGGCCCCCGAGTCGCTGCGCGCGGCCCTGGAAGCCGGGGAGGGCCCAGCCGATGTGGCTCTGGTCAGCATCATGTGGGCCAACAACGAAGTCGGCGCCATCATGCCGGTCGCCCAACTGGCCGCCATCGCCGCCGAGTTCGATGTCCCGATGCACAGCGACGCCATCCAGGCCGTAGGCCAGGTCCCGGTCGACTTCGCGGAGACCGGGCTGGCGGCGATGAGCATCGCGGCGCACAAGTTCGGCGGTCCGATGGGCGTCGGCGCACTGGTGCTGCGCCGCGACACCGCATGCGTGCCCCTGCTGCACGGCGGCGGGCAGGAGCGCGACGTGCGTTCCGGGACACCCGACGTGGCCGGTGCCGTGGCGATGGCCGCGGCCGCCGAGGTGGCCATCGGCGGGCTGGCCGAGCACAGCTGCAGACTGCAGTCATTGCGGGACCGGCTGATCGAGGGCGTGCTGTCCATGATCGAGGACTCGTACCTCAACGGCCCGCGCGGAGCCGACCGGCTTCCGGCCAACACCCACTTCACTTTCCGTGGCTGCGAAGGTGATTCGCTGCTGATGCTGCTCGACGCCAAGGGCATCGAATGCTCCACCGGCTCGGCGTGCACCGCCGGCGTGGCGCAGCCGTCGCACGTTCTGATCGCCATGGGCGCCGACCCGGCCACCGCGCGGGGGTCCCTGCGATTCTCGTTGGGCCACACCAGCACCGACGCCGACATCGACGCGGTGCTGCAGGTGCTGCCCGCCGCGGTCGACCGTGCCCGGCAGGCGGCGCTGGCCAGCGCCGGGAGGACGTTGTCATGAGGGTTCTGGTGGCGATGAGCGGCGGCGTGGATTCCTCGGTGGCTGCTGCGCGCATGGTCGATGCCGGCCACGACGTCGTCGGGGTGCACATGGCGCTGTCGTCGGCGCCGGGAACGCTGCGCACCGGGTCGAGGGGGTGCTGCTCCAAGGAGGACGCCGGCGACGCCCGCCGCGTGGCCGACATTCTCGACATCCCGTTCTACGTATGGGATTTCGCCGACCGATTCAAGGACGACGTGATCGATGACTTCGTCGAGTCGTACGCCCGCGGCGAGACCCCGAACCCGTGTGTGCGGTGCAACGAGCGCATCAAGTTCTCCGCGCTGGCCGCACGCGCACTGGCGCTCGGTTTCGATGCCGTGGCCACCGGCCACTACGCCCGGCTGTCCGATGGCCGGTTGCGCCGCGCGGTCGACGCCGACAAGGACCAGTCCTACGTGCTGGGGGTGCTGACCGCCGAACAGCTGGCACATGCGATCTTCCCGATCGGTGACACCCCCAAGCCTCAGATTCGCGCCGAGGCCGCCGAGCGCGGTCTGGCCGTCGCGAAAAAGCCTGACAGCCATGACATCTGCTTCATTCCCTCGGGCGACACCCAGGCCTTCCTGGGTGCCCGGATCGGGGTGCGGCGCGGTTCGGTGATCGACAACGAGGGCACCGTGCTCGCCGAACACGAAGGCGTGCACGGCTTCACCATCGGCCAGCGCAAGGGCCTGGGCATCGCGGGACCGGGCGCCGACGGCCGGCCCCGCTACGTCACCGCGATCGACGCCGAGACGGGCACGGTCCGGGTCGGACCGGTCGAGGACCTCGAGATCTGGGAGTTGTTCGGCGACAAGCCGGTGTTCACCAGCGGGACGCCGCTGCAGGGGCCGGTGGAATGCCAGATCCAGGTGCGCGCCCACGGCGGGATCACCGATGCGGTGGCCGCGCTGCGCGACGGCCGGCTGGCGGTTTCCCTGCGGGCGCCGCTGCGCGGGGTGGCACCCGGCCAGACCATGGTGCTTTACCGTCCCGATGCCGACGGTGACGAGGTCATCGCCAGCGCGACCATCGCACGCGCATGAGTCTTTTCGCATGAGTGTTTTCTCGACGGCCACCGGTATCGGATCCTGGCCCGGTACCGAAGCGCGGACCGCGGCCGAAGTCGTGGTCGGCGAACTGCACACCCTGTCGCATCTGGTGGAATTGCCTGCGCGCGGGATCGGCGCCGACCTGATCGGCCGCGGCGGGGCCCTGCTGGTCGACATCGGTATCGACACGGTGCCGCGCGGTTACCGCATTGCCGGTCGTCGTAGCGCTGCGCTGCGGCGGGCGGTGAGCCTGCTCGGCGAGGACATCGATGCGCTGGAAGAAGCGTGGGAACGTGCCGGGCTGCGGGGCAGTGGGCGTGCGGTCAAGGTGCAGGCGCCGGGCCCGATCACGCTGGCCGCGCAGCTGGAGCTGCCCAACGGGCATCGCGCCATCACCGATCACGGTGCGCTGCGGGACCTTTCGGCCTCACTTGCCGAGGGGCTGGCGATTCACCGGGCCGAGGTGGCCCGGCGGTTGGAGACCCAGGTGGTGGTTCAGCTCGACGAGCCGTCCCTGCCGGCTGCACTGGCCGGCCGGCTTTCGGGGGTCACCAGCTTCACCCCGGTGCATGCGGTGGACGAGGCGGTGGCGATGAATCTGATCGAAGCGTGTGTGGCGGCGGCCGGCTCGGATGTGGCACTGCACAGCTGTGCGCCCGAGCTTCCGTGGCAGGCGTTGTTGCGCAGCGCTGTTCACGCGGTATCGGTGGACGTCTCGACCCTGACCCCGGTGGATTTGGACGGGGTCGGAGAATTCGTCGACTCCGGGCGGACCGTGCTGCTCGGTGTGGTGCCGTCCGTCGCGCCAGAGGGCAGGCCCTCGGTGGAAGAGGTGGCCAAAGCGGTGGTCGGGTTGACGGACCGGCTCGGATTCGCCCGGGTGGTGCTGCGTGACCGCGTCGGCGTCACACCCTCGTGTGGGCTGGCCGGCGCCACCGCCCAGTGGGCGCGCACCGCGGTGGGGCTCGCGCAGAAGGCCGCTGACGCCTTCGCGGAAGATCCCGAGGCCATCTGAATAAGGCAACCAAAAGGTTGCGCTTGGTGTCCGATGCTCGTAGGGTGAGAAGCAACTGAAAGGTTGCATATGAGTACCGACCGGATCGAAAAAGAAGTTCTGCTCAAGGCGCCCCTGGACCGGGTGTGGCGGGCCATCAGCAATTCCGAGGAGTTCGGCCGCTGGTTCGGTGTCCGCTTCGACGGGCCGTTCGTCGCCGGGGAATCGGTCAACGGAGTGATGACGCCCACCGAGGTGGACGACGAAGTCGCCGCGATGCAGGAGCCGTACGCCGGTGAGGCCGACGCCTGGCACATCGTGGCGGTAGAGCCGCCCCATCGGTTGGCGTTCCGCTGGCACCCCTACGCCGTCGAACCTGGTTCCCGTGAGCCGGAAGCGCCCACCACCCTCGTCGAGTTCACCTTGGCCGAGGCTGACGGCGGGGTACTGCTACGCATCGTCGAATCGGGGTTCGATGCCATCCCGGCTGCTCGTCGCAAGTCGGCGTTCGAGGCCAACAGCGAGGGCTGGGCCCACCAGACCGAGTTGGTGCGCGAGTACCTGGCCCGCGGAGCAGCGGTGTGACCACCGCCGTCGACAAGCGCGCCCCGCTGTTCGACGCGTTGGGCGATCCCAACCGGCTGCGCATCGTCACCCGGCTCTGCGATGACGGACCGTGCTCGACAACCCAACTGACGCAGGTGATCTCGGTATCGCGCCAGGCGGTCACCAAACACCTGCTGCTGATGGAGGCGGTGGGCCTGGTGAGCAGCCAACGCCAGGGGCGCGAGCGCATCTGGCGCATCCAGCCGCAACCGCTGGCCGAAGCCAGTGACTACCTGACCGCGCTGTCGCATCGCTGGGACCGCGCCATCGACCGCTTGCGGGCCTACGTCGAGGACTGAGCGCCGCGCAGCTCGCGGCGCAGGATCTTGCCCGCGGACGACTTGGGAATCGCGTCGATGAACTCGACCTGGCGCACCTTCTTGTACGGCGCCACCAGGCCGGCCACGAATGTCATCACTTCCTCGGCGCTGAGTTCCGATGAAGATTGTCTGACCACGAAGGCTTTCGGCACTTCCTCGCCGGATTCGCTGTCCTGCACCCCGATCACCGCGGCGTCGGCAATGCCGGGGTGGCCCAGCAGCACGGCCTCCAACTCGGCCGGCGGCACCTGGTAGCCCTTGTATTTGATGAGCTCCTTCAACCGATCGACCACGTACACGCAGCCGTTGGCATCAACCTGGGCCAGGTCTCCGGTGTGCAGGAAGCCGTCGGCATCGATGGTCTCCTTCGTGGCCGCCTCGTTGTTGAGATAGCCGGCCATCACGTTGGGCCCCTTGAACCACAGCTCGCCGGTTGCGCTCAAACCCTCTGCCGGAATGTCGATTTCATTTCCGCTGTCGGGATCGACCAGCTTGCTGACACCGTTGGGGACGGTCCAGCCGCACGAGTCCAACGGCGCCACCGTGCCGACTGTGGCCAGCCCGCCGTCGTGCGGGGTGATGTGGCTGACCGGGCTCAACTCGCTCATGCCGTAGCCCTGAGAGACCGTGCAGCTCAACCGGTCCGCCACGGCCCGCCCGAGATCGGCATCGAGCGAGGCGGCGCCGGAGAGGACGGCCCGCAGCGAGGACAGGTCGTAGGAATCGACCAGCGGGTGCTTGGCCAGAGCGACCGCCACCGGCGGGGCGATGTAGACGAAGGTGCACCGGTGGGTCGCGATGTTGTCCAGGAATTCACCGAGGTCGAACGACGGCATGATGACCAGCCGGGCGCGGGCATGCAGCGCGGCGTTGAGCAACACGGTCATGCCATAGATGTGGAAGAACGGCAGCACGGCCAACAGCCGGTCATCGGAAGTCAGGCCCTGCAGCGGGCGGATCTGTGCCACGTTGGCCGTCAGGTTGGCGTGGGTGAGCATGACGCCCTTGGGATTGGCCGTGGTGCCAGAGCTGTACGGCAGGGCGGCCAGATGCGTGGCCGGATCGAAGCTCACCTCCGGTGCCGGGCCCTCGGCACCGAGGCCGGCGCTGTCGAGCACCACCACCTGGTCCTCCGTGAGGCCGGCCGCCAGCGCTCCCTCAAGGGCCTGGGGCAACAGCGCGCTCACCGTGACCAGCAGGCGGGCCTTCGAATCCTTGAGCTGCTTGGTGATGTCCCGTGCGGTGAACAACGCGTTGACGGTGGTGGCGGTCGCGCCGGCCCGCAGGATGCCGTGGAAGGCGATCGCAAAAGCCGAACTGTTGGGGGACAGCAGGGCGACCACGTCACCCACACCGATCCCGCGGACCGCCAGTCCACCGGCGAACGCGTCGATCCGGCGCACCAGCTCGCCGTAGCTGGTCTCGGCGCCGGACTTCGCGTCGACCAAGGCGATGCGGCCGGCGTCGGCGGGGGACATGTCGGCGAAAAGATAGTCGTAGACGCTGACGGTGGGCAGCTCGACGTCGGGGAAGGGACTGGCGATACTCATGGGCTGGCTCCGATCAGTTCTCGTCGAGTTGTTTGATGAGCCGGCGCGAGGCGACCAGGCGGAACGAGGCGTCGACGAGTTCGCGCACTTCGACCCAATCTACTTTCGCGGCGGTGAAGTCCAGACCCAGCCAGCCGAACGGCCCCATATAGGCCGGGAAGAAGAAACGGCTGTCCTGTTCGAGCGCCCGGCGGTCGCTCTCGTCGACCTTGATCAATAGCGAATGTGGATACGGCGTCATCTCTCCGCGACCTTCGGGTTTGACGTTGCCGCCGTACATCGCGAACATCTTCGGCGCGCAGAAGACGGGCCTGCCCCAGGAGACCTTTTCGAAGGCCTCGGGAAACCCCAGGGCGATGGTGCGCAGTTCCGTCAGGCCCAAGTCGTCGTCACTGAACATGATCGGGTGCGGCATGCCCCAAGGTTAGTGGGGGCGTCAGAGGGCTCCGATAGCCTGCCAGGGTGAGCGATGAGCCGACCGAAGCTGCCGACGCCGTGCTGCCCGAACAGCCCGATGCCGACGAGCGGCGACGGTGGCAGGAACTCGCCGATGAGGTCCGCGGACACCAGTTCCGCTACTACGTCAAAGACGCGCCGGTCATCTCCGACGCCGAGTTCGACCTGCTCCTGCGGCAGTTACAGGCCCTCGAGGCCGAGTACCCCGAGTTGCGGACCCCGGATTCTCCGACGCAACTGGTCGGCGGTGCCGGGTTCGCCACCGAGTTCGCCCCGGCAGAGCATCTGGAACGGATGCTGTCTCTGGACAACGTGTTCGACACGGACGAGCTGTCGGCCTGGGCGGCGCGGATCAAGGGCGAGATCGGCGACGCGGCGCACTATCTGTGCGAACTGAAGATCGACGGAGTGGCACTGGCGCTGGTCTACCGGCAGGGCCGGCTGGTCCGGGCCGCCACGCGTGGTGACGGGCGTGCCGGCGAAGACGTCACGCTCAACGCCCGCACCATCGACGACATCCCGGAACAACTCGCGCATTCCGACGAGTTTCCGGTGCCCGACGTGTTGGAAGTGCGCGGCGAGGTGTTCTTCCGGGTCGCCGATTTCGAGGAGCTCAACGCTGGTCTGGTCGCCGAGGGCAAGCCGCCGTTCGCCAATCCTCGCAACAGCGCGGCGGGCTCGCTGCGGCAGAAGAACCCGGCGGTCACCGCGCGGCGCAAACTTCGGATGATCTGCCACGGGCTGGGGCATATCGAAAGTGCCGGGGGTTTTCCGTTCACCTCTCTGCACGACGCCTACCGGGCCCTCGGTCAGTGGGGCCTGCCGGTATCCACCCATACCGCAAAGGTTTCCGGGGTGGCCGCCGTTGCCGAGCGGATCGCCTATTGGGGCGAACACCGCCACGACGTCGACCACGAGATCGACGGCCTGGTGGTCAAGGTGGACGAAGTCGCGCTACAGCGTCGGCTCGGTTCGACCTCGCGCGCGCCCCGGTGGGCCGTCGCCTACAAATATCCGCCGGAAGAGGCCACCACCAAGCTGCTCGACATCCGGGTGAGCGTGGGCCGCACCGGCCGGGTCACGCCGTTCGCCTACATGGAGCCGGTCAAGGTGGCCGGATCGACCGTCGGACTGGCCACGCTGCACAACGCGACAGAGGTTCAGCGCAAAGGGGTGCTGATCGGCGACACCGTGGTGATCCGCAAGGCCGGCGACGTCATTCCCGAGGTGCTCGGCCCAGTGGTCGACCTGCGCGACGGATCCGAGCGTGCCTTCGTCATGCCGACCAACTGCCCCGAATGCGGCACCGTGCTGGCCCCCGCCAAGGAAGGCGACGCCGACATCCGCTGCCCGAACACCCGCAGTTGCCCAGCGCAGTTGCGGGAGAGGGTGTTTCACGTCGCGGGCCGTGGCGCATTCGACATCGAGGGGCTCGGCTACGAAGCGGCCACCGCTCTGCTGCAGGCCGGGGTGATCGCCGACGAGGGCGACCTGTTCACGCTGACCGCTGATCAGTTGCTCCGCACCGACCTGTTCACCACCAAGGCCGGCGAATTGTCGGCCAACGGCAAGCGCTTGCTGGCCAATTTGGACAAGGCCAAGGCCCAGCCGCTGTGGCGGGTGCTGGTCGCCCTGTCGATCCGCCACGTCGGTCCCACCGCGGCGCGGGCCCTGGCCACCGAGTTCGCCAGTCTGGATGCCATCGTCGCCGCCGGAGAAGAGCAGCTGGCCGCGGTGGAAGGGGTAGGCCCCACGATCGCAGCCGCGGTCGTGGACTGGTTCACCGTCGACTGGCACCGCGCGATCGTCGACAAGTGGCGCGCCGCCGGTGTCCGGATGGCCGACGAGCGTGACGCCAGCATCGAGCGCACCCTGGAAGGCCTGTCGATCGTGGTAACCGGCTCGTTGCCCGGATTCTCCCGCGATCAGGCCAAGGAGGCCATCATCAGCCGCGGCGGCAAGGCCGCCAGTTCGGTGTCGAAGAAGACCGCGTACGTGGTGGCCGGGGATGCGCCCGGCTCGAAGTACGACAAGGCCGTCGAACTGGGGATCCCGATCCTCGACGAGGACGGCTTCCGGACGTTGTTGGCCGAAGGCCCGCAACCGACGTCCGACGAGGGGTAGCTCGGCGGTTCAGCGCAGGATCGTCGCGACGATGCCGGCCAGGTAACCCAGCCGCGCCACCTCCGACGGCCGGAAGCCCGGCCCGCCCGGGCGGCCCAGCACGACCGCGGTGTCATGGTCGCCCAACGGCGCGGCGGCCAGGGTGGTGTCCATGTCCCGCCACACCTGCGGCACCCAGTCTCCGCTGCCGTCGAGCGCGACGGCCTGCGCCAGCGGCAACCACGGCGCCGACTCGGCCTGGGTCTCGGGCGCGCCGTGGCTCGCGGCGATGCGTTCCACACCCGTCCCGGCGGAATGGACCACGACGCACCAGCTGACGCGCAGGACCCGGGGTGCCTCCTCGGCGAGCACCCGCAACCGGTCCGCCTTGGAGTGTGCGGCCGCGACGTGGTCGATCAGCTCAAGCTCGCGGTGGGCTTCGAGTAATCCGGTATGCGGGCGGATGCTGTCGACATAGACGCCGGACAGGTTCTCGGCAGCGGTGATCAACGTGTCGGGCATGGAGCCCTGCGGCAGTTCGACGACCAGGTCGTCGATCGCGTAGCCGGTTCCGCGCTCGACGACGTCGAGGGAAAGGATGTCGGCGCCGACCGAGCCGAGCGCCACGGCAAGGGAGCCGAGGCTGCCTGGTCGGTCCTCAAGCTGGACCCGCAGCAGATACGAAGGCACGCGCAACACCTTTGCACAGCCGGGGGTGCCGCGGCATGCCGGTAGCCGGCCCGGAGTACCGCCGGGGCGAGCCCGGTTTGGTGCTTTGACTAGGCTGCTTTGTCGTGTCGAAGATCTCCCGAGACGAGGTAGCCCATCTGGCGCGTCTGGCGCGCCTGGCGCTGACCGATGACGAACTGGACAGTTACGCCGGCCAGCTGGATGCCATCCTCGGCCACGTCAGCCAGATTCAGTCCGTCGACGTCACCGGCGTGGAGCCCACAGACAACCCGCTGAAGGACGTCAACGTCAGCCGGCCCGACGTGGTCCAGCCGTGCCTGACGCAGGAGGAGGCGCTGGCCGCCGCGCCGCGTGCCGAAGACGGGCGCTTCGCCGTGCCGCGGATTCTCGGAGAGGGTGAATGACGAGCATGAGTGAGCTGACCCGCCGCGACGCGGCGACCCTGGGCGCCCAGATCGCGGCCAAGGAGGTCTCCTCGACCGAGGTGACTCAGGCCCACCTGGACCAGATCGCCGCGACCGACGAGCGATTCAACGCTTTCCTGCACGTGGCAGCCGATTCGGCACTGGCCGAGGCGGCGCGGATCGACGCGGCCGTGGCGGCGGGTGAGACGCTGCCCTCGCCGCTGGCCGGGGTACCGCTGGCGCTCAAGGACGTGTTCACCGCCACCGACATGCCGACCACCGCCGGGTCCAAGATCCTCGAGGGCTGGCGTGCGCCGTACGACGCGACCGTCACCGCCAAGCTGCGCGCCGCGGGTATCCCGATCCTGGGCAAGACGAACATGGACGAGTTCGCCATGGGTTCGTCGACCGAGAACTCGGCCTACGGCCCGACGCGGAACCCGTGGAACACCGAGCGGGTGCCGGGCGGGTCGGGCGGCGGCAGTGCGGCCGCTCTCGCGGCGTACCAGGCCCCGCTCGCCATCGGCACCGACACCGGCGGGTCGATCCGTCAGCCGGCCGCGCTCACCGCCACCGTCGGTGTCAAGCCCACGTACGGCACCGTGTCGCGCTATGGCTTGATCGCTTGTGCATCCTCGCTGGACCAGGGCGGTCCGTGTGCTCGTACCGTGCTCGACACCGCGCTGCTGCACCAGGTGATCGCCGGTCATGACCCGCGTGACTCCACCTCGGTGGACGCCCCGGTGCCCGACGTGGTCGGTGCGGCCAAGGCCGGCGCGGCGGGCGATCTCAAGGGCGTGCGGGTCGGCGTGGTCAAGCAGCTGCGTGGCGAGGGATACCAGCCCGGCGTGCTGCAGTCCTTCAATGCCGCCGTCGCCCAGCTGAGGGCGCTGGGCGCCGAAGTCAGCGAGGTCGACTGCCCGCACTTCGATCACGCGATGGACGCCTACTACCTGATCCTGCCGTCGGAGGTATCCAGCAACCTGGCCCGCTTCGACGCGATGCGGTTCGGGCTGCGCGTCGGCGATGACGGCACGCACAGCGCCGAAGAGGTCATGGCGCTGACCCGGGCCGCCGGGTTCGGTCCGGAAGTCAAGCGCCGCATCATGATCGGCACCTACGCACTGTCGGCGGGTTACTACGACGCCTACTACAACCAGGCCCAGAAGGTGCGGACGCTGATCGCCCGCGATCTGGAGCAGGCCTACCAGAGCGTGGATGTGCTCGTGACGCCGACGACCCCCACCACGGCCTTCGCCCTGGGGGAGAAGGTCGACGACCCGCTGGCCATGTACCTGTTCGACTTGTGCACGCTGCCCCTGAACCTGGCCGGGCACTGTGGCATGTCGGTGCCGTCGGGCCTGTCACCCGACGACGGCCTGCCCGTCGGCCTGCAGATCATGGCGCCGGCCCTGGCCGACGACCGGCTCTACCGCGTCGGCGCAGCCTACGAGGCTGCCCGCGGCCCGTTGCCCAGCGCGCTGTAACCGATTTATGCCCGGCAGGGCCGGGGCAGGCGGGGCAAGATGGTGCCATGCGCATCGGAGTACTCACCGGCGGCGGTGACTGTCCTGGCCTGAACGCGGTGATCCGGGCGGTGGTGCGTACCTGCGACCAGCGTTACGGGTCGTCGGTGGTCGGATTCCTCGACGGCTGGCGCGGCCTCCTGGAGGATCGCCGCATCCAACTGGCCAACGACGATCGCAACGACCGGTTGCTGGCCAAGGGCGGAACCATGCTGGGCACCGCGCGGGTCAACCCCGACAAGCTGCGGGCCGGCCTGGACCAGATCAAGCAGACCCTCGAAGACAACGGGATCGACGTGCTGATCCCGATCGGTGGCGAAGGCACCTTGACCGCCGCGCACTGGCTGTCCGAGGAGAACGTCCCGGTGGTCGGAGTGCCCAAGACCATCGACAACGACATCGACTGCACGGACGTGACTTTCGGCCACGACACGGCGCTGCAGGTGGCGACCGAGGCGATCGACCGGCTGCACAGCACGGCCGAATCGCATCAACGGGTCATGCTCGTCGAGGTCATGGGCCGCCATGCGGGGTGGATCGCGCTGAACGCCGGGCTGGCCTCCGGCGCGCACATGACGCTCATCCCCGAACAGCCTTTCGACGTCGAAGAAGTGTGCCGGCTGGTCAAGAAACGGTTCCAGCATGGGTCGTCACACTTCATCTGCGTCGTCGCCGAGGGAGCCAAACCGGCCGAGGGCACCATGCAGTTGCGTCAGGGCGGGATGGACGAGTTCGGCCATGAGAAATTCACCGGCGTGGCACAGCAATTGGCGCTCGAGGTGGAGAAACGCATCAAGAAGGACGTCCGCGTCACCGTGTTGGGACACGTCCAGCGTGGCGGCACTCCGACGGCGTATGACCGCGTGCTGGCCACCCGGTTCGGCGTGAACGCCGCCGACGCCGCACATGCCGGCGAGTTCGGGATGATGGTGTCGTTGCAGGGGCAGGACATCGGCCGGGTGTCGCTGGCAGATGCGACCCGCCACCTCAAACTGGTGCCGCAGTCCCGCTATGACGACGCCGCGGAGTTCTTCGGCTAGACCAGTGCCAGGGCCGGGGTCCCCGGCGTCCACCCCGGCCTGGCCCGAAACACCGCCCCACTAGGATCGACACCATGTCTGTCGCTACCGCTGAACTCGTCGACTACGACGACGTCATCGCCGCCTACGAGCCGGTAATGGGCATGGAGGTGCACGTCGAGCTGTCCACGGCCACCAAGATGTTCTGCGGCTGCGCCAATCGGTTCGGTGCCGAGCCCAACACGCTGGTCTGCCCGGTGTGCCTGGGCCTGCCCGGCTCACTGCCGGTGCTCAACGAGGCGGCTGTCGAGGCGGCGATCCGCATCGGCCTGGCGCTCAACTGCGATATCGCGCCCTGGGGCCGGTTCGCCCGCAAGAACTACTTCTATCCGGACCAGCCGAAGAACTACCAGATCTCGCAGTACGACGAGCCCATCGCCGTCAACGGATACCTCGACGTGCCCCTCGACGACGGCACCACGTTCCGGGTCGAGATCGAGCGTGCCCACATGGAGGAGGACACCGGCAAGCTGACCCATCTGGGCAGCGACACCGGCCGCATCGCGGGCGCCACGACTTCACTGGCCGACTTCAACCGGGCCGGCGTTCCACTGATCGAGATCGTCACCAAACCGATCGAGGGAACCGGGGCGCGTGCGCCGGAAATCGCCCGGGCCTACGTCACGGCCCTGCGGGATCTGCTGCGCGGCTTGGGCGTCTCAGATGTGCGGATGGATCAGGGATCGATGCGGTGTGACTCGAACCTGTCGCTGAAGCCCGTCGGTGCCGCCGAGTTCGGCACTCGCACCGAGACCAAGAACGTGAACTCGCTCAAGAGCGTCGAGGTGGCCGTCCGGTACGAAATGCGCCGCCAGGCCGCGGTTCTCAACTCGGGCGGCACCGTCACCCAGGAGACCCGGCACTTCCATGAGGACGGGTACACCTCGCCGGGGCGCAGCAAGGAGACCGCGCAGGACTACCGCTACTTTCCCGAGCCCGACCTCGAGCCGGTGGCGCCCAGTGCAGAGCTCGTCGAGCGGCTGCGGCAGACCATCCCCGAGCTGCCGTGGTTGGCGCGCAAGCGGATTCAGCAGGAGTGGGGCATCTCCGACGAGGTGATGCGCGATCTGGTCAACGCCGGGGCGGTCGAATTGGTGGCAGCCACCGTCTCCCACGGCGCGTCCAGCGAGGCCGCCCGCGCCTGGTGGGGCAACTTCCTGGTGCAGAAGGCCAATGAAACTGAGGTCGAGCTCGAGGCGCTGCCGATCACCCCGGCCCAGGTGGCCGCCGTGGTCAAGCTCGTCGACGAGGGCAAGCTGTCCAACAAGCTGGCCCGCCAGGTGGTCGAGGGCGTGCTGGCCGGTGAGGGCGAACCCGAGCAGGTGATGACCGACCGCGGCCTGGCTCTGGTGCGTGACGACTCGGTGATCCAGGCTGCTGTGGACGAGGCGCTGGCCGCCAACCCGGATGTGGTGGAGAAGATCCGCGGAGGCAAAGTCCAGGCCGCCGGCGCCATCGTCGGCGCGGTGATGAAGGCCACCAAGGGCTCGGCTGACGCCGCCCGGGTGCGGGAGTTGGTCCTGGCCGCGTGCGGGCAGGCCGGATAACCGGCCGCTCAGCTCATCGGCCCGGCGAACATCGTCATCGCCGCGGCGGCGTATTGCTCGAGCCGCTCGCGCGGGTAGTTGTCGGGATCGTGTACGGCCAACCGGCCGAGCATCTCGGCGAACGAGAGCAAGGTGTGGCCGAGTAGCTCGGGATCGAGCGCGGACAGCCGGGGATCGACCGCGATACCGGCTTTCGCCATCTGCTCGACCTGCGCGAGGATCTGGTTGCGCGCGTTGCGGACCGCCGCACGGTAGTCCCGCGGGGCACTGTCGGGCACGGTGAGGATCAGCCGCCAGCGCGTCGGATTCTCCAACACGCAACGGAGGAATCCGGTGACGGTCGCGGTGTAGGCGTCCGTCGGGCCGGTGGCGGACAGATTCGTGGGCAGCGCGGAGAGCACCTGGCTCAGCCCGTTCTGGTGCTCGCGGATGAGCAAGGCGGTCACGAGTTCGGTGCGGGTCCGGAACGCGGTGTAGAGGACGGGTTTGCCGACTCCGGCGGCTTCGGCGACCGCCTCCATCCTCAGCTCGTGCAAGGGACAGTGGTGGAGCACGGCCATCGCCGCGTCCATGAGTTGCTCGCGCCGTTCTTCACGCGGGAGCCGCGGTGCATATCTGCGGCGCTGGCGGTCAGGCACCCGGACAATGGTACGTGATAGCCAAACCATTTCTAAGGCCACGCTGTCGGCGACGGATCTCTGTCTCGCCGGCCGCGCGTCGATCTCAGGTCAGTGGCGCGGAGTCGGCTGATGCCGAAATATATTGCGCGTCAGGTGTTGTCGGCATTGGTGCGCGGGAATCCGCCGCCCTGCGGGAAGAGCGGGAAAACGACGTCGTCGAAGCTCTCGGCATCGCCGGTGGTGCGATTCACCGTCGCGCCCCACACATTGCCGTCGGGGGAGAGCTGCAACGCCCACGCATGCCCGCGCACGTTCTCCCGGACCACCTCCGGGTCACCGGTGACCGCGCCGGTGTCGGGCGCCAGCCGCACCGCCACGGTCTTCTTGGAATCGACCAGGTTCACCAACACCGTGCCCTCCAGGGCCGCGCACCCGGCAACGCCCGGCCGGTCCGGCCACGTCCACACCGTGGACACCTTGGAATCCTTGGTGATCCGCTGCAGCCGATCGGCACTCGGAGTGCGGTCGGTGACGTAGAGCGAGCCGTCAGCCGAGTCGACGCACATGGCACCGGCAGCACCCAGGCCGCTCAGCGCCGTGGTGACCGGGGCCTGGTTGACCGTGGTGGGCTGCTCGATGCGCAGCACCTTGCCTGCCAGCGAGTTGGGATCGGCGGCCAGTGCCGGATCGCCGGCATCACCGGTCTGCACCAACAACGTGGTCTTGCTGGTGAAGGTCAGCGAACCCATGTTGCCGCTGGCCCCCTTGGGGATGCCGGTGAGAATCGGTTTCGGCACGTCGCCGTCGGCGATGCGGATGACCCGGTTGTCGCTCGGAGTGCTGACGTAGGCGTACATCAACCGGTCCTGGCTGTACGTCGGCGACAACACGATGTCCATCAAGCCGCCGTCGCCGGACGGGTCGACCGGGATCGTCACTTTGACCTTCGGTTCGGCCTTCACCGAAACCTGCTTGACCGCACCCGTGAGCCGCTCACCCACCAGGGCGGACTGGCTGTCGGGCAGCATGACCAAACCGCTGGTGCTGTCCAGGCAGCCCTGCATCACGCCCGTCGCCTTGCATTCCTTCGGGAACGGCTTGGCCGGCAGCGGCGGCGGAGGCGGCGGCGTCGTGGTCGGCCCCGGCTCCATCTTCGGTTCAGTGGTGAACGGCTCGGACTGGGCCGCGTCGAACCGGGCGCAGCCCGAACCGACCAGCATCGCGGCACACAGAACGGCGGCCACCCCCGTCATCCGCCGGCGCGATTTCATGCCGCCAGATTACGGATGACCCGGCGGTGCGCGCCACGTCGGGACCGGGCACCGCGACGCCGGCAGCCCGATACCAGGCAGAAGCGCCGGGGTAAATACCCGGATCGAACCGAACTTGCACTTACCCTGGCAGCTGTGACCAGTCACTCGCAGGACCCACAAGCCTGGCAACGACCGGGTTACTCGGACGATTCCGCCAGGCCGGCCGGAGCCAGCCTGGTCGACCCGGAAGACGACCTGCCGTCGGCGACGTACGGCGGGGACTTCGAAACCACCGCGATTCCGCGCTACGACTCCAAATCAGGTGACCAGTCGGCGTTCAGCCTGGTCGCCGACCCTGAGCCGCTGCCGTACGTGCAAGCCGGCGGCGCCGCCCCGATGGGATCCTTCTCGGCAGAACCCGCCGAGATCGAGCGCGACGAGTTCGTCGACGACCGGATCAAGGCGGCCGGTCGCAGAGGCACCCAGGACCTCGGTCTGCTGATCCTGCGGGTGGCCCTCGGCGGGCTGATGATCATCCACGGCCTGCAGAAGGCATTCGGTTGGTGGGGTGGCCCGGGCCTGGACGGGTTCAACACCTCGCTGACCGAGTTGGGCTTCAAGAACGCCGACATCCTGACTTATGCGGCCACCGGCGGCCAGATCGCCGCCGGTGTGCTGCTGGTGCTGGGGCTGTTCACGCCGATCGCTGCGGCCGGAGCGCTGGCCTACCTGATCAACGGGGTGCTGGCCACGGCGATGGCGGCCCACGAGCAGGCCCGGCTTGCCGAAGTCATCACCGACGGCACCGAATACCGGATGATCGTCGTCGTCGCCGCGGCCGCCATCATCCTGACCGGTCCCGGTCGCTACGGATTCGACGCCGGCCGCGGCTGGGCCCGCCGCCCCTTCGTCGGATCCTTCGTCGCCCTGTTGCTGGGGGTGGCCGGCGGCATCGCCATCTGGGTGCTGCTCAACGGCGGCAACCCCCTCGGCTGACCCGACCCTCAGGCGTACGGATTCGGTACCCGTCCGCCGCTCACCTCGGTCAGCAACGGCAGTGTTGCGAACGTCACGGCCGGCAGGCGCAGGTCGGTTCCGTCGGTCAGGTCGGCGATCGCCCACGATGACCGGTCGAACCGCAGTCCCTTGATCTCTTCCCAGGACACCGTGCGGCTGCGCGTCAGAGTCCGTGCGGTCACGGAGTCGGCATCGACGGTGGTGCGGTACCGGAAGATGGCTGCCGACAAGGCAACCGGGATCACCAGCAGCACCGAGAACAGGGTCGGATTGCTCAGCACCAGGGTCAACAGGCCCAGCGTCAGGAAGCCGACTGCCAGGTGCGCCATGGGCGATATCCGGATGACGACGGGGGCGGTTGCCGAACGTGCGCTCACAGCTTCATCCTTGCACCACCTGATCGGCCGGCCCGCCGGCCATCAGCCGGGGGGACGTCCGAAGCGAAGCAATTTGACCTTTAACCTGTACGGCAGCTACCGTCAGGTGCTATGCAGACCCCCGGATTGCTCGTAGTAATTGGTTGGCGCGTTGATGCCGCGCTGGCCCTCTGCCGGGCATAGCCAACCGCATCGACGCGCCACCCTCGTACAGCTACCGGCTGACGGGGGTTTTTTATTTGCCCGCAAGCGCGCCGGAACCATTGAAAAATTGAAGTTTCCGCCAAGAGGAATGTGACGCAAACCGTGAAGAGGACATCGTGAGCGCACCGACAACACGACCGCCGGCCCGGTCAGCAAGCGCGCCCGCCAACGGCGCGGCCAAGGCCAAATCAGAAGCGGGTCAGCCCAATCGGGTGGCACCGCAGCAGCTCACCGGCGCCCAGGCGGTCGTCCGGTCGCTCGAAGAGCTCGGCGTCGACGTCGTCTTCGGGATCCCGGGCGGCGCAGTGCTGCCGGTCTACGATCCGCTGTTCGACTCGCAGAAGCTGCGCCACGTGCTCGTCCGCCACGAGCAGGGCGCCGGCCACGCGGCCAGCGGCTATGCCCACGCCACCGGCAAGGTCGGCGTGATGATGGCCACCTCGGGTCCGGGTGCCACCAACCTGATCACCCCGCTGGCCGATGCCCAGATGGACTCCATCCCCGTGGTGGCCATCACCGGGCAGGTCGGGCGCAGCCTGATCGGCACCGACGCCTTCCAGGAAGCCGACATCACCGGTATGACCATGCCGATCACCAAGCACAACTTCCTGGTGCGCGACGGTGACGACATCGCCCGGGTGATGGCCGAGGCCTTCCACATCGCCCGCTCGGGCCGGCCGGGGGCGGTGCTGGTCGACGTTCCCAAGGACATCCTGCAGGGGCAGTGCACCTTCTCGTGGCCGCCGCAGATGGACCTGCCCGGCTACAAGCCGAACACCAAACCGCACAGCCGTCAGGTCCGCGAGGCCGCCAAGCTGATCGCGGCGGCGCGCAAGCCGGTGCTCTACGTCGGCGGCGGTGTGATCCGCGGTGAGGCCAGTGCCGAACTGCTCGAGCTGGCCGAGCTGACGGGCATCCCGGTCGTCACCACGCTCATGGCCCGCGGTGCGTTCCCGGACAGTCACACCCAGCACCTGGGAATGCCGGGCATGCACGGCACCGTGGCCGCGGTGGGCGCCCTGCAGAAGAGTGACCTGCTGATCGCCCTGGGCACCCGGTTCGACGACCGCGTCACCGGTCAGCTGGCCTCGTTCGCCCCCGAGGCGAAGGTGATCCACGCCGACATCGACCCGGCTGAGATCGGCAAGAACCGGCACGCCGACGTGCCGATCGTGGGTGACGTCAAGGCGGTCCTCACCGACCTGATCGAGGTGCTGCGCCGCGACGGGACCACAAGCGCCACACTGCAATTGGACAGCTGGTGGGAATACCTGTCCGGGCTGAAGGCGACCTACCCGCTGAGCTACGGCCCGCAGAGCGACGGCAGCCTCAGCCCCGAGTACGTGATCGAGAAGCTCGGCCAGATCGCCGGACCCGAGGCGGTCTATGTCGCCGGGGTCGGCCAGCACCAGATGTGGGCCGCGCAGTTCGTCAAGTACGAGAACCCGAAGACGTGGCTGAACTCCGGTGGCCTGGGCACCATGGGCTTCGCCGTCCCGGCGGCCATGGGCGCCAAGTTCGCCCGGCCCGAGGCCGAGGTGTGGGCCATCGACGGCGATGGCTGCTTCCAGATGACCAACCAGGAATTGGCCACCTGCGCCATCGAAGGTGCGCCGATCAAGGTGGCGTTGATCAACAACGGCAACCTGGGCATGGTGCGGCAGTGGCAGACGCTGTTCTACGAGCAGCGTTACAGCCAGACCGACCTGGCCACGCACTCCCGCCGGATCCCGGACTTCGTCAAGCTGGCTGAGGCGCTGGGCTGCGTGGGTCTGCGCTGCGAGCGGGCCGAGGACGTCGAGGACGTCATCAACCAGGCGCGGGCCATCAACGACCGCCCGGTGGTCATCGACTTCATCGTCGGTGCCGACGCGCAGGTGTGGCCGATGGTCGCCGCCGGCACCAGCAACGACGAGATCATGGCGGCCCGGGACATCCGGCCGCTGTTCGACGAAAACGACGACGAGGGGCATGCCTGATGAGCAACACCACCCCCACCCACACCTTGTCGGTGCTGGTCGAGGACAAACCCGGTGTGCTCGCCCGGGTGGCCTCGCTGTTCTCCCGTCGCGGCTACAACATCCAGTCCCTGGCTGTCGGCGCCACCGAGCAGAAGCACATGTCGCGGATGACGATCGTGGTCAGCGTCGAGGAATCGCCGCTGGAGCAGATCACCAAGCAGCTCAACAAGCTGATCAACGTGATCAAGATCGTCGAGCAGGAGGACGACAACTCAGTCTCCCGCGAGCTCGCGCTGATCAAGGTGCGTGCCGATGCGTCCAACCGTGGCCAGGTCATCGAAGCGGTGAACCTGTTCCGCGCCAAGGTGGTTGACGTCTCGACTGAGTCCTTGACCGTCGAGGCGACCGGAACTCCGGAGAAGCTGGAGGCCCTGCTGCGGGTCTTGGAGCCCTACGGTATCCGCGAGATCGCACAGTCCGGCATGGTGTCGGTCTCGCGCGGTCCCCGTGGTATCAGCGCAGTGAAGTAAGCACGTCAAGTAGCGTTAAGCGGCTGTAGAGCTAGAAAGAGAAGGAAAATTTCGCATGGCAGTTGAGATGTTTTACGACGCCGACGCGGACCTGTCGATCATCCAGGGTCGCAAGGTCGCCGTCATCGGCTACGGCAGCCAGGGGCACGCGCATTCGCTGTCGCTGCGTGATTCGGGCGTGCAGGTCAAGGTCGGCCTGAAGGAAGGCTCGAAGTCCCGCGTCAAGGTCGAGGAGCAGGGCCTCGAGGTCGACACCCCGGCCGAGGTGGCCAAGTGGGCCGACGTGATCATGGTGCTCGCACCCGACACCGCGCAGGCTGAGATCTTCCGCAACGACATCGAGCCCAACCTCGAAGACGGCAACGCGCTGTTCTTCGGCCACGGCCTCAACATCCACTTCGGCCTGATCAAGGCCCCGGCCAACGTCACCGTCGGCATGGTCGCCCCCAAGGGCCCGGGTCACCTGGTGCGTCGTCAGTTCGTCGACGGCAAGGGCGTGCCCTGCCTGATCGCGATCGACCAGGACCCCAAGGGTGAGGGCCAGGCCCTGGCGCTGTCCTACGCCGCCGCCATCGGCGGTGCCCGCGCCGGCGTCATCAAGACCACCTTCAAGGAAGAGACCGAGACCGACCTGTTCGGTGAGCAGGCCGTGCTCTGCGGTGGCACCGAGGAACTGGTCAAGGCGGGCTTCGAGGTCATGGTCGAGGCGGGCTACGCCCCCGAGATGGCCTACTTCGAGGTGCTGCACGAGCTCAAGCTCATCGTCGACCTGATGTACGAGGGTGGCATCGCCCGCATGAACTACTCGGTGTCCGACACCGCGGAGTTCGGTGGCTACCTGTCGGGTCCGCGGGTCATCGACGCCGACACCAAGAAGCGCATGAAGGACATCCTGACCGACATTCAGGACGGCACCTTCGTCAAGCGCCTGGTCGCCAACGTCGAGGGTGGCAACAAGGAGCTCGAGGCGCTGCGCAAGGCCAACGCCGAGCACCCGATCGAGGTCACCGGCAAGAAGCTGCGCGACCTGATGAGCTGGGTCGACCGGCCGATCACCGAAACGGCCTGATTTTCATCCTGACTGGCCAGTTATTGCACGCGAGCTTTGTAAAAGCGTGCAATAACTGGCCTTTCGGCTTTTCTAGATGATTCGGTAGCCGATCGCGGCCAGCGTGCGGGATACGTTCCTGCCATCGGCGCTGCCGGGCAGCTTCTCGGTGCTGTCGAGCTGCAAGGCTTCACCGACCACGCCGTACAACTCGGTCGACACCGGATCGTCGGGCTCTGGCGGCTCGATGCGGCCGTCTGGGTAGATGCACTGGGCCCGGATGGCCCATGACTGTTGTGAGGCGGCGACGACGTGGTAGCCGTGCAACGGCGGGCTCACGTGATACAGCTCCATATCGCCCACCGCGAACAACTTCATGACCGGATCGGTGTGCGGTACAGAACCCACCAAACGGGCGATGCCAGTGCTCACCGCATAAATCTAAGCGCCGGTGGAGGGGGTGCGGCGCAGCAGTTTTCGAGTCAGCTCAGCTGGCACAGCCGATGGGCGCGGGTTCGCCGGCTTCCGAGGCGGCCTCGCAGGCTTCCCGGAACCAGGCTCCGCCGGCGTCCCCGGTCGCATACCCGCCACCGGCTTCGCCGCGCGCGTAACCACCGCCGGCGCTGCCCGTTGCATACCCGCCGCCGGCCTCTCCCGTCGCTTACCCGCCACCCGCGCTGTCGTTCGCATAGCCGCCGCCGCCAGGATCGCCAACGACCGCGCGAGCAATCCACGTCGGCGGCGACCCGGCCCGGATGCGTCGTACTACGCGGCCAGCCGCTGGGCGACGCCGACCACACGCCGGGCCAGGTGGTCGAGGGCATCGTTGGTCGCGTCGTCGAATTCGGCGATGTTGTCGCGGTTGGCGATCAGGCCGACGCCATAGGGATTGCCGTCGGCGAACTTCACCTGGTCGGTGTAGCCGGGCGGCACGATGATCCCGCCGAAGTGCATCAGCGACACGTACAGATTCAGCAGTGTCGACTCCTGCCCGCCGTGCAGAGTCTGCGATGAGGTGAAGGCCGCATATACCTTGTCGGCGAGCTTGCCTTCCGCCCACAGTCCGCCCAGCGAGTCGATGAAGGCACGGAATTGAGCGGTGGGAGAACCGAACCGGGTGGGTGAGCCGAAGATCACCGCATCCGCCCACACGATGTCCTCTCCGGTGGCCGCCGGAAGTTCCTTGGTGGCTTCGTAATTGGCGGTCCAAGCCGGATTGTGGGCGAACGACGCCGGATCCTGCGTCTCGGCGATGTGGCGAAGGCGCACCTCGGCGCCGGCCGATTCCGCGGCGGCGGTAACGCGTTTGGCCATGGTGGTGCCGTGGCCGGTGGCGGAGTAATAGATGACGGCTACCTTGGGCTGGGTCATGGCGCCAGCTTAGGCAGTTCCGTGATGCCGAACTCGCGTTTGAGCACGGTGCGCGCCGCGTACAGACCTGCCATGCCGTGTACCGCGGTGCCCGGTGGCGTCGCCGACGAACACAGGTAGGCCTTGGGGATCGGCGTGGTCCAGGGGTTGGCGCGCAGCGTCGGCCCGACCATCGCGGCGAACAACGTCGCGCCACCGACGATGATGTCGCCTCGTACGTAGTTGGCGTTGTGCTGCGACATCTGGTCCGCGGGGACCGCCCGTGCCGCCAAGACCAGATCCCGGAAACCCGGGGCGGCTTCTTCGAACATCGCGGTCACGGTCTCGGTCAGGTCTGCGGGTGAGTTCGCCGGCACGTGCGAGTACGTCCACAGTGGGCGTCGGCCCTGGGCATCGACACGGCCGGGATCGACCAGATGCGGCAGCGCCGCGAGCGTCATGGGGCGCCGGGCATGCCGGCCCGCGGCGACTTCCCGTTCGGCCGTGGCCATCTGTGCGCGCGTGCCGCCCAGGTGCACGGTCGGCGAGGTGCTCATCCGCGGATCCCGCCAGGGGATCTCACCGGAGAGCACGAAGTCGATCTTGCACACACCAGGGCCATATCGGTAGCGGCGCAACGCTTTTGCGTACCGTGCCGGCACCGAGTCGCCGTAGATGTCCAGCAGCGCCGTCGGCGCGGTGTCATAGATGACGACGCCGCCGGGTGGGTCTGTCACCGGCGAACTCGTGATCAATTCGCCGCCGTGGGCGCGCAGATCGGCGATCAGTGCGTCCGAGATCCGTTGCGTGCCGCCGACCGGAATGGGCCAGCCGGCAGTGTGTGCGACGGTGCCGAGCATGATGCCGGCGCCGCTGTTGACGGGCGACGGCATGCGGGAGATGGCGTGTGTGCCCACGCCGGTGAACAGGGCGCGCGCGTCCTCGCCACGCAGTACGCCCCAGGCCGGGCTGCCCTGTGCGAGCACCCGCAGGCCCGTCCGCACCGTCGTCGGAAGGTCCGGCGGCAACGAGCGTTTGTCGCCGAGGAAGAACCCCAGCACGCCGTCGGACTGCTCCACCAGTGGCCCGAACAGCCGCCGCCACGAGGCGCCGCGTTCCAACTCGTCGCACGTCCGGTCCAGCGACCGGTAGGCGATCGCGGCGCGCCCCGACGGCAGCGGGTTGGCATACGAGATCTCCGGCGCCCGCAGTTCTACGCCACGCGCGGCCAGATCGAACTCGGCGAAGAACGGTGACACCACACCCATCGGATGCACCGCCGAGCACACGTCGTGCAGCACATCGGGATACTCGGGGTCCGCGGCACTGCGTGCGCCACCGCCCGCGGTCGGTTGGGCTTCGATCACCCTCACCGACAAACCGGCCCGTGCGCAGATGACAGCGGCGGACAGCCCGTTGGGGCCGCTGCCGACGATCGTGACGTCCACGCCCATCAGTACATCGCACGCGGTTCGGCTGTGGTAGGGCGCACACACTAGGCTGTCCGCGTGAGTCTTCCCGTTGTTTTGATTGCCGACAAGCTCGCGGAATCGACCGTCGCCGCCCTCGGTGACCAGGTAGAGGTCAGGTGGGTCGACGGTCCGGACCGCGAGAAGTTGCTCGCTGCCGTGCCCGACGCCGATGCGCTCCTGGTACGTTCCGCCACCACGGTGGACGCCGAGGTTCTCGCCGCGGCCGCCAAGCTCAAGATCGTGGCCCGCGCCGGCGTCGGCCTGGACAACGTCGACGTCGACGCCGCCACCGCCCGCGGCGTGCTCGTGGTCAACGCGCCGACCTCCAACATCCACAGCGCCGCCGAGCACGCCCTGGCCCTGCTGCTGGCCACCGCCCGCCAGATCCCGGCCGCCGACGCGACGCTGCGGGAACACACGTGGAAGCGGTCGTCGTTCTCGGGCGTCGAAATCTTCGACAAGACCGTCGGCGTGGTGGGTCTGGGCCGCATCGGGCAGCTGGTCGCCCAGCGGCTGGCCGCCTTCGGCGCGCACATCGTGGCCTACGACCCCTACGTGTCGCAGGCCCGCGCGGCTCAGCTCGGTATCGAATTGCTGCCGCTGGACGAGTTGCTCGGCCGTGCCGACTTCATCTCGGTGCACCTGCCCAAGACCAAGGAGACCGCCGGCCTGCTCGGCAAGGAGAACCTGGCCAAGACCAAGCCGGGCGTCATCATCGTCAACGCCGCTCGCGGCGGCCTGATCGACGAGCAGGCCCTGGCCGACGCGATCACCAGCGGCCACGTACGCGCCGCCGGCCTGGACGTCTTCGCCACCGAACCGTGCACGGACAGCCCGCTGTTCGAGCTGCCGCAGGTCGTCGTCACCCCGCATCTGGGTGCCTCGACCGCCGAGGCCCAGGACCGCGCGGGCACCGACGTGGCCGCCAGCGTGAAGCTGGCGCTGGCCGGCGAGTTCGTACCGGATGCGGTCAACGTCGGCGGCGGCGCCGTCGGCGAAGAGGTGGCGCCGTGGCTGGACCTGGTCCGCAAGCTCGGTCTGCTGGCCGGCGCCCTGTCCGATGCGGCGCCGGTGTCGCTGTCGGTTCAGGCACGCGGCGAGCTGGCCTCCGAAGATGTTGAGATCCTGAAGCTGTCGGCGCTGCGTGGGTTGTTCTCCGCGGTGGTCGACGAGCAGGTGACGTTCGTCAACGCCCCGACGCTGGCTGCCGACCGCGGCGTGACCTCTGAGATCAGCACTGCCACCGAGAGCCCCAACCACCGCAGTGTGGTCGACGTACGTGTCGTGCACGCCGACGGCAGCGCGGTGAACGTCGCGGGCACCTTGAGCGGCCCGCAGCTGGTCGAGAAGATCGTCCAGATCAACGGGCGCAACTTCGACCTGCGCGCCGAGGGCTACAACCTCATCGTCCACTACAACGATCAGCCGGGCGCGCTCGGCAAGATCGGCACCCTGCTGGGTGGGGCCAACGTCAACATCCTGGCCGCGCAGCTGAGCCAGGACGTCGACGGCGAC
This sequence comes from Mycobacterium farcinogenes, assembly GCF_019739075.1. Lineage (NCBI taxonomy): Bacteria > Bacillati > Actinomycetota > Actinomycetes > Mycobacteriales > Mycobacteriaceae > Mycobacterium > Mycobacterium farcinogenes. Next base: position 4,392,416 of record NZ_CP081673.1, on the reverse strand, counting down.
AGCGCCATCGTGATGCTGCGCCTGGACACCGATGTGCCCGAGGATGTGCGCTCCGCGCTCGCATCCGCGGTCGACGCCACCACACTGGAAGTGGTCGACCTGTCATGAAACTCGCAGTCATCGCCGGCGACGGCATCGGCCCCGAGGTCATCGCCGAGGCACTGAAGGTGCTCGACGCGGTCCTGCCGGGCGTGGACCGTACCGAATACGACCTGGGCGCGCGGCGCTACCACGCGACCGGGGAGACCCTGCCCGAGGGATTCGTCGACGAGCTCAAGGGCTATGACGCAATCCTGTTGGGCGCCATCGGTGATCCCTCGGTACCCAGCGGTGTGCTCGAACGCGGCCTGCTGCTCAACATGCGCTTCGCGTTGGACCACCACGTGAACCTGCGGCCGTCGAAGTTGTTCGCCGGGGTCTCCAGCCCGCTGGCGGGCAACCCGGAGATCGACTTCGTGGTGGTGCGCGAAGGAACCGAAGGCCCGTACACCGGCACCGGCGGCGCGATCCGCGTGGACACCCCGCACGAGGTCGCCACCGAGGTGTCGACCAACACCCGGTTCGGTGTCGAGCGCGTGGTGCGTTATGCCTTCGAAAAAGCCCGAGCGCGGCGCAAACACCTCACCCTGGTGCACAAGAACAACGTGCTGGCGTTCGCCGGCTCGCTGTGGAAGCGCACCGTCGACGAGGTCGGTGCTGACTACCCGGACGTCGAGACGGCGTACCAGCACATCGACGCCGCAACCATCCACATGGTCACCGATCCCGGCCGGTTCGACGTGATCGTCACCGACAACCTGTTCGGCGACATCATCACCGACCTGGCGGCCGCGGTCTCCGGCGGCATCGGCTTGGCCGCTTCGGGCAATATCGACGCGACGGGCACCAACCCGTCGATGTTCGAGCCGGTGCACGGCAGCGCCCCCGACATCGCCGGGCAGGGGATCGCCGATCCGACCGCCGCGGTCATGAGCGTGGCGCTGCTGCTGACTCACCTCGGTGAGACCGACGCGGCGGCGCGGGTCGACAAGGCCGTCAGCGAGCACCTGGCCACCCGGGGTGACGCGAAGCTCTCGACCAGCGAGGTCGGCGAGCGGATTCTGTCGCTGCTGTAGCGATCCGGCCTGCGCCTGTGTCAGCGGTGACTGCCCGGTTCGCCACCCTGACGCGTCAGTGCTGGCTTTTCGCGATCGGAGCCTCGTTCTTCACGATCGCCACGGTGCCCGGCTTTCCGGCGCTGGCCGGGTCGGGCATCACGAATGCGCTCTGCTTCGTCGGCTCATGGTTTTTCAGTACGGCGGCGTGGATGCAACTCGTGCTGGCCGGCCAGGGTGTCGAAAGGTGGTCGGCGGCGACTCAATTCGCCGGCACCCTGCTGTTCAACCTGAGCACAGGGGCTGCGGTGTGGGCGCACACCATCATCGGCGAGCGTCGCTACGTGTGGGCCCCCGATGCGACCGGCTCGCTGGCCTTCTTGATCAGCGGAGCGCTGGCGGTCGTGGCGGTCGGCGTGTGGTCACCGAGATCCGTCGACTGGCAGGCCGCGTGGATCAACATGATGGGTTGTGTGGCGTTCGGAGTGTCCGCGCTGGCGGCATTCGTCCGCAAGACCGGCGTGACCGTCGACGAGCGTCTGGCCAACTTCGGCACCTTCATCGGTGCGTTGTGTTTTCTGGCAGCCGCGTTGATGTTGCGTCCCCATGCGGCGTCGGCGCCGGCCACGCGCTGAGGGCGTTGCGATGAATCTGGTGACGCCGACCGGTCTGTACGGGCATGGGACTCATCGAGATCGAACTGTTCGCCACCCTGGACCTCGTCGCGCAGGCGCCGGGCGGACCTGACGAGGACCCCGAGGGCTTCTCATTCGGCGGCTGGCAGGCGCCGCTGATCGACGAGGTTTCGGGTGCCCAGGTCGGCGCTTCGTACCAGGGCGCCGACGCCCTTCTGCTCGGCCGGCGCACCTACGACATCTTCGCCGCCTACTGGCCGCATCAGACCGACGAGTTCGGCACGCTGTTCAACAGCATCCCCAAGTACGTCGCGTCCCGCGGCGCGCCTGACCTGTCGTGGGCCGGTTCCACACAGCTCGGCCCGGATCTGGGTGCTGCCGTGCGTGAGATCCGAGATCGGCATGAACATGTGAAGGTTGTCGGAAGCCTGAACCTGGTCCAGACCCTCTTGCGGGAAAAGCTCTTCGACCGCCTCGACCTGTGGGTGCACCCGATCATGCTGGGAGCGGGGAAGAAGGTTTTCGACGGGGGTTCGGTACCCACCAACGTCACCCTGCTGCAGCCGCCGGTCGCCAGCCCGAGCGGTGTGGTGTTCCTGCGGTACGGACTCGCCGACGGCGTGCCCGCGACGGGTGACATGAGTGATCCGGGCCGCGGATAGCAGCTTTACAACTGCTTGCGCGCTGGGTCGGCCGGCACGAGGGGGACCGCCAACAACGGCAACAACGCACACAGCGCGAACGCGGCCGGATAACCGGCCACCCCGATCAGCGCGCCGACCAATGGTGCGGAGCTCGCGGTCGCCAAGTGCTGGCTGGTGTTCTGCGTGCCCAGTGCGCGCCCGCTCCAGAAGGGGCCGGCGATCTCGGCGATCGCGGTGAACGCCAAACCGTTGTCCGACACCGTGATCACCGACGCGATCACGATCAGCGCGACACTGATCGGTGAACCCAACCAGTCGGTGAGGGCCAGCAGCCCCATCGTCGCAGCAGCCGCCAACGCGATGGTCCGGATGGGCCGCAGCCGCTGTCCGACGACGTCGGACCACCGGCCCGCGGCGATCCGCCCTGCCGCACCCAGCAATTGAGCGATGGTCACCAGTGTGCCGGCCGATGCCGCCGACCAACCCCGGTCGCTCATCAGCCATACCAGCGTGAACGTCCACACCACACCCTGCGGCACCACCAGCAGTACCGAGACCGCATGGATGCGCCACAACACGTTTGAGCCGCGGTACGGGTTGGCCAGGTGCTCGGCCGGAGCCTCATGGCGCGGCGGCCGTGGCGGATCCAGCACTCCCACAGCGCAGATCGCCGCTGCCAGCACACAGACGATCGCGGGGAAGAGCAATGCCGTTGCCACGCCGTGCGATTCGGCCAGGCGCGGAATCACCAACGCGCCCAGGCCGACTCCCAAAGGGGTTGCCGTCTGCCGGATTCCCATCGCCAAGCCGCGCTGTTCCGGAGGAAACCAGCCGACCACGACCCGCCCGCTCGCCGAATTGCTGCTGGCCGCAGCCATTCCGCCCAGCAGCAGGAAGATTCCGACGGTTACCAGGGAGTGCGACGCTGCTGCACCGAACGCGGCGGCAGCGGTCAGCGCCGAGCCCACGGTCAGCACGATCCGTTCGCCGACGCGGTCGACGACGTAGCCCCAGGCGATCAACGTCACCACGAGGCCGAAGCTCGGCATCGAGGACAGTAGGCCGGCCTTGGCCAGGTCCAGGCCGCGCTCGGCATGCAGGGTGGGGATGAGGAACGCCGCGCCGTTGATGAAGACGTTGGCACACGTGGTCGCAGTCAGGGCGATCGCCAACATCGACCAACGGCGAAACGTGCTGATCGACGAGTCGGGCATGCGGCCATCGTGTCACGGATGTCCCAAAATATTGAACTCGTGTCTCATAATATGAGACACGAGTAGCGCTGCCATAGGCTGTGGCGGTGAAGTTGTGGTTGACGGCAACCGTTTTGCTGATATGTGGGTTCCTGGCGGCGCCGAGCGCGACGGCGGCCGCGCCGAACTGGTCAGGGCTGGACGCACGGCACTTCGACACACCGATTCCCGTGGCAGGCACCCTGATCGAGACGGTCCCGCTGGACCCGGCGTTGTCGGTGCCGGGTGCGGCCAGTGCCTATCGCATCCTCTATTCGACTGTCGATCAACATGATTCGCCGGCGCTCAGTACCGCCGCGGTGTTCCTTCCGCACGGTCAGGCCCCGGAGGGTGGCTGGCCGACCATCGCCTGGGCGCACGGCACGGTCGGACTCGGCGACGACTGCGCACCGTCGGCCCAGCCGCGCAGCGCTCGGGATGTGGAATACCTCACCCACTGGCTCGACCAGGGCTACGCCGTCGTCGGCTCCGATTACGCCGGGCTGGGCACTCCGGGACTCATGAGCTACCTCAACGGCGTTGCCACCGCCCACAGCGTCGTCGACTCCGTCATCGCCATGCACCACATGGGCCTGCCGTTGTCGCCGAAGTGGGCACTCGTCGGCCAGTCGCAGGGAGGTGGCGCCGCAGTCAACAGTGCGCGCTGGGCCACCGAGTTCAGCCGGGGGACCGGTCTGGACTACCGCGGCGTGGTGGCCACCGGCACGCCGTTCAACGTCGAGAGCGTCGTCAAACAGGCCGGGCCCGACATGGCGCTGCCGCCCAACCTGGGGCCGGCCGCCAACAGCTACACCGCCTACATTCTCGCCGGGTTCCGCGAGGCCCGCCCCGACATCGACGTCGACAGTGTCCTCACCCCGGCCGGGCTCGATGCCGTCAACAAGGCCGAGACGCTGTGCAAACCGGAGCTCGACCAGCAGCTCACGGCCATGACGCCGACCGGGTTCTTCCGTGCGCCGCTGGCCACCCTGCCGGGAGTGTCGGAAGCCCTCGATGCCTACCTCGGCACCCCGACGAGCGGTTACGACCGGCCGATCTTCCTCGGCGTCGGGCTGCAGGACCGGGATGTCCCGCCCAACATGTCGCTGCAACTCGACGAGCAGTTGCGGGCAAACGGGCAGGACGTCACCCTCAAGGTCTATCCCGACGAAGACCACTCCGGCACCGTGATGGCCTCGGTCCCGGATTCGACGCCGTTCCTCGCCGCGATGTTCGACGGGAGCTGACACCGATCGTCCACGGCACCGTAACTACGCTTGACCAATGCGCTTAGGTCGAATCGCCAGTCCCGACGGCGTCGCTTTCGTCAGTGTCGAAGGCGACGGCGCCGATGCCGTCTGCAAAGAGATCGCCGAGCACCCGTTCGGCACCCCCAACTTCACCGGGCGAAGCTGGCCGCTGGCCGATGTCCGGCTGCTGGCCCCCATCCTCGCCAGCAAGGTCATCTGTATGGGCAAGAACTATGAAGCCCATGCCGCGGAGATGGGCGGGGCGGCCCCCGAGGATCCGGTGATCTTCCTCAAACCCAACACCGCGATCATCGGCCCCAACGTGCCGATCCAGTTGCCGGCCGATGCCCATCCGGTTCACCACGAGGGTGAGCTGGCCATCGTCATCGGGCGACCCTGCAAGGACGTGCCCGCCGCGCGGGCGGCCGAGAACATCTTGGGCTACACCATCGCCAACGACATCTCGGCGCGCGATCAACAGGCCAAGGACGGCCAGTGGATGCGGGCCAAGGGCCATGACACCTTCTGCCCGGTGGGCCCGTGGATCGTCAACGACCTCGACCCCTCCGATCTGGAGATCCGCACCGAGGTCAACGGGGAAGTGCGCCAGCTCAGCCGGACCTCGCTGATGATCCACGACATCGGCGCCATCGTCGAGTGGGTCTCGGCGGTGATGACGCTGCTTCCGGGCGATCTCATCCTCACCGGAACCCCCGAGGGCGTGGGCCCCATCGAAGACGGGGACACCGTGAGCGTCTCCGTCGAGGGCATCGGCACCCTCACCAATCCCGTTGTCCGCAAGAAGAAGTAGAGGAAAGTGATGACATCTCCCGCTGGACCGGTCAGGGTGCGGTTCTGCCCGTCGCCGACCGGAACCCCGCACGTCGGGTTGGTGCGCACCGCGCTGTTCAACTGGGCTTACGCCCGGCATACCGGGGGAGCGTTCGTCTTCCGCATCGAGGACACCGATTCCGCTCGTGACAGCGACGAGAGCTACGCCGCCATTCTCGACGCCCTGCGCTGGTTGGGTCTGGACTGGGACGAGGGCCCCGAGGTGGGCGGCCCCTACGAGCCCTACCGGCAGTCGCAGCGCAGCGAGATCTACCGCGACGTGATCGCGCGCCTGCTCGAGGCCGGCGAGGTCTACGAGGCTTATTCGACACCGGAAGAGGTCGAGGCTCGCCACCACGCCGCGGGCCGGAACCCCAAGTTGGGCTACGACAATTTCGATCGCACGCTCACCGACGAGCAGCGCAAAGCCTTTGCCGACGAGGGTCGTAAGCCCGTGCTGCGTCTGCGGATGCCCGACGAGGATCTGGGCTGGACCGATCTGGTGCGCGGGCCGGTGAGCTTCCCGGCGGGCTCGGTGCCGGATTTCGCGATCACGCGGGCCAACGGAGATCCGTTGTACACCTTGGTGAACCCGGTCGACGACGCGCTGATGAAGATCACCCATGTGCTGCGCGGTGAGGACATCATGCCCTCGACACCGCGCCAGATCGCCCTCTACCGAGCGCTGATGCGGATCGGTGTGGCCGAGCGAGTGCCCGAATTCGCGCATTTGCCAAGTGTTCTCGGTGAGGGCAACAAGAAGCTGTCAAAGCGGGACCCGCAGTCGAACCTCTTCCTGCACCGCGACCGCGGTTTCCTGCCGGAGGGCCTGCTGAACTACCTGGCCCTGCTGGGCTGGGGCATCGCCGACGACCACGACGTGTTCAGTCTCGACGAGATGGTGGCCGCCTTCGACGTGGCCGACGTCAACTCCAATCCGGCGCGGTTCGACCAGAAAAAGGCCGATGCGATCAACGCCGAGCACATCCGGCTGCTGACGCCTGAGGATTTCACCGCCCGGCTGCGTGCGTATCTCGACGCCCACGGCCACGACACGGGTTTGAACGACGCCGCATTCGCCGAGGCCGCGGCACTGATCCAGACCCGCATCGTCGTCCTCGGTGACGCGTGGGGGCTGCTGAAGTTCTTCGACGACGGCTCCTACGAGATCGACGAGAAGGCCGCCGCCAAGGAACTGCGGGAGGAGGCCGTACCGGTCCTGGACGCCGCGCTGAGCGCCTTGGAGGGCGTCGGGGAGTGGAACACCGCCAACATCGAGGCGGCGCTCAAGACGGCGCTCCTGGAGGGTCTGGAGCTCAAGCCTCGTAAGGCGTTCGGACCGATCCGCGTCGCCGTCACGGGCGCGACCATCAGCCCGCCCCTGTTCGAGTCGATGGAGCTGCTGGGTGCCGAGCGCAGCCTGAAGCGGTTACGGGCGGCCCGCGCCGCGCTGTGAACACCCGGGCGCGACGGGCCTTGGTAAAGAGAGCCGAAAATCTTTGGTAGTCTGCTCGTCGGCCCGGAAAGCAAAGCGGGGAAGCCCCCGCCGAGCAGATCGGACCAAAAATTGCCCGTGACCTGCGGTGATGGGCAATTAATGGGGTATGGTGTAATTGGCAACACAGCTGATTCTGGTTCAGCCATTCTAGGTTCGAGTCCTGGTACCCCAGCCATCCGGAGCGGTTCAGCCGGATTAGGTGAGCACGACCGCCTAAGCTATGCTGACCATCCGGAAGTTCTAGCCCCCGTCGTCTAGCGGCCTAGGACGCCGCCCTCTCACGGCGGTAGCGTGGGTTCGAATCCCATCGGGGGTACAGAGGTAAAAGCGTCCAGTTCATACGAACTGGGCGCTTTTGCGTTGGCGGGTGCGGGCCCGCTTGCCTTTGTCACACCAGAGTGGCTGTGGGTGTCGAACGTCACTCTGGCGTGACGACGGGTGAATCTGGGCCGGGTCGGCGACGGCGGACCGCTCGGTTTGTCACGCTGGATTGGCGCTGGGGCTCGACGGCCACTCTGGCGTGACAACCAACTGGCGTGACAACCAATCGCCGGGTGATTGAGATTCGCCTCACAGTCGGCGCGTGAGCGCGTCGGCGGCGGCGAGCAGATCGGCGGCCCAGCGGGCGCCGGGCCGGCGGCCCATGCGGTCGATCGGCCCGGACACCGACACCGCGGCGATCACGGCGCCACGTCCGTCGCGGACGGGGGCCGAGACGCTCGCCACGCCCGGTTCGCGTTCAGCGGCACTCTGCGCCCATCCGCGCTTACGGACCTCGGCCAGTGTGCGGTCGGTGAACTTGGCGGCCGGCAGCACGGCCTGCTGGGTGGCTGCGTCGGCATACGCCAGTAGCACTTTGGCTCCTGATCCGGCCGTCATCGGCAGGTGAGTACCCACCGGCACGGTGTCGCGCAGCCCTGCCGGAGGTTCCAGCGCCACCACGCAGACCCGCGATTGACCCTCTCGCCGGTACAGCTGCACGCTCTCGCCCGTGATCTCGCGCAGGCGGGGCAGTACCGCGGCGCCGGCCGCCAGAAGCGGATCGTTGACGTGGGAGGCCAATTCGGTCAATGCCGGGCCCAGTCGCCAGCGTCCGTCCCCGTCCCGGGCCAGCAGCCGGTGGGTTTCGAGCCCGGCGGCTAGTCGGTGGGCGGTCGCCCGCGGCAGCCCGGTCCGCTCGCACAGTTCGGCCAGCCCGCAAGGTGACTCGGCCACGGTGTGCAGCACACCCACGGCTTTGTCGAGAACGCCGATGCCGCTATCATTTCTCACAGAGAGATACTAACGTCTCGCATTGTGAGATGACAGGCGAGATGACGTCAGTACCGCCCAGCCCTGGCGGACTCTTGATGCAAGCCCGCATTGCCGTTAATCGAATCGAGAAGTAGCGATGGACCAATCGACACAGACATCCGTGAAGCCGCGCACCCTGGCCGAAAAGGTTTGGGACGACCACGTCGTGGCGCGCGGTGAGGGAGAGGGCGCGGCCAAAGAGCCCGACCTGATCTACATCGACCTGCATCTCGTGCACGAGGTCACCAGTCCGCAGGCATTCGACGGCCTCCGATTGGCCGGCCGGCCGGTGCGCCGTCCCGACCTGACGATCGCCACCGAGGACCACAACGTGCCCACGGTCGACATCGACAAGCCGATCGCAGACCCGGTTTCGCGTACCCAGGTCGAGACATTGCGGCGCAACTGCGAGGAATTCGGCATCCGGCTGCACCCGATGGGTGACGCCGAACAGGGCATCGTGCACATCATCGGGCCGCAGTTGGGGTTGACGCAGCCGGGCATGACGGTGGTGTGTGGGGACAGCCACACCTCGACCCATGGCGCGTTCGGTGCCATCGCGATGGGCATCGGCACCTCCGAGGTCGAACACGTGATGGCCACACAGACCTTGCCCCTCAAGCCGTTCAAGACCATGGCGGTCAACGTCGACGGCGTATTGCCGGCCGGGGTGAGCGCCAAAGACATCATCTTGGCCGTCATCGCCAAGATCGGTACCGGCGGTGGCCAGGGGCACGTCATCGAATACCGGGGCAGTGCCATCGAGGCGCTCTCCATGGAAGGTCGGATGACGATCTGCAACATGAGCATCGAGGCCGGGGCCCGCGCCGGCATGGTGGCTCCCGACGAGACCACGTTCGAGTTCCTCAAGGGTCGCCCGCACGCGCCCAAGGGTGCGGATTGGGACGCCGCCGTTGCCGCGTGGAGCCAGTTGCGTACCGACGAGGGCGCCGAATTCGACACCGAGGTTTACCTCGACGCCGCGACGTTGAGCCCGTTCGTGACGTGGGGCACCAATCCGGGGCAGGGTGTCCCGCTGTCTGCGTCGGTTCCGGATCCGGAGTTGATCGGCGACGACGGCGACCGTCAGGCGGCGGAGAAGGCTTTGGCCTACATGGACCTTCGGCCCGGGATGGCGATGCGTGACATCGCCGTGGACACCGTTTTCGTCGGGTCCTGCACCAATGGCCGGATCGAGGATCTGCGGGTGGTCGCAGACGTGCTGCGCGATCGGAAGGTCGCCGACGGCGTGCGGATGCTCGTCGTGCCGGGGTCGATGCGGGTCCGGGCCCAGGCCGAATCGGAAGGTCTCGACCGCATATTCACCGCGGCAGGCGCCGAATGGCGTCAGGCCGGCTGCTCGATGTGTCTTGGTATGAACCCCGACCAATTGTCTCCGGGACAGCGCTGCGCTTCGACGTCCAACCGAAATTTCGAAGGCCGTCAGGGCAAGGGCGGCCGTACGCACCTGGTCTCGCCGGCAGTCGCCGCAGCCACCGCCGTGCGCGGAAAGTTGGCATCCCCGGCCGATCTGCCCGCCGCAACCCACTAAGCAAAGCAAAAGGAGAAGCCCGATGGAGGCTTTTAGCACTCACACCGGCATCGGCGTCCCGCTGCGACGCTCCAATGTCGACACCGACCAGATCATCCCCGCCGTCTATTTGAAGCGGGTCACCCGAACGGGTTTCGAGGACGGATTGTTCGCCGCCTGGCGCTCGGATCCGTCGTTCATCCTGAATCTCCCGCCATTCGACAAGGGCTCGGTGTTGGTCGCCGGACCCGATTTCGGTACCGGATCTTCACGCGAACATGCCGTCTGGGCGCTCATGGACTATGGCTTCCGGGTGGTTATCTCATCCCGTTTCGCCGACATTTTCCGCGGCAACGCCGGCAAGGCCGGGCTATTGGCGGCAGAAGTCGCCCAAGACGATGTCGAGCTGTTATGGAAGCTGATCGAGCAGAATCCAGGCCTGGAAATCACTGTGAATCTTCAAGATCGCAATATCGTCGCCGGAACGGTTGTGGTGCCGTTCAGGATTGACGACTACACGGCCTGGCGGCTGCTCGAAGGACTCGACGATATAGGCCTTACGCTGCGGAAACTCTCTTCGATCGAGGATTACGAGAAGCGCAGGCCGGCCTGGAAGCCGCGCACTCTGCCGGCCTGATTCGGGGCCGTGTACGGGTGCTTCGGCACCCGAATTCGCCGCCTGCCAAACCGGTTTTGGACCCAGCCGGGCGGAGACCAAGTGGGGCAAGCGGATTGCCGGAATGTTCGCTAGCTACGCCTGAAATTGCGCGTGGCTCTTGGAAATCAGTGGTCACAGGGTTTACCGTGTCCTCTAGTCGGTCCAAGGAGGACCACTGGTTTCGGAGGTTTTGGATGAACAAAGCGGAGCTCATCGACGTACTCACAACCAAACTGGGCACCGATCGTCGGCAGGCTACCGCCGCGGTGGAGAACGTTGTGGACACCATCGTCCGCGCGGTGCACAAGGGTGACAGTGTCACGATCACCGGCTTCGGTGTCTTCGAGCAGCGCCGCCGCGCTGCCCGGGTGGCGCGTAACCCGCGTACCGGCGAGACCGTGAAGGTCAAGCCCACCTCGGTGCCGGCTTTCCGTCCCGGCGCACAGTTCAAGGCGGTTGTCTCTGGGGCGCAGCGCCTCCCGGCTGACGGTCCCGCGGTCAAGCGTGGCGTGACCGCCGGTCCGGCCAAGCGCACCGCTGCCAAGAAGACCGCCGCCAAGAAGGCGCCGGCCAAGAAGGCCGCGACCAAGGCCCCGGCCAAGAAGGCCGCGACCAAGGCACCGGCCAAGAAGGCCGCGACCAAGGCGCCCGCCAAGAAGGCCGCGACCAAGGCGCCCGCCAAGAAGGCCGCGACCAAGGCGCCCGCCAAGAAGGCGGCTGTCAAGAAGGCCCCGGCCAAGAAGGCCGCGACCAAGGCACCGGCCAAGAAGGCCGCGACCAAGGCGCCCGCCAAGAAGGCGGCTGCCAAGAAGGCCCCGGCCAAGAAGGGCCGCAAGTAATTACGGTAAAGGCACGTCGTGAGCGGTGACTGAGCTCACGACGTGTCTTTTCTCGTGTCGGTCTAACGTGCCGCGGACAGCGGGCTGCACATATGGTCGGCGGCCACGAGCCGACCGTCGACCAGTGACAGAACCCAGCTGCTGCCTTTGCGATTTCCTGTCGTGGACGGGCGGACGCCGTCACGTTCGCACCACCAGGAAATCAGCCCCGGGATCACCTTGCCTTGTGAGCAGATCACCGGTGTTCCCGCGCGCGCGGCGATGTCGATCAGTCGATGGCGAGCGGTCTTGTGGTCGTCGGCGTAGGCCTCTTCGGTCAGCGCCGGCTCGTTGTGAATGTCCACGCCGAGTTCCTGGCCCAGGGGCTCCAGGGTCTGGTGGCACCGCAACCGATCAGCCGCGTAAAGCGTTGTGGCACCGAATGCCAGTAGTTGCGCGACCAACGCTTCGGCTTGCGCCCGCCCCAACTTGTCGAGCGGACGCTTACGGTCGTCGCCCTTGAAGCGAGACCTCCGTCCGGCCGTACCATGCCGGACGACGATCACCGTCTTGGTGTCTGGCGGCTGTTTTACGAAGCGGCGCAATACTTTTCGATCATGCGGGTAGACCAGCTGATCAGCTGCCGCCGGTACCGGCAGCCAGATGAGCTTGTCCACCTCGTCGTTGGGGGCGAAGTCGCCGCCTGTCGCGCGGGCAGCCCAGTACCAGACCCGTTTGGTTCCCTGGGGAATGTCGTACGAGATCGAGCCCAGCCGGCGACCGAGTTGTGCGGTGTAACCCGTCTCCTCGTGAACCTCGCGCACGGCGGCAACGGGTTCGGTCTCGCCGAGGTCGAGCTTGCCCTTGGGCAGGGACCAGTCGTCGTACCGTGGACGGTGGATCACGGCGACCTCGGTGACGGCTGAGGCATCCTCGCCACGGCGCCACAACACGGCGCCGGCCGCCGGCACGAGCTTGTTGCCCGTTGTCGCTGCTGGCGTGCTGTCCTTCGACACCTCAACTCCTGCAGGTCATTCACCGGCCGGGGCCGGGCGGGATCAGGGATGTCGGTGACGTTCCATCATCGACACCTGGTGGTCTCGAACTGTCTGCCCCTCCTGGGGCAGCGCCGTCCAGTGACCATCGTGTCGTAGCTCCCAGCATCGGGTGGCCGGATCCATCGCCGATTCGAACACCTCGTTGAGCTGTGCGGTCAGCCTCGGATCCTTGACCTGAGCCATCACTTCGACACGGCGGTCGAGATTACGATGCATCATGTCGGCGCTGCCGATCCAGAACTCGTTGATGGCGCGGAAATGAATAATCCGCGAGTGCTCGAGGAATCGGCCCAGGATCGAGCGCACCCTGACGTTGTCGGAGTACCCGGGTACGCCCGGGCGCAGCGCGCAGATGCCGCGCACGACGATCTCGACCGGAACCCCGGCCTGCGAGGCCCGGTACAGCGCGTCGATCACCTGTTCGTCGACCAGGGCGTTGGCCTTCAACCGGATTCCGGTTGCCGCACCCTCGTGGTGGGCGGCGATCTCCCGGTCGATGCGCTCGATGATGCCCTTGCGTACACCGCGCGGGGCCACCAGCAGGTTGCGGTAGGCGTCCTTGCGCGAGTAGCCGGTCAGTGAGTTGAACAGGTCCGTCAGGTCGGCGCCGATGTCGGGATCGGCGGTGAGCAAGCCGACGTCTTCATACAGGCGCGCGGTTTTCGGGTTGTAGTTGCCGGTGCCGATGTGGCAGTAGCGCCGGATCGTCGAGCCTTCGCGCCGGACCACAAGGCAGGTCTTGCAGTGGGTCTTGAGCCCGATCAACCCGTAGACCACATGCACCCCGGCTTGCTCGAGCGCCCTGGCCCACTTGATGTTCGCCTGTTCGTCGAAGCGGGCCTTGATCTCGACGAGGGCGACCACCTGCTTGCCGGCCTCGGCCGCGTCGATCAACGCGTTGACGATCGGCGAGTCACCGGATGTGCGGTAGAGCGTCTGTTTGATCGCCAGCACGTTGGGGTCGGCGGCGGCCTGCTCGATGAAGCGCTGCACGGTGGTGGAGAAGGAGTCATATGGGTGATGTACCAGCACATCTCCGTCGCGCAGGGTGGAGAAAATGCTCTTCGGTGTCTCGCGTTCGCCGAAAGCCGGCGGGGTGGCGGGCACGAAAGGCCGGTCCTTGAGCGTGGGCCGGTCCACGTCGTAGATCTGCCAGAGCGCCGACAGATCCAGCAGGCCGGGCACTTCGATGACATCGCCGGGTGCCACATCGAGTTCCCGCAACAACAGCTCGAGCATGCTCTCGGTCATGTCGTCGGAGACTTCGAGCCGCACGGGCGAGCCGAATCTGCGGCGCGCCAGTTCACGTTCGAGCGCCTGCAGCAGATCCTCGTCGCGGTCCTCTTCGACCTCGAAGTCGGCGTTACGGGTGATCCGGAACGCGTGGTGCTCGACGATCTCCAGCCCGGGGAACAACACGGGCAGGAACGCCGCGATCAGTTCCTCCATCGGCAGGAACCGCACCACGGTCGATCCGTCGGCGGGAGGGCTCAATTCCACGAAGCGGCCGACGTTGTCGGGGACCTTGATCCTGGCGAAGTGCTGGCCGCCGTCCTCAGGATGCTTGACCGTGATCGCCAGGTTCAGGCTCAGCCCGCTGACGAACGGGAACGGGTGAGCCGGGTCGACCGCCAGCGGGGTGAGGACCGGGAACACCTGCTCGTGGAAGTACGTGGAGAGCTTCGCGCGTTCGGACTCGTCGAGTTGAGCCCAGTTGACGATGACGATGCCCTCTTCGGCCAGCGCCGGGCGCACCGAACTGAGGAACACGTTGGCGTGCCGGTTGGCGATCTGCTGAGTGCGTTCGTTGATGCGGCGCAACTGCTCGCGCGGAGACAGGCCGTCGGCAGAGCGCACCGAAAGTCCCATCTCGTCGCGGCGTTTGAGGCCCGCCACCCGGACCATGTAGAACTCGTCGAGATTGGAGGCGAAGATCGCCAGGAACTTCGCGCGCTCCAGCAACGGCAGGGACGGGTCGGCCGCCAGGGCCAGCACCCGGGCATTGAAGTCCAGCCAGCTCAGCTCGCGGTTGAGATACCGATCCTCCGGTAGCGCGTTGTCCACTGCCGGCGAGGTGGCCGCCGGTGGTGCCTCGGGTGTCGCCGACTCGATGGCGGGCACCGACGCGGTTGAGGTGGCGTCCCGTCGGGAGTTGTTCGATCGGGTCCCCGGCTCGGCTTCGGTGGCTTCGCTCATCTGTCCGATCATTCCCTATCCCATGGGTGCACGGCTACCTGCCGACGTGCCTGCCCAGGGTGCGCGCGGTGGCCGCTCCGACGCCGAGGCGCCGGGCCGCCTGCAGATCGTCGGGAGTGTCGATGTCGCAGCGCAGGCCCGGCCAGGCGCCGGTGAGCTCGATCGCACCGGAGTGTCGATGGCGCGCAGCCGAATCGGATCCGAAATGCGGGGCCAGCGAAGTGCCGAACGCGAACAGTGCCGAGGTTCCCGTCCCGTGCCGGTCTCCGACGAAGCTGCGTGGATAGCCTCGCGCCAGGGTCAGGGCCTCAGCCAGCTCCTGGGGCTGCAATGCAGGTAGATCTCCTTGCAGAACAACGATATTCGGGGAGTTGGAGCGCAGTTCGGCCTCGGCTGCGGCGATGGCGTTGTTGAGCGGGTCGCGGTGGCCGGGCGGGGTCGGGTCCACCAGTACTCCGGCACCGAGTTGCCGGGCGGCCTCAGCCGCGGTGTCGTCGGGGGTGACCACGGTCACCGGCGCGATGGCGGACGCGGCAGTGACGGTGTCGACGAGCATCGCCAACACCACCGCCTCGCGGGTGGATGCGGAGAAGATGGGTGCCAGCCGGGTTTTGGCGGCCGACAGCCGTTTCACCGCGATCACCAGGGAGACGTCAGCGGCCTGCGTTGCTGCTGCGGCGTTGTCGCTTCGGGAGCCGCTCATGGGTTCATCCTGCCAGCCCGGCCGGTCCCGGCGAGCGACGCGGTCGCCGGGATAGGGTGAGCGGGTGGTAAAGGCTGCGGTGATGGGTGCCGGTGCGTGGGGGACGGCGCTGGCCAAGGTGCTGGCGGACGCGGGCAATCCGGTGACGATGTGGGCCCGGCGCCCCGAGGTTGCCGATGAGATCAACGCCGATCATCGCAACAGCCGCTACCTCGGCGATGTCGTGTTGCCGCCGTCGATCCGCGCCACCGCAGATCCGGCCGAGGCGTTGGAGGGCGCCTGCACGGTGTTGCTGGGCGTTCCGGCGCAACAACTGCGGGCCAATCTCGAAGGCTGGAAGCACCTGATCGGTGACGACGTCACCCTGGTGAGCCTGGCCAAGGGGATCGAGCTCGGCACGCTCATGCGGATGAGCCAGGTGATCGTCCAGGTGACCGGAGCCGATCCGTCCCGGGTCGCGGTGGTGACGGGGCCGAACCTGGCCAGCGAGATCGCCGACGAGCAGCCCGCGGCCACCGTCGTGGCCTGCAGCGACTCCGGCCGCGCGGTGGCGCTGCAACGCGCACTGGCCACCGGATACTTTCGGCCCTACACCAACGCCGACGTGGTGGGCGCCGAAGTCGGCGGGGCCCTGCAAGAACGTCATCGCGCTCGCCTGCGGCATGGCGGTCGGGGTGGGGCTGGGGGAGAACACCGTCGCCGCGATCATCACCCGCGGCCTGGCCGAGGTGATGCGTCTGGGCATCGCGCTGGGCGCCACGCCGGCCACGCTGGCCGGGTTGGCCGGTGTCGGTGACCTCGTGGCCACCTGTACTTCCAGGCATTCCCGTAACCGCACGTTCGGCGAACGGCTCGGCAAGGGCGGGACGATGGAATCGGCGTTGATCGCGGGAGCCGGGCATGTGGCCGAGGGGGTCGCCTCGTGTGAGTCGGTGCTGGCCCTGGCCTCCAGCTACGGTGTCGAGATGCCGTTGACCGATGCCGTTTATCGGGTGTGCCACAAAGGATTGTCGGTTCACGAGGCGGTCGCGGGACTGCTCGGACGCACCACCAAACCGGAGTAACGGCCTCCGGAAGCGAGGAGGTAGCACCAATGGACAGCTTCTACGGGGATTCCACCCGAAGTGTCAAAGCTGTTGGTGTGGAACCGATTCCAGGGCAACCGGTTGCGCCGACGCCGATCCCGGTGTCGGCGTATCATCTCTCACCCGACGAAGCCGAGCCGCTGGACACCTACGGCCGCAGCTCCAATCCGTCCTGGCGGCAACTGGAATCAGCGCTCGCCGAGCTCGAAGGAGCTGCGCGGGCGCTCACGTTCGGCTCGGGCATGGCCGCCATCACCTCGGCCCTGCGTGTGCTCGCCAAGCCGGGGAGCACACTTGTGGTTCCCGCGGACGGCTACTATCAGGTGCGCCGATATGCTGCCGAATACCTTGCGCCACAAGGCATAACGGTGATCGAGGCGAATATCGCCGATATCTGCGAGGCGGCTGCTCGTGCCGATGTGGTGCTGGCCGAGACGCCGGCCAACCCCGGGCTCGACGTGGTCGACCTGCACCGGTTGGCGATGACCTGCCGCCGGCGTGGCGCGACCCTGGTCGTCGACAACACCACCGCCACACCGCTGGGCCAGCAGCCGCTTTCACTGGGAGCCGATCTGGTGGTGGCCAGCGCCACCAAATCACTGTCCGGACACAGCGATCTGGTGGCCGGCTACGTCGCGGGCAGCCAGCCCGAGTTGATGGCCGCCCTCGAGCGGGACCGGCTGCTGGCCGGGCCGATACTGGGCGCGTTCGAGGCCTGGTTGGTGCTGCGCAGTCTCGGCAGTGCCGGGCTGCGCTTCGAACGGCAATGCCAGAACGCCTCGGCGCTGGCGCTGATGCTGCGCAAGCATCCGGCGGTGCGCTCGGTGCGTTACCCGGGCCTGCCCACAGACCCGGCACATGAGCCGGCCGCCGCCCAGATGAAGCGGTTCGGGGGACTGGTGTCGATCGAGCTGGCCGACGAGGCCGCCGTCCACGCGTTGGTGGCACGCAGCGCCCTGCTGATCGCCTCGACCAGCTTCGGCGGAATCCACACCTCCGTCGACCGCCGAGCCCGGTGGGGTGACCCGGTTCCTGCGGGATTCGCCCGCATCTCGGCTGGGATCGAGGACACCGAAGACCTGCTGGCGGACGTCGAGCAGGCCCTTGCCGGTTGAAACCCCAGGTCAGGATGCGCCGACAGGCAGGGACCGCCCGGGACGGTAGCCTCTCTAGTTTGTGAGTGCCCGCAATCAGACCGGATCCCGCACCCGCGTCGCCGTCGTCTACGGCGGGCGTAGCTCCGAGCACGCGATCTCATGCGTGTCGGCGGGCAGCATCCTGCGCAATCTCGACCCGCAGCGGTACGAGGTCGTCGCCGTCGGGATCACCCCGGACGGCTCGTGGATGTTGACCGACGGAAGCCCCGAGACCCTCGCGATCAGCGACGGCCGGTTGCCCGAGGTCACCGAGACATCCGGCACCGAGCTCGCGTTGCCCGCCGCTCCGAACCGCAGCGGCCAGCTGCTGGCGCTGAGCCACGGGCCCGGCGAGCTGTTGGCCGCTGTCGACGTGGTCTTCCCGGTGTTGCACGGCCCCTACGGCGAGGACGGCACCATCCAAGGACTGCTGGAACTGGCCGGGATCCCGTACGTGGGCTCCGGTGTGCTGTCCAGCGCCGCGGGAATGGACAAGGAATTCACCAAGAAGCTTCTGGTCGCCGAGAACTTGCCGATCGGCGACTTCGTGGTGTTGCGTCCCAGCGAATCCACCCTCGACCTCGAACACCGCGAACGACTCGGCCTGCCGGTGTTCGTCAAACCGGCCCGGGGTGGATCCTCGATCGGCGTGAGCCGGGTCGCGGCGTGGGATGAACTGCCCGCGGCGATCGAACTCGCGCGCCGCCACGACCCGAAGGTGATCGTCGAGGCCGCCATCCCCGGCCGCGAATTGGAATGCGGCGTACTGGAATTCCCCGACGGCCGGATCGAAGCCAGCACCGTGGGCGAGATCCGGGTGGCCGGTGTGCGCGGACGCGAGGACGGCTTCTACGACTTCGCCACGAAATACCTCGAAGACGCAGCCGAATTGGATGTGCCCGCCAAGGTTGACGACGAGATCTCCGAGGAGATCCGTCGGTTGGCCGTGCGTGCCTTCACCGCGATCGACTGCCAGGGGCTGGCCCGCGTCGACTTCTTCCTCACCGACGACGGGCCGGTGATCAACGAGATCAACACCATGCCGGGATTCACCACCATCTCGATGTTCCCGCGGATGTGGGCCGCCAGCGGCGTCGACTACCCGACCTTGCTGACCGCGATGGTCGAGACCGCGCTCGCGCGCGGAACCGGCTTGCGCTGAACCTTCAGCGCGGCGGTCCCGGTGCCGGCTCCTGGGCGCCCATCGTGCGGGCGATCTGGCCGGAGATCTGCTGAATGGGTGTCGGCCCGGACCCGGCCGGCAGCGTCAACGCGACGTACACCGGGCGGTCCACCGCGTACCACGTGCTGCGGCCCTGATCATCGGCGGCCGGGCCGGCTTCGCCCACCCGGAACCACTGGACCTCGTCGACCACCTGCAGCGGCGTGCCCACGACGAAATCGGCCGGGCGTTCCAGCCCGCACCTCAGCACCACGGGTTCGGTGTCCGGCTCGGCGCGCCATGCCGCGGTGGCAGGCGGCGTCGGGTCAACGGTCGGTGCCCGGCGGAAATCGCCGAGCTGCTCGGGCAGCGCCGCCAGCAGGTCCTGGCACTGGCTGCTGTCGGCCTGGGGTGCCGGTATCGCCGGGATGGCCACGGGCTGCTGCGAGGGGGACTGTTGCCGGGACGCGGCGATGCCGAGGACGGTGATCAGCACCGAGACCGCGACGACAACCGCCGCGATGAGCAAGGCCCGGGGCGGTCCGTCGGCGGCGTGCGAGTCGGTCACCCCACCAACTCTATGGGTGCCCGGCCGGGGCGATCGGACAGGTCAGGGTCCGCGTGATTCCCGGCACCTGCTGTACGGCGGGGACCACATCGGACCGCAATGCCGTCAACGTCTCGGCGCTCACGCGCAACACCACGTCATAGGGCCCGGTCACGTATTCCGCGGACACCACGCCCGGCAGCCCGGCGAGTTGTTTGGCGACGACTTCGGCGCGGCCCACCTCCGTCTGGATCAGCACGTAAGCCTCCACCACCGGCTGTCTCCTCCATCTCGCTGCATAAACTGCTGGCCGCAGGCACCAAACGTACCGCAGGTCGGGTTTGGGTTCAGGACGCGGCAGCCGACCGGCAGGAGGCCACATGACGGGCGAGACCATCGGGAGCGGTTCCGGTGACGACAACGACGACACGCTGGGGGGAGCCGGGGAATTCGTCGTCATCGACCGCTTGGTGGCCGGCCGCACGCAGGCCGACGCGGTGACGTTGGGCCCCGGCGATGACGCAGCCGTGGTGACGGTGGCCGACGGCCGCACGGTGGTCTCCACCGACATGCTGATCCAGGACCGCCATTTCCGGCTGGATTGGTCGACGCCGCACGACATCGGGCGCAAGGCGATCGCCCAGAACGCCGCCGACATCGAAGCGATGGGGGGTCGTAGCACCGCCTTCGTGGTGGCGTTCGGGGCACCGTCGGAGACGTCGGTCAGCGCCAGTGCGGAACTGGCCGACGGTCTGTGGGACGAAGCGCGCCGGCTGGGCGCGAGCATCGCCGGGGGAGACTTGGTGAGCGCTCCGCTGTGGGTGATATCGGTCACCGTGCTCGGCGATCTCGGTGGGCGGGAACCGGTGTGCCGCAGCGGTGCCCAGCCCGGCGACACCGTGGCGGTGGTCGGCGAGCTGGGTTGCTCGGCGGCGGGATACGCGCTGCTGCTCGCTGGCGTCGACCGGTTCACCGAACTGCGGCAGCGGCATCTGACCCCGCAGCCGCCCTACGGGCAGGGCGCCCGGGCGGCTGAGGCGGGGGCCACCTCGATGACCGATGTGTCCGACGGATTGCTCGCCGACCTGGGCCACATCGCCGCGGCTTCGGGGGTCGGCATCGACGTGGACCGCGGCTTTCTCGAGGGCGACAGGCAGGTGGTGGCCGAGGCTGCCGCAGCAGTGGATGCCGACCCGTGGGAGTGGGTGCTCGGCGGCGGTGAGGACCACGCGCTGGCGGCGACGTTCCCAGGCGCGGTGCCCCCCGGGTGGCGCGCCATCGGCCGAGTGCTCGAAGGCCCGGCCGCGGTGCTCGTGGACGGCGCGCCGTGGGCGGGTCGTGCGGGATGGCAATCGTTTGACTGAGCAGTCAGGCTAAGTTGGCTTTCTGTGACTGCGGATGCGACAACCAATTCAACAGGTGCACGTCCCCTGAATGAACTGGTCGAGGACGGCTGGGCCCGCGCACTCGAGCCGGTAGGCGCGCACGTCGCGAAGATGGGGGAGTTCCTCAGGGCCGAACTGGCGGCCGGCAGACGCTATCTGCCTACCGGTCAGAATGTCCTGCGCGCCTTTACTTTTCCGTTCGACAAGGTGCGCGTGCTGATCGTCGGTCAGGATCCGTATCCGACGCCGGGGCATGCTGTCGGCCTCAGTTTCTCGGTGGGCGCCGATGTCCGACCGCTGCCGCGCAGCCTGACGAACATCTTCACCGAGTACACCGCGGATCTGGGCTACCCGCCGCCGGTCAACGGTGACCTCACGCCGTGGGCCGAACAAGGCGTGATGCTTCTCAACAGGGTGCTGACGGTGGCTCCCGGCGCTCCGGCCTCCCATCGCGGCAAGGGCTGGGAAGCGGTGACAGAGTGTGCCATCCGGGCGCTGGTCGCCCGCGATCAACCGTTGGTGGCGGTGCTCTGGGGCCGTGACGCGTCCACGCTGAAACCACTACTGGCCGAAGGCGACTGCGTGACGATCGAATCGCCGCATCCGTCGCCGCTGTCGGCGTCGCGCGGCTTCTTCGGATCGCGCCCGTTCAGCCGTGCCAACGAGCTGTTGCAGCACAAGGGTGCCGACCCGATCGACTGGCGGCTGCCCTGAGAATCAGGGCATCGGCACTGCCGGCGGGGCGGGGATGGCCGGCGGGGCCGGTACCGGCGGGGGCGAAGGGATGCCCGGTGACGGAATCTGTACGGTCACGTCGCCGTCGCCTTCGGTCGGCGGGCCGGGCATCTCGGCCGGCGGCGATGCAGGCCCGGGCGATACCGGGGTCTCGATCACCGTGGTCTCGGTTTCAGTGGCCGGGCCTTCCGAGGTCACGGGCGCCTCGGTGGTTGTAGGGCTCTCCGACGTGGTCGTATCGTCCTCGGAGGCGGTGCCACCGCACGCGGTCAATATCGAGCCGACCGCGACGGCAGCAGCAAACGCATAGAGCGGTGTGTGTGATGCACGACATGGGGTCATAACGGCGGGAGATACCCCGCCGTGACCTCAGATAAACGGAATTGTCGCGCAGACGATGAGGTGCGCGACCTCAGCCGCGCGAGACCTTGCCGGCCTTGATGCAGGAGGTGCAGGCGTTCACGCGCTGCTTGTTGCCACCCGGACGCGCGACCGCGCGCACCGACTGGATGTTCGGATCCCAGCGTCGGCTGGTCCGCCGATGCGAGTGCGACACCGACTTGCCGAAGCCCGGGGCCTTTCCGCAGATATCGCACACGGCAGCCATATCAACAACTCCTCGAATTCAGTCCTTGGGGGTCTGGGCCCGCTCGCCGGAAACGGCGGGGCTCAGCCCGACAACCTGATCAGAATACCGGGACCTCAGGGGATCGCCAAAACGGCCCGTGAACACGACGCCAGGTTGTCCACAGCTGACGGTGCTCTGATCAAGTGTGTCGCCACAACTCGATAGGCTGGCGCCCACGGCGGTGGCTGCGGGGGCGGTCGCGCCATTCTGTGGGATCTGATGGGGATTGGGAGGTCCGATGTCGGCTCGACGGCTGGATGGCCCCGCACTGCGTGCCTGGGCCCACACCGCCGTCGATGACCTGATCAGCCATACCGACGAGATCAACCGGCTCAACGTTTTCCCGGTGGCCGACGCCGACACCGGGACAAACATGCTGTTCACGATGCGTTCGGCATGGGCGCATATCGACGCCGAACCGGTTGACGGGGACATTCCGGCGCTGGCGAGCGCGCTGGCGGCCGGCGCGTTACAGGGGGCCCGCGGCAACTCCGGGGTGATCCTGTCGCAGATTCTGCTCGGTCTGGCCGAGGCGATCACCAACGCGGCGGCCCGGCGTGACGGGGATCTGCCCATGGTGGACGCCGCGCTGCTGGGCGCGGCGCTGCGCCATGCCGCCGCCCTGGCCGGTACGTCGATGGGTGAGCCCGTACCGGGCACCATCGTGTCGGTGCTGGAGGCCGCGGCCCAGGCTGCCGAGCGCTGCGCGGCCGAAGGCGGCGACGTAGCTGACGCGGCCGCGGCCGCGGGTGATGCCGCGGCCACCGCGCTGGACCGCACACCGGAGCAACTCGACGTGCTGGCCAAGGCCGGTGTGGTCGATTCGGGCGGGCGCGGTCTGCTGGTTCTGCTCGACGCGATGACGGCGACGTTGGTGGGGCATGCGCCCCGCCGGCCGGTGTACACACCGTCCTCACCGCAGGCTCCGCCGGCGCCGGCCGACCTTGCCGTCGCTGACGCCCCACCGCAGTTCGAGGTGATGTATCTGCTGACGGGCTGTGGCGCTCCCGCCGTCGAGGGGTTACGGGCGGCGCTCGAGCAGATGGGTGAGTCAGTCGCGATCGCCGCTTCCGGCAACGACCAGTACTCGGTGCACGTCCACCTCGACGACGCCGGGGCCGCGGTCGAGGCCGGGCTGGCGGTCGGGACGCTGAGCCGCATCCAGATCACCGCCCTGACGGTGGGCCCCGGCCTCACTCCGGCGGGGGGCTGGGCCCGTGAGCGGGCCGTGCTGGCTGTCGTCGACGGGGACGGCGGCGTCGAATTGTTTTCCGGCGAGGGAGCGCACGTGTTGCGGCCCAAGGCGGACGAACCCATCAGCGCACAGCAGTTGTTGCGTGCCTTGATCGACGTGGGGGCGGCCCAGATCATGGTGCTGCCCAACGGCTATGTGGCCGCGGAGGAGCTGGTGGCCGGCTGTACGGCGGCGATCGGGCGCGGTATCGATGTCGTGCCGGTGCCGGCCGGGTCGATGGTGCAGGGTCTGGCCGCGCTGGCGGTCCACGACGAGAGCAGACAAGCCGTCGATGACGGGTACACCATGGCGCGGGCGGCCGCCGGCGCACGGCACGGGACGGTGCGGATCGCCAGCGAAGAGGCGCTGACGTGGGCGGGTGCCTGCAAGCCGGGCGACGGGCTCGGTATCGCGGGCGACGAGGTGCTGATCGTGGGGTCTGATATCACCACGGCCGCAGCCGGATTGATCGACCTGCTGATGGTGGCGGGCGGAGAATTGATCACGGTGCTGACCGGTGATGGTGTGGACGGTGCGGTGGGCGAGGCACTGCAGGCGCACGTTCATCGCGAGCACCTCGGCGCCGAGTTGGTCACCTATCACACGGGCCACCGGGGCGACGCCCTGCTGATCGGGGTGGAGTAGTGGTCAGCCTCAGCGACCGTCTCGATTTCGTGCTCGGCGCCCGCGCCGCCAAGCCTCTCGAAGAACACTTCGGCATCGTCACCGTCAACGATCTGCTGCGGCACTATCCCCGCAAGTACAGCGACGGGATGTCAGTGCGTGGTGAGGGCGAGGCTCTCGACTTTGAAGAGGGCGAGCACGTCACGTTCATCGAGGTGATCACCGAAACCAAAACCGGCGAGATGAAGCCGACCTTCAGCAAGAAGACGGGCCGGCCGAAGAGCCGAACCTGGTTGCGGGTCACCTTGGGGGAGCATCGGCCCACCGTGACGGCGACGTTCTTCAACGCCGGATGGATGGTCGACAAGTTGCCGACCGGTACGCGGCTCATGCTCTCCGGCGAGGTCAAGTACTTCCGCAACAACCTCCAGTTGGACCACCCGGCCTTCCTGGTCCTCAACGCCCCGTCTGGCAAGCAGATCGGGACCAAGTCGCTCAAAACCATCGCCTCGGCATCGGGAGCTACCGGGGAGGAGATGCTGGCCGAGTTCGAGCGAGACTTCTTCCCGATCTATCCGGCATCGGCCAAGGTGCAGAGCTGGGACATCTACGCGTGTGTGCGGCAGACGCTCGACGTCCTCGACCCGGTTCCCGATCCGCTGCCGGAATCCTTTGTGCGCGAACACAATCTGATGACCGAAGACGAGGCACTGCGGGCGATCCATCTGGCGCAGAACACGCTCGAGCGCGAACGCGCCCAGGAGCGGCTCACATTCGACGAAGCCATCGGACTCCAGTGGGCATTGGTGGGCCGGCGCTACAGCGAGCTGAGCGAATCCGGCCCTGCCGCACCACCCGTCGATCACGGACTGGCCGCTGCGATGCGCGCCCGGATGCCTTTCGAGTTGACTGCCGGACAATCCGAAGTGCTGGAGGTGATCTCGGGCGAGCTGACCTCGACCCGCCCGATGAACCGGATGCTGCAGGGTGAGGTGGGTTCGGGTAAGACCATCGTGTCGGTGCTGGCGATGTTGCAGATGGTCGACGCGGGTTATCAATGCGCCTTGTTGGCACCCACCGAAGTCCTTGCGGCCCAACATGCGCGCTCGATCCGTGACGTGCTGGGGCCGCTGGCGATGGCGGGGGAACTCGGCGGTGCCGAGACGGCAACCGGTGTCGCGCTGCTCACCGGGTCGATGACGGCACCGCAGAAGCGCGCGGTGCGCGCCCAGGTGGCGTCGGGGCAGGCCGGCATCGTCGTCGGCACGCACGCACTGCTGCAGGAGGCCGTCGAGTTCCACAACCTGGGCATGGTGGTCGTCGACGAACAGCACCGCTTCGGGGTGGAGCAGCGGGATACGTTGCGCGCCAAGGCACGTGATGGCCTGACTCCGCATCTGCTGGTGATGACGGCCACGCCGATTCCGCGCACGGTGGCGCTCACGGTGTACGGCGACCTGGAGACGTCGACGCTGCGCGAGCTGCCCCGCGGTCGGCAACCCATCGCCACCAACACCATCTTCGTCTCACAGCAGCCGTCCTGGCTGGACCGGGCCTGGGCCCGGATTCGCGAGGAGGTCGACGCCGGCCGGCAGGCCTACGTGGTGGCCTCCCGTATCGACGAATCGGACAAACCCGCCGACAAGAACGACAACCGCGGCGGCCCTCCGCCCATCACCGTGATCGACCTGTTCGACCGGTTGAGTACGGGCCCGCTGTCTGGCTTACGGCTCGGGCTCATGCACGGCCGGTTATCCGGTGATGAGAAGGACGCGGTGATGGGGCTGTTTCGAGCCGGCGAGATCGATGTGCTGGTGTGCACCACCGTGATCGAGGTCGGCGTCGACGTGCCCAATGCGACCATGATGGTGGTGATGGACGCCGACCGGTTCGGCGTCAGCCAGCTGCACCAGCTGCGCGGGCGGATCGGTCGCGGGCAGCATCCCAGCTTGTGCCTGCTGGCCACCCGCCTGCCGGAGACCTCCAAGGCAGGTGAGCGGATCAAGGCCGTGGCGGCGACCCTGGACGGTTTCGCACTCGCCGATCTCGACCTCGATGAGCGTCGGGAGGGAGATGTGCTGGGCCTCAACCAGTCCGGACGCGCCATCAACCTGCGCTTCCTATCGCTGCGCGATCATCTGGAAGTGATCCAGGAGGCCAGGGAGTTCTGCGAGCGACGGTACGAACAGAGCCCGCACGATCCCGGAATGGATCTGCTGGCAGCGCAGTTCGTGAACACCGACCGGGTCGAGTACCTGGACAAGTCATGACGAACCGACGGGTGTGGTGGCTGGTGGCGGCCGTCGCACTCGCGGTGGTGGTGGCCGTTCAGGTGACCACGTCGACGCACAACGTCGCGCGGTTCGTCGCTCAAGCGCAGCCGCCCACCGTGGCAGCCGGCATCGACCTGCTGGCCGGCGTGCCGCAGATTCCGGTGCGGGTGCGCGGCAACGATTACCGTCGTGCGGCGTTCGGCGAATCCTGGGACGACGACAACAGTGCGCCCGGCGGGCACAACGGCTGCGACACCCGTAACGACATCCTCGACCGCGACCTGGTGGACAAGACCTTCGTCGCGATCAAGCGGTGCCCGACCGCAGTGGCGACGGGCACACTGCACGATCCGTACACGAACGCGGTCGTGTCATTCGTCCGCGGCAATCAGACCGGCGCCTCGGTACAGATCGACCACATCGTGCCGCTGGCGTTGGCGTGGGATCTCGGGGCCAGGGACTGGCCGGACGATATGCGACTCCGTTTCGCCAACGACCCGGCCAATCTGCTCGCGGTTGCCGGTAAACCCAATCAGGACAAGGGAGACCAGGAACCCGCCCACTGGATGCCACCCAACCGCGCGTTCTGGTGCCAATACGCGGTGCAGTTCGCCGAGGTGCTACGCGGCTATGCGCTTCCGGTCGACGCGGCCTCGGCAGGTGTCCTGCGCGAGGCGGCCGCAACCTGCCCGGTGGGTTGACGCTCCGCGCGGATTCGGTCAGCCCGTGAAAGTCGCCGGGTCCGGCCGGAACCGGGTGCCGTCGTCGAGACCGTTGAGGCTGTCCATCTGTTCGCCCGTCAGCTCGAAACCGAACACGTCGAAATTGGACGCGATGCGCTCGGGATCGGTCGATCGGGAGATCACGATGTTGCCCAGCTGGATGCTCCAGCGGATCAGCACCTGCGCCGGCGTCTTGCCGTGCGCCTCGGCGATGGCCGTGACCGCCGGGTTGTCGAGCAGATTGCCGACGCCGAGGGGGCTGTAGGCCTCCGTGACGACGTTGTAGCGGGCGTTGGCTGCCCGCCAGTCGCTCTGATTCAGCAACGGGTGCAGCTCGATTTGATTGACCGCGGGCGCCGTGAACGTCAGGTCGACGATCGTCGAGAGATTCTCGGGGCTGAAATTGGACACGCCGGTGGAGCGCGCCAATCCCTGCTGCTTGAGCGCCATCAGGCCACCCCAGCTGTCGACGTACTTGCCGACATCGTTGCCCGGCCAATGGATCAGGTAGAGGTCGACATAGTCCAGGCCCAGCCGTTCGAGGCTGGCTCGTGCGGCGTTCTGGGAGGACTGGAAGCCGTGATCGGTGATGGCCAGTTTGGTGGTGACCGAGATTTCCTCGCGGGGTATGCCCGACGCCGCGATGGCGCGCCCGACACCGGCTTCGTTGCCGTAGGCCGCCGCGGTGTCGATCAACCGGTGGCCGGCCTCCAGCGCCGCGGACACCACGCGCTCGGCCTCAGAGTCCGAGAGACCGCCGACGCCCAGGCCGACCACGGGGATCGTGCGTTCGTCGTTGAGCGTGACGGTGGGAATCGCAGCCCCGTCCGAGGAGGTCATGTCACCTATCCTGTGAAGTTGAAGGTTCGCGGATCGGGACCCAGGCGGGTGTCTGTCTCCAACGTGGCGATGGCCGCCATGTCCGTTTCGTCCAGATCGAAATCGAACACGTCGAAATTGCTGACAATCCGCTCGGGGTTCACCGACTTCGGGATGACGATATTACCCAGATGGATATGCCACCTAATCAGTACCTGTGCGGGGGTTTTACCGTGCCGTTCGGCGATCTGTGTGATCACCGGATCGGTGAGCAGCGACCCCTGCCCCAACGGACTCCACGCCTCGGTCGCGATGCCGAGCCTGGCGTGCACCTCACGAAGCTCGTGCTGCGGTAGTAGCGGGTGCAACTCGATCTGGTTGACCGCGGGCACGATGCCGGTGGAGTCGATGAGCACGTTGAGATGTTCGGGCTCGAAATTGCTCACCCCGATAGAGCGGACCCGGCCCTGATCGTGCAGGTGCGCGAACGCCCTGAACGTCTCGACATAGGCGTTGTTGGCGGGTACCGGCCAGTGGATCAGATACAGATCGAGATAGTCGACGCCCAGCCGATCCAGGCTCGCGTCGAACGCGGCCAGCGTGGAGTCATATCCCTGGTCGCTGTTCCACAGCTTGGTCACCAGGAACACCTCGTCGCGGGGGACCCCGGAGTTGGCCAGGCCGCGGCCGGTCTCGGCCTCGTTGCGGTAGGCGGCCGCGGTGTCGATGTGCCGATAGCCTGCCTGCAGTGCGGCCGTCACCGCGCGTTCGGTCTCCTCGGCGGGGGTCTGCCATACCCCCAGTCCGACTTGCGGTATCGAATTACCGTCGTTGAGCGTGACACGAGGACTCACAGAAGGAGCAGCCATGACTGAAAGTCTGCCAGGCGGACCAGTCGAAGGCGGACATGATGGTCATGGCTGGGATGTGGTCAAACAGAAGCTGCTGGAGCGGGCCACGGGATTGACCTTGGCCGCGATCCCGCGGATCCCGGATCAGCTCAAGAGGCTGATGCTGGGCGGGCGGTCGGTGACCGTCGACGGCAACACACTGGACACGACGTTGCAGCTGACACTGGCCGCCCAACACGCGGCCGGAGTCGGCGGACTGGTTGCCGACTACAGTCCGGAATCCGGTGTCGCCGTTTCCCGAGCGGCGCTGGCGGTCACAGCGGGAATGATGAAGACCCGGATCCGTGCGGACGTCACCGAGATTTCGATTCCGGGGCCGGCCGGGCCGATGCGGGCGCGACGGTATGTCCCCGACGGCAGCGGTTCCCCGGCGATACCGGCGTTGCTGCTGTACTTCCACGGCGGTGGTTTCGTGATCGGCGACCTCGATACCCACGACAGTCTGTGCCGGTTGATCTGCCGGGACGGCGGGATCCAGGTCATCTCCGTGGACTATCGGCTCGCGCCCGAGCACAAGGCACCGGCTGCTGTCGACGACGCCTACGCCGCCTACCGCTGGGCGCTCGACCACGCCGCCGGCCTGGGTGCCACGCGCATCATGGTCGGCGGGGACAGTGCGGGCGGCAACCTGGCCGCCGTAGTGACCCAGCAGGCCCGCGATTCCGAACTGCCGCTGCCGGCGCTGCAGTTGCTGCTCTATCCGGTCACCGACATGTCGAGCGACACGCGATCCAAGACGCTGTTCGCCGACGGCTACTTCCTGAAGAAACGTGACATGGACTGGTTCGCCGGGCACTACCTCGACGGCGCTGAGGTGTCGGCCGAGGATCCGATGGTGTCACCGCTGCTCAGCGAGGATCTGTCCGGCTTACCTCCGGCGCTGGTGGTCACCGCGGGCTTCGATCCGTTGCGGGACGAGGGCAACCGATACGCCAGGGCGATGCGCGACGCCGGGGTGGTTGTCGACCTCCGTGAGGAGCGCTCGATGATCCACGCTTTCGCCAGCTTCTTTCCTCTGGGCGGCGGCAGCGCCACCGCCACGGGGGCGATGATCTCCGCGCTGCGCGCACATCTCAGCCACGCCGAAAGTTGACCTGTCGACGCCGGTACGCTTGTCGACGTGGCCAAACCGAAGAAGACCGCGAAGTACGACCTCAAAGCGGCTGACCGCAAGCGCAACCTGTGGGTTCAGATCGGGCTGACAGCCGTGGTGGTGCTGTTCGCCGTCGGCCTGGTGCTCTACATCGTGATGACCGGCCACAAGCGGCCGGCTTCCGGTGAGGCCAGGGCCGTGCACGTCGCAGCGCCCAACGTGATCACCAAAGAGGGCACTTCGGAGCCCAAGGTGACGCTGAGCCTCTTCGAGGACTTCCTGTGCCCCGCCTGCGGTCATCTGGAGCAGCAGTTCGGCCCGACCATCAACAAGCTCATCGACTCCGGTGCGGTGGCCGTCGACTACCACATGGTGGCGATTCTGGATAAAGCCGGCAACGGCTACTCGTCCCGGGCCGGTGGCGCTGCGTACTGCATCGCCGACGAGTCCGTCGAAGCGTTCCGCCGCTTCCACTCCGCGCTTTTCACCCCGGGTATCCAGCCTGAGGAGGGCAGCGGTGTCTACCCGGACAACGGCCGGATCATCGAGCTGGCCCGCCAGGCCGGTGCGGCCGGGGACGTCCCCGACTGCATCACCAATGGGCGCTACGTGGAGATGGTGCAGGGCATGGCCGCGGCCACCGGTATCAACTCGACTCCGACCGTCAAATTCAACGGCGAGGAATACAACCCGAGCACCCCTGACGCGCTGATCGCGAAGGTGAAAGAGATCGTCGGTGACGTGCCCGCGTTGAACGGCCCGGCGCCCGGCCCCGGCGCACCGGCAGCGCCTGCTCCAGGGGCTCCCGCCGCGCCTGCTCCGGCCACACCCGCTCCGGCTCCGGCCAACCCATGAGCGACACCGCCGCCGAACTGGACGAGGTGGGAACCGAAGAGCCCCGCGGCGTAGCCGTGGGCAAGGCCAGCGCCGTCTGGGTGCTCATCGCAGGTGTCCTCGGTTTGGCGGCGGCGCTGGCACTCACGGTCGAGAAGATCGAGCTGCTGATCGATCCGTCCTATGTCCCGTCCTGCAGCATCAACCCGGTCATCTCCTGCGGTTCGGTGATGACCACCCCGCAGGCGTCGGTCTTCGGATTCCCCAATTCGCTGATCGGGGTGGTCGCATTCACGCTCACCCTGGTCACCGGCGTGCTGGCAGTCGCAGGTGTCCGCTTGCCCCGCTGGTACTGGGGCGGGTTTGCGGCCGGGACTCTGCTCGGTGCGGTCATGGTGCACTGGCTGATCTTCCAGAGCCTCTACCGCATCGGCGCCCTGTGCCCGTACTGCATGGTGGTGTGGGCGGTGACCATCCCGCTGTTGGTGGTCACCAGTTCCATCGCGCTTCGGCCGTTGCACACCAATGCCGTCGCCCGGGCGGTCTACCAGTGGCGCTGGTCGATCGTGGCGATCTGGTTCACCTCACTTGTGCTGTTGATCTTGGTGCGTTTCTGGGAATACTGGTCAACGCTGCTGTAACACTTCCGAAATAACTTGTCGGTTAGGTCTACCCGTGATTTCCAAACTGCTGGTCGCCAATCGTGGCGAGATCGCGATCCGTGCGTTTCGTGCTGCTTATGAGTTGGGCATTGCGACGGTGGCGGTGTATCCGTATGAGGATCGCAATTCGTTGCATCGGTTGAAGGCTGACGAGTCGTATCAGATCGGTGAGGTCGGCCATCCGGTGCGGGCGTATTTGTCGGTGGACGAGATCATCCGGGTGGCTAAGCATTCCGGGGCCGACGCGGTTTATCCGGGTTACGGGTTTTTGTCGGAGAATCCGGAGTTGGCGTCGGCGTGTGCGCAGGCCGGTATCACCTTTGTGGGGCCTTCGGCTCAGGTGTTGGAGTTGACGGGGAACAAGTCGCGGGCGATCGAGGCGGCGCGGGCAGCGGGCTTGCCGGTGTTGGCGTCCTCGGCGCCGTCGTCGTCGGTGGATGAATTGGTCGCTGCGGCAGCCGATATGGAATTCCCGCTGTTCGTCAAGGCGGTGTCCGGCGGTGGTGGGCGCGGGATGCGCCGGGTCACCGATCCTGAGGCGTTGGCCGAGGCGGTGGAGGCGGCTTCGCGTGAGGCGGAGTCCGCGTTCGGTGACCCTGCGGTGTATCTGGAGCAGGCGGTCATCAACCCGCGTCATATCGAGGTGCAGATCCTGGCCGATACGGCCGGCAACGTGATGCATTTGTTCGAGCGGGATTGCAGTGTGCAGCGCCGGCATCAGAAGGTGATCGAGCTGGCGCCGGCACCGAACCTGGATCCCGCACTGCGCGAACGGATCTGCGCGGACGCGGTGGCCCTGGCCCGGCACATCGGGTACTCGTGTGCGGGCACCATCGAGTTTCTTCTCGATGAGCGTGGCCATCACGTGTTCATCGAGTGCAACCCGCGGATTCAGGTGGAGCACACGGTGACCGAGGAGATCACCGATGTGGACCTGGTGGGTTCGCAGTTGCGGATCGCGGCCGGTGAGTCGCTGGCGGATCTGGGTTTGAGCCAGGATTCGCTGGTCATTCGCGGGGCGGCGATGCAGTGCCGGATCACGACCGAGGATCCGGCCAACGGATTCCGTCCCGATACCGGGCGGATCACCGCCTACCGCTCGCCTGGCGGTGCGGGGGTGCGTCTGGACGGCGGTACCAATGTCGGCGCGGAGGTGTTGGCGCATTTCGACTCGATGCTGGTCAAGCTGACGTGTCGGGGTCGGGATTTCTCCACCGCGGTGGCGCGTGCCCGCCGGGCGTTGGCGGAGTTCCGGATTCGTGGGGTGTCGACGAACATTCCGTTTTTGCAGGCGGTGATCGAGGACCCCGATTTCCGGGCCGGGCGGGTCACCACGTCGTTCATCGATGACCGTCGGCAGCTGTTGACCGCGCACACCCCGGCTGACCGCGGCACCAAGATTTTGAATTACCTGGCTGATGTCACGGTGAACAAGCCCAACGGCGAACGCCCGACGGGGGTGTACCCGCAGGACAAGTTGCCGGTGATCGATTTGGAGGCGCCGCCGGCGGCGGGGTCCAAGCAGCGGCTGGTCGAGTTGGGGCCGCAGGGCTTTGCCCAGTGGCTCAAGGATTCGCCTGCTGTCGGGGTGACGGATACGACGTTCCGCGATGCGCATCAGTCGTTGTTGGCTACCCGGCTGCGGTCGACGGGTTTGTTGAAGGTGGCGCCGTATGTGGCGCGGATGATGCCGCAGCTGCTCTCGATCGAGTGCTGGGGTGGCGCGACCTACGATGTGGCGCTGCGGTTTTTGAAAGAGGACCCGTGGGAGCGGCTGGCCGCCCTGCGGGAGGCGGTGCCCAACATTTGTTTGCAGATGCTGCTGCGCGGGCGCAACACCGTGGGCTACACCCCATATCCGGAGTTGGTGACCTCGGCATTCGTTCAAGAGGCCACCGCAACCGGCATCGACATCTTCCGGATCTTCGACGCGCTCAACAACATCGAGTCGATGCGTCCGGCGATCGACGCGGTCCGCGAAACCGGCACCGCGGTCGCCGAGGTCGCGATGTCCTACACCGGCGATCTGTCCGATCCTGCCGAGAATCTGTACACCCTGGACTATTACCTGAAGCTGGCCGAGCAGATCGTCGAGGCGGGCGCGCATGTGCTGGCGATCAAGGACATGGCCGGGTTGTTGCGCCCGGCCTCGGCGCACCTGTTGGTCTCGGCGTTGCGATCGCGTTTTGATCTGCCGGTGCACGTGCACACCCATGACACCCCCGGTGGACAGTTGGCCACCTACCTGGCGGCCTGGCAGGCCGGGGCCTCGGCGGTCGATGGTGCGGCGGCACCGTTGGCCGGGACGACCAGTCAGCCGGCGTTGTCCTCGATCGTGGCCGCCGCGGCGCACACGTCGTTCGACACCGGCCTGTCACTGGACGCGGTCTGTGATCTGGAGCCCTACTGGGAGGCGTTGCGCAAGGTCTATGCACCCTTCGATGTTGCGGCGTCGGGTCCTCCTTTTCCGACCGGGCGGGTGTACACCCACGAGATTCCCGGTGGGCAATTGAGCAACCTGCGCCAGCAGGCCATCGCGTTGGGGTTGGGGGATCGATTCGAGGAGATCGAAACCGCTTACGCCGCAGCCGATCGGGTGCTGGGCCGGTTGGTGAAGGTGACCCCGTCGAGCAAGGTGGTCGGGGATCTGGCGTTGGCGTTGGTGGGGGCGGGGGTCAGTGCCGCCGAGTTCGCCGCCGATCCGGCCCGCTACGACATCCCCGACAGTGTGATCGGATTCCTGCGTGGCGAGCTGGGTGACCCGCCGGGGGGATGGCCCGAACCGTTGCGCAGCAAGGCTCTTGAGGGCCGGGGACCGGCCAGGCCGATCCAGGAACTCTCGGTCGAGGATGAGGCGCTGCTGGCCGCACCCGGGCCCAAACGTCAGGCGGCGTTGAACCGGTTGTTGTTCCCTGGGCCGACCAAGGAATTCGAGGCCCACCGTGAGGAATACGGCGACACCTCGGGTTTGAGTGCCAACCAGTTCTTCTACGGGCTGCGTTACGGCGAGGAACACCGCGTCGAATTGGAACGCGGGGTGCAGTTGCTGATCGGGCTGGAAGCGATCTCCGATGCCGACGAGCGCGGCATGCGCACGGTGATGTGCATCCTCAACGGGCAACTGCGACCCATCACCGTGCGTGACCGCAGCATCGCCAGCGAGGTCCCGACCGCGGAGAAGGCTGATCGCACCAACCCCGATCACGTCGCCGCCCCGTTCGCCGGGGTGGTCACCGTCGGGGTCGCCGCAGGCGACACCGTGGAGGCCGGCGCGACCATCGCCACCATCGAGGCGATGAAAATGGAAGCCGCCATCACCGCCCCCAAAGCCGGCACCGTGCAACGCGTCGCCGTGTCCGCCACCGCACAAGTCGAAGGCGGCGACCTACTGGTAGTGGTGACCGGTTTGGCGGGCAAAAGCGAAGCGGCCGGGGGATCGAGCTGACCCGCATCATCGCGGGGGTGCTCGGTGGCCGTCGGATCGCGGTGCCCCGTAGCGGTACCCGGCCGACTTCAGACCGGGTCCGCGAAGCAGTGTTCAACGCGTTGACCGCGCGGGTGGATTTCACCGGCTTGTCGGTGCTGGATCTGTACGCCGGTTCGGGAGCGCTTGGCCTGGAAGCACTTTCGCGGGGCGCCACCTCGGCGACCTTCGTCGAGGCGGATGCTCGCGCGGCCGCGGTGATCGCCGAGAACATTTCTGCGCTCGGTGTGCGTAACGCGTCGGTACGCCGGGGCAATGTCGACACGGTACTGGCCGGAGGTGCTACGCGGCCGGTCGATCTGGTGTTCGCCGACCCGCCGTACGACCTGGATGACGCCGCGGTCGATGCGATGCTCGCGGCGCTGGCCAGCGCCGGTTGGGTAGCCGCGGGCACCCTCGTTCTGGTGGAGCGGCGGTCATCTAGTGGGCCGGTGAGCTGGCCGGCAGGCTGGGATGAGCTGAGCGTGCGGCGCTACGGCGATACCCGGGTCGAACTCGCCGAAGTGGCCTAGCGGCTCGGCCGCGGGGGTGGGGCCTGTAGCGTCGTCACCCATGAGTGGCGCGGTATGCCCCGGCTCCTTCGACCCGGTAACCCTTGGCCATGTCGACATCTTCGAGCGTGCGGCCGCACAGTTCGACGAGGTCGTGGTGGCGGTTCTGGTGAACCCCAACAAGAAAGGGATGTTCGATCTCGACGAGCGGATGGCGATGATCGAAGAGTCGACGACACACCTGCCGAATCTGCGGGTCGAGTCCGGGCAGGGCCTGGTGGTCGACTTCGTCAAGGCCCGGGGACTGACCGCGATCGTCAAAGGGCTGCGCACCGGCACCGATTTCGAGTACGAGCTGCAGATGGCTCAGATGAACAAACATGTCGCAGGCGTCGACACGTTCTTCGTGGCCACCACGCCGCAGTACTCGTTCGTGTCGTCGTCGTTGGCCAAGGAGGTCGCCTCCCTGGGCGGTGACGTTTCGGCGTTGCTCCCGGAGCCGGTCAATCGTCGGCTGCAGGAGAAACTCGGCGGTTAGCCCAGCCCGCCGACGGGTATCTGGATCGGGTGGCGCTCAGCCCATGCGCCCCGACCTGAAACCCGATCCGCGGAGGTTCCGCTGTGCCCAACACATTCGTTCAATCCACCGACGATGTCGTGAAGTTCCTCAAGGACCAGCACAACCTGATCAAAGACTTGTTCGAGGAGGTGTTCTCGGCCTCCACCGTCGAGGCCCGCGAAAAGGCCTTCGTCGAATTGCGGCAACTGCTGGCGGTGCACGAGACCGCCGAGGAGATGGTCGTGCATCCGCGGGTGCGCCGCGAGGTGACCGACGGCGACGAGATCGTCGACGCGCGCCTGCACGAAGAGCACGCCGCCAAGGAACAGCTGTCCAAGCTGGAGAGCATGGACTTCGATTCCGCCGAATTCCTCACCGAGCTCGCCAAGTTCCGCGACGCCGTGGTCGACCACGCCGAACACGAGGAACACGAAGAGTTCAACAAGCTGCACCGAAAGCTCGACGCTGATGAACTCCAGCGTCTGGTCAAGGCTGTGCAGGCGGCCGAGGCGATCGCTCCTACCCGTCCGCATCCCGGGGTGGAGTCGGCCGGGCTCAATTTCGCCGTAGGACCGTTCGCCTCGATGCTCGACCGTGCACGGGATCTGATTGCCGCGGCGATGCGGTGACTTTGCCGTAGCGGCGGGTTCAGGACTACCCCAGGCGACACACCGATTGTGCTCCCAAGTCACAGGCGTAACACCAGGCACACTAGTCACTGACAACGACGACCTGGAGGGTTTTGCCGTGTACCGAGTTTTTGAAGCGCTCGACGAGCTCGGCGCGATCGTCGAAGAAGCGCGCGGTGTGCCGATGACCGCCGGTTGCGTGGTTCCGCGCGGCGATGTCCTCGAGCTGATCGATGACATCAAGGACGCCATCCCCGGTGAACTCGACGATGCGCAGGACGTGCTCGATGCGCGTGACTCGCTGTTGCGTGAGGCCAAGGAGCATTCGGAGTCGGTGATGGCGAAGGTCAACGCCGATGCGGACGGCATGCTCAACCACGCCAGGAGTGAGGCCGACCGGCTGCTGGCCGATGCCAAGGCCCAGGCGGATCGGATGGTCGCCGAGGCTCGCCAGCACAGTGAGCGCATGGTCGGCGAGGCGCGCGAAGAGGCTGCGCGGCAGGCGGCCGTGGCCAAGCGCGAGTACGACGCGACCACGGG
This sequence comes from Mycobacterium farcinogenes, assembly GCF_019739075.1. NCBI lineage: Bacteria > Bacillati > Actinomycetota > Actinomycetes > Mycobacteriales > Mycobacteriaceae > Mycobacterium > Mycobacterium farcinogenes. The sequence continues at coordinate 4,355,422 of NZ_CP081673.1, read as the reverse complement.
CCGGGCCAAGGCTGAGGCCGACCGCCTGATCGAGAACGGCAACCTGTCTTACGAGAAGGCCGTGCAAGAGGGCATCAAGGAGCAGCAGCGCCTCGTGTCGCAGACCGAGATCGTCTCGACGGCGACGGCCGAGGCCACCCGTCTCATCGACGCGGCGCACGCCGAAGCCGACCGGCTGCGCGGCGAATGCGACATCTACGTCGACAGCAAACTGGCGGAGTTCGAGGACTTCCTCAACGGCACGTTGCGTTCCGTCGGCCGGGGACGTCACCAGCTGCGCACGACTGCGGGCACACACGACTACGCCACCCGCTGACGACGCCGCCGGGCCGGCACGCACTGCGTCATGGTGCGGTCTGACGCCGCCGTAGGATCGATGCATGGCGACGCACGCGAAATCGTCCGGTCGGGAGGGGCCTGAAAAGCGCACCGGTTCCCGGTCACCGCTGGTCATCGATGTCTCCCGACTGGGCCGGCGACCGGGTTCCTTCCTGCCGTACCAGGAGACTGTGCCCAGCCCGGTACGCATCGGTGTCGAGTTGGTCGCCATCGAGAAAGGGGCGCCACTCGAACTCGACCTGCAGTTGCAGTCGGTTTCAGAGGGTGTGCTGGTCAGCGGAACCGTATCGGCACCCACCGTCGGTGAATGCGCGCGCTGCCTGACCGAGCTCACCGGCGACGTCCAGATCGAGCTGACCGAGCTATACGCGTATCCCGACAGCACCACCGACGAGACGACCGAGGCCGACGAGATGGGGCGGGTCGGTGGCTCCGGTCAAGCCGACACCGTCGACCTGGAACAGCCGATCATCGATGCTGTCGGGCTGGCATTGCCGTTCTCTCCGTTGTGCCGTCCGGACTGCCCAGGCTTGTGCCCCGACTGCGGAGTTGCGCTGGCCACCGCCGAGCCGGGACATCACCACGACAAGATCGATCCCCGCTGGGCGAAGCTTGCCGCGATGCTGCCCGACGAAGAGCGGCCCAGGGGCGACAAGTGACCGACCCGCATGCGGATCTGCTGGAGGCGCTCGGCGTCGACCTACCGGCAGAATTGCTCACCATCGCGTTGACTCATCGCAGCTATTCCTACGAGAACGGCGGCGTGCCGACCAACGAGCGGCTGGAGTTTCTCGGCGACGCGGTGCTCGGATTGACGATCACCGAGGAGCTCTACCACCGCCATCCCGAACGCTCGGAAGGCGACCTGGCGAAGCTTCGCGCCAGCATCGTCAACACCCAGGCGCTGGCCGATGTCGGCCGGGGGCTCACCGACGGCGGTCTCGGCAGCCACCTGTTCCTGGGCAAGGGCGAGGAGAACTCCGGCGGTGCCGACAAGTCGAGCATCCTCGCCGATGGTGTCGAATCCCTGCTCGGCGCAATCTATTTGCAGCACGGTCTGGCCACTTCCCGTGAGGTGATCCTGCGGTTGTTCGGTGAGCTGCTCGATACGGCGCCGACCCTGGGTGCCGGGCTGGATTGGAAGAGCAGCTTGCAGGAGCTGACCGCATCCCGGGGCCTCGGGGCTCCCAGCTATGTGGTCACCTCGACCGGACCCGATCACGACAAGGAGTTCTCGGCGGTCGTGGTGGTGGCCGATGTCGAATACGGCAGAGGTGTCGGGCGCAACAAGAAAGAGGCCGAACTCAAGGCTGCCGCGGCAGCGTGGAATGCACTCGACAATGCGTGAGCACCGATGCCAGAGCTGCCCGAGGTAGAGGTAGTCCGCCGCGGCTTGCAGGAACATGTTGCGGGCAAATCGATTTCGGCGGTACGGGTGCATCATCCCCGTGCCGTACGCCGTCATGAGGCCGGCCCCGCTGACCTGACTGCCCGGTTGCTCGGCGCCCGCATCACCGGAACCGGTCGCCGCGGCAAATACCTGTGGTTGACGCTGGGGGAGGACGAGGGCGACGAGACCGACGCCTTGGTGGTGCACCTGGGGATGAGCGGTCAGATGCTGCTGGGTCCGATCCGCGACGATCGGCACCTTCGGATCGCGGCGCTGCTCGACGACGGTACGGCCTTGAGCTTCGTCGACCAACGTACGTTCGGAGGCTGGCAGCTGGCCGAGTTGGTGACGGTCGACGGCACCGCGGTGCCGCAACCGGTGGCGCACGTCGCCCGCGATCCGCTCGACCCGCTGTTCGACCGCGAACACGTGGTCAACGTGTTGCGGCGTAAGCACTCTGAGATCAAACGCCAGCTACTCGATCAGACCGTGGTGTCCGGTATCGGCAACATCTACGCCGATGAGGCGCTGTGGCGGACCAAGATCAACGGCGCCAGAACCGCTGCACTGCTACCACGCCGCCGGCTGGCCGAGTTGCTCGACGCCGCAGCAGAGGTGATGACCGATGCGCTGAGCCAGGGCGGGACGTCGTTCGATTCGCTGTACGTCAACGTCAACGGTGAATCCGGTTACTTCGAACGCTCTTTGGATGCCTACGGTCGCGAAGGTCAGCCGTGCCGACGGTGCGGTGCGGTGATGCGCCGCGACAAGTTCATGAACCGGTCGTCGTTCTACTGCCCGAAATGTCAGCCCCGTCCCCGGGGCTGATATCTCGGCTGCATGCCGCCGCTCACGGCATGCTGGGCATGCCCGGCGAGTCGGTCATGCAGATCTTCCACGATCCGTCCTCCTTGCGCAGGTAGAACTTGGCTGCGCCTCTGCTGGTAGACAGATCCACCGTCGCCTTGTCGCCGTTCACCGTGATCTTGTCGATCTGTGCGGTCTCGTCAGCGCTGGTGTTGTCGTGGGGAATGTCGATGGCGTCCAAACCGCCGACCTTTTCGAACAGGTCCTGGTCTGCCTGGCAGAAGTAGGGCAGGGCGTCCTTGAAGTCGCCCTTGTCCGCCATCACCGTCTCGAGGAATTCGCGGACCTCCTGTTCCTCGGAAGTCTCGCTCGACGACGATGATCCCGCGCTGGTGCGGCTGCTCGATTTCGAATCGCCGCCCAACGCGAAGATGAGGACCGCACCGACCACTACCACCACCGCGAGCACCGCAGCGGCGATCGCGATCCACTTGCCGTTGCCACCTTTGGGCGGCTGCGGAGTGGGGTAGCCGTACGGCTGCTGTGGTGCCCCGTAAGGCTGAGCCCCATAGGGAGCTCCGTACGGTTGCTGGGCGGCTCCATACGGTGCGCCGAAGGGGCCTTGAGGCTGTTGCGGTGCGCCGAAGGGTTGTTGTGGCCCCCCGAACGGCGGTTGCGGCTGCTGCGACGGCTGAGGTCCCCCGAAAGGTGAGCCGTACGGCTGTTGCGGCTGCTGGGGCGCCCCGAAGGGCTGCGCAGGATTGCCACCGGTGTTCGGATATCCCTGAGGCCCGCCCTGCTGGTACGGCTGCTGCCACGGGTCAGGAGAACCCGACGGCGGGGTGGGCGGATTGCTCGGCGGATAGGTCACGGTGCTCCTCGGCGAAAGTCGGTCCGTCGAGTCTATCGTCGCCGTGTGCTCCGCCGTCGTGTTGAACCGTGAGCATCGAGGTGAGTCGGCGGTCGTCACCGCCGGAATAACCCTTCCCGGGGACGTGTAGAAATACCGCATGACCGAACTTTGGGTTGACCGCACCGGTGTACGCAGGTATGTCGGGCGTAGTTCACGCGGTGCAGAGGTACTCATCGGCAGCGAGGATGTCGAGGGCGTGTTCACCCCGGGTGAATTGCTGAAGATCGCCCTGGCGGCATGCAGCGGCATGTCCAGCGACCAGCCGCTGCGCCGCCGCCTGGGCGACGATTATCCGGCGACCATCCGGGTGTCCGGGCCGCCGGATCGTGAGCAGGAGCGTTACCCGCTGCTGGAGGAGAAACTCGAGATCGACTTGTCGAACCTCTCCGAAACCGAGGTGGCCCGCTTGCTGACGGTGGTCGAGCGAGCGATCGACCAGGTCTGCACGGTCGGCCGTACCCTCAAATCGGGCACTGAGGTGAAGTTCGAAGTCACCACTCGATGACCGGACCGGAACTCCCCGCGAACGGACCCGATACCGAGGTGCGCCTGAGCGCCTGGGTGCACGGTCATGTGCAGGGCGTGGGATTCCGGTGGTGGACCCGGTCGCGGGCGCTGGAGCTGGGCCTGACCGGGTTTGCTTCGAATCGGCCCGACGGCCGCGTGCACGTGATCGCCCAGGGGCCGCGCGAGAAATGTCAGCGATTGCTTGAGCTGCTGAGCAGCGGGCAGACGCCGGGGTCGGTGGATCACGTCGTCGCAGATTGGACCGATGCCGACGCCACGATGACGGGGTTTCGCGAACGGTAGCCGACTCGGCGGTAGGGTAAATCGCCGTGCACCTCAAGAGTCTGACGCTGAAGGGCTTCAAGTCCTTCGCTTCGCCGACGACTCTGCGCTTCGAACCCGGCATCACCTGCGTCGTCGGCCCGAACGGGTCGGGCAAGTCGAACGTGGTCGACGCCCTGACCTGGGTGATGGGCGAGCAGGGTGCCAAGACCCTGCGTGGCGGCAAGATGGAAGACGTCATCTTCGCCGGCACGTCCTCGCGGGCACCGCTGGGCCGCGCCGAGGTGACGCTGACCATCGACAACTCGGACAACGCGCTGCCCATCGAGTACTCCGAGGTGTCGATCACCCGCCGCGTGTTCCGTGACGGCGCAGGTGAATACGAGATCAACGGCAGCAGCTGCCGGCTGATGGATGTCCAGGAGCTGCTCAGCGACTCCGGTATCGGCCGCGAGATGCACGTCATCGTCGGCCAGGGCAAGCTCGCCGAGATCCTGGAGTCGCGTCCCGAGGACCGCCGCGCCTTCATCGAGGAGGCCGCCGGGGTTCTCAAACACCGCAAACGCAAGGAAAAGGCGGTCCGCAAGCTCGACTCGATGGCGGCGAACCTGGCCCGCCTGACCGATCTGACCACCGAGTTACGCCGCCAGCTCAAGCCGTTGGGCCGTCAGGCCGAGATGGCGCGTCGCGCGGCGACGATCCAGGCCGATCTTCGCGATGCCCGGCTGCGGCTGGCCGCCGATGATCTGGTGCGGCGCCAGGTCGAGTTCCACAACACCAACCAGGCCGAGACCACGCTGCGTCGCGAGCACGACGAGGCGACCGTCCGGTTGGAAGCCGCAACCGTCGAGCTGCAGGCGCACGAGGCCGCCGTCGCCGAACTGACCCGTCGCGCCGAAGCGGCCCAGCAGACCTGGTTCCGAGCCTCGGCCCTGGCCGAACGGCTGAGCGCGACCGTGCGCATCGCGACCGACCGGGCCCAGTTGTTCGAGGCCGAGACCGAGGTGTCCACCGGGCAGGACCCCGAAGCGCTGGAAGCCGAGGCCGACGAGGTTGCCGAGCTCGAAATGGAGCTGCTCGGTGAGCTCGAGGAATCGCGCATCGTCTTGGAGACCGCCCGTGCCGAGCTGGCCGAGCGTGAGCAGCTCGCCGCCGAGGCCGAGCGGGCACATCTGGCTGCCGCGCGCGCCGAGGCCGATCGGCGTGAAGGTCTGGCCCGGTTGGCCGGTCAGGTCGACACCATGCGCACCCGCGTCGAGTCGATCGACGACGGGGTGATGCGCCTGTCGGTCAACATCGAGGAAGCCGCCGCCAAAGCCCAACAGGCGAAAGCCGAATTCGAGACCGTGCAGAGTCGCGTCGGCGAACTCGACGCCGGTGAGGTGGGTCTGGACGAGCAGCATGACCGTTCGGTGGCAGCGCTGCGGCTCGCCGACGAACGGGTTGCCGAGTTGCAGGCCGCCGAGCGTGCCGCCGAACGGCAGGTGGCATCTCTGCGAGCCCGTATCGAGGCGCTCTCGGTCAGCCTGGACCGGCGTGACGGTGCCGCCTGGCTGCAGAAGAACCACAGTGGCGCAGGTCTTTTCGGCAGTATCGGCGAATACCTGAAGGTGCAGCCGGGGCATGAGGTGGCGGTGGCCACGGTGTTGGGTGCCGCCGCCGACGCACTGGCGGCCGAGGATTTCGGGGTGGCTGCGGCCGCTGTGGCTGCGCTCAAGGAGTCCGACGGTGGCCGGGCGGCCCTGCTGCTGGGGGACTGGAAAGGCAACGGATCGGCACCGTCAGGGGTACTTCCCGACGGAGCGATCTGGGCCAATGACGTGGTGTCCGTTCCGGACCGGTTGCGTCCGGCGATCACCGCGATGCTCGCCGGGGTGGCGGTGGTGGGCGACCTGGCAGCCGGGGTGCAGCTGGTATCCGGGCGACCCGACCTGCGTGCGGTGACCGCGGACGGTGACCTGGTCGGCGCGGGCTGGATCAGCGGCGGGTCCGACCGCAAGCCGTCCACGCTCGAGATCAGCGCTGAGATCGACAAGGCCCGTGCGGAACTGGAGATCGCCGAGAGGCAGACCGGTGAGCTGGCCGCGGCATTGTCGGGGGCGTTGACCGAGCAGGCCGCCCGCCAGGAATCGGCCGAAGAGGCGATGGCCGCGCTCAACGAGTCCGACGCCGCGATCTCGGCCATCTACGAGCAACTGGGCCGGCTTGGGCAAGATGCGCGCGGGGCCGATGACGAGTACCAGCGGCTGATCCGCCAACGCGACGAGCTCGAGGCGGGGCGCACCAATACGGTCGAGGAGCTCACCGAACTCGAGTCGAGGCTGCACAACGCCGAACAGCTGCCGATGTTCGAGGCCGAGCCGGTGGACCGGCAGGCCTCGGTCGCCGCGGCCGAGGCAGCCCGCTCGGTTGAGGTGGAGGCCCGGCTGGCGGTGCGTACCGCCGAGGAGCGCGCGAATGCGGTTCGCGGGCGCGCGGATTCGCTGCGTCGGGCCGCTGCTGCCGAGCGTGAGGCTCGGGTGCGGGCGCAACGGGCCCGGGAAGCGCGCGAACACGCGGCGCGGGTGGCGGCTGCGGTCTCGGAGTCCGGACGCGTGGTGGCCCAGCGCTTGAGCGCTGTGGTGTCGGTGGCTTCGCGGATGCGCGACGAGCTGGCCACCGAACGTCAGATGCGTGCCACCGCCCTGTCGCAGGTGCGCGAGACGGTCACCGAGCTCAACGCGCGGATCACCGCGCTCACCGACTCCCTGCACCGTGACGAGATGGCCAAAGCCCAAGCGGCGCTTCGGATAGAACAACTGGAAGCGCAGGTGCTCGAACAGTTCGGGATGCCCGCAGCCGACCTGATCGCCGAGTACGGGCCCCAGGTCGCGTTGCCGCCGAGCGACCTGGAGATGGCCGAGTACGAGCAGGCGCGTGAGCGCGGCGAACAGGTGATGGCGCCTGCCCCGATGCCGTTCGACCGGCCGACCCAGGAGCGTCGGGCCAAGAAGGCCGAACGTGAGCTCTCCGAGCTCGGCCGGGTGAATCCTCTTGCGCTGGAAGAGTTTGCGGCACTGGAAGAGCGCTACAACTTCCTGTCGACCCAACTCGAAGACGTCAAGGCCGCGCGCACCGATCTGCTCGATGTCATCGCTGATGTCGATACGCGCATCCTGCAGGTGTTCACCGAGGCCTACGTCGATGTGGAGCGCGAATTCGAGCAGGTGTTTTCCACGCTGTTCCCGGGCGGCGAAGGCCGCCTGCTGCTGACCAACCCGGCCGACATGCTGACCACCGGCATCGAGGTCGAGGCCAGACCGCCGGGCAAGAAGATCAAACGACTGTCGCTGCTGTCCGGTGGCGAGAAGTCGTTGACCGCGGTGGCGATGCTGGTGGCGATCTTCCGTGCCCGCCCTTCTCCGTTCTACGTGATGGACGAGGTCGAGGCCGCGCTCGACGATGTGAACCTGCGCCGGCTGATCAGCCTTTTCGAGCAGCTACGGGAGAAGTCTCAGCTGATCGTGATCACCCACCAGAAGCCCACCATGGAGGTGGCCGACGCGCTTTACGGTGTGACGATGCGCGGCGACGGCATCACCACCGTGATCTCGCAGCGGATGCGGGGGCAGGAGATGGCTGCCAGCTCAGGCTGATTCGGTGCTGAGCTACTCGAATGTCCTTGTCGCTGCAGGGGCGGTGCCGGGAAACTGTGCCGAGCGTGCGACTATGCCGCGTCGGAGCGTGCGGCGCGCGGACTACGGCGCGGCTTATCGTGGGGGCCGGCGTTTTTCGTCGTCGCGGTTGCGGATTTGGTCCGGGCCGAACCGCTTTCGCCTGAGCGGGGGCTCCTCAGGGTCGCATGCCGGTCAGCCCCTGACCGGTCATCATCGACGCCGTTGGACGTCGTAGGCGAGAACGTGTGCCGCAGTGACTGCCGGATTCGCTCGGCCGTCGCTTGCGGCTTCGGCCGCGTCTTGGCCTTCACCTCGGTGTCTACTTCCGGATCCGATTTGACGGTATCCGCGCCGGCGACGGTGCCGTCGATTGTTGCGGCGTCCGTGCTGGTCGCCTCCCGCCGGGTGGGCTCGGACTGAGGTTCCTCCGCGGCCGCCGGCTTACCCGGCGCAGTAACGGTTTCCGTGCGGTGATCGAAACCATCGGCGGTATGGACGCCCAAGCCGGCAAGCGCATCGCGCACACCTTCCTCGGCTGCGGCGGCCAAGTCCGACGCCAACTTGTCGAGATCGATGTGGGGTATCAGTCCCGCGCGGGTCGGTACACCCATGTTCTCCGGCGTGCGGTCATAGGCGAGGTCGATCAGTACCCGCAGGGTCGGCTCGGCCAGGTCGAGCAGGGGATCGAGAATTCCTGTGCCGCGCAACGGCTGTAGCAGCGGCAGGTGCTCGGTGTGCACCAGGTAGTAGGTGGTGTTGCCGGATGTGTAGGACTGATAGCTGGTCGGGTCGTTCAGGTTGATCACCGATGACCCGTAGTTGGGATGCAGATAGAAGTAGCCCATCAGGGCGTTCAGATCGGCCAGCAGATTGAGTGGGTACTTGGGGAAATCGGCGATCAAGTCGTATTCGCGCGCCACGTCGATCGTCTGGTACTCGTCGTCCGGGGTGGCGCCGTCGAAACTGACCCCGAGCAGTGGGATGTAGAGGCCTTCGAACCGGGCCAGTATTCCTCCGTTGGGGCGGTTGGGGTTGGCCACGAACACGAACGACAGTTCGTCGGCGGCCGGAACGGTGGCGCCCTGTGTTCGGAGTTCGGCCAGATTGCGCTTCTCCCGGGTGGCGATGTTGGCGCTTTGCGAATAGCCGACGACGATCTTCTCTCCCGGGGTGCTCAGGACGGCATTGTTCAGGCTCAGAACTCCGCGGGCCACCGAGGTGTCGAAGCTGACGTCGCTCAGGCCGGTCGCCGGCCAGAAATGCTCCGGCGTCGACACCCAATAAAGGTCGTCCTCGTCGAGGTGCCGGTCGGACAGATAGGTGCCGTTCACCTGGTCCAGGTAGGTGCCTGCGCCCCACTGGTGTGGATCTCCCAGTGCTTTCATCCCGGTGCCACCCATGATGAGCGCCGTAGCCGCCAGCTGCACCAGTGTGGTCATGCTCGCGGTCAGCGCCAGCCCGACCGTTCCGGCCACCGCGACGAGCGTCGGCGCCAACCCCCGAAACACACGCATGTGCATCTTGTGTCCTCCACTTTTCGCAAAAAATCCCAAGGGAAGGACCGCATGCTGCCCAAACGCTGAAGTCATTCCCGACCCGCTTTGGATCGTGGACCACATTTGCTGCGGATGTCAGCGAATTGAAAAAATTCGGAACTGAATGCCGAAAGAGCAGCCCAACGCTTAATCAGAAAGAATCAGAATTTCACGCAGCTAAGCCGTAGCGGATATCTACGGCTGGATTCAGTGCGTGCTGGTTCGTATGTGGTGGCGAATAGATGCGACGGTGGTACGTGAGTGTACCGTCCTTGCGCGCCGAACGGTATACCGATCTTTCCCACCGGGATGGGAATGTGCGGAGCTTCACCGGCCGGGCAGGCTCGCGGGGCCGGTCGTGCCCATCTCGCTGCCCTGAGACAATGGCCTCGTGTCAGATGGTGCGTTGTTGGGTCTGTGGATCGCTGTCGCGGTCGTCGCCGTTCTCGTCGTCGTCGCTCTCACGATCGGGTTGGTGCGTTATCGGCGTCGGCGGATCAGCCTGTCGGGGCGCGACGCCACGAAACCGATCGACCGGTCCGGTGGCTATACGGCGTCCTCGGGGATCACGTTCAGCCAATCGGGCACGCCGACGGTTGAACGCATCGACACCAGCGGCCTGCCCGCGGTCGGGGACGACGCGACGATTCCGCGTGATGCGCCGAAACGCACCATCTCCGATGTCCAATTGCCCGAGCCGGTCGAACCGGAAGCACCGGCCGTACCGGAAGCGCCGGCCGAACCGGCACCGCAGGAGCCGGCCGAAGCGGCGGAACCGGCTGTGGTCGCCGAGCCCGAACCGGTCGCCGAGCCGACCGAGGCGCAAGATGCGGTCGCTGCCGCAGTGCAGGACATCGCCCCGACCGAGGGCCGAATGGACCGGTTGCGGGGCCGGCTGGCCAAGTCGCAGAACGCGTTGGGCCGCAGCATGCTCGGGTTGCTGGGCGGCGGTGATCTCGACGAGGACTCATGGGAGGCCGTCGAGGACACCTTGCTGATCGCCGACCTCGGCCCGGTGGTCACCGAATCCGTCGTCGGGGCCCTGCGCGAAAAGATGGCCAGCAGGAACGTGCGCACCGAAGCTGACGCCCGGGCGGTGCTGCGTGAGGTGCTGATGTCGGAGCTGCGCCCAGACCTGGATCGCTCGATCAAGGCGCTGCCGCATGCGGACAAGCCGTCCGTGTTGTTGGTGGTCGGGGTGAACGGCACCGGCAAGACCACCACAGTGGGCAAACTGGCACGCGTGCTGGTTGCCGATGGCCGCCGTGTGGTGCTCGGTGCCGCCGACACCTTCCGGGCCGCGGCTGCCGACCAGTTGCAGACCTGGGGCTCGCGGGTGGGCGCTGACGTGGTGCGCGGGCCGGAGGGGGCCGACCCGGCCTCGGTGGCCTTCGATGCCGTCGACGACGGGATCAAGACGGGCGCCGATGTCGTCGTGATCGACACTGCCGGTCGCCTGCACACCAAGACCGGCCTGATGGACGAGCTCGGCAAGGTCAAGCGGGTGGTGGAGAAGCGTGCCGCCGTCGACGAGGTGCTCTTGGTGCTCGATGCCACCATCGGCCAGAACAGCCTGCCGCAGGCCAAGGTGTTCGCCGAGGTCGTCGACATCACCGGCGTGGTGCTGACCAAGCTCGACGGCACCGCCAAGGGCGGGATCGTGTTCCGGGTCCAGCAGGAACTGGGCGTGCCCGTCAAACTCGTCGGGCTCGGAGAGGGGCCCGACGACCTCGCGCCGTTCGAGCCGGCGGCCTTCGTCGACGCGCTGTTGGGCTGAAAAACCGGCCGAAAAACCCAGGGAAACGCACGGTGTAACACCGGCGAAACGCAGCCCGGCTATCCGTTCACACGAGCGAAACGCAACGGCGCCGTGGCCGAAACATCCACTCAGCATTGTTCTGGACCAGGTCAATGGTCGTAAATCCTTGCGGCCGTGGCGTGGTGAAGGAGGAAACTGCGAGTGGAGCAATTCCCGATACTGGGTGCGCCGGACACCGGTGACACGGCATGGATGCTGGCCAGTGCCGCACTTGTGCTGTTGATGACGCCGGGTCTGGCCTTCTTCTACGGCGGCATGGTGCGCGCCAAGGGCGTGCTCAACATGATCATGATGAGCATCAGCGCGATGGGCGTCGTGACGGTGTTGTGGGCGCTGTACGGCTATTCGGTCGCGTTCGGTGACAACACCGCCGGCGTGATCGGCAACCCGGCACAGTTCTTCGGACTCAAAGGCCTCATCGGGGGGAACGGATCCGCCGATGCACCCATCGCACTGGCCGGGACGATCCCGGCCACCGTGTTCGTCGGCTTCCAGTTGATGTTCGCGATCATCACCGTCGCGCTGATCTCCGGCGCCGTCGCCGACCGCATCAAGTTCGGCGGCTGGCTGTTGTTCGTGGCGCTGTGGGCGACGTTCGTCTACTTTCCCGTCGCACACTGGGTCTTCGATTTCGACGTCCTGGGCTCCGACGGCGAGACGGTGATCCACCACGGGGGATGGATTGCCAACCAGCTCAAGGCAATCGACTTCGCCGGTGGAACTGCGGTGCACATCAACGCCGGTATCGCGGGCTTGGTCCTGGCGATCATCCTCGGCAAGCGGCTCGGCTGGCCCGGTACGCCCATGCGTCCGCACAATCTGCCGTTCGTGATGCTCGGTGCCGGCCTGCTGTGGTTCGGCTGGTACGGCTTCAACGCCGGTTCCGCGGTGTCGGCGAACGGAATTGCCGGGACCACCTTTGTCACCACCACGGTGGCGACCGCGACGGCCATGCTCGCCTGGCTGCTCACCGAGCGTATCCGTGACGGCCATGCCACCTCGCTGGGTGCCGCATCAGGCATCGTCGCGGGCCTGGTGGCCATCACGCCGTCCTGCTCTTCGGTGAACGTGCTGGGTGCGCTGGTGATCGGGGCGTGCGCCGGCGTGTTGTGCGCGTTGGCAGTCGGCCTCAAGTTCAAGTTCGGCTTCGACGATTCGCTCGACGTCGTGGGCGTGCACCTGGTCGGCGGCCTGGTCGGCACGTTGCTGGTCGGCCTGGTGGCGACCGAGGAAGCCCCGGCCGGTGTCGCGGGTCTGTTCTACGGCGGCGGGTTCGATCAGCTGTGGCGACAGGCCGTCGGGGCGGGTGCGGTTCTGCTCTATTCGGCGGTGGGTACCGCTATCTTGGCGTTGATTGTCAAATACACCGTGGGCCTGCGCCTGGACAAAGAAGAGGAAGCATCCGGTATCGACGAGTCCGAGCACGCCGAGAGCGCTTACGACTTCGTCGCTGTCGGAACCGGTTCTGTTCTTGGTCGTCACGGCGGGGAGGAATAAGGGAATATGAAGCTGATCACTGCGATCGTCAAGCCGTTCACGCTGGAAGACGTCAAGACAGGTCTGGAGCAAACCGGCATTCTCGGGATGACGGTCAGCGAGGTCCAGGGGTACGGCCGGCAAAAGGGACACACCGAGGTCTACCGCGGTGCTGAGTATTCGGTCGATTTCGTGCCGAAGGTTCGCGTGGAGGTCGTGGTCGACGATTCCGCGGTCGACAAGGTGGTCGATGTCATCGTGCAGGCCGCACGCACCGGCAAGATCGGCGACGGGAAAGTATGGGTCAGCCCGGTCGACACCGTGGTTCGGGTGCGTACCGGTGAGCGGGGAGCTGACGCGCTGTAAGCGGAGCGTCGATCGAGACGTCTTCTCCCCGGCCAGCTATCGCGTGAGCAATACCCGGTAATCGGCCGGGGAGGAGTCGAGATGACAGAGAACAGCCCAGACGCAGCGCCATCACGGCCGGCCAGCGACCTGGCCGCGGCCACCCAGCAGTTACTCTCCGGCGGCTCGCGGCAGCTGGATGCCGCTGCCCTGCGGGACGCCTTGCTCGATTTGCACGAATTCTGGCTCGCCACAAAGGCTGCCGAAATCGGGATCAGCGCTACCAGCGGATTCTCGATCGTGGCCACCGGCGGGCTCGGGCGCGGCGAGATGTTGCCGTATTCGGACCTCGATCTGACGTTGTTGCATGACAACATGCCGGTAGAACTCGTCTCCGAGGTTGCCGAGAAGCTTTGGTATCCGTTGTGGGACGCCAATATTCGACTCGACCACAGCGTGCGCACGGTACCCGAGGCGCTCAACGTGGCAGGTGAGGACATCGCGGTCGGCCTGGCGATGCTCGACGCCCGCCATATCGCCGGTGATGCCGATCTGTCGGCGCTGCTGGTCGGCGGGGCACGCCGACAGTGGCGGATCGGAATCGCCTCGCGATTCGACGAACTCGTCGCGCACGCGCAGTCGCGGTGGGAGCGCAGCGGCCAGATCGCGCACCGCGCCGAGCCGGACTTGAAGTCGGGGCGGGGCGGTCTGCGCGACGTCCAACTGCTCAACGCGCTCGCCATCGCCCAACTGGCCGATGTCTACCCGAGTCGGGCACTGGCCTCTCCGACCGGAACGCTGGGCGATGCCCATCTGGCGCTGCTCAACGTGCGTACCGAGCTGCACCGCGCCTCCGGGCGGGGGCGGGAGTTGTTGCTCGCCCAGCATGCCGACGAGATCGGTGCCGCATTGCGGATCGGAGACCGATTCGATCTCGCCCGCACCCTCTCGGATGCGGCCCGCACCGTCAGCTACTACGTCGATTCCGGGATCCGCACCGCCGCCAACGCCCTGCCGAAACGCGGGTTCGCCGCGTTACGCCGGCCGGTGCGCCGTCCACTCGACGAAGGGGTGATCGAGTATGCGGGCGAGGTGATCCTCGCCCGCGACGCCCGTCCGGAACGCGACCCGGGCCTGATCCTGCGGGTCGCGGCCGCGTCGGCGAGCACCGGGCTGCCGATGGCTGTGTCCACGTTGAGCAGGCTGGCCGAAACAGCGCCGGAACTGCGCACGCCGTGGCCGCGCCAGGCCCTCAAGGACCTACTGGTCCTGCTCGCTTCCGGGCCCGCCGCGGTGGCCACCATCGAGGCTCTGGACCGCACCGGGCTGTGGGGCCGACTGTTCCCGGAGTGGGGCGCGGTCCGGGACCTGCCGCCGCGGGATGTGGTGCACACCTGGACAGTCGACCGCCACCTGGTTGAAACCGTGTCGCGGGCAAGCGCTTTCACCACCCGGGTGTCACGTCCGGATCTGCTGCTGTTGGGTGCGCTGTGCCACGACATCGGCAAGGGTCGCGGCGGGGACCACAGCGTGATCGGTGCGGAGCTGGCTACGCAGATCGGCACTCGGCTGGGGCTGTGGCCTTCCGACATCGAGGTGTTGTCGAAGATCGTCCGGTACCACCTGCTGCTGCCGGACACCGCGACGCGCCGAGATCTGCAGGATCCCAAGACCATCGATGCGGTCGCCACCGCGCTCGGTGGGGACACGGTGCTGCTGGAACTGCTCCACGTCCTGGCCGAGGCCGATTCGCTGGCCACCGGTCCGGGGGTATGGGGTGATTGGAAGGCATCGCTGATCGGTGACCTGGTTAGACGGTGTCGGCTCGTGATGGCGGGTGAACCGTTGCCGCAGCCCGATCCCATCGAGCCGCGGTTCATGGCGCTGGCCGCCGACGCGGGGGTCCATGTCGAGCTCGCCCCCGGAGACGGCCCGCACATCTACAACGTGACGATGATCGCCGCGGACCGGCGGGGCCTGCTGTCCAAAGCGGCGGGTGTGCTGGCCCTGAATTCCCTGCGGGTCCACTCGGCGTCGGTCAACAGTCACGAGGGTTCGGCGATCAACACCTTCGCGGTCTCGCCGCATTTCGGTGCTCCGCCCGCGGCCGAGCTGCTGCGTCAGCAGTTCATCCTGGCGCTGGAGGGCGAACTGGACGTGATCGGTGCGCTGCAACGGCGCGACCAGGAGGCGGCCCAGCATCCGACGACCCGCGCCGGTGAGATCCTCGCGTCGGTCCCGGCCAACCATGTACCGGCCCCACCGCGCATCCTGTGGTCGCCGGGGACCACGCCGTCCGACCTGATCGTCCAAATCCGCACCATCGATCGGGCCGGCCTGTTGGCCAGGCTCACCGCCGTCTTCGAACGGGACGGCGTGGATGTCGCCTGGGCCAAGGTGACCACTCTGGGCGCTTCGGTGGTCGACGTGTTCTGCATTACCGCCCCGGCACTGGGTGCCGACGAGGCCGGCCGGGCGGCGTTCCGCGAGGAGCTGGAGCGGGACATGCTCGCGATCCTGCCCGCGCCGCCGCCGAAACCGGCCAAAGCGATGGAGCAGGCGGGCTGACCCGTCCGCGTGGGCCGGCTGGTGGGCTCACCACCCCGCCCCGGCCCGGCCGCTAGGCTTACCACGTGTTTGAGAGCCTGTCTGACCGGTTGACCGGAGCCCTGCAGGGCCTACGCGGCAAGGGGCGGTTGACCGACGCCGATATCGACGCGACGTCGCGCGAGATCCGGTTGGCCCTGTTGGAGGCCGACGTCTCGCTGCCGGTGGTGCGTGCGTTCGTCGCGCGAATCAAGGATCGCGCCAAGGGCGCCGAGGTCTCGGCCGCGCTGAACCCCGCCCAGCAGGTGGTCAAGATCGTCAACGAGGAGCTGATCGGCATCCTCGGTGGCGAGACCCGCCAGCTGGCGTTCGCCAAGAACCCGCCGACGGTGATCATGCTCGCCGGCCTGCAGGGCGCCGGTAAGACCACGCTGGCCGGCAAGCTCGCGAAATGGCTCAAGGGGCTGGGGCACACCCCGCTGCTCGTCGCGTGCGACCTGCAGCGCCCCGGTGCGGTCAACCAGCTGCAGATCGTCGCCGAACGCGCCGGTGTGGCTTCCTTCGCCCCGCATCCGGGCACCTCGCCCGACGGTCTGGAGATCGGCGGCCACGGCGATCCGGTTGCGGTCGCGTCGGCTGGTCTGGCCGAGGCCCGGGCCAAGCACTTCGACGTGGTCATCGTCGACACCGCGGGCCGGCTGGGCATCGACGAGGAGTTGATGGGTCAGGCCGCGGCCATCCGCGACGCCGTGAAGCCCGATGAGACCCTGTTCGTGCTCGACGCGATGATCGGTCAGGACGCCGTGGCCACCGCCGAGGCGTTCCGCGAGGGTGTCGGCTTCACCGGTGTCGTGCTGACCAAGCTCGACGGCGATGCGCGCGGTGGTGCCGCGCTGTCGGTCCGCGAGATCACCGGCGTGCCGATCCTGTTCGCCTCCGCGGGGGAGAAGCTCGAGGACTTCGACGTCTTCCACCCCGACCGGATGGCCAGCCGCATCCTGGGCATGGGTGACGTGCTCACCCTGATCGAGCAGGCCGAGCAGGTCTTCGACCAGCAGAAGGCCGAGGAGGCCGCCGCCAAGATCGGTTCCGGAGAGCTGACGCTGGAGGACTTCCTCGAGCAGATGCTGGCGATCCGCAAGATGGGTCCGATCGGCAACCTGCTCGGTATGTTGCCCGGCGCCGGTCAGATGAAGGACGCGTTGGCCGCCGTCGACGACAAGCAACTGGACCGCGTGCAGGCCATCATCCGCGGCATGACCCCGGCCGAACGTGCCGACCCGAAGATCATCAACGCCTCCCGGCGGCTGCGTATCGCCAACGGCTCCGGTGTCACGGTGTCCGAGGTCAATCAGCTCGTGGACCGGTTCTTCGACGCCCGCAAGATGATGTCGTCGATGGCCGGCCAGATGGGCATGCCGTTCGGCAGAAAGAACTCGCCGCGCAAGGCGGCCAAGGGCAAGAACAAGCAGGCCGGCAAGAAGAAGGGCCGTCAGTCGGGCAAAGGCCCGACCCCGCCGCGCAACCCATTGGGTGCCGGGATGCCGGCCGGCTTCCCCGATCTGTCGAACATGCCCAAGGGCCTGGACGAATTACCGCCCGGTCTGGCCGATTTCGACCTGTCCAAGCTGAAGTTCCCCGGCCAGAAGTAGAGGTATGAGCGCACTGCACGTCCGAGGTCGCGGACTTCCCGGCGGCGAAGAAGTGCAGTGGTGGATCGACCGGGGAGTGTTGTCGGCGGAGCCGATCGCCAACGCCGACACCGTCTTTGACGGCGGCTGGATCATCCCCGGTCTGGTCGATGCGCATTGCCACGTCGGTCTGGGGCCGGGCGGTGCGGTCGATATCGACGAGGCGGTCAGCCAGGCCGAGATCGAGCGCGACGCCGGTGCGCTGCTGCTGCGCGACGCCGGATCGCCCGTGGACACCCGCGGTTTCGACGATCGCGAGGATTTGCCGCGCATCATCCGGGCCGGTCGGCACCTGGCCCGCCCCAAGCGCTACTCGCCAGGGCTGCCGATCGACATCGAGGACGAGTCGCAACTGCCCGCCGCCGTCGCCGAACAGGCGCGGTGGGGCGACGGTTGGGTGAAGTTGGTCGGCGACTGGATCGACCGCGGCATCGGCGACCTGGCGCCGCTGTGGTCTGACGAGATCCTCACGGCCGCGATCGACGCCGCCCACGCCGAGGGGGCGCGGGTCACCGCGCACGTGTTCGGCGAGGAAGCCTTGCCGGGCCTCATCAATGCCGGCATCGACTGCATCGAGCACGGTACCGGGATCACCGACTCCACCATCGAATTGATGCTCGAACACGGCACGGCGCTGGTGCCGACCCTGATCAACATCGACAACTTTCCCGGCATTGCCGATGCGGCAGGCAAGTACCCGACGTACGCCAGGCACATGCGGGACCTGTACGCCTCGTGCCGCAGCCGGGTTGGGGCGGCCTACGAGGCGGGCGTGCCGATCTTCGCGGGCACCGATGCCGGCGGGATGATCGCCCACGGTCGCATCGCCGACGAGATCGAGGCTCTCAAGGGCATCGGGATGAGCCCCACCGCGGCCCTGGGCGCGGCCAGTTGGGATGCCCGGGCGTGGCTGGGCCGGCCCGCGTTGGAGCACGGGGCATCAGCGGATCTGGTGTGCTACACCGAAGATCCGCGCCGCGGCGGTGTCAGTCACCCGGATCTGGTGATCTTGCGCGGCAGAGCGTGGGGCGGGGCCAACGGCTAGTACACGTCCCGCAGGTACCGGTGGGTCTTGATCAGGTCGTTGACGTAGGCGTGCGCCGCGTCCGCGTCCATACCGCCGGCGTCGGCGACGATCTCGTGCAGCGCGGCGTCGACATCCTTGGCCATCCGCTCGGCGTCCCCGCACACGTAGAGGTACGCACCATCCTGTAACCAGCTGAACAGCTCTGCCGAGTTCTCCCGCATACGGTGCTGCACATACACTTTCGTGTCCTGATCGCGAGAGAACGCCACATCGAGCCGGGTCAGGGTGCCGGACTCGGCGAACGCGGTCAGTTCCTCCCCGTAGAGGTAGTCGGTCATCCGGCGGCGGTCCCCGAAAAACAGCCACGAGCGACCCGACGCACCGGCCGCTTGCCGTTCCTGCAGGAAGGCGCGGAACGGCGCGATGCCGGTCCCCGGCCCGATCATGATGATGGGCACGTCACCGGCCGGCAGCCGGAAATGGTGGTTGGGGCGCAGGTGAATCCGAACCGCTCGGCTGCGCTCGGCCAGATAGGTGGAGGCCACACCGCCGTATCTGCGGCCGGTGCCGGCATAGCGCACGGTGGCCACGGTCAGG
The DNA here is from genome assembly GCF_019739075.1 of Mycobacterium farcinogenes. Lineage (NCBI taxonomy): Bacteria > Bacillati > Actinomycetota > Actinomycetes > Mycobacteriales > Mycobacteriaceae > Mycobacterium > Mycobacterium farcinogenes. The sequence continues at coordinate 4,336,491 of NZ_CP081673.1, read as the reverse complement.
TGCACGCTGTCGGGGTGCACCAGCGGGCTTGAGGCGATCGAGTAATCACGAAACTGCAACGGCCGCAACGTATCGACGACGTCTTCGACGGTGAGTTCGGCGCGCCTGATCAGATCGAGGACGTCCTCGCCGTAGGCCGCCGGTCCCGCCAGATCCTGCAGTGCGCGTGAGGGGGTGCGGATCTCGAAATGCTCGGCGAGCAGTACCCCCAAGGCCTCATCCGGCTCGGCGACGCGGTGTTGGGCGCTGACCTTGAGCTCGGTCAGGATCGCTGTCACGAGCTCTGGATCGTTGACGGCATGGACGGCAAGTGAATCGCCGGCCTGGTAGGCGATTCCGGACCCGGTGAGGTCGAGCTCGTAGTGGCGGACCTCCTTGTCGGATTTCGTGGAGGTGAGCAGCCGGTTGACCATCAAGGTGGCGGTGACGGGTTGATTGCGCTCTGGGCCGCGGAGCGGGGGATCGGCCGTCGGTGGCGTTTCGACGACGGTGCCGGGCCCAGGCTGGGTGGCGGTGAGCTGTTTGACCAGATCGGTGGTCCAAGCGGCGGCGGGCTCTTCGTAGCGCCCGTCGACGTCGACCCGGTCGGTCAGCCGGGTGGCGCCGAGTTCTTCGAGCCGCGCATCGAGGAGTTTGCCCGCGTTGCAGAACAATTCATAGGAGGTGTCGCCGAGGGCGAGCACAGCGAAACTCATGTGCTCCAACCGCGGGGTCGAGGTGCTGATGGCTTCCCAGAACAACGTCGCGGTGTCAGGGAATTCGCCGTCACCGAACGTGGACGTCACCACGATGAAATGTGTTGTGGTACTGAGCTGGTCGAGTTCCACCTGATTGAGCTCGACGGCCTCGGCGGGGATTCCGGCGGCGGTGGCGGCTTCGGCGAACGACATCGCCGCATCTTCGGCGTTGCCCATATCGGTGCCGTAGGCGACCACCAGCGAGAACTCACGGTCGGACACATCGGCTCCCTTCATCGCGCGTTCCACGCTGAATTTAGGGTTACCTTAGTTTGGGATGAGACTCGGTGGGGCCCTACCTTTTACCGCCCCTGCCGGTGGTCAGTGGGAGAAGCCGTAGTCGAACAAGTCGATCGCCTGCCCGTAGAGATCGCCCGTACCGTACATCTGGACCACGATCAGGCGCCGGTTACCGCGTTGGGCCGCACCGACATACGTCTTGCGGGCCAGGTCGGTATATCCGGTCTTGCCGGCGATGTCGCCGGGGTAGCGCGTGAGCAGCTCGTTCTGGTTGGTCAGCGTCTTACCCGGGAATTGCGCCGTGGGCTGCCGCATGATCTGCGCGATCAGCGGGTATCTCAGCGCCGCACGCAGGATCACTGCGAGGTCGTGCGGGGTGGTGACGGTTTCCCAGCCGGGTCCGTCGAGTCCCGACGGCGACGACGCCCGGGTGTTGCGGGCGCCGACGGCGGCCGCCTTGCGCGTCATCGCCGCCACCGTGGCAGCTTGCCCGCCGAGCATGTCGGCGAGCATGTTCGCCGCGTCGTTGCCCGACACCATGAGCAGTGCTTCGAGCAGTTGTCGGGTGGTGTAGGGCTGACCCGGCTTGAGGCCCACACAGGAGCATTCGACCTTGGTGTGCGACTGGTTGGCCCGGGCGAAATTGTCCGGCCGGAGGTGATCGAGCACGACCATCGCCAACAACGGTTTGATGGTGCTGGCCGGGGCGTACGTACCGTTGGGGTCTTTGGCGGCCAGCACCTGGCCGGTGTCCATGTCGGCGACGAGCCAGGCCTTGGCCGGCCCGTCGGGAAGCTGGGCGCCTGCCGGCGCAACGCGCGGCTGCGCGGAGACCGCCGGCGCGCCGAGGGTGGCGGCCGGCATCGTCGTACCGAGGGTGAGCGCGAGCGCCACGAACAGTCTTCGCACGAGCGCCGAGGCTACGGAGCGTTGGACTCTTTCAGCGCGCGGTCAGGTTTCCGTCAGATATCGACTGAAACGCACCACTCACAGGGATCCGATGCTGGCCGAACGATCCTGGGCGAAACCCCAGTCCAGCAATGTCGCGGCCTGGTCCCAATAGGTCGGACCGCCTTCCTTGACCAGTCCGTACATCATCGAGACCACCAATCTGCGGCCGTCACGCTGGGCTGCGCCGACGAACGTCTTGCGGGCGATGTCGGTGAAACCCGTCTTGCCGCCGATGGCCCCGGGATAGCGATGCAGCAGCTCGTCCTGGTTGACCAGCACCCGATCACCGGTCTTGCTCGGGAAGGTGGTCGACGGCATGGCGGTGATCTGGGCGAAAACGGGGTTGGCCATCGCCGCGCGGAAGATCGTCGCCAGGTCGTGCGGGGTGGACCAGAACGGCATGCCGGGCCCGTCCAAACCGGACGGGCTGGCCACATTGGTGTTGTGCGCCCCGAGCGCTGCCGCCTTGGCATTCATCTTGGACACGGCTGCCTCGGGACCGCCGAGCATGCGGGCCAGGGTGTTGGCGGCGTCGTTGCCGGAGGCCAGCAGTGCCGCCTCCAGCAGTTGGCGTGCGGTGTAGGTCTGGCCCGGAGCGACGCCGGCGCAGTTGCACTCGACCTTGGTGTCGGCTTCGCCGGCCACGATCGTGGAGTCCAGCGGCACTTCGTCGAGCACCACCTGCGCCAGCAGGGTCTTGATCGTGCTCGCCGGCGCGTAGCGGGTGTTCTCGTTGCGGGCGGCCAGTACCTGGCCGGTGTCCAGGTCGGCGATGACCCAGCCCTGCGCGGGACCGTCGGGAATGGGCGCGGAGCCGACCTGCTGGATCTCGATGTCGGCTCTGGCCGCGGGCACGGTGGCGGGCACCGATGAGAGCGGGATCAACGCGACGGCGGCCGCGGCCCCCATGACAGACAACCTGACGAACCTCCCCATGGCGGGCCAGCCTAATCGTGTTGAATCGAGACATGTTGAGCCTGGCCGAGATTTCGGATCGCCTGGAGATCCAGCAGTTGTTGATCGACTACTCCACGGCGATCGACCGTCGACTGTTCGATGACCTGGATGCGGTGTTCACCCCCGACGCCTACATCGACTACCGGGCGATGGGCGGTATCGACGGTAACTACCCGGAGGTCAAGGCCTGGCTGGCCGAGGTGCTGCCGAACTTTCCGGCTTACGCCCACATGCTCGGTAACTTCGATGTCCGGATCGAGGGAGACAAAGCATCCTCCCGCACGATCTGCTTCAACCCGATGGTGCTGCCGGGGCTGGAGCAACAGGTGTTGTTCTGCGGGCTGTGGTACGAGGACGAGTTCGTCCGGACCGCCGAGGGGTGGCGGATGAGCCGCCGGGTGGAGACCAAGTGTTTCGACAAGGTGGTGTGACGCTGCGGGTCGACGCGCTGAGCGGCCAAGTTGTGACACGCAACGGGCGGGAAGTTGTGCGATAACTGGCCGTTGGGACCGGATTTGGGCTGGTCGGCATCGTTCTGGCACAATTGTCGGCTGTCTGCCGTGCGACTCGTTCAATGCGCTGCGCGGCGGTCACACACGTAAGGCAAAACCGGATCGGGCAATTCCGCCCGCATCGCCGAATTGCAGCGTGACACTCAAGGAGAAGTGCTTAACCATGGCTGTCAAGATCAAGCTCACCCGGCTTGGCAAGATCCGCAACCCCCAGTACCGCATCGCTGTCGCCGACGCGCGCACTCGCCGCGAAGGCCGCGCCATCGAGGTCATCGGCCGTTACCACCCCAAAGAAGAGCCGAGCCTGATCGAGATCGATTCGGAGCGCGCGCAGTACTGGCTGGGTGTCGGCGCCCAGCCCACCGAGCCGGTGCTGGCCCTGCTGAAGATCACCGGTGACTGGCAGAAGTTCAAGGGCCTGCCGGGTGCCGAGGGCACGCTGAAGGTCAAGGAGCCCAAGCCGTCCAAGCTGGAGCTGTTCAACGCCGCGCTGGCAGAGGCCGAGAGCGGCACCGGTGCCGCGGCTGTGACGCCCAAGAAGAAGAAGGCTCCGAAGAAGGACGAAGCTGCCGCCGAGACCGCTGAGGCCGAGGCCCCGGCTGCTGAGGCCGCCGACGAAGCCGCAAGCGAGAGCTGAGCATCGCAGTGAGTTCTGTCGTGGTCGACGCCGTCGAGCACCTGGTCCGCGGCATCGTGGACAATCCCGACGACGTACGCGTCGACATGGTCACCAGCCGCCGTGGCCGGACCGTCGAGGTGCATGTGCACCCCGATGACCTGGGCAAGGTCATCGGCCGCGGCGGCCGCACCGCCACTGCGCTGCGCACCCTGGTCGCAGGCATCGGTGGACGCGGAATCCGCGTCGACGTGGTGGACACCGACCAGTAGCGTCGGATCCATGGACCTGGTTGTCGGGCGGGTTGTCAAAGCTCACGGCATTACCGGTGAGGTCGTCGTCGAGGTTCGTACCGACGACCCCGACGCCCGGTTCGCCCCTGGTGTGGCCCTGCGGGGCCGCGCCAAGGGGGGTGCCGAGCGAGAATTCTCGGTCGAGTCCGTACGCGATCATGCCGGTCGGCTGCTGATCCGGTTGGCCGGTGTCGGCGACCGCAATGCGGCCGACGAGTTGCGTGGCACGGTGTTCGTCGTCGACACCGCCGACCTGCCCACCATCGATGATCCCGACGAGTTCTACGACCACGAACTCGAAGGCCTGCGGATGGTCACGGTCGACGGCACCGCGGTGGGCGTGGTTCGCGAGGTGCTGCACACCGCGGCCGGCGAGTTGCTGTCGGTAACCGCCGATCTGGATGGCCGCGAAGTGCTCGTGCCGTTCGTCAGCGCCATCGTCACCTCGGTGTCTCGGGACACCGGCACCGTCGTCATCGATCCTCCAGACGGTCTGCTGAACCTGGACCAGATCTGACGGGCCGCGCAGTGCGAATTGACGTCGTCACGATCTTCCCGGCCTACCTTGACCCGATCCGCCAGTCGTTGCCGGGCAAGGCGATCGATGCCGGAATCCTCTCCGTTGCGGTGCACGACCTGAGGAACTGGACCCGTGATGTGCACCGGTCGGTGGACGACTCGCCGTACGGCGGCGGGCCGGGGATGGTCATGAAAGCTCCGGTGTGGGGCGCGGCGCTCGACGAAATCTGTTCTGACGAAACGCTTCTGGTGGTGCCGACGCCGGCGGGGCGCCTCTTCACGCAGGCCGTCGCCGAGCGGTGGAGCACCGAGTCGCACCTGGTGTTCGCCTGCGGGCGGTACGAAGGCATCGACCAGCGGGTGGCCGACGATGCCGCTCGCCGGATGCGGGTCGAAGAGGTCTCGATCGGTGACTACGTGCTCAACGGCGGCGAATCCGCCGCGTTGGTGATGATCGAGGCGGTGGTCCGGTTGATGCCCGATGTGCTGGGCAACCCCGCTTCCCACCAACAAGATTCGCATTCCGACGGCCTTCTCGAGGGGCCCAGCTACACCCGTCCGCAGAGCTGGCGGGGGTTGGATGTGCCCGAGGTGCTGTTGTCGGGCGATCACGCCAAGGTGGCCGCGTGGCGGCACGAGCAGGCGTTGCAGCGCACCCGCGAGCGCAGGCCCGATCTGCTCGACGAGTCCTAGATCCGGCCGCCGGGGAACATGGTCTTGACGGCGTCGGTGATGGTGTCGCGGGCGGTGGCCGAGTTCGTGGGCTGCAACGAGCCGATCACCATGATGAACCGACGGTCAGGACCGACCACCCCGGTCGACAGGTGCATCCAATCCGAACCGATGCAGCACATCCAACCCTGTTTGACCGCAACGGGTTCGGCGTAGAGCCCCTCGGGAATGCCGAATCGCTGGGGGTAGATGCCGCCCGGCTGGGTGCCGTCGATGGCGTTCGGAGTGGACTGGGCCAGGTTGGACAGGATGACGTTGGCCTGCTCGGCCGGAAGCCCGCCGCTGCCGTTCATCAACATGTCGTAGTAGCGCACCAGATCGGCTGCGGTACTGATGGTGTTCCACCATCGCCCGTCGTTGGGCCGCCGGGTCGAGCTCAGACCGTAGCGGGCGGCCACCCGGTCCACGATGGCGCTACCGCCGCTGCGGTTCCAGAACACTTCGGCGGCGCTGTCGTCAGACGATCTGAGCATCACGTCGAGGTTCTGGCGATCCTCAGGACTGAGAACGGTCTGCCGCTTCGCCTCCTGCAGAAGCAGATCGTCGGCGATGAACAGCTTGACCACCGACGCGATGGCGATCGTGGTGTCGTTCCCGTTGGAAACCAGCTGACCGGTGTTGCGGTCGAGCACCAGCACGGTGATGTCGGCGCCGGCGTCGGCGGCGTCCTCGGTGGCCTGTTGGGCGCGGTCTTCGAGTCCGGTGAAGCTGGCGGCGGGCTCGCCGGGCGATGCCTCGGGCAGCGGGGCCATGCTGCCCTGGGGCGCGACGACGGTCAGCTGTGGCGCGCCGAGCGGGGCCGGGGGAGTGCCGTAGACCCGGGCTTCGCAGCCGACGGTCACGACGGCCATCGTGACCAACGCTGTCATGCTGACGGCCTTGCCGATCATCAGCTTCGACGGCCGCCGTCGCATGGTCCTCCCTTGAACCGGCAATGAATCCGATGCGTTCCACACGACCGGCACATCGGTGGATGAAGCCTAACTGTTCGCCGCGTGGCGCGCGTCGTTAGTCGGGCTCGAAGTATGCTGACCGAGTCGATGCGGATGGGTGCTCCCACTCTCCGGATTTCACGGTATGGGGACCCATCTGGCACAATTGAGCAGTTGTCTGCGCACGGCTGGGCCCGGCTGGCCCGCGTTCCGCTGCGAGATACACCCCGATACACCCGAAAATAGCTTCGGCTGCGCGACATGTTCGCGCCCGTCCGGAGCCGCGAACAACAAGGAAGTGTCACCGATGAACACGCTGGACTTCGTCGATCAGGCGTCGCTGCGCGACGACATCCCGACCTTCAGCCCCGGCGACACCGTCAACGTGCACGTGAAGGTGATCGAGGGCTCGAAGGAGCGCATCCAGGTCTTCAAGGGTGTCGTCATCCGTCGTTCCGGCGGCGGTATCCGCGAGACCTTCACCGTGCGGAAGGAGAGCTACGGCGTCGGCGTCGAGCGGACCTTCCCGGTGCATTCGCCCAACATCGATCACATCGATGTCGTGACCCGCGGTGACGTGCGTCGCGCCAAGCTCTACTACCTGCGCGAACTGCGTGGCAAGAAGGCGAAGATCAAGGAAAAGCGCTGAGCGCGCTGCTCCGCCTGACGAAGCTCTCGTCGCGGGACCGGTCACGACGCTCGCTACTGTGGTGCCTGTGACCGGACCCACCGACTCTGCTGACGCGCGCTCGGAGGGCGACCTCGACGCCGACTCGGCCACAGATTCCGCTTCAGCCCCGCCGGAGTCCGGCGGCGGAACGCCGGACGAGTCGCCGAAGCGCAAGCATTCCACGGCGCGTGAGATCGCGATTCTGGCCAGCATCGCGCTGGTGTTGTACTACGTGACGCTGACGTTCATCGCCCGGCCGTATCTGATCCCGTCGGAGTCCATGGAGCCCACGCTGCACGGCTGCGCCGGCTGTGTGGGTGACCGCATCATGGTCGACAAGGTGACCTACCGGTTCTCGAAGCCCGAACCCGGTGATGTGGTGGTCTTCAAAGGCCCGCCGTCGTGGAACATCGGTTACAAGTCCATCCGGTCGGACAACACCGCCATCCGTTGGGTACAGAACGCCCTCTCGTTTGTGGGTTTTGTGCCGCCGGATGAGAACGACCTGGTCAAGCGGGTGATTGCGACCGGCGGCCAGACCGTGCAGTGCCGTGCCGACACCGGTCTGACGGTCGACGGCAAACGGCTGAACGAGCCATATCTGGATCCGGCCACCATGATGGCCGACCCGAATGTCTATCCGTGTCTTGGCAATGAGTTCGGTCCGGTCACGGTCCCGCCCGATCGCCTGTGGGTGATGGGCGACAACCGGACCCACTCGGCCGACTCGCGGGTGCACTGCAGCAATCTCCCCGCCGACGCCCGCGAAGGTTTGTTGTGTACCGGTGATCCGATGGCCGGCACCGTTCCGGTGGAGAATGTAATCGGAAAGGCACGGTTCATCGCTTGGCCGCCGTCGCGCTGGGGCGGTATCGCTGGCGGGAACCCGCAGACCGACTCCTAGGAGCTGCCCGGTGCCTCCGGTGGTGAAGACGTCGTGGCCGCCTCGGACCGTGATCCGGCGGTCGTCCGGCCTGCGCACGCTGGAATCCGCGTTGTACCGCAACGGCTTGGGCCCCGTCGCCGGGGTGGACGAGGTAGGGCGCGGGGCCTGCGCGGGGCCGCTGGTGGTGGCCGCCTGTGTGCTCGGCCCCAATCGGATGGACAGCCTGGCCTCCCTCGACGATTCGAAGAAGCTGGGCGAGCGGGAACGGGAGCGGTTGTTTCCGCTGATCCGCCGGTACGCGCTGGCGTACCACGTGGTGTTCATTCCCTCCGACGAGGTGGACCGGCTCGGGGTCCATGTGGCCAATATCGAGGGCATGCGGCGGGCGGTGGCGGGCTTGTCGCTGCGGCCCGGTTACGTGCTGTCCGACGGCTTCCGGGTTCCGGGCCTGGCGGTGCCGTCGCTGCCGGTGATCGGGGGAGACGCCGCGGCTGCGTGTATCGCCGCGGCCAGCGTGCTGGCCAAGGTGAGCCGCGATCGGTTGATGGTCGAGATGGAGCAGCACCATCCCGGCTACGGTTTCGCCGAGCACAAGGGATACAGCACCCCCGCACACTCCGCGGCCCTGGCGGAGTTGGGGCCGTGTGTGCAGCACCGCCACTCGTATGTGAACGTGCGGCGGGCCGCAGAGATTGCCGGCGTGCGGCGGGCCGCAGAGATTGCCGGCGTGCGGCGGGCCGCAGAGATTACCGGCGTGCGGCGGGCCGCAGAGATGACAGACGTACGACGCGAGGCGGCACCAATGGGGCATGCTGAAGTGACGTACGCAAAGATGGTCGACAGGGCATCAGCACAACGAGAAGGACAGCACACCAGATGAGCGCCGAGGATCTCGAGAAGTACGAAACCGAGATGGAGCTCTCGCTGTACCGCGAATACAAGGACATCGTCGGTCAGTTCAGCTACGTCGTCGAGACCGAGCGCCGGTTCTACCTGGCCAACAGCGTTGAGTTGATTCCGCGAAACTCCGACGGTGAGGTCTACTTCGAGTTGAGGCTTGCCGACGCCTGGGTGTGGGACATGTATCGGCCGGCGCGGTTCGTCAAACAGGTGCGGGTCATCACGTTCAAGGACGTGAACATCGAAGAGGTCGAGAAGCCCGAGTTGCGGCTACCGGAGTAGCCGCGAACAGGAGGACGACACGGTGGCGACGGTCAGTACGGGTTCCGACGATATTCGCCGCCGCGCCGATGAAGTCCTGGCCCGCCTGCCCGAGGTCCGGTCGTGGCAGGAGCCGCTGTACCGGGATCTGCACCAGCATCCGGAACTCTCGCATCAGGAACGGCGTACGGCCGGCGTGGTCGCCGCGCGTCTGCGGGAGTCCGGGCTGACCGTTCACGAAGGTGTCGGCGGGACGGGCGTGATCGGAGTGCTGCGCAACGGCGAGGGGCCCGCGGTGCTGTTACGGGCGGACATGGACGCCTTACCGGTGAGCGAGGCAACCGGTCTGCCGTACGCCAGCTCTCAGGAGCGTGTCATGCACGCGTGTGGCCATGACGTGCACGTGACGTGCCTGTTGGGTGCGGCCGATTTGTTCGCTCAGGCCACAGATCACTGGCGGGGCACCGTGATTGCCCTTTTCCAGCCGGCCGAGGAGGTCGGTGACGGCGCCAAGGCGATGGTCGACGACGGTCTGGCCGACCTGATCGGCCCGGTCGATGTGGCGCTGGCTCAACACGTGGGGCCCGCGCCCGCCGGATATGTCGCGATCTGCACCGGTCCGGCGCTGGCAGCCGCGGACAGCATGCGCATCACCGTCTACGGACGGGGCGGGCACGGTTCGATGCCACAGGCGACGGTGGATCCGGTGGTGCTGGCGGCGATGATCGTGATCCGGCTCCAGATGATCGTGTCCCGTGAGGTGGCCGCGACCGAGACGGTGGTGCTGACCGTCGGCAGTATCCACAGCGGTGGGAAGAGCAACGTCATCGGCGATCACGCTGTGCTGCAACTCAATCTGCGGACGTATGACGCGACGGTGCGGACGTCGGTGCTCGATGCGATCAGGCGGGTCGTGGTGGCCGAATGCCAGGCATCCGGTTCCCCGCGCGAACCCGAGTTCGAGTTGTACGACAGTTTTCCGCCGACGGTCAACGACGAGGCGGTGACCGAACGGGTGCGTTCAGGGTTCAGCGAGTTCTTCGGGTCCCGGGCCGCCACCATGGGGCCGCAGGCTGCCAGTGAGGATTTCAGCGACATCCCCAACGCGCTCGGCGTGCCCTATACCTACTGGGGCTTCGGCGGTATCGACGAAAAGGTGTACCGGACCGCCGTCGATGCGGGTCGGGTCGGCGCCGACATCCCGGTCAACCATTCGCCGAGTTTCGCCCCGGCGATCCAGCCGACCTTGGACACCGGCACCCAGGCACTCGTGGTGGCCGGGCTCAGTTGGCTTTAGCGGCCAGGTGCTCGTCGAAGAACGCGAACACCCGCGACCAGGCGTCGGCAGTGGCGGCCTCGTTGTAGCCGAATCCGGCGATCCGCAGAAATGCCTGCCCGGGCAGCTGGTTGGCGAAGCTGTGCCCGGCATCGGGGTAGACCTTGATGTCGGCCGGGATGTTCTTGTCGTCGACGATGCGCTGGAGGCGAGCGGGCGCGCCGATGCCTATCGGGTCGCGCCGGCCGAAGCTGGCCACCACAGGACACGACGCGTCCAGAGTCTGGGCGAGATGCCGCGGCAGCGGAGTGCCGTAGAACGGTGCGGAGGCGCCAAAACCCTTGGGGCCCAGCACGAGCGCGAACTGTCCTCCCATGCAGAAGCCCGCGATGCCGACCGCTCCGGTGCATTTTGCGTGTGAACGCAGGTGATCGCGCGCGGCCAGAATGTCGTCGAGCGCCCGGCCGCGTTGGGTCATCAGTTCCCGCATCACCCGGGTGATACAGCGGGCTCGACCACCGCGCGAATAGAGATTCGGCGTGAGCGCGAGATAGCCCGCGGCAGCGACGCGTTCGGAGATGGCCTCGTTGTCGGGCCCGTATCCGATCGCATCGTGGATGATCACCACCCCGGGCCACGGCCCGTCGCCACCGGGACTGTTGAGCAGAGCGTCGATAGGACCGGCCGGGGTGTCCATCGTGATCGTCGTCACCGGACCTACGGTAGCGGCTGATCGTCAGGTTCCGCAGAACGTGCGGTAGGCGCCGAAGTCGGCGGGTGCGGGTGCGGCAAAACGCTCCAGCCCGGGACGCTCGTCGTAGGGCGCCGCGAGGGCACCCATGAGGTGCCGCAGCGGTTGCAGGTCACCGGCGGTCGCCGCTGCCAATGCTTCCTCGACCAGGTGATTGCGGGGTATGTAGACGGGGTTGACCCGATCCATCGCGGCGGTGTCGGGGTGCAGGTCCTGCCACCGTGCCGACCACTGGTCGAACTCGCCGGGGATCGCGGCTTCTCCGCGTGCTGCCCGACCGAGGTCGCGAAAGAACGATGTGTAATCAGTTCGGTTCTGCTGCAACAGCGCGAGCATGTCGTCGATCAGTGTGCGAGCCGCATGGTCGTCGACATCGGCGGACAAGCCGAGCTTGGCGCGCATGCCCGTCGACCACGCCGCCTCGAACTGGGGCCCGAATTTCTGCAGCGCGCCGGTGGCCAGCTCGACGGCCTGATCGCCCTCGTCGGCGAGCAGGGGAAGCAGAGTCTCGGCGAAGCGGGCCAGGTTCCATGCCGCCACGGTCGGCTGGTTGCCGTAGGCGTAGCGGCCGCCGTGGTCGATCGAGCTGAATACCGTTGCGGGATCAAAACTCTCCATGAATGCGCACGGCCCGTAGTCGATGGTCTCACCGGAGATGGTCATGTTGTCGGTGTTCATCACGCCGTGCACGAATCCGACCAGCATCCACCGGGCCAGCAGCGAGGCCTGTGCCGAGACGACAGCCTCGTACAGCGCCAGATAGGGGTTGTCGGCATCCGCCGCGTGCGGGTGGTGCCGCTCGATCGCGTGGTCGGCCAGCCGGCGCAGCAGGCCGAGGTCACCGGCAGCCTGGGCATATGCGGAGGCGTACTGGAAGCTTCCGACCCGCAGATGACTGTCGGCGATCCTGGCCAGGACGGCGCCCGGCAGCAAGGTGTCGCGCTGGACGTCCCGTCCGGTGGCCACTACGGCCAGGGCACGCGTGGTGGGAATGCCCATCGCGTGCATTGCTTCGCTGACGATGTACTCACGCAGCATGGGCCCGACGACGGCCAGGCCGTCGCCGCCTCGGGCGAACGGGGTTCGTCCCGAACCTTTCAGATGCAGGTCGCGGGGTCGGCCGTGGGAGTCGACGAGTTCCCCGAGCAGCAGGGCGCGGCCATCGCCCAGGCGCGGGACGTATCCGCCGAACTGGTGCCCGGCATAGGCCTGGGCGACGGGGGTGGCGCCATCGGGCACGACGGTGCCCGTCAGCAGGCCGAGCCCGCCGGGTGTGTGCAACCAGGCCGTGTCGAGGCCGAGTTCGGCTGCCAGCTTCTCGTTCAGTGCGAGCAACCGCGGTGCCGGAGTTTCCTCGGCCCGCCACGCGACGGCCATTTCGGGCAGTGCGCGGGCGAAGCGGTTGTCGAGCACGACGGTCGGTTCGGATGCGACGCTCACCTCTCGAGCCTACGGAGCCTCAGAGGCTGCCCAGGTCGTCCGGCACGTCGACGGCGTATTGCGCAAGGATGTCGAGCGGCACCAGCTCGAGCGTGCGTTCATGGGTGGCAGCCAGCACCACCGGGGCCGCCTTGCCGTCATTGTGGGCGCGCAGCCAGTTGACCGCGGTGACACACCAGCGGTCTCCTGGCGTCAGGCCGGGAAATCGGTACTGCGGTGCCGGCGTCGACAGGTCGTTGCCGATGGACCGCTGGTGTTCGAGGAACTCGGCCGTCACCACGGCGCAGATGGTGTGCCGGCCCGCGTCGGCGTCGCCGGTGGAGCAGCACCCGTCGCGGTAGAAGCCGGTGAGCGGGTCGGTGCCGCATTCCTGCAGCGGGCCGCCCAGCACGTTGCGATCAGCCATGGCATCAGTATGGGTGCCGCTGCCGGTTCAGCGCGCCGGTGGCGATGCCGAACTGCGTTGCGCGTCGAGGACCAGCAGCGCCACGTGCAGTGACGTCATCGATTCACCGTCGTCGAGGTTGACGCCCAGTCGGCGTTCGATGGAGGCCAACCGGCTGTAGAGGGCCGGGCGGCTCATGTGGAGACGTTTGGCCAACGCGGACTTGTTGCCTGCGAGTTCCAGGTAGCCGCGCAGCACTTCGACGTCGTCACTGCCTTGGGCGGCATCGTGGATCAGCAGGGTCTTGAGCTCGGTTTCGGCGAACATCTGCACCCGCGGATCGTCGAGCAGCAGCGTGATCAGCCCGCGCAGCCGCACATCGGAGGCACGCACGAAGCGGCGTGTCAGATCCGGCATCGACGCCGCGACCTCGGCGACGTGGGCGGCCTCGCGCAAACCGTGCACCGCATCGGCGAATGCTGCGGTGTCACCGCCGATCGCGATGACCACCTTGTCGGTGTCGCCGCCGCGGGCGATGGCCTCTCGCCAGCCTTCGGCCAGACGGCCGAGCGCGGTATCGGTACTCAACCCGCGTCGTGGGTTCAGCGCCAGTACCAAGCCGATCTCGCCGTCTCGCCGGATCGAGCAGATCGCGCTGTGCCCTTGGGCTTTCACGCCGTGGGTGACCGCGTCGAGGATGCGGATGTTGCGGCGTTGGGTGGCGACCGGGTCAAGCCGGTCCGGCGGCGCACCGACACGGATCGTGGCGGGCACGTAGGGTCCGCCGGCCCGCAGGCCGAGCGCCAGTGCTCGGGCGTCGGCCTCGCGGTCGTCATCGATCCGCCCGCCCAGCACGTCGTCGATCAACCCGCTCTGGGCCTGATGCTCGAGGCCGGACCGGCCACGTTCGGCCATGCGGTGCAGGGCCAGCGCCTGGGCGGCGCGTTCCAGAACCATGGTGGTCTTGGCTGGCGCGGACGGGGCGTGCGGCACGATCAGCCGGCCCCACTCCTCGGTGCGAGGGCCGACGGCGGTGGTGGCCCACGGTTCGGTCATGGCCCGGGATCGCCGCTGCCAATCGGAGAGCACCGCGGTGGCCGGCTCGTTGCGAGGGAAGATGGCCAGCACCTGGTGCGAGAGGTCCTCGAGGACCACCGATTCGTCGGTCATCTCTGCTGCTGCACGCACGATGTCCGCCATCGTCGGGCGCTTCATGCTCAACTCGGTGAAGGTCTTGTGAGTGCGATGGGCGAACTCGAGTTCCTCGTACTGGTCGGCCACGATCAGCCGGTGCACCGCTTCGGTGACTTCGACGAACTTGGTCTCGCGATGCAGCACGACGAGTGCCAGACCGAGGGTTTGGGCCATATCCCCGACGTTGCGGGGTAGCGAGTCGATGCGGGTGCCCAGCTCGACCACCACGCCGACGACGCCGGCGCGCTGCATCCGGCGGAGGTAGTCGCGGGGTGCGTCGCGCAGGGCGGCGCCCGTGGTGAGCACGAGTTCGCCGCCTTGCAGTAGGCCGGCGAGGTCGGGCATGTCGCTGACGTGTACCCAGCGCACCGGCCGATCGAGTTGTTGCGCGCTGAGCACCTCGGGCTCCCCGGCTTGCACCACCGGCAGCGCGATGATGTCGCGCACGGTCGGGATCATTTACAAAGTGTAATGAACGCGCAAATCGGCCTTACAGGTTGATAGCTTCTGCGGTGCCGACAGTGGCTCAGAGTAGTAGCCGTACCCCAAAGCCACAGGAAGGTTCGATTCCATGAGCAATGTCATCCAGCACTGGCGCGACGGCAAGGTCTTCGCCGGCACGTCGACAGCTACGGCCCCGGTGACCAACCCGGCGACGGGCGCGGTCACCGGCGAGGTTGCCCTGGCCAGTGTGGATGACGCGCGTGCCGTGATCGACGCCGCCGTGGCGGCGTTCCCGGGCTGGCGTGACACGTCGCTGGCCAAGCGCACCTCGGTGCTGTTCGCATTCCGAGAATTGCTCAATGCCCGCAAGGACGAGCTGGCCGCGCTGATCACCGCCGAGCACGGCAAGGTGCTCTCCGATGCCCTCGGTGAGGTGAGCCGTGGCCTCGAGGTCGTCGAATTCGCTTGCGGCATCCCGAGTCTGCTCAAGGGCGGGTTCACCGAGAACGCCTCGACCAACGTGGACGTGCACTCGGTGCTGCAGCCGCTGGGGCCGGTCGGCATCATCTCGCCGTTCAACTTCCCGGCCATGGTGCCGATGTGGTTCTTCCCGATCGCCATCGCCGCGGGCAACACCGTGGTGCTCAAGCCCTCTGAGAAGGACCCGTCGTCATCGCTGTGGATGGCCCGGCTGTGGGCCGAGGCCGGCCTGCCCGAGGGCGTGTTCAACGTGCTGCAGGGCGACAAGACCGCGGTCGACGAGTTGCTGACCAACCCCAAGATCAAGGCGATCTCGTTCGTCGGGTCCACCCCGATCGCGCAGTACGTCTATGCCACGGCCACTGCGGCCGGCAAGCGGGTGCAGGCCCTCGGTGGCGCCAAGAACCACGCGGTGATCCTGCCCGACGCCGATCTGGACCTGGCTGCCGATGCGATGGTCAACGCCGGTTTCGGTTCGGCCGGGGAGCGCTGCATGGCGATTTCGGCCGCCGTGGCGGTCGGCCCGATCGCCGACGATCTGGTGGCCAAGATCGCCGAGCGGGCCGCGACCATCAAGACCGGCGACGGCACCAAGCACTCGGACATGGGCCCGCTGGTCACCAAGGTCCATCGCGACAAGGTGGCGTCCTACATCGATGCGGGAGAGGCTGCCGGCGCCAAGGTCGTGCTCGACGGCCGTACCGTCATCGCCAACGGTGGAGCCGACGGCTTCTGGCTGGGCCCGACCCTGCTGGACAACGTCACCCCCGAGATGAGCGTCTACACCGACGAGATCTTCGGCCCGGTGCTGTCGGTGCTGCGGGTCGAGTCCTACGACGAAGCGCTTGAGTTGATCAACAACAACCCCTACGGCAACGGCACCGCGATCTTCACCAACGACGGCGGCGCGGCGCGGCGCTTCCAGAACGAAGTCGAGGTCGGGATGGTCGGTATCAACGTGCCGATCCCGGTTCCCATGGCCTACTTCAGTTTCGGCGGTTGGAAGGCGTCACTGTTCGGTGACAGCCATGCCCACGGCACCGAGGGCGTGCACTTCTTCACCCGCACCAAGGCCATCACCACCCGCTGGCTGGACCCCAGCCACGGCGGCATCAACCTCGGCTTCCCCGAGAACAAGTGAGAGAATTTCAGCCATGACTGTGACTCAAGAGCCTGCCGTGCTGCCCAACGGGCTGACTGTCGAGGCGGCCAAGGCCGAGGCCGCGCGGGCCTATGAACTCGACCGCGCGCACGTGTTCCACTCCTGGTCGGCCCAGGAGGAGATCTCGCCGATGACCATCACCGCCGCACAGGGCTCGTACGTGTGGGACGGCGACGGTAACCGCCTGCTGGACTTCTCGTGTCAGCTGGTCAACACCAACATCGGTCATCAGCATCCGAAAGTCGTTGCCGCCATTGCCGAACAGGCGGCCAAGCTGTGCACCATCGCTCCGCAGTACGCCAACGCGGCGCGCTCGGAGGCGGCGCGGCTGATCGCCGAGCGCACCCCCGGTGAGCTGAACAAGGTGTTCTTCACCAACGGTGGCGCCGACGCCGTCGAGCATGCGGTCCGGATGGCCCGCCTGCACACCGGCCGCTACAAGGTGCTGTCGCGGTACCGCGCCTACCACGGCGGCACCGATACCGCGATCAACCTCACCGGTGATCCGCGGCGCTGGCCCAATGACCGGGGCAACGCCGGCATCGTGCACTTCAACGGGCCGTTCCTGTACCGCTCGTCGTTCTACGCCGAGACCGAGGAACAGGAATCCCAGCGCGCGCTGGAATACCTCGAGAAGCTGATCCAGATGGAGGGCCCGTCCACCATCGCCGCGATCATCCTGGAGTCGATCCCCGGCACCGCCGGAATCATGGTGCCGCCGCCCGGGTACATGGCCGGGGTGCGGGACATCTGCGACCGCTACGGCATCGTGTTCATCGCCGACGAGGTGATGGCCGGGTTCGGCCGTAGCGGAAAGTGGTTCTCCATCAACCACTTCGATGTCGTTCCCGACCTGATGACATTCGCCAAGGGAGTCAACTCCGGGTACGTGCCGCTGGGCGGCGTCGCGATCAGCCCCGAGATCTATGAGACCTTCGCGCACCGCGCCTACCCCGGTGGGCTGACCTACTCGGGTCATCCGCTGGCGTGTGCCGCGGCCGTCGCGACCATCAATGCGATGGCCGAGGAGCGCATGGTCGAGAACGCCGCCGAGATCGGCACCGAGGTGCTGGCGCCGGGTCTGGCCGAGTTGGCCGCCAAGCACCGCAGCGTCGGCGAAGTGCGCGGTGCCGGTGTGTTCTGGGCCGTCGAACTGGTCGCCGACCAGCAGACCCGAGAGCCGCTGGCGCCCTACGGTGGTTCCAGCCCGGCGATGAACGCCGTGGTCGGCGCGTGCAAGGCGGGTGGCTTGCTGCCGTTCGCCAACTACAACCGCATTCACGTCGTGCCGCCGTGCAACGTGACCGCGGAAGAAGCGCGTGAGGGTCTGGCGATCCTGGACTCGGCACTCGACGTGGCCGATCAGCACACCAACTGATCTCCGTTTCCGATGCCCGGCTACGCGACCAGCGTGGCCGGGCATCGGCGTTCAGCGGCCGTAGCGTCGCCATACCCGGTGGAATAACTCCGTTGCCGCTTGATCCGCACGGCGAGTTGAGACACTGGACCGGTGCGTTCACCTGCCCAGTGCTGGCTAACCGACATGGACGGCGTCCTGGTCCGCGAGGAGCACGCGCTCCCGGGCGCGGCCGAATTCCTTCAGGCCCTGGCCGACAAGCAACGGCCGTTCCTGGTGCTGACCAACAACTCGATCTTCACCCCGCGCGACCTGGCCGCCCGGCTGGCGCGCTCAGGGCTGATCGTGCCGGAGGCGTCGATCTGGACGTCAGCCCTGGCGACGGCGGCGTTCCTGGCCGACCAGCAGCCGGGCGGCTCGGCCTATGTGATCGGCGAGGCCGGCCTGACCACCGCATTACACGAGGTCGGTTACACGCTGACCGACATCGATCCCGACTACGTCGTGTTGGGGGAGACCCGCACGTACTCGTTCGAGGCGATCACCAAGGCTGTTCGGCTGATCCTCGGTGGGGCTCGGTTCATCGCCACCAATCCCGACGTTTCGGGCCCGTCGGCCGAGGGCCCGCTGCCGGCGACCGGCTCGGTGGCGGCCATGATCACCAAGGCCACCGGCCGCGACCCCTACTTCGTGGGCAAGCCCAACCCGATGATGTTCCGCAGTGCGCTCAACCGGATCGAGGCGCACTCGGAGAACACAGTGATGGTCGGCGACCGGATGGACACCGACGTGGTGGCCGGGATCGAGGCCGGGCTGGAGACCATCCTGGTGCTCACCGGTTCGACGTCGGTCTCCGACATCGAGCGCTTTCCGTTCCGGCCCAGCCGGGTGCTGCCGTCGATCGCCGAGGCGATCGAGCTGATCTGAGATGACCAGCGAGCCCATCGACGCCTACTACACCGCGACGGTAGCGTCCCTCGTCGCGCCGGGCTCAGGGGACGCCCCTGCACTGGATGTGCCGAATCCCTTGGCGCTCTTCGACGCTCAGCTGGGCAGCAGGCATCTGGACCTTGCCGCCCGGTGGCTGCGTTCGCAGGGGCAGGGCTTCTACACCATCGGATCGTCCGGCCACGAGGGCAATGCCGCCGTCGCCGCCGCCCTGCGACCGACCGATCCGGCGCTGTTGCACTACCGGTCAGGCGGCTTCTACCTGGTTCGCGCCGCGCAGGTCGACGGCTCCGATCCGCTGCGTGACGTGTTGCTGGGGTTGGTGGCGGCCACCGCTGAGCCGATCTCCGGTGGGCGGCACAAGGTCTTCGGCCGCCACGACCTGAACATCATTCCGCAGACCTCTACCATCGCCTCGCACCTGCCACGTGCGGTCGGGGTGGCCTTCTCGATCGCGCGCACTCGCAAGCTCGGTGTGGATTGCCCATGGCCAGACGATGCGGTGACGGTCTGCAGTTTCGGTGATGCCTCGGTCAATCACTCGACAACGGTGGGCGCCATCAATGCCGCTTTGCATGCCGCCTATCAGGGGCTGCCGATGCCGCTGCTGTTCGTCTGCGAGGACAACGGCATCGGGATCAGTACGCCGACACCGCGGGGCTGGATCGCCCGCGCCTATGGGGACCGTGCGGGGTTGAGGTACTTCGCCGCCGACGGCTGCGATCTCGTCGACGCGGTCCAAAAGGCGCGTGCCGCAGCGGATTGGGTTCGTCGTGAGCGCAAACCCGCGTTCCTGCACCTGCGCACGGTGCGGTTGATGGGGCACGCCGGCACCGACTACGAGCAGGCCTACCGGCCTGGAGCCGACATCGTCGCGGACTACGAGCGTGACCCGGTGCTCAACACCGCGAGAACACTAGTGGCCCACGGTGTTCTGACCGCCGAGCAGGCTCTGCAACGCTACGAGGACAAACGGGCCGAGGTGATGGAGCTGGCTCGTGAGGTCAGTGCCTGCCTGCAGTTGGACAGCGCACCCGCGGTGATGCGCCCTCTGCGCGAAACACTCGACGATGCCCGGGCGGTGTCGGCCGTGGCGTCGGGTGAGCCCGGTGGCCCGCCCCTGACCCTGGCCCTGGCCATCAACCGGGCGCTGAAGGATGCGCTGAACGTGCACCCGGAGACGATCGTGTTCGGCGAGGACATCGCCCGCAAGGGCGGGGTCTACGGCGTGACCCGTGGCCTGCAGTCCGCCGCGGGGCCCGCGCGGGTATTCGACACCTTGCTGGACGAACAGACCATCTTGGGACTGGCTCTCGGAGCGGGCCTCTCAGGACTGGTGCCGATCCCGGAGATCCAGTACCTGGCCTATGTCCACAATGCCGCCGATCAGATTCGCGGTGAGGGGGCCACGCTGCAGTTCTTCTCAAGTCGTCAGTACCGGAACCCGATGGTGGTGCGGATCGCGGGCTACGGCTACCAGAAGGGGTTCGGCGGCCACTTCCACAACGACAACTCGATCGCTGCGATCCGCGACATCCCCGGGGTGGTGATCGCCTCGCCGGCCCGGCCCGACGACGCTGCCGCGATGCTGCACACCTGCGTTTCCGCCGCGAAAAACGCCGGCGCCGTGTGCATCTACCTCGAACCCATCGCGCTTTATCACACCAAGGACCTGTACGCCGACGGCGATCAGGAGTGGTTGGCGCACTATCCCACCGAGCCGGTGCGCATCGGTTCTGCCCGCACCTACGGTGAGGGCACCGACCTGACCATCCTGACGTTCGGCAACGGATTGTGGATGAGCCTGCGGGTGGCCCGCCGTCTGCAGCAGGCCGGGATCGGCACACGGGTGGTCGACCTGCGGTGGCTGTCGCCGCTGCCGGTCGAGGACCTGCTGCGGGAGGCGGAAGCGACCGGCCGGGTGCTCATCGTCGACGAGACCCGCCGCACCGGGGGCGTGGGGGAAGGCGTGCTCGCCGAACTGGTCGACCACGGCTTCACCGGCAGCCTGCAGCGGGTGGCCAGTGCCGACAGCTTCATCCCGCTGGGCGATGCCGCGCTGCAGGTGCTGCTGTCCGAGGACACCATCGAGGCCGCCGCAGTGAAACTGGTGGGCGCACGATAGCTTGACTGCCATGGCCGAATCTGTAACGCCGGACCCGACCCGCCCGCTCGCTGGGGTGCGGATCGTCGAGATCTCCAGTTTCGTCGCGGTACCGCTGGCCGGTATGACCCTGGCCCAGTTGGGTGCCGAGGTGGTGCGGGTCGACCCCATCGGCGGCGCTGCCGACTATCACCGTTGGCCGCTCACCGATGGCGGCGACAGCATCTACTGGGCCGGGCTGAACAAGGGCAAGCGGTCGCTGGCCGCGGACATGCGCTCGCCGGAAGGCCAGCAGTTGGTGCAGCGGCTGATTGTCGAAGCCGGAGTTCTCATCACGAATGTCGCAGGGCGGCAGTGGCATTCGTACGAAGTTCTGTCTGCCCTTCGACCGGACCTGATCCACGTCGAGGTATCGGGACGCGCGGACGGCGGAACCGGGGTCGACTACACGGTCAACGCGGGGCTGGGTTTCCCTATGGTCACCGGGCCGTCGCAACTGTCCAGCCCGGTCAACCATGTGCTGCCGGCCTGGGATGTCAGCTGCGGGTTGTACGTGGCGCTGGCCGTCAGCGCCGCGCTGCGTCAGCGCGACTCCACCGGTGAGGGCGCCAGGATCAGCATCCCGCTGGAGAACGTCGCGCTGGCCACCGCAGGCAACCTCGGGTTCCTGACCGAGGTGATGATCAACGGCACCGGCCGCGAACGTCTCGGCAACACCCTCTACGGCACCTACGGCCAGAACTTCACCAGCAGCGACGGCGTCGGGTTCATGCTGGTGGCGCTGACCGGCAGGCATTTCCGGGATCTGACCGAAGTCACCGGGACCACCAAAGCCGTTGCCGCCCTTGCCGAGGCGTTCGGTGCAGACTTCACCGACGAAGGGCAGCGCTACACCCACCGGGACGCCCTCACCGGATTGTTCACCCTGTGGTTCAGCGAGCACACCGCCGAGGAGATCAGTGCGGCACTGTCGGGTACCTCGGTGCTGTGGGAACGGTACCGCAGCTTCGCCGAGGTCGCGGTCAACGAGCGGGTGGTCGCCAATCCGCTGTTCACGCCGCTGGAACAGCCCCGCATCGGCACCTACCTGGCGCCCGGCCTTCCGGTGTCGATCGGCGGGGTGTACCCGCCTGCGGTCCCCGCGCCGGCACTCGGCGATGACACCAGGTCCGTGCTCACCGAGCACCTCGGGCTCGGTGCCGACGAGATCGCGGCGCTGACCGAATCCGGCACCGTCGCAACGGGTACCGACGCGCGGTGAGCACCCTGCTGAGGCTGCTGGACGTCAGCGAAGACGCGGCCGGTGAGGTGTTCACCGGGAATGCCAGCGGGCCGGAGGGCAAACGGGCCTACGGTGGCCTGCTGGCCGCCCAGAGCCTGGCGGCGGCCTGCCGAACCGTCGGCGACGATCGGGCGCCGACCAACATGCACCTGCAATTCCTGCGCGGTGGAAATGCCGGGGAGACCGCCGAGTACCGCGTGGAGCGCGTGTACGACGGGCGCACGGCCTCGGCCCGACGGGTCGAATCGTATGAGCAGGGCCGCATGTTGACCACCGCGACGGTGTCGTTCGCGACGGCTCTCGCCGGGCCCGAACACGGGTGGGGCGCGATGCCGCACGATCCTCAGGTCCTCCCGTGTACCGGGCCTCCCGGTCCCGCGCCATCCCTGCCGCTCGACGAGTTCGACATCCGCATCGCCGACGAGGGCGAGGGCGAGGAGTTCGTCCGCCGGATGTGGTGGCGGGTCACCACTGAACTGCCCGACGACCCGGTGGTGCACACGCTGATCGCGGTGTACATCACCGACTTGTACGGGATCGATCCGGCGTTGGCGGTGCACGGTCACAGTATGCGGTCGCGCAGCCACCGCAGTGGCACCACTGATTCGTCGATCTGGTTTCACCGCCCGGTGCGGGCCGGGGAGTGGAATCTGTTGGAGTCGCGGTCGCCGGCGACCGCGCGGGGTCGCGGGCTGATCACGTCAAGCCTGCTGCGCGCCGACGGCGCGGTGGCCGCCACCCTGGTGCAGGAGGGGTTGGTGGCCGATCGCTTGGCGGACTGAGCTTTCTATGGCTTCGGTCCCAAACAGTTCTCCGGACTCCAATCGTTGAGGTGGCGTACGCCGTGGAGAACTTCGACGTAGTGCGGTGCGATGAAGGTCTTCGTGATCGCCATCAGCACCATCAGCATGCCTATGGTGGCGAACCCGGATACGACGGTGGTGCTCAGCGCGGTGCGCTCATCTGGTTGGCGATCCCAACGGGTGTAGAACAGCAGTGCGGCGAAATGCCATGAACCGTAGATCAATACGTTCAGGCCCCACATGCCGACACCGTTGTCGAAGCAGTAGTTGGAGCCCGAGTAGGCAAAGGTCTCGCCGAGAGGCATGATGCCGGCCAGAAGCAGGCACAGGACCGCATGGCGAGTCATCGAGTCGCGAGCGAGGACACCGCCGGTACGATCGAGCAGCTGACTGGTCACCCGGTAGAGCGTTCCCAAGATGACCGTGTAGAAGCTGAACACGCTGATGGTCATGGGCAACATGAACAACGGCACGCCATTGGGATTCCAGGCGGTGTTGAAGGCGAAGTGGCCGTGGAGGACCTCGTACCAGGGATCGGTGCCGACGAACCCGCCCAGCACGGCCCAGATCATGAGGAAGACGCCCATCCGGAAGCCGTACAGCTCGGTGAGCGGACGTCCGTGGTCTTCGCGCGTCCGGAACACCAACGGCCAGACGAGGGTGCCGAGGGCCATCACGATCGCCTGACCGACCAATGCGGGGTCATTGGGACGGTCGTAGCTGAGACTCATCACGACCAGCCCTTGCAGCGGAACCGTGAGGAGAAACCACACAAGGTAGATGATCTCGGTGCGTCGCTTGCCTGGATTCGCCGCCAGGAGATGGAACCTCGGCGGGTCGGCCTGGGTCACCGCCCGCGCGCGAGGTCGAAGGGTGTCATCACCATGTCGAGCAGTTCGGGGGTCAGCAGCGCACCGGCGTATTCGACCCAGCACCAGCTGCGTGCCGGAACCTTGCCCGGCGAACTGGCGGTGAGACGGCCGAAGTAGTGGATGTAACTGCCGCACGTGTCGAACGTGAATGTGTATGTTTCCGAACCGATATTGGCGTTCAGCCTGGTCAGCTTGCCGGCGTCGTTGAACGTCGGCGTCGCGGTGATGTCGTCGTATGCGGTGGTCACCCCGTCGATCACCTGATAGCCGGGACCGAAGGCGACGCGGTCGCGTCCCTGCCAGAAGCAGCCGCCACCCCACTGTCCGTCGGGGTACTCGTGCATCCACGACACCCACATCCCCTGCAGGAGTCGGGCGATGGGGAGCTCCGGATACACGCGTCCCAGCGGGCCGTAGGCATAGTCCTGATGTAGGTAGCCCGAGACGGGTACGCCCTCGATGGTCCCGGTGGCAGCCATCAGTTCATGCCGGTAATGCACCTGCTCCACGACGCCGTCCTGCGCCGGAACGTGGACGGTGAACACGTCGGTGACGTTGGTACCGTGCATTTCCCAGCGACCGCTCGCGTCGTGCCAGTGGAACCCCCCGTCGTCGCGTTCGATGCGTCCGCTGGGATAATTCAGCGTGACGGAGGCGCCGGTGTCGGCATAGGTCATCGGCTCGAACCAGTCGATGGTCGAGTACTCCGCGAACAGGTGTGGCGGGTCGGGATCGAATGATGCCGGGAGCTTCTTGAAGCCGGTTATCGGCGACACCACATGTGTCATTCCGGTGATGAAGTCATCAGCCCCGCGCAGTCCCCAATAGGTCTGTCCTGCAGCATCATTGACGACCGCACCGATCCACATCCCGGCGAGTCCTACATCCGGCGCCGGAGCCCAGTCCCGACGATAGTGGTCAAGGGTGGGTGGATGCGTTGCGACCGTGAACTCGAAATTGCTCACTGCCCAGCCCCCAAACTGAGTCGATCACACTGCGGATCTCGCCTGGCCGACGGTTCCGAGCCGACACGGCCGCTTCCGGGACCCTATTTAAATATCTAGATATATTCTTGTAAAGGGCGCGGAGGAGCAAAGGGCTGACGGCTGCTGCCTGGTTGGGTCGTCGGATAGCTTGGTCGTTGTTCGAGGTGTTGTTCCGAATGATCGGACGGTAGGGAGACGAGTGGCCAAGCCGACTGCGGCGAAGGGTGGAACTTCCGGCGGCTCAGCGTCGGGAAAGCCCAAGCAGATAGCCGACGAACTGCGCGACCTCATCATCGCCGGAAGGCTCGATGAGGGAGACCTCCTGGGCACCGAAGCCGAGTTGTTGGAACGCTTCCAGGTGTCGCGTCCGTCATTGCGCGAATCGCTGCGCATCCTGGAGGCCGAAGGTCTGATCTCGGTGCTGCGGGGTGCATTGGGCGGTGTGGTTGTACACCGGCCCGATCAGCGTATGACGGCGCGAGCGGCTGCCCTCGTGATGCAGTCTCGCAGCATCTCGCTGGCCGATGTATTCGAAGCCAGTGCCGTTATCGAACCCGCCTTGGCACGTATGGTCGCGTTGTCCCGCGGACGTGAACGTGCCGCTCTGCGCCTACGTGAGTTCGTGGTCGAGATGAAGCGCACCGTTCAGGATCCGACAGCCTGCACCACGGCGATGGTTGGTTTTCACAGCGAGATGGTGCAGTTGGCCGGCAACCAGACCCTGATCATCATCTGCGAAATGATCAATGAGGTCATTACCCGTGCGGCAGTGGCTGATGTCCTGACGCGAAGCCAAGGGGAGCCGGTTACGTCGCGGCGTCGCACGATCCGTGAGTTCGAGCAGCTCGTCGATTTGATCGCTGCCGGGGACGGCGACGGAGCGCAATCCCACTGTGCCGCGCACATGGCCCGGGTGCGGCGGGCTCTGCTCGGCGAGCGTGGCAGTTCGACGATCGAGGTAAACCGGCATCGGTGACGCAGGTGACTGCGCCCCAAACCTCTACAGGCTTCTCTGGACGCCGGCCGTGATGATGCGTTAGCTTGGGTTGGTTTAGATTCTCAGATGCATCGCCGGGTCTGCCTGGCACTCGACATGCGGGAGGCACCCGTGGCCGACGTGACCCCGGCACGCATCGGGTTGCTCATCGATTACCTGGACGAGAACGATAACTACGACGAGAACGTCCTTCTAGCACTGCAACTCGTCGCTGACGAGTATCTGGAGCGTGGAATCCTCGAACGTCCGGTTGAATTCGTCATCCGTGCCGTCCAGGGCCTGCCGAGGGGGTCGTTTCGGGCGGTGCGCGACGCCTTCTTTGAGTTGGTCGAGCAGGACACGTTGGTGATTTTCGGCCCCTGGGTCTCCGAGAACGGGGTCGCATTGCGCCCGTACGTCGAGGGCCTGGCCCAGGTGCCGATCATCACCATGGCGGCTTCTGAAAGCATGCTTGGCGATTGGGTTTTCGGGCTTCCGGCTGGTTCCATGGAGGAAGAACCGATCATCATGGCCACCGTCGCCTCGCTCGATGGATGCCGCACTGTGGGTCTGGCGTTCGAGGACAGCCTCATTGGCCGCGAGTATCTGCGAACGGCGCGGGAAGCCTGCCGGGATGCAGGACTGACGATCACCGCAGAGGTGGCGATTCCCCAAGTTGAAAGCGACAAGCATGCCACCATGACCACCTTGGCGCAAGGCGAGCCCGACGCGGTCATGCACGTCGGCTTCGGGCTGGGAATCATCGGCATGAATGCTGCACTTCACCACATCGGATGGATGCCGCCGCGCTACACGACGACCGCATTCGAATTCGCCGCGACCAGTCCGTGGTGGCGCAAGCAACTCGCCGGCTGGATCGGACTTGACCAGTACGACGAGCGGAATCGGACAGCACAAGCCTTTCTTGATCGATTCGAGCGCGCCTACGGGCGGCGCCCCGAGTACTTCTTCCCCTTGTACTGCTACGACGTTGGCAGGCTCATGATGACCGCGCTCGCCGGCGCCCGGCCCTTGACCGGTCCGGCTGTCAAAGAGGCGTTGGAGCGCATCAAGATGCTGCCCGCGGCGACCGGTGCCCCCGGGACCCGGTTGAGGTTCGGGAAGTTCATCCGGCACGGCTGGGTCGGTAGTGAGTTCCTGGTCGCGAGGCGAGTGCTTCCTGACGGCAGCGCGTCAGTACTGCACGCCACCATCGAAGGCCACGTGAGTGACTCTCCGGTGCTCCGCTAGTCGCCTTTACATCTATATGTATCTTGCGCATATTCACGCATGGCGCGGGGAGTTTGTCCGGTAAACAGCCGTGAGCCGTGAGCTGTCGCGACTGGTACCGCAGCGATGAGTTGTCGCCTTATTCCCTCTGAACTGCTTGTTAGTGATATCTCCTGTGGATGCGATGCCGTCGGGTCGCGATCGAGGGGTGCTCGCAAAGGGGTAGACAACGCGTCGCGCGCTGCGTTATACCTTTAGAGGTATGCGGCGATCGATATCCGGATCACCGCACGCGGGGTAGATGCGAATCGGCTGGCGGTGATCAGGGATCGGGGGACTCTGGAGCGCCGTAACCCCTGCGGCACCGCGAAAGCATTGCCGCCGAGGTGATCTGCTCGGCCGCCGCCACAAGGTGTGGCGGCCGGCCCTCGCAGCAGGCGTGATAGCGGACTTTGGAGGGGTGAATCGCCGGTGAGCCGACACGGGGATCGATCCGACGTGGCGGGAACGCGCCGACGCGCCTCGGTAGCAGCGGTGAAGCTGAACCCCAGCGTCGAGCGTGTCTGGCCGCGCCCGGTGGCCGGATTGGTGACGGTGGTGATCATCGGACTGGCGATCGTCATGGTGGCAGTGCTGTTTCGCGGTGATCTGAACTCAGCGGTCCCGGTCACGGTGATGTCACCTCGTGCGGGGCTGGTGATGAACCCCGACGCCAAGGTGAAACTGCGGGGCGTTCAAGTCGGAGCCGTCAAGTCGTTGGAGACCTTGCCCGACGGGCGCGCGGTATTGCACCTGGCGATGGATCCAGCACAGCTGCAGCAGATTCCGGCCAACGTTGGGGTTGATATCGCGTCGACCACGGTGTTCGGCGCGAAGTACGTTCAGCTCATTGATCCAGAGGATCCATCGCCGCAGGCGATGGTTCCCGGTCAAGTACTCGACGCCTCGCGGGTCACGGTCGAAGTGAACACCGTTTTCGAGCAGCTCACCGCGGTGCTCGCGACAATCGACCCGGCCAAACTCAACCAGACGTTGGGCGCGATCGCCTCGGCCGTCAACGGCCGCGGGCATTCGATCGGTCAGATGCTGGTCGACCTGGACACCTACCTCGCCACCATCGAGCCTGGATTGCCGGCGTTGAGTCACGACTTGGCCACTGCACCAACCGTGCTCAACACGTATGCCGATGCAGCACCCGATCTGCTGACTGCTGCCGGCAACGCAAGCCGGATCAGCCAGAGCATCGTCGACGAGCAGCACAACCTCGATGCGTTTCTGGTCAGCATGATCGGGCTCGCCGATGTCGGCAACGACGTCCTGGCGACCAACCGCGCCGCACTGACCGATGCCGTGCATCTGCTGGCGCCGACCACCGATTTGACCAGCCAGTACAACCAGGCCTTGTATTGCATGATGGGCGGTTTGATCCAAGCCGCCTACATCAAGCAACCGCAGGTGCCCGGCGCCATGGTCAACGCGGGGTTCGTCCTGGGCAAGGAGCGCTACCGGTACCCGACAGATCTGCCCAAGGTCGCGGCCACCGGTGGCCCACAATGCGTCTCGGGGCTACCCAACGTGCGGTATCTTTCGCGGCCGCCGTTCATCGTCGCAGACGTCGGTACCAACCCGGCGCGATACGGCAACGAAGGCGTTCTGCTGAACACCGATGGCCTCAAGCAAACGCTGTTCGGACCGCTCGCCGGGCCGCCGAGAAACTCCGCGCAAATCGGTCAACCCGGATGAGGCACGCGACGACGGTGACGGCAGTCAAGTTCGGGGTGTTCGGTGTCGTGATGGCGATACTGACCGCCTGCTTGTTCACTGTTTTCGGCCAGTACCGGACCGGATCCTCGCAGGACTACTCAGCAGTGTTTGCCGACGCGTCCAGCCTGAAAGTGGGGGACTCGGTGCGGGTGGCGGGCATCCGAGTGGGCACGGTTACCAGTGTCAAACTGCGGTCGGACACCACCGTGCTGGTCCGCTTTGATGCAGATCGCAAGGCGGTACTCACGACCGGAACCAGGGCGATCGTGCGCTACCTCAATCTGACCGGGGACCGCTACCTCGACCTTGCCGCGGCACCAGGGCCCACCACCATCCTGCCCGCCAATGCCCAGATTCCCATCGAACGCACCGCACCGGCCCTCGACCTCGACCTGCTGCTGGGTGGGCTGCGGCCGGTAACCCAGGGATTGAACCCCGACGACGTCAACGCGCTGACCCAATCGTTGGTGCAGGTCCTGCAAGGGCAGGGCGGTGCCCTGCAATCGCTGCTGTCGGAAACCTCTTCGTTTACCACCGACCTCGCCAACAACGATCAACTGGTTCAGCAACTCATCGACAACCTCAACACGGCAGTGGGCACGCTGGCCAAAGACGGTGAGAAGTTCTCCGGCACGATTGACCGCCTGCAACAGTTCACCAGCCAACTCGCCGCCGATCGCGATCCCATCGGCAACGCGATCACCGCCTTGGACAACGGAACCGCGTCACTGGCCGACCTGCTCACCCGGGCACGCCCACCGTTGGCCGGAACCGTCGACGAACTCAACCGCCTGGCACCCAACCTGGACATGCAAAAAGACCACCTCGACGCCGGCCTGCAGCGGATGCCGCACAACTACCGCAAGCTCGCGCGCCTGGGCGCCTACGGCAGCTTCTTCAACTACTACCTGTGCGGCGTGGCAGTGCGAGTCACCGATCTTCAAGGACGCACAGCGGTCTTTCCCTGGATGAAGCAAGAAACGGGAAGGTGCTCAGACAACTGATGCTGAAATACCGTGGACCCCAGCTGATCCGACGCGGCTTCATCGGCGTCGTCGTCATCGTTCTGGTCATCGCCGTCGGAATGCGGAGCCAACAGTTGGTGTCCTGGGCCACCGAGATCCGATACCAGGCCTTGTTCGATCAGGCCGGCGGGTTGACTGTAGGCAATAACGTCACCATGTCGGGAACGAAGGTCGGCACCGTTTCGGGTGTGGAGCTTCACGATGGGCAGGCCCTGGTGACCTTCTCACTCAGCAGTGACATTTCGCTGGGTACCCAATCCACCGCCCATATCCGCACCGGTTCGTTGTTGGGACAGCGAGTGCTGACGGTGAACACCGCCGGGCCCGGCCGGATGCTGGCTCTCGACGTCATACCGTCGACCCGCACCTCCTCGCCGTACTCGCTCACCGAAGCCGTGGGCGACCTCACCACCGACATCGCCGGCACCGACACCGATACCCTCAACCAGTCCCTCGACGCGCTCTCGGCCACCATCGAGGCGATCTCTCCGGATCTGGGATCGACGTTCGACGGCCTCACCCGACTGTCGCGGGCGCTCAATGCTCGCAACCAAACCTTGGGTGAGTTGTTTCAACACGTCAGCGAGGTCAGCGCGGTCCTGTCCGAGCGCAGCCAACAGGTCAACACCCTCATCCTCGACGGCAACGCATTGCTCGACGTTCTCGTGCAAGTGCGTCAGGGCATTGTTGAACTGCTCGCCAACACCTCGGCAGTGGCCAACCAGCTCACCGGGATGGTGCACGACAACGAGGCCGAACTGGCGCCCACGCTCGACAAACTCAACGCCGTCACCGCGGTGCTGGAGAAGAACCGCGACAACATTGCCAAGGCACTGCCCGGCTTGGCGAAGTACGAGCTGAGCACCGGTGAACTGGTCTCCAGCGGCCCGTACTACCAAGCCCAGATCGCCAACTTGAGCATGCCGCAGCTGCTGCAGCCCTTCTTGGACTACGCCTTCGGATTCCGTAGAGGAGCCAACGCTGGGCAGCCACCTGACAACGCGGGCCCACGCGCGGAATTCCCGTTCCCGCGCAACGGTATCCCGCAACCACAAGAACGATGGGGTCCGCCATGATCGCTCGCCGACGCACCGCGCCGGCAGGTGTACTCATCGCGTTGATCCTCGCGGCCAGTGCGGTGCTGCTGCATGCCTCGTTTTTCGGCGTGAAAACGGTGACTGCCTACTTCAGCTCTGCCACAGCCATCTATCCGGGCGATGACGTCCGGGTCGCGGGCATCAAAGTCGGGACCATTACCGCCATCGCACCCGAAGGCAGCCAGGTGAGAATGTCGCTGGACATCGACCGTGGCGTGCCCATCCCCGCAGATGCCAAAGCCGTCATCGTCGCCGCCAACTTGCTCGCTGCCCGCTATGTGGAACTCACCCCGGCGTACCGGTCCAGCGGCCCCCACGCCAACGGCCCTATCATGGCCGACCGCGCAGTCATCCCGATCGATCGCACCGCCGTTCCGGTCGAGTGGGACGAAGTCAAGTCTCAACTGATGCGCCTGGCAACAGAATTGGGGCCATCCAGTCAGGTATCGACTCCGGCAATCGCGCGATTCATCGACACCACCGCCAACGCACTCGACGGCAACGGCGACAAACTCCGCGAAACGCTGAACCAGCTGGCCGGCGTCGGGCGCATCCTGGCCGACGGCAGCGGCAATATCGCAGACACCGTCAAAAACCTGCAGATATTGGTTTCCGCGCTGCGCGACACCAACCCCCAAATCGTGGAATTTCAGGGCAGGTTCGCCACGTTGACCAGCATCCTCGATGACAACCGCACCGATCTCGATGCCGCGCTGAACAATCTGTCCTCAGCACTCGGTGAAGTCCAACGCTTCATCGCCGGCACGCGTGATAAAACCAGCGAACAAGTCCAACGGCTGACCAATGTCACCTCCAACCTCGTTGAGCACCGCAAGGACCTCGAACAACTTCTGCATGTGACACCGACCGCGCTCGCCAACGGCTACGCCGACTACAACCCGGACACCGGCACCATTCTCGGCTCGATCTCGTTTACGAACTTCTCCAATCCGGTGCAGTTCGTCTGTGCCGCAATCGGCGCCGTCAAGAACACCACTGCAGCCGAAACCGCGAAACTGTGTGCGCAATACCTCGGTCCTGGCCTGGACCAGCTCAACTTCAACAACTTGCCGTTTCCGATCAACCCGGCGTTGGCTCCCTCGCCGCGCAATGTCATCTATTCCGATCCTGCCCTGGCACCCGGCGGGACCGGAGGCGTTCCTGTGCCCGCCGAAGTGCCTCCGTCGGTTTCGGCCTTCACCGGGGCGGGCGATGTGCCTCCGCCTCCGGGTTGGAACCAACCGCCCGCGCCGCCGGGCCGGAATGCACCGCTGCCCGCAGCGCCATCGCCGGCGCTCTATCCCGGCGCGCCGCCGCCCACCGCGCCCAGCGTCGAGAACCTGCTACTACCTTCTCCCGCGCTGCAACCGGCACCTTTGCCCGAGCAACCTGGGCCCGTGCCACCCACCGAAGGGACGCCCCCATCATGACCGTTCGGCATTCAGCGGGAGTGGGCGCGGCGTTGAGCGCCGCTACGGTGCTCACGTTGTCGGGTTGTGCATTCAACGGAGTGAACTCCCTGCCGCTGCCCGGCACCGTCGGACATGGACCCGGGGCCATGGTCTACCACGTGGAGATCGCCAATGTGGGCATGCTGGAGTCGAATTCGCCGGTCATGATGAACGACGTCGTCGTCGGAAGTGTCGGCGCGATGACGCTGCGCGACCAGCACGCCGACGTCGAAGTCCGGCTGCAAAGCGGAGCCAACGTCCCAGCCAACGTGGTCGCCACCGTCGGGCAGACCAGCTTGCTGGGATCACAGCACCTGGCGCTGGACCCGCCTCCTGGGCAGCCACCGGTGGGACACATCGCGCCCGGGTCCACCATTGCGCTGAACCAATCGTCGACCTACCCCTCGACCGAGCAGACGTTGTCCTCACTGTCTGCGGTGGTCAACGGCGGAGGCCTGGGCCAAGTCGGCGACATTGTGCACAACTTCAACGCGGCACTATCGGGACGTCAGGATGCCATCCGCGATCTGATCACCAGACTCGACAAGTTCGTCGGCGTGCTGGACCGCCAACGCGGCGATCTGATCGCCTCCATCGACGCCCTCAACCGGCTGGCCGGCACATTCTCCGGACAGCACGAGGTGATCACCGAGACCCTGCGCACGCTTCCCTCCGCACTCGATGTGCTCCTGGCTGAAAAGCCGCGCATCATCACCGCCCTCGACAAGTTGCGGGCCTTCAGCAGCACCGCTACCACGCTGATCAACGACACCCAGGCCGACCTGGTGAAGAACCTTCAGAACCTCCAGCCCACCGTGCGTGCACTGGCGGATGCCGGCCCGGGCATCATCGACGGCCTGATGTACGCCACGGTCTTTCCCTACGGCCAGAACGTGATTGACCGCGGCCTCAAAGGTGACTACATGAACCTGTTCGCCGTGGCTGACCTGACCGTTCCGCGCCTCAAACGTGGCCTGTTCCTGGGAACCCGCTGGGGTGTGGATGGAGCAGTGCTGGCGCCGGCCCCCGGAGACCCCGGCTATGACTGGTACTACACCAACAATCCGCTCGGCGCGCCATTGGCGGTGCCGCCGGAAGGCACCGAGTTAGCCCCGCCGCCACCGGCCGGGCCGCCGGTGATCCTGCCCGGAGGACCCGTCCCACCCGCTGCCGCACCGCCATCGACGACGCCACTGGGCGCGCCGCCGCCCAACGGTATGCCGGCACAATCTGCGTCCGTACCCACCGAACCGCCAAACGAGGGTCCGCCGCTGCCTTCAGCCAATGACGGGGGCCGCTGAATGCTCACTCGGTTGGTCCGGATCCAGTTGGTGCTCTTCACCATCGGCTCCATCGTGGGCCTTGTCACCATGGTGGTGGTCTACATGCAGGCGCCGACTCTGCTGGGCGTGGGACGTATCACCGTGACGGCGGAACTGCCGGGAACCGGTGGTCTGTACCGCTTTTCCAACGTGACCTACCGCGGGGTGCAGATCGGCAAGGTCACGGCGATCTCACTCATACCGCGCGGGGCCAAAGCAACTTTATCACTGGACGCCTCACCAAAAATCCCCGCAAACCTGAAGGCTGAGGTGCGCAGCGTTTCGGCAATCGGCGAACAATACCTCGATCTGAAACCCATCTCCGACACACCCCCGTACCTGCACGACGGTTCGACGATCGCCAAGGCGGACACCACTGTTCCGCAACAAGTCGGGCCACTGCTGGACCAAACCAGCGCGCTGATCAAGAGCATCCCCAAAGACAAACTCGGACTGCTGCTCGACGAGAGCTTCAAGGCGTTCAACGGTGCAGGTTACGACCTGGGATCCCTCATGGACTCATCGGCCAAAGTCTCGGCCGGTCTGAACGATGTGCGCGACCCCACCAAAGCCCTCGTCGAGGACTCTGGGCCGCTACTCGATGCGCAGGCCGCCGCCACCAATGATTTGCGGACCTGGGTACGCAGCCTGGCCAACATCACCACCACGCTCGTCGACGATGATCAACAGATCCGGAAGGTACTCAGCGACGGCCCCGCATCGATCAACGAGGCATCCCGGCTCTTCGAACAGGTCAAGCCGACACTGCCGGTGCTGCTGGCCAACCTGACCTCGATCGGACAGATCCTGGTCACCTACCGACCCGGCCTCGAACAAATCCTGGTGTTACTGCCACCCTTCGTCGCCAACATCATCTCGGCAGCACCCGATCACAATCCGACCGGGCTGGGACAAGGCGACTTCACCATGTCTTTCGGGGACCCACCGTCATGCACCGTTGGATTTCTCCCGCCCAGCCAATGGCGGTCTCCGGAAGATACCTCCGAAGTCGACACCCCTGATGGCCTCTACTGCAAACTGCCCCAAGACTCACCGTTGGCGGTACGCGGGGCCCGGAACTACCCCTGCATGAACAAGCCAGGGAAGCGGGCCCCGACGGCCGAGATCTGCAACAGTGACAAACCCTATGTACCGCTGGCAATGCGCCAACACCTCACAGGTCCTTACCCGCTGGACCCCAACCTGATCGCCCAAGGTGTGCCGCCCGACGCCAGGGTCGCCAACGACGACCACATTTTCGGTCCGACCAACGGAACGCCCATGCCGCCGCCGGCCGCGCCGGACCCTGCCCGCGGCGGGCCCATCCAAATCCCGCCACCTACAGCACCGCCCAACCCCGCGCCGCCACCACCCGAAACTGACGCCGCGGTACCGGCAGCACCAAGCGCATTCGGCGGCAACAACACTCACTCAGAGCCTGCGGTCGTCTTCGCGCACTACGATCCCAATTCCGGACGCTACGTCACACCTGACGGCCAGACCTATCAGCAGGCCAACCTCGTTGCCTCACGGCGGGCAGCGAACTGGAAAGACCTCGTGATGGAGGATCATCCATGACATCGACGCGAACCGTAAGACGGCAACCGGCGGCCACCGCACTGCCAATGCTTGTTCTGATCGCTGCGGCGACTGTGGCGGCATTGACCAGCACTCCGAGCGCGGCCGCTGCATTCTGCGACCCCACACTCAACGGCGCCTATCGTGCAGTGTCCGACGGGACATGGGCGAAAACCAACGAGATCTTTCACGACGAAGCCACCGTGACCAGCACCTGGACAGTCAGGACCACGTGCAGCTCCGAAACATACGACTGTGCAGGCGAAGTGACCAGCAGCCAAGGGTGGAACGCCCCCATTCGATGCGACTCAGCTGGGCTGTGGTCGGTGCGAAGACACCTTGACCAGTGGGAGCCATGCCACGACGGCACCGCTGCACCGGCTGATCAGCTGCTGTACTTTTCGCCCGACCTGTCGGGATCGCCGAGCTTCGACGACGTGAGTTCGTTCTCCGGTTGGGACCGCACCGTAGGCACCAGCGGTGGCTGCGGAATCAACCGACCACTGGTCATCGAGATGCCATTCCAGCTCATCCGAATTCAATGACGCGTGAGGACTTTCGTTACACGACCGACAATCGCACGGCGTCACGAACAAGCGTTCTCCTACGCACGACCAGAAGCTTGTGAGACCAGCGAACCTCCGAGAACTGTTGCAGTCCAGGCAAACACTCAATGCCCGCCTGATCTGCAGGTCCGGCGCTGCGAACGGGGCCCTGTGCCGGAAAGCATCTGGCCTGTCCGGCCGGAGGGTAGCGCCGGATGAGCTACTGTCAGTACATACTTCATAAAATGAAATAACACTGGGCCAGTGAAAGGTCTTGAGGATGAAGCGAGTACGGGTGACCAAGGATTCGGCAGAGTTGAAGTCAGCGGACTACGTCGTCGTGGGATCAGGTAGTGCAGGTGCGATCGTGGCGCGACGTCTGGCCGACACCGGCGCGACCGTCATACTGATCGAGTCGGGCCGTCAGCGGCGTGGCCCGCTGGTCACCGTTCCCGGCATGTGTGGAGCCATCCACGCGGTCACCGCCCTTCAACGGCTGGTCACCTGGCCTGCGTACAGCGTTCCGCAACGACATATGAAGGGCCGCACCCTTCCCCAGTCGCATGGCCGGATCCTCGGCGGCGGCAGCGCGATCAACGGGATGGCCTTTGTGCGGGGAAACCGGCAGAACTACGACGAGTGGGCCGCTGGTGGCGCGAAAGGGTGGGCGTTCTCTGAGGTTTTGCCGTCGTTCCGGCGGCTGGAGTGTTTCGAGGACGGTCCGAGCGAGCTGCGCGGCGGACATGGCCCCATCGCTGTCGAACGCGCCACGGGGTTGGCGAGTATTACCGAACGCTACATGATCGCACTTGCGGAAACCTCCGGAGTCGGCATGAACGATGACTACAACGGCCTGCAGCAGACCGGGGTAGCGCCGCTACAGCAGACCGCCGGTGCGGGCAGAAGAGTGGGTACCGATCGCGGGTATCTATCGGACGCGCCCCGGAATCTGCATGTACTCACCGGTGTCACCGCGACCCGGGTGATCACGGAAGCGGGGCGCGCAATGGGTGTGGAATTGGTCGCGGGTCGCAACCGGAGACCGATCGGACCGGTACACGCGAGCTGCGAGGTGATCGTCAGCGCAGGTTCCCTGGGTTCACCGCGGCTTCTGATGCTCTCGGGCATCGGCCATGCGGCGCACTTGCGTGACCATGGGATCAAGGTGATCGCCGACCTGCCCGTCGGTGACAATCTGCACGATCACTTGTTCGTGCCGATGTCCTATCAGGCTCGCGGCGGGCGCAGCGCGTCACCGCTGAGTTTCGCCGGCGCGGCGGTTCGTGAATGTGTGCGCCCGCGGTCGACGTACCTGGCGCACACCCTGTTTGAAGCGGTGGCGTTCCTCGACAGCGGCGTAGGAACGGGCACTGACGTTCCGGACCTGCAAATGTTCATTCTTCCGATGAGCTATCCGGCAAATCAGGACAGTCCCGGTCTGCACTTGGCCGCCGAGTCCTCGTCTTCGTTGACGCTCATGCCGACGATGATTTATCCCGAGAGCCGGGGAAGTGTGCGCTTGGCGTCGACTGATCCGTTCACTGCCCCGCTGATCGATCCCAACTACCTGGCTGAGCCCCGGGACGTAGCGACACTGGTCGCTGGCATGGAGCTGGTCCGAGAAACGTTGACTCACCAGGAGATTGCACGGGAGATCGGCGACGAAGTGCTACCCGGTTCGGATCACACCGGCGCTGACTTGGCCGACTTTGTGCGCCGGAACGCCTCGGGGGTGTATCACCCGGTCGGCACCTGCCGGATGGGAACCGACGAGCGCGCCGTCGTCGATCCCGAGCTACGGGTCCGGGGAGTGGAAGGGTTACGAGTTGTCGATGCGTCGATCATGCCGAGCATCGTCGGCGGCAACACCAATGCCGCGGCGATGATGATCGGAGAGCGGGCCGCTGAACTGATCGTCGGCGACTGACGTTCAGTTGCTCGGTTGGCCTGCTAGATAGACCTCGAGTAGCTTCCGAAGGCTTGCGCCCACAGCGTGGTCGTCGGTGAGTGGCGCGACGATGGCAGCCTCGGCAGCCTCACGCACCGAAAGGCCGGCCTGGGCAAGGCGGGCTGCGGCGATCAGTACGCGGGTTGAGGCAACCTCCCTTAGCCCGGCACCGTCGAGGCGGCGGATTGCTTGGGCGAGGCGGACTAGATCTTCTGCGGTGTTGGCACCGATTCCGCTTTCACGCTGCACGATGATGCGCTCGATATCTGGGGCTGGATAGTCGAATTCGATGGCGACCATGCGCTGGCGGGTGGAATCTTTGAGATCTTTGAGAACGCTCTGGTAGCCCGGATTGTAGGAGACGACCAGGCAGAATTCTGCTGTAGCGGTGAGTGTTTCACCAAGTCGTTCGATCGGCAGTGTGCGGCGGTGATCGGCGAGGGGATGAAGCACCACGGTGGTGTCCTGTCGGGCCTCGACCACCTCATCGAGATAACAGATCGCACCTTCGCGAACCGCGCGCGTCAGCGGGCCGTCGACCCATTCGGTTTCCCCGCCACACAACAAGAACCGCCCGACGAGGTCGGCGGTGGTGAGGTCGTCGTGACAGGCCACGGTGATCAGCGGGCGTCCCATCTCATGAGCCATCGCCTCGACGAAGCGTGTCTTGCCGCACCCGGTCGGCCCCTTGAGCAAAACGGGGAGTTTTTGTCGGAAGGCGGCCGCGAACACTCGTTCTTCATTGCCGACCGCGTGGTAGAACGGACGCTCGACGGTGCGGGATGTGTCCATAGCCACGTTGGGTGTTGGCATCGGATCTATGGTCCCTTCGTGTTCACTGGTGTCGGCGGACTTCGGCGGTGCGCAATGCCGCTCGACAGAGGCTGGCGATGACTGGCGCGAGTTGATCGGGCCGGGCGACTGCTGCGTGGGCCGCGGTGCCGAAGACCAGCGGCAGTTCCTCTGACGGAGCCGAGGCGCCCACCGTCAGGCACAGACACCCGGTACCGCGGCTGCGTACTTCGGCGAGCGCCTTTCGAACGTCTCGCGCGCCGTGATCCAGGTCGTAGCCGTGATCGAACGCCAGGCCGTCGGAGACCACGATCAGCAGGCGCCGGGTGGTGCCCCCACCTTGGTCGATGATGCTGGCGCCGTGCCGGATCGCGGCACCCAATCGTGAGTACCCACAAGGTTCTAGTTGGTGCAGGCGGGCGAGCATAGAACGTTCGTTGTACTCGGCAAACGTCTTCAACGTAGTCAGCCGGACGTTATGCCGGCCGTGTGAGGAAAAGCCGTACACGGCAACGCGATCACCGAGCCGCTGCATGGTCGTGGCCAGTGCGGCAACCGCGATCCGTTGATGGTCGTGGATCCGAACTCGCCCGACGCCGGGCTCGGCAGTTGACCCCGAGATATCGAGGAGGATCAGCGCCGACAGATCACGACGATCGCGGCCCGTCGCGAGATAGAACGCTCCGTCAGATTCCTGTGTAGTGAGTGCGCAGATCCGGCCCTCGACTGCGGCGTCGATGTCGATGTCGTCTCCGTAGGGCTGTCGGCGGCGTATCCCGAAACCGGTTCCCAGCCGAGACAGTGGTCTTCGCATACCTAGATCAGCGTTCGCCATCGAACCTTGCGGGCGGTCATCGGGTTCGACGACGCGCACGGTGCACCACTCGGGCCAGTAGCGTCCGCTCCTTGAATCCCACTCCGGGTACCGAAACCCTCTGCCAGATGGCGATGTAGCTTGATCGTCCGCGACCTTGGTCCCGATCACCGCGGTGGAGCGCGCACGCCCCGCTGTACCCAGCGGCGACATCGAACGTCCCCCGACCGGCCCGTCCGTGCCGGCCAGGCCCGCCCCCCGCAACAATGCGCGCAAGAGACGCCCCATCAGTAGCGAGCCGTTTCCGGCGGAGAAGAAGAAACTGTCGTCGGGCATCGGAGTTGGCGGCACTGGCTGCGTGGCCCCTTCGGCGACGCCGCTGCGCTCGCCTGTGACTTTGTCTTCGGGAGTTGCCGTACCAGTGGGCCGCACCGCCAGTACCTGGCGTGGCCGAAGTACTCCCAGATACAGACCGGACTCCGGGATGGCCGAACGGGTCCGCGCCAGGGCCAGCGAGGCTGCCGCCGAGTCACTGAGCCGCGCGATATCGTCGCAAATCATGTAGTTGAGCGACCGCGGCAGAAGGTCTCCCAGTTCGGCGACAGCGCGCGGCCCCTCGATTCTCAGAAATCGGCGACGTAATCGACTGTGCCACAGTAGGGGTCGCATCAGCTCGGAAGAAAGACTACCCGCACCGATCAGTGCGGCGTGGACGACCACCGCCTCGATGGCTTTTCGCGAATCCTCGCTGGGGTCGAGCGTGATCGTGTGGCCGTCGGACCACGCCTGCTCGCCCGGCCCGCCGGCGACGACCTCGACCGGCCGGCCGGCGACGGCCGATGCCAGCATGTTGTGCACGTGCGGCGCGCCGCTATGTCCTGGCTCCGCCGCCACGGTAGTCACTGGGGATTGCAGCGGTTGGACTCCACGGTGATATCGGTAGGCCGGCCGTCCGGTTGTCCGATCTGCCACGTGCTGGCTTTACCGGCGGTGAATGGCCCTGGGGCGCCCTGGGATTGGTAGTAACCGCGTGGATCCCAGGTCTTGGCCTCCGGGTAGGGCCACGGGCAGGCGACGGTGGAGGCCGCTCCCGTCGTACGTGCCAGCCAGAACGCCGAGCTGAAACTCATCATCGCGACATTCAGGATGATCGCCATCACCAGAAACGTCGCCAGCTTGGGTCGACGATTGTGCAAGCGCAGACGTTGGGCGAGCTTGTCTGCCTGCGATTTTCCCGTGTCGTCCCGATACAACAGAATCGACGCCGGGATCATGATGATCGTGATGAGCACACTGGCCATCAACAACGGAAACTGACTGTTCTTGCCGACATCGATGGAGCCGAATTCGACCACGTGGCTATAGGTGAGGAACTGGGTGCGAGTGAGCAGGACCTCCTGGGCGGCATCCCAAACCACGCCGATGACGAATGTCAGCACAGCCATCGAGATCAGTGGATGGCGCCAAACGAATGTGTCCGGGGCGCGGCGTCGCTGAATTGCCCGCAGGATCGGCATAGCCAGGAAGTAGGGGAGCAGGACGTACGGTGCGTAGATGACCGAGGTCAACGGTTCGATAACCGGAGAGATGTTGAGCCACGGCCAATCTCGGGGAAAGTGCCACAGGTCCGGGTTGTAGACCAGTCCGATCGCCCAGTTGTTGATCGGATCCCACCAGAAAAGCGTGCTGGACGCGAGGATCATGAGGATGACCGGATGACCGGGATGCCGCCTCCAGACCGCTACCGAGGCAACGATCGTGACGGCGAGGAGCAGAGCGCCCAATATCTGCCCCCACAGGACGAAATCGATGTTGGGCCACAGTGGCTGCACCGGGGCCGACTTGCCCACGCCCGCTGGATTCGCATTCTCAGGCGAGGCCGGTCCGTGCTTCTCCGCGGTCACCAGGATGAAGACCGCCACCGCGGCGATGACCGCCCAGCACGCCAAGGCCTTCCAGGGGGCGGACGCACGTACCCGTCCGCCATCGTCGGCAATCGAAGGTTGGCAAACACGAGTTGATGGCTTCATAGCACTCCGCACTGTTTCCCGCGACAGGTGACGCGCGAGGTGAACCTCGCCCGAGTGCGACAGTAGCGCACATATTTCAGATAATGAACTACTTGGTGGATATCGGCCCTGGAATGCGAGGTCAGGTAGGGTGTGGCGTCGTGGCTGACACCATCGGAGCTGCCGACGACAGCGACATCGTGGACTTCCTAGGCGCCGCGACAGACATCCGGCGCATGATTTCAACCCTCACCACGCCTGTGGCTCGTGAGTATGGAATCTCGGAGCGTGCACTGGGCATCATCTTTCTCGTCCATGCCGGGCTCGACCGGCCGGGCATGCTGATCGACTATCTCAACGTCCTGCCGAGCACGATCACCTCAGACATCGACAAACTCGTCGCCGCAGGTCTGTTGCTGCGAACGCCATCGAACGACGACCGGCGGGGGGTTCGCATCGAGGTGACCCGTCGAGGCGCCGGAGCGCAAAAGAAGTCGCTGGGCCAGTTGCACGAATTCTTCCGTGCCAAGGCGGCCGGCGTCGCCCTCGATGAACTTCATGCCTGCATCGCCACTCTCAGGAAGCTCAGCGGCGTTCCGCGGTCCTCAGTTCCCAATCCGCATCGTAAGGCTGACGACGCTCTCTGATCGAGGATCGTCGGTTCACGAATCCACGCCACGATCGAGCACCACGTCCATGCCCCGTCTCAGCGACGACAGAGGCTACATATCGGTGCGTTACGTTGACCACATAGGTAAGTCCGAGGCCCACGACGAGTGCGGCCAGCACGCCGAGCACCCGGTGGTCACCGAACAA
Organism: Mycobacterium farcinogenes; assembly: GCF_019739075.1. Lineage (NCBI taxonomy): Bacteria > Bacillati > Actinomycetota > Actinomycetes > Mycobacteriales > Mycobacteriaceae > Mycobacterium > Mycobacterium farcinogenes. The sequence goes on along the minus strand of NZ_CP081673.1, from coordinate 4,294,434 downwards.
CGGATAGACCTGGTAGTGGGTCAGGTAGGTGTACAGCGATGCCTCGGCGAGCAGGCCGCACCCGATCGCCACCGGAGCGGGACAGCGCAGCGCGGGCAACCAGATCAGCAGCGCGAACCCGGCCAGCACCAGGGTTTCCCTACCGGTGTTGCCGAAGTAGCCGTGTAGTCCGATCGCCAGTACGCCGGTGACGATCATGCGCTGCCAGGTGGCCGTGGCCTTGGCCGCTGTCCATCCGGCTGCGAAGAACCAGAACGCCAGGATCGTGAACCAGGCTTCGCGGCCCAAGCCGAAACCGGGTAGGTCGTAACGCAACACCAGCCCCAGCGCCAGGAACGCCGCGGCGAAGGCGAAGGGACGGCGTCGCTCCAACCGGTCGGCGCCGGGCAGCGCACACACGGCGGTCAGCGCCACCAGGATCCAGACCAGCACCTCGACGAACCACAACCGCCCGGCGGTCATGCTGTCCGGCGGCCCCAGGAACTTGTTGGCCAGCAACAGGTTCGACGCGTAGTAGTCGTCGGTGAGCACGAGTGCGACCGCGACCCAGACGATCGAGGGCACCGCAATCCAGGCGATCGTGTTGCGCAGGTGACGCAACCGGGTCGACCGGGGGACCGGGGTGAGACAGAACCGGCCGAAGTTGTAGCCGGCCACCCCGAGCAGGATGTGTGCACCGCCCCACAGCGCGAACAACTCGGCATGCGAGCCGACGATGAGGACGATGGCCGCAGCACGCAGGGCCACGCTGGTTTCCACGGTGGCCCACCGGCGCCGGCGGGCCATGTAGTTGCGCTCCAGGTCTCGCAGCGTCATCCGGTGCCAGTCCTTCGGCAGCCGCCCGAGGGCCCGTTCCAACCGGACCGACATGGCCACATAGGACAACGAGTTGCCGCCGAGGTCGACGAAGCTGGCGTCGCGGTCGACGGACTCGGCGGGGACGTGCAGTACGTCGGCGAACAGACCCCTCAGATCCTCGACGTCGGTCACGCGCGGTTCGGCGACCGCCGCGCGCACCGCGGCGTAGTCCGGCTTGCCGGAAATCAACCGGGGTAGTTCGGGGACGAGCACGGCGCGCACCGCGCCGGCCGGCACACCCGCGAGGGTGGCGGTCAACTGTTGCACGTCGTCGGCGGTGGCTTCGCCTGTGCCCGCGGCTGCCACGGCGAGCGTCTCACCGTCGTCGGTGCACAGTGCCGCCACGCCGCGGTCGGCGAGGGTGGTCTGCAGCCGGTCCAGGTCGATGCGCAGCCCGAACAGTTTCACGAATCGCGCACTGCGGCCGACAATCTCGTACAGGCCGTCGGAGGTGCGCCGTGCGATGTCGCCCGTGCGCAGTTCTTCGACGGTGGCGCCGAGGGCCAGGTCCTCGGGGCGGTCGGCGTATCCGAGCATCACGTTGGCTCCGCGGTAGACCAGCTCACCCGTGCCGTCGGGCCAGCCGTCACCGGAGCGGATGGACAGGCTGCCGCCGGGGATCGGACGCCCGATGGCCTCGGGGTGTGACAGAGCCAATTCCGGTGGCAGATAAGCCATCCGGGCGGTGGCCTCGGTCGCCCCGTACATCACGAACAACTGCCAGCCGCGGCGTTGTCCCAGAGCCGCGAAACGGCGCACCCGGTCAGGTGCCATCCGTCCGCCCGCCTGGGTGAGGTACCGCAGATGGGACAGGTCCATGGTGTCGAAACCGATGCGGTCGAGCAGATCGAAGGTATGGGGTACCCCGGCGAAGGTGGTGGCCCGGTGCCGGGTGAACAGGTCCCAGAACTTGTCGTCGACCACCGAGCGATCGGTGAGGATCAGGCAGGCCCCACGCAGCAGGTGGCTATTGACCACCGAGAGCCCGTAGCAGTAGGAGATCGGCAACGTGGTTGCCGCCCGGTCGGTTTCACTGATTGCGAGGTACTCGGCGATGGCGGCGGCATTGCTGGCCAGGTTGGTGTGGGACAACCGGACCAGCTTCGGTGATCCGGTGCTGCCCGATGTCGACATCAGCAGGGCCAGGTCGTCGTGCATCCGGTGTGTGCTGCGGGCGCGCACGTGGTGGATGCCCGCGGCATCGACCACCGTGTCGGGGGAGTAGGTCTGCCGGATCGTCCGGTGATCACCACCCGCGGGCACCGGCAACGACACATGGCCGGCTGCGAGTGCGCCGAGATAGTGCACCAGAGTCGGCAGATCATTACGTGCTTCGAGGAGTACCAGGCGGCGTTCGGGGCCCAGTGCTGCCGCGGCCTCGGACACGAGATCGGCGAGGGCGGCGTAGCTGACCTGTCGGGTCTCGGTCACCACCGCGATCCGGTCACCATGGGCCCGCAGCGCCTCGGCGAGGTGGCTCAAGGCAACGCCGTCCCGGCGCCCCGCACATCGATCCGGACCTTGGTGTCGCGGGCCGGCGGGTTCAGGCTGTGCTGGCGCACGACGATGGGCTCACCGGCTGCGGCCGGCTCGATGGTGAGCAGTACGTCGTGGCCGAGGAATTCGGTGGCGATCACGGTTCCCACGCTGGCTGCTGCCTCGGCAGCACCCTCGCTGTCCGAGATCGCCGTGGCGACAAGCTGTTCGGGTCGCAGCACCACCGTGCACGGACCGTCGGCCGCGCCGGCCTGGACCGGTACGCGGCCCAGAGCGCTGTCGGCCCAGCCTGAGGTGACGGTGCCCGCCACCGTGATGCAGTCCCCGAGGAACTCGGCGGTGAATCGGTCGGCAGGTTGGCGGTACACGTGCTCGGGCGTTCCGACCTGGGTGAACCTGCCCTCACGCATCACCGCGATCTGATCGGAGATCGACAGTGCCTCCTCCTGGTCGTGCGTCACGATCAGGGTGGTCACCCCGGTCTCTGACAGCACCCGGGCCACGGACTTGCGGGTGGCGGCGCGCAGCCCGGTGTCCAGCGCGCTGAACGGCTCGTCGAGTAGCATCACCACCGGGCGGCGGGCCAGGGCCCGGGCCAGTGCGACGCGCTGCTGCTGGCCGCCGGACAGTTGGTGCGGCCTGCGCTGCGCGAACGAGGAATCCAGCGACACGGTGTCCAGGAGTTCGCTGACCCTGGCCCGGGCTGCGGCCCCGCGCTCGCGTAGACCGTAGGCGACATTCTGGGCCACCGTCAGGTGCGGGAACAGCGCGCCGTCCTGTGCCACGTAGCCGACGTCGCGGCGATGGGGTGCGACAGTGTTTGTCGGACCGGCCATTTGGCGTCCCTCGATGGTCACGGTGCCGGCGTCGGGGGATTCAAAACCGGCGATCACCCGCAGCAGCGTGGTCTTGCCGCATCCAGACGATCCGACCACCGCGGTGATGGAGCCCGGCGTCAGGGTCAGGTCGATGCCGTCGAGCACCGCGGTGCCGTTGAAGGACTTGCGGAGTCCACGTACTTGCAGGACGTCGTCGGTCACAGGGCGGCCACCTTTGTCGACTGGCGCAACAACATCAGGGTCACGGGTATGGACAAGGCAATCAGCATCAGCGCGTAGGGCGCCGCGGCGGCGTAGTCCAATTCGCTGCTCAGTGACCAGAACCGCATCGCCAGCGTGCGGGTACCGGTCGGTGCCAGCAGCAGCGTAGCGGTCAATTCCGTTGCGACGGCCACGAATACCAGCGAGGCGCCGGCGGCGGCCGCGGGCGCGGTCAGTCGCAGGGTGACGCGGACGAACGTCCGAGCCGGTGAGGCTCCCAACGAGCGTGAGGCCTCCTCCACCGACGGCGGCACCTGGGCCAGGCCCGAGCGCAGGCTGACCAGGGCACGGGGCAGGAACAGCAGCACATAGGCGCAGATCACCAGGGCCGCAGTCTGATAGAGCGGGGGAGCGTAGCGGATCGCCACCGTCACCAGGGCCAGTGCGGTGACGATCCCGGGCATGGAGCTGGTGATGAAGTTGGCGCCCTCGATCGAGCGGGCCAGCAGTCCGCTGTAGCGGACCGCGACCCAGGCGAACGGGAAGGCCAGGACCGTGGTCAGAGCCGCGGCGGCAGCGGCCAGCGTCGCGGTCTGGGCCAGCGCGGTACCGATCTCCGTGGCGTCCCACACCTGCGCGCCGCCGATCCACATCCACCGCGTCAGCGTCCACAGCGGCACTCCCAACGCCAGGGCGGCCAGCGTCAGCAATCCGACGATGGCCGGCAACGTGGTGCGGCCCAGGCGCATCGGCGCACTGGCGCGTTGCGCTCCGGAACCGATCCGCGCGAAGCGGGCGTTGCCCCGGGCCGCGGCCTCGGTGACCAACAGCAACAGGCACAGGAGGACGAGGACGGCGGCCAGCGTGGCGCCGGCGGCGCCGTCGAAGGTGGCCTGGAACTGTTCGAAGATCGCGGTGGTGAAGGTCGAGAAGCGGATCATCGCGAACGCGCCGTACTCGGCCAGCAGGTGCACACCGATCAGCAGGGCGCCGCCCAGGATCGCCAGGCGCAGCTGCGGCAGCACCACCCGGAAGAACACCCCGGACGATCCGGATCCGAGCGCCCGGGCCGATTCCTCCAGCGCCGGATCGATGCGGCGCAGGGTGGCCGCGGCGGGCACGTAGACGAAGGGGAAGTACGACAGCGTCGCGATCAGCACGCCCGCCGGCATCCCGTGCAGCGTGGGCAGCACGCTGACCCAGGCATAGCTGTTCACGAACGCGGGCACCGCCAGGGGCGCGACGAACACCGGCCGCCACCACGTCCGTCCCGGCAGATCCGTGCGTTCAACCAGCCAGGCCGCGCCGACCCCGAGCACCACACAGACCGGCACGGTGATGAGGACCAGGCCGACCGTGTTGAGCAGGAGCTCCCCGACCCGGGGCCGCAGCACGAGCTCGATCACCCGGCTCGGACCCGTGGTGATCACCGACCAGGCCACGTAACCCAGCGGGATGAAGGTGGCAGCCAGCAACAGCACCACGGCGGTGCTCAGCGCCGCCCCCGGCCGGGCACGGACGGAACGCTGCTGCGGTGCGGGTTGAGCCGACGGCGCTTCTGTGGCGACCAATTACAGCAAGCCAGCCTTCGTCATCAGGTCGGTGACCTTGGCGGCATCGAGATTGGACGGGTTGACCGCGGGCGCCTGCAGCGTGTCCAGCGGCGGCAGGGCCGGGTTGGCGGCGACGCCACTGGCGACCGGGTATTCGAAGGACGTGCCTTTCTGCAGCACCTCCTGACCGGCCTTGCCGGTGATGAACCGGAGGAACTGCTGGGCCTGATCCTGCTTCTTGCTGGATTTCAGCACGCCGCCGCCGGACAGGCTGACGAACGCGCCGGGATCGGAGTTCTTGAAGTAGTGCAGCGCGGTGTTGCCGCTGATCTCCTTGGTCTTGGCCTGATCGCGGAACCAGTAGTAGTGGTAGATGATCCCACCGTCCACCTGACCGTCGTTCACCGCCCGCAGTGTGGCGATATTGTCTTGGAGCACAACGGCATTGGTCTTCAGTCCGGCCAACCACTGTGCGGTGGCCGGTTCGCCCTTCAACTCGAGGATGGCAGCCACGATCGCCTGAAAGTCGGCCTTGGCCGGAGGTGCGCCCCAACGGCCCTTCCACTGGGGCTGCTGCAGATCCATGATCGAGTGGGGCAGCTGGTCGGCCGGCAGCTTGGCCTTGTTGTAGACGAACACCGTCGAGCGTGCCGCCACACCGGTCCATTTGCCCGACGACGGCCGGAACTGGGCCGGGACCTGATCGAGGGTCTGCTGCTCGACGTCGGCGAACAGCCCGGCGCGTTCGACGGCTGCCATCGCGGGGGAGTTCTCGGTGAGGAACACGTCGGCCGGGGAGGCGTTGCCCTCGGCCACCAGCTGGTTGCCCAGCTCGGTGTCACCGCCCTGCCGGTAGGTGACCTTGATCCCGGTCTCCTTGGTGAACGCGTCGATCCACTCCTTGGTGAGCGACTCGTGCTGAGCGTTGTAGATGAGCAGCTCGTCAGACCCTGAACTGGAGCACCCGACCATGCCGGCGGCGACCGCGACGGCGGACAGGACAACGGCAATCCGGCGACTCCAACGTGTGCGCATCGAGTGATCCCTTTCGGCGTTAGCTGAGCATCACCTAAGGACACTACCGGGGTGGGTCGGGGTATCGGGACTGCCTTGGGAGCGCTTCTGGCCGCCGGCGGCTCCTAATTCCCAACGAGGAACAGTTCGTCGAGATGCTGATCGATTGCGGCGAGGGCCGCCCCGGGTGTGATGACCTCCAGGTCGAGAAGCGGTGTCAGGCCGGTCAACGCCAGGATGCGGTCGGTCTCGGTGTTCGCGTCGCGATCGCGATCGATCTTTCCATCAGTGATCGCCTGCGCGATGAGTGCTTTGACTTGGTCCCGTCCCTGACGTAGGCCCTCGCGCGTACGGTCGCGAATCGTGTTGTCGTGCAGTGCTTCCAGAACGTACGCGGCATTCATCCGGCTCGTCGCGCGCGCATCGTCGTGCAGCGGCAGCATCTCGATGAGCGTCAACCGCAGGACGTCCCGAGGGTGCGGCGCAGCGCCGAGCTCCTGCAGACCGCGTGCCACCCGCGCAGCAGTCTGTTCGGCAGCGAAGTCCATCGCGAACGTAAGCAACTCCTGACGGCTCGCGAAGTAGTGCTGGAGTTGCCCGTGCGACATCCCGGCCTCCGTCGCCACCTCACGCAGGCTCAGACGCAGAACCCCGCGTTGATCCACCACACGCCACAGAGCGCGAGCGATCTCTTCGCGACGCTCGCGGTGATCGACCTGTTTCGGCACTGCTACCCTCCCGCTGTTCCAATACAGTTGTAATAATACAGGTGGCTGGTTATCGTCGAGGCGCGGCGCATCGAACGAATGGAGCAAGCATGCACGGACATCCGCAAGTCCGAACAGCGCAGGGGATCATCGAGGGGCGCCTGCGGCGGGGCACCGCCGTCTTCCGCGGCATCTCGTACGCGCAGCCCCCGGTCGGGGCGCTGCGTTTCGCCGCTCCCGTGCCTGTTGCCTCGTGGGACGGCGTTCGGCACGCGGTCGAATTCGGGCCACCCCCACCGCAGTCGGGCCCGGGCCCCAAGGCGGACCCGTCTCCAGAAACGGACTGGCTGACCGTCAACGTCTGCACGCCGGACCCCGGCACCACCGGGTTGCCGGTGCTGGTGTGGCTGTGCTGCGGCGGCTACATGGCCGGCACGGCGGCCGACCCGATGACCGATCCCACCGCCCTGGCCGGTGCCGGCATCGTCGTGGTCAGCGTCCAATGCCGGATGGGCGCGGAAGGATTCGCCCTGATCGACGGTGCTCCGCCGAACCGCGGCCTGCTCGACCAAATCGCGGCGCTGGAATGGGTTCAGCACAACATCGCCAACTTCGGCGGAGACCCGACCCGCGTCACCGTCGCCGGGACGTCCGGCGGAGCCGGGTCGGTCGCCGCCCTTCTCGCCATCCCCCGCGCCCGCCCGCTGTTTCACCGGGCCATCACCCACTCGGTTCCCGGATTGCACTGCACGCCGGCGCTGGCCGAAGAAGTGACCGCTACGCTCGCGGACCGCCTGGGTGTCCCACCCACCGCGCACGGACTCGCCACCGTCGCTCCGCAGCGGCTGGCTGACGAGGTCACCGCGCTGTGCCTCGACATGCCCTCCTATCGCCAACGCTGGGGCCGCCTGGCTCACCTGGGCATCGCCGTCTGCCCGGTGATCGACGGAGAACTCCTCGACGACACCCCTTGGGCCGCCCTGGCTGAAGGTCGCGCCACCGGGATCGATCTGCTCGTCGGCCATACTCGCGACGAATTCCGGCTTTTCAGCATCACGATGGGCGTTCGGGGCACCTTCACCGACGACGACGCGCGCACGGCGATGGACGTCTTCGCGCCGCGCCCGGACGGCCCGGACGCGTACCGCCGCGCCTTTCCCGACGCCGATCCGGAGGAACTCGTGGAGGTGGTGTACTCGGATGCCACCTTCCGCATGCCGTCGCTGCTGCTGGCAGAAGCAAACGCCGAAGCCGGAGGCAACAGCTATCTCTTCGAACTCGCCTATGCCGCAGGGGAGTTCGGAGCATGCCACAGCACCGACGTGCCTCTGGTCTTCGCCACCCTCGACAGTCCGACCGGCAGATACTTCTTCGGCGACCACCCGACGTCCGATGCCCGTACGGTGTCGGACGAACTCCAGCAGGCCTGGGTCCGCTTCATCACCGCAGGCCAACCCGGATGGACCCGCTACGACACAGACCAGCGAACGACCCGAATCCTCGCGGCACCGTCCTCGACCACGGTCTATCCCGAGGAAAAGTCGCGGCGGATCTGGCTCGGACATCCGCCGGCCCCGTTCACAGTGGTCTGTGGATGAACTCCACGCTGGGGATAACTCGGCCTGACTGAGCCGAAGCTGTCGGACCGGGCCCGCACGGTATGGGCATGAAGTCTCTGACACGGGCCGAGATCGGCGCACTGGGTGAACAGCTGGCCGTCGAGCACCTGACCACACAGGGCTTGCGCACGGTGACGCGCAACTGGCGATGCCGCTACGGCGAGCTCGACGTGATCGCCGTCGACATCGCCACGAACACGGTGGTTTTCGTCGAGGTGAAGACCCGCACCGGCGACGGCTTCGGCGGGCTGGCCGAGGCGGTCACGCCACAGAAGGTGCGCCGGATCCGGCGGTTGGCGGCGCTGTGGCTGTCCGAACAGGAGTCACGGTACGCCGCACTGCGCATCGACGTGATCGGGGTCCGCGTCGGCCGCCGCCGAGAACCCGAGCTCACACATCTCAAGGGGGTGGGCTGAAATGGGTTTGGGCAGAGCATATTCGGTGGCCATGCGCGGCGTGGACGGCGTCATCGTGGAGATCGAGGCGGACATCACCTCGGGGCTGCCGAGTGTGAACCTGGTGGGGCTGCCCGACACCGCGCTGCAGGAGTCGCGGGATCGGGTGCGGGCGGCCATCACGAACTGCGGCAACGAGTGGCCGATGTCGCGCCTGACGCTGGCGTTGTCGCCGGCCACGTTGCGCAAGGTCGGTTCGGTGTATGACCTGGCGCTGGCGGCGGCAGTGCTCTCGGCGCACACCAAGACGGCGTGGGCGCGGCTGGAAAAGTCGGTCCTGCTGGGCGAACTCGCGCTCGATGGCAGGGTCCGGCCGGTCCACGGCGTGCTGCCTGCCGTGCTGGCCGCCAAGCAGGAGGGCTGGACCGTAGCGGTGGTGCCGGCCGACAACCTGGCCGAGGCCAGCCTCGTCGACGGTATCGAGGTGTGGGGTGTCCGCACCCTGCGGCACCTGCAAGCCTGGCTGGACGGGAAAGGAGATCTGGAGGCGCGCGTGGTGGCGCCGGGCTGCGCTGCCGAGGCGACGGCGGATCTCGCCGATGTCGTCGGGCAGGGCCAGGCCCGCTACGCCGTCGAGGTCGCGGCCGCGGGTGCGCATCACCTGATGCTGACCGGCCCGCCCGGGATCGGGAAAACGATGTTGGCGCAGCGCCTTCCGGGGCTACTGCCGCCCTTGTCGTCGGCCGAATCGCTTGAGGTGACGGCCATCCACTCGATGGCGGGACTACTTGCGGGGGACACACCGCTGATCACGCGTCCACCGTTCGTGGCGCCACACCACACCTCGAGCGTGGCGGCGCTGGTCGGAGGCGGAAGCGGGTTCGCGCGTCCCGGAGCCGTCAGTCGGGCGCATCGGGGAGTGCTGTTTCTCGACGAGTTCGCCGAGATGGGATCGAGTGCCCTGGAAGCGTTGCGAACTCCGTTGGAAGACGGCCAGATCCGGTTGGCCCGCCGCGACGGGGTGGCATGCTATCCGGCGCGGTTCCAACTCGTGCTGGCGGCGAACCTGTGCCCGTGCGCTCCGCCCAATTCGGCCGACTGCGTGTGTTCGGCCCAAGCCAAGCTCCGGTACCGGGGCAAGTTGTCGGGGCCACTGGTGGATCGTGTCGACTTGCAGGTGGAGTTGTACCCGGTGAGCGCGGGGGCCTTCATGCCACAGTCGGGAGAATCCAGTGCCGTGGTTCGCGAGCGCGTCGCCGCGGCGCGCCTCGCGGCCCAGGAACGCTGGAAACCGTACGGGATCGGCACCAATGCGGAGGTCGGCGGACCCCTGCTGCGTCGCGAATTCCGATTGCCCAGGGCCGCGATGGAACCGTTGCGGTCGGTTCTCGACCGCGGAGTGATCAGCATGCGCGGGGCTGACAGATGTTTGAGGGTGGCCTGGACATTGGCGGACCTGGCCGGGCGGACCATGCCCGCTCACGAGGACGTCACTGCCGCATTGAGCTTCCGCCAGGTCGGCGGCGTGTCATGACCGACGAGGTGCGCCGCGCCTGGGCCTATCTGTCGCGGGTGGCGGAGCCGCCGTGCCTGGAATTGACGGCGCTGGTCGCGCGAGAAGGCCCGGTCCGGGCCGCCGGCCAGGTCAAGGCCGGTCGGGTGGATTCCGAGCTGTTGAGCCGGGTCGAGGCGCGGCGGGGATTCGATTGTGCGGCAGACGACCTCGATGTTCTCGACCGGATGGGTGGGCGGCTGATCACACCCGATGACGAGGAGTGGCCGCTGCTGCGATTCCGGGCCCTTCGCGGTAAGGAACTGAAGCGCCCGCACGCGCATCCGCCGCTGGTGTTGTGGGCGGTCGGCCCGGTGTGCCTCGACGCGGCGACCGAGCGTGCCGCGGCGATCGTCGGTACCCGGGCGGCCACCGCCTACGGGGAGCACATGGCTGCCGAGTTGGCCGCCGGACTGGTCGAACGCGATGTCACGGTGGTGTCCGGCGGGGCCTACGGCATCGACGGAGCGGCCCACCGTGCAGCGCTCGGGTGCGAGGGCGTGACCATCGCGATCGTGGCCGGGGGCATCGACAACCCGTACCCGGCCGGGCACAGCGCGCTGTTCCACCGGATCCGGCAGGAGGGCCTGTTGATCAGTGAGTACCCGCCGGGGACGGCACCGGGCCGGCTGCGGTTCCTCACCCGCAACCGGCTGGTGGCCGCCCTCTCTGGGGCGACCGTGGTGGTGGAGGCAGGGTTGCGCAGCGGTGCGGCCAACACCGCGGGATGGGCCAAGGCGCAGGGGCGTTCGGTATGCGCGGTGCCGGGCCCGGTCACGTCGGCGTCATCGGCGGGCTGCCATGCACTGCTGCGGGACGGAGCTCACCTGATCGCCCGGGCCGAGGAGGTAGTCGAACTCGTCGGTCACATAGGCGAACTCGCACCGCAGGAGACACACCCGACCGGACCGTTGGATCAGCTCGCACCGACGGAGAAACAGGTCTATGACGCGCTGCCGGCCCGTGGCACGCTCACGGTGGACGAGATCGCGATGCTCGCCGCGCTGGCCCCGCACCAGGTGCTCGGACCGTTGACGATGCTGGAGTTCGCCGGGTTGGTCGAGAGTGTCGACGGCTGCTGGCGGATCGCGCGCCGGCGCCGGGCCCGGTCCGAGTAAATGACGCCTGCGTAGACCTCGGTGTATTGGCGCCGATTCCCTGCAGGACCAGCTGACCCGGTGTTAATTTGCACCCATCGAGTGAGCTCACAACCCGGGCGTACGCCGCGTCGCGCGTCGGGATGGGGAGGGTTCGACATGAGCACAGCCGCTGACCGCGCCGCCCAACTGGCATTGGTTGCTCGACTGAAGTCGGCATACCCAGAACTGCCCGACGCCCCGACACCGGACCTGCTCGACCATGACCGCTTCACCGCATACATGAAACCCGTGCACGATGTCGGCGGCGAGCCGGACGCGCCGATGAAATACGAGAACAAGGACTACGAGTACTGGGAGCACATGACCTACGTCATCTGCGAAGTCCTTGCCTGGCGCGGCATTTGGTTGTCCGAGGAACGGCGACGGATGGGCAACGTCGACGTCGGGCGCGCGGTGTACCTGGGTTTCCCGTACTACGGCCGCTGGCTCCTGTCGGTCGCGCGCGTCCTCATCGAGAAACACCACATCGGCTTGACCGAACTGTCCGAGCGGATGGCCGAAGTCCAGGACCGCTATGCCGGTGGGATGGCCGGTAAGCGGCTCGAGGCCCGACCGAAGTTCGAGGGCGACGGGGCGAACGTCAAGCGCAACAGCCACATCGTGCATGCCCAGGGCAAAGGCGATCCGCAGGTGTATGCGGGCCGGGCCGGGACGCCGAAGTTCAAGGTGGGTGACGCGGTGGTGGTGCGCGAGCTGCCGGTGTTGTTCTACACCCGCACCCCCGAGTACGTCCGTGGCGCGCGCGGTGAGATCGCCGCCGTCGCATACGAAAGTCCCGCGGCCGAGGACGAAACCTGGGACCGGACCGACGCCATACCGGAATGGTTCTACGTCGTCAGCTTCACCATGGCCGATCTGTGGGACGGCTATACGGGAACGGCCACCGACACGTTGAGAACCGAGATCCCCGAGCACTGGCTGCTGGCAGCCGGCTGACTTCCACGCACCGATCGGCATCCTCACGAAGGGCGCACCATGGCAGAGCACGATCACGACCACGATCACGAGCGCACCGTCAAACCGATGGTCGACGAGGTCACCGACTTCGAGGTACTCGAGATCGCATTGCGCGAATTATGCATCGAGAAGGGGATATTCACCGCTGAGGAACATCGGCTGTTCACCGAGTTCGCCGAACAGATCGGACCGATCCCGGCCGCACGTCTGGTCGCCCGGGCGTGGCTCGACCCCGACTTCAAGCGGCTGGCCGTCGCCGAACCGATGACGGCCAGCAAGGAGGTAGGCGTCGACTGGCTGGAGCCCACGGGATTCGGCACACCCAGCGACTTCACCGCATTTCAGATCCTGGAAGACACGCCGACCGTGCACCACGTGATCGTCTGTGCGCTGTGCTCGTGCTACCCGCGCCCGATTCTCGGCAACTCACCCGAGTGGTACCGGACGCCCAACTACCGTCGCCGCCTGGTGCGTTGGCCCCGGCAGGTCTTGTCCGAGTTCGGGTTGTGCCTGCCGGACACCGTCGAAGTGCGGGTGCAGGATTCCAATCAGAAGCATCGGTTCATGGTCATGCCGATGCGCCCCGAGGGCACCGACGGCTGGACCGAGGATCAGCTCACCGAGATCATCACCCGTGACTGCTTCATCGGTGTGGCTCTGCCGAAAGCGGGGGTGACCACCAATGTCATCACCGACACCCGCCCCGCGGTCCATCCCACCGGTGAATGAGGAGGGCCCAGTGGGCGCACCCGACGACCCGGCATCACTTGCGGAAGCCCGGATTCCGACCCTGGCGCGCATCGTGGAACGCAATCAGGTCTGGCCGCTGATGGCCGCCAAGTACGGCGTCGAAAACCTGGTCCCGCCGTGGAAGAGCAGCCTTGACGGCTTCTGTGACGCCCTCGACCAGGCCGCCTGCGACGCAGGCGTGCCCGATTTCAAACAGCGACGCGACGAGGAAGACCTGTTGTCGGCAACCGTCTATGCCGACCTGCCGTACCCCGAGAACCAGCTCGTCGCCCTCGCGCATTCGCTTCTGGCCCGTGGCGTGATCACCGAAAGCGAGCTGCAAGAACGGCTCGCCGTGGTCCGGAGGAGACTCGAGGCCTGAAACACGTAGCACCCAGGCCGGCCGGTGGCCTCCGTATAGTCGATGAGGTCGGCTAACAAACGAGCGGCAGATGATCTTGGAGGCACCATGGCAGGACGACCCGTGCACACCTTTCAGGTGGTGCATCGCGAACAGCTGACCGACCACATCGTCCGCCTGGTACTGGGGGGATCGGGCGAGGGTACGGGCTTCGACACGTTCTCGCCCAACGACTTCAGCGACGCCTACGCCAAACTGGTCATCGTTCCGGCGAACGTGGATGTGTCGGTGCTCCCGAAACCCTTGACGCTGGACAGCTTTCAGGAGTTGCCCGCCGAACAGCGACCGACTGTGCGTACCTACACGGTGCGAAAGGTCGACAGGGAGCGAGGCGAGATCACCATCGACTTCGTCGTGCACGGTGAGCAAGGGGTGGCCGCCCCCTGGGCCGCGGCGGCGGTACCGGGCCAGCCCGCCTACCTGATGGGGCCCAGTGGCGCCTACACCCCCGACCCCGCCGCCGACTGGCACCTGCTCGCCGGCGACGAATCGGCGCTACCGGCCATCGGTGCCGCCCTTGAGGCGTTGCCGCCCGACGCGATCGGCAAAGTCTTCATCGAGGTGGCCGGCCCGCACGACGAGGTCGCCCTCAGCGCCCCCGCCGGTGTCGAGGTCAACTGGATCCACCGCGGTGGCCGCGCTGACCTGGTAGGCGACGATCACTCCGGAGACAACGCACCGCTGATCGCCGCCGTGAAGGAGGCCGACTGGCTGCCGGGTCAGGTGCAGGTGTTCATCCACGGTGAGGCACAGGTTGTCATGCACAACCTGCGTCCCTACATCCGCAAGGAACGCGGCGTCCCCGCCAAGTGGGCGGCCTCGATCTCGGGATACTGGCGCCGCGGGCGCACCGAGGAGACTTTCCGGCAGTGGAAGGCCGAGCTGGCCAAAGCCGAGGCCGACACCGCCAACTGAACCTGGGTGCGGGTACCGGCCGGCCCCGGGATGGCAAGGTAGCCGTCATGGCATACGGCGATTACCAACTCGAGATCTACCTGCAGGGGCTGTCCGGCGTGCTGCCGACCATGCCGATGGACTACGCGGGGCTGGAGGCCAAAGCTCAAGCCGCGATGCCTGCCTCGATCTGGTCCTATGTGGCCGGGGGAGCGGGCGACGAACGTACCCAGCAGGTGAACCGCACCGCGTTCGACCGGTGGGGTCTGATGCCGCGCATGTTCAACGCCCACCGGGAACGGGACCTGTCCGTCGACCTGTTCGGGCTCAAGCTGGCCTCGCCGTTGTTCATGGCGCCGATCGGGGTGCTGGGCATCTGCGGGCAGGACGGTCACGGCGATCTGGCCGGTGCCCGTGCTGCCGCGCGCACCGGGGTGCCGATGGTGTTGTCCACCCTGACCGAGGATCCGCTCGAGGACGTCGCCGCCGAATTCGGTGACACCCCAGGCTTTTTCCAGCTGTACACACCGACCGACAAGGACCTTGCCGCCAGTCTGGTCCAGCGCGCAGAGAAAGCCGGGTTCAAGGGCATCGTCGTCACGCTCGACACCTGGGTACCGGGTTGGCGGCCGCGGGATCTGGCCACCTCCAACTTCCCGCAGCTGCGGGGCAAATGCCTGGCCAACTACACCAGTGACCCGGTGTTCCGGGCCGGGCTGCCGCAGCCGCCCGAAGAGAACCCGCAGGCCACCGTGCTGCGCTGGGTCAGCCTGTTCGGCAATCCGCTCACCTGGGACGACCTGCCCTGGCTGCGGTCGCTGACGAAACTGCCGCTGATCCTCAAGGGCATCTGTCATCCCGACGACGTGCGGCGGGCCAAGGACGGCGGCGTCGACGGGATCTACTGCTCCAATCACGGTGGGCGCCAAGCCAACGGCGGCCTGCCCGCGATCGACTGCCTGCCCGGAGTGGTCGAGGCCGCCGACGGACTGCCGGTGTTGTTCGACTCGGGGATCCGCAACGGCGCCGACATCGTCAAGGCGCTCGCCCTGGGGGCCACTGCCGTCGGTGTGGGCCGCCCGTACGCGTACGGGCTGGCGCTGGGAGGGCCCGACGGCATCGTGCACGTGCTGCGTTCGCTGCTCGCCGAGGCCGATCTGATCATGGGCGTCGACGGGTACCCGACGCTGGCCGATCTCACGCCCGAGGCGCTGCGCCGGGTCGACTGACCTTTGTCACGCTGGAGTGGCGCTGGGGGCTGACAGCCACTCCAGCGTGACAAGAGACCACAAATTCCCAGGTGGGCGGCTCTGGCGCTGAGAATATTCATCGGTGTAGCATTTTCCTTCATGAGTGTAGAAACCGTTCGCGAGCGGGCCGCGCACCTGGGCCCCGAGCGACGGCGCCCGCAGGTACTCGATGCGGCCCTGGCGATCGCGGTGTCCGAGGGGGTCGCGGCCGTCACGATCGGCGCGGTGTCGCAGCGGCTCAAGGTCACCCGCCCGGTGGTGTACTCGTGTTTTGCCGACCGGGTCGAACTGCTGCGGGCACTGCTCGAGCGGGAGCTGGGACTGCTGATCCAAGGGGCGATCGACGCACTGCCCTACGGTCGCGCGAATGCCGACGAGACCGTGTTCGTGGAGGGCTTCCAGGCGTTGCTCGAGACGGTCGCAGGCAGGCCCGATTCCTGGCGGCTCGTCATGAGTGCCGATCCGGACCCGGCCGTGGCCAAACACTTCCGCAACGGCCGTGCCGTGATGATCGGCAAGGTTTCCAAGCGGCTGGCGCCCACGCTGCAACGCTGGGGCACCGTCGACGCCGACAAGAAGCTGCCGGTGCTGGTCGAGCAGTTCGTGTCCGCCTGTGAGGGCGCGGTGCGGACCTTACTGCACGACGACGGAAAAGACTGGACCCCAACCACATTGGGTGAGTTCATCGGATCGGCCACCTATCGGGCGTTTCGTACCGCCTGACCCAGTACAGAGGAGTTGTCCCATGTCTGATCTCCAGCCGATGGCTGATTACGGGTTCTTCGGGCCGGATTCGGTGACGTGGAAGGTCTGGGGCCACGCCACCACACCGATCATCGGGCTGCAACGCGCCGTCGTGGTCGAGGAACTCGACCCTGCCCTAATCGCCGCGGTCGACACCACCGGCGCCAACTACGACCGGCCGCGCACCCGTTACGACCGGACCGTCCGCTACTTCGCCATGGTCGCCTTCGCCGACACCGAATCGGTGCTCAAGGCCGCCGACGTCCTGGTCAAAGTGCACTCGAAAGCCATCGGTACCGAGCCGCTGAGCGGCAACAAGTACGACGCCAACGATCCTCACTCGCAGCTGTGGATCCTGCTCACCGGCTGGCACTCCGTGCTCAAGGCGTATGAACTCTACGGCGGCGGCAAGCTGACGGCAGAGGAAGAGGCCCGCTACTGGCAGGACTGTGCACGAGCCGCCGAGTTCCAGACCTGCGATCCGGCCGACGTACCGCGGACCCGCGAAGGCATCAACGCCTACTTCGAGCAGATGCGGCCGCACCTCGCGGTCAGCGAAGCCGCCCGCGCCATGATGGACCATCTGCTCAACGCCAAGGTGGTGCTGCCGCCCGCGCCGCGCCTCGCAAGGCCGGCCGTCGAGATCCTCAACTGGTTCCTGCGGGCCGGAACCATCGCCACCATGCCCCGGTGGATGCGCCGGCTCAGCGGATTCGACCAGCCACGCCTGGTGGATTGGGCGGTGCGGCCCGTACTGAAGCTGGGCTTCGGGGTGGTCAACCGCGTGCCACGGCTGAAGCTGTTGGTGGCCAAGATCATTGCGCCGTCCGTGGTGCCGATCGCCGGCCCCTACATCATGGGCATCCCGCCGCGGTCCAACGAAGTGCTCAGCCCCGAGGAGGGGCGCAGGCGCTACGGCTATCCCAAACCCGCCGACGCGCACCAGGAGCTGCGGGCCCGCCAGCATGAGCGGGTGTTCGGCCAGGGCCAACTGCCCAGTGACGAAGGACTCATCGAATCTCAGACTTACCTAGGGAGTTTGGCGTGACCACACGATCCGATGTCCTGTTCGACCCGAATCGGACCGAATTCGATCAGTTCGACGCCCGAACGCGGGAGATCTTCCGGGCCACCATCGACTTCTTCGAGTCTCACGGCAAGCGGTGGCTCAAGCAGCAGGACCGGGATCGGGTCTGGTACAGCGATTTTCTCGACCTGGTCAAGCGGGAGGCCATCTTCGCGACATTCCTGACGCCCGCGTCGGAGGCTGACGGCGATCCCCACAAGCGCTGGGACACCGCACGCAATGCCATGTACAGCCAGATCCTCGGCTTCTACGGCATGCAGTACTGGTATGTCTGGCAGGTCACCATCCTCGGACTCGGACCGATCTGGCAATCGGAGAACGAGGTCGCACGCAAAAAGGCTGCCGCCCTGCTTGATTCGGGGGAGATCTTCGCGTTCGGACTCTCCGAGCAGTCCCACGGCGCCGACGTCTATTCGACCGACATGGTGCTGGAGCCCGGCCCCGATGGTTCATACACCGCGACCGGTGGCAAGTACTACATCGGCAACGGGAACCTCGCCGGCATGGTCTCGGTATTCGGCCGTCGCTCCGACAAACCGATCATCGACAGTTCTGATCTCGATCGGCGCCGCCCGCCGGAGGACTTCGAGGGCTACCTGTTCTTCGCCGCTGACAGCCAACATCCGAGCTACCACCTGCGCAAGAACGTGGTCGACGGCCAGATGTACGTCGCGGCGTTCGATCTGGAGGACTATCCGGTCACCGCCGAAGACATCCTGCACCAGGGCAAGGCCGCGTTCAACGCCGCGATCAACACCGTGAACATCGGCAAGTTCAACTTGGGATTCGGCGCCATCGGAGCCTGTGAGCATGCCATGTACGAGGCCGTCACCCATGCCGAGAACCGGGTGCTGTTCGGCCAGCGGGTCACCGAATTCCCTCAGATCCGCCGGATGCTCGCCGACGGCTATGCGCGGCTGGTCGGGATGAAGCTGTACAGCGAGCGGGCCATCGACTACATGCGCAGCGCGAGCCCGGACGATCGTCGCTACCTGTTGTTCAATGCGATCGAGAAGATGAACGTCACCCGCGAGGGCGAGAAGATCGTCACCCTGCTCGCCGACACGATCGCCGCGCGCGCCTTCGAGTCCGACATGTACTTCACCATGGCGCTGCTGGGACTCACCGGCCTGCCGCGGCTGGAAGGCACGGTGCACGTCAACATGGCGCTGTCGCTGAAGTTCATGCAGAACTACATGTTCGGCGCGTCGAGCATCGGACTTGCGGCGCTGTCCGCATTGCCCGTCGGTAAGGCGCCGGGCCCGGTGCTGGGCGCACTCGCCGGCGGCCTGCGGGCCGCGGGTGGCGCCATGGCGGGATCTCCACTAGCACAGCGTATTCCGCAACTCAAGCCGCTGTTGGCCCGCGTGCCGGAGATCCCCACCCGCCGGGACGCCGCCAACGACGACTTCCTGTTCCGTCAGGGGCCGAGCAGTGGGCTGGCGAAAATTCGGTTCGGGGACTGGCAGTCGGTGCTGAGTGGATACTCGTCGGCGCCGAACGTCGCGGTGTTCCTCGACCAGGCCCTGGCCTTGCAGACGCTGCTCGCGGTGGCGACACCGAACGCCGAGCAGCAACGCAACGTGGACTTCCTGTTCGCGATCGGTGAGATGTTCACCCTGATCCCGTACGCCCAGCTGATCCTGGAGCAGGCCGAGATCGAGGGTGCGGACGCCGATCTGATCGACCAGCTGTTCGAGGTGCTCGTCACCGACATGTCCACGCACGCGACCAAGCTGCACTGCCATCCGGATGCCACCGCCGTGCAGCAACAGCGCGCCCTCGACATTGTCAGGCAGCCCGTGGCCGACGCCGCGCGCCGCGATCGTGTGGTGACCGCCGTGCGTGGACTGGCCGGCCGCTACGAGATGAACCCGTGATGGTCACGCGCGGGTAGCGGTCCGGCGCGTCGGGTGCAGGCCGGCCGGACTTCTGCCACCGTGGCAGGGTGCCCGCAGTCCCGGAAGTACTCGCCGAGTTCGACGAATACCTGGCGCTGCAACGCGGCCGGTCCGAACACACGCGGCGGGCGTACCGGGGTGACCTGTCGGCATTCTTCGACTTCACCGGTGGTGGCATGGAGACGGTGACCCTGCCGAGGCTGCGGTCGTGGCTGGCCGGTCAGGCCGCGGCCGGAGCGGCGCGGACCACGTTGGCGCGGCGCACCTCGACGGTGAAGACCTTCTGCACCTGGGCGGCCCGCCGGGGACTGCTACCAGAGGACGCTGCCGCTCGGCTCCAGGTCCCCAAGGCACACCGCACGTTGCCTGCGGTGCTCCGTCGCGATCAGGCGATCGACGCCATGGAGGCGATGAATTCTGCTGCCCGCGAGGGTGATCCGCTGGCGTTGCGGGACCGGCTGATCGTGGAGATGCTGTACGCCACGGGTATTCGCGTCAGCGAATTGTGTGGGTTGGACATCGACGACATCGACACCTCACGCCGGGTGCTTCAGGTGCTGGGCAAGGGAAACAAGCAGCGTACGGTCCCATTCGGCGAACCGGCCCATGTCGCGTTGACGGCCTGGCTCACTGAAGGGCGTCCCGCGCTCGCCTCTGCCGACTCCGGTCCGGCGCTGCTGCTCGGTGCCCGGGGTAAACGGCTCGACCCGCGCCAGGCCCGCACAGTGGTACATCAGACCGTCTCCGCCGTCGACGGTGCCCCCGACATCGGACCCCACGGGCTGCGCCACAGCGCGGCCACCCACCTGCTCGAAGGCGGTGCCGACCTGCGCATCGTGCAGGAACTGCTGGGTCACACCTCGCTGGCCACCACACAGCTCTACACCCACGTCACCGTCGAACGGCTGCGTGCGGTGCACGACCAAGCGCACCCGCGCGCCTGACACCGCGAAACCAACGAAGACAGGAGAACTCGCGATCCGAACCACTGTGGACCTGCCCTCCGGACCCGTCTCGTATCTCAGTTGGGTGCCCCGGCAACCCGTTTCAACTGTGGTGTTGCTGCACGGCGGCGGCGTGGACAACGCCTCGTTGTCCTGGGGCGGCATCGGTCCCCGTTTGGCCGAAGCGGGTTATCGCGTCCTCGCCCCGGACCACCCGGGCTACGGCCGGAGCCCGCAGGCGCGACAACCGGTCACGCAGGACCGGTTGGTCGCCTACGTGGGGGAGTTCGTCGGTGCGATGCAGTTGGACCGCTACGTGATCGGCGGATTGTCGCTCGGCGGCGGTATGACGATCGGCCATGTTCTGGGCCGGCCCGAAGGGGTGACCGGCGCGATGCTGCTGGGCAGCTACGGCATCATGCCCCGGTTGTCGGACGGACGTCTGTCGGGATTCCGCCAGCTGGCCACCTGGGGGATGCTGCGGACCGGCCTGCTCGGTGCGGTGACCCGTTGGGCAGGCGGCAACCGTGCCGCGATGACCCGCAGCATGCGCGCGCTGATCAGGGATCCGCGACAGCTGACCGACGCGTTGATGGACGAGATCATGACCGCGGCGGCACAACCCGGTGGATTCGACGCGTTCGAACAATGGCAGCGCGACCAGGTGCGGTGGGACCTGCTGCGTACCGACTACACGTCCCGACTCGACGAGCTGAGCTGCCCCACCCTCGTCATCCACGGCGACCGCGACCCCGGCGTTCCCGTCGCGCGGGCCCGCGCCGCTGCCGAGCTGATCCCGGACGGCCACCTCAAAGTTGTTGCAGGTGCCGGACATTGGGTTCAGCGCGACCAGCCGGATGTCGTGCTGGACGCGATGACCACTTTTCTGCAGGACATCAACGCAACAGCTTGAGCACCTCGGTCAGGTGCGGCAACGCTGATTCACGGCCCGGCCATGCGTCGAACACAGTCCAATAGCTGACGCCGAATCGGCGCTGACGGTCGATCAATGCCTCCGCCATTTGCTCGTAGGTGCCCAGCAGAACGAACGGGGATTCCAGCAGCAGTTCTGGATCGGCCTTCAGCGGGCCTGCCAGTTCCGCGGCGGCCTCCGCCGGATTCCCGGTGTGCACCACGAACTGGATGAGGGCGTTCAGTTCGATGTCCTCGAAGCGGTCACCGGCTGCCTCGCGCACCACGGCGATCCGGTCCAGCAGTCCGGCGGCATCGAAATGGGTCAGCCGCACCTCGGTGGCGTCGTGGTTGTGGCTGAACCCGGCCAGCCCGGCGATATCGGCGACCCTGCCGGCCAGCTGCAGGACCCGGGTGCCGTTGCCGCCGATGAGCAGCGGCACGTCGACCCCGGGAGCGGCGACCAGCTCGCCCGCGGCGGCCCGCACACAGTAGTGGGCGCCGTCGACGTCGACCGGCTCGCCGGCCAGCAGTGGGCGGATCACCTGGACGGACTCGATCAGACGGTCCACCCGCGTGGCACCGGGATCGAATTTCAGCCCGGCGGCGTCGTACTCGGATTTCATGTGACCCGCACCGAGCCCCAGCTCAAACCTGCCACCGGACAGTGCTGCCACGCTCACGGTTTCCCTGGCCGTGTCGACCGGATGGCGCAGATCGTTGTTGAGCACCAGCGTGCCGGTGCGCAGAGTCGAGGTGACCGCGCAGGCAGTGGCGGCGCCGCTGAACGGAGCCAGTGTCGGCGCCAGATGATCGGGAATGGTCAGCACATCGAACCCGGATTGTTCGACAGAGATCGCGAACTCGGCGAAGTCGGCGCCCCGGGGCAGCGCGGTGTGCAGCCCGAAGCGCAAAGGACGGTTGCGGTGGGATTGCGACGCGATGCTCATACATTCCGACATTAGGCCGCACTGACTGCCGCGCGAGCGTGCGCAAACCGCTGCTGTTCGGCGGCGCGGCGGGCGGCAGACACGCACGCTCGCGGTGCAGGGGTCACCCACCCAGCGGCTTGAGCCGGAGCGGGGTTTCGGCGAGCAACCCCAACGGGTTGACGTAGTCGGCGTGGGCAGCGGCACCCCACATCGCACCCCAGTGCAGGCACGCCGGCGCCGGACACCCGGGATGGCCGGCAAGCAGCGTGCCCAGCAGCTGGCCGGTGGTGACGGTCTGCCCGGGCCGCACCGCCGCCTGCACCGGCTCATAGCTGGTGCGTAACCCGCCGGGATGGGCCACGGAGATGACCGGCCGTCCGGCCAGTACTCCGGCGAACACCACGGTGCCGCCGCCCGCGGCGTAGACCGGCTGCTCGGGCATGCCCGCCAGGTCGACACCTCGGTGGCCGCGGTTCCAATTAGGGGAGGGCGCGTCGAAACCCCTGGTCACCGCTGGTCGCGGGGACACCGGCCAATGCAGCCGAGAGCCCTCGGCGTGTGCGGCGGCCGGCCACAACCACGTCACGGTCAACAGCAGGGCCACGGCGGCAAACCTCACCACCCCAGTTCACCGCCGACACGAGGTCCTCCGGAAGCCCCGAAACCCGGGTCTGTGGATGGACGGCCGCGCGTTTGCCGCGTGGTAAAAGCACGCCTGCGCAGCGTGTAAACTTCTAGCCGCAGCTCGCTTGCGGGCTGACTTCGCGTGTCTGCGCATATCGATCGCCTCAACGGGGTCGTTCACGGATGCCGTCGGTCCTGACCTGGGATTTCCCGGAGCGGGTTCGGCAGCCGGCAGGCACCAGGGCCTGGCATCACCCGACGCCGGGCGACAACCGACAACATAAAGGAATGAGCTCATGGCTGTTGTGACCATGAAGCAGCTGCTGGACAGCGGCGCTCACTTCGGGCATCAGACCCGACGCTGGAACCCCAAGATGAAGCGGTTCATCTTCACCGACCGCAATGGCATCTACATCATCGATCTGCAGCAGACGCTGACCTACATCGACAAGGCCTACGAGTTCGTCAAGGAGACGGTTGCCCACGGCGGCACCATCCTGTTCGTCGGCACCAAGAAGCAGGCGCAGGAGTCCATCGCCGAAGAGGCCACCCGCGTCGGCATGCCCTACGTGAACCAGCGCTGGCTGGGCGGCATGCTCACCAACTTCTCCACCGTGCACAAGCGCCTGCAGCGCCTCAAGGAGCTCGAGGCCATGGAGCAGACCGGTGGCTTCGAGGGTCGCACCAAGAAGGAAATCCTCATGCTCACGCGTGAGAAGAACAAGCTGGAGCGCAGCCTCGGCGGTATCCGCGACATGCAGAAGGTGCCTTCGGCCATCTGGGTCGTCGACACCAACAAGGAGCACCTGGCGGTCAACGAGGCCATCAAGCTGGGTATCCCGGTCATCGCGATCCTGGACACCAACTGCGATCCGGATCAGGTCAACTACCCGATCCCGGGCAACGACGACGCGATCCGTTCGGCCGCTCTGCTGACCAAGGTCGTCGCCTCCGCGGTGGCCGAGGGCCTGCAGGCCCGCGCCGGCCAGGGTGCCGGCGAGAAGCAGGACGCCGAAGGTGCCGAGCCGCTGGCCGAGTGGGAGCAGGAACTGCTGGCCGGAGCCACCGCAGGCACCGCCGAGGGTGACGCCGCCGCTGCGCCCGAAACATCCACTGACGCTTCCTGATTTCTTCAGTTCAAGGAGAGTTTCTTACATGGCTAATTACACCGCTGCCGACGTCAAGCGCCTTCGGGAGCTGACCGGCTCCGGCATGATGGACTGCAAGAACGCGTTGGCCGAATCGGACGGCGATTTCGACAAGGCCGTCGAGTTGCTCCGTATCAAGGGCGCCAAGGATGTCGGCAAGCGCGCTGAGCGCGCCACCGCCGAGGGCCTGGTCGCGGCCAAGGACGGGGCTCTCATCGAGCTGAACTCCGAGACCGACTTCGTCGCCAAGAACGCCGAATTCCAGGAGCTCGCCAACCAGGTCGTGGCGGCTGCCGCTGCCGCCAAGGTCAGCGATGCCGACGCCCTCAAGGCCGCCAAGGTCGGAGACACCACGGTCGAGCAGGCCATCGCCGATCTGTCCGCCAAGATCGGCGAGAAGCTGGAACTGCGTCGTGCCGCCTACTTCGACGGCACGGTGGAGACCTACCTGCACAAGCGTGCCGCGGACCTGCCGCCGGCCGTGGGTGTGCTGGTCGAGTACACCGCCGGCGACGCGGACAAGGGCAAGGAGGCCGCCCACGCGGTCGCCCTGCAGATCGCCGCGCTCAAGGCCAAGTACCTCACCCGTGAGGACGTCCCGGCCGACATCGTCGCCAACGAGCGACGCATCGCCGAGGAGACCGCGAAGGAGGAGGGCAAGCCCGAGCAGGCGCTGCCCAAGATCATCGAAGGTCGCGTCACGGGCTTCTACAAGGACGTCGTGCTGCTGGACCAGCCGTCGGTGTCTGACAACAAGAAGACCGTCAAGGCACTGCTGGACGAGGCCGGCGTCACCGTGACCCGCTTCGTGCGGTTCGAGGTCGGCCAGGCCTGACCCAGCAGAAGCTCGGGCGGCACATCACACCCGATTGACGGCTCGGCCGTCGCCGCCCGCCGCAAAACCCCGCGCTCATTCCGGCGATCCCGGAAAGCGCGGGGTTTTGTTCATTCGTGACCCGGTCGGTGCCGGGTAGTTGCGCACGCCGGGGCGATCGGCTTTGCCGATGTGGGAGTGTGGCAGGTACGAATGGTGTTGGAGGTGAGATGCGCATAGGGGTGGTGTTTCCGCAGACGGAACTCGGCGGAGATCCGGGAGCCGTGCGCGCTTACGGCCAGCGTGTCGAGGAGCTGGGCTTCACCCACATCCTGGCCTACGACCACGTCGTCGGTGCTGATCCGGCTGTCCACCGGGACTGGTCGGGGCCCTATGACCTGTACACCACATTCCATGAGCCCATGGTGATGTTCGGTTACCTGGCCGCCGTCACCTCGCTGGAGTTGGTGACGGGGGTGATCATCCTGCCGCAGCGCCAAGCCGTACTGGTGGCCAAGCAGGCGGCCGAGGTCGACCTGCTCACCGGTGGGCGGCTGCGCCTGGGCGTCGGCCTGGGCTGGAATGCGGTCGAGTACGAGGCGCTCGGCGAGGACTTCGGAAACCGTGGCAAGCGGTCCGAGGAGCAGGTCGAGCTGATGCGTCGGCTGTGGACCGAATCGTCGGTCACGTTCGAGGGGCGTTACCACCGGGTGACCGGGGCCGGCCTGGCGCCGTTGCCCGTGCAGCGGCCCATCCCGGTGTGGTTCGGAGGGGCGTCTGCCCGGGCGCTGGAGCGGGCCGGGCGGCTGGGCGACGGTTGGTTCCCCATGGTCGGCCCCGGCGCCGAGCTCGAGGACGCCCGGGCCCGGGTCGAGCGGGCCGCGGTCTCCGCCGATCGCGATCCGGCGTCCATCGGCATGGAAGGGCGCGTGCACTGGACCGGTGATCCGGACCAGGCCGCCACAGATATCGCGGCATGGGCCAAGGCCGGAGCCACCCATGTCACGGTGAACACCATGGGCGCAGGCCTTCGGACAGTGGACGAGCATCTGGCCGCGCTGCAGAGCGTGGCTC
The DNA here is from genome assembly GCF_019739075.1 of Mycobacterium farcinogenes. NCBI lineage: Bacteria > Bacillati > Actinomycetota > Actinomycetes > Mycobacteriales > Mycobacteriaceae > Mycobacterium > Mycobacterium farcinogenes. Next base: position 4,268,608 of record NZ_CP081673.1, on the reverse strand, counting down.
GCACGCAGTGACGGACTGCTAGCGTCGCAGCGTGACTAGCGGTCCGCGCCCCACGCGAAAAGCCTCCACCCGGTGCAGCGCCTTCGGAGACGATGCCCTCGGTGAGCACGATGCCGTCGGCCTGGTCGAGGAGCTGCGGGCCGGCCGGGTATCGGCCGCCGACCTGATCGAGGCCGCCATCGCGCGGGTCGAGGCGGTCAACCCCACCCTCAACGGCCTGGCTTTCGAAGCCTTCGACCGGGCTCACGCCCGGGGCGCCGCACCCAGCAGCTACGGCGGGTTTTTCGACGGCATCCCAACGTTCGTCAAGGACAACGCGGCGGTCGAGGGTATGCCGACCATGCGCGGCACCGACGCCTGGGAACCACGAGCCGAACCGGCCAACGGCGACTTCGCGCGGGCCTACCTGGCCACGGGGCTGGTACCGCTGGGCAAGACCCGGCTCTCGGAGTTCGGCTTCAGCGCGTCGTGCGAGCATCCGCGCTTAGGCCCGGTGCGCAACCCGTGGAACCCGCTGTACACCGCGGGGGCCTCCTCGTCAGGCTCCGGGGCGTTCGTCGCAGCGGGGGCGGTTCCCATCGCCCATGCCAACGACGGGGGCGGCTCGATCCGGATCCCCGCCGCGTGCAACGGGCTGGTCGGGCTCAAGCCGACTCGGGGCCGGCTGCCGCAGGACAAGGACTTGCGGACGATGCCGTTGCGGATCGTGTCCGACGGCGTTCTGACCCGATCGGTGCGTGACACCGCCGCGCTGCTGCGCGAGATGGAGCGGGTCTACCGGAATCCCAAGTTGCCGCCGATCGGTGACATCAGCCGCCCGGGCAAGCAGCGCCTGCGCATCGCGGTGTGCACGCAGTCCGTCGTGCACGACGCCGGGGTCGAAATGACCGAGCTGACCCACAAGACAGCCGCGCTGCTCGAAGAACTCGGGCACCGGATCACCGTCATCGGTAATCCGGTCCAGGCCCGGTTCAAGGACGATTTCCTGCTGTACTGGGCGTTTTTGGCGTACGCGCTGGTGCGCGGCGGCAAGCGGTCCTTCGGCCCGAGTTTCGACTGCGACAAGCTCGACAACCTCACGCTCGGGTTGGACCGGTTCGCCTCGCACAACCTGTATCGCGTCCCGGCGGCGATCGCCCGGCTGGCCCGGTCGCGGCGGATCACCGAGCACCTGTCCAACAGCTATGACGCGGTGCTCATGCCCACGCTGGCCGAGCCCACCCTGGAGATCGGGCAGCTCGACCCGACGGCGGATTACGACCAGATCATCGACCGGCTGCTGGGATGGGTGGCCTTCACCCCGTTGCAGAACGCCACCGGAGACCCGGCGATCTCGCTGCCGCTAGCTCAGACGGCGAACGGTCTGCCGGCGGGGATGATGCTGTCGACGACCCGCGGTCGGGAGGCCCTGCTGCTGGAGCTGGCCTACGAGCTCGAGGAGGCCAGGCCGTGGCCACGCATCCAGGATCCGGCACCAGTGCCACGCAAACGCGCGCGAAAGAGCGTGAAATAGCCTGATTTTGAACTCGTCGGCAGGAGCGACGACGAAATCCGTTGTGCCGGCGACATCGTGACGTAACACCAATCGGAGGGTGTTAACTCGCGTGACACCGAGATCTGCTCGCGGTGAAACACGCGGCTCGCAGCATTCCTCACTGTGGACACCGTAGCTTCGATACCGTCGTCTCAAGCCTCCACAGCCCGCCGATCGCCTCAGATCGCGACTACCGCGGCGCGGACCGGAGGCACCTTCGGGTGCTTGATTCGATTCGCACTGGCCAACATTCGTCGCCGGCCCGAACGGTTCGTGTTGTCGGTGCTCGGGATCGCGTTGGCCATCGCCTGCGTCACCGTGGTGCGCACCATCTCGGCGAGTTTTGCGATCACCGGCGCTGACTCGGTCGTCGATGTGCTGGGCGGTGCCCAGTTGTGGGTGGTGCCGGCCGCCGGTGTGCACTACGACGACGAGGCCCAGGCGCTGGTTGCCGACGGGCCACCGCCGGTGCTCGACATCCCCGCGGGCTGGCAGGGCCGGATGACGATCTCCGGTGTGACGGTGATCGACGGTACCGCGGTATCGCTACGCGGCAGTGACGAAGTGCCTTCTGGCCAGGCGGTTTTGGGCTCCGGCCTGGCCGGCCGGTTGGACGTCGGGTCCGGTGAGGTGATCGACGTGGGGGCTCTGCCGCTCACGGCGAGGATTTCGGGGACGGGGGAGTCGCTGACTGTGGCGCCCGCGTTGGCACGGCTCCTCGTCGGCGACAACGGCTGGTGGACGGTCACGGCGCCACCGGGCGACGAACATCGCCGCGACCTGGCCCAGACCTTCGGTGCCACAGTCGAGTTGCCGTTCACTGCGGATCCGTCGGTGCAGCCCGAGCCCGGCGGTCAGGGCCTGATCTACGACACGGTCGGTGGATCGGGTCCGCTGAGCTTCGAGCAGAAGTTCTCGGCGCTGTTCTCGGGGCAGGTCACCGGCTCGACCCTGGGCCTGATCTCCACCATCGGGCTGGCTCTGGGATTCGTCATCGCCATCTCGTCCTTTCTGGCCGCAGTCGCCGAACGCAAACGCGAATTCGGCATCATGAGCAGCATCGGACTGGCCGACGAGGTGCTGTACTTCTTCCTGGTCGAATCGGCGATCGTTTTTGTGGCGGCCTACGCGGTCGGCGTAACCGGCGCGGGTATCGCTGTGGCACTGGTGGTTCCGGAGATCGCGACACTGACCTCGTGGGCCCAGGCGGCCGGAATGGTGGCAGCCTTCCTGCCGGCGATGGCCATCGTCGGCGCCCTGGTGCCTGTGCACCGGCTCCTGCAGCAACGTCCGGTCGACCTCCTGGGGGCAAGATGAACAGCAAGGGCCTGGCCTACGGTTGGCTGTCCGCCCGGCGGCGGATCCGCGAGATGGTACTGCCCGTGGTGACCACGGCCACCGGGGCCTTCCTGGTGGTGCTGGTGTTCGGCATGTCGTCGGGGATCCGCGCGCAGTCAGCGGCATTGGGGCACGCCGAGGAGATCAACCGGGCGGTGATCCTCATCGCGGTCACCGTGCTGCTCGTCGGGGTGGTCGAGGTCGCGGTGGCCACCACCCGAACCGTGGCGCACCGTACCCGGGAACTCGGGGTGCTCGGAGCCAACGGGGTTCCCCGCGCCCCCGTGATCGCCGCGCTCCTCGTCGAACCGGTGGTGGCTGCGGTCCTGGGCTCGCTGCTCGGTGCGGTCTGCGCAGGTATCACCGGCAGCGCGGTCGCACTGGCGGGCCTGGCACCCACCGGTGTGTCCTACTCCGGGTTGGCGATAGGCGCGGCAATCGCGGTCGGGGTCAGCGTCGCTGCCGCAGTCGCAACGAGTTTCGTGCCCACCTTCAACGCCGCCTCACGTCCGCCCATCCGATCCCTGACCACGGGAGGTTAACCCGATCATGACCGCACTCGACGACGCCGTACCCGTCGATGACGCCCAGCCGCTCAGCAAGCCCGTCATCGAGGTCAGCAACGTGTGGAAACTGCACAAGCTCGGCGACGAGGTGGTCAAGGCCCTCGTCGCCGCTGAACTCCAGGTGATGCCGGGGGAGTTCGTCTGCCTGATGGGACCGAGCGGCAGCGGAAAGTCGACGCTGCTCAACATCATCGGCGGGCTCGACCGCCCGACGAAAGGCTCGGTCACGCTGAACGGGCAGGATACCGGGCAGCTGACCGAAAGCCAGTTCGCCGCGCTGCGCCACGACACCATCGGCTTCATATTCCAGAGTTACAACTTGATCCCGTTCCTGTCCGCGGTCGAGAACGTCGAACTGCCTTTGATGTTCGAACCTTACGACCGGAAGTCGTTGCGCAAGCGCGCAACCGAACTGTTGGAGCTGGTGGGCCTGGGGCATCGGGTCCATCACCAGCCCACCAAGATGTCGGGCGGCGAACAACAGCGCACCGCTATCGCGCGGTCGCTGATCAGCAGCCCGACCCTGGTACTGGCCGACGAGCCGACGGCCAACCTCGACCACCGCACGGGGGAGACGGTGGTGCGCATGCTGCGCGACCTGTGCTCGACATTGGGCGTCACGGTCGTCGCAAGCACCCACGATCCCACGGTTGCCGACGAAGCGAGCCGTGTCGTCCGGATGCGAGACGGACAAATCGTCAACTGACTCAACCGTATTGGGAGAGGAATCAATGACTCAAGAATTGGCCGCGGACGCGAGGAGCAATCCGACCGATGTCGCGGCGCCGTCACAGCGTGACAAGCTGATGACGACCGAACTGGTCCCCGAACAGATCCTGCCCAAGGTGATGAGCACCTTCGGCCTGACTGCCGCCTATGTCTTCATCATCTGCTGGATCACCGGTTCCTCGGTGATGGCGACAGGTGGATGGACCGCGATCCCCATGTGGGTACTGGGCATCCTGACTTTTCTGGTCCCTGCCGGCATGGCCGTGGTGGAACTCGGCAATTTGTGGCCCGGGCAGGGCGGTGTCTACATCTGGGCCACCCGCACGATGGGCGAGACCTGGGGCTTCATCGGCGGTTACCTGTCGTGGGTGCCGGTGATCCTCAACGCCGCGTCGTCGCCCGCAGTGGTCCTCTCATTCCTGTTGTTGGCCTTCCACTCACAGCTCGGCGTGATGACGAGCGTGATCCTGCAATTGGTGATCTTGTGGACGGTGGTCGGCTTGGCACTGGCCAAGCTCGCCGCCAATCAGCGGATAATGAACGTCGTCTTCGTCGTGTTCGGCATGCTCGCGCTGACGATCTTCATCTCGGGTGTGCTCTTCGCGGTGAAGAACGGTTCGGCGACGCCGTTCAGTTGGTCCGAGGCGACGATTCCCAACTTCGCCGTATCGGGTTTCCTGTACGGCACGGTGCTGCTCTATCTGCTCGGTGTGGAGACGCCGTACAACATGGGCGCTGAGTTCCTGTCGGTCCGCAAGAGTGGCCCGCGCATGATCCTCTGGGGTTCGACGGCACTGGTCGCCATCTACCTGATGACGACACTGGGCACGATGATGGCGTTGCCCACTGCGGAGATCGACGCGGTGACGGGTGTCATCGGGATGCTGGACGTCGCCGGATTCCCCGGGTTGATGGAGATCTGCGCAGTCGTGCTCGCCGTGATCATCGTCGTCGCGTTGATGACGTATCAGGTGGCCTACTCACGATTGATCTTCGTCTCCGGCCTGGAGCGGCACCTGCCGCGAATTTTCACCCATCTCAGCCCCCGCACTCGTAATCCGGTGTCCGCCATCCTGATCCAGGGGGTCATCTCGTCGCTGCTCATCGTCGGTCTGTACTCGCAGAGCAGCCTGGTCAACACGACGATCTTCCTCCAGGGTGGCCTGTCGACCGTGTGGCTGCTTTCGGGCTTCTTCTTCCTCATTCCGGTTGTCATCGCCCGTAAGAAGTACGCCGATCGCTATGAGAACGAAACGTTCTGGCGGATCCCGGGGGGCATGGTCGGCGTCTGGATCACCGTCATCGTCGGAACCCTCGGCACCATCGGGGGCGTCTACTACTCGTTCGCGAAATCTTGGCTCGCCAGCGCCGGGGTCGGGGACGCCGAGTGGATGAAGTGGGTCGGCAGCATCAGCGTCGGCATGTTCGCCCTCGGCCTGGTGGTCTACATCTTCGGCCGCCGCTCGGCGCACAAGGTCTCGCAGGAGGACGCCCTGGCCCATCTCGCCGTGTTCGACCTGACCGACGGCTCGACTGCAACGAAGGAGGTTTAGCTCGATGACCATGGACAGCACCCTGGTGCCGGCCGAATCAGCAGAAGGCGCGACCCGCTATCCGCTCGATCCGCTGACCGGCGCCGAGATCGAAGCGGCGGCAGCCGTCATCACCGGATCGGACTACGCCACAGCGACATTGAAGTTCGTGATGATCCAGCTGGCTGAACCCGCCAAGACTGCTGCGCTGTCGTTCGCAGGGGAGGCCGAGGTACCGCGCCGGGCGTTCGCGACGATGTACGACGGCGCCGCCAAGATGATCTATGAAGCCGTCGTCGATCTCGACGCGAGAATCATAGATTCGTGGACCCCGATTCCCGGTCGCTTCCCCTCCTACCTGGTCGAGCACATGACGGGGGTGGAGGAGAAGGTGCGGGACGACCCGCGATGGCAGGAAGCCATGCGCAGACGGGGCGTCACGGACTTCAGCCTGGCCATGATCGACCCGTGGCCGGCCGGCTACTACGGAGCGCAGGACCACTACGAGAACTCGCCGCTGATCTGCCGGCCGCTGACCTTCATGCGCGCGGCGCCGTCGGAGAACGGCTACGCGCGGCCCGTCGAAGGCCTGATCGTGACGTTCGACCTGGACAACATGGAGGTCATCGACATCGAGGACCACGGCGCGGTCCCGTTACCGTCCAAGGGCGGCAACTACTCCGCGCAGTTCATGTTCACGCCCGACAACCGGCCCGCGTTCACGCAGTTTCGTGACGATGTCAAGACGATCGACATCACCCAGCCGCACGGGCCCAGCTTCACCGTCGACGGATGGAATGTCACCTGGCAGAAATGGTCGTTGCGGGTGGGGTTCAACCCCCGCGAGGGCCTGGTGCTGCATGAGGTTACCTACACCGACCGTGGCGAGGTCCGGCCCATCATGTACCGCGCCGCCTTGTCGGAAATGGTGGTGCCATACGGTGATTCGTCCCCAACCCACTGGAACAAGAACGTCTTCGACATGGGTGAGGTGGGGATGGGCTTCTCGGCCAATCCGTTGACCCTTGGCTGTGACTGTCTCGGTGAGATCTTCTACTTCGACGGAACGGTCAACGACTCCAGCGGTAACGCCGTCACCATCCCCAACGCCATCTGCATGCACGAGGAGGACTACGGGATCTCCTGGAAGCACACCGATTTCCGCACCGGAGAGGTGGAGGTCAGGCGGTCCCGGCGGTTGGTGATCTCGATGATCTGTACCGTCGGCAATTACGAGTACGGCTTCTTCTGGTACTTCTACAACGATGCCTCCATCGAGATGGAGGTCAAACTCACCGGGGTACTGACCACCGGTGCGGTTCCCGACGGCGAGACCCCGCGCTGGGGCAAGATGGTGGCGCCGGGAATGTACGGCCCCAACCATCAGCACTTCTTCAACTTCCGGATGGACATGAGCGTCGACGGGCCGGGCAACAGTGTGTACGAGGTGGATTCGATCCCTGAGCCGGACCCGGAACTGAATCCGCACCACAATGCCTGGATAACCCGGGACACGCTGGTGGCCTCGGAGTCCGAGGGAGCCCGGGACTGGGAGTACTCGACGGGCCGGTACTGGAAGGTGGTCAACCCGTCCAAGCTCAACGAGTTCGGCGCACCGGTGGGCTACAAGCTGATGCCTAAGGACATCGTGCCGGTGATGGTGCAGCCAGGGTCGGTGATCTATGACCGGGCCCGGTTCGTCCAGCACAACCTGTGGGTCACCCGTTATGACCCCAGGGAGCTGTTCGCCGCGGGGGACTACATGTATCAGTGCGCCGAGGCCCAGGGGCTGCCGCAGTATGTCGCCGATGACGCGCCGCTGACGGATACCGACGTGGTGCTCTGGTACACCGTGGGTGCCCACCATGTGGTCTGCCCGGAGGACTGGCCGGTGATGCCGTGCCACTACACCGGCTTCAAACTCAAGCCGGTGGGTTTCTTCGACGGCAACCCGGCGCTCGACGTTCCACCGTCGCCGCCGGCGGCGTGCCACCACCACTGAGTCGCGAACCCCTGACTGGCGCGGACGCCCCCCGCAGACCGATGAACCGGGGGCGTCCGCGTCTGCTCGTGCGAACATTTCGGCAACTGCCGGGGCAGCAGGTGGCTGCTTGCTCTTATGATGACCGGCAGGTGTCAGAGTATGCGGGGGTGTGAATGACGTCTGGGCCGGACGAGCAGTGGAAGCAGGACAGTCAGGGAACGATTCGCTGGCAGGATCCGGCTACCGCCACACCGCGGCCGCCGACCGTGGCCGAGGCGCGCCTGCGCGACAAGATGCAGAAGGAGCGCGAGGCTGCCGAGGAGTGGGCCAGGCAGCAGGAGGAGACGCGCGAGCGGCGAGCCGCCACCAACAAGAAGATCTTGATGGGCTCGGTGGCCGTGGTCGGTGTGGTCGGAGTCATCGCGCTGGGTTACCACCTGCTGCACAAAGAGGAGATCGCGGCGTCGTGCGTCAAGGACGGCACCAACGAGGTGGTGCCCGACTCGTACTGTTCCAGCGGCCACAGCAGCTCGGGCGGCACTTTCATCTACCTCGGCTCGCCATACCGGTACTACTACGGCGGTAACAACGGCGGGGTTGGCACCATCGCCCGTGGCGGGACCCTCGAACAGCCCAAGGGCACCACCGCCAAGACCAAGTCGGGGACGTCGATCTCGCGGGGCGGTTTCGGCTCGTCGTCGAGCTACGGCAAAAGTTCGGGTAGCTGAATGCGCCGCCAACGCAGTTCCCCGCGACCGGGCTGGGAACAGATCGTCGCCGACCAGGGGATGTGTTACGGGACACCGGCGCGTGACGCGACCGGAGCCGACCGCCCGTACTGGGACGAATCGGTGCACTACGTGTTCGACATGGACGAAGTGCTGTCGATCGAGGCCTCTGTGGAGGTGCTCCACTCCATGTGCCTCGAGGCTGTCGAGCATGTCGTGCTGACCGGCCGGTACCGCGATTTCGGGCTTCCGGAGTGGAGCTGGGAGCACATCGAGAAGTCTTGGCGGCGCAGCGATCCGCACCTCTACGGCAGATTCGACTTACGTTACGACGGTCGTCGCCCGCCGGTGCTGCTGGAATACAACGCCGACACCCCCACCACCCTGCTGGAGGCGGCGATCCTGCAGTGGCACTGGAAGACCGACGTGTACCCGGCCGACGATCAATGGAACTCGTTGCACGAGAAGCTGGTTGCCCGCTGGACGGAGATCCGCGACCGCCTGCCGGGCGCCGAGACCTACTTCACCTGGTCAGGTGCCGAGCACACCGGTGAGGACCACGTGACCGTGGCCTACCTGCAGGAGTGCGCGGCGGAGGCCGGTCTGCACACCGTGGGCCTGGCCATCGAGGACATCGGGTTCGACCGCGACCTCGACCGGTTCGTCGACCTGGAGGAAGCTCCGATGTCGTCGATCTTCAAGCTCTACCCGTGGGAGTGGATGCTCGACGACGATTTCGGTCGCCGGGCCGTCGAGCAGCTGCCCGGCACCATGTGGGTGGAGCCGCTGTGGAAGACGTTGTTGAGCAACAAGGCGATCCTGGCTGTGCTGTGGGAGATGTATCCCGGGCATCCGAACCTCTTGCCCGCCTACGTCGATGACCCGCACGAGCTGACCGACTACGTGCGCAAACCGAAATTGGGCCGCGAGGGTGCCAACATCACCATCGTCGGCGCCGGGTTCGAGACCGAGACCGGCGGTGTGTACGGCGAAGAGGGCTACGTGTACCAGTTGCTGGACCCGCTACCGCAGTTCGACGACATGCGCCCGGCGTTGGGGGCGTGGATCGTCGGCGACGAATCCGCCGGACTCGGCATCCGCGAGACCTCCGGTCTCGTCACCGACAACGGTGCTGCCTTTGTGCCACACCGCATCCCGCAGTGACCCGGAAGGAATAACCTATGACAACCACGCTGGTTGCGCTCGACTCCGATTACTGGTCGGTTCTCGGCCACGGCGTCTCGGCGATCGTGTTGTACACGATCGTCGGTGTGGCACTGATGGTCCTGGGTTTCTACGTGATCGACTGGACCACACCCGGGCCATTGCGGACCCTGGTGCGGGCCGGCCGGCCCAACGCTGCCGCGGTGGCGGCCTCCGGCGTGGTGTCGATGGCTTTCATCATTGTTCTCGCCATCTACTCATCGTCGGGCGACCTCATCCAGGGTCTCGTCATGACGCTGGTGTTCGGGCTCTTGGGCATTGCGGCCCAGGCGTTTTCCGTCCGGCTCATCGGTGCGATCAAGGGCATCGACATCGGCATGGTGCTGGCCTCCGAGCGGTTCACGCCCCAGGTCCTGGTCGTGACGGCGTCCTACCTGGCGTTCGGGCTGATCGTCGCGGCGGCGATCCTGTAGCCGGCGCTACAGGGACCGGCACACTGCGGCGGCCGCGCGGGTCAGCGCGGCGGGGCCGTCGCGCAGGGCCTGATCCAGCGGGGTGCCCGGCTCGGTGATGGCGACCAGCTTCGCCACTCCGTTGGCCAGCAGCACGTCGGCGTCGGCCGCCACCCGGCCGGCGAAAATCGCCACCCGGGAACCGGTGCGCGCGGCTGCCTGGGCGACACCGAACGGGGTCTTGCCCAACAGAGTCTGGGCATCGACGCTGCCCTCGCCGGTGAACACCCAGTCCGCGCCGGTGAGCGCCTGCTCCAGTCCGACGGTCTGCGCGATCACCTCGACACCGGGATCGCAGTCGGCGGCCAGGAATTCCATCAGGCCGAAGCCCAGGCCGCCGGCGGCGCCTGCCCCCGGTCGGTCGGGCCGCGCGTGGCCGAGCGCAGTGGCGGTCACCTCCACCAACCGGGTCAGCGCGGCTTCGAGCATCTCGACATGGTCGGCAGTGGCCCCCTTCTGAGGGCCGAAAACCGCGCTGGCGCCGCCGGTTCCGAGCAGTGGTGCGGTGACGTCGGAGGCGATCTGGACGTGCATGCCGGCCAATCGGCGGTCCAGGCCCGAGGTGTCGATGCGGTGCAACCGGGCGAGCGCGGCCCCACCGGGTGGCAGGGGAGCGCCGTCGGCGTCGCTGAAGGCCACCCCGAGGGCGGTGAGCATGCCGGCCCCGCCGTCATTGGTCGCCGATCCGCCGATACCGATCAGCAGTTCGGTCGCGCCGCGATCCAGTGCCGAGACGATGAGCTGTCCGACCCCGAATGTGCTGGCCCGCAGGATATCCCGGTCGGATGGAGCCACCAGCTCCAGGCCCGACGCGCTGGCCATCTCGATCACGGCCAGACTGCGCGCGGCGACGTAGCCGTAGGTGGCACGGGCAGGCCGCCCCAGTGGATCGCTGACCTCAACGGTGATGCGCTCGCCGCCGAGCGCGTCGACGACGGCGTCCACCGTGCCTTCGCCGCCGTCGGCCATCGGTACGCCGACGCACTCGGCGTCGGGTAGTACCGACCGGACGCCCTCGCGCATCGCCGCCACCGCCTGCGATGCGGTCATCGACTCCTTGAACGAATCCGGGGCCAGAACGATCTTCATCCGTCTGGAACTTACCGACTCTGCGGCCGCTCGGCGCGGCGTGTGCGGCGGGCGAATACCGCTCAGATCACCGCGTGGGCCAGGAGTCGCTTGAGTTCGCGTCGCTGCTCGGTGTCGAGGCGGTCGAGTACCTCGTCTTCGGCGGCGAGTACGGCGGCTTCGGCGCGTTTGAGCAGTCCGGCTCCCTCTGCGGTCAGCTCGGCCGGCAGTGCCCGGCCCGAATTCACGGTGGCGGGCCTGCGCACCGCGCCGCGGTCTTGTAGGCCGCGCAGCACGTTGTTCATCGCCTGCGGTGAGACGTTCGTGTGCCGGGCGAGCTCCGCATTGGACTGGCCGGGGGCCATGGACAGCACTCGCAGGCAGACGAATTCCGGCAGCGTGAGTCCGAGTGGCTGCAACCGCGCGGCGACCTTGGGCTGCAGCACCGCGACCACGCGATACATGAGGTATCCGAGAGGCTGGTCTTCCAGGACGCCCCGCATGTCGGAGTTCATATCAAGCATATTGACACATATCAACCAGGTTGATATACCGGACGCATGACCACACCAAGCGAGATGTCAGACGCAATGTTCGAATCGGCCTACCGCGGCGAGGCTCCCGATTTTGCGGGCGTCCGCCCGCCGTGGAGCATCGGCGAACCGCAGCCCGAGATCGCGGCGCTGATCGCCGAAGGCAAGGTCCACGGCGAGGTGCTCGACGCCGGCTGTGGCGAGGCGGCAACCGCGCTGGACCTGGCGGCACGGGGATTCACCACCGTCGGGCTGGACCAGTCGGCCACCGCCATCGACATGGCCCGAGCCGAGGCTGCCAAACGGGGCCTGACCAACGCCACGTTCGAAGTTGCCGACATCAGCGCGTTCACCGGCTACGACGGCCGCTTCGGGACGATCATCGATTCGACGCTGTTTCACTCGATGCCCGTCGAACTGCGGGAGGGTTACCAGCAATCGATCGTGCGTGCCGCCGCGCCCGGTGCCTCCTACTTCGTGCTGGTGTTCGACAAGAACACGATGGGCGACACCGGACCCGCCAACCCCGTCAGTGAGGACGAATTGCGTGAGGTCGTCGGCAAGTACTGGGTGATCGACGACGTCCGCCCGGCCCGGATCCACGCCCAGGTGCCGCCCGAGTTCGCCAACTTCGCCGATTTCGCCGGGACTGACATCCGGGACGAGGGCAACGGCCGCAAATCGGTCGCGGCCTGGCTGCTTCAGGCGCACCTGGGGTAGTAGCCGGGTAGCTGCGCCCGCCGGCGACACTAGGTCTGCGAAGGCTCCCCCCACTAGGTGTGCTGCCCGCCATAGGGCAGGATGGAGAAGGCCGTCCAGGGGTAACCCGGGTGGCTCTCTACATGCGAGGAGTGCCGAGGAGACCCATGGCGGATCCGAATACCACCGGCGAGGGCGCAGCACCCATCCGTCCCTTCTACAAGAGGGTTCTGCTGAAGCTTGGCGGAGAGATGTTCGGTGGTGGTGAGGTCGGCCTCGACCCCGACGTCGTTCATCAGGTAGCCCGTCAGATCGCCGCAGTGGTGCGTAGCGGCGTACAGGTCGCGGTCGTGATCGGCGGCGGCAACTTCTTCCGCGGCGCACAACTGCAGCAGCGCGGCATGGAACGCACGCGCAGCGACTACATGGGCATGCTCGGCACCGTGATGAACAGCCTTGCGCTGCAGGACTTCCTGCAGAAAGAGGGCATCGACACTCGCGTGCAGACCGCCATCACCATGGGCCAGGTCGCCGAGCCTTACATCCCGTTGCGGGCCGTGCGGCACCTCGAGAAGGGGCGCGTCGTCATCTTCGGTGCCGGCATGGGCCTTCCGTACTTCTCCACCGACACCACCGCCGCGCAGCGCGCCCTCGAAATCGGGGCCGACGTGGTGCTGATGGCCAAAGCGGTCGACGGGGTCTACACCGCCGACCCGCGCGAGGTTCCCGACGCCGAGTTGCTCACCGAGGTCAGCCATCGCGAGGTCATCGATCGCGGCCTGCGGGTCGCCGATGCCACCGCCTTCAGTTTGTGCATGGACAACCGGATGCCGATGCTGGTCTTCAACCTGCTCACCGAAGGCAATATCGCCCGCGCGGTGGCGGGTGAGAAGATCGGAACACTGGTCACCACCTGAACTGGAGAAGCCGACGTGATCGACGAAACTCTCTTCGACGCCGAAGAGAAGATGGAAAAAGCCGTAAGTGTGGCGCGTGACGATCTGGCCACCATCCGCACCGGACGGGCCAACCCGGGCATGTTCTCCCGTATCAACATCGACTATTACGGGGCGATGACGCCGATCACGCAGATGGCGAGCATCAATGTTCCGGAGGCGCGCCTCGTCGTCATCAAGCCGTACGAGGCCGCACAGCTCAAGCCGATCGAGGATGCGATCCGCAACTCCGACCTCGGGGTCAATCCGACCAACGACGGCAGCATCATCCGGATCTCCATTCCGCAGCTGACCGAGGAACGTCGCCGCGATCTGGTCAAGCAGGCCAAATCCAAGGGCGAGGACGCCAAGGTTTCGGTGCGCAACATTCGCCGCAAGGCGATGGAAGAGCTCAGCCGGATCAAGAAGGACGGCGAAGCCGGCGAGGACGAGGTCGGGCGCGCCGAGAAGGACCTCGACAAGTCCACCCACACTTACACCAGCCAGATCGATGAGCTGGTCAAGCACAAGGAAGGCGAACTGCTGGAGGTCTAGTGGCCGATCAGCAAATACCTTCCGTGACAGACACACCGGTTCCAGAACCGCACAAGAAGCAGTCCCGGGCCGGCCGTAATCTTCCGGCCGCGATCGCTGTCGGCGTCGTCCTCGGCGCCATGGCGATCGGAACCCTCCTGTTCGCGCCGCTGTGGTGGCTGCCGTTGCTCGCGGTCGCCATCGCCATCGCCACCCATGAGGTGATCCGGCGGCTGCGCGAACACGGATATGAGTTGCCGACCGTCCCACTGCTGGTCGGCGGTCAGGCGATGATCTGGCTGACCTGGCCGTACGGAGCCGTCGGTCTCTTGGGTGCCTACGGCGGGACGATCGTCGTGTGCATGGTGTGGCGTCTGGTCGGCCAAGGACTGGACCGCCAGCCCGTCAACTATCTGCGTGACATCGCCGCCACGGTCCTGCTCGCGACGTGGGTACCGCTGTTCGCGGCCTTCACCGCGCTGCTGATCTTCGCCGACCACGGCGGCGCCCGGGTCTTCACCATCATCGTGACCGTCGTCTTCGCCGACATCGGTGGTTACGTCGCCGGCGTCCTGTTCGGCAAGCACCTGCTGGCACCGGCGATCAGCCCCAAGAAATCGTGGGAGGGGCTCGGCGGCTCGCTGGTGTTCGGTATCGCCGCCGCCGTCGTGTCGGTGGCATTCCTGCTGGACAAGCCGGCCTGGGTGGGCGTCCCGCTGGGTTTGCTGCTGGTCATCACCGGCGTCCTCGGCGACCTGGTCGAGTCGCAGATCAAACGCGATCTCGGGATCAAGGACATGGGCACGTTGCTACCCGGCCACGGCGGGATCATGGACCGCATCGACGCGATGCTGCCGTCGGCCGTCGTCGGCTGGATCGTGCTGACGCTGCTGGCGTAAGCCACGGCTGCTGCGCGTGCCCGACGCGTTCAGCCAGCACGCCACTGCGCCGAGCACCAGTCCGGCGGCGATGCCGACGTTCATCCGCTCGCCGAGCATGAACCAGGACAGCACTCCGGCGACCGCCGGAATCACACAGAACAGCATCGCCACCGACGAGGCGCCGTGCAGATTGATGGCCCGCACGTACAGCGACACCCCGAGGATGGCGTTGAGCAGCACCACACCCGCCACGGCCAGCGCCGCTTTGGTCGCGTCATGCACCTCGACCGGTGTGGTGAGGGTAAGCGCCAAGGCGGGCACGAACGCGACGGCGTTCTGGACGGACGTCGAGGCGCGGAAGTCGACATCGGAGCAGAACCGCTGCTGGTAGACCCCTCCGGCGGCCAGGCCGAGCAGCGCCACCAGCAGCAGCCCGACCGCGGGGTCGACCCCACCGGAGGCGACCAGTCGCGTCGCGCACGCGGCCAGCACGGCGGCGACCCCGAGCAGCAGTGCGATCACCCGGCGCGGCGTCAACCGGTCCCGCAGGAAGGTCGCCGCCAGCAGTGCGGTGGCAACCGGGTTCATCGCAATCACCACCGCGCACAGCACGGCCGGGGCGCCGCGTTGAATCGCCAGATAGAGCGCACAGAACTGCACGGCCTGCATCAGCAGGCCCGCGACGGCGACGTGGAACAGCCTGCGGCCGGTGGGAAAACCGACTCGCGCCAACCCGGCCCAGGTACCCAGAGCCAGGCCGGCCAGCCCGAAGCGCACGGCCAACACCGCCATCGGGGACAGGGCGTGCACCGCCAGGTTCCCGATCGGATAACCAAGGGCGTAGAAGAACGTCACGGTCGCCGCCGTGCGCGCCGGCATCGCAGTGGTCGCCATGGCCCCATCGTGGGCGAGGGCCGCGTGCGCGGTCCAACGAATATCGGCAATCACAACCGATCGTTGGTGCTAATCAATTGAGTGGAGTAACCCCGGAAACCAACGGATTACGGCAGAGTTTTGATCGTATGTGCTGATCGGAGTACGTTGGCCGCATGGGTCAGGTGCTCGATATCGCGCCGCTGCGCAGCCTGGTTGCGGTGGCGGACTGTGGCGGGTTTCACCGCGCCGCCGCGGTGTTGCACATGACTCAGTCCGCCGTCAGCCAGCACGTGCGGCGCATCGAGGCAGTGGTCGGCGGTCCCGTCGTCGAACGGTCCGGCCGCGGTGTCGCCTTCACCGAGCTGGGGCATCGCGTGCTCGGCCACGCCCGGGGCATCCTCGCCGCACACGACGCGGCCCTGACCGACCTCGGTGCGGCCGAGGAGCGGGTCCTGCTGATCGGTGCCACCGAGCACGGCGCCGACGTGATGTTGCCCGCGCTCACCGCTGCGCTGGGCGAGCGGTTGCCCAACTGGCGGCTGCGCTTTCGTCTCGACCGCAACGTCACGCTCGCCGACGCCCTCGAGCACGGCCTGGTCGATCTCGCCGTGATGCTCGACGGTTCGGGAATGGATCCCGCCCATGCCTCCGGAACCCTTGCGCTGAAATGGGTTTCGGGCCGCGGCTTCGCTGCGCAGCCGAACCAGCCGTTACCGGTGGTGATGTTCTCCGAACCGTGCACACTGCGCGAACCCACGTTCGCCGCACTCGACCGGCGCGGGACCGCGTATCGCATCGCCGCCGAATCCGCGGACCTGTCCGGCCTGTTCGCGGCGGTGCGATCCGGCCTGGGTGTGGCGCTGCTGCCGATGATCGGTCGTTTGCCCGACGGGCTGTGTCTGGCCGAGGGGCTGCCTCCGGCCACCCGCGCGTCGGTGTTCGTCCGTGGCCGCGCCGGGGTCGATACCGATGTCCTCGACACCGTCGAGCGCACTGTGCACGATGTTCTCGCCGGACAAGCCTGATACTGGACATGACATGAAGCAGGAATTGGTTTTCGAAGCACCGCGGCGCGGGATGCCGCCGCGTCACCTTGCCGACCTCGATGAGGACGGCCGTGCCGCGGCCGTCACCGAGCTGGGGTTGCCGAAGTTCCGGGCCAAGCAGCTGGCCAACCAGTACTACGGTCGGCTGATCGCCGACCCGAAACAGATGACTGATCTGCCGGCCGCCGTACGTGACCAGGTGGCCGAGGCGCTGTTCCCGACGCTGATCGACCCGGTCAAGCAGATCCAGTGCGACGCGGGGGAGACCCGCAAGACGCTGTGGCGCGCGGGCGACGGCACGACCTTCGAGTCGGTGCTGATGCGGTACCCGCAGCGCAACACCGTCTGTATCTCCTCGCAGGCCGGCTGCGGCATGGCCTGCCCGTTCTGTGCGACGGGTCAGGGCGGCCTCAAGCGCAACCTGTCTACCGCCGAGATTCTCGAGCAGGTGCGGGCGGCCTCGTCGGCCATGCGCTTGGAGCACGATGGCCGGCTGTCGAACATCGTCTTCATGGGCATGGGCGAGCCGCTGGCCAACTACAACCGGGTCCTCGCCGCCGTCAAGCGGATCATCGCCCCGCCGCCGAACGGTTTCGGCATCAGCGCTCGTTCGGTCACGGTGTCGACCGTGGGGCTGGCCCCGGCCATCCGCAAACTCGCCGACGAGAAACTGGGTGTGACGCTGGCGTTGTCATTGCACACCCCCGACGACGAACTCCGCGACACCCTGGTGCCGGTGAACAACCGGTGGAAGGTCGACGAGGTGCTCGACGCCGCGAGGTATTACGCCGACGTCACCGGCCGGCGAGTGTCCGTGGAGTACGCGCTGATCCGCGATGTCAATGACCAGCCTTGGCGCGCAGACCTTTTGGGCAAGAAGCTGCATGCCAAGCTGGGTCAGCTGGTGCACGTCAACCTCATTCCGCTCAACCCCACTCCGGGCAGCAAGTGGGACGCCAGCCCCAAGCCCGTCGAGCGGGAGTTCGTCAAGCGGGTTCAGGCCAAGGGAGTTTCGTGCACCGTGCGTGATACTCGGGGACGTGAGATCGCCGCGGCCTGCGGGCAGTTGGCTGCCGAGGGCTGAGTCTCCCCATTGACTTTGAACTGAGGCTGCAAAAGCTCGAGTGCGCGTCTGCCTGGATTCAAAGTCAATGTGGTCGTCGGGTTCACCCGGGTGGATTGCTGAACCAGACGTTCTCCTCACGCAGGCTCCGGCTGCGCCAGCCGTCGGCCGTGCGTACCAGTTCGTGGTGGTAATAGCCGCCGCATGCACTCATCTCCGGCATACCGGGCAATTGCATCGGGTTGTAGAACATCGCCCGCACGGTTGCGGTTTCGGCGTCGCTTTCCAGGATCTCGATGTTGGTGATGTAGTGCATGCTCCACGGGATCACCCCGAAGTTGGCGGCGAACCACTCGACGACGTCATCGCGCGTGCCCACCACGGCGCCCGCCGACGAGTAGTCGATACGGGCGTCTTCGGTGAACACCGACCGGTACAGCTCCCAGTCCTTGGAGTCGACGGCTCGGGCGTACCGGTACAGCAGGGCCGATATTGCGGAATGCGCACTCAGGTCCATGGTTGCTCGCAAGCTTCGCTCACTGTTCGGGCATGCCAATGGTCTTGGGCTCGAAGTACTCCTTGAAGCCCTCCTCGCCGTTGCGGCGGCCCAGGCCGCTCTGCTTCGAGCCGCCGAACGGGCTGTTGATGCCGAAGTGGCTGCGGCTGTTGATGGTGACGTTGCCGGTCCGGATGCGCCGGGCGATGGCGAACGCCCGGTCCACGTCTGAAGACGAGACCTCGCCGGACAGGCCGTAAATGGAGTTGTTGGCGATGGCGACCGCTTCGTCATCGGAGTCATACGGGGTGACGGTCAGCACCGGCCCGAAGATCTCTTCCTGGGCCACCTGGGAATTCGGGTCGACGTCGGCGAGCAGGGTGGGTTGGGTGTAGTAGCCCGTCGGAAGGTTCTCCGGCACACCACCGCCGGTGACCAGCCGGGCGCCGGAATCGAGACCGGATCGGATGAGCCCGAGCACCTTCTCGCGCTGGGTCGAGCTGATCTGCGGGCCCTGCATGATGCCCGGGGTCCACGGGTCGCCGACCGGGAAGTTCTCCATCGCGCCTTTGAGCAGTTCGATGCCTTCGTCGTAGCGGCTGCGGGGCAGCAGGATGCGGCTGGGCAGGATGCAGGACTGCCCGCTCATGACGCAGGCCATCATCGCCGCGATGGGCAGGGCGGAGTTGAAGTCGGCGTCGTCGAGCACGATGTGGGCCGACTTGCCGCCCAGCTCCAGCAAGGTCTTCTTGACCGTCGCCGCGCCGGCGGCCAGGATCGCGCGCCCCGTGGCGGTGGACCCGGTGAAGGTGATCATGTCGACCCGCGGATCGGCCGACAGCGCGGCACCGACCTCGTTGGCGCCTCCGACCACGACGTTGAACACGCCGGCCGGGATGTCGGTGTGCTCGGCCACGATACGGCCCAGCTCGGTGCCCGACCATGGCGTGAGCTGCGCGGGTTTGAGCACCACGGTGTTGCCGGCCATCAGGGCCGGCACGGTCTCGGCGATGTTGAGGTAGAACGGCACGTTCCACGGAGTGATGGCACCGACCACTCCGATGGGCTCGTAGGCGATCTTGCGGTGTGCCGGCCCCAGCTGGGTTTGGTGTACGCCGTTGTCCACGACGTAGTCGAAGTCGCGTCCGTGCTCGGCCCAGTGCTTGACCTCGCCGATCGGGTCCTCGATCTGCGAGCCCGTGACCGTGACCGGGCAGCCGACCTCGGTGACCAGCACCCGGCGCAGCCGCTCCTTCTCGGCCTCCAGGGCGTCGTGCAGCTGCATCAGGCAGTGGTAGCGGAAGTCGACGTCGCGGCTCCAGTCGGTCTCGTCGAACGCGCGCCGCGCCGCACCGACCGCACGTTCCATGTCAGCGACCGTGCCGTCGGTCGCCTGGCCGGCCACCTGTTCGCTGGCGGGGTGGATGACGTCGAATTTTGCGCCGCTGCCGGTGTATTGGAGTTCACCGTCGATGAGCATCCGCTCGTCACCGGCGAGCACGCCGGTGTCGCTCTGCACCTGAGTCATAGCAGACAGCTTTACAAAAATTGCGTGTCGTGTCACCCCTTTGGGGAAAGGATTGACCGCGCGACAAGTCTCTGCGATCGTAGAGTACCGATTGTCACGCCAGCGTGGCGGTCGGCACCGAGCGTCACCCCAGCGTGACGGAAGGAGGCGTGCCGAGAAGCTTCGTGCTCGAAAGCGATCAGTTCGCGTCGGGCTGTTTGATGCCGACGGCGTGGCGCAGCTGGGCCAGGAACTGATCGCCGTCATCGCTGCGCACGATGTAGTGCGAGACCGCGACCCGGATCGCGGTGGCGGCCTTGACCGGGGCGTTGGCGCCCGACAGGAGTTTGAGCAGCCGTGCCCGCATCAGCGGTATGACATTGGCCAGCTGGGCGATCACGACCTCGGGCTCGATGTCGACCAGCCGGACCCCCGAATAGGACTGCTGATACTGCACGATGAAACGCAGTGCCGCGTCCAGCTTCTCGGTGCCGCGAAGGCCGACCGTCGCGCGACTGATGCCGTGGTCGAACATCTCGCGTTCGTAGGTGCCGAACGCGTCGAGGAGTTCCTGTTTGTCGGCGAACCAGCGGTACAGCGTGGGCCGGGAGACCCCGGCCTGCAGCGCCACCTCGGACAGGCTGAGCTTGGTCTGACCGCTTCGGGCCAGTACCTCGGCGGTCGCGACCAGGATCCGATGGCGCGTCGAGGTGTCTTCGACTGATGCGTCCCGCTGCGCGGGTACAGGTTCATTCACGTCCAGGCCTTGGTTGATCGTGGTTCACCAAATGGTAGGACCATCACAGCAACTTCTTGAGTATTGCCACAGTCTCCAGGTCGGCCAAAGCTGCCACACCGCGTCGCGCGCCTTCCATCGCGATGCCTTCGTCCTGCATGCCACCCAGCCCGGCGGTGATGACGGGTGCGGCATACGCATACACCGCGCCGAGACGGTAGCGCTCCCACAACTCGTCATGATCAAGTCGCGGACCGCCGGCCGCGGCCAGCGCGCGACGGTACTCGTCGAGCAGCTCTCGCTCGGCGGCCTGGCGGTCGGTGGTAGTCATGCAGGTGACCAGGGTATACGCCAGTTCACGGCCCGGATGCCCGCGGCGCACGGCCTGCCAGTCGAGCAGGCCCGCCTCGCCGTTGCGGAAGAACAGGTTGCCCGGATGTGCATCACCGTGCATCACGGTGTGCGGCGGGCGGTCCAGTAGCTGCGCGGCCGCCCGGTAATTCTCGTCGATGAACCGCCCCTCCGCGACAGGAATGTCGGTGCTCTCGGCGAGTCGCTTGGTGGACAATTTGAGCAGCGAGCCGGTCATCAACGACGTGTGGTCGCCCGATGCCGAGTACAGCCAGCCCAGCGGTCCGTCGCCGCTGTTGGACGGCAGCTTGCCCCAGAACGCCGCATGCACTCGGGCCAGCAGCTCGACCGTCAACGCGGCGCGGTCCTTGTCCAGCGGGTGCAGGGTGTCGGTGAACTCGCACGGGCTCAGGGTGAGATCCTCCAGCACCAGCACGTACCGTCCGGTGAGGGCGTCGAACGCCGCGCCGTAGGCATGGGGGACGCCGGGCAGGCCGGCGGCCAGCTGTTGGTAGAAGCGAACCTCGGTGTGTCCCAGCCGGCCCAATTCGCCCATCATGCGGGTGGCCGCCGTTTCGGCAGGCATCTTGACGAAGACCGATTCCGGCACCTCGGCGCCGGACAGTGCCAGCCGTGCGCGCGAGGACGTGCCTGCATCGCCGCCCACGACCGACACCGACTCGACCTCGCGTCCGGTCAGGCCGGACAGGTACGCCGCGTCGAGGTCGGCCACCCGGCGGGGCAGTGAGCGCATGCGGCCGATGACCGCGTCGGTTGCGATACGTTGCACGCCATGCCCGATGTGCGCCGCCAGGCCGGCGGCAGGGATGAGGCGGCGGGCCGGTGTGAGCATTGGCCAAGTTTACAAATTTGTGCTTGGTTGTAAAGCGGTTTCGGGAAGGGAGCGACATGGCGGGTCCGCTGGAGGGTTTTCGGGTCGTCGAGTTGGGTGTGTGGGTCGCCGCACCGGCGGCCGGTGCACTCCTGGCCGACTGGGGAGCCGACGTGATCAAGATCGAACCGCCCTCGGGCGATCCGGCGAGAACCTTCGGCCGGATGCTCGGGTTGGAGCCCGACCTCGGGGTGGCGGCCAACCCGCCCTTCGAGATGGACAATCGCTCCAAGCGCAGTATCGTGCTGGACCTCGGTACCACCGACGGGCGCCATACCGCGAGCGAATTACTTTCCACCGCAGATGTTTTCCTCACCAACGTGCGGCCCGCGGCGCTGCGGCGGCTGGAACTGGACTTCGAGACCGTCGCCGCCCGCAATCCGCGCCTGGTGTACGGCCTGATCACCGGTTACGGGCTGAGGGGGCCGGAGGCAGACCGCGCGGCATACGACGTCGCCGCGTTCTGGGCCCGCGCCGGGGTGGCAGATCTGCTCACCCGCCCGGGAGACACCCCGCCGTTTCAGCGCGGCGGGATGGGGGACCACTCCGCCGGGATGACACTGGCCGCCGCTGTGTGCGCCGCTCTGCTGGCCAGGAATCGCACCGGGACAGGTCAATTGGTGAGCACCTCCCTCTACCGCCAGGGTGCATACACCGTCAGTTTCGACCTCAACACCGTGCTGATGAGCGGGCAGCACGTCGCGATCGGTCAGCGGGAGACGATGGCCAACCCGTGTATGAACAACTACATGACAGGCGACGGGAAACGCTTCTGGATCGTCGGGCTGCAAGGCGACCGGCACTGGCCCGCGCTGTGCCGGGTCGTGGGCCGCGAAGGCTGGATGACCGATCCGTGCTACGCCACAGCGCGGGATCGATATGTCAACGCCCGCAAGCTGATCGCTGAGCTGGACGACATTTTCGCCGGCCATCCGATGGAGCACTGGGCTCAATTGTTCGACGCAGAACCCGATTTCTTCTGGTCGCCGATCAACGGTCTCGACGACGTGATCGCCGATGAGCAGTTCCACGCCGCGGGTGGCATCGTCGAAGTGCCCGACGGGATTTCGACAGTGCCGATGGTGGCCAGCCCGGCCGATTTCTCGGCCACCCCGTGGCAGCCGCGGACGGTCGCGCCGGCGCTCGGGGCGCACACCGACGAAATCCTGGCTGAGCTGCGCCGCGGTCAGCAGCGCTGAGCGTTGATGCGCGCGAGCAGCTCGTCGAGCTGCTCGCCGGTGACCCGGCCCGCCGAGAACGCCACCATCCGCCCGATCGGCACCGAGCCCAGCATTCGCAGCAGATCGGTGCCGAGTGCGGAATCGCCTGTCTCGAAAGGCGACGCGCTGCTCAGCACCGCCGCGATCGTCTGTGCCGCTACCGGATCGGCAAGAAGCTCGCCCAGGGTGGAATCGCGGGTGAACGGTTGCATCGGCTCGTCGCCGGGCACCGACACGGTCGCGCTCAACCGCAGGTCCCGGCTCGACGCACCGACCCACACCACGTAGTCGCCCGTCTCAACAACCCAACGCCCGGCGTCAGTGCTCCAATATGCGAGATCGTCTCGGCTGACGGGGATCTCGACCGTCCCGCGCTCCGCCGGCTCCAGTGTGACCGCGGCGAATCCGGCCAGCCACCGGACGGGTCGCCCGACGGAAGACGCGGGTAGCCCCACGTAAATCTGCACCACCTCGCGGCCCGGCCGGCTACCGGTGTTGGCGACCGTCAGCGTCACCGCCAGTCCCTCGTCGGTGATGTTGACATCGAGGTCGGAGTAATCGAATCGGGTGTAGGACAGGCCATGGCCGAACGGGAACGCCACCGGTATGTCCCGGGCGTCGTACCAACGGTAGCCGACGAACATCCGCTCGCCGTAGACGGTATGGCCCGACTCGGACGGAAAGTTGAGGTACGCCGGAGAGTCCTGCAGCCGCAGCGGCACCGTCTCGGCCAGCCGGCCCGACGGGCTGACGACACCGAACAGCACGTCGGCCAGGGCCCCACCCCCGGCCTGCCCCAGCAGTGCCCCATCCAGGACGGCGGGGGCAAGGCCGGCGACCGCATCGAGGCGCACCACGCCGCCGTGGGACAGCACGGCGACAGTGCGGGGCTGTGCCTCGACCACGGCGCGCAGCAGGTCGAGTTGTGCGGCCGGCAGGTCGATGTGCTCGCGGTCATAGCCCTCGGATTCATCTTCGTCGGTGAGGCCGAGGAACACGATTGCGGCTTCGGCAGATTCGGCGGCAGCCACCGCAGCGGCGACATCGGTTCCGGAAGAGTAGGTGACCGGGTGATCGCCGGACAGCCTGCGGATCTCGTCGAGTGGCACGTCGAGGTGGGTCGGATTCACGTGAGAGCTGCCGCCACCTTGGTATCTGGGTTCCACGGCGAAGCTGCCGATGACTGCCAGTGCCGACGGCGTCAGCGGCAGCAGATCTCCGTCGTTCTTCAACAGCACGATGGCCCGCCGCGCCGCCTCGCGCGCCAGCTCGTGATGGGCTGCGATATCGAATGACGAAGTGGCGGATGCAGATTGGGTGACCCGGCGGGTCAGCTCTGCGACCCGGCCCGCGGCGCGCGCCACCACCCCGGGGGCCAACCTCCCGGCCTCGACCGCGTACACCAGCTCGGCGTCGGAGAGCCCTCCCGTCGTCGGCATCTGAAGATCCAGGCCCGCGGCCACCGCGGCTACCCGGTCTGCCACCGCACCCCAGTCGCTGACCACGACGCCGTCGAAACCCCATTCGTCGCGCAGGACCGTCGTCAGCAACCAGGGATTCTCGGAGGCGTACACCCCGTTGATCCGGTTGTAGGAACACATCACCGTCCAGGGCCGGGCTTGGCGCACCACGATCTCGAACGTTCGCAGATAGATCTCACGCAACGTGCGGGGGTCGACGTCGGAACTGGCCCGCATCCGATCGTGCTCGGCGTTGTTCACCGCGAAATGCTTGAGCGATGCGCCGACACCGCGGCTCTGCACTCCGCGCACCCATGCCGCACCCAGTTTTCCCGAGAGCAACGGATCCTCCGAGTAGTACTCGAAGTTTCGCCCGCACCGCGGGTCACGCTTGATGTTGACGCCCGGGCCGAGCAGCACATGGACGCCGAGGGCACGGCTTTCCCGGCCCAGCGCCTGGCCGACGCGCTCGACCAACTCGGGATCCCACGTCTGGCTGAGGCCCACCGCGGGCGGAAAGCACGTAGCCGGTTCACTGCCGGACAGGCCCAGATGGTCTGCGGCACTGCCGGTTTGCCTGCGCACCCCGTGCGGTCCGTCGGTCAGCACGATCGCGGGCACAGGACCGACCGCCTTGGTGGCCCAGAAACTGGCGCCGCTGCCCAGCGCGGCCTGTTCGGTCAGGTCGAGCCCGGCGATGGGATCAGCTGAGTCGGTCACCGAGCCCAGGGTAGCGTCGGATGCGCCAGGTGCAGGTCAACGCGGTTTCACCCGGGCGGCATGGCGTAGCTGCGCGAGGAAATCGTCGGCGTCGTCGCCGCGCACCAAGTAGTGGCAGACCGCCACTCGCACGGCGGTCGCCGCGGCGATGTCGGCGTCGGGCCCGGATGTCAGTCGTTGCAGGCGTTCTCGCATCAACGGAATCACCTGAGTGAGGCGCTTGATGACATGTTCGGGTTCGATGTCGACCATGCGCAGTCCGGGGTAGGACTGCTGGTACTGGACGACGGTACGCAGCGCGGCATCGAGGTGTTCGTCCTCCGGGAGATCGGCCGCGGCTTGGGCGACGGCGCGTTCGTAATACTTGCGCTCCCACACCACGAATGCGTCGAGAAGCTCTTGTTTGGAGGCGAACCAGCGGTAGAGCGTGGGCCGGGACACCCCGGCCTGCAGGGCGACCTGGGACAGGCTGAGCTTGGTCATCCCGTTGGCCCCGAGTACTTCGGCGGTGGCGGCCAGGATCCGTCCGCGGGTGGTGCTGTCGTCATCGATGGACGATATTTCCGCCATGCCCACAGCTTTACAAACTATCGCCGAACTGTCACGCTAATTCGTGGCGCGACATCGTTGTCGGACGCCCGCGCAGGGAGGGAACACCGTGACAGTTGCCAGCTCACCGCAGGCACGCGAATACAGCCCGTTCGACATCACGTCGCACGATTTCTGGAGCCGGCCCTTCGCCGAGCGTGACGAGACCTTCGCGCGGTTGCGGGCCGGTGACGGCCTGAGCTGGCATCAACCGCTGTCGACACTGTTCGACGTGGAAGAGCCCGGCTTCTGGGCGATTACCCGCCGCGCCGACATCCAGTTCGTCAGTCAGCATCCCGAGCTGTTCACCTCGACACAGGGGGTGGCGCTTGATCCGATGCCGGCCGACGTGCAGAAGTTCGCCACTTTCTTCCTCATGATGGATCCGCCCCAGCACACCACGTACCGGCGCCTGATCAGCTCGGCGTTCACCCCGCGCAATGTGCGCAAGATCGAAGAGCAGATTCACCGCAACGCCGTCGCCATCGTGGACGACCTGATCGGCGTCGGAGACGTCGACTTCGTCGAGGCCTGTTCGGCGCAGCTGCCGATGCGCACCATCTCCGACATGCTCGGTGTGCCGGCCGCCGATCAGCCGGCGCTGGCCAAGGCCGCCGAGAAGTTGTTCAGCATGAGTGATGACGAGTACTCGTCGCTCGAAGAACGGGCCATGGCCACGATCAACGAGATCATGTTGATCTCGAACACCGGGGTGGAGCTGGCCAAGTTCCGGCGGGCCAATCCTGGTGACGACCTGATGACCAGCATCGTCAACGCGGAGGTGGACGGGCACCGGCTCACCGACGAGGAGATCGGGGCATTCCTGATCCTGCTGGCGTCGGCGGGCAATGACACCACCAAGCAGACCACCACCCACGCGATGATGGCCCTGGCGGCCAATCCGGATCAAAAAGATTGGCTGCTGGAGGATTTCGACAACCGGATCGGCCTGGCCACCGAAGAGTTCGTGCGGTGGGCCACTCCGGTGATCCAGTTCGCGCGGCACGCCACCGAGGACGTCGAGCTGGCCGGCCAGCAGATCAGTGCGGGCGACAAGGTCGGGCTGTTCTACTGTTCGGCCAACCGCGACGAGTCGGTGTTCACCGATCCCCAGCGTTTCGACCTGAGCCGCTCGCCGAACCCGCAGATCGGGTTCGGCGGCGGCGGTCCGCACTTCTGTCTGGGCAACCAGCTGGCCAAAACCGAACTGCGACACCTGTTCCGGGAGTTGCTGACGCGGCTGAAGACCGTGGAATTCGGTGAGCCCGAACTGCTGTACAGCAGCTTCGTGCACGGCATCAAGCGCGTGCCCGCACACCTCGCGTAGGTCGCGGCCATGCGCGTCGAAGTCGATCTGGGCAAGTGCACCGGGCACGGCATCTGCGAGTCGATCGCCGAGGACGTGTTCGAGGTTTTCAACGAGGGCTGGGTGCACATCCACGGTGAGGATCATCCGGAGAGTGACCGGGAACGGTTGCAGCAGGCCGTGACTCAATGCCCGGCTTCCGCCTTGCGGATGCGGGGCTGAAGGTACAACCGCTTCGCGCTAGGAACGCTTGGGCGGGCGCGGTCGCACCAGCACCGACTGCTGGATCGCGCCGACCGCGCCGTTCTGATCGAACAGCGTGCCTACCGTCGCGCCGATACCGTCGGGGCCGTAGTTCGTGTCGGCGCGGATACCGATCCATTCCCCGTCGGGCACCCGGTGGATGTGCACCACCAGATCGGTGTTGAGGAACGTCCACTTGCGGATGTCGATTTTGGAGCCGATGCCGTTGGCGTCGTCGGCGACCGCGAACAACCGCTGCAACGGTGTCATCGCCTCGCCCTTGACCAGGTCGACTGTCGGCTTGAGCCAGGACTCGCCGGGGCCCGGCGCCTGCGGCACGGTCAGCCAGCGCCAGTCCACGCTGTGCACGTAGTTGGGTTCCCAGTTCTTGGCCATGTCGCGGCTACGGGCCTGCTCCAGTGGTGGTAACGGCTCGACGCCGGTATGTGCCACCGCGGTGGTGTCCAGTCGTAGCATCCGCCAACCGCTGGCCCGCGCCACGACCCGGGGCGCACCATCGGGTCCGGGCGCCAGCATCTCGGCGCCGACCAACTCGATCTGCTTGCCCGGCCGTTCCAATTGCGCATGTACCCACAGATCACCTTCGGAGGGCACCCCGCCCATCAGATCGATGGCCACCCGGCTCAACCGAGTGTCGGCACGGTGCTCGCACCGTTCCAATGCCCGCACCAGCAACGCGGATACCGGGGCGCCGTGCTGGATGGACGCCGACCAGGTCCCGCGGGCCATATCGGTGGCGCGAAACTTCGCACCGATCGGGTCGTTCTCGTCGATCAGCTCGTAGTAAGAGTCAGACATATCTACCGTTCAGTGGTGATGATGGGTGTCGTGGTCGCCAGGCGCCGGCGTTTCGACCATCAACGCGTCGACCCGCGACAGTTTGGTGCCGACGAGCCGTTCTGGATAGGCGTCGGTGGTGGTGACCATGAACAGGGTGCGCCCCTCGACACCGCCCAGGGCGCACGCGATCGCGGTGCGGCCGTCGGTATCGACGCGGTGGGTGACCGACGAGCCGTCGGGACCGAACCGCTGGAACTCCTGAGCCAGGGTCAGGGCCGCCCACACCCCGCCCTCGGCGTCGATCGCGAGGCCGTCCGGCGGGCCGTCGAGCCCCTCGGCGAACAGCCGCCGGTCGGTGAGGCCGCCGTCGTCATCGATGGTGAACGCACTCAGCCTTCTGGCGGTGGACTCCGCGACGATCAGGGTGGTGCCGTCCGGGGTGATCACCATGCCGTTGGGGAAGTCCAGATGTTCGGCGACGAGAGTGACCTGGTCATCGGGGTCGATGCGCACGATCACGCCGTCGGTACGGGCCTGGGAGCCGACGTATGCCCTGCCGTGCTCGTCGACCACCAGGTCGCCGAGGGGTGCGGGCGCCAGGTCGCTCAGATCGGCCAGCAGTTCGACGCTGTCGCCGTCGTAGCGCAGCACCTGCCGGCACTGGGTGGAGACGATCAGCAGGGTGCCGTCGGGCCGAAAACCCAATCCGGACGGCGAGTGACCGGGCAGCGGCAGTGTCGTCATGGCACCTGACAAGGTGACCGTGTGGACGGCTTCACCCAGCATGTCGGAAAACCACAGCAGGCCTTCGAACCACCGGGGCCCCTCGCCGAAACAGAAACCATGTGCCAGTTCGGTTGTCCCGGTCTGGTCGGTTCCTGTCGTCATCTCCACGCACCTTTACAAAACACGTCCTAAGTGTCACGCTCCCATGGTGCCACTGTCAACTACGGAGCGCCCTAGATGAAGAAGTTCTACGGCCACACGCTGCTGTATTTGCACGAGACCATCGACCTTGGGTCGGGCCGGACCGACCAATTCACCGGCCCCTTCGGGGAGATCTACCGGCCGATGATGGAGGATCTGGGCGCCCGGCTGTTCGCCATCTGGGAAACCACGCCTTACAACGGGCACTGGCCGCAGGTGACGATCATCTGGGAGATCGACGCGTTCGCCGACTACGCCCGAATCGGCAAGGCGCAGGCGGCCGGCGGCAG
Source organism: Mycobacterium farcinogenes (assembly GCF_019739075.1). Taxonomy (NCBI): domain Bacteria; kingdom Bacillati; phylum Actinomycetota; class Actinomycetes; order Mycobacteriales; family Mycobacteriaceae; genus Mycobacterium; species Mycobacterium farcinogenes. The sequence goes on along the minus strand of NZ_CP081673.1, from coordinate 4,239,349 downwards.
CCACGAGAAGCCCGCACTGCAGTGGGCGGCATATCTGTCCGAGCTCGGGGCCAGCGGCGAGGGCCGAATCATGTACGCCGGCAAGTACAACCGCACACTCGCGCAGCTTCAGGAGGCGAACTTCGGTGCGGGCCTGGTGATTCAGGAGATCATGCAGACCAAGCCCGGGCGCCAGGACGACTACATCCGGGAACTTGAGCGGCTGTACGTGCCGTGGTCGGAAAGCACGGGCAAGCGATGGTTGGGCTCATTCATCACCACCTTCCGGTTCAACGAGGTGATCCATTACTGGGCGCTCGACGACGACTGGGACTGTTTCGAGAACCACTACCCGTCGTGGAAGGGCAACCCGCCCGCCGAGATCGTCACCTGGATGAGCGTGGCCCCCGCGCTGCGCGACGGCTGGGAGGATTCGATCCTTGCGGCCCTGCCGCCCTCGCCGCTGAAGTAGGCCTGCCATGAATCGACCTGTACTGCAGGACTTCATCTACGACCCGTTCGATCCGGACGTGATGGCCGACCCGTTGCCGTACTACCGGATCTTGCGCGACGAGTACCCGGTGTACTACATCGACAAGTGGGACACCTACGCGTTGTCCCGCTTCGACGACATCTGGGACATGCTCGGAGTCAACGACGGCACCTTCGTGGCCTCCGAGGGGACGCTGCCCGCCGCGAACGTGCTGGCGCACCGCAACGACGGCCCGGTGCCGGATCCGCCGCTGCATCCCATGCCCTTTCACGCCAACTTCGACTCGCCGATCTACGAGGACGTCAGGCGGTGCACGTCGGCGCAGTTCCGACCGCGATCGGCGGCCAAATTGGCCGAGCGGATCAGGGCGCTGGCCAACGAGCGTCTCGATGAGTTGCTGCCGCGCGGCGCGTTCGACCTGACCCAGGACTACGGCGGCATCGTCGCCGCCGCCATGGTCTGTGAGTTCGTCGGATTACCAGTGGATCTCGCGCCAGAGGTGCTGGCCACCGTCAACGCGGGCAGCCTCGCCCAACCGGGCGAAGGGGTCGAGGTCGGCAATGCGCGTCCCGGCTACCTGTCCTACCTCACCCCCATCATCGAGCGGCGACGCGCGGAAGGCCCCGACGGCAGCGTGCCGATCGCCGACGCCCTGATCGAGCACCGGCTGCCCGACGGGTCGGCCCTGGGGGATGTGGAAGCCGCCGTGCAGATGCTCGGGGTGTTCATCGGCGGAACCGAAACGGTCCCGAAGATCACCGCAACCGGGCTGTGGCAGTTGCTCCGGCATCCGGACCAATTGGCCGCCGTCCGTGCCGATCTCGACGGCAACGTGCCGATCGCGCGGGAAGAGATCATCCGTCACAGTGCCCCCGCGCAGTGGTTCGCCCGAACTGTCCGGCGGCCCTACACCGTTCACGGCACCACCATCAACCCCGGCCAGCGCGTCATCACCCTGCTGGCCTCGGCGGCACGGGACGAACGCGAGTACGAGAACCCGGACGACTTCGTGTGGAACCGGCGCATCGAGCGGCTGTTGTCGTTCGGTCACGGCCAGCATTTCTGCCTCGGTGTTCACGTGGCCCGACTGGAGATCACGATCATGATCCAGGAGTTCCTCAAACGCGTGCCCGATTACCGCATCGACGAGGCCGCGGCGTCTCGGCCGCCATCGAGCTTCCAGTGGGGTTGGAACAATATCCCCGTGGAGGTGTGACGTGTGGTCATATCGGCTCGTCGCTCCGTACACATTTGAGCGGCAAGAGGTTTCAGAGCCGTCGCCGGAATCGCTGACCGAGGGGCAGGTGCTGCTGGACTTCCTGGCGGCCGGGATCTGCGGCAGTGACCTGCCCGGCTTCCGCGGTACCCAGGGAAAACTGCCCGCAGATACCGGATGCTGCGCCGCGGAGATGGACGGCTTCCCGATCCACGAGATCGTCGGCGAGGTACTGGCGAGCCGCCATCCAGACCACCGGCCGGGGGAGCGCGTGGTCGGCTGGGCCTCGGGTTTCGACGGGCTCATGGGCCGCGTGATCGCCGACGGAGCCGGTCTGGTGGCCTACGACCCGGCGCTGTCCCCGGAGTTGGCAGTCGGTCTGCAACCGCTGGCATGTGTCCTGTACGCCGTCGAGCAACTGCCGGATCTGAGAGGCCGTCACGTCGCGGTCATCGGGCAGGGCTCAATCGGGTTGTTGTTCTCCTATGTGGCAAAGGCTTTCGGCGCTGCACGGGTTACCGGTGTGGACCCGGTGGATCGGTCTTCGGTGAGCACCCGCTTCGGGGTCGACGACGCCATCCGGGCCACCAGCGACCGCTGGATCAGACACCTGGGGCCCGACGGCAAACCTGATGTCGTCATCGAGGCCGTCGGGCATCAGGTCGCCACGCTCAACCATGCCTTGGAAGCCGCCGCCTTCGGTGGCACGGTGTTCTACTTCGGCGTACCCGACGACGACAGCTATCCGATCAGCATGCGCACCATGCTGCGCAACAACCTCACCCTGAAATCCGGTGTCACACTGGATCGTCAGCGAGTGCTGCGCCGGGCTGACGAGTTCGTCCGGCAGCGTCCCGACCTGCTGGCCACATATGTGACCCACACTTTCGGATCCGACGACGTGCAGGCGGCTTTCGAGCTGGCTTGCCGTCCGGTGCCCGAGCGCGTCAAGATCGCGATCACCCGATGAAACCGAGCAGACTGCAGGAGGCGGTGGCCGCCAACGCCCAGATCTGGGGCGGCTGGGTGGTGGGCCCGACGATCCTGGGCCCGGAGGAGTTCGCGGCGGCCGGATACCACTACGTCGGATTCGACGTCCAGCACGGCTATCTCGACGATGCCGACGTAGCCCTGCTGTTACGCCGGCTCGAGCATGTGCCGATCGCCACCGCGGTGCGGCTGCCCTCGACCGACCCGGCGCCGATCGGCCGGGTACTCGATGCGGGTGCCGACGCGGTGATCATCGCCATGGTGGAATCCGCTGAGCAGGCCGCCGCTGCGGTCGCGGCCACCCGATACGCCCCCGCCGGTGTGCGCAGCTTCGGACCGCTACGGGCGAGTCTCGGGCACGACACCGCCGAGTTGGAGGCCCGGGTGAGCGTGTTCGCGATGATCGAGACGGCACAGGGCCTGGCCGCCGCCGACGAGATCTGTGCGGTGCCCGGGCTGACCGGCATCTACGTCGGCCCGGCAGACTTGGCCATTTCGATGGGATACCAACTGTCCGACGCCTGGACCCACCCCGAGGTGCGAGCGGCGATGGGCAAGATCCAGGCCGCCGCCCGTGCGGCCGGGCTGGTCGCCGGAATCCACGCCGGCGCGGGCAAGCTCGGAAAGGCCGTGGCCGAACTGGGTTTTCAGATGATCACCCTGGCCTCGGAATCGCAGGCGCTGCGCCGCGGTGCCACCGAGCACCTCAACGAAGCAACAGGAAACGCCATCGGCACCGAACGAGGAGGCTACAACTGAACGCAGCAGCAGCGCCGAGCGGCGACCGGGTCGCGTTGGTGACGGGGGCCGCCCGCGGACAGGGTGCGGCAATCGTGCGCCGGCTGGTGGCCGACGGTTATCGGGTTACCGCCGGGGATCGCCTGATCGACGAACTCACCCCCACGACAACCGAATACGGTGAGCGGGTGTTGGCGGTGGAACTGGACGTGACATCGTCAGAGCACTGGCAGGCCGCAGTCGCGGCCACCGTCACCCGATTCGGCGGGCTCAACGCTCTGGTGAACAACGCCGGTGTGTTGCACAGTGCCTCGATCGCTGAGGAAACCCCGAACGGCTTCGAGGACTTGTGGCGGGTGAACTGCCTGGGTCCATTCCTGGGACTTCAGGCAGCGCTCGGACCTCTGCGGCGAGCGGACAACGCCGCGGTGGTGAACACCTGCAGCACCGGCGCGATCCGTCCGTTTCCGCATCACGCCGCCTACGGTTCGTCGAAGTGGGCACTGCGCGGGCTCACCCAGGTGGCCGCCGCTGAACTCGGCCGGGACGGGATCCGGGTCAACGCGATCTTCCCCGGGCCTGTCGAGACGCCGATGCTGGACCAGTCCACCCAGGCCCGGCTCGCGGAGCGGGCGACGTTGGGGCGGCTGGGTAAGCCGAGTGAGATGGCCGATGCGGTTGCCTTCTTGTTGTCGGAGCAGGCGGCGTTCATCACCGGCTCGGAGCTCGTGATCGACGGCGGCCAATCTCTGAAGATCGGATAGCGCCGATGTCCAGCTCGCCCACCGTGGGGATCATCGGAGCCGGGCCCGGCGGCCTGGCGCTCGGAATCTTCCTGAAAAAAGCCGGCTTTCATGATTTCACCATCTTCGACCGCGAGGACGGGGTCGGTGGAACCTGGCGGATCAACACCTATCCGGGACTGGCGTGCGACGTGAAGTCGCATCTGTACTCGTACTCGTTCGATCTCAACGCCGACTGGAGCCGGCTGTGGGCCGGACAACCGGAGATCCTGGCGTACTTCGAGCGGTGCGCGCAGCGCTACCGGCTGGGCCCGCACCTACAGTTGAACACCGAGATCATCGCCGCACGATGGGATGCCGAGGCCACCAACTGGGTGCTGACCACCGCGACGGGAACACAACACCGCTTCGACTTCGTGGTCTCGGCCATCGGACTGTTCACCCAGCCGCTGCAACCGGATCTGGTGGCTGAGGAACCGTTCGCCGGCACCGTCATGCACACTGCCGAATGGGATCACAAAGTGCAGCTCGAAGGGGCGCGTGTGGCGGTGCTCGGTACCGGATCCACTGCCTCCCAAGTGGTTCCGGAAATAGCCAAGGTTGCCCAGAAGGTGTACTCGGTGCAGCGTTCGGCGACGTGGATATTGCCCAAACCCGACCGGCCCTACACCGAGCGGGAACGCTGGTTGTTCGCCCATGTGCCGTTGGCGAAGAAGATCTACCGCACCCGGCTGTGGTTACGCAGCGAGTCCAACATCGCCGTGATCGAGAACGGCAGTGACAAGACCCAGCAGTTCAAGGCGTTGGCGCTGGACCTCCTCGAATCCACCGTGGCCGACGAGGAACTGCGGGCCCGGCTCACCCCGGACCATCCGCTGGGTTGCAAGCGTCTGGTGTTCTCCCCGGATTTCATCGCGACCCTCACCAAGCCCAACGTCGAGGTGGTGTCCAGCCCGGCGCGTGCGCTGCGAGCCCGCTCGTTGGTCACCGAGGACGGCCGGGAGCTCGACGTCGACGTGGTGGTGTGCGCGACGGGCTATGCCGCCGCCGATTACCTGGGACAGATCGAGGTGACCGGCGAGAACGGGGCGTTACTGCACGACACCTGGAGTGACGGGGCATTCGCGTACCTCGGGATGGCGGTGCCCGGGTTCCCCAACTTCTTCATGCTCTACGGGCCCAACACCAACGTCGGCTCCAACAGCGTGATCTTCATCCTGGAGGCGCAGGCCCGCTACGTGGTGCGGGCGCTGAAACACCTTCGCCGCAAACGCAAGTCATATGTGGCGGTGCGCCCGAGTGCCATGGCCGCGTTCCTGGCCGACATCGACCGGTGGATGCAGGGCACGGTATGGCTGACCCGGTGCAGCAGTTACTTCCGGGCTCCCAGCGGCCGGGTGGTCACCCAGTGGCCCCGCAGCGCGCGCGCATTCTGGTCGATGACCCGCCGGTTTCGCCCGGCCGACTACACTTTCCAACCGCCCACCAACTCTCCGGCCGAGGTCACCGCGGCCGCCGATCGGACGGACGGCTGAGCCATGGCCTGGCTGGAGCGCCTCGACCCCGCATTACAGGGGTTCGCCGAGGCCCGAACCGACTTGAGCACCGAGCAGCTGGGCGTGGTGCGCACGTCGCTGGATCAGCGCCGTCGCGACGCTGCGCAGGCCCTGGACACCCCCGGTGTGGAGATTGTCGGGGCCCGCGTGGCGCTCGGACGGCGCACCATCGCCGTGCGGATCTACCGCGGTGGACCGTCGCCGTCGCCCGCGGTGGTCTACTGCCATTCGGGCGCCTTCGTCCTCGGCAACCTCGATACCGACCAGCTTCAATGTGTGGAGCTGGCGCGGCGCGCCCGGTGCACGGTGATCTCGATGGATTACCGATTGGCACCCGAATACCCCTATCCGGCCGCCTTCGACGACGCGATGGTGGTGCTCAACTGGGCGGCCACGCTGGCCGACGAACTCGACATCGACGCGGGACGGATCGCGGTCGCCGGCAGCAGCGCCGGTGGTGCTCTGGCAGCGCTGCTGGCACAGCACTCAGCAGCCGGCTCGGCGCCGCCTGTGGTGTTCCAGGCACTGCACCAGCCGGTGCTCGACGATCGCCCCACCTCCTCGAAGGAGGAGTTCACCGATACCCCCGGCTTCGACGGCCCGGCGACCGGCGCGATGTGGCGGCACTATGCGGGCGCCCGGGAGGTACCGGAGACGGCGGTGCCCGCCCGGTCAGCCACGCTGGCTGGGGTGGCGCCGGCGCTGATCACCTGTTCGGAACTCGATCCACTGCGTGACGAGGCGCTCGACTATGCGCGCCGGCTGCTGGTCGAGGACGTTGCCACAGAACTCCATCTGTTCCCGGGGACCTGCCACGGCTTCGATTCGCTGCTTCCGGACTGGGAGGTCAGCCAACAACTTTTCGCGCTGCAGGGCGCGGCGTTGCGCCGTGCGCTGCACGGTTGAGCTGGTAGCTGCGCCGCCCAGGGGCGCGCAGGGCGGTGGTTGTCATCGACGTTGTGGGCAATAATGCAGGTCTGTTTGCAAGTGAAACTCGCGCGGACAGTCGCCGCGGCCGGTGCGACGATGGCCTCGGCGGTCCGGCACATCCGAAGATCGCCGAGATGCGCCGGGTGCGAGTGAGCGATTGAGAGGTAAATATGTCGGCCGATGACGACCGGCTTATGTACTCCGGAGATGCCAAACACGCCAGGGAGCCGCTGGCCTACGGCGGGCTGGACGCGCTGCTGGGCGGCCCGGTCGCGGCCCTTCCGAACGGGCGGTCCCGGCACGGCGATGCCAGGGTATCGACGCCACCGGTCGTGCTGACCTCGAATTTCGCCGCACCCCGTGAATCGGAGATCACCACCAAGCTTCCTCCGGTTGTTTCCGGCCGCCCGATCAGTGGATCGTCCTCGGCGGGCAGCTGGATCCTGGAACAGCCGATCCCGGCGGCTGCGCCGGGCGAGCCACGCGCCATCGACAATCTGTCCCGCGTCGGCGTTCGTTCCTCGGTCAAGATGCAGCCACGCCGCGGTTGGCGGCGTGCGGTCTATGTCACCACCCGCCTCAACCTCGGGCTCTCGCGCGATGAGCTCTACGAACTGGACCTGTACGCCAGGGTCCGCCGAACGGCCCGCGAATCCCATCAGATCGGCGTCTTCGGATTGAAGGGCGGTGTGGGCAAGACGGTCGTCACCGTCGCACTCGGTTCGGTACTGGCCGCGGTCCGCGGCGACCGGATCCTGGCCGTGGACGCCGACCCGGCCGGCGGCAACCTCGCCGACCGGGTGGGACGGCAGTCGGCGGCGACGGTAGGTGACCTGCTGGCCGCCAAGGACCTGTCGCGTTACAACGATGTCCGCGCTTTCACCAGCATGAACGAGTCGAAGCTGGAGGTGCTCTCCAGCGACGAGTACAGCGGTGCCAGCCGGGCCTTCAACGACGCCGACTGGAACGCCGCGACCTCGGCGGTCTCCAAGCACTACAACCTGGTCCTGGCCGACTGCGCCGCGGACATGTTCGCCCCGGCGGGCCGGGGAGTCCTGGCGACGGTCTCGGGTGCGGTCATCGTGGCCAGTGCCTCGATCGACGGCGCCCGGCAGGCCGCGGTCACCATGGACTGGCTGCGCCATAACGGCTACCAGGATCTGCTGAACCGCTCCTGCGTCGTGGTCAACCACGTGGGGCCGGGTAAGCCCAACGTCAACACCGGCGACCTGGTGCACCAGTTCCAGAAACACGTGGCACCGGGCCGGGTGTTCGTGTTGCCGTGGGACAAGCACATCGCCGCCGGCACCGAGATCCATTTCGACCTGCTGCGGCCACGATTCCGGCGCCGCACCCTGGAACTGGCGGCGGCGCTGTCGGACGATTTCGAAGGCGGCGCCGCCCTAGCGTGATGGGCCGGCCAGGGCCAACTCCCGGGCCACCGCGGCGTGATACGCATCGATGTTGGCCGGATTGACCACCCGGAACAGTGCATCGGGCAGCGGGGCGTCCTTGTAAGCCTCGATGGTCATCGTGCGGCTGAACAGCGTGATGTCGTTGCCCGGACGAGTGAACTGGTACTGCACGGTGATGCGGCCTTCGTGGCCACCGTTTCCCTCGCGGTCGTGGCCGAGCCGACCCACCGAGTTGAACACCCACATGCGGGGTCGCATGGCGATCGCCAGGTGCCAGGTATAGATCCGTGCGCCGTCGGGACCGGCCTCGGTCCAGGTGTCACCGACCTGTAGCGGCAACCGCTCCGGCAGGCCGCCGATGTGCGCGCTGCCCGGATAGGTCTTGACCCAGTTGGCCGGGTTGGTGACGAAGTCGTAGACCTCCTCGGCGGATTGGGTGAATGCCGTTTCGGAGCTGGTGGTCACGATGCCCAATGGTGTTCGCTTTCCTCGGTTTTATGGGTCAGGTGGCACACCCGCACGTGGCCGACGTCCCGGATGAGGGGATTTCGGCGAGCACGTCCAGGCGCGTCGTGTCGAAGCTGAGGAAGCCCTGGATCGGCAGGGACTCCGGTGGGGTGTCCGGGTAGCTCCACGCCACGTCAGCGATGACGGTGTCGCCGATGACCGCCGACCAGTAGGTCGCTGTGCCTTTGTAGTTGCAGTACGACGTCGTCTGGCTGGGTTGCAGGAGCTCGGTGCGGACGTGTGCGGGATCGACGTAGAGCCGTGGCTCCAGGGCCGTCTCGAAGACGATCACGGTCTCGTCGGTGTCGACCAGGACGGCGTTGCCGGCGCTCACCCGCAGGCCGCGGCGAGTGGGGCGGCAGTCGATCCGGTGGTAGGGGTTCGGCGGGTAGTGGACCAGCTTGCGGCCCTCTTCGAACCAGGCGTCGACGGCATCCCAGGGCACGGCGACGTATCCGGGTGCCTCGACTACCGCCTCATGCGGAAGGTCGTGGACCTCGTCGCGGGGAAAGGCGTAGCTGAGGGGATGGCCGGCTCGGTGCACCATCAGGGCGTGCTCGGTGTCGAGCAGGGCGGCAGCGCCGCGGAAGGCCTGGATGCGGCGAGGGTGTGGCTCGATGTAGACGGTTCCGGCAGCCAGTGGGGGAGTGAACCAACCGGCCGGTTGTGTACTCAATGGGCCGCGCCCTGCGACGAGACTCATTGCCGCACCTCCAATTTGGCTGGACTGCCGAAGCCGGACACATCTGTGGAACGCATCGGCGGCCGTCCTGCGGTCGATTTTTGCGTCTGGATAGAAGCTTTACAGATTCTCTTGAGAATGTCACGCTGTTGGGTGAGGTTGCCCACACCGCAACACCCTGTCGAAAGCGCCGGCCGATGAGGCCTTGGACCCGGATTGGATGCCTTATGTCCCCACAGTCAGGAATGTCCGCGCAGTTGTCCGAGGTGCGCGGCGGTAGCCCGGTCGCAGTCCGGTTCGACCGGCCGCAGCCGCGTCCGGCCAAGGCTCTGCAGTACGAGTTGAACGTCGTGGCAGCCGGCGTCGCCGACACGGTGACGGGCATCGGGGGGTGGTTGTTCGACCGGGCGATGGCCGGCTGGCGGGTCAGCGTGGCACTCGACGACGGCGCCGACGGCCGGGCCCTTCGCATCCTCGGACTGAAAGCCATTGGGCTGAACGCGCTGTGGCGACCCGTGGCGGCGGAATCGGTGGCGATGACGGTGATCGGCACCTCCCGATTCGAGTCCGGCGACCACGGGCTCGGCTTACGAGATCCCGCCGGCGGCGTGGTCTTCTTCGGGTCGCACGCACCGTCGGATTTCGATGCGACGATCCAGCGGGTCCGATACCGCCCGAGCGCGGCCGCGCTGGCGTTCAAAGCCCATGCGTCGGCCGTTGCCGGGGCGGCCCCGGGATCGGTAGACGGGGTGGAGACCCTGTTCCGGTGCGGCCGGTCGGCCGACTTGCTCGACGCCGAGCTGGTTCCGGTGTGTTGATGCCGATGGGGGCGTCGGTCGCGGGCCTGCTGGAGGCGTTCGACGTGGTAGCCGCCGGCCCGGATCGATTCGTCGGAGTGACCGGACCGGTCGGCGCCGACGGCCGGCGAGTGGCCAAGGGGACGCAAGCGCTGGGTCAGGCCATCGTCGCGACGGCAAAGAGGTTTCCGGACAAAACGATTCGGTCGGCACACGCGGTCTTTACCAGGCCGGTCGAGATCGACTCGACGGTCGAGCTGACCGTCGACGTGGCCCACCACGGCCGCTCGACGGCGACGGCCGTGGTGGCCGTCGAGCAGGATTCACGGCTGTGTGCCACCGTGACGGTGCTCGCCGACGTGCCGACAGCCGACGTGGTCAGCCATCGCGCGTTGCGGCCCGACGTCGATACGCCCGACGACGCGTATCCGTCGCGACAGGCCATGGCCGGCCACGAGGTGCGGCTGGTCGATGTCACCGATGTCAACAGTCCCGACGAGGTGGGACCACCCGAACTCTATGCCTGGCTGCGCTGTGACCCGATCCCCGAACGTGACGATCTCGCCAAGGCCCTGCTCGCCTATTTCACCGGCCAACTCGGCATCTCGACGACGATGCGACCCCATCGCGGGGTCGGCACGGCGCAGGCACACACAACTGTGTCGACGGCCCTGATGTCGACGTCGGTCAGTTTCCACGAGGCCGTGGAGTGGGAGGACTGGCTGCTCTACAGCCACGAGAGCACCGCGGCCGGGCGGGGGATGTCATATGTCCGCGGTCAGGTGCACACCGAGGACGGCGAGCTGCTGGCATCCTTCGCACAAGAGGGGCTGATTCGCCCGATGCGGCGGGTGGATACCTCGATCGATGCGCCGGCCCGGTTGTAGGCCGCCGGCGTGAATGATGTGCGGTTACCGAATCCAGCCGCGGCGGCGCATCCAGATGTTGCGGCCCACGGCCAGCAGGATGAGTACCGCGAACGTGATGAGGAACCAGTTCTCGACCCAGCCGATGTGGTTGCCGCGCATCATGACCAGCAGGAACAGTGCGGACAGAATGCCGCCGAGGTGGATCACCTTGATGTTCAGCTCCGACCAGCCCCACGCCGCCGAGGGCACTTCCTCGACGTCGACGCCGTTGTTGCGCTCCACCTCGGTGCTGGCCACGGTTGCTCCTCCGGATCGAACTGGCTTCTGGCTTGGCTTGCGGACATTCTGGCATACGACGCTGCGTCGTATGCCGGCCGTGGGGGGTCAACCCAGACGCCGGTAGCGCCGCAGCGCCTCGAGCCGCTCTTCGGCGTGGTCGACGATCGGTTCCGGGTAGGACGACGGCCGGTCTCGGCCCAGCTTGTGCACGTCGGCGGCATCGGCCAACTCTGGTACCCAGCGTCGGACGTAGGCGCCTTCCGGGTCGAACTTCGCGCCCTGCAGATTCGGGTTGAACACCCGGAAGTACGGGGCGGCGTCGGTGCCGCAGCCTGCCGCCCACTGCCACCCGTGCTGGTTGTTGGCCATGTCGCCGTCGACCAACTGGTCCAGAAACCAGCGCGCACCCCACTGCCACGGCAGGTGCAGATCCTTCACCAGGAACGAAGCCGCGATCATGCGCACCCGGTTGTGCATGAACCCCGTGGCGGCCATTTGGCGCATCCCGGCATCCACGATCGGGAATCCGGTCCGGCCGTCCTTCCATGCGGTGAATGCCCGCCGGGCCGCCTCGTCGTCATCCACGTCGATCGCGTCGAAATCGCGGTTCCAGTTCTGCCATGCACTGTCGGGCCAGTGGAACAGGACTGCCGCGTAGAAGTCGCGGAACGCCAACTCCCTCAGGTAGGCGTCGTGGCCGGAGGCGAGGTCGACCGCCATGGTCCGCGGGTGGATGGTGCCGAACTTGAGATGGGCCGACATCTGGCTGGTGGCGTCGAGGTCGGGCCGATCGCGCCGGGCCGGATAGTCGGCCAAGTCCCGATGCGCGAACGCCTGCCACTGCCTCAGCGCCGCACTCTCACCCGCGTCGAACACCAGAGCCGCTGTGGCAGAGGGGATTTCGATGCGATCTCCGGCGGTTGGTACGTCCGCCGGGTCGATCCAGCGCGCCGAATTCGGCCCGGAATCCGCGGGCGCACGCCAGCCGTGCCCGCGCCAGGCCCGGTAGAACGGTGTGAACACCCGATACGGCGTGCCATCCGATTTTGTTACGCGCCCGGGCGACACCAGATAGGCCGATCCCGTTGCGCACAGGGCGGTTTCGCCGAGCGCCGCCCGCACCGTGTCATCGCGACGCCGCCCGAACGGCGTGTAGTCCTTCGAGATGTGAACCGAGGCGGCGTCGATGGCCCGGGCCAGCGCCGGTATCCGTTCTTCCGGGCGGCCCCGGGTCACCAGCAGTTTTCCGTCGAGGCTCTCGGACAGCTCGCGCAACGCCCGGTACAGGTACTGCAGGCGCCGCGTGCCCGCGGTTGCCTCCAGGCGCGGATCGAGCACGTAGCAGGCGAGTACCTCGCCGTCCGGTTGTGCGGCCTCCAGCAGGGCCGGATGGTCGCGGCAGCGCAGGTCTCGACGGAACCAGAGCAGCGAGGGCATGCGTACATGCTGCCCGTCAAAACAGGCGAAAAACACACGGAAGGTCTCAGATGCAGTTTTGGAGCGGCACGGCATTCATGGACACCGCCGATGCACTGACGGTGGCGCCGTTGCTCGATGAAGCCGGTTACCACGGCATGGTCTGCTCGGATCACATGATCTACCCGCGGGAACTGTCCTCGCCCTACCCGGACTCGGCGACGGGCAAGCCGCCTTGGGGGCCCGAGACCGCCTGGCCGGACTCCTGGGTGCTGATCGGTGCGATGGCCGCACTCACGCGCCGGCTCCGGTTCTCCAACGCCGTCTACGTGGCACCGGCGCGCCCGCTGCTGGAGGTCGCCAAGCAGGTGGCCACGGCCGCGGTCATTTCCGGCGGACGGGTGGCCCTCGGCGTCGGTGTCGGCTGGATGCGGGAGGAGTTCGAGCTCCTGGGGCAGGATTTCGACACGCGCGGCAAGCGGCTCGACGAAATGATCCCGGCACTGCGCGAACTGTGGCGCGGAGGCTGGGTGTCCTACGACGGGCAGTACTACTCGATTCCCGAGATGATGATCGAACCGCATCCGCCGGCGCCGGTGCCGATTCTGTGCGGCGGCGAATCGGAGACGGCACTGCGGCGCGCGGCCCGCACCTGCGACGGGTGGATCGGCTACGCGTACCCGCTTGAGCGGGCCGCGGGCTTCACCGCCCGGCTGGCCGAACTCCGCCGCGAATATGGCAGGGAGAACCAGCCGTTCGACATCATCCTGGCCCTGCTGGACCCGCCCTCGCCGGATCTGTACAAGCGGGCCGAGGATCTCGGCATCACCGCGGTGATGTGCGCGCCGTGGCTGGCAAACCCCAACGGGGCCACCGGTGTCGACCGGTTTCGGGGCCCCATCGAACAGTTCGCGGAAACCGTGATCGCGAAGGTGCGTTAGAGCAGCTCGCATCACATCGCCCTATGATTTTGAAAACGCAAACAGAGCAAAGGGGTGACGGTGAGGCGGACGGTCCGGGTCGGCAGGGCCGGCGCGGCCGGTGTGCTCATCGCCCTCGGCATCGGACTGGGTGCCTATAACTCCTGGTGGATCGCGCTGCTGTTGTCGCTTCCACTGATTGTCGGGGGAGTCGCGCTGCTGCCCTGGCCATCACGGGTCTCCGAACTCGCTCCGTTCGTCGAGCAGACCCTCGGCGAACTGGTGCCGGTGCGGGTCGACGCCCTGAGCCGCAGCAGCCTCGGCGAGAATGATCTACAGCCGACGTTGGTGACCGCGACGATCAGCCCGCCGCACGACACCGCCTATCAGGGGCGCTGGATCGCCTCGATGTCGAGCGGTGAGTTCCGGTCACTGACCGAGCGCCCGGATACCGAGTTGCCGCTGCGGCGGCTGCCGCCGCGCGAGCCGGCCCGCGCGCCCGAGTTCCATGATCAGCCCGGCAAGTGGGCGGTGATCTATCCGGCGGTCACCATGCTGATGGCGCTCACGGTGCTCTTCGGCGTCGGCGATGCCTGGCACATCTCGCCCAGCAGCGCATCGGCCCCCGCGGCGCCGCGCGCCGACACCGGGTCCAAGTCCAAGAGCATGGATCTGAATGCCCGACGGGACGGAATGATCCGCGCGATCACCGCGCAGTTCGGCCCCGCCGCGGCCAACAATCTGCTCGGTGTTCGCCTCACCGGCAGCGGGTCGGATTACGGGACAGTGCTCGACCCGACCAACGGTGACACGACGACCGTCTACATCAACAACGGCGGAGACGCGTTCACCACACCGTCGCCGCGAGTTCGGCGCAAAGACAGCACATTTCTCGCTACCGATATCGCGTCGACCGACCTGAACGCGATCGTCGACAAGATGGTCCGTCAACTTGAATCACAAGGCCGGCTCAGCAAACTGGACACCCTGGAGATCAAGCGGTCGGGCCCTGGCGCCCCGGTGATTCTGACCGGTACTTTCGGCAGCAAGACCGTCGACGCGCTGCCCGACGGGACTGTGGGAGAGATCTTCGACCCGGCGGATTTCGCGGTCTCGTTCCAGAAGGCGCGAGACGGCTTGGCACTGGCCGGGATCGCGCCCTCGGACCGCGTGCTGACCAACTTCGAGATCCGGGGTACTCACCGGGCCACACCGACAGCGCGCCCGAGCGAAGTCCAGACCAACGGAGGCGTGATGCTCGATTTCCAGACCGGAAACCGAGCCGGCCAGATCATCGTCGTACCGGGAGAGCTGCCCGAGATCACCGACAAGTCGTACAACTCGGGACGGCAGACCTTCTCCTTCGATGACATCTCACAGGAGGCTTTCGAAACCGTTCGCGCACAGGCGATGCAACGCGGCGCCTTGGAACCCTACGAACGCGAGGCCGTCGACATCTGGCTGACGGATCGGGAGATCGACGAGCACCGGTTGGCGATCCGGATCGAGCTCGCCGGTGTCAAAGAGGCAACGGGGACGTACTCGCTCACCGGTGAATTCCTTGCTCCCGGTGCCATTTGAGCGCTACTGCGGTTTTGCCGCCTCGATGGCCCGCCGGGTGGCGGCTTCCAGTTGTGCGAGTTGCACTTTGGGTGGATGTAGGACGCCACGGTCGACGAGTTCGGTGACGATCTCACGGGCCCGGCCGTAATAGGTGGCCTGTTCGGCGGGCGTGGAGCTCGACGTGGCGTGGTTGTACAGCTTGAGCGCGGTATCGAGTTCTGCGCGTTCGCTCGCGTCCAGATAGGAGGTGCCGACCTTCCTGCCGTGGGATTCGCAGGCGATCCAGGCTCGGCGCAGGGCCACCACCGCCTGCTGATAGGCGTCGGCCAGGCCACGGTTTCCCGGGTAATTCTCGGTGCGCAGCGCCTGCGCATCGTCGAGCGCGACGTGGAACGTCTGCGTCGGTTCGACGGTCACGTCGGTGATCGCCGGGTAGCGCAACAGCATCGCCGGGTCGAGTTCGTAGCTGCCGTACGCCCCGAGGATGTGGTCGTGGCGCCGGACGGCCTCCTCCCACAACCGCTGTGCGGCGTCGTCGGTCCCGGCATCGGCGATCCGCGATCCCGAAACCGGTGCCTCCACGCCGGTTCGGGGGTCGGGCAATGACGATTCCAGCCGGCGGAGGACCTCGGCCGCAGCGGGATCCGAACCGACGACGGCTACCCGCCATTCTTCGTGGCCGGCATCGGTGGCGAACGTCAGCGTGAGGTACTTCTGGCCTCGCACCGTCAAGAGCCCGCCACCGGTCGTTGTAGCGTCAGCCGGTCCTGCTCGGCTCACCGCGATCAGTGACGACAGTGGATAGCTCACGATCCGGTCGTTCTCGTCACCGAGATGAACGGTGTGCCCGTCGACAGTGATCAGTACAGCTCCCGGCTTGCCCGAACGTCCGTAGGACAACCCGCCCACGGCAACGGAGACCAGCGTCGCCACCACGACGGCAGTGAGAAACCCTGATGCTCCGGCGTAGTTGAGCGCCACGAGCGCAACCAAACCCGCCAGCAGTACGGCGCCCGACGCGGCCGCGGAGATCCGATGACGGCTGGTCAGATACTCGGTCCGAGCAGTGACTGGCACCAGCTTGGCGTCCTCGGCTGAATTCATCCGGCTCAGCATACGGTCGCCGCCGGGAGCTTCCAGACATCGCGATCCGTCGTGCCGTCGGGTCGGTTGCCAGCGGACGCGACTAGGCGGGATCGAATCGAAACACCGGCAAACGCCCTGCCAGCGCCTCGAATTCGTCAGGAGTGCCGTCGACGACGAGACCGCTGCGCTTGGCGAACCCGACGCCCACCGGGACCTTGACCGCGAACGCGCGCAACACAGGCCGCGACTGCTCCGGTGTGAGCTCGACGATCCTGACCGTGCGGGACCGCCGGCCCCGGGCCAGTGTTCCGGTGCGGGCGGCCCGCGCGTTGGCCGCCCAGTCCGAGCCGGGGTATCCCGCCACGGTGTAGAGGCCGCCTTCGTGGTCGAACGGCGTCATGGGTGTGCTGCGGGGCTTGCCGGACTTGCGGCCGGGGACGGTCAGCACCATGGCCGGCCCGGTCGGCAGGCCCAGGCGCTGCACCGCCATCATCACCTTGTTCATCGGCTTGAGCCAGCGGGGCGGGCACGGCTCGGTCGCGTGTTCTGACATGTCTGGTCCTCCTCGACGGTTGGCGAACACATCGCGGGGCCGGTCACTCGCCCGGCGAACGGCGCGGCCTTACCGGCGTTGCCGGTTGCGCGCGTGACGAGAATTGTGTTCGTGCAACCAAGGACGGAGCGGCCGTCCGAAAAGTTACAGCGGTCGCGAATCAGGGCCACGGGTAACTTTCCGGCCCTCGGAATCGTCATGACTACATGAACGAATCCGCCGGCCTTGAGGCGGCGTGGCACAACCACCACCCGTATCTGGTCAACCTCGCCTACCGCATGCTCGGCGACATCGGCGAGGCCGAAGACGTGGCGCAGGAGGCGTTTCTGCGGCTGGCCCGGGCAGACCAGGACCAACTCGACGATGTCCGGGCCTGGCTGACCGTGGTGGCCGGCCGGTTGTCCCTCGACGTCCTGCGGTCGGCGCGGGCCCGGCTCGAACACCTGGACGGATCGGCCGCGCTGGGCACCGCCGCGGCCGCCGACGCCGACCCGGCCGACCGCGTCACGCTCGACGATCAGGTGGGTTCGGCGCTGCTCGCGGTGCTCGCCCGGCTCAGCCCCGGTGAGCGCGTCGCGTACGTCCTGCACGACATCTTCAAGATCCCGTTCGCGGAGATCGCTCACACCGTCGGACGGCCGGTCGGGACGTGCCGCCAGCTCGCGCGGCGCGCCCGCACCAAAGTGGCCGGCGCCGCACCGGACCGGGTCGAGGTGGGCGCCGACGAGCACCGGCACGTCACCGACGCGTTCATCACCGCATGCGCGAACGGTGATGTGGCGGCGTTGGCCTCGGTGCTCGATCCGAGCGTGTGGGGGGTCGGCACGGTGCTCACCGGCCCGGCACGGCGGCAGGTCAACCACGGGCGTCACGCCGTCGCGACAAACCTGCTGCGCTACCTCGGGCCGGGCGCGACGGTGGTGTGCGCGGCCGAGCCCGTGTTGCTCGCCTACGACCGGCGGCGACTGTTCGCGGTGGTGGTGCTGACCATCCGGGACGGACTCGTGCTCAAGATCGAGGCCACCGCCGACCCGTCCGCCCGCACGCGGTGACCGTCGGCGCCGCCGGGCCCCGAACGCGGCACAATGTAACGGTGAGCGACAGAAAGCGTGTGCTGATACTCGGAAGCACCGGATCGATCGGCACCCAGGCGCTCGAGGTAATCGCGGCCAACCCCGACCGGTTCGAGATCGTCGGGCTGGCCGCCGGCGGCGGCAACCCCGACCTGCTCGCCGCGCAGCGCGCCGCGACTGGCGTCACCAACATGGCGGTGGCCGACCCGGCCGCCGCGGAGAAGATCGGTGACGTGGCGTACGCCGGGCCGGATGCGGTGACCCGGCTGGTCGAGAACACCGAGGCCGACGTGGTGCTCAACGCATTGGTCGGGGCACTGGGGCTGGCTCCCACTCTGGCCGCCCTGGCCAGCGGCGCGCGCCTGGCCCTGGCCAACAAGGAGTCACTCGTCGCCGGGGGGCCACTGGTGCTCAAGGCCGCCGCGCCAGGGCAGATCGTCCCGGTGGACTCGGAGCACTCGGCGATGGCCCAGTGCCTGCGCGGCGGTGCTGCCGACGAGGTGGCCAAGATCGTGCTCACCGCGTCGGGCGGCCCGTTCCTCGGGTGGTCGGCGGCCGACCTGGAATCGGTCACCCCGGAGCAGGCAGGCAAACACCCGACCTGGTCGATGGGCCCGATGAACACGCTGAACTCGGCCACCCTGGTCAACAAGGGTCTGGAGTTGATCGAAACCCACCTGCTGTTCGGCATCGACTACGAGCGCATCGAAGTCGTCGTGCACCCGCAGTCGATCGTGCACTCGATGGCCACCTTCACCGACGGTTCGACCCTGGCCCAGGCGAGCCCGCCGGACATGAAGTTGCCGATCGCATTGGCCCTCGGCTGGCCCGACCGGATCGCCGGTGCGGCCCTGGCCTGTGACTTCACCACGGCCTCCACCTGGGAATTCCTGCCGCTGGACAACGAGGTTTTCCCGGCGGTGAACCTGGCCCGGGCCGCCGGGACCCGCGGCGGGTGCCTGACCGCGGTGTACAACGCCGCCAATGAGGAAGCCGCCGAGGCCTTCCTGGCTGACCGGATCCCGTTCCCGGCGATCGTCGACACCGTGGGTGAGGTGTTGCACGCTGCCGACCAGTGGGCCGCCGAACCCGCTACCGTGGAAGAAGTACTCGACGCGCAGCGGTGGGCCAGGGAGACGGCACGCCGCATGGTCGAGCAGAAATCTGTGAGAAAAGGGCTCGTCACCAAATGATGTTCGTCATCGGCATCGCGCTGTTCGCGCTGGCCATCCTGGTATCGGTGGCACTGCACGAATGCGGGCACATGTGGGTGGCGCGCGCCACCGGGATGAAGGTGCGCCGCTACTTCGTCGGTTTCGGTCCGACGCTGTGGTCGACGCGTCGGCCCAACCGCCTCGGCGAGACCGAATACGGCATCAAGGCGATTCCGCTGGGTGGTTTCTGCGACATCGCGGGCATGACGTCGGTCGACGAGATCGCGCCCGAAGACCGGCCGTATGCGATGTACAAGCAGAAGGTGTGGAAGCGCGTCGCGGTGCTCTTCGCGGGCCCGGCGATGAACTTCATCATCGGCCTGGTGCTCCTGTACGCCATTGCGATCACCTGGGGCCTCCCCAACATCACGCAGCCCACCACCGCGATCGTCGGCGAAACCGGTTGTGTCGCACCGCAACTGAGTCTCGAGAAGATGGGGGAGTGCCAGGGGGCGGGCCCAGCGGCGCAGGCCGGGATCCGGGCCGGTGACGAGATCGTCAAGGTCGGTGACACCAAGGTCTCCGACTTCTCCCAGATGGCTGCCGCGATCCGCAAACTCGACGGTCCGGTGCCCATCGAACTCAAGCGCGACGGGCAGACGATCACCACGGTCGTCGACGTGGCCCAGACGCAGCGCTTCACCAGTGCGGACGCCAAGGAGCCGGCCACCGTCGGCGCCATCGGCGTCAGCGCGGTCCCGGTTCAACCCCCGACCAAGTACAACCCGCTGACGGCCGTGCCTGCGACGGTCTCGTTCACCGGTGACCTCGCTGTCGAGTTGGGTAAATCGCTGGCGAAGATCCCGACCAAGATCGGTGCGCTGGTCGAGGCGATCGGCGGCGGTGAACGCGACAAGGAGACCCCGATCAGCGTCGTCGGCGCGAGCATCATCGGCGGCGAGACCGTCGAGGCCGGCCTGTGGGTCGCGTTCTGGTTCTTCCTGGCGCAGCTGAACTTCGTGCTCGGCGCGATCAACCTGGTGCCGCTGCTCCCGTTCGACGGTGGGCACATCGCGGTCGCGACGTACGAGAAGATCCGCAACATGATCCGGGCGGCCCGCGGCAAAGTCGCCGCAGGCCCGGTCAACTACCTCAAGCTCATGCCCGCCACATACGTGGTGTTGCTGGTAGTGGTCAGCTACATGCTGCTGACCGTGACCGCAGACCTGGTCAACCCACTCAGCATCTTCCAGTAGGAGATCCCACATGACAGCGTCCATCGGTTTGGGAATGCCCGCGCCCCCGGCGCCGACCCTGGCGCCGCGGCGAAAAACCCGCCAGCTCAACGTGGGCGGCGTCGGCATCGGCAGTGAGCACCCGATCGCGGTGCAGTCCATGTGCACCACCAAAACTCATGATGTCAACGCGACACTGCAGCAGATCGCCGAGCTGACCGCGTCGGGCTGCGACATCGTGCGGGTGGCCTGCCCCCGGCAGGAGGACGCCGACGCGCTCGCCGAGATCGCCCGGCACAGCCAGATTCCGGTGATCGCTGACATCCACTTCCAGCCCAAGTACATCTTCGCCGCGATCGACGCGGGTTGCGCGGCTGTGCGCGTCAACCCCGGCAACATCAAGGAGTTCGACGGCCGGGTCAAAGAGGTGGCCAAGGCCGCCGGCGAGGCGGGCATCCCGATCCGCATCGGCGTCAACGCCGGTTCGCTGGATCCCCGGTTGATGAAGAAGTACGGCAAGGCCACCCCGGAGGCGCTCGTCGAGTCGGCGCTGTGGGAGGCCTCGCTGTTCGAGGAGCACGGCTTCGGCGACATCAAGATCAGCGTCAAGCACAACGACCCGGTGATCATGGTGGAGGCCTACACCCAGCTGGCCGCCCAGTGCGATTACCCGCTGCACCTCGGAGTCACCGAAGCCGGCCCGGCATTCCAGGGCACCATCAAGTCCGCGGTGGCGTTCGGCGCGCTGCTGTCCAAGGGCATCGGCGACACCATCCGGGTGTCGCTGTCGGCGCCGCCGGCCGAAGAGGTCAAGGTCGGCAACCAGATCCTGGAATCGCTGAACCTTCGGCCCCGTGGCCTGGAGATCGTGTCGTGCCCGTCCTGCGGCCGGGCTCAGGTCGACGTCTACACCCTGGCCAACGCGGTCAGCGCGGGCCTCGACGGACTCGACGTCCCGCTGCGGGTGGCGGTGATGGGCTGTGTGGTCAACGGTCCGGGAGAGGCCCGCGAGGCCGATCTCGGGGTGGCCTCGGGTAACGGCAAGGGCCAGATCTTCGTCAAGGGTGAGGTCATCAAGACCGTCCCGGAGGCACAGATCGTGGAGACGCTGATCGAGGAAGCCATGCGGTTGGCCGAACAGGCCTCAGATGATGCCAGCGGTTCGCCTGTGGTGACCGTAAGCTGATAACGACCCTGTGAGCGGGGTCACCCAGCCTCGGCATTAACAGAGAGAATCGTCCATGTCGGCTCCACCACTGTTCCGCCTCGTCGATGAGCGCCGAGTTTCCGTGGTGCGTGACGCCACCCCGTGCCTGCCGGTGTTCGACGAAGATCCGGTGGGGTCGTGCATGGTGGCCGCCCGTGTCGCCGAGTTCGGGGTCGAGCACGGCGCGATCGGCGGGGAACTGTGGACGAGGCGAGGCGTGACCGAGTCATTGTGTTACGCCGGGCCCAACCTGATCCCGTTGCGCGGGGACGCCGAGGATCTGAAGGCGTTCTCGGACAAGGCGATGAGCACCGCGCGTCGGTGTTCGTCTCTGGTCGGCCGGGCGGAGTTGGTGCTGCCCATGTGGCGCCGGCTGGAATCGGTGTGGGGGACCGCCCGTGACGTCCGTGAACAACAGCCCCTGATGGCGCTCAACTCGATGCCGCATTGTGCGATCGATCCGGCTGTCCGCCCGGTGCGCATGGAGGAGCTCGACGCTTACCTGGTGGCGGCAGTCGACATGTTCATCGGTGAGGTCGGTGTCGACCCGCGCCTCGGTGACGGCGGCCGCGGCTACCGCCGCCGCATCGCAGGCCTGATCGCCGCGGGACGGGCGTGGGCCCGGTTCGAACGTGGCCAGGTGGTGTTCAAGGCCGAGGTCGGCTCTCAGTCACCGGCGGTCGGCCAGATTCAAGGGGTGTGGGTCCATCCCGAGTGGCGCGGCCACGGGTTGGGCGTCGCCGGGACGGCGGCACTGGCGGCCGCCGTGGTGGGCTCCGGGCGCATCGCGAGTCTGTACGTCAACAGCTACAACACGGTGGCGCGAGCGACTTACGCCCGCATCGGGTTCGAACAGGTCGGTACGTTCGCCACGGTCCTGTTGGACTGAGTGACGCGGTCACGGTCGGGCTGCGGCGGCCCGTTCCAGCAGATCGTCGACGGACCATTGATCGTCCGCGTGGGCACCGTATTTCGCGGCCAGCACGGCGCCGTTCGAGGCGATGAGGAAATCCGCGGGTAGTCCGAGCCGTCCACCGGCCTGTCTGCCGGCCGGGGCGCGGAATCGTCCGCGCACGGTCAGAGCGCCGCCCCGGACGATCGCCGGCCAGCTGCGGGGATCGAGTAGGGCACGGGGGCTGGATTCGACGCCGAACCGCCGGTAGACCTCCTTGTCTGGATCGGCGATTGTGGCGAACGGCAGATCGGCTGTGTGCTGTGCCAATTCGACTGCAGGGCTGTGGAAGAAGACCACCTCGCGGATACCGGCGGCACGGATCTCGGCGTGCCGGGCCACGAACGACTGCAGGTGCAGATTGCAGATCGGACAACCCGCGAAGCGCCTGAACTGCAGATGGACCATGCTGTCCGGATCCGGTACCGGGACGTGTTCGCCTGTGACGCTGACGAATTGGCTTCCATCGACTATCTCGGGTGGAACGGGGCAGGTGGATGGGATCATGGCTTCTCCTCGATTAGCGTGCGATGTACGCCTACGGTCGACGTTATAGGCGTACGGTGTACTCTGTCAATCGTCATGCCACGCCCACGTTCACTCAGCCAAGCCCAGGTAGCCGCCGCTGCGCTGGCGGTGATCGATGCCGACGGCTTGGAGGGCCTGTCGATGCGCGCTGTTGCCCGCGAACTCGGTATGGGCACGATGTCGCTGTACCGGTATGTCGCCGATCGCGACGAGCTCGAAGCGATGGTGGTGGACCTCGTGCTCGACGGGGTCGATCCCGTCCCGTCTCGCGGTTCGGCACGCCACCAGCTCACCGAACTCGCGGATCGGGTGCGCGCCGCGGCCGCGCGGCATCCTGCGGTGGCGCCGCTGATACTCACGCATCGGCACCGTTCGCCCGCGTCGTTGAATTGGGGAGAATCGGTGCTCGCTGTGCTCACCGCAGCCGGTTACGACGGGAAGCGACGGGTCTACGCGTTCCGGGCGCTGCTCGCCTACATTTTCGGGGCGCTGGAAATCGAGATGTTGGGAAGCCTGGCCGGGCCGGGAACCAGCGCTCTGGCGAGTTTGCCGGCGAATGAATATCCCTTGCTGGCGGAGACGGCAGCGGTGGCGAGCGGTATCGAACCGGACGAGGAGTTTCGCCGCGGCCTCGAAATCCTGCTGCGTGCGCTCCAGGTCTGACGCCGGCAACCGGTTGGTCTCACCACAGTCTCGGTTCTATCTCGGTGCGCCTCCGCCGGATCCGGCGTCGACGTTTCTAACATCAGCCTCAATGGCAACTCAAACATCATCAGTCACACGGACCACAGGACTGTTCGCACTCGTAGTGGTCCTCGGGGCGACGGCGCTGAGCGCCTGCACGCCGCGGCCCGACGGGCCCGAGCCCGCGGCGGAGCGGTTCTTTGCCGCACTGGCCACTGGTGACACCGCTGCCGCCGCGCAGCTGGCCGACCGGCCCGAGGATGCCAAGACCGCCCTCAGCGAAGCGTGGAACGGGCTGCAGGCCACCGGCCTCGACGCCCAGATCATGGGTTCGAAGTACGCCGGCGACACGGGCAGCGTCAGCTACCGGTACACGTGGCATCTGCCGAAGAACCGCACCTGGACCTACGACGGTCAGCTCAACATGATTCGCGACGAGGGCCGGTGGGAGGTGCGGTGGAATGCCACCGGGCTGCACCCGAGACTGGGCGAGCACCAGACCTTCGCTCTGCGGGCCGATGCGCCGCGGCGCGCCTCGGTCAACGAGCGCGGCGGCACCGACGTCCTGGTGCCCGGCTACATCTATCACTACGCGCTGGATGCCAGGGCAGCCGGCACCGCGCTGATGCCGACAGCGCGGGCCGTCGCCGACGCCCTGCGCGGCTT
Source organism: Mycobacterium farcinogenes (assembly GCF_019739075.1). Lineage (NCBI taxonomy): Bacteria > Bacillati > Actinomycetota > Actinomycetes > Mycobacteriales > Mycobacteriaceae > Mycobacterium > Mycobacterium farcinogenes. Next base: position 4,215,118 of record NZ_CP081673.1, on the reverse strand, counting down.
CGACCCGACACTGGGTGATCCCCAACTGCTCGCCGAACAGGCCAGTGCGTCAGCGCAACCGATGAGCCTGATCACGCTGAAGCAGGCGGACAACGACCGCATCGCGCCAGCCATCGGCCGGCTCCGCGGCGTCGTCGTCACCCCGCAACCCGAAATGTTGCCCACCGACGAAACTTTCGCCCCGGTGATCGTCAACGAAGTCAAGAAATCCGTGGCCGACCAACTCAACGGTCAGCCGGGCTGGCGCGTGGTCACGGTCAACCAGAACGGCGTCGACGTCGACGTGCTCAACGAGGTGGCAGGCGATCCGGCGCCGTCCATCACCATCAGCCTCGACCGAGCCGTGCAGGAGGCCGCGCAGAATGCGGTCAACACCACCGGCAAGCAGGCGATGATCGTCGCGATCAAGCCGTCCACGGGCGAGATCCTGGCCGTGGCGCAGAACCGGGCCGCTGACGCCGTCGGTCCGCTCGCGACCATGGGTCAGTTCCCACCCGGCTCGACGTTCAAGATGGTTACTGCGGGGGCAGCCATCGAACGCGACATGGCTACTCCCAACACGCTTTTGGGTTGCCCGGGGACGCTCGACATCGGGCATCGGACCGTCACGAACTATGACGCGTTCGATCTCGGCATGGTGCCGATGTCGCGGGCGTTCGCCAACTCGTGCAACACCACCTTCGGTGAACTCGCCAGCCGGATGCCGCCGCGCGGTCTCACCCAGGCCGCGGCGCGCTACGGCATCGGCACCGACTATCAGGTGGACGGGATCTCGACGCTGACCGGCTCGGTGCCGCCGACGGTGGACCTGGCCGAGCGCACCGAGGACGGATTCGGTCAGGGCAAGGTGCTGGTCAGCCCGTTCGGGATGGCATTGGCCGCCGCCACCGTGGCAGCAGGCAGGACGCCGGTGCCGCAACTCATCGAGGGCCGCCAGACCATGGTCGACCGCGCGGGCGCCCCGATCAGCCCGAAGATGGTCGACGGCCTGCGCCCGATGATGCGCCTGGTGGTCACCAACGGCACGGCAAAGGATCTCAACGGGCTCGGCGATGTGCGCGGGAAGACCGGCGAGGCTGAGTTCATGGGTGGTTCCCATTCCTGGTTCGCCGGCTATCGCGGGGACATGGCGTTTGCGGCGCTCATCGTCGGGGGCGGCAGTTCGGAGTACGCGGTGCGCATGTGCAAGACCATGTTCGAAGGGCTGCCCCCGGCCTATCTGGCGTGAACGGCGGTACCGTTGAACCTGCCATGACAGGGATCAACGAACAATCCGTGGACCTGCGCGTCTCCGATGCCGATCGCAACGGCACATTGCGGCGGTTGCACAACGCCGTCGCGCTCGGGCTCATCGATATCGCCGAGTTCGAGGAACGCTCCGCGATGGTGTCGCGGGCCCGCCTGCATTCGGATCTCGACGCGTTGGTCGGCGACCTGCCCGGACCTGGTGCCATTGTGACCACCGCCACCGACCGCGTCGAGTTGCGCGGCGTGCTCGGGTCGCTCAAGCGCCAGGGCGAATGGACGGTCCCGACCCGGCTCGCGCTGGTCCGTCGGATGGGCTCGGTTGAGTTGGACCTGACCCGCGCCCGGTTCGCCGGACCGATGGTGGTCATCGAGCTGGACATGAAATTCGGGTCTGTCGAGATCCGGTTGCCTGACGGGGCCAGCGCGTCGATCGATGACGTCGAGGTGATCGTGGGCAGCGCAGATGATCACCGCCGCGACGCACCGGCCGAGGGCACCCCGCACATCATCCTCACCGGCAAGGTGGTGTGCGGTTCTGTCGACATTCGCGGGCCGCGCCGGAACTGGAAGTTGACGCTGCGCCGGTCCTGACGTCAGCGCGGCTCGAGCACTGCGAATGTCAGGGTCGCGCGGGCGGCCAGTCGATCGCGGGTGACGTCGGTGACATCGACCGAGGTCACGATGAGTCGTTTGCCGGCCCGCACGACCTTGGCCTCGGCGCGGGCGGTGCCCATGATGGGCGCCAGAAAATGGATGTTGAGGTCGGCGGTCGTCACGTCATAGCCGACTCCGGAGGCATTGCCCGCCAGCATCCCGGCGGCGATATCGATCAGCGTGGCCACCAGCCCGCCCTGCAGCGCGCCGCGCACGTTGGCCAGGTCCGGCCGGTTGTCCATTTCCAGGACCAGCCGGTCGGGACCCGACTCCACCTCGCGGTAATCCAGCATTTGCAGGACGTGGACGGTTTCGGTCATCGCCGTGCCTCAATCACCCCCGTACGGTAACACCATTACCGCTTCATGAGAGGGGCGCTCTCCGGTGGCCTCCGCAACGCCTCGGCAGGTGTGCCGGCGATTAAGCTGTTCGCATGCCAGTTCGTACCGCCCTGCGCCCCGGTGTGCTCTCACCGACCCTGCCGGTTCCCAAGTCGATTCCGCGACCGGAGTATGCCTGGCAGCCGACGGTGCGCGAGGGGAGTGAGCCCTGGGTGCAGACGCCCGAGGTGATCGAGAAGATGCGCGTCGCCGGCCAGATCGCCGCGGCGGCCCTGGCCGAGGCCGGCAAGGCAGTGGCTCCCGGCGTCACGACCGACGAGCTCGACCGCATCGCCCACGAGTACATGATCGACCATGGCGCCTACCCGTCGACGTTGGGCTACAAAGGCTTTCCCAAATCCTGCTGCACCTCTCTGAACGAGGTGATCTGCCACGGCATCCCGGACTCCACGGTGATCGAGGACGGCGACATCGTCAACATCGACGTCACCGCCTACATCGACGGCGTTCACGGCGACACCAACGCCACCTTCCTGGCCGGTGACGTCTCCGAGGAGCATCGACTGCTCGTCGAGCGCACCCATGAGGCGACCATGCGCGCCATCAAGGCCGTCAAGCCCGGGCGCGCGCTGTCGATCGTCGGCCGGGTGATCGAGGCCTACGCAAACCGGTTCGGCTACAACGTCGTACGCGATTTCACCGGCCACGGCATCGGCACCACGTTCCACAACGGTCTGGTGGTGTTGCACTACGACCAGCCCGCGGTCGAGACGGTGCTGGAGCCAGGCATGACCTTCACCATCGAGCCGATGATCAACCTCGGATCGCTGGACTACGAGATCTGGGACGACGACTGGACCGTGGTGACCAAGGACCGCAAGTGGACCGCACAGTTCGAGCACACCCTGGTGGTCACCGAGGACGGCGCCGAGATCCTCACCCTGCCGTGACGTTGCGACCGTGAGCGGGGCACTACTTGTCGCCGGCACCACCTCCGACGCCGGCAAGTCGATGGTCGTGGCCGGCTTGTGCCGCCTCTTGGGCCGCAAAGGCATGTCCGTCGCGCCGTTCAAGGCGCAGAACATGTCGAACAACTCGGCGGTCACCGTGGACGGCGGTGAGATCGGCCGGGCTCAGGCCATGCAAGCCCGGGCCGCCGGGCTGGCGCCCAGCACCCGGTTCAATCCCATCCTGCTCAAGCCCGGTGGAGACCGCACATCACAGCTGGTGATCAGGGGTCAGGTGGCCGGAACGGTGGCCGCAGGCGACTACTTCACCCATCGTGACCGGCTGGCCGCGGTGGTCGCCGAGGAACTGGCCTCACTGAGATCTGAATTCGACGTGGTGATCTGCGAAGGCGCGGGCTCGCCGGCGGAGATCAACCTGCGCGCCACCGACCTGGCGAACATGGGGCTGGCCCGCGCCGCCGATCTGCCCGTCATCGTGGTGGGCGACATCGACCGCGGCGGCCTGCTGGCCCACCTGCACGGCACCGTGGCCGTCCTCGGGCCCGAGGACCAGGCCCTCATCGCGGGTTTCGTCGTCAACAAATTCCGCGGTGATCCGGCGCTGCTCGAACCCGGCCTGCATCAATTGTTCGAGCTGACCGGACGTCCCACCTATGGGGTGATCCCGTTCGATGACGGACTCTGGCTCGACACCGAGGATTCGGTGTCGGTTCGCCCAGGCGGCGTGGTCGGTACACCGCAAGCTCCTCACGGGACCCAGTCGCTCACCGTCGCCGCGGTCAGGCTGCCGCGAATCTCGAACTCGACCGACGTCGAGGCCCTGGCCTGTGAACCGGGCGTCGTGGTGCGATGGGTTGCCGATGCCGCCGACTTGGCCGGCGCCGATCTCGTGGTGATTCCCGGCAGCAAGGCCACCGTGAGCGATCTGGGCTGGCTGCGTCAACGCGGTCTGGCTGATGCCATCCTCACCCACGCCGCGCAGGGCCGGCCGGTGCTGGGAGTCTGTGGCGGGTTCCAAATGCTGTGCCGTCGCATCCACGACACGGTCGAATCCTCGAGCCCGGAACCCGTCGAAGGTCTTGACCTGCTCGACGCCGACATCGAGTTCGCCGTCGACAAGACCCTGCGGCACTGGGAAAAGCCGTTGTGGGGCTACGAAATTCATCACGGCCAGGTGACCCGTGCGGCGGCCGACGACTGGCTCGGGGTCGGGCTGCGCCGTGGCGCCGTCTACGGCACCCACTGGCACGGTCTGCTCGACAACGACCGCTTGCGCCGGGACTGGCTCACCGAGGTCGCCGACAGCGCCGGCCGCACGGGGTTCGTGGTTGCTGACGACACCGACGTGCCGGGTCGGCGCGATGCCCAGCTGGATCGCATGGCCGACCTGCTGGCCGCCCACCTGGATATCGCCGCCGTGATGGAACTCGTGCGGCACGGGGCCCCTACCCGGCCCACCATGAGCACTGCACTGACCGGCGTGGCCCAGTAACCTGGGCAGATGCGTCGGTGCCATCGCTGGGTGGCAACCTCGGTCGGGTTGGTCGCTCTCCTCGCGCTGTCGGGCTGTGCGCCGGTGATCTCCGGCACGCCCACGTGGCCCGGCGCCACCTTGGACAAGGTGTTCCTGACACCCGCCGACTTCCCACCGGGCGTGCAGGTCGACCGGGTCATCGATGACGGCGCAGGACCCGGGGGATCGGGTGGACCGCCGCCGATGCTCTCAATCCCGGCCGGATGCAGCGACGGGCTGACAAGGGTGATCGCCGAATCCGTCGAGCGGGGACCAGGCAGCGCCGCGCAGATCATCGCCGCCTACGACGGGGCACGCATCGTACTGACGGTGACCGCGTCGCCGCTGCCGCTGGACAAGCTGGCCGCCACGGCGCAGCGGTGCGCACAGTTCTCCACCTACTTCGACCCGGCCGACAAGGGCATCCCCATGACCACCACCAAGCTGGACGTCCCGCGGGCGTCGGCGTTGGCCTATCAGCAGACGATGCAGCTGGGCGGGCAAGAGCAGAGCATCTTCTTCGCCTTCGAAAACGTCGGCAGCTGGGCGGTTTTCGGGATCGCCTTCCCCACGCAGGACCCGTCGATCGCCGCCAAAGGCGCATTACCGCAGACTTTTCTGGACGTTTTCGGTGCCCAGGCCGAACGTGTGTCCACCCGCTGACGCGGCCGTCAGGACAATGCCAATTTCGGCCCGCCCGTCGCTACTGGACGGTAGTTTGTCCGAATGCTTACCACCGTCGCGACGATCGACGGATTCACCACACCCGTCGACGTCTCGGGACCTGAGAAGGGTTCCACCGTGGTAGTGCTGAGCGCCGGCCACCACGGGCCGGCCGCATACGAGCCGATCTGCCGGCGCTTGCACACCGCTTCGCTGCGCACGGTGATCATCGGCCCCGATCCGCGGCTGACCGCCAAGTCGGTGGTCGGGATACTCGATTCGCTCGACATCAAATGGGCGTTGCTGGTCGGTGACCGCCTCGGCGGAGAACTGGCCTGGGAATTGGCGGCGACCAGGCTGGACAAATTCATCGGTCTGGTGGTGGTGGATCGCGGACATCCCCGCGTCGCCGATGCCACCGGGACGATCCGCGACGACGGATGCCCGCCGGTCGAGATGAACACCACCGTGCTCGTCAGCTCCCCGGCAGCACGCGCCGTCGCCAAAGCCAGCCAGCGCTACGTGTACGGCGACTTCCGGCTGGTGGAGATCGCGGGCAGACGTAACGCCGGTGACTCGACGGCCCAGCTGGCGGCCGAGATCGTGCTGCGCACCAGCAGTTGGTGACCGGCGCTTCGGCTCGATCCCGCTCTATGACGGGTGAGCGCCCGTGATCATCCGCGGTTTGTCACGCTGGAGTGGCGCTCATTGCCCAGTGTCACGCTGGAGTGGCGACTGCCAGTAGGCGGGCGGCCCGCACACACCCGTTGTCACGCTGGAGTGGCTTCCGGCGCCGAGTGCCACGCTGGAGTGACAGTCGCGGGCGCTCAGTCAGCCGCCGCGATGTTGTCGGGTCGGCGGCCTGCCTTCGCGCGGGCGCTCAGTCAGCCGCCTCCGAAGGCTTCCAGGCTTGCGGCAAACCCGGCTGCTGCGGGAACAGGAAATCCACGAACGCGGCCGCGGTGGGTTGCGGCTCGTGGTTGGCCAGGCCCGGGCGCTCGTTGGCTTCGATGAAGACGTACTCGCGGCCCGTCACATCGGGAACCAGCAGGTCGATGCCCGTGACGGGGATGCCGATCGCCTCGGCCGCGGCCACACCGACCCGGCACAGCTCGGGATTGACCTCGGCGGTGACGTCGTGGATCGTCCCGCCCTGATGCAGGTTGGCCGTACGTCGCACCCGCAGGCGCTCGCCCTCGGGCAGCACATCATCGAAGGACCAGCCCGCCTCGGCGACGGTGCCCTTGGTGACGTCGTCGATAGGGATTCGTGACTCCCCGCCGGTGGCCGCCGCCCGGCGGCGCGATTGGGTCTCGATGAGCTCACCGATGGTGTGCTTGCCGGTGCCGACGATCTCGGCGGGTCGGCGGATGGCTGCGGCCACCACCTTGCCGTCGATCACCACCAGCCGAAGATCGTCGCCGGGGGCGCGCTGCTCGATCAGTACCTCCGGGTACTGCTCGCGGGCCCGGTGCAGCGCCGCGTCGAGTTCCTCGCTGCCATCGACCCCGACGGTGATGCCCTTGCCCTGCTCGCCGCGGGTGGGCTTGACCACCACGTCGCCGACCTCGTCCAGAAACTCGTGGTCCTCGTGGTCAAAGGTGGCCAGTCGGCCCTTGGGGACCGTGATGCCGGCGTCGGAGACGATGCGCCTCGTCTGGCGTTTGTCGTCGCAGCGGGCCATGGCTACCGCAGAAGTGAACTCCGACAGTGACTCTCGGGTGATCACGCTGCGGCCACCGTGCGACAGCTTCATCTCGCCGGCGCCTGCGTCGAGCACCTCGACCCGGATACCGCGGCGCATCGCCTCGTCGGCGATGATGCGCGCATACGGGTTCAGATCGTCGACCGTCTCGGGCGGATGGGTGAACAACGGCTCGTTGATCGCGTTCTTGCGCTTGACGGCCAGCACCGGGACCCGATGGAAACCCAGTTTTTCGTACAGCGCGATGGCGGCCGAGTTGTCGTGGGCCACTGACAGATCCAGGTAGGCCCGGCCGCGTTCGCGGAAGATCCCGGCCAGGGTGCGGGTCAGTGCGTCGCCGACGCCGGGCAGTCCGGCCGCCGGATCCACCGCCAGGCTCCACAGGCTCGACCCGTCTTCCGGATCGGCGAACAACCGTTTGTGATCAACGCCGGTGACGGTGCCCACCACGGAGCCGTCGTCGTCGCGCACCGCAACCAGATACACCACCGCGGGCGTCAGGGTGTGGTTGTGCCAGATGACGTCGACGGGGGCAGGCACCATCCCGCACCGTACGTACACCCGGTTCATCGCGTCGGCGTCCATCGGTGTCTGCAGGGTGCGCACGGTGAACCCGACCGGTTCGGCCGCCGCGAGCTCGTCGGTGAACCGCAGCCGGTAGGTGTGGCTCGGATCGATGAACAACTCGGCGGGAGACCGGGCGACCAGCACGTGCGACTCGCGGGCGTAGATGCAGATGTCGCGGCGGCCGGGGCCTTCCTGCTGAAGCACCTCGGCGAGTTGCTCGGGATCGGCGAAGGTCTGCCCGAAAATCAGCCGGCCCCAGCCCAATTCGAGGACCACGTCATCAGCCATGGCATCGACGAGGTGTTGCGGTGAGGCATCGTGAAGGCCAAGTGTGATCGCCTCGGTGTGGTCCGCGTGATCGGTGTGACCAGATCCTGCCGAGGCTGCCGACGCGTCATGGTCAGTTGCCGTCACGCCGCAGCCCCCGTCACACCGTGGCGCTGCAACCACAACTCCAGCAGCGCGATCTGCCACAACTCGTTGCCCCGCAGCGGGGTCAGCCTGCCGTTCGGATCGGCCAGTAACCGGTCGACGGCCTCGGGACGAAACAGGCCGCGCTCCTTGGCTTCCGGCGCGTAGAGCGCATTCCGGACCATGTCCAGATACGGCCCCTCGAGGTGGGTCAGCGCCGGGACCGGGAAGTATCCCTTCGGCCGATCGATCACGGCTGCCGGAATCACACGCCGTGCAGCTTGTTTGAGCACGCCCTTGCCCCCGTACGCGGTCTTGAGGCCGGGAGGGCAGGTGGCAGCCAGCTCGACGAGCTCGTGATCGAGGAACGGCACGCGGCCTTCCAGGCCCCACGCCATGGTCATGTTGTCCACGCGCTTGACCGGGTCGTCGACCAGCATCACCGTGGTGTCCAGCCGCAGCGCCCGGTCCACGCCGGTCTGCGCGCCCGCCGCGGCGAAGTGATCGGTGACGAACACCCCGCTGGGATCGCCGTCGGCCCGGTAGGCGTCGCTGATCAGCGCGCTCACCCCCGCGCTGTCGCGGTCGAAGAACGCCCCGCGGTAGCTGGCCACCGAGCCTGCGAGGTCGGCCGCGCCCGGTTCTGCCATCGGCGGATACCAGTGGTAGCCGGCGAACACCTCGTCGGCACCCTGCCCGGACTGCACCACCTTGACGTGCTTGGCGACCTCCTGGCTGAGCAGGTAGAAGGCCACGCAGTCATGGCTGACCATGGGTTCGCTCATGGCGGCTATCGCGCCGTCGAGGGCGGGCAGCATACGGTCGGTGCCGATGCGGATCTGATGATGGTCGGTGTCGAAATGCTCGGCGACGATGTCGGAGTATTTGAACTCGTCACCGGCCACCCCGCCGACAGACTCGAAACCGATCGAGAACGTGGACAGACCGTGCTGTCCCGCCTCGGCGAGCAGCCCGACGATCAGGGAAGAGTCGACACCGCCGGACAGCAGACATCCGACCGGTACGTCGGCCACCAGTCGGCGCTCGACCGCGCGCCGCAGCGACTCCAGTACCGCGTCCTCCCAATCCCGTTCCGACCAGTCCGCTCGATCGGCGTGGCGGGTGAAGTCCGGCGACCAGTACACCGTGGTGTGCCGGCTGCCGTCGGGTTCGATCGCGACCACCGACGCCGGCGGCACCTTCTTGATGCCCTGCAGGATGGTCAGCGGAGGCGGCACCACCGAGTGGAACGTCAGGTAGTGGTGCAGCGCGATCGGGTCGATGCGGGTGTCGACACCGCCGCCGGCCAGCAGCGCCGGCAGCGATGAGGCGAACCGGATCCGATGGTTGTCCTCGGTGATGTACAGCGGCTTGATGCCCAGCCGATCGCGGCCCAACAGCACCCGGCCGGTGTCGCGCTCGACGATCGCGAACGCGAACATCCCCATCAGGTGCTCGACGAACCGGTCACCCCAGTGGTGATAGGCCTTGAGCAGCACCTCGGTGTCGCTGTGCGAGAAGAAGCGGTACCCATGTCCCGACAGCTCTCGGCGCAGCTCTTGGTAGTTGTAGATGCAGCCGTTCCAGCAAACGGTCAATCCGAGTTCGGGATCGACCATGGGCTGGGCGCCCGCTTCGGTCAGGTCAATGATTTTCAGGCGGCGGTGACCCAGTGCGACCCGGCCTTGCGACCACACACCGGCCGCGTCCGGACCCCTGGGTGCCATCGCGTCTGCCATGGCCGACACCGCTGAAATATCCGGTGTCCGGCCATCGAGACGCACCTCCCCGCCGGCTCCACACATCAGTTCGACCCTACACAGGATCCGGAGAAGGTGCGCCACCGACGGTGTGTCGAGTGCGTGACCAGGACATGTCGGAAGGTGGCCCTATTCTCCTCATATGAGGCCTGGATTCGGCTTCGCGATAGCCCGTGACGAGCTGATTCGCGATTTCGGCGCGCAGGCAACCGTCCGGGGTGAACGCTACGCCGCCGAAGGCCGCGTCCGCGACGCCGAGTTCGATCCCGTCGAGCGCTTGGTGCGCGGACGGTGTGTGGGCTCGCATGGTCAGTTGTACGTCCTTGAGGTCGGGCTCTCGCCGGGAAGTCGGCCCGTCGTCGACTGGGCTTTGTGTTCATGCCCGGTCGGGTCGTTCTGCAAACATGCGGTCGCCCTGGTGTTGACGGTTGTGCCTGCCGACCCGGCGCAGCCGCCGATCGAGCGCTGGCGCTACGTGCTCGGCAAGGTGCTCGACGAAGTCGCGGTGCCTGAGGGCGGTGGCAAACCGATCGCGCTGGAATTCTCGGTGAGCGGCCCGACCCGCTACCGCCCGGGTACGTCGCTGCTGCTACGCCCGCTGAGCCTCGGCAAACGGGGTACCTGGATCACTCGCGCATTGACCTGGCGGCGCCTCGCCGACCATCCCGACCCCGGCGAGTTCGATCGCGACCAGTACCGGGCGGTGCGGGCGCTGGTGTCGGAGGTGGTGCGCTATTCCGAGCCGCGCGGCGGCGACGCGATGGTTCTCAACGGCATGCCGGCCACTCTGTGGCCCCGGCTGGCCGAGGTGCTGGATGTCGGGGTGACCGTCCTGGCCGACGCCGCCGGCGGCATCAGTGCGGTCGAGTTGGTCAAGAACGTCCATCTGCGGCTGGACTTCGCGGCAGCGGGCGGCGGCGGTGCGGTCATGTCGGTGGCGCTGATCGTCGACGGGCAGGACAGTGACCCCGAGGGGGTCGGATTGATCGGGATGCCGGCCCCGCACGGGATGTTTCAACTTGTCGATTCGGTGTTGCGCCTGGGCGCCTTCGATCCGGTGCCGGGCCGCACCATGGCCGAACTGCTGGGGCACCGGGAACAGGTGCACATCCCGGCCGACATGGGACGCGAACTCGCGGTAGACATCCTGCCGCGCCTGGCCGGCACCGTGGACCTGGAAGTCGCCGAGGGCCTGTTCGTCCCGCCGACCATCAGTGGTCCCAGACCGGCGCTGACGGTCAAGGTCGTCGACGGTGGGGCGCGGGTCTTCTGGAGCACGCGGTATGAGGTCAACGATCAGCATCACGACTTCGACCCGTTGTCCTCGGCCGGGCTGATCGGGTACCGCGATGCGGCGGCCGAGGAGGAGCTCTGGCAGCGGGTGCTGCCCGCGTTGCAGGCGGTGGCAGCGGCCGCACATGACTGGAAACGTCAAGCCTCGCAACATGTCAACCGGTGGGTCTCCACAACGCTCGACGCGGAGGCCGTCCACGAGTTGCGGGCCATCGTCAACGCCGCCAGCGCTGTGGATGCGGTCTCGGTGGCGTCCCGGCGCACGCTGCTGGGCGGGGTCGATCTCACCGCGGTGGAGGCCGCGGTGTTGTGTGACCACACCCTGCCGCAGTTGGACTGTTACGCAGATCTGATCGTCGATGCCGACAGCCGGTACCGAGCCGCGGGTGCCGATCCGGTGGTGTCGTTCTCCGGAGACACCTCTGGCCCGGGCGACTGGTTCAGCCTGAACGTCACGGTGAGCGTGGACGGTGAGACCGTGGCGCTGCCCGACGTCATCCGTGAACTAGCTTCAGGCGCAACGCATATGTTGTTGCCGTCGGGAATCTACTTTCGGTTGGACACACCTGAGCTGGTCCGGTTGAGGGCGTTGCTCGACGAGGCGCGGGCACTCGGCGAGATCGACGGGGACCGGGTCAACGCCGCGTCGCTGAACATCACCCTGTGGGACGAACTGCTCGAGCTCGGTGTCGTCGACGATCAGCTCGCCCGGTGGCGGGCCAACCTGGCGCGGCTGGCCGCGGCCCGTCCTCCGGTGCCCGTCGACCCGCCTGCGGGGCTCGTTGCCGAACTCCGCGACTACCAGCGCGACGGGCTGGACTGGTTGTCGTTCCTGTGGGACAACGGAATCGGCGGGGTGCTCGCCGACGATATGGGCCTGGGAAAGACCGTGCAGACGTTGGCGCTCATCACCCGTGCCGTGTCCGGGGGCGCGGGCAAGTTCCTGGTGGTGGCGCCGACCAGCGTGGCGCGCAACTGGGTGGCCGAATGCCAGAAGTTCACCCCTGGACTCAACGCCGTGGTGGTGACCTCGACCGACGCACGGGCAGCCGTGGGATTGGCCGAACAGGTGGCCGAGGCGGATATCGTCGTCACGTCCTACACGCTGCTGCGCATGGATGTTGCCGCGTATTCACAAATCCAGTGGGCCGGAATGGTTCTCGACGAAGCGCAGTTCGTGAAGAACCACCACAGCAAGACGCACCAGGCCGCCCGGCTGCTCGACGTGCCGTTCAAATTGGCCATCACCGGCACGCCCATGGAGAACAACCTGATGGAACTGTGGTCGTTGCTCTCGATCACGGTGCCCGGGATCTTCCCGTCTCCGAAGGTCTTCGAAACCTACTTCCGAAAGCCCATCGAATCGGGTCAGGCGCCCGAGCTGCTCCAGGTGTTGCGCAGGCGGATCAAACCGGTGTTGTTACGTCGCACGAAAAGCCAGGTGATCAGCGAGCTTCCGAGCAAGAGTGAGCAGGTGCTCACCATCGGGCTGAACGCCAAGCACCGCAAGATCTACGACACACGGTTGGCTCGCGAGCGGCAGAAGGTGCTGGGTCTGCTGGGGGATTGGGAGAAGAACCGGTTCCAGATCTTCAGGTCGCTGACCTTGCTGCGGCAGCTCAGTCTGCATCCCGGATTGGTCGACGACTCCGCTCGTTCGGTGGGTTCGGCCAAGATCGACTTCCTCGTCGAGCAACTCGATCAGTTGGTTGCCGAGGGTCACAGCGCGCTGGTATTCAGCCAGTTCACCGGATTCCTCGGCATCGTCCGGTCACATCTGGATTCGGCGGGTATCGCCTACAGCTACCTGGACGGATCGGTCGACTCCGACAGAAGGGCCAGCGCCATCGAGGAGTTCGGTGCGGGCGCCACGCAGGTGTTCCTGATCAGCCTGAAAGCCGGCGGATTCGGACTCAACCTCACCGCCGCCGACTACTGCTTCCTGTGCGACCCGTGGTGGAGCCCGGCCGCCGAAGCTCAGGCTGTCGACCGGGCCCACCGCATCGGGCAGACCCGGCCGGTCACCGTCTACCGTCTGGTCGCTGGAGACACCATCGAGGAGAAAGTGGTGGCGCTGCAGGACCGCAAGCGGGCCCTGTTCGACGCCGTGGTCGACAACGGGGATCTGTTCGGCTCGGCCATCTCGGCCTCCGACATCCGCGAACTGCTCGGGTGATTCAGCTCTGCAGTTCTGCGGCCGCGGCGTCGACCTGCTTGATCGGACCGGTGAACCAGTGCTTCACCGACACGTGCCAGTAGGCGAACAGCAGCACCAGCACACCGCCGACCAGCAGTGGGGTGTAGTTCACGAACTTCCACTGGAAGCTCGGATCCCACGGCATGCCGCCCAGGGAGGTCGGGAACATCGCGATGATCGAGGTGACGATGATCTCGACGATGGCTATCGGCGCCATCCACTTGTACTTGTCACCGACGTTCCACTTGCCCTGCTCGAAGGAGTCGCCGGCCTTCCACCGGTAATAGATGGGCACCGCGAAGCACAGGTACAGCCCGACCACGCCGATCGAGACGACGGCGTAGAACGCCACCGGCGAGGGAACTTCCACGCCGTTGACGGGAATCTTCACCGGAACGATGGCGGGCAGCGTGATGATCGCCGCGATCACTGCGGTGATGATGACGGCGTTGGCGGGCACCCGGGTGGCATTGACCTTCGACCACAACTGGTGTCCGGGGACGGCGCGGTCGCGGCTGAAGGCGAACAGCATGCGCGAGGCGCTGGTCTGGCAGGCAGTGGTGCAGAACAGCTGACCGGCGGTGGCGATCAGCAGCACCACTCCGGCCCACTTGGATCCCAGCGCCTGGGTGAAGATCGTTGCTACTGCGCCGCCGTTGGCGGACACCTCGTCGGAGTTCTGCACCGCGAACAGGAACGAGAGCAACAAGATCCAGCCACCGATGGCCGAGTAGAAGATCGACTGCCAGATGCCCTTCGCGGCGGCGTTGGCCGCGCTCTTGGTCTCTTCGGACAGGTGCGCCGACGCGTCGTATCCGGTGATCGTGTACTGCGTGAGGATCGCCGAGATGGGCAGTACGAACAGCAGGAAGCCCCAACCGGATGTGGAGCCGGAGAAGATGCCGGAGTTGTTGATGGTCTTGGCGAAAACGTCGGAGACACTGGCATGTTGCTCGGGCAGCAGCCACAGGATGGCGATGACCGCGGTCGCGCCGGCGACGTGCCACCACACCGAGACGTTGTTGATGACGGCCAGCAGGTGTGACGAGAAGATGTTGATTACCGCCGATACCGCCAGGATGATCAGGAACATGATGAACACCCGGGTCAGGCTGTAGCCGGCGAGCCAAGATTCACTGAATGTCCCGAGGGTGAGGTCCAGGAAGGTCGCGCTGCCGTAGGACACCGACGCCAGGATCGCGATCAGGCCGATGAGGTTGAGCCAGCCGGTGTAGAAGCCGGCCTTGGGTCCGCCGAGTTTGGCGGCCCACCAATAGATCCCGCCCGAGGTGGGGTAGGCGGAGACCAGTTCGGCCAGGCAGAACCCGATGATCAGGATGAACACCGAGACGATCGGCCAGCCCCAGGCGATGGCGGCGGGGCCGCCGTTGTTCCAGCCGAGCCCGAACGAGGTGAAGCAACCCGCCAGGATCGAGATGATCGAGAAGGAGATCGCGAAGTTGGAGAATCCGGACCAGGACCGTGAGAGTTCCTGGACGTACCCAAGCTTGGCGAGATGTTGTTCGTCGTCGGAAAGGTGTTCGGTGAGATCTTCGTGCCCCTCGGGCATGGCGGCTCCTCATGTGCAGGGCGGTGGGCGGTCTGCACACGGACAATAGAGCGTTATTGGTCTGCTGTCCTACCTTTTGGACGTGACAATCATGCTAAATCGGGGCACGATCATCACGTCATCGCCAATGCAATGGTCGGCTGGACGCCAGGTTGGCCACCGAAGCCCACAGGGGTAGGAGAGTGCGCAAATGAGCCAGAACCCCGGCATGCTGGCACGAGCCGACCTGGAGCAAATGGTCGCTGCGCGTGAGATCGACACCGTGATACTCGCCTTCTGCGATATGCAGGGCCGGTTGACCGGGAAGCGGGTTTCGGGCCGGTTGTTCGTCGAGGAGGTCGCCGCCCACGGTGCGGAGTGCTGTAACTACTTGCTCGCGGTCGACGTCGACATGAACACCGTCGGCGGCTATGCGATGTCGAGTTGGGACACGGGCTACGGCGACATGGTGATGACCCCCGATTTCAGCACCTTGCGGTTGATCCCGTGGCTGCCCGGCACTGCGCTGGTGATGGCCGATCTGTCGTGGCTCGACGGTCGCCCCGTCCAGCAGGCGCCGCGCAGCATTCTCAACCGCCAGATCGACCGGTTGGCCGAGCGCGATCTGGTGCCCTACGTCGGAACCGAGCTGGAATTCATGGTGTTCGACAACACCTTCCGCGAGGCCTGGGCCTCGGGTTACCGCAACTTGACGCCCGCCAGCGACTACAACGTCGATTACGCCATGATGGCGTCCACCCGGATGGAGCCGCTGCTGCGGGACATCCGGCTCGGCATGGAAGGCGCCGGGCTGTACTGCGAAGGGGTCAAGGGGGAGTGCAACCTCGGCCAGCAGGAGATCGCCTTCCGCTACGACCACGCCCGCAGCACCTGTGACAACCACACCATCTACAAGAACGGTGCCAAGGAGATCGCCGACCAGCACGGCAAGAGCCTGACCTTCATGGCGAAATTCGATGAACGCGAAGGTAATAGCTGCCACATCCACATCTCGCTGCGGGGCGAGGACGGTTCGGCGGTCCTCGCTGACGAGGCGGGGCCGCACGGGATGTCGCCACTGTTCCGCAGCTTCATCGCGGGCCAGCTGGCCACACTGCGTGAGCTGACCCTGTTCTACGCACCGAATATCAACTCCTACAAGAGGTTCGCCGACGGTAGCTTTGCGCCCACGGCGATCGCCTGGGGCCTGGACAACCGCACCTGCGCATTGCGGGTGGTGGGACACGGCTCGAGCCTGCGGGTGGAATGCCGGGCGCCCGGCGGCGACGTCAACCAGTATCTGGCGGTGTCGGCGCTGATCGCGGGCGGTCTACACGGCATCGACCATGAGCTGCAGTTGCCCGATCCACTGCCGGGCAACGCCTATGCCAGTGAAGCGCAACGGTTGCCCACCACCCTGGCCGAGGCTGCGGAGTTGTTCGCGAAGTCCGAGGTGGCACGTGCGGCGTTCGGGGACGACGTCGTCGAGCACTACCTGAACAATGCGCGGATCGAATTGGCGGCCTTCAATTCCGCGGTGACCGACTGGGAAAGGGTGCGCGGTTTTGAACGGCTCTGACGCTGGGCGTGCCGACGCGACTCGTCCGGTAATCGGCATGACCACCTACCTGCAGCAGGCTCAAACCGGGGTGTGGGATGTACAAGCGAGCTTTCTGCCCCAGATCTACTTCGAAGGTGTCACTCGGGCCGGTGGCATCGCGGTGCTGTTGCCGCCGCAGCCGGTGGATCTCGACATCGCCGCCCGCGTGCTCGATCGCGTCGACGGACTGGTGATCACCGGCGGCCCGGACGTCGACCCGGCCCGCTACGGGCAGCAACCGCATCCGACCACCAACAAGCCCGACACCAGCCGCGACGACTGGGAGTTCGCCCTACTGGAAAGCGCCCTGCGGCACGGTGTTCCGGTGTTCGGTGTGTGCCGGGGAGCGCAGGTGCTCAACGCCGCACTGGGCGGCACGCTGCACCAGCACCTGCCCGATGTGATCGGCAGTACGCACCACCAGAAGGGCAACGCGGTGTTCGGCACCTCCTCGATACGCACCGTGCCGAACACCCGCCTGGCGGCCCTGATCGGCGAGACATCCGACGCGCAGTGCTATCACCATCAAGCCATCGACCTACTGGGTGACGGGCTGGTGGTGAGCGCCCGTGACGCCGACGGGGTGATCGAGGCGGTCGAGTTGCCCGGAGACACCTTCGTGGTCGGCGTGCAATGGCACCCCGAGGAAACCCTCGATGATCTGCGGCTGTTCGCCGCTCTCGTCGAGGCGGCCAGAACCTATGCGACAGAGAGGATCTCATGACATCGAGCCAGGTCGTCAACCCGGCCACCGAGGAGGTGCTGACCACCGTCGATCTCCTCGACGTGAGCGCCGTCGACGACGCGGTGGCCCGGGCGGGCTTAGCGCAGCGGCGGTGGGCCCGCCAGGCCCCGGCTGAGCGGGCCGCCGCGTTGCGCGCGTTCGCCGCCTGCGTCGATGCCCACATCGATGAGCTGGCGGCGCTGGAGGTGGCCAATTCCGGGCACCCGATCGGGCAAGCCGAGTGGGAGGCCGGCCATGTCCGAGACGTCCTGCAGTACTACGCGGCCACCCCGGAACGGTTGAGCGGTAAGCAGATCCCGGTGGCCGGCGGCTTGGACGTCACGTTCAACGAGCCGCTCGGCGTCGTCGGCATCATCACGCCGTGGAACTTTCCGATGACCATCGCCGCCTGGGGCTTTGCCCCCGCGCTGGCCGCAGGGAACGCGGTCGTGCTCAAGCCCGCCGAATGGACTCCGCTGACCACGATCCGGCTCGGGGAGCTCGCCGTCGAATCAGGCTTGCCGGCCGGGCTTTTCCAGGTGCTGCCGGGCAAGGGCTCGGTGGTCGGGGAGCGGTTCGTCACGCACCCGGGTGTGCGCAAGGTGGTGTTCACCGGCTCCACCGAGGTGGGAATGCGGGTGATGGCCGGTGCCGCGGCACAGGTCAAGCGCGTGACTCTGGAGTTGGGTGGCAAGAGCGCGAACATCGTGTTCGACGACTGCGATCTGGAGAAGGCGGCGGCCACCGCGCCGTACGGGGTGTTCGACAACGCGGGGCAGGACTGCTGCGCACGGAGCCGGATCCTGGTGCAGCGCAGCGTCTATGACCGCTTCATGGAGATGCTGGAGCCGGCAGTCAAGGGTGTGGTGGTCGGGGATCCCACGGTTCGTGACACCGAGATGGGCCCATTGGTTTCGCGCCCACACTGGGAGTCGGTGTCGTCGTATGTCCCGGACGGGGCCCCGGTGGCGTTTCGGGGTTCGGCCCCCGATGGGCCCGGATTCTGGTTCCCGCCAACGGTGTTGACGCCGCAGCGCACCGACCGCACCGTGACCGATGAGATCTTCGGTCCTGTGGTGACCGTGCTGCCGTTCGAGGATGAGGCCGACGCGATCGCGCTGGCCAACGACACCCCCTACGGCTTGTCGGGTTCGATCTGGACCGACAATCTCTCGCGGGCGCTTCGAGTGTCACGGGCGGTGGAATCGGGCAATCTCAGCGTGAATTCGCACTCGTCGGTGCGCTACAACACGCCTTTCGGGGGTTTCAAGCAGTCCGGGCTGGGGCGCGAGTTGGGCCCTGACGCACCGCTGTCTTTCACCGAGACCAAGAACGTATTCTTCGCAACAGAGGAGCTGTAGATGGATCTGACCCAACGTCTGGCCGGCAAGGTCGCCGTCATCACCGGCGGCGCCAGCGGCATCGGTCTGGCCACCGGCCGGCGGCTGCGCGCCGAAGGGGCCACCGTCGTGGTGGGCGATATCGACCCCGCTACCGGCGAGGCCGCCGCCGAGGAACTCGACGGATTGTTCGTCGGCGTCGACGTATCGGACCAAGATGCCGTCGATCATCTCTTCGACACTGCTGCAGCGACATTCGGCTCCGTGGACATCGCCTTCAACAACGCCGGCATCTCCCCGCCCGAAGACGACCTGATCGAGACCACCGAGCTGCCGGCCTGGCAGCGGGTGCAGGACATCAACCTGAAGTCGGTGTACTTGTCGTGTCGGGCGGCGCTGCGCCACATGGTGCCCGCGGGCAAGGGCTCGATCATCAACACCGCGTCGTTCGTGGCGGTGATGGGTTCGGCCACCTCCCAGATCTCCTACACCGCGTCCAAGGGCGGCGTGCTGGCCATGTCCCGCGAGCTCGGCGTGCAGTACGCGCGACAGGGGATTCGGGTCAACGCCCTGTGCCCCGGGCCGGTCAACACCCCACTGCTGCAGGAGTTGTTCGCCAAGGATCCCGAGCGGGCAGCCCGAAGGTTGGTGCACATCCCGCTCGGCCGTTTCGCCGAGCCCGAGGAGTTGGCGGCCGCGGTGGCGTTCCTGGCCAGCGACGACGCCTCGTTCATCACGGGCTCGACATTCCTGGTCGACGGGGGCATCAGCTCCGCGTACGTGACGCCGCTGTGACACCCTGATAGCTCACCATGACAGCCGAACCGGACCCGCAGCCGGCCGCAACAGGGCCTGATTCGCAGCCCGCTGTGGCGGCCGAGGCACTGTTGCGCCCGGTTCGGCTGGGCAATGCGTTCGAAGACACCGTCGGCCGGTTGCTGGAGACGATTCGGCTGGGGGTGCTGGGCCCGGGCGAGTCGTTGCCGCCCGAGCGCGAGCTTGCCGCTCGCCTCGGAGTCAGCCGCGACACGGTCCGGGAGGCCATCAAATCGCTGGCCGATGCCGGGTACCTGGTGTCGAAACGGGGGCGCTACGGCGGCACCTTCCTGGCGGAGGAGTTGCCCAGGCACACCGCCGACGGCCCGAGGCCTACCCGTGAGGAGATCGATGACGCGTTGCGGTTGCGCGAGATCCTCGAGGTCGGGGCGGCGCGGATGGCGGCCGGGCGCACGCTGAGTGCTGCCGAGCGCGACGGGCTCTGGTCGCGGCTGGCCGACGTCCGTGCCGCTGAACCCGACGACTACCGGCGGCTGGATTCACGGCTGCACCTGGCCATCGCGGAGGCGGCCGGATCGCCGTCGCTGGTTCCGTTGGTCGCCGAGAACCGGATGCGGCTGAACGCCCTGTTGGATCAAATTCCGTTGCTGTCGCGCAACATCGCCCATTCCGACGAGCAGCACGAAGAGATCGTCATGGCGATCCTGGCCGGGGACGGCGAGCGGGCCGCGTCGGCCATGCTGGCCCATGTCGGGGGATCGTCGGCCTTGCTGCACGGCTTTCTGGATTAGATTCGTACCGTGGACCAGCACGGTAGGGCGGGCCAGGTCGAGCGCGCGACATCGGCGCTGGCCGACGTCGACACGTCCGGGTGGACGCAGCGCTTCGATCTGCTGTCGGATCCGCATCGGCTGGAGATCCTGCTCGTTCTGCACCGGGCGCCGGGGATCTGCGTCGGTGATCTGGCCACCGCCCTGGGTCGTTCGGAGAACGCGGTGTCACAGGCGTTGCGGGTGTTACGCGAGCAGGGTTGGGTCATCGCGACCCGGGTGGGTCGCACGGTGAGCTACCGCCTCGACGACGACACCGTGCACGACCTGCTGCATTGGATCGGTGCACGGCACGGCTGACGGAGATTCTCATCTGTTCATCTGGACAGATATCGGTGGCCGCCTTACGCTCGGTCGATGACCACCGGTGCATCGCAGGCAACGGCCCGATCCACCCGATTGGCAACCGGATTCGACCGCACGGACTGGACCTCCATCGCTGCCGTCACCGGATTCGTCCTCCTGCTGCATGTCATCGGTTGGGGCGTTCTGGTCTTCGGGGTGGCCCCGCAACACATCACCCTCGGCTCGGCCGGCGTGTTCGGGGTGGGTCTCGGTGTCACCGCGTACCTGCTGGGGGTGCGTCATGCCTTCGACGCCGATCACATCGCAGTCATCGACAACACCACCCGAAAACTGGTCGGGGAGGGCACCCGGTCGGTGTCGGCCGGGTTCTGGTTCTCACTGGGGCATTCGAGCGTGGTGTTCGGGCTGGCGCTACTTCTGGCGCTGGGGGTGCGGGCGCTCGTCGGCCCGGTGCAGGACGCGGACTCCACGATGCTGCAGACCCTCGGTCTGGTGGGCTCGCTGGTGGCCGGTACGTTCCTGATCCTGGTCGGGCTGACGAATCTGTTCGCGGCAGTGGGAATCGCCAAGGTGTTCCGGGCCATGCGCAGCGGTGAATACGACGAGGCCGAGCTCGAACGGCAGCTCGACAGCCGGGGTTTCGTCGCCCGTCTGTTGGGTCGGGTGATGCGGCGGGTCGGCAAGCCCTGGCATCTGTACCCGGTGGGATTCCTGATGGGGCTGGGCTTCGACACCGCCAGCCAGGTCGCGTTGCTGGTGCTGGCGGCGGGAACCGCGGCCTTCACCCTGCCCTGGTACGCGATGCTGGTGCTGCCCGTGCTGTTCGCCGCGGGGATGAGCCTGTTCGACAGCCTGGACGGCATCTTCATGGCGCGGGCCTACGGCTGGGCCTTCCTGCAGCCGGTGCGCAAGGTGTACTACAACCTGACCGTCACCGTGCTGTCGGTGATCGTCGCCCTGGTGGTCGGGGTGATCGTGCTGACCGGCCTGCTGGTCGAGCGTCTCGGCATCACGACCGGGCCGTTGGCGTTCATCGGTTCGGCCGACCTGGAGTTCGTCGGCTTCGCGATCGTCGGGCTTTTCGTGGTGAGCTGGGTTGTGGCGCTGGGGGTCTGGCGGTTCGGCCGGATCGAGCAGCGTTGGGCTGCGCGGGCCTAGTCGACCAGACCCAGCAGCGCGTTCTCGATCACCTCGGGCAGTGCCGGGTGGATCCAGTATTGGCCCCGGGCGATCTCCTGGGCGGTCTGCCCGAAGCTCATGGCCTGGATCAGCGGCTGGATGATCGCGGAAGCCTGGTAGCCCATGATGTGGGCGCCCAGGATCTTGCCGGTGGCGCGATCGCCGATCAACTTGGCGATGCCCGTGGTGTCTTCCATCGCCCAGCCGTACGCGGTGTCGCCGTAGGCCTGAACCTTGGTGACGTAGTCGTAGCCCTCGTCGCGGACCTGCTGCTCGGTCAACCCCACCATGGCGATCTGAGGTTCGGTGAACACCGCCGACGGCACGAACCGGTGATCGCTGCGCACCAGCGCATCGGTGTCATCCCAGTCGCGCAGCAGGTTCTCCCTGACCACGCGTGACTCGTGGTTGGCCACATGCTTGAGCTGCCACTCCGAGGACACGTCGCCGAGCGCGAAAATGCCACGCGCGGTGGTGCGTTGGTATTCGTCGACGATGACCAGACCGTCTTCGTCGACCTCCACCCCGGCGAGTTCGGCGTCGAGCAGGTCGCCGTTGGGCACCCTGCCGGTCGCTACCAGCAGCATGTCGGCAGGCAGTGTCTTGCCGTCGTCGAGCTCGAGCACGATCTTGTCTCCGTCGTGGTGGGAGCCGATCACGTTCTCGTGGGTACGCACATCCCACTTCTCGGCGGCCAGAGCGCTGAACTCGTGGCAGATCGTTTCGTCGGAGTGGCTGATCAGGCAGTCGCCACGCACCACGATGGTGACCCGCACGCCGAGTGCCGAGAACACGTGGGCGAACTCGGCGGAGACGAATCCGCCGCCGACGATCACCAGGTGTTCTGGGAGTTCAGGGATACGCATGATGTCGTCACTGGTGTAGTACGTCACGCCGCAGTCCACGATGGCCGGCGGGACGTAGGCGCGGGACCCGGCCGCGATCACCACCTGGTCGCTGCTGAATTCGTCACCGGCCTCGGTGCGCAGCGTGTAGCGGCCGTCGGCGGTCTTGGGTCCGAACCGGGTGTGGCTGGCGTACACCGTGATGTGCGGGTCGTTGCGGCGGTAGCCCTCGCCGCCGGCAGCGATCGGATCGATGCGGCCGAATACCCGGGACACGATGTCCGGCCAACGAATCTTGTCGACGTGGGAATCGACGCCGTACCTGGCTGAATCCTTGATCGCGGCAGCCACGTCGGCGGCGTAGACGAACATCTTGGTGGGGATACAGCCGACGTTGAGGCAGGTGCCGCCGAAGGTGCCCTGTTCGCAGATCGCGACCTTCTTGCCGGCGTAGCGCTCGTCGAGAATGCTGTTGCCCGAGCCGGTCCCGATGATCGTCAGGTCGTAGTGCTCCATGTGCGCTCCCTATCCGGAAGGTGTTGTGCTCGGCCGGGTTTGTTGGCTCAGGTAGTAATCGAGCCAGCGATCGAGCTCGCGGTAGGCCGCCGCCCGGGCGTCGGCGACCGACAGGAAGACATCGTGTTTGGCGTCGGGGATAGGCGCCATCGTGGTGTGGTTGCCGACGCAACCGGACCACCGCGCGATCTGGCGGACGTCGAGGACGGCGTCACCGCGCTGCATCGCTCCGGGATCGGAAGTTTCGGTCACGCTACGGTCGGACCGCAGGATCAGATTCGGTACGCCGACATCCAAACCGCGATGCAGCCTGGCCTGTCCGCGCCGGATCGCGTTGATCCATCCGAAGGTGACGGGGAAGCCTCCCAACGGCTTCCACTCCAGGTTGTAGTCGAACTCGCCGCCGTAGTCGCGGTGCAGCGTCGTGCCGTAACCACCCTCGGTGGGTTTGCGGACCACCGAGAGCTTGCGCAGCCGAGCCAAGGCGATCAGGGCGGCCGACGTGGGTGCGGTGCGCAGAATCGCCGGTCCGTGCAGGTCGAAGAACGGACTGTTGAGCACCAGCCCGCCGACGTGATGGGCGGCCAGCCGGCCGCTGCGGCGAAGACGGTCGGCGAACAAGGTGAGGATCAGCCCGCCTGCGGAATGGCCGTACAGGCACACTGTGGCGTTGCCGGTGTCGGCGGCGATGACGGCGAGGGCCTTTTCCAGTTCGGTGTCGTAGCGCGCCAGATCGGTGGTGAAGTGGGGGGTCTGCCCGTCGTGGCGGGACCGCCCGCACTTGGGCAGGTCCAACGCGTAGAACGAGAACCCGCGATCGGCGAACCGGTCGGCGAGTTCGGTGTGGAAGAAGTAGTCGGTGTAGCCGTGCAATGCCAGCACGGCGTGGCCCGTCTCGTCTGATGCCGGCTCAGCCGGGCCTCGCCGCACGAGCGTGGCGACCAGGTCACCCTCGCCGTCGGGATCGGGTCCGGCATCGATGGTGTGCTGCCAGAACCCCGGTAATACATCCGGCTCCCACTCGGGCTCCCGTGACGTCACGGTTCCACCCTAACTGCGGGCCGAACGGAAGTAGGGTCTGCCTGCGCGGGAATGCGGAGGGTTCCCTCCGGTTGTCCTCGAATCGGTCAGCAACCTCATCGGGGATGCTCGTACCCGGCCCGCGGATCGGGTCCGGGTGACGGATCGCACTACCATGCCTGGCCAACGGGGATTCGCGGCGCGATAACCTGGGCATAACAAGAAAGCCGTCGACGAGGACGGGCCGCGCAATACAAAGGACTAGCGATCAGGGTGGCTGAGGCAAACGTGGGTACGACCGAGAAGACCGACGTCGTTCTGGTTGGAGCCGGCATCATGAGCGCGACCCTCGGCGCGCTGATCCGGCTGCTGGAGCCCGACTGGTCCATCACCATGATCGAGCGGCTCGACGGCGCCGCAGCCGAGAGCAGCGACCCCTGGAACAACGCCGGTACCGGGCACTCGGCGCTGTGTGAGCTGAACTACACGCCCGAAAAGTCGGACGGGTCCATCGACACCACCAAGGCCATCAACGTCAACGAGCAGTTCCAGGTCTCTCGGCAGTTCTGGGCCTACGCGGCCGAGAACGGCGTGCTGCCCGACGTGCGCGGCTTCCTCAACCCGATCCCGCATGTCAGTTTCGTACACGGGGCCGGCAACGTCGACTACCTCAAGCGCCGCTACGAGGCACTGGTGGGCAATCCGCTGTTCGCCTCGATGGAGTTCATCGACGACAAGGACGAATTCGCCCGCCGGTTGCCGTTCATGGCCGCCAAGCGGGATTTCTCGGACCCCGTCGGGTTGAACTGGTCGCAGCACGGCACCGACGTGGATTTCGGCGCGCTCTCGCGCCAGCTGATCGGCTTCACCGCGCAGCGCGGCATGAACACCCTGTTCGGTCACGAGGTGCGCAACCTGCACAAGGAATCCGACGGCAGTTGGACGCTCAAGGTGACCAACCGGCGCACCGGCGGGAAGCGCAAGTTCAATGCCAAGTTCGTGTTCGTCGGCGCCGGCGGCGGTGCACTGCCGCTGCTGCAGAAATCGGGCATTCCGGAGGCCAAGGGGTTCGGCGGGTTCCCGGTGGGCGGCGCGTTCCTGCGGACCGACAACCAGGCGCTGACCGCCGGCCATCAGGCCAAGGTGTACGGACTTCCGCCGCTGGGTGCCCCGCCGATGTCGGTGCCGCACCTGGACACTCGCGTGATCAACGGCAAATCCTGGCTGTTGTTCGGCCCGTTCGCGGGCTGGACGCCGAAGTTCCTCAAGCAGGGCAAGTTCACCGACCTGCCGCTGTCGGTCAAGCCCAACAACATCATGTCCATGCTCGGGGTCGGGCTCACCGAAATGGGTCTGGTCAACTACCTCGTCGGTCAACTTCTGCTCAGTGAGGCTGCGCGGGTCGACACCTTGCGCGAATTCGCGCCCAGCGCAGTCGATTCCGACTGGGAGCTGGACATCGCCGGCCAGCGGGTGCAGGTGATCCGGCGCAAGGGGGCGGGCGGTGTGCTGGAGTTCGGCACCACCGTGCTGACGGCCGCCGACGGCAGCATCGCCGGCCTGCTGGGCGCCTCGCCGGGCGCCTCCACCGCGGTGCCCGCGATGCTCGACGTGCTGGAGCGCTGCTTCACCGACCGCTACCAGAGCTGGCTGCCCAAACTCAAGGAGATGGTGCCGTCGCTGGGCACCAAGTTGTCCGACGAGCCCGGCCTGTTCGAGGAGGTCTGGGCATGGGGGACCAAGGCGCTCAAGCTGGACGCCCCTGTGACTGCGTGACCGGAGCTGGCGGATGACGGTCGCACTACGCCGCAGCTGGGCCAAAGACCTCGACGTTCCAACGCTTTACGAGCTGCTGAAGCTTCGTGTCGAGGTGTTCGTAGTGGAGCAGGCAACTCCCTACCCGGAGCTCGACGGCCGGGACCTGCTCGCCGAGACTCGCCATTTCTGGCTGGAAAGCCCTGATGGAGAAGTCATTTCGACGCTACGCCTGATGGAGGAGCACCCCGGCGGTGAGAAGGCGTTCCGGATCGGCCGAGTGTGCACCAAGCGCAGTGCCCGGGGCAACGGGCACACCACCCGGCTGATGCAGGCGGCGCTGGCGGAAGTCGGCGACTATCCGTGCCACATCAACGCCCAGACCTATCTGATCGACATGTACGGCCGGCACGGATTCGTCCGCGACGGCGACGAATTCCTCGACGACGGAATCCCGCACGTGCCGATGGTGCGTGCCGGATGACCGAAGAGCGAGCCTTCCCGATGGCGGCCATCTGATGACGGCACAGACCCACACCTACCCGTTCAGTGCCCTGGTGGGCCAGGACCGGCTGCGGCTGGCCCTGCTGCTATGCGCGGTTCACCCCGAGATCGGCGGCGTGCTGATCCGCGGCGAGAAGGGGACGGCGAAATCGACGGCGGTCCGCGGCCTGGCCGCGGTTTTGTCGGCGGTCGATGAAGATGCCCGGCTCGTGGAACTGCCGATCGGTGCGACCGAGGACCGGGTCGTCGGTTCACTGGACCTGCAGAAGGTGCTGCGCGACGGCGAACACGCCTTCTCGCCGGGCCTGCTGGCCCGCGCGCACGGCGGTGTGCTCTACGTCGACGAGGTCAACCTGCTGCACGACCACCTGGTCGACGTGCTGCTCGATGCCGCAGCAATGGGGCGGGTACATGTTGAGCGCGAAGGGATTTCGCACTCGCACGAGTCCCGGTTCGTGCTGATCGGCACGATGAACCCGGAGGAAGGCGAGCTGCGTCCACAGCTGCTCGACCGATTCGGGCTGACGGTGGACGTGGCCGCCTCCCGTGATGTCGACGTCCGTGTCGAGGTGATCCGGGCCAGGATGGCGTTCGAGTCCGACCCGCGATCGTTCGTCGATCGCCACGCCGCCGCTGATGCTGAACTGGCCGACCGGATCGCCGCCGCACGCGCCGCGATCGGCTCGGTGGTGCTGCCCGACAGCGAACTTCGCCGGATCGCCGCGCTGTGCGCGGCATTCGACGTCGACGGGATGCGGGCCGATCTGGTGGTGGCGCGCACCGCCGTTGCCCACGCCGCCTGGCGTGGTGCCGGCACCGTGGCCGAAGAGGACATCCGGGTGGCCGCCGAACTGGCCCTGCCGCACCGGCGGCGCCGCGATCCGTTCGACGATCCGGGGCTGGATCCCGAACGCCTCGAAGAGGCCATGCAGCAGGCAGGGGAGTCGGCGGCCCGGTCGGAAGCCGAGCGCGAGCCTGATCCGGACTTCGACCCGGACTTCGATCCGCCCGGCGGCGGCACAGACCCGGGTGCGGAAGGACAGCCGGCACAGGGCAATTCGAAGTCCTCGACCCGTCCCAGCGCTCCACCCGCGGCAGTGTTCCGGACCAGGGCGCTGGTGGTGCCCGGGGTCGGTGAAGGGGCGCCGGGCCGGCGTTCGCGGGCCCGCAATCGCACCGGCACGCCCATCGCGGCTACCGCGGAACCCGGTGCCGGACACGGTCTGCACATGTTCGCCACGCTGCTGGCCACCGCGGGCCGCCAGCAGGGCGCCGGCCTGCCACGTCCCCGCCCCGAAGACATTCGACGCGCGGTTCGTGAAGGCCGCGAAGGCAATCTGGTGATCTTCGTCGTCGACGCCTCCGGATCCATGGCCGCCCGCGACCGGATGTCTGCGGTCACCGGTGCCACGCTGTCGCTGCTACGGGATGCCTATCAGCGTCGGGACAAGGTCGCGGTGATCACGTTCCGCCAGCAGGAGGCGCGGGTGCTGTTGCCGCCCACCACGTCGGTGCACATCGCCAGTCGTCGGCTGGCCCGGTTCGATACCGGCGGCAAGACCCCGCTGGCCCAGGGCCTGATGGCCGCGCGGGATCTCGTTGTCCGGGAGAAGGCCCGCGACCGCGCCCGGCGCAGCCTGGTGGTGGTGCTCACCGACGGCCGCGCCACCGGGGGGCCGGATCCGCTGGGCCGTACCAGCCGAGCTGCGGCCGCGTTGGTGGCCGAAGACGCCGCCGCCGTGGTGGTCGATTGTGAAACCTCGTTCGTGCGACTCGGATTGGCCGGGCAGCTGGCCGAACAACTGGGGGCGCCGGCGGTGCGGCTCGAACAGTTGCGGGCGGCCGAGCTGACCCGGCTCGTCCAGCATCAGACCGCCGCTTAGTACGGCCCGAGACTGCGCCAGGAAGGACCGCCCATGCCACAGGGACAGCCTCTGACCGTGCCCGACGACGGCTTGACCACCAAGGCCAGGCGCAACGCGCCGCTGCTGGCCGTGCACACCGGGCCCGGAAAGGGTAAGTCGACCGCCGCCTTCGGGATGGCGCTGCGCGCGTGGAACCAGGGTTTCTCGGTGGCGGTGTTCCAGTTCGTCAAGAGCGCCAAGTGGAAGGTCGGGGAGGAGGCCGTGTTCAACCAACTCGGCCGGCTGCACGACGAGCACGGCGCCGGCGGTCCGGTCGAATGGCACAAGATGGGCTCGGGTTGGTCCTGGACCCGCAAGCACGGCAGTGACGTCGACCATGCGGCTGCGGCCGCCGATGGCTGGGCCGAGATCAAACGCCGGTTGGCAGAGGAACGCCACGATTTCTACGTGCTCGACGAGTTCACCTATCCGCTCAAGTGGGGCTGGGTGGACGTCGCAGAGGTGGTCGAGGTGCTCGGCACGCGGCCGGGCACCCAGCACGTGGTGATCACCGGCCGCGACGCCCCGCAGGCGCTGATCGACGCCGCGGATCTGGTGACCGAGATGACCAAGATCAAGCATCCGATGGACGCCGGCCGCAAGGGCCAGAAGGGCATTGAGTGGTGATTTTCGGCATGCTCGTGGACGCTGAGTGTGCGCATAGTGCTGCTGTTTCGCGGTGTGTCGGGCAGCAGACACGCACGCTCGCGGTGAAAAAATGAGAGCGGTGGTGATCGCCGCACCGGCATCGGGCAGCGGGAAGACCACCGTGGCAACGGGTTTGGTGGGTGCGCTGCGCCAGGCCGGTCACGTGGTGGCGCCGTTCAAGGTCGGGCCGGACTTCATCGACCCCGGTTATCACGCCTTGGCTGCCGGCCGTCCGGGCCGCAACCTGGATCCGGTGCTCGTCGGTGAGGACTTGATCGGACCGCTGTACCGGCATGGCTGCACCGGTGCCGACATCGCCGTCGTCGAGGGCGTCATGGGCCTGTTCGACGGTCGTATCGAGGGCCAGATGACCGGGATCCCACGAGGCTCGGCGGCGCAGGTCGCCGGTCTGCTCGGGGCGCCGGTGGTACTGGTGGTCGACGCCCGCGGGCAGAGCCACAGCATCGCGGCCCTCATCCATGGTTTCGTCACCTTCGACCCGGCGGTGCGGATCGCCGGGGTGATCCTCAACCGGGTGGGCTCCGAGCGGCATGAGGCCGTGCTGCGCCAAGCCTGTGAGCATGCCGGGGTGGCGGTGCTCGGTGCGATTCCCCGTGCTGACGAATTATCCGTCCCGTCAAGGCATCTCGGGCTGATCACCGCGGTGGAACATGGTCTTCGGGCTCGTGACGCGGTGACCGCGATGACCGCGCTGGTGGCGCGGCACGTCGATCTCGCGGCGCTGGTGGCCGCCGCCGGTGCCCACGTCACGACGGAACCGTGGAGCCCGGTGACCGAGTCGGTGACCAATGTCACGGTGGCCCTGGCCGCGGGTAAGGCCTTCAGCTTCAGCTATGCCGAGCACGCCGAGCTGTTGCGCGGCGCCGGAGCGCGCGTCGCAGAGTTCGACCCGCTGACCGAGCCGCTGCCGGCCGGCACAGACGCGCTGGTGCTGCCCGGCGGGTTCCCCGAGCAGTTCACCGCCGAACTCTCGGCCAACGATCTTGTCCGCCAGCAGATCAGGGATCTCGTCGCGCGCGGCGCGCCGGTTCACGCCGAGTGCGCCGGCCTCACCTATCTGGTCGACGATCTCGACGGAGTGCCGATGTGCGGTGTACTCGCCGGTTCAGCGCGGTTCACCGAGCGACTCACCCTCGGTTACCGCGACGCGGTCGCGGTCGTCGACTCCTGCCTGCATGCCGCCGGTGACCGGGTTACGGGTCATGAATTCCACCGCACCGCAGTGGAATTCGTCGACGATCCGGCGCCGGCCTGGGCCTTCGCCGGCCCCGGGCAGGCTCCCCGGCGAGATGGCGCGGTGCGCGGCGGGGTGCACGCCGGGTACCTGCACACGCACCCGGCGGCACACCCTGGCGCTATCACCCGCTTCGTGGCAACGGCGGCAACCACTAAGCTCGGCGGGTGACCACCGCGCACGCGAGGAGCAACGCGTCCTCCGAGAATGCCTACCTCGTCGGCCTGCGCCTGTCGGGCAAGAAGGTCGTCGTCGTCGGCGGCGGCACCGTCGCGCAACGCCGGCTGCCTCTGCTGATCGCCCACGGCGCCGACGTCCACGTGATCGCCCGGGCGGCGAGCCCTGCCGTGGAGGCGCTGTCGCACGACGATCCGGGGATCACCCTGCAACTGCGCGACTTCCGCGCCGATGATCTCGACGGCGCCTGGTACGTGCTGGCGGCCACCGATGACTCCGACGTCAACGCCGCGATTGCCGCCGAAGCCGAGCAGCGGCGCATCTTCTGCGTTCGCGCCGACATTGCTCGCGAGGGCACAGCGGTGACTCCGGCCACGTTCGAGTCCGACGGCCTGTCAGTCGGTGTCCTCGCCGGCGGTGAGCACCGCCGTTCGGCGGCCATCCGTACCGCCATCCACGAAGCGCTCCAGAGCGGCCTGCTGACCGCGGACGCAGGGGACGAGCCCGGTGAGGCGCCGACGGGTGTAGCCCTCGTCGGTGGCGGACCCGGCGACCCCGAGCTGATCACGGTGCGCGGTCGGCGCCTGTTGTCCCGTGCCGATGTCGTCGTCGCCGACCGGCTGGCCCCTCAAGAGTTGCTGGCCGAACTCGGCCCCCACGTCGAGGTCATCGACGCGGCCAAGATTCCCTACGGCCGGGCGATGGCGCAGGAGGCGATCAACCAGGTCCTGGTGGACCGGGCCCGCGCCGGGAAGTTCGTCGTCCGCCTCAAAGGCGGCGATCCGTTCGTCTTCGCCCGCGGCTACGAAGAGGTCCTGGCGTGCAGCGAGGCCGGGATCCCGGTCACCGTCGTACCCGGTGTGACAAGTGCCATATCGGTGCCGGCACTGGCCGGAGTTCCGGTCACCCACCGCGGCATGACCCACGAATTCGTGGTGGTGAGCGGCCATGTTGCACCCGGCCACCCCGAATCGTTAGTCAATTGGAATGCGCTGGCCGCGATGACCGGCACGATCGTTCTGCTGATGGCTGTCGAACGCATCGAACTGTTCACCAAGGCGCTCCTGGATGGCGGGCGACCTGCGGATACGCCCGTGCTGGTGGTGCAGCACGGCACGACTGTCGCACAGCGCACGCTGCGGGCCACCCTCGCCGACGCGCCCGAGCGGATTCGCGCGGACGGTATCCGACCTCCGGCCATCATCGTGATCGGGCCGGTGGCCGCCTTCGCCGGTTAAAGGATTCTTAAGATTCCGGTAAGGTGACCCCCTATGACGGCACTCAACGACGCAGAGCGCCAGGGGCTCGCCGCCCGCCTCCCGTCCTGGTTCCCGTCCTGGGGCTTTTTGTCCGCTGTGATCGCGATCGGCGGCATGCAGCTGCTGGCCACCATGGACAGCACTGTGGCCATCGTCGCGCTGCCACGGATCCAGGACGAGCTCGGCCTGTCCGACGCCGGACGTAGCTGGGTCATCACGGCCTACGTCCTCACCTTCGGCGGACTCATGCTGCTCGGCGGACGCCTCGGCGACACCATCGGCCGCAAGCGCACCTTCATCGTCGGCGTCGCGCTGTTCACCATCGCCTCGATCCTGTGCGGCATCGCCTGGAACGAGGCGACACTGGTGACCGCCCGGCTGCTGCAGGGCGTCGGCGCGGCGATCGCCTCGCCCACCGGCCTCGCGCTCGTCGCGACGACCTTCCCGAAGGGCCCGGCCCGCAACCTCGCCACCGCGGTGTTCGGTGCCATGACGGCCATCGGCTCGGTGATGGGCCTGGTGGTCGGCGGTGCGCTCACCGAGGTGTCCTGGCGGTTGGCCTTCCTGGTCAACGTGCCGATCGGGCTGGTGATGCTCTACCTGGCCCGCACCGCGCTGCGGGAGACCAACCGGGAGCGCATGAAGCTCGACGCCGCCGGCGCGCTGCTGGCGACGCTGGCCTGCACGGCCGCGGTGTTCGCGTTCACCCAGGGTCCGGAGAGCGGCTGGCTGGCGCCGATCACGCTCGGCTCGGGCGCGGCAGCCGCGGTGTTCGGCATCGCCTTCCTGATCGCCGAGCGCAGCGCCGAGAACCCGGTGGTGCCGTTCGACCTGTTCCACGAGCGCAACCGGGTGGCCACCTTCGCCGCGATCTTCCTGGCGGGCGGCGTGCTGTTCACCCTCACGGTGCTGATCGGCCTGTACGTCCAGGACATCCTCGGCTACAGCGCCCTGCATGCCGGCATCGGCTTCATCCCGTTCGTCATCGGCATGGGCATCGGCCTGGGCGCCTCCTCACAGATCGTCCGGTTCTTCCAACCCCGCCTCGTGGTCATCGCCGGCGGCATCCTGGTGCTCGGCGCGATGCTCTACGGCTCGACGCTGCACGCCGGCATCCCGTACTTCCCGAACCTCGTGGTGCCCATCACCATCGGCGGTATCGGCATCGGCATGATCGTGGTGCCACTGACCCTGGCGGCGATCGCCGGCGTCGGGTTCGACCGCATCGGCCCGGCCTCGGCCATCGCGCTGATGCTGCAGAATCTCGGCGGCCCGCTGGTGCTGGCCATCATCCAGGCCGTCATCACGTCGCGCACTCTCTATCTCGGTGGGATCACCGGCCCGGTCAAGGACATGAACGGTCCGCAGCTCGCGGCGCTCGATGCGGGTTACACCTACGGGTTGCTGTGGGTGGCCGCGGTTGCGGTACTGGTCGGCGGCGCGGCACTGTTCATCGGCTACACCTCCGAACAGGTGGCGCATGCCCAGGAGGTCAAGGACGCCATCGATGCCGGAGAGATCGAGCTCGACTGACGGTAGGCCGAATCGATGCCGATGAACCGCCGGGAGATCTCCGAGGCCGTCGGCCCGCTGGGCTGGCGCCTGGTGCTGGGAGCGGTCTACACGGAGGTGCTGGCGCCGTCGATGGCGGACGCGGTCGCGGCAGCGTCCCACGCGGTGCATGCGGCCGGTCGCGATGCGTCGGGCCATCTTTCGATCGACATCCGGGCCGACCGGGCGGTGCTGAGGCTGCGCACCCACGACGCCCACACGGTGACCGAGCGGGATCTGGCTCTGGCCCGCGAGGTGTCAGGAGCGCTGGCCGCGCGCGGCTTCGAGCAGTCCGCCGGGGCCGGGGCCATCCAGGCGATGGAGATCGCGATCGACGCCCTCGACATCGGTGCCGTCCGACCGTTCTGGAAGGCCGTCACGGGCTACGTCGATGAACCGGGCAACGAGGACCTCAACGCCGGCCTGGTCGATCCGTTCGGCCGCGGTCCGGCCATCTGGTTTCAGCAGATGGATGCGCCACGGCCGCAGCGAAATCGGATCCACCTGGACATCGACGTCACCCACGACGCGGCGCAGGCGCGGGTCGACGCGGCAATGGCGGCCGGCGGCATATTGCTCAGTGACCGCGTGGCGCCGCGGTTCTGGGTACTGGCCGACGTGGAGGGCAATGAAGCCTGCATCTGCACCTGGCAGGGCCGTGACTGAAGACACGCCTTAAGGTTGTCGCCTGTGATCACCCGCATGTCCGAGCTGTTCCTGCGAACCCTGCGCGACGACCCCGCTGATGCCGAGGTACCCAGCCACAAGCTGCTGATCCGGGCCGGTTATGTCCGTCCGGTCGGCCCCGGTATCTACAGCTGGCTCCCGCTGGGCCTGCGGGTGCTGCGCCGGATCGAGAACATCGTGCGGGAAGAGATGAACGCGATCGGCGGACAGGAGATCCTGCTGCCCGCGCTGTTGCCGCGTGGCCCGTACGACACCACCAACCGATGGACCGAGTACGGCGACACCCTGTTCCGGCTGCAGGACCGCCGGGGCAACGACTATCTGCTCGGGCCGACGCACGAGGAGATCTTCACGCTGACGGTCAAGGGGGAGTACTCCTCTTACAAGGACTTCCCGGCCATCCTGTACCAGATCCAGACCAAGTACCGCGACGAGGCGCGGCCGCGGGCAGGCATTCTGCGCGGCCGTGAGTTCGTGATGAAGGATTCGTA
This sequence comes from Mycobacterium farcinogenes, assembly GCF_019739075.1. NCBI lineage: Bacteria > Bacillati > Actinomycetota > Actinomycetes > Mycobacteriales > Mycobacteriaceae > Mycobacterium > Mycobacterium farcinogenes. The sequence goes on along the minus strand of NZ_CP081673.1, from coordinate 4,180,881 downwards.
CTCGTTCGACGTCGACGAGGACGGCCTGAAGAACGCCTACCACGCGCACCGCGAGGCGTACCAGAAGATCTTCGGCCGCCTCGGTGTGCGCTACGTGATCGTGTCGGCGGTCTCGGGCGCGATGGGCGGCAGTGCCTCCGAGGAGTTCCTGGCCGAGAGCGAGGTCGGCGAAGACACCTTCGTGCGGTGCCTGGAGTCCGGCTACGCCGCCAATGTCGAAGCAGTGATCACCCGGGCGCCGGCGGCGCTGCCCATCGAGGGGCAGCCTCCGGCGCAGGTGTACGACACCCCGGACACCCCGACCATCGCGACCCTGGTCGATTGGGCCAATTCGGCTGCCCTGGCGCATTTCTCGGGGCGCGAGGTGACCGCCGCCGACACTTTGAAGAACGTCCTGCTCAAGACCCGTGAGCCGGGTGGCGAGTGGGAGCTGTTGGCCGTCGGCGTGCCCGGCGACCGTGAGGTCGACGAGAAGCGTCTGGGCGCCGCGCTGGAGCCGGCCGAGTTCGCGCTGCTCGATGACTCCGACTTCGCCAAGAACCCGTTCCTGGTCAAGGGCTATGTCGGCCCGAAAGCGCTGCTGGACAACGGCGTTCGTTACCTCGTCGACCCGCGGGTGGTCGACGGCACGGCGTGGATCACCGGAGCCGACGCACCCAACAAGCACGTGGTCGGCCTGGTTGCCGGCCGCGACTTCACCCCGGACGGCACGATCGAGGCGGCCGAGGTCCGTGACGGTGACCCGTCACCGGACGGCGCCGGCGTGCTGACCTCCGCGCGGGGAATCGAGATCGGCCACATCTTCCAGCTGGGCCGCAAGTATGCCGATGCCTTCACCGCCGACGTTCTCGGCGAGGACGGCAAACCGGTGCGCCTCACCATGGGCTCGTACGGCATCGGCGTGTCCCGCATGGTCGCGGTGATCGCCGAGCAGCAGCACGACGAACTCGGCCTGCGCTGGCCCAGCGCCGTCGCACCGTTCGACGTGCACGTGGTGGTGGCGAACAAGGACGACGCCGCCCGCACCGGTGCGACCGAGCTCGTCGCAGCGCTGGACCGGCTCGGCCACGAGGTGCTGTTCGACGATCGCAAGGCGTCCCCGGGCGTGAAGTTCAAGGATGCCGAACTGCTGGGCATGCCGTGGATCGTGGTGGTCGGCCGCGGCTTCTCCGATGGCGTGGTGGAACTGCGCAACCGGTTCACCGGGGAGAACCGCGAGATCGCCGTCGACGACGCGGCCGCCGAGATCTCGGCCGTGCTCAGCGCCGGCTGAGCGACGTCGACTTCTACGTCAGGGCTGCTGCCGGTCGCGGGCAGCAGCCCTCGGGTAGAAAACGGCGAGCCTAGAAACGGGCGAGCCTAGAAACGGGCGAGCCTAGAAACGCGGCGAGCGCCTATTCGGCCCCGCCGGGGAAGGCGACCGTCACCGGCCAGGCGTTGGCGATCGCGCGCCACTTGGCCGCCGTGACGGCGGTCTCCGACAGTGCGGCCACTGCGAACGCGCGGTCGTCGTCGCTGGTGGCCTGCTCGAGCACCGCACGCCAGGCCACCGACGAGTCCTCTTCCATGCGTATCGCGAGGTTGGCGGCATCGGTCGGGTCGTTCACCGGCGAGGGCAGTTGATAGCCGGCGGCCGGCAGCGGAGGCGTGACCGAGCGGGCTTCGAGCATCGCGATGGCCGATTCGCGGCGGGCCCGGTGTTCGGCCATCGCCGCGGCCACGAGGGCGTTGTCCTCGGCCGTCGAGTGGGCCGACACCAGCCCGTAGCCGTATATCGCGCCGTGCTCGACGGCCACGGCGTCGAAGAGGGCGGCATCGGCGGCCGTGGTCGGACGGCTGGGCGAGGTGGTCGACCGTGGTCCGGGTGAGGTCACTGTGCACCTCCTCGCAGGGCGACGGTGTAGGCAGCGGTGCACGAGGCGGCGATCGACCCGAGCAGGCCGGCGCGATAACCGGAGAGCGTGCGGGCCAGCCCCGCGGCGCGGTCGGCGGATTCTCTGAGCGCGTTGACCACGTCGTCGACCTTCGGTGCGGAGTCGTCTGCTCGGTTGCCGGGGGCGGCCTTCGCGGTGGTGCTGGTGGCGGCGTCGGCGTTGTCTGCGGGTGCGGATCCGGTGATCCGGGCCAACTCGTCCGACAGGGCCTTGGCGTGCGCCGTGCGATCGCCGGCCACCGCGTTCAAGGCCCGGGTCACCGGCGCCGCGGGAGGCTGGGCGGCCGCCACCGCGGCAGCCAGTGCGCTGTCGGTCCGCGCGCGGTCCCACTGTTCGGTCAAGTCGTCCACTTCGGGTTGAGGCGTCGTCGTACCGCATGCGGCGGCGGTGGCGCCCATCAGGGCAAGGGCCGCAGCCGAGAGCAGTACGCGCCGCCGGCTGATGTCTGCATGGGCGCTCGGCACGTGAACATCCTGCCATTGCTGCCGCACCGGCCTGACGCCCCGCCGACCGGTCGGTGCGCGCCCGGGAGACGACATTCGCCACGCATCAGACTTCGATTGACGATTGCTGGCGCGGGCCTGGCGTATCGTGAATAGGCGATTCCGGGGCCGATCCAGGTGGCTGGCCCTGGGATTTGTGTCGGAGACAATTCAAGATGAGGAGCTCGCCGTGGCACCGGATCCAAAGTTGCGGTCTGCGGATTTGCCGTCGCAGACGCAGGTGATCGAGCTACTTGATGGCGAGTTCGCGCGCGCCGGTTACGAAATCGACGATGTCGTGGTCGATGCATCGGCTCGCCCGCCCCGCATCACCGTGATCGCCGACGGCGACGAGGGCCTCGATCTCGATTCCCTGGCAGCGCTGTCGCGGACGGCTTCGGAGCTGCTCGACCAGCTGGCGCAGGGCGACACGCCGTATGTGCTCGACGTCACCTCCCCGGGGGTGGACCGGCCGCTGACGCAGGCCAAGCATTTTCGCCGCGCCCGCGGACGGAAGGCTGAACTGACACTGACCGACGGTTCGGTGTTCACGGGCAGGCTGGGGGAAACCGACGGCACGGTACTGAAAGTCGTGGTGCCGGAGGGGCGGGAGCTGGCCGTGCGTGAACTCGCTCTTGCCGATATCGCCAAAGCTGTTGTGCAAGTGGAGTTTTCACCTCCAAACCGACGTGAATTGGAACTGTCGGGAGAAACCGGGAAGGGGGCCGGCGAATGAACATCGACATGGCGGCGCTACATGCCATCGAGGCCGACAAGGGCATCACCGTGGATGTGGTCGTCGAGACCATCAAATCCGCATTGCTCACCGCATATCGGCACACCGAGGGCCATGAGCCCGACGCCCGCATCGACATCGACCGAAAGACCGGTGTCGTCAAGGTGATCGCTCGCCAGACCGACGCCGATGGCAACCTCCTGCACGAATGGGACGACACACCTGAGGGATTCGGCCGTATCGCGGCGACCACGGCCCGGCAGGTGATCTTGCAGCGGCTGCGCGACGCCGAGAACGAGAAGACCTACGGCGAGTTCGCGGCCCATGAGGGCGACATCGTCGCCGGAGTGATCCAGCGGGACGCCCGGGCCAACGCCCGCGGACTGGTCGTCGTACGGATGGGCAGCGAGACCAAGGGGTCCGAAGGGGTGATCCCCAGTGCCGAGCAGGTGCCGGGGGAGCGCTACGAGCACGGCGACCGGCTGCGTTGCTATGTCGTCGGTGTCACCCGGGGGGCCCGTGAGCCCTTGATCACGCTGTCGCGCACCCATCCCAACCTGGTCCGCAAGCTGTTCTCGCTGGAGGTGCCAGAGATCGCCGACGGGTCCGTGGAGATCGTGGCGGTGGCCCGGGAAGCCGGTCACCGGTCCAAGATCGCGGTGGCCTCCCGGGTGCCCGGGCTGAACGCCAAGGGCGCGTGTATCGGTCCGATGGGCCAGCGCGTGCGCAATGTGATGAGCGAACTGTCCGGCGAGAAGATCGACATCATCGACTACGACGAGGACCCGGCGCGGTTCGTCGCGAATGCCCTGTCGCCGGCCAAGGTGGTGTCGGTATCGGTGATCGACGAGGCCGCGCGCGCGGCGCGAGTGATCGTGCCGGACTTCCAGCTCTCGCTGGCGATCGGCAAAGAAGGTCAGAACGCCAGGCTGGCGGCTCGGCTCACCGGTTGGCGGATCGATATCCGCAGCGATGCGGCCCCGCAGCCCGAGCATGACGTCCGGCCTGGAGCGGTACACGATTGACAGTTGTGACCGGCGTTTCGGACCACAGCCCTCGGGGCGGTAGACTCAGCCGTGATCCAGCGCGAGACTCCGGCCCTGTCGCATCGAAGCACCTCCGACACCTCTGTCGGTCCAGTGCGGACTTGCGTCGGATGCCGGAAGCGAGAGTTGGCCGCCGAGTTGCTCCGAGTGGTCGCGGTGACCGACGGGAACGGGACGTGTTCCGTAACCGTTGACCCTGCGGCAAGCCTGCCAGGGCGTGGTGCGTGGCTGCACCCCGACCAGCAGTGCGCGCAGATGGCAGTGAAGCGACGAGCCTTCGTCCGAGCGTTGCGACTCACCGGTTCACCGGATACATCCGCGGTGATCGAGTACGTCGAGAACATCGATCTCGACAGGCCCGACACCCCGGCAACAGAACAGGTAGCGAAGAACATGAGCACACCGTGAAGTCCCGATGACCATGCGTCATAGCTAAACCCGAGGCGCGGCGCCTACCACCGCTGTTGCCTCCAGACGAGGAGATGTAGTGGCAGCAGGTAAGGCCCGTGTGCACGAGTTGGCGAAGGAACTCGGTGTCACCAGCAAGGAACTCTTAGCCAAGCTCAAGGAGCAGGGCGAGTTCGTCAAGTCGGCGTCCTCCACCGTGGAGGCGCCGGTCGCGCGTCGGCTGCGCGAATCGTTCGGCGCAAAGGCCGGCGGTAAGAAGCCCGAAGACAAGCCGCGCCCGCAGGGCGCCTCACCGGCGCCCAAGCCCGGCGCGCCCAAGCCGGCTCCGGCCAAGCCCGCCGCCCCCGCGGCTCCGGCGGCCGAACCCAAGGCTCCCGCCGCCGAGGCTGCTCCGGCCGCCCCGCGGCCCGCCGCTCCGAAGCCGGCCGCTCCGCAGCCTCCGGCCGCACCGAGTGCCCCGGCTGCCGCGACGCCGAGCGCCCCGGCAGCGCCGACCCCGGGCGCCACGCCCGGTCCCCGGCCTACCCCCGGTGCCACGCCAGGCCCGCGTCCGGGTCCGGCCTCCGGCGCCCCCAAGCCGGCTCCGCGTGCCCCGCGCGTCGGCAACAACCCGTTCTCCTCGCAGCAGCCCGCCGAGCGGCCCATCCCGCGTCCGCAGCCGCGGCCGGGTGCCCCGCGTCCCGGCGGCGGCCCGCGTCCGTCGCCCGGCAACATGCCGCCTCGTCCGGCAGGTGCCGGTGCTCCCGGCCGTGGCGGACCCCGCCCCGGCCCGCGTCCCGGCGGTGGCCCTCGTCCCGGCGGTGCCGGCGGCGGCGGTCGTCCCGGTGGTGGCGGCGGCGGTAACTACCGCGGCGGCGGTGCCGGCGGCGGTGGCGGTGCCGGTGGAGCGGCTGCCGGCGGCTTCCGGGGTCGTCCCGGTGGTGGCGGCGGTCGTCCCGGCCAGCGCGGTGGCGCAGCCGGTGCGTTCGGTCGTCCCGGTGGTGCCCCCAAGCGCGGTCGCAAGTCGAAGCGGGCGAAACGCGCCGAATACGAGAACATGCAGGCTCCCGTCGTCGGTGGTGTGCGGTTGCCGAAGGGCAACGGCGAGACCATCCGGCTGGCCCGCGGTGCCTCGCTGAGCGACTTCGCCGAGAAGATCGACGCCAACCCGGCCGCACTGGTCCAGGCGCTGTTCAACCTGGGCGAGATGGTCACCGCGACCCAGTCGGTCGGTGACGACACCCTGGAGCTGCTCGGCAGCGAGATGAACTTCAAGGTGCAGGTCGTCTCGCCCGAGGACGAGGACCGTGAGCTGCTGGAGTCCTTCGATCTGACCTACGGGGAAGACGCCGGGGACGAGTCCGCTCTGGAGGTCCGTCCGCCGGTGGTCACCGTCATGGGCCACGTCGACCACGGCAAGACCCGACTGCTGGACACGATCCGCAACGCCACCGTCCGCGAGGGCGAGGCCGGCGGCATCACCCAGCACATCGGCGCCTACCAGGTCGAGGTCGATCTGGACGGCACCGTCCGCCCGATCACCTTCATCGACACCCCGGGTCACGAGGCGTTCACCGCCATGCGTGCCCGCGGCGCGAAGGCCACCGACATCGCGATCCTGGTGGTCGCCGCCGACGACGGCGTCATGCCGCAGACGGTGGAGGCCATCAACCACGCGCAGGCCGCTGACGTGCCGATCGTGGTGGCGGTCAACAAGATCGACAAGGAAGGCGCCGACCCGGCCAAGATCCGGGCCCAGCTGACCGAATACAACCTGGTGGCCGAGGACTACGGCGGCGACACCATGTTCGTCGACATCTCCGCCAAGCAGGGCACCAACATCGAGGCGCTGCTGGAGGCGGTCGTGCTGACCGCAGACGCGGCCCTGGATCTGCGGGCCAACCCCGACATGGAGGCCCAGGGTGTGGCCATCGAGGCGCACCTGGACCGCGGTCGCGGTCCGGTGGCCACGGTGCTCATCCAGCGCGGCACGCTGCGCGTCGGCGACTCGGTGGTGGCCGGCGATGCGTATGGCCGCGTCCGCCGCATGGTCGACGAGCACGGCGAAGACGTCGAAGAAGCGCTGCCTTCGCGTCCGGTCCAGGTCATCGGCTTCACGTCGGTACCGGGTGCCGGTGACAACTTCCTGGTTGTCGACGAAGACCGCATCGCCCGCCAGATCGCCGACCGGCGCAGTGCGCGCAAGCGCAACGCCCTGGCCGCGCGCAGCCGCAAGCGGATCAGCCTGGAAGACCTGGATTCGGCGCTGAAGGAAACCAGCCAGCTGAACCTGATCCTCAAGGGCGACAACGCCGGTACGGTCGAAGCTCTCGAGGAAGCCTTGATGGGCATCCAGATCGACGACGAAGTGGAGCTGCGGGTCATCGACCGCGGTGTCGGTGGCGTCACCGAGACCAACGTCAACCTGGCCTCGGCCTCGGACGCGATCATCATCGGGTTCAACGTCCGCGCCGAGGGCAAGGCGACCGAGCTGGCCAACCGCGAGGGTGTGGAGATCCGGTATTACTCGGTGATCTACCAGGCCATCGACGAGATCGAGGCCGCGCTCAAGGGCATGCTCAAGCCGGTGTACGAGGAGAAGGAGCTCGGCCGCGCCGAGATCCGGGCGATCTTCCGGTCGTCCAAGGTCGGCAACATCGCCGGCTGCCTGGTCACCTCCGGCATCATGCGCCGCAACGCCAAGGCTCGGCTGCTGCGTGACAACACGGTGGTCGCGCAAAACCTCACGGTGTCCTCGCTCAAGCGCGAGAAGGACGATGCCACCGAGGTGCGCGAGGGCTACGAGTGCGGTCTGACGCTGACCTACTCCGACATCAAGGAAGGCGACGTCATCGAGACGTACGAGCTCGTTGAAAAGGCTCGCGCGTGAAGGTGTCCGCATAATGGCCGATCCCGCACGGGCCAAGCGGCTCGCCAAACGGATCTCCACCATCGTCGCCTCGGCGATCGAGTACGAGATCAAGGACCCCCGACTGGCGGGGGTCACCATCACCGATGCGAAGGTGTCGGGTGATCTGCACGACGCCACGCTGTACTACACGGTGATGGGGTCTTCACTCGACGACGAACCGGACTATGCCGGAGCGGCGGCGGCGCTGGAGAAGGCCAAGGGCGTATTGCGGTCCAAGGTGGGCGCCGGGACCGGGGTGCGATTCACCCCGACCCTGGCGTTCGTCCGCGATACCGTGCCCGACGCGGCGCACCGGATGGAGGAGCTGCTGGCCCGGGCGCGGGCTGCCGACGCGGATCTGGCGAGAGTTCGAGAGGGCGCCAAGCACGCCGGCGACGAAGACCCGTACCGTGTGAGCGGGGCGGAGGACATGGACTCCCTTGCCGATGGGGCAGACACAGAGGATGCCGGTGACCGCGATCGAACGGATGACTGATACTGCTCATTCGGGGGCTCCCAACGGGTGCCCTTCCGGTCTGCGTGTCGACGCGCGTGCGGCGGCCGATCTCCTCGCGGACGCGACCAGCGTCAGCGTCGTGTGCCACGTCTATCCCGACGCCGACACCATCGGCGCGGGTTTGGCGCTCGCGCAGGTGCTCGACGACGCAGGTAAGCAGGTTGAGGTAGCCTTCGCGGCTCCCGACCAGCTGCCCGAATCGTTGCAGACCCTGCCGGGCGGGCACCTGATGGTCACCCCCGACGCCATCCGAGACGACGCGGATCTGGTTGTCACGGTGGACATTCCGAGTGTCAACCGGCTTGGTGCACTGGCCGGACTGGCCGATGCGGGCCGCGAGGTGCTCGTCATCGACCACCATGCGTCCAACCAGCTCTTCGGCACCGCCAACTACGTCGACCCCACGGCGGACTCCACCACGATGCTGGTGGCCGAACTCCTCGATGCGTGGGACAAACCCATCGACAAACGGGTGGCACACTGCCTGTACGCCGGACTGACCACTGACACCGGATCGTTCCGCTGGGCCACCGCCCGCGCGCACCGGCTGGCGGCCCGGTTGGTCGAACTCGGAGTGGACAACGCCTCGATCAGCCGCGCCCTGCTCGACACTCACCCGTTTGCGTGGCTGCCGATGCTGTCCCGGGTGCTGGCCTCGGCGCGGTTGCTGCCCGACGCCGTCGGCGGCCGGGGGTTCGTGTATGCCGTTGTGCCGCACGACGAATGGTCCAGCGCTCGCCCCGAGGAAGTGGAGAGCATCGTCGACATCGTGCGCACCACCCAGCAGGCAGAGGTCGCCGCGGTGTTCAAGGAGATCGAGCCGCAACACTGGTCGGTGTCGATGCGGGCGAAGTCGCTGAACCTGGCCACGGTCGCCAGTTCGTTCGGGGGTGGCGGCCATCCCCACGCTGCCGGGTACTCCGCGGCAGGTCCCGCCGACGACGTCGTTCAGGCGCTCGCGGAGGCTCTTGCCTAGCCATGGTTGAGCCGGAAGGCGACGTTCCGGTCACACCCGCGACCACCCGCCGTATCGCCGGCCTGGCGTTCCCGGCGCTCGGGGTGCTCGCGGCCGAACCTATCTATCTGCTGTTCGACATCGCGATCGTCGGACGGCTGGGCGCACTCAGCTTGGCCGGGTTGGCCATCGGCGGCCTGATCCTCGGCTTGGTCAACTCGCAGGGCACGTTCCTGTCCTACGGCACCACATCACGGTCGGCGCGGCTGTTCGGGGCAGGGGACCGCAAGTCCGCCATCGGTGAAGGTGTGCAGGCCACTTGGCTGGCGCTCGGCCTGGGACTGCTGATCATCGTGGTGGTGCAAGCCGCGGCCACCCCGCTGCTCTCGGCGATCGCCGGTCATTCCGACATCGCCGGCGCCGCCTTGCCGTGGCTGCGGATCGCCATCCTGGCCGCCCCGGCGATCCTGGTGTCATTGGCCGGCAACGGCTGGATGCGCGGGGTGCAGGACACTGTCCGCCCGCTGCGGTATGTGGTGGTCGGGTTCGCGGTGTCTGCCGTGCTGTGCCCCCTGCTGGTCTACGGCTGGCTGGGGCTGCCCCGGTTGGAGCTGGCCGGCTCTGCGGTAGCGAACGTGGTGGGGCAGTGGGTGGCGGCGCTGCTGTTTCTCCGTGCCCTCGTGATCGAGAATGCGGCGCTGCGAATCCAGCCCGAGGTGATGCGGGCCCAGCTGAGGATGGGCCGGGACCTGCTGCTGCGGTCGCTGGCCTTCCAGGCGTGTTTCCTGTCCGCGGGGGCGGTGGCGGCGCGATTCGGTGCGGCCTCGGTAGCGGCGCATCAGGTGGTGCTGCAGGTGTGGAGTTTCCTTGCCCTGGTGCTGGATTCGTTGGCCATTGCCGCGCAGTCCCTGGTGGGTGCGGCGCTGGGGGCCGGTCAACTCGCGCATGCCAAGAGCGTGGCCTGGCGGGTGACGTTGTTCTCCACCCTGGCCGGGGTGGTGCTGGCCGTGGTGTTCGCCGTCGGTTCCTCGGTGTTGCCGTCGGTGTTCACCGACGACGAGTCGGTGTTGGCCGCGATCGGGGTGCCGTGGTGGTTCATGGTGGCTCAGTTGCCGGTGGCCGGAATCGTGTTCGCCCTCGACGGTGTGCTGTTGGGTGCCGGGGACGCCAAGTTCATGCGCAACGCCACCCTGACCAGTGCGCTGGTCGGCTTCCTGCCGCTGATCTGGCTGTCGCTGGTCTACGGCTGGGGCTTGTTCGGCATCTGGTCGGGGCTGAGCACGTTCATGGTGTTGCGGCTGATCTTCGTCGGCTGGCGCGCGTTCTCGGGACGTTGGCTGGTGCCCGGGACCGCCTAGCTGCACCGCGAGCGTGCGCGTTTGCGCCCCGACACACCGCGCGCCGTCGGCATTGTGCGCACGCTCGTGAACCGCGAGCTACCGTCGCGTGGCGCCGACGGCCCAGACAGCTCCCTTGCCGCTGCCTTGTCCGTCCACAGAAACTTCGTCGAATCCGGCGTCGCGGCACAACGCGCCGAACGCCTCGGCCTGTTGCCGGGTCCAGCCGTGGCTGGCCAATCCGGTTGCCTCCTCGGGTGATTGACGTTCGATCGCGATCAACCGCCCACCCGCTGTCAGCACGCGGCGGGCCTCGGCAACTGCCGCCTCGACGTCCTGCCAGTGGTGCACGGTGGCCAGCGCCCACAGCACGGTCGCCGATCCGTCGGCCACCGGCAGGGACTCGGCGGTGCCCTCGGCCCAGGTGATCGGCGTGCGCTTGGGCGTGACCAGGCGGGCGATGCGCAACATGGTGGACGAGGGATCGACGCCGGTCGCGCGGGCGCCTCGGCGCGCCGCGATTCGGGCCGCGGTGCCCGGTCCGCATCCCACGTCCACGACGTGGTCGTCCGGGCCGAGCTGGGCGATATCGGCGGCCATCCTGGCCTTCGCCCGGCCCACCAGAAGGAAGACCAACCCGCACAACACTCCGGTGACACCCGCGAAGCCGGGATGGTCCGCATGGTGATTGATCGCACGCGCGGCGCTCATAGGTAGACCTTGCCGGTTCAAGGTGGGTTGAAGTCAAATGGCGGCATGGACGTGATCCCGATCGGCGAGGCCGCTGCGAAGTTGCAGATGAGTCCGTCGGCGTTGCGGTACTACGACGAACGTGGCCTGGTGTCCCCGCGGCTGCGCCAAGCCGGCAAGCGCATGTACGGACCCGAGGAGCTCCGCCGGCTGGCATTGCTCAAGATCGTGAACCGGTTGGGTCTGCCACTCGACACCGCGGCCGCAGTATTGGACGCGCCGAGTGAGCAGTGGCGTGAGACGGTACGCGAGCAGATCGCCGCGCTGGACCGGGTGATCGCGCAAGCCCAAGGGGCTCAACAGTTTCTGGCTCATGCGCTGCGTTGTCCGAAAGAGCACCCCGCCCGTGAGTGCGACACGATGATCGGAGCGCTGGACCGGCTCGTCGACGGGATGAGCGTGGAGGAGCTGGCCAGGGACCAGTCCGGAAACGGCTGGCTCATCGACTGATCGGCACCTGCGCCCGACACCGCCAAATCGGCGCGAACCATCCCGCCGATACCTATTGGTTCACCGGTGTGGGTTGGTTGAACCCGGCCGATGTCGCGGCGAAGGACGACAAGACGTTCACCTCCGTCTGCACTCCCCAGAGGTAGGTCGCGTCGCCGGCCTCCGGGGAAGTGAGCGGTGTCAGCGCACCTGGGATCGTCCCCGCTCGATGACCGAGCTGCGACTGGCCGCGATGTCGTCACCGGTCGCCGTTGCCATCCACGCCCGCGCGGAGGCCGCTTCGATCCACAGGCCCTCGTTGGTCTGCGACTCGTCGATGCGGTGATAGGAGGCGAGTAGCGCACGGACGGCGGCCTGATTGTTGGCGACGATCGAGGCGGCCACCTTGCGGGCCGTGGGCAGGAGCTCACCATGGGGGACCACCTCGGTGACCAGGCCGGCGCGCAGCGCCTCGGTGGCCGAGAGGTAGTCGCCGGTCAGGCTCATTCGGCGGGCCAGGCCCACCCCGACCTTCTGCGGCAGGCGCACGCTCAGGCCCCAGGTCGGCAACAGCCCGACGCGGGCATGGGTGTCGGCGAACTTGGCCTGCTCGGAGGCGATCAGGATGTCGCAGTACAGCGCCAGTTCCAGGCCTCCCGTGACTGCGGCACCGTTGATGGCGCCGATCACCGGCTTGGTCATGGCCGGCCATTTGGGGGAGATGTCGGGCAGTTCGGTGGTGTCGCCGAGTTCTTTGAGATCAAGGCCCGCGCAGAAAACCGGATCGGCGCCGGTGAGGATGACCACGTCGACGTCGTCGTCGGCCTGCGCGTCATGCAGCGCTCGGAAGAACTCGGAGCGCAGCTGGGCCGAGAGGGCATTGCGTGATTTGGGCCGGTTCAGGGTCAGGGTGCGGACTCGGTCGGTGGTGTCGATATGCAGGACGTCATCACTCATGCGATCAATCTATCTGGGTGTGATCCGGCGGCCTATCGTGGTGTCATGTGCCGCAATATCACCGAGCTGCGGGGCCTGCAGCCCGCAGCCACCGACGAGGAGATCGAGGCCGCCGCGCGCCAGTACGTCCGCAAGGTCAGCGGTATCACCCGGCCGACGGGCGCCAATGTCGAGGCGTTCGAGGCCGCCGTCGCCGAGGTCACCGCGACTACCACGCGGCTGCTCGACGGGCTGGCCCCGCGCCGGCAACCGCCCAAGACCGTTCCGCCGCTGCGCCGCCCGGAGGTCCGGGCCCGGCTGGCCGCGAAGTGACGTCAACGCGTCCCGCGCTCAAGGAGTGGAGCGCAGCCGTGCACGCCCTCCTGGACGGACGCCAGACGGTGCTGCTTCGCAAGGGCGGCATCCACGAGAAACGATTCTCGGTGGCCGCCCCCGAGTTCGCGCTTTTCCCGACGGTCGCGCACAGCCATGCCGAGCGGGTGCGGCCACCACACACCGATCTGCTCGACGCTGCTGCGGCTGACAGCACCGAGGATTCGGTGATCATTCGAGCCGGCGCGAAAGTTGTTGCCGCAGTGGAGGTCAACCGGCCCCAGGCGATCGAGGAACTCGCCGATCTGCACATCTGGACCGCCGAATCGGTGCGCGCCGATCGGCTCGATTTTCGGCCCAAGCACCGCCTGACCGTGCTGGTCGTCCAAGCCAGCCCGCTGCGCACCCCGATCCGGCTGGCCCGGGCGCCTGAATTCGCCGGGTGCAAGAGCTGGGTTGATCTGCCCGTGCCGGCGGATTGGGACCTGCCGGTGCACGACGACGCCGTGTTGCGTGACATCGCCGAGCGGGTGCGAACCTCAGTCGGCTGACGGCGGTACCGGTCCGGCCGGTAACACGACCCGGGACAGTCCGCCCTGGCCGTGATGCACGGTATGAGTGGCGCGTACCAGTTGGGAACCGGAGATCGCCGGTTCGGCGGTGCCCAGATTGCGCGCGAAGCGCGGGTGTGAGCCGCCGGCGATCAGCACCCGGATCCGTGATCCGGCCTTGAACCGGTGCGCGACCGCGTCCAACTCCAGGTATACCGGTCCGGTGTGACCGTTCAACCGTCGGAACGCGTCAGAGACGTTGCGGGACCGGCCTTTCGCGTCCACCTCACTGATCCGGACGAAGATGTCGTGGTGCGGGTTGTCGCAACTGTGCGTCAGCTCGACGACCGGATTGCCCGCCACGTAGAGGTCTGCCGCAAGCGGGTCACCCGTGAACGTCAGCACATCCTTGCGCCGGGCCAGCCGGGTGTCGTCGCGGTAGCCACCCGTCGCGGCCAGCAGCCGGCCGCCCACCGTGGGGGTGGGCTCGGCCGGGTGGTAGACGAAGCTGGACGGCGGTGCGGTTTCCGGGGGCGGTGCCTCGCCCAGGCGCCCCGCTGGTTGCAGGAACAACTCATGCTCACCCATGTCCGGCGGCCAGTCGGCCAGCTCGACCCAACCGTGCCCGTTGACATGGGCCCGGACCGTGCTGCGGTCGGTCTGGCCGTCGCCCGACAGGTGGGCGCCCAGCCACTGCAGCGATTCGCCGATCACGGTCGAGAGGCCCTTGGTCAGCAGCTGACCGTGGGTCCACGGTCCCACGGTCAACGCCACCGGGACACCGCGCCGGTGCAGCTGTTCGTACTGCTCCAGCGTCTGGTCCAGGAAAAGGTCCTGCCACCCGCTGAGCAACAGAATGGGCACCTCGACGTGCTGAAGAGCCTCGTCGAACCGCAGCAATTCCCAGAACGGGTCATCGCGTTCGGGGTGATCCAGCCAGGATTCGAACCATGGGGCACCGGTGCCCAGCAACCGACGCCCGGCCGCGCCCATCGGCAAGCCGGCGGTCGCCTTGGCCAGTTCGGCAGGTCCTCGTAATTGGCGGGCGAGCGCCTGGAGGACACCGGGATCCTCTTGACGGGCCACCATCGCGCTCCAGCCGAGGAAGTCGTTGAGGGTGAACGCCCCAGTGCCCCAAGCTGATTCGCTGAAATCATGTGGGCCGACGGTAATCACGGCCGCCTTCATCTCCGGTGGCGGATCGGCCAGCAGTGCCCATTGGGTGAAGCCGAGATATGACAGCCCCACCGTGGCGAACGATCCGGTGAACCACGGCTGATCTCGCAGCCAGGCCACGGTGTCGGCCCCGTCGGCCATCTCGTGGACCATCGGCGTGAACTGGCCACCGGAGCCGAATGTGCCGCGCACACTCTGCAACACCACGTGGTAACCGCGCGCCGCGTAGACCTGGGCGAACACCGCCGAGAACGGGAAGCGACGACCGTAGGGCCCGCGCACCAGCAAGGTACCGGCGGGACGGGCCGTGACGGGCGCGTAGTGGTCGGCGATCAGTTCGACACCATCGCGCATCGGTACTCGCAGCCCGTGCTGCACGGTGAAGTCGGTCTCGTGCGGCGGCAGACCCAGAATCCGGCTGGCGACCTTGCCGGTGTAGCGGCGCAATGTGCTCACGTAGCCAGGCTACGTATCGCCGGATGTCAGAACTTGTAGTAGGGCGCCAATTCGTGGGCCCGCTGCAGGTTGGTCTGCAGGCAGTCCGGGCGGTCCGGAGAATGGATGGGCGAGTAGAACAGCGACTGCTGGATCACGCCGTAGCTGGTGTCGAACGCGATCATGCAGGTGACCCACCACCGATCGTTCCAGTCCGTGGGCTTCATGATCCAGTACTGCGCGGCCCGGTGCCCGTCGACATCCAGTTCGACGGCGTCGGGCGGGATGGTCTCCTCGTAGGTGCGCCAGACGAAAGCCTCGACGGCCATCTGGTAATTGCCCGCGTCGTAGTGACAGCGCAGGCTGTCCTCGGGCTCCGGTGGGGTGACGGCCAGACCGATCCGTTGCACCGCGTCGAACGGGATGTCGTTGCACGGATCGAACGGCGACGGGTCGGTGGTCTCGATGACCGGCCACTTGATGGTCGTGGACACATTGGTCATCGGCAGGTCGGTGACGTCGAGGTGAAGCGGGCCGGCCGCACCTTCGGTCGGGTTCGACTGCCACCCCACGATCACCGCCGATACCAGCGCCGCAACCAACCCTGTCGACGCCGACAGGAGTCGCAACTTGGCGGCCATCACACCCCCTCATCAATTCGGTGGCAAAACGTTCCCCGGCTTGCGGGGAGTGTAGCGGTCGGTCGCAACGGACTCGACCATAAACGAGAACCTGTTCTAGTTGTCAACGGCGCGCACGCCCGGCGCCCGGTTAGGCTGGTCCGTTGTGGTGGTGCAACTGTGATTGATCACGAGTCGAGAGACCGGCAGCCGATTCTGTGGGCGATCAGCGATCTGCATACCGGGCACACGGGGAACAAGCCGGTCACCGAGTCGTTGTACCCGGCGTCGCCGGACGATTGGCTGATCGTCGCCGGCGACGTGGGTGAGCGCACGGACGAGATCCGGTGGGCCCTGGACCTGCTGCGCAAGCGGTTCGCCAAGGTCATCTGGGTACCCGGGAACCACGAACTGTGGACCACCAACAAGGACCCGATGCAGATCTTCGGCCGGGCGCGTTACGACTATCTGGTCGACATGTGCGACCAGATGGGCGTCATCACCCCCGAGCACCCGTTCCCGGTGTGGACCGAGCAGGGCGGCCCGGCCACGATCGTGCCGATGTTCCTGCTCTACGACTACACGTTCCTGCCCGAGGGCGCCTCCAGCAAGGCTGAGGGGCTGGCCATCGCCCGGGACCGCAACGTCGTCGGCACCGACGAGTTCCTGCTGTCCAGTGAGCCGTATGCGACCCGGGACGCATGGTGCCGTGATCGGGTCGAGGTCACCCGCAAGCGGCTCGACGATCTGGATTGGATGACCCCGACGGTCCTGGTCAACCATTTCCCGCTGGTTCGGGAACCCTGCGATGCGATGTTCTATCCCGAGTTCTCGCTGTGGTGCGGGACGACAGCCACCAAGGACTGGCACACCCGCTACAACGCGATCTGCTCGGTCTACGGCCACCTGCACATCCCCCGGACCACCTGGTACGACGACGTGCGCTTCGAAGAGGTTTCGGTGGGCTATCCGCGCGAGTGGCGTCGCCGCAAGCCCTTCCGCTGGTTACGTCAGATCCTGCCCGACCCCAACTACGCGCCCGGTTATCTCAACGAGTTCGGCGGCCATTTCCAGATCACCGCGGAGATGCGCGCCCACGCTCAGCAGATGCAGGAGCGGATCAAGGCCAGGCGCGCATGAACGACACGTTGCTGGGGCAGGTGCTGCCCGACCTGCCGGGCAAGCTGGCCGCCGCGGAGATGTACGACGACCCGCCGGGTTTGCCAACGCTGCCCGAGGAGGAAGCGCTCGTGGCTCGCGCGGTGGCCAAGCGGCGCAACGAGTTCACCACTGTGCGCTACTGCGCCCGCCAGGCGTTGAGTGAGCTGGGCGTGAGTCCGGTGCCGATTCTCAAGGGGGACAAGGGCGAACCGTGCTGGCCGGACGGGATCGTCGGCAGCCTGACGCACACCCAGGGGTTTCGCGGCGCGGTGGTGGGCCGGGCCGGCGGGGTGCGCTCGGTCGGCATCGACGCCGAACCGCACGACGTGCTGCCCGACGGGGTTCTGGGTGCCATCTCGCTACCGTTGGAGCGCTCCGAAATCGGCGCTTTGCCCGACGGCCTGCATTGGGATCGAATCCTGTTCTGCGCCAAGGAGGCCACCTACAAGGTCTGGTATCCGCTGACGCATCGCTGGCTCGGGTTCGAGGATGCCCACATCACCTTCGGGGTGGATGCGTCCGGTACCGCCGGAACCTTCCGGTCCCAGATCCTCATCGACCCCGCCGCCGAACACGGCCCACCGTTGACCGCGCTGGACGGCCGCTGGTCGGTCCGTGACGGTGTGACGCTGACGGCGATCGTGCTGTGAGCCGACCGGTTCCAGAGGCCGGCCTGGTGATCGTCGACAAGCCGGCCGGGATGACCAGCCATGACGTGGTGGGACGTTGCCGCCAGCTGTTCCGCACCCGCAAGGTCGGCCACGCCGGCACGCTGGACCCGATGGCAACCGGTGTACTGGTGGTCGGGATTGAACGGGCCACCAAGATCCTCGGCTTGCTGACCGCCACGGACAAGTCCTATTCCGCCACGATCCGGCTGGGCCAGACCACGACCACCGAAGACGCCGAAGGCGAAGTGTTGCAGACCGTTTCGGCCGCGCACGTGACAGATGAGCAGCTCGAGTCCGCAATGGCGGCACTGCGTGGCGACATCGCGCAGGTGCCGTCGGCGGTCAGCGCGATCAAGGTGGGCGGCCAGCGGGCCTACAAGCTGGCCCGTGAAGGGCTGACCGTCGAACTGGCCGCGCGGCCCGTGCGGATCGACCGGTTCGATGTCACCGCGGTCCGACGCGTGGACGATTTCGCCGACGTGGACGTCGAGGTGGACTGCTCGTCCGGCACGTACATCCGCGCGCTGGCCCGCGATGTGGGTGCCACGCTCGGTGTGGGCGGACATCTGACCGCGTTGCGGCGCACCAAGGTTGGCCGGTACGGCTTGGGCGAGGCCCGCACCTTGGACGACCTCGCCGAGCACGCCAGGCTGAGCTATTCGCTCGACGAGGCCTGCCTGATCGGGTTTCCGCGTCGCGACCTGACCGACGCCGAAACCGAGGACACCCGCCACGGGCGGGCATTGAAACCGGCCGGCATCAACGGGGTGTACGCCGCCACCGCGCCCGACGGGCGGGTCATCGCACTGCTCGAGGATGGGCCCAAGCGCACCAAGAACGTCGTGGTGCTGCGGCCGGCCACGTTGTAGCCGACGCGGCCGGGGCGCTACACATGCAATCAAGTCGGTATGTTAGTTCGATGCTGGCCATCGGTCCGGTCGACTAGGATTCGGGCGATGTCAGCAGTGGTGGGCGAGCATGGCGGTCGGCGTACGCAAGCCGAGCGCAGTGCAGCGATGCGCGCCCGACTGCTGGACGCCACCGTGGAGTGCCTGGTCACCTATGGCTATGCCGGGACCACCACGCAGCGGGTCGCCGAGGTTGCCGGAGTCACCCGCGGCGCCCAGGTTCATCACTTCCGGTCCAAGGAGGACCTCGTGGTGGCCGCGATCGAGCATCTCGCCGAGCAGCGTGCCCAGGCGGCGGTCCGTGACCTGGGCAGGGTGACTGCCGGTCCGGACACCGCTTCGATGGTGTTGGACTACCTGTGGGAATCGCACCAGGGCCCGGTTTTCGTTGCCACACTTGAGCTCTGGGTGGCGGCGCGCACCGATGCGGTGCTCGCGGCGCAGATCGAGCGGGTCGAGCCGATCGTCACCGGTGTGCTGATCGGCGCACTGGCGCAACTGGTGCCGGATCGCACCGCGCAGAAGGAACTGCGCGACCTGGCCTACACCGCCATGGATGCGCTGCGGGGGATTCTGCTGTCGAGCTTCGCCGACCGCGATTCCGAGCGGGCCAGGAAGCGCTGGGACCGGGTGTGCGTGCACCTGCGTCGGATGATCTCCGACACCTTGAGTTCCGAACTCTCGTCGTAGTTCAGGCTCCTGTCCGGAGCCGACCGTCAACAAACCCTCTGTGATCGCGGGCATTCTTCTGCCTGTTGTAAAGATACAAACCAGTTGGTATGTTTCTGGAATCGCGGAGAAGGAGAGGGTCAATGGCGCGGAAGACATACGTCATCGGTGTGGGGATGACGAAGTTCGAGAAGCCGGGTAACCGGGTCAACGACGACGGATCGCCATGGGACTACCCGGATATGGCGCGTGAATCGGGCACAAAAGCGTTGGCAGACGCCGGAATCGACTACCGCGAGGTGCAGGAGGCCTACGTCGGATACGTCTACGGGGAATCGACCTCAGGTCAGCGGGCAGTTTACGAGCTCGGCATGACGGGGCTTCCGATCGTCAACGTGAACAACAACTGTTCGACCGGTTCGACGGCGCTGTACCTGGCAGCCCGGGCAGTGCGCAGCGGTCTGGCCGACTGCGCGCTCGCACTCGGCTTCGAGAAGATGCAGCCAGGGTCGCTCGGCTCGACCTATGACGACCGCGAACAACCGATGGCGAAACACTTCCTGGCGCTGGCCGAGATCTCCGAGGTGCTGTTCCCGCCCGCACCGTGGATGTTCGGTGCCGCGGGCCGCGAACACATGAAGGAATACGGTTCGACCGCAGAGCATTTCGCCAAGATCGGGTACAAGAACCACAAGCACTCGGTCAACAATCCCTACGCACAGTTCCAGGACGAGTACAGCATGGACGACATCCTCGGTTCGAGGATGATCTACGACCCGCTGACCAAGCTGCAATGCTCGCCCACCTCGGACGGGTCGGGTGCGGTGATTCTGGCCAGCGAGGACTTCGTCGACAAGCACGGCTTGGCCTCCCAGGCCGTGGAGATCGTCGGCCAGGCGATGACAACCGATTTCGAGAACAGCTTCGACGGCACCTGTAAGGCGTTGATCGGCCATCACATGAATGTCGCTGCCGCCCGGCAGGTTTACGACGAGTCGGGCCTGGGTCCCGATGACTTTCAGGTCATCGAGTTGCACGACTGCTTCAGCGCCAACGAACTGCTGCTGTACGAGGCATTGGGACTCTGCCGTGAAGGCGAGGCACCGAAGCTGATCGACAACGGCGACACCACCTACGGCGGGCGCTGGGTGGTCAACCCATCCGGAGGCCTGATTTCCAAGGGGCATCCGTTGGGCGCGACCGGCCTGGCCCAGTGTGCCGAATTGACCTGGCAGTTGCGAGGCACGGCCGACAAACGTCAGGTGGACAACGTCACCGCCGCGTTGCAACACAACATCGGCCTGGGCGGGGCTGCCGTGGTGACCGCCTATCAGCGGGCCGACCGGTAACCGACACACACAGATAGGGAACTGACAATGGGACATATCGAAGCCACCCGTGAGCTCGCCGCCAGTCCGGACGCCTTGTGGGCCACGGTCTCGGACCCGCAGACGTGGGACAAGTGGTTCACCGTTCACGACAAATGGCTGGAGGAACCGCCGGCGACGCTGACCGAAGGCGCCCGGCTCACGGCCAAGATCGTCATGCTGGGCATGGCGAACAAGATCGAATGGACCATCGAATCCGTCGATGCGCCCAACAGCCTGGTGTTGTCCGGCACCGGAATGGCCGGGGTGAAGGCGAAGTTCGCATTCACCATCGTCCCGATCGAGGCCGGCTCCCGATTCACCGTCAGCGGTGACTTCGAGGGCGCGCTGGTCAAGGGGGCGCTGGCCAAGGCCGTCGAGAAGGACGGCGTCAAACAACTCGACAAGAGCCTGGACGCGCTCGACGCACTGGCATCGGCGTCGGCATGACCGCGGCGAACAGCACCACGGATGAGGAACTGCGCTTCGACGACAGCGGGCTGAACACCTGGACCGACGAGGAACGGTTCGAGGTCACCCGCGAGCGGCTCGCCGAATATGCCGCGGCCACCAACGATCCGATTCCGGCGCATCGCTCTGGTGACGTGGCACCTCCGGTGTTCGCGATCGTTCCGGTGTTCGAGGCGCTGCTCGTACCTGCCGTTGACGTACTCCCTGTGGAACTGATCCCGCGGGTGGTGCACGGCGAGCAGGACTTCCACTTCCACCGGCCGATCCGGCCCGGCGACAAGCTGGTGTCCCGCGGCAAGATGATCGGCTACGAAGGGCTCGAGAACGGTACCCGGGCAGCGATCTACCTCGAATGCCGAACGGAAGACGGCGAACTGGTGAACGAGCAATATGTCACCACATTCGTTCGAGGGTTCGATGCGGGTAAGTCAATGGGGGAGTTGAGCCCGGCCCACCGGTTCGACGAGGGATTGCGCGCCGGTGCCCCGGTAGCGACGGTGAACCAGCACGTCGACGTCGACCAGACCTTCCGGTACAGCCCGGCTGCAGGCGACCCCATGCCCATCCACCTCGACGAGGAGGTGGCCCGAGACGCAGGGCTGCCGGGCATCATCGCCCACGGCCTCTGCACCATGGCATTCACGTCGTGGGCTGTGCTGACCGAAGTGGCCGGATCAGATGTGAACCGGCTCAAGCGGTTTGCCGTGCGATTCTCCAAGATGGTGCTCCCCGGCGACGACCTGGAGACCCGCATCTGGCGGAGAGGTTCGGCCAACAGTGTCACGACCTACGCGTTCGAGACCGCCAGAGGATCCGATTTCGTCATCACCGACGGCCTGGCGGAAATAGCTGAGGAGGCATAACAGATGAGTGCATTGAACGGGCGCGTCGCCGTCATCACCGGCGCAGGCAGAGGGATCGGCCGCGAACACGCGCTGTTGTTCGCATCGCAGGGCGCCGGCGTCGTCGTGAACGACCTGGGCGGCAGCAACGCCGGCGAGGGGAGCGACAGCGGGCCGGCCCACGAGGTGGTGGCCGAGATCGAGGCCGCGGGCGGCAGGGCGGTGGCGAACACCGCCAACGTCGCCACCTGGGACGGGGCGAAATCACTGGTCCAACAGGCGATCGACGAGTTCGGCCGGCTCGATGTCGTGGTCAACAATGCCGGTATCCTGCGCGACGGTTTCATTCCCACCATGGCCGAATCCGATTGGGACGCGGTGATCGCGGTTCATCTCAAAGGCCACTTCTCGGTGCTGCGGCACGCCGCCGAGTACTGGAAGGCACAGTCGAAGTCAGGCGACCGGCCCAATGCGTCGGTGATCAACACCGCATCCGGGTCGGGTACCACGATTCCCAATGCCGGACAAGCGAACTACGGTTCGGCCAAGGCAGCGATCGCCGCGTTGACCCTCGTCGCCGCCGACGAGTTGGAACGGTATGGCGTACGGGTCAACGCCATCGCACCGATCGCCCGAACCCGCTTGACCCTGGCCACGCCCGGAATGGGTGCGCTCATGGCCGAACCCGAGGACGAGAGCGAGGTCGACCTTTTCAGCCCGGCCAATATCTCACCGCTGGTCGCCTACCTCGCCACGGAGAAGTGCCCGATCACCGGTCGGGTCTACGCCGTGCAGGGCGGCGCGATCTCGCAGCTCGCCGGCTGGCATGACGTCGAGACCATCGAGACCGACGGTCTGTGGCAGATCGACGACATCGCTGCGAGGTTGCCGTCATGATCGAGTGGTCCGACACGGACATCATCATGCGCGACACGGTGCGCGAGTTCATCGACAAGGAGATCCGGCCGCACCTCGACCGCTTGGAGAGCGGCGAGCTCTCACCGTACCCATTCGCCCGCAAGCTGTTCAGTGAGTTCGGACTCGACGTGATGGCTGCCGAGGCGGTCAAGAGCATGCTCGACAAGCAGCGTGAGCGTGGGTCGGGGGAGAGCCGGGACAAATCCGGGGGAATCGGCGCGCTCGGTGAACAGGCCTCGATGGCCGCTGTCATGGTGTCGGAACTCGCCGGTGTGAGTATCGGCCTGCTCAGCACCATCGGCGTCAGCCTGGGACTGGGGGCGGCGACCATCATGAGTCGCGGAACGCCGGCGCAGAAGGAGCGGTGGCTGCCGGAGTTGATGACGCTGCAGAAGATCGCGGCATGGGCGATCACCGAGCCAGACGCGGGCTCTGATGCGTTCGGCGGCATGAAGACCTATGTCAGACGCGACGGCCCCGACTACATCCTCAACGGACAGAAGACGTTCATCACCAACGGTCCGTACGCCGACGTGCTGATCGTCTACGCCAAACTGGACGACGGCGACGCAGCGACGGACCGCCGGGACCGGCCGGTGCTGACCTTCGTGCTCGATGCCGGGATGCCCGGACTCACGCAGGGCAGACCGTTCAAGAAAATGGGCATGATGTCCTCGCCGACGGGAGAACTGTTCTTCGACAACGTACGGATCGGTCCCGACCGGTTGCTCGGTGAGACCGAGTCCCATTCCGGCGGTGACGGACGCGACAGTGCGCGAGCCAATTTCGCTGCCGAACGAGTGGGAGTGGCACTGATGTCGTTGGGCATCATCAACGAGTGCCACCGGCTGTGCCTCGATTACGCGAAGACCCGCACGCTGTGGGGGAGGAAGATCGCCGAGTTCCAGCTCATCCAGTTGAAGCTCGCACGCATGGAGATCGCCCGGATCAACGTGCAGAACATGGTCTTCCAGACTCTGGAGCGGCTCAAGGCGGGCACACTTCCGACCCTGGCCGAGGCCTCGGCGATCAAGCTGTACTCCTCGGAGGCGGCGACCGAGGTGGCCATGGAAGCCGTTCAGCTGTTCGGCGGCAACGGCTATATGGCTGAGTACCGGGTGGAACAACTCGCCCGGGATGCCAAGTCACTGATGATCTACGCGGGAAGCAACGAGGTGCAGGTGACGCACATCGCGAAGGGGCTGCTCGCGGGATGATCACCGAAAGCCGCGCCGGTTTCGGCGGGGTGGGCACCAGGGTGCTATCGGTGCCGGGCAGCGGGACCCCGGTGGTTCTGCTGCACGGCTACGCAGACAGTGCCGATACGTGGCGTGGCGTGCTCACCCGTCTGGAGGCGCTCGGGCGTAGGGCGCTCGCGGTCGATCTGCCCGGCTTCGGCCGGGCGGATCCCCGCCGCGCCGGCCCCTTGCTGCCACAGTTCGACGGGTTCGCCGATGCACTTCTGGCCGAGACCGGACCG
The DNA here is from genome assembly GCF_019739075.1 of Mycobacterium farcinogenes. Classification (NCBI taxonomy): domain Bacteria; kingdom Bacillati; phylum Actinomycetota; class Actinomycetes; order Mycobacteriales; family Mycobacteriaceae; genus Mycobacterium; species Mycobacterium farcinogenes. The sequence goes on along the minus strand of NZ_CP081673.1, from coordinate 4,156,859 downwards.
GTGGTCCTGGCGGGGAACTCGCTCGGTGCGGCGACGGCGCTCAGGGCGGCGGCCCGCAATCCGGACCTGGCCGCTGCGGTGGTCGCGCTGGACGATCCGCTCAATGCCCGCCACTGGCTCGCCAACCTGGCCCGAAAGCGTTGGGTCCCCACGGGATTCTGGTCTTTGCTCGCACGCATCCCGGTTCCGGAGAGTAGCCTGCGCCGGCTCACCGCGAACGCTGTGCCGCGGGTGTTGTACGGCCCGGGAATCACCGCGGACCCCGAGGTCGTGACCTATTGGTCCGATTTGGTGTCGGGGCCGTCCGCAGTCGCGGCGTTGGGGCGTGACGCCTTCCGATACGCGTACGAAGCGCTGGGTAGCCACCGCGGCATCCGGATCAACTGTCCCACCGTGGTCGTGCACGGCGCCAGGGACCGGATCATTCCGGTCAAGGCGAGTCAAGTACTGCATCAACAGATTCCGGGAAGCCGACTCGTCGTCTTGCCACGGTCTGGTCATTGCCCGCAACTCGATGACCCTGAGGCTGTGGTTCGGATCATCGCAGAGATCGGAGTTGCCGTATGAGGGACATGGTAAATCGGCTGCGTGAGGTCGTATCGGCGGCGATGGTTCTGCAGCGCCGCGGTCTGCTCGACGTGCGCAGCCCCGTGGCGGCCATCCGGGCATCCCGCGCGCTACGAAAGTACGGGTCCTTCGGCGGTCTCATCACGCATACCGCCGGGCGCTACGGCGACGCGACCGCACTGGTGGACGAAGCCGGAACCCTGAGCTTCCGCGATCTCGAACGAACATCGAATGCGTTGGCTCGCGGACTGTCCCGAAAGGGCATCCAAGCCGGAACGGTCGTGGGTGTCCTCGAACGCAACCACCGCGGACTGATGCTCGCGTTGGCAGCAGCAGGCAAGATCGGGGCCAGGGTGGTTCTGCTCAACACGGGATTCGCCGCACCGCAGCTGGCCGATGTCTGTGTCCGGGAGCATATTTCGGCGGTGGTGGCCGATGAGGAATTCGTAGCGCTACTGGATGTGTTGCCGGCCGGCATCGAGCGCATCATCGGGTGGGCCGATGACGCAACGGAATTCCCGACACTGGACGCCATCGCAGGGGACGAGTGGACAGACCCGTTGCCCGCTCCGGGCACGCTGGGCGGGATGGTGTTGCTGACCAGCGGCACCACCGGCACCCCCAAGGGGGCGCCGCGGAACAAGGTGAGTCCGTTGCAGTCCGCGCAGCTGCTCGACCGGATCCCGTGGCCGGCCGGTGGCGCCTACTGCGTTGCCGCGCCGATGTTCCATGCCACGGGTCTGGCGACCTGTTCACTGGGGCTCGTGCTGGGCAACCGCGTGGTACTGGCTCGGCGGTTCGAGCCCGAGGACACGCTGGCGTCGATCGAAACCCATGAGGCGACTGCTCTCATCGTGGTGCCGACGATGCTGCAGCGCATTCTCGACCTCGGGCCCGATGTGCTCGCCCGTTACGACACCTCTTCGCTCCAGGTCGTGTTTGCCGCCGGATCGGCGCTGTCCCCGGATCTGTGCCGGCGTACGTCCGAGGCCTTCGGAGACGTGCTGTACAACCTGTACGGGTCCACGGAAGTGGCTGTCGCTGCGGTCGCCACCCCGGCTGAGCTGCGCGCGGCGCCGGGCACTGTGGGGCGCCCGCCGGTCGGCTGCACCTTGGCCGCGTACGACGAACAACGACGTCGGATCACCGAACCAGGCCGGAGCGGAACACGTTTCGTGTCCAGCGGGCTGAGTTTCTCGGGCTACACCGACGGCGGTCACAAGGAGGTCGTCGACGGACTGTTGTCATCGGGGGACACCGGTCATTTCACCGCTGACGGCCTGTGGTTCGTCGACGGTCGTGACGACGACATGATCGTGTCCGGTGGAGAGAACGTCTTTCCGCTGGAAGTCGAGAACCTACTGGCCGGCCATCCTGAAGTGGTCGAGGCGTGCGTACTGGGGGTCGACGACGACGACTTCGGTAAACGGCTCCGCGCCTTCGTGGTTCGTCGCCCTGACGCGGCGCTGGACGCCGACGGTGTGAGGACCCATGTTCGGGCCGGGCTGGCGCGTCACAAGGTGCCCCGGGATGTCGTCTTTCTAAATTCCTTGCCACGCAACGAAACCGGGAAAGTGCTCAAAGCTGTGTTGCGGAAGGAGTTCCGATGAAGAAGACCGCATACCGAGGCGGCCGGGTGGTGGCGATCACCGGGGGAGCCAGGGGAATCGGAATGGCGACCGGCGCCGCGTTCCTGCGGGCAGGCGCGCGGGTCGCCCTCGGGGACGTCGACGCGGCCCTGGTCGAGAAGACGGCGGCAGAACTCAGGGAGACGACAGGCGGGGTGGTCTGCGGGTTGCCGCTCGACGTGACGGACCGGACATCGTTCTCCTCATTTCTAGATGCCGCCGAGGACCGGCTGGGCCTGCTGGACGTGTTGGTCAACAACGCCGGGATCATGCCCACCGGCAGCTTCACCGACGAGACCGATGACATGACCGACCGCATGGTCGCCATCAACCTGTGCGGTGTTCTCTACGGGTCGAAGCTCGCCGCGCACCGGATGGCCGGTAGTGGTGGCCATATCGTCAACGTGGCATCGCTGGCCGGCGTGAGCGCGTTTGCGGGATTGGCCACCTATTGCGCAACCAAGCACGCCGTCGTCGGATTCTCTGAGGCCCTGCACCTCGAGCTCGCCGGAAACAGAATCGGGGTCACTGCCGTCCTCCCCGGCGTGGTGCACACCGAATTGTCTGCCGGACACAGCACTCCGAAATGGATACGGCCCATCGCAGAGGTAGAGCCCGAAGATGTCGCGACGGCTATCGTCGCCGCGATAGGAACCCACCGCACCACACTCGCCATACCGCGGGCCCTGGGCGCGATGATCAAGATCACCACGGGTTTACCGGACCGGATTCGGCACAGAATCTCGGCTGCCGCGCATTTCGACACCGCATTCACCCACGTCGACCCGGCGGCCCGCGAGGCCTATCACCGGCGTCTCGACATCTGAGACCTCAAAGTTGGCCGTGCCGAGGCGGTTTCGTGCCCGACAGGGTGTAGTTGCCGATGTGGCGGATCTTCCAGCGGGTCGCATCGTGCAAGGTGTGGGTGCGGGCGTCACGCCAGTAGCGCGACAGATTGCCGGAGGCCGAGGCGCTGCGGGTCCCACCGAATTCGAACAGTGCGCTGCCGGCATCCACCGCGGCGCGCGCGGCCGCCACCTTGGCGATCGCCACCGCGATCGAGGCCTTCGCAGCGCTGTCCTCGGTGAGATCGCCCCGGGCCGTGTCGACCTGGCGGGCGGCCTCGGCGAGCAGCGCCTGCGCGCCCCGCACCGTCACGGTCAGCTCACCGGCCGCCTGCACCAGCGTCGGGTCCTCGACGGCGCTGGACACCGACGCCTCGAAATGCGGCCGGGCCTTGGCGGCCTGGCGCACGGCTTCCTCCAGAGCGGCCGTCGCGATACCGACGTCGAGCGCCGCATGCAGCAGCTGGGCCCGGGCCCCGTACACCGTGGGTTGCGTGAAGATCGGGCTGAACTCGACCACGTGCGCGGTCGGCACCTCGACGGCGTCGAGCGTGACCGTGCCCGAGGCCGTCGTCCGCTGGCCCATCCCGTCCCAGTCGTCGATGACCTCGACGCCGGACGCATCGCGGGGGACGAATGCGATGGCCTTCGGTGTGGCGGCCGTCGGCACCTGCGCCGAGCCGTCGGAGCGTGAGGCGCGCACGATCAGCCAGTCGGCGAACAACGCCCCGGTGGAGTAGTACTTACGGCCGCGCAGGACGTAGCCGGCGTCCGAAGCCGTCAGTGTGGTGGTGTCGACGTCGATCGGGTGCGGGCCGCGTTCGGACTGGGCGTTGGCGAACAACGCCCCGTCCAGGACCAGTCCGTAGAAGTACGCCTGTTGTTCCGGGGTGCCTTGCAGTCGCAGGGCCTCCAAGAAGGTGAAATGCGAGTGCGGGATCTGGCCGATGGACGGATCACCGTGCGCGATAAGTCTCAGCACCTCGGCGAGCACCTCGACGGGAACGTCGAGCCCGCCGTGCTCGACCGGCACGGTCAGGGCCAGCAACCCCGAATCCTTCAGTGCCTGAATCTGTTCGTGCGGCAGGATCCGGTGCGCGTCACGTGCGCCGGCACCCTCGGCGAACGACCTCGACAGCTCGGCGGCCACCGTCAGCGCTGCCTGAGCCGAGGAGATACGAACGGCGCCGGCCAGGTCCGTCATCGCGACGTACCGACGAACGGAATCGAGGCCGGCGCACCGGATTGGGCGCCGCCGCCGAAAAGCCCGCGCTCACGCAGGATCGGCACCACGCCCTCGCCGAACCAGAACAACTCCTCCAGATGCGGATAGCCCGAGAAGATGAACTCGTCGATGCCGATCTCGGCGTACTCGGCGATGCGGTCGGCCACCTCGGTGTGGCTGCCGACCAGAGCGGTACCCGCACCGCCGCGGACCAGCCCGACGCCCGACCACAGGTTGGGGGCGATCTCAAGGCTGCGGGCATCGCTCCAGGTGCCGTTGGTGCGGTTGGCCTCGTGCAGGGCACGCATGCGCTTCTGGCCCTCGGACTGGCTGCGGGCCAGGCCGGCCTGCGCCGCGGCCACCGTCTCCTCGTCGAGCGCGGCGACCAGCCGGTCGGCCTGCGCCCACGCCTCCTCGGAGGTATCCCGCGAAATGGTGTGCAGGCGGATGCCGAAACGCAGTTTGCGTCCCTGTTCCTCGCCGAGTGCGCGGATCCACTCGATCTTCTCGCGCACCGCGGCGGGCGGCTCGCCCCAGGTCAGGTAGACGTCGGAGTGCCGGGCTGCCACGGGCCCCGCGGCCTGCGAGCTGCCGCCGAAGTACAGCGGCGGCACCGGAGTGGGCGGCAACGCCAGCGAAGCCTCTTCGACGTCGATGTACTCGCCCTTGTGGGTCACGGTCTCGCCGGCCCACAGCCGCCGCACCACGTCGAGGAACTCGTCGCAACGCGCATACCGGGCGTCCTTGTCGAGGTGGTCGCCGAAGGCCCGCTGCTCGTGCGCCTCGCCACCGACGACGACGTTGAGCAGGATCCGTCCCGGGGCATGCCGGGCGAACGTCGCGGCCATCTGGGCCGATAAGGTCGGGCTGACCAGGCCGGGGCGGAACGCCACCAGGAACGCCAGCGACGTGGTCTCCCGGGCCAGCAGCGCTGCGGTGACGAACGCGTCCTCGCACCAGGCCCCGGTGGGGATCAGCGCGCCGGTGAAACCAAATCGTTCCGCCGAGCGCACGATCGAGGCCAGGTAATCGATCGAGGCTTCCCGGTCGCCGCCGGCAGCGCCTGTGGGCGTGCCGTGGCCGCCGCCGACGATCAACCGGCTGTCGCCGTAGGTGGGCAGGAACCAGTGCAGAGAGACAGTCACGAACAGGACATCTTGGTGCTGAATCGGCTAGGCCGCACGGGTAAAAATCGCGATGATCGTCTCTCGCGTGTCGTCAGCTCGCGACGACCCAGATCGCCTCCGCCGCCGGATTGCCGAGCTCGACCTGAATGCTCGTATCGTCCGGTCCGGACGGATCGTCGGGTTCGCCCGGTCTTCCCACCGCCACCGAGATCACGCCGGCGAAATCACGCCGCGCCAGCACCCGCACCCTGGAATCGAGGCTGATGCCGACGCTGTCGAAATAGCGCAGCATCTCCGGATCGGCATCCGAGATCCGCGCAACGGTACCGGCGTCGCCGTCCTGACACGCCGACAACTGGCGGGCCGGAGGGGTGGGCACCTGGCCGTCGGCGGCCGGGATGGGATCGCCGTGCGGATCGCGCGTGGGGTGGCCCAGCTTGGCGTCGATGCGGTCGAGCATCAGATCGGACACCGCGTGCTCCAGGATCTCGGCCTCGTCGTGCACCTCGTCCCAGCCGTAGCCCAGCTCCTGGACCAGGAAGGTCTCCATCAGCCGGTGCCGTCGGACCATCGCCAGCGCCGCGCGCCGACCCGCGTCCGTCAGCGTCACGGCGCCGTATTTCTCGTGATGGACCAGGCCCTGGTCGGCGAGCTTGCGAATCGATTCCGACGCTGTGGAGGCGGACACGCCGATCCGCTCGGCCAGCAGTTTCGTGCTGACCTTTTCGCGAGACCACTCTTGGGCCGTCCAGATGACTTTCAGGTAGTCCTGGGCAACCGAGGAGAGGTCTTGATGGTTACCGTCGGGACTCACAGTAGGAAAGTTTAGGCAATCATCACCTGATCGGGGGATCTAGAGCAGACCGTGCCGCCTTCGGGTCGTAGGCTGATTGCGTGCAGCGCTGGCGTGGGCAGGACGAGATCCCCACGGACTGGGGCAGGTGTGTGGTCACCATCGGGGTGTTCGACGGGGTTCACCGTGGACACGCGGAGCTGATCAGCCATGCGGTGAAAGCCGGGCGATCGCGGGGAGTGCCGGTGGTTCTCATGACCTTCGATCCCCATCCGATGGAAGTGGTGTTTCCGGGAAGCCACCCGGCGCAGTTGACCACACTGACCCGGCGTGCCGAGCTGGTCGAGGAGCTCGGCGTCGACGTGTTCCTGGTCATGCCGTTCACCACGGATTTCATGAAGCTCACCCCGGAGCGCTACATCCACGAACTGCTGGTGGAAGACCTGCACGTGCTCGAAGTGGTGGTGGGCGAGAACTTCACCTTCGGCAAGAAGGCGGCAGGCAACGTGACGATGTTGCGCGCAGCAGGGGAGCGCTTCGGCTTCGCCGTCGAGAGCATGTCGTTGGTGACCGAGACACTCGACGCCGAGCGCCGCGACGAGCGGGTCACGTTCTCGTCGACATACATCCGGTCATGCGTCGACGCCGGTGACATGGTGGCCGCCACCGAAGCCCTGGGCCGCCCGCATCGGGTCGAGGGTGTGGTGGTGCGTGGCGACGGCCGCGGCCGGGTGCTCGGATTCCCGACGGCCAACGTGGCGCCGCCGATGTTCTCGGCGATTCCTGCCGATGGCGTCTACGCCGCCTGGTTCACCGTGTTGGGGCACGGCCCGGTGATGGGCACCGTCATCCCGGGCGAGCGGTACGAGGCCGCTGTCTCCGTCGGCACCAACCCGACCTTCTCCGGCAGGACACGCACCGTCGAGGCGTTCGTGCTCGATACCAACGCCGACCTGTACGGGCAGCATGTGGCGGTCGACTTCGTCGCCCGGATCCGCGGCATGGAGAAGTTCGAGTCAGTCGAGGACCTCGTGGTGGCGATGGAGGCGGACACCGAGCGGGCCCGTTCGATTCTGGCAGCGCACTAGCGGGCTGCTAGACTTCCTGCCGATCCGGTGCATGCTGCAGTCCGCGGTGGCTGCGCCGAGAATTTGTTCGCGGAACTGAAAATGATGGAGTTATTTCGTGGCGCTTACTGCCGAGCAGAAGAAAGAAATCCTGAGCAGCTACGGTCTGCACGAGACCGACACCGGTTCGCCGGAGGCCCAGGTCGCCCTGCTGACCAAGCGGATCTCGGATCTGACCGAGCACCTCAAGCAGCACAAGCACGACCACCACTCGCGTCGCGGCCTGCTGCTGCTCGTCGGCCGTCGTCGCCGGCTGCTGAAGTACGTCGCCCAGGTTGACGTGGCGCGGTACCGTTCGCTGATCGAGCGCCTCGGGCTGCGTCGCTGACGCGGCGTCGATGCCACCACTTTCCGCGGCTGCCCCTCTCGGGGCAGCCGCGATACTTTTCGTCGGCGGCCTGACCGCCTGCTCATCCGCGGCAGCCGCGGACATGAAGGCAGGGGACTGCCTGAAGATGAGCGGCACCTACGACCGCCCGGACGCCAGCCATGCGGAGTGCGGAAGCGACGCGTCGAACTACAAGGTGATCTCCACGGTCACCGACAGCGATCAATGCCCGGGCGACGTCGATACCTATTACTCCGTGCGCAGCGCGTTCAGCGACGAGACCCAGACGCTGTGTCTGGACATCGACTGGCTTACCGGCACGTGCATGAGCATCGATCCCGAGAACGACAAGGACCCGTATCGGGTTGACTGCGCGGATTCGTCTGCGCCACACCGGCAACGGGCCACCGAGGTGCTGCGCGGGGTGTCGAACGTCGATCAGTGCGCCAGCGGAGTCGGTTACGCCTACCCGGAACGCCAGTTCACCGTATGTGTCGAGGACGTGTCCTAGCTGCCACGGATGCCGATCAGGCCGTTGCTGCCGTGTAACATGAGGGCGTTCGGCGGCTGGAATCTGCGCTGAACACAGGTGCGACACCCGCGGTCCGCGGGCGTTGTTCCTGCGAGTCATATCGGGCCCGCCTGGTCGGGCGGTCTTCGGTAGTGGCTGCCGGAACCCCATTGGCGGGTCCATCCGGCCGCTTCGATCGACGGCCGTAGCCGTATCCAGGCCCCATGGCGTATCGCCAGCGTGACGACGCGAAACAGTTGAATGAATTCGAAAGAGGCCAACGGACTCTATGTCTGTAGTTGAACTTGAAGACGGTGTGTTCGAATCCACCGCAACCCTGGACAACGGGCGCTTCGGCACCCGCACCATCCGTTTCGAGACCGGCCGGCTCGCGCAGCAGGCCGCCGGCTCCGTCGTCGCCTACCTCGATGACGAAACCATGCTGCTGAGCGCGACCACCGCCAGCAAGAACCCCAAAGACCACTTCGACTTCTTCCCGCTGACGGTCGATGTCGAGGAGCGCATGTACGCCGCGGGCCGTATCCCCGGCTCGTTCTTCCGCCGTGAGGGCCGTCCCTCCACCGACGCGATCCTGACCTGCCGCCTGATCGACCGCCCGCTGCGTCCGTCGTTCGTCGACGGCCTGCGCAACGAGATCCAGGTCGTGGTCACCGTGCTGAGCCTGGATCCCAAGGACCTCTACGACGTACTGGCCATCAACGCCGCTTCGGCGTCGACCCAGCTCGCCGGGCTGCCGTTCTCCGGGCCCGTCGGCGGCACCCGCGTCGCCCTGATCGACGGCCAGTGGGTCGCCTTCCCGACGGTCGAGCAGCTGGAGAAGGCTGTCTTCGACATGGTCGTCGCGGGCCGGGTGCTCGAAGACGGCGATGTCGCGATCATGATGGTCGAGGCTGAGGCCACCGAAAATGTCATCGACTTGATCGCCGGCGGTGCCGGTGCCCCCACCGAGGCCGTCGTCGCCGAGGGTCTCGAGGCAGCCAAGCCGTTCATCAAGGAGCTGTGCACCGCTCAGCAGGCGCTGGCCGAGAAGGCCGCCAAGCCCACCGGCGAATACCCGGTGTTCCCCGATTACGAGCAGGACGCGTACGACGCCGTGGCGTCGGTGGCCACCGACGCTCTGTCGGAGGCGCTGACCATCGCGGGCAAGCACGATCGCGACGACCGCACCAACGAGATCAAGGTCGAGGTGCTCGAGCGTCTGGGCGAGACCTTCGCCGGGCGTGAGAAGGAAATCGGCGCCGCATTCCGGTCGCTGACCAAAAAGCTTGTGCGCCAGCGCATCCTGACCGATCACTTCCGCATCGACGGCCGCGGCATCACCGACATCCGGGCGTTGTCGGCCGAGGTCGCCGTGATTCCGCGGGCGCACGGCAGCGCGCTGTTCGAGCGCGGCGAGACCCAGATCATGGGTGTCACCACGCTGGACATGGTCAAGATGGCCCAGCAGATCGACTCGCTGGGGCCCGAGACCACCAAGCGTTACATGCACCACTACAACTTCCCGCCGTACTCGACCGGTGAGACCGGTCGCGTCGGCTCGCCCAAGCGCCGCGAGATCGGCCACGGTGCGCTGGCCGAGCGTGCGCTGGTTCCGGTGCTGCCCAGCGTCGAGGAGTTCCCGTACGCGATCCGGCAGGTGTCGGAGGCATTGGGCTCCAACGGTTCGACCTCGATGGGTTCGGTGTGTGCCTCGACGCTGTCGCTGCTGAACGCGGGTGTGCCGCTGAAGGCGCCGGTGGCCGGCATCGCCATGGGTCTGGTCTCGGACACTGTCGACGGTGAGACCCGTTACGTCGCGCTGACCGACATCCTCGGCGCCGAAGACGCCTTCGGTGACATGGACTTCAAGGTCGCCGGCACCAAGGACTTCGTCACCGCGCTGCAGTTGGACACCAAGCTGGACGGTATCCCGTCCAAGGTGCTGGCCGGTGCGCTGAGCCAGGCCAAGGATGCGCGGCTGACCATCCTCGACGTGATGGCCGAGGCGATCGACCGCCCCGACGAGATGAGCCCGTATGCACCGCGGATCACCACCATCAAGGTTCCGGTCGACAAGATCGGCGAGGTCATCGGGCCCAAGGGCAAGATGATCAACTCGATCACCGAGGAGACCGGCGCCCAGATCTCCATCGAGGACGACGGCACGGTGTTCGTGGGTGCGGCCGACGGACTGTCCGCGCAGGCCGCGATCGACAAGATCAACGCGATCGCCAACCCGCAGCTGCCCAAGATCGGCGAGCGGTTCCTCGGTACGGTCGTCAAGACCACCGATTTCGGCGCCTTCGTGTCGCTGCTGCCAGGGCGTGACGGCCTGGTCCACATCTCCAAGCTGGGACGTGGCAAGCGCATCGCCAAGGTCGAGGATGTGGTGAAGGTCGGCGACAAGCTGCGCGTCGAAATCGCCGACATCGACAACCGCGGCAAGATCTCGCTGGTGCTCGTCGACGAGGAGCAGGCAGAGGGCGCGGCTCCGGCCGACGCCGAGGCGGCTACCGACGGCGCTGCGGTTCCGGCCGAAGCCGCCCCGGCTGCCGAGTCCTGATCGGCTCGGCACGACCCAAGGCGTCTGCACTGAATACCACTGACGTCCGCCGGACAGATCTGCCCGGCGGACTCCGGGTGGTCACCGAGTACATCCCGTCGGTGCGTTCGGCGTCGGTCGGGGTCTGGGTGGGTGTCGGCTCCCGCGACGAGGGACGAAGCGTCGCGGGTGCCGCCCACTTCTTGGAGCACCTGCTGTTCAAGGCCACCCCGACACGCAGCGCGGTCGACATCGCGCAGGCCGTCGATGCCGTCGGCGGTGAGCTGAACGCGTTCACCACGCGCGAGCACACCTGTTACTACGCGCATGTGCTCGACTCCGACCTCGAACTCGCGGTCGACTTGGTGGCCGATGTCGTGTTGCGGGGGCGTTGTGCCACCGAGGATGTCGAGGTGGAGCGCGACGTCGTCCTCGAAGAGATCGCCATGCGCGACGACGATCCCGAGGACAGCCTCGGTGACGTCTTCCTCTCGGCGATGTTCGGCGACCATCCGGTGGGGCGTCCGGTGATCGGCAGCGTCGAGTCGATCGAGACGATGACGCGTGCGCAGCTGCATTCGTTCCACGTCCGTCGTTACACGCCCGAACGGATGATCGTGGCGGTGGCCGGCAACATCGACCACGATGTGGTGGTGTCGTTGGTCCGAGAGCATTTCGGCCCGCGGCTGGAAGTCGGCCGTTCTGCGGTGGCTCCCCGCAAGGGTTCGGGACGCGTCGGGGGCAAGCCGGCGCTGCTCGTGGTCGACCGCGACGGGGAGCAGTCCCATGTGTCACTGGGGGTTCGCACCCCCGGTCGGCACTGGGAGCATCGGTGGGCGCTGTCGGTGCTCAACACCGCACTCGGCGGTGGCTTGAGTTCCCGTCTGTTCCAACAGATTCGCGAATCACGCGGCCTGGCCTACTCGGTGTACTCGACGGTGGACACCTTCGCCGACAGCGGGGCGCTGTCGGTGTACGCGGGATGTCAGCCGGAACGGTTTGACGAAGTGGTGCGGGTGACCACCGAAGTTCTGGAAGGTGTTGCCAGAGACGGGATCACCGCCGACGAATGCCGGATCGCGAAGGGCTCGTTGCGCGGCGGGCTGGTGCTCGGGCTGGAGGATTCCGGATCACGTATGCACCGGATCGGCCGTAGCGAACTCAATTACGGTGAGCACCGGACCATCGATCACACGTTGGCCCAGATCGAGGCGGTCACCCTCGAAGAGGTCAACGCCGTCGCTCACCAGTTGCTGTCTCGCGACTACGGTGCTGCCGTGCTCGGTCCCTATGGTTCGAAAAAGGCTTTGCCGCAACAGCTTCAAACTATCGCCGGCTGACCCGCTACGCTGGGTCCAATGACCGGACTCTCGCGGCGCAACGTACTGATCGGTTCGCTCGTGGCGGCAGCTGCCGTCGGTGCCGGCGTCGGAGGCGCCGCACCGGCATTGGCGGCACCGATCGATGACCAGCTGGCGGAACTGGAGCGTCGGGACAACGTCCTGATCGGCTTGTACGCATCCAACCTGGATTCCGGGCGGAGGATCACGCACCGTGCCGACCAGATGTTCGCGATGTGCTCGACGTTCAAGGGCTACGCCGCTGCGCGGGTGCTGCAGATGGCCGAGCGGGGCGAGATCTCACTGGACAACCGGGTGTTCGTCGACGCCGACGCACTCGTGCCGAACTCGCCTGTCACCGAGACGCGGGCCGGTGCTGAGATGACGTTGGCCGAGCTGTGTCAGGCGGCGCTGCAGCGCAGTGACAACACCGCGGCCAACCTGCTGCTGAAGACCATTGGCGGGCCGGCGGCCGTCACCGCCTTTGCCCGCAGCGTCGGCGACGAGCGCACCCGCCTGGACCGCTGGGAAGTCGAGCTGAACTCGGCGATACCCGGGGACCCGAGGGACACCAGCACCCCCGCGGCGCTGGCAGTCGGATACCGTGCGATTTTGGCGGGGGACGCATTGAGCCCGTCGCAGCGCGGCCTGTTGGAAGACTGGATGCGGGCCAATCAGACCTCGAGCATGCGTGCCGGTCTTCCGGAGGGCTGGACCACTGCAGACAAGACCGGCAGTGGGGATTACGGCAGCACCAACGACGCCGGAATCGCTTTCGGCCCCGACGGGCAACGGTTGTTGTTGGTGATGATGACGCAGTCGCAGGCCCATGACCCCAAGGCCGAGAACCTGCGACCGCTCATCGGTGAGCTGACCGCGCTGGTGCTGCCGTCCTTACTCTGAGTGCTCGTCGGATCCTATTGCCGTCGAGCCGTTCTCGGCGTCTTGGATCGGGATTTGCCGGGCGCCGGCCGGGTTCTGCGACAACGGCACGCGCACGGTCAGGATGCCGCGCTCGTAGCCTGCGGTGATGTTGTCCTCGTCGGCCTCGGCGGGCAGCGTCACGGTGCGCAGGAAGGAACCGTAGGAAAACTCCGACCGTGCGGTGGTGTCGGCGCGCTCGGAACGCTCGGCCTTCACGGTCAGTTGGCCGTCGGCCACGGTGATCTGAACGTCGTTGGCGGCATCGATACCGGGGATCTCGGCGCGAAGTTCGTAGTGGTCCTCGGTGACCTCGTCCTCGATGCGCATGAGGTTGCGCTCGAAGATCGGTCGCAGGCTGGCGAACGGGGTGATCCCGGCGAAGAACTCCGAGAGCTCGGGCAGCAACGGGCGGGGCTGGTGCGCGACGGGCAGGTTGACCATGGGTGACTCCTCAGTCCTGGAACGTCGATCGGAGGAAAAGGCCTTGTAACGCTTGCCCTTTCGATCCAAGCATCGACGTGGAGCCACCGGTCGAATCTTCGGTGAACAGCGCGCGTACGGGTGGCAGCTAGGTCACCCGCAGTGACTCGTCGCGCTGTAGGACGAAGAAATACGGTTTGAGGGAGTTCCGCAGGTCCATGGCGCCGATGACGGCGTCGTCGGAGAGCCGCCGGAACACGTCGTTGATGGGCAGCTGGTCATAGATCATCGTCGCGGTGTCCACGCCGCGGTATCGGGTGGTACGCAAGCGCGCTTTAGGGGCCCGGGTCTGCAGCACGGGCCGCAACGCGGCGATAGGGGCCACCATCGACCGATTCCGAAGTAGCGGAACCTTGTTCGATACGGCCAGGCCGCCGAAGGCCAGCACGGGATTGAGGGCCCACAGCGATGTGCCGTCGCCGGAGGGGAACAGCAGCGGGTGGACGGTCTCACCGTCGACGAACTGCTTGCCCCACCAACCGCTGGCCGCCAGTAGACCGTCCATCGGATGTCCGGTGGGCAATTCAGCACCGTGCCAGGTGCCCAGCATGAATTCTGGCTCGACGGCGTCGGCCGCGTCGAAGGCGGCGAGCGCGTCACGTGTCGTCGTGGGGACGATCGGAAACAACTCCTGCAGCATGAAGGCCACCATACTTGACACGTGTCAAGAAAAGTTCGCCGCCCGGGAATGCGCGTCGCCCGGCCGGAGCGAGCTCCAGCCGGGCGACGGTGGGGTGGGATCAGGCCAAGAACGTGGCCGGATCGGTGAACGGCATATCGAGGTCGACGGCGACCTGTTCGGAGAGCAGCTTGCCTTCGTGTGTGGACAGGCCCTTGGCCAGTGCTGCGTCGTCGGCGCAGGCGGCCTTCCAGCCCTTGTCGGCCAGTTTGAGTACGTAGGGCATGGTGGCGTTGGTCAGTGCGAAGGTGGAGGTGCGCGGCACGGCGCCGGGCATGTTGGCCACGCAGTAGAACACCGTGTCGTGCACGCTGAACGTCGGATCGTCGTGGGTGGTGGGCCGGGAATCCTCGAAGCAGCCACCCTGGTCGATGGCGATGTCGACCAGTACCGCGCCCGGCTTCATATGGGCGACGGTGGCATTGGTGACCAGCTTGGGGGCCTTGGCGCCCGGGATCAACACCGCACCGATCACCAGGTCGGCCTTCTTGACGGCCTCTTCGAGTTCCAGTGAGGACGAGTAGCGGGTTTCGATGCCGGCGTTGGTCTCGTTGTCGATCTTGCGCAGGGTGTTGATGTTCAGGTCGAACACCGTGACGTGGGCACCCATGCCCTTGGCGATGCGTGCGGCATTGTAGCCGGCCACGCCACCACCGATGACGACGACCTCGGCCGGGGCGACACCGGGCACCCCACCCATCAGCACGCCGCGCCCGCCCTGAGTGCGCATCAGGTGATAGGACCCGACCTGCGCCGACAGTCGTCCGGCGACCTCACTCATCGGGGCCAGCAGCGGCAGCGCACCATCGGCGGTCTGCACGGTCTCGTAGGCGATGGAGGTGGTGCCCGAGGCCAGCAGGGCGTCGGTGCATTCCTTGGACGCGGCCAGGTGCAGGTAGGTGAACAGAGTCTGGCCGGTGCGCATGCGCGCATACTCCGCGGCGATGGGTTCTTTGACCTTGAGCAGCAGTTCGGCCTCGGCCCACACCTGCTCGGCGGTGGATACGATCTCGGCGCCGGCGGCCTTGAAGTCGTTGTCGGTGATGGCCGACCCCTCACCGGCCCCGGCCTGGATGATCACCTCGTGGCCGCGGCGGGTCAGCTCCGCCACCCCCGCAGGGGTGATCGCCACTCGGTACTCGTTGTTCTTGATCTCGGTCGGGACGCCGACGAGCATGATCGCTCCTTCAAAGTTGGTGTGTTGAAAATAATTGTGAAGAACCTTCGATATCGGAGCAATATCCCCGATGAAGATTCGCTAGGATGGCGGCGTGAATGAAGGATCGTCAAGCCTGCCGGGTCGTGGGACCCGTTCACCGAAGGATGTTCGGCCCGAACTCGATGACGTGGACCGTCGCATCCTGCTCGCGCTGCACGCCGATGCCCGCATGTCCAACAGCGCATTGGCCGACGCGGTCGGTATCGCCGCATCGACCTGCCACGGGCGGGTGCGCCGACTCCAGGAACTCGGGGTGATCCGGGGCTTCTACACCGACATCGATCCGGCCGCGGTCGGGCTCAGCCTGCAAGCGATGATCTCGGTGAGCTTGCAGTCCAACGCCCGCGGGAAGATTCGCAACTTCATCGCCCATATCCGCACCCGGCCACAAGTGATGGACGTGTATTTCCTGGCCGGGGGAGATGACTTCATCCTGCATGTGGCGGCGCGTGACACCGAGGATCTTCGGGCGTTCGTGGTGGAGAACCTCAACGCCGACGCCGACGTGGCGGGTACGCAGACCTCACTGATCTTCGAACACCTGCGCGGGGCATCACCGCTGTAAGTTCACTGCGCGCGCAGCACCAGCCCGTTGCCGTCGGTGCCGGACAGTGTCAGCTCGTCGCCGTCGATGGCCGTCTGGACCGCACCCTTGAGCACCCGCAGCACGGCCTGCTCAACCTCGGTGACCTCGGGCGGGCAGGCCATCTTCGTGGTGGCCAGTGGGCCGAAGTCGATGACTGCCGGCGACCCGGAGACGTTTGCGTGCCCGTTGATCCGGTTGCACCCGGTAGAACCGCTGACCGCACCGTCGTCACCGATGGTCAGCGTGGGCTTGGACTGTTCGAGTGCCACCGACGTGCTGACCGCCTGCCCGGACACCAGGCTGGTGACCTGCCAGGTGGTGCCGGTGAGCGGACGATCGGGGTCGACCACCTTCTTGTCCCGCAACGTGACCGTCGCGGCGTCGGTGCGCAACGTGAGGGTGTCGCCCGACAAGGACCAGGTTGGCTTGGCGTCGAAGAACTTCGAGACCCAGGCGTCCGCATCACCCACCGGGGGTGGGCAGGCCATCATGGTCATGGCCAGCTGGTTGGCGGCGATCCGGCCGTCCGACAGGTCGGCGCTGCCGGAGCCGTGGTTGCAGCCGGCGAAGGTGCTGATCTGCTTTCCGTCGAAACCGATCGTCAGCGGCCCACCGCCGGGGATCTGGTCACCCTCCACCTGCTCCGAGATGAACGTGCGGCCGTTGAGGTCTTCGGCGTCGGCGGCCGCGTTGTCGGCACATCCCACAAATGCGAGGGCGGCCACGGCGAAGGGTGCCAGCGGGATCAGGCGCATGGTTCCACCGTAGATGCCGGGGCCCCGACCCGACCGCCTCCGACATGATTCGGACATGCATTCGATATCTGACACCTTTGCGCAGCTCAGTCAGCACAATCGCGAGCGTGCACAGAATGTCGACACAACACGGCGGGTTCACCAACAGACACGCACGCTCGCGGTGCAAGGGAGGCGGCGCCATTGTGGGCAGTAGGCTCCCAACCATGCGAGTTGGTGTTCTCGGAGCAAAAGGCAAAGTCGGCGCGACCATGGTGCACGCGGTCGAATCCGCGGAGGATCTGACATTTTCGGCCGGGGTCGACATGGGTGATCCGTTGACCATGCTCACCGACGCCAAGACCGACGTCGTCATCGACTTCACTCACCCCGACGTGGTGATGAACAACCTGAAGTTCCTCATCGACAACGGGATTCACGCCGTCGTCGGGACCACCGGATTCACCTGGGATCGCATCGAACAGGTGGAGGCCTGGCTCAAGGAGAAGCCGGAGTCCGCGGTGCTGATCGCGCCCAACTTCGCCATCGGTGCGGTGCTGTCCATGCACTTCGCCCAGCAGGCGGCGCGGTATTTCGAATCGGTCGAAATCATCGAGCTGCACCACCCGCACAAGGCTGACGCGCCGTCCGGCACTGCCGCACGCACCGCGAAGCTCATCGCCGAGGCGCGAAAAGGCATGCCGCCCAACCCGGATGCCACCAGCACCGGTCTGGAGGGGGCCCGCGGCGCTGACGTGGACGGCGTGCCGGTGCACTCGGTGCGGCTCGCAGGCCTGGTCGCCCACCAGGAGGTGCTGTTCGGCACGCAGGGGGAGACGCTGACGATCCGGCACGACAGCCTGGACCGGTCCTCGTTCGTACCGGGGGTGCTGCTGGCGGTACGCAAGATCGCCGAACGGCCCGGTTTGACCATCGGCATTGAACCGCTGCTCGATCTGTCGTGAGTGACGGCGCGCGGTCGCTGCGCATCCAACTGGTGATCGGCTTCATGTGCCTGGCGCTGATCGTCTACTTCCTGATGCTGGGGCGCACCGCGTTGGTCTTCATCGGCTCGGGGGAGCCGGCCGCGATCGGGCTGGGCTTGGCGCTGCTGGTCTTCCCGCTGATCGGGGTCTGGGTGCTGTTCACCACGCTGCGGGCGGGCCTGGCACACCAACGGTTGGCCCGCCTCGCCCGCGAACAGGGCATGGAACTCGATGTCAGTGAGCTGCCGACGCGGCCCTCGGGCCGCATCGAACGCGATGCGGCTGACGAATTGTTCATGACGGTCAAGGCCGAACTGGAAGCCGACCCGGACAATTGGGTTCGCTGGTACCGGCTCGCCCGGGCCTACGACTTCGCCGGTGACCGCGGCCGGGCCCGCGAAACCATGCGTACCGCGGTGCGGATGCAGGAACAACAGGCCTCATGACCAAGACACTGCTCGTGGTGCATCACACGCCGTCCCCGGCGACGCGGGAGCTCCTCGAGGCAGTGCTGGCCGGGGCGCGGGATCCGGACATCTCCGGTGTCACGGTCGAGTCCATCCCGGCATTAGCTGCCACCGTCACCGACATGCTCGCCGCGGACGGCTACCTTTTCGGCACCACAGCCAATTTCGGCTACATGAGCGGTGCGCTGAAACACTTCTTCGATACTGTGTACTACCCGAGCCTCGACCACGTGGCCGGGCGTCCGTACGGGCTGTGGGTGCACGGCAACAACGACACGGTCGGTGCGGCGAGCGCGGTCGACAAGATCGTGACCGGGCTGGCGTTGGTCAAAGCGGCTGACGTACTTGAAGTTACGACAGTGGTGGACGGAGCCGTCCGGGAACGCGCCTACGAGTTGGGCGGCACGTTGGCTGCCACGTTGATGGACTGACGAGAGGACAGCTATGCCGGGCATTGCCGAACTTGCCCTCGGAGCCGCTCCCATCGCCGGTGGAGCGATGCTCGGGGTGATCGCAGGCAACCTCAAACCACCGGACATCCGCGGCATGATCACCAAGGATCTCGATCTGTTGGACCGGTTGCCGGCCGAAGATGTCGAACGGAAGGCGCGGCTCAAGGCCAGCATCGACGAACGTATCGACGGCTTGATCGACGCGAGCGACCGCACTCGCGAAATCCGCGAAGCCGCGATGTCCTACCGCGGCAATTGGCGGGACATCGTCGTTTTCATCTGCGCACTGCTGTTCACGTTCATCTGGTGGAACGTCAGTCACAGCCGGGCCAACTGGCTGGTGATGTTCATCGCGATGATCATCGTGTCCATCGCCGCCGGCATCTATGCAGGGCGCGGAATAGCCCGCGCGATCAACACCTTCCTGCACCGCAACGACGACAAACCCCAGACCTGAGCGAACCTCAGTAGTGATACGTGTCGGACGGGGCCGGCACGTGGTCCGGATCGTCGCTGTACTCGGGCTCGTGAACGCCGTAGGCCCTGGCCAGGTCGAGGATCTTGTTGGCCCGGGCGATGCGGGGCAGGTCTGACCCGTTGCGGATCTCCCCGCCGTCGCGCTGGAACTCGGCGAAAAACTCCTTCGCCCAGCTGATCTCGTCCTGAGACGGGGCCAGACCCTCGTTGACCGTGGCGCACTGATCCGGCGTCAGGCAGATCTTGCCGGTCATGCCGAACTCGGCGGACACGGCCGTCGCTTCGGACAGGCGCAACGCGCTCGACCCCACGGTCGGGCCGTCGATGGCGCCGGGCAATCCGGCCGCCTTGGCGGCAATGGTGAACCGCGAGCGCGCGTACGCCAGCGTTGCCGGGTTGTCGCCGAATCCGGTGTCGCGCCGGAAGTCACCGATTCCGAACGCGAGCCGGAACGCACCCTTCGCCGAGGCGATCTCGGTGATTCGCTCGAGGCCGCGCGCGGTCTCCACCAAGGCGACGATCGGCACATCGGGCAGTCGTCGAGCCGTCTCCGTGACGTGGTCCACCGACTCCACCATCGCCAGCATCACACCGCCGACCGAGGTTCCGGCCAACATCTCCAGATCGTCGGCCCACCACGGGGTGCCGAAGCCGTTGATCCGGACCCAGTCGCTGTTGCCGTCGGCCAGCCAGCGGGTCACCTTCTCGCGGGCGGCCGCCTTGTCCTTGGGAGCCACCGCATCCTCGATGTCGAGGACGACGATGTCGGCGTGAGAGCGCGCCGCAGGGGCGAACCGTTCATACTGCGCGCCGTTTACCAGCAACCAGCTCCGGGCCAGTACCGGGTCGATCCGGAATCCGGGTTCGGTGGGATGGGACTCGTCGGAGAAGGGCTGGTCATACACGCCGTCAATCGTCGCCTACGGCCTAGGCCGGAGCCAAAGCGGCCCCGAACACGCGCTCGGTGTTCTCCCAGTGCCGCTGTGCGGCGTCCTCGTCGTACACCGCGGCATGGTCGGGCACCGCGAAGCCGTGGGCGGCGGGATAGAACTCGATGGTGTGGTCGACCGCCGCGCCCGACAGCGCGTCCTCCAACCGCTTGCCGTCATCTTCGGTGAAGGAGGCGTCGTTCGCGGCCGCGGCGACGTAGACGGTCGCCTGGATCTTGTCGGCCAGCAGGTGCGGGCTGTCGGGATCGTCTTCGACGGCGAGCCTGCCGCCGTGGAACGAGAGGGCGGCCGCCACTCGCTCGGGCACCCGGGTGGCGACGATGAGGGAGGCGCGCCCACCCATGCAGTAGCCGGTGGTGCCGAACTTGTCGCCGGACACATCGGGACGGGCCGCGAGGTAGTCGAAGAACGCCTCGGCGTCGGTGGCGATGATCTCCGGAGTGAGCGTGCCCATCAGCTCGAAGAGCTTCTTGCGCTGCTCCTGGTCGGTGAACACGGTGTTGAGGTCGAAGGGACCCCAGCCCGGGGTGCGGTAGTAGACGTCGGGCACCAGCACGACATAGCCGAATCCGGCCAGCTTGGCCGCCATCTCCTCCATGGTCGGGCGCAGGCCGCCGGCATCGGGAAACAGCACCACCCCGGGCCAGGGGCCGTCGCCCTCCGGTGTGGCGACAGTGACGCGGCAGGTGCCATCGGCTGTGCTGATCGAGTCTGTGGTGGTCGGCATGGCTACCGTTCTACTCCCCGCGACGGCACGTAAGCTGAGTGCGTGCCGATCCAGACCCCCTACGAGGACCTGTTGCGGAAGGTGACCGAGCAGGGCGTGGCGAAATCCGATCGCACCGGTACCGGCACCCGCAGCCTGTTCGGGCACCAGATGCGCTACGACCTGGCCGACGGCTTCCCGCTGATCACCACCAAGAAGGTGCACACCAAATCGGTGATCTACGAACTGCTGTGGTTCCTGCGCGGCGATTCCAACGTGCGGTGGCTGCACGACCACGGTGTCACGATCTGGGACGAATGGGCCAGTGAGACAGGCGATCTCGGCCCCATCTACGGCGTGCAGTGGCGGTCGTGGCCGACACCGTCCGGTGAACACATCGACCAGATCTCGAACGCCCTCGATCTGCTCAAGCGTGACCCCGACTCGCGGCGCAACATCGTCTCGGCGTGGAATGTCGGCGAGATCCCTCAGATGGCGCTCCCGCCGTGCCACGCTTTCTTCCAGTTCTATGTCGCCGACGGCAAGTTGTCCTGCCAGCTGTACCAGCGCAGCGCCGACCTGTTCCTGGGCGTGCCGTTCAACATCGCCAGCTACGCTCTGCTGACCCACATGATGGCCGCGCAGGCCGGTCTCGGCGTCGGCGAGTTCGTCTGGACCGGCGGCGACTGCCACATCTACGACAACCACGTCGAGCAAGTGGCCCTACAGCTCAGCAGGGAACCTCGGCCGTACCCAGAACTTGTTCTGGCCCAACGTGATTCGATTTTCGACTACACCTATGAGGATATTGCGATTCTGAACTACGACCCGCACCCGGCGATCAAGGCACCTGTCGCTGTATGACCGAAGATCTTCGACAGCTGGCGATGATCTGGGCACAGTCGAGCTCTGGCGTCATCGGACGGGACAACGGCATCCCGTGGCACCTGCCGGAGGACCAGGCCCGGTTCAAGCAACTCACCCTCGGCCAGACGGTGATAATGGGTCGGCTGACCTGGGAGTCGTTGCCCGCCAAGGTCCGTCCGTTGCCGGGGCGGCGCAATGTCGTCATCACCCGTAACCCCGACTATGTCGCAGAAGGTGCGGAGGTGCTCCTCGATCTGGATGACGTCTTCCGCGGCTGGGTGATCGGTGGGGCGCAGGTCTACGTACAAGCCCTACCGTTCGCGGTTCGGTGCGAAGTGACCGAGATCGACATCGACCTGACACCCGCAGCGGGTGACGCGATGGCGCCGGTGCTCGACGACTCGTGGACCAGGACCACGGGGGAATGGCTCACCAGCAGCTCGGGTCTGCGGTACCGCTACTGCAGCTACGTGCGGGCCCGGTAGCCGGCGAGCCGGCGCACCTCGCTGTCAGAATCCTCGGCCTCGAGCCGGGTAAGGCTCCTCTCCAGGGCCCGCACCACCTCATCGTCGAGGTTCCCGGGACCCATCGGACCGATCAGATCGCCGATGACGACGACGGCGTGACGCCGGATCACCGGCTCGGTGTGATCGAGGCCGGGGCGGACACCCGGCAGGTCGGCGGCGTCGAGGGTGCAGTGGCCGCGTCCGGGCTTGAGCTCGTCGGCGACCAGTTCTGCGATCGCCGCATCGGCCAGCCCAGCTCCCAGCAGGTCATAGGTCAGCGGAGCGTGTTCGCGGCCGTGATCGCGGAACGACGTGTACGGCGCGGTCACTGCCGCGGCCCGGGTCGCGGGCGCAAGATCGGATCGCCCCAGCACTTCTCGGCCTGCGCCGAGGCGCCCGAGGGCGGCCGCGGCCCAATCGTGCCCATTGCCTCTCAGTCCGACGGCTGCCCAAAGTGCCGCCAGCACGTCGGGGGTCGCGATGTGCAGATCCGCCAAGAGCTTGGCGCCCTTCCACGCGGTGTCGCGCCGGGTAAGGGCGGCGATCCCCACCGGCACGGCGGCTTTACCCAGGTCGATGAGTAGGTCGGTGGCGCGTTCCTGTCCCAGATCCGAGCGCGGCCCGGGCGTCAAGCCTGCGGCTGCGGCCAGCGCCGCGACGCGTTGGGGAACCGGCAAAGACAGCACGGCCCGCTCGGCGTCGGCGGAGGCGGCATAGTCGGGAAAGTGGCGCAGCAACTCCTCAGGTGTGACCGAGCGGACCAGGAGATCGCCGGCCTCGTCGTCGAGGTAGACCACCACGTCATGGGGCAGGGTGCCGTCGGCGACGAGTGCGGTGCGCGTCCCGGCGACGATGTTCAGCATCGCCTGTGCGAAGCGGTCCCACTCCTGTTCCCACTGCACCCGCGGTAGGCCGGTGACTGCCGCGCTCAATTGCTCGCCCCAGCCCGAATCGGTTTCGCCCCACTCGTAGTCCTGGTACTCCCAATCCGGCGGGCTGAACCGGCAATCGGGATCCTCGACCGATTCCTCGGTGGCCAACGCGAGATTGGGCAGGTAGATCACCCCGGTGGTCTCGGCATAGAACTCGCTGAACGCCACGGCATACGGCGTCTCCGACGCTGCCGTCTGAACCATCGCGCGGACCGCATCCGACGCCGCCAGGGTCAACTCGGTCTCGAACGCATCCCAGTCGAACGCCACGCGCACCAGTATCGCTGCAATCCGCTCCGCTACTTGTCGGGACGTTCGCTCCAATCCGCTCCGCTACTTGTCGGTGCCCTAGGGAACGATGGCAAGGTGGCCACCCTAACCACCGCACAGGCCCGCCGCGTCGCCATCGCAGCCCAGGGGTTTCATGAACCCAAGCCGCGCGGCGCCGTCACGCGTGCCCACCTGCGCAGGCTGATCTCCCGGATCCAGGTACTGCAGCTGGATTCGGTGTCGGTCGCGGTACGCGCGCACTATGCGCCGGTGTTCAGCCGGCTGGGGCCGTATGACCGTGACGCGCTGGACCGGGCCGCCTGGTCGCACAGTGCGCGTTCACCTCGGCTTCTCGTGGAGTACTGGGCGCACGAAGCCGCATTGATGGCAGTGGAAGACTGGCCGCTGCTGCGGTGGCGGATGCGGGAGTACACCCACGGCCGGTGGGGTAGGGAGATCGTCCGGAAGAACCAGAAGTTGGCTGACGATGTGGTCGCGGCAGTGGCGGAGCTCGGACCGTCCACCGCGGGGCAGATCGAGGCCCACCTGGAATCCGCGCCGCGCGGACGCAAAGGGCCGTGGTGGGACCGCAGCGACACCAAGTGGGTGGCCGAGGCGCTGTGGTCGGCAGGGGTCTTGACGACGGCGACGCGCGTCGGCTTCGCCCGGCACTACGACCTCACCGAACGGGTACTGCCGCCAGAGGTGCTGGCCAGAGAGGTCGACGACGAGGAGGCGTTCCGCGAGCTGGCGTTGCGGGCGGCCACCGCCCTGGGAGTCGGTACCGAGGCCGATATCCGCGACTACTTCCGGATGGCCGCCAAACAGGTCAAGCCTGCGATCGCCAAGCTGGTAGCCGACGGAGAGCTCGAGCCCGTGGACGTCGAAGGCGTCCCGGCCTACCTCCGGACGGGGCAGATCGTGCCGCGCCGTGACCGGGGGACAGCGTTACTGTGCCCCTTCGACCCGTTGATCTTCTTCCGGCCCCGGGTGCAGCGGCTGTTCAATTTTCATTACCGGATCGAGATCTACACGCCGGCACCGAAACGTCAATTCGGTTACTACGTATGGCCGTTCCTGCTTGACGGCGAGTTGGTGGCGCGGGTCGATCTGAAACGCACCGATGCCGCGTTGCAGGTGCCCGGCGCGTTCATGGAAGACGGCCAGGACCCCGCGCGGGTGGCGGAGGCCCTGGCCGTCGAGCTGAGGACGATGGCGTCGTGGCTGGGGGTGGGCGAGGTCGTGGTGGGGGGCCGTGGTGACCTCGCCGAGCCGTTACGTCGCCGGTTCCTCAGCTAGTTCAGGGACCCCGCGCCCGCGAATCAAGTTGGTGGCGAAGATGATCCCGCCGATCACCAGCCACACGATGCCGCCGATCTTGGCCAGCGCATCGGCGTTGATCAACACGTAGCCGATGATCAGGAAGCCGACGGTCGGCACCGCCAGGTGCAGGATGTAGTTCTTCGACTTCTGGCGCACCACGTAGTACCAGATGACCGAGGCGTGCAGCAGACAGAAGCCGAACAGCGCACCGAAATTCACCAGCGACGAGATCAATCCGATCTGTCCGACGAAGAACAGCACCAGTACCAGGCTCAGGGCGCTGACCACCAGGATGGCTGCGATCGGCACCTTGCGGGCGCTGATCGTGGACAGGAAGGCGGGCAGTTGGCGGTCGCGGCTCATCGAGAACAACAACCGGCTGGTCGCGGCCTGGGCGGCCATCGCGTTGGCGAAGCCGACGGCGAGCACATTGACCACGAAGAACGCGTTCATCCAGCCGGTGCTCGACGCGGCCTGCACCAGCAGGAAGAACGCGTTGCCCACCTCGTCATCACCGAACGATTCGCGGCCCCCGGCCAGCAGGCTGGCCAGCCAGGTTTGGGTGATGAACAGGAATGCCACCACGAACAGGGCGACGATCATCGCGCGACCGGCCGGGTTCTTCTTCCCGGTGGACTCCTCGGCCAGCGTGGAGATGCCGTCGAAGCCGAGGAAGCTCAACACCGCGATAGACAGTGCCGCCGCGATCAACGGCGCGGTGACAAGTTCGGAGTTCCAGATCGGCAGCGCGCTCCAGCCGACGTCGGGAAGCGACTGCCCGTTGATGGCGCGCACCGCTATGACGACGAACAGCACGACGAAAACCAGTTCGACAGCCAGGAATACGCGGTTGACGATCTTGAGCGAACCCACGCCGAGCAGGTTGATGATCGTGTTCACCACCACGAAGACGATTGCCCACACCCAGCGCGGAGTGCCCGGGAACAGCCCGACCATCGATTCGGCGGCAAAGACGTAGAGCAGGGTGGGGATCAGCAGGTAATCGAGCAGGATGGCCCAGCCGGCGAAGAACCCCAGACCGGGGTGGATGCCGCGGCCCACGTAGGCGTACACGGAGCCGGCGAGCGGGAACGACTTGGCCATCTGCGAGTAGGCCAGGGCGGTGAACACCATGGCGATCAGGCCGATCAGATAGACCAGCGGCACCATGCCCGACGCGCTGTTGTAGACGGTCCCGAAGATGGTCCACGGTGCGATGGGCACCATGAACACCAGGCCGTAGACGATGAGGTCGGCCGTGGAGACAGAACGGCTGAGTTCCTGCTTGTAGCCGAATGATTCGAGATCGCGCTGTCCTTCACCGGTGGTGAGAGGGGCAGCGGGGGAGCCGGCCTCAGTTGCCATGGCGTTCCTGTCGAGTCGAAGGGGGGTGGGGTCAGACCCGGGCGGCAGCGGCCAGATCGTGCTGATTCAGGAAGTCGGCGATCACCTTGCGGAACTCTTCGGGTTTCTCGAGGTGGGTGCAGTGGCTGGTGTCTGCGAACACGTGACTGCGGGCTTCGGGGATGAGGTCGACATAGGGCTGCCAGGTCGCCGGGGTGGCCTCGTCGAACTCGCCGGCGATGACGAGTGTCGGGGCGGTGACCGATGGCAGCCGGTCGATGATGCTCCAGTCGCGCAAAGTTCCGATGACATGAAACTCGTTGGGGCCGTTCATGGTGTGGTACACCGTCGGCTCGGCCTCCATCTGCGCGACGGTGTCCGCGAAGTCCTTCGGCATCGGCTCGACCCGGCAGACGTGGCGACGGTAGAACTCCTCTGTGGCGGCCAGGTATTCGGGATCGGTGACGGTGCCGTCCGCTTCGTGTCGGTCCAGCGCGGCCCGGGCCTGCGGCGGTAGTTGAGCGCGTAGTTCGGCCGCACCTTCGACCCACAGTTGCATCGAGGCAGGGGAGTTGCAGATCGACAGCGAGGCCAGCCCCTCCGGGACGCGGACCGCGATCTCGGCACCGAGCATGCCGCCCCAGGATTGTCCGAGCACGTGGTACCGGTCGATCCCGAGGGCTTCGCGGACGGTGTGGAACTCGTCGACAAAAAGCTGAGGTGTCCAGAAGTCGGCGGGGGCGTCGGGCAGGTGGGTGCTGTTGCCGCAGCCCAACTGGTCGTAGTGGACGACGGTGCGGCCGGTCTCATCAGCCAGGGCGGCGATATTGGCTACGTAGTTGTGGGCCATGCCGGGTCCGCCGTGCAGGACGAACAAGGGCAGCGCTTCGGGGCGGGCGGTTTCGGGTGTGCTGACCTGGACCCAGGTCTCGTGACCGCGGAAGGGCACCGTGCGGGTGGAACGAGGCATGGCGGTCAGCATGGACCATTAATGGTCTCGTGACAAGACCATTAATCAGGATTTAATTTGGACCGTCGATATTGTGTGCCCATGGGGAATCCCGAGTCGCAGCCGGCGGAGCCTCCTGGCGTCGCGCCCGGGCTCCTCGAGCGCGAACTCGAACCCTTGTCGCGGGTGGACGAAATCACCGACCGGCTCGTCACTGCGGTGGCAATCGGCGAGTACCTGCCCGGATCGCGCCTGCCCGCCGAGCGCGAACTCGCCGCGTCGCTGCGCGTCGGGCGAATGACGGTACGAGCGGCCTTGGCCCGGCTGGTCGAACTGGGGTTGGTGGAGACCCGCCGCAGCGGCCGCGGCGGCGGCACGTATGTGTTGCAGCAATGGCCGGAGTCGTCGACCGCGGCCGTCGGACGCACTCTCACCATGCGCCTCGACGAACTCCGGGACCGCTGCGATGCCGTCTGCCGAATCCACGGCGCGGTATGCCGTGCGGCCGCGGAGGCTCGAACCGACCATGACCTGGCCGTGCTGCGGCAACGGCTCGAGGACTACCGCCGGGCGGAGAGCGGCCGGGCCGCCCAGCAGGCGGACAGCGCGCTGCACCTGGCGATCATGGACGCGGCCGGCAACACCGTGCTCAAACAGATGCTGCTCGAGTTGGAAGCCTCCGTGAGCATCGCCGCGCCGGCTCACATGTGGGGTGACTCGGCGACCATGCGTGAGATGGAGCTCCGGGCCCTGCGCGAGCACGAACAGCTGATCGACGCGATCGCCGGGCGGCGCGGGGATGACGCCGAAGCGCTTGCGCGCGCACACCTGGCGATCGACTTCGAGCACATCGCGGCAGCAATGCGCCGGGCCGGGGGCGCGGCGCAGTGACGGCCGGGATATCTAGGCGAGGAACCGCTCGCGGTAGTCGCGATACCGTTCGGCGAGGGCCACCGGATCGAGCTGCAGGTCAGCCGCGTCATAGATGACGCCGCCGTAACGCCCTCGGGGATGCTCGGTGAGGAAGTCGGTCATCGCGGCCCGTACGTCGTCTCCGAACGGTTGACCGGCGAGCCGGTAGACGGCGGCCAGGGTGCCCCGTTCGTCGGCCATGAAGTCGTCGAACCGGACATCGATGGACTGCTCGGCAGGCAGCACCTCGCGGTCGCGGACGCAGCCGGCGAGCAGGTCATCGATGCGGCCCAGCCAGTGCTCGGTCAGCTTCGCGACGTCGGGACGATCCACCGCCATCCGGGTCGCGTAACAGATCATGGTCATCATCGACAGCGTCACTTCGACCGGATCACGGTGCGTGACAACAAAAGTCGCATCTGGGAAGGTTGAGGCCAGCGTCGGGAACTGCTCCAGGTGCTGAGGTGACTTGAGCACCCAGCGGGTGCCCCCGCGCAGCCATTGCATGGCCTGGAGGCTGCGCTTGACGTAGGCGTAGGAGGCGGCCTGGTCGTGCGCCTTGTAGTGAGCCGCGAAACTCGGTACGTAGTAAGTGGTTTCGAACAGCATGCCGGACATGTCGTTGGCCAGCAGCTGGATCTCTTCATGGGCATGCTCGACGGTCATGTCGTGCATCCGCCGGAACTCCGGCATGGAACTGTTCACCAGTTCCAGGCCGGCTCCGCATCGATCCCGCCGGGGTTGTGGGGAGTCCTCATCGGGTCCGGGCACTGGTTCGAGGCTCTCCCAGTACGGCAGGTAGCGGAGTGCGGGATCGGCGGCGAGCAGGTTGTGCAGATGCGTGGTGCCGGTGCGGGGCAGACCGCAGATGATGATCGGCCGCTCGATCGCTATGTCCTCGATCTCGGGATGGTCGGCGATCAGGGCCTCCAGTCGTAACCGGTTGACCAGGTGTCCGGCCAATTGCTCGAACGCCATGGCCCGGCCGGTGTCGGACAGGGTGGCCTCGTCGCGCAGCGCGGTACAGAGGACGTCCAGCCGCTCCCGGAAGGCCGGGTCGCCGAAATCCTCCAGCCCGGACCTCTCGGTCGCGGTCGCCAGCAGCACCTCCGGGTTGAGGTCGAGATTCGCGCCGTACGCAGCGAGTCCGTCGCGGATCGGTTGGGCTGCAGGCGGATACACCGGGTTGGCCAGATCGTCGAACCGGATCGGCGCCGGACGTTGCGTGCTGGTGGTCACAGGGCCGCGACCTCGGCCACGTCGACCACGCGGCACTGGGGGTGTGCCGGGGTCTCGTCGGGCAGGAACCAACGCAGCCAGATCAGCCCGTTGGATCGGCCCGCGGTGGAGACCCAGTTCGGGTGGCCCGGGTCCTTCTCGCTGATCACGATCCGCCAGGACCCGTCCGGCTCGTAGCTCACATGGGCGCCGTTGATCGTCACCCGCTCGTGGGTGTAGTCGTAGGTGTGCAGGAACGGATTCCACAGGCAGAGGTTCCAGAACACGCAATCCGGTGAGGTGCCCTCGATGATCAGGGCCTGATCCGCTGCGAGCTCGTAGGCGCCCATCGCGTAGGCGGCGTCGGCAGCCGACCAGCCATAGGCGTTTTGCGGCACCGGGAACGGCGGATGCAACTGGTTGACGGGCTCCACCTTGGTGGGCAAGAACGAAACCTGTTCGCGCAACCAGTTCCTGGCGTACTGGAAGCGACGGGCCAGCTCGGCCGCACTGTCGGAGCGCCGGGCCGGCGGGTCGAGAGTCTCGATCCGCCACGTCGGCCGCCGATCAGTGTCGGGGTTGTCGAGATAGTCACGGGTGAGGGCGAACTCGGTGTCGGGGTCGAGCTTGAGCCAGGCGCCCGGCTGGGGGTCTGGGCTCATGACGAACTCGAAGTTTCCGTCCTCGTCGAACTCGAGGTCGCGGTTGTTGATCGTGCCGACGATGCGGTCGCTGTAGCGGCCTTCCCCGGGCCCGCCGTAGACCGTCATCGACAGATAGACCGCATCGCCGCGGTTGCCGGTGACCCGGTAGGTGCGGGCGGGATCCAGGGGCGCGAGCTGATAGAACGCATCGGAGTTGTCACCGCCCCACTTGAGGTACGGGCTGATGACGTCGACCAGGATCGGCTTGTCGCGGTCACCCCACACGTACGCGTCGACAGCGACGCGCAGCACGCTGAACGCCAGCCGGTACCCGTCGAGCAGATCGGGCTCGCTGAGCGCGGGGTCCGCGTCGAGCAGTTTCTGCTCGATGGCGCGCACCTCGTCGAGCAGCCCGTTGAATGCCGCGGACAGCTCGGTCTTGTCGGTCATGGATGGTCCTTCCTTCGGGGATGGGCAGGTTGGGCTCCTTCGATCAGCAAGGAGCACAGGCGATTCGCGGTGTGGTCGACATCGACGTCCGGTTCCATGTGGGCGGTGTAGAACGCGGTGCCGATCAACGTCTGATAGAGCATGTCGACGTCGACGTCGGGCTGGACCCGGCCCTGCTCGACACCTGCGGTGACCAGGGCTCGGAAGGCGTCCTTGGTCCGCTCGTCGAGCAGTTGTTGGGTCCGGATGTGCAGCTCAGGATCGCGGCGGCGTTCGGTGAGGATGCCGAGCGCGGCGGCCTCGACCACCGGATCAAGCCAGAAGGTGAGTACCGCGGCGGCGAAGCCGCGTAGGTCGGAGTCGAAATCCCCTGACAGCGAAAGGAGTTCGCCTCCAGGCGGCTGCTCGAACGCGGCGTCGAAGACCAGGTGTGCCTTTGACGGCCAACGCCGGTACACGGTGGGCCGGCTGACTCCGGCCTCCCGGGCGATGGCCTCGATGGACAGTTGGTCGTAGCCGTCACGTGCCAGCAGGTGTCGGGTGGCGCGCATGATGTCGCGTTGAGTTTGTGGGTCACGCGGCCGGCCAGGGCCTGTGATCGGGGACACACCGTTAAATTACGATGTGTCACGTAATTGAGTCAATAGGTGATTTGGTGCGGTGGCCCTCGATTTTGATGCGAGGGTCGTCGTGATCGCCGAACGACAGCCCTGCGGTCGAGAACGACGCGGGGGCGCGGGGATGCGGGCCGGTCAGGTCCCTTTGTCGATCAGGTCGAACACCACCACGGCGTGTGCGAACCGATGTGGGGTGACGCCGACGGGCCCATATGGATGGTCGAGCATGAAGACCAGGAAGAGCAGCAACGCGAGCAGGACCGTGACGGTGCTGACCAGGATCATGTGGGCACGGCTGTTCTCGAGCCGCATGAAGCTGGCCAGCGTGATCAGCACCAGACTGCCGAAGATCAGCGCGCACCACAGCAGGACAGGTATGCGAGGGCTCGAGTTGAGAATGCGCGCACTGCGGTCCGAGGTCAGGGTGGCCAACTGGCTGAGGAACTGGCTGTTGATCGGGCTGGCTGCCGAATCCGACTTGGCCGTACCGACGATGCGGTACATCTCGGTGAGCGCGTGCCGGCCATTGTTGCTGATGGTGCCGAACTCTTCCTTGCCCCATTCAGGGCCCTGCACCGCGGCCGCATACCTGCGAAGTTGTTCACGCACCTGGCTCTGCTCCGGTTGCGGCATGGCCACCGTTTGGCGATACATGGTCACCAATGTCGAGGCCTCGTTGGAGACGTTGGTCTGGGCGGAAAGGTATTGCTGCCATCCGACGACCACGGTAAACCCGAGGAGGGCTCCATAGACCAGGCCCACCACGGTGAGGAACGGCGACAACACCGAGTTGTGCTCGGGCCGCGTGTCGCGGGCAATGACCCGGCTGGCCAGGAGGACGCTGCCGACGGCCAGCGCCACGGCGCCCACGACAACAGCGGCGAGCAGGAGCCAAGTCCCGAACAACCCAAAGTCGCCCATAGTTGACAGAGTTTGTCAGCAAACTTCCCGGCTCGGAGGCCGATCGGCCGGTTTTGCCCGGGCCGGATCAGATCATCTGCAGGGCCGCGAGACAGACGTCAGTCGAGGCGAAGGCGCTGTTTGGCTTGACGCGTTCGTGGGCGACGCCGCCGCGCCGCCGCTCGGAGAAGATGATGCGGCCGTCCGGGCTGAACCCGATCTCCAGCTCGGTCACTACGCCGGTGGCGCTGAGCGTGGGGTGCTCCCAGACCATGGTGCGGTACTCCGCATTCGGGCCGCTGTCGAAGATCAGATCCCAGTCTTTCTCGTTGGCTCGTTCGCGGACCAGGTCCAGCATTTCGTAATGCACAGCAGTTCCTCTCATGGTCGTCTTGGTGGGTGGTCTGTCTTGTCGAGATGCATTGCGCCGCAGGGATGTCGACGGTGTTGTCACATCGATCGTCCTGGATCTCGTGCCCGGCGTCTGTCGTCCGGTCGGCCCACCGCGGGGTGAATTCCGGGTCCGCCGATCGGCGGACACAGTTGGGACGAATTGGTCGCTGCCCCTCGATCAGCGACCAATTCGTCGGTCTGGTTGGGCTTCAGCGCCCGCGTAACACCTGCGTGACTGTGGCTTGCGGGTCAGCGCTCCCGGTCCGGGGATGCGGAGCCGAATTCAAAGAGAGTCAGGGCATTCCATCGCCTGCGTAACATTGGCAGACCTTCCTTCTCCGGTGGGTGGACAGGGGACTGGCAGGGTTCGAGCTGCGAACCCGCTCCCGGCGTCCGGGGAACAGGACAGTAAAGAGGAACGGTCTGACAAGTCCGGCCGGGCGCCGGGCGCAGTCGACGGATTCGGGGACTTCTGGCGCTACACGACTTCGAGGAATTCCGCGGGCGCGGTCACGAGCGCGGTCACGAGCGCTTCTGCGCGCTCTCGTATTCGGCAGCGCTGGAGAAGGACAGCGCGACCGCTCCGGCGACGGCCGCGATGAAGGCGATCACCACGAGCCAGCCGTAACCCGGCCGCGAGACATCGCCCAACAGCACCACACCGACGATGCCCGGAACCACGGTTTCGCCGACTACCAGTGCCGCGGCCACACCGTTCACCGACCCCACCTGCAGTGCCACGGTGAACAGATAGAACCCGCCCAGGCCGGCGACCAGGATGGCCCACAGCGCCGGGTCGGCGATCAACACACCCACGTTCAGCGGTTCGAGACCATCGACGACGCGCACCGCAACCGCCATGGCGCCGTAGAGGACCCCGGCAATCAGGCCCGCAGGCACTGCGGCGTTTTTCCCGAGCAGCCGGACCAGTGCGGCGCCCAGGCCCAGAATGATCGCCGACACCACGAGGACCCCCCAATGCAGGCCCGCACCCGCATCGCGGTCGCCGAGATGCCCTGCGGTGGCACCCAGGATGCACAGCGCCGCAAGAACTATGGCGATCGCCGTCCAGTCGCGCCGATGCAGCCGAACGTGAAGAACGAAGATGCTCAACACCGCGGTCACCACGAGGTTGGCGCTGATAATCGTCTGCGAGAGGAACAGCGGGATCAACCGGGCCGAGACCAGGCTGCCGGCAAAGCCGAGAAGATCCAGCGCCATGCCCGCGATGAATACCGGAGCGAGCATCGCGCCCACAGTCGAACGGAGGGTGGGGCCACGATCAGGCGTAGCGACGCCGGACGCAACCGAACGCCCCGCGGCATACGACTGCAACACCGAGGCCGTGCCGTAACCGACACACGCCAGCACAGCGGCGGCCACACCGATCAGCACTGCGGACCGCCGGACATCAGGCGATTGTAGGAGCGTCACCGGTCTTACTCGGTGAACCGCGTCGATTTCTACCGCGTGGTCGTCAATCCGCCGTTCAACAGCCTTGGGGTAGAAGTCGGCGCGCTGCTGAGCCGCCGCAACGCGCCCGACAGTAGGGTGGGCGGGTGGCCGAGATCGCGCCGCTGCGCGTGCAGCTGATCGCCAAGACGGAATTTCAGGCACCATCTGACGTGCCGTGGAGCACTGATGCCGAGGGCGGTCCCGCGCTCACCGAGTTCGCCGGCCGGGCTTGCTACCAGAGCTGGTCGAAGCCCAACCCCAGGACCGCGACCAACGCGAGCTACATCCGCCACATCATCGACGTCGGACACTTCTCGGTCCTCGAGCATGCGAGCGTCAGCTTCTACATCACCGGGATCTCCCGGTCGGCGACCCACGAGTTGATCCGGCACCGGCATTTCTCCTACTCGCAGCTCTCGCAGCGCTACGTGCCGGAGAACGACGCCGAGGTGGTGGTCCCCCCCGGATTCGAGGACGACCCCGAGCTGGTGGAGATCTTCACCGCGGCCGCCGACGCCAGCCGGGCCACCTACACCGAACTGCTGGGCCGGCTGGAAGCGAAGTTCGCGGACCAATCCAACGCCGTTCTGCGGCGTAAGCAGGCCAGACAGGCCGCCCGGGCGGTGCTGCCGAACGCCACCGAGACCCGCATCGTGGTCAGCGGCAACTATCGCGCCTGGCGTCATTTCATCGCGATGCGCGCCAGCGAACACGCCGACGTGGAGATCCGCAGGCTGGCGATCGCCTGCCTGCGAGAACTCGTCGAGGCGGCTCCGGCGGTGTTCTCCGATTTCGAGATTTCGACGTTGGCGGACGGTAGTGAGGTGGCAACCTCTCCTTTGGCGACGGAGGCTTGACGGAGTCGGCGGTCAATACGGCGACAGAGGTCCGATAGGTCCAGGGTAATCTTGGCGCGTGAGTACGAGCGGAATCGATGTAACAGCGCAGTTGGGCACGGTGTTGACCGCAATGGTGACGCCGTTCAAGCCCGACGGCTCGCTTGATCTCGATGCCGCCGCTCGACTGGCCAATCACCTGATCGACGCGGGCTGCGACGGCCTGGTGCTCTCGGGCACCACCGGCGAATCGCCGACCACCACCGATGACGAGAAGCTCGCGCTGCTGCGTACGGTGCTGGAAGCGGTGGGGGACCGGGCCCGCATCATCGCCGGCGCGGGCAGCTACGACACCGCCCACAGCGTGCACCTGGCCAAGGCCAGCGCCGCCGAAGGAGCGCACGGACTGCTCGTGGTGACGCCGTACTACTCGCGGCCTCCGCAAGCCGGGCTGCTGGCGCACTTCACCGCCGTCGCCGATGCCACCGATCTGCCGAACCTGCTCTACGACATCCCGCCGCGGTCCTCGATCCCGATCGCCTGGGAGACCATCCGCGCATTGGCAGCACACCCGAACATCGTGGGCGTCAAGGACGCCAAGGGAGACCTGCACGGTGGTGGCCAGATTCTCGCCGAGACCGGCCTGGCGTACTACTCCGGTGACGACACGTTGAACCTGCCCTGGTTGGCCATGGGTGCGGTCGGCTTCGTCAGCGTCTGGGGGCACCTGGCCGCCGGGCAGCTGCGAGACATGTTGAGCGCGTTCAACTCTGGTGACATCGCGACGGCCCGCAAGATCAATGTCTCGCTGGCTCCGCTGGCCCGCGCCCAGGCCCACCTCGGCGGGGTGACCATGTCCAAGGAAGGCCTGCGGTTGCAGGGATTCGATGCGGGTCAGCCACGGCTGCCGCAGATCCCGGCCTCCCCGGCCGAGATCGAGGCGCTGGCCGTCGATATGCGTGCGGCTGCGGTGTTGCGATAGTGAGCACCGAACTCGCACCCCCCAAGCCACTGGCCCCCGGCGGTCTGCGAGTTACCGCCCTGGGCGGAATCAGCGAAATCGGCCGCAACATGACGGTCTTCGAACATCTGGGCCGACTGCTCATCGTTGACTGCGGGGTGCTGTTCCCCGGCCACGACGAGCCCGGGGTCGACCTGATCCTTCCGGACCTGCGTCACGTCGAGCACCGGCTCGACGATGTCGAGGCGCTCGTCGTCACGCACGCCCACGAGGACCACATCGGCGCGATTCCGTTCCTGCTCAAGCTGCGGCCGGATATCCCGGTGGTCGGCTCGAAATTCACCATCGCGCTGATCCGCGAGAAGTGCCGCGAGCACCGGATCAAGCCGGTGTGTGTGGAGGTCGCCGAGCGGCAGAGCAGTCAGCACGGTGTCTTCGAGTGCGAGTACTTCGCTGTCAACCACTCGATCCCGGGGTGCCTGGCCGTCGCGATCCACACGGGCGCGGGCACCGTCCTGCACACCGGCGACATCAAGCTCGACCAGCAGCCGCTCGACGGCCGCCCGACAGATCTGCCGGGCATGTCGCGTCTCGGCGACGCCGGCGTGGACCTGTTCCTGTGTGATTCGACCAATTCCGAACACCCGGGTGTCAGCCCGTCCGAGAGTGAGGTCGGCCCGACGCTGCACAGGCTGATCCGTGGGGCCGAGGGCCGCGTGATCGTCGCCTGCTTCGCGTCCAACGTCGATCGCGTGCAACAGATCATCGATGCCGCGGTAGCGCTGGGGCGCCGGGTCTCCTTCGTCGGACGTTCGATGGTGCGCAACATGGGCATTGCCCGTGAGCTGGGCTACCTGCGGGTGACCGACGCCGACATCCTCGACATCGGCGCGGCCGAGATGATGCCCCCCGAGAAGGTCGTGCTGATCACCACCGGCACACAGGGTGAGCCGATGGCCGCGCTGTCCCGGATGTCGCGCGGCGAGCACCGCAGCATCACGCTGACCGCGGGCGACCTGATCATCCTGTCCTCGTCGCTGATCCCGGGCAACGAGGAAGCGGTCTACGGCGTCATCGACGCACTGGCCAAGATCGGCGCTCGCGTGGTCACCAATGCCCAAGCGCGCGTACATGTTTCCGGCCATGCCTACGCGGGTGAGTTGCTGTTCCTCTACAACGGGGTGCGGCCCCGTAACGTGATGCCGGTGCACGGCACCTGGCGGCACATGCGCGCCAATGCGGCGCTGGCCGCGAGCACCGGGGTGCCGCAGGAGAACATCGTGCTGGCCGAGAACGGCGTGAGTGTGGACCTCGTCGCCGGCAAGGCCTCGATCTCCGGCGCGGTGACCGTCGGCAAGATGTTCGTCGACGGATTGATCACCGGCGACGTCGGTGACGCCACGCTGGGTGAACGCCTGATCCTGTCGTCGGGTTTCGTGGCGGTGACCGTGGTGGTGCACCGCGAGACCGGAAAACCCGCGGCCCCGGCGCATCTGCATTCCCGCGGGTTCTCCGAGGATCCGAAAGCGCTGGAGCCGGTGGCCCGCAACGTCGAGCGTGAATTGGAAAGCCTTGCCGCTGACAACATCACGGACCCGACCCGGATCGCCCAGGCCGTGCGGCGCACGGTGGGCAAGTGGGTCGGTGAAACCTACCGGCGTCAGCCGATGATCGTCCCCACCGTCATCGAGATCTAGCCGAATTGGTGCATCGAGCCCGTTATTCAAGCCGTTAGATTGGGTTGGTGAGCCGCCCCGCACCTCAGGTGCCATTCGAGCGACGTCGTCCGGTTCCTCCGCTCAACTCGGTGGACGAGGTGAAGCGGGCAGTGGAGTACCCGTACGTGATCCGTGTGTTCGTGACGATGATGGCGGTCGGGGCCGTTTACCTGCTGATGGTGATCGCTTATGCCGTAGTCACCCGCGGTCACCAGAACATGGTTGTGTTCACTGTGCTCGCGGCGGTGTGGTTCGTGTTCTTGTTCGGCGGCACCAAGATCATGCCGGCCATGCTGATGCGTCGCTTCTACGACCGGGTGATGCGCGGCGGCGTGTTGTGTGACGTCTACCCGGCCGGTTTTCCGGATACCAAGACCGCAATCCTGATCGACGCGCGGTTATCCGACGCGCAGGCAGCTTATGTGCACGATGCGACGGTCTCGTGGCTCGGCCGGCTGGCCGCGGATCCGGCAGCACGTGCGCAGGCCGGGGACCTGTTCTCGGACGGCCGGATTCGCAGTGCCGACGAATTCGCCGGCCCGGGCGCGCGGGGTGGATTTCTGGTGGCCGAGGACAAGGACCCGAACCAGGGCTGGCGGCTGATTCTTCCCGAGCCGAGTCCACGTGACCCCCACCGGCCGTATGCGAACGGCCTTGTGGTTCAGGTCAAGACACCGAGCCTGGAGTCAGCCGGCCAGTAGCAGGACACCGCCGGTGAGCAGAGCGATGACTTTGATGAGCTCGAAGCCCACGTAGTAGTAGTGCGCCCGGGAGCGGCCCGCGGCCTCGTCGCCCGGGGCGGCGGCCAGCACGGCGTCGGAGCGCTGAGTCAGCTTGGGTCGCACGGCAATCAGTTGCACGGCCAGCGCCGCCACAGCCACGGCGAAGGCCGCGATGATGGCAGTCGACGGGCGCTGGACCATCAGGATCACGAGAACGATCACGGCAAAGACGGATTCGACCGAGTTCAGCGCGCGGAAAACCTTGCGCCCGATGCCGAGTCCGATCTGTAGCGTCACGCCGGGCGCCCGGAACTTCAGCGGGGCCTCGATGAACGAGATCGCCAGCACCATGCCCAGCCAGCAGAAGGCGACCGCGACTGCGACGGCCAGACCGGCATTCATCATCAATCTCCTTTCGGACCCAGATGGGCCACGCACAGATCCGGCTCGACGAATGCGTCAAGCCGCTCCACGTCGACGGGTGCCTGCCAAGCCTCCAGCGCTCCCTGCATCAGGCCCAGATGGACCGGGCACACGACAGATGGGCGAGCTTGAGCCAGTTCGGAAAAAGGGCAGTGGCGCAACTGAACTCGGTCATCCGCCGGCGGCTCAGGAGCGAAGCCGATGTCGTCGAGCAGTTGCACCAGGGCATCGACAGCCGAGTCGGGGGAGTCCGCCGTCCGCGGCGACATCGTGCGTCCCCAAGCTCGGCCCATCTCGCGGGCCTTGGCTGCGGGGTCGTCCTCGGCGGCCAGCCCACTCGCCAGGATCTCGGCCAACAGCCGGTAGTCGGTGGGCCCGGCCGGGTCCATGCGGCGCACCGCACGGTAGAGCTGTGGGGGCCGCCCCGGGCCGCGGTGGTGAGGTTCGACACGTTCGACCTGACCGTTTTCCTCCAGGTGCTCGAGGTGAAACCGCACGGTGTTGGTGTGAACTTCGAGTCGGGCGGCGATCTGCGCGGTGGTCATCGGCGTGGCCGAGGCCTTCAACGTGCTCAGCACGTCGACTCGGCGCTTTCCGATCGCGGTGATCATGGCTAGAGTTTATACAACAACCACTTGTATAAACTAGGGCAAGGCCCGCGGAGGTGCGCGTCTCATGGCTGAAGACCTGAAGGACCGCGACGATGTGGAACTGTTGTTGTGGCGGTTCTATGGAAAGGCGTTGTCCGACCCCGTGCTCGCCGAGCCGTTCGCCCAGCTGCGCGCCAAGGGCCTGCGAGCGCATCTGCCCGTCATGTGTGACTTCTGGGAGACCGTGTTGTTCCGCGCCGGGCTCTATCACGGCAGCGCCCTGATCGTGCACCGGCAACTGCACGCCCGGCACCCGCTGTCGGCGCCGCATTTCGTGCGCTGGCTGACCTTGTGGACCGAGACCGTTGACGAGTTGTTCGCCGGTCCGCATGCCGAGCGGGCCAAGCTTCAGGCGGGCCGTATCGCCAAGTCCATGCATCGGAGACTGGCCGGTGCCGATGCCGCCGAGCTTGACGCTTTGGTTGCCTGCTAACGCTTTACGGCGTAGGCGCTCCACTCCACCTGGGAGGCCGCAAGCTCGCGCCCGCTCGGCTCGAGGTAGTGCTCGGCGAGGTAGTCGGGCCCGGCTTGCTCGGCGAGCTGCCAGCCGTAGGGCCCGATGAACGCCGCCACGTCGTCGGGATTCAGCCCGAACTGCCACAGTCGGCTACGAACCCGGAACCGCCGATACAAGGATTCGGCGCCGTACCGGTTGGTGCCGTCGATGAAATCGCTGCGGACGTATGTGAACGCCAATCGGCTCCCGGGCGTTGCCGAGCGAAGGAACTCGAATGTCGATGCGACACCGTCGGCGCTCAGGTACTGCGTGACGCCTTCCCAGATGAAGAACGTGCGATGCTGTGCGCGGTGACCGTGCTCCGCGAGTTCGGCGGCCAGGTCGTCGTGTTCGAAATCCACGGGAACCAGATGCACCGAATCGGGCACGCTGCCCAGGGCGCGGTGTACCACCGAGCGTTTGCGCTCGATGTTGACCGGCAGGTCCACTTCGAATACCGGGATCGCACTGTGCCGCGCCAGGCGGTAGCCGACGGTGTCGAGCCCGGCACCGAGAATCACCACGGCGTCGATGTCGGGCAGGGCCGCAGTGAGCTTGTCGCCGATATAGCGTTTGCGGCAGGTCAGATTCGCCCAGAGGCCCGGGCCTGACCGTTCGGTCGTCTCGATCAGCAGTTTGCGGGCAAGGGGCCACCGCGCGGCCCGGATGAGAGCGCGCAGCCCCGCAGGAAGAAACGCGCTCGCCAGATCGTCGTCGACGAGCCGTCGCCGTACCGGCTCGTACTGTTCGACGGCGGCCAGCACCATCGGGCCGACCGCGGTCGCGGCTACGGGTTCGTTCATCGCTTGTTGACGATGCCGGCATCCACGGGCAGTGTCACGCCCGTGACGTAGCGAGCTTGATCCGACACCAGCCAGGCCACCGCGTTGGCGATGTCTTCGGCCTGCACCACCTGCACCGGCAGCGCGTTCCCGAAATCGGTCGGCGCGTTGAGCTCTTCGGAGACGTGCCGCAGCCAGTCCCGGGTGAACTCGTTGTTGATCATCGGCGTGTCCACTCCGGTCGGGTGGATTGAGTTGACTCGGATGCTGTGTGGGGCAAGGAAATTGGCGTAGGCCCTCATCAGCCCGACAACCCCGTGCTTGGCCGCGGTGTAGCCGATGGACCCGCGGTCGCCGCCGCCGACGCCGATCAGGCCGGCTGCCGAACTGATCAGCACGATGGACCCGCCCTCGCCCTGCTCGACCATGATCGGGGCTGCCGCCTCGACCGTGTGGTGCACGCCGGTGAGGTTGACGTCGATCACGTCGCGCCAGCCGTCGGGACCGGACTGCATCGGGGCGATCCCGGCGTTGGCGACGACGATGTCGAGCCGGCCGAGTTGATCCACCCCCGCCTGCAGGGCCGCCCTGAGCGCCTCTTCGTCGCGCACGTCTGCCTGCAGCGCGACGATGTGTTTGCCGGTTTCCTCGACGAGCTTTACCGTCGCGGCCAGATCATCGGGAGTGGCCAGGGGATAGGGCACCGATCCGATCTGGTCGCACAGATCGATCGCGATGATGTCGGCCCCGTCGGCGGCCAGCCGAAGGGCCTCGGCACGCCCCTGGCCGCGGGCGGCGCCGGTGATGAACGCGACCTTCCCGGCCAGGGGAGCCTCGGCGCTCATCAGCTGCGCAGCTGACCCTTGGCCGGGTCGCCCGCCACGACGGGCTGCAACATTTTGATATCGGGGGCGCCGTCGAGCAGCTCACCGATCGAGCCGAACAACGTGCCGATAGCCGGGGCGGTGCTGTGGGTCTTGAGGGCGTCGGCGTCGGCCCATTGCTCGACGAAGACGAAGGTGCCGTCGGCCTCATGCAGTGAATACAGCTCGCAGCCCGGTTCGTCGTGGACAGCCGCGACGGCGTTGGTGCAGGCCTCGCGCACGGCATCGACGGATTCGGGCTTGGCCTTCATGGTGGCGACGACGACAACAGGCATAGGTACAGAACTCCTCGATGAGTGCCGAAACTGGACGAGTGTCCACCCTAGGCGATAACCCGGGGAACTCGGTTCGTATGGCTAAGTGTCATTTGAGACCGTCTTGTGACCCGTGTGGCAGATGGTGATTGTGGGGCATATGCGACTAGGCTTGCGGTCATGGCTAACAAGACCGCCGGCCGATCCGGAGCGCGTTCGAGCAGGTCAAACGCCAGCTCGCGGGGCGGGTCGCGGCGTCAGGCGCCGCCCCGACAGGGGCGCCAGAGCCGCCCCGCTGCGCCACGGCGCAAGCCGGCGCGCAAGCCACAGGCCTCGCCCGTAACGCTCGCCGGCCAGAAACTCGGCCAGGGAGCCCGTGCCGGCTGGCTGATGCTCGCCAAGGGGGCCGGTTCGACCGCCCGTTCAGTGGGGCGGGCCCGCGACATCGAGCCCGGTCACCGTCGCGATGGCCTGGCGCTTGCCCTGCTGGGCATCGCCGTGGTGGTCGCCGCCAGTTCATGGCTTCACGCGGCCGGGCCGGTGGGGCAGTGGATCGACACCGCGCTGCGCACGCTGATCGGCGGTCCCGTGGTGCTCGCACCCGTCGTCCTCGGTGTCGTCGCCGTCGTGCTCATGCGCACTGAGCCCGACCCCGAATCGCGCCCGCGGCTGATCCTGGGCTCGGCCATGATCGCGCTGCCCATGTTGGGTCTGTGGCACCTGTGGTCGGGCTCGCCGCAGGATCCGTTGGCACGGCAACACGCGGCCGGATTCATCGGCTTCGCGATCGGCGGACCACTGTCGGACGGGTTGACCGAGTGGATCGCCGCACCACTGCTGTTCATGGCGGTGCTGTTCGGTCTGCTGTTGGTGACCGGCACGACCATCCGCGAGGTTCCCTCGACCCTGCGCGCCATGTTCAGCACCCGGGCCTTCCATGACGATTACGACGACGAGTACGACGGTGACTACGCCGACGAGTTCGATGGGGACGACGGCTACGACGACCTGTCCGACGGCTACTACGACGACGACACTGCGCGTGGCGACGCGGCCAAGACCTGGCCGACGGCGGCGATCGAGGCGCCCAAGCCGGCGGGCACCCCGATGGACAATTACCCGCTCCCCGAGGATGCGGACGCCCCGACCGTCCCTGAGCCCGCGGTCAAACCGCGCCGCAAGAAAGCCGAGAGCAAGCCCAAGGCCGAGGACACCCTGGTGATGGACCGGGTGGTCGAAGGGCCTTACACACTGCCGTCGCTGGATCTGTTGATCGCCGGCGATCCGCCGAAGCTCCGCACCGCAGCCAACGACCAGATGACAGACGCCATCACCTCGGTGCTGGAACAGTTCAAGGTCGACGCGGCCGTCACCGGCTGCACCCGCGGCCCGACCGTCACCCGCTACGAGGTCGAGCTCGGACCGGGCGTCAAGGTCGAGAAAATCACTGCGCTGCACCGCAATATCGCGTACGCGGTGGCCACCGAGAGTGTCCGCATGCTCGCTCCGATCCCCGGCAAGTCGGCCGTCGGTATCGAGGTGCCCAACACCGACCGCGAGATGGTGCGGCTGTCCGATGTGCTCACCGCGCCAAGCACGCGCCGTGACCACCACCCGCTGGTGATCGGCCTCGGCAAGGACATCGAGGGCGACTTCGTCTCGGCCAACCTGGCCAAGATGCCGCACCTGCTGGTGGCCGGCTCCACCGGCTCCGGTAAGTCCAGCTTCGTCAACTCGATGTTGGTGTCACTGCTGGCGCGAGCCACCCCGGAAGAGGTCAGGATGATCCTGATCGACCCGAAGATGGTGGAACTCACGCCGTACGAAGGCATTCCGCACCTGATCACGCCGATCATCACCGAACCCAAGAAGGCCGCGGCCGCGCTGGCCTGGCTGGTCGAGGAGATGGAGCAGCGGTACCAGGACATGAAGGCGTCCCGGGTCCGGCACATCGACGTGTTCAACGAGAAGGTGCGCTCCGGTGAGATCACCACCCCGCTGGGCAGCGAGCGCGTCTACAAGCCCTACCCCTACATCCTGGCCATCGTCGACGAGCTCGCCGACCTGATGATGACCGCCCCGCGTGACGTCGAGGATGCCATCGTCCGCATCACCCAGAAGGCGCGCGCGGCCGGTATCCATCTGGTGCTGGCCACCCAGCGGCCGTCGGTCGACGTCGTCACCGGTCTGATCAAGACCAACGTGCCCTCCCGGCTCGCGTTCGCCACCTCGTCGCTGACCGACTCCCGCGTGATCTTGGACCAGCCCGGCGCCGAGAAGCTGATCGGCATGGGTGACGGCCTGTTCCTGCCGATGGGCGCCAACAAGCCGTTGCGTATGCAGGGCGCGTTCATCACCGACGAGGAGATCCACGCCGTCGTCGAGGCCACCAAGTCCCAGGCCGAGCCCGAGTTCGTCGAGGGTGTCACCGCGGTCAAGGCCGGCGAGCGCAAAGATGTCGACCCCGACATCGGCGACGACATGGACGTCTTCCTGCAGGCCGTCGAGCTCGTGGTGTCCTCACAGTTCGGGTCTACCTCGATGCTGCAGCGCAAGCTGCGCGTCGGTTTCGCCAAGGCCGGCCGGCTCATGGACCTCATGGAGACCCGCGGCATCGTCGGGCCCTCCGAGGGCTCCAAAGCCCGTGAGGTGCTCGTCAAACCCGACGAGCTGGCCGGAACGCTGATGC
This sequence comes from Mycobacterium farcinogenes, assembly GCF_019739075.1. Lineage (NCBI taxonomy): Bacteria > Bacillati > Actinomycetota > Actinomycetes > Mycobacteriales > Mycobacteriaceae > Mycobacterium > Mycobacterium farcinogenes. Next base: position 4,112,971 of record NZ_CP081673.1, on the reverse strand, counting down.
TGATCCGCGGCGGGTCCGATGCGACCGGTGCCGACGCCGACGACGACACCGAGGAGTTCTGACCCGCTAACGCCGCCGTCGTGCGTCGCCGTCGTAGGCCGCCGTCGTGCGTCGCGTCGTGCCGACGATTGTCACGCTGGAGTGGCTCTCAGCCGCGAGAGCCACTCCAGCGTGACAAAGCGGGAGTGGCTGTCGCCGCCGAGCAGCGCCATCGCTAGAGCGTCAACAACATCCGGGTGTTGCCCAAGGTGTTGGGCTTGACGTAGGACAGGTCGAGGAACTCCGCCACACCGGTGTCGTATGAGCGGCACATCTCCTCGTAGACCTCGGCGGTCACCGGGGTGCCGTCGATCTCCTCGAAGCCGTGTTTGCCGAAGAAGTCGACTTCGAAGGTGAGCACGAAGATGCGGCTCAGATGCAGCTCGCGAGCGACGTCGAGCAACTGCTCGACGAGTACGTGGCCGACGCCGGTGCCGCGGACCTTCGGATGCACCGCCACGGTGCGCACCTCGCCGAGATCGGCCCACAACACGTGGAGCGCGCCGCAGCCGACCAGTTCGCCGTCGAGCTCGGCCACCCAGAACTCCTGGACCGCCTCATAGAGCGTGACCAGGTTCTTCTCCAGCAGGATCTTGCCCGCGTACATATCGACCAGGCTTTTGATTGCCGGGACGTCGGACGTGCGGGCACGCCGCACCACAGGGTGTTTGCGCGACTCGGCACTGCCTGCGTTCACAGGCGCAAGAGTATCCGTTACGGCAACCGATATTCTGTTGCGGTGCCGGGCCAACCTTCTACCGATCCGGTGGTTCCGCGTGCGCGCGTAGCCAACCTCGCCAACGTGCTCACCGGTGTGCGGATGGTGCTCGTTCCGGTGTTCCTCGTATTTCTGTTCGCCGGTGACGGCCATGAAACCGGTTGGCGGATCGCCGCTTTCACCGTGTTCGCGGTCGCGGTGATCACCGACCATCTGGACGGTGCGCTGGCGCGCAGCTACGGCATGATCACCGAGTTCGGCACATTGGCCGACCCGATCGCCGACAAGGCGCTGATCGGCGCGGCGCTGATCGGCCTGTCGATCCTTCACGACCTGCCGTGGTGGATCACCGCGGTGGTGCTGGTCCGTGAGATCGGAATCACGGTCCTGCGGTTCGCGGTGCTGCGCCACGGCGTGATTCCGGCCAGTCGCGGCGGCAAGCTCAAGACACTGGTGCAGGCCGTGGCCATCGGGTTGTTCATCCTGCCGCTGTACGCCTGGCCCGACCTCTGGCTCAACATCGCCTGGGTGATCATGTGGGCCGCGGTGGTGCTGACCGTGCTCACGGGTGCCGACTACGTCATCTCCGCGATCAGGGATTCGCGTGGACGATCCGCTGCTCACTGACGACGCCCGGGCCCTGGTCGCCGATCTGACGGTGCGCTCACAGAGCGTGGCCACCGCCGAATCGCTCACCGGCGGGTTGCTCGCGGCCACGCTGGCCGGTGTGTCCGGGGCCAGTGCCGTGTTACAGGGCGGCCTGGTGACCTACAACGAGGACACCAAGATCTGGCTGGCCGGCGTGGCTCCCCAGGTGCTCGACGCGGTCGGTCCGGTCGCCGCGCCCACCGCCCGGGCACTCGCTGTCGGGGCCCGGCAGCGTTGCGCGGCTACCTGGGGCGTGGGTCTGACCGGCGTGGCCGGCCCGGAACCGCACGGCGGGCACCCGGTGGGGACGGTGTTCATCGGTCTGGCCGGCCCCATCGACACCGAAGTGGTCGAGTTGTCGTTGTCCGGCTCACGCTGGGATATCCGTCGCGCCGCCGTCGACGAGGCGATCGCCCGGTTGCGCTTCTTGGTCGAGAACCAATAACCAAATTTCGTCAATCGTTGCGCCCGGGAACCTTGTGGGGACCGGCGGCGTTGGTCTGATAGCGAACCTGTGACAGGCGAGGCGAAGGAGAGCGCGATGACGACATTGCTGCGCGAGGTGATCGGCGACGTACTGCGTAACGCCCGCACCGAGCAGGGGCGCACGTTGCGTGAAGTCTCCGACGCCGCCCGCGTGAGTCTCGGATACCTCTCCGAGGTGGAGCGGGGCCGCAAGGAGGCCTCAAGCGAACTGCTGAGCGCGATCTGCGACGCCCTGGACGTGCCGCTGTCACGGGTACTCACCGATGCGGGCGAGAACATGGCCGAACGTGAGCACGCCGACGCAGCGGTCGAGGTGTCGGCTCACGCCAATGTGGCCCACATCGATGCCGCCACCAAGGTGGTCATTCCGCAGGCCGTCTCGATGGCCGTCGCGTGAGATGAACGCGGTTCCGGCACCGGCCTGATCGCGCTGTTCGTGCCCGCGGTGCGAATTTTCGCAAAACACCCACGCGAACAGCGCGCAGGGCTGTGGCTGCATGTCCGGAACCGATAAGTTGGCAGCAGAGGAATTGCGGCAACCTGAATGACGAGGCCCTTCAAGGGCCTGACAAGCCCGACAGATAAGGCGGAACGAACCAATGGCCAATCCGTTCGTCAAGGCGTGGAAGTACCTGATGGCGCTGTTCAGCTCCAAGGTGGACGAGTACGCCGATCCGAAGGTACAGATCCAGCAGGCCATCGAGGATGCGCAGCGTCAGCACCAAGCCCTCACTCAGCAGGCCGCCCAGGTGATCGGCAACCAGCGCCAGCTGGAGATGCGTCTCAGCCGCCAGCTGGCCGACATCGAGAAGCTGCAGGTCAACGTCCGTCAGGCGCTCACGCTGGCCGATCAGGCCACGGCTGCCGGTGACGCGGCCAAGGCCACCGAGTACAACAACGCAGCCGAGGCGTTCGCCGCCCAGCTCGTCACCGCCGAGCAGAGCGTCGAAGACCTCAAGGGGCTGCACGACCAGGCCCTGCAGGCCGCGGCGCAGGCCAAGAAGGCCGTCGAGCAGAACGCGATGATGCTGCAGCAGAAGATCGCCGAGCGCACCAAGCTGCTGTCCCAGCTGGAGCAGGCCAAGATGCAGGAGCAGGTGAGTGCCTCACTGCGGTCGATGAGCGAAGTCGCCGCGCCCGGTAACACTCCGAGCCTCGACGAGGTTCGCGACAAGATCGAGCGCCGGTACGCCAACGCGATCGGCCAGGCCGAGCTGGCCCAGAACTCTGTTCAGGGCCGCATGATGGAAGTCCAGCAGGCCAGCGTCCAGATGGCGGGCCACTCCCGGCTCGAGCAGATCCGCGCCTCGATGCGCGGCGACGCCCTGCCGAGCGGCGACGCGTCCCCGGCCACGCCAGGGACCCCGGCGACCAACCAAACCCCGGCCGCGCCCGAAAACCCGCTCGGCCAATGACGATTCGAGTGTCCTAGATCATGGCTACCAAGACCGGTCGACCGGAGGCCTGGAGATCGCTGGCGCAGCGGGCCATCGACACCGCGGCCGATCTGTCCGGTGCTCTGACCGAAAAGCTCAGTGCCGCCGCCGATCCGCGCGCAAAGCTGTTGCGCAAACGGCGGTGGGCGCTGCGCTTCGGGGTGTTCTTCACCCTGTCCAGTGTGTTCTGGGTGCTGGTGACGGCGCTGCTGGCGTCGTGGAGCACACCGGTCTGGGGCCTGATCATCAGCGGCGCGCTCGCGGCCGGCGCGGCCTTCCCGGCCACGTTGTTCTGGCTGCGCTACCGGTGGCTGCGCGCCGAACCGCTTCCGGCGCAGCGACCGGTGTCCGGACGCCGGTTGCCGCCGTGGGGGTCGGCGGCGCGTCAGCCCATGGCGGCGCTGATGGCCTCCGAGCGCGGCATGTTCTCGTTACTCGGCGTGCTCGAGCGCGGCCGGATGCTTCCGGCCGACGAGCTCCGTGAGCTGACCGCGGTTGCCGATCACACGGCGCGGACGATGGCGGCCACCGCCACCGAGGTGGTCTCGATGGAGCGGGCCATCAGCAACGCCCCACAGTCTCGTCAGCATCTGGTGCCGACCATCAACGCGTTCACCGCCCAACTCGGTCAAGGTGTGCGGCAATACAACGAGATGGTCACCGCCGCAGCGCAACTCGTGTCGACCGTGAACAGCGGTCAGGGCGCGGCGTCGCCGTTGGCCCAGCAGCGTTACCGCAGCGAGCTCACCGGTGCCACCGACCGCCTGATCGGTTGGGCGCAGGCGTTCGACGAACTCGGCCAGCTGCGCCGCGCTTGACCCGGCGCTACAGCGTGGGCCGAAGCGACGGCACGACTACGCCGGCCAGTCCGCGCAGCGTCGCCTTGAACATGTCGAGGAAGTCGAAGTAGTCCCGCCACAGGGTGATTCGGCCTTCGTGCACCTCGAACACCCCGCATACCCAGAACTGCAGGCGGACGGGGCCGAACACCAGTGCATCGGTGCGTTCGGTCAGCACGGCAGCACCATCGGCGGCAATCCGATGGATCTTCACCTCGAAACCGGTTCGCCCCTGCATGGAGCGAAACAGCTTCATCGCGCGATTACGCCCGTAGATGGTCGGCAGGCCGACGTTCTGGTAGACGAGGTTTTGCGCCAACGCGTTCTCGGCGGTGTCGAAATCCTGCTCCTGCAGTGCGTTGAGGAACGTCTCGACCGTGCCGGTCTGGGACGCAGCTGCGGTGGTGGATTGGTCAGCCATGCCCGCAGCCTAGTGCGGGATGGCTGTGGCAAGGTAGCCCGGTGCGCGTAGCAGTGGTCGCCGGGCCGGATCCCGGGCATGCCTTCCCGGCCCTGGCGTTGTGCCTGAAGTTCCTGGCTGCGGGGGATGCCCCGACGCTGCTGACCGGCGTCGAGTGGCTCGATACCGCACGCGCCGCCGGTATCGACGCGGTCGAACTGGTCGGCCTCGATGTCACCGATGACGACGACGATGCCGATGCGGGGGCCAAGATCCATCAGCGTGCCGCGCGGATGGCACAGCTCAACCTTCCGGGGTTGCGGGAGCTGCGACCGGATCTCGTGGTCTCCGACGTCATCACCGCCTGTGGCGGAATGGCCGCCGAACTACTCGGACTGCCGTGGGTCGAGCTGAGTCCGCATCCGCTGTACCTGCCGTCGAAGGGGTTACCGCCGATCGGCAGTGGCCTGGCCCCCGGTGTCGGCCTGCGGGGACGCTTGCGTGACACCGTCATGCGCGCCCTCACCGCGAGGTCCATCCGGGCCGGTCTGGCCCAGCGAGCCGCCGTTCGGGCCGCCATCGGTCTTCCGTCGGTCGATCCCGGCCCGCTGCGCCGGTTGATCGCCACACTGCCCGCCCTGGAGGTGCCGCGTCCGGATTGGCCGGCCGAGGCTGTGGTGGTGGGCCCGTTGCATTTCGAGCCGACCGATGCGGTGCTGACCGTGCCGCCGGGATCGGGGCCGGTCGTGATGGTGGCGCCGTCCACGGCCACCACCGGCACGCAGGGGATGGCCGAGTTGGTCCTGGAGTCGTTGCGCCCCGGTGACACGCTGCCCGACGGGGCTCGGGTGGTGGTGTCGCGGCTGGGCGGTGCCGATCTCGAGGTGCCGCCGTGGGCGGCGGTCGGTCTGGGCCGGCAGGACGAGTTGTTGTCGCGCGCTGATCTGGTCATCTGCGGCGGTGGGCACGGCCTGGTGTCCAAGGCGCTCCTGGCCGGTGTGCCGATGGTCGTGGTGCCCGGTGGCGGTGATCAGTGGGAGATCGCCAATCGTGTTGTGCGTCAAGGTAGTGGGCAGCTGGTCCGCCCCCTTTCGGGTGAGGCGCTGACGGTCGCTGTCGGCGCCGTGCTCGGCTCGCCGTCATACCGGGCGGCCGCCCGGCGCGCGGGAACCTCGGCGGCCCAGGTGGCAGATCCGGTACGGGTGTGCCATGACGCGTTCGCAGGCACTGGGTAGGTTGGGGCCGTGCGGTTGACGGAATTCAATGAGCTCGTCGAAGGCCAGTTCGGCTCGATGCGGGGCCGTTCGCTGCTCGTCGACCACGTGCTCACCGCTCTCGACGGCCGCACGGCGGCGCAGGCCATCGAAGACGGGGAGGAGCCGCGCAATGTGTGGCGGGCACTGTGCGCGGATTTCGATGTTCCCCGCGACCAGTGGTGAGCGTCCGGCGGTGATTCCGCGGTGAAGCCGGCGGCTTCCCCTGCGCACATTTTCGGCGTATACCGGAGTCATGGGTCTCGGTGACCATCCGATGCGGACTCCGCTCTACGGTGTCCTGTTGGTGATCGCAGCGGTACTGCTGTGCTGGCTCGTCGCGTCAACGCTCAGTGGCTGGCAGGCCGCCGTCGGTTATTTCCTGGCGATTGCCGTCGGTGCATTCGGCTTCGTCCTGACGCTGCGGGATCTCGACAACTTTCCCAACTGGCGCCGCTGACGGGACCATCCCCGGCGTGTCCACTTGAATCGAACAGATGTTCGTCTAGTCTGGGTGCAGTTCGACTGAGCCGACTTGTCGGTGGCCTGCTTTAACGTCACGGCCAACCGATCGGAACACCGGTCAACACGACTACTCGGAGAGGCACCATCATGGCGCAGCAGGCCCCTGATCGCGAAAAAGCGCTCGAACTGGCGATGGCCCAGATCGACAAGAACTTCGGTAAAGGCTCGGTGATGCGCCTCGGCGAGGAGGTGCGCCAGCCCATCTCGGTGATCCCCACCGGTTCCATCTCTCTGGATGTGGCTCTCGGCATCGGCGGTCTGCCCCGTGGTCGTGTGGTCGAGATCTACGGTCCGGAATCCTCGGGTAAGACCACTGTGGCGCTGCACGCGGTGGCCAACGCCCAGGCTGCCGGCGGCATCGCGGCGTTCATCGACGCCGAGCACGCCCTGGATCCCGAGTACGCCAAGAAGCTCGGGGTGGACACCGACTCGCTGCTGGTGAGCCAGCCGGACACCGGTGAGCAGGCACTCGAGATCGCCGACATGCTGGTGCGCTCGGGCGCGCTGGACATTCTGGTGATCGACTCGGTGGCCGCCCTGGTGCCCCGCGCCGAGATCGAGGGCGAGATGGGGGACAGCCACGTCGGCCTGCAGGCCCGTCTGATGAGCCAGGCGCTGCGCAAGATGACCGGTGCGCTGAACAACTCGGGCACCACCGCGATCTTCATCAACCAGCTCCGTGAGAAGATCGGCGTGATGTTCGGCTCGCCCGAAACCACCACGGGCGGTAAGGCTTTGAAGTTCTACGCCTCGGTCCGGCTGGACGTGCGCCGCATCGAGACACTCAAGGACGGCACCGACGCGGTCGGTAACCGCACCCGCGTCAAGGTCGTCAAGAACAAGGTCTCGCCGCCGTTCAAGCAGGCCGAGTTCGACATCCTGTACGGCCAGGGCATCAGCCGTGAAGGTTCGCTCATCGACATGGGTGTCGAGCATGGGTTCATCCGCAAGTCCGGGTCCTGGTTCACCTACGAGGGTGAGCAGCTGGGCCAGGGCAAGGAGAACGCCCGCAAGTTCCTGCTGGAAAACGTCGACGTCGCCAACGAGATCGAGAAGAAGATCAAGGAAAAGCTCGGTATCGGCGCTGTCGTGACGGCCGAGGCCAAGGCTGATGACGTCCTCCCCGCCCCGGTTGACTTCTGAGCCGTCGGGTACGCCCGAGGGGGAGCAGGCGCAGGATCCTCGCAAACGCGAGGAGCAGGCCAAGAACGTCTGCCTGCGTCTGCTCACCGTGCGGGCCCGCACCCGCGCCGAGCTGACTGAACAGCTCACCAAGCGGGGTTACGAAGAAGAGCTCAGTGCCAAGGTGCTCGACCGGCTCACCGAGGTCGGGCTGATCGATGACGAGGACTTCGCCGAGCAGTGGGTGCGATCCCGGCACGCGAACGCAGGAAAAGGCAAGCGCGCCTTGGCCGTCGAACTTCGTAAGAAGGGCGTCGACAAGGAGGTCATCGATGCCGTGCTGGCCGATTTGGACCCTGCGGCCGAGCGGCACCGGGCCGAGCAGCTGGTTCGTGACAAGTTGCGTCGGGAACGGCTCGACGACGATGACGGCGACGTGAAGGTGACTCGTCGGCTGGTCGGCATGTTGGCTCGTCGCGGCTACAACCAGTCGATGGCTTTCGATGTGGTCAGTGTCGAGCTTGCCGGCGAACGCGAACGGCGCCGGGTCTGAGCAATGCCCGCAGATGTGGTCATCCTGTCCGGACCGCCGGCTTCGGGTAAGACGACAGTGGCCGAGATCATCGCGAGCACGGCAGTCAAGCCGACTGTGCACATGACGACCGACCAGTTCTACCGCGCCATTCGGGCCGGCTACATCGCGCCGTATCTTCCTGAGGCACAACGTCAGAACGAAGTGGTCATCGACGCGATCGTGGCGGCGGTGACGGTCTATGCCCGCGGCGGTTTCGATGTGGTCGTCGACGGAATCGTCGGGCCCTGGTTTTTGTCACCGTTCCGGGAAATGGCCATCGGGGCCGGATTCGCGTTGTCCTACATCGTGCTTCGGCCCGCGCTCGACACGTCATTGCAGCGCGCACGAACCCGCAGTGGAGATGACCTCAAGGACGCCACGGCGATCACCGGCTTGCACGACTCCTTCAATCAACTCGACGATTTGGAGGCTCACGTCATCGACAACACGGTTCTCGATGCCGCGGGCACCGCGGATCAGGTCCGGCAGGCGATCGCGTCGGGCGCATACCGGCTGGTTTGAGCCCGCTCAGTCCCGCTGCGTGTGCAAGACTTGCGCGCCCGGGGCGCCTTCCTGCTCGACAGCCTCGGGCTCCAGCGGCGCGGGTCCACGGCTGGAACGACGCAAGCGCCGTTCGAGTCTGGTGGCCAACGACGACAGGGCCATGTTGACGCTGATCATCAAGATCGCGATGACGATCAGGGCGGGCAGGATGTTGGCGTAGGACGACCCGATGTTGGTGCCCTGACGAACCATCTCCACGAACGTGATCTGGTAGCCGATCGCGGTGTCCTTGAGCACCACGACCAGTTGCGACACCAGCACCGGCAGCATCGCGGTGATCGCCTGCGGCAACAGGATCAGTCGCATGGTCTGCGTCCACGTCATTCCCAGCGACCAGGCGGCCTCCTGCTGGCCACGAGGCAGGGAATGGACGCCGGCTCGCACGATTTCGGCGATCACCGCCCCGTTGTAGAGCGTCAGCCCGGTCACCACGCCGGCCAGCGCGATGTACTTGGACTCGAACACGTCGTACATGCCGTAGAGGAAAAACGCGAACAGCATCATGATCAGGACCGGCACCGCGCGGAAGAACTCCACGATGACCGCGCTGATCCAGCGGATCGGGGCAATGGGCGACAGCCGGCCGACGCCGAGCACCAGACCCAACATCAGGGCGAGAACGATCGACACCGCGGCCGCCGTCAACGTGCCCTGCACACCGGGAAGGACGTAGGTGACCCAGAGATCCGACGTGAGGAACGGTTTCCACTTCTCGGGCTGCAGCTGATCCTTCTCCCACAACCGCAAGAGCACGAAGGCGATCAGCGCCAGGGCTGCGAACGCGGCCAGGACCGTCAAGACGTTGTTGCGGACGCGCGCCCGTGGACCTGGGGCGTCGAACAGGACCGATGCGCTGCTCATTATCGTGCCACCGCCAGTCGCTTACCCAACCAGCCGAACAACAGCCCGAGTGGCAGCGTTAGCAGGATGAATCCGGCGGCCATGATCGCACCGATCGTGAGGACCGCGGCGGTCGACTCGATCATCTCCTTCATCAGCAGCGCGGCTTCGGCGACACCGATCGCCGAGGCGATCGTGGTGTTTTTCGTCAACGCGATCAACACCGATCCGAGCGGGATGATCACCGCGCGAAACGCCTGCGGCAGCAGGATCAGTCGCAGGTTCTGTCCAAACGTCAGACCCAGCGACCGAGCCGCCTCGGCCTGCCCCATCGGGACCGTGTTGACCCCGGATCGCACCGTCTCGCAGACGAAAGACGCGGTGTAGACCGTCAACCCGAGTACGGCCAAGCGAAAGTTGCTGTCGGCGATGGATGTCGGCGAGTGCGGGTCGACCAGGGTGATCCGCAGTGTCTGCCCGACTCCGAGTGCACAGAACACGATGATCAGGGTCAGGGGAGTGTTGCGGATGATGTTCACGTATGCGGCGCCGAGCCAGTTGAGCACCGGCACCGGAGCCAGCCGCATGGCGGCCAGCACCGTGCCCAGGATCAGCGCACCGATCGCGGAGTACACCGTCAGCTGGATCGTGGTCCAGAACGCCGCGAATATCTGGTCGCGGTATGCGTCGAATATCTCCACGGTCGGTGCGCTGCTCCGGATCAGTTGCGGTCGACGGCGGGCGGTGTCGGGGTGGTGATACCCGCCGGCCCGAGGTTGCGCTCGAAAGCCTCTTTCCAGGCTCCGCTGGATTCCATCTTCTCCAGCGCGTCGTTGATCTTGTTGCGCAACTCGGTGTCGCCCTTCTTCAGGCCGATGCCGTAGCGCTCCTCGGAGAAAGGCTCACCGGCGATCTTGAACGTGCCCGGGCTCTGCGCGGCGTAGCCGGCCAGAATCACCTCGTCGGTGGTCAACGCGTCCACGGCCCCGCTCTTGAGGGCATCCAGGCACAGCGTGTAGGTGTCGTACTGCTGCAGCTGAACCTTCGGGTACTCGTCCTTGATCCGCTGCGCCGGGGTGGAGCCCGACACCGAGCACAGCTTCTTGTTGTTCTCCAGTGAGGCCGCTCCGGTGATGTCGGTGTTGTCGGCGCGCACCAGCAGGCTCTGTCCGGTGAGCAGGTACGGTCCGGCGAAGTCGACCTTCTCCTTGCGTGCATCGGTGATGGAGTAGGTCCCGACGATGTACTCGACCTGACCGTTCTGGATGAGCGTCTCGCGCTGCGGCGAGGGCGCTTCCTTCCACTCGATCTTGTCCTCGGGGTAGCCGAGCTCGTTGGCCACGTACTTGGCCACGTCGACATCGAACCCGGACATGGTGCCGTCGGGCTTCTTCAGGCCGAGCCCGGGCTGGTCGTACTTGGTACCGATGACGATCTTGCCGGAGTCGTCGCCGCCGCCACAGGCGGTCGCGGCGAAGGGGAGGGCGATCGCGAGCGCGAGGGTACCGACCAACTTGAACGGCACTGATGGCATGTTCGGGTTCCTTTCGGGTGCAGCGGTAGTACGGAGGTCAGTGGTGGAGGATCTTGCCGAGAAAATCTTTGGCCCGTTCCGATTTCGGATTGTCGAAGAACTCGGCGGGTGGCGCGTCTTCGACGATGGCGCCGTCGGCCATGAACACCACCCGGTCGGATGCCCGGCGGGCGAACCCCATCTCGTGGGTGATCACCACCATCGTCATGCCCTCTGAAGCCAATGAGGTCATCACCGCCAGCACCTCGTTGATCATCTCGGGGTCCAGGGCGCTGGTGGGCTCGTCGAACAGCATCACCTTCGGGTCCATGGCCAACGACCGGGCGATGGCGACGCGCTGCTGCTGGCCGCCGGACAACTGGGCCGGGTACTTGTCGGCCTGATTGGCCACCCCCACGCGATCCAGCAGGGCCATCGCCTTCTCGCGCGCTTGGGCCTTGGACTTCCGGCGCACCTTCACCGGGGCGAGCGTGACGTTCTCCAGGATCGTCTTGTGCGCGAACAGGTTGAAGGACTGGAACACCATGCCCACATCCGAGCGCAGCTGGGCCAGCTTGCGTCCCTCGGCGGGCAGGGCCTGGCCGTCGATCGCAATGCTGCCGGAGTCGATGGTCTCCAGCCGATTGATCGTGCGGCACAGTGTGGACTTGCCCGAACCCGACGGGCCGAGCACCACGACCACCTGGCCACGGCCCACGTCGAGGTTGATGTCGTTCAGAACGTGCAGCGGTCCGAAGTGTTTGTTGACCCCCGACAATGAGATCATCGGCACATCCGGTTGCGCTGCATCATCGACCTGCGGCTGCTCGCCGGGGCTTCCCATGGCAGGTGACCTTACCCAGGGAATGTCCAGCCTGCCCGGATCTCGTGAATCCGCCGCGTTAACGTTTCGGGTGGCTCCGTACCATTGAGGCCGTGACGACGATGGTGAACCGGGACGCGGCCGACGAGCGCTCGCGCGAGGAGTCGTCGGCACGGGACGAGCGCTCGCGCGAGGAGCCCACCACCGCCCACGACCTGGTACAGGGAAGCTCCGTACGCACCTATCAGGTACGCACGTATGGCTGTCAGATGAACGTGCATGACTCCGAGCGGCTGTCGGGCCTGCTGGAGGACGCCGGATACCGGCGGGCCGAGGACGGCTCCGACGCCGACATCGTGGTGTTCAACACCTGCGCGGTGCGCGAGAACGCCGACAACAAGCTGTACGGCAACCTCAGCCACCTGGCTCCGCGCAAACAGGCCGATCCGAACATGCAGATCGCCGTCGGCGGATGCCTGGCGCAGAAGGACCGCGAGTCGGTGTTGCGGCGCGCTCCGTGGGTCGATGTGGTGTTCGGTACCCACAACATCGGGTCGCTTCCCGTGTTGCTGGAACGGGCGCGGCACAACCGCACCGCTCAGGTCGAGATCGTCGAGGCCCTGCAGGAGTTTCCGTCCACGCTGCCCGCGACGCGCGAATCCGCCTACGCGGCCTGGGTGTCGATCTCGGTGGGCTGCAACAACACCTGCACGTTCTGCATCGTGCCCTCGCTGCGCGGCAAAGAGGTGGACCGGCGTCCCGGCGACATCCTGGCCGAGGTGCAGACCCTGGCCGCGCAGGGCGTGCTCGAGGTCACGCTGCTGGGGCAGAACGTCAACGCCTACGGCGTGTCGTTCTCGGACGAGCGCTTGCGCGAGGATCCGGCGCATTGGGACCCGGACATGCCGCGCGACCGCAGCGCGTTCGCAAAATTGCTCCGCGCCTGTGGCGACATCGAGGGGCTGGAGCGGGTGCGGTTCACCTCTCCGCACCCGGCCGAGTTCACCGACGACGTGATCGAGGCGATGGCTCAGACCCCCAACGTGTGCCCGACGCTGCACATGCCGCTGCAGTCCGGTTCGGACCGCATCCTCAAGGCGATGCGGCGCTCCTACCGGGCTGACCGCTACCTGGGCATCATCGACAAGGTGCGCGCCGCGATCCCGGACGCCGCGATCACCACCGACCTCATCGTCGGTTTCCCGGGTGAGACCGAGCAAGATTTCCAGGCCACCCTCGACGTGGTCGAACAGTCTCGATTCGCGAGCGCGTTCACCTTCCAGTACTCGATCCGGCCCGGCACCCCGGCTGCCGACATGCCCGACCAGTTGCCGAAAGCGGTTGTCACCGAACGCTATCAGCGGCTGATCGAACTGCAGGAGCGAATCTCGCTGCAGGAGAACCAGGCTCAGATCGGGCGGACTGTCGAACTGCTGGTCGCGACCGGCGAGGGGCGCAAGGACGCCGCCACCGCTCGCATGTCGGGTCGCGCCCGCGACGGCAGGCTCGTGCACTTCAGCCCAGGCTCCGACGTAGAGCGGATTCGGCCCGGCGACATCGTTACCACCACGGTGACCGGCGCCGCGCCGCACCATCTGATCGCTGACGCCCCGTTGGCCACGCACCGGCGCACCCGCGCCGGCGACGCCCACGAGGCCGGGCAGCGTCCCCGTACCGGTGTCGGCCTGGGGTTGCCGCGGATCGGCGCGCCGGAGATCCAGGCGTCATCAGGAGGATGTGGCTGTTGAGCAAGGAAAGCGACTTCGAGCCGTTCAAGGACGACCTCGCCGCCGTCGAACGGAAGGTCACCCGGGAGTTCGACTCCGGCCCGCGCGCCATGGTCGTCGCGATCCTGGTGTTCGTGGTGCTGCTGTCGTTCGTGCTGCCGCACACCGGGTCCAGCAAGGGCTTCGACGTTCTCGTGGGTGACGCCACCGCCGTCGCTGACGGCATCTCCCTGCCGTCACGGGTGTTCACCTGGCTGGCGCTGGTCTTCTCGGTCGGCTTCTCGACGCTGGCGCTGATCACCCGCCGCTGGGCGCTGGCCTGGGTGGCGCTGGCGGGTTCGGCAGTGGCCAGCGCGCTCGGAATGCTGGCCGTGTGGTCACGGCAGACCGCTGTCGGTTATCCCGGCCCCGGTATCGGGCTGATCATCGGCTGGCTGGCGGTGATCGTGCTGACGTTCCACTGGGCGCGGGTGGTGTGGTCACGCACCGCGATGCAGTTGGCAGCCGAAGAGGAGCGCCGCCGCCAGGCCGCAGAACAGCAGCAACGCGGAGTCCTCGACATCCCGAAGACCCAAGCACCTCAGCCCGACGGCACCGAGACCGACTCACCCGGTGAGAAGCCGGACCAGGCCTAGCCGCTAGTTGCGCTCCCCGAGCGCGGCGGCCGCCGCGTCGGCCCACTGGCGCCACTGCTCGGCGCTCGCCCTGGCCTCGGCCGCATCCTTGGCCCGCCCGGCGGCCTCCGCCTTCTCCGCCTGCCGTTCGAACTGCTCGGCACGGGACCGGAACTGGTCGGCACGAGCTTTGGCTTCCGGATCGACGCCACCGGCCGGCGCGTCGCGAACCTTCTTTTCCACGGCGCGCAGCCGTCGTTCCAGGTCGGCGGCGCGTTCACGGGGAACCTTGCCGATCGCGTCCCACTTGTCGCCGATGGTCCGCAACGCCGCGCGGGCCGCGTCGAGATCGGTGGTGTCGATCTTCTCGGCCTCGGCCAGCAGCGCCTCCTTGGCGGCGGCATTGGCCTTGAACTCGGCATCGCGTTCGGCGTTGGCGGCGTTGCGGGCGCCGAAGAACGTGTCCTGAGCAGCCTTGAACCGGTGCCACAGCGCATCGTCGACATCCTTGGCGGCGCGCCCCGCGTTCTTCCATTGCGTCAGCAGGTCGCGGAAGGCCGCCGCGGTGGCGCCCCAATCGGTCGAGCCGGACAGCTGCTCGGCCTGCTCGCACAGCGCCTCCTTGACCTGGCGGGCGCCGGCGCGGCCGCGGTCGAGCTCGGCGAAGTGCGATCCGCGGCGCCGGTTGAAGGTCTCGCGCGCCGCCGAGTAGCGCTTCCACAGGGCGTCGTCGAGTTTGCGGTCCAGCCCCGTGATGGTGCGCCATTCGTCGAGGATCTCGCGCAGGCGGTCGCCCGCGGCCTTCCATTGCGTGGAGTTCGCGGCCAGATCCTCGGCTTCCAGCGCCAGGGCCTCCTTGCGCGCGGTCTGGGCGGCCCGGTGCTCGTCACGCTGTGCCCGCTCAGTCTTGGCGGCCTCGTCGGCGTGGTCGAGGATGGCTGCCAGACGGGTGCTCAACGCGTCGACGTCGCCGAGAACCGCTGCAGTGGGCAGGGTTTCGGCCAGCGCGGCGGCGGCCGACTTGATCTTGCGGGCATCGCCGGTGCCCGAGGACAGGCGGCGTTCCAGTAGCGCCACCTCGGTGTGCAGATCATCGAAGCGCCGGCCGAAGTGGGCGAACGCCGCTTCGGTATCGCCGGCCTGCCACGAGCCGATGACGCGTTCACCGGATCCGCTGATCAACCAGACCGTGCCGTCGTCGTCCACCCGGCCGAAGCGGTGTGGATCGCTGGTCGGCGCGACCGCGACCACCGGGGCGACCCGGCTGGGGCGGGGGACGGGGCGCGGCGGCCCCGGCCTCGGGGTAGGCGAAGGAGTGGGCCTCGGCGTGGGCCCGGACGTCGGCTCGGGGGTGGCTCCGCCTGGCTCACTGGTTGTCATATCCGCTCCTCGTACTCCGCGCGGTCGGCCCGCGCATCTGCCGCGCGACGCGGCGCCTGATGCTGTCGCTTGTCCGCTATTCAAGCAGGTCGTCCTGTGGCGTGCCCACGGCTTCAGCCTCAATGCCCCGACAAACTAGTTTGGTGACGTGCTCAGCGCCATCGCGATCGTCCCCGCCACGCCGGTTCTCGTGCCCGAACTGGTGGGATCGGCCGCGGACGACGTGGCGGGATTGCGTGCCGCGGTGGCCGCCGCAGCGACGTCGTTGCCGCCCCGTTGGCTGGCGGTCGGTGTCGGGCCTTGCGACGCGGTCTACGGACCGGACTGTGCCGGGACGTTCGCCGGCTACGGCGTCGACGTCCGGGTGGCACTAGGCCCCGGACCCGCCGGCGAGCCGGTCGAGCTGCCGCTGTGCGCCCTGATCGCCGGATGGATCCGCGGACAGGCGGCCCCCGATGCCGCTACCGAGGTGCACGCGTATGCCGCAACCCGGCCGGTCGACCAGGCGATGAGCCTTGGCCGCAGCCTGCGGGCCCGCATCGAGGAATCCGCGGAACCCGTCGGCGTCCTCGTGGTCGCCGACGGCCTGCACACGCTCACCCCCTCCGCACCCGGCGGCTACCTGCCGGATTCGGTGGCCACACAGCAGGATCTCGACGACGCGCTGGCCACCGGTGATCTCGCCGGTCTGGCCGAGCTGCCCGAATCTGTGCTGGGCCGGGTGGCCTATCAAGTGCTGGCCGGACTGACGTGGCCCGAGCCGGCCACCGCCCGCGAGCTCTACCGCGGCGCGCCCTACGGGGTCGGCTACTTCGTCGGCGAATGGCTGCCGTGACGCGGCCCATCGCGGTCATCGGGCCGACCGGCACCGGGAAGTCGGCCCTGGCATTGGCGATCGCCGAGGAATTGAGCGGTGAGATCGTGAACGCCGACGCCATGCAGCTCTACCGCGGCATGGACATCGGCACCGCCAAGCTGCCGGTCGCCGAGCGGCGCGGCATCCCGCACCACCAACTCGACGTGCTCGATGTCACCGAGACGGCGACGGTGGCCCGCTACCAGCAGGACGCCGCGGCCGACGTGGAGGCGATCGCGGCGCGTGGTGCGGTCCCGGTGATCGTCGGCGGCTCGATGCTCTACATCCAGTCGCTGCTCGACGAGTGGACGTTTCCGGCCACCGATCCGACGGTGCGGGCCCGCTGGGAAGGGCGACTGGCCGAGGTGGGGGTTGCCGCGTTGCATGCCGAGCTGACGCGGGTGGACCCCGCTGCGGGAGCCTCGATTCTGCCGACCGACGGCCGACGGATCGTGCGGGCACTGGAGGTGGTGGAGCTCACCGGACAACCGTTCGCCGCCTCGGCCCCGAGCATCGGAGCGCCTCGCTGGGACACCCTGATCATCGGATTGGACTGGGACACAACCGCTCTCGATGAGCGTCTGCAACAGCGCACCGACCTCATGTTCACCGATGGACTGGTGGACGAGGTGCATGCCCTGATCGGTCAGGGTCTGCGCGACGGGGTCACCGCGGCCCGGGCTCTCGGGTACGCGCAGGTGCTCGCCGATCTCGACGCCGGGGGAGACGGCTCGGCGGCGCGGGAGCCCACATTCATCGGAACCCGCCGATATGTCCGGCGGCAGCGGTCCTGGTTCCGCCGCGATCATCGGGTGGTGTGGCTGGACGGGGCGGCCGACGGGCTGGTGCACGACGTGCTGCGGGCGTGGCGGCACGTATCCTGATCAGGTGATCTTCGGCTCGATCCCTTTCGCGAAGGGGCACGGCACCCAGAACGATTTCGTGGTCCTGCCCGACCTCGACGCCGCGCTGTCGCTGACGCCGGCGGCCGTGGCCGCGCTGTGCGACCGCCGCCGAGGCCTGGGCGCCGATGGCGTGCTGCGGGTGACGACGGCCGGCGCCGCGCAAGCGGCCGGCGTGTTCGAGCGGCTGCCCGACGGGGTGGCGGCGGGCGACTGGTACATGGACTACCGCAACGCCGACGGCTCGATCGCGCAGATGTGTGGCAACGGGGTGCGAGTGTTCGCCCACTACCTCCGCGCGTCCGGCCTGGAAACCGCCGACGAGTTCGTGGTGGGTTCGCTGGCCGGCCCCCGTCCCGTGGTGCTGCACAGCGTCGACGCGACCACCGCCGACGTCACCGTCGAGATGGGCAAGGCCAACCGCTTCGGCGCCGGAACGGCGGTGGTCGGTGGCCGCAGTGTCAGCGGTGTGGCCGTCGACGTGGGTAATCCGCATCTGGCGTGTGTCGGCCTGACCGAGGGCGAGCTGGCGGCCCTCGATGTGGGTGCCCCGGTCTCCTTCGACGAGCAGCTCTTCCCGGAGGGCGTCAACGTCGAGGTCATGACGGTGCCGGTGGACGGCACGGTGTCGATGCGGGTGCACGAACGTGGGGTCGGGGAGACCCGGTCCTGCGGTACCGGCACGGTCGCGGCCACGCTGGCGGCGCTGGCCCACCAAGGCGCAGACACCGGGACCTTGCGGGTCCGGATCCCGGGCGGGGAGGTCACCGTGACGATCACCGAGTCGACCAGCTACCTGCGAGGACCGTCGGTGCTGGTGGCCCGCGGTGAGCTGTCCGAACAGTGGTGGAACGCTGCCCACGGATAATCGGGGTGCGCGCGGCCCGCTGCACGTGACAACCTGTAAGTACATATGACTCATCCAGAACATCCCCTCACACCCAGCACCGGCGAGCTGGCACTGGAAGACCGCGCCTCCTTGCGCCGCGTCGCCGGGCTGTCCACCGAGCTCACCGACGTCACCGAGGTCGAATACCGCCAGCTGAGGCTGGAGCGTGTCGTCCTGGTCGGCGTGTGGACCGAGGGCAGTGCGGCCGATGCCGATGCCAGCCTGACCGAGCTGGCCGCGCTGGCCGAGACTGCGGGCTCCGAAGTCCTCGAGGGGCTCATCCAGCGTCGCGACAAGCCGGACCCGTCCACCTACATCGGATCGGGCAAGGCCCAGGAGTTGCGCGAGATCGTGCTGGCGACCGGCGCCGACACCGTGATCTGCGACGGCGAGCTCTCGCCCGCGCAGCTCAACTCACTGGAGAAGGTGGTCAAGGTCAAGGTCATCGACCGCACCGCGCTGATCCTGGACATCTTCGCCCAGCACGCCACCAGCCGCGAGGGCAAGGCGCAGGTGTCGCTGGCGCAGATGGAGTACATGCTGCCGCGGCTGCGTGGCTGGGGTGAATCGATGTCGCGGCAGGCCGGCGGTCGCGCCGGCGGAGCCGGCGGCGGTGTGGGAACCCGCGGGCCCGGCGAGACCAAGATCGAAACCGACCGTCGCCGCATCCGAGAGCGGATGGCCAAGCTGCGCCGCGAGATTCGTGAGATGAAGAAGATCCGCGACACCCAGCGCAGCCGACGGCTGTCCTCGGACGCCGCGTCGGTGGCCATCGTCGGTTACACCAATGCCGGCAAGTCCAGCCTGCTCAACGCTCTGACCGGGGCCGGCGTACTGGTGGAGAACGCGTTGTTCGCGACGCTCGAACCCACCACGCGCCGTGGTGAATTCGACGACGGTCGGCCCTTCGTGCTGACCGACACCGTCGGCTTCGTCCGGCACCTGCCCACCCAGCTGGTCGAGGCGTTCCGGTCCACCCTGGAAGAAGTGGTCGATGCCGACCTGCTGGTGCACGTGGTGGACGGCTCCGACGAGCATCCGCTGGCGCAGATCAACGCGGTCCGCCAGGTGGTCAACGACGTAGTCGTCGAGTACGGTATCGCCCCACCGCCGGAGTTGTTGGTGGTCAACAAGATCGACGCCGCGAGTGACCTCGGGCTGGCCACGCTGCGCCGGGCGCTGCCCGAAGCGGTGTTCGTCTCGGCGCATACCGGTGACGGGCTGGACCGGCTGCGGGCCCGCATGGCCGAGATGATCCCGCCCACCGACGCGACGGTGGACGTGACCATTCCTTACGACCGGGGCGACCTGGTGGCGCGGGTGCACGCCGACGGTCGGGTGGACGCCACCGAGCACACCGCCGAGGGCACCCGCATCAAGGCACGGGTGCCCATGGCGCTGGCCGCGAGTTTGAGCGAGTTCGCTACGTTCTGAGCGGGCGCCTGCTCAGGCCGCCGGCTTCTTCTCGGCGGCACCGGCCGGCTTGGCCTTGCCTTTGGCTTTTTCTTTGGTTTTGCCGCGGTCTGTCGCTGCGTCTGGGCCACCCAGCGCCTTGCGCACGGTGCCGCGGAGCGACTTCGCCACCTCACGCAGCGGATGTCCTTCGACGGCCGAGGCTTTCAGCGCCGGCAGCCGGCGCTGCTGGTTGAGGGTGGCGTCGTCGTCTGGCGTGGTGACCGTCGTCGTCGGCTTGGCGGCGGTGTTCAGCCGCAGCACCGGCCGGGGATCGGGCTCGGCGGCGATCGTCGTGGTGGCGGTGGTATCGCCGGATTCGGTCGGATCGGTCCACCCCGGCAGTGGATCGAGTCCGGGATTCAGCGCCGCCCGGACGCCCTCGGGGATGTCGTTGACGAGGTCGGTGACCAGCTTCGCCGGGTTGAACCTGGGCAGCAGCTGAAATGGTGTCGGCGTGCTGTAATCCGTTCTGGTATAACCGGTTTCGATTAGGGTCTGAGCCATCGGTGAGACCAGGTCGACCAGCGGAACCACCAGGGCCGACGTGCCGGTCGCCGCCCCCAGATCGAGGAGTGGCTGCATGATCGGCAGGGTCTTGGCCGGCAGGGTGATGTAGTAGGTGTCGCTGCCCTCGACTTTTTGGCAGTGGTTTGCGGCGGTGCAGCTCTCCTGGGCGTTCTCGATCGCGGCCCGCACTTGCTCGGGCGTGTATCCGTACGGTGTCGCCGTGGCCGGATCGTCACCCCGAGGATCCAGGTAGGTGCCGTGTACGTACTGGAAGCCGGCCAGCGCGTTCGCCAGGGCGAGCGGATTGAGTACCCAGGAGGGAGCGTCGGCCACGCCGTCGTACTGCATTGCGATGTCATAGGTTTCGATGCCCGTGTCGGTGGGCGTCGGTTGGCCGAACGTCGCGTCGAGGATGGGCACCGTGCCGAGGATCGCCAGCCGCTCGAAGAGCCCGCCGTCGGGGCGGTTCGGATTGCCGATCAGGACGAAGCTCAGGTTCTGTTTCTGCTCGTCGGTGAGGTCTGCCAGGTTGCCTTTGACGATGCTGGCCACGGTGGCGCCCTGTGAGTAGCCGAAGACCACCACGGGATGCGCCGCACCGGGATTGTTGGTGCCGACGAGTTCGCTGGTCAACCGCGTGACTCCGCTGGCCACTGACACGTTCCACTTGGCGCCCTCCAATCCGCCCCAACCCGCGAGCGGGATGGGCCAGAACTGAGCGATGTAGGGGACCGCCACCGGGGCCGCGCAAGCCTCGGCCCCGCAACCGCCGCTGGGTTGCACGTAATACGAGACGGCATTGGCCATGTAATTGTTGGAATCCTGCGGGTTCGGGGTGCCGGTGCCAGGCACGATGAGCGGGGTCACCGCCACCACCAGGCCGACGGCCGCCGTACCGGCCGGCGACAGCCCGATGACCACCGAACCGGACACCGCTACCGCGCCGACCAGCAGTGACCTGGCGGCAGAACGGGGTGAGAATCGCATCGGCCCTGATCTCCTTCTGCTGACGCCGCTGTCAGCGCTGAGGGGATCTTTGCACCGGTGCGCCGTCGTGACCGGGAAACAGTCGAAGTGCCGGCGGCCCAACGGGTTCAGCGGGTCCGGATCACCGGGGGTTCGTGTGCCCGCACCGGCGGAAGCGCGTCATCGAACTTCTCGATCTCCACCAGCACGTGCGCGCCGGTGCAGCCCTGCGCCAGTGAGGAGGTGCCGACATCCTCGGTGAGCACGTTGGGATTGCCGTGCACACACATCGAATCGGGATCGGTCGGGTCAGCCGGATCGAACCACGCCCCGGTCGACAGTTGAACCACCGCGGGGCGCAACCGATCGTCGATCACCACTCCGGCCAGGCAGGCCCCGCGGTCGTTGAACACCCGCACCACGTCGCCATCGGCGAGCCCGCGCGCCGTGGCGTCGTCGGGATGTATCCGGATCGGTTCACGCCCTTGAACTTTTGAGGCTCGGCTGGTGGCGCCGCCGTCGAGTTGGCTGTGCAGGCGGGCGGCCGGCTGATTGGCCAGCAGGTGTAACGGAAACCGGGTCGCCCGCGGGCCGCCCAGCCATTCCGTCGGCTCGAACCACCGGGGATGGCCCGCGCAGTCGTCGTAGCCGAACCCGTCGATGGTGTGCGAGAAGATCTCGATGCGGCCGCTCGGGGTGCCCAAGCGGTGTCCGGCGGGGTCGGACCGGAAATCGGCCAGCAGCGTCAGCCCCGGCTCGGTAGGCAGGCGCAGATGGCCTGCGGCCCAGAACTCGTCGAACCCGGGCACCTCGAAATCCAGTCCGGCCGACCACTTCTCATACATGTGGACCAGCCACTGCCGGGCTGTGCGGCCTTCGGTGAACTGCTCGCCGAAGCCGAGGCGCTCGGCCAGCGCCGAGAACGTGGTGTAGTCGTCGCGGGAGTCGGCATACGGCGGCGCCAGTGCGGGCATCGCGACCAGCAGCGGGTCGTTACGGGATCCCGAATAGTCCTCGCGTTCATAGGCGGTGGTCGAGGGCACGACGATGTCGGCGTGCTTGGCCATCGCCGTCCAGTACGGGTCGTGCACCACGACGGTGTCCACCCGCGACAGGGCTCGACGCAGTCGGGGCAGGTTCTGGTGGTGGTGGAACGGGTTACCGCCGGCCCAGTACACACACTTGATGTCGGGGTAGGTCAGTCGCATGCCGTTGTAATCGAACGGTTGCCCCGGGTGCAGCAGCATGTCGGTGACGGCCGCGACCGGGATGAAGGTCTGCACCGGGTTGAGGCCCTGCGGCAGAGCGGGCAGGCCGCAGCGCAGCGGAGGCAACCCCGGCTCGTTCATCGACCCGTAGCCGTGGCCGAAACCTCCTCCGGGGAGCCCGATCTGACCCAACATGGCCGCGAGCGTGAGCCCCATCCACGGTGCTTGCTCGCCGTGGAGGACCCGTTGCAGAGACCAGCTGACGGTGACCAGGGTTCGGGAGGCCGCCATGCGACGGGCCAGGGCGGTGAGCTCTGCGGCAGGCAGGCCGCTGAGCGCCGATGCCCACAGGGGGCTCTTGGCGACGCCGTCGTCACGGCCCAGGAGGTAGCGCTCGAACCGGCGATAACCCGTGCAGTACGTATCGAGGAAGTCGAGATCGGCCAGGCCCTCGGTGGCCAGAACGTAAGCCAGCGCGAGCATCACCGCCACATCGGTGCCGGGAATCGGTGCCAGCCACTGGCAATCGCCGTCGACGTCGTCGCGCAGTGGGCTGAACGACACGATCCGGCCGCCCCGGTCACGTAACCGGTGCAGCGCATCGCGCGCCGGATGTGCCGTGGTGCCCCCGTGATTGATGCCGGTGTTCTTCAACGCGACACCGCCGAAACACACCAGCAGATCGGTCGATTCGGCTATCACGTCCCAGTCCGTGGAGCGCTTGAACAGATCGTCGTGGGTACCGACCACCCTCGGCATGATCACCCCGGTGGCGCCCAAGCTGTAGGAGTGGCGGGAAAACGTATAGCCGCCAAGCATTTTCAGGAAACGATGCACTTGGCTCTGGGCATGGTGAAAGCGTCCGGCGCTGGCCCAGCCGTAGGAGCCGCCGTAGATCGCCTCGTTGCCGTGGGTATCGACTACCCGGCGTAGCTCATCGGCGAGCAACGCGGTGAGCTCATCCCAGGACACCGAGACGTACTCGTCAGCGCCCCGCTCGGTACTGGGCCCGGGTCCGTCGCGCAGCCAGCCGCGACGCACCACCGGGCCGGCCACGCGCGAGCGGTGGCGGATCGAGCCGGCCAGGTTGCCGAGCAACGGCGACGGGTCCGCGTCGCCCATCAGCGGTCTGACGGAAGCGATGTCACCGTCGGCGACGTCCGCGGTGAAGGCGCCCCAATGCGCGAGGCTCGTGGGCGACTGGGGCATGGCCCGAGTTTACGGGCGAGTGGACCCCTCCCCACGGCTGACCAACCACCCGGTTGGTATAGGTTGGCCCCAAATCCGTAACCAGTACCGGAGGTCACACCATGGGCAGTGCTGTGAAGTACGAGCGCACCTTGTTCGAGCCCGAGCATGAGTTGTTCCGGGAGTCGTACCGGGCATTCCTGGACAAGCACGTCGCGCCATTCCACGATCAGTGGGAGAAGGACAAGATCGTCGACCGCGGGGTCTGGCTCGAGGCCGGTAAACAGGGCTTTCTCGGGATGGCCGTGCCCGAGGAGTACGGCGGCGGCGGTAACGACGACTTCCGCTACAACACCATCGTCTGCGAGGAGACGGTTGCCGGCCGCTACAGCGGCATCGGTTTCAGCCTGCACAACGACGTCGTCGCGCCGTATCTGCTGCGGCTGGCCAACGAGGAGCAGAAGCAGCGCTGGCTGCCGAAATTCTGTACGGGCGAATTGATCACGGCGATCGCAATGACCGAACCCGGTACCGGCAGCGACCTGCAGGGCATCAAGACCCGTGCGGTCCGCGACGGCGACCACTACGTGCTCAACGGGTCGAAGACCTTCATCACCAACGGCATCCACTCCGATCTGGTGATCGTGGTGGCCCAGACCGACCCGGAGAAGGGCGCCCTGGGTTTCTCCCTGCTGGTGGTGGAGCGCGGCATGGCGGGCTTCGAGCGGGGCCGCCACCTCGACAAGATCGGCCTGGACGCCCAGGACACCGCCGAACTGTCGTTCACCGACGTCAAGGTGCCCGTCGAGAACCTGCTCGGCGAGGAGGGCCAGGGCTTCGTCTATCTGATGCAGAACCTGCCGCAGGAGCGCATCTCGATCGCCATCATGGCCGCCGCCGCGATGGAGGCGGTGCTGGAGCAGACGGTGCAGTACACCAAGGAGCGCAAGGCGTTCGGCAAGCCCATCGGCAGCTTCCAGAACAGCCGGTTCCTGCTCGCCGAGCTCGCCACCGAGGCCACTGTGGTTCGGATGATGGTCGACGAGTTCATCCGGTTGCACCTCGATGAGAAGCTCACCGTGGAGCAGGCCGCGATGGCCAAGTGGTATTCCACCGAAAAGCAGGTCGAACTCATCGACCGGTGTCTGCAGCTGCACGGCGGCTATGGCTACATGCGTGAGTACCCCGTCGCGCGGGCCTACCTGGATGCCCGTGTGCAGACCATTTACGGCGGTACCACCGAGATCATGAAGGAGATCATCGGACGCAGTCTGGGGGTCTGATGAGGCAGAATCACCCCGTGTGACGTCCCGAGGAGTCCAAATCTGGGTCTCCAGACCCAGATATTGGGGCTTTTTTGGCCATGATCGGCCACGTTCCTTGGTTATCGTCACCTGCTGAAGCAAAGTTGTCGGGGCGGGACATTTCTGAGGAAACTTTGCCGAACGAGCGGGGAGAACGCATGACTAGGCCTGGAGCGAGGCTGGACGCGACCGTGTGGCGGTTGGCGGTCGGCCTGCTCGCACTCGTGGTCGCTGCTTTGATGGGGCCGGTGGTGGCGTCGGCCACCCCGGAGTCGGATGCCGATGCGGCGGTCACCGCCGCCTGGGAGGCCAGCGGCGGTGACGGCGGCCCGCTGGGCCCACGCCAAGGCAGCGTCTACGCGGTCGGGGCGGGCTTCGCGCAGAACTTCGCCGGGGGCAAGATGTTCTTCACCCCGGCGACCGGCGCCCATTTCATGCAGGGCGCCATCTTGGAGAAGTACGAGTCGCTCGGCGGCGCCGCAGACGGAGATTTGGGCTTCCCGACCATCGACGAGGGCGCCGGGCGTGCCGCCGACAGCCGCAACTCGACGTTGAGCGCGCCTGACAATCCCGTCATCTTCTGGACCCCCGCCACCGGCGCCCGCGTCGTCCGGGGTGCGATCAATGCCGCGTGGGACAAGCTCGGCGGTTCGGCGGGCGTGCTCGGGGTTCCCGCTGAGGACGAGTCGTTCGACGGTGATGTGAGCACTCAGAAGTTCACCGGCGGTGAGATCTCCTGGAACCGCAAGACCAAAGCATTCACCACGGTGCCGGCGGAGCTGGCCGAGCAGTTGGCCGGTCTGGACGTGCCGTCGGATGCCGCCGCGGCGATCGGGGCGGCCCGACGTGCGGCGGGCGGCCCGATGGGTCCGCTGGGAGCCAAGGAGGGCGACCAGTACCCGATCGGCGCCGACGGGGTGGGACAGAACTACGCAGGCGGCAAGATCTTCTACAGCCCAGCCACCGGAGCCAACGCGATCACCGGCCAGCTGCTGGAGAAGTACGAGAGCGTCGGCGGTCCGGAAGGCGATCTGGGCTTCCCGACCACCAGCGAGTCCGAAGGCGGGCTGGGCCCGAACAGCCGCATCAGCACCTTCGCGGCGGCCGACAACCCCGTGATCTTCTGGACTCCCGACTACGGCGCGGTCATCGTCCGAGGAGCCATGAACGCGGCCTGGGACAAGCTCGGCGGTGCCAAGGGCTCGCTCGGCGCTCCCATGGCCGATCAGACCGAAGACGGCTCGGTCATCACGCAGCGATTCAGCGGGGGAGCGATCTCGTGGGATCGCGATGCCAACAAGTTCACCACTGAGCCGTCGAAACTCGCCTCAGAGCTGAGCGGGCTGCAGATTCCGGGCGTCGATCAACCTCATGCGGGTGGTCCGCAGCCGTCGGCTCCGGATACCGGCAAGCCGTTCTCCTGGCATTGGAGCTGGTGGTGGCTGATCGCGGTGATCCCGGTGCTGTTGCTGGCCGGGCTGATCGTGGGGGCGGCGCTGTGGCATCGCCGCCGGGGCGGCGCCGATGACGACTTCGATCACGACCCGTTCGACGACGACTATGACGACGTAGGCGGTGAACCGCATTACGACGACGGTCGCTACGACGAGGAGCGCTACGACTCCCGGGGCTACGACCGCGACGAGTACGTGGACGATCACGGTGCCGATGCACCCAGCGGCTACGCGCCGAACACCGCCTATGGTGCCGGCGAAGCCACCACGACGCGATTCGCCGGGCCGGGTGAAGGCTTGGCGAGCGGCGCGGCGTCACCGTACGACGGCCCCACCGATATCGCGATGCCGGTCAGCCAGTGGGCCGCGCCCCGCGGATCCTCCAGCGGCTACGGGGTGCCCGGCGAAGAGGAGGAACCGCCGGAGGATTCCTCGCAGCTGGTCGGGTCGCGCGGCTTCGAGGACGACTATGACGATGACGACTATGAGGACGACGACTTCGAGGATGACGACTTCGAGGATGAGGATCTCGACTCGCCCATCGACGCCGACTTCGAGGAAGTGGCCGAGGGTGACGACACCGACGGCGAGATCGAAGCGGAACTCGTAGACGACACTGTTGACACCGGGGCGTTCGCAGGGGCAACTGGCGGCGCGCGAGGGCCGCAGGGCTTCTCACCGCTGAGCGGCCTGGCTGTGCCGAGCGATCTGGCCGCGCCGACCGACCAGGACAACGTGGACACCGCGCCTACCCGGGTGATCAGCGAGGCCGAGGCCTACAGCAGCGAGGCCGAGGCCTACAGCAGCGAGACCCACAGTGGGCGCCATGCCGCCATCGAACTCGACGAGATCCCCACCGCCACGGCGATACACCTACCGCTGGACGACCCGAACCGCGCACCGGAGGGCTACCCGATCAAGGCCGATACCAAGACCGGCCGGTACTGGGCACCCGACAGCAGCGAATATGACGATGCGGTGGCCGAGATCTGGTTCGCCAGTGAGGAATTCGCGCGCACCAACGGCTTCGTGCGAACGGACTGAACCGCCGACCAGGAGGGCCCGGCCGCACGGCGGGCCGGGCCCTCCTGGTCGGCGGCCCGTCAGATCTTGCGAATCACGGTGACGACCTTGCCGAGCACGGCTGCGTCGTTACCGGGGATCGGGTCGTATGCCGGATTGTGCGGCATCAGCCAGACCTGACCGCGCGTCCGCTTGAACGTCTTGACGGTGGCTTCGCCGTCGATCATCGCGGCCACGATGTCACCGTTGTCGGCCACGCTCTGCTGGCGCACCACCACCCAGTCGCCATCGCAGATGGCCGCATCGACCATCGAGTCTCCGACGACCTTGAGCAGGAAGAGCGAGCCCTCACCGACCAGCTCGCGGGGCAGTGGGAAGACATCCTCGACGGCCTGCTCGGCCAGGATGGGGCCGCCTGCGGCGATGCGTCCGAGCACCGGGACGAAGGTGGGCTCGGGCAGTGAGTCGGAACCCGCCACGTCGGTCGACACCACTGCGGCCGCCGGATCATCCGCGCCACGCACGTCGACCGCGCGCGGCCGGTTGGGGTCGCGTCGCAGATAGCCCTTGCGTTCCAGGGTGCGCAACTGATGGGCGACCGACGAGGTCGAGGTGAGGCCGACCGCATCGCCGATCTCGCGGATGCTGGGCGGGTAGCCGCGACTGGTCACCGACGCGCGGATCACGTCGAGAATGGTCCGTTGCCGGTCGGTGAGGCCCCCATCGGCCCGGCGTGGGCCCGCGTCCGATTCGGCCGGGGTGTCGGTGCTGCCGTCCCTGCTGCGGTCGTCGCTCATGAGGCCGAATGTAGTCGCTGTTCGAACATTAATCAAACATGTGTTCGACGCGTGTTGCGGGTGTGTCCGCAGGTCGGCCGCATGCTGGGTCTGGATGTGCGGGATGTGTCGGTACGCGGGACCGTTCGGCCCGAACTTGTCGGTGCCCTGCTCTATCGTTTGGCAACAGTTCGATCACATGTTCTATCCATCGAACACTTGAGCGACTATGTTCGAACACAAGAGCGAAACGTCTCACCGAAAGGCAGTCAGATGGCGATCATCGATATCCCCGCCGATAGCCGTTCCCGCGCTGTTCGGGCCACGCCGCGGTCGCAGTCGCCCCGCGCCCAGTTCGGCAGCGGCGCCCCCAGGCCGTTGCGCCGGGTTCGGCGGCCGTCGTCCACGCGTCCCGCCGGCGGCTCGGTTCGTTACCGCGGCACCGGTGTGCTGATGTCCCGGGCCTCTCATCGCAGCCGGCCCATCACGCCCATGACAACCGTCCTGTTGGCATTGGTGGCGGCCGGCATCACGGTCTGGCTGGGTCTGGTGGCCCAACTCGGCGGTGTGATGGGCACGGAGTCCGGCACGACGCCGACCGAACTCGCGGTGGTTCAGGTGAAGTCGGGGGAGACGCTGCAGCAGGTGGCCCGGCGCGTTGCCCCCGACGCACCGGTAGCCCGGGTCGTCGAGCAGATCCGCGATCTCAACCAGCTCGACTCAGCGGCGCTGGACGCCGGGCAGACGCTGCTGGCCCCGGTTGGCTGAGCAGTGTGATGTCCGCTGAATCGTCCTGGCTGCCAGCCACACTGGTCGGCGTCGCGATGAGCTCCTACGCACCACTGGACCCGGCGGTGAATCTGCCGCGGGCAACGCGGGTACGCTCAAGAGCGCTCGAACTAGTTGTCCGGCGGCATGACGAAGGAGCGGTAATGCACTGTCCGTTCTGCCGTCACCCCGATTCGCGTGTGGTCGATTCACGTGAGACCGATGAAGGGCAGGCCATCCGGCGCCGGCGGTCGTGCCCCGAGTGCGGACGTCGATTCACCACCGTGGAGACCGCCGTGCTGGCCGTGGTGAAGCGCAGCGGGGTGACCGAGCCGTTCAGTCGCGAGAAAGTCATTCGTGGGGTACGCCGGTCCTGTCAGGGCAGGCAGGTCGATGACGACGCCCTCAACGTCTTGGCTCAGAAGGTCGAGGACGCTGTGCGGGGGCTCGGCACACCGGAGATCCCCAGCCACGAGGTCGGCTTGGCGATTCTCGGTCCGCTGCGCGAACTGGATGAGGTCGCCTACCTGAGGTTCGCCTCGGTGTACCGGTCGTTCTCGTCGGCCGAGGATTTCGAGCGCGAGATCGAAGCGCTGCGCGCCCACCGAGCCGAGGCGTAGTCCGCCCCAGTCGGAGCTCAGTCCAGCCGGGAGCTGCCGTCGTTGACCACGCGGCCGGCCAGGCGGACCCAGCCCTCCGGATTCCAGCGGGTCTCGATCACCGAACCCTTGCCCTGGATGATCGTCAGGTCTCGGCTGAGATAGTCGGTCATCCGTACCGCAGCCGCCCCGGTGGCCTCGTCTTCGGGAATTCCCAAGTGCGAGGCGAATGACCGGGAGCGCAACGTGCCGCTCGCCTCATCGATCCAGGCCCACAGGTAGGCATCGTCGAAATCGTCGGGGTCGGCGGCAAGAACCTCCTCCACCGAGGCCAGATCGTAGATGGCAAATTCCGGTGCCCATTCCGAGCGGGCGTTCACGATCGCTTGATCGTCCTCGTACTCGACCGGAAGGGTCCCTGCCGGTACCCGCAGGGTGTGGACCGGCAGGCCCAACTCTCGCAGCCACCACGACACCCCGACCGTCGGATGCCCCGCGAACGGCAGTTCGGCGGCCGGGGTGAAGATGTGAACGCCGGCCGAGTTGCCGCCGGGCTGCGGCAGGTCGACGAATACGGTTTCGCTGTAACCCAATTCGGTGGCGATACGTTGCCGGTCGTCGGGTGCGACCGTGCTGTTGTCCACCACGCCGAGTGGATTGCCGTACTTGCCTTCGGAGTCGGTGAACACGCGTAACACGGTGACGTCGATGGCCATAAACCGATGCTACGTCGCAGTCCGCGCATCCCGGGCGCGCCCCGGAGGAAGGTCAGGTGGCGCTGCGCTCGTCGGCGTCCATCGCGTCGAGCACCGCGATCTGGGTATCGAACGGCCCGCTCATCGCCGCTTCGGTCCGCCCGTTGCGCAGCAGGGTGCGCAGTTGGTCCTGGTCGTAGACGGAGGGGTCGGTCGTGTCGATGAAGCGTTCCACCACCTCGACGAAGCGGTCCGGGTCGTCGTGGAACGGAAAATGCCCGGATCCGGGGAAGATCTCCAATTGGGAACCGGGCATCGCGGCGTGGGCCATTCGGGCGTGGCTGACAGGGATCACCGAATCAGAGCTGCCCCAGATCAGTTGCACGGGAACAGATTCGGTCAAATAACAGCGATCCAGCATGGTGACGACCTGGCCGCGCCAGTCCACCACGGCGCGCAGGGTGCGCGCGAATGCCGAGGACGCCGTCGGCTCCGGCAGATCGGCCAGGATGCGCAACATATCCGGGATGTCGTGCCCGAGACCGGTCGAACCCAGCACCGCGCCCGCGGCGCGGCCGGCCAGCTGTAGCGTCGGCAGCACCAGAGGCAGGCGCAGCAGGGCCAGGGCCTCACTACCCATCGGCAGCGACGCGACCCGTAACGCGATGTTGACATCCTTGGTGACGCCGCCGGCGCCGACGAGGATGAGTCGGTCCACCAACTGCGGGAACTGATAGGCGAATTGCATCGCCACGCCGCCACCGAGGGAATGCCCGACGACCGTGACCCGGTCGATGTCGAGCACGCTGAGTAGGTCGCGCATCCCGTTGGCGTAGGCGGCCACCGAATAGTCCGCGCGCGGCTTGTCGGAACTGCCGTGCCCGAGCAGGTCCGGTGCGATCACCGTGAAGCGTTGGGCCAGCGCCGATTGCACGGTGTGCCAGGTCGTGGAGTTGTCACCGATGCCGTGGATCAGCAGGATCGCCGGCCCCGATCCGGCCACCCGGAAGGCCCGCCGGTATCCGTGGATCGTGCGGTACTCGAGTGTCGGAGTGAGCTCGCGGACGGTCCGCAGATGGGATTTGCGCTCGGTCATGCTGGTCAACCTCGCTCTCGGCCCGGCATAGGGCCCCTATGAGTGGGTGTCGCCGTTCGGGAATCCGTCGCCGAAGCCGTCCCGTCCGTCTCGGTATCTGTCGTCCTTGTGCTTGTCACCGGCCTGCTGGGCGAGGAACCGTTCGAACTCGGCTCCCAGCTCGTCGCCGCTGGGCAGTTCCTCGTCACGCGCCAACAGGGACCGATTCTCTTGTGCGGCAACGAACGCATCGTACTGGCGCTCCAGCCCGGTCACCACTTGGGCGACCTCGGCGCTGGCCTCTACCTGCTCGTTGATCTTGCTGTAGACCTCGGCGCCGGCCTCGGAAAGTTTCTCGAGCGGCAGCTGTAGCGAACCCGTCCGGGCTACCTCAGCAAGCAGGGCCTCGGCCGCCGGCGGGTAGGCCGTCTGAGCCAGGTAGTGGGGGACGTGCACGGTGTAACCGACCACTTCGTGGCCGTGCTGGGCCATCCGGAACTCGAGCAGGTTGGACACGCTCGCCGGCACCTGGACTTCGCCGACCCAGGGGGTGTGGTCGGCGATCAGCTCCTTGTCGTTGGCGTGCGCGGTGAGCATCACCGGGCGGGTGTGCGGCACCGCCATCGGAATGGTGCCCAGCCCGATCACCCGCCGGACTCCGAGCTGCTCGGACAGCAGCCGCACCGCGGTGATGAACCGCTCCCACCGCAGGTCCGGTTCCAGGCCGGCGAGCAGTAGGAACGGCGTGCCCGCAGCGTCGTGCAGCGCATACAGGTTCAGCTCGGGTTCGTCGTAGCTGGTGAAGTGGTCGGTCTTGAACGTCATCAACGGCCGCCGCGACCGGTAGTCGAGCAGCTCGTCGATCGCGAACGACGCCACCAGCTCGGTGTCGAGAGTGTCCTTCAAGTGCTCGGCTGCGAGCCGAATCGCGTGACCGGCATCGGAGAACCCCTCCAGGGCGTGGATCAGCACGGGTCCGCGGCCATCCGAAGACGACAGCTGCGGAGCCGGGAACTCAAGCTCGTACATGCCGCTCTGGTCGGGCTGGTAATGCTGGTCGGGGGTGTCGCTGGTGTCGGTCATCTCGCTTCGTCTCCTCGCTGCGGTAGGACGCTGGGACGGCCTACCACCGTGCTTCTAGTGTCTCGCATACCCGCACCGCGGGTTCGTTCCGCCCCGCTTGTGCGTGCGAACGCGTCGGGGAGGGGCCGGCATTCCGGCAGTGATCCCCGCGATCAGGCAAAATCGGATGATGCAGGTGACCCGCATGGTGAAGCTCACAGTCGCGGCGGCGATGACGGCAGCCGCAGCTGCGGCGTGCACCTTGCCGGCCACCCGAACCGGCACTGGGGCAGCGGGCCCGTCCGGGGTCCCGCCGACCAGTTCACCGGTCGAGGTCAGCCCGTTGTCGCAGGCAGGGGCGGAGTCGGTATCGCCCGACCGGCGGGTGGGCGCGCTGTTCCTCGGTGACACCACGACACATACCTGCAGCGGCTCCGTCCTGGCCAGCACGTCGGGCGATCTGATCCTCACGGCGGCACACTGCCTGCTCGACGGTGTCGACACCACCTTCGTTCCCGGGTTCGGTGAGGGCGGCGGTGAGACCTGGCACGTCGATGCGGCGTATCTGGACCCGCGCTGGATCGCCGAGCAGGACCCGCAGGCCGACTATGCGATCGTGCGGGTCACCGGCGGGTCCGCAGCCAGCCTGCTGGCGGCTGCCGGCGGCGGGCTGGCCTTGGGAACGGCGCCCGCACAGGGCAGCGCGGTGACGGTGACCGGCTACCCCATGGGTGAGGGCGGCAGCCCGCTCGCCTGCCGGGGCGCGACCACCTGGACTCCGCAGGGCTTCCCGTCCCTTGCCTGTGGTGGCCTTACCGACGGTTTCAGCGGCGCGCCGTGGGTATCCGGGTCAACGGTGACCGGCCTGGTCGGTGGGCTCGATGGCGGCGGATGCGACGACGATGTGTCCTACTCGCCGCGTTTCGACGACCGTATCGGCCGGTTGCTGGCCCGGGCCGAGGCCGGCGGACCCGGTGACGCGGCGCCCGCGGCCCTCGATTCGGTCTGCTAGTAGCGGAACTGGTTGAGCGCGCGCAGCTTGTTCATCACATCCAGTGCCGCGACCTTGTACGCCTCGGAGAACGTCGGATAGTTGAACACCGCGTCGACGAGGTATTCGACGGTGCCGCCGCATCCCATCACGGCCTGCCCGATGTGGACCATCTCGGTCGCGTTCGTGCCGAAGATGTGCACCCCCAGTACCCGTAGATCCTCGGTCGACACCAGCAGTTTGAGCATCCCGTAGGAGTCCCCGGCGATCTGGCCGCGGGCCAGTTCGCGATACCGCGACACCCCGACCTCGTAGGGGATGGAGTCCTTGGTCAGATCGACCTCGGTGGCACCGACGAACGACACCTCGGGGATCGAGTAGATGCCGATGGGCTGCAGGCTCATCATTGCCTTGGTGGGTTCGCCGAAGGCGTGGTAGGCGGCCAGCCGGCCCTGCTCCATGGACGTGGCGGCCAGCGCCGGGAATCCGATGACGTCGCCCACCGCATAGATGTGGTCCACCTTGGTGGTGAAGTTGTCGTCGACGTAGATCCGGCCCCGGGCGTCGGCTTCCAGGCCGGCGTTGGCCAGGTCCAGGTGATCGGTCTGGCCTTGGCGCCCAGCCGAATACATCACGGTCTCGGCCGGTATCTGCTTGCCGCTGGCCAGCGTGGTCACGGTGCCCGAGGTGCCGATGTCCACACCCGTGACCTCTTCGCCGAACCGGAAGGTCACCGCGAGGTCCCGCAGGTGGAAGCGCAGCGACTCGATGATCTCGGGGTCGCAGAACTCCAGCATGTCGTCGCGCTTCTCGACCACGGTGACCTTGGTGCCCAGCGCGGCGAACATCGAGGCGTATTCGATGCCGATGACGCCCGCGCCGACCACCACCATCGAGGTGGGCAGGGTCGCGAGGTTGAGGATGCCATCGGAATCGAGGACACGGGCCTCGTCGAACGTCACCCCGGCAGGCCGGGCCGGTTTGGTCCCGGTGGCGATCACGATGAAACGGCCACGGACGGTGACGAGTTCGGCGCGAGTGGGGTCCTCGACGACGATCGTGTGTTCGTCGGAGAACCGGCCGTGCCCGGTGTAGAGCTCGATGCGGTTGCGCATCAGCTGGGACCGCACGACGTCGATCTCCTTGCCGATGACGTGCTGGGTGCGCGACAGCAGGTCGGCGGGGGTGATCTTGTCCTTGACGCGGTAGCTTGCGCCGTAGAGTTCCCGCTGGCTCATGCCGGTCAGGTAGACGACCGCCTCCCGCAGCGTCTTGGACGGGATGGTGCCGGTGTTGACGCATACCCCGCCGAGCATCATGCCTCGTTCGATCACTGCGACGGTCTTGCCGAGCTTCGCTGCGGCGATGGCGGCACGTTGACCGCCGGGACCGGAACCGATGACGACGAGGTCGTACTCCTGCATCGAACCCATGGCACAACTGTTTACGCGGGGTTGCCGGCCGGCGCATGACGCCGACGCCGAATACCGGGTGAACAAATGCCACCGGGTTATCCCCAGCGCAGAATCCATCCCCAGGCACCGGCGGCCGGCGGGTTCGGGCGCCGGTTCCTGACGGCGCCGGTTGGCACGGTCAGGCCATGACCACGCCATCGCCATCTTCGTCAGAGTTCGACTTCCATCTCAACCGCCCCGGTGCGCTGATCGCCGCACTTCCCGCCGTCCTCGGGTTCGTCCCGGAATTCAGCCTCGTCCTGGTCACCGTCAACCGGGGGGAGCTGGGCTGCGTCCTGCGCGCCGACCTGGCCGACGACATGACCGAGCGCGTCGCGCATCTGGTCGCTGTCGCGGCCACGACCGGGGCGGACGCGGTGATCGCTGTGATGGTCGACGACCACAGCAGAGACTGCCGGGCCTGCGATGACCGCTACCGGGACCTGGCGTCGGTGCTGGACGAGGCGTTCGCCGTCGAGGGCATCGAACTCTATGCCGCCCACGTCGTGGACCAGGTGGCCGCCGGCGGGTCCTGGCATTGCGCCGACAACTGTGGCGAACAGGGCTGGGTGGATGATCCGGGCGCCTCGCCGCTGGCGGCTGCCGCAGTGCTGGACGGCCGGAGACTCTATGCCAGCCGCGACGAACTGCTGGCGGTGATCCGGCCGGATCCGGTTGCCGTCGACTCGATGCAGCGGCGTCTGGCGCTCCTGGCACAGCGGCCCGGGTTGCCGGACACCCGGCCCGATGCCGAAGTACGCCGCGACATCGAGGCCGCGATGACGGCGGCGCTGCAGTTCGCCGAGGGCGCGGCGCCCGGCCGCGCCGAGTTGGCGCGCCTGGCCGTGGGGTTGGCCGACCCGCGGGTGCGCGACACGCTCTACGCGCTGGCGGCGGGGGAGTATGCCGAACGGGCCGAAGCATTGTGGGCTCTGCTGGCCCGCACCCTTCCGGACCCGTGGCGCGCCGAAGCGCTTGTCCTGCTGGCCTTTTCGGCCTACGCGCGCGGTGATGGGCCACTGGCCGGGGTATCGCTGGATGCGGCGCTGCAGGCGCGGCCCACACACCGGATGGCGAGCATGCTCGACACCGCACTGCAATCGGGGATGCACCCGGAGCGGATCCGCGACCTGGCGGTCACTGGCTACCGGCTGGCTGACCAGCTCGGTGTGCAGTTGCCGCCGCGGCGAAAGCCGTGGGGGCGCAGGGCCGGTTGAGGTGGCTAGACCTTCTCGACGCGAACGGCGTGGGCCATGTGGTGGGGCAGTTCGACCTGCTCGTGCCCGGGGATCACGATCATCACGCCGCCGTGATCGTTTGCCTCGACGGTGACGCGCGCGTTCGGTACGACACCGGCGTCCTTGAGCCGGCCGATGAGTTCGGTGTCGCCCTGCACATGTTCGGTGAGCTGACGGACCACCACGGCCACCGGCAGGCCGACCGGCAGCTCGGTCAGCCGGACCAGGCTCACGTCGTCGTAGCCGGTCGCGCCCACGCCGAGATCCGACAGGCCCGGGATGGGGTTGCCGAACGGTGAGGTGGTGGGGTTGTCGAGCACCTGGACCAGGCGCCGTTCCACGTCTTCGCTCATGACGTGTTCCCAGCGGCACGCCTCGGCATGGACGTCCTCCCACGGCAGCCCGATCACATCGACCAGCAGCCGTTCGGCCAGCCGGTGCTTGCGCATCACGGCGACCGCCAGGGCTCGGCCCTTGTCGGTCAGTTCCAGGTGGCGGTCACCGGCCACATGCAGCAGCCCGTCGCGTTCCATTCGCGACACCGTCTGGCTCACCGTCGGACCACTTTGGTCAAGCCGTTCGGCAATACGGGCACGCAGCGGCACCACGCCCTCTTCTTCGAGGTCGTAGATTGTCCGCAGGTACATCTCGGTGGTGTCGACCAGATCGTTCATGCGCGCCTTCCCAGCCCAAACGTCACCGCACAGTCTACCGTTTCCGGCTCTTGAACTGCGGCGCAACATCGGGGCGTCGGGCACCTCACACCGATGCGGAAAACCCCAGGCCATGAGCCACAAGCGGCGGTATATGCGATGTGCCCCGCCGGAAACCGGCGGGGCACATCGGCAGGAGGACTAGCTGGCGTAGGAGCGGAGCCGATCGGCACGCTCGCCGTTGCGGAGCTTGGCCATCACCTCACGCTCGATCTGGCGGACCCGCTCGCGGGACAGGCCGAACAGCTTGCCGATCTGGTCCAGGGTGCGGGGCTGACCGTCGTCGAGGCCGAACCGCAACCGGATCACCTGTTGCTCGCGCTCGTCGAGCGTGGCCAGCACATGGCGGATATCGGTGTGCAGCAGCTCGGAGATCACGGCGTTCTCGGCCGACATCGCCTCGGAGTCCTCGATGAAGTCGCCGAGGGGGGCTTCCTCGTCGGTGCCCACCGGCATGTCCAGGCTCACCGGGTCGCGGCTGTGCTCCAGCAGGTCGTTGATCTTCTCGACCGGGATACCGGACTCTTCTGCCAGTTCTTCGTCGGTGGCCTCGCGGCCCAGATTCTGATGCATCTCCCGCTTGATCCGGGCCAGCTTGTTGACCTGCTCGACCAGATGGACGGGCAGGCGGATGGTGCGGCTCTGGTCAGCCATTCCGCGGGTGATGGCCTGGCGGATCCACCACGTGGCATACGTGGAGAACTTGAAGCCCTTGGTGTAGTCGAACTTCTCCATCGCGCGGATCAGACCCAGGTTGCCTTCCTGGATCAGGTCCAGCAGCGGCATGCCGCGGCCGGTGTAGCGCTTGGCCAGCGACACCACCAGGCGAAGATTGGCTTCCAGCAGGTGCCTGCGGGCGGCCTCACCGTCGCGGACAACGGTGGCCAGATCGCGCTTGCGGTTCTCGCCGAGACGCTTCTTGGTGTCCAGCACGTGCTGGGCGTACAAGCCTGCTTCGATGCGCTTTGCGAGCTCTACCTCATCGGCAGCGTTGAGCAACGCCGTTTTGCCGATGCCGTTCAGATACACGCGCACGAGGTCGGCGGCAGGGCTCTGGGCGTCCAGATCACTGTCGACGCGGCTTGTGGTGGCATTTGCCATGACGGCCTCCTGATCGGCTCGAACTGTCATGAACTACAACGTCGTAGACGCCATGAGAGTTCCCGCCGATCTGGAGATTCATGCCCGTTGAGCTGCAGTTTTTCCGGACCGACCTGAGAATGTCCTAAGAATGGCTAAAGAAGCCGCTCAGCTGGGAGCATCCTCGCCCGACCGCGCTGACTCCGGTTGCGGTGCCACGTTCGGTTCCTTCTGTAACGCCGGGCGCTCCGCGGTGGGGAACAGCGGTATCCGCTCGCCGCGGCCGGCATAGCGCCGTGGTTCCTCGGCGCTGCGCGGGGGACGGTCATTGGCGATCAGCACCGCCATCCAGGGCAGTGGTATCGACGCCACGATGATCGCGAGCGAGATGAGCCCGTTCTGCCAGATGTTGTAGGCGACGGCCGCCAGGATGAGCGCCGGTATGCGGAAGGCCATCAACGTCAGATACTTGCGGACGCGCTGGCGATGCTGCACTTCGTACGCGGGTGCGGCTTTGGTGATGAGTACCGGGCGGGCTTCCTTGCCGAAATCGTCGCCGAAATCGTCGTCGAAACTCAGCTCGTGGCTTTGTTTCATGCCTCTACTGTTCCACACCCGGGCGCAGTGGTGACAGGTGGATTTCCCTAGGCCCTGCAGCCAGGCACAATAAAACCCGCGGACGTGAGGAGCAGAATAGGAACATGCAGACCCAGACCATCGAGCGCCCGGACACCGACGAACGCGTCGACGACGGGACCGACGACGACAGCCCCAAGTTCTTTCATTACGTCAAGAAGGACAAGATCGCCGAAAGTGCCGTCATGGGCACGCATGTGGTGGCGCTGTGCGGCGAGGTGTTTCCGGTGACGAAGTCGCCGAAGCCGGGCTCCCCGGTGTGCCCCGACTGCAAGAAGATCTACGAGCAGCTCAAGAAGTAGGCGGCGGTTCCGCGGGCTCAGGCGCAGGTGAAGAATCCACCGGTGCCTGAGCCTCGCCGTTTTGGGAGCCGTTGAGGGCTTTGACCTCCAGCCATTCCCGCAGTCTCCTGGCATGGGTGTCGGATGCGGGCCACTCCTCCTGGATCGCCGCGTTCAGTTCGGCGCCGAGCATGATGGCAAAACCCAGGAAGAACGCGAACAACAAAAAGGCGATCGGCGTGGCCAGTGCGCCGTACGTGTAGCCGGTGCTGGTGATCCAGGTCAGATAGATCCGCAGCCCGAAGGTGGCGACCAGGAACACCACGGTCGCCAGCACCGCTCCGAGCACCAGTCGGTGCGTCGGGATGGGGGCAGGCAGCGAGACCCGGTACAGGATGGTCACGCCGACGAACACCGCCAGGAACAGCGCCGGGTAGTAGCCGTAGCGCAGCACGTTGTCCCAACTGTCGGGGATGTGCTCCGAGACGGCCCGGGGGCCCAGCGCCAGCAGTGGCGCCGCGGCGATCGCGAAGACGAGCATGACCACGTAGAGGCCCAGCGCATAGAAGCGCTGCCGTACCGGGTGACGCAGCGGCGTCTGATCGTGGGCCTCCACGATGGAGTCCACGAAGGCCGACACCGCAGAAGACCCGGCCCACAACGAGATCACGAAGCCCACCGACACCACCTCGCCGCGGGCACCCCTGACGATGTCACGGATCGTCGGCTCGATGATCTCGTTGACGACGTTGGGGGAGAAGAAGCTGTTCGCCGCGTTGATCAGCTGATCCTGGATCGTCGGCAGCGTGTCCGGCCCGAACAGGGGTGCGATGTAGGCCAGGCTGCCGAGCATCCCCAGCAGTAGGGGAGGCAATGACAACGCGCACCAGAACGCCGCCTGCGCCGACTCCGAGAAGATGGAGTCGTCCCAGCTCTTCGACAACGTGCGTCGAGTGATATGCCAGATGTGGTGGCGTGATGGTGGTACTGGAAGCGGCTGGCCCGTCATGACCAGTCAAGCATTACTGACGAAACGTGCTCCTGCCCAGGCGGGTGGTGTCGGGGGCGTGAAGGATTCGCGACAGCAGCCCTTAGACCTCGGCCGGGCTGGTTTCCAACACCGCGGCCAGCTCGACCAGCTTGGCCTCGTGCTCGTTGGCATGGTGCTGGCAGAAGAGCAGCTCGGCCCCTGAGGGCAGCTTCGCGCGCACACGTGCGGCTGCGCCGCAACGATCGCAGCGATCGGCTCTGGTTAGCTCCGGGCTTGTCAGAGTTGCGTTCATGGCTCCTCCGTCTTCTGCTCTGCGCATCTCGGCAAAGGCGCCTCGATTGCGTATGTCTACTCTGTCAGACGTTTTGGATTCCGGCCTTGTTCCCCAAGGGTTCACCGGTGTGTCGTGTCTCACTTGGCCGCCGCGTTGCTGGACCGGCAAGCTGACGGTATGCAGCCGTCGCCGCGTGTCCTGGTTCACCTCTGCAGCGCCGAGGACTGGACGCGCGCTCAGCGGAGCGGCGAACATCGCCCGGACTCGCTCAGTGCGCAGGGCTTCGTTCACCTTTCGGCCCCCGAGCAGGTGCATCTGCCGGCCAACCGGCTCTACGCCGGGCGCTCCGACCTGGTGCTGCTGCACATCGACCCGGAGAAGCTGGCAGATCCGGTGCGATGGGAGCCGGGAGTTCCAACCGATCCTGAGGCGATGCTGTTCCCGCACCTCTATGGTCCGCTGCCGCTGTCCGCTGTGACGGCCATCGCTGCCTATCCGCCCGACGATCAGGGAAGGTTCGCGCCGCTGGCCGGCGACACGCCGTCGGGATAGACCGCAATCTCAGAGCCGGTGCGTCGCGTGACATGCTCGTCACGTGTCCGGCGCGGCCCAGAATCGGCAGGGCGCGGCCACCCGGCTGCGCCTGGTCAAGGCTGCCGAGCGATTGTTCGCGGCCCAGGGCGTGGACGCGGTCTCGGTGCGGGCGGTCAATGCTGCGGCCGGCCTCGGTGCGGCCTCGGTGCATTACCACTTCGGTTCCAAAGACGACCTGCTGAGCGCGGTGCTCACCGACATCGGTACGCCGGTGCGCGACGAGATCGCGGCCAACGTGGCACTGCTCGCCGCTGATCCGGTTGCGCCGAGCGCGGACGCCCTCGTCCGTGCGGTGACCGAGCCGTACCTGAAACTGTTGCTGCGCTACCGGGTCCGGGGCATGCGGTGGATCAAGATCATCGCGCAGATATCGCAGGAGAACCAT
Organism: Mycobacterium farcinogenes; assembly: GCF_019739075.1. Taxonomy (NCBI): domain Bacteria; kingdom Bacillati; phylum Actinomycetota; class Actinomycetes; order Mycobacteriales; family Mycobacteriaceae; genus Mycobacterium; species Mycobacterium farcinogenes. Next base: position 4,072,106 of record NZ_CP081673.1, on the reverse strand, counting down.
CCGGTGCTGCTCGAAACCGAGCAGCATCTGCCCGACGAACTCTTCGCGCAGGTGCAACGGGCCTTTCCGGATTCGGACCCGGCCCGCCTCGAACGGCGCTGGGCCATCTCGATCATGAACTTCATCCAGGCGCTGAGCCGCGCCGACGAATGGCGCCGCAACGGCAGCAAGCTGGATGAGGCCGAACTCCGCGACTTCTACGACGACCTGGTGTGTTTCGTCGTCGGCGGAGTCGATCGTCTGCTCGGTTCCTGACTGATCCCTGCCTCCCCAAAGGGAGCTTTTGCGGCGATATTTTTGGATCACTTGATCCAATCAACTGATCCATATAGCGTGCCGGTCATGTGGAATTCGAGCTCGATCAAGTTCGGCGCGTTCCTCGCGCCCTATCACCCCCTCAACGCCGACCCCGCGCTGCAGCTGCGCCGCGACATCGACTTGATGCAGCATCTCGACCATCTCGGTTTCGATGAGGCCTGGATGGGTGAGCATCATTCGACGGGCTCTGAAATCGTGCCTGCACCAGACGTTTTCATCGCCGCAGCGGCTGAGCGCACCGAGCGGATCCGGTTCGGCACCGGCGTGATGTCGCTGCCGTACCATCACCCGTTGGTCACCGCCGACCGCATCACCCAGCTCGATCTGCAGACCCGCGGCCGGCTGATCGTCGGTACCGGGCCGGGCAAGATCCCGCTGGACGCACACATGATGGGAATCAACCCGATCGACCAGCGGCGGATGCAGGGTGAGGCACTCGAGGCAGTGCTGCGGCTGCTGCGCGGCGAGGTCGTGAACATGGAGACCGACTGGTTCACCCTGCGCGATGCGCGGGCGCAGCTGCCCACCTACGATCCGGCGGGCATCGAGGTGGCGACCGCCTCGACCATCTCGCCCAACGGGTCGGTGCTCGCCGGCACGCACGGTCTGTCGTTGTTGTCGCTGGCCGCCAGCTCGCCCAGCGGCTTCGACGTGCTCGACCGCAACTGGGGTGTCTACGACAAGGTTTCGGCCGAGCACGGACATCAGGCCGACCGCTCCACCTGGCGCCTGGTCAACCCGATGTTCATCGCCGAGACCACGGCCGAGGCCGAGCGGGCGGTCAGCCGGCGGATCCACGCCATCGCCGAATACGTCAACCGGCAGCAGGGCATCAATCCCGACTGGGCGCAGACCCCCGAGGGCATCATCAACCAGTGGCGCACCGACAATTTGGGTGAGTTCGGCCAGGTCATCATCGGTACCCCGGACGACGCGATCGCTCAGATCGAGCGGCTCATCGAGAAGACCGGCGGATTCGGCACGCTGCTGATCATGCATGTGGACATGGCCAGTTGGGAGGACACCAAGCGCAGCTACGAACTGTTCGCTTCCGAGGTCGTCCCGCACTTCAAGAACCGCAATGCCGGTCGGCAGGCCAGCCTGCAGTTCGCCGAGGACAACTGCGAGCACCTGCTCGGCGGTCTCATCGGCGCAATCACCAAGGCGCACACCGACTATTACGGCCAGACGACCGAGCAGCTCGCCGGGCAGGGGGCGTGATGCGCGCCGCCGAGTACCTCGACGGCCGATTCACCGTCGCAGATGTCACCGAACCGCCGGCCACCGGCCCCGGCCAGCTGCGCATCAAGGTGGCGGCCTGCGGCATCTGCGGCAGCGACCTGAGCATGTCCAAGGATCCGTGCCGGTTCGTCGAGGTGGCGGCCGGTGCGGGATACCCGTTCGCGGTGTTCGATGCCACCCGTCCGGTGGTGCTCGGTCACGAATGGGCCGGCACGGTCGTCGAAACCGGCCCGGGCGTCGAGGATTTCACCGAAGGGGACCGGGTCACCGGGCTCGGCATCACCACGGAGCAGGGCACCGGTCTGCCGACGATCATCGGTTACTCGAACCAATACCACGGGGCGTTCGGCGAATTCATCGTCGTCGACGCGTTCTGGGTCCGGCACGTGCCCGACGGCCTGTCGCTGGAGCACGCCGCCCTGGCCGAGCCGCTCCACGTCGGCGAGATGCACATGCAGCAGTCCGGTCTGACGACCGGGGACACGGCGTTGGTGATCGGCTGCGGATCGATCGGTCTGGGCACGATTCTGGCGGCGAAGGCGGCCGGCGCGCACACCGTCATCGCTTCCGAACCGTCACCCAAACGCCGGGAGCTCGCCGCGAAGATGGGCGCTGACATCGTCGTCGACCCCAATGAGCAGGATCCGATCGACCTCTACAACGAGATGCTGGGCAGCGGCAGGACCGGAGGCGGTCTGCTGATCGCCTACGAGTGCAGCGGGCGCGTGGGTACCTTGAACACCCTGACCCACACCCTGCCGTGGGGTTCGCGCATCCAGGTGGTGGCCTCGCCGTTCGCCGAGGAGACCATCATCCCGGTGGTTGCCCAGATGCGGCAGATCGCGATCAACTTCGGGCACGGGCCCTACGACCGGCCCTACGAGAAGGTGTTGGCGCGCTTGGCAGCCGGTGAGATCGACGCCGAGGCGATCATCACGGGCCGGGTCGGACTCGACGGTCTGGGCGAGGCGTTCGAGTCCCTGCGTGACCCCGAGGCGCACGTGAAGATCCTGGTGCTGCCCGGGCAGTGAGGGTGCGTCGGCGCTCTGCACCCGGAGCGCCGACGCCTCCTCCGCCGGGGGTCAGTTGGCGTGGACCGGTGTCACCGGGATCCGGCCGGCACTGGCGCCGCCGTCGACGGTCAGATCCGCGCCGGTGATGTACGACGACGCGTCCGAGGCGAGGAAGGCGACGACTTCGGCGACCTCTTCGGGAGTGCCGACGCGGGTGAGCGGAGCGCCGGGATGGCCACCGCGACCTCGTTCGACCTCCAGATGGGCGATCATCGGTGTGTCGATCATGCCCGGATATACGGTGTTGACGCGAATGCCCAAGGGGCCCAGCTCGATCGCCGCGACCTTGGACATGCCGCGCAAACCCCACTTGGAGGCGCCGTAGGCGGTGTAGCCGGCCAGGCCCTGCACGCCGGCCTGCGATGAGATGTTGACGATCGATCCGCCTCCGACGGCCTTCATGGGTTCGGTGACGGCCTGCATGCCGAGGAAGGCGCCGATCAGGTTTACCCGCAGCATCTGCTCGAATCCGGCGGTGTCCTGTTCGGCCAGCGGCACCACCTTGCAGATGGCGGCGTTGTTGATCAGCGCATCAACGCGTCCGAATTCCGCAGCGGCAGTGTCGACCACTGTGCGCCAGTCGTTTTCGTTGCCGACGTCGTGGCGGACGAACCGCGCGGCAGGGCCGATCGAGTCCGCGACCCGCTGCCCCTCTTCGACGAGGAGGTCGGTCAGCACCACCCGCGCGCCCAGCTCGGCGAACAACCGGGCCTCGGCTTCACCCTGTCCGCGGGCGGCGCCGGTGACGATCACGACCTTGCCGGACAGGTCGACGCCGGCCATCAGTCGTTGTCCTGGTCGATGCCGGTCAGCATGAGTTCGGAGATTCGGCGGGGGAACTCGGTGAACTTCGCCATCGGAACGATGTTGCGCGGCAGGATGACATGGCGACGGTTGTGCTCGATGGCCTCGGCGATGGCCACCGAGACATCAACGGGTTCCAGTGATTCGCGGGGGATCATCCGCCACCGAATCGACCGCTCGATGGTCCGCCGCGCCGGGCCGAACGCCCGGATGTGGTCGATCATGTCGGTTTTGACCTCGCCGATCTGTACCAGCGTGGTGCCGACCGGCTTGCCCCGCAGCTCGCCGCGAATGCCCGCGGTGAAATGGCTCAGCCCCGCTTTCGACGTGCCGTACAGGGTCAGTCCCGGTCCCTGCGAAATGGCGCCCATCGACGACACATTGACGATGTGGCCGCGCCCGCGCTGCACCATTCGCGGAATCAGCTGGCGGCAGATCTCCATGGGAGCCGCCAGATTGACCTGCAGCAGGCTGCGGATCTGCTCTGGCCTGACTTGGTGAAAGCGGCCGACGTGGTCGATTCCGGCATTGTTGATCACGATGTCGACAGGCCCGTCGGCCTCGACACGGTCGATGAGGCCCTCCACGGCGTCCGGCTCACCCAGGTCGGTCGGGTAGGCCTTGCCTTTGAGCTGCTTGGCCAGCAGGTTGAGCGACTCGGCGTCGCGCGCCACCACGGCGACCTCGACGCCGCGTGCGGCCAGCACCTCGGCGATGCTCTTGCCCAGTCCGCGGCTCGCGCCGGTGACCAGAGCGCGGGTGTTCGCAAGCTTCATGGGTTGCCTTTCAGTGGTTTTGGGGAGCGGTGGTGGAATTGAGGGCGGCGCGGACGACGGCGCACACGTCTTCGGTGGCCTCCGCGGCGGCGGGCAGGTGGTCGGCGAGGTTGAAGAACCCGTGGAAGCCGCGCTCGTAGCGCCGGACGCTGACGTTGGCACCGGCGGCGGCGAGCATGCGGGCGTAGTCCTCGCCCTCCTCACACAACGGATCCAAGGCCCCGGTCAGCACGTGCCCATCCGGAAGCCCTGTCATGTCACCGAGAATCGGTGAAGCCGCGACGTCGGTCTGGGCGCCGCTGGAACCGAGGTACTGCGCGGTGAACCACTGCATGTGCGCAGAGGTCAGCACCCCGCTGCGGGTGTGCGGGCTGGACAGCGACGACTTGCGGCGCTGGTCGACCACCGGATAGATCAGCACCTGGAAGGCGATCGGCGGGCCGCCACGATCTCGCGCCGTCATCGCGACCACGGCGGCCAGGTTGCCGCCGGCGCTGTCGCCTGCGACGACGAGCCGGGCCGGGTCCGCGCCGAGCTCGGCGGCATGGGCGGCCACCCATTCCGTTGCCGCCCAAGAGTCTTCGACCGCGGCGGGATAGGGATGCTCGGGCGCCAGCCGATAGTCGACCGACACCACAACGGCGCCGATACCATTGGCGAGGCGGCGGCAGCACGAATCATGCGAGTCCAGGTCGCACAGCACGAATCCGCCGCCGTGGAAGTAGACCAGCACCGGCAGCGCGGTGTCGGCCCGGGCGTCCAGTGGGTGGTAGATGCGCACCGGGATCTCACCGGCGGGCCCGGGGACGGAGCGGTCTTCGACGTGGGCCACCGGTACGGGCCGCGCCGGTCGGCGGCTGGCCTTGAGCCGGGCCCGGACCTCGGCCGCAGCGGCGATGGGGTCGAGGTCACCGGAGAAGATCGGGGCGAAGGCGTCGCCCATCCGGCCGGCGACCTCGCGCTTCATCGACTCGGAATCGCTCACCGGGCACCCCCGGTCAGCTCGCCGCGCAGCACCTTGCCGGTGGCATTGCGAGGCAGCTTGGTCAGGAACTCGACGTCGCGGGGGATCTTGTAGCGGGCCAGGTTGGCACGTACGTAGTCCTTGATGTCGTCGGCGGCCAGGTTGGCTCCGTCGACCAGCACCACGTACGCGTTGAGCCGTTGGCCGAAATCGTCGTCGCTGACTCCGATCACGGCGACCTCGTCGACCTCGGGATGGCTGGTGATCAGGTTCTCGACCTCCAGCGGATAGACGTTCTCGCCGCCACAGATCACCATGTCGTCGTCGCGACCGTCGATGTAGAGCCTGCCGGTGGCGTCGAAGTGGCCGACGTCGCCGCTGCTCTGCAAACCGTCGATGGACTCCTTGGTGCGGCCGTCGGTGTAGCCGGCGAAGCTCACGTCGCTGCCGGCGAAGACCCGGCCGATGACGCCCGGTTCGGTGATCTGCCTGCCCGCCTCGTCGTAGAGGCGCACCGCGCATCCGACCGGGGGCCGGCCCGCGGTACGCGGATCGTGGAGCAGATCCTCGGGCATCGCCACGGTCATCACGGCGAGTTCAGTTGAGCCGTAAAGGTTGTAGAGCACCGGACCGAACTCGTCCAGGGTGCGCTCGACCAGGTCGGGCGGCATGGCCGAGCCCGAGACGAAGATGATCTTCAACGACGACGTGTCGTAACAGTCGCGAACATCCTTGGGTAAGGCCAGGATTCGCTGCAGCATGGTGGGCACCACCACCAGCACGTCGCAGCCGTGGTTCTGGACCGCGCGCAGGGTTTCCTCGGGGTTGAACTTGCGTCGCAGCACCAGCCGGTTTCCCAGCGCCAGCGACAGCACCGCCTGGCCGAGCCCGGTGCCGTGGAACATCGGCGCGGCCAGCATGCAGGTCTGGCCGCGCCGGCGCGGCACCCGGTCCAGCAGCTGTGCCGAGAACAGGGGAGAGGTCTTGCCGCGCGGGGCGCCTTTGGGCGTTCCGGTGGTGCCGCTGGTCAGCAGCGTCATGCCGCCGGGCTTGGCGGGCGCGGCCACCGGGGCGGGGGAGGTGTGTGCGATCAGGCCTTCCAGCGAACCTTCGATATCGCCGGACGAGCATTCGTCTGTCCAGGCCAGGAAACGTCGTACGCCGGGGTCGATGGCGCTGACCAGGTCGGTGAACTCCTCGTCGTAGACCAGTACGTTCACCTTCTCGCGGGTCGCGACATCGGCCAGTTGCGGCTTGGCGAAACCGGTGTTCATCAACAGCAGTTGCGCCCCGACCTTGCCGGCCGCGGCGAGGATGGTGACCAGCCCACGATGATCGCGGCACAACGCCGCGATGACCGAGCCCGCTCCGATTCCGCGGGAGTTCCAGGCCCTCGCCAGGGCATTGACCCGGTCGTTGAGTTGGGCGAACGTGACGTCGCCCCATTCGTCGGTGACGGCAATGGCGTTGGGGTCACGGCCCGCGGCGCTTTCGATGACGGCGGCGAACCCGCCGAACTGGCGGACCAGCTTCGCCTGGCGGATGCCGTCGACAGCCCCACCGGACAGCCCCGACTCACGCAGGACCGCGATGCTGCGGGCGATCACCCGGAACCGGTTGGCCCTGGCCACGAGGCCGGCAGGGCGTGGAATGGCTCGCTTCATGGCGCAAACCGTAGGTGCGTTCCAACAGGCTGGGGGCCGCTGAGTCTCGCTGGGTGGGACAGGTTGTCTCCTGTGACACACGGTCGGATAAGAGTGATGGCAGCCACAGAGGTGCCGTATCGGCGGTGAGGACAAGCGAGGTTGAAAATGCGGCGTTTGAAGGGCGAGGACAACAGCTTCCTGGCGTGGGAGAGCGCGGTGCAACCGCAGCACACGATGAAGGCCGTGGTGCTCGATCCGAGCCAGATGTCCGAGCCGCTCACGTTCGACCGGGTCAAGACCGCGGTGCGAGGCTGGGTGGACCACATCGAGCCCATGCGGTGGCAGCTGCTCTCTCCGCGGGTGGGCTTCGGCCGGCCGTGGTGGATTTCGCGGCCACAGATCGACATCCGCTACCACCTGCAGCGGACCACCGCGCCGGCCCCGGGTGGGGACGAAGAACTCGCCGCGACCATCGGTGAGATCTTCGAAGTCGCGCTGGATCGGGACCGCCCGGCCTGGCAGCTGTGGTTCGTCGAGGGTCTGAGTGACGGCCGCGTCGCCCTGGTCCTCAAGATTCACCACGCGGTCGCCGACGGCACCGCATCGCTACGGCTGCTGGAAACCCTTTACAGCCGTGATCCGCAGACGCCGCTGCCGCAGCCGCGCTCGACACCACTGCCCGACGAGCGGCGGCCGGCACCGTGGATCTGGTGGCCGCTGGTGCTGCGCCACCAGATCGCGGCATTGGCCAGGTTCCCGAGCATCGTCGCCCGCACCGTGGCGGTCACCGGGGTGATCCGGCGCCGGCAGAAGGACGGAAAGCCCGGTTACGCAGAAGCGTTCGCCGCCCCGGCCATGCCATTCAACGAACCGTTCTCGGCCAGCCGCCGATTCGCCTACCGGCGCTGCGACGTGACGGAGATCAGGCGGGTGTCAAAGGCTTTCGGCGTCACCGTCAACGACGTTTTCCTCACCATCTGTGGCGGGGCACTACGTGATTACCTGGCCGAGAACGGAAAACTCAGCGGTGAAAGCATGACCGCGGTAGTGCCCGTCTCGATGCGCCCGGACGAAGCCGAGGCCGAGTGGGGCAACAAGGTGGCGCGCTGGAACGTCGACCTCGCCACGCACATCGCCGACCCGGTGGACCGGTTGGCGGCGGTCGCCTCGGCGACCCGCACCGCGCGTGAGGTGCAGGCCGAGCGTGACGCCTGGCTGCAGCACGACTGGATGGAGTACTGGCCGCTGTTCTGGCTCTACTCGCGGGTGTTGCCGATCCTGGGGGCGAAGATGAAGCGCCGCCCGATGTTCAGCCTGATCGCATCCAACATGCGCGGACCGCAGCACACGCTGTACTGGGGCGGGGCACCGATCGAGCAGCTCATCTCATCAGGACCGATCGTGTTCCCGATGGGATTGAACTTCACGGGTTGGAGCTACCGCGATGAGATGGCGATCTGTGTGCTCACCTGTGGTGACCAGGTGCCGGATCCGTACGGGATCGCCGACCGGGTGCCGCGGGTGTTGGCCGAGCTTTCGGCGCGGGCGGATTCAGCAGACGGCCGGGTGCTCCACGCGCCGGATCGTCAGGCGGTATCCGGCTAGGACGTCGAACCACTGGCGGGCCACGAGATCCGCCGCATCGAGCGCGTGACGGTTGCCGCTGCTGAGCAGTTGGTCGGCGGCGTTGCGGGCGCGGGTGACGGCCTGGCACTGCGCCGCAGCCGCGGCGGGCGTATCCACGTCGACGGACCTGACGAGCTGCAGCCGCGCGGCGTCGATGTCCGATTCCGCCCTGGCCACCAGTACCGCCGACGATGTCAGTTCGGTGGTGTCCTCACTGCCGTACGACGTCGCCAGCCGTTGGCGGACCTGCCCGACGTGTGCCCGCCAGACACCGGCGGCGGTGCCGACGACAGCGGCGGCCTGACCGGCACCGGCCAGGACTTCGTAGCCAGGACAGCCGTCACCGGAATCGGCCGTGTCGCAAGAATTATCGACCGGCACCGGGAACACCGCCTTTGCGTCGACGAGCGCATCGGAGGCCGTGACGGCGGCGATTCCGGCCGAATCCAGGCCGCGGGGGCCGGCCTGCCGGTCGACCTGCACCGCGTCGCGGGGGATGAGCACGTACCGGGCCGAATCCCCTTCTATGGCGCTCACCAGCAGCCAGTCCGCGGACAGGGCACCGGTCACGTCCTGCCAGTGACCGGTCAGCCGGAAGTTCCCGGCGTCGGCAGTCAATGTTCCCGTGTGTCCGCCGGCGCTGGTGACCAGTGCCGCGGCATCGGCACCCCACACCTGTTCGGAGGCGCTGTCGCCAAGGCCTCCAACCAGGTGGGCCGCGGTATTGACCGCCGCGGCCAACCACCCGAGCGATCCGTCGCGCTCGGCGAGGGTGGCCACCGCGGTGACGAAATCTGCTGCCTCCGAGGTCGATCGAGACATCGCGCGGCCACCGTAACGGGCCGGCTGCAACAGCCGGTACGAAGGCTCGCGCAGGAGTGCAACCGATTCGGTGATCGAGGCAGCGGGGTCGACGCCAGATGCCGGCGACTCGGCCATATGACCTCCTGGGAGGGGCGACGAATGGTATCCACGATGGTGACATACCCGACGGTCAGGATAGGGCGGCAGTGATGACGCAGAATGTGCGCGCCGCGGTGCGTCAGGCACTGCCGGTGATCGCCGCAGCCGCTGCCGATGTCGATCGCACCGGGGCCGTGGATCCGTCGGTGATCAGTGGTCTACACGATGCGGGTTTCTTTGCGATGCTGCAACCCAAGGCGTTCGGCGGGATCGAGGCCGCGCCCGCCGACTACCTGGCCGTCACCCGCGAGCTGTCCGCGGCATGTACCTCCACCGGCTGGCTGGCCGGGTGGTTGGGCGTCAACACCTGGCACCTTTCGCTGTTCGACGAGCGGGCCCAGCGCGACGTGTGGGGGCCGGATCCGCGGACCCTGCTCTGCGAGTCGTACGCCCCGACCGGCCGCCTCGAACGGGACGGGGACAATTTCCGCTTGTCCGGCCGGTGGAGTCGGTGCACCGGCATCCTGCACTCGTCGTGGCTCATGGCCGCCGCGGTGCTGGTCGGTGAGGACGGTGCCGCCCAGGACTTTCTGGTGGCCCTGGTGCCGCAAGCCGACTATGTCGTGGAATCGAGTTGGAACAGCGTGGGATTACGCGGCATCGGCGCGCACGATGTCGTCGTCTCGGGTGCTGTCGTGCCGCGGTACCGCACGTTCGGCTGGGTCAGCGACGAGCAACTCGGCAGGCTGGCGCCGCTGTACCGCCTGCCGCAACCGACGATGTACACCCACACCGGCACGGCTCCTCTGCTCGGTGCCGCGCAGAACATCCTTTCGGCGCTGGGGCCCCGGGCCACCTCGTCGGTGGATCCGGTTGCCATGGCGCGCAGCGATCTTGAGTTGTCGGTCGCCCAGATCGACCGCAACCTGGGCGATCTGATGGAATCGGTGAGTGCCGGCCTCGCCGCCGACCCCGACCTGGTGCTGCGGTCGCGGCGCGATCAAGTGTTGGCCTCGGAACGCGCCGTCGCGGCGATCAGGACGTTCATCGCGCACGCAGGTGGCCGCGCTGCCGGCGACCTGATCGTGGAGCGAGTGTGGCGCGACGTCCAGACCGCGCAGACCCACGTCGCCAGCAATGTCGAACAGGTGCTGGCCCTGGTGGGCCGCCACTCGTTCGGCATGGAGGTCGACGAGATCCTTTGGTAGCCGCCGGCTTCAGACCCAGGCGTCGGAGGTAAGCGTGCGCAATACCCGTGACAGCAGGTTGTCGGTCGCCTGTGTGCGAGCCGGGGAGACCGCGACGGCACCGCGTCCGGTACCCAGCTGCTCGGAAATGTGCCGGGCGGCCCGGATCACGAACGGCGCGGTTCGCTGCAACCGGTGCAACGGCACGGCCCCGGTCAGGGACAGGCCCGCCACCTCGCCGTCGGCCGACCGCAGCGGGGCCGCCACGCTGGTCAACCCGATCGCCAGTTCCTCGTTGTCGTAGGCGAGCCCGTGCCGGGACCGGATCCGGGCCAATTCCCGGTGCAGGGTTTCCAGATCGCTGATGGTCGACCGGGTGGACCGGCTCAGCTTCGGCCCCAGGACGGCGTCCACTTCCTCGGCCGGAAGTTGGGCCAGCATGGTCTTTCCCAGTGCGCTGGCGTGCGCCGGCGAGTGGCCGGCGACGCGGGTGGGCACGACCGCGCTGTTACGGCCGGCGACCTTGTCGAGGTAGACGACATCGCCGCCGAAGAGCACTCCCAGGTGCACCACCAGTCCGGTGTCGGCATGCAGGCGAGACAGGATCGGCGATGCCGCGCTGCGCAGTTGCGAGTGGTCGACCATCCTGGTCACGGGTAGCGGGGAGGCGGCCAGCGCGTAACCGTCGGGGCGGTGTTGCAGAAGCCCGGCGCTGTGTAACTGCTTGAGAATTCGGTGTACCGACGACCGGGGCAGGCCGGTGCGGCCCGCGATCTGATCCAACCGTAGGTGTTTGCCGGGTTCGTCGAAGACATTGAGGATCAGGGCCACGCGATCCACCATCGACACGGCCGTGTCGCGTTGTTCGGCGCGTGGTCGTGATGTCGCCTTGCTGGTGGATGTCGGCACCTGCGCCCCCTGGGACGTCGGACTGTGAGTCACCCACGATCTCACTGAGCGGGATGCTGCCGCAACCAGTTGTGCGGTTGCGGCGACGATGGTGGCTGGCACGCGGTATGCGCGACAAGGGAGTTTTGATGCGTGGTGTTGAGATGACCAGGGACGTCCTGGACGGTATCGATGAAAATGCCGGCCGGATACAGGCACTCGGCCTCGTCAACGAGACGCTGGGCCGGCTCGACATCCGCACGGTCGACGCGCTGCGTGATTCCGGCGTGATGCACATGTTGCAGCCCGCCGAGTTCGGCGGTATCGAGACCCATCCCGGTGACTTCGCCGAGGCTGTGCTGGAAATATCCCGTCTCGACGGGGCGGCGGGCTGGGTCGCCGGCTCCGTCGGTGTCCCGCCGTGGGCGCTGGCCTCGGCCGACCGGCGGCTGCGCGACGAGGTGTGGGAGGCCGACTCCGACGTCTGGATCGCCTCGGCGCACCCGCCGGCCGGCGTGCTGCTGCCGGTCGACGGCGGTTACCGCCTCTCCGGCGAGTGGCCGTCGGTAGCGGCCATCGACCATTGCGACTGGGTTGTCGTCGGTGCCCGCGTGGTCGGCACCGGTGAGGCCGACGGTCTCGGGTATTCGCTTGTGCCGAGGGCAGATCTGCATATCGTCGAGGGATCCGGCGCGGCGATCGGACTGATCGGTACCGGTAGCAAGAGCATTACCATCGACGACGTCTTCATCCCCGGACATCGGTTGCTCAACCACAACAGCATCGTCGACGGCACCGCGGCGGCCCACGCGGGGTTGCGCAATCCGATCTATCACATTCCGCTGAGTACCATTGCGCCGCTGGGGATCGCGGCTGCGGTGATCGGGATGGCAGAAGGCGCGCTGGCCCACCGTATCGATGCGGCCGGTGCGGAAGGCCCCGTCGAGGAACACGCGGCCGCCGAGATCAGGGCGTCGCGGTTGGCGTTGCTCGACACGCTCACCGCGTCGTTCAACCGGGTGCTGGACGGGCCGATCGACCCGGGTATGCGCGCGCGGGCACGCCGCGATCAGATCGCCGCAGCCCGCCGCGCGGTGCGAGCGGTCGATGAGATCGTCTGTCAGTCAAGCGTCGACGCGCTGCACCGCACCAATCCGGTGCAGCGGTTCTGGCGGGATGCCCACGTCGGCTTTGCGATGGTGGTGGGCGAGTCGAAGACCGTGGCCCCCTAGGTCGGTCAGGCGTGGGTGCCGCCGTCGATACGGATCTCGGTACCGCTGATGAACGCACCGTCGTCGGATACCAGCATCGCGATCACGCCCGCGACGGCGGACGGGTCGCCCATCCCGGCGCCGCCGGAGCTGAGGTCGGTCGGCATGATCGGCGACAGTTTGGCGAACAACGACCAATCGGCATCGGCGGGGATGAGTCCCGGTGTGGCGTCGGTGATTCCGGACTTGATGCTGCCCGGCGCGACGCTGACCGCCCGCAGTCCCTGCTTGCCGTATTCCAGGGCGAGCGCATGAGTCATCGACTGAATCCCGCCCTTGCTGGCGGCATAGGCCGCCATGTACGGATGAGCGAATGCGGCCGAGGTGGAACTGAAGTTCACGATCGTGCTGCGCGGATTCTGCAACAGCGCCGGCAGCGACTCGCGGATCACCAGAAACGTCCCGGTGAGGTTCACCGTGATGATCTGGTTCCATTCCTGCAGGCTCATTTCGTGCGTGTGCACCGCGCGCAGCATGCCGGCGGCGTTGACCACCGCATCCAGGCCGCCCAGTGTCTCGACTGAGCTCCGCACGCCCACCACCACCGATGCCTCGTCGCCGATGTCCATCGTCAGTGAGTTGAAGCGGTCTGCCGTGCCGGCGTCCTGTGCGCTCTGCCGCGTGGCCGCCAAACCCTCGGCGGAGATGTCGGCGCCCACCACGACAGCACCCTCGCTGAGCAATCGCAGCACGGTGGCCTGCCCGATACCTGATCCCGCGCCGGTCACCAGGATCCGGCGGTCTTCCAGTCGGTTCATCACGGTCATTGTCCCATCACGTATTTCACGGTCGGGCCGGCGGTCCAGCCGCCGTCGACGGCGATCTCGGCGCCGGTGACGTAGCTGGAGGCGCCGGAGAGCAGGTAACACACCGCACCGGCGATCTCGTCGGCCTCTCCCACACGGCCCATCGGGGTGTTGGGGTAGTTGCCTTCGCCCGGTTGGATGCCGATCTGGGCGGTCATCGGCGTGTAGGTCATGCCGGGATGGACCGAGTTCACCCGGATCCGGTCCGGGCCGAGCTCGACCGCGGCGATCTTGCTCAGCCCGCGCACGCCCCACTTGGACGCGCCGTATCCGGCGGTGAGCGCCAGGCCCATCAGGCCGGCGGCCGATGAGATGTTGACGATGGAACCTCCGCCCGCGGCGCGCATCGGGGCGATGGCCGCCTGAAGGCCGTTGAAGACGCCGACCAGGTTGATCTCGAGCACCGTGCGGAAGTGATCGAGCGGTTCGTGCTCGATGAACTGGCCGGTCGAGATACCGGCGTTGTTCACCAGGCCGTTCAGCTTGCCGAATTCGGAGAGCGTCAGCTCGACCGCGGACTTCCACTGTGCCGCGTCGGTGACGTCGAGATGGACGTAGCGGGCACTGTCACCCAGGTCGGCGGCCAGCGCGGCGCCGTCGTCATCGAGGACGTCGGAGATCACCACTTTGCCGCCGCGCGTGACGATGTGCTGAGCGAACGACGCGCCGAGGCCGCGTGCGCCGCCGGTCACGATCGCGACGATGTCCGACAAGCTCTCCGAATCTGCTTGCATCCCAACAACTTCCTCTCGGGTGAATCTGGCTGGATTCAGTGGTCCATCCTGGCTGCCGTACTGCCGGTGGTGTGACCGCAACGATAATCACGACGGGGCCGGCGTGTCCGAAAGTCCCGTTCAGCGGGAAAGCGGTGCCGCTCGGCCGGTGCCTACCGCCCCGGGCCGCCGAGTACCGGTGAGTGAGACAAGCGGTGTTCGCCCCACCCGGTCGTTCGTAACGTCACGCACGGAACATTGAAGCGAAAGGCATCGACAGTGACAGCCCAGCCAGCTCCGTCAGGTACCGCCGAGAAGACCACCGCCGCGGTGGATGCGGTGGTGGTGGGAGCCGGATTCGCCGGGCTGTACGCGTTGCATCGCCTTCGGAAGCAAGGCCTTTCGGTGCGAGTGTTCGAGGCTGCCGCCGGGGTGGGCGGGGTTTGGTACTGGAACCGCTATCCCGGTGCCCGGTGCGACGTCGAGAGCGTCGACTATTCGTACTCGTTCGACTCCGAGCTTGAGCAGGAGTGGAACTGGACCGAGAAGTACGCCACCCAGCCGGAGATCCTGGCCTACCTCAACCACGTGGCCGACCGATTCGACCTGCGGCGCGACATCTCGTTCGAGACCCGGGTGACCGACATGGTGCTGGACGAGAACACGCTGCGCTGGGAAGTCCGCACCGACCGTGGTGACGCGGTATCCGCGCGTTTCTGCATCTTGGCGGTCGGCCCGCTGTCGAACGCCAACATCCCGGCGATCGAGGGTCTCGATTCGTTCGAGGGCCAGGTCTACCACACCGCGCACTGGCCGCACGAAGGCGTCGATTTCACCGGTAAGCGGGTCGGCGTGATCGGTACCGGATCCTCTGGCATCCAGGCGATCCCATGTATCGCCAAAGAGGCCGAACAGCTCTTCGTCTTCCAGCGCACCCCGAACTACAGTGTGCCGGCAGGAAACATCCCACTCGACGACGAGACGCGGGCCGCGCAGAAGGCCGGTTACGCCGAGCGACGCAGGCTCTCGATGCTCAGCGGCGGCGGCTCACCCCACCAGCCGCACCCCAAGTCCGCACTCGAGGTCTCCGCCGAGGAACTGCGGCAGACCTACGAGCGGCGCTGGGAACTGGGCGGGGTGCTGTTCTCCAAGGCATTCCCGGACCAGCTGGTCACCATCGAGGCCAACGACACCGCACGGTTGTTCTGGGAGCAGAAGGTGCGCGCGGTGATCGACGACCCGGCTGTCGCCGAGGTGTTGATCCCGAAGGACCATCCGATCGGTGCCAAGCGAATCTGTACCGACGACAACTACTTTCAAACCTTCAATCGGGACAATGTCTCGCTGGTGAATCTGCGCGCCACGCCGATCGAGCGGGTCGACCCGTCGGGAATCCACACCACCGACGCGCATTACGACCTCGACGCCCTGGTGTTGGCCACCGGATTCGACGCGATGACTGGTTCGGTCCAGAAACTCAACGTGGTAGGCCGGGGTGGCCGGACCCTCAACGAGGCGTGGGCCGAGGGGCCGGTGACCTACCTCGGTCTCGGTGTTCCGGGCTTTCCCAACCTCTTCAACATCGCCGGTCCGGGCGCACCGTCGGTGCTGGCCAACATGGTGCTGCATTCGGAGCTGCACCTGAACTGGGTGGCCGACGCGATCGCCTACCTCGACGCCCACGGCGCCCCGGCGATTGAGGCCCGGGCGGACGCCGCGGCCGAGTGGGTGGCCGAATGCACCCGACGTGCCGCAGCAACGCTTATGCCGCAGGCGAACTCGTGGTACCTCGGGGCGAACATCCCCGGCAAACCGCGCGTTTTCATGCCGTTCGTCGGAGGTTTCGGCGTGTACGGCGAGATCATCGCCGATGTCGCCGCGGCCGGTTACAAAGGTTTCGACATCCACCAGGAACTGCCGGCCTGACGGTCGAGCACGTGCCGGATGAATGCAGACCGGTGGAGTTCCCGGCCGGTGAGACGAGATTGGCCCCCTCCGGATCCCGGAGGGGGCCAATCTCGTTGTGATTGTTGAAGCGGACTAGTCCAGGTAGTCCCGCAGCACCTGCGAGCGGCTCGGGTGCCGCAGCTTGCTCATGGTCTTGGACTCGATCTGGCGGATACGCTCACGGGTTACGCCGTAAACCTGGCCGATCTCGTCGAGCGTGCGGGGCTGGCCGTCGGTCAGGCCGAACCGCAGCCGCACCACGCCGGCCTCGCGCTCGGACAGCGTCTCCAGCACGGACTGCAGCTGATCCTGCAGCAGCGTGAACGAGACGGCGTCGACGGCCACCACGGCCTCGCTGTCCTCGATGAAGTCACCGAGCTGGCTGTCGCCCTCGTCACCGATGGTCTGGTCCAGCGAGATGGGTTCACGCGCGTACTGCTGGATCTCCAGCACCTTCTCCGGCGTGATGTCCATTTCCTTGGCCAGCTCTTCGGGCGTGGGCTCGCGGCCCAGGTCCTGCAGCAGCTCACGCTGGATCCGGCCCAGCTTGTTGATCACCTCGACCATGTGCACCGGGATACGGATGGTGCGGGCCTGGTCGGCCATGGCGCGGGTGATGGCCTGGCGGATCCACCACGTGGCGTAGGTGGAGAACTTGTAGCCCTTGGTGTAGTCGAACTTCTCGACCGCGCGGATCAGGCCCAGGTTGCCTTCCTGGATCAGGTCGAGGAAAGCCATGCCGCGGCCGGTGTAGCGCTTGGCCAGCGACACCACCAGGCGCAGGTTGGCTTCCAGCAGATGGTTTTTCGCGCGGTCGCCGTCACGGCAGATCCACTGGTAGTCGCGCCGCACCTGGGTGGTGAGCTTCTCACCCTTCTCGGCGAACTCGGCCATCTTCTGGGTGGCGAACAACCCGGCCTCGATGCGCTTGGCGAGCTCGACCTCTTCCTCTGCGTTGAGCAGCGCGACCTTGCCGATCTGCTTCAAGTACGCGCGGACCGAGTCGGCCGAGGCCGTCAGTTCGGCGTCCTTGCGCGCCTGGCGCAGCGCCTCGGACTCTTCCTCATCCCACACGAAGTCGCCGGACGCCTTGTCCTTCTCCGACGGCTCGGGGTGCTCCTCGTCGGCTTTCGCCGCCTTGGCCGGGGCGGCCTTGGCGTCCTTGCCTTCCTCGGCCTCCGCCTCGTCCTCGTCGTCCTCGTCGTCGCCGGAATCCTCGACGTCCTCATCGGTGTCGAGGTCGTCGTCGAGCTCGAGGTCGGTGTCGTCGACGTCGAGATCGTCGCCGGGACCTGCTTCCAGGTCGTCGGTGGTCTCGAGTTCGTCGTTGAGGTCTTCGGGCTTGCTCGCCGCGGCCTTTGCGGCCTTCTTGGCGGGCGCCTTCTTGGCGGGAGCCCGCTTGGTGGCGGTGCCGCCCTCAGCCTTGGCCGCGGTGCTCTTGGCTGCCCGCTTGGCCGGGGCCTTCTTGGCGGGAGTCTTGGTAGCGGTGCGCTTCACCGGCTCGTCTGTCGCCGGGCTTGCCTTTGTCGCTGCCACGTACACCCTTTCGGTCTCGCGAAATTTTCCGGTGGGCATGGGCATACTCCACCGAAAGCGTCTGCTATCGAATGTTGGCGTTCTTATCGGCTGGGATATTCACCGCTATTCGGTAGGCGGCCGCCGAGGACCATTGTAACGACAGTGTGGGTGTTCACCGTCCCGAGCGGCAAATTTCGGCACGTGGCGGGCCGAAAGCGGCAAAGTTACCCGGCGGTAGCCGGCGTGCCGGCGGCTCCCAGGTTTTGACTGGCCATGGCCGCGCCCACGATGCCCGCGGTGTTGAGCAAGGCCGCCGGGACGATCGGGGTGCGGATGTTCAGCAGCGGCAGCCACTTGTCGGACTTACGGCTGATGCCGCCGCCGGCGATGAACAGGTCGGGCCAGATCGCGTTCTCGATCGTGACCAGTACCTTGTTCACCTCTTCGCTCCACCGCGCGTAACTCCAGTCCTTGCGTTCCTTCACCGAGGACGCGGCACGGTGTTCGGCCTCCTTGCCGTCCACCTGCAGGTGACCAAATTCCGTGTTGGGCAATAACACTCCGTTATGGATCACCGCAGAGCCGATACCGGTGCCGAAGGTCAGCAGCACCACGACACCGGAGTTGTCCTTGCCTGCCCCGTAGTGTTCCTCGGCCAGGCCCGCCGCGTCGGCGTCGTTGAGCACCCGCACCGGCTGGCCGCCGAGCGCGGTACTGACGACCTCGGCGGCGTTCACGCCGATCCACCCCTTGTCGACGTTCGCCGCCGTGCGCACGATGCCGTCGGTGACCACGCCCGGGTAGGTGACGCCCACGCTGCCCGTCCAGCCGAACTCGGCCACCACCGCAGCCACCGTTTTAGTCACCGCTTCGGGAGTGGACGGCTGCGGCGTGTCGAGCTTGAACCGTTCACCGATGAGTTGTCCGGTGTCGAGGTCGACGATCCCGCCCTTGATCCCGCTGCCGCCGACGTCGACGCCGAATCCGCGGCGCTGGGCCGCGACGGCGGGAGCGGGATCTGCCGTTGGTGCATCGGCTGCGGTCATGGGTGCTCCTTTGTGGGACAGGCGGTGCGGCTGTCGGACAGGGCGAGGACGAACCAAGGCGCGCCCCCACCCTAGTCGTTGAACATGGCACCCGCGTGAGGTCCGCCGCCGATCGCAATGCGACTTTTCGGGCGGAAGATGTTGCGATAGGGCAGTGACCGACAACAGTTTCGATGCTCCCGCCTTGCGGCTCGTGGCCGAGCAACTGGCTGCTGAGGCCGCCGAGTTCGTCGCGCGCCGGCGGGCCGAGGTGTTCGACTCCGGACAGACGGCGGCGTCCGCCGTGCGAACCAAGAGCACACCGACCGACCCCGTGACGATCGTCGACACCGAAACCGAGCGATGGTTGCGTGAGCGGCTGGCGGTGCTGCGGCCGTCCGAGCCGGTTCTGGGCGAGGAGGAGGGCGGTCGAGCGGACGGCCGGGACGGGCTGAGTTGGGTGCTCGACCCGATCGACGGCACGGTCAACTTCGTCTACGGGATCCCGGCCTATGCGGTGTCGGTAGCTGTGCAGTACGACGGGCGATCGGTGGCCGGAGCGGTGGCGAACGTGGCCGGCGGTGAGGTGTACTCGGCGGCCCTGGGGCAGGGTGCGGCGGTGGTGCGTGGGGGCGTGCGCACGCCCCTGCGGTGCAGCGGGGTCCAGGACCTGTCCCTGGCGCTGCTGGGCACCGGGTTCGCCTATGACCCCGGCAGGCGCGCGCGCCAGGCCCGGGTCCTGGCCCAGGTCCTGCCCGCGGTGCGTGATGTGCGCCGCATCGGGTCGTGTGCGCTGGACCTGTGCATGGTCGCCGCGGGCCGGCTCGACGCCTACTACGAGGAGGGTGTCCAGGTCTGGGACTGGGCCGCGGCGGCGCTGATCGCCGCCGAGGCGGGGGCGACGGTGCGGCTGCCCATCACGCCTGGTGACGAGCAGGTGATCGCGTCGGCGCCGGGGGTGGCCGACGCCTTGCGCGACGCACTAGCAGGTGCCGGTATGGATCTTTGACAGCAGTGCCGAATCCGACGGAGCGGTGGCGTCGGGCCGCAGGCTGGCCAGCACGGCCTTGATGTCGTCATTGCTGGCGAGTTCGCTGAATTCGGTACCCAACGCCAGATCGACTGTGGCGTCCGGCCTTTCGTCCTGGAACAGTTCGGTGCACGGCGCTACCAGCCACACTGCGGCGGCGGCGGTCCGGCCTGACGGGCCGAAGCGGATCTGGCCTTGGCATTCCAGCCGCGTGGTGGAGTAGATGGGGTCGTTCGCGGCCTCGGGTTGGGCGAAGCCGAGATCGCGCAGCGCGCCCGCCACCTCGCCGGCCTGACCGCCCTGCCCGCTGGCGTTGAGCACCCGGATGCGGGTCTCGGCCAGGGGAGCCGGCGTGACGTCTGTCATGGCCGAGCTGGCCACCTGCTCGCCGAGTTTGGGGGCTGCCGGATCGGTGGCCGGCGGCGGGTTGTTGCAGACCGTGGCCTCGTGCACATCCGCGGGCTGGCTGAGCGCGATGATCCAGACGGTCATCGTCACCACCGCCAGTACGACGAAGAGCACGATGCCCGGAACGAAACTGCGCCGACGGAACGGCCGACCGTGCCGGTCGAATGCTGTGCCATCGGTGATTTGCGCGACCACACGTGCACTCTAAGCGCAAAGGTGTTCGCTGACGCAGCAGAGCTCAGACGGTAGTGTGATGTAAATCACACTGAAACGTGTGGCAATACGGGCACGAATCATTTGGGGAATGCGTTCGACGCTGGTACAAAGCTCTGCTGCAAGGTAAGGGAGGGGACACAGACGATGGCTACCGACTACGACGCTCCACGACGTTCCGAGGCAGACGAGGTTTCTGAGGATTCGCTCGAGGAGCTCAAGGCACGGCGCAACGAGGCGCAATCCGCTGTGGTGGATGTCGACGAATCCGAATCGGCCGAGTCGTTCGAGCTGCCGGGCGCAGACCTGTCCGGCGAGGAACTGTCCGTGCGGGTGGTCCCGAAGCAGGCCGATGAGTTCACCTGCTCCAGCTGCTTTCTGGTGCACCACCGCAGCCGGCTGGCAAGCGAGAAGAACGGCGTGATGATCTGCACGGACTGCGCCGCCTGACGGCGGCCCAGTCAGCCGCGGCAGCTTGATTCGCGGCTCAGCCGACGCAAGTTGATTCGCGGCTCAGCCGCGGAGCGCGGCGAGGACGCGCTCCGGACGACGAGAACTGATGAGCCAATACGGGGTGGGATCATCTGGATCGTCGAGAACTACCAGCACCATCGGGCCCACCCAGGCCCGGTGGACGACGAAAGCGGCCGGATCGAGCTGACGGCCCAACGCAGCCGACTTGGCTGACCGCGGCACTTCCGCGGTCCGCGAGATCACGCTGGTCGGCAGGTGGGCGTCGCCGATCCACAACTCGGTGTCGCCGCTGCCGTCACGCACCACCTTCAATTCGGTCTTGCTGAACCACATCAGCACGGCAGCCGCCACGCCGAAGAGCAACACGTACGGCAACCATGCCGGGATGGCCGGCGCGGCCAAGCCGATCTCGAATGCGATCACCCCTGCCAGCACCGCAGCCGGCAGCGACCACCACCAAGGCACCCACAGACGTTCGCGGTATGGAACGCTTCGGGTGGTTGCGCGCGTGTCTGACACGCGGCTCAGAGTAATCTGTGACGTCGTGTCCACCTCTCTGGCGGTCGTCCGATTGGACCGCGAACTACCGATGCCCAGCCGGGCGCACGATGGGGACGCGGGCGTAGACCTCTACAGCGCGCGTGATGTCGAGCTGGCCCCCGGGCAGCGCGAGCTCGTCCCGACCGGTGTCGCCGTGGCCATTCCGCACGGAATGGTGGGACTGATCCATCCGCGCTCGGGTCTGGCTGCCCGCGTGGGCCTTTCGATCGTCAACAGTCCGGGCACGATAGACGCCGGTTATCGCGGCGAGATCAAGATTTCGCTGATCAACCTCGATCCCCATACCCCGATCGTGGTCAAGCGCGGTGACCGGATTGCCCAGTTGTTGGTACAGCGGGTAGAACTGCCCGAGTTGGTCGAGGTGACCTCGTTCGACGAGGCGGGCCTGGCTGACACCTCCCGTGGCGACGGCGGCCACGGTTCCTCCGGCGGACATGCGAGTTTGTGATGGCATTCGGAAAACGCAAGAGCAAGGAAACGGCTGACGAGTCGGTTCGTCACGACGACGAGCAGGTCGTCGACCAACCGGACCCGGCTGACATCGAAGAGGGCTCCGACGACGGACCGTTCGACATCGAGGACTTCGACGATCCGGAAGTGGCGGCGCAGGGCAGGCTGGACCTCGGCTCGGTACTGATCCCGATGCCCGACGGCGGACAGGTGCAGGTCGAGCTCAATGAGGCGGGAGCGCCCAGTGCGGTGTGGGTGGTGACCCCGAACGGGCGGTTCACCATCGCCGCCTATGCCGCACCCAAGAGCGCGGGCCTGTGGCGTGAGGTGGCGGGTGAACTCGCCGAATCGCTGCGCAAGGACGCCAGCTCGGTGAACATCCAGGACGGGCCGTGGGGCCGCGAGGTGGTCGGCGCGGGTAACGGCGGTGTAGTGCGCTTCATCGGTGTGGACGGCTACCGGTGGATGGTGCGCTGTGTCGTCAACGGTGCCCCGGAAACCATCGACGCGCTGACCGACGAGGCGCGGGCCTCGTTGGCGGACAGCGTGATTCGGCGCGGTGAGACGCCGATGCCGGTGCGCACACCGCTGCAGGTGCAGCTGCCCGAACCGATGGCTGCCCAACTGCGCGCCGCAGCACAGCAGGCCGCGATGCAGCAGGCCGCGCAGCAGCTCGCCGCGGCACAGGCGCAGCCGCAGGACCAGCCGCCGGCCGAGCCGGTGGCCCGCCGCAGTGTGCAGGGTTCGGCGATGCAGCAGCTGCGGACCATCACCGGCGGATAGACCAGCCTCAACCCGCCACGGCTTCGCTGGCGGCCTCCTGCAGCGCCGCCAGACAGGCCGCGCCCAGCACACCGGTGTCGGCACCCATCTGTTCCAAAGTGACCGACCGCAACGCCGCCTGCGGCGCGGCGGCCACCCACTCGTATCCGACCTCAGCCGGATGCACCGGATCATCGGTGGCCACCGCGACGCCCATGGGCACCCCGAGTTGTTCGAGTTCGGCGCTGCCGGGCGCGCGGTAGCCAGCGGCTTCCTCCATCGCATCCGGCAGCATCGGCCACTGGCCCACCCACGAGCGGGCCAGCTCGTCGGCCAGCCACGCCGGGCTGGAGGCGCGCATCTGCGCGACCGTGGCGGCCAAACCGTCCCGGCGCAGCAGCTCGGCGGACTGGCGCGCCAACGTCGCGGCGGGGGCGTGCTGAGACGATCCCGTCCACGGCGGTAGGGCCGCCAGCACCGCCACGGTCCGGCTGGGATGGTCCAACGCCCAACGCGCCGCCACGACCGCGCCGATGGACACGCCGCCCACCGCGATCGGCCCCGACCGGGCGGCGTCGTCGAGGGCGTGCAGATAACCCTCGACGAGTCGCTCCGGAGTCGGTGCCGGGGTCACCACGAGTGCGTCCGCGCCGTGCAGCGCATCCGAAAAAGCCCGGTAGACGTAGTTGTCGTCGGATCCGGTACCGGGCAGCAAAACGGTTGGGACACCGTGGAGGATGACGCTCATCACATGATCGTGCCTGCCCCGTCAAATCGTCGGCGTGCCGACCCGCACCCCACGTGGCATTCGCTCAACAAGAGGTCTACCGTGGCGTTGGTTGGGCGGATTCACAGTGGATCCGCAGAAGGTCAGGAGAGGCCATGGCTACGGCCGAAGGGTATCTGCGCCGGCTTACGCGACGCCTGACGGAAGACCCCGAACAACTTGATGTCGAAGAGCTCAGTGACGAAGCCGTCAATACCGGCGCGCTGAAGGCGATCGACGCCCAGCGCGGCCAGGAAGTGACGATGGTCGGCACCCTGCGCAGCGTCGAATGTAACGGCAAGGGGTGTTCCGGCGGCATCAAAGCCGAACTGTTCGACGGAACCGACACGGTGATGTTGGTGTGGCTCGGCCAGCGCCGCATTCCCGGTATCGAGTCCGGCTGCACTCTGCGGGTGCACGGTCGGGTCGGCAAATTGGAGAACGGCGCCAAGGCGATCTACAACCCCCGCTACGAAATCCAGAAGTGAGCCAGGCCGAAGAGCCCACAGGCAACCCACCTCAGTCCCCCGAGAGTGATCCGGAGTCACCCCCTGCCCACGGAGGCGGCCGGGCGGTGCTCGAGCAGATGGGCGGCGTCAGCGGGCTGATCTACTCGTCTCTGCCGGTGGTGGTGTTCGTCCCGGTGTCGACGGCGTTCGGGCTGATGCCCGCGATCGCCGCCGCGCTCGGGGTGGCGACCCTGATCCTGATCTGGCGGTTGATCCGCCGGGAATCCGTTCAGCCCGCGGTGTCGGGATTCTTCGCCGTCGGCGTCAGCGCACTCATCGCCTATCTGGTGGGGGAGTCGAAAGGCTATTTCCTGCTTGGCATCTGGAGTTCACTGCTGTACGCGGTCCTGTTCGGGGTATCCGTGGTGATCCGCCGTCCGGTGGTCGGCTACATCTGGGGCTGGGTCAACACCCATGACCGCGCCTGGCGTGACGTCCGTAAAGCCGTGCTGGCGTTCGACATCGCCACGCTCACCTGGGTCGCGGTGTTCGCGTCGCGGTTCCTGGTG
Source organism: Mycobacterium farcinogenes (assembly GCF_019739075.1). Taxonomy (NCBI): domain Bacteria; kingdom Bacillati; phylum Actinomycetota; class Actinomycetes; order Mycobacteriales; family Mycobacteriaceae; genus Mycobacterium; species Mycobacterium farcinogenes. The sequence continues at coordinate 4,047,717 of NZ_CP081673.1, read as the reverse complement.
CAGCAGTACCTGTACGACTCCGATCAGACGGGTTGGCTGGGCTTCGCCCGGATCGCGATGGGCTGGCCGCTGACCGCCGTTGCGGCGTTGGTGACGTATCTGGCCATCCGGGCCGCCCAGCGCGCTGTCCACGCCCAGGACGCCGGTCAGGCCGTGGACGGAGCGCGTTAGCGCGGCGCCGGGCGCAGCAGCAGCTCGCGCAGTTCGTCCTCGGACTCGGTGACGGCGACGAACAACAACTCGTCGCCACCCTCCAGCGGCTCGTCGGATTCGGGCACGATCACCCTGGACCCGCGCAGGATCGTCACCAGAGCGGTGTCCCGTGGCAGGTCGAGGCGCTTGACCGGGCGTCCACCCCACGGAGTGTCGTCGGGCAGCGTGATCTCGACCAGGTTGGCCTGCCCCTTGCGAAATTCCATCAGGCGCACCAGATCGCCGACGGCAACGGCCTCCTCGACCAGTGAGGCGAGCATGCGCGGCGTGGAGACCGCGACATCCACGCCCCAATTCTCGTCGAACAGCCACTCGTTGCGTGGATCGTTGACCCGGGCCACCACCCGGGGTACCGCGAATTCGGTCTTGGCGAGCAGGCTCACCACGACGTTGACCTTGTCGTCACCGGTCGCCGCGATCACCACGTCGAACTCTTCGAGCTTGACCGACTCGAGCATGGTGATCTCACAGGCATCGCCCAGCAGCCAGTGCGCGGCGGGGATGGCGTCGACGTCGATATGGTCGGGATTGCGCTCCAGCAGCGTCACGTCGTGATTGCTGTCGAGCAGTTCTCGGGCGATGGAGCGGCCGACGGCCCCGGCCCCGGCGATGGCAACTTTCATCAGTGCGACTCCAAGTCCTCGCTCGGCGGCAGGGCCGCGATGGCCAGTGCCTCGGCGATGTGCCCGGACACCGCGGCCACGTACACCTGGTCGCCGGCCTGGATCACGGTCTTCGGTTCGGGCAGATAGCCGTTGCCGAACCGGATCATGAAGGCCACCCTGCCGCCCGTGGCCGCTTCCAGATCGGTCACCAGATGCCCGGCCCAATCCTGGTGCAGCGGAAGTTCGGCGACTCCCACATTGCCCGACGGATCCCGCCATTTGGTGGTCTCGGTCTCTCGGGTCAGCACATTGAGCAGACGATCTGTGGTCCACGGCACCGTGGCCACCGTGGGGATACCGAGGCGCTCGTAGACGGCGGCGCGCTTGGCGTCGTAGATGCGGGCCACGACGCGTTCCACACCGAACGTCTCGCGGGCCACCCGGGCCGAGATGATGTTGGAGTTGTCGCCCGAGGAGACCGCGGCGAAGGCGCCGGCCTCCTCGATGCCGGCCCGCAGCAGCACGTCGCGGTCGAAGCCCATGCCCAGCACCCGCTCACCGGTGAAATCCGGCGAGAGCCGGTGGAACGCAGTGCTGTCGCGGTCGATGACCGCGACCTCGTGGCCGATGCGGGCCAGGCTGTCTGCGAGGGAGGCGCCCACCCGGCCGCACCCCATGACCACTACACGCACCCGAAGGTCCTTTCCGGTGGCAGAAAAGCAATATTGCTCTATCCGTGCACCCGGAACGCTACAGCTTTGTGACGACTTTTCGTGTTCGGGCTTAGTCTTGGCTCTCGTGTCCAAGCTTTCGACGGCAGCGCGCCGGTTGGTTCTGGGGCGGCCGTTCCGCAGCGACAAGCTCTCTCACACGCTGTTGCCCAAACGCATCGCGCTGCCGGTGTTCGCCTCCGACGCGTTGTCGTCGGTGGCCTACGCGCCGGAGGAAATCTTTCTGGTGCTGTCGGTGGCCGGGCTGACGGCCTACTCGCTGACGCCCTGGATCGGTCTCGCGGTGGCCGGCGTGATGCTCATCGTGATCGCCAGCTACCGGCAGAACGTGCACGCCTATCCGTCCGGCGGTGGCGATTACGAGGTCGTCACCACGAACCTCGGGCCCACCGCGGGGCTGACGGTCGCCAGCGCGCTGATGGTGGATTACGTGCTGACAGTTGCGGTGTCGATGTCGTCGGCGATGTCGAACATCGGCTCGGCGGTGCCGTTCGTCGCGCAACACAAAGTGCTGTTCGCGGTGGCGGCGATCCTGCTGCTGGCGTCGATGAACTTGCGCGGCCTGCGGGAGTCGGGCACCGCGTTCGCGATTCCCACCTACGCCTTCATGATCGGCATGTACATCATGCTGGGCTGGGGCCTGTTCCAGATCTATGTTCTGGGCCATCCGCTGCGCGCCGAGTCAGCCGGTTTCGAGATGCATCCCGAACACGGTGAGGTGCTCGGCTTCGCGCTGGTGTTCCTGGTGGCCCGGGCGTTCTCTTCGGGTTCGGCGGCGCTGACCGGTGTCGAGGCGATCAGCAACGGTGTGCCGGCCTTCCGTAAGCCCAAGTCGCGCAACGCGGCGACCACCTTGCTGCTGCTGGGGGTGATCTCGGTCACCCTGTTCATGGGAATCATCCTGCTGGCCAAGGCGACGGGCGTGCAGATCGCTGAACGGCCCCACGAGCAGCTGATCGGCGCGCCGGCCGACTATCACCAGAAGACCTTGATCGCGCAGCTCGCCGACGCGGTGTTCCACAACTTCCCGGTGGGTCTGTACCTGATCGCCGGGGTGACGGCATTGATCCTGGTGCTGGCCGCCAACACCGCGTTCAACGGGTTCCCGGTGCTCGGGTCGATCCTGGCCCAGGACCGCTTCCTGCCGCGTCAGCTTCACACCCGCGGTGACCGGTTGGCCTTCTCCAACGGCATCCTTTTCCTGGCCTTCGCGGCGATCGCTTTCGTGGTGGCCTTCCGTGCCGAGGTGACGGCCCTGATCCAGCTCTACATCGTGGGCGTGTTCGTATCGTTCACGCTCAGCCAGATCGGCATGGTCCGGCACTGGACCCGGTTGTTGCGCACCGAAACCGATCCGGCGGTGCGGCGGCACATGATGCGCTCGCGCATCATCAACGCGGTCGGTCTGACCGCCACGGGGGCCGTGCTGGTGGTTGTGGTGGTGACCAAGTTCGCCGCCGGTGCCTGGATCGCGATCCTGGCGATGAGCGCCCTTTTCGTGATCATGAAGATGATCCACAAGCACTACGACACCGTGGCCCGTGAGCTGGAGACAGAGGACGAGGACGCGGGCGACATCGTGCTGCCGAGCCGCAACCATGCGGTGGTCCTGGTCTCGAAGCTGCATCTGCCGACCAAGCGGGCGCTGGCCTACGCGCGGGCCACCCGGCCTGACGTGCTGGAGGCGATCACGGTCAGCGTCGACGACGCCGAGACCCGGGCGTTGGTGCATCAGTGGGAGGACAGCGACGTCAGTGTCCCGTTGAAGGTGATCGCCTCTCCGTATCGCGAAATCACGCGCCCGGTACTGGACTACGTCAAACGGGTCACCAAGGAGTCTCCGCGAACAGTGGTGACGGTGTTCATCCCCGAGTATGTCGTGGGGCACTGGTGGGAGCAGGTACTGCACAACCAGAGTGCGCTGCGGCTCAAAGGTCGGTTGTTGTTCATGCCCAACGTGATGGTGACATCCGTTCCGTGGCAATTGAATTCGTCGGAGCGGTTGAAGGCGCTGCAGCCGCGCGCCACTCCGGGCGACGCGCGTAGGGGATTCCTGGAATGACGGAACTGACGCTGACCGTCGGGGCGGCCGCCAACGGTGGCAGTTGCGTGGCCCGACATGACGGGCGAGTGGTATTCGTCCGCTATGCCCTGCCCGGAGAGACCGTGCGGGTCAACGTGTTCGACGAGCGTGGGTCGTATTGGCACGCTGAGGTTGTCGAGGTCGTGGAACCGTCCGATGACAGGATCGCATCGCTGTGCCCGATCGCCGGGGTGGACGGTGCCGGATGCTGTGACCTGGCATTCGCCGAGCCGGAGGCGGCGCGGCGGCTCAAAGGTTCGGTGGTGGCCAACCAGTTGGCGCGGCTGGGCGGATTCACCTGGCGCGACGAGCAGCGCGACGAGCCGCCGGCGGCCGAACCGGTCGGCGCCGGTGACGTCCTCGGCTGGCGCACCCGCGTGCGCTTGGACACCACCGCCGACGGCCGGGCCGGACTGCACCGCTACCACAGCGCCGATCTGGTCACCGACCTCGCGTGCGGACAACTGCCCGCCGAACTGACCGACGGCCTGGCCGAGATGCGCTGGACGCCCGGTGCGCACGTGCATGCGGTGCTGGACTCCGACGGCCGCCGCCACATCGTGCAATCGGGTCCCAAGGCGACTGTTCGCAAAGGTGGCCGCACCTCTGGTCCGAAGAATCCGACGCGGGTCATCGAGGGTGACTACGAGGCGGTGCAGCGCGTCGGCCAGCGGCGGTGGATGCTGCCGGTCACGGCGTTCTGGCAGGCCCACCGTGATGCCGCCGCCCTCTACAGCGGGCTGGTGGCCGGCTGGTCCGGGCTGCGGCCGGGCATGACGGCATGGGATCTGTACGGCGGTGCCGGGGTGTTCGCCGCGGCGCTGGCCGAACAGGTCGGGCCCGACGGCCGCGTGCTCACCGTCGACACCTCACGCGGGGCGTCCCGCGCGGCGCGCAGCGCGCTGGCCGACCTGCCCTGGGTCTCGGTCGTCACCGACTCGGTTCGACGCGCCCTGTCCGCCGAGTCGGGGCGTCCCGACGTCGCGGTGCTCGACCCGCCGCGCACCGGCGCCGGCCGCGATGTGATCGATGCGCTGGCCGCCACCGACGTGCCGAGGGTCATCCACATCGGTTGCGAGGCAGCGTCCTTCGCCCGAGATATCGGGCTGTACCTGGGCCACGGCTACGCCGTGGAGGAGCTGCGGGTGTTCGATTCCTTCCCGCTGACCCACCACGTGGAGTGCGTCGCGGTGCTGACCCGCTGACAGCCCGGCCCCGCTGATCGGGGTCTGTCACTCCTGGGCGTCGGGGCCCATCGTCGGGGTGGGGAAGTGCGCGTAGGTGGCGCGGTTGCCGCCCTCGGCGCGTGACTGGTTCATCGCGGTGTCGGCCAGCGCCACGAGGGCGTCGACCACCTGCGGGGTGGGGAGTTCCGTCAACGGGCGCAGCTGACTGCAGGCCGTGCCGATGCTGGCCGTCAGGCGCATGGGCGTGGTGGTGATCGCCATCCGGATCCGGTTGACCAGCGGCGAGGGGTCGTTGGTCTTGAACACGTCGGCGATCAGGAACACGCTGTCGGAGACGTGGGCCAGCGGCACCTTGTGGCGCACTGTCTCGCGGATGGCCTGGGCCACCGCGACGCGGGCGTGCAGCGTGCTGTGAGTGCCGTCCATGTCGCTCAGCAGCGCCATGTCGTCGATCCCCACCGCCACGATCACCAGGTATTGGTCGTCGTGTCGGCTGTGCGAGCCCAGCATCGTGGCGGTGTGCATGTCGAAGGCCTCGCGGTTGAGCAGACCGGTGAGCGGGTCGATCTCACTGGGGTGCTGGACGTCGGGCTCGATCAGTTCGACGGCCGTCCGGCACAGCGCCGAGGTGCTCACGATCACCAGCACCGCTACCAAAGTGCCCGCCGCCGCGAGCCAGGGATCCATCAGGGCCACCCGGACCGCCAGGAACGCCACCACAACGCCCGAGGCCGCCCAGGTCAAATGCAGCACCCGCCGGCTGTGCAGGAATGCCGTATAGCCGGTGATCAGGCTCAGCGAGCTGGCGCCCAAGAGGCCGATGACCGGGTCGACCAGCAGAATGCAGGTGATTGCGATACAGGCCGTCCCGATGGACACCACGATCCACGACTGGGTGCGGCTGGGCCATTGGCGCCGCCACCACCACTGCGCCATGGTCAGACCGCCGATGCTCATGGCGACCGCGACATACCGGAGGGCGCCGTGCGGCCCCACCGGGCTCATCAGCAGCAGCAGCGGCACCAGGCCCAAACCGACGATGGTGATCCCGATGAGACGCTGCATCAGGGTGCGCTTGCCCTGCGCAGCAAGCAGGGCGGTACGCGCGTAATAGTGATCGAATGGACTCAACCCGCACCCCGGACTAATCGACTTCGTCTACACCCTACGTAATCATGCGGGTCTCAGTTTTGTCGCCGGTTTGACGCGCTGCCAAGGACTTCGTCGGTATTTGCTCATCCGTCTCGCCTGTTAGCGTTATCCGCGGGTGTGCCGGGAAGTCTGGTCGGCGTTGGATGAATGCTGACCACAGGAGCCCGATGAGTAATCGCCGTCAACCCGCCAGCCGCCGTCTGCTCGTTCGCGGCTCGTGGCCGGAGTGGCAGCGGGTCTCCGATCTGCTGCGTACCGAGACCGTCGGCGGCGCGTTGTTGCTGGCGGCCGCGGGTGCGGCGCTGGTCTGGGCCAACTCGCCGTGGTCGGGCGGATATGACCGGCTCTCGGAATTCGTCATCGGCCCGGAGTCACTGCACCTGAACCTGAGCCTGTCGGCGTGGGCCGCCGACGGGCTGCTGGCGGTCTTCTTCTTCGTCGTGGGAGTTGAGCTCAAACGCGAATTCGTGGCCGGTGACCTACGTGATCCCGCCCGCGCGGCGCTGCCCATCGCGGCGGCGGTGGGCGGCATGGTGGTGCCCGCGGCGATCTTCGTCGGGATCAACCTGTTCTCGGGGCATCCGGAGAACCTCGCCGGGTGGGCGGTGCCGATCGCCACCGACATCGCCTTCGCGCTGGCGGTGCTGGCTGTGGTCTCCACCCACCTGCCTGCGGCACTGCGGATCTTCCTGCTCACCCTGGCTGTGGTCGACGATCTGCTCGCGATCACCGTCATCGCGGTCTTCTTCACCGATCACGTGGCGCTGGGGCCGCTGGCCGCTGCCCTGATCCCGATCGCGTTGTACGCGTTTGCCGTGCAGCGGGGTGTGCGGCAGTGGTGGATCCTGATGCCGCCGGCGATCGTCGCCTGGGCGCTGGTCCATGCCAGCGGTGTGCACGCCACGGTGGCCGGGGTGGTGCTCGGGTTCACCGTGCCGGTGCTGGGCCGGCACGCCTCGGCCAAGCATTTCGAGCACATCGTGCGGCCGCTGTCGGCCGGCTTCGCCGTGCCCGTCTTCGCTTTCTTCGCCGCGGGCGTGACGGTCGGCGGCTGGTCCGGTTTCGCCGACGCCCTGACGCACCCGGTCACACTTGGGGTGATCGTCGGGCTCGTGCTCGGCAAGCCCATCGGAGTGCTGGGGACGACGTATCTGCTGGCCCGTTTCACCCACGCGACCCTCGATGAAGATCTGGCCTGGCGCGACGTGCTCGGCGTCGCGATGTTGGCCGGTATCGGCTTCACGGTGTCGCTGCTCATCGGCGAGCTGGCCTTCGGACATTCCACCGTGGCCGATGACGATGTGAAGATCGCGGTGGTCACCGGTTCGGTGGTGGCAGGCCTGCTGGCCTCGGTGGTTCTGGTGTCGCGCAATGCCGTTTACCGCCGCATTCATCAGCTGGAAACCGTCGACGCCGACAATGACGGGGTGCCTGACGTCTATCAGCCTCGACAGGACTGACCCCCGATGCGTGCGTACACTGGCGGGATGCTTGAACAGGTCCGCGGTCCCGCCGATCTGCAGCACCTGTCACAGTCTCAGTTGACTGATCTGGCACAGGAAATTCGTCAGTTCCTGATCCACAAGGTGGCTGCAACCGGCGGACATCTTGGCCCCAATCTGGGTGTCGTCGAACTCACGTTGGCGCTGCATCGCGTGTTCGATTCGCCCCATGATCCGATCATCTTCGACACGGGTCACCAGGCCTACGTCCACAAGATGCTGACCGGGCGTGCACAGGATTTCGACACCCTGCGGTGCAAGGACGGTCTGTCGGGGTATCCGTCGCGCAACGAGAGCGAGCACGACTGGGTGGAGTCCAGCCACGCCAGCACCGCGCTCTCGTATGCCGACGGTCTGGCCAAGGCGTTCGAACTCACCGGGCACCGCAATCGCCACGTGGTGGCCGTCGTCGGTGACGGCGCCCTCACCGGCGGCATGTGCTGGGAGGCGCTCAACAACATCGCGACCGGCGGTCGCCCGGTGGTCATCGTCGTCAACGACAACGGGCGCAGCTATGCGCCGACCATCGGCGGGTTCGCCGATCACCTGGCGGGCCTGCGGTTGCAGCCGGCCTATGAACGGATCCTGGAAGAGGGCCGCAAGGCCGTGCGGGGGCTGCCGGTCGTCGGCGAGTTCTGCTACCAGTGCATGCACAGCATCAAGGCCGGCATCAAGGACGCGGTCGCCCCGCAGGTGATGTTCACCGACTTGGGCATCAAGTACGTCGGGCCGATCGACGGTCACGACGAGCATGCGGTGGAGAGCGCGCTGCGCCACGCCCGCGGGTTCAAGGCCCCGGTGATCGTCCACGTGGTGACCCGCAAGGGCATGGGCTATGCGCATGCCGAGAACGACGAAGCGGATCAGATGCACGCCTGCGGCGTCATCGACCCGGAGACCGGGCTGCCGACGAAGGTGTCCGCGCCGGGTTGGACGTCGGTGTTCTCCGACGAGCTGATCAAGATCGGGGCGAAAAGGCGCGACGTCGTCGCGATCACCGCGGCCATGCCCGGACCGACGGGCCTCAGCGCATTCCGGGATCGGTTCCCCGACAGGTTCTTCGACGTGGGTATCGCCGAGCAGCACGCCATGACATCGGCGGCCGGCCTGGCCATGGGCGGCCTGCATCCGGTGGTGGCGATCTATTCGACGTTCCTCAACCGCGCGTTCGACCAACTGATGATGGACGTGGCGCTGCACAGATTGCCGGTCACCATGGTGCTGGATCGGGCCGGTGTCACCGGGCCGGACGGGGCCAGCCACAACGGGGTCTGGGATCTGTCGGTACTCGGCATCATCCCGGGCATCCGGGTCGCCGCGCCCCGCGACGGTGCGACCTTGCGCGAGGAACTGGGCGAGGCGTTGGCGGTCAACGACGGCCCGACGGCCCTCCGGTTCCCCAAAGGTGATGTGGGTGAAGACATTCCGGCGCTGCACCGACGCGGGGGTGTCGATGTGCTGGCCGTCCCGGCCGCGGGGCTGACCGAGGACGTGCTGCTGGTCGCCGTGGGATCTTTCGCCTCGATGGCGCTGGCGGTCGCCGAGCGGCTGCGTAATCAGGGCATCGGTGTCACGGTGGTGGATCCGCGTTGGGTGCTTCCGGTTCCCGAGATCGTGGGTGAGTTGGCGCGTCAGCACAAGCTGGTGGTCACCGTCGAGGACAACGGTGTGCACGGCGGGATCGGTTCGTCGGTGTCCGCGGCGTTGCGCCACGCGGAGATCGATGTGCCGTGCCGGGATCTCGGTGTCCCGCAGGTCTTCCAGGAGCATGCCTCGCGTGGCGAGGTGTTGGCCGCGGTCGGCCTGACCGACCAGCACATCGCCCGTCAGATCACCGGCTGGATCGCCGCGATCGGTGCACCCGTGGGGGAGCAGGAAGTCGGCCAGCAGGTCGACTAGGAGTCGTCGTCCGGTTTGTCGCGCATGTGGTCGGCGGCGAACGGGTGTAGCCGCAGGACGAAGATGGCGGCGGCCAGGACGAGCACCAATCCGCCCAGCACGCCGACCTGAACGATGGCGCGCGCGAACTCCGGCCCCTTGTCGAACAGCTTGGCCGCGTCCACGGACACCACCACGATCTCTTTGATGCAGGCCAGGATGCCGACGATCAGGAATGGTTCGGCAACCAGCTCGCGGGATCGCAACGAGGTCCGCACGGCATAGAGCAATTCCACGAATATGAAGACCAGCAGCAGGCCGTCGAGCAGCTCCAGCATGATCTGCGCGGCCGGAGCGCTCCTCAACCGCAGCATGAGGTGGACCTGCGCGGCGATCAGCACCACCGATCCGGCGAGCAGCAGGATCGCGATCGACCAGTAGACCGCGTCCTCGGCGATCCGCAGGATCCGGTCGGCGAAGCGCTCGCGTTCCTGCTCGGCTTCGGTTTCTCTCGACTGCGCCACGCACTGACGTTATTCCGGTCGGGCCCGCCCCGGGGACGAAACGCCATCAGCACGCCGGCAGAGATCGATTCTCAACTAGGTTGCAGAGATGGACGCCGAATTGAAGAGCTGGAAGGACGCCGGGCAGTTCTTCGACTACCTGGGATTCGACATCTTCTACCGGGCCGCGGGCAGTGGGCCGAATCTCCTTCTCATTCATGGCTATCCGTTCAGTTCATGGGACTGGTCGCTCATCTGGCCCACCCTGACAGAGCGGTTCACCGTGATCGCGCCGGACATGATCGGGATGGGTTTCTCGGACAAGCCGGTCGCCTACGGATACTCGGTGCCCGACCACGCCGACATGCACGAGGCGCTGCTGGATCACCTCGGGGTCGGCACCGCCCACGTTCTGGCCCATGACCTCGGTGATTCGGTGGGCCAGGAACTGCTGGCCCGCCACGAATTCGGTGGCCGGGCTTACGGTGCGCTGAACATCGCATCGATCACCTGGCTCAACGGCGGCCTGTTCAACGAGGCCTACACGCCGCGGCTGCTGCAGAAGGCGATGTCGCGAACCCCGTTGGGTGACATCATGAGTCCGTTGCAGGGCAGCCGGTTGTCACGTCGACTCGTGGAGCCGACCATCAACGAGATGTTCGGTGTGAACACCAAGCCGTCACCGGAGCTCATGGAGAAGTTTCACCAGATTCTGGAGTACAACGACGGTAAGCGGGTCCTCCACAAGGTCGGCCGGTTCGTCAACGACCGCTACACGTACCGGAATCGATGGGTGCGGGCGATGCGGGAGACCAAGGTGCCGATGCGGCTGATCGACGGGCCGTCGGATCCGAACTCGGGGCGTCACATGGCGCAGCGCTATCTCGAGGTGATTCCCGATCCTGACGTGGTGATGTTGGCCGACGACATCGCACACTGGCCGCAGATCGAGGATCCTCAGTCGGTGCTGACTCATTTCCTGGCCCACATAGACCAGGTGAGCGGGTGAGCGTCACTCGGCAGAGCTGAGCGCCTTGGTGAGTACCGGCACCGTCAGCTCACGCTGCCAGGGCCGGACGTTGGCCTCGACGAGGAATTCCTCCACGGCGGTGGCCACGTCGGCGACCGGATGCCAGTCCCAGCACAGCCGGCGCACCACCTCGGGGGTGATCAGATTTTCGGCGGGCACCGAAACACGCTCCGAGAGTTCGGCCAGGCCGGCCCGGGCGGCTTCGAGCCGGGCCGCGGCTTCGGGTTTGCGTCGGGCCCAGCGGGCGGCCGGCGGCGGGCCGCTCTGGGTTTCGTTGGCCTCGGGCGGGTCGGTGGTATCCCTGGCCCGGTTCAGCGCGTCCAGCCAGACCTTGGCGCTCTTGCGCTGTTTGGAGCCTCCGAACACCGGCAGTGCGATGAGCTCGTCGACGGTTTTGGGGTTGGCGGTGGCCGCGTTGATGATCGCCGCGTCGGGCAGGATGCGCCCGGGGGCGATGTCGCGGCTACGAGCGATGGTGTCTCGGGTCGTCCACAGCTCGCGGACGGCGGACAGCGCCTGCGGGTTGCGGACCTTGTGGATGCCCGAGGTGCGTCGCCAGCGGTCACGTCGGGTGGGTTGGGCGACATAGGTGCGGAGGTACTCGAATTCCTGTCTGGCCCATTCGGTTTTGCCCTGATCTTCGAGAACCGCGGCGATCGCGTGGCGCAGCTCCAGCAGCACCTCGACGTCCAGGGCGGCGTAGTTGAGCCATTCCGCCGGCAGCGGCCGTTTGGACCAGTCGGCCGCGCCGTGCCCTTTCATCAACTGCAGGCCGAGTAGCCGTTGCACCATCGCGGCGAGGTTGACCCGCTCGAAACCTGCCAGCCGGCCGGCCAACTCGGTGTCGTAGAGCTTGCCCGGGCGCAGGCCGATTTCCGACAGGCACGGCAGGTCCTGGTCGGCGGCGTGCAGCACCCATTCGTCGGCAGCCAGGGCCTCGGCCACCGGCGCCATCGCATCGATGGGAGAGCCGCCGTGGTTGACCGGGTCGATCAGCGCCGTCCCCGAACCGGCACGACGGATCTGCACCAGGTACGCGCGGTTGGAATAGCGGAAGCCGGAGGCACGTTCGGCATCGATCGCGAAGGGCCCGCTGCCTTTGGCGAGGGATGTTGCCGCGGAAGAGATTTCATCGGAAGTGACACAGACTTCGGGCACCCCGTCGACGGGGGAGAGCAGTGGGGTTGCTTCGGCCTCGTCCGGCTCGGCGGCGTCTGGGTCTACTTCGGTCATCTCACGCGCGGGTACGGGAACTCAGGTCGGTCACGCCCGCCGGCGGCAACCCTGCAGCGTGCTCGAGCACTTCACAGAACGCCTCCACGTGCGGTCCCAACTCCAGATCGGTCGCGGTCCAGGAAGCCCGCAGCTCGAGCTGGTGTGCCCGCGGCGGGCCGGATATGTCACCGTAGCGCACCGAGGTGGTGGCGGTGACGGTGCCGCCGAGTGCGGTGACGTGCTCGGCACGGGATTCCAGGGCGTCCACGAGCCAGCTCCAGGCCACCTCGGGCAGCAGCGGGTCGACGGCTTCACTGGAGTCCAGGTCCGCCTGGATGTAGGCGACCAAGCGCATGGTGCCGTCCCAGGCTTCGGCTCCGTCGGGGTCGTGCAGCAGGATCAGCCTGCCGAACGCGTCGCCTTCGGAGCGCTCCGGGATGACCGCTGTTTCGGGATGTCGGACCTCGGCGCCCAGCGCGTAGCTGTAGGGCGCCAGCCGCTGAGGCGGGCGTATCGGACCCAGCTCGATTTCCGGCCGTACGGTGGTGGCGTTCATCGCCGCCACCGCCGTCCGGAACTGGGCCGGTTCGGCAGAGGTCACGGCGTTTGACGCTAGCGGATACTGCCAGGACGGGACGCAGGCGCGCCGTAGCGGGGGCGTCACGAACCGGCAACGGTCTACGCGCGCGGGCACGTGGCACCATAGGAGCCGATGAATACCCGCCGGGAGCTGCCCGATTCCCCATATCTAGCCGCCGTGAGCGGCCGCATCCCGCGCCGTGTGCCGGTGTGGTTCATGCGGCAGGCCGGCCGCTCGTTGCCGGAGTACCGTGCGTTGCGGGCTCAGCACCGCATGCTGGAGGCCTGCTTCGACCCCGAACTGGTCTGCGAGATCACCCTGCAGCCGGTGCGCAGGCACGGCGTCGACGCCGCCATCCTGTTCTCCGACATCGTGGTGCCGCTCAAGGCCGCCGGGATCGGGCTGGACATCGTCCCCGACGTGGGGCCGGTCATCGAACATCCGATCCGGTCGCGGGCTGACGTCGAGGGGATGAAACCGCTTGAGCCGGCGCAGGTCTCGCCGGTCACCGATGCTGTCGCGATGTTGGTGCGGGAGTTGGGCGACGTGCCGTTGATCGGCTTCGCCGGCGCGCCGTTCACCCTGGCCTCCTACCTGGTCGAGGGCGGGCCCAGCCGGCACCATGAGCGCACCAAGGCCATGATGCTGGGGGAGTCGGCCACCTGGCATGCGCTGATGGGTGCGCTGACCGACCTGACCATCGCCTTCTTGCAGGCCCAGGTCGACGCCGGCGTGGACGCCCTGCAGGTGTTCGACTCCTGGGCCGGGACGCTGTCGTTGGCCGACTACCGCAGCTATGTGCTTCCGCACACCACCCGGGTGTTCGCCACCATGGCCGCCGCCGGTGTGCCCATGACGCACTTCGGCGTCGGTACCGCGGAGCTGCTGGGGGCGATGTCCGAGGCCCTGGGCGCTGCCCCGGCCACGATGGTCGGCGTGGACTGGCGCACCTCGCTGGTCGACGCCGCGGCCCGGGTCAAGCCCGGCACCGCCCTGCAGGGCAACCTCGATCCGGTGGTGCTGTTGGCGGGCTGGCCGGTGGCCGAGGCGGCGGTGCGCCGCGTGGTCGACGACGGGCGGGCCGCGGTGGCGGCGGGGGCGGCCGGTCATGTCTTCAATCTGGGCCACGGTGTGCTGCCGGCGACCGACCCCGGCATCATCACCGAGGCGGTGAGTCTGGTGCACTCACTGTGAGTGCGTCCTATTGCGTTGTCGGCGGCGGCATTTCAGGTTTGGTCGCCGCCTATCGGTTGCGGCTCGCGGCCGGACCGCGGGCTCAGATCACGCTGCTCGACCCCGCTGACCGGCTCGGCGGGGTGTTGCGCACCGAACGGGTCGGCGGGCAACCGTTCGACGTCGGTGCCGAAGCGTTCGTGGTGCGCAGGCCCGAGATGCTGGACCTGCTCGCCGAGCTCGGCCTGGCCGGCCGTCGGCTCAGCCCCACCGGCACCCGGCCCCTGATCTACAGCGGTGCCCGGCTGCACCAGCTACCGCAGGGCACCTTGCAGGGCATTCCCGCCCAGGCGTCGTCGCTGCTCGGGTTGGTCGACGACGAGACCGTCGCCCGGATCCACGACGAACGCTCCCGGCCGCTGCGGTGGACCCCGGGTGCGGACCCGTCGGTCGCCGAGGTGGTCGGTGACCGGTTCGGTGCCCAGGTGGTGACCAGGTCCGTGGACCCGCTGCTCACCGGTGTGTATGCCGGGTCGTCGGCGACGATCGGGTTGCGTTCGGCGGTCCCGTCGCTGGCGGCAGCCCTGGACCGCGGAGCGCGAAGCCTCACCGAGGCGGTGCGCGATGCGCTGCCGCCGCCCTCGGAAGCGCCGGTGTTCGGCGCCGTCGACGGCGGCTACACGGTGCTGCTGGAGGAACTGCGTCGTCGCGCCGATGTGCGGTGGGCTCAGGTCGCCGCGGTACGGGTGGACCGGCGTGGCCGGGGCTGGTCGGTGCTCGACGACGAGGGCGCCAGTTGGTATGCCGACGCGGTCTTGTTGGCGGTACCCGCCCCGCATCTGCCGTCACTGATCGAACAGGTCGCCCCGCGCACCGCGGCCGCGGCCCGGCGGATCCGGGTGGCCTCGGCGGCGGTGGTAGCTCTGGCGCTGCCGGGCGGTACGCCGTTGCCGCAGCAGTCCGGGGTGCTCGTGGCCGCGGGGGAACGGCTCAACGCCAAGGCGATCACGATGTCGTCGCGCAAATGGGGCCGGCGCGGGAACGTCGAGATGGTGCGGCTGTCGTTCGGCCGCTATGGCGACGACATGGCCCGCAGTACCGGTGACGAGGATCTGCTGGCCTGGTCGGCGCGCGATCTGAACACGCTGTTCGGGGTCGCGGTGGAACCGGTGGACAGCCATGTGCATCGCTGGATCGACGCGATGCCGCAGTACGGCCCCGGCCACCTCGATCTGGTCGCCGAACTGCGTGCGGGCCTGCCCGCAACGCTGGCGGTGGCCGGCGGTTACCTGGACGGGATCGGGGTGCCCGCATGTGTGGGCACCGCCACCCGGGCGGCCGCGGAACTGGTGTACAGCGGCGTGGCACGATAGGCGCATGGCCAAGCTCGACTATGACGAACTGAACTCCACCATCCGCTACCTGATGTTTTCGGTGTTCGCGGTGAGCCCCGGAGAGTTGGGCGAGGAACGCGCCCAGGTGACCGACGAGGCGACGGCCTTCTTCAAGACGCAGGAAGAGCGCGGGGTGGTCGTGCGCGGCCTGTACGACGTGGCCGGCTTGCGGGCCGACGCCGACTTCATGGTCTGGACCCACGCCGACAACATCGAGGCGCTGCAGGCCACCTACTCGGACTTCCGCCGCACCACCGCGCTGGGCCGCATCAGCGACCCGGTGTGGAGCAGCGTGGCGCTGCACCGCCCCGCCGAGTTCAACAAGAGCCATGTCCCGGCGTTCATCGCCGGTGAGGATCCGGGCAATTACATCTGCGTGTACCCGTTCGTGCGCTCCTACGAGTGGTACCTGCTGCCCGACGAAGAGCGTCGCCGCATGCTGTCCGAGCACGGTATGGCCGCCCGTGGTTACAAGGATGTGCGGGCCAACACGGTGCCGGCGTTCGCCCTCGGCGACTACGAGTGGATCCTGGCCTTCGAGGCGCCCGAGCTGCACCGCATCGTCGACTTGATGCGTGATCTTCGGGCCACCGACGCCCGGCGCCACACCCGCGAGGAGACGCCGTTCTTCACCGGCCCGCGGGTCAGCGTCGAGGATCTGGTCGCCAAGCTGCCCTAGTTCTTCCTGCGCGAGCAGACGCAAATGCCCCTGTACACCCGGCGTGTCGGGGGCATTTGCGTCTGCTCGCGCAAGGTGGTTGACCCGTGGGCCGGCATCACACCGGCTTGGGCACCAGCTTCAGGGAGATCGAGTTGATGCAGTACCGCTGATCGGTCGGCGTGGGATAGCCCTCGCCTTCGAACACGTGCCCCAGGTGGCTGTGGCAGTTCGCGCACAGCACCTCGACTCGGCGCATCCCCAGTGATGTGTCCGACCGCAGAATCACCGCGGCGGAATCGGCCGGGTCGAAGAACGACGGCCAACCGCAATGGGATTCGAACTTCTCGGTGCTGCGGAACAACTCGGCACCGCAGGCCCGGCATTCGTAGACGCCTTCGGTCTTGGTGTCGGTGTACTCGCCGGTGAAGGGCCGCTCGGTGCCCGCGCGGCGCAGCACCGCGAACTCCTCGGGGGTCAGCTTCTCGCGCCACTCGTCATCGGTGAGTTGCAGCTTGGGACCGTCGGTTGTCATATACCCAAGTTACGTTCTGCTCGGCGGTCAGCGCCACTGACCTCGGGCGGAGCGCCGCTACGCCCACACCAGGTCGCGGCTCGCCGCACTCGGTGAGAGACCGAACATCTCATGGCACACCCGATTGGCGTGGGCGCTGTCGGTGAAGCCGGCCGCATGAGCGGCATCGGTGAGTGACGCGCCATCCCGCACCGCCTCGACGGCGCAGCGCAACCGTGCCCAGCGCACGTACGTCGGAAACGACTGCCCCACCTGATCATTGAACAGCCGGCCGAGCCGGCTCGGCGACAGTGCCACCTGTCGTGCGACCTCGGTGAGCCGGACCTGGCCCGGAAGCAGGCGCGGAATCAGCTCGACCGCGGCGAGCACGCTGGGATGCCAGATGTCCGCCGTGGGCCGGGTATAACCGGTGGGCGGCGTGGCGATCAGCTGCCCGAGTAGTTGTTCTGGTGGCAAAGGGCTTGTCCAGCAGGGGAGTTGGTGGCCCGCCGCCACCCATGTGGCTAGCTCGTCGCTGTCGGCGGCGATGCGGCTGAACACGCTCGGGTCGAGAAAGGCCAGTATCCCGGAGGTCGGTTCGAGGATGCGGATGCCGTGGTCATGTCCGGATGGGATGACCGCGGCAGAGGTGACGACGCGGCGTCCGTGTGCATCGGACAGTTCGAATGCACCTGAGAACGTCCGGACCACCTGCGTGGCCACATGGTGGTGTTGGCGCGCATCGGACAAGGTGCCGGTGTAGCAGAGCGCGCCCGCGACGACGGCCACTGCGCCCGACCATGTCCCGTCGCGATTGCCGCTCACCTTCCCAATCTCCCATACGGCCGATCTGTACAAGCCGCCTCTGCCGGGGATCGGCCATGCTGGAAATCCACGAGGACAGGGGAGCTCACATGCCGGCGATGTCACAGATCGAACGCGCCTTCTGCAAGACTGCGCTGTGGCGCGGCGGGACCGGGCAGGCGGTGCTCGGCAGTCTACCGTTGGATCGCCTCGGCCACGATGTGCTTGAAATCGGTTCGGGTAGTGGTGATATCGCGGCCCGGCTGCGGCAGGCCAATCCTGACTTGGCGATCACCGCGACCGATTTCGACCCGGCGATGGTGCGCACCGCGGCCCGGCGGCTGCAGGCGTATCCGGAGGTGACCGTGCGCGGGGCCGACGCCACCGACCTGCCGTTCTCGGCCGACTCGTTCGATTCGGTCCTGAGCTGCCTGATGCTGCATCACATCGTGGAGTGGGAGCGGGCGATCGCCGAGATCGCCCGGGTGCTGCGGCCCGGTGGAGTGTTCACCGGCTACGACCTGACCCGCACGCCGATGGCGACGGCGATCCACCGGCTGGACCGGTCACCGTTCCGGCTGGTCAACCCCGACGAGCTCGAGGAGGTCTGTGCACGGCACGGCCTGGCGGTGCGGACCCGGACCCGGCTGGCGGGCCAGGTCATGCAGTTCAGCTCAGACTGATTCGGCTTCTTTGGCCCGGCTCAGCCACGGCGGGTCGATGCCCTCGTCGAGCCTGCCGTCCTGCTTGGCGTCCAGATAGCGGAAGTACAGCACGCAGAACACCACGACCAGCATGAGCGACCAGCCGTAGGTGATCTTCATGTATTCCAGGAACCGGCCGGTGGTGGGCCAACGCCACAACAGCCAGCGGTCCATGGTCATGAACCCGTAGACCGCCAACCACGCCGGCCAGTTGCGGATCACCGAGTTCGGCAGCACCACCGTCATCAGGAACGGGAACAGCATCATCGAGTAGTAGCCCTGGGCGAGTCCCAGCACCAGCCACGAACCGATCAGCAGCACACCCGACGAGGTGAGCATCCAGAACAGCTGGTCGCGTTCGCGGTAGTAGCGGTACAGCAGCCACAGGCTGATGACCGTGAGCGCCACCGCCGCCACCCGCAGCACGACGATCAACCACATCGGCAGCCCGTAGTAGATGCCGTTCCCCAGGATCGACGAGTTGAAGTAGTCGCGCGTCTCAAGGATGTAGGGCGCGGTGTTGCGCACGAAGCCCATCGGATCGGCCGACAGCGGCCAGGCCACTGCGTTGAACACCAGCGGCACCGCGAATGCCGTGACCAGGGCGCGCCATTGCCGGTTCAGCAGCGGCAGCAGCAGGAGCACCGCGAGCAGGGGTTTGACCACCAGAGTGAGCCCGATGGCCGCGCCGGCCCACCACTGATGCCCCACCTTGCCCGACAGCAGCCAGGTGAAGAACAGCACCTCACCGAGGAGCACGCAGCCGTTGATGTTGGTGAAAACCAATGTGTTGGTGACGGATTCGGTGCAGAACATGGCCAGCAGCAGGGCGGGCAGCGCCACCGAGGTGAGCGAGAACTTGAAGAGCCGAACCAGAAGTGCGGCTGCGATGACGACGGCCACGGCGTTGATCGCCACGAACCAGAACCGGGAGGCGAACTCCGGCAGGAAGCCGAACGGCGCCAGGAGCAACGTGCCGCCGGGCGGGTACAGGTAGTGCGGGTCGACGTAGCTGAAGTGCTCGTTGTAGATGGCCCAGTGCCGCCGGAAGTTCGACACGGCGCGGTACACCGG
Organism: Mycobacterium farcinogenes; assembly: GCF_019739075.1. Lineage (NCBI taxonomy): Bacteria > Bacillati > Actinomycetota > Actinomycetes > Mycobacteriales > Mycobacteriaceae > Mycobacterium > Mycobacterium farcinogenes. The sequence goes on along the minus strand of NZ_CP081673.1, from coordinate 4,028,717 downwards.
ACCGAAGTCGTCGGTGATGTAGCCGTTGGTGGCCAGCACATAGCTGCGGTGGATGATCGACAGGATCGCCAGCGGCCACAGCACCGAGCGCAGCACCGTGACGGTGCTCGGCGGAGAGGTGCGGGGACGGAACAAGTTCAGAAGACCGACTTTGACGGCATTGGTCGGGGATTCTGCTTCGGCCACCAGCGAACCTTATACCGAGGCCGATCAGGCCCGGCGTCAGGCGGGACAGTACGTGTCGGTCTCGGGCAGCTTGCCGCTGTCGAGGTAGCCCGTCAACGGGGGCAGCGCGCACGGGGTGTAGATGCTGGCGCCGTGGCCGATGCCCTGCCACATCACCCGACGGTTGTTGGCGCCGGCGTTGATGACGGTGGCGGCCACGGCCGCCACGCCCTCGTTGCCGACGATCGGGTCGTTGCGCACGCCGAGCAGCAGTACCGGAATCTTGAGATCCTGCGGGTCTTTGGGTGCCGTGCTGCTGGGCCAGTTGAGGCATTTGACGAGGTTCAGCGCGCCCACGGCGCCGAACTGCGGGTAGAGCTTGCCCCAGGCGACCACGAGCTCGCGGACCCGGTCGGGGGTCGGTCGGTTTAGCGCGTCGCTGCAGGAGTTGACGAACTGGCCGTCGGTCTGGCGCAGGTTGTCGGCCTGGGTGATCAAGCCGGAGATCGGGCCGGTGTCACCGGCTCGGGCCGCGGCCAATGCCGTCGCCAGATTGTTGGTGGCGGCCACCCGGTCGCCTTGCGGGAAGCCCAGGCCGGTGGTGATCGCGTCGGTCAGGGTGGCCACCGAGGCGCCGCCGGGTCCGCGGCCGGCGCGCGCATCGGCCAGCAGGGCGTCGACGGCGCCCTTCGGGTCCGGTGCCAGCGGGCAGTTGGTCGCCACACATTGCGCGGCGAACGCGTCGAGCGCGGCCTGCTGGCCCTTGACGCGTTGCTCGGCGGCCGCCTCGGCGCCGACTGCCAGCGGCAACGGGGAGTCCAGGACCAGTCGCGACACCTTGTTGGGGTGCGAGCCGGCGTAGGCCAGGGCCACCTGAGCACCGTTGCCGACACCCAGCAGGGCCAGGGTGGGCACGTCCCAGGTGCTGCGCAGCCGTTCCAGATCTTCGGCGGCGTGCGCGTTGTCGTACGCCGAGTCGCCCGGGGCGATGGTGTCCGTGCAACTGGTGGTGGCGGTCATGGTGACCGCGCCCAGGTTGGCCACCGGGTCGTCGCCGGCCTGAAACTGGGTCTGGTCCAGCATTTCCTGGCGGTCGTAGACGTCGCGGCAGTCGATCGCGCCGGACATGCCCATGCCGCGCCGGTCCACGGCCACGATGGGATGGGTCTTGAGGATGTCGGTTCCCGAGCGCGCCAACCAGGTCGGCAGCTGCACGGAGGTGGGGATGTCGGATCCGGTGGTCATCACCAGCGGGCCCGCGTCGGGCGGCGTCTGCGTCGAGCGGGCCCGCACCACGCCGATGCTGACGGTACCAGTGGCCCCGTTGATCGAGTCGAGATCGGCGTCGTAGGTGGCGCAATCCAGCGTGACGTCGGCGGGCGGCTGCACGCCGGCGCTGCTGAACAGCCGAGGCGTGCAGTCCCGCCAGGACAGGTCGTTCTTGGGCGCGTCGATGCCGGGCGGACCGGGCGGGGCGGCGGCGGTGGTCACGGGTTGACCCTGCGGGTGAGCGCCGGAGTTGGTGGCATATCGCGGATCTGCGGCGAACAGTGGTGCGCAAGCGGTGAGCACTCCCAGTGACAGAACGGGCGCGGCGACCGCGGACCTTCTCAGGGCTTTCACCAGCTGATGACGCATGCTGACCACAGTAGCGACAGACAGCGCCGATGCTCCTCGCGCCAGCGCTCGTCGGCGCATCTACCCGCGGACGTAGCGGGTGTACAGGTAGCCGTCGTCGTCGGTGAGCAGGTGCGCCGGCCGCATCCGGGTGTGTGCGTGGCCCGGGCCGGTGGCGATGCGCCGTGCCACGCCGCCGACCAGGATCGGCGCCACGGTCAGGCACAACTCGTCGAGCAGGTCCTCCTCGATGAGCAGGCTCAGTAGTTGCGGTCCGCCCTCGGTCAGCACCCGGAAGAGCTTGCGTTCGGCGAGGATTCGCAGGGCCACCGCAGGGTCGACCCGGGTGGGATCGGCACCGGAGGCGTCGAGTACCTCGGCGACGGCGCCCAGCCGGTGCCGCGCGTCGGCGACGGTCTTGGTGGTGGTCAGGATCAGCGGTGCCACCTCGGTGCGGGTGAAGAACTTGGCGTCGGGCTCGAGGTCGGCCGACGCGGTGATGACCGCGATGGGCGGCACTTCGTGCTGCCCGCGACGTTGCCGCTGCTGGCGTTGTGCGACGGTCAGTTGGACGCCCGAATAGTTCTCGATCCGCACGGTGGCGGCGCCCATCAGGATCACGTCGGCGGTGTGGCGCATGAGATTGAACACAGCCCGGTCGCCCGGACCGCCCAGCCCACCGGACTTGCCGTCCTCGGTGGCGCCGCCGTCGAGACTACTGATCATGTTGCCGCGCACCCAACATCTCTGCAGGTCATCGGGGTAGGAGTAGTAAGCGGCCAGCTGGCCGTCGGTGATTGTGTCGACATTTCCCAGCACGGTCAGGTCGGTTCCGGCGGTGTCATCGGACATGAACTGAATTGGAGCACGTCGTTACGCTGCCTCCATGCACGGGTCCAGCGGCGTCGCTCATCTCGCCGATCGTCATCCCACCGTCACGCCGGAGCGGCTGGTCGCACAGTTGGTTCCGCCGCCGACGTTCGCCGATGTCAGCTTCGACAGCTATCGCCCGGACCCGTCCGAACCGTCTCAGGCCGCCGCGGTGCAGTCGTGCCGCGATTTCTGTGATCAGGCAGCGCTGAGGCGGGCGGGCAAGAAGAAGCTGTTCGGCAAGCGTGAGGTGCTGCCGGGGGTCGGGCTGTACCTGGACGGTGGGTTCGGCGTCGGCAAGACCCACCTGTTGGCCTCGACGTATTACACGCTGTCGCAGGGGGATGCTCCGACCGCGTTCGCCACGTTCGGCGAGCTGACCCAGCTTGCCGGGGTGTTCGGCTACAACGAGTGCATCGACCTGCTCTCCGAATATGTGGTGGTGTGCATCGACGAGTTCGAGCTGGACGATCCGGGCAACACCACGCTGATCTCACGGTTGCTCTCGGCGTTGGTGGAGCGTGGGGTGTCGATCGCGGCGACCTCGAACACCCTGCCCGAACAGTTGGGTGAGGGGCGGTTCGCCGCCCAGGACTTCCTGCGCGAGATCAACACGCTGGCCCAGATCTTCACCACTGTGCGCATCGAGGGACCCGACTACCGGCATCGTGATCTGCCGCCGGCTCCCGAGCCGCTCTCCGATGCGGAGGTGGCGCAGCGGGCCGAAGGAGTTGCCGGGGCGACGCTCGACGACTTCGACGCGTTGTGCGCGCACCTGGCGACCATGCACCCGTCGCGCTACCACGCGTTGATCGAAGGGGTGACCGAGGTGTTCATCACCGGGGTGCACCCGATCGAGGATCAGAGTGTGGCACTGCGGCTCGTGGCGTTGACCGACCGCCTGTATGACGCGGGAATCCCGGTGCTGGCTTCGGGAACCAAGCTCGACACCATTTTCAGCCCGGAGATGGTGGCCGGGGGATTCCGGAAGAAGTACCTGCGGGCCACCTCGCGTCTGCTGGCCTTGACCGCCGCGGCGCAGAAGGCCGTCTAGACCGGCCGGACCATCACGTAGTCGTCCTCGATGCGGGTGCCGAGCCGGAAGGTCTTGGTGCCGCTGACGGTGAAACCGTGCTTGGTGTAGAAGCGTTGGGCGCGGTGGTTGTGCTGGTTGACCCCCAGCCAGACGGAGGCCGCACCGGATTCGCTCCCGGCATCCAAGACGGCTGACATCAGTGCCTGGGCCACCCCTGCGCCGTGCCGGCCGGGCAGCACGTAGATCTTCGACAGTTCCAGCGCGGGCCGCAGCGTCACCGCCCGCTGGACATCGTCGTCGTCGGGGACACCGTGAATCAGCATGGCGTATCCCGTGATCGAGTCCTCCCTCGCCACCAGCACGATCCGACCGGGGTCGGTGAGGTATTCGGCGAAGCGTTCCTCGGACAGGGTTTCGGCGATGAAGGCGGCGACATTGTCCGGCGTCACCGACGGGGGACAGGCCAGGGGGAAGGTGGCGGCCGCGACCGCGGCCAGCTCCGGGAGGTCAGCTGCCGTGGCGGGCGCTATCTTCACGGCAGCGGCGCGCCCGGCTGCCACAGGTTCCACTGCGCCAGGTGCTCTCCGGTCTTGGTGTCGGTCAACACCACATTGGTGACCAGTGCGCGGTAGACATCCCAGTAGACGTCGCCGTTGACGGTGGCCCCCGGCGGCGCGTTGCGCAGCGCCGCTTCGAGTCGGTTGGGCGCATCGGTGTGCTTGGGCGCGTATGCGTCGGCGTAGGGGGTGACGCCGTTGAACGTGAACGCCAGTGCCATCGCGTACGGGTTGGGGGCGGCGACGGTGGTCACGGTGACCGGGGCGCGCCACGGACCGCCTTGGGCCCGCCAGCGCGGCGAGCCGTTCCAGCCCCAGCCGGGCGGGACTTCGCTGGCGAGCACATCGTGCACGGTGACGTCGGCGACGATGCCGTTGGCCGTCTTGACCCGCAACGTGTCGCCGATGTTGCCGATCGGAGTCCCTTCGGCCGAGGCCGCCGGCGGGCCGACGAGGGCGGTAACCGACATCACCATGGCCGTGAACATGAGCGCAAACCAGCGAGGCATGCCAGGCATGATCGCACAGACTGAAACGTGTTACAGCCGGTTGGGTCAGGACACCCAGGGCCCGACGCCGCCCACTTTGTCGATCCGGATCCGTGTCAGCCAGCCGGGCGGCGCATCCTTCGGCGGGAACGGCACATCGGGCGCGGCCAGGGTTTGCGCCAGTTGTTCGAGGAGTTCCGGTGCGCCGCCTTCGACGATTCGGGCGGTACCCGTGATCGCCAGGTAGGGCCGCATCGCCTCGCCCACCCGACCGGGATCGAGGATGGTCAGGGCAACCCGAGGATCGCGGCGCACGTTGCGGACCTTCTTGTGCTCGGCCAGATGTGCGGTGACGAGTTCGTCGCCGTCGGCGCTGGACTGCAGCGCCACCCAGACCAGCGTTGCCTGCGGACTACCGTCCGGATTCAGCGTGACCACCGTGGCATCGGCTCCGGCGCCGATCAGCTCGCGTGCGGCGTCATTGAGTTTCACGATTGCTTCTACGGTTGGGCGGGAGCTTTCATTCCCGGTTCACTCTTCGCCGCCGGCCTGTTCTTTGGCCATGAACGGGGCCAGGGCGGCGGCGAGTTCGGTTTCGAACCGTTGCGGGTCGGCGCCGAGGCGGTGCAGCGGTCCGTCCTCGTCCTCGGCTTCGGCCAGGGCGAGCAGGATGTGTTCGGTGCCGATGTAGTTGTGCCCCAGCCGAAGCGCTTGGCGGAAGGTCAGCTCGAGGGCCTTCTTGGCCCCGCCGTTGAACGGGATGAGGGCCGGCACCTCACCGGCTCGCGGCGGCAGCGTGATGGCCGCGCGGGTGGCTTCTTCGGTGATGCCCTGGCTCACAAGGAGTTTGGCGGCCAAGCCGTCGGGTTCGGCGTACAGGGCCAGTAGCAGGTGCTCGGGGGTGATCTCGGCGTTGCCGGCCGCGTGCGCGGTGTTCTGTGAGACCACGACGACATTGCGTGCCCGCGGGGTGAACCGGCCGAATCCGGCGTTCGGGTCGAGTGCGGCCGGGTCGAAGTCGGGGACCTTGGGCACGAAGCGCTTCTGGGCCGCCTGCTTGGTGACCCCCATGGCCTTGCCGATGTCGGTCCAAGAGGCGCCGGAACGTCGGGCCTGGTCGACGAAGTGCCCGATGAGGTGGTCGGCGATGTCGCCGAGGGCGTCCGCGGCGATGACGGCATCGATCAACTGCTCAAGCGGTTCGGTGTGGGCTTTCTTGATCGCGCCGATGAGGTCGTCGAGACGGACGGGGTTGGTGAGGTGGACTGGCTGGCTCATGCGTCAACTCTAAGTTGACGATGCCCGGGCGTCAACCCTGGGTTGACGAATGTCGGGTGACGGACGAGACGGTGCCGGGAATACCTGCACGGGCGGATCGGGCAAGATAACGCCGGTGAATCTTGAAGAGCGCGTGCTCAACCTGTTGCGGCCTGTGCTGCGGCCGGTGATGCGGGTGCTGTCGCTGCGCACCATCGTCATCGTCGGTGCGCTGTCGGTCGTGGTCACCGTCATCACGCTCGGGACCTGGGTGTGGCTCGGCGTCACCAACGATCAGTACAGCCAGCTGGACCGGCGGTTGGACTCGCTGAGCAGCCTCGGCGACGTCAGTACGCTGCTCACGGCGACCAAGCAGGGCTCCGCCGACAAGTCGATGCACGACGACGGCGGCCTGGTCCGCACCGCGCACATCGGTGGCGTCAGTGTCTCGGTCCCCAGCGACATCGTCTTGCCGAGGCTGGAGAACGGTTACGCCAACACCACCATCGACGGGGTCGAGTACCGCGTGCGGACGTTCACCGCCGGCCCGGCCAGCATCGCCCTCGGGGCGCCGCTGGCCGAGACACAGCGCCGGATCGACGAGCTGCACCTGCGGGTGTTGCTGATCTGCGGCGGCGTCATCGGCAGCACCATCGTGGTGGGTTGGATGATCTCGTTGGTGATGATCACTCCGTTCCGGCTGCTGGCGCAGCAGGCGCGGGCCATCAACGCCCAATCCAAGCCCGACGAGGTGCAGGTGCGCGGTGTGCGGGAGGCGGTGGAGATCGCCGAGGCGGTCGAGGGCATGCTCGCGCGCATCGGCAATGAACAGGAACGCACCAAGGCCGCGCTGGAATCGGCCCGGGACTTCGCCGCGGTCGCCTCCCACGAGTTACGCACCCCGCTGACGGCCATGCGTACCAACCTGGAAGTGCTGTCCACCCTGGACATGACCGCCGACCAGCGGCAAGAGGTGATCGGCGACGTGCTGCGTACCCAGAGCCGGATCGAGGGCACCCTCACCGCTCTGGAGCGGTTGGCTCAGGGGGAGCTGACGACCGTCGAGGATTTCGTGCCGATGGATGTCACCGAACTTCTCGACCGGGCGGCACACGACGCGCTGCGCACCTATCCCGGGTTGCGGGCCACGTTGATGCCCTCGCCGACGGTGCTGATGCTGGGGATGCCCGCGGGTCTGCGTCTGGTGATCGACAATGCCATCGCCAACGCCGTCAAACACGGTGGTGCCACCGAGATCCGGCTCAGTGCGGTCAGTTCGGCCGACGACGTGCAGATCGTGGTGGACGACAACGGTTCCGGGGTGCCCGAGGCCGAGCGTGCCGAGGTGTTCGAACGGTTCGCCCGCGGCTCGACGGCGTCGCGTTCGGGATCCGGGCTGGGCCTGGCCCTGGTGGCACAACAGGCCGAATTGCACGGTGGCACAGCGGCTTTGCTGGAAAGCCCGTTGGGGGGCGCACGGCTGTTGTTGCGGCTGCCGCTGAGGCGGGCGCGGGTGGAGGATGCGCCGTTCTGAGTTCAGGGGTGGGAAGGCTCGCCGGTGACGCGGTGGTCGGCGTGGTTGAGCCCTTCCTGGACCAGGCGGCTCAAGTGGCCGTCTCGCAGCCGGTAGTAGACCCGCCGTCCCTCTTTGCGGGTTTCGACCATGCGGGCGAAGCGGAGTTTCGCCAGGTGCTGGCTGATCGAGGTGCGGGATCCTCCGGTGGCCTCGGCCAGTGCGGTGACGTCGGCCTCGCCTTGGGTCAGGAGCCACAGCAGGTGTAGCCGCGTGCGGTCCGACAACATTCGGAACGTCTCGCTGGCGACGTCGAGCCGCTCCTGGTTGGGCGCACCCTCATGAACGAGGCTGTCCTGCGACCGCGACGATGGGCGCCCGGGCTGCGGTGCCATGGAACTCCCTCCCGTGACGCGGCCACATCGTGACTGCCGCCAGTGTCGCGAGTGTAGCCAGTGCGGTCAGCAACAGCGCGGCAACGGCCTGGTTGAGCGTGGCGCCGACCCAGCCGGCCACCGGGTACGTGAGCAGGAACGCGGCGTGTGACAGCGAGAACTGCGCGGTGAACACGTTGGTGCGGTTCTCGACTGTCGAGTTGCGGCGAAGCAGGCGGGCCGACGGTGTGTTGATCATCGAGGTGCCCGCGCCGGTGATCGCCCACAGCGTGCACAGGGTGACCCAGCCGAATGCTCCGGGCCGCGCGGCTGCGATGAAAACAGTTGTGGCGCTGAGTGCTCCGACGCAGGCGGCGGCTCCGATGAGCATCACCGAGCGGTCCGAGATCGCGGTGAGCAGCCGCGGCAACGTCAATGCGACCAGCATCGAGCCTCCGCCGAAGCAGGCCAGTGCCAGCGCGAGTCCGCTGTCCTGACCGCCGAGCAGGGTCCGGACATAGACCACGGTGTTGACCACCACGAGCGCGGTCGCGGCTGCGACGACGACGTTGAGGGCCAATAGGGCACGCAGTTCCGACGATGGCCACATGACGCGGAAGCCGCCCAGGGTGCGATCGCGAAACCGTGACCTGCGCCGGGCCCGCGGTGTGTGGAGGACGCGCACCGACGAGATCGCGGTTGCCGACGAGAGAAATCCGGCGACGGTGCCGAGGAACAGGGTGGGGTAGTCGACGAAGGTCAGCAGGGTGGCCGCCAGTACCGGACTGGCAAGCGATTCCAGGTCGTAGGCGAGGCGGGACAACGACAGCGCCCCGGTATAGGTGCGCTCGTCCTCCAGTGCTGACGCGATCACCGCCTGATAGGCAGGTGTGAACGTGGCGGACGCGGCCTGTAGTGCGAACACCAAAAGGTAGATCTGCCAGATGGATTCGACGAAGGGCAGGGATAGTGCGACCGCGGCCCGCATGATGTCGGTGGTGATGAGAACCGACCGCGGCGGTAGCCGTGAAGTGGCCGCGGCCGTTATCGGAGCGACGAACACGTAGGCGACCATCTTGATCGCCAGCGCGGTGCCGAGCACTGCCCCGGCGTCGTCGCCGGCGATGTCGTAGGCCAGCAGGCCGAGGGCGACCGTCAGCAGGCCGGTGCCGAGCAGTGCCACGACCTGTGCCGCGTACAAGCGTCGGAACAGGCGGATGCGCAGGGGATGGGTCGCCACCCCGCCAGTATGTCAATATGTGCGCAGTTGCGCACCTATAAACTGGGTCCTGCTCAGCAGTCCGGCATCGGTGCTCGCGCCAGGAGTTCGTCGAGGAAGCCCGCGGCCTCGCGGCCGGCGCGCTCGACGTCACCGGTGGCGATCGCCTCGACCAGTTCGTCGTGTGCGAACATGCCGCCCGGGGCGGCGCTCGTCGTGGCGACGCTGGCGGTGATGGCCTCGAGGAGCCCGCGGTAGATCTCGATCAGCACCGGGTTGTGCGATGCACGCACTACCGCCAGGTGGAACTCCGTGTCGGAGCGGGTGAACTGCGCATGGTCGGTGGTATCGGTGTGGGCCAGAAGTCCGCGTAGCTCGGCGAGGTCTTCGTCGGTGCGCGCGACGGCGGCCAGCCGGGCGCCCTCGACTTCCAGGCAGCGCCGGACCTGCAGCACGTCGCGCAGCTCGGATCCGCACAGCCGGCGCAAGGCAGCCGATACCTCGCTGGTGGCGCGTACGTAGGTGCCGTCGCCCTGTCGGACTTCGAAGATGCCGTTGTGCGCCAGCGCCCGGATCGCCTCGCGCACCGTGTTGCGGCCGACCCCGAGTGCCTCGACCAATTCGGGCTCGGTGGGTATCCGGCTGTCCACCGGCCATTCGCCGGAGGTGACGAGGGTGCGCAGCTGCTCGATGACCTGGTCTACGAGGCCTGTGCGTCGCGTTGTGGCGAGAGGCACTTAAAGTCCTTTCATCCAATCATGGGATGTATGGCATCATAGCCGGGTGAGTGGGACCCTGCGCGACGAAACCCGGAACAATTACGAGCACGACCTGGAGCTCGAGCTCGACGGTGCCGTAGAGGTCCGCCCGGGGGCGATGGCGGCAGGCGGGGCGCTGCTGGTCGTGGCGGTGATCCTGACCGCGCTCAACTTGCGCCCGGCGATCACCAGCATCGGCCCGGTCCTCGGGGAGATGCGGGAATCGCTCGGCGCCTCGGCGGTCTGGGCCGGTGCGCTGACCACCTTGCCCGGGCTGTGCTTCGCCGCGGCGGGGCTGACCGCGCCGTGGCTGGCCCGCCGGATCGGGCTGGGCCGGGCGATCTCGGTCGCCCTGGTGATCCTCAGCATCGGTCTGGTCACCCGGGTGCTGGACGGCCCCTATGTGGTGATCGGCGGGACGCTGGTGGCCACGGGCGGAATCGCGCTGGTCAACGTGCTCATCCCGGTCGTCATCAAGGGTTCGTTCCCGGCTCAGATCGGCCTGATGACCGGTGTCTACACCGCTGCGCTGCAGGGCGGCGGGGCGTTGGGATCCGCGGTCACTCCGCCACTGGAACCCCTGCTCGGCGGCTGGCGCGGGGCGCTGGGTTCATGGGCGTTGGTGGCCGTCGTCGCGCTGCTGTTCTGGCTGGTGGGGGCTCGAGGAATCAGCCGGGCCCGCACCGAGCAAGCTGCCTCGGGTGGGTCCGCTCGGTCCCTGCTGCGTAGTCCGCTGGCCTGGACCGTCACCTTGTTCTTCGGCTGCCAGTCGTTCCTGGCCTACATCATGATGGGCTGGCTGCCCGAGGTCTTCATCGACAGCGGGGTCAGCAAGACCGACGCGGGGCTGTTGCTCGGGCTGGTGTCGATCCTCGCGGTGCCGATCAGCCTGATCGTGCCGCCGCTGGCGGCCAAGCAGAAGAACCAGAGCGGCTGGATCGTCGGCCTCGGTGTGATCGGCACGGTCGGCATGGTCGGTCTGCTCGTCAATCCGGGTGCGGCGCCGCTGCTGTGGAGCTTCTTCGTCGGCATCGGGATGAGCGTGTTCTCCTTGGCGCTCACCGTGATCGCGCTGCGGGCCCGCAATGCCGAGGACACCGCGAGGCTGTCCGGGATGGCGCAGGGCTTCGGCTACCTGCTGGCCGGCGTGGGGCCGTTCACCTTCGGGTTGCTCCATGACATGACCGCCGGCTGGACGGCGCCGTTCGTCATGGTTCTGGTGGTCTACCTGGTGCAAATGGTGGCAGGTGCGCTCGCCGGACGTAACCGCTACGTCTGAGTCACAAGCCCGGCTTGTGGGGCCACAACATCCCGGCGGCTACCGGTGATCGGAACGCCCCACCACCATTGTCGAGGTGACCACCTACGCAGCCGCCTATACCGCCGAAAGGCCGTTCCACACCGCGCTACTGGCCGAATTGGACAGTGCGGGTTCGGCCTTCCGGCACATCACGCCGAACTGGTTCGCCTCGGTCATGGGTACCGGCATCGTCGCGACGGCCGCGGCGACTCTGCCGCTGCACCTGCCGGGCCTGCACGGATTCGCCACCGCGGTGTGGGTTCTCGCCGGCACCGTCCTGGTGGTGCTGACCGGCGCCTTCGCCACACACTGGATCCGGCACCGCGAGCAGGCGAAAGCCTATGCCGCGCACCAGGTCGTAGGTCAGTTCTACGGTGCACCGGCCATGGCACTGCTGACCGTCGGTGCTGGGGCGCTGCTGTTCGGCGCCCCGATCATCGGTCAGCCCGCGGCGCTGGCCCTCGACGTGGTGCTGTGGATCGCCGGTACGGCACTCGGATTGGTTGTCGCCCTGTGGCTTCCGTTCGCGATGATCACCCGTGAGGATCACACCGATGTGGAGGCGGTCCCGGCCTGGATGATGCCGGTGGTATCGCCCATGGTCTCGGCGTCGACCGGCGCTCTGCTGCTGTCACACCTCGGCCCCGGGCAGGCCGGGATGACCCTGCTGGTGGTCTGCTACGCCATGTTCGGCCTGAGCCTGCTGGCCGGGCTGATCACCACGACCATGGTGTACTCGCGGCTCATGCACGGCGGCTTCAGTCAGGTGCAGGCGGTCCCCACGGTGTGGATCGTGCTCGGTGTCGTCGGCCAGTCGATCACCGCGGCCAATCTGCTTGCCGCCCATGCCGGCTCGGTCCTCGCGGACTCTGCCACCGTGTCGGCGCTGCACGCCTTCGGCATTGTGTACGGCCTGGTGATGGGCGGCTTCGGAGCGTTCGTGTTCTGTCTCGCCACGGCGCTGACGGTGCATGCCGCGCGGCGGGGTTTGTCGTTCAGCCTCACCTGGTGGAGCTTCACCTTCCCGGTGGGCACCTGCGTGACGGGTGCCTCCGCGCTGGGTGCGGCCACCGGCGCAGTGGCCATCTCCTGGCTGGCGGTCGCGTTGTACGTGCTGCTGCTCGGTGCGTGGGCGACGGTCGCCACCAACACGGTGCGCGGAGTGCGGTCCGGCCGGCTGTTGCGCGGCTGAGGCCTGCCGGCTGCGCCGAGTGCGACGCAGGCGTCGTTCATCCGTTGTGGAAACGACTTTTGCGTCACTCTCGGCGGTGTGGATGGGACGCGATGTGGCTGAGCAGCTCGCGCACCGCCCCCGCCGGCGGGGTTCGGCCTCCCGACCAGATCGCACGCAGTTCGCGACGCAGATCCAGCCCGGCGACGGGCACTTCGCGCAGCCGGCCGAGGGCCAGGTCGTCGTCGACGGCCAGCCTGCTCATCACGGCAGGCCCGGCGCCGGCCAGAACCGCGGCGCGCATGGCGGCCGCCGAGGACAACTCGATCGCCGGATCGGCCTGCCGGCTCGACGGTCCCAACGCCGATCGCAGCGCAGAGGTGAGGGCTTCGCGTGTGCCCGAACCTGGTTCGCGGGACACCAGCGCGGTCCCGTTGAGCTCGGCGGGGTCCACCGGCGCCGACCGGCGGGCCCATTTGTGCCCGGGAGGTACCACGGTGACCAGCTCGTCACGGGCGATCACCCGGCTGTGCAAACCCGATGGGGCACCGGGAGTTTCGATGAACCCGAGGTCGGCGGACCCGTCGCGCACCGCAGCGACCACCTGATCGCTGTTGGCGGCGGTGAGGATGACTTGCGGTGCGGTGACACCGCGGCGCGCCGCGTCGGCCTGCAATGACACCAGCCATCGCGGCATGAGCTGCTCGGCGATCGTCAAGCTGGCCGCGACGGTGATCCGTGTGCGGCTTTCACTGCGCATCGCGGCCAACCCTGCGTCCACCCGTCCGGCGACATCGAGCAGTTGATCGGCCCACTCGGCCACGACCGCCCCGGCCGCGGTCAGCCGCGAGCCACGCGGGCTGCGCTGCACCAGCCGCACCCCGGTCTGGGCTTCGATGGAGGCCAGGCGCGCGGAGACGGCCTGCTGAGTGAGCCCCAGCTCCCGGCCCGCCGCGCCGAGGCTGCCGGTGCGCGCGATCGCCAGCAGCACTTCGAACGCTGCCAGCTCGGGCATCCGGGCGCTCAGCGGCATGCCAGGATCGTAGGTCGCGGCCACAAACCACGCTTGTGAACGCCCGGTTGTGGGCGGCGGGGGACAGTGGTGTAGCCTGGCCGACGTGACTATCGGTGTGTGTGCCGCCTATTGGCGCTTTATCAAGGCTCCGGGCGGAGCCGATAAAGCGCAGCACTAAGCACGCATCCACCCGGAGCCCAGGCAGTGACCATCGGTCGCTGCCTTTCGTCGTTACAGGGCGCCGGAACTCTCGCAGGTGCCCACCACCAGGAAGGCACCTGAAAATGAATTTGGCGCAGATCGCCAACGCCCCCGCCACATCAGACCGACGGGTCCGCAGCTTCAGCGCGATCCCCAGCCCGCACGACGTGCTGACCGAGTTCCCGCTCGGTGAGCGCCGCGCCGAGCGGGTGGCGCGAGACCGCGACGAGATCGCCGACATCCTGGCCGGCCGTGACCAGCGGCTGTTGGTGGTCGTCGGCCCATGTTCGGTGCATGACCCCGAAGCCGCGCTGGAGTACGCCAGCCGGCTGGTGAAGGTGGCTGACGAGCTCAAGGACCAGCTCAAGATCGTGATGCGGGTGTACTTCGAAAAGCCGCGCACCACGATCGGGTGGAAGGGCCTGATCAACGATCCCGGCATGGACGGCACCTTCGATGTCGCCCGCGGATTGCGTATCGCACGTCAACTGTTGCTCGACATCATCGACATCGGCCTGCCGGTCGGGTGCGAGTTCCTGGAACCGACCAGTCCGCAGTACATCGCCGATGCCGTGGCGTGGGGCGCTATCGGTGCCCGGACCACCGAATCCCAGGTGCACCGCCAGTTGGCCTCGGGCTTGTCGATGCCGGTCGGGTTCAAGAACGGCACCGACGGCAACATCCAGGTCGCCGTCGACGGCGTGAAAGCCGCTGCAGCTCAGCATGTCTTCTTCGGGATGGATGACCTGGGCCGTGGTGCGCTGGTGAGCACAGTCGGCAACGAGGATTGTCATGTGATCCTGCGCGGGGGCACCGGCGGCCCCAACTACGGGGCCGACGCGGTGGCCGAGACCGCAGCCAAGCTGGCTGGTGCCGCGCTGCCCGGACGTGTCGTGATCGATTGCAGCCATGCCAATTCCGGTAAGGATCACGTGCGCCAGGCGTCGGTGGCAGCCGAGGTGGCCCAGATGGTGCGGGACGGGTTGCCGATCAGTGGTGTGATGCTGGAGAGCTTCCTGGTCGCCGGTGCGCAGTCGCCCGACGCCCGGCCGCTCACCTACGGCCAGTCGGTCACCGACAAGTGCATGGACTGGGAGGCCACTGACGTGGTGTTGCGCGAACTGGCCAGGCGGGAGAGCTAGCTCCCGCTCGGCTTGCGGAACCGGCCGCTCGGATCTCGGTCGAACTTGGGCGGGTTGGCCGGGTCGAGTTCGATGAGGACGTCGTCGTCTTCCTGGTGAGGCGCACTGAAGACGATGACTCGTGAGCCTGCCAGCGGCACTCGGGCGTGGTCGGCGACCATGTTGGCGGTCACCACCCGCCGGCCGGTCGGCCCTTCGAATGCGACGGAGACGCTGAACTGCGGGTCATCGGCGGTCCAGCGCTTGAGGAACTCCACGTTGCGCAAGACGCCGGGGCAACGAACACCCTGGCTGCGCAGCGTCGCCAACCGGCATTGGCGCCGGCGGGTGTACCGCGCTCCCCGCCAGGCCATGAGTATGGCGGTCGTCGCGCCCACCGAGCAGGCCACACTGGCCACGGCCATGACTCCGCCGCTGAAATCCCTGAACCACAGGGCCGCGCCGAGCAATCCGACTGCGGCGCCCGAGAAGGCGGGTATCAGTGCGATCCAATTGCCGGTTCTGCGTTGACCGAACGTGTCGCGCGCCTCGTCGGCAACGATGCTCGCGAGGATGAGCGGCAAGAACGAACCCACGATCGCGGTGAGGCCCCACCACGGCGACGGGTCGTGGTGCTGCAGGCTGCGAAACCATGCCGCGGCCGCGACGGCGATCGGCACCCACAGGGTGAAGGTCAGCACGGCGAAGAATCGGAGCGTCTGCGACGGCTGCGACGTCGGCACCGTGATGCGGCTGTGCTTCTCCACCGTCGAGAAGTGGGGGAGCGAACTTTCCCAGCTGCCCGGCTGCACGGTGGTATCGCCGGTCATGCGGTGCTCCCTTCGTTCGGAGCTACCAGTATCGCCGTGAGATCTGCCCGCGGGGGTCTGAGCCGCCCCGCGCGGTGCAGTTCTCACCAATTGTTCACAGCGGCAACATGGTTCGGTTAAGTGGGCGAGTCATCGTGAAGGTCGCCGGCTTCGCGCTGCCAGCTTCCCGGCATCATCGGGGTGGTGGCACCGGTGCCGAAAGTGTCATCGGCGAGCGTGGTCAGTCCGGCCGGACCGGTAACACTGGATTTCCCTGCGGTACCGGTGAATCCGATGTTTCCCGCGCCGTTGATGGAGGCCGCGGAGGCGGGTTGTTCGGGCGGGGCCGGGGTGGCTTCGGCGTCGGCGGTCATGAACTCGTACCGGTAACCACGGTCTTTGGCCGTCCCGCCGCGACGTTTGCGGGCCTGCGCCCGTCGCTTGTCGACCGCGGCCGCTGTCGCGGCGGCAGCAGCTGATGCCCCGACCGAGCCCGAGGCCTGGGCGGTCGCGCTGTGTCGCATGGTCGGGCCGAATCCGAACCCGGGTCCTGCGCCGGGGACCGCGTACATGCCGGGTTCGGCGCCGGCGGCCATCGGCGCAGGGGACGGCGCCGGGGTGACCGGCGCCGAACCGGGCCCAGGGGCAGCTGTCGTGCCCGCGGCGACCGACGGCGCCGACGGGCCCGGGAGTGCGGCGATTGCGGGGTGCTCGGCCGGTTGGGAGAGGGCCTCGGCCCCTGGGTCGATCGGAACGTCGTAGGCCTGCGCCAACCCGAGCAGCCCGAGCATGCCCAGCATCGCAGGCGAGGCCGCGGCGACGGCAGCGGCGTACAACGGAGTTCCGAGGACGGCGAACACCGCCGTGTAGGCGCCGAGGAAGAACACGTTGATGTAGGTGCTGAACAACAAGGACGGATCGGCGATGATCTCGGCGAGAATCTGAGGGATTCGCCATGGCTCGAGGATGAATTCCCTGAGCTGGTCGTACATCCCGTAGAAATGGTCAGACTGGCCGGCCAGCCAGTTCCCGATCGGATCGTTGGCTTTGACCCACTCGATGAACTCCTCGTAGGAACTGATCACGTCGCTCAAGCGCAGCGACGAGCCGGACTCGGTGGCCCGCGCGAGCGCCGCGGATTGCACCATGGTGGCCGACGCCGAACTGACCGCGGACGCCCCGGGAGCCATCAGCGTCGGTGCCGCGGTGGAGGGCGGTGTGGTGGCCACCGCGACTTCGGTCGCGGCCTGGTAGACCGTCATCGTGGTGGCGGCCTGGACCCACATGCGGACGTAGTCGGCCTCGTTGACGGCGATGGGGACTGTGTTGATCCCGAAAAAGTTCGTTGCCACCAGCACGCCGAGGGTCGTTCGGTTGGCGGCCAACTCGGCCGGCGTCGGCATCGCCGCGAGTGCGGCGGTGTAGGAGGCGGCGGCGGTCTCGATCTGCGCGGCCACCCCGGCGGTGCTCGCGCTGGTCTCGGTCAGCCAGGCCAGATAGGGCAGGTGCGCCGAGGTGTAACGCTCGGCGCTCGGGCCTTCCCAGGCGGCGGCCTGCACGGTGCCTACCAGGGCGGTCAATTCGTTTGCGGCCAAGGAGTATTCGTTGCTCAGCGAGTTCCATGCGCCGGCGGCGGCCAGCAGCGGCCCGGCGCCCGGGCCGCTGCTGAGAAGTGCCGAGTGGATTTCGGGCGGAACGGCCATCCAGACCGGGGCGGTCATCGCGCACCTCGCGAGAAGTCGCGAAGCGGCGTGGCGGGGTTATTTGCTGTGACGGGGTTGGGGTCGCAGATGGTCATCGGTGTTGTCCCGGGTGCGATGCGCGCAGGCGGCCCGGTATCTCCTTTCGATCACTTCGCCCCCCGGTAGCTAAGTTTGGTTAGCATAAGCTAACTTCAGCGGATTTGGGGTATGAATTTCCTATGTCTCGGCGGATCCGTGGTTGTGGGTAGGCGGTCGCTCAGCGACGGTAGGCGGGCAGCTTCTCGGCGAGCTCGTCGAAGACCCGCTGGTTGAGCGCAAAGGCGAGTTTCACCTCGTCGACCACGCGGTCGATCTCCAACGCGTCGAGGTCGAGTCCGTCGAGACGGGCCCGGTAGGCGTCCTTGTACGGTTTCGGCCGCATCGGAAAGTCATAGAATGCAAGACCTTTGGATTCCAGGCCGAACGAACGGCCCAGTATGCGTCCGATGGCCTGGCCGCCGGACAGGTCGCCGAGGTAGCGCGTGTAGTGGTGGGCTACGAGCGCGCCTCCCCATGGGGAGTTGGCGAACCGATCGCAATAGGCACGCACTGCATCCGAATCCACGTCACGATCCGCCTCGGGTGCCCAGTGGGCCAGGTCGGCGTCGATGGCATCCAGCCGCTCGAGGGCCGGGTCGTACACGGCGCTGACCAGTGGGTCCTCACGGTACTCCCGCACGGCGGTCTCCAGCGCGGCGTAGATCGCCCGCAACCGCAGCAGGTAGTCGACGTAACCCTGCTCGTTGACCCGGCCGTTCAGCAGCTCGGTGACGAACGGCGACTGCTCGGCGGCGTCGTGCTGGTCGGTCGAGTCCTGACGCATTGCCACCGAAAGCGATCGGGCGGACGGGGTTGCGACGGCGCTCGGCGGCATACTCGGCTCCACTTGGTAGGGCTCAACTTTGACAGGTTGTCAGCATGATGCTGACAACCTGTCGGAAACCTAACACGGGGCCGACGGGTTCGGGGGCCTACGGATTCGAGAGGCGGGTCACTACTAGGCGGTGGCGCCCAGGGCCCGCAGGACAAACCGTTCGATCGCCTCGACCGGGAGATGCCGGGGCGCCAAGCATGCGTGAATCAACGACACGGTGGCGGGCTCATCGTCGACGACGAACTGTCCGGTGGCCACCCCCTGGGTCAGAATCTCGCGCAGTACGTCTTCGACCGCCACCACGTGGTCGCGGATGGCGAGCATCGTTTCGGTGGTCAATGCGCCGTAGAGCTGCATGCCCATGCCCATGTGAAATTCCTGCCCCGCCTCCAGCTGATGGCGGATGTAGACGCCCAGCCGCCCGACCGGATCGTCGACCTCGGACAGCGCGGCCCGCAACCCGTCGAGGTACCTGGTGGTCTCGTGGGAGGCGAAGGCGATCACCACGGATTCCTTGTCGGGGAAGTGGTGATAGATCGCGGTCCGGCCGATGCCGGCTTCGGCCGCCAGCTTGGCCATCGTGATCGCGTCGAAGCTGTGCTCGGCCATGAGCGTCGCGAACGCCTCGAAGATGCGCTGTTGGACCAGCTCGCGGTGTTCTTCGACCGATGAGGCGCTGATCCTGGGCACGCTCGACTCTAACGCCCGCCACGAAATCCGAAGCTGTCGGTCTGAGAATTTCCGAGTAGGTCACTACTCTATTGCGGCCGCGGCCACCGGACGATGATTCGATCAGTCGACAGGTACCTACGAGCGGGGTGGCGGATGAGGGTGGCGAGCACGGCTGACCGTCGCGGGGCGCATTGCGTTGTCCGCCACATGTGCGGTGGGTGATCGGCATGGACGACGCCGGTGTTGCACTACGGGTACTGGGCCCGTTCCAGGTCTGCAAGTGGGGCAGGCCGATACCGCTGCGATCCGGGGGCAAGGCCGAGAAGCTGCTGAGCAGTTTGGCGATTCGGCACCGTTGCGGGATCGGCCGTGAGGCGCTGATCGAAACGATCTGGCCGGACAGCCCGCCCGAGCTGTCGACGCAGTGCCTGAACACTCTGATTCACGGGCTCAAGACCCAGTTCGCCGATGCGCTCGCCGGCCAAGCGCCCGTGGTCCACCAGCACGGTCACTACGTGCTGAATCTGGACGGCGGGCTGAAGGTCGACTCGCTGGAGTTCGAATCCGCCGTCGATACCGGACATCGCCTGCTCTCGACCGGGGCCACCGAAGCGGCCATCGAGGCGTACGAGCGTGCGGTCAACTTCTACCGCGGGGATCTGTCGTCGGAGTCGGGAATCGCGGGCCTGTTGGAGCGTGAGCGATTGCGTACGGTCTGCCTGGCCACGCTGGCCCGGTTGGCCGACGCCCATTTCGAGCTGGCCAACTACGAGCAGGCGCTGGCCTACGCGGCGCGGCTGCTCGAGGTCGATCCGTGCCGTGAAGATGCGCACCGGATGACGATGCGGGCCTGCGTCCGCATGGGCGCCCGCTCGCAGGCGCTGCGTCAATACTCGGTATGCCGCCGGCTTCTGGCCGATGAGTTCGACGCGGTGCCCGAGCCCGCCACCGAGCAGTTGTTCGCGGTCATCCGCACCGATCCGGGCGCCATCTAGCCCACCTCAGCCACTGCCGCGCATGCCATTTCGGCATGCGCGGCTGTGCTGTGGGCGCCTCCGTCCGCGCCCTCAGTGGAAGCTCAGTCAAACCTCATCGGTGGCTCACCGCCGGGCCGGGAAGTCTCATTCGACGCTGAGTGCGCACGGCTACAACTGAATTGCCAAATCAATTCTATGAGGACATATGACGGAAGGTGAACAGGCCGACAAGCTCTCTGCCACACGTCAGTTCGTCGTCGTGGTGCGTGTCGCCATCGAGGGCAACGGGGAAGTGACGGGTGAGCTCGTCGACCCGATCTCGGAGCAGCGTCGCCGCTTCACCGAGCTCTCCGTTCTGGTCGATGAAGTCCGCAACTGGATTGAGGACGTCGTGGGAAAGGCCATCGATGATCAGCACCACACCGAGTAACGGACCGGTCGGTATGGCCCGTCGCGCCCTCCCGCCCGAGAGCCCCCACCGCGTCGCAGAAACACGCCCACGCCGCACCTCAGCCACGGAACATCAAGCCCCACGGAGGATTTCATGCCTGTTCTAGTTGTCCCAGGAGTGTCCGTCGAGGCCAACTTCGATGTGCTGCCACCGCTACCAGCCGCGGCGGGCATCGTCGGTGTGGTCGGCATCGTCGATCGGCCCCCGGCCACGCCGCGTCTGGTCGGCGTCACCCGCGTCTCCGAACTGCAGGACCTGTGCGGTCCCGGAACCCTGGCCTCGATGCCCGACGCCGTCGCCGCGCTGTCGACCGGGGCCCGGGAGCTGGTGGTCTCGGCGGTGGCCGGTGGCGCCGCCGCCAGGGCCAGCCTCGTCAACTCCGACAACACCCCGGTGGTCCGGTTGCGGGCCAGGGCGGCCGGGGCGTGGGCCAACCAGCTGACCGCCGACGTGCGGACGGTGACCAATGCCACCGGCGCCGTCGTCCGGGTCACGCTGCGGATCCTGCAGAACAACGCCGAAGTGGAACGGTTCGACGATCTGATCGTCGAACCCGGCCAGCCGCTCGACCTCTTCTCGGTCGTCAACTCTCAGTCCAACTACGTGGTGGCGGTCGAACCCGGCTTCGAAGGCGACGATCCCGCGCCCGGGGACTACCCGCTCACCGCCGCGGGCACCGCCGAGGTGGGCCAGGACGGCGCCGCGGGCACGGTCCTCATGGATCTGCGACTGATCCCCGGTGCCAGTGGCGACGGGGTGGTGGTGCGAATCAGTGGGGCCGACGACGAGATCACGCTCGAGGTGTTACGCAACGGCGCCAGGCAGGAGATCTTCGAAGACCTGACGATGGACCCGGATTCGGCGAACCACCTGCCCGCCGTACTGTCCCGGCAGAGCCGGTTCGTCCGTGCGGTGCCGCGCAGTTCCTTACCCGCCGAGGCCCGGTTGCCCAGGGCCACACCGGCGCCGGTCGCCTTCGCCGGCGGATCCTCACCCAACGTCAACGCCTACCGCAACGCCATCGATCTGCTCACCGACGATCCGCGGATCGACCTGGTGATGGCCAGCTTCGACCCCGCACTGGAGACCGCGGATGTGATCGCGATCCACCAGGCTCTGCTCGCACACGCGCTGGTGGCAAGCGATGCCGGTGCACCGCGGATCGCGTTCGGTTCGATCCGTGCTGCCGATGCCGCCGACCTCGACGCGATCCGCGATCACGCAGCCGCGGTGCGTAACCGGCGCTTCGTACTGGTGGCGCCGCCCGGAGCCACCGGTGCGGTCATCGGACTCATCGGCCGCCTGAACCCGGAGATATCGCCCACCTTCTCCTCGGCGCAACTACTCGGAATCCCACCGTCGCGGTACCGCGAGAGTGAGCTGAACGTCCTGCTGGGCCCGGCGGTGAACCTGCTGGTCGTGCAGCAGCGGGCGGGGCGCGGAGTGATCGTCCTCAAGGGCATCAACACGATCGGTGACCAGATCTCGGTCACCCGGGTCGCCGACCGCTGCATCCGGGAGACCAAGGCGATCAGCGAGAACTTCATCGGCCGGCTCAACTCTGCGGACGCGCGAGAAGCCTTGAAGCAGCAGCTGATCGCCACCTTCACCCGACTGGAACGCTCCGGTGCCCTGGTGCCGAGCACCGACGGGTCCGACCCGGCATTCATCGTCGACGTCTACTCGACCCAGCAGGACTTCGCCCAGGGCATCGTCCGCGTCGACATCGCAGTCCGGCCGGTCCGGGCAATCGATTACGTCTACGCAACCATCCGCGTCAAGAACTAGATCGGCCGAGAGGACTCCACCATGCCGACCATCTACGCCGCCTCCGAGAGCACCGTCCTGGTCGACGGTGAGCCCATCGAAGGAGTGCAGGGAATCGACTACCGGACCCGCCATGAGCGCACCAACATCTACGCGCTCGGCAGCACCGAACGCGTCGGTGTCGTCTCGGGTGCCTACGAAGTCCAGGGACGCATCCGCGTCACCTCCGCAAGCGCCAAACTGGATGCGCTCGGTGGTGAGCAAATGTTTCAGATCATCGCCAACCTGCGGCACGGAGACACCGAGGCAACCGTCACCTTCGATGATTGCTGCCTCACCGAGAAAACCTTCGACCTTTCGGTCAACGGTCAGGGCGCGGCGGTCTATGCCTTCAGTGCCGCCCGGATGCGGTAGGGCCGAAGATGGCCGATCCGATCGTTTCGCTCGACCTGGCCGCGTGCCGGGCCTGGGTTGCCGGCGTCGCCGTGGCGGTGCAGCCGCGGCCCGGTGGCGGACTGGTGTTCGGCCAACGCATCATTCGGCCGCTGCGCTTCGGTGAACGGTGGCGACTGCTCGACGCGGCAGTCAACGCGGGCAACCGGATCGGGGCGACGGTGCTGGCCTGCGCCACCGAGGTCGCGTCGACTCCGGAAACCGACACGATCGCCGAAGTTCTGGCCCTGCATCTGGCGGGGGCTCGCCCGGAGCGCAGCACTCCCGGATTCACCGCACAGCTGGCGACGCTGACGGCGGCGGGGTGGGAGCCCCGTGCGGTCTTCGACACCGACGCGGATCTGATCGACCTGCTCACCAGCGAGGTGCCCGGCGGCACCGCTGACGGGTGGACGAGCATCGTGCTCACCGCTGCCGACGGCGGGGCGGGTTCAGCTGCGGAGGCGCTGCGCGTTCTCGAAGGCGAGTTGCTGAGCCGGTTGATGCCGACAGCGGCCGATGTGCCGACAATCGCCTTGGTGCGCAACGAGTTTCGCTCAGCTGCGGACGCTGTCACCGAATCGGTTGTGCCTGTCGACCTTCGACGGCCGGCTGCGGATCCCGCCCCCGCCGGTGTGGCGGCACCGGCCTGCGCCCCGGGTAAGGGCACGGATGCGGCGGCGCCGGCAACAGCCGTTCCGTTTTACATCGAGGCACAAAATCGCTTGGGTGCCAAAAGGTCTGGCGTACCGGGACCCGGGACAACGCCGGCCCCGGGCCCGGCCGTATCGCCGGCGTTCCCGGTTCCCATCCGTGCCGCCCGGTCAGCCGGGTGGCCCGCGGCGAGTTCACCGTTGCCACCGGTTGACGCCCCGGACGTCGACCACCGCGCCGACCCGCACCCGGTGCCACCCTGGCCGGCGGATCAGGGCTCGCACGCGTGGGCGCAACGGCCGGCTTACCGGGCCTCCGTGCCGGCCGCTACCGAAGCGACCGTCGTGCAAAACGAGCGCTCCGCGTCGCGCGCACAGCGGCTCGCCGCCCCGGAAGCCGCCGACATCGACCCGTTCGACACGGCGAATCTCGTTGCCGTGCTGCTGAATGAGGAATCCGACCTGCGAGGTCTGTTGCCATGACCACGCCGGCCGCACCACCTCCGCCGATGCCGCTCGTCGGCGACATCACCCTGAGCTCGGTGCAGCAGATCGACCATGTGATGAGCGCCGGGTTCCAGCGGGTCGCGGTACCCGGTCTGGACGGTGACGTCCTGCAACGGGCGGGCCGCGGATCTCACGGCATCTGGATCCGCGGGCTGCTGTCGGGCGACGCCGCGCTGGCTGACCTGGCCCGACTGCAGAAGCTGGCCGCAGACGGTACGCCGGTGCCGTTTTCCGCCGACATCACCAGTGCATTGGAGCTCGAGCAGGTGGTGGTCACCGACCTGCGGGCGCAGGCTGTCGCCGGCACCACCGGCATGGTCGGCTACGAGCTCTGCCTCGTCGAAAGTCCGCCGCTGCCACCGCCGGCCGAGGTCAGTGGTTTCGGTGGCCTCGACGACTTCGGTGTCGGGGATCTCGGTTTCGACGCCGACATCGTGGGCGATCTCGCCGCCGTGGCCGGCGATGTCGCCGCTGCGGTTGACGCGGTGATGGAGGTGGCCGACCAACTCACCGCATTGGCGGCCATGGCCGACATCGACGTCGGCGGCCCGCTGCAACCGCTGACCAAGGCCGTTTCCGGGGTCAGCGCGGCCGTCGGTACCTATACCGAGGTTTCCAAGTCGCTGAGTCAACTGCTCGGTGGTGGCTGATGTCCGTGCTCAGTTTCGGTGCCACTGCCACGATCGGCTCGTTGCGCTACGACGCCGGAATCGCCCAGGTCCGGATCGTGCAGTCGCTGGGGCCCGGAGTGGGATCGGCCCGCATCAGTCTGCCGCGCGACCTGCGTGCCGACGCGGTACCCGGAGACGAGGTGGAGGTAGCCCTCGTCGGCGAAACCGCAACGCCGTCAACGGTGTTCACCGGGACCGTACTCGCAGTGCGCCGCGGTCTGGACCAGACCACGGTGCACTGCGGCGATGCGTCCGCCGCGTTGGCGGCCGCTCGCAGCGGCAGCACGTTCGAACAGCAGAGGGTCAGCGCGATCATCACCGCACTCGCGGAGGAAGCCGGTGTACGCACCGGATCTGTCGAAGTCGATCTCGACCTGGTTCGCTACACCGCCGACCAGGGCCGCACCGCCTGGGAGCACATCAGCAGACTCGCCGACTGGGCGGGCGCACTGGCCACCACCACCGCTGACGGCTATGTCGAGGTGCGGCCCGCTCCGTCGCCCCCGGCGGCTGTCGCGCTCCGCTACGGCCGGGAGATCGCCGAACTCGGTGTCCTCGTCGCGGCACCCACGCCGGCGTTGGTGTGGACAGGCAACGGGCCGGCCGGCAATGCCTCGGATGCGAGGGCGCCGCTGCAGACCACGGGTACGCTGCCCGAGTCCGCGCCCGGACCTGACACCCACACCATCCGGGTGCCCGCCGCTGCGCTGCGGACCCCGGCCGGCGCCGAATCGGCGGCCAAGTCCTACGGCCGGCGCAACGGTGCGCCACGGCTTCGGGCGGCATGCTGGCTGGTTCCGCAGGTGCGGCCCGGGGTCACCGTTCAGATCACCGATGCGCCGACTCCGCAATCGAGTGGCCCGTGGCTGATTACCCGGGTGACCCATGTGGTGGGTCCGGGACCGGCGGGGCGGACGGCATTGGAAGCGCTGGGCATTACCGGCGCCAGTGGCGGCCTGGCGGATGAGGTGGCCGGGGCCATCGGGAGCCTGCCGTGACCGCCGCGTTGTTCGATTCCGTCAGCCGCATCGCCCGCCATGAGGCCGCAGCCCGCTCGATCGCGGCGATCGGCGTGGTGGTCGACGTGTTCGACGGCACCGCCGAACCTCCCGATCATTCGGTGACCGTCGAGCTTCGCGAAACCGGACTGGTGTTGCCGCGGGTGCCGATCGCGGTGTCCGCCTTGGGACACGCTGCCACCCCTGGCGCCGGGGACCTGGTGGTGGTGGTGTTCGCCGACGGTGACATCAATGCTCCAGTGGTGATCGGCAGCTTGTACCACGCCGACCTGGCCCCGCCCGAGCACGGCGACGGCGACGTGGTTTTCGCGTTGCCCGCCGGCGCGCAGGATCCGGCCTTCCGAGCTGTGCTGCGCGGGGGAGACCCGGCGCTCACCATCACCATGGGCGCTGTGGAGCTCACCGCGGATGACACGAAGCTGCGCGTCAAATCCGGTGATGCGGAGGCCACCGTCGATTCGGCGGGCGGCGGCCGCATCGAACTGACCATCGGCGATGCCAGCCTCACGGTCACCGGGCGCGGCGACATCGTCTTCAAAACGTCCGGGAAACTGAGCTTGCGGGCCACCGACATCGAGATCAAAGGCGATGGCGCGGTGACCATTTCAGCGCCTCAAGTGAAGGTGAACTGATGGGACAGCCAGCAGCCAACGGGGCCGCCGCGGTGGTGGCGACCGATACCCACATCGTGATGGTGCCGACACCGGGCGGGCCCGTCCCGACACCGTTGCCGCATCCGTTCACCGGGCGATTGTCCGCCGGCCTCGTCAACACCGTGCTCATCGCGGGCCAACCGGCCGCAGTCCTCGGCTCCATCGCCGCCAACCAGCCACCACACCTGCCCACGCCGCCCGGGGTCGCATTCCAGATACCGCCGGCCAATACCGGCACCGTTCACCTGGGCAGTACCGGGGTGCGCATCGGCGGGCAGCCGGCCGCCCGCAACGGCGATCCCGTTCGCACCTGCAATGACCCCGTCGAGGCGCCGGTCGGCCAGATCGTCGCCACCGTCCCCAATGTGCTGATCGGCTGATGCGATGACCACCACCGAATCCGTGCTCGGCACCGACCTGCGGGTCGTGGCCGGACCACCCGGAATGGCGGCTCACGATGCCGCCGGGCTCGACCTGCGCAGCCGTCCGACTCCCGTGCAACACGCGGCGCCGCGGCCGAGTTTCGCGGCGGTCAAACCCTCCACAGCCGCATCACAGGGGTGGCAACCGGAACCAGACGGGGTCACGGAATTGAGCGATCTGGACACGGTGAGCGGACGTGAGAACCTGGCGCAGGCGATGATTCTGCGCCTACTCACCCCCAAAGGTGCGCTGGCCGAGTTGGGGCATGCCGGATACGGGTCGCGGCTCGCCGAGCTGATCGGACAACGCAAGTCCGAAGCCCTGCGGGGATTGTGCCGCGCATACATTCTCGAGACCGTCCGTGAGGAACCTCGCGTCCAGGACAAGCCGTTGGCCGTGGAATTCGACCCGGCACGAGAGCATCTCGATGACTTCGTCGTAGAGATCACGGTGGTGCCCACTGCCGGTGGCGACCCCGTCACACTCGATCTGGAGGTCGCATTGTGAGCGACCTGGAATACACCCCGCGGCCGTACCCGCACATCGTCCGAGATCTGCTGACCACTCTCACCGGCGGGACGGTGCGCGAAGCGGTGACCGCCCCGGTGGCCGGGCCACTGCAGCTGAACCAGTTGGCATCCCGCCCGATCCGGCGCATCTCGCATCTCGAAGGGGTCACCGACGTCGCCGGAACCCCGGTGCCGGTGCGGTTCACCAACGCCGACTTCGACTTGGCCGACGCCGACAACGACGGCTTACCCGACGTCGTCGTGTTTCGGGACAACGGCCGCAAGCCGATTCCGGGAACCACCCTCACGGTGAACTACTATCCGACGCAGATCGCCCGGCCGGTGCCGCTGACCGACCTCAACGTCGGCTCGGTGGCACGCACCGTGCTGGAGACGTTTGCTCGCGAAATCGCCCAGGACGAGCAGTATCTCAACCTCATCTACCGTTCGGCGTTCCTGGACACCGCCGAAGGGTCCGGTCTGGACAAAGTGGTGGCACTCATCGGCGTCACTCGGTTGCCCGCGCGCCATCCGCTCGTCGAGGTGCGGTTCAGCCGCAATGCGACAACGGGCGGCAAGATCACCATCCCCACGGGCACCGTCGTCACCGATGCGGCGACCCCACCCGCGCGTTACCGCACGGTTGCCGACCTCACCCTCGAAGCAGGCGAACAGTCCCGCAGCGTGCTGGCCGCGGGAGCCACGGTCGACACCGCGATGGTCGCCGCCGGTGCCCTGGACCGGTTGGAGACCACCATCGGCGGCATCTCGACCGCAAGCAATCCCGCCGCGGCATACCGAGAGTCGGCGGCCGAGTCCGATGACGCGCTGCGCGTACGGGCCAGGGGAGCGCTGCACGGAAGCGTGTGCGGCACGCTGGACGCTCTGCGCTTCGGCATCTTGTCGATCCCCGGTGTCAAGGCGGTGGAACTCACCGAGTGGCCAGACGGCCAGGCCGGTGTCGTGCGCGCCGCTGTCGCCTACGTCCGTCCCGACCCGGCGGTCGAGAAAGAGGTTCGCCGCCGTATCGACGAGTTACGGCCGGCCGGAATCCGAGTCGATACCCGCACGGCAGGACGGCGTTCCGTACGGGTCAGCGTCGCGCTGGTGCTGGGTGGGACCGGGGTCGGCGGCGCCGAACTGGACCGGGTGACCGATGGTGTCGAGGAACGCGTCGCGGCCAAGCTCGCCGCGCTGGAACCCGGGGCGCTGATCCGACCCGCGGCGCTCAGCGCGGCCGCGCTGGCCGATCCGTTGATCGCCGACGCCGCGATCACCCTGAGCGACCCGTCCGCGCCCGGCGGGCCGGTAGTCCTGCAGCCCGGCGAAGTGCTCGATGTGTTGCGCCCCTTCGAGTTTCCGACACCGCAGGCCGAACGCACCCCGACCGGTGTCGTGGCAACCAGCGGTGAGGTCGACCTGGTCCTGCCAGTGCAGTTGCAGACCGGCGTCACGCTCGACGATGCGACGACCGCGATCCGGCTGGCGGTCGAGGCCTACCTGGCCACGCTCGGCACCGGTGCCTCGCTGACGCTGGTCGCGGTGGCGTCGGCGTTGCAGTCCAGCCCGCTGTTCGGTCTGGTCCGCGAGCAGGCCCGCATCGTGGTCGAGTCGGCGGGACGGTTCGTCCAACTGCTCGACGGACAGGGCAGCTACACCGTGGCCGCGGGTGAGCAGTTGCGGCAGCGGACCCTGGATGTCTACGAGGTCGTGTCATGACCTCGCACGCCGACGCCATTGCCGCTCGCCTGCCCACGCTGTACCGCGACGGGGAGTTGGTCAGGGGGCTGGCCGAAGTGGCCGGGCTGCAATTGGACGTCATCGACGAGATCGCACGGATCATCCAGCGCGCACACTGGTTTGACACCACAGTCGAGCTGTCGGAGGCCGCCGCCCTTGGTGCGTTGCTGGACATCCCGCCGCAACCCTGGCAGGGCCTGAACGAGTACCGCGCCTGGCTGCACGCGTTGCGCACCGCGAGGCTGGAGCACGGCGCCGTGAGCGTTCCCGCTCTCATGGCGTTCACGCGGCTGTATACCGAGGATTTCGAGCGGGCCAATGCGATCGACGTGCTACCGCCGTTCGGTGCCTGGGCGACCGAGTTCACCCGCGGCGGGCACGCGTTCATCGAGAACCAGCCGCAGCTGCGCACGATGCGACTCGGTGGACCCGGGTCGGCCGAACCGCTGACCCGGCAGGTCTGCCACGGCGGCTTGGATTCCGCTGCGCTGTCGGTGCTGTACGTCGGAGGCCGGCACAGTGAATACGTTCCCGTCCTCGTCAACGCCACCACGGGCGAGGGCCTGGCCTTCCTCGGTGAGTTGCGCCTCGGCGATCGGTTGTGGCTGCAGGCTCGCCCCGACGGTTCGATCACCGCGCAGCTCAACCGATCCGACGCCACCGCCCAGCTGCACGGCATTCGCCAGGTGGTTGCCGGTACCCCGTGGACGCCGGCCGATGTGGGCGCGCCACGAGCCTTGACCCTGCGGCCCGGGCCCAACGATCTGTGGTTTCTGCCGGTCGCCCACTTCGACGCCCCCGGACTCGACCGAGCGCTGCTTGCGCTGGCCGGGCTGGATCTCTCCGAGGGGCGTTGGGACACATCACATTTCGATCACGCCCTGTTCTATCTCGACCCGGCCGCCTACCTGGATCTGAGCTGGTTCGAGCGCCGTCCCGCCACGATTCGGCTCGACTTGGACGCCGCCGCTCTGGTCAGTGACACCGGTCGCCTCGAGGCCGCCCTCGAGGCACGCGAGCAGCTGTGCGGATCGGTCGGTACCGGTATCCGTGAACTGGCCGCTGCCGGGGTGAACGCCGAGGCGCGGTTCCGGCCGCTGCACGACAGCCAACGTCAACTCGATCACCTGGCCGGGATCAGCGGGCTGGCGCAACACGAAATCGGCACCGTCGGCATCGACCGGCTGACCGACTCCGGCGGCCTGTTCGGCGTCACGGCATATGACGACAGCACCTACGGATAGGGACAGGAGACGACATGCGAGCGCAGTTGAGGATCGAACTCGTCGACCGCTACGGGAGCGTGTTACAGGCGCGCGAAGCCCACAACACGGTGTTGCGCACCGGCGGCCAGCTGATCGCGGAGTTGTTCACCGGTGCCGGCGCCCCGATCACCCACATGGCGGTCGGCACCAGTGATGCCGACCCCACTGCCGTCGCGGTGGCGGCGCTCGGAAACGACGACGGCACCGGCCAACCGGGAATCACCGGCGACACCGTCGCGGCGATTCCTGCCGAGGCGTTCACCACCTCGGTCGACGAGACGAGAAGTCGGGTTCTGGTCAAGGTGCGGGCCACCCTGCCCAACGCGGCCGGGGTCGGAACGCTTCGTGAGGCCGCTCTGATGTCCCGGCGGGCAGGTGGTGACGTGCTCTACAACCGGGTCGTCTTCCCGCCGGTTACCAAGGCGGCCGACCACGACCTGACCTTGTTCTGGGAGGTCGAATTCCCGTTCGGAGACCTGCAGTGGCTGGCCCGCTGAGGGCCGCGCCGAGACAAAGGAGACGCTGATGCCAGTCGCCAAGAGCAGCCTCAGCATCAGGCTGCAAAACTATCCGCCGGCCAACCGGGATGCCGTGGTCACACTGACCAATCCGGTCACCGGCCAAACGCTGGAACGCAAACCGTTCCTGGACGGCACCCTGCTGGTCCGCGACCTCGATCCGGGTCAGTGGCAGATCGCGGTCAAACACCCCAACGTGATATCGCCGTTGTTCACCGGCGTGGTCACCACGTTGCCGGTGCCACTACCGACCTTCGTCCCGATCCCGATCCGGCCCGATGACTTCCGGGACACCCCGATCCAGGATGTGCCGGATGCCGACCTGGGACCTGTTCAGCAGACGGTGACCGCGGCCCGCACGAGCGCGACGGCGGTCGGTGGGAAGGCGCCGGGGGAAGCGATCCGCGCCGGCGACTGGAATCAGTTGGTGAATGCGGTGGCGGATGTGGCCGGGGCAGTGCTCGAGCTGACCGCGCTGGTCAGCCCGCGTGGACATGACCACCCCGAGATCGCCGCCAAGATCGATGAGGTGCAGGGCAACCTGCGCCGGTTCATCACCTCGTTCGGCAACAGCATGCTCGAGCTGCGGCGCGACATCGAAAGCCAGAACCTGCGCCGGATCACCACCAAGGTGCTCGACGTCGGGGGAGTCGTCGGCGCCGACCGCGACCGGATCCTGGCACGGGTCGACGACCTCGAATTGGCCCGGCAGAGCAGCACTTTGGAGTATTCGCAGAAGCTGGCCGATGCGGGCGCGGTGCTGTCGGCCGAGGTGCAGCACATCGCTCAGGCACAGGGCGCCGATGCCGACGCGTTCCTGAACAACGACAACGTCAAGACCATGGTCGGTATCACGCAGGCCTTCGCCGCCGGCGGTGGCGCCCTGAGCGCCGACCAGGAACTCGACACCTATCGGCGTACCAGCCTGCTGCAGCGCACCACCAAGCTCGGGGGGAGCTAGGCGATGGCCACCGTTGCCGACATCGAGCGGCTGAAAGCCCTCACCGACCGGTTGTTGCCGCTGTCGTCGCGGGCTCGTGGCGAAGTGATCGCCGCCGCCGACTGGAACACTGTGGTCGGCGCATTGCTGGAAGTGGCTCGCGCGGTCGTCGCCGCCGGCGTGCCGACCGCGGTACCCGCCCATGACCATCCCGACCAGGTCACGCTGGGCTGGCTGGATCCGCGGCTGCGGGCACTCATCGAAGGTGGACCGCTGTCCGATCCCGGGGCTACGGCCCGGGTCACGTCGATCGAACGTCAGGCGGCGCTCGTCAGCGGGCGGCTCGATGACGTGAGCCGTGAGGTGCGCGAACTGCGGACGGTCACCGGCCGGCAGGAGACCAACGATCTGGACCGCGCCTCGGCCCTGACCGTGTTGTCCCGCACCGTGTCCGGAATGAAGGACCCGCGCAACGAGATCGCCGCGCTGCGCTCGTCACTGGACGCCATCGCCACCAATGTGTCGGCAGTCAGCGCCTTCGCCACCGGGCTCGGGGACCTCACCCCGGCCGCCTTGCTCGACGGCCTGAGCCAGATCGACCAGCTCAGGCAACGCCTCACCACGCCCGCCGGAACACTGTTGGATGCCGCCGAGTTCGAACGCCGCCTTACCGAGCTGCAGACCACTTTGGTGACCGAGCAGGAACTCACCGACGCGATCAAGAGCCGGCCGGCGCGGCTGACTGCCGCCGTCAAAGCAGAGTTGTTGGACGAGACCAGGGTTACCGCGCAACGTCAGGCCGAAGACAGTGCACGGACGCTGACCGAGGCGATGCAAACCCAGCTCAGCACCCGCATCGACGAGGTGATCCTGTCCGCGGTGCAGGCCGCCCGCGACGCCGCCGCCGACTTCCGCGGCGAGTTGCAGACGAGGATCACCACCGACCTGACCGAGCTGATCAAGCAGGGGCAGACGGCCAGTGACGACAGGCTGACCGAGCGTTTCGACGCCGCCGCCTCGGCCCTGCGCGCCACGGTCGATCAGCGGATCACCGAACTGCAAGGGTCGTTGGATGACCGGGTGAGCGCCGCGATCACCGAGGCGCGCCCCGAGCTGTTGGCCGCGTTCACCGCGACCGTGGACGACCGGATCAGCGGACTCACCAGGCAGCTCAGCACTTTTCAAACCGGACTCGACGACATCCGGGTCGGGCTGAACGCTACGAACACCGAGCTGGCCGCCGTCCAGCAGCGCACAACCGCCACACTGGACAGCCGTGACGCCGCCCTGCGGGCCGAGATGGTAACCGAACGGCGCCGGGTCGACGGGCAGCTGTCCGAGCTACAACGTCAGGTCACACCGCGGCCGACCGGGATCACCCGTGAAGAGCTGCTGACCGAGCTGGGTCGCAACAACGACCAGTTGCGGTCGGAGATGACCAGGCTGGCAACACATGTGGATCCCGGGCCTGGCATCGTGCTGGGCCCGATCGTGCGGCCGCGCGGATAAGGCCAACACATGATCGCCGACTTGGAGACCCGACTCGCCGACGTTCTCGGCAGCCGTCTCGCCGCGCCGCTGGCGGGCCGGGTGTTCGTCACGCCGGGACCGGCCAACGCCAACCAGATCACCGCGCTGGTGGGTGTCAGTCGAGCCGAGGTGGTCGCCGAGAAGTTCGGGGCCGGCCGTCGGCCCGAGCAGGTTCCCGGCGCCGACGACCCCCGTCGGGTGGTGCGGCTGAGTTGCGGGATCCGCGTCGAGGTCCGGTCCGGCGCCAACGGAACCCGTGCGCAGACCGCGACCGCACTCGACGCACTGCTGTACGAACTGGACAGCCAGGACCTGCGCAGCGGCCGCGCTCTGACCGCGCCGGGAGACCCCGGTTTCGTTTTGGATTGTCTACTGCCCGAGTCTGTTTCGATTCTGCCGAGTTCGGACCCCGATGCGCTGCCTGCAGTCGAAATGCGTGCCGACGGCTGGTTCTGGCCACGGAACACGCCCGGTATCACCGGGGTCGAGATCACCGCCGCGCTGGTACGGACCGCGACATTGCCGGTGGCGCTGGAACCGTGGCCGCTGCTGATCCGGGCCGGGGATCCGTTGGTTCCGTTGACTGTCCGGGTCGGCGCTGCGGGTACGTCACGGCTGACCGGTGACGC
This sequence comes from Mycobacterium farcinogenes, assembly GCF_019739075.1. Classification (NCBI taxonomy): domain Bacteria; kingdom Bacillati; phylum Actinomycetota; class Actinomycetes; order Mycobacteriales; family Mycobacteriaceae; genus Mycobacterium; species Mycobacterium farcinogenes. The sequence continues at coordinate 3,995,274 of NZ_CP081673.1, read as the reverse complement.
GCCGACGGTCAGCCCGTTCGGTGAGCTCGCGGTGCGAGTGGTCGATGCCGGCGGGCGACCCGGCGCGGGGAACCTGTCCGGAGGGGCGGTGGGGCCGGGCGGTACCCGGTTGATCACCCTCGTCGGCGACGCCGCGGAGTTCGGTTATGAGCCCCCGGCCGGGCCCGCCGAGGACCAGCTGGTGGTCTGCGTGGCCCACGCCGGTGCCGCCCCCGCTGTGGGCATCGAACTGGCCCGGTTCCCGCTGGCGGTGACCGGATGATGGCGGCGCTCGACGTGCTCACCTTGCTCTCGCCGGAGCAGAAGACGGTTCGGTTGGACACCGTCGCTGTCGTCGGCGCGCAGACCCAGCAGATCTTCGTGCTGCCCCCGATCGTGGAAGTCCCCGCCGAGGGGCTGGAGTTCGGATTCGACTGGGGGCCAATGTTGTCCGGGGCCGACCGGGTGGAATTGGACCCGGTGACGATCGAAGTGCAGGCGGTCAGGGCAGCGGACTTCGCAGGCTATCCGCTCGGCGAGCTCGCCACCGGACCGGGCACCGAGCTGACTGTGAACGTGCCTGCCGGACGGCGGATCCGGGCGCTCAAGCTCACCGGGCTGAAGGCCGACGGGCGGACCTTCGGGTCCGCGGACAACCTGAAAGTCAAGGGTTATCGGATCATGGTCAGTCAGCGCGGCTCGCAGGGTACTTGGACGCCGGCGGTGGCTGTACCGCCCGTAGACGGGAGCGGTCCGATACCGCCGATGCTGACCGGGGCCACCTTCGACAATGCCGTGCTGCGCGTACCGGACCTGCCGGGCCCGCTGCGCATAGCCGTGGTCAAGGGCGCCGACCCGGCCGAGTTCGAGTTCCTTCCGTTGACCGTGCAACACGTCTACGGGTGGGCCGCGCCGGTCCCGGTCGATCTCACCTTGACCGGTCCGGACGGTGCGACGTTGTGGAGTTTTCCGGGTCCGTTGCCCGAGGGCAGCGCACAGCAGCAGGACGTCACAGTGGCGCTGTCCGCCGCGGTCGAGAAGTTGCGGGCCGCGGCGTCACCAGTGGCCGGCAGCATCAAGCTCACCAGCAAATTCCCGTGCCAGGTGCGGTTCCGGCTCACCCCGGTGACCGGTGAACTGATTCGCGAACTCCCAGGCACCGCCACTGTCGAATTGGCCGGCGAGCCGGTCGGGTTGCCCGTTGATTCGCCGTTGCCGCAGGCCGCCCCGACGACGGTGGTGGCCGATGTGCGGGTCACCTATAACGGCAGTCGGCTGGCCGAGGTGTCCGATCCGATGCCGGCCGTGGGGGCCCAGCGTGGCGTAGTGGTCCGCCAGGATGCGGTGCTGCGGGTCCTGCCGCCGCTGGCATTGCGCGGTGAGCAGATCAGCCGTATCGGTCTGGTCGGCTACTGCCCGCAGCCGAGCGCGCTGTTGGTGCGCCTGGTGGCAGCGGCCCCCACTGTGGGCGGAACTCCCGCGAAGGTGCTCGGCGCACCCGGCACTGTCTCCGTCGACGCGTCCACCGCCCTCGGCGTGATCTGGATCGACCTGCCGCAGCCGGTGCGCGTCGAGGAATCCGCTGCGATCGAGGTCAGCGCCGGCACCGGGACGCTGTACTGGGTCGCCGACCCGGATCCGCTGGTCCGCATCGTGGTGGTCGATCCAGATCCCGCCGGTCGCCCTGTGCGGTTGGGCGGCCACACCTTGATGACCGTCGATCAGCTGGCGATCGCGACGGTGCGGGCCTCATTACCTGCCGAAGCGTTCCTCGGCGCGGCACCGGTGTTGGCCAGCGCCCTGTTCTGCACCGTCGAAATCACCGACGCCCGGCTGAGCTACCCGCGGGGGACATGATGGCCACCTTCGAAGCCGAGATCAACGCCCTGGACTTCGCGGCGGTCGACAGTGCGCTCAGCCGGGCCAGAAACGCGTTCGAGCAGGCCCAGCAGCTGTCGCTGGCCGACCTCGACCCGACGGTCCTGCTGGGCGACCTCGGGCCGGCGCTGACTGCGGCCGGCGCGGTGAAGTTGGATGCAGCTGTCGTCAATGACCTTGGCGGACAAGCTCTTCACGCGTTGTCCGGCTTGATCGAGCTGCCCGACTTGAGCGGCGTGGCAGACATTGTCGGCGGGTTCGAGCAGATCACCGCGCGGCTGAGGATCCTGACCGAGGCGTTCAGCGGCGGGGGTGACGGCACCGTGGTGCTGGACCGGATCTTCGCCGCACTGGGCGGTTCACTGAACCTCGAGACGATGCTGCGGGAGGTCACCGACCAGGCCGCGCGCACGCTGCAGGTCGAGATTCCCGACGAGTTCGCCGCCCCACTACAGGCGTTGTCGGCATTGGCCGACGATCCGGGCCCCGCTGAGCTTCTCCACGTCCTCGGCACCGTGCTGACGGGGTTGGACCTGACCGCGGTCCAACGGCTGGTGGACGGGGCCGGGCGCATACTCACCCTGGTCACCGACGCCGGCGACGCCCGTCCGCTGCAGTCGGCCATCGCGACCGTGGAACTGCGGCTGGACGTGGGCTACGCACTGATGGCGTCCCCGACGCCGGACATCCCTGCGCTGCTGGCGGTGATCGATGAGGTTGGGATCGCGCTCGACGCCGTGGGCGTCGCTGTGTCCGGATTCGCCGACGGGCTGGCCACCGATCTGCGCACGGCCGCCAACGCGCTGCCCGAGCTGGACCTGGCCGCCGCGCTGGACCGGCTGGCCGCAGCCCTGCCGTTGCCGGGCGAGGATATCCCGCGCCAACTCGTCGAATCGTTGGACGGGATGGCCGATGCGCTCGACCAGCTCACTCCGGAAGCCGCGGCAGCCGCCATGGCGGCGATGAAGGATGAACTGTTGTCCGCCTCCGGGCTGGACCGGCTGGACGATCTGCTCTCCGGACTGGATCGGGGATTCGACGAAGCCGCAAGGTTTTTGGAGCGGTTGCCGGTCCGTGCGCTGCGCGACGATGCGGTGGCCGCGGTGGTCGCCGCCCAGCAGAAGGTGCTGGCCTTCGACGGGTTCGATTTCCTCGACGAGGCGATCACTCCGATCCGCGAGTTGAACGCCGCGATCGCGGCCCTGGATCCCGCGACGGTCACCGACGGCGTCGACGCCGTGGTGGCTCAGGTGAACGGACTGCTCGCGGACATCGATATCGCACCGGTACGCGATGCGGTGGACGCCGTCATCGAACCGCTCGGCGGCATCGTGGACCGGCTGGTGCCGTTCGTGCAGCAGGTCGCCGAACAACTCGCCCGAGTCGTCGACGAGCTGAACGGCATCGACTTCCAGGCGGCGGGCACCGCGACTCTGGACCTGCTTCACGGTATCCGCAATCAGGTGACCGAGGCAGTCGGCGGCGGAGACGTGCCGGAACCGGTCAAGGTCGCCGTCTCGACCGCCGCCGCCGTGCTTCGTGAAATCGACGTCGCGGGCGAGATCACGCATCCGTTCGAGAAGTCCGTCGCGGTCATCGATGTCGGCGCGCTGATCAGCCCTGTCGAAGGCATCTGGCAGGTGGCCGGTGATGCGCTGGCCAAGGCGACGCCGGCGGCGTTGATCGCCGAACTCGACCCGCCCTACGAACAATTCGTCGGTGCGGTGGACCGGCTCAGCCTGCAACCGTTGATCGACGCCGTCCAACGGTTGTTCGACGAGGTGATCGCGCGACTCGGTCATCTCGATCCCCGCGCCTTGGTCGCGCCGCTGGAGCGCGAATTCCAGGATGTGATCGGCGGCTTGACCGCCGCGCTGGACCCAGCGCCACTGTTCGCACCGCTGCGGGAGGCGCATGGCGAACTGCGAGATACGTTGGACGGCATAGACATTGCGGCCACGCTGCGGGCTGTGCTGGGCGGGCTCGCCGACATGCCCCATCAGATGTCCAGCCGCTTGGGGCAGCGGCTGCAGGGCGGCCTGTCCGGTGCGGTCCCGGTGCCGGTACCCGGTGACGGATTCCGGCTCGGCGACGTGCTGCGCCCGCTGGCGCTGTTTCTCGGTGAGGTGCGGGATCGGCTGGCGGACCTGTCCGGAGATGCCCTGGAACCGGCGCTGTCCGGACTTGCCACGGCGACAAGGGGTTTGCGCGCGTTGACCGACCCGGCCGACGGATTCGCGGTCAGGCTCGGCGACGCCCTCGACGCGCGGCTGGCCTGGCTGGACCCGAACGCCGGTGACGGCCCGCCGGCGCGGCTGCGCCGTGACCTGGAGTCGTTCCGGTTGGCGGTGGCCGCGCTCGACGTCGACGCCGCGGCGAGCGTTCAGTTGAACGCGGCGACGAGCGGCGTGCAGCTCGACACCCGGGTCAGCGCGGCGGTTGACCCGCAGCTCACTTCGCACGTCGCTCGGTTGCGGCAGACTTCGGATTCGGCCACCTTGGGCCGGAGCCTGCGGGTGCTGGCCCGCGCGCTCGACGCGGCGCTTCCGGTCGAGCTGGTGTCCGGAACCCTGGACCCGACGACCGCCACTGCGGCGTTCCTCGATGCGGTGTTCGATCGGATCGATCCCAGCGCGTTGGCCGACCAACTCGACGCCATCGGCTCCCGTATCGAGTCCCGGTTCGTGGCGTTGGCCGACGCGCTGGCCGACGGCTTGTTCCAACTGGTCGACAGCCTGTTCGCCGGGATCGAGCAGTTGATGCCGGAGGCGGTCATCGACCGGTTGCAGGCCGGCCTGGACCGAGTGCTCGCGAATGTCGAGGTGTTCGACCCGGCCGTGGTCGAGGAGGCGGTGCGCGGCGTCATCCACGCCGCGATCTCTCTCCTCGGGCTGCACTCACCGGCGGCGCTGGCGGCCGAACTCGGGCACGTGTTCGACACCTGTATCGCGCAGCTGCGATCGGTCTCGCCGGCCACCTTGTTCGCTGACACCGATCCGTTCGCGCCGATCAAGGCGCAACTGGAAACCATGCGACCCAGCGCCGTGCTGGCTCCACTGGTGGCCAAGACCAAATCGTTTGGGACGGCGCTGGATACCATCGCCGCCATCGATCTGCAGTTCGCGCTGGGAATCGTCGACGAGATCAGGCAGACGTTCACCGCCGTGCTCGACGGTGTGCAACGTGAGTGGGACGCGCTGCTCGACGAACTGGCCCGGATCTCCGACGGAGCGTCGGTGAGCGTGAGCGTGGGATGAGGTCGAGATGACGACGATGGACGACCGGGCACACGAGGCTCTCGTAGAAGTCTTCGACGATCCCGCGCGCGGGCGCCGACGTGTGTGGCACAACGGCGAGGGCCACCCGGTACGAGTGGAACTGGCCGACGGTACGACGTTGAGGGTGCACCGCGATGACGCCAACGGGACCCTGCGCATCGTCGGCGACGACGGCACTGCGCTGGTCGGACTGGCCGCCGGCGGTGCCACCGTGCCCGCAGCCTTGCGTGCCATGGGGCTGACACCGGCGCAGGCCGCCGAGATCGACCGCACCCACCGGTTGACCGCAACCGATCCGGGTGGAGTCACCCGCACCGAACTGCGCGAACGGACCGTGCGCGTGCAGCGCGGTGCGGCGGTGCTTCGGATCGATGCCGATGAACACGGCCGGCCCCGCCGAGTCACCGTGCCCGGTTACGACGATCTGATCTACGGGTGGTCCGACGGCCACTGGTCGGTACACCGGCTCGACGGCCGGAAACTGGTGACCGTCAACGAATCCCGCGATGCGGTGCAGTTCGAAACGGCGGTGCTGCGGTGGTCGGAGCGGGTCACCGAACGTGGCACCCGATGGGCGGATGCGGCTGAAAACCCGCTTGTCGATACCGAACTGGATCTCGCCGGCCGCGTCACCCGCCGCACCTGGCACGGCGGGCGGACCATCGACTACACCCGTGACGGTCAGGGCGCCTTGTCCGGATGGACGGAAAGCAATGACGGGGGACGGATTACGCACAGTCGGCAGTACCGCGCCGGCGAGCTATGCGCTCAGGTCACCGACGGTGTCCGCACCGTGGTGCGCACCGATGACGGCGGCCGGATCCGCAAGCTGATCGGGCCACAGCAGACCGTGGCCTACGACTATGACGCGAACGGCCGGCGCACCGCCCGGACCTGCCGCGGGTACCGCACCGACTACCGGTACGACCCGCTGGGGCAGTTACGTGCGGTCATCACCCCGCAGCGCACGGTCGAGTACGGCTGGGACGGGTTGGGTCGACGTATCTCGGTCACCGTGGACGGCACCGAGTTTCGCGAGCATCGCGATCCGACCGGGCGACTGTGGTCGGTGACCACCGCCTCGGGCGACCCGGTGTGCCGATTCCTATGGTGGAACGGCCGGGTGATCGCCCGCTGTGATGCCGACGACGACGTCGACGAGCTCTATCTCACCGATCCGCTCGGCACGTTGCTCGGGGTGGCGAGTGCGGCGACCGGCTGGTGCTTGGAGGATGCGATGCAGCCGCCGTTCGGTGAGGTCGAGATCGGCGCCGGATGGCGGCCGACGCTGTTCGGGCACATCGCCGACGGTCGCAGCGGCCTGATCTGTTTCGGCGCACGCGAACTGGATCCGGAGACCGGGAGTTTCCTGACCCCCGATCCGTGGCATGGTGACCCAGACGATCCTCGCCGGCTTGCGGGCCAGGCCGCTGCGACGTTGCCGGTCGAGGTGCCGGCCGCCGGCGTTCACGCCTATGCGCTGAGCCAATACGACCCATTGGGCCGGCCGGACCGTGACGGTCATTTCTCGTGGGTCAACTTCTTTCTCACCCTCTTCCTGGCACCAACCTGGGGCGCACCGCTCACCTCGCTGTCGGTATTCCTGTTCGCCCCACTGAACTTCTACTTCGAAATCATCGGCCTCTTCGGGCTCTTCTGGCCGCAGCACTCGATGTTCGACATGCGCGGGCTCAGCGGCAGTTCCCGGTTGGCCACTACGGCCCTGGCGCTCAACGGCTTCTTCCCGCGCTGCGTCACCGGCGTCAGCGGGGACCGGTGCATCACCATCGGTCACGTGGTGTGGGAGAGCCGGCATTACTTCCACATGCTCGACCGGCCCCGCATGATCGAACTCGACGACATCGGCGGGACCCCCGGTCCGGACGGTAGGCCGAGCCTCGACGCGCGACGATTCTCCGGCCAGGCCGGCGGTTCCATACTGGTGATCACCAGCACCGACGACGACCACCGGGAATGGGTGCACGCCAGCTTCTGGACCCGCGGCCCGGGCAACGCCGTAGGGACCCGCGGTCCGCTGCAGACCTTCGAGGACCGAGTGAAACCCGGTGTGGCGCATGCCCGCGGCACCGTCGTGCTGGCGACGCCGATGCCGCCCGTGATGCCCGCACCCACCGAGGACGACGATGACGAAACGCTTCGGGTGGACGAATATCTGGGGACCGGCGGCCAGACCAGCACCGCCGATCTCATCCCGCAGGTGTGGTTCGCGATCAATGTGCCCGATGCTTCGGGCATTTCGACCGGCACGGTGATCGGGGTTTCCGCGGACACCCTCACCGCGGCGTACGGCGCGGTGCTGACCGTCGTCCCAGGCGCACATCCGGTCGCCGTGCTCGACCACGATCTACCGTCCCGGTTCACCGCCAAACCCGACCTGCGTGACGACATCACCGTGCAGATGTTGACTGCGTCGACGGCCACCAGTGCGGGCTGGGCGGTTCGAGCCGGGGCGACCGGGGCCCAGCAGATAGACCTCGCCGCGCCAGGACACACCGTGGCCGTCGGCGATGTGTTCCGCTGCGCACCAACAACACCCGACCCGGCAACCCCCGAACGTCCCGACGCCTACACGCAGGTGGAGGCCGTGTCCGTCGCGGTCACGGTGGCACCGACTCTTGGCGGCGCCGCCGTTGCCGGGGCCACCGTGTACCGGCTGGCGCCGGACGGGACCGCGGCCAACGGGCAGTACCCCGGGCCGCCGGAGCAACCGGCGCAGTTGACCTTCAGCGGCGATCAGCCGTTCGCCGTGGGTGACCTGGTCCAGGTCATCTCAGGTTCGGCCTCCGGGTACGGCCGGGTGAGCAGGGTCGACGCTGCAGTCCCGGCCGGCCCGCCGGGCCCGGAGGGGCAGCCCGGCACTGCGGCGGTTCCGGCGTCGATCACCCTGGACGAACCACTCGCCGGGCTGGCTGTCGGCGCCGTCCGGGTGGCCCGGCTCAAGGAAACGAACCGGGACATCGACAAGGGGACCGGGGTAACGCAGGCCGCCGACGTGCTGACGGTCAAGGTCACAGACACCGCGCTGATGGCGATGAACCAACCGGTGCTCATCGAAGACGGTGCGGCCCGGCGAGTTCGGCAGATCTCAGCTATCGGCACGGTCGCCGTGGACACCGTCGACCCGCTCGTCGGAACCGGGCCGTTCACGTTGACCCGTTATGCGCCGGAAGGCGGCTCGGTGGGCACAAAGATGTGCGCGGCGCGGTTCATCCGGCACACCGGCAGCGGCCTGCCGTCCGCTTACGGCGCCTGGCCGGCGTCGATCATGGGCGTGGTGCCGGTTGACGGGACCGGCAACTACAGCCTCGCCCGACAGCCCAGCGGCTGGCGGTACTTCCTGCACGCCACGCCGCGACCGGCCGCCATGCACCCCGACTTCAACGATTACTGGCAGCCGGTTACGGTCGCCGGGAGTCACTACTGGCTGTTGTCCTCACAGTTGAAAATCGTCGAAGAGGACGGCAAATTCTATTGGGAGCCAGACGCTTTCGACAGTAGACCCCGTCGGTACCGGCAACAGATCACACCCGATGCCACCGGGGCCTTCCAGGTCGTGGTGCGGGATTTCGTCAAAGGTGCGGTCACCCGCCCGGACGCCGGCAGCGGGAAGGTGTTTGCCTTCCCGGGGGAGGTGCAGGTGCCCGAGGAACCGCGGGCCCGCTGGTCCATGGCCGACGCACTGGCCGATCACGAACTCGTCCACACGTTGCAGAACACGTGGTGGGGACCGATTCTCGGCGCGCTGCCGCTGCAGGGAGCGTTCCGCAGCATCCGCGACGTGTTGGTTGCCAACGACGCCGATCGAGACGACGTCCATTGGATGGACCATGGGCCAATCGATGTGGACGGGCCTGCCGGCCTCGACGCCAACTGGTTCGAGCTGATCAGCATCGGCGGTCTGATGCAGATCATCTGGAGCTTCGTCATCCTCGGCCCCGCTCTGCCGCACGACGACGCACGAAAGGCGATCCTGTCCACCAACTTCGACGACTGGGCGTCCGTGTTCAACCCGGTCAACCAAGCGATCATCAACAAGATTCCCAAAGTCCGTGCCTCCGATGACGAGTCGAAGGACTGGCGGGTAGTGCTCGGCCGGGTGCTTACCAGGGCGCTGGACCTGAAGGCGTGGACCCCGCTGGTGGGGTTCATCAAGCTGATCCTTCCCGACAGCGAGCGAAACTTCCTCGAACAGCAGGCGAGCCGGAAGAGCGGCAACCTGTACTCGAACATTCTCAGCGTCGACGACAAGTTCAACGCCGACCTGACCAACATGCCCGACATTGCCGATGCGAACGTCACGGCCCCGCTGGGCGATGCGGTTCGGCTGATGTCGTTCTACGACGGCTGGCAGAGCCGCAACACCGCGATGGGTCGCTGCGACGCCGACGGTTCGGGCCTGGTGGCCTGCATCGATTACTACGACAGCTCCGATTTCTACGGCATCCTGCAGTTCACGCCCGCCGCAGGCACGCTGCTGCTGCCGGCCCAGCTCTACGAAACGGTAAGCGGCACAGCGCCGAGCACCTTGCGGGTCGACGGTCCGCCGATAGCCGGTGGCGGGGCCCCTACCGTCACCGAACTGCTGGAGGTCCCGGCAGGCACCGTCATGCGGCCGCACCTGCGGGCCATCGTGCCCATCCCGCCGCGGGTATTCAGCGGGCTCGGGTGCTACCTGGTCTGCGCGGGGCCGGGCACCTGGCAGGCGACCATTCCGCCGGTCCGGCTGCCGCTGCCCGCAACTCCGTCTGAGGACCGGGCCAACACCGATATCGCGACCATCACCGTCGAATCCACCGTCACCCTCGGTGACGATCCGGTGGCCTGGAGCACCCCCGCCGCCAGTGGCGCCGCGCCGACGGGTCCGGGTATCGCGCGGTTCATCACCGAGAAGCAGATTCTCAAAGTTGCCGGACACAACACCACGGCCTGGGAGGCCGCTGCGGGGGCTGGCGTCACCGTCACCGCCCGGCCCGCCGGAGCCGGTTGGGACCTGACCGTCGACCCGCCGGCGGCCGGTGCGACCTTGCCGGCCGACGTGCGGGTCCGCATCTGGGCGCCGGTCCGGCCCGCCGACGCGGACCTGTTCGACCTCGACCACCCTGACGTCCCCACGCTGGCCGGCAAACGTACCTACATCGACGACGCGTTCTGGATTCCGGTGCGCGACTTCCTGATCACCGTCACCGACCTGCCGGCGCTGCCGCCCGGCGGTGGCCCGGCGACGATGACCGCCGCCGGTTCCTTCGATCTCGAGCTACCGATCAAGGTGGCCGGACCGGCCAGCATCGTCCCGGCCGGAAACCTGTTGCAGGTCAAGCGTGAGGCCGACGTCGCGCCGCGAGGCGAACGATGGAGGTTCACCGCCGCGAAGGACAAGTTCGTGGAGTCCGCCCAGAACGTCGACGTGGTGGTGCGGTTCGGAGCCGGTGTCGAGCGGAAGTTCACCATCACGGTCAACCCGAACTTCACCTTGGATGCCGCTGCTTTCGACGTGACCCCGGCGGCGCCGCTCGACTTGACGATCACCGGGGGGAGCGGGCCGTTCGAACTCGTCGATGACCCGCCTGAGGCGTCGCGCGCCCGCGTCGGCATCACCGGAACCACCGTCACCGTCACGATCGCGCAGCCGCCACCGGTACCGCCCCATGCGCCGGCGCCCCCGGCGGTTGCACCGATCACGTGGCGGCTCAAGATCCGTGACCACGACGGCAAACTCGGCGTGCGCACCTTGACCCTGCGGCCGTAGGGGCCCGACGGGGCAGGTAGGGCCGTCGAGCGGATGACGGGATTCGAACCCGCGACCCTCACCTTGGCAAGGTGATGCGCTACCAACTGCGCTACATCCGCGCGCCACGAGCGAGATCGTCGCCCGTCGCGATGCGGAACATTAACCCACCGGCGCGGGCAGACACAAATCCCGCCTCTGACTTGCATTGTGGGGCAACGTAAACAGTGCACCGGGCAGTTCGTAGGATTCGTGGATGCCGCTCAGCGTCGACGAGACGTTCTCCGTGTTCCGCATCGTTCGACTGCTGGGGTCGGACGCAGCGGTGCAGGTCTACCTCGCGCAGCACCCCAGGCGGCCTGACCGTGAGGCGCTGACCGTACTACCGGTCGAGTGGGCCGAAGATGCCGACTACCGGGAGCGGTTTCACCGCGAGGCCGATGTCGCCGCCACGTTGTGGCATCCCAGCATCGCCAAGGTTCGCGGCCGCGGGGAACACAACGGTCAGCTCTGGGTCTCGACCGACTTCGTCGACGGTCGCGATCTCGCCGCCGTCCTCGAACAGCGATATCCCAACGGCATGCCGCGCGAACAGGTTTACCGCATCATCCTCGCAGTCGCCGGGGCGCTCGACTACGCCCACAAGCACGGTTTGCTGCATCGCGACATCAGCCCGGCCGACATCATCCTCACCGACGGCGACGATGCTCAGCCGCGTGCCGTTCTGGTCCGCCTCGGCGTCGCACGCAACGTCGACGTTGCCGAGAGTCCCGGCTACGCCGCACCGGAACAACTGGTGGGGGAGCACGTCGACGGACGCGCCGATCAGTACGCCTTGGCGTGTACCGCGTATCACCTGTTGACCGGAACGCAACTGTTCGAGCACGCCAATCCCGCTGTCGTGGTCAGCCGCCACGTCAACTCGAAGCCGCCGGCGCTGGCTGACACCCGGGCCGAGTTGGCCGATCTCGATCCGGTGTTTGCCAAAGCCCTCGCCAAGAACCCGGCTGATCGTTTCGCCAGCTGCGGTGCCTTCGCCCACGCCCTCGCCGATGAAACACCGGTGCCCACAGTGAGTTTGGCATCGCCACCGGCAGCACCGGCGCCTGGCCAAAACGTGGCCGGCTACCGGGTGCCGGAGCTGCCCGTCTGGGCACCGGTGGCGGCGATCGCCGCTGTCGGTGTCGTCGTCGGCCTCGGTGCGTGGCAGCTGTGGCCGTCCTCCGGGGCCGCCGCCGGTGAGCCGCCGAGCCCATCGCCGAGCCCCGCCATTGCCAGCGCCACCAACGCCGCGGTCGCCCCGCCGCCTGCCGAGCCGGTCTTCGACGGCCTCTACCGCCTCGACTACGACAACCCGCACGCCACTCTCAACGCCAACCCGTGGCCGGCGGCGGGAAACCAGATCGCAAGCTATTGGTGGGCATTCCGGTCGGCCTGCAAGCCAACGGGTTGCGTTGCGACGTCGACGCGCATGGACGGCACCAATCACGCCGTGGCCTACACCGAGGCCGGCGGCATGACAGCGGTGTTCCGGTTCGTCAACAATGCGTGGCAAGGGGATTCCGGGAAAGGCTCGCTGCCGTGTGACGCGCCGAATCTCGGACAAGCCCAGGCGATGGAAACGGCGTTGGCGTTGACCCCGCAGCCGGACGGCGGGCTGGCCGGCGCGCAAACCACCACGATCCAATCCAACGAGTGTGGACTGCAGGGTGCGGTGATCACCGTGCCCGTATATGCCACTCGGCTCGAGGAGGTTCCACCGGGCAGCCCGATCGTCGACCCGATCGCGGTCGCCGACCCGCTGCCACCGGCTCCGCAGGTGCCCCCGCCGCTGCCACCCGGCCCGCCGGTTCCTGCGCCGCCGCTGCCACCCGCTCCAATGCCGCCGGCTCCGGCGGGGCCGCTCCCGCCGGCCTAGGTACTGCGAACGTCGGCTTGTGTGCGAAAAATCAGCGGATCATCGCACACAAGCCAACGTTCGGCGGGCAAAAAAATAGCCCCTGAACAGGGGCTATAGTGGTGCGCGATACTGGGATTGAACCAGTGACCTCTTCCGTGTCAGGGAAGCGCTCTCCCGCTGAGCTAATCGCGCGGGTCGAAATTCTTTCTTGGAGGTGGAGACGGGAATCGAACCCGTGTGCACGGCTTTGCAGGCCGTTGCCTCACCACTCGGCCACTCCACCACTGGGGTTGATGCCACAAATCGCACCTTCGAGCGGATGACGGGATTCGAACCCGCGACCCTCACCTTGGCAAGGTGATGCGCTACCAACTGCGCTACATCCGCGCGCCACGAGCGAGATCGTCGCCCGTCGCGATGCAGAACATTAGTCCACCGACGTGCGCAGACACAAATCCCCATTACGGGAGGGCAAAGCGTGGCCAAAAACGGTGTTTCAGAACAGGTGGTAAGCCTGCCGGGAGAGGGTGAATCCGTGGCGCGTCTTCGTGTCGCGACAAGTGATGCCGGTGTCGGCGCTCTCGCATCGCAGGGTCCCGGCCGTGATCGAATCTCCGTATCCCAGTTCGGCGCCCACGCCCAACGCGCTGTCGCCCGAGCAGACGAACTCCGCCGGCCGTCCCGGGCGCAGTGTCATGCCCTGCCCATAGGCGAACTCGCAACTCGCGGGGCGCAGTGGCGGCGCCCAGCTACGTTCGCGGATATCGCAGCGCGCCACCGAGGCGTCGAGGTGGCACCCCACATTGCCCGACGGCGAGGTGAACGCCGTCGGCTCCTTGACCTGCCGGTTCACCACCTCGGCGACGCTGTGAAAATTCGACGTTACAGGCGCTGCCCCATCTGTCATGGGGGCCGGGGCGCTGTGGCAGCCCGAAAATAGGGCGCTAGCAGCAAAAACTGCGCCGCCGACGGCCGGCCAGCGGACCCGCAGGTGAACCATGACGGGTGACCATACGCCCGCATCGGCGTGCATATTTGGCAAATCGGACAAGTCCATCCGGCGGATACCGATTCGGGTCTGGCGCGGTACGCGTGCTAGTGTTCGACGTCGTTCCCACGGTCTCGTAGCTCAGTGGGAGAGCGTCCGCCTCACACGCGGAAGGTCGCTGGTTCGAACCCAGCCGGGACCACCACAAATTCGTCGCCCAGGCGCCAAATCGGCGCCATTCGGCATTTCGAGTCGTTCCAAGACTCAGGCCTTGAAAGCCTTCACCTCGCACCTGATCACACTGATGGTCTGTACGCGCTGCCGTTATGTCCTGCACTTCTACGATTCGCACTCGATCTTCGATTTCGAGTGACGCGCCGGCTGTGATGTTGTCCACGCCCGAGTGCCGGACACACGCCGCGTCCCCGCCGGGGGTTGTCGCCGCGATTCGGTAGGGTCCTCCGACGTGACTCAGAGCGTGACCGTCGGAACCGTCAAATCCGTAACCGCCCGTCTGGCCGAGGAACTCGCCGTAGGCGAGGGGCAGGTCGCCGCCACGGTGGCACTGCTGGACGAGGGTGCGACGGTCCCGTTCATCGCCCGGTACCGCAAGGAGGTCACCGGCGGCCTCGACGACGGGCAGCTGCGCACGCTCGAAGAGCGCCTCGGCTACCTGCGTGAGCTCGACCAGCGCCGTGAGGCGGTGCTGGCCTCGATCGAGGAACAGGGCAAGCTCACCGATGAGTTGCGGGCCGCGCTGATGGCCGCCGAGACCAAGGCCCGGGTCGAGGACATCTACCTGCCGTACAAGCCCAAGCGGCGCACCAAGGCGCAGATCGCCAAGGAAGCCGGGCTGGAACCGCTCGCGGACCGCCTGCTGGCAGACCCGACGCTGGTACCCGACGAGGTGGCCGGTGAGTTCCTGAACGACGACGTCGCCGACGCGTCCGCGGCGCTGGAAGGTGCCCGCCACATCATCATCGAGCGGGCTTCCGAGGACGCCGAGCTGGTCGGCGCCACCCGCGAGAAGTTCTGGGCCGACGGCTCGCTGCGCACCGGCCCATGGTCGGAAGAGGCCGCCAAAAGCCCTGCCGCCCAGAAATTCCGGGATTACTTCGAGTTCTCCGAACCGTTGGAGAACATGCCGTCGCACCGCGTGCTGGCCGTGCTCCGCGGCGAGAAGGAGCAGGCGCTGTCCCTGAACTTCGACGGTGGTGAGGACGAGCAGTACCAGGCCATGATCGCCCGGTCTCTCGGCATCGACATGACCGCCAAGGCGCCCGCCACCCCGTGGTTGGCCACCACCGTGCGGCTGGCGTGGCGGGCCAAGCTGATGATCTCTGCTGCCGTCGATGCGCGCGTCCGGCTGCGTCAGCGCGCCGAGGAGGAAGCCGTCGCGGTGTTCGCCCGCAACCTCAAAGACCTGCTGCTGGCCGCACCGGCCGGCACCCGCGCCACCCTGGGCCTGGACCCGGGGTTCCGCACCGGTGTGAAGGTCGCCGTCGTCGACGCCACCGGCAAGGTCGTCGACACGTGCGCGATCTTCCCGCACCAGCCGCAGAAGCAGTGGGACCAGGCCAAGGCCACGCTGGCGGCCCTGATCGCCCGGCACAACGTCGAGTTGATCGCCGTCGGCAACGGCACCGCCTCGCGTGAAACCGACGCGTTGGCCGCTGAGCTGATCGCCGACATCCGCGCCGCCGGCGCCAAGGCACCGGCCAAGGCCATGGTCAGCGAGGCCGGCGCCTCGGTGTACTCGGCTTCCGAGTACGCGGCCCGGGAGATGCCGAACCTCGACGTGACGTTGCGCGGTGCGGTCTCGATCGCCCGTCGCCTGCAGGATCCGCTGGCCGAGCTGGTGAAGATCGACCCCAAGTCGATCGGCGTGGGGCAGTACCAGCACGACGTGACGCCCGGCTCGTTGGCACGCAGCCTCGACGCGGTGGTCGAAGACGCCGTGAACGCCGTCGGCGTGGACCTCAACACCGCCTCGGTGCCGCTGCTGGCCCGGGTGTCGGGCGTGACCGAATCTCTGGCCGAGGCCATCGTGGCCTATCGCGAGAGCACGGGCGCGTTCCGCAGCCGAAAGGCCCTGCTGGACGTTCCGCGGCTGGGGCCCAAGGCATTCGAACAGTGCGCAGGGTTCCTGCGCATCCGCGACGGGGAGGACCCGCTGGACGCATCCGGCGTGCACCCCGAGGCCTACCCGGTGGTGCGGCGCATCCTGGACCGCTCCGGGGTGACGCTGGCCGAGTTGATCGGTGACGAACGTACGCTGCGGAAGCTCAAGCCCGCCGAGTTCGCCGACGAGCGGTTCGGTGTGCCGACGGTGACCGACATCCTGGCTGAGCTCGAAAAACCCGGACGTGACCCGCGGCCGGCGTTCTCCACCGCCACCTTCGCCGCCGGGGTCGAGAAGGTCGCCGACCTCAAGCCCGGCATGGTGCTCGAGGGCGTGGTGACCAACGTCGCGGCGTTCGGTGCCTTCGTCGACGTCGGCGTGCACCAGGACGGCCTGGTTCACGTCTCGGCCATGGCAGACCGGTTCATCTCCGACCCGCACGAGGTGGTGAAGTCGGGTCAGGTGGTGAAGGTCAAGGTCGTCGATGTCGATGTGGAACGGCAGCGGATCGGACTGAGCCTGCGGCTCAACGACACTCCACAGCGCGAGCAGGGCAAGCGGCCCGGTGGAGGCGGTCAGGGTGGCCAGAACCGTCGAGACGGCGGCAATCAAGGACGTGGCGGGCGAAACCAGAACCGCGGCAACAACTCCGGTCAGCGCGAGTCGAATCAGCCGATGGGGTCGATGGCTGAGGCGTTGCGCAACGCCGGCTTCGGCAAGTAACGGCTACGAGGTCTGCTCCGGGGCCTGATCGGCCCCGGAGTGGTGACGGCGCCAGGACCGGTAGCCGCGGTGGGCGGCGAACGCCCCGATGACCGCCGTGACGCACCACACCCCGATCGCGGTGTAGGCCAACGGTGCCGACAGGTCGCCGATCGACGCGCCGAGTGCGGTGTAGACGAACGCGCGTGGCACCGAACCGATGAACGCGCCCGCCGCCATCTGCCACCACGGCACGCCGAACGCGCCGAAGGCGTAGGAGGCGAGCGCATCGGAGAGCCCGGGAACGAATCGCTGCCCGACCACCGCCCACAAGCCGCCCCGCTCGATCTGGTGGTCCAGCCGGTCGGCGCGTTGCGCCCCGAGCAGGGCCCGGGCGCTGTCGCGGCCCGCACGCCGGCCGATCAGGCTGGCCACCACCGCGGTGCCCACCGTGGCGCCCAAGGTCACGAAGGTGCCCAACACCGGACCGAACAACACTCCGCTGCCCGCGGCCAGGATCGGACCGGGCACGAACAGGGCGCCGAGGCAGGCCGACACCACCACGTACGCCAGGGGTGCGGCCGGGCCGGTGGAATCGACCAGGGCCCGGATGCCGCCGACATCGATGACCCGGGCGACCGCGACCAGATAGAACAGCACCAGCAGGAACACCGCGAAGGCGACCAGTCGCAGGATGTGCGGTCGCCGGTTGGTGGGGGCAGGCGGATCGTCGTCGTCAGTCATCGCGCCCACGATTGTTCCGTACCGAAGCTCACCTCGACGCCGCGTCGATCACCCCGTCGAGAATCTCGCGCGAGGTCGCCAACTCCCGGATCGCTTGCTCGATCCGGTCGCGTTCAGCCGAGAGCTCGATGAGCAGTCGGGGCGTGGCCTGCGGGGCCGGGCCGCCGTCGGCATCGCGCATGCACGGCAGCAGCGACGAGATGGTGCGGCTGCGCAGGCCGGCGGCATAGAGCTCCTGGATGCGGATCACCCGGTCGACGGCCTGCTCGGGATACTCGCGTTGGCCGCCGGGCGTGCGCTCGGAGGTGAGCAGACCCTGTTCTTCGTAGTAGCGCAGCGACCGCTGACTGACCCCGGTGCGGCGTGCGAGTTCGCCTATACGCATATGCCAGTTATACCGACGACTTGACCCTCACATCGGTGTGAGCTCTTACCGTTCGGCATGACCATGTCGCAGCCACCTTTCGCCTACACCCCCATCACCGAACGCGTACCGATCCATTGGCCTGGGGGAGCGCGAGTCGCGGTGTACCTCGGGCTCAACGTCGAACATTTCCTGATCGACCGGCCCGCCACGAACATCTGGCCGGGTACCGCGGACCTGGTTCCCGACGCGCTCAACTACGGATGGCGGGATTACGGTGCCCGAGTGGGGATCTGGCGCACGATCGAGGCCCTCGACCGGCACGGCATCCGTCCCAGCGTCCTGCTGAATTCGGCCGTCATCGAGCACCATCCGCAGATCGTGGCCGCCGGCGTGGAACGCGACTGGACCTGGTTGGCGCACGGACGGACCAACTCGATCCTGCACACCGGGTTCACTGTCGACGAGGAACGGCGGTTTCTCGCCGAGATCGCCGATGATATCGCCGAGGCGACCGGCCGGCGTCCGCGCGGCTGGATGGGGCCGGGTCTCACCGAAACCGCTCACACCCCGGAACTGTTGGCCGAACTCGGTTTTCACTATGTCCTCGATTGGACCAACGATGACCAGCCATATCCGCTGACCGTCCCGGGCATGCTCAGCGTGCCGTACTCGGTGGAACTCAACGACCTGCTCATCTTCGCGAAAGGTTTCACCGGAAGCGAATTCGTGCAGATAGTGATCGACCAGTACGAGCAGCTGCGGGCAGATTCGTCCGTAGGCGGCCGGGTTATGGCTCTGGCATTGCACCCGTTCGTGATCGGGCAGCCCTTCCGACACAAGTACTTCGACCAGGTTCTGGAGTATCTGTCCGCGCAGCCGGACGCGTGGCTGACGACCAGTGACGAGATCGCTGACGCCTGGCGGAGCGCTTGCGAACGCCGCTAACTCCACGGCTGTCTAGGGGGATGCCACCGGCACGTCGTGAAGACCCGGTGGGCTGGTGGCGGGTCCGAGTTTCTTGAGCGCGGCGGCCGCGTCGAGGGACCGCACCGGGCGACCCACCCGGGCATGGTCGGCGGTCACCCGCTGGATCAGCTCGTTGACGGGTGCGTGCAGACCGTGGCTGCGGGCCTGTAACACGATTTCGCCGTTGAACCAGTCGGTTTCGACCTGGGTGTGCCCGCGGGCCACGCTCTGCCAGGTGGAACTGAAGTAGTCGTCGTGCACCCGGCCTTGCAACAGATCGCCGCGACGCTGTGCGTCCTGCTCGGCAGTCACAAAGGGAATCCCGGCGACGGTGAGCACGTGTTCGGCCTCGGTGCGGGCCCGGGCGATCAGCTCGTCGGCGTCGGGCCCGGGGCGGTACGCCGCGATCACACCGTTCCCGAGATTGGCGATCAGTTTGCGGTGCTTCCATGCCATGACGTCATCGCGGACCTGCGACTGGAACCCGGCGGCGCGCAGCGTGGCGGCGACGTGTTCGGTCAGCGCGTCGTGGCCGGTGGGGTAGCGGCCGAGGTCCAGGATGCCCGCTACCGGACCGCTTTGTTGGATGACCACGCCGGGGTCGAGGTGCGCTGCCGGGAGCATCACGGTGACGCCGTACACATCGGCGAATCTCCGCAGGGCGGCGGCCTCGTTGGCCACGCCGTTCTGGGCGATGAACACCGGTGTCTCGACCGGCGCGTGAGCACTGAGATCGTCCAGGGCGGAGAAGGTTTGGTGGCTCTTGACTGCGAGGATGACGACCGGCCTGGCGGACCAGTCGACCTCTGCGGCGCCCGCGGCGGCCGGAAGGCTCACGGTGTCGCTGCCGGCCTGCGTCACCAGGGTGAGACCGTGGGTGCGGATCGCGGTGAGGTGCGCACCGCGGGCGACGGCCGTCACGTCGAAGCCGGCCAGCCGCAATCGGGCGGCGATCACGCCGCCGATCGCTCCCACCCCGTAGACCACGAGCGGTCGGGTCAGGATCGCCGTCACGATGCGACACCGAGCGGTTCGGCGGAGTGCGGAGGCAGAGCCCGCTCGGCGATCGTGCGCAACGCATCCAGGATCAGCGCGATGTTGGGGTCACGTTGCCGGCCGGCGCGCACGACGGCACTGATGGCGCGCCCGCCGAGTTGGAGGCCTCCGACGATCAGGCCTTCGAGGTTTGCGGGGACGGACAAACGGGGCACGATGGCCGACGCTACCTCGGTGGCGGCCAACTCGCAGATGTTCTGCGCCCCGATCAGCCGATGCTTGATCTGCGGCGTGAAGCCGGCGCCCTCACAAGCATGCACGGCGGCGATTTCGAGCCCGGAAGCCTGCGGCCCGGTCACCCAGGATCCGTCGGCCAGGGCGGACAGGCCTTGCTTGCGGATTCTCCGATGCGAATGGGTCGGTGCCAACAACACCAGTGGTTCGACCAGCAACCCCACGGTGGTCAGCCCGCCGCTCAGGTCCGGACCGAGGAAGTCGTAGTGGCAGGTGATCGCGATATCGACGTCGCCTTGGCGCAGTAGGCGAACGGCCGCCGCGCTTGTCTCCTGTTGAACCTGCACTCGCAGATTCGGCTCCTTGTTGCTGAGGTGTTGCATGAGGGGAACGGCCAGGATCGGAATGCCCATGTTGAAGGTGGCGATCGCGACCTGCCCGGACACCCGGTCGCGGGTCTCTGCGACTGCACTCATGGCCTCGTCGACGGCGACCAGGACGCGGCGGACATGCTCGGCGAGCACCTGGCCGCTGCGGGTCAGCCCGAGGGTGCGTCCGTCTCGGCGGAACAGCACCGCACCTGCCTCGTCTTCGAGGACGCGGAGTTGTTGGGACACCGCAGAACTCGTGATGTTGCGATGCTCGGCCACGGCGGTGACCGAGCCCAGGTCGGCCAGGTCGACCAACAGCATCATCCGACGCAAGTCCAGCATCTCCCACCTCCTGCGAGGTGATGATCGCAGAACCAACGGTGGGCAAGGCTGCGGTATGCGCCTCCGGGCATTTGCCGCTGTGGCCCTGAGCAGGGCTTTGAGCGGTCCCGGTGGGCAGGAATCACGCCGGTTGTAATTCTCGCGTCGTCAAGGTGGTGGCTGAGATGTTAAGGCGCGCTGAAAGGTTCCGGTAGCCAAAGACTGTTGTTCACGGCCGTCGTCGCGTCGACGCTGACCACAGCGAGTCAGCTCGGCTGCCTCGCCAGCCCATCGCCGAGCCAATACGAGGAGTCCGCAGATGACCGATCTCACCGAACGCAATACGCTCACCGACACCGGCCTCGATGTCGTCCCACAAGCGGGCTACATCGGCGCCGAAATCCGCGGCGTCGACCTCCGCGAAGAACTGGAAGCCGGCGTCGTCGACGAGATCCGTAACGCCCTGCACACCTACAAGGTGATCTTCTTCCGCGATCAGCAGATCGGGCACGCCGAGCAGATCGCGTTCGCCCGGAACTTCGGAAAGGTGACCCCGGCCCATCCGCACGAGGAGGAACCGCCGCAGGGATTTCCCGAGATCCTGCCGATCGACAGCCGCCGCTACGAACGCCAGTTGGGTCGCAAGCGCACCTCCTACGACAACAGCTGGCACACCGATGTCACCGCGCTGATCAACCCGCCCGCCGCCTCGATCCTGCGCGCGCACATTCTGCCGCCGTACGGAGGTGACACCGCGTGGACCAATCTCGTTGCGGCGTATGAGAACCTGCCCAAGGAGTTGCGTGAGTTCGCCGACAAACTCGACATCAAGCACCAGTTCAACGCCCGGGCGGTGGCCGGCAGCCAGCGGGACCGCAAGGTACGGGAGGCGAACCTGGTGACCTATCACCCCGCCGTCCGGGTGCATCCGGTGACGGGGGAGCGCGCGCTGTTCGTGAGTCCCGGCTTCACCCGTGGTGCCCGCGAGATCCGCGGTTACACGCCGACCCAGAGCGAGGCGATCCTCAAGCTGCTGTGGGACGAGGCGACGCGCACCGAGTACACGGTCCGGTTCCGCTGGGCTCCGGGCAGTATCGCGTTCTGGGACAACCGGGCCACCGCGCATCTGGCCATCGCCGACGCCGGCCACCTCGACTATGACCGCGTGCTCTACCGCGTCACCCTCGAAGGAGACGTTCCCGTGGGTGTCGACGGACGGACATCCGAATCGGTGTCCGGCGAACCGTTCTACGGATCCTGATCACCACTACGTCACAGGGAGCAGCCAACCATGACAGATGCATCACCGCGGATCGAACGTCGCCGGCTGGCAGTGGCGGCCGCGGCATGACCGTCATCGCCCGCTACGGCGATATCGATGCGGTGCTGGCCGTGCACAACGAGACACTGGCGCTGCAACTCGCACACCGGTCCGTGCGCAAGTTCACCGCGGAACCGGTGACTGATGAGCAACTTTCGGCGCTGGTGGCCGCCGCGCAGTCGGCGGCGACCAGCTCGAACCTGCAACCGTGGAGCGTGATCGCCGTCCGTGATCCGCAACGCAAGGCGCGCTTGGCCACCCTGGCCAACAACCAGCAGTTCATCAACGAGGCACCGTTGTTTCTGGTCTGGGTGGCCGATCTGGGCCGTGCCCGCCGACTCGCGCAGCGGGCGGGGACCGCACTGGACGGTGCGGACTACCTGGAAACCACGATCATCGGATTCGTCGACACGGCTCTGGCAGCCCAGAACGCCGTGATGGCCGCCGAATCATTCGGACTGGGAACGGTTTTCGTCGGCGCAATCCGCAACCACCCCGAAGAGGTGGCGGCAGAATTGGGGCTGCCGCCGCACGCCGTGGCGACCTTCGGTCTGGCCGTCGGCAGCCCGGATCCGACGGAGAACGCCGGCATCAAACCGCGCCTGCCCCGGGATGCGGTGCTGCACCGCGAGCGTTACGACGTACAGGCGGCAGACGCGCATGTGCCCGCCTACGACGACCGGCTGGCGGTCTACAACAACCGCTACGGGTTGTCGGGCAGCTGGAGTGAGCGGGTGCTGAGCCGGCTCGCCGGTCCGCATTCGCTGTCCGGTCGACACCGGTTGCGGGAACAACTGGAGCGCCTGGGCCTGCCTTCGCGCTGAGCCATTGTCACGCTGGCGTGGCTCTCGGGTTCGACAGCCACGCCAGCGTGACAAAGCTCAGGACATGCCGCACCGTGGCCGACGTTGACCGAGCACCGCCGTGACGTCTTACCCGCCAAGCAGCTTGATGGGCGCAGAGAAGTACGTTGATGCCCATGGATAACCCGATCGCTGTCGTCACGGGGGCGAGTCGCGGCGCCGGCCGCGGAATCGCCGCGGCCCTGCTCGCCTCGGGTTGGCGGGTGTATGTCACCGGACGGACGGTGACCGATCCGGGGGAGGGCGGCATCGCCGTGCAACTCGACCACGCCGATGACGCGGCCGTGGGTGCGCTGTTCGAGCGGATCGGCGAGCAGGAGGGCCGGCTGGACCTACTGGTCAACAACGCCGCCGCGATCCACGACGACCTGGTGAACCCGAAACCGTTCTGGGAGAAGCCGATCGAGTTGGCCGACGTGCTGAACGTCGGGTTGCGCTCGGCCTATGTGGCGTCCTGGCATGCTGCGCCGCTGTTGGTCGCCGCGGACAGGGGACTGATCGCGTTCACCTCGTCGCCCGGATCGGTCTGCTACATGCATGGCCCCGCCTACGGCGCCCAGAAGGCCGGGGTGGACAAGCTGGCCGCCGACATGGCGGTCGACTTCGCCGACACCGGGGTGTCGACGGTGTCGATCTGGATGGGCATCCTGCTCACCGAGAAATTCAAGGCCGCCTTCGCCGGGCATCCCGACGCCCTGGCCAAGACCGCTGAGCACGCCGAAACCCCCGAGTTCACCGGCTACCTGATCGACGCGCTGTACCGCGACCCGGAGCTGGCGCAGCTGTCCGGGCGCACCGTGATCGGCGCCGAACTCGCGGCCCGCTACGGCATCACCGATGAAGGCGGTCGGGTACCCCCGTCGCACCGGGACATGCTCGGCGCGCCGAGAGAACCCAGCTCGGCCGTCGTCAGGTAGTCAGCGCCGAAACCCGGTGTGGCTGCGGATCAGTGGCAGCGTCGCGAGGGTGGCGAACCCCGGCTCGGCCTCACACACCTCGGGTACCGCGTTGAGGACCTGCATCGCG
This sequence comes from Mycobacterium farcinogenes, assembly GCF_019739075.1. Classification (NCBI taxonomy): domain Bacteria; kingdom Bacillati; phylum Actinomycetota; class Actinomycetes; order Mycobacteriales; family Mycobacteriaceae; genus Mycobacterium; species Mycobacterium farcinogenes. The sequence continues at coordinate 3,971,472 of NZ_CP081673.1, read as the reverse complement.
GTGGCCACGTTGGCCGCCCGCACATGCTCGGCCATCGTGGCCTCGCGGGTGAAGCTGGCCAGGCTGAAGAAGTGCGTCTGCATCGATGGGTCGCCCTCGATGGTCAGGGTCCAGCCGTGTTTGGGCCGCGGCCAGTGATCGGGATATTCGTTGCCGACCGTCCACAGCGTCTCGATCTCGATGAGCGCCTCACCGTCTCGCACCCCCACCCAGTTCCACCGCTGCCCGGCAGTTGTTCCGGCCGCCAGCAGGTGGTCGAAGATCTGGTGGTCGTGACGGGCGGGAACCGCCTCCACCGACGAGGTGACCTCGTCGATGTCGGCGCCGAGGGCATCGGCCAGAAGCCACGCCTGCTCGGTGAACAATTCGTTGTTGAAGGCCAGGAATTCGGTGGCGTTCACGCCGATCTCGTCCACCGGACGGCCGAACGACATGTTGTCGAAAGTGATGTGGGTGCTGTCGTACTCCGACCAGTCGGCACGCTCCTGCAGGGTGATCTTGTCGATCCGGCGGCTCATGCCGGACAGCACCAGCGGCAGGGCACCGGACAGGTTTCCCGGGTTGAGCCCGCTGCCGTGGACCGTCGTCCCACCGGTCTCACACGCCGCGAGCAGCCGGTCCCGGTCTGGCGCGGGCATCCGCTGCGGATGGAAAAGGAACGCCGTCGTCACCACGTTCTTGCCGCTGGCCAGCAAGGCGCACACGTCGTCCAGGTCCGTGGTCCGCGGGGTGTAGACGACGCAGTCGGCATCCAGGGCGAGGATGGCCCGCACGTCGGTGGTGGCGCGAACGCCGATCGGCGCCCGGCCCAACAGGTCTCCGACGTCGACGCCGTCCTTGTCATCTGAATACACCCGGACCCCGACCACGTCGAGGTCCGGACGGTCGTAGAGGGCCGCGCCCAGCGTCTCGATCCCGACCGCCCCGGTTCCCCACTGAATCACCCGATAAGTCATAGGCCGCAATTGAAGCCGATCGCGGCCGGTTACGAGGCGAGCACGCTAGATGCCGGTGAGATAGCGGCGCGTCACCACCCGCTGCAGCAACCGCGTCACCGGTCCGCCCAACCGGCTCCACCAGGTGGCCGGCCGGGAGAATGCGACCACTTCGGCGAGCACCTCGTCGGTCGACGGGTCGTAGCGGACCGAGAACAACTCCTCTCCGGACTCGGGATGCCCGACCAGGGTGCCGTAGGCGAAACCCCGTCGATCGGGTTCGTCGAGCACGTACACCACGCGGCAGGGCGCCGGTACCGGACCGAGGCGGACCAGCAGGTCGGTGCCCACGGCGGCGGCTTCGGCGGCGGCCTGCACCCGCAGGCCGGCGCCGCGTTGCATACCCCAGCGCAAGACGGAATCGGCGGCCCGTTCGAAGCGGGCCCGGCCGGTGCCGATCACCTCCGAGGCCTGGATATGGCGGTAGCCGGCGGGCGGGTCGCCGGCAGTGGCACCCACCTCCGGATAGCTCAACGACAACCGTGCCAGGTCGTGCAGTTTCACGTCACCACCATGGCACTAATACGGTGGCTTCGTGGCCACACCAACAGCGCACCCCGGCGGAGGGTTCAACCCGCCCGAGCCCACCGATCGCGGCGGCCCCGATTACGGGCGCTTCATCGAGGCGGTGCGCACACTGCAGGACCACGCACGCAGCGCCGACGCCCCGGACGAGGTGATCACCGAGGCCGCCGACCTGATCGAGAAGGTGTCGGCGTTGCTGGCCCCGTACGAAGCCGACGAATGGAATTCACCGTCCGGTCGGCGAATGGACCTGCCCAACCGTGGCAACGTCAACAACGTGCCGGTGCAGCTGAAACGGACCGACGACGACCGGATCGCCGGGACCGCCCGCTTCCGGCGTTTCCACCTCGGCCGCAACGGTGCGGTGCACGGCGGCTCGCTGGCACTGCTGTTCGACTCACTGCTCGGCTACACCGCGGCCAAACTGACCGGCAGCATGTATCAGCGCACCGCATACCTGCACGTCAACTACCGCAAGATCGCCCCGATCGAAAAAGAGTTGCAGGTGCAGGCCGGCATCAACCGCATCGAGGGGCGCAAGATCTTCGTCGAAGGACGTCTGCTCGACGGCGACGACGTCCTCACCGAGGCCGAGGCGCTGTTCGTGCGGCTCAAGCCGGGGCAGCCATGAGCCTGGCGACCAACCTCGCCGAGGTGAAGCGGCGCTGGACCAGCTGGCGGGAAAGGCTGCGCGCGCGCCCGGCCGTCGAGTTCACCTACCGCATCGTCGTCGGTGTGGTGGGCACGCTGGTGCTGGCGGTCGGCATCGTGGCGATCCCGTATCCAGGCCCGGGCTGGGCCATCGTGTTCCTCGGACTGGCGATCCTGGCCAGCGAGTTCGACTTCGCCAAGCGGGCGCTGCGCTATGTCCGGGCCCGCTACGACTCCGTGATGGCCTGGTTCGACCGCCAGCACATCGCGGTCAAAGGTGTCAGTGCCGCTTTCACCGGCCTGGTTGTGGTCGGCACGCTGTGGCTGTTCGGCGTTGTCGGTTTCGCGGCGGGCCTGGTCGGGTTGGAGCAGGAGTGGCTCAAAAGCCCTCTCGGGATGGGGTCCTGATCAGCAACACCGATAGCCCACACCGATAGCATGACAGCGTTCGCATCAGCCCACGCATGGTAGGAGACTCCCCGATGAGCGCCGCCCTCAGCCCAGCCCCCGCTGCACCGATCCGGGTCGCGGCCGGGACGACCGCCGGTGCGGCGGTGCGCGAGGCGGGCTTGCCCAGCCGCGGGACCCCCGACGCGATCGTGGTGGTGCGTGACAGCGAGGGGCGTCTGCGCGACCTGTCGTGGACCCCGGACACCGACGTCGAGGTGACTCCGGTGGCCGCCAACACCGAGGACGGCCGCAGCGTGATCAGGCACTCCTGTGCTCACGTGCTCGCCCAGGCTGTGCAGGACCTGTTTCCGCAGGCCAAACTCGGCATCGGCCCGCCGATCACCGACGGCTTCTACTACGACTTCGACGTGGCCGAGCCGTTCACGCCCGAGGATCTGGACAAGCTCGAGAAGCGCATGGCCAAGATCGTCAAGGACGGTCAGCTGTTCTCCCGGCGAGTCTACGAATCCAAGGACCAGGCGCGCGAGGAGCTGGCCGGCGAGCCCTACAAGCTGGAGCTCGTCGACGACAAGTCCGGCGCCGACGACCCCGAGGTGATGGAAGTCGGCGGCGACGAACTGACCGCCTACGACAACCTCAACGCCCGCACCAAGGAGCGGGTCTGGGGGGATCTGTGCCGCGGCCCGCACATCCCGACCACCAAGTACATCCCGGCGTTCAAGCTGACCCGTAGCAGCGCCGCGTATTGGCGGGGTGACCAGAACAACGCCAGCCTGCAGCGGGTCTACGGCACCGCATGGGAGTCGCAGGAGGCCCTCGACCGCCACCTCGAATTGATCGAGGAAGCGCAGCGCCGCGACCACCGCAAGCTCGGCGTCGAGCTGGACCTGTTCAGCTTCCCTGACGAGCTCGGCTCGGGCCTGCCGGTGTTCCATCCCAAGGGCGGGGTGATCCGCAAGGAGCTGGAGGACTACTCGCGGCGCAAGCACTCCGAGGCCGGCTACGAGTTCGTCAACACCCCGCACATCACCAAGGAACACCTCTACATCACGTCCGGTCACCTGGAGTGGTACGCCGACGGCATGTACCCGCCGATGCACATCGACGCCGAGTACAACGACGACGGCACCGTGCGCAAGCCCGGGCAGGACTACTACCTCAAGCCGATGAACTGCCCCATGCACCACCTCATCTACCGGGCGCGGGGCCGCTCCTACCGCGAACTTCCGTTGCGGCTGTTCGAGTTCGGCTCGGTGTACCGCTACGAGAAGTCCGGCGTGGTGCACGGGTTGACCCGCGTGCGCGGCATGACCCAGGACGACGCGCACATCTACACCACGCGTGAGCAGATGCGCGACGAGCTGACCTCGCTGCTGCAGTTCGTGCTCGATCTGCTCTCGGATTACGGCCTGGACGACTACTACCTGGAACTGTCCACCAAGGATCCCGACAAGTACGTGGGCTCCGACGAGATGTGGGACGAGGCCACCGAAACTCTGCGATCGGTCGCCGAGGCCTCCGGTCTGGACCTGGTACCGGATCCGGGTGGAGCGGCGTTCTACGGCCCCAAGATTTCCGTTCAGGTCAAGGACGCGCTGGGCCGCAACTGGCAGATGTCGACGATCCAGCTGGACTTCAACATGCCGGATCGCTTCGAGCTGGAGTACACCGCCGCCGACGGAAGCCGGCAGCGTCCGGTGCTGATCCACCGGGCCCTGTTCGGCTCGATCGAACGGTTCTTCGGGGTGCTCACCGAGCATTACGCCGGCGCGTTCCCGGCCTGGCTGGCGCCGGTGCAGGTGGTCGGGATCCCGGTGGCCGACGCGCACCTGGACTACCTGTACGACGTTGCGGCGCAGCTGAAGTCGCGGGGGGTGCGGGTCGAGGTGGACGGCAGCGACGACCGGATGGCGAAGAAGATCGTCAACCACACCAATCAGAAGGTGCCGTTCATGTTGCTGGCGGGGGACAAGGACATAGAAGCGGGAGCGATCTCCTTCCGCTTCGGCGACCGCACCCAGATCAACGGCGTGCCGGTCGATGAGGCCGTGGAGGCCATCGTGAAGTGGATCGCCGACCGTAACAACGCGGTGCCGACGGCGGATCTGGTACCGGTGGGCTCGTGATGAGCGCTCGCGCGAAGAACCGACGGGTAAGCGAATGACGGGGGACGAGCGGTCCATCATCGACCATGGTGTGGGCGAACCCGACCATCTGCAGCGGCTGTGGACCCCGCACCGGATGAGTTACATCGTCGATGCGGTCAAGGGCGACAACAAGGTCGGGTCGGCCGGCTCATCCCAACCGTTCACCGACATTCCCGAGATGTCCGACGAGGACGGGCTCATGGTGGCCCGCGGCGAGCTCGTGTACGCCGTGCTCAACCTCTACCCGTACAACCCGGGTCATCTCATGGTGGTGCCCTATCGACGGGTGTCCGAGCTCGAGGATCTGACCGAGGCCGAGAGCGCCGAGTTGATGGCATTCACCCAGAAGGCGATCCGCGTCATCAAGGCCGTCTCTCGTCCGCACGGCTTCAACGTCGGGTTGAACCTGGGCACCTCGGCCGGCGGGTCACTGGCCGAGCACCTGCACATGCACGTGGTGCCGCGGTGGGGCGGCGACGCGAACTTCATCACGATCATCGGTGGTGCCAAGGTTATTCCGCAGCTGCTGAGCGAGACCCGGCAGCTGCTGGCCTCGGAATGGGCCCGCCAGCCGTGAGCAATCTGTTCCTGATGAGCCGGGCGGCCTACACAAAACTGTCGAGGCCGGTGGCCAAGGCGGCGCTGCGCGCGGGCCTGACTCCCGACATCGTCACCATCGTGGGCACCGCCGGGTCGGTCACCGCCGCGCTGACGTTGTTCCCGATCGGTCAGCTGTTCTGGGGCGCGTTCGCGGTGTTCCTCTTCGTGCTGGCCGACATGCTCGACGGAGCCATGGCGCGTGAACGCGGCGGCGGCACGCGGTTCGGCGCGGTGCTGGATGCGGCATGCGACCGGATCGCCGACGGCGCCATCTTCGCCGGCCTGCTGTGGTGGGCGGCTTTCGGTCTGCACGACCCGACGCTGGTGGTGGCGCTCCTCATCTGTCTGGTCACCTCACAGGTGATCTCTTACATCAAGGCCCGGGCCGAGGCGAGTGGGCTACGGGGCGACGGCGGCATCATCGAGCGGCCCGAACGCCTGGTGATCGTGCTGGTGGGCGCGGGGCTCTCGGGCGTGCCGTTCCTGCACGCGCCCTGGCTGCTGCACGGTGCCGTCTGGCTGCTGGCGCTGGCCAGCGTGGTCACGGTGGCACAGCGGATCCATGCCGTGCGCACCTCGCCGGGCGCCATGGATCTGCTGCAACCGCTGCAGCCGTCCCAGCCCGAGGGCGGCGACACACAGGAGCCGGGAGCCTCGTGAACATTCCGCTGTCCGGGCAGGTGACCGATCTGGGTTATGCGGCAGGCTGGCGGCTGGTGCGTGCGATGCCGGAAGTCCTGGCGCGCAACCTGTTCGACGCAGGTGCCGCCTATGCATCCCGCGGCGGCGGACCGCGGCAACTGCGCAAGAACCTGGCCAGGGTGACCGGGGTTCCCGCGGCCGAGGTGCCGGACGAGTTGATGCGTGCTTCACTGGCCTCGTATGCCCGGTACTGGCGGGAGGCGTTCCGGTTGCCGTCGATGGATCTGAGCACTGTGGCCAAACGTGTGGACGAGGTCTTCGTCGGCGCCGACAAGCTGCGGGCCGCCCATGAGGCCGGACGCGGCGGTGTGTTGGCCTTGCCGCACAGCGGCAACTGGGACATGGCCGGGGTCTGGCTGGCCCAGCAATTCGGCACTTTCGCCACGGTCGCCGAGCGGCTCAAGCCCGAATCGCTGTACCGGCGCTTCATCGATTACCGGGAGAGCCTCGGGTTCGAGGTGTTTCCGCTGTCCGGCGGTGAGCGGCCGCCGTTGGAGGTGCTCTCGGAACGGTTGCGGGACAACAAGTTCGTCTGCCTGATGGCCGACCGGGATCTCACCCGCAACGGTGTGGAGGTGAAGTTCTTCGGCGAGCTCACCCGTATGCCCGCCGGTTCGGCCAAGTTGGCCATCGAAACCGGTGCCCCACTGCACCCGGCGCACGTGCACTACGACGGTGAGGACTGTGTGGTCGAGGTGTTCGATGCGCTCGACACGTCGTCGAAGGACGTCGCGGTGGTGACCCAGGCCCTGGCCGACCGGTTCGAGGCGAACATCGCCGCACATCCGGCCGACTGGCACATGCTCCAGCCGCAGTGGCTGGCCGATCTGTCCGACGAACGTCGCGCCCGGCTGGGTACCACCTGATGAGCGCTTGCGTGAAGAGGCGACGGAGCTAGCCATGCGTATCGGGATGGTCTGCCCGTACTCGTTCGATGTTCCGGGCGGTGTGCAATCCCATGTGCTGCAACTCGCCGAGGTGATGCGCGCCGGCGGGCATTACGTCAGTGTGCTGGCCCCGTCGTCGCCGCATGTGAAGCTGCCGGAGTACGTCGTCTCCGGTGGTAAGGCCGTTCCGATTCCCTACAACGGATCGGTGGCCCGCCTCCGGTTCGGGCCGGCCACCCACCGCAAGGTCAAGAAATGGATCGCCGAGGGGGACTTCGACGTTCTGCACCTGCACGAGCCCAACGCGCCGAGCCTGTCCATGCTGGCGCTGCAGGCCGCTGAGGGGCCGATCGTGGCGACGTTTCACACCTCGACGACAAAGTCGTTGACGCTCAGTGTGTTTCAGGGAATTCTGCGCCCGTACCACGAAAAGATCGTTGGCCGCATCGCGGTGTCGGACCTGGCTCGGCGCTGGCAGATGGAGGCGCTCGGCTCGGATGCGGTGGAGATCCCCAACGGCGTCGACGTACCGCACTTCGCGAATGCGCCTCGCCTCGACGGGTATCCGCGTCCGGGCCGCAGCGTGCTGTTCCTCGGGCGGTTCGACGAGCCGCGCAAGGGCATGCCGGTCCTGCTCGGTGCACTCCCCAAGCTGGTGCGCCGGTTCGCCGACATCGAGATCCTGATCGTGGGCCGCGGTGACGAGGAGGCGCTGCGCGAGCAGGCCGGCGAATTCGCCGAGCACCTGCGGTTCCTGGGCCAGGTCGACGACGACGGCAAGGCCGCGGCCATGCGCAGCGCCGACGTGTATTGCGCCCCCAATCTGGGCGGTGAGAGTTTCGGGATCGTGCTGGTGGAGGCGATGGCGGCGGGGACACCTGTGGTGGCCAGTGAACTCGACGCGTTCAACCGCGTTCTCGATCAGGGGCAGGCCGGCCGGCTGGTTCCGGTCGGCGATGCCGATGCGCTGGCCGATGCGCTGATCGAGGTGCTCGACGACGACGCGTTGCGCGCGCAGTACATCGACAAAGCGACCGAGCGGGTGGCCCGCTACGACTGGTCGGTGGTGGCCGGTCAGATCATGCGGGTTTACGAGACGGTGGCCAGCACCGGGGTCAAAGTTCAGGTGGGTGACTAGACGTGCCGACCTGGTTGGTGATCACGGCGCTGGCCGTACTGGTGGTTCTGCTGCTCATCGGAGGGTGGGCGTACCAGACCGCCAATCGACTGGACCGGCTCCACGTGCGCTATGACCTGTCGTGGCAGGCACTCGACGGTGCACTGGCCCGCCGGGCGGTCGTGGCCCGTGCCGTCGCGGTCGACGCCTACGCGGGCGCTCCTGCGGGCAAGCGGCTCGCGGCGTTGGCCGATGCCGCCGAGCGGGCCCCGCGTCCGGCACGTGAAGCCGCTGAGAACGACCTGTCGGCCGCGCTGTCCGCAGTCGATCCGGCGGACCTACCGGTGGCGTTGGTCGCCGAACTCGCCGATGCCGAAGCCCGGGTCCTGCTGGCCCGGCGGTTCCACAACGACGCCGTCCGCGACACCCTGGCGCTGCGGGAACGCCGCGCGGTGCGGGCGCTTCGTCTCGGCGGAACCGCCGCATTGCCAACCTATTTCGAGATCGTCGAGCGTCCGGAATCCCAAGCTGAGGTGAATCCGGTCAGCCGGAGGACGTCCGCGCGTGTGGTGTTGCTCGACGAGACCGGGGCGGTATTGCTGCTGCGCGGCAGTGACCCCGCGATCGACGACCCGGACAAGCCCGCGCCGCGGTGGTGGTTCACCGTCGGCGGTGCGGTCCAGCCCGGCGAAGATCTGGCCGCCGCTGCGGCCCGCGAACTCGCCGAGGAGACCGGGTTGCGGACGGCGCCGGCCGACCTGGTCGGGCCGGTGTGGCGACGCGACGCCGTCATCGACTTCAACGCCTCGGTGATCCGCAGCGAGGAGTTCTTCTTCATCCACCGGACGGCCCGGTTCGAGCCGTCGGCGACGGGGCGCACGACCCTGGAACGGCACTACATTCACGGCCACCGCTGGTGCGATGAGACAATGATCGCCGAGTTGGTTGCCGGCGGGGAGGCCGTGTATCCGCTTCAACTGGGTGAGCTGCTGGCTCAGGCCAATGAACTGGCCGAACAGTCGGCGGCACCGCTGGCGAATACGCGTGGAACCGCGCATCGCGAGCTGCAAGCCATCCGGTGATTGCGGATTTAATGGATTTGGCGGCTCCACTAGACTGAATCAGTAGCAATTGGAGGAGATAGCAGTGGAAACCGCGGCGCAGAACGGTTCGAGCAACCAGACCGGTACCGCGCGCGTCAAGCGCGGGATGGCTGAGATGCTCAAGGGCGGCGTGATCATGGACGTCGTCACCCCAGAGCAGGCCAAGATCGCCGAGGGTGCGGGCGCGGTGGCCGTGATGGCCCTGGAACGGGTGCCCGCAGACATCCGCGCCCAGGGCGGGGTGTCGCGCATGTCGGATCCCGACATGATCGAAGGCATCATCGAAGCGGTCACCATCCCGGTGATGGCCAAGGCACGCATCGGGCACTTCGTCGAGGCGCAGATCCTGCAGAGCCTCGGGGTGGATTACATCGACGAGTCCGAGGTGCTGACCCCGGCCGATTACACCAACCACATCGACAAGTGGCGCTTCACGGTGCCCTTTGTGTGCGGGGCGACCAATCTGGGTGAGGCGCTGCGGCGGATCACCGAGGGCGCGGCGATGATCCGGTCCAAGGGTGAGGCGGGCACCGGAGATGTCTCCAATGCCACCACCCACATGCGCAAGATCGGCGGCGAGATCCGCCGGCTGACCTCGATGTCCGAAGACGAGCTGTATGTGGCGGCCAAGGAACTGCAGGCCCCGTATGAGTTGGTGGCCGAGGTGGCCCGGGCCGGCAAGCTGCCGGTCACGCTGTTCACCGCCGGTGGGATCGCCACCCCGGCCGATGCGGCGATGATGATGCAGCTCGGTGCCGAGGGTGTGTTCGTGGGCTCGGGCATCTTCAAATCGGGCAACCCCGCCCAGCGCGCCGCGGCCATCGTGAAGGCCACCACCTTCTACGACGATCCCGACGTGTTGGCCAAGGTGTCGCGCGGTCTGGGCGAGGCCATGGTCGGTATCAACGTCGAGGAGATCGCCCAGCCGCACCGGCTCGCCGAGCGCGGCTGGTAAATACCTCCTATGGCGATTGAAGAGATCCTCGATCTGGAACAGCTCGAGGTCAACATCTATCGCGGCGGGGTGTTCAGCCCGGAGTCGGGTTTCCTGCAGCGAACCTTCGGCGGTCACGTGGCCGGCCAGTCGCTGGTGTCGGCGGTGCGCACGGTCGAGCCGACGTTCCAGGTGCACTCCCTGCACGGCTACTTCCTGCGGCCCGGCGATGCCCGCGCGCCGTCGGTGTACACCGTCGAGCGCATCCGTGACGGCGGCTCGTTCTGCACGCGCCGGGTGAGCGCGATCCAGCACGGTGAGACGATCTTCACGATGTCGGCGTCCTTCCAGACCGACCAGTCCGGCATCGAGCATCAGGACGTGATGCCCGAGGCCCCGGGCCCCGACGACCTGCCCGGGTTCCGGTCGGGTGGAGCGTTCGACGACGCCGGTTTCGCCCAGTTCGACGAATGGGATGTCCGGATCGTGCCCCGGGACCTCGTGGCGCGGATTCCCGGCAAGGCGTCTCAGCAGCAGGTGTGGTTCCGTCATCGCGACCCGCTGCCCGACGATCATGTGCTGCACATCTGTGCGCTGGCCTACATGAGCGATCTGACCTTGCTGGGTTCGGCCCAGGTCAACCACCTGGATGTGCGTAAGCACCTGATGGTGGCCTCACTCGACCACGCGATGTGGTTCATGCGGCCGTTCCGGGCCGACGAGTGGTTGCTCTACGACCAGTCCTCGCCCTCGGCCTGTGGCGGGCGTTCCCTGACCCAGGGGAAGATCTTCAACCGCTACGGCGAGATGGTGGCCGCGGTGATGCAGGAGGGGCTGACCCGCTACCAGCGCAACTTCGCGCCACCGGAAGGCTCGTGAGTCCCCGGGTCGGGGTGCTCGCGCTACAGGGGGACACCCGCGAGCATCTCGCTGCGCTGCGTGAGGCGGGCGCCGAAGCAGGCACGGTGCGGCGACTTTCCGAACTCGACGCGGTCGACGCGCTGGTGATCCCCGGCGGCGAGTCCACCGCGATGAGCCACCTGCTTCGTGAATTCGAACTGCTCGAACCGCTGCGGGCCCGCATCGCCGACGGACTGCCGTGCTACGGCTCGTGTGCCGGGATGATCCTGCTGGCCGGTGAAATCAACGACGCAGGCACGCCCGGACGCGAGGCCGTTCCGCTCGGTGGTATCGACATGACGGTGCGGCGCAATGCTTTTGGCCGTCAAGTCGATTCCTTCGAAGGTGACATCGACTTCGAGGGCCTCGACACCCCGGTACACGCGGTGTTCATCCGGGCGCCGTGGGTCGAGCGGGTGGGCGACGGCGTCAAGGTGCTGGCCCGCGCCGCCGGCCACATCGTCGCGGTGCGCCAGGGCTCGATGCTGGCGACGTCGTTTCACCCGGAGATGACCGGGGACCGCCGCATTCACAAGCTGTTCGTCGACTCTTTGTAGTTCCCGCGACACCTGTGATCGGTAGCCGCCGCCGGCCCGAAGAATCGGGGTGTGACCATCCGACACCACGTGAGCACAGGCAAGTACTACTGGAAGACTCCGCGGGAGGGCGGCTGGCTGCCGAGGGAGTGGGCGTACACGCCAGAAGAACTCGACGCGGTATCCGCGCTGACCGCCACGGAGCGGATGAGCCGGTGGGTGATGAGAACGCTTCTTCGCGCCGACGCCTTTGCCGCACGAGCGGCCTGCGAGCGGTTGGCGATGACGGCGGTGCGCCGGCACGAGCAGGCCGACGCGCTGGGCTTCGCGGGCAATTGCACCCGTACTGCCACGGTCGTGTCCGTTGAGGACACCGGGATCTCCGTCGACGGTGGCTCGTCCCCGCAGATGCTTGCCGACGCAGCGGTGATTGTCGTGACGATCGAGATCGACGGTGGCCGGTCTGATGCGGTGACCCTGGTGCCGCGGACCACTGCGATCGCGCCGGCACAGGATTTTCGGATTGTCGATCACCCGGACGATCCGATCCCGCTCTGGGTAGGGCGATAGCACCGACCCCCGCGCTGATGCATCACAGCAAAGCCACGGCGGCCCCATAGCTCGGTCACATCTGGCGCCGACTTAATGGTCCTGTGACGACGACGTTGGAGGATGCCTCCGCCGAGCCTGCCCTCGAAGTCCCGCCCAGCAGCCCGTGGATCGCTCGCGAGCGCCTGGCGCTGCCCGCTCTGCTGGTCGCCACGGCGCTGGCCTACCTGTGGAACATCACCGTAAACGGCATGGGCAACCAGTTCTACGCGGCGTCTGTCTGGGCGGGGTCGCTCAACTGGAAAGCGTTGCTGTTCGGTTCGCTGGACCCGGCCAATTTCATCACCGTGGACAAGCCGCCGGTGTCCCAGTGGGTGATGGGTCTGTCGGGTCAGCTGTTCGGGTTCAGCAGCGCCGGCATGCTCATCCCCGAGGCGCTCATGGGCGTCGGCTCAGTGGCATTGCTCTACGGTGCGGTCCGCCGGATCAGCGGACCGCGGGCGGCCCTGCTGGCCGGCGCCGTGCTGGCGCTGACGCCGGTGGCAGCGTTGATGTTCCGCTTCAACAACCCCGACGCGGTGATGGTCCTGTTGATGACGGCCGCCGCCTATTGTGCGGTCCGCGCACTGGAACACAACGGAGCCCGCTGGATGGCGCTCGCCGGCGTCGCCCTCGGCTTCGCGTTCCTGGCCAAGATGCTCGAAGGGCTGATGGTGATGCCGGCGATCGGGTTGGTGTACCTGATCGCCGCACCGGCAGCGATGCGGGTGCGCCTGCTGCACCTGTTGGGCTCACTGACCGCGTTTTTGGCGGCGTCCGGCTGGTTCGTGCTGCTCACCCTGGCGTGGCCGGCGTCGTCACGGCCCTACCTGGCGGGGTCCACCGACAACAACTTCATGAATCTGGTGTTGGGCTACAACGGGTTCGGCCGCGTTCTCGGCCACAACCACTACGGCATCAACCCCGACGCCCATCCCGCCGCCGGGCCACACCATGGCGGTTGGGGCGATCAGACCCAGGGCCTGCCACGCCTGTTCACCGGTGAGTTCGGTTTCGAGATCGGGTGGCTGCTGCCCGCCGCCCTGGTCGCAGCGGTGTTGGTACTGATCTCGCGGCGCGGCCGCCCCCGAACCGACCTCGTGCGGGCCGGCACCATCCTGTTCGGCAGCTGGCTGTTGATCGACGGGCTGGTACTGAGCTTCATGAAAAGCATGGTCCATCCCTATTACTGCCTATCCCTGGCTCCGGCCATGGCGGCGATGTTCGCGATCGGCGTGGCCGAGATGTGGCACCGACGCGATGACCGGCTGGGCCAGATCGGTTTGGCCACCATGCTTCTGGGGGCCGCGGTGTGGGGCTTCTGGATCCTGGGCCGCAACGCGTCGTGGCTGCCGGGCCTGCGGTGGGCGATCCTGGTGTCGGCCGTGGCCTCCGTTGCGGTCCTGCTCGCGGCGCTGCGCGGTGGGCACCGCGCCGTCGCGATCGTCGCGCTGGCGGCAGCGCTGGCGGGTGGACTGGCCGGGACGACCGCCTATACGGTGGCCACCCTGGGCCAGCCGCACACCGGAGGTGGTCCGAGTGTGGGGCCGGCCGATCCGGACGACAACCACGGGCACGGATGGACTTCGGACAATCCCGAGTTGAACGCGATGCTCCGGGGCACCAGCACCACATGGTCGGCGGCGATCAACCGGTCAGGGGCCGCGTCCGGGCTCGAATTGGCCACCCACACCGCAGTAATGGCGATCGGCGGCTTCACCGGAACCGATCCGGTGCCGACGCTCGAGCAGTTCCAGAACTACGTCGCCGACCGTCAGATCACCTACTACATCCTCCCCGAGTCCAAGAACGACCACGGCGGCTTCTTCGGCAACAACTCCCACACCGACATCTCCGACTGGGTGAAAGCCAACTTCACCTCGACCAAGATCGGTTCGGACACCGTGTACGACCTGCGCGCACCACTCAGGAAATAGCCGCGGCAGGTCTTGCCGCGCATGCTCATCGCCGGGCGCCCTCGACGATCACCCCCGCGGCCTTCTCCATCGGTTTGACGACTGAGGTGAAGTCGGAGTCGGGGCCCTCGGCGTGCAGTGTGTTCTCCCAGATCCGCTGCACGGTCTCGGCCATCTCGACGGGCAGGCCCAGCGAGGTGGCCTCAGCCAGGTACAGCCCGACATCTTTGGCCATCAGGCCGGTGGCGAACCCGTAGTCGAACGTGCGGGGGAGTACCGCTCGCGGGAACTTGTCGCGGCTGGCGTGCGTGCCACCGGATCCGGCGTTGAGGACGTCGATCATCACGTCGGCACTCAGACCGGCCTTGACACCCATCACCATCACCTCTGCGGTCGCGGCCAGGGTGGTGGCCGCCATCAGGTTGTTGATCAACTTCATGGTCTGTGCCGCGCCGGGCTGTTCGGACACGAAGATGGCCCGGCCGAGCACTTCGAAAACCGTTGACAGCGAATCGAATTCGCTGCGCGGTCCGGACACCATGATGGCCAGGGTTCCGGCCTCGGCGCCGTGCATTCCACCGCTGACCGGGCTGTCGAGCGCCGCGATGCCCTGCGCGCCGAGGACTGCGTGATTGCGTTGCGCGGCTTGTCCTCCCACCGTGGACAGGTCGACGAACCGCTGAACCCGCGACCCTGCCGCGACTTCGGCCACCACGGACTCGGAGATCTGCGGGGTGGGCAGGCTGGCCAGTAGCGTCGCGGCCCGGTCGGCCACCGCGCACACCGAATCTGCGGGTTGTGCGCCCAGCGCGGTCGCCTCCGCCAGAACAGCCGCGCGCACGTCGAAGGCCACCACGGGAAATCCGGCCGTCAGCAGCCGGTTCATCATGGGCCACCCCATGTTGCCCAGGCCGATGAAGCCGATCGCGGGATTCACGCGGGCTCCTGGTCGAGGTCGGCGAACACGGCGCGGGCCGCCCGGAAGCTGTCGACCGCCGAGGGGATGCCCGCGTAGACGCCCACCTGCAGGAATATCTCGCAGATCTCCTCGCGGGTGACACCGTTGGTGAGGGCGCCGCGGATGTGTGTGCTCAACTCGTTGGGCCGGTTGAGCACCGCGATCATCGCGAGGTTCAGCATGCTGCGGGTTTTCAGCTCCAGACCCTCGCGGCCCCAGACCGCGCCCCAGCAGTACTCGGTGACCAGGTCCTGCAGTGGCTTGGAGAACGCGTCGACGTTGCCGGCCGCCTTGCGGACGTAGTCCTCACCGAGCACCGCTGTGCGGATCGCCAGTCCCTTGTCGTACGTGTCTTGATCCATGTGTCTCTCTCCGTGGTTCGTGGTCGACCGGATTCCGAGATCGGCCGGCGGACTCTTCGGTCCGGTACCGACGTCGATCACGGTAGGGGTGACCAATACGGCGCTGCCGATTGGTGCCGGGTAAAACCGGCGGATCGGCGTACGCTCCGTGCATGTCCGTCTCGTCCCCAGCGTCGGTTCGGCGGCCAGGCGTCGTCGAGTCGGTGATGAGTTGGGCCGTATGGGCCCTGGTTGGCCTGATCGCCCTGTTGCTGGCGTTGGCGGCAATCTTCCCCGTGGGCTTCAGCGGGGCGGTTCCTGAACAGGCCGGTGAGGCCGCGACGGTGACGGGCTGGGCGATGCTGACCGTGGCGAGCGTCGTGCTCGCGCCCGTCGGCATGGCGATCGGACATTGGCGGCACTGGCACATCTGGTACTGGCCGGCCCTGTGCGGTGCCGCCGCGGTGACGACGATGGTCTTGCTGCAGGGACTGTAGGCGTCGTATCGAACGCGGGGAGACCGGCCACGTAAACTGGAGGGCCGGAGTTTTAACCGGAAAAGGGGCGTACCTGCATGAGCGGCCATTCCAAGTGGGCCACCACCAAGCACAAGAAGGCCGTCATCGACGCCAAGCGCGGCAAGATGTTCGCCAAGTTGATCAAGAACATCGAGGTCGCGGCACGTGTCGGCGGGGGAGACCCGGCCGGCAATCCGACCCTCTACGACGCCATCCAGAAGGCCAAGAAGAGCTCGGTGCCCAACGACAACATCGAGCGGGCCCGCAAGCGCGGCGGTGGTGAAGAGGCCGGCGGCGCCGACTGGCAGAACATCACCTACGAGGGTTACGGCCCCAACGGTGTGGCGGTGCTCATCGAGTGCCTGACCGACAACCGCAACCGCGCGGCCGGCGAGGTGCGCGTCGCGATGACCCGCAACGGCGGAAATATGGCCGATCCGGGCTCGGTGGCCTACCTCTTCTCCCGCAAGGGCGTGGTGACGCTGGAGAAGAACGGCCTGACCGAAGACGACGTGTTGATGGCCGTACTGGAGGCCGGCGCCGAGGAGGTCAACGACCTCGACGACTCGTTCGAGATCATCTGCGAGCCGACCGACCTGGTCGCGGTGCGCACCGCGCTGCAGGAAGCCGGCATCGACTACGACTCGGCCGAGGCGAGCTTCCAACCGTCGGTCACGGTGCCCGTCGATCTGGAAGGCGCCAGCAAGGTGCTCAAGCTCGTCGACGCGCTGGAGGACAGCGACGACGTGCAAGAGGTGTACACCAACATCGACATCCCTGACGATGTCGCCGCGCAGCTCGACGAGGAGTGATGGCGGGCGTCCTCGACCCTGAGGGCGTCAAGTGGACGGTGCGCCGGCGCTGGGTGCCGTGGCGTCCACGCCGAAAGATGCCAGACGAGTGGGGTTTTGGCGACGCGTCCTTCACCGACGGGGACGACATCATCAGCATCGTGCTGAACATCGCGCTTGTGGTGCTGTTGGTCCCGGCCCTGGTGTTGGCGCTGCTGGTGGCTGCCGAGTTCCTGCTGTTGCTGCTCCTGCTGCCGCTCTGGGTGCTGGCCCGTTCACTGTTCGGCACACCGTGGATCATCGTGATTCGCCGTGACCGCAAGATCGTCAGTGAGGAAGCCGTGCGTGGCTGGGGCGCGACCAGCGCCCGCATCGATCAGATCAAGTCGTTCATCGCGTCGGGTGCAGCGCTGCGTCGATAGGAGTCTGACCGGAGATCACCTCGAAGGTCCGCCCGGCGGTCTCAGGCTCGTGCAGGACGGCGAGCAGCACCTGCGCGACGTCGGCGCGCGGAATGGTGCCGCGGCCCGTCGATTCGGCGATGGTGACCTTTCCGGTGCCCGGTTCGTCGGTGAGCCCGCCCGGGCGCACGATCGTGGTGCGCAGTGCGGTGCGCGCCCGCACATCGGCGTCGGCCTCGGATTTGGCGTGCATGTAGGCCAGGAACACCTCGTCGTAGCCGGCGTCCAGCGACCGGTCGTCGGCGGCCATGGCCGAGACCATCACATACCGGCTGACTCCCGCGGCTTCTGCCGCATCGGCCAGGAGGATCGCGGCATCACGGTCCACGGTCTGCTTGCGGGCCGCGCCGCTGCCCGGCCCGGCGCCGGCCGCGAACACGACGGCGTCGGCCCCGCGCAGCGCATCGGCCACCTCATCCACCGACGCTCGCTCCAGGTCCACAACGACGGCCTCGGCCCCGGCGGCCCGCAGGTCGTCAGCCTGATCGGGGTTGCGGATGAGGCCGGCCACGTCGTCGCCGCGTGCGGATAACAACTGCTCGAGAATCAGGGCGATCTTGCCGTGCCCGCCGGCTATCACTACGCGCATAGCTTCGACCCTACGGATGTGAGCGTGTCCCTGCGGCGGGCCGGCGCCGGCTCACGCTAGGCTCTCGAACAGATGTTCTGACGAAGGGGTTCGTGTGCGGGTGATGGGAGTGGATCCCGGGTTGACACGCTGCGGCCTGTCGGTGGTCGAGAGCGGTCGCGGCCGGCAGGTCACCGCGCTGGATGTGGATGTGGTCCGCACCCCGGCCGACGCGCCGCTGCAGAAACGGCTGCTGGAGATCAGCGACGTGGCCGAGTACTGGATGGACACCCACCGTCCCGACGTGATCGCCATCGAACGGGTCTTCGCCCAGCAGAACGTGTCGACCGTGATGGGCACCGCCCAGGCCGGCGGGGTGATAGCACTGGCCGCGGCCCGCCGCGACATCGAGGTTCACTTTCACACGCCGTCAGAGGTCAAGGCGGCGGTCACCGGTAACGGCCGCGCCGACAAGGCGCAGGTCACCGAGATGATCACCAGAATTCTTGCGCTGCAAGCCAAGCCGACGCCGGCGGACGCCGCTGACGCGCTGGCCCTTGCCATCTGTCACTGCTGGCGCGCGCCGATGATCGCGCGGATGGCCGCCGCCGAAGCGCTGGCCGCCGAACAGCGCCGCAAGTACGCGGCGAAGCTCAAGGCGGCCCGGGCATGATCGCCTCGGTGCGCGGCGAGGTCATCGACATCGCCCTCGACCACGCGGTGATCGAGGCGGCCGGAGTCGGCTACAAGGTGATGGCCACCCCGTCGACTCTGGCCACGCTGCGCCGCGGCGCCGAATCCCGGCTGATCACCGCGATGATCGTGCGCGAGGATTCGATGACGCTGTACGGGTTTGCCGACGGGGAAGCCCGCGATCTGTTCCTCACGCTGTTGGGGGTGTCCGGGGTCGGTCCGAAGATCGCGTTGGCCACGCTGGCGGTCTACGACCCACAGGCCCTGCGGCAGGCTCTGGCCGATGGCGACGTGACGGCGCTGACCCGGGTACCCGGCATCGGCAAACGTGGTGCCGAGCGGATGGTGCTCGAACTGCGCGACAAGATCGGGGCGGTCACTGCCGGAGCAGGCGGCGGGTTCACGGGCCACGCGGTGCGCGCCCCGGTGGTGGAAGCCCTTGTCGGACTTGGCTTTGCCGCCAAGCAGGCCGAGGAGGCCACCGACAAGGTGCTGGCCAACGATCCCGAGGCCACCACGGCTTCCGCGCTTCGGGCGGCGCTGTCCATGTTGGGTAAGAAGTAATCATGGGCCGTTTCGACGATGTCGAGGACCCGGACGAGCGGGAGGTCTCACCGGCGCTGACGGTGGGGGAAGGCGATATCGACGCCAGCCTGCGCCCGCGCTCGCTGGGGGAATTCATCGGTCAGCCGCGGGTGCGCGAGCAGCTGCAACTGGTCATCGAGGGGGCCAAGAACCGCGGCGGCACACCGGATCACATCCTGCTGTCCGGTCCGCCCGGCCTCGGTAAGACGTCGCTGGCGATGATCATCGCGGCCGAGCTGGGCTCATCGCTGCGGCTAACCTCGGGTCCCGCGCTGGAGCGCGCCGGTGACCTGGCGGCCATGCTGTCCAACCTCGTCGAGCATGACGTGCTGTTCATCGACGAGATCCATCGCATCGCCCGGCCGGCCGAAGAGATGCTGTATCTGGCGATGGAGGACTTCCGCGTTGACGTCGTGGTCGGCAAAGGCCCTGGCGCCACGTCGATCCCGCTCGAAGTCGCGCCGTTCACCTTGGTGGGGGCGACCACTCGGTCCGGTGCACTGACCGGTCCGCTGCGGGACCGGTTCGGGTTCACCGCGCATATGGACTTCTACGAACCGGTCGAACTGGAACGGGTGTTGGCCCGGTCGGCCGGCATCCTCGGCATCGAATTGGGTCGTGAGGCCGGTACGGAGATCGCTCGACGTTCCCGGGGCACGCCACGCATCGCCAACCGGCTGTTGCGCCGGGTCCGGGACTATGCCGAGGTCCGCGCCGACGGAGTGATCACCCGCGATATCGCCAAGGCCGCGCTGGAGGTCTACGACGTGGATGAGCTCGGCCTGGACCGCCTGGACCGCGCCGTGCTCTCGGCGCTCACCCGCAGTTTCGGGGGTGGCCCGGTCGGGGTGTCGACCCTGGCCGTGGCGGTGGGCGAAGAAGCGACCACCGTCGAGGAGGTCTGCGAACCGTTCCTGGTTCGCGCCGGCATGGTGGCCCGTACGCCGCGGGGCCGGGTCGCGACGCCATTGGCATGGACGCATCTGGGCATGCAACCGCCGGTTACCGGACTGGGACAGCCAGGGCTGTTTGAATAGACCGTATGGTCATCGCCGGTCTGGTGTTCGCCGCGCTCGCCGCGGCCCTGCATGTCTACATCTTCGTGATGGAGTCGCTGACCTGGACGTCACCGCGCACCCGCGCCACCTTCGGCATCAGTGAGCAGGAGGCGCAGGCCACCAGGGAACTGGCATTCAACCAGGGCTTCTACAACCTGTTTCTGGCGATCGTCGCAGTCGCGGGCATCATCACAGTGATATTGGGACACACCGCGATCGGGGCCGCTCTCGTGTTCGCCGGCGTCGGATCGATGTTGGCCGCGGCGGTAGTGCTGCTCGCCAGCTCGCCGGACAAGGCGCGGGCAGCAGTCACCCAGGGCGTCTTTCCGTTGTGTGCGGTCGGGTTGCTCGCGGTCGGCTTGCTCTAGGCCGGCTCCAGACGCGACCCCGCCGGACCATGAGCACTTGACCCTCACGCGGCGTGAGGTGCCAGTCTGTTCGACATGACGCAGGAGTTGCCGGTGGACGAGCTCACCGTCGGTCAGGTGGCTGAGCGATTTGGCATCACGGTCCGGACTCTTCATCACTACGACGAGATCGGGTTGTTGACCCCGACCCGGCGAGGCGCCTCGGGATACCGGGTGTACACGTCGTCAGACCTGACGCGGTTGTCCCAGATCATCGTCTACCGCCGGCTCGAGTTCACTCTCGATGAGATCGCGATGCTGCTGGACGAGGGTGATGAGGTCAGTCACCTGGTCCGTCAGCGCGAACGCGTCATGTCCCGCCTCGACGAGACGAAGGACCTCCTCGAGGCCATCGATCAGGCATTGGAGAAGGCAATGACGAACACCCCCATGACCGATGACGATATGCGCGAACTGTTCGGCGAGGACTTCGACGACTATCAGGCGGAGGTCGAACAGAAGTGGGGCGAGACGGCGGAGTGGCAGGAGTCGCAGCGTCGAACGAAGGCTTACGGCAAGGAAGAGTGGATCCAGATCAAAGCCGAAGGAGAAGCCGTCGAGCAGGCCTTGTCCGACGCTTTCCGCAACGGACTTCCCGCCGACTCCGACGCGGCGATGGATGCAGCCGAGCGGCACCGGCTCCACGTGAACCGCTGGTTCTATGACTGCCCGAGCGAATTCCACCGCAAGTTGGGCGACCTGTACGTGAGCGATCCGGCATACGTCGCAAGGTACGACGAATCCTTCGAACTTCCGGGCTTGGCGGCATTCTGTCGCGACGCGATTCATGCGAACGCGGACCGAGCTGATCGCTGACGCGACAACAGCTTCCGCGCCCACCCTAGATACTGATTGGCCGCGGTCCTGGTGGGACCGCGGCCGCTCAGGGGGGATCTTCCTTTGTGGGGAAGTCTGTTACAGCAATCCGAGCAGTTTCAGATCGCTGATGTACTTGACGATGACCTCCCGGCTGACATGCGGGATGTCCTTGTCCGGGCCGATCTTCGCGTCCTGCACTGCGGTGCGGAACACGTCGGTCGGTGCCATCGCGCCGTTCACCGGCACGCCGGGCTGCTGGTAGTTGTGCAGCAGCGGCAGCAGTGAGGCCTGACGTTGCTTGTCGGGCAGTGCCCGCAGCGTGGTCTCGAAGCGGGACAACCACTCCTGGTAGTCCTCGACGCGCTGGATCGGGTGGCCGGCCTCGATGAGCCAGTCGACGAACTCGTCCATGCCGATGCCGTCGTCGTGCGGGTTCATCACGTGGTAGGTCTCGAAACCGTCCTGGACGTGGGCGCCCAGGGTGGAGATGGCCTCGGCGATGAACTCGACGGGCAGTCCGTCGTAGTGCGAGCGCTGCCGGTTGCCTTCGGCGTCGAGCTGGTTGAAGGACTTCGGTGCGACACCGGTGGCGACGAGGCTGAACATCATGCGGGTGAACATGTCCGGCAGGTTCAACTGCCCGGCATAGGTGGTGTCGGCCAGGATCATGTCGCACCGGAACACCGTCACCGGCAGCCCGGCCAGATCGTGAGCCTCGCGCAGCAGCACCTCTCCGGCCCACTTGCTGTTGCCGTAGCCGTTGGCATAGCTGTCGTCGACGCGTCGCGTCGCGCTGATCTCGCGAATGTCGGCATCCTCCACGAACTTTCCTGGCTCGATGCCCCCGCCCACGCCGATCGTCGACACGTACGCGAACGGCTTGATCCGCGTGGTGAGCGCGATGCGGATGAGCTCGGCAGTACCAAGCGCGTTGGGCCCGAACAGCTCGCTGTAGGGCAACACGTGGTTGACCAGTGCGGCCGGATCGACGATGAAATCGACGGTGTCGGCCAGACGCTGCCAGGTCGCCCGGTCGAGGCCGAGATCGGCCTCACCCTTGTCGCCGGCGATCACTTCGAGGTGGTCGGCGGCCAGCTCACGGTAGTGCGCCAGGAGTTTCGGATCGCCGCTGTCGAAGGTTTTGTCGAGCCGTGCCCGGGCTTCCTCGTCCGACTTCGCGCGTACCAGGCAGATGACCTTGCCGTCGACCAGATCCATCCGCTCCAGCCATTCCAGAGCCAGGTAGCGACCCAGGAATCCGGTTGCGCCGGTGAGCAGTACGGTGCGGATCTCGCTGACCGGGCCGGGCAGGTTCGGTGCGGCGGCCAACGTCGCGGCGTCGATGAACTTGTCCAGCGTCAGATCGGAGGCGTGGACTTCGGTCGCGTTGCGGCCGTGCACCGACGTGAAGGTCGGCCGCACGTTGGCACCCGAACGCTGAGCGTCGATGTACTCGGCGATGGTCCGCAGATCCGAGGCCGGGCTGACGATCGCCGACACCGGCACCTCGACGTCGAAGATCTCCTGCAGGAGGTTTCCGAAGGTCAAGGCGGACAGCGAATCTCCACCCAGATCGGTGAAATGGGCGTCGGGCGCGAGGTCGGATGCCGCGGCACCCAGCAGCGCACCTGCGGCCCGGCTCACCGTGTCGAGCACGGGGGCCTGAGCGCCGTTGCGCCGCAACTCGCTCAGTTCGTTGGCCTGGCCTTCGGCCAGCTCCGTGTACAGCTGCTCCAACCGCTCACCGTAATAGGCCTTCAGATTCGGCCGAGCCAGCTTGCGGATACCGGTCAGCAGTCCGTTCTCCAGGCTGAAGGGCGTTGTCTCGACGATGAAATCCCGTGGGATCTCGTAGGACTGCAGCCCCGCGGCGCGCGCGGCGTCCTGCAGCGAATCGCCGATCGCCTGCTTCGACACGGCCGGATCGGTCGGCACCACGACGGCCAGCAGATATGAGCGGGCGCTGTTGCCGTAGACGAAGATCTGCCGTACCAGCGGGCTGTCTCCGAAGACCGCCTCCAGCTTGGAGACGGTGACGAACTCGCCCTGCGAGAGCTTGAGCACGTTGTTGCGCCGGTCGAGGTACTCGACGTGATCGGGTCCGAGTTCGGCGACGATGTCGCCGGTGCGGTAGTACCCGTCTTCGTCGAACATCTCGGCGGTGATCTCGGGACGCTTGTAGTACCCGGGGAACATCTGCTCGGACTTGACCAGCAGCTCACCGCGCGGGTGGGGCCGGTCGGTACGGAAGTAGCCCAGATCCGGGACGTCGACCAGCTTGTAGTCGATCACCGGCGGGCGCTGGATGCGGCCGTCGACAAAGACCGAACCGGCCTCGGTGGAGCCGTAGCCCTCCAGCAGGTGCATGTCGAGCAGGCGCTCGACCCAGTTCTTCATCTCCGCCGAGATCGGCGCGGAGCCGGTCATCGCGGAGACGAACCGCCCGCCGAGCAGGTCCTCGCGGACCTCGGCGAGCACCTCGTCCTCACTGCCGCCGGAACGGTCCAACCGGCTCTGGTACTCCTGGAACAGCATGTCCCAGATGCGAGGCACGAAGCTCAGCTGCGTGGGCCGGACCAGTGCGAGGTCCTCCAGGAAGGTCGAAAGGTCGCTGCGCGCAGCGAAATACGCGGTGCCTCCGGAGCTCAGCGTGCCGATCAGGATGCCGCGGCCCATCACGTGGCTCATCGGCATGAAGTTGAGGGTGATCGCCGGCAGCGCCGCCTGGTTCTCGTCCCAGGTGGCCTTGGTGGCCAGCTGCCACATGTTGGCGACCTTGCTCTCCGGGTACATCGCGCCCTTGGGGGTGCCGGTGCTGCCGGAGGTGTAGATCAGCATGGTCAGTGGGTCGGGCTGTCCCGGGGTGTACAGCGGTGCGTCGGCCAGTGAGCGTCCGCGGTCGAGGACGTCGGCCAGCGGTTCGACGACGACGTCGGTGCCGGCCAGTGCGGCCTTGGCGGCTTCGAAAGCTTCACGCTGAGCGTCGACCTGCGGCCGGTAGTCGAACACCACCAGGCGGTGGGGTGCAGGGCCGGACTTCACCAATTCGAGTGCGTCGTCGAGGAAGTCGATGCTCGCCGCGATCACGGTGGGCTCTGTCTCGGCGACGATGGGACGCAGCGTGGTGACGGGCGCACTGGTCTGCAGCGGCACCGATACGGCACCGAGTTCGATGAGGGCGGTGTCGATGGTGGTGTAGTCGACGCTGGTGAACCCGAGGATGGCGACGCGGTCGCCGGGCTTCACCGGGTGGTTGTGCCAGGCGTTGGTGACGGCCTGAACGCGGTCGCCCAATTGCCGGTAGGTGATGGTGTCGAAGCGGGGCAGTAGCTGTGCCGACGTGCGTCCAGCGTCGTCGGTGACGTACTCCACGGCGCGCTGTCCGAGCGCGGGGCGGTCGGCATAGCCGGCGAACACCGCTTTGACGACAGCCGGCAACCGGAGGTCGGGCTGGGCGACGGCGGCGTTGACGGCATCGCTGGGGCGGGCGGCGGCGAACTGGGCGTCGGTGTCATACAGGTGCTCGATGCGGCTTTGGAGCCGATCTTCGCGAGTTTCGTTGGTCATATCGTTCCCCTGAGCAAATCAAAATCAATATCGTCGGCACGTTTGCCGTGCCTACTGATTACTACGTTAGTAAAACTAATTATATTTCGAGATGCCAGCGCTGATGGTGCGAGATGCGTCACGCCCGACGTCGCCCGCCCCACAGCGGTGTGGGGCGGGCGCGCGACGGACTAGAGCAGGCCGAGCTGCTGCAGGTCGGTGATGTACTTGACGATCACCGCCGGGCTGACATGGGGGATGTCCTTGTCGGGCCCGATCTTGGCTTCCTGCACTGCCGCACGGAAGTGGTCCGTGGGCGCCAGGGCGCCCAGCATCGGCCGCTCGGGCTTCTGGTAGTTGTGCAGCAGCGGCAACAGCGACGCCTGACGCTGCTTGTCCGGCAGGGCGCGCAGGGTGCTCTCGAAGCGCTGGACCCACTGCCCGTAATCCTCGATGCGCTCGATCGGGTAGCCGGCCTCGATGAGCCAGTCGACGAACTCGTCCATGCCGAGGCCGTCGTCGTACGGGTTCATCACGTGGTAGGTCTCGAAGCTCTCGACCGATTGCCCGCCCAGCGTCGAGATCGACTCGGCGATGAACTCGACGGGCAGACCGTCGTAATGCGAGCGCTGGCGGTTTCCGTCGGAATCCAGCTCGTAGAAGGATTTCGGCGCGATACCGCTGGCGACGAGGCTCAGCATCATGCGGGTGAACATGTCCGGCAGGTTCAGCTGACCGGAGTAGGTGGTGTCGGCCAGGATCATGTCGCAGCGGAACACCGCGACCGGCAGCCCGCACAGGTCATTGGCCTCGCGCAGCAGCACCTCACCGGCCCACTTGCTGTTGCCGTAGCCGTTGGCATATCCGTCGTTGATCTTGCGGACCGCGCTCATCTCGCGCACGTCGACGTTCTCGACGAACTTGCCCGGCTCGATCTGATCGCCCACGCCGATCGTCGACACATAGGTGTACGGCTTGATCTTGGTGGTCAGTGCGATCTTGATCAGCTCGGCGGTACCCAACGCGTTGGGGCCGAACAGCTCGCTGTAGGGCAGCACGTGGTTGACCAGCGCGGCCGGGTCGACGATCAGGTCGACCTCGTCGGCCAGCCGCTGCCACGTCTGCTGGTCCAGGCCGAGGTTCTCCTCGCCCTTGTCGCCCGCGATCACTTCGAGGTGGTCGGCGGCCAGACCCTGGTAGTGCGCAAGCAGTTTCGCATCACCACTGTCGAAGGTGGCGTCGAGCCGGGCGCGGGCCTCCGCGTCGGACTTGGCGCGCACCAGCGCGATCACCTTGCCGTCGACCAGGTCCATGCGCTCCAGCCATTCCAGGGCGAGGTAGCGGCCGAGGAAACCGGTGGCACCGGTGAGCAGCACGGTGCGCACCTCGGCGCCTGCTTTGGGCAGGTTCGGGGCGGCGGCCAGGGTGGCGGCGTCGAGGAACTTGTCCAGGGTCAGGTCGGCAGCACTCACCTCGGCGGTGTGCCTGCCGTGCACCGATGCGTACGTCGGACGTTGGGACCCGCTGCGCTGGGTCTCGATGTACTCGGCGATACCGGCCAGGTCGGTGGCCGGGCTGACGATCACGCCGACCGGGACATCCACATCGAAGATCTCGCGAAGGAGATTGCCGAAAGTCAACGCAGACAAAGAGTCTCCGCCCAGATCGGTGAAGTGGGCGTCAGGACCGAGGTCCGATGCCGCGGCGCCCAGGAGGGCGCCGGCAGCCCGGCTGACGGTCTCCACCACAGGGGCGTCGGCACTCGCCGAACGCAACTCGCGAAGTTCGGCGGCCTGCGTCTCGGCCAGCTCGGCATACAGCTGCTCGAGCCGCTCGCCGTAGTGCGCCTTCAACTTCGGCCACGCCAGCTTGCGGATGCCGGTCAACAGACCGTTCTCGAGGCTGAAAGGTGTTGTCTCCACGATGAAGTCGCGGGGGATCTCGTAGGACTGCAGGTCGGCCTCCCGGGCCACCTCTTGCAGGGACTCGGCGATCGCCTCTTTGGAAACGCTCGGATCCGTGGGTACCACGACCGCCAGCAGGTAGGGCTGAGCGCTGTTGCCGTAGACGTAGATCTGTTGAACCAGTGGGCTGTTGCCGAACACCGCTTCCAGCTTCGCCAACGTGACGAACTCGCCCTGGGCCAGCTTGAGCACATTGTTGCGGCGGTCGACATAGCGCAGCTGGTCCGGGCCGACCTCGGCGACCACGTCGCCGGTCCGGTAGAAGCCGTCCTCGTCGAACACCGACGCGGTGACCTCGGGACGCTTGTAGTAGCCCGGGAACAGGTTCTCGGTCTTGAGCAGCAGCTCGCCGCGCGGGTGCGGCTGGTCGGTGCTGAAGTACCCGAGATCCGGGACGTCGACCAGCTTGTAGTCGAGCACCGGAGGCCGCTGGACGACGCCGTCGAACAGGGCCATGCCGGCCTCGGTGGAGCCGTAGCCCTCGAGCAGGTGGATTCCGAGCATGTCTTGGGTCCAGGCCTTGAGTTCGGCGGAGATGGGTGCCGAGCCGGTCATCGCGGCGACGAACCGCCCGCCCAGCACCTGGTCCCGCACCTCGGCCAGAACCTCGGCTTCGACGGCGTCGCGGTCTGCGCCGGCCTCGGCCAGTCGGTGATCGACCCGGCTCTGGTACTCGCTGTGGATCATCTCCCACACGCGCGGAACGAAATTCAGCTCGGTGGGCCGGGTCAGGGCGAGGTCTTCCAAGAGGGTGGACAGGTCGCTGCGCGCGGCGAAGTAGCAGGTGCCACCGGCGGCGAGGGAGGCGTAGAGGATGCCGCGGCCCATCACGTGGCTCATCGGCATGAAGCTCAGATTGATCGCCGAGCTCACCGGTCCCAGCCACGCCTTGCTGTTGCGCCGCCAGAACTTGGCGACCGAGCTTTGCAGGTACATCGCGCCCTTCGGGGCGCCGGTGCTGCCGGAGGTGTAGATCAGCAAGGCGAGCGGATCGGTGCCGTCGGACTCGTGGACCGGGGGTGTGGGCAAGTCTTTGCCGCGGTTCAACAGCTCCGAGAGCGTTTCGACCTTCACGCCGGCCCCGGCCAGCTTCTCGGTGGCCGACGCCACGGCGTCACGATGGTCGTCGATCTCGGCGTGGTGGTCGAAGGCGACGAGCTGGGCCGGAGCGTGGGCGGTGAGCGCCAGCTCGACGGCATCTGCGAGGTGGTCGACACTCGCGGCGATCACTCGTGGCTCGGTTTCGGTCACGATCGGCGCCAGGGCCTCGGGCGAGGAGCTGGTCTGCAGGGGCACCGACACCGCGCCGATCTGGCTCAGTGCGGTGTCGATCACGGTGTAGTCGGCGCTGGTGAATCCCAGGATGGCCACACGGTCGCCGGCTGCGACGCCGGAGGTGTGCAAGGCGGCGGCAAGGGAGCGGACCCGATCCCAGAGCTCGCCGTAGCTGATGGTGTCGAAGCGGGGGAGAAGACGTGCGGTGGTCCGTCCCGTGGCCGGGTCGGCAACGTATTCGACGGCACGTTCCCCGAGGGCAGGACGGTCGCTGTAGCCCTGCAGGACGGTCTGGACGATTTCGGGCAGAAGGAGGCCGGGGACGTCGGCGGCGGCGGTGACGGTGTCGCTGGGAATCGCGGCGGCGAACTGTGGATCGTTGGCGGTCAGCTCGGCGATGCGGCTGGCCAGTTGCTCATCACGAGTATCAATCGACATCAAAAACCCTCTTTACAGATTGCGGAAATAATCACCGGCGCGACGTTGCGCTATCGGATTACTACGTTAGTGAAACTAAACTTATTTCCTAAAAACCAGCATCTCAGCTGTCAATGTGCTGTGAGTCTGGGCGTTCCCGCGTGCGGCCGGCCCGGTCCTGTTAGCCGCGTCACCGAATGGCCGGCCTTTCTCCGGGCGTGGTCCGGGGCAGGAGCGTTAGTCCCGCTCGGGTTCGGGGTATCTCCGGTGTGTCAAAGGAGGCATCATGACCGAATTCGATACCCGCGGCGGCCGGCTACGCATGCGCCGCAGCCGTGGTGCTGCCAGCGGCCTTTTGCTGGTTCTACTCGGAATCTGGGGTGCGCTGATCCCGTTCATCGGACCGTACTTCGACTTCGCCTTCACCCCGGACCAAGCCTGGGTGTGGACCTCGGCGCGCGGCTGGTTGGAGGTGCTTCCGGGTGCTGTGACGGCGCTGGGTGGCCTGCTCCTGCTGGCTTCGGGCAACCGGGCCACGGCCCACTTCGGCGCCTGGTTGGCCGTTCTCGGTGGGGCGTGGTTCGTGGTCGGCCGAGCGCTGGCCGGGCCGCTGGGCCTCGGCGACGCCGGGATGCCGATAGCCGTGACCGACGCCAAGCGGGTGGTGCTGGAGCTGGCCTACTTCTCCGGCCTCGGCGCGCTGATCGTGTTGCTGGGCGCCATGGCGGTCGGTCGGTTGTCGGTCCGCAGCGTGCGTGACGTCGAATACGCGCAGCGGCCCGTCGCCGCGACCGAGCCGGTTGCGGTCGCGGAGGCGCCACGGACCGAAGCCGTCGCCGCACCTCGACGCCGGGGCTGGGGCGGAATGTTCGGTGGCCGTCACACCCACGCGCACTAGCGCCTCAAAGGTCGCGCAGGATCAGCTCGAGCACATCGAGCCCCTCGATGAGCAACTCGTCGCTGATCGTCAGCGGCGGCAGGAACCGCAACACGTTCCCGTAGGTGCCACAGGACAGTACGATCACCCCCGCAGCGTGGGCGCCGGCGCACAGCGCCTTGGTCAGCTCCGCGTCGGGGGTGATGGTGCCGCTCTTGACCAGTTCGACGGCGATCATCGCGCCTCGGCCGCGCACGTCGCCGATCCGGTCGTCCTCGGCCTGCAACCGGCCCAGCCGGTCTTTCATGAGCTGCTCGATGTGCCGCGCCCGGTCCACCAGTCCGTCGGCCTCGATGGTCTCGATGGTCGCCAGCGCGGCCGCGCACGCGACCGGGTTGCCGCCGTAGGTTCCGCCCAACCCCGAGACATGCGGCGAGTCCATGATCTCGGCCCGCCCGGTGACCGCGGACAGCGGCAGGCCGCCGGCGATGCCTTTGGCGGTGACGATGAGGTCGGGGTCGATGCCCTCGTGTTCACACGCGAACATCGCCCCGGTCCGGGTGAACCCGGTCTGCACTTCGTCAGCGATGAACACCACGTTGTTGTCGCGGCACCACCCCAGCAGTGCAGGCAGGAACCCGTCGGCCGGGACGATGAACCCGCCCTCGCCCTGAATGGGTTCGATGATCACCGCGGCCAGATTGTCGGCGCCGATCTGCTTTTCCATCACGTCGATGGCCCGTTTGGCGGCGAGCGCACCGTCGGTGGCCAGCTCCTTGCCGAACTCGGCATCGCGGAAGGGGTAGGACAGCGGGGCCCGGTAGATCTCGGGAGCGAACGGACCGAAGCCGTGCTTGTAGGGCATGGCCTTGGCGGTCAGCGCCATGGCCAGGTTGGTGCGGCCGTGGTACGCGTGGTCGAAGGCGACGATGGCCGGTTTGTGGGTGTACGACCGGGCGATCTTGACCGAATTCTCCACGGCCTCGGATCCGGAGTTGAACAAGGCCGACCGCTTCTCGCCGCGCACCGGTGTCAACCGGTTCAGCTGCTCGCAGACCGCCACGTACTGCTCGTACGGCGTCACCATGAAACAGGTGTGGGTGAAGTCGGCGGCTTGGGCCGCCACGGCCTCGACCACGCGCGGCGACGAGTTGCCGATCGTGGTGACGGCGATGCCCGAGCCCAGGTCGATGAGCCGGTTGCCGTCGACATCCTCGACGATGCCGCCACCGGCCCGGGCGGCGTACACCGGCATGGTGGTGCCCACTCCGCGGGAGACGGCAGCCGATTTCCGGCCGATCAATGCCGCGGATTTCGGGCCCGGAATGGTGGTGGCCAGATGGCGGGACTGCTCGGGATGGCTCAACACTGCCTCCTCGATACTCCACGGGCGGCGACGGCAACAACGCGTATCGAGCCTAGCCGCGGGGGCGGTCTGTCGGCGGCGAATGGGGTGGTGGTGGTCGGCGGCGGTATCGTGGCCTCGGTCGCCCTGACATTCGACACAACACGAAAGACATAACTGACATGGATCTCGTCATTTTCCTGCCCCTGCTGATCGTCATGGGCGCGTTTATGTTCTTCGCGTCGCGTCGTCAGCGCAAGGCGATGCAGGCGACCATCGACCTGCACAACTCGCTGCAGATCGGCGATCGTGTGCACACCACCTCGGGTCTGCAGGGCACGATCACCGGTATCACCGACGACAACGTCGACCTGGAGATCGCCCCGGGCGTCGTCACCACCTGGATGAAGCTCGCGGTGCGCGACCGCATCGAAGAGGACACCGAGGTCGACGCGGACGCCGATGAGTCGGCCGGCGCGACCGAGTTGACCGAGAGCACCGGTGTCACCGACACCGACGGCCTCAAAAAAGACTGACCGCAGCACACCCAGCACAAGCACGTACCCTTTGCGGTGCTGACGAACTGATCTCGAGGAGACCCTAGAAACGTGGCATCGTCTTCGGCGCCGGTGCATCCTGCGCGCTACCTGACACTTTTCCTGGTCCTTCTGATCGGCGTTTATCTGCTGGTGTTCCTCACCGGCGACAAGCAGGCCAAGCCCAAGCTCGGCATTGACCTGCAGGGCGGTACCCGGGTGACGCTGACCGCGCGCACCCCGGACGGCTCGACGCCGACCAGAGAGGCGCTCAACCAGGCCCAACAAATCATCAGTGCCCGCGTGGACGGTCTCGGCGTCTCGGGCTCGGAGGTCGTCATCGACGGCGACAACCTGGTGATCACCGTTCCCGGCAACGACGGCAGCGAGGCCCGCAACCTCGGCCAAACCGCCCGTCTGTACATCCGCCCGGTGGCCCGTGCGGTGCCGGTGGCGCAGCTCAAGCAACTCGCCGAGGGTGGCGTACCGGGAGCGCCGGGTGCGCCAGGGGCCCCGGGCGCACCAGCCGCGCCGCCCGCACCGGGTGCGGTGCCGGGCCTTCCCGGTGCGATTCCGGGGCAGGCCCCGGGAGCTCCGGCCGAGGCGCCCGCGGCCCCGCCGGCCGGCGCACCTGAGCCCGCACCGCAGCCGCGCCCGTACCCGCAGGATCCCGCGCCGACCCCAGCCGAACCGACCCCGGCACCGGCACCCGCGCCGGCTCCCGGTGAGCCGGCGCCGCCACCCCCAGCTCCGCAGCCGGCGCCGCCGGGTGCTCCCGGCCAGGTCAGC
This sequence comes from Mycobacterium farcinogenes, assembly GCF_019739075.1. Lineage (NCBI taxonomy): Bacteria > Bacillati > Actinomycetota > Actinomycetes > Mycobacteriales > Mycobacteriaceae > Mycobacterium > Mycobacterium farcinogenes. The sequence goes on along the minus strand of NZ_CP081673.1, from coordinate 3,939,512 downwards.
GAGGCGCAGACCCGGGCCGCGCTGATCACCCTGGCGAAGACGATCCGCCAGAGCACCAATCCGATGATGCAGATCCAGGCGATCATGGAACGCGCCCAGAACTGCGACAAGGATGACGTGCTGGCCGGCAACGACGATCCGAAGTTGCCGCTGGTGACGTGTTCCACCGACGGCCAGACCGTGTACCTGCTGAGCCCGTCGATCATGAGCGGCGAGGAGATCGAGAACGCCACCTCCGGCCTGAACCAGCAGCAGGGCCAGTATGTCGTCGACGTGACCTTCAAGAGCGGGGGAGCCAAGACCTGGGCCGACTTCACCGCGGCCAACGTGGGCACGCAGACGGCGTTCACACTCGACTCGCAGGTGGTCAGCGCCCCTGAGATCCGCGAAGCCATCCCTGGCGGCAACACCCAGATCACGGGCCAGTTCAACTCGGACACCGCCAAGGAACTGGCCAACGTACTCAAGTACGGGTCGCTGCCGCTGTCGTTCGAATCGTCGGAAGCCGAGACCGTTTCGGCGACCCTGGGCCTGTCTTCGATGCGGGCCGGTCTGATCGCCGGTGCGGTGGGCTTGGCGGCGGTGCTGCTGTACTCGCTGCTCTACTACCGGGTGCTCGGTCTACTGGTCGCCCTGTCGCTGGTCGCCGCCGGCGCAATGGTTTTCGCCATCCTCGTGCTGCTCGGCAGATACATCGGATACACGCTGGACCTCGCCGGTATCGCCGGTTTGATCATCGGCATCGGCACCACCGCGGACTCGTTCGTGGTGTTCTTCGAACGAATAAAGGACGAGATCCGAGAAGGCAGATCCTTCCGGTCGGCGGTGCCCCGAGGCTGGGCGCGCGCTCGCAAGACGATCGTGTCCGGCAACGCCGTGACCTTCCTGGCCGCCGCGGTCCTGTACTTCCTGGCGATCGGCCAGGTCAAGGGCTTCGCGTTCACCTTGGGGTTGACCACGATCCTGGACATCGTGGTGGTGTTCCTGGTGACCTGGCCGCTGGTGTACCTGGCCTCCAAGTCCCCGACGATGGCAAAACCAGCCTTCAACGGTCTCGGCGCGGTGCAACAGATCGCGCGGGAACGCCGGGAGGCTTCGCATGCGACCGCGGGACGGGGATAAGCACATGGCAGCAAAAAACGACACTGCAGCTGACGACGTCAAGGACACCGCGGTGGAGGCGCCGAGTATCGAATCCACGGCTGCGGCACTGCCGAAGCACGGCTTCTTCGTCCGGCTCTACACCGGCACCGGCGCCTTTGAGGTGATCGGGCGCCGCAAGCTCTGGTACGCGATCAGCGGCGTCATCGTCGCGGTGTGCGTCGCCAGCATGGTGCTTCGCGGGTTCACCTTCGGTATCGACTTCGAGGGCGGCACGAAGGTGTCGATGCCGTCGGCCGGTTCCGAGGGAGTTGTCTCGGTCCAGCAGGTCGAGGACGTCTACAGCAAGACCCTGAACCGGGCGCCCGAATCCGTGGTGCTGGTCGGCAGCGGCGACTCGGCCACTGTCCAGATCCGTTCGGAGACGCTGTCCGAACCGGAGATCGAACAACTGCGGACCGCGCTGTTCGACGAGTTCCACCCCAAGGGCAGCGACGGCCAGCCCAGCAAGCAGGCGATCAGCGACTCGAAGGTGTCGGAGACCTGGGGCGGCCAGATCACCGACAAGGCGTTGATCGCGCTGGTGGTGTTCCTCGTGCTGGCCTCGATCTACATCGCCTGGCGGTATGAGCGCTACATGGCGATGGCGGCGATGGCCACGCTGGTCTTCGACCTGGTCGTCACCGCCGGCGTCTATTCGCTGGTCGGGTTCGAGGTCAGCCCGGCCACGGTGATCGGCCTGCTGACGATCCTGGGCTTCTCTCTCTACGACACGGTGATCGTGTTCGACAAGGTCGAGGAGAACACCCACGGCTTCGAGCACACCACCCGCCGGACGTTCGCCGAGCAGGCCAACCTCGCCGTCAACCAGACGTTCATGCGCTCGATCAACACCAGCTTGATCTCGGTGTTGCCGATCGTGGCGCTGATGGTGGTCGCGGTCTGGCTTCTCGGGGTCGGCACGCTGATGGATCTGGCCCTGGTCCAGCTGGTCGGTGTCATCGTCGGCACCTACTCCTCGATCTACTTCGCCACGCCGCTGCTGGTCTCGCTGCGCGAACGCACGGAATTGGTGCGCAAGCACACCAAGCGGGTCCTCAATCGCCGGGAGAAGGGCGCCAAGGCGGCGACCTCCACCAAGGGCGCGGCAGACGCCACCGACACGGCGGATGCGGACGACGCCGGTGCCGAGACGGTGACGGCTTCGGTCGCCGCCGAGCCCGCACCCGACAAGCCGGCACCCGGTGCGCGACCGGCCTCACGGACCGGACGTCCGTCGGGCAAACGGAACACCCGGCGGTAAACCGCATGGTTCAGTGGCGGGGCATCGCCCGGGCCCGGACGGCGGTGACGGCGGCGGCGCTGTCCATGGTCACCGCGATGGGGCTGGCGGCGTGTTCGGGCAGCTCGGCCGACGAGATCGACTACGCCGTCGACGGCACCCTGACCACCTACAACACGAACACGGTGGCCGGGGCCGCGTCTGCCGGTCCACAGGCCTTCGCGCGGGCGTTGACGGGCTTCGCCTACCACGGCCCAGAGGGCCAGGTGGTCGCCGACAACGATTTCGGCTCGGTGTCGGTGGTCGGCCGCGCTCCGTTGGTGCTCGATTACGTGATCAGCGACAAGGCGGTCTATTCCGACGGCAAGCCGATCACCTGTGACGACCTGGTGTTGGCGTGGGGCGCACAATCCGGGCGCTTTCCCGGTTTCGATGCCGCCAGCCGGGCGGGTTACCGCGACATCGCGTCCGTTGACTGCGCACCCGGCCAGAAGCGGGCCCGGGTGTCGTTCGCCCAGGACCGCGGATTCCTCGACTACGGGCACCTGTTCGCGGCGACGTCGCTGATGCCCTCGCACGTCATCGCAGACGAACTCGGTCTCGGTGACGGGGGTGTGACGACCGCACTGCAGAACGGCGACCAGCCGACGATCGACCGGATCGCCAAGGCATGGAACACCGTGTGGGATCTCAAGCCCGACCTCGATCTGAAGAAGTTCCCGTCGTCGGGTCCGTACCGGATCGACTCGGTGTCCGAGGACGGCGTGGTGGTCCTGGTGGCCAACGACAAGTGGTGGGGCACCCCGGCCATCACCAACCGGATCGCGGTGTGGCCACGCGGAGCCGACATCCAGGAACGGGTCAATCAGGGTTCGTTCGACGTCGTCGACATCGAGTCCGGATCATCGGGCCTGCTGAACCTGCCTGAGGATTACGTCAGCATGGAGAGCCCGTCGGCCGGTATCGAGCAGCTGATCTTCGCGCCGGGTGGGCCGCTGGCCGCCCCGGCAGCGCGGCGGGCCGTGGCACTGTGTACCCCCCGGGACGTGATCGCGCGCAACGCCGCGACGCCGATCATCAACTCGCGGCTCAGCCCGGTCAGCGACGACGCATTCAGTGCGGCCGAGAACGTCGGTGAGGCAGCGCAATTCGGCGTGGCCAATCCCGATGCCGCCCGGGCCGCCCTCAACAACAAGCCGCTGACCGTCCGGATCGGTTACCAGACACCCAACGCCAGACTGGCCGCGACGGTGGGTGCGATCGCGAAATCGTGTGCGGCAGCGGGCATCACCGTTCAGGACGCCGGATCGGCGACCGCCGGGCCGGTGGCCTTGCGCAACAACGAGCTCGACGGATTGCTGGCCGGCACGGGCGGGGCCGCGGGCAGCGGCTCCTCGGGTTCGTCGGCGATCGACGCCTACGCTTTCCACTCCGCCAACGGCAACAACCTGCCCGGTTACGCCAATGAACGGGTCGACGGGATCATCGATGCCCAGGCCGTCACCAACGATCCCAAGGAACTGGCCCGGCTGGCGGGGGAGGGCGCCCCGATCCTCTGGAACGACATGCCCACCCTGCCGCTGTACCGCCAGCAGCGCACGGTGCTGACGTCGACCAAGATGTATGCCGTGAGCAGTAATCCGACTCGCTGGGGCGCAGGCTGGAACATGGACCGCTGGAAGCTGTCCACATGAGCGAGGACACCGCCAGGGTTTCGGAGCTGGTCCGGAAACTGATTCGGGAGGTTCCCGACTTTCCCGAGCCAGGTGTGCAGTTCAAGGATCTGACCCCGCTGCTGGCCGACGCCGAGGGTTTGGGGGCGGTGACCGACGCGCTCGCCGCCACTGCCGCCGATGCGGATCTGGTCGCGGGACTGGACGCGCGGGGGTTTCTCCTGGGCGCTGCGGTCGCGACCCGGCTGGGCGTGGGTGTGCTGGCGGTGCGCAAAGGCGGGAAGCTGCCGCCTCCGGTGCACAGCGTCACCTATCAGCTCGAGTACGGCAGCGCGACGTTGGAGATCCCGGCCGACGGGATTGATATCGCCGGTCGCAATGTTGTGATCATCGACGATGTCCTGGCCACCGGCGGGACCCTGGGAGCGGCACGGCAGCTGCTCGAGGCGAGCGGGGCCAACGTGCGCAGCGCCGCGGTGGTGCTGGAATTGACGGCCCTGGGCGGCCGCGACATCGTGGCGCCGCTACAGGTCACCAGCCTGCACACGGTGTGAGGGATATCCTCGAACTCTCGGAGGTTGAGCGGAGGTGACGATGGCCGGCGATACGGGTACGGACGCGACGGCGGGCCAGGCGGTGCAGTCGCCCCCGGCGCTGCCGGGTACCACGGGACCCGACGCCACCAAGACCAGCGCCTCCCGGCGGGTGCGCGCGCGGCTGGCCCGCCGGATGACCGCGCAGCGCAGTGCGGTCAACCCGGTGCTGGAGCCGCTGGTCGCCGTTCACCGCGAGATCTATCCGAAAGCCGACCTGCAGCTGCTGCAGCGTGCCTACGACGTGGCCGAGCAGCGTCATGCCGACCAGCTCCGCAAGTCCGGTGATCCCTACATCACCCACCCGCTGGCGGTCGCCAACATCCTGGCCGAGCTCGGCATGGACACCACGACGCTGGTCGCCGCGCTGCTGCACGACACCGTGGAGGACACCGGCTACACCCTGGAGGCGTTGACCGCCGAGTTCGGTGCCGAGGTCGGCCACCTGGTCGACGGGGTCACCAAGCTGGACAAGGTGGTGCTCGGCTCGGCAGCCGAGGGCGAGACGATCCGCAAGATGATCATCGCGATGGCCCGTGATCCTCGGGTACTGGTGATCAAGGTGGCCGACCGGCTGCACAACATGCGCACCATGCGGTTCCTGCCGCCCGAGAAGCAGGCCCGCAAGGCCCGGGAGACGCTGGAAGTCATTGCGCCCCTTGCGCATCGGCTCGGGATGGCCACGGTCAAGTGGGAGCTGGAGGATCTGTCGTTCGCGATCCTGCACCCCAAGAAGTACGAGGAGATCGTGCGGCTGGTCGCCGACCGGGCGCCGTCACGCGATACGTACCTGGCCAAGGTGCGTGCCGAGATCGGTGTGGCGCTGAGTGCGATGAAGATCAACGCGGTTGTCGAGGGCAGGCCCAAGCATTACTGGTCGATCTACCAGAAGATGATCGTCAAGGGCCGCGACTTCGACGACATCCACGACCTGGTCGGCGTCCGGATCCTGTGTGACGAGATCCGGGACTGCTACGCCGCGGTCGGCGTCGTGCACTCGCTGTGGCAGCCGATGGCGGGCCGGTTCAAGGATTACATCGCCCAGCCGCGCTACGGGGTCTATCAGTCCCTGCACACCACGGTCGTGGGCCCGGAGGGCAAGCCGCTGGAGGTGCAGATCCGCACCCGCGACATGCACCGGACCGCCGAGTACGGCATCGCCGCGCACTGGCGTTACAAAGAAGCCAAGGGCCGCAACGGAGTTCCGCATCCGCACGCCGCCAGCGAGATCGACGACATGGCCTGGATGCGCCAGCTGCTCGACTGGCAGCGGGAGGCCGCCGACCCCGGCGAGTTCCTCGAGTCGTTGCGTTACGACCTTGCGGTACAAGAGATCTTCGTCTTCACCCCCAAGGGCGACGTGATCAACCTGCCGGCCGGCTCGACCCCGGTCGACTTCGCCTACGCGGTGCACACCGAGGTGGGGCACCGCTGCATCGGTGCCCGGGTCAACGGGCGGTTGGTCGCGCTGGAGCGCAAGCTGGAGAACGGTGAAGTCGTCGAGGTGTTCACCTCGAAGGCGCCCAACGCCGGGCCGTCACGTGACTGGCAGACCTTCGTGGTGTCGCCGCGCGCGAAGGCCAAGATCCGGCAGTGGTTCGCCAAAGAGCGGCGCGAAGAGGCCCTGGAGTCCGGCAAGGATGCCATCGCGCGGGAGGTCCGCCGGGGCGGACTTCCGTTGCAGCGCTTGATCAATGCCGATTCGATGGCTGCGCTGGCCCGCGAGTTGCGCTACACCGACGTCTCGGCGCTCTACACCGCGGTCGGTGAGGGCCACGTCTCGGCGCGCCACGTCGTGCAGCGTCTGCTCGCCCAGTTCGGCGGCGACGATGCGGCCGAGGACGAGCTCGCCGAGCGGTCCACCCCGTTGACCATGCCGGTGCGCCAGCGCAGCACCGACGACACCGGTGTCGCGGTGCCGGGAGCCCCGGGCACCCTGACCAAGCTCGCCAAGTGCTGCACACCGGTACCGGGCGACACCATCATGGGTTTCGTCACCCGCGGTGGCGGCGTCAGTGTGCATCGCACCGATTGCACGAATGCGGCGTCGCTGCAACAACAGTCAGAGCGCATCATCGAGGTGAACTGGGCGCCGTCGCCGTCGTCGGTGTTCCTGGTGGCCATTCAGGTGGAGGCGCTGGACCGGCACCGGCTGCTCTCGGACGTGACGCGGGTGCTGGCCGACGAGAAGGTCAACATCCTGTCGGCGTCGGTCACCACGTCCAACGACCGGGTGGCGATCAGCCGGTTCACCTTCGAGATGGGCGATCCCAAACATCTCGGCCACCTGCTGAGTGTGGTGCGCAACGTGGAGGGCGTGTACGACGTCTACCGCGTCACCAGTGCGGCCTGACCCGCGCCTGCTGGTCAGCCGGCGCGGGCCTGCGCCGGGCCAGGGTCAACCCACCATCGCCGATTTGATCGTTACCGGTGTGGCGGGCCGGCCGTCGTCGCTGCCGTCGACGACCCCGTCGGCCGCGATCGCGTCGAGGGTAGCCAATCCCGTCCGGTCCACGGTGCCGAACACCGTGTAGGTCGGCGGCAGCAGGGAATCCTCGTACACCAGGAAGAACTGGCTGCCGTTGGTTCCCGGACCGGCGTTCGCCATGGCCACGGTGCCGCGCGGGTAGACCACCGGTTGCTTCACCGCTGGGTCGGAGAGCCGGTACTGGTTGGTCGGGTACTCGTTGGGGAAGCGGTAACCGGGCCCGCCGGTCCCGCTGCCCGACGGGTCACCGCATTGCAGTGTCGCGAGGTCTCCGGTGGTCAGGCGGTGGCATCCGGTGCCGTCGAAGAACCCTTGCGCGGCCAGGCTGGCGAAGCTGTTCACCGTGCACGGCGCCTTGCCGTTGGCCAGGATGAGACCGATGCTGCCGCGATCGGTGACGATCCCGGCTTCGACCGTGGCGGGTTCGGTTGGCACCGTACCGGTGCGGGGCGGGACCGTCGGCCGAGTCGCCGGTTCGGTGGTGGCCGGGTACTGGCAGTTGGCACCCAGGTTCCGCGGCGGTGCGAACGCGGGCAGCTGCCGGTCAGAGCCCGGGGTCGCCGTATAGCGGTCCTGTCGGGGCATGTTCTCGGCGGCTTCGACCACGACGAAGGCGAACACCACGGCCAGCACCACCATCACGGCCGCCAGCGCCGTCATGACGTACCCGATGACCAGGCCGGAGATCGCGATGCCACGACCCTGTTCACCGCTGCGTTTGAGCTGCGACAGCGAGATATGGCCGAACAGGATTCCCAGCGGTGCGAACAGGACGGCACACACCAGTGAGGCGACCGCCATGCTGTTGGTGTGGGCGGGCGGGGGAGGCCCGGCCGGATAGCCCACCGGGTGAGTGGGGTGCTCCGGCCGGTATCCGCCGTAAGGGGGCGGGAAGGTCAACGCCTCGGCGACCCTAGTCCAGGGCCACGGACTTCAGCTGGACGTCGAGCGCCGGCTTACCGTCCGGTCCGCCGCCGGCCACGCCGGCCGCCGCGATCTTGTCGAGAGTGGCCAGACCGGTGTCATCGATCTTGCCGAACACCGTGTAGTTCGGGGGCAGCTGCGAATCCTGGTAGACGAGGAAGAACTGGCTGCCGTTGGTGTTGGGCCCGGCATTGGCCATCGCCACGGTGCCGCGCGGGTAGACCACCGGCTTCTCCAACGCCGGGTCGCCCGGCTGGAACTGGTTGGTCGGGTACTCGTTGGCGAATTGATAGCCGGGGCCGCCCGTGCCGCTGCCCGACGGGTCCCCGCACTGCAGCACCGAAATGCCGCTGGTGGTCAGCCGGTGGCACGGGGTGTCGTTGAAGTAGTTCTGCCCGGCCAGGCTCGCGAAGCTGTTGACCGTGCAGGGGGCCTTGCCGTTGTCCAGCAGCAGACCGATGTTGCCCTGGTTGGTGACCACGCTGACGCTGACGGTCTTCTCGTCGGTGGGGATCTTGCCGGTGCGGGGCGGGGTGTTCGGCTTGCTCGCCGGCGCCGCGGCCGGGTACTGGCAGTTGGCGCCGAGGTCGGCGGGTGCGACGAAGGCGGGCAGCTGGCCGTCGCCGGCCGGCTGCGCCTGAGCTCCTGACGTGGCGGTGGTGGTATCCGCGGAGGCAGTGGTATTGCCGGAGTCCTTGCCGGTGAAGACGAACGTGGCCACGACGGCGCCGATGACCACGAGCGCCCCGACGACGGTGCCCACGATGGTCACGATGCGTCGTTTGCGTTCCTGGGCGGCGCGACGTTCAAGCTGACGCTCCAGCTTGCGCTTGGCCGTCGCACGCCGTTGTTCGTTGGTCGGCACCGCGGCAGTCCTCCTTGTTGGCGGTTGAGGTTGGCAACGAGTCTGCCAGGCGAACCTGCGCGGCGGTGCCGCGACCCGCGGCAGCCGCAGGTCGCGGCGCATGGGGGACGGCACCACGTGGGAAACTGGGGCCGTGTTCATTACCGGATTTCCGGCCGGGATACTGGCGTGCAACTGCTATGTCCTGGCGCAGCGGCCAGGGGCCGACGCGATCGTCGTCGACCCGGGGCAGCGGGCGATGGACCGGTTGCGCCGGATTCTCGACGAGCATCGCCTGACCCCGGCAGCGGTACTGCTGACACACGGTCACCTCGATCACATCTGGTCGGCGCAGAAGGTCGCCGACACCTACGGCTGCGCCGTCTACATCCATCCCGAGGATCGGGGCATGTTGACCGATCCGATCAAGGGATTCGGCCCGGCGCTGCTGGGATCGTTGTCCCGGCTTGCGTTCGGCGTGCTGTTGTCCGAGCCCAAACAGCTGGTCGAATTGGATCGCGACGGTCAGACACTCGACTTCGGCGGTGTCTCGGTCACCGTCGATCACTCGCCGGGACACACCAGGGGGTCGGTGGTGTTCCGGGTCTCCGGGCCGGAGAATGCATCGGCCGCCGAGACGGTTTTCACGGGCGATACGCTGTTCCGGTCCTCGGTGGGCCGCACCGACCTGCCCGGTGGCAGCGGACGTGACCTGCTCACGTCGATCGTGACAAAGCTGTTGGTACTCGACGATGACACCGTGGTATTACCAGGACACGGCCCGCGCACGACCATCGGGCACGAACGCCGCACCAACCCGTTTCTCGAAGGTTTGACTCTGTGACTTCTGCATTTCAGGCGCCCAAGGGCGTGCCCGATTACCTCCCGCCGGAGTCGGCGCAGTTCGTCGCGGTCCGGGACGGCCTGCTGACCGCGGCGCGCCGGGCCGGCTACGGCGATATCGAGCTGCCGATCTTCGAGGACACCGCGCTGTTCGCCCGCGGTGTGGGTGAGTCCACCGATGTGGTGTCCAAGGAGATGTACACCTTCGCCGACCGCGGTGACCGTTCGGTGACGCTGCGGCCCGAGGGGACCGCCGGCGTGATCCGCGCGGTGATCCAGCATCGGCTGGACCGGGGCGCGCTGCCGGTCAAGCTCTGCTATTCCGGTCCGTTCTTCCGCTACGAGCGTCCGCAGGCCGGGCGCTACCGCCAGCTGCAGCAGGTCGGGGTGGAGGCCATCGGCGTCGATGATCCGGCGCTGGACGCCGAGGTCATCGCGATCGCCGACGCCGGGTTCCGCTCACTCGGGCTCGACGGGTTCCGTCTCGAGCTCACCTCGCTCGGTGACGACACCTGCCGGCCGGCGTACCGGGAGCTGTTGCAGGCGTTCCTGTTCAAGCTCGACCTCGACGAGGAGACCCGGCGGCGCGCCGAGATCAACCCGCTGCGGGTGCTCGACGACAAGCGGCCCCATGTGCGGGAGATGACCGCCGACGCGCCCCTGATGCTCGATCACCTGTCCGACAGTGCCAAGGCGCACTTCGAGGTGGTGCAGGCGCACCTCGACGCGCTCGGGGTGCCGTATGTGATCAATCCCCGGATGGTGCGCGGTCTCGACTACTACACCAAGACCACCTTCGAGTTCGTGCACGACGGGCTGGGCGCGCAGTCCGGCATCGGCGGCGGTGGCCGCTACGACGGCCTGATGAGTCAGCTCGGTGGGCAGGACGTGTCGGGGATCGGCTTCGGGCTCGGTGTCGACCGCACGCTGCTCGCACTGCAGGCCGAGGGCAAATCGGTGACCGGTGTCGGCGGCGTCGAGGTTTTCGGTGTGCCGCTGGGCGACGCCGCCAAGCTCGAACTGGCGAAGCTGGCCGCGCGGCTGCGGGCCGGCGGGGTGCGGGTCGACCTGGCGTACGGCGACCGCGGGCTCAAGGGCGCGATGAAGGCGGCGGACCGCTCTGGCGCCAAGTACGCGCTGGTGGCGGGGGACCGCGATATCGAGGCCGGCACCATCGGGCTCAAGGATCTCGCCACCGGCGAGCAGGTGGACATTGCCGCCGACTCCGTTGTCGCCGAGGTGCTTTCCCGCCTGTCCTGACCGCCTGCACCGCGAGCGTGCGTGTCTGCCGCCCGGCACGCCGTATTTCGGCAGCATTCCGTGCACGCTCGCGCGCGCTCAGCGGCCATACACCGCCGCGGTAAGTACCTCGTCCAGGTTGCCGAGGCCGCCGTTGAAGGGGTGCCCCGCTTCAGGATCCGATCGCCGCTCGGAGTCACCGCGACGAGTTTGGGTGAGCTGGAGCCCAGCTGCATCCGGCGGGCGAGCTGCACCTGCGACAGCGGGGCCAGCACTTTGCCGTCGCCGTCGATGAGCACCCCGCGGGCCCGGTCGAACACGGCGACCGGCCGGTAGCCGGTCAGCGGCTGCCGGTGCTTCGCCTTGATCCGTCGCACCACGGCAATTGTCGCGGCGGCCAAGGCCAGCCCGACGGCGAGAAACACCGCACTCACCATCGGCGGTACGTCAGCGTCTGCCCCGCGCCCGGTCGAGCCCGCGAGTGCGAGGGTGACGGCGCCGAACCCGCCGAACACGACCGCCAACACACCGAGAACGAACGCGGTGGTCGCCAACGGCCCGCTGCCGCGATCGATGACGACGACGAGCGGCCCGTGTTCGGCCACCACCGTTGCGCCGCTATCGGCCAGAACCCGGGGCTGAGCCGGTTCGGTCATGGTCGAAAGTGTGCCCGTGGCGAGCCGCGAGCGTGCGGGAAATGCCGACGATTGGCGGCGTGTCGGGCGGCAGACGCGCACGCTCGCGGTGCTGGGGGGGTCAGATGGCCATGGCGGCGCGGACGTCGGCCTCGGACGTGGAGCCGCCCGTGCCACTCGATGTGATGCGCCCGGCCTCCAGGATGTAGTAGCGCTGCGCGGATTCCAGCGCGAAGCCGATGTGTTGTTCCACCAGCAGGACTCCCAGATCGCCGCGGGCAGTCAGCGAGGTGATCGCGGCTTCGATCTCGGCCACCACCGACGGTTGGATGCCTTCGGTCGGCTCGTCGAGGATCAGGCACTTGGGGCTGGTGATCAACGCCCGCGCGATGGCAAGCTGTTGCCGCTGGCCGCCCGAGAGCAGGCCCGCGCGACGGGTGAGCAATTCCTTCAGGGCAGGGAACAGGTCCAGCTGCTCGTCGATCAGCGCCTTGCCGTTCTTGCGGCCATCGGCGACCACCTGAAGATTCTCCGCGGTGGTCAACTGTCCGAAGGACTGCTGTCCCTGGGGCACGTACGCCAGACCGCGCGCCACCCGTGCGCTAGGGCGCAGCCGGGTGATGTCCTCACCGTCGAAAAGCACCTTTCCCGCAGTGCATTTGAGCAGGCCGACCGCCGCCCGCAGCAGGGTCGTCTTTCCGGCGCCGTTGTGACCCATGACCGCGGCGACGCCATCGGAGGGCACGGCGATGCTCGCACCGTGTATCACTTCGGAACGGCCGTAACCGGTTCGAACGTCGAGTAGTTCGAGCATCAGGCGATTCCTTCCACGCCGGCCGCGGCAGTGCCGAGATAGACCTCTTGGACTTTCGGGTTGGCCTGAACCTCGGCCACCGAACCCTCGGCGATCACCTGGCCGCGAGCCAACACCGTGACCGAGGTCGCGAAGGCCCGCATGAAGTCCATGTCATGCTCCACCACCACCACGGTGCGGGCTCCTCCGATGCGGCGCAACAGGTTTCCGGTCTCTTCCCGTTCCTCGTGACTCATCCCGGCCACCGGTTCGTCGAGTAACAGGACATCGGCGTTCTGTACCAGCAGCATGCCGATCTCCAGCCACTGCTTCTGACCGTGGGCCAGCACGCCCGCGGGCTTGTCGGCCAGCTCTGCCAGCCCGGTGGTCTCGAGCGCTTCTTCGATCGCGGGCAGCACGCCGCGTCGGCGGCGCAACAGGGTCCAGGGTGAACGGCCGGCGCCCGCAGCGATGTCGAGGTTCTGCAACACCGTGAGTTGTTCGAAGACGCTCGCTGTCTGAAAGGTGCGGCCCACGCCCAACCTGGCGATCTGGTGCACCTTCTTGCCGAGCAACTCCGCCCCCGACTTGTTCACCGAACCGGTGGCCCCCACCAGACCGGTGATGGCGTCGATGACGGTCGTCTTACCCGCGCCGTTGGGGCCGATGAGAAAGCGCAGATCTCCCTGGAACAGGGTGAGGTCGACGTTGCTCACCGCCTTGAACCCGTCGAAATCGACTGTCAGTCCCCGGACTTCCAGATACTGGGCGCCCATGCCCGCGTTGCCTCCGGCCACCGGCTCCGGTGCCTCGGTCTGCTCGGTTGCGATCACGACGCGGCACCTACTTTCTCGGAATCGGCATCCGTTGCCGATTCCAGCGGGGACTCCTCGGGATTGGGCGCGCCGGCACGTGAGCGCCGCCACCGGGTGAACAGTGCACCGAGCCCGGCCAGACCCGCGGGGAAGAATCCGACGACCACGATGAACAGCAGACCCTGTGCGTAGATCCAACCGGAGGGAAACCGTTCGGAGAAAAGGGTTTGCGCCCAGGCCACCCCGATGGCGCCGAGGACGGGCCCGAGCAGGGTGGTGCGGCCGCCGATCGCGACGCCGATCAGGAAGGCGATGGACGGCACGATGCCGACTTGTGACGGCGCGATGAATCCCACGATCGGCACGAACAACGCACCGGCGATGCTGGCGAACAATGCCGCCAGGGTATACGCCACGACCTTGATGTTGGCCGGGTCGTAGCCCAGGAACCGCACTCGTTCCTCCCCGTCGCGCACGGCGACCAGCAGCTCGCCGTAGCGGCTGTACATCAGCTGACGCACCAGGGCCACGACGATCAGAAGTGTCGCTGCCGCAAGGAAATACACCATCCGCTTGTTCGCCGGGTCGTTGAGGTTGAACCCGAAGAAGGTCCGGAAATTGGTCAGCCCGTTGCTGCCGCCGAGGCTGGTCTGGCCGACCAGCAGGATCGCCAGCGCCGCGGCCAGTGCCTGCGACAGGATGGCGAAATAGGCGCCTTTGACGCGGCGCTTGAACACCCCGAAGCCGAGCAGGGCCGCGACGGCCGTCGGCAGTACCAGGATCGCCACCAATGTGAATGCGGGGGAGGCGAAGGGTTCCCAGTAACCGGGCAGGTGCCGTACCCCGGCGATCTGCATGAAATCGGGCACGTCGTGGCCACGGATCTCGGCGTCGGCGATCTTGAGGTGCATCCCCATCATGTAGCCGCCGAGGCCGAAGAACACGCCCTGGCCCAGTACCAGCATTCCGCCGCGACCCCAGGCCAGGCCGATGCCCACCGCCACGATCGCGAAGCACAAGAACTTGCCCAGCAGGCTCAGACGGAAGTCCGACAGAACCGCCGGTGCCACGCCGAACAGCACCACCGCCGCGGCCCCGAATCCGGCCCAGGTCTGCCAACGGCCCAGGCTCGACCGTATTTCCTGCGTCACTGCACTCATACCAGGCTCCTGGTCCGTACCGTGAACAGTCCCTGCGGGCGCACCTGCAGGAAGATCACGATGATGGCGAAGACGATCACCTTGGCCAGCGACGCTGTGGTGCTGTACTCGATGAACGAGTTCAGGAAGCCGAGGGCCAAGGCCGCGATGACGGTGCCTTTGATCTGGCCGAGTCCGCCGACCACCACCACCAGGAAGGCGTCGATCAGGAAGCTCTGGCCGATGGTGGGGCTGGTGGAGCCGATCAGGGTCAGTGCCACCCCGGCCACCGCGGCCAGTCCCGATCCGATGAAGAAGGTGGTGATATCGGTTCTGCGCGAGGAGATTCCGCTGGTTTCAGCCAGATCGCGGTTCTGAACCACCGCGCGGATCCTGCGCCCCATCGGACTCGTCTTGAGCACCGTGGCGAGCACCGCCACACAAACGACGGCCAGCACCAGGATGAATATCCGGGTCTTGGGCACCACCGCGCCGAGAATCTCGACGCCACCCGACAGCCATTCCGGGGCGACGACATTGACGGCCGGCGCGCCGAAGATGTCGCGAGCAACCTGTTGCAGGATCAGGCCGACTCCGAAGGTGACCAGCAGGGTGTCCAGCGGACGGTGGTACATCCGCCGGATCAACGTCACCTCCAGCAGTGCTCCCATGGCGCCGCCGACGAGGAAGCCGACCAGCAGCGAAACCAACAGTGAGGCACCGGCATTGGTGATGACCTGCTGAACAACGTAAGCGGTGTAGCACCCGGCCATGATGAATTCGCCGTGCGCCATGTTGATGACGCCCATTTGGCCGAAGGTCAGGGACAGGCCGAGTGCGGCCAGCAACAGGATCGAGCCCAGGCTCAATCCCGTTGCCAGCTGGCCGATAAGGATGTCCATGCTTATCCGGACAGCCCCGCAGCCCACGGGTAGGACTTCAGGTACGGGTCGGGCTCGATCGGGCCCTTGGACTCCCAGATCGTGTAAATCAGGCCGTCGGGCCGGATCTCACCGATCCTGGCGGTCTTGGTGATGTGGTGGTTCTCGCCGTCGATGGTGACCTTGCCCTCGGGTGCGTCGAAGCTGACCCCATCCGCGTTGTCCTGAATCGCCGCGACGTCGAAGGACTTGGCCTTCTCGACGGTGTTCTTCCACAGATAGACCGAGACGTAGGCGGCTTCCATCGGATCCGAGGTGGGCTTCTTGGGGTCTTTGACGAAGTCCTTGTAGGCCTTGACGAAAGCCTTGTTCACCGGGGTGTCGATGGTTTCGTAATAGTTCCACGCGGTCAGCTGGCCGGCGACGTTCTGCACTCCGATACCGCCGACTTCTTCCTCGGCGATCGAGACCGAGACCACCGGCATTTCCTGCGGGGTCAGGCCGACGTTGCGGTACTCCCGGAAGAACGCCACGTTGGAGTCGCCGTTGAGCGTGTTGAACACGGCGTCGGCGTCGGCGCTGCGAACCTTGTTGACGATGGTGGAGAAGTCCGTGGAACCGAGCGGGGTGTAGTCCTCGCCCTTGATCTCGATGCCGTTCTCTTTGGCATAGGCCTTGATGATTCGGTTGGCCGTCTGCGGGAACACGTAGTCGCTGCCCACGAGGTACAGCGACTTGATGCCCTTCTCCTTGAGGTAGTCCAGCGCGGGGACGATCTGCTGGTTGGTGGTGGCGCCGGTGTAGAAGATGTTCTTGCTCGACTCGAGGCCTTCGTACTGCACGGGGTAGTACAGCAGCGCGTTCGCGCTCTCGAACACCGGGAGCATGGCCTTGCGGCTCGATGAGGTCCAACCGCCGAACACCGCTGCCACACAGTCGCTGCTGATCAGCTTCTCGGCCTTCTCGGCGAACACCGTGGGCTCGGACGCGCCGTCCTCGCCGATGAGCTCGATCTGTTTGCCCAGAACGCCGCCCTTGGAATTGATCTCCTCGACCGCGAGCTTGATCGCATCGCGGACCGTGACCTCGGAAATCGCCATCGTCCCCGACAGGGAGTTCAACGATCCGACTTTGATCTTGGGACCGGAGGTGTCCACGCAGGAAGCTGCGTTTGCTGAGTCGGTTTCGCTCGCACGGCTGCCGCAGCCGGCCAGCAGCAGGCTGGCTGCTGCGATCAAACTCCCTGCGGCTAACGTCGACCGACGCAACGGGGCACGTCCTGGAACTCGCATGGGCGACCTTTCCCTTGAATGGCAGCGCTTCTCGGCCGATCACGATCGACAGCGGTGCAAGAGGTTGACACCGGACTGCAGGTGTCGAATCGGGACGTTAGATCGCGGCTGTTACTGGGAAATGTCTGTGTGTGACAAACAAATTAACCTCAAGCTAGGCCGAGTTGGTTTGCCGTTGACGCGGCGCCGCCGGACCCGTTAGTCGCACCTGTAACAAGGCGGTAGCCTGCTGGGATATGACGGGTATGACGAATGTGCGAAAAGTGACAACCACGGTCGGTGCGGCGCTGGTTCTGGCGGCCGCGGGTATGGCGGTCTCCAACGCAACGTCGTATGCGGAACCGGACGCCCAGGGCCACAAGGTCAAGTACACGCTGACCTCCGGCGCACCATACGAGTTCGACCTCTACTACCTGACGACGCAGCCTGCGAGTAAAGACGCCTACAACGCCGACGCGTACAAGTACCTGCAGAAGGCAACGGTCAACGTCGGTCCGGATGCGCCGTGGGTGTTCGAGACGACGCTCGCCGATCCGCAGTGGGCCATCTTCACCGTCGCGAGCACCACGCACGGCGGCCGGGCCGAGCCCAACGCGCACTGCGAAATTTCCGTCGACGGCCAGATCGCGGTCCAGAACGATCATCCGTACAGCCCGCGCTGCCAGCTCGGCCAGTGGTGACCTGGCTCAGTCACCCCGCGATTCCCACGAACTGAGATCCGCCTTGACGGCGCACTCGAACTGTTGTTCGATATTCAAGAGCGCGTCGGGCGGTTCCGTTTCCGACCCGATGCGCGAGTGACTGGGCAAGCGCCCACGGCGCGCGCCGATGCCGTACCCGAAACCGCGGCATCGGCGCACCCCAGTCTCATCTGCCGGCTTCGGCTCCCCGGACGGCGGCGGTGATGGCTCGCGCGAGTTCGGCGGGTGCTTCGACGTGTGCCAGGTGGCCTTGTCCTGGCAATCGAACGACATCGGCCTGAGGCAGTGCGGCCGCGAACGGGGCGAAGGCGGTGCCGTACGGAGCCTGGTTCTCGTTCAGTGCGCCGAGGATGAGCGTCACCGGCATCTGAAGCTCTCGGTACCCGTCCAGGGCCGGCGTGTACGAGTTGATCGCGGCGAGTTCTTCGCCCAGTGGCTCGGCCAGCGGTCGCAGCACTGACCAGGCTGGGCCGCGTCGCAAGTCGGCCACATAGTCCGCGGAGAAACCCGATACATCGGTGTTGACCAGTTCGACAGCCCGGTCCAGGTCGCCTGCGGCGACGGCGGCGCGGATGGGCCGCACGGTCTCGGCTGCGAACGGCGCGGCCACGGGTTCGTAGGCGACCAGGGACGCGATACCGGGGCTCTCCAGCGCTGTCTCCAGTGCGATCAGCGCGCCGTAGCTCCACCCGAACAGGTGGGCTGGCCCGGTTTGGCCGATGAGGTGCCGCAGGTCGGCGACCTCGACATCGATCGAGTATCCGGCACCGAGGGGACCACTGGGCGTCCGGCCGCGCCGGTTGACGGTGATCACCGGGTTGGGCAGGTCGATCTCTTCGACCACCGGCTGCCAGGTGGCCGCGTCCGCCATGACGCCGGGGACGATGAGTATCGCTGTCCCGCGGCCCGGTTTGACCTCGGCGGTGAGCTCGGTGCCGGCACGGTCAAAGGTGAGGTGATGAAGGCCGGCGTCGGTGAAAGTCATTGTGGTATAGCTCCAATCGTGAGTGAAGTGCGGTCGTTACGGTAGAAGTCGTGACCTTTGTCGTCGATGACGATGAATGCCGGGAAGTCTTTGACGTGGATTTTCAGTACCGCCTCCATGCCCAGTTCTCCGTATTCGACGGTTTCCACCGAGGTGATGCAGTCCTGGGCGAGCCGGGCCGCGGGTCCGCCGATCGATCCCAGATAGAACCCGCCGTGAGCCTGACAGGATCGCCGTACGGCATCTGATCGATTTCCCTTGGCCAGCATCACCAATGAGCCGCCGGCGGCTTGGAACCGCTCGACGTAGGAATCCATCCGGCCGCCGGTGGTGGGTCCGAACGAACCGGAGGCGTAGCCGTCCGGTCTCTTTGCCGGCCCGGCGTAGTAGACGGGGTAGCGGCGCAAGTAGTCCGGCAGCGGTTCTCCGGCGTCGAGGCGGTCACGGATCTTGGCATGGGCCAGGTCGCGTGCCACCACCATCGTCCCGGTCAAGGACACTCGTGTGCCGACCGGATGGGCCGACAGTTGAGCGCGGGTGGCGGCCAAGGATTGATCGAGGTCGATTCGCACGGCATCATCGTCGAAACCGCCCGCGACGTCGGGGAGGAACCGCGCCGGATCGACCTCGAGTTGTTCGAGGAAGACGCCGTCGCGGCTGATCTTGCCCACGATATGACGGTCCGCGGCGCACGACACCGCCAATGCGATGGGAAGTGAGCCGCCATGGCGCGGTAGGCGTACCACCCGCACGTCATGACAGAAATACTTGCCGCCGAACTGCGCACCGATACCGAGTTGCTGTGTGGCGGTGAGGATCTGCTGTTCGAAGTCGCAGTCGCGAAATCCGTTCCCCGCCGCGGTTCCGGAGGTGGGCAGGCGGTCGAGGTGGTGTGCGGAGGCCAGTTTGGCGGTCTTGAGGGCGAATTCGGCGCTGGTGCCGCCGATCACGACCGCAAGGTGATAGGGCGGGCATGCCGAGGTGCCGATCTGCGCGGCCTTGGCGACGATGAAGTCGAGCAGGTCGGCGGGCTTGAGCAGTGCGGCGGTCTGCTGGAACAGCAAGCTCTTGTTGGCGCTGCCACAGCCCTTGGCGATGAACAGGAAGCGGTAGGCGTCATCACCGTCGGCGAGAATCTCGATTTGGGCCGGGAGGTTGGTGTTGGTATTGCGCTCGTCGAACATCGACAACGGTGCCAGTTGCGAATACCGCAGGTTCAGCGTCGTGTAGGCACGGGCGATCCCGCGCGAAAGGTGTTCGGCATCATCGCCGTCGGTCAAAACGTGGCGGCCGCGTGCGGCATGCACGATGGCGGTTCCGGTGTCCTGGCACATGGGTAGCACCCCGCCGGCCGCGACATTGGCGTTGCGGAGCAGCTCGGTGGCGACGTACCGGTCGTTGGGCGATGCCTCGGGGTCATCGAGGATCGCCGCGACCTGTCGCAGGTGGCTGGTCCGCAGCAGGTGTGACACGTCGCGGTAGGCCTCGAAGGCCAACTGTTCGAGGGCGTCCGGCGGAATCTCCAGAAAGTCCCGGCCGGCGGCGTTCACGGTACGCACGTCGCCGGTGTCGAGTCGGCGGTAATCGGTGGTGTCGGGTCCGACGGGCAGCAACGGGGTGTAGTGCACGGTCATGGGCGTGCGATTCTCTCGGCCAGGTCGAAGATCAGGTGCTCGCTACCGCGCGTGGTGATCAACTGGAGCCCGATGGGCAAGGCTGCGACGGTACCCGCGGGAACGCTCAACGCGGGATGTCCGGTGAGATTCCACGGGCAGGTCAGCGATAGCAGTGCCGACCGCACTTCGACTGGCTGCCCGGCGATTTCATGCTCACGCTGGTCGATCTCGGTGGCCACGGTCGGCACGGTCGGCATCGCCAACACGTCGAACCGGTCGAACAGTGCGGCGACCGCGGTGCGCAGAGCGTCGCGCTTGCGGTCGGCGCGAACGTACTTCCACGCCGCGGTATCCCGCCCGCTCAGGAGGCGGTCGAGGACCTCGGGGTCGATGGTGTGTTCGTGTCCGGCCAGGCCGTCCATGTGCTCGGCGTAGGCTTCGGCGGCTTGTAGGACACTGAGCGCGGAGAACAACTCGCCTGGGGCGAACGGGATTCCGACGGTGCCGTCGACGGTGATGCCGGCCCGCGCCAACGCGGCGCGCGCCATGTCGGCGATCTCCGGGTCGCACGGCCCGATGCCTGCCGGCTCGAACCATCCGACGCGCGGGGCTGCGCCGGTGGATTGCGGTGGCCGACCGGATATGGCGGTGTAAGCGTCGGCGGCCCCGCGCGCCGAGGTCGCGAAGAGTCCTACGTGATCCAGCGATGGAGCCAGCGGATGGACCCCGGCGGTGGGGATGGCCCGGTAGGCGGGCTTGAAGCCGACCACGCCGCACAGGGCCGCGGGGACTCTGACCGACCCGGCGGTATCGGTGCCGACGGCGAGCGGCACCATGCCCGCCGCGGTTGCGACGGCGCTTCCGCCGCTCGATCCGCCACTGATCTTGCGGGTGTCCCACGGATTTCGGGATGGTCCGTGTGCCGACCGGTCACCTGTGGCGCCGTAGGCCAATTCATGCAAGACGTTCTTGCCCACGATCACCGCACCGGCGGCCCGCAACCGGCGGATGCATTCGGCATCCGCTTCGGCAGGGCCGGAATTCACTTGTGATCCCGACGTGGTGACGTGCCCGGCGATGTCGATGAGGTCTTTGACGGATACCGGGATGCCGTGCAGGGCGCCGCGGTCGTGTCCGTGCGAGAGTTCGCGGTCGGCTTCGACGGCGGCGGTGATGGCGCCGTCGGCGTCAACGGTGGTGAATGCGTTCAAGGTCGGGTCGAGCGCAGCGATCGCCGCAAGGCTGTGTTCGACGAGTTGCACGCTCGTGGTGCGCCCAGCACGCAGATCGGCTGCCAGCGAAGGGATGTCGCGGTCGTGAAAATATCCGCTCACCACCGCGGTATCGGCGGTTTCGGTCATGTCAAACTCCTGGGAGTAGTTGCAGGGCAGGGATGATCAACGAGGTGGCGACCGCCATGGCGGCCACGTAGCCGGTGAGCGGATGAAAATGGGCGGGCAGTCTCGCCGCGATCGCGGCGGCCAGCGGTGGCCCGATGATCGCACCGAGTATGGAACCTCCGAGGATCGAGGCGGGCGTCCCTCCGTAGGTGAGCACGCAGGCGGGCGCCACCGACACGATCGGGACGAAGGTCGGGTAGAACGGTCGTTGGTCCCAGCGCCGCCGCCACAAGGTCACCGCGACGAGCGCGGTGAGAACCTGCGCGGCCAGGATCTGGGGGAGCAGGCCCGACCCGTAGGCCGGCGCTGGCGGGTTCAGCAGATAAGCGATGATCGCACCGACGATGAGCCCGGCGCTGGCCCATTCGCTGCCGAAGAACTGTGCTTCGGAGAAATCGGCCAGGCTCCGGCGAAGCACCCAGACGGCGCCGTGCTTTTCCGGGGGCCGGGCCGGTGGTTCGGTGCGCAGCCGCACTGGTCGGGGGAGCCAGCGCAGGTGACGGCAGATCGTGAATGCGACCACCGCCGCGACCGCCATGCCGCCGGTCACTCCGACGACGGGCGGGAGCCCCAGTTTCGGGCACACCACGTCGGCGCCGAACACCGAGAACGGCGGCGTGACGAGACCACCGAGTACTCCGCCGGTCAGTACGGTCTTGGCCTCCGCCCCGAACATCAGCACGACGGCCGGGGACACCGACACGAAGGGCGCGAACAACGGCTGCCACGTGCCGCTTGCCAAGGTCCAACCCCACATGAGGTTGCTGACCACCACCCCGAGCATTGCGCTGGCGAGCATCGGGACCCACAGCCCGGTGCCGCAGGCTTGTGCGAAGCCACCGGCTGCCGGACGTCGGGTCTGCAACCAGTGGCCGAGTGCTCCCCCCAGGAGCAGGCCGAGGCCGGCCAGTGAACTGCTGTAGAAGTTGGGTTCGCTTGCCGCGGAGGCGATCACACCGAGGATGGGTGTGATGGCGCGGAGGCTGCCGCTCCACAACGTCGCGGCGAGCAGTCCGATGGCGGCGACGAGCGGCCACAACGGCAGGGCGGCGCGCTCGTACCGGGCGGGCGGTGCAGTCGTCATGCCGCTGCCTACCGGGGGAGTGCCGGGCCGCCGCGGTAACCGAGTAGCTGGTCGTACAGGCCGGTGCGCCGGTCGCGGTGTAGATCGTTGAACTGGTTCCAGATCGGCGCGCCACGCGAGGCGGTGATGTCTACGTCGGCGTACAGAATCGTGTCTTCGTCGGGTCCCGCGATCCGGTCGATCGGCCAGCCGTTCGTCTCGGCGATCAACGAGTTGCCCATGAAGCCCGACGTCCGTTCGGTGCCGATGCGGTCGGCGGTCGCGATGATGACGTTGTTGACGTGAGCGGCTGTCATGGTGAGGTAGGCGGCCATACATGTGCCGCTCGCGTCGTATAGCGGCGGCGGGGTCCATACCCAGCCAGTGGGGATGCAGATGATGTCGGCGCCCTGCTGCGCGACGATCCGGGCGGTTTCGGGGAACCAGATGTCCCAGCAGACCAGTAGGCCGATCCGGCCGATCCGGGTGGGGAATACCGGGAAGCCCACATTGCCGGGCGAGAAGAACAGCTTTTCCTCGTTCCACAGGTGGGTCTTGCGGTATTTGCCGATGTAACCCTCCGGGCCGACCAGGACCGCCGTGTCGAAAAGCTCGGCTCCGTCCAGCTCGGGCAGGCATCCGACGATGTACGCGTCGTGCGCTGCGGCGAACTCGACCCAGCCGGCCACCGTTGCACCGGAGGGCACCGGTTCGGCATGGGCGTAGGCCTCGGCGCGCGATTCGAAGGTGTAACCCGTGGTCGCCAGCTCCGGCAAGACGATGAGGTTGGCGCCCTCGGCTACAGCCTGGTGCAGACGTTCGTAGACCGCCTCGGAGTTGGCCTTGAGGTTCTCAACGCCGACCTGCGGGTTGAACTGCACCACGGCCACCCGTGCGGGGCTGTACCGATGGGATTCAGAAGAGGCGTGCTGATCAGGCATCAAATGTCCTTGTCCGAGGTTGAAAGGGGTCGACGCGAGGGCGATCGACACGTCCGGCCCATGGTGCCCGAACGTTCGGGCCGAACGTTCGGGCTATACTGCTCCCAGTTGCGCGTCACTGTCAAGAGGTGAGGGCACGGCAAACAGGAAGACCGGAGTGGCCAAGTCGAAACAAGCAACGCTGCAGTCGATCGCCGACGACCTCGGCCTACACGTCTCGACGGTCGCGCGCGTGCTCAACGGGATGCGCGAAGGTGAACGTGCCGCATCGGGCGCCACCGCCGAACGTATCCGTCAACGTGCGGCGGAGGTCAACTACCGGCCGAATCCGCACGCGGCGAGCCTGCGCACGAAACGTACCAATCTGGTGGGCGTGCTGGTTCCCCGGTTGAGCGACGTCGTTCTGGCCACCGTCTACGAGGGCATCGAATCGGCCGCCGCCGAGCGCGGTCTGACCGCATTCGTGGCAAACACCCAGGACGATCCGGCCGATCAGCGCAAGCGGATCGAGATGATGCTCGACCGGCGCGTCGACGGGCTCATCCTCGGCGACGCGCGCGCCGACGACCACACCGTGCTCGAGGAGCTGGCTCGACGTGAGGTGCCGTTCGTCCTGGTGAACCGCAGTGTCGCCGGTTATCCAGCCGCGACGTGCGACAACTACCTGGGTGGTCGCCTGGCGGCCGAGCATCTGCTCGAGCTGGGGCACCGCCGCGTCGGCGTCATCGCAGGCCTCGCGCACGCCAGTACCGGCATCGACCGGCCGGCAGGTTTCGTCGACCGCTTCCGGGAAGCCGGGGTGGAGGTGCCCGCGGAGAACGTCGTTTTCTCGGGGTTGGACAGTAACGGTGGGCACGTCGCCGCGGACCGCCTACTCGATGGGCCGTCACCACCGACTGCGTTGTTCGCGGTGAACGACTTCGCCGCGATCGGTGCTGCCGGCTCGATCCGCAACCACGGCTTGCGGGTCGGCGCGGACATATCGTTGATCGGCTTCAACAACATCGCACTGACCACCGAGATGCATGTCCCGTTGACCTCGATCGAATCTCACGCCTTCGACATGGGTCGCGATGCCCTGGGGCTGCTGGCTGAATTGCTGGCCGGGAAGAATGCCGGTCAACGGCGTACGAAACCCGTTCTGGTGGTGCGGGACTCGACGCGGCGGTGTGCGGCCGGCTGACCCGACACGAGTGGAATTACGTTTGACATCCGGCTCGAACGGGTGTTCGATTGACCTGTGCGGTGGGATGGGCAGGCGGTCGGAGCAGAGGACGGCGCGCTGCCCGGCCTACAGCGCGTCGGCTTCGTGCGCACCGTCCGCTCGCCGCAGTTCGAGGGGATGACCTTTCACGAGGTGCTGTGCAAATCGGCACTGAACAAGGTCCCCGCGGCCTCGGCGCTGCCGTTCCGCTTCACGGTCAACGGCTATCGCGGCTGCAGCCACGCCTGCCGCTACTGCTTTGCCCGTCCCACCCACGAGTACCTCGATCTGGACTCCGGGTCGGACTTCGACTCGCAGGTGGTGGTCAAGACCAACGTCGCCGACGTGCTCCGTCGGGAACTTCGGCGCCCGTCGTGGCAACGGGAAACAGTCGCGCTGGGCACCAACACCGATCCGTATCAGCGCGCCGAGGGCCGGTATGCGTTGATGCCCGGGATCATCGAGGCGTTGGCGGAGTCGGGAACTCCGTTCTCCATACTGACCAAGGGCACATTGCTGCGCCGTGACCTGGGGTTGATCGCCGATGCGTCCGGTCAGGTGCCAGTGAGTGTGGCGGTCTCCCTGGCGGTCGGTGACGAGGCCCTGCACCGCGATGTCGAACCGGGCACCCCGTCGCCCCAGGCGCGGTTGGGCTTGATCTCGGCGATCCGCGAGGCGGGCCTGGACTGCCATGTCATGGTCGCCCCGGTATTGCCGTACCTGACCGATTCCGTCGAGCACCTCGACGCGTTGCTCGGCCGAATCGCTGCGGCGGGGGCTTCCGGGGTGACCGTGTTCGGGCTGCATCTGCGTGGTTCCACGCGCAATTGGTTCATGGATTGGCTGGGACGCTCACATCCGGGCCTGGTCGGCGATTACCAGCGGCTGTACCGCCGCGGGGCATATCTACCCGCCCAGTACCGCGACATGCTGCGCGCACGTGCCGCGCCGCTGGTTGCCCGGCACGGCCTGGCGCGGACGGCGCGGATGATGCCGGTGCCGGCCTCGGCGATGGCCCAGGAGCCGGCGGTCGCGCAGCCCACGCTGTTCTGAGCGCGTCCGTGTCCGGTCAGCTCTTGTTGCGCTTGACCTGATTGAAGGGCACGCCACGGTCAGCCGCGAACTCGCGTGGAAAGCCCAGGATCCGCTCGCCGATCACATTCCGGGCCATCTCCGAACTCCCGCCGCCCAGCGATCCGGTCTGTCGCGACAGATACCGCACGCCGATGTCGAGAAGCCCGGGGACGTCGTCAGAACCCTCGTCGACCACACCGGCCGTGCCGGCGATGGCCAGTGCGGTGTCCACCTCGAGTTCGGTGGTCTCGGCGTGAAAGAGGCGGATCAGCGTGCCAGCGTTCGGTGGCAGGGAACCGTTACCGATCGCCTTGCCGACGTGATCGATGAGCTGTTTCTTGACGATGCGCCGCACCAGAGCCCGCCCGGCCAGGTCCTGCACCCGGGCGTCGTCGCCCTGCCCGGTGGCCTCGGCCAGCCCGACATGGTCCGGCGGCATTTCGTTGGCGTTCTCGGCTCCGGTACCACTGGCGAACTCCGAACCGCCACCGACGGCGCGACGTTCGTGATGCAGTTGGCGCGAGGCGACCGTCCAACCGTCATTGACCGCGCCGACGACGGCGTCGGCGGGCAACTCGAGGTTGTCGAAGAACTCCTCGCAGAACTCCTCGTTGCCGTTCACCTCGGTGATACGACGCATCGTGATTCCCGGTGCGTTCAGCGGCACCAGGAACATGGTCAGGCCCTCGTGTTTGGGCACGGTCCAGTCGGTGCGCGCCAGCATCAACCCGTAGTCGGCGGCGAACGCACTGGTGCTCCAGGTCTTGGCGCCGTTGATGATCCAGGTGTCGCCGCGTAGCTCGGCGCGGGTGATCACGCCGGCCAGGTCCGATCCGCCGCTGGGCTCGGACAGCAACTGACACAGCACCTCGTCGCCGCGGATCGCCGCCGAAATGCGCTCGCGCTTCTGCTTTTCGCTACCCATGTCGAGAATCGTCGCGCCACAGATGGTGAAGGACGGGGTGTTCAGGATCAGGGGCATCTCGTAGTTGACGCACTCGTCGTTGAACGCCTTCTGATACGCGTAATCCAAGCCGAGGCCGCCGTACTCACGCGGGAAGCAGATGCCGGCGAAACCGCCTTCGTAGAGACGCTTCTGCAGTTCCTTTGCCCGCTCCCAGGATTCGGTTTCGGCGCGTACCGCGAACGGGGGATTCTCCGGATCGATGGCCGGCATGTTCTCGGCCAGCCAGGTCCGGGCGCGCTGCGCGAACTCTTCGACAGACTCGGTGTTCGCGGGGGTGCTCACGGTGTCGGTCATGCCTCGATCTCCTCGGCTGCGCGGGTCTTGCGGCTCAAGGCGTACACCGCGCGATGGTGGTCTTCGGGGGAGCCGTAGAACGCCCGGTGCAGGGCGACCCTCCGCAGATACAGATGCAGGTCGTGTTCCCAGGTCACGCCGATGCCGCCGTGCAACTGCACGCAGTCCTGAAGCATCACCGGAGCGCGTTCGGCCACATAGGCTTTCGCCACGCTGACCAGTTTCGGCGCTTCGGGGGAGCGCGCCGCCACCGCGGCCACCGCTCCTGCGGTGGTGGCCCGAGCGGCCTCGAACCACATCTTCATATCCGCGGCCCGATGTTTGAGTGCCTGATACGAGGCGAGTGGGCGACCGAAGCTGTGCCGGTCGGTAAGCCATTGATTGGTCATCGTGAGCACCGTGTCGAGAATGCCGACGATCTCGGCGCACTGCAGCAGCAGGGCCACCTGGCGCTGGCGTTCGATGATGGCCGGGGTCTGCTCGGCGGTACCCACCGCGGCGGATTCGCCGACCTCGACTCCGTTCAAATGCACCCGGGCGTAACGCTTGACCAGGTCCACCGACTTCTGCGGGGTGATCGTGACGCCGGGCGCGTCGGTGGGAACCGCGAACTGTCGTATCTGCCCGTCGCAGCCGGCGACCACGAGCAGCGTGCCGCTCTGGTCGCCGGCTTCGACGCGGTCCTTGACGCCGTCGATCCGGTAGCCCGACGCGGTGCGGGTGGCCGTGGTGCCGATTCCGGTGGGGGACTGCAGGGCTGAGAACGGCCGGTTGGGCTCATAGGGAGCCCAGGACGCCACGGTCTCGCCGGACACCAGAGCCTCGATGAGTTCCTCGTGACCGCTGGGTGATTCCACGAGGCCGGCCAGCACGATGCTGACCGGATGCAGTGGCCCGGGCGCCACGGTGCGCCCCGCCTGCTCGGCCAGCAGGGCCAGGTCGGTGACACCGTCCCCGGACGGGCTGCCGCCACCGAGCTCTTCGGGTACCAAAAGGCTGGCCCAGCCCAACTCCGCTGCCCGGCCCCACCATTCGGGTTCGAACGCGGTGCCCTCGGCGTGCAGCTGACGCACCCGGGTCAGCGGCACCTCCTTCTCCAGGAAGGCCTGCGCGGTGGAGGTGAACAGCATCTGTTCGGGATTTGCCACATCGGTCATGGAGTCGGCCCAGCTTCTTGTGTGTGAGGGGGACGTGATCAGTTCAGGACGAGTGCCGGAACATCGGGCCGGTAAACCTTCTTGTTCTCGACCTTGAACAGGTCGACCAGGTTGCCGCCCATGACTTTTCGAACACCGTCCTCGTCGAGGCCGTGTGCCTGCAGGTCGTCGACCAGGTTGATCGGGTCGGCCAGGCCTTCGGGGTGGGGCCAGTCGGATCCGAAGATGATGCGGTCGATGCCGACCAGGTCGGCCATCTGCTTGAAGTCGTCCTCCCAGAACGGGGCGACGTACACACCGCGCTTGAATGCCTCGATCGGATCCTCGGGGAACTCCTGCGGCATCTTCGAGTAGACGTCCTTGAACTGGTAGAACAGGTACGGCACCCACGAGGCGCCGTTCTCCACCGACAGGATTCGCAGGTCCGGATTGCGGGTCAGCGCACCGTGGCAGACCAGCGCGGCCATGGTGTCCTCGATCGGCCGCTTGCCCATCGCGACCATCCGGAACGAGGTCGGCTTGAACGGCAGGAACTCGTCGGCCGGTTCCCAGTCGTTGAGGTATTGCGCGTAGCCGCTGTCGGAGGCGTGCATGCACACCGGGATACCGGCTTTGACACACGCGTCCCAGAACGGGTCGAACTCGGGAAAGCCGAGCGAGCGGGTTCCGCGGTAGCCCGGCACCGGCGCGGGGCGGACCAACACGGTCTTGGCGCCGCGTTCCAGACACCACTCGAGTTCTTCGAGGGCACGGTCGACGACGCCGAGATTGATGACCGGCGTGGAGAAGATGCGGTCCGCGTAGTTGAACTGCCAGGTCTCGTACATCCATTCGTTGAGTGCGTGAATGATGTCGAGAATCAGGTCGGGATCATCCTTGAGGCGTTCCTCCACCAGGCTGGCCAGCGTCGGGAACATGATCGTGTAGTCGAGGCCGAGGCTGTCCAGAACCTCAAGGCGCGCTTCGGGATTGCGGAAGGCGGGGATGGCTTTCATGGGCTTGCCCATCACCTCGCGATAGCTCTTTCCTCCGCTGCCGTGCCGGAAGTACTCCTCCTGCGCGCCGGGCCGGGCGACCACCTCGAACGTGGGGTTCGGGATGTAGTCACTGATGTGGTTGCGCACCACGATCTTCGTGCGACCGTGCACGTCGATGTAGTCGATGACGCCCTTGCGGTGCTCGGGCAGGAACTTTGTGAGCGCTTCCTTGGGCTCGTAGAAGTGATTGTCGGCGTCGAACACCGGGTACGGAAGCTCGCGTGAGGGCATGTTCGCCTCCTTGGAGAGTCTTGTTACCGAAACTGGTAATGACGTTACCACGCGATCGCCGGGGTGCACGAGAGCATTCGGGCGACTGCTCAAATCGCAGTAAACATGCTGCTCAGGCCGGTGGTTCGGGTGTCAGCAGCCCACGCACGCAGAACTGGTAGATGTGCTCGCCGTTGATCGGCGTTCCGTTGAGTTCCACACCCAGTGACCGCAGGCGCATGGCGCCCAGCACCGACTGCATGATCAGGGCGGCGGTGCTCTCGATCTCGACATCCGGCCGAAAGGTTCCCGCGTCGATTCCGCGGCGCACGATATCGCCGATGAGCTCGTGCAATGGCGCGAGCACCCGCGCGTAGTCGCGAGGTAGCGACTCCGCTAGATGGTCGTTGTAGAAGGTCAGGCCGCGGTTGATGCTGTCCTGGGTGCTCGACGATGCCGGGATGGTGATGCGCTCGATCAGTGAACGGAGCGCGTCGGGTCCGTCCAGCCCGTCGGTATCGGCGCGCCAGCGCTGCGTCGACTCGGCCATGATCTTGTCGATGAGGGCCAGTAGAAGCTCGTCTTTGGTGGAAAAGTGCTGGTAGAACGACCGCAGTGAGGTCTTGGAGCGCTCGACGACCTCCAGCACCGTGAAGTCGGTGCGACCGGTCTCGCCCAGGATGGCCAGCGCCGATTTCATGAACCGACGCGCCCGGTCCGCGTGCGCTTCGGCGCGCGCGCCGTCGGACGGTCGTGCGGACGGCCTAGCCATTGCGCCATCACCTCCGTCGTGCTGCACTTGCGAGAATGACGTTACCGTTTCTGTAGAAGCAATAGGCGGCTTGTGATTACTGTGTTTGATCGATGAGTGAGTGGTTCCTGTTCCTGCCCCAGGTGCGGCTGGACGTCGACGACATCGTCGAGCGTGCGCGGGTGGCCGAGGTCGCCGGATTCGACGGCATCGCGTTCATCGACCATCTGGAAGCCCCCGGCGCAACCCACCAAAGCATCTGGGAGGCAATGACAATCGCGACCTGGGTGGCCTCGCGTACCGAGCGGCTGCGGATCGGTCACCTGGTGCTGTGCGACGCCTTCCGGCATCCTGCCGTGCTCGCGAAACAGGCCGTGACGTTGTCGGCGGCCAGCGGCGGACGGTTCGAGCTGGGACTGGGTTCGGGCTCGTGGCCGCAGGAGTTCGAGCGGTTCGGTGTCGAGACCGGTGATGCGGCGGCGCGGGTGCGCAGGCTCGACGAGAACCTGCAGCTACTACAGCAGTACTGGGGCGAAGCGGAGCGCGCGCAAACGCCGCGCCCCGAGCATCGAATTCCTTTGGTGCTGGGCGGAACCGGCAAGCGCATGATGGAGCTGGTGCGAGCCCATGCCGACTGGTGGAACATACCGTCGCATCAGCTCGATCGGTTACCCGCGCTACTGCCGACAGTCGGTTCGGCGCGGGTCTCGCTGCAGCAGATGGTCGGTTTCGTGGGGCGTGGTGCCGACCGGTCGGCGGTGACCGAACGCAGCACCCGCCTGTTCGGGCACCTCGGTGACGGCCTGGTCTGCGGTGACGCCGGCGAACTCAGCGCCCACTTCGCCGGGCTGTCCGCCCAAGGCGTCGAACGCTTCTACGTCTGGTTCGCCGATTTCGCGGCACCTCAAACTATTTCGGAATTCGCCGAGACAGTCATCAACGTGTGAGAGGAAGAAGACAATGACCGCAGAATCCGAGGCACTCAAAGAAACCGAGCCGACGCAGTGGACGCTGCAGATGCTGCTCGATCTGTTCGACGCCGAGCCGGCGGGGGAGAATCGCTTCACCGTGCAGACCGGCATCGCCGGTGTCGACGAGCGCCAGGTGGTGGAGGGAACCCAGATCGTAGGCGCGGCGATTGTCGCTGTGGCCAAGCGCTTTCCGGACAAGTCGATCCGCTCGGCACACGCGGTGTTCGCCCGCGCGGTCATGGTAGGTCCACCGGTCGAGCTCGACATCGACGTGATCAGTGAAGGTCGTTCCACGGCTACCGCTGTGGTCGCGGCCTCCCAGAACGGGAAGCGATGCATCACCGTCACGGTGTTCACCGACGTGCCGTCCGGTGACGTCATCCGCCATCATCTGCCGCGGCCCGAGGTCGCGGGCCCGGCGGACTCGAATGTCTCGCACATGCCGATGGCCGGACGCGAACTGCGTCTGGTCGACGTCGTCGACGTCAACAGCCCCGACGAGGTCGGCCCGCCCGAGCTGTATGCCTGGCTGCGCTATGAGCCCGTCCCGGCGCGCGATGATCTGGCCAAGGCGCTGATCGCGTACTTTACTGGGCACCTGGGGATTTCGACGACCATGCGGGCACACGAGGGCATCGGGACTGCCCAGGCCCATCTCACCGTGTCGACCGCGCCGATGACGGTCACGGTCAGTTTTCACGAGCCGGTCCGTTGGGACGGTTGGCTGCTCTACAGCCATGAGAGCACCCAGGTCGGTGCTGGCATGTCGTATGTCCGCGGCACGGTGCACACCGAGGAAGGCGAGCTCATCGCGTCGTTCAGTCAGGATGCGCTGATCCGCCCGCTGCGCACCACCGATACCAACATCTCCGAGCACTCGCGGCTGTAGTGCCGGTCCCGCCGCTCAGATCTTCAGATACCCCTTGTCTGCCGGGATCTGAGCGGCGGTGACCAAGGAGGCCGCATCACTGGCCAGCCACACCACGATGTCGGAGATGGTGTCGGGCGGGGCCAGGGAATCGGTGGGCAAGGCGCCCGGTGAGAAGCTGTGGATGTAGTTGGGGTGGTCGGCGAACATCTGGTACATCGACAGGTCGTTGCCCATCGGTGTGTCGGTGCCGTACGGGTGGATCGAGTTGACCCGGATCCCGAATTCGCCCAACTCGACGGCCAGGGAGTTGGTGAGCCCGACGACGCCGAACTTGCTCGCGCAGTAATGACCGCAGCCTGGGACCGCCTTGACTCCGGCTGCCGAACTGACCGCGATGATCGACCCGCCGTTGCCTGCCTGGATCATCGGCGGCACCACCGCCTGGACCGTGTTGAACACGCCGGTGAGGTTGATGTCGACGATGTCCTGCCATTGCTGTGCCGAAATCTCCCACAGCCGGCCCCAATTGAGCACCCCGGCGTTGGCCACCACGATGTCGAGACGGCCGAACTGCTCGATCGCGTCGGCGACCAGACGGCGTTGGCCTTCGGCGTCGCGCACGTCGACTTCGCGGGCCAGGATCTTCCGGCCTTCTCCCTCGACCAGCGCCGCTGTCTCGGCAAGATCCTCCGAGGTGGCGGCCGCGTATCCGTTGTGTTCGGCAACGGGTGCGCAGGCGTCCAGCGCGACGATGTCGGCTCCGGCGCGGGCCAGACGCACGCAGTGTGAGCGGCCCTGCCCGCGCGCGGCTCCGGTGACGTAGGCGACCCGTCCGGCCAGCGGGGTGGTCATCTTCGACTCCTCGCGCAAGCGCTCGTCGGTGGGGCTCATGCGGGTTGCTCCTCGGGAAGCGCAGGGACACGGACATTGGTGAATTCGTAGTCGGACAACGGGGAGTGGCGGGCGAACTGCCGGGAGCCGGTGATGGTCTGCGGCCGGTAGTACGGCGTTTCGTGCTGGGAGTTGACGAAGTAGGTGTTCAGGCCGGACGTCGCGGTGTAGTAGAGGTGTGCGACACGGCCGTCCCGGCGCATCCGGGCATTCCAGCGGTTGAACGCGTCCTGGGTGACGGCGGCGACCTGGGCGCCGCGGCGGCGGGTCTCGTCGATCATCCGCACGGCGTGTGCGGCCATCGTCTCGACATAGTCCAGCCAGGCGAATCCGACGAAGCCGAGCGGGCCGACGATCTCCCAGCGGTTGGGCAGCCGCGGGTGGGCGGTTCCGGCGTAGCTGTACAGGCCGTGTGCCCGGTAGTACCGCGCGAGGTCGAATCCGCGCGCGCCCAATACTGTGTCGGGGCGGTAGGTCTCGGGATCGATCCACAGCTCGTAGCCGGTGGCCAGCACCAGCAGGTCGCACGGATGCTCGACGCCGTCGGTGGTCCGCACCCCGGTCGCGGTGATCCGTTCGATCGGGGTGGTGATCAGGTGGGTGCCGGGATTGTTGAGGGCAGGCAGGAATGCACTGGATATCACCGGTCGCTTGGCCAGGATGCCGTAGCGCGGTACCAAATTGCGCCGCGTTTCCGGGTCGTCGACGACCGCGCGGACCAACAGCCGGTACAGCAGGCGGGACCAGCCGTCGTAGAGCGGCATGAGCCGGCGTAACCACTGGTCCGGCAGCCGGGAGAACACGTGAACGATGGGCGCCACCATGAAGATGTCCATCGCCAGTCGCCCGGCCACATTGACTGCCGGGACCACCCCGGGTAGCCGGAACAGCCGCCGCATCCACGGCGTGAAGTCGAAGTCGACTTTCGGTAGCACCCAGGCCGGGGTGCGCTGGTAGACATCGAGATTGGCCGCTTGCGCGGACAATGCGGCAGCGATCTGAACGCCTGAGGATCCGGTCCCGATCACCGCGATGCGCTTGCCCTCGGTGTCATAGCTGTCGTCCCAGGCGTTGGGGCGCAGGATGGTCCCGGTGAAGTCCTCGACACCGTCGATGTCGACGGTGTTCTTGGCGTTGACATACCCACCCACCGAGCTGATCAGGAAACGCGCGGTCACCGCTGTGCCGTCGCCGATGTCCAGGCGCCACAGGCCGTGCTGGTCGTCCCACCGCTGGCGAATGACCTCGGAGTTGGGTCGCAGATGTTCGTAGAGCCTGAGGCCGGCGGCGGTGTCCTGCAGGTAGCGATGAATTTCCGGCCCCGGCGCGAAGAATCTGCTCCAGTTCGGGTTGGGGGCGAACGACAGCTGGTACCACAGGGTGGGGATGTCGACGGCCAGGCCGGGGTAGTGGTTGTCACGCCAGGTACCGCCGAAATCGTTGCCGCGTTCGATGATGACGAAATCGCGGATCCCCTTCTGGCGCAACAGGTGCGCGGTGGCGATGCCGCCGGGGCCGGCCCCGATGATGGCTACCTCGTAATCTGGCTCGGTCATTGCTGCCTTCCGGTCAGGCCGGCCACGATGTGGTCGGACACGAAACGTTTCACCGCGCGCGGACTGTCGAGGTTCACGCCGATCGGTGGGAGGAGTTCGAAGCTCAGCAGCAGACGCACGATCCATTCGCCGGCCCGCGCCGGTGCGATATCGGGCGCGACCTCCCCGCGGTCCTGGGCTGCGCGCACGAACGGCTTCCACAGGTCGATCGAACGTCGCACCAGATCATCACCGGTGTTGCGCAGCAGCAGCACCAAGATGCTCTCGTTGATCCCGCGCGGTGCTACGGAATCCGACTGCTGCCGGTGGGCGCAGATGACCACCGCGGCTGCGGCGACCTGATCGGCCAGGGTGTCACGGCGGCCTGCCTCTGCCGCGATGGTCTCGATGAATGCGCCGGCCAGGTGGTCGAGCCCGACCCTGATGGCGTTGTCGCGACTACCCAGCGCGTTGTGGACGGTGCCGCGGGAGACGCCGGCGTGTTCGGCGACCGCTGTGAGACTGAATTGTCTTGGTCCCAAACGTCTGAGTGTCTCTGCGGTGGCGGCGACGAGCGCGGGAGACACCGGGCGGTCCGCAGCGCGCATTTGAACACATTAACGAGATGTGTTCAATGTGGTCAGCGTTTCGGCAGATCACATGGCGGCGACGTCGTGCGCGTGGTGGACGATGTCGTGCAGGTGGTAGATCGCGATCGTGGCCACGGTGAACTCGCTGCCGTTGCTGCGGAGCCCGCGCCGGGACCAGGCGTCGGCCGCCACGTGGTCGTAGGTGTCGGCGACGATGCTCGCCGCCTCGAACAGTTCGGTGGCGACGGTTCCCGGATCCTGCGCTCCGTAGTCGTCGGCGATCGCGGTGGCGTCCTGGTCCCAGTTGGGGAAATGCGGATCGTGCTCGGTCAGCATCAACTGCACGCGGTGCTCGAAGATCCGGTGCACGTCGCGGATGTGGCAGCCGTACTCCAGGATCGACCAGCGATCGGCCCGGCTCCGCACCGTCACCCCGGGACGATGCAGCCGGGGCACCCACAGGGCGGCATCGTCGCGGATCATGCCGGCGACCTCGCTGGGGCGTACCGCCGTGGGATCGAACCCGCACTCGGTGCAAGGACGCGACAGCACCCAGGTCCAGTCCTTGGTATCGGGCTCCAGATCTTCCATGGCACCAGTGTCGGCCACCGGTCAGCCGGACGACAACGCCGACCTGAGCACATCCAGCGGTAGTCCACCCAGATCGAGTGCACGACTGTGGAATTCTCGCAGTGACGATCCCCGGCGGAGGGTTTCGTCGCGGAGTTCGTGCCAGATCCGCTGGCCGATGGCGTACGACGGAGCCTGCCCCGGCCAGCCCAGGTAGCGATCCAACTCGAAGCGCAGGTTCTCCTCGGCCATCGCCGAATGTGAGGTCAGGAAGTTCCACGCCCGTTCGGCGTCCCACACCTCCCCGTCGGGGGCGGTCAGGCCGCAGTGCACACCGATGTCGATCACGACGCGGGCGGCGCGGAAACGTTGTGCGTCAAGCATTCCCATGCGGTCGCCGGCATCGTCGAGCCAACCCAGCTCGGCCATGAGCCGCTCTGCGTACAGCGCCCAGCCCTCGCCGTGGCCGGACACCCAGCAGCCCAGCCGCCGCCACCGGTTGAGTCGATCTGCCAGGGCCACCGCACGGCCGATCTGTAGATGGTGACCGGGGACGCCTTCGTGGAACACCGTGGTGGTTTCCTGCCAGGTGTGGAACGCCTCGACGCCCGGCGGAACCGACCACCACATCCGTCCGGGCCGCGACCAGTCCTCCGACGGACCGGTGTAATAGATGCCGCCGGTCTGCGTCGGCGCGATCCGGCACTCCAAGGTGCGCAGTGGCCCGTCGATGTCGAAGTGGGTGCCGGCCAGGGATTCCACGGCGCGGTCGGACAGGTCCTGCATCCAGGCCTGCAACGCGTCGGTGCCGCGGACGATGTAGCGCGGCTCCTCGTCGAGGCGGCGCAGTGTCTCGGCGACCGTGGCACCCGGATAGAGCTCCTGGGCGATCGATTCCTGTTCGGCCACAACGGCGTCGAGTAGCCCCAACCCCCAGTCGTAGGCCTCGTCGAGGTCCACTGAGGTGCCCAGGAACAACCGGGACATCAGCCTGTAGGCGTCGCGCCCGCAAGCATCGGATTGACGGGCGCGCGGCGCGATCTCCTCGCGCAGCACATCGCCCAGTCGCCGGTAGGCGTCGGCGGCGGCATGGCTGCGCTGCCGCAACTCCGCCTGAAGGCGCCGATTGCCCGGCGCCGCGCCGGTGCCCATGTCAGCGAACAACTCCGCGATCTGCCGGGTCTGGGTCACCCCGCGGGTAACCTGACGCAGCGCCGGGGCGTGGCCGTGCTGCGACGCTTCGCGCAGCGCGGCGGCGTAGCCTTCCGCCCGCTCTGGCACTTTCGCCAATCGCGCGGCGATCAGCGCCCAATCGTCCTCGGTGTCGGTGGCCATCAGGTCGAATACGTCGCGCATGGTCTGCAGCGGCGAGGCGATGACGTTGAGCTCACCCAGATCCAGGCCCGCGTCGTGTACCTCGACAATTGCGCCGAGCCGCTCCCGCATCGCGGCCACCGTGACCACGTCGACTTCGTCGGCGGGCTCGGTTCCGTCGAGCTCCCGCAGTGTCGCCCGGGCGGCCTCGGCGCGTGCCGCCACTCCCTGCGGCGAGTAGTCGGTAACCTCGTCGTCATGGCCGGTGATGCCCAGTTCTGTTGCGGCACAGGGATCTAGCCGTGCGAAGGTGTCGAGGTAACGCTCGGCTACCGCGTCGACGGCGGTGGCGGCCCTAGCCAAGGTTGTTCGCGGCGAAGGTGTCGCACTTGTTCGGATCACCGGTCTGGTAGCCGATGGTGAACCACTTCTGCCGTTGCTCGGAGGAACCGTGGGTCCAGGCTTCGGGGTTGACCCGGCCGGTGGCCTGCTTCTGGATGCGGTCGTCGCCCACCGAGGAGGCCGCCGACAGCGCGTCGGCGATGTCCTTGTCGCTCAGCGGTTCCAAGAACGGTACGTCGGTGCCTTCCTGCCGCGTGATCGACGCGTAATGCGCCCACACCCCGGCGTAGCAGTCGGCCTGGAGCTCGGTGCGCACCCCGGCGCCGGTGGCACCCTCGGGGTCACGCTGGGCCCGGCCGAGAACACCCAGCAGGTCCTGCACGTGATGGCCGAATTCGTGGGCGACCACGTACTCCTGCGCGAGCGGGCCACCGCTGGAACCGAACTGGTCGACGAGCACCTGGAAGAAGTCGGTGTCGAAGTACGCCGTCTTGTCCACCGGGCAGTAGAACGGGCCGACGTCACTGGTGGCCGGACCGCATCCGGTCTGGACCTGACCCTTGAACAGTCGGACATGCGGGCGGGTGTATCCCTTGAGCAGTTGCTGCCAGACACCGTCCACGGAGTTGCCGGTGGCGACCACGCGGCACTCGACCTTGGAGTTGGCGTCGGCGCCGGTCTTGCACTGGCTCAGGTCGAATCCTTCCGCTTCGGCACCGTTGACCGGAAGCTGCTGTTGCTGAGGCATCACGGTGCCGGGATCCACGCCCAGGAACATCGCGAGCACCACGATCAACAGACCGCCGAGACCACCGCCGATGGCGATGCCGCGGCCGGGGCCGCGGCCACCACCGGAACTGGAAGTGGTGCTCGTGTCGATCTGCATACCCTCGTTGAAGGTCATCCCGTCACTCCATCGCATTCGCCGGTAGGTGCGTGCTCAACAGCCCGTTAAGCTTTTCACACTACGATTCAGACGTGTCCGTCGTTGCGGAACATTCGACCATCGCCCACACCTCGCTGGGGCGGTTACGCGGCACCCGCGAAGGCGGGGTCAGCGTGTGGCGAGGTGTCGAGTACGCCCAGCAGCCCATCGGCGCGTTGCGCTTCCTGG
Organism: Mycobacterium farcinogenes; assembly: GCF_019739075.1. NCBI lineage: Bacteria > Bacillati > Actinomycetota > Actinomycetes > Mycobacteriales > Mycobacteriaceae > Mycobacterium > Mycobacterium farcinogenes. The sequence continues at coordinate 3,901,372 of NZ_CP081673.1, read as the reverse complement.
CGCCGCAGCCCGTGGTGCCCTGGACCGGGATCGTCGACGCCGTCGAGCACGGCCCGTTGCCGCCACAAGGCCGTTCGTTCGTCGGCGGAGGCCGGGACGATCCCAAGGTGCGTGACGAGGCTTGCCTGACCGTCACGGTGTGGTCGCCCGACACGGGCGGGTCGCTGCCGGTGATGGTGTGGATCCCCGGCGGCGCGTTCGTATACGGCGCCGGGCAGTTGCAGCTGTACAACGGTTCGCGGTTGGCCGCCAACGGCGACGTCGTGGTCGTCAATGTCACGTATCGGCTCGGCGTGTTCGGCGGATTCGAACTCGGCGACCTGGGTGAGGGGTTCGACGACAACCTGTGCCTGCGTGACCAGATCGCCGCGTTGGAATGGGTGCGCGACAACATCGCCGCATTCGGCGGCGATCCTGAGCAGGTGACGGTGTTCGGCGAATCGGCCGGAGCCACATCGGTGTTGGCGCTGCTCGCCAGTCCGGCGGCGGACGGGTTGTTCGCCCGGGCGATCGCCCAGAGTCCGGCACTGCCTCTCATCGCCGACCGGGAAGACCGGGCCCGTCAGTCCCGGCGCTTCATGCACCTGCTCGGTGTCGGAGCCGAGCAACTCAAGGTGCTGCCGCAACGCCAGTTGCGCCGCGCCGCCGGCCAGCTGCAGCTCGAGAGTGCGCAGCACACACCGACGTTGGCCTACGGGCTGACCCACGGTGTCGACCTGCTACCGCTGCACCCGATCCAGGCGGCCCGCGCCGGGGCGGTGTCCCCGGTGCCGTTGATCATCGGCACCAACAGCCACGAGGCGTCGATGTTCGCCTGGGGTAAGCCGCCGATGTTGCCGACCACGTTGGCCGGGGCCGAGGACTATCTGCGCCGCCACGCCCCGCACGACCGCGATCGCATTCTGGCCGCCTATCCGGATTTCCCGCGCCGCCGCGCCTTGATCGCGTTCGGCTCCGATGTCATGTTCGGCGCACCGACCTGGTCGTTCGCCGACGCCTACAGCGCGCACGCGCCGACCCACGTGTACCGGTTCGACCACACCACCTGGACTTTGAAGGTGCTGGGCCTGGGCGCGACCCATGGCAGCGAGATCGTGCACATCCAGCACAGCTACGGCTCATACCTGGGGCGCAAGCTGCATCCGCTGGGGCGCCGGGTCCAGCCGTCGGTCGGGCGGCGGATGCAGCGCACCTGGCTGGATTTCGCCCGGGCCGAGTTCGCCGACTGGCCCGAGTATCAGACCGAGCAGCGCCTGACCCGGGTGATCCGGTCCACCCGCGACGAGACCGTCGCCGATCCCGACGCGCTACGGCGTACGGCCTGGGAGGGGATCGGCTAGCGCCCTACTTGCCGAACCGCTCGTTGCTGTAGCGGCGCAGGTTGTAGAGGAACCGCTGGAACAGCCACGCCATCACCGGTTGGCCCATCGTCATTCCGAGCCGCCCGGCCAGCCCGCTGGGCTTCATGGCCATCACCCAGGTCAGGTGGCAGCCGGTGGCCGTCTCCACCACGCGGTAGTCCTCGGCGAAAGCCGAGATCGCGTTCGAGGTGCTGGTGTTGAAGCGGAAAGCCATGTGGGTGAAGGGCTCCCAGGCCAGGAACTCCTCGTCGCCGACGATGTGGCCCCGCATGGTGACCGTGCGGGTGGTGCCTACGCCGCGTGGTTCGGGGCTGGTCCACTCCACATTGGTGATGACGGTGGCCCATTGCGGCCAGGAGGTTTCGTCGCTGAGCACCTCGAACAGCTGCTCGGGTGTGATGGCGAGGTCGACGGTGCTGACGAAACGGAACGGCGCGCGGTCGATGAAGTCCAACTCGACGCGTTCGCACTGGTAGGTCCGGGCCATGGGTAGACACCCTAGGGCAAAGTGTCTAGTGGTGGATCAGCCCGGGCCGTCACCGGCCGCGGCCAGCAGCGGCACGATCACGTCGCTGATCGGAGTGGGCAGGCCGTGCGCGGCTGCCTTGCGGCGAATGACGCCGTTGCGGATATCCCATTCCAGAGGTCTGCCGGCCTGACGGTCGGTCAGCATCGAGGTGGTCAGGTCCTCAGGGGCGGCGGCCAGCATGCCCACGATCTCGTCGACCACCTCGTCACCCAGATCGGCGCCGTCAGCCCGGGCCACGGCCAGGCATTCGGTCAGATAGCTCCGCGCCAGCGCCGCCACGTCAGCACGGCGGAACATGCCCGTCCGCCGGCCGGCCAACACCATGAACCCGACGACGGCATTGACCAGCAGCTTGCGCCAGGCCGCACTGCGGAAATCGGGATCGTGCTCGACGGTGATCGCGGTGCCGTCGAGTGTGTCGGCCACGATCGCGGCGGCCGCAGTGTCGGGCAACACCAGCCGGGCCTCACTACGCAGCCGCACCCAGCCGGCGGGCTGCATCTCCGAGGAGATCCATACCGCAGCGGGCACCACGTGGGACTCATCGGTGTAGCGGCTGACCGCACTCACGCGCTCGACTTGCTCAACGCCGTTCTGGAGTGCGCACACCACGGTTTTCTCGTCACACAGCCGATCGAGCCAGGAGGCTGCCTGGGCGTTTTGGGTGTCCTTGACCGCGAGGAAGACCACCTGTAGCGGGCCTTCGACACCGGCCGGATCGGTGTGCACCGGGCCGGGCATCCGGATCGGTTCGCCGTCGTCGGGCCGGACCTCGACCCCATCACGGGGGGTGCGACCGCACAACAGCACCGGCCGGCCGGCGGCATGCACCAGTGCGGCGACGGTGGAACCGATGGCACCGGGGCCGATCACCGCGATGGGGGACGTCATGTCGCCAAGTTACCGGCGCAACCGACTCTCTAGACTGGTCACTCGTCACCACCAGTCTTTATCGACTCAACATTCGGGAGTTTTCGTGCTGCGCAGTCATGCCGCCGGTTCATTGCGGGCCGCGGATGCCGGTCAAACGGTCACCTTGGCGGGATGGGTGGCGCGTCGCCGTGACCACGGTGGCGTCATCTTCATCGACCTGCGCGACGCGTCCGGCGTGTCGCAGGTGGTGTTCCGCGAAGGCGATGTGCTCGCCGCCGCGCACCGGCTGCGCGCCGAGTTCTGCATCGCCGTCACGGGCGTGGTCGAGGTCCGTCCCGAGGGTAACGAGAACCCCGATATCCCGACCGGCAAGATCGAGGTGAACGCCACCTCGCTGACCGTGCTGTCCGAGAGCGCTCCGTTGCCGTTCCAGCTCGACGAGACCGCGGGGGAGGAAGCCCGGCTCAAGTACCGCTACCTGGACCTGCGCCGCGAGGCCCCGGGCAACGCAATCCGGTTGCGCTCGAAGGTGAATGCGGCTGCCCGCGGCGTACTGGCCGAGCATGACTTCGTCGAGATCGAGACGCCGACGCTGACGCGGTCGACACCCGAGGGGGCCCGCGACTTCCTGGTGCCCGCACGCCTGCAGCCCGGCTCGTTCTACGCGCTGCCACAGAGCCCGCAGCTGTTCAAGCAGCTGCTCATGGTGGCGGGCATGGAGCGCTACTACCAGATCGCGCGTTGCTACCGCGACGAGGATTTCCGCGCCGACCGCCAGCCCGAGTTCACCCAGCTGGACATGGAGCTCAGCTTCGTCGACGCCGACGATGTGATGGGAATCGCCGAGCAGGTGCTCAAGGCGGTCTGGTCGACCATCGGCTATGACCTGCCGCTGCCGTTGCCCCGCATCAGCTACGAAGAGGCGATGCGCCGGTTCGGTTCCGACAAGCCCGACCTGCGATTCGAAGTCGAGCTCATCGAGTGCACCGACTACTTCAAGGACACCCCGTTCCGGGTGTTCCAGGCGCCGTACGTGGGCGCGGTGGTGATGACCGGCGGGGCATCTCAGCCGCGCCGCACCCTCGACGGCTGGCAGGAGTTCGCCAAGCAGCGCGGCCACAAAGGGCTGGCCTATGTGCTGATCGGGGAAGACGGCACGCTGGGCGGTCCGGTGGCCAAGAACCTCACCGACGCCGAGCGCGACGGGCTGGCCGCCCATGTCGGTGCCAAGCCCGGTGACTGCGTGTTCTTCGCGGCCGGCCCGGCCCGCACGGCGCGGGCACTGCTCGGCGCCACCCGCATCGAGATCGCCAAGCGGCTGGACCTGATCGACCCGACCGCCTGGGCGTTCACCTGGGTGGTGGACTTTCCGATGTTCGAGCCCGCCGACGTCGCGACGGCCTCGGGCGACGTGGCCGTGGGGTCGGGCGCCTGGACGGCCGTGCACCACGCGTTCACCGCGCCGAAGGTCGAATCGGAGGACTCCTTCGACACCGACCCCGGCAGCGCGCTGTCCGATGCCTACGACATCGTCTGCAACGGCAACGAGATCGGCGGCGGCTCTATCCGTATCCACCGGCGCGACATCCAGGAGCGGGTGTTCGCGATGATGGGCATCGACCACGCCGAGGCGCAGGACAAGTTCGGGTTCCTGTTGGACGCCTTCGCCTTCGGGGCCCCGCCGCACGGCGGCATCGCGTTCGGCTGGGACCGCATCACCGCGCTGCTGGCCGGAGTCGACTCGATCCGCGAGGTCATCGCGTTCCCCAAGTCCGGCGGCGGCGTCGACCCGCTGACCGATGCGCCTGCGCCGATCACCCCGCAACAGCGCAAGGAATCGGGAATAGACGCCAAGCCCGAGGAGCTCAAGAAGTCATGACCGACATCGATCCTGATTTCGACAAGAGCGAACTGGTCGCCGACACGGCGGCGCTCGATGACTTCAATCGCAACGTGGTCGCGGAGTTCCGGGCCAACGGCGGCAAGGTGGGCGGTCCATTCGAGGGCGGCACGCTGTTGCTGCTGCACACCACGGGAGCCAAGTCGGGCCAGCCGCGGCTGTCCCCGCTGGCGTACCTGGACGTCGACGGCAAGATCCTGATCGTCGGTTCCTACGCCGGCGCGCCCAAGGACCCGGCGTGGGTGCACAACCTGCGGGCCAACCCGAAGGCCCGCATCGAGGTCGGGACCGACGCCTACGACGTGACGGCCCGGGAACTGCCCGCCGACGAGCGCGACGCGACGTACCCCAAGATCGTCGAGGCGGCCCCGGTCTTCGCCGAGTACCAGGCCAAGACCACCCGCGCCATCCCGCTGTTCGAACTGGTCCGCGCCTAGCTGTACTGACCACGGACGTTAGGTACGGCGTGGCGTGGTGACATGAAGAAGACCTCCGAGTGAAGTGCGAGCTGTCTAGGAACACACGCTCACCTCGGAGGTCTTCATGTCCCACCGTAATGCCCCGTTGTCAGAAACCGGCCGTCTGCGCCTGGCTCGTTGCATCGTCGAGGACGGCTGGTCCCTACGGCGAGCCGCTGAACGGTTCCAGGTGGCCGTCACCACCGCTCAGCGGTGGGCGCGGCGCTACCGCGAAGAAGGTCCGGCAGGGATGGCCGATCGCAGCTCACGACCCCACCGCTGTCCCAACCGGACCCCGGTACGGACCGAACGTCGCATCGTCAAAGTCCGTGTTCTGCGCCGCTGGGGCCCCGCACGCATTGCCTACCTGCTGGGTTTGAATGTGTCTACGGTGCACCGCGTCCTGCGCCGGTACCGACTGGCCAGGCTGCGCTGGCTGGACCGTCCCACGGGACGCGTTATTCGTCGAATGAACTCCGACGCTCCCGGCGATCTGGTGCACGTCGATGTCAAGAAACTCGGCAAGATCCCGGCCGGCGGCGGCTGGCGCAAACTGGGGCGCACCGCCGGCAAACACAACTCGGTAGCCGACAAAAGCACCGGACTGCGCAGCCGCAACGGGGATCCAGCTCGCGGCTACCACTTCCTGCACACCGCGATCGATGCGCACTCGAGGCTGGTCTACTCCGAATTGTTGACCGATGAACGCAAAGAAACCGCCGCAGCGTTCTGGCAGCGCGCCAACGCCTGGTTCAACGAGTGTGGTTTCACGGTACGAAATGTGTTGACCGACAACGGATCCTGCTACCGGTCACACAAATTTCGTGATGCCCTGGGTGACATCAAGCACCGACGAACCCGCCCCTACCGTCCACAGACAAACGGCAAGGTCGAGCGTTTCCACCGCACCCTTGCCGACGAATGGGCCTACGCCCGGCTCTACCGCAGCGACGCCGAACGCTGCGCCGAGTTCCCGCGGTGGCTACACACCTACAATCACCATCGCGGCCACACAGCACTCAAAGGTCAACCACCCGCCAGCCGCGTACCTAACCTCTCAGGTCAGTACACCTAGCCGGCCTTCAGCGCGTCATTGTCCCGCACGTCATTTGTCCCGCACGTCATTTGTCACGCTGGAGTGGCAGTGGTGCTCGAGCGCCACTCCAGCGTGACAAACGAGGTATTTACAGCCGCTCGATGATCGTGGCGTTGGCCATGCCGCCGCCCTCACACATCGTCTGCAGGCCGTAGCGCCCGCCGCGCTGCTGCAGGGCGTTGACCAGGGTGGTCATGATGCGCGCTCCGCTGGCGCCCAGCGGGTGCCCGATCGCGATCGCCCCGCCGTTGACGTTCGTCTTGCCCAGATCGGCACCGACATCGTGCGCCCAGGCCAGCACTACCGGGGCGAACGCCTCGTTGACCTCGAACAGGTCGATGTCGGCCAGCGTCAAACCCGCACGCGCCAACACCTTCTCGGTGGCCGGGATGACACCGGTCAGCATGTAGAGCGGGTCGGACCCGACGACGGTGGTGGTGTGTATGCGCGCCAGCGGTTTCAGGCCGAGCTTCTTGGCCGTCGCTCCGCTGGTGATCATCACCGCTGCGCTGCCGTCGGACAGCGGTGACGAGTTGCCCGGGGTGATCTCCCAGTTGATCTGGGGGAAGCGGGCCGCATACGCCTCGTTGTAGAACGCCGGCTTGAGCCCGGACAAGGTCTCCACAGTGGTTCCCGGGCGGATGATCTCGTCGGTGCTCAGTCCGGCGATCGGGGCGAGCTCGGCGTCGAACAGACCCTCCTTGGTGGCCCGCGCGGCCTTCTCGTGGCTGCCTGCGGAGAACTCGTCGAGCTGTGCCCGGGAGAAGCCCCATTTCGCCGCGATCAGCTCAGCGCTGATCCCTTGCGGTACCAGGCCTTCGGAGTAGCGCTCGGCGAAGGCCAGGCCGAACGGGTCGCTGCCCGGCAACACCGAACTGCCCATCGGCACTCGGGACATCGATTCCACGCCCGCGGCGATCACGATGTCGTAGGCGCCGGCCAGCACACCCTGGGCGGCGAAGCTGATCGCCTGCTGGCTGCTGCCGCACTGGCGGTCGACGGTGGTCCCGGGGACGGTTTCGGGGAAGCCCGCGCCGAGCAGGGCGTTGCGGGCGATGTTGACGGCTTGATCACCGACCTGGGTGACGGCCCCGGCGATGACGTCGTCGACGAGTACCGGGTCGACGCCGGTGCGGGCGGTCAGCTCCCGCAGGCTGTGGGCCAGAAGGTCCGCCGGCAGGACGCCGTGCAGTGCGCCGTTGGCCTTGCCCTTGCCGATCGGGGTCCGGACCGCTCCGACGATGACTGCGTCGCGGTCTGCATATCCGGTCATTCCGTGCCTCCTGATGCTCCACGCTGAGTATTGTTATGGCTACCCAGATATAGCACCTGGGTATAGTAAGAACAACTCAGGGATGGGGTTTGATTCCGTGGGAATGCTGCAGGGCAAGCTCGCCGACCGGGACAGTTGGTCGGCGGTGGGGCGTTGCCCGATCGAGAGGACCATGGCGTTCGCGGGCACCAAGTCGGCGATGTTGATCATGCGTGAAGCCTTCTACGGCACCACGAGATTCGACGATTTCGCCCGCCGGGTCGGCATCACCAAGGCGGCGACTTCGGCACGGCTGTCCGACCTCGTGGCCGCCGGACTGCTGGCAAAGCAGCCGTATCGCGAGCCCGGTCAGCGGGAGCGCGACGAGTACGTACTCACCGAATCGGGAACCGACTTCATGCCCGTGGTGTGGGCGATGTTCGAGTGGGGCCGCAAGCATCTCGGCGACACGGGTCTGCGGCTTGCCCATGACGGATGCGGAGCAGTGGCCGGAGTCGAAATCCGTTGTGAGGAAGGACACCAGGTGCCGCCGGAGGAGCTCGTCGTCCGCTACGAGCGTTGACTTTGAATCCACGCACATCGCTGCTCGCACAAATGCGGCGCCAGTTCTAAGTCAACGCCGGCCGGCCGGCAGGCAACGCTAGTCTCGGCGAGTGCTGCACTTACGCGTCATAGCGCCGGCGGATCTGCGCGAGCCGATCCTCAACGTCCTGCACACCCAACCCGGTGTCGCCCACATCGTGTTGCTCGCCGGTGCCGCGGTCGAACCCGCCGGCGACCAGATCACCGCCGACGTTGCCAGGGAGGCGGCCAACGACGTCGTCCAGCGGCTGAAATCCCTTGACGTGCATCACTTCGGCGCCATCACCCTGGAACCGCTCGACACCGTGTTGTCCAGCCGGGCCTACCACGCAGAGGATGCCGCGGAAGGCGACGGCGCCGATGCGGTGGTGTGGGACGAACTCGTCTCCCGGACCCGCGAGGAATCACATCTCAACGTCACATATGTGTTGTTCCTCTGCATCGCCTGCATGCTGGCCGCGGTCGGCGTGCTCACCGATTCGCCGGTCACGGTCGTCGGGGCGATGGTGGTCGGTCCGGAATTCGGTCCGCTGGCCGCCTTGGCCGTCGCTCTCGTCCAGCGGCGGATGTCCTTGGCGCGACGCGCCGCGGCGGCCCTGGTGATCGGGTTTCCGTTGGCAATGGTGGTGACCGCTGCGGCCACGCTCGGATTCGAGGCGCTGGGCTGGGTGACGCTGACCAACACTCGGGAACTGGAGGGCGTCGACTTCATCTTCCAGGTCGGCCCCTTCTCCTTCGTGGTGGCGCTGCTGGCCGGCGCGGCCGGAATGCTGTCGTTGGTATCGGCGAAGTCGGCAGCCCTGGTCGGTGTCTTCATCTCGGTAACGACCGTGCCCGCTGCCGGTTTCGCGGTGGTCGCGGCGACGGTCGGGGACTGGGATGTGGCCGCGCAGTCCGTCCTGCAACTGGTGGTGAACCTGGTGGGCATCACCCTGGCGGGTCTACTGGTGCTGGCGGTCTACCGCCGGGCGCAGGCCGATCGCCGCGCCGTCACAGGTGGCTGACGCCCATCGCGAGGAAATACACGCCGACCGCGCCGGCGATCGCCGCCACCACGAGCCGATGGTGAATTCCCATCCATTTGTAGATGCGTTCGACAGCTGACCGGGTGGGCGCCGGCGCCACCCAGAAACTGATGATCGGGATGATCGCCGCGAGGAAGCCGACCACATTGAACACGACCATCGCAGCCATCTGCTCGGTCACCGCGGCGTCCGATGTCAGGGCGGCAGCCATCGCGGCCAGATAGTACGGCGTGGGAAAACCGTTGATCAGGCCCAGGAGGCCGGCCGCCCACGGCGCCTCGCCACGCAGCGCGGCCTGCATACCGCCCGGCAGTTGCGACAGGGCCGGCACGTCGTCCTCGGTGACGGTGCCGGGGCCGTCATCGGGCACTGCGACCGGCGCGGCGCGGCGGGTCCTCACCCGGTTGACCAGGCGTTCGAGTACACCGGTGATGGACAGCAGACCGATCACCAGGGCCGCGACCCCGATTCCGATCTCCAGGCCCGGGGGCATGGTGCGGCCGCCGTCGCCGGTGACGTTCTTGAACCCGAACACCACCGCGGCGCCGACCGCCACGTTGGCGGTGAAGGCCAACAGGAAGAAGGGCAGCAGCAACCGCACCGGTCGCGACCGCGAGAGCATGAAGGCAACAACGCCGATTCTCAGGGGGTCGACTGCCGCCACGGCGGCCATCACCAGCACAGTGCTCCACATCGCCGGCGGCCACATCCCTTCACGTCGGTTGCCCCACGAATTCAACCAGCGCCGGCCGAATCCGGCCGTATTCGCTGATCTCGGTGCGCCAGCAAGCCCTGAACTCGGCCGGTTGCGTACCGTTCTTGACTGATGGTTCTTCGCGCGAACGGCTCACCGGAGTCCGCTCAGGCCACCGGTGTTGCCCTGCACACCGGTGCGAGTGGCGCCGCCGACGGCATCGACGTCGACGGCGTGCTTGCCGCCTACCGCCGGTCGCGGGCCCAGCGCGCGTTGTTCGATGTGCGCGACGACGGTGCCGGCGCCGGTTACGACGAGATGGTCGACGCATCGGGCAATGTCCGCCCGGCCTGGGGCGCGCTGGCGGCGGGCATCGGCGAGCGCGGTCGTGACGGCCTGGACCGGCTCCGGGCCGTGGTGGGCGGTCTCGTGGACAACGACGGCATCACCTACATCCAGGTGGACCGCCTGGGAGAGGTCATCACCGACGATGAGGGGACCGCGCTGCCGGGCCCCTGGCATCTCGATGCCCTGCCGCTGATGATCTCCGCCACCGATTGGGACGGCCTGGAGTCGGGTCTGGTGCAGCGGTCCCGGCTGCTCGATGCGGTGCTGACCGATTTGTACGGTGCGCGCCGTTCGATCACCAGCGGGGTGCTACCGGCGCCGTTGCTGTTCGCCCACCCCGGATACCTGAGGGCCGCCCGCGGAATCGTGGTGCCCGGGCGCCATCAGTTGTTCCTCCACGGCTGCGATGTCAGCCGTGGCGACGACGGCGCATTCATGGTGAACGCGGACTGGACGCAGGCGCCCTCGGGTGCCGGCTATGCGCTGGCCGATCGCCGGGTGATCGCGCATGCGGCGCCCGACCTGTACGAGCGGGTCGGCCCGCGACCCGCGTCGCCGTGGGCTCAGGCGCTGCGGCTGGCGCTTCTCGATGCGGCTCCCGAGTCGGCCGACGAGCCGATGGTCGTCGTGCTCAGTCCAGGGATCCATTCCGAGACGGCCTTCGACCAGGCTTATCTGGCCGGCGTGCTGGGCTTCCCGCTGGTGGAAAGTGCCGATCTCGTGGTCCGCGACGGCATGCTGTGGATGCGGTCACTGGGCACTCTCAAACGCGTCGACGTCGTACTGCGTCGGGTGGACGCCGACTATGTGGATCCACTGGACCTGCGCCCAGATTCCCGCCTCGGCGTGGCCGGCCTGGTCGAGGCGTTGCGGCGCGGCTCGGTCACGGTGGTCAACACACTGGGCAGTGGAATTCTGGAAAGCCCCGGTCTGGCAAGGTTTTTACCGCAGCTGGCCGAGTTGTTGCTCGATGAGACGCCGCAACTGTCGACCGCACCGATGTATTGGGGCGGAATCGACATCGAGCGCTCTCATCTGCTCGCCAAGCTCTCGTCGTTGTTGATCCGGCCGGTGAACGGCGGTGCGACGATTGTCGGGCCGACGCTCACGGCCGCCGACCGCGAAGAGTTGGCAGCGCGAATCGAAGCTGACCCCGCGCGGTGGGTCGGGCAGGAGGTTCCTGAGTTCTCCACCGCGCCAACCAATTATCGATCCAAGGGGCTTTCGCCCGGCAATGTCGGCATGCGGTTGTTCACCGTTGCGCAGCGCGGGGGATATGCCCCGATGACGGGTGGGCTGGGTTACGTGCTGGCTCCCGGAAACGCGGCCTACCGGATGAATACCCTTGCCGCCAAAGATGTCTGGGTACAGACGCCGCAACGCGTCACGGCCGAGCGGATCCCGGTGGTCTCGGTCGAGCTGGTTTCCGGGGCGACATTGCCCAGCCCGACCAGGACGGTCAGTTCGCCGCGTGTGCTCTCGGACCTGTTCTGGATGGGTCGCTACGCTGAACGCTCCGAGGGTATGGCGCGGCTGCTCACGGTCACCCGAGAGCGCTACCACGAATACCGGTACCGCCCCGATCTCGAGGAAAGCCGTTGTGTCCCTGTTCTGCTGGAGGCGATCGGCTCGATCACGGGCACCGACACCGGTGACGCCGCCGACGCCCACGAGGTGATCGCGATCGCCCCGAGCACGCTGTGGTCGGTCACCGCCGACCGGCATCGGCCGGGATCGCTCGCCCAGTCGGTGGAACGACTCGGCTTGGCGGCCCGGGCGGTACGCGACCAGATGTCCAATGACACCTGGATGGTGCTGGCCGGCGTCGAACGTGCGGTGCTGCGGCCATCGGCCGTCCCGCCCGGATCGGCCAGCGTCGCCGAGGCCTATCTGGCGACCGCGCACAGTCAGACGCTGTCCGGGATGCTGGCGATGTCCGGAGTGGCCGCGGAGTCGATGGTCCAGGACGTCGGCTGGACCATGATGGACCTGGGCAAGCGGATCGAGCGGGGACTGGCGCTGACCGCGCTGCTGCGCACGACATTGGCGACGACGCGCAGTGTTGCAGCCGAACGCGCGGTGGCCGAGTCGGTCCTGGTGGTGTGCGAATCCTCGGTGATCTACCGGCGGCGCAATCCCGGCCAGATCAGCATCTCCGCGATCGCCGAACTCGTGCTGTTCGATGCCGAGAACCCGCGGTCGCTGATCTATCAGTTGGAGCGCATCCGATCTGATCTCAAACCGCTGCCAGGGGCATCGGGATCCTCACGTGCCGAACGGCTGCTCGACGAATTGGTCACTCGGGTGCGTCGGCTCGATCCGGCGGATCTCGAAGAGGTCGCCGACGACGGGACCCGAACGGAGTTGGCCGGCCTGCTCGACGGTGTGCACGCCGGTCTGCGGGATCTCTCGGGTGTCATCACCGCGGCGCACCTGTCCCTGCCCGGTGGGATGCAGCCGTTGTGGGGGCCCGACGAACGGCGGGTGGTGCCATGACCGAACCCGCAGGCGCGCCGGTGACCCGCTGCTATGGAATCACCCACCGCACCGTGTATCGCTATTCCGACGATGTCACCAGTTCGTACGGCCGCGGCTTTCTCACCCCGCGTGAACTGCCGTGGCAACGCTGCGTGGCCCATGAACTGGTGATCGCCCCCGAGGCCGCCGACAGCTCCACCAGCCGAGATGCCTACGGCAACATCAGCTCGTATTTTCACGTCACCGAGCGGCACCGTACCCTCAGTATCACCAGCCGATCCGTTGTCGAGGTGGATCCGCCTGCCCCAGAACATTATTCGGGTGCATCCGCGAGGGCGCCGTGGGAGCTGGCCCGCCCGGTGGGCGGCGACGGCGCGCTGGCCGCAGAGTTCGTGCTCGACCTGGCGCCGCCGGAGATCACCGACGCCGTGCGCGCCTACGCCGCACCCAGTTTCGTGCCGGGACGGCCACTGATCGAGGTGCTGCGGGACCTGACGTCGCGGATCTACGCCGACTTCACTTATCGGACCGGTTCGACGACGGTGTCCACCCAGGTGGCCGAGGTGCTGGCGGCGCGGGAGGGAGTGTGTCAGGACTTCGCTCGGCTGGCCATCGCCTGTCTGCGGGCCAACGGCCTGGCCGCAAGCTATGTCTCCGGCTATCTGGCCACTGATCCACCGCCCGGCAAGGAACGGATGATCGGCGTGGATGCGACCCATGCCTGGGCGTCGGTGTGGACTCCGCAGAACCTCTGGCTGGGAATGGACCCCACCAACGACCAGATGGTCGACGAACGCTATATCGTGGCCGGCTTCGGTCGCGATTATGCCGACATACCCCCGTTGCGTGGCATCATCTACACCGATTCCCTCAGTAGCGTGATCGAGGTTTCGGTGGACGTGGCTCCCTGCCCGCCTGATCGAGAGCCTTTGTTACATGCGTGATTTCAACTGCCCGAACTGCGGTCAGCGCCTGGCGTTCGAGAACTCGCTGTGCCTGTCGTGCCGAAGCCCGCTGGGTTTCTCGCTCGACGACATGGCCCTGCTCGTGATCACCGATACCGACGAGGGTGGCCACGCCGGTGCGGTCGACGAAAAGCAGTACCAATTGTGCGCGAATCTGCATCTGGCCGAATGCAATTGGCTGGTCCGCATCGGCGGCCAGCCGCTGTGTGCATCGTGCAGGCTCACCAGGACCCGGCCCGCCGACACCGATACCACGGCGTTGACGTCGTTCGCCGAGGCCGAGCGGGCCAAACGCCGGTTGATCGCAGAACTGCACGAACTCAAGTTGCCGATCGTCGGGCGCGACGAGGACCCCGAATTCGGGCTGGCGTTCGACCTGCTCTCCAGCGAGTTCGAGAAGGTCTACACCGGACACCACAACGGTGTCATCACCCTGGACCTGGCCGAGGGCGACGACGTGCACCGCGAGCAGTTGCGGATCGCGATGGACGAGCCGTACCGAACGCTGCTCGGCCATTTCCGCCACGAGATCGGGCACTACTACTTCTATCGCCTCGTCGCCCCGTCACCGGACTACGCCGCTCGGTTCGGTGAGTTGTTCGGAGACCCAGATGCCGACTACCAGGAGGCATTGGACCGGCACTACAAAGACGGGCCCGGACCGGGTTGGGAGGACGACTTCGTGTCGTCCTATGCCACCATGCACGCCGCCGAGGACTGGGCCGAGACCTTCGCCCACTACCTGCACATCCGCGACACCCTCGACACCGCGGCGGCTTTCGGATTCGCCCCGGCCGGCGGCTCCTTCGGCCGACGCCTGCTCGGCCCGGCCGGGTTCGACACCATCATCGAGATGTGGCTGCCGCTGGCCTGGTCGCTGAACATGGTGAACCGGTCGATGGGCCATGACGATCTGTACCCGTTCGTATTGGCTCCGGCGGTGCTGGAGAAGATGCGGTTCGTCCACACCGTCATCGACGAGGTCACCGCCGGTTGAGTTCGGCGGCGATCGCGCTGAACATCAACGACGTCTCCAGTGGCAGGGTGTCGAAGGCAGGTTCGGCCTGCGGCCACGTCGACCATTGGACGATCACCAGCTGCTGGGCTTGATCGACCATGATCACTTGGCCGAATATGCCGAGCGCCCAGAGGTTTTCCGCCATGGCCGGGGTACGTGGTGGGCTCACGTCACCGGCGTCGGCGGCGATGCTGTTGTTCCACCACTGATAGCCGTAGCTGCCTTCAGGGTGGCTCGCGGTTACCGAATTCCGCGCTGTTGTCCACGTCCGCGCATCGCGGACCCACCCTTCGGGCAGGGTCTTCGTGCCGTCGGGCAGTTCACCGTTGCGCATCACATACAGCCCGAAGCGACCCCAATCGGTGAGGGTGGCGTTGAATCCGTGGCCTCCCATGTCGTGTCGGCCGAGTTCGTAGGAATGCCAGACCCCGTCGTCGGCCATGCCGAACGGTTTCCAGATGTTGTCCTGCAGATACGTGGCGAGATTGGTACCGGTGGCCTTCTCCAGGAGGTCTCCGAGCAACCAGGCGCCACCTGTGGTGTAGGACCACACCTCGCCGGGCTCGACGCCGGGTTTCCGTTTGAGGCCGTGTACCAATCCGAACACGCACCGGTAGGTGTCGTCGGCGGCTTCGCATGCGGTGAGTTTGGCGAAATCCGAACCCGGGTCGGTGTAATCCTCGTTCCAGTCGATCCCGGAGGTGTGCGTCATGAGCTGACGCACGGTAACTCCGTCGAACGCGGTCCCGACGAAATCGGGCTCGTACTTCGTCACCGGATCATCGAGAGAACCGAGCGCGCCTTCTTTCACCGCGACGCCGACCAGCGTGGACACCACTGACTTGCCGACCGAACGCGATGTCCACAGCGTCGAGGGACCGTTGCCGGCACCGTAGTGCTCATAGGCGATCTCGCCGTCCTTGAGCACCAGCATCCCCGTGACGCTCTGGCGAGCCAGATAGTCGTCCAGGTGGTGGGTGATTCCGTCGACGGTGTATGACGCGTCGGTCAACTGGTGCTCGGCGCGGGGAAGCGGGAACGGATCGCCGTGACGGAACAGGTCACCTGGGTAAGCCCGGTAGTCGTTGCGGAATCCGACCACCCGCTGCGACTGATCCCAGGTCAGCATGTCGGCGACGTTCGGCAGGTTGTCGTCTACCGGCTTGGGACACACGGTCATTCCCGCCACGCCGCAATCCGGCGGCTGCTGCGGAGCGCACGCACTCATCGAGCACACCAGCGCCAGAGCGGACGCGGTAGCGAGCGTGCGAGTTAACAGCACGGTCACGATGGTATGTCGCAACGTCGGCTTTTCAGCGGGCGTTTCTAGGATCGCCGCGTGACTGATCGCTACGGATCCGACATCCTGTCCCGAAACCCGCACACCCCGAAGCTGACTCGATCGAAGGAACAGCCCGCGGAGAAGGGCCTGGTCGTCGAGGACGCCCAGAGCGGTTACGTGGGTGCCGTGGTGCGAATCGAGGGCGGCCGCGTCGAGCTCGAAGACCGCCGAGGCAAGGTACGGGCATTCCCGATGGGGCCGGGGTTCCTCATCGACGGCAAGCCGGTGAGCCTCGTCGTACCCAAACGGGCCGCGGCACCGGCCCGCACGGCGTCGGGTTCGGTGGCGGTACCGAACGCCAAGGCCCGGGTCGCGCTGGCCAGCCGGATCTACGTCGAAGGCCGCCACGACGCCGAACTCGTCGAACAGGTCTGGGGTGCTGATCTGCGCATCGAGGGCGTCGTCGTCGAATATCTGGGCGGCGTCGACGACCTGGCCGACATCGTCGCCGACTTCGCGCCCGGACCGGGCCGGCGTTTGGGCGTGCTGGTCGATCACCTGGTCACCGGGTCCAAGGAGGCGCGGATCGCCGAGGCGGTACGGCGCGGCCCCGGCGGGGAGCACACCCTGGTGGTCGGGCATCCGTTCGTCGATATCTGGCAGTCCGTCAAACCGGCCCGGCTCGGGATGAAGGCCTGGCCGACCGTGCCGCGCAGCATCGAGTGGAAACACGGCATCTGTGAAGCGCTCGGCTGGCCGCATCAGGATCAGGCCGACATCGCCCGGGCCTGGCAGCGGATCCGTGGGCGGGTGCGGGACTGGAACGATCTGGAGCCCGCGCTGATCGGCCGGGTCGAGGAACTCATCGATTTCGTGACCGCACCGGCGTAGCCCGTCGTGTCGGCGTGGTAAGCAGAAGGCGTGTCCGACAGTTTGTTCGACGTGCCCGGTGAGCCCGCATCCGCGGGGTCCGGTGCACCGGCGCCCGCTTCGGGGTTGGGGGGCTCCTCGCCCGATCGCTCGTCGGCGCCGCTGGCGGTGCGGATGCGCCCGGCCGGCCTCGACGAGGTAGTCGGCCAGACCCACCTGCTGCAGGCCGGTTCGCCGTTGCGGCGCCTGGTCGAAGGATCCGGCGCCGCATCCGTCATCCTCTACGGCCCGCCCGGCACCGGAAAGACCACGCTGGCCTCGCTGATCTCGCAGGCCACCGGTCGGCGGTTCGAAGCCCTGTCGGCGCTGAGCGCCGGCGTCAAGGAGGTCCGCGCCGTGATCGACACAGCGCGGCGGGCCGCGGTCCACGGCGAACAGACCGTGCTGTTCATCGACGAGGTACACCGGTTCTCCAAGACGCAGCAGGACGCACTGCTGGCGGCGGTGGAGAACCGGGTCGTCCTGCTGGTCGCCGCGACCACGGAAAACCCGTCGTTCTCGGTCGTCGCGCCGCTGCTGTCGCGCTCGCTGATCCTGCAGCTGCAGCCGCTGAGCGCCCAGGACATCGGCACCGTGGTGCGCCGGGCACTGGCCGATCCGCGCGGGCTCGGCGGTGCCGTCGAGGCCACCGACGAGGCCGTCGAACTGCTGGTGCGGCTGTCCTCGGGCGACGCCCGCCGCGCCCTGACCGCCCTGGAAGTGGCCGCCGAAACCGCAGGCGGCGCGGGCGGCACCATCACCGTCGAGATCATCGAGCAGTCACTGGACAAGGCCGCCGTGCGCTACGACCGCGACGGCGATCAGCACTACGACGTGATCAGCGCATTCATCAAGTCGGTGCGTGGCTCCGATGTCGATGCGGCGTTGCACTACCTGGCTCGGATGCTGGTGGCGGGGGAGGACCCCCGATTCGTCGCGCGCCGGTTGATGATCCTGGCCAGCGAGGACATCGGGATGGCCGACCCGACCGCGCTGCCCACCGCGGTCGCCGCCGCGCAGACCGTGCAGCTGATCGGGATGCCCGAGGCGCAACTGACGTTGGCGCACGCGACAGTCCATCTGGCGACCGCGCCCAAATCCAACGCGGTGACCACCGCCCTGGGTGCGGCGATGAACGACATCCGAGCCGGCAAGGCCGGTTTGGTGCCGCCGCATCTGCGGGACGGCCACTACTCGGGAGCGCAGAAGCTCGGCAACGCCGTGGGATACAAGTACGCCCACGATCATCCGGACGGCGTTGTGCCGCAACAGTATCCACCCGACGACCTGGTGGGGGTCGACTACTACCAGCCGACCGGTCGCGGTTTCGAACGCGAGCTCGCCACCCGGGTGGAGAAGTTACGGGCCATCATTCGGCGCGTGCGGCGCTGACGGGACGAACGAAAACCACGGTCCCGGTTGAAGATTCAACCGGGACCGTGGTCGGGTTAGATGGTCAGCGCATCAGGCCGGACCGGCGGGTGCCGAAAAGGCCGGTCCTGCCGCGTCCCATGAACGCGGACACCAGCGCCACACCGATGGTGGCGACGATGACCTGGACGAGCAGTTCGAGCCAGTCGATGCCGCTGGTCATCGTCGGGATGCCGAGTGCACGGGCGATCGCGCTGCCGATGAACGCCGACACGATGCCGACCAGGATCGTCACCAGAATCCCGATGGGTTGTCTGCCGGGAACGATCAGGCGGCCGATCAGGCCGACGACGATGCCGATCAAGATCGCGCTGATGATGCCGGTGATGGTCATTTCTCCTCCAGGGCTGTATTGGGCTGGAGGGGAGATACCCCGGGCATTCACCGTCCAAACGGTGCCGTCAATTCTGACGCCTTCTCGGTCAGGCCATCTCGGGAACCCGCAGGTGGGCGAGTGCGAGCTCGTATTCGCCGACATCGATCTGATCGGCGCTCAGATCACGTAGGCGGGCGGTACGTAACGCCCTGGCCTGGTCGCGGTTGCGGTCCATTGCTTCTGGACTGTCGAAAGTGGCCGAGGACACCGCTCGTCCCGAAGCCCGGTCGAGCATGAGGCTGGCACTGCAGAAGCCCTCGAGGTCTTCCATCGCCGGCAATACCGAGGCGCGGTAGAAGTCCAGGGCCCGGTCGAACAGTTCGGGGCGGGTTCGCAGCCAGGTGGCCCGTACACAAGCGCCCGGCCCGGAATATTGCTCGCGGTGGACCACCGCGATCTCCCATTCGTCGACGGTGGCGCTCCCGGCGAATGTCTCCACCACACGGTGGCGCATCGGCGCTACCGCGGCGGCACTGGCGTGCATGGCGTCTTCGGACCGCCAGGCCGTCGTCAGGACGCAGTCGCCTGATTCCCGGTTCACCATCAGCGACAGGCCGACGCAGCCGTCCACGTCGTCGAGGGCCGGCATCACCTCGTCACGAACATGGGCGATGCCGGCGTCGATGGCCTGGGCGCGCGCTGCGATCGTGGTTGAACGTGCGAACACGATCCACCCCTTCCGTGCCAGGGCGGCGCCCCGGTGGCGCCACCGGTTCCACCTCCACCTTCCTCCGGTGTGTCGCGGCGAGCAATGGTGTGGCGGCTGACTCGTAGGCTGGACTGATGGATACCGACGTGATCGACGTGGACACCTCGCGGCGGCGCATCGTCGACCTCACCGACTCGGTGCGTGAGTTCTGCGGCTCGCACCGCGACGGTTTGTGCAACGTGTTCGTCCCGCATGCGACCGCGGGGGTCGCGATCATCGAAACCGGTGCCGGCTCCGACGACGACCTGCTCGATACGCTGGAACGGTTGTTGCCGCGCGACGATCGTTACCGGCACAGCCACGGTTCGTTCGGCCATGGCGCCGACCACGTACTGCCCGCCCTGGTGTCCCCGTCGGTCACGCTGCCGGTCCAGGCGGGTCGTCCATTGCTGGGAACCTGGCAGAGCGTGGTGCTGGTCGACCTGAACCGGGACAACCCGCAACGCAGCGTCCGACTGAGCTTTCTGGGGCAGTGACGCTCGTCGCCTTTTCGGGGCGAACACGCAGAACGGTAATGTAAAGCGGTCGAACTGGTGGTTGCCGCGCAACCCCAGCCACCCACGAACACGAGGACACGAGCAACGTGCAGACACACGAGATCAGGAAGCGCTTCCTCGATCATTTCGTGAAAGCGGGCCACACCGAGGTGCCCAGCGCCTCGGTGATCCTCGACGATCCCAACCTGCTGTTCGTCAACGCCGGCATGGTGCAGTTCGTGCCCTATTTCCTCGGCGCCCGGACGCCGCCGTGGGATCGAGCCACCAGCGTGCAGAAGTGCATCCGGACTCCCGATATCGACGAGGTGGGCATCACTACCCGGCACAACACCTTCTTCCAGATGGCCGGCAACTTCTCGTTCGGCGACTACTTCAAGAAGGGCGCCATCGAGCTGGCCTGGACCCTGCTGACCAACCCGGTCAGCGAGGGCGGCTACGGATTCGACCCGGAAAGGCTGTGGGCAACGGTCTATCTGGACGACGACGAGGCGATTCAGCTGTGGCAGGAAGTCGCCGGGTTGCCGCTCGATCGCATCCAGCGCCGCGGTATGGCCGACAACTACTGGTCGATGGGCATTCCCGGGCCGTGTGGTCCGTGTTCGGAGATCTACTACGACCGCGGCCCGGAATACGGGATCGAGGGTGGGCCCGAGGCCAACGAGGATCGCTACATCGAGATCTGGAATCTCGTGTTCATGCAGAACGAGCGCGGTGAGGGCACCTCGAAGGACGACTTCGAGATCCTCGGCCCGCTGCCGCGCAAGAACATCGACACCGGGATGGGTGTCGAACGCATCGCCTGCCTGCTGCAGGGCGTCGACAACGTTTACGAGACCGATCTGGTGCGTCCGGTGATCGATTTGGTCGCCGGGATCGCCCCGCGCGGGTATGGCCAGGGCAGCCATACCGACGACGTCCGCTACCGCATCATCGCCGACCACAGCCGCACGGCGGCCATCATCATCGGCGACGGGGTCAGCCCCGGCAACGAGGGTCGCGGCTACGTGTTGCGCCGGCTGCTGCGCCGCATCATCCGCGCGGCCAAGCTGCTCGGAGTCGAGCAGCCCATCATGAGCCAGTTGATGACCACGGTGCGTGATGAGATGGGTCCCTCATACCCGGAGCTCGTCAACGACTTCGAGCGCATCAACCGGATCGCCGTCGCCGAGGAGACCGCGTTCAACCGGACCCTGGTCGCGGGTTCGCGGCTGTTCGACGACGCCGCGAAGTCGACGCGCGCCGCCGGAAAATCCACGTTGTCCGGCGCCGACGCCTTCACCCTGCACGACACCTACGGCTTCCCGATCGACCTGACGCTGGAGATGGCCGCCGAGGCCGGCCTGTCCGTCGACGAGCAGGGCTTCCGGACGCTGATGGCCGAGCAGCGTCAGCGCGCCAAGGCCGACGCCGCCGCCCGCAAGCAGGCCCACACCGATCTCTCGGCGTATCGCGAGCTGGTCGACGCCGGTCCCACCGAGTTCACCGGTTTCGACGAATTGTCCACTGAAGCAAGGATTCTCGGCATCTTTGTGGACGGTAAGCGGGTGCCCGTGGTGACCCACGAAGGCCTGGATGCCGATCGGGTCGAGCTGATTTTGGACCGCACCCCGTTCTACGCCGAGTCCGGCGGCCAGATCGCCGACGAAGGAACGATTTCCGGGACGGGCTCGTCGGTCGCGGCCAAGGCTGCCGTCACCGATGTGCAGAAGATCGCGAAAACCCTGTGGGCGCATCGGATCAATGTGGAATCCGGCGAGTTCGTCGAAGGCGACACCGTCACCGCCGCAGTGGATCCCAAGTGGCGCCACGGCGCCACCCAGGGCCACTCCGGCACCCACATGGTGCACGCCGCGCTGCGACAGGTCTTGGGCCCCACCGCCGTTCAGGCCGGTTCGCTGAACCGCCCCGGCTACCTGCGGTTCGATTTCAACTGGCAGGGGGCGCTCACCGACGACCAGCGCACCCAGATCGAAGAGGTCACCAACGAGGCCGTCGAGGCCGACTACCAGGTGAACACCTTCGTCACCGCCCTGGACAAGGCCAAGGCGATGGGCGCGATGGCGATGTTCGGGGAGAACTACCCCGACCAGGTGCGGGTGGTCGACATCGGCGGCCCGTTCTCGCTGGAACTCTGCGGCGGTACGCACGTGCACAACTCCGCCCAGATCGGTCCGGTGACCATCCTCGGCGAATCCTCGGTCGGATCCGGTATTCGTCGTGTCGAGGCCTACGTCGGCCTCGACTCCTTCCGGCACCTGGCCAAGGAACGCGCGCTGATGGCCGGCCTGGCCTCGTCGCTCAAGGTGCCCTCCGAAGAGGTGCCCGCTCGAGTGGCCAACCTGGTCGAGCGGCTCAAGGCCGCCGAGAAGGAACTGGAGAAGGCCCGACTGGCCAACGCCAGGGCTGCGGCGGCCAACGCGGCCGCGGGCGCCGAGACCATCGGCAAGGTCCGGGTCGTGGCCCAGCGGATGGCCGGCGGCATGTCGGGCGGTGATCTGCGCACCCTGGTCGGCGACATCAAGGGCAAGCTCGGCAACGACCCGGCGGTGATCGCGCTGATCGCCGAGGGCGAGAACGACGCGGTGCCGTTCGTGGTCGCGGTCAACCCGGCGGCACAGGATCTGGGTCTGCGCGCCAACGAGCTGGTCAAACCGTTCAGCGCGGCGGTCAACGGGCGTGGCGGCGGTAAAGCGGACATGGCACAAGGTTCAGGTAAGGGGGCGGCGGGTATCGACGCGGCATTGGCCGCGCTGCGCGCCGAGATCGGCCGAGGCTAGCTTCGTGTCCGACACGGTCGACGACCGGCTACCGGACCGCCCAGGGGACGACGACCCCGGACGCGGACGGCGCATCGGCATCGACGTCGGAACAGTGCGCATCGGCGTCGCCAGTTGCGATCCCGACGGAATCCTGGCCACCCCGGTCGAGACCGTGCAGCGGGACAAGCGGGACCGGTCGGGCAAGCACCTGCGACGACTGGTGAAGCTGATCGGCGAGTACGAGGCGGTCGAGGTCATCGTCGGACTGCCGCGCACGCTCGCCGACCGCGCCGGCAGCTCAGCCGTCGACGCCGTCGAACTGGCCGATCTGCTGGCACGTCGAATCGCTCCGATACCGGTGCGGATGGCCGACGAGCGGCTCACTACTGTGACGGCTCAACGGTCGTTGCGTGAGGCGGGGGTTCGGGCCAAGGGACAGAAGGCGATGATCGACCAGGCCGCTGCGGTGGGCATTCTGCAGAGCTGGCTGGATCAGCGACGTGCGGCCCTGGCTGCGCGCGGAGAGGGCATGGATGGCTGAGAAGTGGGGTGCCGACAAAGCGAAGCCCGCAACGGTCGGACCACCGCGGCGCGGGCTGAGCAAGGCCGAGCGGGCCCGCAAAGCCCGCAACGACCGCAAACGACGCACCACCAGGGGCCTGTCCATCGCAGCGCTCATCGTGGTGATGATCGGTGCGGTATTCCTGGGTTCCAAGCTGTGGCACAGCATGTCCGGCAGCGCCAACGACTACGCCGGTGACGGTGTGGCCGATGTCGTGGTCCAGGTTCACGACGGCGATTCCACGACCGCCATCGGAAAGACCCTTCAGGGCAAGAAAGTGGTCGCCACGGTCAAGGCCTTCGTCGACGCGGCGCACAAGAACGAGGCGATCTCGGCGATCCAGCCCGGTTTCTACAAATTGCGGACCGAGATTCCGGCCGCCGATGCCGTTGAGCGTCTTGCTGATCCGGAGAGCCGGGTGGGCAAGCTCACCATCCCGGAAGGCCGTCAGCTCGACGACACCGCCGACGTCAAGACCAAGGCCGTCACCGACGGCGTCTTCACGCTGATCTCGCAGGCCTCCTGTGTCGAACTCGACGGCAAGAAGCGCTGCGTTCCGGTCGACGCGCTCCGCGCGGCCGCACAGACGGCGCCCGCCGCCGCGCTGGCGGTACCGGACTGGGCGGCGGCTCCCGTCGCCGCGATGCCCAACGATCATCGGCGGCTGGAGGGGCTGATCGCGCCCGGCACCTGGAATGTCGATCCCGCGGGCTCGGCGCAGGAAATCTTGTCCAGCCTGATCGCGGGCAGCGCCACGCTCTACACCCAGAGCGGTCTGCTCGACACCGCCGCGGCAATGCAGATGTCGCCGTATCAGATCCTCACCGTCGGTTCCCTGGTGCAACGTGAAGCCAAACCACAGGACTTCGCCAAGGTCGCCCGGGTGATCTACAACCGGCTCGCCGAACATCGCAAGCTCGAGTTCGACTCGACCGTGAACTACCCGCTGGATCGCCAGGAAGTGGCGACCACCGATGACGACCGGGCCAAGGTGACGCCCTGGAATACCTATATGAGCCAAGGACTTCCACAGACCCCGATCTGCTCACCCGGCACCGATGCACTGGCCGCGGCCGAACATCCCGCCGACGGGGACTGGTTGTATTTCGTGACCATCGACATGCAGGGCACGACGCTGTTCACCCGCGACTATGAGCAACACCTGGCCAATATCGAACAGGCGCAGCACAACGGTGTCCTCGACAGTGCCCGCTAGCCGTAAAGCCGCCGTCCTCGGCTCACCCATCACCCACTCGCGCTCGCCGCAGCTGCACCTGGCCGCGTACCGGGCGCTGGGCCTGCCGTCGTGGACCTATGAGCGCATCGAGTGCACGGCCGAACAGCTGCCCGGCCTCGTCAGCGCCCTGGGCCCGGAATGGGTCGGACTGTCGGTCACCATGCCGGGCAAGTTCGCTGCCCTGGAGTTCGCCGATCAGCGCACCGACCGGGCCCAGCTGGTGGGCTCTGCCAACACTCTGGTCCAGCTACCCGCGGGCGGCTGGCGCGCCGACAACACCGATATCGACGGCGTCGTCGGAGCGCTCGGCGCCGCCGGCGACTGCGCTCTGGTGATCGGATCCGGCGGCACCGCCCCGGCCGCCGTCGTCGCCCTGGCAGAGCTGGGAGCGCAGCGGATCACGATCGTCGCCCGTGACGAGGGCAAGGCATCGCGCTTGGTGGACCTGGCCAACCGCTGCGGTGCGCAGGGCAGCTGGTGCGACATCGCCGGCAGCGCCCTGACCGATGCGGTCGCCACCGCCGACTCGGCTGTCAGCACCATTCCGGCCGACGCGGCCGCCGCGTACGCGGACACGCTGGCCGCGGTGCCGCGGGTTCTCGATGCCATCTACGACCCGTGGCCGACACCGCTGGCCGCGGCTGTCGAGGCGGCCGGCGGCGAGGCGATCAACGGCCTGCAGATGCTGCTGAACCAGGCCTTCGCCCAGGTGGAGCAGTTCACCGGGATGCCGGCACCCAAAGAGGCGATGAGGGACGCGCTGCTGCGGCCTTAGCCTCGATTGATGGGGGCGGGGTTGACGGTGGTCGCGGGCGCCTGGCTGCTGGTGCTCAGTGGCTACGACATCGCCGAACGGCGGCTACCGAACTGGCTGACGATGCCGGGAGCCGTGTTGATTCCCGTGGCCGCGGCGCTGGCCGGGCGTGGACTGGCCGCCTTGGCCGGGGGCGCGGCGCTGGCGGTGCTGTACCTGCTGGTGCATATGGCCGCGCCGCGGGCGATGGGCGGCGGCGACGTCAAACTCGCGGTCGGTCTCGGCGCGATGACCGGCGCCTTCGGCGCCGACGTGTGGCTGCTGGCGGCGCTGGCCGCGCCGTTGCTCACCGCATGCCTGGCACTCGGCGCAGCTGTGCGCGGTATCCGCACGGTTCCGCACGGCCCGTCGATGTGTGCGGCCAGTGCCGCGGCGGTGGGCCTGGTGCTGCTGTAAGCGCGGTGAGCGTCGGCTCGTGTGCCAAGAATCGCGGGCGGTTTCTAGGCGTCGTTGCAATAGCAGCTGATTCTGATGGGAAGTGCTGCTATGCCGCGTCCACCGTTGTCGAGTGTTGTTCGGGAGTTCTGGGGTTGTGTCGGTGCGGGTTGCACCGCTGGTGAAGCCGGTGCGGCTGTCGGCGTGTCGTGCGCTACGGGGGTTCGCTGGTTCGCCGACGCTGGCGGGGTGAAACCTCAATTCCGTATGCCTAAGTCGTCGGGTCCTCGACCACGGCTGACGCTCGCTGAGCGGATCCAGATCGAGATCGGAGTCAAAGTCAACGAGTCGCTGAACTCGATCGGTAAACGGCTGGGCAGGGCTGCGTCGACGATCAAGTACGAACTCGACGTCAACGGTGTCGATCACAACGACGGACGTAAGTCCGGCTATCGACGCAAGGAGGCGTTCGGAGCACGTCAAAGCGGCAAGACTGCGGTTGTCCGCTACGACGCGTTGATGGCACAGTCGCGGTCGGAGGAGCGCGCTCGTCGTCCGCAGCCGGGCAAGCTGGCCCGCAATCAGGTGTTGCATGATGAGGTGCAGGCCAAGCTGCTCGACGAGCATAGTCCCGAGCAGATCGCGGCGCGGTTGACCATCGACTACCCCGACGATGCGGAGATGCGGGTGTCTCACGAAACGATCTATCGGTCAATCTACTTGCAGGGCAAGGGAAATCTACGTCGCGAGTTGCACACCTGCCTACGCACCGGACGCGCATTGCGCAAGCCGCAGGGGCGCCCCGACCAGCGTCGCGGTCGTCTGCGCGGCATGGTCAGTATCAGTGAGCGGCCCGCCGAGGTGGAAGATCGTGCGATCCCCGGGCACTGGGAGGGGGACCTCATTCTGGGCAGTACCGCCTCGGGGTCGGCGATCGGCACCGTCGTGGAACGCACCTCGCGTTTCGTCATGCTCTTGCACCTGCCCGACAACCACACCGCCGAAGCCGTCCAGGACGCGATCGTAGCCAAGATGGCCCAACTGCCGGCCATCCTGCGCCGCACGCTGACTTGGGACCAGGGCAGGGAGATGGCCAACCACGCCGCCATCGCCAAGGCCGCCGACCTCGACATTTACTTCTGCGACCCGCACTCCCCATGGCAGCGCGGCACCAACGAGAACACCAACGGACTACTGCGCCAGTACTTTGCTAAAGGCGCTGATCTCTCGATCTTCCCGGCCGACTACCTCGACTACGT
This sequence comes from Mycobacterium farcinogenes, assembly GCF_019739075.1. Taxonomy (NCBI): domain Bacteria; kingdom Bacillati; phylum Actinomycetota; class Actinomycetes; order Mycobacteriales; family Mycobacteriaceae; genus Mycobacterium; species Mycobacterium farcinogenes. The sequence goes on along the minus strand of NZ_CP081673.1, from coordinate 3,874,562 downwards.
CGCCGCCAAACTCAACACCCGACCCCGCAAGACCCTCGGCTGGAAAACGCCCGCCGAAACCCTCGACGCACTACTCTGCAACCCACTCAATCCAACCGCTGTTGCATAGACGCCTTGAACCCAAGGCGGGAATGTGGCACACAAGCCAACATTGGCCGTTGGTGACCACGGATTTCGGGAGGCAAACCCCGACGTGGGAGAATGACACCCGTGTTGCGTTGGACCACAGCTGGTGAATCCCACGGCCGCGCCCTGGTGGCCATGCTCGAAGGGATGGTTGCCGGCGTGCCCATCACCTCCGAGGAGATCGGGGCACAGCTCAAGCGTCGTCGTCTCGGCTATGGCCGGGGTGCTCGGATGAAGTTCGAACAGGACCAGGTCACCATGCTGGCCGGGGTGCGTCACGGCACCACCCTGGGCGGGCCGATCGCGATCGAGATCGGCAACACCGAATGGCCCAAGTGGGAGACCGTGATGTCTCCGGACCCGGTCGACCCCGCCGAGCTCGACGTGGCGCGTAATGCCCCGCTGACCCGTCCCCGCCCGGGGCATGCCGACTACGCCGGCATGCTCAAGTACGGCTTCGACGACGCCCGCCCGGTGCTGGAACGTGCCAGTGCCCGCGAGACCGCCGCCCGGGTGGCGGCAGGCACCGTGGCCCGGGCCTTCCTGCGGGCCGCGCTCGGTGTCGAGGTCGTCTCGCACGTCATCTCCATCGGTGCGTCCGAGCCGTACGCCGGCCCGCCGCCGCAGTTCTCCGACCTGGAGAAGATCGACGCGAGCCCCGTCCGAGCGTTTGACGAAGCCGCTGAAGCATCGATGATCGCCGAGATCGAGGCCGCCAAGAAAGACGGCGACACGCTGGGCGGTGTCGTCGAGGTCGTGGTCGAAGGCCTGCCGATCGGGTTGGGTTCGTTCACCAGCGGTGACAACCGCCTCGACAGCCAGCTTGCCGCCGCGGTGATGGGCATCCAGGCGATCAAGGGCGTGGAGATCGGTGACGGTTTCGAAACCGCCCGACGTCGCGGCAGCGTCGCTCACGACGAGATGTACCCCGGACCAGACGGAATCCTGCGCTCCACCAACCGGGCCGGCGGCCTGGAAGGCGGCATGACCAACGGCCAGGCCCTGCGGGTCCGGGCCGCGATGAAGCCCATCTCGACCGTTCCTCGGGCGTTGGCCACCGTCGACATGGCCACCGGTGAAGAAGCCGTCGCCATCCACCAGCGGTCGGATGTGTGCGCGGTACCTGCCGCAGGCGTCGTGGTGGAAACCATGGTCGCGCTGGTGGTCGCCCGCGCGGTGCTGGAGAAGTTCGGCGGGGACTCGCTGGCCGAGACCCGCGCCAACATCGACGCCTACCTGCGGGCCGTCGCCGAGCGCGAGCCGGCGGCGCAGGCCCTGGGCTGATGGCCCCCAAGGCGGTACTGGTCGGCCTGCCGGGTTCGGGCAAGTCGACCATCGGCCGCCGGCTGGCCAAGGCGCTGAACCTCACGATGCTCGACACGGACGCCGCGATCGAGGAGACCACCGGCCGCACCATCGCCGACATCTTCGCCACCGACGGTGAGGCAGAGTTCCGCCGGATCGAGGAAGAGGTCATTCGTTCGGCGCTGGCCAGCCACGACGGTGTGTTGTCCTTGGGTGGCGGCGCGGTCACCACCCCCGGTGTGCGCGCCGCACTGGCCGGGCACACCGTGGTCTACCTGGAGATCAGCGCGGCCGAGGGCGTCCGCCGCACCGGCGGTTCCACCGTCCGGCCGCTGCTGGCGGGGCCGGACCGGGCCGAGAAGTATCGCGCCCTGATGTCCGAACGGGTGCCGCTGTACCGCCGGGTCGCGACCATGCGCATCAACACCAACCGGCGAAACCCCGGCGCGGTGGTGCGCACGATCGTCACGCGCCTGGAGAACCCGCCGGTCCAGAAACAGCCCCAGAAGCAGCAGCCTCAGCTGTCGCGGGCCGCCAAGCGGCGACGACGTCGCCCGCCGTGGCGGCGTGGCCCCGGCGCGCAATCGTCGTACGAGACCCCGGGCGGCACCCCTGCTGCCGGCGCCGAACCGAAATCGATACCCACCCCAGCGGCCCTGGCCGCTCGCAACGCGGAGCGTAATGATGACTGACCCGGTAATCGTCGAGGTAAAGGTGGACCGGCCCTACCCGGTCATCATCGGGACCGGTCTGCTCGGCGAATTGGGCAATACGCTCGAGGGCCGGCACAAGGTGGCGATCCTGCACCAGCCGGTGTTGACGCAGACCGCCGAGGCGGTTCGGCAACACTTGGCCGACAAGGGAATTGAAGCTCACCGGATCGAGATCCCGGATGCGGAGGCGGGCAAGGAGCTGCCCGTCGTCGGTTTCATCTGGGAAGTGCTGGGGCGCATCGGCATTGGCCGTAAAGACGCCGTCGTCAGCCTGGGCGGGGGAGCGGCCACCGACGTGGCGGGCTTTGCTGCGGCCACCTGGCTACGCGGCGTGGACATCGTGCACGTGCCCACCACACTGCTGGGGATGGTCGATGCCGCGGTGGGCGGAAAGACCGGGATCAACACCGATGCGGGCAAGAACCTCGTCGGCGCCTTCCATCAGCCGGCCGCCGTCCTGGTGGACCTCGCAACCTTGGAAACGTTGCCGCGCAACGAGATCATCGCCGGGATGGCCGAGATTGTGAAGGCCGGGTTCATCGCCGATCCGGTGATCCTCGAGCTGATCGAGGCCGACCCGGAAGCTGCCCTGGACCCCACCGGGACCGTGCTGCCCGAACTGATCCGGCGGGCCATCGCGGTCAAGGCCGAGGTGGTTGCTGCCGATGAGAAGGAATCGGCACTGCGCGAGATCCTGAACTACGGACATACCCTGGCGCACGCCATCGAGCGTCGCGAACGGTACAAGTGGCGTCACGGCGCCGCGGTGTCGGTCGGATTGGTGTTCGCCGCGGAACTGGGCCGGTTGGCCGGGCGTCTCGACGACGAGACCGCCGACCGGCACCGGTCGGTGCTGACCGCGCTCGGACTGCCGGTCAGCTATGACGGCGACGCGCTGCCCCAACTGATGGACTACATGGCGGGCGACAAGAAGAACCGCTCGGGAGTGCTGCGCTTCGTGGTTCTCGACGGGCTGGCCAAGCCGGGTCGTCTCGAAGGCCCCGATCCGTCCCTGCTGGCGGCCGCCTACGCAGAAGTGGCGCGGGCCTGACTGCCCGCGCCACTCGCGCCTGAATCTGTGAGCTGCCCCCGCGGGCAGATCGGCTACTGCTTGGGCTGTTCGGGGTACTCGATGGTCTGCGTGGTGTCGTCGACGTGCTCGGCGGCGCCATTGGCGGTCACCGCGGCGAACACGTCGGTGTCAGCGCGGTCGTCGGCGGCCAGACCGTGGTGGCGCTGGCGGGGCATCGGCGGGGCGTTGCGATCCACCAGCCAACGGCCGACCGTCACGCCGCCCACACCGAGCAGGAACACCAGCAGCGCGGTGAACGCGGCGAAGGTGGTGACCTCGTTGAGCAGCGCATCGGTGTAGAGGCTCTTGTAGAAGAGCCCGATGAACCACGCCACCGCGCCACTGACGACTCCCGCGAACAGGCCGGCGATCAGCCAGGTCATCGCGAGATCGGAACGGCGATCCGGATCCGGATTGGCGCGGGCGTCGGCCTGGCCGTCGAACAGGCCCCAGATCAGCACCCCGATCCCGAACAACGTGACCAGCCCCAGGCTGAACCAGGTGGCGTTACCCGGCGAGGCGTTGATCAGTGCTCCCTGCAGTAAGCGCACGATGACCATCGCTGTTGCGAACACCACTCCGCGCAGTAACCACTTGCTCATGGGGGCACACTGTAGCGAGTAGCGTCACAGACCGTGACTATTTCCCAGCGCAGGGAACGGCTGCGGCGTCGGCTGGCGGAACAGGGCCTCGACGCGATGTTGGTAACTGACCTGGTCAACGTGCGTTACCTAGCTGGATTCACCGGTTCCAACGCGGCCCTGCTGATCCTCGCGGAGGACGCCACCCCGGTGCTGGCCACCGATGGGCGTTACCGCACGCAGGCTGCGCAGCAGTCCCCGGACGCCGAAGTCGTCATCGAGCGGGCCTGCGGCTCGCATCTGGCCGGGCGGGCCGCGAGCTGCGGGGCGCTGCGGCTCGGTTTCGAGAGCCACGTGGTGACCGTGGATGCCTTCGCGGCGATGAAGAAAGCGAGCGGTGACACCGTCGACTGGGTCCGTGCGGCCGGCACCGTGGAGGCCCTGCGCGAGGTCAAGGACGCGGGCGAGATCGCCATGCTGCGGTTGGCCTGCGAGGCCGCCGATGCGGCTCTGACGGATCTGCTGGAGCGGGGTGGCCTACGACCCGGACGCACCGAGCGTGAGGTGCGCAACGAGCTGGAAGCGTTGATGCTCGACCACGGCGCCGACGGACCGTCCTTCGAGACGATCGTGGCGACAGGTGCCAACTCGGCCATTCCGCACCACCGGCCCACCGATGCGGTGCTGGCCGCCGGCGACTTCGTGAAGATCGATTTCGGGGCTCTGGTGGAGGGCTACCACTCCGACATGACGCGCACGTTCGTGCTGGGGCCGGCGGCCCAGTGGCAGCGCGACATCTACGACCTGGTGGCCACAGCACAGCGAGCCGGCAGCGACGCGCTGGCTCCCGGCGTTTCGCTGAGCGCCGTTGACGCCGCATCGCGCCAGGTCATCGCCGATGCCGGGTACGGCGACAACTTCGGACACGGCCTCGGGCACGGCGTCGGACTGCAGATCCACGAAGCGCCGGGAATCAACGCCGCCGCCGCCGGTACACTGCTTGCTGGCTCTGCGGTCACCGTTGAGCCAGGTGTCTACTTGCCCGATCGCGGCGGTGTCCGGATCGAGGACACCCTGGTCGTCGGAGAGGCGGCACCCGACCTGCTTACCCGGTTCCCCAAGGAACTGGCCATTTTGTGACAAAAGCTTAGGAGCTACACCCTCATGGCATCGACTGCCGACTTCAAGAACGGGCTCGTCCTGCAGATCGACGGACAGCTGTGGCAGATCGTCGAATTCCAGCACGTCAAGCCCGGTAAGGGTCCGGCCTTCGTGCGGACGAAGCTGAAGAACGTGGTGTCCGGCAAGGTCGTCGACAAGACCTACAACGCCGGCGTCAAGGTGGAGACCGCCACCGTCGACCGGCGCGACGCCACCTACCTGTACCGCGACGGCAGCGACTTCGTCTTCATGGATTCCGAGGACTTCAACCAGCATCCGCTGTCGGAGGCACTCGTCGGACGGTTGGCCGACTTCCTGCTGGAGAGCATGCCGGTGCAGATCGCCTTCCACGACGGTGTTCCGCTGTACCTGGAATTGCCGGTGTCGGTCGAGCTCGTGGTTTCCCACACCGAGCCCGGCTTGCAGGGCGACCGTTCCAGCGCCGGCACCAAGCCCGCGACGATGGAGACCGGCGCCGAGATCCAGGTGCCGCTGTTCATCAACACCGGCGACAAGCTCAAGGTCGACACCCGCGACGGCAGCTACCTCGGCCGCGTGAATGGCTGACCATGCCTGACCGCCGTGGCGACCGGGGCCGGCACCAGGCCCGCAAGCGCGCCGTGGATCTGCTGTTCGAGGCCGAGGCGCGCGGCCTGACACCGGAGGCGGTGGCCGACGGCCGGGCCGCGCTGGCCGAGGACCAGGCCGACGTCACCCCGCTCAATCCCTACACGGTGTCGGTGGCCCGCGGTGTCACCGAACACGCCGCCCACATCGACGATCTCATCTCGGCGCATCTGCAGGGCTGGACGTTGGAGCGGCTGCCCGCCGTCGACCGGGCCATCCTGCGCGTGGCGGTCTGGGAACTGCTGCACGCCGAGGATGTTCCGGAGCCCGTCGCGGTGGACGAAGCCGTCGAACTCGCCAAAGAGCTGTCCACCGATGAATCGCCTGGATTCGTCAACGGCGTGCTGGGGCAGGTGATGCTGGTGACCCCGCAGATCCGGGCCGCCGCTGCCGCCGTGCAGGGTGCGGTTCAGGACCGGCCCGAACAGTAGGAACCCGAAGACCTGTCCCGAACATCGGGACCGTCGGTGCTGTGCGGTGCCACGATGTTGTTACGTGTGGTGACACACGTAACAACATCGGAGGCCGCTGATGGGACACGAGCCTGGGCAGATTGCGGACATCGGCGCGGACGGCCTGCACCTGCACGCCTGCCCGCTGTGTGAGGCCATGTGCGGCTTGGAGATCCAAGTCTCCGCCGGCAAGGTGGCCGGCGTTCGGCCGAACAAGTCCGACCAGTGGAGTGCGGGGCACATCTGCCCGAAAGGCGCGTCGCTGGCCGCGCTGCACGACGATCCGGACCGGATCCGCCGGCCGATGATCAAGGTCGACGGCGAATGGCACGAGGTCGACTGGAACACCGCTTTCCGGCGGTGCACCGAACTCCTCGCTCCCGTCATCGAAAAGTACGGCATCGGCGCGGTCGCGGCCTATACCGGAAACCCGCTGGCCCATTCGTTTTCGTTGTCGCGGTACTCGGCGGTGCTGCTCGGCCTGTCCGGCATACCGATCACCTATTCGCCGGGCACCATCGACCAGTGGCCGAAAAACCTGTCGTCACACCTGATGTACGGCAGCTGGTGGGCCTTCCCGACACCGGACATCCAGCGCACCGATCTGCTGGTGGTGATGGGCGCCAACCCCGCGGCCTCGCAGGGATCGCTCTTGGCCGCCCCAGACGTGATGGGCATCATCGCCGGTATCCGCAAGCGCGGCAAGGTCATCGTCATCGATCCGGTGCGCACGGCCACTGCCGCCAAGGCTGACGAGTGGTTGCCGATCACGCCCGGCACCGACGCGGCACTGTTGCTCGGGATCGTCCACACCGTGTTCGACGAAGGCCTGGTCAATCTCGGTGAGTTGGCACGCCACCTCGACGGGGTGTCGACCCTGCAGCGGGCGGCGGCCGATTGGTCGCCCGAAAGGGTCTCAGCCGCAACGGGTATCGACGCCGACCGGATTCGCGGGCTGGCCCGCGAGCTGGCCGGTACGCCGCGGGCGGTGGTCTACGGCCGGATCGGCACGTGCAACCAGGAGTTCGGCAGCCTGGCCAGCTGGCTGGTCGACGTGGTCAACATCGTCACCGGACATTTCGATACCCCCGGCGGCGCCATGTTCGCCACCCCGACCGCGTGGACGGTCACCAGCCAAACGATCCCGGGCCTGGAGGACGGCGCACCCAACTTCGGCCGCTACCGCACCCGGGTCCGCGGAGCCAAAGAAGTGATGGGCCAGGTTCCGGTGTCCTGCATGCTCGAAGAGATCGTCACACCCGGCGAAGGGCAGCTGAAGGCACTGATCACCGTGGCCGGCAACCCCGTGCTGTCCACCCCGGGCGGTGACAAGCTCGACGAGGCGCTGCCGCAGTTGGACGCGATGATCTCGGTCGACCTCTGGCTCAACGAAACCACCCGGCACGCCGACGTCATCCTGCCCGGTGCCTCGGCGCTCGAACAGCCGCACTCCGCCGACCTTTTGCTGGGGGCGGCGATCAACAGTTTCGCCCGGTACTCGCCACCGGTGTTCCATCGCGAAGACCCCGACGCGCCAGAGGAATGGGAGATCCTGATCCGGCTGACCGGGCTGTGCACCGGAACACCGGCAGAGGACGTCGACATCGCCGCGCTCGACGACGGCTGGTTCGACTACCTGTGCTTCACCCAGGGCCTCGACGGTGCCGAGATCCGCAAGCACTACGACCACGGCGGGCCCGAGCGGATGCTCGATCTGACGCTGCGCACCGCCGCTTTCGGAGACCGGTACGGCGAGAACCCCGACGGGCTGACGCTGGACAAGCTCAAGGCGCATCCCGACGGAATCAACTTCGGCCCCATGGTGCCTCGGGTACCGGAGGTGCTCGGCACCGCCGACAAGAAGATCCGGCTGGCGCCGCAATACCTGCTCGACGACCTGCCACGACTGGCCGACCGGCTCGATCGAGCCCCCGAAGACCTGGTCTTGGTGAGCCGGCGGCACCTACGCTCCAACAACTCCTGGTTGCACAATGTCGGCCCGCTGATGAAGGGCCGTGACCGGTGCACCCTGCTGATGCACGGCCAGGATGCGGCCTCACGCGGTATCGCCGACGGCGACCACGCGGAAGTGGCCTCGGCAGCGGGCAAGATCGTGGTGCCGGTCGAGGTGACCGATGCGATCAAGCCTGGCGTGGTGTCGATGCCGCACGGTTGGGGCCACGGTCGGCCCGGCACCCGGCTGGCGGTCGCCAACGCCTCACCCGGGGTGAACACCAACGTCTTGTCGCTGCCCGACTTCATCGACGAGCCTTCGGGAAACGGTGCACTCAACGGCATCCCGGTGACGGTCAGCCGCACAACGGTATAGCTGCTAGCGCTGCGGGGGAACCAGTAGTTCCTCGGGGTGGAAGTGGTGGTTGATGGTGTCTTGGCCGGTGTCCATCAGCGGTGGTGGGTGCCAGTGGATGCGGCCGGTGTCGGGGTCGACGTTGGTGGTCCAGCCGAGGCCGACGAGGCGGTTGTCGGGGCCGCAGCTCAGGGCGAGGTCGGGGGCGTCGGTGTGTCCGCCGTGTTGCCAGTCGGCTTTGGCGTGGTGGACTTGGCAGTGGTCGGCGGGTGCGGTGCAGCCGGGGCGGGTGCAGCCGCGGTCGCGGTTGTAGAGCAGCAGTCGTTGGGCTTTGGTGGCCAGTCGTTGGGTGCGGGCCATGTAGAGCGGTTCAGCGGTGTGGTGGTCGTAGACGATGAGGTAGTGGAAGCTGTGGGATGCCAGCCGGATCAAGTCGGTCATCGGCATCCGCAGGCCTGATCCGGTGACGGCGATGCCGGCGCCGGCTTCCAGTTCGGCCAGGGTGGTGGAGACCACTACGGTGACCGGCAGGCCACCGTAGTGGCCGAGTCGTTTGGACATGAGTAGTTCGCGCAGCGCGGCTTTGAGGGCGTCGTGGTTGCGTTGGGCCTGGGTTCGGGTGTCCCGTGCGGCGGCGGCCTGCTGGGCTGGTTCAGTCCCCACATCAGTGGCATCGGTGGCCTCGGAGTCAGTCACGTCAGGCCCGGGCACGCCGGCATCGGCCCCAACGTCAGCGGCTTCGGCCTCAGGAGTATCGGGGATATCGAGTGGGTTGGGTGACGGGTTGTGCAGTGGTTCAGGATCGCTGGGGTTGTTGATGCCCGGGGCACCCCACACGCCGGTGACCGTGCTCAGATAGGCAGCGGTTTCGGGGTCCAGCCAGCCCTGCACGTGCACCAACCCGTCGGCGTCCTGTGTACCGATCCGCAGCCCACGCAGATGCGCGGCAACATCGGGACTGTCGCCGTCCTGGTTGAGCAGGTACAGCAGTTTGTCCGCAGCGGCCTTGAGGGTTTCGGGAGTATCACGGGTCGCGGCGGCGACCAGGTCGGATTCGATCTGGGCGAGTTCGGCTGGGCCGACGTATTTTTCGGCCTTCTCGATCGTGTCGCGGATGACCGTGATGTGGTGGGTGTTGATCGTGCCGGTCAGCAGGGCCGCAGCGCAGGCGGGCAGTAACGGCTGCAACTCTTCGCCGGTGACCGCATAGCGCGGTCCCAGATCGGCGGCAGCGGCGACGCGGCGGGAGGCTTCCTTGCAAGGGATGCGCATCCGGGTGGCAAGGACATCGGTCCAGGATTTGCCGCCGATCTCGTGCGGGCCGGCCTGCGCCATCAGCGCGGCCTGGATGCGGTGATCGATCATCTCCTGGGTGCGGGCCAGCCGTTCGCGCTCGGACTGCAGTGCCAACAACTCCGCGGTATCGAGGCCGGTGAAATCGACATCGGCCAGCGCTACGGTCGCGGCGCGGTGGCCGGCGAGCGCGGTCTGTACCGCCTCGCGGGTGTGCGCCAATCCGCCCTCCATATTTCGAACACTAGTTCGATACCCCGACAGGAACCCGCGAAATGGGACTGAGGTGGCCAAAGTGGCCAAAGTTTTTGAGCAGCCCCAAACGGGCCCAAGCGACGTTTCGATCATCGCGATTTGTAAATTCTCGCCAGGGCCGAGGTGGCGCAATACGAGCCGCGACGGCGGTTTCGGCAGGTACCGAACGTCGGTTGGCGGCGCAATCAGTTAACCTGCGCAAACGGTCGATTCGCCGCACTGCGGCACCCTGGAATCGCCCCTTACCTTGAGTGCGTGTCGTCGCAGCCCGAAGCTCATCCCGTATCGCTGCCCAGTCGCCGTGCGCGTGCCGATCAGGCCCGCCAGGTGGCCGACGTTCTGCGCCATCAGATCTACGAAGGCACCTACGACCGGGCGCTGCCGTCCGAGGCGGAACTGGCCGCCGAATTCTTCGTCTCCCGCAACACCATCCGCGAAGCCCTGGCCGTTCTCAAGAACGAGGGGCTGATCGACCGTGGCACCAAGGTGGGCACGCACGTAGCGGTCAGAAAATACGATCACGGCCTGGATGCGCTGGTGGGTCTGAAGGAGACGTTCAAGGACTACGGCGACGTCCGCAACGAAGTCCGGGCCGTGCAGCGGCTGTCCGCCCCGCCGGCGGTGGCCCGAAAGCTCGCGCTCGAACCCGGCGCGCAGGTGGTCTTCATCGAGCGCTTGCGCTATCTCGCCGACCTGCCACTGTCGCTCGATCTGACCTATCTGGCGCCCGAGATCGGTGAGCTGGTGATCGAACATGCGCTGGAGAGCAACGACATCTTCGCGCTCATCGAACGGGTCAGTGGGCGCCGGCTGGGTGGGGCAAGCCTTGCCCTGGAAGCGGTTTCGGCTGACGCACACACGGCCGCGACGTTGCAGGTGCCCGCCGGATCGGCTCTGTTGATGTCGGAACGGCTGACCAGTCTGGATGACGGCACACCCGTCGACCTGGAGTACATCAGGATGCGTGGTGACCGAATCACCATGCGCGGCAACCTCGTTAGGAGAGACGCATGACACTGGTCAATCAGCGCGCCGATGTCCCGGTGACCATCGACGAATCCCTGTGTATCGAGGGCTGCACCTTGTGCGTCGACGTGTGCCCACTGGATTCGCTGGCCATCAATCCGGAGAACGGCAAGGCCTTCATGCATGTCGACGAGTGCTGGTACTGCGGGCCCTGCGCGGCCCGCTGTCCCACCGGCGCCGTGACCGTCAACATGCCCTATCTCATCCGCTAGAGGACCCGATGTGAAAACAGCCCTGATCGCCCTCACCGCCGGTCTCACGCTCGCGACCGCCGGTTGCTCGCTGGACTCGGCGACGAAATCGGCCGATACCGTCGACGTCGTCGTCGGCTACCAGTCCAAGACCATCAACACCGTCACCGCGGGAACGTTGTTGCGCGCCCAGGGATACCTGGAGCGTCGCCTGGCCGACATCACCACCCGCACCGGCACGAAGTACAACGTGACGTGGCAGGACTACGACACGGGCGCACCCATCACCGCGCAGATGGTGGCCGAGAAAATCGACATCGGCTCGATGGGCGACTACCCGATGCTCATCAACGGGTCCAAGACCCAAGCCAACGAACGCGCCAAGACCGAGATCGTCTCGGTCACGGGGTACAACCCGAAGGGCGCGCTGAACATGGTTGTGGTGGCGCCGGATTCGCCGGCCAAGTCGTTGACGGACCTGGCCGGGAAGAAAGTTTCGGCCAGTGTCGGATCGGCCGGCCACGGCATGCTCGTCCAAGCCCTGGGCAAGGCCGGGATCGATGCCAAGTCGGGTGTCGAGGTGCTCAATCAACAGCCACAGGTCGGCGCGTCATCGCTGGAATCCGGTCAGGTCCAGGCGCTCTCACAGTTCGTGGCCTGGCCAGGTCTGTTGGTTCAACAGGGCAAGGCAAAGCTCCTTTACGACGGTGCCGAACTCAACTACCCGACCCTGCACGGGGTGGTGGTGCGCCGGGCATACGCGGCTGAGCACCCGGAGGTGCTCGACGCGTTCCTGCAGGCCCAACTCGATGCCACCGACTTCCTCAACACCAAGCCGTTGGAGGCCGCCCGCCTGGTGGCCGAGGGCAGTGGGTTGCCGCAGGAGGTGGTCTACCTGTACAACGGCCCGGGTGGCACCTCGTTCGACACCACGCTCAAGCCGTCTCTGGTCGATGCACTCAAAGGTGATGTGCCCTATCTGAAGTCGATCGACAACTTCGCCGACCTCGACGTCGCCGGGTTCGTTCAGGACGGCCCGCTCCGCGCGGCGTACTCGGCGCGCGGTGAGGACTACGACAAAGCGCTCAAGTCGAACACCAATCCTTCGCTGCTGAGCGGGACGGACCCGGTTTGCCACACCGCTGTCGACGATCCCGCCACCGCAGGCGAACTCTGGCTCGACGGATCGGATACCACCACGCCCGCCGCGACCCCGGTCTGCCTGCTCAAGGCGATCCGACAGGCCGAGGGCGAAGGCAAGAAGATCCGGGCCGCCTACATTTCCGATGCCGAACTGGGTACCCGCTGGTTCGCCGACAAGGCCGTGTGGGTGCGCCTGCCCGCGCCCGGAGCCGAAGGGTATCTGCCGTTCGGTACCCAGGCGGGTGCCGAACGCTATACGGCCGCTCATCCCGGTGCGGCGATCGTCGACTACCGCCAGGCCGTGGCAGGTGCGGTATGACCACCACCGATGCCGCTCCCGTCACGATCGGTGATCTGGGCGCTGTCCCGGAGGAGGTGGTCAGCCGGGGCCAGCGGTCGGTGTGGGCGCATCGCCTGGTCCGTCTGGTCTCGGTGGTCAGCGCAATTGTGCTGTGGCAGTTGTTGACCGCCAACAACGTCCGGTTCGGTCTGCGATTCGACACCCTGCCCACGGTCACCGAAATCACTGCGGCCCTGGTGAACAGGCTCGGCACACCGGAGTACTGGCTCGATCTCGGCCAGTCGCTCATCCGGATTCTCACCGGGTTCGGCATCGCCGCCGTGGTCGGGATAATCACCGGAATCCTGTTGGGACGCACGGCCTGGTTCGCCGATATCTTCGGCCCGCTCACCGAGTTGGCCCGGCCGATTCCGGCGATCGCCATGGTTCCGGTCGCGATCCTGTTGTTTCCCAGCGACGAGGCGGGGATCGTGTTCATCACGTTCCTGGCCGCCTACTTCCCGATCATGGTCAGCGTCCGGCACGCGGTGCGCGCCCTGCCGACCATCTGGGAGGACTCGGTCCGCACGCTGGGCGGCGGCCGTCTCGACGTGCTGCGCCAGGTGGTGCTGCCCGGCATTCTGCCCGGGCTGTTCGGCGGACTCTCGGTGGGCATGGGGGTGGCCTGGATCTGCGTGATCTCGGCCGAGATGATCTCGGGACGCCTCGGTGTGGGTTACCGGACCTGGCAGGCCTACACGGTGTTGAACTATCCCGACGTGTTCGTCGGCATCATCACCATCGGGGTGCTCGGTTTCCTGACCGCTGCGGCGGTCGAGCTGATCGGCCGCAGGGCCACCCGTTGGCTGCCGCGCGGTGAGGAGAATGTGCGATGACCGCGACACTTGCCGGTGCGGGTATGCGGCTGGAACTCGATGGAATCACGTTGTCCTACACCGGCGCCCCGGTGATCGAGGATCTGAGCCTCACGGTGGAGCCCGGTGAGATCCTGGTGCTCACCGGTCCGTCGGGATGCGGCAAGTCGACGGTGCTGCGTGCGCTCACCGGATTGCTGCGCCCCGACGGCGGGCGGGTGCTGGCCGACGGCGACCCGGTAACCACCACCTCACGTGACCGCGGCATGGTGTTCCAGGACAGTGCGCTGCTGCCGTGGCGCACGGTGCGGTCCAACATCGAACTGGCCCTGCAGCTGCGGGGCGAACCGAAGGCCGGACGGCGCGAGCGGGCCGACCGCTGGATCGCCGAGGTCGGCCTGTCCGGATTCGGTGACTTCCTTCCGAAGAATCTGTCCGGCGGTATGCGGCAACGGGTTCAGCTGGCCCGGGGGCTGGCCGGCGCACCTCGCGCGGTGATGATGGACGAGCCGTTCGCTGCGTTGGACACCCAGACCCGGGCGGCCATGCAGCGGTTGCTGATCGACACCTGGAAGGCCCACCCGACGACCATCGTGTTCGTCACCCACGACGTTGACGAGGCGCTCACGCTCGGAGACCGCGTCGTGGTGCTCGGTCGTGCCGGGCAACCGTTGCGCGCCCTCATCGAGGTGGGCCGGCCCCGAACAGACCATCCCGAACGATCCGCGCTGCGCGCCGAGATCATTGCCGCCCTGGAGCAACCATGACCGAGCTGACCGAGATTCCCGATGCCGCCGACGCGATCCGGATCGACTGCGACGTCCTGGTGATCGGTGGTGGTACCGCGGGCACCATGGCGGCCTTGACCGCCGCCGAGAACGGTGCGCAGGTGCTGCTGCTGGAGAAGGCCCACGTGCGGCACTCCGGGGCGTTGGCGATGGGTATGGACGGCGTCAACAACGCTGTCATCCCCGGCAAGGCCGAACCTGAGGACTACGTCGCCGAGATCACCCGCGCCAATGACGGAATCGTCAACCAGCGCACGGTGTATCAGACCGCGACCCGAGGCTTCGCCATGGTGCAGCGGCTGGAGCGCTACGGGGTGAAGTTCGAGAAGGACGAGCACGGCGAGTACGCGGTGCGGCGGGTGCACCGGTCCGGCTCCTATGTGCTGCCGATGCCAGAGGGCAAGGACGTCAAGAAGGCGCTGTATCGCGTGCTGCGCCAGAAGTCGATGCGCGAGAAGATCCGCATCGAGAACCGGTTCATGCCGGTGCGCGTGCTGACCCGAGACGGACGGGCGGTGGGTGCGGCCGCATTCAACACCCGCACCGGGGAATTCGTCACGGTGGCGGCCAAGGCCGTGATCCTGTCCACCGGGGCGTGCGGGCGCCTGGGCCTTCCGGCATCGGGATATCTCTACGGCACCTATGAGAATCCGACCAATGCCGGCGATGGCTACGCCATGGCATACCACGCCGGCGCCGAGCTCTCCGGAATCGAGTGCTTCCAGGTCAATCCGCTGATCAAGGATTACAACGGCCCGGCGTGTGCCTATGTGGCCAACCCGTTCGGCGGGTATCAGGTCAACGCGTTGGGGGAGCGGTTCGTCGATTCCGACTACTGGTCGGGCCAGATGATGGCCGAGGTCAAGGAGGAGATCGAATCCGCTCGGGGCCCGATCTACCTGAAGGTCAGCCACCTGCCCGACGAGACGCTGACCACGCTGGAGAACATCCTGCACACCACCGAACGGCCCACTCGCGGCACGTTCCACGCCAACCGCGGGCATGACTACCGTACCCACGACATCGAGATGCACATCTCCGAGATCGGTTTGTGCTCAGGGCATTCCGCGTCCGGTGTTTGGGTGGACGAACACGCCCGCACCACGGTGCCGGGTCTCTACGCCGCCGGGGACCTGGCGTGCGTGCCGCACAACTACATGATCGGCGCCTTCGTCTACGGCGATCTCGCCGGTGAGCATGCGGCCTCGACACTGTCGGAAGTGGCCGCACCCGTGGACCTTCCCGCCGACCAGGTGGCCGAGGCGCACGAACTCATCTACCGTCCGCTGCGCCACCCCGACGGCCCGCCGCAACCCCAGGTCGAGTTCAAGCTGCGCCGGTTCGTCAACGACTATGTGGCGCCGCCCAAGACCGCGACCAAGTTGTCCATCGCGGTGCAGACCTTCGAACGGATGGCGGCCGAGGTCGAGGGCATCGGGGCGCGCACCCCGCACGAGTTGATGCGGGCCGCCGAGGTGTCCTTCATCCGCGACTGCGCGGAGATGGCGGCCCGGTCCTCACTGACCCGCACCGAATCGCGCTGGGGGCTCTACCACGAACGGGCCGACCTGCCGGAGCGCGACGACACGCAGTGGCGCTACCACCTCAACCTCTACAAGGGCCCAGACGGGGCCATGCAATTCGTGAAGCGGCCCGTTGCACCGTATTTCGTCGCGGTGCCCGAGTTGGATCACCTCACCTCCCGAGATCCGGTGACCTCCGTCGAACAGCCGCACCTGCACGGCGGTCGGGCTCCGGCCGCCGAGCACTCCCGGGTGCGCCCGGCCGGGGCGGTGCAACCGCCATCACCGCGCATCGCCGCGGTGCTGGCCCTGGAAGAGCCGTCTCTGGCCGATCTGGGCAGCTACCTGGCCGACCCGGATGCCGGCGTGCGCCGCACCGCCGTCGCCACTCTCGTCGAGCACCTGCCCGATGGCTATCAGCCCGCGCTGGTGGCCGCGCTGGCCGACGACGACGCCGGGGTCCGACGCGAAACCGCCGATGCGGTACGTGAACTCGTCGAGGTCTTACCTGACCCGGGCGCGTTCGTCGACCGGCTGCAATCAACGGATCCGGTGGTCCGGGCCGTGACGGTGTACCTGCTGAGCTCACGGCGCGTCGGCAGCGCCGAGGCCTATCGGCTGGCATCGAGCGATGCCGATCACCGGGTACGGATCGAGGCGGTGCGGGCGCTGGTGTCCGTCGACGACCACGGCGGCGTGGCGACGGCCACCACCGATGAGAACCGGGAGGTGCGGATCGCCGCTGTGGGCGGCCTGGCGACCTTGCGGGCCGGCGCGGACGCGGTACGCGTGGCTGTGGAGGACCCGGATCCGTTGGTGCGCGCCGCCGCGTTGGCCGCGCTGGGCGCGGTCGGCTGTACTGCCGACGACGTGGTGAGTGTCGAGAAGGCGTTCACCGAGTCGGCCTGGCAGATTCGGCAGGGGGCCGCACGGGCGTTGGCAGGGGCCGCGCCCGAGTTGGCGGTGCCCACCCTGTCGCGGGCACTCGATGACCAGCATCTCGATGTCCGCAAGGCAGCGGTGCTGAGCCTGAGCCGGTGGGCACGCTCGGAGGAGACCGCCCGTCAGGCCCTCACGGTGGCGCTGGACGACGGTGACGCCGATGTGCGGGCGTATGCCCGTCAGGCCCTCGCGGGTTGAGCAGCTCCGTCGAAGTTCGTCGTTACCACTGCTAACGACCGGGCCGCGGCCTAATCTCGATGCGTGCGACTCGTCTGGCCGCTGACGGGGAGGTTGGAGGAGACCCGGCTGATCGAAGCCGCGCTGGTCTCCACCGAACTGTCCGGGATCGTGATTCATGGGACCGCCGGCGTCGGCAAGAGCCGCATCGCCCGCGAAGCGCTCTCGGCAGCGGGTGCCAACGGTCACGGAACTCGCTGGGCGGTGGGAACCTCAGTCGCCCGAACGCTTCCGTTGGGGACGTTCGCGCGATGGGTGGGGACATCCGATGCTGAGAGCGCGGCCCTGGTCGGGCGAGTGATCGAGGGCCTGACGTCCACTTCCGAGGGCCGGCCGGTGGTGGTCGGTGTCGATGACGCGCACCTGCTCGACGACTTGTCGGGTTTCGTGTTGCAGCAGATCGTGCAGCGGTGTGCCGCGAAACTTGTGCTGACGGTGCGAACCGGTACCTCTTTGCCGGACTCGGTGCGCACCGCATGCGACCGCGGCCGCTTCGAGCGGCTGGACCTGCAGCCGCTGTCTCGCGACGAATCGACCCAGTTGCTGACCGCCGCGCTCGGTGGACCCCTCGATACCGAAGCGGCGCAACGGTTGTGGCGGCTCACCCGCGGCAATGTGCTCTACCTACGCAACATTGTCGAACAGGAGGTGACGCAGGGCCGGCTGGCGTGTCGGGACGGCTGTTGGCGGTGGAGCGGAGACCCGGTGATGCCGCCCGGTTTGGTCGAACTGATCGAAACGAGGATCGGTGCGTTGCCGCCGGCGGTCAGTGAAGTCGTCGATGTCCTGGCGGTGGCCGAGCCGATCCAGCTGGAGCGGCTCACCGCGATCACCGATGCCGATTCGGTCGCTTCAGCCGAAGCGCGGGGGCTCATCACCATCGATTCCGCCGACGGTGAGGTTCGTATCGCCCACCCGCTGTACGCAGAGGTGCGACGCAACCGCGCTCCCGGTTCCCGCCTGCGGCGGTTGCGAGGGTTGGTGGCCACTGCCCTCGCGGATCGGGAGGACCGGGACTCCATGCGGGTGGTGGTCCGGCGCGCCACGCTGATGCTCGATTCGGACCTGCCGCCCGACCCCGAGTTGTTGACCCGTGCCGCGCAGGGCGCGGTGTGGCTGTCCGATCTGGCTCTGGCCGACCGGCTGGCGCAGGGGGCGATCGCGGCCGGTGCCGACACCGAAGCGAATTTCATTCGCGCCCACGCGTTGTCGTGGCTCAGCCGAGGTGACGAATCGGACGCTGTGCTCGCCGCCATCGAGCCCGGCGACCTCACCGACGACGGGCGAGCCCGGCTGGCGTTCTTGCGCGCCTCCAACCTGATCTGGTCACTTGCCGATCCGGCGGGTGCCAAGCGGCACATCGATGAGGCGGCGGCGGCCATCCCCGCGGCGTCGCGGGCCGCGATCGACGCGTTCTACACCGTGTACTGGGCGGCGATGGGTGAACCCGAACGGGCCGTGGCCGCGTCCAGCGCTTTGGACCTGGACGCCCTGCCGGCAATCGTCGGGGCGGTCACCGCTTGGGCTGTGGTCGTGGCGTGCGGCGATGCCGGGCGCCCCGATGAGGCGGTGGCGGCGGCCCGAACGGGGTACCGCATCACCGATCGTTCCTTCGATGCCGCACACATGCGGTTCGTGATCGCCGACGCCCACATCGGTGCGCTGCTACTGGCCGGTCGGATCAGCGAAGCACGCGAGGAAGCCGAGCGGCTGCGCCGACAGGCCACCGAGTTGCCCGGTGCGGCTCAGCTGTTCGGAGCCGCGCTGGCCGGTCGCGCCGCCGCGGGAGCCGGTGCCCTCGGCGCCGCGGCTGAGCTGTTGGACCCGGTGGTCGAGATGATGCGGGCGGCGGGGGAGACCAACGGCTTCGGCTACCGCTTTCAGCTGCCCCGGGTCACGACGCTGGCCATCCGCGGTCTGGCCGACGACGCCGCGCTGGCCGAACTCGACGAATACCGCCATGCCAGCTGGCGCTATCTCGCCTACGAACACACTTTGGTGCGGTCGTGGGCGGCAGCCACCCAGGGTGCGGTATCGGAGGCCGTCGAAATCGCGCTTTCGGCGGCAGAGGCCGCCGGCGCCGAGGGGCAATTGGCGGCCGAGGCATGGTGCCTGCAGATCGCGGCGCAATTCGGCGACCATTCGCGCACCCACCGGCTCGAAGAATTGACCGGGCTGGTCGAGGGGCCTCGGGTGGGTGTCGCCGCCGCACTGTCCCGAGCCCTTTCGCGCGATGACGGAGATGGATTAGCCGCGGTGTCAACCGAATTCGAGACGATCGGCGATCTGGTGGCGGCGGCCGACGCGGCGGGGCTGGCCGCCGCGGCGTATCGTCGCAAAGCCATGCGCGGTTCTGCGATGGCCTCGGCCGCCCGGGCCACGGAGCTGGCGGAGGCCTGCGGCGGTTCGGCGACCCCCGCCGTGCTCGCCGCCGCCGAACGGCTGCCCTTGACCGACCGGGAACGGGAGATCGCGATGCTGATCAGCGCGGGGTTGTCGAGCCGGGCGATCGCCGATCGGTTGCATCTGTCGGTCCGCACGGTAGAGGGCCACATCTATCGCGCCATGGCGAAGACCGGGGTTTCCACCCGGGCCGGGCTGATCGCCCTGCTGCCGCGACGGCGGCGCTGATTCGAGTATCCGGTTACTCGCTCCCGTTCATCCGCAGCGACGCATTCTGGAGCGCATGGCCGACGAGGGCGCGATACGCGAACAGGCGCTGCGGGCACTGCCGCTGCCCTACTCGCTGGCGTTGCGGCTGCGCGATGCCGGCGTCGCACCTGAGGTGGTGTGCGAGTACCTGAGCGTGGAGGAGTCGGCACTGGACGGTTTCTACCGGATCGCCGAGGCCAAACTGGCCGCGGCATCGGTGCCCCGGACGGGGCCCAGCGCGGCCCTCAGCGCGCCGGCAGCGGATAGTCCGGGAGGTCGACAGCGTCGGCGGTTGTGAACCACTTGCGCTCGGCGAAGCCGCGGAAGGGCCGGCGCTGCATCCACTTCATAACCTGAGCGGTCACCGCGACATCGCTGGACGACTTGGGGAGGTAGCCGTCGACGCCCTGGGGCAGTGCCTGGCACCGGTCGATGTACGGCCGCATCACTGCCTCGTACCTCATCAGGGCGTCCGGAATATGCCCGGAGTCAAAGGACTCGGCCGTTCCGAGTTCGCCGGCCAGCACATGGGCGCCGACCAGAGCGAGGCTGGTGCCCATGCCCGACAGCGGTGAGGCACAGTAGCCGGCATCGCCGACCAGCGTCACCCGGCCGTTCGAGATAGTCGGCATGTGGACCTGCAGGAAGGCATCGAAGTAGAAGTCGTCAGCCTCTACGGCTGCTGCCAGTAGCTCCGCGCAATGCCAGCCCGCGCCGTCGAAATGTGTTGCCAGCAGGGCCCGTTGCTGGTCGGGATCCCGGCGGTCGAACGACAGGGGGCCGGACCGAAAAGCCAAGCCCGCCTTGCACAGTGCCGGCTCGTGTGCGGGGCGCATCGACGCGTTGAGTCCGGGCTCCTGGTACATCAGGTACCACCCGTCGAGCCCGGCGGTGTCCGGGGCGGTGAACCAGGCGTTGTAGCCACCGAGCGGTTTGACGAATTGTTCCTCGGGGCCGAATGCGAGCCGGCGGACCGCGGAGTGCGGTCCGTCGGCGCCCACCACCAGATCCGCGGTCACCGTCGTGCCGTCGCTCAACGTCGCCTCGACGCCATCACCGGTTTGGCGAAGTGCGGTGATGCGGGTGTCGAACCGGTATTCGGCTCGTGCCCTTGTGTATTCGTAGAGTGTGGCCACCAAATCGCCACGCAGGATCTCCAGTTTCGACACCACGCCGTTGCCGTGGAACGCCGTCACCGGCATCTCGGCGCGGCGCGTGCCGTCCGCTCGGACCCACGCGATGCCCTTCTGGCCGATCAACCGGCGCTGCAGTTCATCCATGAGACCCATCCGCGTCACCACGTGGCGACCGGCGCCACGCAGATCGACAGTCTGGCCGCCGGGGCGGATTCCGGGCGCGGATTCCACCACGACCACGCGGTACCCATAGTCGCTCAACCAATGGGCCAATGCGGGGCCGGCGATCCCGGCGCCGCTGACAAGAACGGTGGGCTGCGTCATGCGCCACAGCGTATGCGTGGCGGCTGTGGGCCCGAGCCGATCAGCCGCTCAGAGATCGAGTGCCTGGTACGTACGGCGGACGAATCGGGGTTGTGCCGTCTGCAGTTTCGCCAGTGAGGTGTTGCCGCTGATGGCTGCGGCGTCTACGCCCAGGTTCGGGTGGTTCTGAATCAGGTAGATCAGGATCAGGTCTGCCGAGGGGTCGGCCTGCCACCAGGTGCCGTAGGCGCCGGGCCAGCTGAAGGTGCCCAGCCCGCCCGGGCCGAACAATTGTCGTGATTTCGCCGGATCGGTCACCACGGACAGGTTCAGGCCGAACCCCCGGCCGACCCAGAACGGTGCGCCGAGGAAGGGGTACTGCTTCTGTTCGGGGGTGAGCCGGTCGGTGCGCATCAACTGCACCGATTCTTCGGAAAGCACGCGGACGCGGTCGACGCTGCCGCCGCCCAACAACATTCGGGCGAACTTCAGGTAGTCATCTGCCGTGGAGAACAATCCCGCCCCGCCCGTGCAGAACGGCGGATCGGTGATGGGCGCCGGCCCCATCACATCGTGGGTCAGCTTGTTGTCGGGAGTCAGCTGGTACATAGTGGCCGCCCGGCGCCGGCCGGCCGCGTCCACCGAGAACCCGGTGTCGGCCATGCCCAGCGGCTCGAAGATCCGCTCGGCCAGAACTGTCGACAGCGGCTTGCCTTCGATGCGGGACAACGCGATGCCCAGCACGTCGGTGGAGTGGCTGTAGGTCAGCCTTTCGCCGGGCTGGTGGGCCAGCGGCAGTGCGGCCACCTCGGCCAGCCAGCGGTCCTGATCCTGGCGCAGGGACAGCTTGCCGTACGCCGACGCCAGCGGACCCAGCACGGAGAACACGTACGCCAGCCCGCTGCGGTGGGTCATCAGGTCATCGAAGGTGATGGGCCGCCGTGCCGGTTCCGTGCGGTCGAGCGGTCCGCGGGCCTCACGCAGTACCCGCATGTCGGCCAGTTCCGGCAGCCATTTGGCCACCGGCTCGTTGAGCGCGAACTTGCCCTCCTCGACCAGCGCCATCGCCGCCGCCACGGTGACCGGCTTTGTCATGGAGGCGATCCGGAAAATGGTGTCCCGCTGCATCGGCAAGCCGGCGTCGACATCACGGTGGCCCAGGGTGTTGACCTGGAGCACCTTGCCCGCCTGCCACACCAGGGTGACCGCACCGGCCAGCAGACCGGCGTCGATCGCCTCACGGATGGACGTCTGATTGCCGTCGAGGTTCATCCGACCCAGCCTATCCAGCGGTGGCGCCCGGACCGGCGCTACCTCCCGGTCTCACCCGCGACGCCAGCGCCGGCGCGCCCTGACCACGCTCGACCAGTCCTGATATCCGAGTCGACGGGCGATCTCGTAGTGCGGAATCGTGCGGTCGCGCAGCAGGTTGTCGGCGACGCTGCGGCGTACCTCGCCGAGCAGCGCGCCGTACGTCGTGCCTTCCCGCTCGAGGTGGCGGCGCAACGTCCGTGGTGCGTAATGCAGGTGCAGCGCCACGTCCTCCAACGTGAGGTCCAGCGCGGACTGATCCAGCAGGTGGGCCCGCACCTGGGCGGCGACGCCGGTGTGGTGCAGCCGTTCGGCGCGGACACGGTCGCAGTGGGCGACCATGAGGTCGGTGGTGTGGGTGTTGGCCATCGGCGGCACCAGGTCGAGATATCCGGCGTCGTAGACGATTTCGTTCCGCTCACGCCCGAATGACACCGGGACCCGGAAGTAGTCCCGGTAGACATCGATGCCGTCCGCAACGGACGGTGCCGGAAAGGCGAATCTGACCTCGCGCAGCGGCACCGCGTCGAAGTCCGGGAAGGTGTCGCGCTGGATCTGCATGACCGCGGTCAGATCGCGTTCGATGACGAACCGGCGGATGCCCTCGGGCATGTCGTCTGCTTCGAACGCCAGAACGTAACGGTCGTCGTCGATCCGGGCCGTCATCGTCGAGAAGGCGAAGGTCAGCATCGCGTAGTACAGACCTCGGTGGACGGTGTCGCGGACGCTGGCCGAGGCGGCCAGGAGATAGCCCAGATAGCCGTACGCGGTCAGGTGGTAGCGGTTGCCCAACTCCACTCCCAGCCCGGGACGATTGCCGGTCAGCGCGGCCAGGTTGCGGATCACCGCGAGTTCCTGGCTGGCCTCTACGACGGTGTCGACCTCGGCCAGCGAGCAGGCGTCGAGATGCGAGCCGGCCAGCACCGAGTCCGCCGGGATGCCGCGCTCGGCCGCCCATTCACACATGATCGCTACCGAAACGGCGGTACGCGGGTGGTCCCAGGGGTCGGTCATGGCCGCAATGACCCGATTCGTCGACTGCAGCACCTGGGAGCCCGGCAGCGGGCTCTGATCTGCGGATTCGACGGAAGTCGGCGTCATGACAGCCAGTTTTACCGACCCTCGATGCCCGGTCAACGGCATCGGAGCCCGCCGAAGTGGCCGGAAATGTCGAGTTGTGGCCGGGACGGTGCTGTCGAAGGCAGGGCGGCGGCTCTACGGTTTTCGCATGGTGATGTAGGTCTCAGTTCGCCCTGAACTGTGTCCGTTGACACGCGAGGAGAGGCTCTGGTGAAAGTAAAGGCTGCAGTCGTCGAGGAGATCGGCGCGCCCTGGACGATCTGTGAAGTCGACCTCGGGGACCCCACTGCCGGCGAGGTCCAGGTGAAGCTGGCCGCTTCGGGGCTGTGTCATTCCGATGCGCACGTCGTCGCCGGCAGCAGCCCGGTGCCGTTCATGCCGGTTCTCGGCGGGCATGAGGGCGCGGGTGTGATCACCAAGGTCGGGCCCGGGGTGACCGGATTGGCCGAGGGCGATCACGTCGTGCTGGCGTTCATCCCTGCGTGTGGCACCTGCCCGTCGTGTGCCACCGGCTTGCAGAACCTGTGTGACGAGGGTGCCGGGCTGTTGACCGGGCAGGCGGTCTCCGACAAGACCTATCGCGTGACGCGCGACGGTCAACCGGTCATCCAGATGTGCCTGCTCGGCACCTTCGCGCCGTACGTCACCGTGAGTCAGGCGTCGGTGGTCAAGATCGAGAAGGACGTACCGCTGGAGGTGGCGGCTCTATTGGGCTGTGGTGTCTCTACCGGTTGGGGCTCGGCCACCGAGATCGGCGACACCCGCCCGGGCGACACGGTGGTGGTGATCGGCGTCGGCGGCGTCGGCATCAACGCCGTGCAGGGGGCGAAGTTCGCGGGGGCCCGGTTCGTCGTCGCCATCGACCCGGTGGACTTCAAACGCAAGAAGGCCCTCGAATTCGGTGCCACCCACACGTTCGCCTCCGTGGCTGACGCGGCTGCCGAATTGCCCGACCTCACGTGGGGAAAGATGGCCCAGGTCTCGATCATCACGGTCGGGGAGATCAAGGGCGAACACATCCAGCAGGCGCTGAGCCTGACCGGCAAGGGTGGACAGGTAATCGTCACGGGCATGGGCGATTTCACGCAGTCGACCGTAGACCTCAACCTGTTCGAGCTGACCCTGCTGCAGAAGCGGGTTCAAGGCGCGGTGTTCGGCGGCGTCGGTCCGCGGACCCAGATCCCCAGGCTGCTCGACCTCTACCGCACCGGCCATCTCAAGCTCGACGAGCTCGTCACCACCCGCTACCGACTCGAAGACATCAACCAGGGCTACCAGGACATGTTCGACGGCAAGAACCTTCGCGGTCTGGTCGTCTACTCCGACGCCGACTACTGAACCGAACCAGGGGACACCAATGCAGATCCAGGAGAACAACTACATCGACGGCAAGTGGGCGGTTTCCGGCGGCACCACGCGCATACCCGTCATCAACCCGGCGAACGACGAGGTGATCGCCGAGGTGGTGGCCGGTACCGCCGCCGACGTCGACGCCGCCGTCGCGGCGGCCCGGGCCGCTTTCCCGGCTTGGTCCGCCACACCGGTCGCCGAGCGCGCAGACTACCTCGCCGCCATCGCCGGCAAGCTGGCCGAGCGGTCCGAGGACCTGGCCCGCACCATTTCCTCCGAAATGGGTTGCCCCATTTCGATCTCCCGGGCAATCCAGCTCGGTCTGCCGCTCAACAGCTTCGCCGAGGCGGCCAACATCGTGCGCGGGTACGAGTTCGAGAGCGAGTACCGGGGATCGACGATCGTACGGGAGCCGTTCGGCGTGCTGGGCGCCATCACCCCCTGGAACTACCCCTTGCACCAGATCGCACTCAAGGTTGCCTACGGACTGGCCGCCGGCAACACCGTCGTCGTCAAGCCCAGCGAGGTTACGCCGCTGTGCGCGCTCGGGCTGGCCGAGATCATCGACGAGATCGGCCTTCCGCCAGGGGTGTTCAATCTGGTGTTCGGCACCGGGGCGGACGTCGGTGAAGCGATCGCCGGTCATGACGACGTCGATATCGTCAGCTTCACCGGGTCCACCCGAGCCGGTCGGCGCGTGCAGGAAGTCGCCGCGCGCACGGTCAAGCGGGTCTCGCTGGAACTCGGTGGCAAGAGCCCCAACATCATTCTCGATGACGCCGACCTGGAAACGGTGGTGCCGGCATCGGTCCAGACCATGATGCTCAACTCCGGGCAGACCTGCTCGGCACTGACCCGCATGATCGTGCCGCGCGAAAGGCTGGCCGAGGTGGAGGCCCTCGCGAAGGCGACCGCCGACGCGCTGCCGGTCGGCGACCCCACCGACGAGGGAACCGCGCTGGGCCCGCTGTCGTCGCGAGCACAGCAAGAGCGAGTGTTCGGCTACATCCGTACGGCACTGGCCGAAGGGGCGCGTCTGGTCACCGGTGGGGACACCGAAACCGCCTCACCGGGTGCATTCGTGCGACCGACGGTCTTCTCCGATGTCACCGAGGACATGACGATCCACAAGGAGGAGGTCTTCGGACCGGTTCTCGCGATCGAGGCCTACGACTCCGAGGACGACGCGGTGCGGATCGCCAACGCCACGGATTACGGTCTGGCCGGCGCCGTTTGGTCTTCCTCCTCCGAGCGGGCGGAGAAGGTCGCGCGCCGTATCCGGGCCGGCCAGGTGCAGATCAACGCCGGCGCCTTCAATGCCAACGCCCCCTTCGGCGGCTACAAGCAATCCGGCAACGGGCGCGAGGCCGGGGTGTACGGGCTCGAGGAGTTCCTCGAAGTCAAGTCGATCCAGCGGTGACCCCTCGGAGGAAAGGAGATACGCCATGCCGCTGGAACCGGTGACCCAGGCACTGCTGGCACAACTCGCCGAGACGCGCGATCCGCCGATGCACGAAGGCACGCCGGCGATGGCGCGGATGGCCGGACCGATCTTCGCCGGCATGAGCGGGCGCGGACCGGAGGTGGCCGCGGTCCACAACCGCAAGCTGGAGGGGCGGGACGGTGGGAAGTTCCGGGTGCGGGTTCTGGTCCCGGAAGGCGAATCCCGTTCGGTGATCGTGTACTTCCACGGCGGCGGCTGGGTGATCGGCGACATCGATCTGCAGTACGACCACCTGGGCCGGCACCTGGCGAACCTCACCGACTCGACTGTGGTGCTGGTGAACTACCGCAAGGCGCCCGAGCATCGGTTCCCGACCGCGCTGCAGGACAGTTGGATCGGATTATGCTGGGCCGCAGCGCATTCCGCCGAGTTCGCGGCACCCGAGGCCCCACTGATCGTGGCGGGCGACAGTGCCGGCGGCAACATCGCGGCCGTGATGGCGCGGTGGGCCCGCGACCGGCAGGGGCCGCGGATCGACTACCAGGCCCTGGTCTATCCGGTCACCGACTGTGACTTCGACCGGCCGTCGTATGTCGCGCCCGAGAACCAGCTGATGCTCAGCCGGGACACCATGATCTGGTTCTGGGGTCACTACCTTCCCGACGCCGGCGCGCGGGCGCACCCGGATGCCTCGCCGTTGCGGGCGTCAAGCCTCGCGGGGCTGGCACCTGCGCTGGTCTACGTCGCCGAGTACGACCCCCTGCACGACGAGGGCGTCGCCTATGCCGCTGCGTTGTCCGAGGCCGGGGTGAGCGTGACATTGGAGGAGGCGGCGGGCCAGATGCACGGGTACTTCCAGATGGCGAACATCCTGCCCGGTTATCACACCGGAATCGCCTTGGTCGCCAATCACATCGGGGCTTTCATCGATGCCCACCAGTCCAACCGAAAGGCGGTCTGAGCGGTGGCCGACCATGACGTGATCATCATCGGCGCCGGATTCGCCGGCCTCTACCAGCTCTACAAGTTGCGTGAGCTGGGATTCGACGCGCGCGTGCTGGAGGCCGGCCCGGAGGTGGGCGGCACCTGGTACTGGAACCGCTATCCCGGCGCCCGTTGCGACATCGAATCGATCGAGTACTCCTACTCCTTCGACCCCGAGTTGCAGCAGTCCTGGAACTGGAGCGAGCGGTACGCCGCCCAGCCGGAATTGCTCGCCTACGCCAAGCATGTCGCCGACCGCTATCACCTGCGACCCCACATCTCTTTCGATACCCGCGTTGTCGCAATGGAGTTCGACGACACCGCTACTGAGTGGACCGTCACCACCGAATCCGGCTCCCTCACCGCGACGTTCGTGGTCGCGGCGACCGGGTGCCTGTCCAAGCCGTTGGTGCCGTCGTTCGAGGGGCTCGACGATTTCACCGGTGACGTGCTCTGGACGTGGGACTGGCCGGCGGACGGAGCGGAACTGGCGGGTAAGCGGGTTGCGGTTGTGGGCACGGGTTCCTCAGGGGTGCAGACGATCACCGCGATCGCACCGGTGGTCGGCACCCTGACCGTGTTCCAGCGGACCCCGCCGTACGCGGTGCCCGCCCAGAACCGCCCGATCGCCGACGAACTCGAAGAGGTCAAACGACGTTACCCACAGTTCCGGGAGGTCAGCCGGGTGACCCGCGGTGGCGCCCAGTGCGGTGAGGGTGCTGACCTGCCGCCGTTCTTCGGCGACCTCGACAGCGACGCCACGCGTTCGGAGCTCACCCGCCGCTGGGACGACGGTGGACTCTGTTTCCAGCAGGCGTTCTATGACTTGCTGCTGGATCCCGTGGCCAACGAGACGGCGGCTGAATACGTGCGCGACCGCATCCGGCAGAAGGTCAGCGATCCGGAGCTCGCCGAGAAGCTGACCCCGCGCGGCTACCCGATCGCGGCGAAGCGGTTGTGCGTCGACACCGGGTACTACGAGGTTTACAACCAGGACAACGTCACGCTGGTGGACCTCAATGAGCAACCGCTGCGCCGGATCACGGCACGCGGCATTCTCGCCGGGGACACCGAGCACGAAGTCGACGTCATCGTGCTGGCCACCGGATTCGACGCGATGACCGGTGCGTTGAACGCGATCGACATCCGTGCCGTCGACCACAACGGCGTCACCCGCACCCTGCGGGACAAGTGGGCCGACGGGCCGCGGACCTATCTGGGATTGATGTCGGCGGGTTTCCCGAACCTGTTCACCGTCACCGGGCCGCAGAGTCCGTCGGTGCTGTCCAACATGCTCACCTCGATCGAGTATCACGTGGAGTGGATCAGTGCGGCGCTCGCACACCTGCGCGAACAGGGGCTGGACCGCATGGAAGCCGAGCCGACGGCCGAGGACAACTGGGTGAACATCACCAATGACACGGCCGATCTGACCCTCCTGCCGCAGGCGGCGTCCTGGTACATGGGCGCCAACGTGCCGGGCAAGCGGCGGGTGTTCCTGCCCTTCGTCGCCGGCGTGGGCGTCTACAAGCAGATCGGAGATGGTGTGGCCGTCGCGGGCTATCACGGGTTCGAGATGGCCTGACCCATCGGGTGGGTGATACTTCTCGGGCGAAGAGCGCGTTGTGAGAAGAGGCAGATGACCCAGCAGGAACAGGTCGCGGGCGAACCGAACCCGGCAACCACCCCCGAGCCCAACCCAATGAGGCGGGTGGCCTTCGCCAGCTTCGTCGGCACGGCGATCGAGTTCTACGACTTCTATATCTACGGCACCGCCGCGGCTCTGATCTTTCCCCATGTGTTCTTCCCGAACATGGGTCCGACGATGGCGACCATCTCCTCACTGGGCACGTTCGCGGTGGCGTTTTTGTCCCGTCCGATCGGTGCCGCGGTGTTCGGGCATTTCGGAGACCGGTTGGGACGCAAGAAGACTCTCATCGCGACCCTGTTGATCATGGGCCTGTCGACGGTCTGCGTCGGATTGGTGCCCAGCGCGGCGACCATCGGCGTTGTCGCACCGATCATCCTGTTGACCCTGCGACTGCTGCAGGGCTTCGCCGTCGGTGGGGAATGGGCGGGATCGGCGCTGCTGAGCGCCGAGTACGCGCCCGCCGGCAAGCGCGGCATGTACGGGATGTTCACCCAGCTCGGTGCCGGTGCCGGCCTCGCCGTGAGCAACCTGGTGGTGTTCATCGTCAGCATGACCATCGGGGAGAAGAGCCCGGTCTTCTTGGAATGGGCCTGGCGGTTGCCGTTCCTGTTCAGCGCGGTGCTTCTGGCCGTCGCGTTGTACGTGCGGCTGAGCATCGACGAGACGCCCGTCTTCGCCCGCGAGCAGGTGGCCGGTGGCGTGCCCAAGGCGCCGCTGAGCGAACTGTTCCGGACCCAGACCCGCCAGGTGGCGCTCGCCGCGGGCTGCATGGTGGGCATCTTCACGATGAGCTTCCTCGGCGGCACCTACCTGATGAGCTACGCCAGCACCCGCATCGGGCATCCGCGCAGCCTGATCCTCGGGGTGGGGGTGCTCGCCGGAATAGCCCTGATGGCCTTCTCGGCGATCTCGGCGGTGCTGTGCGACCGGTTTGGCAGACGGCGCGTCATTCTCTTCGGGTTCGCGCTCTCGTTGCCCTGGGCGTTCCTGGTGATGCCGATGATCGATTCCGGATCGCCGGTCTTGTTCGCGGTGGCGATCGCCGGCATCTTCTGCATCTTCGGGCTGTCCTACGGGCCCATCGGCTCCTTCCTGCCTGAGATCTTCGCCACCCGCTACCGCTACACGGGCGCGGGTCTGTCGTTCAATCTGGCCGGCATCGTGGGTGGGGCAGTTCCGCCGTTGGTCGCCGGAGTTCTGGTGGCCACGCTGGGGAGCTGGGCCGTTGGGGCGATGATGGCGGTGTTCGTCGTCGTCAGCATCGTCTCGACCGTGCTGTTGCCCGAGACGAAGGGAACCGAATTGGACGCCGTCAGGAGTGACGCAGCGACGTGACCGTGGCACGCCGCAGGTTTGCGGCCTGCTAAGCTGCGTGGCAGTTCGACGTCCTTTAACGATCCGTCCAGAGAGGCGGAGAAGGAGGTCAGGGTCACCTCATGGGCTCTTCAAGTGCCGACCGGGAATTGTTGTCTGCGGCGGACGTCGGCCGCACCATTTCCCGGATCGCCCATCAGATCATCGAGAAGACCGCCCTCGACGATCCCGCCGAGCGCGAGCGGGTCGTTCTCCTCGGTATCCCCACGCGCGGCGTGACGCTGGCCACGCGGTTGGCCGCCAAAGTCAACGAGTTCGCCGATGTGGCGTTGCCGGTCGGCGCGCTGGACATCACGCTCTACCGCGACGACCTCAACTTCAAGCCGCCACGGCCCCTGGCGGCCACATCGATCCCGCCCGGTGGCATCGACGACGCGGTGGTGATCCTGGTCGACGACGTCCTCTACTCCGGGCGCTCGGTGCGCTCGGCGCTGGACGCGCTGCGCGATATCGGTCGCCCGCGGGTGGTTCAGCTGGCGGTACTGGTCGACCGTGGGCACCGCGAGCTGCCGATCCGCGCCGATTACGTCGGCAAGAACGTGCCGACCTCACGCACCGAAAGTGTGCATGTGCTGTTGTCCGAGGACGACGACCGTGACGGAGTGGTGATTTCAAAATGACGACACGTCATCTCCTTTCGGCTGCGGATCTCACCCGCGATGACGCGACCGCGATCCTCGATGACGCCGACCGGTTCCGCGAGGCGCTGCTGGGCCGCGAGGTCAAGAAGCTGCCCACGCTGCGCGGCCGCACGGTCATCACCATGTTCTACGAGAACTCCACCCGGACCAGGGTGTCGTTCGAGGTGGCGGGCAAATGGATGAGCGCCGACGTGATCAACGTCAGCTCGTCGGGATCCTCGGTGGCCAAAGGGGAATCGCTGCGCGATACCGCGCTGACCCTGCGTGCTGCCGGCGCCGATGCGCTGATCATCCGCCACCCGGCATCGGGTGCGGCCCAACAACTCGCCGAATGGACCGCCGAGGACGGTGGCGCGGGACCCAGCGTGATCAACGCCGGTGACGGCACCCATGAACATCCGACTCAGGCGCTGCTCGATGCCCTGACCATCCGGCAGCGACTCGGCTCCATCGACGGCAAACGGGTGGTGATCGTCGGCGACGTGCTGCACAGCCGCGTGGCCCGGTCGAACGTGTCGCTGCTGGCGACCCTCGGGGCCGAGGTGGTGCTGGTGGCGCCGCCGACGCTGCTGCCGGTCGGGGTGTCGGGGTGGCCGGTCACGGTGTCACATGACCTTGATGCGGAGCTGCCCGCAGCCGACGCGGTGTTGATGCTGCGCGTGCAGGCCGAGCGGATGAACGGCGCGTTCTTCCCGTCCGCTCGCGAGTACTCGGTGCGTTACGGGCTGTCGGAGAAACGTCAGGCCATGCTGCCCGGCCACGCCGTGGTGTTGCATCCGGGGCCGATGCTGCGCGGCATGGAGATCGCGTTTCCGGTCGCCGACTCCTCGCAATCAGCTGTCTTGCAACAGGTTTCAAATGGTGTCCATGTGCGGATGGCGGTGCTGTTCCATCTGCTGGTGGGTGCGGATCGGGAGGCGATCAGCGTATGACGAAGCACAGCGCAAGCTCGAACCCGCCGGTGCTGATCCGCGGCGTCCGTCTCTACGGTGAGGGTGACCCGCTCGACGTGTTGGTCGCCGACGGACAGATCGCCGAGATGGGGGCCGATCTCAAGGCTCCCGAGGATGCCGAGGTGATCGACGCCGCCGGTCAGGTGATGCTGCCGGGCTTCGTGGACCTGCACACCCACCTGCGCGAGCCGGGCCGCGAGTACGCCGAGGACATCGAAACCGGTTCGGCAGCAGCGGCTCTGGGCGGTTATACCGCGGTGTTCGCCATGGCCAACACAGATCCGGTCGCCGACTCCGCGGTGGTCACCGACCACGTATGGAACCGCGGCCAGCAGGTGGGCCTGGTCGACGTGCACCCGGTCGGTGCGGTGACCGTGGGACTGAAAGGCAAGCAGCTCACCGAGATGGGGCTGATGGCGGACAGCGTCGGCCAGGTTCGGATGTTCTCCGATGACGGCCTGTGCGTGGATGATCCGCTCGTCATGCGGCGGGCGCTGGAATACGCCACCGGCCTCGGGGTCCTCATCGCTCAGCACGCCGAAGAGCCGCGGCTGACCGTGGGCGCCGTCGCCCATGAGGGGCCCAACGCGGCCCAACTCGGACTTGCGGGTTGGCCTCGCTCGGCCGAGGAGTCGATCGTCGCGCGGGATGCGATCCTGGCCCGCGATGCCGGTGCCCGGGTGCACATCTGCCATGCGTCCACCGCCGGCACCGTGGAGTTGCTCAAATGGGCGAAGGGCCAAGGTATTTCGATCACCGCCGAGGTGACGCCGCACCACCTGCTGCTCGACGACGGCCGGCTGGCCGGCTATGACGGGCGTAACCGCGTCAACCCGCCGCTGCGGGAAGCCAGTGATGCCCAGGCGCTGCGTCAGGCCTTGGCCGACGGGATCATCGACTGCGTCGCCACCGACCACGCGCCGCATGCCGAGCACGAGAAGTGCTGTGAGTTCTCGGTGGCCAGGCCGGGCATGCTCGGCCTGCAGACCGCGCTGTCCGTAGTGGCCGAGACCATGGTGCGCCCCGGCCTGCTGACCTGGCGCGGGGTGGCCAAGGTGATGAGCGAGGCCCCTGCGGCCATCGTCGGCCTGCCCGATCAGGGCCGGCCGCTGGAGGTGGGGGAGCCGGCCAACCTCACGGTGATCGATCCGGACGCGAGCTGGACGGTCGAAGGCGATGCGCTGGCCAGTCGCTCGGACAACACGCCGTTCGAATCGATGACGCTGCCGGCGACGGTCACCGCGACGTTGTTGCGGGGCCGGATCACCGCGCTCGACGGTAAGGCGGCGGCCGCCAAGCCCTGGGGTTCGGCACCGTGAACACTCCCACCCTGATCGCCTCACTGGTGCTGGCGGCTCTGCTGGCTGTGCTGATCGCATTTCTGATCCGTCAGATGATGCGCGGCTGGCTGCATCGCGCCCAGCGGCAGGCCGAGCTGATCGGCACGCTGCCGCCGTTGCCCGATACGGTCAGCGCGGCGGTCATCCCGCCCGTCAAGGGGATGTACGTCGGCAGCACAGTGGTTCCGCACTGGAATGACAAGGTGGCCGCGGGGGATCTGGGGTTTCGGACCAAAGCGGTGCTGACCCGCTATCCCGAGGGAATCATGATGCAGCGCAGCGGAGCCGGGCCGATCTGGATCCCCGCCGGGTCCGTCACCGCAATCCGGACCGAGCGTGGGATCGCCGGCAAGGCACTGACTTACGACGGAATTCTGGCCATCAGGTGGCGGCTGCCCTCGGGCACCGAGATCGACACCGGGTTCCGCGCAGACAATCGCGCTGAGTACGACCGCTGGCTGGAGGAAGACGAATGACGATTAACGCGAACAGAAGCAACGACAAGGCGGTCCTGGTACTCGAAGACGGCCGCGTCTTCACCGGTACCACGTTCGGCGCGGTCGGGCAGACCCTCGGTGAGGCAGTGTTCTCCACCGGCATGTCCGGCTACCAGGAAACCCTGACCGATCCGAGTTACCACGGGCAGATCGTGGTCGCCACCGCACCGCAGATCGGCAACACCGGGTGGAACACCGAGGACGGCGAAAGCCGCGACGACAAGATCTGGGTGGCCGGCTACGCCGTGCGTGACCCGTCGCCCCGCGCGTCGAACTGGCGTGCCAGCGGAACCCTCGAGGACGAACTGGTTCGGCAGGGCATCGTGGGCATCGCCGGGATCGACACCCGGGCCGTGGTACGCCACCTTCGCACCCGCGGGTCGATGAAGGCCGGCGTGTTCTCCGGTGCTGCGTTGGCGCCGGTCGACGAACTGGTGGCCAGGGTTCTGGATCAGCCCTCGATGCTGGGTGCGGACCTGGCGGGCGAGGTCAGCACCGCGGGCTCCTATGTGGTGGAACCCGAAGGCGGCCACCGGTTCACGGTTGCCGCGGTTGACCTCGGCATCAAGACGAACACCCCGCGCAACTTCGCCCGACGCGGGATCCGCAGCCATGTGCTGCCGTCGTCGGTCACCTTCGATCAGATCGCCGACCTGAAACCCGACGGGGTGTTCCTGTCCAACGGTCCCGGCGACCCGGCCACCGCCGACCACATCGTCGCGGTGACCCGCGAAGTGCTCGGCGCCGGAATCCCCTTGTTCGGCATCTGCTTCGGCAACCAGATCCTGGGCCGGGCCCTGGGTCGGTCCACCTACAAGATGGTGTTCGGTCACCGCGGTATCAACATCCCGGTGATCGACCACATCACCGGCCGGGTCGCGATCACCGCCCAGAACCACGGCTTCGCCCTCGAAGGCGAGGCGGGGGAGCAGTTCGACACTCCCTTCGGCACCGCGGAGGTCAGCCACACCTGCGCCAACGACGGTGTGGTGGAAGGTATCCGGCTCGCCAACGGCCGGGCGTTCTCAGTCCAGTACCACCCCGAGGCCGCAGCCGGGCCCCACGACGCCGAATACCTGTTCGACCAGTTCGTCGACCTCATGGCAGGAGAGAAGTAGATGCCACGTCGCTCTGACCTCAACCACGTGCTGGTGATCGGGTCCGGCCCGATCGTCATCGGCCAGGCCTGCGAGTTCGACTACTCGGGCACCCAGGCGTGCCGGGTGCTGCGTTCCGAGGGCATCCAGGTCAGCCTGGTCAACTCGAACCCGGCGACGATCATGACCGATCCTGAGTACGCCGACAACACCTACGTCGAGCCGATCACCTGGGAGTTCGTCGAGAAGGTGATCGTCCAGCAGGCCGAGCGCGGTAACAAGATCGATGCTGTGCTGGCCACCCTGGGCGGGCAGACCGCGCTGAATACCGCGGTGGCCCTGCACGAGAACGGTGTGCTGGAGCGCTACGGTGTCGAGCTCATCGGTGCCGACTTCGAAGCGATCCAGCGTGGCGAGGACCGGCAGAAGTTCAAGGACATCGTGGCCAGGGTGGGCGGTGAATCCGCCCGCAGCCGAGTGTGTTTCACCATGGACGAGGTCCGCGAGACCGTCGCCGACCTCGGCCTGCCCGTCGTCGTCCGCCCCTCCTTCACCATGGGTGGCCTCGGATCCGGCATGGCGTACTCGGCCGAGGACGTCGAGCGGATGGCCGGAGACGGCCTGGCGGCGTCGCCGTCGGCG
Source organism: Mycobacterium farcinogenes (assembly GCF_019739075.1). NCBI lineage: Bacteria > Bacillati > Actinomycetota > Actinomycetes > Mycobacteriales > Mycobacteriaceae > Mycobacterium > Mycobacterium farcinogenes. The sequence continues at coordinate 3,839,209 of NZ_CP081673.1, read as the reverse complement.
AACGTGCTCATCGAGGAATCCATCTACGGCTGGAAGGAATACGAGCTCGAGCTGATGCGCGACGGCCGCGACAACGTCGTGGTGGTGTGCTCGATCGAGAACGTCGACCCGATGGGTGTGCACACCGGTGACTCGGTGACCGTGGCACCGGCGATGACCCTGACCGACCGCGAATACCAGAAGATGCGTGATCTGGGCATCGCGATCCTGCGCGAGGTCGGCGTCGACACCGGCGGCTGCAACATCCAGTTCGCGATCGACCCGCGGGACGGGCGGCTGATCGTCATCGAGATGAACCCGCGCGTGTCGCGGTCTTCGGCACTGGCGTCGAAGGCCACGGGCTTCCCGATCGCCAAGATCGCGGCCAAGCTGGCCATCGGCTACACCCTCGACGAGATCCTCAACGACATCACCAAAGAGACTCCGGCCTGCTTCGAGCCGACACTGGACTACGTCGTGGTCAAGGCCCCGCGCTTCGCCTTCGAGAAGTTCCCCGGCGCCGACGCCACCCTGACCACCACGATGAAGTCGGTCGGTGAGGCGATGTCGTTGGGCCGCAACTTCATCGAGGCCCTCGGCAAGGTGATGCGGTCCCTGGAGACCACCCGGGCCGGGTTCTGGACCGGACCGGACCCGGATGTCACCGTCGAGCAACTGCTGACCGGCCTGCGCACGCCGGTGGACGGCCGGCTCTACGACATCGAACACGCGCTGCGCCTGGGCGCCACCGTCGAGCAGGTGGCCGAGGCCTCCGGCGTCGACCCGTGGTTCGTCGAGCAGATCGCCGGCCTGGTGGCGCTGCGCGTCGAGCTGCTGGAGGCCCCGGTCCTCGATGCCGAGTTGCTGCGGCGGGCCAAGCACAGCGGGCTCTCGGATCGCCAGATCGCCGCGCTGCGACCGGAACTGGCCGGTGAGTCGGGCGTACACGCGCTGCGCCGCCGGCTCGGTATCCACCCGGTGTACAAGACGGTCGACACCTGCGCGGCCGAGTTCGACGCCAAGACGCCGTACCACTACAGCAGCTATGAGCTCGATCCCGCGGCCGAGACCGAGGTGGTCGCCCAGACCGAGAAGCCCAAGGTGCTGATCCTGGGGTCCGGCCCGAACCGCATCGGGCAGGGCATCGAATTCGATTACAGCTGTGTGCACGCCGCCACGACACTGAGTGCGGTCGGCTTCGAGACCGTGATGGTCAACTGCAACCCCGAGACGGTGTCCACCGACTACGACACCGCCGACCGGTTGTACTTCGAGCCGCTCACCTTCGAAGACGTGCTGGAGGTGTACTACGCCGAGGACGCCTCGGGCAAGGGTGAGGACGGGACAGGCCCCGGCGTCGTCGGGGTGATCGTGCAGCTCGGCGGCCAGACGCCGCTGGGCCTGGCCAAGCGCCTCGAAGCGGCCGGGGTGCCGATCGTCGGCACCGGGCCCGACGCCATCGACCTGGCCGAAGATCGCGGGCTGTTCGGCGAGGTTCTGGTCAATGCCGGGCTGCCGGCGCCGCGGTTCGGCACCGCCACCAGCTTCGAGCAGGCCCGCCGGATCGCTTCCGACATCGGCTATCCCGTGCTGGTCCGTCCCTCTTACGTGCTGGGCGGTCGTGGCATGGAGATCGTCTACGACGAGGCGACGCTGGAGGGCTACATCGCCCGTGCCACCCAGCTGTCCCCGGAACACCCGGTGTTGGTCGACCGGTTCCTCGAGGACGCGATCGAGATCGATGTCGACGCATTGTGCGACGGCAACGAGGTATACATCGGCGGGATCATGGAGCACATCGAGGAGGCCGGTATCCACTCCGGCGACTCGGCGTGCGCGCTGCCGCCGGTGACCCTGGGCCGCAGCGATATCGAGTCGGTGCGCCGGGCCACCGAGGCCATCGCCCGCGGTATCGGCGTCGTCGGCCTGCTCAACGTGCAGTACGCGCTCAAGGACGACGTGCTCTACGTGCTGGAGGCCAACCCGCGTGCCAGCCGTACGGTGCCGTTCGTGTCGAAGGCCACCGCGGTGCCGCTGGCCAAGGCCTGTGCCCGGGTGATGTTGGGTGCCACCATCGCTGAACTGCGCGGCGAGGGTCTGCTGAACAAGGAGGGCGACGGGGCCACCATCGCCCGCAACGCGCCGGTGGCGGTCAAGGAAGCCGTGCTGCCGTTCCACCGGTTCCGCCGCGCCGACGGCGCCCAGGTGGACTCACTTCTGGGGCCTGAGATGAAGTCCACCGGTGAGGTGATGGGTATCGACCACGACTTCGGTACGGCGTTCGCCAAGAGCCAGACCGCGGCCTACGGCTCGCTGCCGGCAGAGGGCACCGTGTTCGTGTCGGTGGCCAACCGGGACAAGCGCTCGCTGGTGTTCCCGGTCAAGCGACTGGCCGATCTCGGGTTCCGGGTGCTGGCCACCGAGGGAACCGCAGAGATGTTGCGCCGCAACGGCATTCCGTGTGACGAGGTGCGCAAGCACTCAGAACAACCCAGTGGCAACGGCGACCGGCCGTCCGCGGTCGACGTCATCAAGGCCGGCGAGGTCGACATGGTGATAAACACGCCGTACGGAAACTCCGGTCCACGCGTCGACGGCTACGAGATCCGTTCGGCCGCCGTGTCGATGAACATCCCCTGCGTGACGACGGTGCAGGGCGCCTCCGCAGCGGTGCAGGGCATCGAGGCGCGGATCCGCGGCGACATCGGCGTGATGTCACTGCAGGAACTGCACAGCGAGTTGGAATCGCACTGACGATGGATGCTTTCGGGAAACGGTTGGCCGACGCGGTGTCGCAGCGGGGCCCGCTGTGTCCCGGCATCGATCCGCATCCCGAGCTGTTGCGGGCGTGGGGGCTTTCTGTCGATGCCGACGGCCTGGCCAGATTCAGCGATATCTGCGTGAGCGCCTTTGCCGGGTTCGCGATCGTCAAGCCGCAGGTGGCGTTCTTCGAGGCGTACGGTTCAGCCGGTTTCGCGGTCCTGGAGCGCACCATGGCCGCCTTGCGGGAGGCCGGGGTGCTGGTGCTGGCCGACGCCAAGCGTGGCGACATCGGCTCGACCATGGCCGCCTATGCCGCGGCCTGGGCCGGTGACTCACCGCTGGCCGCGGACGCGGTGACCGCGTCGCCGTATCTGGGTTTCGGGTCGCTGCAGCCGCTGCTCGACGCGACCGCGGCAACCGGTCGAGGTGTGTTCGTCCTTGCCGCGACCTCCAATCCGGAGGGGCCGACGGTGCAGCGCGCCGTGGCCGGAACCCGCACCGTGGCGCAGTCCGTCGTCGACGATGTGGCCGCGGTCAACGCCGCGGCCGGGCAGCCCACGGGCTCGGTGGGTGTGGTGGTCGGTGCGACGGTGACCGATCTGCCCGATCTCAGCGCGCTGGGCGGGCCGGTGTTGGTGCCCGGAGTCGGAGCCCAGGGCGGGCGTGCCGACGCGCTGGGGGGCTTCGGCGGGGCCCGATTGGTGCTGCCCGCGGTGTCACGTGAGGTGCTGCGGGCAGGCCCTGAGGTGGCCGATCTGCGTGCGGCCGCCGAACGCTTGCGCGACGAAGTCGCCTATCTCGTCTGACGCTCCGGTTTTCGCCCGGTTTCGGCGTGCCCTGCGTCGTTTTCCCACGCCTGGGTCGTCGGCGCCGTGTTGCCGCGACCCAGGCGTGGAAAGCGATGACCGATTCGAGAAGCGGCCGAGCGCAACCAGATTGGTCAGTGGGCCGTCGGATCTGTTGTGGCGCAGCCGGTCACAGCGGGATCCAGATACCGAAGAACCAGAAGCCCCACGCGTTGTAGCCCGGATCGAAAATCGGTGTCACCCAGCTGCCGTTGTAGTTGAACGGCTGGTGGTCGAACCGGCCCTGGTCCATGCCGCGCCAGGCCAGGTCCGGGGGCGGCGGGCCCCAGTGCCGGCCGTGGTCGTCCGGGCCGCCGGGGCCACGGTCACCTGGCCACCCGGGACCGCCGGGACCGCCGGGGCCTCCTGGGCCGTCTGGATGTCCGGGTCCGCCCGGTCCGCCCGGTCCGCCGGGTCCGCCCGGTCCGCCTGGTCCGCCCGGTCCGCCGGGTCCACCGGGTCCACCCGGATGGTCGGGCCCTCCTGGCCCTCCTGGGCCACCCGGATGACCCGGCCCGCCCGGTCCTCCCGGCCCCGGCCCACCGGGCCCCTGGCAGTTGCCGAAGCCGCACGGCGGCCCCGGCTGAGCCGCTGCCAGGCCGGCTCCCGCGGCCAATGAGGCGGTTCCGAGCGCTATGGCGACGGCAGAAGCGCAGGTCAAGGTCTTGATGTTCATGTCCAGCTTCCCTTCGCGGGTCATGGATACCCGACCAGGGGAGACTATTTAGCCAATCTGTGTAGTCGCTATGTGGCAATTAGGCGCGGGCTGGGCGTGGCCGAGCGCATCGGCCTGACGTGCGCGTCAGGGCCTCCGACACGCCCGACACGCCATGACCAGCGAAAATTTTCTGGAATACCCGGCGGTAACCGGGTCCCGGGGCCGGGGAGCCGGTGCTCCAGGGCTGAGTAGTTAGCTGGGCGGCGCTCGAAAACCATTGACATGCAGGAATATCCGGCCCGACGTGGGCGCCCCGGCGATGCTGGACGGCGTTTTGGGGCGCAAACCGGTTGTTGCGTGCGCGCACTACACGCTGGGCTTTTAGCGCCGTAACCAGGGGGTGGCGTTCGCTTTCGTCAGCCAGCGTGGGTAGGTTCGTCGTCGCTGGCTGGTTTGCACTCCAGCCGTACAAAACAAGAGATGGCCGAAGAAGAATCGCCAGGAGACGGAGGAACCCGTGGCCCTTCCCCAGTTGACCGACGAACAGCGCGCGGCAGCGTTGGAGAAGGCTGCCGCCGCACGTCGAGCGCGAGCCGAGCTCAAAGATCGACTCAAGCGCGGCGGCACCAACCTCAAGCAGGTGCTCACCGACGCCGAGACCGATGAGGTCTTGGGCAAGATGAAGGTTTCCGCGCTGCTGGAGGCCCTGCCCAAGGTCGGCAAGGTCAAGGCGCAGGAGATCATGACCGAGCTGGAGATCGCCCCGACCCGCCGCCTGCGCGGTCTCGGTGATCGTCAGCGCAAGGCCCTCCTGGAGAAGTTCGACCAGTAGAGACGCCCCCATTGAGCGCTGGTAGAGGGGCCGGACAACACACAGCGACGGCTCCGGTCGTCGTGTTGTCCGGTCCCTCCGCTGTCGGAAAGTCCACCGTGGTCCGCTGTCTGCGGGAGCGGCTTCCCGACTTGTATTTCTCGGTCTCGGTCACCACCAGGGCGCCGCGGCCGGGAGAGATCGACGGTGTCGACTACACATTCGTGTCCAAAGAGCGTTTCCAACAGCTGATCGATGACGGTGAGCTGCTGGAATGGGCTGAAATCCACGGCGGTTTGCAGCGCTCCGGAACGCCGGCCAAGCCGGTGCGGGATGCCACCCGGGCCGGGCGTCCGGTGCTGATCGAGGTTGACCTGGCCGGGGCGCGCGCCGTCAAGCAGGCCATGCCCGAGGCGATATCGGTGTTCCTGGCACCGCCGAGCTGGGACGAACTGGTCAGCCGGTTGTCCGGTCGGGGCACCGAGACACCCGAGGTGATGGCCAGGCGATTGGAGACAGCGCGGGCCGAAATGGCCGCGAAGTCCGACTTTGACCAGGTTGTGGTGAACCGCCAGTTGGATACCGCATGCGCTGAATTGGTATCCTTGCTGGTGGACAGCCGATGACTCATCGTGCCGGGACCGACGCGATCGGATCCGCGAGCCACCAGCACGCTGTTCAGTAACCGCATTTCACGCAACCGCCAGGAGACTTTTTCGTGAGCACCCCGCACGCCGATGCGCAGCTGGCCGCTGCGGACGACATCGATTCGTCCGCCGCCGGCGCCTACGACACGCCGCTGGGCATCACCAACCCGCCCATCGACGAGTTGCTGGACCGCGCGTCGAGCAAGTACGCGTTGGTGATCTACGCCGCCAAGCGGGCGCGCCAGATCAACGATTACTACAACCAGCTCGGCGACGGCATTCTCGAATACGTCGGCCCTCTCGTCGAGCCCGGTCTGCAGGAGAAGCCGCTGTCGATCGCGATGCGGGAGATCCACGAGGATCTGCTCGAGCACACCGAGGGCGGCGAGTAGCCAGGCCAGGGCCGGGACGTGAGCGCGGGTAAGCGAATCGTCGTCGGGGTAGCCGGCGGTATTGCCGCCTACAAGGCGTGCACCCTGGTCCGTCAACTCACCGAGGCGGGCCACTCGGTACGCGTGTTGCCCACCGAGTCGGCGTTGCGCTTCGTCGGCGCAGCCACGTTCGAAGCCCTGTCGGGCAATCCCGTGCACACCGGTGTGTTCACCGACGTGCACGAGGTGCCCCATGTTCGGATCGGGCAGGAGGCCGACCTCGTGGTCGTCGCGCCTGCCACCGCCGATCTGCTGGCCCGAGCAGTGGCCGGTCGCGCCGACGACCTGTTGACCGCGACGCTGCTGACCGCGCGATGTCCCGTGCTGTTCGCCCCGGCCATGCACACCGAGATGTGGTTTCACCCGGCCACCGTAGACAACGTGGCCACATTGCGTCGGCGGGGCGCTGTGGTACTGGAACCGGCCTCCGGGCGGCTCACGGGAGCCGACAGCGGTGCGGGGCGGCTACCTGAGGCCGAAGAGATCGTCACGTTCGCGCAGCTGCTGCTGGAGCGAGGCGACGCGCTGGCCTACGACCTGGCCGGGGTCAAAGCGCTCGTGACCGCCGGCGGTACCCGCGAACCTCTCGATCCGGTGCGGTTCATCGGCAACCGCAGCTCCGGCAAGCAGGGATACGCCGTGGCCCGGGTGCTGGCCCAGCGCGGTGCCGACGTGACGCTTATCGCGGGTAACACCGCGGGTCTGGTCGACCCGGCCGGCGTCGACGTCGTGCACATCGGCTCGGCCGCCCAATTGCGCGATGCGGTGACCAAGTACGCCCCCGAGTCCAACGTTCTGGTGATGGCCGCGGCGGTCGCCGATTTTCGCCCCGCGCAGGTGGCAGCCGCCAAGATCAAGAAGGGCGGGGCGTCCGAGCCCAGCTCGATCGACCTCGTGCGCAACGACGATGTGCTCGCCGGGGCGGTGCGGGCCCGTGCCGAAGGTCAGTTGCCAAACATGCGGGCCATCGTCGGTTTCGCTGCCGAGACCGGTGACGCCAACGGCGACGTGCTCTTCCACGCCAGGGCCAAACTGCAGCGCAAAGGCTGTGATCTGCTGGTGGTCAACGCAGTGGGGGAGAACCGCGCGTTCGAGGTCGACCATAACGACGGCTGGTTGCTGAGCGCCGATGGCGCCGAAGTGGCACTCGAGCACGGTTCGAAGACTCTGATGGCCACCCGTATCGTGGACTCGATCGCGGCGTTTCTGGGCAAGCCGGGCGGGTGACCCGACGTACGCAATCACGGTGTAGATAAGGGTTGCGCAAACGCCTCCCACGCGCTTGGGTGCAACAGGGCATAGATATTATTCGCCTAACTAAGTAGTTTTGAGACTGAATACTTTTTCGCCATCAGCAAGGGAAGGAAGCAGACCGTGAGCCAAGGTCGCCTGTTTACCAGTGAGTCGGTAACCGAAGGACACCCCGACAAGATCTGTGACGCGATCAGCGACTCGGTGCTCGACGCGCTGCTGGAGCAGGATCCCCGGTCGCGGGTCGCGGTGGAAACCCTGGTGACCACCGGCCAGGTGCACGTCGCCGGCGAGGTCACCACTTCCGCCTATGCCGACATCCCCAAGATCGTGCGTGACCGCATCCTGGAGATCGGCTACGACTCGTCGACCAAGGGCTTCGACGGCGCCTCGTGCGGTGTGAACATCGCCATCGGCGCGCAGTCGCCCGACATCGCCCAGGGTGTGGACACCGCCCACGAGGCCCGCGTCGAAGGTGCGGCCGACCCGCTGGACGCCCAGGGCGCCGGCGACCAGGGCCTGATGTTCGGCTACGCGATCGGTGACACCCCCGAGTTGATGCCGCTGCCCATCGCACTGGCCCACCGGCTGTCGCGCCGGCTGACCGAGGTGCGCAAGAACGGCGTGCTCGACTACCTGCGCCCCGATGGCAAGACCCAGGTCACCATCCAGTACGACGGCCGGACCCCGGTGCGGCTGGACACTGTGGTGCTGTCCACCCAGCACGCCGACGGGATCGACCTTGACGGCACCCTGACCCCGGACATCCGCGAGAAGGTCGTCAACACCGTGCTCGCCGATCTCAACCACGAGACGCTCGACACCTCCGATTTCCGTCTCCTGGTCAACCCGACCGGCAAGTTCGTGCTCGGCGGTCCGATGGGTGACGCCGGCCTGACCGGACGCAAGATCATCGTCGACACCTACGGCGGCTGGGCCCGTCACGGTGGTGGCGCCTTCTCCGGCAAGGATCCGTCAAAGGTGGACCGTTCGGCCGCGTACGCGATGCGCTGGGTGGCCAAGAACGTCGTCGCCGCCGGGCTGGCCGAGCGCGTCGAGGTCCAGGTGGCCTACGCCATCGGCAAGGCCGCCCCGGTCGGCCTGTTCGTCGAGACCTTCGGCACCGAGACCGTCGACCCGGCCCGCATCGAGAAGGCCATCAGCAGCGTGTTCGATCTGCGCCCCGGCGCGATCATTCGCGACCTGGACCTGCTGCGGCCGATCTACGCTCAGACGGCGGCCTACGGCCACTTCGGTCGCACCGACATCGAGCTGCCCTGGGAGCAGCTCAACAAGGTCGACGACCTGAAGGCCTCGGTCTAACTTTCCCTGCGCGAGCAGACGCAAATGCCCCCGCACGCCCGGCGTGTCGGGGGCATTTGCGTCTGCTCGGCGGGTGGTCGATACCGCGGATCACACCTGCCGGTAGCGCTGGACGACGCCGCCCGCGAGTGCGCATGCCCACTCCAGTCCCTCATCGGTGCCGAACAGCTCGCGCCGGGTGTTGCCCGCGGACAGGTAGGCGTCGACGCGGAAGGCGTCCTCGGCGGGATCGGGTGAACCCGCCACCGAGAACTCGTTTTCCAGCAGATCCAGCCACTCCCGCTTCAGGTTTCGCACCGCGTCGGCAACGGGCCCGCTGCGATGCCCGAACTCGACCGAGGTGGCCGATACGAAGCAGCCGCCGGGGAACACTTCGGCGCGCAGATACGCCACCCAGGAATCGAGAAGCGCTTCAAGCCTTGCGGTTCCAGGCGCAGAGCTCAGTGCCGGGCGGATCACGACGTCGATGTAGACCTGGCGCGCCTCGGCCACCGCGGCCAGTTGAATCGCCTCCCGGTTGCCGAAGACGGTGAGGATCCCGCTCTTGCTCACCCCGGTCGACGTGGACAAGCCGCCCACGGTGATCCCGTCCAGGCCATGTGTGGTGGCGATGTCTGCGGCGGTACGTGCGACCAGCCGCCGGGTGGCATCGCCGCGCGCCCGCCGTCCGTCAGCTGCGGGCAAAGCGGTCATCGGTTCACAGTAGCCACACCCTGGACGCAGGGCGGTCGAGTCGCGTACGGTCTTGACCTATATACGACCGATCGGTCGCATAGATCGGAGGAGCAGTGCCCACCACCTTCAAGGCTCTCCTGGAACGCCGGATCACCATCGAGACAACACCTTCGGCGGTGTGGAACATCATCCGGGACGTCCGACGTATGCCGCAGTGGAGCCCACAGGTGGTATCGGTGAAGTTGCGCGATCCCGACGAGGACATCGGACTGGGCACCACGTTCACCAACCTCAACCGCCATGGCGAGCTTGAGTGGATCACGCACGGCGAGGTGGTGCGATACGTGCCGGAGAAAGAGATCGCCTTCCGCATCGCCGAGAACTACACGATCTGGTCTTTTACGATCGGCGCTGACGGTTCCGCTGCCACCGTGCTCACGCAACGGCGCGAAACCCCCGACGGCATATCGCAATTCTCACTCGAACTGACCGAGTCGCACCTCGGCGGGCAGCAGGCGTTCACCGAACTGCTCGAGGCCGGAATGGAGCAGACGCTGGCCGCGATCAAGGCGTGCGCCGAGTCGTGAAGGGCTACGAGGTGAACGCGTAGTCGTCCAGCGGGAAGCGGCGGCTGCGCCAATACGCCTCGAAGGTGGTGGCCGGCCGCAGGGGCACGTCTCCGTTGCGGTCGAAGTAGTAGCTGTTGGCGAGGCTGCAGCTGTCCTGCCAGAAGATCTGGCGGTGCCGCTTGCGCATCATCTCGGCGAAGTACCGGTCGTTGGCTTCCGGCCGCACCTCCACGCGACGGGCCTGGTCTTTGTCTGCTTGGGCGATACACCGGACGAGATGGCGGGTTTGGGCCTCGATCAATGCGAAGTATGAGGATCCGACGTAGCCGTACGGGCCCATCACGGAGAAGAAATTCGGGAATCCCGGAATGCTGACGCCTTCGTAGGCCTGCATCCGGTGTTCTTTCCAGAACTCGCTCAACGATTGCCCATCCGACCCCACGATCTCGAAGGTCAGGGCGTCGACGTCCATGACCTTGAAGCCGGTAGCCAGGATGAGCACGTCGACGTCATGGCTCTCACCGTCGGCGGTGGCGACACCCGAGCCGGTGATCTTGTCGATCGGTTCGGTGACGAGTCGCACGTTGTCCCGGTTGAATGTGGCCAGATAGCTGTTGTGGAACCCGGGTCGCTTACATCCCACCGCGTAGCGCGGTGTGAGCTTGTCGCGGACTTCGGGATCGTGCACCTGTTGCCGTAGGTAGGCCCGGCCGGCCGCGCCGGCGCGCTTGGCGAACGGGTTGATCGTGAAGTACTGCGCGGCGAGCGGGAAGGTGAACTCCACGTACGCCTGGCTGATCAGACGGTGCAGCGTCCGGCCACCCGGCAGTCGCATCAGCTGACGGGCGATCGGCGGGATCCGCACGTCGAACTTCGGGAAGCACCAGATGGGTGTGCGCTGAAACACGGTGAGCTGCTTGACCTTAGGCGCGATCTCGGGAATCACCTGCACAGCGGAGGCGCCGGTGCCGATGATCGCAACCCGCTTGCCCGTCAAATCCAGGGCATGGTCCCACCTGGCAGTGTGCACCGTTGTCCCGGCGAACGAGTCGACACCGTCGATCTCCGGCAGCTTCGGGATGGTCAGCACTCCGCTGGCGTTGACCAGGAAGCGGGCGGTGAGCGAGTCTCCGGAGTCCAGATCGAGCCGCCACAGGTTCTCGTCGTCATCGAAGACCGCGCGGGCAACCGTGGTGTTGAACCGGATCCGGGGCCGCAGGCCGTACTTGTCGACGCAATTGTCGGCGTAGGCGCGCAGCTCGTTTCCCGGTGCATAGGTGCGGGACCACTTCCGTGACTGCTCGAACGAGAACTGATACGAGAACGACGGAATATCCACCGCCACACCGGGATAGGTGTTCCAGAACCAGGTGCCGCCCGCTCCGTCACCCGCCTCCAGGATCAGGTAATCGTGCAGGCCGGCCTTGTCCAGGGCGATGGCGGTGCCGATGCCGGAGAATCCGGCGCCGACGATGAGCGTGTGAAAGTCGGGCATCAAGCCACCTCCCGGCTGCGTCCGAACATGTGGACGCCGTGTTTGGGTCTCAATGTCAACGTAGCGCTCGGTTGGTGCCGGCGGGAAGGGGCGACGAATCGAGGCAACCACTCACGGTCACGCAAGTTTTGACCCATACTCTGCATCTGAATCCATCGGCATCGCCGAGAGAAAGGTGACGATGCGCTTTCCATGGAAATCTCGAGGCAGGACAAAAGTCTTGGCTACGGAGGCGGATCGCCACCGATACGTACGCGAGCTCGTGATCGACGACCTGCAGCGTCGTGGAATGACGGTCAGCCCCGCGCCCGGTGACACCCCCGGTGACGATCGTTTGGCCACCGATGCGGGAACCGTGCTGTGGCTGAGCAACATGCACACCCGCTGCCGCGGGGTACCGGTCGAGGAATTGCCGGATGCTGTGCGCATCGAGGTTGACACATTCTTGGCGGGGCTGGATGCCCCGCCGATGTCGGAACTGTCCGACGACGAGTTCTACACCCAACTGCGAACCCGGCTGATCACTCCCGACACGAGCGGCGAGCTGTCCCTGGACTACGCCAGGCCGGCGTTCGACGGACTCGTGGCAGAGCTCAGGCGCGACCTGCCGACCACCGTGCAGACCGTCAGCGACAGCGACATCGCAGGCCGGGACATCGACCTGTTGTACGAGATCGGGCAGCGTAATACCGACGCGGAGCCGGTCGAGATCCAAGCGCTGGATCACGAGATTTTCGCGCTGACGGGCGAGTCGTTGTTCGTGGCATCCAAGGCGCTGAACATGCCGCGGTTGATCGCGACGGTTCTGAATGGCGACGCGCCGTTAGGGGTGTTGTTCAGCGTGCCGCACCGCAGCGCGTTGTTCCTACATCGTGTCGGTGCGTCCACGGTCGATGCGGCCCCCTGGATCGCCACGGCCACGATCGGTGAGGCCGAAGACGCACTCGGTGGGGTGATCAGCCGAGACACCTACTTCTGGTATGGCGACACGGTGCAGCCGATCACTGCAGTCGATTTGGACACCAACTCGATTCGACTTCTCGTGGCAGGGCCGTTCGCGGACGCCCTTGAACAGGTAGCGGAGCTACCGCCCGGGTGATCGGGGGAGCGGCGCCGTTGTGGGGCAGCGGTATTCGGTATGCGATCGCGTCTCATCGGGGAGCGAGATCGTCGTACACGTCGCGGCGGTCGAAGCGTTCACCAAGAGGTTTGGAGGGCAGCACGCCGAAGACGATCGCCAACACCGATCCGATGTAGGGCAACAGAAGCAGTAAGCACATCCACCCCGACAAGTCGGCATCATGCAGGCGGCGGACCAAGAGTGCCTAGCTTGGAATCACGCACACCAGTACGAATACCGCCACAGGCACCAGGGACAGTCGTCCGAGCGCGCTGGGGTCTCCGGCTACGGCAACGATTGCCACGCAGAAGATGGCGACTGCTGCGACTGCCAGCTGGACCCACCAGTACTCGCTGCGTGACGCGCGCCCGGAGAAGCGCGCGTAGCTGCGGAAGAACCGCGTTACTGCCTGACCGAATGTAGCTCCGTACAACGGCAACGTGAGATCGCGTGGATCGGTCGCGCCGAGCGGCTCGGCCGGATGCTGCGCGTCGAACGAGGTTTCCTCGCTGCGGGCCATGGGTTTCTCCGCTCGATTGTTCCGCCACGGGGCTGAGATCAACGCGGACGGTACATCGTTGCTCGAAGGAATGGATGCGATTGCGCGGAGTCGGAGCGCCGCGGTGCGCGTAGAGGGCGATCCGACACGGCATCTCAGGTAGGTCGGTTGAACGGCCCGCGGCCGTATCTCGTTTCACACTGGACAGAACCGGCGGCGACGAGAGGTGCGAACAGGATGGAATCGGATGACGTTCCGGAGCTCAACCGCAGAAGGACGCTGCTGGGGCTGGTCGCCGTGGGTGGTGCCGCAGTCGTCGGTGTGGGCGGGCTCGCCGAGGCAGCGGGGTGGCTGCGGCCCGACGCGTTGACCCCGGACCGGTTCGCCGACCGCTTTGAGCAGATCTCCGGCCGACACGAGGGTTTCCGCCGCAACCACGCCAAAGGTCTGGCGGCGACCGGAACGTTCACCAGCACAGGTGCCGGCGCCCAGGTGAGCAAGGCCCAGGTATTCAAACCCGGCACCCTTCCCGTCGTCGCACGGTTCTCGCTGTCCGGCGGGCTGCCCGACCAACCCGACAAACCGGACACGGTCAGGGGCCTCGGCCTGATGTTCGACCTGCCCGATGGTGAGCAATGGCGCACCGCAATGGTCAATCTCCCGGTTTTCCCCGACAGCACTCCGCAGGGATTCTTCGAGCGCATGCTGGCCTCGCGCCCCCAGCCTGAGACGGGGAAGCCGGATCCGCAGGCGATGGCTGCCTTCTTGGCTGATCACCCGGAAACCGCTGCGGCGATGAAAATCATCAAACGATTCCCGCCGAGCGCCGGGTTCGCCGACAGTACATTCCGGGGCCTCAACGCTTTTCGCGCCGCCAACGCCCACGGTGAGACGAGGGCCATCCGGTGGACGGCGGTGCCGGTGCCCCACGACGATCCGGCCGAGAAGAACGCGGAGGACGACGGGAACGCTCTGTTCGACGCATTGATCGACACGGTGGCGCGCGGTCCGGTCAGCTGGAAGCTCATCCTCACCCTGGCCGACCCCACCGACCCCACCCACGACGCCACCCTGCCGTGGCCAGTTAACCGTCAGACCATCGAGGCCGGCACCATCACCATCGACACCGTGCAGACCGAGGCCGCGGGCAACGCCCGCGACATCAACTTCGACCCCCTCGTGCTGCCCGATGGCCTGGCCCCGTCGGACGATCCACTGCCGAGTGCGCGGTCGGCGGTCTACGCGCGCTCGTTCAATCGCCGCGCCCGAGAACCCAAGTCGCCCAGCGCAGTCGTCGTCCCCGGGGATGTGCGATGACCACCGAGACGAAACCGCCGATCACGAAGTTCAACCTGACGGCCCGGCTGCTGCACTGGTCCATGGCGGTCATGGTGATCGCACAGTTCTTCCTCGGCGTCACCATGATCGCCGCACTCAGCTACTACCCACTGCTACTGGCGATCCACCGACCGCTGGGCATCGCGATCCTGGTATTCGTGATCGTCCGGCTCATCAACCGGCTCACCCGCAGGCTGCCACCATTCCTGACCACGATGGGGCCGGTGGAGCGCCGCGTGGCGACATATTCCGAATATCTGTTGTACGCACTGCTTTTGGCACAGCCGTTGATCGGGTGGGCGATGCTGTCGGCCGCGCAGTCGCCGGTGGTGTTGGTCGGGGCGGTGCACTTGCCGGCGATCGCCCCGCACAACCTCACCCTCTACGCGGTGCTGCGCACCGCCCACACCGTGGCGGCGTACCTGCTGTTCGCGACGTTCACCGCGCACATCTGCGCGGTGCTGTTCCACACCGTGGCCTTACGCGACGGGATTGTGCGTCGAATGTCGTTGTGGCCCGGTAAAAACACTCAGTCGTGAAGCGCCGCCCGCAGTGCGGCCATGGCCCGATCGAATGCCTCGGTGGCAGCAGGGACCACCCCGACGTAGCCGACATAGCCGTGCACGAGGCTCTCGGCGTTGTCCAGTTGCGCGGGAACCCCTGCGGCGGCCAGCATCTCGGCGTAGCGGATGCCGTCATCCCGCAACGGGTCGTGTCCGGCCACCGCTATGTAGGCCGGGGCGAGGCCGGACAGATCGGCCGCGCGGGCGGGCACCAAAGTCGCGGGCGGATCGGACAGGTCGACGTGCCCGGCATACCAGCGGGAGAATCCCTGGACCGCGTCGAGTCCGAGGATCGGTGCCTTGGCGTTCTCGCTGAACGACGGCAGGCTGGTGTCCCACGTGGTGGCCGGGTACCAGAGCAACTGGAAACGCAGCCCGGAAAGACCCGCATCCCGCGCCAGCAGTGCCACGACCGCGCTGAGGTTGCCGCCGGCCGAATCCCCGGCCACCGCCATCCGGTCGGCGTCGGCGCCGAGTTCTGCGGCGTTGGCAGCCACCCACTGGGTCACCGCCCACACGTCGTCGACCGCGGCGGGGTAGGGGTGCTCGGGGGCCAACCGGTAGTCCACCGACACCACGACAGCGTCGGCGGCCACCGCGTGCTGGCGGGCGGTGCCGTCGTAACTGTCCAGGTCACCGAGCGCCCAGCCGCCGCCGTGGATGAAGATCACGACCGGCAGCGTCGTGTCGTCGGCAGTCGGCGGCCGGTACACCCGTACCGGGATCTCGCCGGCAGGCCCCGGAATCGCGCGGTCCTCGGCCTTCACCTCGGGATGGACCGGAATGCGCGGTATCTCACTGAACTGGCGGCGGGCCTCGTCGACACCGATGTCGGTCGACAGTTGGAACGGCACTGCCTCCAGTACCTTCTGCAGGATGGCATCGACAGCTGGTCTCTCGTCAGCAACGGACATTCCGCAACCGTACGCACACCGCGTCACGGTGTGGCTGTGGGTGGTCGCCGCGGTCGTCGCGGCGGGGTACGGGGTGTTTCTGATCGTCACCGCGACGCGGTTGCCGACAGGTGCCGATCTGACCGGTCAATTCACCCTCCAACCTGCGGTGAAGGCGCTCGCGGCGGTGCTGCTGGCCGCGGCCGCGTGCGCTCACCCGATCGTGCGGGAACGCCGTTGGCTCGTCGGCGCGCTGCTGTTCTCCGCGCTCGGCGACTTCCTGCTTGCCATCCCGTGGTGGGCGCCGTCCTTCGTGTTGGGCCTGGCCGCGTTCCTGGTCGCGCACCTGTGCTTTCTAGGCGTCCTGGTGCCGTTGGCCCGACGTTCGACGCCGCGCCTGATCGCGGTGGCACTGACCATCCTGGCGTGCCTGGCGCTGTTGACCTGGTTCTGGCCCCGTCTCGTCGAACAGGGCATGGCCGTCCCGGTGGTCGCCTACATCGCGGTGCTCGGGGCCATGGTGTCCACGGCGTTGCTGGCCCGCCTGCCCACGCCGTGGACCGCGCTGGGCGGGGTTTGCTTCGCGGCATCGGACGCGATGATCGGCATCAGCCAGTTCGTCCGCGGCGACCAGTTGCTCGCCGTCCCGATCTGGTGGGGCTACGCGGCGTCCCTGGTGCTGATCACCGCCGGTCTCTTCTTCGGGCGCTCGACACCGCCTCCTGCTAAACCTGCACAGTGACCATCACCCGCCGCGCTGCCTCGCATGAACCGATCGCGCGGGTGCTTCCCCTGCTCACGGTGCCGCACCTGGACCGGGAATTCGACTATCTGGTGTCGGAGGAACAGTCCGACGACGCCCAGCCCGGTGTGCGGGTCCGGGTCCGCTTCAACGGCAGACTGGTCGACGCCTACCTGCTGGAGCGACGCTCCGACACCGATCACACCGGCAAGCTCGGCTGGCTGGACCGCGTCGTGTCGCCCGAGCCGGTGCTCACCCCCGAGATCCGCCGGCTCGTCGACGCTGTCGCGGCTCGCTACGCCGGCACCCGCGCGGATGTGCTGCGCCTGGCGGTGCCGCCGCGGCATGCCAGAGTCGAGAAGCAGGCGCCGGAGGAGCCGGAACCGGCGTCGGCGGTTCCTGTCGACACGAGTGCCTGGGCCCGCTACGGCCGCGGCGAGCAGTTCCTGACTGCCGTCGCCGAGGGCCGCGCGGCACGCGCGGTGTGGCAGGCCCTGCCCGGCGAGAACTGGGCCCGCCGCCTCGCTGAGGCGGCCGCCGTCGCGGTGAACGCGGGACTGGGCGTCGTGGCCGTGGTGCCCGATCAGCGTGACGTGGACGCGCTCTACGCCGCGGCGACCGAACAGGTGCCCGAGGCCCGGGTGGTCGCACTGTCGGCCGGGCTGGGCCCCTCGGCGCGATACCGCCGCTGGCTGGCGGTGCTTCGCGGCCAAGCCCAGGTGGTGATCGGCACCCGCAGCGCGGTGTTCGCCCCGGTGTCCGATCTCGGACTGGTTCTGGTGTGGGACGACGGCGACGACAACCTCGCCGAACCGCGCGCGCCCTATCCGCACGCCCGCGAGGTCGCGATGTTGCGCGCGCATCAGCTGCGCTGCGCGGCGATCATCGGCGGCTACGCCCGGACTGCCGAAGCCCAGGCGCTGGTGCGGACCCGCTGGGCCCACGACGTAGTGGCGGCCCGGCCGGTGGTCCGGGCCGCCGCCCCGCGGGTGATCGCGTTGGAGGACAGCGGTTATGCCCAGGAACGTGATCCGGCCGCCCACACCGCCCGGTTGCCGTCCATGGCGTTGCAGGCGGCCCGCTCGGCGCTGCAGGCGCAGCACCCGGTGCTCATCCAGGTTCCCCGCCGCGGGTACGTGCCGTCGCTGGCCTGCGCCCGATGTCGCGCGGTGACCCGCTGTCGGCATTGCACGGGCCCGCTGGCCCTACCGGACCGGGGCAGTGCGGCTGCGGAGTGTCGCTGGTGCGGTCGCGCTGAACCCGCATTACGTTGTGCGCGTTGCGGTTCGGATGCGGTGCGGGCCGTCGTGGTGGGAGCCCGACGGACGGCCGAAGAGCTGGGCCGGGCCTTTCCGGGTACCTCGGTGATCACCTCAGGCGGTGACACGGTGGTCGGGGCGGTGGGCAGTGGTCCCGCCCTGGTGGTGTCCACGCCGGGGGCCGAGCCCGTGGCCGACGGTGGTTACGGTGCGGCGCTGCTGCTCGACGCGTGGGCGTTGTTGGGCCGGCAGGATCTGCGGGCCGCCGAGGACACGATGCGTCGGTGGATGGCCGCGGCGGCGCTGGTGCGGCCGCGCACGGAAGGCGGCGTGGTGGCCGTGGTGGCCGAGTCGGCGATGCCCACCGTTCAGGCGTTGATCCGGTGGGATCCGGTGGGGCATGCCGACGCCGAACTGGACGCCCGCGGCGAGGTGGGCCTGCCGCCGGCGGTCCACATGGCGGCCATCGACGGAACCACTGCTGCCGTTGAGGCACTGCTCGACACCGCGCAGTTGCCCGCTGCCGCCGAACCTCTCGGTCCGGTGGAACTGCCCGTCGGGGCCCGCCGCCCGCCCGGCCTGGACGCCGACGCCGAGGTGAGCCGGATGCTGGTCCGGGTCCCGCGCGACGGGGGACTGGAGTTGGCGGCCGCCCTCCGTCGGGCCACCGCGGTGCTCAGCGCCCGCAAGGATCAGCAACCGTGCCGTATCCAAATCGACCCGTTGCACATAGGTTAAGGCGGATACTTCACCCGTCGTCGGTGAGTGCCGAACCAGGAGGCTGCCATGCGCCGGGTGTGGTCGTGGTTGTTCGCGTTGGCGCTCATCGCCTTTGGCCTGCTGTGGCCCCTGGTGTTCACGGGCGGGTCCGCATCGGGCCCAGGCCCGGCCGATCCGGTGGTGATCACCGACTACCGCGGTGATTTCACCGTCGACGCCAACGGCCGGATGAGCGCGGTCGAGACCATCACCGGCGACTTTCCGGGCGGCCGGCACGGGATCTTCCGCTACTGGGATGTGGCCAACCAGAACAACTCCCGGCTGCGCCAGGTACCCGAGATCACTTCGATCACCATGGACGGCTCACCGATTCCGTATGAACTGTTGTGGGAAACCGGGAAACGGTTCCGGGTGGCCAAGATCGGCGACCCCGCCACCACCTTGAACTGGGGCAGCCACGTCTTCGAGATCCGCTACGCGATCGACGGTGTCCTCGACCCGGGCGCCGTCGGGGCTCACCGCGAGTTCGCCGCGACCACCGGCAACCCCGATGCCCGATCTGCCTTCTACTGGAATGTCGTCGCGCCGGCCTGGAACAACACGATCGAGCGGGCCGACATCTCGGTCACCCTGCCGGCCGGGGTGACCGGGGCCGGTTGCAGTGTCGGGTTGGGTGTCGGCCGGGCGTGCACGAGCCTGCGCACCGACGGCAACACCGTGCGGCTGGTGGCGACCGGCCTGGAGCCCCACACGCCGGTGACGCTGCGCGCCGGCGTCGACATGGCGACGCCGCCGCAGACGGCGTTGCCGTGGCCGTACACCTGGGATCGCGTCCTCGGCCGGTCGTTGTCCACGCTGGGCTGGATCGCGCTGCTGACCGTCGGGATGGGCCTGCTCGCCTATTTCTGGTCGCGGACCACGGTCGAACCGGCCCCGGGGTTTCCGGTGCAGTACGCGCCGCCGGAAGGGCTCGGGCCGGTGCAGACCGAGTACATCCGCACCGAGACCGTCCCCAAGAACGGGCTGAGCGCCACGCTGTTCCACCTTGCCGAGCGCGGGTTGGTGGAGCTACGGCAGATCAGTGACAAGCATTGGAAGATCAAAGGTCTCGCGAAGCCCGCGGACTGGGCCGGCGTCGATCCGGTGGGCATCGACGTGGGTGCGGCCCTCAAAGTCATGTCCCCAGGTGCCGAGTTCTCCGCCAAGAACACCGCGACATCCGGCAAGAAACTCAGCAAGGCCAAAGCCGACATGGCCGTCGCGGTGCGGAAATGGGCGTTCGACGGCGGGTTCATGGTCAAGCGCCGTAAAGAACTGTGGGTCCGCGTCGCCAATGTGGTGGCGTTCTTCGCGGCGCTGGCAGGCTTCTTCCTGTGGTTCGGTATCACGTTGTGGGGGCTGCCCTTCGCGGTGTTCTTCCTGTGCTCACTGCGTGGCTGGCACGGCGGTGTCGGTACCCGACGAACCTCCGCCGGGCGGGACTTGTGGTCGCGTGCAGAGGGTTTCCACCGGCTGCTGTCCACCGATTCGGCCGAGGCCAGGTTTGATTTCGCTGCGCGCAAAGACCTGTACCTGGCCTATATTCCGTTCGCGGTGGCAGGCGGGACGGCCGCGCTGTGGGCAAAGAAGTATCAGGACAGCATGGGTGTGCCTGCACCCCAACCAGACTGGTACGACTCGTCGTCGTCATCATCGGACACCCGCCATGATCTCACCGGCGGCTCGGCCGGCGCGGATTTCGACAGTTTCGAATCAGCCCTGTCATCATCGATCGGGGCGTACACCGCCTCGCAGTCGTCGTCCTCTTCGTCGGGCGGCGGGTCGTCGTCCAGCGGAGGCGGCGGTGGCGGGGGCGGCGGCGGAGGGGGAGGAGGCGGTTCATGGTGAGACTGCTGCTCGTCGTGGTGCTCGTACTGGCGATCGCGGTGCTGGTGGGCTTCGTGGTCGGATTCAACAAGCTGAAGGCGGCCGACGTACGCGTCGCCGAGGCGCTCGGCGGCATCGATGTCGAGCTGGCTCGCCGCGCGGCGCTGATCCCCGCACTCGTGCAGACCGTGGCGACGTTCGCCGCCCATGAGACGGCGGTTCTCGGCCGGGTCAGCAGCGCTCAGGCAGCGCTGACGTCGGCGACGGGCGGGTCTTCGGTGGGGCAGCGCAGCGCTGCCGAACGCAACCTCGACGATGCCGTATCCGGGGTGCTGGCCCTGAGATCGTCCTACCCGCAACTGAATTCGTCGAACAACTTCCTGGACCTGCAGCAGAATCTGACCGACACCGAGAACAAGCTGGCGTTCGCCCGGCAGTACTACAACGATGCGGTGGCCACCCTCAACCGCCTCGTCGGGACGATCCCGTGGGTGTATCTGGCGCCGCTGGCCGGGGTGTCCGAGCGGGAGTACTACCGAGTGCCGCATTAGGGGACCGGCGCCCCGAATCCCTAAACTGGTGCGGTGCGTCTTGTCTTTGCCGGAACCCCGGAGCCCGCCCTCCCGTCGTTGCAGCGGCTGATCGACTCGCCCCGCCACGATGTGATCGCGGTCCTGACCCGGCCTGACGCGGCGGCCGGGCGTCGCGGCAAGCCCGCGCCCTCACCGGTCGCGAAGCTGGCCCTCGAGCACGACATCCCTGTCCTGCGGCCGGCCAAGCCCAACTCCGACGAGTTCATCGCCGAGCTGTCCGAGCTGGCACCGGACTGCTGTGCAGTCGTCGCCTACGGTGCGCTGTTGAGCGAGCGCCTGCTCGCGGTGCCTCCGCACGGCTGGGTCAATCTCCATTTCTCGTTGCTGCCGGCGTGGCGCGGCGCGGCGCCGGTACAGGCTTCGCTGGCCGCCGGGGACGAGGTCACCGGGGCGACGACGTTTCTGATCGAGCCGGCACTGGACTCCGGGCCGGTGTACGGCGTCGTCACCGAGCGGGTACGGGATACCGACACCGCCGGCGATTTGCTTGGACGGCTGGCTGATTCAGGTGCCGCACTGTTGGAGTCCACCATGGACGGCATCGCCGAGGGAGCACTGACCGCGGTGCCGCAGCCGACCGATGGGGTGAGCCTGGCGCCGAAGATCACGGTCGAGTCGGCCCGGGTCCGCTGGGACCTTCCGGCGCACGTCATCGATCGGCAGATCCGCGCGGTCACCCCCAATCCCGGTGCCTGGACCATGATCGGAGACCTACGGGTCAAGGTCGGTCCGGTCACGGTGGAACGGTCGGGAGATGCCTTGGCGGCCGGTGAAATCCGTGTCGAACGCAACGCGGTGTTCGTCGGTACCGGTACGCAACCGGTCCGGCTCGGGCAGATCCAGCCGCCCGGCAAGAAACTCATGAATGCCGCCGACTGGGCGCGTGGTGCACGGCTCGACGAATCGGTGCGTGCCTCGTGAACAGGCCCTCGGACAGGCAGAACCGCACGCCTCAACGCAACCGCCAGCACCGGCGCACGCCGCTGGATCCGGCCCGCCGCGCCGCGTTCGACGTGCTGCGCGCGGTGACCGAACGCGATTCCTACGCCAACCTGGCGCTACCCGCGCTGCTGCGGGAGCGGGGGATCGAGGGCCGAGACGCGGCCTTCGCCACCGAACTGACCTACGGTGCCTGCCGGACCCAGGGGCTGCTCGACGCCGTCATCGCCGCCGCGGCCGGGCGTCCGACCGACCGGATCGACCCGGTACTACTCGATCTGTTGCGCCTGGGCGCCTACCAATTGCTGCGTACCCGCGTCGAGCCGCACGCCGCGGTGTCCACCACCGTCGAACAGGCCGGCATCGAATTCGACACGGCCCGAGCGGGTTTCGTCAACGGTGTGCTGCGGACCATATCCCGCAGCACCGAACAGGAGTGGATGGAAAAGCTGGCGCCGCCCGCATCCACCGACCCCGTCGGTCACGCCGCGTTCCAGCACGCCCATCCGCGGTGGATCGCCCAGGCCTTCACCGATGCGTTGGGCGCCAGGGCTGGTGAACTCGAAGCCCTGCTGACCAGTGACGACGAGCGTCCGGTGGTGCACCTGGCGGCGCGACCCACCGCGATGACGGCGGACGAGCTCGCCGCCCAGGCCGACGGCACCGTCGGCCGGTATTCGCCGTACGCCGTCTACCTGCCCGGTGGTGACCCCGGACAGCTGGCAGCCGTGCGCGAGGGTGCCGCCCAGGTCCAAGACGAGGGCAGTCAGCTGGTCGCTCGGGCACTGGCCCTGGCCGAGCTCGACGGACCCGACAACGGTCGTTGGCTCGACCTGTGCGCCGGCCCGGGTGGCAAGACCGCGCTGCTGGCCGCCATCGGTGCGGCCTCGGGTGCCCGCGTCACCGCGGTCGAGCCCGCGCCCCGCCGCGCGGATCTGGTCGAGGAGAACACCCGTGGCCTCGACGTCGACGTGCGCCGTGTGGACGGGCGCGTATCGGGCTTGGAACCCGGCTTCGACCGCGTGCTGGTGGACGCCCCGTGTACCGGCCTGGGCGCGTTGCGCCGGCGCCCCGAGGCCCGGTGGCGGCGTCAACCCGGCGATGTCCCGGGCCTGGCCAAACTACAGCGTGAGCTGTTGGCTGCCGCCATCGCGCTGACCCGTCCCGGCGGCGTGGTGCTCTATGCGACCTGCTCGCCGCACCTGGCCGAGACGGTCGGTGTCGTGGCCGACGCCGTGCGGCGGCATCCGGTGACCCAGCTGGACACCCGGGAGTTGTTTGCCCCGGCCGACGACCTCGGCGACGGACCGCATGTCCAGCTGTGGCCGCATCGGCATGGGACCGATGCGATGTTCGCGGCGGCGCTGAAAGTCGGGAAAGTAGGCTGACCGCCATGGCAGACCTCCGCGCACGCGAGGAGCACAAGACTCCATTGATCGCCCCGTCCATCCTGTCCGCTGACTTCGCGCGGCTGTCCGATGAGGTCGCCGCGGTGGCCGGGGCCGACTGGCTGCACGTCGACGTGATGGACAACCATTTCGTTCCCAACCTGACGTTGGGCCTGCCGGTGGTGGAATCGCTGCTCAAGGCGACCGACATCCCGATGGACTGCCACCTGATGATCGAGCAGCCCGAGCGCTGGGCACCGCCGTACGCCGAAGCCGGTGCCTACAACGTCACCTTCCACGCCGAGGCCACCGACAACCCGATCGGCGTGGCGCGGGACATCCGCGCCGCCGGCGCCAAGGCCGGCCTGTCGGTGAAGCCGGGCACCCCGCTGGAGCCGTACCTGGAGATCCTCAAGGAATTCGACACGCTGTTGGTGATGTCGGTCGAGCCGGGGTTCGGCGGTCAGAAGTTCATCCCCGAAGTGCTCGCCAAGGTGGGTACGGCACGTCGCCTCGTCGATGCCGGTGAGTTGACCATCGTCGTCGAGATCGACGGTGGCATCAATGCCGACACCATCGAGCAGGCCGCCGAGGCGGGCGTGGACTGCTTCGTCGCCGGCTCCGCGGTGTACAGCGCCGCCGATCCGGCCGCCGCGGTGGAATCCCTGCGTCAGCAGGCCGCGAACGCTTCGCGACACCTGACGCTATGACACCTGAGGCCGTGATGCGGCTGGCGATCGAGCAAGCCGAACAGGTCAAGGGCTCGACCTATCCCAATCCGCCGGTCGGCGCGGTGATCCTGGACCGCGACGGGCAGGTCGCCGGCGTCGGCGGGACGCAACCCGTCGGAGGCGCGCACGCCGAGGTGATGGCGTTGCGAGCGGCGGGGGAGCGAGCCAAGGGCGGCACCGCCGTCGTCACCCTCGAACCGTGCAATCATCACGGGCGTACCCCGCCCTGCGTGGATGCGCTTCTGGCGGCAGGGATTTCGGCGGTCACCTACGCGGCGTCCGACCCCAATCCGGCGGCGGCCGGCGGTGCGCAACGGCTTGTCGATGCCGGTGTCACCGTCAGCCCGGGTCTGCTCGCCGACGATGTGGAGCAGGGGTCGCTACGGGAATGGCTGCACAAGCAACGCACCGGAATGCCGCATGTCACATGGAAATTCGCGACAAGCGTGGACGGCCGCAGTGCCGCCGCCGATGGTTCCAGCCAGTGGATCACCAGTGAGGCCGCGCGCGCGGACGTGCATCGCAAGCGTGCCGCGGCCGACGCGATCGTGGTCGGCACCGGCACGGTGTTCGTCGACGATCCGACGCTGACGGCTCGGCGACCCGACGGGACACTCACCGACCATCAGCCCCTGCGGGTCGTGGTGGGCATGCGGGAGGTATCCCCGGATGCCAAGGTGCTCAACGATGATTCGCACACGATGTTGATTCGCACGCATGATCCGCACGAGGTGATGCGGTCGCTGGGGGGCCGCACGGATGTGCTCCTCGAGGGCGGGCCGACGCTCGCCGGAGCTTTCCTGAGGGCCGGCGTGGTCGACCGGATCCTGGCCTATGTGGCACCGATGCTGCTGGGTGGGCCGATCACCGCGGTCGACGACATCGGGGTGCCCAGCATCGGGAACGCCCAGCGGTGGAAGTTCGACGGCATCACCGCCATCGGGCCCGATGTCCGCCTGAGTCTGGTGCCCAACTGACAGCATGCGCAAAGGTAGCCAGCTGTAGTTAGGGTTACCTAAGTTAAGCTGGTGACGAACCGGCCGCTGGTGGTGTTAATCGGTACACTCGTGCCAAAGCGCGTTCACTGCCGAATCCGCGCCCGGTGAACACGAGCAAAGGACGCGAGCATGACTGCACTGCAGGACTGGCTCCCCACCACGGCATTTACCCCTCGCGCTATTCGGGCGCTGGTACGCGCCCCACTTCGCCTGGTGCTGCCTGACCGGCCGGTGGAGGCCGGCCAGGCACCACGTCTGCTCCGCCCTGGCGTCGAGCGTTGCTGAACCGATCAGTCCGATCGGTGCCGCCCCGGCGGTTGCTGGGGCGGTAGCTGGATCGGCTCGTCGGCGGACTGGACCGGCAGCACCTGCGTCGGCAGGTAGAGCTGCCCGGTCGGAGCGTCCCTGTCATCGCGGGCGGCAGCGCCATCGCCGGTAGGCGGGCCGTCGAGTTCGTCGGCGTGGACATGACGCGCAGCGATCAACAAGCCGAGCACCGCACCCACCACGCAGACGACCGCGGTGACGCCGAACATGTCGCCGTACATCGACACATACGCCTCGCGATAGCGGGTGGCCTGCGACGCCAAGCGCTCCTGCAGCGACATCTCGCTGGTGTTGGCCGCCGCGGCCAGACCGGACAGGTGCTGATTGAACCGGTACAGACCCCAGGCGGACAGCGCCGCCATGCCGATCAGCATGCCGATCATCCGGGCCACCACGACGAACGCCGAGGCGATGCCGTGCTGCGCAGCGGGCACCACCCGCAGCGTCGCCGAGGTCAGCGGGGCGATCACCAGCCCGAGCCCGAGACCCACGATCGCCAGGTCGGTGTCGAGCACCGGCAGCTGGAACAGAGCCAGGTCGTAGGTCTTGTCGAGCACGTCGATCGACCAGTGGGTGATCCGCCAGAAGCCGCCGGCCGCGACCATCAGGCCGACGAAGCTGACGATGCGATCGCCGACCCGGGTGGCGATCCAGCCACCGATCAGCGCGCCGATCGGCAGGGCGATCAGGAACCGCAGCAGCAGAAAGGCGGCATCGTACTTGTCCTTGCCGAGCACGCCCTGGCCGAACAGTTCGACATTGACCAGCGTCACCATCAGCGCCGCACCGGTGCACAGCGAGGCGGCCAGTGCGGCGAGGAAAGGCACGAACTTCACGCCCGCGGGCTCGATCAGCCGGGTGCGGGCCACCTTCTCCCACACGAAGAACGCCACGGCTGCCACCAGCGCGCCGATCAGCAGCGGGAGGCCCCACTCGGGCAGAACCTGCTTGCCGTCGGGTTCCGGGTTGTACAGGCCCACGACGGCCAGGCCCAATGCGATGGCCAGCAGGACGCCGCCGACCACATCGACTTTCTCGGGGTGGTCGCTCGGTTCTTTGCCCGGCAGGCTGAAGTGGATCATCACCATGGCGATCACTGCCAGCGGCACGTTGATCCAGAACACGGCCTGCCAATGGTGGAACAGTGCCACCGCACCGATGCCGTAGAGCGGGCCCAGCACACTGCCGAATTCCTGCGCTGCGCCCACGCCGCCGAGCACCGCGGCCCGGTTTCGCGCCGCCCACAGATCGGCCGCCAGCGCCAGCGTCACCGGCAGCAGCGCGCCGCTCGCGGTGCCCTGCACCACGCGGCCGATGACCAGCGTGGTCAGGTCGCCCGACAGCGCGGTGATCACCGAGCCGACAGCGAAGCCGGCCAAACCGACCTGGATCAGCATCTTGCGCCCGAACCGGTCCGAGGCCCGGCCCAGCAGCGGCATGGCCGCGATGTAGCCCAGCAGGTACCCGGTGATAATGGGCGTGACCTGCTGAATCTTGTTGATCGCGATACCGACGTCGGCCATGATGTCGGTCATGATCGTGACCACGACATAGGTGTCGAGGGCACCGAGCAGCACGGCGAGACTGCCCGCGCTGATCGCGATGTGGCGGTTGCGGCCGGAGCGGGCCGACTCCGCGGCCCGCATCAGGACGCGGGCTTGGTGACGGTGACCTGCTTGCCCCAGTCGGTCAGGGTCATGGTGACGCTGTTACCGGGGGTGGGTTCGAGCTTGGCCTGCAGCAGGGCGTGGTCGCCGTCTTCGGAGATCCACGCGGTGCCGGGGACCGGGCCCTCCGCCTTGAGCTGGGGTGCGATCTTGTTGACCGCTTCCGCGCTGACCGTGCCGGTCACCCGGACACCTTCGGTGCCGTTGATCGACTCGCGGCCCTCGGCCTTCGGGTCGCTGAGGTTCGCCAGCACGTTGGCCAGGCCGAGATCGGGGTTCAGGATGGTCGACACGTCGTAGATCTTCTCGGCGGGTCCGTAGTCGGACAGCGGATCGCCCGCGGTCAGCGCGGCGTACAGCGTCCCGTCGGCGACGACGAACTTCGCGTCGGAGATCTTCTGGCCGAAGGCGTTGAGGTCGACAGTCCCCTGAGCGGCGACGGCGGGCGTGTTGGTCAGGTCGCCGTCGAGCTTCTCGACGGGGAGGCCCTTGATGGTGCCCTCGACGGTCAGCAGCAGATGCACGCTCTGCTGGGCCTTGGTGGTCGCGGCGGACTGCTGCAGCAGCTCGGCCGCGTCGGGCAGTGGGGCGTTCGACTTTTCTGAGGACGACGAGCAACCCGCGACGAGGGCGGCCGCTGCGAAGAGGATTGCGAGTAAGGACTGGACTGCGAAGCGTGGGCGCGTCTGCATGACTTGCATCGTAGAGGCTCGCGGCGGTCGGGCGTTTTCTCCAACTCACACTCGACTGAATAGTCTGGTCACGTGTTCACCGGAATCGTTGAAGAGCTGGGTGTCCTGGTCGACAAGGCGGAGCTGACGGATGCCGCCCGGTTCACCATCCGCGGGCCCGTGGTCACCGCCGACGCCGGCCACGGCGATTCGATCGCGGTGAACGGGGTCTGCCTGACCGTGGTGGACGTTCTTCCCGACGGCGTGTTCACCGCCGACGTGATGGGGGAGACGCTCAACCGGTCCAGCCTGGGTGGGGTCGGCGTCGGCAGCCAGGTCAATTTGGAGCGGGCGGCGGCGGTCAACAGTCGCCTCGGCGGGCACATCGTGCAGGGCCATGTGGACGGCACCGGCACTGTGATTTCCCGCACGCCCTTCGAGCACTGGGAAGTGGTGCGCATCGGTCTGCCCGCCGCCCTGTCGCGGTATGTGGTGGAGAAGGGCTCGATCACCGTCGACGGGGTGTCGCTGACCGTGTCCGCGGTGGGTGACGACTGGTTCGAGGTGTCGCTGATCCCCACCACCCGCGAGCTCACCACACTGGGGCACGCGACCGTGGGGACGACGGTCAATCTGGAGGTCGACATCATCGCCAAGTACGTGGAACGGCTGATGGCCGGTCCCGGTGAGTAAGAGCTGGCAATAACCGCTGGATTTCGGTGGTTCATACTGGAGTCGGCACATGGTCCCGGATTTGGGACCTGGCATGAGAACAGGCAAGGTGGCGCAGATGACCAGGCTCGATTCCGTCGAGAGGGCGATTGCCGATATCGCGGCGGGCAAAGCCGTGGTGGTGATCGACGACGAGGATCGCGAGAACGAGGGCGATCTCATCTTCGCCGCCGAGAAGGCGACTCCCGAACTCGTGGCCTTCATGGTCCGCTACACCTCCGGCTATCTCTGTGTGCCGCTGGACGGCGAAATCTGCGACCGGCTGGGCCTGTTGCCCATGTACGCGGTCAACCAGGACAAGCACGGCACCGCCTACACCGTCACGGTGGACGCGAAAAAGGATGTGGGAACCGGTATTTCGGCGTCCGACCGGGCCACCACGATGCGGGCGCTGGCCGATCCGTCCACCGTCGCCGATGACTTCACCAAGCCCGGCCACGTGGTTCCGCTGCGCGCCAAGGACGGCGGCGTGCTGCGCCGTCCGGGCCACACCGAGGCCGCCGTGGACCTGGCCCGCCTGGCCGGGCTGCAGCCCGCCGGTGCGATCTGCGAGATCGTCAGCCAGAAGGACGAAGGCGACATGGCGCGCACCGACGAGCTGCGGGTCTTCGCCGATGACCATGACCTGGCACTGATCTCGATCGCCGACTTGATCGAATGGCGTCGCAAGCACGAGAAGCACATCGAGCGCATCGCGGAGGCTCGCATCCCGACCCGGCACGGCGAGTTCGTGGCCGTCGGTTACAAGAGCATCTACGAGGACGTCGAGCATGTCGCGCTGGTGCGCGGCGACATCTCCGGCCCGGCCAGCGACGGCCACGATGTCCTGGTGCGGGTGCACTCCGAATGCCTGACCGGTGACGTGTTCGGCTCCCGGCGCTGTGACTGCGGGCCGCAGCTGGACGCCGCGATGGCGATGGTGGCGCGTGAGGGCCGCGGCGTGGTGCTGTACATGCGCGGCCATGAGGGCCGCGGTATCGGACTGATGCACAAACTGCAGGCCTATCAACTCCAGGATGCCGGTGAGGACACCGTCGACGCGAACCTGAAACTCGGTTTGCCGGCCGACGCGCGTGACTACGGCATCGGCGCGCAGATCCTGGTCGACCTCGGTATCCGGTCCATGCGGCTGCTGACCAACAACCCGGCCAAGCGGGTGGGGCTCGACGGTTACGGGCTGCACATCATCGAGCGGGTGCCGTTGCCGGTGCGCGCCAACTCGGAGAACATCCGCTACCTGATGACCAAGCGGGACCGGATGGGCCACGACCTCATCGGGCTTGAGGACTACGACGAAGCGGTGAGCATGGACGACTACGACGAGGCGGTGTACCTGCTCGGGGACCGTCGGCCGCCCAGCGGGACCGATTCGGGTTCGAGCCTGTGAGCGGCCACGGAGTTCCCGACCTGCCTCAGGTGGACGCGTCGAAGGTGAAGCTGGCAATCGTGGCCAGCACCTGGCACACCCAGATCTGTGATGCGCTGCTCGACGGGGCACGTAAGGTCGCCGCCGAGGCCGGCATCGACGACCCGACGGTGGTGCGAGTGCTCGGCGCCATCGAAATCCCCGTGGTGGCACAGGCATTGGCGGCCACGCATGACGCGGTGGTGGCGTTGGGTGTGGTCATCCGGGGCCAGACACCGCACTTCGACTATGTCTGCGACGCGGTGACGCAGGGTTTGACGCGGGTGTCGCTCGACGCGTCCACTCCGGTCGCCAACGGCGTGCTGACCACCGACAACGAGACCCAGGCCCTGGACCGCGCCGGTCTCCCGGGCTCTACCGAGGACAAGGGCGCCCAGGCGGCGGCCGCCGCTTTGTCGACTGCGCTGACCCTGCGGGACCTGCGCGCCAAGGCGTGACCGACCGATGACCGAGAAGAAGACCGCGGACTGGGACCTCGATATCCGGCCTTATCGCACACCGTATTTCGCCTACGGCGCGGCACTGATCATCTTCCTGGCGCACGTCGCGGTCGGTGTGCTGCTCAAGGTGGGGTCCACCGGCGTGGTCTTCCAGACCTCCGACCAGGTGGCGATCGCGTTGTTGGGAGCGATCATCGGCTGCGTGGTGCTGTTGTTCGCGCGGCCCCGGCTCAAGATCGGCCCCGCGGGCGTAGCGGTCCGGAACCTGATCGGCTTCAAGGTCATTCCGTGGTCGGAGGCGCTCGGCGTGTCCTTCCCGGTGGGGGCCCGGTGGGCGCGCCTGGACCTGCCCGACGACGAGTACATCCCGGTGATGGCGATCCAGGCCATCGACAAGGGTCGCGCCGTCGAGGCCATGGACGAGGTCCGTGACCTGATCGACCGGTACCGCTCGAAACTCGCCTGATTCGCGCCGGATCAACCGACGTCGCCGAGCACCACACCCTCGCGACGCGGATCGGCGCCCCCGATCCAGCCCGAGGATGTGCGCACCAGGGCCGAGAGCCCGCTCGACTGGTCGGCCAGCGACACCTGATGCCCGAGTGCCCGCAGGCCGCCGACAAGTTGATCACGATCCCCGTTGGCGATCGTGTCGACCAACGGATGCTCACCGCCGACATTGGTGACGGGTGTGTTGGCCGCGCCGAAGTCGATCATCGATACCGCCTGCTGCGGATCGAGGTTCCAATCCAGGACGCCGACAAGGGTTTTCACGACGTACTGGATGATGACCGCACCGCCCGGGGAGCCCAGCACGGCGTATAAGGGTCCCCGTTGCGGGCCCGTCTTGTCGAACACCAGGGTGGGCGCCATGGTGCTGCGCGGACGCTTGCCGGGCTGCACCCGGTTGGGCAGTGGTTGTCCTTCGGCGCTGATCGGCTCGGCGGAGAAGTCCGTGAGCTGGTTGTTGAGCAGGAAGCCGTCGACCATGTGGAAGGAGCCGAAAGCGGATTCGATCGTGGTGGTCAGGGATGCGGCGTTGCCGAAGCTGTCGATGATGCTGATCTGGCTGGTGCCGTGTTCGGGTGCCGGCGGGATGGTCATCGGTGGCGCGAAATCCCCGGGCGTGGCCACACCCATCGTGTGATCGCGGGAGATCAGGGCGGCGCGGCCCGTCAGGTAGGCGTCATCGAGCAGGGCTTCGGCCGATCCGCCCGGCAGTGGGACGAAATCGGTGTCGGCGACGTAGCGGTCCCTGTCGGCGTAGGCGAGACGTTCGGCCTCCGAGATCAGGTGCACCCCGGTCACCGACGGGTGACCGCCGTTGCGGTCGACGCGGGCCGGCTTGTAGTTGCTCATGGGGAAGTGCTCGAGGATGCCGAGGGTGGCGGCCACCGCGATACCACCGGAGGACGGGGGTGGCATACCGCAGACCTCGCGGCCGCGGTAGGTCGTGCACACCGGGTCGCGTTGCTTGACGGCATAGGTGGCGAGGTCCTGTTCGGACATCGACCCCGGTGTGCGGCTGCCGCTGGTATCGGCGGTAGCCGCCACGACAGCGCGGGCGATGTCACCGGTGTAGAAGGCCCGGGCACCCTCGGATGCGATGGCGCCCAAGGTTTTCGCGTAGGCCGGGTTGGTCATCCGGGTGCCGACCGGTTTCGGGCTACCGTCGGCGTTGAGGAAGTAGCCGGCGGCGGCGGGGTCAAGCCGGAGTTGCGCGTCGGCGTCGTCGATAGCTGCTGCCAGCCGTGGGCTGATGTCGAACCCCCGATCGGCCAGGGACACGGCGGGGGTGAACAGATCACGCCAGGTTTTCTTGCCGAACTGCCGGTGGGTGTCGTCGAGCAGTCGGACGATGCCCGGCACTCCGATGGCACGGCCCGATGCCCGGGCGTCGGGTTTGGGGGCGGTGCGATCGGACTCTGACACCCAGCGCAGGTAGTTCTCGGTGGCCGCGGCCGGGGCGGTCTCACGTCCGTCGAATGCGCGTACGGCGTTGCGTGCCGCGTCGTAGTACAGCAGGAAGCCGCCGCCGCCGATCCCGGAGGACTGGGGCTCGACCAGGCCGAGGACCGCCTGTGCGGTCACCAGTGCGTCGGCGGCGGTGCCGCCGTCGCGCAGCACCTTGCACGCTGCTTCGGTGGCCAGCGGATTGGCGGTGGCCACCGCGTAGGTCGCCGTGCGGACGGCGGTCATGTCGGTGCGGTAGCCGGTGCCGATCTCGGGGGTGGTCGCCAGGTCGCGTGATGGGGCCGGTGCCGCCGGGCCGGCCGGTGGTGGCCCAGGAGCGGGAGGCGGCTTCGGCAGTGGAGTGCCGTTCGACACAATCTCGCACGGTCCGGCGACGGTCTTCGCCGGACGCCGATTGTCGCCGCCGCATCCGGCAAGGACTGTCGCGGCGACACTGAGCAGGGCGATGACCGAACGCGTGGACGTCAGCAATCGCACACCTCGACGGTAGCGGAGTTCACTCCGATCGCGGCAGTAACCTGGAAACCGTGCCCGATCCAGCGACGTACCGGCCGGCGCCCGGATCGATACCAGTGGAGCCGGGCGTGTACCGGTTCCGAGACCCGCATGGTCGGGTCATCTATGTCGGCAAGGCCAAGAGCCTGCGCAGCCGGCTGACGTCGTACTTCGCCGACGTCGCGAGCCTCGCGCCCCGCACCCGGCAGATGGTGATGACGGCGGGCAGTGTCGAGTGGACGGTGGTCACCACCGAGGTCGAGGCACTGCAGTTGGAGTACAACTGGATCAAGGAGTTCGATCCTCGCTTCAACATCCGCTACCGCGACGACAAGACCTACCCGGTGCTGGCCGTCACGCTCAACGAGGAGTACCCCCGGCTGATGGTGTACCGCGGGCCGCGCCGCAAGGGGGTGCGGTACTTCGGTCCGTATTCGCATGCCTGGGCGATCCGCGAGACGCTCGATCTGCTGACTCGGGTGTTCCCGGCCAGGACCTGTTCGGCGGGAGTGTTCAAGCGGCACAGGCAGATCGACCGCCCATGTCTGCTCGGCTACATCGACAAGTGTTCGGCGCCGTGCATCGGCCGGGTGAGTGCCGAGGAGCACCGGCGGATCGTGCTGGACTTCTGCGATTTCCTGTCGGGCAAGACCGACCGGTTGGCCCGCGACCTGGAGCAGCAGATGACCGCGGCCGCCGAGGAGCTGGATTTCGAGCGTGCGGCCCGGCTGCGTGACGACATCGGCGCGCTCAAGCGAGCGCTGGAGAAGCAGGCCGTGGTGCTGGGCGACGGCACCGACGCCGACGTGGTGGCGTTCGCCGACGACGACCTCGAGGCGGCGGTTCAGGTGTTCCACGTGCGTGGCGGCCGGGTTCGGGGTCAGCGGGGCTGGATCGTCGAGAAGTCTTCGGAGCCGGAGGCGACCCGTGATTCGGATCCCGAAAAATCGGGGCAGGAGCAGCTCGTCGAGCAGTTCTTGACCCAGTTCTATGGGGAACAGGCCGAACTCGGCGGCGCCGCCGACGAGGCGACCAACCCGGTGCCTCGGGAGGTGTTGGTGCCGGTGCTGCCCCCCAACGCCGATGAACTGTCGGCATGGTTGTCAGGGCTTCGCGGTTCGCGGGTGAGCCTGCGGGTGCCGGTTCGCGGTGACAAGCGCACCCTGGCCGAGACTGTCGCCCGCAACGCCCACGAGGCCCTGGCCCAACACAAGCTCAAGCGTGCCGGCGACTTCAACGCGAGATCGGAAGCACTGCAGAGCATTCAGGATTCCCTCGGCCTGGCCGATGCGCCGTTGCGGATCGAGTGCGTGGACATCAGCCACGTGCAGGGCACCGATGTGGTCGCCTCGCTGGTGGTGTTCGAGGACGGGCTGCCGCGGAAGTCGGATTACCGGCACTATGCGATCCGCGAGGCTGCCGGTGAGGGGCGCTCGGACGACGTCGCCTCGATCGCCGAGGTGACCCGACGCCGCTTTCTGCGGCACGTCACCGATGCGCAACCCGACCCCAGCACCGAGCAGCGCCCACGCCGGTTCGCCTATCCGCCCAACCTGTTCGTGGTCGACGGCGGTGCTCCCCAGGTCAATGCGGCCGCTGCGGTGCTCGACGAGTTGGGTGTCACTGATGTCGCGGTGATCGGGCTGGCCAAGCGGCTGGAAGAGGTGTGGGTGCCGTCCGAGCCGGATCCGGTGATCTTCCCGCGCAACAGCGAGGGGTTGTATCTGTTGCAACGTGTGCGCGACGAGGCACACCGGTTCGCGATCAGCTACCACCGCAGCAAGCGGTCCAAGCGGATGACCGCCTCGGCACTCGATTCGGTGCGCGGACTCGGAGAGCAGCGCCGCAAGGCGTTGGTGACCCATTTCGGCTCGGTGGCGCGACTCAAAGAGGCCACGGTGGAGGAGATCACCGCGGTGCCGGGGATCGGGGTGGCGACGGCGAAGGCCGTCCTGGCTGCGCTCGGTGGCGGGCCGCCAGTTGAGTCGGGCGGCGGGCCGCCAGTGGAGTCCGAGTCACCCGAAAACGGTGACCCGCGAAGTGAGAATGGCGCCGGACTGGGCGATTCAGGGGCGCCCGCAACGCTTATCGAGGATGATCGACGCAGGGTGTCGGGATGACGGGTAACGGGGACATGAGTAGCCAGGCGGGTCGCGCATGAATGAACATCTGCGCGAGGGCGGCATCGTCGGTGGTGCGGACGCGGATTCGGATATCGACGTAGTGCTGGTCACCGGACTGTCCGGCGCGGGCCGGGGCACCGCTGCCAAGGTGTTGGAGGACCTCGGCTGGTACGTCGCCGACAACCTGCCGCCGGAGCTGATCGCCCGCATGGTCGAGTTGGGGTTGGCCGCCGGGTCACGGATCACGCAGCTCGCCGTGGTGATGGATGTGCGGTCGCGCGGATTCACCGGTGATCTTGATTGGGTTCGCAACGAGCTGGCGGCCCGCAGCATCACCCCACGGGTGTTGTTCCTCGAGGCGTCCGACGACATCCTGGTCCGTCGTTACGAACAGAACCGGCGTAGCCACCCGTTGCAGGGCACTCAGACATTGGCCGAGGGGATCGCTGCCGAGCGGGCGTTGCTGGCGCCGGTGCGGGCAGCCGCCGATCTGGTGATCGACACGTCCGCCCTACCGGTGCCTGCCCTGCGTGAGAGCATCGAGCGGGCGTTCGGCGGTGAGACCGTCGCGTACACGAATGTCACGGTGGAGTCTTTCGGTTACAAGTACGGCCTGCCGATGGACGCGGACACGGTGATGGACGTCCGGTTCCTACCGAACCCGCACTGGGTGGACGAGCTGCGGCCGCACACCGGTCAGCATCCGGATGTGCGTGACTATGTGCTGGGGCAAGCGGGGGCCAGGGAGTTTCTGGACACCTACCATCGTCTGTTGGACGTGGTGATCGCCGGTTACCGCCGGGAGGGGAAGCGTTATATGACCGTCGCCATCGGGTGCACCGGCGGCAAACATCGGAGTGTGGCGATCGCCGAGGCGCTGGCGGAGCGTTTGCAGGGCGGTGACGGGCTGACCGTGCACGTGCTGCACCGGGATCTGGGTCGCGAATGACCCCCCGCATCGTGGCCCTCGGTGGAGGGCATGGGTTGTACGCCACCCTGTCCGCAGCGCGTCGGCTCAGCCCACATGTGACGGCCGTGGTGACGGTCGCCGACGACGGCGGATCGTCGGGCCGGCTGCGCAGCGAACTCGATGTGGTGCCGCCTGGTGATCTGCGAATGGCGTTGGCGGCGTTGGCCTCTGACAGTCCGCACGGTCGATTGTGGGCAACCATCATCCAGCACCGCTTCGGTGGCAGCGGCGCACTGGCCGGCCATCCGATCGGCAATTTGATCCTGGCGGGGCTCAGTGAGGTCCTGGCCGATCCGGTTGCCGCGCTCGACGAGCTCGGGCGCATCCTGGGGGTCAAGGGCCGGGTGCTGCCGATGTGCCCGATTGCCCTGCAGATCGAGGCCGACGTCGCGGGGCTGGAATCCGATCCTCGGATGAGCCGGGTGATCCGCGGTCAGGTGGCGATTGCCACGACGGTCGGCAAGGTGCGCCGGGTACGGCTGCTGCCCGGCGATCCACCGGCAACCCGGCAGGCGGTCGAGGCCATCATGAGCGCCGACCTGGTGGTGCTCGGGCCGGGCTCGTGGTTCACCAGTGTCATCCCACACGTGTTGGTGCCGCAGTTGGCGGCGGCGCTGCGGTCGACGACGGCGCGGCGGGCGCTGGTCTTGAATCTGGCGGCCGAGCCGGGCGAAACGGCGGGGTTCTCCGCCGAGCGCCACATCCACGTTCTGGCCCAGCATGCCCCGGACTTCAGCGTGCATGACATCATCGTCGATGCCAGCCGGGTGCCGAGCGACCGCGAACGGGAGCAACTCAGCCGCACGGCCAACATCCTCAACGCCCGTGTTGAGTTTGCTGACGTGTCTCGACCTGGTACACCTTTACATGACCCGGCGAAGTTGGCCGCGGCGCTTGAGGGTGTCCGGCTGCGCGCGATGGCGCCCGGTGCCGTGCAGGAGCCCACCGTTCCCACGCCCGCAGCGAGGTCGGTCGACATGGCGCGCCAGGAGCCGGCGCCGAATACACCGAGAGGGGACGATCCGTGGCGATGACAGCCGAGGTGAAGGACGAGCTGAGCCGTCTCGTAGTCAACTCGGTCAGCGCTCGTCGCGCGGAGGTGGCGTCGTTGTTGCGCTTTGCCGGCGGCCTGCACATCGTGGCGGGCCGGGTGGTGGTCGAAGCCGAGGTCGACCTCGGGATCATCGCTCGCCGTCTGCGTAAGGACATCTACGACCTCTACGGGTACAACGCCGTGGTGCACGTGCTGTCCGCCAGCGGGATCCGCAAGAACACCCGGTACGTGGTGCGGGTCGCCGCTGACGGTGAGGCGCTGGCACGACAGACCGGATTGCTCGATCTTCGTGGCCGCCCGGTGCGCGGCCTGCCCGCACAGGTGGTCGGCGGCAGTGTCGGTGACGCCGAAGCGGCGTGGCGTGGGGCGTTCCTGGCCCACGGATCGTTGACCGAGCCGGGACGGTCGTCGGCTCTGGAGGTCAGCTGCCCCGGCCCGGAGGCGGCACTGGCGCTCGTCGGTGCGGCCCGCCGGCTCGGAGTCAGCGCCAAGGCCCGGGAGGTGCGTGGCAGCGATCGGGTGGTGGTGCGTGACGGCGAGGCGATTGGCGCGTTGTTGACTCGCATGGGTGCCCAGGACACCCGGTTGACGTGGGAGGAACGGCGCATGCGCCGCGAGGTCCGCGCCACGGCTAACCGCCTGGCCAATTTCGACGATGCCAACCTGCGCCGCTCGGCGCGTGCCGCGGTGGCCGCGGCTGCCCGGGTGGAGCGGGCTTTGGACATCTTGGGTGAGGGGGTGCCCGATCATCTGGCTGCGGCAGGCAAGCTGCGGGTCGAACACCGGCAGGCATCGCTGGAAGAGCTGGGCCGGCTCGCCGATCCGCCGATGACCAAAGATGCTGTGGCCGGCCGTATCCGGCGGCTGCTGTCGATGGCCGACCGCAAGGCGAAGCAAGACGGGATTCCCGACACCGAGTCTGCGGTCACCCCGGACCTGCTCGACGACGCCTGAGCTGGAACTCGCGTCTACGTCAGGTGGGCACCGCGCTTGATGTCTGTCACGAGCAGCGGATTGGACCCGGCCATTCTCTCGAGCATCTCAAGTGTCCCGTCTACTCCGTCACCCAATGATTGCGCGGCGGCCACGGTGTCGGCGGTGACGCCGACCAGTTGTACGAAGCGCAGGGCGCCGAAACCGGTATCGATCTGCCCGAGTTGAGGGTCTTTCCCGAACATGATGGCGGTCAGTTCGGTTCGGGGCTCGCCCAGCGTGATGGGTCCGCCGACTTGAATTCGGTGACCCACGTCGAGTGCTTCACTGCCACTGAAAACCAGGTCGCCCAACCGCTGCAGCAGGAGCACCGCCCACGTCGGCACCTGCGGCGCCAGTGGTTGCGTGAGGTCGATGTCGGCGGCGACTCGAAAGGTCCATTCGAAGTCTGCCCAGATGTCGTGCTCGTCGGAGGACGGGTCGGATTCGAACACGTTGGAGAACCCGTACGTGACGAGGTGCCAGTGAGGTTGCGGGCCTGATGTATTCGGGTAGGCGGTGATTCCCCAAATCCCCTCGCCGGGCAGACGGGCATCGGTGCGTCCGAAATGGGGTGCGGCGCCGTCGAGTCCCGGGTAGAGCCGTGCGAGTGCGGCATCGATCGCATCCCAGCCGGGAGACTCATCGCCGTCGCTTGCGGCAGAGGTCGAGTGGTCGAACTGCTCGCGATGCGGTTTGGAGGGCAGCACGCCGACGACGATCAGGAACACGAAACCGATGTAGGGCACCATGATCAGCAGAGCGAGCCAGCGTGACCGGTCGGCATCCTGAAGCCGGCGGGCCAACAGTGCCGAGCTGGGAACCACGCACGCCAGCACGAATACCACCGCAATCACCCGGAAAGTCGGCCCGAGTGCGCTGTCGTCCCCGACTGCAGCCGCCAATGCCGCCCACAGAATCGCAACAGCGGCGAATGCCATCACGACCCACCAGTACTCGCTGCGGGACGCGCGCCCGGAGAAGCGGGCGTAGCTGCGGACGAAGCGTGACACGGCCTGGCCGAATGTCGCCCCGTAGAGGGGCAAGGTGAGATCGCTCGGATCGGTCGCGCCGACAGGTTGGGACGGGGTTTCCTCGCTGCGGGTCACGGATTCCTCTGCTGAACTATTCGGTTGGATGCACTCTCTGGCGCACGCTAACACCGCATCATCCGCGCCAGGTGCGCAATGCGAAATGTGTTATCAGAGTGCGACTTCGGCTGAAACGCAGCTACTGGCCGGCCAAATGCGCTGCGTCACCGGCAGCGCGGCCGCCGCTGGCGGTTGTGAATCGCGTCGTCAGCAGCACTGCCACGTGACGCTCACGCGGTCGAAGGACCTCGCCGCGAGGTCTTCTGGGCGGATCATGAAGTACAGAATGCCGCAGTCGCCCCACATGAATCCGGCATTGTCGTCGGTGTCGAACTGGGCGAGGAGCTGCCATCGGCGGGATTCCACCGTGATGGCGGGATCACTCCAATTGAGCTGGTTGCGTCCGCCGGCGCTCAGCTGCCCATAGGCGATCTCGACCTCGACGGGGCCTTGAACCGGATCAGGGTGGCCGCCGACCTGATGAAGAGGTCCGGGATTTGCTTGCCGCACGGCGTCCAATGTCTCGAACACACCGCTCCATCCCTGCGCCGGCAGGTCTTCGTAGTGAAGGTCCGGGTGCTCCCACGTCGGCCAGGTCAGGATCGGCTCGGCCAGAAGCTCGACTTCCCGATAGGCAGTGATCGGCGATGGAGGCTCGGTCAGCACGACCGGCACATCCGCCGGGGTATGGATCACTCTGGCGCCGTCGTCGGTTCCGAACAAAGCGCCGACGAGTTCTAAGCCGTCGTCGATCTGGCCGTCGAAGAAGAAGAACGACAGCAGCCCGTCCGGCGGGAACCCGGCCGCGTTCAGCGATTCCGGCATGTACGGCACAAGTTTCCGGCAGTCGAGGGTGGCGATGTGCGTCAGCGGACCGTAACCGCTCCACGTCGGCCACTCGGTATCTCGCGGAAGGGGAGCCGGCCCGCCCAGGTGACCGACCGCTTGGGTTGACGCTGCGCCCGGCAGGGAAGCGACTCTCGCGGGCGGGCCGGATGCCCGTAAGCGGGTGCCCTCGATCAACATCGATGCCCACTGCGCTCCGAGTTCGTCGCCCAGATGTTCACGTCCGGCAGCCGCAACGCGTCGGCGCACGGTCTCGATCGATTCCATTTGTTCCCTCATTGACGGTGTCGGAAGCGTCGAAAACTCGCTGGAGACCGGCGGTCCCGCTTCGGCCCGGCATGTCTCACCGTTGCGGCTCGTGCCTGCGGATGCCGAAGGAGGACACCCGCCGATTATCGCCGACGGCCGCCGCGATCCCGCAGTTTCGGATAGCAACCACTATCCGAAATTTCAGATAACGGTTACTATCTGAAATGTGGTCGATGAACGAAGTGACGTGGACGCGCCGCCGGCGCGGCTGACCAGGGCCGAAGCTCAGGCTCGGACGCGGGCGGCGCTGCTGGATGCTGCCGCCCAAACCTGTGCGCGCAAGGGGTACGCCGCGGCATCGGTGGATGAGATCGCCGCGGCGGCGGGATACTCGGTCGGCGCCGTCTACTCGAACTTCTCCAGCAAGGAGCAACTGTTCTCCGAGCTGATGAACGAGCGGGCCTCGGGACGGCTCGATCAGGTGGTGCAGACCATCGCCGGGAACGCCGGCGGGGGACCGCTGAGCGCCTTGGGTCGCGTACTGGTCGAGATCGCCGACAACGACATCGAGTTCGAGGCGATTCAGGCCGAATTCTGGTTGCACGCCGTGCGCAATCCCGATTCCATGCAGACGCTGCGCGGCCGCTCGGCGCGCACCCTGGCGTCGCTGCGCGAGATCCTCGCTGATGCATTGGAACGCAACGACATCGATGACAGCGTTTCGGTGGAGGGATTCGCCGTGGTGGTTCTCGCGCTCTTCCAGGGTTTGATCCGGCAGCGGCGCATCGACCGCGATCGCGTTCCCGAAGAGCTCTTCGGTCAGGCCCTGGCCTGGCAGCTGGCCGGTATGCCCAAGAAAGACAACAAGAAAGACACGAGGTAACCGGAGATGGACCCCGTCCGCATCGGGCTCTACGCCATGCCCGCCTTCCTCGTCCTGATGGCCGTCGAGTTCCTCAGCTACCGTTTCGACAAAGACGACGATTCCGCTCGGGCCCGGTCCGGGGTGTCATGGCGGGACACCGGCACAAACCTGTCGATCTACGCGCTGGGCATCGTTTTGCGGCCGCTGGAAAAATTCATGGCCGTTCCCATGGTGGCGGTCGCCGCGGCCGTGACGCCCCTGCACCTGTCGGCGTCGCACTGGTGGGTGTGGGTGCTGGCCATCGTGTTGGCCGACTTGGCCTACTACGTGCAACACCGGATGTCGCACCGCGTCCGGATGTTCTGGGCCGCGCACAACGTGCACCACTCGAGCCAGTACTTCAACCTGTCCACGGCCCTGCGCTTGTCGTGGCTGATTCCCGGATCGTTCCTGTCCACCGTCGGTTTCGTGGGCTTGGCGCTCGTCGGCATTCCGGCGTGGCTGGTATTCCTGTCGCAGTCGATCGTGCTGCTCTACCAGTTCCCGATCCACACCGAGCGCATCGACCGGTTGCCTCGCGCAATCGAGTTCGTGTTCAACACCCCGTCGCACCATCGGGTGCATCACGGCGCCAACAACCCGTATCTCGACAAGAACTACGCAGGGATCTTCATCCTGTGGGACCGAATGTTCGGCACGTTCGTGGCCGAGGACGAACCCGTGCGTTACGGCCTGACCAAGAACATCGATACCCACAACCCGATCAAGGTCAATTACCACGAGTTCGTGGCCATGATCGGCGACGTCTGGGGGGCCCGCACCTGGCGCGGGCGGCTCGGCTATCTCTTCGGTCCGCCCGGGTGGCGTGAAAACACCCAGACCGCAACGACTGTCGAAACTGAGGCGCAGGAGCTGTCCGTCCAGGGCGTCGCCCGCTGACCCGTCGGCCCCGGTCGTTGCCGCCCCGTGCCGGATTGTCGTCCGTGAGACACGCCGACGTCACCGCGGCGTTGTAGTGTGTTGCGACAAACTTCGACGTCAACCCCACGATTGAGGCAGCGGTCGCAGATGAGACTGATTCTTGAGCTGATCCGTCCGTACCGGTTGCTGGTCGCGGGTATCTTCGCGGTGCTGCTGGTGCAGATCGCCACCGGCCTGGCCGCGCCGTGGCCGTTGAAAGTCGTGCTGGACAGCGTGGTCGGTCACCACCCGCTGCCGGGTTGGCTCCACGGAATGCTGCAGCCGCTGCTCGGCGGCGAGGGCAAGATGCACATCGCCGGTCTGGCCGCGATCATGGTCCTGGTCATCGCCGTGGTGGCAGCGGTGGCGTCATACGTCTCCAACTACCTGACCGAAACCGTCGGCCAGCGCATCGGCAACGATCTGCGGACCCGGGCCTACCACCACCTGCAGCAGTTGTCCCTCAACTACTTCGACACCCACCGGGTGGGCCCGATCCTGAGCACACTCACCGATGACGTCGACACCATCCAGGGTTTCGCGTCGTCCTCGACTCTGGGCATCGCGACCGATCTGCTGACCATCGTGGGCATGTTGGCCATGATGTTGTGGCTGCAGTGGGATTTCACGCTCATCGCGCTCGCGGTCGCGCCGCTGTTGTTGCTGTTCGTGTCGCGCATCCGGAAGGCCGTCAAGGCCGCGACCCACGAAGTGCGCAAACGCGAATCCGACATCGTCGCGGTCGCCGAGGAGGGCCTGCAATCCATCCGGGTGGTCAAGGCATTCGATCGCGAGGACATGCAGGAACGCCAGTTGGCGCTGGCCGGTCAACAGGCGGTCGACGCGGCGCTCAACGCGCGTCGCGTGAAATCGGTGGTGTCGCCGATCGTGGGCGTCGTGGTGGCCGCCTGCACCGCGCTGGTGTTGTGGCGCGGGTCGGCGCTCATCCTCGCCGGTGCGATGACGGCGGGCACCCTGACCGTGTTCATCTCGTATCTGGCTTCTTTCTTCAAACCGGTCCAGGATCTGGCCAAGCTCACCAACACCATCGCCATGGCTTCCGTCGGCGTGGATCGCGTCAACGCCCTGCTTACTGCCGAGACATCGGTTCAGGAGAAACCCGACGCGGTCGAGCCCGAGCAGCTCACGGGCGCGATCAGCTTCGACCGGGTGGCGTTCGGCTACGACAGCGAGACGCCTGTGCTGCGTGAGGTCACCTTCGAGGTGCAACCCGGTCAGCTGGTCGGCGTCGTCGGGCACACCGGGAGCGGAAAATCCAGTCTGGTCAGCCTGATTCCGCGGTTCTACGACCCGAGTGCGGGCAGCGTCCGGATCGACGGGGTCGACCTGCGGGACTACAAACTCCATGAGCTACGCAGCCAGATCGCCTACGTCTTGCAGGACACGGTGCTGTTCCGCGGCACCATCCGCGACAACATCGCCTTCGGCCGGCCCGACGCCGGTCACGACGAGATCATCGAGATGGCCAAGTTGGCGAATGCTCACGAGTTCATCTCGGCAATGCCGCTGGGCTACGACAGCCCGGTCGGGGAGCGGGGCATGACCCTCTCCGGCGGTCAGCGTCAGCGCATCGGTATCGCCCGCGCGCTGATCCGGGACAGCCCCATCCTCATCCTCGACGAACCGACCGCGGCCCTGGATGCGGAGTCCGAGCACCTGGTGATGTCGGCGTTGCAGCGGTTGATGGCCGGACGCACCGTGATCACGATCGCCCACCGGCTCAGCACAATTCGAGACGCGGACAAGATCGTCGTGCTCGAGGAGGGCAGGGTGGTCGAGGAGGGCACGCACACCGAGCTCCTGACCGCCGGCGGCAGATACGCCGAGTTGCACCGCATCCAATACGAGGACGAGACAACGTGACGCGTTCGCTGATTATCCTGCCCGACGACTCCGCCAAGCCCGTGATCGATGCGATCGGCGGCGCCGAGCGGTCCGTGCGGATCAAGATGTTCGCCTTCAGCCATCCGGCGCTGCTGGAAGCAGTTGTGGCCGCTCACCGGCGCGGTGTGGACATCAAGGTCATGCTGAACCCGGAGCGGCGCGACGGCGTGACCGACAACGACACCGCGCGGGAGATGTTGCAGCGGTTCGGTATCGAGGTCCGCCACAGCAACCCCGCTTTCGACCTGACGCACGAGAAGTCCATGGTCGTCGACGACCACTACGCCTTCGTCGAGTCGTTGAACTGGACCGAGGAGAA
This sequence comes from Mycobacterium farcinogenes, assembly GCF_019739075.1. Classification (NCBI taxonomy): domain Bacteria; kingdom Bacillati; phylum Actinomycetota; class Actinomycetes; order Mycobacteriales; family Mycobacteriaceae; genus Mycobacterium; species Mycobacterium farcinogenes. The sequence goes on along the minus strand of NZ_CP081673.1, from coordinate 3,795,027 downwards.
CTTCACGGTCACCCGCGATTACGCCGTCGTCACTCCCAGCGCCTATGAGGTCGCCGAGATCATCGACTGCTTCGAAGCGGATTGGGCGCGTGAAGAATTCGATCCCGGCGGCGGGTCTCACCTGATCTGGTGCCCGACCAACGGCAGGCATCGCATCGCCGAGTTCATCGACAGCGCCAAGCACACCCTGTTCGTCCAGAACGAGCGCTACCAGGACCCGGTGATCATCGAGCGTCTGGTCCGTGCCGCGCATCGGGGGGTGAAAGTTCACGTCATGGCCCGTGCGGCCCACCATCTCAAGTCGGGCAAGCTGCTCGAGGGCGTGAGCGGGATGCGCATCCTCGACGACGTCGGCATCAAAATCCACCGGCTCAAGCACATGAAGCTGCACGCCAAGATGATCCTGGCCGACCACGAGCGGGCCATCGTGGGCTCGATCAACTTCTCCCCGGGCAGCTTCGACCATCGACGCGAATTGGCCATCGAAGTGACCGATCACCACATCATCAAGCGCCTCAACGAAGTGGCTCACCACGACTGGAAACATTCGGAGCGGATGGACCTCTCGGACGACGGACTCATCGCCGATCTGGTCGGTCAGGATCCACACGAAGTCGATCAACTCGCCCTACGGGACCGCGACATCTGATGCACTGGCCAAGCCGCACAGTGGCGCATTTTCGGCACTAGGCTGGCGGCGGGCAGTTAAACGGCAACCGAGGGAGAATCACGTGACCATCCGGGTAGGCGTTAACGGCTTCGGCCGCATCGGGCGCAACTTCTACCGCGCCCTGGCAACGCAGCAGGCCGAGGGCAAGAACACTGACATCGAAATCGTGGCGGTCAACGACCTCACCGACAACGCCACCCTGGCTCACCTGCTGAAGTTCGATTCGATTCTCGGCCGCCTGCCGCAGGACGTCAGCCTCGAGGGTGACGACACCATCGTCATCGGCGACAAGTCGATCAAGGCCCTCGAGGTCAAGGAGGGGCCGGCCGCCCTGCCATGGGGCGACCTCGGCGTCGACGTCGTCGTCGAGTCCACCGGTATCTTCACCAAGCGCGACAAGGCCCAGGGCCACCTCGACGCCGGCGCCAAGAAGGTCATCATCTCCGCCCCGGCCACCGACGAGGACATCACGATCGTGCTGGGCGTCAACGACGACAAGTACGACGGCAGCCAGAACATCATCTCCAACGCGTCCTGCACCACCAACTGCCTCGGGCCGCTGGCCAAGGTCCTCAACGACGAGTTCGGCATCGTCAAGGGACTGATGACCACGATCCACGCCTATACCCAGGACCAGAACCTGCAGGACGGGCCGCACCGGGATCTGCGCCGCGCCCGGGCTGCTGCGCTGAACATCGTGCCGACCTCCACCGGCGCCGCCAAGGCCATCGGCCTGGTACTGCCCGAGCTCAAGGGAAAACTGGACGGCTACGCGCTGCGGGTGCCGGTGCCCACCGGTTCGGTCACCGACCTGACTGCCGAGCTGGCCAAGCCGGCGCCCGCCGACGAGATCAACGCCGCGATGAAGGCCGCCGCGGAGGGCCCGATGAAGGGCATCTTGAAGTACTACGACGCGCCGATCGTGTCCAGCGACATCGTCACCGACCCACACAGTTCGATCTTCGACTCCGGCCTGACTAAGGTCATCGACAATCAGGCCAAGGTCGTCTCCTGGTACGACAACGAGTGGGGCTACTCCAACCGCCTCGTCGATTTGGCCGCTCTGGTAGGGAAGTCGCTCTAATAACAATGGCAGTCAAGACACTCGAAGACCTGTTGGCCGAGGGCGTAGAAGGGCGCGGCGTTCTGGTCCGCTCCGATCTCAACGTCCCCCTCGACGACCAGGGGCAGATCACCGATCCCGGACGCATCATCGCCTCGGTGCCGACGCTGCGGGCGCTGGCCGAGGCCGGCGCCAAGGTTGTCGTCACCGCGCACCTCGGCCGCCCGAAGGGCTCCCCGGATCCGAAGTTGTCGCTGGCGCCGGTCGCCGCGGCGCTGGGGGACAAGCTCGGTCGCCACGTGCAGCTGGCCGGTGACGTGGTCGGCACCGATGCCCTGGCCCGCGCCGAGGGCCTGACCGACGGTGACGTGCTGCTGCTGGAGAACATCCGCTTCGATCCCCGCGAGACCAGCAAGGACGACGGCGAGCGGTTGGCCCTGGCCAAGGCGCTGGCTGCCCTGGTCGAGGGCGCGGACGGTTCGCCGGGCGCGTTCGTCTCCGACGGCTTCGGTGTGGTGCACCGCAAGCAGGCCTCCGTCTACGACGTCGCCACTCTGCTGCCGCACTACGCCGGCACGCTGGTCGACGCCGAGGTCAAGGTGCTCGAGCAGCTGACCAGCTCGACCGAACGGCCCTACGCCGTGGTCCTCGGTGGGTCCAAGGTCTCGGACAAGCTCGCGGTGATCGAGAACCTCGCCACCAAAGCCGACAGCCTCATCATCGGTGGTGGCATGTGCTTCACCTTCCTTGCTGCACAAGGGGTTTCGGTCGGTACCTCATTGTTGCAGGAGGAGATGATCGACACCTGCAAGCGCCTGCTCGATACCTACGCCGACGTGATCCACCTGCCCGTCGACATCGTGGTGGCCGACAAGTTCGCCGCCGACGCCGAGCCGGAGACCGTGGCCTCCGACCGTATCCCGGACGGCAAGATGGGCCTGGACATCGGGCCGGAGTCGGTCAAGCGTTTCACCGCCCTGCTGTCCAACGCCAAGACCGTGTTCTGGAACGGCCCGATGGGCGTGTTCGAGTTCCCGGCATTCTCGGCGGGCACCAAGGGAGTGGCCGAGGCGATCATCGGTGCCACCGAGAAGGGCGCATTCAGCGTCGTCGGTGGTGGCGACTCGGCGGCCGCGGTGCGTCAGCTCGGCTTGCCCGAGGACGGCTTCTCGCACATCTCGACCGGTGGCGGGGCGTCCCTGGAATACCTGGAGGGCAAAGAGCTGCCCGGTATCGAAATCCTGAAATAGCCGTACAGGGAGTTAAGGACACACATGGCCCGTAAGCCGCTCATCGCCGGCAACTGGAAGATGAACCTCAATCATTTCGAGGCCATCGCGCTGGTGCAGAAGATCGCATTCGCCTTGCCGGACAAGTACTTCGACAAAGTGGATGTCACCGTCATTCCGCCGTTCACCGATCTGCGCAGTGTGCAGACGCTGGTCGACGGGGACAAGCTGCGTCTGACCTACGGGGCGCAGGATCTGTCGCAACACGACTCGGGCGCCTACACCGGTGACATCAGCGGGGCGTTCTTGGCGAAGCTCGGCTGCAGCTTCGTCGTGGTGGGACACTCCGAGCGGCGTACGTATCACCACGAGGACGACGCGGTGGTGGCGGCCAAAGCGGCCGCTGCGTTCAAGCACGGCATCACCCCGATCATCTGCATCGGTGAGCAGCTTGAGGTGCGCGAGGCGGGCAACCATGTCGAGTACAACGTGAACTCGCTGCGCGGCTCCCTGGCCGGTCTGAGCAAGGAGCAGATCGGCCAGGCCGTCATCGCCTACGAGCCGGTGTGGGCCATCGGCACCGGCCGCGTGGCCAGCGCGGCCGACGCTCAAGAGGTCTGCAAGGCCATCCGTGACGAGTTGGGCAACCTCTCGTCACCGCAGCTCGCCGCCGGCGTCCGAGTGCTCTACGGCGGTTCGGTCAACGCCAAGAACGTGGGCGAGATCGTCGCGCAGGGCGACGTGGACGGCGCGCTGGTCGGCGGCGCTTCGCTGGACGGTGAGCAGTTCGCCACCTTGTCGGCCATCGCGGCCGGCGGACCGCTGCCGTAACCCCGGGGACCTGGGCCGGACACCGCACCCGGTAGTCTTACAGCCATGGAATTGGCTCTGCAGATCACTCTGGTCGTGACCAGCGTGCTGGTCGTGCTCTTGGTGCTGCTGCACCGCGCCAAAGGTGGCGGTCTGTCCACCCTGTTCGGTGGCGGTGTCCAGTCCAGCCTGTCCGGTTCTACCGTCGTCGAGAAGAACCTCGACCGCCTGACGCTGTTCGTGACCGGTATCTGGCTGGTCTCGATCGTCGGCGTCGCGCTGCTGATCAAGTACAGCTGACGGCTAGCCGAGGTCCGCTACGCAAGCAAACAAGAGCCGCCCCGATATCACTACCGGGGCGGCTCTCGTTTGTGTCGGCGGCTCAGTAGCCTGCTACTTCCTCTGGTCCGGCTGCGCTCAGCAGTGCCCGTGATCCGGATACTCCCAGCCGTGTCGCCCCAGCAGCGATCATGGCCCGTGCCTGCTCCAGGGTGCGCACTCCGCCCGACGCTTTCACCGCCAGCCCGCTGTCGCGAACGGTACGGTGCATGAGTTCGACCGCGTGCACCGTGGCTCCTCCGGACGGGTGGAAGCCGGTCGAGGTCTTGACGAAGTCGGCTCCGGCCGCCACCGCGGCTCGGCACGTCTGGATGATCTCCTGGTCGGTCAATGCGGCGGATTCGATGATCACCTTCAGTACCGTCGGTGCCGGCGCAGCGGCCCGGACGGCAGCGATGTCGGCTTCGACGCGGTCGTAGGCGCCCGCCTTGGCCGCTCCGATGTCGATCACCGTGTCGATCTCGTCGGCGCCGTGGCCGACAGCCTCGGCGGCCTCGGCGGCTTTGACAGCCGAGCTGTGCTTCCCGCTGGGGAAGCCGCAGACCGCGGCGAGTTTGAGGGTCGAACCGGAGGGGATTTCGACGGGCAGCATCGAAGGCGATACACATACCGAATAGGTGCCCAGCTCGATTGCATCGGCGATTAGAAGCTCGACGTCGGCGGCGGTCGCCTCGGGTTTGAGCAGGGTGTGGTCGATCATCGCGGCGGTCTCTGCCGCTGTCGGAGTGACGCTGGTCATCGAATTCGGAACCTTCCGTTGTTGCTTGGAGTTTCAGGCGGTCTTGGTCTGGCGGTCGAGCAGATAGTTCATGATCAACGCCGCGATCAGGATCAGTCCGGTCACCAGCATCTGGAAGAACGAACTCAAGCCCAGCAAGTTGAACAGGTTGCGCAGCACCGACAGCAGCAGAACGGCGATGAAGGTGCCCATCACGCCGCCCTTTCCGCCGAACAGGCTGGTGCCGCCGAGCACCACTGCGGCAATGGCATCGAGCTCGAGGCCAGTGTGGGCGTTGGGTTGGCCGATGGTGAGCCGGGCGGTGAGCAGCACCCCGGACAGCGCGGCCAGACCGCCGCAGATCACGTACGCCGCGGTGGTGATGCGCTGCACCGGCAAACCCGACAACCGGGCAGCTTTGGCATTGCTACCGACCGCGTATATGTGCTCGCCGAACGTGGTGCGGCGTAGCACCAGACCCACGACGAGAGCTGTGGCCACGAAAATCAGCCCGACGACGGGGATGCCGGCGATCGCTCCGGCACCCAGAAACCGCAGACCCACAGGGATTTCGGCGGTAGTGGGAGTGCCGTTGGTGGTCAGGAAGGTCAGCCCGCGGATGCTCTGCATCCCGGCCAAGGTCACCATGAACGCCGGCAGCGCCAGATACGAGCTCAAACCGCCCATGATGCCGCCGGCCACCAGCCCACTGAGGATCGCCAGCGCCATGGCCAACGGCCAGGCGATTCCGAATCCGATCAGGATGGCCACCAGCATTCCGGATAATGCTGCGACACTGCCCACCGAGAGGTCGATTCCGGAGGTGAGGATCACCACCGTCATCCCGATCGCCACGATGCCGGTGAGGCTGGACTGTTGCAGCAGGTTCGCCAGGTTTTGCGAGGAAAGGAACTGTGGCGCGGTGACGGCGGCCACCACGACCAGTGCCACGAAGATGAACAGTAGATTGAACCGCACGATGATGTTCTGTCGGCGCGTGCGCACCGTACCGGCCTGGGCGGATGGGGCCGGCCGGGCCGTTCCCCGCAGTAGATCAGTCATTGTCGGTTCTTCCTGTGACTACGCAGCGGGAGATCTCCGCCGCCGATGCGGTTCTCGGGTCGAACATCGCGATGTTCTTGCCCTCGTGCATGACCCAGATCTGATCGCAGTTCTGAGTTAGTTCGCTCATCTCGCTGGATGCCATCAGCACCCCCACTCCGGCTTCGGCAAGTGCCCGAACCTGTTCGAACAGATCGTCTTTCGCACCTACGTCCAAGCCCCGGGTGGGCTCGTCCAGCAACAGCAGGTCGATCCCGCGGGCCATCCACTTGGCCAGCACCACCTTCTGTTGGTTGCCGCCAGAGAGCTGACCGACGGGCTGGTCCACGCTGGAGAACTTCACGCCCAGGCGCTGCAGCGCCGGCAGACACAACCGGCCGGCGGTCTTCATCGGGTTGAGGCCGAACGGTGCCAACGCGGCGATCCCGGCGTTGCGCAGGATCGACTGCTCCAGGAACAAACCCTGGCTCTTCCGGTCCTCGGGGACCAGCCCGATCCCGGCCCGGACTGCGTCACGCGGAGTCAGCCGGGTGATGTCGGTACCGGCCAGGCTCAGGTCGAGCTCCGCGGCTCTGTCGCCGAACAACGTGGCCAGCAACGTGGAGCGGCCCGCGCCACCCAGTCCGGCCAGCCCGACAATCTGGCCACGCTCGACGGTGATGCCGGATACGTCGATCACTCCTGCGATCGCGGCGCGGCGGATGCTCAACAGCTCGGCTCCGTCCCCGTTTTGGCGGGGCCGACGGGGAGATTGGGCGCGCAGGGCGCGTCCGATCATGGCTTCAACCAGGTTGTCCTTGGTCACCGTCGGGATGTCGTACACGCCGACGGTGGCCCCGTCCCGCATGACGGTGGCTCGGTCACCGATCGCCTTCACCTCGTCGAGGCGGTGCGAAATATAGATCACGGATTTGCCCGCGGCGGTGAGTTCCCGGATGACGCGAAACACCTCGGCGAGGTCGTGATCGGTGAGCGTGGCGCTGGGCTCATCCATCACGATGATGCGGGCATCGGTGGTGAGCGCCTTGGCGATTGCGGTGAGCTGCTGATCGGAGACCGAGAGGTCGGCGACGACGTCCGACGGTACGAAGCGGCCGCCGACCCGCGCGATTGCCTCGGCCGCCAGGCGATCCCGCTCTCTGCGCGCGACGAGCGGGCCGCGCCGCGGCTCATGGCCGAGGAACAGGTTTTGCGCCACGGTCAGGTCCGGAACCAGATCGAGTTCCTGATAGATGGTGCTGATGCCGGCGCGGACTCCTCCGATGGGAGAGTTGAACGCGACCTGCTCGCCGTCGAGGGCAATCGTGCCGGAGTCCGGGGTGTAGAACCCCGACAGGATCTTCATCATCGTGCTCTTGCCGGCGCCGTTCTCGCCCAGCAGGCAGTGCACCTCGCCACGGGCGACCTCCAGGGTCGCGCCGTCACAGGCTCTGGTGCCGGGGAAGTTCTTCACGATGCCCTGCATTTGCAGCGCCGGTGTCGACCGAAGACTCCCAGGCTTTTCCGCCAGCGTGGTTTCGGCGTTGTGGCCAGGTGTCATGCCGGTGCTCCGAGCACGGTGTTGGCCGTGGGTTCGTCGGTGATCAGGACTGAGCACATGCCGCTGGTCAGGGCGCCTATGACGACCGGCACTTTGCGCGGTCCGGCCGCCACCGCGATGGCGCAGTTGGCGCCTTTGACGTCGTCGAGGCTCAAACCCACTGTGCGCCTGTCGATGTCGGGATAGGCCACGTCGCCGTTGGCGGTGATGTAGTGGGCCAGGATGTCGCCGCAGGCTCCGGCCGATTCGAGCAGACTGAGTTCGGTCGGGGTGACGGCACCGGATTCGACGAGTACTGATGTCGGACTCAGCGCGCCCAGCGAGAACAGGAGCGCGTCTGCCTGGCGGGCCCGGGACAGCACATCCTCCACGAATCCCTCGGCGTACAGCGCATCGCGGGTTTCGATCCGCTCGACGATCGCCGGCACCGGCAACAGCGTGGCCTGGCCACTGCCACTGTGGGCGATGCTGGTGACGATATTGGCGGCTTTTGTCGGATGAACGGACCGGCTGACGCCACCGTTGATCTGGATGACCTCGATCCCGCTGGTCCATCCAACCGGCAGTACCGCAGCGATCTGCTGCAGGGTGTTGCCCCAGGAAACACCCAGGGTGGTGATCCACGACGAATTCGACTTCAGGTAGTTGGCAGCCGCGGTGGCGACGTGCTCACCTGGCGGCTCGCTGGGGTCGGGGCCCGGCACCACCACGCATTCGCGGAGGTTGAACCGGCTACGCATCTTCGCCTCTAGCTCGACCCGACGTGCCTGTGGGTGAACGATCTTGATCTGGACGAGGCCCACGCCCCGGGCCTCGTCGAGCAGGCGTCCGACCTTCCACCGGGTCAAGTGGAGTTCGGATCCGATGTCTTCCTGGGTGCGGCCCTGCTCGTAATAGCACTGCGCCACATAGAGCAGCAGATCGGTATGGCTGCGGTCGGCGGTCGCGCTCATCACCGCACCACCCGGAACGGTCCACGGATCATTGCCGCAGGACCGGTGTCACCGTCAACCGTGTCACACATGATCGGGCGCAGCGCGGCAGTCAGCCTTTGATAGTCGGCAAACGTCTGCTCGTACACGGCGATTCGCTTCGGGTCCGGTTCCAGTGGCCGTACGCGCGGAGCGAACAGCTGCGAGCCCGCGCTCAGGCTGGGCACGATCTCCGAGGCGGTGGCAGCGATCACGGCGCAGGCCCGCAGCGTCAGGTTCTCGCCGATCACCAGCTCGGCCGGCCGCCCCAGCACATCGGTCGTAACCTGTTGCCACAATGTGTTTCGTTCGATTCCACCGGAGAACACCAGGCGTGTGCACGGCACACCGGATCGTTCGAACGAGTCGATGACGCTGCGGGTCCCGCAGGCGACTGCTTCGACCATCGCCCGGTACAGTTCGGCCTTCGTGGTGCCCAGGGTCAGCCCGACCACCGCTCCACGCAGCCGGACCTCGCGATGGGGTGTGCGGTTGCCCATGAAGTAGTCCAGCGCCCGCAACCCATGCGACGCCGGGTCGACGGTGGCGGCTTGGTCGATCAGCCCCGGCAGTTGGTCGCGGGGCACGCCCATGATCGATTCGCCGGTCCACTTGAGTACCGAACCGCTGCTCACCTGGCCGCCTTCGACCAGCCACTTGTTGTGTGTCAACGCGTTTGGGTACGGCCCCCACACCTCGTTGGAGGTGACCGGCGCATCCACCTCGGTGACGACGGCCGACGACGTGCCCGACACGATCGACACCAGCCCGTCAGTCCTGCCGCCGCAGGCCAGGAGGGACACGTGTGCATCGATGCCGCCCACCGCGACGACCGGCCTCTGCTCGATGCCGAGATCGGCTGCGGCGCTGTCGGTGAGGGTTCCGGCCACACTTCCTACGGAGACGATCTCGTCCGGAAGTTTTGCCGCCAGATCATCCATCCCCAGTGCGGCATACAGCTCGGTGGGGAACCGGCCGACGAGGGCGTCGTAGTTGTACTTGCAGACCGCGTTCATCTGCGATCCGACCCATCGTCCGGTCAGCCGGAAGGTGAGGTAGTCGACGGCTTCGACGATCCGCGCGGCCGCCCGGTATGCATCGGAATCATGTTTCTTGAGCCACATCGCCTTTGGCAGCAGCCACTCGGCGGCATCGGAGCCCCCCGACCAGTCGAGGATCGGGTGTTGTGGATTCAGCTGCGCGGTGCGTTCCGATTCCGCGGCAGCGCGACCGTCCATCCACAAGATCGCCGGGCGCAACGGTGTACCCGCCGCGTCGACCACCGCTACCGTCGAGGCGGTGGTCGACGCCGCTATTGATACGACCTGACCGGCTGCCCGGCACGATTCGCTGGCGAGCAACTGACGACTCGCGGCGCTGATCGCGGCCCACCAGTCCCGCGGGTCCTGCTCGGCCCAGCCTGGCCGCGGGTGGTGCGTCGAGTACGGCCGGTGCGCCGTGCCCAGTGCGGTGCCGTCCTCGGTGAAGGCGCCGACGCGGGCGCCCTCGGTACCGAGGTCGATCGTCAGGAGAATACCCATCTCTCAGTCCTTGTTGGGCAGGAACAGCACTTTGGACGAGAAGACCGACCGCTCGCCGAGTTGCTGCATCATCGTGGGCAGGTCCGCTAGCGGCAGTTCGTGCGTGATCATGAACTCCCACTTCAGTTTTCCTGCGGCCATCATCGCAGCCGAGGTGCGCCATTCGTCGCCAGGGAACGGCGCCGAGAACGAGTTCCACGATCCGTGCAGGCTGGTTTCCAGTCGCATGAACTTGTTGAAGGTGTCCTTGTCCAGCGTGACGGGTGCGTGCGGAATGCCTACGAAGACCGCATGACCATGTGGGCCGGTCAGATTCGCCGCCATGTCGGCGGTGGCAGGTACCCCGGCCGACTCCAGCACGACGTCGAAGCCTCGTCCACCGAGAGCGCGGGCTTCCTCGACGCCCTGTACCGCGTGGGTGGCACCGGCTCCCCGGGCCATCGCAGCCTTCTCCTCACTGAGATCGACGGCCACGATCTGTCCGGCCCCGTGCAGCTTCGCCCATTGCACGGCGAACAGTCCGATCGGCCCGGCGCCGATGACGAGGACCCGGTGTCCGGCTCGCAGGTTGGTCTTCCACAATCCGTGCAGGGCGATGGCGGCGGGGTCCAGCATCGCAGCGGCGCGGGGATCGATACCCGCGGGCAGCTTCAGCAGGTTGCCCACCGGGCTGACCACGTATTGCGCGTAGGCGCCGTCGGAACGGCTGCCGAAGTAGTCGTAGTTCTCGCACAGTCCGAACGCACCCTTGGCGCAGAAGTCACAGTTGCGGCAGGGGATCAGCGGCGGTACCGATACCAGTTCGCCGATCTCGAAGCCGCAGACGCCGGCACCGAGTTCGGTTACCCAGCCGGAGAATTCATGCCCACAGATGATGGGCATGACGTACCCGCCGTTGCGCAGCATCCGTGGGATGTCGGAGCCACACACTCCGCATGCGGCGACCTTGAGCAGCACCTCGCCGGGGCCCGGTTTCGGTACGGGAGCGGGTTCGACTCGGATGTCGCCGGGGGCGTACATCACCGCCGCGGTCATCGTCGTGGGTGGGGGCGGCGCGACCGACCGACTCACCGGGGCAGTGGCCTCCGTTGTCATTGAGCTTGTCTCCTTGTATGTCTTGGCTATTTGCCGGCGGCGAAGGTGGATTCGCCTTCCAGGGTCGGCGCGTTGGACTTGTTCACCAGACTCGTTCCCGCGTCGACGAATTCGGGCACCGACTCACCTCGGGCGACCTTGACCGCGGTCTGGATCGCCAGCTTGCCTTCGGAGTCGGGATCGTTGAGTGCGGTGGCGACGTACTGGTCGCCGTTGGCAATGACCCGTACCGCCTCCATCAAGCCGTCCACTCCGAATACCTTGACGTCGGCGCGGTGGTTCTCGGTGAGCACCTGCAGGGCGCCCAGCGCCATGTCGTCGTTCTGGGCGTAGACGGCCTTCAGATCAGGGTTGGCCTGCAGCAGATCCTGCATGGCCGTGACCGCCTTCGACCTGGTGTAGTCGCAGTAGGGCCCGTCCACGACAGTGATGGCAGGCTGGGCCGACACCCCGGCGAGGAATCCGTCCCGGCGATCGCGGGCCACCGCACCGCCCGCGTCACCCTGAATCTGGATGATCTTGCCGCCGGTCGGCCCGAGCGTCTCGGCGGCCGCCCTACCGACCAGCTCACCCATGGCCTTGTTGTCACGTCCGACGAACGATGCGGCACCCTTTTCGACAGGACGGTCGACGGTGATCACCTTGATGCCGGCGGCCTGTGCGGCGGCCAAGGATGGCGTGACGCCTTTCGGGTCGACCGGGTTGATCACCAGCACGTTCACCCCGCGGGTGATCAAATCTTGGACGTCGTTGTTCTGCTTGGTGACATCGCCGTTGGCGTCGGCGTGGAAGAATTCGTTCCCCTGCGCCTGGACCTCGGCCTTGGCGGCATCGGTGAGCGCGACGTAGAACGGGCTCTGCTGGGTGGCCTGGCTGAAGCCGATCTTCACCGGCCCGTCGGTCACCGTCGTCACGCTCTCGGTGGTGTTGTCACCCGGCACCGAACATGCCGCGACGACTGCCATAACCGCCGCGGCCCCGAGCGCCATCTTCGAAGCTCTGGTGAATCTCACTGTTCCTCCTCGCTATGCGCCTCGGGAAAAGGGGGGCGACGCATGACGGCCATCACGTTAGGAACGGACCTGTGAGCGAGTCAACATATGCGCATAACTTTGCTCATATGAGCAGAACAGGGTCCCGCCAGCCTGGTCAGTGCAAAGCCGCTGGCCCTGCAGCCCATCGGTGTCACGCCGATACTGGACGCATGGCGGAACCCGGCGAGACCACACTCGACCCGATCGGCGCGGTTCAGCGCACTCCCATAGGCCGTGAGGCCACCGAGCCGATGCGCGAGGACATCCGGCTGCTCGGCACCATTCTCGGTGACACCGTGCGTGAGCAGAACGGCCCGGAGGTCTTCGACCTGGTGGAGCGGGCGCGAGTGGAATCCTTCCGGGTCCGTCGCTCAGAGATCGACCGGGCCGAGCTGGCCGCCTTGTTCTCCGGCATCGATGTCCATCAGGCCATCCCCGTGATCCGGGCGTTCACCCACTTCGCACTGCTGGCCAATGTGGCCGAGGACATCCATCGGGAGCGGCGCCGGGCGGTGCATGAAGCGGCCGGCGAACCGCCGCAGGACAGCAGCTTGGCTGCGACGTATCTCAAGTTGGACGCGGCGGGTTTGGACGGCAACGGCGTCGCCGACGCACTGTCGGGAGCCCTGGTCGCACCCGTCATCACCGCGCATCCCACCGAGACGCGGCGCCGCACCGTGTTCGACACCCAGCATCGGGTGACGGAGCTGATGAGGCTGCGGCTGCACGGGCAGACCCGTACCGCCGAGGGTCGCGACATCGACATCGAGTTGCGCCGCCACATCCTCACGTTGTGGCAGACCGCCCTCGTGCGGTTGTCCCGGCTGAAGATCTCCGACGAGATCGAAACCGGCCTGCGGTACTACCCAGCGGCGTTCTTCGAAGTGATACCCCAGGTGAATGCCGAGGTGCGGACCGCCTTGCGGGCCCGATGGCCCGAGGTGGACCTGCTGCAACAGCCGATCCTGCGGCCGGGCAGCTGGATCGGCGGGGATCGCGACGGAAACCCCAACGTCGACGCCGGCGTGGTCCGGCTGGCCACCGGACGAGCCGCACACGTCGCTTTCGCGCACTACTTCACCGAGATGACCGCGTTGGAAGAAGAGCTGTCGATGTCGGCCCGGCTGGTCACGGTCAGCGACGAGCTCACCGCGCTGGCCGATGCCTGTCACGAGCCGGCGCGTGCGGACGAGCCGTACCGGCGGGCACTGCGAGTCATCCACGCCCGGTTGACCGCCACCGGCCGCGAAATCCTCGACGAGCAACCAGAACACGAACTCGACCTGGGCCTCGAACCCTATCGGGCGCCGGGGGAATTCCTGGCCGACCTCGATGTGGTGGACGCCTCTCTGCGCGGTAACGGCAGTGTGGTGGTGGCCGACGATCGGCTGGCCCGGCTACGGGAAGCGGTGCGGGTGTTCGGTTTTCATCTGTGCGGGTTGGACATGCGGCAGAACTCCGAGGTGCATGAGCAGGTGGTCGCCGAGCTGTTGGCCTGGGCCGGAGTGCATTCCGACTACGCATCGTTGCCCGAGCCGCAGCGGGTGGAACTGCTAGCGCGCGAGATCTCGACCCGCCGCCCGTTGACCGGTGAGGGTGCGGAGTTGTCGGAGCTGGCCCGCAAGGAACTCGACATCGTGCGTGCCGCAGCGCGGGCGGTCAGCGTCTTCGGTGCCCAGGCCGTACCCAACTACATCATCTCGATGTGCCAGTCGGTGTCCGATCTACTCGAAGCGGCGATCCTGTTGAAAGAGGCCGGCTTGCTAGATGTTTCGGGTGCGGCGCACGGGGCGGTATACGCGCCCGTCGGGATCGTGCCGCTGTTCGAAACCATCGAGGATCTGCATCAGGGTGCAGCGGTCTTGGAAGCGGCGCTCGACCTTCCGGTGTATCGGAGCATCGTCACCGCGCGTGGACACCAGCAGGAAGTGATGTTGGGTTACTCGGACTCCAACAAGGACGGCGGCTACCTGGCGGCGAACTGGGCGCTGTACCGGGCCGAGTTGGACCTCGTCGAGGCCGCGCGCACAACCGGGATTCGGTTGCGGCTGTTCCACGGCCGCGGTGGCACCGTGGGCCGTGGCGGCGGCCCCAGCTATGACGCGATCCTGGCGCAGCCGCCCGGCGCGGTGAAGGGCTCGTTGCGGATCACCGAGCAGGGCGAGGTGATCGCCGCCAAGTACGCCGAGCCGCGGATCGCGCACCGCAACCTGGAGACGCTGGTGGCCGCGACACTGGAATCCACGCTGCTCGATGTCGAGGGTCTGGGTGACGAAGCCGAGCCCGCGTATCAGGTGCTCGATGAGCTGGCCGCCCTGGCGCAGCGGTCCTATGCCGAACTGGTTCACGAGACACCGGGATTCGTCGAGTACTTCAAGGCGTCGACACCGGTCAGCGAGATCGGTGCGCTCAACATCGGCAGCCGGCCCAGCTCCCGCAAGCCCACCACGTCGATAGCCGATCTGCGGGCCATCCCATGGGTGCTGGCCTGGAGTCAGTCCCGGGTGATGCTTCCCGGTTGGTACGGCACCGGCACGGCGTTCGAGCGGTGGATCGGCGAGGACGAGGCCCGGGTCGCGGTACTGCAGGACCTTTACGAGCGTTGGCCGTTCTTCCGCACCGTGCTCTCGAACATGGCACAGGTGCTGGCCAAGTCCGATATGGGCCTGGCGGCACGGTATTCCGAGTTGGTCGACGACGCGGAACTGCGGGCCAGGGTGTTCGACAAGATCGTCGCCGAGCACGATCGCACCATCGCCATGTACAAACTCATCACCGGCCAGGACGACCTGCTGGCCGACAACCCGGCGTTGGCGCGCTCGGTGTTCAACCGGTTCCCGTACCTCGAACCGTTGAATCACCTCCAGGTCGAGCTGCTGCGCCGGTATCGCGCCGGAGATGCCGATGAACTGGTCCAGCGCGGAATCCTGCTTACCATGAGCGGTTTGGCGACAGCGCTCCGCAACAGCGGTTAACCCACCAGGATGTCAGCCAGTCTCAGGGACATCCTGGCTCGGCGGTCGGCGTAACCGCGTGCTGCACGCTGAATTTCGGCGGTCTGCTCGGTTCTGATGTGTTGGTAGCGGCGCAGGGCCGGGCCGAAGCCGTCTTCCGGCGCGGTGGCGATCTGTGCGGCCAACTCGGCGGCGTCCTGGATGGCCTGATTGGCGCCCTGACCGCCGAACGGGGTCATGGGGTGCGCTGCGTCCCCGAGTAGCGCTATACGTGCGCTGGTCCAGAGGTCGATGGGATCTCGGTCGTAGACGGGGTGCATGTACACCGGGCCGGTTGCGGCGCGCAGCAACCGCCCGACGGCCGGGTCGAATTCGTCGAACTGGCAAGCCAGCGACTCCAGATCGGCTCGCGCAGACCACAGATGCAGCGGTGGCTCATCGACGCCGAGAGTGGCATCGACAGCAACCTGTCGGCCGGCCCGCACCGGCATGGAGATGACGTGTTTGGCATAGTCCGCCGAATGCCAGGAGCGGAGCCGATCGTTGGGGAGGCCGAGACAGTCGGCCGGACTCACGGCTCGGAAGATCACCGATCCGCAGTAGTGAATGTCGTTGCTGCTGAACATCTTTCGCACCGTCGAGCGCAGGCCGTCGGCCGCAATCACCAAGCCTGCCCGCACTACCTCGCCGCTGGAGAAGGTGAGCTGGACATGGTCATCTCGCTCGGTGATGTCGGCGAGCTCATGACGAAGCCGTACCTGGTCGGATCCGACGGCCGAGACCAAAAGGCTGTGTAGATCGGCGCGGTGCACGGTACGGGGCGCGACGTCGGCATCGGCATAACCGAACCGGCCGTGCTCGGCGCCTTGCCGGGGCGGGGCCGAGTAATCGGTAATCGTCTCCAGGCGGCCGAGTTGATCCAGGTTCTCGAAGTATCGGGTGGCAGAGGAGATTCCGGTAAAGGCGTCGAGGATGCCCCACTGAGAGAACAACCGCAGGGTCTGTGGTGAGATGCCCAGCGGGCCGCCGACTTCGCCGAGCTCGCGGGTCTTGTCGAACACGACGGGGCGGTGGCCGTGGCGCTGCAGGGCGACGGCGGCCGACAGCCCGCCGAGGCCGGCGCCGACGATGGCGATATCCATGGTGTGCCTTTCAGGTTCAGGGGATACGGGCCAAGGCTTCGGCGTCCAGGTAGACACCGGAGAGCACGTCGGGCCGATAGCTGATGACGGTGCGGACATTGCACAGAGGCAGCCACAGGCCGCCGGCGATGATTCGACGCTGGATGTCGTTTACCAGCTCACCGCGCCGGCCACCGTCGGCGCAGACCAGGTGGGCGTCGAGCAGTCTGTCCAGGTCGTCGGGTTGGTTACGACGGTTCATGTTTCGCGCGTTGACGGCGAACTGGAACCGCAGCAGATCGGGGTCACGGCCGGTGAAATAGAAGAAGCGGAAGTCGTAGTCCCCGGATTGCTGACGGTCGCGCAATTCGGCGAAGTCGACGTCGGCGAGGATGAGGTCGATGCCGTAACGCTTCCATTGGGCGGCGACGGCGGTGAGGATGGCGGTGTCGATGGGGGAGAACGTGCTGTTGAACACCACTTCGAAGGAAAGTCGCGGTACCCCTGCGGCGGCGAGGAGCCGACACCCGGTCTCCGGGTCATAGGCAAGGTCGGTTGAGCAGTCCAGGTACCCGTCGGTCGTCGGAGTGAGCACTGACGACGCGACGCTGTATCCGTGGGCGTCCAGGATCGGCGTCAACGCGGGTCGATCGATCAGCAGTGATAGGGCACGCCGGATCGCCGGATCCGCCAGCGGACCGCGGCAAGCATTGGGGCACAACCCGTAACTGATGCCTGGATTGTGGATATCGGCCACGGCGCTGCCCTCGTCGGTCCCGGCGTAGAGGTCTCCTGTGACGGCTTTGCGAAACGCCATTCGGCGGGTGTTGTCGGTCAGGCCTTCGCCCGTCGGTACCCACCGCCCGGTGCCCAGCCCCACGGGGCTTCTGATTGCGAGGTTCACGCCGGCCAGGGACCGGAGAAAGGCCGCATTGTGTTGTGCGAAATGGAATGTCACGGTGTCGGTTGCGCTGTCGACGCGGTCGAGCCCGGTCAGCATCGTGGCCGCGGCGGGCGGCGGTGAAACATGTTTGAGGGTGCCGATGTCGGAGAAGCTCCGGGCGACCGCCTGCGATGTGAGCGGTGTGCCATCAGAAAAGCACCTGTCGGTCCGGATCGCCATGTCGAGGGTGAGCGGGTCGCGGTACCGCCACGAGGTGGCCAGCCATGGCCGGAGTTCTCCCGTGCCCGCATCGATATCGAGCAGGCTCTCATAGACCTGCCGGCAGTACGTTTTCGACATGGTGTTGTACGCCAGTCTCGGATCGTCGGTGAGCTGGTCAGTCGGCCAGGCGAAGGTGAGGTGGCGCTTCATCGTGGCGACACCAATCGCGTTGTCTTCCAGGCTGAACGGGCCGCGACAGTCGCGACGACTCCGATCAGCGTTATCGCTGCCGCGGCTCCGCCGGGCAGATGGGTGCCCAGGCCGTCGATCATCGTCGCTCCGGCCGCCACCCCGATCGCGGCGCCCAAGGCCCGAAGATAGTGATACAGGCTGGAATCGAACGCGATCTGGGTGGAATTGGTCAGCACGATACTGGCCAGCGAACTCCACAGGAAACCCATCGCGGCGCCCATCAGCGCGGCACTGATCAGCGGCAGCTGCGTGGGCAGGCTGAGCCCGGCCACGATCAGAAATACCGAGCCGACGCATATCAGGCGAGTGCTTTTCCGATTGTCACCGGGCCTGCCGAATCTGAGCACGGGGATCAGCCCGGCCAAGAACGCCATCGGCAGCAGGAACAGTGCGGCGGTATAGGAACTCAGTCCTCGTAGCTGTTGCAGGACAAACACGGTCGAGAGCGTGAAAATGTTTGTCGCCACACCCGCGACGAATACCACCACCAGACTTTTCGCCACCACCGGGGACTGGGACTGCCTGCGCAGGACGATCACGGCTACTCCGAGCAGCGTCGCCAACGCGAGCAAGGCAACCTTGACCTGCAACGCACCAGACCAACCGATCGTCAGGAAGATCGCCAATTGCGCTGTGGCCAAACCCACGACGGGTAGCGCTTCCCGGGTCGCGGAGGCGCCGGGGTCTGCGTCACCACGGCGCATCGGCGCCAGGCCGAGCAGCACCATCGCCACCACCGTGGTGACGGTGGTCTCGTACGGAAATGAGCGCCAGCCCCACAGATCGTTGAGCACTGCGGTGATCAGCGGTGAGCACAGCGCAGATGCCGAGACCACCAGGCCCCACGCGCCCAGCACGGCCGAATGATGGTCTGGATAGAACTGTGCCCGGATGATGCGGAAAATCTGGGGCGCGAGCACGGCCGAGGCGATGCCCTGTGAAAAGCGCAACGCGATGAGGACCCAGAACTCGGGGCTGAGGCCGGCGGCGAGACCGAGCAGGGCCAGCGCCGCCGAACCGGTGAAGAAGGCAGAAGTAGGGCTCCACCGGTGCGACAGCAGGCCGGCAGGCAGCAGCGCCAGACAGAATCCGGCCAAGAACGCCACGCCGATGTACGCGGCCTGAGAGAACGGGATGTCGAAATATGCGGCGACCGCGGAGTTCAGCAGGACCGCCGACGATGAGTTCGAGTAGAGGGTGTATTCGGTCAGGTAGAGCGACGCCGCAACGGCGCAAAGGGACGGCTTCATGACGCCTCGAAGCAGATAGCAGGAACGAATGGGCAGCGAGAGCTAACCCGAGATCCTCTTCAGCGGCGCCAACCGAGCTCGGTTCCAGATCGAGGACAGCGCAGCATGCGCGTCCGCTCGATCAAATCCGGCTCCCATGGCGTCCACTGTAACCGAGGCGCCGGCCGGGCCCGCCTTACAGGCCCGCGCTCCTGCGCAACCGGTTGACCATGCCGCGTACCGCGCTCTCGGTGGCGGCCAGCGGTGACATCACCGCTTCGCCGATCCCGACGATGATCTCGACGCGGTCCACGATCGACTCCAGCCGGTCGACCATGCTGATGAGGCGGGGCGCGAGCTCGTCGATACGGGTGATGGTCTCGTTGAAACGGTCAAGGGTGACATCGAGGCCGCCGGTCGATTTGTTGAGGTCGACGAGCGTGGTGCTCAGGTCGGTGAGCAGGGTATCGACCTGTTCCACCGTCATGTCGGCGTTGAGCGCAGCCTGCGTCAAGGTCCGGATTCTCTGCCGCCCGGAGTTCGGGCGGGCGCGGCCGTCACCTTTGTCTGCCATGCCGAACAGTATGGCCGGTTGGGAACCGAACGGGGCCGAACCGCGTCTGAATCTTTGTGCGGCATTACTGCGAATCCCGGGCCCGGTCGGTCGCTGCGGCGGCCCGGGCCACGCCCAACCACGAGGTGGCCGACTATCTGGCCGGCTACGCCGAGGCGTTGGCAGACACCGCGAGCGAGCGGCACGGTGGTGCCCCGGACGATTAGTCGCCCGGCCGGCTCAGAGCTTGCCGGCGGCGGCCTCGTCGAGCAGCCACACGGTCTTCTCCTGCCCGATGGCCCCGGCGGCCGGGACGTCGACCGGATCGGCACCACCGATCGCGGCCGCGACCGCATCGGCCTTCGCCTCGCCGGAGACCACCAGCCAGACCTCGCGAGATTGCCGAATCGCGGGCAGGGTGAGGCTGATTCGGCGCGGCGGTGGCTTGGGGGAGTCGGTGACGGCGACCACCAACCGGGTGGCCTCGCGCACCGCCGGGGTGTCGGGGAACAACGAATTGATGTGTCCCTCGCCGCCCATGCCCAGCAGGTGCACGTCGAACTGCGCGGGCAGTTGCTCTGCGTATGCGGCAGCGGCATCGTCGATGGCGTCACCGAATTCGCCGTCGCTGGTCGCCATTCGGTGCACGTTGGCCGGAGGAATGTTGACGCCCTCGAGCAGCGCGTCGTAGGCCTGCTGGTCGTTGCGTTCGGCGTCGCCCTGGGGCACGAAACGGTCGTCCCCCCAGTACAGCCGCACGTTCGACCATTCGATCTCGGCGCCGGCCACGTGACGCAGCATGGCGATCCCGACGGTGCCGCCGGTCAGCACGATGTCCGCCGCGCCGCGGGCGGCTATCGCCGACGTGATCGCCCCGACCAGCCGTGCACCCGCCGCGGCGGCCAATTCCTCTGCGCCGGCGTAGGTCTCGATGATGCGTTCAGACATAACTCACCTTGTCGATGCCCGTGAGGGCGTCGTAGTAGATCTCGTCGGGGTCGAGCCGGCGCAGATCCTCGGCCAGGCACTCCTTTGCCTCGCGGCGGGCCAGCGGCACCAGCGCATCCGGCTTACCGGTGCGGCTCAGTGTCGCGGTGACACCGGTCTGTGGACGAACCAGGGTGACGGTCTCGCTGGGCCGGGTGAGTTCGACCTTCAACTCGCCGACGGCGCGGGTCACCGGTCCGTCGATCCGGTTGGCCAGCCATCCGGCCAGGATGTCGAGCGCCGGCTCGTCGCGCAGCCCGGATACCAGTGCCGAGGTGATGGGCTCGTGCGGCGGCTGGTCGATCGCGGCAGCCAGCAACGCGCGCCAGTAGGTGACGCGACTCCAGGCCAGGTCGGTGTCACCGGCGGTATAGCCGTTGAGGCGGCTCTTGATGCACGCCAGGGGGTCGGTGCCGTTGGTGGCATCGGTGATCCGGCGAATCGCCAACTTGCCCAGCGGGTCCTGAGCCGGTATGGCGGGTGCCAGATCGGGCCACCAGGTCACCACCGGCGTGTCCGGAAGCAGGAACGGCGTCACCACGCTGCTGGCATGGTTGGCCAGCGGGCCCGACAACCGCAGCACCACGACCTCGTTGGCGCCGGCGTCACGGCCCACCCGCAACTGGGCGTCCAGCCGCGGCTCGGTGGTCAACCGGTCGCCGGGAATGACCACGATCACGCGGCAGGGATGCTCACGGCTGGCCGCGTTGGCCGCATCGATCGACTCCTCGAGCATCGCTTCGGAGTCGGTGGAGATCACCAGCGTGAGCACCCGGCCGAGGGTGATCGCGCCGCCCTCTTCACGCATCGCGACGATCTTCTTGTTGATCGCGCCGGTATTGGTGTCGGGCAGATCGACTATCACGGCCGCCTCCATTCCCGCCCGGACCGGCGCAGCATCTCGAACGCCGAGTCGGGGCCCCAGGTTCCGGCCTCGTACGGATCGGGCTTACCGTGCGTGGCCCAGTATTCCAAGGCGGGATCCAGGATCTTCCAAGACAATTCGACCTCGGCGTTGACCGGGAACAGCGATGGCTCGCCCAGCAGCACATCGAGGATCAGGCGTTCGTAGGCCTCCGGTGACTCCTCGGCGAAGGCCGAGCCGTAGGAGAAATCCATGCTGACATCGCGGACTTCCATGATGTGGCCGGGAACCTTCGACCCGAACCGCAGCGTGATGCCCTCGTCCGGTTGGACCCGGATCACCAGTGCGTTCTGGCCGAGCTCATCGGTCATCGTGGCGTCGAAGGGCAGATGCGGTGCGCGCTTGAACAACAGGGCGATCTCGGTGACCCTGCGGCCCAAGCGTTTTCCGGTCCGCAGGTAGAACGGGACACCTGCCCAGCGGCGGGTGTCCACGTCCAGTGTGATGGCTGCGAAGGTCTCGGTGGTCGAAGTCTTCGAGAAACCTTCTTCGTCCAGCAGCCCGACCACCTTCTCGCCGCCCTGCCAGCCGCCGACGTACTGGCCGCGGGAGGTCGTCTCGTCCAGCGGCTCGGCGAGCCGGGTCGCCGAGAGCACCTTGATCTTCTCGGCCTGCAGTTCGGCGGGGGAGAAGCTGACCGGCTCTTCCATCGCCGTCAGGGCCAGCAACTGCAGCAGGTGGTTCTGGATGACGTCGCGCGCCGCGCCGACACCGTCGTAGTACCCACCGCGTCCGCCGAGTCCGATGTCCTCGGCCATCGTGATCTGCACGCTGTCCACGTAATGCGAGTTCAGCACCGGCTCGAACATCTCGTTGGCGAACCGCAGCGCCAGGATGTTCTGGACCGTCTCCTTGCCCAGGTAGTGATCGATGCGGAACACCGATGACTCCGGGAAGACACTGTTGACGACACCGTTGAGCTCCTCGGCGCTCTTGAGGTCGTGGCCGAACGGCTTCTCGATGACCACCCGGCTCCAACTGCCCTCCGGCTTGTCCGCGAGCCCGGATCGGGACAGTTGCTCGCACACCTGGGGAAACGATTTCGGCGGGATGGACAGGTAGAAGGCATGGTTGCCACTGGTTCCGCGCTCGACATCGAGCTTGTGCAAGGTGTCCTTGAGGTGCTCGAACGAGGCGTCATCGTCGAAAGTGCCCTGCACGAACCGGAATCCCTCGGCCAGGCGGTCCCAGACCTCCTGGCGGAACGGCGTGCGGGCGTGCTGCTTGACCGCGTCGTAGACGATCTTGCCGAAATCCTCGTCCGCCCAGTCACGGCGGGCGAAGCCGACCAGCGCGAAGCTGGGCGGCAGCAGGCCGCGGTTGGCCAGGTCGTAGATGGCCGGCATCAGCTTCTTGCGGGCCAGGTCACCGGTCACACCGAAGATGACCACCGCACACGGCCCCGCGATGCGGGGCATGCGCTTGTCGCGCTTGTCCCGCAGCGGGTTACGCCAGGCGGTCTCCGGCCTGTCGTTGGCCGGACTCATTTCTTCGCGGCGTCGAGTTGGCCCTGTGTCGCGTCGAGCAGTTCCTGCCACGACTTTTCGAACTTCTCCACGCCCTCGTCTTCGAGCACCTTGAACACATCGACGAGGTCGATCCCGATGGCGCTGAGTTTGTCGAAGGTCTCCTGTGATGCCGCGGCGGTCCCGCTGATGGTGTTGCCGGTGATCTCGCCGTGATCGGCAACCGCCTCCAACGTCTTCTCCGGCAGCGTGTTCACCGTGTGCGGTGCGACCAACTCGGTGACGTACATCGTGTCGGAGTAGTCCGGGTTCTTGACGCCGGTCGACGCCCACAGCACGCGTTGCACGCGGGCGCCGTCGCCCTTGAGCGCGGCGAAGCGATCGGCACCGAAGACTTCCTCGTACGCCGCGTAGGCCAGGCGGGAGTTGGCCACCCCGGCCTTGCCGCGCAGTGCCAAAGCCTCATCCGAGCCGATCTTCTCCAACCGCTTGTCGATCTCGGTGTCCACTCGGGAGACGAAGAACGAGGCGACCGAGTGGATCTTGGACAGGTCGTGTCCGGCTTCCTTGGCGGCCTCCAGGCCGGCCAGGTAGGCATCCATCACCGCCCGGTGCCGCTCCACCGAGAAGATCAGCGTGACGTTGACCGAGATGCCCTCGGCGATCACCGCGGTGATCGCGGGCAGCCCCGCCAGCGTCGCGGGAATCTTGATCAACAGGTTGGGCCGGTCGACGATCTTCCACAACTCGATGGCCTGCAGGATCGTCTTGTCGGTGTCATGGGCCAGCCGCGGGTCGACCTCGATCGACACCCGGCCGTCGACGCCGTCAGAGGCCTCGTACTGCTTGGCAAGCACATCGCAGGCGTTGCGGACGTCGTCGGTGGTGACGGTGCGGATGGTGGCGTCGACGTCGGCGCCCCGTTCGGCCAGTTCTTTGACCTGGGCGTCGTAGGCGGTGCCCTTCGACAGTGCCGCCTGGAAGATCGACGGGTTGGTGGTCACCCCGACAACGCTGCGGGTGTCGATCAACTGCTGCAGGTTGCCGGTCTGCAGCCGCTCCCGCGACAGATCGTCGAGCCAGACTGATACACCCGCGGCACTCAGCGCCGCGAGATTCGGGTTCTGAGTCATGATTCGCCTTCTCCTGCTAGTCGACGGTTAGTTGTCACGACCGCGGTGCGGTCAATTGTCCAGGGATCGTTCCGCCGCGGCCGCCACGGCCTCGGGCGTGAAACCGAACTCACGGAACAGCGTCTTGTCGTCAGCCGAGGCGCCGTAGTGCTCGATCGAAACGATCTCGCCGGTGTCCCCGACCAGCTTGTACCAACTCTGCGCCACCGCGGCCTCCACCGCCACCCGGGCCGAAACCGCCGGCGGCAGCACCGAATCGCGATATTCCTGAGGCTGCGATTCGAACCACTCGACGCACGGCATCGACACCACGCTGGCGTTGATGTCCTTGTCCGCCAACAGCTTCTGGGCTGCGACGGCCAACTGGACTTCGGAGCCGGTGGCGATGATCACCACGTCGGGGTTTTCTTCCGGAGTGCCGCCCAGCACGTAACCGCCGCGGGCCACGCCCTCGGCGCTGGTGCCTTCGAGCACCGGAACGCCCTGGCGGGTCAGGATCAATCCGACCGGGCCGGTGCTGGCGGTGCGCTCCAGGATGGTCTTCCACGCGTAGGCCGTCTCGTTCGGGTCGCCGGGGCGCACCACCGACAGGTTCGGGATCGCCCGCAGAGCTGCCAGGTGCTCGATCGGCTGGTGCGTCGGGCCGTCCTCGCCGAGGCCGATCGAATCGTGCGTCCAGACGTAGATCGGGTCGATGTTCATCAACGACGCCAACCGCACGGCCGGCCGCATGTAATCCGAGAACTGGAGGAAAGTTCCGCCGTACGGCCGGGTCGGGCCGTGCAGCACGATGCCGGAGAGAATCGCGCCCATCGCATGCTCGCGGATGCCGAAGTGCAGGGTGCGGCCGTACCAGGTCGCATTCCAGTCCTCGGTTGAGATCGACGGCGGCCCAAAGGAGTTCGCGCCCTTGATCGTGGTGTTGTTGCTGCCGGCGAGGTCAGCCGAACCGCCCCACAGCTCGGGCAGCGTCTGGCCAACGGCGGCCAGCACGGCACCGGAGGCGGCGCGGGTGGCCACCGGCTTGGAATCGACGTCCCAGTGCGGCAGGTCGGCGTCCCAGCCCTCGGGAAGTTCCTTGGCCTGCAGCCGGTCCAGCAGCGCCTTGCGCTCGGGCTCGCGCTTGGCCCAGGCGTCGAAGGTCACCTGCCACTCGTCGTGCGCCTTCTTGCCGCGGGCCACCAATTCACGGGTGTGCGTGATGACGTCGTCGCGCACCTCGAAGTTCTTGTCCGGATCGAAGCCGAGCACCTTCTTGGTGGCCGCCACCTCGTCGGCGCCCAGCGCCGAGCCGTGCACCCCACCGGTGTTCATCTTGTTCGGGGCCGGGTAGCCGATGATCGTGCGCAGCGCGATGAACGACGGCTTGTCGGTGACCTTCTTGGCTTCCGCGATCGCCGCTTCGATTCCGGCGACGTTCTCGCCGCCCTCGACTTCCTGAACGTGCCAGCCGTAGGCGCGGTAGCGCGCGGGCACATCCTCGCTCAGCGCGATGTCGGTGTTGTGCTCGATGGAGATCTTGTTGTCGTCCCAGAACACGATGAGGTTGCCGAGCTGCTGGGTGCCGGCCAGCGATGAGGCTTCGCTGGTGACGCCTTCCTCCATGTCGCCGTCAGAGGCCACCACGTAGATGTAGTGGTCGAACGGGCTTTCTCCCGGAGCGGTGTCGGGGTCGAACAGTCCGCGCTCGTAGCGGGCGGCCATTGCCATGCCGACGGCCGACGCCAGGCCCTGGCCGAGCGGACCGGTGGTGATCTCCACACCCTTGGTGTGGTGGTACTCGGGATGCCCCGGCGTGAGCGATCCCCACGTGCGCAGTGCTTCGATATCGGCCAGCTCCAAACCGAACCCGCCGAGGTAGAGCTGCAGGTACAGGGTCAGGCTGGAATGTCCGCAGGACAGCACGAAGCGGTCGCGGCCGATCCACTCGGTGTCGCTGGGATCGTGGCGCAGTTGCCGCTGGAAGAGCGTGTAGGCGAGGGGAGCCAGGCTCATCGCGGTTCCCGGGTGGCCGTTGCCGACCTTCTGCACCGCGTCAGCCGCGAGCACCCGGACGGTGTCGACGGCCACGCTGTCGAGCTCGGTCCAGTCGTCTGGGTGGTTGGGCTGGGTGAGAGCGGTGATCTCTTCGGCGGTGGTCACTAAGCTCACTTCCTCGTCTTCTATCTGCTGGCACGTGCACGCAGTTGCCATGCTGCTACGACAAACACCCTAGTGGGGCGGAGTCATCCGATGCAGACTGGTTCTCACACCGATATCCGGTCGTTTACCCGTAGTTGCCCCGGAACAGACCCTGCGGTGTCGAGGCATTCAGGCGGCGGTCTACCATCGTGTGTAGTAGAAGCCGCGTGACGCCACCCGAGGAGTTATTTGCGTGAGCATTCGCGAGCGCCGGCTCATCAATGGGGCGCCGAGCCGAATACGATCCACGTTCCTGTCGTATTTGGCGTTGACCAAGCCGCGCGTGATCGAGTTGTTGCTGGTCACCACCATTCCGGCGATGTTGTTCGCAGACCGCGGCACGATTGACCCGCTGCTGATCCTCAACACCCTGATCGGCGGTGGGCTCGCCGCGGCCGGCGCCAACACACTCAACTGCGTGGCTGACGCCGACATCGACAAGGTGATGAAGCGGACCGCCCGCCGCCCGCTGGCCAAGGCCTCCGTGCCGACCCGGCATGCACTGATCTTCGGGCTCGTACTCTCCGTCACGTCGTTCTGCTGGCTGTGGTGGACCTCGAATCTGCTGTCCGGGTTGCTGGCGGTGGCCACGATCGCGTTCTACGTGTTCGTCTACACGTTGCTGCTCAAGCGCCGCACCTCGCAGAACGTCGTGTGGGGCGGCGCGGCCGGTTGCATGCCGGTGATGATCGGCTGGTCCGCAGTGACGGGCACCATCGGTTGGCAGGCGCTGGTGATGTTCCTGATCATCTTCTTCTGGACACCGCCGCATACCTGGGCGCTGGCGATGCGCTACAAGGACGACTACAAGGCCGCCGGCGTGCCCATGCTGCCCGCCGTGGCCACCGAGCGCGAGGTCACCCGCCAGATCCTGATCTACACCTGGCTGACGGTGCTCACCACGCTGGTGCTGGCGCTGGCCACCGGATGGCTCTACGGCGCGGTGGCGCTGCTGGCCGGTGCGTGGTTCCTGGTGATGGCACACCAGCTGTACTCCGGGGTCAAGCGTGGTGAGCCGGTGAAGCCACTGCGGTTGTTCCTGCAGTCGAACAACTACCTGGCCGTGGTGTTCTGTGCGCTGGCCATCGACTCGGCACTCGCGCTGCCGACGATCTTCGGCCACTAGACACCGTCGGTTCTGCGGTCCCACCACTCGCACGCCGCTGTTGTGGCAGCGTTGTGCCCATGACCAAGTTGGTGAGTCCTGACAACTTCGCGCGAGCCGAATCCGACCTGTATTTCGCCAATATCGTCAACGACGGCGGCTTCGGGCAGTTCTTCCACAACCGTGAGATGAGCTCGATCGATCATCAGATCGTGATCCGGCAGAACCGCGACACCCTGTATTCGGCGGCGGTTTTCGATTTGGACGCCGGGCCCGTGACCATCACGCTGCCCGAGAATGCGGGCCGGTTCATGTCGCTGCAGATCATCAGCGAGGACCACTACACCACCAACGTCGCCTACGCGCCGGGCGAGCTGACTTTCAGCCGCGACTCCGTCGACACGCGCTATGCGGCAGCGGCGATCCGGATCTTGGCCGATCCGAACGATCCCGCGGACTTGGCCGCCGTCCGGGCATTGCAGGACACGATCGGCGTCTCGCAGGACGACGCGCCGGGGTTGTTCGAGATCCCGCAGTGGGATCCGGTCAGTCAGAAGACCGTTCGGGAGGCACTGATCACCCTGTCGACGACCCTGGCCGACACCAAATCGATGTTCGGCCCCAAGTACGCGGTGGACCCGGTGCGTCACCTGATCGGCTCGGCGTTCGCCTGGGGCGGCAACCCGGAGCGCGACGCGCTGTATCTCACGGTGGTGCCACCCCGTAACGACGGGGCCACGGTGCACCGGTTGACCGTGAAGGACGTCCCGGTGGACGGATTCTGGTCGATCACGGTGTACAACCAGGACGGGTACTTCACCCCGAATCCGCAGAACGCGTACTCGCTGAACAACATCACCGCGGTCAAAGACGCCGACGGTGCCACCACGGTGCAGTTCGGCGGCAGCAGCGACGACGCGGCCAACGTGTTGCCGATCACCGAGGGCTGGAACTATCTGGTGCGGCTGTACCGGCCCAGGCCCGAGATCCTTGACGGCTCCTGGACGTTTCCGGCCGCCGAGCCGGTTTAGGCGATCGCCGAGTGTGACGCTGGCGTCGTCGGAAGGCGGAGATTACGACACCTGCGTCACATTCGGCGCAATCGCCGGCTAGGGCACCAGCACGATCGAGCCGACGGTCTTGCGGCCCTGCAGGTCGGTGTGCGCCTGGGCCGCCTCGGCCAGCGGATAACGGCCGCCGACGGTGATGGTGATGGACCCGTCGGCGATCGCGTTGATCAATTCCCCGGCACGCCAGGAGAATTCATCCGGGGTGCGGGTGTGGTGGGCCAGTGTCGGCCGGGTCAGGAAGACCGAGCCCGCAGCGTTGAGCCGTTGCGGATCCACCGGCGGCACCGGCCCGCTGGCCGCACCGAAGAGGGCCAAGGTGCCCCGCACCGCCAGGCTGGCCAGGCTGGCGTCGAACGTCGAGGCGCCGACTCCGTCATACACGGCGGCCACGCCAGACCCACCGGTGAGATCGCGGATCTTGTCCCCGAATTCGACCGGATCCTCGGGATAGTCGAGCACCTCTATGGCACCGGCCTGCCGCGACAGCTCGGCCTTTTCCGGTGTCGAAGCGGTGGTGATCACCCGGGTGCCGATGCTGGTGGCCCATTGGGTGAGGATCAGGCCGACACCACCGGCCCCGGCATGCACCAGCACGGTGTCGCTGGGTTGCACGGCGTACGTGGACTTGATCAGGTAGTGCGCGGTCATGCCTTTGAGCAGAGCTGAAGCGACCGCGTCCGGAGCCACACCGTCGGGCACATAGGCGACGAAATCGGCTGGGGCGACGCAATAGTCGGCATAGGCGCCGGTCGCGTTCGCCGTCACCACCCGGTCGCCGACAGCGAGCGCTGCCACGTCGTCGCCGACGGCGGCTACGGTGCCGCACACCTCGGAGCCGACGACGAACGGCACGTCACGGGGATACAGGCCGGACCGGAAGTAGGTGTCGATGAAGTTGACGCCGATGGCCTCGGCCTTGATCAGCACCTCGCCAGGGCCCGGGGCGGGCTCGGGTCGCTCGACGTAGCTCAGGACTTCGGGTCCGCCGGTCTCGGCAACTTCGATGGCATACACGCCATCCATCATCCACACCTATCATCGCGGGGGTGAAGCTTGCCCGTCCGGATGTGTTCCATCCGCGCATCGTGTTGGCCGGATGCGCGGCATCGCCTGAGGATGACGGTGACGACGCCGGCCTGGTCACCGCGTTGCGCAACCGCGGGCTGCACGCCCGCTGGCTGGCCTGGGACGACCCGGAAACGCTCGACGCGGACCTGGTGATCCTGCGGGCCACGTGGGACTACCCTGAGCGCCTCGACGAGTTCCTGGCCTGGACGCGATCGGTGCCGCACCTGATCAACTCGGCACAGATCGTGCAGTGGAACACCGGCAAGCACTACCTCGACGATCTGGCACGGCTGGGTGTTCCGGTGGTGCCGACGGGATATTTCGCGGTCGGCGAGCGAGTCATCGTGCCCGACGGGGAAGTGGTGGTGAAGCCCGCGGTGGGGGCCAGCTCGGCAAGGGCACAGCGGTTCGTGGACGCATCGGCGGCGCTGGCCCACGCGGCGGCCCTGCATGCTGGGGGGCGCGCGGTGTTGGTGCAGCCCTACGATCCGCGGATAGCCGACGGCGAAACCGCTCTGGTGTTCCTGGGCGGCGAGCAGTCCCACGCCTTCACGAAGGGGCCGATCCTGCCCCCGGCCGGCCAGTCACCCGAGTTCGAGGAGACCGGCACCTACGCGCACGAGTCGCTGTCGCCCGCGGATCCCGATGACGAGGTCTGGGAGGTGGGTCGCCAAGCGATCGACGCGGTGGTCCGGTTGCTCGATCTCACGCCCGAGGAGCTGGTGCACGCCCGGGTCGACGTGATCGGCGGCCCGGAAGATCCTCGTCTACTCGAGTTGGACCTGGTCGAGCCGAGATTCGGTTTCCGGCAGTTGGATCGGGCCGTCCGCGAGGATGCCGAGCGGCGGTTCGCCGTCGCAGTCGAGGGTGCACTGGAGCGGTTCGGGCTGGGCCCGTTGTCGCACCGGGGATTCTGACCGACTGGCCGATCAGGCGCGGACGTCATTCCTCGAGTCGCTGTCCGGTCGTCACGTCGAACCGGTGTACTTCGCGCGCCGAGAGCCGCACCGGAGTACCCGGGGTGATGTCGGTCAGCGATGCGGCCTCCACCACGCTGGTGAGCTGCAGGTCGACGGCGCGCACCGTGACGATGGCCCGCGGCCCGAGCAGTTCCACGAGTTCCACCGAGGCGACGGCCTCCCGGGCCTCGCTGCCGGTGTCCGGCGCGAGGATGAGATCGTCGGGGCGCACTCCGATAGTCACCGTCCCGGAGTCCGGACCACCGAGCGCGATGCGTGCGCCGGACAGTGTGCGCAGCTCACCATTGCTGATCGTGCCATCGATCAGATTCATCTTCGGGCTGCCGACAAACGTCGCGACGAAGGTGTCGGCGGGGCGCCGGTAGACCTCCTCAGGCGGGCCGGCTTGGGCGATGCGGCCGTCGCGCATCACCACGATGCGGTCCGACAGCGTCATCGCCTCTTCCTGATCGTGGGTCACGTAGAGCGAGGTGATACCCAGCTTGCGTTGCAGTCGCAGCAGTTCGGTGCGGGTCTCCACCCGCAGCTTGGCATCGAGATTGCTCAAGGGCTCGTCGAACAGGAACACCGCCGGTTCGCGGATGATGGCTCGGCCGATGGCGACCCGCTGCTGCTGCCCGCCGGAGAGGTCCTTCGGTTTGCGGTCGACGAGCTTGCCCAGACCGAGCGACTCGGCGATCTCATCGGCCCGCTGCAACGCCTCGGCCCGCGGTATCCGCTTGGCCCGCAACGGGAATGCGATGTTCTCCCGCACCGTCAGGTGCGGGTAGAGCGCATAGTTCTGGAACACCATCGCGATATCGCGTTCCTTGGGCTCCAGCCCAGTCACGTCGCGGTCACCGATGTGGATGCTGCCCGAGGTGATTTCTTCCAACCCTGCCAGCATCCGCAGTGATGTGGTCTTGCCGCACCCGGACGGACCGACCAGCACGGTCAGCGTGCCGTCGGCCAATTCGAGATCGAGGTCGGAGACCACAGTCATTGTCCCGTAGGACTTTCCGACCTTGGAGAACCTCACCGATGCCATGTCCGAATCCTCGTTTGTCTAGTACTTGACCGCGCCGCCGCTGATCCCCTGGACCAGGCGTCGCTGGATGAAGAAGCTGGCGACCACGACCGGCACGATCGCGATCATGATGGCGGCACTCATGGTGCCTATCTGCACACCGCGGAAGGTGTTGAAGTTCGCGATGGCCACCGGCAGGATCGCCGCATTGCCGGGCGCCAGGATCAGCCCGTAGAACAGGTCATTCCAGGACAGCGTGAACCCGAAGATGCCTGCGGCCCCGATACCCGGATACACCTGCGGCAGCACCACCATCCGGAACGCCTGCCAGCGGGTGAAGCCGTCGACGCGGGCCTGCTCCTCCAGCGATGCGGGCACCGCCTCGAAGAAACCGATCAGGAACCAGGTGACCAGCGGCAGGACGAACGACAGGTGTGCGAAGATCACCGGCGCCAGGGTGTCGGTCAACCGCAGCGCATGCGCCATGGTCAGGAACGGGAACACCATGACCGCAGGCGGAACCACCTGGGCGGCCAGCATGCCGAACCGGGTCAGAGATCCGCCGGCCCGGTACTTGGCGATGACGTAGGCACCCATGCTGCCGACCACCAGGCTGATGGACACCGTGACGACGCCGACCAACGCGCTGCGGCCTGCGGCGGCGAAGACACCTGATTCCAGCACGGCATGCCAATTGGTCAGCGTGGGGGAGAACGCGATCAGGAACGGCTCCGACATCTGTTCGGGCGTCTTGAAACTGGCCAGCGCCACCCAGATGATGGGGAACAGCACGAACAGGAACGCCGCGGTCAGGACGGCGAGGCGCAGCGTCTCCAGCCAGCGGGGGCGACTCATCGGACGGTGTTCCTTTCCGAGTCCCGGCTGCGCTCCATGGTGCGGAATGCCATCACGATGACCACCAGAACCACCACCAGCACGATGAAGGCCATGGCACTGGCCTGCGCCAGTCGGAAGAACTGGATGCCTTCGAGATACATGTAGTACTGCAGGGTTTGGGTCTCGGTGCCCGGGCCGCCTCGAGTGGTGGCATAGACGTATTCGAAGACCCGGAGCGCGTCCAGGCCCCGCAGCAGCACCGCCACGGTGAGTACCGGGGCGAGCATGGGGATCAGTACCCGGCGTAGCCGGTAGACCGGCCCGGCGCCGTCGACCCGGGCGGCCTCCATGGGTTG
This sequence comes from Mycobacterium farcinogenes, assembly GCF_019739075.1. NCBI lineage: Bacteria > Bacillati > Actinomycetota > Actinomycetes > Mycobacteriales > Mycobacteriaceae > Mycobacterium > Mycobacterium farcinogenes. The sequence continues at coordinate 3,762,627 of NZ_CP081673.1, read as the reverse complement.
TTTGGGCATCGATTCCAGGCCGGCCAGGATGAGCAGCACCATGAACGGGGTCCACTGCCAGACATCGATGAAGGCCAGCGTGAACAACGCGCGGCCGGCACCGAAGAAGTCGTAATCGGCTCCTACCGCGTGCAATAGTGCAGGCACCGCACCGATCTGATCGTTGAGCAGGAACCGGAAGATCAGCCCGACCGCGATCGGGGTGATGAACATCGGCGCGAGCACGATGGCGCGGGACAGGTCCTTGGCCCAACGCTGCTGGTGCAGTGCCAGGGCCAGCGCGAACCCGATCACCAACTCCGCGGTCACCGCGATCACCACATAGACCGCGGTGGTGGCGAACGCCTCCCAGAACGCCGAGTTTGTCAGGGCGTTGGTGAAATTCGCTATGCCGACGAAGCCGGGTTGCTTGCGGTCAGTCAGCTTGTAGTTCGTCAGGGACAGGTAGGCCGCGTAGCAGAGCGGGAATCCGACGGCCACAGCGAACAGGGCGAGCAGCGGCATGAGCATGCCGTATTTGAACTTCATCTGGACGCCCCCGTCGTGGTGGCCGCCGGATTCCCCACGGTCACTGCTGGATCCGCTCCGCAGCAGCCTGCGCGTCGCGCAGTGCGTCGGTGACGCTCTTGTTGCCTGCCGCGGCGTCGTTGAGCTCGGTACCGACCGCCTGGATCATCTCCTCACCGCCCTTGCCCTGGGTCAGCGGCGAGGCGTTGGCCAGGATCTGACCGACGGTCTTGTAGTAATCGGCGCCGTATTTGTCGCCGAGCACCTTCGGATTGGACAGTGAGCTCTGCCGGATCACGGCACCGCCATCGGCGACCCGTTGCGCGTCGACCTCGGGCGAGGTCACCCACGACGCGAACGCCCAGGCGGCGTCAGCAGCGCCGGAGTTGGCCGGAATGGCCCAACTCCACAGTCCCAGAGCGGATTTGCCGCCAGGGATCGGTGCCAGGGCGAACTGTCCGGCACGCGGTCCGGACGCCCCCGCCGGATCGTTGAGGGCGGGCAGGTTCCAGTTGTAGGCGACCATCGAGGCCGCTTTGCCGCTGGAGACCGAGCGGAAGGCTTCGTCGAATCCCCAGGCCAGACTGTTGGCCGGGGCCGCGGTGCGGTAGGTGTCGATATAGGCGTTGAGTGCGCGCGCGGCCTGCTCGGTGTTCAGCGTGGGCTTACCGTCGGCACCGTAGATCGACCCGCCGGCGGCGAACAACCAGTTGGCCCATTCTTCGAAGATCTTGTATCCGCGCTGGGGCTGCATCGCGATGCCGGCGCGGTCGGCGGTCTTCAGCTTCTTCGACGTGGCGACCAGGCTGTCGAGATCGTTGGGAACGGGCAGTCCGGCCGACGCGAGATCAGCTGTGTTGTAGATGTAGCCGAGGGCGTAGTTGTAGAAGGGGACGCCATACGTGGTGCCCTCGACATCGGTGATCGCCTTCAGCGAAGGGAAGAAATCGTCGGGCTGATAGCCGGTGGTCGAGGCGATGCGGTCGTTGAGCGGCTCCAGGAACCCGGCAGCGGCGAAATCGTCCATCCACGGGTTGTCGACCACGATCAGGTCGTAGGCCGGCTGGGAGGCCTGGAACGAGGAGACCAGTCGGTCGCGCATCTGGTCGAAGGTCATGGTCTCGATCTGGACCTTGATGCCGGGGTACTTCTGATTGAACTGCCCGACGAGGTTTTTCACGATGTCGGTGTCGGGGACGTTCTCCATCAGCACCCGGACGGTGGCGCTGGTGTCGGTCGGCACGTCACCGATGCCGGATGAGCTCTGCTCACCCGAGCCGCCGCTGCCTGCGCAGCCGGACAGGGTCAGACCGGCGGCGGCGATGATCGCGGGCAACCACCGAAATGTCTTGGCGGAGGCCGGCCGCGCCGCGCGCCGGCTCAACATCGGAATTTTCATAGGTTCTCACTTTCCCTTTTCCGGGTGGGGTGGATCGAGGCGGGCACGGGGGAGGCGGTCGGCTCAATCCATGTAGGCACCGCCGTTGACGGACAGTGCTTCTCCGGTGATGAACCGGGCATCCTCGGAGACCAGGAACGCCACCGCGCGGGCGACGTCGTCGGGGGTCTGCAACCGACCCAGAGGGGTGGCGTCGATCCAGGACTGGCGCACGCCGTCGGGCGTGGAGCCCGTGAGGTGGGCCTCCCACTCGAGTTCTCGGGACTGCATCGGGGTGGCGACGAAGCCGGGGCACACGCTGTTGACCGTGATGCCGTGGGCGGCAAGCTCATAGGCCATCGCCTGAGTGAGTCCGAGGACGCCGAACTTGGAGGCGACGTAATCCGACAGGAACGGCACCCGGCCCTGCTTGGCCGCCATCGACGCGGTGTTGACGATCGTGCCGCGCACGTTGGTGCGGATCATGGCGCGGGCCGCGGCCTGCCCGCACAGGAAGACACCCTTGAGGTTGATGTCGAGGCTGCGATCGAGCTGCTCGGCGGAGACATCGACGAAGCTGGCCATGGCCGAGATGCCGGCGTTGCTCACCCAGGCGTGCAGGCCCGTGCGGTCGGCCACATCGTCGGCGAGCCGGCAGGCGCCTGCCGCGTCGGTGACATCGAGCCGGGCCGCCTCGTGGCCGGTTCCGGCCAACCCGTCGCGGGTCTGTTCGGCAGCGGCCGCATCGATATCGGTGACCACCACCCGCCAGCCGCGCTGGGCCAAGGTGGTCGCGATTGCCCGGCCGATGCCTGATCCGGCACCGGTGACGACGGCGGTCTGGGCGGTAGCGGCCGTGTTGGTGGTGCTGTCGGGGGAGGTCATGACCGGGCCTTTCTGGCGATGCGATGGGAAACGGGGGTGAGCACGTCGCCGAGTTCGCGCCATTGGGCGTACGACTCGGCATAGAGGTCGACGTGCTTCGGATCGGGAATCACGGGTTCACCGACGGTCTGGAACGCCTCGGTGCTGTCCCAGCTGGGAAGGAGGCCGGTGCCCACGGCGGCGATCACCGCGGCACCGAGGGACGCACCCGGATGCCCGATGATCGGGGACAGCGGGGTGCCGAGGACATCGGCCAGGATCTGTTTCCACAGCACCGATCGGCTGCCCCCGTTGGTGACCAGGGCGCGCCGCAGCGGCACTCCCATCGAGGCGAAGACCTCGGTGTGGTGCTTGAAGCCATAGGCGATGGCCTCGAGCACCGAGCGGTACATGTCGGCGCGGGTATGGGCCAGGTCGAGTCCGACGAACGCACCGCGCAGATCAGGATCGTGCAGGGGACTCTTCTCGCCGAGAAAATAAGGCAGACAGAGGATCTCGGCCGGCCGGCGGGAATCGGCCTCGTTGTCGAGTGCGATCAGGTCGATGCCGCCGGACAGGGTTTGGAACCACCGGATCAGGCTGCCGCTGGTGGCCATGCAACCGTTGGGCAGCCAGCGACCCGGCACCGGATGGGCGTCGAGATAGAGCCGGGCATCGATGACCGGGTGGTCGGCGGCGGCCAGGATGTCCCCGGCGCCACCGAGTTTGACCAGCCAATCGCCCTCGGCGTTGATCCCGGCGGCGTAGGCGGACAGCACATGGTCGGCGCCGCCGACGATCAGCGGCAGGCCGACGGGCAGTCCGGTGGCGGCTGCAGCGGCGGCGCTGAGTTCGCCCGCCTGGGCACCGGGAGAGAGCACGGTCGGCACCAGCTCCGCGGCCAGGCCGGCAGCGGCGTACATCGGCTCGAAGCGCTGCCCGTCGACGGTGCCAAGGCCCGATTCGATGGCCCAGTTCAGTTCGACGTGCGGGGAAGCACCGAGGGCCATCAACACCCAGTCGTACGAGCCGACCAGATATGTTGTGGCACACCAGGTTTTGGGCTCTTTTCGGTGCAGCCACAGCGCGGTCGGTCCTACCGACTGCTGAGTGATCGCCGAGCCGGTGGCGCGTAGCACGGCGTCCTCGTCGAGGATATTCTTGAGTTCGGCGATCTCGGCGGTAGCCCGGGCATCGTTCTGCAGCACCGCGCGGCGTAGCGGGGTGCCTGCGCCGTCGACCGGTAGGACTGCCGGGACCATGCCGGTGGTCGACAACGCACAGATCTGTTCGGGAGCCACACCGGACTCCGTCAGCACCGCGCGGATGCCGGCGTGCACGTTGTCCAGCCATTGTGCCGGGTCGGCCTCGGCCTGCCCGGGTGCATCGGAGTACAACCGCGCCTCACCGGTGGCTTGGGCGACGATGCGTGCTCGGCCGACATCGACGAGCACCGTCTTGGTGCCCGTGGTGCCGATGTCGATGCCGATCGTGAACTCCGGCATGCCGTCCCTTCTGTCGGTCCCTGGTGCGTGGCGCGGCCTCGCGGTGGTGGGACCACACTAATGACAATGTTAGATTCTCACAAGAGATGTGGAACAGTCACGAAAACTCACGAGAATCTGTACTATCGCTGTGATTTAGTAACAGATGTTGTTACGAGACACGCCGAACGACGAAGCGGAGAGATGCCCCATGAACAGTTGGCTCGACGACGTATTTGCCGTGCGAAAGCCCGTGATCGCGATGCTGCATCTGGCGGCACTGCCGGGTGATCCGGGGTTCGACTCGGCCGCAGGCATCCGTGCGGTCGTGGACCGGGCCCGCGGTGAACTGGCCGAACTGCAAGAGGGTGGCGTCGACGGGGTGATGATCTCCAACGAGTTCAGCCTGCCTTACCTGACCAAGACCGAGCCGATCACCGCGATCACGATGGCCCGGATCATCGGGGAACTGCTGCCCGACTTCACGGTGCCCTACGGCGTGAACGTGCTGTGGGATGGCCGTGCCTCCATTGACCTGGCCGTGGCGACCGGGGCGCGGTGGGTCCGCGAGATCTTCACCGGGGTGTACGCCAGCGACTTCGGGCTGTGGAACACGAACGTCGGCGAGGTCGCCCGGCACCGGCACCGGATCGGCGGCGACGGGGTCAAGCTGCTGTTCAACATCGTCCCGGAATCGGCCGTCTACCTGGCCGAGCGCGATCTCGCCTCGGTCACCGCCACTACGGTGTTCGCCACCAAGCCCGATGGCATCTGCGTGTCCGGCCTGACCGCGGGCGCTGCCACCGATGCCCAGGCTCTGCAGGTGGTCAAGAACAACGCGGGCGCCGTGCCGGTGTTCGTCAACACCGGGGTTCGCGCCCACAACGCGGCCGATCAGCTGGCGATCGCCGACGGCGCCATCGTCGGTACCTACTTCAAGGAGGACGGGGTGTTCGAGAACCGCGCAGTAGCCTCCCGGGTCGCCGAATTGATGGGCGCCGTCAAGGAGTTCCGCAAAACCCTATGAGCGAACAGCTGCGTCTGCTGGCGGTACGGGCCGCCCAGCACGGGGCCGCGGTGTGCCTGCAGCAGTGGGGGCAATCCGTCGAGGTGGCCACCAAGAGCGCGGCGGGCGATGTGGTGACCGCCGTGGACCGGGCCGCCGAAGAGACGGTGCGCGCGGTGCTGTTGGGCGCCAGGCCCGATGACGGCGTGCTCGGCGAAGAGCTGCCCGAGCACGCCGGTGCCGGGCCGGTGCAGTGGGTTGTCGATCCGCTCGACGGCACCACGAATTACACCCGGCGCATCCCGTTCTTCGGCACCTCGGTGGCGGCTCGCTCGACGCTCGACGGGAGCTGGCTGGCCGGGGCGGTCTGCGCGCCGGCACTTGGCACCACCTGGAGTGCGGCGAAAGGCCTTGGTGCTCAGCTGGACTCGGCAGGGGTTGGGGTACGGCTGCCACTTGAGCTCATGGAAACCTCGGTCCGGTTGGTGGGCACCGGGCTGTCCTACGATCCTGAGCGCCGGCGTAGACAGCTGCGCGAACTCCCCGATGTGGTGACCGATTACACCGATATGCGCCGGTTGGGCGCGGCCGCGGTTGATCTGTGCCTGGTGGCCCAGGGCAGCCTGGATGCCTTCGTCGAGGATGATCTCGCAGTGCACGACTGGGCGGCCGGTGCGCTGATCGCCGAAGAGGCCGGCGCCCAGGTGTCCCGGCCCCAGGGCCGCCACACGGCGATGTCAGCGACCTGGGGTTGACCGTTCGGCGTTGACGCACACCACCGAGACGCCGGCCGAACGCAAGGCCTCCACCGCGGGGTGGGCCGGCAGGCCGTCGGTCACCAGGATCGAGATGGCCGATACGGGTGCGACATTGATCAGCTGCACCCGGCCCAGCTTGGTGGCGTCGGCCGCCACGATCACCCGGTCTGCGGCCCGCATGGCTGCCTGCTTCACGTTGCCCTCTTCGCGGTGATACTCCGAGGCCCCGCGCTTGCCGTCGACTCCGGCGATCCCCATGACGTAGGTGTCGCAGTTGTAGCGCAGATAGAAATCCTCGGCCTCGGCGCCGATCAGGCTCAGCTCACCGGGACGGACCTTGCCGCCGGTCAGCAGGATCGTGGTGTCGGGTTCGTCGGCGAGTTCGACCGCTACCAGCACGCTGGGGGTGATCACCGTGAGCCCGAGGTTGCGCCCCTTGATGGCGCGGGCAACGGCCAGCACCGTGCTGCCGCTGTCCAGGATCACGGTTTCGCTCGGGGTGAGCAGGTCGGCCACTGCCCGGGCGATGTGTAGTTTCTCGTCGGCGGCATCGGCGGCCCGGGCGGCGAACGATGGCTCGGTCGATTTACCGCCGAACGCGATCGCACCGCCGAGGACCCGGCGGGCGATGCCCTGATCCTCCAACCGCTCGATATCGCGGCGAATGGTCATGGCTGAGACGTCGAACTCGTCGGCCAGCGTGGTGAAGTCGACCTCGCGGTCGGCGTTGATCCGCGCGGCGATCGCTGCTCGCCGCGCGTGGGCGTTCAAGCCTGGGGCCATTCCAACAGGGTAGGGCATTGTTGTGAATTAATCACAGCAATCACAGGTTGTGGTGCGAGTGATCGAGGTGTTTGTAACGGGCTAACAGTCAGGCGGTGACGTCGGCGGTCTGATCGCCGCCGGCCGGGACTCGTTCCCGCATCGATGCCCACAACGCCGCGGTGGCCGCGGTGCAGGTGGCCGCACCGGCGACGTGCACGGCGACCAGGGCGGCAGGAACGCCGGTGTAGAACTGCACGATGCCGACGAGGCCCTGAGCGCACACCAGCACCACGAGAACAGCCAGCCGGACCATCACCGGGCGTGCCGCGCGCACTGCGACGAGGGCGAATCCCAGCGCGATGATCAGGGACAGATACGCCACCAGTAGCGAGGAATGCATGTGGACCAGCGTGGTGATCTCGACCTGCAGACGTGGCACCACACGATCGAGGCTCTTGTCGCCGGCGTGCGGTCCGGCACCGGTCACCAGGGTGCCCGTCACCAGCACGGCGGCCAGGGCGACAGCGCTCAGCACAGTCAGCTGCCGCAACGGTTTCGGCACGGTTTCCGTCGGCGCGCCATTGTCGGGTTGGCCGATCTTGACGAACAGCAGAACTGCCAGCCACACCATTGCCATGGATGCCAGCAGGTGCACGGCCACGGTCCACCACAGCAGACCCGTGCGTACCGTGATGCCGCCGATGATGGCCTGGACCACGGTGGACGCCGGCATCAGCCAGGCGTAGATCAACACCTCCCGCCGACGGCGGGCCCGCGTCACGGCCAGCACGGCGGCGATGGCGGTGAGGACGACGAGGAAGGTGATCATCCGGTTGCCGAACTCGACCACCTGGTGCACGACGGCGACCTCGGCGTGCGGGACGGGTGTGAAGCTGCCCGGGAAACACTGCGGCCAGGTGGGGCAGCCCAGGCCGGAGGCGGTGACTCGGACGATCGCCCCGGTTACCGAGATGCCGCCCTGGGTGAGGATCACGAGGAACGCGACCAGGCGCTGGACCCGCAGGCTCGGCATGGGCAGCAGATCGACCAGTCGCTGGAAAGCTGTTCCGACGGGCACGGCCTGATCGTAGTTGATCGATAACTACAGCCCGTAGTAGGGCTGTCGTCGCTCAGGTGAACCGGAACCAGCGCAGCGCGCAGACCGCCGCGACAGCACCCCACACCATGAGTACAGCCACGCCGAACCAGTCCATCGACACCGTCATCGCCTGGGTGAGCGCCTCGGTGAGGGCGCCCGACGGTGTCAGCCGGGCCGCCCAGCGCAGGGCCGACGGCACCGGACCGCCTTCGAGGGTCAGTGCGCCGAGGCCGGCGAACACGAACCAAAGCAGGTTCGCCAGCGCCAGCACGATCTCGGCTTTGAGCGTGCCGCCGAGCAACAGGCCCAACGCGGCGAAGGTGGCGGTACCCAATGCGATGATCACCGCACCCAGCGCCAGCCCGACCGGCGACGGGCGCCATCCCAACGCAAAACCTATGGCGCCCAACAGAATCGCCTGCAGGAAGACGACGGTCACCACCGCCAGGGACTTGCCGGCGATGATTCCCCACACCGGAAGCGCGGTGGCGCCGAGGCGTTTCAGTGCCCCGTAGCGCCGGTCGAAGGCCACCGCGATGGCCTGCCCGGTGAATGCCGTGGAGATCAGGGCCAGGGCCATGATGGCCGGGGTGAAAGTTGCCGCCCGGTTGTCGCCGAACGAGCCCAGCGGCAGCAGCGTCATCCCGACGAGCAACGTGATCGGGATGAACATCGTCAGCAGGAGCTGTTCGCCGTTGCGCAGCAGCAGCTTCAATTCCAGCCCGAATTGGGCGGCCAGCATGGCCGGCACCTTCGCCGGGCGGGGGTCCGGGGCAAAGGTTCCCGGCGCGAATCGATTCTGGATGCTCGTCATGACCGCAGCTCCCGTCCTGTCAGGTCGAGGAATACGTCTTCGAGGCTGCGCTGTTCAACTCGCATGCCGGTGGCCAGCACATCGAGCCGTGCGCACCAGGCGGTCACGGTGGCCAGCACCTGTGGATCGATGTGTCCTTCCACGAGGTACTCGCCGGGCGCGGTCTCGGTGGCCTTGTAGCCCTCGGGCAGCGCGGCCGACAGCAGGGTCAGGTCCAGTTTGCGCGGGGCGCTGAACCGCAACTGATTCTCGGCGCCGCTGTGGGTCAGCTCCGCCGGGGTACCGGTAGCGACGGCCACTCCGTGGTCGATGATCACGATCCGATCGGCGAGTTCTTCGGCCTCGGCGAGGTGATGAGTGGTCAGCACCACGGTCACGCCGTCTCGCCGCAGCGCATCGATCAACTCCCACACCACAATTCGGGCGTGTGCGTCCATTCCCGCGGTGGGTTCGTCGAGAAAGACCAGTTCGGGTCGCCCTACCACGGCGCAAGCCAGGGCCAGGCGCTGCTGCTGGCCGCCCGACAGCCGGCGGTAGGTGGTGCGGGCGGATTCGGTCAGGCCGAGGGTATCCATCAGCCAGGCCGGGTCCAGGGGATCGGCGGCGTAGGACGCCACCAGATTGAGCATCTCGCCGGCCTTGGCGGCGGGGTAACCGCCGCCACCCTGCAGCATCACGCCGATCCGCTCCCGCAGCTGGGCGTTGTCGGCGACGGGATCGAGGCCGAGGATCTCGACCTGCCCGCCGTCGGGGCGGATGAACCCCTCGCACATTTCGACCGTGGTGGTCTTGCCCGCGCCGTTGGGGCCGAGCAGGGCCAGCACCTCGGCGCGCTGCACCTCCAGATCGAGGTTCGACACCGCCGTCGTCGCCCCGTATCGCTTGCTGACGCCGCGGAGCAGCACCGGATAATCAGAACGCGAGGTCACGGGGATTCAGCGTAGGCGCCGGGGGTCTGAGTAGGTGCCGCCGGTGCGGTTATCTCCTTCTGAGGTGACACGCGCCACGGCAATCGGCGCCACGTCAACCCGATCAAGATGAGCACGATCACGGTGCTGGCCAGGGTTGCCATCACGATCTGGAACAACGTGAACCGGTCTCCGTTGGCGGTGGGGCCGAAGATGCCGACGACCAGGGTGATCGCGATCGTGGATCCGCGGAATCCCGGCCGGGTGGCCCACGCGGCCAACGGGATCACCGCCCACAGCAGGTACCACGGCTGCACCACGGGGAACAGCAGAATCGTGCCGCCGAGTGCCACGCCGAGGCCGCCGACGGGGTGCAGTCGGCCGCGCATCACGGCCAGCAGCAGCCAGCTGACCAGGATTGCGATCAGAAAGACGCCGATGGCGCGGGTCAGTGCCAGCACCGCGGTGGTGTGGTCACCGAGCCCCAGCAGGATGCCGACCTGACCAGTACCCAGGGCCAGCAGTGTCGGGGGTGACATCCAGCTGCGGACCACGTTGGCGGTGCCGAGCGTGCCCAGCCAGCCGAATCCCAGGCCACTGGCCCAGCCGATCACGGCCATCACCACCAGCGACACCACGCCGAGGGGGACGCTCGCCACGAAGAACGCTTTGATGGAGCCGCCCAAGCGCCAGGCCAGCGCCATCGCGACAAAGCCGAGCGCGAGCAGCGACGGCAGCTTGACCTGCGAGGACAGCGTGATGAGCACGGTGCCGAACAGCAGCATTCCCGCGGGGTACCAGTGTTGCCAGTCTTCGCGTGAGCGCGGCCAGGTCAGCGGCCGCGGGACCAGCGGAGCCGCGGCGTCGATGCCGCGCAGCGCGAACTCCGTACCGGCCAGCATCAAGCCCAGCATCAGTGCTTCGTTGTGGATTCCGGCCACCAGGTGCATGAACAGCAGCGGGTTGCAGGCGCCCAGCCACAGCGCGCTGACCTCGGCGACTCCGCAGCGCCGCGCCAGTCGCGGGGTGGCCCAGACGATGAGGCCGACACCGAGAAGCACCACGATGCGGTGGCACAGCACGGCCGCGACAATGTTCTCGCCGGTCAGTGCGGAGATACTCTCGCCGATCCACAGGAACAGCGGCCCGTACGGTGCCGGGGTCTCGCGCCACAGGCTGGGCACCGACAAGGTGAACACGTGATCCAGGCCGAGGCCGGTGGCCGGACCCACCTGGTAGGGGTTGAGCCCGATGTACCCGATCTCGCTCTGGGCCAGGTAGGAGTAGACGTCCTTGCTGTACATCGGCGGCGCCACCAGCAGCGGAACGGCCCACAACAACAGCGTGCGGTCCAGTTGGCTGCGCGACATCCGGCGCGGCCCGAGGGCGAACCGCCCGAGCATGAGCCAGGCCAGCGCCATCATCACCGCGCCGGTCGTGGTCATCGTCAGCGACACGGTCTGGATGCGGGAGGGCAGGTTGAGCAGCCGAACCCCAAAGGTCGGGTCCTGCACGACGGGCCGGGCGCCGGCACCGAGGGCGCCGATGGCCATCAGTACGGTTCCGGTGGCACCGAACAGCCGGGTCCGGCGCAGCGCGACGACCTCGGCGGGGTTGAGCGGGGATCCGACGGTTCGTTCGTCGCCGTGCCACCGGGCGATCGATGAGCTGAAGGTCGACAGGCGGCTTGCCATCAGGGCAGCCTAACCGGCGACGGAAGCGCCCTTCGCCACGCAACGGTGGCCCAGGTCACGTAAGGGTGCCCTTGCTAGAACCGCGCGCGGAATTCCGTCACAATGGTGTTGTGAAAATGCATCGGACGGCTGCGGGCTCTGCTTCGAGCCCAGCTTCGGTGGCTACGCCGAAGCCGGTCACCGATGTCGTGCCGGCTCCTGACGGGCACACTCGGCGCGCGATCATCCATCTGCTGCTCGAGGGTCCCATCACGGCCGGGCAGATCGGCGAGCGGCTCGGTATTTCGGCCGCCGGCGTGCGTCGTCATCTCGATGCCCTCATCGAAGCCGGTGATGCTCAGGCCAGTGCTGCCGCCGCTTGGCAGCACAACGGCCGGGGCCGGCCGGCCAAGCGCTACCGGCTCACGGCGGCGGGGCGGGCCAAGCTCGGCCACACCTACGATGACCTCGCGGTCGCCGCGATCAGGCAACTGCGCGAGATCGGCGGCAAGGAGGCCGTGCGGACTTTCGCGCGGCGCCGGATGGACACGATTCTGGCCGGGGTCACCGAGGGTTCGGGCAGCGTCGCCGACACCGCCGAGCGGGTCGCCGACGCACTGACCCGGGCCGGTTACGCCACCACCACGACACCGGTGGACGGGCCGATTCACGGGGTGCAGATCTGTCAGCACCACTGTCCGGTGTCGCACGTCGCCGAGGAATTCCCGGAGTTGTGCGAGACGGAGAGTGAAGCGTTCGCCGAGATCCTGGGCACCCACGTCCAGCGCCTGGCCACCATCGTCAACGGTGACTGCGCCTGCACCACTCACGTTCCACTCGATGCGGACGGCCCAGCCCGGACGCCCGCACTGACAAGCCAAACGACAGCAAGCAAGCAAGGAGCGGCGAAATGACCATCACGCCCGAAACGCCATTGACCCAGGAAGAGACCATCGCGTCGCTGGGCAACTACGGCTACGGCTGGTCGGACTCGGACGTCGCGGGCGCCAGTGCGCAGCGCGGCCTGTCCGAAGCCGTCGTGCGTGACATCTCGGCCAAGAAGAACGAGCCGGAATGGATGCTGGAATCCCGGCTCAAGGCGCTGCGCACCTTCGAGAAGAAGCCCATGCCGAACTGGGGCTCCAACCTCGAAGGCATCGACTTCGACAACATCAAGTACTTCGTGCGGTCCACCGAGAAGCAAGCGGCCTCCTGGGAGGAGCTGCCCGAGGACATCCGCAATACCTATGACCGCCTCGGCATTCCGGAGGCCGAAAAGCAGCGTCTGGTGGCCGGTGTCGCGGCTCAGTACGAGTCCGAGGTGGTCTACCACCAGATCCGCGAGGACCTTGAGGCTCAGGGCGTCATCTTCCTGGACACCGACTCGGGCTTGCGCGAGCACCCGGAGATCTTCAAGCAGTACTTCGGCACGGTGATCCCGGCTGGGGACAACAAGTTCTCGGCGCTGAACACCGCGGTGTGGTCGGGTGGCTCGTTCATCTACGTGCCGCCGGGCGTGCACGTCGACATTCCGCTGCAGGCCTACTTCCGGATCAACACCGAGAACATGGGCCAGTTCGAGCGGACGCTGATCATCGCCGACGAGGGCTCCTACGTGCACTACGTCGAGGGTTGTACCGCGCCGATCTACAAGTCGGATTCTCTGCACTCCGCCGTGGTCGAGATCGTCGTGAAGCCCGGTGCCCGGGTGCGTTACACCACGATCCAGAACTGGTCGAACAACGTCTTCAACCTGGTCACCAAGCGTGCCCGCGCCGAGGCCGGCGCCACGATGGAATGGATCGACGGCAACATCGGCTCCAAGGTCACCATGAAGTACCCGGCTGTCTGGATGACCGGTGAGCACGCCAAGGGCGAGGTGCTCTCGGTGGCGTTCGCCGGTGAGGGGCAGCACCAGGACACCGGTGCCAAGATGCTGCACCTGGCGCCGAACACGTCGAGCAACATCGTGTCCAAGTCGGTGGCCCGGGCCGGCGGCCGGGCGTCCTACCGCGGCCTCGTTCAGGTCAACAAGGGTGCGCACGGCAGCCGCTCAAGCGTGAAATGCGATGCGCTGCTGGTCGATACGATCAGCCGCTCGGATACGTACCCGTACGTCGACATCCGCGAGGACGACGTCACGATGGGTCACGAGGCCACGGTGTCCAAGGTCAGCGAGGATCAGCTGTTCTACCTGATGAGCCGCGGCCTGACGGAGGACGAGGCGATGGCGATGGTGGTGCGCGGCTTCGTCGAGCCCATCGCCAAGGAACTGCCAATGGAATACGCGCTCGAGCTCAACCGGTTGATCGAGCTGCAGATGGAAGGCGCGGTCGGCTAAGTGAGTTCCAATCTGACTGGAGCGGCCGAAACGGCTGCCGCCAACTCCGGCTCGACGTTGGCCGCCGCCAACAAAGGCGAGCTGTTCGCATCGTTCGACGTCAACGCCTTCGAGGTGCCCGGCGGCCGCGACGAGCTGTGGCGGTTCACCCCGCTGAAACGGCTCCGCGGCCTGCACGACGGCTCCGCCGTTGCCAACGGCAAAGCCGGCATCACGGTGACCGAGCGTCCCGGCGTGACCGTGGAGACCGTCGGCCGTGACGACAAGCGGCTCGGCGAGGCCGGGACGCCCACCGATCGTGTTGCCGCCCAGGCCTATTCGTCGTTCGAGGCCGCGACGGTCGTGACGGTCAAGCGTGACACCGAAGTCGCCGAGCCCATCGAGATCGTGGTGGAAGGCCCCGGTGTCGACACCGTGGGCTACGGCCACCTGCAGATCCGGGTCGAGGAACTGTCGCGGGCCATCGTGGTGGTCGACCTGCGCGGCAGCGGAACCTATGCCGACAACGTCGAGATCATCGTCGGCGATTCGGCCGGCCTCGGCGTCATTTGGATCGCCGACTGGGCCGACGACATGGTGCATGTCAGCGCGCACCACGCCAAGCTCGGCAAGGACGCGGTACTCGGACACGTCAACGTCACCCTCGGTGGCGATGTCGTGCGCACCTCGGCCACCGTGCGATTCACCGGGCCCGGCGGTGACGCCAAGATGCTCGGCACCTACTTCGCCGACGACGGTCAGTTCTTCGAGTCTCGGTTGCTGGTCGATCATGCTCAGCCGCACTGTAAGTCCGACGTGCTCTACAAGGGCGCGCTGCAGGGCGATCCGGATTCCAAGAAGCCCGATGCGCACACGGTGTGGATCGGCGACGTGTTGATCCGGGCCGAGGCCACCGGCACCGACACCTTCGAGGTGAACCGCAACCTGGTGCTCACCGACGGTGCGCGCGCCGACTCGGTACCCAACCTCGAAATCGAGACCGGCGAGATCGTCGGAGCCGGGCACGCCAGTGCCACTGGGCGTTTCGACGACGAGCAGTTGTTCTACCTGCGCGCCCGCGGCATTCCCGAGGACCAGGCGCGGCGCCTGGTCGTGCGCGGATTCTTCAACGAGATCATCGCCAAGATCGCTGTCCCCGAGGTGCGTGAGCGTCTGACCGCCGCGATCGAAAAAGAACTTGCCATCACCGAATCGAAAGCATCGCACTCATGACCACTCTGGAAATCAAGGACCTGCACGTCTCGGTCAACGCCGCCGAAGGCGCCGAGAACACCGAGATCCCGATTTTGAAGGGTGTCGACCTCACCGTGAAGTCGGGGGAGACCCACGCGGTCATGGGCCCCAACGGCTCCGGCAAGTCGACCCTGTCCTACGCGATCGCCGGTCACCCCAAGTACACGGTGACCTCCGGGTCGATCACCCTCGACGGGCAGGACGTCCTCGAGATGAGCATCGACGAGCGGGCGCGCGCGGGTCTGTTCCTGGCCATGCAGTACCCCGTCGAGGTGCCCGGGGTGTCGATGTCGAACTTCCTGCGTACCGCGGCCACCGCGGTGCGTGGTGAGGCGCCGAAGCTGCGGCACTGGGTCAAGGAAGTCAAGGCCGCCATGGACGAGCTGGAGATCGATCCGGCGTTCGGCGAGCGCAGTGTCAACGAGGGCTTCTCCGGCGGCGAGAAGAAGCGCCACGAGATCCTGCAGCTGGGGCTGCTCAAGCCGAAGATCGCCATCCTCGACGAGACCGACTCGGGGCTGGACGTCGATGCGCTGCGCATCGTCAGCGAGGGTGTCAACCGCTACGCCGAGGCCGAGCACGGCGGCATCCTGCTGATCACCCACTACACCCGCATCCTGCGTTACATCCGCCCGCAGTTCGTGCACGTGTTCGTCGGCGGACGCATCGTGGAATCGGGCGGGCCGGAACTCGCCGACGAGCTCGAAGAGAACGGATACGTGCGCTTCACGCAGGCGGTCGGAGCCTGAGATAGCACGGACGCGAGGAGCAAGACAGTGACCGTCGCACGGACTATCGACCCCACCGTGCTGGCTGAGGTCAGGGCGGACTTCCCGATTCTGAGCCGGGTCATGCGCGGCGGAACGCAGTTGGCGTACCTGGATTCCGGGGCGACGTCGCAGAAGCCGCTGCAGGTGCTCGACGCCGAACGGCAGTTCCTCACCACCTCCAACGGCGCCGTGCACCGCGGTGCGCACCAGCTGATGGAGGAGGCCACCGACGCCTACGAGCAGGGCCGCTCCGATATCGCGGCGTTCGTGGGTGCCGAGCCGGACGAGCTGGTGTTCACCAAGAATGCCACCGAGTCGCTCAACCTCGTCGCATACGTGCTGGGGGACAAGCGGTTCGAACATGCCGTCGGCCCCGGTGACGTCATCGTCACCACCGAGCTGGAGCACCACGCGAACCTGATTCCCTGGCAGGAGTTGGCCCAGCGCACTGGTGCGACGCTGCGATGGTATGGCGTGACCGACGACGGTCGCATCGACCTGGATTCGCTGGACCTCGACGAGCGGGTGAAAGTGGTGGCCTTCAGCCATCATTCGAATGTCACCGGTGCCATCGCACCGGTGGACGAGTTGGTGTCACGGGCCAAGGCGGTTGGCGCGCTCACGGTGCTGGACGCCTGCCAGTCGGTACCGCATCAGCCGGTTGATTTTCACGCGCTCGACGTCGATTTCGCGGCGTTCTCCGGCCACAAGATGCTCGGCCCTACCGGCATCGGTGTGCTCTACGGCCGGCTCGCGCTGCTGAACTCGATGCCTCCGTTCATCACCGGCGGTTCGATGATCGAGACCGTCACGATGGAGCAGACCACCTACGCGCCGGCCCCGCAGCGCTTCGAGGCGGGTACGCCGATGACCTCGCAGGTGGTCGGATTGGCCGCTGCCGCACGGTATCTGAACAACCTCGGGATGGACGCCGTCGAGGCGCACGAGGCCGAGCTGGTGGCCGCCGCGCTGGAAGGCTTGTCGGCGCTGCCGCAGGTCCGCGTCGTCGGGCCGACGACGATGGAACATCGCGGGTCCCCGGTGAGTTTCGTCGTCGACGGAATCCACGCCCACGACGTCGGGCAGGTGCTCGACGACGAGGGTGTCGCGGTGCGCGTCGGGCACCATTGCGCCTGGCCGCTGCACCGTCGCTTCGGCATCGCCGCCACGGCTCGCGCGTCGTTCGCGGTCTACAACACGCTCGACGAAGTCGACCGCCTGGTGGCCGGCATCAAACGCGCTGTGGAGTTCTTCTCGTGAAGATGGAACAGATGTACCAGGAAGTGATCCTGGATCACTACAAACATCCGCACAATCGCGGACTGCGGGAGCCCTTCGCGGCCGAGGTACATCACGTCAACCCGACCTGTGGAGACGAGGTGACCCTGCGGGTCACGCTGTCCGACGACACGCAGACCGTGGCGGACATCTCGTATGACGGGCAGGGCTGTTCGATCAGCCAGGCAGCCACCTCGGTGCTCACCGATCAGGTCATCGGCCAGAGCGTCGGTGACGCGCTCAAGACGGTCGAGGCGTTCACCGAGATGATTTCCTCACGCGGCAACGTTGAAGGGGACGAAGATGTACTCGGTGACGGCATCGCATTTGCCGGCGTCGCCAAGTACCCGGCCCGGGTGAAGTGCGCGCTGCTGGGTTGGATGGCTTTTAAAGACGCGCTGGTGCAGGCCAGCGACGACGTGGAGGACAAGCGATGAGTGATACCGCCTCAGACGAACTGCTGGCCGATGTCGAGGAAGC
This sequence comes from Mycobacterium farcinogenes, assembly GCF_019739075.1. Taxonomy (NCBI): domain Bacteria; kingdom Bacillati; phylum Actinomycetota; class Actinomycetes; order Mycobacteriales; family Mycobacteriaceae; genus Mycobacterium; species Mycobacterium farcinogenes. The sequence goes on along the minus strand of NZ_CP081673.1, from coordinate 3,745,269 downwards.
CATGCGCGACGTGGTGGATCCCGAGCTGGGCATCAACGTCGTTGACCTCGGTCTGGTTTACGGCCTCAACGTCGAGCAGGGCGATGACGGCGCGGTCGCGCTGATCGACATGACGCTCACCTCGGCGGCCTGTCCGTTGACCGATGTCATCGAGGATCAGTCGCGTACCGCGTTGGTGGGCGCCGGCCTGGTCAACGAGATCAAGATCAACTGGGTCTGGAATCCGCCGTGGGGTCCGGACAAGATCACCGACGACGGCCGCGAGCAGCTTCGCGCCCTCGGGTTCACCGTCTAATTCACGACAGACACCGCACAATGACCGGGTGATCACGGTCCCGCCGTTCGTATGGCGTAGTGGCTTCGCCGGCCGAGCGCTCGTCATCGGCGCCGCAGTGGGCGCGGTGCTGGGAGTGCTCGCCTGGCTGGATTCTGGGTTCTGGTTCGCGGGCCTGATCGTGTTCGTCGTCGTAGGTACGTGTTACGGAATCTGGATGGCGCGCCGGATGGCACGGTACTGGCCGATGTCGGCGCAACTGTCCGGAGCCGACCGGGTGGCGATGACGCGTGCCGCCCGCGCCGGTGAACCGATCGAAGACCAGAGCCTGATCGAGGCTGCCCGCGATTACCGACGAGGCGCGGATGAGGCCGCAGAGTCCGCCCACCGTTTCCGATGGTTGTTGCCGCTGGTGCTCGTCGTGGCGGCGGCAAGTGCGTTGTGGGACGCCGTCTTCGGTTCGGTGGGCAACGCTGTCGTCTCGGTCGTCTATCTAGGCGCACTGGTTGTGGAGTTGTTCTGGTGGCCGAAGCGTCAAGCTCAGCTGTTGGCCAATATCCGGCACGCCTGCGCGTGAAGCGGGGCCGCCGCGGGAGTTCCGCGGCGGCCCGATCCGGTTAGCCCACTGGCGGATTCTGGCCGGACGGTCCGTACGGTCCGTTCTGCGGGGTCTGACCGTTGGTGCCGTGCGACTGCCCCGGCGGGGACACCACCACACTCGCACTGCCCGGCCCCTGACAGACCGTGGCGGCTTGGGTCTCGGTACACGGCGCCGGCGGTTCTTCGGCAGACGCAGTCGATCCCAGGGCCACGGCTCCGGCGGCGCCGACCGCGGCCAGAATCTGCGTGACGAACAACAGTGGTTTGGACATGGCCACCTCCTCAGGCGCTCTCTGGTTGGCAAGCCTTCTCGAGTACCCGCCGAGGACCGATTCCCAACCCCGATCGAGCCTGTGGATAACTCTCGAATTTGGGGCCGCAGCGCCCCGATCTTGTCGGGCGGCGTCGTTAGCTTCGCCGGTGATGGGACCAGAACGGTCCCGCTGAAGGGGAAGGCACCGTCATGGACAGCGAGATCGAGCAACTGCGCGCAGCCTGCGAACGCGACCTGGGTGACCCGGGGGACTGGAAGTCCACCGGGTATCCGAAGTCGTTGGCGTTGTGCATCATTGACGCGTTATACGTCACCGGGGCGCGCCATCGGACCGTCGAGAAGGTGGTGGAGCGCTACCGCGGCCACCGAGCCGGACAAGGCGGTGATGCCGATACCGACGGCGCGGCCGAACTCCTGGCCAACGTCGAGGAGTTCGGCGGCCCCCAGGCGTGGGCGTCGGCGATCGGCAATCGCCGGCCTACTTCGACGGCCAGAAATGCGCCGCTTCGGGCCGCGGCGCTGGTGCAGGCCACCCAGGCGCTGGTCGAGCTCGGTATCGAGACCGCCGCCGACCTGCGCGCAGCGGCCGAGGACAGCGAGCGCTGCGCGCAGGCCAGGGCGGCATGGTGCGCGGTGCCCGGGCAACGGTCCGGCTTCACGTGGACGTATCTCGTACTCCTCGCACAGGTGCCGGACCTCAAGGTCGACGCAGCCGTGGTCCGTTACGTCAAGCGGGAGGCGGACGCGGCCGACGCGGTCCCGGTGCTGCGTGCCGTGGCGGACCGCGCAGGTTGGGATCTCACCGCGCTTCACGCCGCGATCTGGCGTTTCGAGTCGGGACGACGCCCTGAACTGCCCTCGACGGCCTGACTGGGTACCAACTGCGGCGGAGCACGAACAAGCAGGCTGAAACGGCGCTGTGCAGGCGCTGTTGAAATAGGCTGGGAACAGGCCGTCAAGCCCCGACGTTAGGAAAAGTGTGAGTACGCAAGACATCACCGCAGATCAGTTCAATGACATCGTCAACGGCAACGAGATCGTGCTGGTGGATTTCTGGGCGTCATGGTGTGGGCCGTGCCGCGCGTTTGCGCCGACGTTCAAGACCGCCTCCGAACAACATCCTGACGTCGTGTTCGCCAAGGTGGACACCGAGGCCGAGCAGGAGCTGGCCGCGGCAGCCGATATCCGGTCGATCCCCACCCTGATGGCGTTCAAGAAGGGCAAGTTGGTCTTCAACCAGGCCGGAGCCCTGCCGCCGGCAGCACTGGAGGACCTGGTTCAGAAGATCAAGGAATTCGACATCGACGCCGCGATGAAGGAGCAGGCCGCTTCCGGCGACGCCGAACAGGTGTGACGGCCGGCACGCGATAGCGTGCTGTCCGTGACTGAGCAGAGTGAATTCGTCCTGGTCGACCGCTCCCGACCGGACGTGGCCCTGGTGACCCTCAACCGCCCCGAGCGGATGAACTCGATGGCCTTCGATGTCATGGTTCCGCTCAAGGGTGTGCTGGAAGAGTTGCGCTACGACAACAGTGTGCGGGTCGTGGTGCTGACCGGGGCCGGCCGAGGCTTCTCCTCCGGGGCCGATCACAAGTCCGCAGGTGCGGTGCCCCACGTCGCTGGGCTGACCAGGCCCACGTATGCACTTCGGTCGATGGAGATCCTCGACGATGTGATTCTGGCCCTACGACGGCTGCACCAGCCGGTGATCGCCGCCGTGAACGGTGCGGCCATCGGCGGCGGCCTTTGCCTGGCCCTGGCCTGTGACGTCCGGGTCGCCGCCCAGGGCGCTTACTTCCGTGCCGCAGGCATCAACAACGGTCTGACCGCCAGTGAGCTGGGCCTGTCCTATTTGTTGCCGCGCGCCATCGGCTCGTCGCGCGCGTTCGAGATCATGTTGACGGGCCGCGACGTCGACGCGCAGGAGGCCGAACGCATCGGCCTGGTGTCCAGCGTGGTGGCCGAGGACGCACTCCTGGACACCTGTTATTCGATGGCCGACCGCATGGCGGCTTTCTCCCGGCCGGGTATTGAGTTGACCAAGCGCACACTTTGGAGTGGACTGGACGCCGCTAGTCTGGAGGGGCACATGCAGGCCGAAGGCCTGGGACAACTCTTCGTGCGCCTGCTCACCGCAAACTTCGAGGAAGCGGTATCCGCGCGCGCGGAAAAGCGCCCCCCGGTCTTTACGGACGAGAAGTAACCCGCGACACACCATCGCGACGAGAAATAGGAGGACCGCAGCGTGATCACCGCAACGGACCTGGAGGTCCGCGCCGGCGCGCGCACGCTGCTGTCCATCGACGGCTCGGCGTTGCGGGTTCAGCCCGGTGACCGGATCGGTCTGGTCGGACGCAACGGCGCCGGCAAGACCACGACGATGCGCATCCTGGCGGGCGAGGGTGAACCGTATGCGGGCACCATCACGCGGACCGGTGAGATCGGCTATCTGCCGCAGGACCCGCGTGAAGGCAATCTCGACGTGCTGGCCCGAGATCGCGTGCTGTCGGCCCGTGGCCTCGACACGCTGCTGGCCGACCTGGAGAAGCAGCAGGCCCTGATGGCCGAAGTGGCCGACGATGCCGCGCGGGACAAGGCGGTCCGTCGCTACGGGCAGTTGGAGGAACGGTTCTCGGCGCTCGGCGGGTACGCCGCCGAGAGCGAGGCCGGGCGTATCTGCGCGAGCCTCGGTCTGCCCGATCGGATCCTCACCCAGCCTCTGCGCACCCTCTCGGGTGGTCAGCGTCGCCGCGTGGAACTGGCCCGCATCTTGTTCGCGGCCTCCGAGACGGGATCCGGTTCGGCGACCACATTGCTGCTCGACGAGCCCACCAACCACCTCGACGCGGACTCGATCGGCTGGCTGCGCGACTTCCTGCACAACCACACCGGCGGCCTCGTCGTGATCAGTCACGATGTCGATCTGCTCGCCGAGGTCGTCAACCGGGTGTGGTTTCTCGACGCGGTGCGCGGCGAGGCTGATGTCTACAACATGGGCTGGCAGAAATACCTCGACGCTCGCGCCACCGACGAACAACGTCGACGCCGTGAACGCGCCAATGCGGAGAAGAAGGCGGGTGCGCTGCGGGCCCAGGCCGCCAAGATGGGCGCCAAGGCCACCAAAGCTGTTGCCGCACAGAACATGTTGCGCCGCGCCGAACGCATGATCGCCGAACTCGATGCCGAGCGGGTGGCCGACAAGGTGGCCCGCATCAAGTTCCCCATACCGGCTGCGTGTGGAAAGACGCCTTTGGTGGCCAAGGGATTGACGAAGACGTACGGATCGTTGGAGATCTTCACGGGTGTCGATCTGGCCATCGACCGCGGCTCTCGTGTGGTGGTACTCGGCCTCAACGGCGCGGGTAAGACGACGCTGCTACGGCTGCTCGCGGGCGCCGAGAGCGCCGATGCCGGCGTCTTGGAACCCGGCCATGGCTGCAAGATCGGCTACTTCGCCCAAGAGCACGACACCCTCGACAATGAGGCGACGGTCTGGGAGAACATCCGCCATGCCGCACCAGACACCGGGGAGCAGGATCTGCGAGGTCTGTTGGGCGCCTTTATGTTCACCGGCCCGCAGTTGGAGCAGCCCGCCGGCACCCTGTCCGGCGGTGAGAAGACGCGCCTGGCGCTGGCCGGCCTGGTCGCTTCGACGGCCAATGTGTTGCTGCTCGACGAGCCGACCAACAACCTCGACCCCGCCTCGCGTGAGCAGGTTCTCGATGCATTGCGCAGCTACCAGGGGGCCGTGGTGCTGGTGACCCACGACCCGGGCGCGGCCGAGGCGCTCGACCCGCAGCGCGTCGTGCTGCTGCCGGACGGCACGGAGGACTTCTGGTCCACCGAGTACCGGGATCTCATCGAGCTCGCCTAGGCGCGAATTCCCAAGGACCATCACATCTTCGAGAACGTCAATATAAGACGTTGGACAAATCGATCCGCCGGTGTGTGGGCGTTTCCTACTGTGGGTACCCGTCGGGACATCACAAGCGGGGAGATGTCGATGAGCGAAACAACGAACAAGAATCGCGGCGAACTGCTGGCCGAACTCCGCAAGGAGTACGAGGGGGGTGCCAGCATTCGGTCGCTGGTGGAGAAGACCGGACGTTCGTACGGGTCGATCCACAGCTTGTTGCGGGAGTCGGGCACGACGATGCGTAGCCGCGGCGGCCCTAATCACCGCACCCGGTCAAAGGCCTGACGAGCACAACCGCTGCGCGGTAGTGGGATTCAGCGCTCAGACGTTGACTGCTGGCGCACGCTGTCCTCGACGAGGTCCAGGACCGCCGTGAGGTTCTTCGGGTCCTCGCCGGAGGCGATCCGCGCCACCAGACCGTCGAGCACCAGATCCAGGTAGATGTGCAAGACCGCGCTCGGCACATCGTCGCGCAGCCGCCCGGCCTGCTTCTGGCGGCGCAGACGTTCGGTGATCGCGGCGTCCAGCTCGGCCGACCGCTCGGCCCAGCCTCGATGAAATGCCGGGTCGTTACGCAGCTTTCGAGCGATCTCAAGCCGGGTGGCCAACCAGTCGAACTGTTCTGGCGCGGCGAGCATGTTGCGCATCACCTGGATCAACCCCTCGCGGGCGGCCACGTCGGCCATCCGCTCGGCGTCCTCACGGGCCAGTTCGAAGAACAAGGTGTCCTTGTCCTTGAAATGGTGAAAGATTGCGCCGCGCGACAGCCCGATGGTTTCTTCGAGCCGCCGCACGGTCGCACTCTCATAGCCGTACTGACCGAAGCAGCGCCTGGCGCCGTCGAGAATCTGACGGCGCCGGGCGGCGAGATGGTCGTCGGTTACCCGCGGCACCTAACCCACACTCCTCGCACAAGCGCACGTCGGCGCTGTTTGTCCCGCTTCGATGTACGCGGTCAGGATTACTTCGACTTCAACATGTTCCGCAGCACATACTGCAGGATGCCGCCGTTGCGGTAGTAGTCGGCCTCACCGGGGGTGTCGATGCGAACGACCGCATCGAACTCGACCTTGGACCCGTCCTCCTTGGTGGCGGTGACCTTGACCGTCTTCGGGGTCTTGCCCGCGTTGAGCTCCTCGATGCCGGTGATGTCGTAGGTCTCGGTGCCGTCGAGCTTGAGGCTCGCGGCCGACTCACCCGCCGGGAACTGCAGCGGGATGACGCCCATACCGATCAGGTTCGACCGGTGGATGCGCTCGAAGGACTCGGTGATGACGGCCTTCACGCCCAGCAGCACCGTGCCCTTGGCCGCCCAGTCGCGCGAGGAGCCCGAACCGTACTCCTTGCCGCCGAGGACGACCAGCGGGATGCCGGCTTCCTTGTAGTTGACCGAGGCGTCGTAGATGAACGCCTGCGGGCCACCGGGCTGGGTGAAGTCCCGGGTGTAGCCGCCGGAGACATCGTCGAGCAGCTGGTTGCGCAGCCGGATGTTGGCGAAGGTGCCGCGGATCATCACCTCGTGGTTGCCGCGCCGCGACCCCAGCGAGTTGTAATCCTTGCGCTCGACGCCGTTGGCGTCCAGATATTGCGCGGCGGGGGTGCCGGGCTTGATCGAGCCGGCCGGGCTGATGTGGTCGGTGGTCACCGAATCTCCCAGCAGGGCAAGGACTCTGGCGCCCTTGATGTCGCTGACCGGCTCCGGCTCGGCGGGCATGCCGTCGAAGTACGGGGCCTTGCGCACATAGGTCGAAGCGTCGTCCCACTCGAAGGTGTTGCCCTCCGGGGTGGCCAGCGAACGCCACCGGTCGTCGCCCTTGAACACGTCGGCGTAGGACTCGGTGAACATCTCCCGGTTGATCGAGGACGCGATGGTCTCCTCGATCTCTTGGGCCGACGGCCAGATGTCCTTGAGGAAGACGTCGTTGCCGTCCTGATCCTGGCCGAGCGGGTCGGTCTCGAAATCGAAGTCCATGGTGCCCGCGATGCCGTAGGCGATCACCAGCGGCGGGGAGGCCAGGTAGTTCATCTTGACGTCGGGGGAGATGCGGCCCTCGAAGTTGCGGTTGCCCGAGAGCACCGCGGTCACCGACAGATCGTTGTCGTTGATGGCCGCCGAGATCTCCTCGGGCAGCGGGCCGGTGTTGCCGATGCAGGTGGTGCAGCCGTAGCCGCCCAGGTAGTAGCCCAGCTTCTCCAGGTACGGCCAGAGGTTGGCCTTGTTGTAGTAGTCGGTGACGACCTGGCTGCCCGGCGCCATGTTGGTCTTGACCCACGGCTTGGTGCTAAGGCCCTTCTCGACGGCCTTCTTCGCGAGCAGTGCCGCACCGAGCATGACCGACGGGTTGGAGGTGTTGGTGCAGGAGGTGATTCCGGCGACGACGACCGCGCCGTGGTCCAGCACGAAGTCGCCGCGCTCCTCGGAGCGCACGGTGACGGGCTTGGTCGGCCGACCCTCGGCGCCATTGGCCGCGGACGGACGGACGTCGACTGCGCCGTCGTCGGCGAACGACAGGCTGGCGGGGTCGCTGGCCGGGAAGGACTCCTCGACGGCCTCGTCGAGCTTGGTCTCGGGCGCCGGGTGGTTCTCTTCGACGTAGTTGTGGATGTCCTTGCGGAACGCGTTCTTGGCGTCCGACAGCTCGATGCGGTCCTGGGGCCGCTTCGGGCCGGAGATCGACGGCACCACGGTGGACAGGTCGAGCTCGAGGTATTCGGAGAAGGCAGGCTCGTGATCGGGGTTGTGCCACATGCCCTGCGTCTTGGCATAGGCCTCGACCAGTGCCAGCTGCTGCTCGCTGCGCCCGGTCAGCCGCAGGTAGTTGATGGTTTCTTCGTCGATCGGGAAAATCGCTGCGGTGGAACCGAATTCGGGGCTCATGTTGCCCAGGGTGGCGCGGTTGGCCAGCGGCACCTCGGCCACGCCCTTGCCGTAGAACTCGACGAACTTGCCGACCACGCCGTGCTTACGCAGCATGTCGGTGACGGTGAGCACGACGTCGGTGGCGGTCACGCCGGGCTTGATCTCACCGGTCAGCTTGAAGCCGACGACACGGGGGATGAGCATCGAGACGGGCTGGCCCAGCATGGCGGCCTCGGCCTCGATACCGCCGACACCCCAGCCCAGCACGCCCAGGCCGTTCTCCATGGTGGTGTGGCTGTCGGTGCCCACACAGGTGTCGGGGTAGGCCTTACCGTCACGCACCATGACGACGCGGGCCAGGTACTCGATGTTGACCTGGTGCACGATGCCGGTGCCCGGGGGGACGACCTTGAAGTCGTCGAACGCGCCCTGGCCCCAGCGCAGGAACTGGTAGCGCTCGGAGTTGCGCTCGTACTCGAGTTCGACGTTGCGCTCGAAGGCGCCGGCGTTGCCGAAGACGTCGAGGATGACGGAGTGGTCGATGACCATCTCGGCGGGGGACAGGGGGTTGACCTTGTTCGGGTCGCCGCCGAGGGCGGCCACGGCCTCGCGCATGGTGGCTAGGTCGACGATGCACGGCACGCCGGTGAAGTCCTGCATCAGCACGCGGGCCGGGGTGAACTGGATCTCGATGCTCGGGTCAGCCGAGGGATCCCAGTTGGCGATGGCCTCGATGTGCTCTTTGGTGATGTTGGCGCCGTCCTCGGTGCGCAACAGGTTCTCCGCCAGCACCTTCAGGCTGTACGGGAGCTTTTCGGTACCGGGTACCGCGTCGAGTCGGTAGATCTCGTAGTTCTGGTCCCCGACCGTCAATGTGTCGCGGGCACCAAATGAGTTAAGGGACGAATTTTCCGTATTCTCGCTGCTCACATCAACTCCCGGCTAGATCTCACCGCGACGGGCTGTGTCGGCGGCGTTCCGATGTTAACAGTACGCTTGTCCTGCAATGCCCGGAGGGCCGGGGTCCAGTCTTCCCTTGTCGGGTGCGCGTTGCTACCCACTCGGGCCGATCCGTCCCATCCGGTCACCGGCGGCGTGCGTCACGCCGGGGCTACGCAGGGCGGTCGATGCGGTGACGATTCCTGTGTCGCTTCACGTCGGCGATGCGGCTCGGCGTACCGTGCCCCTGTGACCGGACCTCATGTCATCCCGTTCCTGCCGGCCTACATCCCGGTCGAGGTATGCGCCACCGTCGGTATGGATCCGGCGCAACCAGACGGCGTGGCCAAGTGCATGGCGGCCGTGCAGGCAGACGTCCGCGACGACGGGGTGAGTGCGCCGCAGGCCGATGTCGAGGGGCTTCGGCAGGTCGTCAGCGATGCCCGCCAGAGCGGCGTCGACCTCAAGGTCGTGGTGCTGCCGGCCAACCCGGCCATCGATACGCCCCTGCGTGATATCGCCACCGAGGTCGGCGCGGCCAATCCGGGCGCGACCGTGCTCGCGCTGAGCCCGTCGTTCGCCGGGACGTACAGTCCGACAATCGACCGGGTGACTTTGGAGGCCGGACAAGACGTGGCCAAGACCGGTAATCCGGTTTTGTCGGCGAAGAATTTCGTGGGGGAGATTTCGACCCCCGACTTTCCCTGGACCGCGCTTGCGATCGTCCTGACAGTCGGCGTCGCCGCGGCGGCCGTGCTAACCCGTGTTCTCCAGGTGCGTAGCAAACGAATTGCCGGGTCAGGGGCCTCGAGCGCCCCGGTTGTCGAGCCCTGAGAACCTGCTCGAACATTCGTTCGTAATATCGCCCAATATCACTAATTGGTCACACTATTCGCAATTACATTCCTGTAATTTGTGACTAAAGTTTCTTTGGCTTCAGATGTGACGTACGGTGCAATCGGTACCCATTGTTGCAGTTGTGCTTCATGTGACTTCTGTGCATAGGCCCCGAGCAAACGCCGGCACGCCGACGTTGAGCCATAGGAGACTTGAGTCGAATGAGACGCACCGTTGGCGTCCCGCGCAGGCGAGGAGCAGATCGGGTTCCGCGCACGCGAGGAGCAGGCCGGGAGACGACGTGGCGTCTGCACGGCCGGTTCTGGGCGCTGCCGCTGACCGCGGCGCTGCTGTTGGGCACGACATTGTCCGGTGGTATCCCGGCCGGGGCCGAGCCCGGTGCCCCCGATCAGATCGCCACCCTCGTCGCTGCGGTGGCCGACGCCGACCAGAAATTGCAGGAGCTCGGCGCCGCCATCCAAACCCAGCAGGAAGCCGTCAACAAGGCCATCGTCGAGGTGCAGGACGCCCGCGATGCGGCCGCGACCGCGCAGCAGGAGGTCGACGCCAGCCAGCAGGGCATCGCTGAGGCCAACCGGGCCATCGACGAAGCGCAGAAACGATTCGACACCTTCGCGGCCGCCACCTACGTCAACGGGCCGTCGGACTCCTATCTGACCGCGTCCGACCCCGCCGACATCGTCAGCGCCGCGGCGACCGGGCAGACCCTGGCTGCCAGCACCGACAAGGTGATCGCCGATCTGCAGCGTGCCCGCACCGAGCAGGTCAACCGGGAGTCGGCGGCCCGGCTGGCCAAACAGAACGCCGATCAGGCCGCGACCAAGGCTCAGGCCAGCCAGGACAGCGCGGTCGCCGCGCTGCGCCAGGCGCAGCAGACATTCAGCGCCCAACAGGGTGAACTGGACCGGTTGACCGCGCAACGGTCAACGGCGGCAGCCCAACTCGCTCAGGTGAGCAAGGCGTCGGCATCAAGCGCGCCCGCGGCGCCGGCACCGGGACAGGCGCCGCAGGCCGCGGCGGGGGACTGGGATCGGGCCCCGGGCGCACCGGCTCAAGCGGGCCAGAAGTGGGACGGCGAATGGGATCCGACGCTGCCGGCGATTCCGAGCGCGTTCGTCAGCGGCGACCCGATCGCGATCATCAACACCGTGCTCGGGATCTCGTCGACCTCGGCCCAGGTCACCCAGAACATGGGACGGCAGTTCCTGCAGAAGCTGGGCATCCTGCCCACCCCGACCGGCTACACCAACGGGGCCATCCCACGGGTCTACGGCCGGCAGGCATCCGAATACGTCATCCAGCGGGCGGGTTCCCAGATGGGTGTTCCGTACTCCTGGGGCGGCGGCAACGCTGCCGGGCCGAGCCGCGGCATCGATTCGGGCGCCAACACCGTCGGCTTCGACTGTTCGGGCCTCATCCTCTACGCCTTTGCCGGGGTCGGCATCAAATTGCCGCATTACTCGGGCTCGCAGTACAACGCCGGCCGGAAGATCCCGTCCTCGCAGATGCGCCGCGGCGACGTGATCTTCTACGGCCCCGGCGGCAGCCAGCACGTGACGCTCTATCTCGGCAACGGCCAGATGCTCGAGGCGCCCTACACGGGTTCACACGTCAAGATCTCGCCGGTCCGCACAAGCGGGATGACCCCGTACGTCGTCCGCTACATCGAATACTGATGGGAAAACATTGCGCTCCTTCGTCTTACGGTGCCTGATCCTGATCGCCGCAACTGCGTTCGCGGCGATCAGCCTGGTGACGCCGGCCAACGCCGCGCCCGACGACGGGCAATGGGATCCCACCCTGCCGAAGATCGTCAGCTCCGGGGCGCCCGGCGACCCGGTGGCCATCGCCAACGCGTCGTTTCAGGTCAGCCAGATCGCGCTGCAAACCACGCAGAACCTCGGCCAGCAGTTCCTGCAGTCCATCGGCCTGGCCCCGAAGCAGGCGGCTTCGACTTTCCCCGGCGGTCGGGTCCGCGGGCCCCAGGCCATCGAGTACGCGATCCGGCGCGGCGGCTCCCAGATGGGCGTGCCGTACTCCTGGGGCGGCGGCACGCTGACCGGTCCCGGCCCCGGTGTGGACTATGACGCCGGCAAGGTGGGCTTCGACTGTTCGGGGCTGACTCGCTACGCCTTTGCCGGCGTCGGTGTGCAGATTCCGAAGTATTCGGGGGATCAGTACAACACCGGCCGCAAGGTGCCGGTGGCCCAGGCAAAGCGAGGCGACCTCCTGTTCTGGGGCCCCGGCGGCAGCCAGCACGTGGCGATGTACCTCGGCGGCGGCAAGATGCTCGAGGCGTCGGGCAGTGCGGAGAAGGTCACGGTGAGCCCGGTGCGCACCGCGGGCATCCAGCCCTACGCGGCCCGCATCATCGAATCCTGAGGGGAACCTGAACTCTTCCGGGCAGCGTCGACGGATCTCGAAGTGCCTGGAATAGTTGACGGCGGGCACCCGCTTGCCCGATAGAGCAAAGAAGCAAGACCAGCGTTTTGTAGTCGAACACCGTGGGAGGAAGTTGATGACGTCACCGAGTGGACCGCCGCAGGGCGCCGGAGGTTATCCCGGTTCGAGCCCGGCGCCGGGCTTCCCGCCCGGGTCTACCGGCTCCCACGCCGCGCCGGCTGCCCCGCAGGCGGCGCCCAACGGCAGCCTGCAGGCCGAGGTGCACACCCTCGAGCGCGCCGTCTTCGAGGTCAAGCGCATCATCGTCGGCCAGGACCAGCTGGTCGAGCGGATGCTCGTCGGCCTGCTCGCCAAGGGCCATGTGCTGCTCGAAGGCGTGCCCGGGGTGGCCAAGACGCTGGCCGTCGAGACGTTCGCCAAGGTGGTCGGCGGCACGTTCGCCCGCATCCAGTTCACCCCCGACCTGGTGCCGACCGACATCATCGGTACCCGCATCTACCGGCAGGGCAAGGAAGACTTCGACATCGAGCTGGGCCCGGTGGTGGTGAACTTCCTGCTCGCCGACGAGATCAACCGCGCACCGGCCAAGGTGCAGTCCGCACTGCTCGAGGTGATGGCCGAGCGCAAGATCTCCATCGGCGGCAAGACCTTCCCGCTGCCGAGCCCGTTCTTGGTCATGGCGACCCAGAACCCGATCGAACAGGAAGGCGTCTACGCGCTGCCGGAAGCCCAGCGCGACCGCTTCCTGTTCAAGCTCAACGTCGACTACCCGTCGCCGGAGGAAGAGCGCGAGATCATCTACCGGATGGGTGTCAAACCCCCGGAGCCCAAGCAGATCCTGAACACCGGTGATCTGCTGCGCCTGCAGGAGCTGGCGGCCAACACCTTCGTGCATCACGCGCTGGTCGATTACGTGGTGCGGATCGTCACCGCGACGCGAGAGCCCGAGAAGTTCGGTATGCCCGACGCGAAGGCGTGGATCGCCTATGGCGCCTCGCCGCGTGCCTCGCTCGGCATCATCTCGGCGGCCCGCGCGCTGGCGTTGGTCCGCGGCCGTGACTACGTCATCCCGCAGGACGTCGTCGAGGTGATCCCGGATGTGCTGCGCCACCGTCTGGTGCTGACCTACGACGCGCTGGCCGACGAGGTCTCGGCGGAGACCGTGGTCAACCGGATCTTGCAGACCGTGGCCCTGCCTCAGGTGAATGCGCTTCCGCAGCAAGGGCATTCAGTCGCGCCCGCCGTGCCTGCCGCGGCCGGCGCGGCGGGTGGTCGGTGACCACTTCCCGACGCACCGTAGACCTGCCGTCTCTCAAGCGCGGGGAGATTCGGGACCCGGCCCTGACGGCGGCGTTGCGCAAGCTGGAACTGACGGTGCGGCGCAAGCTCGACGGCGTTCTGCACGGCGACCACCTCGGTCTGATCCCGGGACCGGGATCAGAGCCGGGGGACTCGCGCATCTACCAGCCCGGCGACGACGTACGCCGCATGGACTGGTCGGTGACCGCACGAACGCAGACGCCGCACGTGCGCCAGATGATCGCCGACCGCGAGCTGGAGACCTGGTTGGTCGTCGACATGTCGGCCAGCCTGGACTTCGGTACCACCACCTGTGAGAAGCGTGACCTCGCGGTGGCCGCCGCGGCTGCGATCGCTTTCCTCAACAGCGGCGGCGGCAACCGGATCGGGGCGATCATCGCCAACGGTGAGACGATGCGCCGGGTTCCGGCATTGAGCGGGCGGGTGCACGAGCAGGAGCTGCTGCGGGCGATCGCCACCACGCCGAAGGCCCCGACCGGGGTGCGCGGCGACCTGGCGGCAGCCATCGATGCCCTGCGCCGGCCCGAGCGTCGACGCGGCATGGCGGTGATCATCAGCGACTTCCTCGGACCGATCAACTGGATGCGCCCGCTGCGGGCCATCGCCGGTCGCCACGAGGTGCTCGGCATCGAGATCCTCGACCCGCGCGATGTCGAGTTGCCGCCGGTCGGCGATGTGGTGCTGCAGGACACCGAAACCGGTGTCACCCGGGAGTTCACCATCGACGAACAACTTCGCAGTGACTTCGAGCGGGCGGCCGCGGCCCACCGCGAGGAAGTGGCCCGCACCTTGCGCCGTTGCGACGCGCCACTGCTGAGCCTGCGCACGGACCGCGACTGGATCGCCGACGTGGTGCGGTTCGTGGCGAACCGGCGGCGCGGTGCCCTGGCCGGCCAGCGGTAGACGAAAGCCCGATCAGCAACCAAACCGAAATGACTTCTAGCACATGACATTACCGATTCTCGGTCCGATGAGCCTGACGGGCTTTGCGCACGCGTGGTGGTTCCTGTTCCTGTTCGTCGTGCTCGGTCTGATCGCGTACTACGTCTTCGTTCAGCGCGCTCGCAAGCAGCGGGTCCTGCGGTTCGCCAACATGGAGCTGCTCGAAAGTGTGGCGCCCAAGCAACCCACCCGCTGGCGGCATCTGCCCGCCGCCTTGCTGGCGGTCTCCCTCGTCTTGCTGACCGTGGCGATGGCCGGCCCCACCCACGATGTGCGGATTCCGCGCAACCGCGCGGTGGTGATGTTGGTGATCGACGTCTCGCAGTCCATGCGTGCCACCGACGTCGCGCCCAGCCGCTTGGCCGCCGCGCAGGAGGCCGCCAAGCAATTCGCCGACCAGCTCACCCCGGGGATCAACCTCGGCCTCATCGCCTACGCCGGCACCGCGACCGTGCTGGTGCAACCGACCACCAATCGTGAGGCCACCAAGAACGGCCTGGACAAGCTGCAGTTGGCGGACCGGACCGCTACCGGTGAGGGCATCTTCACGGCGCTGCAGGCGATCGCCACCGTCGGCGCGGTGATCGGCGGCGGCGACGAGAAGCCGCCGGCGCGCATCGTGCTGATGTCCGACGGCAAGGAGACCGTGCCGTCCAATCCGGACAACCCCAAGGGTGCGTACACCGCGGCGCGCACCGCCAAGGACCAGGGTGTGCCGATCTCCACGGTGTCCTTCGGCACGCCCTACGGCTACGTCGAGATCAACGATCAGCGCCAACCGGTTCCGGTGGACGACGAGATGCTCGGCCGGATCGCCAAGCTGTCCGGCGGTGACGCGTTCACCGCATCCAGCCTCGAACAGCTCAAGCAGGTGTTCACCTCGCTGCAGCAGCAGATCGGCTACGAGACGATCAAGGGCGACGCCAGCCTCGGCTGGCTGCGGCTGGGCGCGTTGGTGCTCGCCGTGGCGGGCGTGGCAGCCCTGATGATCAACCGCAGATTGCCTGGCTAGGTGGGCTGTCCCGTCCCCGCGGGTCGTGCTCGACGCGGGAGACGCGATTTTCGGCCGCCACCGGTGAGGAGATAAGTTGACGGGCATGAGTGACGCTGCTGTCTCGAACGCCGACACCGAAGCCACCACCGCAGAGCCTGGCGGTCGACCGGCTTTCGTTCCCCGTTCCGTACTGGTCACCGGTGGAAACCGGGGGATCGGCCTGGCAATCGCGCAGCGTTTGGCTGCCGACGGGCACAAGGTCGCCGTCACCCACCGCGGATCGGGCGCGCCCGAGGGGCTGTTCGGCGTGGTGTGCGACGTGACCGACAACGAAGCTGTCGACCGGGCGTTCAAAGAGGTCGAAGAGCACCAGGGCCCGGTCGAGGTGCTGGTGTCCAACGCCGGGATCTCCCAGGACGCGTTCCTGATGCGGATGACCGAGGAGCGCTTCGAGAACGTCATCAACGCCAACCTCACCGGAGCGTTCCGGGTGGCGCAGCGGGCGTCACGCAGTATGCAGCGCAAGCGCTTCGGGCGAATCATCTTCATCGGCTCGGTCTCGGGCATGTGGGGCATCGGCAACCAGGCCAACTACGCGGCCGCCAAGGCCGGCCTGATCGGCATGGCGCGCTCGATCTCCCGGGAGCTGTCCAAGGCTGGCGTCACCGCCAACGTGGTGGCACCCGGCTACATCGACACCGAGATGACCCGCGCCCTCGACGAGCGGATCCAGGCCGGTGCCCTGGACTTCATCCCGGCCAAGCGTGTCGGCACGGCCGAGGAGGTCGCCGGGGCGGTCAGCTTCCTGGCATCCGAGGACGCGAGCTACATCGCCGGCGCGGTGATCCCCGTCGACGGCGGCATGGGTATGGGGCACTGATCAAAAGCTCTGGATTGCAAGAACTTTCGCACAACTCTTCACCGAAGTAGGAGTCAGGACAATGGCAGGTTTGCTCGAAGGCAAGCGCATTCTGGTCACCGGGATCATCACGGACTCGTCGATCGCGTTCCATATCGCCAAGGTGGCCCAGGAGGCCGGCGCTGAGCTGGTGCTCACCGGCTTCGACCGGATGAAGCTGATCCAGCGCATCGCCGACCGGTTGCCCAAGCCGGCCCCGCTGCTGGAACTCGACGTCCAGAATGAGGAGCACCTGGCCAGCCTGGCCGACCGGGTCACCGAAGCCATCGGCGCGGGCAACAAGCTCGACGGCGTGGTTCACTCGATCGGCTTCATGCCGCAGAGCGGCATGGGCGTCAACCCGTTCTTCGACGCCCCCTACGAGGACGTCGCCAAGGGCATCCACATCTCGGCGTACTCGTACGCCTCGCTGGCCAAAGCACTGCTTCCGGTGATGAACGAAGGCGGCGGGATCGTCGGCATGGACTTCGACCCGACCCGGGCGATGCCGGCCTACAACTGGATGACCGTGGCCAAGAGCGCCCTGGAGTCGGTCAACCGTTTCGTGGCGCGCGAGGCCGGCAAGTTCGGCGTGCGGTCCAACCTGGTTGCGGCGGGACCGATCCGGACCCTGGCCATGAGCGCGATCGTCGGTGGCGCCCTGGGTGACGAGGCCGGCCAGCAGATGCAGCTCCTCGAAGAGGGCTGGGATCAGCGCGCGCCGATCGGCTGGAACATGAAGGATCCGACGCCGGTCGCCAAGACGGTGTGTGCGCTGCTGTCCGACTGGCTGCCCGCCACGACGGGCACCATCATCTACGCCGACGGCGGCGCCAGTACGCAGCTGCTCTGATGAACTGTGCCGAAACCGCATTCCGGCCCGCGTGGACCCGCGCGAACCCTGCCGGAATGCGGTTTCGCCGTATGAGGAGGCGAGATGATGGCCGGCGATGAAACAGACTTCGACGCCGTTCTACTGCTGTCCTTCGGAGGACCGGAGGCGCCGGATGAGGTGATGCCCTTCCTGGAGAACGTGACGCGTGGTCGCGGTATCCCGGCCGAGCGATTGGCCGACGTCGCCGAGCATTACCTGCATTTCGGCGGAGTGTCGCCGATCAACGGCATCAACCGGGCGCTGATCGAGCAGCTGCGGGCGGAACTGCCCGGCATGCCGGTCTATTTCGGTAACCGGAACTGGGCGCCGTACGTCGAAGACACGGTTGCGCAGATGCGCGACAACGGAATTCGGCGCGCTGCGGTGTTCACCACATCGGCCTGGGGCGGGTATTCCAGCTGCGCCCAGTACGTCGAGGACATCGCCCGCGCGCGAGCCGCCGCCGGCGAGGGCGCTCCGGAGCTGGTCAAACTGCGGCAGTACTTCGACCATCCGCTGTTGGTGGAGATGTTCGCCGATGCCATCTCGGCAGCGGCAGCCACACTTCCGGCCGAGCTGCGTGATGAGGCCAGGCTGGTGTTCACCGCGCACTCGGTGCCCATCGCGGCCGACGAGCGCCACGGCCCGCGGATCTACAGTCGCCAGGTCGCCTACGCGACGCGCCTGGTCGCCGCCGCAGCGGGATATGACGACTACGACCAGGTGTGGCAGTCGCGGTCGGGGCCGCCCCGGATCCCTTGGCTGGAACCCGACGTGGCCGATCACCTGGCGGCATTGGGGCAGAAGGGAACCCGGGCGGTCATCGTGTGTCCGATCGGATTCGTCGCCGACCACATCGAGGTGGTGTGGGATCTCGACTACGAGCTGCGGCAGCAGGCCGACGACGCCGGCATCGCCTTCGCGCGGGCCGGCACTCCCAACGCCGACCCGCGTTTCGCTCGATTGGCGGCCGGGTTGATCGAGGAGTTGCGCACCGGTGCTCAGCCAGCGCGGGCCGTCGGCCCCGATCCCGTCCCCGGTTACGGATGCAGCGTCAACGGTGAGCCGTGCTCACCGCGCTGCTGCGGCACTGCGTCTTAGCGACGGCGGCTGAAAAGCTAGTCCCGCCACGCGGATTGCAGGATGGCCTCAAGCGCGGCCAACCGCGCCGAGCGCACCACCTGCGCCAACGGCCGCATGGCGTCACCGGCGATCTGCACCTCCGATGAGCTCTGCAGACCGATCGGCATGAGCCCCGAGCTCACCGTGATGATCGCCTCCACGTGCGCGGCGTTCTCCAGCACCCGCACTGCCCGGGTCGGGGCATGGTCGGGGATCGGGTGCATCCGGCCGGCTTCGAGAATGTCTTCCACCATGCCGCGGGGATCGTCGACACCGATACCGACACCGGCACGCAGGGCGACCAGGGTATCGGCGGCCGACCGTACCGCCGAGCGCAACTCGTACTCGGCCTCGCCGAGGTCGTGATGCTGCGGCGGCGGCAGCAGCGGCAGCGAGTACACGGTCCACGACAGTGCCCGCGGCTCGGGCTCGAAGGTGGATTCGGTTTCCACGTCGTCGAATTCGAAGTACTCGAATTCCGGTACCAGCCCGACGCCGTCCAGCTCGTCATGGGTGACCAACACCGCCTCACCGACCGTCAAGGCATCCCGCTGGAACTGCGAACCCGCGGGCAAACCGCGGACGTCACCGGGAACCGGTAAGGCCACCCTGATCGAGGGCCTGGTGCCGGATCTGCCGACGGCGGTCCGCAGGGTCTGTAGCAGCGACACCGACCCGGAGTCCTCCAACTCCGGCCAGGGCAGCCCGGTGCGGACCGCGGCCTGCGAGTCGTACGCGGTCACAGAATGCATTGGTGCCCACTGGGATAACGCGTCGAGGACGTCGTCAGGCGCGGCTGCGCCGGCGAGCCAGGCGTTGGCCCACATCGAAAGAGTTGCACTTGGACACCACATGATCCTGGCAGTGTAATTGTCGGTCGCCGATCAGGCCTGATTCGCTAGGGTGGGCGCATGCCGCTACCGCTGATCTGGCTCATCCTGGCGCTGGGGCTCGCCGGGGCGGAGGCCCTGACCGGCGACATGTTCCTGCTCATGCTGGCCGGTGGTGCCCTGGCCGCGAGCGGATCGAGTTGGCTGTTCGACCTGCCGCTGTGGGCCGACGGCGTGGTGTTCCTCGTGGTGTCGGTGCTTTTGCTGGTTCTGGTCCGGCCGGCGCTGCGGCGCCGGTTCGAGATCGGGCGGGGACTTCCAGAGCCCGTCAAGGCGCTCGAAGGGAAGTCGGCCCTGGTGCTGGACCGGGTCGCCCAGCACGAGGGCCAGGTCAAGCTCGACGGGGAGGTCTGGACGGCGCGACCTCTCAACGACCACGATGTGTACGAACCCGGTGACCAGGTGACCGTGGTGAGGATCGACGGCGCGACCGCGGTGGTCTTCAAGACGATGTAAGCGCTACTTCAAATCGACGTAGTACCAGGAAGGATTCACCATGGAAGGTGCGGTAGCCGGGCTGGTCTTGTTGCTCGTGCTCGTTGTGTTCGCGATCATCGTCGTGGCCAAATCGGTTGCGCTCATTCCGCAGGCCGAGGCCGCGGTGATCGAGCGCCTCGGACGCTACAGCCGCACCGTGAGTGGTCAGCTGACGTTGCTGGTGCCGTTCATCGATCGGATCCGGGCCCGGGTGGACCTTCGTGAGCGCGTGGTTTCGTTCCCACCGCAGCCGGTGATCACCGAGGACAACCTGACGCTCAACATCGACACCGTCGTCTATTTCCAGGTCACCAACCCGCAGGCCGCGGTGTACCAGATCAGCAACTACATCGTCGGCGTCGAACAGTTGACCACCACCACGCTGCGCAACGTGGTAGGCGGCATGACCCTGGAACAGACGCTGACCTCACGCGACTCGATCAATGCGCAGCTGCGCGGTGTGCTCGACGAGGCGACCGGCCGGTGGGGCCTGCGGGTGGCGCGAGTCGAGTTGCGCAGCATCGACCCGCCGCCCTCGATCCAGGAGTCGATGGAAAAGCAGATGAAGGCGGACCGCGACAAGCGGGCCATGATCCTGACCGCCGAGGGTGTCCGGGAGTCCTCGATCAAGCAGGCCGAAGGCCAGAAGCAGTCGCAGATCCTGGCGGCCGAGGGGGCCAAGCAGGCCGCGATCCTGGCCGCCGAGGCCGACCGGCAGTCCCGGATGCTGCGGGCCCAGGGTGAGCGGGCGGCCCAGTACCTGCAGGCCCAGGGCCAGGCCAAGGCCATCGAGAAGACCTTCGCCGCGATCAAGGCGGGCCGGCCCACCCCCGAGATGCTGGCGTATCAGTACCTGCAGACGCTGCCTCAGATGGCCAAGGGGGAGGCCAACAAGGTCTGGCTGGTCCCCAGCGATTTCGGTTCGGCGCTGCAGGGATTCACCAAGCTGCTCGGTGCGCCGGGCGAGGACGGCGTGTTCAGGTACACCCCGTCGCCGGTCGACGAGGACCTGCCCAAGCCCGAGGACGACAGCGACGAGGTCGCCGAGTGGTTCTCCACCGAGACCGATCCGGCGATCGCTCAGGCCGTGGCGAAGGCCGAGGCCGAGGCGCGGGCCACCACGCCACCGCTGAATGCGACGCCGCCGGTGTCGTCATTGCAGCAGAATCCGGCGCCCAACGAACTCGAGGGCGGCGCCCACCGGGCGCCGTAGTGCCGTGCTCACGGTTCGGTGAGTGTGGGTGAGATGTCGACCGACGGCGGCGTGTCGGCCTGCAGACGCGCACGCTCGCGGTGGTGGTCGCGGCGGTGGAGCCGCATCTCATAGACCAGCCCGGCGATACCGAGTGCGGCAGTGCTCAACGACACCAGAATCAGGGCCGGGCTGATGTTTCCGGTCAACGCGTCACCCAGAACCACCACGGCGGCGGTGCCCGGGAACAACCCCACCAGAGTCGCCAGTGTGTAGGGCACGACGCGCACGGCGGACGCTCCGGCCGCATAGTTCAGTACCGAGAACGGCACAGCCGGGATCAACCGCATGGACAGCACCACGGGCCAGCCGCGCCGGCGCAGCCGGGTGTCCAACGAATCGATCCGGGGGTGTGGCACCAGCCGATTGAGCTGCCAGCCCGCCGCCCGGATCAGGAACAAAGCCAGCACCGCGCTGACCGCACTGGCCGCGACCGCGATCACCACACCCAGCACCGGTCCGAACAGCAGGCCGGCGGCCAGGGTGAAGGCCGTGCGGGGGAACGGGAAGACCGTCACCAGGATGTGGGCGCCGAGGAATGCCACCGGGAACCACGGCCCCACCGAGGTGGCCCAATCCCGCATCTGCATGGCGGTCGGTAAGGGAACCAGTACTGCCACTGCGACAAGAATCACAATGCCGGCCAGCAGGCCCACGATCCGCCTGGGTGGCAACTGGGAAGCCGTCGCGAGCACTGCGGCGCGTACTACGCGCAGGGTTCTGACGACGGGTTTCACGTTTTACAACAGTACGGGCCGACGGCGCGGAGCACCGTTGGGTGTAACCGCGAGTCCGCCCACCGGCGGTCAGCGTCGTGATGGCGATCATTTAGCCTGATGGACGAGTGGGTAGGTCACACGCTGCGATAACAGGAGATGCGGGTGTCGTTACAGGGGAGTAGTGCGGTCGAGTCGGACCGTCAGCAGTGGCGGACGGCCGTCGCGGGCGTGCTGGCCAAGAGCAGTCGGCGGGACGTTGCCGATCTGCCTGCCGAGCCGGAACGCCTACTGGATTCGCAAACCTACGAAGGTTTCGCGATCCGGCCGCTGTACACGAGCCTGGACGCCCTTCCGGAGCCCAGCCTGCCGGGGCAGTGGCCGTTCGTGCGCGGTGGCGACGCCCTTCGTGACGTGAAGTCCGGCTGGAAGGTCGTCGAGAGCTTCCCCGCGGTCGCGGGCACCGCCGTGGGCACGGTCAACGGTGCGGTGCTGGTGGCGCTGACCGAGGGGGCCAGCGCGCTGGCCCTGCGGGTCGGCGGCGAGGACGGTATCGCCCTGGGCGAACTGGACCGACTGCTCGACGGCGTGTACCTGGACCTGGTGCCGGTGATCTTCGAAGGCGTCGGGAACGCCGGCGCGGATCTAGGGTCCGCGGCCGGCGCGCTGCTGCCCCTCCTCGAAAACCTCGACGACGACCAGCGCTCGCGGCTGGCGATCGACCTCGGCGCCGATCCGCTCACCGCGCCGCTGTCCGGGCGGTCCGCCGTCGACGACGCCGACCTGTTGGCAACCGTCGCCAAGCTCACCGGTTACTCCGGCGGAGTGCGTGCGATCACCGTCGACGGCCCGGCCTTCCACAACCTCGGTGCCAGCGCGGCCTGGGAGCTCGCGGGATCTATCGCCGCAGCCGTCGCCTACCTGCGCATCCTCGGCGACAGCGGGGTTTCGGTGCCTGATGCGTTGCGCCAGATCAGTTTCCGCTACGCCGCTGACGACGATCAGTTCATGACCATCGCCAAGCTGCGCGTCGCACGGCAGCTCTGGGCTCGCGTTGCCGAGGTGGTCGGCGCCGACTGTGCAGATGACGCCGGAGCTGCGCGCATTCATGCCGTGACCTCGCTGCCGATGATGACCCAGCGCGACCCGTGGGTGAACATGCTGCGCACCACGCTGGCCGCCTTCTCCGCGGGCGTCGGGGGAGCCGACACCGTGCAGGTGCTTCCGTTCGACGCCGCGATTCCCGGCGGTCTGGACGGGACATCGACGAGCTTCGCCCGCCGCATCGCCCGCAACACACAAGTGCTGCTGCTGGAGGAGTCGCACATCGGTCAGGTGCTCGACCCCGCCGGTGGTTCCTGGTTCGTGGAGGATCTGACCGCGCAACTGGCCGAGCAGGCGTGGGCACACTTCCAGGACATCGAGGCGCGTGGCGGATTCGTCGCTGCCCGCGACCACATCACCGCCCAGATCGCCGAGGTGGCAGCCCGGCGCAGTGACGACATCGCCCACCGACGCACCGCGATCACCGGTGTCAACGAGTTCCCGAACCTTGACGAAAAGCCGCTCCCACAAGGAGCTTCGGCATCGTCGATCGCGCGTTACGCGGCCGGGTTCGAGGCGCTGCGCGACCGCTCGGACGCCTTTCTGGCGGCCAACGGAGCCCGGCCGAAGGTGCTGCTGCTGCCGCTCGGCCCGCTGGCCGAGCACAACATCCGGGCCACGTTCGCGTCGAACCTGCTGGCTTCCGGCGGGATCGAGGCGATCAACCCCGGACCCCTCGACGCTACTGCGATCGCCGGGGCCGTGGCCGAAGCCGGTGCACCGTCGGTGGCCGTGCTGTGCGGCACTGACACCCGCTACGGCGCTGAGGCCTCGGACGCGGTAGCGGCGGCGCGGGCCGCCGGTGTCCGCGAGGTGCTGCTGGCCGGCCCGGAGAAGGCCGTCGCCGAGGCCGACTCGAAACCCGACGGATACCTGACCGCCAAAATCGATGCGGTCCAAGCTTTGTCGAACCTGCTCACCGGACTGGGGGCCTGAGATGACTGCCACAACAGGATCAGAGATCCGTAGCTTCGCCGACGTCCCGCTGCGCGGGGAGGGCCCGGCTCGCCCGGCGACCCCGGAGGCCGTCGAACAGCATGTCGCGGCGGCCGCCGCCGCGCACGGCTACGCCGCCGAGCAACTGACCTGGTCTACGCCCGAGGGCATCGACGTCAAGCCCGTGTACATCGCCGCCGACCGTGACGAGGTGGCCGAGGCCGGCTACCCGCTCGACAGCTTCCCCGGCGCCCCGCCTTTCGTGCGCGGGCCGTACCCGACCATGTACGTCAACCAGCCCTGGACCATCCGCCAGTACGCCGGGTTCTCCACCGCCGCCGAATCCAACGCGTTCTACCGGCGCAACCTGGCCGCCGGCCAGAAGGGTCTGTCGGTCGCCTTCGACCTGGCCACCCACCGCGGTTACGACTCGGACCATCCGCGCGTGCAGGGTGACGTCGGAATGGCCGGTGTGGCAATCGATTCCATCCTCGACATGCGTCAGTTGTTCGACGGCATCGACTTGTCGACGGTTTCGGTGTCGATGACGATGAACGGTGCGGTGTTGCCGATCCTGGCGCTCTACGTCGTCGCCGCCGAGGAGCAGGGGGTGGCGCCGGAGAAGCTGGCCGGGACCATCCAGAACGACATCCTCAAAGAGTTCATGGTCCGCAACACCTACATCTATCCGCCCAAGCCGTCGATGCGGATCATCTCGGACATCTTCGCCTACACCAGCGCCAAGATGCCGAAGTTCAACTCGATCTCGATTTCGGGTTACCACATCCAGGAGGCCGGGGCGACAGCCGATCTGGAGCTGGCCTACACGCTGGCCGACGGCGTCGAGTACATCAAGGCCGGCCTGGACGCCGGTTTGGACATCGACAAGTTCGCGCCGCGCCTGTCCTTCTTCTGGGGCATCGGGATGAACTTCTTCATGGAGGTGGCCAAGCTGCGCGCCGGCCGCCTGCTGTGGAGCGAGCTGGTGGCCCAGTTCGACCCGAAGAACGACAAGTCGCTGTCACTGCGGACCCACTCGCAGACCTCGGGCTGGTCGCTGACCGCGCAGGACGTGTTCAACAACGTCGCCCGCACCTGCATCGAGGCGATGGCGGCCACCCAGGGGCACACCCAGTCGCTGCACACCAACGCCCTGGACGAGGCGCTGGCCCTGCCCACCGATTTCTCCGCGCGGATCGCCCGCAACACCCAGCTGCTGCTGCAGCAGGAGTCGGGCACCACCCGGCCGATCGACCCGTGGGGCGGCTCGTATTACGTCGAGTGGCTGACGCATCAGTTGGCGGAAAAGGCTCGTGCCCACATCCATGAGGTGAACGAGCACGGCGGCATGGCGCAGGCTATCAGCGACGGCATCCCCAAGCTGCGCATCGAGGAGGCCGCAGCCCGCACCCAGGCCCGGATCGACTCCGGGGCGCAGCCGCTGATCGGGGTCAACAAGTACCAGGTGGACGAGGACCAGGAGATCGAGGTCCTCAAGGTCGAGAACAGCCGGGTGCGGGCCGAACAGTTGGCCAAGTTGCAGCAGCTGCGCGCCGAGCGCGACGAGTCGGCCACGCAGGCCGCCCTGGCCGAGCTCACCCGTGCCGCCGAGGCGACCGGCTCGGCGGGCGAGGATGGGTTGGGCAACAACCTGCTGGCGCTGGCCATCAACGCCGCTCGCGTCAAAGCCACTCTCGGTGAAATCTCCGACGCTCTGGAGAAGGTGTACGGGCGCCACCAGGCAGAGATCCGTACGATTTCGGGCGTCTACCGCGACGAGATCGGAGCCGGAAACATCACTCCACTTTCCACGGCAACCAGCCTGGTGACCAAGTTCGCCGAGGCCGACGGCCGACGGCCGCGCATCCTGGTGGCCAAGATGGGCCAGGACGGTCACGACCGTGGGCAGAAGGTGATCGCGACGGCGTTCGCGGACATCGGCTTCGACGTCGACGTGGGCTCGCTGTTCTCCACTCCGGAGGAGGTGGCCCGTCAGGCCGCCGACAACGACGTGCATGTGGTCGGGGTGTCCTCGCTGGCGGCGGGACATCTCACCTTGGTGCCCGCACTGCGTGATGCGTTGGCCGAGGTGGGTCGTCCCGACATCATGATCGTC
Organism: Mycobacterium farcinogenes; assembly: GCF_019739075.1. Lineage (NCBI taxonomy): Bacteria > Bacillati > Actinomycetota > Actinomycetes > Mycobacteriales > Mycobacteriaceae > Mycobacterium > Mycobacterium farcinogenes. Next base: position 3,719,504 of record NZ_CP081673.1, on the reverse strand, counting down.
GTCGGCGGGGTCATTCCGCCCGGGGATTTCGACGAGCTCTACGAAGCCGGAGCTACCGCGATCTTCCCGCCGGGCACCGTGATCGCCGAGGCGGCCATCGGCCTGCTGCAGAAGCTGGCAGACCGGCTCGGTTACCAGTTGAGCTAGTAGTGGCTGCATCAGTTCCCGAGCTGGCGGCCGCTATCCGCAGTGGTGACCGCGCCGCACTGGCGCGGGCCATCACGATGGTGGAATCCACCCGCGCCGACCATCGTGACCAGGCTCAACAGTTGCTGCTCGAGCTGATGCCCGAGGCGGGCAGAGCTCAACACATCGGCATCACGGGAGTTCCCGGCGTCGGCAAGTCGACGACCATCGAAGCCCTCGGTATGTACCTGATCGAGGCTGGGCACAGGGTCGCGGTCCTGGCGGTGGATCCGTCGTCGACCCGCACCGGCGGCTCGATCCTGGGTGACAAGACCCGGATGGCCCGCCTGGCGGTGCATCCCGATGCCTACATCCGGCCGTCGCCGACCTCGGGAACGCTCGGCGGGGTGGCCAAGGCCACCCGCGAGACCATCGTGCTGCTGGAGGCGGCGGGCTACGACGTGATCCTGGTCGAGACGGTGGGGGTGGGGCAGTCGGAGGTCACGGTGTCGAACATGGTCGACACCTTCGTGTTCCTCACCCTGGCCCGCACCGGTGACCAGCTGCAGGGCATCAAGAAGGGTGTGCTGGAGCTGGCCGACGTGATCGTGGTGAACAAGGCCGACGGCGAGCACGCGATCGAGGCCAAGGCAGCCGCTCGTGAACTGACCGGTGCCATCCGTCTCATCTATCCGCGCGAAACACTTTGGCGGCCACCGGTTCTCACGATGAGTGCCATCGAAGGCCACGGGTTGGCCGAGCTGTGGGAGACGGTGCTCAAACACCGCGAGGTGCTCTCCGAGGCCGGCGAGTTCGAGGCCAGGCGTCGCGCACAGCAGGTGGACTGGACCTGGTCCATGGTGCGTGACACGGTGTTGGATCGGGTGATGTCGCATCCCGGCGTCCGCAGTATCCGCGACGAGGTGGAGCGCCGAGTGCGCGAGGGCGAACTGACCCCGGCCCTGGCTGCCCAGGAAATACTCGACGCGGCCGACTGAGATGAGGACATGATGGCGAATCTGCGTGTGCTGCTGGCCGCCGCGATGGTCGGTGGTGCGGTGTTGACCGGTTGTGGCGGTGGCGGTTCGACCGATCCCGCACCAACGGTGGCCAAGACCAAGCTGCAAACCATGGCGAAGGAGAAGTTGGAAGCCGCGGCCAAACGCAAAGCCAAGTCTGTGACCTGCGACGATGGGATCGTCGGCAAGGTGGGGACGACCCAGCGTTGTGTGCTGACAGCCAAGGACGGCACCAAGTACGGCGTCACGGCGACGGTCAAGGCTGTCGAGTCCGGAAAGGTCAATGTGGACTTCAAGGTGGACGACAAGCCGAGCTCGTGACCGGTTGGCCCATCTCAGGGCTAACAGGTGGATAACGCGTCTGGAATTTGCCGGGGGTCCAGGTAAATTCAGGTGTGTGACCGATCACAACGGTGAGCGCGACGAGGCGCTCCCACATGGTGTCCAGGGCGCAGCGGACAGGAACTTCGCCTGTACCGTTCGCGGGTTCTCGAAGCTGTTTCCCGGCCGCAAGTACGGCGGTGGAGCGCTGGCGATCCTTCAGGACGGTGAACCTGTCGTGGACGTCTGGACCGGCTACTCGGACCGCGCAGGTACGCAGCACTGGACAGCTGACACCGGTGCGATGGTGTTCTCCGCGACGAAAGGAATGGCCTCCACGGTCATCCACCGGCTCGTCGACCGCGGATTGCTCGAATACGACCTGCCGGTGAGTGCGTATTGGCCCGAATTCGGGGCCAATGGCAAATCCGCGATCACCGTGCGGCAGGTGATGGCGCACGAAGCAGGGCTGTCCCAGCTCAACGGCGTCAGCAAAGCGGATCTACTGGATCACCTGGTGATGGAGAGCCGGGTCGCCGCTGCGCCGGTGAACTCGCTTCTGTACGGCAAGCCGGCCTATCACGCGCTGACCTACGGCTGGCTGTTGTCGGGTCTGGCCCGCGCGGTCACCGGGAAGGGTATGCGCGAACTGATCCGCACCGAGCTGGCGGAGCCGTTGGGCACCGACGGGCTACACCTTGGGCGCCCACCGCTGCACGCTCCCACCCGGGCCGCGCAGATTCTCGGCCCGCAACGGCGTTGGCCCAATTACTTCTTCGACTTCGTGGCGCCGCGGGTTGCCGCGTTGAACTTCTCCGGCGCGTTCGGCTCGATGTATTTCCCCGGCGTGATGTCGCTCGTTCAGGGGGAGACTCCTTTCCTCGACGCGGAGGCGCCCGCGGTCAATGGCGTGGCTACCGCGCGCGGTCTGGCCAGGATATATGGCGCGATCGCCAACCGGGGCCGGCTCAACGGCGTGGAATACCTGTCCGAGCGCACCGTGGCCGGGTTGACCGGTGCGTCTGGTATCCGCGCGGACCGGAATCTGGGGGTGCCGCTCGGCTTCCACCTCGGGTACCACTCGGTGCCGTTCGGGATCATGCCCGGATTCGGGCACGTCGGGCTCGGCGGTTCGGTCGGCTGGGCGGATCCGGCCAGCGGCCTGGCGATCGGGTTCGTGCACAACCGCTTGTTGACCCCGATGGTGCTCGACATGGCCGCGTTCGTGGGTCTGAACGCACTTATTCGCAAGGACGTGGCTCGTGCGCGTGAGCGCGGATACGCCGCCGTGCCCGATCTCGGGGCGGCACCGCACGAGGTGTCCAAACCCGTGGCCGGATAGCCCGTTCCGCTGTCCGATTCCGAGCCGGCCTGACGGATACCGTCAGGCCGGCTTCTTCGTTGCGGCTGGTGGGAAGCGGTCCGGGAACGGTGGTGTACCGCCGCCGGCATGCCGTGATTTAAGTCACATGATGTCCCAGATTTGGGACGGTCTTTCCTGCGTTGCAGCGCATGTCCACCGTTAACCTGCGACGATTTGCTTCAGTAGACAGATTGTGGGTTCTGTCACGCCCGCGCCTCGCCGGTGGTCTGCATCTCAACCGGCTCGGCCTCGGTGCCCCACATTGGTACGTGCACGTCCCAGGATTGCGACTCGTCCGGGTCTCGTCATGATCACCGCAGGTTAATCACGTTGCATAGTCAAGCACCACCATTAGCTGATGGGTGAATCGGGTACACATTCGTACCGTAATCGCGCGTCGGATGAGCGGAACGTGAATTCGGTTCAACTACAGTTTCGGCAGTTTGCGTACTGGTAGCCAGCTAACTTGAGTCAGCGTGACTGTGGATTAACTGTGAACCCGAAATTGGACACCGTTTGCGTGCGCTGGACAACATGCGAAATGGTGTTCGCCCATGTTGAAAGCGACGCGCGACTAGTTAGCGGGATAAATACTTACGCTTCGATCATGGTCTGGTCGTTTGTTACCAATAGTGCTGCACTGCAAGCGAATTCGGGTAGCTCCAGGTGGTGCCAGGACCTTTGCGGGTGTCGCACCAGGTAAATTGACTGGCCCTGTCAGTTTTTGCTAATCGCTTCCGCCAGCGAACAGGCGACCGTTTTTGAGATCGGATGTTTCCAACATCTAGGGTGGGCCGCACGCTACGCTACGGACCTTCGTTGGCAACGACTCGAGCCGGATATGGGGATTCGGTACCGTGCGTCGATGACAACGTGGCACACATTCTTTTCCACAGTCTTAGTACGTTGATCGGAGCTTTGCTCGCAGATCACATCGAGAGAGGTTGAGCCGACTTGGCCGAGACTCCAGTGACCCCGATTGCCGTCATCGGCATGGGCTGCCGGCTCCCGGGCCAGATCGAATCTCCCGAACAGTTCTGGGCGGCACTTCTGCAAGGTGACGACCTGGTCACCGAGGTACCCGCCGAGCGGTGGGACGCCCAGGAGTTCTATGACCCAGAACCCGGGGTCCCCGGCCGGTCGGTGTCGAAGTGGGGAGCGTTCCTCCACGACGTGGCCGGGTTCGACACCGGATTCTTCGGGATCAGCGAACGCGAGGCCACTGCGATCGACCCCCAGCATCGCCTGCTCCTGGAAACCGCCTGGGAAGCGATCGAACACGCGGGCATCGACCCGGCCTCCCTCTCCGGATCGCTGACCGGGGTGTTCATGGGGCTCACCCATGGCGATTACCAGCTGCTCGCCGCGGATGCCCACTCGATCGAGGGGCCCTACGGCTTCACCGGCAACAACTTCAGCCTGGCCTCCGGCCGGATCTCCTATCACCTGGGTGCGCACGGCCCTGCCTACTCGGTGGACTCGGCCTGCTCATCGAGCTTGCTGGCAGTGCACAACGCCTGCCGCAGCCTGCACGACGGCGAGAGCGACGTCGCTCTGGCCGGCGGGGTGTGCATCGTGCTCGAGCCCCGCAAGCTGGCCTCGGGTTCGGCTCAGGGCATGTTGTCCCCGACCGGCCACTGCCACGCGTTCGACGTGGCGGCCGACGGGTTCGTGGCCGGAGAGGCCGCCGCGGTGGTCATGCTCAAGCGATTGGCCGACGCCGAACGCGACGGTGATCGTGTGCTGGCAGTCATTCGCGGTACCGCGGTGAATCAGGACGGTCGCACGGTGAACATCGCCACCCCGTCGCGCGACGCCCAGGAGGCGGTATACCGGGCGGCGCTGGCCGCGGCCGCGGTGGACCCGGCCACCGTCGGGCTCGTCGAGGCGCACGGCACGGGCACTCCGGTCGGCGACCCGATCGAGTTCGCAAGCCTGGCTGCCGTTTACGGGACGGCCGCGCCGTGCGCGTTGGGCTCGTCGAAGACCAACTTCGGTCACAGCCAATCGGCCTCGGGCGTGGTCGGCCTGATGAAGGCCGTGCTGGCGCTGCAGCACGGCATCGTTCCGCCCAACCTGCATTTCACCCGCCTGCCTGACGAAATGGCGCGCATCGACACAGACCTGTTCGTCCCGAAGGAGACCGTCGATTGGCCGGTCGCCGGGCCGCATCCGCGCCGGGCAGCGGTGTCGTCCTACGGCTTGTCCGGCACCAACGTGCACGCCGTGCTGGAGCAGGCGCCCGACGCCGAAGGGGTCGCCGGCCCGCGGGGCCGCACCGGTTCCTCACTGTTCGCGCTCTCGGCGACATCTGCCGAAGCGCTTCGGGATACCGCGGGCCGATTGGCCGAGTGGCTGGCCGACCGGGCCGACGTCGACCTGACCGATCTGGCCTACACGCTGGCGCGCCGACGTGCGCACCGGCCGGTGCGCACCGCGGTACTCGCCGAGGATCGGGTGAGCTTGATCGCCGGGCTGCGTGAGATCGCCGACGGCGAAGTGCCTTTCGAGCCCGCCGTGGCGCAGGACGATCGCGGTCCGGTATGGGTTTTCTCCGGCCAGGGATCGCAATGGGCCGGGATGGGTGCCGGGCTGCTGGCCTCCGAGCCTGCGTTCGCGGCGGCCATCGCCGAGATCGATCCGCTCATCGCGCGTGAGTCCGGATTCTCGGTCACCGACGCGATGACGGCACCCGACGTGGTGACCGGCATCGACCGGGTGCAGCCCACGGTGTTCGCCGTCCAGATCGCGTTGGCGGCGACCCTGCGTGCGCGGGGCGCCGAACCCGGTGCCGTGATCGGACATTCGATGGGTGAGGTGGCCGCCGCGGTCGTGTCCGGGGTGCTGTCGCTCGAAGACGGCGTCAAGGTGATCTGCCGACGTTCGCGGCTGATGGCGACCCTGGCCGGTGCCGGTGCCATGGCGTCGGTCGAGCTGCCCGCCCAGCAGGTGCTGTCGGAGTTGGCCGCACGCGGCGTCAACGACGTGGTGCTGGCGGTGGTGGCGTCACCGAAGTCGACCGTGGTCGGCGGGGCGAAGGAGTCGATCCGCGCGCTCATCGCCGAGTGGGAGAGCCGCGACATCATGGCCCGCGAGGTCGCGGTCGACGTGGCATCGCACACCCCGCAGGTCGACCCGATCCTCGATCAGCTCGCCGACGAGCTCACCGATCTCGACCCCGCCGAACCGACCATCCCGTACTACTCGGCCACCTTGTACGACCCACGCGATCTGGCTGAATGGGATGCGGACTACTGGGTGGACAACCTGCGGCACACCGTGCGATTCGCGGCTGCGGTTCAGGCTGCGCTCGAAGACGGATTCCGGGTGTTCACCGAGCTCGCGCCCCATCCACTGCTGACCCACGCCGTGGACCAGACCGCACGCACCCTCGACATTCCGCACATGGCCCTGGCCACCTTGCGGCGCGACCAGGAGCTGACCGGCGGCTTGCTCGGGGCGGTGGCCGACTTGCACAGTGCCGGCGCCCGGGTGGACTTCGCGGCGGTGTGCCAGCAGGGCCGGCTCATCGACGCACCGTTGCCCGTCTGGAATCGCCAGCAGTTGATGCTGGTTCGCGATCCCAACGAGCTCGCCCCCGGTGGGGCCGTGCTCGCGGTGCATCCACTGCTCGGCGCGCACGTGCGGCTCGCCGAAGAACCCGAACGCCATGTGTGGCAGTCCGACGTCGGCACGGACACGCAGCCGTGGCTGGGTGATCACCAGGTGCACAACGTCGCAGCCTTGCCGGGTGCGGTCTATTGCGAGATGGCGCTGGCGGCCGGGCGGGCGGTCGTCGGGGATGCCGCGGAACTGCGCGATATCTCGTTCGATCAGATGCTCCTGCTCGAGGAACAGAGTCTGGTGTCGGCGTCGGCGACCGTGACCGGCGACGGGGCAGCCGATTTCGTGGTCGAAACGGTGCATGAGGGTGAGCGTGTCCGGCGCGCCGCAGCTCGGATCAGCCGCAACGACGCCGCGTCGGTGCCGGCCGGCTATGACATCGCCGCGCTGTTCGACACCCACCCGCAGCGGGTGGAGGGGGCCGAGATGCGGGCCGGCTTCGCCGAGCGGGGGATCCAGTACGGCCCCGCCTTCTCCGGTCTGGTCGCCGCGTATGTCGGCGCGCCGGAGGGCGACACTGCCGACACGGTGCTCGCCGAGGTCGCGCTGCCCGGTTCGATTCGTTCGCAGCAGGGCATGTACGGCATCCACCCGGCACTGCTCGATGCCTGCTTCCAAGCAGTCGGTGTTCATCCCCGCTTGCGTGGTGACCTCACCGGCGCCCTGATGTTGCCGCTGGGAGTGCGGCACCTTCGGGCCCATGGGTCGACTCGCAATGTGCAGTATTGCCTGGCGCGGGTCACCGAGATCACCCCGGCCGGAGTGGCAGTCGACATCGACCTGCTCGACGAGCAGGGGGCCGTGCTGCTGAGTATCGGCGGATTGCGCTTGGGCACCGGCGTTTCAGCGAGCGGCCAGCGTGAGCGCACGCTCAACGACCGGCTGCTGGCGATCGAGTGGCGTCAGCAGGAGCTACCGGAACCGGATTTCCGGGATCCGGGCCGCTGGCTGCTGATCAGCACGTCCGATGCGGCGGACCTGATGGCGACCAGGCTGGCCGACACGCTGAAGGCGCACGAGGTCGCCGTGACGACCATGGCGTGGCCGCAGCGGTCCGATCACGCCGCGCGCGCTGCGCGGCTGCGTGAGCATCTTGCCGCTCGCCCGTTCAGCGACGTGCTCGTGGTGACCGCGCCGCGCAACGGCATCACCGACGACCAGGCCGGCGCCCGCGCCGGTGACAACGTGCGGCACCTGGTGCACATCGCCCGGGAACTGCCCGAGGTGCTCGGTGAACCACCACGCCTGCACGTGTTGACGCGCAACGCCCAGACGGTGTTGGCCGAGGACTCCGCCAACCTGGAGGAAGCGGGCCTTCGCGGTCTCATCAGGGTGATCGGTACGGAGCATCCGCGGCTGCGAGCCAGCCAGATCGACGTCGACGATTACACCGACCCGGCGCGTGTCGTGGCGCAACTGCTGGTCGGGTCCGACGAGGACGAAACTGCCTGGCGAGGCGGCAATTGGTATGTGGCACGGTTGATTCCGGGCCCGCTTCGGCCGGAGGAGCGCCAGCGGACCGTGGTCAACCCGGCCCGCGAGGGCATGCGGCTGCAGATCCGGGTGCCCGGTGACATCCAGTCGCTGGAACTGGCGGCCTTCGACCGGGTGGCACCGGGACCCGGGCAGATCGAGGTGTCGGTCACCGCGTCGAACTTGAACTTCGCTGATGTGTTGGTGGCGTTCGGCAAGTACCCCAGCTTCGAGGGACGGCTGCCGAAACTCGGCGCGGATTTCGCCGGCGTGGTCACCGCCGTGGGCGCCGGAGTGGTCACCCACCAGGTCGGCGATCAGGTGGGTGGCATATCGGCCGACGGTGCCTGGTCGACGTTCGTCACGTGCGACGCGAACATGGCCGTGACTCTGCCGGCGGGGGTGCCGATGAGCCGCGCCGCGGCGGTGCCGAGCGCGCACGCCACCGCCTGGTACGGCCTGCACGATCTGGCGAGGATCTCGGCCGGCGACAAGGTGTTGATCCATTCCGCTACCGGCGGTGTGGGGCAGGCCGCGATAGCCATCGCGCGTGCCGCGGGGGCCCAGATCTTCGCGACCGCGGGTAGTGAAGCCCGGCGGGATTTACTGCGCGGCATGGGTATCGAGCATGTCTACGATTCGCGGAGCGTTGATTTCGCCGACCAGATCCGGCGGGACACAGACGGTTACGGCGTCGACATCGTGCTGAACTCGCTCACCGGCGCAGCTCAGCGGGCCGGCCTGGAACTGTTGTCCTTCGGCGGCCGCTTCGTCGAGATCGGCAAGCGGGACATCTATGGCGACACCCGGCTGGGGCTCTTCCCGTTCCGCCGCAATCTGTCGTTCTATGCGGTTGACCTGGCCTTGCTGGCCTTGACCGAGCCCGACACCCTTCGGCGTCTGCTGGAGGTCTGCTACGCGCGCATCGCGGACGGAACACTGCCGCTGCCGCAGACCACGCACTACCCCCTGCAGGACGGTGCCACCGCCATCCGGGTGATGGGGGCGGCCGAGCACACCGGCAAGCTGGTGCTCGACATCCCTGAAGGCGGACAGATCCCGGCGGTGGTCCCGCCGGAAGAAGCGCCTGCCTTCCGGTCGGACGGCGCCTATGTCGTCACTGGCGGCCTGGGCGGTCTCGGGTTGTTCCTCGCCGAGACGCTCGCGACGGCTGGTTGCGGCCGGCTCGTGCTCAACGGTCGTTCCGAGCCGTCTCCGGACGCCCTGGCCGTCATCGACCGGATACGCAGTGGCGGAACAGAAGTCGCTGTGGAGCTGGGTGACATCGCCGAACCCGGCACCGCAGCCCGCCTGGTGGAAGTGGCGTGCGCGACGGGGTTGCCGTTGCGTGGAGTGTTGCACGGCGCGGCCGTGGTCGAAGACGCCGTACTGGCCAACATCACCGATGAGCTCATCGAAATAGACTGGGCACCAAAAGTTTACGGTGCCTGGAATCTGCATCAGGCCACCCTGGGTCAGTCATTGGACTGGTTCTGCTCGTTCTCCTCGGCGGCGGCCCTGGTCGGCTCGCCGGGGCAGGGCGCGTACGCCGCGGCCAACAGTTGGCTGGATGCGTTCACCCACTGGCGGCGTAGCCAGGGGCTGCCCGCGCTGGCGATCGCGTGGGGCCCATGGTCGGAGATCGGTCGCGGTACCGGCCTGGCCGCGGATTCGGGTGCGGCGATCTCACCCGACGAAGGGGCTTACGCGTTCACGACGCTGCTGCGCCACAACCGGGCCTACACCGGATATGCGCCGGTGCTCGGGACGCCGTGGCTCGTCGCGTTCGCGCAGACGAGTCGGTTCGCCGAAGCGTTCGCATCGGCCGGATCGCGTGGCGGCGCGGGCGGCAGCGCGTTCCTCTCCGAATTGCGCGCCCTTCCGCCGGCCGAGTGGCAGGTCCGGATGCGCAAGATGATCGCCGAGCAGATCAGCACGATCCTGCGCCGTTCCGTCGATCCGGACCGCCCGCTGGCCGAATACGGTCTCGACTCGCTCGGAACCCTGGAGGTCCGTACCCGGATCGAGGCTGAGACGGGTATCCGGGTCGGCGCGACAGACATCAGCACCATCCGGGTTCTGGCCGAACGCCTCTGTGACGCACTGGCTCCGGATTCGCCCGTGTCGGTTCCGTCGTGACGGTGGGCAGCGCGGCGCCGTCCGGCGTGATCATCAAGACAGGAGATACGCAGTGGTTGCGATGAAACCCATTCACGATTGGTCGGGCGAGCCCGGCGAAGTGGTGTCGTGGAATCCATCGCAGGCATCGGTGGCCAAGGTGGCCGAAGCGCCGGTCAGTGATGTGCCGGTGAGCTACCAGCAGGAGCAGCATCTGCTGGCGTTCCGCAAGCACGTGTCGCAGGGCACCGACATGGCCCGGCTCAACATCCCGGCCTGGGATGTCCCGGGCCGCTGCGATATCCGTGCGATGTCTCACGTCATCAACGCCTACCTGCGCCGGCACGACACGTTCCACAGCTGGTTCGAGTACGTCGAGGACGGTTCGATTCGTCGGCGCACCGTGAGCAACCCTCGCGACATCAAGTTCGTGCCCACCAAGCACGGCCAGATGACGGCCGATCAATGGCGTGAACACATCCTCGCCACACCGGACCCCTGGCAGTGGGACTGCTTCCGCTTCGGGATCATCCAGCGGGACAGTCATTTCACGATGTACATCAGCGTCGACCACGTCCACACCGATGCGATGTTCATGGGGCTGGCTTTCGTCGAGATCCACATGATGTACCAGGCGCTGGTCCACGGGGCCGCGCCACTGCAACTGCCCGACGCCGGCAGCTACGACCGGTACTGCCTGGAACAGCGCAAGTACACGGCGGCACTCGATCTGAACTCGCCGGAAGTGCGGGACTGGATCACGTTCTTGAAGGCCAACGACGGAACCCTGCCGCGGTTCCCGTTTCCGCTCGGGGACCCGGCGCTGCCGCACACCGGTGACGTGATCACCGTCCAACTGCTCGACAAGGAACAGGGTGACCGGTTCGAGCAGGCCTGCATTGCGGCGGGGGCGCGGTTCAGCGGGGGCGTATTCGCCTGTGGCGCGCTTGCGCAGTATGCGCTGACGGGTGAGGACACCTATCGGGTCATCACCCCGACCACGACGCGACGCAGCGAAAACGAGTTCATGACGACCGGCTGGTTCACCGGTTTGGTGCCGATCACGGTCGAAGTTCCCACGCCGTCGTTCAGCGCCGCCGCCCGCGTCGCCCAGCAGTCGTTCGACGGTGGCATGGACCTCGCGCACGTCCCGTTCGAGCGTGTCTTGGAGCTGGCAGACCCCGACAGCGGTATCCGCAGCCCGGACCCAGGCGTTCCGATGCTGTCGTATCTGGATGCCGGCCTGCTCTCGCCCGCGGTGATCGCGGAATGGCAGCGGCTCAACGGCACCCTCTACAGCGATTCCCGGTCGGCCTTCCAGGTCGGCATGTGGGTGAACCGGGTCGAGGACTGCACCACCGTCACCGCCGCATTCCCCGGCAACCCGGTGGCGCGAGAGTCGGTGCTCCGCTACCTCGAAGCCATGAAAGCCGCCTACCTACGGGTGGTGGAGGGGCACGACGAGGTGGTCACCGCCGGCGAGGCCGGTGCCCGAGCGGGCCTCGGGCTGAAGACAGCGTGAGCACGGACATGCCGGAGGTTTCTGCGCGATGACGGGTTCTGTGACGCGATCCGAGGATCGGCTGTCGTTCACCGATCAGGCGATGTTCCTGGGCCTGCGCGCCACGGGCCAGGAAGCCGTCATGCAATGTGTGTGGATCTACGAACGCCCGATCGACTACGACGGGGTCCGGCGCTTCTACGAGGGTATCGGCCACGGCGTCTTCGGCAGGCGAATCGAGTGCTCGCCGTTGCCGTTCGGCCGGCATCGGTGGGTTTCGGCGCCGGGGCCTCAGGCAGAACTGGATATCGCCGAGGCGCGCACGCGTGGTGAACTCGGCGCTTGGGTGGACGAGCGGGCGGCCATGGCCCTCGATCCTGAACGTGGGCCGGGCTGGCACATGGGCGTGCTTCCGATGACCGACGGCTCGACCGCGATCTGCCTGGTGGGATCCCACTGCCTGGGCGACGGCGGCGGCGGCATCCTCACAATCCTGGATGCGGTGTACGGCAACAAGACCGACTTCAACCATCCGCTTCCGGCGTCGCGGACCCGCTGGCGGGCGATCCGGTCGGATCTGGGAGAGACTGTGCGTGGCGTGCCCGAGGTGGCTCGCACAGTGGTGGCCGCGGCCAAGCTCGCCCGGCGTCGACGCGGCGACATCTCGCGGTCCGGGGCGGCCATGCCGCGTGCGGTGGCCGGTGCTGACGAGCGCGTGTACATGCCGGCGGTCACCGCTTACGTCAATGCCGAGGATTGGCATCTGCGGGCGAAGACCCTTGGCGGCAACAGTTATTCGCTGGTAGCCGGAGTGGCGGCCAGGCTCGCCGAAGCGATGGGGCGGGTACGTGACGAGGATGGCGCCGTGACGCTGAACATCCCGCAGAACGACCGCACCCTGGAATGCGTGGACACCCGGGCGAACGCGGTGCGACTGGTCAATGTCGCGATCGACCCGGCCAGGGTGACCACGGATCTGTCCGGCGCTCGGGCCGCGATCAAAGCCGGCTTGGCCTCCGCGCGCGACAATCCTGACGAGACCCTGCAGTTGCTTCCGCTGACTCCGTTCATCCCGAAACGGGTGGTGCGCAAGATGGCTGACATGGTCTTCGGATTTGCCGCCGATCTGCCGGTGTCGTGCTCGAACATGGGGGAGGTCCCGGCTGCGGTGGCTCTGGCCGACGGCACCGAAGCCGATTACCTGTATTTCCGGGGCATCGACCGCTACGCCACCCGAGGAGCTCTCGAACAGCGTCGTGGACTGCTGACCGTGGTCGCCTGCCAGGTCGACGCCAAGGTGTCATTGAGCATCGTGGCCTACCAGCCGGGCGGGGAGAATTCCACGCCCTGGCTGCACGCCCTGGTGGCCGAGACCCTGGCTGACTTCGAGCTCGCCGGCGTGATCGAGTAGTCCGATGTCCCGATCACATTCTTCGACAAGGCGATTCAACTCGTCGACCGATCTGCCGGACAACCGGTTGGCGTTGTGGGACGAGGCCGCGGTGCGGATGATGCGTGCCACCGGCCGCGTGCAGGTCATGCAGTGCTCCTGGGTCTACGACCATCCGGTCGACTTCGAGGGGCTGCGGCGCTTCCACCGGAATTTCGGCGGAGGCTTGTTCGGCCGCCGGATCGAGCGTTCGCCGCTGCCATTCGGCCGGTACCGCTGGGTTTCCGCGCTCGGCCCCCAAGCTCCACTCCATGTCGACGAGCCGCGACCCCGCGCCGAGATCGGCGACTGGCTCGACGAACGGGCGCAACTGCCGATCGATCCCGAACACGGGCCGGGATGGCACATGGGGGTGCTGCCGGTGACCGACGGTTCGACCGCGGTCACCGTGGTGGTTTCCCACTGTCTCGGTGACGGCGTCGGGGGAGTGATGGTGGTGGCGGACGCGATCGCCGGCCGGCAGCTCGATCTCGGCTATCCGCTGCCGAAGTCGCGCGGCAGGCTGCGTGCGATTGTGCGCGATGTCCGCCAAACCGTGGCCGACATTCCGGAGGTGGCCCGCACGGCCGCCGTCGCCGTACGGCTGCTTCGCAAGCCGAATCCCGATGCCCCCGCGGGTGAGGAGGGCAGGCCGGTCCGGGTGGTGCCCGACGGCGACGCGACAACGGTGCTGCCCGCGATCTCGGTGTTCGTCGATCTCGCGGACTGGAATGCGCGCGCGGAAGCGGTTGGCGGCAACAGCTATTCGATGCTGGCAGGTTTCGCGGCGAAACTGGGGGAGAGCATGGGGCGGTGCGGGCCGGATGGTGACGTCACGCTGCTGATCGCGGTCAACGATCGCACGGACGGCGATACCCGGGCCAACGCGATGTCCCTGGCGACCGCGCGAGTGGACCCGATGACGGTGACCACCGATCAGTCCGGCGCCCGTGGCGTCATCCGGCAAGCGTTCAAGACGCTGCGCGACCATCCCGACGAGACCCTGCAACTGCTACCGCTGACCCCGCTGGTGCCCAAGGGATTCCTGAAACAGGTGGCCGACGGCTTCATCGGAAATGGCGACCAACCGGTGTCCTGCTCGAATCTCGGGGACCTCACATCGGACGTGACCCGGGTGGACGGCACGGAAGCCGAATACATCGTGTTCCGTGGCGTCGACCAGGGCACCACCCGACAGGAATTGGAGGATGCCGACGGCCAGCTGGTGCTGGTGTCCTCCCGGGTCGGCGGCAAGGTCTCCATTGGGATCACCGGATATCAAGCGGGCGAACAGAATTCGAAGGCCAGGTTGGCCGAGTTGGCGGCAAAGACCCTGGCCGAGTTCGATCTCACCGGCGAGATTGACTGGAACGGCTGAGAAAGGCTGAATCGATGATCGACACGACGCTGATCGGGGTGCTGCAGGAGCGTGCCAGCCTGCAACCCGACGACAACGCCTACACCTACGTGGATTTCGACAACGATCCCGCTGGCGTGTCCGTCACCCTGACCTGGTCGCAGCTGTACCGCAAAGTGCGGGTGCTGGCGCACGCGCTTCGGCAGCACGGCTCGGTCGGTGACCGGGCGGTGATCCTGGCTCCGCAGGGGCTGGAGTACGTCATCGCGTTCCTGGGATCGCTGCAGGCCGGGTTCATCGCGGTGCCGCTCTCGGTGCCGATGGGCGGAGTGCACGACGAGCGGGTGTCCGCGGTGCTCACCGATTGCCGTCCTTCGGTCATTCTCACCACCTCGCCGTCGGCCCCGGCGGTCACTGAATACGCTGTCCAGCAGGGTGATTCGGAAGCTCCCGCGGTGGTCTCGGTCGACACCCTCGATTTCGACGCACGGGTGAAGGCGATCAGCAGTCGCGAGGCCCGCCCGGAGACGGCTTATCTGCAGTACACCTCTGGCTCTACCCGCACCCCGGCCGGGGTGATGGTGACCAACCGCAACCTCACCGCCAACTTCGGGCAGATGATGTGCGACTTCTTCCCGCACTTCGGCAAGGTTCCGCCACCGGGTACCAATGTGGTCTCCTGGCTGCCGTTCTACCACGACATGGGTCTCATGCTCGGTGTCGTGGCCCCGATCCTCGGTGGCTGGCACACGGTTTTCACCACTCCGTTCGCCTTCCTGGCACGGCCGGCCCGCTGGGTCCAGATGATGGGCAGCTACCCCCGGGTCGTCACCGCCGGACCGAACTTCGCCTTCGAGCTGGCCGTCGGACGCACTTCGGACGAGGACCTCGCCGGCGTCGACCTCAGCGGTGTGATCGCGGTATGGAGCGGCGCCGAACGTGTGCACGAGGCGACCCTGAAGCGTTTCGCCCAGCGGTTCGGCAAGTTCAATTTCTCGGAGGACGTACTGCGTCCGTCCTACGGCTTGGCCGAGGCGACGCTGTATGTCGCCACCGGCGAGCCCGGTCCGCCCAGCGTGGTGGCCTTCGAAACGGAGAAGCTGTCGGCCGGGCACGCCGAGCGGTGTGAACTCGGGTCTGGTACTCAGCTGGTCGGATACGGCACTCCGGAATCACCGGTGGTGCGGATCGTGGATCCCGAGACGCGCCTGGAAGTTCAGGCCGGAGCCGTCGGTGAGATCTGGTCGCACGGCGAGAACAACTGCCTCGGCTACTGGGAGAAGCCTGAACAGTCCGAGTACACCTTCGGCGCGACCCTGCCCAGCCCGTCGCCCGGTACGCCGGAAGGGCCGTGGCTGCGCACGGGAGATCTCGGCTTCATCTCCGACGGTGAGCTGTTCATCATCGGGCGCATCAAGGATCTGCTGATCGTCCGGGGGCGCAACCACTATCCCGACGACATCGAAGCCACCATCCAGGAGATCACCGGCGGCCGTGTCGCGGCGATCGGGGTGGAGGAGGACCGCACCGAGCAACTGGTCGCGATCATCGAAGTCAAGAAGCGCGGCGATACCGAGGAAGCGGTGGCGGAAAATCTTCTGACCATCAAACGGGATGTGGCGTCGGCGATTTCACAGGCGTACGGGCTGAGTGCCGCCGACTTGGTACTGGTGCCCCGCGGTGCGATTCCGATCACCACCAGCGGCAAGATCCGGCGCGCCTCGTGTGTGGAGCAGTACCAGAACGGTCAGTTCAACCGGCTCGACGAAGCCCTGCAGCCGGCGTAGCGCGAGTACCCGACACACGTGGATTGCAGACTCGCCTTCATCGACCAGGCATCGTTTCTGAGCCTGCGCGCCCTGGATCGTGGACCGCTCATGCAGTACACCTGGATCTACGATCGCCCGGTTGATCTGGACGGAATCCGCCGATTCCAGCGCAACCTGGCAGGTGGTCTGCTGGGGCGGCGGATCGAGCGGTCACCGTTGCAGTTCGGGCGGCACCGGTGGGTCGCGTCGCCGGCGCAGGCCGATCTCGAAGTCTCGGTGAGCGATTGCCCACGCGCCGACGTGTGGGCCTGGGCCGACGACCGGATCCGGCGTCCGATCGATCCCGAGCGAGGACCGGCGTGGCACCTCGGTGTACAGCCCTTCAGTGACGGAGGTGCGGCGGTGTCCCTGGTGGCGTCGCATTCCGTGGTCGACGGGCAGGCCATGACGATGTCGGTCGCCGAGGCGGTGACCGGCGCGAAACGTGAATTGGGTTATCCCGAGCCGGGATCGCGGTCGCGCAGGCAAGCGTTGGCCGAGGATGCCCGGGCTGCTTTCCGGTCGGTGCCCGACATCGGCCGGGCGGCAGTTGCTGCCGTGCGGGTGGCCCGCGCCGAGCGTGAGGATCTTGCGTCCTCGTTCAAAACCGCGGCCGACGTACCGCCGGCGGGGGATGACCTCCCGGTGCTGGCCCCGACTGTTGCGGTGTTCATCGACGTGGAGCAGTGGGACGACCGGGCGAGAAGGCTTGGCGGCACGAGCAATTCGTTGTTCGCCGGGGTGGCCGCGCGGCTGGGGCAGAAACTGGGGCGCCCCGGTGCCGACGGGACGGTTATGTTGTCGTGGCCGGTCAGCGAGCGCACCCCGACCGACACGCGCGCCAACGCGTTGATCGCCGCAAAGATGCGCGCCGATCCCGACACCGTGACCACCGACCTGAGCGCGGTCCGCAGTGCGATGAAGGCGGCCCTCGCCGAGTCCGCGGAGTTGTCGGCTCGGCTGCTCGCGCCCTTGCCGTTGACTCCGCTCACGCCTAAGGCATTGGTTCGCAGACTCGAGGCGATGGTGGTGTCCGTCGACAACCCGATCGGCTGTTCCAACATCGGCGAACTGGACCCCGCGATGAATCGTCCCGACGGTACCGACGCGGACCTAGTCTCGCTGCGCCTTCTGGAGCCTCAGATCACCACCCGCGTGCTCAACCGGATCGGCGGTTACCTTTCGCTGGTGTCAGGACGGGTGAACGGCCGGATATTCATCAGCGTCGGGGCGTGGACAGTCGGCGCCGTGAATTCCAAGGAGGCTCTGCGCGCAACGGTGCGGGCCGGGTTGGACGACTTCGGGTTGTCCGGCGTCGTCGAATAACGCTCAGCGCCCGGCGAATCCGAGGGCGATCAGCAAAATGCCGGCGATTGCGAGCACCAGCGCGAAATCGCGGCGCCGGCGAGCCCGGATCCAACGCTGGAAGGATGCGAGGGCGGACTGTGTCCGGTCCGGTGCAACGGCATAGCTCACCAGCGGCGCCGCGGACACGATGTTGGCTACCAGGAGATAGCCGCCGATGGTCAGTGCCTTCGCCCATGCGGACACGCTCGACGCAGCGATGACGACGAGCAACGCCATGTACTCGACCGAAGGTAGTGCGGTGCTGACGCCCATCGCACCTGACACCCAGGGTGAGGTCCCCAGCGCCCTGCCTTTGAGCCAGCCGGGCGTTTCGGCTACGGGCACCACGCCGGCGTCGCCGACCTCTGGCTCGGCAGCTCCGACCGGCACGGCTTTGCGTGACAGGGCGCCGACGGAGACGTTGGTGGCCAAGAACGCCGCGAGCAGCACTGCCAGCACGCCCACGACGAGTTGCACTGTGGCACCGTCGATCTCAGGGACCCTGAACAACCCACGGTGCACCACGAACACCACGAGAACCGCGACTGCGGCGCTCATCAGCACGCCGCCGCACAGGTAGGCGGCGAGTTGCAGGATCGGCCGGGGCCGGCTCAGCACGACGAGGATGAAACCGATTCGGGTCGGGTCGAAGTTCACCGCGATGGCAAGCGCCAGAACGGTGGTCCACATGCTTGACGACCTTACCGGCGGCCCGCCGCGGCGGACTGTTCGAGCAGCGTCGCCGCGTTCGCGACGCTGACGTCCGGAGCGGTCATCCCGGCGCCGAACGCCCGCGCGCGCGATGCGTATTCCGGCCGCAGGATCTTCTCCAGCTGAGTTCGCAGTGATTTGGCCGTGACGCTGGAGAACCGCTGTGCGGATCCGACTCCGAGCCGTTTGATCTGACGGGCGAAGATCGGTTGATCGGCTGCGACCCACAGGATCAGGGCGGGCACCCCGGCCCGCAGGCCCGCGGCCGTGGTGCCCGAACCGCCGTGATGGACGACGGCACGGCAGAGCGGGAAGACCGCGGCATGGTTGACCGCGCCCACCACCTTGACGTGTTCGGCTTGCCGAACAGCCGGCAGATCCCACACGCCGGCGCTGATCAGCGCGCGCTGACCGAGTTCGCCACACACGTCGGAGATCATCTGCACGGCCTCGGCAGGGTTCTCGACCGGCATGCTGCCGAATCCGAAGTAGATCGGCGGCGGCCCGGCGCCGACCCAGGATGTCACTTCGTCGTCGTGGTCGGTGCCCAGGCCCATGGTGATCGTGCCGACCAACGGCCGTGTCTCGCCCCATTCCGCGGACAAACCGGGGAAGAGCAGCTTGTCGTACGCCTGGATCTCCAGCGCACCACTGTCGACGACGCGCCGGGCCGAGCGGACTCGTGCCGGCGGCAGGCCCAGTTCTCGTCGTTGGGTGTCTTCGGCTTTCTTGGACAGCCGCCACAGCGCCCATTCCAGGCCGGCGAACCCGGATTCGATCAACCACTTGGGGGCCGGCACCGGGACGATCTGACTGTTCGGGCGGGCCGGGAAATAGTGCAGAGCGGCCAACGGAATGCCATGGTGCTCGGCGACATTCGCGGCGACCTCTTGGTAGGTGGTCCCGGTCAGGATCAGGTCTGCCCCGTGTGCCAGCGGCGCCAGAGCGGCATTCATGTCCGCCCAGCCTTCGGCGATGTAGGCGATGCCTTCACGCAGGGCGGTGACGGGGTTCTGCGGTTTCCAGAAGTTACGGAACACGTCGTTGTCGAGCTGCTTCTGGGAATCGACTCCGTAGGCCGTTGCCGGCGCCAGCCCGACTTTCTCGACGAACTCGATCAGGTTCGGCGGCACAGCCATCCGAACTTCGTGGCCACGGTCGCGCAAGGCCAGACCGACGGCGGCGCACGGCTCGACATCACCGCGGGTTCCGTGGACTGCCACGACAAACTTCACTGGCTACCCCACTGTCGGTTCAAGGCGCCGAACGCCTGGATTCCGCTACACGCTAGCGGTTGCGGTGGGTTCATGGCCTGCCAGGTTCGGCAGGAACCGCCTGCGACGTCGGCACGCCAGCTGATGGATGCTGTTCGGCGACTTTGCCATTGGGAGGCCGATTTGGCGTCTCATCCGGCGTCGCCGCAGCCTTCGATGATTGCTGCGCCACCAGGCATTCGTAGCGGTTGTTTGCCTCTGAGAGCCGTGTAGCCTGTTGGGATGTTGAGCCGCGCCAAGGTCAGCGGCGCGTTCGCTCGCGTAAGTTTCGCCGGCATCGGTCAACTCGTCGTTCGGCATCCCGTGGCGGTCATTGCCGCGTGGTTGCTGCTGGCGGCGTCACTGTTTTTGGCCATTTCACCGCTGACAGAGGTGGCCCAACGGAATCCGCCGGACTTCCTGCCGGCGAGCGCACCGGTGCTGGTGGCCGGACAGAAGATGAAGGACGCGTTCCACGAGGCCGACGCGGGCAATTTCGCCGTGGTCGTGCTGAGCAACGAGAACGGCTTGTCCACCGCCGACGAAGACACCTACCGGCACCTCGTCGAGCGCCTGAAGGCCGACAGCGACAGCGTGACCTCGACGCAGAACTTCGTCGACATTCCCGAATTGCGCGCGGCCATGACGAGCAAGGACCAGAAGGCCTGGACCTTGCCGGTGAGCCTGGCCGGAACGATGGGAACCGGGCCCGGGCAGGAGGCGTATCGGAGCGCGATCAAGACCGTCGAGGAGGCCACGCAGAATTCGACACTGTCGGTCAACGTCGTGGGCGCTGCGGCCACGTTCGACGACATCGACAAGATCGGCGCGCGTGATCAGCACGTCATCGAGATCGCCACCGTCCTGATGGTGCTGACGATCTTGATCATCGTCTACCGGAACCTGGTGGCGATGGTCATCCCGTTGATCACCATCGGGGTGTCGATGGTCGTCGCGCAGCAGGTCGTGGCCGGCCTCGGTGAGCTGGGACTCGGGCTTGGTCCGCAGACGATAGTGCTGATGACCGGCATGCTGATGGGTGCCGGGACCGACTACGCGGTGTTCCTGTTCAGCCGGTATCAGGAATTGCTGCGGGCCGGAATGAGCTCCGACGTGGCCATCGTCAGCGCGCTGACCTCGATCGGCGAGGTGATCGCCGGATCGGCGGCGACTGTCGCGATCACGTTCCTCGGCCTGATGTTCACCACCCTGGGCGCCTTTTCGACTGTCGGTCCGGCGTTGGCGGTGACCGTCTTCATCGGCTTCCTGGCATCGGTGACGCTGCTGCCCTCGTTGATCACCCTGGCCGGCCGCCGCGGGTGGGTCAAACCTCGCCGAGACGTGACCGGCAGGTTCTGGCGCAGGTCGGGCATCCACGTGGTGCGCCGTCCGTTCGCGCATCTGGCCGGCAGCCTGGTGATCCTGTTCGCGCTGGCCGCGTGTGCGGCCATGGTCAAGTTCAACTACGACGACCGCAAGGCGCTGCCTGCCGATTCCGCGAGCAACCGCGGGTATGAGGCGATGGACAAGCATTTCCCCATCA
The DNA here is from genome assembly GCF_019739075.1 of Mycobacterium farcinogenes. Classification (NCBI taxonomy): domain Bacteria; kingdom Bacillati; phylum Actinomycetota; class Actinomycetes; order Mycobacteriales; family Mycobacteriaceae; genus Mycobacterium; species Mycobacterium farcinogenes. The sequence goes on along the minus strand of NZ_CP081673.1, from coordinate 3,698,511 downwards.
GCCAGACCTTGCAGCAGTTCATCCTCATCCAATCGCCACAGGATCTGCGCACGCCCAAGGCGCTTGCCGACATGGAGCAGATGGCCCAGCGGGTCAGCCAGCTCCCCGACATCGACGTGGTGCGCGGTATCACGAGGCCGACCGGGGAGGTGCTCGAACAGGCCAAGGCCACCTACCAGGCCGGTGAGGTGGGCGGCAAATTGCGCGATGCCTCCAACCTCATCGAGAGCAACAACGACAATCTCGACAAGCTCAGCGGAGGCGCGCATCAACTCGCCGACGTGTTGGGCCAGGTGCGGACCCAGGTGGTCGGCGCGATCGGCTCGGTTCGCGGTCTCGTGGGCGCACTCGAGGACATGCAGAAGCGCTTCGGCGGATCCAAGACCCTGACCTCCGTCGACAGCACGTCGAGCCTGGTCGGCAATATGCGATCACTCGGGGATGCGCTCAAGAAGAACCTGAGCCAGGCCAAGGCCATCCGGGACTGGGCGAAGCCGGCCGTCGATGCCCTCAACGTCAGTCCGGCCTGCAATCTCGACCCGGCCTGTGTGTCGTCGCGGGCAGACCTGCAGCGTGTCGTGGCCGCGTACGACGACGGCACCGCGAACACCATCGCCGATCTCAGCCGGCAGCTCGAGTCCACCGACGGCAGTTCCACCCTCGATGACACGATCCGTGACCTTGAGGCGACGATGGGCAAGGCGACCAGCGCACTTCAGCAGCTGGGCATGAATGATCCGCAAGGCCTGCAACAGCAGATCAACACCGCGGTCCAGGGAGCCAACCTGCTGGCCGATTCGAGCCGGCAACTGGCCGATGGCGTGCAGTTGCTCGTCGACCAGACCCGCACGATGGGTGGTGGCCTAGACCAGGCATCGGGGTTTCTGCTCGGGATGAAGCGGGACGCGGCGAATCCGCCCATGTCGGGCTTCTACATTCCGCCGGAGATACTCACCCAAACGGAGTTCGAGAAGGCGGCGAAGCTGTTCGTCTCGGATGACGGCCACACGGTGCGCTACCTCGTCCAGACCGCGCTCAACCCGTTCGGCAGCGAGGCGATGGATCAGATCGATCAGATCGTCGCGACCGCCAACAGTGCCAAACCGAACACGACGTTGGCCGACGCCGAGATCTCGATGGTCGGTTTTTCTGCGGTCAACCGCGACATCCGCGGGTTCTACAACGCCGACATCCGCTACATCGTGTGCATCACGTTGATCGTGGTGTTCTTGATCTTGGTGGCGCTGCTGCGGGCGGTGGTGGCACCGCTGTACCTCGTGCTCTCGGTCGTGGTGTCCTATCTATCGGCGCTGGGCATCGGTGTCGTGTTGTTCCAGTTCATCCTCGGCCGGGAGCTGTCCTGGAGCGTTCCGGGAATGGCGTTCCTGGTCTTGGTCGCGGTGGGTGCCGACTACAACCTGCTGCTCATCTCGCGGATCCGTGACGAATCCCGGCTGGGTATCAGATCGGGGGTGATCCGCACGGTAGGGGCGACGGGCGGGGTGATCACCTCGGCCGGTCTGATCTTCGCCGCTTCGATGCTGGCCTTGACGGTGAGCAGCATCGCCAGCATCGTCGAGATCGGTTTCATCATCGGCGTCGGGCTGTTGCTCGACACGTTCCTGGTCCGCACGATCACCGTGCCCGCCGCGGCCGTTCTGATCGGCAAGTTCAACTGGTGGCCGTCGAAACCCCGCCGACACGGGGCCGATGCGCGGGATGCCGACGCCTCAGTGCCGGCTTGAGGTCAGCCACCGCGTCTTGATTCGCCAGGAGTGGGCGGAGGCCAGCGCGAAGATCGCGCCGCATGCGCACGCGAAAACCCAGACCAGGCGGCCGTTTTCGATGGGCTGCAGGGCCGGGACCAGCGACGTGACGATCCGGGTGGCGCAGGCGAGCATCCCGCTGACCGAGGCGAACAGGTAGATGTTGGCGATCTTTCGGGATTGCGGGTCGCGGCGTAGCACCAGCATGGCCCGGGCGCCGTAGCCCAACAGGTAGAGCAAGGTGCCGCAGAGCAGGATCCAGTAGGCACTGAGCCAGAAGTCCGTCGGCACCTGGAAGAAGTCGGCCCGGTACACCGCGGCGCCGTTGCCCATCCAGAACGTGGCGAGCAGGACGGGGATGCAGATGGTGGCCGGTCGCTCCACGTACTGCTTGAAGGAGCGTTGCATGGCGTTGTCGTCCTGCAGGCGGCCCAGGGAGTTGTAGACGATGGCCGAGGCGGCGACGATGTAGGCGTCGTGGCCGATGTAGTCCTCGACGTTCCACTTACCGGTCAGCTGGTACAGAACGTGCCCGATGGTTTCCGAGGCCCACGGGGACATCAGGAACACCGCTACTCCCTGGAGGGCGATGTTCAGGGTGGCGGCCACTTCCCACCGGCAGGACCAGGTGACCCTTCTGATCCACAGACTCCATGCGATGCAGCCCAGTGTGATGGCGATGAGGGTGGCGACGGACATAGCGATTGCCTCGGGAGATCGTGCGGGAACAGGCGCGCCGCTGCTAGAGCGGGGGAGCGTCGGGTCGTGGGGTCAGTTCGGACAACTTCTTGGGCCGGTGGACGGCGGGACGGACACGGGTGGAGGTGTTCACCGGGGCCACCGTCACCGGTGACGACTCCATGTAGTGCCACACTTCCTGGCGACTCATCAGCCCGAATCGGATCTGCAGGTCGGGATAGCTGAGGTGGAAGCGGTCGGCTACCTGCCGCAGCTCCTCGGCATTGGGATAGTCGGCCTCTTTCACCCGCCGGTAGTACGTGCTGCTGGAGACGCCCAGCGCGCTGTACACCGCCTTGGCGTCGACTTCGCCGTCCAGCAGATAATCGAGCAGGGCCTTGAGTTGCCTGCCGTTCTCGTCGGTGCGCGGCATCAGAACACCATAAACCGTGAGCCCGTGTTCGGTCACAACGAACCACGGCAAAGCCAGCAATCACGTAATTGACAATGATGTCAGACTTTTGGCACAGCTCTCCCATTTTTGGGAATGGCTGGCTAGCGTTGTCGGCATGTCTGTTTCCGTCCTGCCTGACGCATATGGCACCGGCTCGTGGATCGCCGACTATGCCACGGTCGGGCCACCGGTCGCCGCCGACATCGCCACCGTCTCGAGCGCGTGGGATGCCGTGCTGGCCGCGGAGTTGCACGGCGCCGCGGCCGCCATGGACTGCAAAGTCGAGGAACTGCTGCTGGCAGCTCTTGGCCGCACGGTGGCCCGCACGATCGGTGAAGGCACGCTGGTCGTCGATGTCGCGACCGGCCCGCAGGGCGCCGGTGTCCGTCGGGTCGCGGTGCCATGTCTGGGGCGCCGCGGCCTGTCCGGGGTCGAACTCCTCGCGGCCGCCCGGCGGGGCGTCGACAGCGCCGATCATCCTTCGGCGGACGTGAGCCTGTCCTACGGTGGCGGGTCGGCGACGGCCCGGTCGCCGCACGCGCTGGCGGTTCAGGTGCAAGGCGACACCGAGGCCACGATGTGCCTGCAGTGGCGGTTCGACAGCCGCAGGTTCGATCACGGCACGGTTCAGGAATTGGCCGAGCAGTTTCCGCTCGCCTTGATCGAGGTCACCTCCGGGTAGGAGTGATTTCGTCACGATTTGCGGTGCTCATTAGACTGGGCGCATCGGCGCTGATCCGGCCATCACCGGGGAGCCTTCGGAAGAACAGCTGCTCTGGTTCGAATGTCGGATCCGGATCGGCCCAGTAGAACCGGACGGGTGGGCCCGTGATCGCCTGAAAGTTGAGCGGCGTGCTGCGGTGCAGCGCGCAAGCGGGGTGGTACCGCGGCGCTTGCGCAACCGTGCGACGTCGTCCCCGTGCCAGATGTGTGTCGAGCCGCCGAACTCGACACCGGCACAGGAGACGAGACGTGAGCGCCTACCCCAAGCCGGCCGCACCCAACTTCCCCGAGCGGGAACTCGAGGTGCTCGACTATTGGGCTGCCGACGACACCTTCCGGGCCAGCATCGCCCGACGCGCCGATGCCGAGGAATACGTCTTCTACGACGGGCCGCCGTTCGCCAACGGCCTGCCGCACTACGGCCATCTCCTGACCGGCTACGTCAAGGACATCGTGCCGCGCTACCGCACCATGCGTGGCTACAAGGTGGAGCGCCGATTCGGCTGGGACACCCACGGCCTGCCCGCCGAGCTCGAGGTGCAGCGCCAGCTCGGGATCGCCGACAAGGCCCAGATCGAAGAGATGGGCATCGAGAAGTTCAACGCCGCCTGCCGCGCCTCGGTGCTGAAGTACACCGACGAATGGCGCGCCTACGTCACGCGGCAGGCCCGGTGGGTGGATTTCGACAACGACTACAAGACCTTGGATCCCACCTTCATGGAGTCGGTGATCTGGGCCTTCAAGCAGCTGTGGGACAAAGGCCTGGCCTACGAGGGCAACCGCGTCTTGCCGTACTGCTGGAACGACGAGACCCCGTTGTCCAACCACGAGCTGCGCATGGACGACGACGTCTACCAGAGCCGCCAGGATCCGGCGGTGACGGTCGGGTTCACCGTGACCGACGGCCCGCTCAAGGGCGCCCACCTGCTCATCTGGACCACCACGCCGTGGACCCTGCCGTCCAACCAGGCCGTCGCCGTCAACCCCGACATCGATTACGTGCTGGTGCAGGGCGCCGACGGGCGCCGCTACGTCTTGGCCCAGGCGCGCCTGGCCGCCTATGCGCGGGAGCTCGGCGAGGAACCCGAGGTGCTGGGCAGCTACAGCGGCCGGGACCTGCTCGGCACGCATTACCTGCCGCCGTTCACCTATTTCATGGATGCGCCCAACTCGTTCCAGGTGCTGGCCGCCGATTTCGTCAGCACCGAGGACGGCACCGGCATCGTGCACATGGCTCCGGCCTACGGTGAGGACGACAAGGCCACCGCGGACACCGCGGACATCGTCGCGGTCACCCCGGTCGACTCGAAGGGCCGGTTCGACGCGTCTGTGCCCGATTACGCGGGGCAGCAGGTCTTCGAGGCGAATTCGCAGATCATCCGCGACCTGAAGAACGGCGACGGTGCCGCGGCGGCGAACGGGGCGGTGTTGCTGCGCCACGAAACCTACGAGCACTCCTACCCGCACTGCTGGCGGTGCCGTAATCCGTTGATCTACCGCGCGGTGTCGTCGTGGTTCATCAAGGTCACCGATTTCCGGGACCGGATGGTCGAGCTGAACCAGCAGATCACCTGGTATCCCGAGCATGTCAAGGACGGGCAGTTCGGCAAGTGGCTGTCCAACGCGCGGGACTGGTCGGTATCGCGAAACCGATACTGGGGCAGCCCCATTCCGGTGTGGAAGTCCGATGATCCGGCGTACCCGCGGATCGACGTCTACGGCAGCCTCGACGAGCTCGAACGCGATTTCGGGGTGCGGCCGACAGATCTGCACCGGCCGTTCATCGACGAATTGACCAGGCCGAACCCCGACGATCCGACCGGAAAGTCGACCATGCGCCGGATCGAGGACGTATTCGACGTCTGGTTCGACTCCGGGTCGATGCCGTACGCGCAGGTGCACTATCCGTTCGAGAACCGGGAGTGGTTTGACGGCACCCAGCGCGAGGACGCTCATTTCCCCGGCGATTTCATCGTCGAGTACATCGGCCAGACCCGAGGCTGGTTCTACACCATGCACGTGCTGGCCACCGCGCTGTTCGACAAGCCGGCGTTCAAAACCTGTGTGGCACACGGGATCGTCCTTGGCAACGACGGCCAGAAGATGAGCAAGTCGCTGCGCAACTACCCCGATGTCAGCGAGGTGTTCGACCGCGACGGGTCCGACGCCATGCGGTGGTTCCTGATGGCATCGCCGATCCTGCGCGGTGGCAACCTGATCGTCACCGAGCAGGGCATCCGGGAAGGCGTGCGTCAGGTACTGCTGCCGCTGTGGAACGCCTACAGCTTCCTGGCGCTCTACGCACCGCAGAAGGGCACCTGGCGGACCGACTCCGAAAATGTACTGGACCGTTACATCCTGGCCAAGCTGGCCCAGTTGCGTGACGATCTGACCGCTGCTCTGGACATGTGTGACATCTCCGGGGCCTGTGACGAGTTGCGGCAGTTCACCGAGGCGTTGACGAACTGGTATGTGCGCCGGTCACGTTCGCGCTTCTGGGAGGAGGACGCCGACGCCATCGACACCCTCCACACCGTCCTTGAGGTGGCCTGCCGGCTGGCCGCACCGCTGTTGCCGCTGGCTACCGAGGTGATCTGGCGTGGCCTGACCGGTGAGCGTTCGGTACATCTGACCGACTGGCCGGAAGCCGATGTGCTGCCGAAGGACGCCGACCTGGTGGCCGCGATGGACCAGGTGCGGGAAGTATGCTCGGTGGGTTCTTCGCTGCGCAAGGCCAAGAAGCTTCGCGTGCGCTTGCCGTTGCCGAAATTGACCGTGGCTCTGGATAAGTCGGTCGATCCGGCGGCTCTGGCGCCATTCGCCGATCTGATCGCCGACGAACTCAACGTCAAGGCCGTCGAGTTGACCGACGACATCGACACCTACGGCAAGTTCGATCTCGCGGTCAACGCCCGGGTGGCCGGGCCGCGTATCGGAAAGGACGTGCAGGCCGCGATCAAGGCGGTGAAGGCGGGGGAGGGCGTGGTCAATCCCGACGGCACCCTGACCGCCGGTCCGGTCGTCTTGCAGCCCGAGGAGTACACCGCGAAACTGGTTGCCGCCGAACCGGAGTGGACCGCCGCGCTGCCCGATGGCTCGGGTCTGGTGGTCCTCGATGGCACGGTAACCGAGGAACTCGAGGCTGAAGGCTGGGCCAAGGACCGCATCCGTGAACTTCAGGAACTGCGCAAGTCGACCGGCCTCGAAGTGTCCGATCGCATCTCTGTGCAGATCTCGGTACCGGCTGAGTACGAGCCGTGGGCCCGCGCCCACCGCGATCTCATCGCCGGTGAAATTCTGGCCACCACGTTCGAGTTCGTCGGCCCGGACGCGGGGCTGGACGGCGCAGCGATCGGAGACGGGGTGCGGGTCGCGATCGCCAAAGCGTGACGCGGGCATCAGCGCCGAGCGTGAACAAGATTGCGAGAATTCAGAACTTCTTCGACAACGAGTTCACGTTCGGCGCAGGGGTCCGTCAGCGTTCGGTCACGCGAGCCGTACGCTCGGCGAACGACACGATGTCGCCCGCTCGTAGCTGGCGGCCACGCCGCAGCTCGACCGCACCGTTGACACTCACCAGACCGTCGGCGATGACGGCCTTGGCGTCGGCGCCGCTGTCGATGAGTGAGGCCAGCTTGAGGAATTGCCCCAGGCGGATCGAGTCATCCCTGATCGGTACGTCAACCGGCTCCATGCACGTCAGGCTAGCGCCATAGCATCAGTAGACATGAACGGCGCCGAAGTCGCGGGCGCGGGCGGACGCTGGGTCCTGCACCTCGACATGGATGCGTTCTTCGCCTCCGTCGAGCAGTTGACGCGTCCCACCCTGCGCGGGCGGCCCGTGCTCGTCGGCGGGCTGGGCGGGCGCGGTGTGGTGGCCGGGGCCAGCTATGAGGCGCGCCGCTACGGCGCGCGCTCGGCGATGCCGATGCATCAGGCTCGTCGGCTGGTCGGCGCGCCTGCGGTGGTGCTGCCGCCGCGCGGCGCGGTCTACGGGGTGGCCAGCCGTCGGGCACTGGACACCGTGCGCGGCGTGATCCCGGTACTGGAGCAGCTGTCCTTCGACGAGGCGTTCGGGGAGCCGGCCGAGCTGGCCGGAGCCACCGCGGCCGAGGTCGAGGAGTTCTGTCAGCGGTTGCGGGCCAAGGTGCGCGAGCAGACGGGGCTCGTGGCCTCTGTGGGAGCAGGTTCGGGAAAACAGATCGCCAAGATCGCCTCGGGATTGGCCAAACCTGACGGGATCCGGGTGGTTCGCCGGGACGAGGAATCGCGGTTGCTCGACGGTCTTCCGGTGCGCAAGCTGTGGGGGATCGGTCCGGTTGCCGAAGAGAAGCTGCACCGGCTGGGCATCGAGACGGTGGGCGCGTTGGCCGCGCTTTCGGAGGCCGAGGCCGCGAGCGTGCTCGGTACGGCGGTGGGCGCTGCGTTACATCGGCTGGCTCGCGGCATCGACGATCGCCCGGTCGCCGAGCGGGCCGAGGCCAAGCAGATCAGCGCCGAGTCGACATTTCCCGAGGACCTCACCACGTTGCGTCAGCTGCAGGACGCGATCGGCCCGATCGGGGAGCACGCCCACCGTCGCCTGGAGAAGGACGGTCGCGGCGCTCGCACCGTGACCGTCAAGCTCAAGAAGTCCGACATGAGCACGCTGACCCGTTCGGCCACCCTGGCCTACGCCACCACCGAGGCCGCCACCCTGATCGCCACCGCTCGCCGGTTGTTGCTCGATCCCGTCGAGATCGGCCCGATTCGTCTTGTCGGCGTGGGATTTTCGGGATTGTCGGACAGTAGGCAGGAGTCATTGTTCCCCGATCTGGAGCAGCCGGACGAAAGCTCTGACTCCCACCATCAGGCCGCGGAGACCGCGCAGGTCACCCAAACCGGGTGGCGCATCGGCGACGACGTGATGCATCCCGACCACGGGCACGGCTGGGTCCAGGGTGCCGGACACGGCGTGATGACCGTGCGTTTCGAGACCCGTGCCACCGGGCCCGGCCCGGCCCGAACGTTTCCCGACGACACACCGGGTTTCCGTCGGGCCGACCCGATCGCCAGTCTGGACTGGGGTGATTATCTCGATGGGTTGGCCGACTACCAGAGCCCGCCGTAGTCCGCTACCAGAGCACGCCGGATGCGGGATCGAGTGAAAAGCCGTGGCGGCCAGAGGTTTTGCAGATCAGTGTGCCCTCGTGGGTGACGGCGCAGGCGGCCTCCCAGTTCTCCAGTCGATAGCCCGCGGGCAGCACGTCGACGTCTCGGGTGAACAGCTTGCTCCCCGAATAACGGTAGGAGGCCGGTGCGCCGGCCTCCACGAAGGTCTGGTTCATCCCCTCGGGCGCGTCGGCGGGCACCGAGTCGCAACCGACCGGGCCGCGGTTGGGCAGGATTCCGCAGAACCGACCGTCCGGGGTCTGGAAATACAGCCCATAGAAATCGGTGGGCGAGGTGTAGTTGCCCTCGGCGATCGGGTAGCCGTTGATGTCCTCGATGCCGGGTGGCGGCGGCCACGGCCAAGCCTGCGCGGTCGGAAGCGGGCTGAACGTCGTCAAGCCGACGGCAGCCGCCGCCGCAATGTGGAAACGCACGTTCCCTATTTAACCTCAGCTCGTCAACCCCACGTGGTGATGACCTCGGCAACCGGTCGCGCGGTGGCCAACGCGGCCATCAGCAGGACCCTGGCCTGGGCCGGTCGGAGCCGGGGCGCCACCACAGCGCCGGCATCGACGAGTTGTCGGCCCGGTCCGTACTGGGCGGCGACCGGTCCGTCCGGCACGCGGCTCGACACCGCGACCGCCACGCCGCCGGCGCAGTGTCTGCGGACACCGTCGATCAGTGCGGCGCCCGCGTTGCCGGAGCCCATCGCCTCGATCACGATGCCCCGCGCACCGGCGGCGACGCAGGCGTCCAGGGCGGCCGCGTCAGCGCCTGGATATGCGGCGACGATGTCGACCCGCGGTGCTGTCGCAGCGGCCGGCGCGCCGAGGAACGCGCGAGCTTTCGTCGCGGTGATCGCACACCGGCCGTCGCGCACGGTTCCGAGCGCCGTTCCGTTGAAGGCGTCCAGCTCGTAGGTGTGGCGCTTGCGCAGGCCGAGCGGTTGCCAGACGGTGCCGGCGAAGCTGACCGCCACGCCGAGACCCCGTGCCTGGAGACTGGCCGCGACGGTGATCGCGTCGCGCAGGTTGCCCGGGCCGTCGCTGTCCGCGGCATCTGCGCTGCGTTGCGAACCGGTGAGCACCACGGGCACGTCCGCACCGTAGGTGAGGTCCAGCCACAGCGCGGTTTCCTCCATGCTGTCGGTGCCGTGGGTGACCACGACGCCGTCGGCCCGCTCCGTGGCGGCACCGACCGCGCCGGCGATCCGGTCCCAGTCGGCGGGTGTCAGCAGTGCGCTGTCGGTCGCCATCACGTCGACGACGTCCACGTGCGCCTCGACGGGGATCCCGGCCGTGAGCTCTGCGCCGGAGCGCGACGGGCGCCTGATACCGGCCTCGTCGGTGCTGGTCGAGATGGTGCCGCCGGTGGTGATGACGACGATGCGTCCGGGCGGGTTCGTGGACTCCGTCACGGTGCAGATTGTCCCGCACCGACTGTTTGGGATGATGGGAGAGTGACTGATGAAACGTCAGGCCCGGCCGAGCCGGTGACCGACGCTACCGGGGACGCGAAATCGTCCCCTGCACCCGCCGCTGCGCCTCGGCGGCGGCTGCGTCTGCTGCTCACCGTTGCTGCCGTGGTCCTGTTCATCGACGTGGTGACCAAGGTGCTGGCGGTCCGCCTGCTGACACCTGGCCAGCCGGTGTCGATCATCGGTGACACAGTGACCTGGACGTTGGTGCGCAACTCCGGCGCGGCCTTCTCGATGGCAACCGGATACACCTGGGTTCTGACGCTCATCGCCACCGGCGTGGTGATCGGAATCGTGTGGATGGGTCGCCGGCTGGTTTCGCCGTGGTGGGCGATCGGCCTGGGCATGATCCTCGGCGGGGCGACGGGAAACTTGATCGACCGCTTCTTCCGTGCGCCCGGACCGCTGCGCGGCCACGTGGTGGATTTCTTCTCGGTCGGCTGGTGGCCTGTGTTCAACGTGGCCGATCCGGCGGTGGTGGGCGGTGCGATCCTGCTGGTGGCGCTGTCGTTGTTCGGCTTCGATTTCGATACCGTCGGGCGGCGCCGACCGGACGACGAGACGGCTGGGGCCGACGAGACCGCTGGGGCCGACGAGCCGGTGAGCTCCTCTGACGAGTCGGACGCGGTCGGTCGCCAGGCCGAGACGTCATAGTGACCACCCGGTCGATGCCGGTGCCCGAGGGCCTGGCGGGAATGCGAGTCGATGCCGGGCTGGCCCGGTTGCTCGGCTTGTCGCGGACGGCGGTGGCCGCGATGGCCGAGGACGGCGGTGTCGATATCGACGGCGTTCCGGCGGCGAAGTCGGACAAGCTCGTCGCGGGCGCCTGGCTGGAGGTCCGACTGCCCGAGGCCCCACCGCCCGTCGAGAACACGCCGGTCGACATCGAGGGGATGGACATCCTCTACGCCGACGACGACATCGTGGCGGTGGACAAGCCGCCGGGGGTGGCCGCGCACGCCACGGTCGGCTGGCACGGACCGACAGTGCTGGGCGGCTTGGCCGCCGCCGGGTTCCGCATCAGCACCTCGGGGATCCACGAACGCCAAGGCATCGTGCACCGGCTCGACGTGGGTACCTCCGGCGTCATGGTGGTCGCTCTGTCGGAGCGGGCGTACACGGTCCTCAAGCGGGCGTTCAAGCAGCGCACCGTGGACAAGCGTTACCACGCGCTCGTGCAGGGCCATCCGGATCCGTCGAGCGGCACCATCGACGCGCCGATCGGGCGGCACCGGGGGCACGACTGGAAGTTCGCGGTGGTCGAGGGTGGTCGGCACAGCATCACCCATTACGACACGGTCGAGGCGTTTCAGTCCGCCAGCCTCCTCGACATTCACCTTGAAACGGGGCGGACCCATCAGATCCGTGTGCACTTCGCCGCTCTGCACCACCCGTGTTGTGGCGACATGACCTACGGTGCCGACCCCACCTTGGCGAAAAGGCTTGGGCTGGAACGGCAGTGGCTGCATGCCCGGTCCCTGGCCTTTGCCCATCCGGCTGACGGCAGGCGGATCGAGATCACCAGTCCATACCCGGCTGACCTGCAGGCCGCGCTCGACGTCCTGCGCCGTCACTAGCCGTGGGCGTCCAGGCGCCGCCGCGGCGTGGGGTCGGGCGCTCCGGGGTGCTGTACGGCGCGGGCGCCTACATCTGGTGGGGCCTGTGTCCGGGGTTCTTCCTGTTGTTACTGCCGGCCGGGGCGCCAGAGGTGTTGGCCCACCGCATCGTGTGGAGCGCGCTGTTTCTGGTCCTGGTGCTGGCGGTCGCCCGTCGGCTCGGTGATCTACGGCGCCTGACGCGGCGGACCTGGCTGCAGCTGTTGGGTGCCTCGGCCCTGATCTCGATCAACTGGGGCACTTACATCTACGCCGTCACGACCGGTCATGTCGTGGATGCGGCGCTCGGATACTTTATCAATCCCTTGGTGAGCGTGCTGTTGGGTGTGCTGGTGTTCCGGGAGCGGATCAACCGGTGGCAGGCGGTCGCGTTGGCGCTGGCTGTCGTGGCAGTGGCGATCTTGACCGTCGAGCTGGGTGCCCCGCCCTACATCGCGGTCATCCTGGCGCTGTCATTCGGGGTCTATGGGCTGGTCAAGAAGGTGGTGCAGGCCGATCCGCGGGTGAGTGTGGCGGTGGAAACCTTGGTGGCGCTTCCGATCGCGGCGGGCTACCTGATCACCCTTGAGGTGTTGGGGCTGGGCAACTTCCTCAACCACGGCCCCTGGCATGCGGGGCTGCTGTTGCTCGCCGGACCGGTCACCGCCGTGCCGCTGCTGCTGTTCGCTGCGGCCGCGCAGCGTCTGCCGATGGTGACGCTGGGCCTGCTCTTCTATCTCAACCCGGGCTTGCAGATGGCCTGGGGTGTGTTCATCGGTCACGAACCCATGCCGCCGGGGCGCTGGGTCGGCTTCGCGTTGATCTGGGTGGCGTTGGTGATCATGACGGTGAGTGCGCTGCGGGGAAAGCCCGCCGATTCGGGCACCGCCACCGTGGCTGCGGCGGAATCCGAATCCTCCTCGCGGTGACGGCCCGGGGCAGGCGCTGACCCGCGTCGGTACGGCAGTTGCGGGGTGCCTCTTGACCCCGACTGGCAATGCCATAAGGTTTGCTAGATGACTTCGCGTGGCAGGTCTCTGGGCGGCCGTCGAGGGCCGGGTCGGCCGGTGGGTGCTGACGCTGCGCAAACCCGTGAGCGCATCGTGCAAGCGGCCTACGAAGTGATCAACGAGCGCGGTTATGCGGCGACGACATTCCAGGAGATCGCCAAGCGCAGCGGCCTGAGCCGCCCGACGCTGAACTACTACTTCGCCACTCGCGAAGACCTCTACCATGCACTGCTGCAGCAGGCGCACGAGGTCGTCACGTCGTGCATCCGGATCGCGAAACAGCATGACGCAACACTGGATCGGCTACGCGCGTACATTGATGCCGTCGTGGCGGTATGGCACCGCGACGGAGCTGTGGTGGGGTTCCTGGTGAATGCGCGGCTCGAGTCGTACCGTCATCCCGGCCTGCCGTCGGCCACCGTCGCGGCAACCCGGGGCTTTCTCGGCGAACTGGTCAGCGAGGCGGTGGTCCGACGCGAGCTGCCGTCGCACACTGATCAGGCGAGTTTGGTCGAACTGCTGTATGCGATGCTGTGGGGAATGGGCGCCTACGCCGGCTGGCAGCGCCGCCCTGTCGATGTCGCGGTGATAGCTAAGCAACTGCAGATGGTGATCGGTGACGGACTGGCTCCGGTCACCGATCGTGATCGCTGACACTTCGGCACAGACACGCACCACCGACACGCCCGAACGTGTCGGTGGTGCGCCATAGACTGGCAGCCCTATGAGCGGTTCATCTTCGGGCTCCTTCGTCCACCTGCACAACCACACCGAGTACTCGATGCTGGACGGCGCCGCGAAGATCACCCCGATGCTGGCCGAGGCGCAGCGGCTGGGCATGCCGGCGATCGGCATGACCGACCACGGCAACATGTTCGGCGCCAGCGAGTTCTACAACTCGGCGACCAAGGCCGGCATCAAGCCGATCATCGGTATCGAGGCGTACATCGCGCCGGCCTCGCGGTTCGAAACCAAGCGTGTCCAGTGGGGTGATCCCAGCCAGAAGAGTGACGACGTCTCGGGTAGCGGTGCGTACACGCACATGACGATGGTCGCGGAGAACGCAACCGGTCTGCGCAACCTGTTCAAGCTCTCCTCGCTGGCCTCATTCGAGGGTCAGCTCGGCAAGTGGGCCCGCATGGACGCCGAGATCATCGCCGAGCATGCCGAGGGCATCATCGCGACCACCGGTTGCCCATCGGGTGAGGTGCAGACCAGGCTGCGGCTGGGCCACCGGCAGGAGGCGCTGGAGGCGGCGGCCAAATGGCGCGACATCTTCGGGCCCGACAACTTCTTCCTCGAACTCATGGACCACGGCCTCGACATCGAGCGCCGAGTCCGCGAGGGCCTGCTGGAGATCGGGCAGAAGCTGGGCATCCCGCCGCTGGCCACCAATGACTGCCACTACGTCACGCGCGACGCCTCGCAGAACCACGAGGCCCTGCTGTGCATTCAGACCGGTAAGACCCTGTCGGACCCGAACCGCTTCAAGTTCGACGGCGACGGCTACTACCTCAAGTCGGCCGAGGAGATGCGCGCGCTCTGGGACTCCCAGGTGCCCGGCGCGTGCGACTCCACGGTGCTCATCGGCGAGCGCGTGCAGTCCTACGCCGACGTCTGGACCCCTACCGATCGCATGCCGGTGTTCCCGGTCCCGGACGGGCACGACCAGGCCTCCTGGCTGACCCACGAGGTGCAGGCCGGCCTGGAGCGCAGGTTTCGCGGTGACCAGGTGCCGGCTGAGTACACCGATCGTGCGGCCTACGAGATCAAGGTCATCTGCGAGAAGGGCTTCCCGTCCTACTTCCTGATCGTGGCCGACCTGATCAACTACGCCCGCTCGGTCGGGATCCGGGTGGGCCCGGGCCGTGGGTCGGCGGCCGGTTCGTTGGTGGCCTACGCCTTGGGCATCACCAACATCGACCCCATCCCGCACGGTCTGCTGTTCGAGCGCTTCCTCAACCCGGAACGTCCGTCCGCCCCCGATATCGACATCGACTTCGACGACCGCCGCCGCGGCGAGATGCTGCGGTATGCGGCCAACAAGTGGGGCAGTGACCGGGTGGCCCAGGTCATCACCTTCGGTACCATCAAAACCAAAGCGGCGCTGAAGGATTCGGCCCGCGTGCATTACGGTCAGCCGGGTTTCGCGATCGCCGACCGGATCACCAAGGCGCTCCCGCCGCCCATCATGGCCAAGGACATCCCGGTCTCGGGGATCACCGATCCCAACCACGAGCGGTACAAGGAAGCCGCCGAGGTTCGCGCGCTGATCGACACCGATCCGGATGTGCGGACCATCTTCGAGACCGCGCGCGGGCTGGAAGGCCTGGTCCGCAACGCGGGTGTGCATGCCTGTGCGGTGATCATGAGCTCCGAGCCGCTCATCGACGCGATCCCGCTGTGGAAGCGGCCCCAGGACGGCGCGGTCATCACCGGTTGGGACTATCCGTCGTGTGAGGCCATCGGCCTGCTGAAGATGGACTTCCTGGGGCTGCGGAACCTGACGATCATCGGTGACTGCCTGGAGAACATCAAGGCGAACCGGGGGATCGACCTGGACCTGGACACGCTGCCGTTCGACGATCCGGCGGCCTACGAGCTGCTGGGCCGCGGCGACACGCTGGGGGTGTTCCAGCTCGACGGCAGCGCGATGCGTGACCTGCTGCGGCGCATGCAGCCCACCGGTTTCAACGACATCGTGGCGGTGCTCGCGCTCTATCGTCCCGGCCCGATGGGCATGAACGCCCACAACGACTACGCCGATCGCAAGAACGGCCGCCAGGCCATCAAGCCCATCCATCCGGAGCTCGAAGAGCCGCTCAAGGACATCCTCGCCGAGACCTACGGCCTGATCGTCTACCAAGAGCAGATCATGTTCATCGCGCAGAAGGTCGCCTCCTACACCATGGGTAAGGCCGACGCGCTCCGGAAGGCCATGGGTAAGAAGAAGCTTGAGGTGCTCGAGGCCGAGTACAAGGGCTTCAAGGAAGGCATGACCGCCAACGGGTTCTCCGAGGGTGCGGTGAAAGCCTTGTGGGACACCATCCTTCCGTTCGCCGGCTACGCGTTCAACAAATCCCACGCGGCCGGCTACGGCTTGGTGTCCTACTGGACGGCCTACCTGAAGGCGAACTACCCGGCCGAATACATGGCGGGCCTGCTCACGTCGGTCGGTGACGACAAGGACAAGGCGGCGGTGTACCTGGCGGACTGCCGCCGGCTCGGTATCACCGTCCTGCCGCCCGACGTCAACGAGTCGGTGCAGAACTTCGCCTCGGTGGGCGACGACATCAGGTTCGGTCTGGGCGCGATCCGCAATGTCGGTGCGAACGTCGTCGCGTCGCTGATCAGTACCCGTACCGAGAAGGGCAAGTACGCCGACTTCTCCGATTATCTCAACAAGATCGACATCGCGGCCTGCAACAAGAAGGTCACCGAATCATTGGTGAAGGCAGGTGCTTTCGATTCGCTCGGGCACCCCCGCAAGGGGTTGTTCCTGGTGCACACCGATGCGGTCGACTCGGTGCTCGGCACCAAGAAGGCTGAGGCCATGGGCCAGTTCGACCTCTTCGGCGGTGCCGATGACGGCGGTGGCACGGACGCGGTCTTCACCATCAAGGTGCCCGACGAGGAGTGGGAGGACAAACACAAGCTCGCCCTCGAGCGCGAGATGCTGGGCTTGTACGTGTCCGGCCATCCGCTCAACGGGGTCGCGCACCTGCTGGCCAATCAGGTCGACACGCAGATCCCGGCCATTCTCGACGGCGATGTCGCCAACGATGCGCAGGTGGTGGTCGGCGGCATCCTGGCTTCGGTCAACCGCCGCGTGAACAAGAACGGCTTGCCTTGGGCCTCAGCTCAATTGGAAGACCTCACCGGTGGTATCGAGGTGCTGTTCTTCCCGCAGACCTACTCACTGTTCGGCCATGAGATCGCCGACGACGTGGTGGTGCTGGTCAAGGCCAAGGTGGCGGCGCGCGACGACCGGATCTCGCTGATCGCCCACGAACTCGTGGTGCCCGACTTCAGCAGTGCCCAGGCCGACCGCCCGCTCGCGGTCAGCCTGCCCACTCGTCAGTGCACGATCGACAAGGTCAGTGCGCTCAAGCAGGTTCTGGCCAATCATCCCGGCACATCTCAGGTCCATCTGCGGTTGATCAGCGGTGAGCGGATCACCACACTGGAACTGGACCAGTCGTTGCGGGTGACGCCGTCCTCGGCGTTGATGGGTGACCTCAAGGCGCTGCTGGGCCCGGGCTGTCTGGGGTAGCGGCCAGGTCGATCTTCACGATCGCGCTGTCCGGCCAGAGCTCACGGGTGCGAGCCCGCCGTAGTTTCTCCCGCAGCGGGAGGTCGCGGTGCACATTGGTGACACCGGGGATCTTCAATAGCGGCACGATGTTCCACTGCCAGCCGTAGCGGCGGTGCAGGGCACGGTTGGCCTGTTCGGCCGCCTCGCCGTCCAGGATGCTGGCCCGCCCGCTCAGCCAGGTGCCGCCGGTGATTCGCCCTTTGTAGTCACACACCACCAGTTCGACCTCGGGCCGGGTGGCGAGCCGCCGGGTTTTCGGCCCGATCTTGGTGCGGAACAATGCCGTTGGGCCGTCGAGGGCGAACCAGATCGGCGTGTCGACGGCGGTGCCATCGCGGCGGTAGCTGCGCAGCAACGCGTACTGGGAGTGGGTGAGGGTCTCTAGTGCGGTGTCGGTATGCGGCATGGAGCCAGTCAACGACTTAGAGTTGGCTCTAAGTCAAGCTCGGCGAGGAGGGCAGATGGCTGCGACGCTGACCATCGGAGACGTCACGCAGCGGACCGGGGTCGCTCAGACCGCGCTGCGCTACTACGAGCAGGTCGGTCTGCTGCCCGCGCCGCAGCGGGTGGCCGGGCAACGCCGCTACCAGGAGTCGGTCCTGATGCGGCTGGAAGTGATCAGGTTGTGCAAAGCGGCCGGGTTCTCGCTGTCCGAGATCGGGCTGCTGCTCAAAGACGACACTCCGGGTCGGCCGGTGGCTCGTGATCTGGCCCAGAGCAAGTTGGCCGAGATCGACGCACAGCTGGAGGCGCTGGCCCGTGCGAGGGCCATCATCGAGTGGGGAATGCGGTGCACCTGCCCGTCGATTGAGTTGTGCACCTGCGGGATTCATCACGACCTGCCAGTCTGAGGCGACGGCCGTTCAGAACCGGTACCGCAGGATGCGCGCCTTGCGGGCCGTGGCCTTGCTGAGGCCGCTGGCGCGCGTGGCGATCCGCAGTAGTCCCGGGAAAAGGTCGACTTCCGGTTGGTGGGTCAGGCTCGATTCCTCGATGAGGTGCAGGCGCGGGTTCCAGGTTTCGGGCTGGTGCGCGTCCTTGAAACCGGGGTAACCCCATTGACTTCCGACGTCCTTGAACATCTTGGCCGGGAAGAACTTCAGGGCCGCCCGGCTCACCCAGCCGATGCGGCCGTAGTCGTTGAAGGCGATCTCCCCGGAATCGAAGTGTTCGGTGACGGTCCGGAAGACACTTGCGATCACGGGTTCCGTGAGGAACGCGAACAGCCCGTCGGCCACCAGCATCGTCGGTCGATCGGCGGGGATGGGGTCAGTCCAGTCCGGGTCGGCCAACGACGCGGCGACGGTGTGGGCCTGGGGGAGCACCGGGAGCACGCGATCGCGCAACTCGCTGATCCCCGGCAGGTCCACGTTGTACCAGTCGACCGTCACCGGCGGCGAAACGCGGTGCACGCCGCTGTCGAGACCTCCGCCGAGATCGACCACGACGGCGTCGGGATGGTCGGCCACGAATGCCCGGACCCGGTCGTCGAGCATCTTGGCCCGCAGGGCGGTCTGGCAGACCACGCTGGTCTGGACCCCGAGGCCGGCGAAGTCGTAGTCGAGCTCCTCGGCGGTTTCCGCGGCCATGGTGTCACCGAGGATCGGATGATCCCAGCGGCTGTCGAGCGCCCTGGCGTACAGCGTCAGGAATGCGGTTTCCTCTACCGGGGTGAGGCCCGTCGTCGCAATACCCACAAGCCGACCGTACACCCGCCCACCGGCTGAACGTTCGAGCGAAAACGTTTACCTCCCTTGTGATCCCGGGGAGACGCGGGGCATGGCCTACGGTGGAACCATGCGCAGCAAGCATGTGAGCGTCTGGATCGCAGTGGCCCCTGACGTTGTGTACGCCTATGCCTCGGATCCGCGACAGTTGGCCACGTGGGCGGCGGGACTGGCGCAGGGCGGGTTGCGCCTCACTTCGCAAGGGTGGGTGGCGGATTCTCCGATGGGTGAGGTCACCGTCGAGTTCACGCCGACGAACACGCTGGGCGTGCTCGATCACGTGGTGCGGCTGCCCTCCGGAGAGGCCGTTTACAACCCGATGCGGGTGGTTCCGGCAGGCGTGGACGCAGCGGAGTGCGAGGTGGTGTTCACGGTCCGGCAGCGACCCGGCGTGACCGATGAGGAGTTCGAGGCGGATGTCGCCGCGGTGGCCGCCGACCTGGAGACGTTGCGCCGGCTGCTGGAGAGTCAGTGATCAGTTGGTGACATGTGGCCGAGCGCCAGCCACACCACGAAGGCGGCAGCGGCCGCCGAGAGCACAGCGGGCGCGGCGCTCATGGTCACCACCCCGACAGCCACCAACACCACGGCACCGATCGCCAGGGCGATCAGCTTGTAGGTCGGCCAGGGCACCCCGGCGATGTCGACCTCGTGATCGGCCCGGGAGGTGATGCTGCGAAAGTTCCCGGCGGTGGTCATATGTTCACGATAGCTCGCAACCATGATTTCGGCCAGCCGAAACCTCAGATCAGGCGTGTCGATTCACCAGCTGATCAGCAGTGCGCCTCCATTCGGAAGTGAACGTCGGCCGGTTTGGTCGGGCGATCGGCGAAGGAGCCATGCGCGGTGCCGCTGAGGTGGAATGCGGTGCCCTCGATACTGGCCTTCGCGTCAGTCGCCTTAGCCTGCGCGGCGCCGGTGAATCCGGTCAGGTCGCGGATCCGCATGACCTTGGGCTCGACCGTGCCTCCGGTCTGGATGATGGCGGTGAATCCGGGTTCTTTCGGCAGCGTCTCGATGGTCCACAACCAGGACAGTTGCGTGCAGTCGACCGTGAAGGTGGTCGGTATCTCCCGGCCGTCGATGAAGACCCGGGCGGTATTGGCATCGGCCGGGCTTCCGGTGGTCGTCGTGCAGGCCGCCGCGGCCAGTGCCAGCATCGTCACGACGTGTGCCGTCACGCGCTTCGCCCGTTGCTGAATGTGCCGCATACGGTTGTTTTCCCAGTTGGGAAGCGGACCAACCTCATCTCGGGGATTTCGGCAGTCTTACCACGCCGACGCAGCGATTACCGCCCGTGGACCTACCCAGATGCGGTGAAACCGCTGGCCAGTGGCACCATTGAACGGTGACTGCCGATCTGAGCAAAAGCTCCCGGGTGTCCCCGCCGGCCGCGCCGCTGACTGCGGCCGACATCGACGAGGCTGCCAAGCGAATTTCCGGGGTGGTCACCCGCAGCCCGCTGCAGTTCAACGAGCGTCTTTCTGAAGCGACCGGGGCCAACGTCTACCTCAAGCGCGAGGACCTGCAGGCCGTGCGGTCCTACAAGGTACGTGGAGCCTTCAACCTGATGGCCCAGCTGTCGCCGGAAGAGTTGGCTGCCGGGGTGGTGTGCTCATCGGCGGGCAATCACGCTCAGGGCTTCGCCATGGCATGCCGGTCGATGCGGATCCATGGACGCGTGTATGTGCCGGCCAAGACGCCCAAGCAGAAGCGGGACCGGATTCGGTACCACGGCCGTGAGTTCATCGAGTTGATCGCGGGCGGGTCGACCTACGACCTGGCCGCAGCCGCGGCACTCGAGGACGTCGCGCGCACCGGGGCCACGCTGGTGCCTCCCTATGACGACGTGCGCACGATGGCCGGCCAGGGCACCATCGCCGCTGAGATCCTCGAACAGCTCGACGAGGAGCCCGACCTGGTGATCGTCCCCGTCGGTGGCGGCGGCTGCATCGCCGGGATCACCACCTATCTGGCCGAGCGTGCCTCGGGAACGTCTGTTCTCGGTGTCGAGCCGGCCGGCGCGGCCTCGATGATCGCCGCTCTGGCCGCGGGTAAGCCTGTCACTCTCGACCATGTCGACCAGTTCGTCGACGGCGCGGCAGTGGCGCGCGCCGGGGCGCAGCCGTATGCCGCTTTGGCCGCCGCCGGTGACATGGTCGCCCTCACCGCGGTCGACGAGGGCGCGGTCTGTACCGCGATGCTCGACCTGTACCAGGACGACGGAATCATCGCCGAACCCGCCGGTGCGCTGTCGGTGGCCGCGTTGCTGGAGGCCGACATCGAGCCCGGTTCCACCGTGGTCTGCCTGGTCTCCGGCGGCAACAACGATGTCTCCCGCTACAACGAGGTGGTCGAGCGGTCACTGGTGCACTTGGGCCTCAAGCATTACTTCCTGGTCGATTTTCCGCAGGAGCCCGGGGCGCTGCGCCGCTTCCTCGACGAGGTGCTCGGGCCTGGCGACGACATCACGTTGTTCGAGTACGTCAAGCGCAACAATCGGGAGACGGGCGAGGCGCTGTGCGGCGTCGAGTTGAGCGCCGCGACCGACCTGGACCCGTTGCTGGCGCGGATGCAGGACTCCGATATCCACGTCGAACTGCTCGAGCCGGGGACGCCGACGTACCGGTACCTGACCTGAGTGTGTGCCGCCGTCAGGCGCTGCGCAGGACGGCGAACGAGTGGCCCGTCAATGTGGTAGCGGTGGAACCGATCTCGGGCTCTGCCCAGGCCGTGACGAGTTCACCGGTCACCGGCACCGACACCGCGTCGGGGCCGAGGTTGCAGGCGATCGCCAGGGCGCCCCGGTGTAGGACGATCCAGCGCTGCTGTTCGTCGAAATCGATCGTCATGTGGTCCAGCCACGGATCGGCGAGGTCGGGTTCGGTGCGCCGCAACGCGATCAACTCCCGATAGGTTTGATGCAGCCTCGCATGATCACCGACGGTGGCCTCGCTCCAGTTCAACTTGGACCGGAGAAATGTCTCGGGATCCTGGGGATCCGGGATTTCGTCGGCATCCCAGCCGTGCTCGGCGAACTCGGCCTTGCGGCCCTCGGCGGTAGCTCGGGCGAGTTCCGGTTCGGGATGTGAACTAAAGAATTGGAACGGTGACGAGGATCCCCACTCTTCGCCCATGAAAAGCATTGCTGTATAGGGGGATCCGAGTGCCAGCGCGGCCTTGACCGCTAGCTGGCCGAAGGACAGCAGCTGTGACGGCCGGTCGCCGACAGCACGGTTGCCCACCTGATCGTGGGTCAGGGTGTAGGCCAGTAGCCGAGTACCGGGAATGGTGGCGGTGTCCAGCGGACGGCCATGCCTGCGGTGGCGGAACGATGAGTAGGTGCCCGCGTGAAAGTACCCGTGCTTCAACGTCTGCGCCAACGTGGCCAGGGAGCCGAAATCGCCGTAATAGCCCTGCCGTTCCCCCGACACCGCAGAGTGGATCGCGTGGTGGATGTCGTCGTCCCACTGCGCTGTCAGGCCGTAGCCGCCACGATCGCGCGGGGTGATCAGCCGAGGGTCGTTCAGATCGCTCTCGGCGATCAGTGACAGCGGCCGGCCGAGTTCCTCGGCCAGGGCATCGGTATCGGCGGCCAGTTCTTCCAGCAGGTGGATGGCCGTGGTGTCCACCAATGCGTGCACAGCGTCCAAGCGCAGGCCGTCGGCGTGGAAGTCGCGCATCCAGCGCAGCGCGCAATCGATGATGTACGCGCGGACCTCGTCGGCGCCGGCGTCGGACAAGTTGATCGAGCTGCCCCACGGGTTGTGGCCGGACGACAGGTACGGGCCGAACCGCGGAAGGTAGTTTCCCGAAGGCCCGAGGTGATTGAACACCGCGTCGATCAGCACGCCGAGTCCACGGGCGTGGCAGGCATCGATGAGCCTGATCAGGCCGTCCGGCCCGCCGTAGGGCTCGTGCACCGCGTACCAGAGCACCCCGTCATACCCCCAGCCGTGGACGCCGTTGAAGGCATTGACCGGCATCAACTCCACGAAATCGACGCCCAGATCCAGCAAGTGGTCGAGCTTTTCGATTACGGCATCGAAAGTTCCCTCGGCAGTGAAGGTTCCGACGTGAAGTTCGTAGATCACCGCGCCGCTGATGGACCGGCCCGCCCAGCCGTCGTCGGTCCAGGCGCCGGGCGCGGGCTGCCACAGCTGCGAGCGCTCATGTACGCCGTCGGGTTGGCGCGCTGAACGAGGATCCGGCAACACGGTCGGATCATCGTCGAGCACGAACCCGTACCTGGCGTCAGCGCGGCAACGGACCTCGGCCCGCCACCAGCCGTCGTCGGCGCGCGTCATGTCGTGCAGTGTTCCGTCGACGTCCACCCGTACCCGGTCGGGAGTCGGTGCCCACACGGCGAATTCAGTCATCGGTGCGCTCCAACAACGCTACCGGCGAATCGACGAGCAGTTCGGTCAACGGCACCAGCCCCGTCCACCGGCGGCCGCTGAGCCGGTCCAGCCATTGACCTTCGGGTAGCGGCAATGCGGTGTCCTCCCAGCCGGTTTCTGCCAATGCGACGGTCCAACGGCACGCGGCCACCACGACATCCCGACCGCGGATGAACGACACCAGATGTGGCGCAGCGCTTCCCGTCGCCGGAAGCGGGGTGTAGCTGCCGGTCAGAAATGTCTGCGGCCGGGCCCGGCGCAGCGCCAGGGCGGCCATGGTCACCCTCAGCTTCTCGTCGCTGCCGCGCTCCATCGCACTGCGCAGTGCCGCATAGTCGACCGGGCGCCGGTTGTCCGGATCGACCAGGCTGTCCTCGGTCGTCTCGGTGCCCTGGTAGACGTCGGGGATGCCGGGTGCGGTCAGCTGGATGAGTTTCTGGCCCAGGCTGTCGTTGTGGGCGTGCACGTCGAGTCGGCTGACCAACGCCGTGAGTTCGGCCGCCACCGGCCCGTCGAGCACCCGGTCCAGCCAGGCGTGCACCTCGTTCTCGAAATCCACGTCCGGGTCGTGCCAGGAGGTCCGGGTGGCGGCCTCCCGGATCGCCTTCTCGGCGTAGGCGTGCAGCCGGCCGCGAAGCTCGTCGGTGACGGTGCCGTCGACCGGCCAGACGCCGAAGATGTTCTGCCACAAGAACAGTGCTGTGCCGTGGTCCGGGGGAGTAGACGATTCCGTCCACCGCTCGACCGACTCTGCCCACGTCTCCGGCACCTGGGTGAGCAGGCCGATACGGGCACGGACGTCTTCGCCCCGCTTGGTGTCATGGGTGGACAGCGTGGTCATCGCCGTGGGCCAGACGCGCATGCGCGTCGTCGCCCGCTGGTGGAACTCCGCGGTCGATACCCCGAACAACTCGGGTGCGCCGCCGACCTCGTTGAGCGAGACCAGTCGGGCGTCACGGTAGAACAGACAGTCCTCGACCGCCTTGGCGGTCGCCGCGCCGCACAACTGGTTGAACCGCGTCACCGTCTCGGTACTGACCGACAGGGCCACTGCGACGGTGGCCAGGGCATCGGTGAGTTCCGGTGTGGCAGAGGATGTCTCATGCATCGCCATCGGCAGGATCGCATCGAGCGCCGGATAGTCGGTTCGGTATACCCCGATCCTGCTGATCAGCGCCGCGACGGCGGCAGGAAGATGAGGGTCGGATTGCGCGGTCGCTGTTGTGATGACCCGGCACAGCCGGCCCAGTTCGCTGGCCAGGGTATCGGTGACGGCGGTGGCTTTGAGTCTGTGCTCGGCCTGAAGATCCCGTGGTCCGCTCACCGCGGTGAGCGACGCTTCGGCGGACGGCGCGATGAACAGGCCGCCGATCTCGCGCAGCGCGTCGTATCCGGTGGTGCCGTCGACCGGCAGGGCCGCATCCAGGCTCTCGTCGGGGGCCAGGATCTTCTCGACCACGATCCAGGCATCGGGACCGGTGAGCTCGCGTAACCATCGCAGATAGCCCGCCGGGTCGGACAACCCGTCGGGATGGTCGACGCGTAGACCGTCCACCAGCCCCTCGTCGAACCAGCGTTTGATCTCGACGTGGCTCGCGTCGAAAACGGCTCGGTCTTCCTGCCGCAGTGCCGCCAGAGACGTGATCGAGAAGAAGCGTCGGTAGCCGCAGATCCCGGTGCGCCAACCGGTCAGCCGGTAGTGCTGTCGCTCGTGCACCGCGCTGCCGGTGCCGTTGCCGGTTCCGGGTGCGATGGGGAAAACCAGATCCCCCAGTCGCAATCGGTCCCCGTCGACCATCAGATCGTTCACGTCGCCGGGGGCACCCAGGACCGGCAGCACGATCCGGCCGTCGTCGAGATCCCAGTCGATGTCGAAGAATTCGGCGTACGCCGAATCTCGGCCGTGTCGCAGTAGATCCCACCACCATCGGTTCTGCTCTGGATCGGCCACGCCGACATGGTTGGGCACGATATCCACGATCAGGCCCATGCCGCGGGACCGGGCAGCCTCGGACAGTCGTCTGAGACCGTCCGGGCCGCCGAGGGCGGCCGAGACAGTGGTGGGGTCGGTGACGTCGTATCCGTGCGTGGACCCCTGCGCGGCGGTCAGGATGGGTGACAGATACAGATGCGAGACGCCCAACCGGTCGAGGTAGTCGAGCAGATTCACCGCGTCGTCGAATGTGCAGCAGTCCGCCCGCATCTGGAGTCGGTACGTGGACAGGACCGGGCGGGGCATCTCAGGCCGTCTTGCGTAGTACGAGTAGTGAGCGGGCTTGCAGCGAGACCTTTTCGCCGGCGGCCACGACCAAATCGGAATCACCCGTGGGGCTGGCGGTATCGAGGTCGCCGGTCCACTCGGCGGCGTAGTCGCCGTTCGGGGTGACGAAGTCCTGGTCGTGGTCGTTGGCGTTGAAGCACAGCAGGAAGGTGTCGTCGACGACGCGTTCGCCACGAGAGTTGGGTTCCGGGATGGACTCGCCATTGAGGAACACCGCGACACAGGTACCGAGCCCGGTGCCCCAGTCTTCCGGTGTCATCTCCGTGCCCGCCGGAGTCAGCCAGGCGATGTCACGAACCTGGTCGCCGCTGCGAATCGGTTTTCCCTCGAAGAACCGGCGGCGCCGAAATGCGGGGTGGCGCTTGCGGAAAGCCAGCACCTTGCGGGTGAACTCCAGGTGATCGGCGTTGCTGTCGAGCAGCGACCAGTCCATCCAGGACAATTCGGAGTCCTGGCAGTACACGTTGTTGTTGCCCAATTGGGTTCGGCCGATCTCGTCGCCGTGGGCGATCATCGGAGTGCCCTGCGACAACATCAATGTCCCCATGATGTTGCGCATCTGCTTGGCGCGCAGCGCCAAGATGTCGGCATCGTCGGTCGGCCCTTCGACACCGCAGTTCCAGGAACGGTTGTGGCTTTCGCCGTCGCGGTTGTCCTCACCGTTGGCCTCGTTGTGCTTCTCGTTGTAGGAGACCAGGTCGTTGAGGGTGAAGCCGTCGTGACACGTGACGAAGTTGATGCTCGCGCTGGGGCGCCGGCCGGTGGCCTCATACAAGTCCGAGGATCCGGTCAGCCGGGAGGCGAACTCGCCCAGGGTCGCGGGCTCGCCCCGCCAGTAATCGCGCACAGTATCGCGATACTTCCCGTTCCATTCGGTCCACAAACCTGGGAAGTTGCCGACCTGGTAGCCGCCCTCGCCGATATCCCAGGGTTCGGCGATCAGTTTCACCTGGCTGACCACCGGATCCTGCTGAACCAGATCGAAGAATGCCGAAAGCCGGTCGACGTCATAGAATTCGCGCGCCAGGGTCGAGGCGAGGTCGAACCGGAATCCGTCGACGTGCATTTCCAGCACCCAGTACCGCAGCGAGTCCATGATCAGTTGCAGGGTGTGCGGGTGCCGGGCATTGAGGCTGTTGCCCGTTCCGGTGAAATCCTTGTAGTACTCGGGTTGCCCATCGAGCAGCCGGTAGTAGGCGGCGTTGTCGATGCCGCGGAAGTTGATGGTCGGACCGAGGTGGTTGCCTTCGGCGGTGTGGTTGTAGACCACGTCGAGAATCACTTCGATGCCGGCGTCGTGAAATGCCTTGACCATGGTCTTGAACTCGGCCACCGCACCGCCGGCGTGCCGGGTGGCCGCGTACTGGAAGTGCGGGGCGAAGAAGCCGACGGTGTTGTAGCCCCAATAGTTTCGCAGCCCGAGGTCCAGCAGGCGGTGATCGTGCATGAACTGGTGCACGGGCATGAGCTCGATCGCGGTGATGTTCAGCGACTGGAGATGTTCGATGACCACGGGGTGGCTCAGTCCCGCGTAGGTGCCTCGCAGTTCCTCGGGGATGCCCGGGTGGGTCTGGGTCATCCCTTTGACGTGTGCCTCGTAGATCACGGTGTCGTGATAGGCGGTCTTGGGCGCGCGGTCCGAGCCCCATTGGAAGAACGGATTGATCACCACGCTGGTCATGGTGTGGCCCAGGGAGTCGATGTGGGGCGGCGTTCCGGTCCCGGGTGGCTCGGCCGTCAGATCGTAGGAGAACAGCGCCTGGCTGAATTCGAAGTCGCCGTGGAACGACTTGCCGTAGGGGTCGAGCAGCAGCTTGCTCGGGTCACAGCGATGTCCGTTGGCGGGGTCCCAGGGGCCGTGCACGCGATAGCCGTATCGCTGGCCCGGCGTGACGGTCGGCAGGTACGCATGCCAGACGTAGCCGTCGACCTCTTCGAGATTGATCCGGTGCTCGGTGCCGTCCTTGGCGATCAGGCACAGTTCGACGCGTTCGGCGACTTCGGAGAACAACGAGAAGTTGGTGCCCGCACCGTCGTAGGTTGCGCCCAGCGGGTAGGCCTCGCCGGGCCAGACAGTCGACATCGGCGTGGGAGCGGAGGATGGCGGTACTGCGGAGGGCGTCATGGCCTCACCACCAACCGGTGGCCGCCGCCATCTGACGGCCCAGTTCGCCCGTCATCGTGCGCATGTACGTCGTCGAGATGTGGTGAGAGTCGTGATAGATCAACACATTTCCCTCCACCGCGCGGCAATAGTCCTCACGGCACACCGCATCGCTCATGTCCAGTGGCTTGAGCAGGGGGAACCTTCCGACGAAATCCAGTGTGGGGTTGTGGTCGGAGAGTACCTTGGACCGGTCGATGCCGCACGAGATGGAATCACCGCCGTTGGCCAGGCAGTCATAGGGGAAGTACGGCTGGCCATTTCGGGTCAGCCATGGGGTGTCGCGCATCGCGAGGACCGGAATGTTGTTCTGGGAGAGGGTTTCCCAAATGCCGATGTAGGTGCCGGGCATGACATCGCCATCTTTGATGTTCCACGGCCGCGTCGAAGTGGTGAACACGTATTCGGGTCGATCGGCGATGAGCTTGGCCATCACCTTCTCGTTCCATTCATGACATTTCGGGTACGGGCGGTTGTCGCCCATCACCAGGGGGGTTTCCTCGGTGGTCAGCGGGCAACCCATCTTCAGGTAGGTGACCACTTTGAAATTGTGCAGACGCCCCAGCAGGTCGAGCGCGGTGATCCAGTGCTCGGCGTGCGACCCGCCTGCCACCGCGATGGTGCGGGCCGCGTCTTTGTCGCCGTATGTGCAGTTGATGACATCGGTATTCCCGAAATCGCTGATGCAGCCGTCGGTCGTCGAGGCGGGCAGATCGTCCTTGGCCTCGAGAACGGTCGGCCGCATCGGCAGCTTGGGTACCCGCGTGTGATTGATCAGGGCGCGGGCGCCCGGATAGTCCCGAGCCGACAGCCCGGACAACTCCTTGCCGTTGGCCCGCTGCACGGTGACGTGTTCACGCCAGGTGAACGAGGTGGCGGTCAGCGCGACACCGAGCAGCCCCACGATGGAGCCCAGCACGATCGTCGGCCGGCGCAGGCGGACCCGCAGCGGCACGGCCGGCAGGGCGGCAGTCTGTGTGGTGTCCTTAGGCTTCTGCGAGCGCAGCGGTTCCTCGATGTAGCGCGTGGTCAGCCAGGCCAGAACACCCGAGATCAGCAGAATGATCGTGCCATCGAGAAAGTTGGCGTGGGCATGGCCGGAGTAGGACAGCCAGAAGATCAGTAACGGCCAGTGCCAGAGATAGAGCGAGTAGGCCATCGATCCCAGCGACACGAACGGCTTTGTCGCCAGCATCCGGTTGGGCGCGGGCAACCGTTGGCCCGCGCTCGGATCGTCCACCCGGTTGGCCGCGGTCAGGATGAAGATGACGGTGGCACCGACCGGTACCAGCGTCCACGGTCCGGGGAATTCCTTGACTCCGTCGAGCCACCAGCCGCACGACAGGATCGCGGCCAGTGAGACGGTGGCCAGCAGGGTGCGCAGCCACATCGGCCACCGCACCGCGGGGACCAGCGCCCCGGCCAGGGCTCCGATCAGCAGCTCCCAGCCGCGGGCAAAGCTGTTGTAGTAGGCGGTGGCCTGATCGGTGTTGTGCGCGATGATCGCGTAGACGAAGGAGGCGATGGTCAGCGCGCTCAGCAAGACGATGAATGCGGTGCGCAGGTGCCGCCCGAACAACCGGCGGCCGAGGAAGGCGAACCCGGAGATCAGCAGCAGGAACGCCAGGTAGAACTGCCCCTGGACGGACATCGACCAGATGTGTTGCAGCGGACTGACCGCCTCACCGGCGCGGAGGTAGTTCGCGGCGGTGTTGGCCAGCTCCCAGTTCTGGTAGTAACCCAGGCTTGCCAGACTTTGGTCAGCAAACGTTTCCCAGCGCGTCTCGGGCTGCACGAGGATGGTGAGCACCGCAGCCGCGGCAAGCACAACGACCAGTGCGGGAAGCAGCCGGCGAATCAACCGGACGGTTTCGGGAAAGGGTCGCAGCGGCGTCGCCGGGTCGAGCGCCAAGCGCAGGATCTTGCCACCGAAGAAGAATCCGGACAGCGCCAGAAACACATCGACACCACCGGAAACCCGGCCGAACCAGATGTGGAACATCGCCACCAGGGCGATCGCGATGCCGCGCAGTCCGTCCAGATCGTGGCGGTAGAAACCCGATGCGCGGGTACCCATGACGGCGCGTGGAACGGCACCGGATTCGGCGCCGGGCTCCGTCCGGGGGGCGTCAAGGGTTTTCATGGTCGAGGCCAATTTACCTAACAACGGTCTGCCGCTCATATTTCGGATGCGTGCGTCACAGTCTGTGAGCAAAGGGCTAGGCTGCCCGACTGTGGCTGAGCTGACCCCAGCGCAGATCAGTGCCATCGACGCGGCCCATATCTGGCACCCGTACAGCGCCATGGGCTCCGACGTACTTCCGCCGGTGGTGGCGGTGGGCGCAAAAGGCGCGTGGCTGACTGTGATCGACCCTACCGATGGCGCACCGATCGAGGTGATCGATGCGATGGCGTCCTGGTGGACCGCCGTGCACGGACACGGGCACCCGGTACTCGATGCCGCGGTGTCCGCTCAGCTGGCCACGATGAACCACGTCATGTTCGGCGGCCTCACCCACGAACCGGCCGCACGGCTGGCCCAACTGCTGGTCGAATTGACGCCGGAGGGCCTGGAGACGGTCTTCTTCAGTGATTCCGGGTCTGTGTCCGTCGAGGTGGCGGTGAAGATGGCGCTGCAGTACTGGCGCAGCCTCGGCAGGGGCGCCAAACATCGCTTGATGACGTGGCGCGGCGGCTATCACGGCGACACGTTCACCCCGATGAGCGTGTGCGATCCCGACGGCGGAATGCACTCCCTGTGGACGGACGTGCTCGTGGCGCAGGAGTTCGCCCCGCCCGTGCCCGCCGACTATCAGCCGTCTTACGTCGAGTCGTTCGAGCGCCAACTGGCCGAACATGCCGACGAACTGGCCGCGGTGATCATCGAACCCGTCGTGCAGGGCGCCGGCGGGATGCGCTTTCACGACCCGCGCTACCTCACTGACCTCCGCGCGATCTGCGATCGCCACGACGTGTTGTTGATCTTCGACGAGATCGCCACCGGGTTCGGCCGCACCGGCAAGTTGTTCGCCGCCGAACACGCCGGAGTCAGCCCCGACATCATGTGCGTCGGCAAGGCGATGACCGGTGGCTACATCACCTTGGCCGCCACGCTGTGCACCCGCGAGGTCGCGCGGACGATCAGCGCGGGGGAGCCCGGGGCGCTCATGCACGGGCCGACGTTCATGGCCAACGCGCTGGCCTGCGCGGTCGGTGTCGCCGCGGTGGAACTGCTGGTCAACGGGGATTGGCCGGCGCGGGTCGACGAAATCGAGGCCGGGCTGCGGACGGGCCTCGAGCCGGCCCGCGGCCTGCCGGGAGTTGCCGATGTGCGCGTGCTCGGTGCGATCGGTGTGATCGAGATGAGTGAGCCGGTGGACATGAAGGTCGCGACCTTGGCGGCGTTGCGGCACGGAGTCTGGCTGCGTCCGTTCGGCAAGCTGATCTATGCCATGCCGCCCTTCATCTGCACACAAGCGGAGGTGGAACAGATCACCGCGGGAATGGTCGGCGTGGCGCGTGCACTAACCTGAACGGTGTTCAATCGAGCGAGGAGCAACCGTGACGCGCACCGATCTATCACCGCTGGCCTGGCTGGCCGATGTCGAAACACGGCGCAGGCAGGCAGGGCTTCGTCGTGAGCTGCGTACCCGCCCCGCGGTGGCAACCGAATTGGACCTGGCCTCCAACGACTATCTGGGTCTGTCGCAACACCCGGAGGTACTCGAAGGCGGAATCGAAGCGCTGCGCACCTGGGGTGCCGGTGCCGGCGGTTCGCGGCTGGTCACGGGCAACACGGAGCTGCACGAAGGGTTCGAGACCGCCCTGGCGACGTTTGTCGGCGCCGAGTCGGCGCTGGTTTTCTCCTCGGGCTACACGGCCAACCTCGGTGCCGTCGTCGCGTTGTCCGGGCCCGGTTCACTTCTCGTTTCGGACGCGCTCACGCACGCCTCCCTGGTCGACGCGTGCCGGTTGTCGCGCGCCCGGGTGACCGTGACACCGCACCGTGACGTCGACGCGGTCGACGCCGCCCTGTCTGCGCGCACCGAGGACCGCGCAGTGGTGCTGACCGAGTCGGTGTTCAGCACCGACGGTGCGCTGGCGCCGCTGCGAGAACTCCATGCGGTCTGCCGCCGACACGGCGCGCTGTTGCTCGTCGACGAGGCACATGGGCTCGGGGTGCGCGGCCCGGGCGGGCAGGGCCTGCTGTACGAGGCCGGTCTGGCCGGTTCGCCGGACGTGGTGATGACGACGACGCTGTCGAAGGCGCTGGGCAGTCAGGGTGGGGTCGTGCTCGGCCCAGAGCCGATCCGCGCTCATCTGATCGACGCCGCCCGTCCGTTCATCTTCGACACCGGGCTGGCACCGGCCGCCGTCGGCGCAGCGTGGGCCGCCCTGCGAGTGTTGATCGCCGAACCTCGACGGGCGCAGGCAGTGTTGGACCATGCCGCCGAGCTGGCCCGCATTTCCGGGGATTCCGCTGTACCCGATTCTGCTGTCGTTTCGGTGATCCTCGGCGAACCCGAGGTGGCGGTGGCCGCCGCGGCCGCCTGCCTGGACCGGGGCGTGCGGGTGGGTTGCTTCCGCCCGCCGACGGTTCCCGAAGGCACCTCGCGGCTGCGTTTGACGGCACGGGCCTCGCTGACCGCCGATGAGATGGATCTGGCCCGGCTCGTGTTGACCGACGTCCTGGCTGAGGCCCGGTTGTGAGCACGCTGGTCGTCACCGGCACTGACACCGGCGTCGGCAAGACGGTGACGACGGCCGCGCTCGCGTGCGCGGCCCGACTGGCCGGTCTCGACGTCGCCGTGTGTAAACCGGTGCAGACCGGAACCGTTGACGGCGACAACGACCTCGCCGAGGTGAGCCGGCTTTCCGGGGTGGCGAACCTGCATGGGGGATGGCGCTATCCGGAGCCTCTGGCACCGGTCGCCGCAGCACAGCGGGCCGGCCTTCCGTTGCCTACGCGCGCGGACTTGGTGGCTTCGGTGCGTGGTGCCCAGCTCGGCGGCGGGCTGACCCTGGTCGAAGGCGCCGGTGGTCTGCTCGTCGAATTGGGCGCAGACGGCGTCACGCTGCGTGACCTGGCTGCCGATCTTTCCGCTGCGGTGCTCGTGGTTGTATCGCCGGGCCTGGGTACCCTCAACCACACCGCATTGACGTTGGAATCCCTTGCCGGCCAGGGTATTAGCTGTGCCGGTTTGGTGGTCGGCGCCTGGCCGGAGAAACCCGGTGTGGCGGAGTCCGGCAACCGGGAGTCGCTGGCGCGGTTGGCGCCGGTGCGCGCGGTGCTGCCTGCCGGCCTGGGAAGCGCCGGAGCGGAGGAGTTCGAGAGGGCGTGCGACGACGCGTTCGACCGGGACTGGCTCATCGGCCTGTTCTGAAATGGTGCATTCCGTCGAGCTGGTCTTCGACCCCGATACCGAGGCCGTAATCCGCGGAATCTGGGATACGCTGCGCGACAAGGATATTCCGAGCCAAGCTCCGGCCAGTCGGCCACATGCGACGCTGACGGTGGCGCAGCACATCGACGCCGAGGCAGATTCGGTGCTGACCGAACTCGTCGACCGATTCCCATTGCCTTGCCGTATCGGCGCCACGCTGATCTTCGGGCGATCCGTTGGGGTGTTGGCGCGGCTGCTGGTTCCGACCGACGAACTGCTCGGAGTGCAGGCCGATGCGTACCGGCTGTGCCTGCCGTTTATGGATCCGGCGCCGATGCCGCACGCCGAACCGGGGAACTGGACGCCGCATGTGACGCTGGCGCGGCGGGTGGCCCCGACCCGGTTGGCCACAGCGGTGCGGATCGCCGGCCGCCCTGCGGAGATCACCGGCCAGGTGACCGGTCTACGGCATTGGGACGGCGACAAGCGCGTCGAGCACGCGATCGGCTGATCGGCCCTGAGCTGTGGGGCTCGCCGTGTGATTTGTGCACGATCTTCCGCGGCTGCCGCTGGAAATCGTGCACAAACCGCTCGAAGGCTCAGCCCTGGCTGCGTTGCGGGATTTCGCTGCCGGAGCTGAGCGTGCTGGCGCCACGCACTGCCAGTCCGTCAACGAGTAATTGCAGGCCGAAATCGAATTGCCGCGACGTGTCGTGGTTGAGCACCGACTGCTCGTCGGCAAGTGCCCCCGCCGCGTCCCACTGCAGCCGGGATTGTTCGTCGGCCGTGAAGCCCAGCACGTAATAGAGCACCGTGCGGGCAGCCAACTCGTCGTCGGGCGATGCCACACCGGCATGCCGGGCGGCATCGGCAAGCTGCGCCACGATTTCGCCGACGATTCGAGACTGACCGGCGGCGAAGCTGGACGAGACCAGTTCGGCTCCGTCGGTGTGCGACAACAGCGCGTCCCGCAACGCCCGGCAGGTCTGGTGGATTCGGCCCGGCCATGCTGCCCCCGGACGCTCGAGGCGCACGGGCTCCAGGATCCGGTCGGCGACGGCGCCGAGCAGTTCCTGTTTGTTGGCGAAGTGCCAGTACAACGCGCCCGGGCTGACATTGAGCTCACGGGCCAGGCGCCGCATCGTCAGGTCGGTGATGCCGTAGTTGTCGAGAATGGCGGTCGCCGCATCCACCACGTCGGGTTTGTGGAGTTGCACACCGTTACCCTAGCCTGAACGGTGTTCAAGTGTCGGCCCGCCGACGTGTTCAAGCGTCGGCCCGCCCGACCACACGATCCACAGGAGGACTTTTCGTGACGCAGGCAGCCGTAGATGTACTGGGCGTAGCTCGCGAGCAGGTTCTGGAGCGTGGTGTCGGCCTCGACCAGGACCAGACACTGCAGGTGCTGCAGCTGCCCGACGACAAGCTCGAGGAGCTGCTGGCGCTGGCACACGAGGTCAGGATGAAGTGGTGTGGCCCCGAGGTCGAGGTCGAGGGCATCATCAGCCTCAAGACCGGCGGTTGCCCCGAGGACTGCCACTTCTGTTCCCAGTCGGGTCTGTTCGCCTCTCCGGTGCGCAGCGCCTGGCTGGACATCCCGAGCCTGGTCGAGGCGGCCAAGCAGACCGCCAAGACCGGCGCCACCGAGTTCTGCATCGTCGCGGCGGTGCGCGGCCCGGACGAGCGCCTGCTGGCCCAGGTGGCCGCCGGTATCGAGGCGATCCGCAACGAGGTCGACATCCAGATCGCCTGCTCGCTGGGCATGCTGACCCAGGAGCAGGTGGACCGCCTCAAGGACATGGGCGTGCACCGCTACAACCACAACCTGGAGACCGCGCAGTCGTTCTTCCCGAATGTGGTCACCACCCACTCGTGGGAAGAGCGCTGGGGCACCCTGGAGATGGTGCGTGAGGCCGGTATGGAGGTCTGCTGCGGCGGCATTCTGGGCATGGGCGAGACGCTGGAGCAGCGTGCCGAGTTCGCCGCAAACCTGGCCCAGCTGAACCCGCACGAGGTGCCGCTGAACTTCCTCAACCCGCGGCCGGGCACGCCGTTCGGTGATCTCGAGGTGCTGCCGGCGTCCGAGGCGCTCAAGGCGGTCGCCGCGTTCCGGCTGGCGCTGCCGCGCACCATGCTGCGCTTCGCTGGTGGCCGTGAGATCACCCTGGGCGACCTCGGTGCCAAGCAGGGCATCCTCGGCGGCATCAACGCCGTCATCGTCGGCAACTACCTGACCACGCTGGGTCGCCCGGCCGAGTCGGATCTGGAATTGCTGGACGATCTGCAGATGCCGATCAAGGCTCTCAACGCCAGCCTGTAGAACTTAGGTGGTGATGATCGAGGAAACGCCGGCTCTGCCCGCACCCGTCGGCGCCGGTCTGTACAACGTCTACACCGGCGTC
The DNA here is from genome assembly GCF_019739075.1 of Mycobacterium farcinogenes. NCBI lineage: Bacteria > Bacillati > Actinomycetota > Actinomycetes > Mycobacteriales > Mycobacteriaceae > Mycobacterium > Mycobacterium farcinogenes. The sequence goes on along the minus strand of NZ_CP081673.1, from coordinate 3,662,984 downwards.
CAGGTTGACGCGGCGAACGGAACAGCGCTGCCCACCGCTGCTCAGCTCGGCCTGGAACCGCCGCGGTACTGCGCCGAGTGCGGCCGCCGGATGATCGTCCAGGTGCGGCCTACCGGGTGGTGGGCCAAGTGCTCGCGGCATGGGCAGGTGGATTCGACGGACCTGGATATGCGGCGATGAGCCTCTCGGGCGAAGAGCAGAGGGCACAGATGAGCCTCTCGGTCGAAGAGCAGATGGTCTCGGCCGGCTCGGTTCCCGCCGATGTCCCCGGTGCGCCGCGAGTTTCGCGTGAGCGGGCCGTGGTGACGGTCATCGCGGTTCTGGCAGGTGTCGGCGCGGTGCTCGGCGCCCTGTGGGCTTTCCTCGCGCCCGGAGTCCACGGCGTGGTGGCGCTGACCCGTAGCGGTGAGCGGGTACACGCTTACCTGGGTGGCGAGTCCGACCATTTCTTCACGTCGGCATTCATGTTCGTCGGTCTGCTAGTCGTGATGGCGGTCGTGGCTGCGGTGGCCGTGTGGCAGTGGACCGCACATCGCGGGCCGGTTCTGGTCGCCGCGTTGGCCGTCGGGTGTTCCGTGGCCACGGCGGTGGCCGCCGGTGTCGGTGCGGCACTTGCCCATTGGCGGTTCGGTTCGCTCGACATCGCGGGCGCACCCGTCACCCCCGAACATCGTGTCCACTATGTGGTGGAAGCCGCGTCCGTGTTCTTCGGGCACACGCCGCTGCAGATCGCCGGCACGCTTCTGTTCCCGGCGGCCGCGGCGGCAATGGTCTACGCGTTGATCGCGGTCTCCACGGTCCGCGACGACCTAGGCGCCTGGCCGCCGGTGGAGACGCCGACCTATCCGGTCATCCCGCCGGTGGTCACTCCGCCGGAGGCCTGACGGCTGCCGCTTCGAAAATCTCGACGGGGTTGCCGTCGGGGTCGGTGATCTGGATCTGCCGGCCGCCCGGTCCCTCCTCGACCGAATTGCGGAAGGTGACGCCGGCTCGGCGCAATTCGGTGATGGCCCCGTCGAGATCGTCGACCTCCAGCACCACCCGGTTGTAGCCTCCGGGTTTCTGCGCGGTGCCGTCGGGCAGCTGCCGTGCGCCCGAACTGCCCGGCCCGCTCAAGAACACAGTGAGGTTGCCGTTGACCACGGACGCGAACGCGGGCCCGCCGCGGATGGCGATGTCAAACCCCAAGTTTTCGGTATAGAAGGCAACCGCGCGCTCGACGTCGGTGACCTGGTAGCGGACTGCGCCGGTTCGGAAGGTGAGGTGTCCAGACATAGCTGAAGTCTGCGAAATCTCGCGGCCGATGTATTGAAGAAAATTGACCTAGCGGGTGAGCGCGATGTGGTCGTCCTTCGCGACGTAGCGGCTCTGGCGTAGCTGCTGGGCCGGTGTCATCCCGGAGAACTCCTGGAACTCCCTGATCATGTGCGACTGGTCGGCGTACCCGTGCTCAATGGCGAACGTGGCCCAATGCGGCGGTGACAGCGCCGCGGAGACGGCTTCGTGGGCGTGCCGGAACCGTTGCAAACGGGCGAACCGTTTCGGCGGCATTCCGATCTCGGTGGTGAACAGCTGGATCAGCCTACGGTGGCTGAAACCGACTTCGCGCGCGAGCGATTCGATCGCGGGTGGGTGGTGCCCGAGGCTGAGTGCGTCCACCGCGTAGGCGACTTCGCGGGTCGGGCCGCCACCGCGTGAGCGGGTGCGCAATGCGGACTCGACGATGGCAAAGCGTTCCATGACCGACCGCGCTTCACAGACCTCGGCGCGGAGGTCTGCAGCCGCGCCGTTCCACAACGTGTCGAGGCCGACGTGGGTACCGAGCAGTTCGTGCGGCGACATTCCCAGGGCGGCGCGGACTCCGCCCGGCTTGAAATGCACGCCCACCATCGCGGTGTGCTCGCGTGCGTCGATGTCGAATGGCCGGGAGTAGGGGCCGGAGACGACGGCTCCTGAAAACCGCTGTGCACCATGATGATTGGTTATGGCGACGAGGTCGGCGCCGAGATTGATGACGAGTTCGGTGGTGCCGGTGGGCAGGATGCGTTCAGTGGGATAGGCCGGCCCGTCCGCAATGCACCACAGGTGGTCGACGCTGTCGCGCAGGGCCACCGTCGGGGGCTGACGGATATAACGCATCTACCCCCATTGTGCCAGTGCGGGGCGGGTCAGAGCGGGCGTCGCCGGACCGTGCGGCCCAGGGCGACTTTGGTGGCGATTCCGGCCAGCCGGGCCATGCCCATGTACGTGATGGGGTTGAGCAGCGTCGGCCACTTGGATCGCACCAGGTTGGCGGTCAGCGGGCGGTCGGCGAACCGGTCGGTCAGCCAACGCAGCGCCATCGGCGCAGAGAACGGGTGCAACAGGAGGTGTTCGCTGAACATGTCGCGGTGGTAGGTCACGTCGGCGCCACCGGCCAGATACGTGTCGGCGAGTTCGTCTATGTCGTCCACCGAGATGATCTCGTCGTGCACGGCCTGCACGATCAACACGGGTGGAACCGGCACGGCCACACCGAGTTTGGTGTCCTGGAACACCTCGCTGACTTCAGGTCCGTCGAGGATCTCTTCCAGCGGCATGTCGACCAGGTCGGCCATGTCGGTCCGGAACATCCGCAGAACGGCTTCCACGGTGGTCATCCGGTGCAGGCGATCGAGGATCTTGCGGCCCTCGACGGTGGCGTGCTCGGCGATGACCCGGTTGAGGTTGGGGTAGATGTCGGCAAGCGCGGCCACCACGAGCGCGGGCAAGCCCGAGAACACGGTGCCGTTGAGCCGGCGGAACGTATTTCCGAGGTTGCCGACGGGGGAGCCGAGGACAGCGCCGACGATGTTGAGTTCGGGTGCGTAGCTGCCGGCCATCTCGGCGGCCCAGGCGCTGGCCAGGCCACCGCCGGAATACCCCCACAAGCCGATGCGCGCCTCCGGCGACAGCGATAGCTGTTCGGCATTGATCGCCGCACGCAAACCGTCGAGCACCCGGTATCCGGGCTCATACGGCGCGCCCCACATGCCGTCGATCCCCTCGTGGTCGGGAACCGAGACCGCCCAGCCCTCGGCCAGCGCGGCAGAGATCAGCAGAAACTCCAGCTGGGCCAACGAGCCGGTGGCCTTGGCGTGGCGACGCAGGGCGTAGGACGGGAAACACCGGGCGGAGATGGCGTCGATGGCGCACTGGTAGGACACGACCGGGCAGTCCGCGGCGGCGTCAGTCGGGACGATGACCGTGGTGGCTGCCGCTTCTGGGAGGCCGTTGCGGTCGGTAGAGCGGTAGAGCAATTGCGTGGCCTGCACGAGCTGGGGGATCAGGCCCAGGAAAGCCAACTCGACGTCGCGGCTGCGCAGGACGGTGCCCCGCTCTGCGTGCTGGAAACCAGCAGGCGGTACGTAGAACGCGTCCTTGTGGGGAAGAACGGGTCGGGCGGCGGGGTCGAGCTCCTCGTGGGGTGTCCGACCGATCCATTCGGCCGCCGAGACGCTGGCCGCGCTGCCCAAGTCCATCCGGGCATTCTTACTTAAGAAGGGTCTAAGAATCCACTCGACTCACCCGGGCGGGCGTAATGCGGCGAATTCGTCGGTGACGCGGTACCGGGAATCGGTGAATCGGAACAGCGCTGCGGGACGTCCGCCGCTGCGGCCCGATCGCGCGGTGGTGCCGGTGCGGGTGATGACCTTGCGACGTTCCAGTACCCGTTGCAGGTTGGTGGCATCGACTTGATGGTCGAGTGCGGAGCTGTAGATGTCCCGCAGCGTAGAGAGTGCGAATTCCTTTGGGGCCAAGGCGAATCCGATGTTGGTGTAGGACAGTTTGGCCGCCAGCCGGTTGCGGGCGTGCTCGACCATGGGCGCGTGGTCGAAGGCCATCGGCGGCAGGTCACTGACGGGATGCCACCGGGTGTCCGGCGGTAGGGCGGGGGTGGACGGGGAGGGCACCAGCCCCAGGAACGTCGAGGCGATGGTCCGGGTGCCGGGGACTCGATGTGGGTCGGAAAACACCGCCAACTGCTCCAGGTGGGCAAGTTCGCGCAGGTCGACTTTCTCGGCCAGCTGTCGACGAACCGAACTGGTCAGGTCCTCGTCGACTTCCAGGCGGCCACCGGGAAGGGACCATTTGCCCTGCTCGGGATCCAGCGCCCGCTGCCACAGCAGCACGTTGAGTGCGGGTTGCCGGGTGTCGAGGCCGCGAACCTGGAACACAACGGCGAGCACTTCGTGCGCGGTGTTACCATGTGGCATGTTTTCGATTATAAGTCGAAAACCTGACGTAGTGGAGGAGGTCGGCGTGACCGCTCTCAATGACACCCTCGCGGGGGGCTTGGCCGATCAGATCGTCGATGGTCCCGGTGGCTATTCCGGTGTTGACGGCGACGAGAAATGGGCCGCTGAGATCCGCCGGTTGGTCGACCTGCGCGGCGCGACGCTGCTGGCGCACAACTACCAGCTGCCGGCCATCCAGGACGTCGCCGACCACGTGGGTGACTCCCTGGCGCTGTCGCGCATCGCCGCCGAGGCGCCCGAGGACACCATCGTGTTCTGCGGTGTGCACTTCATGGCGGAGACAGCCAAGATCCTCAGCCCGGACAAGACGGTGCTGATCCCGGACCAGCGGGCCGGTTGTTCGCTGGCCGACTCGATCACCGCCGACGAACTGCGCGCCTGGAAGGACGAGCACCCCGGCGCGGTCGTCGTCTCCTACGTCAACACCACAGCTGCGGTGAAGGCGCTGACCGACATCTGCTGCACGTCGTCCAACGCCGTCGAGGTCGTGGCCTCGATCCCGGAGGACCGCGAGGTGCTGTTCTGCCCCGATCAATTCCTCGGGGCGCATGTCCGCCGCGTCACCGGCCGCAAGAACCTGCACGTCTGGGCCGGCGAATGCCACGTGCATGCCGGGATCAACGGGGACGAGTTGGCCGATCAGGCGCGGTCGCACCCGGACGCCGAACTGTTCGTGCACCCTGAATGTGGATGTGCCACTTCGGCGCTGTACCTCGCGGGCGAGGGCGCGGTGCCCGAGGAGCGGGTGAAGATCCTGTCCACGGGCGGCATGCTCGACGCGGCTCGCGAGACGCGGGCGCGCCAGGTGCTCGTCGCGACCGAGGTCGGGATGCTGCACCAGCTGCGCAGGGCTGCACCGGAAGTCGACTTCCTGGCGGTCAACGACCGCGCGTCGTGCACCTACATGAAGATGATCACTCCGGCCGCGTTGCTGCGCTGCCTGATCGAAGGCGCCGACGAGGTGCATGTCGATCCCGAAACCGCCCGCCTGGGTCGTGCCAGCGTGCAGCGGATGATTGCGATTGGCCAGCCCGGCGGCGGCGAATGAACCCGACGGGCAGCGCCCGGGGATCGAGCCGCTTCGCCTGCGGCAGTTCGACGCTGTGGCAACAGCGGGCCGACGTCGTCGTGGTCGGTACCGGTGTCGCCGGCCTGGTGGCGGCCCTGGCCGCGCATCGGCGCGGACGCCGGGTGGTGGTGCTGAGCAAGGCACGCGAGACCGCGACGTTCTATGCCCAGGGCGGGATTGCCGTGGTGCTGCCGGATACGGAGGACTCGGTCGAGGCCCATGTTGCCGACACGGTCGCGGCCGGCGGTGGGCTGTGCGATGCGGACGCGGTGCGCTCCATCGTCGCAGCCGGTTATGACGCCGTCGCCGATCTGGTGGCCGATGGCGCGCGTTTCGACGAGGCCACTCCGGGACAGTGGGCACTGACCCGCGAGGGCGGACACACCCGGCGCCGCATCATTCACGCCGGCGGCGACGCCACCGGGGCAGAGGTGCAGCGAGCACTCGATCGTGCGGCAGCCAATCTCGATATCCGCCGGGATCACGCGGCGCTGCACGTGCTGCGCGACGACGACACCGTGACCGGGGTGCTGGTTCGCAACGAGGACGGCGTGGGCATCATCCACGCGCCGTCGGTCATTCTGGCCACCGGGGGACTCGGCCACGTCTACGCGGCCACCACCAACCCCAGTGGCTCGACCGGTGACGGCATCGCCCTGGCCCTGTGGGCCGGTGTCGCGGTCCGCGACATCGAGTTCGTCCAGTTCCACCCGACCATGTTGTATGCCGAGAACGGCGGCGGGCGGCGCCCGCTCATCACCGAAGCGCTGCGCGGTGAAGGCGCCATACTCGTGGACTCACGTGGCGATTCGGTCACCGACGGCGTGCATCCGATGGGGGACCTGGCTCCCCGTGATGTGGTCGCCGCGGCTATCAACGCTCGGTTGAGCGCCACCGGGGACCCGTGCGTGTACCTCGACGCCCGCGGCGTCCGGGGATTCTCCGACCGGTTTCCCACCGTGGCGGCGGCATGTCTGGCGGCCGGTGTCGACCCGACCCGCCAGCCCATCCCGGTGGTGCCCGGCGCCCACTATAGCTGCGGCGGCGTGGTCACCGACGTGTGCGGACGTACCGAACTGCCCGGGCTCTTCGCCGCCGGAGAAGTGGCCCGCACCGGCATGCACGGGGCGAACCGGCTGGCATCCAACAGCCTGCTCGAAGGGCTGGTCGTCGGCGGCCGCGCCGGCCGGTTGGCCGCCGAGCATGCGGGGGCCGCGGGCGCGGTGCGCGCACAGCCGCCGCAGGACCGGCGACACGACTGCGTTGACCGACAAACCTTGCAGCACAGCATGTCCGAGCACGCTTCAGTGGTCCGCGACGCTGACGGTCTGCAGCGGCTGGATACCGTCCTGGCGGAGGCGCGCTCGGTGCAGCCCGCCAATCGGCAGAGCTTCGAGGACGCAGCGCTCACCGTGACCGCCCGAGCCATTGCGGTCGCGGCACTCGCCCGCACCGAGAGCCGCGGCTGCCACCATCGCGGCGACCATCCCGAAACCGACCCTGCTCAGGAGCATTCCGTGACGATTCGCGCCGTAGCCGGCCGGCCCACCCTCGACACCCCAACGGCGGTGTGCTGATGGCGCTTTCGGATGTGGAGCGCGCAGAGGCGCAGGCCACGATCGCGCGGGCCCTCGAAGAAGATCTCCGGTACGGCCCGGACGTGACCACCATCGCCACCGTCGGCGCCGATGCGATGACCACCGCGAAGGTGGTCAACCGGGAGCCGGGGGTGGCTGCTGGTGTCGATATCGCGCTACTGGTGCTCGACGAGGTGCTCGGTGTCTCCGGCTACCGCGTGATCGACCGAGTCGAGGATGGTGCCCGGCTGGACGCCGGCTCGTCGATCCTGACGGTCGAGGCGCCGACTCGCGGTCTGCTGACCGCCGAACGCACGATGCTGAACCTGATGTGCCACCTGTCGGGGATCGCGACCGCGACCGCCGCTTGGGTGGACGCGGTGGCCGGCACTCACGCGAAGATCCGCGACACCCGCAAGACGCTGCCGGGCCTGCGCGCGCTGCAGAAGTACGCGGTGCGCGTCGGCGGCGGGGTCAATCACCGGATGGGGCTCGGCGACGCGGCACTGATCAAGGACAACCACGTCGCCGCGGCCGGTTCGGTGCTGGCCGCGCTCAAGGCGGTCCGCGCCGAGGCACCCGACCTGCCGTGTGAGGTCGAGGTGGATTCCCTCGAACAACTCGACGATGTGCTCGCGGCCGACGTCGAGCTGGTGCTGCTCGACAACTTCCCGGTGTGGCAGACCCAGATCGCGGTGCAGCGCCGCGATACCCGTTCACCCAAGACGCTGCTGGAATCCTCGGGGGGTCTCTCACTGGACAGTGCCGCCGATTACGCGGGAACCGGGGTCGATTACCTCGCGATCGGAGCCCTCACCCATTCGGTGCGGGTGCTCGACATCGGGCTCGATACCTAGGCTGTTGCGCCGCGGCGCACCAACGACAGCACCACCGCGGCGGTGGCGAACAGCCCGGAGAACACCCGGCCGAGCATGGTCTGCTGTCGCGGGGTCTGCAGCCAGTTGAGCAGCCGGGCGGCCAGCCCGGTGTAGAGGCTCATCACGATCACGTCGACGACGACCATCGTCGCGCCGATCGCCAGGTACTGCGGCAGCAATGGCGCGGTCGGCACCACGAACTGAGGTAGCACCGCGACCAGGAACACCAAGCCCTTCGGGTTGGTGGTGTTCACCAGGAATCCGCGCATGACCAGGGACAGCCTCCCGCGTTCGCCCGCGCCGCCCATCCGGGCACGCAGGTCCTGCGAGGCGCTGCGCCATTGCTGAACCGCCAGATAGATCAGGTACGCCACACCGATCCACTTGACGATGTGGAACGCCAGCATCGACTTGGCGACGACGGCGCCCAGGCCGACGGCGACCAGGACCAGTTGGGCCAGCAGCCCGATCTGTAGTCCGAGCACGCTCCAGGATCCACGGCGGACGCCATGGGTCAGGCCGGTCGCCATCGACTGGATCGCCCCGGCTCCGGGGGACAGACTGATGGCGATCGACGCGCCGAGAAACGCGAGCCAGATCTGCCAGGTCATGTATGCAGTCTGGCGACGGTGTCAAACGATATCTGCGACGAAGACGCCCATTCGGCGGGCCGCGCTGCGCGGGATCCGGGGGAGCGTCGGATCGTCCGTACCCGCCGGCACCACCCGAGGGTTGGTGATCTTGATGTCGCCGCCGAACAGGTGCACGTCAGCCCCGCCGGCCGCGATCACGTTCTTCACCCAGTTGGTCTTGCCGTGCAGCAGCGTCACCGCAAAGACGTTGCCCTTGCGGTAGCTGGTGACGATGGTCTCGTAGGGCGTTCCGGAAGTGCGACCCCGGTGCTTGATCACGGTGAACCCGGGCAAGCGCTTCGAAAATGGCTTCACCAGCGGGTTGAGGTACTTGATCTGGAAGCGCTCCAGCGCGGGAGGCACGAGCATCGGTACGCCGGGGGCGTTGTTCGGGTGGTCTTTCGCGGACATCAAGGGCTCCATTCGGCAGTCTGGGATCACCCTACGGCGGGTGGCGCCGGCGGCAACCGGCGACGGATTTTTATCAACTGGACTGATCAGGGACAATTGAACCGATGGCCGAGTTTCAGATGTCCCGTATCGACCTGCGCAACCGTGTGCTGAACGCCGCGCAGTTGCGATCCGCGCTGCCCCGCGGCGGAGTCGATGTGGACGCAGTGGTGCCCAAGGTCCGCCCGATCGTGGAGGCTGTCGCCGAGCACGGCGCGACGGCCGCCCTGGATTACGGCCATTCGTTCGACGGCATCCGTCCCGAGTCGGTCCGGGTCCCCGCGGCGCGGCTGGCCGAGGCCCTCGCCGACCTCGATCCCGATGTTCGCGCCGCGCTGCAGGTGGCGATCGACCGCGCTCGTGCGGTGCACGCCGACCAGCGTCGCACCGATACCACCACCACGCTCGCCCCCGGCGCGACTGTCACCGAACGGTGGGTCCCGGTGGAGCGGGTCGGGCTGTACGTGCCCGGCGGCAACGCGGTCTACCCGTCGAGCGTGGTGATGAACGTGGTGCCCGCGCAGACCGCCGGCGTCGATTCGCTGGTGATCGCCAGCCCGCCGCAGGCGGAATTCGGCGGACTGCCGCACCCGACGATCCTCGCTGCCGCGGCGTTGCTCGGCGTCGAAGAGGTGTGGGCCGTCGGCGGTGCACAGGCGGTGGCGCTGCTGGCCTATGGCGGCACCGACACCGACGGCGCCGAGCTCGCCCCGGTCGACATGATCACCGGACCCGGCAATATCTACGTCACCGCCGCGAAGCGGATCTGCCGCTCGCAGGTCGGTATCGACGCCGAGGCGGGCCCGACGGAGATCGCCATCCTGGCCGACCACACGGCCGATCCGGTGCACGTCGCCGCCGATCTGATCAGCCAGGCCGAGCACGACGAGATGGCGGCCAGCGTGCTGGTCACCGACAGTGAGGCGCTGGCGGCGGCCACCGACCGCGAGCTCACCCGCCAGTTGGAGACCACGGTGCACGTCGACCGGGTCCGCGCGGCACTGTCGGGCAAGCAGTCGGCGATCGTGCTCGTCGACGACGTTGATGCCGGGGTGCGGGTGGTCAACGCCTACGCCGCCGAGCACCTGGAGATCCAGACCGAGGACGCAGCCGCGGTGGCCGCCCGGATACGTTCTGCCGGAGCTATTTTCGTGGGTGCCTGGTCGCCGGTCAGTCTCGGCGATTACTGCGCCGGCTCCAACCATGTGCTGCCGACAGCCGGCTGCGCGCGGCACTCCAGCGGCCTGTCGGTGCAGACCTTCCTGCGCGGCATCCACGTCGTCGAATACGACGAGGCTGCCCTGAAGGATGTTTCCGGACACGTGATCACGCTGTCCAAAGCCGAAAACTTGCCCTCGCACGGCGAGGCGGTCCGACGGAGGTTCGAGCGGTAATGGGCGCACAGGATGTGACGCTGGCAGATCTGCCGCTGCGCGATAACCTGCGTGGAAAGTCGCCTTACGGCGCACCTCAGTTGGTGGTGCCGGTGCGGTTGAACACCAACGAGAACCCGCATCCGCCGACCCAGGCCCTCATCGATGACGTCGCCGCATCGGTCCGCGCCGCTGCCGCTGAGTTGCACCGGTATCCCGACCGTGACTCGGTGCAGTTGCGCACCGACCTGGCCGTTTACCTCACGGCGGCCACCGGAGTACACCTGACCGTCGACAACCTGTGGGCGGCAAACGGTTCCAACGAGATCCTGCAGCAGCTGCTGCAAGCTTTCGGTGGGCCGGGACGCACCGCGATCGGTTTCGTGCCGTCGTACTCGATGCACCCGATCATCTCCGACGGCACTCAGACCGAGTGGCTGCAGGCGGCCCGCGCCGCGGACTTCGGGCTTGCCGTAGATGTAGCCGTGGCAGCCATCAAGGAGCGCACACCTGATGTGGTGTTCGTGGCGAGCCCCAACAACCCGTCGGGACAGAGTGTTTCAGTCGAGGACCTGCGCCGGCTGCTGCACGCGATGCCGGGCGGCATCCTGATCGTCGACGAGGCCTACGGCGAGTTCTCCTCGCAACCCAGCGCAGTGACGCTGATCGACGAGTTCCCGGCCAAGCTGATCGTCACCCGCACGATGAGCAAGGCGTTCGCCTTCGCCGGTGGCCGGCTCGGCTACCTGGCCGCAGCGCCCGCCGTTATCGACGCGCTGTTGCTGGTGCGCTTGCCGTATCACCTGTCGGTGCTCACCCAGGCCGCCGCGTGTGCGGCGCTGCGTCATGCCGACGACACCCTGGCCAGCGTGGCGACTCTGGCCGCCGAACGTGACCGGGTGAGCGCCGCACTCACCCGCCTCGGGTACCGCGTGATCCCCAGTGACGCGAACTTCGTGTTGTTCGGCGAGTTCGCCGACGCACCCGCGACGTGGCAGCGCTACCTGGACCAAGGCATCCTGATCCGCGATGTGGGCATTCCCGGATTCCTGCGCACCACAATCGGTCTGGCGGAGGAGAACGATGCGTTTCTCGCCGCGAGCGCCGATCTGGCCGCCACTGAACTTCAGCCCGCCAACAGCCCGGTAGGAGCATCGTGACCCGTCGCGCGAAGGTCGAACGTAAGACCAGGGAATCCGACATCACCGTCGAACTCGACCTGGACGGCACCGGTGTCGTCGACATCGACACCGGTGTTCCGTTCTTCGACCACATGCTCACCTCGCTGGGCAGCCACGCGAGTTTCGATCTCACGGTGCATGCCAAGGGCGACATCGAGATCGAAGGGCACCACACGGTCGAGGACACCGCGATCGTGCTGGGCCAGGCGCTGGGAGAGGCCCTCGGCGACAAGAAGGGCATCCGCCGGTTCGGTGACGCGTTCATCCCGATGGACGAAACCTTGGCGCACGCCGCGGTCGACGTGTCCGGGCGGCCGTACTTCGTGCACACCGGCGAACCGGAGTTCATGGTCGAATTCACCATTGCCGGTTCCAGCGCGCCGTACCACACCGTGATCAACCGGCACGTGTTCGAATCGCTGGCGTTCAACGCCCGCATCGCATTGCACGTGCGGACGCTCTACGGTCGCGATCCCCACCACATCACCGAAGCGCAATACAAGGCGGTGGCCCGTGCGCTGCGCCAGGCCGTCGAGTACGACGCCCGGGTTACCGGCGTTCCGTCGACCAAAGGCACTCTGTGACCAAGAAACTCGTCGTCCTGGACTACGGATCGGGCAATCTGCGCTCGGCCCAGCGCGCGCTGGAGCGGGTCGGTGCCGATGTGGAGGTCACCGCCGATCCCGGAGCTGCCGCAGCGGCCGACGGGTTGGTGGTGCCCGGTGTCGGTGCATTCGAGGCCTGCATGACCGGACTGCGGTCGATCGGCGGCGAGAAGATCATCGCCGACCGCCTGCAGAACGGTCGTCCTGTGCTGGGTGTCTGTGTCGGGATGCAGATCCTGTTTGCCCGTGGGGTGGAGTTCGGTACGGAGTCCACCGGTTGCGGGCAGTGGCCCGGTTCGGTGACCCGCCTGGACGCCCCGGTCATTCCGCACATGGGCTGGAACGTTGTAGAAGCGCCCGCCGGCAGCACGCTGTTCAAGGGGCTCGACGCTGACACCCGCTTTTATTTCGTGCATTCGTACGCCGCGCAGGAGTGGTCCGGTAACCCGGACGCACTGGTCACCTGGGCGACGCATCATGTGCCGTTCATCGCCGCTGTCGAAGACGGCGCGTTGTCGGCTACGCAATTTCATCCGGAGAAGAGCGGCGACGCCGGTGCGACGCTGCTCGCGAATTGGGTTGAGGGACTGTGAGTTTGATTCTGTTGCCGGCTGTCGACGTGGTGGACGGCAAGGCAGTGCGTCTGGTGCAGGGCAAGGCCGGCAGTGAGACCGATTACGGTTCTGCGCTGGAGGCCGCACAGGCCTGGCAGCGTGACGGCGCCGAATGGATCCACCTGGTGGACCTGGACGCGGCGTTCGGCCGGGGCAGCAACCGCGACCTGCTGGCCGACCTGGTCGGCAAGCTCGACGTGAAAGTCGAACTGTCCGGCGGTATCCGCGATGACGAGTCATTGAAGGCCGCGATGGACACCGGCTGTGCCCGGGTGAACATCGGTACCGCGGCCCTCGAAAGCCCCGAGTGGTGCCGTGGTGCCATCGCCGAGTACGGCGACCGCGTGGCCGTGGGCCTGGACGTGCAGCTCGAGAACGGCAACTGGCGACTGCGCGGCCGTGGTTGGGAAACCGACGGCGGCGACCTGTGGGAGGTGCTCGATCGCCTTGACCGCGAGGGGTGCTCCCGCTACGTCGTCACCGACGTCACCAAGGACGGCACCCTCACCGGCCCCAACCTGGATCTGCTCGCGGCAGTGGCCGACCGCACCGACGCCCCGGTGATTGCTTCGGGCGGGGTCTCCAGCCTCGACGATCTGCGGGCGATCGCCACGCTTACCGGTCGTGGGGTCGAGGGCGCGATCGTCGGGAAAGCGCTCTACGCGCAGCGATTCACTCTGCCGCAGGCGCTGGCCGCGGTCAGCGGATAAGCGGGGTGGTTGCCCTGGACCCGTCGAAGTTGGCCGCACTCGTCGATGCGGCGACCGAGATCCTCGACGCTGCGTCGGTGCCGTTCATCGCCGGACATCGTGCCGATTCCGCGGTGAGTAAGCAGGGCAACGACTTCGCCACCGAGGTCGACCTCGCGATCGAACGGCAGGTGGTGCGGGCATTGACCGAGGCCACCGGGATCGGCGTGCACGGCGAGGAATTCGGCGGCGAACCGATAGATTCACCGCTGGTGTGGGTGCTGGACCCGATCGACGGCACGTTCAACTATGCGGCCGGGTCCCCGATGGCGGCCATCCTGCTCGGACTGCTCGCCGACGGCGAACCCGTGGCCGGCCTGACCTGGCTGCCGTTCACCGGACAGCGGTACTCGGCCCTGGTCGGCGGACCGGTGCGCGACAACGGAACCGCGTTGCCGCCGCTGGGTGCGCCGACGTTGACCGACTCGATCGTCGGGATCCAGACGTTCAATATCGACTCCCGGGGCCGCTTTCCGGGCCGCTACCGGGTTGAGGTGCTGTCGAATCTCAGCCGGGTGTGTTCACGCGTGCGGATGCACGGCGCCACCGGTGTTGACCTGGCTTATGTCGCGGCCGGGGTCCTGGGCGGGGCCATCAGTTTCGGCCATCACATCTGGGATCACGCCGCCGGTGTGGCGCTGGTCCGGGCCGCCGGTGGCATCGTGACAGATCTTGCCGGCAATCCCTGGACGGCGGAGTCGAAGTCGGCGCTGGCCGCCGCACCGGGGGTGCATGAACGCATGCTGGAAATCGTGAAATCCGCTGGAAACCCGGAGGACTACCTGTGAGCACCATCAGTGACGTCGCAACGAGGATCATCCCGTGCCTCGATGTCGACGCCGGCCGGGTGGTCAAGGGCGTCAACTTCGAGAACTTGCGCGACGCAGGTGATCCCGTCGAGCTCGCCGCGGCCTACGACGCCGAGGGTGCTGATGAGCTGACCTTCCTCGACGTGACCGCATCGTCGTCGGGCCGGGCCACCATGCTCGAGGTGGTCAAGCGCACCGCCGAGCAGGTGTTCATCCCGCTGACCGTCGGCGGCGGGGTACGCGCTGTCGAGGATGTCGACGTGCTGCTGCGTGCCGGTGCCGACAAGGTGTCGGTCAACACCGCCGCGATCGCGCGGCCGGAACTACTGGCCGAGATGGCGCGCCAATTCGGGTCGCAGTGCATCGTGCTCAGTGTCGATGCCCGCACCGTGCCGGCCGGCGAGCGGCCCACCCCGTCGGGGTGGGAGGTGACCACCCACGGGGGACGCCGCGGCACCGGTATCGATGCCGTCGAGTGGGCCGTGCGCGGCGCCGAACTCGGGGTCGGCGAGATCCTGCTCAACTCGATGGACCGCGACGGCACCAAGGCCGGCTTCGATCTACCGATGCTGCGGGCGGTGCGAGCCGCGGTCGGGGTTCCGGTGATCGCCAGCGGTGGTGCCGGGGCAGTGGCCGACTTTGCGCCGGCCGTGCAGGCCGGCGCGGATGCGGTGCTGGCCGCCAGCGTGTTCCATTTCCGTGAACTGACCATCGGCCAGGTGAAGGCGGCGATGGCGGCGGAAGGGATCACGGTCAGATGAGTCTCGATCCAGCCATCGCCAAGCGACTCAAGCGCAATGCCGACGGGCTGTTCAGCGCGGTGGCGCAGGAGCGTTCCACCGGCCAGGTGCTGATGGTCGCCTGGATGGACGACGACGCACTGGCCCGCACCCTGGAAACCCGTGAGGCCACCTACTTTTCGCGGTCCCGCGGCGAGCAGTGGGTCAAGGGCCTGACCTCGGGGCACACGCAGTACGTGCACTCGGTCCGGCTGGACTGCGACGGCGACACCGTGCTGCTGGAGGTCGATCAGATCGGTGCGGCCTGCCACACCGGGGCGCACACCTGCTTCGACGCGGACCAGTTGCTGGCGCCTGAGGCGTGAGTTTTCGAGACTGCCCTCAGGGACAAGACCAGACGGATTTTGCCCCTGGTTTCGGTCTCGGCAATGGCCGAAGCTGCCGCACCGCGTTGCGGAGTCCGAACTTGTCGGTGCGATCGGCAACAATTGCGGAGTGACTGACACCGCTGCGACCCGCAAAGCGCGCGGTGCGTTCTTCACCCCACCTGAGATCTCGCGTTACCTCACCCGATGGGCCGTCCGGTCCGCCGACGATGCCGTCTTCGAACCTGCTGCCGGGGAGGCCGCGTTCGTGGTCGCGGCAGTCACCCGACTGGCCGAATTGGGTGTGGCCCGGCCGCGGGTCGACGGCGTGGAGCTCCATGCGGCGAGTGCGGCCACTGCTCGCAAGCGCGTGGCCGCCGCCGGTGGCACGGCCCGCATCAGGACCGCCGACTTCTTCACGATCGACCCGCGGGCCGAATACACCGCGGTGATCGGCAACCCGCCCTACATCCGCTATCAGGAATTCAGGGGCGCCACCCGGGCGCAGTCGCGCCGCGCCGCACTGAAGGCGGGCGTCACGCTGTCCGGGCTGGCCTCGAGCTGGGCCGCGTTCACGGTGCATGCCGCCCTGTTTCTCAAGCCGGGTGGGCGCCTGGCCCTCGTCCTGCCGGCCGAGCTGCTCAGCGTGAACTACGCGGCGGCCGTGCGGAAATTCTTGTTCGACCGGTTCGCCAGCGTCGAGCTGGTGATGTTCGACGAGCAGGTGTTTCCCGAAGCGGAAGCCGATGTGGTGCTGCTGCTGGCCGACGGTTACGGCGGCGGGCCCACCGGTCACGCCGTCATCCACCGGGCCCGCAATGCGGCCTCACTGACATCTGAACTCGCACAACGCCGTTGGTCGCCGCGCGATCCCGCCGACAAGTGGGTCAGCGGCCTGATCGGTAACGCCCCGGTCGATGCGCTGCACGGTCTGCACGACGACGGCCACTTTTCGATGCTGGAGAGTTGGGGCGACACCACCCTGGGCATGGTGACTGGCAACAACAGCTTCTTCGCGCTGTCTCCGGACCGGGTACGTGAGCTCGGCCTGCGCCGCACCGACCTGCTGCCGTTGTCACCGCCCGGCAGCGCGCATCTGCGCGGCCTGACGCTGTCGCAGGAGCAGTTGGCCAGGCTGGGGGAGGATGGGCGGTCGATTCACCTGTTCCGTCCGGCCGGGAACCCGTCGGCGGCGGCTCAGCGTTACATCGACGCCGGTCACGCCGCCGGCGTGCATCTGGCCTACAAGTGCCGCGTGCGTCAGCCCTGGTATCTGGTGCCACTGGTGAACCCGGCCGATCTGCTGTTGACCTGTATGAATGCCGACACTCCGCGGCTGGTCAGCAACCGGGCCAAGGCGCATCACCTCAACTCGGTGCACGGGGTGTACCTGCGGGACGAAGTGCGAACGTTGGGCCGGGATCTGCTCGGGTTCGCCGCGCTGAACTCGGTGACGGTGCTGCACGCGGAGATCGTCGGGCGCTCCTACGGCGGCGGCATTCTCAAGATCGAACCGCGTGAGGCCGACCGGTGGCTGGTTCCGTCCCCTGACCTGGTGGTGGCTCGGGCCGACGAGTTACGGGCGGTACGCCGCCGCGTCGGCGCGCTACTGGAGCGCGGCAAGTTGCTGGACGCGACGAGCGTGGTCGACGAGGCATTGGGTCTTTCCAGCAAGATTGCGTTGGAACCCGTTCGGACGGCGCGCGATTCATTGGCGACGCGCCGGACGGTAAGGTCTCGGCGTGCCCGCTGAACCGTCGACCAAGGCCACCGCATGGGCCATCTTCGACCGGATCGTGGCCGACGCCGCGCCCGGTGGTGTGCACACCAACCCCTGGGTACGAGTGGCCGGCGAGTTGACTTTCGTCCCGGATTTCCGGGTGCTGCGCAAGCTTCTCGGGGTGCCGTTGTACCTGGATGCCCCATCGACCACCGGGGTTCCGGCGCTGGCTCTCGATGTGTGGCTGGCCTACGAGTTGCGGCGCGCCGGATTCGATCCGGATGCGGTGTGGCCCAGGGCGACCGACCCCCGCATCATGCCCAGCGCCATCGCCAGCCTGCTCGAGGCGCTGCCGCAGAAGGAACGCCACCTCATCGAGCAGCGCCTCAAACGGTCGATGAAAGGCGTAGCCGCATCGAGCGCCAGCGTGCTGGGCAAGCACTACATGAAACAGGTCGACGTGGTGATGTCGGACTGGGACACCGGTCCGGAATTGTTGATCAGCACCAAACGGATGGATTCCAGCTTCGGCAAGAACGCCGCGAACCGGGTCGAGGAGAGCTACGGCGACGCCAAGAATCTGCGCCTGCGCCACCCGTTGTCGGCGCTCGGATTCGTCTACGGCCTGCGCTCGACGATCCTGAGCACCGAACCGGACAAGGCCGAGTGGCTGATCGACCTGCTGGGCAAGCTCGGCACCGAGGACGACGCGTATCACGCGGTGGCGCTGGTGATGATCGACTACGACTCTGAGGTCGCCGAGTCCGCGGACGAGGAAGTCGACAGCATCGAAAAAGCAGAGCCAGACACGTTGTTCGAAATCGTGGACGTCGCCACCGCGGCCGTCGACGAGGCGCTGGCGGCGCTGCCCGACATCGCCATCCGGCATGACACGGTGCCGCCCGAGCTGCAGCCGTCGCGTTTCCTGGCGACCATGGTCAATCGCGTCATCGACACCACACCGGTGACCCGCCACCATGAGGCCCGCCGGCGTCGCAATACGCCCGCCGACGCCTGACGGCATCGCCGAGATCAACGCAAACGTCGTAAATCCGCGCTGCGAACGACGTTTGCGTCGCACTCGCGGAAGCTACAGCACCCGCGAGCTGGCCTTGGCCCGTGCGCTCCACCGGCCGTCCTGGAACCCCACCACCACGGGGTGATCGAACGCCTCGCTCACGTGGTCGGTGTTGACCACGTCGTGTGCCAGGCCGCTGGCGACGGTGCGGCCCTGCGCGATCAGCAGGGCGTGCGTGGTGCTGGTCGGCAGCTCCTCGAGGTGATGCGTGACCAGTATCGAGGCCATGTCGGGATGCGAGTCATCCAGGGTGTCAAGGGTTTCCAGCAATTGTTCACGAGCCGCGACGTCCAATCCTGTGGTGGGCTCGTCCAACAAGAGCAGCTGCGGATCTGCGATCAGTGCCCGCGCGATCAGGGTGCGGCCGCGTTCGCCCTGCGACAGCGTGGGCCAGATCGCGTCGGCGCGCGCCGAGAGCCCCACGGTGTCGATGAGATCGTCCGCCCGGCGCACCTGCTCGGGGGTCGGCGTCCAGTGCGCTGCGATGTCGATGGTGGCGGTGATGCCGGTGAGCACCACCTCGCGCACGGTCAGCGGGTACTGGAGCCGATGTCGGGGATTCACGTGACCGATCGAGCGGCGCAGCACGGCCAGGTCGGTGCGGCCCATTTGGCCACCGAGCACGTGCACTGTCCCCGTCGTCGGAAAGGTCACGGCCGCACAGAAACCCAGCAGGGTGCTCTTGCCCGCGCCGTTGGGGCCGAGCAGTGCCCAGTGTTCACCGGACTGCACTGTCAGTGAGATGCCGTCGATGATCTGCTTGCCGTCACGGCGGAAGGTCACATCGGCGATGTCGAGGACCGGGGTCATGCGAAAGACTCCTTCAGTGAGCTCAGGTGGGTTCTGCTGGCCGCGGCGGCGGCATCGGGATCGCGAGCGATGATCGCGTCGGCCAGCTGTTGGTGCAGGTCGTGATCGCAGGGCTCGGAGGCGATCGGGCGGATCTTGAGCATGTCGATCATGGCCAGCCGCAGTCGCGGCAGGAAGGCGTCGAACAACTGGATCA
This sequence comes from Mycobacterium farcinogenes, assembly GCF_019739075.1. Lineage (NCBI taxonomy): Bacteria > Bacillati > Actinomycetota > Actinomycetes > Mycobacteriales > Mycobacteriaceae > Mycobacterium > Mycobacterium farcinogenes. The sequence goes on along the minus strand of NZ_CP081673.1, from coordinate 3,643,861 downwards.
GCACCTCGTTGTGGGCCGCGGCGATCACTGTCCGGTGAAACGCCATGTCCGCGTCGACGTGGTCGGATACCGGCTGTCCGGTCACCCCGCGGGCAGCCAGGGTGCGACGGATCGCGCGCAGATCTGCTGGGGTACGTCGGGTCGCAGCCAGCGCGGCGGCCTCGGCCTCGATGGCGATGCGGGCTTCGATCACCGAGACGATGGTGGCGCGGCGCAGCACGGTATCCCAGTCTTCGGCGGCGTCCAGCGCCGTGACGAATACGCCGGCACCCTGCCGGCTCTCCAGCACGCCTTTGCCCGACAGCTCGCGAATGGCTTCGCGCAAGGTGGAACGGCCGACCCCGAGCTGTGCGGCCAGGGTCGTCTCACCGGGAAGTCGATGGCCCAGCGGCCATTCGCCCTGACGAATACGCGTCAAGAGAAGCTGGGCGGTCTGAGCCGCCAGCGGGTGACGCTGAACTTGGGAGGTCATCGAAACCTGTCTACTTGTCTGAGGAGTTGTGTATAGTCTACCCATCATGACGCGCGTCCTGCTCCTTAGCCGCCGCGGCGGGGCCTGAATCGACCGGCCCCCTGCCGTGGGGCTGTGTCGCGCCGGTCGAACTCCCATCCGACCGAAGGCACCCTCATGACCACTTCTGCATTCCCCACCATCAGCACCCCGGCCGGGGAGATCCCGGCCACCGCACCGGCCTGGAATCGGCAGCGGCATTCGCAAATGCCGTCGCACCGCTACGCTTCCGTCTACGACCGTGTCGAAGTTCCACTGGTCCAACGCGATTGGCCGACGGCGAGGATCGAGGCCGCACCGCTGTGGGTGCCGGTGGATCTACGTGACGGCAATCAAGCGCTGGCCGAACCGATGGACCCGGACCGCAAACGCCGTTTCTTCGAACTGCTGGTCGCCATGGGATACAAGGAGATCGAGGTCGGGTATCCGTCCGCATCGCAGACCGACTTCGACTTCGTCCGGCTACTGGCCGAATCCGACATCGCCCCGCCGGACGTCACCATCGTGGTGTTCGTCCCGGCGCGCCGAGACCTGATCGAACGGACCGTGGACTCGGTACGCGGCATCGGCAACGACGTCGTCATCCACATGTACACCGCGACCGCTCCCATGTGGCGCGATGTCGTGCTGGGCAAGGCCAGAGGCGAGCTGAGCCAGCTCATCTATGCCGGTGCGCGTGACGTCCTCGAGTTCACCGACGGCATGCCGAACGTGCGGTTCGAGTTCTCCCCGGAGGTGTTCAACCTCACCGAGCCCGACTACGTACTGGAGGTGTGTGATGCGGTGACCGAGCTGTGGCAGGCGACCCCGGAACGTCCCGTAATCCTGAACCTGCCGGCCACCGTCGAGATCGCCACCCCGAACGTCTATGCCGACCAGATCGAGTACATGCATCGCAATCTGTCTCGACGCGACAGCGTCATCCTCTCGGTGCACCCGCACAACGACCGGGGCACCGGCATCGCCTGCGCGGAACTCGCGGTGCTGGCCGGAGCGCAGCGGGTCGAGGGGTGCGTGTTCGGCAACGGCGAACGCACCGGCAACGTCGACATCGCCACCCTGGCGCTGAATCTGCATGCCCAGGGCGTGGATCCGATGATCGACTTCTCCGACATCGACGAGATCGCGCGGACCGTCAGCCATTGCACCCGCATGCCGATCCACGAACGGCACCCGTATGTCGGGGACATGGTGCACACCGCGTTCTCCGGGACGCACCAGGATGCGATCAAAAAAGGCTTCGCCGAGCATCGTCGCCGGGCTGCGGCCACCGGCGAGCCGGAGAACGAGATCGATTGGCGCATACCGTATCTGCCGATCGACCCGGCCGATATCGGCCGCACCTATGACGCGGTGATCAGGGTGAACTCTCAATCCGGCAAGGGCGGCATCGCCTACCTGCTGGCCACCGAGTACGGGCTGGATCTGCCGCGTCGGCTGCAGATCGACTTCGCCCGCCACGTCCAGGCCCACACGGACGCAAGCGGTGCCGAGATTACCGCCGCCGAACTCTTCGACCTGTTCGAGGCGACCTATCTGGATCCCTCAGGCCCGGTGCAGCTCAAAGACTGGCGCAGCGGCGGCGACGGTGCCTCCGCCGTCACCGACGTCACCCTGGTGTGCGACGGACGGACCGTGGCCAGTACTCATCGGGGCATCGGGCCGGTGGACGCGCTGTGCGCCGCACTCGAGGAGATGGGTCATCGGATCGAGGTGCTGAGCCTGACTCAGCAGTCGATCGGCAGCGCAGCCGTCACCTACCTGGAGTACCGCTCGGCCGGCCGAACCGGCTGGGCGTGCGGCCGCAGCGACTCGGTACTCGCGGCGTCGATGGCCGCCGTGATGCGGGCGGTCAACGTGCCTTGAGCAGCTCCAAGGCTTTGTCGGCGTGGGTGTCCATGCTGATCTCGCTGGAGATCACCCCGAGCACAGTGCGGTCGGTGTCGATGACGAACGTGGTCCGCTTGACCGGCATGAGCTTGCCGAGCAGGCCACGTTTGACACCGAATTGCGCGGCTACCTTGCCATCGGCGTCCGAGAGCAACGGATAGTCGAAATTCTGGATGTCGGCGAATTTGGCCTGTTTGGCCACCGGGTCGGTGCTGATGCCGACCCTGTTCGCCCCGGCAGCGGCGAACTCGGCTGCCAGATCCCGGAAATGGCAGGCCTCCTTGGTGCATCCCGGGGTCATTGCGGCCGGATAGAAGAACAGCACCACCGGACCGTCGGCGAGCAGGCTGGTCAGGCTGCGGATCGTGCCCGTCTGATCCGGCAGTTCGAACTCGGCAACGGTGTCACCCGTCTTGAGGGATGTCATGGCTGGCTACGCTACGCCGTCTGCATGGCAGCGCGGCGGCCCCGATCTGGGAGAATTGTTCCCGTGCAAACCACAGCCACCCAAGCACCGGGAACCGACGCCGGCTCATCGCTTGCGGTCACCACGTCGCGCGAGGATTTCCGGGCGCTGGCCGCCGAGCACCGTGTCGTCCCGGTGACCCGCAAGGTGCTGGCCGACAGCGAGACGCCGCTGTCGGCGTACCGCAAGCTCGCCGCCAACCGTCCGGGGACGTTCCTGCTGGAATCAGCGGAGAACGGTCGCTCGTGGTCGCGTTGGTCGTTCATCGGTGCCGGCGCCCCGTCGGCGCTGACGGTTCGCGACAACGAGGCGGTGTGGCTGGGCACCGCGCCCAAGGACGCGCCCAGCGGCGGCGAACCGCTGGCCGCGCTGCGGGCCACCCTGGATCTGCTGCAGACCGAAGTGGTGCCGGACCTACCGCCGCTGTCCTCGGGCCTGGTCGGCTACTTCGCCTATGACATGGTGCGCCGTCTGGAGCGCCTCCCGGAGCTGGCCGTCGACGACCTCGGCCTGCCCGACATGGTGCTACTGCTGGCCACCGATATCGCCGCCGTCGACCACCACGAGGGCACGATCACGCTGATCGCCAACGCGGTCAATTGGAACGGCACCGACGAGCGCGTCGACGAGGCCTACGACGATGCGGTGGCTCGGCTGGATGTGATGACCGCTGCGCTCGGGCAGCCGCTGTCGTCCACGGTCGCCACCTTCAGCCGGCCCGCGCCTGAGCACCGCGCCCAGCGCACGGTGGAGGAGTACACCGCCATCGTCGAAAAGCTCGTCGGCGATATCGAGGCCGGTGAAGCGTTCCAGGTGGTCCCCTCCCAGCGCTTCGAGATGGATACCGCCGCCGACCCGCTGGACGTCTACCGGATGCTGCGGGTGACCAACCCCAGCCCGTACATGTACCTGCTCAATGTCCCCGATGCAGATGGCGGACTTGACTTTTCGGTGGTCGGCTCCAGCCCTGAGGCACTGGTCACGGTGAAGGACGGACGGGCGACGACCCACCCGATCGCCGGAACGCGTTGGCGCGGCAGCACTGAGGAAGAGGACGTGCTGCTGGAGAAGGAGTTGCTGGCCGACGAGAAGGAACGCGCCGAGCACCTGATGCTGGTCGACCTGGGCCGCAATGATCTGGGCCGGGTGTGCCGCCCAGGCACCGTCCGGGTCGAGGACTACAGCCACATCGAGCGCTACAGCCACGTCATGCACCTGGTGTCCACGGTGACCGGCGAGCTGGCGGAGGGAAAGACCGCGCTGGACGCCGTGACGGCCTGCTTCCCGGCGGGCACGCTGTCAGGGGCGCCCAAGGTGCGCGCCATGGAGTTGATCGAGGAGGTCGAGAAGACCCGGCGCGGCCTGTACGGCGGTGTGCTGGGATACCTCGACTTCGCGGGCAACGCCGATTTCGCGATCGCCATCCGTACCGCGTTGATGCGTGGCGGCACGGCCTATGTGCAGGCCGGCGGGGGAGTCGTGGCCGATTCCAACGGGCCCTACGAGTACAACGAATCGGCAAACAAGGCCAAAGCCGTGCTCAACGCCATCGCTGCCGCCAACACATTGGCCGAGCCGTGACCCGGGCGGCGCAGGCGCTGTTCGTCGTCGCTGCGGTGGCGCTGTGGGTGGCCTCACGCATGACGTGGGTTCAGGTGAACTCGGCGGACGGGCTGGGTCAACCCAAAACCACGGCGCTGACGGGAGCTGCCTGGTCCACCGCGTTGATTCCGCTGGCGTTGCTGGTACTGGCCGCCGCGGTGGCCGCCCTGGCGGTGCGCGGCTGGGCGCTGCGGTTGCTGGCATTGCTGATCGCCACCGCCAGTGCGGGCATGGGCTATCTGGCCGTGAGCCTGTGGGTGATCAAAGACGTCGGGGTGCGAGCCGCTGACCTGGCAGAAGTGCCGCTCGCGCAACTGACCGCGACCAGCCGTTCCTACGGAGGCGCAGTGCTGACTGTGGTCGCCGCGGTGTGTGCGCTGGCCGGGGCGGTGCTGCTCATGCGGTCGGCCAACAGTTCGAAGCGCGGCGTTGCAGCGCGTTATGCGGCGCCGGCCGCTCGACGTGAGGCGGCCAAGAGCTCCGACAGCGGCGAGCCGATGTCGGAGCGCATGCTCTGGGATGCGCTCGACGAAGGACACGATCCGACCGGCGACGGCGGCGATCAAGACAATAAGGGCCGGTGAATGGTGACGGTGTGGCGGCGGCTACCCTTCCAAGGAGGGCAACCGGGACCGGCCCGGAGGCACCAGAAAGGAACCGACGGGCGATGAGTTCGGCCACAGTGCTCGACTCCATTATTGAGGGAGTCCGCGCCGACGTTGCCGCCCGCGAGGCCGTTATCAGCCTGGCTGATATCAAGGCGCGGGCCCAGGACGCACCTCCGCCGCTCAACGTGATGGCTGCGTTGCGGGAGCCGGGAATTGCCGTGATCGCTGAGGTGAAGCGGGCCAGCCCCTCGCGCGGCGAATTGGCCAACATCGCCGACCCGGCGCAGTTGGCGCGGGCCTACGAGGCCGGCGGGGCGCGGGTGATCAGCGTGCTGACCGAACAGCGGCGGTTCAACGGCTCACTGGCCGACCTGGATGCGGTGCGCGCCGCAGTGTCAATCCCGGTGCTGCGCAAGGACTTTATCGTCAAGCCCTACCAGATCCACGAGGCGCGGGCGCACGGTGCCGACCTGTTGCTGCTCATCGTGGCGGCCCTCGAGCAGTCGGTGCTGGAATCTCTCCTGGAGCGCACGGAATCGCTCGGGATGACGGCGCTGGTCGAGGTGCACACCGAGGAAGAGGCCGACCGGGCGCTGCAGGCCGGGGCCAAGCTGATCGGTGTCAACGCCCGCGACCTCAAGACCCTGGAAGTCGACCGCGACTGCTTCGCCCGGATCGCACCCGGGCTGCCCTCCGATGTCATCCGTGTCGCGGAGTCCGGAGTTCGCGGAACCGCTGACCTCCTGGCGTACGCCGGCGCGGGTGCAGATGCCGTGCTGGTCGGTGAGGGCCTGGTGACCAGCGGGGATCCCCGCAGCGCGGTCGCCGATCTGGTCACCGCCGGTACGCACCCGTCCTGCCCGAAACCGGCTCGCTGAACCAGTCAATGAGCCGCTTGTACGAAAAGACACTTTGATGGCGGATCTCGCGGGGCCTGAATTGCCCCGTACCAGCGCAGGCGTTGCCGAACCCACGGTTCACGATCCCGATGCGTTGGGGCATTTCGGTTCCTACGGCGGCCGGTTGGTACCTGAGGCGCTGATGGCGGTGATCGAAGAGGTCACCGCGGCTTACGAGAAGGCCCGCGGCGACCAAGCGTTTCTCGATGAGCTAGACCGGCTGCAGCGGCACTACAGCGGTCGGCCGTCCCCGCTGTACGAGGCGACCCGGCTGTCCGAGTTCGCCGGTGGCGCACGCCTCTTCCTCAAGCGAGAAGACCTGAACCACACCGGTTCTCACAAGATCAACAACGTCCTGGGGCAGGCGCTGCTGGCGCGGCAGATGGGCAAGACCCGCGTCATCGCCGAGACCGGCGCCGGTCAGCACGGGGTGGCCACCGCCACCGCGTGTGCACTGCTGGGTCTGGAATGCATCATCTACATGGGCGCGGTGGATACGGCCCGCCAGGCGCTCAACGTGGCGCGGATGCGGCTACTCGGCGCCACAGTGGTTTCGGTCGAGGCTGGTTCCAAGACCCTCAAGGATGCGATCAACGAGGCGTTCCGGGACTGGGTCACCAACGCTGACGACACCTACTACTGCTTCGGCACGGCGGCGGGTCCCCATCCGTTCCCGCTGATGGTGCGTGATTTCCAGCGGGTCATCGGCATGGAGGCCCGGGCGCAGATCCTCGATCAGGCGGGCCGGTTGCCCGACGCGGTCACCGCGTGTGTCGGTGGCGGTTCGAATGCCATCGGCGTGTTCCACGCCTTCATCGACGATCCAGGTGTGCGCCTCGTCGGCTTCGAGGCCGCCGGTGACGGGGTGGAAACGGGTCGGCACGCCGCGACGTTCACCGGTGGCTCTCCCGGCGCGTTCCAGGGATCCTTCTCCTACCTGTTGCAGGACGAGGACGGCCAGACGATCGAATCGCATTCCATCTCCGCCGGTTTGGACTACCCGGGTGTCGGACCCGAGCATGCCTTCCTCAAAGACATCGGCCGTGCCGAGTACCGTCCGGTCACCGATACCGAAGCCATGGACGCGTTCTCGCTGCTGTGTCGCCGTGAGGGCATCATTCCGGCGATCGAGTCGGCCCACGCGGTGGCGGGTGCCCTCAAGCTCGGGCCGGAACTGGGCAGCGGATCGATCATCGTGGTGAACTTGTCCGGTCGCGGTGACAAGGATGTCGAGACAGCGGCCAAGTGGTTCGGACTGCTCGATGATGAGGGGAGCGCGGGATGAGCCGGCTGGCGGAGTTGTTCGACGGCTGCCGCGCCGAGGGCCGCGCCGCGCTGATCGGCTACCTACCGACCGGGTTTCCCGACGTGCAGACATCCATCGCGGCGATGACGGCGATGGTCGAATCCGGTTGCGACCTGGTCGAAGTCGGAGTGCCCTACTCGGATCCCGGGATGGACGGGCCGACGATCGCGGCCGCCACCGAGGCCGCACTGGCCGGTGGCGTGCGGGTACGCGACACTCTGGCCGCGGTCGAGGCGATCAGCAACGCCGGTGGCCGCGCGGTTGTGATGACGTACTGGAACCCGGTGCTGCGCAAGGGGGTTGACACCTTCGCCCGCGACCTGGCCTCTGCCGGGGGATACGGGCTGATCACTCCCGACCTGATCCCCGAGGAAGCCGTCGACTGGATCGCCGCAGCAGAAGAACACAATCTCGATCGCATCTTCCTGGTCGCCCCGTCCTCGACGCCCGAGCGGCTGGCGAACACCGTGAATGCTTCGCGTGGGTTCGTCTACGCCGCTTCGACCATGGGTGTCACCGGGGCGCGCGACGTCGTGTCGAATGCGGCACCGGAGTTGGTGCGCCGCGTCAAGGAAGTGTCCGACATCCCCGTCGGGGTGGGGCTGGGTGTGCGCTCCGGGGCGCAGGCAGCCGAGATCGGTGCGTACGCAGACGGAGTCATCGTCGGGTCGGCCCTGGTGTCGGCCCTCGGCGAGGGGCTGGACGCGGTGCGTCGCCTCACCGAAGAACTGGCCAACGGCGTTAGGCAGAGGATTTCAGCTTGACCACTACCGTGCTCGCGTATTTGCCCAGCCCGTCACAGGGCGTCTGGCATCTGGGGCCGGTGCCGATCCGCGCGTATGCGCTCTGCATCATCGTGGGCATCATCGCGGCACTGGTCATCGGTGACCGGCGTTGGCAGGCGCGAGGCGGCCAAGCCGGCGTCATCTATGACATCGCCTTGTGGGCAGTGCCTTTCGGCCTCGTCGGTGGCCGGCTCTACCACGTCATGACGGACTGGCCCACATATTTCGGGCCGGGCGGCAAGGGGCTGGGCGCTGCCTTCCAGGTCTGGCAGGGCGGCCTCGGCATCTGGGGCGCCGTCGCACTGGGTGGCGTCGGAGCCTGGATTGGCTGCCGCTCGCGGGGGATACCGCTGCCGGCCTTCGGCGACGCGATCGCACCCGGAATCATCCTGGCGCAGGCCATCGGCCGGCTCGGCAACTACTTCAACCAAGAGCTCTATGGCGCTGACACCACGGTGCCGTGGGGCCTGGAGATCTACAAGCGCATACCGGACAACCTGAACGGAATCTCGACCGGCGAGGTCGAGCGAGTGGTCCACCCCACCTTCCTGTACGAATTGGTTTGGAACCTCCTGGTTTTCGCGCTGTTGATCTGGGCCGACCGCAAGTTCAAGCTCGGCCACGGCCGGCTGTTCGCGCTGTACGTGGCCGGCTACTGCGCCGGCCGCTTCATGGTCGAGTTGATGCGCAGCGACCCGGCGACGGAATTCGCCGGTATCCGCGTCAACACCTTCACCTCGACGTTCGTGTTCATCGGAGCCGTCGTCTACATCATGCTGGCGACGAAGGGCCGGGAAGATCCGGCGTCCTTGGCAGGCAAGAGTGATGAGGACGAGTCGACAGTCGACGAACTCGGCAAGGAGCTTGTCGGAGCGGCCGCGACCACCGGTGTTGTCGCGGCTGCTGCGGTGGCCGGCCAAGACGATGACGAAGATGCCGACCACATGCATCCGGACGAGGTGGGCGCCGGCGAAGACGACGGAGCCGAGGCCGCCGCGGCGATCGAACTGAAGGCGATCGCCAAGGAGCCCGAGGATGAGTCCGAAGAAGCCGCCGAGGAGGTGGCCGCGGACGAGGATGCTGAGCTTGTCGAATCGGCTGAAGTCGACGACGACGTCACGGCAGAGGACGTCGACGAGGTCGAACCCGCGTCCGAGAGCGAAGCCGACGAGGCTGACGAAGAAGCCGTAGCGGAGGTCGCCGAGGAGCCCGAGTCTGCTGAAGCTGAGGTCACGGACGCGGTCGTCGACGAGGTTGAACCTGCGGATGAAGCAGCACCGGCCGACGAGGCCGAGGCCGAGGCTGACGAACAAGCTGTAGCCGAGGCGGACGAAGAGCCCGAGTCGGGTACTGACGACGAGCCCACCGATGCCGAAGACGAAGCGACAACGGACTCCGAGGATGCTGACGACGACCTTGAGCCTGTCGCCGCAACTGAGACAGAGCCCGCCGGCGACGGGGATGCTGTGGCCGAAGCGGTGGCTGACGAAGAAGCTGTAGCCGAGGCGGACGAAGAGCCCGAATCGGCTACAGCCGACGAGCCCACCGAGGACGAAGACGAGGCGACAACGGACTCCGAGGATGCTGCGGACGAGGTCGCTCAGGACGAGGTCGCCGAGGAGCTCGAGCCTGCTGAAGCTGAGGTCACGGACGCGGTCGTCGACGAGGTTGAACCTGCGGATGAAGCAGCACCGGCCGACGAGGCCGAGGCTGACGCTGATGAAGAAGCCGTAGCGGAGGTCGCCGACGAGCCCGAGTCGGTTACCGACTCCGAGCTCACCGATGCCGAAGACGAGCCGACAACGGACTCCGAGGATGCTGACGACGACCTTGAGCCTGTCGCCGCAACCGAGACAGAGTCCGCCGGCGACGGGGATGCCGTGGCCGAGCCCGGGGCTGACGAAGAAGCTGTAGCCGAGGCAGACGATGAGCCCGAGTCGGTTACCGACGACGAGCCCACCGAAGCCGAAGGCGAAGCGGAACCGACAACCGATTCCGAAGATGCTGCGGACGAATCTGCCGACGGTTCTGAGCCCGACGCCGCAACTGAAGCAGAGGCCGCTGACGACGACACCGCAGCTGACGCTGAGGCTGACGAAGAAGCCGTAGAAGCGGCGGCCGAGGAGTCCGAGCCCGCTGAAGCAGACGCCGACGAGGACGATGCGGCTGACGACCCAGCAGCCACCTCCTCGACACCTGCGGCCGAGCCCGAGGCGACGAAGCAGGGCGGCCGGGTGCGGCGCTGGTTCCGCCGGAACCGGTAACCCCCGCCGCTCTGGCATCCTGGCTGTATGACTGAACCGCCTCAGTCCCCGGATCCCTCGAACGGACCGTACCCGGCCGGCTTTCCGCCGCCGGCGGGGTATCCGCCGCCGACGCCGCCGGGTTACCCGCCGTACCCGCCGTCGCATGGAGATCTGGGCGCGCCCTACGGTCGCCATCCGATCACCGGTGAGCCGCTTTCCGACAAGTCGAAGGTGATCGCCGGTCTCTTGCAGTTGGTCGGCTTGTTCGGCTTCGTCGGGCTGGGACGGATCTACATCGGCGATACCAAGCTCGGCGTCATTCAGCTGATCGTGGGCCTGGTGACCTGCACCCTCGGCGCCATCATCTGGGGGATCGTGGACGCCGTCCTGATCCTCACTGACAAGGTCCGCGACCCCTACGGGCGCCCGTTACGTGATGGAACGTAGCGCCTTCATCGATACGACGGCGGGACGGCTCTCGCTGGTGACTGCCGGGGCACTCGGTGCAGGTGCGTTGGCATACATCGGGTTGGCCGACCCGCACCGCCCGGGATTTCTGTTCCCGGAATGCCCGTTCAAGGCCCTGACGGGATGGAACTGCCCGGGCTGTGGCGGTCTGCGGATGACCCACGACCTGTTGCATGGTGACGTCGGCGCAGCGATCGTCGACAACGTATTCGCACTGGTCGGCCTGCCCGCATTGCTCGTATGGATGCTGGTGCGGCGGCGGCAGGGCAAGACATTGTTCCCGTGGCCGGCAGTCGTGACGATCGCGGCGGCGGTGATGATCTGGACGGTGGTCCGTAACGTGCCCGGGTTCCCGCTGGTCCCCACATTAACGGCTCAGTAGTAGCCCATCAGCGCTGATACACTGAAAATTCGGGCCGGTGCAGTCCCGGGACCAGGATGTTCCGGACTTGCGGAGGTGCGATCAAGTGCTGTTCTCGGCATTGCCAGATGCGCAGGGGCTCTATGACCCCGCCAACGAGGCCGATTCCTGCGGCGTGGCCATGATCACCGATATCCAGGGTCGCCGCTCCCACGGCATCGTCGCTGACGGTCTGACAGCTCTGGAGCATCTCGAACACCGTGGCGCTGCCGGCGCCGAGCCCAACAGCGGTGACGGTGCCGGCATCCTGCTGCAGCTGCCGGTCGAACTGCTACGCGAGCTGGTCAATTTCGCGCTCCCCGGCCCCGCACCCGACGGCAGCAACACCTTCGCCGCCGGCATCTGCTTTCTGCCCCAGGATGAGGACGCGCGCAGTGCCGCCCGCGCCCGCATCGAGGCTTTGACCGCCGAGGAAGGCTTGGAGGTGCTGGGCTGGCGGGAGCTTCCCGTGGATCCGGATGGTGCTGGGATCGGTAAGACGGCGCTGGGCTGCATGCCGCACATGGCGCAGTTTTTCGTCGCGGCACCGGAACACGGTGGCGTCCGGCTCGGCGGGATCGAGCTCGACCGCAAGGTTTATCCGCTACGCAAGCGGGCCGAACAGGCCACGGGCGCCGACGCGGTCTACTTCGCGTCGCTGTCGAGCCGGACGATCGTGTACAAGGGCATGCTGACGACGATGCAGCTGCCGCAGTACTTTCCGGATCTGCGCGACGAGCGCTGCGTGAGCGCGATCGCGATCGTGCACAGTCGCTTCTCGACCAACACCTTCCCGTCTTGGCCGCTGGCGCATCCGTTCCGGTTCGTGGCCCACAACGGTGAGATCAACACCGTGCGCGGCAACCGCAACCGGATGCATGCCCGGGAGGCCCTGCTGTCCAGCGCACGGATTCCCGGTGACCTGAGCCGGCTGTCGCCGATCTGCACCCCGGACGCCTCCGACTCGGCGTCGTTCGACGAGGTGCTCGAACTGTTGCATCTGGGTGGGCGCAGCCTGCCGCATGCGGTGCTGATGATGATCCCGGAGGCGTGGGAGAACGCCACCACCATGGACGCCGCGGAGCGTGCGTTCTGGAAGTTCCACGCCTCGCTGATGGAGCCGTGGGACGGGCCGGCCTGCGTCACGTTTACCGACGGCACCGTGGTCGGTGCAGTGTTGGACCGCAATGGTTTACGTCCGGGCCGGTGGTGGCGCACGGTCGACGACCGGATCATCCTGGCCAGCGAGAGCGGTGTGCTCGACGTGCCGTCGGGCGAGATCGTCGCCAAGGGCCGGCTGCAGCCCGGGAAGATGTTCCTGGTCGACACGGCCGCCGGGCGCATCATCGGAGACGACGAGATCAAGGAGCAGTTGGCTACGGCCGAACCCTACGGTGAGTGGCTGCATGCCGGATTGCTCGATCTGGCCACGTTGCCCGAGCGGACCCGTATCCAGCCGAATCATGAGTCGGTGGTGCGTCGGCAGATCGCCTTCGGCTACACCGAAGAGGAACTGCGGATCCTGTTGACCCCGATGGCGGCTTCAGGTGGTGAGCCGCTCGGTTCCATGGGCACCGATACTCCGGTCGCGGTGCTCTCCAAGCGCTCACGGCTGCTCTACGACTACTTTGTCGAACTGTTCGCTCAGGTCACCAACCCGCCATTGGACGCCATCCGCGAAGAGGTGGTCACGTCGATGGCGCGCGTGATGGGTCCCGAGGAGAACTTGCTGGAACCCTCGGCGGCATCATGTCGTCAGATCGTCTTGCGCTGGCCGGTTCTGGACAACGACGAGCTGAGCAAGATCGTCCACGTCAACGACGACGGCGAGCATCCAGGCCTGCGTACCACCGTGTTGCGCGCCCTCTACGACGTTGAACGGGGAGGGGAAGGTCTGGCGGAGGCGCTCGATGACCTGCAGATGCGGGCCACCGAGGCTATTGCCAAAGGCGCTCGCACCCTGGTCATCTCGGATCGGGATTCCGACCACACGCGGGCTCCGGTCCCGTCATTGCTCGCCGTTTCGGCGGTACACCACCACCTCATCCGCACCAAGGAACGCACCAAGGTGGCGTTGGTGGTGGAAAGCGGCGATGCCCGGGAAGTCCACCACATTGCCATGCTCATCGGATACGGTGCTGCCGCCGTCAATCCGTATCTGGCGTTCGAGTCGATCGAGGATCTGATCCGCGAGGGTGAGCTCACCGGTATCGAAACCGCCGCCGCTGTGCGCAATTACGTCAAGGCACTGGGTAAGGGCGTGGTCAAGGTGATGAGCAAGATGGGCATCTCGACTGTCGCCTCCTACACTGCCGCACAGGTTTTCGAGGCGATCGGGCTGAGCCGCGACGTCGTCGACCAGTACTTCACCGGCACTCCCAGCCAACTCGGCGGCGTCGGTCTGGACGTGCTGGCTGAGGAGGTCAAGCTCCGGCACCGGCGGGCCTACCCGGAGAACCCCACCGAGCGGGTGCACCGCCGGCTCGAGGTCGGTGGTGAGTACGCCTTCCGCCGGGAGGGCGAGCTGCACCTGTTCACACCGGAAGTGGTTTTCCTGCTCCAGCATTCGACCCGGACCGGACGTCGTGACATCTTCGCCAAGTACTCCGAGGAAGTGGACCGGCTGTCGCGCGAAGGCGGGACGTTGCGCGGCCTGTTCGAGTTGAAGAAGGGGCTGCGGCCCCCGGTTCCGCTGGAAGAGGTCGAGCCCGTCGAGTCAATCGTGACCCGGTTCAACACCGGTGCGATGAGTTATGGGTCCATCTCGGCGGAGGCGCACGAGACCATGGCGATCGCCATGAACAACCTCGGTGGGCGGTCCAACAGTGGTGAAGGCGGCGAGGATGTCGACCGGCTCTACGATCCGCGTCGGCGCAGTGCCGTCAAGCAGGTGGCCTCGGGTCGCTTCGGCGTCACCAGCGACTATCTGGTGAACGCCACCGACATTCAGATCAAGATGGCCCAGGGCGCCAAACCCGGTGAGGGCGGCCAGCTTCCGGGCTACAAGGTGTATCCCAACATTGCCAAGACGCGGCATTCCACACCCGGTGTCGGCTTGATCTCGCCGCCTCCGCATCACGACATCTATTCGATCGAGGATCTGGCCCAGCTGATCCATGATCTGAAGAACGCCAATGCTGACGCCCGGATCCACGTGAAGCTGGTGAGCAGTGTGGGGGTCGGGACGGTTGCGGCAGGCGTGTCCAAGGCGCATGCCGATGTGGTGTTGATCTCCGGCTATGACGGGGGTACCGGTGCCGCACCGTTGACCTCGCTCAAGCATGCCGGGGCGCCGTGGGAGATCGGGCTGGCCGACACGCAGCAGACGTTGGTGCTCAACGGTTTGCGGGATCGGATCACGGTCCAGTGTGACGGCGGGATGCGCAGTGCCCGCGACGTGATCGTGGCCGCGCTGCTCGGGGCCGAAGAATTCGGCTTCGCTACCGCACCGCTGGTGGTGTCGGGCTGCATCATGATGCGGGTGTGCCATCTGGACACGTGCCCGGTCGGTGTGGCCACCCAGAACCCTGAATTGCGGGCCCGGTTCAACGGCAAGCCCGAGTTCGTGGAGAACTTCTTCACATTCATCGCCGAGGACATCCGCCGCTACCTGGCTGAGCTGGGTTTCCGCAGCATCGACGAGGCGGTCGGTCACGCTGAGGTACTCGATACCGATCCCGGTGTGGCGCACTGGAAGAGCCGTGGGCTCGACCTCAGTCCGATTTTCGCATTGCCGGTTGATTCCGACGGCGGCGAGCTCACCCAGCGGCGGCGGGTGCGCGGTCAGGATCATGGGCTCGATCAGGCGCTTGATCAAACGCTGATCCAGCTCGCCGAGGGTGCTTTGGAGGACGCCCATCCGGTGCGGCTGGAGCTGCCGGTCCGCAATGTCAACCGCACTGTGGGCACCCTGCTGGGAGCGGAGGTGACCCGCCGCTACGGTGCGGGAGGTCTGCCCGACAACACGATTCACGTCACTTTGACCGGGTCGGCGGGCCAGTCGATCGGGGCGTTCCTGCCTCCTGGCGTCACGCTGGAGCTGATCGGTGATGCCAATGACTATGTGGGTAAGGGTCTTTCCGGGGGCCGGGTGATCGTGCGGCCGCCAGACGATGTGCTGTTCCTGCCCGAGGACAACGTCATCGCCGGAAATACGCTGCTCTACGGCGCCACGTCAGGCGAAGTGTTCTTGCGGGGCCGGGTGGGTGAGCGGTTCTGCGCCCGCAATTCAGGCGCGCTGGCGGTTGTCGAGGGCGTGGGCGATCACGCGTGCGAGTACATGACCGGTGGGCGAGTGGTCATCCTGGGCAAGACCGGGCGCAACCTGGCCGCCGGCATGTCCGGTGGCATCGCGTTCGTGCTCGGCCTGGACCCGGCTCGGGTCAACACCGAAATGGTGCAACTGCAACGGCTGGAGGCCGAAGACCTGGCCTGGCTGCACGCGGTGGTGGCCGATCACGCGCGCCACACGGGCAGCACGCTGGCCAGCTCGATCCTGGCTGATTGGCCTAGGCGCAGTGCCCAATTCACCAAAGTAATGCCCACCGACTACGAGCGTGTGCTGCAGGCAACCCGGATGGCCAAGGCCGAGGGCCGCGATGTGGACAGCGCGATCATGGAGGCCAGCCGTGGCTGATCCGACCGGATTTCTTCGGGTACCGAAGATCGAGGCCGCCAAGCGACCCGTCGAGGAGCGGGTGGGGGACTGGCGCGAGGTGTACGAACGCGAGGACGCAGGCGAGCGCGCCGGTGAGGTGTCGCAGCAGGCGCGCCGCTGCATGGATTGCGGGATACCGTTCTGCCACTCCGGTAAGGCAGGTTGCCCGTTGGGGAACTTGATCCCGGAGTGGAATGACTTGGTGCGGCGCGGGCGCTGGGATGCGGCCAGCGATCGCCTGCACGCCACCAACAACTTCCCGGAGTTCACCGGGCGGCTGTGCCCGGCGCCGTGTGAGGCGGCCTGTGTGCTGTCGATCGCGGAGGAGCAGACCGGCGGCAGTGTGACGATCAAGCGGATCGAGCAGACCATCGCCGACCACGCCTGGATGAACGGGACGGTCGAACCGCAGCCGGCCGCCATCTCCACCGGCAAGAGTGTTGCTGTCGTCGGCTCCGGTCCGGCGGGTTTGGCTGCCGCACAACAACTCACCCGCGCCGGCCATGAGGTCACGGTCTATGAGCGCGACGATCGGGTCGGCGGTCTGCTGCGTTACGGCATTCCCGAATACAAGCTCGAGAAGTCGGTGCTCAACCAGCGCCTGGCCCAGATGCGTGCCGAGGGCACGCGGTTCGTCACCGAATGCGAGGTCGGTGTCGACCTGACGGTCGAGCAGTTGCGTCAGCGTCACCAGGCGGTGGTGCTGGCCGTCGGTGCGCTGCGGGGCCGCGACAACGACGTGCCCGGCCGGGAACTCGACGGCGTGCACCTGGCG
Organism: Mycobacterium farcinogenes; assembly: GCF_019739075.1. Classification (NCBI taxonomy): domain Bacteria; kingdom Bacillati; phylum Actinomycetota; class Actinomycetes; order Mycobacteriales; family Mycobacteriaceae; genus Mycobacterium; species Mycobacterium farcinogenes. The sequence goes on along the minus strand of NZ_CP081673.1, from coordinate 3,627,248 downwards.
ATGGAGCATCTGGTGCCGGCCAACCGCGAATGCGAGGGTGATGCGTCCGCGGCGATCTCGGCGGCGGGCAAGCACGTGGTGATCATCGGTGGCGGCGACACCGGCGCCGACTGTCTGGGGACTGCGCACCGGCAGGGGGCCGCGTCGGTGACTCAGCTCGACTACAACGCCGAGCCGCCGGAGACCCGGGACGATGAGCTCTCGCCGTGGCCCACGTGGCCGTTGGTGCTGCGGACGTCCCCGGCCCACGCAGAGGGCGGTGCACGGCGTTTCGAGGTGGCCGTGCAGAGATTCATCGGTGACGACGACGGCCACGTGCGGGCCATCGAGATCGCCGAGGTCCGGGTGACGCGCGACGCCGACGGGCGCCGCGAGATCACCCCGGTGGGTGAGTCGTTGCAGATTCCCTGTGACCTGGCGTTGCTGGCGATCGGGTTCGAGGGCGTCGAGCACATGGCGTTGCTCGACGGGCTGAACCTGAAGCTGACTCGGCGCGGCACGGTGTCGTGCGGTTCGGACTGGCAGACGGACGCGCCCGGCGTGTTCGTCTGTGGTGACGCGCACCGGGGCGCGTCGCTGGTGGTGTGGGCCATCGCCGAGGGACGCAGCGCGGCGCACGCGGTGGACGCCTACCTGATGGGCGAGTCGGATCTACCGGCCCCGGTGCGGCCGGGGACGCTGCCTCTGTCCGTCATCTGAATCGATCAACGACTATGCTGACATGACGTGAGCAGACGCGGAAAGATCGTTTGTACGCTTGGCCCGGCTACCAGCACGGATGAGACGGTGCGGGCCCTGGTCGAGGCCGGTATGGATGTCGCCCGGCTGAACTTCAGCCACGGTGATTACTCCGACCACGAAGCTTCCTACAAGCGGGTGCGGGCGGCATCGGACGCCACGGGTCACGCCGTGGGCGTGCTCGCCGACCTGCAGGGCCCCAAGATCCGGCTGGGCCGGTTCGCCGACGGGCCGACCTACTGGGCTACCGGCGAATCGGTGCGGATCACTGTCGATGACTGTGAGGGCGACCATGACCGGGTATCGACCACCTACAAACGGCTGGCCGAGGACGCTCGACCGGGCGATCGGGTGCTCGTCGACGACGGCAATGTCGGCCTGAAGGTCGACGAGATCGACGGCAACGACGTCGTCTGCACGGTTACCGAGGGCGGTCCGGTCAGCAACAACAAGGGCATGTCGCTGCCGGGCATGAACGTGACGGCGCCGGCCCTGTCCGAGAAGGACATCGAGGATCTCGAGTTCGCGCTGCGGCTCGGTGTGGATCTGGTCGCGCTGTCGTTCGTCCGGTCGCCCGCCGACGTCGAGCTGGTTCATGAGGTGATGGACCGTGTCGGCCGGCGCGTCCCGGTGATCGCCAAGCTGGAAAAGCCGGAGGCGGTCGAGAACCTCGAGGCCATCGTGCTCGCGTTCGACGCGATCATGGTGGCGCGCGGCGACCTCGGCGTGGAACTGCCGCTCGAAGAGGTGCCGCTCGTGCAGAAGCGCGCCATCCAGATGGCAAGGGAGAACGCCAAACCCGTCATCGTCGCCACCCAGATGCTGGAGTCGATGATCGACAGCTCGCGGCCCACCCGGGCCGAGGCGTCCGATGTAGCCAACGCGGTGCTCGACGGGGCCGACGCGGTGATGCTCTCCGGTGAGACCTCGGTCGGCAAGTATCCGTTGGAGGCCGTCAAGACGATGGCCCGCATCATCAAGGCGGTCGAGGACAACTCGGTGTCGGTGCCGCCGCTGACCCACACCCCCCGCACCAAGCGCGGCGTGATCTCGTACGCGGCCCGCGATATCGGTGAGCGGCTGGACGCCAAGGCACTGGTGGCGTTCACCCAGTCCGGAGATACGGTGCGCCGGTTGGCCCGGTTGCACACCCCGCTCCCGGTGCTGGCGTTCACCGCGCTCCCTGAGGTGCGTAGCCAACTGGCGCTCACCTGGGGCACCGAGACGTTCATCGTGCCGGAGATGTCCAACACCGACGACATGATCCGTGAGGTCGACAAATCGCTGCTCGAGCTCGGCCGCTACAAGCGCGGTGAACTGGTGGTCATCGTCGCGGGCGCTCCGCCGGGCACAGTAGGCTCCACCAATCTGATCCACGTGCACCGCATCGGCGAGGACGACGTCTAGCGAGAGGTCGTCAGCCACACGGCGCCGGCAAAAGATCTCGAAAGGCATTCCTTGACACACCCGGATTTCGAGGAGCTGCTGGCTGTTCTCGATCTGAATCGCGTCGACGACGATTTGTTCATCGGTGCGCATCCGAGCAAGAACCCGGTGCGCACCTTCGGTGGTCAGATGATCGCGCAGGCGTTCGTCGCCGGTGGCCGCACACTGGAGCACAAACTGTCTCCGAGTGCGTTGAACGCGCATTTCATCGCCGGTGGTGATCCAGAGAAGGATCTGGAGTTCCACGTCGTGCGGCTGCGGGACGAGCGGCGCTTCGCCAACCGCCGGGTCGATGTCATGCAGGACGGCAACCTGCTGACCACAGTGATGCTGTCCTACATGAACGCCGGCCGGGGGCTGGAGCACAGTGTGCCCGCACCTGAGGTTCCGCATCCGGAGACCTTGCCCAAGATCGATGAGCTGTTACGCGGCTACGAGGAGACGGTGCCGTTGTTCGTCGAGGCGTTGCGCCCGATCGAATGGCGGTACACCAACGATCCGGCCTGGGTGATGCGGGACAAGGGCGGCAAGCTCGACCACAACCGGGTGTGGCTCAAGACCGAAGGCGTGATGCCCGAGGATCCGGTGCTGCACGGTGCGGCCCTGGTGTACTCGTCGGACACCACGGTGCTCGATTCGATCATCACCACGCACGGGTTGTCGTGGGGCTTCGACCGGATCTTCGCCGTGACGATGAACCATTCGGTGTGGTTTCACCGGCCTGTCAAGTTCGACGAATGGGTGCTCTACTCCACCACCTCGCCGGTGGCGGCCGAGTCCCGCGGCCTGGGCACGGGACACTTCTTCGACGCCTCGGGCCAGTTGTTGGCCACGGTGGTGCAAGAAGGCATCGTCAAGTACTTCCCCGGCACGGCGAAGGCGTGAAGTCGCTCAGCGGCTAGGCGTCGGCGTCACGCCGAACGAATCCTCGACCCGCCGCTCGAACTCGTTCTCGCACCGCTGCTGGGCCGCGGTGTCGTCGCCGGCCTGCTGCAGGCAGTGCATGTACTCGCGGCCGCCGACCTCGTCGAACCATCGTTGCCCGAAGTACACCCAGATCCCGATGAACACCAGGGACAACACGCAGGCGACCGCGCCGAGCGCGATTCCGGTTACAGCGACTCCGCCGTTGGTGGCTTCGCCACGCCGGTAGCGCCCGTGGGCGAGGAAGCCGAGGATCACGGCGGTGACCCCGAAGATCACTCCGCCGATCACCGACCACGTCAGCAGCAGCGCGAAGATCGCGATCACCAGGGCCGCGATGCCCAGACCGTTGGCGGGGGCGCGCGGCGCGGGCTGCATCGGGTACGCGCCATATGGCGGCGCCGGTGGGTATGGCCCCGGATACGCGCCGGGGGGCGGGCCGTACGGGTATGTCGGTGGCGGGGGAGCTCCGGCCTGCTGCGGCTCGTCGTCAGACCCGGGCGGGGTGGATCGCTCGTCGGTCATGTCTGTGAGGCTACTCGCCGACAGCCGTGCCTGGCTGTGGACAACGGACCACGGGGCAGTCGAGCGTGTCCGGAAGATGATGCGTGGCCACGACGACCGCTCGATCTGCGCCGAACCACTCACCGGGAGTGAGGATTTCGGCGAGCACTCGTTGTCCGTCGCCGGCGTCGAGGTTCTCCGTAGGCTCATCGAGCAGAACGACCGAGAAATCTGACAGCAGCACCCTGGCCAGGAGCAGTCGGCGGCGCTGACCGGCCGACAGCGCGGTGTGACCGCCTTCGAGTACCGTGGCCAAGCCCTCGGGCAGGCCGGACAACCAGTCGGCGAGGCCGACTCGCTCAAGCGCCGAGAGCAGTTCGGCATCGGTGGCATCCCCGCGGACCACGAGGAGATTGTCGCGCACCGTGGTTTCGAAGATGTGTGCGTCCTCGGCGAAAAATGCTGCCCGCCTGGAGTTTTCGTTGAGTCTGTCGGCCATGGCCATCAGCAGCGTGGTTTTGCCTGAGCCGCTCGGGCCGACCACGGCGAGGCGCCCTCCGGCAGGCAGATCGACCGGGGCGACCTGTGGTCGCCGGCGGGCCTCGGGGTCACCATGGGTGAGTGCGAGCAGGCGCCGGGCCGCGATGCGCGACTTGGTCAGCCCGATGGCTGCGTCGGGAAGGGCGGTGGTCGCCTCGAAGGCGGACAACGGCAACAGCATGAGGATCGCCAGGGTGGTCGGTGCGGCCGTGGTGGCCAGTGCGATGCCTGCGGCGACGGCTCCCAGGACACTGGCGCCGATGGCGAGGCTCGGCATGGCGGCGGCTAGGGCTGCGGGCAAGGCTGCGCGGTCGGCGGCCCGGCCCCAGTCGCGGTGGCGTCGGTCCACGGTGGCGATCACCTCGTCGAGTCGGCCGCTGACGCGCAACTCGGGGGCGTATTCCAGCGCGAGCATGGCGGCGGCGTCGCGGTCGCTACGCTGCTGAACCGCAACCGATTCCGCAGCGGCCACCGCGCGGGCGGTGATGGCGGGTGCCACGGCTCCGGCGACCAACAGACACAGGCCTAGCACCGCCGCGGCACTCGGCGAGATCAACGCGATGACACCGACGGACACCGTGCTGAGCACAATGGCAACGACGATCGGCAACACCGAACGCACCACCACGTCGGCCAGTTCATCGACCGAGCTGCCGACCCGGGCCACCAATTCACCGCTGGGCAGTCTCATCGCATCGTCGTCCGGGGCCGCGGCGAGCTTGCGGTACAGGCCGCTGCGGGCATTGGCCGCTGCCCGCAGCGCCGTGTCGTGGGCCGCCAGTCGTTGGCAATAGCCGAGGACGCCGCGTGAGATACCCAGCGCCCGTACCGCGACCACGGCCACCGAAAGGTCCAAGATCGGGGGCATCTGCCAAGCCCTGGTGATCAACCAGGCCGAGACACCGGCAAGGGCCAACGCGCTGCCGAGCGAAAGAACACCGAGAACGCTTGCCAGGATCAGTCGGCTCAACCGCGGCCGCAGCAGCTCCACTGCCAGGAGCAGGAGGGGATCACGACGAAACATGTGCAGCACCAATCGTGATCACCTGGTCGGCGATGGCCAGTACGGGATCCCGGTGTCCGACCACCACCACCGTGGCACCGGCGCGGGCGCGGGCAACGACTGCCTGCAGCACTCGCTGCTCCATCGCGGCGTCGAGGTGGGCGGTGGGTTCGTCGAGCAGTAGCAGCCGCGCGGATGACCCAAGGGCCCTGGTGAGACCCAGCCGTTGTCGTTGGCCCAGAGACAAGCCGACGCCCGTACGGCCGATGTGGGTGTTGAGACCGTCAGGCAGATCGTCGAGTACGTCATCGAATCCGGTGTCGCGGCAGGCCCGCTCCACATCGTCCAGCGGCCCCAGCAGTTCCAGGTTTTCCAGCACGGTCCCCGGAATGAGGACGGGACGGTGCGGAAGCCAGGCGATGTGGCGCCACCACGTGGTCAGATCCAGGTCGCCGACGTCGACCCCGTCCACCCGCACCGGGCCCGATGGAAGTGTCGCCAATCCGATAATCGCTTGCAGCGCAGTGGATTTCCCGGCGCCATTCGGTCCGGTGAGAACTGTCACCCGGCCGGGTTCGATTGCCGATCCCAGACCCTCCAGCTCGATCGTCGGTGCGCATGCGGACACCTGCACGCCGCCTTTGGTCGGGGTTTGCGTTTCGCACAGCCGGAACGCCTGTTCGGCTGCGGTCTTGCCATCCTGTGCCGCATGGAACGCCGCACCCACCCGGCGCAGCGGCCAGAAGACCTCCGGCGCCAACAGCAGGACGGTCAACCCGGCCGTCAGTGTCACCTCGCCGTAGACCAGGCGCACACCCACGCTCACCGCCACCAAGGCCACGCCCAGGGTGGCCAGCAACTCTAGAACCAGCGAGGACAGGAAGGCGATCCGCAACGTCGCCATCGCCGAACGGCGGTGGGCAGCGGCCAGCTCGGTGATCCGCTGAGCGGAGCCGGCGGCGCGGCCGACCGCCCGCAGTGTCGGGATTCCGGCCACCAGATCGAGCAAGCGGGCCTGCAGCGTGGTCATCGAGGCCAGCGCGGCCGCCGAGCGTTCAGCGGTGACCAGCCCGATGAGCACCATGAAGATCGGGATCAGGGGCAGCGCGATGACCACGATTGCCGCGGCCTGCAGGTCATAGCAGGCCATCACGATCACCGCTACCGGCGTGAGGACCGCTGCCTGCACCACCGCGGGCACATAGCCGGTGAAGTACGGCCGCAGGCCGTCGAGGCCGCGCGTCACCACCACCGCGGCGGCATCACGATCGGCTGCCAATCTCCTTGGCGGCAAGGCGGTCACCGAGCGCAGCACCTGGCCGGTGAGTTCGCCGATCACCGCTGTCGCGCCCCGTTGTGACAACCGGCCCTGGAGCCATTGTGCGGTTGCTCTCAGCACCCACAGCGCACTGAGGCCGATGATGGCGGCACCGTGTCGGGTCGCCGAGCCCGGATCGGTGATGGTGCCGGCGACGATGTGGGCCAGCACCACGGCCGCGGCAATGGTGCTGGCGCTGATCGTCACCCCACACGTCACTGTCGCCAGGAGGTGACGCCGCAGCGCCGATGTCGACCCGGTGGCGCCGCGGACGCCGAGTGCACGCCAGAGGTTCAGACCGACCGCCGTGACAGTCCGATGGGGGCGGGGATGCGATCCGCGGAAATCCGTTTCCGGAAGACCCAGTACGTCCATCCCTGGTACACCAGAACCAGAGGCAGCAGCGTCAACGACGCCCAGGTCATGATCTTCAAGGTGTACGGGGTCGACGAGCCGTTGTAGATGCTCACGCCCCACTCCGGATCGAGGGTGGACGGCAGCAAGTAGGGGTACATCGACCCGAACAGCAACATGACCACGGCCGCCACGACTATCACGGTGGCGATGAACGCCCAGCCCTCCCGGGACCGCGACCACATCAATGCCACCGAAACCAGCAGCGCGATCACCGCGACCGCTAGCGGCGCCCACGTCCACGGCTTCCCGTATTCCAGCTGTGTCCACAACCCGAAGCCCCCGGCCAGCAGGATCACCGGCAGAGTCAGTAGCCGGGCGAACCGGAAGGCGTCATCGCGTATGGGCCCAGCGGTTTTCAAGGCGATGAACACCGACCCGTAGAACGCGAACAACGAGGCCGTCGCGAGCCCACCGAGCAGGGTATACGCATTGAGTATGTCGCCGATTCCGGCATGAACCCGATGGTCGGCGTCAATCGGCAAGCCACGCAACAGGATTGCGAACGCGACACCCCAGAGGATGGCCGGCAACCACGAGCCGACGGCGATACCGAGGTCGGCATACTTCCGCCACTTGGTGTCGTCGATCTTGCCGCGCCACTCGATACCAACGATGCGCAGGATCATCCCGAACAGAATCGCCAGCAGCGGCAGGTACAACGCCGAGAACAGGGTGGCGTACCAGTTCGGGAAGGCGGCGAACATGGCCGCGCCCGCGGTGATCAGCCACACCTCGTTGGCATCCCACACCGGCCCGATGGTGTTCAGGACCGCTCGCCTGCGGCTTTCCGGATCGCCCTCGCCCGCGCTGCCCAGCGGGGCCATCAGCATCCCGACGCCGAAGTCGAATCCCTCCAGTACCACGAATCCGAGGAACAGGACGGCGATGAGGATGAACCAGAGTTCTTGGAGTCCCATCTGAGATCAGTCCTCTCAGTACGCGAAAGACAATGGGGCGGATTCGTCCTCGTCGGGCGGAGTTGGCGGGGCCGGCTCGGAATCGTGCTCCAGAGGCCCTTCGGTCACGTAACGCCGCATGAGCCAGAACCAGACAACTGCGAGGACGCCGTAGAGCAAGGTGAACACCGCGAGGGAGAAGAACACCGTGCCGGCCGAATGGTCCGAGACACCCTGTTGCACGGTCAGCCGGACCATTTGGTCGCCGGTCGGATTCGGTACCACCACCCAGGGCTGACGCCCCATTTCGGTGAACACCCAGCCCGCGGAATTGGCCAGGAACGGCGTGGGCAGGGTGATCAGAGCCAAAGTGCCGAACCACCGCTGATCGGGGAGCCGTCGTCCGCGGGTCATCCACAGCGCCACCAGTGCGAACGCCAGTGGTATCAGCATGAGCCCGATCATGGCCCGGAATGACCAGTAGGTGACGAACAGGTTCGGCCGGTAGTCGCCGGGTCCGAACTTGGCTTCGTACTTCTGCTGTAGGTCGTTGACACCTTCGAGGGTGACGCCGCTGAATTTGCCCTCGGCCAGGAAGGGCAGCACGTAGGGAACTTCGATTACGTGAGTCACGCTGGCGCAGTTGTTGTGCGTGCCGACGGTCAGCACCGAGAAGTCCGGATCGGTCTGGGTGTCGCAAAGCGATTCGGCCGAGGCCATTTTCATGGGTTGCTGAACGAACATCAGCTTGCCCTGGACATCACCTGTGAAGAACAACACCACCACCGCGGCCAAGGCCACGACGCTGCCCAGAATCGTTGCGGGCCGGTACATTCCGGCGGATTCGGCTCCGAGGTCTGCGGCCGGGGCGTCCAGCGCCTCGCGAGCGGCCTTGCGCCGGTCCCGCACCATCAGCCACGCACTCACGGCAGCGACGAAGGTGCCCGCGGTGAGCAGCGATCCGGCGACCACGTGCAGGAATGCCCAGATCGCGGTGTTGTTGGTCAGCAGAGCGCCGAAGTCGATGAGCTCTGCCCACCCGCTCTCCGGGTTGAACTTCGCCCCGACCGGGTGCTGCATGAACGAGTTGGCCGCGATGATGAAGAAGGCCGACGCGTTCACGGCGAAGGCCACCATCCAGATGCAGAACAGATGCACCGCGCGCGGCAGCCGAGTCCAGCCGAAGATCCACAATCCGATGAACGTGGACTCGACGAAGAACGCGACCAGGCCTTCGAATGCCAGCGGTGCTCCGAAGATGTCGCCGACGAAACGCGAGTATTCGCTCCAGTTCATGCCGAACTGGAATTCCTGCACGATGCCGGTGGCCACACCGATCGCGAAGTTGATGAGGAACAACTTGCCGAAGAATCGAGTCAGGCGGTACCAGCTGTCGTTGCCGGTGACCACCCACATCGTCTGCATGACCGCGATCAGCGGCGCTAATCCGATAGTGAGCGGAACGAATATGAAGTGGTAGACGGTGGTGATGCCGAACTGCCACCGCGATACGTCCAAAGCGTCCATCTGGTCCTACTTCCGAGGTCTCAGACCAATCTACGACGGAGTGTAGTAGATGCTCGGGAACCAGCCACTGGCCATGACCGGTGTGTTACGTCACGCCGCCCCCTGGGATGAGACGGCGGCGAGTTTTTTGGCGTCGCTGCGGATTCCGAATGCCGAGATCACCTCGAACACCCCGACCACGATGAGGATGATGCCGGTCACCTGGGTCAGCGCGACCAGACCCTCAAGTGGAGCGACGAACATGATGATGCCTGCGATCACGCTGATGACGCCGACGACGATCTCCCAGATGCGCCCCGGCAGCGAGGGATCTCCGATGGCTGACATCGCGGTTGCGACGCCGCGGAAGATGAACCCGACCCCGATCCAGATCGCCAGCAGGTCGACCGAATTCTGCAGGTTGACGAAGCACAGCACTGCGAGCACCAGTGCCGCGGCGCCGCCGATGAACAGCAACACCCGGCCGCCGACCGACGACCGGATGCTGAACGCCAGCACGAGCTGCGAGATACCGGTGATCAACAGGTAGGCGCCGAAAAAGATGGCGGTGACGAAGATTGCTGCTCCGGGACGGATGAAAACGAGGATGCCCAGGAGGATCGCGAGGATGCCGCCGACTAATGCAGACTTCCACAGGTGCGGCAACAGGCTTGGGGCAGCGGTGCTTTCCATGGTCGCAGTGTGGCATACGCAGCGGCCCTGAACACGGATTTTACGGTACGGCTGTGGTGTCGAACCATGCTCGTTAAGGTTCCGTTACCGGCGCTGCACCCCCGGCCGGGGGCCGTTAACGTCTCCGATTTGGGATAGCCCGACTACAGCCGCAGACGAAAGAGAAGAGGCAATCGTGACTGTTGGATGTCGTCCCCGACGAAGCAAGTTGTGGCGTTTCGCGGTGGTCGTCGCCGCGAGCGGTGCACTCGCCATGTCGGGTTGCGCGAGCAATACCGAATCCGGTGGATCCGAAACCAAGGCGACCACCGCGGCAAAGGTTGAAAAGGTCGACGCGATCGCCAACACGCTGCCGGAGCCGATCAAGTCGAGCGGCAAGCTGATCGTCGGCACCGACCCGTCGTACCCGCCCAACGAGTTCAAGGACCCCGCCGGTCAGATCATCGGCTTCGACGTCGATTTGATGAACGCGATCGCGGCCACCCTGGGCCTGACACCGGAATACCGGGCGTCGTTGTTCGACAAGATCATTCCGTCGGTTCAAGGCGGGAATTACAACGTCGGCATGTCCTCGTTCACCGACTCGAAGAAGCGTGAAGAACAGGTTGACTTCGTGACCTACTTCAACGCCGGCTCGGCGTGGGCGCAGAAGGTCGGTGCGGGGATCAACCCGGAGGATGCGTGCGGCAAGAAGGTCGCCGTGCAGACCGCCACGGTTCAGGACACCGAAGAAATGCCCGCGCGCAACGAGAAGTGCCTCAACGCGGGCAAGCCCGCAATCCAGGTCGTCAAGTTCGACGATCAGACGGCGGCCACGAGTGCCGTGATGCTCGGGCAGGCGGACGCCATGTCGGCGGATTCGCCGGTGACGGCGTACGCGATCAAACAGAGCAACGGAAAGCTCGAGGAGGCGGGGGAGATCTTCGATTCCGCGCCTTACGGCTGGGCGGTGCAGAAGGGTTCGCCGCTGGCCGCGTCACTGCAACAGGCACTTCAGCACTTGATCGACAACGGTGTCTACAAGCAGGTAGCCGCCAATTGGGGTGCGGAGAACGGGATGATCGAGAAGCCGGTCGTCAACGGTGCGATCAGCTGAGCCGCCGATGAGTGACGCATCGCCGCCGGCCGCCATTGACGCTGTTCCGCTACGGCACCCGTGGCGGTGGGTGGCGGCGATCGTCATACTCGTCCTGCTCGGGTTGTTCGTCTACGGTGCGGCGACCAACGAGGCGTACGGATGGGACACGTACGCCAGGTACCTCTTCGACCAACGCATCTCGGAAGCAGCCTGGAACACGCTGCAGCTGACCATCTACTCGATGGTCTTGGCCCTGATCCTCGGTGTGCTGCTCGCGGTGATGCGGCTCTCGCCGAACCCGGTGCTCAAAGCGGTTTCCTGGACCTATCTGTGGATCTTCCGCGGCACGCCGATCTACGTGCAGTTGGTGCTGTGGGGCCTGGTCCCGGTGATCTACCAGAACATTCAGATCGGTGTCCCGTTCGGTCCGCGGCTGTTCGAATTCAGCCTCTCGGATCCGAACGTCTTCTGGCTGGCGGTGCTGGGTCTGGGTCTCAACGAGGCCGCCTACATGGCCGAGATCATCCGCGGGGGCCTGATCTCGGTGCCCGAAGGTCAGACCGAGGCGTCGATCGCGCTCGGCATGTCATGGGGAATGACCATGCGCCGCACCGTTCTTCCCCAGGCGATGCGGGTCATCATCCCGCCGACCGGCAATGAGTTCATCAGCATGCTGAAGACCACGTCGCTGGTCACAGCGGTTCCCTACAGCTTCGAATTGTACGGTCGCTCAAAAGATATCGGCGTCGCGCTGTTCGAGCCGGTGCCGCTGCTGCTGGTGGCCTCCACCTGGTATCTCGCGATCACCAGTGTGCTCATGGTCGGGCAGTATTACCTCGAGCGGCACTTCTCGCGGGGTGCCTCGCGCAAGCTCACCTCCAAACAGCTCGAGGCGTTGGCCAAAGCGCAGATGGGAGAACCACATCCATGACCGCCGCCGCCGAACCGATGGTGCGGGCCGAAAGCGTGTGTAAGAACTTCGGCGCCTTGCACGTCCTCAAGGGCGTCACCCTGGACGTCGGCAGGGGCGAGGTGTTGTGCATGGTCGGCCCGTCAGGTTCGGGCAAGTCGACGTTCTTGCGCTGCATCAACCATCTTGAGCAGGTGAACGCCGGCCGGCTCTACGTTGACGGAGAGTTGATCGGCTATCGCGAACGCGGCGGCAAGCTGCATGAGATGGCCCCGCGAGATGCCGCCCGGCAGCGCCGCGACATCGGCATGGTGTTCCAGCATTTCAACCTGTTTCCGCACCGCACCGCGCTGGAGAACGTCATCGAGGCGCCCATTCGGGTCAAGAAGGTGAAGAAGGAGGCTGCGGTGGCCCGGGCCAAAGACCTGCTCGACCAGGTCGGGCTGGCCGCCAAGGCGGACGCTTATCCGGCCCAACTGTCGGGTGGGCAGCAGCAGCGGGTCGCCATCGCCCGGGCACTGGCGATGAACCCCAAACTGATGCTGTTCGACGAGCCCACCTCGGCACTGGATCCCGAATTGGTCGGTGAAGTACTGGCAGTCATCAAGAAACTCGCGGGCGAGGGCATGACGATGGTGGTGGTCACCCACGAGATGGGCTTCGCGCGCGAGGTCGCCGACAAGCTGGTGTTCATGGACGGCGGCGTCATCGTAGAGAGCGGCCCGCCGCGCGAGGTGATGGCCAACCCGAAACACGAACGCACAAAGGAGTTTCTGTCGAAGGTGATGTAGCGTCGAAGTCGTGGTTTCGGCACGAGATGGCGTCTTTGTCACTGTCGGGGAACTTCGTGACCGCATCGCCTCGGGCGCTGAAGTCACCGTGCTGGATGTGCGGTGGTCACTGCCTCAACCAGACGGTCAGCAGGCCTATCTCAACGGTCATCTGCCCGGCGCCGTCTACGTCTCCCTCGACGACGAACTGGCCGATCACCGCATCACCGGCCGTGGCCGCCATCCGCTGCCCGCGGGGGCCGATCTGCAGTCCGCGGCGCGTCGTTGGGGAGTGCGCAACGGTGTACCCGTCGTCGTCTACGACGACTGGAACAGAGCCGGGTCGGCCCGAGCCTGGTGGGTGCTCACCGCGGCCGGCATCGACGGGGTACGCATTCTCGACGGCGGCTTGGCCGCCTGGTCGGCGGCAGGTGAGCCGCTGCAAACCGGCCCGGTAACGCCCGAACCCGGCGACGTCACCGTCGTTCACGACGACCTCTACCACGGGGCGCTGCGCACCCTGACCGCAGAACAGGCGCAGTCCGGGGTGGGGGTGTTGTTGGACGCGCGGGCGCCAGAGCGCTTCCGCGGTGAGCTGGAACCAGTGGACCCGGTAGCCGGCCACATCCCCGGCGCCGTCAATCTGCCCAGCACCCAGTTGCTTTCCCCGGACGGCACGTTGCTCCCGGACGCTGGTCTGCAGGCGTTGTTCGCTGATCGCGGGGCGACCGCGGGAGCAGATGTGGGTGCCTACTGCGGGTCGGGGGTGACAGCGGCGCTCGCGGTGGCCGGCCTGGCTGCCGCCGGGGTGAATGCGGCGCTCTATCCCGGGTCGTGGTCGGAATGGGCGTCCGACCCGGACCGGCCGGTGGCTCAGGGCGAGCAGTAGGCCGACGCGCGAAATCGATGCGCCCGGCCCCCGGCCGGCAACTTTATGCTGGGCAAATGCAGCGCCGTCATGACCCGGTCACTCCGTTATGGCGTGCCGCGCAAATCTTTCGGCTGCTGAGCTGCCTGTACGCGCTGGGGTTTCAGATCGCGGTCAACGACGACCTGGCGCGACCGGTGCTCGCCGGTGTGCTGTGTGCTGTGCTGATCGCCTGGAGCGTCGCGTGTGCGGTCGCCTACCTACAGGGCTTCGGCCGCCGCCCGGCCTGGGTGATTGCCGAGATCGCGGTGGTCCTGGCCCTGATGTTGTCGACGGAGTTGGTGGCGTCGGAACACTGGATCGCCGACAACCAGTCGTGGCCCACCACCTTGTGGGCGACGAATGCCACCATTTCGGCAGCGCTGCAGTTCGGCCCGGTCGGGGGGATGGCGGCCGGCCTGGCGGTGATGGCGGCAGCGGCTGCGCTCAAGGGTTATGTCAGCATCAACCTGGGCCGCAATGCCACCGTGGTCATCGAATTGGCCGTGGGCTTGGCGGTGGGAATGGCCGCCCAGACCGCACGGCGCGCACATGCGGAGTTGGAGCGTGCGGTGCGGTTGGCCGCCTCGCTGGAAGAGCGGGAACGCTTGTCCCGCCGAGTACACGACGGGGCGATTCAAGTGTTGGCGCTGATGTCCCGGCGAGGACGCGAGATCGGTGGTGAGGCAGCCCAACTGGCTGAACTGGCCGGCGAGCAGGAGCGCGCGCTACGCCGACTGGTCAGCGCACCTGATCCGGACGTGCACGCCGGTGGTGCCACCGACATCGGGGCTCTGCTGCGCGCCCGAGCCTCGGACCGGGTATCTGTCAGCCTGCCGGCAGAGCCGGTTCTGCTGGATTCGGAAGCCGCCCAAGAGCTGTTCGCCGCTGCGGCCAACGCACTCGACAACGCGGCTGCGCACGCTGGGCCCGATGCCCGGGTCTTTGTGCTGCTCGAAGATCTGGGGGATTCGGTCACGGTGAGTATCCGCGACGACGGCGTGGGTATCGCCGAAGGAAGGCTCGACGAGGCGGCCCGGGAAGGCCATGTGGGAATCGCGAAATCGATTGTGGGCCGCATGGATTGGTTGGGCGGCCGCGCGCATTTGCACACCGCGCCGGGATGCGGCACCGAATGGGAGCTCACGCTGCCTCGGCTGGGCCGTGCCGCGAGCGAGAAGGGACAGGCATGACCGAGACTGCGCTGCGGGTGATGGTCGTCGATGATCACCCGATCTGGCGGGATGCGGTGGCGCGCGATCTCGGCGATGAAGGATTCGATGTGGTGGCCACCGCGGACGGAGTGGCATCGGCGCGCACCCGCGCCGGCGTCGTTCAGCCTGACGTGGTGGTGATGGACATGAGCTTGTCCGACGGCAGCGGTGCTACCGCAACCGCGGAAGTGCTGACGGTGTCACCGTCGTCGCGGGTGCTGGTGCTGTCCGCCTCTGACGAGCGCGACGACGTCCTGGAAGCGGTGAAGGCCGGAGCCACGGGGTATCTGGTCAAGAGCGCGTCGAAAGCCGAACTGACCGCAGCGGTACGGGCCACCGCCGAGGGCCGCGCGGTGTTCACCCCCGGCCTGGCCGGACTGGTGCTCGGTGAGTACCGACGCATCGCGCAACGGCCCGACGACGGGCCCGCTACGCCGAGCCTGACCGAGCGGGAGACCGAGGTGCTGCGCTATGTGGCAAAAGGATTGACGGCCAAACAGATCGCCACCCGTCTGTCGTTGAGCCACCGCACGGTGGAAAACCACGTCCAGGCGACGTTCCGGAAACTGCAGGTGGCCAACCGCGTCGAATTGGCCCGCTACGCCATCGAACACGGCCTCGACGAGTAGTCCTACTCATCACGGCATCCGATTTCGTTGCCACGATGAGCGTATGAGCGAACCTCATCGTGTTGTGATCGCCAGGATGTCGTCGGATCTGGCTGCGATCTCGGCCTATATGAACCGGGTGTACGCAGATCTGGACGCGCTGGGCCGCATGCTCGATCAGCCGCCCGCGCCCGTGCCCGCGCCGTTGACCACACCTACGGTGCCGGTGCCGGTGCCCGCTGCTCGCCCCGAGCGATCAGAAGGATGGATCGGCAAGGCGCTCGCGGTGGCTGGGGTGACCGTGACGCTCACCGGCGTGGTGTTGCTGCTGGTGCTGGCGGCGCAGGCCGGAGTTCTGCGCCCCGAGGTCCGGGTTGCCGCGGGCGCTGTTCTGGCTGCAGGACTGGTGGCCGCCGGATGGTGGCTCTATCGCCGCCCGGGTGGCCGGGTCGGCGCGATCGCTTTGGCTGCGACCGGTGTCGCCGCGGCGTACATGGACGTGATCGCCGTGACCACGATCTATGGCTGGGTGTCGGCGCCGGCCGGCCTGACGTTGGCGGTGGCGATCGGAGGCGGCGGCCTGATGCTGGCACGTCGGTGGAACTCCGAACAGCTGGGCTTGCTGGTGCTGGTACCGCTCGTTGTCCTGGCACCGGTCGTGACCGACGGCGTGACGCTGTTGCTGATCGGTTTCATGCTCGCCCTGTCAGCTGCCACGCTGCCGCTTCAGTTCGGCCGGGACTGGCTCTGGTTGTATGCGGCGCGCGTGGCCGCGCCGACGCTGCCATTGTTGATCGCGCTGGCAGCGGCCTCGATCGATGGCAGGCATGACCTGGTGGTTGCGATGACTTGCGGGCTCGCAGCTGTAGTGGCGTTGGCGGGCGGGGTGGTGGTGCTGCGCTGGACCACCAGGCCTTCGGCGACGGCGATTTTGACAGCCGGTGGCGTGCTTCCGGTGCTGGCGGTGGGCGCTGCCGTCGATCGTGTGATCGCAGCGCTGCTGGTGGCGGCGCTGGCAGCGGCACTGGTAGCGATCGTCGCCCTCGGCGACAGGCTGCCTGGCGTGGTCGTCGCGGTTCGCGCGGTGTGGTCGGTGCTGGCGGCAGTCGCTGCGCTGATCGCGGTGTTGGTCGCCTTCGATGGGCCAGTGGCCGGGCCGGTGCTGTTGGCTATGGCCGCGGTGGTCGCTGTGGGCGGGCGTCACCAGGGCGTTGCGCGGCCGATCGCTGTCGGGCTGGCCGCGGTGGGCAGCGTGGTCTACCTTCAGTACGCTGCACCGGACATTTTGCTTCACGGCACCAAAATGTCTGCAGGACTTGCAGTTTCGGTGCTGATCGGCAGCGTGATGGCGGTCCTCGCCGCTGCTGCGATCTCCTGGGCGTGGTCGGTCGACGGCGCGGATCAGGAGGTGGTCCGGTTGGTGTGGATGGTCGGGGCCGTGACGGCGGGATATGCGGTGACGGCCTTCACCGTCACCGCCGGAGTTCTCATCGGGGGCACCGGGGCCGGCTTCTTCGGTGGGCACATGGTGGCGACCATCTGCTGGATCGCGGTGGCAGCCGGGTTGCTCGGCTACGCCGCGCGGCGCCCCAGAGCCGAGCGATCCCTGCCGATCGGCGGCGGAATGGCGCTCGTGACGGCAGCCATGGCGAAACTGTTCCTGTTTGACCTGGGAACTCTCGACGGAATGTTCCGGGTCGCGGTATTCATCGTGGTCGGGTTGGCGCTGCTCGGCATGGGGGCCGGATATGCGCGACTGCTCAATCAGCAGGATCAGGTGGCCGGTAAGCAGTCGACGTGAGCGTCGCCACATCTTCTCTATTCTGGATTGATTCCAGATTGGATGCTGTTGACCATGGCATGAGTACACGTCGAAACGAATCCGATATCCAGGGCTTCCAGGCCGTGCCGGAACTCGGCTGTCATCTGCAGCAGGTGCTCGTCGACCTGATCGAGCTCGGAACGCAGGGTAAGCAGGCCCACTGGAACGTCGTCGGCACCAACTTCCGGGACCTGCATCTCCAGCTCGACGAAGTGGTCGATTTCGCCCGAGAGGGCAGCGACACCATCGCCGAGCGGATGCGCGCATTGGACGCTGTCCCCGACGGCCGCTCGGACACCGTCGTGGCGAGCACGACGCTGCCCCAGTTTCCCGCCTACGAGCGGAGCACCGACGAGGTGGTCGACCTCATCACCACGCGGATCTACGCCACCGTCGGCACTCTCCGTGGCGTCCACGACTCCGTAGATGCACACGATCCGACTACCGCCGACATCCTGCACCAGCTGATCGATGGTCTGGAGAAACTGGCGTGGCTGGTCAAGTCGGAGAACCGCAAGGTCTAAGCCCCGGTCGGCGGCACCACCGAGGCGGTATGCGCCGGGCTCGCACTCTCGAGCCGGTCGCGTACCGCCTCGTCGCGGTGCCCGACGAGGTACCAGGTGTGCATCAGGCCCTTGCCCTTGATCTCGACATCGCCGCGTTCCTCCAGCACAAAGGCGTGGCTGATTCGGTCATAGACGTTCTGCGGCACCTGAATACGGCCGGCGACGTCGGTTGTCTCCATCCGTGAGGCAACGTTGACGGCGTCGCCCCACACGTCATAGAAGAACTTGCGGGCCCCGACGACTCCGGCGACCACAGGACCGGCCGCCAGACCGATTCGCAGCGGCACTGCGCGGCCTCGCGGATCCTTCAGGTCGGCGACGGCAGCGGCCAGATCGAGGGCCAGGCAGGCCAGCGCCTCGATGTGATCGGCCCGCGGCTTGGGCACGCCCGCGACCACCATGTAGGAGTCGCCGCTGGTCTTGACCTTCTCCAAACCGTGCCGGTCCACCAAAGCATCGAGATCGGTGTAGAGGCGGTCCAGAAAACGCACCAGCTCTGTCGGAGTGATATCGCTGGAGCGCTCGGTGTAGCCGGCGATGTCGGCGAACAGGATTGAGGCATCGTCGTACTTGTCGGCGATGATCGTGCGCGACGGTTCCTTGAGCCGCTGGGCGATCGGGGCCGGAAGGATATTGGCCAGCAGTTGCTCGGACCGCTGATATTCGGCTTCCATCGCCTGCTCGGCGCGGGCAATCTCACGTAACGACATCCATACCGTGGCAAACACCATTACTCCGGCTGAGACTGCCGACAGGACGAAGCCCGCAGTCAGCGCCCACGGTGGCCCCAGTCCGCGATCGTGAGGAACCAGGATCTCCAGCACGATCGCGGCCGCAACCGCCAGCGCCGCCAGCGTCCCCGCCAGCACGATGCGCTCGATTCCCAACACCAGCAGCGCCAGCGATGCCGCCACCACGAAGTAGAACTGCAGTCCCGAGCCGGTCCCGACCGCAAAGCACATCGTCGACACCGACACGTAGGCGAACAGGAAAAACGCCAGGGGTGCGATCAGTTCGCCAAACCGGTAGAGCAGCGGCACCAGCAGGAACAACGCCGCGGATGCGAGGTTGACGAACCCTAACCGCCACATCGGCCCGCCGAGAAACAGTTGGAAGACCCCGAACCCGCCGGATACCGCGGCGGCGATGCACGTCGCGATGGTCAGCACTCGCAGTCGGCTCGACGCGCTCTCGGCGTAGTGCCGGGTGCGGGCCGGAACGCGGTTGTTCAGCGCCATCTCGGGTATGCAAACCGACCGGCGGAACTCACTGACCACCACGGACAAAGGGTATCGCCGCCACCCCGGCGCCTCGGCTGACATTGACGCGACCGCTATTTGCCATCACGGTCCAGCAAATCCGGCGGCATTTCGGTATGTCACAATGGGAACTTGTTCCAGTGCGCGCGGACATTCTGCCGCGATTTCTTCTGGGGGGATCTAATCGTGGACCGTTCATGGGTGCGTAACACCGCAGCAGGCTGCGCAATCGCTTGCGGTGCCATGGTCGCGGGGCCGGGGGTGCTCGGCACAGCCGTGGCCTCGGCGGATCTGTTCGGAATCGACGTCGACGTTCTTCACATCTTCGGCCACCACAAGGACAAGAAGAAGAAATCCGACCACCGTGCCAAGGTCGGTAACGAGCGCACCGGCGGGTCCAAGAAATCGAACGGCAGCCTCGGCGGGCCGAACGCATCGGCCGGCCCGAAGGCCAAAGTCGGTGCGAGCGACTCCTCGGCGTCGAGCGGTCCCACGGCGAAAGTCGGCTCCAGCCAGACATCGACATCGACATCCACATCGACAGATGGTGCGGCTTCGACAAATCGTGCGGCGTCGACTGACGAGGCCCGGCAGTCGGCCGGTGTGACGGGAACGACCGGGCAAGCCCCCTCGGCGCTCGTATCGGTCGCGACGGCGCAAGCTCCGTCGGCCGTCGTATCCGGCGGCGGGGGAGGCGGCGGTGGAGGGGGATCCACCAACGGCAATATCGGCCGGGCCCCCAACTTGGCGCCAGTGCCGACCGCCCCGCGCAGCCGAGAAATCGTGATCCGGTCCACCCCGCCGAAAGCCCCGACCGCCCCGGCTCCGTCGGCACCCGCGGCACCGATTGCTCCGCCAGCACCGGTTGCGCCGGTCGTTCCAGTGGCGCCGGTGCCGGTGCTGGTTCCCCCTGTCCCGGCTCCGGCGGCACCGCCCGCGGGGGCGCCACCGTCCGCGCCGAGTGCGCCGAGCCTGCCCGCGCCCCGGTCCGAACCTCCGGCGGCGCAGCCACTTTCGGTGCCGGCCATCCCGGAGTCGTTCCGGATCGGCTACGCCGACTATCTGCGCACGGCCAGCACCTCCGATTTGCTGTTCGCCGTCTTGCCCGGCCTCGGCGGCATCGTGCTGATGACCGCGGCGGGCGGCGTGGTCGGTCTACGGCAGGCACGTGCCGCGCAGACGCTGCCGTCACCGCAGATCGCCCGGTTCCTGCCTTAACGGCTCATGCAGGGCGTACATGATCGCCGCGAATCGGCTGCAGCGATGTACCGGACCAGCCCTCCGCGTCCCCGTGCCATTCGTCGGGCCATCCAGGATCTGGTGCCCGAGGCTGAGGTGGGCTGAAATTATCGACAGCAGCAGGAAAGCCGTCACCGCCGTCGCGGTGGCCTCCTCGTTCGTACTCGTCGCATCGTTCGTGGTGCTCTACCTCGTTCTGAGCAGCGACGCGCTCACCTCGAACCTGATGGACGGCCGCTACCCATCGGGTACTGAGGGGCTCCAGGCGCGAGGTGGGGCGCTGGCCAGCGCTGTTCTCGCACTCGGCGGATACGCCGGCCTGATCTGGGCGAGGGCGAAACTGAAAACCCCGTTGGTGCGGGTGCTGTGCGGACTGTTCGGTGTGGCGCTGGTGGCATACCTGCCCGCCACGCTGTTCGTTTGCGTGACCGCCTTTGGTTGAGTGCGCGTAGTGCCCTCGGTGAGATTCGAACTCACACTGTACGGGTTTTGAATCCGTTTTTCTCGCTGTTTACAGTTTGCGATGATTGTTGGCAGTTGATGTAAATATTGCTCCGAACTGCTGTGATACGGCTTTTAGCGATGTGTACTCATTGGCTGTTAGCGGTACTTCTGCGGTATGTCTGCGGTATCGTGGCTAGGTGTAATCAACAAACCGAAAGGGGCAAGCCATGACCACCACTGATGAGGTGACCCGAATGAGCGCCGCGCAACTCAGCTCTCTAGAGCTCGTCGGAGAGCTCGTGCGGCGCGGGCAGGCTGAGGATGTCGGCGCCCGTGCGGGGTTCGACGGCATCGAGGCAATGGTCCGCTGGGCGGTTGAGGATGATCAGGACCGGCGATGAACGCGAACGGGATCACCTTGCCGCGCTGTAGGGCGTGCCATCGACCGATGGAACTGAAGATGACGCCGCGCGGCCAGCGGGTCGTAGTGCGGTCGCGGTGCTGCACGATATGGTGCCCCGCCCGCGTGATGGGGTGGCGAAACTAGATCCCCACCAACGAGGAGAAGAACCCCCGGACTGAAGAGGTGTCCGGGGGTTCTTTCATGCTTTAGCCTAGTGCGTCTCGGCGACGGTCGCGGTCACCGGCTGCGGCGGCTGTACGGGCTTAAACGAGCCCTCGGTGTCGTTCCACTCAGGCACCAATTCGTCTTCGGGATCGACAATCCGCGTGATGACACGCGCCGCGGGGGTGAAGGTAGTCCCGTTCCCGTTGTCGACAGCCTCGCCGTCATAGACGGTCTCCCGGCGCTCCAGGAGCTGCTTCGGCAACCGCTGCGGCGCGTAATCTTCCAGCGCGGTCGCGCGGATCGGGACACCAAGCTCAGCAAGTGCCGCCCACTGGGTTGCCGTCTGCGACCCGTTGGCCTCCCAGGCGGTCCACAACTCGCGCACATGAACACCCGTAGCATCCACGCACAAACCCAACTGGAGCTGATCGATACCGATAGCGTGAGACCGCGAGGATGCTGGCTGATCGGCATTGGGACGTTCCGCGCCGGCCAGCTCGGCAGCCAGCCCCAGCAAAACCGTCAACCGGGACAACGTCTGAGCAGCGGCCTGCCCGTCGACGTAAGCCTTACGCGTCTTCTCGTCTGCGGTAACGATTTCGGCGGGGTCGGTCTCGCACGAGACGATTGAATGAGCCTTTTGGAAAGCCTTCGCGGCAACGTCAAACTGACGCGCAACCTCCGCGTAGTGATCGGCGGCGACACTGTCGTGGATCGCCCGTAGTCGCCCGCGAACAGCACCCTGCACATGGTCATCGACGGCTTTGCTTGCCACGGTCTCAGCGATGGCAGCCGCCCGCAGTAGGCCGAGGTCGGCGTCCACACCATCAACGACGGCCTCGGTCAGCCGGTCCCTTGCGGGTGTCCGCAGGGCTTTGAACTCGGCATGACGTTCCAGGAGTTCGGTGTACTCGTCGGGCATTGTGATGCCAATCGAGGCCAGACTCGCGATTGCGGCGGTGCGGGAGGTCCATTCCGTGGACGCGCTCATCTTGTTGATAAACATCAATTCTCCTTAAGGATTAAGCCAGTAAGTTTGATCGATCAGCTTTTGTAATTGCTTGTGCTTCAACCGGGTTGACTGCTCGGTGTCACCAGCCTGTTCGGCCAGCCCGATCAGCTCTTTATCGGTCGGAACATGGTCGGGCTGATGGCCCGCTGATGGGATCACGTTGCCCTTACCGGGTGGCTCGGGCTCTTGTTCTACTTCCGTTTCCTGTGCGGGCTCGATCTCGTAGAGCTTGGCGAGCTTCGCCGCGATATCATTCACATCATTCGCCATTAATCCATCCCATCCTATCGGCTTTAGCCTCGCATTTATCTTTGATCACTTCATGCAGCAAGGTGAAATAGGGCACCTTGCGGCCACGGAAATGCCCACAATCGAATACCCAACCATCATCAATCGTGCAGCCCGCGGCATGGCATTGCGGACAGGGAAGAGTTTTATGGTCAATCCCAATCGCTCGAAAGCCGTGATAACTCTGATTCTCGTAGTAATCGCAAGTACACGGGAATAGCCAGCCAGGGCTATTGTCGGGTTTCCGCCGCGCCACCACGCCACAATCAGGGCATGCGAGCGGTTCAGGCATTAACAGCGACTCCATGCCACCTCTGGGCATCCGCAGACAACATCTGCGGGAATCGGCAGCGACGACGCGGCACACCCTCCCAGCCGCCATTCCACGCCAGTCGAGACGGGCCGAGATCTTCAATCGTGGACAGCGCGGCATCAAGGAGCGGATCTTTGGCGATAGCGCTGCGAACGGGAGCGCGGTGCAGCCATCGGCCCGTGTCCGGATCGAAGGCATAATAGAGAATCAGAAAGCGTTTCTGCTCATCGGTGAACTGCCATGACTCGCCTGTTTCGGGGTCGATCAAACCTGGGCCGAAACGCTCAAACTCTTCATCTGAAAGCTCATTCTCAGCCCATCGGATCACGAGCGGACCGAGAGAATTGCTGATCAGGTGGCGTTTCTCGTCGGGGTCGGTCGGCCAGGGCACCTTAGACCACGCGCCGGTACGCTCATCGACCCAATATCCGGCCGGCAATTCACGGTCATCACTGAAATCAGTCATTTTCTACTCCTAGGTGGTCAATTTCGATACCAAAAGTTTCGTAATTCATACGGGCTGGCAAACCTGTGGTCGGCCAAGAGACAGGGAGACCAAGAGGGGGTCAACTCCCCAGTCCCCTAGAATGCCCATTCCTGGCCTCTGGTGAGCCCGTAGGCGAATGTTTATCAGTCCCCGGTGTCATTACCCTCATCGGCGTATTCAATGGCCTCTTCTGCCATTCTTTCCGCCCATTCGCGGCGTTGCTGTTCGGCCCGTTCGCGTTGAATCTTGATGCCTGGCCATTCGGGCGGTTGGTAGTCAGGATTGTCAGCAAGATAAACGGGCTTCGACAGATCACGACGATGCGTGTTGACCGGCTTAAGCTGCTTCGCCCTGGCGTGCTTGGCGGAGTGATGCAGGTGGCATTCATGGCACACCCCGCGCAAGTTCGTGTGGTGATCTGAGCCGCCGTCAGATACCGCAATAACGTGGTCGACGTCGGTGGAATAGATGGTGCATATTCCCTCAATGGCCAATTGACATTGCGGTTGGCGGGCCAGCACCCACGCTCTGACTCTCTTGCTGATACGCCCGCCAGGCTGGGCATTCCGATAGTTATTGCTCATATTGCCCTTCCAGTAGATCCTGAACGTGATCGATAAGGCATTGTGCGATCACCGGGTCTAGATCGATATGAACACTCCATCCGGCGATCACGCGGCTGATCGTGATAACGCCATCGTGTCGGCGAGTGAGTTCGATGTTTGTTCCATCGGGCTGGGAGATGGTGATCATGAACCCTCGATATGATCGATGATCATGTTGCTTAATGTGATCGCCTGGTCATGGCTCAGGACAATCTGGCCGCAAAGCCGAACGCCACGGCGGCACGGTTCGACGGTGACACCGCTTTCGCAGACAACACATATTCCCGAACGTCGATGTGTCTTTGTCGAGCGGCATTGCTTGCATGTCACGGAGTTCTTTCGGCGGTCAGTCATTCAGCCGCCAATAACTCTTCGGCAAGATCAACAGCGTCGGTGGGTTCGATGATCAGCCACCGTTCCCGCTGCCCGCCAGGGAAGGGCTTGGAGATGCGTACCTTCCCTCGGGGCGTTATCGAAACGGTGGTCCGCATGACCTCAGTCGAGGAAGTGATGGCGGTTTCTGCCCACACGCTCAGCCCATCGAGGATCGCTTCGGCGAGGGCTCGGCGGTCATTTTTATGAATCTGGATCCAAACCCGCTCTTGCCGGATTCGGTAGAACGGCGGCGTGGTGTCGGGTTCAAGCGTCGTCGCTGTCATGTCGATTGTTTCCTTCGGAGGTAGTTGAAATGGGACCGCCCCCGACCGGAGCTGGGCTCGACAGTCGGGGGCGGGTTGTGGCGTTCGTTCCGATTCACTGCAAACGCCACGCCGCGCTCGGGAGAGTGCGCGGCTTTCTTACCGGGCGGAGTCGGGATCCGTGGCCCGCGAATCGGCCGGCAAGTTCTTTACTCGGGGGCGGTGCGGATCCTGTCGACGTAGAGCGTGTAGCCGCCGTGATGGGCATACCAGCGGCCCTGCCGATCAATCTTCAAGGGGACTGATTCGACGTGACCGTCGATAAGGACAGCGATCGCAATCGGTGTCACGCAACCTCCTGCGAAGTTCTGGGGGTCGTGAGTGGCCGCCGTATCAACTCCACTCGCGGCACATGCAATAGGTATGTCGTGCACCATGTTCCGGGTGGCGCACCGCATCGTGGACAACCTACGGCGTCCACCACACGGCGGCTCACTGTTTACCGTCGTTCATGTTGTCCTTCTGTTGAATGATTCGGGTAGCCATCACCCACGACATCGTGCGGACCCGTTCGCCGCGGTGCGCCAGCACGATTGGCTCATCGAGATCTGCGTGACGTGGTGCGCGGCGCCGATAGACATCGCGGCTGTAATACCGGTCAGGTTTCAGCCGTCCGGCGGGGGCATTCCGCGGTGATCCCGTGGCGTGCATGTCCTGCAGGCAATCGCTCCAGTGCTCTGCAGCAGTAGAGGGTCGATCGGCGCGAACCCGCTGACCGCAACACGCCAATCGGAACCATGCAGTCGGCTCTGCCTTGGGCGGTATCAGCGCCGCGACGATCGCGGGGTTGGTGATGATGTTGTAGTGCTTGTCGCGGATACGCCCGTCTGGGTGGACGGCGTAGCCGGTATCACCAATCGGTGTCCACACTCGCGGACGGCCACCTCTGCGCATTATACCCGACGGGGGGTTGCTTTCCACGGAAAATGTGGTATCATGCGCCGTCATTGTCGGTGTGCCGTCCCCTTCGGTCCGTACACGCCGTACGACAGTCGATCGATCGCCCCCGCCTTGCATGCTTCGGACAACAGTGCCGACGCCCGCGCGGTCGTATCGCAGATCCCTCGGGCGACGACATCGGCAGCCCGCGCGTCAAACTCCGAGTTGACGAACTCGACACACCTCTCCATCTGAGACGCTCCACCCCGCTTCGCTGACACCTTCGGAGCCTTCGCGGTGAGGATGATCGCCACCACATCAGCTACGGTCATTCCTGTTTGCTGCATCGCCCATTCGATGGGCTCGAATTCGTTCATCTGCTTACTTTCAAGGTGTACGTGGGGCTGCTACTAGCGGTTGGCAGACGCGTGACAGCGTGACAGCGTGACAGCGCTCTGACGTGCATGTTTTCGGAATGGGGTCGCGTGACAGCGTGACAGGGTTCTCAGAATGCCCAGGTCAGGGGCCTGTCACGCTGTCACGCTGTCACGCCCCCTACGCGCCGTGTGTGTGACAGCGTCACGCCGTCGCCTCGACATTCGCTAGATGCCACACCCCGCCGACATCGACGCCCGGAGGATCGCGGCGGATCGCCCCGCGATCCTTAAGGTTGGTCAGCGCTGCCCTGAACGCCTGCCTGGGCAGTGTGCTCGCGCGGTGCGCCCCACATTTTCGCGTGAGGTCTCGATGCGGGACTGGCCCCTCCTGTAACGCCGCTAGGATGCGGGCCTGCATTTCCTCGACCCGCTCGGCGTAGTCCTCAGCGGCCTGCTCCTCGGCAATCCCCCCCGCCACCTTGGCGTGCCCCCGCGCAACAGCTCGCGAGACCTCGGCCTCTTTGGCGGCTTCGGCGGCGTGCGCTCGCTGACACTCCATGGCCCGATCGCGAACCGCATCAGACATCCGCATGATGGCTCCAGCGCGTTCCCAGTGATTCCAACTCACGCCGAACTTCGCCTCAGAGAATGAGATGGCAGCCGCCATCTTCAACATCGCGAAGGACCGGTGCGCATCGATCCCCGGAAGGTCCCCGCGGCGGATCGCATTATGCTGATCCCAAATCTCCTGTCGGATCGCAGCGTCCACAGGAATCTCATCGGAGAACGGCCCATCTCCGGGAATCCGCGGCATGGTCGGCAGGAACTTGCGGCGCTCCGGAACCTGCATCGGCGCGCGAGGTTCATTCACCGCGAACCAGGTCAATCGTTGCGGGAGGCCAGTCGCTTCCTGTGCGGCGAAGCCACCCAGGTTCGCAGGCTGAATCATCAGCAGGCAGTTCCATCGGACGGCATGCTGGGCAATCCACCTATCCGCGTCGCCGCGGGCCGCAGCCCCCACAAAGGCGCCGGTCCACATTTCACAGAGGAGCTCCGCCGCCTTCGACCCTTCGCGGCTCAATTCCTTATCCAGTAACCGGCCCTCGGTTGCGATCGAATAGACGCTCTTGTAATACGGGTCGGCGGCGTCGCGGACCGTCTTGGCGCCGTCCTTGGTGTACTTGATGCAGGCGTGGATGAGATGCTCGCCAGTCCCTACACCGATCTGACGGACATCCAATTTGCCTTCCTGGTAAGGCGAGAGCGCCTGGGCCAGGTTCCAGGCGGAGTTTTTTCCGCCGCCAGAGTCGCCAACCCCGAGGACGATCGTGTTGAGGCTGCCGCCGCATCCGGATCCGCCGGGGGGCGGTAGTAACACGTCAGGCGGAATCTGTGCGAGGCGCCGCTGTAGGCACATCACGTACACGCCAACGGGATTCACGCCCGACTCGATCGCGATGTCACGAACCTCTGACGCCCACCCACTGGCGAAGATGCCCTTCTCTAACTCGTCGAGTTCGTCGGCTTCGAACCTAAACTTCACCGAGCCACCTTCCGGTACGCGTAGCGCCGAATCGGCTCCTCGCCGAAAAGCTGGTCTGCCCACGCCTTATCGACACGGGTCGGCCAACCGTCGACCGCGATTCCGGTCAACTCTCCGTCGTCGAACACCACCCACATAATCAGCGGCCATACCTCACCATCGCTCCATGCGACCTCCCAGCCGTCCGCGGGGTGCGTATGCAGCACGGACCTCTTATCGATCCCGTCCCACGTGTCCTGCGCCAACTGTCCGCGCTCGGTCATCATTTGGTTTCCCCTTCTGCTTGAGCCAGTGCCCACGCGCACATCTGCATGAATTCCGCCATCGCGGACTCCTCCGTAACTGTCTGACCGTTGCGAGTCGTCCCCACAACGGATTTCGCCCACAGGGCGTGCAACTTGTTCAGTTCAATCCTTGCGTTAACGCGGCCAGTCCGACTGGCGCGGAACACCTCCGGCAGAATCCCCAGCATCGTGGTGTGGCGGGAATCCTTACTGATCAACGCGCGGGTGATGAACCGTGTTCGCCATCGCGAGACCAGATCAGGGCGAACGGTCGGACGCTGGGAGTGCTTCTCCACGAACGCTCTCAACTCCGCTGCCGGTACCGCCTCGGCGGTCGGTCCGCTGGACTCACGTAGCCGCGACAGGATGGCCTCGGGGCACGGTTTCACCGGGCCGCTCGACACCCACCGACGATCACCGATACCCGGCGCCGCGACGATGATCCCGTTCGATGACGCGCGGACATCGCCCCACCCAGTCCCCAGGCCTCGCGATGAGTTCGAATACGTACCACCAGGATTCGAGTAGACATAGTGCCCCCTGCGCGGATCCGTATCGGGCCGTGTCCGCTGCACCATCGCATCGCCCAGCAATTCCCAGTGGCGGAAGTTGTCCGGCTTGTCGATGTCCAGCACGATTGCACCGGACCTGTTGACATGCAGCGCGATCCCGTAGTCGGTACCGGCGAACCATGGAACTATCTGCTTGGCGTCACGTGACGATTGCTCTGGCCAACCCTTACCGACGACACTGCCCGCGTGCCGGGTGTCACGGCGTACCGGCACGACGAACCAACCGTCCCTCGCGTAAGCGAGGGCGGCGGTTAGAACGTCGGTGTCGTCGGTAAAGGTCAGGAATCCTCAGCGGTGAACCGGGCACGCCAGATCTCCGCGTTGAGCTCAGCGTCCTCTAGTGACGTGTTCGCGCCCTCTAGATCGAGGACGACGCGGTACCCGCCGGGGCGGGCCTCCACTACCCGAACCCTGCCAGGGGCGCGCTGAACCGTTAACTGGATGTGGTCGACCCATTCGGGGCGTGCTTCAGTCATTCGGCGTACTCCTCAAACCGGTCGAGTCCGTCGTTCATCTGCTCCGCCGACTCGTAGAGGAATGCGCCGACCAGTTCGTCTAGATGGACTAGGCCCTGCACGGGCGGACCGCCATCCGCGGTGAGTACCAGTTCAATCAGGGCTAGCTCGCCGTCTGCGGCGATGATGCGGCCCTGGTGCTGGAGTTCCAGCCCTGTATCACCGGTCCGAGTGAATTGCACGTACCGCCCCGCGAGGGCGTCGGTCAGCGCGCTCATTTGAACGCCTCCGCAACCCACGCCTCGACGTCGGCGCGGCGGTAAACAACTCGCCGGCCCAGCTTGCCGGACTTAGGGCCGGATCCGGTGGCGCGGAGCCAGCGGAGAGTGGCGACGGGTGTTCCGGTGAGTTCAGCGACGTCCTCCAGGTATAGGATCTCGCGATTGAGAGTTGCAACTGATTGGGGCAACGGTCTATCCTTCGAGTAGAGACTTGCAGAGGCTCCGGTTAACGCTGCACACGATTACCGGGTTGTACTTAGCATATCCCACAACCCCCGTCAAGCTTGGGAACTCGGGGGAATTTGTAGTGTGACGATTGTCACAAACCCTTGAGCGCACAGACTGCAGTGTCTATCTTGTACCATCCTCCGAAACTAAACGGATTCCTGCGGTACGATCCGTGGATGGCAGCTAGGGGAGACCGCGCCGGGATAGATGATCGCTGGCATAAGCGGATGCGCCAGCCAGACGGCACCACTACCACTGTGAAGTCGGCTGTCTATGGCCAAGTGACCCGCTGGCGGGTCCGCTGGGTAGTCGATGGCAGGGAGCATTCCAAGGTTTTCGAGCGCAAGGTCGATGCCCAGGCGCACCTCGATCAGGTAACGGCTGACGTCGTCAAAGGCACCTATGTCAGCCCCCACAAATCGTCCGTGTTGTTGCGTGACATTGCAGAGGAATGGATAGCCGGCAAGGGTGCTCGCAAGCCGAAAACCGTTGCGGGATATCGCAGTATCCTCGACACGCTCATTCTGCCCAGGTTCGGCGATACCAAGCTATCGGACATCACCCACGGCGATGTTCAGAAGTGGGTTAGCAGCCTATCGGTGGACGGGTCGATCCGAACCACAGGCAAAGGCCTATCGGCATCGCGGGTGATACAGGCCCACCAATGCCTCGGCGCGATCATCGACTACGCGATGCGCACTGAACGCGTGGGCAAGAATGTCGCCAAGAAGATCGAGCTGCCACGGAAAAGCGTCGGAGAGCCTCGCCTGTACCTCACACACGGCGAGCTACAGGCCCTCGCGGCTGCCGCTGGGCGATTCGAAACGATGACGTTGACGCTGGGCTATTGCGGCTTGCGGTTCGGCGAGGCGGTCGCGTTGCGTGGTCGGGACATCCAAGACGGGACAATCACCGTAAGGTCATCCGTCACCAATGTGACCGGCAAGGGGCTGATCGAGGACACTACCAAGACGGGCCGGGTGCGGACGGTCCCCGTGCCGGGGCTTGTCTGGGATCGACTCAAGAATGAACTTCCCTCTGACCCGGACGCGCTGGTGTTCCCCGGCAATAAAGAGGGGGAGTGGCTGACCACTGGCCAGTACCGGCATGTGTTCGACTCGGCAGCAAAACAGGCTGGCGTCCCCGGCCTGACTCCGCACGATCTGCGCCATACGTGTGCTTCGTTGGCGATCAGTACGGGCACGAACATCAAAGCGATTCAGCGGCTGTTAGGTCACCAGACAACGGCGATGACCCTGGATCGGTACGGGCATCTGTTCGACGACGATCTACAGCGCGTTGCGCACCAGCTCGATACCGCTGCGAGGGCCGCGCAATCGTCCTGCGGTACGACTGCGGTATCTGAGACGGTTGATCAAGCCGAAAATAGCCTCTGACCTGGTGCCCTCGGTGAGATTCGAACTCACACTGTACGGGTTTTGAATCCGTTTCCTCTGCCAGTTGGGATACGAGGGCGTTCCGATCAGTACTGCGGCCTACCACCATAGAGGATGCCCCCGCGGTCGCCGAACAGCGGCCTCCACGACACAATGTCTCCCATGACCGGGTCACCGAAAGACGCTGACAAACCACGCCGCGTGCTCATCGCCGAGGACGAAGCGCTCATCCGCCTCGACCTGGCGGAGATGCTTCGTGAAGAGGGTTACGAGGTCGTCGGTGAAGCTGGTGACGGCCAGGAAGCTGTCGAACTCGCCGAATCGCTGCGCCCGGACCTGGTGATCATGGATGTCAAGATGCCGCGTCGTGACGGCATCGACGCCGCCTCGGAGATCGCCAGTAAGCGCATTGCCCCGATCGTCATCCTGACCGCGTTCAGCCAGCGGGAGCTGGTTGAGCGGGCCCGTGATGCCGGGGCGATGGCATATCTGGTCAAGCCCTTCAGCATCACCGACCTGGTCCCGGCCATCGAGGTGGCGGTCAGCCGCTTCAGCGAGATCGCCGCGCTGGAGAACGAAGTGGCGACGCTGGGGGACCGGCTGGAGACCCGGAAGTTGGTCGAGCGTGCCAAGGGTTTGCTGCAGAGCAAACACCAGATGACCGAGCCCGAGGCGTTCAAGTGGATTCAGCGGGCTGCGATGGATCGTCGCACCACCATGAAACGGGTGGCCGAGGTGGTGCTGGAAACGCTCGAGGATTCAGCGGAATCGCCCGTGCAGGAGAACTGACCGACGGGCCCGGTTGTTAATTGTGGGTTTCCGCTCGCCCGATATTCCGCGTTCAGCCAGGACCCACGCGAGAACCATTCACTCAAGATCCCGCACTCGGGCCGGTCGTTGGCTATGTTCTACCCGAAGCTCCGGCGCCCAGCCCTTACCCGGCCAGGGCGCCGGTGCCGCTGACAACTCTGACCCGGAGGTGAAGCGTGCGCGGTCGCGTGGCACGGAAGGCGTTTGCTCTCGGAAGTGCGGGTGTGGTTGCCCTGGCGATTGCCGGCTGTAACCAATCCTCGCCGGAAGGCGGGACATCGCAGACCGACTTGAAGATCGTCGAGAAGGTCCAGATCGACGAGAACGGCGCTGAGGTGAAGGCCGCCGAAGGGGTTGCTCCCGCTGAGCCCGCCGGTGACGGCAAGGCCGTCTGCCCGCCGGTGATGCTCGGCATGATGGGCGCGCTCAACGGTCCCGACGCCGCGCTGGGCATCAACATCAAGAACGGCGTACAACTCGCGATCGACAAGCACAACGCGGCCAATGCCGGTTGCCAGGTGCAGCTCAAGAGCTTTGACACCGAAGGCGATCCGCAGAAGGCCACCGGCGTGGCGCCGCAGATCGTCGACGACGCGATGATCATCGGCCTGGTCGGGCCCGCGTTCTCCGGTGAAACCAAGGCCACCGGGGATGTGTTCAATCAGGCCGGCTTGGTGGCTGCCACCGCGTCGGCCACCAACGTCACATTGAGCGAGAACGGATGGCGGACGTTCTTCCGTGGCCTGGCCAACGACGGCGTCCAGGGCCCCTCGGTGGCCAACTATCTCAAGAACACGCTGGGCAACAAGAAGGTGTGCGTGGTCGACGACAGCACCGACTACGGCCTCGGCCTGGCCGAGGCGGTTCGCGAAACGCTTGGCCCGGTTGCTGATTCGGCCTGCAATATCTCGGTGAAGAAGGGCGACAAGGAGTTCTCGGCCGCCGTCACCCAGATCAAGGGGGCAGCTCCGGACTCGGTGTTCTACAGCGGTTACTACTCCGAGGCGGCTCCGTTCGTTCAGCAGCTCAAGGATGGCGGCGTGACGGCGACCTTTGTCAGCGCCGACGGCACCAAGGATCAGCAGTTCGTCAATCAGGCGGGCGAATCGTCGAAGGGCGCGTTGTTGTCCTGCCCGTGTGGTCCGGCCACCGGCGCCTTCGCCGACGAGTACACCAAGAAGTTCGGCCAGGCGCCCGGCACCTACAGCACCGAGGGCTACGACCTCGGCACCATCCTGCTCAAGGGCATCGATTCGGGCGCCATCACCCGTCCGGCGCTGCTCGACTTCGTCCGCAAGTACGAGGGTCAGGGGGTGGCCCGCAAGTACCAGTGGACAGACAAGGGTGAGCTGACCACCAACTTGATCTGGATGTACGAAGTCAAGTAGTCCGCTGACGAAACGCGTCCGAGACCGCAGCCCGGACTCGGGCGCGTTTCGCTACACACCACAGTCAGGAGCCGCCGCCGGATGATCCATCAGTGCGTCGAGCAGTCCGCTTGCCTGGCATCGAACATCAGCTTCAACCTGGATGGCCTGCGAGACGGCTTCTGGCAGTTGACGATCGACGGCCTGTCCTGGGGCGCGATCTACGCGCTGGTGGCGGTGGGCTACACCCTGGTCTTCGGCGTGCTGCGCCTGATCAACTTCGCCCATTCCGAGATCTTCATGCTCGGCATGTTCGGCGCGTACTTCTGTTTGGACGTGATCCTGGGGTTCTCCCCGAGCGGCAACGCCTACAACAAGGGCGTCGCGCTGACGGTGCTGTATCTCGGCATCGCCATGCTGTTCGCGATGCTGGTCTCGGGCTCGGCGGCGGTCGGTCTTGAGCTCATTGCCTACCGGCCGCTGCGAAAACGTAATGCCCGTGCCCTGACCTTCCTCATCACGGCGATCGGAATGTCGTTCGTACTGCAGGAATTCGTGCATTTCGTGCTGCCCAAGCTCTTGAAGGGCTACGGCGGCAGTAACGCCCAGCAGCCCATCGTGCTGGTCCAGCCGAAAACTCAGTTCACGATCTTCGGCGCGTCGGTGTCGAACGTCACGCTGGTGATCGTGGGTGCCGCGCTGGTCCTCGCGGTGCTGACCGACATCGCGATCAACCGGACGAAGTTCGGTCGCGGGATCCGGGCGGTCGCGCAGGATCCGACCACCGCCACGTTGATGGGGGTCTCGCGGGAGCGCATCATCATGCGGACCTTCCTCATCGGTGGTCTGCTGGCCGGGGCCGCGGCGCTGCTCTACACGCTGAAGGTGCCGCAGGGCATCATCTACTCGGGCGGCTTCCTGCTCGGCATCAAGGCGTTCTCGGCCGCGGTGCTCGGCGGTATCGGCAATCTCCGGGGCGCACTGCTGGGCGGGCTGCTGCTGGGCATCATGGAGAACTACGGACAGGCGGTGTTCGGAACGCAGTGGCGTGATGTCGTGGCGTTCGTTCTGCTGGTACTGGTGCTGCTGTTCCGGCCGACCGGCATACTCGGTGAGAGCCTCGGGAAGGCGCGGGTATGAGCGAGCATCACGGTTCACAGTCCGCCGGACCGCTGACCAAGACGTTATTGGCCCCCGGTGACGCCATTCGCGACTGGTGGTCGAGCCTGCCGCGAATCGCGAAATGGCTTGTCGGGGTTGTGGGTTTCGGATTGCTGGCCTTGCTGCCGTTGTTCACTCCCAGCTTCCTCAACACCACGGGCATCAGCTTCGGCGGCACCATGGCGCAGTTCGCGATGGTGGCCATCATCGCGATCGGGCTCAACGTCGTTGTGGGGCAGGCCGGCCTGCTCGACCTCGGTTACGTGGGCTTCTATGCGGTCGGCGCCTACACCGTGGCGTTGCTGACCAGTCCCGACAGTCCGTGGAACAAAGTGGGTCCCGACGGGTTCTTCAGCAAGGACTGGGCGTGGCTGTCCTGCGTTCCGTTGGCGATGGCCGTCACCGCGTTGGCCGGGCTCATCCTGGGAACGCCCACCCTGCGGTTGCGTGGCGACTATCTGGCGATCGTCACCCTCGGTTTCGGCGAGATCATCCGACTGCTCGCCGACAACCTCTCCGACATCACCAACGGTTCCCGCGGGCTCAACCAGGTCGCCTACCCGCGGGTGGGGGAGAGCGAGAAGCTGCCCAACGGGGTGTTCTCCAGCGGCAACTCGGCCGGTGAGGCGAACTACGGAACCTGGTGGTTCTGGCTCGGCCTGATCCTGATGGTCGGCATCCTGCTGTTGGTGGGCAACCTTGAGCGCAGCCGGGTCGGACGCGCGTGGGTAGCAGTCCGCGAGGACGAGGACGCCGCCGAGGTGATGGGCGTCAATACCTTCCGCTTCAAGTTGTGGGCGTTCGTCATCGGCGCCGCGATCGGCGGCCTGTCGGGTGCGCTCTACGCCGGCCAGGTCCAGTACGTGGCGCCGCCGACGTTCAACATCATCAACTCGATGTTGTTCCTGTGCGCTGTGGTGCTCGGTGGGCAGGGCAACAAGCTCGGGGTGATCTTCGGGGCGTTCGTCGTGGTGTATCTGCCCAATCGGCTGCTGGGGGTCGAGTTCCTGGGTATCAACCTCGGTGACCTGAAGTACCTGTTCTTCGGTCTGGCGCTGGTGGTGCTGATGATTTTCCGGCCGCAGGGTCTGTTCCCGGTCCGGCAGCAGCTGTTGACCTACGGCAGATCGGCTCGACAGTTGTTGCGCAGCAACATGGACAAGGAGCCGGTGGGATGAGCGAACCCATGCCCGGCGTGGCCGAGAGCGTCGAGGAACTGGCCGGCGTGCACCGTGAGATTCAGGCGGCCGAGGGTGAGATCCTGCTCGAGACCCGCGATCTGACGGTCAAATTCGGTGGCCTGGTCGCGCTGGATTCGGTCAGCTTCAACATCCGCCGTGGTGAGATCCTCGGTCTGATCGGCCCCAACGGCGCGGGCAAGACCACCTGCTTCAACGCGATCACCGGTGTCTACCGGGCCAGTTCGGGATCTGTCATCTTCGACGGCGCTCCGCTCGGCCGGATCAAACGTCACCAGATCACGCGCCGCGGCATCGCCCGCACGTTCCAGAACATCCGGTTGTTCGGCGAGATGACCGCGCTGGAAAACGTCATGGTGGGCACCGACGCGCGGCACAAGACCTCGGTGCCCGGAGCCCTGGTGCGTTCTGGAAGGCACCGACGCGAGGAACGATCGGCCATCGAACGTGCCGCGGCGCTGCTCCATTTCGTCGGGATCGCTCATCGCGGGGAGGAGAAGGCGAAGAATCTGCCGTATGGCGACCAGCGCCGCCTCGAGATCGCCCGGGCGCTGGCGACCGAACCCAAACTGTTGTGCCTCGACGAACCGGCCGCCGGGTTCAATCCGGCCGAGAAGGCGTCGTTGATCGAGCTGATCCGAAAGATCCGCGATGACGGTTACACCGTGCTGCTGATCGAGCATGACATGCGTCTGGTCATGGGCGTGACCGACCGGATCGTGGTGTTGGAGTTCGGCCGCAAGATCGCCGACGGCTTGCCACACGAAATCCGCGAGGACCCCAGGGTCATCGCCGCGTATCTGGGGGTGCCCGATGACGAGCTCGGTTGAGACCAGCCGTCCGGTGCTGCTGGAGGTGCGCGACGTGGTGGTGCACTATGGCCGCATCAAGGCCTTGCACGGCGTCTCTCTGGTGGTGCACGAGGGCGAGTTGGTGACTCTGCTGGGTTCCAACGGTGCCGGCAAGACGACCATGATGCGGGCGATCTCAGGTCTGCGGTCGCTCACCTCGGGCTCGGTCTGGTTCGAGGGCCGCGACATCTCCCGGGTGAAGGCGCATCAGCGCGTGATCGACGGGCTGATCCAGGCTCCCGAGGGACGCGGGGTGTTTCCCGGGATGACCGTGGTGGAGAACCTCGAGATGGGTTGTTACGGACGTAAGTTCGCCACCCGCGCCGAGCATGACGAGCGCCTGGACTGGGTGTTCGAGACGTTCCCGAGGCTTGCCGAGCGCCGGTCCCAGGTCGGCGGAACCCTCTCCGGTGGGGAACAACAGATGTTGGCCATCGGGCGGGCCCTGATGGCCAGGCCCAGAGTGCTGCTGCTCGACGAGCCGTCGATGGGACTGGCTCCCATGGTGATCTCGCAGATCTTCAAGATCATCTCCGAGATCAACGCTCAGGGCACCACGGTGCTGCTGGTCGAGCAGAATGCCCAGCAGGCGCTGAGCCGGTCCGACCGGGCCTACATTCTGGAAACCGGTAGCGTCACCCGCACCGGTGACGCGCGGGAACTGTTGGCCGACGACAGCATTCGCGCCGCCTACCTCGGAGTGGCCTAGCCCATGGTCGGCAAATCGATCGTGCTGTTCGTCCTGGCCGCGGTGCTGGAGATCGGCGGGGCCTGGCTGGTGTGGCAGGGGGTGCGCGAGCACCGCGGCTGGTTGTGGATGGGCGCCGGCGTGATCGCGCTGGGCGCCTACGGGTTCGTGGCGGCCTTCCAGCCCGACGCTCACTTCGGGCGTGTCCTGGCTGCCTACGGCGGGGTGTTCATCGCCGGATCGTTGTTGTGGGGCATGGTCGCCGACGGTTTCCGGCCCGACCGCTGGGATGTGGCCGGTGCACTCGTGGCCCTGGCCGGAGTCGGCCTGATCATGTACGCCCCGCGCTGACCGTCAGGCCAGGTGGGCGCTGTCGTCGTCGAGGTCGTCGCGGCTCAGACCCATGGGGGTAGCAGCCGGGACATCGCCTGCGGCCACCACCTGCCGGGTGATGGGCGTGAGGACTTGGAACAGAGTGGTGATCTCGTCGTCGGTCAACGCGTCCAGTGCACTCAGAGCCAAGGCATCGGTGCGATCTTCGATGGCCTGCTTGATGTCCCGCCCGGCTTCGGTGAGCTCACCGTCGACGTCCAGCCAGCCGCGGGAGCGCAGCTGTTCGACATAACCGGCCCACTGCTCCTCGTCGTAGTCGCGGCTGCGCATGATCATCTCGCGGGGTACGCGTCCGGCCGCGGCGTGCAGCACGTTGCTTTGCCGGCCGCTGATCCCTTCGGCTACCAGCACCGCGATGTGGGCGTCACCGCGGTGCTCACGCAGCAGGGTGACGGCGTGCCAGAGTGTGGCGATCGGGTCCTCGGGCCACGGCAGAGCACGGTTGGCGGCGTAGAGCGGCCGGCCATCCAGAGGTGCAGTGCGAGCAGCCTTCGCGGTCAGTTCGGCCGCCAGCCGGGTCGGCTCGGAATCGGTCACCCCGGATCGCCGCAGTGCCGCGACTGCCGCAGCCGATCGAGCCTGCAAAAGTACTGCCGGGCTTGCCTTCTCCCATGCTGCCGGGAGCGCCTTGGCGACCCGCTCGGTGGTGAAGTTGTAGAACGTGGCAGCGACGACATCGGGGGCCACGATGCCCAGCGGGGCAGAACGGGCGGCGAAGTAACCCATCCAGAACCCCCGGTAGCCGAGGTCGTCAAGGGCTGCGCGCGACTCTGGTGCGAAGTAGGTGACCGCGTGTACGGGTTCGAGCCGGTCGAAGAACCGGCGCGCCAATGCAGGAGTACGACCCATACAGCTAGTTAAGCATCGGGCCGGTCGCCTTCGATCACCGCAGTGGCCGCCTCGTCGATGATGGCTCGCATCGCCCGCTCGGCGGCGTCCTCGTCGCGCAGCCGGATCGCCCTGGCCACCTCGTCGTGCAACTCGATGGCAGCCGGGTTGGGGGAGTCGGGCATCAGACCATGTTGGGTGCGGCCGGCGAGGACCTCAGCCACCACGTCGTTGAGCGCGCGGAACATCTCGTTCCCACTGGCCTCTAGGAGTGTCTGGTGGAAAACCTTGTCCGCCAACAGGTATGCGTCGAGGTTTCCGGACCTGCCGTGCACCACCATGTCCGAGACGGCGGCGGCGAGAATGCGGCACTGGTCCGGGTTGGCCCGCCGGGCGGCGAGGGCCGCGGCGGCCGGTTCGAAACCGCGCCGAAGCTCCGACAGCGAGGCCAGCAGGGCGGCGCGGTCTCCGGCCTGCAGGCGCCAGCGGATCAGCCTGGGGTCGAACACATTCCACTTGCGTGGGGGCTGGACTGTGATCCCGACCCGGCGCCGCGATTCCACCATGCCCATCGATTCCAGCACCCGGATCACCTCCCGGGCGACGCTGCGGGACACCTCGTGCTCGGCGCTGAGGCGGTCCAGGGTCAGCACCTGCTCAGCCGCCAGCTCGCCGGAGACGATCCCGGTGCCGAGTGTGGTCAACAAGCCGGCATGCAGCGCGCCGACGTTTGAGGGCGATGACACGCTTACATCGTGTCATAACGCTTGCCATCGAGGAATAGACCGATTTAATCGAGATGCTATTGCAATCGTATGACTTTTAAGTCATGCTTTGTGACGGCAGACACATATTGTGAGGCGGATGTATGGGTTCACCAATCGTGGTCATGGGCGTGTCCGGGTCGGGAAAATCGACGGTCGGTGCGGCGTTGGCCCAGCGCTTGCGGGTGCCGTTCGCCGATGGCGACGACTTTCACCCGGCCGCCAACATCGCCAAGATGTCCGCGGGCCACGCGCTCGATGACGACGACCGCTATCCCTGGTTGGAAGCGATCGGTGAGTGGCTCGCCGACCATCGCGACGGTGGCGTGATGAGTTGCTCGGCGCTCAAACGCAAGTACCGCGACCAGCTGCGGCGGCATTGCCGCAATGTCATCTTTCTGCATCTGAGTGGCTCAGCCGAGGTGATCCGTAGGCGCCAGGCCAGCCGGCCAGGTCACTTCATGCCGGCCGCCCTGCTCGATTCCCAATTCGCGACGCTGGAACCGCTCGGCACTGACGAGTCCGGTGTCGCCATCGAGGTCGATCAGAGCATCGACGCCATAGTCAATGAGTACATCGATCGCGTTTCAGCCGAATCCGACACTGCTACAACAGAACAGGAGAACCGATGACCTCGGCGCTCACTCATCTCGCAGCCGGGACGGAACTGGTCGAACCGGTGGCGGGCGGCGCGCAGCTGGTCTTGGCCGCACTGGCCGGCATAGCCCTGATCGTCCTGCTCATCACGA
The DNA here is from genome assembly GCF_019739075.1 of Mycobacterium farcinogenes. Classification (NCBI taxonomy): domain Bacteria; kingdom Bacillati; phylum Actinomycetota; class Actinomycetes; order Mycobacteriales; family Mycobacteriaceae; genus Mycobacterium; species Mycobacterium farcinogenes. The sequence continues at coordinate 3,587,649 of NZ_CP081673.1, read as the reverse complement.
TCGTCAAACTGCATCCGTTCCTGGCACTGATCTTCGGCGCGCTCACCGTGGGTATCGCGGCGGGGGAGAACATCAGCGATGTCCTCGCCTCGTTCACCAGTGGGTTCGGTTCCACTGCTGCCAGCGTCGGAATACTCATCGCTCTCGGCGCGATGTTCGCCAAGCTGTTGGCCGACTCCGGCGGCGCCGACGAGATCGTGGACACCATCGTCGGGCATGCCTCACCGCGGGCGCTGCCGTGGGCGATGGCACTGGTGGGCGCGATCATCGGTCTGCCGATGTTCTTCGAGATCGGCCTGGTACTGCTGATGCCGGTGATCTACCTGGTGGCCCGCCGTTCGCAGCTGTCCTTGATCACGGTCGGCATCCCCGCTCTGGCGGGACTTTCGGCGATGCACGGATTCGTGCCACCGCATCCGGGGCCCGTCGCCGCGATCTCACTGCTCAACGCCGACTTGGGTGTGACGCTGGCGCTGGGCGTGCTGGTGGCGATTCCGACGATCGTCGTGGCAGGCCCGTTGTTCGGCAAGTTGGCCGGACGCTGGGTGGTTCTCGAAGTCCCGGACCGGTTCGATGCCTCGGAAACGACCGGCGCTGACTCCGACGGCGGTACGGCCGCGACGACCGTCACGAAGACGCGACCGACCTTCGCGATCACGATGTTCAGCGTTCTGTTGCCGGTGGCGCTGATGATGGGCAAGGCACTTGTCGACATCTTCGTCGACGACAAGACACATCTGCTGCGTCAGACGTTCGACATCGTCGGCCAGCCACTGATGGCGCTGCTCATCGCCGTGGTGGTCGGCATGTTCACGCTCGGTCGCGGTGCGAACATGAGCCGGGACCAGATCGTGAAATGCATCGAGTCGTCGCTTCCACCCGTGGCCGGCATCATCCTGATCGTCGCGGCGGGTGGCGGATTCAAACAGGTGCTGGTCGACACCGGAATCGGCACGTTGCTGGCCGAATGGGCCAAGGGCGCCAATCTGTCGGTGGTTCTGCTGGCGTGGGTGCTGGCGGTCCTGATCCGCTTGGCCACCGGTTCGGCCACCGTGGCCACCATCACCGCGTCGTCACTGATGCTCGGGTTGGTCGAGGGGATGAGCGCTGGCGAGGTGTCGCTGGTCGTGCTCGCGGTGGGCGCCGGCTCACTGTTCTTCTCACACGTCAACGACGCCGGATTCTGGCTCGTGAAGGAGTATTTCGGGATGACTGTCGGGCAGACCATCAAATCGTGGTCCCTGATGGAGACGGCGCTGTCGGTGGCCGGTCTGATCGTCGTCCTGCTGCTCGGGCTGGTGGTCTGACCGGGTTGTGTGCGGCGCCTCGTGAACGGGCGCCGCACACAACCACCCCTCAGCCTCGGACCACCTGTGTTCCACCGGCGAGTTCGTCGTGCTTGCCCTGCTTGGTGGGGCTGGAACTGATGGTCACCGCGATCACGATCATCGCGATGACTGCCAGAAATCCGCCGGCATAGGGAACGATCGGCAGTAGCGTGAACGCGTTGCGAATCATCGATTCCTTCGCCGTCGGTTTCGGTGTACCGCCGGGACCGCGCACGGCCAATCCCAATATCTTCTTGCCCGGCGTCGAGCCGGTCGCAACTTCCAATCCCACGAAGTAGACGAACATCAGCAATCCGGTGAACAGGCCGGTCACCCAAATGCTGGACAGCGAATCGGTGAAGAACCCGAGAATCACCGCCACGATCTCGACGATGATGCCGTCGATCACCCTGGCGAACCAGCGCCGCCCCAAACCGCCAGGGGGCTGGGTGGCATACGGCGGCGGGTAGCTGCCCGGTTGCCCGTACTGCCCGAATTGCGGTTGAAAATCACCCGTGGTCATGCCCCAACGCTACCGACCACGGTGCTGGTCCAGTTGGGTTCGCGCGCGATCCGCCAACGCAGCGGAACGTTCACGGGCTGCCTCGGCCAGTTCCGGCGCCCGCTCACGAGCCACGAGCGCGAACTCTTCGGCGCGGGCACGGGCGGCGTCGGCCACCTCGGGCCCGTGTTCGCGTGCCAATTGAGCCCATTCGCTGGCTCGTTCGACCGCGGCGTCCGCGAGTTCCCGGCCACGCTCGGCCCCGACGGCCAGGCCGTGCCCGATCTTCTCGGCGAGCGCACTGTCGGTGAGCGCGTCACCGCCGGCGGCCACACCGGGTACCGCGGCGGCGATGCTGGCAGAGACGTGCTGCGCGGCACGGCGGCCGCGCCAGGCCAGCGACGGTTTGCCCGCGGTATCGGCGGCGGCGATGATCAGGCCGCCCAGCAGGCTGACATCGGTGAAGAACTCCCGGCGCTGGGCGGCTGCCTGTTGTGGGTCGGAATCCTTCAGGAATGCCTGTGAGCCGATACTGCGCGGCACCATGGTGACGGCGAGTGCGGCCGCAGTCAGCCGTGGGGCCCGGCCCAGCGCCAGGAGCACCCCACCGGCCACTTGAACTGCCGCGTTGACTCGCGCCACCGTTGCGGCGTTGTTCGGAACCCCGGCTCCTACCGGTCCGGGTAATGCACTCAACGCGCCAAGTGTTCTGCGTGTGGTCTCGGTGGACGTACTCGGATCACGCAGGGTATCGACACCGCGGGCGATGAAGGTCGCAGACAACATGGGGCGGGCGATTCGTCTGATCAACATGGGCTAGGAGTTCCCCGAGCCCGCCACGGCAAACCTGTCGGCTCAGTCAGCGCGTCCGCAGGTCGGCGGGAGCGTGCGAGTAGCTTCGCAGGAGTGGAGCCCACGACCGGCATCGGCACCGGGTTATGAACTACGACTGGGAACAGTTGGGTGAGGACGTGTGGCGCACGCGCCTGCCGTTTTTGGATGTGACGGTCGGCCTGGTCGGCGGCGGCACGAAGGCTCTGTTGGTCGATGCCGGTACCACGTTGACCGAGGCTCGCGGGATCGAGGAGGACGTGGCGGCCCTCACCGGCCATCGCGTCGCCCATATCGTGCTGACGCACAACCATTTTGATCATATTCTCGGAGCTTCCTGGTTCAAGGAAGCGGAGATCTGTTGCGCGCCAGAAGTTGCCGACACCATGTCCTATGGTCGGACGCATTTGCGGACGGATGCGATCAGTCACGGCGCCGATGCCGGCGAGGTCGACCGCGCGATCGCGTCGATGAGAGTGCCGGCCCGCCGGGTGGCCGGCGCGGACATCGATCTCGGCGGCCGGAGCGTGAGCATCGCTCACCCGGGCCGTGGTCACACCACGCACGACTTGATCGTGACGGTGCCGGATCGACACCCCGTGGTGTTCTGCGGCGACCTTGTCGAGCAGTCCGGTGATCCGGTCATCGACGCCGATTCGGACCTGGTGGCGTGGCCGGCCACCCTCGAGGCGGTGCTGGCCGCCGGCGGGCAGGACGGAGTGTTCGTTCCCGGGCACGGCGCGGTCGTCGACGCCCATTTCGTCCGACGACAGCAGCACTGGCTGGGTGCCCGGCGTCGTTGGTGATCCCCGCCGTCCAATTTAATTAGCCCATATGCGACGATTCGCCGATGACCGAGGTTGACGCCCATTTCGTGCAGTCCGAGCAGGACCGGTTCCAGCCGACGCGCTTTGCCCAGAGCCACTGGGGTGAGGACCACCTCAACGGGCCGGCGCTCGTGGGCCTGGCCGCGCGCGCGTTGGAGTCGTCCTTCGGCCTTCCCGAGTTTCTACCGGCTCGGTTGACGGTCGACCTGTTCAAGGCGGCCCGTGGGCTACCGACGACGACGAAGGTGGCGCTGATTCGCGACGGCAGACGGGTTCGCAACTCCGAGTGCGAACTGGTTCAGGACGGCGTGACCGTCGCGCGCGCGACGTTGGTGCAGTACCGGTTGGGTGAACCACCACGAGGTGACGAGTGGACGGCGCCTGCCCGGTTCGAACCTCCGACCGCGCTCGACGGGGACCGGACGACATACATGGGCAGCGACGAGGGCGGTTGGAGCCGTGCCATCGCCGACCATCAGAACGCATCTCGTAAGCGGTTCATGAACCGCACCATCACCGTGGTTCAGGGACAGCCGAATTCGCCGTTCGTGCGGGCCGCCATGGCGGCTGAGGGCACCAGCCTGGTCACCAACCTGGGAACCGCCGGCGTCGGGTACATCAACGGTGACCTCACCGTGGCGCTGTCTCGGCTCCCCGGTGACGAGTGGATCGGGGTGCAGGCCGATTCGCATTGGGCCGCAGACGGTGTCGCCGTCGGTGCGTCGACGTTGTACGACAGTGCCGGAGCATTCGGCACCGGCCTCGTCACGGCGATCAGCAACCCGGCGGCTCAGATCGATTTCAACAACGACCCGTTTCCGGAACGCACCGCACCGCGCTGACCGCGCGACCAGCGCCGAGGTTTCCAAAAGGGCCGCAGTGGCAATTCAGCAGACATGGCCGAGTTGGACGACGGGTTCGAACGTGTGCTCTTGCAGGAGCTCTTGTCAGCGTACGGCCCCTGCGGCCAGGAGGACCAGGTCCGCGAGATCTGTCGCCGGGAGCTGGAAAACTTCGTCGACGAACTGTCGACCGATGCCGCCGGTAACCTCATCGGGCTGATCAAAGGGGCGAAGCCGGGTGCCGCCACCACCCGGATACTGGCCCATCTCGACGAACTGTCCATGCTCGTCAAGCGAATCGAGCCGGACGGCACGCTGCGGCTGACCCCACTCGGCACCATGTACCCGGCCAATTTCGGTCTGGGTCCCGTCGCGATTCTCGGCGACGACGAAACCCTCTGCGGGGTACTCGCATTGGGCTCAGAGCACACCACGCAGGAAACGCCGCACGTCTGGCAGACCAAGCCCGACCAAGGTGACAAGGCACTCGATTGGCCGGACGTCTACGTGTTCACCGGCCTGGAACCCGAACAGTTGGGCAAGGCAGGTATCGGGCCGGGCACCCGGGTGTGCATCGACCGCAGTAAGCGGGAGCTCATCGAGATTGGCGACTACCTCGGGTGTTATTTCATGGACGACCGGGCCGCAGTGCTGGCCTTGTTACTCCTCGCCCGGCGGGTGCACGGCACCGGTCGGCGCCCAGCCGGAGATCTGTACCTCGTCTTCACCACGAACGAAGAAGTCGGCGGGGTAGGGGCGGCTCATGCGTGTCGGACATTGCCCGGTGATCTCACGCTCGCGGTGGAAGTCGGACCGACGGAGGCGGAGTACGGCACCACGGTGACCGGCGGTCCGATCGTGGCATACAGCGACGCGCAGTGCGTGTACGACAAGGGTGTCGCCGATCGACTGTGTGCGATTGCCCGAAACCTCGGACACTCACCGCAAGCCGCGGTGCTCGGCGCATTCGAATCCGATGCGTCACATACAAAGGCTTCCGGGTTGTCGCCCCGGGCCGGATTGTTGTGTCTGCCCACCTTGAGTACGCATGGCTACGAGGTGATCTCGCGCACCGCGATAGCGGCGGTGACAGACGTACTGGTCGATTTTGTAGTCCATTTTTGATCGACCCGATTTGATCTCTTGTTTCCCGCCGACGGGTTGGGCATCGTGGCGAGGCTTCTGTACCACGCCTTGAACCCCTGATCAGCGCTCACTCACCACCGATCGGCACGGTCGTATCCACCGCACCCTCGGCCACCCGGTGCTCGACGCTCTTCGACCGACCGAAAGAACGCATGACATGCCTCGTACCGTCCTTCGCCGTGCCCTGATGACGTCCGCCGCAGCCTTGTCGGTTGCGATGGTGGCCGCCGGGTGCGGAAGTGGGACACAGAACGATTCCTCGGGCGATGGCGGCACGCCGGTGAGCGGCGGATCCATCGTGTACGGCGCTGACCGGGAGCCGACCTGCCTCGATCCGCACAACTTCGGTGACATGCCGCAGACCTACGTCGCCAGACAGTATCTGGACTCGCTGGTCTCGGAACGTCCCGACGGCTCGGTCGTACCGTGGCTGGCCGATTCGTGGACGGTGTCCCCGGACGGGTTGGTCTACACCTTCGCGATCCGCTCCGGGGTGAAATTCCACGACGGCACTCCACTGGATGCCGCTGCGGTGCAGGCCAACTTCGAGCACATCCTGGATCCGGCCACACAGTCACAGACCGATGCGGGCTATCTGCGGCCGTACTACAAGTCGTCGCGCGCAGTGAATCCGTCTACGTTCGAACTGACGCTGTCCTCACCGTATTCCGCCCTGCTGCCGGTGCTTTCACAGGCGTTCTTCGGAATCGAGTCACCCAAGGCGATGGCCCGCGGTCTGGAGGCCAACTGCCAGTCGCCGGTCGGCACCGGACCGTTTATCGTCAAACAGTGGATCCGCGGCCAAAGCGTCGAACTGGAACGCAACCCTGACTACAACTCGGCTCCACAAGACGCCAAGCATCAGGGGCCTGCCTATCTCGAGCACGTCAGCTGGAAGTTCCTCGAAGACGGTTCGGTCCGGTTCGCGGCGGTACAGGGTCGCGACGCCGACATCATCTTCAACCCACCGCCTCAGCAGAAGGCCGCGCTGGAAGCCGACCGCAACCTGGTCCTGCAGGCCTTCACTCATACCGGCCTGCCCAACGGCATCGCGCTGAACACCAGCCACGCACCGTTCGATGACAAGGCGGTGCGTCAGGCGTTCATCCACGGCGCCAATGCCGAAGCAGCCGTTCGCAGCGCGTATCTCGGCGTGTTCGACTGGGAGCCGGGCCCGCTGTCGTCGACGACGCCCTACCTGCGCGACGATCTACGTGACCACTACACCCACGACCCGGACAAGGCCAACGCGCTTCTGGACTCGGCGGGATGGACCCAGCGCGATGCCGACGGCTACCGGACCAAGGACGGCCGGCGCCTGACCGCCCAACTGGTCTACTCGTCGGATCCGGGAGACACGCCGCCCGCCGATGTCACCCTGTTCCAGAACATTCAGGCAGCCGAGAAACAAATCGGCTTCGATGTAGTGCTCAAGCCGCTTCCCGCCGACCAGTACTACGCGGCATTTACGAACAAGGATGCCTATGACGGATTAACCGGCGCGTACTGGAACAGCCCGACACCCGCCGTGCTGTCGATCGTGTACTCCAGCGATTCGCTGAAGGCGGCTCCGGGCAACAACATGTCGTGGGTTTCGGATCCCAAGATCGACGATCTGCTGCGCCGGGCGGCGGCGTCGATCGACGTCGAGCAGCAGAAGAAACTCTATGGCGAGGTTGAGCAGATCGTCGCCGAGAACGCCTATCACCTCGGCTTGTACCCGCAGACCACCCGACTGGTGGCAAAGAAGCGACTGAAGGACGTCTGGATCGAGCCTTCGGAGGGTGAGCCCGTGCTGCACGACGCGTGGCTGGCGCCGTGAGGCGCGCGCTGATCCGAATTGCCGCAATGCTCGGAGTGCTCTGGGGCGCAGCGACTTTGACGTTCCTGGCGCAGCACCTGATGCCGGGGGACCCGGCTCAGACGATTCTCGGTGGCGCCGGGTCGAAACCCAGCCCCGAGCAACTGGCCGCGGTCAACGCGCAGTACGGGTTCGACCGGCCACTGCTGACGCAGTATGTCGGCTATCTCGCTGGGCTGCTGCGGGGCGACCTGGGCACGTCGTACGTGCTCAAGCAACCGGTGGCCGACATCATCGGGCAGCAGGTAGGACCGACCCTGGTGTTGACGATCACCGCGTTGGCGGCCTCATGGGTGATTGCCGTGGTGGTCACCCTGCTCACCGCGCATCGCAGTCGGGTGCTGTCCGCGCTCGGTTCGGGTGTGGAGATCATTTTGGCCGCGTTGCCGCAGTATTGGCTCGGCATCGTGTTGTTGGTGGTGTTCGCGTTCCAGCTACACCTGTTCCCGGTCGTCGGCGACGACGGGGTTGCCGGCCTGGTGCTGCCGGCATTGACTCTGGCACTACCGTTGGCCGGCTTCCTGGGGCAGGTGACCCGCGACGAGTTCTCCACGGCGATGGAGCAGCCATTCGCCGTGTCGGCACGCGCGCGCGGAATGAGCGACTGGGGTGTGCGCTGGCGCCACGCGTTGCGGCACGCGGTGTTACCCGGCCTGTCCCTTTCGGGTTGGGCCCTGGGGTCGTTGTTCTCGACGGCCGTGATCGTCGAGATTGTCTTCGTGCGGCCCGGATTGGGCCGCATCTTGGTCGACGCCGTCACCAAACAGGACATGCCGGTGGTGGTGGGAGTGACGCTGCTGGTGGCGTTGGTCTACGTGGTGGCCAACCTCGTGGTGGACATCACGTTCGTCCGGATCGACCCCCGCCTGAGGAGGGCGTGACATGGCTGTGCGGATCATCGACCGACCCGCGGCGGGGTCGGGCCGCGGTGTCTGGGCCGGCGGACGGTTCCGACCGGCGGTGTGGATCGCCGGTGCGTACCTTGCGATGATGCTGGCCTGGGCGCTGGCCCCGGCGCTGTTCACCAGTGAGTCGCCGTTTGACACCGATATCGAGACACCGCTGCAGGTCCCGTCCTGGGAGCACTGGTTCGGTACCGATGCGTCCGGACGCGACATCTACACCCGTGTCGTCTACGGCACGCAGAGCTCGCTGGCGATCGGGGTCGGGGCCACCGCGTTGGCGCTGAGCGTCGCGATCGTGTTCGGCCTGGCTTCCGGGTTGGGCGGCCGGCTCACCGACGGAGCCATCAGCCGCTTCCTCGAGATTGTGCTCGCCCTGCCAGGCATGCTGGTCGCGCTGCTGTTCATCGCGATGCTGGGCCCGGGCGCAGCCACCCAGATCGTCGCTGTCGCGATCGGTTCGGCCGCGGGGTACGCGCGGATGATCCGGGGGCAGGTGCTGGCGGTCAAGGACTCCGGATATGTGAGCGCGGCAATCGCTCTCGGGCATCCACCGCATCGCATCGTCAGCCACCACATCTTTCCCAACGCGATGCGCCCCCTGGTGGTCCTGGGAACCATGGGCGTGGGTCAGTCGATCGTGTGGGCGTCCTCACTGAGCTTCCTGGGGCTGGGCGTAGCCCCACCGGCACCCGAGTGGGGCGCCATGCTCAACGCCGGACGCGACTTCGTGTCCACAGCTTGGTGGCTCGAAGTGTTCCCGGGCCTGGCGATCGTCGGCTGCACCCTCGCAGTCACCGTCGTAGGCCGCTACCTGCAGCAACGCCTGGAAGGACGGCTGACATGACCGACGTACTGCCCGCTCGGCCTCGAACCGCCGGGGAGCGGGCGGACCGACTGGTCGATGTTTCGGGTCTCGAAGTCTCCTTCGGGCTCGGCCGCGCGCGCCGTCGCGTGGTTCATGGGATCTCGTTCCATCTCGATGCTGGGGAGTGCCTGGCGCTGGTCGGCGAATCCGGCTCCGGCAAGAGCGTGACCGCGCGCACTCTGCTGGGTCTGACCGGCGCAGCTTCGTCGGTGCGGGTAAGGGCGGACCGCCTCGACGTAGGAGGCGAATCGGTACTGGGATACCGCGATCGCGACTGGCGGGCGGTGCGCGGCAAGAAGGCCGGTTTCGTGCTGCAGGACGCCCTGGTGTCTCTGGATCCGCTGCGCAGTGTGGGCCGCGAAATCGCCGAGACGCTGCGGCTGCACCGGTTCGGCAACCGCACGCGACGCTCCGCACGGGTCATCGAACTGCTTACGGCCGTGGGTGTGCCGGACCCAGAGCTGCGGGCCCGGCAACTCCCACACGAGTTGTCCGGCGGCCAACGGCAACGGGCATTGATCGCTTCGGCGATCGCCCTGGACCCGCCGCTGCTCATTGCCGACGAGCCGACCACCGCGCTGGATGTCACCGTGCAGGCGCAGATCCTCGACCTGCTTGCGGAGATGAAGGATCGTGGCACCGGCCTCCTCGTGATCAGCCACGACCTCGCGGTGGTGAGCCGATTGGCCGATCGGGTGGCGGTGATGCGCGACGGCCATGTGGTGGAACAGGGTTCCGTGGCTCAGGTGCTCTCGGCGCCGGCACATCCCTACACGCAGTCGCTACTGGATGCGGTACCCGCGGCTCACCGCAAGGGCACTCGGTTGTCGACCGCGTCGCCACGCCCGGGGCACCAGGTGACTCGCGAGACCCCGCCCGATGACGGAATCCTGCTGCGGGCAGAAGGTTTGGTGAAGAGGTTCACCGGTCCCGACGGGGTGTCCCGCACGGCTGTGGACGGTGTGTCGTTCACCCTGCGGGTCGGTGAGACGCTCGGGATCGTGGGGGAATCCGGCTCGGGTAAGACCACCACGGCACGCCTGGCGCTGGCCCTGCTCGATCCGGATGAAGGCAGTGTGTTCCTGGCCGGTGAGCCATGGAGTCGGGCCACCGAATCCGAGCGGCGACCCCGGCGCCGCCGGATTTCAGTGGTCTACCAGGATCCTCTGAGCTCCTTCGACCCTCGCTGGACGGTGCGACGGATAATCTCCGACGCCCTACCGGCCCAGAGGTTTTCGGATGTCGAAGCGCGTCGGCGCCGCACTGAGGATCTGCTCGCCGACGTAGGGTTGAGTCCTGAGCATCTGGATCGCCGGCCGTTGTCGCTGTCCGGTGGCCAGCGACAGCGGGTTGCGATCGCCCGGGCGCTGGCCCCTGAGCCGGACGTAATCGTCTGCGACGAGCCGGTTTCCGCACTCGACGTCACCATTCAGGCGCAAGTACTGGATCTGTTGAACGACCTGCAGGACCGACTTCGGTTGTCCTACCTGTTCATCTCGCACGATCTCGGAGTCATCCACCACATGGCCGACCGGGTCCTGGTGATGCGGCGGGGCCGGGTCGTCGAGTCCGGGACGGCGGCAGACATTTTCACCGACCCGCAGGATCCCTACACCCGTGAACTGCTCGCCAGTCTGCCGACCGGTGAGCCCGAACCCATTGCCGGAGGTTTGCCGTGACCCGATAGATTGTGCTCAACGCCTTCGACATGAATTGTGTCGCCCACATCGTGGCGGGCACCTGGCGCCATCCCGAATCGCAGGCGGTGCGCTACAAGGACATCGACTACTGGCTGGACCTGGCCAAGGTGCTCGAGCGGGGGCTGTTCGACGGGTTGTTCATCGCCGACGTGCTCGGCATCTACGACGTGTACGGGGGCGGCCCGACAGCGGCGCTGCGTTCGGGCGCCCAGGTCCCGGTGAACGATCCGTTGCTCGTTGTGCCCGCAATGGCCACTGTCACAGAGCACCTCGGCTTCGGCGTCACTGCTGCCACATCATTCGAGCATCCGTATTCGTTCGCGCGCCGGATGTCGACCCTGGACCACCTCACGAAGGGCAGAGTGGGGTGGAACATCGTCACCGGCTACTTGGAGAGCGCCGCGCAGAACCACGGCCTGGACACGATCACCCCGCACGCCGATCGCTACGACATCGCCGATGAGTACACCGAGGTGTTGTACAAACTGTGGGAGGGCTCGTGGGAGGACGATGCTGTCGGAGTCGAACCGGGCCGGGCCAACTACGCCGATCCGGCCAAGGTGCATCCGATCGCACATGACGGCAGGCATTTCCGAGTTCCCGGTATCCACCTGTGTGAGCCATCGCCGCAGCGGACCCCGGTGTTGTACCAGGCCGGGGCCTCGAGCCGTGGTCGGCAGTTCGGTGCAGAGAACGCCGAGGTGATCTTCATCGGCGCACCAACCAAGGAGATCTTGCGCGAGGCAGTGGCCGATATCAGAGGGCGTGCCGCGGCGGCCGGACGCGACCCGTATGACGTCAAGATCGTCAACGGCCATGTGGTGGTGACCGGAGCGACTGAGCAGGCCGCGCAGGCCCGCTACGACGAGTTCCGCCGCTACACCGATCCCGAAGGTGCCCTGGCCCTGTGGTCCGGATGGCTGGGAACCGACCTGTCCCGCTTCGATCTCGACGATCCGGTTGCGGTCACCGACAACGAGTTCCTGAAGTCCTCGGTGGAGATGTTCGGCCAGGGGCAGTGGACACTGCGCGACTTCATCGACGCGAAAGCCATCGACGCCGAGGGCGGATTCACCGTTGGCTCGCCGAGCCAGGTGGCCGACGAGTTGCAGGAATGGGTGGAGGAAACCGATGTCGACGGATTCAACCTGACCAATGTGATCACCCCGGGGTCTTTCGTCGACTTCGTCGATCACGTGGTGCCGGAGTTGCAGCGGCGCGGCGTGTACAAGACGTCGTACGACGAGGGAACCCTGCGCCACAAGCTGTTCGGGCGCGGCGCCCGACTGCCCGAATCTCACCGCGCCGCCCGCTACCGCCACGCCAACCAGGAGGCAATCCGATGACATCGACCACTGCTCAATCCGTCACCTACGGGTCGGAGCGGCTCACCAACCTGATCGCCGCAATCGGCGAGGGCGCGCTGGAGCGGGAGCGCACCGGCGAACGGCCCTTCGCCGCAATCGAACTCATCCGGGCCGAGCGGCTGGGCGCCCTGCGGGTTCCCAGTGCCGACGGTGGCGGTGGCGCGACGCTGCGGGAACTGTTCGCCCTGGTGATCGAATTGGCCACGGCCGACGTGAACGTCGCTCACATCCTGCGCGGGCATTTCTCGCACGTGGAGGAGCGGCTGCGACTCGATGTCGAGCAGCGCCGCCGGGTGACCGAGCTGGCGTTGTCCGGCGCGATTGTGGGCAACGCCTCGACCGAACTGGGCTCCGCTCCGGCCGGCGGATTCAGCTGGCAGACCAGACTCACCCGCGACGGTGACGGGTACCGACTCAACGGACGCAAGTTCTTCACTACCGGCACGCTGTACGCGGACTACGCCGAGGTGCTGGCCAGCAATCCCGAGGGCGCGTCGGTGATCGTCCTGATTCCTACCGACCGGCCCGGCTTCACGGTGATCGACGACTGGGACGGCATGGGTCAGCGTGCCACTGGGACGGGGACCGCGACGTTCGAGGACATCGCGGTATCGGCTGATGAGGTGCTGGAGTTCGCCCCGCCGAACGCCGACGACGAAGAACAGTCGTTGTATCTGTCGGGCGCGTTCTTCCAGCTGTATGTGACGGCGCTGGAAGTCGGTGTGGTGCATGCGCTTCGCAATGATGCGGTGGCGCACGTTCTGCAGCGGCCGCGTAGCTTCGCCTGGGCGCCCAACCCGACGGCTGCCGATGACCCGCTGCTGCAGCGGGAGATCGGCGAGATCGCGGCGGCGGCCTTCGCCGGTCAGGCGACCGTACTGGCCGCAGCCGATGCGCTCGCAACGGCATTCGAGGCCGACACGGCGGGCACCGATCCGGGTCTCGAACTGGCCCATGAGGCGTCCGCGCAGGCCGCCGCGGCCAAGATCGTCGTCGACGGGCTGGCGCAGAAGGCCGCGTCGCAGATCTTCGATGTCGGCGGGGCGTCTGTGGTGCGGCAGTCGTATCTGCTCGATCGGCATTGGCGCAACATCCGGACGCTGGCCTCACACAACCCGGCGTCATACAAGGCACAGGCCCTCGGTGTCCTGCATGTGCGGGGCACCCGGCTACCGGGCAGCGGGTATTTCTGATCCGGCCGGGCCACCTACCGCGGCGGATCAGCTACGGAACACCACCCAGCGCATGGCGCTGTACATGAAGACCGCCTCGCAGCCGCCGGCGACGATCCGGGCCAGGTGATACTCGACACCTACGGCCGCCAGCGCACTCGACACCCCCAGGATGAACGCCAGGTAGTTGATCACGACGACTACGACATACACCGTCAATTGCGGACCGACAGCAGCGTGCGAGCGAAAGTTCAGTGTCCGGTTCAGGTAGTAGGCCAAGCCGAAAGCCACGGCGTACCCCACCGTCACCGCGACCGGCAGTGGCGCCCGGAACCCGCCGTGCAGCACCGTCAGCACTGTCAGATCGACACCGAAAGTAAAGGTATTGATCAATGCGAAGCCGAGGAATGTCGGCGCCACAAAAGAATTCAGTGGCGCGGGCAGGGCTCGAGCCACCACCACACACATGTGGTGGAATCGCTCGGCCGGCGATACCCGGTTCGGTTCGCTGCGCACATGGACACGGTGGCATCGGAAGGTGTCGGGACCATGAGCACCGGGCGAACTTCACCGCCTGCCGGCGCAGGCACCTCACTCCGAGATCGCCACCCCGTCGTAGCTGGTCAGCATCTCGGTATTGGGCAGCGCCATCTGCAGGTAGAGGTCGATGTGACGAATCTTGTCATCGGTGGTGAACTCGTACACGGATATCGAGTTCACCACCGATTCGAAGTCACCCATCTTCGTGTGTTCCTCGAGTTCGAGGAACACGACGCCGTCGATTTCGCTCACGCGCTTGAACAAGCCGTGCCAGTCGGACGCCACGGCCCAGTTGGTCATGAAATCGGTGTACTGCTCCCAGTTCATCACCTCTTTGAAATTGCCGATGCGTTCGAACTCGTCGACGGCGACCAAGTCGGCCAGCGCGGCCCAGCCCTCGACCCCGAATCCGGGCTGCTTTGCGGCTTCCACCAACTGTTTGGTGGTGGCCGCGTACTGCACCACGGCACGGCACCGGCCGCTGTATTCGTCGACAACTTCACGGACATCTTTCAACGAAGATCTTCCTGTTCTGTGATCGGTTGGAAGTCGGCGCGGATCAGGCGCCGGCGGCGGCCAGGTACTTGTCGATGACCGAATGGAAGTGGGCGATGACCACTTCTTCCTTGACCAATGCCATGTGCTTCAGTGCGGTGTTGCGCAACCCGATCTGCTGGCGCGGCATCTGTTCGTAATCCTGTTGCAGCGCCTCGAAATACTTGAAGCTGCCCGGTTCGTCGACGACGATCGGTTCAGCGGTGAACGCGGCCTTGGCTTCCTCCGGCAGCCACATGTAGCTGGCGACGTGCCAGATGCACCGGTTGGGGTCTCCGTCGGGGTGAGGCAGCGACATGATGATGTGCGCTTCCCCGGCTCGAATGGTCATGAAGAAATTCGGGAACCAGACCCAGCCGTGATTGTCGCTCATCTGAGCGTCGGTCAGCCCGCTGACGTCAAGACCCATGGCGGTCAACGTGTCTCGCGTCGCCTTCTGCATCAGCGTGCGAGCGGTGACGCCGTCCGGAAAATTCAGCGTTCCGTCGACGTCGCGGTACTTCCCAACGAGTTCCTGGAAGCGGGGGATGACCGCGACGGTGGAGGGAAATGTCTCCGGCAGGTCCATGATCCCGTCGACCTGCTGTTCAGGGGTGGCGCCGACGACGTCGAACGGCGCCATCGACACGCTGTGCTGCTCGAAGAACCGGTACCGGCTCGTGGCCGGGTCGATGTTGATCACACGCAACAGCTGGGGGTGGATGCCGTCGATGTGGTAGCCCTCCTGGAAGGCGTCGAGCACCACCTTCCAGTTGCAGTCGATGGCCTCGGTCACGTCCATCACGGTCACCATCTCGTCGAGATGGTACGGCGCGAGCATGGTCGCGACCTCTTCGCCGATGAAATCGGCCAGCGGCGCTGCGTCCGGATCCGGATTGAGGAAGATGAAACCCGCGAACGTGTCCACCGCGGCCTCGATCAACCCATGGCTGTCTTTGTCGATCGGCCCGGCCAACGCCTCGCGGAGCATGCCTTTGAGTCGTCCGTCGAGGTCGTAGGACCACAAGTGGTACTGACACAGAAAGCCGCGCTTGGCATTCCCGCGGGCTTCGCGGCACAGCACGTTTCCTCGATGTCGGCATGCATTGACAAACGCGTGCAGCCGCCCGTCTTTACCGCGCACGATGAGGTAGGACTGATCGAAGATCTGGTACTGCTTCCAGTCGCCCGCGTTGGTCAACTCGTCGACCCGGCCGACGACCTGCCAAACCTTCTGCCAGATCGAATCACGCTCCTGGGCAACGAATTCCGGTGCGGTATAGCGACTGGTCGGTATCTCCATCCGATACGCGTCGGGGGAGATGTCATCAAGGCCGGTGGCGTTCTCGACCCAATCTCCGGGGCGTGCCGTCTGCACGGGCGGACCTCCTCGATCGATACGTGGGCGGTGAGGTGTCAGTTGTGACTGCGGTCACTACTATACACAGACGTATATTCAATACAAGGATGAATATGAGCGCTGCGAGCCGGTAAAACACAAGTGCGACGACCTTTGACAGGATGGGTCTCATGGCCGAACGCTGGACCAAGCAACGCCGCTTGGAGCACACTCGCAATGTCCTGCTGGACGCTGCCGAGGAGGTCTTCGCGCGCAAAGGGTTTGACGGTGCTGCGCTTGAGGACATCGCTGAGGTCGGGGGATACACCCGCGGCGCGATTTACTCACATTTCGGCAGCAAGGCCGAGTTGTTCCTGGCGGTCGTAGAACGCCAGCGTCAACAATTCCTCGACGGCTTCGCCGACGTCATCGCGACGTTTCACCGGCTCGAGGATCTCGATGCCGACGAACTCGGTGATCGCTGGCGGGATCTTGTCGCCCTCGAAGGCCCCGATCGCGCTGTCCTCGGATCCGAGTACACGCTGTTCCTGCTCCGCAATCCGCAGGCGCGGGAGCGTGTGGCCGCGCAACGGGAAGAGACGGTCCGCGCGCTGGCCGACTATATCGACAAGGGCGCAGCCCGCCTGGGGGGCCACGTGAGCATCCCGACTCTGGACCTGGCACGTGTCATTCTGGCCGCCAACGACGGCGTCACCCTCAACAGCTTGTTGGACGACCAGGCGGTCTATCGGCCGTTCCTTCGCATGGTGTTGGCCAATATCGTCGTGCCCAAGAGCAAAAACCCGTGATCAAGTCCAGTCACCCAGCGCGCACAGGCGCGCTGATGGCAATGGCCTCCATGCTGTGCGTGCAGACCGGCCTGGCGGTGGCTGTCGGTCTGATCGACCAGATAGGTGCCGAGGGCGCGGCGTGGCTGCGTCTGGCATGGGCCGGCGTCCTGATGCTCGTGATCGTGCGGCCGCGACCGTCGGCGTTCACCAAGTCCGCGTTCTGGACCTGTGTCGCGCTCGGCGTCGTCACGGCCGGAGTCACGATGCTCTTCATGGCGGCGCTGGCGCGGATCCCGCTCGGCACGGCCAGCGCGCTGGAGTTTCTCGGCCCGCTCGGGGTTGCGGTCGCACACGGGAAGGGGCGCAACCGGATTCTGTGGCCCGGGCTGGCGGCCGCCGGCGTCGTTCTGCTCACCGAGCCCTGGACGGGCGACGTCGACCCGGTCGGTGTGCTCTTCGCGCTGAGTGCCGCGCTGTGTTGGGCTTGCTACATCCTGCTGACTCAACGGGTCGGCGACGAGGTGGCCGGCATCAAAGGGCTCGGGGTGTCCATGCCGGTCGCCGCGTTGGTTGCCACGGCCTTCGTCGGTCCATCGGTAGCTCCCCAGCTGACACCGCAACTGCTGTTGATCGGTGTGGGCCTGGCAATCCTGTTGCCGGTGGTTCCGTTCGCTCTCGAGATGTCTGCGTTGCGGTATCTGAGCGCGGCGGCGTTCGGAACGTTGATGGCCCTGGAGCCCGCCTTCGCGATGCTGGTCGGTCTCGCGCTGCTTCACCAGATCCCGGCCCCGGCTGCCGTGATCGGAATCTGTCTCGTGGTGGCAGCGGGGATCGGGGCGGCACGCACGGGAGCGCGCGCCGCGCCGATCCCGACCGAGATCGGTTGAGGAGAAACCGCCGGCTCAGACGTCGATCCGCTTGCGCCGGTACAGCGTTCCGGCAACGAGCAGCAACAGGCTCACCACCAGGATGGCCGTGGCCAGTACGTTGATCTGCGGTGGGACCGCAGCTTTGACCGCCGCGTTGACATACAACGGATAGGTGACCGTCGAGCCGCTGACGAAGTAGGTGACGATGAAGTCGTCCAGGGACAGCGCGAACGACAGCATCGCCGCGGCGACGATGCCCGGAACGATCAGTGGCAGAGTCACTTTGAAAAACGTCCGGGCCGGACTCGCGCCGAGATCCATCGACGCGTCTTCCAGGGTCCAGTCGAATCCGCGTACCCGGGCACGCACCGTCATCGCGATGAAGCTGACCTGGAAGGCGATGTGGGCCAGCACGATCGTGGTGTAGCCGGTGGCCCATCCCAGATCGAGGAACAACGTCAGCAGCGAGGCGCCCATGACCACCTCGGGAGCGGTCAGCGGCAGCACCAGAAACGTATCGACGGCCTTTTGTCCACGGAATCGCTGTCGCACCAGGGCGATCGCCACCAATGTGCCCAGCACCAAGGCAACCGCCGTCGACACCGCGGCGACGTTGAGGCTCAACTTCAATGCCTCGGTGAGCGCCGGGTACTTGAACGGGTGCGCCCAGTTGTCGAGGGTGAAGCCCTGCCAGGTGTAGTTGAATTTGCCTGCCGGGTCGTTGAACGAGAACAGCACGATCACGAAAATCGGCAGAAACAAGTACAACAGCACCAGCCCCGCGACAAGCCGCAGCACCAGGTCACCCCACCTGGGCGAGCCCTTGACGGTCCTGCGTACGGGCTGCTCGAGCGGCTCGGTCATGGCCTGAGTGGTCACACCAGATCCTCCGTCCCCAGCGCGCGGGTGTAGAGCAGCACGCCGACCAGGATGATGGCCATCAGCACCATGCTGAGCGCGGCGGCGGCCGGATAGTCCTTGACCACCAGGAACTGCTTCTGGATCACGTTTCCGATCATGCTGGTCTGGGTGCTGCCGAGGTAGTCGGCATTGATGAAGTCGCCGACCGCCGGGATGAATACCAGCATGCTGCCCGCCAGAACGCCCGGCATCGACAGCGGCAGAATCACTTTGGTGAAGCTGCGCCGGTTGGACGAGTACAGGTCCTTGGAGGCCTCGATCAGGCGCGGATCGATCTTCTCCAGGCTCACGTAGAGCGGCAGGATCATGAAGATGATCCAGTTGTAGACCAGGCCGCCGATCACCGCCCAGCTCGTCGAGAGCAGCCGTCCCTCGCTGGGCAGCAGGCCGATCGAGCCCAGTGCACTGACCACCAGTCCGTCATCGGCCAGGATCGTCTTCCAGGCGATGGTGCGGATCAGGAAGGTCACGAAGAACGGCAGGATGACCAGCCCGAGGATGAGGTTCTTGTACCGGCCCGCCTTGAACGCGATCACGTAGGCCAACGGAAACGCCAGCGCCGCGCACACGACGGTCGCCACCAGCGCGTAGCCGAAGGATCGCAGTATCTGATCCTGGTACAGGCTGAACGCGTGCGTGTAATTGCCGAAGTTCCAATCGAACTCCAGAGTCGGCAGATACACCGACCCGCCCGACGTCGACAACGAGGTCCGTGCCAGCGAGAAGAACGGCACCACGAAGAAGATCCCGAGGTATACCAACGCCGGCAGGATCATCAGGTAGGGCGCGATCTTGCTTCGCTGCCGGCTGCTTGTGGCCACTCCCGCCATCGGCGTCAGCCTCCGGTCACTGCGGCGTAGAGAGTGTTGAACTCCTGGGTCTGCTCATCGGTGAGTGCCGACCACGACTTGAGCTTCGACAGGATGTCGGCCGGCGGGTTGATCAGCGGGTTGCTGGCGACCTTCGGATCGATCTTGGCGAGTTCGTCGGTCATGTCCGACAGCACGGGCACGAACTGGGTGAACGCGATGAGCTTGGCGTAGTTGGCGCGGTCGTACACATAGTCGATCCACGCCTCGGCGGCTTTCTGGTTCTGTGTGGTGTACGGGATCACCATGGTGTCGATGAACCAGTCGCCGCCGGACTCGGGCACGATGAACTTCAGATCCGGATTGTCGGCCTGCAGCTGGACGACGTCACCCGAATATGCCTGGGCGACAGCGATGTTGCCCGCGGCGAGGTCGTCGGCGTAGTCGTTGCCGGTGAACCGGCGGATCTGACCCTTGTCCTTTTGCTCGCGGATGAAATCGACGGCCTTCGTGACGGCTTCGGTGGTCGGGTTCTCGACGGAGTTGCCCTGCCACTGCATGATCATGCCGAGCCCGTCCTGGACGTCGGACAACAGGCTGACCCGGCCCTTGAAGGCGGGGTCCCACAGATCGTCGATCTTGGTGATGTCGCGACCGGTTGCGGCCCGGTTGTAAGCCAGACCGACCATGCCGGTCATGTAGGGAGCCGTGTACTTGCGCCCGGGATCGGCCTTCGAGTTGAGCAGGTCGTCGCGCAGATTCTTCTTGTTGGGGACGCGCGAATCGCTGATCTCGTTGAGCCACTTGAGCCCGGCGAGTCGCACTGCCATGAACTCGGTGGGCACGACGAGGTCGGAACCGATGTCCTGCTTGCGCGACAACGGTTCCTTCGCCTTGGCGAACCACTGCTCGTTGTCGTTGAAGTCTTCCTTGTAATCCACCGTCAGGCCGGTCTTGGTCTGGAAACCCGCGACGAAGCCGTCAGCCATGTACAGCGGCCAGTTCGAGATGCGGACGGTGCCGGTGGCCGGTGATCCGTCGTCGGGGGCCGCTGAAGTGGTTGGGGCACTGGATTTCTCGCCGGAACTGCAGGCGGCGAGGATTGACGGGCCCAGGGCCAGTGCGGCGGCGGCAGCGGCACCGCCGCCCAGGAATCGGCGACGCGATGTGCGATTCGCGGTCAGCCGGGCGAGCAGTCGGGGGTCGATGTTGTCAGGCATGGGCGACCTTTCGGTGAATTCGGGCGCTTCCGGATGTCAGGGGTTCGAGAGGGGTGTGGAGCGTGCCTACGTGTCGTCGAGCATCTCTTCGAGGTCTTCCGCGGTGGGGATGTCCGCTGCCGGAAGTACTCGCGACGCTTCCGGTGACCAGCTCACGTGCACCGCGTCGCCGGGGCGCAGCAGTGGTAGGTCCTGCTCGGGGCCGACATGGGCGATGATCGTCGAATCATCCGGTGCGGCAAGCGAAAGCCGTAACACCGGACCCTGGAAGGTGAGATCTTTGACCGTGGCGGCAACGGTGGCGACGTCACCGGTCGGCTGGTCGATCGAGACACGCACCCGCTCGGGGCGGACCATCAAGGTGGCGTGCCCGCCGGGTTCGATCGTCGTGTCGCCGGGCTTGGCCTTGAGCGTGGTACCCAGCACCTCGATCTCGACGAAGTCGCGGTTGCTCCGGCCGGTCTGGCGGCCGGGCCACAGGTTGGCCTGACCGATGAAGCTCGCGACGAACACCGTCGCCGGGCGGTCGTAGATCTCGGTGGGGCTGCCGATCTGTTCGACGTTGCCGTTGTTCATCACCGCGATCCGGTCACTCATGGTGAGCGCCTCTTCCTGATCGTGGGTGACGTAGATGAACGTGATGCCGACTTCGCGCTGGATGCGTTTGAGTTCGAACTGCATGGCGTGGCGCAATTTGAGATCGAGGGCGCCGAGCGGCTCGTCGAGCAGGAGCGCACTGGGATAGTTGACCAAGGCCCGGGCCAGTGCCACCCGCTGCTGTTGTCCTCCGGAGAGCTGGCCGGGCTTGCGCTTGGCGAAGTCGGAGAGCCGCACGATCTCCAACAGCTCGTCGACACTGCGTTTGATCTCGGCTTTTTCTTTCTTCTGACTGCGCGGCCCGTAGGCGACGTTGTCCCACACCGTCATGTGCGGGAACAACGCGTAGTGCTGGAAGACGGTGTTGACGTTGCGCTTGTGCGGCGGCACGCGCGAGACGTCGACGCCTTCGAGCCGGATCGCGCCCTCGGTCGGGCTTTCGAATCCGGCGATCATGCGCAGGGTGGTGGTCTTCCCGCAGCCCGACGGGCCGAGCATCGAGAAGAACTCGCCTGACGCGATCGAGAAGTCCGCCTCGGCGACGGCGATGTAGTCGCCGAACCGTTTGGTGACGTGGTCGATCTCGATGACGGGCGAGCCGCTACGCGGTGCGTCGGGTCCCGTCGATGCGTCGACGGTGGTGATATCTGGGCCGGTCAGCGGTCTCCTCCTCCGGTGCAGCCTGCAAGCTGTCGCTAAACAATCGCGGATTGCGGCGACCTGCGCAAGGGATTCCGCAATGAATTAACAATTTTTCAATGGAATCCTTTGTTTCAAGGGGCTTGGCAGCGTGATTCCATAGCGCGGCAGGGTTTCGGCCACGGCACGTGTAGGCAGGCCGAGGCGCTGCGGGGATGAGTGGCTCGGCTCAAGTTTGGCAGTTCGGCACACTGTTCCGGCCGGAAACCCGGGACTGTGCGAATCAGCCCCACTCGTGGTTCATCGCCCGGGACTCCGACATGGTGTGTACGGATTCGCCGTGACGGTCGGGTGCGCGCGACACCGCGATTAGGGCCATCGCCAAGCCTGCGCTCACCGCGCCGGCGACGAAGATCGTGACGAAGCTGCCCTCGGACGGCACCAGGCGATGTCCGAGCAGCACGGCGACGACGGCGGCGGCCACCGAGCTGCCGAT
This sequence comes from Mycobacterium farcinogenes, assembly GCF_019739075.1. Taxonomy (NCBI): domain Bacteria; kingdom Bacillati; phylum Actinomycetota; class Actinomycetes; order Mycobacteriales; family Mycobacteriaceae; genus Mycobacterium; species Mycobacterium farcinogenes. Next base: position 3,565,548 of record NZ_CP081673.1, on the reverse strand, counting down.
CGTTCGTGCGATGGCGTTCATGCTCGTGGCGATGCCCGTCTCGCCGCTGTCCACCTCACTGACGACCAGTGCGGGCAGCGCGCCGTAGCCCAGGCTGATGTAGGCGTTGGCCAGAACACCGGCCAGGACGACTTGCCAGGGACGGTCGTGCGCGACGGCGAGCATGACGAATCCGGCGATACCGGCGACAGCGGCTACGACCAGGACCCTGCGGGCGCCGTACCGGTCGATGTAGCGGCCGCTGACGAGCGCCACCAGGAATCCGGTGAGTGCGCCGGGCAGCAGGAAGTAGACGCTGGCCTGGAGCACGGTCGCGCCGAATCCGTATCCGGCGGCCTGACGCGACATCTGGACGAACTGGGTGAGGCCGAGGAACGAGAAGTACAAGCCCATTCCGACCAGGATCGTGGCCAGATTGGTCAGCAGGATGGGCCGTCGGGCCAGCATCGTGGTCGAGACAAGAGGGTCGGCGGCACGTCGCTCCCACCGCCACCAACTGATCAGCACGCCGGCGCCACCGATCAGAAACCCGAGAGTGCCCGGATGGCCCCAGCCCCAGGCATTGCCCTGGGTGATGGCGAGCAGCACTGACGACAGACCGATCGCCAGACCGGCTGCGCCCAGCCAGTCGATCGCGCCGCCGGCGTCGGGCCGGCGGTTGGGCACGACGACCACCGCGACCACGATGACGACGGCGGTGAATACTGTGGTCAGCCAGAACACCCGGTGATAGCCCGCGTCCCCGGTCATCAGCAGGCCCGTCACGACGAGGCCGACACCACCACCGAAACCCAGCGTTCCGGACAACACCGACATCGCGCCCACCAGGCGATCCTCGGCCAGCTCTTCGCGCAGGATCGCGATGCTGATCGGGTAGAGCGCGTAGGAGGCGCCCTGCAGGACGCGGGCGGCCACCAGCAGCGGTACCGATGCGGTCACCGCGGCGAGCACCGAGCCGGCCAACACGACCAGCAGCACACCCAGCAGGACCCGCTTCTTGCTGTAGAGATCGGCCAGCCGGCCGATCAGCGGGGTGGACGCTGCCGCCGCCAGCAGGTTGGCTGTGACAGCCCAGCTGACGGCCACCGAGGAGGTGTTGAGCTGGTGAGCGATGATCCCCAGGATCGGGACCACAGCGGTCTGCAGGATCGCGACAGTGAGAGCCACCAGGCTCAGTCCGGCGATGAGGACTCCGGGGCGGCGTGGCCTCTGAGGCGCTGCCAGGGAGCCGGACCGGTCGGTTTCGGTCCTGGCCACGACCCGCTCCGATCCATAGGTAGTCTTTGCGTTCTCGATTATGGCCATCGTGGGGCACATGCCCGCACACCGGGTGGGTTGTCGAATAGGCGTATCGCGTTCACCGACCGGCCACGGCGGTCACCCCAGCGCTGCCAGCACGTGCGCGGTGAACTCCGACGTCGATGCGTTACCACCGACGTCGGCCGTGCCGACACCGGTATCGAGGACGCGCCGGACAGCGTTCTCGATGCGATCCGCGGCGACGCCGAGCGCCGGAGTACCGGTGTCCTGACCTGAGAGCCAGCGCAGCAGCATCGCGGTGGACAGGATCATCGCGACCGGGTTGGCGACATCGCGTCCGGCGATGTCGGGTGCGGACCCATGAGCCGCCTGGGCCATAGCGTGAGTGTGGGAAGCATTGATCGACGGTGCCATCCCCAGCGAACCGCTCAACTGCCCGGCAAGATCGGACAGGATGTCACCGAACATGTTCTCGGCCACGATCACATCGAATTCGCCGGGGTGGCTCACCAACCGCGCCGCGAGTGCGTCGATGTGCTCACCGCGGACTTCCACCTCGGGGTAGTGCTCGGCGACCGCCAGGCATACGTCCCGGAACAGCCCGGTGGTCTTGGCCAGGACATTCGTCTTGTGCGCGATGGTGACGGACTTTCGGCGGGCGGCGGCCAACCGGAATGCCTGATGCGCGATTCGCTCACAGGCCGTGCGGGTGAACACGGCGACGGCCAGCGCGACATCCGGCGTGGGCATGAATTCGCCTGCACCGTCGTACATATTCCGGTCGGCATAGAAGCCTTCGGTGTTCTCCCTGACGATGACCACGTCCAGATCCGGGCACACCGCCCCGACGGATGCACTCAAGGTCCGTGCGGGCCGGATGTTGGCAAACAAGTTGTAGCGCTTGCGGATTGCTCCGCCCGGCGACAGTGTGCCGCGGAACTGCTCGGGGTACCCGGCGTTGTCGTGCGGTCCCAGTATCCATCCGGCCAACCCGTCGAGTTCGGCCAGCGTCGGCTCCGGCAGCGGGGTTCCGAACTCGCTGATCGCCTCGAGGCCGAAGGGCAGTTCACGCCAGCTGACACCGACCGATACGCCGGCCAGGGCTTGTTCGGCAATCCGAGTTGACGAATCCACGATCTCAGGTCCGATGCCGTCGCCGAGGAGCACACCGAGAGTCAGCACACCGCCATCTTCCACTCAAACGGGATGAGCCGTGGCCCACTGCACGAACATCTCGGCGATCTCCGCCGGCTTTTCCTCCGGCAGCCAGTGCGAGACCCCGGCGAGCGTTTCGAATCGGTAGGGCGCGCTCACGTACTTCGCGGTGTCGAGCGCCGGTTTGGCGGTGATGGCGATATCGCGGTCACTCCAGACATACAGGGTCGGCACCGTGATGGCGTGCGCATCGCCAAGGCCCGACCCGCTGAACGGCATGGCGCGATACCAGTTCAGCGCCGCGCTCAGGGCCCCGGGTTCGGCCATGGCGCGGGCGTCACGTTTGGCCGCCTCGGCCGGCAACCCGCTGGAGATCAACGATTTGACGATGGCCTTGCCGCGGCGGTCGCGGCCGAGCAACAAGCGTTCGGACACCCAGGGCAGTTGATTGACGTACATGTACCACGACACCAGGCCCTGGCGACTCGTCAGCAGCGACCGCAGGAACGCGAGCGGGTGGGGCACCGACAAAGCCGTCAACGACGCCAACTTCTCAGGCGCCTGGCCCGCCAGGCTCCAGGCCACCGCAGCACCCCAGTCGTGTCCGATGAGATGGACTCGAGCGGCCCCGCTCGCGTCGATCAGCGCGAGGATGTCCTCCACCAATTCTGTCCCACGGTAGTCCCGACGACGATGCGGGCGGGCCCCCGGCGAGTATCCGCGCTGGTTGGGCGCCAGGCACCGGAACCCGTTTGCGGTGAGCACGGAGATGATCGGTTCCCAGCTGGTGTTCTGTTGTGGAAACCCATGAAGCAGCACGACCACCGGTCCGTCGGCGGGGCCGCGATCGATGACGTCGAATACGAATTTTCCGCGCCGAAACTGATCCATACCGTGCATCATGCCAAGCCGGCGGGGCCGGCGACAGGGGTCAGCTTCCCCCGGGGGAAACGAGAGTGGTTGTTTGCCAGGAGATCCCGCTGTCGATAGCCGTGACCTTCCGGTGGCCAACTTGTGACGGCAACGTGGCGCCGATCGGCGTCTGCCCGGTTGCCGCGCACGCTCAGGATGCGGTACCAATCGTCAGGTGTCTGTAGGAAGGAACATCTGGATGACCGGGATTGGGGCAGAAGATGTTCCGGGACAGTGGCTGACTGCGGCCGAAGTCGCGCGGTCCTCGCAGTTGCGCGAGGATCTGGTGGAACGGTTTCTGCCGGCAACGCGACCGCAAGTGAACCTCTACGGACGCGATCTTGTGCCGGTGGCACGATTTGTGAAGGTACTGACCGATCTGGGGACACCCACCGCCGCTGTCGAAGTGGCCGTCGCGGAACTGCGGGCCCGGCCGGAGGCGGCGTTCAATGTCGCGCTCAGAGGTGCTGGTGGCGGCAACCGTTGGTCGTTGCGTGCCCGGCATGCCGGTCCGGCCCGACGTCCCAGGACTCGAACGGTGGTCGGGATGGCCACCGCCGCCGCGTTGCTGGTGGGTGGCGCCATCGCAGTCACCTCATCGGCGCACGGCGAAAAGACTCCAGCCGCCGAGCCGGCAACCTCGAGTGCAGCGAAACCCGTTCCTGCCGAGTCAGTTTCATCGTCTGTGCGCGAAGATCGGCCAGGCGCCAAGCCTGCCCAGGCGTTTGCGGCGGCGAAACCGGATCCAGTCTGCGTCCGGTGGCAGCGAGTGAGTGCGGGATACGACGGCAAGCAGCAGGCCTGGGCCAAGACGGATCATCGGGTGGCTGCCGCACGCTGGTCGCCCAAGCAACGATCGGTGACGATGGCGGTTATACCTGTCATGCGGCAGGAGGCCGTCGAGCTGCGCCGTCTGGCAGACGAGTCCAACGATCCGCTTCTGGCCGGTCTCTTGCGGGCACAGTCTCGTTACGTCGACAACTATGCCGCCAAGCTGCCGAAGTTCGAACCTGCAGACCACGCGAGTTGGACTGCGGCCACGGCGATGGACGGTGCAGTGAAAGCTGTGTGCTCGACGCCCCGTTGAGCATCCGAACCCGGTATCTGGTGGGGCACTTGGGGATGGTGCCCCACCAGAAATCGGTTCGGTTACAGCGGAATCCAGGTGCCGAGGAACCAGAAGCCCCAGCCGCGGCCGTCTCCGGCAGGCATCGGGGTGACCCGCTGCCCGTTCCATTCGAATGGCTGATGGTCGCGACGCCCCGCATCGATTCCGCGGCCGTGCCAGTCACCGCCCTGAGGCCCGCGGTCGTCGCGGTGTTCACACGGCGCACCAGGACGGTCGCAGCCGGGGCCGGGATCGGCGACGGCGGTACCGATGCCGACACCCAGCAACCCGGTGACCCCGATTCCTGCCGCCAGCACAGATACGCCCACGGATTTCTTGAAACCCATTGCTCTACTCCGTTTCTGAATGGTGCGGCGGTCGCTGCCGCACGCGGAGCAAAGCTATTTCGGCCGGATGGGTTTGCCCTGTGGCTACTGTGGGGACGGGCTGTGCGATCGATAACGGTTCGAGCACCGGCCTGCGTCTACCAGGTCAGGTTGTGCTTTTCGAAGTGGCGAGCCAGGGCCTCCATGTATTCGTCGCCATGGAAGGGGCCGCGGGCACCGATGGCCTTTTCCAGGAACGGGCCGTATTCCTCGTCGTTGACGTAGGTAGACCAATGGGTGATCTGGCCGTCGTCGTTGGTGTCGATGAAGCTGATCGAGTAGAAGCCCATCGTCTCGCCCGCAGCGGTGGTGCCCTCCCAGCGATAGCGCATGACGAGGCCGTTCTCGGCAGGCCAGAACTTGTGATCGACGGGTTTCCAGTCGGGGAAGACCACTGAATAGGCCTTGGCCTCGACAGTGGCGGCCACATCGAAGGAGGTCGCGACGTCCTTGAGCACGAGTTCCTGCCCGGCCACGAAATAGGGGGAGGTGTACACGGCGTCGTCAGTGAATTCCCATTCGTCGTATGACTCGCCTTCCTGGACTTTTCGCAGCACGTACTTGTCCCGGTAGCTTTCCGCCATGCGGCGGTGTTTGGCGATCCGATCAACGAGATCCATTGCGGTCCTTATCGTTCGAGGAGCGGTAGGGCCAGACCGACAGCGCGTGTGGCGTGGCGCACACAACTAATATACAGAGCTGTATCACAGATTCAATGGTGAATTTGCAATGGTGAATTTGCAGGTATCGGCGCAGCCGTGCACACAGCAACCCGCCCCGCAGGGAAGCCCTGCGGGGCGGGATCCGGGTCGTCTCAGAACGTCGGTACGAACACGCCGTTCATCCAGACGCCCCAGTGCTGCCAGCCCTCATCCCAGACCTGGGGGTTGCCGGCTCCCCACGCCGGTGCGGCCGGTGCCGGCGGTGCCCACGCGGGTGGCGAGCCCGGGGTCGGCCCACCTGGGATGGTCGTCGCGATCATCGGCTGATGAGGTGCCGGTGCATAGGGTGGGGCAGCGCTGGCGGTGGCCGCGCTCATCCCGGCGGCACCCGCCGCCATCCCACCTGCAATCGCCGCGCCGGCAATGATCTTGGCGATCTTCATAGTCGTAGACCTCCAATCCGTATGCGAATGAATTTCGCCGGATCCTCTGGCTATCCAGCCCGGATCGGCCGTAAACCTGATTACGCCGACGAAAAAATGACCTCAGCCCGCGGTTGACCGCCGCGACGTGGCTTCGCGGTGGTCCGGTGCGTCGTATACCAGCACAGACCGCCTGGCTACAGTGTCCGCATGACGCTGCACGCCGACACTGCCCGCCAGGATCTGGTCACTGTCGGGGTGCCGACGCACTGGTACAACCTGGCGGCGGAGCTGGACCAGCCGATCCCGCCCCACCTGCACCCGGCCACCAAGGAGCCGGTTGGACCCGACGACCTCGCGGCGCTTTTCCCGAGCGGGTTGATCGCACAGGAAGTATCCACCGAGCCGTACATCGAGATCCCCGAAGTGGTCCGCGACATCTACGCGATGTGGCGACCGTCGCCGTTGATCCGGGCCCGGCGATTCGAGCAGGCGCTCAATACCGGTGCCCACATCTATGTCAAGTACGAGGGCGTCAGCCCGGTGGGCAGCCACAAGACCAATTCTGCTGTGGCGCAGGCCTATTACAACCACATTGACGGCGTTCGGAAGCTGACCACCGAGACCGGTGCCGGACAGTGGGGTAGTGCGCTGGCATTCGCCGGAGCGCAGTTCGGCCTCGAGGTCGAGGTGTGGCAGGTCCGCGCGTCCTACGAGTCGAAGCCCTACCGTGGCCATCTGATCCGGACCTACGGCGGCACGGTGCACCCGAGCCCGTCGAATCTCACCGAGTCGGGTCGCGCGATTCTCGCGGCGCACCCGGACACCACCGGCAGCCTCGGGATGGCGGTGAGTGAGGCCGTCGAGGTGGCGGCTGCCAATGCGGACACCCGCTACGCGCTGGGCAGCGTGCTCAACCACGTGGTGCTGCATCAGAGCGTGATCGGACTGGAAGCCGTGGCTCAACTTGCCGCCGTTGAGCCCGATGGCGCCGATGTGGTGTTCGGCTGCGCGGGAGGCGGATCCAACCTTGCGGGACTGGCATTTCCGTTCCTGCGCGAGAAAATCCATGGACGGTCGAACCCAAAGGTGATCGCCGCGGAGCCGGCTGCGTGCCCGTCGATCACGCAGGGCGAGTACCGCTACGACCACGGCGACGTGGCGGGCCTGACCCCGCTGCTCAAGATGCACACGCTGGGAATGGACTTCGTACCCGACCCGATCCATGCCGGTGGATTGCGCTACCACGGGATGGCGCCGGCGCTGAGCCACACCGTCGAGCTGGGCCTGGTCGAGGGCACCGCCATCGCTCAGCACGACGCGTTCTCCGCGGGCGTGTTGTTCGCCCGTACCCAGGGCATCGTGCCGGCTCCCGAGTCCACACACGCGATTGCGGCCGCCGCTGCGCGCGTGGCCGACGACCCGGCCGAGCAGGTGGTCGTGATCGGGCTCTCCGGTCACGGCCAGCTCGATCTTCCGGCATACGCGGAATTCCTGGACGGCAACTTCTGAACCGGCGCCGGCATCTCGGTCAGATCTGCCAGTCGTTCGCCCCGTCATTCTGGTTGTAGAGGCCGACGGAGTTCTTCACGACGACGGGGTCGCCGCTGCCGAAATGGTCGAAGAACCACTGCGCGTTCGCCGGGCTGAGATTGGGGCAACCGTGACTTACGTTGCGTTTGCCCTGATCGGCGACGGACCACGGCGCGCTGTGCGCGAAAATGCCGGTATTGCTGAGTCGGACGGCATTTTTGACCTTGAGTTTGTAGCCTTCGGCGGAGTTCACCGGGACACCGTAGGTTGACGAGTCCATGACGATGTCGGCGAACTTCTCGAGTACGTAATAGGTGCCGTTGGGGGTTTCGTAGCCAGGCTTCCCGAGGGAGACAGGAAAGGTCTTTTCCAGGACGCCATTGCGGTGGATCTGCATTTGGTGGGTGTCGTCGTCGATGGTGGCCACCAGCGCATCGCCGACCCGGAAACTCGACTTCGTGCCCGCGGCGTCGATGTTCACCACCGTGCCGGCGGGCCAGAAATCGATTGGCCGCCAACGCACCTGGGTATCGCTCATCCAGTAGAACTTTCCGGGCACCGGAGGGTTGGAGGAGATGTGAATCGAACTCTCGGCCAACTGGCGGTCGGCGATCGGTCGCTGGAAGTTGATGTAGATCGGCTTCGCGACGCCGACCGTCGACCCGTTGGCCGGATTGAATGCCGGTGGCAGAAATGGCGGCTCGCCAACGAACGGCAAGGGGTTCTGCCCTGCCGGGACATCGACGTTGGCTGTCTGACCGAGCGGGTTGAGCCAGGACATCTGTGTCGGGTCGAACTGTGGGGCCGGTTCGACGGGCTGGGGCGGCCCGGCCGGTTCAGCCAGGGCTGAAGCGCCTGCGACGGTGGATGCGGTGATCGTGACGGCCGCCGCGATCGCGGTGATCCACAGGTGTCTGGTGCGGTGTTGCACTGGGCCTCCATCGATGAGGTGTCGTTGATGACCACGCCCACGCGGGCGGGTTCATGGCGTGGTCCCAGTCTACTAGCTACGTACGTGGATAGTAGATAGCTACAGAGCCATCGCTGGCTCCACGTCACATGAAGTGGCCCCACTTCTTCAATGAATATTCACAAAACCCATACCGATCCAACGATTTGGGCGGCGACGGTGGAGGACATGCCTGACATCACCAACCTCCCGCGGCTCAGCCGCCGAGGATTCCTCGCGGCAACCGCCGCGCTGAGTGCCACCGCTGTCGCGGGCTGTCAGCGCGACGCCGGTGCCACCTCGACCCGCGTTGTGACCGCAGACGCGATCGCCGCGGCCGAAGCTCGTCGGCCGCACAGCGGGCGCACCGTATCCACGACCTTGTCCGCCCAGCGCACGCGGGTGGACCTCGGCGGCACGGTTGCCGACACGATCGCCTACAACGACGTCGTGCCCGGCCCGCTGCTGCGGGCGTCGGTCGGCGATGAACTCGAGGTAACGGTCCGCAACAGGCTCACCCATTCGACTTCGGTGCACTGGCACGGCCTGGCGCTACGCAACGATATGGACGGCGCGGCACCCGCCACCCTTGACATCGCCGACGGCCAGGACTTCACCTATCGATTCTCGGTGCCCCATCCGGGAACATACTGGGCTCATCCACACACGGGGCTCGACGCGGACACCGGTCTGTACTTCCCGTTGATCGTCGACGACCCGAATGACCCGGGCCGCTACGACGCCGAGTGGGTGGTGATGCTCGACGATTGGACCGACGGCGTCGGGCCGAGCCCGGCGCAGATCTATGACCGACTGCGGATGCCGTCAGGAGATGGGCACGACATGCCGGGAATGGGTGGCCGGATTGGTTCGCCCCTCGGCGGTGACGCCGGTGACGTCGACTACCCGATGTATCTGGTCAACGGGCGTAATGCGCAGAACCCCACCAGCTTCCGGACCCGCCCTGGGCAAAGGGTGCGGATCCGGTTGGTCAACGCCGGCTCCGACACCGCGTTCCGGGTCGCGCTGGCGGGGCACCGCATGATCGTCACCCATACCGATGGATTCCCGGTGGCGCCCCGTGAGGTGGACGCGCTGCTGATCGGGATGGGCGAGCGTTACGACGTGACCATCACCGCTGGCGACGGAACTTTTCCGCTGGTGGCCGTCGCCGAGGGAAAGAACGCGTCGACGCGGGCGCTGTTGGTGACCGCCGTCGGATCGACTCCGCCCCGTGACTACGCACCGCCCGAGCTGCATGGCCGCTTGGGCACGGTCAGCTCCTTCACCGCCACACCGGAGGCCAGCTTTGACGCCGCTGCCGCGGATACTGATCTGCGGGTTGAGCTGGGTGGCTCGATGGCCGAATACGAATGGACGATCAACGGCCGGTCATTCGAGAAGATGCGTCCACTGACCGTGCGCGAAGGCCAACGGGTGTCGATGACATTCCGGAACTCGACGATGATGTGGCATCCCATGCACCTGCACGGGCACACATTCCAAGTGCTCGGTGAAGACGGACGCCCAGGGGCACGAAAAGACACCCTCGTCGTGCTGCCGATGCAGCGACAACGCGTGATCTTCACCGCTGACAACCCTGGGACGTGGATGTTGCACTGCCATAACACGTATCACCAGGAAGCCGGGATGATGACGCGCCTGGACTACGGCAGTTGACGAGTCGCATTCCACCGCAGTACTACGTACTGTCCTATTCAGTACGTACCGGCACCGGGTCGCAAAGCCCAGACGCCCGATGCCCGCGGTAGGCTCGGACTACCGACCGTGGAGGGTGTAGTGCGTGTACGAGGGTTCGGCGAACTCGAAGCCGAGATCATGGATCGCATCTGGAACCGCGGCGATGCAGCGGTCACGGTGCGCGACGTATTCGATGAGCTCGCGGAGGAGCGCCGGATCGCCTACACCACCGTCATGTCGACGATGGACAACCTGCACACCAAGGGCTGGCTGCAGCGCGACCGCGACGGGCGCGCCTATCGGTACTGGCCGACACTGAACCGCGAGCAGCACACCGCGCATTTGATGCGTGAGGCACTCGACGGCGGCGGCCGCTCGGATCTAGTGCTCAGCTATTTCATCGAGCAGATCGATCCAGAGGATTCCGATCGGCTGCGTGCGGCGCTACGCAGCTTGGCCCGACGCTCGACAAAGGCGAGGAAGCGGTGAATATCGCTGCGGGCCTGCTGATCTACAGCGCGGCGATGGTGCTGCTGGCGCCGCGGCTTCTCAGCATGCTCACCCGTGGCGGTTCGGCGCCGCGGTTCGGAGTCGCCGCCTGGTTGACCGCCATCATCAGCGTCTTGGCGATCTGGATCGCCATTCCGGCATTGGTGATCGGCGATGTGGTGTCACACACCGGCCAGCGCAAGTCGCTACTGGCGTCGTGTGTGGAGTTGCTTTGCGATATCGCGGCCGGACGCGCCGGTTTCGCGGCACAGGCGACGGTGGTGATCGGTGCGGTCACGGTGATCGCGATGTTTATCGGGTTCGGGGTGAAGGCATCACGTGCCATTCGGCAGATGCGGGCCCATGCCCATAGCCATGCGCAGGCCGTTCGGCTCGTGGGCCGTCCTGGCGGCCAGCGGGATGTCTTCATCGTCGATTCCGATGAGCGCACCGCGTACTGTGTGGCCGGCGCGCCTCCTGCGATCGTGGTTACCACCGGCACCATCGCCGCACTCGACAACGACGAGCTGCAAGCCGTCCTCGCCCATGAGCGGGCTCACCTGGACGGGCATCATCCGAAGATCGTGACGGTCCTGCGTGGTTTGGCCATCGTGTTCCCGCGGGTCAAGCTCATGACCCGCGGAGCCGCTGAGGTCGCGCGGCTGCTGGAAATGTGCGCCGACGATGCCGCGGCGCGCCGGTTCGGTGAACGCACGCTGCTGACCGGGCTGATGGCTCTCGCCGGTGCCACCCCTGCGCAGGCGCTCGGCGCCGCCGATGTGGCGTTGTTGAATCGTGCTGAACGCCTTGCCCTGCCACCCGCACCGTGGGTCCGGCTGGGTGCGCGTGCCGGCCTTTTCGGGGCCATCACCGTGATCGCGCTCGCCCCGATCGCGACGTTTGCGATGGGTGTATCCGGCCTGCTGTGCCGTTGAAGTCATGTCCCGTTCGAACACGCCGCGTCAGTATTCGATGATGCGGGTGACATAGGGTGTCATCCCCGATTTGCGGACCGCCGAGATCTTGACCGGCACGCCCGTCTGCTGAGCCTCGATCATTTGGCCATTGCCTAGGTAGAGCGCCTCGTGCTGTCCGCCGCCTGGTCCCCAAAACAGCAGGTCGCCGCGTTTGGCCTGCGATGGCGGCAGTTGCCGTCCGGCGGTGTACTGATCGCCCGAATAGCGGGGGAGTAGCACGCCTACGCCGGCGAATGCGTAACGGGTGAGCCCGGAACAGTCGAAGCCGACGGTGCCGGCACCGGAGTCCACGCCGCGGCTGGGTCCGGTCAGGCTTCCACCTCCCCAGGCATAGGGGACTCCGAGTTGGGTGCCGGCCCGCCGGATCACGTACTCGACCGCCTGCCTGCCGTACACGCGGTTCCCGCGGAGCACTGGCGCGGCTCCGGTGTCGGCGGGCGCGAGGCCCAGGCTGCCGAGGAACTTTCGCCCCATGTCGAAGGTCGTCTGCGCGGCGAAGGCGCTCGCTTGGAGCGACGCATTGGCTATGGCCACAGGGTCTCCGGGCGCACCTGCGCTGAGCAGATTGGGAAGGGTGGGATCCCATTGGCCGGCATCCGGCTGTGCGCCCGCGATAGGCGCTCTGAATGCGGCCAGTGCCGCCACCAAAACCCCTGTGCTCAAAAGTGTTCGACGGTCCCAGTCGTGTCTGCCTCCGTGCGGGATGGATGGCATGTCACCCGCTCCTTCCCGCCACGTTGCCGGCCGCGATCGTTCGGGAATGGAGACCAGCCGAGCTACGTAGTAACTACGTACGTACGTACTCTACATGACAATAACCCCGTGAACCCCACTAGTCACAGATTGCACTTGTGTAATTCGATTGCGGAGGTTGCGTTTTGGTATCAGCAGCCGCCGGGGTCGTTGATCTTCACCAGCATCTTGCCGATGTTGGCCCCACTGAACAGACCGTTGAGTGCATCGATGCTGGATTCCAATCCTTCATAGACGGTTTCGCGGTGCACCAAGAGTCCTTCTTTTTCCCAGCCTTGCAGTGCGGCGAACGCCTCGTCGAAGCGTGCCCATTCCTCGAGGGCGATGAAGCCCTGCATCGTCGAAGCGGTGGCCAGCAGGTTCACATAATTGGACGGCCCCGGATGATCGCCGTTCAAATAGCTCGAAATGATGCCGCACATCACCACGCGCGCTCGGTGCGCCAGGTTGGCCAGCACAGCGTTCAGAATGTCGCCGCCCACGTTGTCGAAGTAGACGTTGATCCCGCCCGGACACGCTTCCTTCAGCGCGGCGGTGAGGTCGCCGGCCTTGTAGTCGACACAGGCGTCGAAACCGAATTCCTCGACCACGACCCGGCATTTTTCGGGGCCGCCCGCGATACCGACCACCCGGGCACCGGCGATCTTGGCGATCTGGCCGGCCACCGACCCGGTGGCACCCGCTGCCGCCGAGACGACGACCGTCTCGCCGGCTTGCGGATTGCCGACGCCTTTCATTCCGAAGTAGGCCGTCGCACCCGTCGGTCCGTAGATCGACATCACCGCCAGCGGATCGGTGTATCCGACCACCGGCGTGCTGAACAGATCGTCGCGAATGATCGCGTAATCCTGCAGTCCGGTCAGGGTGGTCACGAGATCGCCGACCTTGTAGGCATCACAACGCGATTCGACGACCTCGCCGATGCCCGCCACCCGCACCACCTCGCCCAACTGCAGTGGTGGCAGGTAGCCGGGCTCGCCGTCCAGCCAGGTGCGAGCCGCCGCGTCGATGCCGACATAGGTGGTGCGCAGCAGCGCCTCACCGTCAGCCGGCACCGGCGCGGGTGTCGTCACCATTTCGGTGTCGTCGGGGGAGACCAGCCCGTCGGGACGGCGCCGCAACAGGATCTGGCGGTTCTGGCGGGGCGCGGCATCAGTCAATTCGGGTCTCCCGTAGTCATCAGAATTTTCATATTGATTCTTAGAACTCGCTTCGATTAGCGTCAACCCCTGGAGCGACAATGTCCCGCTTGGTAGGAGGATTCCGTGGCCTCCGACGACGTAGCACCGCGCCGTGGTCGGCCGCCCCGCATCGACAAGAGCGCCATCGTCGCCGCGGTGCGAGAGATCGGTAGCGAGAACGTCACCATGCGGCGGGTTGCCGAACATCTCGGAGTGAGCCTTCCCGGGCTGTACCACCACGTCAAGAATCAAGATGACCTGCTGCGCCTGGTCACCGAGAGCACACTGGTGAACTCACCGCCGCCGCGGTACAGCGGTCAGCACTGGGCCACCTGGATGCGCAGCTACGCGTCCTACATCCGAACGGTCCTGGCGTCCGAGCCCGCGCTGGTGGAGAAGTTCGTCACCGGTGGGGTGCGCGCCGACATGGAGATGGAGTGCAACGGCGATGCGGTCGAAGCGCTCGCCGGGCACGGGTTGGCCCCCGATGATGCGATGGCCGTCTGGGCTGCGGTGAGCGCAATGGCGATCGGCAGTGTCACCGAAGCGCACCGCGAACACCTGCACGCCGAGGACGGGCAGCCATGGCTGGCGCGGATCTTCAAACTCCTCGCCAAACGTCCCGCGTCCGACTATCCGACATTGCGCGCGATAGCGCAGTCCGGATATGACCCGTTCGGCGAGGACAGTTTTCAGCAACGAATGACCATGTTGCTCAATGGTATTGCCGTCGAATACGGACTTCCGCCAGAGCCGGTTCCCTAGGCGATGCCGAGAACAGCAGCGGTGAAGCGCCACAGTTTTTGTGCGGCTCGGTCGGCACTCGGTGCCGGCGTGACTCGGAGCTGTTGTGCGATGCCGTGGCGTAAGCCACCGATGACGTAGGCGCCCGCGCTCTCGGCGTCGAGGTCTGTCGGCAGTTCGCCGGATTGCTGTCCGTGGCGAATGTTCGCGGCGGCGTGGTCGATGAGATCGTGAACGTAGGCCGCTTCGAGTTCGGTCAGCTGTGGGTCGCTCGCGGTGCGGTTGAGCAGGATCGGGGCCAGCGGGTCAGCGAGGTGATAGGCGACGAAGCGGTGGGTACGGTCGCGTTCGCGCGTGGCCCAGTCACCGGCGGGAAGGTGGCCATCGGCGATCGCGTGGCGCAGACCGTCGTAGAAGCCGTCATAGATCGCGGTCAGCAGGCCACTTTTCGATCCGAAGTGGTGGTAAAGCGCCCCGGTGCTGAGGCCGGTGCGACGAGTCAGCCCGCTGAGCTCGAAGGCACCGTTCCCGTAAACGAGTTCGGCGCGCGCGGCGTCGATCAGCTGTTGACGTCCGACCGGGGCGCGTGCCATAGTCCGCACCATAACAGAACTCAGTTATGTTTCGGTGAGGCGATCATGAGCACTGAAGTGACATCGTTGACGGAGCTGGCCGGGGACCTCGCCGGTACCTATCGGCGGACCCACAGCAGCGGCGAACAGGTGGACCCCGCGGTGGCGGATGCCGACTTGGCTGCGGTGCTGCGCGACGGGTATGTGATCCTGCCCGATCTGCTCACCAGAACCGAGCTCGCTGAGATTCGGGAGTCGGTGGCCCCGCTGCTGAATCAGCGGGGCCGCAACGGATTCGAGGGACACACCACGCAGCGGGTGTACAGCGTGCTGAACAAGACCCGCAGTTGTGACCGGATCGCCGATCATCCCCGGGTGCTGGCGCTGTTGGACCGGCTGTTCATGCCGAATTACCTGTTGTCGATGCTGCAGGTGATCAATATCCTGCCGGGCGAGCAGGCCCAGATGCTGCACACCGACGACGGCTTCTATCCGCTGCCGAGACCACGAAAAGCCCTGGGCGCAGCCACGATCTGGGCGATCGACGATTTCACCGCTGACAACGGGGCCACCGACATCGTCGCGGGCAGCCATGAATGGGGGGATCGCCGGCCCGACCCGGCCGAGCGCCGACCGGTGATCATGAGCGCCGGCTCATGCGTGTTCTTCCTCGGCACGCTGTGGCATGGTGGCGGCGCCAACCGATCCTCGAACGCGCGCCTGGCCCTGACGGCCCAGTATTGCGAGCCGTGGTTGCGCCCGCAGGAGGCATTCACCTTGTCGATGACGCGCGACACGGTCCGCGCCGTGTCCGAGGACATCCGCCGCATGCTGGGCTACAGCATCCATCCGCCGTTCATCGGCCAGGTCGACGGCATGCACCCCAAACGCCTGCTCGAGCCCGGAGCCCAGCCCCTCTGACGCCGACCGCGACGGCGCTCGCTTGCACAGAGCACCGACGACAGCACGTTGCTCAATCATGAATTGCGTTGGGGTGTCAATATTTATGTGAGTGACTGGCGCAGCACGCGCTTTGTCATGTGAATTTGCTATGGGTCTTCGATGATGCCAGATATGCGTCACATATGAATTCCTCGACTTTTTTCCAGCCACAACTAGCCTCGACACAAAACCCCTACCCAGAAATCGGGGTTCACCAATTAAATTGGGAAGGAACGAAAATTGTCGCGCGGCAGGGTTGTGGGAAGCGTCGTCGCCACCGCAGTTGCGGCTGCATTGGGGCTGTGCGGCTCTGCTCCGGCCTCGGCAGCACCCACCGGACAGACGTCAGCGCAAGCGACGATCAGCGAGCTGGAGGCCCAGGGATTTCGGGTGATCCTCAACAAGGTCGGTAATGCGCCCATGGATCAGTGCACGGTGACCGCGGTGCGCCAAGGCACCGACGTCAAGCATTCTTGGGTGCAGCGCGGCCCGACCGGCAGAGTGAACAATCTCGTGCGCTACACCACCGCCTACGTAGACCTGATGTGCAAACGATAAATATGGTGTGGGGGCGACATCGCACACCCGTCAGGGCACCACGACCGCGCGGCCGCGGACTTTGCCGTCGTTGAGGTCACGGTAGGCCTGGGGCGCATCATCGAGCGAATAGGTGGTCGACTCGGCGTGCACCATGCCACGGGCGGCAAGGTCGAGCAGCTCGACGAGCTCGGTTTGTCCGCCCCAATATGTGGTTTGGACGCTGACCTCGTAAGGCTGGGAGAAGAACGACAGAGGCACCGAGCCCCCGGCGATGCCGACGATCGTTACGTCGCCGAGGGGGCGTGCGGCGCTGCGCGCGAGTTCGATTGTGGCAGTGGCCCCGACGAAATCCAGTAGGACATCCGCCCCATGTCCGTCGGTGAGATCCTTGATGGCCGCAACAGCGTCGTCGTCCGACGGCAGGACGTGATCGGCGCCCATCTTCGTGGCCAGTTCCAGTGCTTCCGGCCGATTGTCAACGGCGACCACCCGGGCAGAGGTGGTGGCTTTGATCAATTGCAGCGCAACATGGCCCAGTCCTCCGACACCTATCATCACCACCGTCGACGTCGGTGTCATCTTGGGCCACGATCGGCGGATCGCATGATACGGAGTCAGGCCGGCATCGGTGAGCGGTGCGGCTGTCTCCGGCTCGAGTCCGTTGGGCAGCGGCACCAGCAATCGTTCGAACGGGACCAGCAGGTACTCGGCCATCCCGCCGTCCAGTCCGAGGCCGCCACCGCCGCTCACGACCGGGGCAGCCGTTGGATTCTCGCAGTAGTTTTCAAAGCTCAACCGGCAGCGCTGGCAGGTGCCGCAGCCCCACGGGCCGTAGACGGCGACGGCGTCACCCTCGGCCACCGTGGTAACACCGGCGCCGACGGATTCAACCCAGCCGGCGTTCTCGTGGCCCAGGGTGAACGGCATCTGCCACGGCATCGTTCCCGGTTCGAAATCGTGCATCAGGTGCAGGTCGGAGTGACAGGCGCCGGCACCTCCGACTTTGATCACCACTTGCCCCGGCCCGGGCGTCGGTTTCGGGACGTCGACGAGTTCGGGTTCGGTTTTCCAGTCCATCAACCGCAGTGCTTTCATCGTGCCCTCCATCGGTGTGAGTGAGCAGCTCTCATTCGAACGTAGGCCACGGATCGACGGTTCGGATCGGAAACCGGTGGTCATCTGCGGTGAACTCAGTTCGGTCCCTTCTCGCTGTACATTCGCGCCTATTGGGGCCAACCCGCGATCACCGACGGCACGTGGAAACCCCCTGCAGTAGAACCGATGTGATCCGCTTCGGGCCAGCGGTCACGGAAACGGTATAGGTGGAATGGCAGAAGGCAACGGGACTTCGGGAATGGCCCCGGGTAATTCGACTCGAGGTACGTCCGCCGGAAGCTGAGCGCGCGGGATATCGTTCGGCAGCGGCACCTCGGGGACCGCACTCGGCAGCGGTACGGGCGGAACATCACTGGGCAACGGGAACGGCGGTATGTTGGCCGGAACCGGCAATGTTGTCACGGGATCTTCGGACGCGGCCGGCCGTCCTGGGGCGACACCGCAGCCGGCCGTGGCCACCAGTGCGGCCGTCAAGGACGTGAGCAGCACGGCTCGCCGACACGTCCGTTCACTCCCGGCACCCACCTTGTTCACCCTTCGCGATCCGTGTTCGACGCTATCACCGGCCTGTCCCCGGGATGCGACGCTGTATCCGTAACCGCACGAAACTAGCTGCCCCCTCGGGCGACGATCACCGGCACACGAGACTCCTGGGACACTGCCGTGCTGACTGAGCCCAACAACATCCCGGTGAACCCGCCGCGACCGTGGCTGCCCACGACGACCAGCTGGGCATCTTCGGCACGGGCGAGCAGTTGGCGAACCGGATTCTCAAATTCGACCTCGACGCTGACGTTGACCGCGGGATAGCGTCTCTGCCAGTGGGCCAAGCGTTCGGCCAGGCTCTTTTGGGTCGTCGACTGTAACGCCGACCATTCCATGGCGAAAAAGCCGTTCGTGGCGGTTGAGTCGGCCAACACGTGCAGTGCTACCAAATCCACCCCGCGCCAAGATGCCTGCCCGAACGCGATTTCGGTCGCCCGTTCCGATGCCGGTGATCCGTCGATCCCCAGCAGCACCGGCGATTGCTGTGCCGACGGCGAGGATGCCGGCTCATCGTGAATGACCGCGACCGGGCAGTGGGCGTGGTGGACGACACCGGTGCTGACCGATCCGAGCAGTCGGCGATGCTGCCATCCCGTTTCGCCGCGGCATCCGACCACTACGATCTGGGCTTGTTTGGACAGACCGACCAAGGTCGGCGCCGGCTTGCCGAACCGCAACTCGCCGATGATTTCCGGTCGCTCGCCGGCGTTCGCACAGTCATGCGCGAGACTGATTGCCTCGGCCAGGATGGTGGAGCCTGCGTCCTGTTGAGCCTGGACGACCTCCGGTGGGATTTGGCCAACGGACCAGTCCAACGTCGAGGCCACCGCCGGTAGCGAATCTGTGACATGCACGATGGCCAGTGGGGCGTTACGCCCGACTGCCTCATGTACCGCCCATCGCACCGCCTCGCGCGCCTGCGGGGATCGGTCCACCCCGACAATCACGCTGTGTGCTGCGATTCGGTTCGACATCGCGCTGCCTTTCTTCCGGGAACGGCTTGCCGAGCAAGGCAACTTGGTGGTTGGTCGATGTCGACCCCACGTTCAGTTATCTCATGCGCAGAACGCGGAATGAAGGGCCTTTGGTCTCATTTTCCAGGCACCGACGTCAAGAGAATTGCAGCAACGTTGACCAGTACTCCCAGAACCGCATCAGGACCAACAGGGCCAGTGAGGTGTACCAGAGCACCACGAACGACCAGCGCCACTGATAAATGGCGCGGGCGAGCGCATTCCGGTGCAGCGGTTGCAGCGCTATCGAACTCACGACGACCATCAGAGGGATGGTGACCGCCCATACGATCATGCAATAGGGGCACAATGCGCCGATGCGGTAGAGACTCTGAAATATCAACCAGTGCAGGAATACCGAACCCAGGACGGTTCCTGCCGCCAGACCTGCCCAGTACCAGCGGGGCAACCGGATGCCGCCGACCGTCAGCACGCCGGTGACCAGCGTGACGGTGAAGGCAACCATCCCGATCAGTGAATTGGCGAAACCGAGCACCGAAGCCTGCCAGGTCACCATCACCGAACCACACGAGATAACCGGGTTGACGCTGCACGAGGGCACGTAGGACGGGTCGATCAGCAGCTCGATCTTTTCGACGGTCAGGGCCGTCGACGCTGCCAGCCCGAGGATGCCGGCGATCAACACATAGACCGCACCGGCCTTACCGACGGCTGGTCCCGGGGAGCGCTCGTTCTCTGCCACGCCGGACGAATCTAGTCTCGCGCCAAATACCGCAGCTACGGCCAAAGGTCCTCACTTGTCGCGTCCTCGACCAACCAGCTGTCCCGCCGCCGCCAGCCCCAGTGGGATCCTGAATTCCTGCCGAAGGTCCGCGCGCAGTGGGCCGAAATACCCTCGAAACACATATGCACACCTGGTGACACTGGCGTGGTCACTCCGCACCACCGCGTGGAGTCGGTACCGAATCGCCTTCTCCCGACACGTCTGAAGTTCTCGCTGAACGGTAAGGAGCTCACGATGGCTGCCAGCCCGATTCGGTCAAATCGGTTTTCGGTACGAAACATCTTGAAGACGGGCCTTTTCGGATTTCTCCTGGCTGCCCTGCTGGTCACGGCCCCGGCCTGGGTACACCAGCGTGGACAGTTGAATGTACCCGGGACTGTGTCCGGGGATGCGGCGATCCGAACGTGGTGGATCGACAGTCGTCCCGACTTCATCGCACTTCGGACCGCATTGGACGACTCACAGGAGGCGTTGCAGCAGGGGAACGTTGAGGCGTTGGAACCGGCGTGCGAGCGCATGCACGACATGGCCGCCGTTGATCTTGCCGCCCACCTGCCGACCCCCGATACGCGACTCACCGCCGAGCTGACGGCCGCGACGAACGACGCACACGACGCCGCACATATCTGTCTGTCCACGATTGGCGGTGCGATGATCAGCTATCGTGCCGAGTTCGATACCGACATGGACCAGGCGTACAAGCACATGGCTGCCGCCAGGGAGATCATCGACCGAGTCGTCAGCAATACCCGATATGCGTGACTGCTACCCGTTTTGGCGCCGAGATGGTCGCGGACAGTACGGAAGGCGCTGCGGGTATTTCTCTTCAGATCGGCGGTTGTCAGTCAGCCACTGTGCATCAGCCCAATGTGAGCCCGCGGGAGCCCTCCTGGTGCGCCGGCTGGATATGGCTCCACTGCAACCGAACCTGCGTGCCAGCGGGCGCGGACTCGACCACCGCACGATCGGCAAGTGCTCGCATCAGCGAGATTCCACGGCCGCGGGACGGGTCCTGTTCCGTGTCAGGATCTCTGATCCGCCAACGCCCTTCATCGGCGATGGTGACGGTGAGAGTCGACAGATCCCGATAGTCGGCCCGCAGATGCATCACCCCGCGTTGTGCGCTGGAGATGTAAGCGAACTCGGCAGCGTTGGCCAAGGCTTCGTGAACGGCGAGTACGATATCGCTGGCCTGGTCTGGCGCCAGGGTGAAACTCCGGCGCAGCCACTCAGAGAATTCGAAGCGTAGTTGCGCGACGTGCGGCAGTGTCGCGGGAACCCCAAGCTTACGAAAGCTTGTGGACCCGAGAGCTCCGGTGGTTTCGACTTGTCCGGATACTTCTGTCAATTCGCCTGCTCCGCCAGTGCGAGCAATGCCTCGGCACGCGTGGCATACACGTCGATAATGTTGGTGATACCGATCAGTGCCAGCGGGCGACCGGTCGCCGGACCGCTGGCGACGACAACGAACCGAGCCGCCGGGGCGAGAGCGTGGTGTGCGGACACGAGTAGCCCGATCCCGGCTGATGCGAGAAAATCTACTGCGCTCAGGTCCACGATCACGGCTTTGGGCACACGGGTCGCGGGCCAGGTCATCGCAGCTTCCAGCCGGGGAAGTGTCAGCGCATCGACAATTCCGGCTACTTCGACCAGGCAAATATCGCCGCGGCGTTGCTCTGTGACTGTGCAATGGGAATGATGCCCGCTGCCATTGGTCGCTGGGTCTGGCCCACTCGTCATCTACCGGCCTTCCTGGGTTCGGCTCTACCTGGTCTGCACCGTGTTTACGTCGATGAGGTGCCCGCGCAGTAGAGGCGAAGGTCCCAATGGGCCAACTCTTCCTGCAGCCCGCGGGATTTCATGGCGTCCACGGCCATACAAAGGCCATTCGTCACTAGCATCGACGGATTCCGCCCTGTTTAGCTCGGACGTTGTAGCGACGTGTCGAAGGGGACACCATCGTATCGATTCACGACTACTCAGAGAGGAAAGCACCCATGTCATGCGTCATGGCGAAAGCCGGTGTTGCCGGCTGCATCCCTATCCGAATCGACTCGGTGGGGTAGCCGCGCGATGAGACGGATGAAATGTTCTGCCGACGGGTGCGACGGCCACCACATCGTCGAAAGCCGCTGTCATTACTGTGATCAGCCGCCGAAGGCGCGGGGGCTGTGTGTATCCCACTACAACAAGGCGCACTACATCTGCAGTCAGCGCACGCTGCCGACTTACCACGTCCTCACTCCCGAAGATGTCCGAGCGATCCGCCGGTTGTCGGCATCTGGAGTGACGCAGTACGAGCTGGCCGCCAGGTTCGGAGTGACCCAAGCCAGCGTATCCAAAGTGGTGCGCCGAAAGACATGGCGTAACGTGGGATGACCATTCGCAGCCGTAGCCGAGAACCACCTCAGGAACAGGGAACGCCCCGCTGCGGAAGTTCAGCGGGGCGGCTGCAGCAGCGCGACCGACTGCTAGGGAGGGTCGAGGCTATCGGAACCTCGGCCCAGTCGCGCCTCCCTGACCAATTGGAACTGCAGCATCACCAAGGTAGTTCGCCGGTGCAGCGCCCTCATAGGGACTTTGGACCTCAAAGGATCACTGAAAGTCCCTACGTTGCCCGGGCTTTGGGGAACAGGAGTAGTGAAAGCGGAGTCGTGCCGACCGCGATCACGTTGAGGAAATCTAGGGCCTTGTGGCCCTTCCGGATTGCCGCTCTACTGATCCAAACTGGGGTCTCCCGAGATCGAGAGGCCTAGCTGATGGCTCAATACCGCGCACCGAAGTGGGTGTGGTTGCTACTGGTCGTGGCGTTACTCCTTTGGGTTGTGCTCTAAGACGCCTACGGCTGTCCACTTCGGTTCGAGGAGGCGCTCGACGGCACGATCATCACCGGGCAGGGCGAGTGGTGAATGAGGGCGTGGCTGGTCGAGCCGAGGACTGCACCCACAAATTCGCTGCGACCCCGACTACCAACGACGATCAGCTGCGCTTCATGCGCCCAACGCATCAATGCCCACGCCGTCCGGCCACTCGTCACCGCGCAATGAACGACGACCTCCGGGTAGTGTTCGCTCCACCGCTCGATGTGCTCATTCAGGAGTTGCAATTGTTGCGCTTGGTATTCCAGCCACCATCGTGGCTCTGAATCCCGGTCGGTGAGGCTGCCGGGCAATTCACCGCAGCTGAAGACGGCGGTGAGATCAGCGCCGCGCAGCGCAGCTTCCGCGAATGCCCACTCAGTAGCGTTGTCAGCTGCCTCAGAGCTGTCCACACCCACGACGATCGTTCGCTGCTGTTCTGCGTGCGCATCGTTTCGCACTCCGCGTACCACCACGACTGGGCCGTATCCGTGGGCACTCACGGACACCGCAACCGACCCGGCATTGGCGGCGCCCTTAGTTTCGGCGCGACTCGTGCCCACCACGGTCATTAGTGCCTCTCGTGACAAAGCAATCAGCATCTGCAGGGGTCGACCCACCATCGACGAGGTCTCGACTACTACCTCCGGGCACATGGCAGCAATCTGCTGCTGAGCCTCAGCCAGCAAGTCGACGGCGTTGAACTCCAGATGCTTCAGTATCCGGTGCTGTGACCAAGGGCCGAAATCGATTTCTGCCTCCCGCGGATCGATGATGTGGACCAGCCGCACCGAGGCCTTCCGCCGGTCCGCTTCGCGTGCCGCCCATGCGGCCGCGTCGAGAGCCGCCATCGATCCGTCAATGCCGACAAGTATGTTGGCATTGACGGCGGCCCCGTTCTCGTTCCTGGGCAATGGAACTCCTTGTTCTCGTTTCGGCGCCGTGACTGCGCGATGTAGTGGTCAGCCCACGTATTCCGCTGCGCTGTTCAGTCCGGCACGTCCGTCATACCCAGATTGGTGTCCCGATTGGGCCACGTGAAGGGTCCTTGGTCCCCAACATCGAGCCCCTCTCGGCGAGAGAACCGCTGGTGACAGCCGCCGCTGACGGCGAACCACTGAGGACTTTCGGCCCTGCTGAATCTGGCTTCCCAGCAGTACTTTTGACGGTGGCGCGACCAAGTGCCGCAGAGACGCCGAGACTTTGCAGGGTGTCCGCCGGAGCGCAGCGACTTCTGTTCGTCTGGAAGTGAGAGATGTATACGCCGGAACAGTGCAGGATACTGTCAGATCTACCCGTCGGATCCTGCGCCACTATTGTGAGAATCTCCGACGAATCGCCAGATTGCGTCGCTTTGCGGTTGCGTCACTTAGGTTTTCGTCCCGGGTATGCAGTGGAACCAATCCGGGTCGCACCGCTCGGTGATCCCGCCGTGTACCGCATTCTGGGCTATGACATGTGCCTAAGACGTCGCGAGGCGCGCCACATCCTGGTGACGGTGGTTTCGTGAACGCTCCTGCCTGTCACGGCAACGCTGCCGATGACATGCCTATCGGTCAAACGCGTATCGCTTTGGTCGGTAGTCCCAACAGCGGAAAGACCAGCGTCTTCAATCACCTCACCGGCATGAGAGCCCGGACGGGTAATTATCCGGGCGTCACGGTCGCGCGCCGTGTCGGAGCGGGTCGGCACAACTGTACAAGTTGGGGCACGGTGAAGTTCATCGTCGAAGACCTGCCCGGTAGCTACAGTCTGCACCCGGTGAGCCCGGACGAACAGGTGGTTGCGGATTTGCTGCACGGGGCCCTTCCCGGCATTTCCAGTCCTGACGCGCTGGCCGTGGTCGTCGATGTCACCGTGTTGGAGCGCTCGCTGTCACTGGTGTCCCAGGTACTGGCCCTCGGCCGGCCCACCATGGTCATCTTGACGATGATGGACGAACTTGCTGCCCGCGGCGGCCATCTCGACATCGCTCAGCTGTCGACCGCGCTCGGGGTGCCGGTAGCTGGAGTAATCGCCAGCCGCGGTAAGGGTTTCGGACCGGTACGGGAACTGATGGCCGCTCCGGAGTGCTGGCCGCGGGTTCCGTTCCCGCCGCCGCAGGATGACGCGGAGTTCAGTTCCTGGAGCGCATCCGTACTGGCCGCCGCCGAGTACCGGGCGCCGCGGGCCGACGACCGCAGTGCGCGAATCGACCGTGTGCTTTTGCATCCGCTGTGGGGAACGTTGACATTCCTGACGGTGATGGCCGCATTCTTTCAGGTCATCTTCACTGTCGCTGCGCCGCTTCAGGATCTGGTGGAGCAGTTCTTCGGCTGGCTGGGCGGTTCGGTCGCCACGGTCATTCCCAACGAGGCTCTGGCTGGGCTGCTCGGTGACGGTGTGATCGGCGGGGTCGGCGCGGTGCTCGTGTTCATTCCACAGATCGTTTTGATGTTCCTGCTCATCTCGCTACTGGAGAACGTCGGATACATGGCGCGGGCCGCGTTCTTGGTGGACCGCATCATGGCGACGACCGGGTTGGAGGGACGTGCATTCGTGGCGATGCTTTCCTCGGTGGCCTGCGCTGTACCCGGCATCATGGCCACCCGCACTCTGCCTTCCTCGCGCGACCGGATCGCGACGATCATGTCCGTTCCGCTGATGACTTGCTCGGCCCGCCTACCGGTTTACGTTCTCCTGGTCGCCCTACTGGTCGACCCGAACGTGCACTGGGGCCCGGTCGGGCTGCAGGGGCTGGTGATGTTCGGGCTGTATGTTCTCGGTGGTTGCGCGGCCATGACGACCGCATGGCTGTTCAAAAAGGTCGTCTTGGGTGGGGACATGTTGCCCTTTTACATGGAGCTACCGCCCTATCGGTTCCCACCGGTCAAGTCGGTGTTGCTCAGTATGTGGGACGCGGCGCAGGCATTCCTGCGTAAGGCCGGCACCATCATCCTGGCCACCTCGGTGTGCTTGTGGTTCTTGTTGAATTTGCCGCCTCACGCCGACGGCATCGACCAGTCATATGCGGCCGCGATCGGCAGGTTCATCCAGCCGATTTTCGAACCGCTCGGCTTTGACTGGCGGATTTGTGTCGGACTGATCGGCGCAATGGCCGCACGGGAAGTGTTTGTCGCCACCATGGGTCAGATCTTCGCCGCCGGGGATCCTGCCAGCCCGATTGACGCGATCCGCGGAGCAGTGTGGCTGTCCGGGCCGCACCAGGGCGAGATGTTGTTCACGCCGCCTACCGTGGCCGCGCTGTTGGTCTTCTTCGCCTTCGCGCTGCTGTGCATGTCTACGGTGGCGACGATCCGTCGTGAGACGAATTCTTGGCGGTGGCCGGTGGTGGCGTGGTGCTATATGTTTACGTTCGCCTGGTCCGGAGCCGTTGCGGCGCGTCAACTCACGATGTTGGTGACCGGGCAGTGACGGTGCTGCTGCATTCCGAAGCAACTGGGGACCCGCGAACCGTGCGGTGGGTCACCAACATCAACTGTGTTCCACGCAGTCTGATCGATGAGTTGCGCCTCGACGGCACTTTGGCAGCTGTGGAGGTGGCCGACGGCGAAATCCGCACCCGGTTGGCGTCTGGTCGCTGCTGGTCACGTGACGGTCCTCGGGTGAGAACTGCACTGTTTCAGGCGCTCTCAGCGATCCCGGCTTCCGATGACCGGCTACGGGACCAGATCGCCCGACTGGTGGCTCATGAGGTCGGGCCGTTCGTCGCTTCTCACGGCGGCAGCGTTCAGGTGGTGTCAGTCATAGACGGAGTTGTCACGGTCGCTCTCGAAGGCGCCTGTGGGCCTTGCAGTTTGCGCAATGCCACGCTGAATGATCTCATCCTGTCGTTGATCAGGGCCAAGTTCCCGGACATCCGGGCGGTACGCGCCGGCCCGTAGCTCGGCCACGCCAATAGGGTCTTTCGGCCCTATCCGCGGATAGGGATACCGCCGGTACCGTTTGTGTACACGCGGTGGGGATATGTAAACCCCGAATGGGAGGTCTGCAACATGGCTCGGACCAAGATGGTCAGGCGTTGGCGCAAGAACATGGACGTCAGCGAC
This sequence comes from Mycobacterium farcinogenes, assembly GCF_019739075.1. Classification (NCBI taxonomy): domain Bacteria; kingdom Bacillati; phylum Actinomycetota; class Actinomycetes; order Mycobacteriales; family Mycobacteriaceae; genus Mycobacterium; species Mycobacterium farcinogenes. Next base: position 3,538,935 of record NZ_CP081673.1, on the reverse strand, counting down.
GACATTCAGTACACCGACATGCTCGCGACACTGTCCGAGGGTTCGGTGCGACGTAGCTTCAACCCGTACAAGGACATCGAGTGGGATACACCAGCATTCGCCGTCAAAGCAGACGACCCCCGGTGGATCTTGCCGGTATCCGATCCGATCGGAGCTCATCGCTGGTACCAGGGGCAGCCGGACGAGCGTCAGATCGAGATCGGCATGTGGCGGCAGGCCAATGTCGCCAAAGTCGGCGAACAGTTCGAGAACATCCTCATCCGCGGCCTGATGGAGTACTCGTTCTGGGTGCCCAACGGCTCGCCGGAATACCGGTATTGCCTGCACGAATCGATTGAGGAGTGCAACCACAATCTGATGTTCCAGGAGATGGTGAACCGCATCGGCATGGACGTGCCCGGCATGCCGCGGCTGCTCAAGTGGCTGCAGCCGCTGATCCCGCTGACCGCCGGCCCGCTGCCGATTCCGTTCTTCTTCGGCATCCTCGCCGGCGAGGAGCCGATCGACCACACGCAGAAGAACGTGCTGCGCGAGGGCAAGGCCCTGCACCCGATCATGGAACGGGTCATGGCCATCCACGTCGCCGAGGAGGCCCGGCACATGTCCTTCGCGCACCAGTACCTGCACAAGCGGGTACCGAACCTGCGCTGGCACCAGCGCCTGCTGTTGTCGCTTTACGTACCGTTGGTCATGCGGATCCTGTGCTCGGCGATCATCGTGCCGCCGCGCGCGTTCTGGAAGGAATTCGACATCCCGCGCTCGGTGCGCAAGGAGCTGTTCTTCGACGCCCCCGAGTCACGCAAGATACTGCGCGACATGTTCGGCGACGTCCGCATGCTCTGCTACGACACCGGATTGATGAACCCCATCGCCAAGTTGATGTGGAAGATCTGCAAGATCGACGGTCCGCCGAGCCGCTATCGCAGTGAACCGCAACGCCAACACTTGCTTTCCGTCGGTTAGCCGCCCTCGGCTGCCCGAAACCGCCCGCGAATTTGACTATTCCGGGTCGCATCGACGGCACAGCAGTAATTGCGTCATCGGCAATCCCGTGCATCGAAAGGCTTGATCGGCTATGACTGACATCGAACACTGCGACGTCCTGATCGTTGGTGCCGGCATCTCCGGCATCGGTGCTGCCTACTACTTGCAGCGCGAACACCCGGGCCGCCGTTACATGATTCTGGAGGCCCGTAATGCGATCGGCGGCACCTGGGATCTGTTCCGCTACCCGGGAATCCGATCGGATTCCGACCTGCACACGTACGGCTACGAGTTCAAGCCGTGGCGCGACGAGTACGCCATCGCCTCCGCTGACAAGATCCTCGACTACCTACGCGAGACGGTGTCGGAGAACGGGATCGACGGGCATATCCGGTTTCATCACAAAGTGCTGGGGGCAGCCTGGGATTCGAACACGGCCACCTGGACCGTGGACGTCGAGCGGACCAGCCGTGCCGGCGCAGAACCAGAACTCGTGCAGATTTCCGCCAGCTGGCTGTTCTGCGGCGGTGGGTACTACCGCTACGACCAGGGCTACACGCCAGAATTCCCCGGCTCTGAACGCTTCACCGGACAGATCGTGCATCCTCAGCACTGGCCGGAGGATCTGGACTACGCCGGCAAAAAGGTCGTCGTAATCGGCAGCGGTGCCACCGCGGTCACATTGGTCCCGGCAATGGCCGACACGGCCGGCCACGTCACCATGCTGCAGCGCTCGCCGACATACGTGATGCCGGTCCCGGCCAAAGACAAGTTTGCGAATACCGCGAAGCGTTTGCTGGGCGGCGAGCGTGGGTACGCGTTGACGCGGCGCAAGAACATCCTCAAGCAACGCGGAGTCTACGAATTCTGCCAGAGGTACCCGAAAGCGGCACGGGCGGTGATCCGTTGCTTCAACGCCGCCAAACTGCCGTCCGCGTTCCCGGTGGACGTGCATTTCAACCCCACCTACAAGCCGTGGGATCAACGGCTTTGCGCAGTGCCCGACGGAGATCTGTTCACCGCGATCAGGAACGGCAGCGCCTCGGTGGTCACCGACCGCATCGCGACGTTCACCGAGAACGGCATCCTGCTGGAGTCCGGTCGCGAGCTCGACGCCGACATCATCGTGACCGCAACTGGACTGAACATCCAGTTGCTCGGCGGTATGACGCTCACCGTCGACGGTACGCCCGTCAACCTATCGAAAACGGTGGCCTACAAGGGCATGATGCTGTCCGGCGTTCCCAACTTCGTGCTCGCGTTCGGCTATACGAACTCGTCGTGGACGCTCAAGATCGATCTTTTGTGCGAGCATTTCTGCCGGTTGCTGAGCCACATGGACAGCCACGGCTACGACATGGTGTCACCGGTTGCCGATCCGGAGATGGAAACGCTCCCGCTGCTGGATTTCTCGGCAGGATATGTGCAGCGCGCGCTGGACCAGATGCCTCGCCGCGGCGTTGACGGTCCTTGGGTGATGTCGATGAACTATTTCCATGATGTTGCGACTTTGCGCAAAGGTCCCGTGGCGGACCCGCATCTCGAATTTGCGAAGGTCGCGCCGAAGACCCGTTCCGAGGCAGCCTCGAGCTAGCCGGTGAGATCGTCGCGTTCGGCTGCGGCGATCAGGTCTTCGCGGGCGCGTGCCACCCGGGAACGGATGGTGCCGACGGGGCAGCCGCACACCTCGGCGGCTTCGGCGTAGGACAGGCCCAGGACCTGGGTCAGCAGCAGGGCGTGGCGCCGGTCGGGATCCAGGCCGTCGAGCAGGAGGCGGATTTCCACCATCTTCTCGAACCCGCCGACCGGGCGGTAGCTCTCCAGGACCTGCTCGACGTCCACCCCGTGCTGGGTGCGCGGCCGGCTCTGTTTGTGCCGAATCTGGTCGACCACCACGCGGCGGGCGATCGACAGCAGCCAGGTGCGCGCGGAGGAGCGGCCGCTGAACCGGGGCAGCGCGGTGATGGCGCGCATGAACGTCTCTTGGGTGAGGTCGTCGGCCGAACCGGCGTCGCCGAGGTAGGCGACGGTGCGCCAGACGTCGGTCTGGGTGGCCCGGATGAATTGCTCGAGCGCCGCTGAGTCACCGCGGCCGGCGGCGAAGGCCAGCCGCGTAACGTGGTCCTCGCCGCGTTCGGCTATGCCGAGGTCATCGGTCATCGGGCTCTTCGCTGCCTTTCGTTGTTCAGCCACAGTGGCCGTTCACAACTGCCACGCACCGATCTTCTCTGGGGCACAACAGAGATAACAGGGTCGAATGGCCCTACGGCCCGGTAATACGGCGTGGCGCTGCGGCGCCCAGGGCGATGAGTCAGCCGAATCCTGCGGCTGCCCAACGCGCCCGGCCCTATCTGCTCTGGCTCCTCGTCGGCGGGTTGGTGGGGATTGGCGTCTGGGCACTCCAATTCTCTTTGTGCGTATCGTACTTGGCTTTCAGCTAGCACAGACTCCGACTTCGGAACGTCTGTGGCTGGGCTACTTCGAACTTCGACGCTTCGAGACGGTTCGTCGACTTCTGACAATAGCCCTCAGGCGCGGGGGACTTCAGTCCCTAGCGGGAGCGATCGCGCAATGGTCGAATCATTTCAGCTGCTCGGTAGCACCGAAGGAGGTCCGATGAAACCCTGCCGACTACCGATCCCAGACCCGGCCTTCCCGGATTGGCGCTCGCATAGCAGCTGCCGCGACGTCGATCCGATGGTGTTCTACGGCCCCGATCACGAAAGGGCCGCGGCCCGACGCCGACGTGTTGCCAGAGCCAAGGCGATCTGTCATTCATGCCCCGTAAGACAGGTTTGCCTGAGACAATCACTGAGAGTTCCCGAGCAGCATGGGGTCTGGGGTGGGCTTACTCCCGATGAACGTGACGACATCCTCACGGCGTTGTCAGTGATAAACAGCTAGAAGGCAGTTCCGCGACGAAGTGGAATCGGGGGAGTGAGAAAGAGTGTCGACATCTCGGCTCCTGGGGTTTCATACTCCCGTCATCGATTCCCCGACCCGATACTGAAGTCGTGACCCCACAAGCTCACAGCGGTGGACTCGCGGACCACCCACTGATGATCATCGACGTGCAGACCCTCGCAACCGAATTCAAGATCGAAGCCGCCGGGCGTCTTCATGTAGAAAGACAGCATGTTGTCGTTGACGTGCCGCCCCACCGTCGCCGACAACGCAACATTGCGGCGGAGGGCACGATCTAGGCATAGACCCAGATCGTCACTGTTCTCCACCTCGATCATCAAGTGCACAATGCCACTGGCAGGTTGAGCGGGCAGAAATGCCAGGCTGTGGTGGCGGGGGTTCACCCCGAGAAATCGGAGCCACGCCGGTGGCCCGTCGGCGGGCAGTCCCAGCACCTGTGGCGGGAGTCGCATCGAATCGCGCAGTTTGAAACCCAGCACGTCGCAGTAGAAGTGCAGCGACTCGGCGTCATCGAGTGCGGTCAGCACCACATGCCCCAGCCCTTGCTCAGCGGTGACGAACTTGTGCCCGTACGGTGTGACCACCCGACGGTGCTCAAGCGCCACACCGTGGAACACTTCCAAGGTGTTGCCCGAGGGGTCCTGTAATCGGATCATCTCGTCGACACGCCGGTCAGCACGCTCGAGTGGCCCGGCTTCCTCATAGCGCCAGCCCTCTCGATCCAGCGCATCGCGAATATTTCCCAGCGCAGCGGCATTCGCGGCCTCCCACCCGGATACCAGCATGCGGTCATGTGTATCCGGGACGATCACCAGGCGAGTGGGGAACTCGTCCATGCGCAGATACAGCGCGCCCTCAAGGGGGCCGTTGCCTTCAACCATGCCCAGTACCTTCAGGCCGAATTCACGCCAGGCCGCCACGTCGGTGGCCGCGATATGCAGGTACCCGAGCGACCGGATGTTCATCGTCGCCGTTCGTCCGGTCATCTGTCAGACCATCGTGTCGGCCGAGGGCAGGCCGAACTCGTGGTTGCCGAAGATCAGGTAGGCGCGCTCCGGATCGTTGGCAGCGTGCACCCGGCCGGCGTGGGCGTCCCGCCAGAAGCGCTGCACCGGAGCGTCGTTCGATAGTGCCGTGGCACCCGAGGCCTCGAAGAGCCGGTCGATCGAGGCGATCGCGCGGCCGGTGGCGCGGACCTGGTCGCGACGGGCGCGGGCGCGCAACTCGAACGGGATCTCCTTGCCGGCCAGCAGCAGCGCGTACTCGTCGGCAACATTGCCCGTCAGCTGACGCCAGGCCGCGTCGATGTCGCTGGCCGCTTCGGCGATACGGATCTTGGTGAACGGGTCGTCCTTGGCTTTCTCGTTGGCGTACGCAGCGCGCACCCGCCGGCCCTGGTGCTCGACGTGCGCGTGGTAGGCACCGTAGGCCATACCCACGATGGGCGTTGAGATCGTGGTGGGATGAATAGTGCCCCAGGGCATCTTGTACACCGGTGCAGTGTTGGTCTGGCAACCTCCTGCGGTACCGTCGTTCATCGCTCTGAAGGACAGGAAGCGGTGCTCGGGTACAAATACCTCGTCGATGAGGAGGGTGTTGCTTCCCGTGCCACGCAGGCCGACCACGTTCCAAACGTCATCGATGTCATAGTCGGCGCGCGGGATGAGGAAACTGCCGAAGTCGACCGGGCGGCCGTCCTTGATGACCGGGCCTCCTACGAAGGTCCAGCCGGCATGGTTACAACCGGACGACCATTTCCATTCGCCGCTGACCAGATAGCCTCCGTCGACCGCCTTGCCCGAGCCCATCGGGGCGTAGGAGGACGACACACGCGCAGACACGTCGTCGCCCCAGACGTCGTCCTGGGCCCGCTGGTCGAAGAGCGCCAGATGCCAATTGTGCACGGCGAGGATGCCGGCCACCCAACCGGTGGAACCGCAGGCGCTGGCCAGCCGCCGGACCGCTTCGCAGTAAACGGTGGGATCGCACTGCAAGCCGCCCCACTGTTCCGGCTGCAGGAGTTTGAAGAATCCGATCTCTTCGAGTTCCGTCAATGACTGATCGGGGATCGCGCGCAGATTCTCGGTGGCTTGCGCGCGCTCGCGCAGTCGAGGTAGCAGTTCGGCGACCCCGTCGAGAACTGTCTGAGTGTCGCGGATCGCATGGATGCTGCTGTGGTCGTGTGAAATCACTAAACTGCCCTCCCAGGGCTCGGCTGATCGAGACCAGGGGCAGCGGTCTCGGATTTATCGCGAACGGCTGCTGTCGATGTTTCGCGCTTTCGAAGGTTTTCGGCCACTTCTGCGCGCCAGTACTCATTGGCCGCAGTGGTGTCCACCTCGTACTCGAACCGATCAGTCATCTCCGGAGTGACATCGGCGGCGTCGACGTAGAACTGTTCATACCATCGTCGCAGCTGATAGACCGGTCCGTCCTCTTCCACGAGAAGCGGATTGTCGATGCGGGTCTTGTTCTTCCAGATCTCGACGTCCTGCAGGAAGCCCTGGCTGACACCGTCGGTGAACGCACGCAACAGCAGGTCGGTGGCCTCGTCGCTCAGACCTTGTGGGCGGCGAACCATTATTCCCCATTGCAGTACAAAGGAATCCGGAGTCACCGGGTAATGGCAGTTGACCAGGATGGCTTCCACTTCGTACCCGCCGTAGCTGTTGTGCAGCCGGTTGATCATGAACGACGGCCCGAAGTAGGAAGCCTCGGAATCGAGGATCTGCTCGCCCGCATAGTGCGAACCGCCCAAGTTGACGTCGGGCCTGCCGATCGTCCGAAGGTACTGGGATGCTACCTGGCCTTCGAACACATTCTTGAAATACGTCGGAAACCCGAAATGGATGTAGTAGAAGTGCGCCATATCGACGATGTTGTCGACGATCTCGCGGCAATTGGAGCCGATGACCTCAGTGCGCCAGGACCATTCCGTCCAACCCTCGTCCTGAAACTCCGGAATGTCGGGGATGTCCAGATGCGGCGACGGCGCACTGCCTTCGGGGTCATGCCAAACGAACAAGAGACCTGCACGAATACTCGATAACCACACACGTGTACGTGCAAGTCGGGGAGCACGCTTCGCATACGGGACCTGAGTACAGCGGCCATTGCCGGCCCACCTCCAATCATGGAAAGGACATGCGACGGCATCACCTTTGATCGCGCCTTGCGAGAGGTCACCACCAAGATGTCGGCAGTACGCGTCGAGGACGTGCACCGCACCCTCACTGTCGGCGAAGACGACCAACTTCGTTCCGAACGCGGTGATCGAGTGCGGCTTGCCGTCGATGAAGTCCGACACCATTCCGAGGCAATGCCAGCCCCGGGCAAATCTCGTCGGCGTCGTTCCGACATCGATCTCACGCACCGCAGCACCAGTCGAATCTTTGGACAAAACGGTCACCTCCAGCTACCTCAGGAAAAACGAGAACACGTTCCTTAATTCGCTGGGTTGTCACACTAAGCGCAGGCTGGAGCTATAAGATAGGGACGAAGGTCCCTAGTTTGAATCGTCTCGCTTCCGCCAGCTACGGGTCGCGCCATCGGACCCGGTCCTGTTGGCGTGCAGTGATTTCAGTGATGCCATCACCGAAGTCGGTTGGTATGCAATACGTTTGGTGGAGCGTAGGCCGAGCTAAGGACCAAAGGCCCTTTTCTGCACCCATGTCCACGGCAATAGTGGTGTGCACTGCTGCATCGCCCGGTCCGAGAATGTAGGGAGCCGTCCGCCATGGTCAATCTGAATATCGCGCGAGGCTTTGATCCCCTCGACGCCGAGCGCAACCTGTCGGGTCTGCCGATTGCCGAGCTTGCGGAGCTGCGACGGACCGAACCGGTCCATTGGGTTGATGTGCCCGGCGGAACCGGTGGGTTCGGGGATAACGGCTACTGGCTGGTGACCCGGCACGTCGATGTGAAGGAAGTGTCGAAGCGCAATGACGTCTTCGGCACCTCCCCGGACGGCGCGATCCCGGTGTGGCCGCAGTCCATGACCCGTGAGGCGATTGACTTGCAGCGCAATGTTCTTCTCAACATGGACGATCCACAGCACGCCCGGCTGCGCAACATCATCTCGCGCGCGTTCACCCCGCGCGCGCTGGCGCGACTCGAAGACGAGCTGAACTTCCGCGCGCAGCAGATCGCGAAGGCCGGCGCGGCGTCGAACACCGGCGACTTCGTCGAACAGGTCGCCTGCGAGCTACCGCTCCAGGCCATCGCCGAGCTACTCGGTGTGCCACAAGACGACCGCGACAAGCTGTTCCGCTGGTCCAACGAGATGACCGCCGGCGATGATCCCGAGTACGCCGACGTCGATCCCGTGGCCTCGTCCCTCGAGCTGATCACCTACGCCATGAAGATGGCAGAGGATCGGGGTAAGAATCCGACCGACGACATCGTGACCAAGCTCGTCCAAGCCGACATCGATGGTGAGAAGCTCACCGACGACGAATTCGGCTTCTTCGTCATCATGCTTTCGGTCGCGGGCAGCGAGACCACCCGCAATTCGATCACTCACGGCATGATCGAGTTCTCTCACAACCCGGACCAATGGCAGCTGTTCAAGCGTGAGCGCCCCAAGACCGCCGCTGACGAGATCATCCGGTGGGCGACTCCGGTGTCGGCATTTCAGCGCACCGCCCTCGCGGACGTCGAGCTTCATGGCGTGCACATCGCGAAGGGCCAGCGGGTCGTGATGTCGTATCGTTCGGCCAATTTCGACGAGGAAGTCTTCGACCACCCGCATACGTTCGACATCCTGCGGGATCCCAACCCGCACCTAGGGTTCGGCGGCACCGGGGCGCACTACTGCATCGGTGCGAACCTGGCCCGGATGACGATCAACCTGATGTTCAACGCGATCGCCGATCACATGCCCGATCTCAAACCGATCGGTGCGCCCGAACGCCTGAAGTCCGGCTGGCTCAACGGCATCAAGCATTGGCAGGTTGATTACGGGGGCCACTGACGCCGTCCAGGCGAAAATCGCCTGGCCTCAATCCATTTGTCCTGACTCCATCGAAAGGCTGTTTGTGCAGGTCACCAGCGTCGGGCATGCCGGCTTCCTGATCGAGACCAAGGCGGGAAGCATTTTGTGCGACCCCTGGGTCAACCCCGCCTACTTCGCCTCCTGGTTCCCGTTCCCCGACAACAGCGCACTGGACTGGGACACCCTCGGTGACGTCGATTACCTCTACATCTCACACCTGCACAAGGACCACTTCGACCCGGAAAACCTGCGCCGCCACGTCAACAAGGACGCGATGGTGTTGCTGCCCGACTTCCCGGTACCCGACCTGCAACGCGAACTGCAGGCACTGGGCTTTCACCGGTTCTTCGAGACCACCGACTCGGTCAAACACACCGTGCGCGGCCCCAAGGGCGACCTCGACGTGATGATCATCGCGCTGCGCGCCCCCGCCGACGGCCCGATCGGCGACTCAGGCCTCGTGGTGTCGGATGGCGTCACCACGTTCTTCAATATGAACGACTCCAGGCCCGTGGATCTCGGAATGCTGGACACCGACTTCGGCCAGATCGACGTACACATGCTGCAGTACTCCGGGGCCATCTGGTACCCGATGGTCTACGACATGCCGGCCCGGGCCAAAGAAGCCTTCGGCATCCAGAAACGCCAGCGCCAGATGGACCGGTGCCGCCAGTACATCGCCCAAGTCGGCGCCACCTGGGTGATCCCCTCGGCCGGCCCGCCCTGCTTCCTCGACCCCGAACTGCGCGACCTCAACGACGACCACGGCGACCCGGCCAACATCTTCCCCGACCAGGTCGTCTTCCTCGACCAGATGCGCCGCCACGGCCACGACGGCGGCCTGCTGATGATCCCCGGCAGCACCGCCGATTTCACCGGTCACACCTGAATTCGCTGACCCACCCGGTCACCGACCCCGAGACCATCTTCACCACCGGCAAAGCCGCCTACATCCAGGACTACGCCCAGCGGATGGCCCCGGTACTGGCCGCCGAGAAAGCCTCGTGGGCCCCGGCCGCCGGAGAACCCCTGCTGCCCGGACTACGGGCACTGTTCGAGCCGATCATGACCCAGACCGACCAGATCTGCGACGGCATCGGCTACCCGGTCGAACTCCGCCTGTCCGGCCCCGACCACACCGAGACCGTGGTCCTGGACTTCCCCAAACGCCTGGTCCGCGAACCCATCGCCGACGAGAAGTTCCGCTACGGCTTCGCGATCCCACCCGAACTGGTGCGCACCGTACTGCGTGACAACGAGCCCGACTGGGTCAACACCATCTTCTTGTCCACCCGGTTCACCGCCTGGCGCGTGGGCGGCTACAACGAGTACCTCTACACCTTCTTCAAATGCCTCACCGACGAACGCATCGCCTACGCCGACGGCTGGTTCGCCGAAGCCCACGACGACTCCTCATCGATCACCCTCGACGGCTGGGAAATCCAGCGCCGCTGCCCACACCTCAAAGCCGACCTGTCCAAATTCGGTGTAGTGGAAGGCAACACGCTCACCTGCAACCTGCACGGCTGGCAATGGAACCTGGAGAACGGCAAATGCCTCACCACCAAGGGCCACGACCTCAGACACACACCGTGACGTGCACTGATTGTCATCCAGCAGCGCCGGCAATCGTCAGTGCGGCGACCGCTCGGGTGGCTGTACCAATACACGCCGGCACCCCGATGCCATCCAGATATCCTCCCGCTACGGCCAGTGTCGGCGGTAGACCGCTTCGCAACTGGGTGACCAGCTCCTGGTGGCCTGGCTGATACTGGGGCATCGCGTCGATCCAGCGGTGCACGTGAAAGTCGACGGGCGCCACGTCAATACCGAAGATGGTGCCAAGATCCTCTCGCGCCCAGCGCAGCAGGTCGTCATCGCTGGCGTCGTGGGCCAGTTTGTCGCCCAGCCGGCCGAACGACAGGCGCACCAGCTCGACGTCGCCGCGCCGTCCCCATTTCTGCGACGACAGGGTAATCGCCTTGCAGCGTAGCTTTTCTCCCGTAGCCACCAACACTCCCGACGTCCGGGGCAGAGCTGTGCCGACCGGGAGCGCCAGGCCCACCACGGCCACCGACGCGACGGGTATGTCGCGTGCGGCCGCCGCGCTGTGCGGCGCGAGGTGTTCGATCAACGGCGCCAGCCGGGGCGCCGGAACAGCCAGCACAACCGCATCCGTCGACCAGCGAGCGCCCTCGTCATCAAGGACCTCCCAGCCGGCTGCGGCACGGCCCACGCGCTGAACACCCGCCCGGACCCAACGGGCCCCCGACTGGCGATGCAGTTCGTCGATGAGCACCGAGTAGCCGCCCTGCACCGCACCGAATGCCGACCCGGAAATAGTTGGGGACAAGCCTCTTCGGGCCGCCTCGGTCAAGCTCGTCGCGCCGCGGTCGAGGGCGGCTGCCACGGCTGGAGCGGCGGCGCGCAACCCGATGTTCGCCGCCGAGCCCGCATACACCCCGGCCAGCAGGGGGTCCACCGACCTGGCCACCACCTGCTCGCCGAACCGATCGCCGACCAGTTCCGCCACGGTGGGGTCAGCGCCGACGCGCCAGACCAGCGGGCGGATGCGTTCGTCGAGCACTTGGGCGATCGATGCGTTGTCGACCAGGTCGAGCATCGACGATGCCATCGTCGGGATCCCTTGCACAGTGCGCTGCGGCAAGGGGTGCAACTCGCCGCAGCTGTAGAGCGACGGTTGCACACCGGTGGTCTGGATCTGCCTGTCGGCCAACCCCATCTCGGCCAGCAGTGCCGACATTTCGGGCCTGCGGGTGATGAACGCCTCGGCGCCGATGTCGAATGGCTGTCCGCCGAGACACTCAGTGCGCAGAATTCCGCCGAGCCGATCAGCGCCGTCGAACAGCGTGATCGACACGTCCGGACCGACGGACCTCCGAATCCGGTAGGCCGCTACCAGACCCGAGATCCCGCCACCGACAATGCAATAAGAAAGGCTCATCAGCAGCTTCCTTGTCTGCGGATACCGCCGCCAAGTCCGGCGGTGCTACCAGTTCCAGTCGTCGTCGGTGGTAGTGACCGCGGTTCCGATGACGTATGCGTTGCCGCTGCCAGAGAAGAAGTCGTGGTTCTCGGCTGCACCTGGATCAAGCGCGGACAAGATCTCCGCGGGAGCCTGGCTGTCGGCGCCTGCGAACAGCGGGTCGAAGCCGAGGTTGGCGAGGGCCTTGTTGGCGTTGTAGCGCATGTATGGCAGCACTGGATCTGTCATGCCCAGCGGATCGTACAGATAGTGGGCGTAGTCAGTTTCGTTGTCGAAGAGTTCTGTGAGCATGGCGTAGGCGAATTCGCGCAGTTCATTTTGCCGCGACGTCGTTTCGTAGCGGAATCCACGTTGGAATTTGTAGCCGATGTAGTACCCGTGCACGGCCTCGTCGCGAATGATCAGCCGGATGATGTCGGCGGTATTGGGCAGGATCGAGTGGGCTGCCCAGTGCAGCGGCAAGTAGAAACCGCTGTAGAACATGAACGATTCCAGCATGACCGAGCTGATCTTCTTCTTCAGTGCGTCGTCACCGCGGTAGTAGTCGTGCACGATGTGCGCTTTGCGTTGCAGGTAGATATTGCTGCGGGACCACGCGAACGCATCGGAGATCTCGCGTGTCGAACACAGGGTGGAGAAGATGGAGCTGTAGCTCTTGGCATGAACCGACTCCATGAACGCCATGTTCGTGTAGACGGCCTCTTCGTGTGGGGTGAGTGAATCTGCGAGCATCTCAATACATCCCACAGTCCCTTGCATGGTGTCGAGCAATGTGAGGCCGGTGAACACCCGCACGGTAAGCAGTTTCTGAGCATCACTGAGGGTGTTCCAGCTCGCCAGGTCGTTGGACAACGGCACCTTCTCCGGGAGCCAGAAGTTGGCCGTCAACCGATTCCAGACGTCGATGTCCCGTTGGTCGGTGACGGCGTTCCAGTTGATCGCTTCCAGAGGCTCCATCAACGGCTCGCCCGCACTCGGGGTGATCATGGTTCGTTGTTGTGGCCGACGTGAGCTTCACGGCGCATCCGCTCGACCATGTGCGGGTAGTGCAGTTCGAATGCGGGACGCTCCGAACGGATCCGGGGCAACTCGGTGAAGTTGTGCCGCGGCGGCGGGCAGGAGGTGGCCCACTCCAGCGAATTGCCATGGCCCCAGGGGTCATCGACGGTGACCGGCTCGCCGTAGCGCCAGCTCTTGAACACGTTCCACACGAACGGCAACACCGAGATACCGAGGATGAACGAACCGAAGGTGGACACCACGTTGAGTGTGGTGAAGCCGTCGGTGGGCAGGTAGTCGGCGTAGCGGCGCGGCATGCCCTCGTCACCGACCCAGTGCTGCACCAGGAAGGTGGCGTGAAAACCGATGAAGGTCAGCCAGAAGTGCACTTTTGCCAGCCGCTCGTCGAGCAGACGTCCGGTCATCTTCGGGAACCAGAAGTACACGCCGGCATAGGTGGCGAACACGATGGTGCCGAACAGGGTGTAGTGGAAGTGTGCCACGACGAAATAGGTTTCGGTGACGTGGAAGTCGATCGGCGGGCTGGCCAGCAGCACGCCGGACAGACCGCCCAGCAGGAAGGTGACCAGGAAGCCGATCGAAAACAGCATCGGGGATTCGAAGGTGAGTTGGCCCTTCCACATGGTGCCGATCCAGTTGAAGAACTTGATGCCGGTGGGCACGGCGATCAGGAAGGTCATGAAGGAGAAGAACGGCAGCAGCACGGCACCGGTGGCGTACATGTGGTGCGCCCACACCGCGACCGAGAGGGCCGCGATGCTGATGGTGGCGTACACCAGGGTGGTGTAACCGAAGATCGGCTTGCGGCTGAACACCGGAATGATTTCGGATACGACACCGAAGAACGGCAGGGCCAGCACGTATACCTCGGGGTGGCCGAAGAACCAGAACAAGTGCTGGAACAGCATGAGGCCGCCGTTGGCAGGATCGTAGATGTGCGCGCCGAGCCGGCGGTCGGCGGCCAGGCCGAACATCGCGGCGGTCAGCAAGGGGAACACGATCACCACCAGCATGGAGGTGATGAGGATGTTCCAGGTGAAGATCGGCATCCGGAACATCGTCATTCCCGGTGCGCGCATGCAGACCACTGTCGTGATCATGTTGACCGCGCCGAGAATTGTGCCCAGACCGCCCACCGCGATACCCAGAATCCAGAGGTCCGCGCCGACTCCGGGGGAGTGGATCGCATCGCTGAGCGGCGTGTAAGCCGTCCAGCCGAAGTCTGCGGCACCGCCGGGGGTGATGAAGCCGCCGAGGGCGATCAGCGCGCCGAATAGAAACAGCCAGTACGACAAGGAATTCAGCCGCGGGAATGCCACGTCCGGTGCGCCGATCTGCAGCGGCAGCACCAGGTTGGCGAACCCGAACACGATCGGGGTGGCGTAGAACAGCAGCATCACCGTGCCGTGCATGGTGAACAACTGGTTGAACTGCTCGTTGCTCAAGAACTGCAAGCCGGGTTCGGTCAGTTCGGTGCGCATCAGGAGTGCCATCACGCCACCGATCCCGAAGAACGTAAAGCAGGTGACGCAGTACATGATGCCGATCAGCTTGTGATCGGTCGTGGTGATGAGCTTGTAGATCAGGTTGCCCTTAGGGCCTGTCCGCGCCGGAAACGGACGGCGTGCCTCGAGTTCTCCGATTGGAGGGGCTTCGGCAGTCACTAACAAATCTCCTCTCGATACCCACACCCACGCGCCGACGAACGGCGCTTCGCACAAGGTGCCCGGTTGGCTACCACTGTTTCTCGCGCAGTCCCGGTCAGGAAGGGCCATAAGTCACCTATCGAGAGGCGCTGTCGAGGAATCGGACAGAAATCCCGTGCAGCAAAGGGTCTTTCGTCCTCGATTTGACGCTGAAGGTCCCCAAAGAATCAGACCATCAAGCGGTCTTTGTCCCCTGGCCATAGTTCGGGGTGCCTGTGCACGATGGAAACGCCGGGATTCGACACAGGGAGGTTTCTGTTGACGCACTTCACCTTCGGCGCCGGACGTTGTTGGATCGTGCGGGCGCTGGGTGCCAACCCCATAATCCGGCTCACTGACCGAGTGGAAGCTGTCGGGGCCGTCCTGGTCATCATCCTCATCTTGATCGCCACGGCCATCACCGGCGCCATCGGCACCGCCGTCCATGACAGCCGATCTCACCTGTACGCCGAACAGGCCGCCAGTGGCCACACCGTGCAGGCTCGCGTGATGGCCCGGACAAGAGCGGCTGTCGGAACGACAGGTAGACAGTTCGAAACCGATGCTCGCTGGCCAACCCCCTCAGGAGAGCGTTCTGGTTCAGTTGTTCTCAGCCACCCGGCCGCAGAGGGCGATCAGGTCGAGATCCTGGTCGATCCCACCGGCCGGCAGGTGCTCCCACCGCCCCCTCGCTGGCAGGCCGGTGTCGATGCGGTGTCGATCGGGGTTGCCGTGTGGCTGGTGTTTGTTGGCGTGATAGGCCTGGCAGCCGCACTGGCGCAGCAATGGTTGATGCGTCTGCGTTATCGAAAGTGGGATGCCGAGTGGCGCTTGCTGAAAAGCGATACCGGTGGACTGAGCGATACGCAGCGCTGACGGCGTCGGGGCCCGAGGCCAGACGGAAGGGTAATCCGATGGATGCAGACGTTATCGTCATCGGCGCTGGTGTGGCGGGTCTGGCCGCCGCCCATGAATTGACCAGGCGGGGCAAGAAGGTCGCTTTGGTCGACCAGGAAGGCCCCGCCAACGTGGGCGGGCAAGCTTTCTGGTCACTCGGTGGAATCTTTTTGGTCAACAGCCCTGAACAACGGCGGCTCAGGGTGCGAGACAACGTTGAGCTCGCCTGGGATGACTGGCAGGGAAGCGCCCAGTTCGATCGTCTTGACGACCAAGACCTTTGGGCGAGGAGATGGGCCCGTGCCTATGTGGAATTCGCGGCTGGAGAACTGCGTCCGTGGCTGGCCGGTCACGGTGTGAGGTTCCTGCCCACCGTGGGGTGGGCAGAGCGCGGCGATCTGTGTGCGAGCGGACACGGCAACTCGGTACCGCGATTTCACATCGCCTGGGGCGCCGGTCCCGGTTTGGTGGCACCGTTTGTCAACCTGGCCAAGCAGGCCGAGCTAAACGGACACCTACGGTTCTACCACCGGCACCGCGTCGATGAGCTGATGGTCAACTCCGGAGCGGCTATCGGCGTGCGTGGCACGGTGCTCGCGCCCGACACGTCGCCTCGAGGCGTCTCCACCAATCGAGATCCGCAGGGCGAGTTCGAACTCACCGCCGCAGCGGTCATCGTCGCAGCCGGCGGGATCGGTGGGAACGAAGAGATGGTGCGTCGGTTCTGGCCGAAAACACTTGGTAGTCCGCCGAAGAACATGATCACAGGGGTGCCCGCGTACGTCGACGGCCGCATGCTCGACATTGCTGCCGATGCCGGTGTGCGATTGGTCAACCGCGACCGCATGTGGCACTACACCGAAGGGGTACGTGACTGGAGTCCGGTCTGGCCCCACCACGCAATCCGCATCCTCCCCGGCCCGTCGCCCATGTGGTTCGATGCCCGGGGCCGACGACTGCCCGAACCGTACCTGCCGGGGTACGACACCAGAGGCACTCTGCGCTACCTGCGCACACGGCCTGACATCGCCGAATACGACCATTCGTGGTTCATACTCAACCAGAAGATCATCGAAAAAGAGTTCGCCCTATCGGGTTCCGAGCAGAACCTCGACATCACCGACAAGAGCGTCCGGGCCGTTGTCCGCGACCGCCTGCTCAACACCAAGGCGCCCAGGGCGGTCGAAGCATTCAAACGTCATGGTGCGGACTTTGTGGTTGCCAGGGAACTCGGACAGCTCGTGGCGGCCATGAACCGGATGACCGGTGAGCCGCTGCTGGACGCGTCCCTGATCCGGGCACAAATCGAGGCGCGTGATCTACAGGTGGCAAATCCGTTCAGCAAGGACGCACAAGTACAAGGTATCCACAACTCACGACGTTATGCCGGAGACCGCTTGACCCGCACCGCCGTTCCGCACCGAATCCTGGACCCCAAGGCAGGGCCATTGATCGGTGTGCAACTACACATCATGACGCGAAAGACATTGGGTGGTATTCAAACAGATCTGCAATCGCGTGCTCTCGGACTGGACGGGCGGCCGATCGACGGTCTCTATGCGGCCGGAGAAGTCGCCGGCTTCGGAGGCGGAGGACTTCACGGTTACAACGCACTGGAGGGGACATTCCTCGGCGGTTGCCTGTTCACCGGCCGCACGGCCGGACGCGCCGCAGCAAAAGCACTGTGAGATCCGACTACCGGAAAGCGCGTGGCTTTGTGCGGCTTTTGCCGGTCAAGCAAGTCTCTCTGCATTTCGAGCTGCGCGACTGAGCCGGCGCTCCTTGGCCGCGTCGAACTTGACACAGGACTCTTCGAGCTTCTCGACCAAGACACCCAGATCGTCCCGTGCCCGCGCTCCTTCGCCGGTGAAATCCTCGCGTTCGAAGATGCGCCACTTCCTGAGCTGTGGCATCACGATCTCCTCCAGGTGGACACGCGGTTCGTAAATACCGCCAACCGCAATGGTGACCGCCTTGCGGCGAAACGATGGAATCGTGTAACCGGGCATAGTGAAGTTGTCGAGAATCCGGAAGACCGAAGCGATAGCTTGATTCGGCGCCAGTTCGAAGCCAGCCGCGGAGATGTCGCGGTAGAAAAGCATATGCAGGTTCTCGTCAGCCGAAACTCGTTGCATCAGTTGATCGGCAATCGGATCATTGCACGCCTTACCGGTATTGCGGTGTGAGACCCGGGTAGCCAGTTCCTGGAAGCTCACGTAGAGGACCGAGTCGAGGAGGCTGTCGGCAAAAAGGGTGCCCTGCTGGTTCTGGCCGGGGGAGAAGCCGCGGGTGATCTGCTCGACCCGCAGCTCTTCGAGCTCGATCGGGTCGGCGGCACGCGTCACCACGAGGTAATCCCGCAGCGCCACGCTGTGCCGGTTCTCTTCGGCTGTCCACCGGTTGACCCACTGCCCCCAGGCCCCGTCCATGCCCATGTTCATCGCTATTTCGCGGTGATAGGAGGGCAGGTTGTCCTCGGTGAGGAGGTTGACCATCAAGGCGAGCCTGGCAACTTCCGACAACTGCGACTGCTCGGGGTGCCAATCCTCGCCGCCCAATGCGTAGTAGTTCTTGCCGTCCGACCACGGAATGTAGTCGTGAGGATTCCACTCCTTCATCATCGACAGATGTCTGTTGAGCAGGCGCTCTGCCACCGGTTCCAACTCATGCAGCAATCGCAGATCGTTCGAGTCCTTCGGCAAGATCACTCCTGAGTCCGTAACTGTAACTTGCAGTTTCATTCAACTGGTCACGCCGCAACGCCGGTAGGGACTTTTGTCATCGCTCATATTTGGAGAAGCCCGTTGGCGGTACGGCACAACGAGGTACGCCAGACCTCACCGCGCACACTGGTGTATCTCCGTGTCAGATCAGGCCTTTCGGCCCTGGCGCTGGTATGTCACACGGGGTAATCAGGAACCATGCCGCACGCGTGCTACCCAAAAAGACGGTGGCAAAGGCGCGACAATGGCGCCCCCGACCATCGGCCCCGTTTCTCCCTCAGGGATTGGGCATTGCTCACCACCGCGGCGGTCGCCGTGGCCTCGCTCTCAGGCACGGCGGGGTGGGAGCTGAACCACCACCTCAATGACGCGGGCACCTCCGCGGCAGCGGAGGCGCAGTGGCTGATCAAGTTGGTGAATCTGGCCGCCCAGTTTCCCTCCGGGTTCCACTTGACCTTTCCCGGTGCCACGGACGCCACCGAGCAATCTCTTCGTAGACCGGAGGCTCTGACGCGAGGGGCCACCGTCATACCGGCAAACTGCGCCAACCCGGCGGAGCGGGACAGCGACGCGTCGCCGCCCGCAGGGGCCGTCCTCGACAGCCTCGCCGGAACGACTCAGGACCGCCTGCTGGAAGTCACCGCTTTGGTGTCTCCTGAGCCCATACCGGTCCGAGATTCACCGCCACACTGCGATGCGGTGGTGTTCTACCGGGCCGGCGTCATCCAAGGCTTTACCGGCCCGGTGGAGCTACCCCCGTTGCCGGACGGGGTAGTGGTGAAATCGAGCCAGGCAGTGCGGGTCCGGTACACGATCACAGACGGCACCGGCCCCAGCACCGAGACCGTCCGTTATGTCTACCGCGCACTGCTCGATGACCTGCACTCCGTCACGGTCACTTTCACCGGCCGGCTCAACCCCGGGCCACGGGATGACATCGACCCGACTCCGGCCAACGACCTCTTCACCCGCGCGTTGGCGACGCTGCGAACACCCTGACCGGCTACGCACAACGTTGTGGCAGAACCAGTTCCGCCGACGCGCCGATCAGTAGTCGAGCTCAAACCACGGGGTTGGCCTCAGCGGCGTAGACACCGAGCAGGTCACGGGCGGACACGATGCCCACCAAAACACCAGCGCGCTCTACCAGGATGTGCCGGATATGCCGGTCGGTCATCCGAACCGCCACTTGCTCGACGGTGTCGGACGACTCGCACCAGACCAGGTTGGTGCTGGCCACGTCGATGGCAGGGACCGAGACTGGGTCCTGATGAGCGGCGATGACACGGATGGCGTCACGTTCGCTCACCAGCGCCGTGGGCCGCTCCTGATCGCCAACCACCACGGCACCGATCCCCGCCTCGGCCATGGCCTCCGCGGCTGCTGCGACTGTCGCGTCGGCCGGCACCCGAACCACTGCATCACCGATGAGATCCGCGACAGAGATCAAACCAGCTGAGGGAACATTGACCATGGCACGATCGTGGCACCGTATCCCGGCTGCGAATAGGGACTTAGGTCTTCTGATCGGCGGTCTGCAACGTTATGCCGAGATAGGACATTCGTATCTTTCGAGGGGGACTAAAGTCCTCTCGCCTTCGTAATCGACGTCACCGACACTTGCATTGTGGGAGTGTCAATCATCGCCTCGGGTGCTACGAAGTGCCTGGCAACCGGCCAGGGCGCTCCGCGTATGCCAATCGACGTCGGAATGAGCTTGCGATGCATAAAACTAACGTTGTGCGGATCTGGACTTCGCTGACGAGTCGTGCCCGAGACCAGGCCGGCGCGCTCTCTCCTCATCTGGCATGTTCGACCTGCGCCGCGGAACTCGGCGTCAGCGGTGCGAGCCTGCTGCTCACCGCGGGCCGCAACACGCTCGAGCTGGCGTCCACCACAAGTCAGCGGGTTCGCGAACTCGAGGAGCTGCAGGCCAGGGCCGGTGAGGGGCCTGGCATTGATGCGCTGGAATCGGGTTGGCCCATTCTTGCCGAAGATCTTGCATCCACCAGAAGTAGGCGTCGCTGGCCGACGTTTGCCGCCGAGGCGGTCAGTCGGGGAGTGCACGCGATGTTCAGTCTTCCGCTGGCGTTGGGAGCCGTGCCGCTGGGCGTGTTCGACCTCGTCCATGACACTCCGGGCGAACTGGAACACACGCAGTTGCTCGACGCCCTGCTGTATGCCGACACCGCGCTCGCACTGGCGATCGATGTCCGCAGTGGTATTACCGCACCGCTCGGTGTGGGCGTCGACCCTGGAGCAGAGCCGGCTCTGTGGCGTTCGGAAGTCCATCAGGCGATTGACATGGTTGCCAATCAGTTGGGCGTCACCGTCGTGGAAGCACTAGTCCGCTTGCGCGCATATGCCTTCGACCACCAGTTGACCCTTGTCGATGCCGGCCGGGCGGTGGTTGAACACCGAATCCCTGCTGGCCGGGTGGCAGCTGAAATCTTCTCCGCCGCTGGGGGAGAACCAGGATCGGGGTGACTGGGATACGTTGGCGCGCCGCATTTCTGACTTGAGGTCGAAAGTCCCTACCCGGGCTGCTTCCCGCCGACGTACGTTGGCGATGTGGCGTCCGCTGCGCGACGAGGCCTGCCGGGTGGCGGCAGAGATTCCGAAGTGGAAGCATCGCCACAGAAGTGCTTGGAGGGCCTCATGGTCGATGAACTGTTCTCAGGCTTTGTTGAATTCGGTTGGGGCAGAGCCCCGTGGGACACCGACCCCACGTTCACTCCCGAGGAGATGCGAGTCATTCTCAACCCCGCGCTCTCGGTCACCGAGGCCGCTCACACGATCGGGTGCGCGCGACATGACGTGGCACGAATCCGACGCGACAAGCGTGCCGCATCATCGACAATTTCGCGCAGTCGCCGGCGACCACTGCGGCGCCCCCGCCGAACCGTTTAGGGCCAGAAGGCCCTATTTCGGGCCCCGAGAGCGAACTAGCCTGGCCAGTGCTGCGGCGCCGTTTGTGTCGGGGTCACGGGGGCGCGACGAGGCTGAGAATCCAACTGCCGTCGAAGCCGTCGCGTTGCCGCAGCCGCCCCGCTGCGCGTTCCAGCGGGGCGCCCCTCTACACAGGGAGGCGTATCCGAATGTTGCGCACCGTCTTGCGCACCGTCGCGACGGTATTTGCCGTTATCTTCCCGCTCGGGCTTTTTATCGTGCTGGCAAGGGCTGCACAGCCTAAGCGCCTGCTCGAGGCGGGAGGCTGATCACTCGCCCTCGGCACGCAGCGTGATCTCCGAGATGTTCGTGCGGCTCTGCCCATCGACGGTGCCCAACTTCGAAATCCACACCAGCACATTGGACGTTTCCGTCTGATCGTCAACGGTGATGGTGTTCTCGCCCGGCCGTAACGCCACATTGGGCGTCAGCTCGATGGTGTCGGACAGACTGCTCGGTTGGGCGGTGTCTGCCGCGCGAATCTGGACTTGTGTTCCGGTGCTGGGCACGTCGACCGTCACCTCGCTCAGAGCCGTTGGCGAGGGAAGCTGAAGTAACAGGCCGACGCCTTGTTTGAAGGCCGGGAACGGCACGGCATCCTGATAAATGTCAGTGGACCACGACGTGTCCGGGTTGCCGTCGATGGCGATCATCGCAACGACCACCGCGACCACGGTCAGAACCAGGACGGTGCGCACCGGACGGGAGGCCAACGCGCGACGGCGGGCACCTGACCTCACCACGACCGTGTTGCGCCGGCGGCGTTGCCGGGTCCCGGCCGAATGATTGACCACCGAATCGGCGAAGAGCGTCCGGTCGTCCCATGGGCCGCTGACCTCCACCACATCCCCGTCGGAGAGTTCGCCGGTGATCGAGTTGCCACGGAGCTCGACCGGCACGACGGTGTGCGCTTGACCGGTCGACTCGTAGCGCTCCACGCGGAACGTCCAGACCTCGTCGTCGCCATCGGTTACGGATGGTGTCTTCTGCACGTCGCGCACGGTCCCGAGGATGGTCAGCATGGCCAACCGCTTGGTCTCCGGTGAGGTGCTCGGCTCGGGGATGTCGGGGATCTCCAGCGGGGCGGTGGGCCCACCAGTACCAGGCGTCACCGGCTGGGGCGCGGTCGACATATCCGTGCTGCCGCCCAGCGCACGGGCGAAGTCCAGGCACCGCGCGTAGCGCTTACCGGGTTGCTTGGCCAGTGCTTTCGCCATCACAGCGTCCAGATGGGCGAGGTCGCGGCGACGCTCGGACAGCCGGGGAGGCGGTGTGTAGAGGTGGTTGCCGGCCTGCACGATGCGACTGACGTCATCGAAGAGAGGCGAGCCGGTCAACAGATGGAAGGCGGTCGCCGCCAGAGCGTACTGGTCTGCTCGGCCATCGAGCGTCTTCCCGGTGAGCTGCTCGGGCGCTACATACGCGACCGTACCGATGGCCACGTCGGTCTCCGTCAGGCCATCCGCGTCGTCGGCTTCGCGGGCGATACCGAAATCGGTGAGCAGTATGCGTCGGCGCGCACTGCCCGACGGGGTCGTGACCAGGATGTTTCCCGGTTTGACGTCGCGGTGCAGCAGGTTCCGTTCGTGCGCGACGTCGAGCGCCTCGGCGACTGCCGTGACGATCTCCACCACATCCTGTAGGGGCATCCCCGAGGGGTGCTGCTCGATCAAGTGCTTGGCGTCAGTGCCCTCGACATAGTCCATCGAGATCCACAGCCGGCCGTCGAACTCGCCCCGGTCGTGCACCCCGACGATGTGCGGATGCCACAACGACGCGGCCAACTCCGCCTCTCGATTGAACCGGGCGCGGAACTCGTCATCGCGTGTGGTGCTCACCGACAGGATCTTGAGTGCATCCAGTCGGGGAAGGCGGGGGTGCTGGGCCAGGTAGACCTCGCCCATGCCACCGGCGCCCAGGAGCCGCTGAATGGTGTATCCGGCGAAGACGTCACCGGCATTGAACGGCATGTTCGCAGCCTACAAAGCAGGGCAAATCGATGGGAATCGACGCGGTATCAGCTGCTGCCGAGAGCATCAGCGAGATCGGGGGGAATTTTGGGGTTTTCGAAGTCCGGGTACCAGCGAGTGATGATCTCGCGTACTGCCAGCTCGGCTTCCAGTTGACAGGCGATGGAAAGGATTCCGGCGATTGCCCGGAACATGAGCGCGTGTTCGGCGGGAATCGTGAGGACCGCGCCGCCGAGGAAGTCCTGCCCTCGAGCGAGCCCTGGCACACGGGGCGCGACACCCTGCAGCCACCGCCGACTGAACTTGAATCGTTGCGCCAGTAGAGGTTCGGTGAACGGCCCGAAGTAAGACATTACGTCCTCTGGCCTCACATCAGTGTCCGAGCTGCTGAAGCCTACTGCATTGAGCGCGCTCGCGAGTTCAGACAACACCAGCGCTTGCAGCTTCTGATCAGGAATATCGGCCAGCTCCACGGAGCGGGCAATTTCCGCCAGCCGGATATCGTCCAGAAATGCCAGCGCGGACCGGTGAACTGTGGCTACGGCACCAAAGTCGATCACTGCCAGCCGACCGTCGGGGGTCAATTGGTAGTTGCCCGCATGCGGGTCGGCATGCATCAACCCGAGCCGCGACATCGATGCTGCGCTGAACTCGAAGAGAAGCCGCGCAGCATGGTTCTTGGTGGCCTGATCGCCGTCACTGATCAACTCTGAGAACGCTTGACCGGTCACCCAATCGGAAACCAGAACTTTGGGTGCCGATGCCACCACTCGGGGAACGAGAAACTGTGGGTCGTGCGCGAAGGCAGCGGCGAATGCTCGCTGGTTGTCCGCCTCGCGCCTATAGTCGAGCTCTTCGGTCATCCGATCGGATAATTCTGCAACCACCGAATGCACGGACAGACCAGGAAACAATGGCTCAGCCAGTCGGCTGAACCGGCGCAGTTGACGCAGGTCGGACAACAGTGCGGTATCGGCGCCCGGGTATTGCACTTTGACAGCCACGGGTCGGCCGTCGTGCCAGACCGCCCGGTGCACTTGGCCGATGCTGGCTGCTGCGACCGGCACGTCGTCGAACTCGGTGAAGCGTTGACGCCAACGTGTGCCCAACTGCGCGTCCAACACACGGTGTATCCGGGCGGTGGCGATCGGCGGTGCTGAGGCCTGCAATCTCGTCAGTGCTTGCCGATACGGTTCGGCGTAACGCTCCGGTACCGCAGCCTCATAGATGCTCATCGCCTGGCCGAACTTCATGGCTCCGCCCTTGAGCTCACCAAGCACTGCGAAGACCTGTTCGGCATTTCGCGTCGACCACTGCTTGGCGATCAGCTCGGCGTCGCCCCCGGCTAACCGCTGACCCCATCCAAGCGCAGCTCGTCCAGCCGCGCCGAGCGGGACCTTCGCCAGCTTTGCGCCACGTCTCGTTGTGCCGCGCGGAACAGACGCCACAGCCTTACCGTGCCATACCTCGGACCCGCGGGTTCCGGTTTCGATGAGCGCGGTGAGCAGTTACTTCAACGTCAAGTGTTCTGTGATGATGGTGCGGGCGAAGCTGATGAGTCGCTGACGGGTGAAGATTTCGGGTTCGGACATCAGCAGTCGGCCCGCCTCCCAGCACAGAGTGAACATGACGTGGGCGGTCACCTCGATATCTGTGGCGGGTGGTAGCGGCGCCTGACGCAGGTAGTTCTCGAGGAGTTGAGTCATCGCGGTGCGCTGACTGTCGATGCGGCGACGCAACTTTGGGGTCGAGCTGTCGACCAGGCTGAAGGCCGCTCGCCAGCGATCAGGCGCCTCGAGTACTACGGTCAGGAAGCCGTCGAGGTAATCGAGGATCGCCTTGCCCGGGTTGTCGGGATGGTCGAATGCCGACAGCAGCGGGGACAGTTGCGCCACCGCGGCTGCCTGCTCCCGATCAAGTGAGGCTCGCAGCAGGTCGTCGGTATCGGTGAAAACGCTGTAGACAACGGGGCGGGTGACGCCTACTTCGCGGGCGACGGTGTCCATGGACACCTTGTGAATCCCCTGCTCGACGATGATCTTCAGGACGGCATCCAGAAGCTGCTCACGACGTTCGGGAGCGGTCATCCGTGGGGCATAGGCCTTGTTGCGTCGGACCGGAGCGCTGGTCACGGTGCCTCCTGATTGTGCACTACCGCCGGTGAGCGGGTTGATTCTTGACATCTCTCAACCACTGGCAAATACTACACTCACTGTAGCTACAATCAATGTAGCTTTTAGGGGGGTCCCAAATGCCGCGTCGCCACTGCATCATCGGAGCGGGGTACACCGGTCTGGCGGTGGCCAAGGCCTACGCCGATCTCGGTCTGGATTACGACCACGTCGAAGCAACCGACGCCATCGGAGGCAACTGGTCGCACGGGGTGTATGACTCCACGTTTCTGATCAGCTCCAAGGACGTCACCGAATACCCCGACTACCCGATGCCGGACCACTATCCGGACTTCCCCAGCGCCGCGCAGATGCGCGACTACTTGCGGGCATTCGCCGCGGAATTCGGACTCGATCGCCGAATCGAATTCGAGACCCTGGTCACCGCGGTCACGCCACTGGACGGCAACGGAATGTCGGGCTGGCGAGTCGAATTCGCGACCGGTGACGTACGGGAGTACACGGGCGTTGTGGTGGCCAACGGGCACTACTGGGACGTCAACGTGCCCTCGTACCCGGGCGAATTCACCGGCAAGCAGATCCATTCCAAGCACTACAAGCGGCCAACCGACTTGGACGGCCCACGGGTGCTGGTGGTGGGGGCCGGTAACTCCGGCTGCGATCTCGCGGTGGAGGCAGCGCTGACTTTCGGGACCGCGGAAATTTCGCTGCGCCGCAGCTATTGGTTCATCCCGAAGTACGTCTTTGGCATCCCCAGCGGAAGATTCGACATCGGGTCGGTGCCGATCCCGAAACTGGTCCAGGAAACCCTGTTCCGATTGATCGTCGCCCTAGGTATGGGGAGCTTCCGCAGCTTCGGGCTGACGAAGCCCGAGCATCGCATTTTCGACCAGGATCTGGTGGTCAACCAGCAGCTGCCGTACTTCCTCAAACACGGCCGGCTCACCATCCGCCCGGAGATCGAGCGATTGGACGGTCGCACCGTGCATTTCACAGACGGCACCAGCGGACGGTACGACACCATCCTGTGGGCAACAGGGTTCAAGACGACGTTTCCGTTCCTTGGTGATGGGCTGCTGGATTTCGAGCGGGGCCAGCCGGTGTTGGTAGGACACACTTTTGCCCGAGGACTTGCGAATCTGTACTTCGCCGGTCTGGTTGCGCCCCGCTCTGGCGCGGGCATGCTGCTGATGAATTCCTCGCGCCTGCTCGCCGAATGCGCACTGCTGCAGCAGCGCCTGGCCACGCCGATCGGCGATCTGTTCGCCCGATTCTCCGAGCCTTCGAGCGAAATACTGGCGGGCGGACCCGAACTGCGCTGGGAGGTTCTCCGTGGCCGGTTCGCGGTCAGGGTGTTGAGCCGGCTGCGCACCGTGCGCTCGCTGCTTCCCGGCCGGTCCTCTGCCACGGCGGCGCCGTATGACGGTGAGCCCGGGACGGACGCGGCCCGCGATCTGCCGCTCCTCGCGGCTGCGCCCTCTATTGACTGATCCGACAACCCGTTTCACGACCACAGGAGCCCATCTATGCCAAACGCCACCGGTGCACCACGGCTCGTCGACATCGGCAGCCCACTGACTCTGCCGTGCGGGGTCACCCTGCCCAACCGTATCGCCAAGGCCGCCATGAGTGAACAGCTCGGTGAGATCGACGGCGCACCGAGCCAGACATTGGTCCGGCTCTATAGCGCATGGGGGCGCGGCGGCGCGGGCCTACTCGTCACCGGCAACGTCATGATCGACCGTCGTGCCTACGTCGAGCCGCGCAACGTGACGTTGGAGGATGACCGGCACCTGGAAGCGGTCGGCAACTGGGCCCGCTCCGGAGCCCGCGCCGGAGCGATCATGGTCATGCAAATCAACCATCCGGGCCGCGTAGCTGTCGGCCCGCTACACCGCCGCCCAGTCGGTCCGTCACCGTTACGGCCCGGAGCAGTCGGTTTCAACCTACGCAAGCCACGAGCACTATCCCTCGACGAGATTGACGATCTGCGCCGGCGCTACGCCCGCACCGCCGAACTCGCGGTGGCCGCGGGCTTCTCAGGGGTGCAGGTGCACGCCGCGCACGGATATCTGCTGTCGCAGTTCCTCTCGCCGATCGCCAACCAACGGAGCGATCAATACGGTGGGACGCCCGAGAAGCGGCGGCGGTTACTGCTCGAGGTGATCACCGACGTGCGAGCAGCCATCGGCCCCGCTGCTGTCCTGTCGGTGAAGCTGAACTCGGCCGACTTCCAACGGGGCGGCCTCGATGAAGACGAATCACTGGAAATCGCCCTCGCCTTGGAGCGTGCGGGCATCGACCTGCTGGAGGTCTCGGGCGGCAACTACGAAGCACCGGCTATGACCGGTGTCGTGCAGGACGCCACCCGCGAGCGCGAGGCGTACTTTCTGCGCTACGCAAAGCGCCTGCGCGACCGATCGGCGGTGCCGCTCATGCTGACCGGCGGTGTGCGTACCCGCGACTTCATGAACGAGGTGCTTGCCCTTGGCGCGATCGACGTCCTCGGTCTGGGCCGGCCCTTCGCTGTGCGGCCCGATATCGCTGCGGCCCTGCTCGCGGGGACCGGCGAACCGGTGACCTTGCCGACCGCACCAACATTGACGATTCCCGGTGCTACACCGATCAATTCGTATCTGCAACTCGCCTGGCACGCGGCCAAATTCCGGCGCATCGCCGCCGGGGCCACACAGGTGAGCGGCCCGGGTGTGCTGCGCACCCTGCTGGCCGCCGGTACCACCGTGACCGCTCGCGCGCTCACCCAATTCTGATTCAGGAGTGTTCATGAGCCTGCCCACACCCACTCCCGATACCCGGGCCGTCGTAACCGGTGCATCCTCCGGTATCGGTGTCGCCTTGGCCGAAGGCCTGGCGCGGCGAGGATATTCACTGATTCTGGTCGCCCGCCGCGAGGACCGGCTCCGTGAACTCGCCGGCCGCCTCGCCGCGGACTTCGGCGTGGTGGTCGAGATTCGGCCCACCGACCTGTCCGATCGAGGCGAGCGCGGCAAACTCTGCGACGAACTCGCGGGACGCGCCGTCTCCGTGCTGTGCAACAACGCCGGATTCGCCACCTACGGCGACCTCGCGAGCGCGGACCCGGCCCGCGAGCGACAGCAGGTCGAGCTGAATTCGGTTGCCGTGCACGACCTCACCCTGGCTGTGTTGCCCGCCATGGTCACGCGCGGGGCCGGCGCGATTCTGATCACCGGCTCCACCGCCGGCAACCAGCCCGGCCCGAACAATGCCACCTATGCCGCCACCAAGGCATTCGCCAACACCCTCGCCGAATCGCTGCACACCGAGCTTGCCGGCACCGGCGTGAGCTGCACCCTGCTCGCACCCGGCCCCGTGCGCACCGAATACGCAGAGGCCGCCGAGGCTCCCAACTTGGACAAGCTGGTGCCGGCAGCGCTCTGGGTGAGTGCCGAACACGCTGCCGACGCGGCGATTTCGGGAATAGCCGCCGGCCGCCGCCGCGTCGTGCCGGGCCTCTTCGCCAAAGTGCAGACCGTCAGCGGCCAGTACACCCCACGCGCGGTCATCGGACCGGTGCTGCGCGCCGTCTACCAAAAGGTCAAATGAGATGGACTGGGAACCTACCGTGCGCACCGCAGGCCGCTCTCTCGGCACCGACCTACGCCGGGCACTGACCGTCGGAGACCCGCGCCGCACGCTGTACCGCGACGCCCATTACTTCAGTGCCACTGTCGAAATCGATCCACGTCAGATCCGCCCGTGGCTACCTGCGGGGATACGGCTGGCCGAACCTGCTCGCGCAGACGTGTTCACCGCCTGGTTCCCAGACTGCAACTACGGATCGGTCTACCACGAGGCCGGACTATTCGTGCATGTGGAAACCTTGCGGCGCACCGGCATCCACTGCCCGTGGATGATCCTCGACGACGACGTGGCCCTGATCCTGGGCCGCGAATTGCTCGGCTATCCCAAAAAGCTCGGCACCATCGACTGGTCACTCACCGACACCGAGATCCGCGCCGAAGCCGGCCGCCGCGGCCACAAACTCATCGCCATGAGCGGCCGACTCGGCGCAGTGATCGCCGACCCGCCACCGATCCTGGCGCGGCCACACCGCAACATCGCCGGACTGTCCGGAATCTTCCCATCCTGGCTGATCGCCTTCACTCCACAAGAAAAAGTCCTCGAGGTCCGCCGAATCGAGGATTTCAGTCTGGATGTCTCCGGCTCCGAGCGTGATCCCATCGACCAGATGGGCATTGGCAGGGTAGTGGAGGCCCGGCTGCACCGGGTCGACTTGCTGGGCGGCTGGATACCACCGATTCCTTTACGTCCCACCCTTCCCGGCTTCAGCGCCACACGCCTGCGCCCGCGCGTTTTGTGAACCAACGCCTCGGATTGGCGGGACGGTTCCGAGGACGAGCGCACAGCTCGGGAACACTTCCGCCACAACAGAATACGTCACAGTGACGAATATTGCCCTCCTCGGGACTTTGCGGAAAGGGGATAGGCAGGACCGCAGAAGGCAACAGGATCCGGGGAATCGAGGCAGGTAACTCCATCCGGGGCGCATCGGCCGGAAGCAGAGCCCACGGAATTTCGTTCGGCAGCTAGACGGTAGGCACGGCGCTCGGCAACGGCACCTGTGGAACATCGCTCGGTCGATCTGGATCGCAGGAGCACCCGACCGAGAGCGTCGCGGCGGGCCAGCAGTCGCAGGAGCAGTGCAGTGCGCCACCGAGCCCGACCCGTATCACCGACGAGGCGCTAGGCTCTGCCGCGGCCAGCCGGCGCCGAAAGTGCCTGTAGAGCAACAAGATTATGCGGCCAGGCACTCGTCGACAATTCGTCACTGTGACATAAATAAGGCGGCGCCACCCGGGAATCGCAGCGGGGGTCAGCGGAGGCCGTCGCCGGCGAGAGGCCGATGCGAGTGCTGTCGCGCATATCCAAGCCGACGATACGTTGCGACCGGAACCGCGACGGCTTGTGCAGTTCACGCATCGCGCAATCGCGCTATGAACGAGATCGAATGGCCGGCGGCCACACAGAGGCTGCAGGGAACAACGCCGCAGCCAAAGCGAAGAACGTTGTCCGATCCGGGAAATGTTGAGAGTACAAGGGTGCTGTGACCTGGGTACTTTCAACTAGTCGCGGACCGATCCGCTGGCGATTATTCCGCGAACACGTGAGAGTGTCGGGCGGAATCCGGAAAGACTTGAGAGTGTCGGGCCGTGGTCGGGATCCGCTAGCGTTTCTGCTGCGGAAAGTTCGGCTAACTCGCATGTTCGGTAACCGTTTGGCCCGGTCGTTGCGTGCCGTACCTGGAAGCTCCGGAGGTGATCGCGGCGGGCCGGCTCTACTGCCGGGTCACCAACGAGCACGTCGGTGAGGTCCGTCGGGTAGACCGCCGATCTGCAAGCCGTACCTGAAAGTTCAACCTGCACGGGAAGCAGCGGCCACGGTGATGCGGGCGGGCGTCGGAGGTCCGGTGCCCGGTGTCCAGGTTGGCGATGGAAGGCGACGAGATGCGGACAGCGCAACGTCGAGACTGAGGCCCTCGACTCATCAGGCGGGCAAGCGAGCTTGTCGTGTGCCAGACAACGGCAGGATTCGCCGATGAACTTTTTCTCTGCGGCACAGAATCTTTCGGTCCCGCCACGCCATTCCGTAATCGATTGGACCTAGCGGATACGGTAACGACATGACTGTTTCCGAATGCAACGACGAACTTGCTCCAGACGACGAACTGATGTCGGCCATTGACGAATTACTCCTCAATGCCGTCGTTGTCAGCGTCACCGGTGCGCATCTGCTAAACGAGACGTCGAGGATGCGCTGCGTAGAACCTGGCATCGACATCGAGGTGTTCGATTCAGAGCACGGGTGGAACGAGAGCGAAGGCTTGCAGCAGCCGCTCAAGGATGCGCACGAGCTAGCGTCCCTGTGCCTGCGTGGAGCCGGCGAAACTCTCTTCGCCTCGGCATCGGTCCTGAACAGCCCGTCGCAGTGGGCGGTGTCACCTGCGGTCCTCGCCCGAGCGACCGCGGTGTATTCGGCGAAAGCATTTCGCCTGAGCGACCCCGGCTTATCGGCATGGGACCGCTGCAGCCTGTCTCTGCATTTTTGGAAGACAGGCGTCGCGAATAAGGCTCATGGCCATATGAACTCCGAGACTGATGAGATTCAACGCTGGATCGATACGCATGGCCTAAAAAAGCCGAAGCAGACCAGCCAAGAAGACCAGTTGGTGGCGTCGATGTATGTCGAGGAGGAAAGAAACAGCAAGAAAGTCCACGGCCGGCGCCTGAGATTTCTGGAGGATGACAACTTCTATGCTCGCCTCTCGAACCTGGCACACGCGAATCCGGTGAATCTGTCCATTGCCGTGAAGTCCCCGGACTCCATACCGGAGTACGCGAAGGTGCGCGTTCTGTTCGATGCGATGTTTGGGTTGTACTGCGGATACAAGGCAGCTCAGCGCATCAACGAGTTACGCGGTGGGCCGACAGAGCCCCTCGACGAAATGTACGACTCGATCGTGACGCTGGTGGATGCAGGACGCATAGCCCGGGAATCGGTGGATCTCAAGTACAACCGCCGTTTCCACTGGTAGGCGTAGGCACGGCCGCCTCGACGGCGAAGATCTGCTCCAAATTCCCTGCTACCAGGACGACTAACGCGAAGCACGCACCACGGGTGCGCCTGCGGGCTCGGCCAAAGGCCGAGCCCGCACAAGGCACGTTTAGTCGAACCAGACGTTCGGGAGGCTCAGCGCGGCAGAGGAGGTTGATCCTCTAGCGCGACCTGGGCCAACAGTGCATGGGCGACTCCCATCGTGGCGCGCGCTTGCGCGTAGCCTATGAGCTCTGCGGGTGAAAGTGTCCCGATATCAACATTATTGAAAGCCGTCCAGGCCCTGGAGAGGTCGTCTTCAGCCTCAGTGCGGTGGGTGTGGAAGCCTCTGCTGTCTGCCATGGCCTTACCGTATCGGTCTTGACAGGTGTCTGGGATGATGACGGCACGGCGGTGCTGCGACCTGATCGCTCGACTCGTCTTGGACGGGTCAGGCTGGACTATTCCGCGTTGACGTGAGGGTGCCGGACGGAGGTGGTTTCGATTGAAGCCCAGTGGTCGTCGGTGAGCAGGCGTCGGTGGCAATGCCGTGATTCGAGCTACTGTTCATTGTGCGCGAGTACCCGTGCTCCCGCCCGTTGGCAGGCTTAACGTCATGCGTTGAACGCCTCAGGTGCTTCTTGGCTTCGGTGGCCATTGTTGCGGGTCAACAACGGGCGGCATGCTGTCGGGGTCGGAGTCCCAGTCGAAACTCGTGCCGTTCCAGTGCCCGGGGTTTGCGAACGAGACTGTTCCGTCTCCGTGGAAACTTGAGCCGTCGAACGTAGTCTGACCATCATGGTCGGCTAGGAATACCCCTTCGCGGAAAGTTATCCGCGCGTGGTTAGTAGTAACGAACGTCGCTTCTGTGAATCGGATGCGACCGCGGTCTGCACGAAACACCGCGTGGTCAAACGTAATCCCTTCGTTGCTGTTGGCGGCAAATGTGGCCCACATGAAGGTAATGCAATCGGGCAGCTGTCCGTCGGTGAATACTTGCCGGGCTGGGTTCGTTGCCGTGAAGTGGGCAGCTTCGAAACTGATCGCTCCGGCGCCGTCCGTGCTGAACGTCGATTGAATAAACGATAGTCCGCCGTCGCGCCGCGAGTCGAAATGAGCGGAATGAAAGGATATGCGCCCTTCTTCGCGCGCCAGGAATGTCACGCCTTCGAAGCTGATACCCAGTATCGCGTCCGCAGTAAAGGTCGCGTCAGCGAAGTTCGTCCAGTCCCTGCTTCCCGTTGCGGTGAACGTCGCGCCGTCGAATGTTATTGCGTCTTCGGCCGATCCGTTGAAGGCCGTTCCCTCGAATCCGACGTATCCGGTGAAACTTGCCCCGGAGAAGTCGGCCGACGTTATACGGGCGCCGCTCAAATCGAGGTCGTGCAGGTGGGCACCTGAAAGGTTGATCGCACATGCTGACCAGTTAGGCGATGCATCAGGTTGTAGGTGCTGCCGGAGTACCGACGAAATTGTCTCGCGGACGACGCGTTCCTCTGCGATGTCTGCGTTGTCGTCCAACGGATCCCACGGTCGTCGTAGATAGGAGCATAAGACGTCGACGCATGCCTGGATCTGGCGGCTCGAAGGGTCGATTGCATGCCAGTCGTCTGCCAGTGCCGCCAAGGAGTGAGCTCCAGCGTGTCGGCTCATGACGGTTGCGCTGTCGAGTTGCGTTGTAGCCGTAGTGAATCGAGCGTGCAGGTCGCGTCTAACTTCTTGTGCTCGCTCGTCTCGATACCGTAGCTGCTCAGCGTCGTGACGTTCCTTTTCGGCGGAACGTGTGTAGTGGCCGCTGTAGTAGGCCAAGACACCAGCGGTGATAGCACCGAAACCGGCCGCCAACGTTGCGTACGGTTGGGCCGCGTGTTGCCAAAAGGCCGCCCAGTTCGGTGACCCGTGGGCTAACACGACGTATGCGGCCGGAGGTAAGCCCACACATGTGGCCGCACCGGCGGCGAGTGCGCTGAGCGTGCGGCCAAGACCAAGATGTCTGCGGACTGGCGCTCGGCGGTGAGGCAGATCAGACATGGTGGCCGGGCGTTCGGAGTTTGGTGGGAGTCGGCATCAGCTGCAATCCTTCTCGCGAGATCTTGGGCCATCACATCACAGCGTCGTGGGTCGCAGCACACGTACCTGCGGGCGACTTTCGTCGGATTGCCCTTGCCCGACGCGCAGGATGCCCGAGATTGCGACGGTGGCGTTTTGGATGCGCAAATCGGTTGATGACCGTGTGGTCAGCGTTCAGTTGGGTCGGCGTAGTCGGGCTGTGCGGTGGTTGTTGCCCTAGCCACGCAGGCGGCGTGCCTGGCTACCGCTGGGGGCTCTGGCGCTGCTGGCATCGTTGTCCACAGTCTGGTCGACCCGAGCGACTACTGTCTGTCACGTGCAGCCCTACGAAGCGATCACCCTGGTCGAGCGGGTGCTTCGCGATCTCATACGGGAAGTGATGGCAGAGGGCTGGCGGGACGATCCAGCGGTCAGGATTGACCGCCTCGAGGACAAGCTGGCCGCTGAAATGGCCAAGCGGCGGGGGACCATCGCGTCGAGCGACCTAATCGAGTACCTGGAGTTCCACCAACTCAGAGAGATCATCGGTCGCGATCAGAATTGGGCGAGGTTCGAGCCGATCCTCGGTAAGAAGAAGTACTTCGAAACCTACATGGATCGCCTAGAGGGTTTCCGCAATCCAACGATGCATGGGCGACAACTGTACCCATTCGAACAATCACTCGTGGTGGGGATCGTTGGAGAGATCACCAATCAAGTGACAATCTGGCGCAGCGAACAAGGACCAGACTTGAAGTACTATCCCGAAATCGTCTCTGTCACCGATTCTTTTGGACGCCAGCCCCGCAATGGGACGCCAGCAGAGTTGTGCGTGCGCCCTGGGGACTGCATCACGTTCAAGTGCATCGGCTCAGACCCGCACGGCCGGCTGCTCAGATGGGACCTTCGGGTGAAAAGCCGGGGCGGGTCGATGGTCACAGAAGACGGCCGCAAGGGCGAGGAAGTCACTCTCAGTTGGACGGTGCACCCGAATCAGATCCAAGAGGGCGCCGACGTATGGATCACGCTCGAAAGCGATAGTCAGTATCACCGGCACGGTGAGTTCGATGACCGCTTCCATCTTGCGTATCACGTGCTGCCACCCTTAGACGCAGACCTAGGATCACCGGGCGAGTAAGCGCACAACCGATGCCGGTGCGCTACTGCCCGAGCCCGGGCTCGGGCAGTAGTTCTGCCCCCCGATCGGGACCGAGGCGTACCAGTGGCTCTGGATAACGTCGAGCGACCGAGCACGAACACACCAGTGGCTCGCTGAGGTCAACAGGTCCATCGTGGACTCGCATCAGCACTCAGGAGATGACCGGGCAGCGTGAGCTGATCCAGCCGACCACCGGTCACGGGGGAGTCGCGCTGGGATCAGGTGCTCACGAACTGACCGCCTCCCCAATACGAGATGGGCAAGCCGAAGTGCTTGCTCATCGAGGGTGATGATGGCCATCGGTGACGGCAGAGAGCTGACCGGTACGCGTCACCGCTGAACTGGTGCCGCCGGAGGCCCCACATGCACTGCGCCGAGATCATCGGCCCCGGTCATGTTGCTGCCGGCGGCGCTATTCAACGTCGCTCGCCGCATCCCAAACCCCTGCACTCATCACCACCCGGCGTTGCCGTCAACCAGACCGCTCAGATCGCTAGGGCTCGTCAACAGCAGCGACAACTCCCACCGCACCAAATCGATGGCCATCACCACCTGCGGGTCATCTGGATCAAATCCCTCGTCCACCAGCGCTTGGCGATCCTCGGCATCCACATCCAGTTAGACGCCCAGCCCCTCGATCCGGTTCCCATCCCACAACCCCCACTCGGCGATCCCGGGTCGATCCACCGCGCTGCCGAACCCCGAACCCAGATCATCGAGTAGGGCACACCGGATAAGCGTGTCGCTCACCGTCGCAGACCCAACCCCTATCCCCGTGAGCGATCGTCGAGAACACCCCCGCACTGGGCTACAGACAGTTCCAGCCGTGCGGCTCACCACGAAACCGAGGAACATTGGCGGCGCCACACTCTTGTCGCACAGCTTCATGCCTCGCCGCAGCGCTAC
This sequence comes from Mycobacterium farcinogenes, assembly GCF_019739075.1. Taxonomy (NCBI): domain Bacteria; kingdom Bacillati; phylum Actinomycetota; class Actinomycetes; order Mycobacteriales; family Mycobacteriaceae; genus Mycobacterium; species Mycobacterium farcinogenes. The sequence continues at coordinate 3,502,942 of NZ_CP081673.1, read as the reverse complement.
GCGGCGTTGAATGCGTCCTTCAGGTTGCCGCGGTCGAGTGTGCGCCTGACGCTGAATGCCGCTGCCACAACTGATGTGGGCACAGATTCTCGGCCTGCACGTTCTCAGGTACGTGCGGATCAAACACAACGAGGTCCGTCTACTGGGTCGAAGGTCGCAGCCCACTGTGCTGGTGGTTACCGCTGGCCGTTGTGCGGAGGGATGCCCGCCGGGGTGGGTGGTGGAAGTCGGCTGGTTGCGTCGAGAAACGCGCGCACGCCGGTGAGTTGGTCGAGGTAGAGGCGGATCCAGGGGTCTTCGGGTGTGCGGTGTGCGTGTGGTTCGGCGGTGCCGGTCACCAGGCGCAGTACGCGGGTGTAGAGGCCGTGCACTGCGGTGCGCTCGTGGGCGATCCAGTCCTGTGGTTCGTCGGTGACGCCGTGGCCGTCGCGGGTCCACGTCAGCGGCATTGCGTGCTGGAGCGCGCCGTATTCTTTGACCCACACGAGCCCGGCCCGTACCTGGTTGGGTGAGAGTCCGGTCGCTTTGGTCAGCTGTGCGGTGGACAGCCGGCCTGGCTTGGCGGCGATGAGCGCTTCCAGAACCCGTTCCCCCGAAATATGCCTGGGTAACCGGCTGGCCATGGTCCTACGCCTCGGTGAGTAGGCGTGCGAGTGCTTCGTCCAGACTGACGTCGCCGGTGTCGACTGCGGTTTCGATCCAGTCTGCGGTGCTGCGCACCCGAGCGATATTGGTGTGCACCGTTTCTCGTTCCTCGACGGTGAACGTGTGACCTCGAAGATGCGGCACCGCGCGGCCGGCGGAAGCGACGAATTGGGCGCACATCGCGATCAGTTCGATGTATTGAGCGCTGTGTTCGATCCGGGGTATCGCTGGGGTGCGCTGGCGGGCGCAGACGATGGCTTGGCGGGATTGCTCGACTTGGGCGGTGTTGACCGCGTGCCGAGCGGTGCGGTCGGCCATCGCGTGGAACGCCACACTGGGCCGGTTCAGGAAGTTCTTGGTGGCTTCGGTGGCGATGCTGTCGTCGTTGGCCAGCTCGTGGATGCGGTCGAGTTTCTCCTGCCGGGTTTTGGGGATCGGTGATTTCCAGCCCGCGGCGCGGCACGCGGTGTCCACTGTCCACCGATCGTGGCCGGTGTCGTCTGCCGGTGGCCGGTGAATCACGTCGAACCGGTCGTCCAGGCCGGCCAGGATCTTGTGAATGTAGTGCGAAATGCCTTTTACTCGTTCGGATTTCGGCCAGCGCGAGGACACCCATCGGTAAGTGTCGAGGGTCTTGACCGGCATGCCCAGGTCTTCGGAGAACCGCGCAAGGCCGTATCCCACGCTCATCAGCGGTTCGGCGGCGTGTTCGCCGCCGCGGGGTTGCATGGGTGCCACTTTCAGCGCGAGGTCTCCCAGGCCGAATTGGGCGTGGGCCTGCTGCTCAACCAGCGTGCGTCCCTCGCGCACCAATGTCTTGTAATGACGCTCGCTGACGTTTCCCACCATGGTCGGCATCGACATCATCTCCTCGCCATGCCCGACCTCGCACGCCGCTGCCGATCGCGACGGCAATACCGTCTTGTCGTGATGCGATGTGCGAACGTTTACGGATAGGTACCGCCGCATTGTGCAGCGGTGATCACTCGACCGCAATACCGATGCGCCCCCTATTTTCGCTGTTCAACGGGGATATTCGTCGTCCAAACAACCCGTTCGGGTAGGCGTCACGGTGACGGCTGCGGCGAACGTTTATCGCGCCAGGCGCGGGTTCGGCACCGATGCGAGCAGTAGATGGCCGACGACCGATGCTCGATACCGACAATCCAGTCCTGCCCACACACCGGGCACACCGCCCGCGCCGCGGAAACACCGCGCATCGTGCGCACACGGGTCCGGGTGCGTTGGGTCCAGCGCCAATGCCGGGCCCGGCACGCCGCCGAACAATACAAGGCATCACCACGTACAGACTCGCTCAGCGGGGCTCCGCAGCCGTGACAGTAACGGCCCACCAGTGCCGGTTCGACCATCACCATCGCCTCCACTGTTCAAGCCATCGGCGTGTTGCCCTGCCCTCTGATGTCACCCGGCGGGGCTCACACCAGACTAGAGTGCGCCGCTGTGTCGATCCCGCCAAAATGAGGTGGGGCAGTTCACTGATCTCGAACCTGTTGGGAAAGCCGCGATCCCGCGGGCGGCCATGGCTCCTCGTGGTTGATCGATGTACCCGATCACCTTGTTCCCAACGCCTAGGTCAGGGCACCGGCCAAGCTCGGCGGTGGGCGCAGGGGCCGAACCAAGACTCAGCCGTTGGCCACGCGATAGTGTTCCCGCACGCGCCGCGGGTCGCGGGTGCATCCAAGGGCGATGCAGTAGGTGACGACAAAGTCGGCGTCGAGCCCGGCTCGGTGAAACGTCCGCATGAACTCGTGGACATAACCGCGGTCACGCCCGCTCTTAGGTGCAGACGATAAACGGTCGTCGAGGAAAAGCATGCTTTCGAACTCGTCGTGCAGCGAGGGCTCTAGCGGTGGCGTCAGTTCGCCGGTGGCGGCGTTGAACGCGCCTGTGGCGGTTGCCCATCCGAGCACCCCGGGCGCCTTTCCCCATTCGAATACCGTGAGGGTGGATTCCCCGACGCGGGATACACACTTGATCAAGGACTCTTCACTGGGCCATGCCGCTACCACGGGCCCGCCCCACGGAACTGTGTCGGATCGGGCAGAAACCCATGTCGACTGGGCGGCCAGGGCCGCTAATACAGGTGGGTTGTCGATCGCGTTGCCCGACTTCTGCGGCGTCATGATGACGCGCTTGCCTTGGCCGCGGCGCTCATTTGCGTTGAGCCACTTGGCGAGCCGCTTGCCGGTGATCGTCTCCATACGCGCTTCAAAGGGAACCCAGGCCGCGTTGTATCGGGGTTCGACGACGTGCATTCTTCGCAACCTACACCTCGGCACCGACGACGAACTCGTGGTGAACCGACCGAGCTGCGCGTCGATGACCAGAAGTCGCCCGTGGCCGCTTTCTCGTGTCCGATCCGGCACGATAACGGTCATGACCCCCGACATATGGATTTCAACGACGACATCCGAAGTCACCTTTGAGAACAACACCCCGGGCCGCCAATGGCAGCGCGTCGGCACGATCGACACCGCGCAAGAAGCCGATCTTGCCAAACACATCCAAGTACTGCTCAACCTGCGCGGCTCCGCGCCGCCAATCTCCGGCTTCTACGTAAGCGCAGACCCCGACAACGTCTGGGTCCGCGCTGCACAGCGGGATCCTGCCGGGCAGCCGCCGTTCTGGATCGCGGTCGACCCCTGGGGCCGGGACAGGCCCACGATTGTCAACGCGGCTCAGACCTACTTCGTCAGCAACGAGATGGCGACCGCGACAAGGTCGCTGGCCCGGCGTGCACCGCAGCCCCATCCCGGTCGTGCCGTGAAACCAGTCATGATCGGTGTCAAGATCAAGCACCACGAGGACGGGCTGTTCACCCCGCACGTGAATCGATAACTGCGGCGCTGGTCGGTGGCGCGATCGATACCATGACCGAGGGGAGGTATGGCCCGTGGATTGTCCACCCGAGAAGACCCAGGCGGGTGTCCAGCCCGCGGCGAAGTGCCAGGCGGTGATCAAGAAGATCGCGGCCCGGGCCACCACGGCCTCGGCGAAGCTGGAGAACCGCCAGGTGCCGGCCGGGCATGTGCGTTCGGCCGGTGTGCAACGCCTGCTGTCTGAGCGGCAAGGCCGCGAACACCGACCCCGCTGACCCCTCGACCCGGTGCACCGCCGCGCGCGGGCACGAGTTGGTCTGCCCTGCTTGCTGATGTCGTCGCCGCTCGATCAGCCGGGCGACCCGTTCAACCCCAGTTTCAGCAGCGCCAGAGTGCAACACATTTCATCGGGCGCGGAATTTGTCGGCGCGGCGACGTTCTTGTTGGAAATCGGCTGTCCACCAACGGCCCTCGGCGATATCGAGGAACTCCTTAGCTCGGCGCCGATCCAGCACGAGTTTGTCTTCATGGTCGAACCACTCTGCGGGATCTTCACCGTGTTTGGCCAGCACCTCGCGCAGTGAGGACGGCGTCATGGCGCTGATGCCTGGCTGGGACGGCAGACGATTCAGCCTTTTGGCCACGCTGCTGAGCGCGGTTCCCAGCTCGACGATTGCTTCGGCGGTGCCCTCAGCGAACGGCAGCTCGGGCATGGCCACGTCGAAGCCGGCAACATTGGCCGGCACCTCGGCGGCCAGCTCATCGAGATCGGAGAACAGCCGGTCATATGCCGACCTGCGGATGATGGCCAATTCGCTGCCGGTTACCACCAGGTCGACTTCTGACTCCAGCATGAGATCAGGCTTCTGAGTGCGGCGCAACGACCCGGCGAACCGGCCCCAGAAGGCCGCTTTCTTCAAGGTCCGGGCCGGATTGATCGCCCGGACACATCCGATCATCTCCCCGCTGGGCTGGCGAAACACGATGCCGTACAACGCGAAGTTTCCGTCAGCGAGTTGACCTGCGGTGATATCTGTCAATCCCTCACAGTCGGCGATGAGCCGAACCAGGTCGGCGCTGTCGTCCTGGTCATCGCCGCCCTCCTCTGGCTCAGCTCGGTGCACGGCGGGTAGGTCGACAATCTCGCGGCGGATGTACTCCTCGCCGGCGACAGGCAGAACCTCGTGGCCGAAGTCGATCGCTTCGGCGGACGCGAGATAGGCCATCGCATCGTGAACCACAGCCCTCAGGTCCTCGAAGGTGTCCGCGTGCAGGTCGATCCGTCCGCCGGTGAGTTGGCGGGCGCGGGGCCGCCAACCGACAATTAATTGCGGGTCGGAATCGGTTCCAATCCCCAGCCAGTCCTCGTCGTTTCTCATATATCGCCCCCCTCAGAGCACTGCGCCAAAATACGGCACCGATTCTAGCCATCAACTTTCACCAACCCGCCGGCAAAATTCACCCCACTGAATGGCTCGCCGGCTCGCGGCGGGGTCTTGGCGAGGATCAAGACGTCCTGTTCGTTGACACGCCCTGCAATCACCTTCCACCCCAGCACATACAGCGTCGGGTTGATAAATAGTAGATCGCTGTTCACGAACACAATCCACGCCACCGCGAAGTACACCAGATACGCCCCGGTCGACCACCAGGAATTCGGTGGTCCGGACAAAAACGGCAGCAAATAAGTGGCCAGGTATCCCGATACTTCGCTGCCTTTGTCGCGCACAGTGCTGGCCTGCACCGTGCGCGAGTTCTTCCTGCGCTGACCATATGTGCAGCGCCAGCCATCAACAACGACCACCGCGCCGGCAGCGAAGTAGCCGATACGAGCCGGCCACGTCGTGCACTGCAACCCGAAGATCAGCAACAGCGGCATGTAGGACAGCACAAAGAGCCTGGTACGCATCCACGTCCTGCCGAGACGGTCGAATGCCCCCTCAGCCGCTGGTCCGCTGGTCGTGCCCATACCCACCACGCTAGGCAATGTGTCCGACAAACTGGACATCTCACCCGCAATGACGGTGGCGGCGATCAGCGCCCGATCCCTGCGCCGACGAGCAGACGGGGCGGTGGGCAGCAGGATGCGCCCGGAGTCACTACCTCACCGTGGCCGCCAATGTCACAGTCCGAGCTGTCGGCGCAGCTCGGACAGTTGGTGCGCGGCGAGGTCGAGGACTTCGGCGGCCGCCGGCAGGCAGTACCTGAACTGCTTGTCGTTCTCCACGACGACCAAGTGCGTGTCGCCGGCCAGGATGAAGTGGGCGTTCTTGCCCCGCAGGTGTGCAGCGCAGTGCCGCTCATGATTTGTGCGAGGTGTTTCGACGCGGACGTGGCGCAGTATCGCTTTGGGGGACATGCCGACTCCTTCGGGGCACGGTGCGGGTTGTGGTTACTCGTGTTGGGACAGTTGGGATCTCAAGGTGTCACCGACGGTGTCAGCGATCTCGTCGATGCGGTCGAAGATGGTGCTGAACTGTTCGCGTGACCAGTCACCGCGGGTGCCGTTGGGCATGCCTACCGCTTCGTTGATCGCCGCGGACAGACGCCGGATCGCGATGACGGAGTTGTGCTGGCGAGGGCCCGCGGTGACGGCCATCAGCTGATGACCCCGCGGGGGCAGATCCAGGTCGGCCAGGATTCGGTTGGCTACCGACTTGGTGCGTTGGTTGACGCGAGTTTTGGCCGACTGTCGGGCGCGTTGCGGGGAGACCGGGATCGGTTGTGGCGCGGGCGGCACGGCGGCAGCCTGCTGGGCGAGCAGACGCTGGCGTAGCTGGTCGCGTTCGACGAGGTCGCCGAGGCGGACACCGGGAGCGACTTCGCGGCCGAGGATCTCGTCGAGAACGCGGTCGTCGGTGGGGTCGAGGTAGGTCTGCTCGACGAAGTCGGTGAGGATCTCGTTGTCAACGAGCATGCCGCCGTCGAAGCGGCGGGCCCGCGGGCCACCGTCACCGTCCTGGTCGGCGTCCTCGTCGGTGATGCCGGCGACCCATCCGTGCACCAGGGCTTGATCGTCGAGGTCGAGTTCACGGAACTCCGACCAGCGGGCATCGTTGTTCAGCCCGACGTGGGACACGATGTGGCCTTGATTATCGGGGTGCTCAGGGGCGGCTTCCTGCACGACGCGCATCACCCGGCCGACGAATTGGATGTAGGGCGCCAGACTGCGAAACGGCCGGAAGATCGCGGCCACGCTGAGCCGGGGGTGGTCGAACCCTTCACCGAGCATCTGCACCTGCACGATGCAGTCGAGCTGACCTTGGCGCAGCCGCTCGATCACCGCGTCCTGGGCGTCTTCGTCCATATCGGAGTGGATTTCAGCGGCCCGGTATCGGCACTCGTTGTAGAGGGCGGCGACCTGGCGGGCATGGTCGACCGAGCATGCGGCAGCGATGATCTGATGCTGGATGCCCGTCTGGGCGCGCATCCGGTCGCACGCCTGAATGCTGGCTTCGACGATGTGGCGGTTGCATTCCGGGCTCAGCGCCACCCCGCGGCGAAACCACGCCTCTTCGCGCAGTTGCAGGACTTCCTCGAGAGTGTGATGGCGGGTGTCGTCGCGGTAGGTGAAGTAGATCTCGGCCGGCGCGACGTTGCGGGAGTGGATCTGCTTGATGTAGCCGGTGACCATCGCCCGGGTGAACGGATACCGGTAGACGATCTCACCGTGCAGTTGCTGCTGATCGGAGCGAAACGGGGTGGCGGTGAGACTGACCACCTTGGCGTTGGGGAAACGGCGAAAGACCTTCTGCCAGCTTTCGGCCGCGGCGTGATGGCCCTCGTCGACCAGGATCATGTCGAAGAAGTCCTCGGGGAACTGCGGCAGCCAGCGATCAGCCTGGCTGGCCAGCTGCTGGATGTTGCAGACCACGAAGTCGCTTTCGATCGCATCGTGGATATTGGCATTGGGTCCGTCCAGGACGGCCATCCACGGTCCCGCGGTGAAGTCCGACAGCACGCGGCACTTGGTCCAAAAGCATTGTGGGCTGGTGATGTCCACGGCATCGGCGACGCCCTTGCGGATGGTGAGATTCGGGGTAATCACCAGTGTGCGTCCACGCGCGATGCCGAAAGGCAAAGTGGCCATGATCCCGGTCTTGCCGCACCCGACCGGAATCTGCACAATCGCGGGACCAGCACCGGTGGCGAAGTGTTCGCGGACCGCGCGATGCGCCTCACGCTGCGGGTCGCGCAGTGCGGCGTTGGCTTCGATATCGGCATTGGCGGTGGCGAACACACTGCTGTCGGCGCCGGCGGCGGCAGCCTCCTGGGCACGGCGGTACTGCAGCCGGAACGGCTCCAGATCGGCGCGCCGATAATACCGGTAGTCACTGCCGGGCCGCCGCAGCGCGGGCAGGGTGCCATCACGATCCCATCGCCGCAGCGTCTGCGCGGACACCCCAAGGTAGGCCGCGGCTTGCGCGACACGCAGGAAACCTTCATCAGCCATAGGGCTCACTATACAACCTTGTACAACATTAACAAGATGGTTTCCGGGCGCTTGGAGCGCCGACATTGATGCCTCTGACCTCGACACACCGAGCCGGTACGGGGCTGATCGCGACGAGACCGGACGCTCACTGGTATATTTTCTGGCATGTCGCAATACCCGGATCCGCAGGTTGTGGTGGATGATCTTGGCGACAAGTTCTTGCGCGCCTTCGTCGTGGCCGTCGACACCGCGCGGGCGGATCTGGCGGTCTTCGAGGAGTTCAAGCCGCAGTGGTTCGTCAACTTCTCCAAGCGTTTCGTCGCGAACTTCATCCACGAGCGCATGTGGGACTCCATGACCAGCCAGGTCGCCAGTCATCCCGAGGTGACCGTCGTCGATGAAGAGCCGACGCGGCAGATCCACTACGGAGCCAACTATGTGGTGCGCTTCAAGCGCCACGCCGCCAACTTGCGGATCGAGACGTTCCCGACCAGCGGAGCGTTGGCGTTCTGGACCAATCAGGCCGCGTTGCCCGGCTTGGAGCTGGTCACGCTGGCCATGGGTTATATCTGGGAGCCCGAGCTCGGTGAGATCGGTGAGGCGATCTTGTCGTTCCGCGACGGCAAGAACAACCCGGTGTGGTCGGTGACCTTGACGTCGCCGGCAGGTGGTGAGGCGACCGGCATCACGTGGGAACCGATCGACCCACAGCTGCCGCAACTGGACCTCAGCGACGTGGTCGAAGAGCGCGACGAAGGCACCACGGATCAGCCATGAGCCAGATCGGCGACGTCATTCTGACCGCCCGACGCGCCGCCGGACTCACGCAGGAAGAACTCGCAGAGCACCTGGGAATCACTCAGGCCGCCTTGTCGCGCTACGAGAATGACCTGCGCGAACCCGACGACGCCACAGTCGAGCGAATGTCTGAAATCCTTGATGTGTCACCGGATTTCCTCACCCATCCATTCCAGCTTCGGGGAGCGTTGGCAGCCGACGCGCACATGCGCCGGCAGAAGACGACCAAGGTCTCGGAGTGGAAGTCGGCCGAATCGAAGTTGAACCTCTACCGGATGCGGTCGGCGTTTTTGACCCGCCGCATCCCGATGAGCCCGACCAACCACATGCCCACCTTCGATCCGGATGACACGACACCGGCTGATGCTGCCCGCATGGTGCGGGCCCAGTGGAGGATGCCGATCGGTCCCGTGCGCAATCTGACGCGCTGGGTCGAGTCGGCCGGCGTCATCGTTGTCGAGGAGCACTTGGGAACTCGGCGCATTGACGGGTTGTCGCAGTGGGCCAGCGAGTATCCGGTCATATTGCTCAACGCAGATCTGTCCACTGATCGGAAACGATGGACGCTGGCCCACGAGGTGGGCCACCTTGTGTTGCATTCGAGCTATGTGGACCCCGATGTCGAATCGCAAGCCGACGATTTCGCCGCCGAACTGCTGATGCCGTCGCACGTGATCGAGTCCGACCTGCACAGTCTCACGCCGTCACGGTTGCTCGCGTTGAAGAAGATGTGGGGCGTCTCGATGCAGGCGATCTTCGAGCACGCCCACCGTCTGGGGAAAGTCAGCGCTGCCGACCGCACCAAGTTCTATCGCACCATGAACGCGCGCGGGTGGCGCCGGCACGAGCCCGGCGCCGATGCCATCCCCACCGAGCGACCCGAGTTGGCGCAAACGATCGGACAGACGCTCATGACCCGTGGCGGCCTCAGCCGAGACGAAGTCGCCCGCTTGACCGGTCGCCGCACTGCCGGCAACGAAAGTGTGTTTCTCCCACCGGAAACACGTCTGCGGGCCCTCTAGGTGCGGTCGCGATGAACCCGTCGATCGGCACCGCAATGACCTCTGCCCGCACCGGTGTGGTTCTGCGTGGGTATCTGCGCTGCTGGGGTGTGGATGTTGTGCTTGCCGCGGGAGCGTCAGGCGGTTCCCTCAGGTGCCAGGCCCCACAATCCGTTCCAGCTTCGTGCCGTCGAGCGGCTATTTCAACGTGGCTGCCCGCTGCCTGATTTCCTTCTCGTCGAATTGCGGGTGGGCGACTGCCCGCAAGTGCGTCACGAGCAGCTGCCCCCGCATCAACGCAAGCCCATTGAACATGGCGCCAAGCAGCGAGTACGGCTTGCCGTCGGTCTCGTTGCGAAACGTACTCATTCGCTCCAGTGATTGCGTGACCGCTCGTGCGCACGAGGGAGAGACCACTTCGATGACCGTCTTACGGCTCAGGAACTGGTACGACAACTCCATGTAGCGCACGCCGCTCACGTCGAATCCGTCTTCCTGCACGCTGCCTGCACCAAGTCGCGCAAGTTCGGCGTCGATGAGCACGAGCAGTTCGGTTACGTGTTCTGTCAACAGCTTCCGATTGAATCCGCGCAGCTCGCGCTTGCCGTGCGTTCTCAGTGCGAACAAGGCGACCACAACCGAGGCAAGACTGATCACCACTGACACCCACGGCAGGAAGGTCATGGCCAGACCCTATACAGGTCCGCGGCTGCCCCAGCGCGAGCACAACCGACAAACGTGCTGCCGCGCCGCGCGACGACAACTCAGGCTCTGGCAGGTCCGGCGGCCCGGGGCTGCAGGGTTCGTCAGGTTTGTTGATTGTCCGTTGCTGCGGGGGAGTGTCGGGGGCGGGCGGGGGCTTCGACTTCGGAGTCGGGTTCGATTCGATCGCTGGTGATGGCGTAGCGGTAGGGGTCAAACGCGCCGCTGGTGGCCAATCCCTCGACGACTTCTCGTCTGAGCCGCTCCACGCTGGCGGTAGCGATGTTGCGGGTCATTCCGCGTGCGGTTTTGATCTCCCGGCGTTGAGCCAGGATCACCCGCGTCAGCGATACCGCGTTGGGATACCACGCCGCGATCTCAGCCGGCGACAGCGGTGGGCTTTCGTCGGTGATGTCGAGGCGCTCCCAGCGCCCTCGAATGTCGGATGCAGTCATGACGACCGGCCAGCGGCTCCACCTCGACAGGCACGTCACCGCATCAAGGAAGCTGGCATGGGTGGGCCCACGTCCCCAGCGGCTGATTATTCGCTTGTGCTGCAGGTTTGCGGCAATAATTTCGGGGCATGCGGCAATCGAGAATTGGTGTGGTCGTGGGCATTTCAACGACCCATTCCCGAGCCAGCGGCTGTGGGTGGGGCAAATGAGCTGTTCGTGGCTGGCGAAGACGGTGACGCAGTCATCGGTACCCAGTCGCGCGGCGACACACTGTTGGCACGCGGGTCGCTTGCCGGCGCAGGAACTTACTTCGCCGGCCAATTGTGGGTACGCACGCAGACTGGCCGGCGTGCGTAGTTCGGGGAGGGAGAAGACCAGGTGGCGTTTCGAGTAACCGGTCAATGTTGACAGCGTGGTCGCAAACCCGCGGCCCTTCGACAGGTCGCGAAGCATCCCGGGGCGCAGCAAGTTTTGGTCGGTGACTCTGCCGAGGTAGCTGTGCAATGTTTCGGCGGTCATGGGCCGGACCTGGATCGGCAGGCGCCGGAATCGTGACCGGTGGGCGATCGGGCCGAGGTCTCGGGGCGGGGTGTCAGGTTTACTGCTCATGGGGGACCGTTCCGCGGTCTTCATCGTCGACGGCGATGGTGTCGAGCAGTTCGAGAGTGATCGCTTCGGTTCCCGAATCGATGGCGGCCGAGGCTGCATCAACGATGAGATCGCTGAGCAGTGCGAGCGAGCCGTCGGTGCGGTGCAGCAGGTAGGCGGCGTTGCGTTCCAACAGACCCCGTTCGTGCAGCGGCAGCGGCAGCAGACATTCGAATGCCGCGACCAACCGTTGCCACTCAAGTTGGTCACCGTTCCTGCTGGCTTCGTACTTGCTCATGTTGACCGGCCGCGTGCGCTTTCGCCACTGCTCACCGCTCCTGCCGCTGAACAGCGGCGCCGTGTCCAGCGAGATTCCCGCGAATATCATGGTGGCGTCGAGGGTCTCGGCGAAGACTTTGATCGCGTCGGCCACCTCAGCCACGGCCGGACGGTCGGTGTTGAGGCGCTGCGCCTCATCGAGGATGACAAACCGTGTGCCCAACTTCTTGAGCAGGTGCGCGAGGTCAAGTAGGCGTTCATCGGGATCGGTGCCGCGTATCTCACGTGCTCCGACGAAGTCGGCCAGTCTGATCCACAGCTTGTTTATCGACGTCGCCGTGGCGATCGGGGTGTAGATGACGGGCAGGTAGGACAGGTCGGTTTCGCGTCCGCTGATGCGACGCATTTCGCAATCCAGAGTTTTACCCGCGGCCATGACGGCAGTGGATTTTCCGATGCGCGTGTTTCCCGACACGCGTATGCCTCGGCGCGCGACGAACTTCTTGACACGTGCAGCGCGCATCAGTTTGTGTGCCAACGCGAGGACGCTGGTGAGGTCGCGGGTCGGAAACAACCGCTCTTCTTCGAGGTAGGCGACGCGCTGGTCGTTGTAGAGCGATCTCTGTTCTGCAGTGAGAGCCCTGATCTCATCGATGCTCAGGTGGGGGCGACCTGCGTCTGGGGTCGGCTCGTAGGTGCAGTATTCGCGCCATTCCTCTTTCGTAGTTGGTGACGCCACGCCCTCACCATCCTTCAGACAGGCGCATGACGCGCATGGGTTCGACCGGGGGCGGTGGTGGGTAGTCAGGTAGTGGCACCGCATCGGCATCCTGTAGCGACGGAGCGCGGTCGGGCTGGGCCGGTATGGGCGTGCAGAGCTGTTGTCTGGCGAGGTTCGCGCGGCCGGCGACGGTCTCCAAACGAGTCAGCGGTCGGCGGTGGGGTTCTGGCGGGCCACCGAGAAGTTGGCGGTGGATGTGCTCAGCGCGTTCGAGCACCTGCTTGTCGCTCACCTTTTTTCCCAGGTCGCGTCTGATGGCGTGAAGGAGGTCGATGCCGAACGGGATGACCGCGAATTTGGCCAGAACCCAGTCGCATTCGATCCAGCCGTTGTCCTTGAACACCTGGCGGCCGCGCTCGTCGTAGTCGAATGATTCATCGCGTACCCAAATATGCAGCAGGTTATTGGGATCGTAGCGAATCTCCCACTTGCCGTTGTGTTTCTGGTTGGGCGACTTTCTCCGACGCAGTCGGTGAAACGCTGATGAATCGCAGTCGTAGACCAGTTTTTCGAAGTTGATTCCGTAGCGGTTGATACGCCTGAACTTGTATGGGTGCAAGCCGATCCACTCGTCGCGGCTCAGCGTGCGGATCGGGGTAGGCGCCGACTGGGACAGTGCGCGGTAAATAGCATTGGGGGACAACTTCATTCGTGGCGCCATTCCTACCTCGACACCGGTGTGTGGGCGGTTCTGGTAGACGGTGACGGTCCATTCGTCGAGAAGGGCCTGAAGCAACGGCAGCGGCCACAGCGCTTCTTTGTCCGGTCGACGACCGCGATGATTGACCGATCGTCCTTTGTAGCCGGGTATCCATCGCACGAAGTCATCAGCGATGGTTTCCAGGAGCCGTTCAATGTGGGGCTTAGCCGTGGGGGTGAACGGGGGCGACAAGTAGTAGTTGACACCGCGGGTTTCGGCGGCGCGCTTAAAGGCCTCTGACACAAAGATCTTGCCCCGATCAACCACCACACCTCGCACATCGATGATGGGGTAGTTGGCGAGGGCGGCATCAAAGTCCTCGGTGGGCAGCATGACGTCGGGCAGATAGCTCCGCGCGATCGCCATGGTCTCTGACCAACCGGGGATCAACTGTTTGGGAACCGCGGCGTTGGCCCAGATCTCCAAGGCATCCACTGTCTTGCAGGCGTTTGGGCGCAGGATCGGTGAGAGCATGGTCTCGGTGGCGACGTCGATTCCTGCTGCCAGATCGACGGTGGCCGGCTGCCCGTCGGCCATCAGCACCATGGCATCCAGCCGTGTGGAGTCCAGCTGGACTTCCTCCCCGGGGAACAGGGCGACGATCTTGTTGAAGGCCCGGTCGGGGCTGTTGGCGTGGCTGCGGCGCGAGGTTGCGTCGCCGGTGATGTGCTCGCCCCGGTCCACTCTCTTGAGCAGCTCGTACCAGGAGGTTTTGCCGGGCATGGCGACGTTGTCGTCGGTGAGTCGGTGTTTGGCCATTTCGATGATCTGCTTCTTTGTGGGGGTGGATTTGTCGATGAAGTGGTTGCGGACAGCGGCCAGGGTTGCCTCCACGCGTTGATCAATTCCCGACAGCCGGACGTGGCCGGGCATTCCGCGCAGATCAGCACATCCGAGGACGCCTCGACGGTTGAAGCCGCGCCACTTGCGCCACATGGTGGACATGGAGACTTCGAGGCCGGCGCGCATCAGTTCGTGCCGTTTGGCGCCCAGACGTGAGGCGATGGTGGCCGCGGGTGGGGGTGCGTCGATGACGCCGCGGTCCCGTAACGCGATGCCGTACTTCACTTCGTACATGTGGGCGTACCAGAATTCGGCCTCCCTGCGTCGTTGCGGGACGGTGAGGTCGAGCAATCGCTGGTCTGCCACGCTCGGGCCGGGATCGCCGGGGCCGACGAAGGTCTCATCGGCCAGCAGCACCCCCGTCGGCAGCGTGAGACTGCTGCCGTCGTCGAGGCATTTCAGGTGCACTGTGGTGGCATCCGAATCGCGGATCTGCCATGTCTGGCCGCGAAATTCGACGATGTCACCGGTTTGGATGTGGATCATGGTCGCACCGTCGCGTTCCATGTCAACGGATGGTTCAGATCCACGTGAAGCTGCGCGTTCCACAGCATGTGATACACCGCGGCGATCACCTGATCGGCGGTCAGACCAGTGCAGAGGGCTGCGGCATCGATCAGTTCGGGCAGCCGAACACCGTTTTCCCCGGCGGCCCGCGCCTGCGCTGCGATGAGGGCACCGCTGTCGTCGGGGGGAGCAAACCGTGGGTGACGGTACCCCGACAGCAGGCGCAGATTGCGCTCAAGTACGACATTCAGCTCGGTGAATTCTTGGTAATCCCAACCTAGTTCACCGCAGACAGCGCGTGTCCAGTCATGTTGCACACGATCCTTGTCGGTCATTCGCTGCGCGGGTTTGACGTCGACGATCAGCACCGATTCGTCGCGGCGCCGCACGAAGAAATCCGGGGCGTGGCGCACCGGTGTCGTTCCGGTCGGCCACAGCAGCCAGAACGGATTGGAGCTGACCGCTGTTGCGTGGCCAACGAAGTCGAGCACCATCAGCGCGGTCATCTCGAAACGAGACTCAAACCGCACATGCGATTGAGACCGCGAAAACCAGTATCGCCCTTGGCGTGACCGCCTGCCGCGGTAGGCGGGAAACGTGCGGATGGGTACGCAGGATTCGAACCGGATACCGCCCAGCTCGGCGACGATCCGAGACCGTGTGCGTCGGCCCGTCTCCGGGTCGTCGTACAGAATCTTGGTGTACGGAGCATCGTTGACCGGAAGCGGCGCCCGCCCAGCCGGTTGCCCGGTGATGGCCACAGCTTTGACGGGCGGATCAGCGCACGATTCCCGCAGCACTGACGGCCGAACGATTGTCGCCGAGGGGTTGACATCTGTTCCAGGGCACGGTGAAATAGCCATGTGTCCTCCTCACATGGAGAGAGATGCGAGCCGCATCGAGGCACACCGAAGAAGCCGGGCTGGCCCCCGGCTTTTTCAATGTCTAGGTGAGAATTACGAGATCAGCGGTCGAGTGCGTATCGGTCACCTCCTTCATAGGAATGTGTGATCGTCTCCGACCCAAAGCTGACGCGTCAGCGGCGGCCGCGCGCCAGCGGAAGATAACCGCTAGTTCACCACATGCATGTAGCGCCGCACAAGATCTCCAGCAATCCAGCGTGACCCGCCCCGCACCTCGCCCTGCGACCAGCCTTGGACGTCCTTCGGGCGGGACACTTCCGGGCACCCAGTGGTGGTAGCGCGGTTCACCCTCCCGAACGATGTCAGAGTTTCAACGCGAAATATCTATGTGTCACACGGTATTCGCCATCAGCGCGACGGCGCAGCAATGCAACCAAGGCATGGGGCTCGAATCGAGCGGGCCAGGATCCCGGGACCGCAGCGCGCCTTAGCCTCAGCCGGGAACAGCACACGCAAGCGAAAGATCAGCAAACACCATCACCGGATGCTACTCGCAAGTCGGTAACACGATAATAGACGCGAAAAGGGGTGGGCAAAAGGTCTGCAGCCCTACGAGCGAAGCCGGTGTGCCGCCGGGCCGACATGGCAGGATTAGCCGTGTGTCCAGAGAGGATCGTCCAAAGGGCGGCTTTGACGGGTCCCGCCTGACCGCGGCACGGGAGCGGCTGGGCTTGACGCGCACGGAATTGGCCCGACGCCTCGAGACCGAGTGGGAAGTGGTCTTGCAGTGGGAGACCGGGGAATGTCGACCGCGGCCGCGCAGCATTCCCGCGATCGCCGCAGCCGTGGGGGTGGCGATCGCGGATCTGTATCACGCGCCCACAGGTGCGGCGACGCTGGCGCAGCTCCGAGTAGCTGCGGGGCTGAATCAAACCGACATCGCACGAGCCTTAGGCGTCAGTCGAGCAACCGTTTCACAGTGGGAACGGGGCACTCGCCCGGTGCCGGCCAAATATCACAGCACCTACCGTCGACTGCTCGGCTTGACCCACGGTGGCGATGCAAATCTGACCGTGAACACCGGCCGGTCACCGTGGCCGCCCCCGTCCACAGAACCGACCACGCCGAGTACACCGAGTCCGGGCCTGACCGAAGCGGACACCCCAGGCCCGGACTCGATTCACACACCCAAAGGCAACGCCGCGCGGGTGGCCCATCTGATAGTGATCAGTGACCTCGAATATGCCGACGGCACGTTCCTCAGCGCGGATCGCCCCAAGAATTGGCACGTCTATTCACCCCAGGGGGTAGACGTGAACAAAACGGGGGCGCCCGTCCTCGACGAGCTCATGGAGGAAGCCGCGATTCGGCTGGCCAAGATGGGCTACCGGCAGATGTGCCTTCATGCTGAGCAACGCATCATCATCGATGATGAGCCGCTGCGCGTTGTGCGGGTTCAGACCAGCCCACCGAGTGATGCCAGATTGCACACCAGCCGGCTGTTCCTCTCGCAGTTCACTCCTGAATTCTATCGTGAAGGTGTCGGCGAGGACCTGGAGCAGAAGGCACGCATTCGCAAGGACTTCGAGCGAGACTTCCCTCAATCGGCCACGGGCGAAATGCTTTTCGTCGTAGCCGAGTCGACCGATTCCTACGGATGGCTGCAAGACCAGACGCTGCCGTACATGCCCTACACCATTGTGGCGCATCTGCCCGAAGCCGACCGGCACTTCTTTGCCTCGGTGTATTACGACCACGTCGGGGTGAAAACCGGCGCCGGGCTCGTGTCCTTCGATGAGTTGGGTATACAGCGCGACACGACCGTCGGTGAGTTCGCACAACGCCTCGACGAGCACCACCGCCGCAGCACGAGCCTGCCAGCGGCCGGCCGCCAGTAACGCTGCAATCCGGCACACCAAATGGGAATCGATCATAGGCTTCGACTGTCGGCCCAATCGCCCTGGCGCACTGAGCGTGTCGCACCTTACGCACATAGACGGTGACTCCAACGGCCCGGACACGCTAGAAAGGCGGCCCCGTTCGTAGCGGCGCAAGGTTGAGTTGAGCACCCCGCGTTGGCCGAGAGGGCCTGAGGGCAGCACTCATGAGTCACCCGCACCACGGGCCGCTCATAGCGCAACGGTCGAATGTGGTTTCGACGCGCACCTGCACCCAGCTGGAGGTAATCGTTGTCCAGCGTCGCGAGGTGCGCTCAGGTGTGAAAACGGCATGAACTTGGTGACATGCGAATATGCGCACGTAACAATATGGGTGTGTCACCGCCAGCGGCGCGTGCCTGTCGACCTTCCCGCATGCCGGGGCCCTGCTCGCTACGTCACACATGACAACCGCGGCGTGTTCACGCGGAGGTCGTCGCGCGCCGTGGCGTGTGGCTCGGCTTGTCGTGGCGCTGTGGCGGTGGGTCACCGCCTGGGGTGCCGGTGAGTTGTCGGCAGTTGCGCCCATGGTCGAAGGCGCAGCGTGAAGGGGGCGTTCATGATAGCGAGATCGATTTTGCTGCAGCGGAATTGGAACCAGTGCGGATCTGGCAGGCTAGCACTTCCCAATGCACGCAACGATGCGGGACCTGTTGCGCGCCAGTTGAACTGTGGTCTTGTCGACCGCGGCTGGTATCGCTGCGCCAGTGTGGAGCATCGGAGAACGACGAACGCCGTTGATCGGGGCAGTTCGGCACGGAGGGCCCGATGATCGGCAAGCAACGGCGATGGTGGGTCCCCGGAACCGTCCGCCGGCAGGTGTTGTTCGGGGTATGCGCCGTTGTGACGGCTGTGCTTCTCGCTGTGGGCGCGATCTCGGTGCTGAGCGTTCGGAGCTACGTCAACAGCACGAGCGATGCCGAGTTGGCGCGGTCATTGACCGCTTTCACCCATATCTACTCCAAATTGAAGCAGAACGGAACGGGGTCGCAGCACTCACCGGATCCGGCAACTACCGAAGAGTTGACCGAATTCATCGGGCAGGGCCCCGGGAATCTGATCGCGGTGTTACGCAAAGGCACCGTGGTTGAATCCGCGTTGTTTTCTGACACCGGGGCGGATCCGGCCCCACAAGATGTTGTTGGGGTGATCGAGTCGCAGGCCTGGAGCGATGGCCCGCCCCGCACATTCGAATTCCCCAACCTGGGATTCTACCGGGTTCAAAGTCGCGAGGCCGAGGGCGGGGATCGGTTGGTGTCGGCGGTGTCGCTGAACCGGGCGGAGGAAGTGGTTGCCGCAAAAACCATTGCCACAGTGGGACTTATCGTCATCGCGCTGGTGGTCACAAGCATCGGGACGGTGTTAGTGGTGGACTACGCGCTGCGGCCGTTACGCCGTGTAGCGGCGACAGCAGCCAGGGTCGCGACGTTACCGCTGGCCGACGATGAGCACAGGATCACGGCGCGCGTCGACGAAGCTGACACTGATCCTGACAACGAGGTGGGCATTGTCGGTGATGCCCTCAATCGGCTGCTGGTCAACGTGGACGGCGCGCTGGCACAGCGAGCCGAATCGGACCGCAGGATTCGCCAGTTCCTCACAGACGCCAGTCACGAACTACGCACCCCGTTGGCCGCGATCCGCGGCTATGCAGAACTCACCCGCCAAGACAGTGTCGAGCTGCCCCCCACCAGCGAGTACGCCTTCGCGCGCATCGAAGCCGAAGCGCAGCGGATGAGCGGCTTAGTCGGTGACCTGCTGCTGATGTCGCGCCTCGACGAGGGGCAGGACCTGCTGGCCGACGAGGTGGACTTGTGCGATGTCGTCGCCGCTGCCGTCAACGACGCATCAGTATCGGGACCCGATCATCGTTGGTCCACGACCGTGCCGACTGCACCGGTGTGGATCAGCGGTGACCGTGATCGTCTACACCAACTCCTGAGCAATCTGCTGACCAATGCGCGGGTGCACACGCCGGCTGGGACGACGGTCAGGACCAGCGTCACTGTCGGTGACGACGGATTCGTCGAGGTCACTGTTGCCGACGACGGCACCGGTATCGACCCGGATTTGTTGCCACGTTTATTTGAGCGCTTTGTGCGCGCACACAATTCCCGGTCAGGCGAAATCGCCAGCACAGGGTTGGGATTGGCCATCGTCGCGTCGATTGCCGAAGCCCATCATGGGTCGGTGAGTGCCGAATCAGAGTACGGGCAGACAGTTTTTCGCGTGAAACTACCTCTGACCAGTAACGACTGAACACCGCGAACAAATTTATCGGGATTCGATGTGACTGGATTTATGTGGATTATGTGTGTTGAACATGGGTTTCATTCTGTCTGTAACATGTGAATTCTATATGCTGGAAGACTTCCCGATTCGTATGCATCCGATGTGAATGTCTTGCCGATGTGCGTGTGGGTTCCTAGCCTGGAATCAGGCGCCGAATAAGCGGAAAAAAATGCACACTGACGTGTTTTGTGAAGGATTTCAGTATGACGCGCATATCGGGAACCACTGTTAAGGCTTTAGCCGTCACGACGCTAATCAGTGCGTCCGGTCTCGGTCTGGCGGCACCGGTACTGGCCGCGCCGACAGCACAGGCATCAGCCCAAGCGACGATCGCCGAACTCGAAGCCGATGGCTATCGCGTCATCCTCAACAAGGTCGGCAACGCGTCGATGGACAAGTGCAGCGTCAGCGCGGTACGCCCGGGAACTTCGGTCAAGCACTCGTGGATACAGCGTGGACCCGCAGGAAACGTCAACCCGCTGGTTCGCTACAAAACCGTCTACGTGGACCTCATGTGCAAGCGCTGACCACGGCTGTCTCCGCTCGCGGCCGCCGTCGGCGCGGCCGCGGGTTCAGCAGCGGCGGTCAGTCCGTCGCCCACATCAACGATCGCCTCGCGACACCCGGCGACCAGGCTCAGCCGCCCGGCCAGGAATGCGGGCGTGCCGATCACGCCAAGTCGATTTGGCGGAGCTCGTTGCACCGACGCGATCGTCCTCAGGCCTGCCCGCGTCTGCGCAGCGCGAGACCGCAACGGCCGGCGGGCTGCTGGGCGCCACGGGTGTCGCCGCGATCGATCCGCGGAGGCCCAATCCTGATCCTGGCGGGCCCGTTGCGGCGGCGCAGATCCCCACAGCGACCTGAGGGGGTTGTGAAGGCGCACGTGACCACCCACACCGGGGCAGAGGCATTGCGAGGATGGTCCGCGAGCAGCCGCGTCGAGGATAAACGTGTCCTGAAACCGGTTGCGGTACGGCGGTACTGGGTTGCTCGGCCCGGGCATGTCGCCGGACGATCGCGGACGGGCAAACCCGAGCGGCCCGCATGTCAGCCACAGCGAAGGGCCTCGACACCGTCGTGAGTACCATCGCGCGCTTTGTCAAAGTCTTGCCGAGGCATCGATGGCGTCCAGTCCTGCTGCTGGCCTTGGCATTGTCGGTGCTCGCGACCGGCGGTGTGGCCGTCTCGTCGTGTCCGACGGCCATCGGGTTGTCCTCGGCCTCGGCTGTAGGTGGACCGGCTCTGGCCGCGGGGTCTGTCGACGGTGTGGTCGCCGACCATCTTCACGCTGCCGAAGGCCTCACCTCGTGTCCTGAGGAGTTCGCCATCGCGGTGCTACCACGGCCCGCCGGGGCGGTGGCGGCGTTGGGCGTCGTCATCGCGGTGGTGTGGGCCTGGAGGTTGTGGGGCTTTTCGGTCTGGTCCGCGATGCGTGCTCCGCCGACCATTCCCGCCGTAATCGCCTCGGGCCAGCAGGTATTGATCCGCTTGTGCGTAGCGCGGCGCTGAGCGGGGCGGACGCCTAGGCCACCCCCTGAGGGTGTGACACAGCCTGGGCACAGCTGCTCCCTATTTCTCATTGCCACACGGTCAGGTTGTGGCGCGCCCAGAAAGCCGACACCGGATATGAACGACCTACTGTCGACTCGTTCGACACCACCAGCCGACACCGACCAACCCCAACATCGCTGTCTACAGCGAAATAGTGGCCCCGGGACGTTGGTCGGCCACACCCCAATTCTGCGGGTATCCTCGCCGTTCAGCGACGGTGGAGCTGGCTTTTGGGCCAAGCTTGAGGGCTTCAATCCCGGCGGTATGAAAGACCGGACCGCGATGCATCTGGTGGAACGGGCCCGTGCCCGCGGTGACCTGAAATCCGGAGCACGAATCGTTGAATCGACCAGCGGCACACTGGGTTTGGGGCTAGCCCTCGCCGGCACGGTGTACGGACACCCGGTGACACTGGTCACTGACCCGGGGATGGAGCCGATGATGCACCGGATGCTGGCCGCCTACGGCGCCGATCTGCGGGTCGTCACCCAGCCGCATCCCGACCGGGGCTGGCAAGGCGCACGCTGTGACAAGGTCGCCGAGGTGCTCGCCGCTGACCCGCATGCGTGGAATCCCGACCAGTACAACAATCCCGACAACGTCGAGGCATACCAGGGTTTGGCGCTGGAACTGCACGCCCAACTCGGCACCATTGACGTCTTGGTGTGTTCGGTGGGCACAGGTGGCCACTCTGCCGGCGTCACCCGCGTCTTGCGCCAGTTCAACCCAGATCTGAAGCTCGTCGGTGTCGATACCGTCGGCTCGACCATCTTCGGCCAGCCCGCCGCGACGCGCTTGATGCGCGGCCTGGGCTCCAGCATCTATCCCCGCAACGTCGATTACGCCGCCTTCGATGAGGTGCACTGGGTCGGGCCGGCCGAGGCCGTGTGGGCATGCCGAACGCTGGCAGCAACCCGCTACGCCAGTGGGGGATGGAGTGTGGGAGCGGTCGCCCTGGTAGCCGGGTGGCTCGCTCGTACCCATCGGCCCGATACCACGATCGCCGCGATCTTCCCGGACGGACCGCAACGTTACTTCGACACCGTGTACAACGACGATTATTGCCGCCAGCACGATCTGCTCGGTGTGCGACCGCCCGCCGATCCCGCCGAGATGTGCAGGCCCACCGACCGCGTCGTGCACGCGTGGACGCGCTGCTCGACAGTGTGTGATCCGATGCGTTCTGATCACTGATGGCAGCGCTACGCCAGTTCACAAGCTTTGGTTGGCCCAGCCGCCTGCTGATGATCAACCAATTCGGCATCAACCTCGGTTTCTATATGTTGATGCCTTACCTCGCGGGGTATCTCGCCGGGCCTCTGGGGTTGGCAGCCTGGGCCGTCGGTCTGGTGCTGGGGGTCCGTAATTTCTCTCAACAGGGAATGTTCATCGTCGGTGGAACACTGGCCGATCGTTTGGGCTACAAGCCACTGATCGTGGCGGGCTGTCTTCTGCGCACCGCCGGGTTCGGTCTGCTGGTCGTGGCACAGTCGCTGCCCACACTGCTGATCGCCTCGGCAGCAACCGGTTTCGCAGGAGCGCTGTTCAATCCGGCCGTGCGCGCCTACCTGGCAGCCGATTCGGGCCCACGCCGGGTGCAGGCGTTCGCCATGTTCAACGTGTTCTATCAGGGAGGCATTCTCGCGGGCCCGCTGGCGGGCCTGGCGCTGATGGCCCTTGATTTCCGCATCGCCGCCGCAGTCGCGGCCACGGTATTTCTCGGGTTGACGGTGGCGCAGTTGTTCGCCTTGCCTCAACACACCGCCGACCCGCCGGGTGAGACGACCTCGATCCTTGACGACTGGCGCGTCGTGATGTCCAACCGGGCATTCCGGCGTTTCGCCGCGGCCATGATCGGCTGCTACGTGTTGAACTTCCAAATCTATCTGGCCCTGCCCTTGCACGCCGCCGCGCTCGCCCCTGAACATGAATCGCTGGTCGTGGCAGGTCTTTTCGTGATCTCGGGCATCATCGCTGTGGGTGGCCAGTTGCGCATCACCCGACGGTTCGCCACCAGATGGGGCTCGGCGCGTTCGCTGGTCATCGGAATGGGTGTCCTGGCGGTCTCCTTTGCCCCACTTGCGATCATTCCCGACAGCAATCGGTGGGGCTCCATGGCGGCTCTGATTGCCCTGTTCGCCTGCGCGTCTCTGCTGGCACTGGGCTCGGCCGCGGTATTTCCGTTCGAGATGGACACCGTGGTCTCGCTTGCGGGAAATCGTCTGGTGGCCACCCATTACGGTTTTTACAACACGGTGGTGGGAATCGGGATACTCATCGGCAACCTCGCCACTGGAGCGATCCTGCAAGTCACCCGGGACGCCGGGGTCAGCGAATTACTCTGGGGCGGACTGCTCTTGGTGGGCGCCTTGGCCGCAGTCGCGCTTCACCGCATGAGCCGTGCAGGTGACCTCGACCCCATTCCGGAGATGGCTGTACGCCCAGAATGAGTCGCATTCGAGTTCAATGTGGCGGCGATGTCGGGTAGGTGTGCGCGCCTTGTACACACGATTGGCAGTCGACGTGTCGCGCCCGGCTGGGAGCGGGGTACCGCGCGTGCAATGACCTTGGCATCGTGGGCCGCCGGGCGCGGGGCCTCGTGAGGCGAGCATGGCCGTTGTGGCCGTCGTCAACGCCACCGCCGCAACATGTTTGGTGGCTTCGCGCCCAGTCGGGTGCAGGCAGGAGGGCCTCCGATCGCAACGGCAGCTATCCAAGAGGTTGATATGAATTCAGCGACCACCGCCAGTGTGGTCGGCACAATGACGTCATGGCGATGGTGTCGGACGCTACCCGTGTTCGGCAATCATGGCAGGTACCCCTCGGGCAGATCCCGATGATTCAAGGTACTGACCCCCTGGGGCCTCGTCTGTACAGCGTCGAGGATGCCGCGACGCCGCTGCAGCACCCGCGGGCCCGCCAGGGCGAGAGGGCCCACCACCGCGCCGGTGCCAACATCGACGAGCTCGGCGAGGTCGCAGGTCTCGTGTGCGAGCAAGAGCTGCAGCAGGCTCTGTACTATCGCGCGCTGTTGGAAGACCAGCAGGAGGCCGTCGATGTGGAATTGGCCCATGACTGCTATCTCCTGCGTAGACACCTGGGCGCCGTCGGCGACCGACGTCGCATGCCCCGGATTCGCGAGGCTATCAAGCAAAAGCGCCGCCAGGAGTACCAGATACACTGCCTGCTGGAATCATTGAACTCCAGGTTTTTTCTCTCGCCGCCATCGCCGCCGCCAGGGTTGCTTTTCGCCGTCGAGGTCGAAGCGATCCGCAGCGGCCGTCGGCTGCGGATCGCCGAACTCGATCACGTCGTCACCGTCAGTCGACATGCCAATGTGGAGATGGCAGCCCGGGAGCACATCGCAGTGCACATCGACACTGCCATCAGCCAGATCGCCGTACGCGTCATCCTCAGCGGCCCTCGCACTCACACCGGCCGCTGACATTGCAGCGCGAGACAGCACCTTGCCTGCCCACCACAACCAAGCGTCACGACCGCGGCCATGCTGAATAGTCCTCGATCGAGCCGGGTCGCCGCCGCCGGCCACTACTAACCGAGTCTCCGGTACAGACCGGCGTCGGCCTGCGCGGTGTGGCCGCTGCCCACGCGCGCAGATGTGGCAGCGCAGCCACTGAACACGAGTGTGGCGCAACAACCGTCAATTCCCCGTGCGGTCACTACCGAGAATGCACGCCGTGGTTCGCCGGGTGAGATGGCCGATAAGGCATCGGTGCAACAACTGCCCGACGCGACTCTACGGTGTTTTACCACAGGCGAACCCACGATTCAGGTGTATAGACGATGTGTAATACCTTTGCATTTCACAACCCGATGACCGGTCTGGGATGTGAGTTTCCGGCCGAAAGGTGTTGGTTCCCATCACGCCTGTCGGGTCCACCACGGGCTGGGGGGTCGGAAGCGCCGATGCGGCCTGAGGTCCCCGACGCGACCTGAACCCGATGCGTCCCCTATGTGTAACCCCAACGGACGGTGAATCACCCGCCTGCGTTTCCCGGTCGTTAACCCAGCAGAAGCGTGACCTCCCAAGTGTTTAATGGCTGAACCCGTCATCGGTAGTGACACGACTTTGCGCCCACTGTTACGTTCCCAACGCATCGTTGCCACACACCGAGAGGCGCAGCCGCACCATGTTGAAAACTCTTGCCGCACTTACTGCTGCCTATTCTCTGGCGGCAGCAACGCCGTTGGCTGGTGCCAATCCGACAGAGGGACAACCAGTTCCCGTGATGCCGGCCGCCGACGGCGCAGCACCTGCCGTCGAGGCCAGCGGAGCCGTTCCCTCATCCGCGCCAGGCGTATTGACGACTCCCGAAGGCTGGGTTCTGTCGGTCGCCGCCTCCGACGAGACGCAGCAGTCGGTGGCGCCGCTGACGACCGCCCTGTCGTCGCGGGAGTACGTGGTCGGTGGCAGCTTTATGGGAACGGTGAAGGGCGCCGGGACAGCCGCCTTGGCCGGTGGTGTTCTCGAAGCGGGCTACCAGATCGGTTGTGGCGTCAATGCCGACGTAGTGGATGCACGATTTGGCGGCAGCCTCACCCCGTCCGGAAGCCTGGGCGGCTCGCCCAGTCTGGGGGGCAATCTGTTCGCCCAGATCCGCCCCACCCTCAAGCCGGGGACCACAACCATCGTCCCGGTCACCAAGATGGACTACAAGGGCGACTCCGCCCGCGTGACCATCACAGCCCTTCGCATCAAAATTGATAGCTGCGTCGGCCAATCGTTCATCCGGTCCTACGCGACCTTCACCAGCGCCACGGCCGACACCCAAGACGTCGTCTCGTACGTCGGTGTGACCAAAGCCGTGTGACATCGGTCATCCAAACCTGAACTCGCTCTTGTCGATTCCGCACCGAGAGGTCTCACACACCCCATGCTGAAAATTCTTGCCCCTCTAGTCTCAGCCAGTGCACTGGTGATCATGGCACCAACCGTCCTGGCCGCTCCCGAACCCGCCCCACCGCCCGGACCCGCTGACGCTGCCTCTGCACCCCAAGCCGAACAGGGCCCACCACCAGACAGTGGAATCGTGGCCTCCGGCGAACCCACTGTGGTCACGACACCGGACGATTGGACCCTGAAACTGGCCGCCACAGGCGAGACCCAGTTGCCGATCCCGCCGTTGACCACCGCGCTGTCCTCGCGTGAGTAC
Source organism: Mycobacterium farcinogenes (assembly GCF_019739075.1). Classification (NCBI taxonomy): domain Bacteria; kingdom Bacillati; phylum Actinomycetota; class Actinomycetes; order Mycobacteriales; family Mycobacteriaceae; genus Mycobacterium; species Mycobacterium farcinogenes. The sequence goes on along the minus strand of NZ_CP081673.1, from coordinate 3,476,551 downwards.
CTGGCCGGCGGCACCTTTACCGGCAGCGTCGAGGGTGCGGGCCGCACTACCTTGAAAGGCGGCACCCTAGAAGCGGGGTATCAGATTGGCTGCGGTATCGAACTGAGCGCTGTGCGCCTGACCGGCAGCCTTGGCCTGACGTCATCGATCAGCCGGTCCGGCCTCGGCAGCATCAGCGTGCCCATCCAGGGCAACGTGGAAGTCAGACCCAAGCCTGGCGAGGTGCTCAACGTGTCGGTCACCCAGAAGAAGTTCGAGGGCACGAAGTCTCGCGTCACGCTCAAAGATGTACACATCAAGATTGACGGCTGCGTCGGGCAGTCGTTTCTGCGGTCGTATGCCAAGCTGACCAGCGCCACCACCGGCACCCAAGACATCGTCGCCTATTACGGCGTGACCAAAACCGTCTGACCTCAGGCTCTGGGCGATCGCCGGCAATCTCGGATGTGTGTCCGCGGGTCAATCAGCCCTCCGATCACCGGCATGCCGGGGCCGTCGTGCGGGCTTCACACCCTTGCTGAACGTCGGCTTGCCCCAATTGCCAAGCGCGACCCAGCATCCCGCCGGCGCGGCTATCGCATGGCTGCCGGGAGTCGAAAAGGTGGTGTCACGTTGCTACTATCTTACTCAGTAGTTGGTGGCCCGCCTGCTGTCGACGTTGCCGGTCCGGACAGGTTGGCGAGGCATTGCCATCTAGCCAATTTATCGTAATATTGCAATGTATGCATGAATTGCGAAGGGCCGCGGCCTGGGGGATGGGGCGATGACTGACAAGCTGCCATTGGACATCGACGGGTTGCTGCCCGACAGTGACGATCGTTGCGTTGACCGATTAGTGCGCGATCTGACGGCCGATTCCCGTATTGAGCATGCCCACCTGCTCGCCGACGCCGGCACGTCGAGGCTGTGCGTGCACTACGACTCGGCGATGACCGCCGCCGATGTCGAGCAGCACACCCGCCGCATCGCGTCCAATATCGATGCCCAGTACGGGCATTTGCGTTGGGCCGCTGCAGACCTCGCCGCGCGTCCGGGAGACATTCAATCGCTGGTCGGCCGACTCGATGCGCTGCCCGGAGTGGTGGAGACCAGCACCGAGACCGACGGTTTGCGAATCGAGTTCGAGCGTGACCGGATCACTGCCGACGAACTGGTGGCCGTCATCACCGGTGGCCATACCCCCTCGCCTGTCGCCGCCCCGGTCGAGGAAGACCACGGTGATCACGAGCACGGCTGGGGGATGATCTTCGGCGAACGCAGTGAACTGATTTTTGCCGGCCTGTCAGGCGCATCCTTGCTCACCGGCTTCCTGCTGGCATCGTTTGCCGATACGCCGCGCAGCGTGGAGATGGTCTTCTACGGGCTCGCTTTCGTACTCGGTGCCTTCTTCACCGCGCAGGAAGCGTGGCAGAGCGTGCGCGCCAAGCGCTTCGAGATCGATTTCTTGATGCTGGTGGCGGCCGCCGGCGCGGCCGCGTTGGGCGAGGTCGCCGAAGGGGCGCTGCTGCTGTTCCTGTTCAGCATCGGCCATGCCCTGGAGGGATACGCGATGGGGCGCGCGCGGCGCGCCATCGAGGCTCTGGCCGATCTTGCTCCCAAGACGGCCCTCGTGCGCCGCGACCGGACCGGCGAAACCGTCGAAGTTCCCGTCGAGCAGCTGCGGGTCGGTGACGTCGTGGTAATCCGGCCCAACGTGCGTATCGCCGCCGATGGCTTCGTCGTCGCCGGCACGAGCAGCGTGGACCAAGCACCCGTCACTGGTGAAAGTGTTCCAGTCGACAAACTGCCCGTTACCGATGTGCGCCAGGCCTCAGCCGCACCCGAGCAGGTGGACAGCTCCTCGCGGGTGTATGCCGGCACGATCAACGGTGCCGGCGCCATCGAGATCCAGGTCACCCGGCTCGCGGCCGACTCGACGCTGTCGCGCGTGGTCCGGCTGGTGTCTGAGGCTCAGGTTGAGGTGTCTCCCACCCAGCGTTTCACCGATAGGTTTCAGCGGGTCTTCGTGCCGGCCGTGCTCGTCGTGGTGGGCTTGTTGCTGTGTGCTGGGTGGGTCATCGACGAGCCGTTCAGCGCGACGGTTTACCGGGCGCTGGCAGTCTTGGTCGCGGCCAGTCCGTGCGCCCTGGCCATCGCCACACCGAGTGCCGTTCTGTCGGCGGTCGCCCGCGCTGCCCGCAGCGGTGTCCTCATCAAAGGTGGCGCCGCCCTGGAGACACTGGGCCGCGTCGATGCTGTCGCGTTTGACAAGACCGGAACCCTCACCCAAGGGATGCCACGTATCGCCGACGTCGTCGTCGCCGACGGTGCCGACCGCACTGAACTGTTGGCGATCGCCGTGTCTGTGGAACAACAGAGCGATCATCCACTGGCACGCGCGATCGTGCGGGACGGCTCGACTCTGTTGGGCGACAACGAGCTTCCACGCGCGACCGATGTACAAGCGGTGACCGGCCGTGGCGTGACCGCCGACGTGGAGGGCGTCAAAGTCCGGATCGGCAAGCGGGAACTGTTCGACGAGGCCGACGAGCTGCCCGCCACGATGGCTGAGGACATCGCGGCGCTGGAGCGATCCGGCCGCACCACCATGCTGGTTCGTGCTGGGGGAAGGTGGCTTGGTGCCATCGGGGTCATGGACACCGCGCGCGGCGAAGCTGTCGATGTCGTCGGGCGCCTCACACAGCTCGGCGTCAAGACCACGGTCATGTTGTCCGGTGACAATCAGCGAGTAGCCGACGCGGTCGCGGCCGAGATCGGCATCCTGCAGGCTCGGGGCGACCTGATGCCCGAAGACAAAGTCACCGAGATCAAGCGTCTACGCGACCAGTACGGCCTCGTGGCGATGGTCGGTGACGGTGTGAACGACGCCCCAGCGCTGGCCTCAGCAAACGTCGGAATCGCCATGGGGGCTGCGGGATCCGATGTCGCGCTGGAAACCGCCGATATTGCGCTCATGGCTGACGATCTGAAAGCACTCCCGTTCGCCGTCAAGATCAGCCGACGATCGAACAGGATCATCGCGCAGAACTTGTGGGCGAGCCTAGGCGTGGTGGCTCTGCTCATTCCCGCAACGATCTTCGGTCTGGGTATCGGTCCAGCGGTGCTTATCCATGAGGGGTCCACACTCATTGTGGTGGCGAACGCGCTGCGGCTTCTTGCGTTGCGTGAGCAAGGCTGATGGAACCAGACCTGCAGCTGGTGGGATTCGCGGGCCGGTCGGATCCGGCGGGGGAGCAATGACAGGCGCGCACATGTCGGCAACTGCGGTTAGCCGGTGGATTGTGCTGGGCAGTGTGCCGGTCGTCGCGGTGATGCTGGTGATGGTGGTCCCCAGGGTAGGTGTCGCGACGGTGGGCGACGCCGGCATCGTGGCGCTCGGGCCGGTGACGACGACGGGCCAGTTGGTCGGATACTGGGCAGCGACGCTGGCCGGCGCGTTTTGTCTGGGTGCGCTCGTGTGGATCGTGGTCACCGCCAAGCCCAGTGCCAGCGGCCGCATCGACGTCGCCGCGTTTGGTGTTCACAGGTGGATCGAACGCGTGGCCATCCTGTGGGCGGTGTGCTCAGTGGCGATGGTGCTGCTTGTCTCGGCGGCCGAGGCCGGGATACCGATCGGAAAACTGGTCCGCCGAGTCGATTTCGTCAATGCGATCGTGGCGTCAGAGGCCGCGCTGGGATGGTGCGTCACTGCGGGCTGCGCCGTCGTGCTGGCCGTATGGATACGATTCACGTTGCGTTGGATCGGTCATTGCCTGGCCTTAATGCCTGCCGCTGTCGCCGTGGTTGCGGTGCCGGTGACCGGTAATGCCGGGCAGGGCCCCGATCACGACATCGCGACAAGCGCTGTGATCGTGTTTGCGCTGGCGCTGGCGGTCTTGACCGGCACCACGATGGTGGCGGCCCTCAACCGAGACGTTCCGCACCGAATCCGGGTCCTGCACGTCGTGTGCGCAGCAGTCGCTGTGGGTTACGGTCTGCTGCTGGCGACCCTGGGATTGGGGGGCACGCCGATCTGGGATTCCAGATACGGGTGGGCAGTGCTGGCGGCGGGGGCCATGCTGATGCTGGTACTGCTCGTTGACGGTGCTTTGTTAGCGTTTGGCCGCGCTCGGGCGGGCCCGGTCGACATTGGGTCTGCGGTCGCGCTGGTCGTCGCCGGTGCGGCGGTGGCGGTGGCCTCGACCAGTATCCCGCCGCGGTTTGCCACGCAGGAGTTCTCGACGTGGGACATTTTCCTGGGCTACCAGCTCACCGATGCGCCCGACGTCGTGGGCTTGCTGACGGTATGGCGCTTCGACCCGTTTATCGGGACCGCGGCCATCGTGGCTGCACTGAGCTATGTCGTCGCCGTGGCTCTGCTGCGCCGCCGCGGGGATCACTGGCCGGTGGGACGCACCATCGCCTGGACCCTGGGTTGCGCAGCCTTGCTGATCACCACGAGCTCCGGAGTGCGGGCCTACGGCTCAGCGATGTTCAGCGTCCACATGGCCGAACACATGGCGCTGAACATGTTCGTCCCCGTGCTCCTGGTGCTCGGCGCACCCGTCACCCTCGCGCTGCGGGTGCTGCCCACCGCGCCGAAAGGTGAAACGCCTGGACCCCGCGAGTGGCTGGTGTGGTTCGTGCACGCGCCCGTGACCCGGTTCCTATCGCACCCGGTCACGGCGTTCCTCCTGTTCGTCGGATCGCTGTACCTCGTCTACTTCACCCCCCTGTTCGACACCCTGATCCGGTATCACTGGGGCCACGAGCTCATGAGCGTGCACTTCCTGCTCACCGGCTACCTGTATTACTGGGGCATCATCGGCATCGACCCCGGACCGCGGCGCCTGCCCTTCCTGGGGCGGCTCGGGCTCCTGTTCGCCGTGATGCCCTTCCATGCCTTCTTCGGTATCGCCACGATGACGATGACCTCATCGCTGGGTGAGAGCTTCTACCGGTCCGTCAATCTGCCCTGGCTGCAAAACATTTCAGACGACCAACACCTCGGCGGCGCCATCGCATGGGGTTCCAGCGAGCTGCCGGTGATCATCGTGGTGATCGCCCTGGTGACCCAGTGGGCACGCCAAGACCGCCGAGCGGGCGCGCGAGACGACCGCCACAGCGACCGCGGGTACGACGACGAACTCGACGCCTACAACGCGATGCTGCGTGAGCTCGCCCGAAACCGGCGCTGAATCGCAGCTCTGGCACCGCTACCAGAGGTGCGCAGCCGGCAAGCCTGCCTAGTTGCGGCGTGTGGTCGCCGCCTGGGCGCCGCAATCGCATCGTTTCGTTCAGATGCTGGCAGCCGGGCCATAAGCCGCCACCGATCCCGCCCGCACCGATGCCATCTGTGTTCACCGCCGAGCAAGTACCTTTGCCCGAGTGCCATCGTCTGACGCCCTAGCCGCCTCGGTGCGCGGTGCTGACTGCAGGCGCGCAAAAAAACCCCCGCCCATGACCGCCTCAGCCGATGGGTGAGGACTCCTGCACGCTGTGTGGAACTGTGCGCGTGCGAAGTACGTACTTGTATAGTAGAACGGGTTGCAGGTCGGTGCTCCTCTTCTGCGCGGGCAAGATGGTCTGACGCTACGGCGCACGACCCGCGATCGATCGTTATGGAGGTTGTGTTGGTGGCCGAAGCGCCCCAGTCGCAGGATTCGTTTATCGCGCGATCAACTGCGTTCCGGCAGCACCGGTGACATGCGGCAGCGCTCTGAGCAGGTTCGGGCCGAGCGGACGCTGCGTTTGGACCTCGCGGTGACGGTCGTGGGTCCGGCCACCGCACCCGGTGAAGCCACCCGGGTGATGTTCACCGATGCGACGCCGAACTGGCGTGGCGCGGTCGGGATCTGGACCCAGACCGCTGCAGGCACTGGGGAAGCACCGTGAAATCAATCGACGCTCACCTGTCCCGCCGCCAGTTTGTCGGGCTGACGACCGCAGCGGCCGGACTGCTGACGATCGGCGCCTGCGCCGAAAACTCCTCTCCACAAGAACTATCGGGTAGGGGAGGCCAGCCGGTCTATACATTGCCCGACCTCGACTGGGATTACGGTGCACTAGAGCCGCATATTTCCGGTGAGATCAACGAGTTGCATCACGCCAAGCATCACGCGACCTATGTCAACGGTGCCAACACGGCCCTCAAACAGCTCGACGACGCGCGGTACAACAACGACTACGCCGCGATCGTGTTGCATGAGAAGGATCTCGCCTTCAACCTCGGGGGACACATCAACCACAGCATCTGGTGGAAGAACCTGTCCCCGGACGGCGGCGGCACGCCGGCGGGGCCGCTGGCGGCCGCTATCGACGAGCACTTCGGCTCCTTCACCCTTTTCCGTGATCAGTTCGCTGCCGCCGCCAACGCCGTACAGGGATCGGGATGGGCGTGGCTGGGCTATGACACCCTCGGGCGAAAGCTGCTGACTTTTCAGATGTATGACCAACAGTCGAACGTGCCGCTGGGCATCATCCCGCTCCTGGGGTTGGATGTTTTCGAGCACGCCTACTATCTCCAATACAAGAATGTCCGCGCCGATTACGTGGCGGCGTTCTGGAATGTGGTCAACTGGCCTGACGTTCAACGTCGATTCGATCTCGCCGTGTCCCGATCATCCGGCCTGATCTTCCCCTGACGTGGTAAAAACCAGGACCCTACCGACGCGCGGTCCTTCCTGGCCGATCTGCGCTCGGGCGTCGTTGATGCCGCTGACGCACCTGTGCGCACCGCAGCGCTGCATGTGTGGTCGTGCCGGCGCGGCCACCTGCCGTTACTACGGCATCAGCCGCAACGTGTTCCGCCGGTACGTCCTGGGCGGATCACCGCTACAGGTCAGCGAGCCCGTGGCCAGTCTGACCGTGATGGTCGCCGGCGTTCTCACAGAAACGCGGAATGCTCGCAGCTCCGTGGATGATCGCACGGTGTGAGTGGGGAAGTGATTATGTGCCCTGCGCCGCCGTGAGCGGCGCACTGCCGATGTCATTGTCTGGCCGCCGATCCCCGCAACTACGTAGTACGGCAGTACGTATGAAGTACAGTTGTTATCAGCGAGGTGGTGACGGAGACTGCGAGCGCTGATCGCGGTTGCAGACACGCTTGTCCCCGATACTGCACGGCCCGCGATCGATCATTACGGAGGATCTCTTGGTAGCCGAAGCGCCCCCAATCGGAGAACTCGAGGCACGTCGTCCTTTTCCGGAACGGATGGGCCCCAAGGGCAACCTGATCTACAAGCTCATCACCACGACCGATCACAAGCTGATCGGCATCATGTACTGCGTCGTCTGCTTCGCCTTCTTCTTCATCGGCGGACTGATGGCGCTGTTCATGCGTACGGAACTGGCGATGCCCGGCTTGCAGTTCTTGAGCAACGAGCAGTTCAACCAGTTGTTCACCATGCACGGCACGGTGATGCTGCTGTTCTACGCCACACCGATCGTGTTCGGGTTCGCCAACCTGGTGCTGCCGCTGCAGATCGGCGCGCCCGACGTGGCGTTCCCGCGGCTGAACGCCCTGTCGTTCTGGCTGTTCCTGTTCGGCGCGCTGATCGCCCTCGGCGGCTTCATTACGCCGGGCGGTGCCGCGGACTTCGGCTGGACGGCCTACTCGCCGCTGACCGACGCCATCCACTCGCCGGGTGCCGGCGGTGACCTGTGGATCCTGGGTCTGGCCGTCGGTGGTCTTGGCACCATCCTCGGTGGCGTCAACATGGTCACCACCATCGTCTGCATGCGGGCGCCCGGCATGACCATGTTCCGGATGCCGATCTTCACCTGGAACATCCTGGTGACCTCGATCCTGGTGCTGATCGCGTTCCCGATCCTGACCGCCGCGCTGTTCGGCCTGGCCGCCGACCGCCACCTGGGCGCGCACATCTACGACCCGGCCAACGGCGGTGTCCTGTTGTGGCAGCACCTGTTCTGGTTCTTCGGTCACCCCGAGGTGTACATCATCGCGCTGCCGTTCTTCGGCATCGTGTCCGAGATCTTCCCGGTGTTCAGCCGCAAACCGATCTTCGGTTACACCACCCTGATCTACGCCACCATCAGCATCGCGGCCCTGTCGGTCGCGGTGTGGGCGCACCACATGTACGCCACCGGCGCGGTCCTGCTGCCGTTCTTCTCCTTCATGACGTTCCTGATCGCGGTCCCGACCGGCATCAAGTTCTTCAACTGGATCGGAACGATGTGGAAGGGCCAGTTGACCTTCGAGACGCCGATGCTGTTCTCGGTCGGCTTCCTGATCACCTTCCTGCTGGGTGGCCTGTCCGGTGTGCTGCTGGCCAGCCCGCCGATCGACTTCCACGTAACCGACAGCTACTTCGTCATCGCGCACTTCCACTACGTGCTCTTCGGCACCATCGTGTTCGCCACCTATGCGGGCATCTACTTCTGGTTCCCGAAGATGACCGGACGTCTGCTCGACGAGCGCCTGGGCAAGCTGCACTTCTGGCTGACCTTCATCGGCTTCCACACCACCTTCCTGGTGCAGCACTGGCTCGGTAACGAGGGCATGCCTCGTCGCTACGCCGACTACCTGCCCACCGACGGCTTCACCACGCTCAACGTGATCTCCACGATCGGTGCCTTCATCCTGGGCATCTCGACGCTGCCGTTCGTGTGGAACGTGTTCAAGAGCTGGCGCTACGGCGAGCCCGTGACGGTCGACGACCCCTGGGGTTACGGCAACTCGCTGGAGTGGGCGACCTCCTGCCCGCCGCCGCGGCACAACTTCACCGAGCTGCCCCGGATCCGTTCGGAGCGCCCGGCGTTCGAGCTGCACTACCCGCACATGGTCGAGCGGATGCGCGCCGAGGCCCACGTGGGCCGCACGCATCACCCAGAGCTCACACCCAACGCGCACACCTCTGCATAGGCCGCACCACAGTCGGTGCGAGGCCAGAAGACAATCGAAACCAGTGCCCGCTCAACACCTCTCGGGATGAGTGTCAACACCTCAGACACATGGCAACGGTCGGGCCAACCCGCAAACAAAATCCGGGATTCAACGGCGATGCCCGAACCGCCGGCATCACAGCGGCGGATCGGGCAATCGCAGAATAGATTTCGCATCGTGTACGGCCGAGAAGGACTATAGAAATCGACTCGGCCACAGGTAACGCCGTTTGGACTTGGTGATGGTGACCGGTGTAGGAATCACGGCCCCGATAGCGCCCGCCCTGACTCGCGCTGCAAGAGTCGGGGACTCACGGCCCTACGGCTTGCAGGCAAGGTCGACGTAGACGGTTGGTGATGCCGGAGGTTGATTGCGAACGCCCGCCCGGATGGGCGGATTCGTTAGTTGAGACGCCTTACGTCCGGGGCGGACAGCTTTCACGGTGCATTGGTCGATGGGCCCGTCGCCAATCTTGCTGATCATGACGTGGAAGCCTTGCGCCTGCAACATGCCAATGGTGGCCTGCGCACTCTGCTGCGCGGTGGGCGCCGCTCCGGCCGGGCCCGCCAGGCCCACCGCGACGATGCTCGCCGCGGCGCCGACAAGAAGTGACGTTGTCTTACGGCGCTTTCGATAGGTCATCGAGATTTCTCCTTTCGTCGGGGTTCAACCGACGCATTGCCTGGGCCATTAACCTCGTGGCCAGAATATGTTCAGGTCGGCCAACCAATGCGATATTCATATCGAATGCCTTTCTAACGGCTCCGAACAATACAGACGCATATCATTTACCTAGCATTCGTAAATCATCGTCCTGTCGACAACGTGTCAACAACCAACAATTGGCTGCTCGGCGGTGTCAAAATATGTGAAAAATCCTGGCCTGCAACCGGATGCGCTCCTGGGCCAAGCTCCTGGCGACCGTCGAGGTAATCAGCCGGTCCGCACTTTTCCGCGACGCGACCGGTGATGTGGATGAACGTCATAGCACTGCGTCAATTGGTCCCAATGCTGCAACGACGCATTATCGGTCACTCATTGGCCATTTCGATGCGACACCTCAACCCGAAGTTCGCAGGGGATAGCTCCGGTGATGGCGGGCCTCCGGCTTGTTGTTGGCACCAAGCGGGGATGCAAATCTCGCGGTCGGCAAGGAGGTTGCCGCGAGTCCGACGACGGCGGTGCTCACAACGGAGGATCGGCGCCGGCAGTCGATCACAGTGATCGTCAAGACTGCCGGCACACGCTCGCCCATGCGGATGGCCAAGCGCAGCCCCAGGGGCCCCGCCCAACCAGCGGGGAATAGCGTGTGTGCGGGATGCAGGATGAGGCCGTCTACCGGGTGGTCTCAGATCGAGGATGGGGTCTCGTTGAAGCCCTCCGGTTCGCATTGCATCGTGATGTGAGTGATCGAGTATTCGCTTGCCAACACGTCGCGCACCGCTTGCAGAACGGCGGCGTACTCACCGTCGGGCGCAACCACGATGTGCGCCGTTGCGGTTTCCATACCCGCGGTCAGCGTCCAGACGTGCAGATCGTGTACGGCACGCACACCCGACACCTTCTCCAGCTTGCGTTGGACCTCGTCCACGTCGAGCCCCCGCGGGGCGAACTCCATGATGATCCAAAACGCCTCGCGCATCAGCGCAGCGGTGCGGGGCAAGATGAACAGGCCGATCGCGGCACCGACAATCGGATCGGCATACCGCCACCCCGTTACGGTCACGATGACCGCCGCGACGATCACGCCGATCGAGCCCAACATGTCCGACAGCACCTCTAGGTAGGCGCCCTTGACGTTGAGGCTCTCCTTGGCCCCAGCGGTGAGCAGCCAGAAGCTCGTGGCGTTGACCGCCAGCCCGACTACCGCAACGATGAGCATCGGCACACCCAGGACGTCCGGCGGCTCCCGGAACCGCTCGTATGCCTCATACAGGATGTAGCCCGCTACACCGAACAGCAGCAGACCATTGCCCAGTGCGGCAAGCACTTCCAGCCGGTAGGTGCCATAGGACCGCTGACCGGTTGCGGGGCGCCGAGCAAAGTAGATCGCCGCCAGCGCCATACTGATCCCCAGTACATCGGTGCCCATGTGCGCGGCATCAGATATCAGAGCCAGCGAGCCGGTGATGATTCCACCGATCAGCTCGACCAAGAGGTAGCCCCCGGTGAGCGCTAGCGCTGCCCATAACCGCTTGACGTGTTTGGCGCTCGCCGAGACGGCCGAACCGTGCTCTTGTCCTTGCCCCACGACCCGCCTCCCTAAAAAACGCGGACAGGGCCCGCGGTGAAATCTCTTGGCGGTCTTGACTGCCTCGTCCAGTGGGCCAATCCTAATGGTCGCCCGCTCGCTGTCATGGGATCACGGGGATCGAATTGGCACTGCGGTAACGCGCACCAACATCGAAAGCCGTTGTGCACCTCAAAAAGCGATCTCGACTGACCGGACCAGCCCAGCAACGTGGCGCCGACCAGCACCAGCAGTCGGTAGGGACATCACCGCACGGTTTCACACACACGGTCGGTCAACTCCGCGATGGCCATCGTCTCGTTGACTGCGATGTCGCAAGAATCCGCGGTCGGGATCCACGTGCAACCCGTCACGGGCCTGGCCGGGAGCGTCCGCCGCAGCGGGCGGCCGCCCCGCTCTACTGCGGTGATCGAACCCCCGGCCGACTGACTGGACAATACGTCCGCCGTGGTTACCTCTGGCTTTATTTGCAGAGCACCCCTACAGAATCCACCGCTGTGCTCAGTGGTGCCCGTATCGGCGACCGTGGTGGCTGTCGTAACCTCCGCCCCCGAACAAGGAGCCGAGGAAGCCGCCCTGCTGATAGGGCTGCGGTGGGTACTGCTGAGGTGGTGGATACTGCTGCGGCGGCGGTGCCGACGGAGCCGGCGGTTGGGCAGCAGCGGCATAGAACTTCGATTCGGCCTGCGCGAGAACTTCAAGCTCGCCCCGGTCGAGAAATATTCCGCCGCATCCGGTGCACTGGTCGATCTCCACCCCGAACCGTTGCACCGCCAACATCTGTGAGCTGCATTTCGGACAGAGCACTGCTGCTCCGCCGCCTCCGGAAGGCACTGAACTCGATGACTGTGTCATCTTCGGCCCCCTTCTGTATCGGTTGTCATCAACACCGTCAGTCTATGCGCGCGTACGCATTTGCGCCGCGACCCACCGAATCGACTTTCCCGAGCGGGCCGGCGGATAACCGAGCGCGGGGGCACTCCTGCGGTCACCTGCAGGTGACGATGTGACGATGAAGGCCGGTTCAACGCGTTCTGGGGGGTTGCGTTGGCGCCCATTGATTTCAGCGCTCTCGGTGGATCACGTTTGGTCGCCAATTTCGGCGGGGCCGGACACATTTCTGCCTTCAACCCCGGGCGACGGCAACTGTCATCGACCTGCCTACGGCTTGTCCGCCGGCAACCCGATCCAGCCGCTCTACGTCGGTCCGCGACGAACTGCGCCTGCACGTTCGTCGACGATCGTCACCGGCGACGCGGAGTTTTCTTACTGCGTGAGCCCTGTTCGTTGTGCAAGCCAAGGTAATTCACGCATCAAGGCGGTGGAGAACACTTGCCAGTCATGACCGCCGGGCACTTCGCGGTACGTGGTATCCATGCCAGCAGCCCGGGTGGCGTCGTAGACGGCGCGGACTTCTGCCTTGGTGTCACGGTCATCGGCGCCGACCACCACCGCTCCTGCGCTGTCGGGGTAGCGGCGCGCACGCAGCAAATCCAACGGGTTGATGCGTTGGAACGCTGCCTTATCGCCGCCGAATGCTTCGGCGATGGTCTGAGACTGATCGCCCAAGCTGGGCTCAGGGCCCCCGGATATGTCGAGGAAGGTGGGGTAGACGTCAGGGTAATTTGTGGCGAGCTGAAGCGCGCAGGTTCCTCCGTAGGAGGCGCCGCCGACGGCCCACGCTTGCGGTTCTTGATCGACAGCAAGATTGGCCTTGATCCAGGCCGGGACGTCGCGGGCGATGTAACTGGCGGCGTTGCCGAGCCGCGAATCCAAACACAGAGGGTTACCGAAAGGGCTCCCGGTGCCATCGACGACGACTACCACCGGCGCCAGACCGCGGTGGGCTCGCGCGAACTCATCCAAAATCTGGACGAGTTTGCCGCCGCGCAGCCAGTCCTGCGGTGATCCGGGCTGTCCTGGTACCAGAATCAGCACTGGCAGTTGGGGGCGGGGATCGGCGAAAAAGGCTGGTGGAAAGTAGAGTTCGGCATTGCGCGCAGGAAAGCCCGACAGCGACCCCGGGATCGGCGCTGAAGACAGTTTGCCCCCGCGCGGTAACCCGGGTGGAGGTGACCAGCGCATCGCGAGCGGGCCGACGTCGGCCAACAGTCGCGGTGGACGCTTCACGACTTCGGGCAGCGCGACATAGCTGAAGCGCCGGGCCCCCACCGCATCGGCCAGCGTGGGATAGGCAGCGAATATCACATTGACTTGATTGGCACAGGCCAAGACGACGACCGCCGCGGCGGCGGCAGACCACAGCATACGACGCATGCCCGGGGCGAGGAACCCACCAACTGCCACGACCGTCACAGCGAACACCGACACCCCAGCCCACACGTATATCAGCGGTTGCAGGCGGTCGGGAAACAGCTTCCACTCGTTGCGTGCCAGGTCGGCGACGATGATCGTGGTGACCACAGCCACCAGCGCGCACGCAGCCAACATCACCGCCTTGGTACGCCCGCGGCGGGGCGCCATGACCATGAGAGCCAATAGCAGTGCGGCGGCTCCGATTCCGGCCAAACGCAGCAGGACCGGGAGCGGACCGGACAGCAATGCCCAGCTCAGCACCTCGCTACACCGTTGAGTCGCAGGTCGTTTGTGCCGTTGGCGAGTTCTGGGTGATGTGCGCGGGCATCGACGGGCATCGGCTCAACCATGTGCAGGCAGTGCCGATGGAACGCCGGGCGCTCCGAACAGATCCGGGGTAGCTCGGTGAAGTAGCGCCGTGGCAGCGCCACGGCAAGCGCATCAATCCGCAGCGGGAGCACCAGGTTGAGTTCTCCGACTGGGGGCGCTTCGGCTACCAAGACAACCTCCGTAATGATCGATCGCAGGCCGCGCGGTATCGGGGACGAACGCCTCTTGCACCGGTCCGGCACTGGCAAATCTGTGCCGCCAACTGGCCAGATAACAACTGTACTTCATACGTACTGCCGTACTACGTAGTTGCGGGGATCGGCGGCCAGACAATGACATCGGCCTTGCGCCGCTCACGACGGCGCAAGGAACATCGCGACACCGGCCGGCCGTTGAGTGTCGAAGCCCTCGACTGCGGGCATGGAAGCTGCGCGTCGGCGGCGACCACCCGCGCGCGAGGCATTCGTCGATGGGGCGCAGGGCCGAAGCATGCGGCCCATTACCTTTCGGAATTGCGTTCCACTCCCGTGTGTTGACGATCCGCGTATGTGCGAGCATTCGGCCTCGGCGTGAGCCCCGTGTGCGGGCTTCATTTAGGCGGCGCCGGCAAGTGATTTGACCTGGGTGGGGGTCACCTGCAGGACGCCGGCGCTGGCGATGTCGTAGAACAGGCCGATGACGTTGACCCGCCGAGCCAAGGGATGGGACTGCAGGGTCTGCACCTGTACGGCGATGTTGACCATCGACAGCTGATCCACCGTTCCGAAGCCGGCTTCGGCCGCGGACTGCGCGACCGGGTGATTACCTTCGTCGAAAGCCGTGATCGACGGATCACCATGGGCCAGCCAGGATTCCAGATGCTTGGCACCGGCGTCGGTCTTGCCCAGCATCGCGGTCATCGCGCCGCAGCTGGAGTGTCCGCACACCACGATCGAGGAGACATCGAGCTTGTCCACGGCGAACTCGATGGCCGCCTCGATCGAGGGGTCGGTCTGGCCGGCCGGGATCATGTTGCCGATGTTGCGCACCGTGAACAGGTCGCCCGGGCCGCTGCTGGTGATGACGTTGGGCACCACCCGCGAGTCGGCGCAAGTCAGGAACAGCGTCTCGGGGCGCTGGGCATGGGCGAGTTCCTGCATGTGCGGGCGCAGCACCGGGGCGGTGCGCCGGTGGTAGGCGGCCAGGCCGTGCAGCACCGAAGCCGTCTCTTCGCGCTGCCACGAGCTCCACGGCACCACGCCGGAGCGTTTGTCGAACGGGGTGAAGCCGCGCATCGGCGGGCCGGCGACGGCGCTGCCCATCTCGACTACACCCACGTCGTGGATGTCGACGGCGCCGCCGGTGGCCACGTGCTGGCGCTTCCACGCTTCGATGGTCTCGTGGGCGGCGTGGTCGATGAAGTCCACCGACAGTTCCACGGTCACCGCGGTGCCGGTCGGCACCTGCGCCAGTGCGCTCGTCAGGCGGGGCAGGGACAGGAACGTGGCCGAGCCCTCGATGGCGACGCGCCAGGTGTCCTCGCCGGTGGACTCGGAGACGATGTTGGTGCGCACCACACGCCACACGGTCAGGGCGACCGCCAGCGCCAGGCCGATCAGCACGCCTTCGAGCAGGTTGAGGAACACCACACCCGCTACTGTCACCGCGTACACAGCGAGATCGCCGGTACGCCAAGCGGTTTCAATGTGCGCGCGTTTGACCAGCTGGCAGCCGATGACGATCAGCAGGCCGGCCAGGGCGGCGGTGGGGATCATCTGGGCCAGGCCGGCGAACGGCACGGCGAAGATCAGAATCCACACCCCGTGCAGGATGGCCGACGCCCGGGTGCGGGCGCCGGCGGCGACGTTGGTGGAGCTGCGCACGATCACACCGGTAACGGGCAGCCCGCCGATGGCACCCGAAACCATGTTGGCGGTGCCCTGGCCGATCATCTCGCGGTCGAAGTTGGTACGCGGGCCGGTGTGCAGGCGGTCCACCGACACCGCCGACAGCAGGCTCTCGACGCTGGCGATCAGTGCGACGGTGAGCACACCGGCGGCGAAGCCGCCCCAGTTGCCCTGGGGCAGGGAGGGCAGGGACAGTGCGTCGATCAGGGAGCCGTTGATCTGGATGCGGGTGACGTCACCGAAGGCCGGCAGCAGCGACAGCGCGGTGACGCCGACGATGGCCACCAGCGGACCGGGCACCTTCTTCACCGCTTTGGGCGCCCAGCGCCAGGCCACCAGGATGGCGATCACCAGGCCGCCCAGAACGACGCCGTGGCCGTGGGCGTTGATCAGCTTTCCGGGCAGTGCGGTGACGTTGGCCCAGGCCGAGCTGTTGGAGCTGCCGCCGAGCAGCACGTGGATCTGCTGCAGGGCGATGGTGATGCCGATGCCGGCCAGCATCGCGTGCACGACGACGGGGGAGATGGCCAGCGCGGCGCGTGCCACCTTGCTCAGTCCGAACAGCACCTGCAGGATGCCCGCGCAGACGGTGATGGCGCAGGTGACCTTCCAGCCGAACTGCGAGATCAGGCCGGCGACCACCACGGTCAGCCCGGCCGCGGGTCCGCTGACCTGCAGCGGCGATCCGCCCAGAATGCCGACGAGGATGCCGCCGACGATGGCGGCGATGATGCCGGCCAGCACCGGAGCGCCCGACGCCACGGCGATACCCAGCGACAACGGCAGGGCGACAAGGAACACCACCAGTGAGGCGGGCAGGTCGTATCGCAAGATGGCCCGGGCCCGTTCGGCGAGTTGGGTAGTTTGCTGCATTGCGCGCCTCCGTGCTGGAGTTGATGATTGTGCGTACCCGCCTCATTGCGGGTACGCACAAAAGTTGTTGACGCCGTTGTCGGTGGACAACTTCGAAAGGCGTTGGAGCGCAGCGCAACCCGGGCCTGTTTCTGGACCCGTTGGAACTCGGCAACACCCAATTGCTAAGGGCGAGGGTATTTATCGCCCAGGGCAGGTGCAAGGAAATGCGTGGCATGCATAGAGAACCCAAATATTTGGGGGATGCGCAGAACGCTGAATATGCCTGATAGGAGAGTGAAATGGCGGCATCCAAACCCATCACCAGCATTACGCGGTTCATTCCATTGGTCGAAACCGTCGGGTTTGCAACAATTTTCACATGAATCACCAAACTATTTCCCAGGCAGCAGGGTCGCGGTGGCTGATATATACAGCGTTTCCTTAGAGCTCGATATGAACTCCGTGACTCGGGTCTATGCGCCCCGCACAATGGAAGTATGACGGCGATGTCGGTTCCTCCCCGTGCCCAGCAACCCCGCCAGGCCATCCTCGGACAGCTGCCGAAAATCCACCGCACCGATGGATCCCCAATCCGGGTCTTGCTGGTCGATGATGAGCCGGCGCTGACCAACCTGGTCAAGATGGCCCTGCACTATGAGGGCTGGGAAGTCGATGTGGCGCACAACGGCCACGACGCGGTAGCCAAGTTCGACGAGATCGAACCCGACGTCTTGGTGCTCGACATCATGCTGCCCGACATCGACGGCCTGCAGATCCTGCGGCGGGTCCGGGAGGCCGACGGCTATACGCCCACGCTGTTTTTGACCGCCAGGGATTCGGTGCTGGACCGGGTATCGGGGCTGACCGCCGGTGCCGATGACTACATGACCAAACCGTTCAGCCTCGAGGAGTTGGTGGCCCGGCTGCGCGGGCTGCTGCGCCGCTCCAGCCACACCACGCCGGTCTCCGATGAAACCCTGGAGGTCGGCGATTTGGTGCTCGACGGGGCCAGCCGCGAGGTCACCCGGGCCGGTGAGCCGATCAACCTCACCGTCACCGAGTTCGAACTGTTGCGCTACCTGATGCGTAACCCGCGCCGGGCGCTGAGCCGCGCCGAGATCCTGGACCGGGTGTGGAATTACGGGTTCGGCGGGAAGTCCAGCATCGTCGACCTCTACATCTCCTACCTGCGCAAAAAGGTCGATACCGACCGCGAGCCGATGATCCACACCGTGCGCGGCGTCGGCTACATGCTCAGATGATCGCGTGGGATTGCGATTGCCAAACCTGTGCGGAAGTCTATCGCTAGCCCACCCCGATCCTGAGCGCTGGCTCACATCCGACACCGCCATCTACGCAGGTTGTACGTAAGTTGTTGTCCGGCGGGCGCGCAAAGCGCTGCGCGCTGAATTCGTCATGTCGGCGCCGGGTGCGCTTTCACCGGTCACGGCTGTGGGGCGAGATGTCGTGCCTTCGGGGGTTTCGAGCAAGGGCGCTCACCACCTACTAGCGAAGTGCGTAGTTGTACCTCACCAGTGCAGAACGTGGGTGAGGTGATGTTCGGGGTTCTGCGGCGACGGCGCAGCAGCGTGTGGGGTGGGGCCAGCGATGGTGCAAGGCACGGCGAGCCGCTAGCCTCACAGCAACGGCGTCTTGCCGGCACGGCACGAGGGGATGGGAGTGGTCGTTCTGGGCCAGCAGCGAGGATTTGGCGACTTGGAGGCTGTTGTCATGGACACGGTGTGGTCCTACGCCGAACCGGTAACAGTGCGTGACGTATTCGACGAGTTATCGCAGCAGCGCGATATCGCTTACACGACGGTGATGTCCGCCATGGATAACTTGCACCGCAAACGTTGGTTGAAACGCGAGCGGGTGGGCAGGGCCTACAGCTACTGGCCGGCGATGACGCGTGAGGAACGTTCGGCCGACCTCATGCGGGAGGCGTTGCACACCGGTGGAGACGCCGACCTTGTTCTGAACTTCTTTCTCACCAAGATCAACGACGAAGAGTCTGCCCAGATTCGCGCTGCTTTGCGCAAAGCGGCGCGTCGACGTCCACCGTCATGAACGCCGCCTTCTGCCTCTTGCTGTACGGCGCGGTGTTGACCTGGCAGGGTCCTCCCGTACTCAACCGGCTGACCCGCAGTGGCCGCAGTCCACGGCTGTCGGTGACGGTGTGGTTAACGGTGATTGGCCTCGCCGTGGGGGTGTGGCTTGCGGCAGGGTTCACCGTGTTGCGCGAACTTGCCTCAGTCCATCCCGCCGGACGGGTGAGGTACTGCCTGGACATGCTTCTGGCGCTCAACCATGTGGGATGGGCAGGTCATGTGGCCTTGGTGGTGGTCGGCGCGGCGGCGCTGGCCACCTCAGCGATCGTGGCGCGGCGTGTGATCGGGACGCTACGACAGTTCTGCAGGCGCAGCCGCGAACATGCTGATGCGGCGCGCATTGCCGGTTTGGCCACAGACGACCCCAGGGTGGTGGTCCTACTGACCGACGAGCCCACTGCGTACTGCGTGGCAGGCCGACCGCACACCATTGTGGTCACCTCCGGCGCCGTCCAGACTCTTGACGACGACGAATTGGCCGCGCTGCTCGCCCATGAGCAGGCCCACGTAGCGGGTCGCCACACCGAGTTGCTCATGCTGCTGCGGGCGTTGGCGACTGCGATGCCACGCCTTCCCTTGTTTTCGGCGTCGGTACACGCGGTCGGCGCGTTAGTTGAGATGCGCGCCGACGACTCCGCCGCGCGGCGCCACGGGCGCGAGCCGCTGTTGAGCGGGCTGGCCCGGCTGGCCGGGCATTCCCCAGTAGTAGCGGGTGTCACGCTGGGGGCCGCCGCCACCGCCGTGACCGCTCGCGCCGTTCGCTTGAGCACACCCGTCGGATGGATGTCGCAATTCGTCCACCGCCTGGCGCTGTCGGGGACGTTGACGATGATCACTGGCGCACCTGTTGTGATCACGTTGCTCTGCCATCGTTGAACCACCCTATGACCGTGCGGGGTAGCCCCGCACGGTCAGTCGTCGTGGTGCTGTGCGGTTCTGCGCTCTCGGTGGCGGCAAAGGGCAGTGAGACCGTGCACGCCCGGTCACCGCGCCCTATTGCGGGATCACCTAACGAAGTAGATGGTGGCGAACAGGGCTATCCACACAATGTCGACGAAATGCCAGTAGTAGGACACCACAATGGCAGCGGTTGCCTGCGCCGGGGTGAACTTGCTCATCTTTGTGCGGGCGAGCAACAAGATGAAGGCGACCAGGCCGCCAATCACATGCAGGCCATGGAATCCGGTCGTGATGTAGAACACCGAACCGTAGGCGCTGCTGGCCATCGTGGTGCCCTCGTCGACCAGATTGAGATATTCGTAGCCCTGGCCGAGCACGAAAAACAATCCCATCACGAATGTCACGACATACCAGCGGCGCAGCCCGAAGACGTCACCTCGTTCAGCGGCGAATACGCCCATCTGGCAGGTGAACGACGAGGCGATGAGAACCAGGGTGACCGGGACGGCCAGCGCGAGGTTCAGCTCGGTAGGAGGTGGTGGCCAATTTTCACCTGCCTGGGCGCGGGCGGTGAAGTACATCGCGAACAGGCCCGCAAAGAACATCAACTCACTGGACAACCATACGATGGTGCCCACCGCCACCATGTTGGGGCGATTCAGTGAATGCACGCGCGCAGTGATCGCGGTTGGAGAGGTCATGGCATCCCTTTGATTCCGGGCGAGCGATCGCGGATCTACGCTTCAGGATAGTACTATCTAAAATAGTAGATTCGCGGTGCCTGCGACGGGTTACTGTGGGTCACAAGGCAATCTAGAACGGTATGTGGTGCTCGTGCCCGGCTGGAACGCATTGTCGCGCCGACATCCGAGTGCTGGCATGGGCCTGTGTGAGCGTGGTCGGATCGGGTCCGTTGATGCCAGCAATTCCCGGGAAGGCTTCGTGGTTTCTGGAAGTTGACCCGCGTTGGTTCTTCGAGTGTTGACCCACCTATGCGCCTGAGCATTATCGGTGCTGGCTGAGTCAGTGGCGATGTTCTGTGGCGGGGGAGTCCTGGTTGTGGCGGTGTTGCTCGGCGGGGTTGTCGTTGTCGGCGGGGTAAGCGTGGATCACCGGGAGCATCCTCGATGGCTTTGAGTCTCAAACCGCACGCCAGCATCGCCGATGATGACGATCGCGGGTTGGTCCGACATCCCTACCTGTATGAATCATTGACCGACATCGCGTTTCTCGGCCGCCGCGCCCAAATCTGGGGTGAGCTGGTGATCGCCAGCGGCGCGGGGCCCGGCGCTGATGTTCTCGATGTGGTTTGCGGCACCGGCTATTTCACCCACCGCCTCGCCGAGGGTGTTGTTCCCGGGGGCGCCTGGCCCACATTGCGCCGACCACGCAGTGGGCGGCGCGAGGATCGGATCCATGAGCTCACGACGAACCCTGGAAATGCCCTCTTTGTCGAGGACCTCAATCCGCAAATCGCTGGTGCGGAAACGAAACGTCTAATGTGCTGCGGTTGCGAAAGCGCGCGCCTTCTGCGGGATACGCACCCGGTAGTCAGCCTGATGGTCCCTGCTTGCCGCGGTGGGCACCAGCCCTGTGTAAGAGGCGTTTTCAATGCTGACGCCGTAACGTCAATCCTTCTCCAGGCTCTGGATTTCATCTCTGGCAGCCGACAGGTCTGCGACGAGACTCTCGATGTCGGTCACCTTCAGATCTATATGGTCAGCATGAAGGTGAGCCACTCGCTCAACGCGCCCGTCGGCGAACTGGAACCCAACAATCTCCACGGCCGCACGCTCACCACGGCGAGTGCCTCGGAAGAATCGGAAGCGGTCGTCCGCCGGCCCTTCCCAGGCATCGACGTGGACAGCTCCCTCGGGAGGGCCAATAGAGCCATTCTGGGCGGTCATGGGGCGAAGCCTACGCCTTCGCACTTCTGTGCGTCTGCCACTCAAAGCCCGTGCAAGCTAGGCAATCGACTCCGAAAAGCATCCTGGCGCTAGATAATTGAGTTCCTCGGGTCGGCACTGCGGCGGATAACTGCGCCATCTGAGCCCTGTCGCAAACAAAACCAAATGGACGACCGCTACAGCCCGCCGCCGCGGACACTTCCTTCCGCTGTGACCATACGCATGCAAGGATACGCATATGACGCTACGGGCGGTGCAACCGGCAGCCCGAATCGGCAGCGTGGCCGGTGCCGGGAGGTTTCGGCGATGAGCTCGGCTACTACGGTGGATGGGCAGGGGAGCAAACCGGTGTCAACGGTCCTGGCCGCTGCGGCGTTCACCGCGGCGATACTCGGGCTCGGATATCTGGCATTCGGTCTGCTCACTATGCTGGTCTTCACCGCCGGGTTCGTGGGCGGGCTGCTGCTGTGGCTCCTGGTGCCATCGCGCGGGTCCTGGGCCGATATCAAGGTGCCGTACTGGGTCGCCCTGCTGCTATTCGCGCTGCACCGCGTCGAGGAGAACCGGATGGGGTTCTTCCGGTTCCTGGCCGAAGTAACAGGGTTGCCGACACCGGAACTGTCGTCGCCTCCGCTCGTGCTGCTGCTGGCCCTTTCGGTCGGCGCATGGCTAGTGGTGCCATTCCTGATGGCACGCGGCTTGCGGTTCGGGCGTTACTTGGCGTGGACGTTCTTTGCTTCCATGGGTGTCACCGAGCTGGCGCACTTCCTTGTGTTCCCCTGGTTCAGCGATGTTGCCTGGCACTACGTTCCAGGGATGTGGACAGTGATAGCGCTGGCCCCTGTCGCCTGGTTTGGCATGTGGCGGCTGGCCCGCGGCGCCAACGTGAAACCTATTCTCAGCGGCCCCGAACAGACGACCGCGACGCCCTCGTCACCGACAGAATGAACTACGCCACGTTCTTGCCTGCCTGAGCAGCGCGGTTCGAGAACACACATGAGCGACGAGGGCCGGGACACCTACGGGTGGTCTGCTGGCATGCGTTGAGCCTGGTGCCAGGGCAGACCAACAATCGTTCACGCCAGAGGTACATCGGAGGGTTGTCATCCAACTCGGTTTTGGGTGCTGAGCGAGGAGATCGGCACGCGTCGGATCGGTGGCGTTGGGGATTCCGCGATCGCTGGATTCGGTGAGTGCGGCACTGCCGGTGATGAATTCGGTCATGTGCGGCTTGTTGGGTGATGGTGTCCAGGTCGGGCTTGCCGCCGCATTGCAGGTCAGCTTATGGGATTTTGCGGGCGACAACGCGTTCGACGAGCCCAAGGGTGAACCGCTCCACGCGGTCGGCGTCGAGGTCGCTGG
Organism: Mycobacterium farcinogenes; assembly: GCF_019739075.1. Taxonomy (NCBI): domain Bacteria; kingdom Bacillati; phylum Actinomycetota; class Actinomycetes; order Mycobacteriales; family Mycobacteriaceae; genus Mycobacterium; species Mycobacterium farcinogenes. The sequence continues at coordinate 3,453,749 of NZ_CP081673.1, read as the reverse complement.
CCGACCGAATGTGGTTGAGCGGGCGGCGCAGGAAATGTTCGCCGCCTAGGGGAACAGTGAACAGTTCCAGAAACCGCTGTACGGCCCGCACGGGGGCCGCACTGCTGCGGATGTGGTCGACCAGGATGAGCTGGCCACCTGGGCGCAGTACCCGGGCCATTTCGGCGAGCGCTTGGGTGTGGTCGGGGATGGCGCACAGCCCGAAGGTGCAGACCACGGTGTCAAAGCTGGCGTCGTCGAACGGCAGGTGGTGGGCGTCGGCCCGTTGCAGGGTGGCGGTGCGCCCGAGGTCGGCGGCGCGCTGGCGGGCGAGATCGAGCATCTGCTCGCTCCAGTCGATCCCTGTCAGCGTGACGTCATTGCGGTAGAAGGACAAGTTGAGTCCGGTGCCGATCGCTACTTCCAGAACGTCGCCGGCGGCCTGCTTACAGACCCAGTCGCGGGAATCGCCGAATAGGTGGCGGTCGAAGAATCCGATCTCGCGGTCGTAGGTGCGGGATTTCTTGTCCCAGTACCGGTTCCAGCGGGCGGTGTGATCATCTGATGTTGCCATGGGCTCACCTCGCGTCACCGGCCAGACGATCAGGCACGTCCGATGTGGGGAACAAACCGGCCGACAGTCTCACAGTAGTCGCGGTAGGCCTGGCCGTGAGTGGCGGTCAGGTAGGGCTCTTCGACCACGCGGACCTGCAGTTCGATCGTGACCGCCAGCGCCCCGAACGCGGCCAACGCAAGTGGATTGGGGGTCATGAGGGTGATGCCGGCGGCGAAGGTCAGCATTGCGGTAAAGATCGGGTTGCGCGCCAGGCTGAACACGCCGTGGCGTACCAACGGTGTGGTCTCACTGGGGTCGACGCCGATGCGCCACGACGCACCCATGTCGCGTTGGGCGTAGAGGGTCGCACCGATCCCCGCGACCGCCAGGACCGTGCCGGTTGTCTGGATCCACGGCACCTCCAGGGTACCGACCGGGTCGAGGATGCCGAGTAGTTGCAGCAGGGGCGCGGCGAGGCCCGCGAGGATGGCGGCGATGAACCCTGCCCCGGCCAACCATTCCAGTGAGCCGGGGCGGCCGTTGATCCCGCGGAATCCGGTCGAACCGGTGTGACGGTACTGGGTCCAGCTGCGCCAGCCGAACCCCAACAGGGCGAAGACCAAGTAAAGGGCGAGCGCGGTGATAGGCATCGGGGTGAGTCCTCCTGTCCGGGTGCAGAGCTGGCCGAGTGCTGACGGTGTGCTTTCGGTACGGGCGGTCCTATTCGGCGAGCGCCTTGTCGAGTGCTGCGGTCACGTCCTCGTAGCTTCGGGGCTGGAAACGAGTGCCGTTGAGGAAAAATGTCGGGGTGCCCTGCACGCCCAATGCTCGACCATCGGCCACATCGAGCCGGACGCGCTCCAGTGTCGCCGGATCGGCGTAGGCCGCGTCGAAGGCGGCCATGTCCAGGCCGAGTTCTGCGGCAAATCCACGGAAGACATTGTCGGCCGGGGTCTGCTTCTCACCCCATTGCGCCTGGGTGTCATACATTTTCTTGTACATCGCCTCGAATTGGCCCTGCTGGGCGGCAGCTTCCACCGCCCGCGCGGCCCGCTCGGCGTTGACGTGTGCCTGTAGTGGGAAGTAGCGGATCACGAAGTTCACCCGGTCTCCGTATTCGCCCCGCAGCTGTTCGATCACCGGGTAGAGCGCACGGCAGCCCTCGCATTCGAAGTCGAGAAACTCCACGAACGTCACGTCGCTGCCCGCCACCGTGTTCAGCCGGCGGCTGTTCTCGCGCACCACCTGCCCGACGGCCTCGCTGGTCTCTGGCCGCTGCGCGGTGGTCGGCCCGCGATCACGCGCCGACAGGTAGACCAGAACGCCGATCGCCAGGGCGGCGATGACAAACGCGGTGAGCAAAATACGCCTGGAACGGGCCATGCAGACGTCCTTCCTTAGACATATCAACATACATTAGGATGTGAGTATGGACGAGCAATCGGTAGATGCCTGCGACCTGCTGTGCCTGGACCTGCCGCACGCCGAGGCGATCCGCACCGCCCTCCCAGGCCTGGAGCGGGTCGAACCCGCCGCCGCCGCCGCTCGCGCCCTGGGCGACCCCACACGCCTCACGATCGCCGCGGCCCTGCATGACGGTGAGGAGATGTGTGTCTGCGACATGGCCTGGGTGGTCGGGGCCCCGCAAAACCTGGTGTCCCATCACCTGCGTCAACTCAAGGTCGCCGACATGGTGGTCTCGCGCCGCAACGGACGCCTGGTGATGTACCGGCTGACTGAGCGCGGCCGTGCCTTGACCGCCGCGGTGCTCGGAACTTCTGTGCGCACGGAGGCTGACCGTGTCTGACGCATGCTGCGGACCCCAGGACGACACCGAGCCGCAGGCTGGTCCCGAGAAACTGTGGCAGGTCCGCGAACTGCAACTGGCCGCGCTGTCGGCAGTGTTGCTGCTGGCCGGCTGGCTGGTCGCCCGAGCGGGATACGAATCCTGGTCGCTGGCTATCGAATTGGTCGCCGTCCTGGCGGCCGCGTCGACGTTCGTTCCCGACGCGCTGCGCAACCTGCGGCACGGCCGCATCGGTGTGGGCACGCTGATGACGATCGCCGCGGTCGGGGCGGTCGCGCTCGGCCAGATCGCCGAAGCCGCGTTGCTGGGCATCCTGTTCTCCATCGCCGAGGGGCTCGAACACTACGCGGTCACCCGCACCCGCCGCGGCCTGCGTGCCCTGTTGTCGCTGGTGCCACCCAAAGTCACCGTCATCCGGGGTGGCCGTGAAATCACCTTGTCACCACAGGATCTGGTGATCGGCGAAGTGATGGTGGTGCGGCCCGGGGAACGCGCCGCCACCGACGGCACCGTCACCTCGGGCCGCACCAGCCTCGACCTGTCGGCGATCACCGGTGAGTCGGTCCCGGTCGAGGCCGGTCCCGGCAGCGATGTGCACGCCGGAGCGATCAACGGCGGCGGTGCCATCGAAGTCGCGGTCAGTGCACTGGCCGCCGACAGTTCCCTGGCCCGCATCGTGCATATCGTCGAGGAAGCCCAGGAACGCAAAGGCGCCGGGCAACGCCTGGCCGATCGGATCGCGCGACCCCTCGTACCGGCGATCGTGGTGCTTGCCGCGGCGATCGCCGGTCTCGGTGCGCTACTTGGGGATCCGATGCTCTGGCTGCAACGCGCCCTGGTGGTGCTGGTCGCAGCCTCCCCGTGCGCGTTGGCGATCGCGGTGCCGCTGACGGTGGTCGCGGCCATCGGCGCCGCCAGCCGCCAAGGTGCCCTGGTCAAAGGCGGGGCCGCGGTCGAAGAACTCGGCCGCATCAAGGTCATCGCCCTGGACAAGACCGGCACCCTCACCCGCAACAAACCACAAGTCGTCGCAACAATCACGGTTGACGGCATCACCGAGACGGAGGCGCTGCGCACGGCTGCCGCCCTGGAGGCCCGAAGCGAACATCCACTCGCGCAAGCGATCTTGGCCGCCGCCGACGACGCGACCCCCGCCAGCGAGGTGACCGCGATCCCTGGTCACGGAATCCAGGGCCACCTCGACGGTGCCACCATCCGCCTCGGCAAGCCCAGCTGGATCCCACCCGGCCCACTTACCGACGAGGTCGCACGCCTGCAAGGTCAGGGCGCCACCGTCGTCGTTCTCGAACACGACGGCCATGTCGTCGCCGCCATCGCCGTCCGCGATGAACTTCGTCCCGAAGCCTCTGAGGCCGTGCAGCTTTTGGACCGGATCGGGATCCGGGTGGCGATGCTCACCGGCGACAACCAGCGCACCGCCGACGCCCTGGCAGCCCAAGCCGGCATCACCACCGTGCACGCCGAGCTACTGCCCGAAGACAAGGCCCGGCTACTGCCCGAGTTAGCGGCCGGCAAACCGATCGCCATGGTCGGCGACGGCGTCAACGACGCCCCCGCGCTGGCCACCGCCGACATTGGAATCGCCATGGGCGCCATGGGAACCGACGTCGCCATCGAAACCGCCGACGTCGCACTCATGGGGGAAGACCTGCGCCACCTCCCCCAAGTCCTTGCCCACTCCCGGCACGCCCGAAAAATCATGGTGCAGAACATCGGATTCTCGCTGGCCATCATCGGAGCCCTGATTCCGCTGGCTGCCTTCGGGGTACTCGGCCTGGCCACCGTCGTGTTCATCCACGAATTCGCCGAAGTCCTGGTCATCCTCAACGCCATCCGCGCCGCACGCACCCAACCCCTACCCGGCCTGACCGCCTCACCGGTGACAAACACGACCGCACACCACCTCGACATCGGCGCCCCGCCACCGGCTACCGATGCATGCTGCGGAAGCCCTATTGGTCCCAGGCCAGCAGCCCAGCTCCTGACCCTGGACACCGTGGGGGATCAACCCGGCGATGCGGGTAGCTGCGACTGCTGTGACGACACAGAAGCTGACCCTCCCGCTGGACCGCCCGCAGCGGTAAGCCTGTAAGCCTGTAAGCCTGTAAGCCTGTAAGCCTGTACCAGCTAGTCATCGGTTCCCCGGTCCCGCAATATCTGCCACCAACGTATAGAGGTAGTTTTGCGCTGCGGCGGTTCGTGTTTCATTTCCCGCTGCGGTGACGTAACGCTGAGACGTGGTCATTGATTCGTGGCCGAGTAGCTTCATCAACGTGTAGACGCTGATGTTCGCGCTAGCCAGTTCAGTAGCGTAGGTGTGCCGCAATCCATGCACCATGGCCCCAGGGACCGGCTGGGCATCGGGGCCTGCAAGCTTGAACGCACGCTTAATACGAGACTGCACCGTGCCACGCGTGATCCGCTCGCCGTCACGCCCAACAAACAGAGGTGAACGAGCCGGCCACCGAGACAGACCCAGCGTGGGGGATGCGCGACGTTTGACGGCATCGGGGAATCGGGTCGCTCTACTGTCGAGATAGGCTTCAATGACTCTCAGCAAGTCGGCCTCAACCGGTACCGCCCGATCCTTGCCGCCCTTGCCTCTCACCTGGATGATCCCCGCACCGTCCTTGGCAGTGCGCACATCGCCGATGTCAGCCTGGCGCATTTCCTCCGCGCGCAAGCCCGCCAACAGAGCCGTGAGAATGATCGCCAGATCCCTTTCAGCCCAATCAGTTTGACGTGGCGAGCCCACATCCTCTGCGACAGCGTGTAGTAATGCGCCGACCGCAGCGCGGGGGAGCGCCTTGGGCAGCGACCGTGCGAGTTTCGGTCTACCGACCAACGCCATTGGGTTCGCGGTCAGCAGTTCAGAAGTGAACAGGAATGTGCACAGCACATTCCACGTGGACCAGCATCGCCGGATCGAAGCGGCTTCATGGTCGCGCGCATAGGCGGCGAACGCGGCCCGCATCGAGTCCTTCGTTATGTCAGATATGGCGAGTCGAGCGGGATCGCCGCCGGTGGCCAGCGATGCTATGGCTACAAAGTCCTGGCGGTACGCCTTCATCGTGTGTGCGGACGGTTTGCGGGTCTGCCGATCATTGAGGAACTCGACAAACCAGACCGGCAGCGCATCGGCAGATGCCTCAGTCGTCGCTACAGGGACAGGCGAGGCAGGCGGGGGTCCGTGGCTGACGACCATGTGTCAACGCTGACGCAAGAAAGATGGATAATCAATCTTATCCATCAAATGTGCCAATAATGCAGTGCGGCAGTAACTTTCCCGAGATATCGGAAGTGGGGAAGTGTCACAGTGACGGAAGTGGCTGCAGGCTCCCAAAAGCGCGATCACAGATCCGAAGCCCGGTTGATCCGGTAGATTCTGTGCGCGTAGTCGTCGATATGGAGTTCCCGTACAGTCGTGGCCGCGTAGCCCTCCAGCGTGATCCGGAGATGTTCGTGACGCAAGGCCTGCTCGACCAATTCGGACCGGTTGAGCCCAGCCGCTTGAGCGTCTACATCTGCCGCAGCTAGCACGTCCCGATCCAACGTGATCCACACCTGGGCCTTTCCCACACCGGTCATCTTACTGAATCCTTAACCAACCAAAAGTGGATGTCTGTCTCCGACATAGACTGTCGGAGTGAGTCGCGAGAGCGCCGACGATGAACCCGACAGCTTGACCGTCCTGGCCGAGCTCCTGCACGGCAGCGATCTGTCAGCCGCCCAGAAGCGCGCGGTGCACGACGCCATCGTCAGCAGCGTGCTCGAAGGTGCAACACCTGATCGCAAGTCGATGCTCCGACTCATCGAGTTCGCCGCCGGACGTATCACGTTCGACCAATGCAAAACGCAAGTACTCCAGACGCGCATCTCGAACCTCAACCACGAGCTCACGCAGGCCGACGCCGACTATGCGGCCGGCAACACCATCGCCGGTGAGGATCTGCGCAAGCACTACGGACTCCGCTGATCCCCATCTAGCCCCATTAGGTCCGGAATCCAATGGCTGAGAAGGTTCCCTTCGACATCCAGCCAACAAGGCCAAAAAGTAGAGATTCCTCTCATGCCGACTGCGAAGCGCGCTCCAGCGTCGGGTTCTCGCGATAGAGCAAAGCAATAGCGCCGAGGTTGAGCAGCGTGCCGGCCAGTACGGCTGCGCCACGGCGTTTTCCTTTGATCCCAGCCTCCTTGGTTAGCATCAGCGTCTGGGTTGCGGTCGGTCCAATTAGGGTGACGGCTGAGATTACGCCTGGAGAGTATTCACGCCAGCGTAAGGTCGTTGCGGCGTGGAAGATAGCGTTGGCGAGCATTCCTGCCGCCGTTGAGGTCGCCAACCAGTTGCCCAGCTCGCTCCGCGGATTCCGCGCAGGCATTAGCCCGGCGGCCGTGATCGCCGGCAACAACGTAGTTGCATGCGAAACGATGAAGAACCGGGTACTGAAGGTGCCACCGAAGTGCCGTGACGCCCAATCGGGAAAGCGCGGCAACTCTTCAGCGACATGGATCCAGATCGCCACGGTAAGTCCCAGGTATCGCCAGTTCCGGATCGCCATTCCACCATCCTGACCCCATTCGCATTCGCACTCAACTGTGATTGGGCGTCACTTCTTGCGGTCAACGCACCGAGCGGTCGACGCCCCCGGCGATCACGCAGCCGGGCGACTCTCGCCCCCAGTCCGCAACGTTTGACAATTGCCGAGACCCCGCCAGCCCATTCCCATTCACCCCGAAATCCTCTGGTCGAAAAGGCAATTCACTTTCTTTCGACATCCCAGCCACACCAGGCATTAACGTCACGTGACAGATAAGTTGCAGCGGGGACCGGGAGCGGCGGGGGCGCCTGCGGACGGTGCGGTAGGCGAAAGGCCATCGAATCCGGCGCTCTCACATGGTTCTGGAACGGTAATCCGGCACTGTCAGGTAGTCGCGGAATCAGCGCCGCGCCGGCGACCCAACGTGGACGCCTCGCCGGAAAAGCACTCAGCCACCAGGGCCAGCTCAACTCTCAGATAGTTCCGGAAAACAGGGCGGAATCGGACAGCTCTCACGTTTTCCCGGAATGCTCTCAACTAGTTCCGGATCGGACAAACGTGTCTGCACGACGCCCTTCGGCGACCTTCCGCCAAGCCTACCAATATGCCGATAAGCTACATTATGTCAACTTAACTACTGCATAGTGCATCAGATGAATCACCGCCTGACGTCACCTCTCCTGCCGTCGTTTTCGGCTGCGCTGCGAGACTTTCCGCCCGCCGCCCCGGTGTTGCGCTCTCATGTCGGCTGCAATACCAGCTGCACCAATCGTGCCGATCGCACGTCAGTGGTCGGCTGCCCAACATGTTTCGGTGCCATCACCGGTCGCTCGTGTTTCGGCCCAGCAAGTCGCGTTCCAGGAAGTCTCGGAAGATTCTCGCGAGATCCGTCGCGATCGGGTCGGAGTAATCACCGAGTCGGTTTCCGAGTTGAAAGGCCTCATTGACAACGGCCCGCCGTGGCACTTCAGCGCGGACCTCGTCGCCAAATTCCGTCTCTACCCGTTCCCTGATCGACTGGTCGATGCCGTTTCTACGGTCGAAGCCGGATAGAACCACACCACACCACCTGAGTGGATGTGTTCGTTGGATACGCTCAACTCTGTCACGGGCCTCGCGGGCTTTGCGTACCGCATCAAGGGTCGGTGTGATCGGAGCGTACGCAACGTCACCTAGCTGCATTGCCAAAGCTTCCAGCGAGCCGGTACGGCCGCCGGTGTCGATCAAAATAGTGTCGTAACGGTCAAAGATGCCGGCAGCATCAAAGATTGCCCGCAACAATCCGGTGTCTGGTACGCCGAACCCCGCAACTCGGCCCAAGGAAGCGCCCGCAGGCAGCAAATCGATGCCCGGCCACCTAGTTTCAATGATCTCCTCATCGATTCGTTTCGCACCCTTGTCGGGATTCCCCCAGAAACTGATATCGGCGTCCTCAAGCACTGAGCCTAAGCCGGTCGAATGCTGCGACACTCCAAAGTGATTAGACAGATTTCGCTCTGGGTCTGCGTCGACTAACAACGTGGAGATCCCGGCCCGCGAGGCCTCGCCCGCGAGCATCATCTGCCATAGCGTTTTCGCTGTACCGCCCTTACCCGAAAGCACCAGCACCGAGACAGCTACCATTGCCAGCCTCTATGCAATGCCTGACCCAACTCGCTGCGCTCCTCCATCGTGTTCGCGCTGTTGCCAGACACCTTGCGTTCTCAGCTTATGTGTCGAACAGCGGACATCCCTTGGCCACCCGATGCGAGCAGGCATCACGGCGGGATGATCGGAGCCTTGATCCTATGTGGTGCACACAAGCAGGAACGTTTCCTCCCGGCTTCTTGTAAGAATCCCCTGCCCAGACCCCCGACTCTTCGGTGAACTTCCGCACGGTCCGATTGCGCTGGCCCTCCCCTGCCGCTACATGGTCACATCGTCGGGTTACGCGCTGGTCACCGTTTCATCTTCGAGAGCAAGACGCACAACTTGGGCCGGCCGCACGATCCCGTCGGCCGGCGGCTTGGCATGTCCACCGTCGGTGGTGACGTAAGCGACCCGCCCGTAGTCACCCGGCGCCCGTCCCCAGACAATGCTCGACGGGCCCACCAGCGAATCAGTGAACGGATCACCCGCGACGATCGCCCGCTCCGGCCCGCGGCCTGGCTGTAGCGGAACCCGATGGATCGTGTTGTCGATGTGGGTCGTGATGTAGGCGACGCCGGACCGTTCGTCGAGGCAGAAGTCATCGACCGCGTGGATCCCCTCGGCGATCAGTTCCGGTGCACCCTTCGGCTCGTACGTGCGGGGGTCGACGGCGACGCGCAGGAAGCTCTCCGCCGCAGACCCCGTGTAGTACAAATGACCGGTAGAGGCGGCATAGCGCACTCCGTTGACGCCCGGCATCGGGATCTGCACGGTGTTTGACAGCACCACCGGCGCGAACGGATCCGTGTACGACGGTGCCATGGACGCATGCTGCAACCACGGCTTGGCGGTCGCGCTCAGGCCGTCGTCGCTGAGGTCGACCCGCCAGATGAGTCCCTCCACACAGTCGGCCACGACGATCACGTTCGGGGCCAGGAGGCACGAGCCGTTCGGTCCTGCGCTGTCGGGAGCGAAGGTCAGCACACGGCAGGTCGGTACCGCGCCACCCGGTGTCCACTCGCGAAAATCGAAGCGGTACAACGCCGGATCGCCGAGCGTTCCGACGTAGAAGATGTCGGGTTCGGCCTCAACGATGCCCATGGTGAGCCCGTCGAGTGTCGCGATGAGGATCGGCTCGACCGGGATGGCGCTCGTCGGCGCGGGCAGGTACCAGAGCTCACTGTGGTTGAGGGCGGTCACCAGGATGGATCCATCGGTGCGCACCGCGATGTTCTCCAGGAAGTAGTTCGGCGGGAAGTTCGCCACCGCTGCGAGCGAGTTGTTCGTCGTGTTGCTGATCGTCATGAGGCTCCTTCGAAATGTTCTGTTACGTCGAGGTGCGGCATCCGGCCGTCTACTTCAGCTGGGCGCCGGCACCTCGAACAGGCTGAGCAATGCGGATACGGTGAGGTACTGCCCCATCAGCGCCACGATGTCGAACAGGCCCCGCCGACCGAAGGCCGCTTCGGCGGCCCGATACAGCGCCTCGTCGATGCGATGATTCTTCGAAAGTTGCTGCGCCAGTTCGGCCGCGATCAGTTCGTCACCGCGGAGGGATGTCGGGATTTCACCGTGGGCCAACGCCTGGATGGCCGCCTTGTCGATTCCGGCGTTGGCTGCCAGCACCGAGTGCGCATAGAGCTCGTACTCGGCGGCCCACACTCCCCCGACTGCCAAGATGACGATCTCGCGGATGCGCTCGCCAAGCGTGGTGTACCTCGATTCGGCGGCAGAGAAAGCCAGGAAGCGAGCGGCGATTTCGGGATGATGCAGGAACGCGTTGAATGGGCCGATCAATCGGCCATCCGGTGAGGTGATTTCGAATCCCGCACTGCTGGCCCACGGCAATTGTGCGGCCCTCACCGAGGCCGCCAGGTCCTGCTGCTCGGGCGTAAATCCGGCGGGGTCAACCAAAGGTAAACGCCCGCCTAACTTTTCATTCACGGCAGCCAAGGCCGTCCTCCTTCGGTGTGGATGTCGTTTCGGCACCGTCGGTCTGTAGAGAGTCCGATCGGCCGCACGACTCCACGATGCCTATCCGCTCGCCATATGTGAAGTGCATCGTTTGTCTACCAATGCATGCGCTCAGCGCATAGTTAACAATGGCGACGGCTAGAGGTGTTGCCGCGGATCAGCCCTCGGCGGGCGGCGCCCCCGAAGCCGGTGAGGTGGTCACGGCCTGCAGGGTGCGCCGCAGCCACCGATGCCACGGGTCGGCATCCATCCGCGGGTGCCAGACCGCATAAATACCGAATGGCGGGATCTCGGGCGGCGCCGGGACCACGCTGGTCGCACCGTCACCGGTCACCCAGGGCAGCAGTCGCGACGGGAACGTCAGCACCAGGTCGGATCCGGGCAGCGCCGCCGGCGCGGTGACGTGGAACGGGGTGGTCACCTGAATGCGACGCGACACTCCGAGGCTGTGCAGCACGGGATCCACGCCGGGCTGCATCCCGTCTTCGACGTCGATTGCCAGGTGCGGCCAGCGCAGGTACTGCGCCAACCCCATGGACCGCCGCTTGGCCAGCGGATGATCGGCTGCCACTACAGCGACGAACCGATCGCTGAAGAGCTTCTCGGCGCGATATCGCGGCGGTGGCGTTCGGCCGAGGGCTAGCAGGTCGATACCGCCGCCCTCGAGCTTGTCGAACGCCCGACCGTCGAGCACCTCGAACGAGATCGTCGACTCCGGCGATTCGGCGCGGATGGCTCGGGCGAGGGCCGTGCCGAACGCCGACACCGTGTAATCGGTGAGCATGATGCGGATATCGCGGGCCGCCGTCGCCGGATCGAAGGCGTCCGTACCAAACAGCTCGTCCAAACTCGGTAGGAATGTTGAGATTTGAGCGCGGATTCGCTCTGCGCGCGGCGTCAGGGCATAGCCTTCGTCACCGCGCACAAGCAGTTCGTCGTCGAAGAGCCGTCGCAGCCGGTTCAGCGTGCGACTCATCGCGGGTTGGCTGACGCCCACCCGCTCGGCGGCGCGAGAGACGTGTCTTTCGTCGAGCAGCGCGACGAGACCTGGGAGCAGGTTCAGGTCAACCCGATGCAGATTCAACGGGCGCATGACCCACAGCATAGATAATGCGCATCAGTAATACGTTGATCACCTCACATGACCAGAAACATGGCCGGATCAATAGGGCGGACTACCAGTGAGTCACGCCGCGTTCATAGCGGAACCTCCATCGCTCTCGGGCCGACCCGGGTGCACACTATGACGTGGCCATTTCTGCAACAGTGTTCAAAGTCGAACTTGGCGTCTCCGATGTCGATCACGGTTACTACGCCGATCACGCCCTGACCGTGGCCCGGCACCCCAGTGAGACCGATGAGCGGATGGTGGTGCGGTTGTTGGCGTTTGGGCTGCGCGCACACCGACTCAGCGACATCGACGGTGAGTTGGCGTTCGGGGCGGGCCTGTCCACTCCTGGCGTACCGGACTTGCGGCTCGCCGACTACACCGGCCGGATCCTGGAGTGGATCAACGTCGGCCAGCCCGACGAACGCGTGTTGGGCAAGGCGGCCAGCCAGGCCGACCAGGTGCTGCTGTTCCCGTTTGCCGCCGGCGTTGCCACCTGGTGGCGCACCGTCGGGCCCAAAGTGGCGGGACTGCCGAATCTATCGGTGGTGCAGATACCGCACGCACCGGTGCAGCAACTGGCCCAAACTGTCGATCGACGGGTCTCGGCGCAGGTGATGGTGATCGAAGGTCAAGTGACGATGACCGTAGGCGGCGTCGACGTCACCTTCACGCCCGAGCCGTTGCAGTGAACGTCTCGGCCCTGACTCTGGTCGATGGTGCCACGTCCAGCCAGACGGCCTCAGTGCACTACTCGGCCGACCGCGACGAAACCCGCGAGCACAAGCAGAATCATGTTGATCGGCAGTGGTTGTCGCTCGTCGCGGGTCAGGTGCACTCGTAACGCGCCGACTTGGACGACAACCAAGCCGACTGCGGCGATCGGGGTCAGCATTGTGGCAATACCTGTGAGTCCGGGCAGGATCATCCCCAGCGCACCGAGGATCTCAACGGCCCCCACACTTTTGACGGCCGCATCGGAATGGTCTTTCATCCAGTCGAGTCGGCCAGTTGCGACAAGTTGTTCTCGGGGGCGAATGACCTTGAGCCCACCGGCGACGATATAGACGAGCGCTAGCAGCGTCTGCGTTGCCCATAACGCAATGTTCACGGCACCTTCCAATCCTTAGTATCGCTAGGTGGTCACATCATGTGGCCGCTGCGGAGGGCCCACAAAAGGCACATCCGTGTATGTATCCAGGAAGGCGCCGACCATATGACGGACATCACACCGCCAGGGGTGGTGCAAATACCCGAAGGGGGCGCGGTCCGCGAGGTGCTCGACCGCATAGGCGACAAGTGGAGTCTGCTGATCATCGGCACTTTGCGTCATGGCCCAATGAGGTTCGGCGAGATCCAAACGACGGTGGCCGGCATCTCCCAACGCATGCTCACGTTGACGCTCAACCGCCTGGTCAACGACAGCCTGGTCACCCGGACGGCCTTCCCCGAAATACCCCCTCGGGTCGAGTACGACCTAACTGAACTCGGACGAACTCTTTTGCCGCTGGTCATTTCCTTGGCCGAATGGGCCATGGCGCACCACGAAGAAATCACCGCGAGTCGCAGATCAATGTGACGCGAGCGGCGGTGGCACCGCCATGTAGGGCCGACCGACGCGAGTCGCCGGAGCGCTCTCTCTGAGCCGTACTGAGTTGCCCGCCAACAGGACTTGAACAGGATGGAAGCCTCGTGGTGGCTGCGCTGATTGCCATCAACCGGTAGCGGCGATGACCGCATTAGCGGTGTCTTCACCGCTTTCCACCGCACCCTCCATCCAGGTCGGCCAACTGCCGCGTTCGGCTCCCGCAAAATGGACTCGATTTGAGGTGTGCGGTAATGAACGACGAAATCCCGCGTACTGTCCCGGCTGTAGATAGACATAGGTTCCGCGGGTGAACGGATCCTGCGACCAGGCCATGATTTCGACACGCTGCACCGCGTCGGGAGAGACACCGAATGCTTGACATAGGTCTTCGGTGAGTGCAGTCGGACTGGCGGCGTCGAGTGATGTGTTCGCAAAACCGTAGAGAACGCGATCGGTGCGCCAGCCGGCGCGCACGGTCGTGCCACCGATGAACCCTTTGGCTTGCCGCATCCGGCGAGCGTCGACAACCGCGGCGACCTTGGTGCCCTGCCCATAACGGACATTGGCGTTAGCGTTGCGGACCGACTCGGCAAGGTCGGGCGAAAAGCGGATATCCGATAGGACCGGCGTGGGTACGGCAATGATGGCTTGATCGCCGTGAACAGTGTCTCCATCTTCGGTGTGTACGGTCACGCCGCGAGCATCCTGGTCGACGGCTGTCACGGTGGCGTTCAGGCGAATCCGAGGACCGATCTGGTCAGCCAGGTGCGCACACAGCGCCCCGGTTCCTTCGACGATGTGACCATGCAATCCCATTCCGGTGAGTGCGAATCGCGCGATGCTGCCCTCTCGGGTGAGAAAGTCGGCGAACTGAAGTAGCGAGATATCCCCTGTCTCCACACCACCGGCTCCGTCGGCGACGAAGCATTCGGCAAGATGGCGTACCGAGCCCGAAATACCAAGGTGATCAAGCCAGTTCGCGACAGAACGAGTGTCCAGCTCCTCGCGTCGCTGCGGCGAACTGGCCGCGCCATTGATAGACCAGATGCTGTGTGAGCCCACGAGTAGGCGTCCCAGTGCAAGAACTTCGCGCGGCTTCACCCGGGGTATCAGCCGGCCCGCATTCTCACCCGGCTGACGCCAGTTCACTGGGCCAGGAAGGTATCGGTCGCGCTGAATGTGCAGCCCCGCATCAGAAACGAGCCGCCGCATCCGCTGGTGATGGTGCGAGATGTGTTGTCCACCAAGTTCGATCACATCACCGCCATCCACCGGACGCGAACGACTCCGACCTCCGACTTCATCGCGACCCTCGAGTACGGCAACTTCGTGCCCAGCCGCCAGTAGTCGAGTTGCCGCCGTCAGCCCGGCCAGTCCCGCCCCCGCGATGACCACCTTCATGTTCCGGTCCCCCTCCCGTAAAGGCACCGCTGACCGGTGCATTCACCGCCTCGCGTGTTCTACTACATAACGTAGTACCACGAAAAACCCGCACATGTGAAGACCCCGCGAACGATCGCTAGTTTCGTTCGAACTCGAGTGGTCGCTTTCGGCATGTTCGGCGCATCGACATGCCGTTCGAAGTCACGATTTCCGAACTGGCCATCGAGCTGCTCTTCCCCGCCGACCAAACCATTGCCGACTGCCCGCTGAATATTGCTGCGGTCGAGCTTAATTCGAATTCTAGTCCGATGGCATTGCGCCATCCGACTCCACTGACTCCGCGGGAGTAGGGGCCACCGCAGATTCAGTCGCCGCCCAGGACGCCAACAGGCTGAGCGCATCGGCGGACGCCGTCCCCGGCTCGGCGGTGTAAGCAGTCAGCACCAGACCCGGGACGGCGACGAGTTCCATGGAGTCGTACGCCAGTTCCAAGGCGCCCACGACAGGGTGGTTGAACTGCTTGATCCCGCCCCGGTGAGCGCGGACGTCGTGGGCAGCCCAACGCGTACGAAAGGCCTCACTACGCGTGGCGAGTTCGCCGATCAGGTCGGTGAGATCCTTGTCGTGCGGGGCCCGCCCGGCCTCGGTACGCAGCAGGGCCACAGCGACCGACAGCGCACCGTCGTAGTTCGGGTAATAAGCCGCCGCTCGGGGGTCCAAAAAGTCGAAGCGGGCGATGTTGCCCCGATGCGAGGGCTCATCCAACACCGGTGCATAGAGCGCGCGGGCAAGCGCGTTGGCAGCCACGATGTCCAGGCGGCCGTTGCGGACGAACGCCGCCGTTCCCGTCATCGAATCCAGTACGCGCTGCAGGCTGGGCGGGATAGGCGTCTTGGTGCGGGTACGCGGTGTTCGTCTTGGCTTCGCGGCGCGAGCCAGGTTGAACAGGTGATCACGTTCGACGTCGGAGAGTCGCAGCGCTCGTGCGACGGCGTCGAGAACCTCGTCGGAGACGCCGCTGATGTGGCCCTTCTCCAGCCGCACGTACCAATCGGTACTGACTCCGGCGAGCACAGCTACCTCTTCTCGACGCAGGCCTGGCACCCGACGGCGACCGCTGGTCGGCAACCCGACCTGCTCTGGCGTGAGCTTGGCGCGCCGGGTCACCAGAAAGTCCCGGATTTCGCTGCGGTTGTCCACGATGTCCACGGTACGAGCGCCGGGACGCAATGGGAGGGCGAGCTTGTACCCCCCATAACGCGCCCTGTCACCCGCCGCTGATCTGGGATTACCTAGAAATCATCACCGCTTCCACACCCGATCGAGAGGACACGAGCGATGACAGACGATCAGAACGCCGGCTGGACTGGTGGGCAGCGGACCTTCGGCGACTTTGCACCCGGCATGGTGCACTACACCGACAGCGTGCTGTTCGACGAAGTGTGGGAGCGGCCCGGCCTGTCCAAACGAGACCGCAGCCTGATCACCGTCGCGGCGCTGACCGCGATGGGCAAGACGGACCAGCTGCGATTCCACCTCGGATTCGCGCGCCGAAACGGCGTCAGCGACGACGAGCTGAAGGAAGCCCTCCTGCACCTCGCCTTCTACTCCGGTTGGCCCAACGGCATGGCCGCGACCACGGTGCTGAAGGACATCATCGAGAACGAGGACTGATCATGCACACGCCGCACAACGAACAGATGCCTGACACCGAATTCGACCAGATCTTCCCGCGCGGGGAGCCCAACGACGCCTACGCGCAGTACTTCATCGGGCGGAGCTACCTCGCCCCGCTCGCCTCCGGAAGCGTTCCCGTGAGCAACGTGTCCTTCGAGCCCGGCCAAGGGCTCGGCAACGAATGGCTCGAGCCGGTCACCGACGAGGAGTACGGGCAGCTGCCGAGCAGCTGAGCAAACCGCAGTGCCCTCCGACAGCACAGACAACCAGAGAGATGGACAACCCTGACGACCAACAACCCGCGGTACGACTTTTCCGGCCAGGTCGCCCTCGTGACGGGAGCCGCGTCCGGCATGGGACTGGCCGCTGCGCGGGGCTTCGCTGAAAACGGAGCCGCCGTCGCGCTTCTGGACCGCAGCGCCGCCGCCGTCGAAAATGCCGCGCAACACCTCGTCGACGACGGGCACCGCGCCGTCGGGATCGCCTGCGACGTCGCTGACGAGGAGCAGGTCGCCGCCGCCGTCGACACGGCCGTCGAGACGTTCGGGCGGCTCGATATGGCCTTCAACAACGCCGGCATTCAGGCCCCGCCCGCTGACGCCGCCGAGGAGACCGCCCAGAACTTCGACCAAGTCAATTCCGTGAACCTGCGCGGCATCTGGGCCACGCAGAAGCACGAGCTTCGGCACATGCGTGCGCAGGGCTCGGGCGCGATCGTGAACAACTCCTCACTGGGCGGCCTCGTCGGCCTCCCCGAGCGTGCGGCGTACCACGCGTCGAAACACGGCGTGATCGGCCTGACGAAGAGCGCTGCCGTCGAGTACGCACCGCGCGGCATCCGCATCAACGCCATCTGCCCCGGCGTGATCGAGACCCCGATGGTCGCCGACATGCTCCAAGGCCAGGCCGAGGCCATGGCCATGGCCGCGATCATGCGAGACCAGCCGATCGGCCGCCTGGGCACCGCCGACGAGATCGCCGCCGCAGTCCTGTGGCTGTGCAGTCCGGCCGCGAGCTTCGTCATCGGTGTCGCCCTGCCCGTCGACGGCGGCTTTACTGCCCACTGACGCAGGCGCCGACGAAAATAGAACTGCAGCCCACACATTCCCCGAAAGAAGAGAGCCATGATGATTCTTGACGAGACCTACACCCTGTCCAACGGCGTCGAGATCCCCAAGCTGGGGCTGGGCACCTGGTTGATCGACGACGACAAGGCTGCCGAGGCAGTCCGGGCCGCCGTCGAGATCGGCTACCGAAACATCGACACAGCCCAGGCCTACGGCAACGAGCGCGGCGTCGGCGAAGGTATCCGCACCAGCGGCATGGCGCGCAAGGAACTGTTCGTGTCTACGAAGCTGGCCGCAGAAATCAAGGACTATGACCAGGCCGTCGCCGCGATCGAGGGGTCGCTGGACAAGCTCGGGCTCGAGTATGTCGACCTGATGCTCATCCACAGCCCGCAGCCATGGAATGACTTCCGCGGCGGCGACTACGCCGAAGGCAACCGCCAGGCGTGGCGGGCTCTCGAGCACGCCCACCAATCGGGCAAACTCCGGGCAATCGGAGTGTCGAACTTCGAGCAACCCGACGTCGAGAACATCCTGACAGGCGGCACTGTATCCCCCCACGTGAACCAGCTGCTCGTACACGCGGGCAACACGCCAGCCGAACTCTTGGCATACTGCAAGGACAAAAATATTCTCGTGCAAGCATATTCGCCGATCGGACACGGAGAAATCCTCGACAACCCCGTCGTGGCGGCGATGGCGGCCAAATACGGCGTCAGCGTGCCGCAGCTGTGCATCCGCTACACGTTGCAGCTGGGCACCGTGTCGCTGCCGAAGACCGCCAACCCCGACCATATGCGCTCGAACGCACAGGTCGACTTCGTCATATCGGATGCGGATATGGATGCACTCCGGAACCTGCACGCCCGGGATTACGGAGACTCCAGCGTGTTTCCCGTCTACAGCGGTAAGTAATCAGACTTCCCGTGTGCACCATTGCGATATGTCGTCCCGCCCGGTACTGACCCGGACGGGACGACATACTTCGTTATGCGCTGCCAGTCAGCCGGTCTTTGATGGATTCCACACCATCCTTGACCTTCTCGGCGGTGTCGGCGACCTTCTGCTTCACTGCTGCGATCCCCTGATCGGCCTGCCCTTCAGCTTTCAGATCGTCGTTACCGGTGGCCGCGCCGGCCGCTTCTTTGGCGCGTCCCTTGAGATCGTCTACCTTGTTGCGCGCATCGTCTGCAATCCCCATGTCC
This sequence comes from Mycobacterium farcinogenes, assembly GCF_019739075.1. Classification (NCBI taxonomy): domain Bacteria; kingdom Bacillati; phylum Actinomycetota; class Actinomycetes; order Mycobacteriales; family Mycobacteriaceae; genus Mycobacterium; species Mycobacterium farcinogenes. The sequence goes on along the minus strand of NZ_CP081673.1, from coordinate 3,435,217 downwards.
TGCACTCCCTTTCGTGTCGGGGTGATCCATAGACGGTTCACCCACCCTTCTCCGATCCAGCGCACTCCCCTCGTTTCTGCACTGGATTGCTATCCCCCGTCAGATCACCTGCGGGCGTACCTTTTCCGGCCGCACATACTCGACCAGCAGCTGGAATTCGAAGTCGGTGCCTGCCGCCCGCTGGGCGTCGGCCGCGCATCTGCGGGCCAACCGGCGAACCTCTGCGGCAGGCGTGTCCGGGGCCACTCGCACGGTGATGCGCATGACCGGCCTGCCGAGGTCGATCCGAGTGCGGGCCTTGGAGCCCTGTACTACGGGATGACGTCCTACATCGGCGGCGACGGCATCGGCGATCCGGTCGAGATTCACCGCTCCGGCGTCGCCGTCGACAGTGCGCACCGCCGCTGGGCGCAGGTGCAGCAGCAGTAGCCACAGCCCCAGCACTACCGCTATGACGCCCGCACCGCCCAATACAGCTGGCCACCAGGGCCATTCGGAGGTATGCGTCAACAGACCGGGCTGGAGGCGGTCGGCGGATTCGCGGGCCACCGGGAGGTTCATGCGGTATCCGATCAGCCAGCCGCCCGTCACGAGCAATGCCACGGCCACGACGGCGGTCACCAATCGATCCATCATGCGGACAGCCGACGTCATTGTTCGTCTCCTCCCGAGCCCGGCTCAAGCGCCGACTCGGAATGCCAATCCTCGACCGCGTGCCGTTGCACCCAAACCCCCTCGCCGACTGAGTGATACGCCCGCCGACGAGGTTTGACCGCAACGACGAGCAGGATCACCCCCGCGAGCACCGCCACGACTGCGGCCGGCCAGGTCCACCATTGCCATTCGGCGCGCCCGGCCCAGCCGAGCAACGGAGTGATCCACGCACCCCCACTGATCCAGTCGACGTCGATGAGGGCGTCGCGCACGGCCACCACGCCGGCAGCGATCACCATCAGCGCAATCAGTACGCCGGTGATCGTGGAAGCCGCGGTACGGCGCGGGGCGAATCGTTCGCGGCCGCCGGCGGTTCCGACGTTCGGTTCGGGACCCGCCGCGTACGCGTCGGCGACCTGTGCCGGCGTCCTGTCGCTGACGATTCGGCTGATCTGCACGCCCAAGTGGCGCGGATGCTCACCGAGCGACAGCGCCAATTCACGCGACACCGCGGATTCGACCTCGTTGAGGATCCTCGTGCCGTCAACCGGCCAATTCGCCGCGATATCGACATCGACCGCACGTGGCTGCGGTCCGCCACCGATGCGCACCGCCGGCAACGTGCCACCCGGCACGATTGTGCGCCGGCGGACAACGCCTGGCACCGAGAGGACCGCGTGCTCGATCAGCCGCTGGCGCACCCGGTCGCTGACCACTGTCTGACCGCGTTTGGGTTGCGCCACAAGCGCGGCGCCAGCCGGTTCGGTTGTCACCCTCAGCTCCTGGGACGGCGCCCGAGTGCCGTCAGATCGATGGTCCCGTCCAAGTGGGCCCCGACCGCTGCGCCGGCACCGCCGAGGATCAAAGCCAGCAGGAAGCCGATGAGACCTCCGGTGGCTGCGGCGATGGCCAGCAGCAAGCCGGCGAAAAGACCTATCACAACGTACTTTTGGTTCATCGTTGAGCTTTCTTGGAACTATTGGCGCGGCGGAGGCGCCTGCGTCTGGTGAGGTACGCCGCGAGCCGTCCCCGGCAGGTACGCCGGATCCGGATTGCGGGTCGCGATGCGCCGCGATCGAATGCGGCGAGCGCCGCGATCAGGGCTTCGGCAGAACCGCCGATGTCGGGATGGTGCCGGCGGACGGCGTCGCGGCGCGCACGACGGTCGGATTCGGTCACCGCACGTGGTCGTGTCGCTCGACCACCGCGACATCGCCGACGACCACGTCCACCGGAACTCCAGCGGCGACACTCGCCGCGGCCTGCACCTGTTCGGCGATGTCGAGGAGGTGCTCCTGCAGCCGCAGCACCACGTGGACTTCGCCCCTATCGGCGCCGAGTCGTATACCGCGCACGGTCCGGCCAGGCAGATGCGTCGCCGGGACGCCAGGCCCGAAGTGCAGCCCGATCACACCGTCGATGGCCGCTACGGCCTGCACCACGCGGTCGACGCGGTCAGCGATCGGTGCTGTCTGACTCATACGACGCGGGGCTCGCCGGCATCGTCGCCCTCGGCGGCATCGTCGTCGGCGAAGTGGACGTCGTGCACCGTGATGTTGACCTCCGTGACCTCAAGGCCGGTCATGTTCTCGACCGCGGCGATGACGTTGCTGCGGATCCCGTCGGCCAGATCGTGGATCGCGATGCCGTACTCCGCCACGATCCCGATATCCACCGCGGCCTGCCGCTCGCCAACTTCGACGCTGACCCCCTGAGTGAGGCTCGGCGAACCCGGGAGAGTCTCCCGCAACTTGCCGACAACGCGTGCCGCCTGGCCACCAAGGTCGTACACGCCATCGATCTCGCGAGTCGCGATCCCCGCGATCTTGGAGACGACGATGTCGGCGATGGTCGTGGCACCGTGGCCGGACGCCTTCTCGACGTCCTTGCCCGCCTGCTCGACGGCTACATCCGAGCTAACTTCCCGGCGCTGGGTTGCTGCGGTCATCAACTTCTCCTTCTAGGCTGACTCCCCGAACATTTCGTTCGGCACAATGGGTTAGTCGGGGGCCGGCGCGCGGAGCGCACGCAAATGAGACGTAGGCCACAGTGACGGCAGAACGCGACGGGGGTGGCAGTGGCAGCGGGCAGACTTGGGCTGTTGGAATGGCTCTCCGACGATGCACTGGCCCGTCGCGCTCAACGTGGCGACGCGGAGGCCTTCGACGCACTGGTGGTGCGCCACGCGCCAGCCCTGCACCGGTTCGTAGCAAACACATGCCCGGACCGCGACGAGTGCGATGACATCGTGCAGGAGACGTTCATCACGGCGTGGAAGGCGCTGCCCACGTTCGCGTTTCGGTCGCAGTTCCGTACCTGGTTGTATTCGCTGGCCTCCCGCAGAACCGTCGACGCGCTTCGCCGCCGGCGCCCGCAGACCGGGCTCGACTCGACCGCGGACACCCCGGACCTCACGCCGGGGCCAGGCCAACGCGCGCTGGCCGGAGATTTCATGGCGGCACTCAATCGTGAACTGGCCCTACTGCCCTATCCAGCGCGGGCGGCGTGGTGGCTGCGCGAGGTGTACGACCTGCCTCTCTCAGAGATCGCCACCGTGTTGCACACCACCGAGGGATCTGTGCGGGGCCACCTGCAACGCACCCGAAAGCGGCTCGCCGCGGCGCTTGAGGAGTTCCGCCCATGACTGCGTCGAAGCAATCGGTCCGGCCCGGCGACTATGCATCGGGCAGCGCGTCACGTAACACTGGAGGGTGGATGCGTAGCACAGCCACGGACGATTACGACGCCGTCGAACAGTCGACGGCGTGGATCGCCGATGCCACGCGCAACCTGGCGGGGCTGCAATCCTCACCCGGGGTGGGCGCAAACCACGCGGTCGATCCGCGCTGGGGAGAGGGCAGCTCAGCCCTCGGCCGACTCCGCACCACCATCGCTCATCACATCGCCGCGCTACCACGCCAAGGGCGCCCAATTCACAGTGATCGCACCGGGATCAGCATCACGCATCTGGCGCTGGCCAAAGTGCTGACATGGCAACTGGCCGAACCCGCCGCTGCCGCCGAGGCGGCAGTCGCCGACGTCGAGGTGCAGGTTGACGGTTACGCCGTTTCCGAGGTGCATATCCATCTGGTGGCAGTCGGCGCCGACCCGCGTGACAACACTTACCTACACGACGGAGACAGGCTGCGCGAGCACGCGGCGGCTGTCCTCGCCGAGATAATCGGGGACACCTCTCATATCACGCTGACATGGGAAGACATTGCTCTGCCGCCCGAGGCGTAGCCGAAGCTTCTGTTCGAGAAGCGAAACCATGCGCGGTGCGACGCGGTCTCGGGGCTTGGCGATCACCCCTCCTTCGCCCCGATCAACGCCTCAGAGATCACGTCGGTCGCCTTCTTCAGGGCGGGAACGGCGCGGGCGATCAGATCCTTGTTCACTCGAGCTGATGGGCCGGAAATGCCGATCGCCATGGGAGTCGGAGCACCAGGAACCGCCATCGCCACGGAGCGAACACCGATCTCCAGTTCCTCATCGTCGACCGCGTAACCGTCGGCGCGCACCCGCTCGACGTTCGCGAACACCGCGGAAAGGGTCGATGCGCTGTTCTCGGTCGGTGCCGGAAGTCCGGACTGGGTAACAAGTTTCAATATGCGTGCGTCGTCCAACTCACCCAGTACCGCCTTGCCCACACCGGACGTGTGCAGACCGACGCGCTTACCGACCTCGTTGTTCGTCTGCATCAGCCGCGGAGACGGAACCTGTCCGGTGTAGATCACCATGTCACCATCGAGTACCGCGAGACTGGCCGTCTCCGACAATTCGTCGACCAACGACTGCAGCACCGGACCGGCGACGGCGCCCAACTGCCGGTTCGCAACTTCACCGAGCCGAATCAGCCTCGGGCCCAACGCATAGCGACGGTTTGGCAGTTGGCGCACATAGCCAAGTCCGACCAGTGTGCGCAGCAGTCGGTGAATCGTCGGCGGCGGCAACGGGGACTCTGCTGACAACTCCGTCAGTGAGCACTCCCCGCCGGCGCGTCCGATCAATTCCATCAGCTCGAACGCACGCTCCACCGACTGAACGCCGCCCGCTCTTTCCGTCATACATCCACTCCTGGCCGACGTTTGTCATTTCGTGCCGTTCAACGACGGTCGTTCCATTCAACACATCCAAAATCTGTTCCGCAATACGGAATAACTTCCGGCAAGCTCGCGGGCGGACGTGTACTTTTCCACCGCCGCGCAGTAAACTCCACGATGTGGAATTTGTGCTCCACAGAAACTTCCAAACTGAGGGGGACGCGCGTGACACGACGCCTCGATGACTCGGTGCTGGCCGATGTCGACCGCCGCCTCTCGGCCGCCGACAAACGACTGGCGGCCCACTACCCCGGCGACGACGGCCGTCGGCAGCCCGTCCATACCGTCTACGTTCCAGGCAACCGGTACTCGGCGACAATGCCCGCCCACTGGGGAGCCAGCGCTCTCACGGCGGCGAAAGACGCCGGCGGGCTCGACGCGGTGGCCGCGCTCGTCGACGCGAGCAGCGGAACCGACTGCGCGCCAGAGACGCTGGCAGCACTTGTCGAGGCCAAGCTGGCCACCGAGCCGATCGAAGATCTCCGCATCGACTTCGAGGACGGCTACGGAACCTTCGACGACGCGACAGAAGACGCCGATGTCGCACGGGCGATCGCGGCACTGCGCGTCGCCATCGACGCAGGCGCCTCGACGCCGTTCGTCGGCACCCGGTTCAAATGCTTCGAAGCCGGCACCCGGGCGCGCGGATTGCGCACGCTCGACATGTTCGTCAGCGGGCTCGTCGAATCCGGTGGTCTCCCCGACGGCCTCACCCTCACCCTCCCCAAGGTGACCTCGGTCGACCAGGTCGAGGCGATGGTCGCGGTCGCGAGCGCGCTCGAACGTGCAAATGGACTGCCGGACGGTCGTATTCGCTTCGAGGTGCAGGTCGAGACACCGCAGGCCATCCTCGGCGCCGACGGCCGCGCACCCGTCGCGCAGTTCATCCACGCCGGCCAGGGCCGCGTCAGCTCCCTGCATTACGGGACCTACGACTACTCTGCGTCGCTCGGCATCGCCGCCGCCTACCAGTCGATGGAGCATCCGGCCGCCGACCACGCCAAGAACGTCATGCAACTCGCGGTCGCGGGCACCGGCGTCCACATGTCCGACGGCTCGACCAACATCCTGCCCGTCGGCGATCGGGACAACATCGCCATGGCATGGAAGCTCCATGCCCGACTGGTCCGGCGCCACCTGGAACGCGGCATCTACCAGGGCTGGGACATGCACCCCGCCCAACTCGTCACCCGCTACCTGGCGACCTACGCGTTCTACCGCGGCGCCTTCGCCCCGGCCGCGACACGGCTGCGCAACTACGTCCACCAGCTCGACTCCGCCGTGATGGACGAGCCGGCTACCGCCCGCGCACTCGCCAACGTGATCCATCGCGGCGCGGTATGCGGCGCCCTCACCACCGAGGAGATCGAGACCGCCACCGATCTCCCTACGTCCACCGTGCGCGACATCGCGCTCGGCCGCACAACCAGGAGCAATCAGTGACCACTGCGTCCTACTACACGCCCCGCGGCGGCCTGCCGCCGCAGACCGATCTGCTGACCGACCGCGCCATCGTCACCGAGGCATACACGGTGATCCCGCGCGGCGTCCTCTCCGACATCGTCACCTCGGTGTTCCCGGAGTGGACCGACACCCGCGCCTGGATCATCAACCGTCCGGTCGCCGGTGGCGCGACCACGTACTACCAGGCGATCGTCGAGGTCAAGCCGGGCGGCGGGGCGCAGCGTCCCGAGCCTCAGCCCGAGGTGCAGAGCTTCCTGTTCGTCACCTCCGGTGCCCTCACCGTCGAGGCGGCAGGTCAATCGCAGACCCTCACCGAGGGCGGCTTCGCCTACCTTCCGGCAGGCACCGAATGGTCGGCCCACAACAACGGTGACGCCGACGCGACATTCGTCTGGATCCGCAAGCGCTACGAGGCCATCGAGGGCCACACCCCGTCGGTCAAGTTCGGCAACGAGCAGGACATCGAACCGTCGGCCATGCCCGACACCGACGGTAAATGGCGCACCACGCGCATGCTCGACCCGCAGGACCTCGCCTACGACATGCACGTCAACATCGTCACGTTCGAGCCGGGCGGGACCATTCCGTTCGCAGAGACCCACGTGATGGAACACGGCCTGCTGATGCTTGAAGGCAAGGCCGTCTATCACCTCAACGGCGACTGGGTCGAGGTGCAGGCCGGCGACTTCCTGTCGCTGCGCGCCTTCTGCCCGCAGGCCTGTTACGCGGGTGGGCCGTCGAACTTCCGCTACCTGCTGTACAAAGACGTCAACCGCCAGGTCATGCTCTGACAGACGAAACGGGCGCCCCGCCGGGGCGCCCGTTTTGTTGAACTAGTTGGCCTACAACTGAAATGGCCACCCGGTGACCTTCTTCTCGCGCGGAGTCGCGTAAGTGCGCACCTTCGACGTGGACAGGCCCATCCGCACCAGACCTTCGGCGATCGTGACCGCCGAGCGGACCCCGTCGACGATCGGGACGCCGGTCGCCGCCCTCACCTTCTCCTCGAGTTCGGCCATGCCGCCACAGCCCAGACAGATCACTTCGGCGTGATCGTTCTCGACTGCCTCTCGCGCCTGACGCACGATCGCCTCGACCGCCCGGTCCGGATCCGACTCCAGTTCCAGCACACCCAGTCCAGACGCCCGCACGGACGCGCATCGGGCGTCCAGACCCGCCAGCTTGAGCCGGTCTTCGATCAGCGGGACGGTGCGGTCGAGGGTGGTGACGACCGAGTACTTGTGCCCCAGATACATCGCAGTCGACGCGGCCGCCTCCGTGATGTCCACCACCGGGACGGTGAGCAACTCCTGCAGACCTTCCCGGCCGTGCTCTCCGTAGCCGGCCTGGATCACCGCGTCGAAAGGCTCGGGGTACGACGTGATGGCGTCCATGACGGCGATGGCCGCGAGATAGCTCTCGAAGTTTCCTTCGCACGAGTCCGCTCCGAAACGCGGTGTGATTCCGACGATCTCGGTGTCCGGCGACGCCACACCGCGCGCCGAGTCAGCAATCGCATCGGTCATCGAGACCGTCGTGTTGACGTTGGCTACCAGGATTCTCATGGCGCTCCCCTAGTGCGTGCTCGCCACGGCGATCGGCTCGCCGGAAACATCGTTGAACGGTCCGCGACGGTCCGCGACCACCAGGTACACGATCGCACCGAGGCCGGCGCCGATGAACCACGAGAACTCAGAGACAATCGCGAACGCCGGAACGAATGCCAGCAGCAGCGCTACTACCGCCGTGATGACGAGGGCGACCACGGCACGGACATTGACGCCCTTCGCGTACTGGTATTCACCGTCCGCGTCCGTCGTGAACAGGGCCAGGACGTTGATATTGGAACGGCGCACCAGCCAGTAGTCGGCCATGATGATGCCGAACAGCGGTCCGAGAATGGCGCCGAGCCCACCCAGGAAGTAGTTGATGACGGCAGGCGCGTTGTACAGGTTCCAGGGCAGGATCACCAGGCCGATGACGGCCGAGATGAGTGCTGCGCGACGGAAGTTGAGGTGCTTCGGGAAGAGGTTGTTGAGCGCATAGATCGGTGCGACGAAGTTGGCCATCATGTTGACCGCGACGGTCAAAATCAGCAGCGCGAGCGCCGCGAGCACCAGCAGCAGGGTGTTCGGGACTTCCTTGACGATGTCGGCGGGCGCCTCGATGATGCGTCCGTCGATGCGGAACTGAGCACCCGCCAGAGTGATGACGATGCCGCCGAACACCAGCATGTTGAGCGGGATGCCCCAGAAGTTGCCCTTCACGATCGCCCGCTTCGACGTCGCGTTGCGGGTGAAGTCGCAGAAGTTGAGCACGAACGTGCCATAGATCGCGACCCACAGACTGGCGCCGCCGATGATCTTCAGCCACATGTCGCCGCCGGTCAGTGAATCAGGCGTCGCCCACGCGATGGACCAGTCGGCGTTGTTGAGCATCCAGATCGCAAGCGCGACCATCGTGATCAGAATGACCGGACCGGCGAACGCCTCGTACTTGCGGATCATCTCCATGCCGTAGCTGACGATGACCACCTGGACCACCCACAGCGCGATGAACGAGATCCAGCCCAGCGTCGACAATCCCAGGAAGCTGTTCGAGTCGAGGCTCTGTGCCGATGGCGCCAGCGCGATGATCAAGATGCGCAGCACCACGGATGCGAGGTAGGTCTGGATGCCGAACCACGCGATCGCCACCGCGCCGCGGATGACGGCGGGGATCTGCGCTCCGCGGATGCCGAAGGCGATGCGGCTCATCACCGGGAACGGGACGCCGGTCTTCTCCCCCATGAACCCGGAGAGGCTGAGCAGTAAGAAAAGGAAGGCGCCGCCGAGTCCGAGCGCCAGCAGGATCTGCCACCCACCGAGGCCGAGGGCGAACAGACCGATGGCGAACGAGTAGTTGCCCAGGCTGTGTACGTCATTGGCCCACAACGTGAAGATGTTGTAGGCGCCCCAACGTCGACCCTCGCGCTTGGTGGGCGCCAGATCGGCGTTGTACAGATGCGGACTCACGTCGGCGAACGGGGTGGCATCGGTACGGTTGGAGTCGCCGATGAGCCCGGTGGACTCTGTGCTCATGGACACGCCTGTCACGGTCGGGGCGTCGGCGTCACGCCGTCGCTATTATTCCATTATGTGGAAGTAATATTCCACAGGTACGATAAGTAAGTCGTATCCCAGTGCCCCTGTCAAGCCTTGGATCCGATTGACTGTGTCGACGCTCACACCTAGAGTCGCTCGAAGAGTGGAGTTTCAATTCCGCAATGAGGAATTATTCTCGTAGTAACGGAGACTGCCCATGACCGCCGCTGCCCCGACGCAGTCACATCAACCCGATTTCGACCTGGTGGTCCGCGGCGAGCGCACCCTGACGACAGCGGGGATCGTGGCCCGCGAGATCGGCATACGCGACGGTCGCGTCGTCGCGATCGAGCCGCTCGGCAGCGGCCTCACCGGCGCCGAGGTCATCACGCTCAGCGATGAGCAGGTCATGATCCCCGGCTTGGTCGACACCCATGTGCACGTCAATGAGCCGGGACGAACTGAGTGGGAGGGGTTCGACTCCGCTACCCGCGCAGCGGCAGCGGGCGGTGTGACCACCCTGATCGACATGCCGCTCAACTCGATTCCACCGACGGTCAACGTCGAGGCACTCAACGCCAAGCGCGCGGCGGCAGCGGGCAAGATACACATCGACGTCGGCTTCTGGGGCGGCGCGATCCCCGGCAACACCGGCGATCTACGCGGTCTGCACGACGACGGCGTGTTCGGCTTCAAATGCTTCCTGCTGCACTCCGGTGTCGATGAATTCCCGCATCTCGACGCCGATGAGATGGAGAAGGACATGGCCGTACTGGCCGGCTTCGACTCCATGATGATCGTGCACGCCGAGGACTCCCGCGCGATCGACCATGCGCCCACCGCCGAGGGCGACCGGTACAGTCGCTTCCTCGCGTCGCGGCCGCGCGGCGCCGAGAACGTGGCGATCGCCGAAGTCATCGAACGCGCTCGGTGGACCGGTGCCCGTGCGCACATCCTGCACCTGTCGTCGTCGGACGCACTGCCGATGATCGCGACGGCCAAGCGCGACGGGGTCAGGATCACCGTCGAGACATGTCCGCATTACCTGACACTGCTGGCCGAGGAAATCCCGAACGGCGCGACCGCATTCAAGTGCTGTCCACCGATCCGTGAGGCGTCGAACCGGGAGCTTTTGTGGCAGGGCCTGCTCGACGGCACGATCGACTGCATCGTCTCTGACCACTCACCGTCCACGATCGACCTGAAGGACGTCGAAAACGGCGACTTCGGCGTCGCATGGGGCGGTGTCGCCTCCCTGCAGCTCGGCCTGTCGTTGATCTGGACCGAGGCCAAGCGTCGCGGCGTGGAACTTTCGCAGGTCCTCGATTGGATGGCGGCCAAACCTGCCGAGCTCGCCGGGTTGAACAACAAGGGCAAGATCGCACTCGGCTACGACGCCGATTTCGCGATTTTCGAGCCCGAATCGGCACAGGTCGTCGACGTGCACAAGCTGCATCACAAGAATCCGATCAGCCCCTACGACGGGCGTGCACTCGCCGGCGTCGTGACAGGCACCTGGTTGCGCGGCAAGAAGGTCGACTTCCAGACCGCGCAGGGCCGCATGCTGCGCCGCGGCGGCGTGTAGCCACCAAACCCCTCCTCGCACTCGGCGACGCAGGCATCGCGCACACTGAGAACACGCAGCCGACGCCATGGAGGAACGATTCCGGATATGAGCCCAAGCCCCAGCACGGCCGAATTCGACTTCATCATCGTGGGCGCGGGCAGTGCCGGCTGCCTGCTCGCCAATCGGCTGAGCGCGAATCCGGATCACCGTGTGCTCTTGATCGAGGCCGGCGGCAAAGACGACTGGTTCTGGGTCAAGATCCCGGTGGGCTATCTGTACACCATCGCCAACCCCCGCACCGACTGGTGCTTCACCACCGAGGCCGACCCAGGCCTGGCCGGCCGTAGCATTCTTTACGCGCGCGGCCGCGTGATCGGCGGCTGCTCGTCGATCAACGCGATGATCCACATGCGTGGTCAGGCAAGCGATTACGACCTCTGGGCGCAGGCCACCGGCGACGAACGATGGCGGTGGGGCGGCTCGGACGGTCCCGGCGAGACGCTGGCGATCTACAAGCAGTTAGAGGACTACTTCGGCGGAGCCGACGAGTGGCATGGCGTCGGTGGCGAGATCCGCGTGGAGCGACCGCGGGTGCGTTGGAAGATCTTGGACGCCTGGCAGGCCGCTGCCGCTCAACGCGGCATCGCCCCGATCGACGAGTTCAACCGAGGCGACAACTCCGGCAGCGCCTACTTTCACGTCAACCAACGGCGGGGCCGGCGCTGGTCGATGGCCGACGCTTTCCTGCATCCCATCGCCCACCGCCCCAATCTCACCGTCTTCACCCATACTCAGGCCTTGGCGCTGCTGATGGACGAGCACGTGCGCGAGGATCAACGGCGTGGCGCGTGGACCACGGCCCAGCACCGCGTCACCGGCCTGCGACTACTCAAGGATGGACAGCGGATCGACGTCCGAGCGCGCCGGGAGGTGATCCTGAGCGCCGGAGCGATCGGCTCGCCACATCTCATGCAGGTTTCGGGGCTGGGTCCGGCAGGGCTGCTGAGTGAGCACCAGGTGCCGGTGGTCGTCGATCTGCCGGGAGTGGGCGAGAACCTGCAGGACCATCTGCAACTGCGGACCGTCTACCGCATCCAGGGCGCCCGGACCGTCAACACGCTGTACCGCAATTGGATCACCCGCGGTGGCATGGGACTTCAGTACCTGACGCTGCGGTCGGGACCGATGACCATGCCGCCCTCCACGCTGGGAGCTTTCGCGAAAAGCGATCCGGCGCTGGCCAGTCCGGATTTGGAGTGGCATGTGCAGCCGTTGTCATTGCCCAAGTTCGGTGAACCGCTGCATCGTTTCGGAGCCATTACTCCCTCAGTGTGCAATCTGCGGCCCAGCTCGCGCGGCCACGTGCGCATCGCCAGTGCCGATCCGCTGACCAACCCCAAGATCTCCTGCAATTATCTGTCCACCGCCGCCGATCGCCGCATTGCGGTGACGGGCCTGCGGATGACCCGGCAGATCATGGCAGCGCCGGCGCTGGCGCCCTACCGCCCGCAAGAGTTGTTGCCGGGCCCGCAACTGGTCAGCGACGAAGACCTACAGCAGGCGGCCGGCGAATTGGGTACGACCATCTTTCACCCGGTGGGCACATGTGCGATGGGATCCTTTGATACACAGGGTGTCCCGGCATCGGCAACAACGGTGCTCGACACCGACTGTCGCGTTTACCGGGTCGCCGGCCTGCGCGTGGTTGACGCATCGGCGATGCCCAACATCACGTCCGGGAACACCAACGCACCGGTCATGCTGATCGCGGAACGCGCGGCGCGGGCGATTCTGGAATAAACCGGGCGCCTGCTGAACTTGGGCCAAGAGTCGTCTCTTCCCCGACTCAGGAGCACTCATGACCCGACCCGTTCGAGTTGCCGTACAGATCCAGCCGGGCGGTGCGCCCGATTACCGCACGTGGCGCGATGCCGTCCTGGCCGCCGACGACCTCGGCGTCGACGTGATCTTCGGCTACGACCACTTTCACCGACCCGCCATGAAAGGCATCGTCGACGGCAAGCCCGTCCTGTTCGACGAGCAGCCCGACGTCGCCAACTTCGAAGGTTGGACCGCGCTCGCGTCGTGGGGCGAGATCACCTCACACGCCGAGATCGGGCTCCTCGTCACCGGCGTCGGATACCGCAACGCTGACCTGCTCGCCGACATGGCGCGCACCGTGGACCACATCAGCGGCGGCCGGCTCATCCTCGGCCTCGGCGCGGGGTGGTACGAAAAGGACTACACCACTTACGGTTACGACTTCGGCACCTTCGGCTCCCGCTTCGATCTGTTCGACGAAAGTCTGATCCGCATCGAAAACCGGCTCGCTGCACTGATCCCACCGCCCGTGCGCAAGGTGCCGATCCTCATCGGCGGCACGGGGCCCAAGCGCTCGCTGCCCGCAGTCGCCCGGCACGCCGACATCTGGCACGCGTTCCAGGATCTCGACGCCTTCCGCCGGTCCAGCGACCGCGTCGACGAGCTGGCAGCGACGTTCGGCCGCAACGGCGCCGATATCGAACGCTCGACGCTGTGGCAGGACCCCGACAGCGCCGATGCCTTCCGCGAGGCAGGCGTCAGGTTGTTCCAGACCGAGCTCACCGCCGACAACGGTTACGACCTCACCTCCCTCAAAGAGGTGCTCGCGTGGCGGGACAACGGGTGACTCGTCCCGGCGCCTAGGGGTTGATGGTGTGCTCGCCGACCTGGCGGCCCCACACGTACTCGGAAACCAGCGGTTGACCCAGTTCGAGGTGGTTGTACGGGGCGATCGAGGCACCGGTATCCATCACCAGGTACGGGGCCGGCCAGAGGTCCTTGGTGACCGGCTGCCAGCAGCCGGGCCGGCCCTCGGGGCCGCCCTTGGCGTTGACCCGCGGCAGGTTGTCCGGATACACGTAGGGATTGCCCGCACCGATCAGGAAATCTTGTAGCTCAAGGGCATACCCGTTACGGGTCTGCTGGGCGAACTTCGGCGCAGCCTCGGCGTAGTTGCGGACAGAACACGCCAGCGCAGGGCTGTTGCGGTCGAGCATCTCGCTCACCGGCAGCAGGTCTTGTGCACCGCGCACCAGATACGGCCCACCGCGCTCGAAGATGTCACCACCGGTATTGCCGAAACCGACCGCCGCGACCAGAGCCTGATCCAGATTGCCACGCTGCTCATTGAGCGAACGCGCCGTCGTGACAGCGTTGGTCAACCCGTCGAACAGATCCGGACCCGCATCGGCATACACCTCACCCAGATCGGCCAGACCCGAGATATCGCGACGAATCTGAGGCATCCGCGGATTCAGATCCGCCAAGATGTCATTGCCGTTGACGATCGACCGACCGAACTTGTCACCCAACCCGTCAAGCGCCTGCGCCGTCGCGGTCAGCGTCTGGTTCAACTTGATCGGATCGATCTGCTCAGAGATCGCGGTGATCGTCTCGAACAGCGTGTTGAACTCCGTGGTCACCCCCTGAGCCCGGATCGGCGTGTCCGGGGTCAACCGCTGCGGCGACGGGTTGGGCGGCGACAAGAACGAGATGTACTTGTTGCCGAACACCGTCGTCGCCCGCAGCTCCGCGGTCACATTCTCCGGGATCAACTTCAGATACTGCGGCTTGACGTCCAACGTCAGCTTGGCCTCGGGATTGTCACCGACAGTGACCACATCGATCGAAGCCAACCGGCCGATCGGCACACCATTGAAAGTGACCTTCGAACCCGGATCCATCGACAAACCAGCCCGCCCCGACAACACCGTCAGCTGCGTCTTGTCCTCGAAGGACCCACGGAACTGCATCCACGTCAACGTCAGCACCGCAACCAGGAGGACGATCATGCCCGCGGACGCCGTCTTGTAAGGCGGGTCGTACCGCCAGTGCGTGAACCGCCGCCGGGACCGGACCCGCGATGTCGCAGCAGACACGGCCACGCACAAACCTCCGACTTGTTGACGCAGCCGGCCAGTTCGATGAGCAATAGACATAGCCAGCGAGTGAGCGAGCAGAACTCTCGCAAACAACCCGAGACGACTGCAACTGCAAGCCGCCTGATGCGGCAAACATCAAATTGCTATCGCAAGGAGACCGTCATCACAGTCAGGGGCGCCGAGTAATCGGCGTAACGGCGAACGCCTGTCGTCACAGTCCGGACGGCACAACCTTGCCGTCGACCGTCACCTCGACCTCATGGGTCTTGGTGTTGTAGGTGATTTTGCCGTGCTCGAACGTCTCCACGAGCAGATCGCCATCGGCAGTCTCATCACTGGTGGGAGCACCCAGCGGGCCGACCGAGCCGTTCTCGCCGGTGACCTCGGGTGCGCCCTCCGGGTCACGTGGGACATTCCACGCCTCCCTGATCTTGCCCCAGGTGATGTATGCGGGCGTATCCGCGGCGTTGTTCTTGGCAGTGATCACCCCGCCCTGGAACTGCTGAAAGACCAAGCCGCTGTCACGGGTTCCGGCGTTGCGGTCACCGGTGAGCGGTTTGCCGAGCGCCTGCTTCTGACTTTGGGTTGCCGACGAGTACTTGGCAGCGATCGGACCGGTCAGCGTCACCTCGACATCGCGCTCCCCCTGCAACTTCACCTCGCTGGGCGGTGTTTCAGTCGTAGAGGTGGCGATCAACCCGACTTGGGGCTGCACCGACGTATCGACACTCTGGCCATTGCTGCATCCCGCAGTGAGCAGCGCGACGGCCGAGAGGCCGACGAGTGCCGTGCGGTGGTATGCGATCGTCCTCATGAGCTCCCTCTCGCGGCTTCCCGTAGGGGGAAATTCGGCTGAACCCCGCCCGGCCGGACTATAACCGAACCGCTCGAGTGGCGCAGGCAGTCGCCGTCTACAGCTCAGTAATCACCGCTAGGAGCACGGATATTGCCCATTGAGTACGCAATTCGACGGTGGCGAGTAGACACCGGACAGCACGCCCCTCAGCCCACCTGTAGCTGAACCGCCCGGCTGGATGATGCGATTCCAGTTCGCAGGCCCGAGAACATAGTGGGTGCCGTATCGGGTAAGCGTGCTACTCCACGTATGTGAGACGGATTCTCCTGGCGGCAAGTCGAATTCGAGACGCCAATCCGTCATCGGTACCGCACTGGCGTTGACGATGGTGAAGCGGGCGATGAAACCGGTTTGCCACGTCGATGTCACTGACAGCCTGGCGGCGGCCCCAGCAGCATGAGCGACCGCGGTGATGGCAAGCCCGGCCGCGACCATCATCGCGGCCAACGTTACGTGAAGCGCTGCGCTCCAGCGCTTCACGCGCTTGTCGGGTCTGACCACAGCAGCAAACACTAGAGCCGAGACGGTGAACGTCGATCCACGCATCGCCGGTCAGCTGCAGTAACTTTGCCCAACTGAAACCATTGCGAAACTTTGACCGGAATCGGGAACCCGTGACAGATACAGCCGGTAACGGTCACATGCACCGGGCCCGAACCACGAAAGTGCCTGTCTACCTCCGGTTTAGGTCACCGGCTGCAGCAATGCACCCGCGGCCCGGCGGTATAAGTCGTCGGCCGCACCCATCGCGGCTTTGACCGTGTTGTAGTAGTGGGTTCCAACCCCGCCGTGGTACTTCAGCAATTGCGGGTTCTGCGCGAGCGTTGCCGCCAAAACCGCGTCACCGCTTGTGATCCGGTACTTGTTGAACGCCTCGCTGAAGCGGGCGATGAACCGGGCGATCGACTTGTTGGGATCTTGGCGGTCAGCAACGGTGCCGAAGCTGGCCTTCTCCTGGAACAATCCGATGACCTCATCCGCAGCGCCTCCCGGCCCCCCGTAGGCCTGCACACCACCGGAAACGGCGGGCCGGAAGCTGGACTCGATTTTCGCAGTGGCGATGACGGTCTTGATCTGGTCATCAGTCAACCTGGCAGCCCTGCCCTGGCTCACGATGGCCTTGACGATGTCCTGCGCGCTGGAGTCCTTGGTGACGACTACCGGTGCCGGCGCAGGGATGGCCGCTGCCGCCACATTGGGGACGGCGCCGCGCACCGGCGGCTGTTCGACCGTGACCGCAGGATGCTGGTGCACCGGCGAAGTAACCAGAGCGGCCCCACCGAGGCCAGAGGCAACGAGGACGGTGGAAATGATCTTTTTTGCGTGCTTCGGTCTACCGAACGTCTCGATTGCCCGGTTGGCTTGCGGCATGGTCTAGCTCTCCTTGTGGGGGTTTGAACTTGTCGATTCGTGTGGCGAACACGAACACCCCCGCCACCCCGCTTCTCGGCACGAAAAGCGGGGTTGGACTGCAAGAGTTTGCTGCGCGCGCAACCGGTGCGACAACGCAGATGCCGGCCTACGCCAGCACGTCACCATGCGCGGCAATTACCTCCCCAGTTTGCCACGCTGTGATCTATGTCACCTTGCCTCGTACTACGGCATCGTAGTAATTAGCCGAGCACTCTATTGGATCATCCTGGATCTGCCAAAACGCCAGAACGACTTCGGTGACGCGGGCTCGACAACGGTCAGAATCCGACGCAGCTCACATTTGCTAAATCAGCCTGCTGCGGAGTTTTTCGAACAAGGTTTGAAATCTGCAGGCGCGGCTACGCAGTCAGCGGAACAGACCATAGCCATTCCTGAACAGCGGGAATCTGGCGGAGGGAGTCGTGACATGACGTTCTCACACATCGCACTGAAGACGACGGCGGCGGCCGCGGGGATCGCGGCAGCGGGAGTTTTGGCGGCACCGGTGGCCCTCGCAGATCCAGAAGTGCTTCAGTTCGGCCAAACCGCAGAGGTGCCCAGCCCTGGTGGGGCAATCGACTACACCGTGAGTAACTTGCAACCCAGCGGTCACAACGATGGCATCTGGTACTCGGATGTCACCGCCCAAGCCGTCAGCGGCTCCCCGACTCCGAACATTTCCGATTTCAACGCGCGAGCGGTCAACAGCTCCACCTACGCGAATATGAAGGGCAACCAGACGGACGGCCTGCCCAACCAGCCGATCGCGCCGGGCAGTCAAGCCACCGGCCGCGTCTACTTCGACGTACGCGGCGGCACAGTTCCCGACAGCGTTGTCTACCGGGATGCCGGCGGCACTGACAAGGTGGTTTGGAAGGGCTGACCAGTTCGCGCCCACATCGGCGGATTTCGGTGCCAACCGAAATCCGCAACGCTGCACCGACATTCCCGTTCGGGCGACGGGCACGCGAAGAAGGCAGTCCCGCGTTCGGGCCACTCCTCGCCGATTACTGCCAATCGGTGGCTGAGCGCGCAGTCCCGGAATGGCAGGGTGCGACCAACGCGCTGCAAGCGCTCCCCGAGATCGGTGCGCACCCACCCATCGGCTATTCAGGGGCGTCGCTGTCCGGTACCGTCGGGATAAGGCTGGCGGCGGTAGAACCGCTGATCACGGCCAGGTCTTCCGGCTGGGTGTCGGCACACGATTCGCTGCTCGAAGCCGCAGAACTGGTCACCATCCCGATCGAGTACCTGCTCCCCTTGGGAGACAAGGAAATCCCGCGCGAATTCGGTCTCGAGCTGTTCGACGCGTTCGCCTCGATGGACAAGGTGATACATGCCTTCCCGGGCGGGCATCGTGAGGTGCCTACCGACGGCCGGATCGACACGAGGTTCTTCCCTCGGCACCTCGGACCAGCGGGTAGCACGGCCACCGAGTGACGTGAAATGGGTATCGGCGGTCGATCCCGGCGGGGCCGATACCACTCAACGGCAAGATCGTTCCGAATGGAGTGCAAACACTTGAGTACCAAACGAATTACCATCGGCACTGAGCGAGAGCTAATCGAGAACATGCTCGACCGCAATCGCGAAGCGCTCATCGAAACCGCACGCGGTCTGTCCGAGTCGGCCGCCCGCCGACGACTCGTGACGTCGCTGACGACACCGATTTCGTTGATCAAGCATGCCGCCGCCGCGGAGCGGATCTGGTTCCAACGGTTCTGGGCGGGGCTCGACGAGACCGAGTGCGACGGCTATTCCGCGCGCGACGAGGGCACGTTCGCCGTCTCCGATGGCGAGTCGCTGGACGACGTCATCGCCGAGTTCGAGCACGCCAGTCAGCGATCGCGCGAGATCGCCTCCCGCTTCGCCCTCGATGACACCAAGGACAATCCCCGCGAAGGGACAGTCAGCATGAGATGGACGCTGCTCGCCATGATCGAGGAATTCGCCAGGCACGCAGGTCACGGAGACATCCTGCGGGAGCAGATCGATGCGCCTTCCGACTGCGCCGGTGAAACGCCTTGACCTCAAGTGCGCTTCAGATCTTACGGTTGAGCAATGACGACGCGACGCCCGAATCTCGATGACCCGACTCGTGACGGCGACCAAGCGGTGGTCGCCCTGATCGATCATCTTCAACGCGGCGGTGACGCGGGAGACGCGGACGTATACGACGGCATGTTCGCAGCCGACATCCTGTGGGGAACTCCAAAAGGCATGGTGCTCAAGGATTATTCAAATCTCAACCCGATTCACCGGCAGATGATGAGCGGGCCTCCGGTGGTGCCTGCATCACGGTTCGAACTCAAGCAGGCGGTCTCCCCGGCACCGGGAGTCGTGGTTGCCCAGATTCGCCGTACCGCGTTGAACGGCGGTTTCAGCGAGATGGCGATGTACGTCTTGGTTCGACGCGGCGAGAAATGGTGGGTTGCAGGAGCGCAGAACACCCCCGTAGTCGATACCCTCCCGCCGGTATCTGCCCCGCAGTGAACTGGTCTACCGCTCAGTCGAGGCAGAACTCGTTTCCCTCGACGTCCTGCATCACGATGAACGATTCGTCGATGCCGTCGGCAGGGATCAGCCGCACGCGCACCGCACCCAGAGCGACCAGGCGTGCGCACTCGGCCTCGAGCGCCTCCACGCGCTCCAGACCGACCAGCCCTTCGCCGACCCGCACGTCGAGATGCACCCGATTCTTGACTGTCTTTGCCTCCGGAACGCGTTGGAAGAACAGCCTCGGGCCGATGCCGGATGGATCCTGGCAGGCGAACATGGAACCCTGAAGCTCCTGCGGCAGGGTCCGATCGAAATCCGCCCATGTATCGAATCCCGGCGGTGGCGGCGGTACCACGTAACCCAGCACTGCGCACCAGAACTGAGCGACCTGTTCCGGGTGTGCGCAGTCGAAAGTGACCTGAAAATGCCTGACCGCCGCCATCGCTCAACCGTATCGGCCAGGCGACCGGAGTTCGGATGAATCCCGGCTTCTGGTGGCGTTCCCCGGGAAAGACAGGTCATTTCGCCATGTCTTCCAGAACAGCCCTCAGGAGGAGAACGCATGAGCTTGGACAACCTTTCACGACTTGGAAGTCCGATCGAGGAGTTGGTGCCGTCGCGTTATGCGGTGCAGGTCGGCGATATCGAGGTGCTGGTGATCAGCGATGGGGTCCTGCCGATCACAGCGTCGACGCTGGCGACCAACGCCGAGCCGGCCCAGTTGTCAGGTTGGCTGGACCACAACTTCCTGCCGCCCGACGTGATCGACTGGCCGCTGAACGTGGTGGTGGTGCGCAGCGGCGAGAAGACGATCCTCGTCGACGCGGGGCTGGGGCTGGAGTTCCCCGATTTCCCACGTGCCGGCAACACGGTCCAGCGTCTGGAGGCCGCCGGTGTCAATCTCGACGCCGTAACCGACGTGGTGCTCACCCACATGCACATGGACCACGTGGGCGGCCTGATCACCGAGGGCCTGAAGGAACGGCTGAGGCCGGACCTGCAGATCCATGCCGCGACCGCGGAAGCCGAATTCTGGGAGTCACCCGACTTCTCTCGCACCGTCATGCCCCAGCCGATCCCGGATGTGCTGCGCAGGGTCGCCACGCAGTTCCTCGACGACTATCGGGGTCAACTGCGGACTTTCGAGTCGGAGTATGAGGTGGCACCGGGAGTGCTCATCTCGCGCACCGGTGGGCACACCCCCGGTCACAGCGTGGTTCGGCTCGAATCCCGCGGCGACAAGCTGACGTTCGCCGGGGACGCCGTGTTCGCCCCGGGATTCGACAACCCCGAGTGGCAGAACGGATTCGAACACGATCCGGAGGAGGCGGCCCGCGTTCGCATTCAGTTGCTGCGCGAGCTCGCCGCGACCGGAGAATCGTTGGTGGCTACCCACTTGCCGTTCCCGTCCGTGTGCCATGTGGCGACCGCCGGGGACGCCTTCCGGTGCGTGCCCGCTGCCTGGGATTACTGATCCCCTTCAGCTGTGGGCCGGCGTCTGCGGCAGGCGCCGGCCCATCACGGTTTTTTGACATGTCCGTCAAACTCCAAGGAGCACCGGTACTTTGACTCAGCGAAGTTGCCGTTTCCACACGAGGGAGGTGCGGAGCTGCGAGTATGAGTGCGGTTGAGTCGGCATCGGCAAACGCAAACCGACTCATCCGCAGTCCGGACGAAGGAGCAGCAGATGAGTTGGACGGCGACTTCTGGAGTACCAAACGCGCTGACGAGAGCCGCCGTGGCGGTCGTCGCTGGAGCGTCAGTGCTGGCCGCGGCCATGCCGGCCGGTGTAGCGGCCGTTGATTCCGCACCCCGCGTACCCGTGGCCCTCGAGCCCATGAGTCCGGATGATCCGGCGTGCGCGACGGAGGGGTGGAACCCGGCCTGCTTCGGCGGCATGTATGACCAACCGCCCGACGACGGGATCCCTGGGGATAACGCGGCAGAAGGCGGAATTCCAGCCCCGGCAATGGTGCCCAATGTCGACGGGTCGTTGAGCCCGCCCGGCACGCCCGGCGCCATCTAGCCCGCCGCCGGAGCGTAGGGCACGACGGCAATAGTTCATCCTTTTCTGAATACATACGAGAGTGTACTGTGCGGGCATGGAGGCGCTCACACAGGACGCGGTACTGGCTCGATTCGGGCACGCGCTCTCGGACCAAACTCGGTCCAAGATCTTGCTCGCGCTCAAAGATTCCCCGGCCTATCCGGCCGACCTGGCCGAAGCGGCGGGCGTGTCGCGCCAGAGCATGTCCAACCACCTCGCCTGCCTGCGTGGCTGTGGTCTGGTGGTGGCAGTGCCTGAAGGCCGGCGCAGCCGGTATGAACTCGCCGACCCCAAACTGGCCCATGCTTTGAACGACTTGGTGCACGTGGTGTTGGCGGCCGACGCCTCGCACTGCCCCAACGCCACAACCGACGAATGCTGCTGATGGTGCCTGACCCGCGGCATCCCGCCACTCCGCTCACACCCGCACGACGGGCGTTGCTGCACAGGCGGATTCGATGGTTCGTTGCCGCAACCATCGCCTATAACGTGATCGAGGCCGTCATCGCGATCGGCGAAGGCG
This sequence comes from Mycobacterium farcinogenes, assembly GCF_019739075.1. Taxonomy (NCBI): domain Bacteria; kingdom Bacillati; phylum Actinomycetota; class Actinomycetes; order Mycobacteriales; family Mycobacteriaceae; genus Mycobacterium; species Mycobacterium farcinogenes. The sequence continues at coordinate 3,413,085 of NZ_CP081673.1, read as the reverse complement.
CCAGAGTGTCCTCGACAGCGCTGGTGGGATTCGGGCTCGACTCCGTGATCGAGGTGTCCTCGGCCGCCGCGGTCGCCTGGCAATTCTCGGTGCCCGATCCGGAAGCCCGGGAGAAGACCGCACTGCGGGTCATCGCGATGTCGTTCTTCGCGCTGGCCGGCTATGTCACGGTCGAATCGCTCCGCTCGCTGACCGGAACAACCGAGGCCGCCAGGCATTCGGCAATCGGCATTGCGCTCACCGCGGCCAGCCTGATCATCATGCCGGTGCTCTCTTGGGCGCAGCGTCGGGCCGGCCGCGAGCTGGGCTCCCGCTCGGCGGTCGCCGACTCCAAACAGACATTGCTCTGCACCTACCTGTCCGGGGTCGTGCTCGCCGGACTGGCACTCAACAACCTCTTCGGCTGGGCTTGGGCCGACTCGATTGCCGCACTTATTCTCGCCGGTGTTGCCGTCCGTGAAGGACGCCAAGCGTGGCGTGGCCAAACCTGCTGCGACACAGCCATTCCCACTGTCGACGGCGAAGATCACTGCTGCCCGAATCGCATGGACTAATCACCGAGTTGAACATGCACCGTCCATACCCAACTGGACGTGGGCGATCATGGCGAATCGGCGTTGATCCCCGTGGGGACAACGACGTTGGTGCGCAACGGGGCATTCGGACCGATCAGACGTCGAGCTCGAAGCCCAGGTCGATATCGCACGCGGCCTGCCCGCCCCGGATGCCCCAGTTCTCGAGCGGGCTCTCACGTAAGACGATCGTGACATGGTTGGCCGGAATGCCCAGTTTCTCCAGCCGAATGACGATCTGCCGGTAGAGGTTTCGCTTCGCCTCTACTGATCGACCGGAAAAGCAGTCGATTCCGACGAGCGTGTAGAGCTCGGGATGAGCCAACCCCGGCGAGTACGAGAACCGATGTGGCTGATGGGAAACCAGTCGGACATGCTTGTCGCCGACGGGTATCTGAAACGCCGCCACGAGCGCATCGTGCACCGCGTCGATTATCGCCACCTCTTCGGATTCGGTGTAGTGGCGCCTGACCTCGATGAGCGTGCTGGGCATCGACGCATCGTCACACACGGGGTGGGCGACCGTCATTCCAATATCAAGACTTGGGCCCCAGCCCGGAACACCGGGCTGGGGCCCAAGGGGAAACTATGCCTGCACCTGTCCCAGGGTGACGTCGACGGTACGAGAGGCCCCCGACTCGTCCTCGTAGGTCAACGTGACGGTGTCCCCCGGCGCCTTGGAACGCACGGCGGCGACCAGGGCTTCGGGGCCGTCGATCACCTTGTCGTCGAGCTTGGTGATCACCGCGCCTTGGCTCAGGCCCGCAGCTGCTGCCGGACCGCCCTTGACCACGCCGGCGACCGCGGCACCACTGGTGTCGTTGCCGGAGAGTTGGACACCGAGCGAGGCGTGCTGGACGGTGCCGGTCGAAACCAGTTCGTCGGCAATCCGTTTGGCCTGGTCCACCGGAATGGCAAAGCCCAAGCCGATCGATCCGGCTTGCCCGCCACCCTGCGAACCCTGACCACCGCCCAACGAGGCGATCGCCGAGTTGACGCCGATGAGGTCGCCGTTCATGTCGACCAGCGCACCGCCGGAATTGCCAGGGTTGATCGCCGCGTCGGTCTGAATAGCACTCATCACCGACTGTTGGCCGCTCTGCCCGTCACCCGTCGCGACGGGGCGATCCAGCGCGCTGATGATGCCGGTCGTGACCGTGCCCTGCAGACCCAACGGCGAGCCGACCGCAACGACGTTCTGCCCCACCTTGAGGTCCTTCGATGAACCGATGGTGATCGGGGTGAGCCCAGAGACGTTCTGCGCCTTAACCACCGCGATGTCGTCGTCGGGATCAGTGCCGATCACCGAAAACGGCACCGTGCGCCCGTCGGACATCGTCACGGTCGCCTGCATGGCGCCGCTGGCCCGTCCGGAACGGTTGGCGGACGGTCCGTCGGGCGAGTACGGGTCGCCACCGGGGAACTGTCCGCCTGGGAGCAGCCCGCGCGGGAAGCCCGGGAATTGGTCATCGGGTGCGGTCTGGGTGGCCAGTGGACCCTGGTCGGCGCCGGCCGCGGCGGCCACAACGTGGTTGTTGGTGAGGATGAGACCGTCCTCGCTCAGGACGATGCCGGAGCCTTCCTCCCGCCCCTGACCCGTCTCGATCTGCAGTTTCACCACGCTGGGCAGCACTTTGGCCGAGACCTGTTCGACCGATCCGGCCGGGGCCGAATTCTTCGGCTGCACCGGAACCGCGCCCTGGGCCGGCGACGGCTTACCGACGCGGCCGGGCACGGACGCCTGGGCCACCGGACTGGGTTTTCCGGCATGGTCCACCACGGCCACCGCTGCGACTGCACCCGTTGCCATGGCAACGGCGGCAGTGCCGGCGACAAGCACCCCGACGCGCGACTTCTTCTTCGGGTGCGACGCTTCCGGCGGCGCGGCAGGCGCATCGAACTTCTGGGTCATCTCTGGATGCAGCCCGTAGGGCGGGTATGGCTGCTGATAGCCCCTCCGGCTCCAGGGGCTCGGATTCGGTTGATCCGTCGCCCGTTTCGCTTCCCACTCCTGATTGCTATTTGGTGACGACATCCCCGGCCACTGATTCATTGCGCTTGTTTCTTTCGTTGCGACACCGACAGTTATGCGCCGTGCCGGCGCCTACGTAGATGCTGCAGCCCGGTACTGAGGGTTTGCTGAGAGGGACCTCGGTGCGCCCCAAGACTTTTCCCGACCGGGCGTGGGCGCCGTCACACGCCCCTGCGATCAACGCGAAAGCACCACTGCGGCATCAAGGTTGCAGATGTCGGGTGACGAACGTCAGGACAACGGATTGAGCACGAGCGTGCACAGGCGCGGCAGATGCCCGATCGGGATCCAGGCGACCATCTGCCGACAGGTTCCCGTCGCCATGCCGATCGGCCCGCCGCAGACCGGCCAGGCCCCCAGACCTTGTGTCTGCAAAACGTTGCGGGCCACGCGAATCTGCTCTTCTCGACTCGCCGCGGCCGGCGATCCTGTTCCTCCGTGGGAGGCCCACGTGGCCGGGGTGAACTGCAGGCCACCGTAGAAACCGTTGCCGGTGTCAGCCGACCAGTTGCCACCTGATTCACATTGGGCCATGGCATCCCAGTTCGGCTCGGCGCCGGCGTTGGGGACCGCCAGCAGGGTTTGAGCCACCGCGAATGCACCGACGAACCCGAAAACAGTGACGACCTTGCGCACGCGCATGTCGATCCCTTCATGGCGGCGAGCACTGCCCGTGCCCGCCGGTAATGGCGGGGCGAAAGGCTATTTGCAGCCCATCGTGATACCCGAGTTTACCCATGAGGTGAAAGTAAAATAGCCGTGCTAGAGAGTCTAATTATCTTCTTTGAGTTTATTTAATAGTTATGCGATCTGTGGGGCCATTGAGAAACCTGAGTTGATGTCCTATCGGGCGATATATCCAGGTCAGAAGGCATCCAGCGCCGCACGCCGGCCGCCGCCGACGCCCAGCGCTGATCTCATAAACCAGTGACGACTGCTGTGACAATTGGCCACTATCGTGAATTCAGATTCAGATGCGGTGGCAGTTAAAGAATTGAATTCTGATGTAGATGTGACAGCTGAGAGAGATGTGGTTGCTGTTACAGCACGTTGTTCACGACGGCCGCCGGGCGTAAGCGAGCGATGATGCCGTCGAGATCGCGCAGGAACATCTCGGGACGGAACACATGACCCCCAGGCACCTCGTGCGCCTCGAACGGAATCCCGGCCCGGCCGAGCAGGTCGCGGAACTCCCGCTGACCGGCAAGCACCTGAGTTTCGTTCACACTGTCGAACCAGTTGAGCGGATCGGGACTGGTGCCGGCGACAAGAAAGATCCGCTTGTTGCGGTAGCTCTCGATCCGCTCGACCGGATTGTCGGCACTGACCCTCGCCTGATCCCAGAACGGGGCGCCGTAGACCGTCCCGCCGCCCAGATCGAGAACCGCCGACGTGATGTTCGCCCAGTGCACGACGAGGCCGAAATCCCGGCGCAGGCTCGCCGGCCCGGAGTGGGCACTGACCGATGCGAAATGGCCGTAGTACTTGGCGGTGTACTTCAGCGCACCGAAACCGCCCATCGAGAAACCGCCGACGGCACGGCCGTCGTACTCGGCATAGGTCCTAAAGTTCGCTTCCATCCACGGCAGCAGCTGGGCGATGTGGAACGTCTCCCAGTTGCGCGGCCCGACGAACGATGTGACCGGATTGGAGTACCAACCCGCGTGCCCGCCGTCGGGCATCACCACGATGATCGGTTTGCCCGCCGTCCAGTCGCGGATCCCCAGGAAGTCGAACTGCCGGAAATCGTCGGCGCCACCGTGGAACATGTAGAGCACCGGATAGGTGCGGCCGCTGGTGTGATAGTCGTCGGGAAGCAGAACGTTGACGCCCGGGTTCCACCCGACAGCGGCAGTCTGGAATCGGTAGTACCACAGGCGTGGATCACTTTCGTTGCGGTCGACGATCCGAAGACCGAACCCGTCGCTGCGACCGCTGAAGATGACGAGCGTCTGCCCCGGGTTGATATGGCCGGGATCGGCAATGTTGTTGACCGCGGCGATCGGCGGATAGAACAAGGCGTCACCGTAGAAGCGTGATGCCAACGCCGACAAGGTATCCCCCGGTACGACTGTGTATCTCTTGAGTTCGGGAACAATGAGCCGCTGCCCGGGATTGAGACCGGCGCCCTCGGGGATCCCGTTGGCGGCAGCGATCAACCGGGTCAAGGCAGGCTGTCCGTAGAAGCGGGACGCCACGGCCGACAACGTTTCGCCAGGGCCGACCGTGTGGCGCGCAAAGTCGGGAAAGACGAGTTGTTGTCCGACGTTGAGGACGTCGGGATCGGGAATCGCGCTGGCCGCCGCGATCAGCCGATACAGTTCGGCGTCTCCGTAGAACCGCAACGCCAATGCCGACAGCGTCTCCCCCGGCACCACCGTGTGAATTCTGACCATGGGTCCCCTCCTTCAGTCGCAACCAGCCCTGGTCGACGAGTCCGATTGCCCTGATCACCTCCGAGTCTAGGCGCGAAACAGTTGACTTCTAAGGCATTACGGATGTTCGGCACGTACGCTCCCCCACGTGTATGTCGACGCGATGACCGTTCCGCAGCCGCTGGCAAAAGTCGGTGACCTTGCCCGCAACACCCAGTCCGCCGGATTCTCCGGGCTTCTGCTCACCGAGACGGGCCGCACCGCTTATCTGAACGCGGCGGTGGCATCGCAGGCCGCTCCGGGACTTGAGCTCTCGACCGGTGTCGCCGTTGCCTTTCCGCGTAGCCCGTTCATCACCGCCGCGTCGGCCTGGGAACTCCAGGAAGCAACCGGCGGCCGGTTCCGGCTCGGTATCGGCACCCAGGTGCGCACCCACGTGGTCCGGCGCTACGGGATGCCCTTCGAACACCCTGGACCGCGCCTTCGGGATTACGTGCTGGCCGTGAAGGCGTGTTTCTCAGCCTTCCGAACGGGCACGCTCGACCATCACGGCGATTTCTACAACCTCGATTTCCTCACTCCCCAGTGGAGCCCCGGCGCCATCGATGCGCCCGATCCCAAGGTGGACATCGCGGCAGTCAATCCGTGGATGCTGCGCATGGCGGGCGAGGTTGCCGACGGCGTCCACATCCACCCGATCGGCGAGCCCGGCTACATCGCTCGCCACGTGCTGCCCAACGTGGCCGCCGGTGCGGCCAAGGCGGGCCGCTCGCCTGACGACATCGCCAAGATCGTCCCGGTGATGACGATCGTCGGCGACACGGACGAAGAGCGCGCCAACGAGCGCGAGCTGGTGCGGGCCAGCATGAGCTTCTACGGCAGTACGCCGAACTACGCGTTCATCTGGGACGAGGCGGGTTTCGAGGGCACCACCGCACGACTGAGGGAGAAACAGAAAGCCGGGGATATCGCGGGCATGGCGGCACAGATCACCGACGACCACATCGCCGCGTTCGCCACCGAGTCGACGTGGGACGGGCTGGCGGATGCATTGGTCGACAAATACGCCGGGATCGCTACCCGGATCGTGCTCTACAACGCGCTGGGCAGCGCCGAACGCTTCGAACGGTACGGCGAGGTCGCGAGACGGCTGTCCGCGAGATAGAGCACACACCAACCACCCTGTAGCATTCTGCTACGCTGGTTTCAGACTGCTACAACGGAGGTCTGTCATGACGGAGACCGCAGACCGGGTCACCCGGTTCGCCGCTGATCTCATCGATAGTGCGGCCGCCGAAGGCGCACGTCAGAGCCGGTCAGCCAAACAGCAGCTCGACCACTGGGCTCGAGTGGGCCGGGCCGTGTCCAGCCAACACAGTGCGGCACGCCGCAAGGTGGAGTCCGCGTTGGCCGGCGAGTTGTCCCTGCGTGAGTTGACGGCCGAAGAAGGCACGGTGTTCGACGCCGAGATCGCCGCCTCCATCGAGGAAAGCCTGGCGCGTGCCGACTACGGCAAGACGCTGGCCGGACGCGGAATCACCACGGTGGCGCTCGACGACAACGGCAACATCGTGCAGTACCGTCCCGACGGCAGCACTGCGGTGCTGGCGCGCACGCAGTGATCTCCCCCGGCACTGACGCGGACGGTATCGCCGATCGGTGAAGCGCCTCGATCTCGTCGTCGGCTGCAACGGCGCCGGCAAGTCGACCTTCGTCGAACTCACCCTCTCACCTCTGCTGCCCGGCAGCCCGTTCGTCAACGCGGACGAAATCGCCAAGCGGCGGTGGCCCGAAGACCCTGCCCCGCACTCGTATGAAGCCGCGTTGATCGCGGCCGAAACCCGCGCGAAACTCATCGAACTCGGTGAGTCGTTCATCGCCGAAACCGTGTTCTCGCACCCTTCCAAGCTCGACCTCATCGACGACGCACACATCGCCGGGTACACCGTGGTGCTGCACTGCATCCTCATCCCCGAAGAATTGGCCGTGCAGCGCGTGCGTCACCGGGTGTCGGCGGGTGGCCACGACGTGCCTGAAGCCAAGATCCGCGAGCGCTACCAACGGCTTTGGGACCTGGTCGCCGTCGCCGCGATGCGCGCGGACGCCGCAACGTTCTACGACAACAGCACCGTCAGAGGCCCCCGCATCGTCGCCCAGATAGCGGGCGGTTTCGCCATCGGTTCGCCCACCTGGCCGAAATGGGCACCGGCGGTGCTCATTTCACGCTGGGCGGGTTGAACCACCGGCGGTCACCGGACTCAATCCAGGTCGAATCGATCGTTGTTCATCACCTTGACCCACGCCGAGGTGAAATCTTCCACGAACTTGGCTTGGTTGTCCTGCTGCGCGTAAACCTCGGCGATGGCACGCAACATCGAGTTCGAGCCGAACACGAGATCGTTGGCCGTCGCCGTCCACCGCAACGCGCCCGTCGCGCGATCGCGGCCCTCGTAGACGTTCTCGGACGTCTCCGATGCCTTCCATTCCGTACTCATGTCCAGCAGGTTGACGAAGAAATCGTTGGTCAGCGTGCCGGGCCGCTCGGTGAACACACCGTGCTTACCACCACCGTGGTTGGCGCCCAGTGCGCGCAGGCCGCCGACCAGAACAGTCAGCTCCGGTGCGGTCAGGTTCAGGAAGTACGCCTTGTCGACGAGCAATTGCTCGAGGGGCGCCTTCTCGCCCGGACGCACATAGTTGCGGAATCCGTCGGCCCGCGGTTCCAAGACCGCGAACGAGTCCACATCCGTATTCTCCTGCGATGCATCAGTGCGGCCGGGCACGAAGTGCACCTTGATCTCGTATCCACCGTCCTTGGCGGCTTTTTCGATCGCAGCCGAGCCGCCCAGAACGATGAGGTCGGCCAATGAGATCTTCTTGCCGCCGGAGGCCGACGTGTTGAACTCCTGCTGGATGCGCTCCAGCACCGGCAACACCTTGTCCAGCTCGGAAGGTTCGTTGACCTCCCAATTGCGTTGCGGCTCCAAACGCAACCGGGCGCCGTTGGCGCCGCCGCGTTTGTCGGTGCCCCGGAAGCTCGCTGCCGCAGACCAGGCCGTCTTGATCAACTGTTGCACCGACAAGCCCGAGTCGAGCAGCTTGCCCTTGAGCGTCGCGATGTCCTGTTCGCCGATCAGCGGATGGTCGACGTCGGGCACGGGATCCTGCCACAGCTGGGGCTCGGGAATCCACGGCCCGAGGTAGCGGCTGATCGGTCCCATGTCGCGGTGCAGCAGCTTGTACCAGGCCTTCGCGAACGCCTCGTTGAGTTCCTCGGGATGCTCGAGCCAACGCTGGGTGATCGGGCCGTAGATCGGGTCCACCCGCATCGAGATGTCGGTGACCAGCATGGTCGGCTTGCGCGGCGGCCCGCCGAATGGGTCCGGAATGATCGGATCGGCATCTTTGGCCTCGAATTGCCAGGCGCCCCCAGGACTCTGGGTCAACTCCCACTCATGGCCGTAGAGGATCTCCAGATAGCTGTTACTCCATTTCGTCGGCGTCGTGGTCCACACGACCTCCAGACCGCTGGTGATGGTGTCCCCGGCCTTGCCCGAACCGAATGCACACTTCCAGCCGAGGCCCTGCTGCTCGATGGGCGCGGCCTCGGGTTCGGGTCCGACCAGATCGCCGGGACCTGCGCCGTGGGTCTTTCCGAGCGTGTGGCCTCCCACGATGAGTGCGGCGGTCTCTTCGTCATTCATGGCCATCCGCCCGAACGTCTCGCGGATGTCGTGCGCCGCAGCCAGCGGATCCGGCTTTCCTTCGGGGCCTTCGGGATTGACGTAGATCAAGCCCATGGTGGTGGCGCCGAAGGGGTTGGCCAGTTTGCGGTCGCTCTCATTGGTGCCGCCGTACCGCTGGTCGGTGCCCAGCCAGGTGTCCTCCTGGCCCCACAGGATCTCCTCGGGCTCCCAGATGTCCTGCCGGCCGAACGCGAAGCCGAAGGTCTTGAACCCCGCGGACTCCAGCGCGACGTTGCCGGCGAAGACGATCAGGTCGGCCCACGAGATCTTGTTGCCGTACTTCTGTTTGATCGGCCAGAGCAGCCGGCGGGCCTTGTCCAGGCTGACATTGTCCGGCCAACTGTTGATGGGGGCGAACCTTTGGGCGCCCTGGCCCCCGCCACCGCGGCCGTCGAAGATCCGGTAGGTCCCGGCGGCGTGCCAGCTCATCCGGATGAACAGGCCGGCATAGCTTCCGTAGTCGGCGGGCCACCAGTCCTGGGAGTCCGTCATCAACTCGAGCATGTCGGCGCGCAGTGCCTCGACGTCGAGCTTCTGGAATTCCTCGGCATAGTTGAAACCGGCACCCAGTGGGTTTCCCTCGACCGGTTGCTTGTGCAGCCTGGTGACATCGACCTGATCGGGCCACCAGTCCTGATTGGTCAGCGGCGCATGGGCTTTGGGTTTGGGCGACTCGATGACGGGGTTCTCTGACTCACTGCGGCTGTGAGTTTCGGTGTCGGAATGCGGTGGGCGGGCGTCGGAGGCATCGGAGCTGTTCGGGGGCATTGCGTTCCCTTTCATCGGTCAGTGACGGGCTGCCATCAGGAAGTTCGAGTTCGCGCACAGTCGGGGCATTGGCCCCAATAGATGACCTCGGCTTCGTCGATCGCGAAACCGTTGTCATCGGATGCGGTCAGACATGGAGCGGCGCCGACCGCGCAATCCACATCGGCGATCGCGCCGCATGACCGGCATACGACGTGGTGGTGGTTGTCGTCGACCCGGGTTTCGTAGCGGGCCACCGATCCGGTCGGTTGGATCCGGCGTACCAGGCCGGCCGCGGTCAACGCGTTCAAGGCGTCGTACACGGTTTGGTGGGATACATCGGGCAGGTGAACGCGCACGGCGCGGATGACCAGATCGGTCTCGGCGTGCGGATGCTCTTTCACCGCGTCGAGCACCGCCAGCCGGGGGCGAGTGACGCGGAGCCCGGCCGAGCGCAACATGCCTGTGAAGTCGAGGCCTTCAGCCATCACCTTCGAGTGTGGCGACAAACCTGGAAGGTATCAAGGTTTTGACACCGTCCTCAGGCCAGATCCGGCCCCGGCTGTAGCGTGACGTGCATGAATTCCTTTCGCGTGCCTTCCTCCGTTGCGCTCGTGGCCTGTGCCGCCTCGCTGACCATGGCGCTCGCTGCGTGCGGGTCCGACACCGAAACCTCCTCGGCCGGCTCCTCGTCGAGCACCCCGTCGGTCGCCGAGGTGCTCACCCCGTCCATCGCCGAGACCGCCACCGAGGCCAGCACCTGCCCGACCGCGGCGCCGCAGAACGCGGGCACGCCCGAATGGACGACGTCCGGAGCGACCGGCAGCATCCAGGTCACCGGCTCTACTGACACCACGGCGCCGGCGGTGAAGGTGGACGGGCCGTTCAGTGTGTCCGAGACCCAGGTGCACACCCTCAAGGCGGGCGACGGACCGGTCGTCGCGCCGACGGCCAACGTCACCGTCTGCTACATGGGCGTCAACGGACGCGACGGATCGGTGTTCGACAGCAGTTACCAACGGGGCGAGACGGTCGACTTCCCGCTGGACGGCGTCGTGCCGGGCTTCCAGAAGGCCATCTCGGGACAGAAGGTCGGCTCCACAGTGGCAGTTGCGGTGGCCTCCCCCGACGGTTATCCCCAGGGACAGCCTGCCGCCGGAATCCAGCCGGGCGACACGTTGATCTTCGCGATCAAGATTCTCGACGCCCAGTAACAAGCGAACACCGCCCACCCGGCACCCGGTGGCTGCTTGCAAGAATGCTCACATGGTCGAGCGGAGCATCTGGATGCAGAAAGTCGCGGCCGATCCGGGGCATTCGGATTGGTACGTCGAACGGTTTCGTGCCATGCAGCGCGCCGGACAGGACCTGGCCGGCGAGGCTCGTCTGATCGATGCGATGGCGACGCGCAATGCCCGCATCCTCGATGCCGGATGTGGTCCTGGCCGGGTGGGCGGATACCTCGCCGAGGCCGGGCACCAGGTGATCGGCGTCGACGTCGACCCGGTGCTGATCGAGGCGGCCGAGACGGACCATCCGGGCCCGCGCTGGATCGTCGGAGATCTGGCTGAACTCGACCTACCGGCGCTCGGTATCGCCGACCCGTTCGACATCATCGTCTCGGCCGGCAACGTGATGACATTCCTCGCCCCGAGCACCCGTGTCCAGGTGCTGACGCGGCTGCGCGCTCATCTCGCCGACGACGGTCGTGCGGTGATCGGATTCGGGGCCGGGCGCGACTACGAGTTCGGCCAGTTCCTCGATGACGCGGCGACAGCCGGATTCACCCGGGATCTGTTGTTGTCCACCTGGGATCTGCGACCCTTCACCGAAGATTCGGACTTCCTGGTGGCGATCCTGCGCCCCGCCTAGCGCGAGAGCCGTTCGGGCTGAAGTTGAAATTCGCTATCGCAGTGGATAATCCGGTGCCGATCTGGCCCGCTGTGTCATACAGGCATGCGCTTCCGGTCGCTACCCCGGCTGCGCTGGTGTGGGTTACCGCCGCCATGCCGATGTAGGGGCCGACCGGCAGCCTGCTCAGCGCCAGCGTGTAGTCGGCATTGATGAACGCCAGACCGGCTGAACTGAAATTGGTCATCGAACTCGTGACGTCGACCGCCAGTGCCGCTCGCACGAACGGCGTCAGCTCTTCGCCGTCGACCAGCTGACGGACTTCACGCAACCACGCGTACCGAGGCCCGCACTGCTGCCATGGGAATCCCTCACCCGCCCAATCCTGGTCTGGACCATACGCCCGGATGAACATAGGCGTCGCGTCGTCGAACTCTGCCGGTTCCTCTGGTAACGGCGGCAGCTCGATCTCGGTGGTCCAGAACTCGCCGTCGGGTTGGGCGCCGCGCCTCAGATACAGCGCGGAAGCCCGAGCCACGAGCTCGCCGTCCTGGGTCATCACAGCATCGACCGCCTGCATGCGCGAGCCCGATCTCACCTCCGACGCGGTGACGCGAACCGGAGCGCTGGCGACCCGGCGCAGTATCTCGACGGTGAACCGCGCCGGTTGCAGGCTCGCATCGCTGACGAGTTGCTCCACGGCCCGGGCCAGCAGTCCGCCGACCACCTGGCCACCCAGGGTCGGCCCCCAACCCCCGTGTGCGATCTCGTTCGGCACGAACCCGTGGTCACTGCTCACAAAGAACGGCGTCATCGCAGTGCGTTCCACATGTACACCCTTTCGTCCTGCACATCGGGCGGTCCGGACCCTATTACCGATATGACTACAGTTGACACAACGATATATGCCTGGTCGGAAATCGACTGTTGCCACCCCGGGCCCACCGCTCTACTATCGGCTGTAGTAGACGATTTGGGGGGTCCTATGTCGGCACCGACAATCGTTCAGACACAACGCTTTCTGCGCCTGACAGCATGGATGTTCCTGCTGGGCTGGGGCTTGCACGTGATCGACCACCTGCTCCGCGGCATGTCGGCGTCACCGATGTTCGTCATGGCCGGCGGCATGGTTCAGGGCGTGATCGTCATCATCGCGATCACCATGGCGCTGCGCGGGCAGTCCCGGGCGCCCGATCTCGCGATCTTCACCGGTGTCGGCAGTGCCATCGTGTTCACCTACGCACATCTGCTGCCGAATATCTGGCCGAACTTCCAGGACAGCTATCTCAGCGGGCCCCGGCTCAACGTCACCTGGTTCTCCTGGGCGACAGCGCTTTCCGAGATCGGTACCGGACTGTTGTTCGCCTACGCGGGCTTGCGGGCAAAGCGGGCTGCGGCGTAGCCACCGCCTTGCGGGTAACGTCGGCAGATGGGATTGGTGTACTCCAGCATCATCGACGCTCCGCAGGATGCAGTCTTCAACTGGCACAGTCGACCGGGCGCGTTCACCAGGCTGTCGCCACCATGGCAACCGATGAAACTCGTCTCCGAGGCAGCCTCTCTGCGTGACGGCCGTGCCGAACTAGTGTTGCCGGGCGGGTTGCGGTGGATCGCCCAGCACCAGGCTGACGCCTACGACCCGCCACGGCGCTTCGTCGACCAGATCGCCAGTGGCGGCCCGGCCTCGCTACCCGCGGCATTCGCAGTGCGCTGGAAGCACATTCACGAATTCGACGCGATCGATGCGGCCCGCACCCGGATGACCGATCGCGTCGAGACGCCCGTGCCCGGCCGATTCCTGCGTCCGATGTTCGCCTACCGGCACCGCCAGCTCGCCGATGACCTCGCGGCCCACCAGCAGGCCCGCGCCCGGGGGCTGGCACCGCTGACCATTGCGGTCACCGGAGCGTCCGGTCTGGTCGGCTCGGCGTTGACAGCGTTCTTGAGCACCGGCGGCCATCGGGTCATCCGGCTGGTCCGCCATGCGACAACCGAACCCCATGAACGGCAATGGAATCCGGAAGACCCCGACCCTGAGTTGTTGATCGGGGTGGATGCCGTCATCCACCTGGCGGGCGCGTCGATCGCCGGCCGGTTCACCGAGGGGCATCGCCGCGCGATCCGCGACAGCCGCATCGAGCCGACCCGCCGACTGGCCGAACTGATCGCCGATACCGATCCCGGTCCACAGGTGGTCGTCGGCGCCTCGGCGGTCGGTTTCTACGGGTACGACCGCGGCGACGAGGTTCTCACCGAGAGCAGCGAACGCGGCGACGGCTTCCTGGCCGACGTGGTGACGGACTGGGAGGACGCGCTGGCCCCGGCTGAACAATCGGGCACCCGAGCGGTGCACATACGCACCGGAATCGTCCAGTCGCCGAGCGGCGGCACCTTACGGCTGCTGCGTCCGCTGTTCGCCGCCGGACTCGGAGGCCGCATCGGCGACGGGCAACAGTGGTTGCCCTGGATCGGAATCGACGACCTCGTCGACATCTATTACCGGGCGTTATGGGATACGCAGCTGTCCGGCCCGGTCAACGCAGTGGCGCCGGAGCCGGTGCGCAACGCTGACTACACCGAAACGCTCGGACGTATTCTTCACCGTCCGACGATTCTGCCGGTGCCCACTCTGGGGCCACGGCTGCTGCTGGGCGACCAGGGTGCCCGCGAACTGGCGTGCGCCAGCCAGCGGGCGGTTCCTGCGGTCCTGGCCGCCGCCGATCACCGCTTCCGCCACCCTCAACTGGATCAGGCGCTGCGCCACGTGTTGGGACGCGCGACTACGGCGTAGGGGCTGCCGGCGGGGCGGCCGGCTGCTGTCCTGGCGAGTTGTACTCGTAGCCGGGCGGCGGCGGGCCGTTCAGCGAGTAGTAGCCCGGTGGCAGCGGCGGACCGGCCGGACCGCTACCGGGGGCCGGCGCCGTGACCGGCGTCTCGGAGCCCGGAGCGTTGATCGACTTGTAGCCGGGCGGCAGCGGCGGGGCCGGACCTGCACCAGGAGGTGGCGCAACGCCCTCGGGCGCTCCCCCGCCGGTCTGGAAGCCGCCCGGATCGTGGGCCTGGTGCCAGAGATCCCGCAGCGTGCCGATCGGGCCCGATCCGTACTGCCCGGAGCCGTACACCGGGTTGGCGATCTCGGGTACCTGCGGAGGGCCGGCCGGTGCCGGCGGCGGGGGTGCCGCCATCGCGGGATCCGCCGGCGCAGGCGCGGGATCAGGCACTACGGGGTCCGCCGTGGCCTGGCCTGCCGCGGCCAGTACGGCGCCGACGGCGGTCAGGCCCGCGATCGCGAGCTTCGCTCCGTTGATGGCGAGCGTCGCTCGGTGCGCTTCGGTCATCTATCCAGCGGTCCTCTCTCGATGCACGCGGCCCGTGCATCGTCGCACACCGTCCTGAGGTTGCGCTCGGTCAGAACGGTGCCAGCAGGAACTCGCCGACGAAACGCCCGAACTGCACGCCCCGGCCGGCATGCGGTTAACGCTCGCTGGGCTCCGGCGGAGCCTCTGACGGCGGCGGCGTGAGTGCGTCCCAGGTGGTCCATGTGTAGCGCTGCTCGGGAAGACCCGTGGCGCCGAGCATGAAGGCCCGATGCGCACGGCGGGCCCGCGCGATGGTGCCCAGCCAGGTGGCCACGGTGCTGATGCGGTTGCGGATACCGGTCAGAAAGGCGATGTGCAGGAAACCCCATGCCAGCCAGCCGAAAACACCGGCGATCTTGACCGGGCCGACTTGCAGCAGGGCCTGTCCCCGAGCGATGTAGGCCGCAGAACCGAGATCCCGGTAGCGGAACGGTTTCCGAGGCTTACCGGCCAGTTCCCGGCGTATGCACGAAGCGACGTGCAACCCGCCCTGCATCGCGTTCTCGGCCACACCGGGCAGGTTCTCACGACCGGCCAGATCACCGATCACGAATACCTCTGGATACTGGGCGACCGAAAGATCCGGCCCTACAGCGATTCTCCCGCTCCGGTCCGATTCCGCACCCAGAACTTTCGCGAGGTGCCGGGCGAACGGCACGGCCTCGACGCCGGCCGTCCACAACACGGTCCGGGCCACGTACTGCTCGTCGGGGCCCCCGGCCTTCAGACTCACGGTCACGCCCTCACGGTTGACGTCGGTCACGTGCACACCCAGGTGGAGCTCGACACCCAGCCGCTGCAGCGACCGAGTCGCCTTGTCCCCCAGCTCCGGACAGAAGGCCTTCAACACCCGCTCACCGCCGTCGAACAGCAGCACCCTGGCTTCCTCGGGCTCGATGCTGTGGAACTCGTGGGCGAGGGTGCGGGTTGCCATTTCGCGGATCTGCCCAGCCAGCTCCACCCCTGTGGGTCCACCTCCGGCGACGGCAAAGGTGAGCCACCCGTCACGCTCGGGGCCGGGCGGCAACGTCTCGGCGATTTCGAAGGCGGTGAACACCCGTTGCCGAATGTGGGCCGCGTCGTCGAGCGTCTTCATGCCGGGGGCCCACTGCGCGAAGTGCTCCTTACCGAAGTACGACTGCTGCATGCCCGCGGCCACCACCAGCACGTCGTAGTCGACGGTGAATGTCGTCTCGTCAGGCCGCCGGGCGGTGACCCGCCGCAGCTGCGGGTCGATGTCGACGGCTTCACCGAGCAGCGTGGTGACGTTGCGGTGCCGCTCGAACTCCTCACGCAGCGGACGGCTGATCTGGCCGAAGCTCAACGTGCCGGTGGCGCACTGATAGAGCAGCGGCTGGAACAGGTGTCCCGCCGATCGGTCCAGCAGCGTCACGTCGACATCGATCCCGCCCAGTCGCCGGGCGCAGAACAGACCGCCGAATCCCCCACCGATGATCAACACTCTCATCCGACTGTTGCCCACACCCAGAGGTTAACCGTCTTGTTCCGAATTGCGACCGTGGAGCACAGCTGCTCGCAGGGTGAGGTGATTGCGCTCGGCCACCGATTGCGCTTCGGCCGCCGCCTGCACGTACAGCTTTGCGGCCGTCGAAATGTCGCCGGCGCGCTCGTGCAGATAGGCAGCCGCGGCGGTATGGCGCGGCAATGTCGGATCGAGTCCAGCCAGCGCGGCCAAGCCCGCCTGGGGCCCGTCCGCCTCACCGACGGCAACCGCCCGGTTGAGCCGCACCACGGGGCTGTCGGTCAGTGCGACGAGTTCGTCATACCACTCGACGATCTGCACCCAGTCGGTCTCCTCCGCGGACTGCGCGTCGGCGTGCAAGGCCGCGACCGCGGCTTGCGCCTGGTACTCCCCGAGCCGGTCGCGCGCCAGTGCGGCCTGCAGTACGGTCACGCCTTCGACGATGAGATCGCGCCGCCACAGCGTGCGGTCCTGCTCCGCCAAGGGAACCAGTGACCCGTCGGCACGAGTACGCGCCCGACGCCTGGCGTGGTGCAGCAGGAACAACGCGAGCAGACCGTCGACTTCCGGGTCATCGGTGATCCGGGACAACTGGCGCGCCAGCCTGATCGCCTCGGCCGCCAGATCGACATCGCCGCCGTAGCCTTCGTTGAACACCAGATACAACACACGCCGCACAGTGCCCAGATCGCCGGGACGGTCCAGCCGCACCTCGGCCACCGTGCGTTTGGCACGGCTGATCCGTTGTGCCATGGTCGATTCCGGTACGAGATAGGCCTGTGCGATCTGACGGGTGGTCAGCCCGCCGACCGCGCGCAACGTCAGCGCGACCGCCGACGACGAGGACAAGCTCGGACGCGCGCACAGGAAGTAGAGCTGCAACGTGTCATCGGTGGCCGGGACGGGGCTGGCGGCCGGCTCGGCCGCGATCCGCGCCTCGCGGCTGCGCCGTGCCACCTCTGATCGGGAGATGTCGAGGAACCGCCGCCACGCGGTGGTGATCAGCCAACCCTTGGGATCGTCGGGTCGTCGGTCCGGCCAGGTTTCCCAGGCCCGGACCACGGCTTCGGCCACGGCATCCTCTGCCGCCGCGAAGTCGGCCCCTCGGTGGACGAGTGCCGCCAGGACACCGGGAATGAGATCCCGTAACAGCTGCTCGTCCACCGCCCGCCGGGCCTCTACTCGGTGACCGACGGCGCCGCCGTCAGAAACGGGCGCACCTCGAGCCACTCGTGGATCGGCTTACCGCCGGCGCCGGGCGCCGCCGACAGTTCGCCGGCCAGCTCGAGGGCGCGGTCGTAGGAGTCGACGTCGACGATCATCCAGCCCGCGATCAGGTCCTTGGTCTCGGCGAACGGGCCATCGGTCACGGGCGGTTTGCCATCGCCGCCGTAGCGGACCCAGGCCCCCTCGGGCGCCAGCGCCTGGCTGTCGACGTACTCACCCGTGACCTTCAACCGGTCCGCGAAGTCGTTCATGTACTGGATATGCGCCTGAATCTCATCTGGTGTCCACTGATCCATGGGGATGTCGTTGACGCCCGCCGGCGCGCCTCGATAGTGCTTGAGAAACAGGTACTTGGCCATGTGATTCTCCTTCCGGATTCGCGATCCTCGTTTGTCGCTCACGTCTGAGACGGAGCCGTCGAGGCATTCTCGACATCGAATGCGAAAAAACTTTCTGATCTCGTTGCCGGGCCGGTGCGTGAGAGTTCACCATGATGTGTGAGCCCGTCGCGGACCTCGAGTGCGCGATCAATCACTTCGTTTGGCTAAGCTTCGGGTATCCAAGTTCTGGTCCAGTCAAGCACCGAGGTGGAGATTCATGTTCGGAAGTAAGGCAACTCTGGCGACCATCGCGGCCACCGGGATGATCGGGGCTGCGCTCGGCCTCGGGACCGCTATCGCGAGCGCTGAACCGGATCCGAGCCTCCCGCCGCCCCCGAATGCGCCGAAGAAGCCTGCCGAGTCCTGGCAGGGGCACCCGATGGTCTGGTGGAACCTGCCTGCGGGCGGTCACTGGGGCGTCTGGATCAACGGCGACTTCCTGCCGTTCACCTGATCACCCCGACGTCTGACCCCGCGGGCCCGGCTCTTCGGGCTCGTCGGAGTCCGGCTCGTCCGCCGGGGGTGGTTCCAGCGGGACGCTCTCCGCGCGCGGTGGGCTGACCGCAGAGGCGGTGTCGGCGGGTTGCAGCTGAACCACCTGGCCCACCGCCCGGCGCAGACCGGGTGGTCCCTCTTTACGGAAGAACTCACCGATGCGTCCGGCGCCGTAGCGCAGCGGCGAGCCCAGTAGTTCACCCATCACCACGCCGCTACCCAACGCCAACGCTGTGGCCGCCGCGGTCAGCAGGTGCGCCAGACCCTGACCGAAGTTCTCGTCCACGGCGAAGGCGAACACCGCCCAGAACACCGCGAGGCCGGGCAGCATCGGCATGATGCCCGCGGTCGCCGTCACCAGCGCCGGGGACTGCCGGCGAATGGAGATCAGGGTGGCGAGGAAACCGACTCCGATCGCCGCGACCCCGGTTGCCGCCCACTGGCCGAACCCGGCGGTCCCGAGCCCGATCAGGGTCAGCTCCGCCAGGCCTGCGGCCAGCCCGGCTGTCGGAAGTGACCGCAGCGGCGCATAGCTGGCCATGGTCAGGCAGATACCGGCCAGCGAGGCCCCCAGCACGGCCAGGATGATCGGCAGTGCACCTCTCGGGGTGATGAAGGTGCCTGCCGTGTTGACGTGCAGTTCGATCTGGAAACCGAGCAAGGTGGCGGCCTGCAGTGCGCCGGTGATGCCGACGACGATCCCAGCGGTGAGAAAGACCGCGTCACCGAGCCGCGCGACCGCGGTGACCATGTAGCCGGTCAACGCGTCCTGGACGGCACCGACCAAGGTCATGCCGGACAGCAACAACACGATCCCGGTGGCGACCAGTGCACTGAGTCCTTGACCGGCATAGCGATACGCGCCCAGGGCGACCACGGTGGCGATCGCCGCCCCGACCGCGTGCTGGAAGAAGAACGGCGTGCCGATGCGGTTCAGCAGTCGGCCGACGCGGTCGATCAGCGCTGCGGTGAGAGTGGCCAGCAGACAGGTCAACCAGTTTCCGCCCAGCATCATCGCGATGCCGAGCGCAAAACCCGCCCAGCCGGCGGTTGCCAGCCATCGCGGGAACGGATGCGGGCTCTCGGTCAGCTCGTCCATGGCCTCGTGCGCCTCGTCCACGGTGATACCGCCGGAGGTGATCCGCCGCACCAGGCGGTCGAGGAGGGCGAGCCGGGTGTAATCGGTCGACCTGGTCCGCACCGCACGCATGATCGTGACCGGAGGGCTGTCCGCGGTGGGCAGCGCCGACACGATGATCGTCGCGACGGTGATGTCGACGACGCAGTCGGTTAGCCGGTAGGCCTGTGCGACATCCTGGGCGGTGGCGACGACATCGGCGGTACCCGAGCCCGACGAAAGCATGACTTCGGCCAGTCGGATCGTCAGGTCGAGGACCTTACGGGTGTGCACGTCACCCATCCCGGCCGATGCGCGGCTACGCCGGCCGGCGACCGGAGCCGGGTCACGCCGTCCCCGCAGCGCGATGCGCAGCCCCCCACGCAGACGATCTCTGCCGTTCAGACCTTCCTCAGCCATCGTTGAAAAGCGTACTGATGAACGGTCGGCTCCCGGTGGAACCCAGGCCCGCCGGGCGGTGTCGTCAGCGGGCGGCGCGGTCGGCGGCCCGGATCACGTCGGAGCCGACGAAGGTGAAGATCTGCGCGGCTGGCGTAAACGGCTCAGGCTGCCCGGTGAAGCGATGGGCTCCGACTCCGTAACTCACGTCGGGCGGCGACACCCAGATCAATTCGAATTGCTGGTCATCAAACCAGTTGAGGATCAACGGAACCCGATCGGGGACGGTACGCCCGCGGGTCCACAGCACCGTGCCCCCGGACTTGGTCAACTGCGGCAGGAATCGGATCGACCGCTCGATGTCCTCGTCGGTGATGTTGCCGAAGATGCCGCAGGCCACCACGATGTCGGCGGGCACCAAGTCTTCGTAGTGGTCGATCAGAGAGGCATCACCGGTCACCACCTCGACCCCGGTCAAACCGTGCCTGTGCACCGCCCCGGCGGCCACCGCGGCGTTACGGGGATCCAATTCGACCAGGCGCGCCCGGACGTCGCCGCGCCGCGGATGCTCGGCCAGGACCTCGATCAGGTCCCGTCCTTGACCGGCGCACAGGCTGATCACCCGGAGTGGGCCGGCCGGCGCCTCGTCCAGCGCTTGCTTGATCAACGTCTGCACGGCCCGAAGCCGGTGCGCCAGGGCCGAACCGGGTCGGTCATAATCCTCATGCCAGCTGTGCCAGTCCACCACAGCTCAAACCCTATGGCCGAAGAACCACACCGGCGCCGCCGCGCAGCCTTACCGACACCGCCGTGCTTGACCACCAAAGTGGCCGGCACCTAATAAATTCGACTGTCGCAGAACAAGTTTCATCACACAGCGCCGGAAGAGCGGAACTCGCGCAGAGTTAATCGCGGCGTGATGAATATTGGCGCCCACCGGGCACCGCCGGTGATTGGTGCCCGACTATCTACCGTGCGCGGCGAAGAACTGCGCCGAGGCATCCGAGGCGTCGAACGCCCGGCTGGCCGCACCCACGGCCTGCACCGGAAGGATCTCCGGCACGCCCGGCCACGTGTGTCCGCCACCGTCGACTCGCATGAACACCACCGATGTTCCGGCGGCGCATCCGTCCGAGGCGATGCGGTGAGTCTCGGTGCCGTCACCGGTGCCGGGAAGCACCTCGTCAGACGGAGCGGGGCAGCCGTTGATCTGGCGCCACCGGTCCACCATCGCCGGAGCCGACACCACCGTGCTGCCGCCACCGCGACCCGTCATCGGGCCGCCGTCGAACGGCACGATGGGGTCGGCGGTGCCGTAGGTGGCGAGGACCGCGACAGGTCTGGACGGATTGCAGCCCACATTCGTTCCGAGCGTGCCGGCAACCGGGGCGATCGCCGCGAACAGGTCCGCTCGATCACAGGCCAGGCGGTTGGCCATGAATCCGCCCGCCGACAGACCGGTCGCGTACACCCGTCCCCTCGGGATGCCGTTCTCGGCGACGAGACGCTCGACCAGGGCCGAGATGAACCCCACGTCGTCGACCCCTTGCCGGTCCGGTACCGAGGCACCGCGGCCGTCTGCCCAGCTGTAGTCGATGCCGTCGGGATAGACCACGGCGAACCCGTAGGCGTCGCCGACCGCATCGTAGTGAGTGAGCGCCGCCTGATCGGCTCCGGTCGATCCGGCGGCGTGCAGGTTGACGACCAACCCCGACGGTGAGCCGCCGGCCGGCAGGTGCACCCGATAGGTACGCATCATGCCGCCGAAGTCGAGTTGCGCCGACGGCACGGGCGCTGCCGCCGCGGGCATCCTGCCGACCGTGCCCCACGAGAGCCCGACGAGCACTGCCAATACCGCTGTTGCGAGCCGACCCGGCGTGAAAAGCACCGGGGCAGAATAGATACCACGGACCAACTTCCGGGCAACGCCACGTGACCTACCGGAGAAATTCCCCCCGGCGACCGTCGCCCTCCGCTTCCACGCCATCCGGCCCCCACCGATTCGTCGTCCAGCAAACGAAGTACCGACGCTACCTGCTCGTCGCGACCGGCGGGGTGAGATAGGTCAGATCGTCAGAACCATGCGGTAGCGTGCCTGCCCTTGCTCCATCGCCGCGTATGCGCTTGCTGCCTCGACGAGTGGACGCTCCTCCAGGCGGGCACGCACCCCGGACAGAACCGCGAAATGCATCGTCTCCTCGACATCACGGGCGGTCCCGGACGGATGCCCGGAAATCGTCAGAGCGGGCTGGATCAGCTGCACCGGGCTGATCGGCAACGGATCCGCCGACACACCGATCGCCACCAGTTCACCGCGCGGGGCCAGCCCGCCCACGGTGTCCGCCATCGCCTGTGAGTTGCCCACCGTCGCCAACACGACTGCGGCGCCACCCAAGTCGCGCAACGCCGCGCTCACGTCGACGGCGGTCGAGTCGATATAGTGTCTGGCGCCCAGGGACCGGGCGTCCTCCTCTTTGCCAGGGCCGCGGGCGATCGCGACCGTCTCGAAGCCCATGGCGGCGGCGAACTGCAGGCCCAGGTGCCCCAGGCCTCCGACGCCGAGTACCGCGACCACGTCGCCGGGAAGTGCGCGGGTGTGGCGAAGCGCGTTGTAGGTCGTCACCCCCGCACATCCCATCGGAGCGGCCTCGGCGAACGACAGCTCATCGGGAATCCGGGCCAGCGCATTGGCGGGTACCGTGACCGATTCCGCGTAGCCTCCCGGGTAATGCAGGCTCGGGATCTGGCCGTTCACACAGTGGATGAACAAGCCCTTGCGGCACGGGATGCAGACTCCGCAATGACCGCCGAACCAACCGATCGCGACGCGGTCGCCCACCGCGAAGTCGGTGACGCCCGCGCCGACTTCGGCAATGGTGCCTGCGATCTCGTGGCCCGGGGTCACCGGCCAGGTCATACCGGGGAACCCACCGTTGACGATGGCGCGATCAGTACCACAGACCCCACAGGCCGCGACCGCTACCCGAACCTGGCCCCGATCCGGTGAGACTGTCTGGGCGTCAACAAGTTCGAGGTCGCCGCCCGAGGACCGGACATGCACAGCTCGATGAGTATTCATTGAGATCCTTACCCTCGCAGTCGGTGTACCAGGCCATCATCGACCGTCGGCGGTCTGCTTGACCAGAGAATGCGATCAGCTCAGGACGAACGGCAGCCGTGCGGCCGTCGGCCCGAGAGCGGCCCACTCCGATTCGGTCGGTGTCCGCCGGCCAGTCCCCACCATTAGGACGTCGCTGTCCGAGAACTCCGCCGGGAACCGGAACGCGGTGATGTCGGCGAGCATCGCACGCGATCGGGCCAGACCTGGTGCCGGTGGCCCGGGCGCGGCGGGCAGATGCGCCACCAGATCCAGGTGGTGCAGCGTCCATTCGAGTACGTAGGCGTCGAGGTAGTTCCCGGCCGTGAGGACCTGCCCCTTCGTGGCAACCCGCAGCTCCGGGTCGGCGAGGTCAGCCGCCCGCCCCGCGGCCGAGCCCACGTCGTCGAGATGGAACTTGAGCAGGTCTGGATCCTCGTATGCGGCGGCCAGCCGGACGGTCAGCGCTGCCAACGCATCCTCGCCGCCGGTGGGCGGCCCAGACACGTCCCAATAGGTCAGCGCGTTGCGCGTCGGTGCGGAATCGGCCGGGGTGGCCAGCGTGATCAGCACATCCTGGGCGTCAATGACGAGGTGGCACACCAGATCTCGAACCAGCCACCCGGCACACCCGGAGGGATGGTCGAAGACCTCGGGCGTGAGCCCGGCCACCGCCGCCCGCAGCGCCGCCCACGAATCCGAGAACTGGCCCACGACTGCAAACTAGCAGCGGACGATCTTCTCGGCCGCCGTCCAGTCATACGGGAGGAACTTGCCGTCGAAGGTCACCACCACCCGGTCCCCGGCGGGGTGCGATTTGCGCTGGATATCCACGCTGAAGTTGATGGCGCTCATGATGCCGTCCCCGAACTGCTCGTGGATGAGCTCCTTGAGCGCACCCCCGTAGACCTGCAGCGCTTCGTAAAACCGGTAGATCGTGGGATCGGTGGGCACGGCCGTGGGCAGCCCGCCACGCATGGGCACCGCGGCCAGCACCGGAACCACCGACTCGTCCAATCCGAGCAACTCGGCGATGACCTTGCCGGCCTCGACCGGAACCGGGTGCTGCCCGAGCAACGCGGACACCGTCCACACCACGGGCCGGTCGATGGCATCGGCCAGCTGCTGCCAGGTCAGGCCCTTGGTCAGGCGGGCTTCCACGATCGCGGCGGTGATCTCGTCTCTGCTCATACCAGCAGCATGCCCGCGGCAGCCGATCACCGCACGCCCAGTGTGCCCTTCTGGTATTCGTCGCGACAGGCCAACCGGGCCAGCTTGCCGCTGGTGGTCCGCGGGATCGCGCCGGCGGGAAGGAACCGTAGGTCGGCGACGGTCAGCCCGTGGCGGGCGGCCACCGCCGCGCGGATCGCCGCCCCGGCCTCCTCCGGATCGGCGCGTTTGGTGCGGGCCGCACGTTCGGCGATCACCACCAATCGGGTGCCGTCACCGTCGCCGTCGGGGGTCACGGTGAACGCCGTGACATAGCCACGCCGTACCAGTGGCGACGCGTCCGCCACCGTGGCCTCGATGTCTTGCGGGTAGTGGCTGCGCCCGTCGATCTGTACGAGGTCGGCCATCCGGCCGGTCACGTAGAACTGCCCTTCGAAATACACCCCGAGATCGCCGGTGCGCAGCCAGGTGGCGTCCTCGGGGAGCCCTTCGGCGTGACTATCCGAGGCCAGCCGCGAGTGCAGTGACACCCCGAACACCTTCCGCGTCTCATCCGGCCGGCCCCAGTAGCCGCGACCGATGTTGTCGCCGTGCAGCCAGATCTCCCCAACCCGGCCGTCGCCCACTTCCTCGGCGGCCCCGTCGACGGTCGCGGGATCGACGATCACCGCCCACAAACTGCGCGCCGGGTGGCCGCACGACACGTGGGCGACGGCGCCCTCGGCGTGCGCGTCGACGCGCACAGCGCGCCCGGCGGTGAGCTGCTCGCGGTCGAAGTAGACCACCGACGCCTGCTCGGCCGGAGCGATCGTCGAGATCAGCAGCGTCGCCTCGGCGATGCCGTACGACGGCTTGAACGCGGTCGGCGGCAACCCGTGGGGTGCGAACACCTCGTTGAATGCCGTTATCACCTCGGGATTCACCGGCTCGGAACCGATGATGAGCACCACGTTGCTCAGGTCGAGATTCTCCCCCGCTGCGGGCGCACCGCGCTGCGCGGTCCATTCGTAGGCGAAGTTCGGTGCGGCGGTGATCACGCGGCCGTGTTTCGAGGCGTCGGACAGCGCACGGATCCACCGTTGGGGCCGGCGGATGAACGCTGTCGGTGACATCAGCGTCGAGTGCCCGCCGTAGACCGCGGGAAATCCGATCATCGAAAGGCCCATGTCATGGTAGAGCGGTAACCAGCTGAGCCCGTGGGTGTTTCGATTCAGCAGATCGATCGACAGGATCATCTGCAGCAGATTGGTGCCGACCGCGCGATGGGTGATTTCCACACCCACCGGCGGCCGCGTCGAGCCTGAGGTGTACTGCAGGTGGGAGATGTCGTCGGGATCGACCGGGATCGGGGTGAACCCGTCGCCCTCCGGATCGGCAACCTCATCGATGAGCTCGACCCGCGGCCGCAGCGTGTCCGGCATCTTGGCGAGGAACTCCTGTACCGCGGCAGCGGCGGCCGCGGTGGTGAGCACCGTCGTCGGGCGGGAATCGAGCAGCGCGGTCTCGAGACGTTCGGCATGCCCCTGCAGTTCCGGCGCGAACAGCGGTACCGCGATGTTGCCGGCCTTGATGGCGGCGAAAAATCCGACCACATAGTCCAGCCCCTGGGGCGCGAGGATGGCGACGCGGTCACCGCGGGCGGCGACCTGTTGCAGCCGTGCCGCGACAGCCCGCAGCCGCACGCCCAGCTCGGTCCAGGTCAGTTCCAGGACCGCTTCCTCCGTGTGGCTGTGATCGAGGTATCGGTAGGCGACCTGGTCGCCGACGTGAGCGATGTTGCGGTCGATCAGCGAGATCAGGGTGGTGTCCGGGGGCAGCACGATGCCACCCTGCTCGTCCAGGCAGTCCTCGATGCGGAGCAGGCCTGCCGGAGCCTCGTACTGAACTTGGGTACCGCCGCTATCCATGACCGCAGTCTAGGTCGGCGACTGCTCGAGCCGGGTGCCCAGCTGTTCGGCCGTGAGGATCCACCCGCTGTGGAAGTTGTCGAATTCCTCTGGGGGCAAAAGGGAATGCTCGATGGACATCAACGTCTGCCCGTCTCCGGCCGGCTCGAATTCGACATTGACGATGCTGGTCACCGTCGGATCGTTCCAGTCCGAGTTGCTCCAGGTGAAGCGCAGCGCCCGGGGCCGATCGATGGCCAGGAACTGTCCGGTGATCAGCACGCGCGTACCAGAATCGTCGATGTCGAAACGCACTCGCCCGCCCACCCGAGGTTCAACGACGACATCGACGCAGTACACCGGCCGCGGACACATCCACTCCCGCAGCGACTCAGGGTCGAGCCATTCGTCGAACACCACATCGGGGGCCGCGGGCATCACTCGGCGCACCCGGACCGTCGCCGAGTCGGTCATCGAGAATCCGCCTTCCGCCGCAACCGTGCGGCCAGGGCGTCCGCGCGAGTCGACCAGAAGTCCGTCTGCTCGGACATCCACTGCTGGGCCATGGTCAAGCCTTCCTGCCTCAGCGACACCCAGTGCTCCCGACCGCGGATTTCGCGCTGGACCAGCCCGGCGGCTTCCAGTACACCGATGTGACGAGAGACGCCGGCGAAGGTCATGGGCAGCGGGGCGGCCAGGTCGCTGATGCGGGCGTCACCCTCCCTCAGCGCCTCCAGCAACCGGCGGCGGGTGGCGTCGGCCAGAGCCGAATAGGCGCGGTCCAGAACTTGATCTTCAACCACCTTGTTGACTATAGCCGCGTGCAGTGGTTTGCTCGAGGAACAATATTCAACCGATTTGTTGAATGATTGAACACCGTTGCAGTGGACCGACGATGGGAGCAACCGTGCAGAATCCACCGATCGTGTCGGAGCCGGAATGGCAGACCGCACTCGATGAAATGCTGGTCAAGGAAAAGGAATTCACCCGTGCACGCGACCGGCTCGCGGCAATGCGCCGACGGATGCCGTGGACCCCGGTGAACAAGGATTACCGGTTCGAGGGCCCCGGAGGCAGCGCAACCCTGCTCGATCTGTTCGCCGGGCGCCGTCAGCTGATCGTGTACCGCGCCTTTGTTGATCCGGGTGTGGACGATTGGCCCGAACACGGTTGTGTCGGCTGTTCGTTGATGGCCGACCACATCGGAAACCTGGCTCATCTCAACGCACGCGACACCACCCTGGTCTACGCCTCGCGCGGGTCCCAGGAGGACATCACACGGATCAAGGAGCGCATGGGATGGAGCCATCCTTGGTACACCATGATTCCCCGGCCAGGCGCGGAGTTCGATGTGGACTTCGGTGTCGATCAATGGCACGGCACCAACGCGTTCATTCGCGACGGCGACCAGATCTTCCGCACCTACTTCATCAACAACAGGGGTGACGAGGCGTTCGTCAACACCTGGAACTTCCTGGACATGACCGCACTCGGGCGCCAGGAGAACTGGGAGGACTCACCGGCGGGGTACCCGCAGACCGAGCCCTACGAATGGTGGTCCTGGCACGACTCCTACACCGAGCACGAGCCGTCCCGTTGGTTCGGCGACCCCGACCCGAGCGACCCCGGCGATCCACGTCCGCCCCGGAGCGGCTGTGCCGCCTGCGGCGATCGCTGACCCTCCGCCGGCAGACCCGCAACGGCATTGGAGAAGATGGACGGGTGACGCAATCCCCGCTGACCATCCCCGCTCTGTTGCGGCGCAGTGTCGCCGAGTTCGGTGAGTCCGATTACCTGGTGACTCCGACCGAGCGGCTCACCCACCTCGAGGCCGAGCAACGGTCCGCGCACCTGGCGCGGTGGCTGCTGAACGAAGGAGTCGGCAAGGGCAGCCGGGTCGGCCTGTTCTTCCCCAACGGCGCCGAGTGGGTGACGTGGTGGCTCGCAGTGTCGCGCATCGGAGCCGTGGCGGTCCCGCTGAGCACGCTGTACACCCCGGCCGAGATCGCGAAGGTGTTGCGGCTGGCCGATATCGGGCTGCTCATTGCGCCAGGCACGGTACTGAACATCGATGTCGCCGAGCGCCTGGAAGCAGCACTGCCCGATCTGGCCGACCAGTCGACGCCCCGACTGGCCCTGCGCACCGCCCCTTATCTGCGTCGCATCGCCGTGGTCGGCGCGATCGACCGGCCGTGGGCTTCGACGGCGTGCGACGAGACGACGGACGGGGTGCCGTCCGAAGTGCTCGCCGCCGCCGAAGCCGAGGTCTCCCCCGCCGATCTCGCGATCATGGTGCACACGTCCGGATCCACCGCCGACCCCAAAGGTGTCCTGCACACCCACGGCACACTGGTACGGCAGACCACGACCTGGCCTGCCGCCATCCGGGCGATCACCGGAACACAGGACGAAGCCCGAATCCTGTGTGCCATGCCGTTCTTCTGGATCGGCGGACTGCTCGCCGTCACCGGCGCCCTGCACGAACACGTCACCCTGGTGATCATGCCGAAACTGGATCCGGCAACCGCACTGGATCTGGCTGAGCGGGAACGGATCACCGGGATCGTAGGCTGGCCCGCCTTCACCCAGAAGTTGCGCGAACATCCATCGTTCGCCGACCGCGACCTGAGTAGCGCACCGATGCTGCGCGACGGACCGCTGGACATCGCCATGACCGATGTTCCGGACGGATTTCCGGTGCACCGCACCATGACTGAGACCGCAGGCGGGTTCGCGTTCACCGACATGGCCATCGTCGACGAGCACGGGGCCCCCGTCGCTCCCGGTGACACCGGCGAACTTCTGGTCCGCGGTATCGGGGTCATGGCCGGATACAACAAGCGCGAACGGTCGGAAACCTTCGACGCGGACGGCTGGTATCACACCGGCGACAAGGTTTACCGGCGCGACGGCGATCCCCGGCTGTTCTACGTCGGGCGCACCACCGACCTGATCAAGGCCGCCGGTGCCAACGTCTCCCCGCTGGAAGTCGAGGCCGTGATCGCCGCGTCCCCGGATGTAGCGCAGTGCGTGGTCGTCGGCATCGACGATCCACAGCGCGGCGAGGAGGTCTGCGCGATCGTCGTGCCCGCCGCCGATCTCGACCTGGCCGCACTGGCCGCACACTGCCGCGCGCAGTTGTCCGCCTACAAGGTGCCGACCCGATGGGCACTGACCACCAGCGATCGGCTACCGACGCTACCCAGCGGGAAGTTCGACCGGAAATCACTGCGGCAGTGGGTTGTTGACGGCGAGATCAAAGCGACGGGCCTGCAGCCGACGGGTTGATCGCGCCGTGGCCCGAGCTGGTCAATGTCCGAATCGCTCGATCAGATCCCGGAAGCCGGCGGCCGACTGAACGGCCGCACCCGTATCGCGGATCCGGGCTGCCAGCCCGCTGTCCGACGTCACGACGGTGATCTCGGCGGGCAGCGCAGCGGCCTCGACCAACCGCACGATCTCATCATCGGCGGAGTTCGCCCCCGCCCGCGGAGCGTGACCCACCTCAACGACAGCGGACTCTATCGGCGGCACCGGCGGCTCCTCGAACACCACCGTTACCCGGTGTCCGCCTGCCGCGGCCCAGCGTTCGAGCCGCTCCACCAACCCGGCCATGGCGCCCCGCCGGTCCTTCCACCAGCCGTCGGGCCTCGAGCCGATCACGTTCATCCCGTCCACGATCCACCGCACTCAACCGACGGTACGGGCACACCGCATGCACAAAGTGCCGATTAGAGTTCACTGGACAGTCGCAACCGGTCGCAAGCGTGGAGGAAGGAGGACCGGCATGGTCGCCGAATCAGGTGACGTGTCCGCGGAGCCGGACGCCAGGCGACCGCATCCTCGGAAACCACTGCCGACCCACCGCTGGGGTCTGGGCGCCTTCGTCGTCGTCGAGGCCGTCTATCTGCTGACCTCGGCAGCGTTCGGGATACTCGCTCCCCCCGGCCCTGCGCCGGCCTGGCTGATCACCGTCGCGATCGGCGTGCCGACGCTGGCCGCCGCGGCTCTGGCCATCGCGATCGCAGTATGGCGCGGTAACGGTCCCCGCCTGGACTTTCGGTGGCAATGGTCTTGGCGCGCCGCCGGTCTGGGGTTTGCCTTCGGCCTCGGCGGACTGTTTGTCACGCTGCCGGCCGCCTTGCTCTACCAGTCGATCGTCGGGCCCGACGCGACCTCAGCCGTGGGCGCCGTCTATCAAGGGGTCCGCACGTCGTGGCCGCTGGCGGTGGTTGTACTGCTGCTGGTCGCCGGCATCGCCCCGATCTGCGAAGAGGTGGTCTATCGCGGACTGCTCTGGGGAGCACTCGAACAGCGTTGGGGACGCATCACCGCGGCGATCGTGTCCACCTTGGTGTTCGCACTGGCGCACCTGGAACCGCAGCGGGCCCCGCTGCTGTTGGTGGTGGCGATCCCAATCGCGTTGGCGCGGCTGTATTCCGACAGCTTGTGGGGCGGAATCGTCGCGCACCAGGTGACCAACCTGCTGCCGGGAATCGTGATGATGTTCAGCCTGATGGGGATGATGCCGGCCGGCTGAGTACGGCTAGCGCTTGCGGTCTCGCACCTTGTAGGTCGACGGCCACGACATCCGGGATTCGTCGCCCACCAACGGTGTTCCCGATCCGCCGACGCGTACGTCGTAGGCTTCCTGGCCCGCGCCGACCTCGCGGTTGGCATGTTCCTGGGCCAGGTAGTAGAGCTGGTCGATCTCGGCTTCGGAGAACGCCACGAACGTGGTCTTTCGCACGATGTCGTTCATGCCGGCGGTCATCCGGTCGGGCAGGACGCGAGAAGCCAGCGCGGCCAGTCCCAGTAGGACGAACGGGATGACCCAGTAGCAGATGAACGACAGCGGAGTCTCGGTGTCCAGAATCGTGGCATCACCCTGAACGATCGGCGGAATGGCCGAGGAGACCGTCATCCCGGCGAATACGCCCACCCAGATCCAGGTCAGAATCTTGACAATCCGTTGGAACAGATCGCTTTCCACAACCCCGGGTGGTTGACCGGCAGCGGCGAACTCCATCACGAACGGCTTGCCGATCAGCTGACCGATCAGGGCGACCAGGAAGATGCCCGCGGTGCTCAATGGCTGTAGCCAGCGTTCCATGACGTCCTGGCTCAGCACCAGGGTCAGGATGGTGAGCACGACGAAGGTCGCGAGTGCGCCCACCTCGAGAGTGCGCCCCGGCGCCCCGGAGATCCGGCTGATCGTGAACGTGGCGACGGCCGTTGCCAGCGCCACCAGCACGGCGACCAAGAACGGTACGTTGCCGACCAGTACCCAATAGATGATCCACGGCGCGAAGCCAAACAGGATGCCCACGAGCGCCTAGTCTAGGGGCTTACCGTTGATCCGACGGCAACACCCCGCCGGACGTTATTCCTCGCTCTGCCTGTTGTTGCGGCGCCACTCGGAGATCTTGCGGCCCACCGAGTCGGCCGCGCTCGTCGCGGCCTGGCCGACCCCGTCGACGACGCCGCCCAGACCGTCCCGGATGCCCCGGATCAACGGATCGTTGGACTGGTCGAAGCCGTCCTTGTAATGGCGCGCCGCAGCACTGATGTCCTCGCTCCAACTCGCCGCTCCATCGTCAGACCGCAGCGGATAGTTGCCGGCCATGATCGCCCCGTAACCACCGGTGTCGACCCACTTGGTCAGCGCCGCAGCCCGCAGCACCGAGAAGGGATGCGTGCGCATCTCGAGGTTGAGCAGTTTGAGAACCCCGTCGCGCATGTCCCCGGTCGCCTCGTAGTCGCGTGCCTGCGCGAGGAACGCTTGCGAGTCGAGCTTGTCGAGGTGACTGCCCGCAGCCAACTTCAACTCGACCCGAATCGCCGTGTCGAAATCCTGGCCGCACAACAGCCCCGCGCGGTCGCCGGAGAGTTCTGATTTCCGTTGCCACTCCTGCAGGGCCGCGACGATCGCCCGCAGCGCCCATCCTCCGAGCGGGATGAACCCGAACGACGAGGCCAGCCGCATCAGATGATCGAGCATCGTGCGGTAGACGGCATGGCCGCTGAGCGCATGGCCGAGCTCATGGCCGATGACGCAGCGCATCTCGTCATGCGTCATCAGGTCGTACATCGCCGAGGTGACGACGATGAACGGATCCTCCATGCCGATGCAGAACGCGTTGACTTCCGGCGACTGTATGACGAACATCTCGGGCCGCACCGGAGCGTCGAGCACCTGCACACACTCGTCGAGCAACGCGTCGAGATCGGCGAACTGCCGCCGATCGACCCGAGCTGAATTGGCCAGATACACCAACCGGTGCTGGCGTTCGCGCAGCATCCCCGACAACACCTTGAGGATCTGATCAAACCCCTTGAGCCGACGCAGCGCGGTCAGTGCGGTCCGGTCCGCCGGATGCTCCCAGGCCCGCGAACTGATGCCGGGGAAAGTCGTCCTCGCCTTTGCGGGTGTCTGTTCCATCTGTGCTGTGCGCCCTTCATCGTCGACAGCACAGAGCTTACGGACGGCTCGACCGTCCCGAACGCACGAATTTCAGCGGTCAGGCGATGATGCGAACCAGGTAGGGCGTCATGCCCTCGCCACGCACCGGGGTGACCGCGACTGCGGGCTCGGTGCCCTGGATCATCTGGTTGTTGCCCAGGTACAAGGCCACACTCTGGGTGCCCTCGGGCCCGTAGAAGATCAGATCACCGGGCAGCGCCTGAGACGGCAGCACCTTCTGGCCCACCTTGTACTGCTCGCCCGAGGACCGCGGCATCTTCACCCCGGCCCCGGCGAAGGCGTAGACAATCAGCCCGGACGCGTCGAAACCGACCACGTTCGACGAGGGATCGGGCACGGCCGCAACGCCGGGGGTGGTGAGCACAGGTGCCTGCACGGCCGGGGTGGACAGACCCGGCACCAGACCGCCGCCGGCAAGCGGCGGGGTAACCGGGGCCACGCCCGGAGCGGGCAGGGTGCGGGCGATGCCGCGAGTCGGCCCGTTGACGTCGCCACCGCCGTAGCTGAAGGGCACGCCCCGCTGCGACAGCGCACGGGCTATCACGAGATCGACGAAGCGCTGGTTGCCGGTCGGGCGTTCGATCGGTGCGGCGCCGGCCACTCCGGGAGCCGCTACCAGGAATGCCAGACTGAACAGAAGGGCAAAGGTACGTCTCATCGAACATCAACTCTCTCGACCACCGGAAGGCGACTTCGACTGCTGGTCGCTGTCAGTCGAGTCAACCATTTGTACCGCTCGTCGGCGGGTTTGCCCAATTGGTATGGGGCACAGGATCAATCAGATGCAGGAACGTAACCGAACGGTTACCCCGCCCACTGCCGGCGGCCCTGGCGGCGGAACTGACCGTCGCGTGGATGGCAGGTCCGACCGGCGTCCAGGTGGACTGCTGCGGCAAAGCGTCTACGGCACCTCGGGTTTGACCGCGACGGCGTCGAAAACCATTGCACGGCTGACGCTGTCGACGGACGGCACAACGTTTGCCCGTCACCTGAGACCATGGTGGTATGCACTCCGACGCACAGCCGCAACCCTGGTCAACTCGACTCTGGGAGGCCATCGAGCCGACGTTCAGCGCAATCCTGGCGCATCCGTTCCTGACCGGTCTCACCGACGGCAGCCTCGACGACACCGCGTTTGCCCACTACGTGGCGCAGGACGCGCACTACCTGCGCGACTACGCTCGCGCGCTGGCCGTCGTGGGGGCCAAGGCACCCACCCTGGCCGACACCGCGATGTTCTCCCGGCACGCCGCTGAGATCTTCGACGTCGAACTCGGCTTGCACAACGAACTGCTGCCCGAACTCGGACTCGACGCCGAGGCTCTGAACGCGACGCCGATCGCGCCGACCACGCGGGCCTATACGAGCTACCTGTTGGCCACTGTGTACGGCGGTACCTTCGCCGAGGGGTTGGCGGCGGTGCTTCCCTGCTACTGGATCTACGCCCGAGTCGGGGCCGCCTTACTGGAACAGGGTTCGCCCGATCGGCGCTTCCAGCGCTGGATCGACAGTTACGGTGGCGAGGAATTCGCCGCCACGGTGGCCGAGGTACTCGATCTGACGGATCGGCTCGGACCGACGCTGGGTGAAGCGGACGAAGCCGCCGCACGAGCCCATTTCGTGGTCACGGCGAAATATGAGTGGATGTTCTTCGACGCGGCTCATCGCCGCGAGCAATGGCCGATCTAGCGGCGCACCCTCACCGGCGCCGGGCGCCGGTGAGGGTTTCGGTGACGGCTGCGTGAACTATTTGAGCGCGGCCAGGGCGGCGTCGTAGTTCGGCTCCTGGGCGATCTCGGGCACCAGTTCGGTGTATGCCACCTTGCCGTCGGCGCCGATCACCACGACAGCACGGCCCAACAGTCCGGCCATCGGGCCGTCGGCGAGCGCGATTCCGTAGTCCTCACCGAAGCTGTCGCGGAAGGCCGACGCGGTGGTGACGTTCTCGATGCCCTCGGCGCCGCAGAAACGCTTCTGCGCGAACGGCAGGTCCTTGGACACGCACAGCACCGCGGCGCCGGCATCCGCGGCACGCTCGTTGAACGTACGCACGCTGGTGGCGCACACCGGGGTGTCGACCGACGGGAAGATGTTCAGCAGCACTGCCTTACCCGCGAACTGATCGTTGGTGACGGCGCCGAGATCGGTTCCGACAAGCGAAAAGCTGGGGGCCGGGCTGCCGACGGCGGGCAGTTCGCCGACGGTGTTGATGGGGTTTCCACGCAAGGTTATCTGTGCCATGGAGCACAGTCTGTCAAAACCGGATGCCCCGCGGGCCGCCCGGGGTGCGACGATGGTGGCGATGATCGATCTGCCCGAGGCGGTGCGCGCAATGGGCACGCGGGGGCCGCAGTGGCAATCGTGGGTCGACGCTCTGCCGAGGCTGGTTCGGAACCAGCTCACCGAATGGGAGCTACGCGCCGACGGGGCCGCCCTGCACGGGCATGCCTCGCTGGTCCTGCCGGTACAGACGGCTGACGGGGCATCCGCGGTGCTCAAGACCGCGTTCCCTGACGACGAGTCCGAACACGAACACCTCGCGCTGCGGCGGTGGTCCGGCGCAGGCGCAGTCCGGTTACTGCGCGCCGAGCCACATCGCAGGATCATGCTGCTGGAACGGCTGGAGGAACGAAACCTCAACGAGCTCTGGGATATCGAGGCCTGCGAGGTCATCGCCGGGCTCTACGGCCGAATACACGTACCTGCCCTCCCCCAGCTGCGGTCACTGGCCGAGTCCACCGCACGTTGGACCGCCGAGCTGACCCGGCTCCCCCGCAATGCCCCGGTGCCCCGGCGGCTGGTGGAGCAGGCGATCACCCTCGGCACGGATCTGGCCGCCGATCCCGCAACGACCGGCACCCTGATCCACGGCGACCTGCACTATGAGAACGTGCTCGCCGCGAACCGCGAGCCGTGGCTGGTGATCGATCCCAAGCCGATGAACGGCGATCCTCACTATGAGGTCGCGCCGATGCTGTGGAACCGGTGGGACGAACTGGCCGGTTATGTCCGCGAAGGGGTCCGGCGGCGGTTGTCGGCCCTGGTCGATGCGGCCGGCCTGGATGCGGACCGGGCCAGGGCCTGGGTGATCGTCCGGATGCTGCACAACGTCATGTGGGAGTTGACCGAAACAGCGGAACCCGACGCGGGCTGGTTGACCACATGCGTGGCCGTCGCGAAGGCCGTGCAGGACTGAAGATGCTCAGATGACTTTGTAGGTGAGGTCGTACAACGCACCTGCTCCGTCGAACTGCTGGGTGAGCTCGCCGCGCCCCAACTCGTCGGACCGGATGAAGATCGAGCCCACGTCCTGCATCTCGTCGGTGCGCACATCCACCTCCCGCAGCACGATCTCCAGTTGGCCGTCGAACGGCAGCAACCGGTCCAGGTCCACCACATCCCCCTGACACATCGATACAGCCTTGAACTGGAAACCGTCAGCCCTGCTGATACTGAGCTCGTCGGTCCCACCGGAGTCCTGGGTCTTTACCGCCCGGAATTCCGACAGCTTGGCGAACAACGACATGGCATCCTCCGTTGGATCTCCCCGCCAGCGGTAGCTGACGAAGTCGATTCTCGAGATGCCGGCCTGTCGCCCACATGCGTAGTGCGCTACTTGAATCTGTTCCGCGCGGAGTCGCCGGGCATGGCTCCCACCGAGCCGCCCGGAACCGCATCAAGACTGGTCAAGATGCAGATATGGCGCTCTGCAGACGCTCGCGCCACCAGGCCAGCCGGTCCGGGTCGGTGACCGCGTACCGCTCGAGGCGGCCGCGCTCCGGCGCCGGGGGCATCGGCGCCACCGGTAGGTAGCCATCGACCGGCCGCAGGGAACGCGAGTCCGCGACGAGGTCGCCGGCGAGTAACCCCCTGGTGCCGAGATCACAGGCGGAGGTCAACTCGGGTAATGCCCCGGCCAGCGCGAGGCCGGCCGCCAGGCCGATGGTCGACTCCAGCGTCGAACTCACCACGCAGGGCAAGCCGCAGGACTCGGCGACCCGTAACGCCCGGCGAGCCCCGCCCAGCGGTCCACTGGCGAGCACGGCGATGTCAGCCGCTTCGCCGAGGCGGAGCCCGATCGGATCATCGGCGTGGCGAATCGACTCCCCGGCTGCGATCGGCACCTCTACCCGGCGGCGGACCTGCGCCAGCTCCTCGGTCGTGCGGCACGGTTGCGCGACGAACTCCAGTCCGCCGGCCGCGCGATCGAGCGCCGCGATGGAGGCGACCGCGGTGTCCGAGTCCCACCGCCCTTTGGCATCGCACCGGAGGACGCCACCGGGGCCCAGACCGTCGCGCACGGCCTGCACCCGCTCGACGTCCTCAGGCAGCGCTGCTGATGCCACCTCGACCGTTGCGGCGCGGCAACCGGACGCGGCGGCGATCTCATGGGCGCGGGCGGCCCCGACGGCGGGCACGGTGACCGCGATCGGGACTCGTCCACGGACCGGGTCGGGCCAGCCGACGGTGCCCGGCTCGGTCGCCGCGGTCAGCCACCGGACCAGTGCATCGTCATTCGGCAGCGGGCTGAACTCGCCCCACCCCTGCGGCCCCTCAAGGAGCATCCCCTCGCGAACCGTGAGCCCGCCGGCCGGGTCGGTGATCGGAATGGCGAAGACGGGCGCGCGCTCGAAATCGATCAGGGTCTGCACAAGCAGGTGACGCTAGCGGACCGACCCGGCCCCGGGCCGGCAACGGCACAACTGCCGGTGCCGCGCAATCGCGCGGCCTAGACTGCGCGCAGAGGCCGGGCAGGTTCAGCTCATGAGGAGACAGTCGATGACGAGCGCAGTGTGGCGCGGGATTTTCACCGTGGTGTCGGCCGCGGTGCTGTCAGCCGGGTCGATGGCGGTCGCCACGATCGTGACACCGGCCCCGAGCTCGGCGTGCCCGCCCGGGGAAACGGGCGTCACCAACGGTTGCTCACCGTTCTGCGTGCCCGGTCGGCAGCTCGATCTCGCAACCGGGTTGTGCTTGCCGGTGCCGCCACCGCCGGCTGCCCCGAATGGTGTTGCGACACCGGCTTTCTAAGCCACTACGCTGTGCATCATGGCGCAGGTATTGACGGTGAACGTGGCCCATCCACGGCCCAACACCGCAGAGGGGCGTGCCGTTACCGGCATCGACAAGCGGCCCGTCGACGGCGCGGTCGCGGTGCGCGCTCCCGGGCCCATGCACGGTGGGCTCGGTAGCGGCCTGGTCGGCGACACGATCGGCGACCAGCAGTTCCACGGCGGTGACGACCAGGCGGTGTACGCCTACGCACGTGAAGACCTCGATGCCTGGCAGACCGAACTGGACCGTGAGATCGCCAACGGCGTGTTCGGTGAGAATCTCACCACCGCGGGTATCGACGTGACCAACGCGGTCATCGGGGAACGGTGGCGGGTCGGGTCCGGCGGACTCGAACTCGAGGTGTCCCGCCCGCGCATACCGTGCCGGACGTTCGCCAACTGGCTACAGATCAACGGGTGGGTCAAAACCTTTACCAGGACGGCGATCCCGGGCGCATATCTGCGGATGGTGACGCCGGGACCGGTCTGCGCCGGCGACCAGATCATGGTGACCGCGCGGCCCGACCACGACATCACCGTCGGCCTCGTCTTCCGCGCCCTGACCCTGGAGCCGCAACACCTTCCGGCGATCCTGCGGGCGCCCGCGCTGCCAGAACCCCTGCGAGAGCTCGCCGAACGGCGTACCGCCTCCGCCTGATCCGCTGGTTATCTTGCAGTGCAAGCTATTCCGGCCACTTGTTGGCGACGATCACGTCCACGAAGTCCTCGCGCACAAACGAATCGTCGAAGTGGGCGAGCACGTCGGCGTTGACCGTGCCGAACGTCGACCCGGGCCGGTGCCGCACCCCATCGGTGAACGCCCGCAGGATCCGGTTCTTGAAATCCGGCCGTGGATGCGCGGCGGTGACGGCGTCCCGGTCATCCGGCGCCAGGTCCGCCAGGCCGATACCGAGCACATCAGTCTCGACACCCGCTGTGACCAGCGCGATCTCGGGATCGAGGAACTCGGGCACGCCCGGTGTGGTGTGCAGCGCGATGCTCAGCCAGACCTTGCGCGCCGCAGCCTCGTCGACACCGCGCTGTAGCAGGAAGTCTCGGGCGGCATTGGCCCCGTCGACCTCGAAACGCAGCTGAGAGGCCGTCCGGTACGGCTCGTTCAGCCCGAGGTCATGGAACATCGCTCCGACGTACAGCAATTCCAGATCGGGCTGCAGACCCCTGCGCAACCCTTGCAGCGCACCGAAGTAGAACACCCGGCGCGAATGGTTGAACAACAACTCGTCCTCGATGTCGCGGATGTATTCGGTGGTCTCCCGCACCAGCGCGGTGTCGGGCAGTTCGATCCCGGCGACGCTGTCGGACAAGGAAATCGTCATCACTGTCTCCTCAAGCTCTGATCAATGGATATGCGGTTTCAGGTGCCCCTGTGCAACCAGTCTGCGATCGGGCCGACGGCATCCACCATGTCTGTTGGGCCATGTTTCCCACAGAAAGCGACACAATGTACGGATGGCCCAGCGTGACGTCGTGATCGTCGTGTTCGACGGGATGAAACTGCTCGATGCCGCGGGGCCGGCTGAGGTTTTCGCCGAGGCCAACCGGTTCGGCGCCCACTATCGTCTGCGGATCGCCTCAGTCGACGGCGCCGACGTCACCACCTCGATCGGCACGCGGTTCTCGGTGACCGACCGGATCTCCGACATCGACCGGGTCGATACCGTATTGGTCTCCGGCGGAGACGATCTCGTGGGCCGGCCGATCGACCCCGCTCTGGTGGCAGCGCTGCGCGACGTGCCCACCCGGACCCGGCGGCTGGCATCGATCTGCACGGGTTCCTTCATCCTGGCCGCCGCGGGCCTGCTCGACGACCGCAGGGCGACCACGCACTGGCGGCACGCGCGGTTGCTGGCCCGCGCATATCCCACGATTTCGGTCGAACCCGACGCCATCTTCGTTCGGGACGGAGACGTCTACACCTCCGCGGGAGTGTCGGCCGGCATCGACCTGGCCTTGGCGCTGGTGGAGGCGGATTACGGCACGGATCTGGTCCGTGAGGTCGCACGGTCACTGGTCGTGTATCTCAAGCGGGCCGGCGGTCAGTCACAGTTCTCCACACTGGTCGAGTGCGACGCACCCGCGGAGTCAGCGTTGCGTCGGGCCACCGACGCGATCGCGGCCGATCCGACCGCAGACCACAGCGTGAAAAGCCTTGCGGCCCTGGCTTCGTTGAGTACGCGACAGCTGACCCGGCTGTTTCAGGCCGAACTGGGCACCACACCGGCGCGTTACGTCGAAGCGGTGCGCATCGATGTCGCGCGGGCAGCCCTCGATGCGGGACACCCGGTGGCCGAATCAGCCCGACTGGCGGGTTTCGGGAGCGCCGAGACACTACGCCGGGTGTTCGTCAATCACCTCGGAGTGACGCCGAAGGCCTACCGAGACCGTTTCCGCACCACGTCCGGCGGGTGAACCGGCACGGTCAGACCCAGCGCGGGAGTTCCTTGCCGATGAGCGGCGCGATCTTGTCTGCCATGTAGGCATGGCCCGCATCAGTCGGGTGGATGCCGTCGGCGCCGATCAGCTCCGGACGATCGAAGAACCAGCGCTCGGCGATCGGATCGACGAACGTCGCGCCCACCTGGCGGGCCTGATCACGCAGGATGTCACGAACGCCCAGCAGGTTCGGCGGCACATCGGGATTCACCCACGGCGGTCCGATAACCAGGATCCGGGCGGCGGGAGCGGACTGGCGAGCCCTGGTCAGGGCATCGTGGCTCAAGCGCGTGACCGCACCCAGATCGGCGTCCTTGTCGTTGCGCGAGCCGAAGAAGACGATCAAAGCGTCGTCGGGCTGCACCGCCCTCGCGGTCAGGTCAGCGAAGACGCTGCCATGGTTGCCGCGCGCCTCGTAGCCGGCACCACCCTCGGCCACCACATCCGCATCCACCTGCACGCCGCGGTCCGCCAACTCTTTCCAAGCCAGCGGCGCCCAGTTCCTCGGCCCCATCCCACCCTCGGCGAGCATGCCCGTGGTGTACGAATCACCGATCACCGCGATATGGCTGATCTGCGGATCAAGTCCCGAGGTGACGTAGCGCCGAGACGGAGCATGTGTGAACAGCCCCACCAGGAGGGCAAGCGAGACGATGAAAGTGGTCAGACGACTCACTGCAACCTCCACTGCCAGCGAGACACAGATCGTCCCGGACCGCGATACCGGGATAGCCTATTGGGTGAACTTCGGCCGTTGATAGGCGGCCGGTGACACAGTGATAACAAGGGCATAACAACCTGTCGCACAGCGGGTTTGGAAGGTTACAGGCGTCAGCCGGCGCGGGCGGCGACCTCGTCGGACCGGTCCTCGGTATCGATCCGGTGCAACTTGGTGTTGGCCTGCTCAACGGGCCGGATGTCGACCATCCTGCGCATCCAGCGCCTGGCCGGCTCCTCCACGAGGTGGTAGAGCGCGATCGCGCCCACCAACGAGATCGCGAACAAGCCGAGCAACGTGGCCTTGCCTGAAAGGGTCGGCGTCAGAGTCAACTCGAACTGCCGGGTGGTCCAGATCCAGGCGGTATGGACCAACTCATGCACCATGTACAGGCCGAACGAGATTTGTCCGCCGTAGACCAGCAGCCGGGTGGACAACAACGCCGGGAGGCTGCCGACGCCGACCGCCAGCGCGACCACCTGCGGCACGAACAGGATGTCGACCATGCCTCCGGCGTCGCCGACGGTGTTCATCGGGTGTTTGTCGAAGAAGTACAGCCCGCCGACGATCACCGCGCCCAGCACGATCGACAGGTAGCCGGCGCGCTTCTGAGTGCGCTCCGTCAGGTGCAGCTTGCGCACCGCCGCGCAGGCCAGGGCGCCGGCGGTGAACTGCATGACGATCCGCGGCAACCAACTCCACGGGGTGTAGAAGTGGCCGGTGGCCATCAGCAGCACCACCGGTGGCAACGCGGCGGCGATCGCCAGCAGGACCAGGCTGCGTGCCCGGGTGGCCCGCGCGATCCGGAAGATCACCAGGATCAGCGCTCCGAACAGCAGGTAGGCCAACCATTCGGCACTGATCGACCAGGCCGGCCCGTCCCAGCTCGAACCGTCGAAGTAGGGCTCGAACCACAACTGGACCAGGAACAGCTGGCGTACGTAGCTGACGGCGTTGTAGCCGCTGGTGTCCTCGGGCGGAATGTGTCCGACGTTGAGCGTGAAGATCAACCACAACGCGGCCAGGTGCAACGTGACGAGGTACACCGGCCACACCCGCGACAGCCGCAGCCACAAGAAGTGCAGTGTGGCCCGCGTCGACCAGGCCGGCCCCATGCGATCGAGGTAATTCCAGGTGAGGACAAACCCGCTGAGGATGAAGAACAAGTCGACGCCCTGCGCACCCCGGTCGAGTACGGGAGCGAGCGCCTCGGTGACATCCGGTGCCACCTGATAGAGCAGGGGCCGAAAGTGGAACAGGACCACCCACACCGCCGCGACGATGCGCAGTCCCGTCAGGGCCTTGATCTCTGCGCCGCGCACAACACCCTTTTCCGTATCCACTCAGCTGATTCGTCACTTCGCTGTTTTGTCAGAGCCGCGGCTGGCCGGGCGAATCGGCCCGCGATCGGCGCAACCGGCAGCCCTCGCAGACTAGCAGCGTGCCGTTACCGCGCGCGCCGGCCGCGCCGTGGGTGCTTCCTGCGTGACATCTGGGCAACGACAACGGCCGTCTCGGGTGATCTTGTGCAGCAAAGGGATTGCCGCCCCGGCCCGGTCACGCCGAACTCGCCGTGCGCGGCGACGCCCGGCGTGTCCGCTTCCTGGTGACAGCCACAACCGCCGGATAGGCTCGAGACGTGATCTCTCGGGGAGGTGCGAGATGACCGGCATCATGGGCCGCTGCGCAGCGGGCGTCGGCGCAGTGTTGGCGCCATTCGGTGTGATGGCGGTGGTCACGGTGGCCACGCCGGCGGTCAGCTGGGCTGACTGCGGCGCCGGAGAATGGTGGGATCCGGTGGCGAATGTGTGCCGGCCACCGGTTGTTCCCTTGGGTTGTGAGAACGGTTCGTGGTGGGACCCGGTGGCCAATACCTGTCGTCCGCCGGTGGTGCCGCCACCGCCCATGTGCGACAACGGCTGGTGGTGGGACCCGGTCGGCAATGCGTGCCGGCCCCCGTTGATCCCGCCGGGCTGATCCCGCGGCGCCCTCGGCGCCGAGCCGTCAGGGCATCGGCACGGAGGAGCCGTCGTAGTTGCGGGCGTTGTTGTTGAGCGAATCCATCCACGCCCGGAGTTTGGCCTGGCCGACCAACGCCGGGATGGGGCCGCTGGCCGGGGTGTCGGGTACGGCGTCCGTCGGCTGCCACGGTTGGCAACCACTCGTCTTGAAAGCCTTGTCCGTGGCCTCGATGGTGATGACCTGTGGCTTCTTTGTGAATGCGTTGTCGATGATGTCGCCACCGTGAAGATCGGCCATCCGCTTCCAGTAACACGTGCCGCCCTCGACCGGGCCGGCCGAGGCGTAGTTGCCCGGTTGGATGTCGGTGCCGACCATGAAGAGGCCGTCGTGGTCGATGGCCTTACCGGCGGCGGGCGCGGCCGGCGGCGGGGCGTCAGGTGCCGGCTCGACGGGCCCGGGTGGCGGACCCGGCGCGGGGATGGGTGGTACCGGCGTCTCCGGATCCGCGGCGGCGATGCCACTGAACGCCCCACCTGCGGACACCGCTAAGGCGGCAGCGAAGATCACGGCTTTCATCGGCTTCATGAAAACCCAGCGTACCGGCTACGGCAGAGTGGTCAGACCCGCTCGGTTGAGGTGCGCGTTGCCAAGACACGCGTGACGCGATCTGTGGCACGCTCGCGGTGTGGAGCCTGCGCGTCCCGATTCCGACGTACCGCACCTGGCCGACGTCGTCCCCTCGGTCCTGGCCGCGATGGGGGCACCCGGATTCGACTCGCGCATCCCGTTGCCCGGTCCGATCCGCGGAGCATGTGTCCTGTTGATCGATGGGCTGGGCGCCGAGCTGCTGGCCGCCCACGCCTCCAGTGCGCCGGTCCTGGCGGAACTCGCACAGCGGTCGCTGTCACGGACCCTGCACGTCGGTTATCCGTCGACGACGGCAGCAGGGCTGGCGGCGATCGGCACCGGGTGCCGCTCAGGTGAGCACGGTTTCGTCGGCTACTCCTTCCGGGTCCCCGAGGCGGCACCGGAATTCGACGTGATCAACGCGTTGCGCTGGCGCCCGCACCCGTGGGGCCCGGATCTGCGCGATCGCCTGGTGCCCGAGCAGGTACAGCCGTGCCCCACCACGTTCGAGCGCGCCAGTGCAGCCGGGTTCGACGTCTCGGTTGTCTCGGGAGCCGAGCACGCCGGTTCCGGGCTGACCCGGGCCCTGCTGCGCGGCGCGCGCTACGTCGGAGCCCACGCCCTAGGCGATCTGGCCGCCGGAGTCGTCGCCGCAGTCGCCGGACGCGGCTTCTGCTACGGCTACCACGCCGACCTTGACCTCGTGGGCCACTTGCACGGACCTGGCTCACCGGCATGGCGTATGCAATTGCGCCAAGTGGATCGCCTGGTGGAGTCGGTGTTGGAGGCCCTGCCCGCCGAGTGCCTGCTGGCGGTGGTGGCCGACCACGGAATGGTCACCGTGGATCAGGCGGCGGTGACCGACATCGATGCGTGCGAACCGCTTCACGACGGAGTGGTCGCCGTCGGTGGCGAAGCTCGCGCCCGTCACATCTACACCGCCGCCGGGGCGGCCGACGACGTCCTGGCGACGTGGCGCAGCACGCTGGCCGACTCGGCATGGGTGATGTCGCGGGAAGAGGCCATCGCGGCCGGCTGGTTCGGCCACCGGGTACGAGACGACGTCCGGGTCCGCATCGGAGATGTCGTCGCCGCCGCCCGCGGATCGGCCGCGCTACTGAGACGAACCGCCGAACCCATGGAGTCCGCGTTGATCGGCCAGCACGGTTCGTTGACGAGCGCCGAACAGTACGTCCCGTTGCTCGCCGCGACGAATTGAACGGACCACACGCCCCGAACAGGCTTAGATGGGCTAAGATTCACCGCATGAAGCTTGCAGGGCTGGCAGCAATCGGTGCCGCGGCGGCTATGACCTTCGCCGCTCCCGCACACGCCGATCCGTCTTACGATCGGGATCCCGACACCAACTTCGCCCACGAGTTGCACACCTTCGGGATCTACGGGCAGAAGGACTACAACGCCTGGATC
This sequence comes from Mycobacterium farcinogenes, assembly GCF_019739075.1. NCBI lineage: Bacteria > Bacillati > Actinomycetota > Actinomycetes > Mycobacteriales > Mycobacteriaceae > Mycobacterium > Mycobacterium farcinogenes. The sequence goes on along the minus strand of NZ_CP081673.1, from coordinate 3,368,422 downwards.
GGCAAGATCATGTGCAAGCGATTGCACAACGGGGTCGACCACACCGCCCAGGACTCGGTGAAGTTCGTCAAAAAGCAGCTGGACAAGGACAGCACCGACGCCCAGTCGTGGCAGTTCCTGGGTACCGCCATCAACTACTACTGCCCCGATCAGCGCTTTGTCTACGAACAGGCCGCCAAGCCGTCGTAGTCTGATTCCCGACGCCGATCTCAGACTTTGGAGTGAGATGTTGAACCGCACGAGTCTCAAAAACCTGATCCGCACCGGCCTGGCCGGGTGCGCGGTGGCCGGAGCACTGGCCGGCGCCGGCATCGCAAACGCCGACGCCACCGACGACTACCCGATCCCCAACCGGATCCTCAAGACCCCGTGCACCGCCGAACAGATCATGGCGGCCGCCCGCGACGTCGAGCCCGTCTACTACGAGCGCTACATGATCGACTACAACAACAAGCCGGTCGCCGACCAGCAGGGCGCCCAGGACCGCATCCACTGGTTCTTCTCCATGGACTACGCCGGCCGCCGCCAGTACTCCGAGAACATGGCCACCAACGCCTTCTTCGAGAACATGTCCTGGCGCTGGCCGAACTGGGCCAAGCTGTTCTTCAACAACAAGGGCGTCGCAGCCAACACCACCGACGTCTGCCAGAACTACCCGCCCAACGACATGTCGGTCTGGGACTGGCACTAGTCCGAGGGATTTCCACAGGCTGGGCCTGGCGGCCGACACGGCGGCGAGGCCCAGCCTGTTTCGTTAGCTCCATCACAATCACCATCCCCAGCCTCGGCGTGGCCACGCCTGACGACGGCGTAAAAGTGCCCTGACCTGCGGCTGCGTGGCGGGCCACCAGACCGGTCCCGCCATGGCCTGCGAGCGACGCCGAGCGCATACGATCACGGCTGTGTCACCGTTTTGCCACTCATTTAAATAGGCTAATATCTCGCTAACTTTTAGTTAGCCATTCGGCTAGACAGTGAGGCGTGATCGAGGTGAACATGGTGCACACGTACTGCCCCATCGACTGCCGTGCCGCCGGCATGTCGACACCGCCCTGCCTCACCACTGCCCATATCGCCCACAATCGACGGACCGGTGCCATTTCACGATGACCAACGCGACGAAAAGCTCTCGCCGGAAACAGTTTTCAATTTCAGGCCTGGCCAAGAAGTTCTGGATTCCGTTGATCATCGCCGCGGTGGTGGTGGTCGGCGGGTTCACGGTGATGCGGGTGCGCACGTTCTTCGGCGCCGGCGACGGTACCGGCATCTCCAGCGCCAAGGTCGATGACACCAAGCCGTTCGACCCCAAGGTCGTGGTCTACGAGATCTACGGCGTGCCCGGCGCGACGGCCGACGTGAACTACCTCGATCTCGACGCCCAGCCCCAGCGCGTCGACGGGGTGACCCTGCCGTGGACGCTGCGTCTGGAGTCCACCGCGCCGTCGGTGTTTCCCAACATCGTCGCCCAAGGCAACGGCGACACGATCAGCTGCCGCATCACCGTCGATGACGAACTCAAGGACGAGAGAACCTCCAACGGCGTGAACGCCCAGACCTTCTGCTTGGTGAAATCTGCATGAGCACCCACGACGCCCCGACCGAGTCGATCCCGGTCACCGGGCCGAGGCACGCCCAGCACGGCGGGATCGCCAAGTGGATCCGGCGCCTGGCAGTGCCGATCATCGTCGGCTGGATCGCCCTGATCGCCGTCCTCAACACCGTTGTTCCCCAGCTCGAAGAGGTGGGGAAGATGCGGTCGGTGTCGATGAGCCCCGACCAGGCGCCGTCGATGATCGCGATGAAGCGGGTCGGCGAGGTATTCCAGGAGTTCAAGTCCAACAGCTCGGTCATGGTCGTGCTCGAAGGCGAGCAGCCCTTGGACTACAAGGCGCACGACTACTACGACGAGGTCGTCGACAAGCTCGAGGCCGACAAGGCGCACGTCGAGCATGTGCAAGATTTCTGGGGCGATCCGCTGACCGCCTCGGGCGCTCAAAGCGCGGACGGCAAGGCCTCGTACGTTCAGGTCTACACCGCCGGTAACCAAGGCGAGGCCCTGGCCAACGAGTCGGTCGAGGCCGTCCAGAAGATCGTCGAGAGTGTCACCCCGCCGCCCGGGGTCAAGGCCTACGTGACCGGCCCGGCCGCGCTGGCGGCCGACCAGCACATCGCCGGTGACCGCAGCGTGCGGATCATCGAGGCGCTGACCTTCACGGTCATCATCATCATGCTGCTGCTGGTCTATCGGTCCGTGGTGACAGTGATCCTGACCCTGGTCATGGTGGTGCTGTCACTGTCGGCGGCCCGCGGCGTCGTCGCCGCGCTGGGTTACTACAACATCATCGGCCTGTCGACGTTCGCCACCAACCTGCTGGTGACACTGGCCATTGCCGCCTCCACCGACTACGCGATCTTCCTGATAGGCCGATATCAAGAGGCCAGAAGTGTCGGTGAAGACCGAGAGTCGGCCTACTACACCATGTTCCACGGCACCGCGCACGTGGTGCTGGGCTCGGGTCTGACCATCGCCGGCGCCACGCTGTGCCTGCACTTCACCAACCTGCCGTACTTCCGGTCATTGGGTATCCCGCTGGCCATCGGCATGGTCACCGGCGTCGTCGCCGCCCTGACCCTCGGCCCCGCGATCATCTCGGTGGCCAGCCGCTTCGGCAGGACGCTGGAACCACGGCGCGCCATGCGCACCCGCGGCTGGCGCAAACTCGGTGCGGCCGTAGTGCGTTGGCCCGGGCCCATCCTGATCGCCACCATCGCCCTGTCGCTGGTCGGTCTGCTGACCCTGCCCGGCTACAAGACCAACTACAACGACCGCAAGTACCTGCCGCCGGACCTGCCGGCCAACACCGGTTACGCCGCATCCGATCGACACTTCTCGCAAGCCCGGATGAATCCCGAACTGCTGTTGATCGAAAGCGATCACGACCTACGCAACTCCGCGGACTTCCTGGTGGTCGACCGCATCGCCAAGCGGATCTTCCAGGTGCCCGGCATTTCTCGGGTCCAGGCCATCACGCGCCCGCAGGGAACGCCGATCGAGCACACCTCGATCCCGTTCCAGATCAGCATGCAGGGCACCACGCAGATGATGAACATGAAATACATGCAGGACCGCATGAAGGACATGCTGGTTCAGGCCGACGAGATGCAAAAAACGGTCGACACCATGGAGAAGATGCTCCAGCTGACCAAGGAGATGTCCGACACCACCCACAGCATGGTCGGCAAGATGCACGGCATGGTCGACGATGTTGCCGAAATGCGGGATCACATCGCCGATTTCGACGATTTCTTCCGGCCGATCCGCAACTACCTGTACTGGGAACCGCACTGCTTCGACATCCCGATGTGCTGGTCGATCCGCTCGATCTTCGACACCCTTGACGGCATCGACACCATGACCGACGACATCCAGAAGATGATGCCGGACATGGATCGTCTGGACGTGCTCATGCCGCAGATGGTCACGATCATGCCGCCGATGATCCAGACGATGAAGAACATGAAGAACATGATGCTGACCATGCAGGCCACCATGGGTGGGCTGCAGGATCAGATGGAAGCTTCGATGGAGAACGCGACCGCCATGGGCCAGGCGTTCGACGCTTCCAAGAACGACGACTCGTTCTATCTGCCGCCGGAGACCTTCAACAACCCCGACTTCAAGCGCGGCATGAAGATGTTCCTCTCGCCCGACGGGCACGCCGTGCGGTTCATCATCAGCCACGAGGGCGACCCGATGAGCCCCGAAGGCATCTCACACATCGACGGGATCAAGAACGCCGCCAAGGAGGCCATCAAGGGCACCCCGCTCGAGGGTTCCAAGATCTACCTCGGCGGTACCGCCTCCACCTTCAAGGACATGCAGGAAGGCGCCAACTACGACCTGCTGATCGCCGGAATCGCCGCACTGTGTCTGATCTTCATCATCATGTTGATCCTGACCCGAAGCGTGGTGGCCGCCGCCGTCATCGTCGGCACGGTGGTGCTCTCCCTCGGCGCATCCTTCGGCCTGTCCGTACTGATCTGGCAGCACCTGATCGGCCTGGAACTGCACTGGATGGTGATCGCGATGGCGGTCATCGTGCTCCTGGCGGTCGGCGCCGACTACAACCTGCTCCTGGTCTCCAGATTCAAAGAGGAGATCCATGCCGGGTTGAACACCGGCATCATCCGCGCCATGGGCGGCACCGGCTCGGTGGTCACCTCGGCCGGCCTGGTGTTCGCGTTCACCATGATGTCGATGGCGGTCAGCGAGCTGGCCGTGATCGGACAGGTGGGCACCACGATCGGCCTGGGCCTGCTGTTCGACACCCTGGTCATCCGGTCCTTCATGACCCCGTCCATCGCAGCCCTGATGGGCAAGTGGTTCTGGTGGCCACAGCAGGTGCGTCAGCGTCCGCTGCCGGCACCGTGGCCCACCCCGGTCCGGCGGGACCCGCAGGATTCCCTGGTCTAGTCAGCGTGTTCCAGCCCGGATTTCAGGCTGGACAGCTTGAGGGGCCAATCGTGCGCGATCATCTCGCGTACGACGCTGTCCGGGTCGAACCCGTCGTGGGTCACGGTGAGCTTCACCTGGTCCCCGACGGGTTCGATGTCGAATGACACCCGTGACCGCCGTTCTGCCGAGGCCACCGCGATGGTCTCATCGCTGAGATCCGGGATGATCTGCCGGAGTTCAGGGATAAAGCCGTGGAACGTGAACGCCAGCCGCTGGTAGGGATCTGACTCGACGATCAGCTGCTCGGGGTCCTCGATCCGTTGCCCGCCCTCGACCCAGACGTAGCTCGAACCCTTCTGCCAGTCGGATTCGATCGCGTGTCCCATATAGCTGCCGGAGTACGCGGGGTTGGTGATCGCCTGCCACAGCCTTTCGGGGGCGGTGTGGATATAGGTGGGGTAAACGAAGTCCGCAGCGGCGGCGGGGTCCTCCAAGACCGTCTTGAGGTCGGTCAGAGCCTGCGCCCTCGTGGCGTCATAGTGGTCGATCCAGCGGTCGGCGATGGCATTGATCGGTTCGGCATTGAGGAAGTGCAGCTTTTCCCGGCCCTGGCGGCGTGTGGTGACGAGATTGGCCTCCTCTAGCACCGCCAGGTGCTTGCTCACCGACTGCCGGGCCATCGACAGGCCGCTGCAGAGCTCGCGCAGGCTCTGCCCATCGCGGTCGTTGAGGCTGTCCAGAAGCAGCCGCCGGCTCGGATCGGCCAGCGCCTTGAACACCTCGTCCACCCTCACCGTCCCTTCGGTCGCATCCGCCGCGGCAACTCCGTCAATCATGCAGCCAAACGGCTGCATGTCAACCCGGCCCCATGGCGAAGTCGGGCGCAGAAACCGTCGTTGCGCACGCTGAGCCGGGGCCCGCCCAGCCAACCGCCGAACCGGTGCTTACGTTGCCAAAATCAGCGGGCCCCGTCCCTTCATCTGGCCGGCGCCGCGGTGCAGCGGTTCGCCGACGTCGAGACCGCACCGCGAGTATGGGTCCGGCCCATGTCTTCCGTAATACCGTTTAGCACAATGCGTTTCGCCGACGCCTTGCGTCTTGCAAGTCGTAAACCCAGGCCGCCTCGCACAGCACAAGCCCAGTGCCACAGCACTATTGGCGATCGATGAATACGTCCGGCAACGCCCGGGCAAACACCTGTCACCGGCAACCGAATTGCCCGCGAAGGCAACCACACTCAACCGGCGGGGGCGTGAATCAGTCCATATCCGGCACCTGCTGTGAACGGAGTCACATATTTTGCCCGCCCAAAATCCGCTCTGCTAGCGTCCCGCCGCATGTTTGCTATCGCGACGCTTATGGCGCTTGTCCAGCAGGTTTCGGGCACGCCGTACATCTCCGGTGGAGACTCCCCGGCCGGTACGGACTGCTCCGGACTGGCTTCCTGGGTCAGCAACATGGCCACCGGTCGTCCCGTCTACGGGGACCGTTTCAACACCGGCAACCAGGAGCGGGCCCTGCTCGCTCGTGGTTTCAAGTACGGCAGCCAGCCCGGCGCCCTGGTGATCGGCTGGAACAGCGGCCATACCGCCGTGACCCTCCCGGACGGCACCGCGGTGTCCTCGGGTGAGGGCGGCCACGGTGTGCGGATCGGTGGCGGAGGCGCCTATCAGCGCCAGTTCACCCACCACATGTACCTGCCTATGGAACCTGCCGCACCGCAGGATGCCCCGGCAGACGCTCCCCTGCCCTTCGGCGCGCCCCCGCCGCCGCCTGCCCCGATCGACCCGATGCTCGCGCCGGCCCCGGCCGATCCGATGGCCGCCCCGGCTCCGGCCGACCCGTTCGCGCCGCCGCCGCCGGCCGACCCAATGGCTGCCCCGGCACCGATGGACCCCTTCGCGCCGCCACCGCCGGCCGACGCGATCCCGCCCGCCGCTCCGATGGACGGTCCGGCCCCGATCATGCTCGACGTCCCACCGGCGCCCCCGGCACCCGAGGAACCGGCTCCGGTCGCCATCTGACATCACACCCGTCGGTGGTCAGCGGGCCACGATCGTTCGGATAACGTCTGGATGTGATCGTGCTTCTGCCACCCTCGGAGACCAAACGCACCGGCGGGGACGGCCCGCCGGTGCGTTTGGACATTCTGAGCTCTCCGCAGCTCACCCCGCTTCGCGAGTCGCTGATCGACGAACTGGTCGATCTCGCCGCCGATCCGCCGGCCTGCCGCCAGGCGCTGGGTATCTCCGCCGCCCAGGATGCAGAGATCGAGCGCAACGCCGCACTGCGGAACACGCCCACGATGCCGGCCATCGAGCGGTACACCGGGGTCCTGTACGACGCGCTCGACATCGGATCCCTACGTGGCACCGCCGCCGCCCGTGCCCGCGCCCGGTTGGCGGTCGGATCGGCGTTGTTCGGCCTGCTTCGGGCCGATGATGCGGTCCCCGCCTACCGGCTCTCCGCCTCCTCCAAGTTGCCCGGCCAACCGGGCCTGGCCAAGCGCTGGCGCCCGCTGTTGGAGCCGGTGCTGGCTGATCTCGCCGCCGAGGAGCTGATCGTGGACCTGCGCTCCGGTTCATACGCAGGGCTGGGTCGCATCCCCGACGCCGTCCGGGTGCAGGTTCTGGCCGAACATGCCGACGGCCACCGCACCGTGGTCAGCCACTTCAACAAGGCCCACAAAGGTCACCTGGCCCGCGCACTGGCGGGCTCCCGGGCCGAGCCCGGCGACTCGGCGGCCGTCGCGGCCGTGGCCCGACGCAACGGCATGAACGTCGAACGCGACGGAAACGATCTCACCGTCGTCGTGCCGGCCTGACGCCAACTAAGCGGCTTCGAACGGCTCACCATCCAACGCCTCCGAGAGCCGGCCGTCCGGACCCCGTGGTACGTCGCCCACCAAGGTCACGCGATACAGCCGGCGGTCGTGCTCGCCGGTGAGGTCCGACGGCGCGAGGTGCACCGTCGAGCGGTTGTCCCAGAATGCGATGCTGCCCGGTTCCCACTTGAACCGCACCGTGTACTCCGGCCGCACCAGCTCGTCGTAGAACAGGCCCAGCAGACGCCGGCTCTCGTGCGGCGACACGTCGACGATGTGACTGGTGAAACCCGGGTTCACGTAGAGCGCCCGCTCCCCCGTCTCCGGATGTACCCGCACCACCGGGTGCTCGGTCAGCAGTGGACGCCGGTTCACCCGACGCTGATAGTCCTCAGTGGCCGTCGTGCCGTCCGGCGGCGCGAACCGGTGTACCGCCCGCAACCCGTCTGCCAGCCGCTGCAACGGTGCCGACAACCCTGCGTAGGCGGCGACCGTGTTGGCCCACTGGGTGTCCCCGCCGTAGGGCGGGATCACCTCGGCCCGGAGTATCGACGCGGCAGGCGGATTGACCGCTGCGGTCACGTCGGCGTGCCAGTTCGCCTTGTCATAGCCGCGACTGCTGCCGTACCGCGCCTTGAACCGGTCGGCGAAGATCGGGTAGATCGTCGGATAGTCCGGGTCCGGAATGGAATCGAAGAGCGGATGCGCCGGTGTCGGTGACCCGAATGCCCGCGCCAGCCGCAGGTGGTCGTCGTGGCCGATGAACTGGTCGCGGAAGAACACCACTTTCCACTTGAGCAGTGCGGCACGGATCTCGGCCACGTGCTCGTCGATCGACGGTGCGGTGAGATCGATTCCGTGGATTTCGGCGCCGATCCACCCGGATTGCGGCCGGATACTGAGTGGAGATGCCAATTGGGTCATGCGCGGTCCTCTCTGTCGATGCGATTCGCTATGAGTCAAGCGATTTCGGTGTGACACCGTCGAGCTCGTTCTGGGCCGTGACGATGTGGTTGTAACGGCCGTCCACATACGGCTTCACGTCGACCCGGGCCTTGATGGTCCCGGTCTCGTGCAGACCGTCGGCGACGGTCTGGAACAGCGCCGTGGACCGCTCGTCGATCGGGTAGTACGAGGCGATCCCGTCCTCGTCGTACAACTTTTTGCCCTGCTCGAACGTGATGCCCTGCACCTTGACGTAGTACTGGTCGATCCACTGGTCGGCGTGGGTGTCCTTCCAGTTGTTGGCGGCCACGGCACGGCCGACATAGTCGCCGATCGCCGCGGCCTTCGCGGGGTCGACGAGGACATCGCGGCGCACGATCAGGGTCTGGATGCCGGTGTTGATGCCCTTGCCGTCGCCGAGAATGGGCGGCTCACCCAGTTGGTAATACTGGTTTCCGAGCACGATCGCCGCGTCGACGGCTCCGGCGGCGAACGTCGGAACCACCTCTGCCCCAGCGAGTTCCACGGGCTGGACATCGGTCCGCAGATCCAGGCCGTGGCGCTTGAGCAGCCCGGCGGTGACCATGTGGCGGCCCGACCCCGGCGGGTAGGCCACCCGCTTACCGCGGAGGTCCTCGATCGTCTTGACCCCGCTGTCCGGACGCGCCACCAGGTAGTAGCCGCCGCTGGTTCCCGGATTCGCCTGCAGTCCAACGGTTACCAGGTCGGTGACGCCGCTGTCGACTGCGATGGGCACCGGCGCCTCGCCGATCGAACCCACGTCGGCCGCTCCCGAGCGCAGCGCCTCGATGACCGCGGCCCCACCGCTGAAATCCGCGAAGTCGACCTCATATGGCGTCCCCTGCCCGGCGTTGGCCAGATTCCACGGCAGCGACTGGGTCCCGTTCTGCTCGGCGATGACGAGCTTGGTGCCCGCGGGCACCTCGGTCTTGGCCGCGATCCTCACCGTGGCGATGGCGGTTTCGGATTCGTCGTCGGATAACCCGCATGCGCTGAGCAGCAACGGGATCAGCAGGAGTGCCGCCGAGCCCCGCCGCATTCGACCGCCAGATGGCATGTGATTCATTCCTTGTCTTCGGATACACCGAGTTCGGACAGCAATCGCTTTCGTAGCGAGGAGAATTCGTGCGTGTCCCGGGTTCTGGGTTTGGGCACTGTGACGTCGACGTCGAGAGAGATGACGCCGTCGGTCAGCACGATCACGCGGTCGGCGAGCAGGATCGCCTCGTCGACATCGTGGGTCACCAACAGAACCGCCGGAGTGTGCCTGCGGTACAGGTCCATCAGCAGACCGTGCATCTTGATCCTGGTAAGCGCGTCCAGAGCACCGAAGGGTTCGTCTAGCAGCAGCAACTGCGGCTCACGCACCAGGGCCCGGGCCAGGGCCACCCGCTGCGCCTCGCCCCCGGACAGCGTGCGCGGCCACGCCTTGGCTTTGCCCGCCAGGTTGACCTCGCCCAGCGCTGCCAGCGCGCGCTGTTGCACCACGCCGGTCGACGGCAATCCGATCGTCACGTTGGCGAGCACCCGCTGCCATGGCAGCAGCCGGGAATCCTGGAAGACGATCGCGCGCCGCTCGGGTACCCGCAGGTCGCCTTCCACATCGCTGTCGAGTGCACCGAGGGCGCGCAGGAACGTGCTCTTGCCGGAACCGCTGCGGCCCAACAGCGCGACGAACTCGCCGGCCCTGATCTCCAGGTCGAGGCCGTCGATGATCACGTTGTCGCCGAACCGCTTCCGGACGTCGCGAGCGATCACCACCGCTGGTGCACCGGCCGCGGTGGGCGGCGCGTCAGTCACCGTCATAGGCCCGCCTCCAGGTGAGCAGACGACCTTCCAGGAACCGGACCACCAGGATCGAGATCAGACCGAGGATCGCGTAGACCGCGATCAGCACGAAGACGATGTCGATCTGGAAGTACTCCCGGGCGTCGGTCATCATGCGGCCGAGGCCCTTCTTGGCGTTGATCGTCTCGGCGAAGATCAGCGACAGCCAGGACGCGGTCAGCGCCAGGCGCAGTCCGACCAGAAACCCGGGTAGCGATCCGGGAATGATGACCCGATAGATCATCTCGGCCCGGCCGGCACCGAAGGAGCGGGCCGCCTCGACCAGGGCGGCATCCACACTGCGGATCGCGCTGAAGGTGTTGATGTAGATCGCGACGGCGACGGCCAGCGTGATCAACAGAATCTTCGGGACCTCGCTGATCCCGAACCATACGATCAGCAGCGGCACCAGGGCGAAGTTCGGTACCGCGCGCAGCACTTCCATATTCGCGTCGACAAAGTTCTCCCCGATCCGGGACAGGCCGGAAATCAGCGCCAGGCCGAGTCCGAGCACCACCCCGAACACCAAGCCGTAGCCAACCCGCAACAGGCTGGCGGTCAGGTGGTCCTGAAACGTGCCGTCGGCGATCAGCGTCCACGCCGCACCGAGCACCCGGGTCGGCGGTGGCACCGTGCGCTCGTCGAAAATGCCGACGGTGGACAGCAGTTGCCACAGGCCCACCAGCAGGACCGGCCCCAACAGCCGCTGCACCGGCCGCGGCACCACCGGCTTGCGCTGCACTCGCCGCACGGCCGCGCGCGGGTCGACGAGCCGGATCGGGACATCGGCGGACACGGCGGCGGCAGGCCGCGACAGCAGGACGGACATCTCAGGCGGCACCGAAGTAATCGCCCGAAATCGACTCCGATACAACACCGTCCGGACCGACCGGAATGTCACCCACCAGCGTGATGCGGTGTAGCACCCGGTCGCCCTCGACATGCTCGAAATCGCGCGGCGCCAGGTGCAGCGCAGCCCGGTTGTCCCAAAACGCCACGCTGCCCGGCTCCCATTTGAACCGCACCGTGTACTCCGGACGCGCTATCTCCTCGAAGAGCAGATCCAGCAGATGCCTGCTCTCGCGCGGCGAGAGGTTGACGATCTCGCGGGTGAAAGACGGGTTGACGTAGAGCACCTTCTCCCCCGTCTCCGGGTGCACCCGGACGACCGGATGGATGGTGGCGAGCGGGTTGGTGCGGACCAGATCGCCGATCTTCTCGGCACTGCGTTCGGCCGACGTCGTCGCACCGAAACGGTGCTCCGCACGCAGCTCGCCGAGCAGGTTCTGCACCGCCGGCGACAGACCCGCATATACCGCAGCCACATTGGTGAACTGGGTATCCCCGCCGTACTCGGGCACGCGCTCTGCTCGCAGTATCGAATGCGACGGAGGGTTGATCAACGGGGTGACGTCGGCGTGCCAGCCGGGACCGTTCGGACTCTGCCGTTTGCGGTACTTGGTGCCGTACCGATGGTCGTAGGCGGCCGGCGAGACCGTATGGATTTGCGGGAATTCGGCTGGGGCAGAGTCGCCCTCGTATGGATGGCCGGCAGTCACGTCCCCGAATTGGGCGCCGAACGCGATCTGCGCCGCGTGGTCGAGCTCCTGCCCGCGGAAGAACACGACCTTCCAACGATGCAGTGCGGCACGGATCGCTTCGACCTGTTCTGGTGCCAGCGGCGCGGCGAGATCGATCCCGTCGATCAAGGCCCCGGTGTGACCCGACAACGGACTGACGGTGACTTCAGAAGTAGACAGTTCAGTAGTAGACATAGCCACGCTCCCCTCGAAAGCGGCTGCTTGTATCGGAAATTCGACGCTAACGAGGTTCGCCGGCAGGGATACCGGTTTGAATCGGCGTGACGGGAATGGCGGCCGAGGCCGGCGACACCGAAGTGACGTTGCCGGCCGCCGGACGTGCACATCACCCAAACCGCTTCTGCCTGCGGCGTACTGGCCCACACCGGGCAGATGAGCACGAATCTGGCTGTTGCCGAGCTAATTTCAGGGCCACCATGCGACCGCCCCACCACAGAACGCGGGTTTCGGCCAATTCCCGGGTGTCGCCCACGGCGCCCCGCCTCGTCGTGCACAATATGAGCTCGCGTCAGCGCCCGCCGCCGCCTGCCACGCCCATCACACCGCCGTTCTCCGGGAGCAAGCTTGGTCACCTGCCTCGTTTCCACACCGCATCCGCCGTATCAGCCGGCTCGTCGCGGACGGCATCGGAAGGCACCGGAGCGACGCTGGCTACCCGTCGGAATCGGGGTGGCGGCTGCGGCCGTGGTCAGCTCGATGCTCACCGCATTCGTCATCCTCACCACGCTCACCTCCAAGTTCTCGGCCAGGGATTCGGTCTACGCCGTCGGCGCCAGAACCTACGAGGTGAAGCCGAACCGGCCTCTACAGCGCACCTTCACCGCACGCGCCGCAACGCCGCCGGTCGCGGCGTTCGCCTCCGACGGATCCGGCTTCGTCGATTCCTCGGCGCGCTGCGCGGACACCCAGACGGCCCGGGCGATCGGCCGCACCGAAGGATCACTCGTCGTGATCTGCCTGGACCGCACCGGCAGGCTGGAGTACCACGGTGTCCGGCTCTCCGACAAAGCGGCGCTGGCAGCGTCGGCCGACCTCACCCCGGGGCGCAAGTTCGTGGCCCGCAACTACCAGGTCAATTACGCGGTCTCGCCGACGGAGTTGCTGGTCACCTCGGGCAACGCGGTGCTCAAACGCGAACCGATGGTCGAATACCGCGAGATCCTGTCCACGCCGGTGGTCGTCGCACCGCGGTAACCGCGTTAAGCTGTGCCGCTCATCGGCCACACGGCGGGAGAACGATGTCCACATTCTGGCGGTACGTCCGGATCCAGGCGATGGTGTTCGTGGTCGGTATCGTCGGGCCGATCTTCTTGGTCGTTTACTTTGCCGCCCAACCGGATCCGACGCTCAAATGGATGTACTTCACGGGGCTGGTCATCACCGCGCTCGAGGTTCTCATCGCGCTCGAGTTGACCCGTGTCAGCACGCCCACCGATACCACCATCGATCGCCCGGAGTGATGTGACATGGATTCGTCATCGGCATTCGAGCTTGCCCGCACCGACGCGATCGGACAGGCGGCGTTGGCCGCTGCCGGTGAGGTGACCGCCGTCGAGTTGCTCGACGCCGCGATCATCAGGGTCGAGGCGACCCGCGGTCTCAATGCCGTGATCACCGACTTGTTCGACCGAGGTCGCGCCCAGGCCGCAGCCCTCGACGAGTCCGGGGTGCTACGCGGTGAGCGATCCGGCCCGCTGGCCGGGGTGCCGTTCCTGCTCAAGGATCTCGGCACGGCACTCGCAGGCACTCGCGAATCGATGGGGTGCCGCGCGTTGCGCGACCATGTGGCATCCGAAACGGCGTGGACGGTGAACCGGTACCTCGATGCGGGCCTCGTGGTGTTCGGCAAGACCAACACCCCCGAGTGGGGCAACCACTGCACCACCGAACCGCTGCTTTTCGGCCGGACGGTGAATCCGTGGTCGCCCGCCGTGACCCCGGGCGGATCCAGCGGCGGTTCGGCCGCGGCAGTGGCCGCCGGAGTGGTGCCCGCGGCCTCCGGCGGGGACGGAACCGGTTCCATCCGCGTGCCGGCGTCATGTTGCGGCGTCGTCGGCCTCAAGCCCCGACGCGGCCGATCCTCCTTCGCCCCGGATGCCGGGCACGGACTCGAGGGGCTGGTCAACAATCACGCCCTGACCCGAACCGTCCGTGACTGCGCGGCGCTGTTGGACGTCGTCGCCGGCACCGTGCCCGGTGATCCCTACAGCGCCGCCGCCGCACCGGTCTCCTTCCTCGACGCGGCCGCACAGACACCGTCGGCGCAGCGCATCCTGATCGCCACCTCGTCGCCCTTTCCCACCGAACGAATCGACCCCGAGGTGGTGGCAGTGGTCGAGGCCGCCGGGCGGTTGTTGGAGGGCCTCGGGCATCACCTCACGCCGGGCGCTCCCACGGTCGACGCGGATGTGGTCGCCGACGCCGTCGCGGTGCTGCACACCGTCAGCAACGCGCAGTTGCACGAACTGGCCCGGCAGCATCTGGGCCGGGCGCCCCGTGAGGACGAGTTCGAGCCGAGCACCTGGGTGATGATCCGCGAGGGCTTCACCACCACCGGTCTGGCCTATGCCAACGCCATCGCCGACGTCCATGCCCAGACGCGGCGGTTCGCCGCGGACATGGCCGGTCACGATGTGCTGCTGGTGCCGACGCTGCTGACCGGACCGCCGCCCTATGGGCTGCTCAACCAGCCCCGGGGCACCACCCGGGCCTTCTTCGACGTCGAGTTCGCCACCACCGGCTGGACGGCCCTGGCCAACATCACCGGCTGGGCAGCCATATCGCTGCCGCTGGGGCAGACCTCCGGCGGCCTGCCGATCGGGGTGCAGCTGATGGCTCCCGACGAGTCGGTCCTGCTCAGCCTGGCCGGTCAGTTGGAGCAGGCTGCCCCGTGGGCTGCCCGCACCCCGCCCCGATGGGTGGGCGCTACCGCCGCGACGTAGCCGCATATCCTCTCCAGTGAACTGTGCGCCACTGTGGTGTGCGCAACAGCAGTACAGCGCGACGCCGTCTTCAAAGGAGTAGACAACCTCATGGTGAACCAGCAGCAGGCCGACAAGATGACCGCGGGCAAGGGCTTCATCGCCGCGCTCGACCAGAGTGGTGGGTCCACCCCGAAGGCCCTGCGTCTGTACGGCGTCGAGGAGAGCGCCTACTCCTCCGAAGACGAGATGTTCGACCTGATCCACCAGATGCGCTCGCGCATCATCACCTCCCCGGTGTTCAACGGTGATCGGGTGCTGGCCGCGATCCTGTTCGAGCAGACCATGGACCGCACCATCGAGGGCAAACCCACCGCGACCTACCTGTGGGAGGACAAGGGCGTGGTGCCGCTGCTCAAGATCGACAAGGGCCTGGCCGACGCGGCCGACGGCGTGCAGGTGATGAAGCCGATGCCCGGCCTGGACGATCTGCTGGCGCGGGCGGCGAAGAACGGCATCTTCGGCACCAAGGAGCGTTCGGTGATCGGCGCCGCGAACGCCGAGGGCATCGCCGCCGTGGTCGCCCAGCAGTTCGACGTCGCCAAGCAGGTCCTGTCGCACGGCCTGATCCCGATCATCGAGCCCGAGGTCACCATCTCGATCTCCGACAAGGCCGAGGCCGAGGTGCTGCTGCGCGACGAGATCACCAAGAACCTCGACGCGCTGCCGGCTGATCAGAAGGTGATGCTCAAGCTGACCCTGCCGACGCAGACCAATCACTACCAGTCGCTGGTCGAGCACCCCAAGGTGATGCGAGTGGTGGCGCTGTCCGGCGGCTACTCCCGCGACGAGGCCAACAAGCTTCTGGCCGCCAACACCGGCGTGATCGCCAGCTTCAGCCGCGCGCTGACCGAAGGCCTGTCGGCCCAGCAGAGCGACGACGAGTTCAACGCCACGTTGGACAAGTCCATCCAGTCGATCTACGACGCTTCCGTCGCCGGCTGACCGCGTACCCGGACAGGCGAGGCACTCGAAGATGGTCATCCCGATCGATCGCCCCAAGTTGGAGGGCAACATCGCCGTGGGCGACGGCCGACAACTCGGGTTCGCCGAATTCGGTGATCCGCAGGGCCGTGCGGTCTTTTGGCTGCACGGCACCCCGGGAGCGCGGCGGCAGATCCCGACCGAGGCCCGGATCTACGCCGAGCAGCACCACATCCGGCTGATCGGCGTGGACCGTCCCGGCATCGGGTCCTCCACTCCCCACCAATACGACCGGGTGCTGGATTTCGGTGACGACCTACGCACCATCGCCGACACGTTGGGCATCGACACGATGGCCGTCATCGGGTTGTCCGGTGGCGGGCCCTACACCCTGGCCACCGCGGCCGCCATGCCCGACCGGGTGGTGGCGGCCGGGGTACTCGGCGGCGTGGCGCCGATGGTGGGCCCGGATGCCATCAGCAGTCCACTGATGCAGCTCGGCGCGGCCGTCGCCCCGATCCTGGAGGTGGCGGGCGCACCGATCCGCTTGGCGGCTTCCGGGCTGATCCGGCTGATCCGTCCGGTCGCCTCGCCGGCGCTCGAGATCTACGCGCGGATCTCCCCCGAGGGCGACCGGCGCATGCTGGCCAGGCCCGAGTTCAAGGCCATGTTCCTCGACGACCTGCTCAACGGCAGCCGCAAGCAGCTGGCAGCGCCGTTCTACGACATCGTGGTGTTCGAGCGGGACTGGGGTTTCCGGCTCGACGAGGTCAAGGTTCCGGTGCGCTGGTGGCACGGCGACCACGACCACATCGTGCCGTTCGCACACGGACAGCATGTGGTCTCCCGATTGCCCGACGCGGTGATGACCGAGCTGCCCTACGAAAGCCACCTCGGTGGACTGGGCTGTGCACAGGAGATCATGGGCACCATGGTCGAGATGTGGGACAAGGCGAAGACAGACTGAGCCCATCCGGGGGTTGACCTCAACCATTGTTGAGGGTCGAGGCTGTCGTCATGACAACCTCGATGACCCAGATCCGGGCCGACCTGTGGGAAACCCGTACCGACATACCGTTTCCCGGTTTGACCACACACTCCTACCTGTGGACCGCGGGCGGGCACAACGCGCTGTTCTACTGCCCAGCCAGCGACGCCGACTTCGCCACACTGGATTCCCTCGGCGGGATCGACGACCACTATCTGTCGCACCAGGACGAGGCCGGCCCGATGCTGGCCCGGATCGCCGAACGGTTCGGTGCCCGGTTGCATGCGCCCGCCGCCGAACGCGAGACGATCGGCCGGCACCGCCCGATCGACGTACCGCTGTCGACCCGCCATGTCGATGACCGCGGCGTCGAGGTGATCCCCACGCCCGGACACACCCCCGGCAGCACGAGCTATCTGGTCGAAGGTACACGGGGCCGGTACCTGTTCACCGGGGACACCATGTTCGTCGCCGCAGACGGCCGGTGGTCGACATTCGTGATTCCCGGCGTCGGCGACTCCGCGGCCATGACCGATAGCCTGCACGTGCTGGCGAGCTTGCGGCCCGATGTCGTCATCTCGAGCGCTTATGGGGCGCGTGCCGTCACGGTCCTCGACGAGGGCGCCTGGCCGGCCTGCGTGGAGGAGGCACTGGCGTCGATTCCGGTGACCCGGTGAGTTCGAGTAGCGAACTACTCTAGGCCCGGCTGCAGCCCGTTTCCATACTTCGAACAACTGGCGATGTGCCAGCGGTCCGGAGGTCGGCAATGGCAACGATCGGCACACACGCAGTAGTACTGGGCGCGAGCATGGGCGGTCTGCTGGCGGCGCGGGCGCTGGCTGAGTTCTTCGACACCGTCACGCTCGTCGAGCGCGACGAACTCCCCGACGGTCCGGCCCAACGGCGGGGCGTCCCGCAGGGACGGCACGCCCACGGACTGCTCAGCGGCGGTCTGCAAGCGATGGGCGAGTTGTTTCCCGGGCTTCCGGAGGATCTGGCCGCCGACGGTGCGACCGTGCTCGAAGGCACGAATCTGGCTCTGGTGTCGCTCACATTCGGCGGCCATCGACTCAATCTCGACGGACAACCGTCCAAACCGATCTCGTCGTATCTGGCCAGCCGACCGTTCCTGGAGGCGCACGTGCGCGACCGGGTACGCGCCATCGGCAACATCCGCATCCTCGACGGGCACGACGCCGTCGAGTTGCTGATGGATGACCACCGGCGGGTGACCAGCGTCCTCGCGGCTCCTCGTGGCGGTGGCCCCGGACAGACGATCACCGCCGATCTGATCGTCGATGCGATGGGCCGCGCCGGGCGTACGCCGGCGTTTCTGGAGAGCGCGGGCTTCGGACGTCCCGCCGAGGACCGAATCCCGGTGCACGTGGCCTATTCCAGCCAGCTGATGCGCTTGGGGGCCGACGCTCCCCGCGATCGGCTCACCCTGGTCGGGGCAGTTCCGGAAAGACCCTGCGCCGGTTCGTTGTTCGCCTACGAAGACGACACCTGGCTGCTCACCACCGCGGGCCTGAACGGTCACGAGCCGCCGGCCGACCTGGACGGCATGATCGAATTCGTCGAGGATCTGTTTCCCGCCGAAACCGTCGCGGCCCTGCGCAGTGCGCAGCCGCTGGGGCCGGTCGCCACGTTCCGCTATCCGGCGAGCGTGCGCCGACGCTACGAGCGCATGCCCCGGTTCCCCGACGGTCTGCTGGTCTTCGGTGACGCGATCTGCAGCTTCAACCCGGTCTACGGACAAGGCATGTCGGTGGCCGCACTCGAGGCGCTGGCGCTGCGCGACTGCCTGACCCGGGGAGCCGACGACCTGGGCCGCAGATTCCTGCGCGCCGCGGCCGGCTGCGTCAACACCGCATGGCAGATGGCCTGCGGCGCCGATCTGGCCCTGCCGCAGATCCCGGGGCACCGCCCGGTCTCGGTGCGGCTGTCCAACTGGTACACCGAGCGGGTGCTCACCGCCGCCGAGCACGACCCGGTCGTCACCGAGGCGTTCTTCCGGGTGATGAACCTCGTCGATCCGCCCAGCCGCCTGATGCATCCGTCCATCGTGCGGCGGCTGGCCATCGGCGCGTCCAGGCGCTCGCGCCAGTCGGCGCCCGGCGAAGCAGTCGTCGCGCGAACCTGAGGGTGTGCGGCTACTCGCCGATTCCGGTGAGAGCCCGGCGCAGCAGGTGCATGGCCACCGTGGTGGCCCGTTCCCGGATATCGGCGCGATCACCCGGCAGACGCAGGGTGCGGGTGATCGCCGTCGACCCCGACCGAACCGCGAAACACACGGTGCCGACCGGCTTTTCCGGACTACCGCCATCCGGGCCGGCGATACCGCTGATGGCCACCGCGGTATCAGCGCCGAAATGGTGCAGCGCGCCGGCGACCATCGACTCGACCACCGGTTCGGACACCGCTCCGTGCTCGGTGATCAGAAGCGGATCAACGTTGAGCAGTTCAGCTTTCGCCTCATTCGAGTAGCTGACCACTCCGCCGGCGAGGTATTCCGAGCAACCCGGGATGTCAGCCAGACGAGCAGCCAGCAGCCCGGCCGTACACGATTCCGCGGTGGCGATCCGATGCCCGGCAAGCAGTCCGGCCACCTGCTGATCCACGGTCGTGCCGTCCTCGGAGTAGAGCGCGGCACCGTGCCGGTCGCGCAGCAACGTCAGCAGGGCCTGGTAAGCCGCGGCCGAGCCGGGCTCGTAGCGGGTGACGATCTCCAGTTCACCGCGGCGCAGGCAGGTGGTGATCTCGAGATCGTCGAAACCCGCGATCGTGCCCTCGGCGTCGCGCAGCGTCTCCGCCAGGCCGGACTCGGCCAAGCCGAACATCCGCACCGTCTCCTGGCGGTAGTGGGTACGTCCCGAAATCGCCTGCTGCACAGCCTCTGTCGCGACAGTCGTGCGCCACATCGGCTGCAATTCGCGCGGCGGGCCGGGCAGCACGACCACCGTGGGACTGCCGCCCACGACAACGCCGGGAGCGGTACCCACCGGCGCGAGAACCTCGGCACCGGCGGGCACCATGGCCTGCTTGCGGTTGGCCGCGCGCACCGCGTCGAAATCCACTCCGGGCCGGTCGCCGATCAGCTTGCGCAGGATCGCCGCGATCCGCTCCTCCATGGCCGTGTCGAGAACGAGGTCACGACCACAGAACTCGGCGACGGTCGCCACGGTGAGATCGTCGGCCGTCGGCCCGAGGCCACCGCTGGTCACGATCAGGTCCACACCTTCGGCGGCCAGGAACCTCAGCTGCGCCGCGATGTCCCGGGGACGGTCGCCGCAGATGGTGATGTGGGCGAGCTCCACCCCGAGCTCGAGAAGCTGGTCGGCCAGCCAGGGGCCGTTGCGGTCCTGAACCCTTCCGGTGAGTACTTCGGTTCCGGTAACGACGATGCCTGCACGTGCGCTCACCACGTGAACACTACGCAGCAGCCCGGCGGCCACGATCAGAAGCTGTAGCCCAATTCCGCCGGAACGTCACTCGCGAAGGCCGCACCGAGCCGCTGCACCACCTCTGAGTCCTTGCCACGCAACCGGTTCGCGGCGACGAACGCCTGAGGGCGGTGGCTGCCCAGGTAGAGGCTGCCCAGGACGTCGAGGTCGAGTGCGATGTCAGCAGAAGCATCGGTCGGCGTGCACCGGGCCTGGCCGTCGCGAATCTGCAGGGCGAAGCGTCCGCCGTCACCGCGGAAACCGTCGGTCACCTCCAGCACGGCGTCGAGGTCGGCCTGATACCGGCGGCCCTGCAGGGCAACCGGGATGTTCATGATCCGGACCCACAGATCGTCGCTGCTGGACGTCACCCGCGCCAGCCGCGGATTGGTCAGCAGGTAAGGCAGCGGGTCGCCCGGATGGGTCCAGATGCTCACCTTCTCCATCAGGTCCATTCCCAGCAGCGCCCGCCAGAGGGCGATGTAGGCATCCGTGGTCACCGCGGTCACCTCTCGTACTCGCAGCGATCTGGACTCCTCTCCGTGTACCCGGTACAGCGCGTAGCCGTCGGGGTGCAGGAAGGCGAACAGCTCGGACCCACCGTCGCGGGTGTTCTCCCGGTCGGCCAGGACGTCGTCCCACAGCGCGGTCGGGCAGGCCAGCCCGCCCGGCGTCCGCTGCCGCCAGCGCTCGTAGATCTCGGCGAACGTATCGCGGTGATCGGCGGGTTTGACCAGGCGCACACCGCCCGGGTCGGGCACGCCGGCGTGGAACTGAGCGAACCTGCGATCGATCGTCATCAGGTGCACAGTGGTGGCCGGGCCATAGCCGAACCGCCCGTAGATTCCGCCTTCGCTCGCGGTGAGGGCCGCTATCGGGTACCGCGCATCGGCGATCCGCTGGTGCAACTCGGTGTACATCGAGCGCAGGATCCCGCGCCGTCGATGGGTGGGCGCCACTGCCACATAGCTGATGCCGGCCGCGGGCAGCAGTGCCCCGCCCGGGACGGTGAGCGTGAGATCGAGATAGATCGACTGCCCGACGATGTCGCCGTCACCGGCACGCATCACCACGCCGCCGCCGGGTGGCACCATCTGCTGCCACGCCGCCATTGAATCCGGGTGGTTGACCTCACCGAACGCGGTGTTGCCGAGCAGCGCCATGCCCGCCCAGTCGGCGTCGGTGACGGTGTCCAGCTTGAGTGTTGGTGCCGAAGCAGCGTTGTCGATCACGGAATCCGACAGTGCCACACCGTCACCGGCCGTGGCGACCGATTTTCGGCCCGCGCGATCGGGCCGACCGGCGACTCAGCGCTTGAGCCACCCGTTCAAGGTCGCCAGTTCGCGGGTGTAGGTGGTCATGATGTCGTCCTGGTACAGCGTCGCCCCGCTGATCGTGTCGGCGCCCTGCCACACCACTCTGATCCGGTTGGCGCCGCGCTGGTAGACGTCCACCCGGTCGACGTCACGGTGCAGCCATCCGCCGCTCTCGGCCAACTGGCTGACCTCATGGCGCTCATCGGTTGTGGTCATCACCCGATCCTATCGTCGTGCCCGCTGGTCGATCGGTACCACCGTCGGCGCACTGTTGTAGCCGCTGACGCGGACCCAGTTGGCCGCGGGCTCCGAGCCCGTCATCGTGCCGGTCACCTCCACCGTCTCCCCTGGATAGACGGTGACGTAATTGTCGGAGTATTCGATCGGCAGGATCTCGTCACCGTCATGGGTGGTGGTGATCTCGGCGCGTTCGAAGAACGCGATTCCACGTCCGGGATTGTGCAGCCGGATCTGCACGCTCGCGCCGCCGTCGGAAGAATCGTTCCGGTGCGCGGTCACCTGCAGCCGGGTCTGCGGCATCGTGTTCAGCGGGGTCATATCGGCCCAGCTGCTCTGCACCAGGTCGAACGCCTGGTCGTTGACGGGTGGGCCGACGTCATCGAGTTGCTGCGACTGCCAGTAAGTGTTGTCGGCGACGACGCCGCCGTTCTCGTCGAGCAGTTCAGCTCGGACGAACACCACCGGCGAGTCGAGGGCCAGCCGCGGCAGCGACAGCCCCGGCACGACGCCGTTGGACGGCACGGCCGGCACGTCGGCGCCCCGGTCGTCGCGCACCCGGCCGGTCAGGTCGTAGGTCCGCACCCGAACCCGCAGGCCGGTCCGCTCCTGCGCGGACTGGTTGACCACGCTCACGTGGGCGGTGTCGTGATCGCCGGTGGCATACGCGTCGAACACCACCGAGAGCGGGCGCAAACCCTTCTTCGCGCCGTAATAGGCGCCGCCGGGTCGCAGGTAGTAGTCGAAGAGGTGCCCGAAGAACGAGGGCCAGTGGTTGTTGAGCATCCAGTAGATGGTCATCTTGTGGTTGTCCCACCCGCCGGCCGCGAACGCCTCGAACTGCGCGCGGGTGGACTCGTAATGCGCCAGCTGGGCTTTGCGGGCGAATTCCTCTGCGCTACCCGACGATCCGTAGCGCTGCATCACCGCGGTGCGGATGCTCTCCAGGGCGGCGTTGCTCGGGTTGGCCCCGGCGTGGAAGTACCACGCTTCGTTGATGGGCCAGAGTTTGTCCTTGGGGATGAACTTCTGCAGGCTGGCGAACGGCGGGATGTGCTCGTTGTCGCCCTGTTCGGCGTTGGAGCCGCGGGTGGCCTGGTAGCGGCCGCTGAACCAATAGCTCGGCGGGCGCCAGGTGTAGGGGCCTGCCATGTGGATGCCGTCCCAGTCAGGTTCCCCGTTGGCGTCGCGCGCCAAGGAGGACACGGTGTCGACGACGGTGTTGGGCCAGTGCAGATCGCGCAGGATGCCGTGATAGCCCGCGAGCACCGGCGCCGGCGGCTTGCCGTCGCTGCCGTTGGCCCAGAGGAACGCCGACGCGTGCCCGCGTAGCGACAGGATCTGCGAGCGCATGCTCTCGTCGGCCACCCGCCGGTCCTCGTCGTCCCACTGCCACCACTTCTCCCACTGGTTGCAGCACATCCAGCCGTACATCAGCGGGATGCCGAGTTCGTCGGCCCGCTCGATGATGTTGTCGCCCGGGAACTTTCCCTCCAGACGCAGCATGTTCAATCCCAGATCCCGGACGTACCCGAGGATGGCGTCCTCACGCTGCGGGTCGTAGGAGAACAACAGGTCGGGTGTGTACGCGGCGCCCCGGACCAGAAAATCACGCCCGTTCACGGTCAGGTAGAAACTCCCGCCGCGGCCCAGGTCGGGAAACTGCTCGTCGTCGTCGCGGTGCTGCGCCACGGTGCGGATGCCGAACCGGGAGTCCAGGGTGTCGGTGGCCCGGCCGTACCGCAGAAATTCCAACCGCAGGTCATACAGATCGGGCCGGCCCATGGTGTAGGGCCACCACAGATCCGGGTTGTTGACCCGCAGCGCCGCGAAAGTGTCTGCATCGAACCGGATTTCACGCTTCTCACCCGGTGCCAGGCTGACCGCTTGATCCACCGAGATGGCCGGTTTGCCGGGCCGGCTGATCCGGGCCCGCACCACGCCGCGCATCGGGGTATCGGCCGTGTTGCGGATGTCGGAGTAGACGGTGAGCCGGGCCGAGTCGGTGGCGGGCAGCGGCAGCTCCGTGGTGACCAGCGGGTCGCTGAGCACAACCTGTCCCGAGTAGCTGAGGTACACGGGTTTGAAGATGCCCGCATTGCGGTCGGCCACATAGGAATTGCCGCGCAGCGGGTTCTTGCCCGGGCCCTGGTAGCCGATGCGGTTCCAGTTGAGCCAATCCCACCAGCTGTCGGCCAGCTCGACACCGTCGATGTCCTGCAGCGACTGCTCGGGCGTCACCTTGACCGCCAGCGTGTTGACGCCGCCGGGGTTGATCCATTCGGTCGCGTCGATCTCGTGGATCGTGTGCATGCCCACCAGCAGGGAATTGCCGGCGATCATGGTGCCGTTGAGCCACACCTCGGCGCGGTAGTTGATGCCCGGGAAATCCAGCCGGTAGCTCGAGCTGCCCTGCGGTGCGGTGAATGTCGTGCGGTACCACCAGTCCTGCCGGAACAGGTCGTCGGGCACATCGGCCAGGTTGTCGCCCACGTACAGGTCGGGATAGGTGCCGTCGGCCTGTAGCGCGGCGAGCACGGTGGACGGCATCTGCTCGACCGGATGCCAGTCGGCTTTCACCTCGCCGGGTGTGGACATGGCCGCGCCGTCGGCGGTAACGGTGCGCGCCGAGGCCAGCTGCCAGCCCTGCGCCAGTTCCATCCGCCCGGACGGTGGCTCTGGCTTGGCGAACGGCGGGAAGTCCGCCGCGCACAGCGACAGCACCAGCACTGCAACGACCAGGCCGACGAAACCCGTGACGCTCAGGCCGGCGCGGCGATTCCGGGCGGAAATGGGCAGCTCCTCACAGACCGGTCAGGTGGCACCGTGTCGGCGAGTCGATGCCCTGCCGGGTCATTCTGCCGTGGTCCGTACCGCCGCGTGCGGCCGGTGCGGATCAGAGCTTGTGCGGGACGTCGTTGACGATGCCGCCGTCCATGACGAACTCAGCGCCCGTGGCGTACCGGGATTCGTCGCTGGCCAGGAACACGACGAAGGTGGACACCTCGTCGGGTTGGCCCGGCCGGCCCAGCGGAATGCTGAGCATGTCCTCGGGGAAATGCTCGGTCATCGGGGTGCGGATGAAACCGGGGTGGATCGAGTTGACCCGGATCTGCTTGGCACCGAGCTCCAGCGCCGCAGACTTGGTCAGACCGCGCACCGCCCACTTGGATGCGACATACGGATGCACCATGGCCGCGCCGCGCAATCCCTCGATGGACGACACGTTGATGATCGAGCCGCCGCCCGCGGCTTTCATCGCCTTGACACACGCCTGCATCCCCAGGAAGGTGCCGGTCAGGTTGACGTCGATCACCTTCTGCCACTGGGTCATGTCGAACTTGCCGATCTGGCCGAGCGCGACGATCCCGGCATTGTTCACCAGAACATTGAGCAGGCCGAACTCCGACGTGGCGGTTTCCACCGCGGCGTTCCACTGGTCTTCTTCGGTGACGTCGAGATGCACGTAGCGGACCGAATCGCCGAGCTCGGCGGCCAGCTTCTTACCGTCGTCGTCGAGGATGTCCCCGATCACCACCTTGGCGCCCTCGGCGACCAGCGCCCGGGCGTGCTCCGCGCCCATGCCTCGCGCGCCGCCACTGATGAGTGCCACTTTTCCGTCTACCCGTCCCATGACGGGTGAGGCTACCGCGTACGGCTTGAAATTAGAACCTGTTCCAATTTGGGCCTTGGATCGGCATACTGCGATCAGACCGAACACTTGAGGAGACCTGTATGGCCATTCGCGTGGCGATCGTCGGCACCGGAAACTGCGGCCGGTTGGCCCTGATCCAACTCATCGACGACCCCCGGTTCGAACTCGTCGCGGTGGGCACCTCGACCGAGGCGAAGGTCGGCCTGGACGCGGGCGAACTGGCCGGCCTGGACGGCGTCACCGGGGTCACCGCCACGCTCGGCATCGATGCCGCGATCGCCGCCAAACCGGACTGCCTGGTGTACTGCGCGATGGGTGACACCCGCCCCGTGGAAGCCACCCGCGATGTGATGGCCGCACTGGCCGCCGGGATCAATGTGGTCGGCTCGGCCCCGGGCGGCCTGCAATTCCCCTGGGGCGCTATGCCGGAGAAGGCCATCGCCCGGGTCGAAGAAGCTGCCCAGGCGGGTAATTCAAGCGTGTTCATCACCGGCGTCGACCCTGGATTCGCCACCGACCTGGTGCCGTTCGCGATCGCCGGTACCTGTCAGCGCATCGATCAGATCAAGACCATGGAGATCGCCGACTACGCCACCTATGACGGCACCGAGGTGATGTCGATCGTCATGGGGTTCGGCAATCCGATCGACCAGCCCGGAATGTTGTTTCTCCCCGGAATCCTCAGCGCCGCTTGGGGAACCGCGATCCGGATGCTCGCCGCCGGACTGGGCGTCGAAGTAGAAGACATCACCGAGCACTACGAGTTGGAGCCGGCGCCCGAGGACATCGAGGTCGCGACCGGCGTCATCGCCAAGGGCACGGTGGCGGCGATGCGCTTCCAGATCAACGGCATGGTCGGCGGCAAGCCGGTGATCGTGGTCGAACACGTCACCCGGGTGCGCGCGGACCTGCGGCCGGACTGGGCGCAGCCGGCCCAGCCCGGCGGCTCCTACCGCGTCGAGATCGTCGGCGAGCCTTCCTACGTGGTCGACATCTGTCCCAGCAGCCGCAAGGGAGACCACAACCACGCCGCGATCGTGGCGGCAGCCGGACGCATCGTCAACGCCATCCCCGACGTCATGGCCGCCGAGCCCGGCATCCGCACGACCCTGGACCTGCCGCTCGTCACGGGCAAGGGCCTGCACAGGTCGAGTTAGGCACCCGGACGGAGCCGGCGTTCGCCGCGGCGCCGGCCACCCGGACGGGGCACCGTGAGCACCGGCCAGTCCTGTTCGGTGGCGGCCGAGGCCAGACCTGGTCGCGGATTCACCGGCCGCGGATGACCCACCAGACGCATCAGCGCGCTGTCCTCGGGACCGTCGGCATAGAAATAGCTGCGCGCCAGGTCTACCCGCTCAGTCCGGCAGAACGCCTGCACCGCATCGGCCTTACGCGCTCCCCAGATGATGGGTTCGATGATCCCGCCGGTCAGCCGGCCCTGGTCGTCGGTGGCGAAGCGATTGCACAGCACGTGGTCGATACCCAGGTGCCGCGCGACCGGCTCGGCATGAATGGTCAGCGCCGAGGAACTCATCACCACCGTGTGCCCGCGATCCTGGTGGCGACGCACCACTTCCCGCATGTGCGGGTACACGCGTTGGGTGATGCGGCTTTCGAACAGGTACTCCCCCAGTTCGTCGAGCTCCGGCAGTGATTCGCCCCGGAGATAACCGGCCGCCCGCACCAGCAGCCGCTCGAACGGCATCCGTCCGATCCGATACCGCACGGAGGCCTCGACGATTCCGAGGATCTCACCGACGGCGGCCTGCCTCTGGCGGATGCGATGACCGGCGTGCGCCGTCGCGGTGAATCCGTCCACCAGGGTGCCGTCGAGGTCGAAGAAGGCGCCGACCTGTGCACCCCCCGGACCGAACCCGATCTCCTCGAGTGACTCGGGTGGCGACAGCGTGCGGCCCATGGGGCTACTAAACCAAGCCACCACGACAATCGGCCAGTCGAGACCAGATCAGGACTAGAACTAGAGGGATGTCCGCACAAATGCACCGCATCGGGATCAAGGATGTCGCGGCTGTCATCGCCACCGGACGATTCGAGGAGGCCAAGGCCTGGTACGCGCGGTTGCTCGACCGCGAACCCGACCTGGAACCGGTTCCGGGAGTCGCCGAATGGCAACTGACCGCGACGGCGTGGCTACAGGTCGTCACCGATGATGGCAGCGCCGGGCGATCGGCCGTGAGATTCGGGGTCGATGACCTCGGCACCACCGTCGCCTGGCTGCGCGACAACGGCGTCAGCGTGCCAGAACCGCAGGTCATCGCCGACATGGTCGCCGTCATCGATGTCGCCGATCCCGACGGAAACGAAGTGTCGTTCGTGGCCGAGCTCGCGTGAATCTGCCGGGTCCCGGCCCGAAACTCCCCACGGTGGTACTAAACTAGAACACGTTTCACTTCTGTCCGGGCCGGACCGGCCGAGGACTCTCGAACCGCACCGTCACCACAAGGAGCTGGAGAATGCACACCGCACTCTGCGACGAGCTCGGGATCGAATTCCCGATTTTCGCGTTCACCCATTGTCGCGACGTCGTCGTCGCCGTCAGCAAGGCCGGCGGTTTCGGCGTGCTGGGCGCCGTGGGCTTCACGCCCGAGCAGCTGGAAATCGAGCTCAACTGGATCGATGAGCACATCGGCGATCACCCGTACGGCGTCGACATCGTGATCCCCAACAAGTACGAGGGCATGGACGCCAACATGTCCGCCGACGAACTCAAGGGCATGCTGCAGTCCCTGGTGCCCCAGGAGCATCTGGACTTCGCCCGCAAGATCCTCGCCGACCACGGCGTGCCGGTCGAACACAGCGACGACGATGCGCTGCAGTTGCTCGGCTGGACCGAGGCCACCGCGACCCCGCAGGTGGAAATCGCCCTCAAGCACCCCAAGATGACGCTGATCGCCAATGCGCTCGGCACCCCGCCGGCCGACATGATCAAGCGCATCCACGCCGAGGGCCGCAAGGTCGCGGCGCTGTGCGGCTCGCCGTCACAGGCCCGTAAGCACGCCGACGCCGGCGTCGACATCATCATCGCCCAGGGCGGCGAGGCCGGTGGACACAGTGGCGAGGTGGGCTCGATCGTGCTCTGGCCCCAGGTCGTCAAGGAGGTCGCTCCGGTGCCGGTGCTGGCCGCCGGCGGTATCGGCAGCGGTCAGCAGATCGCCGCGGCCCTGGCGCTCGGCGCGCAGGGTGCCTGGACCGGATCGCAGTGGGTCATGGTCGAAGAGTCCGAGCACACCGCGCAGCAGCACGCCGCGTACGCCAAGGCCACCAGCCGCGACACCGTGCGCAGCCGCTCGTTCACCGGCAAGCCGGCCCGCATGCTCCGCAACGACTGGACCGAAGCCTGGGAGAACCCGGACAACCCGAAGCCGCTCGGTATGCCGTTGCAGTACATGGTGTCCGGGATGGCCGTGGCCGCCACGCACAAGTACCCCAACGAGAGCGTCGACGTCGCGTTCAACCCGGTCGGCCAGGTGGTCGGCCAGTTCACCAAGGTCGAGAAGACCTCCGCGGTGATCGAACGCTGGGTCCAGGAATACCTGGAGGCGACAGGCACCCTCAATGCCCTCAACGAGGCTGCCGGGGTGTGATCGAGGCCGCCGGCAATCCCTGCCGGCCCCATCGACACAGTTAGGCCACCAACGCGGCGGGTTGCAGCCACCATCAGGCAGCAACCCGCCGCGTTGATGATTTGGACGCAACCGCTCGAGCTCACGGGATAGACCCATGCCCGTCGATTATGTAGGGTTACATACATAATCGAGCGAAAGGCGTCCGATGACCAGTCCTCGTGAGCGCATGGTGGCCTCGGCCGCACTGCTGATCCGGGAGCGCGGCGCGCACCCGACCGCGATCGCCGACGTACTCGCCCACAGCGGCGCACCGCGCGGATCGGCCTACCACTACTTTCCCGGCGGGCGCAGCCAACTCGTGTGCGAGGCCATCGATTACGCCAGCGATCAGGTGGCCACGCGAATCGACAAGGCCGACAGCGGCACGGGTTTGCTCGACGCGATGATCGCCGGGTTTCGCAAACAGTTGTCCGCCACCGACTTCCGGGCCGGCTGCCCGATTGTGGCGGTCGCGGTCGAGGCGGGAGAACCCGGCGCCACCGACACCGCCGCACTGGACCGCGCCGGGGCCGCCTTCACCCGCTGGACCACTCAGATCACCCATCGGCTGATCGACGACGGAGTCCCCGCCGAACGCGCCGAGGAACTCGCGACGCTGATCATGACGTCGATCGAAGGTGCGGTCGTGATGGCACGGGCAACTCGCGACGTCAAACCACTCGAGCTGATCCACCGTCAACTTCGCCCCCTCCTGCCGGAAGGAACATCGTCATGACCGTCGATCAATGGGAGCCCACCGCGTGCATCCTGTGCGAGTGCAACTGCGGCATCGTGGTGCAGACCGAGGGCCGGGCCATCACCAAGATCCGCGGAGACAAGGAACACCCGGCCTCGCAGGGATACACCTGCAACAAGGCACTGCGGCTGGACCACTACCAGAGCAGCACCAACCGGCTGACCTCACCGCTGCGCCGCAGACCCGACGGCAGCTACGAGGAGATCGATTGGGACACCGCGATTTCCGAGATCGCTGCGAAGTTCCTGACGATCAGGGACAGCCACGGCGGAGACAAGATCTTCTACTACGGCGGCGGCGGTCAGGGCAATCATCTGGGCGGAGCCTACAGCGGCGCATTCCTCAAGGCGATCGGCTCCCGCTACCGGTCAAATGCCTTGGCGCAGGAGAAGACCGGTGAGGCGTGGGTCGACGCGCACCTCTACGGCGGCCACACCCGCGGCGAGTTCGAGCACGCCGAGGTCTCGGTGTTCGTGGGCAAGAACCCGTGGATGTCGCAGAGCTTTCCGCGGGCCCGGGTGGTGCTCAACGAGATCGCCAAGGATCCCGACCGCGCGATGATCGTCATCGACCCGGTCGTCACCGACACCGCCAAGCTCGCCGACTTCCACCTGCGGGTACGACCCGGGACCGACGCCTGGTGCCTGGCCGCGATGGCCGCGGTGCTGGTGCAGGAAAACCTCTGCGACGAGGAGTTTCTGGCCGCCCACGTCAACGGCGTGGAACCGGTGCGCGACGTGCTCGCCCGGGTGCCCATCGGCGACTACGCCGCGCGGTGCGGCGTCGACGAAACCCTGCTGCGCTCAGCGGTGCGCCGCCTCGCGGTGGCCGGCAGTGTGGCGGTGTTCGAGGATCTCGGCATCCAGCAGGCCCCCAACAGCACACTGTGTTCCTACCTCAACAAGATGCTCTGGATCCTCACCGGAAATTTCGCCAAACGCGGTGGGCAGCACCTGCATTCGTCGTTCGCCCCGCTGTTCGGCTCGGGCGGGGTCGGCCGCAGCCCGGTCACCGGCGCACCGGTGATCGCCGGCCTGGTGCCGTCGAACGTGGTGCCGCAGGAGATCCTGACCGACCATGCGGACCGGTTCCGGGCGATGATCGTCGAGAGCAGCAACCCGGCACACTCGATCGCCGATTCGGCGGCCGTGCGGGCCGCACTCGAATCGCTCGAGCTCCTGGTGGTCATCGACGTCGCGATGACCGAGACCGCGCGGCTGGCCCACTATGTGCTGCCCGCGGCCAACCAGTTCGAGAAGCCCGAGGCGACCTTCTTCAACCTCGAGTTCCCCCACAACAACTTTCACCTGCGCCACCCCCTGTTCGAACCGCTGCCGGGGACCCTGCCCGAACCGGAGATCTGGGCCCGGCTGGTGCGGGCGATCGGCGCGGTCGACGACGCCGAGCTGGATCCTTTGCGGCGCGCCGCGCGCGAAGGCCTGGACGCCTACGCCACGGCGTTTCTGGCCGCCGTCGGCGCCAATCCGGGTTTGGGGCGGGTGCTGCCGTACGTGCTCTACGAGACGCTCGGACCCACGCTTGGCGACGGCCTGGCCGGTGCCGCGGCCCTGTGGGGCCTGGCGCAGAAGACCGCGATGACGTATCCGGACGCGGTGCGCCGCGCCGGCCACGCTGACGGCAACGCCCTGTTCGAGGCCATCCTGGCCGGCCGGTCCGGATTGACGTTCACCGTGCACGAATACCAGGACGACTTCTCTCTCATCAGCCACTCAGACCACAAGATCGCGCTGGAAATCCCCGAGCTGCTCGACGCGGTGCGGGCCCTGCCGACCATGAGCTCGACGCTGACCACCGACCAGTTCCCCTTGGTGCTCTCCGCTGGTGAGCGCCGGGCCTACACGGCCAACGACATCTTCCGCGACCCCGCGTGGCGCAAACGCGACACCGAGGGCGCGCTGCGGATCAGTGCCGACGACGCCGCGTCCATCGGCCTACACGACGGCGGCCGGGCCCGGCTCACCACGGCGGCCGGAAGCGCCGAGGTCACCGTGGAGGTCAATGACGCGATGCTGCCCGGGCACATCTCACTGCCCAACGGGTTCGGTCTCGACTACACCGACAGAACGGGGCAGTCGATCGTGCCGGGAGTCGCGCCCAACGAGCTCACCTCGTCGCAGTGGCGCGATGAGTACGCGGGCACGCCGTGGCACAAGCACGTGCCTGCCCGGGTCGACCGGATCTCGGTCGAAAGCCTGCCGGTCTGATCAGATTCCCGGCCCTCAGGGCGCGGGTGCCGGAGCCGGCGGGACCGGTAGTGCCGGCGCGGCCGGCGCGGTTACCGCCGGGCCGACGGGAGCCGCGGGCCCGACAGGAGCGCCGGGCTCGACGACGGCCGGCCCACCGGGCACCGGCGCTGTCGGCGCGCCCGGAGCCACCGGCGCGGTCGGAACGTTCGGACCGGGCACCTGGCCCGGGACGGGCGTGTTCATGCCACGTTGCGCGAGCCCGAGCACCAGCGCTTCCTTGCCGCTGATCTCCTGGTTCTGCACCGCGTGCCACAGATCCTTGAGATAGCTCAGGTTGGGTGTCTCGGTTCCCTGTCCGGTGGGATCCATCGTGGCCCCCGGCGGCAGGGCGTCGGGGCTCGCCAGGTGCGGGGTGCCCACCGGAGCCGCGGCAGCCGGTGCCGCCGGATCTCCGGCTGCCGGGGCAGCCGCCGGCGCAGGCGCGGGAACGGGAGCCGGAGCGGGCGCTGGATTGGGCGGCTCGGCGGCCGCCGCGGCGGCCATGGCCAACGCCACGACGGGACCCGACACGCAGCCCGTCAAAACGATCCCGAACCTACGGACGTCGACTCGCATAACTGGTTAGCCTCCTGCTGTTGCTCCAGGGACAGATGGTAACGCTGGGTGCATCGTCGCGCTCGTCCAACCGTTACAGCGCAAGCACCGGAACACGTTCCAATACTCGCAACGCATGAGTTTCCGAAAGCCACTCCGAGGGGCGCCACCTGTGGTGTAGCAATGGCTTTACGCCACTACACAACGTCGTCGCGAGGAGCGCCAACGCCATGCCGACTCTGAACCTTCCGCCCGGATTCGACTTCACCGATCCCGACATCTACGCCGAGCGCCTGCCGGTCGAAGAGCTCGCGGAGATGCGCCGGCTGGCACCGATCTGG
Organism: Mycobacterium farcinogenes; assembly: GCF_019739075.1. NCBI lineage: Bacteria > Bacillati > Actinomycetota > Actinomycetes > Mycobacteriales > Mycobacteriaceae > Mycobacterium > Mycobacterium farcinogenes. The sequence goes on along the minus strand of NZ_CP081673.1, from coordinate 3,335,679 downwards.
TGGAACGAGCAGCCGAAGGGTCAAGGAGGGTTCGACGACGGCGGATTCTGGGTCGTCACCAAGCACAAAGACGTCAAAGAGGTATCGCTGCGCAGTGACGTGTTCTCCAGCCAGGAGAAGACCGCGCTGCCGCGCTATCGGGAGGGCACCATCCAACAACAGATCGACCAGGGCAAGTTCGTGCTGCTCAACATGGACGCACCCCATCACACCCATCTGCGCAAGATCATCTCGCGGGCGTTCACCCCGCGCGCCGTCGAACGCCTGCGCGCCGACCTCGCCGAGCGCGCCCGAGCCATCGTCGAGACGGCCGCCGCCGAAGGCTCGGGAGATTTCGTGGAGCAGGTGTCATGCGAACTGCCCCTCCAGGCCATCGCGGGCCTCATGGGCGTGCCGCAGGAGGACCGCAAGAAGCTGTTCGACTGGTCCAATCAGATGGTCGGCGACCAGGACCCCGAGTTCGCCTCCAACGATGCGATCAGCGCCTCGGTCGAGTTGATCATGTACGGAATGCAGATGGCCGCCGAGCGCACGAAGAACCCCGGCGAAGATCTGGTCTCCAAGCTGCTCCAAGCCGACGTGGAGGGACACAAACTCTCCGACGACGAGTTCGGTTTCTTCGTGATCCTGCTCGCCGTGGCAGGCAACGAGACCACCCGCAACTCGATCACCCAGGGCATGATGGCGTTCGCCGACCATCCCGACCAGTGGGAGTTGTTCAAGCGGGAACGCCCGGCCACGGCCGCCGACGAGATCGTGCGGTGGGCCACGCCGGTGACCTCATTCCAGCGGACCGCCCTGGAGGACACCGAGCTGGCCGGGGTGCCGATCAAGAAGGGCCAACGGGTGGTGATGTTCTACCGCTCGGCCAATTTCGACGAAGACGTGTTCGAGGATCCGTACACCTTCGACATATTGCGTGATCCCAACCCGCATGTGGGATTCGGCGGAACCGGTGCGCACTACTGCATCGGCGCCAATCTGGCCAGGATGACCATCGACCTGATTTTCAACGCGATCGCCGACGGGATGCCCGACCTGACCCCGCTCTCGGCACCCGAACGACTGCGGTCGGGCTGGCTGAACGGAATCAAGCACTGGCAGGTGGATTACCTCGGCCGCTCGGATAGTCGATGATGGACCGCCAATAGTCTTCGGGGATCTCGGTGTTGGACCGCAGCACGATCGCCAGACCGGTCGCCATCGCGATACCGAGCACCCCGAGCCACAGCCCGGCGAGTGCGATCACCGTCCAGAGCACCGTCGTCACCGTGGGCCAGGGTGAGACCAGGGCGAGCGCCGGCGCGAAGAAGAAACCGGTTCCGATATAGGCGGTCGATCCGGACCGGTCGGCGGTCATCACGAAGTGCAACCAGCGCGGAATCGACTGCGGCGTCTGCGGCGGCGTACGCATTTTTTCCTCCTGTGCGAGTTCGACTCCAGCGTCGCCCGACCGGGTAATCGTGGCAATTACCCCGGAGGTAGTGGCCATCTCTCGACGCGTGCCTGAGACTCGGGTAGTGACAAGTGCGACCGCCCAGACACCGATCGGCTCACTGATGCGCGACTGGCGCCTGCGCCGGCGGATCAGTCAGCTGGAACTGGCCATCGAGGCCGATGTGTCGGCCCGCCACCTCAGCTTCATCGAGACCGGGCGCTCGGTGCCGAGCCGGGCGATGGTGCTGCGACTGGCCGAAGCCCTCGACGTGCCCCTGCGAGACCAGAATCAGCTGCTGCTGGCGGCCGGGCTGGCACCGGTGTACGCCGAACGGACACTCGACGATCCCGAGATGGCCGCCGTGCGTGATGGGGTTGCCCGGGTCTTGGACGCCTATGCCCCCTTTCCCTGTGTGGTGGTCGACCGTGCCTGGAACCTGGTGCAGGCCAATGCCGGCACCGGCGTCATGCTGGCAGGTGTCGCGCCGCATCTACTGGAGCAACCCAACGCACTGCGGATCACCCTGCATCCCGAGGGCATGGCTCCACGCATCCGGAATCTGGCCGAGTGGCGCCACCACCTGATCAGCCGACTGCGCCGCGAGGTCACGGTGAGCGGATCGACCGAACTGGCCGAGCTGCTCACCGAGGTCGAGTCCTACCCCGGCGGCATGGAGCCGGTGCGCGATCTCGGCGGGGTCGTCGTCCCCTTGGAGCTGGCCGTGCCCGACGGCACGGTGCTGACTTTCTTGAGCACGGTCACGACCTTCGGCACCGCACTGGATCTGACGGCTGCCGAATTGAGCATCGAGGCGTTTCTGCCCGCCGACGCCGAAACGGCCGCGGCGCTTCGCTGAGTGGTCTTACCACTTGACCTCTGACCGGTTGGGGAGGCAGCATGGCCTCATGGCGCTGCAACCGGTCAACCGTCGGTCTGTCCCCGAAGACGTCTTCGAGCAGATCGTCGACGAGGTGCTCAGCGGCCAGATGCAGCCCGGCGAGCCGTTACCCAGCGAACGCCGACTGGCTGAGGTTCTCGGGGTGTCCCGTCCAGCCGTACGGGAGGCGATCAAGCGCCTCACCGAGGCCGGCTTGGTCGAGGTCCGGCAAGGCGACGCCACCACCGTGCGGGATTTCCGCAGGCACGCCGGTCTCGACCTGCTGCCCCGATTGCTTTTGCGCGCAGGCGAACTCGATGTCAGCGTGGTGCGCAGCATCTTGGAGACCCGCTTGCACAACGGCCCCAAGGTCGCCGCATTGGCCGCCGAGCGTGCCCCGGCCGAACTGGTCGCGAAACTCGGCGACACCGTGGAGTCCCTGGCCGCCGAACAGGACCCGGTGGAACAACAACGCCGGGCGCTGGCCTTCTGGGACCTGGTCGTCGACGGCGCGGATTCCATCGCATTCCGGTTGATGTACAACACGCTTCGGCAGACCTATGAGCCCGCACTGCCGGCGCTGGCCACCATGATGGCCGCCGAGGTCGGCCGTCCGGACGCATACCGCCGGATCGTCGAGGCAATCGAGGCGGGCGACCCGGCAGCGGCCGACCGGGCGGCTCAGGAACTGCTGGGGCCCGCCACGGACGCTCTCACGGCCGCCCTCGACAGCTTGGAGGAAAACCGATGAGGCGCAATGCTTTCACGCTCGGCGACGCGGCACGGGAGTTCGTCCGGCACCCCACACCGTGGATGATCGGCACCGCACTGACCGTCAGCGTCATCGCCCGATGTGCGGTCGGCGACTGGCAACTGACCGACGCCCTCGTTCCCGCGGTCATGCTCGCGGCTTTCCCCTTCTTCGAATGGGTCGTCCACGTTTTCGTACTGCATTGGCGGCCCAGGAGGCTCGGTCCGATCACGCTGGATTCGCTGCTCGCCCGTGACCACCGGCTCCACCACGTCGACCCGCGCGACATTCCGCTGATCTTCATTCCGTGGCGCGCCCTGCTGTGGATTCTGCCCGCCGCGGTGGCCACCGCTGTCCTGGCGTTCCCACGCCTCGGCCTCGGCTTGACGTTCCTGTCATTCCTGACGTTGCTGGGCCTGTGCTACGAGTGGTGCCACTATCTGATCCACAGTGACTACAAGCCCAAAACCCGCGCATACCGTGCGGTTTGGCGCAACCACCGCCAGCATCACTACAAGAACGAGCACTACTGGTTCACGGTCACCACCGCCGGAACCGCCGACCGCGTACTGGGGACCGATCCCGACCCGGCGACGGTGTCCACCTCACCGACGTCGAAGAATCTGCACGCGACTACGCCTGCACGACAATAGGGTCGCCGAGGTGCACCGTGTTGAAGTACCAATCGGCGTTGTCCGGGCTCAAATTGATGCAGCCGTGACTGACATTCGAATAGCCCTGCGAACCCACCGACCACGGGGCACCGTGCACGTAGACGCCGCCCCAGGTCACGCGGACCGCGTCGTACACCGTCAGCTTGTAGCCCTCCGGGTCACTCAGCGGAATCCCGATGGTCCGCGAATCCATCACCACGACAGGTTCTTTGGCCAGAGCGCTGAACGTGCCCACGGGAGTCGGGTGTTTGGGCTTGCCCATCGAGGCGGGCATCGTGCGGACCACACTGCCGTCGATGCTGACGGTGAACGTGTGGGCATCGATGTCGGCCACACCGAGCACCTCTGACCCGGTCTCGAAGCTGGTTTTGGCACCTCCGGCAGATACCGAGATCTTCGAGTGGGCCGGCCACAACTGATCGGGCTTCCACTGCATCACGTCGTCACTGAGCCAGGTGAATGTGCCTGTGGGCGTGCGCGGTGAGCTGATCTGCAGACTGCGCTGCGCCGCGTTGCGGTCGGTCACCGGGTTGTCGAACGTGACGGTCAGCGGCATCGCGACACCGACCACCGAGCCGGCGGCAGGCGCGATCGACGCTCCCGGGGCGGGCGTGCTGACCGCAGCCGATGCGACGTTGACCGTGCTCGCCGCGGCCAAGGTGGCGACACCAATCGCCGCAAACACTTTCAGTACCGAAGCTCGAACGGTTCCGAATGGCGACGAAGGGACGCTGCGCATGACACCAGTGTAGGCGCTCGCCGCGACTGCACCTTTGAGGCGCAGCGTGACGGCGGAAAAACGGTCTCGACGGTCGCACTGTGGGTTGCCCATGGTGAACACATCGGCATGACGCATCGATATGTTTCACGGCGGGATCGGCAAGCCTGGCCACGCTTCAGCAACGTCGCAAGGATCAGGGTACGGCCGCAGGAGGGGCCTGCGGGTCGGACGCGACCGGGACCTGCTCAGGCTCGGTTGGCACCGCTTCAGGAGCAGGAGCGGGCACTTCCGGAGCCGGTGGTGCCGGTTCGGCCACCGGAGCCTGCGCAGCCGTCTGTTGTACCGGTGCGGCCTCTGACGCCGGACTGGGCGGAGGCGGCGCAACCTCGGCGGCCGGAGGAGGGGGTGCGACCTCAGGCGGTGGAGGTGGTGGAGGCGGTGCAGGCGGTGCCTGCGACACCCCGGTCTCCCCCGGCGGCGGCTGATCGGCCGGCGGTTGCTGCGCTTGCGGGTCGGTAGCGGGCGCGCCCGGCACCTGCTCGGGCAACGCCGGTGGCAACTCCGAGGTGACGGGCACCGGCTCGGTGCCGACAGGCGTGAGTTGCTGGCTCGGTACCGCGGTGTTCTCGGTTGGGGCCGTGGCGTTTTGACCGACCGCATACTCCGGCGCGGCATCCTCCGCCACAGGTTCCAACACCGGCGGCACCTCGGGCGGCGGCGGCACTGCGGGCGCCGACGGCTGTTGCACCGAGGCCGAGTCGCCCGATGTGCTCACCACCGGTCGGGTACTTCGATGTGGGGCCGGCTCCGAACCGGGCAGCAGCTGCTGACCGACAGCCAGTACCAGCGAGACGCCGAAAGCGAGCACACCGCCGACCAATATCGCCAGGGGGGTCAATTGTTTGGCGGGCCACCGCCAAAGCGTCGAGGCCGCGCTCTCCTCAGAAGCCCAGCGGCCGCGTCGCACCGCGGCCAGCGCCGCGCCTCTGGCCAGGGGCAAGCCCGGCTCGGCCGGGGTGAACACCGGGACCTGCAGTGCCTGTTCCAATTTGGGCAGCACCGAGTCCAGGTCCACGGCAGCGCCCACCACCACGAGCGCGTCGGGACGCGGATCGGCCGCATCGAAGATCTCCGACAACCAAGCGATCAGGCCGGCCACGGTCTCGATGCCACGGCTCACCGACGTCTGCACCGGCGCGGTGCCGCTCACCGTCATCGCCTGCACGACATCCGGTTCCAGGACACACACGGCCGTCGTGTCGAATCCGACGGTGCCGGCAACCCGCCGAGCCAGCGCATCCGTGGCTTGCGGTAGCCGCACGGGGACCAGGTTGGCGAATCCGGCGTCCTCGAACTTCTTGAGCAGCACCGTAGCCTCGGCGGCCGCCCCCGAACTCCAGGTCACACCGATCGCGGACAGCCGCAAACCATGTTCTGCGGCAATCCTTTCGGAGCGCCGGACGGCCTTCACCACATCAGCGCAGACGTCATCCGTACGTGCGGGCACCAGGCCGCGGATGTCGAGGGCATTGTGGTCGACGGTCGCCCCGTCAGCCTCGGCGCCCTCGACCAGGACCAGACCGACGGTAGACGGTGTCAACGAAACACCGAGCACCGCGTCCACGTTCACCCCCGAAAAGTGTGGCCGTCGTCCAAACGTTTCACGGTGACATTACCCGGTGGCAGCCTGGCGTCTAACCCTGCATCACCACCGAACCCGGCCACGACCGCAGCGAAATGTGCTGTGCCACAGAACAGCCAGCACACAACGATGCGCCGGTTTGCCGTCGCGCCGCGAGGCCTGAGGCCCGGGGGCCGAGGGCGTGGCATGGTTGTGCTCATGCCGGAAGTTCAGGACGGGTTACGCCACCGCGGCTTCTTCGGCCATCCGATCGGGCTGGCCAATCTGTTCGGGGTGGAATTGTGGGAGCGCTTCTCGTTCTACGGGATGCTCACGATCCTGGGCTACTACCTGTACTACACAGCCACCGACGGCGGCCTCGGGTTGCCGAAGAGCACCGCCACCGGCATCATCGGCGCATACGGAGGGCTGGTGTACCTGTCCACCGTCCTGGGTGGCTGGATCGCCGATCGTCTGCTGGGCATGGAACGCACCGTGTTCTACGGCGGGGTGGTCGTAATGGCCGGGCACATCGCCCTCGCGCTTGTTCCGGGCCTGGCCGGCGTCGGCTGCGGCCTGACCCTGGTAGCCCTCGGATCCGGGGCGCTCAAGGCCAATGCATCCTCGTTGCTCGGCACCCTCTACGACAAGGACGATCCGCGCGCAGACGGCGGCTTCACCTTGTTCTATCTCGGAGTCAATTTGGGCGCCTTCGTCGGACCTCTGACCACGGGTGTGCTGCAGAACCGCTCGGGTTTCCACTACGCGTTCGGTGCCGCGGCCGTCGGCATGGCGCTGGGTCTGGCGCAGTACGTGGCCTTCCGGCGCAACCTCGGCGACCACGGGCGCGTGGTGGCAAACCCGTTGCCGCCCCGGGCAATCGGCAAATCCCTCGCCGTCGTCGCCGCGCTGGCTGTCGCCGTGACGTTGCTGTTCATGACGCATGTGGTCGAGTTGGCCAACCTGTCACAGTTCATCACCGGCGTCATCGCGGTGGCCTCGGTGATGTATTTCGTGGTGCTGCTGACCAGCGCCAAGGTGTCCGACGTCGAGCGCACCCGGGTTCGCGCGTTCGTCCCACTGTTCATCGCCAACGCGGTGTTCTGGTCGCTGTTTCAGCAGACCTTCACGGTGCTGGCGGTGTACTCAGACGAACGGGTCAACTGGTCCGTGTTCGGCTGGACGGCACCGTCGAATTGGATCGGGTCGATCGAGCCCGTCTGGATCATCCTGCTCTCACCGCTGTTCGCGATCTTGTGGACCCGGCTGGGCAACCGCGCGCCGACCACCCCGCGCAAATTCGCCTACGGCGTGATCGGCATGGGCGCGGCATTTCTGCTGTTCCTTCCGAGCGCGTCCGCCACCGGCAGGGTGGTACCCGCCGCGCTGGTGGCCGGCATCATGGTGGTGTTCGCGGTTTCTGAGCTGTTGGTGTCGCCGATCGGGTTGTCGGTCACGACAAAGCTTGCCCCACAGGCTTTCCGGGCACAGATGATGGCGCTGTTCTTCTTCTCGGTCGGACTCGGTACGGCGATGTCAGGTGTACTCGCGCAGCATTACGACCCGGCGAACGAGTTCGCCTATTTCGGCATCCTGGGAGCGGTGGCGATCCTTGCCGGCGCCATGGTCCTGCTCATCTCCCCGCGGATCAGCCGGCTGATGGAAGGTGTTCACTGACCGCCGGAAAGGACAGCGGCCAGCAACGCCGGTTCGATGTTGCCGCCGGAGACGATCACGACGGCCGGGCCCGGCGGCGCTGCCGCCTTGCGGTAGCCCGCCAGCGCCACCGCGCCGCTGGGCTCGGCGACCAGGTGGGTGCGCAGCACCAGCTGCCTTACCGCGGAACGGATCTCATCCTCTGTCACGGTGATGACGTCATCGAGTACCCGTTGCAGATGGGCGAACGTCAGTTCCGACGGGGTCGAGCGCAGACCGTCGGCGATCGTCCGGTTGCGTTGCGCCACAGGCCAGTCCACACGGTGGCCCACGGACAGGCTTTCGGCGGTGTCGGCGGCGAGTTCGGGTTCGACGCCGAATATCTTGGCGCGCGGGCACAGCGCGCGGATCGCGGTACCCACGCCCGAGGCCAGCCCTCCGCCGCTGATGGGGACGAACACCGACGCCACCTCGGGTAGGTCCTGCGCGATCTCCAGCCCGACGGTGCCCTGCCCGGCGATCACGTCAGGATGGTCGAAAGGCGGCACCAGCACGCCGCGGGTGCGCTCGACCAGCTCCGCGGCCACTGCTTCGCGCTGACCGGCGCCACACAACACCACCTGCGCCCCATGATCCCGGGTGGCCTGCACCTTGACACCGGGAGTCTCTTCTGGCATCACGATGTGGGCCGCGACCCGAAAAGCCGCGGCGGCGTACGCCACTGCCTGAGCATGATTGCCGCTGGAATAGGCCACCACTCCCCTGGCCCGCACATCCGGATCGAGCCGGGCCAGCGCGTTGAACGCTCCGCGAATCTTGAAGGCGCCGATCGGTTGCAGATTCTCGGGTTTGAGCCACAACGGCCGGTCTGCGTCGCCCCACCCGGCAGGCAGCAGCGGGGTACGGACGATCTGGGAGTCGATCCGCCGGGCCGCGGCGGCGATGTCGTCAAGGGTCACCAGCTTCACGGCACAAGTCTCCCGTGCGGGCAAGCCCGAGGAAAAGGCCGGGCCTGTCACGCCGTTACGGTGGAGCCGCAGACCCGCCGGCCTTTGGAGAGCCCACGTGAGCAACTACAGCTTCGGCATCGTTCCGCGGTACGCCGAGATCGACCAGCAGGGCGTGGTGTTCAACGGCCACTACCTGACCTGGTTCGACGAGGCGTGTACCGGGCTGTTCGACCACCTGCGGGTCGGTTACGCCGACCTGATCGCGCAGGGAGTCGACATGCAGGTGGTGCACACCGAGATCGACTTCCGGGCTCCGGTCCGGTGGCGGGAGTCGGTCCGTGTCGCGGTGCGGTGCGAACGCATCGGCACCACCAGCTTCACCCTGGGCTTCACCGTGCTCGGCACCGACGCCTCCGGTCACGAGCAGCCGCGGGTGCACGGCAGCAACGTCTATGTCGTTGTGTCGACCGACGACTGGACCAAGCGCCCGGTTCCCGACGACGTCCGCAGGGCGCTGAGTACTGTTGCCTGCCAATGAATCTCACCGCCCGGCCGCGCCGCGGCCCGGCCGTGATCGAGATCGCCGAAATTCGCGTTGAAAGACCACTTCCCGGGTAGCACAATCGCCTATGGAGACACATCCGGTCGACGAGGGGAAATCATGACGCAGGTTGAGCGTGGCGATTTCGATGATGCCGCCCCAGAGGCCGACATCGTCGAACAACTGATACCCGTCGGCGTCGACGACGAGGGCGATGCGTTGTCGGACCTGCCCAGGGTGCGGATCTCGACCGATACCGATGCCACCGAAGCGGACCTGATCGATCAGGCCATCGTGGTGCCCCTGGACGACGAATCCGAGTTCGACCGCTGAGCGAGAGGATGCCCGGCATGCGCTTGCCCGACTCGCTCGAGGGCATGGCCACCGATCCAGCGGCGACCTCGCGGGTGTTCGGGGAGCCGTATGTCACGCCTGACGGGGCAACGGTGATACCGGTGAGCAGGGTTTCGCACCGTCCCGGCAATTCCAGACCGCTGGGGATCTTCGTCGTCAAGGATGGCGAGCCCACCTGGGTCCCCGCCGTGGACCACACGCGGATAGCGCTGCTGGGTGAACTGATCGGGTTGGTGGCCGCGACGCTGGCCACTGCCGCTATGCTGCGTCGTCCGCCGTGGCCCGACGTGCGTGGCGACTTCTCGCGGCGACCCTGAACCACCACAGGCCGAGCGCCACCAACAGGACCAGGGCCAGTATCCACGGCCACGCCCCGTGCCGGTGGACCCAACCGGCAAGACTGCCCTGCACCCGTCCGGCCGCGGCGATCACCGGGTCACTGGGATTGCCTGCCGCGCTGAACAATTGGATCTCGTACCAGCCGTAGTACGCGACGTAGGCGCCGACGACGATCAACAGTGCCCCACTGATCCGGCTGATATAGGGAACGACACGCCGCAGCCGTTCGACCACCACCGTGCCGGCCAGCGCCGCGGCGACCGCCAGCACGCCGACGACGAGGGCGAAACCGGCCGCGTACGCGGCGAACACGGCGACGCGATGCAGAGCCGTGTTCGATTCCAGTGTTGCGCCGGTGACAGCCAGGAACGGCCCCACTGTGCAGGACAGCGACGCGAGCGCGTACCCGACGCCGTAGCCGGCCATCGAACCGAGCCGCGCGGTCGGCGCCCAGCCGGTACGGGCGCTCAGGGCATCCGGCAGCAGCAAGCCGAGGCGACGGCCGGCCAGCAGCCAACACCCGAGAATGACCAGGGCGACACCGATCAGCAGGGTGACGTACGGGAGGTAGCGCTGGACCGTGCTGGCGGCCGCGACGGTGAGTAGTCCGAACGTGCCGAACACCGCGACGAATCCGACGGTCATCACGACGGTGGCGGCCACCGCGCGGCCCAAGGCCGGCAGCGGCCCCCGCGGCGAAGTACCCCGCACCACCAGCGCGAGGTATCCCGGCAACAGGGCGAAACCGCATGGGTTGAGCGCCGCGACGAGGCCGGCGCCGAACGCCAGCCCCACCAGGTTGTCCGGCACGCGGGGCGACTAGCTCTTCAGGGCCGCGACCCGGTCGGCCAGCTCCTGCTGCGGCATGGCCGACGTCGGGTTGTTGACGAATGTCGACGACCCGTCGGCGCGATAGAAGACGTACGCGGGCTGCCACGGCACGTTGTAGCGCGCCCAGATCGACCCGTCGGCGTCGTTGAGGTTGGGGAAGTTGAGGTGGTACTTGTCGACGAATCCCTGCATGGCCCCCACGTCGGAGTGCGCGGCCACGCCGACGAAGCTGACCTGCGGGTTGGCCGCGGCTACCTGGCTCACCGACGGCGCCTCGGCGTTGCAGAACGGACACCAGGGCGTCCAGAACCACAGCACCGCGGGCCGCCCGGCCAGGCTCGACCCGTTGAACTGGGCACCCGACAACGTCGTGCCGGTGAACTGCAACCGATCATCTGCGGCCGCTGTTGGCGCCGTGACCAGTGCGAATACGATCGCGAGCAGACAGAACAAGCCTCGCATCCTCATGACGGTCTCCTTCGGTCAAGGCGCAGCACGCGCGTGGCCTGCGCATACCCGCTAACACGGTGGCCGACACGCGAAAGTTCAACCGACCGGGAGTTTTCCGGACAGTTCAGTTCTGCCGCGGCAAAAGCTCGGCGGTGAACCGGTCCAGGAACGCGCTCTGGTCAGCCGGGCCGGCCGCCCGGATGACGAACTTGGTCAGTCCGGCGGCCAGGTAGCGATCGAGTTGGCGGTGCAGCGTGGGCCAGTCGGCGGCGACGAGCTCCTCGGGGTCGACGTCGGGTCGGCGGCGACGGACCGCGGCGAGCAGTTCGGCAGGCAGCGCACCGTCCCCGACGGCGAGGCTGATGCCGTAGTGGTCGGGCTCGATGGTGCGGCCTGCGGCAACCGCCTCTGCCTCGATGCGCCGGCGGGCGGCTCTCGCCTCATCGGGAGTGAGGAAGCTGCCCAGCCAGCCGTCTCCGAATTTGCCGATCCGGCGCAGCGCCGCCGGCGCCGAACCGCCCAGCCAGATGTCGACCGGGCCGGCCGGCACCGGCTGCACCTGGACGGAACGGACGGTGAAGTACTCCCCCTCGAAGGTCAGGTCACCGCCGCGCAACGCGGATCGAAGCAGGTCCAGCGATTCGTCGAAGACCGCGGCGCGGCGGCCGTCGGGAACGACGAAGATGTCCCGTTCGGCAGGGAGCGCCGAATGCAGGCCGAACACGGGCAGCACCCGCTTGGGTGCGATCGCCGCCAGCGACGCCAGTTGCTTGGCCACCAGGACCGGATGGCGGCCCGGCAGAATCGCGACCGAGGTTCCGGCTTTGAGCCGCCGGGTGCGGGCGAGCGCATAGGCCATGCCGACGAACGGGTCGACCGCGGGGGTGTAGACCAGTTCGGAGAACCACACCGAGTCGACGCCGGACCGTTCCAGGTGATCGATGATGTCAGCCAATTGGTGCGGGGCGGTTTCAGCGCCGAGCCCAACGCCGAAGCGGACCTTCATCGGGGGCATCCCATACCGTTCATATCGGGCGTAACACCGCCGATGCGCCTCTTGTGCCCGGCGGTCAGGCGGTTCAGAGTAAGACAATGAGCGATCAATGGATTCAAGGATGCTTGGTCCAGCGGATCACATTCCGTGATGGCCTGGTGCTCAACCTCGATGACTACAACGAACTGGTCATCTCGGTTCCGCTGGAACTGACACTGCCGGCGACCGGCACCGACGATTCCGAAGTGGTGTCGCTGGATCCCCGGTCACTGCGCAACGAAGTCCGGCCGCTGTTCGATTTCGCCGGCCAGCGTTGTACCCATGCCGACTGGGAGGACGACGGCAGCCTCCACCTCAGCTTCTCCGACGGTCACCGGATCGATGTCCGGCCCGACGAGGGGCATACCTCGTGGGAGCTGTACGGGAAGCACCACGGCTACGCCGCATGCCTGGCGCACGGCCGGGTCCGCGTCGTACGCCACGATCAGGATGATCCCGATCAGGGCGCCGACGAGGGCCCCACGCGCGAGAGCGGCTGACCGGCATTGCGGCGCGGCCGTTGGCACTACTGGACGAGCGTCAGCCGACGCCGACCCCGATGATCGGGATCCAGACGCCGAACAGCCACACACCCCACTGCCGGAAGCCGTTGTCCCACACTGGGTTCAAGTTGTAGCCCCAGTAGTTGATGGTCGGTGGCAGCGGCCCGCCCCGCCAGTGGAACGGCGGCGGCGGACCCCAACCCCACGGCGGCGGGCCGTTGCGATCGTCCCACCAATCGTGCCGGTTGTTCGCCCACCAGGGCCCCTTGTCATCCCAGTGCCCGCGGTTGTCGAAATCGGGGCCGCGGTCAGGACCGCGCCCACGGCTGTCGAAATCGCGGTCGTGACCGGGCGGTCCGCCGTTGCAGAACGGGAAGCAGTCGTCGTTGCCGTGCCCCGGCTTGAGTGGCGCGGGTACCGCCGGCGACGCCGAAGCCACCGGGACTCCCGTCCCCGCAACGCCGATTCCCAACGCACCGACTGTCAACGCAGCCGCCACGAACTTGGCCAGTTCCATACCTGAACCTCCTACGGTCGTGACCCCGGCGCCGGCCGTCCCCCAACGGCGCGGCGCCGCAACGTCGTGCAACTCAGCCCTGTGCGAGTGACGAAACGTGCACCCCAGTGAGGTATCGCCACGAGAGATCCGAGCGTTACCCGGTGTCCGGGCACGTCGCGCACCTACCCTGGCGGTGTGGGTATCGCACCGCGGATCAATGGCGCACCTCCCCCCGACATGGCACGCCGGCAGGTCGATCTCGGATCCTGGCAGTTCTGGCGCGAGGACGACGACGTCCGGGACGCGGCGTTCGCCGCGCTGCGCCGCGACGACCCGATCTCCTATCACCCGGCGTGCACCCTCGAGGGCTTCCCCGAAACACCCGGGCATTGGGCGGTGACCAGATACGACGACGTCTTCCACGCCAGCCGGCATCCGGAGATCTTCAGCTCCGCGTCCGGTATCACCATCGGGGACCAAACTCCGGAATTGGCCGAGTATTTCGGCTCCATGATCGTGCTGGACGATCCGCGTCACACCCGCCTGCGCAACATCGTGCGCAGTGCGTTCACCCCGCGGGTGGTGACCCTGATCGAGGACTCTGTCCGTGATCGGGCCCGCCGACTCGTCACCGACATGGTGAGCAGGAATCCCGACGGCACCGCCGAGCTGGTCACCGAACTCGCCGGCCCGTTACCACTGCAGATCATCTGCGACATGATGGGCATTCCCGAACCCGATCATCAACAGATCTTCCATTGGACCAACGTGATCCTGGGGTTCGGTGACCCGGACCTGACCACCGACTTCGACGAGTTTCTCCGGGTGGCGATGGATATCGGCGCCTATGCCACAGCATTGGCCGACGAGCGCCGCGCCGCCCCCACCGAGGACCTCACCACGAGCCTGGTTCAGGCCGAGGTCGACGGCGAACGGCTGACGTCGGCGGAGGTGGCGTCATTCTTCATTCTGCTGGTGGTGGCGGGTAACGAAACCACACGCAATGCCATCAGCCACGGCGTGCTGGCGCTCACCCGGTTCCCGGAGCAGCGCGAAAAGTGGTGGTCGAACTACGACGAGCTGGCCCCCACCGCGGTCGAGGAGATCGTGCGCTGGGCATCGCCGGTCAGCTACATGCGCCGCACGGTCACCCAGGACACGGTGCTCGGCGGGACACCGCTGCCGGCCGGCGCGAAGGTGACCCTGTGGTACGGATCGGCGAACCGGGACGAGTCGAAGTTTGCCGATCCGTGGATGTTCGACGTCACCCGTCACCCCAACCCCCATCTCGGATTCGGCGGCGGCGGTGCACATTTCTGCCTCGGAGCAAACTTGGCACGCCGTGAGATCACCGTGGCGTTCGAGGAACTGCACCGCCAGTTGCCCGACATCGCGGCGACCGAGGAGCCCGATCGGCTGCAGTCGCAGTTCATCCACGGCATCAAGCGCCTGCCCGTGAGCTGGCGCACCAGCGGGGCGGCTACCTGACGGTCAGGGTGCCCAGCATCGCGGGGTGATAGAGGCAGTAGAAGGCATACTCCCCTGCCTCTTCGGGTGCCGTCAGTGTCGCGCGCCCCTTGCCCTCGACGTGGACGTCGAACAGCCCTTTGGTCCGCGATGTCACCGAATGCTCGACCTCGTCGTTGTTGACGATCGTGATCTCGGTGCCCGGTGCGACGGGCCCCGGGGAGCGAAACCCCATTCCCTCGATCGCGATGACCGGACCGCTGGGGACGGAGGTGTCTGGGCTCGCGGTCACCGTTTCGGAATGCTGACCGTGGCCGGCCGGCGAATTGGTTTGTCCGCAAGCAACACTCGTCGTCACGACCAAGAACGCTGAAACCAGCACCGCTGCAAGTCGAAACACCCGAGCCCCCTGAGATCCACCCCGACCACGTCGATTATCTCTCCCCGCCGTGGTGTGATGTGCCCGATTCCGCAGGATCCCGTGAGGTGATTCGGGTCGTCGTCATGCGGTGGCGGCGCCGACCCGACGGCCGATTGTCACACCGGCTGCGAACGCGGCGGCCAGCACACCGACGATCACCCAGGCCAGTACAGCGGAACCGCCGACGAGGTCACTGAGATTGGCCAGGATCAACACCAACGCGCCCAGCAGGCCCGCCAGACCGAGCGCCGGGGCGATCCGCACCCGCCACAGCGAATGGCCGTGCCGATCGCGGGCGAAGTAGACCAGCACGGCGACACTGGTAGCGATCATCAGCAGCACCACACCGACAGTCGTCGCCCCGGCGAACCAGGTGTAGAACTGGGCGGCGGGATCCAGCTCGAACACCACCGCCACCAGCACGCCGGCCGCCACGACACCGGAGATCCACAGCGAAGCCTGGTGCGGCGAGCCGTGCCGGTCGTGCGGTTGGCTGAGCCGCACGGGCAGCACGTCGCGCTGCGCGAGCGCGAACACGTACCGCGACGCGACATTGTGGAAGGCCAGAATGCAGGCGAACAGGCTGGTGAAGTACAGCACTGTGATGATGTCGGCACCCGCCGCTCCGATGTACCGGTGCGCGGTGTCGCCGAGGAAGGTGGAGCCGGAATCGGTGGCCCGCGCGATCGCCTGCTCGTCGCCCCACCCCGAGATCAGCGCCCAACTGGTGACCGCATAGAAGACCCCGATCAGGATGAGCGCCAGATAGGTGGCCCGCGGAATCGTCCGCTCCGGGGTCCGCGCCTCGTCGCGGAAAATCGCCGTGGCCTCGAACCCGACGTAACTGATGATCGCGAAAAGCAGCCCGATGCCCAGTGATCCGGAGAAGATCGCACCAGGGTTCACGATGCCTGAGGACAGTCCGCGATCACCGCCGTTGGCCACGATCACCAGGTCGAGCACCAGCACGATCGCGATCTCCGCCGTCAGCAGCACGCCGAGTACGCGGCTGGACAGCTCGATGTTGCGGTAGCCGAGGTAGGTGGTGACGGCGAACGCTACCGCCGCGAACACCCACCACGGCAGCTCCGGCCCGCCTGCCAGCTTGAGGACGCCGGCTCCGGCGGGACCGAGCAGTCCGTACACCCCCGCTTCCAGCGCGACGTAACTCACCAGTGCCACGAATGCGATTCCGATGCCGGTGGGCAGTCCGAGCGATTGTCGAACGTAGGAGAAGAAAGCGCCCGCTTCATCGACATACGGCGTCATCGCGGTGAAGCCGACCGCGAACAGCAGCAGCACCACCGTGGAGGCGAGGAACGTGGCGGGGAATCCGGCGCCGTTGCCCGACGCGATACCCAACGGCACCACACCGCCGATCACACCGAGAGGTGCGGCCGCGGCCACCACCATGAAGACGATCGAGGCCACCCCGAGGTTGCCGCGCAGCTGCCGGCTCGCCGACGACGGTTGGTGGCCCAACGAATCTGGGGCTGTGGTGATTTCGGACATGCTGAACCGTCCTTCAGACAGCGTGCGCGTAAATATGACCCGGGCAACATAGGGCCGGCGGGTTCGGGCACACCAGGTCTGGCGTCAGCGTGCGCAAAAGTCGGCGCGGCTACGGCGCTCCCAGGACGTCGAGCATTCCGGCCGCCGCTCGCGGCCAGGTGAACTGCTCGGCCCGCTGCCGGGCGCTGCTGCGCCGCAATGGTTCGGGGCGATCGATCACCGAGGCGACCGCGCGGGCGATGGCCTGTGCGTCGTTGTCAGCGGTGGCTCCGCTGTCGCAGGTGAGGATCTCGGCCAGGGCTGACGTTCGTGACACGACCGCCGGGGTACCGCAGGCCAGCGCCTCCAGCGCGGCCAGGCCGAAGGTCTCGTGCGGCCCCGGTGCGAGCGCGACATCGGCGGAGGCCAGGATGGTTGCCACGGTGTCGCGGCAGCCGATGTACCCGGTGAATGCCACTGGCAGTCCGCTGGCCTGCCGTTGCAGCCGAGCCCGCAACGGCCCTTCCCCGACCACCACCAGCCGGGCGTCGACACCTGAATCCTGCAGGGCCGCAACAGTATCGATACTGCGATGGGCATGCTTCTCGACCGACAGCCTGCCGCAGTGCACCAGCAAGGTCTGCTGCGGCGCGGCCCATCGACTGCGCATCGCCGCACACCGGCGCCGCGGATGGAACTGCTCAAGGTCCACCCCGAGCGGAACGGTCGCCACGTTGTGCGCGCCGATGCGGTCGAATTCCTCGCGCGCGAAGGCCGTCGTGCACACCACGGCGTCGTAGTTGGCCGCGGTACGACGATTGGCGAAGTCCGCCACCATGACCGCCGCCGACCGTGGCAGCACCTGGCCCACCAACCGGTCGAGGCGTTCGTGGGAGATCATCACGGTGGCGACGCCGCGGCTGCGGCCCCACGGACCCAGCGATCTCAGCGTCAGCCGGTCAGACACTTCGATGGCGTCGGGCCCCAACTGCTCCAACAACGCGGTCACCGGGCCGGGCAGCACCGCGCGGTAGCCCCCGGTGAACGGGATGAGCCTGGCGGGCAGGGCGATTCGCACGACACCGCTGGCCAGGACATGCCGCTGCGGTTGCGCGCCCGGGACGATGAGATACACCTCGTGGCCCAGCGCGCAATACTCTGCGCCCAAGCGGTCGACAGCGGTCCGCAGACCTCCCGATCGCGGGCCGTAGAAGTTGGCGACCTGGACAACCCGCATGACACGATCAGAACCGGGCCGCGTGTGCGGTCAACAACGAGGCTGCGACCGTGACTTGAACAACCGCTGAACAAGCCCGGGGACCGCTCGGCTTCAGGCGAGATGCGTGATGAACCAGTCCTGGATGCGGTGCCAGGCATCGGCAGCGGCGACTGGGGCGTAGCGGTTGCCGGTGTCGTTGAAGAACGCGTGGTTGGCGTCGGGTTCGGTGATCAACTCGTGCACCATCGCGGCCTTCTCCAGGGCCGCGCGCACCACCGGTTCGGTCGCGTTGACCCGCTGGTCCAGCGCCCCGTAGAAGGCCAGCACCGCGGTGCCGCGCGAACCGGCGAAGTCCGGATCTTCCGGCGCCGGACCGTAGAACGGCACGGCGGCAGCCAATGCCGGGGTGCCCGCCGCCAGCAGCCGCCAGACCAGGCCGCCGCCCATGCAAAAGCCGACAGCGGCAATCTTGTGGCCGGGCACTCGCCGTTGCAGCTCCGCGATACCGGAATTCAGGTAGCTGATGAACTCCTGCGGTTCGATCCGGCTCAATGCGGCGGTCGCGTCAGCCGGGTCGGCGAAAGCGGCGGTGCCGCCTTGAGCCGAGAGCAGGTCGATCGCGAGGGCCGAATATCCGATACCGGCGAACCGGCCGGCGACCGAGCGGATGTGGTCGGTGAGTCCCTTGTTCTCGTGGATCACCAGAACGCCGCCTCTGGGTTGCGGGGCGGCGGCCCAGGCTCCCCGCAACTCACCGCCTTCCCCGGTCCAACTCACCTCACTGGTGGGCAGTGCGCCCCGGATCCCCGGTGGCTCGGCCGGTTTCGGGGCTGCGCCAGACGTCGCACCGGGTGCCGAGCCGACAGCTGACTCCTTCGTTTCCCCGCACGCCGCGATGAGTGCAGCAGCCGCGGTGGCGCCGATTCCCAGCAGACCCAACCGGCGCAGGGCCTCGCGGCGTGACAGCAACCCGTCGAGGTGGTCGGTTGCGATTTCCTCAGCGATGTAGCGCTGCAATGGGGTCACCTCGGCAAGTATGCGCCGATATCCCGAACCGCAGCTATGGACGCGCATTCGGCGGGATACTCGTTCGATGGGCTGGACACCGGACCCGGACGCGCTGCGGGGCCGTATCGCCGTGGTGGCCGGGGCCACCCGAGGTGCGGGCCGGGGTATCGCGGCGGCACTGGGCGAGGTCGGCGCCACCGTGGTGTGCACGGGGCGCAGCAGCCGGTGCGGAAGCCGCGACTCTGACTACCATCGTCCCGAAACCATCGAGGAAACCGCCGAACTGGTCACGGCACTGGGCGGGTCGGGCGTCGCCGTCCAGGTCGACCACCTCGATGTGACGCAGGTCCGCATGCTGGCCGGCCGGCTCAAGGCCGATTACGGGCACATCGACATCCTGGTCAACGACATCTGGGGCGCCGAGATCCTCAAGGGGCCGCCCGATACGTGGGGCCGGCCCATGTGGCAGCACGATCTCGACGACGGATTACGGATGCTGCGGCTCGGGCTGGACACCCATTTGATCACCTCGCATTGCATCCTGCCGCTGCTCGCCGACCAACCCGGCGGCCTTTTGGTCGAGATCACCGACGGGACAACCGAATTCAATGCTGACAACCCACGACTGTCGGTGTTCTACGATCTGGTCAAGTCGGCGGTGAACCGCCTGGCGTTCAGCCATGGGCACGAGCTCGCCGCATTCGGCGCCACCGCCGTGGCGGTCACCCCGGGCTGGCTGCGCTCGGAGATGATGCTCGACAACTACGGCGTCACCGAAGCCAATTGGCGGGGCGCACTCGACTTGGCCCGCACGGACGGTTACCCGGCGGCCCCACCCGGGTTCGCCGAGTCCGAGTCCCCCAGGTTCGTCGGTCGCGGCATAGCCGCGGTGGCCGCCGACCCTGATCGGGCCCGCTGGAACCAACGCTCCGTCAGCTCGGCCGCGCTGGCCCGTCACTACGGATTCAGCGACCTCGACGGGCGCGTACCGGACGTCTGGGCTCCGCTGTAACCCCAGGTGAGCCGGTCCCGGCGGGTTCAGTAGACATTTTTTCGAATCTGTTCACCATTTTCATTGACACCGGCATTGCGCGGCCTGTTCTATGACTGAGTGAGCTTCGACACAATCATTCGCAACGGCCGCTGGTTCGACGGCACCGGCGCGCCGTCGGCGGTCCGCAACATCGGCATTCGCAGCGGGCACGTGGTCGCCATCTCCCCCGAGCCTCTCGACGAGACGGACTGCCCCCAGGTCATCGACGCCACCGACAAGTGGGTGATGCCGGGAATTCTGGACATCCACACCCACTACGACGTCGAGGTGCTGGCCGGCCCGTCGCTGTCGGAGTCCCTGCGGCACGGGGTGACGACCGTGATGCTCGGCTCCTGCTCACTGTCGACGGTTCACGTCGGCGGTGTCGACGCGGGTGACCTGTTCGGCCGGGTCGAGGCCATCCCGAGGGGCCACGTCATCGACGTGGTGGACAGCCACAAGACCTGGACCGACTGCAACGGATATGTGACGGCACTGGAGAGCCTGCCGCTGGGCCCCAACCTGGCCGCGTTCATCGGGCATTCCGACATGCGCACCGCGGTGATGGGCCTCGACCGTGCCACCCGCAAGGACGAGCGGCCCACTGCTGCCGAGCAGTCCCGGATGGAGCAGATGCTCGCGGAGGCCCTGGACGCCGGCTTCGTCGGAATGTCGTCGCAGCAGCTGCTCTTCGACAAGATCGACGGCGACACCTGCCGATCCCGCACCCTGCCTTCGACCTACGCCAAACCTCGGGAGCTGCGCCGGCTCAAGTCGTTGCTGCGCCGCTCGGGTCGGGTGCTGCAATCCGGTCCGGACATCCAGAACCCGTTCAACCTGGTCTCACAGTTGGCCCAGTCGCTGGGGTTGTTCCGGAGCAATCTGAAGACCAGCCTGCTCTCGGCTGCGGACATCAAGGCCAACCCGTACTCGATCGCGATCATGGGGCCCGTGGCGCGCTTGGTGAACAAGCTCGGCGGCAACTTCCGCTGGCAGCACCTGCCGGTGCCGTTCGAGGTGTACGCCGACGGCATCGACCTCGTCGTGTTCGAGGAATTCGGTTCCGGCGCAGCGGCTCTGCACTTGCGCGACGAACTCGAGCGCAACGAGCTGCTGCGCGACGAGGAATACCGGCGCAAGTTCCGCAAGGACTACGACAACAAATTCGGCGTGCGGGTCTGGCATCGAGACTTCTTCGATGCCGAGATCGTCGCCTGTCCCGACGAATCCGTGGTCGGCAAATCGTTCGGCCAAGTCGGGCAGGAGCGGGGCGAACTGCACCCGGTCGACGCCTTCCTGGACCTGGTGCTCGAGCACGGCACCGCGCTGCGGTGGCGCACCACGATCTCCAACCACCGGCCGGAGGTGCTCAAGAAGCTGGCCCGCGATCCCGGGATCCAGCTCGGGTTCTCCGACGCCGGCGCGCACCTGCGCAACATGGCGTTCTACAACATGGGACTACGGCTGCTTCGGCACGTGCGCGACGCCGAGCGGGCGGGCGCGCCGTTCATGTCGATCGAGCAGGCCGTGCACCGGCTCACCGGCGAGCTCGCCGACTGGTACCGCATCGATGCCGGTCACCTGCGCATCGGGGACCGCGCCGACGTGGTGATCGTCGACCCCGAACATCTCGACGGTGTCCTCGACGCCTACGCCGAGGACACCGTCGAGCAGTACGGCGGCTTGTCCCGCATGGTGAATCGCAACGACCAGACCGTCACCGCCGTCCTGGTCGGCGGTCGCACCGTGTTCGCCGACGGTCAGCTGACCGACCTCGTCGGCAAGCAACGCACCGGCCGGTTCCTCCGAGCCGCACACCAGACCCCGTCGATCTCCGCCGAGAACAGTGAGCTGATCAGTGTCCGTTGAAGACATAACCATCGAAGAAACCGTCCACGGCATGTGGAAAGCGCTGTCGGCGCGCGACTGGGACACCCTCAAGACCTACCTGTCCGACGACTGCATCTACCTCGACATGCCGGTGGGTCCCGCGGCGGCGGCCAAGGGACCTGAAGACATCGTCAAGCGCCTCAAGATCGGCCTCGAACCGCTGACCTCCTACCAGAACTTCCCAGGCCTGCTCGTCGACAACGGTCGCGATGCCATGTACGAGCACCACGAGGAATGGCACTGGGCCACAGGCGAATCCGCTGTACTGAAGTTCGTCACCGTACACCGGGTCGAGCACGGCAAGGTGACGCTGTGGAAGGACTACTGGGACATGGGCGCCCTGGCCAACCACGCCCCGCCGGACTGGCTGGAGAACTTCGCCACCGCGGATATGTCGTGGGTGTTCGACGCCACCGGGCTGGTTTGACCCGACGCGCGGCTAGCCGACCCCCCAGACCAGGCAGAACGGGTGGCCGGCCGGATCCCGGAACACCCGGAAGTTCTCCTCCCCGACGGCATCGTCGACCCGGGTGGCGCCCAGCGCCAGCACTTGGCGCTGGGCCTCATCCACATCGTCGACCTGGATGTCGAGATGGATCTGCTGGGATCCCCGCGGATCGGGGAAGTCCGGTGGCCGGTGCTGCGGCGAGTACTGACATGCGACCCGCCTTCCGGCCGGGTCTGTCACGACGACCCACGTGTCGTCTTCGGCGGCGGTGTCTCCGCCCAGTAACCCGGCGTAGAACTCGGCCAACGCCCGCGGATCCCGGCAGTCCAGCACGATGGAGCGAAGTGTTCCGATCATCGGATCGATATTGCCATCGCCGACCACCGGCAAACGTCCGCGTGTGCTCACACGCTCCAGGCCATGCGGAACCGCTCGGTGAGTTGCTCGGCGTCCAGGGCACCGAAGTTCTCCCGCTCGTAGGTGCGGACCGCGAGCACCGCATCCACGGCCTGATCGCCGAGTATTTCCCGGATCAGTGCCGAGGAATCCAGTGCGGCGAGATTGTCAGCCTGGCGATCGGACAACTGCACGACATCGCCTTCGGCACGGCGGGCATCGCTGAGCGAGGCCGGGTCGACGACGACCTCCGGGCCCAGCGTCAAACCGTTGTCGATGCCGTGCTGGGCCAACCCGAGGATGGTCGCGGTCGCCAGGTACGGGTTGGCTGACGGGTCGATGACCTTCACCTCGACGTTGGCGCCGTACGGGTTGCTGGGACCACCGATCAGGTAACGCACGGCGGCTTCGCGGTTCTCGGTGCCCCAGCAGTTGTAGGCGCCCGCCCAGTAGCCCGGCCGGATGCGCAACCCGGAGAGCACCGATCCGCACAGCACCCCCTGGGCTGCGGGCAGCCCGGCGAGCAGCCCGGCCAGCGCGGACTCGCCCTCCGGCGTCATCCCCCGCATCCCGGCACCGCCGGAGAACAACGGGTCCCTGGCCCGGGCCAGGGAAAAATGTTGGTGTGCACCGGAACCCACACCGTCGGCAAACGGCAACGGAGACAGGCTGACTCGGAATCCGTAGCGCCGCGCGACCCGGGCCACGATGATCCGCATGAGGACCAACTGGTCGGCGGCGGCCACCGGCGGCAACGGCGCCAGCGAGATCTCGAACTGATTGGACCCGTACTCGGGATGGAATTGTTCGATCGCCACTCCGGAGTTGTTGGCCGCATCGGTGACATCTCGGACGAATCCCTCGAACTCCAGCACTCCGGCCAACCCGTACTGCGCCCACAACAGTGACGGGAGCCGGCTCCCGTCGGGCCCGACGAGCACGAACTCCACCTCGTGGCCGACGAGTGCGGTCAGCTCGGCGGCATCCAGCCGGTCCTGCACGCGCTGGAGTACCCCGCGCGTGCAGTAGGGATCCACGGATCCGTCCTGATTGTAGAAAGCCGCTGGGGCCCAAGCCAATCCATCGCCGAGGATGCGGAGTGCGCCGAGGTCGATGCGGATACGCTGATCCCCCACCACGCCGATCTCGGCACTCATGGCGATCCCGGTCTGGTCGATGGTGAACGCATGGAACACCGGGCTGGCGCCCAGACCGGGGTCGGCGAAGATGCCCATCCGCCGCAGCGGAACGGTTTTCGCGTGGGTCAACCCGGCCGGACCGACCACAGTGCCGATCAGTGTCGCGACCCCGTCGGACTCCAGCTGGGCGATAGCGGCCGCAGCCAGCGGTTTGGCCGATCCGGGAGATCCAGCTGTCACGACCTCAATTGTGCGCCCGGACCGGCGGCGTCACAGGGTGATCTTGCAGGTTTGGCCGATGTCGAGCGTCCGCAACATCCGACCCATCCCGAGCCACATCGCGCACGACAACGCCAGGTCGGTCAGCAGCTCGGCATCGAATTGTTCGCCGGCGCGCTCCCAGAAGTCCTCGTCGTCACGCAGCTCGGTGTGACCGGTGGCGAAGCGGTGCGCGAACTCGGCGGCGATCCGCTCCTGTGCGCTGTAGCCCGGCCAGGTCTGCCACTCGGCGGCGTGATCGTAGAGATCTTCGTCCACCCCGGCCGCGACCCCGTCGGAGTCGCGGGTGTTCTGGCACACCGCGCACTCGTTGTCGAGCGCGATCACCATCCGAGCCAACTCGCGCACCCGCAACGGCAGCCGCCCCTTGGTGTACACCGCGTTGGTGAAGTTGGCCATGGCGGTGCCGATCTCGGGAGACTTGAGGATCCAGCCGGCCACGTCGTCGTCGGGAAATTCTCCGATACGGCTCATGGCCGAATCGTACGCGCGCTGCGGCGTTTCTGGAACAAGTTCTAGTTTTTCGCCCCCGAACCACTCAGCTCGCCGGCCCGGTCGTCGTCACCCCAGTCTCGTTGCACCACCACGCGGTGAGCGATCCGCTCGAGAGCGGCCTCCACCTGTGCCCGGTCCGGGCGGCCTCCGAATGACGCCGATTCGCCCAGTTTGTCGACGATCCGCCCGACCAGTGCGGCCGACACGCCGTCGACCTGCTGCACGCCCTTCTGGGTAAGCCACAGGCTGTCCCCGGTGCGCAGCACATATCCGTCCTGCACCAGGCGGTTGAACGTCGGCTCGAGCACCTCATAGGGCACCACGAGCCGGTCGGCGATGTCGGTGAGGCGGGCGGAGCCGAAGATCTGGTTGTGCCGGTAGATCTTGAGCAGCGCCCACAGCCCGGCCACATCCAGTTCGCATCCCGCCGTCCCGGCGACGCTGCGCAGCCGCACCTCGGGCGAACTCCGCATCAGGCGGCTGACCACCGTTTCCAGAACCTGGTCCGAGGATTCCGCGCTCGGCATGCCGAAGCCCTCGCCGAGGTCGGCGGCCAGCGTCGCCTCGGCCTCGACCAACGGCACTTCCTTGAGGAACAGCGCGACGATCAAGCCCACCAGCGCCACCGGCGCGGCGCACAGGAAGACCAGATCCAGTGCATCGGCATAGGCGTTGACGATGGGGGCGGCGACCTCGGGCGGCAACTCGTGCAGCGCCTTGGGCGAGGCGCCGGCGACAGGCGGGGCTCCGCTCGCCGCCAGGGCGCCCGGTAGCCGGTCCGAGAGAAAGCCGGCGAACAGCGAACCGAAAATCGCCGCACCGAAAGAACTTCCGATGGTCCGGAAGAACGTCACGCCGGACGTCGCGACGCCCAGATCGGCGAAGTCCGAGGTGTTCTGCACGATGAGGACGAGCACCTGCATGCACATGCCGATACCGGCTCCGAGGATCAACAGGTACAGCGACTGCAACGGAATCGGCGTCGCGGCGTTCATTCGCGACAGCAGCACGAAACCGACAAGCATGACGGCCGTCCCGGCCACCGGATAGATCTTGTAGCGACCTGTGCGCCCCACCAGGCTGCCGCTGACCGTCGAGGTGATCAGCAGGCCCACCACCATCGGCATCGTGCGCAGGCCGGATTCGGACGGGGACACACCGTCCACGAACTGCATGAACGTCGGCATGAAGGTCAATGCGCCGAGCATCGCGAAACCGACCACCAGCGACAGCACGCAGCACATCGTGAAGACCGGGTTGCCGAACAGCCGCATCGGCAGAATCGGTTCGGCCGCTTTGGTTTCGGCGCGGACGAACATCGCCAGCGCCAGCACCGATCCGACCACCAGACCGATGATCGTCGGTGACGTCCAGGCCAATTCACCCCCGAGGCTGGTGGCCAGGGTGAGACCGGAAGCACCGATCCCGACCCAGACGATCCCGGCGTAGTCGATCACCGGGCGGGCCGGGCGGGAGGTGAGCGCCGGGATGGTGGCCGCGGCGACCACGAGCACGACCAGGGCGACAGGGATGCTCAGCCAGAACGCCCATCGCCAGCCGAGGTGATCGGTGACGAAACCGCCCAGTAGCGGGCCGGCCACGGTCGTGACACCGAAGACCGCCCCGAGCGCCCCCTGGTAGCGCCCGCGGTCCCGCAGCGGGATGACCTCGGCGATCAGCGCGGACGAAGTCACCATGATCGCGCCGCCGCCGATCCCCTGCAGCGCCCGCGCGGCCACCAGCATGACCATCGAACCGGACAGACCGCTCAGCACCGATCCGATGAGAAAACACAGCACCGCGGCCTGGTACACCGCCTTGCGGCCGAAGATGTCGCCGACTTTGCCGACCACGGCAGTGACCACGGTCGAGGCAAGCAGATAGCTGGTGACCACCCACGCCTGGTGGCCGGCGCCACCGAGATCTGCCACCACCGTCGGCAGGGCCGTCGCGACGATGGTCTGGTTCAGCGAGGCCAGCAGCATGCCGAGCAGCACGGCGACGAACACCAGATTGCGCCTGCGCACACCGAGCAGTGCCGCACCAGAGGTCTGCTCGGTGGTGGTTGATGGGCTCGCCATGACTTCCTTTCATCAGCCTGCCGGTTTCAACCACCATATCGTTAGATAAGCTATGGAAGTTACAGCGCGAACGAAATCGCCCCGGGCGACCGGCGGTGACCGGGCTACCCAGGGCGGTTTCGACCGAAACGGCGGCGGTACTACCGCACCGTCACTGCGGCGGCCGGGAGACGCACTGCGCCGCATAGAGCGCGTCGCCGAGCTTCTCCATGAGCTCCAGCTGGGTCTCCAGGTAATCGATATGGCCTTCCTCATCGGCCAGGATCTTCTCCAGAATCCCCGCCGACGTGGCGTCTTGCTTCTCCCGGCACATGATGATTCCCGGCTTCAATCGGGCCACCACCTCATACTCGATCGCCAGATCGGCCTCGAACTGTTCCCGAAGCGTCTGGCCTACCCGCAGCGAAAACAGTCGCTGATAGTTGGGCAGGCCGTCCAAGAGCAGGATTCGGTCGGTGATGGTCTCCGCGTGCCGCATCTCTTCGAAGGACTCGGCGCGGGTATGTTCCGCCAGTTCCGTAAATCCCCAATTGTCCTGCATTTTGGAATGCAGGAAATACTGGTTAATTGCGGTGAGTTCGCTTGTCAATTGCTCATTGAGCAATTTCAGAACATCTGGATCGCCTTGCATCGTGACTCCTAAGCACCTTGAGGGCTGGTCAAGTGTTGCCGTCTGTCGTGCACATCCAATCTAGTGCAGAAAGCATGGACCAGCGCAATGTTCGACGGCCAATTCGGCGTGTTCATGGCACATTGACGGAGCAGTGGACGCAACTGGGCCGAGGCGTGGCCACCAAGAGTGGACTGGCTGTCCTAACTAAGGTTAGACTGCGCTAATCTCTTGCCGCAGCACGAAAGAAAGGCCGGTATCAAATGAGTGAGTACGATTTGCACTCGCTCATACTCTCCTGCGATTTCCGCGTCGATGACGTCGAACAGATGTGGAAATGGATGAAGAAGCACCGGTCTGGATTATTGTCTATCGGCGCGCATCACGTGGTTCTCTACAAATCAATTTGGGAGCCCGGGCGGGTATTGGTGACCATCGGCATTCGCCATGCCCGGTCGATCCGTGACGTGTTGCGTTCCCCGGCGATTTTCGAGTGGTTCGACATTTCCGGCGTCGAAGATATTCCGCCGATATTCGGCGGTGAAGTGGTCGAGAAAATCGACGTGACCGAACCGTCCCCGCAAGGACACGTGGCCGGGGTGATCGTCGGTGCCGTCGCCACCGTCGACGACGTCCCCACGCTGATGCGCAAGGTGCACGACGGCCTCGACCGCTTCGAGCAGGGCGGCATCCGCAAGATCTGGGTCTACCAGGCGCTCGACGACGGCCAGGAAGTGATGATCCTGCAGGAGGTCTCCGACGAGATCAGCGCCCGGCAGTGGATCGACCACCCCGACGCGGCCGCCGAGTGGATGACCACGGCCGGTTTCGGCGCGTATCCGAGCCTGTTCGTGGGCAAGTTGGCCTACATCATGAACGTCGACGAGCAGGACGACTGATGTTCGTCTGCCTGTGCACCGGGGCGACCAGTCAGGTCGTCAACGAAATCGTGGAGGCCGGCGCGCGGACCTCCAAAGAGGTGGCCGAGGCCTGCGGCGCCGGGGCCGATTGCGGACGGTGCCGGCGCACCATCCGCGCCATCATCGCCGCCCATCAAGCCGCCGGCGAGTGCCCGCCGCAGGTCAACGGCTGCCCGTCCCGGATGACCCGCTAACGCTTGCGATCGGCGAACTGCGCCAACGCGTCGACGTTGGCCGCCGCGCCGACCAGCTCGACGAACAGCGCCTTCTCCCGCTCGACCGCGGCTGCGATCTGATCGCGGATCGGCGCCACCATGGCCTGCTTGACGGCGATCAGACTCGAAATCGGCTTGGCCGCAAGAATTTCGGCATGGCGGCGAGCCTCGGCCAGCAGCTCCTCGGGCTCACAGACCTTCCATACCAGGCCCATCTCGAGGGCCTCGGCCGCGCTCAACCATTCCGACGACAGCAACAGCCAGGCGGCGTTCTGCCGGCCGAGCAAGCGCGGCATCAGATACGACGACGCCGCCTCCGGCGCCACACCGAGGCTGGTGAACGGGCACTTCAGCCGGGCCGTCGACGACATGAACGCGAGGTCGGCATAGCCGAGGATGGTGGCCCCGATACCCACGCCCACCCCGTTGACCGCGCAGATCAGCGGCTTCGGGAAATCGGCGATCACGTCGATCATCCCGTAGAAGCCGTGCTCACCCGGGGTGAACTCGGGATTGGTGATACGGGTCTGCATCTCGACGAGGTCGTTGCCCGCGCTGAAGGCCCGGCCGGCTCCGGTCAGCAGCACCACCGCCACGTCGGGATCCTCGGCCGCGGCCCGCAGGGCGACCGTCGTCTCGTCATACAACGCCTCGTTGAACGCATTGAGCGCATCCGGGCGGTTCAGGGTCAGCGTGCGAACCCGATTGTTGTCCTCGATCAGCAGGGTCATCTCCAACACTCCTCGCGTGCGCGCCGTGACCGCTGCAGCCTAACTAGAACACGTTTCACTCTGACCGGGCGGGTGCGGGCAGCCCGTCGGAAAACGGGGTGGCATAGACGTAACGACTGGTCGGCACGGTGTCGATGTTGCTGCTGGCGCCGAAGGCATCCGTGCTGGCCACCATGCGACGCATGCGGTCGGCCAGATCGTCATCGTCGGCCGCACCGAAGAACGCGTGCAAATCCGACACCGCTTCCTGACGGAACAACTCCTCGACGATGCCGTCGATGGCCGGGGCGTCCTCGGTGAGGGCGCGGACCACCGTGTTCTGCGTGTAGCCGAACGTGTCCTGGGTTTCGATGGCCACCGGGGTGTGGTCGACGTGCCAGCGGTGCAACCAGGTGGATCGGTCCAGGTCCGCGGGCCGGCGCAGCAACGCGATGTTGGCCAGGCCGTGGGTCCGCTCACCCGCGGCGGTGGGCGGTGCGGCCATCGGAACCGATTCGGTGACCAGATACGCCGCAAGCGAATCACATTCGCCGCCAAGAATTTCCAATGCCCGCTCGACCTGCGCACCGTAGTACTGCTGAACCCACAGGCTCACCACCGCAACCACGGGCGGGTCCAACGTCGTCAACGTCATCAGAGAATCGCGCACGGCGTCGTCGCGGACGTTGACCGCAAGGCCGCCGACCCCGAGCGCCGGCAGTTCGTCGGCGGCACGGGTGCGCAGCCGCTCGCACCACTGTTGATCCGAGTGCGCCGCGCGCAGCAGAACGATGACTTTCTCCACGATGGGAGAACCTACCGCCGCACCGATTTCCGCCACGCGAGGGTGGTTGTCACACCCACGGCCCGCAGCGAGTGAGAATGGAGTGGTGCACACGGGTGGACAGGCAGCCGACGCGCTCCGGCTGGGCACCCCCGACGCCGGCGCGGTTCTCCGAAGCCTGATCGGCGTCCTGGCAGTGACAGCTGTCGCCATGGCGTGGGGGTCGGGTGCCACCGCGATGTGGACGCTGAGCGGCGGCGTGATCGCCGGCGCGATCGCGCTGCAACGCAGCCCCGGCGGCCGAATCCCGCTGGTGGTCACCGGCTCCGTGGAACTGGCCATCGCGGTACTGCTCGGCACCCTCGCCGGCGGGCACAGCCCGACGTTCGTCGCCGTGGTGGCGCTGTGGTGCTTCGCCGCGGGCATGCAGTGGTCGCTCGGGGCCAATGCCGGCCTGGTGGCCTCGGCAGCGAGCGCACTGCTGGTGCTGGCACCGCCCGTCGCACCGACCGTCGGCCAGGTGATTTTGGCACCTTTCCTGGTGGTGCTGGCCGGAGTGGTACAGGCGGTACTGATCGCCGTGTGGCCGCCGCGGCGTTGGCGGGCCCAGCGCGAAGGCCTCACCCGCGCCTACCGGTCATTGGCCGCCGACTCTCGCAACGTCGCGGCGAACAGCGCCACCGATGTCGACGACGCACCGTTGACCTGGCTGCGTGAGGTGTTCGCCGACAGTCAGGTCAGCCAGCGCCCGCGCGCCTACCACGGGGGATATCGGCTACCGGAACGCCTGGCCGGCACCTTGGCGTCACTGCACGCCACCGCCGAACGCGGCGACACCGACGACGAATCCGCGGCCGACAACGGGCTGCCGCAACTGTTGACCGCCGCCGCGGCGCTGCTCGACGCGATCGCCGATCACGGTCACACCGCCCGACGGGACGCTGAGCATGCCCTGGTGCGCGTCCATACCGCCGCAGCTGCCGTGACAGGTCCCGAAGCCGCACTGGCGCAACGATTCTGTGAACAGCTGCGGGAGGCCGCCGTCCTGCGCTTCGGCCAGTTGCACCGGCCCGACCTGATCGGCTCGCTGGCTTCGGCGCCCGCCGTGGTGCGCTCCCACCTGACCTGGACCTCCCCCATCCTGCGGCACGCGATCCGGCTGTCGGTGACGACGGCACTGGCGGTCGCCGCGGCTCGCTACGGCGGACTGGAACACGGCTACTGGATGCCGCTGGCGATCGTGGTGGTGCTGCGCCCGGAGACCGCACACACCTACACCCGATGCGCCGGGCGGATCGCCGGCCTCTGCGTCGGCATCGTCGTGGCCTGCCTGCTGACCTTCATCTGGCAACCCGGTCCGGTCGGCTCAGCGGTGTGTGCGCTGCTGTTCGTCGGACTGGCCTACGGTGTCGCGCAGTTCGGCTACCTGGCCGTCGGCGCGGCGGTCGGGGCGATCGTGATGTTCGCCGTCGGGGTGGGCGCCGCGGCACCGTGGTCGGGCAACGCCGACCGGCTGTTCGCGGTGCTGATCGGCGGCGCGTTGGCGGTGATGGCGCACGTGGCGCTGCCCGACCACGACCTGATCCGGCTGCGCCAGCGCGCCGGGGAACTGCTGATGACCGAGATCGACTACGCCGCGCTGGTGATCAAGGCATTCGTCCACGAGATCGACCACCCGGCCGAGATCTTGTCGGCGGCCTGGCAGCGGGCATTCCGCGCGCGGGCGGCCTTCGAGGCCGCGTGGGGGGCGGCCAGTCTGGACCCGCCGGTCCTGCGGCGGTGGTTACGGTCCTACCGCACCGCGCTCAACTCGGTGACCAGTGCCTGCACCACGCTGGAGAACAGCCTCCCGACGCACCCTTCCTCGGCACTGCACAGCGAGTTCATCGCCGCGGTCGACGATTACGTGGAGGCGCTGCGCGGAGCACCGCCGAGCCCGGCCGTGCCGTGGAGCCTCGACACCGCCGAACTGTCCACCGCGCTGCGTCGCGTGCACAACGTGGCCTCGACGCTGTCCGCCGACAACGGTGCGGCCCGCATCCTGATCGGCGAGTTGACCACGATCACCCGCAGCCTCGAGGACATCGCGATCGACCGGGTGGAGCCCACAGCCGAGTCACACTAGCCGCGGGCCCACTTCGGCAGGATGAAAACCCCCTCGGCCTCGGCGGTGATGCCCTCGGCATCTGAGACATGGCCCGAGGCAAAGGCTTTGATTCCGTCCGTGCGGGTGATCCGCCCCTCGGCGTGCAGCGCGCCCAGCGGGGTGGCCCGCAGATAGCGGATGGTCAGCGTGCCGGTGAACCGCGGGCGGTCCGAGTCGCTGGCCGCCACCTCTCCCAGCACGTGGTCGAGCACCATCGCCACCATGCCTCCGTGGACGTGGCCGGGCGGCCCCTCGTAGGCGGCACCCAGATGGAAGTCGGTGTGCACCCCGCCGTCGGCGTCTTTGACCATCACCAGTGGCGGCGCGATCGGGTTGCGGATGCCGATCGCCGGGTTTCCCCACGGCATCCGGTCTCCGTCCGAGGTGAACTGGACCCCGAACGGCCCGTCGATCTGTTCGGCCCGCAACCGCGCGGTCGCGTCGTCGATCTGGGCCCGCACAGCGGCGACCTCATCGGCACCGACCTGCGAGCGGATGCTGGCATCGATCAGCGACCGCACCGAATCGGCCAACGGTGCCCACACCTCCCGCAGCCGCTGCACGTCGGCGGAACTGAGACCCTCGACATGGGTGTAACCCGGCATCCCAGCACTAGAACATGTTCGACGCGACGATGTCGAGCCACCCCGGGTAGCGTCGGCCCCGTGACGGATCCTGCCCAGACCGAACCCTATTACCGGCTCGGCAGCTACCACCGGCCGACGGATTCGCCCTCGCCGCCGGCGCAGGTCTGGTTCGACCGCGGCATGATCTGGTGCTACGCCTTCAACCACGAGGAGGCCGTCCGATGCTTCGAGCGGGCGCTGCAGCTCGACCCTGAATTCGCGCTCGCCCGCTGGGGTATCGCCTACGCGGTCGGTCCCAATTACAACAAGGCCTGGGAGGCATTCGACCCCGTCGATCTCAGCACGTCGCTGACCCGGGCCCGCACCGAACTCGAGCGTGCCGCCACGGGTCGGGCGTCATCGCTGGAACGCAGCCTGATCGGCGCCCTGCGCAAGCGATTTCCGACCGATGACCCCGAAGACGCCGGTGCGCTGACCGCCGGACACGCCGCCTACGCCGACGCCATGACCGCGCTGGCCACCGCCCACCCCGACGACATCGACGTGCAGACACTGGCCGCCGACGCGCTGCTCAACGTGACCGCCTGGGCGCTGTGGGACGGCCGCACCGGCGAGCCCGCCCCCGGCTCACGGGTGGTGGAGGCCAAACAGATCCTCGACGCGGCGCTGGCCTCCCCCGCCGGACGGCGCCACCCCGGAGTGCTGCACCTCTACATCCACGCGATGGAGATGTCGACGACGCCGCAGGCCGCCCTGCCCGCCGCCGACCTGTTGCGCGGGCTGGTGCCCGATGCCGGCCACCTACAGCACATGGCCAGCCACATCGACGTGCTGTGCGGCGACTACCGCAATTCGGTGACCGCGAATCTCGCTGCGGTACAAGCCGACAGAAAGTTCCTCGCCCGCGAGGGGGCGCTGAATTTCTATTCGCTCTACCGCGCGCACGACCTGCATTTCGTGGTGTATTCGGCCATGTTCGAAGGCAGTTCGCAGACCGCTCTGGACGCCGCCGAGGAACTGGCCGACCAATTGACCGCTGAGCTGCTCTCGATCTCCTCGCCACCGATGGCGGACTGGCTGGAGGCCTTCGTACCGCTGCGGGTGCACGTACTGGTGCGGTTCGGGCGCTGGGAGGAGCTGATCGCCGAACCGCTGCCCGCCGATCCCGAGCTGTACTGCACCACGACCGCGACGATCCACTATGGTCGCGGCGTCGCCTATGCGGCCACCGGTCGGGTCCCACAGGCCCGCGCCGAGCTCGACGAATTCCTCACGGCCTACCGGCGGATCCCGGATACCCGCTACCTGTTCAACAACACGAGCCTGGACATCCTGGCCATCGCCGAGCAGATGCTCAAGGGCGAGATCGCCTACCGGGAAGGCGATTACGATGCGGCATTCGCCTGCTTGCGCCGGGCCGTCGAGCTCGATGACGCCCTGCCCTACGACGAACCCTGGGGGTGGATGCAGCCGACCCGACATGCTTTGGGCGCGCTGCTGCTCGAACAGGGCCGGGTCGAGGAGGCCGCCCAGGTGTACGCAGCGGACCTGGGCCTGGACCCGACGCTGAGCCGCTCCAGCCAGCATCCGAACAACGTGTGGAGTCTGCACGGGTACCACGAATGCCTGCGCCGGCTGGGCCGCGACGCCGAGGCCGTGATCATCGGAGCGCAACTCGAATTGGCCCAGGCCCGCGCGGACGTCACCGTCAGCGCCTCGTGCGCCTGCCGTCTCGATGCGGCGAAACCGTGTTGCGACTGACGGCCGCGCGATCGGCACGGGCGTAAACTCGCCACCGTGGCCCTCACCGACAACGATCTCGATCAGCTGCGCAAATGTGTCGAGTTGGCCCGCGAAGCTCTTGAGGCCGGGGACGAGCCGTTCGGGTCGATGCTGGTCGACCACACCGGCGCCACCGTGTTCACCGACCGCAACCGGGTCAAGGACGGCGACGCCACCCAGCATCCCGAATTCGCGATCGCCCGCTGGGCCGTCGAGCATCTGAGCCCCGCGGACCGGGCCCATGCCACGGTCTACACCTCCGGCGAACACTGCCCGATGTGCTCGGCCGCGCACGCCTGGGTCGGCCTCGGCCGGATCGTCTACGCCACCTCGTCGGATCAGCTCAGCGGGTGGATGTCGGACTGGGGTGTGCCGCCCGCTCCGGTGGCTCCGTTGCCGATCACCACCGTGGCCCCCGGTCTCGACGTGGACGGCCCGGCGCGGGAACTCGCCGAGACCATGAAAGACCTGTACGCGGCGAAGTTTCGTGCCTGAGCCGGCCTGGGTCGCGCACGCCGTCTGGTGGCAGATCTATCCACTGGGCTTCGTCGGGGCGTTTCCGGCCGACCCGCCTCCGAGCGCCGGTGAACACCGGTTGCGCCGGATCGTCGGCTGGCTCGACCACGCCGTGCAGCTCGGTGCGTCCGGCATCGCGCTGGGCCCGGTCTTCGCCTCCCGTACCCACGGTTACGACACCACCGACCACTTCCGCATCGACCCCCGCCTGGGCGACGACGACGACTTCGACCATCTGGTGGCCGAGGCCCGCCGGCGTGGGCTGCGGATCCTGCTCGACGGCGTGTTCAACCACGTGGGCACCGATTTCGCCCCCTACCGCGACGGCGACGCCTCATGGTTTCGGCGCCGCGGCAACGGTTTTGACACCTTCGAAGGCCACGGTGAGCTGATCGCGCTCAACCACGACGAGCCCGCGGTGGTCGACTACACCGCCGCCGTGCTGCGGCACTGGTTGAGCCGGGGCGCCGACGGCTGGCGCCTCGACGCCGCGTACGCGGTGCCCGACCGGTTCTGGGCACAGGTGTTGCCTTCGGTGCGTCGGGACTTTCCCGACGCCTGGTTCGTGGGTGAGGTGATCCACGGCGACTACTCGGCCACGGTGCGCGCCGCGACCTTCGACTCGGTCACCCAGTACGAACTGTGGAAGGCGATCTGGAGCAGCCTCAACGACGGCAACTTCCACGAACTGGACTGGGCGCTCAAGCGGCACAACGACTTTCTCGAATCATTCGTGCCGCTGACCTTCGTGGGTAACCACGACGTCACCCGGATCGCCAGCCAGCTACAGAATTCCGCGCACCTCGAGCACGCACTGGTGCTGCTGTTGACCACCGGTGGTACCCCGAGCATCTACGCCGGCGACGAGTCCGGCTACCGGGGCGTCAAAGAGGAGCGCCGCGGCGGCGATGATGCGGTACGGCCCGAATTCACCGCCCCACCAGGAGATTCCGATGCACTGCGGCTCCATCAGTATCTGATCGGGCTGCGCCGTAGGCATCCGTGGCTGCACAGCGCCACCACCTCACCCCTGTCGCTGACCAACACGCAGTACGTCTACCGGACCAGCGCCGGATCCGAATCCCTGCTCGTGGCCCTCAACATCGACGACGCGCCGCTGCGGCTGGCGTTGCCCGGTCACGGGATGGGATCGGGCCGGGTGATCGCGGGTTCGGGCGCTCCGCCCCACGAGGAGATCAGCCACACCGAGGTACCGCCGCACGGATGGCTGATCATCCAGCCGCACTGAGCATCTCGAGAGTACGAGGATCTCCGGTCCCGTCATAGAACTTGTCCAGCACGGCCCGGAATCCGGCCGGGTCCGTCGCGACCTCGGCGAACAACGTCATGCTGGAACGCACCTTCAGCACGTCCGGCCAACCGAAGATCTGCTCGGCGGTGCGCCCGTCGACCCCCATCAGCAGCCGGGCGCATTCGGCCAGCCTCGGCCCCAGCGTCGGGTGGGCCAGATAGGCACGCGCCTCTGCCGCGGAGGCGATGCCGTAGTGCACGGCCGTCGCACTGTGACCCAACCCGCGCAGCTGCGGAAAGATGAACCAGATCCAGTGGCTGCGCTTGCGGCCGTCCCGCAACTCGGTGCACACCTCGGCGTACACGCCGGCCTGGGCGTCCACGAATCTCTGTAAGTCGAACGGGTCACTCATGGGAGGAGTTTGTTGCGCAATCTCACGCAATACATCGTGACAAGCTAATCTTCGGGATTCAATGACTACAACTGCCGGCGCCGAGCGCGTCGCACCGCCCAGAAGAACGCACCGGCGCGTGCTGTCGCGGATCAGCATCCAGTCCAAGCTGCTGGTCATGCTGCTGGTCACCAGCATTTTGTCGGCGGCCGTCGTCGGCGCCATCGGATACCAGTCCGGGCGATCATCGCTTCGTCAGTCGGTGTTCGACCGGCTGACCGAAGTCCGGGAGTCGCAAACCCGCCAGCTGGAATCCAAGTTCGCCGACCTCGAGGATTCGCTGATCGTCTACACCCGGGGTACGACGACCGTCGAGGCCGTGGAGGCGTTCTCCGCCGGCTTCGGTCAGCTGACCAACTCGACCACCACCCCGCAACAGTGGCAGTCGATCGTCGACTACTACAACACCCAGTTCAAGCCGGTCGAACAGCGACAGACCGGTGACACGGTGGACGTGTCGCGGCTGTTGCCCACGTCCAACGCCCAGAAATACCTGCAGGCCAACTACACCGCACCGCTCGCCGACCCCGAGAAGGCGATCCGGGTCGACGACGCCAGGGACGGCAGCGCATGGTCGGCGGCGAATGCCAGATTCAACGACTACTTCCGTGAGATCGTCGAACGTTTCCAGTTCGAGGATGCGCTGTTGCTCGACACCGTCGGCAACGTCGTCTACACCGCCTACAAGGGCATCGATCTCGGCACCAACATCGTCACCGGCCCCTACCGGCAGAGCCTGCTGCGCGACGCCTACGAGAAGACCCTGGCCTCCAACACCGTCGACTACGTCGGGGTCACCGACTTCGGTGACTACCAGCCGGCCGACGAGCCCACGGCCTGGATGATGGCCCCGGTCGGTCCGGTCGGCCGGGTCGAAGGGGTACTGGCGCTGCAGTTCCCGATCTCCAAGATCAACCGCCTCATGACGGCCGACCAGCAATGGGAAGCCGCCGGAATGGGCGCGACGGGCGAGACCTTCGTGGTCGGCCCCGATGGTTTGATGCGGTCGGATTCGCGGTTGTTCCTGGAGAACCCCGAGAAGTTCGAGCGGGATGTGATCGATGCCGGGACACCGCCGGCGGTGGCCGCGAAATCACTGGCCCAACACGGGACCACGTTGGTCCAGCCGGTGGAGACGACAGCCACCCGGTTGGCCTCACGCGGCCAGAGCGGCACCGTGATCGAGGACGACTACCTGGGTAACGACACGCTGCAGGCCTACGCGCCGGTCGACCTGCACGGGCTGAACTGGTCGGTCATCGCCAAGATCGACACGGCCGAGGCGTTCGCGCCGGTGGCGACGTTCACCCGGACGCTGGTGCTCTCGACCGTGGTCATCACCTTCATCGTCTGTCTGGCCGCGATGTTCCTGGCCCGGTTGTTCGTCCGGCCGCTGCGCCGGCTCGAAGCCGGTGCTCAGCAGATCGGAGCGGGCGACTACGACATCACGCTTCCGGTGCAGTCCAGGGACGAGTTCGGTGATCTGACAACGGCCTTCAACGACATGAGCCGCAACCTGGCGATCAAGGAGGATCTGCTCGCCGAGCAACGTCGCGAGAACGACCGGCTGCTGCGCACCCTCATGCCGGAATCTGTGGTGCAGCGCTACCGGGACGGTGAGGAGACCATCGCGCAGGACCACCACAACGTGACGGTCCTGTTCGCCGACACCGTCGGGTTGGATGAGCTGACGTCCGAGATGCCTTCGGAGGAAGCGCTGGCCATCGTCAACCGCCTGGTGCACCAATTCGACGCTGCCGCCGACGATCTCGGGGTGGAGCGCGTACGCACCCTGCGCAACGGATACTGGGCCAGCTCCGGGCTGAGCGTGCCGCGGCTCGACAATGTCCGCCGTACGGTCGACTTCGCGCTCGAGATGCAGCGCATCATCGAACGGTTCAACAACGAGGCCGGGACCGATCTTCAGCTGCGCGCGGGAATCGACACCGGAGCGGTCAGTAGCGGCCTGGTCGGGCGGTCGAACCTGGCCTACGACATGTGGGGGTCGGCGGTCAACCTCGCCTACCGGGTTCAGCGAGGATCGCCGCAGCCCGGCGTGTACGTCACCGAGCGGGTTTACGACGTGATGGGCGATACCCGTGACCTCGAACCGGCCGGCACCGTTGTGGTCGACGGCGCCGAAGAGCCGATCTGGCAACTACAGGACCGGCGATGAGCGCTGTGCTCGACGCTCCCTGGTTCTACTGGGCGATCGGAGTGGCGATCGGTTTCCCGGTCTGCCTGGTACTGCTCACCGAACTGCACAGCACACTGCGCCGGCGCGGCAGCTTCCTGGCCGGTCCGGTCCATCTGGTGCGCACCTACATCCTGCCGCTGGGCGCGCTGCTGATCCTGCTGATCCAGGCCATGCAGATCTCCGGCGAAGCCACACCGGTACGGATCGTGGCGACGGTGTTCGGATTCGTCGTCCTGGTCCTGCTGCTGTCCGGACTCAACGCAACCGTGTTCCAGGGCGCCCCGGAAGGCAGCTGGCGCAAGCGGATTCCGTCGATCTTCCTCGACGTGGCCCGCTTCGCGCTGATCGCCATCGGCGTCGGCCTGATCTTCGCCTACATCTGGGGCGCCAACATCGGCGGGCTCTTCACGGCCCTCGGCGTCTCCTCGATCGTGCTGGGCCTGGCCCTGCAGAACTCGGTCGGCCAGATCATCTCAGGGCTCCTGGTGCTCTTCGAGCAGCCGTTCCAACTCGGCGACTGGGTCGATGCGCCGTCGGCGCGCGGCCGAGTCGTGGAGGTCAACTGGCGCGCAACGCATATCGACACCGGCAGCGGCCTGCAGGTGATCCCGAACTCTGTGCTGGCCGGAGCATCGTTTGCCAACCTGAGCCGACCGCCCGGGGCGCATACGATCACCGTGACGACGGTGTTCGCCGTCGACGACGCACCCGACGAGGTCTGCCTCGTGCTCGACGAAGTGGCTCGGCGACTGCCTCAGGTACGCCGGGACGGCACGGTGTCGACCGTGGCGGCCGGCTCGTTGCAGTACAAGACCCAGATCCCGCTGCATTCCCCCGCCGACGACTTCGCCGCCAGATCCACGTTCCTGCGCTGGACGTGGTATGCCGCGCGGCGTGCCGGTCTGCATCTCGACGAGGCCGAGGACGAGTTCGCGACCACCGAACGGGTCGAGCAGACGCTGCGCCTGATCGCACCGACACTGCGGCTGAGCCCGGAGGACCAGACCGACCTGTTGGCTCATACCCGTCTGGCCCGGTACGGAGCGGGCGAGGTCATCCAGGTGGTCGGCCAGGTGCCCAAGGTGATGACCTTCATCGTCGCCGGAACGGTGCAGCTCGCGGTGGCCGGCACGGACGACAGCTCCGTCCCGGTCCTCACGGTGGAGAAGGGTGACTTCCTCGGTCAGACGGCCCTGACCCGCGAACCGGTCACCACGACCGCGTACGCGCTGACCGAGGTGACCGTTCGCGCAGTTCGACCGCGACTGCATCGAAGATCTGGTGTCGCGAAAGCCGGTACTGCTGCAGGACATCGGCCGGGCGATCGAGCAGCGACGCGCCAACGTCAAGCAGGCGCTCCTGGCTGTCGGCCGCTGAGCCTCGGGCAAAACGGTCTCGGCGCCGAGTTCCAACCGTTAGTAAACCGCGATCTGCGGCTGCGGTGTTGTTACGCGTGTGACTCATGAGGCGCGTGATTCACTACCGAGGCAAGCGGCAAACTGCTTGAGACACGTGCAGAAAGGACGGTTGGTTGCCGTTATGAAGTTCCTCAACAAGATTCGCGGAGCGTGGACGCGCCGACTGGCGGCGGGGGCAATGGCAGCCGCCACCCTGCCCGCGCTGATCGGTCTCGCAGGAGGTTCGGCGACCGCTGGCGCATTCTCCCGTCCGGGTCTGCCCGTCGAATACCTCGACGTGTTCTCGCCGTCGATGAACCGCAACATCCGGGTCCAGTTCCAGGGCGGCGGACCGCACGCGGTCTACCTGCTCGACGGCCTGCGCGCCCAGGACGACTACAACGGCTGGGACATCAACACCCCGGCCTTCGAGTGGTACAACGGCTCGGGCCTGTCCGTGGTCATGCCGGTCGGCGGACAGTCCAGCTTCTACACCGACTGGTACCAGCCCTCGAAGGGCAACGGTCAGGACTACACCTACAAGTGGGAGACCTTCCTGACCAGCGAGCTGCCCACCTGGCTGGCCGCCAACCGCGGCGTGTCCCAGACCGGCAACGCCGTCGTCGGCATCTCGATGGCCGGCAGCGCCGCGTTGACCTACGCGATCCACCACCCGCAGCAATTCATCTACGCCGGAACGCTTTCGGGCTTCCTGAACCCGTCCGAGGGCTGGTGGCCGATGCTGATCGGGCTGGCGATGAACGACGCCGGCGGCTACAACGCCGAGAGCATGTGGGGGCCGTCGACCGACCCGGCATGGAAGCGCAACGACCCGATGGTCAACATCAACCAGCTGGTCGCCAACAACACCCGCATCTGGATCTACTGCGGCACCGGGACCCCGTCGGACCTCGACGCAGGCACCAACGGCGGCAACCTGATGGCAGCCCAGTTCCTCGAAGGGCTGACCCTGCGGACCAACGTCACCTTCCGGGACAACTACATCGCCGCCGGCGGCACCAACGGCGTGTTCAACTTCCCGGCCAACGGCACCCACGCCTGGGGCTACTGGGGACAGCAGCTGCAGCAGATGAAGCCCGACATCCAGCGGGTGTTGGGCGCGCAGTCCGCCACCTAGACACCATCCACCCAGGGAGCCTGTCGTCAACCCCAACGGCAGGCTCCCTGCTCGTGTGCGGGGTAGGTTTGTACCGATGGCCCGGTCCTCGGCGAGTGCGTCACCCAATGTGCGGATGCTCGGCGGAATTGCCGCCGCCGCGGTGTCACTCGGGGTGGCTCAGGCCGTGGCCGTTCCGTTCCCCCCGCAAGCCGAGCCGCGCAACGCGGTGGGGGCAGCGGTAGTCGACCTGACGCCGGGTCCGGTCAAAGAGTTCGTGATTCAAGCACTCGGCGGTCTGGACAAACTCTTCCTGGGTGTCGCGGTACTGGTGGTGATCGCCGTGATCGCCGCTCTGGCCGCGACATACGAGACCCGGCACCGCCCGATCGGCAGCGCGATCTTCGTCGCCGCGGGTCTGCTCGGCTGCGCGGCGGTGCTCTCGCGGCCGGGAGCCACTCTGCCCGGCATCGTGCCGACGGTGGTGGGCACCGCGGCAGGGGTGGCGGTGCTGCGACTGCTCGTGCGCCTGTGGACCGCCCCCGACGATGATGCCGAACGTGTCGACACCACCAGACGGGCATGGTTGGCCACCGCCGGCATACTCGGATTCGGCGTGGCGAGCGGGCTGTTCGGTATCGTGGTCGCCCGGTTGACCAGTTCGGTGGCAGCAGAACGCGATACCTTGGCCATCCCCCGCCCACGCGTCCCCGCTCCGCCGATACCGCCCGGTGTGCAGCCCAAAGGCGTTGCCCTGCCGAGCTTCATCACCGACGCCGGTGACTTCTACCGCGTCGATACCGCACTTGTCGTGCCGCAGGTGAGCCGCGACGAATGGCGATTACGCATCCACGGCATGGTCGATCGGGAGGTCACCTACAGTTTCGACGATCTGACCCGCTTCGAGGTGGTCGAGAAGGCCATCACACTGACCTGTGTATCCAATCCCGTTGGCGGCGACCTGATCTCGACGGGAACGTGGACGGGCTACCGGGTGGCCGATCTGCTACGGGCCGCCGGCGTGCATCCCGACGCCGACATGGTGCTGTCCACCTCGGTGGACGGGTTCACCGTGGGCACCCCGGCGGACGCTCTCCTCACCGGCGACGACGCGCTGTTGGCCATCGGGCTCAACGGACAACCGCTACCGGTCGCACACGGTTATCCCGCCCGTCTGGTGGTGGCCGGACTCTACGGCTACGTGTCGGCCACCAAATGGGTCACGGACCTGGAACTGACCCGCTTCGACCGGGCCGAGGCGTACTGGACCAGACAAGGCTGGGCCCCGCGCGGACCGATCAAGACCGAGTCGCGAATCGACGTGCCGCGCAACGGTCAGACTCTGCCGGTCGGACCGACCACCTTCGGCGGCGTGGCGTGGGCGCAGAATCGCGGAGTCCGCGGCGTGGAAGTCCGAATCGACGACGGCCCATGGCTATCCGCCGAACTCGGGGACGCGTACTCCAACCAGACGTGGCGGTTGTGGAGCGTGCCCTGGCAGGCGACCGGCCCGGGCCGGCACACGCTCACCGTGCGCGCCACCGACAACACCGGCGCGGTCCAGACCTCAGACCAAGCCCCCACCGTGCCCGACGGCGCGACCGGTTGGCATTCGGTGAACTTCAGCGTCGCCTAGCCCTTGAGCTTGCGCCAACTGAGCACGGAGATCACGACACCGATCACCGCAGTGATCGGCCCGATGACCGACCACGTGGTGGTGTTGCTCATCGGGCTGCCCTGCAACACACCGAAACCCTGCAGCGCCCAGATCAGCCCGAACAGCGCCACGATCACACCGACCGCGAACGTCACGACATATCCCCTGTTCATGATTGGATGCTACGTCGCGGCCGAGACGCGGTCAGGGAACAAGCACCAATTTCCCTCTGGTATGGCGCTTTTCCAGCTCGGTGTAGGCGGCTTGGACGTCGTCGAGGGCGAACACCCCGGCGATCGGTACCTCGAGTTCGCCGGTGGCGGCGAGGTCTGCCAGTTCGGCGATGACCGCGATGTCGGCCCCCTCGGCATTCCCGGCACTCTGGACGCCGTACTGCTCGATCGCACCGAAATCGATGATGGTGTCGACGCGTTCGGCAGCCACCCCCAAGTCTTCAACGGCCAGCTTCACGTATCCGCCGCCGAAGAAATCGAGGAACGCGTCCACGCGGCCCGACGGCGATGCGGCGCGCAGCCGGGTGGCCAGACCGTCACCGTAGTTCACCGGTATCACGCCGAACCCGGTCAGCCAGTCGTCGTTCCCGGGCCCGGCGATGCCGAGCACCGTCGCACCCGCCCGCCTGGCCAGTTGCACCGCGATGCTTCCGACACCACCCGCGGCCCCCGCGACCGCGACGGTGTCCCCGGGCCGCAGCCGCACCGCGCGCACGGCCGCATAGGCGGTGGCGCCCGCGACATAAAGCGATCCGGCCACTTCCCAGGACAGGCCCGCCGGTTTGCGCGCCAACTGGGTGGCCGGCACCGCCACATACTCGGCATGGCTGGCGCGCGAGTCGGTGAAGCCGAGGACCTCGTCGCCGACCTGGAACTGCGCCACCCCGGACCCGAGTTCGGCCACCACGCCGGCGAGGTCACTGCCCTGCCCGGAGGGGAACGTGGCCGGGAACCGATCGTGCAACGCGCCCCGCCGGATCATGGCCTCACCGGGGTTGATGCCGGCTGCGCGCACCTTCACGAGTACCTCGCCCGCGGCCGGAGCGGGCCGCGGCACATCGCGCACCTGCAGTACGTCTATGCCGCCGTATTCGTCG
Organism: Mycobacterium farcinogenes; assembly: GCF_019739075.1. Classification (NCBI taxonomy): domain Bacteria; kingdom Bacillati; phylum Actinomycetota; class Actinomycetes; order Mycobacteriales; family Mycobacteriaceae; genus Mycobacterium; species Mycobacterium farcinogenes. The sequence goes on along the minus strand of NZ_CP081673.1, from coordinate 3,291,622 downwards.
AACTGCACAACTTTGCTCATGTTCCCTACGACCGATCACCCGGCCGAAACATTCCGCCGGGCCACATTTCGCTCTCAGCGATGTGGGGCATCGACTTGCCGATCGGGAAGTTGATCCGGGAACAAACCGAAGCCTGACAGAGTTGAGCGCATCAGACTGAACTTTGGAGGTTTGATGCCTGAACCAATCGCAGTGCCCGTTTTGTTCTTGAGCGAGCCGATCGTGCTGCCGGGAATGGTGGTGCCCGTCGAACTCGACGATGCCGCCCGCGCCGCCGTCGACGCCGCCCAGGCCAGCGAATCCGGCAAGCTGCTGATCGCCCCGCGGCTGGACGATCGCTACCCCACCCACGGTGTGATCGCGTCGATCGTGCAGGTCGGGCGCATGCCAGGCGGTGCGGAAGCCGCCGTCGTCCGCGGGGAACACCGTGCCCACATCGGTTCCGGAACCACCGGGCCGGGCGCGGCCCTATGGGTCGAGGTGGATCAAGCCGCCGAACCCGAATCGGTGACCGACGACACCAAGGCGCTGGCCGCCGAGTACAAGAAGCTGCTGCTGGCCATGCTGCAGCGGCGCGAGGCCTGGCAGATCGTCGACGTGGTCAACAAGATCACCGACCCGTCGGCCCTGGCCGACACGGCCGGTTACGCCTCGTACCTGACCGACGTGCAGAAGCGCGAACTGCTGGAGACCGAGGACGTCAGTCGTCGCCTCAGCCTGCTCGTGGAATGGACCGGCGATCATCTGGCCGAGGTCGAGGTCAACGACAAGATCGCCGAGGACGTCCGGGCCGGGATGGACAAGCAGCAGAAGGAATTCCTGCTGCGCCAGCAGTTGGCGGCCATCCGCAAGGAGCTGGGCGAAGGCGAACCCGAGGGCTCAGACGACTACCGGGCCCGCGTCGAGGCCGCCGACCTTCCAGAAAAGGTGCGGGAGGCCGCGCTGCGCGAGGTCGGCAAGCTGGAACGCTCCAGCGACCAGAGCCCTGAGGGCGGCTGGATCCGGACCTGGCTGGACACCGTGCTGGACCTGCCGTGGAACGTGCGGACCGAGGACTCGACCGATCTCAAGGGTGCTCGCGAAATCCTGGACGCCGACCACCACGGGCTGGACGACGTCAAGGACCGCATCGTCGAGTACCTGGCCGTGCGGGCCCGCCGGGCCCAGCGCGGCATGGCCGTCGTCGGCGGCCGCGGGTCGGGTGCCGTGATGGTGCTGGCCGGCCCGCCCGGGGTCGGCAAGACCTCGCTCGGTGAGTCCGTCGCCCGCGCGCTGGGCCGCAAGTTCGTGCGGGTCGCGCTGGGCGGTGTGCGCGACGAGGCCGAGATCCGTGGCCACCGGCGTACCTACGTCGGCGCGCTGCCGGGCCGCGTCGTGCGGGCCATCGGCGAGGCGGGTTCGATGAATCCCGTCGTGCTGCTGGACGAGATCGACAAGGTGGGCTCCGACTACCGGGGTGACCCCTCGGCAGCGCTGCTCGAGGTGCTGGACCCGGCGCAGAACCACACGTTCCGCGACCACTACCTGGAGCTGGACCTGGACCTGTCCGACGTGGTGTTCCTGGCGACGGCCAACGTCATCGAGAACATCCCGTCGGCGCTGCTGGACCGGATGGAGCTGATCCAGCTCGACGGCTACACCGAGGACGACAAGGTCGCCATCGCCCGCGACTACCTGCTGCCCCGGCAGGCCGAACGGGCGGCCCTGACCGAGTCCGAGGTGACGGTGACCGATGCGGCACTGCGCAAGATCGCCGCGGACTACACCCGCGAACCAGGCGTGCGGCAATTCGAGCGGTTGCTGGCCAAGGCGTTGCGCAAGGTGACGACGAAGCTGGACTCGACAGATTCCCCCATCACGATTGATGAACCGAATCTGGTGGAGTACCTGGGCCGTCCACGGTTCACACCGGAATCCACCGAGCGCACCGCGGTGCCCGGTGTGGCGACCGGTCTGGCCGTCACCGGCCTGGGCGGCGACGTGCTCTACATCGAGGCGAACGGGAACGACGGAGAGCCGGGCCTGAAGCTGACCGGTCAGCTGGGTGACGTGATGAAGGAGTCGGCACAGATCGCGCTGTCCTACGTCCGTGCCCACGCCGAGCAGTTGGGCGTCGACCCGAAGACTCTCGACCGCCAGATCCACGTGCACGTGCCCGCGGGTGCGGTGCCCAAGGACGGTCCGTCGGCCGGCGTCACGATGGTCACGGCACTGGTGTCGATGGCCACCGGGCGGCAGGTGCGCGGCGACGTCGGCATGACCGGTGAGGTCACGCTCAACGGCCGGGTGCTACCGATCGGCGGCGTCAAGCAGAAGCTGCTCGCGGCGCAACGCGCCGGACTGAAGACGGTCTTCATCCCGCACCGCAACGAGCCTGATCTGGATGAGGTTCCGGCCGAGGTGCTGGACGCCTTGGAGGTCAAACCGATGACCGATGTCGCCGACATCATCGCCGAGGCGCTGGAACCGATCCGCGAGGGCGCATCGGTCGCCGCATAAGCAGCCGACGGGCTCGCCATCGACAGACCGTCCGCCGTTGCGACTCCCGAAGTCGCAACGGCGGACGGTTTATTTGTCGGCATTCTGGTCATTCTGGCCGCGATGGACGAAAGCGAGCTCGACCAGTGGGATCCCGCCGTCACCCGACAGATGAGGTCGTTGGCGGGACCGATCGCGAAGTGCTGGTTCCGCTCCGAGGTTCGCGGCCTGGAGAACATTCCGGACGACGGCGGTGCGCTGGTGGTCTCGAATCACTCCGGCGGAATGCTGACGCCCGATGTCCTGGTCTTCGCGCCGGAGTTCTACCGCCACTTCGGCTACGACCGTCCGCTCTACACCCTGGCCCATTACGGGGTGCTGCTCGGGCCGACCGGCGATATGTTCCGGCGACTCGGAGTGATCCACGCCAGCCGGCAGAACGCCGCCGCGGCCCTGGATTCGGGTGCTGTGGTGCTGGTGTTTCCCGGCGGCGATTACGACGTCTACCGACCCACCGCCGAGGCGAACACCATCGATTTCAACGGGCGGACCGGATACGTGCGGACCGCGCTGACCGCGGGTGTCCCGATCGTGCCGACCGTGTCGATCGGCGCCCAGGAAAGCCAGCTGTTCCTGACCCGGGGCAACTGGCTGGCCGAGCGACTCGGGCTGCCTCGCATCCGGCTGGACATCTTGCCGGTGAGCATCGGCTTCCCTTTCGGCCTCAGCGTCCTCGTGCCGCCCAACCTGCCACTCCCCACCAAGATCGTCACCGAAGTCCTGCCTCCGATCGACATCACCGCACGCTTCGGCGCCGACCCCGATGTCCACGAGGTCGACGCCCACATCCGCGGCGTCATGCAGACCGCACTCGACCGGCTGGCCGCGCAGCGACGCTTCCCCATCCTCGGCTGACAACCCGCCCGGGCCGACCAAAGGGAAGGCTGGGTGCAGCCGCGGCGGACAGACCTGCAATCCTTCACGGTGTGACGTCAGATACAGCCACGGACGAACGCCATCTCTCCCGCCAGCTCGCCAACCGGCACATCCAGTTGATCGCCATCGGCGGCGCGATCGGAACGGGCCTGTTCATGGGGTCCGGCAAGACCATCTCGCTGGCCGGGCCTTCCGTGCTGTTCGTCTACATGATCATCGGCTTCATGCTCTTCTTCGTGATGCGGGCCATGGGCGAACTGCTCCTGTCCAACCTGCATTACAAGTCCTTCGCCGATTTCGCGGCCGACCTGCTCGGGCCGTGGGCAGGCTTCTTCACCGGCTGGACCTACTGGTTCTGCTGGATCGTCACGGGTGTCGCCGACGTGGTGGTGATCGCCGGGTATGTCGCCTTCTGGTGGCCGGACCTGCCGCTGTGGATTCCGGCACTGGCCACGGTCGTAGTGCTGATCGGGCTGAACCTGCCGACCGTGCGGGCCTTCGGTGAGACCGAGTTCTGGTTCGCGCTGATCAAGATCATCGCGATCGTGACGCTGATCGTCATCGGACTGGTGATGATCTTCACCAGTTTCACCGCGCCCACCGGCGCGCAGGCATCTTTCGCCAACCTGTGGAACGACGGCGGCTTCTTCCCCACCGGCCCAATGGGTTTCGTGGCCGGCTTCCAGATCGCCACCTTCGCGTTCGTGGGCATCGAACTGGTCGGGACCACCGCCGCCGAGGCCAAGGACCCCGAGCGCAACCTGCCCAAGGCGATCAACTCGATCCCCGTGCGCGTCATGCTCTTCTACGTCGCCGCGCTGACCATCATCATCGCGGTCACCCCGTGGCGCGAGATCGATCCCGAACTCAGCCCCTTCGTGGCGATGTTCAGCCTCGCCGGCCTCGGAATCGCCGCCTCGGTCGTCAACTTCGTGGTGCTGACCTCGGCGACGTCATCGGCCAACTCCGGCATCTATTCCACCTCGCGGATGGTTTACGGCCTGGCCACCGAAGGCGACGCGCCGAGCCTGTTCGGCCGGCTCACGTCCCGGCGCGTACCCGCCAACGCGTTGTTCCTGTCCGGGGTCTTCCTGCTGTCGGGGGTCGTCATGGTCGCCGCAGGCGACTCGATCGTCGCGGCGTTCACCTTGGTCACCACGATCTCGTCGCTGTGCTTCATCTTCGTCTGGACGATCATCCTGGTGAGCTACCTGGTGTATCGGAAGCGCCGTCCGGAACTGCACGAGGCATCGAAGTTCAAGATGCCCGGCGGTGTCGTGATGTGCTACGTGGTGCTTGCGTTCTTCGCCTTCCTGCTGTGGGCGTTCACCCAGAAGGAAGACACCCTGCAGGCCGAGCTGGTCACCCCGGCATGGTTCCTGGTGCTCGGCATCGCCTGGTTGGTGCTGCGGCGTCGACCCGAGCATCTGGCTCGTGAAGCCGCCTTCGAGGCCGAGCTCCAGTCCGGCGATCGCGAGTCGAAGGATGCCGACTGACCGATGGCCTTCGACCCGGACCTGGCCAACCGCATCCGTGAATTGACCGCCACCGAAAGCGGTCTGGACGAGAAGCGCATGTTCGGTGGGCTGGCGTTCCTGATCAACGGCAACATGGCGGTCGCGGCAACCCGAGAAGGCGGCCTGATGGTGCGGGTGTCCCGGGGCGACAGCGACAAGCTGCTCGGGCGCGCCCACGTCGAGCCGATGGTGATGGGTGGCCGGGAGATGCGGGGATGGCTGCGGATCGCCGGCCCCGGCGTGAAGACCAACCGCCAGCTCCAGTCGTGGGTCGCCCGGGGAATCGAGTACGCCAAGAGCCTGCCGCCCAAGTAGTTTCCGGGACGCCAACCAGAATCGCCATTAACATAGAGTCCGCCTGACAACGACGGGGGCGCACTTTCATGTTGACCGCAGTACGCAAGATTCTCGGCTTCCAGATGACCATCGCCGAGTGGATCGGGACGGCCATGCTGCTCGCAGTTCCCTACCTGCTGATCGGCCTGGTCTGGTCGCTCACCCACACCGGCCATCTGGCCGGCATGCATGGCGCCGACGCCGTGGTCTCCTTCCTGGGCTCCATCGTCTCCTGGCCAGTCCTGCTGTTCACCAACGTGTGCATGAGTTGACGAGGGCCGACGCATGACTTCCATTCCCGCCAACCGGATCTCGGTCACCCGGCGCACCTCACGGTGGTCCGACGAGGACGTCACCATCGCCGATGCGATGGACCTGTGGGGGTTCGCCGCGGGCGCCGCCAACGTGATCATGCAGCTGTCCTCACCGGGCGTGGGTTACGGAGTTGTCGAGAGCACCGTCGATTCCGGCAACCTGCTCAAGCACCCATGGAAACGCGCCCGCACCACCCTGAGCTATCTGGCAGTGGCAATCCTCGGTAACCCCGAGGACCGGGCGGCCTTCCGCGACGCCGTCGACACCGCGCACCGCCACGTCCGGTCCGGACCCGCAAGCCCCGTGCAGTACAACGCCTTCGACCGCGAGCTGCAGCTGTGGGTCGCAGCCTGCCTGTTCGTCGGGCTGGAGGACGTCTACCAGCTGTTGCGGGGCGAGATGACCGACACCGCGGCAGAGCAGTTCTACCAATCCGCCGCGACATTGGGCACCACGCTGCAAGTCAGCCCCGACCAGTGGCCCGCGTCGCGGGCGGAGTTCGACACCTATTGGGACAGCGCGTGCGCCCGAGTTCAGATGGACGACGTCGTCAGAAAGTATCTGCACGATCTGGTGGACCTGCGGATGATCAACCCACTGCTGCGCATACCGTTTCGGCCGCTGCTGAAATTCCTCACGACGGGTTTCCTTGCCCCGGTGTTCCGCGACGCCGTCGGCTTCGGCTGGGGCCCCGGTCGCCAGCGCCTGTTCGAATGGCTGTTCCTGGTGGTGGCGTTCGGCAACCGCTTTCTGCCGGTGTTCATCCGCCAAGGCGGCAGTTACCTGCTGCTCGCCGACGTGCGCCGGCGGGTGGCCGCCCACAAGGCGCTGATCTGATGGACCGGGTCCGCCGCGTCTTGAGCTACAAGCTCAGCGTCGAGCAACTGCTCGAGACCCTGATGTGGTTGTCCCTGCCGTACCTGGTGATCGGCCTGGTCTGGACGTTCTTCCACCCCGAACAGGTGCAGCTCATCGAGTCGAGCTTGCTGACCAAATTCCCGGCCGGCGCCGATCTGGTGGCCTTCGGTCAGGTGACGCTGCTGTGGCCGGTGCTGCTACTGGGTGCCGACGTGTGCGTCACGATGTGAACGCAACAGCCGCACCGCCACCGCCGCGATGAACACCCACAGCACCCCGCCGCTGACCCACGTCGGTAGATAGTTGAACGCCTCGGTCGGCGCACCGGCGTTGAGGCCCATGTACGCCCCCACCGACAACACCCCGATGCCGACCACCGCCGACATGACCATCCAAACCCGGTCGCCGGTCTGCGCGAAAAACCTTGCCAACGCCAAACATCCACAGGTGACAGCCAGGAAACCGAGGCCACCGGCCGCGCCGTGAATCTTGGCCGGGGTGCTCAACCCGTCAGCCCCCGGATAGCCCTGCGCCGCGCCCGGCGGGAATCCGAAGCGAGGATCGGTCGGGTTGAGCCCGACCACCACACCGGCCAGCAACCCGTAGAGCATCACACACACCGCCGCCAACCGGCCGGACAGCACGCCCGAGGTCGCACGCCAGATCCCCACCCCGAAAGCCATCAGCAGCAATCCGCACCCGATGAAGTTCGCGGTTTGAACCCAACCGCAATCACCAAGAGCCAAAAGGGAATTGGCATGTCGCGCCGGGTCGAAGCCGGGACGGGTGAAGGCCAGGGCCAGCGATACGGTGGTGATCACCGACCCGGCGGCCACCCCGGCGCCGAGCAATACCGCGGTGAGCCGGCCATCGGCGCGGCGCGAATCAGGTGTCACGGAAACTCGACGCTACCGTCCGAACCGGCCGGTCGATTGGCTAGGGTCTTGCGTCGTGAAGGCTTGCCTCGTCCGCAGTGCAATCTTGGGAGCCGCCGTCTCGGCACTGGCCGGATGCGCGTCGGGAACCGTCGTCAACACCGACGATGCCGCGCCACCACCGCCGGCGAGCACCACCACGGCGCCCCCGGTGTTCAGCACCGCACACCTGGTAAACGCCGCCGACTACCTTCTTCGAGGTCAACGGCCGCAAGGCCTACTACTTCAGCACTCCGAGCGGGCGCTGGCAGTGCGCCATCCTGCCCCGCGACCGCGCCGGCTGCCAAGCCGCGGGCGGCTCCTCGTCGATGGCCGTGTCCGGAGCACCCGAGGAGGTGCCCGACCCGGCCGGCGGTACGGCAGCACCGAATGCCCTTGTGCTGGACCGCGACAACGACGCCCAATTCGTCAACCTGGCACAGCCCGATTTCGCGCAGCCGGCCGCCGTCGTACTGCCGTTCGGGAAGGCACTGGCAGTAGCCGGTTTCCGCTGCAACGTCCAGGAACAATCCGGGGTGTCCTGTGTCCGGGAACTGACCGGCCGAGGTTTCACCTTCTCCGCCGAGGGCTACACCCTGCAGTACACGGACGTCCCCTAGCGATGGAACATGATCAGGATCGGCACCTCGGGTTGGTCATACGACCACTGGACCGATGTGCTGTATCCCCGCGGCACACCGGCGAAATCCCGGCTGGCCCACTACGTCGACGAATTCGACACCGTCGAACTCAACGGCAGCTTCTACCGCTGGCCGGCTGACACCACGTTCACCGGATGGCGCGACCAGATGCCCGACGGGTTCACCATGTCGGTCAAGGCGCACCGTGGATTGACCCACTACCGGCGGCTGCGCTCACCCGAGTCCTGGACACCACGTTTCGCGGACTACTGGAAGCTGCTCGGTCCGCACAACGAGGCACTGCTGGTCCAGCTGCACCCCGCCCTCGAACGCGATGACGATCTGCTCGACGCGTTCCTTTCCCAACTCCCCCGCCCCGTCCAGGTCGCGATGGAACTACGCCACCCGTCGTGGGATGCGCCCCCTGTATACGGTCTGCTGGAACGGCACGGTGCCGCCTACGTGGTGATGAGCGGTCCCGGTTTGACCTGCCGGCCGGTGGCTACCAGCGATCTGGTCTACCTGCGCATGCACGGCCCCGGCGACCACGGCATCTACGCGGGCCGTTACTCCGACGACGAGCTGTGCCGGTGGGCCGAACAGATCCGCGACTGGGACCAGCACGAGCACCGGGTCGTCGTCTACTTCAACAACGATCTCGGTGGTCACGCGGTACGCAACGCCCGAAAACTGAAGCAGTTGCTGTCGGGCGAGTAGGCTGAGTTGGCATGACCACGTCGTCCACATTCGCGATCGTCGGCGGTGGACTGGCCGGCGCCAAAGCCGCTGAAGCTTTGCGGGACAACGACTTTGACGGCCATGTCGTGTTGTTCGCCGCCGAAGACAAGCTCCCCTACGAGCGTCCGCCGCTGTCCAAGGAATACCTGGCCGGCAAGAAGAAACTCGATGACTTCACCGTCGATCCCGCGGCCTGGTACCGCGACCACAACGTCGACCTGCGGCTGGGCACCGAAGTCAGCGCCCTCGACCCCGCCGGCCACACGCTCGCACTGCCCGACGGCACCACTGTCGGCTACGACAAACTGCTACTGGCCACCGGGTCCGCCTCACGCCGGCCACCGATCCCCGGGTCGGACGCGGCAGGAGTGCACTATCTGCGCACGATCGACGACGCCGCCGCCTTGAGTGCGGCACTGGCCCCCGGGGCGACGCTGGCCATCGTCGGCGCCGGCTGGATCGGGCTGGAGGTCGCCGCCGGCGCCCGAAGCCGCGACGTGAACGTCACCGTCGTCGAAGCCGCCCACCTGCCGCTGCTGGCCGCCCTGGGCACCGAAGTCGGTGAGGTGTTCGCGCAGTTACACCGAGCGCACGGCGTAGATCTACGGCTGGACCAGTCGGTACAGGAGGTGACCACAGCCGACGGCACCGCCACCGGGCTACGCCTCGGCGACGGCTCCACCGTCGCCGCCGATGCGGTGCTGATCGCCGTCGGAGCCGCACCGAACATCGGACTGGCCGAACAGGCCGGACTGGCCGTGGCAGACGGCGGCGTGCTCGTCGACGCATCACTGCGCACCAGTGACCCCGACATCTATGCCGTCGGCGACATCGCCGCGGCCCAGCATCCTTTCTTCGGGGTGCGGATCCGCACCGAGCACTGGGCCAACGCGCTCAAACAGCCCGCAGTGGCAGTGGCGGGCATGCTGGGCAAAAGTGCGGAGTACGACGAGCTGCCCTATTTCTTCACCGATCAGTACGACCTCGGTATGGAATACGTCGGACACGCACCCGAATATCAGCGGGTGGTGTTCCGCGGCGACGTTGCTGGACGCGAGTTCGTCGCGTTCTGGCTCGACGGCGCGAACCGGGTTCTGGCAGGGATGAACGTCAACGTGTGGGATGTCCTTGACGACGTCAAGGCGCTGATCCGCTCGGCCGCCCCGGTCGATCCGGACCGCATCGCCGACCCCGCCCAGCCCCTGCCGGTCGGGTAGCTGCGGGCCCCGTACCTGACGTGCGGGCGAAAACCGTGCAGCGCAACAACATTCTCGCGGGGTCGGGGGTACACGCTAACGTGCATGAGACACGTGCCGGTATCGCCCCGCCCGCGTGCCACGACCACGACGGCAGGAAGGTGAGCATCCGGTGAATGTCGCGCCCGACGAGCTGACCGGCACAGAACAGGCAGTGCTGCTGGTACTCATGGCCGAGTCCCGCCCGGTGCCCAATCCTGAGCTGGAGCGGCTCGGGCCCAAGCTCGACAAGCCGAAACGCGACCGGCTCAACCGGCTGGGACTGATCGAATCCAGCGGCACCCGGCCCGTGGTCCACGAGCTGACCGACGCGGGCTGGGCACTGTGCCGGTCCCTGTTCGGCGCCGGAGCACCGCCCCGGTCCACCGGGCAGGGCAAGGCGCTCTACACCCTGCTGGCAGCGCTGCACCGCTACTTCGAGAAAGCCGAGCTGGTACCCGCCGACGTGTTCCTGCCCGCCGAACAGCCCGCTGGCGTGACCGCTGAGGCGCCAGCAGCGGCGACCGGGGCCGATCCTGAACTCCAGTTGCGCACCGCCTACGCCGGGCTGGCCGCCCGGCCCGGAGGCTGGGTGAGCCTGCTGCGGCTGCGCCATGCCCTACCCGGCCTGCCCCGACCCACCGTCGACGCCGCGCTGATCAGCCTCTATCAGCAGCCCGGCGTCAGCCTGATCCCCGAGGAGAACCAGAAGGTGCTGACCCCCGCCGACCGCGAAGCCGCGGTGGAGATAGGTAACCAGGACAAGCACCTGATCGCGATCGAGTCCTGATGGAGTCAGCGCACCGCGAAGCGCTCAGCGCGCTTCGTCTGACCTGGGCGCCCACTGCCGACGATCTCTGGCATTCGCAGGGCGCACTGCACGTGCGCGGCCTCCACGACCGGCCGATGGCCGATGTCATGGCCGCCTTCGGCGACGCCGTACGAGAAACCGACTCCAGCCCACTGGGCGTGGTGGTTCGCGGCCCGGCGGGCTCCGGCAAGACCCACCTGCTCGGTCAGGTGCGCGAACAGGTGCAGACCAGCGGCGGTTTCTTCTTCCTGGTCGAACTGCTCGATGCGGCAGGCTTCTGGCAGTCCGCCCGCGCGGGCATCCTGGAAAGCCTGGGCCGGCCGGGCAGCGAGCGCGAAACCCAACTGAAAGACCTGTTGTGGGAGCTGTCCTCGGTGGCCCATATCTCTCGGGCCAACCGCCGGGCCGTGATCGGCGACGACGATCTGACCCCCGAGATCCTCACCGACTTCGTCAACTCACTGCACAAGGTGCACCGCCACACCGTCAAACGCGCCCACCACACCTTGCGTGCCCTGGTCCTGCTCGGTGCCGGCGACCTCGAGCTGCAGGACATCGGCGAGGCCTTCCTGACCGGCAACGGTGAGAAAGAAGCCTGGGGCCTGCCCGCGCCGGTACTCACTCCGCAGGAATCGGTGCGCGACATCTCGCGGTTGATCGCGCTGGCCGGCCCGTCCGTTCTGGCCCTCGACCAGATCGACACCTTGCTGGCCCAGTCCGTCGACCGCACCGACAGTGCCGGCGCCGAACCGGGCGCCGATGGAGCTGCCCGCCCCGCAGGCAACAACGACCTCGAGCACATCGCGCACGGGCTGATGTCCATCCGCCAGACCATGCGCCGCACCGTCGGCGTGGTGGCCTGTCTGCCCGCGGCCTGGGAAGCCATCCAGGACCGCGCCACCGCCACGGTGCAGGACCGCTTCCGGACCACCGCGCTGCTGCAGGGCCTACCGACGCCGGAGGTCGGGCGCGCCATCCTGGAACGGCGGTTCACCGCCAGCTACTCGGCGATCGGGTTCGCCGCGCCGTATCCGAGTTGGCCCATCCTGCCCTCGGCGTTCGACGAGACCACCCAGTACACGCCCCGCCAGTTGCTCAAACGCGCCGACACCCATGTGCGCCGCTGCCTGGAACGCGACACTGTCGAAGAGCTCGCCAGTCTCACCGCCGAGCAGACGGGTGCGCACGAAACCTCCGCGGGAGGTGCGGCACCCGGAGACACCGGCGAACTGGACCGCCGCTTCGCCGAATACCGGCACCGCGCGGTGACCGTGGCCGCGCTGGATCCCGACGGCGAGGACACCACGATGCCCGGCCTGCTGTCGGCCGCTCTGGACGCATGGATCACCGAGCTGGGCGAAGCCGGTCAGGCGTTCCGGCCCGATCCGCTGCCCGGCCAGCGGGTGGTGCTGCACGGACGGCTGCGCCAGACCCTCGACGCCGCGACCGACGACGAACGGCACTGGGCATTTCGCGCGATCTCGTCCGGCAACGCCGTCGCGGTGCAGAACAGGATTCGCAAAGCCTGGGAGGCCACCGGCTTCAACCCGGACCGGCGCCTGCTGTTCCTGCTGCGGAACACCGCGTGGCCCAAGGGCGCCAAGACCGCGGTGATCATCGCCGAGTTCGAGGCGGCCGGCGGCCGGGTGCTGCCGATGAGTGAAGACGACGTGCGGACCATGACAGCGCTGCGCGATCTGATCGACGACAACCACGCCGACCTGCCCGAATGGCTGCGCCGGCGCCGCCCCGCCCACGGGATCGGCTGGCTGCGCGCCGCCCTCGGAGAAATCGCGGGCGATCCACCGCCGCCGGCCCAGATCGACGTGGACGCCGAGCTCGCCACCGGGCCGATCCGAACCCAGCAGGCCGCACCGGTGATCGAGCACTCGCCCACCGCGGTCACCCTGGGCCTCGACAGCGCGGGCGGGCGGCCGGTGTCGGTAGACCTGGCCGCGCTGCGCAAACACACCGCGATCTTCGCCGGCTCCGGGTCGGGCAAGACCGTGCTGATCCGGCGACTGGTCGAGGAGTGCGCGCTGCGCGGCGTGTCCTCGATCGTGCTGGACCCCAACAACGATCTGTCCCGGTTGGGTGAACGTTGGGCTGACACTCCGCCGGGCTGGAACCCGGCCGACGATGAACGCGCCGACGCATATTTCGAGAACACCGAGGTCGTGGTGTGGACCCCGCGTCGGTCCACCGGCCGCCCGCTGTCCTTTCAGCCGCTGCCCGACTTCGCCAGTGTCCTCGACGACGACGACGAGTTCTCCGATGCCGTCGAATCCGCTGTCGCCGCGCTCGAGCCGCGCGCGTTGATCGCCGGCAACACCGCCAAGGCCGAGCGGTCCCGCGCGGTGCTGCGGGAGGCGCTGCGGTTCTACGGCGCCGGCCCGTCGGTGACCCTCGGCGGGTTCATCGATCTGCTCAGCAATCTGCCCGTCGAGGTGAGCGCGCTGGGCGGGGCCCACAAACTGGCCGCCGAGCTGGCCCAGAATCTGCGGGCCGCGACCGTCAACGACCCACTGTTCGGCGGCACGGGGACGGCCGCCGACCCGGGGATGCTGCTGACTCCGTCGCCGGGCTACCGCGCCCGGGTATCGGTGATCAGCATGGTCGGTCTGACCAACGACCAGCAGCGCGAGGGGTTCGTCAACCAGTTGCAGATGGCGCTGTTCGCCTGGATCAAGCGCAACCCGGCCGGGGACCGGCCGCTGGGCGGGCTGCTGGTGATGGACGAGGCGCAGAACTTCGCACCGTCCAGCCACACGACCGCCTCCACCCACAGCACGCTGGCGCTGTCGTCGCAGGCCCGAAAGTACGGGCTGGGGCTGGTTTTCGCCACACAGTCGCCGCGCGGGCTGCACAACCACATCCCCGGCAACGCCACCACGCAGTTCTACGGCCTGCTGAACTCTCCCGCCCAGATCGCGGTGGCCCGGGAAATGGCCAGGGTCAAGGGCGGTCATGTGCCCGACATCAGCAAGCTGCGCTCGGGCCAGTTCTACGTGGCGTTGGAAGGCAACGCGTTCCACAAGATCCAGGCACCCTGGTGCCTGTCGAGTCATCCGCCCAGCCCGCCGACCACCGACGAGGTCCTCGCGCTCGCCCAGCGGGAATTGGCGGCACGCTAGAGCAGCGTCGCGCTGCCGTCGGCGTGCACCTGAACCTTGGCCCCGGCGATGTCCTCGGAGAGCGTCGCCGCGGCCTGTGACTCGTCGACGATTCGGGCCAGCGTGCGTGCGCCCTCCGGGGTGCGCACCGCCAGGAAGGCTCGCTCCGCGGTGCCGTCGCGCCCCACCGGCGTGGTCCAGGATTCCACGGCGCCGGTGCCGACGAAGTCCACCTGCAGCTGCCGCGTCGGCTCGGCGTCTACCTCGGATTGAACGTCCTGCCAACGGAATTCGTGGGTGGGCGGTTCGGTACCGTACACGCCGAAGCTGTGTTTGGTGAGGTAGCCGCCGTTGGCGGTGATCAGGCCGCGGCTGCCCGGATTGGCCACCAGCCGCTCAGCCATGGTGGCAATCGAATGGGATACGTAGTTGTTCCACGGCCCGCCCGCGAACGTGAGCCCGCCGGTCACCGTCAGCGGCCGCGACGGATCAGCCAGGGGCAGACCGATCTCGGCCGCTGCCACCTGCACCGCCGACGGGAAACACGAATACACGTCGACGAAGTCGACCTCGTCGGCCGAGACGCCGGCCAACTCCAGGACTCGGCGCCCGGCGATCCGGATCGCCGGGGACCGGTACAACTCGGCCCGCTCGCCGATCGCGTAGGTGTCGTGCGAATCGGTGCCGGCATACGGGAAAACCCAACGGTCAGAAGGAATCTGGAGATATGTCGCCTTCCCGACCGTGGTCAGGACCAGCACCGCGCCCTGGTCCACCATGTTGTTGGAGTTCATCAACTTGGTGTAGGGCCAGCTGATCATCCGGTTGTCGGGGCCGGGTTGCCAGATCTGCTCGGCCGGCACCGCATCGGAACTCCAGGCGTGCGGGTTGTCGGCGGCCACCGCGCTGAACCGAGACCACAACTCACCGATCCGCCTGCGGTGCGCATCGCTGGTCTCGCCACCCGCGATGCGCAGCGCCTGTTCGAACATCGGGTACACATAGGCCGGCCGGTCCAGATTGATCCGGAGTTCGGCCTCGCCGGCCATCGGCACCCCGTCGTGCGCACCCGGGGCCTCGGGCACGGATTCGTCCTGACGCGTCCACTCCGGCTTGATTCCGCGGGCGCGCAACCGGCTGCGGGTACGCCAGGTCTCCGCACCGGCGATCAGCACCACCTCGGCCCGGCCGCTCCGCAGATCCCGGCAGGCTTCGTTCACCAGCGTCTGCGGTACGTTGCCCCCGACCCCGGTATAGCGCGTGGCGGCCTTGGCGGCCCGGATCCGCTGGGCCAGCAGCAAACCCGGATCGCGGTAGTGCCAGGAGAGCAGGTTGACGATGCGGACCGAATCCACCGCCTCGAGTACCCGCGGGTCGGCAGCGGCCCTGGCCGCGGCGACCATCAGATCGACGGGTTCGACCTCCGGCTTCTCCTGCCGTTGGTTGACCTGGCCGTAACCCACCAATACCGGGGTTCGCGGGTCGAGGGTGCGCGGGACCGTCATGCCCACGAACCTAGCCGACGCGGTCACCCGCCTCGACGAATGCACCGGGCGTTGGTTGATCGGTAGGAATTCGGGTACACCGATCCCGGGCGCCATTCACCGAGACCGGCCACTATGGAGAACATGAGCGACGCGACTCTCTCACCAGCACTGACCGATACCGAACTCGAGCAGCTCAACGCGTACTGGCGGGCGGCCAACTATCTGTCCGTCGGCCAGATCTATCTGCTGGACAACCCGTTGCTCACCGAACCGTTGGCGGCCGAGCACGTCAAACCGCGCCTGCTCGGTCACTGGGGCACCACCCCGGGACTGAACCTGCTCTACGCTCACCTCAACCGCATCATCCGCGAACGCGACGCCAACGTCATCTACATCACGGGCCCGGGCCACGGCGGACCGGGCCTGGTGGCCAACGCCTACCTCGAAGGCACCTACAGCGAGGTCTACACCGGTATCGGCCAGGACACCGACGGTCTGCGGAAACTGTTCCGCCAGTTCTCCTTTCCCGGTGGCATCCCGAGTCACGTGGCGGCCGAGACGCCGGGCTCGATCCATGAAGGGGGCGAACTCGGTTACGCGTTGGTGCACGCCTACGGCGCCGCCTTCGACAACCCAGACCTGGTGGTGGCCTGCGTCGTCGGCGACGGCGAGGCCGAAACCGGCCCGCTGGCCGCCAGCTGGCATTCGAACAAATTCCTCAACCCGGTCGTCGACGGCGCGGTGCTGCCGATCCTGCACCTCAACGGCTACAAGATCGCCAATCCCACGGTGCTGTCCCGGATTCCGCAAGAAGAGCTCGAATCACTGTTCTACGGCTATGGCTATCGCCCCATCACCGTGCACGGTGACGACCCGGCCACCGTGCACCAGCAGCTGGCCACCGCCATGGACGAGGCGTTCGACCAGATCGCGGCGATCCAACGCGCGGCCCGCCTCGACGGCGAGCCGGGCCGGCCGCTGTGGCCGATGATCATCCTGCGCACCCCGAAGGGCTGGACCGGCCCACACGAAGTGGACGGGAAACAGGTCGAGGACACCTGGCGGTCTCACCAGGTGCCGCTGTCGGAGACTCGGACCAACCCGTCACACATGGCCCAACTCGAAGCCTGGCTGCGCAGCTACCGGCCCGAGGAACTGTTCGACGCCACCGGGGCGCTGCGACCGGACCTGCGTGCGCTGGCCCCTACCGGCACCCGGCGGATGAGCGCCAACCCGCACGCCAATGGCGGGTTGCTGCTGCGTGATCTCGACCTGCCCGACTTCACCGACTACGCGGTCAACGTCGACAAACCGGCTGCCTCGACGGCCGAGGCCACCCGGGTGCTCGGCACCTTCCTGCGCGATGTCATCGCCGCCAACCCGGACCGCTTCCGGCTGATGGGGCCGGACGAGACCGCCTCGAACCGGCTGGCCGCGGTGCTGGAGAAAACGGACAAGACCTGGCAGGCCGAAACCCTGCCCGTCGACGAGAACCTGGCCCCCGACGGCCGGGTGATGGAAGTCCTGTCCGAACATCTGTGCCAAGGCTGGCTGGAGGGCTACCTGTTGACCGGGCGGCACGGCTTGTTCAACTGCTACGAGGCCTTCGTCCACATCGTCGACTCCATGCTCAACCAACACGCCAAATGGTTGTTCAGCAGCTCTCACCTGACCTGGCGCCGGCCGATCGCGTCACTCAACTATCTGCTGACCTCCCATGTGTGGCGCCAGGACCACAACGGCGCGTCGCACCAAGATCCCGGCTTCATCGACCACGTCGCCAACAAGCGGCCCGAAGTGGTGCGCGTCTATCTGCCGCCGGATGCCAACACCCTGCTGTCGGTCGCCGACCACTGTCTGCGCAGCCGTCAGTACGTCAATGTCATCGTGGCGGGCAAGCAACCCGCCCTGACCTATCTCACGATGGACGAGGCCGTCGCGCACTGCACCCGCGGGTTGGGTATCTGGGAATGGGCCAGCAATACGACGGGCGAACCCGATGTGGTGCTGGCCTGCGCGGGCGACATCCCGACACTGGAGACCGTGGCGGCCGCCGACATCCTGCGCCGCCGGCTGCCCGAGGTGAAGGTCAGGGTGGTCAACGTCGTCGACATCATGCGGCTGCAGCCCGAGTCCGAACATCCCCACGGATTGTCCGAGCGCGAATTCGACTCGATCTTCACCACCGACAAGCCGGTCATCTTCGCCTATCACGGCTACCCGTGGCTGATTCACCGGCTGGCCTACCGGCACACCAACCACGCCCAGCTGCACGTGCGCGGATTCAAGGAGCGGGGCACGACGACGACGCCGTTCGACATGGTGATGCTCAACGACCTCGACCGGTTCCATCTGGTGATGGACGTGATCGACCGGGTCGAGGGGCTGGCGGCCAGCGCCGCCGGACTGCGACAGGAGATGGTCGACGCACGATTGGCAGCCCGGCGCTACACCCGGGAACATGGCGAGGACGACCCCGCCATCGCCAATTGGACCTGGGATCCGGTGTGACCTGGGTAATTGCGCCACGCCGGTACGATTGGCGAGTCATGTCTGATCAGAGCGCCGTGGCCGCGCATTCCCATCCGCTGGTGGCCCAGCTCTCGGCACTGCATCACTTCCGGATTTACGCCGATATCGGCATCGTCGTCGTGATCCTGACGCTGACCAACCTGATCGCACACTTCACCACCCCGTGGGCCAGCATCGCCACCGTTCCCGCGGCCGCGGTCGGCCTGCTGATCCTGGTGCGGGCCCGTGGCCTGGGCTGGGCCGAGCTGGGGCTGGGCCGCGAGCATTGGCGCTCCGGCGTCGGATATGCGCTGGCGGCGGTGGCGCTGGTGGTCTCGGTGATCGCGATCGGGACGATGCTGCCCTGGACGCGGCCGATGTTCATGAACGACAACTACGCCACCCTCTCGGGTGCACTGCTCGCGTCGATGGTGATCATCCCGCTGCAGACGGTGATCCCCGAGGAGCTGGCGTTCCGCGGAGTGCTCCACGGAGCCCTCAACCGGGCGTGGGGTTTTCGCGGCGTCGCCGCCGGCGGCTCGCTGCTGTTCGGCCTGTGGCACATCGCCAGTTCGCTCGGATTGACGAGTGAGAACGTCGGCTTCACCCGGCTGTTCGGCGGCGGAGTCTTCGGCATGATCGCCGGTGTGGTGCTGGCCGTGGTCGCCACCGGTATCGCCGGGTTCATCTTCACCTGGCTGCGCAAGCGCAGCGGCAGCCTGATCGCCCCGATCGCCCTGCACTGGTCACTCAACGGGGTCGGCGCACTGGCCGCCGCCATGGTCTGGCACCTGTCCACCTGACGTCCGGCGCGGCCTAATTCGCGCCGCGGCGCCGCGCCCGGAACTCTCGGTTCTTCAACTTGTTGCCGCACTCGGACATCACGCACCAGGTGCCGCCATGGTTGCGTGAGCGGTCGTAGAACGCCCAGGCACACTCGTCGTTGGCGCACGCCTTGAGCCGTGCCCAGGTGCCGTCCCGCTGCGCGTCACGCATCACCAAGAGCAGCTCCAGCAGGCGTTCGGCCACCCCGTCGCCGACCGCCGACAACCGCACCTGCCCGTCCGGGGCCAGGTCGACCTTTGCGGTGGACGAGTCGGTGAGCGCCTGGAGCACGGCGACCGCATCGGCTTGCGGCGGCGGGCCGCCGGTGTTGTGAATCAGTAGTGCCCGCAGCGCTTCCCGGACCTGCCGGACCAGGTCCAGTTCGGCCGCCGTCGGGCGGGCCCCCTCGGCGAGCAGCCCGTTGGCCAACAGCCACGGCGCGGCGTCATCCACGTCTGCGAGGCGATCCGGCCCGGCAGGCAATTCGATCGTGTTGACCAGTGCCTGGATCCGCGCCAGTGGTCCGGGCGCAGGTTTGGTCTCGGAATCACCGGCCCACGTCGTCGACATCTCTCCAGCGTACCGCCGTGACCACTAAATTGGTTTGACTAGTCATTCATGACCAGCGTACGGTCATAGATAGTCACGATGATCGGGCTGGGCATACGGAAAACTACGAGGTATCGCCATGAACGACAACCGAATTTCCCCGAAACCAACGGCCGCGGTCCGCCCTGAACCCATCCCCTACCGCCCGTCCATCCGAGCCCGCGTGACGGCACGTATCCGATCCCGCCGACTCGACGCGATGCTGGCCGTCGGCGCCCCGACACCCCCTGGCAGTGCGATCGCGGCGCGGGCGGCGAGGCTGACATCGACCTCCGAACGGGAGGCGATCGCCCGGGCGCTGCGCCGCTGCGTGCACGAGGCCGCCAACGACACCATCGTGTGGTCCTCACGAATTCCGTTGCACCGGAAGAATATTGCCGCGTCAGCAGGCACCATCGACACCATCGCCCTGCGGCTGCACGCACCATTGCCGGTGGACGCCCGCGGCATGGCCCGCCTCACCCGGGTGCTCAACGACGGACTAGGACCGATGTATGCGTTCGGCCACGGCGACCTAGACGGCAGACTGCGCGCCGCGCTGGCCGCACTCTGACTACACGCGCAGCACCGCAGCGCCCGCGATACGGCCCGCACTCAGGTCGGCCAGCGCCTCATCGGCCCGGTCCAGTTGGTACACCGGGGTACTGACCGCCATCCGATGCTCACCGGCGAACGCCAGGAAATCCCGCGCATCGGCCCGGGTGTTGGCGGTGACCGACCGAATCTCGCGTTCCTGGAAGAGATGCCGTTGATAGTTGATGGTCGGGATATCGCTGAGGTGGATACCGGCGATGGACAGGATGCCGCCGCGGTCGAGTGCCGCGAGCGCAGGCAGCACGAGTTCTCCCACCGGGGCGAACAGGATCGCGGCATCCAAGGGCTCGGGCGGCATATCCGCACTGCCCTGCACTGACGCTGCCCCGAGCTCCAGGGCCAGCTCACGGGCCCGCGCGCCCCGGGTCATCACATGGACCCGAACTCCCCGAGCCAATGCCACTTGAGCCGTCAGATGCGCGCTACCGCCGAAGCCATAGATGCCCAGCCGCCCGCCCGGCGGCAGATCCGTACGCAACAGCGCCCGGTAGCCGATGATCCCCGCACACAACAGCGGAGCCAGCTCGACGTCGGAGTACCCGTCCGGCAGCCGCAGCGCGAATGCCGCCGGGACGGTGGTGAATTCGGCGTAACCGCCGTCGGCATCCCAGCCGGTGTACCGCGAGGACGGACAGAGATTCTCCCGCCCTCGCAGGCAGTAAGCGCACTTCCCGCAGGTGTACCGCAGCCAGGGCACCCCGACCCGGTCCCCCGGCACGAATCCACCACCGGCATCGGCACCGACGGCGACCACCTCGCCGACGACTTCATGTCCGGGTATCACCCGCGGCCGGTGGACGGCGAGGTCCCCTTCGGCCACGTGCAGGTCGGTGCGGCACACGCCGCAAGCCAGAACCTTGACGAGGAGCCCGTCAGCCCGAGCCTGCGGAACGGGTACGCGGACGCGACTGAGCGGATGCGAACTCACGGGACCCGGGGCGACGACCTGCCAGGCCGTCATGACCCCCGAGCCCATCACCGGCTCCCGATCAGCTGCCCCTGCGCACCAGTCCGACGATCCACAGCAGGATCACCGAACCAAGGATTGCCGTGAAGAGGGTGAACCACCACCCGCCGGACGCGGTGTCGACGAAGAAGCTGAGCAAGAAACCACCGATCAGCGCGCCGACCACACCGATGACGATGTTCATCAGGATTCCGGCGCCACCGCCGTCGACGATCTTGCCTGCGATCCAGCCGGCGATCGCGCCGATGATGATGTAGCCGATCCACCCGACACTCGTCAGCGTGGAGGAACGAGCCAGGATTTCCGTAGCCGCCATTACGTCCATTGCAGGTCTCCTGCCTGTCACTGGCCATGCCCAGCGGGCTCGCTGAGCCTCAACCCAGGTGTACCTCTCGAACGTAACGATTCGGTTGGCGGTTTGGGAACGATCAGCGTTCCTCCTCGGCGTCCCCGGCCCGCCGCCGGTGCGGGACAACGGCCGTCGGGCAAACGAAGATCACATTGTCGCGACGCGTGGGCATGACTACCGTCGGAATTATCTGGCAACTGGCTGCGAACGCACTGTCAGCGCGCCACGGATCCCCCACCTCAGCCCGAGGAGGGGCTGAGGTACTGCATACTCGCTACCGATCACGGTGTCGGATCCCAACACCCCGTCACCCGGCTTCGGTCGGCTTCAGGCCGCGCGGCTACAGCACACACCTCAGGGGCCCCATTGACAACGTGCGTCACAGGCGGCGGTCAGCAAACGTTTGTGACCATCGGCGAAGGAGCGCACATGAAAACATTGGTCGGCTTGACCGCCTGCGTGTTGGCGGCCGGGGGCATCGCACTGGCCGGTGCCGCCCCGGCGAACGCGGGTTGCCAGGGCGGTTGGACCCCGTGGGGCGGCGGCACCACCTGTGACGGACCCATCGGCGCGGACGGCAGCTTCCAGCGGTGTGTCACCGCCGGCGCGATGGGCTTCAGCGGGACGAACTGCTACCAGATGAACGTCGACAATCTCGCCGGCAACGTGCCGTACGTCGGCCCCTGAGGGCCGACGCACCACCCCGCATGGCCGTCCGGGCTAGGCCGGGGGCTGCATCTCCGGCGGAGCGTTGGTGACCGGCACCGGCACTCCGACACCCGGGCGGGCCGGCGGAGCGTTCGGGTCGGCCGGCGGCGGCGCCGCATTGGGGTCCCCGGCTGCCGGTGCCGGCGGCGTCCACGGCCGGATCGAGTTGGCCAGCGCCACGGCAGCGGCCTTGTCCACCGGGTGGCTGGCCGAGCCCAACCACACCACGAACCAGCGTTCCGGTGCGCGCTGCCCACGCGGGGTTCCGGGGGCGGGCGGTGAACCGACCACGCCGGCCCAGATCTGACCGTTGGGCTTGTTGGTATCGGTGAACTTCACCTCGTAGTACGACGCGACGCCGGTGAGCCCGTTGGCATCCAGCGGCACGGTCTCTTGATTCACCCGGGTACCGGGGAACGGCATGAAGAACTCGCCCATATCGGAGGCCAGCCGGACCGCCGCCTTGGCGTTGTCGGCCTCAGCACCGGCGAACAGCTTCAGGTCCAAGCGCCCGAGCAGCACGCTGGTGTCGTTCGGCGGCTCAGGCGTGCCCTCCGGCGGGATCTTGGTCAACAACGCCTGCCCGTAAGACAACTGGGTCGCGTCGGAGACCTTCCAGCCGCCGGGCACGACATAGCTGAACCCACCCGCGGCGTTGTCGACCCGACCCGGCTCCGGTGCGGGAGGAGCCGGCGCGGGGGCCGGAGCGTTCGGGTCCGCGGGAACCGGCGGTGCGGGAACCGGAGCACCGGGCGCACCCGGTGCCGGCGCCGGCGCGTTGGGATCGACCGGCGGCGCCGGTGCGGGCGCCCCGGGAGCGGGGGCAGGCGCCGGAGCGGGCGCCCCGGGTGCGGGAGCGGGAACAGGCGCGGGGGCGCCAGGTACAGCCGGGGCGGGCGCCGGCGCCGGAGGCACCGGCTCGGGATCGGCATACGCCACCGCCGGCAGCGCCACGGCCGCGGCCGTCGCACCAGTCATGGCAACCAGCGCCAGCTTCTTCGACAGACCTCTGCGCCGATGTGACATCGCATCCGACTCGTCCATGGGGAAGAAACTACCGTGTTACGGCCGTGACGCAAGTGTGAGTTGCTCTTAAAGTGCCAGAAAGGGCGATTGCGACAGATGGGATGTTCGCAGTTCGACGCCATCATGCCCGATTGCTGGCACAAGGGTGCGCCGGGCGCCACGCCGGGCCTGGCAACCCAACCGCGACGCCCTTGACGTCGGGACCCTCAACCGGTGATTCGGATGTGCCCACACGTGCGTTACGAAGCGCGGCTCGCTCAACTTTCAGCACCCGCCGGGTATACCGAGACCTCCTGCGCCTTGACCGAGAAATACACCGTGTCCCCCGGTGCCAATCCCAACTCGGCGACCGACTCTGCGGTGATGTCAGCAGCCAGCCCGGGGGCGCCGTCGGGCTGCTCGTCGGCCCGCACCCGGATGCCCGGCCCACGACTGTCGAGTTCGGCGACGGTCACCGCGACGGTGTTGCGCGGGCTGCCGTGCGGTTCGTCGCGGTACACCGCGACCGACGCCGGCGAGAACACCGCGACGACTGGCGCACCCGGCGACACCTCGACCTCCGGCGTGCCGTGCCACTTCCCGCCGCAGGCCGTGTTCACCACGCCACCGCCGGCTGCAGTACCGCCGATCAGGTTGACCCCGGCGAACCGGGCCCCGAAACGACTCTTGGGCGCGGCCAATACATTGGCGGCAGAACCAATTTCGGCAATTCTCCCGCCCTCCATCACGATCACCCGGTCGGCCAGGGTCAGCACGTCGAGCAGGTCATGGGTGATGAGTACCGCGCACCTGCCATCGCGGACCAGCACCCGCCGCAACACCTTGCGCATCGATGCC
This sequence comes from Mycobacterium farcinogenes, assembly GCF_019739075.1. Lineage (NCBI taxonomy): Bacteria > Bacillati > Actinomycetota > Actinomycetes > Mycobacteriales > Mycobacteriaceae > Mycobacterium > Mycobacterium farcinogenes. The sequence continues at coordinate 3,267,817 of NZ_CP081673.1, read as the reverse complement.
GCCACGGCCACATCCAGGCCCGCCATGGGTTCGTCGAGCAACAGCACCGCCGGATCGGCGGCCAGCGCCCGGGCCAGCGCGACCCGCTGCGCCTGCCCGCCCGACAACTGCCGTGGCCGCCGGTGGGCCAGGTCAGTGGCGTCGACCTCGGCCAACCACCGGTGAGCGGCCGCGTCGGCGGCGCGCCGCCCCAACCGGCCCCCACTGCGGGCGGCGAAAGCCACGTTGGCCACCGCACTAAGGTGCGGAAACAGCAGGGCGTCCTGCAACAACAACCCGACGCGGCGGGCGTGGGTCGGCACGTGGACACCGGACGCCGTGTCGGTGAGCATCCGATCGCCCACCCGGATGTGCCCGGCATCCAGGCCGACGAGTCCGGCGATGGCATGCAAGGTGGTCGACTTGCCTGCGCCGTTGGGGCCCAGTACCGCCAGCACCTCCCCTGCCGGAACACCGAATTCCACGTCCAGTCCGCGATTTTCGAGGACCGCGCGCACCTGCAGCGTCGTCTCCGAGGTCACGTCCAGCCACCCGCCCGCAGCCGACGGCTACCCAACCCGACGACCACGACAGCCGCGACCGCGACCAACAGCACCGACAGCGCCACGGCGGCGTCGGCGTCGCTCTCGCGCTGCAGGTAGATCTCCAGCGGAAGGGTCCGGGTCACGCCCTGGCGCGATCCGGCGAACGTCAGCGTGGCACCGAACTCGCCGAGGGAGCGCGCGAAGGCCAGTACGGCGCCCGACACCAGACCCGGGCCCAGCAGCGGCAAGGTCACGCGCCACCACACCGTCGCGGGCGAAGCACCCAACGTCGACGCCACCACCTCGTAGTCGGCTCCCGCGGTGCGCGCAGCGCCTTCCAGCGAGATGACCAGAAACGGCAACGACACGAAGGTCTGTGCCAGCACGACCGCCACCGTGGTGAATGCGATCTGCACCCCAGCACCCTCCAGGTACCGGCCGACCAGCCCGAGCCTGCCGAAGGCGTAGAGCAGGGCGATGCCGCCCACCACCGGCGGCAACACCAGCGGCAGCAAGATCAAGGGTCGGACGACCCTGGTCAGGACGCCGTCGGCGCGGGCCAACACCAACGCCAGCGGCACCCCGAACAGCACGCACAACATCGTGCTGGCCAGCGAGGTCTCCAGGCTCAGTTTCAGTGCCGCGGTCGACGACGGGCTGGATATCAGCGACCCGAACCGCGGCCAGTCCACCTTGGCCACCAGCGCCGCCAGCGGCAGCACGACGAAGATCGCGCCCAGCGCGGCGGGCAGATAGATCCAGCGCGGCAGCCGTGGCGGAATCGTCACAATGCGACCTCACAAACCGTGTTCACGCAGGTGAGAGCGCGGGGTCGGATCATCCCCGCCACCTTATGTGAGCCCCTGATTGGCGCGTCGAGTTTCCCGACCTAGCTACTGTCCAGTAACATTGAGCGCTGGTCGCCCCCACCCGGCGCGGCGATCACGGGTACATGGAGGTACATCATGGCGGAGGTGCTGGTCACCGGAGGCGACACTGAACTCGGCCGCGCGATCGCGGCAGGTTTCCTGGACGCCGGCCACAACGTGATCATCGCCGGCGCGCGCCGCGAAGATCTGGAGTTGGCCGCCAAGCAGCTCGACATCTCCGCGATCGTGTTCGACAACACCGATCCCGTCAGCGTCGAGAATGCTCGTGCGCAGTTCCCCCACCACCTCGACACCCTCGTCAACGTCCCCGCGCCGTTGTTCGAGACCAAGGACCCGCGCACCTTCACCCTGGCCGACCATGCCACCGCCTGGCGTAATGCGCTGGACGCGACCGTGATCTCGGCTGTGCTGACCGTGCAGATCGTGGGTGACCAGCTGCGCTCGGGTGGATCGATCATCAACGTCGTGCCCGCGAGCCCGCGGGAGGGCAGCATCGAAGCCGCCGTCAAAGCAGCGCTGGCCGATTGGACCACCGGTCAGGCCGCGTACTTCGGCACCCGCGGAATCACCGTCAACGCCATCGCTCCCGGCCTGTCCGCCGAGCCGAGCTACGACGGCCTGAGCACCACCCCGCCGTCGATCGCCGACGAATTCGCCCGTCTGGCAGTGTTTTTGAGCACGCCGGCAGCGCGCCACATCACCGGGCAGACCATGCACGTCAGCCGCGGTACGCTCGCGACCCTGGGATAGCGCGCTAAGGTCGGAGAAGTGACAATCCGACTCGGACTCCAGATCCCCAACTTCTCCTACGGCACCGGCGTTTCCGAACTCTTCCCCACCGTCATCGCCCAGGCCCAGGAAGCCGAGGCCGCCGGCTTCGACTCCGTCTTCGTGATGGACCACTTCTATCAGCTGCCGGGTCTCGGCACCCCCGACCAGCCGATGCTCGAGGCCTACACCGCGCTGGGCGCGTTGGCGACCGCGACGCAGAAAGTTCAGCTGGGCACCCTGGTCACCGGCAACACCTACCGCAACCCGACCCTGCTGGCCAAGGCCATCACCACACTCGACGTGATCAGTCAGGGCCGCGCGATCCTCGGCATCGGCACCGGCTGGTTCGAACTCGAGCATGAACAGCTCGGCTACGAGTTCGGCACCTTCACCGACCGCTTCAACAAACTGGGCGAGGCGCTGCAGATCATCCTGCCGATGCTCGCCGGCGAGCGACCGACGTTCAGCGGCAAGTACTACCGCACGGTCGAAGCAATGGCCAATCCCCGCTTCCGCGACCACATTCCGCTGATGATCGGTGGCAGCGGCGAGAAGAAGACAATTCCGCTGGCGGCCCGGCACTTCGACCACCTGAACATCATCGCGAACTTCGACGAATTGCCCCGCAAGCTCGACGTGATCCGGCAGGAGTGCGAGCGGATCGACCGGGATCCGGCCACTCTGGAGACCAGCATGCTGGTCGTCGCACTGATCGGCGAGCAGTTCACCGCTGACGCGATCCCGCCCGACTTCCAGAGCCGTGCCGTGTTCGGCAGCGCCGAGCAGATCGCCGAGCAGCTCAAGACCAAGCTCTTCGATACCGGGGTGAACGGGGTGATCCTCAGCCCGGTGACCATCGGCGGTTATGTGCCAGGCGGCATCACGGCCGCCGCCGAGGCATTGAAACCACTGATATCCGGGTAAACATTCGGTTCGGTTGGCCATCTCGCCGCACAGGCTGGAATGGCGCCGACTAACCTAACGGTTATTACGAGTGGCAAACACGTCCGCGAGGAGCAGCAATGAGCCATCCCGGAGCTACGGCATCGGATCGGCATAAAGTAGTCATCATCGGATCGGGTTTCGGCGGTCTGACCGCCGCCAAGACCCTCAAACGTGCCGACGTCGACGTCAAGCTGATCGCCCGCACGACACACCACCTGTTCCAGCCGCTGCTGTATCAGGTGGCCACCGGCATCATCTCGGAGGGCGAGATCGCCCCGGCCACCCGCGTCATCCTGCGCAAGCAGAAGAACGCCCAGGTGCTGCTGGGTGACGTCACCCACATCGACCTCGAAAAGCAGACCGTGGATTCGGTGCTCCTCGGGCACACGTACTCCACGCCGTACGACAGCCTCATCATCGCCGCCGGCGCCGGCCAGTCCTACTTCGGCAACGATCACTTCGCCGAGTTCGCTCCCGGTATGAAGTCGATCGATGACGCGTTGGAACTCCGTGGCCGCATCTTGGGCGCTTTCGAGCAGGCCGAGCGTTCCAGTGACCCGGTGCGCCGGGCCAAGCTGCTGACCTTCACCGTGGTGGGCGCTGGCCCGACCGGTGTCGAAATGGCCGGGCAGATCGCCGAGTTGGCCGATCAGACCCTGCGCGGCAGCTTCCGCCACATCGACCCCACCGAGGCTCGGGTGATCCTGCTCGATGCCGCACCGGCGGTGCTCCCGCCGATGGGCGAGAAGCTCGGCAAGCGGGCCCAGGCACGCCTGGAGAAGATGGGCGTCGAGGTTCAGCTCGGCGCCATGGTGACCGACGTCGATCGCAACGGGCTGACGGTCAAAGACGCCGACGGCACGCTGCGCCGCATCGAATCGGCCTGCAAGGTGTGGTCGGCAGGCGTCTCGGCCAGCCCGCTGGGCAAGGACCTGGCCGAACAGGCCGGAGTCGAACTCGACCGCGCGGGCCGGGTCAAGGTGCAACCCGATCTCACGGTGCCGGGCCACCCGAACGTTTTCGTGGTCGGTGACATGGCTGCCGTCGAGGGCGTTCCCGGTGTTGCCCAGGGCGCGATCCAGGGCGGCCGATATGCGGCCAAGCTGATCAAACGTGAGGTCGCAGGCACCAGCCCGAAGATCCGTTCGCCGTTCGAGTACTGGGACAAGGGCTCGATGGCGACGGTGTCGCGGTTCTCGGCGGTCGCCAAGGTCGGCCCGATCGAATTCTCCGGGTTTTTCGCCTGGTTGTGCTGGCTGGTGCTGCACCTGGTGTACATCGTCGGGTTCAAGAGCCGGCTGGTGACGGTGTTGTCGTGGGGTGTGACGTTCTTGAGCACCAAGCGCGGTCAGCTCACCATCACCGAACAGCAGGCCTACGCCCGCACCCGGATCGAAGAGCTCGAGGAGATCGCGGCTTCCGTACAGGAATCCGAGAGAGCGGCCTCCTAGCCCGCCGACGCTTCGGGCGGCAGCCGGTCTCCTTGCCAGGTGGCCAGGCTGCCGCCGCGGGCCAATGCCAAAACCAACCCGTGCGCCTCGAACGAGCTTGCGGGATAACGCAGTTCGCTGACACAGGCCCGAGGCGCGGCGAGCACGTCATCCCCCACCGCCCCGCGACCGAGTTCGATGCGGTGCCGCAACAACGGCGCCGAGCCGATGTCGGCATGCACCGACGACGACCAGAACCCTTCGCGCTCACCGGATCTGCCAATTTGCACCCGTTCACGAATTCGGACCTGCGCGGACTCGGCGAGCTGTAGTCGCGTGTCGGTGTGATGGGCGGATCCGCCGGCCACCACGGTCGGTTGCGGGTCCAGGTCCAGACTGCCCGCAACCTCGAGCTCCCAACGCGCTGCCGACTCCGCGGTGCGGCCGCCGGGCAGCACCATGGTCGCCGCGACGGTGCGGACCCGCAGCCGGGCACCGGGTTCCACCACCAGCCGCACCGTCAGCGTGTCGCCACCGAGCGGAGTGGCGGCCGTGGAGACCAGATGCACCGTGTCGGGTCCGGTGCATCGTCCGGCGAGACCGCCGCGCGCCTCGATCCGCGGTAGCCGCCCCGGTGAGGCGGCTATCAGCACCCGCGCGTGCATCACGCCGACGGCGCCTGCGCGATCTCCAACTGCTCGCGCACCCAGGCCAACACGGGACCCGCGGTCGGATCCTCGGTCAGCGAGATGAGCTCCGTCGGCCGCTGCCCGCGGGCCTTGGCGGCATCGCGGCGCATCACGTCCAGGTCGGCGCCCACCAGCGGGGCCAGATCAGTCTTGTTGACCACCAACAGGTCCGAATACGTCACGCCCGGCCCACCCTTGCGCGGCACCTTGTCTCCCCCGGCCACGTCGACGACGAAGATCTGCACGTCCACCAGACCCGACGAGAACGTCGCGGTGAGGTTGTCGCCACCGGACTCGACGAGGATCAGGTCCAACGGCGGGTTCGCCTCGATGAGGTCATCGATCGCGTCGAGGTTGGCGGTGATGTCGTCGCGGATCGCCGTGTGCGGGCAGCCACCGGTCTGGACCGCGGCGATCCGCTCGTCGGGCAGCACCGCGTGCCTGCGCAGGAAGTCGGCGTCCTCGGTGGTGTAGATGTCGTTGGTCAACACCGCCAGCGACAACTCATCGCGCAGCTGCCGGCTCAGCGCGGCCACCAGTGCGGTCTTGCCGGACCCGACCGGTCCACCGACGCCGATACGTAGCGGCTCGCCGGGCCGGCGCACCCGCTTGGGCCGGTCGACGTGGGTGTGGGGCTCGCCGTCGAGGAAATGCGGTGGCATGGTGGGCCTTTCGGGTATACGGGTGGATCCTCAGGAGACGAACAGCGGCCGGTCGCGTCCGGTGTGCCGTTGCGCCAGGACGTCGAGCAGAGGGTCGGACAGCTCGGCCGGCCCGATCACCGCCTCGGCCGCCGCCGCGTCACACAACCCCGAGAGCTCGAAGGTCAGCGCCGCAACATCGGCGGGGTCCAGTGCGAGCAACCGCTGGGCAGCGGTGGCCGACCCGGTCATGGTGGTGTACACCACCGACAGCGCGGTCTGGCCCGGATCCAGGTCGGCGGCGGTTGCGACGACACCGGCGGCCACCGGCAGGTGCGGCCGGGAGCCCAGCGCGTCCCACGACTGCTGCGGCCACACGCGCCGGGCCAGCCGGACCAGTCCGCGCCCCTGACCGCGCGAGGCTTCGCGGGCCGCCGGCGCCGGTGTGCGGGCATCGGTTTCGGCGTCGGCGGCCTCGGGCCCCAGAGCCCCGGTCCGCACCGCCACCGCGATCGAGGCAGCCACCACTCCGCTGGTCCGGATACGCCGGACCAAGAAGGCCCGCAAGGTGGCGAGGTCGACCAGTAGGCCGCTGGTGACCGCCTCCTCGACTCCGCCGGAATGCACGTGACCGCCGGTCGGCAAGCGCGAGTCGGCCAAGGTGAGAAGCGTTGCCAGGCTGCTCATCTAGAACAGGAAGTATCGCTGGGCCATGGGCAGCTCGACGGCAGGCTGTTCCCGCCACACCTGCCCGTCGATCCGCACGGTGAAGGTGTCGGGCTCGACCTCGATGTGCGGCAACGCATCGTTGTGCGGCATCTGCGCCTTACCGATCCGGCGAACATTCTTGACCGCGGCCAACTTCCGACGCACGTCGACGCGGTCGGCCAGGCCGTCCTCGATCGCCTGCGGTGCGACGAAATGGACCGATGTGGCGGCCGCGGCCGCGGGGGCCGCGCCGAACATGGGCCGCGGCAAGACCGGTTGCGGGGTCGGGATGGAAGCGTTGGCGTCACCCATTGCGGCCCAGGCGATCATGCCGCCTTTGATCACCGCATGCGGGCGGACCCCGAAGAACGCCGGTTCCCACAGCACCAGATCGGCGAGCTTGCCGACCTCGACGGAACCGACCTCCTCGTCGAGGCCGTGCGCGATGGCCGGGCAGATGGTGTATTTCGCGACGTATCGGCGGACACGGTTGTTGTCGGCTGCGCCATCTCCTTCCAGAGCGCCGCGCCTGCGCTTCATCACATGCGCGGTCTGCCAAGTCCGCAGCACCACTTCACCGACCCGCCCCATGGCCTGAGAGTCACTGCCGATCATCGAGATCGCCCCGATGTCGTGCAGCAGATCTTCGGCCGCGATCGTCGACGGCCGGATCCGGCTCTCGGCGAACGCCAGATCCTCGGGCACACTCGGGTTGAGGTGGTGACACACCATGAGCATGTCGAGGTGCTCGTCGAGGGTGTTGACCGTGTGCGGACGGGTCGGATTGGTCGAGCTGGGAAGCACATTCGGATGCGAGGCGACGGTGATGATGTCGGGTGCGTGCCCGCCGCCGGCGCCTTCGGTGTGGTAGGCGTGGATGCCGCGGCCCTTGATCGCCGACAGGGTGTCCTCGACGAAACCGGCTTCGTTCAGGGTGTCTGTGTGGATATTGACCTGCACGCCGGCGGCTTCGGCGACAGTGAGGCACGCGTCGATGGCCGCCGGCGTGGTGCCCCAGTCCTCGTGCAGCTTGAATCCCGCTGCACCGGCCCGCAATTGCTCCCACATGGCCTCTGAACTGACGGTGTTTCCCTTGCCGAGCAACGCGACGTTGAGCGGCCAGGAGTCCAGCGACTCCAGCATCCTGGCCAGATGCCAGGCACCCGGGGTGACCGTGGTGGCCTTGCTGCCCTCGGCCGGACCGGTACCCCCGGCCACGATCGTGGTGATGCCGCCACCGAGCGCCTCTGGCATGATCTGCGGACAGATCAGGTGCACGTGGCAGTCGATGGCACCGGCGGTCAGGATCCGGCCGTTGCCTGCGATGATCTCGGTCGACGGACCGACGACCAGGTCCGGGTGCACACCGGTCATGATGTCGGGGTTGCCGGCCTTACCGATGGCCACGATGCGCCCGTCGCGGATTCCGATGTCGGCCTTGATGATTCCCCAGTGATCGATGATCACCGCACCGGTGATGACGGTGTCGGGTGCGCCCTCGGCCCGGGTCGCCCTCGCCTGGCCCATCGACTCGCGCAGCACCTTGCCGCCGCCGAACACCGCCTCGTCGCCGGCCAGGTCCGGGCCACCGCTGCGGTCCTCGGTGATCTCGATGAACAGGTCGGTGTCAGCCAGTCGAATCCGGTCCCCGGTAGTGGGGCCGAACAACGCCGCGTAGCGGGCCCTGGTCAATTCGGTCATGCGGTTCCCAATCGGCCGGGCGGGTCGAGACTGATGCCGTGAACTTCACGCGTGCCGCCGAGCGGCACCAGTGAAATGCGTTGGGCTATACCGGGTTCGAAGCGAACCGCGGTTCCGGCCGGGATGTCGAGTCGGTGTCCGCGAGCAGCGGACCGGTCGAATTCCAGAGCGGAGTTGGCCTGCGGCAGATGCACGTGGCTGCCGACCTGCACCGGTCGGTCGCCGGTGTTGACCACGTCGAGCGTCAACCGCGGCGCACCGGCATTGAGTTCGATTGCACCGTCACCGAATACGATCTCTCCAGGGATCACCGGGGCACCTCAGGCGATCGGGTGGTGCACGGTGACCAGCTTGGTGCCGTCGGGGAATGTGGCCTCGACCTGCACGTCGTCAAGCATCTCGGGCACTCCCTCCATGACCTGCTCGCGAGTCAGCACTTCGCGTCCACTGACCATCAGCTCGGCGACCGTCCGCCCGTCGCGAGCACCTTCGAGCAGGTGATCGGTGATCACGGCGACGGCCTCGGGATGGTTGAGCAGCAGGCCGCGAGCCTGCCTGCGCCGCGCCAGTTCCGCGGCGTAGGAGATGAGCAGACGGTCCTGCTCATGCGGGGTCAAACGCATAGCGTGCGATCCTGCCATGACGGGCGAGGTTCGGCAGCGCTCGCTGCGGAAGCCCGGCGCGCTACTCGGGGATGTTCTGCAGTCGCACCTGTCCGCGGGCAACGAGTTTGCCCTGTTCGTCGGTGATGGTGATCAGCCACAGCTGCTGACGCCGTCCTCGGTGGATGGGTTGAGAGATCGCGGTAACCGTCCCTGTCCCGATCGCCCGCAGGAAGTCTGTGTTGTTGTTGACCCCGACGACGGTGCCGCCGCCGTTCTCCGAGAGCCAGATGTGGCCCGACACACTTGCCAGGCTTTCGACGATCGAGCAGTACACGCCGCCGTGCACGATCCCCCACGGCTGCAACAGCTTGTCGTGGATGGTCAGCTGGGCGCGGCCGCCGTCGGGGGTGAGCTCCAGGTAGGTCAGGCCCAGTTCGGAGTCGAATCCCTGGCCCAGTCGTTCGGTGGAATCAGTGGTCACAGTCCTTGTGTCTACACGCCGTATCGCCACAAAGATGCGGGCGGGTCCCGCGTCTACAACGCGGGACCCGCCCTCGAGCGGACCGGGGGTCTCTGCAGCCCTCAGGACTCCGGCGCGGTCCGTTGGTCTCGTACCTACATACTAGGCAAGGCTACCCTAATTAAGCAAGACCTTCCCGGCCCTGCCCGAACCACGGACCGGCAGGCCGAATCCGACCAGCGCATCGAGCACCGCCTGGCTACGCCGCATACTCACCACCTCACTGGACCCGGCCAGCAGCGGGACCTGGGTGGCCGCTCCGACCACCGCCGCACCGACCATGTGCCACATGGCCGCCACCGACATGGCGCCGTCGCTGATCTGAACCAACCGGGCGAAGAGCGGCTCCAGTGCGCGATGACTGCGGTGCGCCACCCAGGTGGTCAGCGCGGCTTCACTGGGCAACGCCACGATCCCGTCATGAGCCGCGTTGGCGATCCGGGCGGCGCGGCCGGAGTAATAGGGATCCTCGGGCAGGCTTCGCAGGGTCGGATCGACCACACCGACCCAGTCGATCGCCCCCTCGGAATCGACGTGGACCCACAGGTTTTCCAGGCCCGTATCCCAGGCGCGTCCTTCCAGCGCCAACAGCGGCACCACCCGGCCGATCACCACATGGATGAAGGTCGCCGCCAACTGCTGGGCGACGGCCGCGCGGTTGCCGGTCTCGGCCATCGCGGCGTCGAACATGCCCTGCAGCCGATCCGCGGACAACGCCTCGGCCAGGGGCCACCACCGCCGCCGCGACAGGTCGCCCACTACGGCGACACCGTAGACCCGGGGGCATTCCGGGTACAGCTCACGCAAACGCCGGCTGGATTCATGCAGCGGCAGTGGCCGCTCGATGTCCATGCCCGCGATCAGCGGGTCGTCGATCAAGACCGTCATGCCACCTCCGAAGGCTCCCGGTTCACTTAGGTTAGCCTTACTATAGTCACGTGGACGACGAGAGCTACCCCCTGTGACTCGATTCACAGCCGGCCCCATATATGGCGCTGACCTTGCCCTAAACCGCGGTGAAAGCCGGTTCGGGCGCCAACGCCAAATACATACGACGCGCGGTAGTAAGCCCGTAGTACGCTGGCTCTACTGCTCAGGAGAGAACGGAACATGGCCAAATTGACGCGTCTCGGGGAGCTTGAGCGCGAGGTGATGGATCACCTGTGGTCCGCACCCGAACCCCAAACAGTGCGCCAAGTCCATGAGGCGCTGGCCGCCCGCCGCGACTTGGCCTACACCACGATCATGACCGTGCTGCAAAGGCTGGCGAAGAAGAATCTCGTCGTGCAGCACCGCGATGACCGCGCGCACCGCTACGCGCCCACCCATGGGCGCGACGAGCTGGTCGCCGGCCTGATGGTCGACGCCCTCGACCAGGCCGCAGACTCGGGCAGCCGCCAGGCCGCGCTGGTCCATTTCGTCGAACGAGTCGGTCTCGACGAAGCCCGCGCCCTGCGCCGGGCGCTCGCTGAACTGGAGAACAAGCACCAGCTGCCCCCACCGGCTGGTAATTCCGGTACCGGCTGAGAGAGACTTACGGCGTGTCCGCGCTGGCCTTCACCCTCCTCGCACTGGCCCTGGTGGGTCCGGTGCCCGCGGTGCTGGCCCGGTCGTCCTGGCCGCTGCGTGCCCCTCGGGCCGCAATCGTGCTGTGGCAGTCGATCGCACTGGCCGCCGTGCTCTCGGCCTTCTCCGCGGGTATCGCGATCGCGAGCCGCCTGTTCGTGCCCGGTCCCGACGGTCGTCCGACGGCGACCATCACCAGCGAGATCGAGGCACTCGGTTGGCCGTTGTGGCTGCTGCTCGTCGTGGTGTTCAGCCTGACCCTGTTCATCGGCGGACGGCTGTGCGTGGCCGTGATCCAGGTGGCCGTGGCCACTCGCCGCCGCCGCGCATATCACCGCATGATGGTCGACCTGCTGAGCAAGTCCCGCGATGCGGTCCCCGCCCATCTGTGTACGGCCCACCGCCCGCTCGCCGGCGACGGGCTGCGCATCCTCGACGTCGCTCAGCCGCTCGCCTACTGCCTGCCCGGAGTGCGCAGCCGTGTCGTGGTCAGCGAAGGAACACTGACCACGTTGGCCGACAACGAGGTCGCCGCGATCCTCACCCATGAGCGTGCCCACCTGCGTGCCCGCCATGATCTGGTGCTGGAGATGTTCACCGCCGTCCACGCCGCCTTCCCCCGGTTCGTGCGCAGCGCCAATGCGCTCGACGCGGTCCGCCTGCTGATCGAACTACTCGCCGACGACGCCGCGGTACGGACCGCCGGCCCCACTCCGCTGGCCCGGGCCCTGGTGGCCTGCGCAGGCGGCCGTACCCCCTCGGGTGCGCTCGCCGCCGGCGGGCCGACCACCGTCATCCGGGTACGACGGCTCGGCGGCAAGCCCAACAGCGTCGCCATGGCCGTCACCGCCTACCTGGCCGCGGCCGCCGTGCTGGTGGTGCCCACCGTCGCCGTCGCCGTCCCCTGGCTCACCGAACTTCACCGCCTGTTCTCCGGACTCGGATAACGCTCTGCACGACAGGCGTTCTGCTACAACAAAACAACGAAAGGCTGCTGCATGAGCAAGACCAGTACTTCCGGCACGGCACAGATCGGCGTCACGGGTTTGGCCGTGATGGGTTCCAACCTCGCCCGCAACTTCGCCCACCACGGCTATACCGTTGCGCTGCACAACCGGTCGATCGCCAAAACCGATGCACTGCTGGCCGAGCACGGCTCCGAGGGCAAGTTCGTGCGCAGCGAGACGATCGCGGAATTCCTTGACGCCCTGGAGAAACCACGCCGGGTGATCATCATGGTCAAGGCCGGCGACCCAACCGATGCGGTGATCAACGAACTCGCCGACGCCATGGAGCCCGGCGACATCATCATCGACGGCGGCAACGCCCTCTACACCGACACCATCCGCCGGGAGAAGGCGATCCGCGAACGCGGCCTGCATTTCGTCGGTGCGGGCATCTCGGGCGGTGAGGAGGGCGCGCTCAACGGTCCCTCGATCATGCCCGGCGGCCCCGCCGAGTCCTACAAGTCCCTGGGCCCGCTGCTGGAGGAGATCTCCGCCCACGTCGACGGGGTGCCCTGCTGCACCCACATCGGCCCGGACGGGGCCGGTCACTTCGTCAAGATGGTGCACAACGGCATCGAGTACTCCGACATGCAGCTCATCGGCGAGGCCTACCAGCTGCTGCGCGACGGCCTCGGCCTGGAAGCGGCACAGATCGCCGACGTGTTCACCGAGTGGAACAAGGGAGACCTCGACAGCTACCTCGTCGAGATCACCGCCGAGGTGCTGCGCCAGGTCGACGCCAAGACCGGCAAGCCGCTGGTCGACGTGATCGTCGACGAGGCCGAGCAGAAGGGCACCGGGCGCTGGACCGTGAAGTCCGCCTTGGACCTCGGGGTCCCCGTCACCGGCATCGCCGAGGCGGTGTTCGCCCGCGCCCTGTCGGGGTCGGTCGCCCAGCGCAAGGCCACCACCGGTTTGGCGTCCGGCGATCTCGGCGCAAAGCCCGCTGACGCGAAGCAATTCACCGAGGATGTGCGTCAGGCGCTGTACGCATCGAAGATCATCGCCTACGCGCAGGGGTTCAACCAGATCCAGGCCGGTTCTGCCGAGTACGACTGGAATCTCACCCCCGGCGACCTGGCCACCATCTGGCGCGGCGGCTGCATCATCCGGGCCAAGTTCCTCAACCGGATCAAGGAAGCCTTCGACGCCGATCCGGAACTGGCCACGCTGATCGCCGCACCGTACTTCCGCAGTGCGGTCGAATCGGCCATCGACAGCTGGCGCCGCGTCGTGGTGACGGCCACCCAGCTGGGCATTCCGATCCCGGGATTCGCCTCGGCACTGTCGTACTACGACGCGCTGCGCACCGAGCGGCTGCCCGCGGCGCTGACCCAGGGCCTGCGCGACTTCTTCGGTGCGCACACCTACGGCCGCACGGACGCTCCCGAGGGCCAGAAGTTCCACACGCTCTGGAGCGGCGACCGCAGCGAGGTGCCTGCCTAGATTCGGCAGCACTGTCGAGTAAACCCGCGCCACTAGACTCGACGGCGTGAGGTTTCTGAACGGGCACATCCCGCCGTACGACCTGACCTACAACGACGTCTTCGTCGTGCCGGGACGGTCGGAGGTGGCATCGCGGTTCGATGTCGACCTGTCCACCACCGACGGATCCGGCACCACCATCCCGGTGGTGGTGGCGAACATGACAGCGGTGGCGGGCCGGCGGATGGCCGAGACCATCGCCCGGCGGGGCGGCATCGTGGTGCTGCCCCAGGATCTGCCGAGCTCCGTGGTCGCCGACACCGTCCAGTTCGTCAAGAGCCGCGACCTGGTGGTGGACACGCCCGTGATCCTCAGTCCGGACGACTCGGTGTCCGACGCCACGGCGTTGCTGCACAAGCGTGCCCACGGCGCCGCGGTGGTGGTGTTCGAGGGCCGCCCGATCGGCCTGGTCACCGAGTCCAGTTGCGCCGGGGTGGACCGGTTCGCCCGGATCCGCGACGTGGCGGTGTCGGACTTCGTCACCGCGCCGGTGGGCACCGACCCGAGGAAGGTGTTCGACCTCCTTGAGCACGCGCCGATCGACCTCGCGGTGCTCACCGAGGCGGACGGTTCACTGGCCGGCGTGCTGACCCGCACCGCTGCGGTACGGGCCGGCATCTATACGCCGGCCGTCGACGCCGCCGGAAAGCTGCGTATCGCCGCGGCCGTCGGCATCAACGGCGACGTGGGCGCCAAAGCCCGCGCCCTGGCCGAGGCCGGGGTCGACCTGCTGGTCATCGACACCGCCCACGGTCACCAGGTCAAGATGCTCGACGCGATCAAGACCGTGGCCGCCCTGGGTCTCGGCCTGCCGCTGGCGGCAGGCAACGTGGTCTCCGCCGAGGGCACCCGCGACCTCATCGAAGCCGGTGCGTCGATCGTCAAGGTAGGCGTGGGTCCCGGAGCGATGTGCACTACCCGCATGATGACCGGCGTGGGCCGGCCGCAGTTCTCCGCCGTCGTCGAATGTGCCGCTGCGGCAAAGGAACTCGGTGCCCATGTGTGGGCCGACGGCGGGGTGCGGCATCCGCGTGACGTGGCGCTGGCGCTCGCCGCGGGAGCGTCGAACGTGATGATCGGCTCGTGGTTCGCCGGCACCTACGAATCCCCCGGGGATCTGCTGCACGACCGGGAGGAACGCCCGTACAAGGAGAGCTACGGCATGGCCTCCAAGCGCGCAGTGGCCGCCCGCACCGCCGGGGACAGCCAATTCGACCGGGCCCGCAAGGCCCTGTTCGAGGAAGGCATCTCCTCGTCCCGGATGAGCTTGGACCCGAGCCGTGGCGGTGTGGAGGACCTGCTCGACCACATCACCTCGGGGGTGCGCAGCACGTGCACCTACGTCGGCGCCACCAACCTGGCCGAGTTGCACGAGAAGGTGGTGCTCGGCGTGCAGTCGGCAGCCGGATTCGCCGAAGGGCATCCGCTCCCGACGGGCTGGTAATCCGCCGAGGCGCGATACTATTGGGGTTCTTGAACACCGAGTGGTCGGCGCCAGATCGCATAGCGGCCTACTCGGTCAGATCGAACGAAAGGGTTCACGTGCCGCAGGCACCCACCGAGGCCTCCGGTTCTGAACCGGCCTTCGGGGTGGAACACCAGTCACTTCTGAGCGCTGAAGCTGACGACCCCTCTCCTAGTCAGCCGGGCCCGGGGCCCGGCGCAGCGCTGGTGAGGATCTGATGGGCGGCTCGGCGGACGTGATTGCGTCCTTGCTGTCGATCCTGGCGATCGTCCTGCTCACCCTCGGCACCGCGGTATTCGTGGCCGCCGAGTTCTCCCTGACCGCACTTGAGCGCAGCACGGTCGAGGCCAACGCCCGCGCGGGCGACCGCCGGGACCAACTTGTCCGCCGCGCGCATCGCACGTTGTCCTTCCAGCTTTCCGGGGCCCAGGTCGGCATCTCCATCACCACCCTGGCCACCGGTTATCTCGCCGAACCGGTCGTCGGGGAGCTGATCCGGCCGGGCCTCGACGCCCTGGGCATCCCCGCCAACGTGGCCTCCGGCCTGGCCCTGTTCCTGGCGGTGCTCATCGCGACCTCGCTGTCGATGGTGTTCGGCGAGCTCGTCCCCAAGAACCTCGCGGTGGCCCGCCCGGTGCCGACCGCCCGCGCCGCCGCACCGTTCCAATTGCTGTTCTCGCTGCTGTTCACCCCGGTGATCCGAATGACCAACGGCACCGCCAACTGGATCCTGCGCCGGCTGGGCATCGAACCGGCCGAGGAGCTTCGGTCGGCACGCTCGGCCCAGGAGCTGGCGTCGCTGGTCCGCAATTCCGCCCGCAGCGGTTCGCTCGACCCCACCACCGCATTGTTGGTGCACCGCTCGCTGCAGTTCGGCGAACGTTCCGCCGAAGAACTGATGACCCCGCGCTCCAAGATCGAAGTCCTGGACGCGGGCGATTCGGTGACCGACCTGATGAACGCCGCGATCCGAACCGGCTATTCCCGTTTCCCGATCGTCGAAGGTGACCTCGACGAGACCATCGGCGTCGTCCACATCAAGCAGGTGTTCGCGATTCCGCGCGACGACCGGGACAAGACCCGGCTGGCCGCCCTGGCACTGCCGGTGGCGACCGTGCCGTCCACCCTCGACGGCGACGCCGTGATGACCCAGATCCGCGCGAACGGGTTGCAGACCGCGTTGGTGGTCGACGAGTACGGCGGCACCGCGGGCATGGTGACCGTCGAGGATCTGATCGAGGAGATCGTCGGGGACGTGCGCGACGAGCATGACGACGCCACACCCGACGTGGTGCCGGCCGGGGAAGGCTGGCAGGTGTCCGGGCTGCTACGCATCGACGAGGTGGCGACCAGCACCGGTTTCCGGGCTCCCGAAGGCGAATACGAGACCATCGGGGGTCTGGTGCTGCAGGAACTCGGGCACATACCGGAGAACGGCGAATCTGTGGAACTCACGGCGTTCGATCCCGACGCGGATCCCGACAAGCCGACGCACTGGCTGGCCACCGTGGTGCGGATGGACGGTCGCCGGATCGACCTGCTCGAGTTGACCAGCCTCGGCGACCGGGGGAACAGCCATGGGTGACATCCTCGGCGTGCTGTTGACCGTGCTGCTGCTGGCGGCCAACGCGTTCTTCGTGGCCGCGGAGTTCGCGCTGATCTCCGCCCGCCGGGATCGGCTGCAGGCGCTCGCCGAACAAGGTAAACGCAGCGCAGTCACCGTGATTCGGGCCGGCGAGCACCTGTCGCTGATGCTGGCGGGCTCTCAGCTGGGCATCACGATCTGTTCGATTCTGCTGGGCCGTGTGGGTGAGCCTGCCGTCGCGCATCTGCTGGAGAAGCCGTTCGCGTTGGTCGGCGTGTCCGACGCCGTGCTGCACACGGTCTCGTTCTTCGTCGCGCTGGCCATCGTGGTGATCCTGCACGTCCTGCTCGGCGAGATGGTGCCGAAGAACATCGCGATCGCCGGTCCCGAGACCGCCGCGATGCTGCTGATCCCGCCGTACCTGGTTTACATCCGGGCGGCCCGGCCGTTCATCGCGTTCTACAACTGGTGTGCCAATGCCACCCTGCGGGCATTTCGCGTGGAGCCCAAAGATGAACTGGAATCGGCGGTGTCGACCGTCGAACTGTCGGAGATGATCGCCGAGTCCGTATCCGAGGGCCTGCTCGACAGCGAGGAGCACGGCCGGCTCACCCGGGCCCTGCAGACCCGCAGCCGCACGGTCAGCGATGTCGCGATGCCTTTGACCGACATCCACGCCATCCGGGCCGCGGCGCCCGGTTCCGGGCCGTCCGTGGGTGACGTTGAGCGGGCCCTCACCGAAACCGGTTACTCACGCTTCCCGGTGGCCGATGCCTTCGGCGAGTTCATCGGCTATCTGCACATCAAAGATGTGCTACCGCACATCAACGACCCCGACGCGGTGCTCGATGCGTCCATGGTGCGTCCGTTGCCCCGGATCCCGGCCTCGACGCCGCTGCCCGACGCGCTGTCACGGATGCGGCGGACGAACAGTCATCTCGCGCTGGTGACCGGTCCGGACGACACCGTCATCGCCATGGTGGCGCTGGAGGACCTGGTGGAGGATCTGGTCGGCACGGTGCGGGACGGCACGCACCGCATCTGAGCGGACGGCTATCCCCCGGGCTGCTCGAGCAGCCCGCGCAGGATCAGCTCGGCGAGGTCGGTGGCCGCCCGCTCGACGGCCTGATCCGTGTCGTCGACGCCCCGCACACACATGGCGTACATCGCCGCGCCGCCGATCGCGTCCATGATGGTGTCGATGTCGACCTGCCGACGGGCTCGCCCGTGTGCGGCGGCGTCGTTCACAAGCGATGCGAGCTGAGTGCGCGCGGCTGCGTCGAGCCGCTCGGTCATGAGCCGGCGGATGTCGGAGTCGGCCCGCAGGTCGGTGAGCAGGCCAGGGATCGATTCCCGCACAGCGGGGTCGCGGAACAGCAGATACGCACCGCGACACAACCGGGTGATCTCGCCGGCTACGTCGTCACTCGGCGCGGCGGGGTCGAGATCCGGGAAGACGGCTTCGTGGACCAGTAGCGCCTTGGACTTCCATCTGCGGTAGATGGTCGGGCGGCTGACACCGGCCGTGCTGGCGATCAGGTCGATGGATGTGGCCGCGTAGCCGCGCTCGACCAGGAGCGTGCGGGTGGTGGCCAGCACCGCTTGGTCGATGGTCGGGTCGGGGCGCGACCCCTGCCGCCGATGACGACTGCCGGCACGCGCGTCCACGCTGTCTCCTCACATCGCCTGGCGGTCAGCCGAGTCTGGCACACCGCCGACGTCCGGCGGTGCCACCACCTATTGCCATGGTGCCAGATTTGTTATTACATCGTGTAACAACAAATCTGCGATGGAGGACCAGTGAACCAAACTGCAACCGAGGCGATCTCAGCGGAAGCGTGGGTGGCCACCGGCCTCGGCGATCCGGCGAAGGTCCTCGAACGCCAGACCGTCGAGGTGCGCGCACCCGGGCCCGGGGAAATCCGGGTCGCAGTGCGGGCCTTCTGTCTCAACTTCAACGACATCGACGTCATCGGCGGCCGGTACACGACCATGCCGCTACAGCCGCCGTTCGTCCCCGGCATGGAAGCCGTCGGCGTGGTCGAGAGCGCAGGGCTCGGCGCCGAACACCTGGTGGGCCGCCGCATCGTCGGGATCCCCTCGATGGCCTTCGGCGGGTACGCCTCCTATGCGATCGTCGACGCCGCGACTGCGCTCGAGCTCCCGGACTGGGTCAGCGACGCCGACGGCGCCGCACTGCACTACCCGTTCCACCTGGGCTGGTTCGCGCTGCACGAGCGGGGCCGGCTCAAGCCGGGCGAGACGCTGCTGGTGCACGCGGCTGCCGGTGGTACGGGATCAGGCGCGCTGGTGCTCGGCAAGGCACTCGGCGCCCGCGTGATCGCGACCGCCGGCAGTGACGAGAAGCTCGAGTTCTG
The DNA here is from genome assembly GCF_019739075.1 of Mycobacterium farcinogenes. NCBI lineage: Bacteria > Bacillati > Actinomycetota > Actinomycetes > Mycobacteriales > Mycobacteriaceae > Mycobacterium > Mycobacterium farcinogenes. The sequence continues at coordinate 3,248,907 of NZ_CP081673.1, read as the reverse complement.
TCGCGAGCTGGGCGCCGACCACGCCGTCAACTACCGCAGTGACGACTGGGTGGAACAGGTCATGGACCTCACCTACGGCCGCGGTGTCGACGTCGCGTTCGACGCGGTCGGCGGCAGCGTCACCACGAACACCTTCAAGTGCATGGGCCTCAACGGGCGCCACCTGATGGCCGGGTTCGCCGAGGACATCGCCCTCGAAGACGGCGACTACCTGTCGCCGCGCCCCATCGCCTACGGCAACTTCGACGTGTGCGGCGTCTGCCTGGTGTACGTCACGGATCCGGTCGCGGTCCGGCGCACCCTCGGCTTCAACTGGCCCGCGCGGTCCGAAGGCCTCGACGCGCACGTCAAACTGCTCGAAATGCTGCGCACCGGGGCCATCCGCACCGTGATCGGCGCCGAGGTGGCGTGGCCGGACCTGCCGGCGCAACTGGAGCGGATGAAGGCCCGGCAGACCACCGGGCGCCTGGTGGTCACCACCGGCGCGCACGACTGAGCTCGCATCTCCCCAGGTAGGCTCGAGCTTCATGGCGGCAACGGGCCACCCGGTGGAGGAGACATGCAGGGACGCGCTGGATCAGGCGCGGCTGGACTGACCGTTGCGGGTGCCGCCGAAGCCGGCGAGGTCTTGGCGGCCCCGGTCTGGACGGCCCGGGCAGAGTCACACCGGCGCCGCGCCGACGAGTTCCTCACACCGCACCTGCGCCGCCAACACGCCGGTGAACCGCATCCGGTGTGGGATTTCCTGTTCACCTACTACAGCCTGCGCCCGCGCCAGCTACGGCGATGGCATCCCGGGTACGGGGTCGTGCTGACCGGCGGGCGGGCCGGCGAGTACCTGCGACGCACCGGGTACGGACCGCATCCGCACGGCGTCACGGTCCGTGACGACTACCTGCGTGCACGCGCTGAGACCGTCCGGTTCGTCGCCCGGTTGATGCGCGCGACCGCGACGCGAACGCCCCGCATGAACTGCTTCGGACTCCATGAATGGGCCATGGTCTACCGAACTTCCCAGCAACGCCACGACCAGGTTTCGCTGCGCCTCGGCTCCGCCGGGACCGATGCCGTCGTCGAGTCAATGCCGTTGCGGTGCACCCACTTCGACGCGTTCCGGTTCTTCACCGACGCCGCAGTCGGTCGTAACGAACGGCAACTGAGCCGGGAGCAGCAGATCGACACCGAGCAGCCGGGCTGCATCCATGCCGCCATGGACACTTACAAGTGGGCCTACAAACTGGGCCCCCTGGTGCCCTCGGAGTTGGTGATGGACGCGCTCGATCTGGCGGCCGACGCGCGGGCACTCGATATGTGTGCCAGCCCATACGACTTGAAGCAGTATGGTTTCGAGCCGATCGCCATCGAAACACCGGCCGGGCGTGCCGAATACGTCAGGGCCCAACAGCGCATCGCCGAACGAGCGGCTCCGTTGCGGGTCACTCTGGCAAACCAGTGTGAGCTGTTGCTCAGCAGGCTGGACGGCTGAAAGGCCGACGTTACCAATGGGTAAGCTGGATAAACGGCAGGCATCGCACGGTGCCTGGAGCCGAGGGAGGAAACGCGCATGACCAATCGCGTGACTGTCGGAAACCTGCGTGTCGCGCAGGTGCTGCACGACTTCATCACCAACGAGGCACTGCCGGGCACCGGCGTCGACCCGGACAGCTTCTGGTCCGGTGTGGACAAGGTCGTCGCTGACCTCACCCCGAAGAACCAGGACCTGCTGGCCCGTCGCGACGATCTACAGGCGCAGATCGACAAGTGGCACCGTGCCCACGTGCTCGAGCCGGTCGATCCCGAGGCCTACAAGCAGTTCCTCACCGACATCGGCTACCTGCTGCCCGAACCCGCCGACTTCACCGTCACCACCTCCGGCGTCGACGACGAGATCACCTCGACCGCCGGCCCTCAGCTCGTGGTGCCGATCCTCAACGCCCGCTTCGCGCTCAACGCCGCCAACGCGCGGTGGGGCTCGCTGTACGACGCGCTGTACGGCACGGACGTCATCAGCGAAGAGGACGGCGCCGAGAAGGTGCGACCGGGTACCGACGGCGGATATAACACAGTGCGCGGCGACAAGGTGATCGCCTACGCCCGCAACTTCCTGGACGAGGTCGTGCCGCTGGCCGCAGGCAGCTGGAGCGAGGCCACCGGTCTGAAGATCGACGAAGGCCAGTTGCTGGTGGAGTACGGCGATGGCCTGTCGAGTGGCCTGGCCACCCCCGAGCAGTTCGTCGGCTACACCGGTGAGCTCGGCCAGCCGCAGTGGTCGGTGCTGCTGCGCAACCACGGCCTGCACATCGAGATCCTCATCGACCCCGACTCCCCCATCGGCTCGACCGACGCCGCGGGCATCAAGGACGTCGTGCTGGAATCCGCGATCACCACGATCATGGACTTCGAGGACTCCGTGGCCGCCGTCGACGCCGACGACAAGGTGCTCGGCTACCGCAACTGGCTTGGCCTGAACAAGGGCGACCTGGCCGAAGAGGTCAGCAAGGGCGGCAAGACCTTCACCCGCGTGCTCAACCCCGACCGCACCTTCACCACCCCGGACGGCGAGGGCGAGCTGACCCTGCCCGGCCGCAGCCTGCTGTTCGTGCGCAACGTCGGGCACCTGATGACCAACGACGCGATCGTGGATGCGGATGGGAACGAGATCCCCGAGGGCATCCAGGACGCGCTCTTCACCGGCCTGATCGCCATGCATGGGCTCAAGGACGGCTCGGATAACGACGGAGCGAATGGTCCGCTGAAGAACAGCCGCACCGGCTCGGTGTACATCGTCAAGCCCAAGATGCACGGCCCTGACGAGGTGGCCTTCGCCTGCGAGCTGTTCGGCCGCGTCGAGGATGTGCTCGGCCTGCCGGCCGGCACTCTGAAGGTCGGCATCATGGACGAGGAACGCCGCACCACGGTCAACCTGAAGTCCTGCATCAAGGCCGCCGCCGATCGCGTGGTGTTCATCAACACCGGCTTCCTGGACCGCACCGGCGACGAGATCCACACCTCCATGGAAGCCGGCCCGATGATCCGCAAGGGCGCCATGAAGAGCCAGCCGTGGATCAAGGCGTACGAGGACAACAATGTCGACGTGGGCCTGGCCACCGGTTTGGCCGGCAAGGCCCAGATCGGCAAGGGCATGTGGGCGATGACCGATCTGATGGCCGACATGGTCGAGCAGAAGATCGGCCAGCCGAAGGCCGGCGCCACCACCGCATGGGTCCCCTCGCCGACCGCGGCCACCCTGCACGCGATGCACTACCACCAGGTGGACGTCGAGGCCGTGCAGAAGGAACTCGCCGGCAAGAAGCGCGCCACAATCGAAGAGCTGCTGACGATCCCGCTCGCGGACTCCTCGCTGACCTGGTCGCCAGAGGAGATCCACGAAGAGGTGGACAACAACTGCCAGTCGATCCTGGGCTACGTGGTCCGCTGGATCGACGCCGGCGTCGGCTGCTCGAAGGTGCCCGACATCCACGATGTCGCGCTGATGGAAGACCGTGCCACACTGCGGATCTCCAGCCAGCTGCTGGCCAACTGGCTGCGCCACGGCATCATCACCGAAGAGGATGTGAAGGCCAGCCTGCGCCGGATGGCCGCGGTCGTCGACGAGCAGAACGCCGGAGATCCCGACTATCTGGCGATGGCGCCCAACCCGGATGCCAGCATCGCGTTCGGCGCGGCGCAGGAGCTGATCCTGTCCGGCGCGCAGCAGCCCAATGGCTACACCGAGCCGATCCTGCACCGACGCCGCCGCGAGTTCAAAGCGAGCACCGCCGGGAAGTGATTAGACTTCGGCGGGTCCGGATGACTAGTCGGCGCGAGACGTACAGGGGTTAGGAATGGGCAGGCACAGCATTCCCGACCCCGAGGATGCCCCGGACGAGCCGCACGTCGGCGAGTCCGGGTATTCCGACGACTACCAGACTCCCCGCCGTGACGCGCCCGGGCACCAACCCGACCGCGGGTACCGCGAGGCGCCGGCGTACCGGGACGAGCCGGACTACCGGGACGACCGGGGCTATCGCGCCGAGCCTGATTACCGCGCGCCCCGATATGCCGACGGCGACGACGATTACGAATCGGACTATCAGGATTCGGAATACGCCGACTACGACGAGGCGGATTACGTCGAGGGCGACGGCTTCGAAGACGAGTACATCGACGAGTACCGCGGCGGCACGTACGCCGACGACTCCGACTACGACCCGGAATACGACGCCGAGTACGCGGGGGCATACTCCGACGGCGACTACGCCGATGATCAGCCGACCGCACAATTCGGCGCCGTGTCCGAGCCACCGCCGCCGCCGTCCACTCCCACGAGCCGCCAGCGCGACTGGGACGGGGAGTGGACCGGAAGCCACCGCGCCGTCGAGTCCGGGCGCCGAGGTGTCAGCATCGGCGTGATCGTCACCCTGGTCACCGTGGTGGCCCTGGTCGGTGCGGTCATCCTGTGGAAGTTCTTCGGTGACGTCCTGGCCGGGCGCAGCGACGCCGCCGCCGCGCGGTGTGTCGACGGCGAACTCGGGGTCGCCGTGATCGCCGACCCGACCATCTCGTCGCACATCGAGGGACTGGCCAACACCTACAACGAGTCGGTGAGCCCCGTGGGCGACCGCTGCGTCAAGGTACGCGTGCAGTCCGCCGAATCAGACCGGGTGGTCAGCGGTTTCGCCAACGCGTGGCCCAGCGAGCTGGGTGACCGTCCCGCGCTGTGGATTCCGGCCAGCAGCATCGCCGAGGCTCGGTTGGAGGCCACCGCGGGCGCCAAGACCGTCAGCGACAGTCGCTCCCTGGTCACCTCACCGGTTCTGCTCGCGGTCCGTCCGCAACTCAAGGACGCCCTGGCACAACAGACCTGGGCCACCCTGCCACAACTGCAGAGCAGCCCGGCCGCGATGAACGCGCTCAAGCTTCCCGGTTGGGGCACACTCAAACTCGCGTTGCCGACGCACAGCAACGGCGATGCCGCTTCCCTTACCGCCGAGGCCGTCGCCGCGGCGTCAGCACCGTCCGGCGCGCCGGCGACCTCGGGCATGAGCGGTGTCAACAGCCTGTTGCGCGGGCAGCCCAAGCTCGACGACAGCGAGCTGGGGACCGCCCTCGACGCGCTGCTCAACGCCTCCGATCCGGCGACCGCGCCGGTGCACGCGGTGGCCACCACCGAACAGCAGATCTTCCAGCGCGGCACGTCGCTGGACGATGCGAAGTCCGCCCTGGCCGGCTGGATACCACCCGGCCCGACGGCCACGGCCGACTACCCGACGGTTCTGCTGGCCGGGGACTGGCTGGAGAAGGAACAGGTCACGGCGGCCAGCGAGTTCGCCCGCTATCTGCGCAAGCCCGAGCAGCTCGCCGAACTCGCCAAGGCCGGATTCCGGGCTGAGGGGACGACGCCGCCGTCCAGCGATGTCACCGACTTCAGCCAGTTGGCCGCGCCGTTGTCGATCGGTGACAACACCATGCGGGTGACTTTGGCCAACGCGACAGCCACGCCGACGGGCAGCCCCGCGGTCACCATCATGCTCGACCAGTCGATGCCGACCGAGGAGGGCGGCAAGTCCCGCCTGGCCAACGTGGTCGCCGCGCTCAACAGCCGGATCAAGGCGTTGCCCGACACCGCCGCCGTCGGACTGTGGACCTTCGACGGCACCGAAGGACGCTCAGAGGTCCCGACGGGGCCGTTGGCCGAGCCGGTGAGCGGTCAGCGTCGCTCCGATGAACTGACCTCGACGCTGGACGCCCAGTCCGCCTCGGGCGGCGGTGCGGTGTCGTTCACCACGCTGCGAATGATCTACACCGAGGCCCTGTCGAAATACCATGAGGGCCAGACCAATTCGATTCTGGTCATCACCACCGGCCCGCACACCGACCAGAGCCTGGACGGGGCTGGACTGCAGGAGTTCATCCGCGGCGCCTTCGACCCGGCCCGCCCGGTCGCGGTCAACGTGATCGATTTCGGTAGCGGCTCGGACCGGGCCACCTGGGAAGCCGTCGCGCAGGCGAGCAGCGGCAGCTACCAGCATGTGGCCAGCTCGGCCTCACCTGAACTGACCACCGCAGTCAACACGATGCTGGGCTGACCGCAGCGCCGGTTTCTACCTCAGGGTCGTCCGGAGCGACCGGGCCCAACCCCGAGGTAGAAATCTAGGCGCGTCAGGCGAAGGCCTCGACCGGCGGGCAGGAGCACACCAGGTTCCGGTCGCCGTAGGCGCCGTCGATCCGGCGCACCGGCGGCCACACCTTCGGACGGAACCCCTTGCCCAACGGGTAGGCAGCCTGTTCGCGGGTGTACGGGTGATCCCAGTCCGCCACCAACAGGCATTCGGCGGTGTGTGGGGCGCCCCGCAGCGGGTTGTCGTCCACCGGCCACTCCCCCGAGCCGACCCGGTCGATCTCGGCGCGGATGGCGATCATCGCGTCGCAGAAGGCATCGACCTCAGCCAGGCTCTCACTCTCGGTCGGCTCCACCATCAAGGTGCCGGCCACCGGGAAACTCATCGTCGGCGCATGGAATCCGTAGTCCGCCAGTCGCTTTGCCACATCGTCGACGGTCACGCCGGTGTCCTTGGTGATCCCGCGAAGGTCCAGGATGCACTCGTGGGCGACCATGCCGTTCTCGCCGGTGTAGAGCACCGGGTAGTACTCGTCGAGCCGACGGGCCACATAGTTGGCGGACGCGATCGCGGTCAGCGTGGCCGCGCGCAACCCTTCGGCGCCCATCATCCGGATGTAGGCCCAGGTGATCGGCAGGATCGACGCCGACCCGTACGGTGCGGCCGAAACGGTGTGCTCGTCGGGCAGCTCGTCGGCCAACGGATGGCCCGGCAGGAACGGAGCCAGATGCGACCGCACCGCGACCGGGCCCACACCGGGCCCGCCGCCGCCGTGCGGGATGCAGAACGTCTTGTGCAAGTTCAGGTGGCTGACGTCACCACCGAAGCGACCCGGCCGGGCCAACCCGATCAACGCGTTGAGGTTCGCGCCGTCCACGTAGACCTGACCGCCGACGTCGTGCACCGCGGCGCAGATGTCGGCGACGTCGTGCTCGTACACCCCGTGCGTCGACGGGTACGTGATCATCAGCGCCGCAACCCGATCCGCGTGCTCGGCGATCTTGGCGCGCAGGTCATCGAGGTCCACGTCACCGTTCTCGCGGCAGGCCACCACCACCACGCGCATGCCGGCCAGCGCCGCCGATGCCGCATTGGTGCCGTGTGCACTCGACGGGATCAGGCAGAGATCACGTTCGGTGTCACCGCGGGACTCGTGATACGCCTTGATCGCCAGCAACCCGGCGTACTCCCCCTGGGATCCGGCGTTGGGCTGCAACGAAATCTGGTCATAGCCGGTGATCCCGGTCAGCCAGTCCTGCAGGTCAGCGATCAGCTTGCGCAGGCCCGGGTTGTCCGAGGCCGGGGCGAACGGGTGCTGACGGCCGAACTCCGGCCAGGTGATCGGCTCCATCTCGGCGGCCGCGTTGAGCTTCATCGTGCACGAGCCCAGCGGAATCATGCTGCGGTCCAAGGCAATGTCCTTGTCCGCCAGCGCCCGCAGGTACCGCATCATCTGCGTCTCGGTGCGGTAGGAGGTGAATGCCGGATGCGTCAGGAATTCCGATGTGCGGGTGACGATCCCGGTGTCCTCCGGGGCAACTGCCGGTGCCAGCCCGAACGCATCGAGGACCGCGGCCACGTGCTCGTCGGTGGTCGCTTCGTCACAGGACACCGACACGTGGTCGGCGTCGACGCGCCACAGGTTGATTCCCTTGGCCTTGGCTGCCGCGAGGACATCGTCGGCGCGTCCGGGTACGCGGGCCAGCACGGTGTCGAAGTATGCGTCGTGCACCAGCGCGTCACCGAGCGCAGCCGCGATGGTCGAGGCGTGGCCGTGCACGCGGCGGGCGATCGCGGTCAATCCTTCGGCGCCGTGGTAGCTGGCGTACATCGCAGCCATCACGGCCAACAGCACCTGCGCGGTACAGATGTTGCTGGTCGCCTTGTCCCGGCGGATGTGCTGCTCTCGGGTCTGCAGCGCGAGCCGGTACGCCGGGGCGCCGTCGGCGTCGACCGAGACACCGACCAGCCGGCCCGGCAGTTGGCGGGCGTGCTTGGCGTGCACCGCCAGATAGCCGGCGTGTGGACCACCGAATCCCATTGGCACACCGAACCGTTGGCTGGTGCCGAAGGCCGCGTCCGCGCCCATCTCCCCAGGCGGGGTGATGAGGGTGAGCGCCAGCAGATCGGCGCCGACGGCGACCAGCGCGCCGCGTTCGTGGGCTTGGCCGATCAGCCCCGTCCAGTCCACGACCTGTCCGCTCGCCCCGGGCAGCTGGACGATCACGCCGAAGAACTCGCCCTCGGGAAGGCCCTCGCGCAGGTTCGCGGTGACGATCTCGATTCCGAGCGGCTGGGCGCGCGTGGCCAGTACGGCGGCGGTCTGTGCGTACACGTCCGCGTCGACCAGCAACCGGTTGGCCTTGGACTTGGTGGCCCGGTGCATCAACGTCATGGCCTCGGCGGCGGCGGTGCCCTCGTCGAGCATCGAGGCGTTCGCCACCTCGAGCCCGGTCAGATCCGACACCATGGTCTGAAAGTTGAGCAGCACTTCGAGGCGGCCCTGGCTGATCTCGGGCTGGTATGGCGTGTACGCGGTGTACCAGGCCGGGTTCTCAAGAATGTTGCGCCGCAACACGGCCGGGGTGAACGTGTCGAAGTAGCCCTGCCCGATCATCGAGACCGCGGTCGTATTGGAGTCGGCCAACGCACGCAGCTCGGCCAGTGACTCCTCCTCGGTGGCCGGGGCGGGCAGCCCCTCCAGACCCGGAGCCACGCCGTCGGTGCCGAGCGCGTCGAGAATGCCCGCAGGCAGTGCCTTGGCGGCGAGCTCGTCGAGCGATGCCACACCGATCACGTCGAGCATGGTGGCCACGGCGGCGGCGTCCGGGCCGATATGACGATCGGCGAAACGCGATTGATGCTGGTCGGACACGACACTCTCCTGAGGCGCAGACGTGCTCAGACGTCGTAGCAGGCCCTCTCCCTCTGTCGTCGACCCGGTCCGGGCGCCTGAGAGATTCAGCCCCGGTACAGGGCCTTTCCCCATGGGCGGGTGCCGGCGGGCACCACTTTCCAGAGGCATCGGGGCCTGGCGCGGTCCTGGGTGCCTGAGAGGTTGACGGAGAGGTATTGCTCCTTCGGCGTCCGTGGCTGGCGGTCACGGAGCTCTCCCGCACGAGGGCGATGCGTGGGCAATTCTACCGGCCGGTCACCGATATCCGCGAACAGACGCAAAGCTGCCCTTCGACGGCGGTCGAAGGGCAGCTACGTGTCTGTTCGTGAGAGGAAATCAGCCGATCTTGCGGTCGCGGCTTTTGCGACGCGACGCCAGCTCGTCCTCGGGTGAGGCGATGGACTCCCCGCCGTCGGCGCGCTCGCCCGGGAAGTCTGCGATGGTGCCGGTGAGCTCGCGCATGGCGCCCGACACCGCGATGCCGAACACACCTTGGCCGCCCTGCAACAAGTCGACGACCTCTTCGGCAGAGGTGCACTCGTAGACCGTGGTGCCGTCCGAGAACAGGGTGATGTTGGCCAGATCCTGCACGCCGCGCTGGCGGAGGTGATCGACCGCGACCCGGATGTTGTGCAACGAGATGCCGGTGTCCAGCAGTCGCTTGACGATCTTGAGGACCAGGACGTCCTTGAACGAGTACAGGCGCTGACTGCCCGAGCCGGCCGCGCCCCTGATGGAGGGAACCACCAGCGAGGTGCGGGCCCAGTAGTCGAGCTGACGGTAGGTGATGCCGGCGATCTGGCACGCGCTGGGACCGCGGTAACCCACCAGCTCGTCGGGCACAGAGTCGTCGGGGAACAACCCTCCTTGCACGGGTTCGCCGGCCGGCCTGACGGGCGGCTCAGCGCCGCTCCCGGTGGTCAGATCCAACTCTTCCTGCCGTGGCGTGTCACCCACTGTGAATCCTCTCGCCGTTCGAACTCGCCCGCACCGCACTGCCATGTCCTGCAACGCGGCAATTTTCAAGGCGACGGTTTGCTGCGAACTCGAATGTGTCGAGCATACGCTTCCCGCCGGGCCCTGATTGCCCGCTGCGAAGAAAGTATGGGGCCCGAATTCCCGCTCGATTGTCTCCCGCGCCGCGTGTCGACACCGGTATACCCACTTGAGACGTACCCGTGATCTGGGACCGAGCAGCGGCGCCGGCGACGGTCATGTCGCCTTGAAGTCGTCTGGCGAAACGCTGTCCAGAAACTCCTTGAACTTCTCCACCTCGTCCTCGCGCACGGTCCCGGCAGCCTCTTCGTCGTTCTCGTCGGGAATCAGCAGGCCGGCCTCGGCCAGCACCGCCTCCTCCACGTAGATCGGGACACCGACGCGCAGCGCGATGGCCACCGAGTCCGACGGCCGGGCTGAGACCTTGATGTCGCGGTCGAAGATCAGATCGGCGTAGAACGTGCCTTCTTGAAGGTCGACGATCCGCACCTCTTTGAGCGAATGGCCAAGAGCGGCAATGACATCTCGGATCAGGTCGTGGGTAAGGGGCCGGGTGGGTTCGACGCCCTGCTGTTCCAGGGCGATTGCCGCGGCCTCCGACTGCCCGATCCAGATCGGCAGGTAGCGGTCACCGTTGGATTCCCGCAAAAGCAATACGGGTTGGTTCTGCGGCTGTTCCACCCGAATGCCGACCACGCGAACCTCAGCCATCTGTGCCTGCCCTCCGCACCGCCGTGCCGTTTCGTCGAATCTTCGTCCGTCGCGCAGTCCGCCGTCCGATCGCCAGGGGTCCCGACTCAGACGAACTGGCCGTCAAAACGAGTCTAGTCCTCAGCGATCCAGAACGTCGCGTACGGCGGACTTGATCAATGACGTGTGCAACGTGATCGCCAAGGCGGCCACTTCGCGGGCCAGGTCGTCGGCCCGGTCGCGGGCTCCGGCCTTGCCCGCCTTCCCGACTGGCCCTGCGATCTGGGCGATCAGGTCGGATTGCCGGTCCGCTGCCGAGCGGAACGCCCGCAGGTGCCGGGGTTCGACGCCGTAGTCGCCCAGGGCGCGTGCGCACTGGGCGATCACCACGGAATGCTCGTCGAAAAACCCGGCCGGCCCGGCAGTGATGATGCCGTTGCGCAACAACGCGCCCAGCATCTCTTCGTCGATACCGGACCGGGCCAACAGGTCTTCGCGCGACAGCCGGACCTGGGTCGGCGCCACCGCTGATACCCCAGCCGCGCCGGCGGGCCCTTCGGCGTCCTCGGACACCGGCACCAGCCGGGGCACCCCGTAGGCCGATCCGGTCTGCGGCAGCTCACCGTCGGGTTGAGCGTCCAGTTGCGCCTTGATCACCTTCAGCGGCAAGTACTGGTCGCGCTGCGCGGTCAGGATGAACCGCAGCCGCGCACAGTCGTACGCGGTGAACCGCCGGTACCCCGACGCAGTCCGCTGTGGCGTGACCAGCCCCTCTGCCTCGAGAAACCGGATCTTGGAGATGCTGACGTCCGGAAAGTCACCCCGGAGCAGGTCCAAGACTGCACCGATCGACATCCCGGCCAGTGCAGGTCTGTCGGGGGCAGTCATGGGCTAGCTGGTCTGGCTGCTGTCGTCGTCAGAGCGGGGGCCGGTGAGGAACACCAGGCGGAATTTCCCGATCTGTACCTCGTCGCCGTTGGCGAGTACGGCCGAATCGACCGGCTCCCGGTTGACGTACGTCCCGTTGAGGCTGCCGACGTCGACAACCTGAAACTCGCCGCTCTCCAGCCGGAACTCGGCGTGCCGACGGCTCACCGTGACGTCATCGAGAAAAATGTCGCTGTCCGGGTGACGCCCCGCCGAGGTGGTCGGCTGATCGAGCAGGAAACGCGACCCGGCGTTGGGTCCGCGCTTGACGACGAGCAATGCCGAACCCGCCGGCAGGCCCTCGACGCCGGAAACGGCGCCTTCGGTACCGGCCGTTGCGGGCGCATCCAGTTCGTTGAGGAAGTCCGCGCGGAATACCGATGTGGTCTCCACCGTCACGTCTTCCGACTGGTCGGCCCCCAAATTGCTGTCCTTGTCCGTCACCCGCTGCTCCTCACTGGCTGCTGTGGCGTTGCCCGGCGTGGCCCCAGCCCATCGTCGGTCTCACGTCGACCGTACCGCGCATCAGGCATCATTGGGTCCACCACCGCCGGATCCGATGGGGAAGATATCTGCGCGCCGGGTACGGCCCAACCGGTCTTGGCGACCGGCCCTCGAAACCCTAACAATTCCTTACTCGGTCACGGCGGCGCGGTAGCCGTCCGCGTCGAGCAAACCGGCCAGCGCGTCATCGAGGGCGCCCTCTTCGAGCCGCAGATCGACGAGCCAGCCTTCGCCATAGGGGTCGGAATTGACCAGCTCCGGGCTGCCGTCCAGATCGCCGTTGACCGCAACGACTTTCGCCGCCACCGGAGCGTACAGATCCGACACCGACTTGGTGGATTCGACCTCGCCGAAGGCGTCGCCGGCGGCCAGTTGGGCCCCGACGTCAGGAAGCTGCACGAACACCACATCGCCGAGTGCGGACTGGGCGTAATCGGTGATGCCGACGCGCACGGTGTCGTCACCGGTACGCAATACCCACTCGTGTTCCGAGGTGTAGTACAGGTCGGCTGGGATCTCGCTCACGGCGCTCCTAAGTTCGTGGAGTTGGTTGCTTTGCTCATTGTGAAGCTCATTTGACGGGCTGAGCGTATTGGCGTGGTTTCGGTTGCCGCAAGGCGGTCACGTCGACGCGCTCGGCCTGTTGTACCACCATCGTGCCGCCGACGCGCTTCACACTGTCCATTGCCCCGCCGGGAATGTTCATCGCGGCCGCCAGAGTCGGCGGATCCCCTATCGCCAGAACCGAATACGGCGGACGCAGCGTCGCGTCATCGACCGTGAGCTGCCCCGGTGGGCCGATGATCCAGGTGTCGAGGCCGACACGCACGGCGGACCCCTGATCGCCGCCGCGGATCTCGATGGCCTCGGCCCCGGCCGCGCGCAACTCGTTGATCACGTCGAGCATCGTCTCGGCCGGCACTCCTGGGGCGGTGTCTTCTATGGTGAGCGTCACTCCGGGGCCCGTCGCGGCCACCGTCCCGATCTGGATGGACAACGCCTCCAGCCGGGACTGGGCGTTCTCGATCGCGGCCTGATCGCTGCTGCCCGAGGCCTGCAACTGCTGCAGGGTCCGCTGCAGATCGGATACCTCGGTGTTGAGTGAGGCTTCACGTTGCTGCAGGGAATCGAGCAGCACCAGCAGATCCGCCGGCCGCGCGGTCTCCAGCGAATCCCCCGACTCGTTCTGGCGCACCTGTGTGACGATCGCCATGCCGAGCAGGACGCACAGCAGTACCCCGAGGCCGCCGAACACGAGCTGTGAACGGCTGCGGCGCACGATCCGCAGGTTGCGGAATCGGCGCGGCGCGACGTCGGCGGGCATCTCATGGCGGCCGTGGTGCTCGGCGTGGTGGTCAGGCTTGTGTTCCGGTGCGGCCGCAGGCTCGGCCGCCGGCTCGGATTCGGGCTCCGGCCGGGCTTCGGGCGCATCCGGCTCGGCGGCGCCCGCCTGCGGATCCGGCTGGGCCGGTGGCTTGGACTCGGGTTCGCTCATGTCAGGCGCCGAACAACCTGCGCCGCAGCGCGGCGGCATTGCCGAAGATCCGGATGCCGAGCACCACGATGATCGCCGTCGACAACTGGGTGCCGACGCCCAGCTGATCACCGACGTACACGATCAGCGCCGCCACCAACACGTTGAACACGAACGACACCACGAACACCTTGGCGTCGAATATCCGCTCAAGATAGGCACGTAACCCGCCGAAGACCGCGTCCAGGGCCGCCACCACCGCGATCGGCAGGTACGGCTCGACGAACTCGGGGACGCTCGGGTGAAACACCAACCCGAGCACGATCCCGACGACCAGCGCGACGATCCCGATCATCTAACGGTCAATCCTGTGCACGTCAGGCCTATCCAATCTGTTTGGCGAAGTTGACATCCCGTACCGACACCGCGGGCACGGTCAGCCCGTCCCCCGCGCTCACGTTCACCCCGACTCCGTAGGAAGTCTCCAACAACCGAAGCCGCTGCAGCCCCGGAGTGCGGTCGAACGTATCGGCCATCCCCTTCGGCGGTCCGATCGCCACAATGACATACGGACTCGTGATCGGCTGGTTGTCGACCAGAATCCCGCCACCCGCCTGCCGGATCGTGACACCCGCGCCGACCCGCACGCCGCCCACCGAAACCGCCTCCGCGCCACTGGCCCACAGTGAATTCACCACCAGCTGCAGGTCCCGGTCGAGGATGATCTGCTGGCCGCCGGCAACCCGCTGTTTCGACACGTCGCTCAGATCTTTGGACAGGCCGGGGTCGGTGACGGTGACGGTCAGGCCGGGGCCGATCATCGGGATCGCGGCAGCCTGGATGTTGGCCGTGTCCAGGCTGCCGAGCAGGCGCTGGCCGTTCTCGTCCATTCCGAGCCTGCTGCGCCGCTCGGCGTCCAGCTGATCGCCCAGTGCGTCGCGCTCGGCACCGGCCTTGTCGGCACCTATCTGAGCCGCCCGGACTCTCCCGGCCAACGTGTGCTGGGCTTCCCTGGCGGCCGGGGCCGCTGTCTGGGCCTGACCGGCGGCCACCGCGATCACTATGGCGATGGCGGCGGCCCCGGCCAACGACCACGCGATATCGGTGACCCGCCGGCGCGGCCGGTCACCGGCCTCGCGGGCCGCGGCGGCCGCGGCATAGCCGGGGTCGAGGTGCTCCGACAGCAGCGACCGCAACAGCGAGGGCAGCGGAATTCGCTTGGGGGCGTTGGCCTCATGATGGTTCAGCCCGGCTCCCGACTCGTAGCCGCCCAGCGTGCTCATCGGCTCTGGACGGGAAGTTGTCGCACCACCATCGTCACCTGGATCAGGTAGAGCACCGCCGACCACAGGTACAGCGCCACGCCCCACAGCAGGAAGGCCCATCCACCGGCCAGCGCCACCCGGCTCCACGTCGCATCCCACTGGCCCAGCAGCACCCAGGGGAAACCCGACATCAGGGCGAACGTGGCGGCCTTGCCCAGATACGTCACCGGCAGCGCCGTCAGCCCCCGGCGGCGCAGCAGCGGCAGCGTGGCGGCGAGCACGAGGTCGCGGCCCAGCAGGGTCAGCACCAACCACCACGGCACCACGCCGTAGCACGCCAGCGCGACCGGAACCGTGACCATGTAGATGCGGTCGACGAGCGGATCGAGCAGCTCACCGAGCCGTGACGACTGATTGTCGACCAGCCGTGCGATCTTGCCGTCAGCCCAGTCGGAGAAGCCGCTGAACATCAGGACCGCGACGGCCCAACCGTTGGCGTGCGCGCCGAACAACAGCCACAGGAACACCGGCACCAGCACCAGGCGCAGCACACTGAGCGCGTTGGGCACGGTGAGTACCCGATCCGGCCCGGGTGGGGCGGCCCGACTCGTTGCGCTCCTGCCCTCGGGAGCAGGCGCGTGGTCCATGCCCTAAAACCTAGCGGAACACACCCGGCAGGCTCAGCGCCGACATGGTGTCGTCGTTGAGCGGATTGTCGTGAACCATGTACGTCCACGTCGAGGTCGGCCGCGCGAGCTTGGACAGGTCGATGCCCGGCTCGGCCTCGATTTCCTCCGCGGTGTCGAAAGTCTGCTGGGCGGCTTCGATGGCATCGGCGGCCAGCGAGGCGAACGCGTCGACGGCCATCCGGTGGAACTCGTCGAGCGGGTTCTGCCGACCCAACGCCCGCAAGTGGATGCTCTCCCGGATGTCGGCGAGGAACGCCAGATGATCGCACCAGCCCCGGTCCAGGTGATACAGCATGATCAGCCGGCAGATCTTCTCCAGCTTCTCCTCGCCGTCCTCCCCCAGGTCTTCGGCCAGCTTGGCGTAGCGCTCGGGTGACCGGGCCTTCAGCTCCTGGCGTGCGGTGTCGGTGCGCAACAGGGTTTCGCGACGGTCCACGATGATGGCGCGTTGCTGCGCGATCAACTGGTTGTAGCGCCAGGTGTTGGCGTGCACGTCGAGCAGCCTGCCCTCGGCGACGCGTTGGGCATGGTCGAGCAGCCCCGCGGCCTTGGGCGCGGTGATGCGGCCGTCCTCGTCGGTTTCTCCTGGCAGCTTGGTGTCGTCCAGGTGGGACGCGACCACCTCGTCCTCCCAGCTGGAGAAGAACACCGTCGAGCCGGGGTCACCCTGACGGCCGGCGCGCCCGCGCAGCTGGTTGTCCAGACGTTCGGTGTGGTGACGGCCGGTCCCGACGACGTGCAGCCCGCCGAGTTCGGCCACCTTCTGCTTCTCCTCCGAGTCGTCGGCGGCGTCGGATCCGCCCAGCCGGATGTCGGTGCCGCGACCGGCCATCTGGGTGGACACCGTGACCGAGCCGAGCTTGCCCGCCTCGGCGATCACCGCCGCCTCTTCGGCGTCGTTCTTGGCGTTGAGCACCACGGCGGGCACCCCCGCCTTGACCAGCCTGCGGTGCAGGTCCTCGGATTCGGCGACGTCGTGGGTGCCGACGAGGATGGGCTGACCGGTCGCGTGGACCTCGGCGATGTGCTCGACGATGGCCTGGTTCTTGGCGGCCTCGGTGAGGTACACCCGGTCGGTCTCGTCCTCGCGGATGTTGGGCTTGTTCGGCGGGATCGGCGACACCCCGAGCTTGTAGAACTGGCGCAGCTGCTCGCCGGCGGCCAGCGCGGTGCCCGTCATGCCGCACACCGTCGGGTAGCGGTTGACCAGCGCCTGCACCGTGATGGTGTCGAGCACCTCACCGGTCTCGGTGGTCTCGATGCCTTCCTTGGCCTCGACCGCGGCCTGCAGGCCGTCCGGCCAGCGCTGCAGCGAGGCGATCCGCCCGCGGGACGCGTTGATCAGATGCACCGCACCGTCGCGGACGATGTAGTGCACATCGCGCTGCAGCAGCACGTGCGCGTGCAATGCGACGTTGATCTCGGTGAGCGTGGTGGCGACGTGCTCTTCGGAATACAGGTCGATGTTGCCCAGGCGGGCCTCGAGGCGGCGCGCACCCGCTTCGGTGAGGTGCACGTTGCGGTTGTCGTCGTCGGTCGCGAAGTACTCGTCGGAATCGGTTCCGCTGATCAGCTCGCCGACCATCTGGATGATCTCGACGCGCGGCTGTTCGCGGTGGCTGGTGCCGGCCAGCACCAGCGGCACCAGTGCCTCGTCGACGAGTACCGAGTCGGCCTCGTCGATCAGGGCCACATCAGGGTTCGGCGACACGAGGTCGGCGACATCGGTGACCAACTGATCGCGCAGCACGTCGAAGCCGATCTCGTTGACCGAGGCGTAGGTGACGTTGCACTCGTAGGCCTTGCGTCGCTCCTCGGCGGTGGAGTCGGCGGTGATCCAGCCGACGGTGAGCCCCAGTGCTTCCAGCAGTGGGGTCATCCACTCGGCGTCGCGCCGGGCCAGGTAGTCGTTGATGGTGATGACGTGGACGTGCCTGCCGCCGATGGCATAGCCGGCCGCGGCGATCGCCCCGGCCAGGGTCTTGCCCTCACCGGTGGCCATCTCGACGACGTCGCCGGCCAGCATGCGCAGCGCTCCGAGCAGCTGCACGTCGAACGGTCGCAGACCGGTGGTCCGCTCGGCGGCTTCGCGGGCCAGTGCCAGGAACTGCGGCATGTCCGCGGACGCGGCGAGATCCTCCAGTTGGAGCAGCTTGGCGGCCTTGGTGAGCTGCTCGTCGTCGAGCCCGGCGGCCTTGTCCTCGAAGCCGGCTGCTCCCTTGACCTCTGAGAGCGACCGCGCCTGATTCCGCTCGGTACTGGCCCCCAGTAGCTTCCAGAACTTGCTGCTCACGCGGCCCGGTTTGGCGCTGGACGTCTTTGGCACATGTTCACGTTACGCGGGCGCGGCGAGTGTCCGGCGAGCACGCCCGGCAGCCCGGCGCACAGCCGCATCCCGATTGGTCGGGGTACTTTGCCCGCATGGAGATGTTCAGCCCGACCCTCGACTGGGGCAACGAGCTCGTGACGTCGCTGGTGTGGATCGCCAAAGCCTGGCTGATCGCCGCGGTGTGCGCCCTGGTCATCCTGATCCTGCTCGCCCGACTCACCACGTGGGGCAGGCAGTACTGGCGCATCACCAGCGGGTACTTCACCGGTCGCGACAGCGTGATCGTGTGGGCCTGGCTCGGGGGGCTTCTGTTGTCGGTCATCACCGGGGTACGACTGGCGGTGTTGTTCAGCTACCAGGGCAACGACATGATGACCAGCTTCCAGGTGATCGCCGGTGGCATCTCCAGCGGCAACGAGGCCGTGAAAGTGTCGGGCAAAGACGGCTTCTGGCTGTCGCTGGCCGTCTTCGCGCTGCTGGCCGCGATCCATATCGCCCGCATCATGCTGGACATCTACCTGGCCCAGCGGTTCATGCTGCGCTGGCGCGCCTGGCTGACCAGCCGGCTCACCGGTGACTGGCTGGACGGCAAGGCCTACTACCGCACCCGATTCATCGACGACACCATCGACAATCCCGACCAGCGCATCCAGGCCGACATCGACACGTTCACCGCGGGCATCGACTCGCTGCCGAACCGGCCGAGCGCCGGCTCGACGAGCACCCTGCTCTTCGGCTCCATCTATTCGGTGGCCTCGATGATTTCGTTCACCGCGATTCTGTGGAACCTGTCCGGTGAGGTGACCGTGCCCCTGATCGGCATCGACCTACCGCGGGCGATCTTCTGGATCGGCGTCGTCTACGTCCTGCTCGCCACGGTGGTGGCGTTCTGGCTCGGCCGGCCGATCATCCGGCTGGCCTTCGACAACGAGAAGTACAACGCGGCCTTCCGCTACGCGCTGGTGCGGCTGCGCGACGCCTCCGAAGCGGTGGCCTTCTACCGCGGGGAGCTCGCCGAGCGTTCAGGCCTGCGAAAACTGTTCGCGCCGGTGGTCGCGAACTACCAGAAGTACATCAACCGGATGGTCAAGTTCCTGGGCTGGAACAACTCGATCGACCAGGCCCAGGAGCTCATCCCCTACATCGTGCAATTCCCGCGGTTCTACAGCGGGGAGATCACCCTGGGCGCGCTGAACCAGACCGCCAGCGCTTTCCGCAGTCTGCTCGACGGGTTGTCCTTCTTCCGCAATGCCTACGACCAGTTCGCCGGCTACCGGGCCGCGATCATGCGCCTGCACGGGCTCGTGGTGGCCAACGAAGAGGCCAGGGCGCTGCCGGAGGTGTCCACCCTGCCGTGTGTGGACGGCACGGTGAAGCT
This sequence comes from Mycobacterium farcinogenes, assembly GCF_019739075.1. Lineage (NCBI taxonomy): Bacteria > Bacillati > Actinomycetota > Actinomycetes > Mycobacteriales > Mycobacteriaceae > Mycobacterium > Mycobacterium farcinogenes. The sequence continues at coordinate 3,229,637 of NZ_CP081673.1, read as the reverse complement.
CACCGACGTGGAGGTCCGCACACCTGACGGCAGGCAACTCATCAAGCCGCTGGATCTGCACCTGCAGGTCGGCGACACGCTGGTGGTCACCGGCCCGTCAGGCAGCGGGAAGACCACGCTGCTGCGCAGTCTTGCCGAACTGTGGCCGTTCACGTCCGGCACGCTGACCCGGCCCTGCGGTCCCAACGAGACGATGTTCCTCTCCCAGTTGCCGTACGTGCCGCTGGGCGATCTGCGCGCCGTGGTCAGCTACCCGGGCGAGGAATGCTCGGTCGACGACGAGACCCTCGCGCGGACACTGGAAGAAGTCGCCCTGGCGCATCTGGTTCACCGGCTCGACGAGGTCCAGGACTGGGCCAAGGTGTTGTCTCCCGGTGAGCAGCAACGGATCGCGTTCGCCCGCATCCTGCTCGTCAAGCCCAAGGTGGTCTTCCTCGACGAGTCCACCTCGGCGCTCGATGAAGGGCTGGAGTACCTGCTGTATCAGCGGGTGCGCACCGAGCTGCCGGACACCATCCTGGTCAGCGTCAGCCACCGCAGCACGGTCGAGCAGCACCACACCCACGAACTCGAGCTGCTCGGGGACGGCGAATGGCGACTGGGCCGGATCGACGACGACGCGACCGGCCTGGTCAAGCAACCCTGATGCAGCGATGATTCCCGGTAGCTTCGGCGGGTATGGAGATGTTCACCCAGTCACTGGACTGGGGCAACGAGATCCTCGCGTCGCTGGTCTGGGTCCTCAAGGCCTGGGTGATCGGCGCGGTGGCACTGGTCGCCGTCGCGGCCGTGCTGGCTCGCGTCACCACGTGGGGCCGTCAGTTCTGGCGGGTCAGCGGAGCCTATTTCGTTGGGCGCCAAAGCATTCCGGTGTGGGCACTGCTCGCGCTGCTGCTCTTGTCGGTGATGCTCTCGGTGCGGATGGACGTGCTGTTCAGCTACTACGTCAACGACCAGACCACAGCACTGCAGGTGGCGTTCTCCGGCGCCGGGTCGGGCGACGAAGCGGTGCGCCGCTCGGGAATTGACGGGTTCTGGCACTCGATCGTGATCTTCGCGATGTTGGTGACCGCCGACATCACCCGCACGCTGCTCGACCTGTATCTCATGCAGTACTTCATCATTCGCTGGCGAGTCTGGCTCACACACCGACTGACCAACGACTGGCTGGATCAGCGGGCCTACTATCGCGGCCGATTCATCGGGGGTTTCGGCGGCACCCCGATCGACAATCCGGATCAGCGGATCCAACAGGACATCGACGTCTTCACGACCGGCACCGGACCCGAGACCAACACACCGACTGTCGCCACCGCACAGACCCTGGTGTTCGGATCGGTGTACTCGATCGTCTCAGTTGTCGCGTTTACGCCGATCCTGTGGAACCTCGCCGGGCCGTTGACGATTCTCGGGGTCACCGTACCCAAGGCGTTGTTCTGGATCGCCCTGCTGTGGGTGGCGGTCACGACGGTCGTGGCGATCTGGATCGGCAGGCCGATGATCCGTTTGACGTTCCGCAACTCGCTGACCAACGCGGCGTTCCGCTACGCGCTCGTGCGGGTCCGGGACGGCGCCGAAGCCGTCGGCTTCTATCACGGGGAACGTACCGAACGCGGCACGCTGGCAAATCGATTCACCGAGGTGATCGCGAACTACCGCAGGCTCGTGCTGCGCGGGGTCGCATTCCTCGGCTGGAATCGGTCCATCAACCAGATCATCGACCCACTGCCGCTGATCATCCAAGCGCCGCGGTTGTTCGCCGGTCACATCACCTACGGCGATGCCCTGCAGTCGGCGAGCGCGTTCAACAATGTGCAGAGCTCGCTGAGCTTCTTCCGCTCGGTGTACGACGCGTTCGCCGGATACCGAGCCGCCATCATCCGCCTCGACGGCCTGGTCACCGCGAACGAACAGGCAAGGGTGCTACCGCGATTGGCCACCGCGGTGAGCACCAACGGCGGGCTCGAGTTGGAGGATGTCGAGGTGCGCTCCCCCGATGGTGAGCGGCTTCTGCACGACCTCGACATGCAACTGGCTCCCGGTGATTCGTTGGTCATCACCGGGCCGTCCGGCACCGGCAAGACGACGTTGCTGCGCAGCCTGGCGCGGCTGTGGCCGTACGGATCCGGCACGGTGCGCTTTCCCGAGCAGGGCGAGGTGATGTTCCTGTCGCAGCTGCCTTACGCCCCGTTGGGCGATCTGCGCACGGTGGTGTCCTATCCGGCGCCGGTGGGTACCTACGGCGACGAGGAGATCCGGGCCGCACTCGAAGCGGTCGCGCTGGGAAACCTGACGTCCCGACTGGACGAAGATGCCGATTGGGGAAAGGTGCTGTCCCCGGGCGAACAACAGCGGATCGCGTTCGCCCGGGTGCTGCTGGCCAAGCCGCCGGCGGTGTTCCTCGACGAGGCCACCTCGGCGCTCGACGCCGGTCAGCAGCACGCGCTGTACACGTCCCTGCGCACCGCGTTACCCGACTGCATCGTGGTCAGTATCAGCCACCGCGACAGCGTCAACCGGTTCCACGACCGTCGCCTGGAACTGCTCGGCGACGGTCGGTGGAGCCTCCAGCCCGTCTAGCGCGCCGCCGCGTGCGTACCGGCGCGGCGCCCGAAGAACGATCCTTCGCCCAGTTGCACGCCGCTGGCGTATCCCTGGCCGTCCTGAGCGATGTTGGACGCGCAGGCGCCCGCCGCATACAGGCCGTCGATGACACTGCCGTCCTCGCGCAGCACCTCGCCGTCGAGCGACACCGTCAGCCCGCCCATGGTGAAACCCGAGTACATGGCGACACCGAGCGACAGGTCGAAGGCCGCGTACGGACCCGTGTCCTGTGCGGCGAGGTAGTCGGGCTGCTTGTGGAAGTCAGGGTCCTCACCGTTGGCGGCGTTCTTGTTGTAGCGCTCCAGCGTCGCCGCGAGGTTGCCGGCCGGAATCTTCAGTGCCTCTTCGACTTCGGCGATGGTCTCGTACCCGTCGATGAACTGGATCAGCGGCATGGCCGGCATCTCCATGTGCGCCTCGTCCACGATGAGGTACGCCTGCTGATCGGGTTGCTGCAGGACGAACGCCGAGGTGCGGGAATGGTAGGAATCCTCGGCGACGAACCGCTGCCCCTGGTTGTTGACGATGACGCCGGTCAACAGGATCTCCGGCGGGTAGGCCGCGGCGGTGATGAACAGCTGATCCATGCCGTTGGCGACCCCGCCGGCCGCGACGCCCATCCGGATCCCGAGGCCGTCGTCGTTGGGGTTGCCCAGGATGTAGGGTTCGACCTCGCCGTGGTGCTTGGTGCGGCGTTTCTTGCCGAGTGCCGGCGTGTATTCGGCGACCATCTCGGGATTCATCGCGAAGCCGCCGGCGGTGATGATGACGGATTTGGCTTTGATACAACCGGTTTCGCCGAAGTGCTTCCATTTCACCCCGACGACCGTGCGCTGCTGCGGAGCACCTTCGACGATCAGGTTGGTGGCCCCGACCTCGTAGCGGATCGTGACCCCCAGGGACTCGGCGCGTTTGAGCAGGAGGTCGATCACCATCGCCGCCCCACCCAGCTCTCCCGGTACCGGGACCGAGTGTCCGCGCGGCGCCGGCTCGGCCTGTTCGATGAACGGCCACACCTTCTCGTTGCCGGTATAGGACAATCCCTCGGTGCCCGGTGGCACGACCACCTTGCCCGGGTAGAAGCTGCGCTCGAACTGGAAGCCGAGTGCCTCAAGCCAATTGAAGTGTTCGACGCTGCCGTCGCAGTAGGCACGGATCTTTTCCAGGTCGGGCTCACGCGAAACCGCCACCAGGTACTTGTACATCTCGTCGGCAGTGTCGGGGTGCCCCGTCGCCTCTTGTACGGCCGTGCCGCCGCCGAGATAGAAGTGTCCGCCGGCCATCGCGGTGGTGCCGCCGGCCGCGGCCGCCTTCTCCAACACCAGGACCCGGGCGCCCTGCGCCGCCGCGCTGACGGCTGCGCAACCTCCGGCGATGCCGAACCCGACCACCACGACGTCGTACTCGTCGGACCACGATTCGACGTGCGCGGCCTCCACGACTTCGGGGATTTCCTTCACTGCTGCTCCTGTTTCACGTATTCGAAGAACGCCCGGATTTCGGGCGGAATGTAAGCGATCTCCAGATAAGGCACCCCGGCGGCGGCGGCCGACAGGTAGGCGAACCTCATGCCTCCCGGCATCTCGCCTTGGCACACCACGGGTGTCCCGTCGCCTTCGGCATCCCGCAGTTTGGCGTCGAACGCATGCACGTCGGCAGCCTCTATACAGATGTGATGCAGGCCGGCTCCGTGCCGGTCGAGGAATTCGGTGTAGACGCTCTGCCCACTCACCGGCGCGATCAACTCCAGTTGGGTGTCGCCTGCGTAGCTCAGGGATATGTCGGCCACGAAATTAGCGGGCCGGCCGCGGTAACTGCAAGTCTCGGCGCTGAAGTGCACCGCGGGCATGCGCACCCACCGGCGCGCCCTCAGCAAGGAGGTCAGCGCCTGTTCGGTGGCATCCAGATCTGCGGTGACCCACGCAATCTGGACAGGTGTCTGATCGAGCATCGCCATGAGAATATCGCCCCCACGGCACGAAAGCTAGAACGTGTTCTAGTTCTGCGAGTCGCCGGTCAGGGCTGTCCGACGAGGTTCGACACCTCGCCCGAGAGCGGGGCTCCGTCACTGCGCGCCTGCCCGCTGGCGTTCTGCCACGATACGGCGGCCGGATAGTTTCCCCACGTGCTGTTGAACATCCCGACAATGGCAGCCCGGCCGTCCGGCGTGATCACATAGACCGGGCCCCCGGAGTCACCTTTCTGACTGACCACGCCGTTGGCCATGGTGAACCACCCGTTGTTGACGGCCTGGACGGTGCCACAGCTTTCCCCGGTGACCACGCCGAAATGGCAGACCGGAGCCCCGGCGGTCGGCACCACCGCGGGGTCCTCGACCAGCATCCGCCCACCCGGCAGGATGTTGTTCACCACGACATCGCCGGCGAGTTGAATCGTCTCCCAGTCGGAGATCATGTGATTGGTGTCGACAGTGGCACCGTCGGGCGTGTTGTCCCGGAAGGCGCCCATGTGCCCGATGAAGTTGCCGTCCCGGTCGCCCACCGACCCACCGCCACGACAATGTCCCGCGGTGAAGCCGACGCGACTCGCCGGGTCGACGAAGCCCAGCGTGCAGACGTTGGTGCCCTGCCGAATCTCCATTCCGGGGTACACCAGCGAACCCGCCGCGGCAGCCGTCGGCGCCGGACATACCAGCAGCCCGGCCACCGGCACCCCCGCCATCGCCCGCATCACCCCACCAAGCCACCTCTGCACGGCCGGCCTCCCTCGCTATCGGACGTGGTGAACGTCACCCTACCGACTTCAATATCGGTCGAGCGGCAACTTCGTTACCGGGAGTACCCGTATCGACGTGCCGAAAACGACGACGGCCCGGACCAGTGGCCCGGGCCGTGCGCCTGTTCGACGTCAGGGAATCGTCAGAACCTGGCCCGGGTGAATCAGGTCAGGGTTGGCGATGCCGCTGGCATCGGCGATCTGCTGGTACTTGTTGCCGTCGCCGTAGAACCGCTCGGCGATCGCCCACAGGGTGTCACCGGAGACCACGGTGTAGGTCCGCGGCTCGGGTGCCGGCGGGGGTGGCGGCGGCGCGGCCGGCTCGGGCGCGGCGGCCGGTGCGGGCTCTTCCACAGCGGCCGGTGCCACCTCGGGCTCGGGCGCGGCAGCCTCGGGCGCCGGTGGCGGCGGCTCGGTGGTGTCGGTCTTGGACGACCAGGCCGGTCCGTCCGCGGCGTACAGCACCAGGTTGCGGTCATCCTGGAGAACGAGCTTGACGTCCTTCTTGCCCTTGGTGTCGGTGTGCCACACCGGCTTCTCGGGCGTGTACAGCACGAAGTTGCCGTCGGTCTGCACCTCTGCCCGCACGACGTCCTGGCCGTTCGTGGAAGTCGACCAGACCGCTTCGTCGCGTGCGTACAACACGAGGTTGCCATCATCCTGCAACGTCAGCGTGTATGCGCCGTTGTTGGAGGTGAGCGACCCCCCCTTCTCCAGCTTCTGTCCTTCGGTCAGTGTGTCTCCCACGCATTGCCCCTTTCTGGACGCTGATCCGGGTGGTACACCCGGTTCAGTCGACCTTACTGATTTGAGGTTTGCTTTGGTGCTATTCGGCTCGGCCCGAATTCAAACGTCACACAAACAGTGGGGAACACCGGCAGTTTCGCCGGCGCCGGGCCCGAATAGCAGACGGCGTCAATTCTCGTGTCGGCCAATGGTTGTGAGGAAAGCGGACCTATGCCACCGCCTGTGATTCGCGGGTCCCGGCAGGCTGCCAGCCCGGTGGACCGAAGATGAAACCCAACCGGTCACGTAGGCGGGCGGCCCGCCGCACGTCGCGAGCGATCGCTACGTATTCGTGGGACTGCAACTTCCAGATGTTGAACGTTTCCACCGGCTTGGTCAGCCCGTAGTGCGGCCGGAACACCTCCGGCTGGAAGGTGCCGAACATCCGGTCCCAGATGATCAGGATGCCGCCGTAGTTGCGATCCAGGTACAGCTGGTCGCGCCCGTGGTGTACACGATGATGCGACGGGGTGTTGAAGATGAATTCGATTGGCCGCCATAGTTTTCCGACGCGCTCGGTATGCACCCAGAACTGGTAGACCAGGTTCAGCGAGAAGCTGACGAACACCAACCACGGCGGGATACCGAGCAGCGGCAGCGGAATCCAGGCCAGGATCTCGCCGCTGTTGTTCCACTTCTGCCGCAGGGCCGTGGCGAAGTTGTAGTACTCACTCGAATGGTGGGCCTGATGCGTCGCCCAGATCAACCGCACCCGGTGCGCCACGCGGTGGTAGGCGTAGAACAGGAGGTCGACCCCGACAATCGCGATTACCCAGGTGTACCACCGGTTTCCGGGCAGATGCCACGGTGCCAGGTACGCATAGATGGCCGCATAACCCAGCAGCGCCAGCAGTTTCCACCCGGCGGTGGTCAGGATCGACACCAAGCCCATCGAGATGCTCGCCCACGCGTCGCGGGCGCTGAACGCACCGGCGGGCGCCCGCTCGGATTCGATATGTTCCAGCCGGCGTGCCGCCACCCACTCCACCGTGAGCAACACCAGGAAGAACGGGATCGCGAAGAACACCGGGTCCCGCATCGGGGGCGGTAGAAAGTCCAGAACGGACCTGATGGTGTCCATGTCGGTGCCTTTGTCTCAGCGGATCTGCGCTTACCGGAAATTGAGGATCTCGTTGCCCCAGGTCGCGTGCAGATCGCGGTCCAGGTCTGCGACGGTCTTGTCCTGTTTGTCTATCACCAGAGTGGCCCGGTCCTCGCGGCGGTAGGGCCGCCACACCGGCTCGCCCGGCGCCCCGGACGGCTGCCCGGTGGCGGCGAAGTTGACCCAGCGGCGACGCACTCGCCGCGACACCGCACGCCCGTGCTTGAGCCCACCCAGCTTGAACGTCGGATCCTTCGGCCCCGCAACGAGATTGCCCCAGACGTAAGGCAACTCGGTGGCATGGGCGGCGCCGAGCCGCAGCAGCCGCAGCATCGGTGTGGTGAAGTCGAAGCGGTACAGGTGCACCGGGGCGACCGCGCTGTGCCCCTCGGCGAACCAGAGGGTCGGCATGCGGAAACCGATGTCGCGTGCCATTCCCAGACCGATCGCCTTCGGGCGTAAGCCCGCATAGGCAGACGTGATCTGGGCTTCGGTCGGCAGTTGTAGGCCAGGTTGTTCGGCCGCGATCGCGGCGAACATCGATCGCAATGCTCCGGGTGTGATCGGCATGAGCGGGGACTTCATCCACCGGAACACCGTGGCTTCGTGTTCGTTGGTCCCGATGATCAGCGGAACCGGGTGGGTGCGCCCCTGCCTCGCCGCGGCCACCGGATAGTCCGGGACCACGTCGCCGTCGACGATGGGCGCGAAGGCCAGCACTCCCGGCGACTGGCTCGGCACCGCGTCGTACACCGCCTTGGCGGCGGCCAGGATGGCGGGCATCGGGGTGCCGGACAATCGCCCGACCTCGTCGTCGATTCCAAGGTGCTCAAGGAATTGAGCGGCCACCGAGCGGGACCGCTCGGCGTCGTACACCGAGGTTGCCGGGGAACTCTGCGCGATGGCCGCACCGAACAGTCCTTCGGCGGCCGGGCTGGCCAGCAGCGTGGTGACGATGCCACCGCCGGCCGACTCTCCGAACAGCGTCACCCGGTGTAGGTCACCGCCGAACGCGGCGATGTTGTCGCGTACCCACTGCAGGGCGAAGAGCACATCGCGCAGCCCGAGGTTGGTGTCGAAGCGAAGTCCCTTGGCGCCGGGCCGCCCGTTGAACTGGGACAGGTCCAGGAAGCCGAACGGGCCGAGCCGGTAGTTGACGGTGACCACCACGGCGTCACCCTCGGCGGCCAGAACCGAACCGTCGTAGAGCGGCTGGCTTCCCGAGCCGAGGACGTACGCGCCCCCGTGGACCCAGACCATGACCGGTTTGCCGTCGCCGGCCTCGGCCCGGCTCGGCGCCCATATGTTGAGCACCAAACTGTCTTCGCCTTGCCGGCCACCGAGATCGAGCGGGATCCTCGGATCGGTGAGCTGCGGGCACACCGGCCCGGGTGCGATCGCGTCGGTGAGTTCCTTGCGGTGACCGGGTGGTTGCGGTGACCGCCAGCGCAGCTCACCGGCCGGCGCGGCGGCGTACCGAATGCCGAGCCACCGCTTGACCGATCCGTCGTCAGTCCCGCGGACCGGGCCGTATCCGGTCTCGGCGACCGGCCGACCCCTGGTGTGGGTAGGTGTCGGATCGGTCATGCGGACTCCTCGGCCAAGCTGGGCGAACTCCCCCACGGTACTCATCGCGGCCGACGGCTCGGATAAGTTGGTCCGGTGCGAACCTGGGCGTTGTTGTTTGCGGCCGTCGCCACCGAAGTCAGCGCCACCCTTTCTCTGCGCGCGTCCCAGGATCACTCGGCATGGCTGGTGTTGGTGGTGGCCGGCTATCTGGCCGCATTCGTGTTGCTGACCCTGGTGTTGCGGGCCGGCATGGCCGTCGGAGTCGCGTACGGCATCTGGGGTGCGCTGGGCACCGCGGCGACGGCCGTGCTGGCGGCGGTGCTGTTCGGTGACCCGTTCACCTGGCCGATCGTGGCCGGGATCGGTTTGATCATCGCGGGGGTGCTGCTGGTCGAGCTCGGGTCGCACCCGCGTGAGGCCGAATCATGATGTGGCTGGCGCTGATCGGGGCGATCCTGGTGGAGGTGTTCGCCACGCTCGGGCTGCGGGCATCCGACGGTTTTCGCCGCAAGGCCTGGATCGTCCCGGTGATCGCCGGATACGTGACGTCGTTCTATCTGTTGTGGCTGGCCTTGTCGTTGGGCGTGCCGGTGGGCATCGCCTACGGCATCTGGACGGCGTGTGGGGTCGCCCTGGTGGCGGTCATCGCCCGGTTTCTGTTCGACGATCCGCTGACGCCGGTGATGCTGCTCGGCATCGCGCTGATCGTGTCAGGTGTGTTCACCATCGAGCTCGCCGGTGTCGCCTCGGCGCACTGAATCGGACCCCGGTTTTCGGGGCAACACCCCGGCCAGCAGCGCCGCCAGCACGCCGGCTACAGGCACCGCGACCAGACCGGCCCGCAATCCCGCGGCGTCGGCAACCAGCCCGACCAGCAGTGGTGCTCCGAAGAAGCCGACGCGCATGAGCCAGGTGACCACGGTCAGTCCGGTACCCGGGCGCAACCCGGGCAACTGATCGGCGCCGTGCATGGCAGCGGGCACCAGGGTGGCCACGCCCAAACCCGCGAGCGCGAAACCGGCGATCGTGGTGGCGACCGTCGGGAACGCCAGCGCGCATCCCATGCCGGCGGCGGCGATGACGCCGCCGGTGCGAGCCACGGCGGCTTCGCCGAACCGGTCGACCAGCCGGTCTCCGGACAGGCGCCCGACGAACATGAACGCGACCAGGGCGATGTAGCCGAACACGGCCAGCGCCGGCGGCGCGTACAGCGTATCGCGCAGATACAACGTGGCCCACGAGCTTCCGGAATCCTCAACCGTGGCACCGGCTATGGCGATCAGTACCAGCGCCGACAGGATCAGGTACACCCGCGGCCCGGCCTTGGCGCCGGCCGTGGCGTGTGCGGCCGGGTGGTTGTCATGGTCGGGGCCGGGCAGCAGGTAGCGGTAGGCCGCCAGGGCTACCGCGCTGAGCAGCCCGCCGACCACCGCGAGATGAATCCCCCGCGGGATTGCCAGCGCGATCGCCGCGGCACCGGTGAGTCCGCCGAGGATCGCGCCCGCTGCCCACACCGCGTGCAGGGAGTTGATGATCGAGCGACCGTGTTCGCGTTGCAGCCGCAGCCCGTGCGCGTTCTGCGCGACGTCGACCACCGAATCGCATGCCCCGGCCAAGAACAGGGCGCCGGCGAACATGAGCGGGCTTCCGGCGACGCCGGCTCCGACGACGAAGGCGGCAAGGGCGACGGTGCCGATGACGGCCACCCGAGCGCTGCGGAACCGCCGAATCAGGGTCGCGGCGGTCAATCCGGCCACCAGGGCTCCGCCGGAGAACGACGCGACGGCCGCGCCGTATACCGCGTTGCCCAGGTGCAGATCGGTTTTGATCTCCGGATAGCGCGGCAGCAGATTGGCGAAGACGGCCCCGTTGGTCAGAAACAGCGCCCCCACCGCGATGCGGGCCCGGCGTAAGGCCGCGGTATCGCGATGTTCTGAGACCGACCTGGAAGCCACTGAGGCGACACTACTGCGGTCGGGAGTCGCTAGCCGACGGCCGCCACCAACCGTTCGCTGACCTGCCACAGGTCGGCCGCCTTGGCGCGGTCGTAGGAATCGCGTGAGGAGCGGATCGGCCTGGCCCCCTCGAAGTAGGCCCCGGTGACATCGGCGAGGGCGGGATCGGCGACGAGGGCGGCCAGATTGGCGCCCGACCGGCTGGTGCTGTTCACATTGGGCAGCAGGCGTAGTGCCGGCATGAGCAGGCGCCAGGCCAGCCGTTGGATGCTGCCGTAGTCTCTGGCCAGCCCGGAGCCCGGCATCAGGCCCGGGTCGAATGCGTTGACGGTGATCCCGCGGGCCCCGTGTCCGAGCCGCCGGTCCAGCTCGTAGCTGAAGAGCACATTGCAGAGCTTGGAGGTGGTGTAGCGCCGTCTGCCCTCCTCACCGGTGAGGCCGTCCGGCGGAGGGCTGAGCAGATCGTCGGCGCAGCGGTATCGCGGCGCGGGCATACCCGTGAACTTGTCCGGATCGTGGGTGCCGCTGCTGACCACCACGATCCGGGCCGGGACCGTCACGGCGTCCAGTAGGTGCTGCGTGAGGGCGAAATGACCGAGATGATTGACGCCCCAAGTCAATTCGTATCCCTCCGCCGTGGTGTGGCTGCCGCCGACGAGTTGCAGCCCGGCGTTGCAGACCAGCGCTTTGAGCGGCGGAATGTCCAGTTGCCGGGAGCTGTCGGCGAATTGGCGCACCGACCGCAGAGATGCCAGGTCGAGTTCGGCGACAGTGGTGCGTCCGGGACAGCCGAGCCGGGCCGCGGCATCGGCGCCTCGTCGGGTGTCGCGCACTGCCAGCACCACATGCCAGCTGGGGTCTGATTCCAGAAGTGCGCGCGCACATTCGAATCCGAGCCCGGTGTTGGCACCGGTGATGATCGCGGCCTGGCCGGTCATTTTTCCTCCAGCAGTATGGGGACGAGGGCGGTGACGGCCTGCCACAGCCGCTGGTACATGCGGGCGATGTCGGCGGTGTCGGGCTCGAAGTGTCCGGCGAAGAACACGCCGTCGGACTGGGCGACGGCGAACGCGGTGAGTTCGGCGACCACTCGCTCGGCCCGGCCGGCCGGCAGATCTGCCGGCAGCTGGCTGCGCACGGCGTCGGCGAACCGGGAGATCGCGGTGTCCCGCACGCGGCGCACCACGGCGGTAACCGTCGGGTCGTCGCTGCGTTCCAGGGACAGCAGGTAGAGGATGCGCAGGAACTCAGGGCGCTGTGCCTGCAGGTCCGCCAGCACCGCCAACTGGTTGTCGATGCCGGCACCGCCCGGGATGGCGGCGAAGAATCGGTCGGCTCCGCGCTCCATCACCGCGGCGAGCACGCCGTCCTTGGAACCGAAATGCCAGTAGATGGAGCTGGCCGGTAAACCACAGGCCTTGCGGATGTCACTGATCGAGGTGGCGGCGTACCCGCGGGTGGCCATCAGCCGCTCGGTGGCGTCGAGGATCTGTTCCCGCGAGCCGGTGCCCTGCTGTTGCCGTTTGGTACCTGGAGTCGTCACGACAGCCAATCTGTAAGGATCGTTACAGACAGACTATGGCGTTCACCCACACCGCGCCAGGGAAGGCCGAACCCGCTGGCCCCGCGATGTCGACTCACGCGATCGCGTTCTGGGCCCCAAGATTGATCTCATGACCTCTACGTCACCGGCCCTGCTGGAATTGGCCCGCCGCTACGGTGTGGCCGCCGAGTTCGACGACTGGACCGGCCGGCGTACCGCCGTCTCGGAATCCACGCTGGTGGCAGTGCTCGAAGCCCTCGGCGTGCCGGCCGGCACCGAGCAGGAGCGCGCCGAAGCCCTGGCCGCCCACGACCGGCAGTACTGGCAGCGCTCCCTGCCGCCCATCGTGCTGGGCCGGGCGGGCGTGCCGTCGAGCTTCTGGGTGCACGTCACCCACGGGGATCCGGTCGATCTCACGCTGCACCTCGAGGACGGCACCGAACGCCGGGGGCTGCGACAGCTGGAGAACCACCGGCCCCCGTTCGACCTCGGGGACCGGCTGGTCGGCGAGGCCACGTTCGAGCTGCCGGCAGACCTGCCGCTGGGTTATCACCGGCTGCGCTTGCGGGTCGGGGAGTTTCACACCGAGACCCCGGTGGTGACCTCCCCCGCCACCGTCGGGCTGCCCACCCGGCTGGGTGAGCGGCGCGCCTGGGGCCTGGCCACCCAGCTCTACAGCGTTCGCTCGCAAAGATCCTGGGGCATAGGCGATTTGACTGATCTTACCGATCTGGCGGTGTGGTCCGCCGCCGAACACGGCGCCGGCTTCATCCTGGTCAACCCGCTGCACGCGGCCGCTCCCACCGCGCCGATGGAACCCTCGCCCTATCTGCCCACCTCGCGACGCTTCGTCAATCCGCTCTATCTGCGGGTCGAAGCCATCCCGGAGTTCGCCTCGGTGCGTCACCGCGGCCGCATCCGCGCGCTGCGCGCGACGCTGAACAAGCGGGCCGACCGCAATTCGACCATCGACCGCGATGCCGCCTGGCAGGCCAAACGCGCTGCGCTGGAAGAGGTCTACCGAGTCGAACGCTCGGCGGGACGGGAGCTGGCGTACGCCGCCTACCGGCACCGGCAGGGCCCCAGCCTCGACGATTTCGCGGTCTGGTGCGCACTGGCCGAACAGCACGGTGCGGACTGGCACGGCTGGCCGCAGGCGCTACAGCATCCGGCCAATCCGGAAGTGGCCGAATTCGCGGCAGCCCATCCGCGGGCCGTCGACTTCCACCGCTGGTTACAGTGGCTGCTCGACGAGCAGCTCACCGCCGTCCAGGCCACCGCGGTTCAGGCCGGGATGGAGGTGGGGGTCATGAGCGATCTGGCGGTCGGTGTCGATCCCGACGGCGCCGATGCCTGGGCCCTGCAGGATGTGCTGGCGCTCGGAGTGACCGCGGGGGCACCGCCGGACGAGTTCAACCAACTCGGTCAGGACTGGTCCCAGCCGCCGTGGCGGCCCGATCGTCTCGTCGAGCAGGCCTATGAACCGTTCCGTGCGGTGGTCAACATGGCGCTGCGGCATTCGGGCGGGGTACGCATCGACCACATCATCGGAATGTTCCGGCTGTGGTGGATCCCGAAAGGCGCGGCACCCACCGAAGGCACCTATGTGCGCTACGACCACGACGCGATGATCGGCATCATCGCGCTCGAGGCGCACCGGGCGGGCGCCCTGGTCGTCGGCGAGGATCTCGGCACGGTCGAGCCATGGGTGCGCGATTACCTGCGCGAGCGTGGCTTGTTCGGCACCTCGATACTGTGGTTCGAGTCCGACCAGTCCGGTGGGCCGCTGGCCGCGGAACGGTGGCGCGAGTACTGCCTGTCCTCGGTGACGACGCACGATCTGCCGCCGACCCCCGGATATCTGGCCGGTGAACACGTCCGGTTGCGGGAGCAATTGGGGTTGCTCACCCGGCCGGTCGATCAAGAACTGGCTGCCGACCGCAGCGCCCAGGCCGCCTGGCTCGACGAGTTGCGCCGGGTCGGGTTGCTCGGGCCCGATCCGGATACCGATCAGGTCGTTGCGACGCTGTACCGCTATCTGGGCCGCAGCCCGTCGAAACTGCTCGCGCTGTCGCTGGCCGACGCGGTGGGTGACGTGCGCACCCAGAATCAGCCCGGCACCACTGACGAATACCCGAACTGGCGGATCCCGCTGGCGGGCCCCGACGGTCGACGGCTGCTGCTCGAGGACGTGTTCGTCGATCCGAGAGCGGGCGCGTTGTGCGACGTGATGGCCTCGATCACCGGTCGTCCCGGCCAGGCGCGGATGTAACGCTGCCGGCGTCTCCTCCGGTTTCACAAACGTCTCAGCTGCGATATGTTCGCAACCGCACCCGACTGACGGAGTTCACGTGAAGAAGCTTGTTGCGCTGGGCGGCGGACTGCTCGCCGCCGGTTCGATCGCCCTGTTGGCCGCGGGTACCGCCACCTCGCAGCCGACCTCGGCATCGGTCAACGTGGTCGGCGAGCCCTATATGAAGGCCCTGGCGATCCTGAAGAGCCAGGGCATCAAGGCCACCTTCGGCGGCTCGTTCGGTAGCGCCCTGCCACAGGCCGAGTGCCTGGTGGACTCTCAGAAGGTCAACTCCAGCGGCAAGATGATCCTGATGCTCGATTGCAGCGATGCTGCCGCCGAGCAGAGTGCGGATTCGGCCGTCCCGGGCGGCCCGAGGGTCGGCAGCAACGGGGTTACGACGGTCACGCCGACGCCGGTGGTGCCGATCGCCGGGGCGCCGGGCGCGGGCACACCGCCGCCGGCCTGACCCGATACCGCCGTTCCCACCTAAATCCGTACACTACTGAGAGTCCACTCATCCCAGGGAGGCTCTCGATGTTGCGTCCGTTGCGGTTCGACCACGAGATCGACCCCGGCCCGGTACAGATCCAGGCCCGCAAGGTCCATTTCGATCTCGATGACATCCCGTTGCACTGGATTCCCGGGCATCCCGTCGCGTCGTCGATGGTCAATCTGTTCAACGTGGTCCTGCCGGTGGCCGAGCACTGGTTCGTCGCGACGTTCAACGAAGCGTTGCCCTACGTGCGCGATCCCAAGCTCGCCGACGACATGCGCGGGTTCATCGGCCAGGAAGCCACCCATGCCGAGACGCACGATCAGGTGCTCGACAAGTTCCTGACCGGTCACGGGGTGGATTACCAGCCGGTGCTGTCGCTGGTCGAGCACGTGTTCACCAGGACGCTGGCCCCGTCGGACTCCCCCGATCCGCGCCGCAGGCTGGCCAACCTGTGCGACCGCTTGTGGCTCATCGCCGCGATCGAGCACTACACGGCGGTGCTGGGCGACTTCGTGCTGAACTGCACCTGGGAGGACCACGGCGCCGACCCGACGATGACCGACCTGTTCCGCTGGCACGGCGCCGAGGAGGTCGAGCACCGTAGCGTCGCCCACGACGTCGCCGTCTACTTCCAGGACAGCTATTTCAGCCGGGTGCGGGCGATGTCGATCGCCGCGACGGCGGTGTATCTGTTCTTCCAGCGCGGTTGCTGGGCCATGGTCAAGAGCGACCCCACCCTCGACATCGGCTGGTGGCGGATGAACAAGATGCGCATGCGCGATTCCAAGCTGGGACTGCTGCCGAAGTTCTCCCGGATGTTCGGCTCCAACACCCTGGCCTACTGCCGGCCGGGTTTCTCGCCGGAGGAGATGGGTTCGACAGCCCAGGCGGTCGCTTATCTCGCGAGTTCCCCCGCGGCGCGGGCCGCGCACCTGTGACGGGGTCCGCCGTGCCGAGCCTGTTGTCCCGCTACCGCCGGCTGCCGCCGAGTATGTCTGGCCGATTCCGGCATGACCCGATGCTGGGCGCGGCCGGGGCGGCCATCGCGACCATCTGGACGGTGGGCCGGCTGGTACGACGGCCGAGTCCGCCGCCGGAGCTGGACCGCACGATAACGCTGACCGTGACGGGCCGGGAAGTGGTCGCCCACGATCAGGATGTGATCGCGCTGACCCTGGCCGCGGCCGACGGCAGCACGCTGCCGCAGTGGTTCCCCGGTGCACACATCGACCTGCACCTGGCCAGCGGCCGGGTTCGCCAGTACTCATTGTGCGGCGATCCCGCCGTGTCCGACTCCTATCGAATTGCGGTACGGCGCATACCCGACGGCGGTGGCGGCTCCGTCGAGGTGCATGACAGCCTTCAGGTCGGCAGTCGGGTGAGCACCCACGGCCCGCGCAACGCGTTCGCTCTCACAGTGCCCGGCTACGGGTCACCGACTCAGCGATTCCGTTTCATCGCAGGCGGAATCGGCATCACCCCGATCCTGCCCATGCTCGGGCTGGCCGAGCGGTTGGGTGTCGACTGGTCGATGGTGTATGCCGGACGCAGTCGTGACAGCTTGCCGTTCCTGCACGAGCTCGACCGGTTCGGCGGCCGCATCGAGATCCGTACCGACGACGTCGACGGGCTGCCCAGCGCCGACGAGCTGCTCGGCGATTGTCCCGACGGCACCACGGTGTACGCCTGTGGTCCTGCCCCGATGCTGACCGGGATCCGGGCCGCACTCATCGGGCGTGACGACGTCGAGCTGCATTTCGAGAGATTCGCGGCGCCACCGGTTGTCGATGGTGCGGAGTTCTCGGTGACGATCGCCTCGACCGGCGCCGAGGTGACGGTGGGAGCCGACGAGACCTTGCTCGCCGCATTGGGCCGGGCCGGGGTCAGCGCACCGTACTCGTGTCAGCAGGGTTTCTGCGGAACCTGCCGTATTCGGGTCACCGACGGGTCTGTGCAGCACCGCGATACGTTGCTGACCGACCCGGAGCGTGCCGCAGGCTACCTGCTGACCTGCGTTTCGCGGGCGGAGGCCGGGCACCGGCTGACGCTCGACCTCTGAGCCGCTACTCGTCTCCGGGGGCGCCTTCGCCGTAGCCGGCCAGCTCGGGTGCGGCCATCAGCTGGTCCAACAGCGGGCGCTGACCGCTCAGCAGTTTGGTGCGCGCCGTGGCCACAGAAACCCAAGCAACGCGGTCGATTTCGGGGAACTCCACGAGGCGCCCCGATCCCTTTGGCAGCTCGATGCTGAACGTGTTGCTCACGGCCGCGGCGGGATCGAAGTCGGCTTGCACCGCGAACACGGTGACCACCTTGCCGCCCGCCTGACGCACCGGTGCCAGTTCGATGCGCGGACCTGCCGGCGGAGGGGAACCGAGTTCCTCGGCGAACTCACGTTGCGCCGCCACCCACGGGTCCTCCCCGTCGGCGTACTCCCCCTTGGGTACCGACCACGCGCCGGCGTCTTTGCGCGCCCAGAACGGTCCGCCGGGATGGGCGATCAACACCTCCACCTCCGCACCGACGAAGCGGTACAGCAGGACACCCGCACTGAGCTTTGCCACCTGTTGCACGCTACGCGGTGCCGCCGGCGCGACCAGAACCAGTGATGCCGGACACTTTGCCAAACGTCCGTAACCGCAGTCACTTCCGCGATGTTCGGCAAATGTGACGCACAACTCCTCAAACGGTTTCGGTCAGCCGGAATTTAATATGTGAACTGCCGGTTAACCATTAGGTAACACTTAAACGCGCTAGCAACGGCACCCCACCAAAGGCGCGCCTGCGGGACCGTATGCGACACAACAGAACAGGAAAGAAGGCACCAAAGATGATGAGGCTAGGATTTGCCGGCGCATTGGTTGGCGCAGCCACGGCAGCGGTGATCGGCTTGGCCGCCCCCGCCCAGGCCGCTCCCACCGGTCCGGGCAGTGCCCAACAGACCATCAGCGAGTTGCAGGCTCAGGGCTACAAGGTCGTGGTCAACCACATCGGCTCGACCCCGCTGGACAAGGCTTCGGTGGTGGCGGTTCGCCCGGGCCAGACCTATACCCGGACAGATTCCGGTAACCCGGGCGACAACTTCCAGACCAGCGTCGTCAACAAGACGATTTACGTGGACGTGAAGTAAGCCCAAACTTCGTGAAACATCAAGAAGGGGCGTCCTTTTGGGGCGCCCCTTCGTTGTGTCCGGCTCAGGCGCCCGACCCGGCGCGCGCTAGAGTCGCCAACGTGCGACGTTTCACCCGCTATGTCGCCCTCGGCGACAGCCAGACCGAAGGATTGTGGGATGGCGACGACACCGTCGGCCTGACGGGGTTCGCCGATCGGCTCGCGGTGCGCCTCGACGGGCTGTTCCCCGGGTTGGGCTATGCCAATCTCGCCATTCGCGGCCACCGGATCGGCGATGTGCTGCGCACTCAACTGCCCACCGCGCTGTCCATGGAGCCCGACCTCGTCACGGTCTGTATCGGGATGAACGACGTAACCCGGCCCGGCCGCTCGTTCACCCGGGCCCTGGGTGATCTCGAGTATGTGTATCGCTCCCTCGCCGCATCCGGAGCCACAGTGGTCACCACCACGTTCCCGGACATCACTGAGATCCTTCCGGTGGGCAGGCTGCTCGGCACACGGGTGATCCAGATCAACGACGCGATCACCGATGCGGCCGAGCGGTACGGATTCCACCTCGTCGACCTGTACTCGGCACCCTCGATGCGTGAGCCGGAGACCTGGAGTCCCGACCGCGTGCACGGGTCGGCGAAGGGGCACGCCTTGTTCGCCGCGGCAGCCGCCGAGGCACTGGGATTGCCTGGCAGCAACCATGATTGGGCGCTGGCGACCGGTGGTGATCAGACCCAGTCGTTTCGGGCCCGCGCCTACTCGCAGGTGTTGTGGACGCAGAACATGCTCATGCCGTGGCTGTGGCGCCACCTGCGCGGCCAGTCCGGCGGCACCGGCCGCTCGCCACGGCGGCCCGATCTGATGTGCCTCAGCGCCTAGCTGAAGCCCAGGACCGACCAGGCCAGATCGGCTGGGCCGCCGAGCAGGTTGCCCTCACCGGCCTTGGCCACCATCGCCGGGCAGAACGTGGAGATCGCGACCCCGGTGAACATCGTGGCCGGCCCCAACGACATACCGCCGGTGTCGGCGACCTTGGCCGCCACATCGGCGGCGGTCTGGCCCGGCTCGGCCAGCATCGGACACACCGACTGCCCCAATGCCACAGCCTGCGCCGGATCTGCCGCAGTCACACCCGCTCGGCTCAGCGCGTCGACGAAAACCGAATCGATCGGATCTGCCTCGGCCGGCGCGGCGATCACGCCGGCGGCGATCCCGGCCAGCGTGACGCCTACCGTGACGGCGAGCACTCGGCAGGACCGGATCACGTTGCGCGGCATGGCCGTAATCGTACGGGCCTCCTCAGACCCCACCCCAGGCGGAGTCGAGTTCTTTGGCGACGTCGATGACCTTGGCCTGCTCAGAAGCCGGGCTGTCGATCTCGCCGGCCACGTGCGCGGCGATGAACCGTTTGATCTCGGCGTCGACGCCGGCCAGGATGCGCAGCACCTCGGCGCGCAGCGACTTCGAGGTGACGTGGATCGAGATGTCCGAGGGCCGCGGCTTCTTCACATCGAGGATCAACAGCAGCGGCTCGGCGGCCAACGCGGAGGCCCGCAGCGCGATCTCGCCGAACACCATGAATTTGGGGCGGTCGATACGCAGGTCGATCACCATGTCGATCTCCAGCGGGATCCGGATGGAGAACGTGATGGTGTCGCCCACGATGCGGCTCACCCGCGGCTTCTGGATGTTGACCCGCGCGGTGACCTTGGCGATCTTGCCGGGCCCTTGCGCGATCGGACCCATCTCGAACTCGTCGCCCGCGATCGCGCCGATGGCGTCGCCGACCCGTTCCTCGGATACGGCCACCTCGAAGAACCGGCGACCGAATTCCTCGTAGGTGATGTAAGCGTGATCAGCCATGATCCCTCTACGGTCTCACGACGACGGGCGAGGCCGGCGCAGCCGGGCCGGTTTGCTTCGTCACGTCGCGTCGGCGAAGTACCGCAACCGGGTGACCGCGCGTGTCCCCGGTCCGAAATCGGCGATCAGCACGGCCCGGCGTCCGCCACGGTCCAGACCGGCCACCGCACTGGACCCGGACGTGATCAGCTTGCGCCACGACGCACCCGTGGTGCGCTCCACCAATCCGGATGTGCTCAGGCCTCCGTCGTCACCGGTGCGGATTGCGGTGTCCGTCCCCAGCCGTCGTTGCACCGCCACCGCGTCCCCGGCACACAGATCGTCGAGCAGCCCGGTGAACAGGCGCTTGCCGGTCCGGCCGGCGCCGCCCATGCCCCTGGCGAACCCGAGCGCGCCGGCCGGCCCCTGGTTGCGCAGCAACGCCGCGGACAGCCGCAGCCCGACCGGCACCGCGCCGAGCCCCGCCTTGGCGAATTTCCCGATCATCGCGGGCAGCTCCCAGTACGCCTGCAACTGACCGATGCGCGGCCCGTCGGCAGCGGGAGTAACGGCGTACCGAAGGTAGGCCGGAATCCGCATCGTGACCGACGGGCTCATCACGACTTCGAGTTCGAGGTCACGGATCACCGTCGATCCGCTGACGATGTCGATGTCTCGGTGGAAGGTGATGTCGCGTGGTGCGATGAAGGTGTCGTAGAACCGCTCGATCTGGGCGTGGCCAATGTGGGGCCGTGAGCCCACGGGGTCTTCGACCTTTCCGCCTGCAGCGAACAGGCCCACCCATTCCTGTCGGTCATGCGCACCCGCTGCCTGCGGTGACAACTCGACAGTGGCTAACAGCTCGTCCCGTGTGAAGGCCATCTGGATCGTTTACCATTCCGCTCTGCCGTGCGTGCGCGCACACTGGTGTTGTACACGTGGGGTCGCCCCACCACCACCGAGGAGAGCGCAATGAGTGGCAGTGGACCTTTCGGGTTCGACCCCGAGGACTTCGACCGCGTCGCCCGCGAAGCCGGCGAAGGTTTGCGCGACGCCCTCGACGGGTTGAGCAAGTTCATCACGCGGCCCGGCCAGGCCGGTGGTTGGGCAGGTCTGATCGATGAGTTCGCCCGGTTCTCGCAGCCCAGGACCGAGCCGGAGACCACCGGCGAGAAGGGCGACGGAGTGTGGGCCATCTACACCGTCGACGACGCGGGCGGCGCCCATATCGAGCAGGTGTACCCGAACGAACTCGAGGCCCTGCGGGCCAACGCGAGCAACACGGATCCGGGCCGCCGGGTGCGGTTCCTGCCCTACGGCATCGCGGTCAGCGTGCTCGATACAAATACCGGCGAGTAACAACGACTCGAATTGCTGACTACCCGCCGCCGCGACCGGCTAGGCTTCTGGCCCAAAGTCAACGAACTCCGCCGGTCTGAGACAACCAGGGTCCGGCAACGCTGAGGGTGGAACATGATTCGGGAACTCTTCGCCACGACGGCGGTCGCCGCGGCGGCACTGGCAACAGCCATTTCGGTGGCGCCGGGCGCTCTGGCCGACGACAACACCAACATGTACCCGGACAATCCGGGCCGCTATCCCACCGATGTCCCGGGGATGAGCTACGAAGCGTCCAATGGCGCACCCTGCTACAGCTGGGAGCGCAACGTCTTCGGCCGCGGCCCGGGCGGCACGGCGATGCAGTGCAAGTGGATTCCGAACCAGTGGCCGCCGGTGTACACGGGCTTCTGGACTTACGCCTACCCGTTGAACGGCGTGCAGGAGATCGGGTCGCCATGCCCTGGGCCGCAGGAGGCCGCTCAGTCGCCTGACGGTCGGCCGATGCTGTGCCTCGGCGCGCAGGGGTGGCAACCGGGCATATTGACCGGAGACGGTTTCTTTCCGGTCTGACCCGGTGTGACGGTGTGATCCGACCTGAGGCGCGGGTCACATCCCCTCGGCCATACAGCCAAGTGGTGCATGTATGGTCGTGGGGCCCGAGTCCGTGCACACCAGGAGTGCCATGAGCGCCGACGTGAAGTTCGATCTGTCCACAGTCTTCTCCACGGTGGCCGACGCCGTGCCCGATCAGACCTTCCTGGTGTGGCGGGATCGCCGCTTGAGCTACGCCGAGTTCGACGCGCGCGTCGACGGCTTCGCGCACTACCTGGTCTCGGCCGGTCTCGGGGTGCACACCGAGCGCGACGGCCTGGCCGGACATGAATCGGGTCAGGACCACCTCGGCATCTACCTGCGCAACGGCAACGAGTACCTCGAGTCCATGATCGGCAGCTACCGCGCGCGGGTGGCACCGTTCAACGTCAGCTACCGGTATGTGGAAGAGGAGCTCCTCTACCTGCTGAAGGATTCGAACGCCCGGGCGGTGATCTACAACGCCGAGTTCGCGCCCCGGGTGGCCGCGATCCGCGACCAATTGCCCAACCTGCAGGTGTTCATCCAGGTCGCCGACGAGTCGGGTAACGCGCTGCTGCCGGGTGCCGTCGATTACGAGACAATCCTGAAAACCCCTGCGCCGCAAGCGGGCATGCCGACCCCATCCGGCGACGATCTCTACGTTCTCTACACGGGCGGCACCACCGGCATGCCCAAGGGTGTGCTGTGGCGCCAGCACGACATCTTCCTGTCCTCGATGGGCGGCCGGCCGTTCGGCAGCGACACCTTCATCGGTTCGTACGAGGAACTCGCCGAGCGCGCGCGCACCGCGGGCGGCGGTTTGTCGCTGCTGATGATCCCGCCGTTCATGCACGGGGCCGCGCAGTGGGCCGCCTACAACGCCATCACGATGGGCGGAAAACTGGTCATCCCCGACGATGTGGTGCGGATGCGCCCCGACAACGTGCTGACGCTGGCCGCGCGCGAGCGCGTGTTGAGCATCCCGGTGGTCGGCGATGCGATCGCCCGGCCGCTGATCGACGAGATCGAGAAGGGCGACTACGACCTGTCCGGCCTGTTCACGATCACCAACGGAGGCGCGCCGCTCTCCCCCACCGTGCGGGAACGGATCCTGGCCGCGCTGCCGCACCTGATGCTGCTCGACGCCGTGGGATCCTCCGAGTCGGGCACCCAGATGAGCACCGCTTCCACCGCGGGCACCGATTCCGAGGCCGCCATTTTCAGTCCGCAGTCCGACACCGCTGTGGTCGCCGAGGACATGTCCCGGGTGCTCGGCCCCGGCGAGGGCGGCGGCTGGCTGGCCCGGCGCGACCTCATCCCGCTGGGTTACCTGGGCGATGAGGCCAAGACCGCCCGGACCTTCCCCACCATCGACGGAGTCCGCTGGGCGGTTCCGGGCGACCGGGCAAATGTGTTGGAGGACGGCCGCATTCAGCTGCTGGGCCGGGATTCTGTCACCATCAACTCGGGCGGCGAGAAGATCTTCGTCGAAGAGGTGGAACGGGCCATCGCCGCGCACCCGGCCGTGTACGACGTGGTGGTGGTCGGTCGCCCGTCGGAGCGGTGGGGCAACGAGGTCGTGGCTGTGGTGCAGTTCGCCGAAGGCGCCTCGGCCACCGACGAGGAACTCGTGGCGGTGTGTGAGCGTGCGATCGCGCGCTACAAGATTCCGAAGGCCTTCGTCCGGGCCGAGCAGATCGTGCGCTCCCCCGCGGGCAAGGCCGACTACCGCTGGGCCAAGTCGGTGGCCACCGAGCATGCCGAGGCGGTCAGCACCGCCTGACTCACGCCGCGAACAGTTTCGCGATCCCGGCCAGCATCGTGGTGTGGGCGGTGACCGCCTGCCCCACTGTGACCGCCAGCAACGGCCGCGGAGCGGCGATGGTCAACTCCTCGGTGATCCTGGTTCCGGTTTCGCCGGCCGCGAAATCCACCCGGCTGTCGAGCCGCACCTGTGGGAACTGCCGGGCCTGCGCGGTCACCGCACCCGTGGTGGGAACGATGAGACTGGCCCGATAGGTGATCGGAAGTGTCAACGACCCCAGGGGGATTCGGTCGCGTACCTGATAGTCCTGCCGATACCCGTCGCCCAGGTCCACGCGGCCGGTACTGCGAACCCACTGCACGAGGGGGTGCACCCGAGAAATGTTGTCCAGATCGACGTAGAACGCCCGCACCTGTTCCGGCGGGGCAGGCACCTCGCCGCTGACACTGCGCCGGGCCCGCCCGATCCAGATGCTCACGGCGCCCAGTTCACCACAGTCAGTTCACCACGATGCGCAATTGCTCCCAACCGCGCACCGTCGAGGTAGGCGCGAGTTTCGCACTGTCGTAGTCGATCTCCCATTCCGGGAACCGGTTGAGCAACTCGTCGAGCGCGAACGCGGCCCTCGAGGCGGGCCAGGTTGGCGCCGAGACAATAGTGCAGGCCCTTGCCGAAAGTCAGGTGGCTGATGTTGTCCCGATGAATGTCGAAGATGTCGGGGTCGCGGTAACGACGTGGGTCGCGGTTGGCCGCCCCGAAAAGCAGCAGCATCGCACTGCCGGCGGGCACGGTGCTGCCCTCATATTCGTAATCTCTTGCCACCCAACGTGCCACGTGCGGTCCGGTGGGTTCGAAACGAAGTGTCTCGTCGACTGCCCGGGTCAACAGCGACCGATCCTGCTCCACTTCGCGACGCTGGTCGGGATGTTCGGCCAGCACTTTCGCCAGCCAGCCGATGAGCCGTCCGGTGGTCTCGTTGCCCGCCCCGGCGACCACCTGGGTGTAGTGCAGCACCTCTTTACGATCGAGCTTGCGGGTGACCCCGAGCTCGTCGGTGAACTCGACGTTGAGCAGTGCGGTCATCAGGTCGTCGGAGGGATTCCTGGACCGCCATTCGACGTAGTCGGCGTAGATCCGGCCATCGGCGATGCGGTCGGCCTGCGCCACCTTCATCGGCGCGCCGGGTTTGGTGCGCAAATTCGCGTCGTTGGCGTCACGGACCTCGATCTGCTCGGATTCCGGTATACCCAGCAGCATGCCGATCACCCGCATCGGCATCATCGACGCCAGTTCGGCGATGATGTCGAAATCGCCTGAGCCGACCAGCGGATCGAGGCACCGCACGCAGAACCGCCGGATCTGATCCTCGATCTCGGCCATCCGCCGGGGCGTGAACACCCGCGACATCAGCCCGCGCAGCAGGGTGTGCATGGGCGGGTCTTCGAACATCATCACGCCCGGCGGCATGTCGAAGTCGGACTTGACCAGTTCGAGGATGTCACTGCGGCTGTTGGAGAAGGTTTCCCAGTCCGACAATGCCTTCTCGACATCGGCGTGCCGGGACAGTGCCCAGAAGTCGTATCGCTCGTTGTGATAGAGCGGGGCTTCGTCGCGCAGCCGGGCGTAGATCGGATAGGGATCGGCGACGATCCCGGTGTCGTACGGGTCGTAATAGACGCTCATTTGAGGCAGCTGCCGGCGTCGACGGGCAGCGTCACTCCGGTGATGTAGCGGGCTTCGTCCGACGCCAGGAACAAGACCGCATTGCTGATGTCCTCGGGCGTGACCCACGGAATCGGCAGCATGTGAAAGGTCTGGCAGATCGGTGCCAGATCGTCGGGTCCGGGGTTCTCCAGGTCCGGCCGGAACATGCGGTAGGTGGTGTCGTTCATCAGCATCGGGCTGTTGACGTGGGTCGGGTGTACGGAATTGACCCGGATCGAGTGCTGGCCCAGTTCGACGGCGAAGCTCCGCATCAGCCCGACCACACCGTGTTTGGCCGCGACGTAGTGCCCGGTGAACGGGTAGGCCTTCGAACCCGCCACCGAACTGGTCAGAATGATCGAACCGCCGCGCCCTCCCGCGAGCATGTGGGGCACACCGGCTTTCACCGTCTTCCACACCCCGCTGAGGTTGACGTCGATCATCTCCTGCCAGAGGTCCTCGTCCATCCGGTCCAGCTTCACCCCGGTGGTGCCGATGCCCGCATTGGCCGCGATGATGTCCAGCCGGCCGAGTTGCTCGACACCACTGTCGACCGCCGCTGCCAGCGCGCTGAAATCACGCACGTCGACCTCGGCGGTGACGATGCGCCGCCCGAGGTTCTTGACCAGGTTCGCGGTCTCGGCGAGGTCTTCGGTCGTCGCACCCGATGCCGGGGACCGGTCGAACGAGGCGCAGATGTCCACGCCGATGATGTCGGCTCCCTCGGCGGCCAGCCGGACCGCGTGGCTGCGTCCCTGACCGCGCGCCGCGCCGGTGATCAACGCGACCTTGCCCTCGACCCGTCCTGCCATTGCCCCACCCTCCGCCGACTTTGGGCGATCGCCCAATAACTACACTCAGGCAATGTCTAGCAGCCGCCGCCACGCGTGGTCAAGGGTGCGATGAGTACGCAAAAGGCCGCGTCCGGACGCGATTCGAGCACCCGCAGAGCACTGATCCGAGCCACCGCCCAGGTGATGCTCGCCGAGGGGTATGCCGCCGCGACATCGCGTCGGGTGGCCGCGGAGGCCGGGGTCAAACCCGCACTAGTGCACTACTACTTCCCCAGCATGGACGACCTCTACGTGGCGGTGCTGCGGGCCGGCGCCGAAGCGAACCTCAGCACCCAGCGGGAGGCCTTCGCCGAGCAGTCTCCCCTGCACGCGCTGTGGTCGCTCAACAGTGCGCAGGGCGCTGCGCTGTGGATGGAGTTCATGGCGCTGGCCAACCACCGCAAGGCCATCCGCAGCGAGATCGCGGCCTATGCCGACCGGTTCCGCGACCTAGAGGAGTCGGCGATGGCCGCTGCCTTGCAGGCGCACGGTGTCGACACCGACGAATTCCCGCCGGTGGTGATGTCGATGATCGTGGCGAGCCTGGCCCGCATCCTGGTCTTGGAACAGGGCCTCGGCATCAGTCGCGGTCACGCGCAGGCGCAGGATTTCGTGCGGCGTTATCTGGATCGGTTCGAACTCCACCGCGGCGGCCCAGAGTGACCTTGCTACATGAGTTGATCGCGGCCGCGGCCGCGGCGGCGCCGCAGCGGCCGGCCGTGATCACCGACGACGGAGCCACCACAACCTTCGCCGAGCTCGATCGCCAGGTCCACGACGTCGCCGGTTGGATCGCGGCCCGGACCGCGCCCGGCGACCGGGTGGCCGTCGTCGCCGACAACAGCGCTGCCTACGCGCAGCTGTACTACGGCGTGCCGCGCAGCGGACGCATCCTGACCCTCATCAATCAGCGTCTCAGTCCGAACGAGCAAGCCGCACAGTTGTCCACCGTCGCCCCCGCACTGATCCTCGGCGACGAACGCTACCTGTCGGCCCTGGCCGGCACGGGCGCCGCGGTGGAGCGGGCCGTCGCGTTCGAGTCCGAGCGGTGGCGGGCGGCGACCACTTCCGGCCTGCCCTGCCCCGAGGTCACGAATCCTGACGATCCGGCCTGGCTGTTGTTCACCAGCGGGTCCACCGGTACCCCGAAAGCTGTTGTGCACAGCCATCGTTCGATTCTCACCGCCGTCTGGGGCTCGGTCGAGGGCCGCTCGGTGCAGCCCGGCGGCGTCTACCTGCTGCCGTTCCCGATGTGCCATATCGCCGGATACAACATGCTGGTCCAGCACGCGGTCGCCGCAACGGTCGTACTGTGCGCACAGTTTCGCCCGGATGGTTTCGCCGAACTGGTCCGCACGCACGGGGTGACTTCGTGCTCGCTGGCGCCGACGATGCTGCACGCCCTGCTGGGTCATCTGAGCCGCACCGGGACCGACCTGCCCAGCCTCACGGCGATCGCCTACGGATCGGCCGCGATGCCCCTGGATCTGCTGCGGCGCGCGATCGAGATGCTCGGGGTCGACTTCCATCAGGGCTACGGGATGACCGAAACCGGCGGGAACATCACGTTTCTCGGCCCGGACGACCATCGGGCCGGAGCCGCGGGCCGACCTGACCTGCTGACCAGTGCGGGCCACCCGCACCCCGGCATCGAGATCGGTATCGCCGACCCGTCCGGGAATCTGCTGGCCACGGGCCGGGTGGGCGAGATCGTGGTGCGCGGCGCGCAGGTGACGCCCGGCTACTGGCCTGACGGTGTCAGTACCGCGAACGGCTGGTTGCATACCGGCGACATGGGCCGCACCGACGCCGACGGGCGCCTGTACGTCGTCGACCGGCTCAAGGACATCATCGTCACCGGCGGCGAGAATGTGTCGTCGCGCGAGGTGGAGGATGTGCTGTCGGGCCACCCCGCCGTCGACCAGGTGGCCGTGGTCGCCGTACCCGACGACTACTGGGGTGAAGCGGTGTGCGCCGTGGTCGTCCCGGTACCGGGGCGCGCGCCGATGGCCGAGGAACTCATCGAGTATGTCCGACAGGAGATCGCGGCGTTCAAGCGACCTCGGGTGGTGCTGTTCACCGAGGCGCTACCGCTCACCGGCAACGGCAAGGTCGCCAAAGACCGGGTGCGCGCCTTCGCCCGCGCCCGGCAAATTTAACGCGCCGTCAACTCAATCCCGTTCGGGTGGCCCACAACGGTGCTAGCGTTCGGCGTTACCTGCGGACACCTGGAGTGCCACATGACTGCCGACGATCGTGACTGGACCACACCCGCTGCGATGGCCATCCCGCCGGAGGGCTATTTCGAACTTGTGCCGGGGCGTTACGGGCCCACCTACCCGAGAACTCCTGCTTGCCACGGCTTTACCATCATCGCCAAGGTGAAGGAGGGGCGCGAGGAGGCGGTCCGCGCCTACGGCAAACAGATCGAGGAGGCCGTCGCAGCCAGCCCGGAGGTCCTCGCACCTCTGCGGCTGCACTATTTGCGTTGGCAGCTGTTCGATGTCGGCTCCGGGTTGCACTTCCAGTACCAGGGCATCTTCGACACCGACTTCGACAAGTACACCGAAGACGCGGTGCAACTGTTCAGCGCTACCGGCATCACCACGGTGTTCACCAACCTGGAGGGGTTTCCCGAGGATTGGAAGGAGAACCCGCAGGCGTTCATCGAGTTCGTCCGGGCTCACCAGGTGCCGAGCTTCCTGGAATACGGTGAGTACCCGTACGTCACCGCCGACGAGATCAAGAAGGCACTGCGGCTCAAGGCCGCCTTCTCCACCATGCTCGATCAGATGCAGTAGCCGGCCGTGCTCGAGCTCGACGAGATTCAACACATTCTGTTGACGCGCACCCCGGCTCTCACCGGGCGTTACGAGTTCCTGACGTTCGACACCGCCGAGGGCGGCCGGGCCTGGCTCGCCGCGCTGTTGGACAAGGTGCAATCAGCGGCCGACGCGGCGGCCACCATGGACGAGTCCGACCGCTGGGTCACGCTGGCATTCACCTGGACCGGGTTGCGGGCGCTCGGCGTCGCGGAGGAATCGTTGGCGACGTTCCCCGACGCGTTCCGGCAGGGCATGGCGCAGCGTGCCGCGATTCTGGGCGACACCGGCGCCGCGGCGCCTGAGCATTGGCTCGGCGGCCTGGCCGGTGAGGATCTGCACGCCATCGCGATTCTGTTCTCCCGCACCGACGAGCAGTGTCGCCGCTCGATCGAGGAGCACGACAAGCTGCTGGACCGAACCGACGGGGTGCGCAGCCTGTCCCATCTCGACCTGAACGCCACGCCGCCGTTCAACTACGCCCACGACCATTTCGGATTCCGTGACCGGCTGTCCCAGCCGGTCATGAAAGGTTCCGGGGAGCAGCCCACCCCGGGCTCGGGTGATCCGCTCGAGCCCGGTGAGTTCATCCTCGGCTATCCCGACGAGGACGGCCCGGTCGCCAACCTGCCCCAGCCGGAAGTGCTTTCGCGCAACGGCAGCTACCTGGCCTACCGCCGGCTCGAGGAGCATGTCGCGCTGTTCCGGGACTACGTTCGCGAGCGGTCGGATTCACCCGAGGCCGAGGAGCTGCTGGCGGCGAAATTCATGGGCCGGTGGCGCAGCGGCGCTCCCCTGGTCCTGGCACCCGACCGCGACGATCCCGAGCTCGGCGCAGATCCCATGCGCAACAACGACTTCAACTACAAGGAAATGGATCCCTTCGGCTACGCGTGCCCGCTGGGTTCACATGCGCGCCGGCTCAATCCGCGGGACACCGCGCACTACATGAACCGGCGCCGGATGATCCGGCGCGGGGCCACCTACGGCCCGGCACTGCCGGACGGGGCCCCCGACGACGGTGTCGAGCGGGGCATCGCGGCGTTCATCATCTGCGCCGACCTGGTTCGCCAGTTCGAGTTCGCGCAGAATGTCTGGATCAACGACAAGACGTTCCACGAACTGGGCAACGAGCACGACCCGATTTGCGGAACCCAGGACGGCACGCTGGACTTCACCGTTCCTAAACGACCGATACGCAAGGTACACAAGGGAATTCCGGCGTTCACCACCCTGCGCGGTGGCGCCTACTTCTTTCTGCCGGGCATGTCAGCGCTACGTTATCTGGCCGCCGGCAACGGAAAGGCAGCCCCATGACCGGTGCTCGTACGTACAACCAGACCCATGTGCCCCGCCGTCATGACGGCCGACGGCGCATCACGATCTATTGGACCTGGAGCTATCCGTGGGAGGCGCAGCGCAGTCCGGCCGCGCTGGAGAACCGGTTCTCCACGATGACCGAGGTGCGCAACGCGCTGTGGCCGGCCTACGAAACACCCGACTACAGCGAGGCCGCCTTTCTGCAGGGCATCGCCGGCACGCTGGAGTTGTTTCACCGTTCCACCCTGGCCTTCCAGGAATTGGCGGGCGAGGTCACCGGACACCCGGTGGCCGTGTTCCAGCGGATCGATCAGGCCGGCTACCGCCTCCCGATCGATGAACGGGTACTCGATGACTGCGACACCTTGATGGTGTTCGGCCTCGACCACATCCTGTCGCAGCAGGAGGCTGACCTGGCCGAAGTCACGGCCATCCGGCGCTGGCTGCAGCGCGGAGGCACCTGTCTGTTATTGGCGCCCCATCACGACGTGGGTGACACCGACGACTATGCCCGGCGACAGGTCGAGTATCTGCACCACGGCGATCCGCTGGTGCCGCGGCAACAACGCTTCGGGCAGTACACCCGCTCGCTGATGGCGGCACTGGACGTACCGGTGCACAACACCTGGGGGTTGCGGCCGGCAGTCGTGACGGGCACCACCGAGATCGCCCCGCTGACGACGGTGCGCGATCTGGATTCCCTCGGACTGCTCACCGATGTCACGACGTTCAATTTCCATCCCCACCTGCCGCACTACGAGCTGGCCGCGCCGGAAAGCGAGGCTTTGCGGGTACTGGGTCGTCAACTGGTCGATCCGTCCCGGCCGCATCCGTTCACCGAGGCGGGTAATACCGCGTTCAACGCGCTGATCTGGATGCCGCCCAGTGGTGATCGGGCCGGCGACATCGTCCTGGTCGACTCCACGAATTTCACGACGCTGTTCGGCGGCACCGACAGCCTCAGGCAATTCTGGAACAACCTGGCGACCATGCGGTGATCGGCTTCCGCTAGGGCATCGCCGCGAGCAGCCAGCCGCTGATGGGATCAGACGGAGGCGCGGGGGCCGGGGCCGGCGCAGGTGCCGGGACCAGCATGGGAGCGGGCGCCGGCGCGGCTCCAGGCGAAGCGAGAGCGGGTCCCGGAGACGGATCTGCGGCAACGTGGGCCTCGGCGCCAGGCAGGTGCGCCTGCACCGCCGGCAGGTGCGCGGCATTGACGGTGGCCGACTGCTGCATCGGCACGGCGGGCACTGCCGGCGCCTGCGCCGGGGCGGCCGCCGGAACTACCGGAATGGGTTGTGCTGCGGGGGTTTCCGCCACCGCGACGGTCTGTACCGAGACTGTGGGTTGGGCGGTTTCCGCGGGCAGTTCGGCCACCTGTTCGGCCGGTTGCGCAATCGGCGCGCGGTCGGCGCGCTGAGCGACGGGGCCGTCTTCGGGCCGCGCTACCGATCGGGTCTCTTCGCGCGGTGAGACGACGGTGACCAGTTGCGGCTCGGCAGCCGCGTTGACATCGGTATCGACGGCGGCGGGGACCGGTACGGGGTCGACGTGCTGCGAGCCCACGGTCATCAGCCCGGTGGCGATCGCCGCGACAGCCGCGGCCGCGGCCCGCACCGCGGGGTACCGACGAGGCGCCGGGGCGCGGACCGCGGCAGGCCTGGGCGTCCTGGCCACGGCATTGGTCGCGACGGCGAGGGCGGCAGCGCGGGCGCCCCGCACAGCGGCCCCGGTCCCGAAATCGTCGGGAACGATGCGTACGTCGTCGAACCCGGCGGCAGCCAGCAGATCGAGGAGTTGGCCGAGGGCTTCGTCGGCGTCGGCGCCGGCAGCGGACACTCCGATCGAGGCCACATCCTGGCCGCTGGAAGCGGCGATGGCCTGAGCGCTGCGGGCAGCAGCGGTGGCCCGGACCGCCAGTTGGTCAGTGGCATCGACCTCGAAGGCGTCGTCATCGAGCGTGGTGTCTCCCGCGCCGCGGCCGTCGACAAGTGCCCAGGCGATGCCGTGCGAACTCACCGACAGCCCCAGCACCGTCTTCACCCTGCGTCCTCGATTCCCGTCGTGTGGCTGAGACCCGACCGCGACGAGCGTAAATCGCGCGGCAGCTATCGGCATCCGGTGGGAGAAATCGGTAACCGCATGGGCACCCAGAGTTCATCTGGGTCAGGTCGAGGGCCGGCCTGCCACGCCTGTGGTCAACAGCCGGTGCGCTGCCGGGTCGCCGTTGAGCAGGCGGCTGGTCCGCCGGGTGATCTGCCAGCACCCGGCTGCGCGAGTCAGTTCGAAGTGGTTGGCCGTGGCCCGCCACACGACGTATTCACTGGACCCGTCGGGGGTTTCGCGGCGGACGAGCACCAGGGACTCGCAGACCGCCACGGCGGTGTCATCGTCCACCGTGACCACGGCCGGGCCGAGGAAGTGGCTGCAACCCGAGGCCACCAGGTCACGGTGCGACGCCGAACTGACCATCGCGTGGACGTCCGCGCGGCTGGCCATCGTCCAGCCCTCGACCTCGTAGCGGCCGTCGGTCGCCCACAGCGCGGCGGCACCGTCCGCGTCGGCCGCGTCGACGTGGGGACCGTACGACGCGATCAAGCGGGCGATGTCGCGTTCGTCCTCGAGCCGGCGCAGCCGAGCCTCAAGCACAGCCGTGTCGGATGTCATTGCGGCGCACGCTGATTGATCAGGTTGCGGATGGCCGCGTCGGACTTGAGCACCACCTGTGCGCGGTCGGGCGCGCTGTTCATCTCGGCTCGTTCGGCGTTGCCACCGGCCACGTGGACCGGCCCCGCACCCAGATGGTCCAGCCCCTCGCGGGCGACTTCTGCCGGATCGTTGATCCGCATTCCGGGTGCCTCGAAGTTCAGCCCGGCTCGCTCCATCGCCGGGGTGCGAGTCACCCCGAGCACGAGCTCCAGTACGTCGACGTTGTAGTCCCGCAATTCCAGCCACAGGCTTTCGGCGAACAGCCGACCGTACGCCTTGACGCCGCCGTAGACCGTGTGGCGCATCGATCCGGCGTAGCCGGCCAGCGATCCCACCAGCAGGATGCCGCCGCGGCCTCGTGCGGCCATCGGCCGGCCGAAATGCTGCACGAGTTCCATCATCCTGGTGACGTTGAGCTCGACGACCTTCTGGAATTCGGCCAGCGGTGCGTCCAGGAACCGTTCGCCGCAGGTGTTTGCCCCGGCGTTGTAGATCAGTAGGCCGACCTCCAGGTCGGCCGTCGCCTCGGAGATCTGTGCGGTCGGCGCGCCGTCCACCAGATCCACGGCCAGCGTGCGCACCTGCACACCGAGCTTCCGGCAGAGCTGCGCGGTGGCTTCCAGCGGCCCGGGTTTGCGTGCCAGCAGGACCAGGTTGAACCCGTCTTCGGCCAACATGCGGGCGAATTCTGCGCCGACCCCCTCGGAGCCGCCGGCGATCACGGCCCACGGGCCGTATTTGGCAAGGTCGGTCATGCTCGGTGATGCTATCTTTGGCCGCCGAACCGGCCCACGATCGGGCCGCAAGGAGGCGATCATCGGCACATACGCGGTTACCGGATCCGCATCCGGCATGGGGTTGCAGGCCGCCGAGCGGCTGCGGGCCCTCGGGCACACCGTGATCGGCGTCGACCTCAAGTCCGGTGATGTGGTGGCCGATCTGTCGACCCCGGCGGGACGGCGGGCCGCTGCCGACGGCGTGCTGGCGGCCTGTGACGGAGTGCTCGACGGGGCGGTGCTGGCGGCCGGGCTGGGCCCGGGGGCCGGCGCTGACCGGAACCGGTTGATCGCCGAGGTCAACTTTCTCGGTGTGGTGGAGCTCCTTGAAGCCTGGCGACCGGCTCTGGCCAATGCGGACCGCGCCAAAGTCGTTGTGATCTCCAGCAACTCGACAACGACCGTACCGATCGTCCCCCGACGGACGGTTCGGGCGTTGTTGGCCCGCGATACCGACAAAGCGGTGCGCTCGGTGCGCCTGCTGGGCCGCAACGGATCGGCCATCATGTACGCGGCCTCCAAGATCGCTGTCAGCCGCTGGCTACGGGTCAACGCGGTCACCGCGGCCTGGGCGGGCGCCGGGATCCGGCTCAACGCACTGGCTCCGGGCGCGATCATGACCCCGTTGCTACAAGCCCAACTCGCCGATCCCCGGGAGGGCCGGGCCGTACGGTCCTTCCCGGTGCCGATCGGCGGGTACGGCGATGCCGGTCATCTCGCCGACTGGATCTGTTTCATGCTGTCGGATTCGGCCGATTTCCTTTGCGGCAGCGTGGTGTTCGTCGACGGGGGCTCCGACGCTTTCTTCCGCCCCGGGGATTGGCCCAAAGCCGTGCCGGCGCGCCGCCTGCCGCGGTATCTGTGGCGGTTCGCACGCGGCGTGCGCCATGGGTGACGACGTACACGGACCCCGCCGGGCCTGGGCCGCGGTGGCGTTGCTGGCGCTGGTCGGCACCCTCAACTATGTCGACCGGTTCCTGCCCTCGGTGCTGGCCGAGCCCATCAAACACGACCTGGCGCTGTCGGACACCGCGATCGGGGTGATCAACGGGTTCGGTTTCCTGATCGTGTACGCGGTGCTCGGCATCGCGGTGGCCAGGCTCGCCGACCGCGGGACGTATGGCGCGGTGGTGGCGGCCTGCCTGACGCTGTGGGGCACCATGACCATGCTCGGCGGCGCCGTGCAGTCGGGGTTTCAGCTCGCCCTCACCAGGGTGGGTGTCGCGGTCGGCGAGGCGGGCAGCACTCCTGCTGCCCACGCATACGTGGCGCGCAACTTCGCCCCGCAACGTCGGGCGGCACCGCTGGCGGTGCTCACCTTCGCGATCCCACTGGCCAGTGCTGCCAGCCTGATCGGCGGAGGGCTGCTGGCCGACAATCTCGGCTGGCGAACGGCTTTCGTGGTGATGGGCGCGGTCAGCGTCGTGTTCGCCCCGCTGGTGCTGGTGCTGGTCGGGGTTCGGCAATCGCTGCCGGTAGCACCGCCCCAGGAACATGACACGCAGGTCAAGTGGTGGGCGCTGATGCGCAAGCGCAGCTTTTTGGCGCTGGTCGGCGGTACCGCGTTCATCGCGGCGGCGGGCTACTCACTGACCACGTTCACCCCGGCCTTCCTGATGCGCACGCGGTCCATGACACTGAGCGAGGTCGGGTGGGAGTACGGCCTGGCCACCGGGATCGCGGGCGTCCTCGGACTGCTGATCGTCGGCCGGCTGGCGGACCGGCTGGCTGTGCGCGACCCACGGTGGCTGATGTGGATCGTGGTGTTGACCACCGGCCTGCTGCTACCGGCGTCGGTGTTGGCCTTCACGGTCGAGA
Organism: Mycobacterium farcinogenes; assembly: GCF_019739075.1. Classification (NCBI taxonomy): domain Bacteria; kingdom Bacillati; phylum Actinomycetota; class Actinomycetes; order Mycobacteriales; family Mycobacteriaceae; genus Mycobacterium; species Mycobacterium farcinogenes. The sequence continues at coordinate 3,193,927 of NZ_CP081673.1, read as the reverse complement.
GCCGGGTGGCGTGCGTCTGGTTCCTGGCGCTCAGCTACATCATCGGCACGTCGTACCTGGCGCCGTCGATCGCGGCCATCCAGCGCCTGGTGGTTCCGCAGCAGCGGGCCACGGCGTCGGCCATCTTCCTGTTCTTCAATGCCACCCTGGGCGCTGTCGGCCCCTTCGTCACCGGCCTGATCAGCGACACGCTCACCCCGGATCTCGGCGCGCACGCGCTGGGCCGGTCCCTGCTGATCCTGGTACCCGCCCTGCAACTGGCCGCCATGGGCTGCTACCTGGTGGCCACCCGCTGGTTCCGCGACGACATCGTCGAGGCGGAGGTGTAGGGGCGCCTCGCACCCCACAGCCCTACCGCGATACCGACCACGGCACCCCCGAGGCCGATGACCTGCTGTGAACGCGGCAGCTGGTCGTGCACCGCCAAGCCACCCAGCAGGTCAGCGGCGTCAGCACCGCCGGAGGCCAGGAACCAGCCGCGGGTGTCCTTGCCGCGCAATCCCGCCGCCAGCAACAACCCGCCGATCAGCGCGTCGCGGTAGCCCATCGACCGCCACATCAGTTGTGCGGTGGCGTCAGGTGTTTCCCGTCCGCCCCACCAGCGGTCCGCCCGCTTCGGATCGATGAGAAACGAGACACCCGACGCGAATCGGATGGCGCCGGCGGCCAGCGCGGCCCGGTCGATCGACATGCGGTGCAGCCTAGAACCCGCGCGCCGCCCGCATTCGGAAGTCCTGAGAAATCTCCCAACCGGCTCCGGCGCCACGACTTGCCAGCAATGATTGGGAGACCCGAGTTCAGGAGCGCACACATGGCCACTATCGAAGCCAACGCACAGACCAACTCGTCATTCGACAGCGATGTCGAGGCCACCCAGGCCTACATCGACAGTCCCCGATTCGCCGGCATCACCCGGCTGTACTCGGCCCGTCAGGTCGCCGAACAACGTGGCACGATCCCGTCGGACTATCCGGTGGCCCGCGAGGCCGCCACGGATTTCTTTCTGTATCTTCGCGATCTGTTCGCCCAGAAGCAGAGCATCACCACCTTCGGGCCGTACTCGCCGGGCCAGGCCGTGGTGATGAAACGGATGGGGATCAGAGGGATCTACCTCGGTGGGTGGGCCACCTCGGCCAAGGGTTCGATCAGTGAGGATCCCGGGCCCGACCTGGCCAGCTACCCGCTGAGCCAGGTGCCAGACGAAGCCGCCGGGCTGGTGCGGGCGTTGCTGACCGCCGACCGCAATCAGCAGTACCTGCGGCTACGGATGACCCCCGAACAGCAAGCCGCGACACCGGCGGTCGACTACCGGCCGTTCATCATCGCCGACGCCGACACCGGCCACGGCGGTGATCCGCACGTCCGCAACCTGATCCGCCGTTTCGTCGAGTCCGGGGTCCCGGGCTATCACATCGAGGATCAGCGGCCCGGCACCAAGAAGTGCGGCCACCAGGGCGGCAAGGTGTTGGTCCCCTCGGATGAGCAGATCAAGCGGCTCAACACCGCGCGGTTCCAGCTCGACATCATGCGGGTGCCGGGCATCATCGTGGCGCGCACCGACGCCGAGGCGGCCAACCTGATCGACAGCCGAGCCGATGAGCGGGACCAGCCGTTCCTGCTGGGAGCGACGAACCTGTCGGTGCCGACGTACAAGTCGTGTTTCCTGGCGATGGTGCGCCGGTTCTACAACCAGGGGGTCACCGAGCTCAACGGGCACCTGCTCTACGCGCTTCCCGAGGGCGAGTACGCCACCGCCGAGGCCTGGCTGGAGCGGCAGGGCATCACGGCCACAATCGACGAGGCCGCCAAGAGCCACCGGCCCGGCGACTCGGTGGATGCCTTGTTCGACAAGGTCGAGTCGGCGTTCGTCGAGGCCTGGCAGAACGACGCCGGCCTGAACACCTACGGGGAGGCAGTCGCCGAGCTTCTGGACTTCCGGGAACGCGAGGGCGAACCTGCCGCGATGAGCGCAGCCGAATGGCGCGACTTCGCCGCTCGCGCATCGCTGTACACGGCCCAGGAGAAGGCGCATGAGTTGGGTGCCGATGTGGCATGGGACTGTGAGCGGGTCAAGACTCCGGAGGGTTACTACCAGGTGCGCGGCGGGATCCCGTATGCGATCGCGAAGTCGCTGGCGGCCGCACCGTTCGCCGACATCCTGTGGATGGAGACCAAGACCGCGGATCTGGCCGATGCCAAGCAGTTCGCCGATGCCATCCACGCCGTGTACCCGGACCAGATGCTGGCCTACAACCTTTCCCCGTCGTTCAACTGGGATACCACCGGCATGACCGATGACGAGATGCGAGCCTTCCCCGCCGAACTCGGCAAGATGGGGTTCGTCTTCAACTTCATCACCTATGGCGGCCACCAGGTCGACGGTGTGGCATGCGAGGAGTTCGCGACGTCGCTGCAGCAGGAGGGCATGCTGGCGCTGGCCCGGCTGCAACGCAAGATGCGGCTGGTCGAATCTCCCTACCGGACACCGCAAACCCTGGTCGGCGGCCCGCGCAGCGACGCCGCACTGGCCGCTTCCTCGGGCCGCACCGCCACCACCAAGGCGATGGGGGCGGGCTCCACACAGCATCAGCACCTGGTGCAGACCGAGGTGCCCAAGAAGCTGCTCGAGGAGTGGCTGGCGATGTGGGGCGACTACTACAAGATCGGCGAGACCCTGCGGGTGCAGCTTCGGCCGCGCCGCGCCGGATCCGACGTACTCGACCTCGGTATCTACGGTGACGGCGAGGAGCCGCTGGCCAATGTTGTCGTCGACCCCATCAAAGACCGGCACGGCCGCAACATCCTGACCGTGCGCGATCAGAACACCTTCGCCGAGAAGCTGCGCAAGAAGCGCCTGATGGACCTGATCCACGTGTGGCTGATCCACCGGTTCAAGCCGGAGATCGTCTACTACGTGACACCCACGGAGGACAACGTCTACCAGACCGAGAAGATGAAGGCGCACGGTCTGTTCAGCGATGTGTACCAGGAGGTCGGTGAGATCATCGTCGCCGACGTGAACCAGGCCCGCATCGACGAGCTGCTGGCACCGGACCGCGAGGCGCTCGGCCGGCTGATCCGCAAGGAGGACTGAGGTTTCGGCGGTGTTCGCGCCCGGCCGTACTGCGCCGGTTTCTACTGCAGGGTCGTGACCGACGAGGGCCAACAGCCCTGCGGTCGAAACCACGCGGTCGTGGGCACCAGGCGTCGTTGGCTAGATGCTGCCCCACAAGGGAATCAAGCCTTGACAACCCGCCCCGCGCTGACCCGGGCGGCGATACACGCCCCCACAAACCCGACGAGGGCCGACCAGCCCAGCACTCCGTCGAGGCCGTTCTTGGCCATCAGTGTCAACGCGGCGCCGGCAACGCACAACAGCGCGCCGGTCACCACCGCCCGATGGCCGCTGACCTGAACCGCATCGTCCCACCACGGCAGCGGGCGGTGTTCCAACGGAGACAGCAGCCGGAAAGCCACCGCCATGAGAACCGCGAAAACGCCTGCGCGCAAGGCCAGATGGGCCCAGAAGCCCGGGGCGTGCGGATCGAACGCGTCGAGGCCGACCGCATGCAGGCCGAACGCGGCGACCGCGATCACCGGGATGTGCCACAGGTACAGCGTCATGGCTCCCCCGTTACCTCTCGCCACGACATACCAGACCCGCGGACGGGCGGCCCAGCGCCGGACGGGATCCGCGGCGGCGATGAACAGACACGGCATCCACGTGCAGTGCAACGCCAGCAGAAGCGTGGGCGGTGAGACGTTCGAGACGTGCTCGGTGCCGGTGACGACGAGGGATACGTCGTAAATGCCGGTCAGAGCGAGGCTTACCTGTGCCGCGAACGCGATGACCGCGATCGCGACCGCACGCTTGGCACAGATCAGCCGGCGTGCGTAGGCCACACCGATCACCACGGGGATCAGCCAGACGATGACCAGGTTGGCGGCGCCGGCCTCGGCTGTGCCGACGGCGAAGCGGATGGCGTCCATCACCGCGGCACCGGCGATCAGCCCGGCAACCGCCCATGCCATCGCTCGTCCGGTACGCAGACGCATCAGCGCCGGGACGAAGGCCAGCACCACCAGGTAGACGCCGAGGAACCACAGCAGCGCCACGCACTCACGTCCGAGCGCCGCAGCGGACTCAGCCCCCATCGTCGCGTGCACGACGGCCAGGAGTACTGCCCACACCGCGAGGTACCAGAACACCGGGCGGCACAGCCGCTGAGCGCGGGCGAACAACCACGCACCCCATGAACGACCGTCATGCCAGCTGTAGGCCCCTGCGGCCCCGCCGGCGAAGAAGAACAGCGGCATGACCTGCAGTACCCAGGTGATCGGGGCCAGCTCAGGCAGCGCGCCGAGGATATTGCCGACCTGCACGCCCCCGGAGCCAATGGTCGCCAACAGCAGTGCGCAGTGCCCGAACATCACGACCAGCAGCGCACTGAGACGTGCCACGTCGATCGCGCGGTCACGGTCGGGTTTGGTGGTAAGCGTCACGGCATCTGCCGACGGCACCACCTCAGGACTTGGCATGGGTTCAGTCTGCCGGGCGATCGGCCGGCTCGGGATGGGTAGTCCTACCTGTTTTCCGGGCACGCGGCCACAACGCCAGGCTCGCCGCGAGCAGCAGCATCGAGGGCACGGCCCACGCCAGGAACCAGGCCGAGCGTCCCGAGCCCGTGTTCAGCGCCGCATCACTCGCGGGGACCGTACGCGCCCACGCGATGAACGCATCGGCCACCGGGAGCACACCGAACAGGTAGCGCGTGGTGTGCCATCCCACCGGCACGCCGATCAGCTCGACCTGTCGGGTGAGCCGACCGGCCAGGTCGCCGTCGCCGTTGGCCCGGGCCGCCGCCAGACCGACCGCCGAGGCACTCAGACTCACTCCGAAGATCAGCGGCCCGCTGTCGACATCCCCGGCGCCACTGGCGCCGGACGGGTACTCCAAGATGCCGGCCAACCCGGCCTTGCTCGTGACGAAGCGGGAGGAAAACCGGTGCCACTGATCGTCTTTCGCACCGACCACATCATTGACCGCGGGCCAGAAGGTCTGGATGACGGCCTGGGAAGACCCGCGCGGACCCGTCAGGGCGTGGGCCTGTCGATCAACCTGGTGCGGCAGCAGGCCGGTGTCGGTATCAGCTGCGGCCAATGCCCGCCGGCGCCAGTCCGCTAGATCCGTCCGCCACGGCAGCCCGAGCAACGAGATCGCTCCAGCCAGCGCGCCTGCCGCCACAACCGAATCACACGGCCAGAACTGGCCCGGATAGCTGGCCGGGAACGGTGAGTCCGCTTGTCCCAGTGCCGAATGCACGGTCTCAGCCCGTTCCCGCACCACCGCCCGGTCCGCATCGGAGTCCGAAGCGCGTGCGATGGCGACAGCCAGGGCGAGTGACCAACCCGCCGCGAAGATCCCGTGGTCCGGGACCATTCCCCTGCCGAATACGGCCAAGGATTGCGCAGTTTCGATGGCAGCGAGCCGAGTGCGAGCCCGGGCGAGGTAGTCGGCGGAACGCGGGTCTGCTCCCAACTGGGTGGCCACTTGGGCCTCGGCGAGGCCGGTCAGCACCCTGGTGAAGTATTCGCCTTCGGGGAACAGACCCTGCATCTCAGTGTCGCGTCCGGATGCCAGGGCTGCGTCGAGAAAACCGAGTTGACGTTCGGCGCGAACGGGCAACGGGCCGAAGCCGATGTAGAGGACGTGCACCAGGGACACCACTGCGAGCACTGTCGCCAGCGTCGCGGCGACCACTCGCGCCCGTGTGAGCATCTTGGGAATTTTAGGGCTCCGATGGGCAGGCCACGCAGTTGCCGGATACGGTTCCAGTCCCACCGAGCTTCCGTGCGCAGTAGATTGCTGCGGTGGGGAAAAGACGGTTGGCCGGCGCCAGGGGCCGATTGCTGGCGCTCGCAGCCTCGGTCACGGTGGCCGCCGGCATGGTGTACGTGCAGAACACCGAGCCGAAATGCTGCGCCGACGCCGCCGTAGCGAATGCACCCGCCGGTCAGCAACAACCGGCGCAGGTTCCGGCGCGGGCCGAGTTGGTCGCGGCGAGCGCTCCCGTCGTCGCCCGCGACTTCCAGTTCTCCCTGCCGAAGGGCCCGGCGCCCGAGGGCGGCCTCCAGGTCAAGACAATCTGGGTGGCCCGCGCCATCGCCGTGATGTTTCCCGAGATCACCACCATCGGCGGGTACCGGCAGGATGCGCTGAAATGGCACCCGAACGGTCTGGCGATCGACGTGATGATCCCGAACTATCACTCCGAGGAAGGCATCGAGCTCGGTAACCAGATCGCCGGGTTCGCTCTGGCCAACGCCAAGCGCTGGGGTGTGCTCCACGTGATCTGGCGCCAGGGCCTCTATCCAGGCATCGGCGCGCCGCACTGGACCGCGGACTACGGCAACGAGACCCTCAACCACTTCGACCATGTGCACATCGCCACCGATGGCGGCGGCTACCCCAGCGGTCACGAAACGTACTTCCTGGGGTCGATGTCGAAATAACCGGGCGGCGCGGGTACAGGCGTTTGGCGGCCGGCCAGGCGGGTATGCACCCGAAGCACGCGGGGGGTCGCGAGGTCCCCGGCGTTTCAACCTGTGAACCGCCAGGGATTCCTTGATGGAACAAGGCAAGGAGTCCAGAAATGACACTCAAGAACGCAGCCAAGACAGCCGCCGCGACCGCAGCGCTGATCGCGGGCGCCGGATTTGGGGCGGGCCTGGCGCAGGCTGATCCGCCCGGGCCGTTCCCGCCACCTATACCCCCCATTCCGGGTCCCGGGGTGAATGCCGGTGTGCCCGGCAACCCGCTGCCGCCGGGACAGGGTTTTCTGCCGCCTCCCGGCCATGGCGGCCCGATGCCGCAGGACCGGATTTCGTTCGCGGCGCCTCCGCCGTGGGTGTTGATGCCGGTGATGCCGCCGATGGGCACGCCGCCGGCACCGCCGCTGCCGGACTGGGCGGACGGGCTACCCATGTTCTGGAATCCCGATCTCGGAGCCTGGGGCGTCTGGGATGCGCAGGCCGGAGTGTTCGTCCGGATCTAGCGCACAGCGGATGGCAGCGCCGGTCAGGCGGCCCTGCTCACATGGACCGCGGACTCGCCGATGGTGGCGGCGCTGTCTCCGATGATGGTGTGTAGCAAGGCAAGTTGTTCGCGTTGTCCGCGAGCCACCGCGCGGTCCATGCGGTCCGCCGATGTCATCGCCGCGATACTACGAATCACGTTGACCGGCGCCTTCACCAGCGGATACCACGGCGGCATGTAGGCTGGCAGGCCGAGGACACGCATCGCGCTCGGCCCGAGAAACGCGCTGGTGATCGAAAGGTGTTGGGCCCAGGCCAGGCGACGGCGCAGTTTCCGGATACCGCGGTAGTGCCACGACAGCGGATCCCCCGCCATCGGAACCGACAACTGCTGGGTCGTCTCATCGGGAACGGCCAGCGCCGTGGACGTGTGGTACAGCACGCGGATGCTGTCGCGGAATGTCCGAGGCAACCATTCGTCCTCCACGCCGATCAGCCACCCGACGTACCGGGTCAGGTGCGCGATGGCGTCGAGTTCGTCTGGGGCCGGGAGGATCCCCATCCCCAGCGTGGCGACCGGTGGGGCGACGAGCGCGCCGACCAACGTCGCGGCCATATCGGTCTGGTTGACGGGTAGGCCCCACTCCTCGGTGCGCCAATCGGGCATGGCCGCAACGTGGCGACGCACAAACGAATGGATCAACCGCACGTGCAGGGTGGACCGGTAGCCAACGCCCAACGGGTCCAGACCGCCCTCGGAGATGACGTCCATCGCCCACTGCATCGTCTCGGCGAAGCGCTTGTTGGAACCCTTCTCCAAGGCACCCGTGCGAAGCAGGGTCTTGTTGAATCCCGAGAACTGGTAACCGCCGAGCAATGACACATCCCGTGCGACGGACATACCGTCGGATCCGCCCCGCAGTAAGGCACGCTGCCCCTTGCGCAGCTTGGCGCGGTCCACCCAGTCCGGGACGGTTTCCACACTGATGAAGAACTCGCGCAACGGTTCCGGGGCCTCGGGCACGTTGTCGATACCGGAGACAAGCGCCTTTTCGAACAGCGGGCGCATCTGTGCCATTCCGGCTGATGCCATCCAGTCGACCAGGCGGTCCATGGGCTCGTCTCCGACTGTCAGCCGCTCACCGAGCCGACGCCACTGCTGCGCATCGGGATTGCGAATGCCCAGCATCGTCGCGAACGCCCGAATCGCAGTGGGGACAGCGACGGGTTGTTCGGGATGGCGGGCCGGGATGTTCAACAGGACCTCCTGCGCAAGACGGACCGAGAGGACTGACTACGTACGTAGTCAGAAGGTAGGCGCCGGGTAGGGTGCTGTCAATGAAGCGCGTGCAAGTGATGCGTGGCTACGGCGGCGTCAGTGCGGCCGACCGCCGCACAGAACGACGGGCGAAGCTACTCGCCGCCGGACGACAGATCTGGGGTGAGTCCGGGGTCACCGAAGTCACCGTGCGTGCCGTCTGTACCGCAGCCGGGCTGACCTCGCGCTACTTCTACGAGCAGTTCGAAACGCGAGACGCGTTGCTGTACGCCATCTCCGACGACGTGCGGGATCAGCTGCTGACAGCACTGGTGAACGCCGGGGTGGGCAATCCGGGCACCCTGACCGACAAACTCCGGTCGGCCCTCACCGCATTTCTGAACATCATCGCGGCCGACCCGCACATCCATCGCATTGCCACCGGCGACGTCAGCAGCGTCGCCGGACTGACAGAGCACCGCACACACATCCTGGAGATGATCACCGACCTCATCGTCCAGCTCGCACCAGATGTGCTGACCTCGGCCACTCCCGAGCCGGCCGAGCTGCGCCGGGGCGCGCAGTTCATGGTCGGCGGCGTCAACCAGATCATCGAAGCCTGGCTTGAGAATCCCACCGAAACGCCCGAGGAACTCGCGGCCGAATGCGCTGACCTCTGTGTCGCCGTGGTGCGCGGGGTCACGCGGTCGAGCGAATAGCGTGGCCCTCGGCGTTTAGCGCGAACGCCGACGGCAACTCTGTGGGTGAACAGGTACCCCAACAGAGAGGCTCCTCATGAGCCATCCACATTCGGACAAGGGTGAGTCAGACGTCGAGCGGGACACCCATGTGGCCGCCTCCCGCGCCGGCCGAGATACCGACGGCAGCTACGTGGGGCGCGCCTCTTCTGACGACGATTTCGACAGCGGGCAGACCGGGGCCGAGGCGCGTAGTTCCGACAGCTGAGCGCGTTACGCCGCCACTACACTCTCGGCTGCCATCACTTCCGCGGCAGCGCGCTCGCCTGAGCGCACCGCGCCGTCGATCCAGCCGCACATGATGGCCGAGCTCTCCGAACCGGCCCAATGAATCCGCCCACACGGAGCCCGTAGCGCCGGTCCGAACTCCGTGAGGACCCCGGGTGGCGCGTGGCTGATCATCCCGCCACCCGAATACCGTTCGAGCGTCCAGTTCTGCTCGTGATAGCTCACCGGTGACGCGGCCTTCGGGCCGAACCGGTCGACCAGCTCAGCGATCATCACGGCTTTGCGCTCGGCGGCATCGAGCAGCCCGAGCCGACGGGCGGCGGGCCCCTCGCTGATCACGCACATGATTCCGGGGCTACCGGTGTCGGTGCAGGCATCGATGGTCAGGGTGGCGGGGTTCCCGGGCGCCGCGGACTGTCCGCACAAACCGTCTGCTCGCCAGAATGCCGTGTCGTAGACGACCGATATCTTGAAGACCGCCCCGCTGGGCATCCGCTGATGAAGAAACAGTCGATCCACGGGAAGCATTGGCTCATAGCGGATCTGGTGGGCCACAGCCAAAGGAACAGCCACGATCACCTGCCGCGCGCGTACCGTCATGCCGTCACCGTGGATCGTCACACCGCTGTCGTCCTGAGTGACGGCGTGCACCGGTTGCGAAACATGCAGAGCCTCACCGAGTTCGGCCGCCATCGGGCCGTAGATCGCACCCATGCCTCCGTGCACGCGCGCATCCTGGGCACCACCGTTGGTGGAGATGACGAAGCCCGGTCCGCCGCCGGATCCCATCTGGTGGAGCGCCCACAGCAATGACACCTCGGAGCCCGCCGACGTGTATATGCCGGCGAGTGCCATGTCGAGCATCTCGCGGGCCTGCCGGGACCGCATGTGCCGGTTGATTCACTCCCCCAAGCTGATCCGGTCCCACTCGACCGCCCGCTTGGCATCCCATGGGGCCTCGAAGGGAATCGTCTTGCACATCAACTCCACCTCGAGCAGTCCGGCGCCGAGATTCGCGATGGCCCACGGGCTCATCGCCCATGGGATCGTGCCGGAGTACCGGTGCTGTTTACCGTCGAGGATCATCATCGCCTCGCCGTCGACGAACTGCTGGTACTCCTCGACTCCGTACTCGGTCATCAGGGCTTTGATGCGGTCCTGTCCAGGGCCGATCCAGGCCCCACCCCGGTCGATCCAGGTTCCGTCATCGAACACCTCGGTGAAGGTGCGGCCGCCCGCCCGGTCCCGCGCCTCAAGCAGGGCCACCGACCGGCCCGCTTGCTTGAGCCGCAACGCCGCGGTCAGACCGGCGAAACCCGCGCCCACTACGCAACAGTCGACATCTGTCATGGTGACCTCCCCGTTTTCGACGGGCCGGATTCACTCAAGTTACGCCGTCGTCAACCGCGGTGTGGGCACTGTCGGCCGAACAGTGTGGTAAATGCCATAAATTTTGCTCTACCGGGCACATATCACTGCCACCATGCCCCGATCGGGCGACCGGCAGCGCGCGGCCGGACCCCGAGGTCCGCCCGTACATCGGGCGGGTGAGGATATCTTGACCTGGAAATTTCCAGAATGCATCCCGCATTGATCTCGCGATTCCCGTTGCCGTGACTCCGTCAAGCGGCAGTTGACGTGCGAACGGCGAACTGGTTGCCATCGAGAGCACCGCAAAGCCTGGCGATTCCGGCCTTCCTCCCCGCCGCCGGTAGGGTCCGGTCCTCGTGGGTAGACACCGTCTGAAAATGGATCGGCGCCGCCGGTCAGCAGCCATGGCTGCGGTCGTCGCGCCTGCCGCCGCACTCATCGCCGTCGGCGCAGACGCCGGGCCGGCCACCGAGCGCGGCGCCGAGGTAATGCCGGCTCCCGCTGTCCAGCCCGTGGCGGCGCCCGCAGCTCCGCCCGCACGCGCCGAGCGCGCCGTGCGCCGCAATATGCGTTTCCCGCTGCCCGTCGGGCGGGCGCCCGAGAAGGGCCTGCAGGTGGAGACCATCCTGGCGGCCCGCGCGGTCAGTGCGCGCTTTCCCGAGATCCTCAACATCGGCGGCGTCCGGGCCGATTCGATGAAGTGGCACCCCAACGGACTGGCGATCGACGTGATGATCCCGAACTACGCCAGTCCAGAAGGCAAGGCGCTCGGCGACCGGATCGTCGCCTACGTGCTCGACAACGCCGATCGATTCGGCGTGAACCACGTGATCTTCCGGCAGCACATCCTGTACCGCGGCAAGGCTCCCAGGAAGATGTCCGACCGCGGCGGAGACACCGCCAACCATTTCGACCATGTGCACATCGCCACCAACGGCGGCGGCTTCCCGACCGGGAACGAAACGTACCTGACGTAACCCATTCCCAGGCAATACACAGGAAATTTCGGACCCACGCGGTTGTGGCGCCCGACCCAGTGCCCTACCGTGTCAACCTAGTTGATTAGTCGTCCTAGGGGAATGTTCCAACGGTCCGCGCTCCTCACCGCGCATTGAAAGGGTCACGGATGCAGCGGTTTTCGATCGGACGCCGGCTGCTCGGCCGCTGGATGTACCTGCTCGCGGTGGTGGTGATCGCGCTGGCCGGATTCGCGGTCTTCCGGCTGCACGGCATCTTCGCATCCCAGGACGTCACCTCGACGCCCAGCGGCTCCGGCAACGACATCGTTCCGTTCAATCCCAAGCATGTGCTCGTGGAGGTGTTCGGCCCGCCCGGAACGGTGGCCACCATCACCTATCTGGACGTCGATGCCCAACCGCAGCGCGCCGACGCCGTCACGCTGCCCTGGGCCTACGACACGACCACCACTCAGCCTGCCGTCGCGGTGAACGTTTCCGCGCAGGGCAACAGCGACTCGATCGGTTGCCGGATAACGATCGACGACGTGGTCAAGGACGAGAGAACGGTGAACACCTTGAACGCCTTCACCTATTGCCTGGACAAATCCGGATGAGCACCCAGCGGATTCCGGGCCTGATCCGACGGTTCTCGGTGCTCATCGCGCTGTTCTGGCTGGGACTGGCCGTCGTGACGAATGTGTTCGTGCCCCAGCTGGAAACCGTCGCCGAGTCACACAACGTATCGCTGAGCCCGCAGGACGCGCCGTCATTGCAGGCCGCCAAACGCATCGGCAAGGTGTTCGACGAATTCGATTCGGACAGTTCGGCGATGATCGTCCTGGAAGGCGACCAGCCGCTCGGTGCCGACGCGCACCACTACTACGACGGGTTGATCCAAAAGCTCCGCCAGGACACCAGGCACGTCCAGCACATCCAGGACTTCTGGGGCGATCCGCTCACCGCGGCCGGCTCGCAGAGTTCGGACGGCAAGGCCGCCCTGGTGCAGGTGTACCTTGCCGGCAATCAGGGGGAATCGCTGGCCAACGAGTCGGTCGACTCGGTGCGCCGCATCGTCGAGGACACGCCACCGCCCGCGGGTGTCAGGGCTTACGTCACCGGGCCCGCTCCCCTGGTGACCGACCAGTTCGAGGTGGGCCGGCAGGGCACCCTGAAAACCACGCTGATCACCCTGGGCGTGATCTTGGTGATGCTGCTGTCGCTGTACCGACGGGTCACGACGGCGATTCTGGTCATTTTCACGGTGATGATCGAGTTGACCGCATCGCGCGGCGTCGTCGCAGTGCTGGCCAACGCCGGAATCATCGAACTGTCGACCTATTCGACAAATCTGTTGACCCTCTTGGTTATTGCCGCGGGGACTGACTATGCGATCTTCATCCTCGGCCGCTTTCACGAAGCGCGGTATGCCGGGCAGGACCGCCTCGCGGCGTTCAACACGATGTATCACGGGACCGCGCACATCATCCTGGGGTCGGGTCTGACGATCGCCGGCGCGGTGTTGTGCCTGACGTTCACTCGTCTCCCCTACTTCAACAGCCTCGGTGTCCCGGCTGGAATCGGCGTTCTCGTCGCCGTTTTGGCGGCGCTGACCCTCGCACCGGCCCTGCTGGTGATAGGCCGCCACTTCGGCTTGTTCGAGCCGGCCCGCGCCATGCGCACCCAGGGCTGGCGACGCGTCGGCACCGCCATCGTCCGTTGGCCCGGGCCCATCCTGGTGGTGACGATCGCGATCGCCCTCATCGGTCTGCTCGCGTTACCGCGATACGCCACAAGCTATGACGCCCGGCCATATATGCCCGCCCATGCGCCGGCCAATGTCGGTTACACGGCCGCCGAACGCCACTTCTCGCAGGCCCGGCTGAATCCCGAACTGCTGATGATCGAAGCCGATCACGATCTACGAAACCCCACCGACATGATCCTGTTGGAGCGCGTCGCCAAAGCGGTGTTTCACACCGACGGCATCGCCCAGGTGCAATCGATCACCCGCCCACTGGGCACGCCCCTGGACCACACCTCGATTCCGTTTCAGATCAGCGCGAGCAGCGCCGCGCAGATCAACAATCTGCCGTTCCAGCAGGCCCGCACCGCCGACATGCTCAAGCAGGTGGACGTGATCAACAGCTCGATCGACGTCCTGCGCCAGCAGTACGCACTGCAGCAGCAGTCCAGCGCCATCACCGACGAGCAGAGTAAGGCGTTCCAGGAAACGGTCGCCACGGCCAAGAGCCTGCGTGACAAGATCGCCGACTTCGATGACCAGTTCCGACCGCTGCGCAACTATTTCTATTGGGAGCCACACTGTTTCGACATCCCGATGTGCGCGGCACTGCGGTCGGTGTTCGATGCGCTCGACGGCATCGACGCACTCACCGACCAGCTGGGCAACGTCTCGGGAAGTATCGCGAAGCTCGACGCACTGCAACCGAAGTTGTTGGCGCTGATTCCGCCTCAGATCGCCAGTCAGCAGACCAATCGGGACCTGACGATGACCAACTACGCCACCAATTCAGGTCTCAACGACCAGAGTGCGGCGGCATTGCAGAATGCCACCGCGTTGGGCCAGGCGTACGACGCGTCCAAGACCGACGACTCGTTCTATCTGCCGCCGGAGGCGTTCACCAATCCCGAGTTCCAGCGTGGTCTCAAGCTTTTCCTGTCCCCGGACGGCAAAGCCGCCCGCATGATCATCACGCACGACGGCGATCCCGCCACCCCTGAAGGCATTTCGCACATCGACGCCATCAGGCACGCCGCCAAGGATGCCGTCAAGGGCACTCCACTGGCGGGCTCCAGGATCTACCTCGCCGGTACTGCCGCCACCTACAAGGACATTCAGGACGGCGCCAAGTACGACCTCATGATCGCGGCGATCGCCGCACTCACGTTGATCCTGCTGGTGATGATGTTCATCACCCGCAGCATCGTTGCCGCGGTTGTCATCGTCGGCACCGTGGCGCTGTCGTTGGGAGCCTCTTTTGGTCTGTCCGTGCTGATCTGGCAGGACATTCTCGGCATCGACTTGTACTGGATCGTGCTCGCGTTGGCCGTGATCCTGCTGTTGGCGGTGGGGTCGGACTACAACCTTCTACTGGTCTCCCGCTTCAAAGAGGAGATCGGTGCCGGCCTCAACACGGGCATCATCCGGGCGATGGCCGGCTCCGGGGCGGTGGTGACGTCGGCCGGTCTGGTGTTCGCGGCCACCATGGCCTCGTTCGTGTTCGCCGACTTGCGGATCCTCGGACAGATCGGCACCACGATCGCGCTCGGTCTGTTGTTCGACACGCTGATCGTGCGCTCGTTCATGACCCCGGCCATCGCCACCCTGCTCGGGCGCTGGTTCTGGTGGCCGCTGCGGGTGCGGCCCCGGCCCGCGAGCCAGATGCTTCAGCCCTATGGTTCGCGTGCATCGGTACGCCAGCTCTTGTTGTGGGAAGACGGCGACCCGGCAGCTCCGCCCGAGAAGTAACGACAGTCAGGCGCGCGCAGCGGGGCTCAGCTGATCCGGTTGTTCCTCGGTCACGTCGATGGCCCGCAACTTCCCCTTCAATCCGGCGACCCGGCGCAGCTGCGCCGCGATGTTCATCGACGTCAGCATCGGGATCCCGCCGATGAAGGTGCGGAAGGATGGGTTGCCGCCGTGTACGTGCAGCTCGTACAGGCAGCCGACGACGTAGAAGAAGCCCATGCTGAACAGGACGGCGGGGATCGCGTAAGCCAGCGGCGAGCGGGCGTCGGTAACCAGCTCGGTCGCATAGTCGTACTCGTCCTGGGACATCGGTTCACGCTTGCGCAGTTTGGCCAGCACCGCCTTGTGGGCGCCGACCTTCTCACCCAACGAAGCGGGAGTTCTCTTCTCCAACCGGCCGATGTACACGAACACACACGCGGCGAACGTCACTGCCATGACGCCGGCGAGGATCGTGAGATCGCCCCAGATTCCGAGATCCACTCGCCGCTCCTCTGCTCTCCTATGCGCCACCGTCGAAATCCACAAAACTACGGCCGGTTACCTAGCGTTGCTAACGACGCTACTCGCGGATGCGACCCGACGGAACCGGCTTACAGGGCATTGACAGGAGAGATTCGCCGTCAGGCTTTGCCGGGGAATTGCCGAGACTTCGGCGCGCCGCAACCGGCGTCGGGCCCAACCGGCGCGATGATGCAGATGTGGTTGTTGATGCGAATGTGACAAACGGTGCGCCGGCGCCCGAAACGTCCGGTGCCGAAACCGACCAGGCACAGGGTGAACCGCAGCCGGTTGCCGACGCGCAGCCGCAACAGCGCGTGTGGTCGATGCCCAAGCCAGAGGTGGCGCGCAAGAAAGCCGACGAGGCGGGCCGGCTCGCCCTGCGGGCCGGCACAGCCGTCGGCGGCGCCATCGCGTCCACCGCTCGGTACGGCGGCCGCGTTGCAGGCCGGCTGTCCCGTGCCGTCGAGGCCGTGCCGCCGACGGTGCGCCTGCTGGCCGTGGCGAGTGTGACCATGCTGCTGGGCATCGTCGGCGCGATTACCATGCAGAACCCTCTCGGGCTGCTCTGCATCGTCATGGTGGTCCCGGTGTGCTCGTTTACTCTCGGCGTGCTCGGACACCGCTGGTACACCGGCCTCGACACTCAGCCCGCGGCGGGAGTGGAACAGTCGGCCGCCGGGCCTTCGACGCCGGAGCTTCAGCGGTCGGTCGAGTATGTCGACAAGAAGCTGGCGATCGCCCTCACCGCCTTCGGCGCCGAACGTCAGCAACACGCGATGATCGCCCTGTTTCAGGCGAAGACCGCCGTCGAGCTCACGCTCGGGACCGAACGGGACGAGACGAACCACATCGACGCGCTGCTGTCCGTGGAAAGCCATGAGCCGCGGCCGCGAATCCGGGCCGGTTCGGCACCGAAATCCTTGCGAGAGAGCAACTCTCTGGCGGCGTCATGAACGATCGCCTCACCGGTCAGGTAGCGCTCATCGAGGATGACTACACCTTGGTCATCAATCGTGGCGCTGAGGCAGGTGTCGTCCCCGGCATGGTGTTTGCCGTGCTCTCCGAGTCGGATCAAGTGATCACCGACCCCGAATCCGGCCGGGAATTGGGCAGACTCACGCGCGAAAAGCTGCGGGTGCGGGTGTTCGACGTGCAGCCGCTGTTCTCCCGCGCCCACACCTTCGCCAGGACCGATGACTTCTATGGGCTCTTTCAGGCGACAGCGGTGGTCACGGTTGACGTCGGTGACAGTCTCGAACTGGTGGCGGGGCAGGGCGAGGTTCGTCGGACGGCGTCCGGGTAGGTCAGCGCCGCGCGGCGGTGGGAAGGTTGGGCTTGATGCCCTCGCGCCACAGAGTGCGCGCCAGGGATTGATGTTTGTCCACCGTCGCCACGGCTACGGTCTTGTGGTGGTAATCAGTTCTGGTCAGCTGGTCGGCGATGGCCGCGGCGAGGTCACGGCGAGCCGTCTGGCGGCCCGCGATGTGATCCTCGGCAATGCGGTAGCTGGTAGGTGAGTCCATGGTGGCCAGCCCGAGTGGACGCATGATCGTCCAATCCAGGCCGCTGGCACCCACGATGGCTTCCATGCGGGCCATATCGGCGTACAAGGTGCGTCCCAGATAGCCGAGGATGGGCCGCCCGACCACTCGTTCAGCCCATGTCCAGTTCGGGTCGGTCCAAGCACTGAGGGCCGCCGAGCTGGTGGTGACCAGCCGGCCGGTCCCGGCCGCCGTCATCGCCAAGCAGATCGCCTGCGCTGAAGACGAATACAAGTGGATGGGGCGCCGGCTGAAACTGGTGCCCAGGACGGACACCACGGCTTCGGCCCCGCTGAGAGCTGCCGAGACGTCGGCGGGAGTAGTGGCGTCTCCGTGGAGCACGCGTAGCCGCGGTGCGTGCGTTGGAAAATCCGGACACCGTCGCACCATGGCGGTGACGTCGTGCCCGTCCGAGAGCAGCTTGGTCAGCAGCAAGCGTCCGGTGGGCCCGTTAGCTCCGAGCAGGGTGACTTTCACAATGTTCCCTTGTTCTCGGCGCAGTCGTGGTTCGGTGAAACCTGCAGCGCTGCGGTGGATTCTGCGACCGCTTCGCAGGCAGCCGTCAGATACGTGAGCACGGTGGAGATCTGCGCGGGAGTCATCGCCGCCTGAAGCGCATCCATCCGAGCGCTGCCGTCACGGTAGATATCCGAGAGACGGGCGTGACCGACGGATTCGATCTCCACGCTGCGGCGGTCGTGGTCATGATGACGGCGGATGACCCAGCCGGCGTCTTCGAGGCGACGCAGCACCCCGGTCATGGTGGCCGGCTGCATTGAGAGCCTGCGCGCCAACGCACTTGGCGACTGCGGCCCCCCGCGTGTCAGAACGTCGAGCACCTCCAGATCGGACTCTTTCAGGCCGGCGACCGCAGCCACTTTGCGCGTGCTCAGAGCCAACGCGATACGCAAGTCCTGCACCGCGGTTCGTAGCCGAGTGGGATCAGCCGCGTCTGGCACGCCATCGCTGTCGCGGGTCTCGCGACGCGGGTTCATCGTGGCCGTCCCGGTAGATCGATCGTCCGTACGAAAATGGGCAGGGAGGTGAGGTGGTGCCGAGCCAGCAGCGGACGCACGTAGCGGTAGAAACTGGGACGCAGCAGCTGCCGGGCCATGAATGCCGCGACAGTGCCGGGGATCCGGGCGTAGTTGACCAACACATACGGCGCCGACAGATCGGGAGCCAGCAGTGTCGAGTTGTCGATACCGGTCTTGGCGACGAACCAGGCCGATAACGTCCGCCAGGCATTGACGGCGGATGACTCCTCGATCGTCCCGGTGAAGTGGTTCAGCAGGACGTTCGATCCGGGCAACCCGTTGTCCGTGATCCCGAACCTCGCGCCGTTGCGGGCTGTGAACGTCATCGCTGGATTCGTGGCAGTGATAGTGGCATCACCCCGCAGCGCTGTGGCTGCCGGCACGTCACGGACGTGGATCAGCATGACGATGTCATGCTGGGGCGCGCCCGGGATGGGCACGATGGCGGTGGTTTCGAAGAGATTCACGCCCACGACTTCTGAGCGTGCGGCCAGGCTGCCAGCCACCTCCCGTAGTCCGTCGAGGGCTTTGGCGCGTGCGGTGCTGACGCGCAGGAATGGGCCCACCCGCGCCGGGTCGACGCGCCAGGCCGCGTAGATGAACACCCCGGGGATGACCGGACCGAATGGTGGAGGTGGATAGCCGTCACGCATGATGCGCTCCCTCGAAGGCAATTTAGTACGTAACTCGAATATTACGTAACTCGTACTTTATGCCGAGTCGGGGACCACCGCAATGCTCAGCGCGACCCGAGGCTTGACCGCGAGTTCATCCCACGAAGGCACGCAGCGCATCGGCCATGACGCGGGGTTGATCTTCGGGAATGAGCGTCCAAGAGTCGTCGACGATCTGCTTTGACGCCTGCGGGTAGAGATCGACCAGCCGGTCGGCGTGCGCCAGGGGCATCATCTGGTCGTCGCTAGCCCAGATCACCAGCACGGGCCGGTCGAAGGAACTCATGCGCGACGACATTTCGAGCAGGCGCTCTCGCGGCGGCGCGCCGATGGCAAACTTGACCAGATCCCTTCGTACATAGGGGTTTTCGCGGGCCGGCTGAAACCAGTCGTCGAACAGTTCGTCAGGGATCCGGGTCTTGCTCAGTGCGCCGTAGGCCCTGGTGCTGTGCCGGAAGAACGCAGTGTTGAGCATCCTGGTGAGAACCCATCCCCCGCCCGGCAAGCGGCACAGCAGCGATGCCGGCCGGGCCGGCTTCGGAGGATAGTTGTCGAAGGCCGTGCACGACGCCAACACCAGCTTTGCGATCCGCGCGTCTCGACCTTCGGAAATGATGAATTGACCTCCACCCCAATCGTTCAAGACCAGCGTGACGCCGCTGAGATTCAGCGCGTCGAGGAAGTCCGCGAGGATGTGGGCCACGCCGGTCTCGGTGAGGTCGGCGTCGGCTCTCATCGGCGACACGTGAGCGCCTAGAGGCAGGGTGGGCGTGATGCAACGGTATTCGGCAAGCAACGGGATCACCTTGCGCCATTGGCGCCCATCCATGAGCAATCCGTGGCCGAACACCAGGACTGGCCCGTCACCGCCGGTGTCGCCGTACGCGATAGGGCCGGCAGGCAGGTCAACCGTTTTCATGCCCTGCCTCCATCATCGATTCGTAAGCTCGCCCAAGCAGCTTCGGAGAACGTTTTGACGATCGCAGGCGGTACTCGAGTCTGCGATCCGGTGATCCAGTAGCGGCTGTATTCCTGCGCGGGCCCGAGCCACAGCGCGGCGGTCACCCCGAGGTTCATGGGGCGCAACACTCCGTAGGTGCTGTGCGGCTTCCACCATGCCTGCACCGCGTCGAAGAATCGCCGATTCAGCTCCTGCAACTGAGGGCTGTCGATGCGATCCCCCAGCAGCAGCCTCGCCTCTATCCGATGTTCGGCAATCCAGCGCAGGTGATAGGCCACGACGGCACAGATCCCCTCCCGCGCCGTGTCGTTCCGCGCGAGGGTATCGATGAAGCCCTGCTGGTATTCACCCATGAGCTCGGCGTAGACGGCGGCGACCAGCGACTGCTTGTCGGCAAAGTGATGGTAGAGCGCCCCGACGCTGACGTCGGCTTCCCGCCGAACCTCATCGAGCGTGGGAACCAGTGGACCGTCGACGGCGAAACGATGACGGGCGGCGGTGACGAGCCTGCTACGAGCGTCACTCCGAGATCGCGGCACGAGCATCACTCTACCTCAACAGAGGATTACTTGGTTATTGATTGGCCCGCTTCAGTGCCTGCAGCCCACCATGAGCGTTCGCGTGTGCTGTCGTCGCCTCGTCTAGACGTGTTCCTTAACGTCGGCTGACGGTTTGATGGCCATCGTCTACCGACACGATTTTTCGGCCGGACCCGTCCGATCAACGGCGTTATCGTCTTCCGGTGCAGATGAACTGGAAGCGCATCCTGCCCGCGGCCCCAGTCGTCGGGATCGCGGCACTTGCCGCGTACGACCTCACGCAGAAGCCTCATGCGCTTCTTCGCAACTTCCCCGTGGTGGGGCACCTTCGATACCTGCTCGAGGAGATGGGCCCCGAGCTACGCCAGTACATCGTGGCGAGTAACGACGAGGAGCGCCCGTTCAGCCGCAACCAGCGGCGCTGGATCTACTCGTCGTCGAAGCTGCAGAACAACTACTACGGCTTCGGCACCGACAACAACGTCGAGTACACGCCCGGCTACCCGATCATCAAGCACCGCACGTTCGCCGCGGTCACCGACGCCGCCGCGCGTTCCTCCAGCGCCATCCCGGCGGCCAAGGTCCTCGGTGGCCCGCGAAGGCGAGCCAAGGCTTTTCGGCCGCAATCGGTCGTCAACGTATCGGCGATGAGCTTCGGGTCGATGTCGGCGAAAGCAATCGAGGCGATCAACAAGGGCGCGGCTCTTGCCGGTTCGATGCACAACACCGGAGAGGGCGGCCTGTCGCCGCATCATCGCAACGGCGGCGACCTCATCCTCCAGATCGGCACGGCCTACTTCGGGTGCCGAGACGAGCATGGGCGTTTCGACATCAACCGGTTGAAGAACGTGGTGGACTCCGCCCCCGTCAAGGCCATCGAGATCAAGCTGAGCCAGGGAGCCAAGCCCGGCCTCGGCGGGATGCTGCCCGGCGCGAAGGTGACTCCGGAGATCGCCGAGATTCGCGGCATTCCGCAGGGCGTGGATTGCAAGAGCCCCTCACGCCACACCGAGTTCCACGACGTCGACAGCATGCTCGACTGGGTCGAGTTCATCGCTGACGAAACCGGATTGCCCGTCGGGATCAAGTCAGCGGTCGGCAACATGGAGTTCTGGGACGACCTGGTGGCCAACATGATCTCCGGGCAGCGCGGGGTCGATTTCATCACCGTCGACGGTGGAGAGGGCGGTACCGGTGCGGCGCCGCTGATCTTCAGCGAGTCAGTGGCCTATCCGTTCCGCATCGGCTTCGCCGAGGTATACAAACGGTTCGCAGAAGCCGGCATCAGCGATCTGGTGACCTTCATCGGCTCGGGCAAACTCGGCCTTCCCGACAACGCCGTCGTCGCGTTCGCACTCGGCGCAGATATGGTCAACGTCGGGCGCGAGATCATGCTGTCGATCGGCTGCATCCAGTCGCAGAAATGCCACACCGACACCTGCCCCACCGGAATCGCCACCCAGAACCCCTGGCTGGCAAGGGGGCTCGACCCCACACTGAAGTCGGAGCGGGCCGCCAACTACATCAAGACCCTGCGCCGCGATCTGCTGAAGGTGTCCGAGGCATGCGGCGTGGAACATCCCGGCCTGATCGCCACCGACGACCTGGACATCCTCGAAGGCGTCAGCTCCAAGACTTCCCTGCGGGAGGTCTACGACTACGAGAAGGGTTGGGGTCTGCCCTCGGTCGCCGACCAGGCAGCGATCGTCGAGTTGATGGCGATCCGCTCCACACCCCTTCCGGGGATAGCCCTGTAGGCGTCGACGCCGCACGAAACGACCACGAGCGAGGCAGGTGGGTGAATGTGCGGGAAGCCCCTCTTCCTCCAGAAAATAAAAAACCTCTCCGATCCTGGTCGGAGAGGTTTTTTCGTTGTCGGGCTGACAGGATTTGAACCTGCGACCACTTGACCCCCAGTCAAGTGCGCTACCAAGCTGCGCCACAGCCCGCTTGCTTCCGGCTTGCACCGGCAGCGAGTCGAAAGCTTACCGTAGCCTCCCGCCCTTGATCTAATCCGCCCCACCGGTCACACGTCGGCCCTCGCTACACGACAGTTTGGGCGGTGGCCGCCTCCGCCTCATCGACCGCGATCTCCGGTGGCAGCTTCTTGAAACCGCGGCTGGTCACGGCCAGCACGATGATGCCCAGACCCAGCCAGCACAGCCCGAGGGTGATCGCCCGGGCGTCGAGTTGCAGCAGCAGATACGACGTGATGACCGCCCCGATCGCGGGCGCGACGACGTACAGCAGGGGGCTGCGTGACTCACCGGCGGCCCGGTGGCGGAAGTAGTAGACGATGACCGACACGTTCACGAGGGTGAACGCGACGAAGGCGCCGAAGTTGATGAAAGAGGTCGAAGTCGCCACGTCGAGGAACATCGCCAGCAGGCCCACCGCGCCGACCATCACCAGGTTGGCCGCCGGGGTGCGGAACTTGGCGCTCAGCGTGCCGAACACCGACCGGGGCAAGGTGCCGTCGCGGCCCATGGCGAACAGCAGCCGCGACGCGGAGGCCTGTGCCGCGATGCCGGACGCGAATTGGGCCAGGATCAGGCCCGCGAGGAACACTGCCCCGAACAGATTGCCGCCGATCTGCTTGGCGATCTCCAGTGCGGCCGACGAGGAGTCGGCGAATTCGCCACCGGGGTGCACCAATTGGGTGGTGTAGGCGATGACCAGGAAGATGGCGCCGCCGATCAGCGCGATCAACAAGATGGCGCGCGGCATGTTCTTGCGCGGCTCGACGGCTTCCTCGGTGAAGGTGGTGACGGCGTCGAACCCGAGGAACGAGTAGGCCGCGATGGCCGCGCCGGCCGTCACTCCCCCGATGCTGGCGCCGATCCCGCTGAACGGGCCGGCACTGACGAGCCCGCCGGCGCCACTGTCGCGGACGACCGAGGCCACCGATAGCGCGACGAACAACCCGATGACCAGCAACTGGAACGCCATCAGCAGGTAGTTGGCCTTGTCGGCGACTTTGATCCCGACGACGTTGAGCACCGTGGTGATCAGGATGAAGGCCAACACCCACAGCCAGCCGGGGACCCCCGGGAACTGGGCGTCCAGGTATGCCGCCCCGATCAGCCAGATGACCATGGGCAGAAACAGGTAGTCGAGCAATACCGCCCAACCGGTGAGAAATCCGACCCGCGGGTCGATGGTGCGCCGCACGTAGGTGTAGGCCGATCCCGACACCGGGTACGCGGCTGCCATCCGGCCATAGCTGGATGCGGTGAACAGCATGGCGGCCAAGGCGATCAGGTAGGCCGAAGCCGACGCTCCGGACGTGGTGGACGCCACTACTCCGAAGATGCCGAGCACGATCAACGGCGTCATGTAGGCCAGTCCGAAGAGCACCAGCGAGCGCAACCCGAGGGCGCGCACCAGAGTCGGCTGCCCGGCGGATGGTGATGTCATGGAAGGCCTTTCAGTTGGCAGGACGGTTCGACGGTGACCAGCTCCGCGGGTCGATGCGGCCGTTGTACAGCGGTAGGGCGATCGGGCGGTCGGACGGTCCGAACTGCTCCCACATGCGGTTGGTGCCGGCGGTGCCGCGCTCACGTACGGCGGCAACGGCCCCGAAGTCCAGGCTCTGGTAGAGCACACCCGGGGCATCGCCTGAGTCCTCTTGGAGCACATCACCTTCCGGGTCGACGATGATGCTGCGACCCTTGCCGATCGGGCCGGCGCAGTTGACGCTCACCGTGAACACCTGATTGACAATGGAATTGGCGCGGGCGAGCACCAGTTCTTGGCTCCGGTCGTCAGTGGTGGTCTTGACGACATTGACGATCACGTCGGCCCCCATCCAGGCGAGATGGCGGCTCACCTCCGGGAACCAGGCGTCGTAACAGATGGACAGCCCGAGCCGCCCGACGTCTGGGATGTCGACGGTGACGAAACGGTCGCCGGGCGTGTACTGCTCGAACGGCCGCCACGGGAAGACCTTGCGATAGGACGCCACGAGCCGCCCGTCGGGCGCGAATACCGGTGCGGTGTTGAACAATTCGCCGTTCTCTCCGCGCTCACAAAGCGAGCCCGGAATCAGCCAGGCGTCGGCGGTGCGGGCCACCTCACCGAGGGCGGCGCACAGGGGGCCGTCAAGTGGTTCGGCGGCAGCGGCCAGCATGTCGGCGTCTTCGGTGCCGAAAAGGTGAATCTCGGGATAGACGATCAGAGCCGGGCCCGTCACCGCAGACCGCACCCGAAGTACGTCGTCGGCGAACTGGGCGACGGTGTCGTTGCGGCCGAAAACCGGCAGGCCGGCCACGTCGAGCGGCGCGGCCTGGACCGCAGCCACCGTGATCGTTGCAGACACAGAACCTCCGACGCATTAATAACCCAGAATGAGCGAATTTAGCCGAGATATTAGTTCAGTATGAGCAAATAGGGCAATAGCTGACGTACCCTGAGGCCCATGACGTTGCAGGTGGGTGAAGCGCATCCGGCGCTGAGCGCCCCCGCAGTCGCGGGCATCACCCGACTCAGCGCGGCCGACACAGTGCGGGCCCGCCTCGAGCTGGCCATGGAGCTGGGACTCATGGCCGAGGGGGAACGGTTGCCTGCCGAGCCCGACATCGCCCGAGCCCTCGGCGTCAGCGTCGCAACTGTCCGCCGGGCCCTGCAGACGATGGCCGATGAGGGCCTGGTGGTTCGCCGCCGCGGCCGGGCCGGCGGGACGTTCGTCGCGCACAGCGGTGTCCAGGCCATGCCCGCAACCGATCGCCCATCGGCCACGTACCGCGCCGATGCCCTCGAGGTGCGCCGCCTCATCGACCTGCGGGCACTGGCCGAGGACGCGCTCAGTGCCGCTGCGGCTCAGGCCGCCACCGATGCGCAACTCGATACGCTCGCGGCGATCGTCGCCGAGGCCGCCGCATCCACCGACTGGACCGGCTTCCACAGTGCCGATCAGCGCTTCCACGAATCAGTCGCGGCGGCAAGCGGTCTCGACTGGGCGATGCACACCTACTGCGACGTACTGCACGGGCTGTACCGGTACTTCATTCCATACCCGATCGACTATCTGCACCAGTCCAACCGTGAGCACGCCCAGCTGGTGGAGGCGCTGCGCAGACGTGACAGCCGGGCCGCCTCAGAGATTGCCCGCAATCACGTGCTGTCGTTGCACAACACGATGTATGTCGGCCTGCCGCAGCCGGCGAACGTGCCGGGCTAGCGGCGTGCCGCCGGCGCTTCGACCGCGGTGACCACCGAATCGTCGACATCGCGCGGCGCCCTCGACGTCTGCCAGGCGCGAACCACCAGGGCTGCCCACCCCGCCACGATGAGCGTGTAGATCCCCGTCGACCACGGCCAGTGCACGCCGAAGTAGTGCACCAGTTTCTGGCTGTTGGTCAGCAAGATGACCCCGCCGACAGCGGTACCGAGCAGCGCGGGATTGATCCGGCTGACCAACCAGGCGGCAATCGGCGCGGCGATCACGCCGCCGACCATGAGCCCGAGCACCACGGGCCAGTTCTCCAGGAACTCCTGGCGCAGCCCGACCAGGAAACCGATCGACGCCGACACCGCGACCAGGAACTCCGAAGCGCTCACCGAACCGATGACGGTCCGCGGCGCGGTCTTGCCCTGCGACAGCAGGGTGCTGGTGGTCACCGGGCCCCAGCCGCCGCCACCCGACGCATCGATGAAACCGCCGAACAGGCCGAGCGGGGCCAGGAACTTCGCACTGTGGCTCGTGCCGTGCTCCCCCAGCGTCAGCGGCTTGCCCAGCGAGAAACGCAACAGCACGTAGAGTCCGATGCCCAGCAGGATCGCCGCCATGAGCGGTGCGGCCGACTCCGTGGACAGCGACGACAGCACCGTGGCACCGGCGAACGCACCTGCCGCGCCGGGGATCCCGAGCTTGGCCACCATGGGCCAGTCGATGTTCTTGAAGCGCCAATGCGACACCGCCGACGCCAGTGTCGTGCCGACCTCAGCCAGGTGCACCGCCGCGCTGGCCTGCGCCGAAGCGACACCGCTGAGCACCAGCAGGGTCGAGGCCGTGACACCGAAGGCCATCCCGAGGGCACCGTCTACCAGCTGGGCCCCGAGGCCGACGAGCGTGAAGATCAGAAGCGAACGCATGGGTTCGGCTGCTTTCGATTGTGGTCGCGAAACGACCTGACGATTGACGGGCGCGGATCAGATGCGCGCGCGACACCATTCGTCGAAAGCCATCAACCGGCGCGACGGCCAGAACGGCTCGAGAGCAGCCAGGGCAGACGGTGCGGTGCGGTATGCGCGCTCGGCCACCGGCCACCCCTCTCCCTCGTCGTTAGACAGACTGATCAAGACTACAAGAGTGGCTCAGACCGTGAGCAATCGGTACAGCCCGATCAGGCCCACCACCACGATCACGGCGCGCAAGGCGTTCGGCGAGAGCCGGCGACCGTAGTGCGCGCCCAGGAAGCCGCCGATCAACGAACCGACCGCGATCAGCCCCGCTGCTTCCCAACTGATCCGGTCGAACGCCACAATCGTGTACGCCAGCGCGGCCACGATGTTGACCAGCAACGACAACAGGTTCTTCGCCGCGTTCATGCGCTGCATGGATTCCGGCAGCAGCGCGCCCATCACCGCGATCAGCAGGATCCCCTGGGCCGCGGTGAAGTAGCCGCCGTAGACACCCACGGCAAACGTGCCGATCACCAGCACCACCATGCGTTGCGCGCTCACGTGATCGGCGGACTGCCCCGAGGCCTCCGCGCGCCGCCGCGCCCAAGCCTGAATCCGCGGGCCGACCACCACCAGGATCAACGCCAGGATCAGCAGAACCGGCACCACGGTGACGAACACCTTCTCCGGAAGGTGCAGCAGCAGCCAGGAACCCAGCCCCGCGCCGATCAGCGAACCGGGAATCTGCCAGCGCAGTCGCTTCCACTGCCCCCGCAACTCCCGCCGGTAGCCCCAGGTGCCCGAAACCCCGCCGGCGACCAGACCGACCGCATTGGACATCGTCGAGGTGACCGGCGGAATTCCCAGCGCCACCAGCGTCGGGAAGGTGATCAGCGTGCCGGAACCGACGATGGCGTTGATCGCACCCGCACCGACACCGGCCAGCGCGATCAGGATCATGTGGGTGACGGACACTCGGGCCACCCTATCGGCCCAACTTGTGTGCGTTTACCGGCGCCCACCGCCGCTCGATGCACCCAAATCGCGGGCTAGCGCTTCTTGGGTGCGCCCCTCTTCTCGCGCACCCGGACATTGATGCGCACCGGGCTGCCCTCGAAACCGAACTGCTCACGCAGGCGGCGCTCCAGGAACCGGCGGTAGCCGGCCTCCAGGAACCCCGAGGTGAACAGCACGAAGGTCGGCGGCCGGGTGGCGGCCTGAGTGGCGAACAGAATCTTGGGCTGCTTGCCGCCACGCACCGGCGGCGGCGTCGCGGCCACCACCTCTTTGAGGAAGTTGTTCAGCTGGCCGGTCGAGATCCGCTTGTCCCAGGACGCCAGTGAGGTCTCCAGAGCCGGCACCAGTTTCTGCACCGCCCGGCCGGTCATCGCCGAGATGTTGACCCGCGGCGCCCACTGCACCTGCACCAGTTCCCGATCGATCTCTTTGTCCAGCAGGTAGCGCCGGTCCTCGTCGACCAGATCCCACTTGTTGAATGCGATCACCAAGGCCCGCCCGGCATCGATCACCATCGACAGCACCCGCAGGTCCTGCTCGGTCAGCGGCTGCGAGGCATCGATCAGCATGATCGCCACCTCGGCCGCATCAATCGCGCCGTGGGTGCGTACCGAGGCGTAGAACTCGTGTCCGCTGGCCTGGCCCACCTTGCGGCGCAAACCCGCGGTGTCGACGAAACGCCAAGTCTTTCCACCCAATTCGATCAGCGAGTCGACGGGATCGACCGTCGTACCCGCGACGTCGTGCACGACGGACCGCTCGTCGCCGGCCAACCGGTTCAACAGCGAACTCTTGCCGACGTTCGGCTTGCCCACCAGCGCCACGCGACGTGGTCCGCCACCACCGCTGCCGGCCACCTCCGACACTTCGGGCAGCTTCTCCATCACGGTGTCGAGCAGATCGGCCACCCCGCGGCCGTGCATGGCGCTGATCGCGTGCGGCTCACCGATGCCCAGCGACCACAGCGCCGCGGCGTCGGCTTCACCCCGTTGGGTGTCAACTTTGTTGGCCGCCAAGAAAACCGGCTTGCCCGACTTGCGCAGCATCCGGGCCGCGGCCTCATCGGCGGAGGTGGCACCGACCACGGCATCGACCACGAGGATGATCGCGTCGGCGGTGCGCATCGCCACCAGCGCCTGGTCGGCCACCAGTTGCTGCAGGCCCTTGGCGTCGGGTTCCCATCCCCCGGTGTCCTGCACCGTGAAACGGCGGCCCAACCAGTTCGCGTCGTAGGACACCCGGTCGCGGGTGACCCCGGGGATGTCCTGCACGACAGCTTCGCGACGCCCCAGGATCCGGTTCACCAGAGTCGATTTCCCGACGTTGGGCCGACCGACGACGGCCAGCACCGGCGGCGGCGAGGCGGCCTCCTCCAGCACCTCGGCGACTTCGTCGCTGAACTCCCAGTCGCTTTCGTCCGACCAGGTGCCGTCTCCGTCAGAGACGCTCATCGCCGCACCCCCGCATGCTGGGTCACCAGGTCGAGAAGGTGTGCCACGACCTGTGTTTGGTCCATGTCGCTGGTGTCGACCACCAGGGCATCGTCAGCCGCGCGCAACGGCGACACGGCCCGGGTGGAATCCAGGTGGTCGCGCCGCTGCACGTCGGCCAGCACGGCCTCATAGTCGTCGGGCTGCCCGCTCGCGACGTTCTGGGCGTTGCGGCGCCTGGCCCGTTCCTCGGCCGAGGCGGTGAGGAAGATCTTGACGTCGGCCTTGGGCAGCACCACGGTGCCGATGTCACGGCCTTCGACCACCACGCGCCCGCCCGCGGCCGCCAACTCGCGCTGCAGCTCGACCAGCCGGGCCCGCACCCCGGGCACCGCAGAGACCGCCGACACCGCGCGAGTCACCTCGTCGCCGCGGATCTCGTCGGAGACGTCTTCACCGGCCAGATACGCGCGATCCTCACCGGGATCCGAACCCACCCCGATCACCGCGCCCGACGCCACCGCGTCGATCGCCGCGGCATCGCCGAGATCCGTTCCGGCGCGCAGCACCGCCAGCGTGACGATGCGGTACATCGCACCGGTGTCCAGGTAGCTCGCACCCAGGGCGTGCGCCAAACCTCTTGATACCGAGGACTTTCCGGTCCCGGCCGGTCCATCGACCGCTACCACCAGAGATCCGCTCACATTCCCACCGCCTGATAAAGCTCGCCGACTTCCTTGCGGCTGAGCGCCCTGATACTGCCCGGCCGCTGGTCGCCGAGCGCCACCGAACCGATGTCGGTGCGGACCAGCTCCTGCACCGGGAAATCCACCGCGGCTAGCATTCGCCGCACGATGCGGTTGCGGCCCTCGTGCAGGGTGACCTTCACCAGGGTTTTACCCGGCACGGTGTCCACCACCGCGAAATCGTCGACATGAGCGGGGCCGTCGTCCAGTTCGACACCGGCGCGCAGCTTCTTGCCCAGCCCTCGCGGCACAGTCCCGATCACGGTCGCCACATAGGTTTTCGGAATCTCGTACGACGGGTGCATCAGGCGGTGGGCGAGCTCCCCGTCGTTGGTCAGCAGCAGCAGCCCCTCGGTGTCGGCGTCGAGCCGGCCGACGTGAAACAGCTTCTTGTTGCCCCGAACCCGGTGTTCCACCAGGTCACCCACGCAGGGGCGGCCCCGCTCGTCGGACATCGTGGACAGCATGCCGCGGGGTTTGTTGATCGCCAGGTACACCAGGGTGTCGTCGAGCACCACCCGCGAACCGTCCACCCTGATCTCGGCCGTCGCCGGATCGACCCGCGTGCCGAGCTCGGTCACCAACCGGCCGTCCACCTCGACGCGGCCGTCGGTGATCATCCGTTCGGCCACCCGCCGGGAGGCAATTCCGGCCTGGGACAACACTTTCTGCAGTCGCACGCCTTCTTCGTCAGCCATGTCAGTCCTTGTCCACGTCGAAGGCCATGGGCTGGTCGCCACCAGACGAACCGCCGTTGAGTTTGGCGAATCGCGGCTCATCACCGAGAGATTCGCTCAGATCGTCGATCACGTCGACATCGGGCAACAGCGGTGCGATGTCGGGCAGATCGGACAGCGAGGTCAAGCCCAGCCGCTCCAGGAACAACTCGGTGGTGGCGAAGGTGGCCGCACCGGTGTCGGGGTCGGTGCCCGCCTCGGTGATCAGACCGCGCGCCACCAGGGTCCGCATCACGGCGTCCACGTTCACGCCGCGCACCGCGCTCACCCGCGCCCGGGTCACCGGTTGCCGGTAGGCCACCACGGCCAGAGTCTCCAGGGCAGCCCGGGTCAGTTTGGATCGGGCTCCGTCGAGCAGCAGCCGCTCGACGTATGGGGCGTACCGCGCCCGGGTGTACATCCGCCAACCGCCGGCGGCCTCGCGCAGGTCGATGCCGCTGTCCCGGGCCGCGAGTTCCTCGGACATCAGGCGCAGTTTGGCCATCACCCGGTAGGCGGGCTGCTCGGTCGCCGAGGCCAGCGCATCCACCGTGACGGGCGTGTCCACCACCAGCAGCAGCGCTTCCAACACAGCGCCCAGCTCACCGTCTTCGAGCTCGGGAACCGTCGCCACATCGATGCCCAGGTCATCTCCGACCGGGGTCACCTCACCCGGGGCATCATCGGACCGCTCTCCGGAATCGGAGATCTCGTCAGTCATTGTTCTCGCTATTCTTCCGCATCAGCGGTGGCCAGATGTTCGCTGGTAGGCCGATCTCCGGTCCACGAAACCTGGAGCACTCCAAGCGGTTCTGGTTGCTCGAATGCTACCGCCTTGGCTCGGAACAGTTCGAGCAGCGCCAGGAAGCGGCCGACGATCTGAAGCCCGTCGGTGCACTCTGCCACGAGTTCGGCGAAAGTCGCCCATTCGCCGATCCCGCGCTGTTCCAGCAGGGCAATGATGCGGTGGGCTTGTTCGGGCACCGACACCTTGGGCGCGTGGATGTGGTCGGTGCCGACCGTCGGCACCGGCCGTGGGGTGAGGGCGGCGGCCGCGATCTCGGCGAATCTGCCGGCGTCGACGCCGAGCATCACCTCGGGCAGCAGGTCGGAGTACCGATCTTCCAGGGACACCGCCCGCGGATAGCTGCGCAGGGCCGCAGCCTCAAGTTCGGCGAACATCAACGCGACGTTCTTGAACGCGCGGTACTGCAAAAGGCGCGCGAACAACAGGTCACGGACCTCCAGAAGCGCGAGATCCTCCTCGTCGTGCACCTCGCCCGACGGCAGCAGCCGCGCGGCCTTCAGGTCCAGCAGCGTGGCCGCGATGACCAGGAACGTCGTGGTCTCGTCCAGCTCCAGGCGGGCGCCGATCTCTTTGGTATACGCGATGAAATCGTCGGTGACCTGGTGCAATGCCACCTCGGTGACATCGAGGCGGTGCGCGAAGATCAGCTGCAACAGCAGGTCGAACGGTCCCTCGAAGTTGGTGAGCCGAACCTGGAAGCGGTTCTGCTGGTCACCGGTGGGCTCCCCGGCCGCGGCAGCTGATTCGGCACCATCGGTGGTCGGGGTGTTCAGGACATCGTTCACGCGCCGAACCGGTCGATGACTTCGCGCGCCAGCGATCGGTAAGCCACCGCACCCCCGGACTTGGGCGCCCAGGTGGTGATCGGCTCGCCGGCCACACTGGTCTCCGGGAACCGCACGGTCCGGGTGATCACGGTGTCGAACACCAGATCGCCGAACCGTTCCACGACACGGGCCATCACCTCGCGCGCGTTGACGGTGCGGGGGTCATAGCGGGTCACCAGGATGCCGCTGATGGACAACTTCGGGTTGAGCCGGTCGTGCACCTTGTCGACGGTGTCGGTCAGCAGAGCCAGCCCGCGCAACGAGAAGTACTCGCATTCGGTGGGGATGATCACACCGTCGGCGCAGGCCAAGCCGTTGACGGTGAGCAGGCCCAGCGACGGCTGGCAGTCGATCAGCACGTAGTCGTAGCGGTCCAGCACCGGATACAGGGCACGGGCCAGTGACTGCTCGCGGCCGACCTCGTTGACCAGCTGGATCTCGGCGGCCGACAGGTCGATGTTGCTGGGCACCAGGTCCATGCCGCTGACCCGGGTCTTGATCACCACGTCGTCGATCGACACCCGCGGTTCGACCAGAAGGTTGTGCACCGTGTGCTGGAGCTCGTAGTGCGGCACTCCGAGACCGGCCGACAGTGCGCCTTGGGGGTCCAGGTCGACCAGCAGGACCCGGCGACCGTACTCGGCCAGGCTGGCGCCCAGGTTGATGGTCGAGGTGGTCTTGCCGACCCCGCCCTTCTGGTTGCACATCGCGATGACTTTGGCCGGACCGTGAGTGGAACGCGGTTGCGGTTCTGGAATGTCGCGCGGTGGCCGGCCCGTCAGACCGAGCTCGGGCACGTTGTGTTCGAAGAGGCCGTCGTGTGCGCTGTCGTCGTTCACGCCAGACCGCCACCGGTCCGGCATCCCGCAGTCTTGGCGCACATCCCGGCAAGTTTAACGTCGCTACGCAGCCAGGACGGGCAGACCCGCGGGCAATCAGACGCATATGGTGTGCGTCATGAGTCTCAAACAGCGGCTGCCGCTGTTGCGGTGGTCGTTCATCAGGATGGGAATCGGCGCCCGGCACTTCTCGAAGACGGGACAGTGGGGCGACGGCCGGGAGGCCGCGGCTGCGGATTACGTCGAGGCCAACGCCCGCTCGGGTGACCTGGACGACGTCATCGCCACCATCGACAAGTTCGCCTACGAGAAGTCGTTTCTGATCAACGTGGGCGACGAGAAGGGTGCTCTGCTCGACGCGGCAGTGATCCGGGCCAATCCCCGGCTGGCCCTCGAGTTGGGCACCTACTGCGGGTACGGGGCGATGCGCATCGCCCGCGCCGCGCCGGTGGCGCGGGTGTTCTCGGTCGAGTTCTCCCCCACCAACGCCGACATCGCACGTCGCATCTGGGCACATGCCGGAGTGTCGGACCGGATCACGTGCGTGGTCGGGACGATCGGCGACGGCGGACACACGCTCGACGCGCTCGCGGCCCACGGGTTCGACGCCGGCGCGCTGGATTTTCTGTTCCTCGACCACGACAAGAACGCCTACCTGGCTGATCTGCACAGCCTGCTGGACCGTGGGTGGCTGCACCAGGGCTCGATCGTGGTCGCCGACAACGTGAAGCTGCCGGGAGCACCGAAATACCTGGCCTACATGCAGCAGGAACAGGGCTCTCGCTGGGACACCAGGCATCACAAGACACATGCCGAGTACCAGACCCTGCTGCCCGACCTGGTACTGGAGTCGGAGTACCTGGGCGGTTAACGCGCCCGGGGGTGTGCGCCCGCCCAGACCTCGCGCAGCGTGTGGACCGTGACCATGGTGTAGATCTGCGTGGTGGTCACCGACGCATGGCCGAGCAGTTCCTGGACGACGCGCACGTCGGCGCCGCCGTCGAGCAGGTGGGTTGCGAAGGAGTGCCGCAGTGTGTGGGGCGATACCGCCGAGGTGATGCCGGCCCGTGCGGCCGCATCCTGCAGCACCTGCCAGGCGCTCTGCCGCGACAGCCGCCCGCCGCGGGCGTTCAGGAAGATCCCGGGCGTGCCGCGGCCACGCCGGGCCAGGTCCGGGCGGCCCCGCACCAGGTAGGCGTCGAGGGCGCTGACAGCGGGACGGCCGATGGGCACCAACCGCTGCTTACCGCCCTTACCGCGCAGCAGCACCGAACGCGCCTGGGTATCGACGTCATCGACGTCGAGGCCCACGGCCTCGGAGATACGGGCACCGGTGGAGTACAACAACTCCAGAAGCGCCCGGTTGCGCAGCGTCAGCGGCCCGTCGGCCTCGCTGTCTCCGCCGGCGGCCTCGAGCAGCGCGACAACCTCGTCGAGGGTCAGGCTCTTGGGCAGCCGCCGGCTGGGCGTGGGCGGTTTCACGCCGCGGGCGACGTCGAGTTCGGTCATGCCTTCTGCCGTGGCGAACCGGTGTAGGCCGCGGACGGCCACTACGGCCCTGGCCGCCGAAACCGCTGACAGCCCAACCACACCCGATTCGGGATCACCCCGGCGCAACTCGATCAGGAAGTCGCTGACATCCGACTCGACCACCTCGGCCAAGTCGTGGATTCCGCGTTCGGTCAGGTGCTCGGCGTAGCGGCGAAGGTCGCGCCGGTACGAGCTCAAGGTGTTGGCCGCCACGCCCCGCTCGATCGTCAGGTGATCGAGGTAGCCCTGGACTTGGTCATCGAGGGCCGACCGGAGGGGCGACGGCGTGGTCATGACAGCCCTTTACGCCGCCTGAACGCGCTCGGCCGGTCGGTCCACTCGGCCTCGACCGGTCGTAACGGCTGCGCGTCCGGCATCGCGTGCGCGGCCAGAATGCCCGCTACCGCAATGCCGTTCACGATGTCACCGGAGAACACCCGCCGCACCGCTTCCCCGAGCGGCACCCGCTCGACCACCATGTCGGCTTCCTCGTGCTCGGCGTCGGGGCGTCTGACGTCAGTGAGCCCGGTGGCCAGGAATATCCGCACGCTCTCGTCGGAGAACCCCGGCGTCGAATCGAGATCGACCAGCACACGCCAGTGCGCGGCAGCCAGGCCTACCTCTTCTTCGAGTTCGCGTGCGGCGGTCACCTCGGGCCGTTCCCCGCCGAGGTCGAGGAGGCCGGCAGGCAGTTCCCAGAGCCGACGGCCCACCGGGTGACGGTACTGGTACACCAGCACCACGTTGCCGTCGTCGTCGAGGGCCACCACGGCGACCGCACCATAGTGCTCGACCACCTCGCGCCGGGCCTGCCCGCCGCCGGGCATGCTGACCTCATCTGCACGCAGCGCGAAAATGTTTCCGACGTAGACGGTTTCGCTGGCGAGCGTCTCGAAATCGTGTTCAGCCAAGGGAAGCGGCTTCGGATTCGTCCGCCGCGCTCGCGGCGGCGTCTTCTTCCTGGGGCTCCTCGGCGAAATGTTCGGGAAGGTCCATGCCGGGCAGCCGCTCCGCGGCCTTGTAGTCCAGCGCCGCACCGATGAAGGCCGCGAACAGCGGGTGCGGCCGGGTGGGACGGCTCTTGAGCTCGGGGTGCGCCTGCGTGCCGACCAGGAAGGGGTGGATCTTCGCGTCGTACTCGACGAACTCCACCAGGTGGCCATCGGGCGAGGTGCCGCTGAACCGCAGCCCGCTCTCGGCGATGCGGTCCCGGTAGGCGTTGTTGACCTCGTAGCGGTGCCGGTGCCGTTCGGACACCTCGGTGGCCTGGTAGGCATCGGCCACGATCGAACCCGATTCGAGCACCGCGGGATAGGCCCCGAGTCGCATGGTGCCGCCAAGGTCCGCCTCGCCGGCCACCGCGTCCTGCTGATCGGCCATGGTGGAAATCACCGGATCCGGTGTCTTCGGGTCGAATTCGGCCGAATTGGCGCCGGTGATCCCGACCGACCGGGCCGCCTCGATCACGATGCACTGCAGCCCCAGACACAGTCCCAGCACCGGCAGGCCACGCTTACGGGCGAACGAGATCGCGCCGAGCTTGCCCTCGATACCGCGGATTCCGAAGCCACCGGGGATGAGCACCCCGTCGACATCGGACAGTGCGGCCGCCGCACCGGCGTCGGTCTCGCAGTCATCGGAGGCGACCCACCGGATCTCCACCTTGGCCCGGTGTTTGAAGCCGCCGGCGCGCAGCGCCTCTGCCACCGACAGATAGGCGTCTGACAGGTCGATGTACTTGCCCACCAAGGCGATTCGTACAGTCTCTTGCGGCTCGTGGACCCGGCGCAGCAGATCATCCCACTCCGACCAGTCCACGTCGCGGAAAGGCAGGTTCAGCCGGCGCACCACGTACGCGTCGAGCTCCTCGCGGTGCAGCACCTTGGGGATGTCGTAGATGGACGGTGCGTCCGGAGTGGAGATCACACCGTCGACGTCGACGTCGCACATCAGCGCGATCTTGTTCTTGAGCGGTTCGGGAACGTCGCGGTCACACCGCAGGATCAGCGCGTCCGGCGTGATACCGATGCTGCGCAACGCCGCCACCGAGTGCTGGGTCGGCTTGGTCTTGAGCTCACCGGAGGGAGCCAGATAGGGCACCAGCGACACGTGCAGGAAGAAGCAGTTCTCCCGGCCGACCTCGTGGCGCACCTGGCGCGCAGCCTCCAGGAACGGCAGTGACTCGATATCGCCTACCGTGCCGCCGATTTCGGTGATCACGACGTCAGGGCGGCGACCCGCCGCGTCCGGCGCGGCCATCGCCAGGATGCGGCTCTTGATCTCGTCGGTGATGTGCGGAATCACCTGCACGGTATCGCCCAGGTACTCGCCGCGGCGTTCCTTGGCGATCACCGACGAGTACACCTGACCGGTGGTCACGTTGGCCGACTGCGACAGGTCGCGATCCAGGAATCGCTCGTAGTGGCCGACATCCAGGTCGGTCTCGGCGCCGTCCTCCGTGACGAACACCTCACCGTGCTGGAACGGGTTCATGGTGCCCGGATCGACGTTCAGGTAGGGATCGAGTTTCTGCATCGTCACCTGCAGCCCCCGCGCGGTGAGCAGCTGACCGAGGCTAGAAGCGGTCAGCCCCTTACCCAGTGAAGACACCACACCACCGGTGACGAAGAGGTGTTTGGTGGCGGTGTGCGGGTGCTTGCGTAAGGCGGGCAAAAGCATCCTCCGTGACGACGGGCAGGGGATCGATAAAACAAGCTGTGGCCTGCCGACCCACGGAAGTTCACCTTAACACCGACACCGACAAGCCGTCGCTGGCGCGCCGCCCGCATCCACGGGAAAACCCGGCTATTGCGGGACCGTGACCGACGTCGCTCCCTGTCCGGTCCCGTACTTGCCGGGCTTGCCGCCGCTGACCAGATCGCCCAGAGCCAGCACGGCCGTGATCTGCCCGGCGCTGGAATCGGCATCGTCCACGGTGCTGACCACAGCATTCAGACCGGCATCTGACCTGGTCACGGCAACCGGGCCGGTTCCAGAGGCCGACCCCGACCGCCCCGCGAGCACGGTACCGGTGCCGTGCGGCGCGAGTCCCGCCGCGAACCGGGCCACGGTGGCACCGCGGTTGCCGCCGTCCGCGCCGAACCCGCCGCCGGTGATGATCAGCGCCGTGTTGGCCGCCCCGATGTGCGGATCGTCATAGGTCAGGAACCCGGTGTCACGCAATGCGGCGAGCACGGTCTGGCGCTGGGTGTCGTCGACCGGCGCCGCGGCCGGGTTCCGGTCGATCAACAGCGTGATGCCCAGCAGATCGCCGGCCTGCGAACCCTGGTCGACCGCTGCGGTGCTCAGTTGCTTGCCGGCGGGCACGATCGGTGAGTTGACCACCGAGAGCAGTTTGTCCGCCGAATTCGCCTCGACGAACTCGCTGGTGAGCGAAACCTTGCCGGTCACTGTTCCGCCGGCGTCACGGATGAACCGCGACACGGCTTCGACGTCACCATCTGCGGCATCGGGCGTGCGGAACAGCACCACCGACTTGTCCTTCAACGTGTCGCGCACCATCCGGGGCGCCAGCTGTGCGTCGAATTCGCCTGCCGCATTGAGCTTTTCATTCAGCGCGTTCTTGCCGTCGGTGAGGGTCTCGATCTGGTGCTGTAAGTCCTTCTTGTCGTCACGAAGTCCCGACAGCACGGTGTTCGACAGCAGACCCGAACCGAGAGCCACCCCGATAGCCAGCGCCAGGAAGACCGCCGCCAGCGAGATGGCGTGTGCACGTAGCGTGATCACAGCTCACCGACCTGTTCAGCTGACGAGGTTCTGGACCCAGAGGGTGAAGCGGTTCCAGTAGTCGACGACCCAGTCGAGCACGGCGCCATCGGCCCGGGACACCCAAAGGGCCACGACCACCGCGACGAGCATCGCCAGCACCAACAAGGCGATCGCGCCACCGGACACCCGGCTGCGGTACAGCGTCGCCACCGCCTTGGCGTCGACGAGCTTCTCCCCCACCTTCAACCGGGTCAGGAACGTCGAGGGGTTGCTGCGCTGGCGCGAGCGGTCGAAGAACTCCTCGATCGAGGCGGTGTGGCCGGCCGTGACGATCAGCGAGGCACCGTGATGATCACAGAGCAACAGCGCCAGATCCGCCGCCGAGCCGGCAGCCGGGAAGGTCATCGCCCCGACCCCGAGGTCCTGGATGCGCTCCAGACCCGCGGCATGCCCGTCGGCGTCTGCCGGCAGCACCACCTGGGCACCGCACCGCAGCACCTCGACGCTCATCTTGTCCGGGTCGCCGACGATCAGCGCGGGCCGATAGCCGGCCTTACGCAGTACGTCTGCGCCGGCCCCGACGCCGACCAGCACGGGCTGGTACTCCTTGATGAACGGCTTGAGCGCCTTCAGGTCCTCAGCGGCATTGGGTTCCTCGGCGACGATCACCACATGCCTGCGGTGCAGGTCCACGTCGATATTCGGGATTCCGATACCGTCGATGAGCAGCGGGCTCTCACTGCGGATGAACTCGATGGTGTTGCCCGCGAAGGCCTCCAGATGCGCCACCAGGCCGCTCTTGGCGTCATGCATCAGCTCGTGGATCTCTTGATCGTTGCGCTCGGTGCCCAGCGCGATGCGGCGGTCACCGGAGTAGACGCCGCCGTTGTTCAGCCGGATCCGCGCCCCGTCTTTGATCTTCTTGAAGATCTCCGGACCGGCCTCGTCGATGAGGACCACGCCGTTGGCGACGAGCACCTCGGGCCCCAAGTTCGGGTAGCGCCCGGAGATCGATGGCGAGGCGTTGACGACACCGGCGATCTGGGCTTCGACCAGCGCATCAGCGGTGATCCGGTCGAGATCCTGGGCGTCGAGTACCACGATGTCGCCGGGGCCGATGCGACGCAGCAGCCGATCGATGTCGCGGTCCACTCGAGCAGTGCCGGTCACTCCCGGACGAGAATTGGCATTGCGGGTGAGCAGCGTGGCCATCTTCATGTGCCGATTCTGTCGGGCGGCGGCGGTCGGGCGGCGGAGGCGCGCCGTAACACCAGCCCCACAAGTTGGCTTTAGTCACATCAGTAACAGCAGTCCGGTCTCAATCCCGCTTCGCCGCATAGTGCCGTGCGGCTTTGGCCCGGTTGCCACAGGTCGCCATGGAATGCCACCGCCGCGCCCCGTTCTTGGAGGTGTCGTAGAACCACAGGATGCAGTGCGGGTGCGCGCACTGCTTGATCCGCTCGGGCGACTCGCCCAGCAATCGCAGCAGGTCTTGGGCGGCCAACCATCCGGCCAGCCATTCCGACTGCGCCACCTCGACGCTTTCCGACGGGCCCGACTCGGTGAGCGTGCGCCGGATCCGGCCCCGTTCCAGCACCTCGTTGACCCCGTCGCGAGAGCCGTCCCGCACTGCCCGCAAGATCGCCTCGCGGGCCACAAGCAGGGCGCACCGCGACTTCTCGTCAGCCTCGCAACGATCGTCGAGCCCGTTGGCCAGCAACCAGGCCCGCAGCCCGTCGACGCCCGAGAGAAGATCCTGCGGCCCATCCGCCGACATCCACCGGGTGTTCAGCAGATCCAGCGCGAGGGGTTCGCCGACATGAGGCCGCGGATCGGGCATACCTGAGAGTAACCACGCACAGCCGTCGAAGGAGCATCCATCGAACTAACCACTGAAATGGAGATAGATGGTTGACGATGCCGCGCCCGTCGTTCTAACCTTCTTAACCAGATACATTGGTTAGCCACTCAGGAGGACTGCATGACCGCGACCACCACGCCCCAGCTCGCCACCGGACACGTCGGCATCAACGTCACCGATCTGGACCGCTCGGTTGCCTTCTATCGCAACGCGTTGGGTTTCGAACCGCTGGCCATCAACAGCGACGGCGAGCACCGGTACGCCTTCCTCGGCACCGGCGGGACCCTCCGGCTGACGCTGTGGCAGCAGAGCAATGGCCGGTTCTCGACGGAAACACCCGGATTGCACCATCTTTCATTCGAAGCGGCCAGTATCGATGAGGTGCGGACGGTTGAGGCCGCGCTGAAGGCACTGGGTACCGAGTTCGCGCACGACGGCGTCGTCGCCCATGGCGAGGGAACATCCTCCGGGGGCATCTTCTTCACCGATCCCGACGGAACCCGGCTCGAGGTCTACGCGCCGACCGGCGCGCAGGCCGCTCCCGCGCCCACCGGAGCGGCACCCACCTGTGGATTCTTCTGAGCCGGAAAGGTGACGATGTATCACTCCGGTGAGCTGGCCGTGCAGCGCCGAATGGGACAGGACGCCATCGCCGCCCGCGTCGGCCGCATGATCCGTTCTGAGGTGCCAGCGGCTGCCGCCACGTTCCTCGCCGAACAGCCGATGGTCGTCATCGCCGCCGCCGATGACGAAGACCGGGTATGGACCAGCTTGATGGCTGGTCCGCCCGGCTTCGTCCACGCCGGCGACGCACGCACCATCACCATCGACACGCTGCCGGCACCGGGCGATCCACTCCGGGACGTGCTGCGCACGCCCCAGCAGATCGGGCTGATCGCCATCGAGCCGCAGACCAGGCGGCGGATGCGGGTCAACGGAGCAGCGGAACCGGCAGGCAGCGGTCTGAGAATTGCCCCGGACCAGGTGTATTCGAACTGCCCGAAGTACATCTCCCGCAGGGACATCGCCCGCCGCGAGTCCGCCACGGAAATGCGCGAAGCACACCGAGGCCAGGCACTCACGGACCGGCAGCAGGAGTTCGTCGCCACCGCCGACGCCTTCTTCGTCGGTTCGGCAGACGCCGCGGGCAATGCCGACGCGTCTCACCGCGGCGGCAATCCGGGATTCGTGCAGGTGCTCACGGCCCGTCGGCTGCGGTGGCCGGACTATCGCGGGAACTCGATGTTCATGACGCTGGGAAACATCGCGGCGAACCCGCGGTGCGGGCTGTTGATGGTCGACTGGGCGTCCGGATCGACGCTTCAGCTCACCGGGACTGCCGAGATCAATTGGGAGGAAGCCGATTCCGGCGCCGGCACGCAATGCGCTGTCGACTTCACGATCGACGAGGTGGTGGAGCTGACCCATGTCAGCCCGCTGCGGTGGACGGCGCCCGAACTGTCACCGGCCAACCCGGGCCTGGCTACCGGACGGGGCTAGGGCGCGCTGCGCTCCTGCTGGGCGGCCTCCAGCAGTTCCCTGGCGTGTGCCCGGCCGCTGTCCGATTCCCCCAGTCCGGCCAGCATCCGGGCCAGTTCGGCCACTCGATCCTCGTCGTCGATGCGGCGCACGCCGCTGGACTTGGCCCGTCCGTTGCCGCTGTCCACCACCAGGTGGGCGTCCGCGAATGCGGCGACCTGAGGCAGGTGGGTCACCACGATGACCTGGTGGGTACGGGCCAGCCGGGCCAGCCGGCGACCGATCTGCACCGCGGCGCGGCCGCCGACCCCGGCGTCGACCTCGTCGAACACCATCGTGGTGCCCGCCGTCGACGCCGACAGCACCACCTCGAGAGCCAGCATCACGCGGGACAGCTCACCGCCGGAGGCACTCTTGGCCAGCGGCAGCACGTCTGCGCCGCGGTGTGCGGTGAAGCCGAACTCGACCGCGTCCACACCGTCGTGGCCGGCGTGCAGCACCTCGCCGTCGGGCATCGTCAGCGGTGCCGAATCGTCGGCCCGGGCCGGCATCGGAGCGACCCCGATGGTGAACACCGCGTTGGCCATGGCCAGTCCGGCAAGTTCAGCAGTCACTGCCTTGGCCAGACCCTTCGCCGCCTTGGACCTGGCTTTCGTGAGTTCGCCTGCCGCAGTGACCACTTGAGCTTCCAGCTCGGCGACTTTCCGGTCCAGGGCGGCCAGGCTCTCCTCGGACACGTCGAGCTGCGCCAACCGTTCGGCGGCGTCGCGCGACCACGCCAACACTCCGTCGATGTCGGCGGCGTACTTGCGCGTGAGGGTGCGCAGCTCAGCCTGCCGCGCCAGCTTGGTCTCCAAAGTGCTGGCATCGCTGGGCAATTCGGACAGATAGTGGCCGAGCTCGCCGGACACATCGCCGATCACCGCCATGGCCTCGGCCAGGCGGACAGCCAGCGCCTGCAACGTCGAATCGTCGGTAGATTCCAACGCCGCCTGCGCGCGGCCCACGCCGTCGGCTGCCGAAGTGGATTCCGGCGTCGGCTCGTCGAGTTCCCCGGCCAGTGCGAACCGGGCGGTCTGAGCGGCCTCGCGTAGCGCGTCCAGTTCCGACAGCCGCCGGATATCGGCGATGATCGCCTCGTCCTCACCCGGTTCCGGTGCGACCGCATCGATTTCGTGGATGCCGAAGCTGAGCCGGTCGGCCTCCTGGGCCAACTCCCGGGCCCGCCGACGACGGTCGGCCAGGTCACGACGTGCCGTCAGCCACTCGTCGCGGATACTCCGGTAGCGGGCCAGCGGTTTGTCCACCTCGGCGAACCGGTCCAGCGCCGCACGCTGCTCATCCGGGCGCATCAGCCGCAGCTGATCGTTCTGACCATGCAGGGTCAACACCTGGGCGGTGAAATTGCTCAAAGACTTGGCAGGCACGCTGCGCCCGCCCAGATAGGCTCGCGACGGCCCGGCCCGGCTGACCGACCGGGCCGCGATCACGCTGCCGTCGTCGTCGCGCTCGGCGCCCGAGGACTCCAGAATCTCCTCGACCCGGCCGGTCACGTCCTCACCGAGTTCGATTGTGCTGAAACGGCCTTCCACCACGGCGCGGTCGGAACCCGAACGCACCCTCGTCGCGTCCGCCCGCGCCCCGCCGAGCAGGTGCAGGCTGGTCACCACCATCGTCTTACCGGTACCGGTCTCGCCGGTCAGTACGGTCAACCCGCGGTCGAACTCCGCGGTGGCAGCACTGATCGCGCCCAACGACTCGATACGAATCTCTGACAGCACAGGTATCTACTGCCCCCGCCATCCGGTGACCGGCAACCGGAACTTGCGAACCAGCCGGTCGGTGAACGGCGCCGAGTCCAACCGCACCCACTTCAGCGGGGTCCCGCAGCGGGTCACTTCCAGCCGGCCACCGGCCGGCACCACCATCTCGCGACGCCCGTCGCAGAACACCAGCGCATCGTTGCCGCGCGCCTCGATCTCGATCGCGATACTGGCCAAGGGACTGGTCACCATCGGACGGGCGAACAACGCGTGAGCATTGTTGGGCACCACCAGAATCGCTTCCAAGTCGGGCCAGAGCACCGGGCCGCCGGCCGAGAACGCGTAGGCCGTGGAGCCCGTAGGCGTCGACACCAGCACCCCGTCACAGCCGAACGACGAGACCGGGCGACCGTCCACCTCCAACACGACGCCCAGCACTCCGAGCCGGGGCCCCTTCTCCAGACTGGCCTCGTTGAGCGCCCACCCGCGGTTGACCACATCGGTGCCGACCCGCACCACGATGTCGAGGGTCATCCGCTCTTCGATGCGGTAGTCACGTTCGATGACGCGTTCGAGCACGTGATCGATGGCCTCGGCCTCGGCTTCGGCCAGGAATCCGATCCGGCCCAGATTGACTCCCAGCACCGGGATCTCGACATTGCGCGCGAGCTCAGCGGCGCGCAGGAACGTGCCGTCGCCGCCGAGCACCAGCACCAGCTCACACCCTTCGGCGGCGCGCTCGTCGGCGTCGACCACCTGGATGTCCACACCGAGGGCGCGCATGTCGTCGGGCGCCAGGTGCAGCGGCC
This sequence comes from Mycobacterium farcinogenes, assembly GCF_019739075.1. Taxonomy (NCBI): domain Bacteria; kingdom Bacillati; phylum Actinomycetota; class Actinomycetes; order Mycobacteriales; family Mycobacteriaceae; genus Mycobacterium; species Mycobacterium farcinogenes. Next base: position 3,149,895 of record NZ_CP081673.1, on the reverse strand, counting down.
CCCGATCCACAGCCTCCGCCGAGAGCACCTTCAGACCAATCCCGTTGTCGCCGAGCACCTTTTCCACCCGGCGGGCGACTTCGGTCGCCTCGTCCCGGCCGGTGTGCACCACCAACAGGATCGTGCGGTCTTGAGTCATTGCGGCCCCTCCTCGACCGCCCGCCGAACCGCCTGCTCCAGCGACTCGCCGTCGAGCCGACGGTCGCCTTGGGCACGCAGGTGCAGGAAGTACTCGACATTGCCCGATGGTCCGGGAAGCGGGCTGGCCGTCACATCGACAGCATGCCACTGCAAGGCCGCGGCCTTGCGGGCGACCGTGCACACCGCGTCGATGCGCAACTCCGGATCGGAGACCACGCCGCCCGCCCCGACGCGGTCCTTGCCGACCTCGAACTGCGGTTTCACCATCGGAACGATATCGGCGTCGGCCACCGCACAGGCCGTCAGCGCGGGAAGTACCGTGGCCAGCGAGATGAACGACAGGTCGGCGACGATCAGCTGTACCGACCCGCCGATCGCCTCCGGAGTCAGCTCCCGCACATTGGTGCGTTCCAGCACGTGCACCCGCTCGTCAGAGCGCAGCGGCCAGGCCAGTTGGCCGTAACCCACATCGGCGGCCACCACCTCGGCGGCGCCGCGGTCGAGCAACACTTCGGTGAAGCCCCCGGTGGAGGCCCCGGCGTCCAGGCAGCGTCGTCCCTCGACGACGACGTCGAATGCGTCCAGCGCACCGATCAGCTTGTGAGCCCCACGCGACACCCAGGTACGTTCCGCCGAGGCGATGACGGTGATGTTGGTGTCCGGTGCGACCGCTGTCGCCGGTTTCGCCGCCGGCATGCCGTCGATGCGCACGCGGCCGGCCTCGATCAGTTCGGCCGCCTGCTGGCGAGACCGGGCCAGGCCCCGGCGCACCAGCTCGGCATCAACGCGAGCGCGCCGCGCCACCGGCGCTCACCTTTCGGCCGCCTGCGATCCGCCCGGCTGCCCCCTGTCGACAGATTCGAGAGCCTGCACCAGCAGATCGTGCGCCTGCTCGAGCCGCGCAGCCACCACGTCGATGTCCATGCCTTCGAGCGCGGACGGGTCCACCGCCGGGTCGGGCACGCCTGCCAGGACTTCTGCCACCTGGGCACGCAACTGGTCGGGATCGGTACTCATAGCGGTACTCACGCTAGTCGATGGCGGCCTACAGCAACGACCAACGTTGCAGCGCCTGGCGCGCTGTGTCGTCGCCGGCAGCCACCGTCAACGCAGCCCGGTCCAGGTTCGCGTGCCATACCGCGTGTGCGGTGGCCCGCACCACCGACAGGTCATCCACCGGCTCCTGACCGGTGGCGTACACCGTGGCGGTGCCGGTGTCGACGTCGATTCGCCAGGCCGGGCTCGGCCCGATGCGCAGGGCATCGGCATCGGCGTGCAGGCCCCGCAGATCGGCGGCCAGATAACCGGGACGTTCCGCGGGCACAGCAGCCACGGCTTCGCGGGCGGTGCTGACGCCGGTGAGCACCATCAGGCTCGGCAGCCCAGCTGCCACTGCCCCGGCGATATCCGTGTCGAGGCGATCTCCGACCACGAGAGGGGTTGCGAAACTTCCCCGGCTCAGCGCATCGTTCATCAGAGTCGGCTGCGGCTTACCGGCCACCAGCGGCTCCTGCTCAGTCGCGGCCCGCAGCGCGGCGACCATCGAACCGTTACCCGGGAGCAACCCCCGCTCGGACGGCAATGTGAGATCGACGTTGGCGGCCACCCACAATGCTCCGGCCCGGATAGCCAGCGCGGCCTCCGCCAGATTGGGCCACGCGGTATCCGGCGAATGGCCCTGCACCACTGCGACGGGGCTCTCGTCGAACGTACGGACCGGGTTCAAACCGGCGTTGCGGACCTCAGCGGCAAGCGCATCCGTGCCGACCACCAGAACCGTTGACCCCGACGGCAAATGGGCAGCCAACAGATGTGCCGCGCTCTGGGCGCTCGTCACCACATCGTCGGACGCGGCGGTGAAGCCCAGCTCACGCAGGTGCTCAGCGACCTGTTCGGGCGCACGCGAGGCGTTGTTGGTGACATAGAGGACCCGGGCATCCAAACCGGCCAGGCTTTCAAGTGCCCCTACCGTGGGCTGGTGACCGCGAAAGACCGTGCCATCAAGATCTAGCAGCAGGCAATCATGTTGCCGCGCAAGTGTGGTCACGTCAGGAAAGCTCCGTGATCCGGTCTTCCGCGTCGGTGATGCCATCGGTGTCTGCCTGCTCTGCGTGAACAAACCACTGCAGGGCCTCATCGGTACGTCCGAGCGCCAGCAGAGTGTCGGCATATACGTAGAACAGCCGGGCCGGCGTCGGGCCGACCCTGGTCGGGTCCAGCTGAGGTGTCGACAGAATCGCCAACGCCTGTTCCAACTGACCGAGATCCGTACGGGCGCCGGCAGTCACGATCCGGAGCTCGTCGGCGTCGTCACCGGTGAGTGCGGCGGCCTCGTCACTGCGAGCCAACTCCAACGCGCGCTCGGGACGGCCGACACCGCGTTCGCAATCGGCGATCATCGGCAGCAGCGCCGACTTGCTGCCCATCCGACGGGCCGCCCGTAGTTCGGCAAGGGCCTGAGCCCAGTCACCGCTGTGATAGGCGGCGATGCCGACCGCCTCACGTACCACCGCGATCCGGCCGGCCCGGTTGCGGGCGGCGCGGGCGTGAGCGAGTGCCGCCGCGGGATCTTCGTCGAGGAGCTTGCCTGCCATCACAAGATGCCGTGCGACGAAATCAGCGGTGGCCTTGTCCAGCGTCACCAGTTCCCGACGCACGTCCGGGGCCAACTCCTTGGCCTCGACATCGGCCGGCAACTTCGGGCCGTCGTTACGGGGTTCGGCGTCCTCGGTGGGCTGGGCCTGACGGGCCCGGCCCGGTCCGGAATGGCGAGGGGCACCGGCACGTTGATCCCGTCCCCGCTGATCACGGGAGCGGTGGTGACCCGAATTGTTCGATGCGCGGTCGTTCGATGCACGCCGCGGACGACGCTCTGCGCCGCCTTGTCTGTCTCCGACCACGTGTGCCTTTCTACCTGCCCTTCCCGCAAAGGATACTGGCAGCGGCCACGGCCGACATAATTATGTGAGCGCCAACGCAGCGGGTAATCGCTCGAATATCAACTGAATGCGAGTAAACAAATGCCCGAGCCCTCCAATCGGTGATTGGAGGGCTCGGGTCTTAATGTGTGTTCGGCGGTGTCCTACTTTTCCACCCGTGTGGGTAGTATCATCGGCGCTGGCAGGCTTAGCTTCCGGGTTCGGGATGGGACCGGGCGTTTCCCTGCCGCTATGGACCGCCGTAACTTTATTCACTCGTTTTTGAGTGTAAACCTTTGTGTTTTGGTGGTGGGGTGCGGTGCACTCCAGACACAAGGTGTGTGGGTGTTTATGGATTGTGGTTGCGAGACATGTTGTGTGTTCTTACTTGAAACCCACACAGTTGGTGTTTGTGGGTTGTTGTAAGTTTTCGGCCGGTTAGTGCCAGTTCCCTGCACCCATTGCTGGGCTTCCAGGTCTGGTCTATCAATCCCGTGGTCTGCGGGGGGCCTTATCCCTCTAAAAGGGTGAGAAGCCTGGTCTTGGAGGGGGTTTCCCGCTTAGATGCTTTCAGCGGTTATCCTGTCCGAACGTGGCTATCCAGCGGTGCTCCTGGTGGAACAACTGGTATACCAGAGGTTCGTCCGTCCCGGTCCTCTCGTACTAGGGACAGATTTCCTCAAGCTTCTGACGCGCGCGGCGGATAGAGACCGAACTGTCTCACGACGTTCTAAACCCAGCTCGCGTGCCGCTTTAATGGGCGAACAGCCCAACCCTTGGGACCTGCTCCAGCCCCAGGATGCGACGAGCCGACATCGAGGTGCCAAACCATCCCGTCGATATGGACTCTTGGGGAAGATCAGCCTGTTATCCCCGGGGTACCTTTTATCCGTTGAGCGACACCCCTTCCACTCAGAGGTGCCGGATCACTAGTCCCGACTTTCGTCCCTGCTCGACATGTACGTCTCGCAGTCAAGCTCCCTTGTGCACTTACACTCAACACCTGATTGCCGTCCAGGTTGAGGGAACCTTTGGGCGCCTCCGTTACATTTTGGGAGGCAACCGCCCCAGTTAAACTACCCACCAGGCACTGTCCCTGAACCGGATATACGGTCCGAGGTTAGAGGCCCAATACGATCAGAGTGGTATTTCAACAACGACTCCACCCACACTGGCGTGTGAGCTTCACAGTCTCCCACCTATCCTACACAAACCGTATCGAGCACCAATACCAAGTTGTAGTGAAGGTCCCGGGGTCTTTTCGTCCTGCCGCGCGTAACGAGCATCTTTACTCGTAGTGCAATTTCGCCGAGTCTATGGTTGAGACAGTTGAGAAGTCGTTACGCCATTCGTGCAGGTCGGAACTTACCCGACAAGGAATTTCGCTACCTTAGGATGGTTATAGTTACCACCGCCGTTTACTGGGGCTTAAATTCTCTGCTTCACCCCGAAGGGTTAACAGGTCCTCTTAACCTTCCAGCACCGGGCAGGCGTCAGTCCGTATACATCGTCTTGCGACTTCGCACGGACCTGTGTTTTTAGTAAACAGTCGCTTCTCACTGGTTTGTGCCACCCCCTCCCGCTGCCGGCCGCAAGAGCCTTGACGATATGGGGGTCCCCCTTCTCCCGAAGTTACGGGGGCATTTTGCCGAGTTCCTTAACCATAGTTCACTCGTACGCCTTAGTATTCTCTACCTGACCACCTGTGTTGGTTTGGGGTACGGGCCGTGTATGTCCTCGCTAGAGGCTTTTCTTGGCAGCATAGGATCACCGAATTCGCCTCAAACGGCTATGCATCACCTCTCAGGCTGTATGAAACGCGGATTTGCCTACGTTTCGCCCTACCGGCTTACCCCAGTACAACCACTGACTGGTACGGCTACCTTCCTGCGTCACCCCATCGCTTGACTACTACCCACCGGGGTCCCACGCAGCCCCACCAACGCCGCACCCCGAAGGGATTGGTCACGGTGGTTTTGGATGGTTAGCACAATGGATTCATCAGGGACGCACATACACGGGTACGGGAATATCAACCCGTTGTCCATCGACTACGCCTGTCGGCCTCGCCTTAGGTCCCGACTCACCCTGGGAGGACTGGCCTGGCCCAGGAACCCTTGGTCTTTCGGCGGGCAAGGTTCTCACTTGCCTATTCGCTACTCATGCCTGCATTCTCACTCCCACACCCTCCACAGCTAGATCACTCTGCTGCTTCACCGGATGCAGGACGCTCCCCTACCCAGCCATAAATGGCTGCCGCGGCTTCGGCGGTGTGCTTGAGCCCCGCTACATTATCGGCGCACAATCACTTGACCAGTGAGCTATTACGCACTCTTTCAAGGGTGGCTGCTTCTAAGCCAACCTCCTGGTTGTCTTCGCGACTGCACATCCTTTTCCACTTAGCACACGCTTAGGGGCCTTAGCCGGCGATCTGGGCTGTTTCCCTCTCGACGCACGGAGCTTATCCCCCGCCGTCTCACTGCCACACTCTTGGACTTGTCGGCATTCGGAGTTTGGCTGACGTCAGTAACCCTGTGGGGCCCATCGGCCATCCAGTAGCTCTACCTCCAACAAGAAACATGTGACGCTGCACCTAAATGCATTTCGGGGAGAACCAGCTATCACGGAGTTTGATTGGCCTTTCACCCCTACCCACAGCTCATCCCCTCAGTCTTCAACCTAAGTGGGTTCGGGCCTCCACGCGGTCTTACCCGCGCTTCACCCTGGCCATGGGTAGATCACTCCGCTTCGGGTCCAGAACACACCACTACACCACACACTACTGTGCGGATACGCCCTATTCAGACTCGCTTTCGCTGCGGCTACCCCACCCGGGTTAACCTCGCGACATGTCCCTGACTCGCAGGCTCATTCTTCAAAAGGCACGCCATCACCCCACCACGAAGGAGGGCTCTGACGGATTGTAAGCGCACGGTTTCAGGTACTATTTCACTCCCCTCCCGGGGTACTTTTCACCATTCCCTCACGGTACTAATCCGCTATCGGTCACTGGGAAGTATTCAGGCTTACCGGGTGGTCCCGGCAGATTCACAGCAGATTTCACGGGCCCGCTGCTACTCGGGAACACCATTAAGGTAGATGTCAGGTTTTCACGTACCGGGCTCTCACCGTCTACGGCAGGTCATCCCAAACCACTTCCGCTAACCACAACATTTTCTCACTACCCTCCAGCCAGGTAGAGCTGGAAAAACAGGTCCCACAACCCCGCACACACAACCCCTACCCGGTATCACATGCATACGGTTTAGCCATCCTCCGCTTTCGCTCGCCACTACTCACGGAATCACATTTTGTTTTCTCTTCCTACGGGTACTGAGATGTTTCACTTCCCCGCGTTCCCTCCCTACACCTATGTATTCAGTGCAGGGTGACACGACATCACTCGTGCCGGGTTTCCCCATTCGGACATCCTCGGATCAACGCTCGGTTGGCAGCTCCCCGAGGCATATCGCAGCCTCCAACGTCCTTCATCGGCTCCCAGTGCCAAGGCATCCACCATGCGCCCTTAAACACTTACAACACAAAAACCAAAAATGAGTTTCAAAAGAAATTGCACATCAACACACAAAAGCGGCACCCACCCGAAGGCCGGCGCCACACTCTGCGTGCTAGATGCTCGCAACCACTATCCACAAATCAAACACCACACCCCACCACCAAAGCGGAGCAACAACACGCCGACACCCGCAACCGGATGCCACCCCCCGAAAAGGGGCACGGGCCTGTTGTCTCAAAGCCCAATAGTGTGTCTGGCAGTTCTACAAGTTTGTTGTGCACCAAGCCGGCGCCACTACAGCGCACAGACTCCTCACGGCTCGGGTAAGACCCAGTGTCTCAACCCTTTTCGTGGTGCTCCTTAGAAAGGAGGTGATCCAGCCGCACCTTCCGGTACGGCTACCTTGTTACGACTTCGTCCCAATCGCCGATCCCACCTTCGACGGCTCCCTCCACAAGGGTTAGGCCACCGGCTTCGGGTGTTACCGACTTTCATGACGTGACGGGCGGTGTGTACAAGGCCCGGGAACGTATTCACCGCAGCGTTGCTGATCTGCGATTACTAGCGACTCCGACTTCACGGGGTCGAGTTGCAGACCCCGATCCGAACTGAGACCGGCTTTGAAAGGATTCGCTCCACCTCACGGCATCGCAGCCCTTTGTACCGGCCATTGTAGCATGTGTGAAGCCCTGGACATAAGGGGCATGATGACTTGACGTCATCCCCACCTTCCTCCGAGTTGACCCCGGCAGTCTCTCACGAGTCCCCACCATAACGTGCTGGCAACATGAGACAAGGGTTGCGCTCGTTGCGGGACTTAACCCAACATCTCACGACACGAGCTGACGACAGCCATGCACCACCTGCACACAGGCCACAAGGGAACCAATATCTCTACTGGCGTCCTGTGCATGTCAAACCCAGGTAAGGTTCTTCGCGTTGCATCGAATTAATCCACATGCTCCGCCGCTTGTGCGGGCCCCCGTCAATTCCTTTGAGTTTTAGCCTTGCGGCCGTACTCCCCAGGCGGGGTACTTAATGCGTTAGCTACGGCACGGATCCCAAGGAAGGAAACCCACACCTAGTACCCACCGTTTACGGCGTGGACTACCAGGGTATCTAATCCTGTTCGCTCCCCACGCTTTCGCTCCTCAGCGTCAGTTACTGCCCAGAGACCCGCCTTCGCCACCGGTGTTCCTCCTGATATCTGCGCATTCCACCGCTACACCAGGAATTCCAGTCTCCCCTGCAGTACTCTAGTCTGCCCGTATCGCCCGCACGCCCACAGTTAAGCTGTGAGTTTTCACGAACAACGCGACAAACCACCTACGAGCTCTTTACGCCCAGTAATTCCGGACAACGCTCGGACCCTACGTATTACCGCGGCTGCTGGCACGTAGTTGGCCGGTCCTTCTTCTATAGGTACCGTCACTTGCGCTTCGTCCCTATTGAAAGAGGTTTACAACCCGAAGGCCGTCATCCCTCACGCGGCGTCGCTGCATCAGGCTTGCGCCCATTGTGCAATATTCCCCACTGCTGCCTCCCGTAGGAGTCTGGGCCGTATCTCAGTCCCAGTGTGGCCGGTCACCCTCTCAGGCCGGCTACCCGTCGTCGCCTTGGTAGGCCATTACCCCACCAACAAGCTGATAGGCCGCGGGCCCATCCCACACCGCAAAAGCTTTCCACCACACACCATGAAGCGCGTGGTCCTATCCGGTATTAGACCCAGTTTCCCAGGCTTATCCCAAAGTGCAGGGCAGATCACCCACGTGTTACTCACCCGTTCGCCACTCGAGTACCCCGAAGGGCCTTTCCGTTCGACTTGCATGTGTTAAGCACGCCGCCAGCGTTCGTCCTGAGCCAGGATCAAACTCTCCAAACAAAAACTTCCCATCCAAAGACAGGCAGAATTCGAATCAGAAAAATCCGATCACAAACAAAAGACACCAAAAACTGGCATCAAAAAAACAAACCATCCCACGTGGCAGGAAGACGGGGAGTCCCCCACCAAGATGGCCAAAAAACAACAAACAAAAACCACCAAACACACTATTGAGTTCTCAAACAACACGCCCGAGTTTGTCGCGCAGAAATTCCGCGGCTAAAAGCCGCTGAGCTTCTGCGGGCAGTGAGAAGACCCACCGTAATGGGTGTCTCTCTCGGATTTCGTCTTCGCTCTCCGGCGCTTGTCCGTGTCGCTCTGACCTGGAATAAGTTACGTGAGCGCTAACAGCGAGTCAAATCGCCTGGTCGCTCCGACGTTTCCCCAGGTCAGAGCAGCGCTTGCAGTCGCGCTACGCGCCCACGCGCTCGACCCCGGCAATGTGCCGCTTGCCACGTCGCAACACGAGCCAACGATCGTGCAGAAAATCGGAATGCTGTGGTATCCACTCGTCGCTTTCGATCCGATTGTTGTTCACGTACACCCCACCCTCGGCGACGTTGCGGCGGGCAGCTCCCTTACTCGCCGCCAGCCCGGTGCCCACCAACAAATCGATGATCGAATCCGGGCCACCCGGCTTCAGCTCGGCTACCTGACCATTACTGGCTTCGCGCAAGGCGGCACCAAGAGTCGATTCATCGAGGTCGGTCAGCTCGCCGCGGCCGAACAACGCCTGGCTGGCCAACTCGACCGCCTTCGTCGCCCCTTCCCCGTGCACCAGGGTGGTGAGTTCGCGTGCCAGCCGTTTCTGCGCGGCGCGCTCATGCGCACGGTTTTCGGTGGCGTCCTCCAGTTCGGCGATCTCGTCCGGCGACAGGAACGTGAACCAACGCAAGTACCCGACGACATCGGCGTCGGCGGTGTTCACGAAGTACTGGTACCAGGCGTATGGGCTGGTCATCTCGGGATCGAGCCAGATGTTGCCGCCGCCGGTCGACTTGCCGAACTTCTTGCCCTCGGAGTCGGTGACCAGCGGTGTCGTCATGGCATGGACGGTGGCACCGAGCTTCTGGCGCACCAGGCGCGCACCGGCCACGATGTTGCCCCACTGATCGGAACCACCGATCTGCAGCGCGCAGCCATGCCGTTGGTACAACTCCACGAAGTCGTTGGCCTGCAGCAGCATGTAGCTGAATTCGGTGTAGGAGATGCCGTCACCCTCGAGCCGGCGCCGGACCGTCTCCCGGTCCAGCATCACGTTCACCGAGAAGTACTTGCCCAGGTCACGCAGGAATTCGATCGCCGACAGCTGACCAGTCCAGGTCAGGTTGTTCTCGACGATGGCGCCGGTCGGGCTGTCGTCGAATTCGACGAACCGCTCCAGCTGACCGCGGATACGACCGGCCCAGTCGGCGACGGTGTCAGCGGTGTTCAGCGTGCGTTCCCCACTGTCGCGGGGGTCGCCGATCATGCCGGTGGCGCCGCCGGCCAGCACGATCGGCCGGTGCCCGGCCTGCTGGAATCGCCGCAGTGTGAGGAGCGGGACCAGGTGCCCGGCATGCAGGCTGGGTGCGGTCGGGTCGAACCCCGAGTAGATCGTCATGGGTCCCTTGGCCAGGTCATCGGCCAGCGCGTCGCGGTCGGTCGACTGGGCGATCAGGCCACGCCAGTCCAGCTCATCCAGGATTCCCATACTCATGACGACGATCATGCCGCATGGTCTGCGTCAATCACTGGCACCGGGCGCGGGGGCACGCGGGCTGCGGCGATACGCCGAGACCTCTCCCCGGCCGGGCAGCCAGAAGCGCCATCTACGGTCGGCCGCCTTGCTCACCCCGACTCGCGGGCCGTCGACGGCGGGCACCGGCGCACCCAGTTTCAGCCGCACCGGGCTGTCCGGGTCAAAGAGGTCAATTCCGTTGTCCTCCATGGTGATTCCCAACGCAGAACAGAGGTTGCCCGGCCCCCGCGCCAGCGCGACGGGCAGGATCGCCGGGCCCCGGCGGCCGGCGGCCACGTCGGCACCCGTATCCACCGATGCCGCACGCAACAGCACCGCTCCCGCGACGCCGTCGTATCCGCAGACCACGTTCGCGCAGACGTGAATACCGTGGCTGCGGTAGGTGTACAGATAGCCCGGCGGGCCGAACATCACGAGATTGCGCCCGCCGGCGCCGCGAAATGAATGTGACGCGGCGTCCGGCCAAGGCCCGTCGGCCGGACCGCCGTATGCCTCGACCTCGACGATGACTGCGCTGACCCCGCGACCGGTCAGCTCGGCCCCCAACAGTCGACGGGCCGCGAGCAAGGGATCTCCGGCCAGCAGCTCGGTGCCCATATGCAAGCCCACCCGAGCGATTGTGCACTTCGCAAAAACCGTCGTTGACACCGGCCGCGTACGAGCGCAGTATTCATCACATGATGACTTCATCAGTTGATGAATTCTCCGCAGGTTTCCCGGCCGGGGACGCTCCCCCGGCCATCGACATCGCCGGACTGCAGGTCAACCGGGGTGGACGGCCCGCGATCCGCGACCTCACCGTGCAAATCGCCGGCGGCACGATCACCGGCCTGCTCGGCCCCTCGGGCTGCGGCAAGTCCACCCTGATACGCAGCATCGTGGGCACCCAGATCGTCGCGGCCGGCTCTGTCACGGTGCTCGGACACCCGGCCGGTTCGGCGCCGCTGCGACACCGCGTCGGCTACGTCACGCAAGACCCGACCATCTATGACGACCTCCGGGTGATCGACAACGTGCGGTACTTCGCCGCGCTCTACGGCACGTCGGCCGACTCGGCGGCCCACGCCATCCGGTCGGTCGGTCTCGACGATCACCGGACCGCTTACTGCGGCAACCTCTCCGGCGGCCAACGCACCAGGGTCTCGCTCGCCTGCGCGCTGGTTTCCGAGCCCGAACTGCTGGTACTCGACGAACCGACGGTCGGTCTCGACCCGGTCCTGCGCGTCGATTTGTGGGAGCAGTTCAACGAGCTCTCGCGGCGCGGCACCACGCTGCTGGTCTCCAGCCACGTCATGGACGAAGCCGACCACTGCGGCGACCTGCTGCTCATGCGCGAAGGCCGGCTGCTCGCCCACACCACCCCCGACCAGCTACGGAAGGACACGGAATGTACGTCCCTGGAGGAAGCGTTTCTCACCGTCATCCGGCGCAGCGACTCGGACGCGACCAACCGAGCCGGCTGAGCCCGGCGGCCTACCTGGCCACGACCGGACGCATCCTGCGGCAGTTGGCCGCCGACCATCGCAGTGTGGCGATGATCCTGGTGGTGCCCAGCCTGATCATCACCCTGATGTACTTCATGTTCCAGAATGTGCCGCACCCGCCCGGGCATCCGTCGCCGTTCAACAACGCCTGCCTGATCATGCTCGGTGTCTTCCCGCTGATCGTGATGTTTCTGATCACCTCGATCACCATGCAGCGCGAACGGGTCTCGGGAACCCTTGAGCGCATCCTGACCACACCGCTGCGACGCTTCGACCTGCTCGCGGCCTACGGAACCGCCTTCTCGATCGCGGCCGCCGCCCAGGCCACGCTCGCCTGCGTCGTCTCGTTCTGGTTCCTCGGACTCGACACCGCCGGCAGCCCCATCCTGGTGTTCCTCATCGCGATCATCAACGCCGTACTGGGCGTCGGGCTCGGCCTGCTGTGCAGCGCGTTCGCCCGCACCGAATTCCAGGCAGTGCAATTCATGCCCGTGGTGATCGCACCGCAACTGCTGTTGTGCGGCATCATCGTGCCGCGCGCCGCGCTGCCGGAGTGGCTGCAGTGGATCAGCAACGTTCTGCCCGCCAGCTACGCGCTCGAAGCACTACAACAGGTCGGTGCTCATCCTGAGCTGACCGCGATTGCCGCCCGCGACATCGCGATCGTCGTGGCGTTCGCCGTCGTGGCATTGTGTCTGGCTGCGGCTACTCTGCGCCGCCGAACGCCTTAGGAACCCATGAGCACCGACATCGATACCGCCCAAGAACGCAAACGCCCGGGCCGCCCAGCCGGGCCGTCGGACCGACGTGAGCGGATCTTGGCCAGTGCGCGGGAGTTGTTCGCCCGCAACGGAATCGACAAGACATCGATTCGCGCCATCGCGTCCGACGCCGGAGTGGACGCGGCCCTGGTGCATCACTACTTCGGCACCAAGACCCAACTGTTCGCCGCCGCGATTCACATCCCGATCGACCCCATGACGGTGATCGGGCAGCTGAAACAGGTGCCCGTCGAGCAGATCGGGCACACCCTTCCGTCAATCTTGTTGCCGCTGTGGGATTCCGAGATCGGCAAAGGTTTCGTGGCTACCCTGCGTTCGATCCTGGCTGGTAACGACGTATCGCTGGTTCGGTCGTTCCTACAGGAAGTCATCATCGGCGAGATCGGGCCGCGGGTGGACAACCCGCCCGGTAGCTCGCGGGTGCGCATCCAGTTCGTCGCCTCGCAACTGGTCGGGGTCGCGATGGCGCGCTACATCCTGGAACTGGAGCCCTTCGCCACGTTGCCGGTGGAGCAGATCGTCGAAACCATCGCACCGACCCTGCAGCGCTACCTCACCGGAGAACTACCCGGACTCCCCTGACCCCGCCAGGTTCAGCAGCCGCTGATGCTCGGTGTCGTCGTCGATGGCCACCGCCTCGTCGACCAGCAGCACCGGGATACCGTCCTCGATCCGGTAGGCCCGCCGCAGCCGTGGGTTGTAGAGCCAGTCCGTTCCCGCGAGCAGCAACGGCCCGCGGTCCTGCGGGCAGACCAGAATGCTCAGAAGCTTGTCGTCGACCACCACGTGAAGCTAGCCCAGCGGAATCTGGATGCCACCACTAGGTCCGGGCTGCACCCCTGCCCCGCCCGGAATGGGCGCGATGCCACCCGGGAACTGGCCCACCCCGGGGTTGAGACCACTCTGCTGCGGAAGCTGGGCCTGAGACTGCGCCTGCAACTTGCGCTGGTAGGACAACGTGCTCTTGAGCGCGTTGATCAGCGGTACCTGATTGGGGCGCTTGTCGAGCGCTTCGGTGATCGCCTCGCGGTTGGCGTTCGACGGCTTGTAACCCTGCTGACGCAACTTCAGGATGTCGTGGATGAGCGTCGAGATCTGTCCGCCGCCCTCGCCGGTGTCGTAGTCCTTGGCGATGATGGCCAGCGCTTCGTCGGCCGTCATCTGCCGGGGCGCGGGAGCATCTGCCTGGGGTGTCGGCTCGGCGGGATCCGCCGCGGCCGTCGGCGCACCCACGCCCGCCAGCAGCCCCACGGCCAGCGCACCGCCCGTCATCGCGCCGGTGACGACCCGACGCCAGCTGTGCCTACCCGATCCCGATGCCATCGATCCTCCAGTCGTTCGCCGTCTGCCGGAGCGTAACAGCGCAGTCCAACCCCGGCACGCCGCCGACAAACCGGCCTAATCCGTTTCCGGCTCGTCGTGGGCGACACCCGCGACGAGTTCGGCGCGGCTGGCCGCCGTCAGCTTCCTGTACGTCCCTGTATCGGCATCGAAGTACCAGCAGTTACGCCGACCCGGTTTCGGGATGCCCGCGGCCCGCAACGGACCGATCAGCGGACGGTACGAGGCGCCGAGTTCCATATCGGGCACCACGTGCACGACGTCGGGCGGGCAACCCGCCGCCAGATCGTCCAATGCGTGGGTCAGATCGGCGGTCGGCACGCTGCCGCCCGGCCGCAGCGCCAGGGCCGTGACCGCCAACTGCCGCCCCGCTTCCTCCACTCCGTACGTCACCGACATGTCGACCGCGTCGAGGCGACCGACCGCGTCGTTGACGCTCGTCGCGAACACCGGACCCCGCTCAGTCCGGATCACCGCGCCACGGTTGTCGACCAGCCAATAGTCACCGTCCTCGTCGCGACGGAACAGGAACTCCGTGGACACCCACGTATCGGCCGGCGCGAACACGCCCCGCTTGACCACGGCCGTGGGATCCACCGGGCCCCGCGGATGAGCCAGCAGGACGCCGACCTCGTTGGCCTCCGCCTTACGGACGAAGCCTTGGTCGTCCTCCAGGATCAGGTCGTCGTCGGCGTCGTAGGCGGCAAGTTCGACGGTGCCGCTGCCCGGCAGCGGACGCCCCTTACTGCCGATCTTGGCGCCCGAGACATTGGCCAACACGGCCTGCCCGTCGGTGGTGGCGAAGAACTCCACCACCTGGGCCGGCTCGAACACGTCGACCACGCGCTTCCACAGGCCCGCAGGCATACCGGAGCCGATGAACAACCGCACGGGGTGGCTGCCGGTGAGCGAGAACGACGGATCGTCGATGACCTCCCGCAGCATGGCCCAGGTGTAGGACACGACAGTCACGCCGTACTGCCGGATCTCCTGCAAGAAGCGGTCGGGCTGCAGCCCGCGGGACAGCGCGATGCGCGAACCGCCGACCACCGCACCACCCAGGCTGACCAGCAGGCCGGACTGGTGATGCAGCGGGGTCAGGCAGTAGACCGTGTCGCCGCGGCCGAGGTTGGCGGCCGAGGCGGTGCCGAACGCCGACAGCGCCCACCGGAAGTTGGTGATCTGGCGGGCCACAAGTTCACCGCCGACTTCACTGAACGCCACGAACGCCAGGTCGCGGGCCAGGCCCGGGTTGGGCCGGTACCAGCCCGGCAGCTCGACGACGTCGGGGTCGATCTTCTCCATGTCGACGATCGAATCGACGTCGTCGTACTGCTCCAGATGCAGATCACGGCTCTCACCGCCGCCGAGAACCAGCACCCGGGTGTCCAGTTCGCGGGCCACGGCGAGGTGGCTCGGGTCGGCGATGATCTCGGCCACGCCGCCGAGCCGGGCCGCCTCGGCCAGATCCGCTTCGGGCAGCAGCACGGCCACCGCACCCAACCGGGACAGCGCCGCGATCGCGACCAGCGCGCTGGGCCGGGTGTCCATCAGGACCCCGACCCGGGCACCCTGGCGCACCCCGACGTTTATCAGGCCGCGCACCACGTTGTTGATCCGGCGATCCACCGCCTCGTAGGTGTGGACCCGGCCGTCGAACAGCAGCGCCTCACCGTTGGGCGCGCTGCGGGCCTGCTCACTCATGATGCGGCCGAGCGAGATGCGGGTGTGATCGTTGACCTGACCCAACCGGGCCAGGCGCGGCAGGGTCCGCGCCGTCTCGATGACCAGAGTCCGGGCGTTCTTGTTCGCCGCGACCAGCGCATCGGCCGCCGAACGGGCCACCCCGAACGCCATCTCGGTGGCCGCGGTGGCTCCGTGGGTGACGCGGGTCGAGAACGACACTCCACCCTCGGGATGATCCGCCGGCTGAGCCTCCATCGGAACGACGCCTTCCGGCATCTCTTCTCCGCCAAGCCATTTCACCCACTGCGCCACCGTCGGCCAGGTCTGACTGGAAGCCTTCGAGCCCACGACCAAACCGAAATGGCCTGCCCGGATCAGATATTCGTAGACATCCGCATCCGGCGCAGCCCGCTTGATCCCGCGGACCGCTGCCGGCTGGCCGATGTCGTCGACCTCGCCGACCACTGCGAGGATCGGGCAGTCGATGTCCGACAGTGTCACCAGATCACCGTGGACGGAGAAGCCGCCGGTGATCATGCGGTTGTGCGCGATGAACTGCTTCAGCAGTTCGGAGATCGCCGGCCCGGACCACGCGATCCAGCCCTCCGACGACAGGAATCGGCGCTGCTGCTCACGTGGCAGCAGCGCTTCGCGGTCGTGCAACTGACGCAGGAACTCCAGCCGCGATTGAGCCGTCTTGATCGGGTCGAGCATCTGAAAACCGGTACGGGCCAACCAACCCGGAATGTCGATGCGGCTGAACACGTGATCGGCCATGAAATCCGCCGCGCCGGCGGCGACGCCCGCCGGCAGGTTCATCGGCAGCGCGGCCAGGGTGTCGACCGGAGAGCCGAAGGCGATGATGCTGGCCAGATCCTTGGACCGCCGGTAGGCCGCCGCCTGATAGGCGAACATCCCGCCCTGCGAATAACCGGCCAGGTGCACGTCGCGACCGGTGACTTCCTTGACGATGTCGATCGCCTCCGACAACGCCACCACGTGATCGGCGAGGTTGCGCTGCATGCCGCCCTCGACCTTGTCAGGTGAGCCGAAGTCGATCACCCAGGGGTCGATGCCCGCCGCGTGCAGAATGCCGACCGCGCCGTCGTCACGCGTCACGTCCCACATGTCGGCCGACATCATCATCGGATGCACCATCAGCACCGGGGGACGCGGATCCTGGGCACCGGGGCGAACGTCGGGTGGAAAGTACCGCCGCAGCCGGTACATCGGCACGCTCTGGATGATCTGGAAAGGCGATGGGACCGAACCGGTCTCCAAGCCCCCGTAGCGCAGCACCTCCAGACCGTTCTGCGCGGTCGCCAGCAACCGCTCGACCGGCTTGGTCACTGCCGAGAAATCCACCAGCCTGCTCCCCACATCGCGACTCGCCCCGACCCCCGATTGACGTGGTCATCATGGCACAGCAGCAACCAATCCCTGACGTGATCACTCTCATGCCTGCGACGGCCCCATGCGGTGCCGGTGCCGGCCCCGCCGAACGATAGGGTCGGCGGCGATGGCTCACCTGCTCGGGGGCGAAACCCTGCATCTGGAGTACCCCACCGGGGTGGTGTTCGACTCGGTCACCGTCGGTGTCAGCGAAGGCGACCGGATCGGCATCGTCGGCCGCAACGGCGACGGAAAGTCAACGCTGCTGGGCATGCTGACCGGCCGCATCACCCCGCACGGCGGTCGCGTGACGCGACGCAGCGGACTTCGCGTCGGATCCCTGGACCAGACCGACACACTCGACCCGGACCACACGGTGGGCTGGTCGCTGGTCGGAGACCGGCCCGAGCACGAGTGGGCCGGCGACGCCCGGATCCGGGACGTGATCGGCGGTCTGGTGGCCGACATCGGTTTCGACGCGCCCGTATCGACGTTGTCGGGCGGCCAGCGCAGGCGCGTGCAACTGGCCGCGCTGCTGATCGACGACTGGGACGTCATCGCACTCGACGAGCCGACCAACCATCTCGACATCCAGGGCATCACGTGGCTGGCCGCCCACATCAAGCAGCGGTGGGCGCGGGGCGCCGGCGGGCTGTTGCTGATCACCCACGACCGCTGGTTCCTCGACGAAGTCGCCACCACCACCTGGGAGGTGCACGACCGGATCGTGGAGCCGTTCGAGGGCGGCTACGCGGCATACGTGTTGCAGCGCGTCGAACGCGACCGGCAGGCCGCCTCGATCGAAGCCAAGCGGCAGAACCTGATGCGCAAAGAGCTGGCCTGGTTGCGTCGCGGTGCTCCGGCCCGCACCTCCAAACCCAAGTTCCGGATCGACGCCGCCAACGCCCTCATCTCCGACGTCCCGCCGTTGCGCAACACCGTCGAGTTGTCCCGGCTGGCCACCGCGCGGCTGGGCAAGGACGTGATCGACCTGCTCGACGTGTCGGTGCGGTACCCCGGATCCGAGCAAGAAGTGTTGCGCGACATCGAATGGCGCATCGGGCCCGGCGAGCGCACCGGAATCGTCGGCGCCAACGGAGCCGGCAAATCAACGCTGCTCGGCCTCATCGCCGGGACCGTGACACCGACCTCCGGCCGGGTCAAACGCGGTAAGACCGTTCGCCTTTCGATCCTCGATCAGCAGTCCAGCGAGCTCGACGCGGTAGCCGGCGACATGGTCCGTGAGGTGATCGGGCGGCTACAGACCAGCTATCAGGTCGACGGAAAAGACCTCACCCCTGCACAACTGCTGGAGCGGCTCGGCTTCGCGCGCGATCAACTGTCGACCCGAGTTGGCGAGCTGTCCGGCGGCCAACGCCGCCGGCTGCAGCTCATGCTGGTGGTCCTCTCTGAGCCGAACGTGCTGGTGCTCGACGAACCCACCAACGATGTGGACACCGACATGCTGACCGCCACCGAGGATCTGCTCGACTCCTGGCCGGGCACGCTGATCGTGGTGTCGCACGACCGGTATCTGCTCGAGCGCGTCACCGATCAGCAGTACGCCATCCTCGACGGCCGGCTGCGGCACCTCCCGGGCGGGGTAGACGAGTACCTGAGGTTGACCGAGCAACGCGAGGCTGCCCCGGCAGCATCTGCGCCACGCCCCGAAACCGCCCCGGCCCAGGCGAAGTCGGGTGCCGAGCTGCGCGCTGTGGAGAAGGAGATCTCCTCGATCGACCGCTCGCTGGCCAAGCTGTCCGACCGGATCTCCGGCAAGCACGACGAATTGGCCGCCCACGACCAGTCCGACCACGTCGGGCTCGGCAAGCTCACCGCCGAGCTGCGCGAACTGGAGGCTCAGGTGACCGAGCTCGAAGCGCGCTGGATGGAGCTGTCCGAACTGCTGGAGTAGCCCTACCCGAGGACCCGCGTCAGAAAGGCGGATTGGTCGGCGATGACCCGGTCGCGGACGTCGTCGGCGTAGAACTCGAAGTGGCCGACCGGGTACTCGAGCAGTTCGCCCTGTGGTGCGGCCGCGGCCAGTGCAGCGACCCTCTCGGGTGTGGTCTCGGCGTCTTCGGTTCCCATGCACACCAGCAGTGGGCACCTCACCCGAGCCGCGAAATCGATTGGCCGGTATCGCATCATCTCGATGAGGGCACGCGGCGCCACCTGATTACGCCACGTCGGGCTGACCATGCCCGCCACGGCCCGCTGCGCACCTTCACCCGTCATCACCGCCAACTCGCCCGGCGCGCCGACGGCCGGGATGTAGCGCGGCTGCCGGTGCAGCATGCCGCGGCACCAGTCCTCGGCCATGACTGCGAGCAGGCGCAGAGTCGACAGCGGTGAACGACCCTGCACCCGGCGGGGAAAACCGTTGAACGGGATCTGGGCGATCACGGCGGCGATCTCGTGGTCGCGTGCGGCCGCCGCCACCACGTGGCCACCACCGAGCGAGGTGCCCCACAACGCGATACGGGCAGGGTCGACGTCATCGACGCCACGGGCGCAGGCCACCGCGGCCGCGATGTCGGCCAGTTGTCTCCCGATGCTGACGACCTGTCGCGGCCGGCCGCCGCTTTCGCCGAAGCTGCGGTAATCGAAGGTCAGCGTGTGAAATCCGGCGGCTGCGAACGCTTCCGCGGCGGCCAGCACGGCGGGCGTGTCCTGGGTGCCGCCAAAGCCTGTGCACAACACGACGCACGGGCCGGGCCGCCGGTCCGACTTCCGCAGGTAGCCGACACAACGGTCACCACCGACATCGAAGACGACTTGTCCCGCCACGCCTACGACGGTACGGAAGGCCTTCGCAGAGGGCTACCGGCTCAACCGGATCCGCAACTCTTCCATCGCGTTGCGCACAACCCCGAGCTGCTTGGCCACCTGAACAGGCGCGGTACCGCCCCGGGCGTTGCGTGCGTTCACCGAGCCCTCGACCGTCAGCACCTCGCGCACCTGGCCGGTGAGTGCGGGATTGATCGCGGCGAATTCGTCGTCGGTGAGCTCGTCGAGCCCGACGCCTCGACCCTCGGCGGCCTGCACCGCGGCACCTGCGGCCTCATGGGCGACGCGGAACGGAACACCTTGGCGGACCATCCATTCGGCGATGTCAGTGGCCAGCGTGTAACCGGCCGGCGCCAGCGCGGCCATCCGGGACTCATCGAACGTCAGCGTGCCCACCAGACCGGCCATCGCCGGCAACAGCAGCTCCAATTGGGCCACCGAGTCGAAGACCGGTTCCTTGTCTTCCTGCAGGTCCCGGTTGTAGGCCAGCGGCTGCGCCTTGAGGGTGGCCAGCAAGCCGGTGAGGTTGCCGATCAGCCGCCCGGACTTGCCGCGGGCCAGTTCCGCGATATCCGGATTCTTCTTCTGCGGCATGATCGAACTACCGGTCGACCAGGCGTCGTGCAGCGTGACGTACCCGAATTCGGTCGTGCTCCACAGGATGATGTCCTCGGCGAGCCGGGACAGGTCCACGCCGATCTGGGCGAAGACGAATGCTGCCTCTGCGGCGAAGTCTCGCGCCGCGGTGGCGTCGACGGAATTGTCTGCGGCCGAGGCGAATCCGAGATCCGCGGCGATGGCGTCGGGGTCCAGGCCGAGCGATGAGCCCGCCAGCGCACCCGACCCGTACGGCGAGACCGCGGTGCGATCGTCGAAATCGGCGAGCCGGTCGACGTTGCGCAACAGCGGATGGGCGTGGGCCAGCAGATGATGGGCGAGCAGGATGGGCTGGGCGGCCTGCAGATGCGTCTTGCCGGGCATGATCGCGGTCGGATGCGCCGCGGCCTGGGTGGCCAGTGCGTTGACCACCTCGAGCACGCCGTCGGCGACCCGGCGGGCCGCGTCGCGCAGCCACATCCGGAACAGCGTGGCCACCTGGTCGTTACGCGAACGGCCGGCGCGCAACCGCCCACCCAGGTCCGGTCCGACCCGGTCGATCAGGCCGCGCTCCAGCGCGCCGTGCACATCCTCGTCGGTGACCAATGGCTCGAAACTGCCGTCGGCGACGTCGGAACCCAAGCTGTCCAGCCCCGCGAGCAACCCGTCGCGCTGCTCATCGGTCAGTAGCCCGGCCCGGTGCAGCACGCGGGCATGGGCCTTGGAGGCGGTGATGTCGTACGGTGCCAGCACCCAGTCGAAATGCGTCGACTTGCTCAGGGCGGCAAGGGCGGCCGAGGGGCCGTCGGCGAACCGGCCGCCCCACAACGAGCCCTCGTTGGTGGTTCCGTCGTTGGTGCTCATGTCCGTTCCTTCCGCGAGCAGACGCTTATGTACCCGACACACCGAAGTTTTGGGGACATTAGCGTCTGCTCGCGAGTAGAGGTGACCTAGAGGCCCAGGTCGCGCTTGGCCGAGATCTTGGAGCTCAGGCCGTGCAGCTGCACGAAGCCCTTGGCCGCGCTCTGATCGAAGCTGTCGCCCTCGTCATAGGTGGCGAGGTTGAAGTCGTACAGCGACTCACCGGAGCGCCGGCCGTTGACGATGATGGCCCCGGCGTGCAGCACCAGCCGGATGTCGCCGGAGACGTGCTGCTGGGTGTGTTCGACGAACGCCTCCAGCGAGCGCTTCAGCGGGCTGAACCACAGGCCGTCGTAGGTGAGCTCGCCCCACTTCTGGTCCACGCCGCGCTTGTACCGGCCCAGCTCGCGTTCCAGGGTCACGTGCTCGAGCTCGGTGTGCGCGGTGATCAGCACCATCGCCCCCGGGGCCTCGTAGATCTCGCGGCTCTTGATGCCGACCAGCCGGTCCTCGACCACATCGAGGCGGCCCACGCCCTGGGCACCGGCCCGGGTGTTGAGCTCCTGGATGATCTCCAGCACGCTGAGCGGACGACCGTCGATCGCGATCGGGCGGCCCTTGTCGAAGCTGATGATCAGCTCGTCGGGGGCGTTGAAGTTGACCGTCGGGTCCTGGGTGTAGTCGTAGACGTCCTTGGTCGGGGCGTTCCACAGGTCCTCGAGGAACCCGGTCTCCACCGCGCGGCCCCACACGTTCTGGTCGATCGAGAACGGCGAGCGCTTGGTGACGTTGATCGGGATCGCGTTCTCCTCGGCGAACGCGATGGCCTTCTCGCGGGTCCAGGCGTAGTCGCGGACCGGCGCGATGACGTCCAGTTCGGGTGCCAGCGAGGCGAACCCGACCTCGAAGCGCACCTGGTCGTTGCCCTTGCCGGTGCAGCCGTGCGCGACGACGGTGCCGCCGTGGGCACGCGCGGCATCGACCAGATGCTTGACGATCAGGGGACGGCTGATGGCCGACACCAGCGGGTAGCGGTCCATGTAGAGCGCGTTGGCCTTGATGGTCGGCAGGCAGTACTCGTCGGCGAACTCGTTGCGGGCGTCCACCACGACCGCCTCGACCGCACCGCAGTCCAGGGCGCGCTGACGGACGACCTCCATGTCCTCGCCGCCCTGACCGAGATCGATGGCGACGGCGACGACCTCTTTGCCGGTCTCCTTGCCGATCCAGCTGATCGCGACCGAGGTGTCCAGACCTCCGGAGTACGCCAGGATGACGCGTTCGGACATGAGCAATCTCCTTGTTTTGGGCTCTACTTCAAGTTTTCGATGGTGTTGGCAAGTTCGGCCCCGGTCATCGGGTCGCGCGCCACCACCAGGATGGTGTCGTCACCGGCGACGGTGCCGACCACATATGGCAGGGCGGCGCGATCGAGCGCGCTGGCCAGGTAATGCGCGGCCCCGGGTGGGGTGCGCAGCACGGCAAGGTTAGCGCTGGCGTCGGTCGAGACCAGCAACTCCCCCAACAACCGGGTCAACCGTTCGGTGCCGCCGGACACACCCCGCACCGGACTGCCGTCCTCGGGGATGATGTACGCGCCGGCCCCACCGTCGGCACCACGCAGTTTCACCGCGCCGAGTTCCTCCAGGTCCCGCGACAGCGTGGCCTGGGTGACCTCGATGCCTTCCTGGCCCAGCAGCGCGGCCAGTTCGGTCTGGCTGCTCACCTGCCTGGATGCCAGCAGGGCGATGATGCGGGCCTGACGGCCGGCGCGGGTCGGGGCGCTCACGTCAGGCTCGCTCCAGCAGCCACACCAGCATGGCCTTCTGCGCGTGCAGCCGGTTCTCGGCCTCGTCGAACACCGCACTCTGCGGGCCGTCGATCACCTCGTCGGTGATCTCGTGGCCGCGGTGCGCCGGAAGGCAGTGCAGCACAATGGCTTCCGAGTCGGCACGCTTGAGCAGGTCGGCGTTGACCTGGAACGGGCGGAAGGGCCGCACCCGGTCGAGACCGTCGTTCTCCTGGCCCATCGAGGTCCAGGTGTCGGTGACGAGCACGTCGGCCCCGTCGGCGCCGGCCTGGGCGTCGTCGGTGAGGGTGACGGTCGCCCCGGTCTCGGCGGCGCGGCGCTTGGCGGCGTCGACGAAGTGCGGGTCCGGTTCGAATCCGGCGGGCGCGGCGATGGTGACGTGGATGCCCGCGGTGACCCCGCCCAGCATCAGCGAGTGAGCCATGTTGTTGGCGCCGTCGCCCAGGTACGTCATCCGCAGGCCCTTGAGCTTGCCCCGGCGCTCGGCCAGCGTCTGCAGGTCGGCCAGCACCTGGCAGGGGTGGAACTCGTCGGACAGCGCGTTGACGATCGGCACCGTCGATCCCGAGGCCATGGCCGTCAGCCGCTCCTGGGCGAAGGTGCGCCACACGATGGCGTCGACGTAGCGGGACAGCACCGCGCCGGTGTCCTCAAGGGTCTCCTCGCGGCCCAGCTGGGTGCTGCGGCCGTCGACGACGACCGCATGGCCACCGAGTTGGGCGATGCCCATCTCGAACGAGAACCGGGTGCGGGTCGAGTTCTTCTCGAAGATCACCGCGACGCCGCGCGGCCCCTCCAGCGGACGCCGCGAGAACGGCGCCTTCTTCAGCTCGGCGGCCAGCGCGAGCACCTCGGCCTGCTCGTCGGGCGACAGATCGTCGTCGCGCAGGAAATGGCGGATCATGAGTCAGCCTCCACAGCGGTGTCGAGAACGGCGGGCAGAGCGGACAGGAACGTCTCGATCTGCGGTTCTGTGATGATCAGCGGCGGCGCCAGCCGGATCACGTCGGCGGCCGCGGCGTTGACCAGGAAGCCGGCGTCGCGGGCGGCGGCCTCGACGGCCTTGGCGCTCGGCGCGGTCAACACCACGCCCTGCAGCAGGCCCTTGCCGCGGACGTGGTCGACGAGCGGATGGCCCAGCTCCTCGATGCCGTGGCTCAGCGTCTTGCCGAGCACCCCGGCCCGAGCGATCAGGTCCCCGTCGGCGAGCGCCTTGAGCACCGCCAGCGCGGCGGCGGTGCACACCGGGTTGCCTCCGAACGTGCTGCCGTGCAGTCCCGGGGTGAGCAGGTCACCGGCCGCGCCGATGGCCAGGCAGGCACCGATCGGCAGCCCGCCGCCGAGCCCCTTGGCCAGCGTGACGATGTCGGGCGTGATGCCGTCGTGCTGGTGGGCGTAGAACGCGCCGGTACGCCCGACGCCGGTCTGTACCTCGTCGAGAACCAGCAGGGCGCCGTTCTTGGTGGTGATGTCCCGGGCCGCTGCCAGGTAGCCGGCCGGCGGGACGACGACACCGCCCTCCCCCATGATCGGTTCCAGGAACACCGCGGCGGTATCCGAATCGACCGCGGCGGCAAGGGCTTCGACGTCGCCGTAGGGCACGTGGGTGACGTTGCCGGGCAGCGGCTCGAAGGGTGCCTGCTTGGTGGGCTGGCCGGTGAGCGCCAGCGATCCCATGGTGCGGCCATGGAAAGCGCCTTGGGCGGCAACGATATTGGTCTTGCCGGTGAGCCGGGTGATCTTGAAGGCCACCTCGTTTGCCTCGGTGCCCGAGTTGCAGAAGAACGCTCGAGCTTGGGTTCCCAGATGTCCGACGAGCGCCTCGGCCAGCGCGATGCCCGGCTCGGTCGCATACAGGTTGGAGGTGTGGCCCAGCGTGTTGAGCTGCGCGGTGACGGCTTCGATCACCGCGGGGTGGCGGTGCCCGAGCAGGTTGACCGCGATGCCGCCCAGCAGGTCCAGGTAGGACTTGCCGTCGGTGTCGGTCACCACGGCGCCGTCACCGCTGGCCAGCGCCAGCGGCGGGGTGCCGTAGTTGTTCATCATCACCGCTTGCCAACGGTCCTGCAATGTCTTCTGCCCCGGGTCGCTTCGCTCCTGCCCGCCGGATGTCACTTCGCCACCACCTTGGTTCCGGTTCCTTCATCGGTGAAAAGCTCGACGAGCACACAGTGTTCGACGCGGCCGTCGATCACGTGCGCGCTCGGCACTCCGCCGGCCACCGCCCGCAGGCAGGCTTCGATCTTGGGCACCATGCCCGATTCGAGCCTGGGCAGCAGTTGGGTCAGTGCGGCGGTGTCGATCTCGCTGACCAGTGAGGAACGGTCCGGCCAGTCGGTGTAGAGACCCTCCACGTCGGTGAGCATGATCAGCTTCTCGGCCCCCAGCGCCTCGGCCAGGGCGGCGGCCGCGGTGTCGGCGTTGATGTTGTGCACCACGCCGTCGGCATCGGGCCCGATGGTCGAGACCACCGGGATCCGGCCGGCGGCAATGAGATCCAGCAGTGATTCGGCGTTGACGTACTCGACGTCGCCGACCAGCCCGATGTCGGTGGCCACACCGTCGACGGTGACGCTGCGCCGCACCGCGGTGAACAGGTGCGCGTCCTCACCGGTGAGGCCCACCGCGTACGGGCCGTGGGCATTGATCAGGTTGACCAGCTCCCGGCCCACCTGGCCGAACAACACCATGCGCGCCACATCGAGCACCTCGGGTGTGGTGACCCGAAAGCCGCCCTTGAAATCGCCTGCAATACCGAGCCTTTTGAGCATGGCACTGATCTGCGGGCCGCCGCCGTGCACCACGACCGGCTTGATACCGCAGTTGCGCAGGAACACCATGTCGGCGGCGAAGGCGGCCTTGAGGGTGTCGTCGGTCATCGCATTGCCGCCGTATTTGACGACGACGATCTGGCCGTGCAACTGCTTGAGCCACGGCAATGCCGAGGCGAGCACCTGGGCCTTGACGCCGCGCTCGATCGGTTGGCTCATGAGCTGTAGGCCGAGTTCTCTTCGACGTAGGCGTGGGACAGGTCCGTGGTCCTGATGGTGGCACTGCCGCTTCCCACTGCCAGGTCCACCACCACGGCGATGTCTTCACCTGAGAGATCGACCTCACGGGCACCGGCAGCACCGGCACCGTCGATGCACACCGGAGAACCGTTGAACGACACGCTGATCCGCTCCGGATCAAGCTTCACCGGCGCGATACCGACCGCGGCCAGCACCCGGCCCCAGTTGGGGTCGGAGCCGAACAGCGCCGTCTTGACCAGGCTGTCACGGGCGATGACCCGCGCCGCGACGAGCGCGTCGTCCTCGGTGTCGGCGCCGGTCACGGTGATGTCGATGCGCTTGGTGACGCCCTCGGCGTCGGCCTGCAACTGCGCGCACAGGTCGTCGCAGACCCGCAGCACGGCCTCGTTGAGATCGTCCTGGCTGGGGGCGATCTCGCTGGCACCCGACGCGAGCAGCAGCACGGTGTCGTTGGTCGAGCAGCTGCCGTCGACGTCGAGCCGATCGAAGGTCAGCTTCGCGGCCCGCTTGAGCGCCGTGTCCAGTGCGGCGGCGTCCGCGACCGCGTCGGTGGTCAGCACCACCAGCATGGTGGCCAGCGACGGCGCCAGCATGCCCGCGCCTTTGGCCATCCCGCCGACGGTCCAGTTCTCCCCCGACTCCACCGAATGGTGCAGCGCGACCTGTTTCGGCACGGTGTCGGTGGTCATGATGGCCCGGGCTGCGTCGTCGCCGCCGGTCAGGCCGCCGGCGATCTCGTGCACGATCTCGGTCACGCCGGCCAGCACCTTGTCCATCGGCAACCGGTCACCGATCAGGCCCGTCGAACACACCGCGACCTCGATAGCACCGGTCTCGGTGCCCCAGTCACTCAGCGCGGAGGCGACGGCCTCGGCGGTCGCGTGCGTGTCCTGGAATCCCAGCGGGCCGGTGCACGCGTTGGCGCCGCCCGAGTTGAGGATCACCGCACGCAGCCGGCCGGTGGTCAGCACCTGCTGCGACCACTGCACGGGTGCGGCCTTGATCTTGTTGCGGGTGAACACACCCGCGGCGGCATAGTCCGGGCCCTCGTTGAACACCAGGGCCAGGTCGGGCGCACCGGACGCCTTGATACCGGCGGCGATTCCGGCGGCCCGGAAACCGGCCGGGGCGGTGACGCCCTGGGTGCGTACCAGCTTGGCCGTCTGTGCCGACTGAGATGCCATTGTCGCCTCCGGCTCCGGTGTCACGGTGCCACTCCCACGATCGAAAGTCCTTCGGTTTCCGGCCAGCCCAGCGCCAGGTTCATCGACTGCACCGCGGCGCCGCCGGTGCCCTTGGTGAGGTTGTCGATGGCGGCGATGGCCACCAGTGTCTTCGCCTGCTCATCGACGCCGACCTGAATCTGCGCGGCGTTGCTGCCGATCACCGAACCGGTCTTGGGCAGTTGCCCGTCGGGCAGCAGGTGGATGAACGGCTCTGCACCGTAAGCCTTTTCATAGGCCGCCCGGATCTCGGCCGCCGACGCCTCGGTGTGCGCGGTGCACGTCGCCAGGATGCCGCGGGCGGTGGGGATCAGCACCGGGGTGAACGAGACAGTGACATCCTTGTCGGTCACCGACCGCAGTCCCTGGGCGATCTCCGGGGTGTGCCGGTGCTTGCCGGCGATGTTGTAGGCGCGGGCCGAGCCGATCACTTCGGAGCCCAGCAGGTCGACCTTGGCGGACTTGCCCGCCCCCGAGGTGCCGCTGACCGCGACGACGGTGACGGCCGGCTCGACGAGGTCCGCGGCCACGGCCGGCAGCAGCGCCAGCAGCGCGGCGGTCGGATAGCAGCCCGGGACGGCGACCCGCTTGGTGCCCTTGAGCCGGTCCCGGCCGCCGGGCAGTTCGGGCAGACCGTAGGGCCAGCTGCCGGCGTGCGCCGAACCGTAGAACTTCTCCCAATCCGCGGCGTCGGTGAGCCGGAAGTCGGCTCCACAGTCGATGATCAAGGTGTCCGGGCCCAGCTGTTCGGCCAGCGCGGCGGAATGGCCGTGCGGCAGCCCCAGGAACACCACGTCATGGCCGGCCAGCACGACGGCGTCGGTGGGCTCGAGGACTCGAGACGCCAGCGGCAGCAGGTGCGGGTGATGCTCGGCCATCGTCGTCCCGGCGCTGGAGGCCGCGGTCAACGCCCCGATGGTCAACCGGCCGTCAGCGTAGGCCGGATGCCCGAGCAGTAATCGCAGGATCTCTCCGCCGGCGTAGCCGCTGGCGCCGGCTACCGCTATCGAAGTCATGCAGCGATTCTGCATTGTTATGCATGCAGATGCAAATTCATTAATCCTCAGCTCCGCGAGCGTGCGGGTCTGCTCCTCGACACGCCGGGGACCACCGACGGTACCGGCACCCTCACCGCGGGCGAGCGTGCACAGAATGCTGACGGACCGGGGCGTGTCGGGCGACAGACACGCACGCTCGCGGTGCTGGGGTGACGGGTCAGGTCAGCCGCGCAGAACAGCCCCGACACGGTCACCGGCCACCGCGACGGCGGCGTCACGGGCAGCGCTGGCCTCGTCCTCGGTCAGGGTGCGGTCGGCAGCCCGGAACCGTAGCGCCAGGGTCAGGGATTTGCGCCCCTCCCCGATCTGCGGGCCGGTGTAGACGTCGAACAGCCGGACGTCCTCCAACAGGTCACCGGCCCCGTCGCGGACGGCGGCAACAACCGCAGCCGACGCGACCTCAGCATCGACGACCACGCTGATGTCCTGGAACACCGCCGGGAACGGTGACACCTTCGGCGCAGGCAGGGTCTCGACGATCGGCACCGCGTCGAGGTCGAGTTCGACCGCACACGCGCCCTTGGGCAGGCCGGTCCGTTCGATGACCGCGGGATGCAGCTGGCCGGCGTAGCCGACGACCGTGTCGCCGACGAGCACCTCGGCGCAGCGACCCGGATGCCACGGCAGTTCCTGGGCCGCACGCAGGGTGAACTCCACCCCGGCGGCGCGGCCGATCACGCGTACCGCCTCGAACGCATCGGACGCCTCGACAGGACGTCCCGGACCCCACGGTCCGGCGGGCTCGCGCAGCCCGGCAAGCACCGCGGCGACGTGTTGCGGCTGACGCGGCAGCGAGGCGTCCAGTCCGGCGATCTCGTCGTCGGTGGGTCTGCGGTCGTTCGGGATCCGCTCGACGGCCCGGGTCTCGGCGGTGGGGTGCACCACCTGCTGGATCGCGAACAATGCGACGTCAGCAGTGCCACGGGATACGTTGCGGCCCAAGGCTTCCAAAAGCCCCGGCAGCAACGTGGTGGCCAGCTGTGGCCGGTCGGCCTCCAGCGGGTTGAGCACCTTGGTGGCGTTGCGGCGCGGATCCTCGGCAGCCAGGCCCCAGGCGTCGAACACGCCCGCGGGCAGGAACGGAGTGGGCAGGACCTCGACGAACCCGGCCAGTGCCAGTGACTTTCCGATGGCCCGGCGCCGCTTCTGCACAGCGGACAGGCCGCGCCCGGCCGGCGCGGTCGGCAGCACCGACGGAATGGACTCGAGCCCTTCCAGCCGCAGTACCTCCTCGACGAGGTCGGCACGCTGACGCAGATCCGGCCGCCAACTGGGCGGGGTGACGGCCAGCGGGTCCGAACCGGTCACCTCGGCACCGATCTGGGCGAGCCGCCGCGCCGTGGTGCCCGCGGCGTATTCCACGCCCGCAGTGCGATCGGGCAGGTCGGCCGGGATCTCGATGGTCGGCTGCGACCAGTCGGTGCGGTCGTCGGCACGCCAGTCCGTCAGCTTCGGCTCGACGCGTCCGCCGGCGATCTCTGCCAGCAGGCTCGCGCAACGGTCAAGTGCGGCAACCGAAATGGCCGGATCGACCGAACGTTCGTAGCGACGGCCGGCCTCGCTGGCCAGGTGTAGCCGACGCTGGGTGCGCGACACCGCGGCCGGATCCCACACCGCCGCTTCCAGCAGCACGTCGGCGGTGGAATCGCGCACCTCGGTGGTGCCCGCGCCCATCACGCCACCGATCGCGGCGGTCGCGACGTCGTCGACGATCAACACGTCGGCCGAATTCAAGGTGCGCTCGACATCGTCGAGGGTGATGACCTTCTCACCGTCGCGGGCGAACCGCACCGCGAAACCACCGGTGATCAGGCTGCTGTCGTGCGCGTGCATCGGATGGCCGATTTCGAGCATGACGTAGTTGGTCACGTCGACGGCCGGTGAGATGGCGCGGATGCCGCTGAGCATCAACCGCCGCTGCATCCACCACGGTGACACGGCGGTTGGATCGATGCCGGTGACCGGCCGCAACCCGAAGCGCTGCACCCCGGTTCCGGGCTCGACGGTCAGCGGCCAGGCTTCGCCTTCGGCAGGCAGCGGCGCCACATCGGCCAGGTCGACGAAGTCCAGGTCGTGGGCACAGGCGATCTCGCGCGCCAGGCCGCGGACCGACAGGCAGTAGCCGCGGTCCGGCGTGATCGCCAGGTGGAACACCACGTCGTCGAGACCGAGGATGTCGGCGGCCGGGGTACCCGGTTCGGCAGTGCCCTCGGGCAGCACCAGGATGCCGGCCCCCTCGACGCCCAGGTTCATCTCCGACGCCGAGCAGATCATGCCGTCGGACACCCGGCCGTAGGTCTTGCGGGTGGCGATCTTGAAATCGCCGGGCAGGACGGTGCCGGGCAGGGCCACCACAACCAGGTCGCCGACCGCGAAATTCGTTGCCCCACAAACGATGTCACGCGGCTCAGGCTCACCGACATCGACCTTGCAGGCCCGGATCGGCTTCTTGAACTCGGTGAGCTCCTCGATCTCGGCGACCCGGCCGACGGTCAGCGGGCCGCTGACCGGGCCGGCCGGGATGATCTCCTCGACCTCGTGGCCGATCCGGATGAACGTCTGCTCGAGTTCCTCGACCGACACGTCCCAATCCGGCGCACCGGCACGGACGGCTTCACGCAACCAGCTGAAAGGGATTCGCATCAGGCACCGACCCCGAACGGCAGGGAGAACCGGACGTCACCCTCGACCATGTCGCGCATGTCAGGAATTCCGTTGCGGAACTGCAGGGTTCGCTCCAATCCCATACCGAAGGCAAATCCGGAGTAGACGTCGGGGTCGATACCGCAGGCGCGCAATACATTCGGGTTGACCATGCCGCAGCCACCCCATTCGACCCAGCCGGGGCCACCCTTCTTACCGGGGAACCAGATGTCCACCTCGGCGGACGGCTCGGTGAACGGGAAGAAGTGCGGCCGGAACCGGGTGCGGCCCTCCGGGCCGAACTGGGCCCGCGCGAACGCGTCCAGCGTGCCGCGCAGGTGCGCCATGGTCAGACCCTTGTCCACCGCCAGCCCCTCCACCTGGTGGAACACCGGGGTGTGCGTCGAGTCCAGCTCATCGGTGCGGAAGGTCCGCCCGATCGAGACGATGTAGACGGGCAGCTCGCGCTCGAGCAGCGCCCGGATCTGCACGGGCGAGGTGTGGGTACGCAGCACCTGGCGCGAACCGTCGGGTGCGACCTGGAAGGTGTCCTGCTCGCTGCGGGCCGGGTGATCGGGCGGGAAGTTCAGCGCGTCGAAGTTGAACTGTTCGGTTTCGACCTCAGGGCCCTCGGCCAGTTCCCAGCCCATCGCGACGAAGGTGTCGGCGACGTTCTCGGCCAGGATCGTGATCGGGTGCCGGGCACCGACGGGCTGCCGTGTCGAGGGCAGCGTCACGTCGATGCGTTCGGCGACCAGCACGGCGGCGTCGCGCTCGGCGCGAAGCGCGGCCAGCCGTTCGTCGTACGCACGCTGAGCCTCGCCGCGAGCGACGTTGACGCGTTTGCCGGCATCGGCGCGGTCGGCCTTCGGCAGGGTTGCCAAGGACTGTCGGGCCAGGGCGATCGGGGCACGGTCGCCGAGGTGCTCGGTCTTGGCGCGCGCCAGCGCGTCGAGGTCACCGGCCAGCTCGAAGGCATGCCGGGCCGCACTGACGGCTTTGGTCAGGGCATCTTCTGAGAGATCACTTGGCTGCTCAGCCACCCGGCGATCATAGGCGATCGGCCATTCGCTCCCCGAATGCGTTTCCCACTCGTCAGTTTGGCGACTGCCGCGCGGTTCGGACCCGGTACATCACCAGGTCGTCGGGCACGCCGTCGGACTTGTTCGAGAACATCTGCCGCCGTTGACGTTTGACGCCGGCCCCGAGGCCGGCCAGTTGCTCCTCGGAGATCCCCTCCAGTGTGGTGTGCGACACCATGATCCCGCCGGTGCCGGCCCGCGCCATCACCCGGGCCGCGATGTTGACGTCGACGCCGAGCCAGTCGGACCCGATGCGCTGCGGACGTCCGGTGTGAATACCGACCCGCATACGCGGCGCATAGCCGTCCAGGTCGATGCTCTTCACCCCGTCGAGCGCCACGAGCATCGCCGCAAGGGCGGTATCCGGGTCGGAGAACACCGCCATCATGCCGTCGCCCATGCGTTTGACGATGTGGCCGCCGGCTTCCAGAACCGGCGGCTCGATCACCTGTGCCACGCGGCGCAGCAGGCGCAGTGTGGCGTCGTCGCCCGACCTGAGCGACCACGACGAGAATCCGACGAGGTCGGTGAACACCAGCGTCACCTCGGGATTGGCCGGAGTTCCCGAGACCCGTTCGGTCAGCGCCTGCCACACCTGCAACGCACCGAGGCTCACCTCCCGCGAGGCGGCGTCGCGGTCCAGGAGCCGGTCGGCCATCCGCGCCGCTGCCCGCGGACCTCCGTCACCCGACACCGAGAGCCGGTCACCGAAGTCGGGATCCCCGGGAAGTGACCGACGGACCCGACGGACCAGATCGACGACGGCGGGGCTGCGGTTGGCGTTCTGCAGCCACCCCAGCGGTCCCGGCAACCCGGGTGTCCGCACTGGGCGCTGTTGCGGCGCGGGCTCGACATCCCCGACTCGGCCGGACGGGTCATCGAACGGCTCGCCATCCACAGCGCAAGACTAAGTGGCCCGCTCACCGGGCGGCAATCACGCGGCGAGCGGGTTTGCCCACACTCCCCGGCCGGCCGACAACCGAGCTGGTCACAGCGCTGTGGCGCGACGATAGCCGGCGAATAACAGTGCGCGACGACGCGCCGCGACCCTCATAGACAACATGCGTTGTCACTACTATCGTGGGCGCCAGCTGTGATTCACGTCATGACGAGTCAACGAGGACGCAATGACCACACGAACCACCATCACCGCCGAGCACGACCCGCTCGGTCCCGATTCGCTGACCTGGAAATACTTCGGTGACCTGCGCACCGGGATGCTGGGCGTATGGATCGGCGCGATCCAGAACATGTACCCGGAACTCGGCGCCGGAGTCGAGGAGCATTCGATCCTGCTCCGTGAACCGCTGCAGCGGGTGGCCCGGTCCGTGTATCCGATCATGGGGGTGGTCTACGACGGCGACCGTGCGGCAGACACCGGCGCGCAGATCAAGGGCTTTCACACCACGATCAAGGGAGTGGACGGCCAGGGGCGCCGTTACCACGCGCTGAACCCGGAGACGTTCTACTGGGCACACGCCACGTTCTTCATGTTGATCATCAAGACCGCCGAATATTTCTGCGGCGGCCTCACCGAGGCCGAAAAACAGCAGCTGTTCGACGAACACGTGCAGTGGTATCGCATGTACGGCATGAGTATGCGTCCGGTCCCCAACAGCTGGGAGGAGTTCCAGGAGTACTGGGACGCCAAGTGCCGCGACGAGCTCGAGATCAACCGGGCCACCCTCGACATCTTCACCATCCGGATCCCCAAGCCGTGGTTCGTGCTGATGCCGACTCCGGTATGGGACCAGCTGTTCAAACCCCTTGTCGGAGCACAACGCTGGATCGCGGCCGGCCTGTTCGACCCGGCGGTCCGGGAGAAGGCCGGCATGCGGTGGACGCCCGGCGACGAAGTGCTGCTGCGAATCTTCGGCAAGGTGGTCGAACTGGCGTTCATCGCCGTGCCCGACGAGATCAGGCTGCACCCGCGCGCGTTGTCGGCGTACCGACGCGCGGCCGGGAAGCTACCCGCCGACGGCCCCCTGGTGGAAGCACCGAGTTTCATGGCCCCGCCACGCGACCGCCGAGGGCTGCCGATGCACTACTCGCCGCGCCACAAGACCCTGCTGGACCGGGCCGGCGCGCTGGTGCACACGACGTTCTCGCTGCCGGCGCTGCGGCGGCCCGCCCGCCGCCCTGCCGCCTGAGTTTTGACACGTGTCTAAGCTGTCGAGATGCTTGATTGGTCTGATGTAGACATCGCTGTCCGGGACGCAGTTCGTGAGTTCGTGGACAAGGAGATCCGGCCCCATCTCGACGAACTCGAGAGCGGCGACCTGGAGCCGTACCCGATCGTGCGAAAGTTGTTCTCCACGTTCGGCATCGACACTATGGCCAAGGAATCGCTGGACAAGCGGCTGGAGAAGCTGCGCAGCGGCGACACCAAGCCCTCGGGCGCCCGGGGCGGAATGTTCGGCGGCAGCGGATCCCCGGGTATGGGATTCGTCCTGATCAGCGAACTCTGCCGGGTGTCGATGGGCCTGGTCACCGGCTTGGGCGTCAGCCTCGGCCTGACCGTGTCGACCATCCAGAGCCGCGGCACCCTGGCCCAGCAGGAACGCTGGCTGCCCGGTCTGGTGACCTACGAGAAGATCGGCGCGTGGGCGATCACCGAACCCGATTCGGGCTCGGATGCCTTCGGCGGCATGAAGTCCTACGTCACCCGCGATGGTGACGACTACATCCTCAACGGCCAGAAGACCTTCATCACCAACGGGCCCGACGCCGACGTCGTGGTGGTCTACGCGAAATTGGACGAAGGCGATGGCGCGGACAAGCGCAACCGGAAGGTGCTGACCTTCGTCCTCGACCGCGGCATGGAGGGCTTCGTGCAGTCGAAGCCGTTCCGCAAGATGGGCATTCACTCATCGCGCACCGGCGAGCTGTTCTTCAACAACGTCCGTCTGGGCCGCGACCGACTGCTCGGCGAGACCGAAGGCTCCGAGACCGCGGACGGCGTCGACGAGGGCCGGGCCAGTGCCCGGTCGAACTTCTCGGCCGAACGTATCGGGGTGGCCGCGATGGCCCTGGGCGTGATCGAGGAATGCCTGCGCTTGAGCGTCGACTACGCCAAGAGCCGCACCCTGTGGGGCCAGGAGATCAGCCAGTTCCAGCTGATCCAGCTCAAGCTCGCCAACATGGAAGTGGCCCGGATGAACGTGCGCAACATGCTGTTCCGCGTCATCGAATCCGCTGAGAAGGGCGCGCCGATCTCTCTGGCCGAGGCCTCGGCGATCAAGTGGTACTGCTCGCAGGCGGCCACCGACGTGGCGATGGAAGCCGTGCAGCTGTTCGGCGGCAACGGCTACATGACCGAGTACCGGGTGGAACAGCTGGCACGCGATGCCAAGTCGCTGATGATCTACGCCGGCAGCAACGAAGTGCAGATCACCCACGTGGCTCGGGGGCTGCTCAGTTAGCGCTATCCCTGGATCATTTCGCGACCCGGGTGCGCCGCGCGCCACCCGGCCATCGCGGCATCCCAGTCGTCACCGTCGAGTGCGGTGAGCGAGGCCGGGAACAGCCCGTCTTCCTCTTTGGCGATGTGGACATAGAGCTCCTCGACCTCCCGGCGCACCCGGTCCTGATCGGCGGGATCGGTCACGTCTGCCACCTCGAGGAAGGCGGCGAGCTCGCGGTGTTCGGCCACCAGCGGGTCGATGTGCTCGGCGTAGAGCTCGTCGGTGTGCATCACGGCGAACAGTCCGTTCTCCTCGCCCTGCCAGTGGGAACGCAACTCGTCGAACATCGCTGCCACGAGTCTGCGGGCGGCGTCCAGGTCGCCACGGTCCAGGGCGCGCACCGCTTCACGGCCGTGATCGACCGCCCGCTCGTGCTCGGCGATGTAGTCCCGGATCAGGGGCATCTCGCGGCAGCCGCAGTACTGGCACATGGCTCGACCTTAGACCGGTCGGATGGGCCTCCACGGGTGAAGCGCGCGACCGCTAACCGGCGCGGTGGGCGCGAGCGCTCTGATAGAGACAGATCGATGCCGCGGACGAGATGTTGAGACTTTCGGACTGCCCGGGCATCGGAATGTGCACGCGATGGTCGGCTGCGACCGCCAATTCGGTTGGCAGGCCATGGGCTTCGGGGCCGAACAGCCACGCGGTGGGCGGCGTGAGATCGAGGTCGTCGAGGCTTACTTCACCGTCGATCGTGGTGGCCAGCACTTGCAGGCCGGCGGCTTGCAACCGTGCCACAGTTGCGGCCTCGTCGGGCTCGCTGATCACCGGCAGTGAGAAGATGCTGCCGGCCGACGCCCGTAGGCATTTGCTGTTGTAGGGGTCGACGCTGTTACCGGCCAGCACCACCGCATCGGCACCCATCGCGTCGGCACTGCGGATCAACGTACCGGCGTTACCGGGTTCGGAGATCTGCACGGGCACCGCGACCAACCGCGGGGCGTCGGCCAGAACGTCGTCGAGGCTGACTTCCGGCAGCCGGCACACGGCCACCAGGCCGACCGGGGTGACGGTGTCCGACAACGCTTTCGCGGCCCGCTCGGTGACCAGCTGCACCGGCGTATCGGCCAGCAGCGAACCGAAGCGCTCCAGGGCGACCTCCGTCGCGAACACCTCGGAAACGAGTCCGCGCCGCAACGCGGCCTCGACGAGGTTGGGACCCTCGGCAAGGAAACGTGCGGCGCGGCGGCGCCCGATGTGGCGCTGCAGTTTGACCGCAGCAACCACCCGGGCAGAACGCTCGGTGAGCGTCAGGCGGCCTCTCCGGAGGGTGCGTTGACATCCTCGGGGAGCGCGGCCTTGGCGACCTCGACCAACGCGGTGAACGCGGCGGCGTCGCTCACGGCGATCTCGGCCAGGTTCTTGCGGTCAACCTCGACCCCAGCGGCCTTGAGGCCCTGGATCAGACGGTTGTAGGTGATGTCGTTGGCGCGGGCCGCGGCGTTGATGCGCGAGATCCACAGCTTGCGGAACTCACCCTTGCGGGCACGGCGGTCCCGGTAGGCGTAAGTCAGCGAATGCAGCTGCTGTTCCTTGGCCTTGCGGTACAGGCGCGACCGCTGACCGCGGTAGCCCTTCGAGGCCTTGAGTACGGTACGCCGCTTCTTCTGGGCGTTGAGTGCGCGCTTCACGCGTGCCATGGGATGTTCCTATTCTCGTTCGGTACGGGGAGCGGCAGTACTAGCCGTTGAGCATCTTGTTGACACGCTTGGTGTCGTTGGCTGCCACCACGGTGCGGCCGTCGAGGCGGCGGGTGCGCTTGGTGGCCTTGTGCTCCAGCAGGTGGCGGCGGCCGGCCTTCTGGCGCACGATCTTGCCGGTCCCGGTCTTGCGGAAGCGCTTCGATGCTCCGCTGTGGGTCTTCGCCTTGGGCATGAATCCTCAGTTCTGTCTGTGAAACTAGTTCTGCGTAACGTCTGGTTCTTCTGGTGCGGCCTGCTGCCCACCGGGGCGCTCGGCCTGCTCCGCTGCCTTGGCGCGAGTCTTCGCGCCGCGGTGCGGTGCCAGCACCATCGTCATGTTGCGGCCGTCCTGCTTGGCTGACGTCTCGACGAAGCCGTACTCGGCCACATCGGCGCCCAGCCGCTGCAACAACCGGTACCCGAGTTCGGGCCGGGACTGCTCACGACCACGGAACATGATGGTCACCTTGACCTTGGACCCGGCTTCGAGGAAGCGGACCACATGGCCCTTCTTCGTCTCGTAGTCGTGGTCGTCGATCTTGGGACGCAGCTTCTGTTCCTTGACGACGGTCTGCTGCTGGTTTTTGCGAGACTCGCGCTCCTTGAGTGCCGTCTCGTACTTGAACTTGCCGTAGTCCATGATCTTGCAGACCGGCGGTCTGGCGTTGGGAGCTACTTCGACAAGGTCGAGATCGGCATCCGCGGCGACGCGGAGGGCGTCTTCGATGCGCACAATGCCTACCTGCTCGCCACCTGGTCCGATCAGGCGGACTTCTGGTACACGGATGCGCTCGTTGACGCGGGTCTCAGTGCTGATGGGGCCTCCTATGTTGGGTCTGCTGAGGAGACCCCGCCCATCTGCATCTCTGCCCTGACGAACAGAAAAGCCCTGCTCGAAGCAGGGCCCAATGCCGACCGATCACGGCTTGCGCCGCCTGCACCTCCCACTGTGGGGGCACAGAACCGGTGTCCGATGACACCGGCGACCGGACCGTTGTACCTTGTGGCCAACGGTGGGAGTGGGACTCCACTTGCTGTCCCTGACATGAGCCGGGACGGTCGCGCATGACAGTCTAGCAGCTATGACCGATCCGACCGAAACGCCCGACGACGCGACACCGCAGGTCCCAGCCGATCCCGAGGGCCCCGCCGTCCGCGAACTGGCCGACATCCCGGCTGTGGAAGTGATCACCCGGGCGGCGGTCATGTTGATGAGTGCCGCCGCGGAGAAGATCGGACTGTCCGCCGAGGATCCCGACGACAGCCCGCACCGCGATCTCGACGAAGCCCGCCGGTTGATCACCGCGCTGGCCGGGCTGGTGACCGCGTCGGCCGAATACCTGGGACCGCACGCGGGTCCGGTCCGCGACGCGCTCAAGAGCCTGCAGCTGGCCTTCCGAGAAGCGAGTGCGCATCCCGACGAGCCGGGCAAAGGACCTGGCGAAAAGTACACCGGCCCGGTCTGGTAACTACCTGGGCGGTGTCTGTGCGCGCGTTCAGCCAATTTGACGGTTTGACCGCCTATTCTCCGGGCGTATGACCGTTATCAGCCGCGGCCGCACCGGGGCTCAGCCCGCGTCGAGGTTCTCCTGGGTTCCCGCGGCGGCCGGTTGGACCGTCGGCGTCATCGCCACCCTGTCGCTGATCGCCAGCGTCTCCCAAACGGTGCGCTGGATGATTCAGGTGCCACGCGAGTTCGTCAACGACTACATCTTCAACTTTCCCGATACCAGCTTCTCGTGGGCCTTCGTGCTGGCGTTGCTGGCCGCGGCACTGGCGGCTCGCAAGCGCATCGCCTGGTGGATTCTCGTGCTCTACATGGTGGGGGCCATCGGCTGGAACGTCGGCGATCTCGTCACCGGTGGCGACCCGGTGGCCGAAGACATCGGCGAGGTCATCGGCCTGGCGTTCCATGCGGTGGCCATCGTCTGCCTGGTGCTGGCCCGCAACCAGTTCTGGGCCAAAGTACGCCGTGGCGCCCTACTCAAATCCGCTGTCGTCCTGGTCGCGGGCATGGCGCTCGGCATCCTGGTCGCCTGGGCACTGCTCGAACTGTTCCCCGGCACCCTGGCCCCGGAATGGCGGCTGCTGTACGCGGTCAACCGGGTCAGCGGGTTCGCCACCGTTCCGACCGAGGTTTTCGAGGGCTATTCGCATCCGTTCCTCAACGCGATCTTCGGATTGTTTGGCGCCCTGGCGCTGATGGTGGCGGCCATCGTGCTGTTCCAATCGCAGCGCGCCTCCAATGCGCTGACCGGTGAGGACGAGTCGGCGATCCGCGGGCTGTTGGAGGTCTACGGCAAGAACGACTCACTGGGTTATTTCGCCACCCGTCGCGACAAGTCGGTGGTGTTCGCCCCCAACGGACGCGCCGCGATCGCCTATCGCGTGGAGGTGGGGGTGTGCCTGGCCGGCGGTGACCCCGTCGGCGACCCCAAGAGCTGGCCCCAGGCGATAGCAGCCTGGCTGCAGCTGTGCCAGACCTACGGTTGGGCGCCCGGTGTGATGGGCGCCAGTTCGGCGGCCGCCGAGGCGTTCCGGGCTGCCGGGCTCAACGCGCTGCAACTCGGCGATGAGGCCATCTTGTATCCGGACCACTTCAGGCTGTCGGGGCCCGACATGCGCGCTGTCCGTCAAGCGGTCACCCGGGCCCGGCGGGCCGGCACCTCGGTGCGCATCCGGCGCCACCGCGAGCTGGAGCCGGCCGAGATGGACGACGTGATCGAGCGTGCCGACGCCTGGCGGGACACCGAGACCGAGCGAGGTTTCTCGATGGCGCTGGGCCGGCTCGGCGACCCGGCCGACGGGGATTGCCTGCTCGTCGAGGCGGTGCAGCTGCGCCCGGGCGCAGCTGAACCCGAGGTGGTCGCATTGCTGTCACTGGTGCCATGGGGTACCAACGGCGTATCGCTCGACGTCATGCGCCGCTCCCCGCAATCCCCCAACGGCACGATCGAGCTGATGGTCAGCGAACTGTGCATGCAGTCCGAAGGCATTGGCGTTAGCCGAATTTCACTCAACTTCGCGATGTTCCGGTCGGCGTTTCAACAGGGCGCGCAACTAGGTGCCGGTCCGGTGGCCCGGCTCTGGCGGGCCATGCTGGTGTTCTTCTCCCGATGGTGGCAGCTGGAGACGCTGTACCGATCGAACATGAAGTACCAGCCCGAGTGGGTCCCCCGGTACGCCTGCTACGAAGATGCCCGTCTGATCCCGCGGGTCGGAGTGGCCTCCGTCATCGCCGAAGGTTTCCTGGTGCTGCCGTTCTCGCAGCGGAACAAGCAGCACACCGGCGAACACGTCGCGGCCCCGGCCGACCTGGTGCACTCAGGCCGGCTGCACCACGACGGTAGCGCCCCCGACCGCGACGAGTTGCGCGACGATCTGGCCGAAGAGGATCAACAACGGCTGCCTGAGCAGGTCCGGGTCCGGATGGCCAAACTGCGCCAGTTGCAGGCCGACGGGGTGGACGCCTATCCCGTGGGCCGGCCACCCAGCCACACCGTCGCGGCCGCACTGGAATCCGCGGATGGTGACACCGTGAGCGTGGCCGGGCGGATCCTGCGGATCCGCGATTACGGCGGCGTACTGTTCGCCCAACTCCGCGACTGGTCGGGCGAAGTCCAGCTTCTGCTCGACAACGCCCGCCTGGCCGGGGCCTGCACCGCCGACTTCACCGCCACCATCGATCTCGGCGATCTGATCGAGGTCACCGGCTCGATGGGACACAGCCGCAACGGCACGCAGTCCTTGTTGGCCGACAGTTGGCGATTGATCGGCAAATGCCTGCGCCCGCTGCCCGACAAGTGGAAGGGCCTGACCGACCAGGAGGCCAGGGTGCGGGCCCGCTATGTGGACCTGGCTGTCAATGCCGAGGCGCGAGACCTGATCCGGGCCCGCAGCGGCGCTCTGCACGCCATCCGGGAAACGTTGTACGCCAAGGGTTTTCTCGAGGTGGAGACGCCGATTCTGCAACAGATCCACGGCGGCGCCAACGCCCGGCCGTTCCTTACCCACATCAATGCCTACGATCTGGACCTCTATCTGCGGATCGCGCCCGAGCTCTACCTCAAGCGGTTGTGTGTCGGCGGTGTCGAGCGGGTCTTCGAGCTGGGCCGCGCATTCCGCAACGAAGGGGTGGACTTCAGCCACAACCCGGAGTTCACCCTGTTGGAGGCGTACCAGGCCCATGCCGATTACAACGTCTGGATCGACGGCTGCCGCGAGCTGATCCAGAATGCCGCGCAGGCCGCCAACGGAGCGCAGGTCTTCCAGCGGCCCCGCGCCGACGGCACCCTCGAACCGGTCGACATCTCAGGCGAATGGGCGATCAAGACCGTGCACGACGCGGTCTCGGAGGCCCTCGGCGAACATGTCACGGTCGAGACGGACCTGGCCACGCTGCGCCGACTGTGCGATGCGGCGCACATCCCCTACCTGACCCACTGGGACGCCGGGGCCGTGGTGCTGGAGATGTACGAGCACCTCGTCGAAGACCGCACCGAGGCGCCTACGTTCTACAAGGATTTCCCGACGTCGGTGTCGCCGCTGACCCGGCCGCACCGCAGCATTCCCGGCGTTGCCGAACGCTGGGACCTGGTGGCCTGGGGTGTCGAGCTGGGCACCGCCTACAGCGAACTGACCGACCCCGTCGAACAGCGCCGGCGGCTGCTGGAACAGTCGTTGCTGGCCGCCGGTGGCGACCCCGAGGCCATGGAACTCGACGAGGATTTCCTGCAGGCCATGGAGTACGCCATGCCCCCGACGGGCGGTCTCGGCATGGGCGTGGACCGGGTGGTCATGCTGATCACCGGACGCAGCATCCGGGAAACCTTGCCGTTTCCCCTGGCCAAACCTCGTTAGCAGGCAGTTCACAGCCGTTCCCAAGATTAGGCGGCAACGATACCGGTGTGACGTTCACACACCACCTGTCCTTGATGCACGGCTGGGTGCCGACCAGCATCCAAGTCATCACCGCCGGGGTGCTGATCGCCGCGGTCGGCTGGCGCACTCGCCGGTGGGCGCTCATCTGGCTGCCGGTGGCGGTCGCGGTGGGCGGCATCCTGGTTGCGGGCACCGACTGGTACATCGAGTCCGAGGGGCTGGCCGGCAACCCTGCGCCCCGGTCGTTGTGGGTGTGGATCGCGCTGACGGGCGTGGCGGTGGTGGTCCTGGCGGCGGGGTGGCGCGGGAGCCGCTGGTGGCGACGCGGCACCGCGGTCCTGGCCGTGCCGATGAGCCTGCTGTGCACGGCCCTCGCCCTGAACCTGTGGGTGGGCTACTTCCCCTGGGTGCAGACGGCCTGGAACCAGCTGACAGCCGGTCCGCTACCCGACCAGACCGATCAGGTCACGGTGGCCGCGATGCAACGTCAGGGCACCATCCCGGTCAAGGGCAGCGTGGTCCCGGTCGACATCCCCAACACCGCATCGGGTTTCCGGCATCGCGGTGAATACGTGTATCTCCCGCCGGCGTGGTTCGCCGCCAACCCCGCGCCGCAATTGCCGACGGTGATGATGATCGGCGGTGAGTTCAACACGCCCGCCGACTGGATGCGCGCCGGCAACGTGATCAAGACCATGGACGAGTTCGCCGCAGCCCATCACGGGTATGCGCCGGTGCTGGTGTTCGCCGATCCCGGCGGCACCTTCAACAACGACACCGAATGCGTCAACGGCAAGCGCGGGAACTCCGCCGACCACCTCACCAAAGATGTTGTGCCGTATATCAACAACCATTACCGCGTCAATCCCACCGCAGCCGGCTGGGGCATCGTGGGCTGGTCGATGGGCGGCACCTGCGCGGTGGACCTGGCCGTGATGCACCCTGAGTTGTTCAGTGCGTTCGTCGACATCGCAGGTGACATCGGCCCGAACTCGGGCACCAAGGCGCAGACCATCGACCGGCTGTTCGGCGGGAACGTCGCGGCCTGGGACACCTTCGAC
Organism: Mycobacterium farcinogenes; assembly: GCF_019739075.1. Taxonomy (NCBI): domain Bacteria; kingdom Bacillati; phylum Actinomycetota; class Actinomycetes; order Mycobacteriales; family Mycobacteriaceae; genus Mycobacterium; species Mycobacterium farcinogenes. The sequence goes on along the minus strand of NZ_CP081673.1, from coordinate 3,106,824 downwards.
CCGAGCACGGCGATCAATCGGCACGGCCAGTACGACCAGACCGCCGGCTGGTTCGACGTCAACGACACCTCCACGCCGGGCAAGCCGGCGGCCCGCGTCAATGATCAGGCCAAGGCCGCCAACGCGCTGTGCGCGCTCGGGTCGCAACACGGCATCGCCTGCGCGGTGGTGACCCACCAGGGCACCCATGACTGGCCGTTCGCCAGTCACGCGTTCTCGGCCGCCCTGCCCTGGCTTGCCGGTGCCATCGGCACCCCGCAGGTACCGGCGATCGGGCTGCCCCAGTCGTCCAACGCACCGGCCTTCATCCAGACCGCCGCCAAGTAGCCGTCAGTAATCCGATTCGGCCGCGCGCAACTCGGCCAGGAAGGCGTCGGAACCCGGCTGAGCCAGGCGGGACCGCGCGAAGGCACGCGCGCGATCGCGGTCGAACGCCGATTCGTCGACGTCCGCCGCCCCGATCCGCACCGCCGTGTCTGACCAGTCCAGATTCCAGGCCTGGGTTTCGCTGAGCCGCTGCCCGTCTGGGGTGCGCAGCGCGAGCACGGCACGGCCGGCTGCATCGAGAACACCGGACCCGATGCAGCCGATCGCACGCAACCGCACAGCGACACCCGAGGGCGAGTCCGGGCCCAACAGCGCTACCTGCACCACCGCATCGGCGCCCTCGACGCCTGCGGTCACCGACCATTCGATCGTGTCCTCGGCAGCGTCGAACACTCCGGGCGGCACCGCCGACCAGGCAACCGTCGCCAGCCCACGGGCGATCACGCCCGGCCGGCTCGGTCCGTCGCCGGCTCCGGCCGCCAGCGCGTAATCCTGCCGCCGAGCACCCGTGGAGACGGTGTCGGACCAGTCCAGCCCGACATCGGCAGCCAGCTCCCGACATTTCCCGATCAGCTCGTCAACCCGTGGATCACCTTGTCCGAACGAGAAATTCAGCGCCTCGGTGTGTGGCGACAGCAGTCCCAGCACATCGGAGTCCAGGGTTTCGTCGGAGAAGTAGTCCTCGGCGGCCACCGTCAGCAGCGCCAGTTCCGCGTCGAGTACGGGACGCTCCAGCGCCGCGATACCGTCCCGATCGCTGGCCGGCCACCATCGCCGCAACCAGTGGCCGATCGCCAAGCGCCGCAACGCGTCCAACGATCCTGGGACCAGCTCCACGCCGGCCAGATCGATGGGTTGCCCCGGCTGCCGGTGGCGCACCACGTCCAGCACTGCGACGTGGCCGGACTCTCCGAGCACCCGCCACATCCAATCCGCGCGCTCGGGGTCGGTGAACGACAAGACCGGTGGTTCGCCTGCCCGTCCGTCCACGGTCCACGACAACACCGCGCCGCTGACCTCCAGGACTGCGACCAACGGCACGGCGTCGTCCAGCGATCCGGTACCCCACAGGCCGGCGTCAGCGCTCAATCTCACTCTGCCACCTGCACTTCCAGCATCGCCTTGATCCGCTGCCGATGGTCGAGACTGACCGATCGGGCCACCCCTTCGAGCAGCGACCGCAGGTCGTCGACGTCTGCGCAGGGCTCCTGCCACACGTCACGGCCGTGCAGACGCGCCCACAGCCGGCTCAGGTAGGGACGGGCGAAGGCGGCGAGCTCGTCGATGACCTGCCGCTGCCGCGGATGCACCGCCGTGCCTGCCACCAGGTAGCGCCGAGCATGCAGCACGTATGCCTCCTTGGCCAGCCGGGCCTGAATTCGGGCCGACAGTTGGTGGCGCGCTGACGCCGATCCGTCGAGCGGCCGCAGGTCGGTGGCCACCTCGATGCCGGTGACAAGCGCAGCCTGCTTGTCCTCGGCGAGCAACCCCCACGGCGCGCAGGCACGGTCCACCTCCTCGGCGCACAGCAGGGGGATATCGGGCAGTTCGTCACGGTCGAGGGCCCGGCGCAAGGTCGCCCGCACGCGGTCCACCACGCTGCGATCCAGTGGACGGTCCCCGACTCCGGGCCCCAGGACCGACGGAAGCTGTTGCGGGAAGCAGGAACTCAGTCCGATGTCGATGATGGACCACGGCAGGTCGGCCTCGGCCCGCCGAGCCGCGGCACCCAGGTTGTACGGCGTGCCGTCAGCCACCAGCGCCGACCACACCCGCTGCCGGGCCGCCTCGGCACGGTGACTGTCGGCCGGACCGAGCACGGTGGCCAGCCCGGCGAAAAACGGTCCGGTGATCGCGCCGGAGGCAACGACGTCGCCCCAGCTGTGCTCAAGCTGGCGGCGCATGCGGTCGACGGTCTGGGGCTCGGCAACATACGCGTTGAGTGCCTCGATCGCCGTGCGGTCACGGCCGCCGTGCAGTTCGGCCAGCACCTCCGCGGCGACCTGTCCCCCGTCGGATGCCGGGGTGCCGCGGGTGACCGCGAGCTCGAAACAGGCCGGGAAATACAGCTCCTGGGCATTTCCGGTGGTGATGCCGAGACGGCGGCGCTGCTGTTTGAGCTCGCCGAACCAGGCTGCCGCAGCACGCAGATGCGGTGCACTGCGCACCATCTGCTCGTGCAGTTCGGCCGCCACGTCGGGGGCCAGCACCGGCGCCGAGAACTGCGTATTGCTGCGCAATCTGAGCACCAGTGGGTCGATGATCCGTTTCACGGTCCGGCGCAGCGGCCCGCCGTCGGCACCGCTGAACACCTCGACACCCGGACCGATATCGCGCCAGGCCCGATCGATCACCGCGCGGCGCGGTCGGGCCGAATGCGCACCCGGAGCAGGGCCGGCCTGCGCTCCAGCCGTGTCGGACCCGATGCTCACCGGCACCAGGATAGATGCGAAGTTGGGTTCGGTAGCGCGGTACCGGCCGGACCCTTGGGGCCATGACCGACGTCGTGCTCCTCACCATCGTGTGCCTGTTGGGCACCGGCGCGGCGATGGCCGCCGCCGCCCGTCGCACACGGCGCGTGCGGCCGAACGACGAGGCCGACGAGCGGCTCGTCACCCTCGGCGAGCTGGTCGCCGAGTTCGACCACATGCTGGTCCGCAAGGGCTTGCTGACCGGGGCGCAACTGGCGCTGATCCGGACCGGAACTCGGTCGCGCGGGATCGTCACCGGGATGCGCACCACCGGGGTCGGCCGTGAGGACTACCGCGAGGTCGAGCTGGACCTCATGGTCAGCCGGCGCGGCGGAGGTCAGTTTCCGGTGCGCCAGCGCGCGCTCATCCCGGCGACCGCGCTGGCCAAGGTCTCCCCCGGCAACGTGGTCGAGACCTATTACCGGCCGGGCGACGAGAGCGCCGTCGCCGTCTGTGTGAGCCCGGCGTGATTCAGCGGGCGCCGTCGACGGCGAAGCTGGCCAGCGCGGCCCAATGCAGCGGGCTCGCCGTCTGATCGCCGTCCCGCCACCGCCTCATCATGGCCCGCTGCCATCGGTTCACCGCCAGCCCGGCGTCGTCGGCGCGGTGCGCCAGATCGACCCCGACGATGGTGTCGGCCATGGGATCGGCCTCGGGCGCACTGCCGAACCGCCGGAAGCCCGCGGTAGTCGGCAGCGACCACAGCGTCGCGGTGACCAACTGCGCGCCGCCCAGGATCATGGCGGCAACCAACCCGGCCGCCTCGTCGAACCGGTAGTCGCCGCCGGAAGCACACGCCAACAACGCCACCCGGGGCGGGATCGGCAGTTGCGCCGAGATCATCTCGCCCGCCGTCAGCGGCCGGTCTTCGGCTAGGTGCAACCCCGCGCGGTCGGCATGCCCGACGGTGTCGTCGGCGGCACTGGCGTGGCCGACATAGAGCAGCCGGCTCGGGTCCTGTGCACACATATCTGCCAGCCAGCGCCGGTCGGCATCGGTGCGACGGAACAGCTCGACGGCTTCGTCGACCTTCGGCAGGACATCCTGCCCGGCCACCAGTTCACCGAAATGTTCCGAGAGAGGCGTGTGCGGTGACGGGCGGCCCAGCACCGAGCCCAGCGCCGAATCAGGCCGCTGCCCGGGGATCCGCGGATCCAACACCAGCACCGGAGGCCGGCCGAGGCGGTCCTGCCAGCGTGCCGGGCTGCGCGGAGCATGAACGATGTTGGACGGCACGGACATCAGCACGTCGGCCAGTTCCATCAACCGGAAGCCGTGCGGTCCCGGCATCGCCAGTTGTCCCCACGGCACGCGGCCCAGCGTCGGACTCGGTGTCAGGAACAGCACGGGCCGGGGCGAATCGACGCAGTCGGCCAGCAGTTTCCAAGCCTCGGCGCCGATCAGCTGAGTTCCGAGCAACCGGGCGAGCCGGAACTCGGTCTCGCCGTCGGCGAAAGCGCCTGCGGTAACGGCTCGTTCGATTGCGTCGGCGGCCGTTTCACTCCCGATCGGATCGGGCAGCGCCGGGTTGAGGGCGGCCGCCACCGCCTCCAGATCGGGTTGCTCGATCACCCAGGTGACCGAGCGCTCGGGTTTCCCGACGACCCGCAGGCTGGCGTATGTCGCGATGCCGACATCAGCCAACCGCAACACCAACGTCTCGGTCATGGCCAGGTCGCCCATTCCGCACCGGGCGCAGTGACTTCGCGGCCGTAGCGGTGCGCCGCCAACTCCCGGTAGCGACTGAGGATGGGCCCTGAGCTCGGGTCCATGCGCAGCGGTGGCAACGGTCCGAGTCTGGTCAACGCACTCTCGCCACCGACGGGTGCGGCCGCCGCCGCCACCGCGAGCTCTGGGGCGAGTTCGGCTTCCACCGGGACGACTCCGGTGGCCGTCTCGGCCCAGTCGGCAGCCTGGGGACAGCTCGGGTCGAGAATACCGTCAGCGCTGAAAGTTCCCCGGGCACTGTGATATTCGATCAGTTCACAAATCAACTCGGTGTTGTCCGATTCCCAGGCCACTGCGAACGCCCCGGCCAGCAGCGGCGCCGAGACACCGTTCGCCCATCGGGCGCGAGCGCCGGCGTCGACGATCGTGTATCGGACCGAATCCACCGCCAGCGCCGCCGGGACCTTGAGGTCGACCGCGTTGGCGAGTTTCTCCATCCCGCGGCGGTACTTCCGGCTCCCCGGACGACAGTTGTACCAACCGGTTCCCGCGGCATGCCGGGCCTCGACCTGCTCCCAGCTCTGCTCCGGTTTGCCCAAGCCGTCGAAGCCCATCTCGGCGAGGGCGGCGGCCCGCCAGATGTTCCCCAGATGAGCGTCCAGCCGCGCGTACTGAAGCCAGCTGTGCCGAGGGGAGGAATCCAGCAGCGCCCTGGCCTCTTCCACCATCGCAATGGCATCGTCGAACAGGCCGCGGAACAGGGCGATCCAACTGCGCTGCAACAAGATCCGGTGGATGTAGAGCGGCCGCTCGATCTCGCGCCAATGCCGCTCGGCATGCTCCCAGCATTGATCGGCCTCGCGTAACCGGCCGATACCCAGCCGGATCAGCCCGAAGTACAGCCAGCTCCGAGACACGTCGTGGGCCCGGGCATGCTCGGCGATCACCGGATAGGCCTCGGTCACCAAATCCTGCGTCTCGGTGTATGCGCCGCTGGACCAGCAGGCCGCCGCACGCTCGAGCTGGGCCCGTGCGGTCGCGAGCCGCCAGCCTCGGGCCTGCGCGCGGGCACCGGCCCGGCGCAACCACGGCTCGGCCTCGTCCAGACGCCCCGACTCGATGCAGAACCGCGCGTAGCCCAGCGCGCCCGTCACGAACAGATAGTCGGTTTCGGCATCGCCACCACCGGAGCCGGCATTCTGCAAGAAGTCCAATACCTCGGTCCACACCGGTGCCGACGCGGCGTAGAGGTCGTCGTCACACAGGCCCACGGCGATCAGGATCCTGGTCTGGCAGATCAGGTTCCGGTGCTCGGACACCAGATCATCGATGTCTCCGGGGACTTCGATCAGCGCCTCCAGATGCGCTGCGGCACTGTCATGATCACCGCGGGCGGCGGCCAGTCCCGCTTCGAGAAACTCGACGCGCCGGGTGTACCGGCAGATCATGTGATCGACTTCGGCCTCGGACAGACTCACCTGCCCGGCGAGATCCGGACGCTGCCCCGAGCGGATCCCGAGGTAGATCGTCAGGCAATCCCGGATGCGGGAAATGCTTTCCACGACACCGTCGTACGCGGTACGCACGAGGTAGACCTCACCGAGTTGGGCGAACACCTCGAGTGCGTAGTCGTCCCGGTCGGCCTCCTCGACGCGGGGCAGCAGCGACACCAACAGTTGCCTGGCCGCGTCTTCGTCGGCCGCAAGCGCCAGGTGACGGGCGCGCTGCAGATCCCCGACGATGGTCACCTCTGCACCATATAAAAGGGGCGGGCGGGTCCGGCAGAAGGTCTGCCGGACCCGCCCGCCATGCTGGGAGATCAGCTGCAGGACACCGTGATGGTGAACGGCTTGTTGATCATCCCGGCCATCGGGTTCTTCATGTCGGCCCCCGATGCTTCACCGGTGATCGTGTAGGTGTCCCCGTCGACCTTGACCTGAGCCGACCCCACTTTCACGCCCATCGCCTCGCTGACCGCCAATGCGCTGCCGTCGTAGACCAGGCCGAGCGATTCGACCTTCGGAGTCGCCTCGTCGGTCATCACGACGCCGAGGCCCTGCTGGCCGCCGATCGCGGCGCTGCCGACGTTGATCTTGCCGCCCTGCTTGACGCAGGTGACCGAGTTCAGGTCCAGCCCGGCCAGATCCGATCCGTCGACCTTGACCTGGGCGTTGCTCCCCGAGCTGACCTTGGTGTCAGCCGCCGCCGACGCAGCCGGCTTGTCGGAGGGCTTGTCGGCGGGCTTGTCGTTCGAGCAGCCCACCACCACCGCACCGGTGGCGAGGAGTCCCATGGCGCCGGCGATAACTCGATTGATGGTCATTGCGTCTTCCCTTCGTTCCGCGTTGCCCCGATGGCTCCGTCGTGTCCCCAAGTCAAGGAGGACCCAGCGGCTACCGATCCCAAGAAATGTCGGTTCCCGCAGGTAACGTGGGTTTCGTGACGAAGGACCCAGAGCAGCCGGATCAACCCGAAGAAGCGCAGGAGCCCGCTGCCGTGGAGGGCGAGGTCGTTCCCGCAGCCCCCACCACCGGTTCGGCCGGGCCCGTCGAAGCGCCTGACACCGGCTACACCGCGGCCGGGGTGCCGACGTTCGACGCGGTCCGGGAGAAGATCGAGACCCGGTACGGCACCGCACTCGGGGCGTCCGAGCTGGCCGCCGAGACACCCGAGGGTCGATCCGTCGAGGAGCAGTACGAGAAGCGTCAGCAAGCGGCTGCCGAGCGCTTGCGGCAGATCCGGGAGTCCATGCACAAGGACGACAGCTGATTCATGCGCTCGTTCACCGTGGCCGAGCGTCGCGCTCGGCTGGCCCGGCGACACTTCCTGAGCCAACCGGCGTCCTCGGTTGCCGACATCACGGGCGCCGTCGTCGGTCTGCACGCCACTGACCCTTCGACTCCCTACTTGTCCTTGTGGGCTCGCCTGCAGGGCTTCACCACCGATGATCTGGACCGTGAGCTGTACGCCAAGCGCACGATGCTCAAGCACCTCGCGATGCGCCGCACGCTGTGGATCGTGCGCGTGGACGACCTCCCGCTGGTGCAGGCCGGGGCAAGTGACCGGGTGGCCGGTAACGAAGAGCGCAAACTCATCGCCGATGTGGAGAAGGCCGGTGTGGCTGCGGACGGGTCCGAGTGGCTGGCGGCCGCACGCCGGGCGGTGCTGGCGCATCTGCGCCAGCACGGGCCGAGGGCTGCGGCGCAGCTGCGCACCGCGCTGCCCGAACTGGCCGGCAGTTACAACCCGGCGCCGGGAAAGACCTGGGGCGGTGAGACTCCGCTGTCCCCAAGGGTTTTGACGGTGCTCGGAGTGCGCGGAGAGATCGTCCGCGGCCCCAACGACAGCGGCTGGACCAACTCACGACCGCGCTGGACGCTCACCTCCGACTGGATCGGGGCACCGCTGACGGCGGTCGAGCCGGACCATGCCCGCACCGAGTTGGTGCGCACCTGGTTACGCACGTTCGGCCCGGCCACGGTCACCGACATCAAATGGTGGTTCGGCAACACCTTGACCTGGGCACGTCAGGCATTGCGCGATATCGGCGCGGTCGAAGTCGATCTGCACGGCAGTCCCGGCTACGCGCTGGCCGACGATCTGGACACCGAACCCGAACCTGAACCGTGGGCAGCGCTCCTGCCCGGCCTGGACGTCACCACCATGGGCTGGTTCGACCGCGACTGGTATCTCGGAGCACACCGCAGCCAGGTCTTCGACCGCAACGGCAATGCCGGACTCACCGCGTGGTGGAACGGCCGCATCGTGGGTGGCTGGGGGCAGGACGACGACGGTCGGGTTCGGTTGCACCTCCTCGAGGAGGTCGGCCGCGACGGCACCCGGGCTTTGCAGGAGCGCGCCGACGCGCTGACCGACTGGCTGGCCGGGACACGCGCAAATCCGCGGTTCCCGTCGCCGTTGTCCAAGCGCAGAGCCTAGGCGCTGACCTTGCGCCGCTTGGATTTCGGTGCCGGCACTTCCACCAGCTCGGCGAGGAACTGTCCGGTGTAGCTGTCCGGGTTGGCCGCCACATCCTCGGGAGTGCCCTGGGCGACGACGGTGCCGCCGCCGGCTCCCCCTTCAGGGCCCATGTCCACAATCCAGTCCGAGGTCTTGATGACGTCGAGGTTGTGCTCGATGACGATCACCGTATTGCCTTTGTCGACAAGGCCGTTGATGACCTTGAGCAGCTTACGGATGTCTTCGAAGTGCAGACCGGTGGTGGGCTCGTCGAGGATGTAGACGGTGCGACCGGTGGAGCGCTTCTGTAGTTCAGCGGCGAGCTTGACGCGTTGCGCCTCACCGCCGGACAGCGTCGGTGCCGGTTGGCCCAGCCGCACGTAGCCCAGCCCGACATCGACCAGGGTCTTGAGGTAGCGGTGGATCGAGCTGATGGGCTCGAAGAACTCGGCGGCCTCCTCGATCGACAGATCCAGCACCTCGGCGATGGTCTTGCCCTTGTAATGCACCTCGAGGGTTTCCCGGTTGTACCGGGCGCCCTGACAGACCTCACACGGCACATACACGTCAGGCAGGAAGTTCATCTCGATCTTGATGGTGCCGTCACCGGAGCATGCCTCACACCGACCGCCCTTGACGTTGAACGAGAACCGCCCCGGCTGATAGCCGCGAACCTTGGCCTCTGTGGTGGCGGCGAACAGGGACCGGATCTTGTCGAACACCCCGGTATAGGTAGCCGGATTGGACCGCGGGGTGCGGCCGATGGGCGACTGGTCGACGCGCACCAGCTTGTCCAACTGGTCGAGCCCGTTGACCCGGGTGTGCCGGCCCGGCACCTGACGCGCGCCGTTGAGCTTGTTGGCCATCACCGAGGCCAGGATGTCGTTGACCAGCGTCGACTTGCCCGAGCCGGACACCCCGGTCACCGAGGTGAGCACGCCCAGCGGGAACGCGACGTCGATCTCCTTGAGGTTGTTCTCCCGCGCGCCGACCACGGTGACCTGCCGACGTTTGTCGGTGGGCCGCCGGATGGCGGGCACCTCGATGCTCTCCTTGCCGGAAAGGTAAGCGCCGGTGATGGATTCGGGGTTGGTCAGCAGATCCTGGTAGGTGCCGCTGTGCACGATGCGGCCGCCGTGTTCCCCGGCCGCCGGGCCGATGTCGACCACCCAGTCGGCGTGGGCGATGGTGTCGAGATCGTGTTCGACGACGATCAGCGTGTTACCCAGGTCGCGCAGCCGCACCAGGGTGTCGATCAGCCTGCGGTTGTCGCGCTGATGCAGACCGATGGACGGCTCGTCGAGCACATAGAGCACGCCGACCAGGCCGGAGCCGATCTGGGTGGCCAGCCGGATGCGCTGCGCCTCGCCGCCGGAGAGCGTCGCGGCAGCCCGCGACAGCGACAGGTAGTCCAGCCCGACGTCGAGCAGGAACCCGAGCCGCGACTGGATCTCCTTGAGCACCTGACCGGCGATGGCCTGCTCACGCTGCCCCAGGGTGAGCGCGTTGAGGAAGTCGGCGCAGTCGGCGATCGACAGCTCGGCCACCTCGGCGATGGACTTCGCGCCGAACTCCCCCGCAGCCATGGTCACCGCGAGGATCTCGGGCTTGAGCCGGGTGCCGTGGCACTCCGGGCACGGGATGTCGCGCATGAAGCCCTCGTAGCGTTCCTTCATCTGCTCCGAGTCGGTCTGCTCCATACGGCGCTGCAGGAACGCCATCACGCCTTCGAAATCGGCGTAGTAGGACCGGGTGCGGCCGTAGCGGTTCTTGTAGCGGACGTGGACCTGGTGATCAGAGCCTTCCAGGATCGCTTTGCGGGCCTTGGCCGGCAGCTTCCGCCACGGGGTGTCGATGTCGAAGCCGAGCTGATCCCCCAACCCGGACAACATCCGGGTGAAGTACTCCGCACTCTGGCCGACGGCCCACGGCGCGATGGCGCCCCCGGCCAGCGTCAAGTCCGGGTCGGGCACGACCAGTTCCGGGTCGACCTCTTTGCGGATGCCCAGGCCGGTGCACTCCGGGCAGGCGCCGTAGGGCGAGTTGAACGAGAACGACCGGGGTTCAAGATCATCCACGGCCAGCGGGTGGCCGTTGGGGCAGGCCAGTTTCTCGGAGAAGCGCTGCTCCCGGTGCGGATGGTCGTCTTCGCGGTCGACGAACTCCAGCACCACGATGCCGTCGGCGAGGTTCAGCGCCGTCTCCACCGAGTCGGTGAGCCGCTGTTTGGAGCTGGCCTTGACCGTCAGGCGGTCGACGACCACCTCGATATCGTGCTTTTCCTGCTTCTTGAGCTTGGGCGGGTCGGTCAGCGAATGCACCACGCCGTCCACCCGAACGCGGCTGTAGCCCTGGGTGTTGAGCTTCTCGAACAGGTCGATGAACTCGCCCTTACGGGTGCGGACCACCGGGGCCAGCACCTGGAACCGCAGCCCCTCGTCCATGGCCAGGACCTGGTCGACGATCTGCTGCGGGGTCTGCCGGGCGATGCGCTCACCACACACCGGGCAGTGCGGGGTGCCGGCGCGGGCGTAGAGCAGCCGCAGGTAGTCGTACACCTCGGTGATGGTGCCCACCGTCGACCGCGGGTTGCGGTTGGTGGACTTCTGATCGATCGAGACCGCGGGCGACAGGCCCTCGATGAAGTCGACATCGGGCTTGTCCATCTGTCCCAGGAACTGCCTGGCATATGCCGACAGCGACTCGACGTAGCGGCGCTGCCCCTCGGCGAAGATGGTGTCGAAGGCCAGCGAGGATTTGCCGGACCCGGACAGGCCGGTGAACACAATCAGCGCATCACGGGGCAGATCGAGGTCGACTCCTCGCAGATTGTGCTCGCGCGCACCCTTCACGATCAGGCGGTCAGCCACGCGTTTCCTTTCCGACGACAGACTTGTTGCCCATGCTATGTGCGACCACCGACAAGCCCGCTACGGTGGCGCTATGACCAGCCCCAACATCGCGGTTGCCGATACCTACACCGGGCACCAGGAGCCGGGCACCGCCGCCCGCCGAACCCTGCCGAACGCCTCTGTCATCAAGATCTCGGTCGGCCCCATGGACAACAACGCCTACCTGGTGACCTGCAATTCCACCGGTGAAACGCTGCTCATCGACGCCGCCAACGACGCCGAAGTACTGCTGGACGTCATCAAGCAGCAGACCCCCAAGCTGTCGCTGATCGTCACCAGCCACCAGCATTTCGACCACTGGCAGGCGCTGGAAGCTGTGGCGAAGGCCACCGGCGCACCGACGGCCGCACACTCCCTGGACGCCGAACCGCTGCCGGTGACACCCGACCGGATCCTCGCCGACGGCGACACCATCAAGGTCGGCGACCTGACGTTCGACGTGATCCATCTGCAGGGTCACACCGAGGGCTCGGTCGCGCTGGCGCTCAAAGCAGACGACGGGGTGACCCACCTGTTCACCGGTGACTGCCTGTTTCCCGGCGGCGTGGGCAAAACCTGGCAGCCGGGTGACTTCGAGCGGTTACTGGGCGACGTGAGCGCCAAGGTGTTCGACGTCTACGACGACCGCACCGTGGTGTATCCCGGGCACGGAGACGACACCACGCTCGGCGCCGAACGTCCCCACCTCGGGGAGTGGCGCGAGCGCGGTTGGTAGTCGATCAGCCCGAGGGCTAGCTGGTGTGGACGATGAGCACGTCGGTCTTGGACCGGCGTGCCACGTTGGCGGGCACCGAGCCCAGCAGACGGCCGGCGATCGTGCTCAGGCCCACGTTGCCGACCACCAGCAGATCCGCCTGGACGTCCTCGGCCAGCTCGACGAGTGCATCGACCGGAGCGCCGACCACCGGCCGCTCCTCGATGTCGGTGGCGCCGGCGGCCTTGGCCCGGTCCGTCGCCTCGCGGAGGATGGCGTAGATGGGCGCATTGCCGGCCATCTTGTAGCCCTCGTCCTTGAGCACGTCGGCCGCGCGCTGGTCTTCGCTCTGCGGGAAGTACGCGGTTGCCACCACCAGCTTGGCATTCGAGCTCGCGGCAATCTGACCGGCGCGGTCGACTGCACGCAACGACGAATCAGATCCGTCCGTGCCGACCACCACGGTTCGATACGCGCTCATCAATACCCTCCCACTGTCAGTTGCAACGCCACCCGAGACAGTAACCCGTTGCCGCTGACCAGGGGCGCAAATCACGACACCCACACGGACAGCCGACAACTGGAACCCGCTAGCGGCGTCCCGTCCGGCTAATTGGCACTGATGTTAACCCTCGGAACCACAAAACCAGTGCCGACCGTGACGTAGTCGACGCCGACGGAATCAGGGTTGCCGTCAGGACGATTCGCCGGCGCCAGTGATCCAGCTCATCGACCCGCTTCGGTCGGCAATCGCCCTGTCGGAGAGAGCGAGTCGAGTGGCACAGGTTAATCTTTGCCATCGGTTGAGGGGGTGACACGGTCGCTGACGTGGATCTATCGCTGAATGACCGTGCCGACGGCACGGAGCGCAGGGTCGATCGACAAGCCCGATTCGACGCCTGGGCGGTGGCCCTGTTCGCCACCGTGCTGTGTGCCTTGGGGGCGGCCCGGCCTTCGCTGTGGTTCGACGAGGCGGCCACCATATCGGCGGCCACCCGCACGGTTGCCCAACTGTGGGACCTGGTCGGCCATATCGACGCCGTACACGGGCTGTACTACCTCGGCATGCACGGCTGGTTCGCGGTGTTCCCGGCCACCGAGTTCTGGTCCCGCTTCTCCAGCTGCCTGGCTGTCGGTGGCGCCGCCGGTGGAGTGGTGATACTCGGCCGGCAGTTCGGCACTCGCACGGTATCGGTCTGTGCGGGAGTTCTTTTCGCGATGCTGCCCAGGATCACCTGGGCCGGCATCGAAGCCCGGTCCTATGCCTGGTCGACGCTGGCGGCGGTCTGGCTGACGGTTCTGCTCGTCACCGCGATCCGACGCGACCGCGGGACGCTGTGGGCCGCATACGGTGCGCTGCTGGCATTTTCGACGGTACTGAACATTTTCGTGGTGCTGATGGTGATCCCGCACGCCGTCGCCGTCGCGATGCTCTGCGACCACCGTCGCCCTCGCGCCAGGTGGGCCGTGGCCACCACGGCGGCCGTATTGGTCGTGGTTCCGTTCATCTTGTGGTGCCGCTCGCAGAGCTTTCAGGTCGGATGGATCTCGCCGCTCGGTCTACACACCGTCGCCGAAGTCCTGCTGGAGCAGTACTTCGACCACAGCGTGGCCTTTGCGGTAGTGGCGGCCTTCGTACTGAGTGCCCCGCTGCTGGTTCGCCGGCTGCGACCCACCGACGACAGCACCCGCCCGCTCGTGGCCGTGGCCGCGGCGTGGGTTGTGGCCCCGACCACGGTGCTCGTGACGTATTCGGCTGTCGGCCAGCCGCTTTACTACCCTCGCTACCTCTGTTTCACCACGCCGGCGATGGCGCTGCTGCTCGCCGTGTGTGTGGTGGCTCTGGCCCGGAATCGCGAATGGATCACCGCGTCTCTGGCGGTATTCGCGCTCGCCGCGACGCCGAACTACATCACGGTGCAGCGAGGCCCCTACGCCAAGGAGGGCATGGATTTCAGCCAGGTTGCCGACGTCATCACGGCACACTCATCCCCCGGTGACTGCATCGTCTTCGACAACACCACATCATGGAAACCGGGCCCGATCCGCCCCATCACAGCGGCCCGTCCCGCCGCGTATGCCGACCTTGTCGACCCCGGACGGGGCAGGCCGGCCTGGCAGCGGAATCGGTTGTGGGATGCCCACCTCGGCATCTGGGGCGTCGCCGACGAGCTGCGCCGGTGCACGGTGTTGTGGACCGTGTCCGAACGCGACCCTTCGGTGCCCAGTCGACAGAGCGGTTCGAGGCTGGCGCCCGGACCCCGACTGGACCGCGCCCCGGCCTATCAGGTGCCCGAAGGCATGGGCTTCCACATCGTCGAACGCTGGCAGTTCAACTTCGCCCAGGTGGTGAAGTCGATTCGGTGAGTCAGCCGCGGCGCGCCCTGCCGAAGTACATCTCCTGGGTCGTCGAACACACGAGTTGCCCGGCCCGGTTGTACACGGTGGCGTTGGCCAAACCCCGACCGTTGATTCCGCTGGGCGAAACCTGGTCGGACAGTAGCCAATCCGTCAGATCCGCGGGGCGGTGGAACCAGATGGCGAGGTCGATCAACGCCGAGAAGACGGTGACCTGGGTGGCTCGCCGCATCGTCACCGTGGAATCGAGCAACGAGGTGCCCGAAAAGTAGGTCAGCAGAGCACTGTTGATGATCGGATCGTCGGTGACGGGTTCTGCGGGGCGCCACCACATGCGGGTGCGCTCAGGGGGTTCGGGTAGATCGATCGCCAGCCGCGGCGGCGGGTCGATGTAGCGGCGCTCGATCCACTGCGGGCGCACCCAATACCCATGAGCCTCGTCGGCGAACGCCTGCAGCTGCTCTTCGACCGGAGGCAGCGTTTCCGGGTCAGGCACCTGGGGACGGGCTTGCTGGTAATCCGCGGCCTCCATCGGGACGCTGAACGAGACGAGGGCTTCCAGCAACACTTCATCGCCTTGGCGTCCGATGACCCGGCGGGTGGACAGCGATCCCCCGTCGCGCAGGTCGGCCACCTCCATCTGCACCGGATACCGGGCATCGCCGGCACGCAGCAGATAGACGTGCAGGCTGTGCGGCAACCGACCGGGAACGGTGCGACTGGCGGCGATCAGCGCCTGGGCCGCGATGTGGCCGCCCACGATGTGGTGGCTGGGGTTGTCTCGCTGTTCGGCGACGAACATGCCGGCACCCGACTCCGTCAGATCGAGCGTGGACAGGACGTCGGCAAGGGGCAGCATGGGCACCGCAGCATTATTCGGGATGGGCTCCGACTGCCGCCAACTCCGATGCCAGAACCACCAGGACGCGCGCCGAGTCCGTGGGGACGGTCATGTCCAGACCGGTGAGTTCCTTGAACCGGCGGAGCCGCTTCATCACCGTGTTTCGGTGGCAGAACAGTTGGGCCGCGGTGGCGCTGGCATCACCGTTCTGCGAGAAAACCTTGATGGTCTCCAGCAACGCCGTCAACTCTGCGGGCCGGCACGCTCGCAACGGGCCCCGTATCGACTCGTCCAGCGCCGGCAACCGGGTGTGCAGGGCAGCCCCGGCGATCAGCGGCCAGACGTCCGCGATGGTCGTGGGTCCGGCGTGGTCAGGATGCATGGACAGGGCGATCTCGCACGCGACCTCGGCGGCCGAGCGCAGCTGGGCGATCCCCCGGTACAACGGCGAAACTCCGCACCGGACCGATTGCAGGTCGGCACGGTCGGGGCTCAAGGTGAATCCGTCGAGCACTCCCACCAGCCCCGAGGTGGCCGCACCGGCGACCCACACCGCCAAGATGCACTCCCCCATCACATAGGTGTAGGCCAACCGGCCGCGGCGACGCAGACGCTCGGCGAACTGCTGCAGCGGCGCGCCCTCGGTGACCAGGGCCGCGGCGACCCACACTCCGTCGGTCTCGCGGATCGACAGCGCCTGCCCGGCCCGGGCGATGAACGTCAGCGACGGATACTCATCGGTCATCAACTGTGCCAGCAGTGATTGCACGCTGAACGACCGTTCCTGGGCAATCGCGATCACTTCGTCGAAGTACGCCGCGTGGATGCTTCCCGCAAAACCGTCGACCACCCGCCACATGTCTTCGGTGTGGTGGGTCAGCACGGTGGCGTCTTCGTCCTCAGAGAGCTCCAGAAAGGCCGACCACAGCACCGAGAAGTCCCGGTGGATGGCGGCGGTGAGCTTCCTCGACTGCACGCCCTGTCGGGCCCGCCGCACCCCGAGTTCACGGGTGACGCGGCGGTCCTCCTCGCTGATCGGTGCGCCTGCGAGTTGCCTGAGCAACATCGTGAACGCCGTCCGCGCACTCTCCCGGAGGTCGGCGGTATCCACCCGCGATTCGTAGAACCGCCGCCCCTCGTCGATTTGCGCCATGTATGCGTCGACGAGGCTCTCGCGATGTGCGGTCACCTGGTCGACCAGTTCCATCCAACGCGTGTCCGACGGTTGACCCGTTCCGGGAGCTTTGCGCACGACCGTCACCGTAGCCACGGCGACACCGGGCGTCCACGGCACCGGTGTGCACATGCACACCGAAACGGCGAATTTTCGGTGCACCGCGTGCTGGTTCGATGCCGGTTCGTCACTTAAGTTCGTTGTGACCGCGGCCACAGTCGAGAGCGTTCGGGACCACCGCAACGCGGTTGTGCGCATGTGCCGCGATCGGATCCCTACAGCCGCCGGGCGCGCCCGGCCATCGGGTCGACCGCACTTCGGCAGTACGACGAGAGCGAATGAATTGGCAATGAGCAGAACCCTGATCACCGGCGGCACGATCGTCAACGCGACAGGCACGTGTACCGCAGACGTCTTGGTCGACGGCGAGCGGATCGTCGCCGTCCTCGACGCCCAGACCGTGTTGGGCGGATCGCCGGCCGCCGAGAAGGTCATCGATGCCACCGGCAAGTACGTCATCCCCGGCGGCGTGGATGCCCACACCCATATGGAGATGCCTTTCGGCGGTACCAACGCCTCCGACACGTTCGAAACCGGAACGCGGGCCGCGGCGTGGGGCGGCACCACGACGATCGTCGACTTCGTTGTCCAGAAGGCCGGGGAGAATCCGCTCCGCCAGTACGAACTGTGGCACGAGAAAGCGGGCGGCAACTGTGCCATCGACTACGGCTTTCACCAGATTCTGAGCGACGTCGATGACGCCTCGCTGGCCGCCATGGACGAACTGGTTCACGAGGGCGTCACGAGCTTCAAGTTCTTCATGGCCTACAAGGGCGTCTTCCTGTCCGACGACGGCCAGATCCTTCGGGGAATGCAGCGGGCGAGCGACAACGGTGCATTGATCATGATGCACGCCGAAAACGGCAGTGTCATAGACGTTCTCGTCCAGCAATCCATCGCCCGCGGCGATACCGCGCCCTACCACCACGGGCTGACCCGGCCCTGGCAGGCCGAAGCAGAGGCCACCCACCGCGCAATCATGCTCGCCGACATCACCGGCGCCCCGCTCTACATCGTCCATGTCAGCGCGAAGCAGGCCGTCGAACAGATCGCCGCCGCACGCGACAACGGACGCAATGTCTTTGCCGAAACCTGTCCGCAGTACCTCTACCTGTCCCTCGAGGAGCATCTTGGCGCGCCCGGCTTCGAAGGTGCGAAATGGGTCTGTTCGACGCCACTACGCTCGCGCGCCGAAGGCCACCAGCACCACATGTGGCAGGGGCTGCGGACCAATGACCTGCAGGTCGTCTCCACCGACCATTGCCCGTTCTGCATGAACGGTCAAAAAGACCTGGGCCGCAACGACTTCTCCAAGATCCCCAACGGCATCGGCTCGGTCGAACATCGGATGGACCTGCTGTACCAAGGCGTCGTGCTCGGTGAGATCTCCCTGCCCCGGTGGGTTGAGATCTGCTCGACGACACCAGCACGCATGTTCGGGATGTACGGCAAGAAGGGTGTGATCCAGCCCGGGGCCGACGCCGACATCGTGATCTACGACCCCAACGGCAGAACACACATCAGCGCCGAAACCCATCACATGAACATCGATCACTCCGCATGGGAGGGCTTCGAGGTCGACGGCCATGTGGACACCGTGCTGTCCCGAGGCCAGGTGGTCGTGGACCGGAACACCTTCCATGGCCGGACCGGCCATGGCCAGTACATCAAGCGCGGCCTCAGCCAATACCTCATCTAGTCCCGCCGCCGAGCAAAGAAAGGTCTACCAATGGATTTCGGCATCGTGCTGCAACCCGACCCACCTGCCTCGCGTGTGGTCGAGTTGGCGGTCGCCGCGGAGAACCGGGGATTCGACTACGTCTGGACGTTCGACTCACACCTGCTGTGGCAGGAGCCGTATGTCATCCACGGTCAGATCCTGGCGGCCACCCGCAAGGTGATCGTCGGCCCCATGGTCACCAACCCGATCAGCCGTGACGTCACGGTCACCGCCTCCACCTACGCGACGCTGAACTCGATGTTCGGCAACCGCACCGTATGCTCGATCGGCCGCGGTGACAGCGCCGTGCGGACGTTGTCCGGAAAGCCCTCCACACTGGCCACCTTGAGGTCGGCGGTCACGGTGATCTCCGATCTGGCCAACGGGCGTCCCACCGAGATCAACGGTTCAACGGTGCGCCTGCCCTGGGCCACCAAGTCCACCCTGGATGTGTACGTCGGCGCCTATGGGCCGAAGGCGCTCGAGCTGTGCGGACAGGTCGCCGACGGATTCCTGTTGCAACTGGCCGATCCCGACATCACCAAGTGGATGATCGAACGAGTCAAGAACGCTGCGGCCGACGCCGGACGCAATCCCGACGACGTCAAGGTCTGCGTCGGTGCGCCGGCCTACATCGGCGACGACCTGGACCACCAACGCGACCAATGCCGTTGGTTCGGCGGAATGGTCGGCAACCACGTTGCCGACATCGTCACCAGATACGGCACCAGCGGTGCGGTGCCCGAGGCGCTCACCGATTACATCAAGGGTCGCCACGGGTACGACTACAACGCGCACGGACGCGCAGGCAGCTCACACTCGGACTTCGTGCCCGACGACGTCATCGACCGCTTCTGCATCCTGGGGTCCGCCGATGCGCACATCGCCAAACTGCAGGAATTGCAGAAGCTCGGCGTCGACCAGTTCGCGATCTACCTGCAACACGACGGCCAGGACCACACCCTGGCCGAGTACGGCAAAGCGGTCATTCCAGCGATCAACCGCCCGGGCGACGTCATCCTCAGCTGACCGCCGCCACCCAAATTTCTTGAACGAGAGAGGAAACGACCCCATGACCACGATCAAGGCAGCCCTCACCCAGGTGGCCTGGACCGGAGACGAAGAGTCGATGGTGGCCAAACACGAGGATCTGACCCGGCAGGCCGCCGCGGCCGGCGCGCAGATCGTCTGCTTCCAGGAACTCTTCCACGGGCCCTACTTCGGCATCGTGCAGGATCCGAAATACTACGAGTACGCCCAGGCGGTCCCGGGTCCGCTCACCGAGCGTTTCTCGGCGCTGGCCAAGGAACTCGGGGTCGTGCTGGTGCTCCCGGTGTACGAGGAGGAGATGCCGGGCGTCTACTACAACACGGCAGCCGTGATCGACGCTGACGGAAGCTATCTCGGCAAGTACCGGAAGAACCACATCCCCCATGTCGACCGATTCTGGGAGAAGTTCTACTTCAAACCCGGCAATCTCGGCTACCCGGTGTTCGACACCGCTGTGGGCAGGGTCGGCGTGTACATCTGTTACGACCGCCACTTCCCGGAAGGCTGGCGCGAGTTCGGACTCGCCGGTGCCGAGTTGGTCTTCAACCCATCGGCCACCAAACCCGGCCTGTCCAATCGGCTCTGGGAACTGGAGCAGCCTGCAGCCGCCGCCAACAACCAGTATTTTGTAGGGGCCAATAATCGGATCGGCACCGAGACCGGGGAATTCGGCGATGACGCCGTGACCTTCTACGGAAGCTCCTATTTCGTAGATCCCCGTGGCAACTACGTGGGCGACGTGGCCTCGCCGGACGCCGAGGAAATCGTGATACGCGACCTCGACCTGTCCCTCGTGCGCACTGTACGCAACGACTGGCAGTTCTACCGAGACCGTCGCCCCGAATCCTACGAAGCCATTCCCGCCCACTAGATTCCCGCTCACAGATGGAGTCCCCAATGCGCGCCAAGGCACCCAAAACCGCGCCGCTCGGCGACCCCGCACCCATCCCGTTGGATGAACACGGGCATGCCGTGGAGGCCTCGCTCTACAACGCGGACCTGCGACCGATCCATCCGGCCATGCGCACCTGGACGAGCCGTGTCTACCTGACGTTGTGGGTGGCAATGTGCATGAACCCGGCCACCTGGACGCTGGCAGCGTCGCTCATCGCATTGGGGATGAACTGGGTTCAAGCCCTCTTCACCATCGTGCTGGCCAACCTGATCGTGTTGATCCCCATGCTGCTCAACAGCCACGCAGGCGCAAAGCACGGGATAAGTTTCCCGGTATTCGCCCGAGCCGCTTACGGTGTGCGCGGGGCGAACCTGCCCGCGGTCATGCGTGGACTGGTGGCATGTGGATGGTTCGGCATTCAAACCTGGTTCGGCGGTCTGGGTCTCAATCTTGCGCTGGGCGCCGCGATCGGACCGTCCTGGTCGCAGGCTCAGCCCGTCGATTTCGGCTTCATCGGAACGCTGCCGGTCACCACCCTGGCGTGCTACCTGGTAGTTCTCGCCCTTCAGGTGGCGGTGATTTACAAGGGGTTTGAATCCCTGCGCCGCTTTCAGCAGATCGCCGCGCCAGTCGTCGTGGGCGCGGTTCTGCTCCTGATCGTCGTATTGCTGTTCAAGACCGGCGGCGATCTCGGACCGGTGATGTCGCAGCCGTCGAAACTGGGCTGGGGATCGCACTTCTGGCTCGCGGTCTTCCCGATCAGCCTGATGGCCAATATCGCGTTCTGGTCGACGTTGTCGCTCAACATGCCGGATTTCACCAGGTTCGCCGAAAACCAGCAGGCACAGCGACGAGGTCAAGCATGGGGCCTGCCGGCGACCATGCTGGTCGTCTCCCTGATGGCGATCCTCGCCACCTCCCTGGCCTCACAGCACTACGGGGTGACGGCAGCCGAGCTGTGGAACCCCGACGAGTTGGTATCTCATTTCGGCAGTCGCATAGCGATTTTCGTGGGCGCGTTGGCCATCGTCGTCTCGAGTGTGCAGACCAACATGGCGGCCAACCTCGTCAGCCCGGCGCTGGACTTCGCCAATGCACTGCCCAAGCTCATCACGTTCCGGCGGGGCGTGCTGGTCTCGGTCGCCCTCGGCACCCTGATCCTGCCCTGGAAGCTGCTGGCCAGCCCCGAGACCTATGTGTTCGTCTGGCTGGGGTTCTACGGCGGTGTCATGGGTGCTGTGGGCGGCGTCCTGACGTCGGACTATTGGCTCGCACGCAAGACCGAACTACGGGTACCCGAGCTGTACATCCTCGACGGCCACTACCACTTCACCAACGGATGGAACGTTCGCGCGGTGATCGCCACGGCCGTGGGAGCTTTCGTCGCGGTGGGTGGGGCCTACTCGACACTCGGACCCAACGGAGAGAAATCCGGCCCGTTCCCCGTCGACGGGGTGATCCCGCTGCTCAAGCCGCTGTACGACTACAACTGGATCGTGGCCTTCCTGGTCGCCATGGCGGTCTACTGGGTGTTGGCGGCGCATCGCCGGAACAGCCACCACACGGTGCCGTTCGACGGCACGCCCGCACCTACGCTCACGCCGAGCGCATAGACCGTTCGGACCGGGGAGCGCCTCAGCGCTGCCCGGTCCGAACAGGCCACATCGAGCGAGTGACGGGATTCGAACCCGTGTAAACGGCTTTGCAGGCCGGTGCCTAGCCACTCAGCCACACCCGCATCACGAGTTACAGTGCCAGGCGCACCGGAGCCAGCCCATGGTTTCGATCGCAATGATCGTTACTCGTCGGTGTCCTCCCCCACCGGCCTGCCGACCACTGGGCCGCCCTGAGGCCAGCCGGCCGGCGAGTCCTCCCACGGTTCTTGCCGCCCATACGGAGTCAGGTCGAGGAACGGGTACCCGACCGCGGTGTGGTCGAGGCCGCGGGCAAAAGCCGAGTAGGTGTGGAAGACCTCGTCACCGCGACGCAAGAAGACACTGGCCCCGGGCCAGTCACCGCGCAGATCGTCGTCATCGAAACCGTCGGCGCGCAGTTCCTCGGCGGACTTGTAGTTGTATTCGATCGGGGCACGGGCCGGGTCGAGCGTCACGTGGTAGTCGTAGGTGAAATCGCTGTCGCGCGACGAGTACCACGGGAAGGTCCAGCCGTGGCTGTCGCGGTAGGCGGCGATGCTGGCATACGGCGCGCGGGACACACAGGCGAACGTGACGTCCTTGCCGTGCAACAACTTTCGGTCTTCTTCGGTGAAGGTCAGATCGGCTGCGGCGGTACAGCTGGGACAACCGGCGTCGAGAGCGTCGATCCACATGAAGTGGTGGATGTAGAGCTGGCTACGGCCCTCGAACAAGTCGAGCAGCGTCACTTCACCATCGGGGCCCTCGAAGGTGTAGTCCTTGTCCACCTTCACCATCGGCAGCCGGCGCCGTTGGGCGTTGACCGCGTCGCGCAGGTGCGTCACCTCGCGTTCGGCGGCCAGCAATTTCTTGCGCGCCTCGAGCCACTCGTCCCGATCGACGACATCTGGGTAGGCGTTCAGCGTCAGCGACATCGAATCACTCCTCGTGTTGGTCCTGGAGGAGAGACTCGCGCCAGGGCCGAAACTCATCGCGCGCGAACGTGCGCAGAATGCCGGCGTTATGCGGCGTGTTGGGCAGCAGACGCGCACGCTCGCGGTGCAGAACGGAACGAAGCGATGGCTCCGAGCGCGGCGAGCACCGCGAATGCGGCGAACAGCCAACGCGCCGCGGCCGCGTCCGCGGTATCGCGGAGGTTGACGACGACACCGGCCAGACCCGCACCGAACGCACCGCAGATGAGCTGGACGGTGTTGATGGCGGCCGCCGCGGCCGGCCCCTCGCCCGGATCGTCCACGCTGCCCATCGCCCACGCGGACAGATGCGGCCAGGCGATACCGATGCCGGCACCCGTGACCGCGAGCGCCACCGCCCACGCCACCACCGACCCCGGCGCCATCCCGTCCCGGATCAGCACCGCCCCTAGGACCAGACCAGCCGCCATCACGATCGGCGCGATCGCCACCGTGCGCACGATGACCCGCCGGCTCTGCAGCGACGCACTGACGATCTCCCCCGCTGTCCAACCGACCGACAACACCGCGCCGAAGAAGCCGGCCATCACCGGCGTGAGGTGCGCCAACCGTTGACCGAACAGCGGCACGTACATGTCGACCATGGTCGCGGCCATCAGCACCCCCAGGCTCAGATAGATCCACTTGAGCGGACCGGACCCGAATGTGCTGGGCGGCAACACCGATGCCCCGGCCCGGCGGTCCACGGCCAGGAATGCGACGACCAGCGCCACGCCCAGTGCAAGCAGCGCCGCGGTGGCTCGCCGGTCGTGCGGAATACCCGCCACACTCACCGTCATGGCCGCCGCACCCAGCAGAACGAGCGACCACCCGGGGATGCCGGGCGCCGGACCCGAGCCGGCGGCCCTGGCCGGCAGGGCGACCGGCACCAGGGCGGCCATCGCAGCCGTGAGGATCACCAGCACACCGAAGGCCCAGCGCCAGTTCCCGAATTGTGCGAACACCCCACCGGAGGCCGGGCCGATCACGGTACCGACACCCCACATGGCGGACACCAGCGCAGAAGCCTTGGTCCACAACGTATTCGGCAGCGCCGTGTTGATCACGGCATACCCCAGGCCGGCGAGCAATCCCCCGGCGAAACCCTGGACGGTACGGCCGGCAAGCAGCACCTCCATACTCGGGGCCAGGGCACAGCTCAGACTCCCGACGCCGAACACCGTGAGCCCCAGCAGATATGCGCGTCTCGGGCCCAGCCGCATCAACAGCGAGTGGACGGTGGTGGCCGCGACCACCGAGGCGACCAGGTACACCGTCGTCACCCAGGCGTAGAACCGCTGCCCGCCGATCTCGGCCACCGCACTGGGCAGCAGGCTGATGGTCAGGAACTCGTTGGTGGCGTACAGCAGCACACCGCCGGCCAGGACGGTGGACGCACCCAGGTACCGGGCACCCAACAACTGCCGCCAGGTCCCGGTATCTGGAGTCACGGTGTCGGTCACACCGACGACGCTAGAAGCTGAACCGCCGTTGAGGTCAACAACCGCCGATCACTTCAGACCGGCGGCGTCCATTCCCCGGAGCTCCTTCTTCAGATCCTGGATCTCGTCGCGGATCCGCGCCGCCAGCTCGAACTGCAGATCGCGGGCCGCCGTCATCATCTGCTCGGTCAGATCCTTGATCAGATCGGCCAATTCGGCGCGCGGCATGTTCGTGGTGTCGCGGCCTTCGACGATGCCCGCACTGACCGCGCGACCGGGTTCGCCCTGAGCGCGCCGGCCGCGGGAAGCGTTGCGCCCCGAACCGCCGATCTCCACCGATTCACTGTCGTCCGCTTCGCGGTACACCTGGTCGAGGATGTCGGCGATCTTCTTGCGCAACGGCTTGGGATCTATCCCGTTGGCCTCGTTGTAGGCGATCTGCTTGGCCCGGCGGCGCTCGGTCTCGTCGATGGCCTCACGCATCGAGTCGGTGATCTTGTCGGCGTACATGTGGACCTCGCCGGACACGTTGCGGGCGGCGCGGCCGATGGTCTGGATCAGGCTGCGCGTGGACCGGAGGAACCCCTCTTTGTCCGCGTCGAGGATCGCCACCAGCGACACCTCGGGCAGGTCCAACCCCTCACGCAGCAGGTTGATCCCGACCAGCACGTCGTATTCACCGAGGCGTAGCTGCCGCAACAGCTCGACGCGGCGCAACGTGTCGACCTCCGAATGCAGGTACCGGACTTTGATGCCGAGCTCCAGCAGGTAGTCGGTGAGGTCCTCGGCCATCTTCTTGGTCAACGTGGTGACCAAGACCCGCTCGTCGCGCTCTGTGCGGGTGCGGATCTCCCCGATCAGGTCGTCGATCTGGCCCTTGGTCGGCTTCACCACCACCTTCGGGTCGACCAGGCCGGTCGGGCGGATCACCTGTTCGACGAACTCACCACCGGCCTGGCTGATCTCGTAGGCGCCCGGGGTCGCCGAGAGATACACCGTCTGCCCGATGCGGTCGGCGAATTCCTCCCAGGTCAGCGGCCGGTTGTCGACGGCTGATGGCAGCCGGAAACCGAACTCCACCAGGTTGCGCTTACGGGACATGTCTCCCTCGTACATGCCGCCGATCTGGGGCACCGTGACGTGGGATTCGTCGATGACGAGCAGGAAGTCCTCGGGGAAGTAGTCGAGCAGGGTCGCCGGGGCCGAACCGGCCGGACGACCGTCGATGTGGCGCGAGTAGTTCTCGATGCCCGAGCAGAACCCGACCTGCTTCATCATCTCGACGTCGTAGTTGGTGCGCATCCGCAGCCGCTGGGCCTCCAGCAGCTTGCCCTGCCCCTCCAGCTCGGCCAGCCGCGCTTCCAGCTCCTGCTCGATGGTCGAAATCGCCTGCGCCATCCGCTCCGGGCCGGCCACATAGTGGGTGGCCGGGAAGATCCGCAGCGAGTCGACCTGGCGGACGATGTCGCCGGTCAGCGGGTGCAGGTAGTACAGCGCCTCGATTTCGTCGCCGAAGAACTCGATACGTACCGCGAGCTCCTCGTAGGACGGGATGATCTCGACGGTGTCGCCGCGCACCCGGAAGGTGCCGCGGGTGAACGCCATGTCGTTGCGGTTGTACTGGACATCCACCAACAACCGCAGCAGCCCGTCGCGCGGCACCTCCTGACCCACCGCCAACTCCACCGAGCGGTCCAGATAGGACTGCGGCGTGCCCAGGCCGTAGATGCACGACACCGACGCCACCACGACCACGTCGCGCCGCGACAGCAGGCTGGAGGTAGCGGAGTGCCGCAACCGCTCGACATCGTCGTTGATCGAGCTGTCCTTCTCGATGTAGGTATCCGTCTGGGCGATGTACGCCTCGGGCTGGTAATAGTCGTAGTACGAGACGAAATACTCAACGGCGTTGTGCGGCAACATCTCCCGCAACTCGTTGGCCAGCTGGGCAGCCAGTGTCTTGTTCGGCGCCATGACCAGGGTGGGCCGCTGCAGCCGCTCGATCAGCCACGCCGTGGTGGCCGACTTACCGGTACCGGTGGCACCCAACAACACGACGTCGCGTTCGCCGGCTTTGATCCGGCGCTCCAGTTCGTCAATGGCGGCCGGCTGATCACCGGCCGGCTCGTACTCACTGACCACCTCGAACCGGGCACCGGTGCGGACGATCTCATCGACAGCCCGGTACTCCGAATGCGCGAGCACAGGATGTTCGGTCGCAAAGGCCATGCTCACCAGCGTAGAACTGCATGCCGACAACTTCCGCCCGCGTTCGCTGCACGCGTAGGCTTGGCCCATCCACCCGCCGAAACACGAGACATTCGACCTGGTCGCCCGCACGAACACCGACCCAAAAGGCATCGTGCGGGCGGTTGACGTCTACACCGTCGAGCCTTGGGGCCTGTACATGGCCCGCCCGACTCCCGGCCGGGCCCAGTTCCACTACCTGGAGTCTTGGCTGCTGCCCTCGCTCGGACTGCGGGCCAGCGTGTTCCATTTCAGCCCCGGCCACGAGCGGGACCAGGACTTCTACCTCGACATCGGCCGCTACACCGCGGGCCCGACCGCGTGGCATTCAGAAGACCACTATCTGGACCTGGTGATCCGCACCGGACGCGGCGTCGAGTTGTGCGACGTCGACGAACTGCTGACCGCGGTGCGCCACGGTCTGCTGAGCCCGGAGACCGGCGAACAAGCGGTGCAAACCGCGGCCACCGCGATCGAGGGCCTGGCGAGCTGCGGCTATCGGCTTGATCAGTGGCTGTCCGGCAACGGAATGGCCCTCACGTGGCGGGGAGCGTAAGGTCAAGATTCATGAGCTCAGCTAAGTACGCCTGGGGAGTCCTCCCCGCGCTGGCAGGACTGCTCACCGGCGCACTGTTGATACCCGCTGTCGCACACGCCGACCCGGAGGCGCCGCCTCAACTGGAACCGCTGCCCGACCAGCAACTTCACAACGTGACGTACCGCGCCAGGATCGACGGTGTCTCCCGCAACGCCACCATCGCTTACAAGATCGACGACCACAACGTCAACACCGCCGACCCGTCGATGTTGCCCGGCCGGGTCTTCGAGGCGACGGGCGTGGTGGCCGATCCACAGACCGCCGGAATGGATGTCCGCATCGATTGGCCGTACTCGGCGAACCTGCACTGCGAGATCCTGGTGGACGACCAGATCGTCGCCCAGGCGGACACCTTCGTCGGCCCTCGGCTGACCCGGCCGAAGGACGATCCGAATTACGGCAGCCTGCCCTGTGGAGCACCGCTGAGCAACTCGGTGCCTGCTGTGCCCGCCACAGTTCCGCCCGGAACCGATGTCGCGTTGCCGGCGCCCGTCGATCCCGCGGCCGCGGAACCCGCGCCACCGGCTACCTAGCCCTCAGCGCTTCATCCAGGACTCAACCGTGTGCCGGGTGTCGTTGATGTGCGCCGCCATCTGCGCGGCGGCCAACTCCGGGTCGCGGTTCTCGATCGCTACGAGGATCGCCTCGTGGAAGTCGTTGGCGTTGGGCTCCAGGCGCCCGAAGATCGCACCGACCGGTAGCCACATCCGCCGTCGGGCGTCGGCCACCGCCTCCAGCAGCCGGTCGTTCTGCGAGGCCTGGGCGATGCCGAGGTGAAACGCCGAGTCCAGCGTCTGGAACTCAGTGGTGTGCCGGGCCGACGGCTCGTCCATCCCCACCTGCAGCGCGGACTCCATGCCTCTGAGCAGCTTGCGAAGTTCGGCCACATCGCCGGCCCGGCGTCGCTCGGCGGCCAACCGGGTGGCGCCGGTTTCGACGATGACGCGGTAGTCGAAGGCATCGCGGATCGCCCGCTTGTTGCGACGCAGCTCGCGGCGCATCTCGGCGGGGTCGTACTGCGGCGCCTGCACCGTGAAGCCACCGCCACGGCCGCGCCGCACCGTGATCAGCCCCTCGCCTTCCAGAACGCCGACGGCAGCGCGCACCGTGGTGCGGGAAACGTCGAGCATGTCGGACAGTTCGCGTTCGGTGGGCAGCCGGTCACCGGGCCGGAACTGACCGAGTTCGAGCGCCCGCCGCATTTGGTCGACCACCAGCTCATGCGCCGCGATCTGGCGAACCGGTACCAGTGCCGGCTTGGCTGTTGACACGCGTCCCCCCTTCGGACGCCCCAAACGCTACCGCACAGGCCGTCCCAGCAGGCCTCTCATCTGGCCGTCGGCACCTTGTGCGCGAATCCTGGTGCAGCCCAGCGAACTAAGGCCGCCAGTCCGTCGCATCCGCCCATTTCTGGGCGCGATGGTAGGCATCCAGGAACCACGGCTCTTTGGCCACGGCGTAGTCGGGCGCCGCCAGAGCGGCGCGCTTGGCGGCCAGATAGTCCACCTGAACGCCAGGGTTGGCCCGCAGCCAGTCGACGAACGTCAGCGCGAACCGCTGATTGGGCCAGCCGTCCACCCGAACATGCACATTGGTCGGCCGGCCAGGATCTGCCGATGCGTGGAAACGCTTCTGCCACACCGCAGGATCCGCGCTGTGCGGGGTGTCTGCCGTGATACCCGGCACCACCGGATAACCGGCCGTCAACAACGCCTCGGCGAGCTCATCGGCAACCGCCAGCGATTCGACCGTCACCTGCACGTCGATGACGTCCTTGGCGTCCATCCCGGGCACAGCGGTCGAACCGATGTGGTCGATGCGCACCGCCCGGTGCCCACATGCCGTGTTCAGCCGGGCCACGATGCGGCGCGCCTGCTCCGGCCAGGTCGGGTCATACGGCACCACGACCGGGTCGCGATGGGCCGGCCGGCGAACCTTGAGATTGTGTGCGAAGGGCAGGATCCGCTCGTGCCACAGGGCGCGCGCCTGCTCGATGACGGCGCCGGGGCTACCAGAGTTGTCCAGCCACACATCGGCGACGGCGCGGCGTTGTTCCTCGGTGGCCTGCGCGGCGATGCGGGCGCGAGCATCCTGCTCGGTGAATCCGCGGTACTCGATGAGCCGCTTGACGCGTAGTTCCGGGTCGGCGTTGACGATGACGACCAACGGAAACATCGGTGCCATCTGGGATTCCACCAACAGCGGGATGTCCTCGACGATGACGGCATCTTCATGGGCCGCCGCGATGAGCTCCGACCGGCGGTGCGCCACCAGAGGATGCACGATGCCGTTCAGGGTGGCGCGCTTCTCGTCGTCACTGAAGGCGACTGCCGCCAGCGCGGGTCGGTTCAACGCCCCCTCCGGGAGCAGGATGCCGTCCCCGAACGCCTCGACCAGTTTGGCCAGCCCCTCGGTTCCGGGCTCGACCACCTCACGTGCGATCACGTCGCCGTCGACGATGATGCCACCGAGTTCACTGAATGTGGCCGACACTGTTGACTTCCCGGCGCCGATACCGCCGGTTAACCCGATACGAAGCACGCCCACAGTCTGTCAGGCCGCAGGAACGACGAACGCCCCGACCCAAAAGGGCCGGGGCGTTCGTTGCCAGATCTATTTAGGCGTTGCCTGCGAGCTTCTCCCGCAGTGCAGCCAGCTGTGCGTCGCTGGCCAGCGTGCCACCGGTGGACTCCTCCGAACGCGAGGAACCGTTGGACACCGGACGGGCAGCTTCCTCGGCCTCGGCCGCGGCGAACTTCTCCATCTGCGTGGTGTGCATCTTGTGCCGGCGCTCGGCCTCGGCGTAGCGGGCCTCCCACTCCTCACGCTGCTTGTCGAAGCCTTCGAGCCATTCGTTGGTCTCGGCGTCGAAGCCCTCGGGGAAGATGTAGTTGCCCTGCTCGTCGTAGCTGTCGGCCATGCCGTACTTCGACGGGTCGAACTCCTCGGTGTAGTCCTCGTTGGCCTGCTTGAGGCTCAGCGAGATCCGGCGACGCTCCAGGTCGATGTCGATGACCTTGACCATCGCGTCGTCGCCGACCTGGACCACCTGGTCCGGGACCTCGACGTGGCGCTCGGACAGCTCCGAGATGTGCACCAGGCCCTCGATACCCTCCTCGACGCGGACGAACGCACCGAACGGCACCAGCTTGGTGACCTTGCCCGGAACGATCTGACCGATCGCGTGGGTGCGGGCGAAGTGACGCCACGGATCTTCCTGAGTCGCCTTGAGCGACAGCGAAACCCGCTCGCGATCCATGTCGACGTCCAGCACCTCGACGGTGACCTCGTCGCCCACCTGAACCACCTCGGACGGGTGATCGATGTGCTTCCAGGACAGCTCGGAGACGTGCACCAGGCCGTCGACACCGCCGAGATCGACGAAGGCGCCGAAGTTGACGATCGAGGAGACGACACCCTTGCGGATGGCGCCCTTCTGCAGCTGGTTGAGGAACTCGCTGCGCACCTCGGACTGAGTCTGCTCCAGCCAGGCGCGGCGGCTCAGCACCACGTTGTTGCGGTTCTTGTCCAGCTCGATGATCTTGGCCTCGATCTCCTTGCCGATGTACGGCTGCAGATCGCGGACACGACGCATCTCGACCAGGGAGGCGGGGAGGAAGCCACGCAGACCGATGTCGAGGATCAGGCCGCCCTTGACGACCTCGATGACGGTGCCCTTGACGGCCTCGTCCTTCTCCTTGAGTTCCTCGATGGTGCCCCAGGCGCGCTCGTACTGAGCCCGCTTCTTGGACAGGATCAGGCGGCCTTCCTTGTCCTCCTTGGTGAGAACGAGGGCCTCGACCTCATCGCCCACGGAAACGACCTCGTTGGGGTCGACGTCGTGCTTGATGGAGAGTTCGCGGGAAGGAATGACACCTTCGGTCTTGTAGCCGATATCGAGCAGGACCTCGTCACGGTCAACCTTGACGATGGTTCCCTCGACGATGTCGCCATCGTTGAAGTATTTGATGGTTTTGTCGATGGCGGCGAGAAAGTCCTCAGCCGAGCCGATGTCGTTGACGGCTACTTGCGGCGAGGTGACGGAGGGACTTGGCATGTGGTGGGTTGCTCCGGACAGGTTTACTCGTAGGGACAATTGTGTTGCGTTTATCGCTTTGGTGCAGATCCGTGCCGGCGACTAGATGGTGTCCAGCTGTACGCACAGATACGTAACGAGGGTACTCGACCAGGCACACGCAGGACAAACCGCCCCTCTACGGGGGCGTCACGGGCACGCCGGACCGTCGTCGGAATTTGTGCCGGGAACGCAGCCTACCCACGGCTACTCTGCTGCAGTGGCGTATTACCCGACCCCAGGCCCTGCCCATCGGCCGTGGTTCCCGGTCACCGCTCCGATGCCGAGGCCCGTACGTAAGGTCGGCGCCCCGCTGGCCGCGATCATCGCCTGCGGCGTCGTCATCGGCGTGCTCGTGCTGCTGTTCACCGCGCTCAACCCCGCCGGCGCGATCATCGGATTCACGCTGTCCAGCATCGTGATGACCGGGGCGGTGTTCGCCTACCTGTGGCTGGACCGCTGGGAACCGGAGCCGCCGCGACTCCTGTTGCTGGCGTTCGGCTGGGGCGCCGCCGTCGCCGTCGTGTTGTCCCTCGTGCTGAGCCTGTTCACCGATGCGCTGCTGGCCCCCGGTGTCGACTCGGCGGATTCGGCGCACAGTTTCGCCTCGGTGGCGATCCGCGCCCCGTTCATCGAAGAGGCCGCCAAAGGCCTGTTCCTGCTGATCATGATGACCGGGCGGCGGCGCAACGAGCTCAATTCGCTGACCGACTGCCTGGTGTACGCCGGCCTGGTCGGGATCGGTTTCGCCTGGCTCGAAGACATCATGTACATCTCCAGCGCCGACTCGCTGGCCGGGTCACTCGTCACCGCCGCGATGCGCCTGGTGATGGCCCCCTTCGCCCACTCGCTGTTCACCACGATGACCGCGATCGGGGTGTACTTCGCCCTGCACCGGCGCAGCGGCGGGGCCAAGCTGCTGTGCATCCTGGCCGGCTACCTGGGCGCGGTGTTCATGCACGGGCTGTGGAACGGCTCGTCGCTGCTGGGCGCCGGAACCTACTTCATCGTCTACGCGGTGTGGATGGTGCCGATCTTCATCGCGATGATCGTGGTCGCCGTCACCAGCCGCCGCCGGGAACAACGCGTCGTGGCCGCCAAACTGCCGGGCATGGTCGCCGCCGGGCTGATCACGCACAACGAGGCCACCTGGCTGGGGTCGTTGAAGACCCGCCACGCCGCCGTCAAACAGGCCACGCTGGCCGGCGGACGGCCCGCGGGCAAAGCTGTCGCGGCGTTCGCCGCCGCCGTCGTCGAGCTCGCCTTCGTCCGCGACCGCATCGACCGCGGTTTCGGCGATGCCCAGGTGTACGCGCTGCAGCAGGAAGAGGTGTACTCGGTGACGGCCGCACGGGCAGCCGCGCCGATCCTGCACTGGATGGCGCACTACCAGGCGCCGGTCCGCTACTGAACCGCCGGCGACGTCACCGTGCGGGCCCTCGCCACTAGCGATTTGCGCTGGTCAGCGATACTTGTCGAATGCTCGCCCACATTGTCGACGTGCTGCCGGCCTTCCTGGTCGCATCGGTGATCCTGGCCGCACTGCCCGGACCGGCGACGGCACTGTTCCTGCACCGCTCGGTGCGGGACGGCGCGGTCGGCCGGCCTGGCGGCAGTCGTCGGCAACGAGATCGGCATCTGCGGCTGGACTCTGGCCGGCGGTGGCGGGCTGTCGATGTTGCTGACCGCCAACCGGTGGTTGTCCCTCACCCTGCATGTCGTCGGCGCCGCGATCCTGATCTGGCTCGGCGTCAGCGCGTGGCGCAGCGCGAAGCACCCGGCCGACGCGCAGGTCGCCCTGCCGGCGCGGGGGCGAACCCCGGCGGCGGCCTTCCGCGCGGCACTGCTGTCGATCGCCGCCAACCCGAAGGCGGCGGCCTTCGGCATCGTGGTGCTCCCCCAATTTCTGCCGGGGACGGGGCCGGTGCTACCGACGTTGCTGGTGCTCGCCCTGATTCAGCTGGTTATCGACACCTCATGGTGCGTGGGTATCGTGCTGGCCGCCGACCGCGCGCGAAACATCCTCAACCGCACCCGAATTCGCCGCCGTATCGAACGAGCGATGGCGGCCGCACTCGTGGCGCTGGGCCTGGGGCTGGCGGCCGACGCGCGATAGCGCGGGCCCCAACCGACGCGGCGTTGGCGAGCTACTTCGGCCACACGTTAGTGGGCCGCCGCATCCCAGCTCCGGCCGTATCCGACCGACACCTCCAACGGCACATCCAACGGGTAGGCGTTGCCCATGTGCTCGCGAACCAAAGCCTCCAGGGTGTCCCGCTCCCCCTCGGCCACCTCGAACAACAACTCGTCGTGCACCTGCAGCAGCATCCGCGACGTCAGCCCCGCTTCCTTGATGGCCGCGTCGACGTTGATCATCGCCACTTTGATGATGTCGGCAGCACTGCCCTGGATCGGAGCGTTGAGCGCGGCCCGCTCAGCCGCCTCGCGCACGTTGCGGTTGCTGCTGTCGAGTTCCGGCAGGTAACGACGACGGCCCAGCACCGTTGAGGTGAACCCGTCCTTACGGGCCTGGTCGACCACGTCGCGCAGGTAGTCACGCACACCGCCGAACCGGTCGAAGTACTGCTCCATCTGCACCTTGGCCTCTTCGGTGGAGATCTTGAGCTGGCTGGCCAACCCGTAAGCGCTCAGTCCGTAGGCCAGGCCGTAGGACATGGCCTTGACCCGGCGGCGCAGCTCCGGGGTGACCTCGTCGATGGGCACCGAGAACGCCCGCGACGCGACGAACGAATGCAGGTCCTCACCGGTGTTGAACGCCTCGATGAGGCCTTCGTCCCGGGACAGGTGCGCCATGATCCGCATCTCGATCTGGCTGTAATCAGCCGTCATCAGCTCGGCGTAACCGCTGCCGACGACGAACGCGTCGCGGATGCGTCGGCCGGCCTCCGTGCGGATCGGGATGTTCTGCAGGTTCGGCTCGGTCGACGACAACCGGCCGGTGGCGGCAATGGTCTGGTTGAACGTGGTGTGGATGCGCCCGTCGGAGGCCACCGCATTGAGCAGCCCGTCGACGGTCACCTTCAAGCGGGTGACGTCGCGGTGGGTCAGCAGATGCTGCAGGAACGGGTGGCCGGTCTTGTCGAACAGCGATTGCAGCGCATCGGCATCCGTGGTGTAACCGGTCTTGGTCTTCTTGGTCTTGGGCATCTCCAGTTCGTCGAACAGCACCGCCTGCAGCTGCTTGGGCGACCCGAGATTGATCTGCTTGCCGATCACCGCATAGGCGGCCTCGGCGGCGTCGCGGATCTGATCGGCGAACTCGCTCTGCAGCTCCTGCAGCTTGTCGACGTCGACGGCGATGCCGATCGACTCCATCTCGGCCAATGCCCGCTGCACCGGCAACTCCATCCGGCCCAACAGGGAGGACGAGTCGATCCGGGCCAGCTCCTCATCGAGTGCATCGGCGAGATCCAAAACCGCGCAGGCCCGCAGGATCAGCGTCTGCACCGCCTGCTCATCAACCCCGTCGGAGTCGTCGAGCAACGAAAGCTGTTGCTGCTCAGGGCTTTCAGCGCGCAGCTCGCGGCGCAGATAGCGCACCGCCAGATCATCGAGGGCGAAGCTGCGCTGCCCGGGCCGGACCAGATAGGCGGCCAGCGCCGTATCGGAGGTGACACCTCGCAGTGTCCAGCCCCGGCCGGCCAGGTCATGCATGGCCAGCTTGGCCTCGTGCAGCGCCTTCGGTGGGCCCGGGTCACCCAGCCAGCGCGCCAAGGCCTCCTCATCCTCGGGCGTCAACGTCGCGGTGTCGATGTACCGCCCGTCCCCGTCGGCCGCGACGATGGCCAGCGCGGTGGCGTCGGCGTCAAACGCCAGGTGCGTGCCGACCACGGCCAGCCCGAACCGGTTGCCCAGGCTGTGCTCGGCCAGCCATGCGGCCAACTCGCCCGGCTCCAGCGCCCGGCCGCGCACGTCGAACCCGTGCTCGACCTCCGGTTCGGACGCCACCAGCGTTTCGAACAGCCGGTCCCGCAGGACCCGGAACTCAAGGTCGTCGAACAGCCGGTGGATCTGGTCGCGGTTCCAGGGTTGCATCCGCAGCGTGTCCGGAGTCTGGGCCAGCGGGACGTCGCGCACCAGCTCGGTCAGGTCGCGGTTGAGCACCACGCTGGACAGGTTGGCCCGCAGCGCGTCGCCCACCTTGCCCTTGACCTTCTCGACGTTGTCCACCAGCTCCTGCAGGGAGCCGTACTCGACGATCCACTTCGTCGCGGTCTTCTCCCCCACTCCGGGAATGCCGGGCAGGTTGTCACTCGGGTCCCCCCGCAGGGCCGCGAAATCCGGGTACTGCGCCGGGGTCAGCCCGTACTTCTCCACCACCGCCTCCGGCGTGAACCGGGTCAGCTCGCTGACGCCTTTGCGCGGGTAGAGCACGGTGATGTCGTCGGTCACCAATTGCAGCGAGTCCCGGTCACCGGTGACCACCAACACCCGGTAGCCCTCCTGCTCGGCCTGGGTGGCCAAGGTGGCGATGATGTCGTCGGCCTCGAATCCGGGCTCGGCCAAAGCCGTGATGCCCAGCGCGCCGAGCACCTCTTTGGTGATGTCGATCTGCCCGCGGAATTCGTCGGGGGTGGCCGACCGGCCCTCCTTGTACTCGGGGTACTTGTCCTTGCGGAAGGTCTGGCGGGAGACGTCGAACGCCGCGGCCACATGGCTGGGCTGCTCGTCCCGCAGCAGGTTGATCAGCATGGAGGTGAACCCGTAGACCGCATTGGTGGTCAGCCCGCCCTGAGTCTTGAAATTCTCGGCGGGCAACGCGTAAAACGCCCGGAATGCCAACGAATTGCCATCCAGCAGCATGAGGGTGGGCTTGTCAGACGTCCCTGAGGCGTTGGGGGTCGGCGCGTTCTTCGTCTCGGTCTTCGCGGGGCTCACGGCCCTCACTCTATGCGGGGCCACCGACGTGCAGACGACGGCGAGCCATCTCGGTCAGCACCCTGGCGGCCGGGCTCATCGGGCCCTGTGCCCGCCAGGCGAACACCAGCCGGCCGCGAAGCTCGGGGGTGATGGGCAGCGGGTGCAGGCCGGTCCGGTTGACCGCCACCGATTCGGGCAACACCGCGACTCCGAGCCCACGCTCGGCGAGCTCGGCCAGTGCGTTCGGGGTGCTCGCCTCGAACGCGACCCGCGCGGCCACCCCGGCGGCGCGGCACGCTCGGTCGAACTGGTGGCGGATGCCCGCGCCGGCCGGCAGCGCGATCACCGGATGTTCCGCGAGATCGCGCAGGGCGACCGTGCGTCGCCGGCGCCACGGATGGTCACCTGCCACGGCCGCGACGATGCGTTGATCCGTCACCACCTCGGCAGTCAGTCCGGCCGGCAGTTCGGCACCCACCGACACGATGGCCGCATCGAGGCGTCCCGAGTGCAGGCCGTCCAGCAGCGCGTCGGACTCGTCGGTGGTCAGCGTGATGTCGACGAGTGGGTGAGCGGCGTGGAACTCGGCGAGCAGCCCCGCCATGTCGAAGTCGTGGGCTGTCACAGTGCCCACCACCACTGAGCCACGCACCAACTCGCCGAGTTCCTCCACGGCGATGCGGACTGCGGCGGTGGCGGCCAGTGCGGCCCGGGCGTGCGGCAGCACGGCCTCGCCTGCGGCGGTCAGCCGGACCGCGCGGCGGCTGCGATCGAACAACTGCTGGCCGAGCTCGCGTTCAAGAAGCCGGATCTGCGCGCTGACCGCCGGTTGCGCGACATGTACCCGCTCGGCCGCGCGGGTGAAGTTGGCTTCCTCGGCCACCGCGACGAAGTATTCGAGCTGCCGCAATTCCATAAGAAATCACAATAGTTTGTGTAATCACTATGTATTGGACGTATCGTTGGGCGCTGACGAGGCTGGAGTCATGTCCGCATATCCGATCGTCATCGCCGGAGCCGGTATCGGTGGCCTGGCCACCGCACTCGCTTTGCACGCCAGGGGCTTTCAGGTCACGGTGCTCGACAGCGCCCGAGAATTGCGCCCGCTCGGCGTCGGGATCAACCTGCTGCCCCACGCGGTGCGCGAACTGTTCGAGCTCGGACTCGGCGAGGGTTTGGTCGCCATGTCGGCGACCCCGGCGGTGATCGATTTCTACCGTTCCGACGGCGCCTTGCTGTTCCGCGAGCCCCGTGGCATCGAAGGCGGCTACGGCTATCCGCAGTGTTCGGTGCATCGCGGACGGTTGCAGATGCTGCTGCTCGACGCGGTGCGCGCTCGACTGGGCCGCGATTCGGTGAGGACCGAGGCCGCCGTGACCGATTTCGACGAAACCGACGAGCAGGTACGGGTGACGACGCGCCGCGGCGAGTTCATGGCCGAGGTCTTGATCGGCGCCGACGGGGTGCATTCGACCGTGCGCAGGCGGTTGCATCCCGGTCCGGACCCGTTGGCCTGGTCAGGTGTGCGAATGTTTCGGGGTGCCAGCCGCATCCGGCCGTTCCTCGACGGGCGCACGATGGCGATCGTCAAGGGCACCGACGGCGTCGAATTGGTGGTCTACCCGATCGGCGATGATCTGGTGAACTGGGTGCTGCAGGTCACCGAAACGGCCCCGGGCCCCCTTCCGGGGGACGCGAACTGGAACACGCGGGTCGATCCGGCGGCGCTGCTGGCCCCGATGTCGGGCTGGAATCTGGACTGGTTGGATCCGGCGGAACTGGTGAACCGAAGCGACGCTGTGTTCGAGTATCCGATGGTCGACCGGGAGCCGTTGCCCCACTGGGGAACTCGACGGGTCACGTTGCTGGGCGACGCCGCGCATCCGATGTATCCGGTGGGCGCCAACGGCGGCTCACAGGCCATCCTCGACGCCCGCGCCCTGGCCGACGAGCTGGCCGCCGGCCACGGAATCGCCGGATACGAGGCCCGCCGGATTCCAGAGACGGCGGCCGTGGTGCACGCCAACCGCGAGATGCATGCGGCAAGCCCCGACGAGCTGGCTCGCGTCACCGCCGCGTACCGGCGAAACACCTTCGCGGACAGGAGTTCTCGATGACCGGCTTTGTTCTGATCCCCGGCGCCTGCCACGGCGGTTGGCGCTTCTACGAGCGCACGACCTCATGCGCGACAACCACAGTGACCTGGTACGCGTCCTGATCGAGGCGGCCCACGGATAACCTGCCCTGGTGCAGCAGCCGTCCCACCCGATCCTGATCGGACAGGTGACATCCCTGTCCGGTTCCAACTACATGGGCCTGGAGAATCGCGACGGCGCGGAGCTGGCGGTCGAGCAGCTCAATGCTGGCGGTGGTGTCCTCGGCCGCCGGGTGGAGCTGGTGGTCGAAGACGACGCCAGCCTGTCTCAGGGTGCGGTCGACGCCTACCACCGGCTGGCCGACCGCGGCGTCGCCGCTGTCGTCGGGACGTCGTTCTCCAACGCGAGTCTGGCGGTGTTGCCGCACACTGACGAACGTATGCGGGTGTACGTGTCGACGGGTGCGGCGCACACCCAGGTCGATCCCGTCCGTCCGTATGTGTTCATGACACCGCCGACCGGCCGTCTCGTCGCCGCGCAGCTGCTCCGATACTTCCGCGCGCACGGCCTGACCAGAATCGCGGTGGTCTTCGATTCCGACAGCGTGTTCAACCGCGAGGCCTGGGCGACACAGGAAACGATGCTCGGACAGTTCGGAGTCGAGGCCGTCGCCGTCGAGGCCGTGAAGGTCGACAGCCGGGATTTCGGGCCCGTCGTCGCGGCGATCGCCGCCGCTGGCGCACAGGCGTCGATGGGTTGGGTCACGGGTCCGCCGGCGACCGGATTGGCGCTGGCATTCCGCTCGGCGGGCCTGAGCATTCCGCTGGTCGCCGGACTCGGTGCCGCGAGCCCAGCCTTCGCGGACGAGGTCGGACCAGCCTCCGACGGCATCGTGGTGGCGACTTCCCTGGTGGCCGTGGCATCAGACCTGCCGCCATCGCAGACCCGTACCGCCGTCGCCGCGCTGACCGGGCCGTTCGAGCTCCGCCACGGTGTACCGCCGTCGCAGTTCGCGGTGGACGGCTATACCGCCGTGAAGTTGATCGCGGCCGCCATCGAAGCGGGCGGCGACGACGCTCCCGATGCGGTCCAGCGAGCTATGGAATCACTGACCTGCCTCACCCCTGAAGGCGAATACCACTTCACGCCCACTGACCACGCGGGCTTGGGTGCGAACGACGTCGCCGTCGCCGTCATTCGCGATGGCCGGTTCCGCCTCACGCCGTGGTCACACGATCAGCTGCGCCGTCACCTCAAATAAGATCGGACCGCGCTGACACCCGGCCCGCGGGACAAAACTGC
The DNA here is from genome assembly GCF_019739075.1 of Mycobacterium farcinogenes. Lineage (NCBI taxonomy): Bacteria > Bacillati > Actinomycetota > Actinomycetes > Mycobacteriales > Mycobacteriaceae > Mycobacterium > Mycobacterium farcinogenes. Next base: position 3,067,445 of record NZ_CP081673.1, on the reverse strand, counting down.
AACACGTTTCAGTTTTGCGGTCGTGATCGTTTAGGCTGGGCCGCGTGCCAGCAGCATCTTCGCAACCCGCGATCGACGGATGGTTCGCCACCGACGACGCCGGTGCCACCCACCTGATCGGCGGCAAGTGCACCCAGTGCGCCACTTTCGTGTTCCCGCCGCGCGAGAACAACTGCCCCAACCCGGCCTGCGACAGCGACACCCTTGACCTCGTCCCGCTGTCCCGCCGCGGAAAGGTGTGGAGCTACACCGAGAACCGGTACCTCCCGCCGGCACCGTATCCGAAGACCGACCCGTTCGAGCCGTTCGCGATCGCCGCGGTCGAACTGGCCGACGAGGGCCTGATCGTGCTCGGCAAGGTTGTCGAAGGCACCCTCGCCGCCGACCTCAAGGTCGGTATGGAGATGGAGCTGACCACCATGACGCTCTACACCGACGACGAGGGCGTCGAGCGCACCACCCACGCCTGGAGGGTTGCGGACGCGAGGAGCAAGGAGGGCACAGCCTGATGAGTCCAGAGCCTTTGTACATCCTCGGGGCCGGCATGCATCCCTGGGGCAAGTGGGGACGCGACTTCACCGAGTACGGCGTCGTGGCCGCCCGCGCCGCCCTGGCCGAAGCCGGCCTGGACTGGCGCCAGATCCAGTTGGTCGCCGGAGCCGACACCATCCGTAACGGCTACCCGGGCTTCATCGCCGGGTCGACCTTCGCCCAGAAGCTGGGCTGGAACGGCGTGCCGGTGTCGTCGTCGTACGCGGCCTGCGCGTCGGGCTCGCAGGCACTGCAGAGTGCCCGCGCCCACATCCTGGCCGGGTTCTGCGACGTCGCGCTGGTGATCGGCGCCGACACCACCCCCAAGGGCGCCTTCGCGCCCGTCGGCGGCGAACGCAAGAACGACCCCGACTGGCAGCGCTTCCACCTGCTCGGTGCGATGAACCCGGTGTACTTCGCCCTGCTGGCCCGGCGCCGGATGGATCTCTACGGCGCCACCGCCGAGGACTTCGCGCAGGTGAAGGTGAAGAACTCCCGCCACGGTCTGCAGAACCCGAATGCGCGCTACCGCAAGGAATCCGCGATCGAGGACGTGCTGGCCAGCCCGGTGGTGTCCGACCCGCTGCGCCAGCTCGACATCTGCGCCACCTCCGACGGCGCCGCCGCGCTGATCGTGGCGTCGAAGTCGTTCGCCGAAAAGCATCTCGGGTCGCTGGAAGGAGTTCCGTCGGTGCGCGCGATCTCGACGGTGACGCCGCAGTACCCGCAGCATCTGCCCGAATTGCCGGACATCGCAACGGATTCCACCGCCGTGGTGGCCGCCCCGGAGCGGGTGTTCAAGGATCAGATTCTCGACGCGGCCTACGCCGAGGCGGGCATCGGCCCCGAGGACGTCAGCCTGGCCGAGGTTTACGACCTGTCCACCGCACTGGAACTGGACTGGTACGAGCACCTGGGCCTGTGCCCGAAGGGTGAGGGCGAGCAGTTGCTGCGTTCCGGTGCCACCACCATCGGCGGCCGTGTCCCGGTGAACCCGTCCGGCGGCCTGGCTTGCTTCGGCGAGGCCATCCCGGCTCAGGCCATCGCGCAGGTGTGCGAATTGACCTGGCAGCTCAAGGGCCAGGCCACCGGTCGACAGGTGGAGGGCGCGAAGGTGGGCGTAACCGCCAACCAGGGCCTGTTCGGCCACGGCTCCTCGGTGATCGTCGCCCGGTAGACAATGACGGTGTGAGCGAGAGCGTCGTCGTCCGCGTCAAGCCCGGCAGCCGCAAAGGCCCGCTGGTCGAGGTCGCGGATGACGGCGCTCTCACCATCTACGTGCCAGAGCGCGCCGTCGACGGCAAGGCCAACGACGCCGTCACCAAATTGCTTGCCCAGCATCTGGGTGTGCCGCGCAGCCGCGTGGAGTTGGTCTCCGGGGCGACTGCGCGGCTCAAGCGTTTTCGCATCACCTGACCGTTGGCGAGCGTGCACAGAGTGCTGCTCAAAGGCGGCGTGCCGGGCGACAGACACGCACGCTCGCGGTGCCGGGGTGAGCCACTGGGCTACGTGAGGTTGCGGTTCCACTCCAGCCAGCCGATACCGCTGCGACCATCGGCCGTGCGCACCTTAGCCCAGGCCCGGGGGAACTGGCTGACGCGCCCGTCGTCTCCCGGGGCCACCAACCGCACGGGGGCATGTGCCACGATGTCGACGGCCACCTCGATGTCGCCGGGTTGCAGGGCCAGCGTCGTCGACACCGGCAGATCGTCATTGCCGAGCTCGTAATCCGCTGTGATGCTTTGCAATTCGACGAGCGGTTCGCCCGCGCGCTGCGCGTAACCGATACCCATCGGCGGCATGCCGGGGATTCGAACGTCCACCCCGTGCAGGTGGGTGCCGTCATCGAGATGGATTGCGTTCCAGACCCAGTTCATCGCCCACCAATCGCGCACGCCCCACGAATGATCGCGCTGACCGACGACCGCTTCGACGGTGTGGGTCTGATCACCGATGATCACCGTTCCCGACACAGTGCACGGAATCTCGTACCGGGGCGTGACGCGGTATTGGTATGGCGTACCGACGGTGGTCCAGGTCAGGTCCAGCGTCACCGAGACGGGCTCCCCCGACTCGCCCCGCAGCAAGGCCGACGGGTCGTCGAACGCCGCGCCCGTGCCCGTGGCGGTCACGCGATAGGTCTGGAGCGGCTCGTCGGGGTGCAGGTTGAGCTCGACCCCATCCCCTTTCACCGACGACGGCTCGGCCAGCGGCGCGTGAAAGTCGTTGACCGCCACGGTCGGCATCCCCGGACCGCAGAACAGCACATTGATCCACGCGGTGTCCTGGTTGGGGATCAACCCCAGGCGGATCCAGCCGCCGAAGCCCGCGTCGGCGTCGACGAAGTCGAAATACCAGCTCTCGTTCCACAGCGCCTCATCGGTGGGCGCGTGAGCGAGCTCGTCCTCGGCGGCAGGCACGAGCGGCTCCGGGACCGCCGGCGGCGCAAGGATATCCAGAGCGTGGGTGTCCAGCACGTGACTGCAGTGCCGATCGAGCATCGCCATGAACATCTGGTCGCCGCGTTCGGTACGTTCCACCAGCATCGAGGAGATGATCGCCATCATCACGCCGAAGAAGCTCTGCCGGCGTACGCCCTCGCGCACCTGGCCGAGCGTCAGTGCCGAGTCCGGTCCGAGCGCCTGGTGATACGCCGTCAGCAACTCGTCGTAGTGGGCGCGACGCTGCTCGACGGGCAGAGCACAGCCGATGAAGTACGCGACGTCGGTGAACGCCGGTCCCCTGGTGACGGTCTGCCAGTCGACCACGGTCAGCGCCCGGTCCGCCCCCTCGGCGCCGAACAACATGTTGTCGAGCCGATAGTCGCCGTGCACCAGACCCATCGGCCGATGAGATGCGCCCTCGTCGGCCAGGTAGGCGTCGAAACTCTCGACCAGGCGCTCGCAGACCTGGCGTTGTTCCGGCGTGATCAGATCCGCGTAGCGGTCGACGAATGCGGCGTACAAGCCGGTGATGAGAGCCTGATTGACCGGCGCCTCACGGTTCAGCCATTCGGCCTGATCCAGGGCCTCGGCACCGGCCGTCGATCCGTGGATGCGGCCCAGCTCGGTCAGCGCCACGGCAGCCTGTTCGATTGTGGCACCTCGGATCTCGTCACCCACCACAGCCGGCACCGCATCGCCGAGCAACAGGTCGAAGGCACCGGTCTGGGTATCGATGGCGGCGTGATAACAGGGTGCCACCGGCCCGGACGCCAGGGCAGGCGCGATATCGGTGTAGAACCGCACCTCACGTTCGTAGAGGCCCAGCGCCAGCCCCGTCTGGCGGCTGTTGGGGTCGGTGGCGGCCACCTTCAGCACCACCGACGCCGGGCCATCCGACTCGCCGGCATACTCCAGCGAGACGCGATAGCACTCGCTCATCTGGCCGGTTCCGATTCGCTCGAAACTGAAGCCACTGACGGGGCCGGCGTCCAGCGCGGCGGTCAGCCAGTCGCGGGTCAGGTCTTCGGGGCGTTCGAGTACGGCGGTTTGAGTCGGTTGCACACAGGCAACCTAGCAGTGTTCCCCGTCACACATGACAGGTGTCAACTAATGGTGTGCCGCCTTGGCATGGCCGTGCGCGCAGGCCTCCGGCGGCGTGGCAGGCACGTCCAATGCCGGATTGCGGTCGAAGAACCCGAATGGCTTGAGCCAGAAGGACACCACGTCGACCGGCATCACGGGCCAGTCCTCGGGACGGGTGATGTGGTGGATACCGAAGACGTACCAGAGCACCACGTCGGTGTTGTCGATCGAGCGGTCTGCCTGGGTCCACTCACCCAACCCGGTGTCGGTCACCGACTGGTTGACGAACTCCCCCGCCGGCCATCGCTCGTCGGGCTGGTTCGGAGTCACCCACAGCGTGTGCGTGATGACATTGGCGCGCTGCACCACCGGCGAAGCGGGGTCGAACATCGCCGGGATCGCCCCGGTGGGCACGAGCTTGTAGGACGGGTGCGTGCCCAGCCCGTTGACCACGTTGGTGTTGACCACCTTCCAGGCCCGCTGGGTGTCGAAGCTGACGTCCTGCTTGCCCTCCTGCTCGGTGCGCAGCGGCTGATTGCGCACCACCAATGACAGGCCGTAAGGATTGTCGGGCCCCATTTCTTCGGCGTACGACTCGGTCATGTAGACGGTGTTGTCGGTGCCGTCGATGTCGAGGTCCAAGCGGGCGATCAGGAAGTGCTGATGGAACGGCGCGTACGTGCGCTCGTCGACCAGCGTGCCGTTCTTCGGCGTCGGCCCGGCGGGGAACGGGGTGGTGACCATGATCCCGGTGGCGCGGACCTCACACTCGATGTTGCCGTCCTGGTACAGCCGCCAATACACCAGGTACTCGTAGTTGGCCACGGTGACGTGGAAGGACAGTGTGAGCCTGCGCATCCGGCGTACCTCGGCACCCGCGTCGTGGTCGACGTGCTTCCACAGCACCGCGTTGTCTTCCTCGTGGATACAGATCGCGTTGGTGATCGTGTACGGCTCGCCGGCACTGTCGTGCAGTACCGCATCGAGGTAGCGGATCTCGCCGAGGCAGTCGCAACCGAGTTCCAGTGAGGTGGTCATGAACCCCAGGCCCCACTCCCCGATGTCGAACGCGGTCCGCCGGTAGTGGTCGACCGAGGAGTCTCGATACGGCACCACCATCTCGGCGAACGACATGCGGTGTGCCACGGACCGGTTCGTCTCACCGTCGCGGTATCGCACGGTGTGCAGTGTCATCCCCTCGCGGTGGTTGAAGCCGACCCGCAACGACCAGTTCTGCCACTGCAGCAGGTTGCCGTCCAAGGTGAACGACGGGCCGTCGGGCTGGGTGATCTCCAGCGGCTTGAGCGGCTCCCGGGGTGACGCCGCGCGGATCCGTTCCGGAATGTGGTGCGGCACGTATTCGCCCATGACCTCGGGCATTTCGGAACTGCCGTCATCCTCGACGCGCAGCACTTCCATGGTGTTGACGTCGATCACGCAGTGCAGGCCGCTGACTTGGTGAGCGTACGGATTGGCCCCGGCGGCCTGCTTGTACCAGGTGTCCGACCAACCGATGCGGCGGTCGCGGTACTCCGGCGGCGCGACCGCGTCACCGTAGGTCCAGGTGTCCATGAACACGTTGTCCAGATCGGTGATGCCGCGTTTGGCGAGCGCGGCGATCACATCGGGATGCCGCCGCAACACCTCGTCGCATTCGGTGAACTCGTCGACGGTGAAGTTGGCCTGGACACCGGGGACGTGGTCGAAGTTTTCGACCCGCTCCTCGGTCAGCGACACCACGCCCTTGTAGGTGGCGTTCGCCGATCGGTCCAGACAGATGACCGCCGCGCGGCGGTCCGGCCGCGCGCCGCCGCCGTCGAAACCGGCCAGTTCGGCCTTGGACGGCTCGATGAGCTCCACCGAGGCCACCCGCCAACCCGGCCCTACTCCGTGCTCGCGCCGCAGTATCGCTGCCACCGCTCGAAACTCGTCGGCCGACAGCGGATCCAAGGGGTAATCCACCCCAAACACGCAACCACACCGGCGGATTCCGTGCAGCGGATCGCTCAGAGTGGAGCAGAGGATCTCACCTCTCGGCGAGCGTGAACCCTTCCCAGGCCTGCCGCCGCTGCGCGTGCGGGTCGTATTCGACGCGGGGCCGGTCGTCGAACACCAAAACCGCCCGCTCATCGGGGTGGTAGACCGGCCAACCCGGGCCGGGAGTTCCGGTCCGGGTGAACTCACGCCAGCGCCGCTGCACGTCACGGCTGACCCGGCGGGCCGACCCGCGGTCGCCCACCGCGGTCAGCAGCGCGCCGTAAGTCGTGTGGTACGTGTCGAACACCGCCAGCAGCTCCATCGCGTGCGTCGCTCCCAGCCCCGCCCAATGCAGGGTCCGCGGCGAATAGTCATAGCGGTACACGTAGGTGGGCGCGTGCGCGCTGTGCGCCTCGGAGATCTGCCAGGTGGCCGACGCAAAGGCGAAATCTCCGCCGAGCCGCACGCAGGCCGCGCTGCTCGGATAGTCCGGGTAGGCCGCCACGATCCGCCGCCTGTGCTCGGGATGGATACGGGCGAAAAGTTTCTCGATCATCGGTTCGTTGGTCGGCAGCAATGGCAGGAACCGGGTGAACAGCCGCCCCTCGTCGGCATTGTTGCCGACGATCAACGGAATCCGGTGAGCCAGACCTTCGGCCATCGCCGTGACGGGATCGACCGGCAGGTAGTCGGTACCGAACGTCGGGCCGACCGGAAACGCGCCCGGCATCTCCGTCTGACCCCGCATGACCTGCGCTTCGAGAGCTCGGCCCAACTCGGCCGGGCGTGCGGACATCAATGCCGCGGCCGCCGATCCTGCACCGGGACTGAGCAATTCGGCGAGCTGATCGGCGATCGCGGCGGCGGCATCGGCCGAGCTGACCATCCCGCTGGCCGGGCTCTGTGAGATCACCCGGGCGAACAGTCCCTCGGCGTCGGGCACGGCGAGCAGGGTCGCTACGGCATGCGCACCCGCACTCTCGCCGAAGATCGTCACGTTGTCAGGGTCGCCGCCGAACACCGCGATGTTGTCGCGTACCCAGCGCAGCGCCAACACCAGATCGCGCAGGAACAGGTTGTCGTCGATCGGATGCTCCGGTGTCGACAACGACGAAAGCTCGACGGCCCCGAGCATGCCGAGGCGATAGTTGACCGAGACGAACACACACCCGCGACGGGCCAACGCGGCACCGTCGTAGATGGGGGTGGCCGAACTGCCCATGATGTATCCGCCGCCGTGCACGAAGAACATCACCGGCAGTGGCTCATCCGAATTGGGTTTCTCCGGTGCCACCACGTTGAGCGTCAGACAGTCCTCGCTCATCGGCTGATGCTTGCCCAGGCCGACCAGTGTGTAGCGACGTTGCTGGGGCGCGCAGTAACCGAACCCGTGGCAGTAGCGGACGCCGGGCCATGGCTCGGCGGGCTCGGGTGCACGCAGGCGCAGCGGGCCGACCGGCGGCTTGGCGTAAGGGATGGAACGCCAACGGTGTACGCCGTCGCGGGTGAAGCCTTCGACGATGCCCGTGTTGATCTTTGCCCGGACGGTCCGCTCGTGCATGCACCGACCGTATCGAACTCGACGGGTGTCGACGGACATGCGGTGGGCGTGACACGCGCCCGCTAGCCTTGCGGGTATGCGCACCGTTGTGACTGTTGGGGCTGCTGTGCTTTCGGTGGCTCTGGTGGCGGCCTGCTCGTCGGGAGGGGGGCACGAGTCGCAACCGAGCTCGCAGCCCCGGATGTCGATGCCGGCCGGCGCCCCACATATCAAGACCACCACGCCCACCACTACGACAACCTCGCCCATGCCCACCACGGCGCCGGCCGCCGGGACACCGATGAGCCGGGTGATCAAGTGGGTCGAGGCAGGCACCCCGGCCGAGCCGTCCGGATTCCACACCGCGACCCGTGACGGCCAACCCACCAACCTGGGCGAGGACATCGCGTTCGTCGCACCCTCGGGCTCCGCTCGCTGCGCCACCGACAAGAACCTCGGCGGCCAACTGGCATGTCTCATCAAGGCCGACGACCTGCCGTCGAAACCGGCTGACGTCGAGGGTCAGTGGATCCCCGGCTGGGTGGATTTCGCCGGGGAGACCGTGGATGTGGGCTCGCTGCACGGAGATCCGGGGCGATTCGGCTACGGCGACGGCGCCCAACTGGCCGAGGGCAAGTCGCTGGCGTTCGGCGACTACCGGTGCCGGGCTGATGCCACCACTCTGGTGTGCGTCAACTACGCGCACCAGTCCGGGGTGCTGCTGAACTCCTCAGGCGTCGAACCGCTGGGTTGCCTCAAGCCGGTTCCGCCGCCGGTCGGCGTGGGTCGGCAGCTGCGCTGCCCGCCCGACTAGCGCCAGCCGTCGGCGGCCTTCGCTGCCTGGAGCAGCGCGTCGCACAACTGCCGAAGTTCGTCCGCGCCGGCGCCCTCGTCGACCGCTATGGCCACGTCCTCGGCGGCACACCGGACCTGGTACACCCGGTCGGACAGCTGAGCGGCCTCATCCGCGGAGAGCACCACCGAATCCGGGGCCAGCGAGGTGCCCTTGACCATGGCCCGCTGTTCGTAGGCCCGCTGCCGGCAGGATTGCCGGCAGTACTGACGGCGGCGACCCATCTGCGCATCGGCGACCTCACGCCCGCACCACCGACACGGCTGCGGACGGTCACGTCTGCGGTTCCCGGTCGCCATGGCTCACGACTGTAGACTGCCCGGGGCCTCGACCCGCGTATCATCGATGGTCGAGTCGGGAACTTGGCAACGCCGCGCAGCGTTGATACATCCGGACAAAAACGCCAAATAAGGAGTGTTGACGATGGCTGATCGCGTCCTGAGAGGCAGTCGCCTCGGAGCCGTGAGCTACGAGACCGACCGCAACCATGACCTCGCGCCACGTCAGGTGGCCCGCTACCGCACCGAAAACGGTGAAGAGTTCGACGTCCCGTTCGCCGACGACGCCGAGATCCCCGGCACCTGGCTGTGCCGCAACGGGCTCGAGGGCACCCTGATCGAGGGTGATGTACCCGAGCCCAAGAAGGTCAAGCCGCCGCGTACCCACTGGGACATGCTGCTGGAGCGTCGCTCCGTCGAAGAGCTCGAAGAACTGCTCAAGGAGCGGCTCGACCTCATCAAGTCCAAGCGGCGCGGCAGCTGACCGCGCATAAAAAACCGCGATATGCCGTCGGCATATCGCGGTTTTTTGTGTCCCGTCAGCGCACCACGCCCCGGGCACGGTCCAGGCGCCCGCGGATGCCCCACTCCGCGACCTTGAACATGGCCTCACGGATGTTGGAACCGCTCATCTTGGAGACGCCGAGCTCGCGTTCGGTGAACGTGATGGGCACCTCGACGACCTTGAAGCCATTGTTGATCGCCCGCCACGTCAGGTCGATCTGGAAGCAGTAGCCCTTCGAATCGACCGCCGACAGGTCGATCTTCTCGAGCACCTCGCGCCGGTACGCGCGGTACCCGGCGGTGATGTCGTGGATACCGACACCGAGCAGCAGCCGCGAGTAGGTGTTGGCGGTCTTCGACAGCACCAGGCGGCGGACCGGCCAGTTACGCACCGTGCCACCGGAGACATAGCGCGAGCCGATGGCCAGATCGGCCCCGGCGTCGACCGCGTCGAGCAGCCGGTTCAGTTCTTCGGGTGCGTGACTGCCGTCGGCGTCCATCTCGACCAGCACCGAGTATCCGCGGCCCAGCCCCCAAGCGAATCCGGCGAGATACGCCGCACCGAGACCCGCCTTGCTGGTGCGGTGCATCGCGTGCACCCGATCCGGATCGGCCAGGGCCAGCTCATCGGCCAACTTGCCGGTGCCGTCGGGGCTGCCGTCGTCGACCACCAAGATGTGCACCTCGGGGCTGGCGTGATGCACGCGCCCGACGATCAACGGCAGGTTCTCCCGCTCGTTGTAGGTGGGAATGATCACCAGCGTGCGCTGACTCGGGCGTTCGCCGTCCTGGCGAGGGCTGGATTCCCCCGGCCGCTGCGCTCCATCACCAGGGACTGTCATGTGGCTCCTTCATCGTCGCGGGCCTTCGCCGGTGCGACGCCTCAACATTTTTTGCACGAACCCTCCATTGTGCAGTATTGCGGCCAGCAACGCCCCAAATCCAATCGTGACCAGCACCACCTGCAGGGTCGGCCCCCACTCGGTGGCCGGCGTCACATCCGACTTCAACCGCACCTGACTGTCCAGATAAGCCGGCTGGAAGAACTCGGTGCGGGCCAGCTCGCGCCCGTCGGGGGCGATCACCGCGCTGATACCCGTGGTGCCGGCGACCACGAGGTACCGATCGTGTTCGACCGCCCGCAGTTTGCCGAACGCCAGCTGCTGCGCGCTCATGCTCGCGTCGAACGTGGCGTTGTTGGTCGGCACGGTCAACACCTGGGCACCGTTGAGCACCGACTCACGTGCCGCCCGGTCGAAGATCACCTCCCAGCAGGTGGTCACCCCGATCGGCACGCCGGCAGCGTGTACGACGCCGTTGCCCTCGCCCGGCACGAAGTAGCCGGCCCGGTCCGCATATGACGACAGATGTTTGAAGAAGCTGCGCCACGGCAGGTACTCGCCGAACGGCTGCACGATCTTCTTGTCATGGCGCTCACCCGGCCCATGCTCGGGATCCCACACGATCACGGTGTTGGTGGCCACGGGGTTGTCGGCGGTGTAACCATCGGCCTTGGTGACGGTCCCGACGAGGATCGGCGCGCCGATCGCGTCGGCCGCTGCGGTGATCTGTGCGGCGGCGTCGGCGTTGGCCAGCGGATCGATGTCGGAGGCGTTCTCCGGCCAGACCACGAACATGGGTTGCGGGGCGCGGCCCGCACGGACGTCGTCGGCCAGCTGCTGCGTCTGTTTCACATGGTTGTCGAGGACGGCGCGGCGCTGAGCGTTGAACTCAAGGCCGAGCCGGGGCACGTTGCCCTGTACGGCGGCCACTGTGACGGTCTGTTCGTCGCCGGCACCGGTTCCGGAGTGACGGACCTGCGGCCACATCAACGCAGTGCCCAGCAGTACCACGGTGATGCTCAGGCCGGGCAGCATGACCGCGGGCGCCGGGAAACCCGGCTTGTGGCCGTGATGCCACCAATGCACGATCTCCAGCGCCAGCAGTGTCACGCTGAAGCCGACGAGCGCCACCGCGAACGACACCAGGGGCGCACCGCCCCAGCGTGCGATGGCCAGCAGTGGTCCGTTGGTCTGGCCGAATCCGAGGACGCCCCAAGGGAACCCGCCGAACGGCACGGTCGATTTGAGCCACTCCTGGGTGACCCACAGCGCGGCGAACCACAACGGCCACCCGGGTAGTCGCCCGACGACCACTGCCGACAGGCCGAAGAGCCCGCAGAACAGCGACTCCATGACGGCCAGGGCCAGCCACGGCATCGCGCCGACCAGGCCGCTGATCCATGGCAGCAGCGGTACGTAGAACGCGAGGCCGAACAAGAATCCGTAGCCGAAGCCGCCCGCGCGGGTGGTGGAGCGCAGCGTCAGCACCCACCCGATCAGCGCCAGTCCGACGAAGGCCGCCCACCACCAGCCGGTCGGCGGGTAGCTCAGGCACAACGCGAGGCCGCCAGCGACCGCGGCACTCAACTGTGCCCAGCGCGCGGCCGCCGCCCGGCCCAAGCGTGACGCCCGCACGGTCAGCACGGACCACCGGTCGGGCGTGCCCGCCGCGGTCAAGCGGTATTCGCGCTCCTCGGGCTCATCGTCGGGATCGATGTCGGCCACCGGATCGCCGGTGGCGTGCTCGTCGAGCTCGTCGAAGGATTCGTCGTCGAGTTGGTCGAGCTCGGCGAGTTCGTCCTCCTCGATCGCCGGGATCACCTCGGTGGTCTCGTTGGGGCCCGGCCGCCGGAGACCGAAACGGTCTGCGCGTCCCAGTTGCGGACGGGCCGATTTGTCTCGGGGACGGTCACTGCCCATGGATGACGACACCCCGGTGAACGGTCTGACGGCACCGCGGCAGCTCCGCATCTGCGGCCAGCCGCGGCAGTGCCGGCACCCGGGAGCGCGGATCGGTCGACCATCGCTGGACGGCGTTGGCCGGCGCGCTGACCTCGAGGTCCTCGGCCTCCCACACCGCGTAGCTGGCTGGGGCACCGGGAGTGAGCGTGCCGGTGGAGCCATCGCGAACGCCGCCGGCCCGCCAGCCGCCGCGGGTGGCGGCAGCGAAGGCGGCACGAGCTGAGATCGCGCTGCCCGCACTCTGGTGCGAGACCGCGGCACGCACGGTTTGCCAGGGGTTCATGCTGGTGACCGGGGTGTCCGAGCCGAACGCGAGGGGCACGCCTTCGGATGCTAACAGCGCGAACGGGTTCAGCTGGTGAACTCGGTCAAGGCCGAGACGCTGGGCATACATGCCGTCTTCCCCACCCCACAGGGCATCGAAGTTGGGTTGCATGCTGGCGATCACACCCCAGGCTCCCAACTGCGCGGCCTGTTCGGGGTTGACCATCTCGAGATGTTCCAGACGGTGGCCGCAGCGGGCCAGGGCCGGACCGCCCAATCGTTGTGCCGCGGCGGCGAATCCTTCGACGACCGCAGCGACGGCAGCGTCACCGATGACGTGGAAACCGGCCGGGACACCGGCCTCGGTGCAGGCCTGCACGTGCGTGGCGATGACCTCGGCGTCCAGATAGCAGGTGCCGCAGCTGTCGGGAGCGTCGCGGTAGGGCGCCTGCAGCCATGCGGTGCGTGAGCCGAGGGCACCGTCGACGAACAGGTCTCCGGCCAGGCCGCGGGCGCCGGTCTCGGCGATCAGGTGACGAGCATGGTCGGCGTCGCCGGCCGGTTCGCCCCAGTACCCGACGACCTCTACGCCGTGCTCCAGCGCACGAAGTTCCTGCCAGTCGAGCAGACCGCCGATCTGTGGACCGGCGCACTCATGAACCGCGGCGATGCCCATCGCGGCGGCGTGATCGAGTGCGGCGACGCGGGCGGCATGCCGTTGCTGCGGGGTCAGCTGCTCACGCGCGGCCGCGCGCACCAGATGATGTGCCTGCGCGCTCAGCGGACGCTGCGGGTCGAATCCGGTGGCCTCGACCAGGGCAGGCACCAACCGGCGCAGCGCGGACGTCGCGGCGGCCGAATGCACGTCCACGCGGGCCAGATAGGCGGGGCGCTCGCCCAGCACCGCGTCGAGGTCATCGGTGCTCGGGCCGGCCTGCCCGGGCCAACTCGACTCGTCCCAGCCGTGGCCCCATATCGGACCGTCAGGGTGCCGGCGCGCGTACTCATCCACCAGGCGCAGGCAGTGCTGCAGTGAGGTGGCCCCACGAAGGTCCAGTCCGTCCAGGCTGAGCCCGGTCGAAGTCAGGTGAACGTGGCTGTCGACGAATGCGGGTGCGACGAAGCCGCCGTCCAGGTCGACGACCTCGGCTTCGGGAAACTGCGAGCGGCCGACATCATCGGTACCCAGCCACGCCACTACCCCGTCGCGGACGGCGAAAGCGGTCGCGTCGGGATAGCTGGGGCTGTGGATGCGCCCGTTGATCAGAAGGGTGGTCACACTGTTTCGGCTGGCGGTTAGGCCTTGGGAGGCAGGCGGTACGGGTCGATGTCGTTGACGTCGATTACTTCGCCGTCAATGTAGTCGCCCGTCCCGTGCCGATAACCAGCGGACCCGGTGGCTGCGCCGAAACCGGCGGGCGCCGCGACGATGATCGGCATGCGCCGGGCAACCAGGCCGGTGAGCACCGGGCGGGCTGCGGCCCGGGTCGGCGGCAGCAGCAACACCGCGCCGAGAACGGAGCTGGCCAGTCCGGGAATCACCACCAGCACGGTGCCCAGCGCCACCAGCACGCTGTCGGACACCGCGCCCTGGGGGTTGGACAACCCGCCGGACAATCCCGCGCGCAGGCGACGGATCTGCCGGTTGAGCTGCGAACCGGCCAGTGCCAGGCCGATCACGAACGAGGCCGACAGCAGCAGCACGGTGTAGCCGAACCCGATGGTCGCCACCAGGGCGACCATCACCGCCATCTCAACCAGGAGATAGATCAGAAACAGCCGCTTTGCCATGCCTGCTCAACGATCGAGGGGACGCTCGGGTTCCTCACCGGTTGCCGCACTGCCGACGGGACCAGGGCTCAGTTCACCGGTTTGAGCGAGATCGAAACATTGTTCTTCATGCCACCGCGCAGCTTGGAGAAGAGGTTGAAGGTCTTCCCCAGCAGTCCGTACCGCTTGCCGATCGCGTCGTAGGTGGCGCCGTTGGCGGATTTGGGCAGAATCTCTGCGACGGCGTCGACCGCTTCGCTCTTGGGGTTGCCGCGCACGTCACACACCGCCACCGTGACCCGCGGCGTGTTGCGGATCCGCTTCACCTTCCAGGAGGACTCCTGGGTGATGACGACCAATCCGTCGGACGACGGCGCGGCCCAGATCGCGGTCGGCTTGGGCCGCCCGTCCTTGGTGAAGGTGGTCAGCAGGACGTAGTCGGCCTTGGCGACATCGGCGAAGGTGAGAGCCATGGCACGAATCTAGACCGTGGTCAGCCTTCCAGCTCGCCTTCGGTTTCCAGCAGCACCTGCCGCAACCCGTCGAGCGTTGCCTGTTCGGGTTTGGCCCACATCCCGCGGCCCGCCGCCTCCAGCAGTCGCTCTGCCATGCCGTGCAGCGCCCACGGATTGGATTCGGACATGAACTTGCGGTTCTCGTCGTCGAGCACGTACTCGGCCGAGAGCCGCTCGTACATCCAGTCGGCCATCACGTGGGCGGTGGCGTCGTAGCCGAACAGATAGTCGACGGTGGCCGCCATCTCGAAAGCGCCCTTGTAGCCGTGTCGGCGCATCGCGGTGATCCAGCGCGGGTTGACCACGCGGGCCCGGAAGACGCGGTTGGTCTCTTCCGACAGGGTGCGGGTGCGGACCGCGTCGGGACGGGTGTTGTCGCCGATGTAGGCCGCCGGCGCCTGACCGGTCAACGCCCGCACGGTGGCGACCATGCCGCCGTGGTACTGGAAGTAGTCGTCGGAGTCGGCGATGTCGTGTTCGCGGGTGTCGGTGTTCTTGGCCGCCACCGCGATTCGCCGGTAGGCCCGGTTCATGTCGTCGGAGGCGGGCGCACCGTCGAGTCCCCGGCCGTACGCGAAGCCGCCCCAGGCGGTGTACACCTCGGCCAGGTCTGCGTCGTCACGCCAGTTGCGGCTGTCGATCAGCTGCAGCAGGCCCGCGCCGTAAGTTCCCGGCTTGGAACCGAAAATCCTTGTCGTGGCCCGCCTCTGATCGCCGTGCTCGGCCAGGTCGGCTTGCGCGTGGGCACGCACGTAGTTGTCGTCGGCCGACTCGTCGAGGCCGGCCACCAAGGCCACGGCATCGTCGAGCATGGTCACCACGTGCGGGAAGGCGTCACGGAAGAATCCGGAGATGCGCACCGTGACGTCGATGCGCGGGCGGCCGAGCTCGGACAGCTCGATCGGCTCCAAGTCGACCACGCGGCGCGAGGCGTCATCCCACACCGGCCGCACCCCGAGCAGTGCCAGCACCTCGGCGATGTCGTCACCCGCGGTGCGCATGGCTGAGGTGCCCCACACGGACAGGCCGACGGACTGCGGCCAGCGACCGTAATCGGTCCGGTAGCGATCCAACAACGAATCCGCCATCGCCACCCCGGTTTCCCAGGCCAGCCTGGACGGGACGGCCTTGGGATCGACCGAGTAGAAGTTGCGCCCGGTGGGCAGCACGTTGACCAGGCCGCGCAGCGGCGACCCGGACGGGCCGGACTCGATGAAGCCGCCGGCCAGGGCCCGCAACACCTGGTCGATCTCGCCTGCCGTGCCGGCCAGACGCGGCACCACCTCGGTGGCGGCGAACCGCAGGATCCGGGCCACCTCCGGGTTGTCCGTGATCTTGTCCACTGCGCCTGCGTCCCAACCGGTTTCCTGCAGGGCGGCAACCAGTTCGCGGGCACCGGCCTCGGCGGCGTCGACGGCCGCGCGGTCGTCGCTGCCGTCTTCGGTGAGCCCGAGCGCCTGCCGCAGCCCGGGGACGGTCTGCTCGCCGCCGAACAGCTGCCGGGCCCGCAGGATGGCCAGCACCAGGTCGAGTTCGCCTTCCCCGGCGGGCTTCTGGCCCAGCACGTGCAGACCGTCACGGATCTGCACGTCCTTGATCTCGCACAGCCAGCCGTCGACGTGCAGCAGCATGTCGTCGAAGGAGTCTTCGTCGGGACGGTCCTCCAGGCCCAGGTCGTGGTCCATCTTGGCCGCACGCATCAAGGTCCAGATCTGCTGGCGGATGGCGGGCAGCTTGCCGGGGTCCAGGGCCGAAACGGTGGAGTGCTCGTCGAGCAGCTGCTCGAGTTTGGCGATGTCACCGTAGGTTTCGGCGCGGGCCATCGGCGGGATCAGGTGGTCGATCAGGGTGGCATGGGCCCGGCGCTTGGCCTGGGTGCCCTCCCCCGGGTCGTTGACCAGGAACGGGTAGACCAGCGGCAGGTCACCGAGCGCGGCGTCGGTGCCGCACGCAGCGCTCATGCCCAGGGTCTTGCCGGGCAGCCATTCGAGGTTGCCGTGCTTGCCCAGGTGCACGACCACGTGCGCGCCGAACGAACCGGGGAACGACGAGTCCAGCCAGCGGTAGGCGGCCAGATAGTGGTGGCTGGGCGGCAGGTCGGGGTCGTGGTAGATGGCCACCGGGTTCTCGCCGAAGCCTCGGGGCGGCTGCACGATCAGCACCACGTTGCCGGATCGGATTGCTGCGATGACGATCTCGCCCTCGGGATCGCGGCTGCGGTCGACGAACAGCTCACCCGGCGGCGGGCCCCAGTGCTCGACGACGGCATCGGCGAGTTCGGCGGGCAGCGTCGCGAACCAGGCTCGGTAGTCCTTGGCCGGGACGCGGATCGGATTGGCCGCCAGCGCCTCGTCGGTCAACCAGTCCGGGTCCTGCCCGCCGCGCTCGATCAGCGAATGGATCAACGCGTCCCCGTCGCCGGAGTCGATGCCCGGGATGTCACCGATGTCGTAGCCGGCCTCGCGCATGGCACGCAGCAGTGCGACAGCACTGGCCGGGGTGTCCAGGCCGACGGCGTTGCCGATGCGGGCATGCTTGGTCGGGTAGGCCGAAAACACCACGGCCACACGTTTTTCCGCAGCCGGGATGGCGCGCAGCCGGGCATGGCGCACGGCCAGACCGGCTACCCGCGCGCAGCGTTCCGGGTCGGCGACGTAAGAGATCAACCCTTCCGAATCGATCTCCTTGAAGGAGAACGGCACCGTGATGATACGACCGTCGAACTCGGGAACGGCAACCTGGGTGGCGACGTCCAGCGGCGACATCCCGTCGTCATTGGTGGCCCAATCCGACCTCGAGCTGGTCAGGCACAGCCCTTGCAGGATCGGAATGTCCAGTGCGGCAAGGTGAGCGACGTTCCAGGAATCGTCGTTGCCGCCGGCGCCGACCGCTGCCGGGGTCGCGCCGCCGGCGGCGAGCACGGTGGTGACGAGCGCATCGGCGGTGCCGAGCAGCTCGAGCAGTTCGGGCTCGGCGGTGCGCAGCGAGGCGCAGAACACCGGCAACGCCCGCCCGCCGGCCTGTTCGACGGCCTCGCACAGCGCCTCGACGTAAGCGGTGTTCCCGGCCAGCTGCTGGGCGCGGTAGTAGAGCACGGCGACGGTCGGGCCGTCCGCCACAGGGGCAGCGGCACGCTCCAGGATGCCCCAACTCGGGGTGGTCACCGGAGCCGCGAATCCGAATCCCGTCATCAGCAGGGTGTCGGACAGGAACGAGTGCAGGTTCGCCAGATTCTGCACGCCGCCCTGAGCCAGGTAGATGTGCGTCTCCAGGGCGGCGCCCTGTGGAGCGGTCGAATGCCCCATCAATTCGGCATCGGGCGATTGCTCGCCACTGACCACGACGGTCGGCACGCCACTGGCCACCACGCTGTCGATGCCGTCCTGCCAGGCCCGGTAGCCGCCGAGGATCCGGATCACCGCGATGTCGGCGCCGTCGAGCAATTCCTCGAGTTCACCGTCGACCAGCCGCGATGGATTGGCCCAGCGGTACCGAGCCCCGCTGGCACGGGCAGTGATCAGGTCGGTGTCCGAGGTCGACAGCAGCAGGACGGTGGGAGCAAACACCCCCCATTCGTACCGCACCGGCTGCCCGATCGGGGCAGCCGGTGCGGCAGAGGTCGTCGAGACGTCAGGGCTGGGTCTCACCGAAGCGGTTGTGCCACGACTGCCGGTACGGCGAACCCGCCGTCGCGACGAGCAACAGGACGAATGCGACAAATGCACCGAAGGCAAGCATGGATCGCTCCTTTCATCGGACCTCTGATCGAGGTCGTCAACTTCCCGGTACCGATGGTCCCGGGAACCCTCGTAAACGCTACGTCCCGAGGTGGTGAAAATGGCTTATCTGTAAGCGACCGAACAGGTTTGCGGACCAGTGGCCGATGTCACAGCCACCGCCGAAAGTAAGATGGCGGGCACCATGACCAGGACCCGAGACCAGGACGCCTGCCCCGGTGCGCTGACGGTGCATCAGGCCGCCGACGGCGCTCTGGTGCGGCTGCGGCTGCCCGGCGGGATGATCACCTCGGCCCAGCTGACCACCCTGGCCCAGGTGGCCGAGGAGTTCGGCTCTCCCGCAATGGAACTGACTTCCCGCGGCAACATCCAGATCCGGGCGGTGACCGACACCGACGCGGCAGCCACAGCGCTGACGGCGGCGGGCCTGCTGCCGTCACCGACCCATGAGCGGGCCCGCAACATCGTGGCCTCCCCACTGTCCGGACGCTCGGGCGGCCTCACCGATGTCCGCCCGCTGGTCGTCGACCTCGACCGCGCCATCCAGTCCGAACCGGCACTGGCCACCCTGCCGGGCAGGTTCTGGTTCAGCCTCGACGACGGCCGTGGCGACATATCCGGGATCGACGCCGACGCCGGGGCGCACGCCCGCGATGACGGCACATTCGCACTGCTGCTGGCCGGACGCGACACCGGGGTGCGCCTCGACACGGGTGACGTGGTCGCCAGCCTCGTCGAGATCGCCCGTCGTTTCCTCGGCATCCGTGGAAAAGCTTGGCGCATAACCGAACTCAACGACCACGGGCCCCTACTGGAGGGCCTGACCGCGAGCGCGCCGACCGGCGCCACCTGGCCGCCGACACTGGTCCCTCCGGTCGGCTGGATCGAGCAACGCGATGGCGACATCGCACTCGGGGCCGCGGTGCCGCTGGGTGTACTGCAGGCCCGGGTCGCCCGTTTCCTGGCCGCCGTCGAGACCCCGCTGGTGATCACCCCGTGGCGCTCGGTGCTGGTGTGCGACGTCCCCGAGGGCATCGCGGACACCGCACTACGTGTGCTGGCACCACTGGGTCTGGTGTTCGACGAGGACTCGCCATGGCTGCGGCTCAGCGCCTGCACCGGCAGCCCCGGCTGCGCGAAATCCGCCGCCGATGTGCGCGCCGACGCCGCCGAGGCGGTCAACGCGCCCACGGACACGCACCGGCATTTCGTGGGGTGTGATCGGGCCTGCGGCAGCCCGCCCTCCGGAGAGGTCCTGGTCGCCGCCGAGGACGGATACCGGCTGCGTATGCCGCCCCCGTAGGGTATGCGGGTGCTCGACTACATCCGTGACGCCGCGGAGATCTACCGGCAGTCGTTCGCGACGATCCGCGCAGAGGCGAACCTGTCGCACTTCCCCGACGATGTGTCGCGGGTGGTGGTCCGACTGATCCACACCTGCGGTCAGGTCGACGTCGCCGATCATGTCTCCTACACCGACGACGTCGTAACCAGGGCGCATGCCGCGCTCGCGGCGGGCGCCCCGGTGCTGTGCGACTCGTCGATGGTGGCGGCCGGCATCACACGCTCGCGGTTGCCCGCCGACAACGAGGTGGTCTCACTGGTGGCTGATCCGCGTGCCCCGGAATTGGCGGCGAAGTTGGGCTTCACCCGTTCGGCGGCAGCGGTCGACCTGTGGGCCGAGCGCCTCGGCGGTGCGGTGGTCGCGATCGGCAACGCGCCGACCGCCCTGTTCCGGCTGCTGGAACTGCTAGACGACGGCGCCCCCGTACCGGCCGCGGTGTTGGGCGGGCCCGTCGGATTCGTCGGCTCGGCCCAGTCCAAGCAGGAACTCATCGAGCGCCCGCGTGGCATGTCCTATCTGGTGGTGACCGGTCGGCGCGGTGGTAGCGCCATGGCCGCGGCCGCCGTCAATTCGATTGCGAGTGAGCGCGAGTGAACATCGAGACCACCAAGCGCGGAACCCTGTACGGCGTCGGGCTGGGCCCCGGCGATCCGGAGCTCGTCACGGTGAAGGCGGCTCGGCTGATCGCCGCGGCGGACGTCGTGGCCTATCACAGCGCCAGGCACGGACACAGCATCGCCCGGGGCATCGCCGCGCCGTACCTGCGCGAAGGCCAGCTCGAAGAGCACCTGGTCTATCCGGTGACCACCGAGACCACCGACCATCCGGGCGGGTACGTCGGCGCGATGGAGGACTTCTACGCGGCGGCCGCCGAGCGCATCGCGGCGCATCTGGAGGCCGGCCGCGACGTGGCCCTGCTGGCCGAGGGCGACCCGCTGTTCTACAGCTCCTACATGCACATGCACACCCGGCTCACCGAGCGGTTCGACGCGGTCATCGTCCCCGGTGTCACCTCGGTGAGCGCCGCCTCGGCCGCCACGGGCACCCCGCTGGTGCAGGGCGACGACGTGCTGACGATCCTGCCCGGCACCCTGCCCACAGCGGAGCTGGAACGGCGCCTGGCCGACACCGACGCGGCCGTCGTGCTCAAGCTCGGCCGGTCCTACACCCGGGTGCGCCAAGCCCTCGAATCGACAGGACGGCTGGACGAGGCGTACTACGTCGAGCGCGCCAGCACAGACCGGCAGCGGGTCGCGCCCGCCGGCGAGATGGGCACCGACGGCGGCGCGGACATCAAGGTGCCGTACTTCTCGCTGGCCATGGTCCCCGGCCGGTCCCGGTCCACCGCACCGCAAGGCAGCGTGGTGGTCGTCGGCCTCGGACCCGGCGACTCGGATTGGATGACCCCGCAGAGCCGCCGCGAGCTGGCTGCGGCCACCGACCTGATCGGCTACGGCCCCTATCTCGATCGAGTCGGGGCCCGCGCCGGGCAGCACCACCACCCCAGCGACAACACCGACGAGCCGGCCCGCGCTCAACTGGCCTGCAAGCTCGCGCAGGAGGGCCGCACGGTCGCGGTGGTCTCGTCGGGCGATCCCGGTGTCTTCGCGATGGCCACCGCGGTGCTCGAAGAGGCCAAGCAGTGGCCCGGCGTCGAGGTGCGCGTGATTCCGGCGATGACGGCGGCTCAGGCGGTCGCCAGCCGGGTGGGCGCCCCGCTCGGCCACGACTACGCCGTGATCTCGCTGTCGGACCGGCTCAAGCCGTGGGACGTGATCGTCGAACGCCTCAGGGCGGCGGCCAAGGCCGATCTGGCGCTGGCGATCTACAACCCGGCCTCCAAGAGCCGGACCTGGCAGGTGGGCGCCATGCGCGAACTGCTGCTCGAATACCGGGATCCGAGCACCCCGGTGGTCGTCGCCCGCGCCGTATCCGGGGCGCAGCCCGGCCCCGGTGAGCGGGTGACCGTGGTGCGCCTGGCCGACCTGGACGCGGCCCAGGTGGACATGCGCACGATGCTGATCGTCGGCTCGTCCCAGACGCAGTGGTACACGGGTTCGGCGGCCGGCGACGCCACCGAGGACCGGGTGTTCACCCCGCGCCACTACCCCGGCTGAACACACCACTGACTCGCGTCGATTTTTATTGACTGCTGTCAGAAAGCCCGATAGTGTCCGGCGTCACACCCGTTCGAGGGAGAGCCGTGACATCACCGGGCGCACCCACGCGGTCACCGCTGGACCGTAGGCAACCGCAGCGCAGCGACCAACGCCGCGCCGCGATCCTCGCCGCGCTCGACGAGCACCTGAAGCAAACCGGGTTCGACGCCCTCAACATCGCCGAGGTGGCGCGGCAGGCCGGAGTGGGACGGTCGGCCTTCTACTTCTATTTCGAGAACAAGGCCGCCGCGGTGGCCGCCCTGCTCGAGCCGATGCACGAGGCACTGTTGGCGGCCAACACGATCCTGGCCGACACTGCCCAGCCACCCCGGACCCGGATCCGCGACACGCTGGAGGCAGTGCTGCGGACCGCCGAGGACCACCGCTATCTGTTCCAGGCGATGTGGGAGGCCCGCGCAGCCAACGGCGGCGTCCGCGACATGTGGGACCAGGCCCGCGAGTCGTTCGTGCCCACGGTCGCCGCGGTGATCGCCGCCGAACGGGCCGAGGGCCGCGCTCCCGACGGCCCCGACCCGCGGGTGCTGGCCAGCCTGCTGATGGAACTCAACGATCGATTGGTCGAACGAATCATCATCGGCGGGTCGCTGGCCCGCCACCAACTGCTGGAAGGTGCAGAAGCGATGTGGATGGGCACGATCTACGGCACGGTCAGTGAAACGGTGGCGCCCCGATGACGGCCGCGGTGTCCATTCCGGGCAAGCCCACCGAGGTGACCGCCGGATGGCTGTCGCAGATCCTGGGCACCGAGGTGGACACGGTGCAGACCGCGCCGATCGGCACCGGCCAGACCGGCGCCACCTACCGGGTGTCGGTCACCTACCGCGGTGACACCGGCCTGCCGGCCACCTTCGCGATCAAACTGCCGTCACAAGACGAGACGGTGCGGGACCGCGTCTCCATCGGTTACCGCTCAGAGCATGCCTTCTACACCAACGTCGCCGACCACGTGCAGATCCCGGTGCCGCACTGTCACCACTGCGAAATCGCCGGTGAAGGAGCCGATTTCGTGCTGCTGCTGAGCGATCTGGCACCGGCCGAACAGGGTGACCAGATTGCCGGATGCACGCCGGCCGAGGCGCATCTCGCGGTGCGCGCGCTCGCCGATCTGCATGGGCCGACCTGGGCCGACCCACGATGGGCCAACTTCCCGGGCATCGCCATGCCCAAACCCGAACCCGATTCCGCCAAGGGATTCGGTGACGTCGCCAAGATGGCCGCCGACATCACGCTCGACAAACTCGGAGCGCGCCTGAGCGCCGACGATCAGGACACCCTGCGCACCGCGATGTCGATGGTCACCCCGTGGTTGCTGGCCGAGCCCGACCGGTTCGCCATCCTGCACGGCGACTACCGGCTGGACAACATGTTGTTCGACCCCGACCGCAGTCGGATCACCGTCGTGGACTGGCAGACCCTCGGCTCGGGACTGCCGGCCCGCGACCTGTCCTATTTCACCGCGACCAGCCTGGACCCCGCTGTCCGGGCCGCCGCCGAAGGCGACCTCGTCGGGGCCTACCACGACCGGTTGCTGTCCCACGGCGTCAGCGACTATGACCGCGAAACCTGTTGGCGGGATTACCGTTTGGGCATGCTCCAGGCGCCGCTGATCACCGTTCTCGGTACCGCGTTCGCCAACTCCACCGAACGCGGCGACGACATGATGGTGGTGATGGCCCAGCGCGGCTGTCAGGCCATCCGCGAACTCGGCACACTCGACCTGATCAACGCCTGACCCACTCCACCGCCTCCTCGACCGTCGCCACCGCCCGTACCCCGGGCGGCAGCGGCGGACGGTCCACCATCACCACCGGCACACCCGCCGTCTCGGCGGCGCGCAGCTTGGGTTCGGTCATCGCGCCGCCGCTGTTCTTGGTCACCAACGCATCGATGCGGTGCTCGCGCAGCAGCGCCAGCTCCCCCTCGTAGTCGTACGGGCCGCGAGACAGCAGCAGTTCGTGACGGGCGGGCAGCGTATCCGGGTCCGGCGCGGTGACCGCACGAATCAGGAACCAGGCGTCGACGCCTTCGAACACCCGGGTGCCGGAACGTCCGGTGGTCAGGAAGACGCGCGAATAGCCGTTCCTGGCCACGGTTTCGGCCGCCTCCCGATCCGAGCCCACCGCGATGGCGGTTCCCGGCGCCCACGCGGGCCGGGCCAGGACCAGATGCGGCACCCCGAGCTCGGCGCACACCTGCGCCGCGTGCGCGGTGATGGTGGCGGCGAAAGGATGGGTGGCGTCAACAACGGCGTCGACACGCTCGTCGATCACCCATTGCCGCATACCGGCGACACCGCCGAACCCGCCGATACGCACCGGCCCGACCGGCAGGGCAGGATCCGGAACCCGCCCGGCCAGCGAGCTGATCACCTCGACCTCCGGATGCAGGGCCGCGGCCAGGGCGCGGGCCTCACCGGTGCCGCCGAGCAGCAGGACCTTCATCAGTGGGTCGCCCCACGGCGACGGCCCGACGAGTACAGGTAGCTGTCGGAGAATCCTTCGGCGGCAAGGACATCGCCGACGACGATGACCGCGGTCTTCGTCACGGAGGCGGCGTGCATCTTCGCGGCGATGTCGGCGAGGGTTCCGCGCAACACGATCTCCT
Source organism: Mycobacterium farcinogenes (assembly GCF_019739075.1). Classification (NCBI taxonomy): domain Bacteria; kingdom Bacillati; phylum Actinomycetota; class Actinomycetes; order Mycobacteriales; family Mycobacteriaceae; genus Mycobacterium; species Mycobacterium farcinogenes. The sequence goes on along the minus strand of NZ_CP081673.1, from coordinate 3,043,016 downwards.
GCGGCCAGCTGGCGAATGCCACCACGGCGCAAGGTGTTTCGTGGTGATAGCCGCCTTCGAGAAGCTGCGGGACGATGTTGTCGATCTGGGCGGCCGCCAGGTGCAGCACCAGCGTGGCACCCGGCGCCGACAGCGTGCGCAGATCCTCGCCCTCGGGCATGGCCGTGGACAGGGTGGCGACCCGGCTCAGGGTGACGGTCTGCGCCACCCCGGGCACGGTGAGCTCGCGGCCCAGCGCCGCTGCCACGGCGGCGAATGCCGGTACGCCCGGCACGATCTCGTACTCGATGCCCAGTTCGTCGAGACGCCGGCACTGCTCGGCCAGCGCACTGTAGATCGACGGATCACCGGAATGCAGGCGTGCCACATCGACCCCCGCCTGGTCCGCGGCCACCAACTCGCCGATGATCTGATCGAGATTCAGCGGCCCGGTGTCGACCACCTTGGCATCGGGCGGACACAGCGCCAACAGGTCGTCGGGCATGATCGAGCCGGCGTACAGGCACACCGGGCAGCTGCCGAGCAGCTTCGCACCGCGCACGGTGATGAGGTCGGCCGCGCCCGGGCCGGCTCCGATGAAATACACCGTCATCGCTTGGCCACCGCCCACTGGGTGACCGGCAACGCCGGGCGCCAGCCGGTGAACCCGCCGATCGCGCCGCCCTGGTAGTGCTGATAACGCCGCACCTCGCCGCCTTCCTTTGAATACCACTGCGCCACAATTGATTCTGACTCCAACGTGACGGCGTTGACCACCAGCCGCCCGCCTGAGGGCAATCGGTCGAAGCAGGCCTGCAGTACCCCGGGCTGGGTGACACCGCCGCCGACGAAGATCACGTCCGGGTCGGGTGCACCGTCGAACGCGTCGGGGGCACCGGCGCGCACGTCGACGCGAACCCCGAATGCCGTGACGTTGGTCAGAATGCGGTCACGGCGCTGCTCATCACGCTCGAAGGCGACTGCCGCACAACCGGGTGCGCTGCGCGACCACTCGATCGCGATGCTGCCCGAACCCGAGCCGACATCCCACAGCAGTTCCCCGGGTCGCGGACCCAGCGCAGCCAGCGTGACCGCACGGATGGACTGCTTGGTCAGTTGCCCGTCGTGGCTGAACGTCTCGTCGGGAAGGGCCTGAGCGCGACGCTCGTCGGGCCGGTAGGTCACCGCGATCACGTTGAGGTCGTCGATACCCTCCGGCGGTGCCGTCGCCCAGTCCCGGGCGGCGCCGTCGACGCGCCGCTCCCCCGGCCCGCCCAACTGCTCCAGCACGGTCAATTCCGAGTCTCCCCGGCCGGATTCGCTCAGCAACCGGGCCAGCCCGGCCGGGGTATGCCCGTCGCGGGACAGTACGATCGCCCGGCCTCCGCGTCGCACCGCGGTGTGCAGCGGGGCCGTGACCAGACTGATCACCTCGGCGTCGGGCACCGTCCAGCCCATCCGTGCGCATGCCAGCGTCACACTCGACACGTGCGGTAGCACCCGCACCCGCGGTGCGCCGAACAACCGGATCAGTGTCGCCCCGATGCCGTGCAGCAGCGGATCGCCGCTGGCCACCACGTGCACGTCGCTGTCGCCGAAGAGGTCCGGCAGGGCCGGCAGCATCGGCGACGGCCATTCCCGGCGGTCCGAGGTCACAGTGCCGTCGAGCAACTCCAACTGTCGCGGCGACCCGTACACCACGGTGGCCTTCGCCAACTCGTCACGCGAAGTCTGCGACAAACCCGCCATCCCGTCGGCCCCGATGCCGACCACGGTGATCATCCCGGCCACTAGCGGGGTCCTTGCTCTTCGCGCAAGCGGCTCATCTGCGGTCTGTTCTTCGCGCGAGCGCTCATCACCGGGGCATCCTGCGCCAGACCGGCCGCGGCACGAACCGCGCCGCGTTGATCATCGGCCGGATCACCCAGGGCACCCACACCTCGCGTTTGCCCTTGCGCAGCGCCTTGGCCGTGGCCTCGGCCACCTGGGCGGGTGTGCTGGAGAACGGTGCCGGCTCCATGCCCTCGGTCATCCGGCCGATCACGAACCCAGGACGCACGATCAGCAGCTCAACCCCGGTGCCGTGCAGGGCATCGGTCAGCCCGGAGGCGAACGCGTCCAGACCGGCTTTGGCCGATCCGTAGACGTAGTTGGCGCGCCGGGCGCGGGCGCCGGCGATCGAGGAGAACACCACCAGCCGGCCGCGGTCCCTGGCGCGCATGCGCTGAGCCAGCACGGTGAGCAGGCTGACCTGCGCCACGTAGTCGGTGTGCACGACGGCCACCGCGTGCGCCGCGTCGACTTCGGCCCGGTCCTGGTCGCCCAGCACCCCGAAGGCCAGCACCGCGGTGTCGATGTGCCCGTGTGCGGCTTCGATCGCGTCGACGACTCCGGTGTGGCCGGCGACGTCGTCGGCGTCGAACTCGGCGGTGTGAACCGCGGTCGCTCCGGCTGCCTGCAACGCCGCGACCTGCTCGACGAGCTGATCGGTGCGGCGCGCGGCCAGCACGACGACCGCCCCCGCGGCGAGCCGAACCCCGAGCTCGACACCGATTTCGCTGCGGCCACCGAAAATCACCACGACACGGGGATCCGCGCCGGCAATTCCGGCCGTGTCAGCTGTGTCCTCCATGGCAGCGATTATGTCCTGCGCTAGCGTGGACCCCGATGGCTACATCTCGTGGCAAGGCGACCACCAAGCTCACCAGCGAGGCGCTGGCGTTCCTCACCGAACGTCACCTGGCGATGCTCACGACGCTGCGCTCGGACAATTCCCCACACGTGGTCGCGGTCGGTTTCACCTTCGATCCCAAGACGCACATCGCGCGGGTCATCACCAACGGCGGTTCGCAGAAGGCCGTGAACGCGCACGAGCGCGGCATCGCCGTGCTCAGCCAGGTCGACGGGGCGCGGTGGCTGTCGCTGGAGGGCAAGTCCACGGTGAGCAGCGAGCCGGACGCCGTCCGTGACGCCGAGCTGCGCTACGCCCAGCGTTACCGCACCCCGCGGGTGAACCCCCGCCGCGTGGTGATCGAGGTGCGGATCGAGCGCGTGCTGGGCTCCTCGGAACTGCTGGATCGCAGCGAGGGCTGAGGCCGGCTCACCTCACCGGCACCATGACGAGTTCGTGCGGCTGGTTGTTGACCGATTCCGCACCGTCGGCGGTGACCACGACGATGTCCTCGATCCGGGCGCCCCACTGGCCAGGGAAGTACACGCCGGGCTCCACACTGAACGCCATTCCGGCCTCAAGCGTCAGGTCATTGCCGGCCACGATGTAGGGCTCCTCGTGTACCGACAACCCGATGCCGTGTCCGGTGCGGTGCACGAACGCCTCGGCCAGCCCCTCGGCGGCCAGCACGTCGCGGGCCGCGGCGTCGACCTGTTCAGCCGTCACACCGGGGCGCACCGCGGCGACGGCCGCCTGCTGAGCGCGCTGCAGCACCGCGTAGCGACGCGCCACCTCCGGATCGGGCTCACCGATCGAGTAGGTGCGAGTCGAGTCGGAGTTGTAGCCGGGCTCGTACGGGCCACCGATATCGACGACGACGATGTCGCCGGCGCTCAGCTCGCGGTCGGAGCACTCATGGTGCGGATCCGCTCCGTTGGGCCCGGAACCGACGATGATGAACGCCACCTCCGAATGCCCTTCGGCCACAATCGCTTCGGCGATGTCGGCGGCCACGTCGGCCTCGGTGCGGCCGGGCACCAGAAACTCGGGAACCCTGGCGTGCACCCGGTCGATGGCCGCGCCGGCCTTGCGCAGCGCGTCGATCTCGGCCGGGTCCTTGATCATCCGCAGGCGCCGCAGCACGTCGGTGGCCAGCACCGGCACCACACCCAGCAGGTCGGCCAGCGGCAACAGGTGCAGGGCGGGCATCGAGTCGGTCACCGCTGTCTTGGCACCGGCGCCACCGAGCGCATCCGCCACCATCTGGTACGGGTTCTGCCCGTCCACCCAATCGCGCACCGTCACACCGAGTTCGGTGGCCGCCGACTCACGCAGCGCAGCCAGCTCCAGGCGCGGCACCACGATGCTGGGCTCTCCATCCGCGGGCAGCACCAGCGCCGTCAACCGCTCGAAGGTCTGCGCCCGCGAGCCGATCAGGTACCGCAGGTCATAGCCGGGGGTGATGACCAGGCCGGCCAGACCGGCATCTGCTGCGGCGGAGGCGGCTGCGGAAATGCGGTGGGCATAGACATCGGTGCTGAATCGGCTGGCGGTCATGGCATCGAGGCTAATCGGTCCCCGTCCACTACTGTCGCTGGAATGTTGCGTGACATCCGGGAACTCACCGGCGATCCCGAGGCGTACGCCGCTGAGCTGCGCCGCCGTTGGGGTGGCCTGTTGAGCTACCGCTATCTCGGACGCTCCTATTCCTCGATGGACCTCGGGCCGGTCGACGACACCGTGACGTTGCGCCGCGACATGCGCAACCCGGCCGGCGGAGTGCTGCTGGCGGTGCTGGGCATCTCCTCCCCGGACAGTGGCGGTGTCAGCGACCTGGAGGCCGTGCCGAACCCGGTCATCCACTCCTGTCAGGTGCTGGACCCAGCCACCGATGTCACGCGCATCCGGATCGACACCGAGGTCCTCAAGCAGGGCAGACAGCTGGCCTACAGCCGGTCGGTGATCGTCGACGCCGACAACCCGGGACGCGTCATCGCGCTCACCGAGGGGCAGGGCATCTCGATCGGCACCCCACCGGAGGGCCTGGAGAAGATGCCGGTCGACCCGATCGACGTCGTGGACGGGCCGGATCTGCCGCCGCTGTGGCAGGTCTTCGGAGGCCAGAAGCGACCTGACGGGCGTTGGGCACTGCCGGAACTCGCGGTTGAAGTGGCCTCGCCGGATGCCGCCCTCCACATCGGCCCGCAGTTCGTCATCCTGGAGACCGCCGCCTCAGAAGCGGCCGCAGCGGCGGCGAATTCCGATGTGCTGCAAGGGATTTCGTCTCACGTGATGTTCCTGGCGCGCGGCAAGGCCGGGCCGTTCCGGGTCGACACACAGGTCCTGCCCGGGGCGGGCGGCACGATCGCGGTACGCGCCACCTTGCACGACGAGGGTGCCGGCGGCAAGGCCGTCACCGCTGCCTCATACATCTTCGGGAGGATTCAGTGAGCGATCCGGTTCTGCTGCTCGACGGTGCCAGCATGTGGTTCCGCTCGTACTTCGGTGTGCCGTCGTCGATCAAGGCACCCGACGGCAGACCGGTGAACGCGGTCCGCGGATTCCTGGACTCGATCGCCACGCTGGTCACCCGGGAGCGGCCGCGCCGGCTCGTGGTGTGCCGTGACGACGACTGGCGGCCGCAGTGGCGGGTCGACCTGGTGCCGTCGTACAAGGCACACCGGGTGGAGCAACCCCAGCCTGACGGCATCCCCGATGTCGAAGAGGTTCCCGACGACCTCACCCCGCAGGTCGGCATGATCATGGAATTGCTCGACGCGTTCGGCATCGTGACCGCCGGGGCGCCCGGATTCGAGGCCGACGACGTGCTCGGCACCCTGGCCACCCGTGAACAGCACGATCCGGTGGTGGTGGTCAGCGGAGACCGTGATCTGCTGCAACTGGTGCGCGACGAGCCGGGCCCCGCGGTCCGCGTGCTCTACATCGGGCGCGGGCTGGCCAAGGCGACCAAGTTCGGCCCCGCTGAGGTCTCCGAGGCCTACGGGGTGCCCATCGACCGGGCCGGACCGGCGTACGCGGAGCTGGCCCTGCTGCGCGGTGATCCATCCGACGGACTGCCCGGGGTGGCCGGGATCGGCGAGAAGACCGCCGCGACACTGCTGGCCCGGCACGGGTCGTTGCAGGGCATCCAGGCGGCCGCCGAGGATCCGAAATCCTCACTGTCCAAAGCACATCGGGCCAAACTGCTGGCCGCCGCCGACTACATGGCCGCCGCCGAACCGGTGGTCCGGGTGGCGACGGATGCTCCGGTGACTCTGTCCGGCGCTACTGATGAACTGCCGCTGGCGGCCAAAGACCCGGCGCGGGTCGCAGAGCTTGCCGCAGCGTACGGGGTCACGTCGTCGATCAGTCGGTTACAGACAGCGCTGGACCGACTGCCGGGCTGACATCCCCGCCGCGATCGCCGTTTTCGACGTCAGGGCCGCTCGCGCGCGGCGAAGCGACCCTGACGTAGAAATCAGCGGGAACTACTTTGGCCGACCGACCTCGTAGGTGCCCTTGTCGTCCTTGAAGGTCACCGTGACCTTGCGCTTGGTGCCGTCGATGGTGACCTCGCAGTCGAAGGTCGAATCCTTCTTGACCGTCGGGTTCTCACCGTCGTTGCACTTGACGCCGGTGACCTTGGTGGCGCCGTAGCCATTGGTCTTGTCGGTCAGGATCTGCTCGACGCCGCTCTGGGCCTTGTTGATGTCGAGCTTGGTCGTCATCGCCCACCCCGGCAGCCAGAACGCGGTCACCGCGAGGATGAGCACCAACAGAGCCACCAGGCCACCGATGATGCCGCCGACCATCGCCAGCGACCGCTTGGAGCCGGCCTCGGCACCCGGCACACCGTATTGCCCGAACTGTCCGGGAGCGCCGTACTGGCCCGGCTGGCCGTATTGCCCCGGCTGCCCGAACTGCGGGGGCTGACCGGGTTGGCCGTACTGCGGCTGCTGGCCGTAGCCGGGCACCTGTCCGTACTGCGGCTGACCCGGAGCCGGGTAGGCCTGCTGGCCGTATTGCTCGGCGCCCGTATACGGCGGCTGTTGGGCCTGCGAGTAATCCGGCTGCTGCACGCCCTGGGCAGGCTGCTGATACGACGGGTACTGCTGCGGCGTGTACGCCGGCGGCTGCCAGGCCGGAGCTTGAGGCGTGGGGCCCTCGGATGCGGGGGTGGGCGGTTGCCACGCCTCGGCACCCTGCGCCTGGTCCCCTCCGGGCTCAGGCTGCTGACCGGGCCACTGCTGTCCCTGGTCAGGTCCCTGCGGTCCGCTCATGGTTCTCCTTGATCCTGTTCGGGTGTAGCCAGAAAAACACACTACCCCGCATCAACAGCAACAACGCCGCGGCGAACATCGTTGACGGCGCGTTTCGCGGTATTGCGCAAGGCAGGGGTGGGCGCGGCGTTGCGCACCTGGTCGAGCAGATCGAGCACCTGCCGGCACCACCGGACGAAATCTCCGGCCGACAACGCCGAACCTGAGCCGCCCGCATCGGATGCCGCGAGCGCGGCGCCCAGATCGCCGGTGGTGGCCCAGCGGTAGACAGCCGTGACGAATCCCTCGTCGGGTTCGCGGCTCGGCGCCAGTCGGTGCCGCTGCTCGTCGCCACGCAGATCCGCCGACACCCGCCGGGTCTGAGCCAGCGCACGGCGCAGGCCCGCAGTGGGAATGTCGACCCCCACCGTGCCGCCGGCGGTGTCCCCGCGTGATTCGAACAGCACGGCCGACAGCACGCCCGCCAGTTCGGCGGGCTGCAAACCGTCCCACACCCCGGCCCGCAGACACTCGGCCACCAAGAGGTCGCTCTCGCTGTAGATACGGGCCAGCAGGCGGCCCGCATCGGTGACCCGCGGTTCACCCGAGACCGACTCGACGAAGCCGCGTTCACTGAGCAGTGCCACGATCCGATCGAAGGTACGTGCCAGCGAGTTCGTCGCCGCGTTCACCTTCTGCTGGATCTGGGCGTTGTCGCGCTCGATGCGCAGATAGCGTTCAGCGATCCGGGCCTGGGCCTCGCGGTCCGGTAGCTGATGGGCCGGGTGGTGGCGCAACTGGTCGCGCAGGCCGGCCAGCTCGGGGTCGACGTCGCGTTCCGGCGCCGGGGCGCCCCGGCCGGCGCGTTTGGAAGGCACCGACAGATCGGCAGCCGCCGAACGCAGCGCCGACGCCAGGTCCCGACGCACGCGGGGCTGCCGATGTTCGACACGCTTGGGCAGGGCCATCGTGCCCAGCGGAGCCGAGGCGCCCGAGTAATCGGCCGACGAAATCCGGCCGGCCCAACGGTGTTCGGTGAGCACCAGTGGCCGCGGGTCGTCGCTGTCGCGTTGGGCGGCCTCCAGCACCACCGCCAGCCCGCCGCGCCGTCCCTGCGTGATGGTGATGATGTCGCCGCGCCGTAACGCGGCCAGGGCATCGGTGGCCGCCCGGCGTCGTTGCAGCCTCGACGCCCGCGACTGCGCACGCTCCCGTTCACCGATCTTGGCCCGGAGCCGGACGTAGTCGAGGATCGGCGCGTCTTTACCACCGAATTCGGCCGCCAGCTCGCCCATCATCCGCTCGCCGCGCGCGATCCCGCGCACCAACCCGACCACCGACCGGTCCGCCTGGTACTGGGCGAAGGAACGCTCCAGCAGTCTGTGGGCCTGTTCGGGCCCCATCTGCTGCACCAGGTTGATCGTCATGTTGTAGCTGGGGGCGAACGAGCTGCGCAGCGGGAAGGTTCGGGTCGAGGCCAGCCCGGCGACCTCGGCGGGTTCGGCGTTGCCGTCGTCGGGCCGCCACAACACCACGGCGTGGCCTTCGACGTCGATGCCACGGCGCCCCGCGCGGCCGGTCAGCTGGGTGTACTCCCCCGGCGTCAACGGGACATGCTGTTCGCCGTTGAACTTCACCAGCCGCTCGAGCACCACGGTGCGGGCGGGCATGTTGATGCCCAGCGCCAGCGTCTCGGTGGCGAACACGGCCTTGACCAGGCCTGCGGTGAACAGCTCCTCCACGGTGTGCCGAAACACCGGAAGCATGCCGGCGTGATGGGCGGCCAGGCCGCGCAACAGGCCTTCGCGCCACTGGTGGTAGTCGAGGACGATCAGGTCGGATTCGGCCAGGTCGGCGCAGCGCCGATCGACGATCTCAGCGATCCGGGCGCGCTCCTCATCGGTGGTCAACCGCAGCGGCGCCCGCAGGCATTGTTGGACCGCCGCATCACATCCGGCGCGGGAGAACACGAACGTGATGGCGGGGAGCAGCCCAGCGGCGTCGAGAGTGGCGATGACGTCGGGGCGGCCGGGCGGCCGGTACAGCTGCGGACGCCCTCCCCCGCCACGTCCACGGCCCCGACCGCGCGGTTGCCAGTCGGCCAGTCGATCGGCCTCGCGGCGATGGCTGATGTGGCGCAGCAGTTCCGGGTCGACGAGAGAACTGTTGGTGCCCTCGAACAGATCGAACAACCGCCGTCCGACCAGCATGTGCTGCGACAGCGGCACCGGCCGGTGTTCGTCGACGACGACGGTGGTGTCACCGCGGACCGTTTGGATCCAGCCGCCGAACTCCTCGGCATTGCTGACCGTCGCCGACAGGCTGACCAGCAGCACCTCGTCGGGCAGATGCAGGATGACCTCTTCCCACACCGCGCCGCGCATCCGGTCGGCCAGGAAGTGCACCTCGTCCATCACTACATAGGAAAGTCCTTGCAGTGCAGGCGAGTTCGCATACAGCATGTTGCGCAGCACTTCGGTGGTCATCACCACGATGTCGGCGTCACCGTTGACGGACTGGTCCCCGGTGAGCAGCCCGATCTTGTCCGCACCGTAACGGGCCACCAGATCGTTGTGTTTCTGGTTGCTCAGCGCCTTGATCGGGGTGGTGTAGAAGCATTTGCCGCCCGCCGCCAACGCCAGGTGTACCGCGAATTCACCGACCACCGTCTTACCGGCCCCGGTCGGTGCGCACACCAGTACGCCGTGGCCGTTTTCCAGTGCGCGACACGCGCGCAGCTGGAAATCGTCGAGAGCGAACGGATACTCGGCGGTGAACCTGGTCAGCTCAACGCCGGGTTGGTCAGCCGAATCAGGTGGCATCGTCGTCGATACCGATTCTCGACGTCCCCACATCCGGCTCGGTCACGGGTTCGGGCCGCCCAATCGGTTCTGCCGTCGGGATTGGGGCGGCCTCGTCGTCGGGCGTCTCCAGCGCCTCGCGCCGCGCCTTGCGCTTGTCGTTGATGCGCGCGATCTGGATGGCGAACTCCAGCAAGAGGCTGAGCGCGCAGGCCAGCGCCAGCATGGTGAACGGGTCAGATCCCGGCGTGGCGAACGCCGCGAACACGAACAAGCCGAAGATCAGCCCGCGCCGCCAGACCTTGAGCCGCTCGTAGCTGAGCATGCCGACCAGGTTGAGCATGATGATCAAGAGCGGGAATTCGAAGCTGATGCCGAACACCAGCAGCAGGTTGATCAAGAACCCGAAATATTGCTCGCCGGACAGTGCGGTGACCTGAACGTCGCTGCCGACCGTGAGCAGGAAGCCGAGGGCGGTGGCCAGGACCACGTAGGCCAGGATCGCGCCGGTGACGAAAAGAACGGCGCCGACGCCGACGAACGCCATCGCGAAACGGCGTTCCTTCTTGTAGAGACCCGGCGTGATGAACGCCCACAGCTGGTAGAGCCACACCGGGCAGGCCAGCACCAGCCCGGCGGCCAGCGCCACCTTGAGGCGCAGCATGAACTGGTCGAACGGGCCGGTGGCCAACAACCGGCACTCGCCGTCGGGTGCGATGGTCGCCCGCGCCGAGGCAGGTAGGGAGCAGTACGGGCCGCGCAGCCATTCGCCGAGGCTGTGCAGGCCGAAAAAGCCGTTGGTGTACCAGAGGAAGCCGAAGATCGTCGTCACCACGACGGCGAGCACGCTGATCAGCAGGCGATTACGCAGCTCTTGGAGGTGGTCGACCAGCGACATCGTGCCGTCGGGATTGACCCGCGAACGGCGGCGACGAGGATCGAGCTTCTTGATGAATCCGGAGGTCACGGGCGTGTTCTAGCGGCCTGGTTGTCGACACGGCACATCATCGCGGGCGATGACCGCGATGAGGCGCCGGACCGGTCAGGCCGTGTGGCGGTCCGGGGACTGCTCGGGAGCCGGAGCGTCGACCCGCTCGGAGGTGATCGGCTTGGCCGACGCGGCGTCCGCCGGAGAGGGCGCGGAATCCGACTGCATCTCCTTGATCTCCGACTTGAAGATCCTCATCGACTTGCCCAGCGACCGCGCAGCGTCCGGCAGCTTCTTGGCGCCGAAAAGCAGCACGAACACCGCGATGACGATGACCCAGTGCCACGGTTGTAGACCACCCAATTTGGTTACCTCCAGACGTCCGTGCCGAGTCTACCCGCGTGCGTCGTCGGCGTCGTAGACACGCAGCGCCTCAGCGGCCGCGTCCCGGACGCGCTGTGCCAACGACTCCGGGGCCAGCACCCTGACCGCCGAGCCGAAGCCGAGTACGAACCGCGCCATCCACTCGTCGGAGGCGTAGGTCATCGCCGCCTCGCAGGCCCCTCCGGGCAGTTCGTTGACCACCCGCAGCGGGTAGTAATCGAACACCCACGCCGCCGTCGCGTCGACCAACAAGGTGGCCGACGGCAGGGCCGGATCGGCGTCGAACAGTGACGTGTCGGGGCCGGCCTGCACCGCCGGTGGCGGCGGCGCCGAGGGCTCGTCGAGTACCTGTGCGTCGACGATGCGGTCGAAGCGGAACAGCCGCACCGCCTCCGCGGTACGGCACCACGCCTCCAGATAGCTGTTGTCGCCCACCAGCGCGACCCGGATCGGATCGACGGTGCGATGGCTCAACGAATCTCGCGACGCCGAGTAGTACTCCAGCGTCACCGCCCGGCCGTCGCGCACGGCGGCGCGCACGGCAGCGGCAGCGACGCTTTCGGACTGGGCGGGCTCGTCGACGGCCGCCAGCTTGCTGCCGGCCGCGGATTCGATCTTGGCGATCGCGCTGCGCGCAGCTTCCGGATCGACCATGCCGGGCACATCGACCAAGGCCCGCAGCGCGACCAAGATGCCGGTCGCCTCGGTGGAAGTCAGCCGCAGCGGGCGGTCCACACCGGCGCTGAACGTGACCTCGACGGTGTCGCCTTCGAAATCGAAGTCGATGAGATCTCCGGGGCTGTATCCGGGCAGCCCACACATCCACAACTGCCGCAGGTCGTCGTCGAGTTGCTTGGGCGTCACACCGAGCGCCCCCGCCGCCTCCGCTCGCGTGACCTTCGGATTGGCCTGGAAGTACGGCACCATGTTCAGCATCCGGACCAGCCGGTTCGATACCTGGCTCATGCGCGATCCGCCTCCGGCTCCTCGCTGGCCCTCATGCGCGGTCCCCCTCCGGCTCCTCGCTGGCTCTCATGCGCGGTCCGCCTGCGCCTGCGCCCGCAACCGCGCCAACACGTCCTCGCGTAGCGACGGCGGTGCCAGCGCCACGGCGTCAGCCCCGTAACTCGCGATCTCCCTGGCCAATCTGTCGTATCCCCCGACGTCGACGGTGATCTCCTCGCCGGCGCGACCGGCCAGGGTGCGCGGCACCGTTTCGACGGCTTGCCGTCGCAGAGCGGTTGCCCGTCCGTCGGCCACCCAGACTCGTGCCTGCTCCCCGGTCGGAGATTCGGCCACGACCCGCTCGACGACTTCCCGCAAGTTGACGCCTTCGGGCTTCTGCACGGCACCGGCCTCACCGATCGCGGCGACCGTCTCACCGAGCCGGGACAGCCGGAAGGTACGGGTGTCATCACGGAGCCGGTCATGCCCGACGAGGTACCACCGACCCCGGTGTGTCACCACTCCCCACGGTTCGACGGTGCGTGTGGTGTAGGGGTCGCTGCGCGAATAGCGGTGTTCGAACTGGACGACCCGACCGGTGTCGATGGCCGACAACAGGGTTCCCAGAACCTTCTCCGAACCCCGGATGCCGGGCAACACGGCGGTGGAGGTGATCGCGACCGCCGGATCGCCGCCCTCGACGTCCACGCCTGCCGCCCGCAACTTGAGCAGCGCGCCCTGGGTCGCGGTGATCAACTCCGGCGACTGCCACAGCTGCGTGGCCACCGCGACGGCAGCGGCTTCGTCGGTGGTCAACTCGACGGCCGGAAGCGCGTACGCCTCACGGTTGATCCGATATCCCTCGGTGGGATCGAACTTCGACACCCGGCCGGTTTCCAGCGGGATTCCCAGATCGCGCAATTCGTTCTTGTCGCGCTCGAACATTCGCGAGAACGCCTCGTCACTGGAGCTGTCGTCGTAGCCCTGGACGATTTTGCGGATCTTTTCTGCCGGCAGAAAGCGATCGGTGGACAGCAGGGCGATGACAAGGTTCATCAACCGCTCGACTTTGGATACCGCCACGAGAGGAAAGCTTAGAGCTCACATGCTGGCGATCAGGCGCTTGACCCGCTCATCGACCGACCGGAACGGATCCTTGCAGAGCACGGTGCGTTGGGCCTGATCGTTGAGCTTGAGGTGGACCCAGTCGACGGTGAAATCCCGGCCCGCTTCCTGTGCGGCGCTGATGAACTCGCCGCGCAGCTTGGCCCGGGTGGTCTGCGGCGGGGTGTTGACCGCGGCGTCGATCTCCTCGTCGGTGGTGATCCGGGCGGCCAGGCCCTTGCGCTGCAGCAGATCGAAGACACCGCGACCGCGCTTGATGTCGTGGTAGGCCAGATCGAGCTGGCTGATCTTCGGGTCCGACAACTCCATGTTGTAGCGATCCTGGTAGCGCTGGAACAGCTTGCGCTTGATCACCCAGTCGATCTCGGTATCGACCTTGGCGAAGTCCTGGCTCTCGACCGCGTCGAGTTGGCGGCCCCACAGATCGACCACCTGCTCGATCTGCGTGCTCGGTTCGCGGGTCTGCAGGTACTCCACGGCCCGGCTGTAGTACTCGCGCTGGATATCCAGGGCGCTGGCCTGCCGCCCGCCGGCCAGCCGCACGGGACGCCGTCCGGTCAGGTCGTGGCTGACCTCGCGGATGGCCCGGATGGGGTTGTCGAGGGAGAAGTCACGGAACGGGACTCCGGCCTCGATCATCTCGAGCACCAGCGAGGCGGTGCCCACCTTGAGCATCGTCGTGGCCTCGCACATGTTGGAGTCACCGACGATGACGTGCAGCCGACGGTACTTCTCGGCGTCGGCGTGCGGCTCGTCGCGGGTGTTGATGATCGGGCGAGACCGCGTCGTCGCGCTGGAGACGCCCTCCCAGATGTGCTCGGCGCGCTGACTCAGGCAGTAGGTGGCGGCCTTCGGCGTCTGCAGCACCTTGCCTGCACCGCAGATCAGCTGGCGGGTGACCAGGAACGGCAGCAGTACATCGGAGATCCTGGAGAACTCACCGGCCCGGACGATCAGGTAGTTCTCGTGGCAACCGTAGGAGTTGCCCGCCGAGTCCGTGTTGTTCTTGAACAAGTAGATGTCGCCGCCGATGCCCTCGTCGGCCAGGCGCTGCTCGGCGTCGATCAGCAAGTCCTCAAGGACACGCTCGCCGGCGCGGTCGTGGGTGACCAACTGGGTCAGGTTGTCGCATTCGGCGGTCGCGTACTCGGGGTGGCTGCCCACGTCGAGATACAACCGCGCACCGTTACGGAGAAACACGTTGGAACTGCGACCCCACGACACCACCCGCCGGAACAGATAGCGGGCGACCTCGTCGGGGCTGAGCCGGCGATGGCCATGGAAGGTGCAGGTCACACCGAATTCCGTCTCGATGCCCATGATTCGTCGCTGCACGCTAACGAGCTTACGGGGTGGTTCACCGCAACGGTGGACAAGCGCGCGGTGACGGTGAAGCAAAATCTGGACATCACCGTTCCGGGCCGGGCCGGAGCGGTATGCGCGGCTGCTGGGCCGCGGATGCCAGCGCGCCGCCGGACAACCCGAGGATGCGTTCGAGCGCCTGCAAGTAGGCGCCGAGCACACTCTGCGCGCGGGGTCCGCTGATGTCGATCGGGCTCGATCCGTCGCCCTCGGCCGCGACGGCGAAAGCGTCGGCGAGCACACCGTCGAGGCCGGCGATCAACATCGCGGCCTCGTGCGGAAACTGGACGTCGAACACGCCTTCGTCGCAGCCCTGACGGATGACGGATTCGAGCATGGGCACTGCCGTACGCATGGACTCCTTGGCCAGCTTCTGACGGAACAGCGCATTCTCGTCTCGCCAGAGGTTCACCAGGATGGCCACCACCTCGGGATGGTCGGCCTTCCAGGCGGCCGATGCCCCGAAGTAGGCGTGCAGCTTGGCGACGGCGTCGAGGTTTTCGTCGGCGATCACAGCCTGCAGGGGCAGCGACGCGGTTTCCGTCATCGCGTCGACGATTCCTTCCAGCAGCGCCTGTTTCGAGCCGAAATAGTGGTAGAGCGCCCCCTTCGACAGCTGCACCCGCGCCAGGACGTCCTCGATGGTCATCCGCTCGTACCCCTTGTCGCGCACGAGTTCGAGGGCGGCATCGAGGATCTCCCGACGGCGGGCTGCGTACTCCTCTGGTTTGACCCGACGCGCCACTGATCACCTCCCTGTTGACGACGGCTCACGGCCGCAATTATCGTAATAATAGACCGTCCGTCGGTTTATTGTTGGGAGTAGCGATGCCTCGATCCACCCCGGAAGCCCGTCGCCGGACCCGGGCGTTCGCCCGCGTGCTGGGCCCATATGTCGCGGTAGCGACGCTGATAATCGCCATTCGCCTACCCGACCTCGCCGGGTTGTTGGGCGGCCTGTTCGACAACGCTGTGCTGCCCTGGATGCTGGGCGCGGCGATGCTGATGATGGGCCTGATCGTGATTGCCTTTCACCAGTACTGGTACAGCGTGACGGCCGCACTCATCTCCCTGTTCGGTTGGTTCGTGGCACTGCGCGGGCTCGCCATGATGGCCATTCCGTCAGCGATCGACACCGGCGCCAACGCCACGATCTCAAGCCCCGGCGCCCTGTTGGCCGCACGCATCTTCTTCCTGCTGCTGACCGCGATGGGCCTGTGGCTGACCTACGTCGGCTGGCGGCGCGAGCGCACTCCGGAGGAAAATACGGTCGCCGCCTGAGCCCGCTGAGGCGGCGACCCGGTCTCAACCGCGCGCCAAGATCGCCAGCAACAGTTCGGCCCGCACTCGGGCCACCCCGAGGTCACAGCCCAGCAACGTCTCGACGATCTCGATCCGCTTGCGCATCGTGTGCCGGTGCACGCCGATGGCCGCCGCGGCGGCCTCCCACTGACCGTTGGCCTCCAAGAACGCCCGCAGTGCCGCCATCAGGCCTGAACCATGCTGCGCGTCATGGTCGGCCACCGGGCTCAGCACCGCCGCCCCCAGCGCAACCAATACCTCGCGGGTGGGCCCGGAGGACAGCAACGCGCTGCCTGCCAATGCCGCGAATTCCAAGGGGCGACAACCCCGTTCGGCCACCGAGGCGGCCAATCGGGCGTCATCGAAAGCCTGCGTCAACCGCGCCAACGGCTGCGCCCCACTGAGCCCGCTACGGCTCGACTTGCGCACCGACCGGTCGAGCCCGCCCAGCAGACCGGCGACGCCGTCAACGGTTAGGGAGCCGGGCAGCAGCACCGTCAGCCGGCGGTCGGTGGCGTGAACGAACACCGGATGACCGGCCGCCTCCAACCCCCGCTCCACCGCCGCGACAGCGCGCCGCCGAGGACTGGCCGCCTTCACGTCGTCGTCGAACTCGACGACCAGTACGCGAATCCGTCCCTGCGCGTCGGCGATCGCAGCTAGCTGCGCATACACCGGCTCCCGGTCGTGTTCTCCGCTCAGGAGCAGGCCCAGCGCCTGGCCGTTGAGCAGTCGCTGCACCTCCTGCAGCCGGGCCGGTTTCTCGAAATCCAAGGCCAGCAACGACGTTGCGTGACCGAGGAGCACCTGGTCCACCGGGCTCAGGGCTGCCGGGCTGACCACCGCCAGCACACCGTGCGACCGACCGCCCACCCTGATGTCCTGCTGGGCCACCGCGGTGCCGTCGGAGAGCACGCGGACGCCCGAGGCGGCTCCCGGCTCGATCGAATCGCGCACCAGGTTCAGCGTCGTCACGCTCAGGTTGCCCGGGTGCGAGGCGATCACCGTCCCGCTCGGATCCATCACCACCACGGCAGCCTTCAGCGCCCGCGCGAGCTCGGCCGCGACCCCGCGCGGCCCCTCGCCCACCACCGCCCGGGTGATCCGGGGCTGCGCCCGGGAAGCCCGCAACACGGCGTCGTACTCCAGCTCCGCTATCCGTGAACCCACCCGCTGAACCACTGCCGCGAACGGTGTCCGAAGCGGCACCTCGATCAGCGGCAGGCCGAGCTCCTCGGCCGCCGCCACCACCTCGTCGGGAACCGCATCGAACGTCAGTCCGGTACCGAAACCGACTGCGGCGACACCGCTTTCAGCGAGGAGTTGCAGGTAACGGCGGCGTCCGCGACCCCTGGCCGGAAGGCTGATCCCGGTGGTCAGCACCATCTCGCCGCCGGAGAGCCATTCGGCCGGGTTGGCCAGTTCGGTCGTCAGCACCAGGCTCACCTCGCGCCCGACACCGGCCGACCCCGCAAGCAGACGCAGGTGCAGATCCGACTGCTCAACAACCCATCGCACCGGGACGGCCACCCACAGAAATGTACAGAATGTCGAAAAGCTGCACAAAGATTCTCCATTGTGTCGGATGACCACCGTTGTGTTCCGCGACACACTTGGCCCCGGCCGGAAACCGGCCGGAATTCACCAGAGATGGACGGTGCGGATCAGTCGATGAACACTTCACGAATCGCCGTCGGCTATATCGCCACCCCGGGAGGTGATGACGCCGTCGCGGTCGGAGAACAGATCGCCCGCACGCTCGGCGCCCACCTCGACCTCTGCATGGTGTTGCCCAGCGACCGCTCGGCAATCGCTCCCACCCCTGGTGACGTGCTGCACCGAGAAGCAGACGGCTGGCTGGCCGCGGCCGCAGCAGGGGTGCGCAACGACGTGCCTGTGACCACCCACCTGAGCTACCACGAGTCCAGCGCCACGGGCCTGATCACCGCAGCTGACAACCTTGACGCCGAAGCGCTGGTGGTCGGCGGCGCCGGCGGCGGGATAGCCGGTCCCCTGTCGCTCGGCTCTGTGGTCAACGATCTGGTTCATGCCTCGCCGGTACCGGTGGTGATCGCACCACGCGGGGCCCGGTTGGACCGCAGCGAGAAGATTCGTGAGGTCACCTGCGCCATCGGCACCCGGCCGGGAGCCACCCTGCTGCTCGACACCGCCTTGCGGTTCTGCCGCGCCACGAACACCCCGCTTCGCCTGGTGTCGCTGGTCGCCGTCGACGACGACCGCCGGCTGACCGCCGCTCGGCAACACGCACAGCACGCCCTGGATCAGGCGAAAGACGTTCTACCCGACGATGTTCCCGTCACTTCGCGGGTAGCCACCGGCCCCACAGTCGAGGAGGCGGTCAACAAGCTGGGCTGGCATGACGGCGACATGATCATGGTCGGTTCGAGCCGGCTGGCTCAACCTCGCCGCCTGTTCCTCGGGTCGACTGCGGCCAAGATGCTGCGTGTTCTCCGAGTCCCGATGTTTGTTGTACCCAAAGACGAAGGGGCAGAACATGACTGAGCAGCTGGCCAGCACCGAGTTGGACGAGGCCGAGCGCGAAGAGGGCCTGGTCGCCAAAGGCCTGGCAGCCGGCCGCATCGGCACCTTCACCGGCGCCGTCCTCGGCATCTCGACGGTGGCGCCCGGCTATACGCTGACCGCGAGCATCGGGCTCATCGTCGCCGCGGTCGGACTCAAGATGCCCGCCATCCTGATCGCCGGGTTCATCCCGATGTTCCTGACCGCCTACGCCTATCGCGAACTGAACTCCCGCGCACCCGATTGCGGTGCGTCGTTCACCTGGTCTACCAAGGCCTTCGGGCCGTACGTGGGCTGGATGTGTGGCTGGGGCATGGTGATCGCCACCATCATCGTGCTGTCCAACCTGGCCTCGATCGGTGTGCTTTTCGGCTACGAGTTCCTGGGCAAGGTGCTGCACAACGACACCCTCGCGATGCTCCCGGCCGAGAATGTCACGGTCAACATCGTTTCCACGGTCGCACTGCTCGCCATCGCCACCTACATCTCCTGCCGCGGCATCACCACCAGCGAGAAGGTGCAGTACGTGCTGGTCGGCTTCCAGATGATCGTCCTCGTCACGTTCGCGGTGGTCGCCATCGCGCGATCGGGCGGTACCGAAGGGCATTTGAGCTTCGACATCCAATGGTTCGATCCGTTCACCGGCCTCACCATGAGCGCCTTCGTGATCGGGCTGATCGGCTCGATCTTCGCGTTCTGGGGCTGGGACACGTGCCTGACCCTGGGCGAGGAAAGCAAGGACCCCACCAAAGTGCCCGGCCGTGCCGGATTGCTGTGTGTGCTCTCGATCCTGCTGACCTACCTGCTGGTGGCGGTCGCGGTGATGATGTATGCCGGAATCGGCGATACCGGGCTGGGCCTCGGCAACGAGGACATCGCGGAGAACGTGTTCGGGGCGCTGGCCTATCCGGTGCTGGGTGACTGGGGCGGACCGCTGCTGCTGCTGGCGGTGTTCGCCTCCTCGATCGCGAGCCTGCAGACCACCGTCCTGCCGGCCGCGCGCACCATGCTGGCGATGGGCGCATACGGCGCCTTCCCGAAACGGTTCGCCAGCGTCCACCCCCGTTCGCTGTCACCGGTGTTCAGCACCGTGGTCGCCGGCGTGGTGACCGCCGCCTTCTACACGATCGTGACCCTGCTATCCGAGCGCACGCTGCTGGATACCATTGCCGCCCTTGGCATCATGATCTGTTGGTACTACGGCATCACCGCGTTCGCGTGTGTGTGGTTCTTCCGTAGGGAACTGTTCCTCAGCCCGCGGAACATCGTCTACAAATTGGTGTTCCCGGCGGTGGGCGGTGTGATGCTGCTGTCGGTGTTCGTCAAGTCGGTGCTGGTGAGCATGGACCCTGAGGCCAGCGGTAGCGGAGCGTCGATCGGCGGTATCGGCCTGGTGTTCTACCTCGGCTTCGGCATTCTGCTGCTCGGCGCCGCCCTGATGCTCGTCCTGCGCGTCGTCCAGCCGGCATTCTTCCGGGGCGAGACCCTGACCCTGACCATCGAGCTGCCGTGATTTGTGCACGATTTTCCGCGTCAGCCGCGGAGAACCGTGCACAAATCACGATCGATGGAACCGAGGCGGCGACACAAACGTCCGAACCAGTGTGCTTGACGACTTTCTTCGCAATCACGATGGCGTCATCACCCGGGCACAAGCCCTGTCAGTCGGGCTGAGCGACGACGCCATCAGCCGTCGCGTTCGTTCGGGCCGCTGGCTGCGTTGCGCACCCGGGGTGTTCTTTGTCGACGATCGCCCATTCACCGATTCAGCGCGGGTGCGCAGCGCGGTGTGGTCGTATGGTCCGGCTGCCGTCGCAAGCGGACTGGCCGCCGCGTGGTGGCACGGCGTTACGCGTTACCCGCCGAAAATCGTCGAAGTCACCGTGCCCAAGGTCAGCAATCATCGCAAGCGCGACGGGATCCGGGCCCGACGCCGTGACCTGCACAGCGCCGACATCGTCGAACGCAACGGACTCCGGGTAACCGCACTTGCGCTTTCGGTCATCGAAGCTGCGACCCGTCGCGGAGGCGGCGCCCCGCTGATGGATACCGCATTGCAGCGGCACGTCGACCTGAGACAACTATGGGATGCCCACCTGCGCAACAAGGGCCGGCACGGGTCGCCTGCAGCCAGGATTCTGCTGCTGTCCGCAGCAGACGGCGCCCGCTCCGAAGCCGAGCGACTGCTGTTGAAACTGTTGCGCAACAACAACATCACTGGCTGGAAGGCCAATTGTCCAGTTGCGGGGTACAAGATCGACGTGGTCTTTCAGTCGGCAAAGCTTGCCATCGAAGTCGACGGCTGGGCCTTTCACAGCGACGCTGCCGACTTCGAAAACGACCGAAACCGGCAGAACATCATCTCGCTGCACGGATATCAGATCCTGCGGTTCACCTGGCTGGATCTGACCGAGTACCCAGACCGGGTGGTTGCCGAGATCCGGAGTGCCTTGCGGCTTCGGCATGCCGCCTGAGTGATTTGTGCACACTTTTCCGCGGCTGGCGCAGAAGATCGTGCACAAATCACTGGACAAAATGGCGTCCCGGTTGCCGAGAGCATCGCCAATGCGTCTATGGTTGTCCGGCCCGCGATGGCCGAGACTCTGAGTGTGGAAAGCCCTTCTGCCCGAGTGCATTTTACCGTCAATGAAGCCGGTGCCCGCGCCGAGGTGCGGTGGCCCGGACCTCCCCCACTGCTGGCCGAGGTGTGCGCGATGTTCGAACACTTCGGTCTACGGGTCGCCTCGTATCAGCTGACCGACACCGGCCACCACTATGAATTCGGCACCCTGGCGTTGCCGAGGCCCACGCTCGAGCTGATCGCCCGGGCCTTCGAGGCCGCGACCGCCGGGCATTGGCAGACCGACCACTACGCCGCACTCATCCCGTCCGCCGGAATCGATTGGCGCCAGGCAGTACTGATTCGTGCGGCCAGCCGATTCACCCGCCAGACCGGACTGGGCTTCTCCCCCGACTACATCGCCGATTCATTGGTTACCGCACCGGACTTCGTCAACGCACTGCTGGCATTGTTCGATGCCCGGTTCAACCCGGCCGGCCACACCGACGCTGATCAAGCCGAGCGAGCCGATCAGGAAGTGGCGGCGCTGGTGGAGGCGGCGACCTCGCTCGACGACGAGCGCATCAGGCGCGCATTACACAGCTTCGTGCGGGCCGTCCTGCGTACCAACTGGTTCCAGGCCGGGCCCGACGGCAGGCCCAAGGACTACCTGTCCTTCAAGATCGATTCTTCCCGGCTCGCCGACGTCGGCCCGGTGGTCCCGTACCGCGAGATCTACGTGTACTCGGACATTGTCGAGGGCATACACCTTCGCAGCGGGCCGATCGCACGAGGCGGGTTGCGCTGGTCGAGTCGTCCCGAGGACTTCCGCACCGAAGTGCTCGGCCTGATGAAGACACAGGCCGTCAAGAACGCCCCTATCGTGCCGGCCGGCGCCAAGGGCGCTTTCGTGCTGCGCAATCCGGACGCCGCCGCGGCCGACGGCTACCGCACATTCATCCGCGGAATGCTCGACATCACCGACAACATCGTCGACGGTGCAGTTCGGCATCCGGACCGGACGGTGTGCCCCGACGGCCCTGACGCCTACCTCGTGGTGGCCGCAGACAAGGGCACCGCGACATTCTCCGACCTGGCCAATGCCATCGCCGGCGAGTACGGTTTCTGGCTCGGCGATGCCTTCGCCTCCGGCGGCTCGGCCGGCTACGACCACAAGGCCATGGGTATCACCGCCCGCGGCGCGTGGCTCTCGGTCCGGCGCCATTTCGCCGAGGCGGGCCACGACATCGACACCCAACCGTTCACGGTGGCCGGTATCGGCGATATGTCCGGCGATGTGTTCGGAAACGGAATGTTGCTGTCCGACAACATCAAACTGGTCGCGGCGTTCGACCATCGGCACATCTTCATCGATCCCGACCCGGACCCGCGGGCATCCTTCGACGAGCGCGCACGAATGTTCGCTCTGCCCTCATCGAGCTGGCAAGACTACGACTCGACCCTGATCTCGGCGGGCGGCGGGGTCTGGTCCCGCACCGCCAAGTCGATACCGCTGTCGCCGCAAGCACGTGCTGTGCTGGGTATCGAGGAGGCCGAAGCCACCCCGGACCAGTTGATCTCGGCGGTGCTCTGCGCGCCCGTCGATCTGCTGTGGAACGGCGGCGTCGGTACCTACGTGCGGGCCGACGAGGAATCGGACGCCGACGCCCGTGACAAGGCCAACGACCGCGTCCGGGTGGCGGCTTCGCAGCTGCGCTGCAAGGTGATCGGCGAAGGCGGCAACCTCGGATTGACACAGCAGGCACGCATCGCATTCGCCCTCAGTGGCGGCCGGATCAACGCCGACTTCATCGACAACGCCGCCGGTGTGGCAACCTCGGACCTTGAGGTCAACATCAAGATCGCCCTGGATTCGGGCAACACCGGTATCGCACAACGCAATACGCTGCTCGTGGCGGCAACCGACGAGGTTGCCGCGCGGGTTCTGGCCGACAACGCCGAGGCGATCCTGGCGATCAGCATCGCCGCCGCGGAAGCCGATTCGCTGCTGGATCGGCATATCCGGTTGATCGGCAACCTGCAGGAAGTGGCGGGCGTCGACCCTCAGATCGAGGGACTGCCTGCCCAGGCGGAGCTGGTGCGCCGTCGTTCGATGGGGTTGGGGCTCACCCGACCGGAGATCGCGGTGTTGCTGGCCCAATCCAAGAATCTGGTGACCCAGGAACTGCTGGCCTCCGGGATTCCCGACGATGAGGCGTTCTCACACTGCCTCGTGGACTACTTC
This sequence comes from Mycobacterium farcinogenes, assembly GCF_019739075.1. Classification (NCBI taxonomy): domain Bacteria; kingdom Bacillati; phylum Actinomycetota; class Actinomycetes; order Mycobacteriales; family Mycobacteriaceae; genus Mycobacterium; species Mycobacterium farcinogenes. Next base: position 3,019,914 of record NZ_CP081673.1, on the reverse strand, counting down.
CCCGCGGCGATCGCCGAGTATGCCCGCGCCGAGCTCAGCGGGCATCCGCTGCGCCGTGAGATCGTGGCGACCGCGGTAGCCGGTGAGCTGATCAACCGGGTGGGCCCGGGCACCATCTACCGCATGCAGGAGCGCCTGGCGGTGACCACGGCGCAGGTGGCACGCGCCTACGCCACGGTGCGCGACATCCTCGATCTGGACGCGCTGTGGGCCGCCGAACTGGCCCGCTACAGCGATGAGGGTCACCGCATCCAGGCGCTGCTACAGGTGCGCGAGTTGATCGAGCACCTGACCTCCTGGGTGCTGCGCACCGGCACCGCCGGTCACACCCAGGTGAGAACGGCGATCAGCCGGCTGGTCACCGCCGCAGCGCCGCAGGCTGATGCTGTGTGATGCAGTGGATGCCCCCGCCCCGCTCGAACAGCGGTCGGGCATCCACACTGAGGACGCGGCGGCCCGGGTACTGTTCGGCCAGGATCGCCGCCGCGTCCGCATCCCTCGGATCGTCGAAAGCGCAGGCAATCACTCCGCCGTTGACCACCAGGTGGTTGATATAGCTGTAATCGACATAGCCGTCTGCATCCGTCAGCTGACCCGGCGCCGGTAGCTCCACGATGTCCCACGGCTGCCCGGTGACGTCGTGGGTCTGCTCGATCGATGCACGGATTTCCTTGCACACCAGATGATCCGGATGCTCGTCGGCAGGCTGCGCATGCAGTAGCAGCCGTCCTGGCGAAGGTATCGCCGCCACGATGTCGACGTGGCCGCGAGTGCCGAAGCGCTGCGAGTCCCGGGTCAGGCCGCGCGGCAGCCACACCGCATGGTCGGCACCGATGGTGCGGGCCAACTCCGCTTCGACGCCGGCCTTTGTGGCACCGGGGTTGCGGCCGGGGTCCAATTGCACGGTCTCGGTGACCAGAACAGTCCCCTGCCCGTCCACCTGGATGCCGCCACCTTCGTTCACCAGATTCGAGTCGACCACCGGCACTGCGGCCCAATCGGCCACCGCGGCACCGATCTTCGAGTCACGGTCCCAGCGTGCCCAGTCCTGTGCCCCCCAGCCGTTGAACACCCAGTCCACCGCGGCCACCGAACCGTCCGCGGCGTGCACGAAGGTGGGGCCGATGTCGCGCATCCAGGCATCGTTCAACGGCGCCTCGACGATGTCGACGGCCGCCGACAGATAACGTCGGGCCGTTGCCATTTCGGCGGGGTCCACCACCATCGTCACCGGTTCGAACTCCAACACCGCGTGCGCCACCGCCGCCCAGGTGGTGCGGGCTTCGTGATGCTCGGCTTCGGTGTCGCCGAGTGAGTATCCGGCGGACGGGAAGGCCATCCATACGCGATCCTGCGGGGCAGTCTCCGCCGGCATCCGGTAGGTGGTCATTTCACCACTGCCGTGGCCTGGTGGCCCATCCCGTACGGGTGGGCCACATCGACGGGCGCGGTCAGCGCGGTGTAGGTGTCGGGCCGCCGAGTGAGCAGGAAGGGAAACAGCTCGAGCCAGTCGCGGCGCTGGTCCAGGTCCAGTTCGGCGACCAGGACAGCCTCTTCGTCGCGGGGTGCCTGTACCAGCACCCTGCCGAAGGGGTCGGAGATGAACGACGAACCGTAGAAGCTGACCTTGCCCTCGTCGCCGATGCGGTTGGGCACCACCATGAACAGCCCGCTGTTGATGCCGTTGGCGACGATGACCTGCTGCCACAGCGGTTGGGTGTCGAAGGCCGGGAACACGGGCTCTGAACCGATGGCCGTCGGGTAGACCAGGATCTCGGCACCGCCCAGGGAGTAGCAGCGTGCGACTTCGGGGAACCATTCGTCCCAGCACGTCGGCAGACCGACCCGGGCACCCAACCCCTCCGGGTCGTACACCGGGTACGGGTCGGCGCCGGCAGACGGACCCGGACGGAAATACGTGTCTTCGTAGTAGCCCGCCGAGATCGGGATGTGCAGCTTGCGGGTGTAGCCGGCCAGCTCCCCTGAAGGGGTCACCAGGACTGCTGTATTGAACCCCAATCCATCTGCGGCCGGGGACTTTTCATACATCGAGGCGTGCACGAAGACGCCGTTGGCCTGGGCCGCTTGGGCTGCCAGGGCGAAGGTGGGGCCGCCGGTGAGATCCTCGGCCGCCGCACCGGGGTTGGGCCCGGCCGGGGTGTCGGCGGGATAGCGCAACAGGGTGATCTCCGGCAGGCAGACCAGCTGGGCCCCCGCGCCGGCCGCCCGGTCGATCCCGTCACGCAACACCCTGGCCAGTTCGGTGGCATCGCTGCGCCACCGGTGCTGCACCAGCCCGACCCGAAGCGATGGGCGCGTCGACTCGGTGCTGCGGGACAGCGACTCGGGCGCGGCGGCGGTCAGGGTGATCATCGGCCATCTCCTAAAACGAATGTGATTCGTTTAATTGTGACCCCCTTCACCCCCCGTTGTAAAGAGGTGGAGCTACCAGTTTTTGAGACCTTTTGCCCTGGTCAGCCAGCATCACAGGCATAAGGTTGGAAGCAGTCCGCACGAAGGAGTGGTGAATGACCCGCTACGAACTGCCCGACATCGCCGACCTGATCCGCCTCGGCGAGCCCCATGAGCACGCCATCACGGTGTACGCGGAGACCGCACCCGGACCCGACGAACGCGAGAAAAGCGTGCTGACCGCAAAGAGCGCGGTCGACCGCGCACTACGTACCATCCGCGATTCCGGTGCGCGCCACGCGGTCGAGCAACAACTGCGGTCACGCTGGACAGAAATCGCCGAATCCGACCTGTGGCTGAGCCTGTCCCGCTCTGTGGCCCTCTTCCTCGCCGACGACTTCCACGAGGTCTACGTACTCCCCAACGCCCTGGACAGCCAGCTACAGGTGGGCGGATATTTCGACATCGGCCAACTCGTGCGCGCGGTCACCACACCGCAGGACGCCTACGCGTTGACGCTGTCGGCTGACGGCTGGAACCTGTGGCAGGCCACCGCGAGCACCCGCGCCGAGGAGCTGGAGCTCACCGGCGAATATGCGGCCGATGTTGCCGACGCGACCCACCGCGCCACCGTGCGCGACCGCGGCCATGTGCGCCGACTGGTCGGGGACGAAGGCAAGAAAGTTCTGCTGGAGCGTTATGCCAAACGGGTAGCCGAGGCGGTGGACTCCGAATTGGGGCAGCTCGATCCGTCGTCGAACCGGCCGCTGTATCTGTTCGCGACCGACCCCCTGCTCGGTATGTATCGCGGACTCGACCACAAACGCCAGATCGTGACCGTGCCCGGCGCCGCTGACGAGCTGCGGCCCGATCAGATCGACGGCGCCATCCGCGAGTCGCTGCCCGCCCTGAACGCCGAACGGGCCAACGCCTGGGTTCAGGAGTTGGGCGACGACCTCAGCAAGGGACTGGTGGCCACCGACCTGGGCGACATAGCGCGGGCCGCGGAAGCCGGCGCGGTCGACACGTTGGTGTACAACTTCACCGTCGACGTCCTCGGCCGCATCGAGGCCGCGAACGGGGCGCTGCACTACGACGATTCCGGGTATGACGTACTTTCCCGCATCGCCGTGACGGTCCTCGACCGCGGCGGCGAGGCCTTCGCTGTGCGACCCGACGAAATCACCGCCGACATCTGGAACCAGACCGCCGTCGCGAAACTACGGTTCGCCCTGAGCTGACCAGAGCGGCTACTCAGACGGCTCCGGTGAAGTCGGCTCAGGTTCCGGCAGAAGAGCTTCCAGTGCCGCCCCAGTGATCCGACGGAAACAGCGGCGGGGCCGCGTCGCATCGAGAACCGCCACCTCGAGGGTCGCGGGCCCCAGCGTGCGAGGCTCGGAGCCGTTGCCGCTCGCGCTCAGCGCCTCGACCGCGATCTTGACCGCAGCGGCCAGATCGGCGTTCTCCGCGTACGACTCGTTCAATGCGGTGATGATGGGCTCGGTGGTGCCGCCCATGACCACGAAATGAGGCTCGTCGGCGATCGATCCGTCATAGGTGATCCGGTACAGCTCTGGAGCTTTCGTCTCGCCGTAGTGCGCCACCTCGGCCACACACAGCTCGACCTCGTAGGGCTTGGCCTGCTCGGTGAAGATCGTGCCGAGCGTCTGGGCGTACACGTTGGCCAGCTGACGGCCGGTGACGTCGCGCCGGTCGTAGGCGTAGCCGCGGGTATCGGCGAACTGGATACCGCCGCGCCGCAGGTTGTCGAACTCGTTGAACCGGCCGACGGCGGCGAAACCGACGCGGTCGTAGAGCTCGCTGACCTTCTGCAGCGACCGCGACGGGTTCTCCGCCACGAAGAGCACACCGTTGTCGTAGGCCAGCGCCACCACGCTGCGGCCGCGGGCGATGCCCTTGCGCGCCAGTTCGGAGCGCTCACGCATCGCCTGCTCAGGCGAGATGAAATACGGGAAGCTCATTTACCCCTCACCACCCGTCCGGGTCCGGCGCGCGATGACCTCACGAGCCAGCTCGGCGATGCGTTCCTCGGTGATCTCCACGGCGCCTTCGACGCCGATGGTTACCGCGGTCGGATAGATGCCGCGCACCAGATCCGGACCGCCGGTGGCTGAATCGTCGTCGGCTGCGTCGTACAGCGCCTCGATGGCCACCTGCAGGGCGGAATCCGCATCTACCACTTGCGGATAGAGCTTCTTGATCGAGGACTTGGCGAAGATCGAGCCGGAGCCCACCGACTGGTAGCCCTCCTCCTCGATGTTCCAGCCACCTGCGGCGTCGAAAGACACGATCTGACCCGCACTGGTCGGGTCGCTGGCATCAACATCAAAACCCACCAGCAACGGGAGCGCCACGAAACCCTGCAGCGCCGCACCGAGATTGCCGCGCACCATGATCGCCAGCCGGTTCACCTTGCCGCGGAAGGTCAGGGCGACACCCTCGAGCTTCTCGTAGTGCTCCAGTTCCACGGCGTAGAGCCGGGCGAACTCGACCGCGATGGCCGCGGTGCCCGCGATGCCGGTCGCCGTGTAGTCGTCGGTGATGTACACCTTCTGCACGTCGCGACCGGCGATCATGTTGCCCTGGGTGGAGCGACGGTCACCGGCGATCAGCACGCCACCGGGGTACTTGATGGCGACGATGGTCGTCCCGTGCGGCACCGCATTCGTCGGGCTGATCGTGCCGTCGGAGACACGGTTACCCGGCAACAGTTCGGGGGCCTGTCGACGCAGCAGTTCAGAGAACGACGACAGATCCATTGCTACAGAGGGGGTACCGGAGAGGGTTGTTTTGGGCAGAGACAGGTTTTCGTGCCAGGTCACTGGCCGCCCTTTTGGACGTATGCGCGCACGAAGTCTTCCGCGTTCTCTTCCAGCACGTCGTCGATCTCATCGAGCAGATCGTCGGTCTCCTCGGCCAGCTTCTCGCGACGCTCCTGGCCGGCGGCCGATGCACCGGGGAGGTCTTCGTCCTCGCCGCCGCCACCGCCACGCTTGGTCTGCTCTTGAGCCATCGCTGCCTCCTGCAATTGTCATCGGTCGGGCTAACCGCCCAACCGGTCCTTCCACAGTACCGGTCGGCACCCGGATTGCCCGGGATAGCTCACCGCCGGAAACGGTCAGTTTGTGAGTTGCTCGACGAGTTCGGCGGCGCTGTCCACCGAGTCCAGCAGCGCACCGACATGCGCCTTGCTGCCCCGCAGCGGCTCCAGAGTCGGAATCCGGACGAGCGAATCGCCGCCGAGATCGAAGATCACCGAGTCCCAGCTGGCCGCGGCGATGTCCGAACCGAACCGGCGCAGGCACTCGCCGCGGAAGTACGCACGGGTGTCGGTCGGTGGATTGTCGACGGCGTCGATCACCTGCTGTTCGGTGACCAGGCGCTTCATCGAACCTCGGGCGACCAGCCGGTTGTACAGGCCCTTGTCCAGCCGGACGTCGGAGTACTGCAGATCGACCAGGTGCAGCCGCGGTGCTTGCCAGCTGAGGTTCTCCCGCTGGCGGAAGCCCTCCAGCAACCGCAGCTTGGCCGGCCAGTCCAGAATCTCGGCGCATTCCATCGGATCGCGTTCGAGCAGGTCGAGCACGTGGGCCCAGGTCTCGACGACATGGGAGGCCCGGGGGTCCGGGTCCCTGATGTCGACCAGTTTGGCCACCCGGTCCAGGTACACCCGCTGCAACGCCAGGGCGGTCATCTCACGACCGTCGGCCAGCGCCACCGTCGCGCGAAGCGATGGATCACGGCTGATCACGTGCACCGCGTGCACCGGCCGCGCCAGCGCCAGGTCGGACAGGTCGAGCCCGAACTGCGGGCCCTCCTCGATCAGATCGAGCACCAGCGAGCTCGTCCCCACCTTGAGGTAGGTCGACGTCTCGGCCAGGTTGGCGTTGCCGATGATGACGTGCAGGCGCCGGTACTTGTCTGCGTCGGCGTGTGGCTCGTCGCGGGTGTTGATGATGCCGCGCTTGAGCGTGGTCTCCAGGCCGACCTCGACCTCGATGTAGTCGGCCCGCTGGGACAACTGGAAGCCCGGGTCGTCGCCGGAGGGCCCGATGCCGACGCGGCCCGAGCCGGTCACCACCTGCCGGGACACCAGGAACGGCGTGAACCCGGCGATCACCGCGGAGAACGGCGTCTGGCGGCTCATCAGGTAGTTCTCGTGCGACCCGTAGGAGGCGCCCTTGCCGTCCACGTTGTTCTTGTAGAGCTGCAGCTTGACCGCGCCGGGGACGCTTGCGACATGGCGAGCCGCGGCCTCCATCACGCGCTCGCCGGCCTTGTCCCAGATCACCGCATCCATCGGGTCGGTGCACTCGGGCGCCGAGTACTCGGGGTGCGCATGGTCGACGTACAGCCGGGCGCCGTTGGTGAGGATCATGTTGGCCGCGCCGACCTCGTCGGCATCGACGATCGGGGCCGGCCCCGACGCCCGCGACAGGTCGAACCCGCGGGCGTCGCGCAGCGGGCTTTCGACCTCGTAGTCCCACCGGGTGCGCTTCCCACGCTGGATACCGGCCGCCGCCGCGTATGCCAGCACCGCCTGAGTCGAGGTCAGGATCGGATTGGCGGTCGGATCGGACGGCGATGAGATGCCGTATTCGACCTCTGTTCCGATAATCCGTTGCATGGGGCCAGCCTAGGTGACGGCCGGTGCCCCCCGGGCCGCCAGGTATTCGGGCCGCGGCCGCGGAGCGGCGAACGGCTCGGTCAGCGCGTTGTCCACCGAGTTGAACACCAGGAAGACGTTCGACCTGGGCAGGGGTGTGATGTTGGAGCCCGAGCCGTGCAGCAGGTTCGCGTCGAACCACAGCGCGGTGCCGGGCGGGCCGGTGAACTGGTGAATGTCGTGCTCGTCGACGGCCTTGGTCAAGGTCGTCTCGTCCGGCACCCCGATGTTCTGCGCCACCAGGGAGGTGTCGTGGTTGTCCTCGGGCGTGGCGCCGACACACGGATAGAACGTCCGATGCGAGCCGGGGATCACCATCAGCGACCCGTTGTAAGGGAAGTTCTCGGTGAGCGCGATCGAGCACGAGACGGCACGGATCGCCGGCATGCCGTCCTCGGCATGCCAGGTCTCGAAGTCCGAATGCCAGTAGAACCCGGTCCCGGTGAACCCGGGCATGAGGTTGATCCGCGCCTGGTGGATGTAGACGTCGCCGCCGAGCAACTGCCGCGCGACCGGCAGCACGGTGTCCAACCGGACCACCTGGGCCACCAGGTCACTCAGCAGATGCGGTTCGAAGATGGACCGGATCGTGCCACCGGGCTCACGGATCACCCGCGGGTCGTCATTGTCCAGATCCGCTGCCACCCGGTCGATTTCGTGCCGCAGCAGCGGTAGCCAATCATCCGAGACCGTCTCGGGCGCAACCAGATAGCCGTACTCGGAGAACCCGTCGAGATGGTGCTGACTCAGCGGACCGTCGGCCACACCGCCCCACACCACGGGTTCCTGGCGCGGTATCGGCTCGATCGCGTGCTCGAGCCGCGTCGGGTAGCGGTCCTCGACAATTGCATCCATCACCGAGACCTCGGTGTTCTGCTGTGCCGTCATGCGACCGACTGCGGCGCCGGGTATACGCCGTTCTCGTCGTGCACCTCCCGCCCGGTAACCGGCGGGTTGAACACGCACAACATCCGGAGTTGTTCGTCGCACGTGACGCGGTGGCGGTCGTGGTTGTTGAGCACATACATGGTGCCGTCGGCGAGCGGGTATTCCTGCCCCGTCTCCATATCGGTCAGCGTGCCGGTGCCCTCGATCACCCAGACCGCTTCGATGTGGTGCTGGTAGTGGAACTCGTTGACCGAACCGGCCTGGATCGTGGTCTCGTGGAACGAGAAACCGACGCCGTCCCCGGCCAACAGGATGCGCTTGGAGCGCCAGGTGCCATCGGCCACATCACGGTCGGTGCCGGTGATTTCGGCAGTGGTGCGAACAATCATGTCAATGCCTCCCTCAGGCCAGCGTGACGGCGACGGACTCGGCGAGAATGTCGAGCCCTTCGGACAATTCGGCGGGCGACGTCGTCAGCGGCGGCAGCAGTTTGACCACTTCGTCGGACGGTCCACTGGTCTCCATCAGGGCGCCGCGGTCGAACGCCGCCCGGCATACCTGCCCGGCCAGGTCCGCTTGCTCGAACTTGAGCCCCTGGGCCATGCCGCGGCCACGAGCGCTCACGCCGTCGTGGGCGGCGGCGATCTCCTCGAGGCGGTCGCGGGTCAACTCGGCCTTGGCCGCGGTCTGAGAACTGAATTCGTCGTTCTTCCAATATGTTTCGAGCGCGGCCGTGGCGGTGATGAACGCGGGGTTGTGCCCACGGAAGGTTCCGTTGTGCTCCCCCGGTGCCCACACGTCGAGGTCGCGACGGAACAGCGTGAGCGCCATCGGCAGGCCGTAGCCACTGACCGACTTCGAGATCGTGACGATATCGGGCACGATGCCGGCCGCCTCGAAGCTGAAGAACGGCCCGGTCCTGCCACAACCCATCTGGACGTCGTCGACGATCAGCAGGATGTCACGTTGGCGGCACAGCTCGGCCAGCGCGCGCAGCCATTCGATGCGCGCGACGTTGAGACCGCCCTCACCCTGGACGGTTTCGACGATCACCGCGGCCGGGCGGTTGAGGCCGCTGCCCGAATCGTCGAGCACGCGCTCGAACCACTGGAAATCCTCGGTCACCCCGCCGAAGTAGTTGTCGTAGGGCATCGGGGTGGCGTGCACCAGCGGGATGCCGGCACCGGCCCGCTTCATCGAGTTTCCGGTGACCGACAGCGCGCCCAGCGTCATGCCGTGAAATGCGTTGGTAAAGCTGATAACCGACTCACGACCGGTCACTTTCCTGGCCAGCTTGAGGGCCGACTCCACCGAGTTGGCCCCCGTCGGCCCGGGGAACTGCACCTTGTAGTCCAGCCCGCGCGGACGCAGGATCAGCCGTTCGAAGACCTCCAGGAACTGCTGTTTGGCCGCGGTGGCCATGTCCAGCGAGTGGACGATCCCGTCGGAGGCCAGATATTCGAGCAACGGCGCCTTCAGCGCGGCGTTGTTGTGGCCGTAGTTGAGCGCCCCGGCCCCGGCGAAGAAGTCGATGTAGGTACGGCCGGCCGTGTCGGTCACCCAGGAGCCGGCCGCGCGGTTCATGACCGTCGGCCAACTGCGGCAGTAGCTGCGGACTTCGGACTCGACCGAGCTGAACACGTCGGGAAGGTCAGATTCGGTCAACGGCGCTGTCGTAGCGAGCAGCAAGGGATAATCCTTCCAATCGAATCAAACTGGTTATCAGATAACTGATTTCAGCGAGAGAGCGGAGTGGTGATGGGGCCCATCCGCAAAATCGGCTCCTCCTCGTGCGCCCCGTCGGCGTCGAGGAGATTGCGCTCGAAATGCGGGTCCTCCACGAGCGGGACGCCGTGCCGGCGCGCGAAGGCACCGAAGAACGCACGTGAGGCCGCGTTGCCCGGCGACACCGTCGCCTCCACGGTGACGGGGCGACCGTCGCGTTGCGTCCGAACCCGGTGCACGAGCGCGTCGAGCATCGTGGAGGCCAGTCCCCCACCCTGGGCCGTCGGCGCCACGGCTACCTGCCAGACGAACAGGACGTCCGGCCGCGGCGGCGGGTGGTAGGCCGTGATGAATCCGTGCAGCTCACCATCACGCTCGGCCACTATTGACGTGGCAGCAAAATCGGTTGCCAGCAACAGATAGGCGTAGGTGGAATTCAGATCCAGCACTCCGGTGGCTGCTGCCAGGTCACGGATGCCAATCGCATCGGTACCCCGCGGAGCGCGCAGGAATTCTTCCCGGGAATGGCGTCCCGGAACGCTTTCTAAAACACGCATATCGAGTTAAAAGTCACCACCGAACTTCTCAGCGATCATCGTCAGTTTCAAGCCATCGGCGCCTTCGACGTAAGCACACCCCACTGCCGGGATCAAGCTCCGACACCGCCCGGGGAGCGGTATTCCGTCTGCGTTCACCCCATTTGACCTGCGCTAACTTCGCGAATCGTCAATCCCAGAAAATTGTTAGCGTCGTTATCTGATCGTTACATTGGTGCGGGCGTACCACCCTCGGAGCGACCGTCCGGCCGCATCGCCACCGCTATCGCGACAGCAAAACCCAACGCCCCGCCCGCCCGGAATTCGCCGGTAGCCGGGGTGCTCGGAAATTCCAATCAAAATCTAATAATCGCTGGCTGACGCATTCCCAATAGCACGCGGAATGCGGCCGGCTTTTCTCTCGCCGACGGGCTCTCGCGACGCAACGCCGCGATCCGGGCAACGCGACGGGATCCGTGGCAACGAATCGTGCACGATCGCGGGCTCCGAGGGCAGGAGCGTGCGCCCCCACCCCGTGCCGACCACCACCAGCGCGGCCCCGGCGATTCCGGCGCCGGTGACGGGATCGCCCGCCACGGCGACGCCGATGACGGCGGCCCAGAGCGGCTCGGTGCCCACCAGCAGGCTGACCCGGGCCGGACTGGTGGCACCCAAGGCGCGTAACTGCACCAGGAACGCGAACACCGTGCAGACCACGGACAGGTACGCGAGCAGCACCCAGTCGGATGGCTCGTAGGCTTTCGTCACCGCGGCAGGAGATTGTCCCGAGGCCGCCGTCAGCGTGAGCGCCACCGTGGCGACGGTGCACAGTTGCACCAAAGTGGTACGCGCTGAATCGATTCGGTCGGCTTCTGACATCCGCGCCATCACGGTCACATGGACGGCCCGTAGCCCGGCCGCGACGGCGATCACGATGTCTCCGGCGCGCGGGGCGGCCAGACCCCCGGACTGGGTCAGCAAGACGCACCCGAGCACGGCCACCGCGGCGGCGCCGTAGAACGTACGCCCGACCCGGTGACGCTGGATCATGGGCGTGGCGACAATCGTCAACGCCATGATGAGTCCCGCATTGGACGCCGATGTCATGGTCACGCCGAAGGTCTCCGCAACGCAGACCGCAGCCAGCAGGATCCCGCCGAGCGCCCCCGAGACCACCTCGGCTCGGGTCAGCCCCGCCAGCCGGCGCCAGAGCACGGTGGCCAGCACCGCCGTGGCGAGAGTGAACCGCACTCCCAGAAGTACGAAAACACCGTCAGGAGAAGCGATCTCCTTGGTCGTAAGGTAGCTCGACCCCCACGCCGCGGCAACGGCGAGCAGGCAGAGGTCGGTGGATCGTCGGGTCACGACGACCAGCGTGTGGCCCGACAAACAGTTCAGTCAAGCTACTGTTTTTTCACATTATCTGTAGCATTGCTTCATGGATGCCGGTCGGCTGCGGATGCTGCGCGAACTCGCCGACCACGGCACCGTGGCCGCGGTCGCCGAGGTGCTGTCCATGACGCCGTCGGCCGTCTCCCAGCAGTTGAAGATCCTGCAGCGCGAGGCCGGCGTGAGCTTGATCGAACCGGACGGCAGACGGGTCCGGCTGACCGACGCCGGTCAGGTCCTGGTGGGGCATGCCGACGCCGTGCTGGCGGCGCTGGACCGCGCCCGGGCCGAGATGGACGCCTATCGCAGCACACCCCGCGGCACGGTGAACGTGTCGTTCTTCCCCTCGGGAGCAGCAATGTTGCTGTCGCCGTTGATCATCCGGGCCGCTGAACGCGGCGTTCAAGTGATCGCCCGGGATGTCGACGTGCCGGCGGCCCGGGCGCCTGCGCAGCTCGCCGATTTCGACGTCGTGGTGGTCCACCGCGACGAGCGCGACGCAGCCCCATGGGGGCCGCGGTTCGAATGCACCGAACTCCTCAGGGAGCCACTGGATGTCGTCTTGCCGCCCGGGCACCACTTGTCGGGTCGTGATCAGGTGCAGCTGGCCGACTTGTCCGACGAGCCGTGGATCGGTGTCGAAGGCGGGTTGATGGTCGACGACGTGCTGAACTCGCTCGCCATCATGTCCGGAGTCCGGGCAGGAATCACCCAGCGGATCAACGATTTTCGCGTGGTGGAGGAGCTGGTCCACGCGGGTATCGGCGTCGCACTGATGCCGCGCTACGTCCGGCTCGCGCGCGAGCTGGTGCGGTTGCCGATCTCCGACATCTCGGTGGCCCGCCGGGTCGAAGCGGTCACCCGGGCGGGCGCGACAGCCCGCCCCGCCGTCGCCGTCGTGCTCGACGAGTTACGGGCCGTCGCGGCTGAGATCGGTACTGACGCCGGCTGAAAACCGCCGCCGCACCCGCACCGAGCGATCTTGACGGCTCAGTGCGGGTGTCTCACGACGCCGCCTACAGGTACTGGCCCAGGTTGGACTCGGTGTCAATGGCACGGCTCGCACTGGAGCTCTTGCCGGTGACCAGCGTGCGGATGTAGACGATCCGCTCGCCCTTCTTGCCCGAGATCCGGGCCCAGTCATCGGGATTGGTGGTGTTGGGCAGGTCCTCGTTCTCGGCGAACTCGTCGACGATCGAATCCAGCAGGTGCTGGATTCGCAGACCGGGCTGACCGGTCTCCAGGACGCTCTTGATGGCGTTCTTCTTCGCGCGGTCGACGACGTTCTGGATCATGGCCCCGGAGTTGAAGTCCTTGAAGTACATGACTTCCTTGTCACCGTTGGCGTAGGTGACCTCCAGGAACCGGTTGTCGTCGATCTCGGCGTACATCCGGTCCACGACCTTCTCGATCATCGTCTTGATGGTCAGCGCGCGGTCGCCGCCGAACTCGGCGAGGTCGTCGGCGTGCACCGGCAGCGCCTCGGTCAGGTACTTGCTGAAGATGTCCTGTGCCGATTCGGCGTCGGGCCGCTCGATCTTGATCTTGACGTCCAGGCGGCCGGGCCGCAGGATCGCCGGGTCGATCATGTCCTCGCGGTTGGAGGCGCCGATGACGATGACGTTCTCCAGCCCTTCCACGCCGTCGATCTCCGAAAGCAGCTGCGGCACAACCGTGGTCTCGACGTCAGAGCTGACGCCGGTGCCACGGGTACGGAAGATCGAGTCCATCTCGTCGAAGAACACGATCACCGGGGTGCCCTCGGACGCCTTCTCACGGGCGCGCTGGAAGATCAACCGGATGTGACGCTCGGTCTCGCCGACGAACTTGTTCAGCAGCTCGGGGCCCTTGATGTTGAGGAAGTAGCTCTTCGCCTCACGGGCGTCGTCGCCACGAACCTCGGCCATCTTCTTGGCCAGCGAGTTCGCCACCGCCTTGGCGATCAGCGTCTTACCGCAACCGGGCGGACCGTAGAGCAGCACGCCCTTGGGCGGCCGCAGCGAGTACTCGCGGTAGAGCTCCTTGTGCAGGAACGGCAGCTCCACGGCATCGCGGATCTGCTCGATCTGGCGGCCCAGGCCACCGATGTCGTTGTAGCTGACATCGGGCACCTCTTCGAGCACCAGGTCCTCGACCTCGGCCTTCGGGATGCGTTCGAAGGCGTACCCGGCCTTGGTGTCGACCAGCAGCGAATCACCGGGACGCAGCTTGCGCGGCCTGCTGTCGTCGAGCGGAGCCTCCGAGTCCTCGGGCAGGTCCTCGGCGACGATCAGCGGCTCGGCCAGCCAGACGATGCGTTCCTCGTCGGCATGCCCGACCACCAGTGCCCGGTGGCCGTCGGCCAGGATCTCCCGCAGCGTGCTGATCTCACCGACTGACTCGAAGTTTCCGGCCTCGACCACCGTGAGCGCCTCGTTGAGGCGGACGGTCTGCCCTTGCTTGAGCGAGGCGGTCTCGATGTTCGGCGAGCAGGTGAGTCGCATCTTGCGGCCCGAGGTGAACACGTCGACGGTGTCGTCCTCATGGGTGCCCAACAGCACGCCGTAACCGCTGGGCGGCTGCCCCAGGCGGTCCACCTCCTCGCGCAGGGCGAGCAACTGCTGGCGGGCTTCTTTGAGCGTGTCCATGAGCTTGGCGTTGCGCGAGGCGAGCGAGTCGATCCGCGCCTCGAGTTGGTGGACGTCGCGGGCACTGCGCAACCCGCTCTGGGGTCCTACCGCGTTTTCCAGTTGCTCACGCAGAACCGCAGCCTCACGACGCAGCGATTCCAACTCGGCGGCATCGTCGCTGGACATGGGCTGTGAGTAGCCGGCCGAGAAGCTCTCGGCATGGCCCTCCGAACGCTCTGACTCACTCATATTGCGCTCCCTCCCGCACCGCAAGTTGGTGCAGTAACAACTTCAACGCTACCGGCGATTCAGCCATTGTGTGTGCTCTAGGAACGAGACACACCAGCACCACTGTTAGCCTCTAAGTTCAGTTGGTCCGATCGAAAGGACAGTCGTGACCCCGAAAACCCTCGTTACCGGCTTTATCACCGCAGCTGCAGCCGCCGCCGTGGTGAGCGGAGCAGCGGCGGGTGTGACATCCATTGCATCCAGCGGTATGTCGGCCGCGCCCGCCGTGACGCCGGTGGTGTTCGATGCGCCGCTGCCGGCCGCGCCGGCGCCGGAATTGGAGGCACCGCTGGTGCAGACCCTGCAGGCCCTGGCCAGCGGCGGCTCGTTCAGCGGCAAGGCGCCCTACATCCAGGGTGGTATCGGCCGCATCGAGAGCATCGCCGCCGACCGCGCCTACAGCAAGGCCGCCGCTGAAGGAAAGTTCCCGCTGACCTTCAACATCGCCAACATCGACGACCAGGGCGGCGTGGCCTACGCCGACGTCACCGCGACCTCGGCCCTCGGTGGCACCGCCACCCAGAACATCCAGTTCGTCGCGGGCCCGAGCCCGACCGGCTGGCAGATCTCCAAGGGATCCGCGCTCAACCTGCTGTCCTCGGTCGGCTGAGTAGGTAGTTGAACCGCACCCGTATCGCAGTCCTGAGTGCCGCCACGATCGTGGCGGCACTTGGGCTCTGTGGGTGCAGCAATAACGAGCATCCGGCCAAGAACTCGCATCCGACGACGAGCGTGCCGACCACTACAGCGCCGGCAACGCCGCCCGCCGCACCGTTGCCCGCTCCCGAAGCGCTCACCGGCGTGCTGGACCGATTGGCCGACGTCAACGTTCCCGGCGCGGAAAAGGTGATCCTGGTCGAGCAGGGCACCGCCAACGACGCCGCCGCGCTGGACAAGTTCGGCCGGGCTCTGGCCGACAACGGCTTCACACCACTGGCCTTCGAGGCCACCGATCTGGCTTGGTCGCAGACCGACCCCGCCAACGTGGTGGCGACCGTCAAGGTCACCGCCGGCGGCGAGGATTCGGACCGCCACTTCAGTTTCCCCATGGAATTCACCCCGCACGGCGACGGCTGGCAGCTGACCCGGCACACCGCCGATCTGCTGCTCGAGATGGGATCGGCGGCCGGTTCACCGAACGCCCCCACACCGACGCGCTGAGCCGCCATGTGGATCGGCTGGCTCGAGTTCGACCTGCTGCTCGGTGACGTGCACTCGCTCAAGCAAAAGCGATCGGTGATCCGGCCGGTGATCGCCGAACTGCACCGCAAGCTCGCGGTGTCAGCCGCCGAAACCGGCAATCAAGATCTGCATCGCCGGGCCGGCATCGGCGTCGCGCTGGTCGCCGCGGATCGGGCGCATGTGATCGACGTGCTGGATACCGCCGAACGGATGGTCGCGAGCCGCCCGGAGCTCGAACTGCTCTCCGCCCGGCGGGGCTTGCACCACAGCGACGACTAGGTCCGTTCGGCGCCGAGTGCACGCGCGGCACCACGCGCGCCGTTTTCCACCCGAGGGCGGTGATTCCCGCCGCGGCGCAACCGTGGTGTAGAAAGCGACGGCGACCGAAATGCCGTCAGGCGCCCGACTCGGATTCGGCGTCCGATTCGGCCTCCACGTCCGACTCGGCCTCGGCGGCCATCCGGGACTCGACGGCAAGCTGACGCTTCTTGCGCAGCGGGACCGGCGCCACGGCACCCGGGGCCAATTTGCGCGCGCTGACCAGAAACGCGGTGTGGCCGCGCATGTTGTGCTCCGGGCGCACCGCCAGCCCCACCACATGCCAACCACGCTGCATACTCTCCCAGGCCCGCGGCTCGGTCCAGCACTGCTGCTCGCGCAGGGCCTCGACGACTCGTGACAGCTGCGTGACCGTGGCGACATAGACGATCAGCACGCCACCGGCGACAAGGGCCTTGGAAACCGCGGGCAGTACCTCCCAGGGCGCCAGCATGTCCAGCACCACGCGGTCCATCTCCGGGCCGTCGTAGTCGGCGAGGTCGGCGACCACCAGGTCCCAGTTCTCCGGTCGCTCACCGAAGAACGTGATGACGTTCTTCTCTGCGGTCGGCGCGTGATCATCGCGGATTTCATAGGACGTCACCCGACCCTCGGGACCGACCGCGCGCAGCAGCGAGCACGTCAGCGCACCGGATCCGGCACCGGCCTCCAGCACGCGCGCACCCGGGAAGATGTCGCCCTCGTGCACGATCTGGGCGGCGTCTTTGGGGTAGATCACCTGAGCGCCGCGGGGCATCGACATCACGTAGTCGACCAGCAGCGGTCGCAACACCAGGAATTGGTCGCCGTTGGTGGATTTGACCACAGAGCCTTCGGGCAGCCCGATCACGTCGTCGAAGGCGATGATGCCGCGATGGGTGTGGAACTCCCCGCCCGGGTTGAGCACCATCGTGTAGCGCCGGCCCTTGGCGTCGGTGAGTTGCACCCGGTCGCCAACGGCAAACGGTCCGGTCGGTCTCTTCCCTGCCACGGACGTCCAGCCTGCCAGTACCCGTACCGGGCGTGGTGGCCGGGGTTGCGCAACTTTGTCGGCGCCCGGTCATAGGCTTGCGGGTGTGAGTGAGGAACCGGATCCGACGCCACGCCGCCCGGCGCTGTCGCCGTCCCGGGCCGGCGATTTCAAGCAGTGTCCCCTGTTGTACCGGTTCCGCGCCATCGACCAGCTGCCCGAGCCCCGGTCCACCGCGCAGCTGCGCGGTTCGCTGGTACATGCGGCGTTGGAGCAGCTCTACGGTCTGCCCGCGGCAGAGCGGGTGCATGACATGGCGCTGACACTCGTCGAGCCGGCATGGGAGCAGGTGGTGGCCGCCGAACCCGAGCTGGCCGACACGGAGTACCCGGCGACGCTGCTCGCCGAGGCCAGGGCCCTGTTGTCCGGCTACTACCGGCTGGAGGATCCGACCCGGTTCGATCCGCAGTGCTGCGAGCATCGCCTCGAGGTCGAACTGGCCGACGGCACGCTGCTGCGCGGATTCGTCGACCGCATCGATGTCGCGCCGTCAGGCGAGCTGCGCGTCGTCGACTACAAGACCGGCAAAGCCCCGCCGGCGGCGCGGGCGCAGGCCGAGTTCAAAGCGATGTTCCAGATGAAGTTCTACGCCGTTGCCTTGCTCCGCTCGCGTGGGGTGATGCCGTCACGGCTTCGCCTGTTGTACCTGGCCGACGGTCAGGTGCTCGACTACTCCCCCGCACATGATGAACTGTTGCGGTTCGAGCGCACACTGATGGCGATCTGGAAGGCCATCCAGGTGGCCGGGGCCACCGGTGACTTCCGGCCGAACCCGTCGCGGTTGTGTTCGTGGTGTGCACATCAGAGTTTGTGTCCGGCGTTCGGTGGCACCCCGCCGCCGTATCCCGGATGGCCGGAATCAGGAGTTGCATGATCGGGTGTCATTACCGTCGGCGCGGTGCCGACGGTGAGTACCAGCTGTTCGAATCCACCGCCGACACCCGGAGCAACTGGGATCCGGCGATTCAGCACGGCTCGCCTCCACTGGCCCTGCTGACCAAAGCCATCGAGGAGTTGACCGCCGACTCTGGTCTACGGGTCGGGCGGTTGACGCTCGACATCCTGGGCGCGATCCCGGTCGCGCCGGTGCGCGTTCGCGCCTGGGTGGACCGGCCGGGCTCACGGATCTCGATGGCCGTCTCAGAGATGGAGGCAGCGCGGCCCGACGGCTCCTGGCGTGCGGTGGCGCGGGTGACGGCATGGTTGCTGGCCCCCAGCGACACCAGTGACGTGGCCACCGACCGCTTTCCGCCGTTGGTCGAGGGCGAGGTCGCCGACGTGGCGCACAACTGGGAAGGCGCACCGGGTTACCTGGAGAGCGTGTCCTGGCGGCGGCAGCGCACCGCCGAGGGTGAGGCCGCCGTGGCGTGGATGAGTCCGCTGACGCCGGTGGTCGATGACGAGGAGACGACGGCCCTGCAACGCCTGGCCCTGGTGGTGGACTCAGCGAACGGCATCGGCGCGGCGTTGAATCCGGAGAAGTTCGTCTTCATGAACACCGATACCGCAGTCCATCTGCACCGGCTGCCCGAGGGGTCGGACTTCGCGGTACGTGCACGCGGGTCGATCGGGCCCGACGGGGTCGGCGTGACGACTGCGGAAATCTTTGACCGCCAAGGGTTTATCGGTACCTCCGCGCAGACGCTGCTGGTGATGCGGGCACCGTGATCGTCGAACTGCGCAATCAGTTCGAGCTGGCCTGGGCGCTGGCCGATCTGCACCTGTCGGCACTGACCGGTGAAGATCATCTGTGGGAGCCGGGTCCGCTGGTGTGGACGGTGCACGAGGACGCCGCCGGACGGTGGTGGCCGGACTGGGCTGACACCGAGCCCGATCCGATTCCGCTCCCGACCATCGGGTGGCTGACCTGGCACATGATCTTCTGGTGGTCGACCGCCCTGGCCCATGTCGACGGCAAGCCGCCAACGCCACGCTCCGAGATCGACTGGCCGGGGCCGGCAGCCGCGGTGCAGCGGATCAGGGTGCTCAGCGCCCGTTGGAGCGGCCTGCTGAATTCGTTGACCGACACCGATCTTGCCGCCCCAGCGACATTTCCGTGGGGGCCGGACTCCGGCAGGTCGCTGGCCGATCTCGTGCTGTGGCTGAACGTCGAGCTGACGAAGAACGCCGCGGAGATCGGTCAGTTGCGGATGCTGCGGGCCTGCAGTCGCTGAGATTGCGTACAGGGTCGTGAATCTCGGGAACTCACGACCCTGTGTTCAATCTCGATAGCGTAGGCGCGCTATATTCGCTTGCATCTATATAGATGCAGTGCAATACTCAAGACATGGACGTGTTCGAGGCAGTCGCCGAACCCAGTCGCCGCGCATTGCTGGACGCCCTCGTCGAGGGTGAGCGCACCGCGGGTGAGTTGGTGGCCACCCTGCCGGGATTGACCCAGCCCACCGTGTCCCGGCATCTGAAAGTGCTGCGAGAGGTCGGCCTGGTCGAAGTGCGCCCCGACGCGCAGCGGCGCATCTACGCGTTGCGCGCCGACGGCCTGGTGCAGATCGACGAGTGGATCGAGCGTTACCGCCGCTACTGGTCCGATCACCTCGACGCCCTGGAACGCCATCTCAAAGCGACCCACAAGGAGACGAAATGACCAGCCGCGAAGGCAAACTCACTGTCGAGGGCGACCGTGCGGCTCTGCATTTCGAGCGCCGCCTGCCCTACCCCGTCGAGGCGGTGTGGGCCGCGATCACCGATCCATCGCAGCGCAACCAATGGATGGGGGAAACCACGATCGACGCCCGCGAAGGCGGCGAGATCGAGATGATCCCGCATGCTCCGCCGATTCCGCCGCAGCAGAAGAAGATGACCGGCCGGATCCGGGTGTGGGACCCGCCAAGGGTTTTCGAACACGAGTGGAATCAGGCCGTACTCTCCGCCCCAGAACCCGGCGTCGTACGTTACGAACTCACCCCGGACGGCGACGGCACCCTGCTTCGGTTCAGCCACCGCGGCCTGACGGTCTCCGACGGCCAGGGCTTCCACCCCGGTACCCACGCCTACCTGGACCGGTTGGAGGCGCATCTGGGCGGGGAGCCTTTGCCGGACTGGGGCCGGCGCTATCAGGAAGTCGCTCAAACCCTCGGCACCACGTGGACTCGGTAGAAGGAAACAACATGTCACACAACGGAACTGATATCGCAGCACCCACCGTCGCGGTGGTGTACCACTCCGGATTCGGCCACACGGCAAGCCTGGCCGCCGCGGTCGCGGCCGGTGCCGGTGACGCCGGAGCCGACGTGAGCCTCGTACCCGTCGCGACCATGACCGACGACGACTGGGACGTACTCGACAATGTCGATGCGATGATCTTCGGCAGCCCCACCTACATGGGCAACGTGTCGGCGGGATTTCAGGCATTCGCCGAGAAGACCGGCCGGCGCTGCATGGCGGGGGCCTGGCGCGACAAGGTGGCCGCCGGATTCACCAATTCCGGCGGTAAGAGCGGCGACAAGCTCAACGCACTCAGTTCACTGGTGGTTTTCGCCGCCCAACACCACATGCATTGGGTCAGCCTGGGTTTGAGCACCGGTTGGAACACCTCGTTCAGCAGCGAGGACGACCTGAACCGGCTCGGCTTCTTCCTCGGCGTCGGCGCTCAGACCAACGTGGACGCCAACCCCGACCAGGTGCATCCCTCCGATGTGCAGACCTGCCGCCATCTCGGTCAGCGGGTCGCGCTGGTGACGCGTCAGCTCAACATCGGCCGCACGCTCAGTCCAGCGGCTTCAGCTCCTGCAGCATCGTAGGGACCAGCTCACTGACGGTGGGGTGGATGTGCATGGTCCGCGATATCGCGGTGTAGGGCAGCTTCGCAGTCATCACGTCGAGAACCGAGTGCACCACCTCGTCGCCGCCGACCCCGAGGATCGCGACGCCGAGAATCTCCTCGGTGTCGGCGTCCACCACCACCTTCATGAAACCCTGGGTCTCGCCTTTCTCCACCGCCCGGCCGACCCGGGTCATCGGACGCTTGCCCACCAACGCTTTTCGACCCGATTTCCGCACCTGCTCGACAGTCAGCCCGGCTCGGCCGAGCGGCGGGTCGATGTAGAGCGCGTAGGTGGTGACGCGATCGCTCACGCGGCGCGGGTCGTCGTCGAGCAGGTTGGCCGCGACGATTTCGAAGTCGTTGTACGAGGTGTGGGTGAAGGCGCCCTTGCCGTTGCAGTCCCCCATCGCCCAGATGTGCTCGGCCGTGGTGCGCAGCTGATCATCGACCACGATGTAGCCACGCCGGTCGACGTCGACGCCGGCGTTCTCCAACCCCAGGTCGTCGGTATTGGGCTTCCGCCCGACCGCGAGCAGCAGGTGCGTCCCCGCAATGGCGTCCGCACCGTCTCTCGGCGTCACCTCGAAGCCACTGTCCCGCTTGGCAAAGCGAATGTCGGTGGCATCGAGCACCACATCGATCCCCTCGGTCCGCAGGATCTCGGCAATGGTGGCTGACACGTCCTCGTCCTCGCGGGAGGTCAGCCGCGGCCCCTTCTCGATCACCGTGACCCGGGCACCGAACCGCCGGTACATCTGCGCGAACTCCAGAGCGATGTAACTGCCGCCCACGATCACGAGGTGCTCCGGCACCACGTCCAGGTCCAGGATGCCGACATTGGTCAGGTAGTCGATACCGTCGAGGCCAGGGAATTCCGGAACCACTGCGCGCCCACCGACATTGAGGAAGATCCGATCGGCCCGCAGCAGTTCGCCGTCGACATCGACGGTGTGCGGGTCCACGAAACGGGCATGTCCACGGATCAGCGTGGCTCCGTCCATGCCCTGTAGCCAGTCCTCGACGCCATGGCGGTCGGCCAGCATGATCTCGTCCTTGCGGGCCTTGACCTTGGCCATGTCGACGGCGATTTCGCCTGTGCCGACACCGAAATCAGCGCCACGCCGAGCCAGGTGAGCGGCATGCGCACTGGCGACAAGGGTTTTGGTGGGGATGCAGCCGTAGTTGACACAGGTGCCACCGACCAGTTTGCGCTCGATCACCGCGACGGTTTGGCCCGCCGCGGTCAATCGGCCTGCCAGCGGCGGCCCGGCCTGACCCGCGCCGATGACGATCGCGTCGAAACTCTGCGCGGACGCCATGGGCTAGACGACCGCGGTCAGAGCGGCGATCGCGAAGCCGCCGAGCACTGCGACCGCATCCTCGACCAGCGCGACCGGCAGATCGTGGCCATCGTTGCGGGCGACCAGGCGGCTGCGCGCCTCATAGCCGCCCAAGGTTCCCAGCACTGCGCCGACGAGGCCGGCGCCCAGGCCGCCGAAGGTGTATCCCCACGCGGTGCCGATCACAGCACCGGCGAACGCACCGGTGATGAGGCGGGCGATGAACTGCACCGGCGTCTTGCGGCTCGGTGTGCGCGGCAGCTGGTCGGTAACCAGCTCCACCACAGCAAGAATGGTCAGCACGCTGACCGTGACCGGATGGGCCAGCCACTGCACCCAGGTGCCGTCGAGGTTGATCCAGTTCAACGCAGCGGCCCACGCCACCGCGGCCGGTGCGGTGAAAGCCCGTAACCCGGCCACCACGCCGATCAGAAGAGCCAACAACAGAACCAGAAAATGCGTCACGGCGACCTCCGAGGCCTGGAATTGTCCCCCGGACGCTAACACGCAACGTGCCGCGGCACGCGCCGATCAAGCAGGGCGGTACCCGTTCGTCAGAATCGGCAGAACCGAATATCTGACGCGAGTATCGCTTTGGCGCCGATCGCGGCGATCTCGTCCATGATGGCGTTGACGTCGCGGCGCGGCACCAGAGCCCGCACCGCGACCCAGTCCGGGTCCGCCAGCGGTGCGATGGTCGGTGACTCCAGCCCCGGTGTCACCGCGGTGGCCTGCTCCAAAACCGCACGCGGGCAGTCGTAATCCAGCATCAGGTACTGCTGGCCGAACACCACGCCCTGCACGCGCGCCGTCAGCTGATCGCGCGCGGACGCGTTGTCGTCACCGTCGGCGCCATCACGTTCGATCAGCACCGCCTCCGACTCGCACAGCGGCGCACCGAACGCCACCAGGTCGTGCAGACCCAGAGTGCGCCCTGAACCGACCACGTCGGCGATCACGTCAGCGACACCGAGTTGGATCGAGATCTCCACCGCTCCGTCCAACCGGATCACCGAAGCCTCGATGCCCTGCGCCGCAAGGTCCTTGCGCACCAGGTTCGGGAACGAAGTGGCGATCCGCTTGCCCTCCAGGTCTTGCGGGCTCCACTGCCGGCCGGCCGGACCGGCGTAGCGGAAGGTGGAGTTGCCGAAGCCCAGTGCCAGGCGCTCTCGTACCGGGGCGTCGGAATCCGCGGCCAGGTCCCGTCCGGTGATGCCCAGATCGAGCTGCCCCGAACCCACATAGATCGCGATGTCCTTGGGCCGCAGAAAGAAAAACTCGACATTGTTGACCGGGTCGACGACGGTCAGGTCCTTGGGGTCACGCCGGCGCCGGTACCCGGCCTCGGCAAGGATCTCGGCGGCCGCTTCGCTGAGCGAGCCCTTGTTGGGGACCGCGACACGCAACATCTGGTCGGCCACGGCTCACAACTTCCGGTAGACGTCGTCAAGGGTCAGGCCCCGAGAGATCATCAGCACCTGCGTCCAGTACAGCAATTGGCTGACTTCCTCGGCGAGCGAGTCGTCGCTCTCGTGCTCGGCGGCCAGCCACACTTCGCCGGCCTCCTCCAAGATCTTCTTCCCGAGCCCATGGATGCCGGCGTCAAGAGCGGCGACCGTGTTACTACCGGCAGGCCGGGTGCGCGCTTTGTCGCTGAGTTCGGCAAACAGGGCCTCGAAGGTCTTCACAGGCATGAATTGTTTCATGCTCGGCGGCGATCGATTCGTGCGGTGCAATAGAAGGGTGAGCGAACCAGTCGACGACGAGCTGCGGACCTACACTGCCCGGGTCACCGCGATCCGCGCGATCCTGTCCGAGCACCTGACGATCGACGGCCTGGTGCAGAACAATCGTGTGGCCAACCCCATCCTTCCGCTCGATTGCCTGGCCGCGTCCTGGGGCGACGACGTGGCATCTGCGCCGACGCTGACCGTGTCGATCCACCCCGTCGACGACTTCGCCGCCGAGGTCGAAGAACTGCGTTACGGTGCCGACTTCGCCCAGGGAAGCTACGAGGTGCAACGCTGCGCGCCCGACGAATTCGCCCTGGTGCAGCCGCAATTGTCCAGCACGTGGGTGCTCGCCGGCCGATGTGAGGTCTACCTGGCCCATCGCCATCTCGCGCCCGAGCAGCTGGTCGATGCGGCGGTCGCGATCGCCCGCCGCATCGGCAGCGGGCCGTATATCGATGACTACACACCTCCGCCGCTGCCGGGCGACTGAGCTGGGCTGCTAGGCCCGCAACGCTTCGGCGTGCATGTCCTCCAGGTGCTTGCCCTTGGTCTCGGCCACCCACTTCCAGACGAAGAGCAGTGACAGCAACGCGCACAAGGCGTAGAAGCCGTACGCCACGCCGAGCACATTGCGCAGTTCGGGGAACGACACGGTGATCAACCAGTTCGCCACCCACTGGCCGGCTGCCGCCAAGCCCAGCGCGGCGGCGCGGATGCGGTTGGGGAACATCTCCCCCAGCAGTACCCACACCACCGGACCCCACGACATTCCGAACGCCACCACGAACAGGTTCGCCGCGATCAGCGCGATGGGTCCGGCCACGCCGTTCAGCTGAGGCTGACCGTCGACCTGCGGGGCGGTCCCGAAGATCACGGCCATGGTGCCCAGGGTGATCGCCATCCCGGTGGAGCCGATCAGCAACAACGGCTTGCGCCCGACCTTGTCGATCAGCGCGATGGCGATCAACGTGGTGACGATGTTGGTCACCGACGTGATCACCGTGATGGTGAAGGCCTGACTCTCCTCGAATCCGACCGCCTCCCACAACACGTTCGAGTAGTAGAAGATCACGTTGATACCGACGAACTGCTGGAATATGGACAGCCCCAACCCGATCCAGACGATGCCGTACAACCCGCTGATGACGGCCGCCGCGACACCGAGCGCGGCGAAGACCACCGCCAGCAGCCACAATCCCAATGAAACCGCCAGCACGGCCAGGACGATGAACAGCAGCAGCAGCGGCCACACGAAGCGTCGAACCCCGGCTGCGAACTTGCCTGCGGATGCGCGCGGCTTGAGCAGGTCCTGCCAGGACGGCGGTTTCTCGGACTTCAGCGAGTCCTCGATCCGGTGGATGGTGATCTCCAGGTTCTTCTCGCCGAGCAGCATCGAGAGAACCTTGCGTGCCTCCGGAATGCGGAACTTGGCGACCAGGTAGCGAGGCGACTCCGGGATGGTGTAGGCCAGCAAGCCGTACACCAGGGCAGGTATGGCCATCACCAGGAACATCCACCGCCAGGCCGCGAGCCCGAACCACAGTTCCTCGCGGGAGCCGCCGGCCAGGTGGGCCAGCAGATAGTCGATCGACAAAGACAGGAATATCCCGGTGACGATCGCCAGCTGCTGAAGTGAGCCCAGCCGCCCACGGATGCGCGGGGGCGCCGTCTCGGCGATGTAGGTCGGCGCGATCACCGAGGCCACCCCGACGCCGAGGCCACCGATGATGCGGAAGATCACCACCAGCCAGATGTGGGTGGCGACAGCGGTGCCGATCGCGCTGATGAAGAACAACAGTGCCGCGAGCTTCATGACCGACCGCCGGCCGATCCGGTCCGCGAGTTGCCCCGCGGTCAGCGCGCCCACCGCAGCCCCGAGCAGCGCCGAAGCCACCGCGGAACCCAGAACCACGTTGTTGATCTGGAATTCATCCTGCAGGGCGGCAACAGCGCCGTTGATCACCGCACTGTCGTATCCGAAAAGCAACCCGCCCAACGCGGCCACCGACGCGATCCGAACCACCCTGCCGCTGTGCTCGGATTCCTCGTAATCCAGGTCCGATGCCGGATCGTCGACCGGTCCGTGAGTCATGGAACCCCCTCCCGCAACAACGCGTGATCAGGCTCACATTCAAACACACGGGCCGGATCAGGCGGTGCGTTCTCCGGCTTGGGAATTCAGTTCGTGAAAGACCGTGCGAAGGGCGGCGACGTCGAGATGTGTCAGCGAAGAAGCGTGCCGGCGAAACGGGCCGCCGGGAACCTCGACATCGTTGGGTACCACCAATACCGGACAACCGGCGGCTTCGGCGGATGCCGTGCCGGTGACCGAATCCTCGATCGCCAAGCAGGATGCGGCGGCTACGCCGAGGAGATCGGCGGCGCGCAGATACGGGTCGGGCGCGGGCTTGCCGCTGGCGACCTCGTCACCGCACACGGTGACCGAAAAGTAGTGGCGGCCAATGCTGTTCAATGCCCGCTCGGCCAGGTCCCGACGGGTGTTGGTCACCAGCGCCATGGGGATCTCGGCGGCGATCAACGCGTCGAGCATCTCCTGAGCACCCGGCCGCCACGGCAACCCCTGCTCGAACAGCTCACCGGTGTAGTCGTGCAGCCAGTCCGCGGACTCGGCCATCGCGGCCGGATCGGGATCCAGGCCGAGGTCGTCGTAGACGATCCGCATCACCGTCTCCGACGACCCACCGACGGTCGACTCCCGTACTTCCGCGCTCAGCACCCCACCCATCCGCGCGTACAGCGCGTGCATGGCGATGTCCCAAAGCTTTTCGGAGTCGACGAGGGTGCCGTCCATATCCCACAGCACCGCACGCATGAGGCGATTGTCCCACCGCACGCTCAGCGGGGCGAAATCGTGTGACTCAGCGCACTACTCGTACGCGGCGCGCTCAGTCCTCCGGGTTGTAGCCGAGATTCGGCGCGAGCCACCGCTCGGCTTCTGCCAGGGTCCAGCCCTTGCGCTTCGCATAGTCGGCGACCTGGTCCTGCGCCATCCGGCCGACGACGAAATACTGCGACTGCGGGTGGGAGAAATACCAGCCGCTGACGGCGGCACCCGGCCACATCGCCATCGAGTCGGTCAGCTCGATTCCGGTCCGCTCCTGCACATCCAGCAACTTCCAGAGCGTCACCTTCTCGGTGTGCTCCGGGCAAGCCGGGTAACCGGGGGCCGGGCGGATGCCCACATACTTCTCCCCGATCAATTCCTCGTTGTCCAGGTGCTCGTCGGGTTGGTAACCCCAGAACTCCTCGCGGACCCGTTGGTGCATCCGCTCGGCGAAAGCCTCGGCCAGCCGGTCGGCGAGCGACTCCAGCAGGATCGCGCTGTAATCATCGAGGGCCGCCTTGAACTCCATGATCTTGTCCTGGCTGCCGAGGCCCGCGGTGACCGCGAAGGCACCGACGTAATCAGCCAGACCGGTGTCCTTGGGCGCGACGAAATCGCCGAGGCTGCGGTTCGGGATCCCGTCGCGATGCTCGCCCTGCTGGCGCAGGTTGTGCAACGTGGTGAGCACCTCGGTGCGGGTGTCGTCGGTGTAGACCTCGATGTCGTCACCGACCGCGTTGGCCGGGAAGAACCCGATCACCCCGTTGGCGCGCAGCCACTTCTCCTTGATCAGGGTGTCGAGCATCTCCTGGGCATCGTCGTACAGCTTGCGGGCCGCCTCGCCCGTCGCCGGGTTGTTGAGGATGTCGGGGAAGCGTCCCTTCATCTCCCAGGCGTTGAAGAACGGCTGCCAGTCGATGTACTCACGCAGCTCGGCGAGGTCGTAGTCGTGAAAATCGCGTACCCCGAGGCCCTGGGCGGGCACCGGCGGCGTGTAGCCGTCCCACTCGATGGGCGTCCGGTTGGCGCGGGCCTTCTCCAACGTCAGCATCGGCCGCTCGTTCTTCTGGGCGTGCCGCTCACGCAGAGACGCGTAGTCGTTCTCCGTGGCCTCCAGCAGGGCCGGCCGCTGCTTGTCGTCGAGCAGCGCGGCCGCGACCGGCACCGAGCGCGACGCGTCCTTGACCCACACCACCGGACCACTGCGCCGCGGCGATATCTTCACCGCCGTGTGGGCGCGCGAGGTGGTCGCACCACCGATCAGCAGCGGGATCTCAAGCCCCTCACGCTCCATTTCGACGGCGAAGTTGACCATCTCGTCCAGGGACGGGGTGATCAGACCGGACAGGCCGATGATGTCGGCGTTGTGCTCCTTGGCCGTATCCAGGATCTTCTGGGCGGGCACCATCACGCCGAGGTCGATCACCTCGAAGTTGTTGCACTGCAACACAACCCCGACGATGTTCTTGCCGATGTCGTGGACGTCGCCCTTCACGGTCGCCATCACGATGGTGCCGTTGGTGTCCTTGGAGTCAGCAGTACCGTTCTGCTCCTTCTCCGCCTCGATGAACGGCAGCAGGTAGGCCACGGCCTTCTTCATCACCCGGGCCGACTTCACCACCTGCGGCAGGAACATCTTGCCCGAGCCGAAGAGGTCACCGACGACGTTCATGCCGTCCATCAGCGGGCCTTCGATCACCTCGATCGGGCGGCCGCCGGCCGCGGCGATCTCGGCGCGCAACTCCTCGGTGTCGTCGTCGACGTGGGCGTCGATGCCCTTGACCAGGGCGTGCGTGATCCGCTCCCGCACCGGCAGGCTGCGCCACTCGGCGGCGACCGGATCCTCCTCCTTGCCCTTGGTGTTGAACCGTTCCGCGATCTCCAGCAGCCGCTCGGCCGCGTCTTCGCGACGGTTCAGCACGACGTCCTCGATGCGGTCCCGCAACTCGGGGTCGATCGAGTCGTAGGGCACCAGCGCACCGGCGTTGACGATGCCCATGTCCAAACCGGCCTTGATGGCGTGGAACAGGAACACCGCGTGGATGGCCTCGCGGACCGGGTTGTTGCCGCGGAACGAGAACGACACGTTCGAGATGCCGCCGGAGATGTGCACCCCGGGCAGGTTCTCCTTGATCCAGGCGCAGGCGTCGATGAAGTCGATCCCGTAGGTGGCGTGCTCCTCGATACCCGTGGCCAGCGCGAAGCAGTTCGGGTCGAAGATGATGTCCTCGGCCGGGAAGCCGACCTCTTCGGTCAGGATCCGATAGGCGCGGCCACAGATCTGCTTGCGGCGCTCCAGGTTGTCGGCCTGCCCCTGCTCGTCGAACGCCATCACGACCACGGCGGCGCCGTACTTGCGGCACAGCCGGGCCTCGCGGACGAACTTCTCCTCGCCCTCCTTCATGGAGATCGAGTTGACGATCGGCTTGCCCTGCACGTTCTTCAGGCCGGCCTCGATGACCTCCCACTTGGAGGAGTCGATCATCACGGGCACTCGGCTGATGTCCGGTTCGGCCGCGATCAGCTTGGTGAACCGATCCATCGCGGCGACACCGTCGATCATGCCCTCGTCCATGTTGATGTCGATGACCTGCGCACCGACCTCGACCTGCTGCAGGGCCACCGACAGCGCGGTGTCGTAGTCCTCGGCCTTGATCAGGTTGCGGAACCGGGCGGAACCGGTGATGTTGGTGCGCTCACCGATGTTGACGAACAGCGAATCCTCGGTGATGTTGAGCGGCTCCAGGCCCGCGAGCCGGGTCGCCACCGGGATCTCGGGCACCTGACGCGGCGGCACGCCGTCGACGACCTTGGCGATCTCGGCGATGTGCGCAGGAGCGGTTCCGCAGCAACCACCGACGATGTTCACCAGGCCCGCCTCGGCGAACTCGGCGACGTAGGAGGCCTGACGCTTCGGGGACTCGTCGTACTCGCCGAAGGCGTTGGGCAGGCCGGCGTTCGGGTAGCACGAGACGAAGGTGTCCGCGATCCGCGACATCTCGGCGATGTAGGGCCTCATCTCGGGCGCCCCCAGTGCGCAGTTGAGACCGACCGCGAGCGGCTTGGCGTGCCGGATCGAATTCCAGAACGCCTCGGTCACCTGGCCGGACAAGGTGCGCCCGGAGGCATCGGTGATGGTGCCGGAGATGATCACCGGCCAGCGGCGTCCGCGCTGCTCGAACAGCGTCTCGATGGCGAAGATCGCCGCCTTGGCGTTCAGCGTGTCGAAGATCGTCTCGACGATGATGATGTCGGCACCACCGTCGACCAGTCCGTTGGCCGCTTCCAGGTAGGCGGCGGCGAGTTGGTCGTAGGAGACGTTACGAGCTCCGGGGTCGTTGACGTCCGGCGAGATCGACGCGGTCCGCGTGGTCGGCCCCAGCGCCCCGGCGACGTAGCGGGGCTTGTCCTTCGTGCTGAACTCGTCGCAGGCTTTGCGGGCCAGGACGGCGCCGGCGTAGTTCAGCTCGTAGCCCAGTTCCTCCATGCCGTAGTCGGAGAGTGAGACCGCGTTGGCGTTGAACGTGTTGGTCTCCAGGATGTCTGCGCCCGCCTCGAGGTACTCGCGGTGAATGCCCTCGATGATCTGCGGCTGCGTCAGGTTGAGCAGATCGTTGTTGCCCTGAACCGGGCTCGCCCAATCCTTGAACCGCTCGCCGCGGTACCCCGCCTCGTCCGGCCGGTCCCGCTGGATCGCCGTGCCCATCGCGCCGTCGATCACCATGATCCGCGCACGCAGAGAAGCTGTGAGTTCAGCGGTGCAGTCCGGGCGGATGTTCGGCTCAAAGGCAGTCACATGCGTTCCTTCCGTAGCGGAAGGCGTCCTTGACTCTGCCGAGCGTGGCGGATACGGGCAGAAACCCGGATCCGTTGCAACGCCTCTCGACCAGAAGAGTCTACGTCGTGATCCAACAGACGTGTGGACGCCCAACTGTGTCGCCGCGATCGACCCCCGGCCCGCGTCGGGATCGCGATGCCAACAGCCTAGTCGGTCTATCAAACATCGCTGTTCGGCGCGGCGGCGACCCGCCCGCACAACGGGCTCATCGACACCCGCCAAGGCTTACGCTTTAGGTGTGACACCGTCGTATCCGAACGCCGGCCGGCCGTTGAACCTGCCTGATTTGAAGGACGCCACCATCGTCGCGGCCTTCGAGGGCTGGAATGACGCCGGCGACGCGGCCAGTGACGCGCTGGACCACCTGGATGCGATCTGGGAAGCCCAGCCGATCGTCGAGATCGACGACGAGTCGTACTACGACTACCAGGTGAACCGCCCGGTGATCCGCCAGGTCGACGGCGTCACCCGGGAACTGGTGTGGCCGTCGATGCGGATCTCGCACTGCCGCCCGCCGGGAAGTAACCGCGATGTGGTGTTGATGCACGGGGTGGAACCCAACATGCGCTGGCGCACCTTCTGCGCCGAGCTGCTGGCCATCGCCGACAAACTCAACGTGCAGACCGTGGTGATCCTGGGCGCGCTGCTGGCCGACACCCCCCACACCCGGCCCGTGCCGGTGTCGGGCTCGGCCTATTCGGCCGATTCGGCGAAATTCTTCGGCCTGGAAGAGACCCGCTACGAGGGGCCCACCGGGATCGCCGGGGTGTTCCAGGACGCCTGCGTGCAGGCCGGCATCCCGGCCGTGACCTTCTGGGCCGCCGTGCCGCACTACGTCTCGCAGCCGCCCAGTCCCAAGGCGACGGTGGCCCTGCTGCGCCGGGTCGAGGACGTGCTGGACGTCGAGGTGCCGTTGGAGGACCTGCCGGCCGCCGCCGAGGAGTGGGAGCAGGCCGTCACCGAGATGACCGCCGAGGACGAGGAGATCGCGGAGTACGTCGCCTCGTTGGAACAGCGCGGCGACGCCGAGGTCGACATGCACGAAGCGCTCGGCAAGATCGACGGCGACGCTCTGGCGGCGGAGTTCGAGCGCTACCTGCGGCGCAGGGGCCGCTGAGCGGCCAATTCAGCAGGGGCCGCTAGCTCTCGGGTTTCTCCAGCGCCTCGATGCGCGCGCTGGTCGAGCGACCGAGTGCGGCGGCCTCGGCGTCGAGTTTCGGCAGCAGCGTCGGGGTGAACTTGCGGATGTCGCGCTCGGCCAGCGGGGTGGTGACGAACGGCCGGATCCAGCGGAACACCCCCACCCATTCCGGGCTGTAGATGCGCTTCTTGCGTCCCTCGATGCCCTTGACGAACGCGGCACCGCAGGCGTCGACGGTGGTGGTCCGGTTCAGCGGCGGCGGCAGCTTGGACAGCATCTCCCGGAACGCCGACAGATCCGACTTGGCGTCCTGCACCAGCGGGGTGTCGATCCAGCTCATGTGGGCCGAGCCGACATCGACGCCGAGGTGTGCCACCTCCAGGCGCAGGGTGTTGGCGAAGTACTCGGCTCCGGCCTTGGAGGCGTGGTAGGCGGCCAGCCCGGGCGCCGAGGTGAACGCCGCCAGGGAGGACACCACGAGCACGTAGCCGCGGCGCTTGATCACCGCGGGCAGGGTCGCACGTACGGTGTTGAACACCCCGACCACGTTGATGTCGATGACCCGTTTGAACGCCTCCGGGTCGACCTGCATGACCGAACCGAAGCTGGCGATCCCGGCGTTGGCCATCACGATGTCGATGCCGCCGAATCGCTCGGTCGCGGCGTCGGCAGCCTTCTGCATGGCGGCCAGATCGCGCACATCGGCCAGCGCGGTCAGCACGTGCTCCGGGCCGAGTTCGGCGGCCAACGCGCTCAGCGGCGCCTCGTCGAGGTCGGTGAGGACCAGTTTGGCGCCCCGACTCCGCAGCCTGCGCGCCACCTCGGCGCCGATACCGCGTGCTCCGCCGGTGATGAAGACGACTTTGCCGTTCACAGAACCCATTGCCGCAACGTACCCCACCGGGGCGCGTGCGACGAGGCCCTAGAGTTCGACGCCGAGCAGCGCGTCCACGGCGTCGGCGACCCGCCGCGGCGCCGCGGTGTCGTGGCCACCGTAGGCCAGCGCGTCGGTACACCAACCATCCAGTGCGGCAAGCGCTTTCGGAGTATCGAGATCGTCGGCCAGGTATTGCCGCACGCGGGCCACCACATCGGTGGCATCCGGCCCGGCCGGCAGCGCAGCAGCGGCCCGCCACTGCTTGAGCCGGGCGTTGGCCTCGGTGAGAACCTCGTCGCTCCAGAACCGGTCACTGCGGTAGTGCCCGGCGAAGAGCCCGAGCCGCACCGCCGACGGATCGATACCGTCAGCACGCAGCCGCGATACCAGCACCAGGTTTCCGCGGCTCTTGCTCATCTTGTGCCCGTCCCAGCCGATCATGCCGGCATGCACATAGTGGCGAGCGAAACGGCGCTCCCCCGTGACGGATTCGGCATGGGCGGCCGAGAACTCGTGGTGCGGGAAAATCAGGTCACTGCCGCCGCCCTGGATGTCGAGGACCGAACCGATGCGGGTGAGCGCGATGGCCGAACACTCGACGTGCCAGCCCGGCCGGCCCGCGCCGAACGGCGAGGGCCAGCTGGGTTCCCCGGGCCGTTGCGCCCGCCACAACAGCGCGTCGAGCTCGTCGCCCTTACCTACGCGGTCAGGGTCACCGCCCCGCTCGCCGAACAGGCGCAGCATGGTCTCGCGGTCGTAGCCCGACTCGTAGCCGAACTGGACCGTGGCGTCGGCGCGGTAGTACACGTCGGGATATTCGGGGTCGTCGACCACATAGGCCGCGCCCGAGGCCAGCATCTTCTCCACCAGCTCGACCACCTCGGTGATCGCGTCGGTGGCGGCCACGTAGTCGTGCGGCGGCAGCACACGCAGCGCGGTCATGTCGTCGCGGAAAAGCTGGGTCTCCCGGTCGCCGAGGTCACGCCAATCGATGCCGTCGCGGTCAGCCCGTTCGAACAGCGGATCGTCCACATCGGTGACGTTCTGCACGTAGCGGACGGTGTACCCGGCGTCCAGCCACAGCCGGTGCACCAGATCGAAGGTCAGATAGGTCGCGGCATGCCCGAGGTGGGTGGCGTCGTACGGGGTGATGCCGCACACGTACATGGTGGCCGTCGGCCCTGGGGTCACCGGGCGGACCTGCCGGTCGGCGCTGTCGTACAGCCGCAGCTGCGGCCCCCGCCCTTCCAGCACCGGGATTGACGGTGCCGACCACGATCGCATGGCCTCGACTCTAAGGTGCTCGCTCAGGACGGCCTCCCGCCGGTCGGTCCCATACAGTTCTCCCAAGTCAGACAACGCCGCCGAGGATTCCATTCCCGAATCGCCGCGGAAAACTTCACCGGGCCACCCCGATCGCCTCCAGCAGGATCGGCGCCAGCTCCTTGCGGCACATGACGAAATCGGGCAGGTACGGGTCGGCACGGTTGTAGCGCAACTGAGAGCCGTCCAACCGGGACGCGTGCAGGCCCGCGGCCAGCACCACGCCTGCGGGGGCGGCCGAATCCCACTCCCACTGACCGCCCGCGTGGATGTAGGCGTCGACGTCACCGCGCACGACGGCCATCGCCTTGGCTCCGGCCGAGCCGATGCGCACCATCCGGAAGTCGAGCTGCTCGCGCATCCGCCAGAGCACGGCAGGCGGACGATTCGAGCTGGCGGTGATCAGCAGAGGCCCGGCCCGCCGCGGCCCCGGCGGGCGGACCGTGTCGCTGCGGTACACCTCGCCCCGGGCGGGCAGGGCCACCACCGCATCCGACAGACCGCCGTCGACGCCCACAGAACGCTGCCAGAGCGCGATGTGCACCGCCCAGTCCTCACGGCCCGGCAGGGAGAACTCATGGGTGCCGTCCACGGGGTCGACGATCCACACCCGGTCGGCATCGACTCGGGACAGATCGTCGACCGCCTCCTCGCTGAGCACAGAATCACCGGGCCGGGCCTGGGCCAGGCGATCCAGGATCAGCGCGTTGGAACGGCGATCCCCTTCGTCGCCGAGGTAATACGGATCGTAGAAACCGATTTCCTCGCGCACCGCCAGCAACAGCTCACCGGCCTCCTTGGCCACTGCTGCAGCCAGGTCGGCGTCGGTCGCGTGCACCGACCAAGTATCCGTGGCACGTCGAATGGGTGCGTTGGCGGGGCCGGTTGTGCCATTAACGTCAGGTGCTGCCACCGGACCTCAAGGAGACCCATGACCGAGCAGACCCCCGTCGACAACCTGTCCGACTCGTGGCGCTGGAAGTTCGATTTCTTCCACACGTACGGACTGCCCGGCTCTACCCCAGCAGCCAAGGCCGCCTATCGCGATCTGAGCTTCATGGCCAAGCTGCGGCTGACCTCCAACGTCCTGGCGTTCCTGTTCGGGCCGATCTACTTCTTTGTGAAAGGCATGTGGCGCAAGGGATTGTCGTTGTTGGGAATCGCCATCGCCGCCGGAGTGGTGCTGACGGTCCTGGACGTCAGCGACATGATCGGGCGCTCAGCCGGAATAGCCATCGGGGTGCTGGCGATGTCGACGGCGAACTACGCCTACTACCTGCACGTGGTGCGCGGTAGCCGGTCGTGGAATCCGTTCGAGGGGTTCGGGCGGGCCCGCTAGAACGCCGGCCACGGGATCGGCCGATGCCGGTCGGGTGTCGGCATCACCGGATTGTGCAGTAGCCCCACGATTCTGGACCGCAACGCGGCGATCTCCGCTTCGGTGATGTGCCCGCACAACTGCTCTGCCAGACCGGCGAAACCGTCACGCAGCGTGGCGATGTCGGCCAGAGTTTCATCGTCGACAGGCTTGCCGGCCCAGCCCCACAGTACGGTCCGCAGCTTGTCCTCGACATGCAGGCTCACTCCGTGGTCCACCCCGTACACCGCCCCGTCGAGCCCGGCCAGGATGTGTCCGCCCTTGCGGTCGGCGTTGTTGACGAGCACATCGAACACCGCCATGCGGAACAACCGGGGATCGTCGGCGTGCACCAGCGTCACCTCGTCGCCCGCGTAGTCGTAGGCCTGCAGGATCGGCAGGAACCCCGGCGGAAGGTGCCCGGCCGGCAGCAGGTCCACCAGATCGGGGCCCGCGTCCGGCTCGTCGCCCACCTGGTCCCCGGGCTGGTCCACCCACAGCTGCACCATGCCGGGGCCGGCGGGGCCGTCCCGAATAATGGTGCGGGGCACAATGTTCCAGCCCAAAGCAGCCGACACCAGATAGGCGCTCAACTCGCGACCGGCCAAGGTGCCGTCGGGAAAATCCCACAGCGGCGCCTCGCCCCGGATCGGCTTGTACACGCAGTGCACCTGGCTCTCACCGGAGGTCGCCTCGCACAGGAAGGTGGCGTTGCTGGCCGATCGGATCCGGCCGATCACCGTCAGTTCGCCGACGGCCAGGATCGCGCCGCCCTCGAGGTCGCCGTCAGATGTCTGTGTCATCTTCGGACCCGGCCACCTCACCGCGCCGATAGCCGTTGGTACGCACGCAGATGTGGCCATCAGGGTCCAGCGGCTCATCGCACAGCGGGCACGGCGGGCGTCCGGCCGAGATCACCCGGTTGGACCGGGTGGCGAACTCCCGTGCCGACTCCGGGGTGAGGAACACCCGCACGGCGTCGGGTCCGTCCTCGGCATCGTCGAGCACCACCGAGGCGTCGAACTCACCCTCGGAAACGGCGAGCAGCTCGACCACCACGGTCTGCGCCTCCGAATCCCAGCCCAGCCCCATCGTGCCGACGCGAAACTCGGCGTCGACCGGGGTGATCAGCGGCAGCAGGTCACTCACCTCGCCGGTGTCCGGCGGGATCGGGGTGCCGAAGCGGCGGTTGATCTCCGTCAGCAGGGCAGCGATCCGCTCAGCCAACACGGCCACCTGCTGCTTCTCCAGGATGACCGAGATCACCCGTTTGTCGTGGACAGCTTGCAGATAGAACGTCCGGTTGCCGGGCTGGCCGACCGTCCCGGCAACGAAACGGTCAGGAGTGCGGAATACGTGAATTGCGCGGGCCATGGCACCTTCCAAAATACCGGTAACGGTCCCCCAGGTCAGTTGGTGGACCCACCCACCACGGCGTCGGTGGCGGGTTTGGCCGCCAGCCCGGCGCTCAACTGGGTACCGGTGTGGTTGATATGCATCACGAACGGGCGCAGCTCGGTGTAGCGGATCACGCTCATCGACGCCGGGTCCGCGGTGATGCGCTGAAATCCGTCCAAGTGCACGCCCAAGGCGTCGGCCAGCACGGCCTTGATCACGTCACCGTGGGTGCAGGCCACCCACAGCACATCGGCCCCGTGCTGTTCGGCCAGCGCGCGGTCACGTTCCCGTACCGCGGCCACCGCCCGGGACTGCACCTGAGCCAGACCCTCGCCCTCGGGGAACACCGCCGCACTGGGCTGCTGCTGCACAACCGCCCACAGCGGCTCCTTCACCAGCTCGCCGATGGCCCGGCCGGTCCAGCTCCCATAGTCCACCTCGGTCAGCCGGTCATCGGCGATCGGCTGCAGCGCCAGCGCCTCGGCCAGCGGGGCCACCGTGCGCTCACAGCGCAGCAGCGGCGAGTGCACGATCGCGGTCACCGGCAGTTCTCCGATGCGTCCGACCAGGCCGGCGGCCTGCTCGACGCCGCGCTCATCGAGGTCGACGCCCTCGCTGCGACCCGCGAGGGTATGGGCGGTGTTCGACGTCGACCGACCGTGCCGCAGCAGGATCACCGTCATCTCAGCTCCTTGATCATTGTGCGGCCACCACTCCGGTACCCAGCAGCGCCAGCACCACCACGCCCAGCACCACCCGATAGCCGACGAACCAATACATGCTGTGCGACACCAGGAATTTCAGGAACCAGGCGATGGCCGCGAAACCCACGACGAACGCGATCACAGTGGCCACCAGGAGCTGGGCTCCGCTGGCGCTCATCCCTTCCCCGACCGGGTGGAACGCATCGGGCAGCGAGAAAATGCCCGAGGCGAAAACCGCGGGGATGGCCAGCAGGAAACCGAATCGGGCGGCCAACTCGCGTTCCATGCCGAGAAACAGGCCCGCGCTGATGGTCGCTCCCGAGCGGGAGACGCCCGGAACCAGGGCAAGACACTGGGCCAGGCCGACGATGATGCTGTCCCGCCAGGTCAGCTGTTCGACGCGACGCACCTGCCTGCCGTAGTACTCGGCCGCGGCGATCACCGCGGAGAACACGATCAGCGCCGTGGCGACCAGCCACAGATTGCGTGCGCCGGTACGGATTTCGTCTTTGAACAACAGGCCGAACACACCGATCGGGATGCTGCCGATGATCACCCACCAGCCCAGCCAGTAATCGGCCGACCGGTGCACCGCGTTCGTCAGGCCGGCGAACCAGGCCTTGATGATGCGACCGATGTCCCGGGCGAAGTACACCAGGACCGCGAGTTCGGTTCCCAGCTGGGTGACCGCGGTGAACGAGGCGCCCGCGTCGTCGTCGAAGAACACCCGCGAGGTGATCGCCAGGTGGCCCGAGGACGAGACCGGCAGAAACTCGGTGAGCCCCTGGACAATCGACAACACGACAACTTGCAGCCAGGACATGGCACCGACGTCAGTCACGACGACGACCGTACCGTGGCGACCTGGCGGTGAAGCGTCAGCGACCGGTGCGCGAAACCGGCTGCGCGTCGGCGACCGCGTCACGCACCGTTGCCGACAGACTGCGCTCGTCAGTCAGGTCGATGTCGGTCAGTTTGCGGGTGGCCACCGCCACCACGTCGTCGTCGAGCGGAACCGGGCCGGACAGCCGCGGACGGTAGATCTCGATCATCAGCTGCTGACGCTCGATGTGGAAGGAAAAACTCCGGCCATCACCGACTTGGCCAAACCCACTAGCGTGCACACCAGTGGAAATATCCTCCATAGCAAATTCCCGGTCACTCAGTTCCCGGTCTGCGGCGAGGGTCATGGTCGAACCATACCTCGACTTATGCGGCGTTGGTTGCAGACGCGACCATTTCCGGCCGACGGCCATGCCTAAACTGGATTCCTGCACGTCACCCACTGTCCACTTTCGACCGAGAGCCATCCGTTGCGCCCAATTCCTGCAGGTCAGCCAGTTCGCGCCGGCCTCGTTGCGCTGGCCCTGCTGCTCACCGCGGGCTGTACGTCCAACCCCACCGATGCCCCGCCGCCCACCATCGAGCCCGCTCAGGCCGCAGTTTCACCACCGGTCGCGGCCACGCCGGACGGCGAGATCAGGGATTTGCGCGGGCATGTCGCGAGCGCAGTCTTCGATCCAGCAACCGGCACGCTGGCCGTCTTGACCCCCGGGCCCGAAGGCCAGTCGACCCTGAGCCTGCTGACCGGCAACAAGCCGCGGCGCGACGTGACGTTGCTGCCCGCGGCCACCGCGCTCAGCGTCGACGGCAAGGGCGACGTCCTGGCATCCACCCGGGGCGGATATTTCCGGGTCGACGCGGCAAGCGGCAAGCCCGCGAAGATCGACGTGGACGACGCCCAGGGCGTCGACTTCACCGCGATCGCAGTGCGCGCCGACGGTAATCCGGTGCTGGGCACGTCCGACGGAGCCGTCTTCACGCTGGGCGACGACCACACCGTAGCCGCCCGGCTGAAGATCTTCGCCCGGGTGGATTCACTTGTCACACAAGGAAATACCGCGGTGGTGCTGGACCGTGGACAAACCTCGGTGACGGCCGTCAACGCCGGCGGCACGAAAGCCGCCCAGGCCTTGCGGGCCGGCGAAGGCGCCACCACCATGGCCGCCGACACCCGCGGACGGGTCCTGGTCGCCGACACTCGCGGTGACGAGCTACTCGTGTTCGGCGCCGACCCGCTGATCATGCGGCAGCGCTACCCGGTACCCGCCGCCCCCTACGGCCTGGCCGGGTCCGCCGAGCTGGCCTGGGTGTCGCAGACCGCGGCCAACACCGTGATTGGTTACGATCTCTCCACCGGCATACCGGTGGAAAAGGTGCGTTATCGAACCGTGCAGCAACCGAACTCCCTGGCCTACGACGAGAAGACGGACACGCTCTACGTGGTGTCCGGCTCGGGAGCCGGCGTGCAGGTGATCCACCCGGCGTCGGGCCGCCGATGACCACCATCCAGCAGGGCCGCATGCCTCCCGGATGGGACAAGGTCGTCGCCGAGGACCTGTCCGAGGAATACGACTGGATACCGCTGCGGCTGCCTCCGGATGTCACCAGGATCAGTGCCTCGATCCGGTTGTCGATCGAGGCCGAATACCGCGGCTGGGAACTGACCCGGGTGCGGGCCTATACAGATGGGAGCCGACGGGTGCTGTTGCGCCGCAAGAAGACCGCGTCATCCATGCCGGGCACGCCCCAGGCGCCTTCGCTGTGATCTACGCGGCCTTGCGGCGGGCGCTCTTCCTGGTGCCGCCGGAACGAATCCACCTGTGGGTGTTCGCCGTTCTGCGTGCGGCCACCGGTCCCGCGATGCTGCGCCGCGCACTGGCGCGGCGGTTGGCGCCCAGCGATCCCGTACTGGCCAGCACGGTGTTCGGAGTGCGGTTCCCCGGCCCGATGGGACTGGCCGCCGGCTTCGACAAGGACGGCCGCGGGCTGGAGACCTGGGGCGCCCTGGGCTTCGGATACGCCGAGGTCGGCACCGTCACGGCGCAACCACAACCGGGCAACCCCGAGCCCCGGCTGTTCCGGCTGCCCGAGGACCACGCGCTGCTGAACCGGATGGGGTTCAACAACGAGGGCGCCGGCGCGCTGGCCATCCGGTTGGCCCGGCACACCCCCGAGGTGCCGATCGGGGTGAACATCGGCAAGACCAAGGTCACCCCGCCCGAGGACGCGGTTGCCGACTACGCCGAGAGCACGCGGTTGGTGAGCGCACTGGCCGCCTACGTCGTCGTCAACGTCAGCTCACCCAACACCCCCGGACTGCGTGATCTGCAGGCCGTGGAATCGCTGCGGCCGATCCTGGCCGCGGTCAAGGCCGAGACCGCCAAACCCGTGCTGGTCAAGATCGCCCCCGACCTCTCCGACGCCGACATCGACGAAATCGCCGACCTGGCAGTCGAATTGGGGCTGGCCGGGATCGTGGCCACCAACACCACCATCTCGCGGGACGGGCTGGCCACACCTGGCGTGGCCGAACTGGGTGCCGGCGGGGTGTCAGGGCGCCCGGTCGCGCACCGGTCGCTTGAGGTGCTGCGCCGTCTTTACGGCCGGGTGGGCGACAAACTGGTGCTGATCAGCGTCGGCGGCATCGAAACCGCAGACGACGCGTGGGAACGGATCATCTCCGGGGCCACCTTGTTGCAGGGCTACACCGGGTTCATCTACGGCGGCGGCACCTGGGCCAAACAGATCCATGACGGCATCGCCGACCGGTTGCGCACCGGCGGATTCGCCTCGCTGAGCGAGGCGGTGGGATCAGCCGCCCGCTGAGCCGAGCACGAGCGTGCGCGGAATGCTGCCCTGACACGGAGTGTCCGGCAGCAGACGCGCACGCTCGCGGTGCTGGGGGGTGTGAGCCGGGGGCGAGCTACTTCTGCTCGTAGGTGCCGTGGATGACGGCGCGGGCGATCGCCTGACCGAACAGGTTGAAGCCCAGGTAGGCAGGGGTCGCTCCCTCGGGCAGCTCCAGTGACTCGACCGGCAGGGCGTGCACGGCGATGTAGTAGCGGTGCGGGCCGTGACCGGCCGGCGGGGCCGCACCGATGTAGCGCTTGAGGCTCGCATCGTTGGCCAGCGTGACCGCACCGCCGGGGAGGTCACCGCCGTCACCCGCGCCGGCGGGCAACTCGGTGACCGAGGCGGGCAGGTCGGCCACGGCCCAGTGCCAGAAGCCCGAGGCGGTGGGCGCGTCGGGGTCGTACACGGTGACGGCGAAGCTCTTGGTCTCGGCCGGGAAGCCCGACCAGCTCAGCTGCGGCGAGGTGTCCGAACCGCCGGCGCCCATGATCCCGCTGACCTGATCGTTGGCCAGCGGCTGCCCGTCGCTGACCGATTCGGAGGTCAGGGTGAACGTCGGCAGCTTCGGCAGGTTGTCGTACGGAGATGTGCTCATGGTTCCCTCTCGTCGTGGCTCGTGCGGTCAGCAGTTCCGCAGAAAGTGTTCCAGAACGCGTGCGCCGAACTGCAGCGCATCCACGGGTACCCGCTCGTCGACGCCGTGGAACAACGCGGCGAAGTCCAGCTCGGGCGGCAGACGCAGTGGCGCGAACCCGAAGCAGCGAATCCCCAACCGCTGGAACGACTTCGCATCGGTGCCGCCCGAAAGCATGTACGGCACAGTGCGGGCCTCGGGGTCCAACGCCAGGATCGCCGCATTCATCGCATCGACCAGGTCGCCGTCGAAGGTGGTCTCGTACGACGGCAGGTCGCGCTCCCAGCTGCGGGTGACGTCGGGACCGATCAACTCGTCGACCTCGCGTTCGAAGGCCTCCTTGCGGCCGGGCAGCACCCGGCAGTCGATCACGG
Source organism: Mycobacterium farcinogenes (assembly GCF_019739075.1). Taxonomy (NCBI): domain Bacteria; kingdom Bacillati; phylum Actinomycetota; class Actinomycetes; order Mycobacteriales; family Mycobacteriaceae; genus Mycobacterium; species Mycobacterium farcinogenes. The sequence goes on along the minus strand of NZ_CP081673.1, from coordinate 2,977,806 downwards.
CTTCGGCCGACGCGGGAATGACGTTGGCCTTGTAACCGGCCTTGAGCATGGTCGGGTTGGCGGTGTCGCGCAGGGTGGCGGAGACGATGCGCGCCACACCACCGAGTTTGGCGATGGTCCCGTCCAGATCCGGCGAGTTCACGTCGAAGTCGTAGCCCGTCTCCTCGGCCACCGCGGTGAGGAACTGCTCCACGGCCGGGTTGAGCACCAGCGGGAACTGGTGGCGGCCCAGGCGGTCGACCGCACCGGCGATCGCGGTGACGGCGTTGTCGTCGTGCAGCATCGACCCGTGACCGGCCCGCCCGCGGGCGGTCAGCCGCATCCAGGACAGTCCCTTCTCGGCGGTTTCGATCAGATAGAGCCGACGCTCCCCGCCGTCCTTGCGGGGCACCGTCAGCGAGAAGCCACCCACCTCGCCGATCGCCTCGGTGACGCCCTCGAACAGATCGGGTCGGTTGTCCACCAACCAGTTCGCGCCATAGGTACCGCCGTGCTCCTCGTCGGAGACGAACGCGAACACCAGCTCACGCGGCGGCACGATGCCCGCACGCTTGAAGTGCCGGGCCACCGCGATGGCCATCCCGACCATGTCCTTCATGTCGACGGCGCCGCGGCCCCACACATAGCCGTCCTTGACCGCACCGGAGAAGGGGTGCACGCTCCAGTCGGCGGGCTCGGCGGGTACCACGTCGAGGTGACCGTGGATCATCAGCGCGCCCCGGCCGGCGTCCGCACCGGGCAACCGGGCGAACACATTGCCCCGGCCCGGGGCGCCGGCCTCGACGTATTCGGTCTGGTAGCCGACCTCCTGCAGCTGCTGGGCGACCCAGTGGGCGCACTCGGCCTCACCCTTGGTGGTGGCCGGGTCACCTGTGTTGGAGGTGTCGAATCGGATGAGCGCACTGACGAGTTCGACTACCTCGTCCGCGCTGGAGGCGGGGACCGTCACAGAGTCCATTGGTACCACCGATTCGCTCCGGGACGCCGGTTTGGGTCTTGGGCACCCAATCCGATAGCCTTAGGCGCCCAGCCCGCAAGGCTGGCAAGTCCGAGTGGCGGAATGGCAGACGCGCTAGCTTGAGGTGCTAGTGCCCTATTAACGGGCGTGGGGGTTCAAGTCCCCCCTCGGACACATTTGGCGACACGACTCAGGTCGGCAGTCGCCGTGACTCGCCGAAGATGCGGGTCGTAGTCGAGACGCAGGCCCAAGCTTGCGTACACCTCGGCGCGCTCAGCTCCGGTTGCCGCGCCGAGGATGACCGACAGTCCGCCTAACTCCTTAACTAACTCACTGATCTCGGCGGCACACATGGCGCGGGGCCGCTCCACTCGCTCAACGCGTGCCCTCAGCTCGTCGCGCTCGGCGGTACGTTGACGCAACGCAGCAGTTAGATCCTCAACGGCCACGCCAGACTCCACGGCGGTGATCAAGGCAGCCACTTTGGCATTCGCCTCGCTCAGCTGGCGCTGCAAGGCGGCGTAGCCAGGTCCGGCCGCCGGGTCCACGTCTTGCCCGCGTGCGAGGTCTTCTGGATCGGCCAGAGTGGCGATCCATTCGTCGAGTCGCGCTGTCACTGCGTCTTCGCGGAGATAGACGGTGCGCGGATGATCACTCAGGTCCACAGGTACAGAACGTGACTTGCCGAACTCACAACGGTAGAGGATCCGCGTTGTTTGCTTCCCCGGCCGGGCGGCGCCCTGCATTCGCCGTCCACATGCGGCGCAGAACAGCAGCCCACGCAGCGCATACGGCACTGTCGATTCTCTGCTGCACACGCGACCGGGACCACGCCGCGCCTGCATCCGGAGACGAACAGCCTGCGCCAGCTCATCAGGGATCAGCTCTTCGTGCGTGCGTCGATCGGGTGCGATCCAGTCGGCCCGATCGCGCCACCGCATGCGAGTCTCATATCCCGCGGCGACATCATCGGGGTTCAAAAGGACCTCATACTTCTCCTGCTTGCCCCAGACACGGATACCGCGGTACGCAGGGTTGTCGAGAATGGCGCGGATCGCCGAATGGGACCATCCACGTGGGTCACGATGCCGGTTCCGTGCCGGGTCGTATTGGCTCGGTGATGGCACTCCATCGTCGGTGAGCTGCTGTGCGATGAAGCGCAAGCCAGCACCATCGGCATACATGCGATAAATCCGCTCGACGGTCGGGGCGGTCTCGGGGTCAGGCTCCAGGCGGTGAAGACGCTGCCCAAGACTTGCCTTGGCGGGGTTTGGGTGCGGGCCGGCATCGACGAGTTGATAACCGTACGGTGGGCGACCGCCGAGGTATCTGGTTGTGTCCTGCGCGAGTGCCGACATCGCGGTACGCACGCGCATCTGGATTCGCGCACGTTCTCCCTTGCTCATTCCGCCAAAGAGCGTCATCACGAGGTCGTGTGCCTCGGATCCGGGATCAACCGCTCCGCCAACTTCAGGCACCCATAGGCCGACCCCGTAGTGCGTGAGCACCGGGAAGGTGAGCGCAAATTGCGGTCCGTAGAACGCGCGAGCAGGTTCCCCGATCACGACGGCATCGAAGCCACGGTCACGAGAAGTGACATCTGCGAGCAGACGTGAAGCCTCCGGCCTGCGTTTCCAGGGAAGCGACCGGCTCTGTCCTATATCGAAGTAGTCGGCGGCGAGGACGCCGCCATGCGGACTGATCAGATCGATGGCACGACGTTTCTGCCAGCTGCGGCTCGCCTCCGGATCTTGGGCGTCCTCGGTACTCACTCGGCCATAGAAGGCGAACCTGAGGCTCATGCCACTCCCCTCCCTGATCTAGGCGTCCGGTCCCGCATAGCCAGTATGACGTTTACCAGCGCGCGGTTGGCCTCGCGCGGGAGCCGATACCGGTTCGGCAGGTCAATTTCAACACCTCCCTCTGACATGTTCGGAGCATCGACTCGAACGTCACACTCGGAGCGAGCATGTGTCGTAGTCGGGCATCTTTCAGCCATCGCTTGCCCCTAGCGGATCCCATTGTTCGTTGTGGGCTTGGCGACGTGCTTCTACCAGTCCGATGAGGCGGGAGTGGATGCGTTGGAGGGCCGCGGAATAGACGAGACTGCGATCGCCGAGGCTGCCGAGGCCGGCACGTTCGAACTCCCACGCCACCAGATCATCGCGACCGGCGAAGTCACAGTTGGGATCGTATTGGTATGCAGTGCTTTTCAAGCGTTCTTCACGCGTCCAAATGGCGCGCTGTTCGCGCAGCACGGTCATGGTAGTGGAATAACGGCGGGATTTGCTGGTGATGTGGCCGCGGAATCCGAGGGTGTGCAACCACCGCCCGATGCCGGACAGTCCTTTGTCCGCGAGATCGCTGATGGTGGTCAGGATGGTCCGCACATGCTCTGACACGTCCAGGTCGGGTATGGCTTCCGTAGATAGGCGGCGCGCGCTGATTCCGAGGTCTACCAAGGATTTGGTGACATACTTGGCGAGATAGCGTGCCACCAGCCGGCCAGACATGGACCGTCCTGAGCCTGACCCTGGTTCTGGTTCTGGTTCTGGTTCTGGTTCTGGTGGAGCACTTTTCACTGGTTTTGCGGATGCGGCGAGGGGTTGGGTGTCGATCTGTGTGCCGAAACGTATCGTCCGCGCATCGGTATCAGCGGTCGGATCGTCGATGGTGAGCGTGACGGTGCGGGCGGCGTGTTGGATGATGGTGGCGAGTTCGACTGCACCGATGGGTGATTCCCAATCGGTCTGATCGGGGTCGTCTTGGGGGTCCAGGCGGATCAGGGCGTGGATGTGTGGGATGGCGCGGGCTTGCAGTTCGACGATTTTGATGAAGCTCACCCGCACCGCATCCGGATCCACACCGGTGGCTTTCAGTTCTTTGCGGAGGGTGCGCCGCATGGTGATGGTGAAGCGTCGCCACAGTTCGGGAAGATGCCAGGCGAACAGGACATGCCCGGCATAGTCGTAGCACTCCGGACAGAGCGGCTGACCGACCCGCTCGTCGCCATGATCATGGGACATGCTGCACCACAATTGTTTTCCATGCGGGCAGCGGCGGTAGCCGCCGATCCGGTGCTGGTCTCGGCATACCTGCGCTTTCTTGTCCCCCGACGTCGTGGCGGTGTGGACGGCCCCGAAGCTGGGGGCAGTCAGGGTGAGGAAAACTTGCGGATGATCGCCCACCGCGGTGGGCATGCCGTGGTGGCCTCCCGCAGCGCCGGCGTGCACGAGTTGCCAGGTGTCGCGGGCGTAGAGATCTGAACACGACGGGCAAATGTGGGCGCGACGGTTGTTGCACCGCGTCCACACCACCCGCTGACGCCCGTACTCATCGGTACCGATCAGCTGGATGGGGTGAGCGCAGAATCCGACGGATTCTGCTCGTCGCCACCAGGATTGGTATCCCATCGACGCGGCCCGGCGCACCATCTGCTCGACCACTCGGGTGGTATCAACTGTATCCGGAACACCCGGCAGGGCAAGCTGCGCCGATGTCATGGAGCTATTCACCGCTGCCCTCACTCACGGTGTGCCCGGTATCGGTGTTGTGTGGCTGGTGGGTCTTGTTCGGTCGGCTCGGGGGTCGGCGGAAGCGAGTGGCCAGCGCGGTGATGTCGTGGTCGGTGACGTGGAAGGCCCGCACCCGCTGGGCGTAGGCGGTGCCGTCAACCATCATGTAGCCAACACCCGGTGTCGCGTCGGGGATGCGGTCACATTCGGCGCCGGCATCGCGTGCTCCCTGTCCCAGGACCATAGTGGTTTGGGTGGCTTCAGTCAGGCGCAACCCGATCCGCACCGTGAACAGCTGCCTTAACGGCAGGGTGTCTTTGGCGGGGTCTTGCACCGCGGCGACGACGCTGATGCCGACTGCGCGGCCTTGCGAGAGCAGGAGGCCCAGGAGTTGTTCGATTTCGGTGCGGACCTTGCGGTCGGTCACATACGCACTCAGTGCTGCGATTTCATCGATCACTACCACGAACAACGGCTCCGACGTCGTGGGAGTGTGTAGTCGGGTGTGGCCGCGCAGACGATTCGCCCGGGCGTGCATCACCGTGACGAGCTGGCGTAGCAGCTCCAGGGTGGTGTCGGTGGCGTCGTGGGTGAACACGGTGAACAGGGGTGCTCCGGCACCGAGTTCCATGCCACCTTTGGGGTCGATGACACATAACCGCACCAGTCCGGTCTTCACCGCGGGGGCGATGCCGGCGATCAACGACCACAGCACTGAGCCTTTGCCTGCGCCGGTTGCCCCGGCGATCAGCACATGGTGACCGAGCAGCGGCACTTGCCACCAATGCCGCGTTTCGGTGATCCCGACCCGCACCAGCGCCAGGTCCACCGGGGTTGCCGGGGCGGGCATGGGCAGGACGATCGGTTCAGCGAGCACGTCTGCCCGCATTAAAGTGATGCGCAGTTCGCCAGGCGAGGTGGCGGTGATGCTGATGCGGTCGGCGCGCCACGCGGCGGCCAGCGCGTCGGACTGTTTATGCCAATCTGCCACGGACTGGCCGGTGACGATGCGCACCGCCAGCACATCGGTGGTTTTACCGATTGTCACCGTGCGCAGGGTGGGAGTGAGGGTGCGTCCGCCGAGTGTGGCCGTCAGGCCGTGCAAGGTGCAGGTCGATTCCCAGGTGCGGGTGTAGCGCGACCACGTGAGCCAGCGCCGCCGTACCGGTTCGGTCACCCAGGCGCGAAATGACCCCGGTTGGAGCCAGGCCCAGCCCGCATACCCGGCACTGCACACGATCGCGCAGATCAGGCCCACGCGTGGGCCGTGGCTGATGGCAAGCACGAGGCTGGCGATGATGGGCACGCTGATCGCCGGGAACAGCACCGCCCACCAGAGCACATACCCGGCTGCGGTGAACAGCGACATGACCAGTTCTCCGAACCAGTCGTCATCGCCTGATCCACTGTTGGTGGTGTTCTTATTGTTCGATGTCATGAGAGATGCCCTCCGTGAGCGTGTGGTCAACAGCAATGCCCGGGGTGGCGGGGTGCGGTGATCGGTTCACCGCACCCCACACCCGCTTGGGGTTACTTCTGCGGGCGTGTCTGCTCACTCGGCGCAGCACCACTGGCGGTGGCGGGGGTGAGGGCATCAGCGCGGAACGCCACCCCGCTGCGATCACCTTGGGCCCACGGGATGGCCACCAGACCAACCACCGAAACAGACTGCGTGACTGTAACTTTGGGGTCTCCTGCCACGGTGACATTGAGTACTTCGCCGCCGGAGTCATCCAGCGCGAGGACCTGGGTGGCGTACATCGGCATCCCGGTGGCGGTGTCGACTTTCGGGGCGCCGGTTTCGAAGTTCAGCCGTGGCTCCGGAGCGCGGGTGACGATAAAACGAGTTCCAGACGTATCGATTCTCAAACGCATTGTCCTACTAGTCCTTTCGTGAGATGTTGACGCCGGTCCGGCGCTGGATTCAGTTCACGTGGACATCACGGACGTTGCGAGAGACATGTGCCGACATTTCCGACACATCCACGGGCATTTCGGACACGGCCGGACATACCCACGGACATCACACCGACACTATCGCCGCAGGGTGGCGGCAATCGCATGGCAAACTAGACACCACGCGCTGAAGGATGGATACGGACGACACGGGAAGATGTGCGCTGACACGATGGACGAGCAGGACGGCACCGAGGCCGCCATCACTCCCAACGATCGCCTCGCGCAGCGGCTACAGGCCAAAGGTCTGTCCTCGCAGCGGTTCGCCACCGCGGTGGGTGTCGATATCAAGTCGGTGCGACGCTGGCTGGCCGATAGCGACTACAGAATTCGCGAACACAACGCCCGCAGCGCCAGCGAGGTGCTCGACTGCACTCCGCATGACCTGTGGCCCAAGCAGTACCCGGCCGCTACCGCCCGTGCAGTGACAACAGCGTCTGCGGGTGGGCCATTCACCGCGACCCTGTATGCCAGCCGTACTCAGCTGCCGATCACGACGTGGCAGCAGCATTTCGCCGACGCCACCACCGGCATCGACATCCTCGTGCTCGCGGCCACGTTCCTGTTCGACACCCTCGACGGATTCCTCGACACCCTGCTCGCCGCCGCCGCCCGCGGTGTGTCGGTGCGGTTTCTCGTCGGGGATCCCGACACTGCGACCACGATCTTGCGCGGTGAGGAGGAAGGGATCGGCGAGGCTGTCATCGCCCGCTGCCGCACGTCGGTGGAGTTGCTCGCCCCTCACGCCTGTACCCCGGGGCTGGACATTCGCACCCACGACACCGCGCTCTACACGTCGATCTTTCGGGTCGATGACGCCATGATTGTCAACTTCCACATCTACGGCTCACCCGGGCGCAACAACCCTGTGCTGGTTCTGTCACGTCACCATGAGCCAAGGCTCTGGACCACCCTCGAAGACGCTTTCACCCAGGTCTGGAACCGCGCCAGACCGCTGACCGCGAAAGGCTGACCCCCGATGCGCACCGACTACTACAATGACCCCAACGCCCCGGCGCCCAACAGTGTCGTTCCGTCCGCCTCGGCCATCGTCACCGACGAACAAGGTCGTATTCTGCTGATCAAACGCCGCGACAACACCCTGTGGGCGTTACCCGGCGGCGGACACGACATCGGCGAAACCATCGCCGACACCGCCGTGCGGGAAGTCAAAGAAGAAACCGGGCTCGACGTCGAAGTCACGGGTCTGGTCGGTGTCTACACCAACCCCCACCACGTGGTCGCGTTCACCGATGGCGAAGTGCGCCAACAATTCTCGCTACTGTTCGCCACCACGGTGCTCGGCGGGACCCTCGCCATCGACCACGAAAGCACCGACATCGCCTGGACTGCCCCCGACGACATCGCTGGCCTGGATATGCATCCGTCGATGCGACTGCGCGTCGAGCACTACCTGCAACGCCGCGACAGCCCCTACCTCGGCTGACCGCTGGGCTACAGCCAGTCGCGTACTCGCCGGACCGCCGCCAACAATTCGTCGCGGCCCGCGTCGACCGCCCGGTGCACCGGGTCCTCGGATCCATAACGCGCCAACACGTCGCGTAGTCGATCTCGCGGTGATATCGGCGCCCCGTCAGGTCCAGTCGTCAGATCGCAAAAAGTCAACGCATCAAGGACATTGCTGGGCGGATCGCTGAACGCGGACAAACCCGACAAGCCCCGCTCGGCAGCCTCCGCGTGCGCTCCGGTATGAAAGGCCACCAAGGAAGCGACCAGCTCCCCGAAACCCGCCGATCGCACGAACTCCGCTCCATCAAGGGGATGAAAACCGGTCCGGCGCACCGACGGTGCGTAACCGATATCGTGCAACCACCCCGCCGCGACCAGACAGTCCGCCGTTTGAGCATCGAAACGCCGGCTCAACCGCTCGGCAGTCGTCGCGACCCCCCGGACATGCGCCAACCGCCGCGGCTGCTCAGCCAGCCGCGCCTCGGCCTCGCGCCGTGCACGCTGCGCCAAAACTACGCTCACAACCGCCAGCCTACGAGCCCCAGCACCATGCCGCAGCCCCGTCGCGGCTGATGGCGCAGATCCTGGACACCCGCGACCCGCAGGAACCGGCGGCCACCAGCAGGCTTCGCTACGCTCGCTCTGCTCCCGTCCGCTGGCGCTCCCGTCCGCGCCGCTCCCTGCGCTCCGCCCTCCGTCCGCCGCCACGCATACATGCACCCACGACCGGCGCCGGAACTAAGTCGCAGGCCACAGGGCTGGCATCACGACGAGGCGCAGCTGCCCTCGCTGCTCGCCGCATCGAGACGCCGCGAGCGGCAGGCCGGACCAATAGCCTGACCGTCGCTGACCTGCGATGTGAGAACTTTCTTTACTGGTATCGAGACACCTGCTCGATACAGCGGCGAAGGCGTACCGCCGCTAACAGGAAGAAGTGCAGGTCACGTTCAAGAGTTTGGAGTTCCACGTGGTCGGCGTGCCGCTTGTTGAAGCGTCGGTCGATGCGTCCTGATTGGAGCGCCACGGCGTTGATCCAGTTGGTTGCCTCGGTGCGAAGACGCTCGACAATGACGCCCTCTGATGGGGCATTGCGTTGACGTTCCGTTGCCCTCATTCTGTCCCTGCTGTGTGATCCATGGGGTGCGTTACACCGGGGAGGAAGTGGTGTCGGGGGCCGCTGGCCGCGTGCGGCAGAGCGATGAGGTGTGTGCCCGAAACCGCGGAGTCCGGTTGTTGGAGGTGGCTTCCGATCAGGTTGACGAGTGTGGCTGCGACCGCTACGAGGTCGGCTGCCGAGCCGTGGAATGTGGGGACCGAGCAGCCCCTGGTTGGTATAAGTTCGTCATCGCTGGGTTCTTGCCACAGCGTGTGGTAGAGCTCAAGTCCGCTGTCGCCCTGGATTGTTCGGCCAGCGTCTTGATCGATGCTGGAAACTGTCGCTGTTGCGCTTGCGGCGCACAGCACGGCTAGGCCGAGCGTGCCAGAGCGAGCGTCTGTGGCGACCTGAGCGATCAATGCCTTTCGCGTCGGCGCAGTTGCCAACGCATCGAGACAGCTCGTGATGCCGTTGTTCACTGTGGCGTCGATGATGAGATCCGCTGCCAGGCACGACGTGTGGTCTTCTGGGAGGTGCCCTTCTGCGACGGTGACCGTCAGGTCATCACGGATCGCGCGGAGCCGTCCAGCGAGTGCCTCGGCTTTGGAACGGCCAATGTCGTCTTCGACGTAGTTTTGTCGGACGAGCAAGCCGCCGGTGACGATGCCAGGGTCGCACACGGTGATCTCCGATGCTCCTGCGCGAGCGATGAATTCGGCGATCCATGATCCGAGCCCGCCGCAGCCCCAGATGTGGACAGTCTTTCCTTGAAATCCGTTCACGGGGCGGCCGTCGTCGCGACGGGTTGTCACTTCGGGTCGTTCGTCGGACATCCTGCACCACTCAATCGGGATTTCAGTGTTGATCTTCGCGGGGTCGAGAACAATCCCCACACCCCGTTGCTGCGCGACCTCGCGGAGCGCATTCGCCGTTGGGGTGGGGAGCCGTCCGCCCAAGAGGTGGGGTGGGCCTCCAGCGGGGTGCGGCACGGCGAGGACGAAGTATTGCTCGGCGTCGTGGTGATTTCGTAACGCACTCGCCAGGAGGGCGGTGAGGAACGCCGGCGATTGCGGTGCGATCCGGGGAGCCCGTCCTTCGAGGCGGTCAAGGTAGGGGTCGTCCAGGAGAGCAAGCAGTAGCGCGAATGTGGATGCGGCACCGAACGGCAGCGCGGTGGCCAGGGTAATTACCGGTACGCGATGCCCGGCAGCTCCAGGCGAGTACGTCAGGTCGTATCGGTGCGTTGACCGGGCGATCAGGTGAGCCGTTTGGTGGCGCTTCGCCGGTCCGGGTTCTCGGGTAACGATCGTCGGTGTGTCATGTGCCTGATGCGGCACTCCGCCAACAGCGTGGTACATGGCGGTGGCGGCGTGGAAGTTTCCGGCGGCCGCGTCGACGAGCCAGTCCCAAAGGCGGGTGAGTAGGCCGGCCACACCAAGCGTCGGCTGCCATTCCCGTGAAGGATCCAAATAGATGCATAGTCGTTGACCCGCGAGCACATGGGGGTAGCCGAGAAACCGAGTGTGATCAACGTCGATAGCCGGTAGCGAGTACGAAGAGGGGCGAAGCTGAAGGATGAACTCCTCGGTCTCTTGAAGTTGCAGGCCACCCGGATGATGCGGGATGGCGGCCGTGCGTAGCGAGATGCGGAGCGACGCCTCGCCGCTAGCGTCGAGCGTGGGTCTTCCTCGGACCTGGATTTCGTTGGGACGTTGTTGCGCTAGCGCTTTGAGTTCGGCGAGGAGATGCTTCTGCCAGCCCGTCAGCGTGGGCTGGTGGCGTCTGGTCACCCTGCCCGACCAGAGCGCCCCACTGTTGAGTCCGCGGCAGAGGTGGCTGCTGGAAACTTCGCGCTAGCGGTTGTTGTGGCCGGCGCCTTGAATCCGTCGCCGAAGATGTTCTGCCACAGCTGGACACTGCGGTCTTTGTCTTTCTCCTCGTAGGCCGCTTCGATGTCGGCGGCATGCACGTGGATTCGGTCACGGAAGTAGCTGTAGGTCGCCTGAGCGCTCTCGGGGTCTGGTCCCCACCGGTGGTCGAACGTCACGCCGGAACCGGACGGGTCGGCGATGGAGGGCTTGATCGGGTTCGCTTGCAACCAGGTGTCGAGGTCTTGCACGACATGAAGAAGAGTTGTGGGGACGTTGCTGTAGTAACTCGGGTCCAGGAGCTTGCGCAAGTCTGTTACCTGCTCCCCCAGCATGGTGGTCAGCAGGACTGAACGTGTGCCGGTGAACGAATTCTTGTGATCACGAAGGTATTTCATGAGTCTGATCACTTTGCGTAAGTTCCCGCTGGCGATAGAGTCCTGTTTCTTCATCCAATCGGTGAAACCCTGCGGGTTGGTCAGCTCCCACTCGTTGTCGTCGCGGTTGACGATGACCTCTCGACCGTCGGCCAGGTTGAGGTGAGGGACGATGTCGACGTGCATGGAGTTGGCGTAGACGAGCCGCGCGCAGCGGCACTTACGTGAGTGCGGCATGGTGCCGTAGGTGCTGTGCCGATGCAGGGCTGCGTAGACCTCATCGATGTAGGTCTTGGGGTTGTCGGCCCAGTCCGGGTTCTGGCTCATGTCGAGCATGAAGTCGGCGTCGAACTCGTTGTCACCGACGGGGTTGATGATCGTGCGGTGTGCCCAGGAGCCTTGCGGCGTCTTGCCGGTGATCAGCGCACCGATTTCGACGTCGGCTTTGAGTGCCTTATAGATGGCTTCGACGCGCTGGTTGAGTAGGTCCAGTTTGAACTGGCTGAGATTGACCGTGTCTTTCAGCAAGACGTTGAAGTGGTCAGCGAGTTGCATTGGGGGCCTCCGTGTGTGAAATGCTGCCCGGATCGTCGCGGTGTCGGCGTCCGTTCACCGGTGTGTATGCGGGCGCCTGGTGGTCAGCGAATTTCGCGGTGTAGCTAGGGCTGAGTTCTCGGCTGACTGAGGCAGCGAGGCCGGCCACGTCCTTTGGGTCCGCCGAGTCCAGTGCGTAGAGGCCGCCGGGCACTAGAGCGTCGAAGCGCGTGTAGTTGGATTTGCCGATCAAGTGTTCGGCGAGGCCCTGTCCGCCACGGCTGCTGGCGTTAAGGATCAGCGGGGCAATCGGTCTTGCCCAGTGTAAGAGTCCGCCGCGGTCCAAGCGCTTGGGGTGATCGGTCAGCTGATCAATGGTGCCGACGTTGAGGACGGTAATCGCGTCGAGAGGAACACCGAGCATGCTGACGGCCTCGGCGATCGCGACGACAGCCGGGTTGTTGGCCCATACTCCGCCGTCAATGAGCCTGTGTCCGTCGACGTACGCCGCGGGGAAGTACAGCGGCGCCGCCGAGGTCGCCAGTGCAACGTCCACCATCGGTATGCGCCAGTCGCGGGTCAGCCGTGTGTGGTGCGGAGTCTTGAAGATGTGCACGGCCCCGCGTTGTACATCCCACGCGGGAATGACGAGTCGCTTCGTGCTGTCGCCAAGGAGTCGGGCTCCGAGGACGCCGGTCAACGCTTGCCGCAGCGCCTCTGCGTCATAGATGGGCGATCTCAGCTGCCGTGGTCGGCGCCATCCTCGCCGCCTCGACGCCGGAAAGACTTTCTCGACCAGTTCTTCGTAGTGGGAGACAATCTCCTTCGGCGTGAGGCCCGCACCGAGACCCAGTGCGACGATGCCGCCCGCCGACGTGCCAGCAATGAGGTCGAAGGAATCGGTGATCCTAACGCCCAGATCCTGCTCCAGACGTGCAAGCACATGCGCAGTGAACAACGCCTTGGCGCCCTCCATCGAGAGCGAGGACCTGGAAGCGCTCGGGGCGCGGGCCAGCCGCCTCGCGCTCGGCTGCTGGATAGACCTGCGCGGCGAATTCGCCAGGTCCCGGCGAGGACGTACCATTACCAAGGTTGGCAGGCGTCGCGGGAACTACATCCATGTAACTAGACTACGCCGCTCCGCCGACAACGACCTAGCCGTTATTGCCACCGGCGTGGGGACCCGCGCAGCCAGCAGCCATGTCAATGCTCCGGCTCAGCATTTGCCGGCTCCGTCGAGACCGAAACCGTTTCGCTCGGCGTAGCCGCACGGAAACGAACGACTGTCTGCTGGTGCGTCATCGCGACACGATGGCGACATGGCGCCGGAGCAGCGCCCGCACTCTGGCCGGCACCCTCGTCGGCGGACTGGAGATCATCTGCGCTGCCACACGCGCAGCGTCGCCGCGCTCGCCGGCCTTTGTGATCTTGGGGTCGCCCAGGCGCCACGGCGAAGCGTGGTAATCGGGTTGTGACGCGACGATCTCCAGTAGTGTCTCGATATCCTGGAGGTCACGTTCGGAGTCGCGAACGGTACGTGCCAGCATCTTCAACACGAATGCTGCCTCGACGTCGGGAACCGGAACTTCGAACTCAACCGTGTCGCCGTCGGTGAGTCGGGCTGTGACGGCGACTTCGATCGGCGGTAGGGCGAGCGCCAACCGCAGCCCTGGCGCTCCGTCGAAGGCTCGTTCGCCGATGATCCGCTTGCCTGGTTTGGCTGCGGTGGGAACTAAGAGGTCGACCGCTTGCTCACCCCGCTCGTAGCGGTTGCCGCACTCAGCGGTGTACCCCAGTGCGGTGAGTCGATCGTGGAGGTTCCCGGTGGACGCCACGTTGACGTCGATCCCGGTGTCTGCGTCGGAGGTCAGTCGCGGTATGCCCGACACGTTGTAGACGTGCCGCAGCAGTCGCACCATGTGACCGCCGATGACGCGGTACTCGATGTCGGCAGTGACTGCGGCCACGTCGCGCAGTGCACGCATTCCGTTGTCGTCGGCCACCGCAGTGCAGGCGATTTGCACCGATGCTGTTCCGGTCACCGGTGCACGATCCAGTCGCTGAGATGCTGCGGTGCACCGTCGCCAAGATCGGCACCGCCGCTGAGGTCCTGAAGCGCAATCACTGGATCCACAGTGATGATGTCGGAACGCTGCGTATCACGAATCCGCCGCCACCAGGCCGCGGTCGTCCAGACGGTCGGGTCGGCGGGAACCCGCACAGTCAAGGTCGCTTCCTCGGCGGTGGCCTCCACCAAACCGAACTCGGAGAGGTCGACCAGTTCTTTGGCATAGACCAGACCTCTGGTTGGTACCCGCCACGGTCGCAGGACGTCGGCGGCGACCTCGCCGCCAGCAAGGATCGGCACGGTGAGCTCGGCGCCGAGTCGGGTCGCACTGCGCACCTGCTCCACTACCGGATCCATTCCATACCAGTACGTTTCGACAAGTCCGCTGTCCGCAGGTACCAATGCCAGTTTCACCAGGAGCTCCCGGCGCGCAGCCTCGGTCATCGGCGTGTCCGGCAGCGGATCCTTCTCGGTCATTTTGGACACCGCCTGCTGGCTAACTCCGATGGCCGCGGCAATGTCGCGTTGGCGGAGGTGACCGCGCGTAAGCACACAGACCCGTTCAGCCGCCCGCCGCCGCCAGCTGCGCTCGCTGGCGGCGCGGGGCGGCCGTCCTGGTGTTGGCGTTCGGTAGGTTCGCCCGGAGAGCACCAGTTCGCCGGTGCTGCCGACGCTGAGATCCACGTCAGCCTGAGCCAGGAGCGCTGAACGTGCCTCATCTGAGATGGTCTCGCACACCACGAATACGCGGCGGCCTGGATGGCGGCGCACACGACTAAGGACTGCGGCCGGAGATGGCACACGTTCTGCCAGAACCAGGTCCGCTACTACGGCGCGGCCATCGATTCGGTATGTGATGCTGTGTGCATCACCAGTCACCATCCGCACGCCTGCGTCGACCAAGCGGGCAGGAATCGAAGCAGAGAGCACGTCTACTACTCTACTCAGTGACTACTTGTCAAACAACCTATTGTCGATAAATAGCGTTCTGGTTGTTTGACTTCGACCAACCAGTGGCGTAAAAACCGTCCATTGATCCGTCATACGCTGGTGGAGTTTAACGGGTCTAGCGTCGAGGAACCTGAGCAGATAGGGCTACTCTGACGTTTTCGCGGCGACGCCGGTAGCCCAGGCATCGCTGACAGCCGCTGACTCTTAATCAGCGGGTCTGGGGTTCGAAACCCTGACGGCGCACCATGCAAACGCACTGCTCAGGCAGGGTTGTTGTCGTTTCGGAGTGTTTGCTGCCTGTGACAGATGTGACCGATGTGACCGAAAGGTCTCCATATTGTCCCCGCGCTGCGGGAGCAGACCCACCACAGCAAACGGCGCGTCGGCGTGACATGTGAGACCGCCGTCCTAAGGTCGTGCCGTGTCTAATATGCCTCCCGACCCCGATGCATCTGACTCACGCGAGGACGGTGCACCTACCAAAGAGGCCTGTGCCAAGCTCTATCAGGAAGTGGGTCTGCTGCACGATCAGGTGACAATTTCGGTCACGCGGCCTGACTGGCCGTCGTGGTCATGATGGCTTCGTATTCGACGGGGGTCAACCGGCCGAGGGCGCCTTGGCGGCGACGTCGGTGGTAGGTGCGTTCGATCCAAGTGACGATGGCGATCCGCAGCTCCTCTCGGGTGGCCCAGCGGCGGCGGTCGAGGACGTTCTTCTGCAGCAGGCTGAAGAAGCTCTCCATCGCCGCGTTGTCGCCGGCCGCGCCGACACGTCCCATTGGGCCGACCATGCCGTGATGGTGCAGGGCCTGGACGAACTTTCGACTTCGAAACTGCGACCCTCTGTCCGTGTGAACCACGCAGCCGGCGACCACCCCACGGCGGCCGACCGCGTTGCGCAGCGCGGCGGTCGCCAGGCGTGACTTCATTCGGGAGTCGATCGAATAACCCACGATGCGGTTGGAGAATGCATCCTTGATCGCGCAGAGGTAGAGCTTGCCCTCGCCGGTGTAATGCTCAGTTATGTCGCTGAGCCACAACATGTTTGGCGTTTCAGCGGTGAAGTCGCGCTGGACCAGATCGTCGTGCACCGGCGGTCCTGGTTTGCCGTTCTTGTCGCGCTTCTTGCCGAACACGCTCCACAACTGCTGCTGTGAGCAGATGCGCCAGGCGGTGCGCTCGGCCATCGGCTCGCCGGCCTCACGGGCCTCCTCGACGAGGTAGCGGTAGCCGAACTCGGGGTCCTCGCCGTGCGCGTCGAACAGGGCGTTGGCGCGGTATGCCTCGACGAGTTCGGCATCGGTGATGGGATTTGCCCGCCAGCGGTAGTAGGGCTGGCGGGCGAGCTTGAGTACCCGGCGCGTCACCGCGACGGGAATCCCGTCGGCGGCGAGCTCACTTACGAGCGGGTAGACCCTTTTCCCGGCAGATTGGCCTGCGACAAGTACGCCGCTGCCCGCCGTAAGACTTCATTCTCTTGTTCCAACAACCGATTTCGGCGTCGTAGCTCGCGCAGATCAGCGGAGTCATTGGTGCTCTTACCCGGCTTGGCGCCCTCGTCGACGTCGGCTTGGCGCATCCACTTGGTCAACGTCATCGGGTGCACGCCGAAATCGGTGGCGATCTGCTCGATCGTCACCCCGTCGTCGGGTTACGGGCAACGCGGACGACGTCGTCGCGAAATTCACGGGGGTAGGGCCTAGGCACACTGACATCCTTCCAGCCCGCCCGCTTTGGGCAAGCCAACTCAGATGTCACCTATTGGTGCAGCAGACCCGATGATCGTGGGCTGGCGGGTAGCGTCGCACATGCGTACCACCATGGTGCTGGATGCGTTGGAGATGGCTCGTTGGTGACGCGGAAACACGTTGCCGGGCTTGACATGTCACTCCGATGCCGGATCGCAATTCACCTCTATCCGCTATGGCGAACGGCTCGCCGAGATCGGAGCGGTCCCCTCGATCGGCACGATCGGAGACAGCTACGATAATGCCCTGGAGACGGTGAACGGCTACTACAAGGCGGAGCTGATCTACGGGCCAGTCCGCACCAGGCCGTGGAAGACCGTCGAGGACGTCGAACTCGCGACCCTGAGCTGGGTGTACTGGCACAACACCAGCCGCTTACACAGCTACCTTAATGACATCCCACCCACCGAGTTCGAAGCCGCGTTCTACGATGCACATGGGACCGACCAACCCCTGGCCGGAATCCAATAACCCGAGCCTCCGGGAAAGTCAGGGCGATTCAATCAAGTAGCTAGAGTCCGATACGTTTGGCGATGACCTCGTTCATGATTTCGTTGGTGCCGCCGCCTATTCCGAGAATTCGGCAATCTCGATAGTGTCTCTCGATCTCAGACTCACGCATGTAGCCCATCCCACCGAAGATCTGAACCGCCTCATTGACCACGTAGTCGCACGCATACACAGCGGTGTTCTTGGCCATCGACACCTCGGCAACGACATCCTCCCCCGCTAGCCACCTCTGCATGACCGCACGGGTGTAGGTGCACGCCACGTCGACCTGTCGAGCCATCTCCGCAAGCTTATGGCGAATGATCTGGCGCCCCGTCAAGGGTCTACCGAACGTTTCACGTTCCCGCGCCCAACTCTTGGCAAGGTCGAGAGCCCGACCCGCCGTCGCGTACGCCTGGACGGCGATGCCGAGCCGTTCAGCCTGAAATTGCTGCATGATCTGCAAAAACCCACTGTTCTCTGCCCCCACCAGGTTGTCAGCCGGTACGCGAACGTCGACGAAAGACAACTCGGCGGTGTCGCTACATCGCCACCCCATCTTGTCTAACCGGCGGGACACTTCGAATCCAGGCGAATTCTTGTCGATCACAAGCAATGAAACTCCACCGTAACCCGGTCCGCCGGTGCGTACCGCCGTAGTAACGAAGTCCGCTCGAACTCCGCTGGTGATGAACGTCTTTGCTCCGTTGACCACGTAGGTGTCCCCTTCGCGCACCGCGCGTGTGCGCAAATTCGCGACATCTGAGCCTGCCCCAGGCTCGGTAACGCCCAGCGAGCCGATCATCTTTCCTGCGAGCGTAGGACGGACATATCGTTGAATCAGGGCGTCGGAGCCATTGGCGGCAATGTGGGGAAGGGCAATGCCATGGGTGAACAAGGCGGCGCAGACGCCAGTGGACCCGCCTGCGGCCAGGATGGCCTCAGTGACCAGTGCAGAGTCAATCGCATTGCCGCCGCTGCCGCCGACTTCTTCCGGGAACCCGATTCCGAGAAGCCCCACCTCGGCAGCATTGAGATGCAGGTCGCGCGGAATCTCACCCACGTGCTCCCATTCCGCTAGCTTCGGCGCGATTTCACGTTCGACGAAAGACCGCGCCATTTGGCTCAGCGCTCGTCGCTCCGGCGTGGTCCACACCTCCGGGGCGATAGCGAAACGAGCAGCCCCATCCCTGCTTGCCGTGGTCGTGCCAGCGTCCGTCATCTCAGCCTCCCAGAGAATGTGATAGATGATCGATGAGGGGTCTGATGCTTGCCGTCCTCACGACGGGAAAGAAGGGCCCGACGCCAACCACCCAAGCGGCCCGGCCGCATGATCTGCAGCAACGCAAGGACATGAAGACAGCAGTGGGCATGATGCTCTTCAGAACCGGACCAGCCCTCGGATATTTTTTCCTGAACGCATATCCTGGTAGCCCTCATTGATTTGGTCGAGGGAGTATTCGCGGGTGACCAACTCGTCGAGCTTCAACAGCCCCGCGGAGTACAGCTCGACCAGTCGCGGAATATCGTGTGGCGCATTGGATGAGCCATACAAAGCGCCACGAATCTGCTTCTCGTAAAGCGTCATTTCAAGCAGTGATCCTGAGATCGATGAGTCGTCGGGGTGCCCGATGGCCGTGACCACGACGCGTCCGCGCTTTCCGACCAAGGCCAGCGCTTCCGCGGTGTAGGAGGCCTCAGCCACATCGGTGGTGAGGATGCAGACATCAGCCAGCTTGCCCCGCGTCATATCGCTGACCAGCGACCAAGCTTCATCCATCGAGGCCGCGGTGTGCGTCGCACCGAACCCGCTCGCTTGCTCTCGCTTGAACTTCACCGGATCGACCGCCACAATCGCTAGCGCTCCCGCGATTCGCGCGCCCTGAATCGCATTCATTCCGATCCCGCCTGTTCCCACTACCACGACGGTGTCCCCGGCGCGCACCTCCCCAGTCCGCACCGCAGATCCGTAACCGGTCGTGACGCCGCAACCGATCAAGGCTGCCCGATCCAGGGGGATTCCGCCGTCAATCTTGACCACGGATGCCTGCGGCACCACTGTGTACTCGGAAAACGTCCCGAGCAAACACATCTGCCCGACGTCCTCGCCTCGTGCGTGAAAGCGATAGGTGCCGTCGATCTGCGGTCCCATCATGAGCGCCGCTCCCAACTCACAGAGATTGCCCATGCCGCGCGCGCAGTACGAGCAGCGCCCACACGAGGGAAGGAAGGTCAAGATGACAGAATCACCGTCGGACAGTTCCTCAACCCCTTCGCCGCACTCCACGACTGTGCCGGCACCCTCATGGCCCCCTACTACCGGCAATGGGATCGGGAGGTCGCCGGTCACCAGATGTTCGTCGGAATGGCACAAGCCGGTGGCCGTCAGCCGCACGAGGACCTCCCCGGGACCTGGCGGATCCAACTCGACTTCTTCGACCTCCCACTTCTGCTCCAAGCCCCACAAAACAGCGGCACGTGTCTTCATGTTGAAGTCCCTTCTATCGAATTACGCTTCTCGAGTAGTTATCCCGACCGCGCACGGTGGTCGCGCGAACTGTCCTGGATGATCTCCGGGCACATCGCCCAGAGGCCCGCGCCGGCCGCTCACCCGGGCCCGGGCGCGGTACCGCACCGACATCACACATTGAGCAGGTCGTGACGCTTGTCGGCCTCAAGGATTGCCCGGTACTCCGGAAAGAGGTTCTTTGCCTGCGGTATGAGCTTGATCAGTTTGGTGACAGGACCTTTCGCTCGTACAGTTCCTTTGGCCATCGCCATGGTCAAGTTCACCTTCCCCAACCAGAACCTGTTGCCGGTATCCGCGGACATGAACAATTCGACATTCGGTGTAACGCCACTGTCCGCGCCGGTCTCTACGACCTTCTCCGGCATATCCACGGTTACTACCGCATCCGGATCGGTGTAGTGGATCCGTAACACCACCCCGGACCCGGCAAGTCTGTTCGCAAGGTCTTCGTTCTCCAAACCTCGTCGAAAGATGCCGGCGAGGTAGCGGTAAACCTCTTCCGCATCAGCGAAGACAGCCATCGTGATTCTCCCTTCTTATGACGCAATCCAAGCACTCACAAAGAAATCCGTTGGGTCGCACCCAGGTTGATTTCCTCCACAGGCAATCAGGACTCATAGGAGTAGATCTCCTGCCTCCCTCAGCGCCTCCGCGAGTCGACGTTCGGCTGTCGGCAATTGCGCAGCCACGGACGCGGCGCCGCTCGCTCTTCGGTGCGGATCTGCACCGCGGTCATAAGCGGCGTGCGCAACCGCGGTCCACAACTCAGATGCGGTCTTTGCAGCCTCCGCTGCTTTAAACGCAGGTTCGAAACTCAACTCTTCAGCGACGCGTCGACATCCACGTGCTTGCAGATCTCGGAACAGACCGCCTCCGGTTCCAGCCTTTTCGATGAAGGCGCTCAGCGCAAACAAGGCTCCGTCGAGGGTGTCGTCGTCAAAGATCTTCGGCCACCGCTTAAGATCTTCCACAAAGGTCGATACCCCTGGTAGCCCACGCACCTGAATTTCACAATCGGAGTCCTCGGTGATCGGCGCGCTCACAAACGAACCCTGCATCGCGTCCGCGGACCTACGGAAGGCCGACCGGGCAGCATTGCCGAGATCTGGTGCGGCGCCGGGCCACTCGACTACGTAGGTGGTGTGCCGCGTGGGGACGGGAAATCCCGTCGATGCCCGCGCCTTCCGTAGATTCTCGTAAGGCACGGCTTGAGGTGTATCGCGATCGTTATCGACCACGAAGGCGAGTTCCTCGTCGTCGTCGTACCCTACGATCACGACATCGTGTCGGCTCATACTCAGACGCGTTCTCAGATAGGGTAATTCGGCGATGTCAGTCCACACCATGACCGGCGTACCGGCATCGATATGTTCGGTCACCCATTTCCACCCGAGATCGGGGTCGTCTGTCGAACGACACTCGAAGCGCGCGCCCAACCGGGTCAAGTATTCGTCTTCGAGGTCCGCGCTGCGTCCAACGAGGTAGATCGGTGGACGTAGGTGGGCCGAGCGAACATACGAGAAGTCGAGGGCCCCGCCGAGAGCAAACACGATGCCTTCGTCCGGGGTGTCATCACTCCAACGGATCCCGGCCCATTCGGTCAAATCCCGAAGAGCCCCCGATCCGCAGTGGCCGCCCATGTCGTGGCGATACGGCACCACCATCGATGCCATCAATCCTCCTCCAGGTGACTAACGTGCAGGCGGCAACTCATCTGCGTCATAGGGAACGCGAGATGATTTCCTTCATCACCTCGTTCGTGCCGGCATAGATTTTTTGCACGCGCTGATCCACCCACAATCTCGAGATGGGGTACTCGGTCATGTAGCCATATCCGCCGTGAAGCTGCATACAGTCATCGAGTACCTTCATCGCTCGCTCAGTGGTCCACCACTTCGCCATGGCGACGGTCTGCACGTCGAGTTGACCCGCAAGGTGCAGGTCGATGCAGTAGTCGAGGAACACTCGTGCGATGCGCGTTTCTGTCGCGGCTTCAGCCAGCGTGAACTTGGTGTTCTGAAAGCCAAAGACAGGCCGACCAAATGCCTCCCGCTCACGCGTATACTTGAGCGTCTGCTCCAGGGCAAGTTCCATCGCTGCGACAGCCCCCACCGCGACGATGAGTCGCTCTTGTGGCAGCTGCGTCATCAGCTGAATGAAGCCCTGTCCCTCAGACTGGCCCAGTAGATGCGAGCGCGGAACTCTCACTTCATCGAAGAACAACTCGGAGGTGTCCTGGCCGCGCTGGCCGATTTTGTCGAGAACCTTGCCGCGCCGGAATCCCACCCGGTCAGCCTCGACAGCGATCAAAGAGATGCCCGCAGCGCCCTGGCTCGGATCTGTCTTGGCAACAACGATGATGAGGTCGGCCTGTTGGCCGTTGGTGATGAAAGTCTTGGAGCCGGTGATCACGTACTCGTCACCGTCAAGGAGGGCCTTTGTCTTGACGCTCTGGAGATCGGACCCGGTCCCCGGTTCTGTCATGGCGATCGCCCCGATCATTTCACCGGATGCCATCTTGGGAAGCCACTGCGCGCGCAGCTCTTCAGTCGCGTACTGCAGGATGTAGTGGGCGACGATTCCGCTGTGCAGTCCCGCGCCCCATGAGCTGTCACCGATGCGGGCCTGCTCTTCAAGCACGACCGCTTCGTGCGCGAAAGTGCCACCGCCTCCGCCGTATTCCTCAGGTATAGACATGCAGAGCAGGCCCAGCTCGCCTGCTCGGTTCCACAGTTCTCGGTCGACGTGGTGCTGGTCTGCAAAGCGATTGGCATGCGGCGCCAATTCGGCCGAGAAGAACTTCGCAGCGAGGTCACGAAGCTCGAGTAATTCGGCATTCATCCAGGGAGAGATTGGTGAGGACATGATTACCTTCCGACTGTTGGAATTCCTGGGATTTGACGTTATGACGTTTCGATTTCGATGAGGTATTCGCCGGCAGAGTGGCGGGCACGGATGGCCTTTTTGTCGTACTTTCCGACGCTCGTCCTCGGAATATCGGACACGAAGCTCCATCGCTCGGGAATCCACCATTTGGCGACTTTGTCCGCAAGGAACGATCGGAGTTGGTCAATGTCAACGTCGGTTCCGGGGTGGACAACGACAAGCGCCAACGGCCTTTCCTGCCATTTATCGTCCGCGACGC
Organism: Mycobacterium farcinogenes; assembly: GCF_019739075.1. Taxonomy (NCBI): domain Bacteria; kingdom Bacillati; phylum Actinomycetota; class Actinomycetes; order Mycobacteriales; family Mycobacteriaceae; genus Mycobacterium; species Mycobacterium farcinogenes. The sequence goes on along the minus strand of NZ_CP081673.1, from coordinate 2,955,101 downwards.
CGACTACCGCCGCTTCGTACACGGCAGGGTGCCCGATCAGCGTGTTTTCCAGCTCTACCGAGGAGATCCACTCGCCACCTGACTTGATGACGTCTTTCGAGCGGTCGGTCAGTGTCAGATAGCCCTGGGGGTCGATCCTGCCCACATCACCGGTACGCAGCCATCCTTCATCGAACTTCTCCGTATCGTTGTCTCCGAAATAGGAACCGGTGATCCAGGGACCGCGCGCCTGAATTTCCCCAACTGACCGACCGTCCCACGGCACGTCTTTCCCGTCGTCGTCCCGCAACCGGATTTCGACACCGCAGATCGGCCGGCCCTGGCTTGCGCGCATCTCCCAGCGCCGCGTCTCGTCGGCTCCGCGAGCCGGACGTGCAACGGTAGCCAACGGAGAGGTTTCGGTCATACCCCATGCCTGCACAATGGGCACGTCGTACTTCTCTTCGAACGCCCGCATCAACGAAAGCGGAACAGCAGACCCCCCGCACGCGACCAGCCGTAACGAAGAAATGTCCCGCTCAGGGTGCGAATCCAAATATCGGTCGACATCGTTCCAGATCGTCGGCACTGCACCGGCCACGGTCGGCCTGGTGTCTTCGATGATCGACACCAACGGTTCGGCTTGGAGATACCGGTCAGGCAGCACCAGATCCGCACCGGACATCAACGCTGCGTAGATAAGCCCCCACGCATTGGCGTGAAACATCGGGACGATGGCCAGCACACGGTCGGCCTCGCTAACTGACAACGCGTTAGCCGTGCAGGCGGTCAGGGAGTGAAGGTACGTCGAACGGTGACTGTAGACGACCCCTTTGGGATCCCCGGTGGTACCGCTCGTATAACACATGGCCGCGGCGGACAGCTCGTCGAGCCGAGGCCAGTCAAATGACTCTTCCTGGCCGGCAAGCACTTCCTCGTAACGCAGAACGGTCTTCCCGCATCCCTGTAGCGGGGCAAGGTCGCCCTCCCCGGTCGCGATGACGGTGTGCACCGACGCCATCGCCGGGAGCGCGCAAGCCAACAACGGCGCAACCGAAGCATCTACTAGCACAATCTGATCACTCGCGTGGTTGGCGATGTACGCGAGTTGCTCCGGAGCCAAACGAATGTTCAGAGTGTGCAGCACCGCACCCATGGAGGGAACCGCACAGTAGGCCTCCAAATGTTCCTGGTTGCTCCACTGGAAGGTGGCCACGCGTTGGTCCGCCGTGATGCCAAGGCTGCGCAGCGCATTGGCAAGGCGAGCCACTCGCGCCAGCACAATGCGGTAAAGCGTTCTCCGATATCCATTTCCGGTCGGAGTGACAACCTCGCTGTCACCGTGTATGGCTGCCGCATGCTGAACGATCGCCGAAACCGTGAGCGGAACATCTTGCATCGTGCTTTGCATCGCGTAGTGCCCTTTCAGGCGAAGAGGTCGGGACGACAGTTCGGCTGGTCGATGAATGTGCCGTAATACGTTCTCAGTGCTTGCAGGATGTCTGCCAGGGGTAGATCGTCGTAGGCTCCCCGGTCGCGCAGATACTCCATGTGCTGGGTGCCGTCACCGGTGAAACCATGGAGCAGCGCGTCGCTACGGCCGTCGAATTCGATCGGCGAGACACCGAAACGTGCGCACAGCTCGCGATTGAACGCCGGGGTCGCCTTTACCCACGCACCGTTGAGAAACATGAGACTGTAACCGTGGTAGACGAAAACGTCGGTACCACCCATCCGCTCGCGCAATGTCTTGGTCTGGAGGTGGTTTCGGACGTCGGCGAACCCCAGCCGGGCCGGGATGCCCGCCGCTCGGCACGCTGCAGTCAAGAGCACGGCCTTCGGAACGCAGTAGGCGCGTTCTGCGGTTGCGACGGTGCTGGCGCGATAGGCGTGCGGGTTATCGGTCACCGTGTAGGGGTCGTACCAAATGGAGTCGCGGACCGCGGTGAAGATGCCGATGGCCTTCTCGGTGTCGCCGCAGGCACCACGGATCGCCGATGACACGAAGTCACGTACCGAATCTTGTTGCCAGTCAAGGAACTCCGTGGGTTCGAGGTAGGGCCTGTGGTCAATGGTCATCGGCGCTTCATTTCCAACGGAAGTCCGTCCACCGGAATGGGCAGCGAAGTGTTGTCCCATCGGACGTGATAGTTCTCCGGAACCGTCCAGGTGAACGAACGCAGCATCCTGTGCAGGATCGCCTTGACCTCGAGCGTCCCGAATTGCATGCCGATGCACTTGTGCGCTCCACCTCCGAACGGAACCCAGGCGAATCGGTGGTGTTGATCTTCGCGCCGAGGCTCGTCGAAACGTGAGGGATCGAACCGCTCCGGATCACTCCAGATCGTTCGATCGAAGTGATTCACGGCAGGCGTTATGGCGCACAAAATGTTCGCGGGGATGTGATATCCGTCGATGGCGACATCTCGAACCGTCTTGCGCATCACCAGCGGAACAGGTGCAAGCAGTCTGAGCGCTTCCTTGATCACGAGGTCGATGACCGTCATCTTCTCCAGGGCATCGATGTCCGGCAACCCGTCACCGACGGCATCGGCTTCCGCAGCCGCTGCCTCCTGCCACTGCGGATACTTGGCAAGGAAATAGGTGACCGCTGTGGTGGTGATCGTCGATGTGTCGTGGGCCGCCATCATCAAGAAGATCATGTGATTCACCACATCCTCGTCGGAAAACCGCTCCCCGTCTTCGGTGGTGGCTTGACAGAGAGCAGCGAACAGATCCTCCGTTTCACCGGCTCGCGCGGCCGGCAGATGCCGGAAGAAGTAGTCCTCCAAGACGCGCCGCCCTTGCACACCAGCGCGGAATCTGGTTCCCGGAAGCGGAACACGCACAAGGGAACTCGCCGCCCGGACGGTAGCGACGAACGCCTTGTTGACGGCATCGCTCTCGTCCTTGCCACGGCCGCCCATGAAGACGTCGGTAGCTATGTCGAGGGTGAGTTCCTTCAACAGTGGGTAGATACGAACCGACGGGCCCACCGGCCACGCAGGCACTGCCGAGCGAACGCATGGGGTTACCTGTTCGACGTATCCGGTCAGGCGCGGACGCGTAAACGCCTCCTGCATGATGCGCCGGTGCATCAAGTGCTCGTCGAAGCTCATGAGCATCAAACCGCGATGGAAGAAGGCGTCGATCAGGAAAGACCAGCCATCCTGAGAGAATGCCTTCGCTTCGCTCGTGAACGCCTCTCGAGTGGCGTCCGGGCCGGCGATGACCACCATCTTGGTGCCGAACGCGCCCATCCACGACACCGAACCCAGACGGTCGTAGCGCTCTCGACTGAAATCCGAGCCGAATCGGATGTAGTCGAGCGTGTGACCCACGAAGGGCAGTCCGGCATCCCCCCGGACGGCTTTCAATCCACTGCCCGCGGGTGCCGGTGCCAGTTCACGAACCGGCCAGTCCCGGCTCCATCGACGCCATCTGTCGTCGACGGCGTGAGGCGCAGGCACCATGATCACAGAGGACAACCGCTCCTTCACGTGGTGGGCGGGTGCGAGACGGTGATTCGTCATGGTTCCTCCTGGACGCTGAGCCGCTCTGACCGTGTCATCGCTAGTCTTTACATAAGCGCGCTAGATGTCAATATCTGGACAATATTGGGCTAGGAGTTAAGTGCGCGTCTCGCACCCATGGCCGGCCCAGGACCCGGCAGACTCGGTGCAGCGGGGCCTCCGACCTTTAGACGCCCGACCCTTCTCAAGACGTAATCGCCGCCGCGCAGCTTCCGCGTGAGGAGTCGATAAACCAAGGTAGGCCCCGGCCAGTTCGTCGGGATTTCCCCGCTCGAGGTTCGATACCAGCTCGTACACAGCGCCCACACCGACCTCCGTAGTCGCCTTCTCAAGCGCGTGTTGTAGCGTTGCGCGCTCTCCGTCCTGACATCGATCGCATGACCCGGATGAGCAGCCACGGCTTTGATGAGCGTTGCGATGTGACGGACTTGTGACTCGATCATGTAGAGGATCGACCCCGAGCCCACATTGGTGTTGGGACCGTAAAGCAGGAACAGGTTCGGGAACATGGGGACAGTGATGCCCAGATATGCGTACGCCTGGGTCTTCCACACCTCGGCCAAGGAGACTCCGCGAGAGCCGCGCACGGACATCGGGGCGAGAAAATCGGTGGCGCGAAACCCGGTTCCGTAGATCACGACATCTGCAGGACGAAACTCTCCATCCACGGTCTTGACACCGTTGTCGCAGAGCTCTGCGATAGCCTTCGGCACCAACGACACGCGATCACTCGCGATTGCTGGATAGTAATCATTCGAGAACAGCACTCGCTTGCACCCTGGCGCGTCCGAAGGCATCAATTGCTCGCGCAAAGATGGGCTAGCAACCTGCCGATGTAGGTGGCGGCGCGCGATCGCACCGAGGACGCGTGAGAGGGGCTTCGCGTCGACTAGCGTCACAGCGAGCAACTCGAAAATTAGCCATACCGCGAAACGCTCGAGGCGCAGCGCCATCGGCAATAATCCGATCACCCAGCGGTGAACGACTCCATACCTGCTGTCCCACTTCGGCAAGATCCACGGAGCCGTGCGCTGATATAGCGTGACATGCTCCGCCTCCTGGGCGATGTGTGGCACGAATTGGATGGCACTAGCTCCTGTGCCGATGACGGCTACTTGCTTGCCGCGAAGCGAAACCGATCGGTCCCAACGCGCCGAATGAAAGCGCGGCCCCTGGAAGGTGTCTGCGTCGGCAATAACGGGTACGTGGGGCAAGGAGAGCTGACCCACGGCCGAGACGACGACATCGCAGGTTATTGTCTCGTTCGAGTTCGTAACCAGGGTCCAACGCCCGAGCTGGTCATCGAAGGTCATTGCGACAACTTCGGTCTGGGTACGCAGATGCGCGGCCAGTCCGCCACTCTCCACGAGTTGTTGGAGGTACTTGAGTATCTCGGGTTGCTCGGCATATCGCCGTGACCAACGAGGATTGGGCTTGTACGAGAGTGAGTACAACGCTGACGGCACGTCGCAGGCCGCTCCCGGATAGGTGTTGTCACGCCAAACACCCCCGATGTCTGCAGCCTTTTCCAGGATCGTGAAGTTCGTGAACCCGTCCTTCTTCAGCCGGTGGGCCATCGCAACCCCGGCGAAGCCGGCCCCGATGATCACGATCGACGGATCGTATGCGCGACAGGCCGTCGCGAAGTTGCTGCTCATGAGGCAGAGACGACTGACTTCACGCTGCGGCGGTGGAGGTGGTGTAGGTGTAGGAGCATTGCCTGTTCGGACACTTTCACCTGACTCCCGAGGCTTCAAGGAAGCGTCCCGCTCGATGAATCGCGTCTCGGGCTTCGGGAAGAATCCGGAACATAGCCTGGAATACATGGATCTGTCCCCGGTAGACCTGGATCTCGACGTGGGATCCAGCTGATTGAAGTCGCTCGGCGAGACGGCGCGAGTCATCGATCAACATTTCTCTCCCGCCCACCTGAATGAGGATCGGCGGCATCGAGGTGAGGTCCGCGTCAAGCACGCTCAGGCGCGGATCTCCGCGATCTGCGCCACCTACGTAGAGGTCAAGAGCGCGCGCCGCTGATTGAGCGGAGGCAAAAGGATCCCGGCGGCGAAGTTCACGCGCTCTGGCAAGTTCGCACCTGAGATCCAGGACGGGAGACATCAGCAGCATCGCATCAGGGAGCGGCAATCCAACTGCACGTGCGCCCAAGGCCGTGGCCATCGTGAGCTGCCCGCCCGCTGAATCTCCGGCAACCGCGACGGTGCGCTGACAAGAACCCGGGGACCCTCCGCTGGTAAGCCAGCGATACGCATTCAGCGCATCGTCCGCGGCTGCGGGATAGGGATACCGCGGGGCAAGACGATACTTCACTGCGAAGATGGGGCGCCCGCTCGCCGAGGCGAGTTCACCGAGAAGACCGCGGTGCGTCTCCGGCGAGCACATAGAATAGGCGCCGCCGTGGATGTACAGCAAAGGGTTGGCATGCGGATTAATGGCAGGCGTGGTGATCCAGTCCCCACGAACCGGGCCTCCGGCGAATACAGTGTCAACCTTGCGCACTGTGACGCCGCGCCGAGGCCGTGAGGCTACGAGCGCTGTTCGGAGCACGCGATCCATCACCGCAAGTCCGTAGGCGTTTGATGGCATCAGCTGCGCCAGTGGCCGCAGCGTGGTTCGCGAGGACATCGCGACGAGATGACTGGCAAGACTGGGCTGCCAGTCGGGGGCATCCATCCTGGTCATCGGGCACCCACTACCTCGGCCCGATTCTCGAATTGGTAATCCGAGAGGCGAAAGGTGCAGCTTCGCCAATACGTCTCAAAAGTCGTTGAGGGACGCAGTGGAACGTCGCCGTGCTTGTCGAAGTAGTAACTATTGGCACCGGAACAGCTCGGCTGCCAGAAAACCTGCCTGTGACGACGACTCAGCACTTCGGCGAAGTAACGGTCATTCGCCTCCTTCTTAACCTCGACGAGGTTCGCACCCAGTGCCCGCGCACGACGAAGACAGCGGACGATGTGCCGACTCTGCGCCTCGATCAGCGTGAAGTAGGAGGAACCGTTGTAGCCGTAGGGACCGAAGATGTTGAAATGATTGGGGAATCCGGGGACACTGACCCCTTCGAAGGCCTGCAGTCGATGCTCGTCCCACCATGTGGCCTGCTCCAGCCCGCCGCGTCCCTTCAACACGTACGTTGGCATGTTGCCCGACTCCATCACTTTGAAGCCGGTGGCCAGGATCAAGACGTCAATGGGATGAGCTTTGCCGTCTCGAGAATGGACGGATGCATGGTCGATATGGGTTATGCCGCTCGTCTCGAGCGAAACGTTGGACCGGTTGTACGTTGCGAGATAGGAATTGTGGAAGCTGGGTCGTTTACAGCCCAACGAGTAGCGCGGAATGAGTTGTTCTCTCGTCGTCGGGTCATGGACTTCACGCCGCATGTACCGCTTTGCGGCGCTCTCCATGACATCGGCGAACGGTATCACCGTATGAAAGTGAGCGGCGATTGGGAAAGTGATTTCTACGAACGCCTGGCTCGCGGTCCGGGTCGCCAATTGCGCCCCTGGCAGGAAATGTAGAAGCCTTCCAGCCCACGTCGGTATGGGGAAGTCTGGCTTCGGCAAACAATAAATTGGAGTTCGCTGAAAGACCGTCAGACTCTCTGCTTTTTTTGCGATTTCGGGTATCAGTTGCACGGCTGACGCACCAGTACCGATTACAGCAACCCTCTTCCCGCTGAGATCTTCGGAGTCGTCCCACCTAGCCGTATGCAGAGTGACGCCGGCGAAATCTCGCACACCCTGGATTTCAGGCCATTTCGGCCGACTGAGAACGCCGGAGCAATTGACCACGAAGCGTGCGGTGATCTCCTCACCTTTTGCGGTCGTCAGACGCCAAAATGTTGCATTTTCGTCAAAGCAAGCTGCGGTGATGGTTGTATTGAAACGAATATGGTCTCCAAGCTTGTACTTTTCAACGCATTGCTCCGCATAGCCTTTGAGCTCGTTGCCGTGGGCGTATGTACGCGACCAGTCGGGGCGCATTTCATATGAAAATTGATAACTATACGACGGTATGTCGACAGCGATACCGGGATAGGTGTTCCAGTGCCACGTACCTCCGACGCCGTCGGCGTCGTCAACCATCAAAAAATCGGTAAAACCCGCCTTTAGTAAACTAATGCCGCAACCGATGCCAGAAAATCCAGCTCCAATGATGATAATTTCGTGATCTGGGTCAAACTTACGATCCATTGCTCAATTTCACCGTTCTGACGGTCAGCCTTCTCAGTTCAGATTCAGAGTTATTGCGTCAGCCGGAGGTGTGTATCATCGCGCCGGGTGATCACATAATCACGAGGATCCAAGCGGGAAAGTTCTCTCATAAACTGGGTCGCGAAACCCGGGTACATCGTGCCGTTGTAGCCGTCCTCGGTCAGATACCAACTGCTGCACCCCGAATTCCATGTCGTTCGTCGAAGGCGGCGCTGAATTTCGGAGTGATAGCGGCCCTGGCGATCCTCCCTCACATCCAAAGTACCGATGTCATTTTGCTGAAGGAGTTTGATCGCCTTGACTATGTAGTCAATTGCTGCCTCCATATATACGAGCGCCGAGTTGTGGCCTGGCCCGGAATTCGGTCCGAAAGTGAAGAACAAGTTCGGATAGCCGGCCACGCTCACGCTCTTGAAGGCGTATCTCCCCTGAGACCATTCGTCCCCAAGCTTCCGACCACCGAGGCCGCTAATCGGGAACGGGGTGCCACGTTTGCACACATCGAAGCCGGTGGCAAAAACGATGCAGTCCACCTCGTGCTCGACACCGTCGGCGGTTCGAACACCGTTGGGTGACAGTGTGGCGATGGGCCAGCTGATCAGCTTACAGTTATCCGACTGTAGCGCAGGGTAATAATCGCTGGTCATGAGCATACGTTTGCAGCCAGGTCTGAAATGGGGCGTCAACTGACGTCTCAACCAGGGGTCTTTCACCTGCCGACGGAGATGAGCCTTCGCCGCCAGTTGTATCGCTGACGTCGCAGCGGTGTTCCAGACCATACCCACTGCCATCACTTCGTGAGCCCAGAACCAGGCGTAACGGAGCGCCTGTTCGCTCACCGGCAATTGTTTGAAGGTCGAACGCGCCCAAGCCGGATGCTTGAGGTTCACCCTGGGCAACACCCAGCCGGGCGTTCTTTGGAAGACTTTGACCGACGCAGCCGACTTCACGAGCTCAGGAATGATCTGCACCGCGCTCGCGCCTGTCCCAATGACTGCAACCCTCTTATCGCCGAGATCGTAGCCCTGGTCCCATCGAGCGCTGTGGATCTTCTTTCCCTCGTACGAGTCAATACCCCGAATATCCGGAAAGCTGGCGTCGGCAAGTGGTCCACTGGCCATCACGACTGAACGAGCTTGATAACGCGTTCCGTCAGCCGTGTCGGCCACCCAGATGCCGGCACCCTCATCGAATTCCAAGGCGGTTACATCGGTATCGAACTGGATGAACCGGGCAAGGTCGTACTTGGTGACGATCGTGTCGATATATTCGAGGATCTCAGCGCTCCCCGAGTAGGTATGAGTCCAGCCCGGATTCGGCTCGAACGAGTAGGAGTAGAGAAGCGAGGGAATATCGCAGGCCGCACCGGGATAAGTATTGTCTCGCCAGGTGCCTCCGACGCGATTTGACCGTTCCAGAATGACGAAGTCATCTGTACCCTCTTGAAGCAGTCTGATCGCCGTACCGATACCTGCGAACCCGGCGCCGACGATCAACGTCGTGGTGGTGCCTGTCATTTGGCCACCGGTTCGTAGGTCAGTTCGTCCGTCCATGATGGGGGCCGGCCGAAAATCTGAACAGGGAAGACATCGATCGCATTGCCAAGGCGCTGAGACACGAAGTGCAGAGGCTGGGACCGCTTGATGGAAGACGACATGTGCGCCTTCAAGATGTGATAGCCGGGCACCCTCCGCGTGTGCTCACTCCGATCGCCGACATTGGCATACCGCGTCACTGCATTGTATAACTTCTCCTCGGACAGACCCATAGCGTTGAGATTCATCAACATGCGCGTCAGGAGCGGGATATACAGCAACGCGCCGGTGAGAATGCGCGGGTCGACCAGAGCACCCGCAGTTTGAATGGCGTGGATTCGCATGGGGCTGGCGCCCAGGTCATTCAAGACTTGGAAGCCAACCGCGAGATGCCGCGATTCGTCGCTGTTGACCTTGTTGAACACCTCCCCGCACACAGGGTCGTCAACCTCATCGAGGAGAAACTTCAGCAGTGCTCCGTCGAGCGCAGTCTCCAGTGCCGGGATCGCGGCCCCGATGACGGTCAGGGGAAGGGCTTCGGCATAACGGTCCAGCCATTCGATGACCAGCCGGATATTCTTGTTCGGGACCGGTTTCTCGTCTTCCTCGAGCATGCCCCAGCGACGCATCAGGGCAAGTTCGGCATTGGCGTGACGCTGCTCCTCGGCGTGAAAGTAACGGTAAATGTCTCCGAGCGCTTCGAATGGCGCCTTCGGAGCCATCGCGGCGAAGGCACGTGCTCCAACATGCTCAATCCACACCACGTCGGACATGAATTGCTTGAGTGTGGGACGCTGTTCATCGGTGATCAGTTCCGCGCCAGGGGCGTCCCAATCGATATCGGCGAGAGCCCATTGCTTGTTTTTGATTGTCTCGAGCATGTCGCTGTATGCGAAAGCCATTTTCCCTGCTCCTCTACTCGGCTGAATCGTTCCATGAGGCCATGCGCTCCACGAGGCCCAGCGTGCGTGTAAAGGGACCGGGTAGGGCTCTCTTGAGTTGCCACAAGACTTTGGCATCGAGTTGGGGTACTACATAAATTTGTCCGCGATCGTGCGCGTTCAACGTCGTTCGAGCAACGTGCTGGGGCGAAATGCCGGTCCATTTCATCAGGTTGGTCGCGAGTCGTGCAGCCGCCTCGTCGATTTGAGGATTATTGGCGATGTTCGTCTTCACGAAGGTGGGGCAAAGCACTGTGACGTTGACGTCAGTACCGCTCAGTTCGGCCGCCAGTGTCTCCGATAGAGCGAGCACTCCGGCCTTGCTGACGTTGTATGCCGCCATCCGAGGGGCCGAGCCGAAGCTCGCTGCGGACGCCACATTGATGACTCCGCCATGCCCATTGCTCCGGAGCCGAGGCACAAAAGTCTCGCAGCCGTAGATAACGCCCCAGAGGTTGACAGAAATCGCCGCTTTCCAGTCCTCGATTGACGTCGCGCCGATGCGATTGCCGCCTGCACCGATTCCGGCGTTGTTGATGACGAGGCTCGCTGCCTTCCCGAACCAGTCTTCGCTCACATCAGCGAGGTTGCGGATCTGCTCAAGATCGGCGACGTCGCATGCGATGTCGAAGCCCTCGCCGCCAGCCTGCCTCACCAACTCTGCCGACTCTTTTGCGGTGACGGGATCTCTGTCGGCGCACACCACGCGTCCGCCTCGGCGTGCAAGCTCAACGGCGAATGCGCGGCCGATACCGCTTCCTGCGCCCGTAACGACTGCATCGGCTCGGTGCGTTCTGCCTGGTGCGCCGCCGAATGGCAGCAATCTCATTCGTCTGCCTTTCGGGTCGCGACATTGACGTCTGCTGTGGGGGAAGTCTCATCTGGGGGCACCAGCCACCATTGGTGTCGCATGCCACCAGTTTTGTCGTGGACCGAGCGCTTTGTCAAGATGGAGAGGTGCGGTCGAGAAATAAGCGCTGGGGTGGTCGGACCGGGGCCGAGCGTCGCGCAGAACGACGGCAGCAATTGATCGAGGCCGCAACCGAGATTTGGAGTGAGAGCGGTTGGGCCGCGGTCACTATGCGCGGAGTATGCGCCCGCACAGGGCTCAACGATCGATACTTCTACGAGGACTTCAAGACGCGCGATGAGCTGCTCGTTGCCGCGTGGGATGGCGTCCGCAACGACATGCTGGGAGAAGTTTCCTCGCTGTTCGACGCACGGGCGGATCGGCCGCCGATCGAAACCATCACCGCAGCGATCACCATCGTGGTCGATGGGATCGCACGCGATCCCGGCCGAGCACACATCCTCCTCGCTCAGCACGTAGGTAGCTCACCGCTGCAAGACCGCCGCGCCGTGGCGCTCCAGGAAGCAACGCAGTTGGTCGTTGACGCAAGCCGGCCACACCTCCGACAAGATGCCGACGAGATGGCCCTTCGCATGGACACTTTGATCGCTGTCGGGGGGTTCGTCGAAGTCATCACCGCCTGGCACTCGGGTTTGCTCGCGGTGACCGAGAAGGAAGTGGTCGCGCACACCAGCAGACTTGCTGAAACCCTGGCTCAACGCTATATCGTCAACGACTGATCGAGGCTCACAACAGGGCCCGCCAGCCCCGTGGCGATCGCTGCGAACGGCATTTGCGGGTCCGACCGCCGTCTCTCCGGCTACCGAGCACCGAATCCGTGAGTCGACCGGCGCGTCACACCCTGTTCGGAAGGAGCGACGCAGGAACGGTGCATCCTGCGTCGCCGGACTTCCGTACCTTTGCTATCCCGACTGAGCGATAACTCTCTGTGAACCGTTTTGGTCGAACAGTTCTTTGCTCCAACGCTCCAGGACCGCGGCGCTGTCCCAATCATCAGGATGGAAACCCGGGCGGTTGTAGGAACGGAATCGCCGCAGCGCATCGGCGGTGAACATCGGGGTGCGACTGAAGCGGTACAGACTGCGCACCAACGTGACCGGGTTATACGAGGCTTTGTCAGCGGCCATAGACAGGGCAGTCTGCAGAATGAGTTCGCCGAACAGAATTACTGAAGCGATCCGCATGCCCCGTACACGGGTGCGCTCGGTTCCTCCCACGAGCCGATAGACGTCGAAGGCAACCGCTTTGTGCTCAGACTCCTCGAAAGCATGCCACAGCAGAATCGGTCGAACCTCAGTCTGTCCGATGAGCTTCTGGGCGTCTTCGCTGGTAAGAATGATTTCTGCCAACGTAGCGGTGTAGTGCTCCAACGCGGAGGTCATGGACAGTCGCATTTCCGGCGAAAAGCGCCGTTCCAATCGCTTGATCAGGCGTGCGACATGACGGTCGATTCGCGCGGTCGGATACCCCATGACCTGGAGTCGCTCGTTGAGGAGACGATGCTGGTGTCGATGTGTGGCCTCTTGTCCGATGAAACCCTTGACCGCTGTCTCCAATTGGGGATCGTCGATGGAACTCTGGAAGTTCCTGACCGAGCGGATGAAGAAATCCTCGCCTTCCGGGAACGTCGCAGAAAGCACCGAGATGAAATGGCTCATCACCAGGTCGCCATCGACAAAATGTTGCCGCTTCGTGGAGGTCGGCATCGGAAAACGAACACGCCTGGGTTTTGGCAGCACGCGGGTCCTGGCCGGGGCTTGATCTTGCGACATTTGAGGTCCTTCCTCGAAGTTGTATCTGACTTTATGCCTTGTCAGATAAGACTGCCAGACTGTAGGCCATGAGTCCAGCACGTGTTTATGGCGGGCTGTCCGCAGCTCAACGCGATGCGCAGCGCCGCGTGATGTTGATTGATGCCGCAGTCTCAATCATGGGCACCCATGGAGCTGCCGCGTGCACCGTGACCGCCGTGTGTGCGAAGTCAGGAGTGACGAGCCGGTACTTCTACCAGCAGTTTCGCGACCGAGACGCGCTATTGCGCGCGGTATTTGCCAAGATCTCCGCCACCTTCCAAGCGGTGATAACCAGCGCCATTCCGGACGACACGGTTGCGCCTCAAGAACTCGCTTACGCTCCGATCAAGGCCCTGGTTCAGGTGATCGAGAACGATCCCAGCATGGCCCGCATACTGTTTGTCGAATCGGGCGCGGAACCCCTTCTTCGGCAACTGCGAAGCGAACTGATGACCGATTTTGCGGAGCTGGTCCTCAGAGAGGCCCGCTTGCACCTCGATATACCCAGCGATGTGCTCCAAGTCGCAGATCTCGCCGCTACCTACGGTGTCGGGGGCCTGTTCGAGATACTCCGTCGCTGGATAGACGGACAACTGAACCTCTCGACTGAAATGCTTATCGAGCACGGTGCGGGTTTTCTCGGCAGTCTCGGGCTGTATACCCTCGGGCAGGCACCTGATCAGGCCGCTCCGCTGCTGGCCGCAGTTGACGAGAACCGATAGATTCCGACCGACCCGGCGTTATGCAGGCTCGGTTGGCTGAGGCGCATGGCGCGACGCTGACAATCACTGCTGGCGTTCACCCGAGATCGCGACCGTAGACCACACGCGCCGGACGAGGAACTCGATACGACCTCGCAAGGGCCCTGTGTGCCGTCGCTCCCGCAAGTCTATTTCGATCTGTCAACGGCAACTGAATACTGATCAGTTGCCGGCAAGTGAATTTTGACCAGCTGGGGTCATTGTTCGTCGGCCGTGACCGTGGGGACGCGGCCGAGGTCTCGGTCTTTGATGCGGTAGCTGTCTCCTTTGAGTGAGATGACCTCGGCGTGGTGGACGAGGCGGTCGATCATGGCGGCGGCGACGACGTCGTCGCCGAAGACTTCACCCCAACGGCCGAATGGCTTGTTCGAGGTGACGATGAGGCTGGCCCGTTCGTAGCGGGAGGACACCAGCTGGAAGAACAGGTTGGCCGCTTCGGGCTCGAAGGGGATGTAGCCGACCTCGTCGACGACCAGCAGTGGGTAACGGGCCAGCCGGACAAGCTCGGCCTGCAGAGTGCCTCGGTGATGGGCTGCGGCGAGCCGATCGACCCACTGGCTGGCGGTGGCGAACAAGACCCGATGCCCAACCTGGCAGGCGCGGATCGCGATCCCGATTGCCAAGTGTGTTTTCCCTGTCCCTGGCGGACCCAGGAACACCACGTTGTCGCGTGCGGTGACGAAGTCGAGCGTGCCCAGATGGGCGATGAGGTCGCGTTTGAGGCCGCGGGCGTGGTCGAAGTCGAACTCTTCCAACGATTTCCGCGAGGGGAACCGCGCAGCCCGAATTCTGCCTTCACCGCCGTGGGACTCGCGGGCCGAAACCTCACGCTGCAGACACGCGGCGAGGAACTCCTCGTAGCTCCACGTCTCAGTCCGCGCCCGCTCGGCGAGCCTGTCGACGGCCTCGCGCAAGGTGGGCGCCTTGAGCGCTCGGGTCAGATAGGCCAGCTCGGCGGTCACATCGCGGTGGGTGGCCGCAGTCTTGGGGGCCATCACGCCACCGGCCCGTCGATGTCGATCAGAGCGTCGTAGTCGGTCAACGGCCGCTGCTGGACCTCGACCTGGGTGGGCAGGGTGACCACGTCGAACCGATTGCGGCGCATCGCCTTGGCCGCTGCCAGATGCGCCGGGTCGCTGATCGTTTGGTGCTTGGCCCAGATCCGGTCGTGATCGGCGACCAGCCGGCCGGCACACCATACCCGCACACGCGCCAGGTCGGCGACGACCTCGATGTGCCGGCCCACCGCAGCGGGGTGCACCGAGTAGTCGTTGGCGTCGAGACGCACGTAGTGATCGCGCGGCAGCCGGGCATGGGTCCGCCACCCGGTAGTCGGTTCCACCGGCGATAGCGGCAGCATCGCGGCCTTGTCGGCCTCGATCCGGTCTGCCGGTCGGCACCCCAACACTCGATGCTGGCGGTGGTTGGCGATAACCAACCACTCACCGAGCTGGGCGTTAAAGTCCGTCGGGCTGGTGAACACCCGCCCCGGCAGGAATGCCCGTTCCAGGTAGTCGTGAAAGCGCTCCACTAGCCCCTTGGCTTCGGGATCACCGGGCTTGCAGATCACCACCTTGGCCGCCACCGTTCCGCGGAACGCCTGGCATGCCGTGCTCAACTCGGGCATCCGCGCCCGCCAGCGCCCGACCGCACCCTCTCCGTCCCAGACAAACACCCGAGGAACAACACCCAGTACCGAAAGGTGTTACCACCGGCGGCACAGATCTTCGGCACTGCGGGTAGGGATCAACAACGCTGATGCCCATCGGGAATACCCACATACCATCGTCATCACCGGCAGCGCCGTGGCCGTGGATACGCGCTCAGCAGCTCCCGGATCCGCGGCTCGGCCTCATCAGCCACCGACCCCACCCGCTCGCGCTGATACTTCGGCGGGCGGTCGGAGGCCAACGCCGACTTCACCGTGTTGCGTGCCACCCCCATCACCCACGCCACCTCAGAAATCGACAACTGCTCCGACCGGCGCAACCGCCGGATCTCTGCCCAGTCCTCCACGCTCAACACTCGCTTCCTCCCTGGCTCACCCGAACCCAGGGTCTCTAGGAAGCTGGTCAAAATTCAGTTGCCGCGCTCTGGTCAGTATTCAGTTGCCGCCGACACGATCGCTCGATCTGCAGCGCAGCGCACCGCTTCGTCCATCGCGATTCGACGGAATCGCGGCGCGGGAAACAAATCTGACGCCCGGCCTGCCGCGGTTGTCACCTGATGTTAATTGCGGCTAACATCAGCGCCTAGCAGATCGACGTCGATGCTCGCCCGGAGGGAAAACTTTTGGTACAGGTCCTGCCCGATCGGGTCGACGACACCGCGCCCGGCTATCTCAAGAACCGCGAAGGACTGAGCGCGCAACTCGACACCATCGCGGAGCAACTGGCGCTGGTCAACGGCGGCGGCGGCGCGAAATACGTTGCGCGCCACCATAAGCGGGGCAAGCTGCTTGTCCGCGAGCGCATCGAGCTGATGCTCGACCCCGACACGGCGTTCCTCGAACTATGCCCCTTCGCCGCCTGGGGCAGTAAGTTCCCCGTCGGCGGTAGCGTGGTGGTAGGCATCGGCGTGGTCGAGGGCATCGAGTCGATGATCATCGCCCACGACCCCACCGTCCGCGGCGGCGCATCGAACCCTTATACCTTCCGCAAGGTGTTCCGCGGCATGGCCATCGCGCGGGAGAACCGACTGCCCATCATCAACATCGTCGAATCTGGCGGCGCCGACCTGCCCACACAGGCAGAGATCTTCGTGCCCGGCGGACAGCTGTTCCACGACTTGACCCAGCACAGCGCAGCGGGGCTGCCGACACTGGCCTTGGTCTTCGGCAACTCGACCGCGGGAGGTGCGTACGTCCCGGGCATGTGCGACTACGTCGTGATGGTGCGCAACCGTTCCAAGGTGTTCCTCGGCGGTCCGCCGCTGGTCAAGATGGCCACGGGCGAGGTCTCCGATGACGAGTCGCTCGGCGGCGCCGACATGCACGCCCGCACCTCGGGGCTGGCCGATTACATGGCCGAGGACGAGCAGGATGCGATCCGCATCGGCCGTCGCATCATGGCGCGGCTCAACTGGCGGAAGAACGGCCCCGGACCCACCACGCCGCCGCACCCACCGGTGCACGACCCCGATCAGCTGCTCGGCATCGCCTCCGTCGATCCGAAGGTGCCCTTCGACCCCCGCGACGTCATCGCCCGAGTGGTCGACGGCTCGGCCTTCGACGAGTTCAAACCTCTCTACGGCACGTCACTCGTCACCGGCTGGGCCTCGATCCACGGCTTCCCGGTCGGCATCCTCGCAAACGCACGGGGCATCCTGTTCAGTGAGGAGGCCGAGAAAGGTTCGCAGTTCATCCAACTGGCAAATCAGATCGACACCCCCCTCATCTTCCTGCAGAACACCACCGGTTTCATGGTCGGTGCCGAGTACGAACAGGGCGGCATCATCAAGGACGGCGCCAAGATGATCAACGCCGTATCCAACAGCACGGTCCCCCACGTGACCATCACCATGGGTGCGTCCTACGGTGCCGGGAACTACGGCATGTGCGGGCGATCGTACTCGCCGCGTTTCCTATTCGCTTGGCCTAACTCGAAGTCGGCCGTGATGGGTCCGGCGCAACTGGCCGGAGTGCTGTCCATCGTGGCGCGCGAGTCCGCCGCCGACCGCGGGCTGCCCTTCGACGAGGAGGCCGACGCCCAGATGCGCGCCGCCGTCGAGGAACAGATCGAGCGCGAATCCGTCGCACTGGCCAACAGCGGCCGACTTTACGACGACGGGATCATCGATCCCCGCGATACGCGGACCGTTCTCGGGTTTTGCCTGTCGGTGATCCACAACGGCGAGGTCCGTGGCCAGCGTGGCTACGGCGTGTTCCGGATGTGATGGCGATGCCCAAGATCCGCAAGGTCCTGGTCGCCAACCGTGGCGAGATCGCGCTGCGGGTGTTCCGCACTTGCCGCGATCTCGGGATCGCCACCGTCGCGGTCTATTCCGACGCCGACGCCGACGCGTGGCACGTCGCCGACGCCGACGAGGCCGTGCACCTTCCCGGCTCGTCTGCCGCCGAGACCTACCTCGACATCCACCGGATCATCGCCGCTGCCTCGCTCACCGGCGCGGACGCAGTACACCCCGGCTACGGCTTCCTTTCGGAAAACGCCGGGTTCGCGCGCGCCTGTGCCGCCGCCGACCTCGTCTTCATCGGTCCGCCGCCCGGGGCGATCGACGCGATGGGCTCGAAGCTGCAGGCCAAGAAGACGATGTCCGACGCGGGGGTGCCTGTGCTGCCCGGTGGCGACACGACGGGGCTATCGGCCGAGCAGCTGGCGAAGCTGGCCGCCGACGTCGGCTACCCCGTGCTGGTCAAGGCCAGCGCTGGCGGCGGTGGCCGAGGCATGCGCATTGTCGCGTCGCCGGACGAGCTCGACGAAGCGGTCACCTCCGCTTCGCGTGAGGCCGCCGCAGCGTTCGCCGACGGCACCGTCTTCCTCGAGCGTTACGTCCAGCGCCCACGCCACGTCGAGATCCAGATCATGGCCGACACGCACGGAAACGTCGTCTCTCTGTTCGAGCGCGAGTGCTCCGTGCAGCGTCGACACCAGAAGGTGATCGAGGAGGCGCCGTCACCGGTCGTCGACGACGCGTTGCGCGCTCGGATGAGCGAGGCCGCCATCGCCGCCGCGCGCGCCGTCGGCTACGTAGGCGCCGGGACGGTCGAGTTCGTCTACGACGCCGCTCAGGATGGCAAAGCCGACTCCTTCGCCTTCCTCGAGATGAACACCCGGCTGCAGGTCGAGCACCCGGTTACCGAGCTGATCACCGGCCTCGACCTGGTGCGTGCCCAGCTGCTCGTAGCCATGGGCCGCCCGCTGCCTGAGGAGATGCACAACCCGCGAATTCGCGGTCACGCGGTCGAGGCCCGTCTGTGCGCCGAGGATCCGGCCGATGACTACCGGCCCTGTACCGGCACCCTGCGCACCTTGGATGTCCCGGCGCTTGCCGGCGTGCGGGTTGACTCGGGTTTTCGTGCCGGTTCGGTCATCAGTCATTACTACGATTCGCTGCTGGCCAAGGTCATCGCGTGGGCACCAACGCGCGACGAGGCACTTGCCAGCCTCTCGGCGGCGCTAGCCGGCGCCCGTATTCACGGCGTGACCACCAATCGCAACCTGCTTGTTCGCGTCCTGCGCCATGACGAGTTCGCCGGGCGGGGCACCGACACTGGGTTCCTTGACCGACACGACGTCGCCCAACTCGGCGCTGCCCTCCCAGACACGCAGTCCGAGCGCCTGCACGCCGTCGCGGCGACCGTGGCCGGGGTGGCCGCGCGGCGTGCCGTCGCAACTCTGCAGGCCACGTTGCCCGCCGGCTGGCGCAACAACCCTTCGCAGCCGCAGACCACAACCTGGCAGACCCAGGGTGGGCGCGAAGTGCGCGTCGGGTACACGTTAGGTTCGACAGGGACCTGCCTGCAGGTCGACGACGAGCCGTTGGCCGACGTCGAGGTTGTCGAGGGCAGTAGCGAGCGGGTGGTGCTGCGCGTCGACGGGGTGCGCCGCACTTATGATGTCGTCCTCGACGGCGATGTTGCCCACCTCGACTCGGTCGCCGGCTACTCCGCCCTGCGGCTGGCGCCACGCTTCGTCGACCCGAGCACTCTGAACCCGCCCGGGTCGCTCACCGCGCCGATGCCGGGTTCGGTGGTCCGACTGCCAGTCGCCGAGGGCGAGACGGTCTCGGCGGGCCAAACCCTTGTCGTCCTGGAGACGATGAAGATGGAGCACACCGTCGCGAGCCCGATTGACGGGGTGCTGAACGCCCTGCCGGTCCAGGTCGGCCATCAGGTCTCGAGCGGTGACGTCCTCGCCGTGGTCGAGGCGGTGGACGGCGGTGAAGTGGCGTCGGACGCCACCGAGCTCTAATCAACCCGGCGCGCTCCCGATCGGTGGCGCGTCGATACCGATGTGAGGAGTGTCATGGAATTGCACGAGACAGCGGAACGTCAGGACCTGCGCAAGGCGGTCGCCGAGATCGCCAAGGACTTCGGACACGAGTACTACCTGGAAAAGTCGCTGGCCGGCGCGAAAAGCACCGAGCTGTGGCAGGCCGTGGGCAAACAGGGCTTCCTCGGGGTGAACCTTTCCGAGCAGTACGGCGGCGGCGGCGGCGGCATCTACGACATGCAGATCGTCGGTGAGGAGCTCGCCGCGGCGGGCTGCCCGCTGCTGATGACCGTCGTCTCGCCGACCATCTGCGGCACGATCATCCAGGCATTCGGCAGTGAGGAACTCAAGCAGCAGTGGCTGCCGGGCATCGCCAGCGGCGAGACGATCATGGCATTCGCGATCACCGAGCCGGACGCGGGCTCGAACTCGCACAACATCTCCACGACCGCGAAACGCGACGGCGACGACTGGGTCATCAACGGCACCAAGTACTACATTTCTGGTGTCGACGAAGCCGAAGCGATCCTGGTCGTCACCCGAACGTCTACCAACGACAGTGGTCGCGGACTACTCAGCTTGCTCGTCGTGCCCACCGATGTCCGCGGGCTCACCAAGTCACTCATCCCGGTGCAGGCGGTCACTCCAGAGAAGCAGTTCACTCTATTCTTCGATGACGTCCGCGTGCCGGCCGCCAACCTTATCGGCGCGGAGAACGAGGGCCTGCGCCAGGTCTTCATGGGCCTGAACCCGGAGCGAATCATGGGGGCGGCGCTCGGCAACGGCATCGGTCGCTACGCGCTGGATAAAGCCGCCGATTACGCCCGCAACCGCCACGTGTGGGGAGCGCCGATCGGCTCGCACCAGGGCGTATCGCACCCGCTCGCCCACGCCAAGATCCAGGTTGAGCTGGCCCGGTTGATGACTCAGCGTGCCGCCGCCCTGCACGACGCCGGCGATCCGGGGTCGGGTGAGGCGTCGAACATGGCGAAATATGCCGCAGCCGAGGCGGGCATCCTGGCGCTCGACCAGGCGATTCAGACCCACGGCGGCAACGGCATGGCCACCGAGTACGGCCTCGCCACGTTGTGGGGTCCGGCCCGGCTCATGCGCACCGCGCCGATCAGCCGCGAAATGATCCTCAACTTCGTGGCGCAGCACAGCCTGAAACTGCCCGCGTCCTACTGAGTCGCCGCGGAATGAAAGGGAATCGCATGAAACTCGGCATCGGTCAGTGGGTGACCCGGCGCGCCTTCCTCAACGGCGGGCGCACCGCGTTGATCAGCAACGGCGCGCACATCACCTACGCCGACCTCGATCGGCGCACCAACCAGGTCGCCGCCGCACTCATCGCCCTCGGCGTGCGCAAGGGCGATCGGGTCGCGATGCTGCTGGTCAATTCGACCGAGTTCATCGAGGTGCTGCTGGGCTGCGCCAAAATGGGCGCACTTGCAGTTCCGCTCAACGTGCGCCTTGCCGGACCCGAGATCGGCTACATCCTGGCCGACTCAGGCGCCGATGTTCTGGTCTTCCACGAGCCGTTCGCCGCGCAGGCCAGGAGCGCCGTCACCGAGTCCGGAGTCCGCGTGCGCCATGTCGTGCGCGCCGGTGGGGTGCCGGCGCCGGGCGAGCTCGGCTACGAAGACGTCGTCTCGGGCGCCGCGCTCGAACCGCTCAACGGTGACGTCGACGGCAGCGACCCCGCGTTCATCATGTACACGTCGGGGACGACGGGCCGACCCAAGGGCGCGATCCTCACCCACGACAACCTGCTATGGAACGCGATCAACGTCCTCGGCACCGACATCGGCCTGCGGGGCGAGGACGTCACCGTCGCGGTGGCGCCGATGTTCCACATCGGCGGGCTGGGAGTACACACCCTGCCGCTGCTCTACGTCGGCGGCACCAGCGTCATCATGCCGTCCTTCGAGCCGCGAGCTACGCTGCAGGCGATGGCCGACCACCACGTCACGGTTCAGTTCATGGTGCCGGCCATGTGGACCGCTCTCACACAGGTGTCCGACTTCGACTCCTTCAACCTGTCTGCGCTGCGTTTCGCCATGGGCGGCGGGTCGCCCGTCCCTCTCACGGTCATCGACTTCATGCGCGAGCGAGGCGTGCCCTTCACCGAGGGCTTCGGCATGACCGAGACCGCTCCCCTGGTGACCGTCCTAGACGCCGAGAACATCAGCAAGCGGGCCGGGTCGATCGGCCGCGTCGCAATGCATGTCGACGCCCGCATCGTCGACGACGACGACCGCGACGTCGCGACCGACACCGTGGGCGAACTGATCGTGCGCGGCCCGAATGTGTTCACCGGCTACTGGATGAAGGCCGAGGCGAGCGCCGAGGCGTTACGCGGGGGCTGGTTCCACACGGGCGACCTCGGGCGCATGGACGCCGAGGGCTTCATCACCCTCGTCGACCGCAAGAAGGACATGATCATCTCCGGCGGCGAGAACGTCTACCCGATCGAGGTCGAGCAAGTTCTCTTCCGCCACCCGGCGGTACTCGACGCCGCCGTGATCGGCGGCAAGGACTCAAAGTGGGGCGAACGCGTCGTCGCGATCGTCGTCGCCGACCCGGCAACACAGGCACCGAGCGCCGAGGAGATCGTGGCGTGGTGCCGGGAGCGGCTGGCGCACTTCAAGTGTCCGCGTGACGTGCACTTCGTCGCCGAACTGCCGCGCAACGCCACCGGCAAGCTGCTCAAGACCGAGCGGCGCGCAGTTCACGGGCATCGAGGGCGGAGTCGTTTTGCGCTGAGTCGTGCCGCTGCACATCGCGGGTTCGAAGCAGGGCCCCTAAATCATGAACTGAGAAGAGGATGCGACAGCATCGGCGGGGGCTAGCGGTTTCGTTCACCTCCCTTGATTTGGTGCGGCGGGTGCCGACGCAGGCAACCCCAGCGCCGGTAGGATCCCAGCCCGGCCCAGCGGATCGGACGGCGAACAACGTAACCACAAATCGACAGGAGGCCTGAAAGTGGCCGGTTTGCGCCGCAAACTGCTCCTCGAGGCCGCCGCCGACCTGTTCGCGCGGCAAGGCTTTCACGCCGTGGGCATCGACGACATCGGTGCCGCAGCAGGGGTGAGCGGGCCGGCCGTCTACCGGCACTTTCAGAACAAGGACGCGATCCTGCGCGAGTTATGCGACGCCGCCATGACTGAGCTGCTGGCTGGCGCCCGGCGCGCCACCAACGCCGGCACACCGACGGAGGTCCTGCACGCCCTTGTCGACCTACACGCGGCCTTCGGCGCGCGACGACGCGGCCTGTTGGCCGTCTACGCCCGCGAGCACCGCTCGCTGTCGCCGCTGGCGACCCGTGCCCTGCGACGCCGACAGCACAGGTACGAGTCCTTCTGGGTCGACGCGCTCGTACGAGCACGGGGCGATCTGGACCGTGAGCGCGCACAGGGCCTGGTTGCCGCCGTGCTGTCATTGCTCAACGCGTCCGCGTACATGCCGGCGTCGCTGGACGACGCGACGATTGAGGCGATGCTGGCCGCCGCGGCCGTTGCGGCGCTGTTCAGCGGCGCGGTTACACAGCAGGTAGACGGCGCCCCGCACCGGATTTAGTGTGTGACGAGCAGCGACTGGGGAATGTCCACCATGCGGGACCGCACATATTCCCCGAGCCCCTTGGCCTGCGCGTCCGGCCGGGTCGAGGAGGCCACTCCGTCACCGAGCAAGCCGTGCACCACCACGTTGAGGGCGCGCAAGTTCGGCAGTTCGAAGCGCTCGATGGGCAGGTGCGCCGTCTCCGGCCCGAGCAGTGTGCGCAGCCGCTCGACGCTGAAGTAGTCGCGCGCCCACGCGTACCCAGGGTCATCCCGTGCCCACAGGCCGAGGTTAGCGTTGCCGCCCTTGTCTCCGGACCGCGCGCCGAGTACCGACCCGAGCGGCGCACGACGTGTCGGCCCGGACGGCACCGGCAGCTTCGCGGGCGGGGCAATCCCAGCCGGCGGGACGGCACCGGTCGGCGGGTCGGGGATCTCGTGCCGTGTGCCGTCGGCGTCGACCAGTACGTGCGTGAGGGCCGAGCGCGCAACGTAGGCCGGCCGGTAGATGCCGAAGGCGGTCTCCGAGGACGGTGGCGTGGTGGTGTGGAAGCCGGCGAAACCGGCCAGGGCGATCTCCATGACCCCGCCGGAGAATGCTCGGCCCACCTTGCGCGGGTCGGCGTCCTTGACCGTCACACGCAGGTGCGCGCAGGCTTGCTCGTTCGTCGGTGCATCGGAGACGTCGAAACGCAACAGCCTCACGTCGACTTCGTCGAAGGCGTCGCGTCCGCCGAGAACGTCGAAGAGCTGCTGTTCGGCGAAGGCCGCCTTGGCCTCGATGTCGAGGCCGGTGAGCACCATGGTCATCGTGTTACGGAAGCCGCCCACCTCATTCAACGCCACCTTCAACGTGTCCGGCGGCGGACTGCCTTTCGTACCGCTGATCGCGACGCGGTGCTCATCCTGTTGAGCCAGCCGGATGGTGTCGAAGTGGGCGACGACGTCGGGGCCGAGGTAGGCAGGTTCAGCGATCTCGTAGAGCAGCTGGGCGGTGACCGTGCCGACTGAGACCAATCCTCCCGTGCCGGGATGCTTCGTGATCACCGAAGAGCCGTCCTCGGCGACCTCGGCGATCGGAAACCCCGGGTAGCGGCGGTCGGTGATCTCGTCGAGGAACGCGTAGTTGCCGCCTGTCGCCTGAGGGCCGCACTCGATCACGTGCCCGGCGACGACCGCGCCCGCGAGCCGATCCCAGTCCTCGGGCGCCCAGCTGTGCCACCAGGCGGCTGGACCGACCACCAGGGATGCGTCGGTGACCCGGCCGGTCACGACGACGTCGGCGCCCGAACGCAGCGCCTCGGTGATGCCCCAGGCGCCGAGGTAGGCGTTGGCCGATACCGGTTTGATGTCGCCGACGGGCGGCGTGATTGCGTGGAGGCCGCCACGTAGGTCGTCGCCCTCGACGTGCGCGACGCGCGCGGTGAGGCCGAGACGTGCGGACAGCTCGCGCAACGCGGCGGCCAAGCCGGCGGGATTGAGCCCGCCCGCGTTCGCGACGACCTTGATGCCACGATCGAGACAGGTGCCCAGCACCTGTTCCATTTGGGTGAGGAAAGTCCGCGCGTACCCGCCGGACGGGTCTTTGGCCTGGGCCTTGGCCAGGATGAGCATGGTCAGCTCGGCCAAATAGTCACCGCACAGGACATCGATCGGACCGCCCTCGACCATCTCGCGGGCTGCGGCGATGCGGTCGCCGTAAAAGCCGGAGCAGTTGCCGATGCGGACCGGGACGCTCACCGCTGCCCCCCTGCGAACTGGCCCGCCACGCGCCCGCCGCCAGGGGGCCCCGCGAAGGCCTGGGCGATCGCGAGCCACTGGTCGGCCAGCGGTCCGTCGGCGACCAAAGCGGTGTCGTCGCGGTGGCGGCGTTGGGTCACCAACAGGCAAAAGTCCAGCGCCGGCCCGCTCACGCGGTTGGCGGCGTCGGCTGGCCCCCACGTCCAGACGCTGCCGTCCGGAGCGGTCAGCTCGACGCGTACCGGGTCCGCGGGGAGGTCCAGACCGTTGGCCAGGTAGCTGAAAGCGCGCGCACCCACCCCGATGTGGGCCACGTGCCGCAGCCGTGCCGTGGCCTCGCGGGTCGCGCCGAGCGCGTCGACGATGTCCTGGCCGTGCGCCCAGGTCTCCATGAGTCGCGCTGTCAGCGACGAGACCGCGCTCATCGGCGGCCCGAACCACGGCAGGCGGGTCGCCGGGGCAATGTCCGCGAACGCCGCAACGAGGGCTGCACGCGACGTGTCGAACCACGCGAGCAGGTCGGCAGCCGGCATTTGACGGTAGCGCTCAGCGATGACGTCGGGTGAGATGCTTCCGTCGGCCATCATCGGCAGGTAGTCGCTGCTGAAACCGTCGGGGTCGGTGGCCGAGCGCACCGCCACGTCGTCGAAGAACGCCAGATGGCTGATCTGGTCGCGGATCGCCCAGCCCACGGCCGGAGTCGGCGCGTCCCAGCCGCGCGGACCTTCGGGCAGCGGTGCGATGAGTTCGCGCAACGCGGCCGTTTCGGCTTCGATGTCGACGATTACCGACTGCATGGTCACCGCCATGTCAGCGTCCCTTCCACTGTGGTGCGCGCTTCTCGCGGAACGCCGTAGGGCCTTCCTGCGCGTCGTCGCTCAGATAGACCGGCTCCCATATCTCGTCGGCCAGGTCGTAGGCGGCGGCGAGGGGGTGCTGTGCCGAGAGGTACACGGTGCGCTTGGACGCAAGCACCGATAGCGGTGCGTTCGCGGCGATGCTGAGCGCCAACTGCTGGGTACGCTCGCGCAACTGATCGGCTGGCACCACCTCGTTGACCAAGCCGACCTGGTGGGCGCGCTCGGCGGTGATCGGCTCGCCGGTCAGCAGGATCTGCATGGCGATGCGCGGAGGCACCAGCCAGGACAGGGGTGCCGCCCAGGGCGACCCGCGGCCGACTTTGACCTCGCTGACGGCGAAGGTCGCGTGTTCGGCAGCCACGACCAGGTCGCACTGCTGCGCGAGCAGGAAGCCCCCGGCGAAAGCGACACCGTTGACGGCCGCGATCGTCGGCTTCGCGACATCGATGTTGCGGCCGAACTGCGGAGCGAAGTCCTTCGGCGGAACCTTGAGCGCGTTGTGCGCCATCTCCTTCAAGTCCCCGCCGGCACAGAACGCCTTATCGCCCACGCCGGTGAGGACGAGCACCTTCGCCGCGTCGTCGTCATTGAAGCGGCGTACCGCGTCGAAAAGCCCCGTGCGCACAGCGTTGTTCAGCGCGTTGCGCGCCTCGGGCCGGTTGATCGTCAGCCAGGCCACGCTGTCGACGACCTCGTAGCGAATCGGTTGCTCGGCCACCGAGCCTCCGTCCCTCACCGTCGCCTCGCATGTGAGTGGCAGTTCACCCCGGCACCTCGACAAACGGGTCGGCCAGCTCAACGGTGGCTTCACTCGGCACGCACGGACCAGCTTCGCTCGAGACGAGCAACTCGAGGTCGACGAGGCGCCGTCCGCCATCGTCGCGTTTGGCCACGACCTTGCCGCTCAGGGTCGCGGTCTGGCCCGGGTAGATCGACCGGATCATTGAGATTCTGCGGCGCCGGATGAGTGCGTCGGGTCCGGCCCATTCGTTGAGGCCGCGGTCGATGAAGCCATGGAAGAAGAGGGTTGACAGGTAGATCGTGCGCTGGCCCTGGCTGCGCGCGTAGTCGGGGTCGTGGTGACCGGGGAACCAGTCCCATGTCGAAGCCGCGTTCATGCAGATGCGCTTGTAGCTGATGTCGATCGAGACGGGCGTCAGGGTGTCGCCGACGGCGATGTCCTCGAACCGCACGGGGACGCGGACCATGCTGTGCTCGGCGGAGTCGTTCATGATGCGCCGTCACTATCGGCAGTGTCGTATCGGAAGAGCACGTTGGTGTTGCGGCCGATGACCTCACCGTGCTGGTCGGAGAAGGTGCTCACCGTGGTGATGAACACGCCGGTGCCCACCCGCGTCGTCTTCGGCTCGGAGATCGAGGCGATCTCCTCCACGATCGACACGTGATCGCCTACCCGGGGCCGGCGTTCGAACTCCGTCGTCGTCGAGGCGTTGATGATGTGGTGGCCCGGCAACGGGACGCTGAGCGCGAACATCATGTCGGCACGCGCTAGGTACCCGGGCACCCACTGCGGCGCGAAGCCGAGGCTCATCAGCAGCCCGGGCGGGCAGTCCTCACCCTCCCAGTAACGGGGGTTCGCGTCCTCGACGAGCGAGCAGTAGTACAACACCATCGAGCGGTCGATCGGGAACCACGCATGCCGCGGTTCGGAGCGATGACCGACCCACGCCCGGCCTTCGTCGAAGGTCCCGAACGTCATCCCGAGGCCGGTGACGTCGCTCGTTGGCGCGCTCACCGGGCCACCTGCACGACGGCGCTCCCCTTTATCGCGGGTTCGCCGGTCTGGCGCGTGACCACGAGTTCGAGGTCTGCCACCTGGTGCCCTCCGGCCTCGCGCACGCCGGTGACCCTGCCGCCGAAGCTGAGCAGGTCACCGGGCCATACCTGACCAGTGAACCGGATGCGGAACGAGCGGATGTTGGCCAGCCCCACCCAGGCGGTCAGCCGCTGCGCGAGCACACCGCCGTGCAGCAGTCCCATACCGAACACACCGGGCATGCCGGCCGCGCGGGCGAACTCCTCGTCGTGGTGGATCGGGTTGAAGTCGCCGCCGGAGCCGGCGTAGCGGACGATGTGCGAGCGCGTCAGCGGGCCGAACTGTGAGCTCGGCATCTCGTCGCCGATGGCCAACGCCACCGGCGCGGGGGATGTCGTCATTGGGTGGAGCCTCCGGTTTCGATCAAGACGTCGGTCTGGCGCACGACGAGTTCGTCGCGCTGGTTGGTGAAGTCGGTCTCGATCGTCACGATTGTCATGGTGCCGCCGCGCTTGCCCTCGCGGCTGGTCACGTTCGACACCCGACGAGTCTCGGTGAGCTCGTCGCCGACGAACACCGGCGCGAAATACTCCCAGCCGCACTCACCGTGCAGTACGCGTCGCAGGTCGAGCCCGAGGGCGCCGAACATATCGTCGTCGGCGCGCCAGTGAGCCGAGGAGACTACGAAGGTCGGAGGAGCGGGGATCGCGCCGAAGCCGGCGGCGCGGGCGGCCGCGACGTCCTGGTAGACCGGGTCGCGGTCGCCGAGCGAAAGTGCGAACTCGCGCACTTTGGACCGGTCGACGGGAAACGTGGTCCTCCCGAGTTGCGTCCCGATGAGCGATGCGTCAGCCACTCTGGTCACCTTTCCCGCCGGCGAAGGCCGGCGCACAATCGCGAATGAGGCTGCCGAGGTTCTCGGCGATGCGCTCGGGCGCGAGGCCAATCGAGGGTGAGTAGAGAACGATGTGGTCCAGCACGCCCTCGTAGCGGCGCAGCCCTTCTCGGACCTCGGCGGCGGTGCCGGCCACCGCCATCGCGTCGATCATGTCGTCGGTGACCGCGGCGAACATGGCCGGCAGGTCACGCCGCGCGAACGCGTCGCGGATGGCCGCTCCCTGCCTGGCGAAACCGCTGACGTCGAGCACGTGCTCGTAGGTCTTCACCGAGGAGTAGAACGCGATCTGCTGCGCGGCCTCACGACGTGCGATCTGTGGGTCGTCGTGCACCGCGCAGATGACCATTGAGACGATCTCAATGTCGGCGGGATCGCGTCCGGCCCGCTCCGCACCGCGCACGACGGCTGGGCGGGCGACCTCCTCGACGTAGTTCGTGGTGAACAGCGGATGACCAGCCAACCCGTCGGCTACGCGCCCTGCCACCTCGCACATCCGCGGACGCACGCCCGCGGTGATGATCGGGATCGCTCGCTTCGGCGGCGCGACGTCGCCGGTTGGGACGAGATTCATCCGGTAGAAGCGCCCCTCATGGCGCACGGGGCCCTCGTGCAGGTTCCAGATCCGACGCACGAGCGGGACCAGCTCCTCCATGCGCAGAGCGGGAGCGGAGGTGTCCTCCACGCCGTGCCAGTCGCTCATCATGCGGCGTGTGCCGTTGCCGAGCCCGAGTACGACGCGCCCGCCTGAAAGCTCGTCGAGGTCACGCGCCTCGGTGGCGAGCACGAGCGGGCTGCGCCCGACGCCATACAGGATCGACGACCCGATGCGGCAGCGCTTTGTGCGCGCGGCCATCGCGGCCATCGAGATCGAGCCGGAGCGCGAGTAGAACTCCGAGGCCCAGGCGGCGTCGAAGCCGGCGAGGTCGGTAGCCTCGGCGGTCTCGACAAGGGTGGCCAAGTCCGCGCCGAGCACCGAGACCCCGTACGTGCTCACGACGCCGCCGGCCTGAATCGGACCAGCCCAAGGTCCTCGTTCACCCGCTCGAACACTGCGCGCACTCTTGCGCCGATCGCAACTTCATCGGGGGCCACGCCCTCGAGACTGGCCAACAACTGCGGCCCCTCGTCCAGACGAACGAGCACGACGACGTACGGCTCGCTGCGCGGGAACGAGTCCCACGGGGGGCGGTACACCGGCGCGAAACTGACGATCTCACCAGTACCCGCCGCGGTCTCCCAGGCCAACTCACCGTCATGGCAGACGGGACACACCAGCCGCGGGTAGAGGAACGGGTGGCCGTTCGCGCACCGCTGGAAGACGAGTACGCCGCGGGCCGCTGCTGCGAAGTAGGGACGGTTGACATCGGTCAGCGGCGGCAGCGCCTCAGGATCGTGCAAACCGTCGAGCGAACTCGAAGCTGCGGTCATGACGCTCCCTCCATCACCATGCTGACGTGACTGCACAGCATCGAGCCGTAGCTGTGCACGAACGCGGTGTCCGCCCCGAAGACCTGACGGCCCTCGGCGCGACCGGACAACTGCCAATAACCCTCGAGGATCTGCGAAATGCCAGAGGAGGTCCCGGTGTGCCCGAACCGGATCAGGCCGCCGTCAGTGTTCACCGGAAGGTCGCCGCCCGGATCGGCGCGGCCGTCACGGTAGAAATCGCCTGCCCCGCCGGGCTTCACGAAGCCCGCCTCCTCCAGGATCATCGCCGGGTTTGAGGCGAAGGCGTCGTAGAGCAAGGCGATGTCGATGTCGGCCGGCGCCCGTCCGGAGCGCTCGAAGGCCATCGGACCAGAACGGGCGGCCCCGGTACGACCGGGGCGGGCCAGCGAGGTCAGGAAGCCGTGGGTGTGACCCTCTCCAAACCCGAGCAGGTGTACCGGCCGGTGTTTGCCCTGGCGGGCCCGGCGGGCCGAGCCCAGCACGAGCGCGCCACCGCCCTCGCAGGGAATCGAGCAGTGGTAGAAGTGGAACGGCCCGGCGATCGGTCGGGACGCCAGCACGTCCTCCACGCTCAGGCGTTGCGAGCGGTGCGCGATCGCCGCGGGGTTCAGCGCCGCCCAGCGGTCCTGCGACGCGGTGACCTCGGCGATGTCCGCCTTGCCCTGTCCTGTCTCGTGCATCCATGCCTGCGCGATCAAGCCGTAGAGCGCCGGCACGGACGGTCCGTAGGGCATCTCGAACGCGTGGTCACACACCAGCGCCATCAGTTCGCGCCCGCCATCGCGTATCGGCGGAAACTTGCCCGCCGACACGACCAGCACCGTCTCGGCCTCGCCTCGGGCGATGACGTTACTCGCCATGCGCGTCATGGCCAGATGGGTCCCGCCGCCAAGCTGACAGGTCATCTGAAGTTTCAGGTTGTGCAGCCCGAGATAGTCCATGAGGTCCTCGGACAGGAAGACCGAGCCCTCGTTCGTCATCGGCCCAGCGCACACGAGACCGTCGACCTCGTCTGGGGCCACCCCTGCGTCGGCGAGAGCCGCGACCGCGGCGCGCACATGCAATTCAGTGGAGGTGTTCGGAACGTTTCTTCCTGGAGTGAGTTCGGCGGCACCAATGATGGCCGGCTGGTCGTGTGACATCCGGGCTCCTCTCGACCACGCGTTCAACGCCGACCCCGACGTGAACGACGGTTAGCATAGCGTGCCCGGCGGTCCGAGTCACCCCCGCCCCTAGCGCGGTATGAAAAATCTGGAAAATCGTTGCGGCTCTTCCCAAGACGGTGCCGGGATGACCAGAACCCGCGCCGCTCGTGTCGTTTCTCGACCCTGTCCACGTGACAGATGCGGCCGATCGTGGAGCCCGCCGGTTCCGATGGGCGCCCAGCACACGCCAGGACGGATCTATGCGCGCTCAGTCGCGCGTTCTTCTGAAGTGGCGCGGTGAACGACCGGTCCACCGTTTGAAGGCATGTGTGAAGTTCGTGAGGTCCGCGTACCCGAGTTCTGCCGCGATCTCGCTCACAGACACCGATCTGTCGAGAAGTCGCAGAATTGCTCGCTCCTGCAAGAACGACTGACGTAATTCGCGAAAGGTGGTCCCCTCTTCGCGCAGGCGCCGCTTCAGCGTGCTCGGGGATATCGAGAGCTCGCCCGCCGTCCGGCTGATGTTCGTTTGTCCGGGATCTTTCTCCAGCAGGTCTCTAACTTTTTCGGAGAACGATGCGTCACGTCGTTGATCGAGAGTTCGCTGCAAATCGGTGACGGCAATCCGATACGCCACAGGATCGGTGAATCGACAGACCTCTTCGAGTGTAGCCGCGGGAACGTGGATGAACGAGCTGGGGGCGTCGAAGAAGATCCGACCCGCCAACACTTCGTCATGAAGAACCCACGACTCCGGCGCTGAATGACTCAGATGCAGTTCAATATTCGGTACGGCACCCGCAAGCATGTCGAGCAGACGCAGCAGCGCCAGCCCACCGTAGGTGACGGCCAGGCAGTTCAGGGCCGCGTCACCGGTGCGACCGGTGAGCCCGATCGTCAGGCCGCGTTCCGTCGAATGGAACGACGGGCTGAGGGCTGTGGTGATCACCGGCAGATAAGCGAGCAACTCGACAACCTCGGCTACCGAGCCCGCACTGACCAAGGGAACACTGAGTGCCCCAAAGGACGTCAGTTTGGCGTGTTCAGCGAACGCGAAACCCAGACGGGTTCCCTGATCACAATCGAAATCGGAATATATCTCCCTGAACCACCGTAAGGGGACCTGTGCGTCGCGGCCCACCAACATCGACTCGGTGACGTGCTCGCGAACCATGATGCTGCGCAGCGCAATGCTGGCGTCATGCCCCAGCGCCTCACTGTCCAGCATCTGCAGGAAAGCCAGCGCTGGCATACCCGAGTCGTCGAGTTTCACGTGCCTCCCTGCGCGTGAGCTAAAAACACAACTCTTTGACTCTTGCGAGCCTAGCGACGCTGGTCACGCGCGACAAAACTCGTTAGGAGAAGTTCCAGATTGAGGAGAGTCAACCATGGCAGTCGTCACCTTCGTCTCTCATGACGGCGAGAAGTACGAAGCCCCCTTGACCGAAGGGCAGTCCTTGATGCAGATCGCGGTCAATAACGCGGTGCCCGGCATCGACGGCGATTGCGGAGGGGAAGCCGCATGCGGAACATGCCACGTGATCGTCGCTCCCGAGTGGTCGGACACGGTGGGACTCTGCGGCGCCAACGAAGAGGAGATGCTCGCGATGAACCCCGAGCGTCAGCCGACGTCGAGGCTGTCCTGCCAGATGGCCGCCTCCGAGGCATGGGATGGCATGACGGTCGAGCTACCTGAGTTCCAGCTCTGAAACAACGTCATGGATTTGGAGGAAACAATAATGAGTATTCCCGCGGCAGTGGCCGCCAAAGCCCAGTCTGCCGTGCCTCTGGAGCTGCAAATCCGCGGCGCACACCTCTACGACAAGACACGTCGGTGGGTAACCGGAACCAATGGTAAGAAGATCTTCACCGAGACGCCCATTCCTCCGGTCGAGGACGTCGATATCGCCGACATCGATCTCAGCAACCCGTTCCTCTACCGCCAAGGCCGCTGGAAGTCCTACTTCGAACGCGTGCGCAACGAGGCGCCGGTGCATTACCAGGCTCGCAGTCCGTTCGGCCCGTTCTGGTCGGTGACCCGCCACGCGGACATCATCGCCGTCGACAAGAACCACGAAGCTTTCTCCGCAGAGCCGTTCATCATCATCGGGAGACCGCCTCGTTTTATGGACATCGCCATGTTCATCGCGATGGATCCGCCACAACACGACTTGCAGCGCGCTTCCGTCCAAGGGGTTGTCGCGCCGAAGAACCTGCGCGAGATGGAGGGGCTGATCCGCTCGCGTGTCCAGGAAGTGCTGGACGATCTACCGGTGGATCAGCCGTTCAATTGGGTGCACCACGTCTCCATCGAACTGACAGCGCGCATGCTCGCGACCCTGCTGGACTACCCGTACGAGCAGCGGCACAAGCTCGTGGAATGGTCGGACCTCGCCACCTCCATGGAGCAAGCCAATGGTGGTCCTTCCGACAACGACAGAGTGTTTCGTGGCATGGTCGACATGGCGAAGGGGCTCAGCGCTCTCTGGCATGACAAGGCGGCCCGTACCGCCAACGGGGAGCGACCGGGCTTCGATCTGATCACGATGCTGCAGGCCAACGAGGACACCAAGGATCTCATCGACCGCCCGATGGAATTCCTCGGCAATTTGGTATTGCTGATCGTCGGGGGAAACGACACGACTCGCAACTCGATGAGCGGAGGGGTACTCGCCTTGAACCAGTTCCCCGATCAGTTCGAGAAGTTGAAGGCGAACCCTGACCTGATTCCCAACATGGTGTCCGAGATCATTCGCTGGCAGACCCCGTTGGCGTACATGCGCCGAGTCGCGAAAAAAGACATCATGTTGAACGGGCAATTCATCCGCAAGGGCGACAAGGTCGTGATGTGGTACGCCTCTGGTAACCGCGATGAGCGTGTCTTCGAGCGGGCCGATGAGTTGATCATCGATAGGAGCAACGCCCGCAATCACATCTCGTTCGGGTTCGGCGTGCACAGGTGCATGGGAAACCGACTTGCTGAGTTGCAGCTTCGAATCCTGTGGGAGGAATTGCTCCCTCGCTTTGAGAACATCGAGGTTGTCGGCGAACCCGAGTATGTGCAATCGAATTTCGTCAGGGGTATCAGCAAGCTGATGGTTCGCCTCACTCCCAGGCCGAGTGCATGACTCCCGAACGAGCAGTGATCGTCGGCGCGAGCCACGCCGGCGCGCAGTTGGCAGCTAATCTTCGAAGGGAGGGGTGGTCTGGGGAGGTCGTGCTCATCGGCGACGAGAGGGGACTACCCTACCACCGGCCTCCGTTGTCGAAGGGATACCTGGCCGGCAAGAACGGCCTCGACGACCTCCTGATTCGCGGCGCTGATTTCTACGAAAAGCAGCACATTCGACTCTTGAATGCGACCGTGGAGGCGATCCACCGGAGTGCCAAGCGTGTGTCTCTGAGCACCGGCGACACGCTGACGTACACCAAGCTCGCGTTGTGCACCGGCGCAAGGGCCAGACGACTCCCCACACCAGGGGTGGATCTTCGCGGAATTCACTACCTGCGTACCGCTGCAGACGTCGAGTTGATCCGTGCCGCCGCCACACCGGGTCGGAGGGTTGTGATCGTGGGCGGCGGTTACATCGGGTTGGAAACGGCGGCCTCGCTGTGTTCGCTCGGCATGAACGTCACCGTCCTCGAGGCAACCGAGCGTGTACTCGAACGGGTCACCGCGCCGGAGGTTTCCGCGTTTTACACCCGAATCCACCGCGGCGAGGGAGTGGAGATCCGAACACACGCCCTCGTCGAAGCCTTCTCCGGTAACGGTGGGGTGCAGGAGGTCGTGCTGGCTGACGGCGAATCGATCCCCGCCGACTTGGTCATTGTCGGCGTCGGCGTGGTGCCGAATACCGAGCTCGCCTCGGCCGCAGGATTATCCGTCGACAACGGCATCGTGATCGACGACCAGGCCCGCACCAGCGACCCCGACATCGTGGCCGCCGGCGACTGCACCAGCCACACCATGGCTCGATACGGCTGGCGTATTCGTTTGGAATCCGTATCGAGCGCCGGCGAGCAGGCCAAGATCGCTGCGGCGACGATCTGCGGAAAACACAGCGCAATCGCTGCGCTTCCGTGGTTCTGGTCCGACCAGTACGATCTCAAACTCCAGATTGCCGGTCTCAACGCCGGATACGACGAAGTGTTGCTCAGTGGTGACCCGTCGCGTGAGCGTGACTTCAGCTGCTTCTACTTCCGCGAGGGCGAACTCATCGCCGCCGACTGCGTCAATCGTCCGCGCGATTTCATGTCCAGTAAGCGGGCCATCAGCCAGCAACTTCGGGTCGACCGCTCAGACCTCCTCGCCGGCTCGATCTGACATGTTGCGACAGCGGCAAACCATGCGCTCGGAACTCAGAGACTATGCCGTCGGCTCGATGCATAGTCGCGAAAGCTTGCTGATCACAAACTGTGGACAACCCCCAGGTACCTAAGTGCTACGCGGGAGATCCGCTCACCAGTGGTGGCAATGTCCGCAGCTGGGAGTACAACATGGCTCACTGTCAGTCGCACCAGAACATCTGCGACGTCCTCGACGTCTTCGGGGTCGAGATCGGCGAAGTGGTCGTTAAACCACGTGGTCAGAGCCCCGGAGCAGAGCTGAAGCAGGGAAGCCGAGGTCGGCAGAAGAGGAAGGACCCCCGTAGACGACGAGCCACCGCCATCATTCCCCGAGGGGTTGGATGTCAGAACTGCCTTGAGGAGCGGGCTGTCTTCTGCTTCAGAGAGGGTGAACTGCACCGCTGCGGTGATGCCGCCCTGCACATCGCCCACATGTTCGGCAAGGACGGCACGAATGCCTTCCAGGAAGCGCTGGCCCTCTGACACCACAAGCGCGTCACCGAGCCCCTGTTTGTCGCCGAACTCTTTGTACAACGTCGGGCGGGAGACGCCGACCGATTCGGCAACCTCGCTCATCCGGACCTGATCCCAGCCCTTCTCGATGGTGAGTTCTCGTGTCGCCCTGAGAACCTGGTCACGCACATGTCGGCGGAACGACATCCGCACGGGTTCAGCTGGCATAGGAGCAGGATAGGCGCCATCCCTACACGGACAGTCAACCGACACCAGGGTTCATATCGTCCCGTCGAGAAAGTCGACAACCGCCGTCGAGAACACGTCGTTGTTGTCGCCGGCGACCATGTGGCCCGCGCCCGACACGTCGACGGTTTGCGCGTGCGGAACCAAGGTGAGGAAATCCTTCACTGTCTCTTCGGAGACGATGTCAGATAGCAGGCCTCGGACCAGCAGCGTCGGCGCGGATACCCGGCGGGCGCCATCGACGAGGATTGCGCTCATCATCTCGAAGTCCTCTGCGCCTTCGTCTGGATCGCCCTGCAGAAACTGGAAATTCGACGTCACGAAGGCTGGATCCCATCGCCAAACCCAGCGACCGTCTTCGCGACGTTGGAGGACTTTTCGGAGGCCGTTGAGGTTGTCGGGGCGGGGGCGGTGCGGGTTGTGGGCGGCGATCACGTCAGCGGCCGATTCTAGGCTGTCGAAACCTTCGGGGTGTGCCGACATGAACGCTACGACTCGTCGGGCGCCGTCCATCTCCATTCGCGGAGTGACGTCAACCAGCACAACGGCCTGCCATAGGTCCGGCGGGGCGAGCAAGTGTGTTCCGAGAATGGTCAAGCCGCCCAGAGATGCGCCGATCGCGGCGACGGGGCGGCCGGAACCGGCGTATGAGCGCACGGCCAACAGGTCGGATCCAAGCCGGTCCATGTCATAGCGTCCGTCAGGGGCCCAGTCGCTGTCCCCGTGTCCCCTGGTGTCGTACGCGGCAACCGTGTAGCCCCGCTGGTGCAGGCGTTGGGCGGTGACATCCCAGGCGTGCCGGCTTTGACCTCCGCCGTGAAGGAGCAACACGACCGCCCGCGGCGCGTCACAGCGGTAGAGGTCGACGGCCAGCGACAGCCCGTCGGCCGTGGGCACCCGCTCGACGACAGGGGCCGACGAATCACTTGCTCTGTGTGCAGGCATCAGGAGTTCGTCTTCGGTGCGACGACGGTGACAGTGCCCTGGGCCGCACACACCGCTCTGCCGTCGTTACAGATGTCGATCCGCGCCACACCGCTGGTTCTGCCCAGCGCGATGATCTCAGCTGTGGCTACACAGGTGCCGCTGGAGACCGGACGAAGCAGATTCAGTTTGAACTCCGTTGTCGCGACCCAGGATCCCATTGGAATCACGGGATAAAACACCACTCCGAGGCAGTGGTCGACCATGGCCGATAAGCAGCCCCCATGCAGGTTGCCGAAAGGCGTCTTCAGGTCGTCGCGTGCGTCCATCTCCGCGACGAGACGTCCCGCAGTGAATTCCGTGTGGCGGAAGCCGAGGTAACCGGCCAACCCGCCCGTGGCTTCTGCTGCGCTCTTTAGTTGCTCGGCGACCTCTTCGTTGAACGCGGTGAATTGCACAGGCCCTCCTAACTCATCTGCTGTCGAGACATTACGCCATAGTTGTCACACCGGTCGACGGTGGTCACTTGCCAGGATCGCCGGAAGGAGAAACCTCGACAGAAACGCCCGGAGTCCGTCACGACTGCGCTCCCGCGGCCCCCGAACAGTCAGCAGGCTCAGTATCGTGCGGACAACCCACTCGGCGGCGTCGTCGACGGAGACGCCCGGTTCCACGCAACTCCAGTGTCTGGTGAAGATGGGACGCAGAAATTCGGTGACGATTTCGAAGAGGGACGTCGAGGTCCCCGCCGCGAGACCCACGCCGGCGAGTTCCTCGTCGCTGCCGAACAACAATCCGATGATCTCTTCGCGGCGCGCGGCCTCAATCGTGTATTCCACGAAATCGACGAGCGCGGAGCCCAGGTCGGCGTGCGCCGCGATCCGCGGGCTGATGCGGTCGAGATAGCGCCCGGCGGCGCGAAGGATGACGCCCGACATCACCGCCTCCCGACTGGGGAAGTAGCGATACACCGTTGCCCTGGACACACCCGCTGTTCTGCCGATGTCCTCCATGGTCGTGCCCACCACACCGCAACTCTCGAGGCACCGCTCGGCAGCATCGAGCAACCTGTCGCGAGCGGACCCACGATCTGTCGGCGCGGCGGCGCCCCATCTCAACAACCTCGTCGCCACACAGCCAGTATGCCGCGAGCGCGCACCATTGTGACTTGCTCACGCACATGACACCATCGCAGTTATGTCTCAAGTCAGCCCCGTGGCCCTGAGCGGGCGCCGGTGTCGGTAGAAGCGCGTACCCCGGTGGTCGTCGGCGTGGGCGACGTCACCCATCGCGGGGACGACTTCGTGGACCCGATCGACTTGGCGGTGGAGGCCGCACGCCGCGCGGTCAGAGACGCAGGTCGCGCGGTCGAGCGGCGCATCGACACCGTCGCGACTCCCGGCATCCTGGTCATCCCGCGCGACAATCCCGCCAGCAGGATCGCCGAAGCGATGCGCATCGGTCCCGCCCGCCGCATCAGCTGTCCGGTCGGCGGAAACACCCCGCAGTATCTCGTCGAGGTGTTGGGTGGCGAAATAGCCAAGGGTCGCGCAGATGTCGTCCTGGTCGTCGGGGCGGAGAGCGGGCATTCCGCGCGCAAGCTCCAGGGCGGGGGACTTCTCAACTCGCCGCCCCCGCCCCGCTCCGGCGACGAATCCCTGGGCGACGCCCGCCCCGGGCTGAGTCAAGCCGAACTATCGGTGGGTCTGAGTTGGCCGCACGAGGTGTATCCCATCTTCGAGTCCGCGATCGCCGCGCGCCACGGCCGCGACTTCGATGCTCAACGGGAGTGGCTGGGCACGCTGATGGCACCGTTCACAGCCGAGGCGGCACGCCATCCCCAGCAGGCTTGGTTCCCACGCACACGAAGTGCCACCGAACTCAGCGAAGTCACCGCGGAAAACCGCATGGTCTGCTTGCCCTACCCCAAGCTGCTCAACAGCATCATGTCCGTCGACATGGCTGCAGCCTTCATCCTCATGGCGGCCGAGGTAGCGGACGAATTGGGCGTCGGGCGCGATCGTTGGGTCTTTCCCTGGTCAGCAGCGACTTGCAACGACGTGTACTTCCCCGTGGAACGGCCGGACCTCAGTCGCTCATCGGGTATCGAGGTAGCGGCACGCAAGGCTCTCAATGCGGGCGGGTTGACCACCGACGACATTCGGTGGTTCGACCTCTACTCCTGCTTCCCGTCGGCAATTCAGATGGCTGCCGAGGCTCTCGACGTGGACCCCCTCGACGAGAGAGGCCTCACAGTAACCGGAGGGCTGCCTTATCACGGCGGCCCTGGTAACAATTACGTCAGCCACTCGATCGTTGAGATGGTCCGACGGTGCAGACGCGACCCCACCGATGCCGGACTCGTCACCGGCCTCGGGTGG
Source organism: Mycobacterium farcinogenes (assembly GCF_019739075.1). Lineage (NCBI taxonomy): Bacteria > Bacillati > Actinomycetota > Actinomycetes > Mycobacteriales > Mycobacteriaceae > Mycobacterium > Mycobacterium farcinogenes. The sequence goes on along the minus strand of NZ_CP081673.1, from coordinate 2,915,719 downwards.
TATTCGACGAAGCATTCGGTCGGTGTGTGGTCGGCCTCCCCGCCGCCAGCCGGATGGCGGCTGATCGACACGGCAGTCGAACAGGCTCACATCGATTCGTCGCGGCTGGCCGTCGCGGGCGTCGGCGAGGCGACCGGTCGCGCGACAGTGGACGGATACACGGTTGTCTACGACCGAGACGGGCGACCTCGATGGACTCCGATCATCGCGCACCTGTCCGACGGGCGAAGAGTTGTCGCACGCAGTGACGATCCGCAGATTGCCGAGGCGATGGGCGGGGAAATGTACGTCGGTAAAACGGTGTGCCTCCGAAACACAGGGTCGTTCACCGGATTCGAGCTTTCATGATCGCCGAGGCGATGGTGCTGACCGGACCGCAGAATCTGGAGCGACGCCGGATCACCATTCCCGACGTCGGCGACCGGGGTGCGATACTGCGAGTTGAAGCATGTGGTCTGTGCGGGACGGATCACGAACAATTCACCGGACACCTGCCTGCCAGCTTCTCATTCGTTCCAGGTCACGAAATCGTCGGCATCGTCGAACACGTCGGCACTGCGGCCAGCCAACGCTGGGGTGTACAAGCCGGCCAGCGCGTGGCCGTCGAGGTGTTCCGGTCCTGCCGAGACTGCCCCGAGTGCCGCCGCGGCGAATACCGGCGGTGTGCGGCGAACGGCATCGCCACCATGTTCGGGTTCGTCGACGTGCAGATCGGCGCGGGCTTATGGGGCGGATACGCCACCCATGTGGAGCTTCCGTGGGACGCGATGCTGCTCCCGATTGCCGAGGACATGGATCCCGTTCTCGCCACGTTGTTCAACCCTCTCGGGGCCGGTATCCAATGGGGGGCCACTCTTCCCGACACCAAGGCCGGGGACGTCGTAGCGATCCTGGGGCCCGGCATCCGCGGAGTCTGCGCGGCCGTGGCGGCCAAAGAGGCGGGAGCCGCTTTCGTCGCGATGACCGGCGTCGGCCCACGCGACGAACAACGACTGGCCATAGCCAGATCATTCGGTGTCGACCTGCCCATCGATGTATCGCAGCACAACACAGTGACAGCGCTCCAGCGTGAAACAGGCGGACGGCTTGCCGACGTGGTCGTCGACGTCACCGCCAAAGCACCCTCCGCATTCGCCGATGCCGTCGACCTTGCCAGACCCGGCGGCACAGTCGTGGTGGCCGGCACCCGCGGGCGAGGCGGCGCGCCCCGGTTTGAACCAGACTTGTTGGTATATAAAGAATTACACGTCGTAGGCGCACTCGGCGTGGAGTATCCCGCCTACCGGGCAGCCCTCGAGATCCTCGCTGAAGGCCGCTGGCCGTTCGACCGCATCACCAGAGAATCAACCGGATTCGCTGGGCTCGCGCCGCTGCTCACTTCGCTTGCAGACGAAAATGCCCGAACGAGCGCGGCGCTGCACAACGTCTTCTTGCCCACGCCCTGACGGCATGCAGAGGTTCAACAGAGAGGGCCACCCGTGACCATGGCGGAACGCGTACCGATGCTCGACCGCGAGCAGGCCCAGCTGCGGGCTGCCGAATGTGGGTTGCCCGAAGAGTTGGCAGACCTGTCGGTATTCCGCGTGGCACTTCATCAGCCGCGTGTGGCAGTTGCGCTGCACGGGCTGCTCGACGCGTTACTCTTCCGCGGTTCCCTTGACGCGCGGCTACGCGAGCTGGTCATCATGCGCATCGGCTGGATCACCGGCTCCGAATACGAATGGACCCAACATTGGCGAATCGCCACACTGCTCGGCGTGCCTGAGCATGATCTCCTCGCGGTGCGCGACTGGCAGAATTCCGAAAGCCTCGGGCCAGTCGAACGTGCGGTCCTCGCAGCGACCGATGATGTGGTACGCGACGGGGTCATCTCCGAGGAAAACTGGGCTGCGTGCCAGAAGGCATTCAATAGCGATCACGCGGTTTTAGTCGAACTTGTCGGAGCAATCGCCAATTGGCGGCTCTTTTCAATCCTGCTTCGATCCCTGAATATTCCACTTGAGTCCGGTACCGACGGCTGGCCGCCCGATGGGCGAGCTCCTCGGCGTGGCGATTGAGCGAAAAACGTGGGCCGATGCTTGACCGAAGCGGTCAGCGCCCCAATCGCCAGACTACGACCCGTGTCGTAGACGGACAAGTCCCCCCTCGGACACCCGACTGAGACCAGCGAAATGGACGCCAGCGTTCATTTCCGAGCCGATGGAGTGTGTTGAGCGGCGAAGCCGCGATCACACCCGATCAAGCCGGGTTCAATCTCCCGGCGGCCGCGGCAACCCAGGTCAATTCCTCGTGGAAGATGTCGCTGTGCGCGCCGGATGGCCCCTCGTCCTTTGCCACCACACCCGACGAGTCCAGGTTCAGTATCTGACCGGGCTGGAACGGGTAGCTCGCGCCCGCGTCGCCCAGGGCCTGTGTCTGGGACTGATATGCCCCGTGTGAGCCCATGGCCCGCCAGCGGAACAACGGATCCTCGACTGCTGCCGCGTCTTCGCCGGCCGCGGCCGAGGCCAGCGGATAGAACGTTCCGAGCGCCCGGTCATGGCTGGAGAAACAGACGGTCAGCGGCCCGTCGATGCGGTTGAGCAGCCCCGTCAGCTCACCTGCGCCCTTCCGGAACGGCAGCCGCTCGGTGAAGGTGAACCGGGAGTACGCGCCCTGCAGCAGGGTCACCGCCTTCACCGGTGAGGGCTGGACATCGCTGATCCCCGCGATCGCATAGGACACCACCCTGGCCCCGAAACTGTGGCCGACCAGGTGGATCCGCAAATCGGGGAAGTCCGCGTGAAGCTGATCGATCACCGGCCCCAGCCCGCGCCGCCCCACCACTCCGGCGCGGTTCTTCATCTTCCAGTAGCTGAGTTGGCGCAGTGCCTCCTTGGCGCCGTGCCAGAGCCGCCCGGCGATATCGCCCAGACCCGCCGCTCCCCCGTCGGTGTCGTCGAATCGCACTCCGGCGGAAGACAACTCATCGGCGAAGGTGGTGAACAGCTTCTCCGGGTCCTGGTCGGGCGCGAGCATCCCGGGCCCGGCATCGGGGGCGTCGGCTTCACCGTCGTTGAACCCGGTCTGAGTGGCCGCGCTGAATTCACGCAACGCATCGAGCAACTCCGGGAGGCGATCGGTGTTCGGTGGGGCGGCCAGCAGGCCGGCGACCCGGTCCAGCTGCTCCTTGCCGTGCGGAAACATGTCCTTGAGCTCCGCGAGTTGGGCTGGGTCGATGGTGGCCGGCCCGGCGGGCACGGGGGCCGCCTCGTCACCCAGCGCCGCCGCACCGCCGCCGTCGTGCGCCGCCGGTGCGGAGAAATCCGGGATGGGCTCGTCGCGCCAGAGCTGCGACGGCCACCGCACGCCGACGAAGCCGACTGCGCGAGCCGGGTCGAGCTGCGGTGCCAGTAGCCCGAACCACCGGCCGTACAGACTCGTCGCGGCCGCTTCGTCGTTGTTCCAGCCATGGGAGAACATGACCAGATCGGTCAACCCCGCCGCACCGATCCGATCCTTGAGGTCCGCCAGCACCACCGGGTCCGGATCGCCATCGGCATCGAATACCAGGCGCCAGGTCCGCTCTGCCACATTGTCGGTCATCGAATTCCCTTTCACGTCATACTGATTGCAGGGCGCGCAGGAGATCCAGCAGGCCACTGCCCTGGAATGCCGGGTCCCGGTTCAACGAGGTCGCCGATTCGACGAAGATGCGCTTGATCGCCTCCGGTTCGCTGACGAACTCGCGCTGAACCGAGAGGAATGCGGCTATCGCGCCGGATACGTGCGGAGCCGCCATGCTGGTTCCGCTCTCCTCGACGTAGACCGGCACGTCGTCGGCCACGGTGATCTGATTGGTGACCTTGTCGCGGCGACTTCCGGCCGCGGCCGAGGTGATGCGTTCCCCGGGTGCCACCAGGTCCGGTTTCCGCCGCCCGTCCCCGGTGGGGCCACGCGAGGAAAAGTACGAGACACCGAAGGTGTGCGGCGAGCTCCGGTGCGTGGAGCCGACGGTGATCGCGCTCTCGGTGTTTCCCGGATCGTTGATCGTCATGTCGGCGGTGAACTTGACCGAGTCCTTGCCGAAGGCCGTGTTCAGTGACACGTAACCGGAATTGCCCGCGGCCACGACCACCACCACACCTGAGCGCACGGTCTTGTCGACCTCGATGCACATCGGGCTCTGCCCACACGCGTACCACTCGGCGTCGAATTCGTAGCCGAGGCTGAGGTTCACGCCGTGAATCCGGGGCACCCGCTCACTTCCGGCGTTGAGCTTCCGAACGTAGGCCAGGGCCTGCATCACCCGACTCACCCGGGAGGCCTCATCCCCACGGCCGAGCACCTTGAGGCTGACCAGCTTGGCCTTCGGCGCCATACCCGCCAGCCGCGACGGGTCTGCCACGGTGCGCGGCGCGGTGATCGGATCGCCCCCGTGCTCAGGATCATTGAGCCGCTTCTCGACCACCACCACGTCTTCGGGTTTGCGGTCCACCAATCCTCCGGCGATGATCCCGGCCACGTGCGTGCCGTGCCCGTCGGTGTCGGTCAGCGGGGCGTTGCCTCCGGTGAAGTCGCAATGCAGGTCGACCACCGCCGGATCGCTCAGGTTCTGATACGCCGCGAAGTGCGCGTGCTTCTCGTCGATGCCGGAATCGACTACGGCCCAGACGATTCCCTCGCCGAAGCTGTCGAACGACCGCTGCGCGGCGATGGCCTTGATGGTGGTCGAGGAAGCGTCGATCTGGGGGTGCACCTCGAAATCGGGCCAGATCCGGTAGACCGCCCGCTCGGTCCAGGACTGCGGGACCGCATCCGCGGAAACCAGGGACTTGATCTGGTCGGACGTCAGCTCGCCGGCCATGAACTGATCGGCCAGCGCCACGGGCGTCTGGGCCCCACCGACCAGCTCCCACAGCCGCGCCACGCGCTCGATCGCGGCGGCCACCGATGGCTGGAAGGTCAGGTTGAGCTCGATCATGATCGGTATGCGACCCTCGCTGCCTTCCCGCGCCATCGCGGTGCGCAGCGGCGGTGTCACGACGCCGGCGAGCACCGGATCGCGTTTGGGCGGTTCGGTGGTGCCGGCCTCCGGTGCCGCCGCGCATTCGCCCGCCGCAGCGGCAGCTCGCGCCCGCGGCTGAGTCGCCGCCTCGGTCCGGACTCGCGCGTCCGCGACGGCTTGGCGTCCCGCCGCGGTCAACCGCACCGTGTCGCTCTTGGCCGTCTTCGGCGCGATCAGCCTGCGCCGGCGAAGTGTCGCGACGGCATCGTGAACCCGGTTGTGCCAGTAGGGGTTGGCATTCTCGTACTGCCGGTCACGCTCGGTGAACTGCGAAGCGAACCTGGCCGCGACGGCCTCGGCCAGCGACGTCATGTCGGTGACCGAGCCGCCCTGGCGGTCTCCCAGCACAGCCAGTACCCGATTTGCCCAGACATCCCCAGTTGAACTCACCGCGCTCCTCGGCACACTCCGCCACCCCAGGTTTTCCTGCGTCGATCGATGGTCGCTCAGAAGAGCCGGATGTACACGCGTATTCGACTACTCGAAACCCGACGAGGCCGCACATTCCGGATCGGGTAGCGCACTACTCATGTCATTTTCGCCCCGCTGCACAACAATCGTTTCCGGTAGGCGGCACCGCATTCTCCGCGGAGGGAAACAACGGATGGTGACCACGGCGCGACAGGCTCCAGCGATCATCGCCACGGCCTGGTCGCGGTCCCGGTCGGTGACGGTCACGCTGGGGGCCTGGTTCGCCCAGTGGGTCGACCAAGCGGTGGGCTGGCCACGCCTTCCCAAGATCATCGGCCTCGCGGTACTGGCCGGGCTTCGCCACCAGCTGCGCACGTCGAATCTGTATGCCGCCGAACCTGCCCCGGTAACCCCGGCCGGGCCGGTCGATATCGGCAACTATCTGGGTGCCCGGACGCGGGACGGCTCCTACAACGACCTGGCCGACCCGACGATGGGTGCGGTGGGTTGCCGCTTCGGCCGCAATGTCCCACCCGAACACTCATACCCGGAATCCGCCCAGCGGCTGCTCGATCCGAATCCACGGCTGATCAGCCGTACCCTGCTGACCCGCGATACTTTTCAGCCCGCGACGACACTCAATCTGCTGGCCGCGGCCTGGATTCAGTTCGAGGTGCACGACTGGTTCGCCCACGGCTCGGTGCCGTCCCGGCCCTGGGTGGTGCCGCTTCCCGACGACGACCCGTGGCCCCAGCGCCCGATGCGGGTCGAGCGCACCCCGCCGGATCCCCGCCCCGGCCGGGCCGGCCCGCCCAGCTACGTCACACAGGAGTCACACTGGTGGGATGCGTCCCAGATCTACGGGACCACACCGGCATTCGCCACCGCACTGCGCGCCCCCGAGCACGGCAAGCTGCGCATCGACGACGCGGGGCTGCCGCCTCCGGAGGTCGAGGCGACCGCGGACCTGTCCGGCACGGCCGGAAATTTCTGGCTGGGTCTGGCCCTGCTGCACTCACTGTTCATGCGCGAGCACAACGCGATCTGCGACCACCTGGCCGGAGAATATCCCTACTTGACCGGCCAGCAGCTCTACGACAAGGCCCGCCTGGTCAATTCCGCGCTGATGGCCAAGATCCACACCGTGGACTGGACACCGGCGATCATCGCGCACCCCACGACGGTTACGGCCATGCGCGTCAACTGGTTCGGGCTCCTCGGCGAGCGCCTGGGCCCCCAGCTTCGGCAGCGCTTCGGCCGGATCAGTACCAGCCCCCTGCTGCACGGCATCCCCGGCTCACCGACCACACACCACGGTGTGCCGTACTCGTTGACCGAGGAGTTCGTCGCCGTATACCGGATGCACCCGCTGATCCCCGACGAGTTCACCTTCCGCTCACTGGCCGACGACCACGTCACCGCCCAGCACGAGCTTCCTGAGCTGTCGGTGCTCAACGTGCGCGCCAGGCTGGCAGAAAGCCCGATGGCAGACCTGTTCTACTCCTTCGGTCGGGCTCACCCCGGCGCGTTGTCGCTGCACAACTTCCCGCGACATTTGCAGCACATGCACCGCGTCGACGGCACCCTGATCGACCTGGCGACCATCGACCTGATCCGCTCCCGGGAGCGAGGTGTGCCGCGCTACAACCAATTCCGGGAATTGTTCCGGCTCAAGCCGGTCAAGACGTTCGAGGAGCTGACCGGCGAGACGGTGCTGGCGGCCGAACTTCGTGAGATCTACGACGACGACATAGACCTCGTCGACCTGATGATCGGCCTCTACGCCGAACCCAAACCGCCCGGATTCGGCTTCAGCGACACCGCGTTTCGGGTGTTCATCCTGATGGCGACCCGCAGGCTGGAGAGTGACCGCTTCTTCACCGCCGACTTCCGGGAGGAGACGTACACCGTTGCCGGCATGAAGTGGGTGCGCGACAACGACATGCGATCGGTACTGCTACGGCACTTTCCCCGACTGTCCCCGGCCCTGACCGGGGTGGCCAACCCCTTCGCTCCATGGAACCCGGTGTCCCCCACCAGAAAGGCATCCGTATGACCGCAGCCATGACCTCCGCCGATGTACGTCGCGTGGCCGAAAGCCTCGATCCGGTCCGCTACCGCGACGATCTCGAACAACCGAAGGCCAGTGAAGCCAAGGACATAGAGAAGATCGTCAAAGCACTGCGCAAGAACAACGAACGTGCCTACAAGAAGTTCAAGCACGGCCTGCGCGATGCACACGCCAAGAGCCATGCCATCCTGCGCGGCGAGCTCATCGTCAACCCGGACCTACCCGAGGTGCTGGCCCAGGGAATGTTCGCCGAAGCACGCAGCTTCCCGGTGATCGCCCGCATCTCGACCACCTCCGGCGTACTGCGCAGCGACCGGAACCGCGGAGTACGCGGACTCGGCATCAAGGCCATCGGCGTGCACGGTGCCCGGGCCATGACGGACCCGGGCGACGAATCCAACGTGACGCAGGACTTCGTCCTGGTCACCCACGAAGAATTCCTGTTCGCCGACGCCCACGCGTACCGCACCCTCGGCATGCTCAGCGCCACCCTGCTGGCCAGGTTGTCCGACAGCGCACTGTGGGTAGGCAGCGAGCTGCTCGGCGCGCTCAAGAAGATCGGCCTGCCGATACCGCCGAATCTGGCGGTGTTCGTCGCCCCCAACCGCCCCATCCTGGGCGAGACGTTCTTCTCCTCCGCCCCGATCCGCTATGGCGATCATGTGGCCCGGTTCAAGTACGAACCCACCTCACCAGAGGTGAAAGCACTCGCCGATCAGACCCTTCCGCGCAATCCCGGGCAGGACGAGCACCGCGATCTCATCATGGAGTTCTTCGGAAAGCATTCCGCGGAATACACATTCAGCGTCCAACTGTGCCTCGACGAGCAGACCATGCCGATCGAGGATGCCACGAAACCCTGGAAGTCGCCCTATCTGCCGGTCGCCAAAGTCGTTTTCCCCCAGCAGAACCCGTACAGCGCCCTGCGCCGCGCATACGGCGACGATGTGTTGTCCTTCAACTCGTGGCGCGGCCTGCAAGCCCACCGCCCGCTGGGGTCCATCAACCGGCTGAAGCTCAAGGTGTATGAAGCGTCGAGCGACTTCCGGCACCAGGTGAACCGCATCGAGCGGCGCGAGCCCGCCGATATCTCCGAGCTTCCGGATTGACGCCGGCGGACAGGGAAATACTTGCAATGGGAAGAACATTCGCCGCCACCGCCGACAAACACCGCCCCGTCGACGCCTTGTTCGGCAGCGTTGGCGGCCCCATGCCCCTAGACTCAGGATTCATGCCTGGTCAGTGGCAGCTTTTGGACCGGCCCGCCGAGCACGAGGCCATTCGGGCCGCCCTCAGCGGGACGGACAGCTGCGGAGTTGTTCTCGTCGGAGCCGCGGGGGTCGGTAAGACCACCTTGGCGCGCACCGTGACGGCGTCGTTGAACCGGAAGGTGCACTGGGCCGCGTGCACCGAGTCGTCGCGCAGCATCCCGCTCGGCGCGTTCGCCCACTGGGTGTCCTCGTCGGGATCCCGCGATCCCATCGCCCTCATCGGGTCGGCACGCGAATCGCTGGTGGCCGAGGGCGACACCATCGTCGGGATCGACGACGCCCATTTGCTGGACCAACTCTCGGCAACACTGCTGCACCAGATCGCAGTGGAGCGCTCCGGTCACCTGGTGGCCACCGTCCGCAGCGGCGAGCCGGTTCCCGATGCCGTCACCTCACTGTGGAAGGACGGTTACCTCGAGCGCTTCGAACTCAATCCGTTCACCAAACAACAGAGCATCGCACTCATCGAAACCGTGCTGGGAGGGACGCTGGAGGGCCTCAGCGCCGACGTGATGTGGGAGACCTCCGGTGGCAATCCCCTGTTCCTGCGCAACATGGTCGAGGGCGCGGTCGACGCCGGCACGCTGACAAAGGTCAACGGGGTGTGGCAGTTTCGCGGCCCCACCGTCATCCCCTCCGGCCTGATCGAACTGCTCGACGAACGGCTGGCCCACGCGGGTGAAGACGTCCTGAACGCACTGAAACTGCTGTCGCTGTGCGAACCACTCGACATCGACGCGCTGGCCGAACTGGCGGGCGAGGACGCGGTGGACGCCGCCGAGATGCGCGGCCTGATCCGAATCGTCGCCGACGACGGTCAGACCAACGTCCGCTTCAGCCACCCGCTGTTCGGCGAGGCAGTGCGCCGCAGGGTCGGCACCGCGTCGGCCCGCAAGCTGCGGGGCCGCATCGCCAAGATCTTGCACGAACGCAACCTCGACTCGCCCGCCAGCCGAATCAAGTTGGCCGAGTTGGCGATCGAGAGCGACCAGGGCACCGACATCGAACTGCTGATCACCGCCGCGAAGGATGCGGTGTTCCTGTCCAACCTTCCGCTCGGGGAGAAGTTGGCCCGCGCGGCCTTCGATCACGGCGGCGGACTCAGCGCGGCCGCGCTACTGTCGCGCGCGTTGTTGTGGCAGGGACATCCGGCCCAGGCTGACAGCATCCTCGAACAGTTCTCACCCGCCGATCTCGATGAGATGGAACTCGTGCAATGGGGCATTCCGCGGGTGTCCAACCTGTTCTGGTCCCAAGGCGACGTGACGCGCGCCAGTCAGGTGCTCGCCCTCCTGCAGGAGCGGGTCACCCATCCCATCCTGAAACTGGTCGTCGATGCGACCGGTGCCGGCATGGCGGTGCATCAGAACAAGATTGCCGAAGGCCTTCAGATCGCCGAGCGGGTCCTGGCCAACCCCGAGGCACCGCGGCAGGCCGTGGATTTCGCGGCATTCGCCGCGGGGCTGTCGATGCCGCTGGTGGGCCGAGGCGAGGATTTCCTGCCGATCGCCTCACGCTGCCGGGCACAGCGCAAGACCACCGACGGCATGATCCGGATCATGGTGTTCTACGGCGAGGTGCTGGCTCTGGCCTACACCGGTCAGCTCGAACGGGCCCGGCAGCGTGCCACTGAGTACGCCGAGTTCTCCTCGGCCGGCCAGTTCGCCGGCTGGGCCATCGCCAGGATCATGGACGGCGTGGCCGCTACCCACAGCGGTCGGTTCCGCGACGCCATCCGGTCCATCGAGCAGGCCCTGGCCGCGCTCAACGCGGAGAGCTCGCTGCCCTGGCAGCTGCCCGGCCGGCTGCTACTGGCCCGCGCCTACGCGGCAGTGGGCGACCCGGCCGACGCCGAGCGCGTGCTCGAGGACGCCAAGGAACACTCTGGCGAGTTCATGGCGCTCCACGAACCCCTCCGGATGGTCGCCAACGCCTGGGTGGCCGCAGCCAAGGGCGGGCATCGCTCGGCAATCGACCTGGCCCGCGCCGCCGCCGATGCGGCGCATTCGTCGGGGCAATATGCGGTCGAGGCCGAGGCCCTGCACAGCGCGGCGCGGTTCGGCGATCGCAGCGTGACGCGTCGGCTGCAGGAGCTCGTCGACCGGGCCGGCGGCCCGCTGCCCGCGCTGTACGCGCGGCACGCCGCCGCGGTGGCCGCGGCCGACGCGAACGAACTGGACAAGATGTCCACCGCGTTCGAGGAGGCCGGGTTGCTGTTGTCGGCCGCCGACTCCGCGGCCCAGGCGGTGCCACTGCACGACAAGGCCGGACACCGCCGCAACAGCACCGAATCCGCCGCGCACGCGCTGCAACTGGCGTCCAAGTGCGGCGGGGCGGCCACTCCGGCAATCCGGTCGGCCGCCCGGCCGCTGCCGGTGACCGGTCGCGAACGCGAAGTGGCCGGCCTGGTGGCCCAGGGCTTGTCGAACCGCGACATCGCCGAACGTCTGACCGTCTCGGTCCGCACGGTGGAAGGCCACATCTACCGGGCCTGCATCAAGCTGGGCGTGGCCGACCGAGACGAGTTGGCCAAGATCATCTGGAACGACCTGGGTCAGTAGACGTCGCGTACGTACCGCTTCTGGGCGACCAGGTCTCGTTTGTAACCTCGGGCGGCGTCGTCGGACATTCCGCCGTGGCTCCGCAGGATTGTGGTCAGCGTGGCGTCCACGTCCTTGGCCATCCGGGCGGCGTCACCGCAGACGTAGAGGTGGGCGCCCTCGTCCAACCAGCGCCACACCTCGGCGCCGCGCTCGATCATCTTGTGCTGCACGTACACCCGGTTGGCCTGATCTCGGGAGAAGGCCAGATCCAGCCGGCTCAGGAACCCGTCGGCAGCCATCTCCTCGAACTCGTCGCGGTAGTAGAAGTTCTCGTCGCGGTGCTGGTCGCCAAAAAAGAGCCAGTTCCGGCCGCGGTGTCCCAGCGCGCGACGCTCTTGCAGGAATCCCCGGAACGGGGCGATGCCGGTGCCCGGCCCGATCATGATCATCGGGGTATCCGCGTCCTCGGGTGGGCGGAAATGTGGTGAGCGCTGCAGGAACACCGGCGCGGCCGCGGCCCGGTCGGCGAGGAATGTCGAACACACCCCGCCCCGGTGCGCGCCGCCCGGCCCTCGGTATCGCAACACCGACACCGTCGTCTGGACTTCGTGCGGGCTGACCAGCGGGCTTGACGAGATCGAATAGTTGCGCGGGGTCAGCCGGACCAGAACCTCTTGCCACTGCTCGGGTTCGGCACGCACCGCGAACTCCGTCACCACGTCGAGACCGTTGCGGTTACGCAGCCAATTGCCGCGCCGCTCACCGGAATTGCGCAGGATCTTGGCGGCGGAGCGATCTGGGCAAGCGTCCGAGACAAACCGCAACAGGTCCGGCGTCACCCGGCAGATGTCGTACGACGAGATGAGGGCGTCACGCAGCGACTGCTCAACCCCGTCGACCTCGATCACCGAATCCGGACAGAGGGCGGTGGCCGCCAGCCAGGCGTCCACCACCGCCGGATCGTTGCAGGCATAGACACCCAGCGAGTCACCGACCGAATAACTCACCTCGTACTCGGAGATGTCGAAACCGAACTGACGCACCTCCTTGGCGGCAGTCGGGGCCGTCAAACGTTCGTTGCGCCCCAGGACAGCCAAAATCGGCTTGGCCCTGGTGAATTCGTCCGGCTCGGTGGGAATGACCGTGCGGATGCCGCTGCCGAGTGCCGCCGGTAGGGGCGTCGCACCGGTGAGCGCGGTGGTGACCGCATCGGCCCAGCGCCGCATCGGCTCGTCGTCGTAGGCCTCACAGTCGGCACGCTCGAGCAGCTTGGTCGCCCCCAGATCCGCCAGCCGCTGATCCAGCGATTTGGCGTGCCCGCAGAAGTTGTCGTAGGACTTGTCGCCGATGCCGAGAACCGCGTAGCGCAGGCCGTGCAGCTGTGGGGCGTCCGGACCCTGTAGCCGGTTCCAGAAATCGGCGCCGTTGTCCGGCGGCCCGCCGTCACCGAACGTACTGGTGACAACGAGGACGTCGCGTGCGGCGGCCAGATCGGCCAAGGCGAGATCGTCCATGTTGACCAACGAGGCCCCGTCGATGCGGTCCGCCAGCCCGGCCGCGAACTCCTCGGCGGTACCGGTCTGCGAGGCCCACAACACCATCGGCCCGCCCGGTACCGGTCGCCGGCCCGGCTCACTGTCGCCGTCCCGCGAGTAGCGTCCGGCGAGCACCCCGTCCACCCACAGGCGCACCGTGGCGCTGAGCGGCGCCGAAGCCGGGAGCACCGGCACGCCCACGGGTGCATCCGGCAGACCGGTGAAAAAGCCGGCCAGATAGATCTTTTCGTCGTGGCTCAGCATCGGCTTGGCTACGGCAGCCAATCCCGCCTCGGCTGCGAGCGGATGAAGTGCCGACGTGCCGTCGACCGATCGGACCGGGCGCAGGCTGACCGCGCACACCTTGAACTCCGGCTGCAGCGAGTCCGAGTCGACCGCGTCGTTGGTCACGGCGTTGACCGTGAGGTACTCGCCGTGTTCGTCGTTCCAGTGGAACGGCGCGAAGCAGTTGCCGGGCCGCACCCGGTCCGACACCTTGGCGGGCAAGACGGCACGCCCGCGCCGGGACGTCAACTCGACCTGCTGCCCCTCGACGATGTCGAGCTCGAGTGCGTCCATCGGATGGATTTCGACGAACGGCGCGGGATTGAGTTTGTTGAGCTTGCCCACTTTGCCGGTCTTGGTCATGGTGTGCCATTGATGTTGCAGCCGACCAGTGTTGAGCACCATCGGGTAGTCGTCATCGGGCAGTTCGGCGGCGTCCATGTGCGGCCGGGCGTGGAAGACGGCCCGCCGCGACGGGGTTGCGAACGCCAGCCGGGGCCGGCGTCCGTCCGCGTCGACGAACAGATCCTGACTCACTCCGTCGTTGAGGTAACGGATGGGGTGACGGTCATCGGCACCGCCGGGGCCGTCGCCGGGCGGAACCGGCCATTGCAAAGGAGTTTCACGCAGCCTCGCGTAATCGGCGCCACGCAGGTCATATCCGGTCTTCGGATTGGCGAATTCGCGGATTTCGTCGAAGATCTCCTCGGCGGACCGGTAGTCGAAGTGCTCGGCGAATCCCAGCTGCGTCGCGACCTGGCAGATCAGCTGCCAGTCCGGCCGGGCCTGCCCCGCCGGGGCGACCGACGGAGACAACAGGGTCAGATTGCGCTCCGAATTGACCATGACGCCTTCGGCTTCCGCCCACAGCGCCGCGGGCAGCAAGATGTCGGCGTAGTGGTTGGTGGCCGTGGACCGGTAGGCGTCCTGGACGACGACCAGCTCAGCGGCCTCCAAGCCGTTGATCACGGTCTTCCGGTTGGCCACGCTGGCAACCGGATTCGTGCAGATGATCCAGCAGGCCTTGATGTGTCCCTGTTCCATCTGTTCGAACATGCCGATGGTGCCCGGTCCAACCTCGGTGCGGATGGTGTCGGGTTCGAGGCCCCACCGGGTCTCGACGAAGGCCCGGTCGTCAGCGGCAAGGACCGACCGCTGACCGGGCAGCCCCGGCCCCATATAACCCATTTCCCGGCCGCCCATCGCATTGGGCTGGCCGGTCAGCGACATCGGTCCGCTGCCCGGGCGGCAGATCGCGCCGGTGGCCAGGTGCAGGTTGCAGATCGCGTTGGTGTTCCAGGTGCCGTGGGTGCTCTGGTTGAGCCCCATGGTCCAGCAGCTCATCCACTCCCCCGCCTCGGCGATCATCGCTGCGGCAGTGCGGATGTCGGCTTCGGGGATTCCGGTGATCTCGGCGACCCGGTCCGGCGGGTAATCGGCCAGGAAGTCCGGCATCGCCTCCCAGCCGGTGGTGTGCTCGGCGATGAACTCGTGGTCGATGGCACCGGTCTGGAGCAGCAGGTGCAGCAGGCCGTTGAGCAGCGCCAGGTCGGTTCCCGGTTTGATCTGCAGGAACAGATCGGCGCGTTCGGCCGTCGCGGTGCGGCGGGGGTCCACCACGATCAGCTTGGCGCCGGCCTTGAGCCGATCGGCCATGCGCAGGAACAGGATCGGATGGCAGTCGGCCATGTTCGCGCCGGTGACGAAGAACAGGTCGGCCCGGTCGAAGTCGGTGTAGGACCCTGGCGGACCATCGGATCCGAGCGACTGTTTGAAACCCGTGCCCGCACTCGCCATACACAACCGTGAATTCGATTCGATGTGGACGGTGCGCAGGAAACCCTTGGCCAGCTTGGTGGCCAGGTACTGCGCCTCCAGCGTCATCTGGCCCGACACATACAGGGCCACGGCGTCGGGGCCGTGCGCGTCGATGATGGCCCGCAGCCGGCGTCCCGCCTCGGCCACCGCGTCGTCCACCGGTGCCGGTACCAGTTCATCTCCGCGGGTGGGGCGCAGCAAAGCGGTCGTGAGCCGGTCGTCGTCAGCGGCCATCATCTCGGCGTGCATCGCCCCCTTGGTGCACAGCCGTCCGAAATTGGTGGGGTGCAGCTTGTCGCCGCTGACCCGGGCGATCACCGTGCGGCCGTCGTCAACCCTGGTAGTGACCTCGATACCGCACCCGACGCCGCAGTACGAACACGCGGTCCGGTGTGTCTTGTCCGGGGTTGATCCCGAGCCCGCGCCGTCCGCCATGCCCCCATGGTGTGGTGAGGGTGTTGTCGGATCTTTCCGGCGGCGTTATCGGCACGAAAACTGATCCTCACCGCGCACCGTAGCGTCCTGTGAGGACGGTAATCCCTGTTCAGGACGTGTTAGTGACGGTCGGGTTTGACCGCCAGCACCGGTTTCGGGCACTCCAGCAGCAGCTGTTGCGACACGCTGCCCAGCAACAGCTTG
Organism: Mycobacterium farcinogenes; assembly: GCF_019739075.1. NCBI lineage: Bacteria > Bacillati > Actinomycetota > Actinomycetes > Mycobacteriales > Mycobacteriaceae > Mycobacterium > Mycobacterium farcinogenes. Next base: position 2,900,099 of record NZ_CP081673.1, on the reverse strand, counting down.
CCCACGGGGCTGCGGTGCCGGATGCCGATCACCAGCAACTCGGCGTCGTCGGCGTCCATCGCGTCGAGCAACTCGGTGGCCGCGTCCACGCCCACCGGCTGACGCAACTCGAACGGCACACCGCTCTCCCGCAGCCGCTCCTCGACATCGTGCACCTGGCCGGAGCCGGCGAACCGGGGATCCGCGTAGGCGTCACCCGCGGTCGCGTTGATCACCAGCAGGCTGGTGCCTCGCAAGGCAGCCTCGGCGATACCGTGTTCGACCGCGGCCACGCCGAACACGTCGGCGGAGTAGCCGATCACTATCATCTCTGGGCCGCCTTCTCCTGTTGATCAGCATCATCCTCGACGATCAGCAACGTCTCCTCGCTGCGGTGCATCAGCTTGAGCACCAACGGCATCAGCAACAGGATCGCCATGAGCACGTAGGTGACGATCGCGACAGGTTCGGTGAACAGGCTCGTCCAATCACCGCCGCCGAGTTGCAGGCTCTGACGCAGCTGACGTTCGATGCGTGGACCCAGGATGACCCCGATGATCAAGGGCAGCACCGGCAATCCGAACCGCCGCATCATCAGACCCAGCAGCCCGAAGACCAACAGCAGGGCCAGATCCAGCGGTTGCACGTTGACCGCTAGGGCGCCCAGCGTGGCGAAGAACAGAATGCCCGCGTAGAGGTACGGACGCGGAGTGCGCAGCAGCTTGGCCCACAGCGGCGCGAGCGGCAGATTGAGCACCAGAAGCAGGAAGTTTCCGATGAACAGGCTGGCGATCAGCGTCCAGATCAGCAGTGGTTCCTTCTCGAAAAGGGTTGGACCGGGCTGAATTCCGTAGGAGACGAACGCCGTCAGCATCACCGCCGCGGTGGCATTGGTGGGCAGGCCCAGCGACAGCATCGGCACCAGGGTGCCCGCCGCCGAGGCGTTGTTGGCGGCCTCCGGGCCGGCCACACCCTCGATGGCCCCCTTGCCGAACTCCTCGGGATGCTTCGAGAGCCGTTTTTCGGTGATGTAGGACAGGAACGTGGGCAGCTCGGCGCCGCCGGCCGGCAGCGCGCCGAAGGGGAATCCGTAAGCGGTGCCACGCAGCCACGGCTTCCAGGACCGGCCGAAGTCCTGCCGGCTCATCCACGGCCGCCCTACCGGGATCACGTCGGCCGGCCGGCGGCGCAGGTGTGCGGCCACCCACAGCGCCTCACCGAGCGCGAAGATCGCCACCGCGATCACCACGATGTCGATACCGTCGGACAACTGGGGCAGGCCGAACGTGGCGCGCGGCTGACCGGTCAGGAAGTCGATGCCGACGACGCCGATCGCCAGTCCGAGGAACAGCGAGATCGCGCCCCGCAGCTTGGAGGAACCCAGCACGGCGGTGACCGCGACCAGTGCGAACAGCATGATCGCCAGGTAGGAGGGTGCGCCGAGGGTCACCGCGAACCGGGATATCGGCGGCGCGAACGCGGCCAGTAGTGCGGTGCCGATCGCGCCCGCCACGAAGGAGCCGATCGCGGCGGTGGCCAGGGCCTGGGCGGCGCGGCCGGCTTTGGCCATCTTGTTGCCCTCGATCGCGGTGATCACCGACGAGGATTCACCTGGGGTGTTCAGCAGGATCGAGGTGGTCGATCCGCCATACATCCCGCCGTAGAAGATGCCGGCGAACATGATGAATGCCGCACTCGGGCTGACGTTGTAGGTCACCGGCAGCAGCAGCGCCACGGTCATGGCCGGGCCGATGCCCGGCAGCACACCTACCGCGGTGCCCAGCAACACACCGATCACGGCGTACAGCAGGTTCATCGGGGTTGCGGCCTCGGCGAACCCCTGAAGCAACCATTCGAAGTTGTTCATCTACAGAATCCCGTCCAGAATGCCTGCGGGCAGCGGGATTCCGAGCCCGGAGTAGAACGCATAGAAACTCGCCACCGACAGCACCGCGCCGATCACGAGGTTTCGGAGGTAATGACGGTTGCCCAGAATCGTTGCCGCACCGGCGAACAGCAGGGCACCGGTGATGGCCCAACCCAGAGGTTTGACCAGAACGATCACCAGGACGAACAGCCCGACCAGCAGGCCCACCGTGCGCCAGTCCCCCGGCATGTTCGGGTCGACGTCCTCACCGGCGTCGGCCTCGCCCACCGATCCGCGCGGGATGGCTAGCGCCAGGATGAGCGCGAGGACCATGAGCACGATCCCGATTCCCAGCGGAAACGCCCGCGGCCCAACGGGATCGACCTTGGCGAACCCGCTGGTCAAGGTGAGCGCGTCATAGATCAGGAATCCGCCGACGGCCGCCAGGACCGCACACACCAGATACTGGGCCTTGTCGACCTTCACAACAGCCCCAATTCGTTGAGCGTCGTCGAGACGCGCCGGTCCTGGTCCCGAAGGAACTGTTCGAAGTCCGCCCCGGTGCTGAACGCGTCACTCCAGCCGTTCTTGACCAGCGCGTCGCGCCACTGCTGGGTGCCGTGCAGATCGGTCAGTGCCCGCACCATCGCGTCCCTGGCCTCACCGGAAATACCTGGCGGCGCCAATATTCCGCGCCAGTTGGTGAAGGTGAGGTCGATCCCGGCCTCGGTCAGGGTGGGCGCATCGATCCCCTCGACCCGTTCGGCACCCGATACCGCCAGCACCCGAACCTGACCGGCCTCGATCTGGTCGACGAACTCGCCCAGCCCCGTGGTGCCCGCCGCGATCTTCTTGCCCAGCAGGGCCGTCAGCAGGTCGCCGCCGCCGTCGTAGGTGATGTAGTTGACCTTGCGCGGGTCCACTCCGACCGCCCGCGCGGTCTCCATCGGGAACAGGTGATCGGGCCCACCGGGTGAAGACCCGCCGCCGATCGTCACCTTGGCCGGATCAGCCTTCCACGCCGCGACCAGATCGCCGATGGTCCGGAATGGCGAATCCCCGGGCACCAGAATGCCTTCCTGCTCTTCGACCATCTTGGCCAGAGCCGTCGCGTCGGAAGCGCGCGCCGAGGAACCGTTGGTGTACACCGCTCCCACCACCCCGAGCCCCATCATCATCATGAGGTCGTCGTTGCCTTTTTCGTTCATCAGGCGCGCCATCGCCACGGTGCCGCCGGCCCCGATGACGTTGAACACCTCGATACGCCCGGTGATGTCGGTGTCCTCCATGACCTTCACCGCGGTACGCGCCGTCAGGTCGTAGCCCCCGCCGGGACTGTTGGGCACCATCATGCGCAGCCGGTGCAGGCCACGGGATTGGTCACCGCGGGTAACACCGCAGGCCGTCACCGCCATCACTGCTACTACGGCCACCATCAGCGCGGCGCCCAGACGTCGAAACCTCATGTTCAGCAATACTGGACCCCGGACGTGACGCAGGTCACGCATTCGGACGCAAAGGAAGTTTTGTACGTTGAGTTCACCGGCTGCGGGTTCACCGGTCGCGCGGGCCCGGTTGTTGCCGGGCAACACCTTGGCCGGACGCTTCCTGGTGTTCCAGCTGCTGGTGGTCGCGGTGGTCCTGATCGCGGTGGCCGCGGTGTCGGTCGCCCAATCGGCCCGGGAATTCCGGGACGTCCGCGGTCAGCGGATGATCGCTGTCGCCGAGAACATGGCCTCCACACCGATCGTCCGGGACCGCTATGACGACCCGTTCGCCGCGCAGGTGCTCGCACCCGAAGTCGACCGCGCGGTGGCCCTCTCGGGCGCTGATCTGGCCGAGATCGCCGATCCGGCCGGGATTGTGCGCGTGTCGTCCGATCCCGCGCGTGTCGGACAACGCCTCGACCTGCGCGCCACCCTGGCCGACGAAGGCCGCGCCTGGTCCGGCGACATCGACGTCGAAGGCACGCATCGGTTGGTGGGCCAGGTACCCGTCCTGGCGACCGACGGTGCGGTGCTGGCGATCGTCTCGGTCAGCGAGCGCTACCCGTCAGTGTGGGAGTTGTTGGGCGGCGCCGGCGAACGGCTGCTGATCTATCTCGGGCTGGGCGCCGCGCTCGGGATGCTGGCGTCATGGCTGCTGTCGCGTCGCATCAACCGCCACACCCGTGGGCTGGACATCGCCGAGCTCGCCAGCCTGGCCGATCACCGGGAAGCCCTGCTGCACAGCATCCGTGAGGGTGTGGTGGCGGTGAACAACGAGGGGTTCATCACGGTGATCAACGACAGCGCATCCGATCTACTGGGCATCGGCGCCGACGCGGTGGGACACCGGGCCGACGAGGTCGGCCTGGAACCCGCGGTGGTGACATTCCTGTTGTCCGGTGGGGGAAATCGCGCCGACGGCTCCGACGTGGTGATCACCACCCGCACCCGGGTGCTGGCGCTCAATCGCCGCGCGGCCCGCAGCCAGGGCAGGAGCATCGGTACCGTGACCACCATGCGCGACAGTACCGAGCTGGCCGCCCTGCAGGCACAACTGTCCTCCCACCGCAGCGTGACCGACACACTGCGGGCGCAGACCCACGAGTTCTCCAATCAGCTGCACACCATCTCCGGTCTGGTGCAGCTGGGCGAATTCGACGCGGTGCGAGACGTGGTGGGCACCCTGACCCGACGTCGAGCCGAGATCAACGAGGCTGTCACCCAACATGTTTCCGACCCCGCTGTGGCCGCACTGCTGATCGCCAAGACATCACTGGCCGCCGAGAGCGGGGTCACCCTCGCCCTGACCGACGACAGCCATCTCAGCGCACTCGCCCCGGCCCTGGCCACAGACGTGATCACATTGCTGGGCAACCTGATCGACAATGCCGTCGACGTGTCGGTCGGCTCGGCGGACGCCCGGGTGAGCGTCCGCATCGACGACTCGGCCGGGTTGACTTTGGCCGTCTCCGATTCGGGACCCGGTGTGCCCGAACATCTTCGGGAATCGATTTTCTCTCGGGGCGTCACCTCCAAGGCTCAGGTGCCCGGCGGCAGGGGCATCGGGTTGGCCCTGGTGCGCCTGGTGACCGCTCAGCACGGTGGCAACGTCGAAGTCAGCGACGCACCCGGCGGCGGCGCCCTGTTCGTGGTGCGGCTCAATGCGTGACGTACTCGTCGTCGACGACGACTTCATGGTGGCCGAGATACATCGCCGCTTCGTCGACCGGGTCGACGACTACCGCACGGTGTCGGTGGCGCACAACGGAACCGAGGCCCTCGCCGCCGCCGCCCGATACCTACCCGACCTGATTCTGCTCGACGTCTACCTACCCGACATGACCGGGTTGGAGGTGCTCCGACGGTTGCGCGCCGAAGGCAACCGAGTCGGGGTCATCATGGTGACCGCCGCGCGCGAACTCGACACCGTGCGCGGCGCGCTGGACGGCGGGGCCGCCGACTACCTGGTCAAACCCTTCGAATTCGATCAACTGCGGGCCAAGCTGGTGACCTTCGCCACGCGCGCCGAGGCGCTGGCGGGCGAAGGCGGTGCCGATCAATCGACCATCGATGCCCTGTTCGGCGGCCCGGCCGCCACCCTGCCGAAGGGCCTGGGCGCCGAGACCGGCCGTGTGGTGATGGAGGCGGTCCGCAACGCAGGCGAGGTTTCGGCCTCCGAATGCGCTGAGCTGGTGGGCATTTCACGGGTCAGTGCGCGGCGTTACCTGGAGTACTACCTGGGCACCGGGGCCCTGGAACTGCGGTTGCAGTACGGTGCCGGCCGCCCCGCGCGACGCTACCGAGCCAGGTGAGCACCCGAGCCTTGCGCGGATCGCCGAATCGGCCTGAAGGTCCAAAAAGTGGACCTGAAATGACGTCGTCGGCAGATACCGAAATAATGGCGGTGTGACATCGAAGGTTCTGTTCCTCCGCAACGACTGCACGGCCACCGAGGCCATGCTGGCCGATGCCTTCACCGGATGCGGATTCGACATCGAGACGTTCGACGTCGTCGCTCCTGGGCAGGCCGACCATCCCGCCGGTCCGGCGACCTTCCCCGACCCCACGGACTATGACGTGATCGTTCCGCTGGGCGCCCGCTGGGCGGTCTACGACCAGGCTCTGGTCGACAGCTGGGTGGGAGCCGAGATGGCCATGGTGCGCCGCGCGGTGGAGTCCGGGGTCGGGGTACTCGGCGTGTGCTTCGGCGGCCAACTCATCGCGCAGGCTCTCGGCGGAAGCGTCAGCAGATCACCCGTGCCCGAGATCGGGTGGTACGACGTGGCCAGCAGCGATGGGCAACTGGTCCCCGGCGGCCGATGGTTCCAGTGGCATTTCGACCGCTGGACCGTGCCGCCCGGGGCCACCGAGATCGCCCGCACACCCGACGCCTCACAGGCATTCGTCCTGGGCACGGCACTGGCCCTGCAGTTTCACCCCGAGCTCGATTCGGACCTGCTGGAAGTCTGGTTGACCCACGACCGCGACGGCGAGGTGGCCGGAACCGGACGCAGCCATGACGAATTACGCTTGCAAACAAAGGAATTCGTCGACGATGCGGCCGACCGTCTGAGCGCACTGGTCCGCGGCTTCCTGAACCGGGTGGTCCGGGCCGAGCCGTCGACGTAGGCTGGCAGGAGCCGGCAGAAAACGCCGAGTGCCGGCGACAGTGTTTATGAACGCCTGGAGTCTGCGAACCGGCAGAGATCGCATCTACCAGGACCGCCACGAAGCGGGCCGGGTCCTGGCCGAACAACTGGTGTCCTATCGGGACCGGCCCGACGTGCTCGTCCTGGGGCTGGCCCGCGGCGGGGTCCCGATCGCCGCGGAAGTCGCCTCCCACCTGCATGCACCGCTGGACGTCTTCGTGGTCCGCAAGCTGGGCGTACCGCAGTGGCAGGAGCTCGCCATGGGTGCGGTGGCCTCGGGAGGCGGACTGGTACTGAACGACGCCCTGGTGAACCGCCTCGGCATCGACGACGACACCCTCACCGAGACCATCCGGCGCGAAACCGCCGAGATCGAGCGCCGCGAACAGGCCTATCGCGGCGGCCGAGCCGCCCCTGAGCTCGCCGGTAGAACGGTGATCCTGGTCGATGACGGTATCGCCACCGGCGCCACGATGCTGGCCGCCGTCCGCGCGGTGCGGGCGGCCGAGCGCGTGGTGGTGGCGGTACCGGTCGGCCCGGCGACGCTGAGCAGTCAGCTACAGGACGAGGCCGACGAGGTGGTGTGCACCAGTACCCCCGCCGCGTTCGAAGCGGTCGGCCAAGCATTCGTGGACTTCCACCAGGTCAGCGACGAAGAGGTGCGCCGCCTGTTGGCCGAGTCCACCGCGGACCCAGGACAGGCCTAGTTCTTGTGGCGCTCGGCGGAGTCGTCGGCTTCGACGTCCACATCCGCGGCGTCGGACTCCACGGCGACATCGGATTCAGGCTCGGCGACCAACTCGTCGGGGTAGTCGACCGGCTCATCCACCGCGTCGAAGGTGTCCGTCGTCGCGGTCGCGTCGGCCTCAGCCGCGGAGTCGGAAGCCACCACGGTGTCCTCACCGTCGCCGGACTTCGTCCCGCGCGAGCGTTCCCGCAACGCGTCGACGATCAGCAGCAGCACACCGATCACGCTGGCACCGATACAGACCCAGGCGATCACCTCATTGCTGGTGACGACCGCGGTCACCAGCGCTGCCAGGCCGATGACGGCAAGCACGAGCGCAATGATCAACATCGTTCAACCCTAAGTGTGGTGGCCCGGGACCGGGCCGGTTCACGACAGTGCGAGGAGGTCAGCCGTGCCGGTCAGTTGTTGCCGCGGTTGAACTGGCTGAAACCACCAGCCGAGTCGTTGTTGGCACTGGAATCCACCGGTGCGGCCGAGCCGCGCTGGCCCAGCTCTTCCAGCTGAGACTCCAGATAGGTCTTCAGGCGGGTCCGGTACTCACGCTCAAACGTGCGGAGCTGCTCGAGGCGACCTTCCAGGACCGTGCGCTGCTGGTTGATCGTGCCCATGATCTCGGAGTGCTTACGCTCGGCGTCGGCCTGCAGGGCGTCGGCCTTCTCCTGGGCCTGACGCAGCTGGGTCTCCGAGCGGGTCTGGGCATCGGCCAGCATGGCGTCGGCACGGGTCCGGGCCTCCGAGACCGTGGTCTCGGCGGTCTTGCGGGCATCGCTGACCATGGCGTCAGCCTGGGCCCGGGCATCCGAGAGCAACTTCTCCGACTCGGCCTTGGCCGTCGAGGTCAGACGATCGGCGGTGTCCTGCGCCAGGCTGAGCACCCGCGCGGCACGTACGGCGGTGTCTTCGCTGGGCGGCGCGGCAGGGGCGGCCGGCGCCGGGGCCTCGTACACCGGCTGGGGCGCCGGGGTGGGCTCGGGCTCGGGCTCGTACAGCGGGATGGACTGGGTGGACGAAGCGCCACCGCCGGCCCGTGCCGATGCCAGTTCCTGATCGAGCTCGGACACGCGCTGCCGAAGATCGGCGTTTTCCTCGATGAGCCGAGTCAGCTCGTTCTCAACCAGATCGAGAAAGGCATCGACCTCGTCCTCGTTGTAGCCACGTTTGCCGATGGGCGGCTTGCTGAACGCGACGTTATGGACGTCCGCTGGTGTGAGCGGCATTGTCTGCCCCCTTGAAGTCTTGGACCGTCAACCGATGTCAAAGTGTAAAGCCTTGCTTGATCGCAACTGGAGTCCATCCTGTCACACCAGACCCGGCGGTTGCAGTGGAGGCCTATTTTTAAGAACGAATTTCAATCTTCTTACGCAATTGTGGACCATTCGGCAAACGGTGAGATCGAGCCTTCGTCCACCGCTCGCGGCGACGGTCTACATGGCCGCGCTGAACGCCAATTGCATCCCGATGAACGCCGCGAGCAGCAGCACCATGATCGACAGGTCGAAGCGCACGGCGCCTATCGTGAGCTGGGGAATGAGCCGCCGAAGCAGTTTCACCGGCGGATCGGTCACGGTCATGATGAGCTCGAGCACGACGACGGTCAGCCCCTTGGGATGCCAGTCACGGCTGAAGGACCGGATGAACTCGACGACGACGCGCGCGATCAGCAGAAGCCAGAAGATGAACAGCGCGAAACCGAGAATTTCGAAGAACAGCGACAACTGAGCCGACCTCACTACGCACAGGGTTGTGTGACATTGGATACAGGTCGCCGTAGGCCGGACACATCTCACACAGATGACGTGGTCAGCCGGTAGTGCGACGCCGCCAGCCTACCCGGGCACGTTATGCCCGGCGGTGTACGTGCGGCGGCGTCGCCGTCCTGGTGCAGGGCCCTACTGGTAGGCGTAGAAGCCGGCCTCGGCGATCCGGCGCCGCTGCTCGGCACTGACATCGACGTCAGCGGGCGACAACAGGAACACCTTGGTGGCCACCTTGTCGAATGAGCCGCGCAGCGCGAACGCCAGACCGGCCGCGAAGTCGACCAGACGCTTGGCGTCGGCGTTGTCCATCGAGACCAGGTCCATGATCACGGGGGTGCCGTCGCGGAACCGTTCTCCGATGGTGCGGGCCTCGCTGTAGTCCTTGGGTCGCAGCGTGGTGATCTTGGCCAGCGGGCTGCCCGCCTCGAACAGCTCGGCCATCCGGCGCGGGTCCATTGCCAGCGAGCCGCGGGTGGATCCGGCCAGCGCACCCAGACGCGGTGCGGGACGGTCGAATTCGCGGGGGCCGCGCATCCGGGCATCGAACCGCTGCTCATCGGCGAAACCGCCGCCCGGGTAGCCGCCGCGGTAGGCCGGGCCCTCGTCGTACTCGGGGGCCTCATAGCCGTAGCCGTCTTCTTCGAAGCGCTCCTCACGGGGCCGCCGGGCGTAGCTGCGGGCAGCTCCGCGGTCGTCGTCCTCGTAGTACTCGTCGTCGTAGTCCTCCATCGGCGCCATGCCGAAGTAGGCCTTGACCTTGTGCAGTGTGCTCATCTCGGCGACCCTTCTGCTGACGATGGGGGTGGTGGTGTCTGTGATGAAGATGTGACTGGTGTGACTACTTCCGGTGACGTTAGCGGGCGTTGCCCCATGAGCGCGGTACCGACACGCACACACGTGGATCCGTGTTTGACCGCGCTTTCGAGATCTCCGGACATCCCCGCCGACAGTTCGAGGCGGTGCTGGTAGTGGCGTTGCACGCGGTCACGTTCGGCGGCCAGCCGGGCGAATGCGTCGTCTGGATCCCATTCCAGGGGCGGGATTCCCATCAGGCCGACGAACTCCAGCGCCTCGGCCGTGTTCGCTGACCCACAGATTTCGTCGACGAGATCGGAGGCATTCACGTCGACCCCGCCCCGCTCGGTGTCCCCGTCGAGACTGATCTGGATGTAGACCCGCAGCGGCTGGGCCCGCGCGCCGGTGCCCAAAGCTTCGCCCGCAGCCCGATCCAACGCGGTCAGCAGGCGCATGCTGTCGACCGAGTGCGCGGTGTGCGCCCAGCCGGCGACGGCGCGGGCCTTCTTGCGCTGTATGCGCCCCACCATGTGCCAGCGAATCGGCACGTCCGGTAATTCCGCGTGAACAGTTCGCACTTTTTCGGCTGCCTCTTGTTCGCGGGATTCACCAAATGCGAGGCACCCTAATTGATTGAGAATAATGACATCGGTAGCCGGAAAGTATTTCGTAATGGGGAGCAATTCGATTTCATTGACATTTCGCCCGACCGATTCCGCGGCCCGAGCCAGACGTGCCCGCGCCGCACCGAGCGCGGCGGTCAACTCGGCCGTCCGATCGGCGTCACGCCCGCGCTGCACGGTGCTCATCTAGCCCTCACTCCAGGCTCGTTCTCCGGTTTGTTCACCGGGGCTGCTCCATCCACACCACACTCGCCAGACGCCCGGTCGGTGCACCGCGGCGATGGCTGAACAGCGCGCGGTCGGCGACCGTGCACCGCGGGTCCACGTCGATCGCGGTGACGCCCAAAGCCGTTAGCTGCCGGGCGATTCCGGCTCGGAGATCCAGTCCGGGCGTGCCGCGTGAGGTGGTGGTACGCGATCCGGGCAGGACGGCCTCCACCTCGGCGGCCATCTGCTCGGGCACCTCGTAGTTGGCACCGCTGACAGCCGGCCCGAGCAGCACCGAGATATCCCCGACGTGCGCACCGGCGGCCTGCATCGCCTCCACGGTCCTGACCACGATGCCCTTCTGCGCGCCCACCCTCCCGGCATGGACGGCCGCGACGACTCCGGCGCGGGCATCGCCCATTAATACCGGCACGCAATCGGCGGTCACCACGGCCAATGCCAAACGGGGCGTCGTCGTCACCAATGCGTCGGCATTATCGACCGCGGTGTCGCGCGGACCGTCCACCATGACGACGTGATCGCTGTGCACCTGATTCATCCAGACCAGCGCATCGGCGCCCACCGCGGCAGCCAATCGCCGCCGGTTCTGCGCCACCGCCCGCGGATCGTCGCCCACGTGGTCGCCCAGATTGAACGAGTCGAAGGGCGGGGCCGAGACGCCGCCGGCACGGGTGGTCGTCACCCGTCGAATACGAACACTCACGTTCCCAGTATCCGAACCCGCCGGGCCCGGCTCAGTGCCGCATGAAGGGCGGCACGTCGACATCGTCGTCGGCGATCCCGCCGTCTCCGTCGCCACCCACACTCACGGTGGCGCCATTCGTGTGTGCCGGCACGCTCACCGCGTCCGTCGGTTCGAACAGCGAGGTGGTCACCTTGCCGGCGCGCCCCGAGGCGATCGGCTGGGTCTGCGCCGCGCTCGGACTGACCACCGGCTTTCGGCTCGGACCGGCGCTGTCGAAGCCGGCTGCGATCACCGTGACCCGAACCTCGTCGCCGAGCGAATCGTCGATCACCGTGCCGAAGATGATGTTGGCCTCGGGATGCGCTGCGTCCTGAACCAGTGAGGCGGCCTCGTTGATCTCGAACAGACCCAGGTCGCTGCCACCGGCCACCGACAGCAGCACGCCCTGGGCCCCTTCCATCGAGGCTTCCAGCAGCGGCGAGTTGATCGCGATTTCGGCAGCCTTGAGGGCACGGCCGTCACCGCGCGCCGAGCCGATACCCATCAGCGCCGTGCCCGCCCCGCTCATCACACCCTTGACGTCGGCGAAGTCGACGTTGATCAGACCGGGTGTGGTGATCAGGTCGGTGATGCCCTGAACACCGTTGAGCAGCACCTCATCGGCACTGCGGAACGCGTCCATCAACGACACCGCGGCGTCGCCCATCTGGAGCAGACGGTCGTTGGGAATGACGATGAGCGTGTCGCAGCTTTCGCGCAACGCCTGGATTCCGTTCTCGGCCTGGTTGCTTCGCCGCTTGCCCTCGAACGAGAACGGTCGCGTCACCACACCGACGGTGAGCGCGCCGAGCTTGCGCGCGATCGATGCGACGACGGGTGCGCCACCGGTTCCGGTGCCGCCGCCTTCGCCTGCCGTGACGAACACCATGTCGGCGCCGCGCAGCAGCTCCTCGATGTCATCCTTGGCGTCCTCGGCGGCCTTGCGGCCCACTTCGGGATCGGCACCTGCGCCGAGGCCGCGGGTGGAATCGCGGCCCACGTCGAGCTTGACGTCGGCGTCGCTCATCAAGAGCGCCTGTGCGTCGGTGTTGATAGCGATGAACTCGACCCCTTTGAGGCCCTGTTCGATCATCCGGTTGACGGCGTTGACACCGCCGCCACCGATACCAACCACCTTGATTACCGCTAGGTAGTTATGCGGGGGGGTCATCGATCGTCTTCCTCCCAGGTCGGGTGTTCATGGCCGCCGAACCCTCGTCCTGCAAACCCTCAACCTCAACCATAGGCTTAGAGTTATGTCAAGTAGTTCCGCGCAAACAGAACGGTAGGGGGCCGACGGCGGTGATCGCGGCAGGCGCGCCGACGCGCCGCGCGGCAATTTCTCCGGTTCTCGCCGACGGGCTACTTGACCGTGGGCAGATCCGGGCTGGACACGTCATAGGTATGGCCGGGCTGGGTCAAAAGCGCAGCCAGCTTCAGCGCCTTCTCGTCGGTCCGGTCGTTGGTGCCCCACACCACAACCCGACCGTCGGTGAGCGTCAACGCGATCGACGCGACCGACGGGGCCGCGATCCGGCCGACCTGGGCCACGACGTCCGGCGGCAGCGCCAGCATCACCTCGAGAGCGGCCTTGGTCGCCGGGTCGGTCGGGCCGGGGTTGTCGGCATCGAGGTACGGCAGGGTCGGCGGTGGCGGCTCGGTCGCGAAATCGACGCCGTCGCGGTCGAACAGATGCGGGCCGTCCGGATAGTCCTTGACCACGACCGGCACCCGCTCGACGACCGTGATCCGCAAGGTCGAGGGATATTCACGCTGGACCCGGGCCGTGGCGACCCGCCGAATCGTGGCCACCCGCTCGGCGACGGCATCGGTGTTCACCTGTAACAGCGGCGTTCCCGGCGCCACCGCGGCGGCGGCGAGCACCTGCTCGGCAGGCACCGCGACCGCACCGCTGACCGCCACATCGCGCGCCGACATCAGTGGTGTGAAGTACAGAACCAGACCCAGCGCCACCGCGACCACACTCGCCAGCGCTGACCACAGCAGGATCTTCAGGCCGCGAATAGTGCTGCGGGGCACTGCTTTCGGAGCGTCCGCGGACTGCCCGACAACCTTGCGCTTGGCTTCACGGCGGGCATTTTCGATCGCCACCGCGCGGTCCCGCGCCGCCCGGCGCTCAGCCCGCTCACGCCGCGCGCGGCGGCGGGGCCCTTCGTAGTCAGGCTCCGCCGCGGGCGGCACATCCGAACCTGCCGCTGACGGGGCATCAGATCCGGCCGAGCCGGATGTGGAAGCCTCGCCGGGAACTTCGGCCACGTCCTCGGGACCGTCAGAACCCGTCTCGGTCACGGCATCTCCGTGGGAGGACGGCCCGGAGCGGTGCGATTCTCCTTGATACCGAGCTCGGTGATGATTTCCTTGCCCAGCATGGTCACGTCGCCGGCGCCCATGGTGAGCACCACGTCGCCGGGACGCGCCGCGGCCGCCACCACGGCGGCGACCGCCGAGAAGTCCGGAACGTAGGTGACCGGCGCACTCACGTGCTCGGTGACCGTGGCGCCACTGATACCGGGCAGCGGTTGCTCACGCGCACCATAGACGTCGAGCACGAAGACTTCGTCGGCCGCACTCAGCGCCGCACCGAACTCCGTCGCGAAAGTCGCTGTACGCGAATACAAATGCGGCTGAAACGCGACAATCACGCGGCCAGCGGTCTGGTCGACAACGGTGCGGGCCGCCTCGAGAGTGGCCCGTACCTCGGTGGGGTGGTGCGCATAGTCGTCGAAGACCCGGACGCCGCCGAGCGAACCCACCAGCTCGAAACGCCGCCGCACCCCTTCGAATCCGGCCAGCCCGTCGAGAACGGCCTCGGCAGGTGCGCCCACCTCGACAGCGGCCAGCAGCGCGGCCAGCGCGTTGAGCGCCATGTGCCGGCCGGGTACCGCGAGCCGGATCGCGCGCGGGTGCGGCTCTCCGGCAAGCTGGATATGGGCCACCGCACCGGTCCCCTGCTGCTCCCAGCTCAGCAAGGTGCCGGCGAGCTCAGCGCCGGGCGTGCTGCCGTACCGCAACACCCGGATCCCCAGTGCCTCAGTGTGTTCGGCCAGCGCAGCGGCGCCGGGATCATCGGTGCACACGACCAGGGCGCCGCCCGGGGCGATGCGGTCGACGAACGCCGAGAACACCGCGGTATAGGCCTCTTCGCTGCCGAAGAAATCCAGATGGTCGGCCTCGATGTTGGTGACCACCGCGACGTTCGGGGTGTACTCCAGCAGCGAGCCGTCACTTTCGTCGGCCTCGGCGACAAAGCAGGTGCCGCTGCCGTGATGAGCATTGGTCCCGGCCTCGCCCAACTCACCGCCCACGGCGAAAGACGGATCGAATCCACTGTGCTGCAACGCCACGATGAGCATCGAGGTGGTGGTGGTCTTGCCGTGGGTACCCGTCACCATCAACGTGGTGTAACCGGCCATGAGCTTGGCCAGCACCACCGGACGCAGGATCACCGGAATGCCGCGGCGCCGGGCCTCGACCAGTTCGGGATTGGTCTTGGGGATCGCGGCGTGGGTGGTGACCACCGCGGTCGGGCCGCCCGGCAGCAGATCCAGCGACGACGCGTCGTGGCCGATTCTGATCTCGGCACCACGCGCGCGCAGGGCGACCACGCCCCGCGATTCCTTGGCGTCCGACCCGGACACCAGGCCACCGCGGTCCAGCAGGATGCGGGCCACACCCGACATCCCGGCTCCCCCGATCCCGACCATGTGCACCCGCTGCAATTCGGCCGGAAGTGAATTACCGTTCACTGCAGCCTCTTTCGTTGATCGCGGGCGATATCGAGGGCGACCTGTGCCACCCGCCTCGCGGCATCGGGGTGACCGGACAGCGAAGCGGCCGACGTCATCGCCGCCAGGCGCGCATCGTCGGTCATCAGGCTCGCGACGGTATCGGCCACGAACTTCCCGGTGAGCTCGGCATCGTCGACGACGATGCCGCCGCCGGCCGACACCACCGGCAGCGCGTTGAGCCGCTGCTCACCGTTTCCGATCGGCAGCGGGACATAGACCGCCGGCAGTCCGACGGCCGTCACTTCGGCCACCGTCATCGCCCCGGAACGGCAGATCGCCAGGTCTGCCGCCGCGTAGGCCAGGTCCATCCGGTCCAGGTAGGGCACCGCGACATACGGCGGCGCCCCCGCCGCGGCCGGCGGCAGGTCGAGCGTGTTCTTCGGCCCGTGCGCGTGCAGTACCGAAATGCCCGCGGCGCCAAGGGCTTCAGCCGCCGATGCCACCGCACGGTTGATCGACTGCGCACCCTGCGACCCGCCGAACACCAACAGCACCTTGGCGTCCGGGGCGAACCCGAAGAATGCCCTGGCCTCGGCCCGCAAGGCGGCTCGGTCCAGTGAGGTGATCGCCGCACGCACAGGCACCCCGACCACCTCGACCTTGCGCAGCCCCGGCTCGGGCACCGCCGAAAGCACCCGGCGCGCCGATACCGCGCCGACCCGATTGGCCAGGCCCGCGCTGGCGTTCGCCTCGTGCACCACCACCGGGACCGCGCGACGGCGACCGCGCAAACCGAAGCCGCCGCGGGCGGCCAGATAGGCGGGCAGTGCCACGTAGCCGCCGAAACCGATCACCACGTCGGCCTCGACACCGGCCAGGACCGACCGGGTCTGACGAATCGCGGTGCGCACCCGCAGCGGCAACCGCACCAGGTCGCCCGACGGCTTGCGCGGCAGCGGCACCGGGGTGATCAGCTCAAGGTCATAGCCGCGCTGCGGCACAAGTCGGGTTTCCAGCCCGCGGGCAGTTCCCAGAGCGGTGATCCGCACCTGCGGGTCGAGTTCGCGGAGCGCGTCGGCCACCGCCATGGCCGGCTCGACGTGACCTGCGGTGCCGCCACCGGCAAGAACGACGGATATCCCCCGGTCGCTGTGCTCCCGCCCCCGAGGACCAGGTACTCCGCGGTCCGTCTTACCTTCGCTCACCCGTAACGCTGACCTTCCAAAGTTCGGGCCCGTTGCCCCTGTTTCCGCTGGCCTGCAGGATATCTGACCAAGGAACCACGGGCCCCGGCCGGCTGCTGGCCGGTAGCGCGGCCCGACCGGCGCACCGGACGGTCCGCGGTGTGCGGCGACCGGCGCCCGCCCGATTGCCTGGCCCGAGTTTGTTTGGCCCTGACCTGCTTGTCCACTTTCTTGGCGGCCGGCTTCACACCCGCCTTGCCGTTGGGCTTGCCCGCGCTGCGCGGCGAGGACTTCCGGCGGTCGTGCAGCCGGTTGCGGGCGACCTCCAGGCGGGTCGGGACGTAGGGCTCGGGCAACGGCAGCCGCAGCAGCCGGTTCATCCGGTCGTCGCGGCCGGCGCGCAACGCCGCCACGGCCTCGGGTTCGTGCCGGGCCGCGTTGGTGATCAGGCCCATCATCAGAAGCGTTGTGGCCTGCGAAGATCCACCGGCCGAGATCAACGGCAGCTGCAGGCCGGTGACCGGCAGCAGACCCACCACATAGCCGACGTTGATGAACATCTGGCCGACGATCCACAGCGTGGTGGTGGCGGTGAGCAGTCGCAGGAACGGATCGGCCGAGCGGCGGGCGATCCGCATTCCGGTGTACGCGAACAACCCGAACAGCGCCAGCAAACCGACCGCGCCGACGAATCCCAGCTCCTCGCCGATGATGGCGAAGATGAAGTCGTTGTGCGCGTTGGGCAGATAGTTCCACTTGGCGGTGCCCTGGCCGAGCCCGTCGCCGAAGATGCCGCCGTTGGCCAGGGCGAACCGCGCCTGCCGGGACTGATAGCCGATGCCCTGACCGTCGGCAGCCGGGTCGAGCCAGGACTGCACCCGATCCGACCGGTAGCCCGCCGACACCGCGAGCACCGCCGCCGCCAACACCGCGGCCACCAGCGAGGACAGGAACACCCGCAGCGGCAGGCCCGCATACCAGAGCAGGCCCAGCAGGATGATGCTCAGCGAAACGGTCTGACCCAGGTCGGGCTGGGCGACGATCAATGCCAGCGCGATCACCGCGGCGGGCACCAGCGGGATCAACATCTCGCGCAGCGAGGCCCGCTCCATGCGCCGGGCGGCCAGCAGATGTGCGCCCCAGATGGCGAACGCGATCTTGGCGAGCTCCGAGGGTTGCATCGAAAACCCGGCGACGACGAACCAACCGCGGGAACCGTTGGCCACCTTGCCGATTCCCGGGATGAGCACCAGCACCAACAAGACGATCGTGAAGGCGAACCCGGGGAACGCGATGCGGCGCAGGGTCCGCACCGAGATCCGCAGCGCCAGGTAGAACGCGATCAGCCCGACCACGGTCCACATCACCTGGCGGCCGAACACCGCCCACGGCGACCCGTCGAAGTCATAGGAGTACACCCCCGACGCCGACAGCACCATGATGAGCCCCAGCGTCGTGAGCAACGCGGTGACCGCGATGATGAGGTGGAACGACGTCATCGGGCGGCCCAGCCACACACCGAACCGGGTGCGCGGCGTGGCGGACGCTGAGGTGGGGACCGCCTCGGCCGATCCGTCCTCGGCAGCGGCGGTATCGCCGGTTGCCTCGCCGCCACGGCTGCGCAACCGGGCCAGGATGCCGGCCATCGCGCCTACCCGATCGCGGCGCGGACGGCACCGGCGAACGCATCGCCGCGCTGGCCGTAGCCGCTGAACTGATCGAAGGACGCGCCTGCCGGAGCCAGCAACACGGTGTCACCCGCGCCGGCCAGCCCGCGGGCGGCATCGACGACCGCCGCCATGACCGCGTCGGAAACCGGGCGGTCCCCAACTTCGATCACACGAGTCACATGGTCACCAATAGACTCATTTGTCTCAAGCACCCCAGAATCCTCCCCCGTCACAACCTCGACGACGGGGACATCCGGGGCGTGTCGCGATAACGCATCGGCAACCATCTGCCGATCCCGCCCGATCAGCACCACCCCTACCAGCCGATTCGCCACCTCGCGCACCAACTCGTCGACCGAAGCGCCCTTCAGCAAGCCTCCTGCGATCCAGATCACCCGGTCGAACGCGGTGATCGAAGCTTGCGCCGCGTGCGGGTTGGTGGCCTTGGAATCGTCGACGTAGCGCACCCCGTCGGCCTCGCCGACCAACTCCGCGCGGTGCCTGCCGACCTGGAACGACGCCAACGCGGCCGCGATCGATGCCGGGGTCACCCCGACCGCGCGGGCGAGCGACGCGGCCGCCAGCGCGTCGAGCACACCGACCGGACCGGCCACGCTGATCGTCGCCACATCAGCCAACTCGACCGCGGCACCGAAGGCCCGGTCGACGAGCTTGCCGGCGCGCACCCCGAGTTCGCCCTCGGCCGGCTCACCGAGGCGGAATCCCACCCGCACCCCGGCCTTCGCGGTGGGCAGCAGACCCGCCGCCACCGGATCGTCGAGACCCACCACGGCCACCCGACCGGCCAGCGCCCGGCCCTTGTCCGCGGCGTAGGCAGCCATCGAACCGTGCCAGTCCAGATGATCCTCGGCGACGTTGAGCACCACACCGGCATCCGGGCGCAACGAGGGCGCCCAGTGCAGCTGGAAGCTCGACAACTCGACCGCCAGCAACTCAGCGGGCTGCTCCAGCACCGCCAGCACCGGGTCACCGATGTTGCCGCACAACAGGCTTCGCCGGCCATCGGCTGACAACATCTCGTGCAGCATCGAGGTGGTGGTGGTCTTGCCGTTGGTGCCGGTGACCACCAACCACCGCCGCGGCGGACCGTAACGGCCCGCAGCATCCAGCCGCCAGGCCAGTTCCACATCGCCCCAGATCGTGACACCGGCCTCGGCCGCAGCGGCCAGCACGGGCGCCGTGGGCGGGAAACCCGGGCTGGTCACCACCAACGCGTAGTCGGCGATGCGGGCGATGGCCGATGCCGGATCTACGACCGTGGTGCCCTGCGCGGCGTACGCCCCCAACGCCTCGGCATTGTCGTCGCACAGCGTCGCGGCGACGCCGAGCGGTGCCAGCGCCGCCAGCACGGCACGTCCGGTGACCCCCGCCCCGGTCACCAACACCGGGGCGCCCGGGGCGAGCAGCGAGAGCAGCCCCTGGTCGTCTCCCACCGGGCCGCTCACGTCAGGCCCCGACTGCGGTGAGCCACTCGCTGTAGAACAGGGCCACGCCCAGACCACAGGCGATCGCCGTCAGCAGCCAGAACCTGATGATGACCGTGGTCTCGGCCCAGCCCACCAGTTCGAAATGGTGATGGAACGGTGCCATCCGGAACACGCGGCGGCCCGTCGTACGGAACGCCAGGATCTGCACCACCACCGAGGTCACCTCGGCCACGAACAGCGCACCCAGCACCACCGCGAGGATCTCGGTGCGGCTGGTCACCGACAACCCGGCGATGATGCCGCCCAGGGCCAGCGAGCCCGTGTCTCCCATGAAGATCTTGGCCGGCGCGGCATTCCACCACAGGAAGCCGATGCACGCACCCGCCGTCGCAGCGGCGATGATGGCCAGATCCAGCGGGTCGCGCACGTTGTAGCAGCCCAGCCCGGGCGCCGTCGCACAGGCGTTGCGGTACTGCCAGAACGTGATCAGGACGTAGGCCGCGGTCACCATCGCCATCGCGCCGGCCGCCAACCCGTCCAGGCCGTCGGTGAAGTTCACCGCGTTGGACCAGGCACTGACGATCACGACGCAGAACAACACGAACACCCAGCCCGCCAGCGTCACCGTGGCGATCTCGCGGACATAGGACAGCTCGGGGCTGCCCGGGGTCAACCCGTCGCCGTTGCGGAACTGCAGGGCCAGCACACCGAACAACACCGCCGCGGTCAGCTGGCCGACAGTCTTGGCGGTCTTGTTCAGACCCAGGTTGCGTGAGCGGCGCAGCTTGATCAGGTCGTCGACGAAGCCGACCAGGCCGAGCATCGTGGCCAGCCCGAGCACCAACAACCCGGAGGCCGACGGACCGTCACCGCCGAGTGCCAGCCCGACCAGGTGAGTGCCCAGGTAACCCGCCCAGATGCCGGCCACGATCGCCACGCCGCCCATCGACGGTGTCCCGCGCTTCTTGGCGTGACTGGCCGGGCCGTCCTCACGGATCTCATGGCCCAGCCCGCGCTTGGTGAACAGCCGAATCAAGGCCGGCGTCAGCAGGATCGACACCGTCAGAGCGATACCGACGGCGATCAGGATGAGTTTCATCGAACGGCATCCCCGTCTGCGGCCGGGCCGGCCGCGGCAAGCAGGGCATCGGCAAGCGCGCCCAACCCGACCGAGTTGGATGCCTTCACCAGCACCACATCCCCTGGCTGCAGCTCAGCCTGCAACAGGGCCAGGGCAGCATCGGCGTCATCGACCATCGTGGACTCAGACCCCCACGAACCCTCCATCACCGCGCCGTGGTGCATGGCGTTCATAGTCCTCCCGGTTCCGACGACGATTAACCGAGACACATCTAAGCGCACCGCGAACCTTCCGATGGCGTCGTGCTCGGTTATCGCGTCGTCACCGAGTTCGGCCATCTCCCCCAACACCGCCCAGCTGCGGCGCTTCCCGCCCAGGTCAATGGCGGGTTCACCCGCCTGGTCACGGGCATTCTGCCGGGCCATCCAGGCCAGCGCCTTCAGGCCGGCACGCATCGAATCCGGATTGGCGTTGTAGGCGTCGTTGATCACCGTCACACCGTCGGGGCGGGTGGTGACCTGCATCCGGCGCCTCGATACCGGGCCCGCGCCGGCCAACGCCGTCGCCACCTGGTCCAATCCGGCGCCGCACTTCAGGGCCACCGCGGCCGCACACAACGCATTGCCGACCTGGTGATCACCGTGCACCGCCAACGCCACGTCGACCTGTTCGCCGCCCGCATGCAGGGTGAACCGCGGGCGCGCGAGCTCGTCGAGCGTGACCGGGCCGGCCCATACGTCAACCTCGGAACCAGGTTCGCGCGAGACCCGCACCACGCGCGCCGCGGTCTTGCCCGCCATGGCCGCCACGGCGGTGTCGTCGACGTTGAGGATCACCACCCCTGAGGCCGGAACAGCCTGCGGCAACTCGGCTTTGGTGTTCGCAATCGCCTCGCGGGAGCCGAACTCGCCGAGGTGGGCGGTACCCACGTTGAGCACCACCGCGATCTGGGGCGGAGCGATCGCGGCCAGCGCGGCGATGTTGCCCGGATGCCGGGCGGACATCTCCAAGATCAGGTAATCGGTATCCGGCGTGGCCCGCAGCACCGTCCACGGGTGGCCCAGCTCGTTGTTGAACGAACCCGGCGGCGCGATGACCTGCCCGAGCGGGTCGAGCACCGCCGCCAGCAGATCCTTGGTCGAGGTCTTGCCCGAGGACCCCGTCACCCCGATGATCGTCAACCCGCCCGCCACGAGTTCAGCGGCCACCGCGGCCGCCAGCTTGGCCAGCGCGGCCAGCACCGCCGCACCGGAGCCGTCGGTGTCGAATTCCAAAGCGCCGGAAGCGGCGTCGGCCGCCCCGCGGTCCGGTTGCACGACGATCGCGGGCACCCCGACCGGACGGGCGGCCAGCACGGCGACGGCCCCGGACTCCACCGCGGCCGCTGCGAAGTCATGGCCGTCGGAACGGGCCCCGGGCAACGCCAGGAACAATCCGCCGGGGCCGATCGCACGGGAATCGAACTCGACGGAGCCGGTGACCACGGTCGATGCGGCCTCGTCGGCACCGATGTCGGCCAACTCGCCGCCGACGATCTCGGCGATCCTGGCGATGGTCATCTCGATCACGTGCCCGACTCCCCTGACTTGAGTGCCTCCAACGCCGCCGCCAGCTCGTCACGGTCATCGAACGGCCGGGTGTGGCCGGCGGCGGTCTGCCCGCTCTCGTGGCCTTTTCCGGCGATCAGCACGATGTCACCGGGCCCGGCCCAGGCCACCGCATGCTCGATCGCCGCGCGCCGGTCACCGACCTCCACGACCTCTGTACCCGCGGATGCGTCGCTCGCACCGGCCACGATCGCCGCCCGGATCAGCGCCGGGTCCTCGTCCCGGGGATTGTCGTCGGTGACGACCACGAGATCGGCCAGCTCGGCCGCGACCCGGCCCATCGGTGCGCGCTTGCCGGTATCCCTGTTGCCGCCGGCCCCGAAAACCACTGCGATGCGGCCAGGGCCCGACGCGCGCAGGGTCTCCAGCACCGCCTGCAGTGCACCCGGCTTGTGTGCGTAGTCGACCAGCGCCAGGAACGGCTGCCCGCGGTCGATCGGCTGCAGCCGGCCCGGCACGGTCGCCGTACGCAGTCCCGCGGCCGCCTGTTCCGGCGACACCCCCGCCCCGTCCAGCAGTGCGATCGCCAAAGCCGCGTTGGCGATGTTGTATCCGCCCGTCAGTCCGATCCGCAGCTGATGCGACTCCCCCGCGGGATCGATGAGGGTGAACTCCTGGGCTCCGGCGCCGACCGCGGTGATACTGACCGCCCGCCAGTCCGCCGCGACACCGGTAGCGCTCACCGTTGTCACCTTCTCGGCGCGGCGGGCCATCGCCACGCCCGCATCGTCGTCGACACACACCACCGCCGCGGCGGCATGGTTGGGTGACACGGCATCGAACAGCCGGGCCTTTGCCTCGAAGTAGTCCGCCATCGTCGGGTGGAAATCCAGGTGATCGCGCGACAGGTTCGTGAACCCGCCGAGGGCGAAGCTGATCCCGTCGACGCGGCCGAGGCTCAGCGCATGGCTGGACACCTCCATCACCACGGTGTCGACACCGCTTTCGACCATCACGGCCAACAGCGCCTGCAGATCCGGCGCCTCGGGAGTGGTCAGCGCGCTCGGCAGATCACGACCCGCGATGCGCACCCCAACCGTGCCGATCAGTCCGGCCACCCGGCCCGCGGCCCGCAGACCGGCTTCGACCAGATACGTCGTGGTGGTCTTACCCGAGGTTCCGGTCACCCCGATGACCGTCAGCCGTTCCGACGGGCGTCCATACACTTCGGCCGCCAGTTCACCGAGCACCGACCGCGGGTCGGGGTGAACCAGCACCGGCACATCCAGACCACCCAGTTCGGCAGAGCCGGCGGGATCGGTGAGAACCGCCACCGCCCCGGCCGCGACCGCATCTGGCGCATAGCGCGCGCCGTGCACCGCCGCCCCCGGCAGGGCGGCGAACAGGTCCCCCGGCCGGGCATCCTGACCGCGCAGGGTCACCCCGGTAACCCGTAGTTCCGGCAGCGGATTTCCGGTAGCGGACACCGCTTGGACCTGATCGGCGAGCGGCACGAGGTATTGGCCGGCAGGACGGCTCGGACGCAGCTTCATGGCCATGCCACAGTACCCATCTGCGGTCCGCCGACCGCACCACCCACGGCGATCGGGGTCAGGTCGCCTGCAGGGTCAACCGTGCCCCCGGATCGGCCGACAGCGGGACGTTGTGACGCTGCAGCAGCCACGAGGCGATGTTGTGGAACAGCGGCGCCGCCGACGATCCCGGAGAGCCGTCGGCCGCGCGGTGCGGCGCGTCCATCATGATGCCGACCACGTAGCGAGGATCATCCGCAGGCGCCATGCCGGCGAAGGTGATCCAGTAGACGTCGTCGTAGTAGCAACCGCAGGCGGGATTGATCTGCTGGGCAGTACCCGTTTTGCCGGCGATCTGGTAGCCCTCCACGCCGGCCTGCGGCCCGGTGCCCTGCTGCACGCCCGTCGGGTCGCGCTGCACGATGGCGCGGAACATGTTTCGCACCGTACGGGCGGTCTCCGGGGTCACGACGCGCACACCTTCCGGGCGCGGCTCGTCGGTACGGGTGCCATCCGGGGCGATCGTGGACTTGATGATGCGCGGCGGGATCCGCACGCCGTCGTTGGCGATGGTCTGATACATACCGGCCATCTGGAGCAACGTCATCGAAAGACCTTGCCCGATCGGCAGGTTGGCGAACGAACTGCCCGACCACTGATCGATGGGCGGCACCAGACCGGAGCTCTCACCGGGCAGGCCGACGCCGGTGCGCTGACCGAGGCCGAACCGGCGGACCATGTCATAGAACCGGTCCGGGCCGATTCGCTGGGCCAGCATCAGTGTGCCGACGTTCGACGACTTCCCGAACACCCCGGTCATCGTGTAGGGCATCACGCCGTGGTTCCACGCGTCGCGGACCGTGACGCCGCCCATGTCGATGGAGCCGGGCACCTGCAGGACCTCGTCAGGACTGGCCAGCCCGTACTCGATCGCCGAGGCAGCCGTGATGATCTTGTTCACCGATCCGGGCTCGAACGGCGAGGACACGGGGAGGTTGCCCATCTGCCGGCTCTCCTGCCGACCCAGATCCTGACTCGGATCGAACGTGTTGTCGTTCGACATCGCCAGCACCTCACCGGATTTCGCATCGAGCACCACCGCCGAGACGTTCTTGGCGCCCGACGCGTCCTTGGCCTGCTGCACCTGCTGCTGGACGTAGTACTGGATGTCGTCGTCAAGGGTCAGCTGCACCGTGGACCCGTTGACCGCGTCGTGCCGATTTCGATAGCTGCCGGGGATCACGACGCCGTCGGAGCCGCGGTCGTAGGTCACCGAGCCGTCGGAGCCGGCCAACACCGCGTCGAGCGAGTCCTCAAGCCCGAGCAGGCCGTGGCCGTCCCAGTCGATTCCGCCGACGATGTTGGCGGCCAGCGAACCGCCCGGGTACTGCCGAAGATCCTGCCGCTCGGCGCCGACCTCGGGGAACTTGTCCATGATCGCGCCGGCGATGGCGGGATCGACCGCGCGGGCCAGATAGACGAAAGTCTCGTTGCTCCTGAGCTTCTTGAGCACGGTCTTGAAATCGGGCCGGTTGTCGAGCCGGCTGGAGACCTCCTTGGCGATCTCGGTGAGCCGGCGGTCCGGGTCGGGCGCCTCGTCGGATTTGGCCTTGGCTTCGGCGAGTTGCTTGCGGATTCGGACCGGCTGGAACGTCAGCGCCTTGGCCTCGATGGTGAACGCCAGCTTGTCGTCGTTGCGGTCGACGATGGCGCCCCGCATGGCCGGGTTCACGTCGGTGACCTTGAGCTGGCTGGCGGCCTCGGCGCGCAGGCCTGCCGCCCTGGGCACCTGCAGGGTGAACAACTGCGCGGCGGCGATCACCAGCACCGCCAGCATCACCAGGTTGCCGGTGCGATGCCGGAACACGAAAGACGAGCTGCGCAACCCAGTTTCGGCAGCGGCGACCCGAGTCCGGCGGACCCGGGCCTCGTGGCCCGGCCCCGGTGCGGCCTTCTTCGCCCGTTGCGGCTTCGGCGTCTGGCTCTGGCGGCCCGGGCGGCGGCTCATGCGGCGGGCACCGGGGCGCTGATGACCACGGCCGGGGCGTGCACCGCCGTGGGCGGGCTGAACTGTTCCAGCGGTGTGGCCGGGCCGGCGGCCACGGGGGCCGCAGCGACCGGTTCCGGCACGGCGGGTTGGGGCACGGGCTGCTCGGCCACCGGACCCGGCGCGGTGGGCACACCCGGCAGGTGGATCGGCGGCGTTGCCTGCTGCGGTGCAACCTGTGCGGGGTCGACGGCGGCAGGTCCTGCAGCCGCGCCCGGTGCAGGTGCGGCAAGCACATCAGGGGCGGCCGGCGGTGCGGCGGGCACCGGGCCGGGCGCCGCCGGCAGCGCTCCCGGCAGGCCGTGGGGTGCGTCAGCTTGCGGAATCGGAAGGCCCGGTAGCGCGGGCGAACCCGCACGCGGCGTACGCACCGTCAACTCACGCGGATCGAGCACCCGCGGGGCCGGAGGTGCGGGCGGAGGCGGCGGAGCCTCTTCGGGCAGCGGCGTGTTCAGCGGCGGCGGCGGTACCCCTTCGGCGGGCTTGGGGGTGCCGACGACGGTCCAGTTGCCTGCGGCGTCCTGCACCAGGTGTGCGGTGTCGCGTGACGGGATCATGCCCAGGTTGCGGGCGGACTCGGCCAACGCCGGGGCGGCCTGCGCCTCGAGCACATCGCGCTCCAGCGCCTCTTTCTGTTGCAGCAGGCCCTGGTTGATCTCGCGCGCGTGGCCCAGCTGATAGGACCGCTCGGCCGAACCGGTCGACAACCACAGTGTCACGGCCAGTCCGAGGCCCAGCGCGGCGATCACCAGGACGACGAACGGTACCCGCGAGATCAGGGCGCGCGGATTGAGCTCGATCGAGGACAGCCGCACCAGCAGGCGTTCGCGGAGACGGACCCGCAGTGGCGGACGGACGACCTTGGGAGCCTTGGCCTTACGTGCCTTAGCCCGGGCTTTGGCCTGGCTGGTGCTCTTGGGCCGGGCCGGTCGGGTGCCCGGACGCTGGATCGGCCCGGTGCCGGGTGCGCTGCGCGCGGGGCGCTGCTCGGAACCCGGCCGGCGCTTGCGCGGCGGAGCCTGTTCGTTGCGTCGCCCGCCGCCTCGTGCGGGTTGACGCACCGGACGCCTGCGATCTGACTCACGCAGCTGCTCGGGTCGCTTCACCTTCATGAGTTCCCCCCTTCCCCAACCTTTTCCAGTGCCCGCAGCCGCACCGGGGCGCTACGCGGATTGCGATCGATCTCGGACTGGCGGGCCTTCTCGGCGCCGCGGGTCAACGCGACGAATTCAGGTTCGTGGCCGGGCAACTCGATAGGTAGGCCCGGCGGCGTGCGCGATGCGGTGGCTGCGCTGAACGCCTGCTTGACGATCCGGTCTTCGAGCGACTGATAGGACATCACCACGATCCGTCCACCGTCGACCAACGCGGCCAGGGCGGCGGGCAGCGCGGCACGCAGCGACTCCAGTTCGCCGTTGACCGCGACCCGAAGCGCCTGGAAGGTGCGCTTGCCCGGATGGCCTCCGGTGCGGCGCGCCGGCGCCGGGATCGCCTCGTACAGCAACTCGACCAGCTCGCCGGTGGTGGAAAACGGTTGCTGTGCACGCCGTTTGACCACCTTGTCGGCGATTCGGCCGGCGAAACGCTCCTCACCGAAATCCCGCAAGATCCGGGCGATCGACTTGGCGTCGTAGGTGTTGAGGATGTCCGCGGCGGTCAGCGGAGCATCGGGATCCATGCGCATGTCCAGCGGTGCGTCCGCGGAGTAGGAGAAGCCGCGTTCGGTCTGATCGAGTTGCATCGACGACACGCCGAGGTCGAACAACACCCCGTTGATCTGGCGGAAGCCGCATTCGGTGATCGCCCCGGTGATTCCGTCGTAGCGGGTCCGCACCAGCCGCATCCGGTCGCCGAACGGCGCCAGGCGTGCACCGGCGATGCCGAGCGCATTGGGGTCGCGGTCCAGGCCGATCACCTGCAGGCCGGGAAAGTCAGTGAGGAAGCGCTCGGAGTGGCCGCCCGCGCCGAGGGTGGCGTCCACCAGGACCGCGCCGGTTCCGTCGTCACTTCGGCGAGTCAGCGCGGGGGCCAGTAACTCGACACAGCGGTCGAGCAGCACCGGGATGTGGCCGTGGCCCTTGGCCTCTGAAGGATCTGGCACCGCTGAAACACCTCCGCTCGGAATCGCCCCTGCACCGGGGTCTCTGTCCGAATTCACGGACCTGGCGTTGGGGAAGTACGCCAGGGCCAATTCGGGCAGAGGCCTCGTTGCACGGGCTAGGTCCGGGCCAGCCGCCGGTTGATGAGCGGCATCACAGGATGTCGCGCAGAGCTTCATCGGTGGCCGCGGAGAAGTTTTCTTCGTGGGTCTGCTGATAGGACTGCCAAGCTTCTGCGTCCCAGATCTCCAGATAGTCGACCGACCCGATCACCACGCATTCCTTGGACAGGCTCGCGTAGCGACGGTGATCCGCCGACAGGGTGATCCGGCCCTGCGCGTCGGGGTGCTGCTCATCGGTGGCGGCGGCCAAGTTGCGCAGAAACGCCCGCGCGTCGGGGTTCCTGCGCGACGCGTCAGCAGCGCGCCGGGCCACCTTCTCGAACTCGTCACGCGGGTACACGGCAAGGCTGTGATCTTGGCCCTTGGTGACCATCAACCCTCCTGCCAGTGCGTCGCGGAACTTGGCGGGCAGCGTGAGCCGCCCCTTGTCGTCGAGCTTGGGCGTGTAGGTACCCAGAAACATCTGGACACCTCCCGCCACCCGGTTCGGATCCCGAGTCGCTTCGCCTTCTGCCCTCCGAACGGGGCTCCGTTTTCCCCGTTGGCCGCCACTTTACCCCACGATCCCCCACTTTGCTCCATTTAGACCGTCGAGTTTGGGCTTTCTCCCCACCGGAGTCCCCCGCAAGCCGGAAAAATGGACGCCAGAACCGGCCGATGCCAGGGTTGGGCAGCCGAAAAGCGCAGGTAGATGGATGCGCAGACAAGGTGGGGCGTTGTGGGGCAAAAATCCCTGAGAATCAGGCGCCCCGCCCCACATCACCCCACAGATGGGCGCCGACGGCACTCCTCGGCGTGTCGCTGGGGCAGGCACAAAAAAGGGGCAGCCCTTACGGGCTACCCCTTGAAACCGTTGGCCGGCTCAGTCGTCGAAACCGCTCAGTCGTCGAAACGGCGACGGAACCGGTCCTCCATCCGAGCAGTGAAAGAACCTCCGCGCTGACGACGCTGACGCGGCGCGTTGGCGGAGCCCTGCGCGGCACGGTCGCGGCCCCCGGCGACGCGCGGGCCGGTGACGGCGAAAACCACACCGGCGAACATCGCCACGAAGCCGAACACCGAAAGAACCGGGAAGCCGCCGAGCCACAGCGAATTCACCGCCACGCCGACGACCAACAGCGCCAGGCCGAGCACGAACAACAACGCGCCCTGCAACCGCCGCCGAGCCGATGGCGCGCGCAAGGTCCCACCGCGAACGCTCGAGGCGAACTTGGGATCCTCGGCGTAGAGCGCGCTCTCGATCTGATCGAGCATGCGCTGCTCATGATCGGAGAGTGGCATTCGTCCCTCCTTGCCGACGCCGCCGTCGCTTTTCAAAATTTCACATGCCCGCAATCACGGGCACCTAAGCCTAATGATACGAGGTCGATCCGAGCCGTACCACCTTGTTCGCCGTCGATTGTAGGCGGTTCCGAGATCACCCCGGTCGATGGGACCGACCGCCTCGCAACCGGATAATGCTGAAGATAATGACTCGGCAGAGACCGGGCAGGCGAAAGGCGAGGGCATTGGCGACGTATCTCATCGATCTGTCGCCGGACGACATGAAGCGCCGGCTCCCCGAGGCGCTGCGCGTGTACGTCGACGCCATGCGCTACCCGCGCGGAACCGAGGAACAGCGCGCCGCCCTGTGGCTCGAGCACACGCGGCGCGCGGGCTGGAAATGCGTGGCCGCCGTCGACGTCGCCGGCGCGGGCGCCGAATCCTGCACCGGCGCGCCGCCTGCGCCCGCCACCGCCGACCTGGTCGACGCCCCCCTGCAAGGAATCGCCTACGGCTACAGCGGAGCGCCGGACCAGTGGTGGCAACAGCAGGTCATCTCCGGCTTGCAGCGGGTAGGCGCCAGCCCCGGCAACATCGCCGAGCTGATGGCCAGCTACTTCGAACTCACCGAGCTCCACATCGAGCCCAGCGCCCAGGGTCAGGGCCTCGGCGAGGCCCTGACCAGGCGACTGCTGGCCGGCCGCGCCGAAGCCCACGTGCTGTTGTCGACCCCTGAGATCAACGGCGAAGCCAACCGCGCATGGCGGTTGTACCGCCGGCTCGGCTTCACCGACGTCATCCGCGGTTATCACTTCGCCGGCGATCCCCGGCCGTTCGCCATCCTCGGTCGCCCACTGCCGCTGTGACATCTGGCACGATGACCAGCGTGCATGTCCGACCACCGAGCCGCCTTCGGCGACGTAGCCGACGGACCCGACTGCTCACCCTGGTGATGTTGCTGCTGATCCTGCCCATGGCGGTGGGCTGCGTCCGGGTTCGCACCTCGATCACCGTCTCCCCCGACGACCGGGTGTCCGGCCAGATCATCGCGGCGGCAAAGCCGCGGGACGCCGACGACAAGGGCCCGCAGCTGCTCAACAACCTCCCGTTCGCCAAGAAGGTCGCGGTGTCCGAGTACAGCCGCGACGACTACGTCGGCTCCCAGGCGGTGTTCTCGGACCTCAGCTTCGCCGAAGTGCCCCAGCTGGCCGGAATGAGCCGCGACGCCGCCGGAGTCGACATCTCCCTGCGCCGCGCCGGTGACCTGGTGATCCTCGAGGGCCGCGTGGACCTCACGTCGCTGTCGGACCCGCAGGCCGACGTCCTGCTGACCGTGTCGTTCCCCGGTGAGGTGACCTCGACCAACGGCGACCAGGTGAGCTCGTCGATCGTGGAATGGAAACTGCGGCCGGGAATCGTCAGCACGATGAACGCCCAGGCCCGCTACACCGACCCGAGCGCCCGGTCCTTCACCACCGCGGCCATCTGGCTCGTCGTCGGCGCTTTCCTGGTAGCCGGAGCGGTCGGGACGCTGGCATGGATGAGCCGCGATACCTCCCCCAAGCCGGGTGACCCGGTCGCGGGCAGCGACTGACCGTCCACGCCGCCGCGCGGCCGGACTCACAGCTACGCCGCCCTCACTTGGTACAAAACGTGCGGCACGCTCTACTCTGAATGCACTCGGGGGCACACCGTTGACGACAGAAAGGGGCGGGCGCTGAGCGTGCAAACTTCGGCACCGTCAACCGTCGAGCTGGCCCGGGCCGTCACCGACCAACTACGCGACTATCTGCGTGAGCGCCGCCGCGACTGCGAGTACATCGGAACCGACTACGCCGAGCTCACCGAGACCCTCGAGGAGTTCGTGCTCCGCGGCGGCAAGCGAATGCGCCCGGCCTTCGCCTACTGGGGCTGGCGCGCGGTGATCGATCCGGCCGACCGCCCGGCCGGTCCCGATGTGCTGAGGCTCTTCGCCGCACTGGAGTTGCTGCAAGCCTGCGCCCTGGTGCACGACGACGTCATCGACGACTCCGCCACCCGCCGCGGCCTACCGACCGTGCACCGGTTGTTCGCCGACCGGCATCGCGATCGCAACTGGCACGGATCCTCTCGGCAGTTCGGCGTGTCAGCGGCCATCCTGGCCGGCGACTTGGCTCTGGCCTGGGCCGACGACATCGTCGCCTCCGCGGCCATCCCGGCCGAGGCGCAGAAGCGCGTCCAACAGGTCTGGCGCCATATCCGCACCGAGGTGCTCGGCGGCCAGTACCTCGACATCGTCGCAGAATCCAGCGGCGCCGAATCGGTGGCCTCGGCGATGAACGTCAACACCTACAAGACCGCGTCCTACACCGTCTCCCGGCCGCTGCAACTGGGCGCCGCGGCCGCCGCCGACCGGCCCGACGTGCAGCAGATCTTCCATCAGGTCGGCAACGATCTCGGTGTCGCGTTCCAACTTCGCGACGACGTCCTCGGAGTATTCGGCGACCCCGCGGTGACCGGCAAGCCCTCCGGTGACGACCTGCGGTCGGGCAAACGCACCGTGCTGCTGGCCGAGGCGCTTGAGCTGGCCGACAAATCCGATCCCGCCGCCGCCGAACTTCTGCGCACCTCCGTGGGTACCGAGTTGTCGGACGCACAGGTGGGCACCCTGTGCCGGGCCATCGAGTCGATCGGCGCGCTGGCCGCCGTCGAAGCCCACATCGAACTTCTCACCCACCGCGCGCTGGACACCTTGGCCGCCGCACCGATCCACGAGCAGGCAAAGACCGGTCTCGCCGAAATCGCCCGGTTCGCGGCGACCCGGTCGGCGTAGGAGACCGTCACAACGACATGTCCACTCCCTCATGACTCGCTTGCCGACCAAGACTCCCAACGCGGGGGTCGCACAACATCTCTCACGTCTGGCCGCCTTCGCGGTGTCCGCCGATGCCCGCCCGGCCCGGCTGGGTTTCCTGGGGGCCGCCCTTCTGACCATCGGCGGGCTCGGCGCGGGCAGTACGCGATTGCACGATCCGCTCCTGGAAACACTGCACCTGTCCTGGCTGCGATTCGGACACGGCCTGGTGCTGTCCTCGATCCTGCTGTGGGTCGGCGTCGCGACGATGCTCATCGCCTGGCTGTGGCTGGGCCGGCGGGTGATCGACCGCACCGCCGGTGAATACACCATGGTGGCCACCACCGGTTTCTGGTTGGCACCACTGCTGCTCAGCGTTCCGCTGTTCAGTAGGGACACCTACTCGTACCTGGCCCAGGGTGCACTGCTGCGCGACGGCTTCGACCCGTACGTCGTGGGACCGGTGCAGAACCCGAACATCCTGCTGGACAACGTGAGTCCCATCTGGACCACGACGACGGCGCCCTACGGGCCGGCGTTCATCCTGGTGGCGAAGTTCGTCACGATGCTGGTGGGCGACGACGTGGTGGCCGGCACCATGCTGTTGCGCCTGTGCATGCTGCCCGGGCTGGTGCTGCTGATCTGGGCGACGCAGCGCGTCGCGCGGCACATCGGCGCGAGCCCCGCCACGGCCCTGTGGGTGTGCGTGCTCAACCCGCTGGTGATCATCCACCTGATGGGCGGCGTGCACAACGAGATGCTGATGGTCGGGCTCATGATGGCCGGCATCGCACTGGCTTTCCGACAGCACCCGGTCTGGGGCGTCGGCCTGATCGCGATGGCTGTCGCCGTCAAAGCGACCGCGGGACTTGCACTTCCGTTCGTCGTGTGGGTGTGGGCCCGGCAGCTACGTGACCGCCACGATCACCCGCCGGTGCGCGCGTTCGCCCTCGCTACCGCCGCCTCCATCGCGATCCTGGCGGCGGTTTTCGCGGTGATGTCCTGGCTGGCCGGGGTCGGCCTGGGCTGGTTGTCCGCTCTCGCCGCCGGCAACGTGAAGATCATCAACTGGCTGACCGTGCCCACCGCCGCCGCCAACCTGATCAACGGCGTTGGCGGCCTGCTGTTTCCGGTCAATTTCTACGCCGTGCTGGAGATCACCCGCATCATCGGCATCCTCACCATCGTGATCGCCCTGCCGTTGCTGTGGTGGCGGTACCGGCACACGGACCGCGAGGCGCTGGTCGGCATCTCGCTGGCCATGGCCGTAGTCGTCCTCTTCGTTCCCGCCGCCCTGCCGTGGTACTACACCTGGCCGTTGGCGGTCGCTGCCGCACTGATCCAGACCCGGCCCGCCATCGCGGTCACCGCCGGGCTGTCCACCTGGATCATGGTGATGTGGAAACCCGATGGGGCACACGGCATGTACTCGTGGGCACACGTCCTGCTGACCACCGCCTGCGCTGTCGCGGCCTGGTACGCGATCTCCCGCGCCCCCGAGGCACCGGCCGTGGCCGACAGCCGACCGTCAGTAGGCTAGCGCCTGCGCGCGGCGCAGCACCTCACGCGCCTGGTGGGAGTGCAGCGCGTCAATCGGGCGGGCGTTGGAGATCTGCTCGGTGCGACCGTCGGCCGTGATCGTCAGCGACTCGTCCGGGGTGAACAACCAGCGCATGATCTCGGTGTCGCGGTAGCCGCCGTCGCGCAGCACGACCAGCAACCCGGGCAGGTGCTTGACGACATGACCGTTGCCGTCGAAGAAAATCTGCGGTACCACCAGGACTCGATTGCGCCGCACGGCGATCAACTGCCCGTCACGCAGTTGTTGGTGAACCTTGGTGACCGGGATGCCGAGCAAATCCGACACCGTGGGTAGGTCGTAGACGGCCTCGTCGGGGGCCAGAACGTCGTCGGCCGCTGGAATGCTGCTCACCGCATCGATTCTAGGACCTCGGCCGAGACTCGTAACATGTGTCCGGTGGGGCAGCAACCGGATCCACTCGTCGGCACGATGCTCGACGGGCGCTATCGCGTGGACACGCCCATCGCCAGCGGCGGCATGTCGACCGTCTACCGCGGCCTCGACGTCCGACTGGACCGCCCCGTGGCCCTGAAGGTGATGGACTCCCGCTACAGCGGCGACAGCCACTTCCTGACCAGGTTCGGCCGTGAGGCCAAGGCCGTGGCCCGGCTGAAGGATCCAGGCCTGGTCGCCGTCTACGACCAGGGCGGTGGCGGCACCGCGCAGGAGCCACCGTTTCTCGTGATGGAGTTGATCGACGGCGGCACGCTGCGCGAACTGCTGGCCGAGCGCGGCCCGATGCCCCCGCATGCGGTTGCCGCGGTGCTCGAACCGGTGCTGGGCGGCCTCGCGGTGGCCCACCATGCCGGACTCGTCCACCGCGACATCAAGCCGGAGAACGTGCTGATCTCCGACGACGGCGAGGTCAAGATCGCCGACTTCGGTCTGGTACGCGCGGTGGCCGAGGCCAAGATCACCTCGACCAGCGTGATCCTGGGCACCGCGGCGTATCTGTCCCCCGAGCAGGTGAGTACCGGTGACGCCGACCCGCGCAGCGACGTGTACGCCGTCGGCATCCTCACCTACGAACTGCTCACCGGCGTCACGCCGTTCACGGGAGACTCCGCCCTCAGCGTCGCCTACCAGCGCATGGACCACGACGTGCCCGCGCCGAGCACGGTAATCGCAGGGGTACCAAGGCAATTCGATGAATTCGTGCGCCGCGCCACCGCCCGTGACGCCCGGCAGCGGTTCGCCGACGCCGACGACATGCGAGCGGAGCTACACGACATCGTCGACGACCTCGGCCTGCCGGCGTTCCGGGTGCCCGCTCCGCAACAGTCCGCGCAGCACCTGGCCGCCACCCGCGTGCACGAACTCGCCGAGCGCGACGATCCGCGCGTCGGGGCCACCACCGTGGTGACGGCCGCGGCGCCTGCGGCGGGGCCGGCGCCGCGCCAGCCCACCCGCGAGATCACCCGGGACCAACACGACTGGGCGCCGATCCCCGCCGAGCCCGAATACGCATTCGGCGCAAGCCAATTCGCCGGGATCGAAATGAGCGAGTTCTACTGGGCCCGCCAACGCGCCAAACGGGTATTGGCGTTCTGGGTGATCGCAGTCATCACGTTCACCGGTCTCGTCGCCGCGGCCGCCTGGACGGTCGGCACCAACGTCGGCGCGCTGCTCTAACCGCGCAGCATCTCGGCGACGAGGAAGGCCAACTCCAGGCTCTGCTGGGTGTTGAGCCGCGGGTCGCACGCGGTCTCATAGCGCCCGGCCAGATCCGAGTCCGAGATGTCCTGTGCCCCACCGAGACATTCGGTGACGTTCTCGCCGGTGATCTCGACGTGGATGCCGCCCGGGTGGGTGCCCAGCGCATTGTGCACCTCGAAGAACCCCTGTACCTCGTCGACGATGCGATCGAAGTGCCGGGTCTTGTACCCCGTCGACGACTCGTGGGTGTTGCCGTGCATGGGGTCGCACTGCCAGACCACCTTGTGGCCGGTGGCCTCGACCTTCTGAATGAGCGCGGGCAGCAGGTCACGGACCTTGTTGTTGCCCATTCGGGTCACCAGGGTCAGCCGGCCCGGCTCGTTGTTCGGATCCAGCCGCTCGACGTATTCGACAGCTTGCTCAGGAGTTGTGGTCGGCCCGAGCTTGATTCCGATCGGGTTGGCGATCACCTCGGCCAGCGCCACGTGCGCGCCGTCGAGTTGGCGCGTGCGCTCACCGATCCACAGGTAATGCGCGGACTGGTCGTACAGCTTGGGCGGCATGTCCGGGTTCTCGGCCGGGTCGGACAACCGAAGCATCGCCCGCTCGTAATCGATCACCAGCGCTTCGTGGCTGGCGAAGATATCAGCGGTCTGCAGATTACGGTCGGCCACCCCGCAGGCGGACATGAACTTGAGGCCGCGATCGATCTCCCCGGCCAGCGCCTCGTAGCGCGCCCCGGCAGGTGACGTCCGGACGAACTCGCGGTTCCAGTCGTGCACCAAGTGCAGCGACGCCAACCCGGACGAGGTGAGCGCGCGCACCAGGTTCATCGCGGCGCTGGCGTTGGCGTAGGCGCGCACCAGCCGTGACGGGTCGTGCTCGCGCACGGCGGCGTCCGGGGCGAAGCCGTTGATC
Organism: Mycobacterium farcinogenes; assembly: GCF_019739075.1. Classification (NCBI taxonomy): domain Bacteria; kingdom Bacillati; phylum Actinomycetota; class Actinomycetes; order Mycobacteriales; family Mycobacteriaceae; genus Mycobacterium; species Mycobacterium farcinogenes. Next base: position 2,864,008 of record NZ_CP081673.1, on the reverse strand, counting down.
ATGTCGCCGCGGTAGGACTTCAGGCCCAGCGCATCGAGATCCGACGATCGAGGCTTGGCGTACTGGCCGGCGATCCGCGCCACCTTCACCACCGGCATGCTGGCGCCGTAGGTGAGCACGACCGCCATCTGCAGCAGCGTGCGGATGTTGGCCCGGATGTGCGGCTCGGTGTTGTCGACGAACGTCTCGGCGCAGTCACCGCCCTGCAGCAGGAACGCCTCACCCCGCGCGACGTCGGCCAGCAGGCCCTTGAGCTTCTCGATCTCCGACGGCACGGTGACCGGCGGCACGCTCTCCAGCACGGTACGCATGGCCTTTGCCGCTTCCGGATCCCAGCTGGGCTGCTGAACAGCCGGCTTGGCCAGCGCCGCGTCGAGCCGCTGACGCTGCTCGTCGCTCAGCGGAGGCAGTGGCGGCAGCTCGTCGATGGGGATGTCAACGGTCCAGTTCACCCGTTCATGGTAACCACCGGTGAACTACCGTTTCCGCCGGTTACGTGGCGCCGGGATCCCGAGCCGGGGCCAGCCCCATACCCGTCATCAACTGGAACCGGTGCAGGTTGTGGCGCGCGTCGACCAGGGCGTCATGCGCCTCGGTCGGGCGCGGGGGCATTCGCGGCGAGCCACGGTCTTCCCAGAACTGCCGCAACTCACGGGTGAACCGCGGCATCGCCGGGGGCAGATCGGTCATCGGACCCCACAGCTGGCAGAGCACGACATGGTCGTAAGCGCCCACCCACGCCCACAGCTCGATCGGCTCGTCACCGTCGATGTCGAAGAAGTCCTCCAGCTCCGACCGGATCTGCCGCCGCGACCGCCACAGCTGCGAGGACGGGGACGGCAGTTTGGGCAGCACGTGCTTGCGCACCCACCGACCCGCGCGGTCCGGGTTGAACTCCGTCGAGATCGCGTAGTACTCGCGTCCGTCCTCGGCGGCGACGCCGATCGAGATCAACTCGATGGTGCGACCGTCGTCGATGAACTCGGTGTCGTAGAAATAGCGCATCAGGCGTTCCGTCCCGGGGCGGGGGCCGCATGGATCTCCCGGTCCAGCTGCGCGTCGACGGCCGCGTCGTCGGGAAACTTCGGCATTCCGGTGATCGCGTCCTGCAACCACAATTTGGCCTGCACCACCGGCCGGCGCAGCCAGCGCTCCCGTTCCAGCGCGCGGTGCATCTTGCGAGGACGACTGGTGTAGCGCCAGCGCGCCCACGGCGCGTGCGGCCGCGACAGCCGAACCGCTCCGACGAACAACAACGGGGTTATGAACATACCCACCAATCCAGTCCAGACCTTGCCTTTGAGCAGGACCACCACCGCCAGCAGCAAGGTCAGCACCGCCGCCGCGACCACAAGCGCCCGCACGGCCGGCGACTGGTCCTCACGCCAGATACCGATATCAAAGAATGACAGCGGGTTGAAACCCAGGATCAACAGCCCCGCCACCGCAACAGCGGCGAACACCGCATCCACCGACGTACGGCCGTCCTCGGCCCAGTACACGTCCGAAAGGTGCAGGATCAGCGCGAACTCGTCGAGCACCAGGGCCGCTCCGATACCGAACAGCACCGCGGCCGCGGTGAACTCCGCTACCCCGCCGCTGACCGCCAGCGTCACCATCGTCACGCCCGAGACCATGACGAGCACGACCCCGATCACCATGTGGTGAATGTGCACGGAGCCGTGTCCCATGTTGCGCGGCTGCCACCACTTGGGCGGACGGTCACTGCCGGCATTCCGCCGGATGTAACGCACCACGATGCGGGTCACGAAGAACGTCAGAATGAACGCCACCAGGCAGCACAGCAAAGGCAGGCGATCGCGGGTGAGGAAATCGAGGTGAACGGTCGCATGCACGCCCAAAGAACTTACGCCGACCTGCGCGCGTCGCGAGTGCGGTTGCGCCGTCGGCGGGCTACCCCCGATAGGCTGTTCGGAACATGAGTAAGCGGCAGTCGCCCGGCGCAGCTGGTTGGGCACCGACGATCGGGTGGCGGCTTTTTCAGTTGCTCACAGTGGCCGGGTTGATCCTGGTCGGCTGGCGGCTTCTGGGGCACGTGCCCTATCGCATCGACATCGACGTGTACCGGATGGGCGGACGGGCCTGGTTGGACAACCAACCGCTGTACGCCGACGGCGCCATCTTCCACACCCAGGGCGGCCTCGACCTGCCGTTCACCTATCCACCGCTCGCGGCCATCCTGTTCGCGCCGTTCGCCTGGCTCTCGCTGCCCGCGGCCAGCGTGGCGATCACCGCCACCACCCTGGTTCTGCTGATCATCTCGACGGTCATCGTGCTGACGCGCCTGAACATCTGGCCCGAAACCAGGATCACCTCGGAACCCGCCTGGGTGCGCCGCTGCTGGTTGGCAACCGCGCTGGTGGTGCCTGCGGTCATCTGGCTGGAGCCGATCCGGTCGAACTTCGAATTCGGCCAGATCAATGTGGTGCTGATGACGCTGGTGATCGCCGACTGTGTGCCGCGCCGGACACCATGGCCGCGCGGCATGCTGCTGGGCCTGGCGATCGCGCTCAAGCTGACCCCCGCGGTGTTCGTTCTGTATTTCCTGCTGCGTCGCGACTTCCGCTCCCTGCTGCGGACCGCCGCCGCCGCGGCAGTGGCGACCCTCGCGGGATTCGTGCTGGCCTGGACGGACTCGATCGAGTACTGGACCGAGACCGTGCGCAACACCGACCGCATCGGTACGGCCACCCTCAACACGAACCAGAACATCGCGGGCACGCTGGCCCGGTTCGGCCTGTCAGAGGGTCCGCGGTTCGTGCTGTGGGTGCTGGCGTGCTTCGCGGTGCTGGCGCTGACGGTGTGGGCGGTGCGCCGTGTTCTGCGCTCCGGCACCGACGAGTCGCCGGTGGTCGCGCTGATCTGTGTGGCCATGTTCGGTCTGGTGGTGTCGCCGGTGTCGTGGTCACACCACTGGGTGTGGTCGTTGCCCACCCTGGTCGTCACATGCGTACTCGCCTACCGGATGCGCCGGAGAAATCCGGCCGCGCTGTATCTGGCCGCGGTGACAGTGATCGGTTTCGCCCTGATGGTGTGGACCCCGATCGCGCTGCTGACCCCGCACCACGAGACCGCGGCGTCGGTGATCCGGCAGCTGGCCGCCGATTCCTACCTGTGGTGGGGCCTCGCGGTCATCGTGGTGATCGGAGCCGTGTCCACTCCGAAGGCAGGTAAGACGGCGGCGGTGCCCGCCACGCCGCTGGTTCACCTCAGCGGCGGCGACGGCGCCTAACCCGCAGCGGCGTGCGGCAGCCGCGACGCGGGCTTGCTCGCGTCCACCGCCTGGCCGTTGGTCTGCTGAGCGTTCTCCTTGAGCGTGGCGGCGTAGATGTCGACGTACTCCTGACCGGACAGATCCATCAGGTCGTACATCACCTCATCGATCACGGCGCGTTCGATGAAGCGGTTGCCCGCCAGGCCGTCGAACCGGCTGAAGTCCATCGGCTCGCCGAACCGGACCTCGACCCGGCCGAACCGAAGTCCCTTGGACCCCGGCGGATTGACCACGTCGGTGCCGACCATGGCCACCGGGATCACCGGCACCCCGGTCTCCAGGGCCAATCTGGCCAGCCCGGTCTTGCCCTTGTAGAGACGGCCGTCCGGTGAGCGGGTGCCCTCCGGGTACATCCCCAGCAGCTTGCCCTCGCCCAGGATGCGCTTGGCGGTCGTCAGCGCCGCCTGCGCCGAATCGGCGTCGGTGCGGTCGATGGGCACCTGACCCACGACGGTGTAGAACCAGGCCAGGAACCGGCCCTTGATCCCGGTACCGGTGAAGTACTCCTGTTTGGCCAGGAACGTGATGCGGCGGCTGACCACCAGCGGCAGATAGAAGCTGTCCATCACCGCCAGGTGATTACTGGCCAGGATGGCCGGCCCGTCGGTCGGAACGTGTTCCAGCCCAGTGATTTTGGGCCGGCCCAGAACGGCCAGCAAGGGGCCCAACAGGATGTACTTGAACAGCCAATACCACATGGACCCTCCACCTTGTGCGCACCGCGCAATGCTCTGCGACAACTGTACCCAGGCCATGTTGTGGCTACCACAGCAAGCCCTGTATGCCCGCTGAGCCCACAGCAGGACTCAGTCTGCTCGATCTTCTATGGTGACCGGGATGTGCTGGTAGCGGCCGGGAGGTGGCGGGGACGGGTAATCGTCGGGCGGCGGAGTATCCGGCCCGCCGTCGGGCGGCGGGCTACCCCCGCCGGGTCCGTTATCCGGCCCGTCCGGCCCGGTTCCGTCATCTCGCCCATCGTCGAGGACGGCACGGATCACCGTCAGCAGGGCCACGCTGTGCTCGGCGATCACCGACAGCAGCGGGTGCTGCTCACCGTTGACCACCGCCGCCAGGGCGCACACCGGACACCACACCTGCTGACACTTGCCCGGGCTGCCGTCGGCCGATGCCGCGAAGTTGGCCGCCGCCAACCGCACCGCCGGATCAAGCCGGTCGAGGATGTCCTGCGCCAATTGCCGCAGCTCCGAACCCAGTTCGGGATGAGGTCCCGTCATGCCGGCCACACCTCCGGATTCGGACGAAAACGTACCGTCAGCTCACTGCCCCGCAGTTGCGCGTCCGTCACGACGCACCGACGCAGGACCGAGGCCAACCGCACCCGGCGCCGCATGCCCGCTACGCCGATGATCAAGTCGTCATCGACCCGACCCAACGTGAGGTCGGCCGAATCGATCTGCGGCAACTCTAGCCGCAACCGGTATACCGCTTCGAGTCCAGACCCCGACTCGCGGTCGACGACGGGCCGCAACGGGCCCGGCGGCGCGGACCCGTCCCGCCGTCGCGCGCGATCGATCAGTTCACCCAGCGCCTTGGGGCCGATCGGCTCCCCCGGCACGTGCGGCACGAGCACCAACTGCACGTCACCGATGGCGGCGTCGAGACCGTCGAGCACCGACTGCTGTTCGGCGATCCGCTCGGTGTACCAGTCGAACGCGGGATGGGCGGGAAGGTTCTGGTACTCGAACGAATCATCCTGCACCAAAATCTGATTGACGATGATCTCGCTCACCTCGACGCCCATCAGGGCAAGCGAACCCAACGTCCGCGAAGCTTCGGCCGCCACCACCCGCTCCGGAGTGAGCACCAGATGGGCGCTCACCCGGGATCCGTCGGTGAGCAGCGCGCCCAACTTGCGAATACCGGCGTCCACACGTTCGATCAGTGCGACGATGGCCGCGCTGACCGCGTCCGGCGAGCCCGACAGGCGACGATGCCGTGGCCAGGCCCGCTCCAGGTACAGCCCGAACGTTTCCGGCAGCGTGAGCATCCGCAACGCGTCGGCGGTCGAAGCGCAGTCCACGACCACGTGATCCCAGCGTCCGGAATCGGCCAGCTCTCCGACCTCGTGCAGCCCGAGCACTTCCTGAATTCCGGGAAGCGCCGAAAGTTCTTCCGGTGCAATGTCTCCCAGATCCGAATCGGGGAAGCGAGCTGCCAGCGGCCCGGCTGTCTGAACCCAGCGGGCACCCAGCAGAGCCAGCGTGTCGAGCGCAAGGGCATCGAGGGTCCCGCCCGCTTCGGGCAGCCCGGAGTCCAGATCGCTGAGCACCCGGGTGGGAGCACGCAGACCCGTTGGGGCAAGCATGATCCCGAGTACATCGCCGGTGGAATGGGCTTGATCGGTGGACACGATCAGCACCCGACGGCCGGACGCGGCGTCCCGGACCGCGGTGGCCGTCGCCAGCGTCGACTTACCGACCCCGCCCTTGCCGACGAAAAGGCTGATTTTCGCGGGGTTCGCGGGGGAAGGTGCGTTCCCGTCCGGCGAACTCACTCAGCCTCTACTCGTTTCTTGAGGTCTTTGAGTGCGGTGTCGGTGAGCCGCCGCTCGGCTTTACGTTTGAGCAGACCGATCATCGGGATCATCAGGTCGACCGACAGCTCATACGTCACCTCGGTGCCAGATCCCTTGGGCGCCAGGCGGTATGTCCCCTCCAGCGCCCGCAACAGCGAACTGGACACCAGTGACCAGGTGACGGACTTACGGTCGGCGGGCCAGACGTAGGCCAGCACCATGGTGTCTTTGAGCACCGCGGCGTCGAGCACGAGCCTGGCGGTCTTGGGATTGCCCTGCGGGTCCGTCTCGAGGACCTCGGCTTCTTTGTATTCGGCGACCCATTGCGGGTACGAGCCGATATCGGCGATGACATCCATCACCGTCGCCGGATCAGCGTCGATGTAGATGGTCTGTGTCGTCTTGTCGGCCACCGCCACACCCTTCTCCCCACCCCACGGGGCTGCCCTGGCTCTCGGGAGAGAAATCTACCCTCCTGTCGGGGGACCCGGTCAGGCCAGTCGGGACACCCCGACCGGTCGAGCGGCCTCAAGGCGCTGCTTGATCCCGAACGACATCGTCTTGCCCGCGACCCGGCGCTGGTGGTTCATCTTTGCCAGATCCATCTGGGCCAACTGCTTGGCCGTGGCGCCCGACGGTTCGGCGTGCAGGAAGTAATGCAGCACCACACCGTCCATCACCTCCTCGAGCCAGACCTCCATGGTGCCGGTCAACGCACCGGTCACGTTCCAGCGGTGGCCCTTCTCGGCGCGGTCCTCGACAACCTTGAGCACCAGGTCGGGCCACCACCGCCGCCAGCTGGCCGGGTCGGCGACCGCGGCGCCCACGGCCGCCGGATCGGCGCACACGAACGTCTCGTCGGCGATCTGAATGCTGTTCATCGCGGACTAGCTTCACATATGCCTGATCGTCTGCCTACCGCGGCCGACTAGGCTGACGCGCAAAGCCGGTATCGCAAGCCTGGGAGGGCAAGATCGTGCGTGAGTTCAGTGTGCCCGCGTCTTTTACCGTCGACGAGCACGACAGCATCGTCGGTTCGGTAACCGCGCACGCGGCCGACAGCCCTGACCACGTCATCTTCCGGCGCCTGGTCAACGGCACCTGGACCGACGTGACCTGCGCCGAAGCAGCCGACCAGATCCGGTCGGTGGCGTTGGGCCTGATCGCGGAGGGCATCGCACCCGGTGATCGCGTGGCGATTCTGTCGGCCACGCGCTACGAGTGGCCGATCATCGATTTCGCGATCCTGTCGGTGGGTGCGGTGACCGTGCCGATCTACGAGACTTCCTCGGCCGAACAGGTGCGGTTCGTCCTCGACAATTCCGCGGCGAAGATCATCTTCGTCGAGACCGACGGGCACGCCGAGACCGTCGAGCAACTCCGCGGCCAGCTGCCCGAACTGCAAAAGGTGCTCACGATCGCGGGCACCGGTACGCCTGCACTGGAGGCCATGGCGGACGCGGGCAGATCGGCCGACGCCGCTGAGCTGGACAAGCGACTGGCCGGCATCCGGTCGACCGACCCGGCCACCCTGATCTACACCTCTGGAACCACCGGCCAGCCCAAGGGCTGCCAGCTGACCCACTCGAACCTGCTCTACGAGATCCGGGGCGCCAAGGCCTGCTTCCCCACCGAGCTGGCCCCCGGAGAACGGATGCTGGTGTTCCTGCCGCTGGCCCACGTGTTGGCCCGCGCCATCACCATCGCGGCCTTCACCAACAAGGTCACCCTCGGGTTCACCAGTGACATCAAGAACCTGGTGCCGACCTTCGGCATCTTCAAGCCGACTCTGGTGGTCTCGGTGCCCCGCGTGTTCGAGAAGGTCTACAACACGGCCGAGCAGAACGCCCGCAACGACGGCAAGGGCAAGATCTTCGCGATCGCCGCCAGCACCGCGATCGAGTGGAGCCAGGCCCAGGACAAAAAGGGCGGAGCCGGGCTGCTGCTGCGGGCCAAGCACGCGCTGTTCGACAAGCTGGTCTACGGCAAGCTGCGCGCGGCCCTCGGCGGTGAATGCCACGCGGCGATCTCGGGCGGCGCCCCGCTGGGCGCGCGGCTGGGCCACTTCTATCGCGGTGTGGGGCTGAGCATCTACGAGGGTTACGGCCTGACCGAGACCAGCGCGGCCATCACCGTCAACCGGGTCAACGAGCTCAAGGTGGGCTCGGTCGGCAAGCTGATGCCCGGCAACAGCATGCGCATCGCCGAGGACGGCGAGCTGCTGGTCAAAGGTGGCGTGGTGTTCAGCGGCTACTGGGGCAACGAGACCGAGACCAACGCGGTGTTCACCGACGGCTGGTTCCACACCGGTGACCTGGGCTCCATCGACGACGACGGCTTCCTGACCATCGTGGGGCGCAAGAAGGAGATCATCGTCACCGCCGGCGGCAAGAACGTCGCCCCCGCCCTGCTCGAGGACCGGCTACGGGCCCACCCGCTGATCAGCCAGGCGATGGCCGTCGGCGATCAGCAGCCGTTCATCGCCGCACTCATCACCATCGACCCGGAGGCGTTCCCGGGATGGAAGCAGCGCAACGGGAAGGACGCCGCCGCATCGGTGGGCGATCTGGCCGACGACCCGGATCTGCTGGCCGAGATCGACCTGGCGGTCAAAGAGGCCAATCAGGCGGTGTCGCACGCCGAATCGATCCGCAAGTTCCGGATCCTGCCGGTGGACTTCACCGAGGACACCGGTGAACTGACCCCCACGCTGAAGGTCAAGCGCAAGGTGGTCGCCGAGAAGTTCGCCACGGACATCGCCGCGCTCTACGGCTGATCCCGCGGGCTCAGCCCGAGAGCAACCCGGTCAGCCGAGCCCCCTGGGAGCGCCACTGCCAGTTGTCGACTGCCCAGTGGCGTCCCGCCACCCCCATCGCGGCGGCGCGGCTCGGGTCGGCGAGTAGATCACCGACCGCTGTGGCCACCTCCGCCACGTCGGTGCCGTCCACCACGGTGCCGGTCTGACCGTCCTGCACGGTTTCCGGTGCTCCCCCTGATGTTCCGGCGATCACCGGTACCCCGCAGGCCGAGGCCTCGAGATAGACGATGCCCAGTCCTTCGACGTCCAGGCCGGCCCCGCGGGTGCGGCACGGCATGGCGAACACGTCGGCCATCGCATGGTGAGCGGGCAGTTCCGCCCCCGGCACCGCCCCGGTGAAGGTGACGTCAGCGGCCACGTCGTACTTGTGCGCAAGTTGCTCGAGGGTCGTGAGATACGGTCCCCCGCCGACGATGACCAATGCGGCGTCGGGAACGCGGCGCCGGATGGCTGGCCAGGCGCGGATCAGCGTGTCCTGGCCCTTGCGCGGGACAAGCCGCGACAAGCACACCACCACCGGACGTCGGCCCAGCCCGTAGCGGGCGCGCAACTCGGCCCGGGCCACCGGGTCGGGCACGAAGCGGTCGGTGTCGACGCCGGGCGAGAGACGTTCCAGCGCCGCATGAGGACCGAACGCCGAGGCGAACCGGCTGCGGGTGTAGCGGCTGATGAATGTCACAACATCGGCGTCGTCGCCGATACGGCGCAACGCGGTTCGCGCCACCGGAAGCATCGACCAGCCGACCTCGTGGCCGTGGGTGCTCGCCACGATGCGCCGGGCTCCGGCTCGCCGGGCCAGGGGGCCGAGCAGCGCCAGCGGCGCCGCTGCCCCGAACCACACCGTCTCGATGTCGTTCTCGGCGATCAACCGTTGCATGCGGGTCGCGACGGTCGGCTCGGGCAGCATCAGCGTCGTAGGGTGGCGCACCACCCGGTATCCGTCCGCGGCCGCCCGGTTGTCGAAATCCGGTGCACCCTTCCATTTCGGTGCATACACCGTGAGTTCGTGCGAGCCGTCGCGTACCAACTCCCCGACGAACGCTTCCAGATACGACTGGATGCCGCCGCGGCGCGGTGGAAAATCGTTGGTGACCAACAAAACCCGCGTCATCGCGGCTGACTGCCATCTGCGACCCGTTCCCTGCCCATCGGGGCAAGGCTATCCCGTCAACCAGTGTCGCCAACCGGTGACCACGACGTCGAGGTCGGCGCCCAGCGTCTCGCGGACCGCGGTGGCCACATCGGGATGGCCGGGTCCGCAGGCGCTCAGATAGAGCTCACGCAGCTTCGGCACCCCGTAGGCGTCGGCCACGTAGCGGCTGAACCACCAGGCCCGGTCGTAGGCCAGGCTCCGGACGGCCCCGGGTGTGTCGAGGTCCGCATCGGTGGGCAGCTGGGCCGGTACCTCAGCCTGCGCGGGCACTGCGGTGGCCGGCCGGCCGACATAGTCGGCCACTCCCTCGGTCAGCCAGCGCGGTGCATCGGCTGCCGTCGCGAACCGGGCAGCGTAATGGAACAGCTCGTGGCGCAACACGATTCGCAACGCGGCCGGACTCATCTGGGCTGCGCCGGGAGCGAACATGATCCGCTGTGTAGTCGTGGTCGCGGCGATGTCGGCGGCGCCTCCGGCCAGCACCCGGAACTGCTGATCGGAGCCGGCGACAGCGATCTCGATGTCCCGCCGCCAATCCGGGCCCCAGAACGCGGTCACCGCAGCGGCAGCGCCGGGAAGTTCGGCAGCGAGCCGCTGAGGCAGGTCCGAGGACTGGGCGCCGTCGAGGACGAGCAGCCGCGCGGAACGCCCGTCGGGTAACACCATCGAGGTGACCGGGTCCGGTGGTGGCGGGGCGGCAGGAGCAGCCGTGACCTGCGATGGCGCGGGTGGCGACGGCGCGGGCGACGCAGCCGTGAAGAGCAGTGCCGCTGCCAGCACGAGTTCCACCAGCAACAGTGCGGCCAACAACCGCCTGCGGGTACTCAGAGGGAAACCGCTGTCGGATCGACCGCTATCGGATCGGCTCAGTAGCGGCGAACATTGTGGATCGGCGCATTGTTGACCGGGGCAACCCTGACCGGGGTCCCGTAGGTCGACGCGTGCACCATCATCCCGTCACCGATGTAGATGCCCACGTGCGACGCATCGGAGTAATAGGTCACCACGTCGCCCGGCTGCATCGAATCCATCGACACCGGCTGACCGCCACGGGCCATGGCCTGGCTCGAATGCGGCAGTGAGATCCCGGCGTGCTGGAACGCCCACATCACCAGGCCTGAGCAGTCGAAGGAGCTGGGACCGGCCGCGCCCCAGGAATACGGCGAGCCGATGCGGCTCAGTGCCGCCTGGATGACTGTGCCCGAATGGCCACCGCCCCCGTCGGGCAGAGCACCCTCAGGCGGGGCGACGTCGCCGGGCGGAATGCCGTTCGGCGGGTCAGCTAATACGGCAGGATCCTGCGCCGGCGGCAACGCTTCGGGCGCGGGCACCGGCGGGGTCGGCGGCAGAGCCGACATCGCGTCCCGCTGAGCCGGGCTCAACGCCTGGTACTGCGACTTCACGATCGCGATCTGAACCTGCAGCTGACTTTGCTTGGATTGCAGGTCGGCGCGCACTGCGGCGGCCTGCTCGGCCGCGGTCTTGGCGTCGGCGGCTGATTTCGCCGACTCCTTCTCGGCCAACGCGGCCTTCTCACCCATCGAGCGGAAGTTCTTCATCTGCGCCGACATCTCGGTCGCCATCACCCGCTGCACGGCGAGCTGCTCGATCAGCTGCTGCGGTGAGCCGGCGGTCAAGATCGCGTCGACCCCAGAGGTACGGCCGCCCATGTACTGGGCTGCAGCTACCTTGTTGACCGAAGACTGGAAGGTAGCCAGCTGCGACTTGGCCTGATCGACGGCCGCGGCGTCGTCGGCGTGCTTCTTCTCCGCACTTTCTTGTGCGGCAAGCTTGTTGTTGAGATCGAGCTGCGCCGAGTGCATCGCCTCAGTGGTCTGCTCGGCCTGACGGGACAGCTCGTTGAGCTTTGCCAGCGCATCATCGCCGGGGTCGGCGTGCGAACTGGTGGCCAGCAATCCGGATATCAAGGTCAAGCCCGCTATTGCACCTGCAATGGGTCGCTTGACACGACTTGTGGGCCGGTGCGCGCGCTCGTGCCTCAAGTTTTCGTCCTCACAACTGGCGATGGCGAGCCGCCTCGAACTGCTCTTAGGTCTCAGATAGGTTACGAAACGGCATCGGGCTTGTCCAACAGAAGCTGCAAATTTAACAGCCCTCTCTGGGAATTTTCCTGTGGACGAAGCGTTGCGTGTCGTCAGGCGACTCCCGTTCGGCCATCTCGGTGAATCGGCACGAGCCGCAGCCGCGGCGCGAGGCCCACGTCAGCGAGCACTTCCAGCGCCGCACGCTCGTCGTCGAGCAAAGTTTCGGGGACGCCGAGCAACACGCTCACGACGCAGTCCTGACAGCCCGGGCCGCGTACCGCGCAGTCGTCACAGTCGATGGTCACGCTGCCGGTGTCCCGCTCATGTGGGCGAGGCTCGTCGGCGTAGGACCAGTTGTCCTGCCGCACTCCGCTCATCTTGACCGTCCTTTCGATCGGTGTTGGGCGCACGCTATCGCCGCGCACCGACAAGTAGCGGAGCGGATTGGAGCGATTGCACCGACAAGTAGCGGAGGGGATTGGAGCGCGCGGGCGGCGAGCTTGTCCGGGTTTGTCGGGGGCAGTGCCTACCGTCATCTCCATGGGCCAGCGCATCTCCGCCGAAGCCGAGCAGCTGACCTTGAGTCTGGGCCCCGCCGTCGACCCCGATGCAGCGCTGTCTCTCGCCGAGACCACTTTCGTGGTGGTGGACCTGGAGACCACCGGTGGGCGCGCGGCCGCCAAGGCGCCGGGCGAGCGCTACGACGCCATCACCGAGATCGGTGCGGTGAAGATCCGTGGCGGCGAGGTGCTCGGCGAGTTGGCCACGCTGGTCGATCCGGGCCGCGCGATCCCGCCCCAGATCGTCGAGCTCACCGGCATCACCACGGCGATGGTGCGCGACGCGCCGAAGATCGAGAGCGTCCTGCCCGCCTTTCTCGAGTTCTCCCGGGGCGCAGTGCTGGTCGCCCATAACGCCGGGTTCGATATCGGGTTCCTGCGCGCGGCGGCCGAGCGGGCCGAGCTCAACTGGCCGCGGCCGCCGGTGCTCTGCACGGTCAAACTTGCCCGTCGCGTGCTGACCCGGGACGAAGCCCCGACGGTGAAACTGTCCGCACTGGCCCGGCTGTTCGGCGCCACGACGACACCTACCCACCGGGCACTCGACGATGCCCGCGCCACCGTCGACGTCTTGCACGGCCTGATCGAGCGGGTGGGCAACCAGGGCATCCACACCTTCGCCGACCTGAAGAACTACCTGCCGGATGTCACGCCGGCCCAGCGTCGTAACCGTTCACTGGCCGACCGGTTACCCAACCGCCCCGGTGTCTACCTGTTCCGCGGGCCCTCCGGCGAGGTGCTCTATGTGGGCACCGCGGTCGATCTGCGCCGCCGGGTCCGGCAGTACTTCACCGGCGCCGACCCGCGGGCCCGGATGAAGGAGATGGCCTCGCTCGCGCAGGCCGTCGACCATGTCGAGTGCGCCCACGATCTGGAGGCCGGGGTCCGTGAGCTGCGGCTGCTCGCGGCTCATGCACCGCCGTACAACCGGCGCTCCAAGTTCCCGCAGCGCTGGTGGTGGGTGGCCCTCACCGACGAGGCCTTCCCCCGGTTGTCGGCAGTGCGAAACCCAGGGCGCCGCATTGCTTTCGGACCTTTCTCGGCTCGGGCCGACGCCGTTCAGTCGGCGCTGCTGCTGGCTCGGTTCACCGGTGTGCGCACCTGCACGGCCCGCTTCGGCTCTGCCGCGACCCATCGCTGCCCCGAGGTCGAGCTGTCACCGTGCCCGGCCGCGCAGGACATCGCCGCCGCGTCGTACGCGGATGCCGTGGAACGAGCCACCGCGCTGATCAACGGCACCGACCACAGCGCGCTGGCAGCAGCCCTGGCCCACATCGGCGAGCTAGCGGCAGCCCGGCGATACGAGACCGCCGCCCGGATGCGCGATCACGCCGAGGTCGCCATCGAGGCACTGTGGCGCGGGCAGCGGCTGCGCGCACTGGCCGAGGTCCCCGAACTCGTGGCGGCGCGCAGCGACGGCAATGGCGGCTGGCACTTCGCGGTGGTCCGCCACGGCCACCTGGCCGGGTCCGGCACCGCCCCGCGCGGTGTCCCGCCGATGCCCGTGGTCGATGCGATCTGCTCGGCCGCACAGGTAATCCTGCCCACCCCAACACCTTTGGGCGGCGCGCTGGTGGAGGAGACCGCGCTCATCGCCCGTTGGCTGGCCACCCCAGGGGTGCGCATCGTGCGCACCGACGGCGACGTCAACAATGGCTACGCGACACCGATCGGCGCGGCCGGCCGTTACGCCCAGTGGGCCGCCACCGCGCGCTCGGCGCGGTTGGCGGCGGCCCAGCAGCAGGACTCAGAACTGCAGGCTGAACCGCACCCAACGCGCGAGCAGTTGTTCGGCCGCGCCCGAGTCGATGGCCTCGGTGGCCCGCGCCAGACCGGCCTCCCACGCCGGCACCCATTGAGCGTCGCTGGCTAGCCCGGCGTGGGCCACCATCGCGCCGGCCGCGTTGAGCACCACCGCATCACGCACGGGCCCCTTGGCCCCACCCAGTACGGCACGGGCCGAGGCCGCGTTGGCGGTGGCGTCACCGCCGATCAACTCGCTGATGTCGGCGCGCTTGAAGCCGAAGGCGGCGGGATCGAACTTCAACCGGTCGACGGTGCCGGCCTGCACCCGCCAGATGGTGCTGGTGGTCGTGGTGGTGAGCTCGTCGAGGCCGTCGTCGCCATGTACCACCAACACACTGGAGCCACGGGCGGCGTACACCCCGGCCATCACCTCGGCCAGGTCGTCGAACGCACAGCCGATCAGGCCGGCCCGCGGGGCGGCCGGATTGGTCAGCGGCCCGAGCAGATTGAAGACCGTCGGAACGCCGATCTCGCGGCGCACCACCGAGGCATGCCGGTACGACGGATGGAACTGCGGCGCGAAGGCGAACCCGATACCGACCTCGGCGACACTGCGGGCCACCTCATCGGGACCCAGGTCGATCCGGACGCCGAGCGCCTCCAAGGTGTCCGCGCCGCCCGACAGCGAGGACGCCGCGCGGTTGCCGTGCTTGATCACCGGCACACCGCAGGCCGCCACCACGATGGCCGCCATGGTCGACAGGTTCACCGTGTTGGCCCCGTCGCCGCCCGTGCCGACGATGTCGACGGTCTCGTGGCCGATCTGATCGGTGGGCACGCGGCGGGCGTGCGACAGCATGATGTCGGCGAGCTCCCCGACCTCCGCGGAGGTCGGCCGCTTCATCTTCATCGCGACGGCGAAGCCGGCGATCTGAGCCGGGGTCGCCACGCCCGTCATGATCTGGTCCATGGCCCATCCCGCGTAACCGTTGGGCAGGGTCTGCTCGGTGGTCAGCCGCCCGAGGATCAGCGGCCACGACGGCGCCGCCGCAGCGGCGGACGCGGATGGGGACAGCGGAGAAGATGCAGGAGCCACCGCCGAATGCTATCTCCGCACCGGTCTCCGGCCCGCTTCACGCCGACCGGAACGCGACACGTTTGGAGTCAATTGCTCGACCCGGGTGGAGTTCGACAACTACAAAGCGTCATACTTGCGGATGTGACGAGCGCTGTAGGTACCTCGGGAACGGCAATCACGTCGCGCGTTCATTCGCTGAACCGGCCGAACATGGTCAGTGTCGGCACCATCGTGTGGCTTTCCAGTGAACTCATGTTCTTTGCTGGACTCTTCGCGATGTATTTCACGGCGCGCGCGCAAGCCGGTGGCGACTGGCCGCCCGAGCCGACCGAACTCAATTTGGCCCTTGCTGTTCCGGTGACGCTGGTTCTGATCGCGTCATCCTTTACCTGCCAGATGGGCGTGTTTGCCGCCGAACGCGGCGACGTGTTCGGCCTGCGCCGGTGGTATGTGATCACGTTCCTGATGGGCCTGTTCTTCGTACTGGGCCAGGGATACGAGTACATGCACCTGGTCGAGCACGGCACCACCATCCCGGGCAGCGCCTACGGATCGGTCTTCTATCTGGCGACCGGTTTCCACGGCCTGCACGTCATCGGCGGACTAGTTGCGTTCATCTTGCTGCTGGCCCGCACCAAGATGAGTAAGTTCACGCCCGCGCAGGCCACCGCGGCGATCGTCGTCTCGTACTACTGGCACTTCGTCGACATCGTCTGGATTGCGCTGTTCGCCACCATCTACTTCGTCCGATGACCGGCTCGCCGATGCGTCCGATGATTGGCCGGCAGATGATCGACTCGATGAGAAGGGGTTCGATGACCAGCAAGTCGCGCCGACGACTGCGCCGACGACTGTCAGCAGGTCTCCTGCTGCTGGTCGGCCTGTCAGTCGCAGGTGGTGTTGCGGCCACGCTGACGCCCACACCGCAGGTCGCGGTCGCCGACGAATCGCAGTCGGCACTGCTGCGCACGGGTAAGCAACTGTTCGAGACGTCGTGCGTTTCGTGCCACGGCGCCAACCTGCAGGGTGTGCCCGATCGCGGGCCCAGCCTGATCGGCACCGGCGAAGCTGCGGTGTACTTCCAGGTCTCGACCGGTCGTATGCCCGCCATGCGCGGCGAGGCCCAGGCACCGTCCAAGCCCGAGCATTTCGACGACGACCAGATCGACGCGCTCGGTGCGTACGTCCAGGCCAACGGCGGCGGCCCGACCCTGATCCGTGACGACCACGGCGGCGTGGCCCAGGAATCGCTGATCGGCTCCGACGTGGCCCGCGGCGGTGACCTGTTCCGGCTGAACTGCGCGTCCTGCCACAACTTCACCGGTAAGGGCGGCGCGCTGTCCTCCGGTAAGTACGCTCCGGACCTCGGTGAGGCCAAGCCGGCCCAGATCTACACCGCGATGCAGACCGGGCCGCAGAACATGCCCAAGTTCTCCGACCGGCAGCTGTCGCCGGAAGAGAAGCGCGACATCGTCGCCTACGTCCGCGAATCGGCTGAGACACCCAGCTACGGCGGTTACGGGCTCGGCGGCTTCGGGCCGGCTCCCGAGGGTATGGCGATGTGGATTATCGGAATGGTCGCCGCTATCGGCGTGGCAATGTGGATCGGGGCACGAGCATGACCGACAACACACCGAAGATTCCCAGCGACGACGAGCTGGCTTCGATGTCGCGTGAGGATCTCGTCGAGCTCGGCGGCAAGATCGACGGCGTCGAGACGATCTTCAAGGAACCGCGCTGGCCGGTTCCCGGCACCAAAGCCGAGAAGCGCACCGAGCGGCTGGTCGCGTACTGGCTTCTGCTCGGCGGTCTTTCGGGCCTGGCGCTGCTGCTGATCTTCATCTTCTGGCCCTGGGAGTACCAGCCCTTCGGCTCGGAGGGTGAGTTCCTCTACTCGCTGGCCACCCCGCTGTACGGCCTCACGTTCGGCCTGTCGATCTTGTCGATCGGCATCGGTGCGGTGCTGTTCCAGAAGAAGTTCATCCCCGAGGAGATCTCGGTCCAGGACCGCCACGACGGGCGTTCCCCCGAGCTGCACCGCAAGACCATCGCCGCCAACCTCGGCGATGCGCTGGAGGGTTCGACGGTCAAGCGCCGCAAGCTGATCGGCTTGTCGCTGGGTATCGGCCTCGGCGCGTTCGGCGCCGGCACCCTGGTGGCGTTCATCGGCGGGTTGATCAAGAACCCGTGGAAGCCCGTCGTTCCCACCGCCGAGGGCAAGAAGGCCGTGCTGTGGACCTCCGGCTGGACGCCGCGATTCCACGGCGAGACCATCTACCTGGCTCGCGCGACCGGACGTCCCGGCTCCTCGCCGTTCGTCAAGATGCGGCCCGAGGATCTCGACGCCGGTGGCATGGAGACCGTCTTCCCCTGGCGGGAGTCCGACGGCGACGGCACCACGGTGGAGTCCGAGCATCACCTGACCGAGATCGCCATGGGTGTGCGTAACCCGGTCATGCTGATCCGCATCAAGCCGGCGGATATGCCCAAGGTGGTCAAGCGCAAGGGTCAAGAGAGCTTCAACTTCGGTGAGTTGTTCGCCTACACGAAGGTCTGCTCGCACCTGGGCTGCCCCTCGTCGCTGTACGAGCAGCAGACCTACCGCATCCTGTGCCCGTGCCACCAGTCGCAGTTCGACGCGTTGCACTTCGCCAAGCCGATCTTCGGTCCGGCCGCACGTGCGTTGGCGCAGCTGCCCATTACCATCGATAAGGACGGCTACTTGGTCGCCAACGGCGATTTCATCGAACCCGTCGGACCGGCATTCTGGGAGCGCAAATCATGAGCCCTGACGTTGCCAAGATCGCAGCCGCCCAAGGCGACGCGATCGACTCGCGGTACCACCCGTCGGCTGCGGTGCGCCGGCAGCTGAACAAGGTGTTCCCCACCCACTGGTCCTTCCTGCTGGGTGAGATCGCGCTGTACAGCTTCATCGTGCTGCTGATCACCGGTGTCTGGCTGACGCTGTTCTTCGATCCGTCGATGGCGCACGTCACCTATGACGGTGTGTACCAACCGCTTCGCGGTGTGCAGATGTCGCGGGCCTACGAGTCCGCTCTCGACATCAGCTTCGAGGTGCGCGGCGGCCTGTTCGTCCGTCAGATCCACCACTGGGCCGCGCTGATGTTCGCCGCGTCGATCATGGTGCACATGGCGCGCATCTTCTTCACCGGTGCGTTCCGCCGCCCGCGTGAGGCCAACTGGGTCATCGGCTCGCTGCTGTTGATCCTGGCGATGTTCGAGGGCTACTTCGGTTACTCGCTGCCCGACGACCTGCTCTCCGGTATCGGTCTGCGCGCGGCGCTGTCCTCGATCACCCTGGGCATGCCGATCATCGGAACCTGGCTGCACTGGGCGCTGTTCGGCGGGGACTTCCCCGGCGAGATCCTGATCCCGCGCCTGTACGCACTGCACATCCTGTTGATCCCGGGCATCATCCTGGCTCTCATCGGTGCGCACATGGCACTGGTGTGGTTCCAGAAGCACACCCAGTTCCCCGGCCCCGGCCGCACCGAGACCAACGTGGTCGGCGTGCGCGTCATGCCGGTGTTCGCGGTGAAGTCGGGTGCGTTCTTCGCGATGATCACCGGTGTGCTCGGCCTCATGGGTGGCCTGCTGACCATCAACCCGATCTGGAACCTGGGCCCCTACAAGCCGTCTCAGGTGTCGGCGGGTAGCCAGCCCGACTTCTACATGATGTGGACCGAAGGCCTGGCGCGTATCTGGCCGGCCTGGGAGTTCTACCCCTTCGGCCACACCATCCCCGCGGTGGTCTGGGTCGCGCTGATCATGGGCGGTGTCTTCGCCCTGCTGATCGCCTACCCGTTCATCGAGAAGAAGGTGACCGGCGACGACGCACACCACAACCTGCTGCAGCGTCCGCGTGACGTGCCGGTGCGCACCGCCATCGGCTCCATGGCGATCGCGTTCTACATGGTGCTGACCCTGGCCGCGATGAACGACATCATCGCGCTCAAGTTCCACATCTCGCTGAACGCCACCACCTGGATCGGCCGCATCGGCATGGTCGTGCTTCCGGCGATCGTGTACTTCGTCGCCTACCGCTGGGCGATCTCGTTGCAGCGCAGCGACCGTGCGGTGCTTGAGCACGGCATCGAGACCGGCATCATCAAGCGCCTGCCCCACGGTGCCTACGTCGAGCTGCACCAGCCGCTGGGACCGGTCGACGATCACGGCCACCCGATTCCGCTGGAATACCAGGGCGCTGCCCTGCCCAAGCGGATGAACAAGCTCGGTTCGGGTGGCGCACCCGGCACCGGCAGCTTCCTGTTCGCCGACCCGGCCGTCGAGCACGACGCGCTCACCGAGGCCGCACACGCCTCCGAGCACAAGGCCCTGACCGCCCTGCGCGAATACCAGGAGCAAGACGGCAACGGGGAGACCAACGGTCATCACTGACCACTCCCCTACCCCAAACAATCGCCGCAGCCTCGTTCAGAGGTTGCGGCGATTGTTTTATGTGGGGGGGCGTACTGCTTCATTCGCGTGTGTAGCGCCATGGCGGAAAAGTGGCCGCAGAATCGCCACAGCGCTACATATGTGAGGGCGATGGATACACCGATCCCGTTCAAGCCCGCAGCGATGTCAGGCCGCCCCATTGCTCCGGTGGCCGTAGAGGCGTCGGTGGGGAATGAAAGGCAGAGCCAGGAGTCAGGACGGCAGAGTGTCCAGCTGGCGCAGCGCAACGACCAGCACCGCGACCAGGCCCGCGGTGACGACGCCGGCCAGGCCGTACAAGCACCAGGCCGCCACACCACTTCCTGTCGCCATGAGATAGGTGGCCAGACCGATGGCCGCGGTACCCAGACCGATCGCACATGCGACCGACAGGGTGAAGCGCAGCCACACCGCTTCGACCGCTGCTGCGGCCACTCCGGTGCCCGCGGCATAGCGGCTCATCGCCGGCGGTGCGGCGCGATAACTACCGCCGATCGGGCGCGGCGACCGGGCCGGCGGCTGGGGCCTGCGTCCGGGCTGTTGCCGGCCGGCCTGGGCTCGCGCCCGCAGCAGCAACGGCACGGCGCCCGCGATCACCACGACCGACAAGCCGATCACGGTGTAGAGCACCCACGGAGTGTCGGCACTCTCCGCGCCTTGGGGATGACTGCGGCCCAGATCCACCAGGGCGACGACGGCGGCCACCCCGGCACCCAATGCCGCGAGCCAGACCGCCGCGCAAGCGCCCAGCAAAACTCGGTCGGTGGTGTCGAGTTCGCTGATCGGCCCGGACATCAGCAGGCAGTCTGCGCGGAGTTGTTGGCGTTCGACGACAGCACCGTTCCGTCGCTGGCCGTGATGGAGCAGTTCAACCTGCTGACCAGGAACAGGCTGGAAGCCTCGACGGATCCCACATCGGAGTTGGAGATCGGCGTCATCGTGAAGGTCCACGGGATGTACACGTTGCGCAGAGTGCGCCGGTTCCCGTTGCCGTCGACGTAGGTGATCGTGATGATGTCACCCGGCGCCTTGGTACCCGTCACGGAATAGGTGACCTGCCGCGGCCCGGCGTGCGTCGTCGTGGTCGTCGGCGGTGCCGCTGTAGTGGTCGGCGGCGGCGGAGGCGCCTCGCTGGTCGGCGCCGGAGCGGGCGGCGGCGGCTCGGTGATCGTCACGGTTTCCGGTGGTGGCGGAGGCGGCAGCTCCTCCGACGTCGGAGGGGGTGGCGGCGGTGGCGGCGGGGTCGTGGTGGTGATCTCGTCCTGCACCGGCGGCGCGGCGGAGGTGGTACTGGGCTGCGGGGTCGCCAGGTTGGTGGTGTCCTCGTCGCGAGTCACCAACACAGCAACAGAGGCCACCAGTGCGACGGCCGCGATGATGGCCGTGATACCGACCACCCACGGCCAGCGCGGTGGCGGGGCGGTGTCGACCAGCTCGGTCGCCGCGTCGTAGTCGTCGTAGTCGTAGAGCGCCACGTCGGCCGGCACGTACGGCCCGCTGGTGAACTGCTCCGACTCAGGAGCGGAATACGCCTGCGAGTAGAACTCCGTCTCGCCGCCGTCCGCGTCGGCGCCGGCCACCTGGGTCGGCTCCTCGGGTGCGGAGTGTTTTCCGGGTTGATCCGGCAAATCAGAACCGGAGGCACCCGGTTCCGGGGGATTCGGCCCGCTCATCTACGCCTATCCTTCTCGACAACTTCACTGCCACACGGAACGAACGAGTGCGTTCGCTGGTGACAGTGCCCCGGCAACATTACCGAACGAGGTGATGCCGGCGAGTCCGGCGCTGCCGGTGGCGGATGAAGTAACGCCCGATTGTGACCTTGAGCAGGTCACAATCGGCGCGTTTGGACGGGTCAGTGCTTCTCTGGGCCCCAGTAGTACTCGAAGACCAGGCCGCCGACAGCCATCAGCACGAAGCAGACGCCTGCCACGATCAGCCAGGGCAGCCACAGAGCGGCGCCCACGGCGGCGACCGAGAAGGACAGCGCGATCAGGATCGGCCACCAGCTGTGCGGCGAGTAGAAGCCCAGTTCCCCTGCGCCGTCACTGATCTCGGCGTCTTCGTAGTCCTCGGGGCGGGTGTCGAGACGACGTGCCACGAAGCGGAAGAACGTACCGGTGATCAGGGTCAGACCGGTGGTGAGGACGAGGGCGGTGGTACCCGCCCACTCCACACCGCCGTTGGCGAACATCGCCGTCAAGACGCCGTACACCACCGCCGACAAGGCGAAGAACGCCGTGAGGATCTCGAACAGTCGAGCTTCGATATGCATTGCGTGTAGCCCCTACTTGCTCGCCTGCGGTGCCTGCTCACCGCGTCGGGTGTCGAACGGGTGCGTGGTGATGGCCAGCGGCTCCTGGTTGATCGCCGCCAACGCCTCGGCATTGGTCTTGCCGGCCTCGCGCTGATCGATGTAGGCCTTGAAGTCATTGGGCTCGACGACCCGGACCTCGAAGTTCATCATCGAGTGGTAGGTGCCGCACATCTCGGTGCAGCGACCCACGAACGCGCCGGTCTGCTCGATCTTGCTGACCTGGAAGATGTGATCCGAGTGGTTGGCCACCGGGTCCGGCATCACGTCGCGCTTGAAGAGGAACTCCGGAACCCAGAATCCGTGGATCACGTCCGCGGAGTTGAGCTGGAACTCGATGCGCTTGCCCACCGGGAGCACCAGCACCGGGATCTCGGTGGAGCTGCCCAGCGTCTCGATCTTGTCGAAGTTCAGGTAGGTGCGGTCCTCGGGGTTCAGGCCGCGCACCGCGCCGACGCGCTCCTGCCCGTGCTCGTCCTTGCCCTCCGGCTTGGACGTCATCGCGGCCTTACGCGCTTCGTCGACACCGTTGTAATCGAATGAGCCGTCGGCGAAGTCGATCTTCTGGTAGCCGAACTTCCAGTTCCACTGGAAGGCGGTCACGTCGATGACGACCTCAGGGTTCGGATCCTTGTGCAGCATCCGCTCCTGGACCACGACGGTGAAGTAGAACAGCACCGAGATGATGAGGAACGGGATGACCGTCAGCACCAGCTCCAGCGGCATGTTGTAGCCGAACTGGCGCGGCAGCTCGGTGTCGCCCTTCTTCTTCCGGTGGAACGCACTCGACCAGAAGATCAGGGCCCACACGATGGCGCCCACCACGAAGGACGCAATCACCGAGCCGATCCACAGCTCTCGGTTGAGTTTGCCCTCCGGGGTGATCCCCGTCGGCCAGCCGAGCGCGAGTGCGTCCTGCCAGCTGCAGCCGCTCAGCAAGAATGCCGAGCCACCCAGGACAATGGTCAACAACGCCGCTCGGGCCACCGCCTTAAGCCCGCGAGGTGTCACGTTGGCGCCTCCTAGATCGGTATTTCGCGACCGCGACCGGTCGTTGTTTTGCGAATACTACGCAGCGTAGACCACGCCGGTCCACGGGAGCGAAGCGACTCGGGAATGCGGTTGCGAAGTGGGTGCAAACACCGGCGCGGCCGCCCGGGTGGTGGTCTCGGACAACGGCCGGATCAGACATACTGGCGCGGTGTGCGGACTGCTCGCGTTGGTAACTGACCCAGCCCGATCCACCCAGGGAGACACCTCCCCCGATGCCGGATCGCGGCTGGTCGACGCGGTGGCGGGCGCCTCCCACCTGATGCGTCACCGGGGTCCGGACGAGCCCGGCACATGGGCAGACACGAGCGGCGACGGCACTGTGGTGCTCGGCTTCAACCGGCTCTCGATCATCGATATCGCGCACAGCCACCAGCCGCTGCGCTGGGGGCCGGCCGATGCGCCCGACCGCTACGCACTCGTTTTCAACGGTGAGATCTACAACTATCTGGAACTACGTGAAGAGCTGCGCGGCGTCGGTGCCGAATTTCACACCGACGGCGACGGTGAGGCCATCGTCGCGGCCTATCACCACTGGGGCGCCGACGCGCTGCATCGGCTGCGCGGCATGTTCGCGTTCGCGGTGTGGGACACCGTGGAGCGCGAATTGTTCTGCGCCAGGGACCCGTTCGGCATCAAGCCGCTGTTCATGGCCACCGGGCCCGGTGGCACCGCGGTCGGCAGTGAGAAGAAGTGCCTGCTGGAACTGGCCGACATTCTCGGGCTGGACCTCAGCATCGACGATCGGGCGGTGCAGCACTACACGGTGCTGCAGTACGTGCCCGAACCCGAGACGCTGCACCGCGGCATCCGGCGGCTGGAGTCGGGTAGCTACGCGCGGTTGAGGCCCGGTGGCCGCCCCGAGGTGACGCGTTACTTCGTCCCGAAGTTCACTCCGGTGCCTTTCGTCAAGGGCGCCGAGCAGTCCCGATATGACGAGATCACCGCCGCCCTTGAGGATTCCGTCGCCAAGCACATGCGCGCCGATGTGACGGTGGGCGCATTCCTGTCCGGCGGAATCGACTCCACGGCCACCGCGGCGTTGGCGATGCGGCACAACCCGCGGCTGATCACGTTCACCACCGGCTTCGAGCGGGAGGGCTTTTCCGAGGTGGACGTGGCCGTGGCCTCGGCCGAGGCCATCGGCGCCCGGCATGTCACGAAGGTGGTCAGCCAGGCCGAGTTCGTCGAGGCACTGCCCGAGATCGTCTGGTACCTGGACGAGCCGGTGGCCGACCCGGCCCTGGTGCCGCTGTTCTTCATCGCTCGCGAGGCCCGCAAGCACGTCAAGGTGGTGCTCTCGGGCGAAGGTGCCGACGAGTTGTTCGGCGGCTACACGATCTACCGGGAACCGTTGTCGCTGCGGCCGTTCGACTATCTGCCCCGGCCGGTGCGCAAGTCGCTGGGCAAGGCCTCCAAGCCACTGCCGGAGGGCATGCGCGGCAAGAGCCTGCTGCATCGCGGTTCGCTGACGTTGGAGGAGCGCTACTACGGCAATGCCCGCAGCTTCTCCGATGACCAGCTGCGGGCGGTCCTGGCGGGGTTCCGGCCGGAATGGACCCACACTGACGTCACTGCCCCGGTGTACGCAGAGTCGCGGGGTTGGGATCCGGTGGCCCGGATGCAGCACATCGATCTGTTCACCTGGCTGCGCGGTGACATCTTGGTCAAGGCGGACAAGATCACCATGGCCAACTCACTGGAGCTGCGGGTCCCGTTTCTGGACCCCGAGGTGTTCGCGGTGGCGTCCCGGCTACCCGTCGATCAGAAGATCACCCGCTCGACGACCAAGTACGCGCTGCGCAGGGCGCTGGAGCCGATCATTCCGGCCCATGTGCTGAACCGGCCGAAGCTGGGATTCCCGGTGCCCATCCGGCACTGGCTGCGCGCCGGTGAGCTGATGGATTGGGCCTATTCGATGACGGCGTCCTCGGGCGCCGGCGAGTATGTCGATCTCGGCGCGGTCCGCACCATGCTCGACGAGCACCGCAACGGCGTCAGCGATCACAGTCGCAGGTTGTGGACGGTGCTGATCTTCATGCTGTGGCACGCCATCTTCGTCGAGCACAGCGTGACCCCGCAGATCTCCGAACCGCACTACCCGGTCCAGCTCTGAGCCGGTCGGCCCAGAGCCGGCACCGGAGGGTCAGGCCAGGGCTGCGCCGATCTCAGCGCCCGCCTCGGCGCCGTAGGCGTCGGTGAGTCGCTGCACGGCCTCGGCCGGGTCCCAGGTCCATTCCTGCGGGCCGGTTGCCTCCAGCACCAGCACCGCGACCAGCGAGGCCAGCTGAGCGGAACGCTCGAGGTTGAGGCCCGCGCTGCGTCCGGTGAGGAAGCCGGCCCGGAAGGCGTCGCCGATGCCGGTCGGGTCGGCCTGATGCTTCTCGGGCACCACGTCGACATGGACGAAGGTGCCTTCCGAGCTGACCAGGTCGACGCCTTTGGCGCCCAGCGTGGTGACCCGCATGCCGATCTGGCTCATCACCTGGGCCTCGCTCCAGCCTGACTTCTGCAGCAGCAGGTCCCACTCGTAGTCGTTGGTGAACAGGTAGGCGGCGCCGTTGATGAGCTTGCGGATCTCCTCACCGGAGAGCCGGGCCAGCTGCTGGGACGGGTCGGCGGCGAACGGCAGGCCGAGCTTGCGGCACTCCTCGGTGTGCAGGAACATCGCTTCCGGGTCGTTGGCGCCGATGATCACCAGTTCCGGGGCGCCCACCCGCTCGACCAGGTCGGCCAGCGAGATGTTGCGCGCCTCGGACATGGCGCCCGGGTAGAACGACGCGATCTGGGCCATGTCCTCGTCGGTGGTGCAGACGAAGCGTGCGGTGTAGGCACTCTCGGAGATCAGCACGCTGCCGCAGTCGACGTTGGCGCCTTCGAGCCAGGTGCGGTAGTCCGCGAAATCCTGACCCGCCGCGCCTACCAACGCGACGTCACCGCCGAGGATGCCGATCGCGAAGGCCATGTTGCCCGCGACGCCCCCGCGGTGAATCACCAGATCGTCGACGAGGAAGCTCAGCGACACCTTCTGCAGGTGGTCAGCCAGCAGTTGCTCGGAGAATTTGCCCGGGAACCGCATCAGGTGGTCGGTCGCGATGGATCCGGTAACTGCGATGGTCACGTAGTGTCTCCCCACATTTCATTAAGTCGGCTACATAACAGTACCCGCGCGGCCCGTGCGCGATCTTGGCCCACGGTCACACGCCACGGGTTGCGCTAACCTGCGTATAACCGTATTCCCGGTCACCGTAGACGGCTGACCGACCTCCAGATCACGCGGGGAGCGTCATTTGATGACTGGTTCATACCAGTACCCCGAGCAGACTCCGCCTCAGCCGTATCCCGAGCAGGTGTCGCCCGCCCCGTCGGCATATCCGGGCACGCTGCCGCCCCCGGTCCCCTACCCGACCCGGCGGCGGTGGCCCAAGATCCTGGCGGCGACGTTGGCGGTGGTCGTGCTGGCGGGTGTGCTGACCGCAGTGCTGGTGGCCGGCCGCCGCGGCCCGGCGGCTCCGGTGGTGCTGTCGGACGCCCGGGCCCAGGCCGCGGTGCAGGAATATCTCAACGCGCTGCTCGACGGGGACGACGAGACGGTCGCCCGGCACACGCTGTGCGGGCTGTACGACGGGGTGAAGGACCGCAAGGCCGACCTCGCGGTGGCCGGTTTGGCCAGCGACGCATTTCAGAAGCAGTTCAGCCAGGTCGAGGTGACCGGCATCGATGCGAATGTGCCGTGGTCCACCACACAGGCTCAGGTGCTGTTCACCATGCGCGTCGCTCCGGCCAGTGGGTCGGTACGCGGACAACGGCCGATCAGTGACGAACAGCAGGGCGTGGCACAGCTACTGGTGAAAAGGGACGGTAACGACGAGCAGGTCTTGGTGTGCTCGTACGTGCTGCGCACCGGCGGTCAGTACTGACCGCCGGTATCAGCTGACGTCAGTTGAAAGAATCGCCGCAGGCGCAGGACCCGGTGGCGTTGGGGTTGTCGATGGTGAAGCCCTGCTTCTCGATCGAGTCGACGAAATCGATGGTGGCGCCCTGCACATACGGTGCGCTCATCCGGTCGACGGTCAGCTTGACGCCGCCGAACTCGGCGGTGAGGTCGCCGTCGAGGGCACGGTCGTCGAAGAACAGGTTGTAGCGCAGGCCGGCGCAACCGCCGGGCTGAACCGCGATCCGCAGCGCGAGGTCGTCGCGACCTTCCTGGTCCAGCAGCGCCTTCGCCTTCGTCGCAGCAGAGTCGGTCAGGGTCACACCGTGGGTTTCGGTGGAGGTGGCGTCCTGAACAGTCATAGTTCTCCCTAAGCATCCCTGGGCATCAAGACGCGGGACGTGCCGCGCGTCTACTACCTCAACGGTACCTTGTTCCGGCGCTATTCCCGACTTATCCACAGGCCGGGGCATGTGGCCAGGGCGTCTGCGCCGGGCAGTAACCTGGCTGGCGTGAAGCTGCTGGGCCGTAACAAGGACAACGACGGCGAACCCGCCGGAACCGACCAGGTCGCGAAGGTCGACGGGGACGCCGCGTCGACGAACACGGGCGGTACCACCGCGGGCACCGCCCCCAAGGGCAGGCCCACCCCCAAACGCAGCGAGGCCACCAAGCGGCGCGGTCCTGTCGCGCCCGCACCGCTGACCGCCGCCGAGGCGCGCCAACGCCGCAAGGAGCTGCGCGGGCCGAAGCTGTCCAAGGAAGAGCGCAAGATCGAGCGGCTCGCCCGCCGAGCCGACATGGCTGACCGCCGCGAGAAGATGATGGCCGGCGAGGAGTCCTACCTACTCCCCCGCGACAAAGGTCCGGTTCGCCGCTACGTCCGCGACATCGTGGACTCGCGTCGCAACGTGCTGGGCCTGTTCATGCCCGCCGCCCTGGCGATGATCTTCTTCATGCTCGCGCTGCCGTCGCTGAAGTTCCAGCAGATCCTCTCCTACGCGATGCTCGTCCTGGTGGTCATCATGCTGATCGACGGGTTCGTCGTCGGCCGCAAGGTGAACCGGATGGTGGACGAGAAGTTCCCCGACAACACCGAAAGTGGTTTCAAGCTCGGGCTTTACGCCGCCAGCCGGGCGTCACAGTTACGCCGCATGCGGGCGCCGCGGCCGGTGGTCGAGCGCGGCGCCAAGATCTCTTGATCCCGCGTCAGGCGGCGTGAGCGGTGCGCACACTGGTACTCGGCGGCATCCGCTCCGGTAAATCGCAGTGGGCCGAGGCGGCCGTGACGCGAATCGCCGGAGACGGCGTGCCGGTGCGTTACCTGGCCACTGGCCCGGCCGCTGACACCGATCCGTCGTGGGCTGAGCGGGTGGGCGCACATCAGGCCCGTCGGCCCGCACACTGGCACACCGTCGAAACCCGGGAGCTGGCCGAAGATCTGGCCGAGAGTCCGGACACCGCAACCCTCGTCGACGACATCGGCGGCTGGCTGACGGCGGTCATGGACCGTGTCGGCGCCTGGACCGGGGCACCCGTGGATTCGGAGGCCGACGCGCTGGTAGCGGCGGTAGCTGCGTTCACCGCTCCCCTGGTGCTCGTCACTCCCGAAGTCGGGCTGACCGTCGTCCCCGCCACCGAGGCGGGACGACGATTCGCCGACGAACTGGGTTCGGTCAACCAACGCCTGGCCGCGGTGTGCGACCGCGTGGTGCTGGTGGTGGCCGGCCAACCGCTCACGGTGAAGGAGCCGTCATGACCCAAATCGATGCGGCCTTTGCCCCGGTCACCGCACCGGATGCCGATGTCGCCGCGGCGGCGCGGGCCCGTCAGGAGCAGCTGACCAAACCGCCCGGCTCCCTGGGCCGCCTTGAGGAACTCTCGGTCTGGGCGGCCTCGTGTCAGGGCGTCTGCCCGCCGCGCCCGCTCACCCGGGCCCGGGTGGTGGTGTTCGCCGCCGACCACGGGGTCACCGCAGCCGGGGTGTCGGCGTTCCCGTCGGCGGTGACCGGCCAGATGGTGGCCAACTTCGACGCCGGCGGCGCGGCCATCAACGTTTTGGCCGAGGTGGCCGGGGCGTCCGTGCGGGTGGCTGACATCGCCGTCGACTGCGACGAGCCGCTGTCGGCCGCCATCGGCGCCCACAAGGTGCGTCGCAGCTCGGGCAACATCGCGATCGAGGATGCGCTGAGCGAAGAGGAAGCAGTGGCCGCGGTCTCAGCGGGCCGCCGGATCGCCGACGACGAGGTCGACGGCGGTGCCGACCTGCTCATCGCGGGCGACATGGGCATCGGAAACACCACGGCAGCAACGACATTGGTGGCTGCGCTGACCGGTGCCGAACCGGTTGTGGTGGTGGGCCGCGGCACCGGCATCGACGATCTCGGTTGGGGACGCAAGACCGGTGCCGTGCGTGACGCGCTGTACCGGGCGCGCACCGTGACACGTGAGCCGCTGGGCCTTCTCCGGGTGTGCGGCGGCGCCGACCTGGCCGCCATGGCCGGGTTTCTGGCGCAGGCAGCCCTGCGGCGCACGCCGGTGCTGCTGGACGGCCTGGTGGTGACGGCGGCAGCCCTGGTCGCCGAGGAGTTGGCACCGGGTGCGCGGGCGTGGTGGCAGGCCGGTCACCGATCGACGGAACCGGCGCACAGCCTGGCGCTGTCGCATCTGGGCCTGGAGCCGATCATCGACCTGGGCATGCGCCTGGGTGAAGGCACCGGCGCGGCGGTGGCCTTGCCGATCCTGCGGGCCGCGATCGCCACGCTGGCTTCGATGGCCACCTTCGAGGAGGCCGCAGTAGCCGGACCGCCTGAAGCAACACCATGATTGCCGCGCTGGGCGGGGCGTTCGCGTTCGGCACGGTGCTGCCGGTTCGAACGTCCGCCGGCGTCGGGCGGGGTGCGCTCGCGGCATTGCCTGCGGTCGGCCTGGCACTCGGTGGGTTGGCAGCGGCGGTCGTGGCCGGCGGCCAGTGGGCATTCGGCACCGACACGGCGCTGCCCGGCCTGCTGGCGGTGGCCGCTCTGCTGCTGGCCACCCGTGGGCTGCACATCGACGGGTTCTGCGACACCGTCGACGGTCTGGGCTGCTACGGCCCGCCGGAGCGAGCGCTGGCGGTCATGCGCGACGGCTCGGCCGGGCCGTTCGGCGTCGCCGCGGTGTTCGTGGTGATCGGTTGTCAGACATTGGCTTTCGCCCAACTCAGCGCGGTGGCCGTCGTCGTCGCGGTCACTGCGGGCCGCGTCGCGGCGGTACTCGCCTGCCGGCGTTCGGTGCCGGCGGCGGCCGGCAGCTCGTTGGGCGGCGCCGTCGCGGGCACCCAGCCGGTCATCGTCGTGGCGGCGTGGCTGGTCGCGGTCGCCACCCTGGCCGCATGGGCGGGCCCTCGGATGTGGCAGGGCCCGGTCGTGGTGCTGGTCGCGGTCGGCGCTTCGGCGCTGCTGGTCGCGCATTGCGTGCGACGGTTCGGCGGCATCACCGGCGACGTGCTCGGCGCGGCCGTCGAGGTGACGACGACGCTGACTGCGCTGGGGCTGGCGGTCGGCTAGTTCAGCCGGGCCATCCAACCGTGGGTGTCGGCGAAGGTGCCGCGCTGGATTCCGGTCAGGGTGTCGCGCAGGGCCATCGTGATCTCGCCCGGTTGCCCGTCGGCGATGGTGAACTCGCCGTCCGCGTACTTGACGTGTGAGACCGGCGTGATCACCGCGGCGGTACCGCAGGCGAACACTTCGGTGATCTCGCCCGCCGCAGCCTTCTTCTGCCATTCGGCGACGTCGATCTTGCGCTCCTCGACCGCGAAGCCGGCATCGGTAGCCAACTGCAACAACGAATCTCGGGTGATGCCCGGCAACAGCGAACCGGACAGCTCAGGCGTGACCAGGCGGGCCGAGCCGCCGCTGCCGAAGACGAAGAACAGGTTCATCCCGCCCATCTCTTCGACATACCGACGCTCGAGCGCGTCCAGCCACACCACCTGATCGCAGCCGTTGTCGGCGGCCTCGGCCTGCGCGAGCAGCGAGGCCGCGTAGTTCCCGCCGAACTTGGCCGCTCCGGTGCCGCCCGGAGATGCGCGCACGTACTCGTGCGACAGCCACACGCTGACTGGTTTGATGCCGCCCTTGAAGTACGCCCCGGCCGGCGAGCCGATCACCAGGTAGCGGTACTCGTTGGCCGGGCGCACGCCCAGGCCCGGCTCGGTGGCGATCACGAACGGCCGCAGGTACAGCGATTCCTCGCCGCCTGCCGCGGGCACCCACGCCTCGTCGACCGCGATCAGCCGGCGCAGCGATTCGATGAACACGTCTTCGGGCAGTTCCGGGATGGCCAGCCGACGCGACGAGGCACGCAACCGCTGGGCATTGGCCTCCGGCCGGAAGGACACGATCGAGCCGTCTGCCCAGCGATAGGCCTTGAGCCCTTCGAACACTTCCTGCGCGTAGTGCAGCACGATGGCCGACGGATCGAGCTCGATGGGCCCGTACGGGATCACCCGCGGGTCGTGCCAACCCTGTTCGGCGGTGTAGTCGATGGCCACCATGTGGTCGGTGTGGAACTTGCCGAATCCGGGGTTGGCCAGAATGGATTCGCGTACCGCATCGGTCGCCGGATTCGCGTTGGCTGAAACCGTGAACTCGAGATGGCCGCTAGTCATGCAGCGATTGTATCGCCCGAGGCTAGCGTGTTTTCGCGGCCACGAACGGTGGCTTGACCACCTCACATTCGACGGTGCGGCCACGCACGTCCACGCTCACCCGCTGGCCGTCGGCGATGTCGTGGGCGGTGTCGATGAGGGCCAGTGCGATACCGGCTTTCAGTGACGGCGAGAACGTCCCCGACGTGGTGGTGCCGATCCGGGTGTCCCCGTCGAGCACCGCGAGATCGGCGCGCAGGACGCCGCGGCCGACGGCCTTGAGGCCGCGCAACACCCGGGCGGGGCCGGCATCCTTTTCGGCCAGCAGCGCGTCGCGGCCCCAGAACGCGTCCTTCTTCCATCCAATCGCCCAGCCGCAGCGCGCCTGCAGCGGCGAGATGTCGAGTGACAGCTCGTGGCCGTGCAGCGGATAGCCCATTTCGGTGCGCAAAGTGTCGCGGGCGCCCAGGCCCGCCGGTTCGCCTCCGGCGGCACGCACGGCCGTCACCAGCGCGTCGAACACCTCACCGGCACGGTCCCAGGCCGGCAGCAGTTCGTAACCGTGTTCGCCGGTGTAGCCGGTGCGACACACGCGGACGAAGACTCCGTTGTAGTCGGCGTCGGCGTATCCCATGTAGTCCATCTCGGTGGGCAGCCCGAGCGCCTCGAGCACCTCGGCGGATTTCGGACCCTGCACCGCCAACACCGCGTATGAGCGGTGTTCGTCGGTGATGGTCAACCCGCCGGGGGCGTGTTTCTTCAGTTCGGCGACGACGGCCGCGGTGTTGGCGGCGTTGGGCACCAGGAAGATCTCGTCGTCGGAGACGTAGTAGGCGATCAGGTCGTCGATGACTCCACCCGATTCGGTACAGCACAGCGTGTACTGAGCCTTGCCCGGGCCGATCCGGTTGAGGTCGTTGGTCAGGGCCGAGTTGACGTACGCCGCCGCCCCGGGCCCTTTGACCAGGGCCTTGCCGAGGTGGCTGACGTCGAAGAGGCCGACGGCCTCGCGCGTGGCGTTGTGTTCGGAGACGGTCCCGGCGTAGGACACCGGCATCAACCACCCGCCGAATTCGGCGAAACTGGCGCCCAGTTCGCGGTGGCGGTCTTCCAGCGGTCCGTGCAGCAGGTCGTCAGTCACGCTTTCACCCTAATCTGCCTGCCGAACCGGCCCGCTCGATTGCACACTGGTCGGGTGGTCGACTTCGATGCGCTGGCCGCCGCCGGGATCACCGATGCGCGGGATCGTGCGCCGCTCATCGAGTACCTCGACGGGCTGGGTTTCACCGCCGAACAGATGATCGAGGCCGAGTCCCGCGGTCGGTTGTTCGGGCTGGCCGGGGACGTCCTGCAGTGGTCGGGTCCGCCGGAATACTGCCTGGCCGACGTCGCCGCCGAGCTCGACGTGCCGCTGGAGGATGTTCAGCGGGCGTGGGCCGCGCTCGGCCTGACCGTCTCCGGCTGCGATGTGAAGACGCTGAGCAGGGCCGATGTGGAGACCTTGCGCACTTGGGCGGAGTTGCGGGTACTGGTCGGCGATGTGGAGGCCACCGGCCTGCTGCGCGTGATCGGTTCGGGCATGGCTCGGCTGGCCGAAACCCTGTCGGCGATGAGCCGGGCCAGCACGCCCGACGTCCAGCTCAACATCTCCCACGATGAGTTGATCACCGCCAAGGCCTACCGGACAGCCGCCGGGTTCATCCCCCGAATCGGCTCGATGATCGATGCCGTGCACCGCCACCACGTGATGAGCGCGCGCAGCTATTTCGAGCACGTCGTCCGCGACGACTCGTCGAATGTGGTGTGCGGCATCGGTTTTGCCGATCTCTCCGGGTTCACCACGCTCACTCAGATGATGACGTCGGCCGAGCTGTCGGCGATGCTCAACGAGTTCAGTGCCACCAGCACCGAGGTCGTCCATGCCGCCGGCTGCCGCGTGGTCAAGTTCATCGGCGACGCCATCATGTGGGTCGGCTCCGAACCCGCCGGGCTACTCCAGGTGGCCGAGAACCTGGTCACCCACCCTCGGGCGGCCGAGACTCACCTGCAGGTGCGCGCCGGACTCGATTTCGGCGAGATGCTGGCCATCGGCGGCGACTACTTCGGCAATCCGGTGAACCGGGCAGCCCGCCTGGTCGCTGCCGCCGACCCCAGCCAGGTCCTGGTGTCCGAGCCGCTGCATGAACTCCTCGACGGAGACGGATTCGCGCCGCCCCGCTCGTTGACCCTGAAGGGTTTCGCCACACCGGTCACGGCGTATCCGCTGCGTCTAGGGTGGGCGGGGTGAGCCCCGCAAATCCCGGTTATCAGGTTCCCAACGTCACCGTCAGCGCGTCGCTGCCCAAGCGCAAGAGCGACGCCGTGCTGATCGTTCCCGTGGTCAGCGGGCCGGATGACGATTCGAACGCCACCGTTGTCGGCAACCCGTTCCTCGACGCCGAGGCAGTCGGCGAAATCGAGGTTGCCCTCGCCGCGCTCGGCGCCAAGGGCGGCACCGACCAGGTCACCAGAGTGCTGGCGCCGTCGCTGCCGGTCGCCAGCGTGCTGGCCGTCGGCCTCGGCAAGCCCCGCGACGAGTGGCCTGCGGAGGTGATCCGCCGTGCCGCCGGTACGGCGGCGCGGTCGTTGAACGGCACCGAGAAGGTCGTCACCACGCTGTCCGACATTGATCTGGAAGCCGCCGTCGAGGGCCTGATCCTAGGCTCCTACCGGTTCAGCGACTTCCGCAGCACCAAGACCGCACCCAAAGATGCCGGCCTCACCGCGATCGTGGCACTGGCGGCCGACACCAAGGCGGCGACGAAGAACCAGGCTCAGCGCGCGGCGGACATCGCGTCGGCGGTCGCCACCGCCCGGGACTTCGTCAACACCCCGCCCAGCCACCTGTTCCCCGACGAATTCGCCAAGCGCGCAAAGGCTTTGGGCGTGGCCGCCGGGCTTGAGGTCGAGGTGCTCGACGAAAAGGCACTGGCCAAGGCGGGTTACGGCGGGATCGTCGGGGTCGGCAAGGGGTCCTCGCGGCCGCCGCGTCTGGTGCGGTTGACCCACCGGGGCGCCGGCAAGAAGCCCAAGCGCGTCGCACTGGTCGGCAAAGGCATCACCTTCGACACCGGCGGCATCTCGATCAAGCCTGCCGCCAACATGCACCACATGACCTCGGACATGGGCGGCGCCGCCGCAGTCATCGCGACCGTGGTGCTGGCCGCCAAGCAGAACCTGCCGATCGAGGTGATCGCTACCGTGCCGATGGCCGAGAACATGCCCTCGGCGACCGCTCAGCGCCCGGGCGACGTGCTGACCCAGTACGGCGGGATCACCGTCGAGGTGCTCAACACCGACGCCGAGGGCCGGCTGATCCTGGCCGACGCGATCGTGCGGGCCTGCGAGGACAACCCCGATTACCTGATCGAGACGTCGACGCTGACCGGCGCACAGACCGTCGCTCTCGGTGCCCGCACACCCGGCGTCATGGGTAGCGACGAGTTCCGTGACCGGGTCGCGGCGCTGTCGCAGGCGGTCGGTGAAAACGGTTGGGCCATGCCGCTTCCCGAGGAGCTCAAGGATGACCTGAAGTCGACGGTGGCCGACCTGGCCAACGTCAGCGGGTCGCGCTATGCGGGCATGCTGGTGGCCGGCACCTATCTGCGCGAGTTCGTCGCGGACGGGGTCGAGTGGACACACATCGACATCGCGGCGCCTGCCTACAACACCGGTGGCCCATGGGGTTACACGCCCAAGGGCGGCACCGGCGTACCGACCCGCACGATGTTCGCGGTCCTGGAGGACATAGCCGTGAACGGCTGATCGAGCTAGAACCGCGAACGGCTGATCATGTTCCGGCCCAACGTGAGCACGATGTCGAGGTTCGCCCGCGATCTCGCCGTCGTGTTCACGTTGGGCGGCATGCTGGCCGGCTGTTCAGGATCGCCGGATACCGCTGCCCCGGTCGCGCCCAGCACCACGTCGCACCCGCCTGCGGTCACAGCGGCCGCCCCGGCCGGCGCACAACCGCGCCTGGCCCAGGACCCGGCCCGGTTAGCCGAAGATCTGGTGGCCGATGAACGGGCGTTGCGGGACCCGTCGACACCAGGGCCGGCGTTGACGCAGGCCGCGCGCAGACAGCAGGTGGCATATCGGGCGATCGGACGCCACCCCGAATGGGACGGCACCATCAGGCCCGGCATCCCGGCCGAGTTGGTGGCGTTCTATGACCGCAATGTCGACGCACGGCGGCACCTGGCCACACTGGCCGAACCGCGAGACACTCTGCCCGCGTGGCGGATCGTCCCGCCCGTCCCGGCCGAGGAGTTGCTGGCGGCCTATCGGGACGCCGAGGCCGCCTCGGGTGTGGGCTGGGCCTACCTCGCCGCGATCAACCTGATCGAGACGCATTTCGGCAGCGTGCGCGGTGACAGTTCGGCCGGCGCGCAGGGACCCATGCAGTTCATGCCGTCCACGTTCGCCGCATACGGCATGGGCGGCGATATCCACTCACCCAGGGACAGCATCATGGCTGCCGGTAATTACCTGGCCGCCAACGGTTTTGCGAACGACCCGGACGGCGCCCTGTTCCGGTACAACAACGCCGACGCCTACGTGCACGCCGTCAAGGACTACGCCGCCGCGATGACGGCCGATCCGGCGGCGTTCGGCGTGTTCTACCGCTGGGATGTCTACTACGTCTCCACCGCCGGTGACGTGCTACTGCCCATCGGATATGCCGCTGAGTCGCGGATACCGGTCGGCGAGTACCTCACGGCACATCCGCAGTAGCGGTCTACAGCGAGCCCGACCGTGCCACCCGGCGCAACGCCGACGGGACCAGCCGGGCAACCCCGTAGGCGGCGTAGGCCTCCGGGGTCACGGGACGGATCGCCTTGCCCTTGACCACGGATTCGACGATGGCCTTGGCCACCTTGTCCGGCCCGTAACGGCGCGCTGCGAAGACCTTCTTGGTCGCCGCGCGCATCTGTTCGACCTGCCCCTGCTTCTCGGCGGGGACGTCGAAGCGGGTGGTGTCGATGATGTTGGTGTCGATCACACCGGGACAGATCGTGGTCAAACCGACTCCTGCCGAGTCCAATTCGGCGCGCAGACAATCGGAGAACATGAACACTGCGGCCTTGCTCGTGGAGTACGCGTTCATCGACGCCGACGGCGAATAGGCCGCCATCGAGGCCACGTTGACGATGTGACCACCGGTGCCGCGGTCGACGAGACGGCGAGCAAAGGACCTGCAGCAGTTGACGACCCCGCCGAAGTTCACGTCGAGCACGCGGGAGTACTGCTCGGCCGGGGTGTCGAGGAACTTGCCGCCGTGGCCGATTCCGGCGTTGTTGACCACCACGTCGGGCACCCCATGGGTGCTGCACACCTGCTCGACGAAACTCTCCACGGCGTCGGCATCGGACACGTCCAGCCCGTAGGCGTGTGCCATTCCGCCGCGCGCGGTGATTTCGTCGACCGTGGCCGCCGCCGCATCCTTGTCGATGTCACTGACCACCAGTTCGGCGCCTTGCGCGGCGAAAGCCAGGGCCGTCGCCCGCCCGATTCCGCTGCCCGCGCCGGTTACGGAAACCAGTGTGTCGCCGAAGGGTTGACGCGACCGGCCGACCTGGGCGCGTCGCAGCGCCCGCGGCGCCGGGGCCCCCTCGAGGTGATCGATCAGCTCGGCCGTGGCCTCGGCGATGGCGCGCCAGTGCGAGAACGGCGCCCAGTGCCCGGCCTTGAGGTCGCGGCGCCACAGCAGCGGTATCCACTTGGACGCCTCGTCGTAGCCGTGCCCGCGTACCACCGGGTCGTGGTCGTTGCAGATCAGCTGCACGGGCACGTTCACGTAGTGGTCGCTGCGCAGTGTCGTGAACGAACGGATCGCGTTGGCGCGGTAGATCTTGAGCGAGTTGGCCGCGTCGATGTCGAGTGTCTCGGACTGGAACTTGGGACCCGGGGTGTCGATGGCCTGCAGCCGGCGGGCGGCGCCGCGGCGCATCAGCGCCGGTGCGAGCACCGGGACCGAGAACGGGATCCAATAGCTGAACCGCGATGCCAGGTTCACCGCCTTGGCGAACCGGATGGGGCGGTACGGGCGGGCCAGGCGTCCGCGCACGAACGAGCCGTAGTGGTCGGTGCTGGGACCCGACACCGACGTGAACGACGCCACGCGTTCGGAGGCCTCCGGCCGGCTCAGGTACTCCCACACCCCCACCGAGCCCCAGTCGTGGGCCAGGACGTGCACAGGCCGCCCAGGGCTGACGGCGTCGATCACCGCCGACAGGTCGTCGGCGAACCGGTCCATGCGGTAGGCCCTGACGGCTTTGGGCACGTCGGAGGCGCCGGCACCACGGTTGTCGTAGCGCACGATGTGGAACCGGTCCTCCAGTTCCCCGGTGACGCCGTTCCACAGCACGTGGGAATCCGGCCAGCCGTGTGCCATCACCAGCGTCGGCCGCTGCCGGTCCCCTTGTTCGTACACCGCGATGCGGGTTCCGTCCGAGCTGACGACGAAGCGCTGCATACTCCACCCCTCCACGAGGTACCTGTAACGAACAGTATCCAATACCGGAGGTATCGGTTGCTTTGACTCTAGCGGTCGTCGAGCTCGCGACGCACGGCACGCTCCCGTTCGATGCGCCGCCGCGCGTCGTAGTCACGCATGCGTTGCGGGTATCCGACCTTCTGCACGTCGTAGACCGGGATCTGCAGCCGGTCACTGAGCCGCCGCGCCCCGGCCTCACCGCCGGCCCGGCGCCGGGTCCATTCCCCGTCCGCAGCAACCAGCACGACTGTCACGTCGGTGACGGTGGTGCGCGGTTCCACGAACGCCTCGACACCGGCGTGCTCGGCGACCCAGCGCTGCAGATACCGCAGATCCTCGTCCGCGGCGCCACCGGCTCTGCGTGCCGAACCACCCCGGCGAAACGCATCGAACAGCCCCAACGGAACGGTCTCCTCAACTCTGGGGATGTTCGCCAGAACAACCCTGCAAACCCTCACTCGATAGTGCCAGAGCGCGGGGCAACCCTGAGTGCGTGCGAACAGCGCTGCAGTGACAGGATGGTTCCGACAATCCACCTAGGTGCCGCACCCAGTGCACCCAGCTGTGGTAAGCCAGAGTTCGAGTCGTCACAAGTGACCGTCCGAGGAGTCAATACACATGGCCATCTCCGTCCAGATGCCCGCGCTAGGTGAGAGCGTCACCGAGGGGACCGTCACCCGCTGGCTTAAACAGGAGGGCGACACCGTCGAACTCGACGAGCCGCTGCTGGAGGTGTCCACAGACAAGGTCGACACCGAGATTCCCTCCCCCGCCGCAGGCGTGCTGACGAAGATCGTCGCCCAGGAGGACGACACCGTCGAGATCGGTGGCGAGCTCGCGGTCATCGGCGAAGCCGGCGAACAAGCCTCGGAAGCACCCGCCGCGGAACCGGAAGCCAAGTCGGAGCCCGAGCCCCAGACCACCCAGCCGTCGGCCGCCCCGTCCGAGGCGGCCGCCCCGGAACCCGCGGCCCCGGCAGAGCCGGCCCCGTCCGCCCCGGCTCCCGCTGCCTCCGGGTCGGCCACCACCGTGGTGATGCCCGAGTTGGGCGAGTCTGTCACCGAGGGCACCGTCACCCGGTGGCTGAAGAAGGTCGGTGACTCCGTCGGCGTCGACGAGCCGCTCGTCGAGGTGTCCACCGACAAGGTCGACACCGAGATCCCCTCCCCGGTGGCCGGCACCCTGCTGGAGATCACCGCCGAGGAAGACGACACCGTCGCCGTCGGTGGCGAGCTGGCCAAGATCGGTGACGCCTCCGCCGCGCCCGCCGCCGCCCCGGCCCCAGCAGCGCCGGCTCCCGAAGCCAAGCCGGAACCCAAGCCGGAGCCCAAGCCCGAACCGAAACCAGAACCCAAGCCAGAACCCAAGTCCGAACCGGCACCCGCAGCCGCTCCGGCTCCGGCACCGGCAGCTCCCGCCGCGGCCGGAGACGGGGACGGCTCGCCGTACGTCACCCCGCTGGTGCGAAAGTTGGCCGCGGAGAACGGTGTTGATCTCGCTTCGGTGAAGGGCACCGGTGTCGGCGGTCGCATCCGCAAGCAGGATGTGCTCGCCGCGGCCGAGGCCAAGAAGGCTCCCCCGACTCCGGCCGCTGCTGCCGCTCCTGCCGCACCGGCAGCCCCCGCGGCTGCATCGGCCGCTCCGGCTCCTGCCTTGGCCCACCTGCGCGGAACCACGCAGAAGGCCAACCGGATTCGCCAGATCACCGCGAAGAAGACCCGCGAATCGTTGCAGGCGACCGCTCAGCTGACCCAGACCCACGAGGTCGACATGACCAAGATCGTGGCGTTGCGGGCCCGCGCGAAGGCCGATTTCGCCGAGCGCGAGGGCGTCAACCTCACCTACCTGCCGTTCATCGCCCGCGCCGTCATCGACGCGCTCAAGATCCACCCGAACGTCAACGCCAGCTACAACGAGGACACCAAGGAGATCACCTACTACGACGCCGAGCACCTGGGCTTCGCAGTCGACACCGACCAGGGCCTGCTCTCCCCGGTGATCCACAACGCCGGTGACCTGTCGCTGGGCGGGTTGGCACGTGCCATCTCCGACATCGCGGCCCGGGCCCGCTCGGGCAACCTCAAGCCCGACGAATTGGCCGGCGGCACCTTCACCATCACCAACATCGGCAGCCAGGGCGCGCTGTTCGACACCCCGATCCTGGTGCCGCCGCAAGCGGCGATGCTGGGCACCGGGGCGATCGTCAAGCGTCCCCGGGTCATCTCCGACGAATACGGCAACGAGTCGATCGGTGTCCGGTCGGTGTGCTACCTGCCGCTGACTTACGACCACCGGCTGATCGACGGCGCCGACGCCGGCCGGTTCGTGACCACCATCAAGCGCAGGCTCGAAGAAGGTGCTTTCGAGGCCGACCTCGGGCTGTAACAGCCGTTAGGAGGGGCTCCCCACTGTGGCGGATGCCGTCATCGCGATAGCGGGATCATCCGGTCTGATCGGTTCGGCGCTGGTGTCATCGCTGCGCGCCGCCGATCGCCGGGTGCTCAGGATCGTTCGCAGGGCACCATCGAACGGCGACGAGCTGTTCTGGAATCCCGACACCGGGGAGTTCGACGCCGCAGCACTCAACGGTGTGGATGCGGTGGTGAACCTCTGCGGCGTCGGTGTCGGGGACAAGCGGTGGTCGGGCGCGTTCAAGCAGAGCCTGCGCGACAGCCGGATCGGGCCGACCGAGGTGCTCGCCGGCGCGGTGGCCGATGCCGGGGTGCCGGTGCTGATCAACGCCAGCGCAGTCGGTTACTACGGCGATACCAGGGACCGGGTGACCGACGAGTCCGCGCCTGAGGGCCGGGGCTTTTTGGCCGGGTTGTGTGCGGATTGGGAAGCGGCCACCGCGCCTGCGGTGGCCGCCGGGTCTCGGGTGGTGCTGCTGCGCACCGGCCTGGTGATGGCCCCATCCGGGGGCATGGTGAGCCGGCTCAAACCGTTGTTCTCGCTGGGCCTGGGTGCCCGGTTGGGCAACGGCAGGCAGTACATCCCGTGGATCAGCCTGGAGGACGAAGTCCGTGCGGTGTTGTTCGCGATGTCGAACGAAAACCTTTCGGGCCCGGTCAATCTCACCGGGCCGGCCCCGGTGACCAACGCCGAGTTCACCGCGGCACTCGGCCGGGCGCTCAACCGGCCCACGCCGGTGATGGTTCCGGGCTTCGCACTTCGCACCCTGCTGGGTGAGATCGCCGATGAGGGACTGCTGGTGGGCCAACGCGCCATCCCGGCCGCCCTGGAACGCGCCGGCTTCAACTTCCATCACCAGACCGTGGGCGAGGCACTGGCTTACGCCACCGCGCCCAAAGACCTGTGACGCAGCCGGGGCGTACCGTCGACGCTGTGACATCCATCCGCGCAGCCGCAGCTCCCGTGGAGGTGCGCCGCCTCGGCACACTCGATTACGAAGCCGCCTGGGAGCTACAGCGCGAGATCGCCGACGCCAGGGTGGCCGGTGGGCCCGACACCCTGCTGCTGCTGCAGCATCCGGCCGTCTACACCGCGGGCAAGCGCACCGAGCCGCATGAACGCCCGATGGACGGCACCCCCGTAGTCGATACCGACCGTGGCGGCAAGATCACCTGGCACGGCCCAGGGCAGCTGGTCGGCTACCCCATCATCGGGCTGGCCGAGCCGCTCGATGTGGTGAATTTCGTTCGGCGCCTTGAACAAGCGCTCATCGACGTGTGCGCGGAACTGGGTCTGGCGACGGGCCGGGTCGAGGGGCGGTCCGGCGTCTGGGTCGCCGATGACGGGCTGCGGCCGGCCCGCAAGGTCGGGGCCATCGGGATCCGGGTGGCCCGGGCGACGACGCTGCACGGGTTCGCC
Organism: Mycobacterium farcinogenes; assembly: GCF_019739075.1. Classification (NCBI taxonomy): domain Bacteria; kingdom Bacillati; phylum Actinomycetota; class Actinomycetes; order Mycobacteriales; family Mycobacteriaceae; genus Mycobacterium; species Mycobacterium farcinogenes. Next base: position 2,822,025 of record NZ_CP081673.1, on the reverse strand, counting down.
TTGAACTGCGACTGCGATCTGTCGGCGTATTCGCGGATCGTGCCGTGCGGCATCGCCGACGCCGGCGTGACCTCGTTGACCGCAGAACTCGGTCGCCGCGTGACCGTCGAGGACGTCACCGACCGGGTCGCCGCCGCGGTGAGCGACGCGCTCGACGGACGCCTGGAAGTGGCCCTGAACGTAGGATGAACTCGTGACTGTGGTGCCTGAAGGTCGGAAGCTGCTGCGTCTGGAAGTGCGGAACGCGCAGACGCCCATCGAACGCAAGCCACCGTGGATCAAGACCAGGGCCAAGATGGGTCCGGAATACACCGAGCTCAAGGGCCTGGTGCGGCGCGAAGGGCTGCACACGGTGTGCGAGGAGGCCGGCTGCCCCAACATCTTCGAATGCTGGGAGGACCGGGAGGCCACGTTCCTGATCGGCGGCGAACAGTGCACTCGCCGGTGTGACTTCTGCCAGATCGACACCGGCAAGCCGGCCGAACTGGACCGCGACGAGCCGCGCCGGGTCGCCGAGAGCGTGCAGGCGATGGGTCTGAAGTACTCGACGGTGACGGGTGTCGCGCGCGACGACCTGCCCGACGGCGGGGCGTGGCTGTACGCCGAGACCGTTCGCCAGATCCATGCGCTCAACCCGAACACCGGTGTCGAGCTGTTGGCTCCGGACTTCAACGGCAACCCCGACCAGCTGGCCGAAGTGTTCGAGTCGCGCCCAGAAGTGTTCGCGCACAACGTCGAAACGGTGCCGCGCATCTTCAAGCGCATCCGGCCCGCGTTCCGCTATGACCGGAGCCTGGCGGTGATCACGTCCGCCCGCAACTTCGGTCTGGTCACCAAATCGAACCTCATCCTCGGGATGGGCGAGACCATCGACGAGGTCCACACTGCCCTGCGTGACCTGTACGACGCGGGCTGCGACATCGTCACCATCACCCAGTATCTGCGGCCCTCACCGCGCCATCATCCGGTGGAGCGTTGGGTACACCCCGACGAGTTCGTAGAGCTGTCGAGCTATGCCGAGGGCCTGGGATTCGCCGGTGTGCTGGCCGGTCCGCTGGTGCGTTCGTCCTACCGCGCGGGCAGGCTCTATGCGCAGGCCGCGCGGGTTCGGTTCGCCGATCAGCCCCCCGTATCCTGAACTAATGGCGAAAACCCGCACTGCCGCAGAGACCAAAGCGGCAAAGGCCGAGGCGAAGGCTGCCCGTAAGGCGGCCTCAAAGCAGCGGCGCAGTCAGTTGTGGCAGGCATTCCAGATCCAGCGCAAAGAGGACAAGCGCCTGTTGCCGTACATGATCGGCGCGTTCGTGCTGATCGTGGCCGCCGCGGTGGTGGCCGGTGTGCTCATCGGCGGGTTCACGATGTACACGCTCATCCCGCTGGGCGTGGTGCTGGGTGCACTGGTCGCCTTCATCATCTTCGGGCGCCGCGCCCAGAAGTCGGTGTACCTGAAGGCCGAGGGCCAGACCGGCGCCGCGGCCTGGGCGCTGGACAATCTGCGCGGCAAGTGGCGCGTCACCCCGGGTGTCGCGGCAACCGGGCATTTCGACGCCGTGCACCGCGTGATCGGCCGGCCAGGGGTGATCTTCGTCGGTGAGGGCTCGGCCAATCGGGTCAAGCCGCTGCTGGCGCAGGAGAAGAAGCGCACCGCGCGCCTGGTCGGTGAGATCCCGATCTACGACATCGTGGTCGGCAACGGCGAGGGCGAGGTGCCGCTGTCCAAGCTGGAGCGCCACCTGAACAAGCTGCCGGCCAACATCACCGTCAAGCAGATGGACTCGATCGAGTCCCGGCTGGCCGCACTCGGCACCAAGACCGGCCCGGCCGGCATGCCCAAGGGCCCGATGCCCGCCGGCGCCAAGATGCGCGGTGTGCAGCGCACCGTTCGCCGTCGCTGACTCTCTGCTGCCGAGCGTGAACCAGATCGCGAGAATTCTTCGGATCCTCGCGATCTTCTTCACATTCGGCACAGCTAGCGCCGCACCACCGCGGTGAACGTCAGGCGATCGTGCAGGCCCCGCAGATCACTGTCGGAAACGAGCGGCGGGATGACCAACGCGATCAACACCACCCGCAGGAATGCCCGCACGATGCCGATCCGGTCGCGCCCGTCGGCCGGCACCACCGCCAGGCCTACCGCGAGCTGGCCCGGTGTGAACGAGAACAGCCGCACCGCGACCGTGCCCAGCACCATCCAGATCACCAGTACGGCCGTGGACAGCATCGGCAGCGAAATGAAACCGAGGGCCATCACAAGGCCGGCCAGGCCGTAGGCCACCAGCCAATCGATGCACAGTGCCCCCAGGCGCCGGCACATCCGGGCCAGCGACCCGGGCCCGGTCTCGGGCAAGCCAAGGCGCTCACCAGGGTATTTGCCCTGGCTGTCCCCGCCGTCCTCACCGTCACCCGCGTCGAAAGGGCCGGGTCCGGACAGCCAAGTTCCCATCGTGCGCGCCATAGGGCCAGAATAGGCGGAGCCGGTTTGGCGACGGTCAGTAGCTCACGTCACAAAGAACGGTCATCGCGTAACTTGCGCGCAACATATGGTTGACGACTGCGCAACATCGTGTCCTTAGCGTCAACCCGCGGGTTACCAGTAAAGGAGAACACTCAGTGGCAGAAAAGACGTCCGACGACATCTTCAAGCTGATCAAGGACGAGAACGTCGAGTACGTCGACATTCGCTTCTGCGATCTGCCCGGCGTCGTCCAGCACTTCTCGATCCCGGCGTCGGCGTTCGACCAGAGCGTCTTCGAGGACGGCCTCGCGTTCGACGGTTCGTCGGTCCGCGGCTTCCAGTCGATCCACGAATCCGACATGATGCTGCTGCCGGATCCCGACACCGCGCGCATCGACCCGTTCCGCGCCGCCAAGACGCTGAACCTGAACTTCTTCGTGCACGATCCGTTCACCCGCGAGGCGTACTCCCGCGACCCGCGCAACGTGGCCCGCAAGGCGGAGAACTACCTGGCCAGCACCGGGATCGCCGACACCTGTTTCTTCGGCGCCGAAGCCGAGTTCTACATCTTCGACTCGGTCTCGTTCGACTCCCGGATGAACGGCACCTTCTACGAGGTCGATTCCGAGTCCGCATGGTGGAACACCGGCGAGCCCGCCGAGGCCGACGGCTCCCCCAACCTCGGTTACAAGGTTCGCCCCAAGGGCGGCTACTTCCCCGTCGCTCCCTACGACCACTACGTGGATCTGCGCGACGAGATGTCGACCAACCTGATCAACGCCGGGTTCACCCTGGAGCGCGGCCACCACGAGGTCGGCACCGCCGGCCAGGCCGAGATCAACTACAAGTTCAACACCCTGCTGCACGCAGCTGACGATGTGCTGCTGTTCAAGTACATCATCAAGAACACCGCGTGGCAGAACGGCAAGACCGTCACCTTCATGCCCAAGCCGCTGTTCGGTGACAACGGTTCGGGCATGCACGCCCACCAGTCGCTGTGGAAGGACGGCAAGCCGCTGTTCCACGACGAGTCCGGCTACGCGGGCCTGTCCGACATCGCCCGCCACTACATCGGCGGCATCCTGCACCACGCCCCGTCGCTGCTGGCGTTCACCAACCCGACGGTGAACTCCTACAAGCGTCTGGTGCCGGGCTACGAGGCCCCGATCAACCTGGTGTACAGCCAGCGCAACCGCTCGGCCTGTGTCCGTATCCCGATCACCGGCAACAACCCGAAGGCCAAGCGCCTCGAGTTCCGCTGCCCGGACAGCTCGGGTAACCCGTACCTGGCGTTCGCGGCCATGCTGATGGCCGGCATCGACGGCATCAAGAAGAAGATCGAGCCGCTGGCCCCGGTCGACAAGGACCTCTACGAGCTGCCGCCGGACGAGGCCGCCAACATCCCGCAGGCACCGACCTCGCTGGCCGCGGTGATCGACAAGCTCGAAGAGGATCACGAATACCTCACCGAGGGTGGCGTGTTCACCGAGGACCTGATCGAGACCTGGATCTCCTACAAGCGGGAGAACGAGATCATGCCGATCCAGATCCGGCCTCACCCGTACGAGTTCTCGCTCTACTACGACGTGTAAGTCCTAGCGCGAGCAGACGCAGATGTCCCCGCACGCCCGGCGTGTCGGGGACATCTGCGTCTGCTCGCCGGGTGCACCGCACAATGGACCGATGCGTGTTCTGGTGCAGCGGGTGACATCTGCCAGCGTTACGGTCGACGGTGAGGTGGTGGGCGCCATCGAGCCCAGCCCGCAGGGGCTGCTGGCCCTGGTCGGCGCGACCCACGGCGATGATGCCGCCAAGGCCCGGCGGATGGCCGAAAAGTTATGGCAGTTGCGAATTCTCGACGGCGAGAAGTCCGCGTCGGACGTCGCCGCACCGATCCTGGTGATCAGTCAGTTCACCTTGTACGCCAACACCGACAAGGGGCGGCGACCGTCGTGGAATGCGGCGGCGCCCGGCCCGGTCGCCGAACCGCTGGTGGCCGAATTTGCCGAAGCGCTCAAGACATTGGGCGCGGTTGTGGAAACGGGGGTTTTCGGTGCGGATATGCAGGTGGAACTGGTCAATGACGGGCCGGTAACGGTGTTGCTGGAGCTGTGAGTTTTCTGCGAACGACGAGTATTGTCGGCACATGACGACCAATCTGGACACCCGACTGAGTTCGATCTCGCCTGCTGTCATCAGCTTGTTCCGGGTCGTGTTCGGCCTCTTGTTCACCATCCACGGGACATCCAAACTTTTTGCCTGGCCCGTTGATTCGGGCAGCGGCGCAGTGCCGGTCGGCACCTGGCCCTATTGGTATGCCGGGGTCCTGGAGCTGGTGCTCGGCCTGCTCATCATGGTGGGGCTGTTCACCCGGATCGCGGCGTTCATCGCCGCCGGCCAAATGGCGTTCGCCTACTTCACACAGCACCAGCCGAAGGGCCTGCTGCCGATCGAGAACGGCGGCGAACTCGCCGTGCTGTATTGCTTCGGCTTCCTGCTGCTCGCCGCGATCGGCGGTGGCGCGTACGCACTGGATGCCGTGCGCGCCAGGAGCAAGACCTAGTCCAGCGCGAGGTCCTCGCGGAAGCGCTTCATCCCGTCGATCTTCTCGGCCAGGGTGGCATCGGGGCCGGAGTAGAACATCCACGGCATGGTGATGATGCCCTGGATGCCACCCGCTTCCGCACGCGCATAGTGGTCACGGGTGAAGGCGTCGGTGAGCGGCGTGATGATGGTGAAATCGTCCATCGTCAAACCCTTTTCGGCACGCAGCTCGCGGAGCCGGTTCACCCTTTGCAGGGCGTCGTCGGTGGAGATCAGATCGCCGATCCAGCCGTCGTGGCGCGCCGCGCGGCGCAGTGCGATGTCGGACAGTCCACCGACGTAGACCGGGATCGGTGGCGGAGTCGGCTCCATCTCCAGACGCGGGGTGGAATAGAACTCGCCGTCGAACTCCGTCCACCCCGGCGCCCACAGCTTCTTCATCAACTCGAGCATCTCGTCGGTGCGCTTGCCGCGCCGCGCGAACTGCTGGCCCAGCAGCTCGAACTCTTCCTCGCACCAACCCACGCCGATGCCCAGTTCCAGCCGTCCGTCGGCCAGATAGGCCGCGGTGCCAATGGCTTTCGCGGCCGAGTACGGGTCGCGCATCGCCGGCAGGTAGACCGTGGTGACGAACTTGCATCGCGTGGTGACCAGCGCCAGTGCACCGATCATCACCCATGGGTCCGGCCAGTCGGTGAACGCCTCCCAGCGCCGCTTCCCGTCCTTGGTGTACGGGTACGGCGTGGACAGCGTCTCCAGGTTCACCACATGGTCAGGGATACCCATCCCGTCATAGCCGAGTTCGTCTGCGGCCCTGGCCACTTCGACGGCTTCGCGGGTGTCCATGAAGGCCAGGCTGACGTAGAACTTCATCCGGCGTCCCGGGCCCAGGCCGGGGTGATGAAGACGCCTTCGGCCTCGACGGTGATCCCGTCCGCGTCGCTGATATGGCCGCGCGCAAAGGTTTTGACGCCTTCTGTGCGATCGATGTAGGCCTCGGCGCGCAGCGGTCCCAGCGGCGTGCCACGGTTGTACCGGCAGGTGATGGTCCCGGTATAGCGCGGCTCGTTCAGTCCCCCGCTGGCCACCTCGCCGAGAATATGGTCGAGCACCAACGCACAGATGCCGCCGTGCACCCAGCCCAGCGGGCCCTCATAGGCTGCGCCGAGCACGAATTCGCTCCAGCAGCTGCCGTCCTCGGCATGCTCGATCACCAGCGGCGGGGCCAGCGCGTTGCGCAGTCCGACGACCGGGTTGGCCCACACCACCGGACGGTTGGTCTCGGCGTGCAGCATGGCGTGCGGCCCGTCGCGCTGTTCGCGGCGCAGCGAGGCGGTGACGGCCTCGACGGCGGCGGTGGCCTCGGCGATGGTCTCCGGGTCCACCTCGGTGCGCACGCCCGCGTCGACGAGTTCGCGCATCGCCCGGGCGAACGGCTCGTAGAGCGCTTCGAGCCGATCGTGCTCGGCCGCGGAGATGACGTCGAACGTGTGCTGCATCCGGACTCCCAGTGAATTGGTTATACGCCCTTATTAACACCACCCACTGCGGCGTCCTGCACGCGGGGCCCGGTTAGGCCGCCTACCGACTACTCCCCGCCGAAAATCTTGCGGACCACACTCTTGGCCCGCCGGGTCACCCGCAGGTAGTTGTCCAGGAACTCCCCGCCGTCGTCGCTGCCCCAACCGGCCGCCAGGGCAACCGCATTGAGCTGACGGCCCGGCCCCGGCAATTGATCGGTGGGCTTACCGCGCACCAACACCAGGGCGTTGCGAGCTCGCGTGGCCGTCAGCCAGGCCTCTCGCAGCAGCTCGACGTCGCTCTCGGCGACCAGTTCGGCCGCGCCGATCGCGTCGAGGGCCTGCAGTGTCGAGGTGTTGTGCAGCGCGGGCACGGTGTGGGCGTAGCGCAGCTGCAGCAGCTGCACGGTCCACTCGATGTCGGCCAGCCCGCCGCGCCCCAGCTTGGTGTGGGTGTTGGGATCGGCACCGCGCGGCAGGCGTTCGGCGTCGACCCGCGCCTTGATGCGGCGGATCTCCTGGACGGCTTCGGCCGATACGCCGCCCGCGGGGTACCGGGTCTTGTCGGCCATGAGCAGAAACCGATCGCCCAGTTCCAGATCGCCGGCCACGCGGTGGGCCCGCAACAGCGCCTGGATCTCCCAGGGCTGCGCCCACTGCTCGTAGTAGGCGGCATACGAGGCCAGCGTTCGCACCAGGGGGCCGTTGCGCCCCTCGGGACGCAGCCCGGTGTCGACTTCCAGCGGCGGGTCGGCACTCGGTGTCCCCAGCAGCGCCCTGACCTGTTCGGCGATGCTCACCGACCAGCGCACGGCCGCCGAGTCTTCGACACCCGTGTTCGGCTCGCACACGAACATCACGTCAGCGTCGGAGCCGTATCCGAGTTCGCCTCCGCCGAGGCGGCCCATGCCGATCACCGCGATGCGTGCGGGCACACCGGATGCGGGTGTGTTGGCCCGGATCACGGCGTCCAGGGCGGCCTGCAGCACCGCGACCCACACCGAGGTCAGTGCCTGGCACACGTCGGTCACGTCGAGCAGGCCCAGCACGTCGGCCGAGGCGATGCGCGCCAGTTCCCGACGACGCAACGTGCGTGCCGCGGCGATACCGCGTACCGGGTCGGGATGCCGGCCGGCCGAAGCCACCAAGGCGCGGGCGACGCTGTCGGGATCGCCGTCGAGCAGTTTCGGCCCGTTGGGCCCGTCGGCGTACAGCTGGATCACCTCGGGGGCGCGCATCAGCAGTTCCGGGATGTAGGCCGAAGTTCCGAGCACCCGCATCAACCGCTTGGCCACTGCCCCCTCGTCACGCAGGGTCGACAGGTACCAGCGCTGTTCGGACAGCTCCTCACTGATCCGGCGGTAGGACAGCAGGCCGGCGTCGGGATCGGGAGTGTCCGACAGCCAGTCCAGCAGGGTCGGCAGCAGCACCTGCTGCACGGTGCCGCGCCGGCCGCTCTGGCCGGTGAGCGCGGCCAGGTGGGTCAGTGCGCTCTGCGGCCCTTCGTAACCCAGTGCGGCGAGCTGACGTTCGGCCGCCTCGGTGCTCATCCCGGCACCGATGCCGACGGCCGGCTGGCCCACCGATTCCAGCAGCGGTTGGTAGAAGAGCTTGGCGTGCAGCCGGGACACGCGCATGCTCTGGCGTTTGAGTTCCTCGCGCAGCACGCCCGCCGCGTCGTGGCGGCCGTCGGGGCGCACGTGCGCGGCGCGGGCCAGCCAGCGGTACGCCTCGTCGTCGCTGTCGTCGGGCAGCATGTGGGTGCGCTTGAGCCGCTGCAGCTGCAACCGGTGTTCGAGCAGCCGCAGGAATTCGTAGGAGGCGGTCATGTTGGCGGTGTCGTCGCGACCGATGTAGCCGCCCTCGCCCAGGGCCGCCAGCGCGTCGACAGTAGACGCCACATGCAGCGAGTCGTCGTTGCGTCCGTGCACCAACTGCAGGAGCTGGACGGCGAATTCGACGTCGCGTAGGCCGCCGGTGCCGAGTTTGAGCTCACGGGCCCGCACTCCGGCCGGGACGAGTTCCTCGACTCGCCTGCGCATGGCCTGCACCTCGGGGACGAAATCCGCACGCTCGCAGGCGTTCCACACCATGGGCATCAGAGCGTCGATGTAGCCCTTGCCGAGTTCGGCATCGCCCGCGGCCGGGCGCGCCTTGAGCAGTGCCTGGAATTCCCAGGTCTTCGCCCAGCGCTGGTAGTAGGCGATGTGGGATTCCAGGGTCCGGACCAGTTGGCCGCGTTTGCCTTCGGGGCGCAGTGCGGCATCGACCTCGAAGAAGGCTTCGCCGGCGAACTGCATCATCTCGCCCGCCACGCGGGTCGCGGTGGCCAGGTTGTCGTCACCATCACCCTCCGCGAGGGCCTCGCCCACGAAGATGACGTCGACGTCGCTGACGTAATTCAGCTCGCGCGCACCGCATTTGCCCATCGCTATGACGGCCAGCCGGGGCTCGCGGCCATCGTCACACACCACTCGGGTGGCCACGGTCAGTGCTGCGCCCAGCGCCGCGTCGGCCAGGTCGGACAGGTGTGCGGCGACCTCGACGAAGGGCAGCACGGGCTCGTTCTCGACCGTGGAAGCCACATCGAGCGCGGCCAGCACCAGCAGGTGATCTCGGTAGAGATCCCGCAGTGCCGGCACGGCACTGCTTGTGCCCCTGTCGATCTCGGCGTCGCGGGCGGCGGCGGTGAAAGTGTTGTGCAGCTCCGCGACAGCGGGGAGCGCGATGTCGCCGTCGAGCAGGCGCCACGACTGGGGGTGGGCGACGAGGTGGTCACCGAGGGCCAGGGAGGATCCGAGGATGCCGAACAGCCGGCCCCGCAGGGGCCGGTCGGTGAGCAGGCGACGGTTGAGCTCGTCCGCGTCAGCCCCGAGCGCGTCGGTCAGCCGCACCATGGCCAGCAGTGCCACGTCGGCGTCGGGTGCCCGCGACAGTGACCACAGCAGTTCGACGTGGGCGTCGGTGTTCCAGCCGAGCTGTTCGAGGTGGGCCGACGCCTGGGGATCCACCAGACCGAGCCGACCGACGCTGGGCAGTTTCGGGCGATCGGTTGCAGGCTTTGGCACGTTCACGACGGTAGCGCACGAACCTCCGACGATGTCCGCGACTAAAGCGACAGGTAGGTCTTCAGCTCATACGGGGTGACGTGGCTGCGGTAGTTCTCCCACTCCGCGCGCTTGTTGCGCAGGAAGTAGTCGAATACGTGCTCCCCCAACGCTTCCGCGACGAGCTCCGAGTTCTCCATGGCCTCCAGCGCATTGCCCAGGCTGGTCGGCAGCTCGCGGTAGCCCATGGCACGCCGCTCCTCGGGCGTCAGGCTCCAGACGTTGTCCTCGGCCTGCGGGCCCAGCACGTAGCCCTTCTCGACGCCGCGCAGACCGGCGGCCAGCAGCACCGCGAAGGTCAGGTAGGGGTTGCAGGCCGAGTCGGGGCTGCGGACCTCGACGCGCCGCGACGACGCCTTGCGCGGGGTGTACATCGGAACCCGTACCAGGGCCGAGCGGTTGGCCGCGCCCCACGAGGCCGCGGTGGGCGCCTCACCGCCGTGCACCAGCCGCTTGTAGGAGTTCACCCACTGGTTGGTGACGGCGCTGATCTCGCTGGCGTGCTCCAGGATGCCCGCGATGAAGGACTTGGCCACATCGGATAGCTGCAGCGGGTCGTCGGGGCTGTGGAAGGCGTTGGTGTCGCCCTCGAACAGGCTCATGTGGGTGTGCATGGCCGAGCCGGGATGTTCGGCGAACGGCTTGGGCATGAACGACGCGCGCACGCCGTCGGCCAGGGCGACTTCCTTGACCAGGTAGCGGAAGGTCATCACGTTGTCGGCCATGGACAGCGCGTCGGCGTAGCGCAGGTCGATCTCCTGCTGGCCGGGAGCGCCTTCGTGGTGGCTGAACTCCACCGAGATGCCCATCTGCTCCAGGGCCTCGATGGCGTGGCGGCGGAAGTTGGGGGCCGAATCGTGCACGGCCTGGTCGAAATAGCCGCTGTTGTCGGCGGGTACGGGCACCGAGCCGTCGTCGGGGCCCGGCTGCAGCAGGAAGAACTCGATCTCGGGATGCACGTAGCAGGTGAATCCCAGATCGCTGGCCTTGGCCAGCTGGCGACGCAGCACATGCCGGGAGTCGGCCCACGACGGCGAGCCGTCGGGCATCGTGATGTCGCAGAACATGCGCGCCGAGTAGTGCTTGCCGGCACTGGTGGTCCAGGGCAGCACCTGGAAGGTCGACGGGTCGGGGCGGGCGACGGTGTCGGACTCCGACACCCGGGCGAAGCCCTCGATCGAAGAGCCGTCGAAACCGATGCCCTCCTCGAAGGCGCCTTCGAGTTCGGCGGGCGCGATCGCTACCGACTTGAGGTAGCCGAGCACGTCGGTGAACCACAACCGAACGAACCGGATATCGCGTTCCTCCAGGGTGCGCAGCACGAATTCCTTCTGGCGGTCCATGAGCGCAGCGTAGGCATCGGCTGTTAATTCTGTGTTACGGGCCTGGAAGGAGTTAGCAGGAGAGGTTGCCCGGCGTCCTCTGGTGGACGAAGAAATCCAGGACCGCGGTGTCTACGCAGGCGTCCCCGTTGAACACCACGGTGTGTTGGGTGCCGGTGAAGGAGATCAGCGCAGCGCCCATTTGCCGGGCCAGGTCCACACCCGCCTGATAGGGCGTGGCCGGGTCGCCGGTGGTGGACACCACGACGACCTTGCCCGGTCCCGGACCGGTGACCGGATGCGGCGCCGACGTCGCGGGCACCGGCCACAGCGCGCAGACGTCGCGAGGCGCGTATCCGGTGAACTCGCCGTAGGCCATGAACGGCGCCGCGGCGCGCAGGCGTTGATCGGCGTCGGCCCACACGGCCGGATCGGTGGGGAACGGCGTGTCGACGCACCGGATCGCGGTGAAGGCGTCCTGCATGTTCGAGTAGTGCCCGGAATCGTCGCGGCGCCAGTAATCGTCGGCGAGCAGCAGCAGGTCGCCGGCATCGGTGCCACGCGTCAACCCCAGCAGCCCGCTGGTCAGATAGGGCCAGTACCGCGCCGAGTAGAGGGCGTTGCCGCTACCGGTGATGGCGTCGGCATAGCCCAGGCCGCGCGGGTCCGCGGTCGCCCCCGGCGTCGCCACCAACGGGTCGACGAGCCGGTGGAACCGGCTGACGAACTGGGCCGGGTCGGTGCCCAGCGGGCAGTCGGCCGATTGAGCGCAGTCCGCGGCGTAGGTCTCGAAAGCCTTTTGGAAGCCGGCGAGCTGGCGGACGTTCTTGGTGATCGGGTCCAGGCTGGGGTCGACAGCTCCGTCGAGCACCATCGTGCGCACGCGGTCCCCGAACTGTTCGGCGTACGCGCCGCCCAGTTCGGTGCCGTAGGAGAAGCCCAGATAGTTGATCTGCTCCTCCCCGAGCGCGGCCCGTACCGCATCCATATCCCTGACCGCGGAGGCAGTGCCGACATTGGCCAGGAACGGCGCGCCCATGCGGTCCAGGCACTGCTGGCCGAACTGGCGGTAGACGTCTTCGATGTGGGCGACGCCGGCCGGGCTGTAGTCGGTCAGCGATTCGCGACGGTAGGCGTCGATCTCGGCGTCGGTGCGGCAGCGCAACTGCGGGGTCGAATGCCCGACGCCGCGCGGGTCGAAGCCGACGAGGTCGAAGTGATCGGTCAGTGGTGAGCCGGCCAGCGCCGCCCCCATGCCGGCGACGGTGTTCACCGCCGAGGCGCCGGGGCCGCCCGGGTTGATGAACAACGCGCCGATGCGCTCACCGGTCGCCGGTATCCGGATCACCGCCAATTGCGGTTGTTCGCCTCCGGCGTCAGGGGAATTCCAGTCGAGCGGGACGCCGACCGTGCGGCACTGCGCCGTCGGGATCCGCTCCGGTTGGGGCACCCAATCGGAGCAGCTTCCCCATTCCGGCCCCGATTCCGGCGCAGCCTGCGCGACGGGGCAGGCCGCCGCGGACACACCGAACAGCGCCGCCGCCACTACACGTCCTGTCCTGCCCGCCCACCCCACGGCAGTCATGGTCGCACGGGGTGGCGCGCAGGGTCTGCGTCCGAGGCCGAGCGGCAATCGGCCGGAGACCATCCGGTGACCTTGGTGGCCGGGCCGGTCAACAGCGGGTGCCGGGCGGCGGCACCGTCACGTCGACGAGGTAGGTGGCGGCGATGTCGTCGATGCACTTGTTGCCCTGGAACACCACGGTGTGCTGGGTGCCCTCGAAGGTCACCAGCGTGCCGCCCAGCTGGCGGGCCAGGTCGACACCGGCCTGGTACGGCGTCGCCGGGTCGTTGGTGGTCGAGACGATCAATGTCGGGGGCAGGCCCTTGACGCTGATCTCGTGTGGCTTGCTGGTGGGCGGCACCGGCCAGAACGCACAGGTGCCCATCGGTGCGTGCCCGGTGAATTCGCCGTAGCTCATGAACGGGGCGACCTCGCGGGCCCGACGGTCCTCTTCGACCACGGTGGCGCGGTCGGTGATGGCCGGCTTGTCGACGCAGTTGACCGCGACACGCACATCGGTCGAATTGTTGTAGTGGCCCTTGGCATCTCGGCCCATGTAGAGGTCGGCCAGGGCCAGCATCACGTCACCGTTGCCGTTCTTCAGCCCGGTCAGGCCCTGGGTCAGGTGGCGCCACAGATTCGGTGAGTACAGCGGCAGGATGGTGCCCACGGTGGCGTCGCTGTAACTGAGCCCGCGCGAATCCCGGGTCTTGGCCGGGTGTTCCACCAACGGATCGACGAGGCTCTTGTACACCTCGACGGCCTTGGCCGGATCGGTACCCAGCGGGCAGTCGGGATTCTTGGTGGTGCAGTCGGTGGCGTAGTCGTCGAAGGCCTTCTGGAACGCCGCGGCCTGGCGGATGTCCTCTTCCACCGGGTCGGCATTGGGGTCGACGGCTCCGTCGAGGATCATCGCCCGGACCTTGTCCGGGAACTGCTCGGCATAGGTGGCGCCGATGCGGGTGCCGTAGGAGTAGCCCAGGTAGGTCAGCTTGTCGTCGCCCAGGGCGACCCGGATGGCATCCAAGTCCTTGGCGACGTTTTCGGTGCCGACGTTCTCCAGGAACTCTTTGCCCATCTTGTCGACGCAGCGCTGGACGAACTTCTTGGTCTCGTTCTCCAGGTGCTCGACACCCTCGGGCGTGTATTCGACCGTCGGATCGGCGCGCAGCCGGTCGTTGTCTTCGTCGGAGTTGCACCACACCGCGGGCGTCGACGATCCGACGCCGCGCGGGTCGAACCCGACGATGTCGAAGCGGTCCTTGACCGATTGCGGCAGGCCGGCCAGCAGGGAGACGGCGGAATCGACCCCCGACTCGCCGGGGCCGCCGGGATTGATCACCAGCGAGCCGATCTTCTGGCCCGCGGCCGGGAACCGGATCATGGCCAGCCGGGCGACTTCACCGTCCGGCTTGGAGTAGTCGACCGGCACCGACAACATGCCGCATTCGGCGTTGTCGGGGATCTGCACGTGATCGCCGGAACCGGCGTTGCAGGGCAGCCATTGCACCGGCGTGCCGGGCCGCGGGATCGCGATCTTGGCTTCGCCGTCGACCACCTGGGTGCAGCCCGCCGCGGCCATCGCCGTCACCGCCAGCAGCGCGCCGAACCTCATGCTGAACTTCATGGCTGACCATGCTGCCATGACGCGACATCGCCGCAGGCCGCGGCCGGTCGTGACGCGCAGGGAGGTTATCGGGTAGCGGCGAGCAGTTCGTCGAGCGCGACGTGGAAATCGTCGGCCATATCCCACAGGTCAGGCAGCAATTCCGGGCAGGACATGATGCCGACGTCGAGCATGCCGGTCAGTGACATCACCGTGATGTTCAGACCCGATCCGTGGAAGATGGGGCCGAGCGGGTACATGGCCTTGACCTCGCAGCCCAACAGGTACAGCGATTCCTGGGGACCGGGCACGTTGGAGATGACGAGGTTGTGGACGGGTTTGGCCCCGGACAGCCGACTGGCGGCGTACACCCGCATCGCCGCCCCGAACACCGCCGGTGCCGCGAACTGCGTCCAGTCCTGAAGCAGCGTCGCACTGATCGCGGAACTGTGTTGTTTGGCAACCGAATTGGACGCGGCGATGGCCAGCAGCCGCTGGGCGGGGTCGTCGATGTTGGTTTCCAGTTTGGAGAACATCCCCGAAACCTGATTGCGCCCGGGGCGATCGGAACGGTCGTGCACCGACACCGGCACCATCGCGACCAGCGAGCTTTCCGGTAGTTCGCCGCGGTCGTGCAGGAACGTCCGCAGCACTCCGGAGACCAGCGCCATCACCACATCGTTGACCTTGACACCGAAGTGGTTCTTGACGGTCTTGATGTCTTCGAGATCCAACTGGGCGAATGCGACGCTGCGCCGGCCGGTGATGTTGGTGTTGAAGGCGGTTTTCGGCGCGTTGAACGGAGCGGCCATCGCGCGGCCGTTCACGGCCCGGCGCACGGTGTCGATGACGGATGTCGCGGTGGCGGGCAGTACGTTCGCCAGTTTGAGCGGGCGGGATGCGAACTTGAGCGCCCCGCTGATCGCGATCTCGGCCCCGGAAGCGTCGCCCACGCCTGCCACCGGGTCTGGCGGCGGCGCGTCGGCTTCGGTGGTGCACAACTGCGACATCAGGTTGGCCCCGGTCACGCCGTCGACCCCGGCGTGGTGAATCTTGGTCATCAGCGCCAGCCGGCCGCCGTCGTGCGCATCGGTGCCCGCGACGTTCTCGATGATCCACATTTCCCACAGCGGGCGGGTCCGGTCCAGCGGCAGCGACGCGATGTGGCCGCAGATCTCGGACAGCTCGGCGCGTCCTCCCGGGGCTGGGAGCCCGATCCGGTGCAGGTGTCGGTTGACGTCAAAGTCCTTGTCCTCCACCCACACCGGGTGGTCGAGATTGAACCGGCTGTCGGCCAGTTTCTCGCGGAAGTGCGGCATCGCCTTGATGCGCAACGACAGTTCGTCACGCATCCGGTCGAAGGTGTAGCCGCCCGGCATGGTCGAGGTGTCCAGTTCGAGCACTGAGCACACGTGCATGGGCTGCGCGGCTGTTTCGAGATACAGGAAACTGGCGTCGAGTCCGCTGAGCCGTTGCATGCCGCTGATGTTAGGGCGCGGCGCGCGAACTGTGAGGAAATCCACTCGAACGTCGCTTTTGCCTTCATTCCCTGCGGTGGCAGACTGGCGGATGTCCGACGAACCCGGGGACCGCAAGGCGGCCTCGAGGCTTCGAACCGACCATCACAAGGGATGATGATGTCTGAACAGTCTGTTTATGGTGCTTCCGATTCGGCTGCGGAGGCCGTGGCGTCCAAGCCGCGGGCCAAGGTCCGCACGCTGACCCTGCAGAAATGGAAGTCCGAAGGTCACAAGTGGGCGATGCTCACCTGTTACGACTACTCCAGTGCGCGGGTGTTCGACGAGGCCGGGATTCCGGTGCTGCTCGTGGGCGATTCGGCGGCCAACGTCGTGTACGGCTACGACACGACCGTGCCGATCTCGATCGATGAGTTGATCCCGTTGGCCCGCGCGGTCGTCAAGGGTGCCCCGCACGCGCTGGTGGTCGCCGACCTGCCGTTCGGCAGCTACGAGTCCAGCCCGCAGCAGGCCCTCGCGACGGCCACCCGGTTCATGAAGGAGACCGGCGCGCAGGCGATCAAGCTCGAGGGCGGTGAGCGGATGGCCGATCAGATCGCGGCGCTGTCAGCCGCCGGCATCCCGGTGGTCGCCCACATCGGTTTCACCCCGCAGAGCGTGAACGGCCTGGGCGGGTTCCGGGTCCAGGGGCGCGGCGACGCCGCCGAGCAGACGATCCACGACGCGATCGCCGTGCAGGAGGCCGGAGCGATCGCGGTGGTGCTGGAAATGGTGCCCGCCGAGCTGGCCACCCAGATCACCGGCAAGCTGACGATCCCGACCGTCGGTATCGGCGCCGGCCCGAATTGCGATGCCCAGGTGCTGGTTTGGCAGGACATGGCTGGGCTCACCAGCGGCAAGACCGCCAAGTTCGTCAAGCGTTTCGGTGACGTCGGCGGCGAACTGCACCGCGCGGCAGCGCAATACGCCCACGACGTGGCGGCCGGGGTGTTCCCGGCCGAGGAGCATTCCTACTAAGCGAAGTCCGGCTTACGCTTCGCCAGGAACGCGTCGACGCCTTCGCGGCCGTCGGCGGAGTTGGCCCGCTCGGCGATGAACCGGGCTTCGGCCGCCATCTGCTCTTCGAGGCTGTTCTTGAACGAGGACACCAGCAGTGACTTGACTGCACCGTTGGATCCGCCGGAGCCTGCCGCCACCTGCTCGGCCAGTTTCGTGGCCCTGGCGTCGAGCTCGTCACCGGCGACCACTTCGGTGACCAGTCCCCAGTCCTGGGCCTCGGCGGCCGAGAGGGTGCGGTTGGTCAGGATGAGTTCTTGGGCCCGCCGGAGGCCGACCAGCCGGGGCAGGTGGTAGGACGCGCTGCCGTCCGGGCTCAGCCCGACCTTGGTGTAAGCCATGGTGAAGGAGGCCGATTCGGCTGCCAGGACCAGGTCACCGGTCACCGCGAGGCTGAATCCGGCGCCGGCCGCGGTGCCGTTGACGGCGGTGATCAGCACGGCGTTCATCCGGGCGAATGACGAGATCGCCTGGTGCAGGTCGTCGGCGACGCCCTTGATGAACTGGCCGCGGTCGGGCGCGGTGGCGAAGGATTTCAGGTCGCCGCCCGCGCAGAAGAACCGGCCCGCACCGCTGAGCACCACAGCCTTGATCCCTGGCGTGTCGCAGCGGCGGGCGGCGTCGGCCAGTTCGCGAGTCATGGTGTCGTTCATGCCGTTCGCGGCGTCCGGGCGGTTCAGGGTGATGCGCGCGACGGCGCCGGAGTGCTCGAACGAGATGGCTTCATAGGTGGGCTCGGTCACGGCCCGAACTCTAGCGGGCCGGGGTTTCGGGGCGTCGCACGCCCAGCCGGGTCGCGGTCGCGGCCACCAGCGGGCCGAAGTCGCCGTCGAATCCCAGGATTCGCAGCGCCCCCTCCCCGATCACCCAGGGTTGCTCCGGTGTGCCCTCGACATCGTCCGAGCGGCTGTTGACCACCGATTCCACCAATCGGAACGGCAGGTCAGCGGCATGGGGCGGGCCCGAGCATTCAGCGATCACCGCTACCGACAGCTTGCGATACACCTCGCGCAGCTCGGCGCGGCGGCGCCGGAACGGTTCGAACCGGTCGGTGCGCAGCTCCGGCAGCAGGTACAGGGCACCCAGGTTCCAGCGGCTGGCACACAACTGGAGTGCGTCGGCGACGGCGAGCGCGTGCAGGCGGTGCGTGGCAGGACCGGCGCCGGCGAGCAGCTCGGCGCCAAGGCGCAGGGCGTCGTCGACGGTGCCGGTCAGCAGCGCGTCGAGGATGTCGTCCTTGGTGGCGAAATGGTGATACAGGGACGCCTGCCGCACCCCCACCGCGTCGGCGATACGCCGCGTCGGGGTGCTGGCATAGCCGTGGGTGGTGAACAGCTCGGCGGCGGCATCGAGGATCTGTTCGCGGGCGGTCGTGCCCGGTCGGCGGGGCTGCTCCAGCCGCGGGCGCCCACGCCCGGCAGCGGCATTCGCCGGTGTCGTCTCAGCCGCCATGTCAGCAACCCTAAGAGACATCGACGGACATGGCCCGCAGCACCGGGGTGGTGAGGCAAGTCTTGATCCTGCTGTGACCGGACACCGGTCGTGGCCCCTGCCCGAATATGGCACGCTGGTGCCATCCGATCTTCCGCCTCCGGTGCACAGCGAAGGTGACTATGGCCCCCGGCAAATCCAAGACCGCGAGGTACACCGAAGTCGAGCGAAAGTTCGCGGTCACCGAGAACACCGTCTCGCCCTCGTTCGAAGGCCTTTCGGCCGTCGCCGAGGTGGCCCGCACCGAAACCCAGCACCTCGACGCGGTGTATTTCGACACCCCGGATCGCGACCTTGCCGCGCACCGCATCACGCTGCGGCGCCGCACCGGCGGCCCGGACGCGGGCTGGCACCTGAAGCTGCCGGCCGGGACCGATACCCGCACCGAGGTCCGCACACCGCTGGGTACGGCAACCGACACCGTGCCCGAGGAGCTGCGCGACGTCGTGCTTGCCATCGTGCGGGACCGTCCGCTCTCACCGGTCGCCCGGATCAGCACCCGGCGCAGTGTGCAGGTACTGCATGGCTCTGACGGGACTGCGCTCGCCGAGTTCTGTGACGACCGGGTGACGGCTTCGGCCATCGGCGGCGAAGAACAGAGCTGGCGCGAATGGGAGCTGGAGCTGCTCACCGCCGACGTCCCCGACGATTTGATGGATCGGCTGGCCAACCGGCTGGCGGATGCCGGCGCCGAGCCGGCCGGACACGGTTCGAAACTGGCCAAGGTGCTCGGAACCGACACCGTTCCCCCGCCTGCTCCCCCAGCTGATCCGATCCACCGGGCCATCGCCGAACAGATCGAGTCGCTGCTGGTGTGGGATCGTGCGGTACGCGCGGACGCCTACGACTCGGTGCATCAGATGCGGGTCACCACCCGCAAGCTCCGCAGCCTGTTGCAGGAGTCGAAGGAAGCCTTCGGGCTCGACGACGACGGCTGGGTGCTCGACGAGCTGCGTGCGCTGGCCGCGGTGCTCGGCGTGGCCCGTGATGCCGAGGTGCTGGCCGAGCGCTACCAGCGTGCGCTCGACGAGATGGACCCCGAGCTGGTCCGCGGGCCGGTACGCCAGCGCCTCGTCGAGGGCGCCAACCGCCGCTACACGGCGGGCTGGCGACGTTCCCTGTTGGCGATGCGCTCACAGCGCTACTTCCGGCTGCTCGACGCGCTTGAGGAGTTGGTCACCGCCCAACCGGAATCCGCGGACGCCGCAAAGCCTTCGGCGAACATCGATTCGGCGTACAAGCGCGTTCGTAAAGCAGCCAAGACCGCGGCCAAAGTGGCGGCCGACGAGGCCACCACAGAGGAGAAAGACGAAGCGCTGCATCGAATCCGCAAGGGCGCCAAACGACTTCGGTACACCGCGGCGGCCACCGGGGCCGACAAGGTGTCCGAACGGGCCAAGAACATCCAATCCTTACTGGGCGACCATCAGGACAGTGTGGTGAGCAAGGCGCACCTGAGCACCCAGGCCGACGCCGCACACGCCGCCGGCGAGGACACCTTCACCTACGGGCTGCTGTACCAACAGGAGCATGACACCGCCCAGCAGTCGCGCGCCATGCTGCAGGACGCACTCAAGAAGCTGGACAAGGCGGTCCGCAAGGCCCACTAAACGGCTGCGGGTGAGGGCGAACGAGTTGGCCTGTAAGCCGGATTCTGTCTCTCACCCCGGAGGGTGAGACGGCGACCATCCATCTGGACACACCGTCGCCGGGTGCCTCAAGCGGCCTACCCGCAGGCTCGGGCGAGCAGCCCTCAGGCGCCTGCGCGACCGCAACCAGGTTGCGGCCTTCTTGGCCTTGCTTCGGGTGGGGTTTGCCTAGCCACCCCGGTCACCCGGGGTGCTGGTGCGCTCTTACCGCACCGTTTCACCCTTACCATTTCTGGCGGTCTGTTTTCTGTGGCACTTTCCCGCGAGTCACCTCGGATTGCCGTTAGCAATCACCCCGCTCTGTGAAGTCCGGACTTTCCTCGACCTCCGGTCTCCCGGATGCCGCGGCCGCCCAGCCAACTCGTTCGCGCTGATCACCGTACCCTTATTTTCATGGCACAGGTGCCACCGGCCCGATATTTGCTGCGCGCGAGGGACCTCGCGGACGCCCGCTATGCGGATCCGATCACCGTCGACGACCTCGCGGCAGCCGCCGGATTGTCCCGCGCCCACTTCAGCCGGATGTTCACCCGTACCTTCGGCGAGTCGCCGCGGGCCTATCTGCAGAGCCGGCGACTCGAACGGGCCGCGGCGCTGCTGCGCAACACCGATCGTTCGGTCGCCGACATCTGTGTGATGGTCGGCCTGCACAGCGTGGGTTCGTTCACCACGAACTTCGCGCGGGTGTACGGCAAGCCGCCGGCCGCCTACCGGGCGAGCCTGCCGCCGGCCATGCTGCGCGCCCCGGTGCCCAGCTGCATCCTGGCGCGCGACACCCGGCGGCCGCATACCGGCCGGGCCAAGACAGCACAAACGGAGAAGACGGCCGGGCCGGAGCGGACGTAGCGTCTGCTCATGATGAAAATCGCTTACACGCATCTATGGGTTCACGATCAGGAAGTCGCGCTGAAGTTCTGGACCGAGAAGGTGGGAATGGAAGTGCGCGAAGATGTTTCGTTTCCGGAGGAGATGGGTGACTTCCGATGGGTGACGGTCGGCCCGCCCGGGCAGGACGACGTGGGCATCGTGTTGATGGCTGTGCCCGGTGAGCCGGTGATGGATGAGCAGACCCGCAAGCAGGTCCAGGACCTGACCGCAAAAGGCTTCGCCGGCACGGTGTTTCTGACCACCGACGACTGTCAGAAGAGTTACGAGGAGCTGACCGCCCGCGGCGTCGAGTTCACCGAGCAGCCGAACCAGATGCCCTACGGCATCGACTCCGGTTTCCGTGACCCGTCGGGCAACAGTGTCCGACTGACTCAGCGCACGGACTAGGCTGCGCAGCGCGCGAACTCAATCGCGACCCGCAGCTCGGTCACGCTCTCGTACGTCTCGATGGGCCCGGGTGGCGGCGGGGCGGTGGACCGGTACATTGCCCCGGTCGGGGTGATGAATTCGGCTGTGTGGACACCGTTCTCGTCACTCGTCGTCACGGACCACCCGGGTGATTCTTTGACGTAATTGCAGCGTTCGCACTCCCCCAGCCCGTTGAGCGCACTGGTCGGACCGCCGCCGGCATGGGGCTGCGCGTGGTCGTGGTGACGGATCGGCGCATCGCAGTACGGGGTTCTGCAGATCTGATCCCGCAGCCCGATGAATTGGGCCAGTGCCTTGGGGAACAGTCGCGACCGCGACTCCATGGCCGCCAGCGCACCGGATACCGGATGCCGGTAGAGCCGTCGCAGCGTCGCACGCGACCGCTCGTCGGTCACCGCATCGCTCACCAGGGAACGGGCCACCGACGCAGGCACCGGCCCGTATCCCTCGACCACGGCCGGGCTCTCGTCGCCCGCCAGCAGAGTCTGGTCGGAGAGCACCAGGTTGACCGCGACCGGCTCCGGCACGTCGGCCGGGCGACCCGTCACCCGCTCGTACACCGTGTCTGCCATTACCTGGCCGCGCGTCCGGCCGTCGAACGTCGTGTCAGCGGTCCGCTTCAGCGCCGCATAAACGCCGACGCCCTTCGGCATCGGCAACAACACCGTGAGGCGTGCCATGCAGTCCGGCGCCGGCCGGATCCAGACATTTCGATCCTCCGCTGCCTTCGCCGCCCGGTCGACGAACGCCTGCGGATCCAACCGATAGGCGATCTTCTTGGCTTCCGCCTCGATCCGCCCGTTTCCCAGACCGTCAAGCTTCGTGACATCGCCGCACATCTCCGCATCCAGCGCCCGGCGATCCTCGACTGTCAGGCATGCCGACTCCCGCACGATCAAGGTCGCCCGCCATTCCGACAGCACACCGGACTCCAGCGCGGCCAACGTGTAGGGCATCTCGTACACCAACGCCTTGGCGAAGCCGAGATGCCGACTGCCACATGTCGGCGAATCGTGGCGAGCCAGCGCGATCTCCGAGGCCACCCCACGACCTCGTTTGGCCCTCGGCACCCGCGCCGCCGCCTCGTCGGCCCGGCGCTTCTCGTCCAACAAGGCCGCGCACCGGGCCTGGCCGGCGGCCGCAGCCGACTTCGCCCGTTCGAGTTCCTCGATGCGCCGATGCAACTCGGCCTCGTCAGCATGCGGGTTGACCTGCGCCAACTCCGCCATATCGAACATACGTGCGATTATGCCACCGCCGGCTGACAAGTCGGCTCAGCCCACGCGACGCAGCACCATCACGTTGTCGATCAGGGTGCCGCGCTGTCCGTCGGGCCCGGTCGCTTCGCGCTCGTCGGTTCCCACGCGGACGCGCTCCCACTGCGTGTCGTCGAGGTTCAGCGAATCGACCACCTCTTCAGCGCTCGGGAACGGGAACTTCCGGACATGCTCGGGCGCCCACGGCGGCGCGGCACCGTGATCGACGACCACGAGCCGGCCACCGGGAGCCACCACGTCGGCCGCCCGGCGCAACATGTCCGCGCGGTCCATGAAGATCGGCGATTGCAGGAACTGCGCCGAGACCAGATCGAAGGGCCCGTCCGGCAAGCTCTCGGCCAGGTCGTGACGTTCGAACGTGATCTGGTCCGCCACACCCCGCGCCTGCGCTTCGGCGGCCGCCCGGCCGAGCGCGGTCTCCGACACGTCGACGGCGGTCACCCGCCATCCGTTCTCGGCCAGCCACACGGCGTCGCCGCCCTCACCGCAGCCGAGATCGAGCGCCCGGCCCGCCGGCAGCTCCGCGGCGATCTTGGCGAGCTGGGCGTTGACCCGCCCGCTCCAGATGCGGCCGCGCTGCCCGTAGTGCCGTTCCCAGTACTGGGCGGTGACGGCCGTTTGGCTGGGCCACGGCGGCACGGGGAGCCCGACGTCCTCGCCGAGTAGGTACTGCACGACGGCGGCGCCGGCCTGACTACCGGATGCGACGGCAGCGGCCACCTGTGGCATCTGCACGCTGAGGTCACCGGCGGCGAACAACCCGGGCACCGAGGTGCGGGCGAATCCGTCGACGACGAGCGCGTCGGCAGCGATCGGCCCGGGCGCCGACACCGCGCCGAGCTGGGCAGCCAGCGGTGAGCGTTGGTGCAGGGTGGCGGCGACGAGCGCGCCGCGCCTGGCCAGCTGCGTGCCGTCGGTGAATTCGACTGCCGCCAGTTCCCCGTCGTGGGTCACCAGCCGAGCGATCGCACGCTCGTCGACTCCGATTCCGGCGGAATCCAATTGCTTGACCTGTGCCTCGTCCAGGCCGCTGTCCCCGTTGGTGAGCACCACCAGGTCCTCGGTCCAGCCGCGCATCATCAATGCCGAGTGCACGGCGCGG
This sequence comes from Mycobacterium farcinogenes, assembly GCF_019739075.1. Classification (NCBI taxonomy): domain Bacteria; kingdom Bacillati; phylum Actinomycetota; class Actinomycetes; order Mycobacteriales; family Mycobacteriaceae; genus Mycobacterium; species Mycobacterium farcinogenes. Next base: position 2,798,537 of record NZ_CP081673.1, on the reverse strand, counting down.
TCGCCCTGGGCGATCACCGCGACCGGGGCATCCCGCATTTCCCAGCCGTGGCAGAACGGGCAGTGGAAAACCGAGGCGCCCCAAAGCTCTTCGAGCCCGGCGAGCTTCGGTGACCGGTACTCCATGCCGGTCGCCAGCAGGACTGTCCTGGCCTGCTCCTGGTTACCGTCAGTCAGTTCGAGGGTGAATCCCGGCTCTCCGCGCACCACTTCGCCGGTGCGAAGCTCCACCGTGGGGTAGGCGGCCAATTCGGCGCGCCCGGCCGCATAGAGATCGGCGGGCGGGCGGCCGTCGCTGCCCAGCAGGCCGCCGATTCCCGGTGCGGCCAGATTGCTCTGATGTCCCGCGTCGATCAGCAGCACCCGCCGCCGCGCCCGGCCCAGCACCAGCGCCGCACTCAGACCGGCGGCCCCGCCGCCGACAATGATGCAATCCCAGATGTTCTCCATGCCTACGAGCTTGCCCAACCCCATGGCAAAGTGCCAAGCTAATTTGCCATGAAGGCAAACGCTGCCGAACCGGTCGACATCGACGCGCTGGTCCGCAGCCGGCTGCGCGAGTTGCGTGGTCAGCTCGGGCTCACGCTGGAAGATGTTGCGCGCCGTGCACAGATCGACGTCTCGACACTGAGCCGGCTGGAATCCGGCAAGCGTCGTCTCGCCCTGGACCATCTGCCCCGGCTGGCCGCCGCACTGTCGGTGACCACCGACGAGCTGCTGCGCGCGCCGCAGGCCGAGGACCCTCGGGTCACCGGAGCCTCACACACCCACCACGACATCACCTACTGGCCGTTGACCCGGCAGGGCCCGGCGGCCGGGTTGCACGCCTACAAGATCCGGATCAGCGCCAAGCGCCGCAAACCGCCCGCCGAATTCCCGGTCCACGAAGGGCGGGACTGGATGTACGTGCTGTCCGGTCAACTGCGGCTGATCCTGGGCGAGCAGGATTTCGTCGTCAATCCCGGTGAGGCCGTGGAGTTCTCGACCTGGACACCGCACTGGTTCGGGGTGGTCGACGGCCCGGTCGAGGCCATCACCATCTTCGGCCCGCACGGTGAACAGCTACATCTGCACGCCTGACCTAGAGGTAGGCGGTCTGGTTCACCAACCGCACCGACGATCCGCCGTCGCCGTAGAACTCGGCGATCGACAGCGAGGCCAGATCCAGATGCAGCCGGTACAGGATGCCCTCGCCGGCGTCGAGCGCCAGCCGCAGAATGGTCTTGATCGGCGTCACGTGCGAGACCACCAAAACCGTTGCCGGGCCGTACTCGGCGACTATCCGATTACGCGCGCGGCTGACCCGCTGAGCTACCGCATCGAAGCTCTCACCGCCGGGCGGCTCGACGCTGGTATCACGCAGCCATTGCCGGTGCAGTTCCGGATCCCGTTGTGCCGCTTCGGCGAACGTCAAACCTTCCCACGCGCCGAAGTCAGTCTCGATCAGGTCGTCATCGACGCGGACGTCGACACCGAGCGCCTTGGCCGCTGCCGTCGCCGTCTCGTAGGCCCGCCCCAAAGGCGAGGTGACCACCGCCGCGATGCCGCCGCGGCCCGCCAGATAACGTGCGGCCGCGTCGGCCTGCCTGCGTCCCTCGTCGGTCAGCTCCGGGTTGCCGCGGCCCGAATAGCGCCGCGCGATGGACAATTCGGTCTGGCCGTGACGCAACAGCAGCAGCCGGGTGGGCGTCCCGGTGGCACCGGTCCAGCCGGGAGCCGACAACGTGGGCTTCTCGGCGGGCGGCGCACTCACGATGCCCGCGGCCGCGTCCATGGCCTCGTTGGCCAGCCGGTCGGCATGGCTGTTGCGTTCCCGCGGGATCCACGAATAGCTGATCCGCTCGAAACTCGCGGCCAGTTCCGCTGCCCGGCGCTGCAGCGGGATCAGATCGGGATGCTTGACCTTCCATCGCCCCGACATCTGTTCCACGACCAGCTTGGAATCCATCGACACCGCCACCTCGGTGGCGCCCAGCTCGGTCGCGGCCTCCAAACCTGCTATCAGCCCCCGGTATTCGGCGACATTGTTGGTGGTGCGGCCGATCGCTTCCTTTCGCTCGGCCAGTACCGCGTCGTGCCCGGCATCGAGCACGACAGCGCCGTAGCCCGCCGGCCCCGGGTTGCCGCGGGAACCGCCGTCGGCTTCGACGAGAACCTTCACTGCTTGATCCGCAAGAGGATTGCCCCGCACTCGGGGCAGCGCACCACGTCGTCTTCTGCGGCCGCGGCGATCCGGGCACTCTCACCGCGGTCGATCTCGATCCGGCAGGCACCGCAGCGCCGGCCCTGGAGCAGCCCGGCCCCCGCGCCGCCGCGGGCCCGCAGGCGTTCGTAGAGGGCGACGAGCTCGGGGTCGATCACGCTCACCAGGCCTTCGCGGCGCGTGACAGCCTGGTGTTTGGCCTGGTCGATCTCGACGAGTGCAGCATCGCGGGCCTGCTGTGCGGCCGACAGGGTGCTCTGCAGGTCGTCGATACGTTGCAGCGCCTGCGCCTGCTGGTTCGACAACTCCTCGCGTCGTTCCATCAGCTCCAGCAGCGAGTCCTCCAGGCTGGATTGCCTGCGCTGCAAGGTTTCCAGTTCATGCTGGATCTCTGCGACCTGCTTGGCGCCTACCGTGCCGCCGTCGATCAGCGCCCGGTCGCGGTCCTCGCGCTGGCGTACCGAGTCGATCTCACTCTCGAGCTTGGCCACCTGAGCGTCCAGATCTTCCAGCCCGATACCGAGCACACCGACCCCGTCACTGGCCGCGGCATGCGCAGCCTGCGCCGCGTCGACGTCCTTCTGTTCGGGCAGGTTCTTCGCGCGGTGTGCCAGCCGCCCGAGTTCGGCATCGACCTCGGTCAGTGCGAGAAGCGAACGTTGTTGTTTTACTTCGGCTTTCATGCCCTGACTTTCATGTAGTTGGTAGCGATCAACACTCGACGTTCCACGGATCGGTGCGTACCGACGACACCCGCACCTCCAGGGCGTCACCGAACCGCCCGCGCAGGATTTCGGCCGCCTGGGCACACCACGGGAACTCGGTGGCCCAGTGCGCCACGTCGATGAGCGCGACCGGTGAGGCCCGGCGGTGCTCGTCGGCCGGATGATGACGCAAATCCGATGTGACATATGCCTGTACGTCGGCACGGGCCACCGCACTTAGCAGTGAATCGCCCGCTCCCCCACACACCGCGACCCGCGACACCATGGCGTCGGGATCGCCCGATGTCCGGACTCCCCACGAGGTGGCCGGCAGCGCGGCCCGGACCCGGGATGCGAAGGCAGACAGCGGAACCGGTCGGTCAAGAGTGCCGATGCGGCCGATGCCCACGTCAGTGGGAATGGGGGCCAGGGCGAAGATGTCGAAGGCGGGTTCCTCGTAGGGGTGCGCGGCACGCAGCGCCGACAGGACGGCCGCACGCAGCCGCGAGGGCGCGATCACCTCCACCCGATCCTCGGCCACCTGCTCGACGGTGCCCACCTCGCCGATCGCCGGAGCGGCGCCGTCGTGCGGCAGAAACTGACCGGTGCCGCCCACGCTCCAACTGCAGTGCGAGTAGTCGCCGATGCGGCCGGCTCCGGCGTCGAACAACGCCTCACGCACCGTTGCGGCATCCGAGACCGGTACGAAGACCACCCATTTGTCCAGGTCGGGACCGGACGCCGCGGGTGAGAGCACGGCGTCGACGGTCAGGCCCAGGGCCTCGGCCAGCGCATCGGATACCCCGGGCGAGGCCGCGTCGGCGTTGGTGTGTGCGGTGAACAAGGCCCGGCCGGTGCGGATCAGCCGGTGGATCAGGGCTCCCTTGGCCGTATCGGCCGCCACGGTGTCCACGCCGCGCAGCAGCAGCGGGTGATGCGCCAGCAGCAGTCCGCGTTCGGGCACCTCGTCGACCACGGCTTCAGTGGCGTCGACGGCGATCGTCACCGATTCGACCAGCTCGCCGGGATCGCCGCACACCAGCCCCACCGAGTCCCAGTCATGGGCCAGCTGCGGCGGGTAGGCCGTGTCCAGTGTGGCGATCACGTCAGCCAACGGCACGCCGGCCGCTCGCGCGCTCATAGCAGCACCTCCGTCATGGCGTCGATCAATGCGGGCCATTCCGGCCGCACCGCGGCACGCAGGTAGTTGTCCGGCAGGCCCACGAAGGTATCGCAACGGCGTACCGCAATGCCCTTGCTTTCCAGATGTTTTCGCATCAACTCCGCGTCCGGCACGGTGAACAGGACAAATGGCGCGTCGCCGGCCACCACGCTCAGGCCGAGTCCCGCCAGCCCGGCGGTCATCGCGGCCCGCAATTCGGCCAGCCGCCGGGCCGCGGCGTCGGCCTCGGCGACCGCTTCGGGACGGCTCGTCGCCGCGATGGCTTCCAGCTGCAGCGTGCCCAGCGGCCAGTGTGGGCGCGGGGCGGTGAGCCGGGCCAATACGTCCGGCGCGCCGAGCGCGTACCCCACCCGCAATCCCGCCAGGGCCCAGGTCTTGGTCAGGCTGCGCAGCACCAGCACGTCGGGCAGCGATTCGCCGGCCAGCGATTCGGCCTCGCCGGGGATGCCGTCGGCGAACGCCTCGTCCACGACGAGCAAGCGACCGGGCCGGCGCAACGCGAGGATGTCCGGGCGGCGGTGCAGCACTCCGGTGGGGTTGGTCGGGTTGCCGATCACCACCAGGTCCGCGTCCTCGGGCACCGTGACGTCGGTCAGGGTGAACAACGGCGACGGCAGCACCACCTGCTCGATCGGGACACCGGCCGCGGCCAACACCGCTTCCGGTTCGGTGAACGATGGGGCGATCAGGGCGGCCAGTCGAGGCCGCAATCCGGCCAGCAGCGCGAAGCCCTCGGCTCCGCCGGCCAGCAACGCCACCTCGTCGGCGCTGCGACCGTGGCGGGCGGCGACCGCCTCGGCGGCCCGGCGCTGATCGGCCCGGCTCGGGTAGCTGCCCAGGTCAGGCAGCCGAGCGGCCAGCCGCTCGGTCAGCCAGGCAGGCGGGCCACCCGGGCGCACGTTGACCGCGAAGTCCAGCATGCCCGGCAATGCGGCCTGGTCGCCGTGGTAGCGGGCGCTTGCGCGGGGTGGGTGTGGCACAGCACGACACTAGTGGTCGGAGGACTTCGCGCGGCATACGGGAGAATGGGCACGTGACTGACACGCTGGAACTCACCCGACCGCAGCTGGTGCTGTTCGACCTCGATGGCACGCTGACCGATTCGGCGGCCGGGATCGTGTCGAGCTTCCGCCACGCGCTGGCCCATGTGGGTGCCGGCGTCCCCGACGGTGACCTGGCCGGACGTATCGTCGGCCCGCCGATGCACGAGACCCTGCAGTCCCTGAGCCTGGGCCAGACGAGTTTCGACGCCGACGCGGCGATCGCGGCCTACCGGGCCGATTACACGAGCCGCGGCTGGGCGATGAACAGCCTGTTCGACGGCGTCGAGGAGGTGCTGGCCGATCTGCGGGCCGCCGGGGTGCGGTTAGCCGTCGCGACCTCGAAAGCCGAGCCCACCGCACGTCGCATCCTGGAGCATTTCGGTCTGGACGGCTACTTCGAGGTGATCGCCGGGGCCAGCCCTGACGGCGTCCGCGCGGCCAAGGCCGACGTGGTCGCCTATGCGCTGGCCCAGCTGCAGCCGCTGCCGGAACGTGTTCTGATGGTGGGTGACCGGATGCACGACGTGGAAGGGGCGGCCCAGCACGGCATCGACACCGTCGTGGTCGGGTGGGGCTACGGTGCCGCGGACTTCACCGGACCCACCGCGGTGGCCGCGCACGCCCACGTCGACACCGTGGCGGCGCTGCGGGAGGTGCTCGGTGTCTGAGCTGCATGTGACGTTCGTGTGCTCGGGCAACATCTGCCGGTCCCCGATGGCCGAGAAGATGTTCGCCCACCAGATCAGCGAACGCGGCCTGGCCGACGTGGTCCGGGTGACCAGCGGCGGCACCGGCGGCTGGCATGCCGGGGACGGCGCCGACGAGCGCGCCTGCCTGGTGTTGCGCGAGCGCGGCTATCCCACCGATCACATCGCCGCCCAGGTCTGCGACGACCATCTCGGCGCCGACATGGTGGTTGCGCTCGGTCGCAACCACCTGCGGATCCTGACCGATCTAGGCGTGGCGGGCGACCGGCTGCGGATGCTGCGGTCGTTCGACCCGCGCTCGGGCGCGCACGCCCTCGACGTGGAGGATCCGTACTACGGCGCCAAGGCCGATTTCGAGGACGTGTTCACCGTGATCGAGGCGTCGCTACCCGGGCTGCACGCCTGGGTCGACGAGGCGCTGGCGCGCCGAAGGGTTCTCGAGGAGTCGTAGACTGATGCGCCGATTGACATTCCTGTTGCGGCCGCAGTGGATCGCGTTGTTCGTCGTGGTCGTCGCGTTCGCCTACCTGTGTTTCACGGTGCTGGCGCCGTGGCAGCTGGGCAAGAACACCAAGACCTCGCGGGAGAACAACCAGATCAGCCACTCTCTGCAGGCCGATCCGGTGCCGGTCACCACCCTTCTGCCCCAGCAGGATTCGGCCGCGCCGGACTCCCAGTGGCAGCGCGTCACCGCCACCGGCCACTACCTGCCCAAGGCCGAGGTGCTGGTGCGGCTGCGGGTGGTCGACGGTGAGCCGGCCTTCGAGGTGCTCACCCCGTTCGCGGTCGACGACGGACCGACCGTGTTGGTCAATCGCGGCTTCATCACCCCGATCGACGGGAACAAGGTGCCGCAGTTCGCTGCCGCGCCGAGCGGGCGGGTGACGATCACCGCACGGCTGCGCGACGCCGAAGCCAAGATCCCGGGTAAGGAACCGTTCCGCGGCGACGACGGTGCACAGCAGGTGTATTCGATCAACCCCGAGCAGATCGCCTCGCTCACCGGTGTTCCGCTGACAGGGTCGTATCTGCAACTGGTAGCCGGCCAACCCGGCGGGCTCGGAGAGATCTCGCTGCCGCACCTCGACGCCGGGCCGTTCCTGTCGTACGGCATCCAGTGGATCGCCTTCGGGATCGTCGCCCCACTCGGATTGGGTTACTTCATCTACGCCGAGGTCCAGCAGCGGCGACGCGAACGCGCGGCGGCCCAGGCCGCCGCGGCCGAACCGGCTCGCGAGCTCACCGCCGAAGAGAAGATCGCCGACCGCTACGGCAAGCGCCGCTGACCGCCAGCAGCACCGCGACGGCCGCTGCCGCGGCCTGTACCGCGCGCGACAGCCGCACCGCGCGGGCCACGTCGTCCACTTCGGGGATCCGCCCGTCGCCCAGGGTGGGCCGGATCTCGAGCTGGTGCGCGTACTGTGTCGGGCCGCCCAGGCGCACCCCCAGCGCCCCGGCGAACGACGCCTCGGCCACTCCGGCGTTCGGGCTGGGGTGGCGAGATGCGTCGCGGCGCCAGGCCCGCAGCGCCGCGGCCGGTGATCCACCCACCACCGGCGCGCACAGCACCGTGAGCACGCCGGTCAGCCGGGCCGGCAGGTAGTTCAGCGCATCGTCGAATCTGGCTGCGGCCCAGCCGAAGTAGCGATACCGCGGCGAGCGATGCCCGATCATGGCGTCCAGTGTGTTGGCACCCCGGTACACCAGCACGCCGGGCACCCCGCCGACCGCCGCCCAGAACAGCGGCGCCACCTGAGCATCAGAGGTGTTCTCGGCCAGCGATTCCACCGTGGCCCGGGTCAGGCCCGAGGCGTCCAGTGCGGCGGGATCCCGTCCGCACAGAGAGGGCAACAGGGCGCGGGCTCCGGCCAGGTCACCGGCGTCGAGCAGGGTCGCCATCCGGTTGCCGACCCGGTTGAGTGAGGTGCCGCCGAGCGCGACGTAGGTGGCCGCCGCCGTCATCCAGACCCGGTCACCGCGGCCGGCGGCCCAACCCAGCCCGGCCAGCCCGCCGAGCAGCAGCCCGGTGTGCAGTACACCTGCCCCACGCGTGTCGGAGTAGGTCAGCTTCTCCAACCGCGCTGCGCCGGCGCCGAACCCGGCCACCGGGTGCCCGCGGCGCGGATCGCCCAGCAGCAGGTCGGCCAGGAATCCGACGGCGATACCGGAGGCCGCGGCAAGACTTCTCGGCGCAAACACCCCGGCAGCGTCTCACAAGGTGGTCTACTCGAATTCATGAGGCTGGGTCCGCCACGACATCCGCGCCGGGTCACCGATCTGCTCAACCCGGCGGCGGCACTGTTACCCGCGGCCAACGTCATCATGCAGCTGTCGTCCCCCGGCGTCGGTTACGGCGTCCTGGAGAGCCCGGTGGACAGCGGCAACGTCTACAAGCACCCGTTCAAACGGGCCCGCACCACCGGCACCTACCTGGCCGCGGCCACCATGGGCACCGATGCCGACCGCGCGAGGTTGCGCACCCAGATCGACAAGGTGCATGCGCTGGTCCGCTCGCGAGAGTCAAGCCCGGTGTCCTACAACGCTTTCGACCCCAAGCTGCAGCTGTGGGTGGCCGCCTGCCTGTACCGCTATTACGTCGACATGCACGAGTTCCTCTACGGACCGCTCGATGAGGAATCAGCCGACGCGATCTATGCCGACGCCCGCACACTGGGCACCACCTTGCAGGTGCGCGACGAGATGTGGCCGCAGGACCGCAACGCTTTCGACGCGTACTGGAAGCAGTCGCTGCAGGATCTGCGGATCGACCCGCCGGTGCGTGAGCATCTGCACGGGGTGGCGGCGATGGCGTTCCTGCCCGCGCCGCTGCGGCTGCTGGCCGGACGGTTCAACCTGTTTGCCACCACCGGTTTTCTGCCCGCCGAGTTCCGCAGCCATATGCGGATGAGTTGGACGGCCGATCAGCAGCGGCGGTTCGAGTGGCTGTTGACCGGCCTGCGGGCCGCGGATCGCGTGATCCCTCACGAGGTGTGGTTGTTCGGCTATCAGCTCTACCTCTGGGACATGCGGATCCGCGACCGGTTCGGCAAAAGAGTGGTCTGAGGAGGCCGATATGACGTTTCCAGCGTTGGCTCATGTGGCGGTCACCGTCCGCGATCTCACGGTCAGCGGCCCGTGGTACCGGACGCTGTTCGACGCCGATCCGGTGCTCGACGAGGACACCGACGCCGGCTTCCACCACCAAGTGTGGCTGCTGGAGAACGGCACGCTGTTCGGTATCCATCAACACCGAAATCCCGCGCCCGACGAGCGTTTCAGCGAGTTCCGGGTGGGCCTTGACCACGTCGGCTTCGGCTGCGCATCGCGAGCGGACCTGGAGGCTTGGGTGGACCGGCTCGACGGGCTGGGCATCGCCCACGGAGGCATCGTCGACGCGCCGTACGGGTCGGGGCTCAGTTTCCGCGATCCTGACGGCATCGCCCTGGAATTCTTCGCCGGAGCCTGAACTCGGGTGGTACCGCAGGGTATCGCCGCGTCCGCGGATATGATCCGACGCGGAGGTCCCCTTGAAAGACGCCATTGTCCTGGTTGCCGTTTCGCTGGCAATCGGATTCGCGCTCGGTGGCCTTCAGGCCTCGGCCCCACCGGCGCCGGTCCCCGAACCACCGGCCCCACCGCTGCCTCGCCCCGGCGTCTACACCGTCACCGAAACCTCGGGCGACGCCACACCGCAACCCTACGACTGGATGCTGTCGGGCTGCGGGCCACGATGCCTGCGCGTGCACTCCCCCGCGACCGAAGGCGCATGGCAACTGGACCTGGCATGGGACTCCGGCGCCGATCGGCACAAAGGCGCGTGGGTCGGTGAGCGCGTCAGCCCCGGCATGCAGTGCAAGGCCGGCGCCCTCGCGGAGAAGACCGGCCCGGTCGCGTTCAAGTACGTCATCAGGCGCGATCTCACGGGGTTCGTGAACATGAAGTTCTCCGAGGACAACCCGTCGTGCTGGGGTGAGACCGTCATGCGCGGCCAGGAACTCACGCTGAAACGAGCGAAGCCGGTGTGGTCCTAGGACCTGGGATTGTGATGGTGGGCGCGGACGGTATCGAACCGCCGACCGCTGGTGTGTAAAACCAGAGCTCTACCACTGAGCTACGCGCCCCGTCGCAGGCACGGTACACGCCGCAGGGGCGTGACCGGAAATCCCGCGGGAGATCAAGCCCTCAAGGCCGCCAAAGCGTCCCGCCACACCGCCTGATCGCGTGGCTGGCCCGGATCCATCATCTCGGCGAAGCGGATCGTGCCGGCCCGGTCGACGACGAACGTGCCGCGGTTCGGGTATCCGGCATCGTCGTTGAACACGCCGTAGGTCTGGGTGACCGCGCCGTGCGGCCAGAAATCCGAGAGCACCGGGAACGTGAATCCGCTTTCGATGGACCAGATCTTGTGCGTCGGTGGCGGGCCGACCGAGATGGCCAGGGTCGCGGTGTCGTCGTTCTCGTACAGCGGCAGCTTGTCGCGGATCTCCCCGAGTTCGCCTTCACACACGCCGGTGAACGCCAACGGAAAGAACACCAGCAGCACGTCCTTGACCCCGCGGTACGCGCTGAGGGTGACCGGCCTGCCGTTCTGGTCCCGGAGCGTGAAATCGGGCGCCGGGTCCCCTACGGCCAACATCAGGTCCGCTTACCCGCGGCCTTCGACTTGGGTTGCACCAACCGGCTCGCCGTCCAGTCCCCCAACTTCGCCGACGAGGTCTGCATCAGACCGGCTGTCGGCGCCGATTCGGCGATCTCCGCGGGCAACACGTGCCCGGGCTTGCCGGTCTTGGGGGTCACCACCCAGATCACGCCGTCCTCAGCGAGTGGAGTGATGGCGTCCATGAGCCGGTCGACGAGATCCCCGTCGTCGTCCCTCCACCAAAGCAATACGACGTCGACGACCTCGTCCGAATCCTCATCGAGCAGCTCTGAGCCACACGCTTCCTCGATGTCGGCCCGGATGTCGTCGTCGCTATCCTCGTCCCAACCCAGTTCCTGGACTATCTGATCCTTGTGGATGCCCAGGATGTGGGCGTAGTTCGGGCCTGAGTCCGTCCCCGCCGCCGCGACCACCGTCGGTCCTCCTTACCTTTCTTCGAGCCTGTCTCAAGACTGCGTATTGCCCTATCGTCGCACGCCGACACTGTTGTGCGGGTGTCCGGCGGGCTACTTTGTCCGCCCGCCGGTCAGTAAGCCTTGTCGCATCGGTTCAGCGCGTCCTCTCTGGCCGTGTTCGAGCGGGTCGATGCCGCGTTGAACTCATCCGGGCCGACGTGGCCGGATATGGCGGCGACGAGGGCTCTGGCGGAGTCGACCCACTCGGTCAGCGCGGCGCGCAGTTCCGGTGACAACGCATCCGACAGGCCCGAACTGACCAGATCGGCGCTGCGGTTCAGCCCATCGATGGCCGGGCCGGCCTTGGCCGCGGTGTCCCCGCCGTTGTTGACGGCTTCGACGTACCCGTTGACCGCGTTGACCGCGTCGACGGCGGAAGTGCTGAGGTCTTCGCAGACCGTGTGCACGGCGCGGGTGGTCAGCGAGGCCTGCCGTTCGGATTCGCGGGTCACCGAGCTCGCCGAGGACTCCTCGATCGAGGCCTTCACCGAGGCCCGGTAGTCGGGCGCCGCCGACGAATCAACCTGTGCGGTACCGCCGGTAACGGACGAACAACCCACCACGACCATCGCGATCAGCGCGGCGCCACCCAGTGCGCCCGCGGCGATCCGCCCCTTTGCCTCAAACTGCCCATCAACCGGCACGATCTGCAGACGTTACCGGTTCCGAAAGCAACTGATGGGTAACTTGCGCAGCGCCACCCCCAGCGGCGAGCAGGCGGCAAGATAGGTGGACGATAGAAGGTGCCACAAGCACTGTCAGTAGTAACCGCCTAACAAGGAGCGGAAGTTGACCACCGAGTTCGTGCGCCAGGATCTGGCCCAAAACTCCTCTACCGCAGCCGAACCCGACCGGGTACGGGTGATTCGCGAGGGAGTTGCCTCCTACCTTCCGGATATCGACACCGACGAGACCGCGGAATGGCTGGAATCGTTCGACGAGTTGCTGGAGCGGTCCGGTCCGGCACGGGCCCGGTATCTGATGCTGCGCCTGCTGGAGCGCTCACGTGAGAAGCGGGTCGCCATCCCGGCGCTGACGTCGACCGATTACGTCAACACCATTCCCACCGAACTCGAGCCCTGGTTCCCCGGCGACGAGGACGTCGAGCGACGCTACCGCGCCTGGATCCGGTGGAACGCGGCCATCATGGTGCACCGCGCTCAGCGGCCGGGAGTCGGTGTGGGCGGCCATATTTCGACGTACGCGTCGTCGGCCTCGCTGTATGAGGTCGGGTTCAACCACTTCTTCCGCGGCAAATCCCACCCGGGCGGTGGCGACCAGGTTTTCATCCAGGGTCACGCCTCCCCCGGCATCTACGCCCGAGCCTTCCTCGAGGGCCGGCTGACGACCGACCAACTGGATGGTTTCCGCCAGGAACACAGCCATCCCGGCGGCGGCCTGCCGTCCTACCCGCACCCTCGCCTGATGCCCGACTTCTGGGAATTCCCCACGGTGTCCATGGGCCTCGGTCCGATGAACGCGATCTACCAGGCCCGGTTCAACCACTACCTGCATGACCGCGGGCTCAAGGACACCAGCGATCAGCACGTGTGGGCTTTCCTCGGCGACGGCGAGATGGACGAGCCGGAGAGCCGCGGCCTGATCCAGGTGGCCGCCAACGAGGCGCTGGACAACCTGACCTTCGTGGTGAACTGCAACCTGCAGCGCCTGGACGGCCCGGTGCGCGGCAACGGCAAGATCATCCAGGAGCTGGAGTCGTTCTTCCGCGGCGCCGGCTGGAACGTCATCAAGGTGGTCTGGGGCCGCGAATGGGACACCCTGCTGCACGCCGACCGCGACGGCGCCCTGGTCAATCTGATGAACACCACGCCCGACGGCGACTACCAGACCTACAAGGCCAACGACGGCGCCTACGTGCGCGATCACTTCTTCGGTCGCGACCCGCGCACCAAGGCCCTGGTCGAGCCGATGACCGACCAGGAGATCTGGAACCTCAAGCGCGGCGGTCACGACTACCGCAAGGTGTACGCCGCCTACCGTGCCGCGATGGAGCACAAGGGCCAGCCGACGGTCATCCTGGCCAAGACCATCAAGGGCTACACGCTGGGCAGCCACTTCGAGGGCCGCAACGCCACGCACCAGATGAAAAAGCTTGCGCTGCAGGATCTCAAGGACTTCCGCGACGTCACCCGGGTGCCGATCAGCGATGCCCAGCTGGAAGAGGATCCTTACCTGCCGCCGTACTACCACCCCGGGCCCGAGGCACCCGAGATCCGGTACCTGCTGGACCGGCGCCGGGCGCTGGGCGGTTTCGTGCCGGCCCGGCGTAACAAGTCCACTGCCCTGCAGCTGCCCTCCTCGGATGCCTACCAGGCGCTGAAGAAGGGGTCCGGCAACCAGGCCGTGGCCACCACCATGGCCACGGTGCGTACGTTCAAGGAACTGTTGCGGGACAAGAACATCGGCCCGCGTCTGGTGCCGATCATCCCGGACGAGGCCCGCACCTTCGGCATGGACTCGTGGTTCCCGAGCCTGAAGATCTACAACCGGAACGGGCAGCTGTACACGTCGGTGGACTCGGCATTGATGCTGGCGTACAAGGAATCCGAGGTCGGCCAGATCCTGCACGAGGGCATCAACGAGGCCGGTTCGACGGCTTCGTTCACCGCGGTGGGCACGTCGTACTCGACCCACAACGAGCCGATGATCCCGATCTACATCTTCTATTCGATGTTCGGGTTCCAGCGCACCGGCGACGGCCTGTGGGCGGCGGCCGACCAGATGGCCAAGGGCTTCGTGCTCGGCGCGACGGCCGGGCGCACCACGCTGACGGGCGAGGGTCTGCAGCACGCTGACGGCCATTCGCTGCTGCTGGCGTCGACCAATCCGGCCGCCGTCACCTACGACCCCGCGTTCGCCTACGAGATCGCCCACATCATCGAGAGCGGTCTGCAGCGGATGTACGGCGAGCACGCCGAGAACGTGTTCTTCTACATCACCATCTACAACGAGCCTTACGTCCAGCCCGCCGAGCCGGCCGATCTGGACACCGAGGCGCTGTTGCGTGGGATGTACCGGTATCGCCGGGCCGCTGACAAGCGCTCCAACGCCGCGCAGATCCTGGCCTCGGGTGTGTCCATGCCCGAGGCGCTGCGGGCGGCCGACATGCTGGCCGAGGAGTGGGACGTGGCCGCCGACGTGTGGTCGGTCACCAGCTGGGGCGAGCTCAACCGTGAGGGCGTGGAGATCGAGCGGCACCGCTTGCGTCATCCCGACCAGCCCGCCCGCACGCCGCATGTCACCAGCGCGCTGGCCGACGCGGCCGGCCCGGTGGTGGCGGTGTCGGACTGGATGCGGGCCGTGCCCGAGCAGATCCGGCCCTGGGTGCCTGGTACCTACATCACGCTGGGTACCGACGGCTTCGGCTTCTCCGACACCCGCCCGGCCGCGCGGCGCTATTTCAACACCGACGCCGAGTCGGTGGTGGTGGCCGTGCTCGAGGGGCTGGCCCGGGACGGCGAGATCGATCCGTCAGTGGCCATCGCGGCAGCCAAGCAGTACAAGATCGACGACGTGTTCGCCGCCGCGGTGTCCTACGTCGACACCGGCAGCGCCTAGCGTTGGAGGAATCCACTAGAAAAGTGGCGTAGCTTTTAGGGATGCCCGACAAGCGGTTTGTGCCGCCGAAGTCGACCGTCGAGGTCCTGGAGAGCGTGCCCGACTCGACGCTGCGCCGGCTGAAGCAGTATTCCGGCCGGCTGGCGACCGAGGCGGTGCACGCCATGGCCGAGCGCCTGGATTTTTTCTCCGACCTCGACGCGTCGCAGCGGGCCAGCGTGCAGCTGGTCGTGCAAACCGCCGTCGTCAACTTCGTCGAATGGATGCGGGACCCGGAGAGCGACGTCAGCTATACCGCGCAGGCCTTCGAGGTGGTGCCGCAGGACCTGCGCCGACGTATCGCGTTGCGTCAGTCCGTCGAGATGGTGCGTACGTCGATGGAGTTCTTCGAAGAAGTGGTACCGCTGCTGGCCAGGTCCGAAGAGCAGCTCAACGCGCTGACCGCGGGCATCCTGCGCTACAGCCGGGACCTGGCATTCGCGGCGGCCAGCGCGTATGCCGACCAGGCCGAGGCCCGCGGGGCCTGGGATCTGCGGATGGAGGCCAACGTCGTCGATGCGGTGGTGCGCGGCGATACCGGCCCCGAGCTGCAGTCACAGGCGGCGGCGCTGAACTGGGATGCCACTGCGCCGGCCACGGTGATCGTCGGCCTGCCCCGCTCGGACCGGTTGGACCTGGCTCGCGACGACATCCACGACGCCGTCAAACGTCATGACCGGGCGGCGCTGTCGGATGTGCACGGCACCTGGCTGATCACGATCGTCTCTGGCGCGCTGGCAGCAACCGATCGTTTCCTGGTCGACCTGCTGTCGGTGTTCGCCGACGGGCCGGTGGTGATCGGGCCGACCACCCCCACGCTGATCGCGGCCCACCGCAGTGCCACCGAGGCGATCTCCGGCATGAACGCGGTGACCGGCTGGCCCGGCGCGCCCCGGCCGGTGGCGGCGCGCGAGCTGCTGCCCGAGCGCGCTCTGCTGGGCGACGCGACGGCCATCGCCGCACTGGAAACCGAGGTCATGCGGCCGTTGGCGGATGCCGGCCCGGCGCTCACGGAGACTCTCGACGCGTTCCTGGATTCGGGCGGCGCCATAGAAGCTTGTGCTCGCAAATTGTTCGTTCATCCAAACACGGTGCGCTACCGACTGAAACGGATCGGCGACTTCACCGGCCGTGACCCCGCCGTGCCGCGGGACGCCTATGTACTGCGCGTAGCGTCGACGGTTGGCCGACTGAGCAAACAGGCATACCAGTCGAGCACGCTAAATGGCGGAGCCCGCGTGCTTCCGGCGGTTCGTCCGGCACAGCCGGGCGGTCAGCTCGGCTGATCTTGGTCTGCCCGGCGCGACGACACCCGGTGACAGATTTCGCTGAGGTATAGGGAAAGTCGCATCACATGCACTTTTGTGGGGAACCTACAAAAACATAAGACAAGGTTCATAATCTCTTACACCCCACAAAACCGTCTTCACAGTGTTCTCTTAATGACGTGCCTCAACCCGTGCTCGCATTGCTTGCTCCCGGACAGGGATCGCAGACGCCCGGCATGCTCTCCGCTTGGCTGGAGCTGCCCGGTGCCGCCGATCGCCTCGCCACGTGGTCGCAGATCAGCGGCCTGGACCTGGCGCGGCTGGGAACCACCGCCACCGCCGAGGAGATCACCGACACCGCGGTGACACAGCCTCTGGTGGTGGCCGCCACGCTGCTGGCCTATGAGGAACTGACCAAGCGCGGAGTGCCCCAAACCGCAGAGACCATCGTCGCGGGCCACTCGGTGGGCGAGATCGCCGCCTACGCGATTGCGGGCGTCATCTCCGCCGACGATGCGGTCAAGCTGGCCGCCACCCGTGGCGCCGAGATGGCCAAGGCCTGCGCCGTCGAACCGACCGGCATGTCGGCGGTGCTCGGCGGCGACGAGGCCGAGGTGCTCGCCCGACTGGAGTCGCTCGACCTGGTTCCGGCCAACCGCAACGCCGCCGGCCAGATCGTGGCCGCCGGTGCGGTCGCGGCCCTGGAGAAGCTCGCCGAGGATCCGCCGGCCAAGGCCCGGGTTCGTCAGCTGGCGACCGCGGGCGCGTTCCACACCCATTACATGGCTTCCGCGCTGGACGGATACGCCGCCGCTGCGGAGTCTGTAACAACCTCCGAGCCGACCGCGACACTTCTGTCGAACGCAGACGGCCAGCCGGTCGCCTCGGCCGCCGACGCGATGGAAAAGCTGGTGTCCCAGCTGACCAAGCCGGTGCGCTGGGATCTTTGCACCGCCACCATGCGGGATCGTTTCTCCGGTGCCGAGCGCGCCGGAATCATCGAGTTCCCGCCGGCGGGCACCCTCGTCGGCATCGCGAAACGTGAACTCAAGGGCACGCCGACCCGCGCGGTCAAGGCCCCTGCCGATCTGGACGGCTTGGACGAGCTCTGAGTCCGCCGACAACCGAATAGCAGTAGCACCAACGCAGTACCAACCGAACGTCCCGAATTGTCCTCCGCACCCGGGGGGCGCTTTCAACAACAAGAAGGAGCCATCGTGGCCGCCAGTCAAGAAGAAATCATCGCCGGTCTCGCCGAGATCATCGAAGAGGTCACCGGCATCGAGCCGTCCGAGGTGACCCCTGAGAAGAGCTTCGTCGACGACCTGGACATCGACTCGCTGTCGATGGTCGAGATCGCCGTGCAGACCGAGGACAAGTACGGCGTGAAGATCCCCGACGAGGATCTGGCCGGCCTGCGCACCGTTGGTGACGTGGTCTCCTACATCCAGAAGCTCGAGGAAGAGAACCCCGAGGCTGCCGCCGCCCTGCGCGAGAAGTTTGGCTCGGAATGAGCAAACCTTCCACTGCTAACGGAGGCTTCCCGAACGTCGTGGTGACCGCCGTGGAGGCCACCACGGCGCTCGCTGCTGACATCGAGAGCACGTGGAAGGGCCTCCTGGCCGGAGAAAGCGGCATCCATGAGTTGACCGACGACTTCGTCACCAAGTGGGACCTTCCGGTGCGGATCGGCGGTCACCTGGTCGACGACATCGACAGTCACCTCACCCGCATCGAACTGCGCCGCAACTCCTACGTGCAGCGCATGTCACTGGTGCTGGCCCGCCGGCTGTGGAAGAACGCCGGAGCGCCCGAGGTCGATCCGGATCGCTTCTCGGTCGTGATCGGCACGGGCCTCGGCGGCGGCGAGAAGATCGTCGAGACCTATGACGCCATGAACGAGGGCGGGATCCGCAAGGTCAGCCCGCTCGCCGTTCAGATGATCATGCCCAACGGTGCGGCCGCGGTCGCCGGTCTTGAGCTCGGCGCCCGCGCCGGGGTCATCACGCCGGTGTCAGCGTGTTCGTCGGGATCTGAGGCCATCGCCCACGGCTGGCGTCAGATCGTGATGGGCGACGCGGACTTCGCCGTCGTCGGCGGCGTGGAAGGCGGCATCGAGGCGCTGCCGATCGCGGCGTTCTCGATGATGCGCGCCATGTCGACCCGCAACGAAGATCCCGCGGGTGCCTCTCGGCCGTTCGACAAGGACCGTGACGGATTCGTGTTCGGCGAGGCCGGCGCGATGATGATCATCGAGACCGAGGAGCACGCCCTGGCCCGTGGCGCCAAGCCGCTGGCTCGGCTGATGGGCGCCGGTATCACCTCGGACGCGTTCCACATGGTGGCCCCGGCGGACAACGGTGTGCGCGCCGGTGCCGCGATGAAGCGGGCCCTGGAAACCGCCGGGCTGGAAGCCAAGGACATCGACCACGTCAATGCCCACGGCACGGCCACCCCGATCGGTGACACCGCTGAGGCCAATGCCATCCGGGTCGCCGGATGCCAGAACGCCGCGGTGTACGCGCCGAAGTCGGCTCTGGGTCACTCGATCGGTGCGGTCGGTGCGCTGGAGTCGGTGCTGACGGTGCTCGCGTTGCGCGACGGGGTCATCCCTCCGACGCTGAACTATGAGACACCGGATCCTGAGATCGATCTCGATGTGGTTGCGGGCGAGCCTCGTTATGGCGACTACAAGTACGCCATCAACAACTCGTTCGGGTTCGGCGGCCACAATGTGGCCCTGGCCTTCGGTAAGTACTGAGCTAGAACCCAGCCTGGTCGGGGGGCCCGGGCCGCAGCCCGGAAGGTAGACACGGAAGGGAAGAACACAGTAAATATGGCGGGATTGTCCACTGGGAACGGTCTTCCCAATGTGGTTGTCACCGGCGTAGCCATGTCGACGGCGCTGGCAACCGATGCTGAAAGCACCTGGAAGAAGCTGCTCGATGGTCAGAGCGGCATCCGGAAGCTCACCGACGGGTTCGTCGAGGAGTATGACCTGCCGGTTCGCATCGGCGGCCATCTCCTCGAAGAGTTCGACTCCGAACTGACGCGGGTCGAACTGCGCCGGCTGTCATATTTGCAGAAGATGGCGACGGTCATCGGCCGCCGGGTCTGGGCCAATGCCGGCTCACCCGAGGTCGATGCCCGCCGTCTCATGGTGTCGATCGGCACCGGTCTGGGTTCGACCGAAGAACTCGTGTTCGCCTATGACGGCATGCGGGCCAAGGGCCTGCGCGCCGTGTCGCCGCTGGTGGTGCAGATGTACATGCCCAACGGCGCGGCGGCCGCCATCGGTCTCGAGCGCAAGGCCAAGGCCGGGGTGTGTACCTCGATCTCGGCCTGCGCGTCGGGTTCCGAAGCGATCGCCAACGCATGGCGTCAGATCGTCCTCGGTGAGGCCGATATGGCGATCTGCGGTGGCGTCGAGACCAAGATCGAGGCAGTGCCGATCGCCGGGTTCGCCCAGATGCGCATCGTGCTGTCCAACTCCAACGACGATCCCGAAGGCGCCTGCAAGCCCTTCGACAAGGATCGCAACGGCTTCGTCTTCGGCGAGGCCGGCGCCCTGATGGTCATCGAGACCGAGGAGCATGCCAAGGCGCGCGGCGCCAACATCCTGGGCCGCATCATGGGTGCCAGCGTGACCTCCGACGGCTACCACATCGTGGCCCCGGATCCCAACGGTGAGCAGGCCGGTTACGCCATGACCCGGGCCATCCAACTGGCGGGTCTGCAGCCCACCGATATCGACCACGTCAACGCCCATGCCACCGGCACCAACGTCGGCGACGTGGCCGAGAGCAAGGCGATCAACAACGCGATGGGCGGCCACAAGCCCGCGGTCTACGCGCCCAAGGCGGCGCTGGGCCACTCGGTCGGTGCGGTCGGTGCGGTGGAATCCATCCTGACGGTGCTGGCGTTGCGCGACGGTGTGATTCCGCCGACGCGCAACCTGCAGAACCTCGATCCGGAGATCGATCTGGACGTTGTCGCCGGTGAGCCGCGACAGGGTGATTTCAAGTACGCAATCAACAATTCGTTCGGATTCGGTGGGCACAACGTCGCGCTCGCCTTCGGAAAGTACTGAGACTCCAGCGCTTTCCACCAAAGGAGACCTTTATGACGATCATGGCCCCCGAGGCAGCCGCCGAATCACTCGATCCTCGTGATCCGCTGTTGCGCCTGCAGACGTTCTTCGACGACGGCAGCGTCGAACTGCTCCATGAGCGCGACCGTTCCGGCGTGCTCGCGGCGGCCGGCACCGTCAACGGTGTTCGGACGATCGCGTTCTGCACCGATGGCACCGTGATGGGCGGTGCCATGGGCATCGAGGGCTGTGCCCACATCGTCAACGCCTACGACACCGCGATCGAGGAACAGAGCCCGATCGTCGGTATCTGGCACTCGGGCGGCGCCCGGCTGGCCGAGGGTGTCAAGGCGCTGCACGCGGTCGGTCTGGTGTTCGAGGCGATGATCCGGGCGTCCGGCTACATTCCGCAGATCTCGGTGGTCGTCGGCTTCGCGGCCGGCGGCGCGGCCTACGGGCCCGCCCTGACCGACGTCATCATCATGGCCCCGGACAGCAAGGTGTTCGTCACCGGTCCGGACGTGGTCCGCAGTGTCACCGGTGAGGACGTCGACATGGTCTCGCTCGGCGGCCCCGACGCGCACCACAAGAAGTCCGGCGTGTGCCACATCGTCGCCGACGACGAACTCGACGCCTACGAGCGCGGCCGTCGCCTGGTCGGATTGTTCAGCCAGCAGGGCCATTTCGATCGCAGCAAGGCCGAGGCCGGCGACACCGACCTGGCCGCGCTGATGCCCGAGTCCGCGCGGCGCGCCTACGACGTGCACCCGATCGTCGAGGCACTGCTCGACGAGGGCGTGCCGTTCGAGGAGTTCCAGGCCAAGTGGGCCCCGTCGATCGTGGTCGGCCTGGGCCGGCTGGCCGGTCGCACGGTCGGTGTGATCGCCAACAACCCGCTGCGCCTCGGCGGCTGCCTGAACTCCGAAAGCGCCGAGAAGTCAGCGCGTTTCGTGCGGCTGTGCGATGCGTTCGGTATCCCGCTGGTGGTCGTCGTCGACGTTCCCGGCTACCTGCCCGGTGTGGACCAGGAGTGGGGCGGTGTGGTGCGTCGTGGCGCCAAGCTGCTGCACGCGTTCGGTGAGTCCTCGGTCCCCCGCGTCACCCTGGTGACCCGCAAGATCTACGGCGGCGCCTACATCGCGATGAACTCGCGGTCGCTCAACGCCACCAAGGTGTTCGCCTGGCCGGACGCCGAGGTCGCCGTCATGGGCGCCAAGGCCGCGGTGGGCATCCTGCACAAGCGCAAGCTGGCCGCCGCGCCGGATCACGAGCGTGAGGCGCTGCACGAGGAGCTCGCCATCGAGCATGAGCGCATCGCCGGCGGCGTGGATTCCGCGATCGAGATCGGCGTGGTCGACGAGAAGATCGATCCGGCCCACACCCGCAGCAAGCTGACGCAGGCGTTGGCCGAGGCCCCGCACCGGCGCGGCCGCCACAAGAACATCCCGCTGTAACTCGCATTCCCGCGAGCAGACGCAAATGTCCCCCAAAACTGTTGTTTTGGGGGACATTTGCGTCTGCTCGGCGTACTAGCGCGTGGTGTAGCCGCCGTTGGCGAAGATGGTCTGCCCGTTGATCCAGTGCCCCTCGTCGGCCAGGAACACGACCAGCGGGGCGATGTCGGTGATCTCGGTCAGCCGGTTGCCCATCGCCTGCGACTTGTGAAACTCGACGCGCTCCGGGGTCTCCTGCGGGTAGAAGAACGGCGTGTCCATCGGGCCGGGCGCCACGTTGTTGACGTTGATGCCCCGCACGCCGAACTCTTTGGATGCCGCGCGGGTGAAATGCTCGACGGGGCTCTTGGAGCCGGCGTAGGTGGAGTAACCGTCGGTGTAGGCCGCCAGCAGCGCCGTGACGATGGTGATCACCGATCCATTGTCGGCCAGGCGCTTGCCGGCCTGTTGCAGAAAGAAGTAGGCGGCCTTGGCGTTGATGTCGAACATCGAATCGTATTCGGCCTCAGTGGTTTCCACGAACGGCTTGCGCAACACCTTGCCGACGGTGTTGACCGCGATGTCGACGCTGCCGAAGGCGTCGATCGCCGTCTCGAAGAGCTTCTCGACGTTGGCCGGCACTGTCAGGTCGCCCTGTACTTTGACGGCCTTGACGCCCGCAGCCTGCACGGCGGCCACCGTCTTGTCGGCATCGGCCTCAGACGAGTCACTGTTGTAGTGAACTGCGACGTTGACACCCCTCGAAGCCAACGTCGTGCTGATCAGGCCACCCAGGTTCTTCGCACCAGCGGCAACGATTGCTGATTTACCCTCTAGTTTGCTCACAAGCGCCAGCGTAGTTTTGCAATCCACAAATGGATAACGCAAAATACCGATATATTCACAAGGAAAATTTGTATAAGGTGGTCCGGTGTCCCTGAATGCACCTGATCTGCGGCGTTTACGTCAGTTCATCGCCATAGGCGACCTCGGCAGCATTACGGCGGCGGCCACCTCGCTGCACATTAGCCAACAGGCGCTCAGCAGCTCGATGCAGCAACTGGAGAAAGATCTCAATGCCACGCTGTTCCGGCGTGAGGGCCGCCGCCTGACGCTCACCCGGGCGGGTGAACTACTTCTGGCCGAGGGACGCACACTGCTCGCGGCGGCGCGCACCGTGGCAGAGCGGGTGGCGCAGGCCGACGGTGGCGCCGCGGAGAACTTCGTCATCGGCCACACCCCGGCTCTCAGCGGCAGCGAGGCCTACACCCTTCTCGAACCCGCCGTCACGGCATTTCCGAACGCCTCGTTCACCTTCCGGCAGCTCTACCCCGATCAGCTCGGTGCTGCCGTTCTCGACGGCACGGTGCACCTGGGACTGCGGCGCGGCGTGGTGCCCACCAACGCATTGGCCACGGCGATCCTCGGTTACGACCGCGTCCGGCTGGCGCTGCCGCGCGAACACCGGTTGGCCGGCCAAGCCGCCGTGGGCATACACGAGCTCGCCGGGGAGCGTATCGCGCTGTGGGCGCCGCCGGGAGCGTCGTACTACAGCGACTTTCTGATGGCGGCGTGCCGTCGCGCGGGATTCGAACCCGACTATGTCGTCAGCCGGGTTCAAGGTGCGGCCACCGTGGCCGCACCGCTCACCACGGGCGCCGCCACCTTCGTCACCACGGCGCCCGGCCCGGCCATGGGTGGTCGCGTCGTGGTCACCGAACTCGAACCTCCACTGCTGGTGGGCACTCAGGCGATGTGGCAGCGCCACACCAGCTCAACGATCCGAGACATCCTCCTCACCAAATAGCGGAATGCCACTACTGGACTCCCCCGAATTCGGCGATCATGTCGGCAGCCACGTCGGCGGCACGGTCTCGGTCGGCGCTGACAAGACCGATACGCGTGCGCCGGTCCAGGATGTCGTCGGCGCACAGGGCGCCTTCATGGGTGACGGCGTATTCGAATTCCGCACGGATGACGTCAATTCCGTCGGCCACCGGTTCGGTGGGGCGGGAACAGCGCGCCCGCGCGATCACGTTGGGCGCCTCAGCCCCGTACCGGGCGACGAGTGAGGACGGCAGTTCATGCTCAGAGCGCAGCGTGGATACCGGGTTGGCCGGTGCGCCGACCAGTGGCAGGTTGGCGGTGCGACAGCCACCGGCGGTGAGTCCGCGCAGAACCAGTGCCCGGTCCAGCACGTCCTGGGCCATGTACCGGTATTCGGTGAGCTTGCCGCCGATGATGCTGATGACACCGGTCGCCGACTCCACGACCGCGTGTTCGCGGGACACGTCGGCGGTGTTGCCCTCCCCGGTGTCGATGAGCGGCCGCAGCCCGGCGTAGGCTCCGCGCACATCGGATACCCCGAGTTCGGTGGCCAGCGCGGTGTTGACGGTGTCGAGCAGAAAGCTGATCTCACCCGGAGTCGGTTGTGGCACATCGGGAATGGGGCCCGGCGCATCCTCGTCGGTCAACCCGAGGTAGACCCTGCCGAGTTGTTCGGGCATGGCGAAGACGAACCGGTTCAACTCCCCCGGTATCGGAATGGTCAGCGCCGCAGTCGGATTGCCGAACACCGCGGCGTCGAACACGAGATGTGTCCCCCGGCTGGGCCTCAGGGTGAGCGCCGGGTCCAGATCGCCGGCCCACACTCCGGCGGCGTTGACGATGACGCGCGCGGTCGCGTCGAAAGATTCCCCGGTCAGTTCGTCGGTCAGGCGCACCCAGGATGCGCCTGCGGCGGCGGCCGACACCCTGGTCAGGATGCGGGCTCCGTGCTGCGCGGCGGTGCGTGCGACGGCCGTCACCAGGCGGGCATCGTCGATGAGCTGACCGTCGTAGGCCAGGAATCCGCCGTCGAGTCCTTGGGTACGGACGGTGGGAGCCAATTCGGCAGTACGGTGTGCGTCCACCCGGCGGGATCGCGGAAGGGTCGATGCACTGGTGCCGGCGAGCCTGCGCAGGCCGTCGCCTGCCACGAATCCGGTGCGCACCAACGCGCGCGAAGCGCGTCCCATCGACGGCAGCAACGGCACCAGCTGGGGCATGGCCTTGACGAGGTGAGGTGCGTTGCGGGTCATCAGGATTCCGCGTTCGATGGCACTGCGGCGGGCAATCCCGATGTTGCCGGTGGCCAGGTAACGCAGCCCCCCGTGCACGAGTTTGGAACTCCACCGGCTGGTTCCGAACGCGAGATCGTGTTTTTCCACCAGCGCCACCTGCAGGCCCCGCGCGGCGGCATCCAGCGCGATGCCCGCACCGGTGATTCCGCCGCCGATGACGATCACGTCGAGGTCTTCCCCGCCGGCCAGGGCGGCCAATTCCGTTGCGCGCCTGGTGCGGTTGAGTGCGGTGGGGCCGGTCACGAGGCCAGGTATCCGTTCAGCGCGTGAGCGAGTTCGACCGCCAGCGCCTCGGCGTCGAGGATGGGCTCGACCATCTGCGCCGACTGGATCGCCGATTGCGTGATGAGCAGGCACATCGTGGCCAGCTGGCGAGGGTCACCGGGCCGGACGCGGTCACTTTTCCGACCGACCTCCTGGGCGAGCTTGAGCTCGCCGGCCAGCGCGTCGATCAGGATCTGCTGGCTGGTGCCCAGCCGCTCGGCGATGTAGATCATCGCCACCTCGGGTGCGGAATGCAGCACCGCCATGATCACCTCGTCGTGGCGCAAGCGTGCGGCCACCGCCACCATGCGGGCCACCAGCGCCGCACGCCCGGGCCCTTGACTACCGGTTTCGTCGAGCACACCCACGATCCGCGCGGTCAGCAGCGCGGCCAGGATCGATTGGGTATCGGGGAAGCGGCGGTACACGGTCGGTCGGCTCACCCCGGCCCGCCGGGCGATCTCGGCCAGGGTGACCCGGTCCACGCCGAAGGCCAGCACGCAGCTGGCGGCGGCATCCAAGATCTGGTCGCTCAGTGATCCATCGTTACTGATTGACATCATGTGTAATACTGTAACGCATGACTCAGCCGGCCGAACAGTTTCTGCCTCCGATGAAGTGGAATGCCTGGGGCGACCCGCAGGCGGCCAAGCCGCTGTCCGAGGGAATCCGGTCCCTGCTCCAGCAGGCCCTGGGTGTCGAGGCCGCGTCGGCGGCGGAGCCGACGCCCGATCAGGTCGAGTTGCGCCCCTCGGCACTGTCCGACGCCGATCGAGACGCCCTGGTCGCGATCGTCGGCGCACCACACTGCCGTACCGACACGGAGTCGCGGCTACTGCACGCCGGAGGCAAGTCCACATTGGACCTGTTGCGCCGCAATGGTTCCGGCATCCAAGATGCGCCCGATGCGGTGCTGCTGCCCGGAACCGAGAACGAGATAGCCGAGGTGCTCCGCATGTGCGCCGAGCATCGCATCGCCGTCGTCCCGTTCGGCGGCGGTACCAGCGTGGTAGGTGGGCTCGATCCCCTGCGCGGCGAGTTCAATGCCGTCGTCACGCTGGATCTGCGCCGGTTCGACGCACTGCACAGCCTCGATCCGGTCGCCGGCGAAGCCGAGCTCGGTGCGGGAGTCACCGGCCCGCAGGCCGAGGCCCTGCTCGGGGCGCACGGCTTTTCGCTCGGCCACTTTCCGCAAAGCTTCCAGTTCGCCACCATCGGCGGGTTCGCCGCCACCCGCTCCTCGGGCCAGGATTCGGCCGGTTACGGACGCTTCGACGACATGGTGCGCGGGCTGCGCGCCGTCACCCCGGCGGGCACACTCGAACTCGGCCGGGCTCCCGCCTCGGCGGCCGGCCCGGATCTGCGCCAACTACTACTCGGCTCGGAGGGTGTGTTCGGCGTCATCACCCGGGTGCGGGTCCGCGTGCACCCCATCCCTGAGACCACGCGTTACGAGGCATGGTCCTTCCCCGATTTCGCCACCGGCGCCGAGGCGCTGCGGGCCGTCACCCAGACCGGCACCGGCCCGACGGTGATCCGGCTGTCCGACGAGGCGGAGACCGGCGTCAACCTCGCCACCACGGAAACCATTGGTGAGCGGAGTATTACCGGCGGTTGCCTGGCGATCACCTTGTTCGAAGGCACTGCGGCACACACCCAGAGCCGTCACGAGGAGACGCGCGCAGTCCTGCAAGCACACGGCGGCACATCACTGGGCGAGGACCCGGCACGCGCCTGGGAACACGGCCGGTTCAACGCCCCCTATCTGCGCGATTCTCTGCTGGCCGCCGGAGCGCTCTGCGAGACGCTGGAAACCGCCACCACGTGGTCCAATCTGCCAGCGTTGAAAGTCGCGGTAACCGAGGCACTGACCACCGCGCTGGCCGAATCCGGCACGCCGGCCTTGGTGATGTGCCACATTTCGCATGTGTACCCCACCGGCGCCTCGCTGTACTTCACGGTCGTCGCCGCCCAGCGTGGCAATCCGATCGAGCAGTGGCAGGCCGCCAAAAAAGCGGCCTCCGACGCCATGGTGGGCACTGGCGGCACCATCACCCACCACCACGCCGTCGGCGCGGATCACCGTCCGTGGATGCGGGACGAGATCGGCGATCTTGGCGTCGAGGTGCTGCGCGCCGTCAAGGCCACGCTGGATCCGGCCGGAATCCTCAACCCGGGCAAGTTGATTCCGTGAATCGGGTAACGGTCCTGACCAATCCGATGTCGGGCCACGGCAATGCGCCGCACGCCGCCGAGCGGGCAGTCGCACAGCTCCAGCGCCGCGGTATCGACGTGTGCGCGATCGTCGGGACCGATGCCGCGCACGCCCGCCGGTTGGTCGACGAAGCGCTCGACCGCGGCACCGACGCGCTCGTCGTGGTCGGCGGCGACGGCGTGATCTCCCTGGCGCTGCAGGCGCTGGCCACCGGCGATGTCCCACTGGGCATCGTTCCGGCCGGCACCGGCAACGACCATGCCCGTGAATACCACTTGCCGACAGGAGATCCCGAGGCCGCGGCCGATGTGATCGCCGAGGGCTACACCGAGACGGTCGATCTCGGCCGCATCGAGGACGCCGCCGGCGCGGTGAAGTGGTTCGGCACCGTGATGGCCGCCGGGTTCGATTCGCTGGTCAGCGACCGCACCAACCGGATGCGCTGGCCGCACGGCCGGATGCGCTACAACATCGCGATGCTCGCCGAGATCTCGAAACTACGGCTGCTGCCGTTCCGGCTCACCTTCGATGACGAGCCGGAGATCCGAACCGAACTCACCCTCGCGGCGTTCGGGAACACCCGCAGCTACGGCGGCGGAATGCTGATCTGCCCGGGCGCCGATCACGCGGATGGGCTGCTCGACGTCACAATGATCACCTCGGCGTCCCGCACCAGGCTGATTCGGCTGTTTCCCACGGTTTTCAAGGGCACCCATGTCGATCTCGACGAGGTGACCACCAAGCGCGCCAGGTCGATCCACGTCGAATGCCCGGGGATCAACGCTTACGCCGACGGCGATTTCGCCCTTTCGGTGCCGGTCACGGTGTCAGCGGTGCCCGCGGCGCTGCGACTGCTGGTGCCCACACAATCCTGAATGAACTCGACCATGCAGTCGCGGGCCTCACGGCTCTCCGGCAGAAACGGTAGGAACGCCGGGAAAGCGTGCAGTTGACCGGGCCAAAGCTTGAGAGTGCACTGCCGCCCCGCATCCGTCAGCACTTCATGCATGCGTTCGGCATCGCATCGCAGCGCCTCCGATTCCGCCGCGATGATCAGGCTCGGCGGAAAATCGGTGAGGACGCCGTTGACCGGTGACAGGTCGCGACCGGCCGAATCCTTGGGCCCGACGCATTCGACGATCATCGGCAGGGCGAGCCCGATCCCCATCCGGTCCTCGGCGAAGTTGGCGTGGGCCGAGCGGCGCGCGCAGTCCAGCTCGAGCAGCGGGCTGACCCCGATAACGCCCGCCGGAACACCGATTCCCTGCTCCTGAGCGGCGAGAACCGTCGCGAATGCCAGGAACCCACCTGCTGAGTCCCCCGCCACGACAGTGTGTTCGGGGTCCGCACCCTGGTCCACCAGCCAGCGGTAGGCGCGCAGACAATCGGCGACGGACTCGTCGACCCTCACCTCGGGGTGCTGCCGGTACTCGACGTGCACCACGGGAAGTTGGGTCTGCCGGGCAAGGGCGACCACGACGTGTCGGTGGGTGTCGAACCCGCCGAGAAAGAACCCGCCGCCATGTAGGTAGAGGATGGCGCCATCGACGAGCGGGCGGTGCGCCGATTCAGCCGTGCGGATGGTCTCGACGGTGACCCGACCGAGTGTGATCCGGCTGACCCGCAGCCCCCGCCGCGGACGAAGCCGCTGGAGCCGGGCGAGAGCGTTGATGCGACTTCCGATCGCGGCAAGACGATCTTCGACAGCTCTATTTCCTTGGTAGGCAACCGATCTGTTCACCTGGACCAGCAGCGTTCGGCGGGCGATGCCGTAGCAGGCGCGGGATCTGCGGCTCGGGCGTCGTGTCGACAACGCGGTGGCCGGTGATGCCATCTCAACTCCTCCGGGTTACTTCGACGTTCCCAGTGCGGCAAGCAATTTCACCAGGTGGCTGAATACGTCGGTAAACGGCCGCGCAGGTACCGACGGGTCGATGGCTCGCTGGATGCCCAGACCGATACCGGCACTGAGCAAGAGGTTGCCGAGGTCCTCCAGGCTCGTCGCCACCTCACTATTGGCCAATTCTGTTTCGTTCAGGCCGAGCTCGGCCGACATCGACCGCAGTACGTCGATGACCATCTGTGCGGCTTCGTTGCGCAAGCTCGTGATCATCGCGGAAAGCTCAGGGTTGTTCCGCGACAGCACCGCGAACTCGAGTTCGAGCATGGTCCAGCCGACATCGCCCGCTGTGCGCTCGAGCCAGGCACCCAAGGCATCCACGCGACTGTTGAGTTCCGCGTCGGACATCGCGAGTTCGGCCA
Organism: Mycobacterium farcinogenes; assembly: GCF_019739075.1. Taxonomy (NCBI): domain Bacteria; kingdom Bacillati; phylum Actinomycetota; class Actinomycetes; order Mycobacteriales; family Mycobacteriaceae; genus Mycobacterium; species Mycobacterium farcinogenes. The sequence goes on along the minus strand of NZ_CP081673.1, from coordinate 2,769,311 downwards.
TCTCGGCGAACTTCTCACGATGGATCAGCTCGAGAACGTCGCGGCACAGGTTGGGTTTACTACCGAAGTTCGAGTACACCGCACCTTTCGAGAAGCCCGCGTCATCGGCGATGTCTTCGAGGCTGGTGGAGGCATATCCGTGGGTCAGGAAGCGCTGTTTGGCGGCCTGCAGGAGTTCGGCCCGGGTCTGTTCCTGGCGTTGAGCCCTGGTCAGCCGCGGCATGCGCTGAATGATAGTTCGCAGCAGACTTTGGGTATTGATTTAACTCAAAGTATTCAGATACCGTCAGTATCCGAATGGTCGTTTTACGACTCCAGGGGAGGCATGACGTGCGGTTTTCTCAACGACAGGCGTCGGTGGACGGGGCGGTAGTCATCGTCACCGGCGGGGCACGCGGCATCGGCGCCAAGACAGCCGAGCTGTTCTCGGCCCGCGGTGCCACGGTATGGATCGGTGACGTCGACGCCGAGGTCGCCGCGACCACCGCCGCGGGAATCCCTCGCTGCCGCGCTGCGCACCTCGACGTCACGCAACGGTCGTCGTGGGAACGCTTCGTATCCGAGGCCGTCCGGGAGTCGGGCAGCATCGACATTCTGGTCAACAACGCCGGGGTCATGCCGCTCGGTGCGTTCGACGCCGAATCCGACTCGACCACCGACCTGATCCTCGACGTCAACGTGCGCGGGGTGCTCAACGGCATGCGCGCCGTGGTCCCGTCGATGGTGGCCCGTGGTCACGGCCACGTGGTGAACGTCGCCTCGATGGCGGGCATGATCCCGATTCCGGGCATGGTGACCTACAACGCCAGCAAGTTCGCCGCGCTCGGTGCCTCACTGGCTGCCCGTCGCGAATACGCCGGAACCGGGGTCACCGTATCGGCCGTGCTGCCGTCGGCGGTCCGCACCGAACTCGCCTCGGGCGTACAGCTCGGAAACGGCCTGCCCACAGTGGATCCCGAGGACGTCGCCCGGGCGGTCCTCAAGACAGTAGGCACCCACGCCGCGCGCACGTCCGTCCCGGGTTGGGTCGCTCCCGGGTGGGCGCTCGTCGATGCCCTGGTGCCAGAGGGACTCCAACGTGCGGTACGGGACAAGATCAACGATCGTCGCGCCCTGACCGCACTGGACGTCCAGGGCCGGTCCGCGTACCAGCAGCGCATCGAGCGTCAGGCGAACTCCCATGCCTCACAGTCCGATTCCGAGGTGACGCCATGACCACGGCCCTGGTGATCGGCTGCGGTGGGACCATCGGCGGGGCGTGGACCGTGGCGGCGCTGCATGCGCTGGCCGAGGAAACCGGATGGGATCCACGCGAGGCCTCCGTGCTACAGGGCACCTCGGCCGGGGCTGAGCTCGTCACGATGCTCGGCGGCGGTGCCGCCGTGGCCGACCTGGTGGCGATGCAGCGCGGAACCGCAACCGACGAGCGCCTGCGCCGCCACATCACGGCCACCCCGCCCAGCCTTCCGCCGATTCCGTTGCCCCGGCTGCTCAACCCGCGACTGCTCGGCAGCCAAAAAGGTCTGGCCGCCGCCACCGGCATCGCCCCCGTCGGCCGCGGCAACGCCGACTGGTTGCAACGCCTCGCCGACGGATTTTCCGATGGCACGGGTTGGCTGCCCCATCCTGGTGTCCGGATGGTCGCCTTCGACTACCAGCGCGGGCAACGTGTCGCCTTCGGAGCGCCCGGCGCACCGGCGGCTACCGCCGGCGCAGCGCTCCGCGCATCCTGGGCCGTACCCGGCTGGATGCCCCCGGTCACGATCGACGACAGGCACTTCGTCGACGGCGGCGCCGCGTCGACCGCGTCGGTCGATCTGATCGCACCGGAAGAAGCCGAGACCGTCTACGTCATCACCCCCATGGCGTCCGAACCGGGAACGCGCGCACCGGGACTCGGCGGAAGACTGGAGCACCTCCTGCTGCGCCGGCCCATGTCGGTCGGGTTGGACCGCGAAGTGGCCGCCGTTCGGGCGCGCGCTACGCAGGTTGTCGTCATCCGGCCCGACGCGGCTGATCTGGTCGGGCTCGGTTCACATTTCATGCGGCGTGGCCGGCGCCGGTCGGCGTTCGAGGCTTCGATGCGCACCGCCCCCGCCACGGTTCGGCGGGCGCTCGCCGTCAGTGAGGAGGCCCGATGAACCGTGAGGCTCGCATCGTCATCATCGGCGCGGGGATGGCGGGCATCGCCACGGCCTACACCCTCAAACAAGCCGGGTTCACGAACTTCACCGTCCTGGAGAAAGGTTCGGATGTCGGCGGTGTCTGGCACTGGAACCGATATCCCGGACTTACCTGTGACGTCCCGTCGCAGATCTACCAGTTCTCCTTCGCTCCCAAACCGGACTGGAGCCACATCTGGGCCGGCGGTGACGACATCCAGCGCTACCATCGCGACGTCGTCGAACGATTCGGCCTCGGTGCACATCTGCGGTGCAACACCGAAGTCACCGAGGCACGATGGGACAGCTCCACGACATCGTGGAGCCTGACCACCGCCGACGGTGACACTCTGACAGCCGATTTCGTCATCTGCGCCACCGGCGTCCTGCATCACCCGTCGATACCGGAGATCCCGGGCATGGAAACCTTCGCCGGTCCGATCGTGCACACCGCGCGGTGGGATCCGTCCATCAGCACCGACGGCCGGCGCATCGCCGTGATCGGCACGGGATCGACTGGTGTGCAGGTTGTTTCGGCCTTACAGCCGAAGGCTCAGACTCTCCTGCACTTCGCCAGGTCACCGCAGTGGATTCTGTGGGCCCCGATGTCGATGCGGCAGTCGTCGATATTGGCCAAGATGCTGCGCCGCCGGCCGGGCTGGCATGACGCTCTCTTCCGGCGCCTGCAATGGGCGTCCGGGATCCTGGCTGATGTCGTCACCACCCCGTCGTGGCGACGCACACTGGTCCAGTCATACGCCCGCTGGAGCCTGGCGGCGCAGGTCCGCGATCGCTCGCTGCGGGCGAAACTCACCCCCGACTATGAACCGCTGTGCAAACGCCAGGTGGTCTCGGGCACCTACTACCGGGCCATCAAGCGGCGCAACGCCAGCCTGATCGTCGAACCCATCGAGGAATTCACCCCGACCGGTATCCGGACGGCTGACGGCATCCACCACGACGTGGATGTCGTGGTGCTGGCCACCGGTTTTCAGGCACACAACTACATGCGTCCGATGAAGATCGTGGGTCGTGACGGCATCACGCTCGACGATGCCTGGGTCAAAGGACCGCGGGCATACCGCATGACCGCGATCCCCGGGTTCCCCAACTTGTTCACCGTGCTCGGACCCAACTCACCGACCGGGTCGATCCCGCTGCAGTACTCGGCCGAACTGACGGCCCGCTATATCACCGCCTGGCTCAAGCGGTTCGAGAGCGGGGAGCTCTCCGAGGTCGAGGTCACCGAGCAGGCCACTGAGGAATTCAACGCCGCGGTCGCCGAGGGCCTCGGTCCGACGGTCTGGAACACGGGGTGCAATTCGTGGTATTTCACCGAGGCCGGGACCATCGATCTCTGGCCGTTCGACCGGGCGACGCTCACCCGGATGCTCTCCGAGCCAGACCCAGCGCACTATCGGGTCAGCTGACACGAGTCCGCACTCCGGCCCCGCCCCGGCAATTCGGCGTGTTTGCCCAACGCCGTGAACGGCACACGGTACGTTTCGACTGGGCCGGGGTTTTGAGTTAGTGGACTGGTACGGAGCGTCATGGAATCGACCAAATACATCGGCCGCGTCGGCGCATTAGCCGTTGCTCTCGGCATCGGAACGGCACTGACCTCGGGCACCGGAATCGCCTGGGCCGAAGGCGGATCCGGCGATCCTGGCAAATCCACCACCGGAAGCGCCGACGGCAGCACCTCGGGCTCGGGACAAAAGAAGGCTACGAGCAAACCTTCGGACGTCAAGAAGCCGGCCACCACGCCGTCACACTCACTGTCCAAGATCGGTGAACGCATCCGCAAGGATGTCGAGTCCGGCTTGAACGACGTCGGTGACGCCATCAAGCAGACACAGAGCCGGCTGGGCTCCGGGCCCACCCCGCCGCGCACCCGGACGACCAAGGTCCGCAGCAAGGTTCGGCGGGCGATCAGCGATGTCACCGATGTCGCCGAGAAGGCCGACACCGGCGAGAAGACCGGTAGCACACGGATCGTCCCGGAAGCCGTGACCACCGCGCCCGATGTGCAACGCACCCAGCGCCCCAACACCGTGGTGGTTCGTCTTGAAGAAACCGCCGGCGAAATCACCCGGCGCAGCCGCGAGGCGATCTCGACGCTGCACACGCCCGCCACGGCGTTCGACGTCCCCGCCACCGTGAAGGAAGACGCGGTCACCGCGTCGGCGCCGGCCTCGATGCCTGAGCCGACCACACCCAAGATCACTGCACCGCCGGTGGTCTCGGCACTGCTGGGGGTCGCCGGCGTGTTGCCGTTCGGCGCCGGGAGCAGCCCGGTGGCGCCTGCCCAGTCCCCCGCTCTGTGGGCCATGATGGCTTGGACGCGAAGGGAATTCCAGCGGTCGATCAATCCGCTGACCTCGCGGGTCGTCTCGGCCAACGATGCCGCCTCGGTGGTGGCCGAGGGTGAGATCCAGCCGATGGCGGCGGCCACCCCAAACGTCGCGACTCAGACCGATGACCTGACCCCCAAGCCCCAGGTTCCGGCGTCGCTGGCGGAGTTCACCAAAAAGCTGGGGTGGGTCACCGGGGTCGGCTACACCGATCACTGGTATGTCGCGGGTACGGACCTGGGCATCATGTGGAACAGCGGCTACACCGATGAGAACGGCAAGCCCATCATCTACACGTTGTTCGGTGACACCTACAGCGAGCCGGGCATGGCCGGCGACTGGCGCAACAACGTGCTGTTCCGCACGGTGGACACCGACCTGTCCAACGGTCTGCAGTTCAGCGATGCGGTGATCAACGCCGGGGCGCAGTATCCGGGTGATCCCAACGGGGAGCATCAGTGGTACGGCACCGGAGGCGCTCCCGCCGGCGCCACCCAGATCATCTACGATCCCGGTCAGGACGGACTGTTCGGCCGGACCTACACGATGATTCCGACTTCGGCGATTGCGATCGAGAACGCGGACGGCTCCTACACGCAGTACGCCACGGTGATGTCGGTCCGCACCTGGGACAACCCGGGCAGCTGGACCACAAACTACTCGGGCATCGCCTATTCCACCGACGGCGGCGAGACCTGGCAGGTCGATCCCGACACCATCCGTTCGTCGGGTTGGTTCCGTGCGGGGCCGGCCTACGTTCCCGGTGACGAGCACTTCCAGCAGAACGCGCTGGTGATGTCGGACGATCCGACCGACCCGTACGTCTATGTGTACGGAACGCCCTCGGGCAGGCAGGGTTCGGCGTATGTGGCCCGCGTGGAAAAGGACAAGATCACCGACCTCGGCGCCTATCAGTACTTCGCGGGTGAGGATTCCAGCGGCGCCGGCCAGTGGGTCACCGGGGACCCGTCGGCGGCCGCTCCGGTATTCGGTTCCAGCAGCACCGATCTCCTGCCGACCCTGTACAAGGTCGCGGACTTCTTCACCTTCGGGCTGTTCACCAAGATCGCCAACGGCATCTGGGTCGGCGGGCTGCCGACAGGCGGCAATGTCAGCGAAATGTCGGTGCAGTACAACGAATATCTGGGCAAGTACGTCGTGCTCTACACCGATGGCGGCAACAACGTCGTGATGCGAGTGTCGGATTCGCCGCAGGGTGAATGGTCGGATACCACGACGCTGGTGAGAAATGACCTCATCAGCAACACCGGCATGTACGCACCGATGGTCCACCCGATGTCGGGCACCGACTACTTCAACAAGGTCGATGCCAATGGCAATGTGGTCGAGGACAACTCCCAGTACCTGTACTACAACCTGTCCTACTGGGGTGCCTACAACGTGCAGTTGATGCAGACCGACCTGTCGTCGATGAAGACGGTCTCGGTGTAGGCGTGTCCGGAGCGCGGGCATTGAGTGCGGCGGCCATCACCGTGGCCGCCGCACTCAGCACGAGTGCGTGTGCCCACGCCGATCCCGAACCCCTGCCCTCAGGCCCATCTGAAACCGCTGCCCCGCAACCGAACTCGTCCTGCACCGAAACGCTGACCGGAGCGCTGACACCGGCCGATCCCGGACACGTCGGCAACAATCGGCTCCTACTGCAGTGTGAGGACGGCACGTGGCAGGCGTTCCGCGATCCCTATCCCTCAGCGGACCGCTGGCTGACCACGGGACCCGAGCTGATCCTGCACGGGCAAGGACGACGGAACCCGGAGGCCCGGGGCGGAACCTGGACGGCGACGCCGTTGACGGCCGAGGCGCGTTGCAGCGCCGCGGTTGTCGACGTCCAGGGCGCCGGCAAGACCTCAGAACCTGAGACGTTCAGCGCCGATCCGGGCCGGACGCTGACCTTCCAGATCAGCGATCGCATGTTCACGACGAAGCTCAGCGGCTACTGCCTCTGGGAGCGTGGCTGAGCGGCTACCCCACGCCTCTGCTCAACCAAGACACCTCGGCGCCGTCACCGCCGTTGCGGAAGGGCTCCAAGGATTCGTCCCATGCGGTGCCGAGCACGGTGTCGAGTTCGGCTGCCAGCATGTCGGCGCCGCCGGCCATCAGGGCACGCAACCGCATCTCCCCGACCATCACGTCACCGTTGGCACTCATCGCGCCGCTCCACAGACCCAGTTGCGGAGTATGGCACCAGCGGTGCCCGTCGACACCCGCGCTGGGGTCCTCGGTCACCTCGAAGCGCAGCACTGACCAGGAGCGCAGCGCGTTGGCAAGCTGCGCCCCGGTGCCGACGGGGCCGATCCAGTTGGTCACCGCACGCAACTGGCCGGGCATGGCCGGTTGCGGGGTCCACTTCAGGTTCGCCCGCGCCGACAGGGTCGACGACAACGCCCACTCAACATGCGGGCATACCGCCGCGGGTGAGGCGTGGACATACACCACGCCCGTCGCCGCGTCGGCGAACTGATTCGACGCACGCATTTGCTACTCCTTCGGATCACGAGGGACGTCTTCCCCAACGGCCTGGTGATTCCGATCGAGCATGCAGTTGTGTGTGCCGCGCGTGTCTATTGTGCCTTGTGAGGCCAGTGTTGCGCTAGTGTGTCCCGTTTTCTCTCAGGACTCCATCAGACACTGCCGGCCACAGCGGATACGTCCAATCCCCGAAGTCACGGTCGGTCAGCACCACTAACGCCAGGTCAGCGACCGGATCGACCCACAGAAACGTGCCCGATTGGCCGAAGTGACCGTAGGTGCGCGGCGAGTTTGCCGATCCCGTCCAGTGCGGGGTTTTGCCGTCCCGGAGCTCGAAGCCCAGGCCCCAGTCGTTCGGGCGCTGCACACCGAACCCCGGCAACACCCCGTCCAGTCCGGGAAACTGCACGGTCACGGCTTGCTCATGCAGTTGCTCGGACACCAGAGCCGGGCGCAGCAACTCGCCGGCGAACACCGCCAGGTCCGCGACCGTCGACACACCGCCGTACCCGGCCGCCTCAGCCCCACCCAGCAGCGCGGAACCCGACATTTGCAGCGGCTCGAACACCGCCTCGGTCAGATAGGCCCCGAACTCGATATCGGCGGCTGCCTCGACCGCACGGGCCAGCAGTTCGAATCCGTAGTTCGAATAGATGCGACGCTGACCCGGCCGGGCAAGCACCTCAGCCGACCGCATCGACACCCCCGACGTGTGCGCCAACAGGTGGCGGATCGTCGAGCCGGGCGGGCCGGCCGGGGTGTCGAGTTCGACAGCGCCCTCTTCGATCGCAATCTGCGCGGCCCGGGCCACGAGCGGTTTGGTGACCGACGCCAGGGAGAACGGCTTGTGGATGTCGCCGCGGCAGGCCTGCACGCCGGACGGGCCGATCACCGCAGCAGCCGCCGAGTCAACCGGCCAAGTATCGATAACGTCGAGAACTTCGGCTTTCATTGCGGGCAAATCTAGCGGGCGCGCCCCACGATCCGGGAAAGCAATTCCTCGGCCATGCCGGCTGCCACCGCATCCACCTCGGCGACCAGGCGGCGCAGCCCGACCACCCGCCGCACCAAATCCTGGTCGGTGTCAGCGACTGCCGCCAGCCGATGCACGTCGCAGACGGCGCGATACGCCGATTGGGTCGCTTCCGGTTCCGTGGCATCACACCACCGCTGCATGGACTCCGTCCATGACACGACCCGATCGTCGGCTCGCCTTCGGTGCGCCAGGTTCAACGCCCGCCGATAGACATCGGCCGCCCATTCCACAGGTACCGGCTCGTCCAGCATCGGCAGAAGTACTCGATCGAGGGTTTCGTACCCGGCCGGATCGCCGGCAGCGGCGGCGACCGTGCCGGTCAGCGCCCGACCCAGAGCGATCAGTGCGGCATCACCCGAGTTCTCCGCGACCGCCGCCAGTTGTCGCGTCGCTGTATCGGATTGCTTTTGATCGCCGGCATCGGAGGCCGTCACCGCGAGCAGGTAGGCGAGATATCCGTGCGCGGCGGTCTCCGGTACACCGTCGAGCAGCTCTCGAGCACGCTGCGCCCAACTGCGGGCCAACGCGAGGTGCCCCCGCGCCAGCCAGGCCATGCCGATCTCGGCGGCCTTCATGGCCGCCTGCACGGGATCGGTGCGCAGCAGGCGGGTGTGCACCTGTTCGTTGATCCGAACGGATTCGCGGCCGTGCCCCTGCCGCCACGCCGCTGCCGCATACACGGAAAGATCATCGGTATCGAGGGCCTGCACTCCGTCGACACGGCTGAAGGATTCATAGCTGGTGCGCCAGTCATTTCGCCGATAAGCGGTACGCGCTACCACCAGCAGTTGGGTTCGATCGTCGACCACAACCCACCGTAGCGCGAGGATGGGCTGCGGGGCTGAGATTCGTGGGGCGACGAGATCCGGCCTCTAATTGGACACCTGTCCGGTTTGCATTAAGTTATAGGCATGCCTCAGACAGTGCGTGGTGTGATTTCGCGGAGCAAGAAGCAGCCGGTGGAATTGGTCGACATCGTGATTCCCGATCCGGGGCCCGGTGAGGTGGTGGTCGACATCATCGCCTGCGGCGTGTGCCATACCGACCTGACGTATCGCGAGGGCGGCATCAACGACGAGTACCCCTTCCTGCTGGGGCATGAGGCCGCGGGCACCGTCGAGGCGGTCGGCGAGGGTGTCACCCATGTCGAGCCCGGTGACTTCGTGATCCTGAACTGGCGCGCGGTGTGCGGGGAGTGCCGGGCCTGCAAGCGTGGCCGTCCGCATCTGTGCTTCGACACCCACAACGCCGCCCAGAAGATGACGCTGACCGACGGCACCGAACTGACCCCCGCCCTGGGTATCGGCGCGTTCGCCGACAAGACCTTGGTCCACGAAGGTCAGTGCACCAAGGTCGATTCCGAGGCTGACCCGGCGGTGGCCGGGCTGCTGGGCTGCGGTGTGATGGCCGGCATCGGTGCGGCGATCAACACCGGTGCGGTGACCCGCGACGACACCGTGGCGGTGATCGGCTGCGGCGGGGTGGGCGACGCGGCGATCGCCGGTGCCGCCCTGGTCGGTGCCAAGAAGATCATCGCCGTGGACACCGACAACAAGAAGCTGAACTGGGCCCGCGATTTCGGTGCCACCCACACCATCAACGCCCGCGAGCTCGACGCGGTGGAGACCATTCAGGATCTGACCGACGGCTTCGGCGCCGACGTGGTGATCGACGCGGTGGGTCGGCCGGAGACCTGGAAGCAGGCGTTCTATGCACGGGATCTGGCCGGCACCGTGGTGCTGGTCGGTGTGCCTACGCCGGACATGACTCTGGAGATGCCGTTGGTCGACTTCTTCTCCCGCGGTGGATCGTTGAAGTCCTCCTGGTACGGCGATTGCCTGCCCGAGCGTGACTTCCCCACCCTGATCTCGCTCTACCTGCAGGGCCGGCTGCCGTTGGAGAAGTTCGTCTCCGAGCGCATCGGCCTGGACGCCATCGAAGACGCCTTCCACAAGATGCACGCCGGTGAGGTGCTGCGCTCGGTGGTGGTGCTGAAATGAGCAGCAACATCCAGCGGGTGGTGACCTCCGGGAAATTCGAACTCGACGGCGGCTCCTGGGACGTCGACAACAACATCTGGATCGTCGGTGACGACAACGACGTGGTGGTGTTCGACGCCGCCCACACCGCCGCCCCCATCGTCGAGGCCGTCGGCGGCCGCAACGTCGTCGCGGTCGTCTGCACCCACGGCCACAACGACCACATCACCGTCGCCCCCGAACTCGGCACAGCACTGGACGCACCGGTACTGCTGCACCCAGCCGACGAGATGCTGTGGCGAGTCGTGCACCCGGACAACGAATTCCGCACAGTCGAGGACGGCCAGGTGCTGCGCGCCGGCGGGATCGAAATTCATGCCCTACACACCCCGGGACACTCCCCGGGCTCGGTCTGCTGGTCGATCCCCGACCTGAACGCGGTGATCTCCGGCGACACCCTGTTCCAAGGCGGCCCCGGCGCCACCGGCCGCTCATTCTCCGACTTCCCCACCATCCTGGAATCCATCTCCAAGCGGCTGGGAATGCTGCCCGGTGAGACCGTCGTCTACACCGGCCACGGCGACACCACCACCATCGGCGACGAAATCGTCCACTACGACGAATGGGTCGCCCGCGGACATTAAGCACTTGCGGCGGCAACGGAGTCGATAACCTGAATAAGTGGTCGACAGGCCATTTCGCACCGCAGTGTTGCTTTGCGTGGCACTGCTGCTCGCGACGGCCTGTTCACCGTCGGCTCCTGAGCCAATGCCGCCGCTGCCCGCCAGTACCACGCAGGCAACCGTCGAGGCAGCCATACCGCGGCTGGGTGTCTCAGGAACGTCGCTGACCCTCGATGGCAAACCCGTGTGGCCGGTCGGCATCAACGCCTACCAACTGGCCACCAACTGGTCTGTGAATGCCGGTTGTGGCGCACAGGTCGACCTCGACTCATACTTCGGCAGCCTGCCGCCACATTCGTTGACGCGTTTCAACGCGTACTCCAGCTTCGCGGTGAACAAGTACACCAGGCAGCTCGATTTCACCTCGCTGGATGCGGTGTTCCGGGCAGCCGAACGCCACCGGCAACTCCTTATCGCGGTGCTCACCAGTGACGACGGTGGTTGTGAGAACGACTATTTCAAGGATTTCGACTGGTACGCGAGCGGCTGGCGCACCGAGGTGTCCCACGGTCTGCCGATGACTTTCGCCGCGTGGCTGGACACCGCCGTCAAGCGCTGGGGCGGCTCCCCGTCGCTGGCCGGCTGGACCGCGGTCGGCGAACCCGAGCCGTCCTACTGCCTGGATCACACCTGCCATTGGACCAAGCGCAGTTGCCACGCCACCGCTCCGGAAACTCTGCGTGCGTTCCTGGACACCTCCGGCGCCCGAATCCGCGAATTGGACCCTGGCACAGTCATCTTCAGCGGCCACGCCGGCGGCGGACAGTGCGGGTCGGCCGGACACGAGTTCGAGATGGTCGCCGCATCCCCGGGCGTGGATGTGCTCGAGTACCACTACTACGAGCAGATGGACTATCTGCCCGGAGACCCATTCGACGGCCTGCAGCGCCGCGTCGCGCAAACCCGTGCGGTGAGCAAGCCGTTGTTCGTCGCCGAGATCGGCATGGAAGCCGGTTCCTGTGATTCGCTGGGTGCGCGGAAGCAGGTCCTCGGCGAGGCCATCGCCGAGATGCGCGGCATGGGAACCGCGGGGGCGATGTTCTGGGCTTTCGTGCCGGATCCACGGCCCAGCGAATGCACTCTCGACATCGGTCCCGCCGATCCGTTGATGTCCATGATCGGTGCCACGCCCCGATAGAGAAGTTGCGATCACGCTGAGCCAGTTCCTTACCGGCATGTGGCGGGGCACCCATAGTGACACCCATGACGAGTTCAGATGGGCGTACCGCAGCGGTGATCGGCGCGGGACAAACCGGGGTGACGGCCGCTCTCGGGCTGTTGGACAACGGGTTTGCGGTGACCCTGTACAGCGACCGTGATCAGCGCAGTTTGCGCGACGACGTCCCGGCCACCGGCACCGCGCTGATCTTCGGCGAGGCACAGCGCGCGGAGGAGTCGCTGGGTCTCAACACCTATCTGGCCACCGCCCCGACATCGACCGGGGAAAGCGTGCGCGTGGTGGATGGCTCGGGTCCGGACCGGTCAGAGGAGATCGCCTTCGACGTCGACTTCGACGGTTTCGTCGGACTGGCGGTGGATACCCGGCTCAAGGCCGATGACCGGCTCACCCTGTTCCAGCAGCGGGGCGGCAGGTTCGTGGTCGAGGCCGTCGATCCACAGCGGTTGGACCACATTGCCGCAAACGTCGACCTGACGCTGGTGGCGACCGGCCGCGCGGGGTTGTCCTCGCTGTTCCCGGTCGACACCGCGCGGTCCGCCTACGATCGGCCCCAGCGCAGCCTGCTCACCGTGACGACGACTGGATTACCCTATGGCCCTGAAGTTTTCGCGCATCGTAGCGGCGCCGGCGGCCGCCACAGCGCCTTGACCGTGGTCACCGATCAGGGCGAAGCCTGGTGGGGCGGGTATCTGCACAAGGACGCGGGCCCGACGTGGGCATTCCTGGGTTGGGCGCGGCCCGGCAGCGAGTGGGAACGGCGCTTCGCCGGAGCAGACAGCGCGCAGTCCGCACTGGACATCGTCACTGCTCTGCACCGCGACTACATCGATTGGGATCTGCCCGAGGTGAGTTCGGTCCGGGTGCTTGAGGAAGATCCGCATTCCTGGCTCAAGGGCGCGGTCACCCAGGTGGTCCGAGACGGGGTGGGCCGCACTGCCAGCGGCCATCCGGTGGCGGCCCTGGGTGACACCGCGGTGTCCTACGATCCGATCGCCGGCCAGGGCGCCCAAGGTGGCCTGATACAGGCCGCAGCACTGGTGCACAAGGCAGCCGAACACGACGGTCCGTTCGACGAAGCCTGGCTGCGCGACGCGTTCGAGGAGTTCTATGCGCGTCGGGCGCGGGCCGCGCAACTGGTCACCCGATTGTTCCTGTCCGATCCGGAGCTGGCCGACTACGGCAACTTGTTCTTCGCCGCAGCTTCGGGCAGTCGCCGCTTCGCCTCGAAACTGTATGGCCTGCTCGATGATCCGCGACGGGTTGAAGCGCTCACCTCCGAGGCTGCGGCCAGAGCGCTGATCACCGACTTCTCCGGGGAACCGGCAGATGCAGTGCTGGAGCGGTTCGTCCCCGCTGGGTCCTTCCGGCGATCGGGGTTGGCGACGCAGGCCGCCTGACCTGGTCTGTACCCCGGAATCCCGCCGGGCAGGTAGGTGCCGGCCTGTGTGACACGGGCCGGCTCGGCCACTCCGGGCGGCGGTGTGATGCCCAGCTGGATCGCCGAAGTTTGTCATAGCCGCTGGCCCGACGGTTACCGTCGGGGTATGCCTCGAGACGAGACCGACGCGCCCACCACCACCGGCCCGGTTCGCCGGTTGGCGCTGCGCTACTGGGTGGCGCTGATCTTGGTCGCCCTGGCTGCGATATTCGTCGCACAGAACCGTGACCGGGTGGGTGTACACGTGCTGTGGGTGACCGTCGAGTCGCCGATGTGGTTCATCTTGGTCATCATCTTCGTCATGGGCACACTGATCGGACTGCTGCTCCGCCGACGGCGGCGAACCTAGCCATGCCCGGGCCGCGCCGAACCATACCCCGCCCGCACGTCGCCGGAATGAGTTCGGCGATCAAGCTTCTTGAACTGGCGGCGCATACCGTGCCGATCCCTGCACCCCCGCTGCCGGTGGTCATCGCCGATTACGGTGCGGGCACCGCGCACAACTCGATGCAGCCGCTCAACGCCGCAATCGCGGCCGTGCGCAGCCGCACCCGGCCCGAGCACTCGATCCTGGTGACGCACACCGATGTTGCCGACAATGACTTCTCCACAATGTTCCGCATCCTGGAAGAGGATCCACAGTCGTATCGGCACCGGGACCCGGCCACCTTCAGTTCGGCGATCGGCCGGTCGTTCTACAGCCAGATCCTGCCGTCGAACAGCGTGCATCTCGGGTGGTCAGCGTGGGCAGTGGCACGACTCAGCAAGGCGCCCATGCCGGTCGCCGACCATGTCGTTGCCGCCTACAGCAACGACGAGCGGGTGCGGGCGGCCTATGCCAGGCAAGCCGCCCACGATTGGCACGAGTTCATCGCGTTTCGCGGTCGCGAACTGTACCCAGGCGGCCGTCTGGTGGTGTTGACGACCGCTCTGGACGAAGGCGGTGACGTGGGCTACCAGCCGTTGTTCCGCGCCGTCGTCGGTGCGTTGACCGAGTTGATCGCCAGCGACGTGGTGACCACCGACGAGGCGACCCAGATGTCGTTGCCGATCACCGGGCGCCACGCCGCGGACTTCGCCGCACCGTTCGCCCCGTCGGGCCGGTTCGAGCGGCTGGAGATCCAGCACGTGGAGTTGGTCGACGCGGAGGACCGGATCTTCGCCGCCTATCGCAGCGACAGGGACGCAACGGCTTTCGGCACTCGCTGGGCTGATTTCCTCTGGTTCACCGCATTCGCCGATCTGGGCGCCGCCATCACCGGTCCGCCCGAGCGATTGTCGGTGTTCTACGACCGGCTGCACACGTCCATCGCGGAGAGACTGGCCGCCGACCCCGAGGAGATGCGCATCCCGATCGCGGCGGTCGTGCTGGAGAAGCGTCGACCCAGCCGGTGATCAACCGTTCCCGGTCATCCCGGCGACCAGGCCGGCAGCGCAGCGTCGATCAGATGTGGTCCCGGCTCGGCCAGTGCGGTACGGAACTGGTCGGCGAGTTCCTCCGCGTTGGTTGCCCGGGTGGCCGGGACACCAAATCCTTGTGCGATCGAAGCGAAGTCGATGTCGGGACGGCTCAGGTCCAACAGTGAGCGCGACCGCTCGCCGTTGGCCTGGGTGCCCACTCGCAACAACTCGAGCTGCAAGATGGCGTAGGCATGGTTGTTCAGGATCACCACGGTGACGTCAAGGTGCTCTCGGGCCATGGTCCACAGGGCCGAAATGGTGTACGCCGCACTGCCGTCGGACTGCAGAGCGATGACCGGCCGGTCCGGTGCGGCGATCGCCGCGCCCACGGCCACCGGAAGGCCCTGCCCGATCGCGCCACCGGTCAGGGTGAGGACGTCGTGTCGCGGAGCCGACGCAGTGGCGGCCGGTAGGAACACGCCGCTGGTGTTGGCCTCGTCGGAGATGATCGCGTTCTCGGGCAACAGCGCCGCGATCACCTGGGCGAGGTTCAGCGGGTTGAGCTGGCCCGTCGGCAATTCGGCGGGTGCCGGTGGTGGTGCGTCGGGCAGTGCGCCGCCCAATTCATCGGCAAGACCGGCCAAATCGTCGATATTGAGCGCACGAACCTCAGCACCCTCGTGCACCAGCACACTGGGCTTGCCCGGGTAGGCGAAAAACGATACCGGGGACTTCGCCCCGACCAGTATCAGATGCGTTGTGCCCGAGAGCTGTTGGGTGGCTTGTTCGGCCAGGTAACCGAGCCGGTCGATGGCCGGGACCCCCTGTCCGCGGGCCAGCCGGGCGGGAAAGGTCTCCACCAAGACGCGAGCCCCGGTCGCCGCCCCGATGCGCGCTGCCGCCCTCAGACCGTCGGCGTGGGTGGCAGCACCGCCCAGCAGCAACACCGCGCCCTCTTTCTGGGCACGCAACAGATTTGCGGCACCGGCGATGTCCAGATCGCTGCCGGATTCCGACTGCTCGGCGATGACGTTGTCCTGCAACGGGTTCTGCGGCGTGCTGCCCCAAGAGTAGTCGGCGGGCAGGATCACCGTGGCGACGCGGCCCGGCGCAGCGGTCGCGCTTTGCACCGCGGCATGGACGGCCGCATCGAGGTCCGCCGCCGATGCGGGTCGGTGCACCGAGCCGTGCGTCCAGCGCCCGAGCGCGTCGATGTCGGATTCCAACGGCGCGTCGAGCGGCTGGTGATAGGTCGCATGATCGCCGACGACATTGACCACCGGGGTGAACGCACGCCGTGCGTTGTGCAGGTTCGCCAGACCGTTGGCCATTCCGGGGCCGAGGTGCAGCAGGGTCGCCGCGGGCGTCCCGGCGATGCGGGCGTACCCGTCGGCGGCTCCGGTGGCGACGCCCTCGAACAGGCACAGCACCGGGCGCATGGCCGGAGCGGCATCCAGCGCCGCGACGAAATGCATTTCCGACGTGCCCGGGTTGGCGAAGCACACGTCGACGCCTTCTGCGAGCAGACGGTTCACCACCACTTCAGCGCCGGTGTTCATGAGGCGCTCCCGGCGCCGTTGTCAGGTTGCTGCGAGCCGTTGTGCACCCGTCCATCTTGATCGGCCGCCGGTCCGGACACCAGCACGGGGGCTTGACTGATTATCAGTCAATCTGGCACGGTGGGCTGACACCCTGAGGGCTGAGCGGAGCCAGGCATGCGACACCGTGGAATCGACCTCGCCGGCAAGAAGGCAGTGGTCACCGGCGCCTCGAGCGGGATCGGGCGCGAATTGGCGCTGGCGTTGTCTCGACGCGGCGCGACACTGGCGCTGGCGGCACGCCGCGAGGAGCTGCTCGATGATCTTGCGGGCGAGATATCGGGCACGGGAGCACCGCGTCCTACCGTGCTCCCCGTGGATCTGGCGGTACCGGGAACCGCCGCACTGCTAGGCCGCCAGGCGCTCGAAGCGCTCGGCACGGTGGACGTGGTGATCAACAATGCCGGCACCAACCTGACCGGAGCCCAATCGGTCGTAGCTGACTCCGCGGCAGCCCGCGCCGTCTTCGAGGTCAATGTCTGGTCACCGCTGGCGCTGACCTCGGCACTGGTGCCGGCCATGTTGGCGGCCGGTTCCGGCGTGATCGTCAACGTCACCTCTACCGTTCAGGCAGTGCCGCTCCCCCTGCTCGGTTACTACTCCGCCTCCAAAGCCGCCCTCGCCCAAGCGACCAAATCGCTACGCCATGAACTGGCGGGAACCAACATCCGAGTGCTGGAAGTGGTGCCCGGCGCCACCGACACCGCGCTGCGCGACATCGATGAGCTGCCGTGGAAGTCCGCGCCGCCCAAAACATTTCCTCCGGTGGCACCCGGCGACACCGCGGCCGCGATCGTCCGAGCGCTCGAGAACGGCTCGAAACGTACCGTATACCCGCGCTATTCCCTTCTTCCCCTTGAGGTTCCGGCTCTCGGTCGGATGGTCGCCGCGCTAGGCGGTCGCCGGGTGGATACTCGCGGCGCACTGTCCGGGCCAACTCGATGAACGCGCAAACGCGGTCAACCGACCGTCGGCAGCTCATCATCGACGCGGCCAGAAAACTCTTCGCGACCCGTCCCTACGACCAGGTCACCACATCGGATATCGCGAAGAATGCCGGCGTGGCGTACGGGTTGATCGCCCACCACTTCGATAACAAGCGCGGCCTGTATCTGGCGGTGATGAACGAGATCGCGGAGGAGATCGCGGCCGCGCAGGCAGCGCCCGCGCCCCCGGGTGCCTCGCTGGTGGATCAACTGCGCCACGCCCTGCGCGCTCATATCACCCACATCGATTCGTACTCCGACAGTTTCGTCGCACTGCTTCGCGGCGCATTGGGTGCCGATTCCGAACATCAGTCAGCGGTCGAGCGCCTCCGATGGCTGGGAGCCCAACGAATACTGTCGGCACTCGGTGTCGCCGAACCCATCGCGCCCACCCTGCGCACCGCCATGCACGGCTGGATCGGATTCCTCGACGAGATGATGATCGACCGCATCACCCATCGCGATGTGGACGTCGACACCCTGGCCGAACTCGCCGCCACGACATTGGCCACAGCCTTGCGGACCGCGGCCGCTCTCGACTCGTCGATCGCCTACACCCCCGAGGCCGTCGCGGCCCTGAAGGAGATCGGCGCGGGCCCGAACTGACGCCGACAACTTTCGTCAGGTGCCACCGACGGCGAGGTCGTGCACCATCAGCGCAGACGAAAACTCCATGGTGGTCGCCGGATCGGCCAGGCTTGCCTGGCACAACTGCTCGATGCGTCGTAGCCGTTGCGCGACGGTGTTGGCATGGATCACCAGCGACTCGGCGGTCGCGTTGCGGTCCAGTCTGTTTGCGAAATAACTCCGCAATGTCGTCATCAACTCAGTGCGATGGTTCGCGTCATAGTCGATGAGGGGCTTGAGCGTGCGAGCGGCGAATGCCGTGAGTTTGGCCCGATCGTTTAGCTGGAGCAGTAGCCCGACGATACCCAGATCGTCGAGAGTGACCGTGGTGCCGGCTCGGCCGCCTCGCAGCGCGATGTCCAACGCTCCCTTGGCTATACGGTAGGCCTCGCCGACGTCGGCACCGTTTGAAGCAGACACTGCCGCTGTGGCCGTGATCTCCCGTGAGACTTGGGCTATCGCTCGCTGGACCATGACGCCGGGCGGTTCGCTGGTGTCAGCCGACTCCGGCCACAGCGTCACCAGTATGCCGCCGTGCATCGCCACCAGCGGCTTCGGCCGGTAGGACGAGGCCAACGCCGTCACCGCCGCCAACGCTCGTTGCCAGGCCAGGCGGGTGGCAGCGTCGGTGGGCCCCGCCACTGTTGCCACGATGGCACCATGAGGCACGCTCAGGTCGTGGCCCAACCGGAGGGCACGGGTCAGCAATGGATCGGACGGGGACCCGCTACTGGACAAGACATCGGTCAGCAACTCCCCGCGAAGCCGCCGTTCCACCTCGGCCGCCGTCTGCTCGCGCAACAGCTCGACCGACACCACGATGGACGCGTGTTCGACGGCCCGAACCTGAAGTGGGTCAAGCGTTTCAAAGTCGCCCGGGAACCAGATCCGCGCGGCCACCTCACTACCCAACCGCACGCCGGCCACCAGCCACCCACTGGGGCCGCCGTCGTCATCGGCGACCGCCTCGACGGTCGCCGCGGCCTCCGGCGACATCATTTCGGCCACTGACGCACGCACTGCGGCAGTAGGGAATTCGACGCCCTCGCCGGCGCGGGCCAGCTCAGTTTGACGCCCGTCATCGATCAGAATCGGCCGGCTGATGAGATCGCTCAGCGCGGCAGCGATTCCGCTGATCCCGCCGGAACGCAACGTGACGGTCAACAGCCGCTCGTGGATCTGCTCTGATCGCGCGAGTGCGTCGCGTTGCTCACGCAACGAGCTCGTGAGCGTGCGCAGCTCATCGAGACGGCGCGCAGAAGTGACCGCGATCGCGGCATGGTTCGCCAACAAGATCAGCCGCTCGATCTCGTACCGGGTGAACGTGTGTACCGAGGCGTAGTAGCCGTTGAGGGTCCCCAACACGTCAGTGCCGGCCACCAGCGGTACGGCGACGATGGCGCGGTACCCCTGTTCTTGTGCGACGCCGGCCCAGAGCGCGAACTCCGGTTCGTCTCGCACGTCTCGAATGGACACAGGTTCGCCACGGTGGAATGCCTGGCTCGAGGGCGATCCGCTGCCGAGCCGGATCGGACGGTCGGAATTGACCCGCTGGACATACTCTTCCGACAAGCCGCTCCAGCCCTGCACCACCAGCCGGTCATGACTCGCGTCAGGGATGAGGACGCCGCAGAAGTCGAAACCCAGCAGTGTCCGCGCTGTGTCGGCAACCAGGCATAGCACCTCCCGTAGATCGCTGTCGGCATTGGCTTGAGCGCTGAGGGTCCGCAGTGCTGCCAACCATGTCACCAGTTCCGCACCGGGCCGTTCACTGTCCGTCGAGAGAGCCACGTGATCAGTGTGCCGCAGGAACGAGTGTCAGCTGAGACATAAATAGCGACGAAGTATGTTCGGTGAAACATTGAAGGGCTGCCACGGTGTGACGACACTCATGTCCCATGACCCACGTCTCACCGGAGAGCACATCCACCGCGCCGACTTCGGCCGTTCAGCCCGGCCAATTTCGCGACATCCTCAACCCCGCCACCGGCGAGGTCATCGCCACGCTTCCAGAACAGGGCGAGCGCGAAGTGGACACCGCGGTTTCCGCCGCGCGCAGGGCATTCGAGGTCGGGCCGTGGCCGAGCATGGCCCGCAGCGAGCGCGCGAAACTCCTGCTGCGCATCGCCGATGCCATCGAGAACGCCAGTGAGACTCTGTACACCCTCGAAACCCGCAACAATGGCCGGCCGATCACCGAAACCCGGGCACAGTTGTCCCGGGTACCGGAATGGTTCCGGTACAACGCCGGACTGCTGGCGGCTCAGCGCCAGGCCGTGCTTCCGGGAGATGGCCCCTACCTCTCCTACCAGCAGCGGCTTCCGCTCGGTGTGTGTGGCATCATCACGCCGTTCAACCATCCGATGCTCATCCTGGCGCGCAGCCTGTCCGCCGCACTGGCCAACGGAAACACCGTGGTGGTCAAGCCGTCTGAGCTGACCCCGCTGACCACCCTGGCCCTCGCCGACATCATCACCGAGGCGGGGTTGCCCGACGGCGTGCTGAACGTCGTCACAGGTGCCCGCGCGGCCGGCGAGCGCCTGACCCACCACCCCGACATCGCCAAGATCACCCTCACCGGTGGCACCGAGGCAGGCCGCTCCGCGGCGGTCGCGACGGCGTCGCGGTTCGCCCGCATCACAGCAGAACTCGGCGGCAAGACGCCGGTGCTGCTGTTCGATGATGTCGACCCCGCCGTCGCCGCAGAGGGAGCGGCATTCGCAGCATTCGTAGCGGCCGGCCAATCGTGCGTGGCCGGTTCCCGGTTCCTGGTGCAGCGCGGCATCTACGACGAATTCGTCGGCGCGCTCGCCGCCCGCGCGCAGGCAATTCGGCTCGGCGATCCGGCGTTGCCCGGCACCCAGATGGGACCACTCATCAGTGCCCGCCAGCGGGACAAGGTCGCGGCCCTGGTCCAGACGGGGCTCGACGAGGGCGCCACCCTCAAGGCCGGAGGCCGGTCCCCTGCTCTGCCAAGCCCGTTCGACCACGGATTCTTCCTGTCTCCCACCGTGCTTTCCGACGCCACCATGACCATGACCGTCGCACGTGAAGAGATCTTCGGCCCAGTGGCGGTGGTCATCCCGTTCGATGACGAGTGCGACGCAGTGCGCATGGCCAACGACAACGCCTACGGCCTCGGTGCCGGCCTGTGGACCACCGACGTCAGTCGGGCACACCGCGTGGCAGCCCAGATCAACGCGGGCATGGTGTGGGTCAACGACCACCACCGACTCGAACCGTCGCTTCCCTGGGGCGGCATCAAGGAGTCCGGCTCCGGAAAAGATGCCGGCACAGAATCATTCGAGGATTTCTCCTGGGTCAAGACGATCGTCGTGCGCACCGCGGCCGACCACGTCGACTGGTACGGCGACCAGCCGCAGCGCCGCCTCAACTGACCCTTCCCCGAAACCTCGAAAGGCACATCCATGTCCACAGGACGTTGGCATCAGGACATCACCCGGACACAATGGCTCGTTCTGGCGGGCACCACCTTGGGCTGGGGGCTCGACGGCTTCGCAGGCAGCCTCTACGTCCTCGTTCTCGGTCCGGCGATGAACGAACTGCTTCCCAACAGCGGAATCGGCACCGACGGAGCGGCAATCGGTTTCTACGGCGGGCTGACCGTCGCCCTCTTCCTCACCGGCTGGGCCACCGGAGGCATCCTGTTCGGGATGCTCGCCGACTACTTCGGTCGCACCCGGGTGTTGTCGGTCGGCATCCTCACCTACGCCGTTTTCAGTGCTCTGGCCGTGTTCGCCGAAACCTGGTGGCAACTCGGCATTCTGCGCTTCATCGCGGGCCTCGGCTCCGGCGTCGAGGCCCCGGTAGGCGCGGCACTGATCGCCGAATCCTGGCGCAACCGCTTCCGCGCCCGTGCGGGTGGAGTCATGATGGCCGGATACGCCGCCGGGTTCTTCATGGCAGCCGCCGCGTACGCACTGCTCGGCGACCACGGCTGGCGCGCCATGATGCTGCTCGCCGGCCTCCCGGCCCTGGTCGTCTGGTTCATCCGCCGCTACGTACCCGAGCCGCCCGAGATCGGCGCCCATCTGCAGGCCCGACGGGAACGAAAAGCACTCGGCCGAAACCATGACCACGATCGATTCGTGCTGCGGCGCCTCTTCACTCCCCCGCTGCTGCACCCGATGCTGGTGTGCACCGCGCTGGCCACCGGAGCGCTCATCTCATTCTGGAGCGTATCGACCTGGTACCCGCAGATCATCCGGGAGATGACCATGGCCGACGGCCTGGGACGGGCCGTAGCCGACCACCGGGTCGCGGTGGCGGCCATGCTGTTCAATGCAGGCGGCATCATCGGTTATGCCGCATGGGGTTTCGTGGCTGACGCTATCGGACGGAAGAAAGCCTTCCTGATCAGCTTCGTAGTCTCGGCCGCCGCGATCGCCTGGGCGTTCCCGTTCGACCGCAGCTACACCGAGATGCTGGTGGCCATGCCTCTTCTGGGCTTCGGCTTGTTCGGCGCACTGTCGGGCACCTTCATCTACGGCCCAGAACTCTTCCCGCCCAGTGTGCGCGCCACCGCACTGGCGATCTGCAACAGCGTCGGCCGCTACATCACCGCGCTGGGGCCGTTCACCGCAGGGGTGATCGCCGCCTCGTGGTTCGGCGGAAACCTCGGCATCGCCACGGCATCGGTATCTGCAATCGGCCTGATCGCCGTCATCGGTCTTGCTTTCGCGCGCGAAACCCGCGGGGAACCAATGCCGGTCGACCACAACGCCGTCCAAGACATTCCATTGAGCGAAAAGAGCGCGTCATGACCGAATACGCCAATGCGTCGGCGATCGTTGTCGGAGGATCCATCGGAGGGCTGACGACGGCCCTGCTGTTGCGCGACCTGGGATTCCACGTCGACGTCTACGAACGCACCCCGGTTCCCCTGGACGGCCGCGGCAGCGGCATCGTCCTGCAACCCGATACCGTGCGCTGGTTCGCCGAACGCAGCCACCAGAAGCTGGCCGACCTGCACACCGCCACCGACTACGTGCAGTACCTCGACCCCAGCGGAGCGGTCATCCACCGCGAACGCGCGGTATGGACCTACACTTCGTGGGGCACGTTCTACCGGGCTCTGCTTGCCGACTTCGGCACCGAGCACTACCACTACGGCGAGTTCGCCTGCGGCTTCGACCAGGATGCCGACACGGTGACCGTGCGGTTCGTCAGCGGAAGAACAGCCCGCGCCGACCTCGTGGTGTTCGCCGACGGCATCAGCTCGCCGGCACGCGAATCCTTCGACCCTGACGCCAAACTCGCCTATTCGGGATATGTCGGCTGGCGGGGCACTGTTGCGCTGTCAGAACTCAGTGCGCAGACACGCGAAACCCTCAGCGACGCCATCACCTACACCGTTATCCCGAATTCCCACATCACCATGTACCCGATACCCGGCGAGGACAGCCTCGACGAAGCCGACCGTCTGATGAACTACGTCTGGTACCGCAACGTTTCGGCCGGCCCCGAGCTCACTGAACTGCTCACCGACAAGCGGGGATTCACCGGATCGGTGTCCGTGCACCCCGGACAGGTGCAGGACCGCTTCGTCACCGAACTGCGCGCGGCGGCCGGCCGGCAGTTGGCCCCCGCAGTAGCCGAGGTGGTCGCCGCGACCGCCCAGCCCTATCTGCAGGTGTTGTCGGACGTGCGGTCCTCGCGGATGGCGCTCGGCCGGGCCGCGCTGATCGGAGATGCCGCGTGTGCCTCGCGGCCACACGCGGCGGCGGGAACCGCCAAGGCCGCCGCGGACGCCTGGGCCCTGGCCGACGCCTTGTCCACTTCACCGGGCGACATCACCTCAGCTCTGTCGAAGTGGGAGCCGGCTCAGCTGCAGCTCAGCGACACGCTCCTACGCCGAGTCGTCGACATGGGCGAACGCTCCCAGTTCCGCAACACCTGGACGCCCGGCGATCCGGATCTGCGATTCGGCCTGTATGGGCCCGGACACTGAAACCCTTCACTACGAGAGGAACTCGACGATGAACGAAGACAACTACCTGACCGACCTGCCGCTGGCCGGTGAATTGGTGGCCACCGACTTCGAAAGCTGGCCCGACTGGCTCAAGACGGAGTTCGCCGAGCACGCATTCGACGGCCACGTCGGATCCCGTCTGCTCAGCGAGGATTCGCGCGTGCGGGTGTGGGAAATCCGGTTGGCGCCCGGTGAGCGCTGGCATGCGCACCGCCACGTTCTCGATTACTTCTGGACCACGATCAATGCCGGCCGCAGCCGCCAGCACACCCACGACGGCTCCGTCCGTGAGGTCTCCTACCACGCCGGCGAGACCCGCCACTTCCATTTCGGGCCAGGCGAATTCCTGTTGCACGACATCGAGAACATCGGGGACTCCGAGCTGGTCTTCACCACCGTCGAGCACCTGGACAGCGACAACACCGCGTTGGACATCGCACGATGAGCGCCGGCACCCACCCGCAGGGCGTCATCGATGTCCACGCCCATTGGCTCCCGCGCGATCTGTTCGGGTTGCCGGCCGGCGCACCGTACGGACCGATGAACGATCGCGGAGGCCAGCTGTATCTCGGAGACCTGCCGTTGTCGATCGCCACCGAGGCGATGAGCGACGAGGCCGCCATCATCGAGGACATGGCACGTGCCGGGGTCGCGGTGCGGGTGCTCTCAGCGCCACCGTTCGCCTTTCCGCTCACCGACGACGCGGCAGGCGCCGACTACGCCCGGGCCTTCAACACGTCGCTGACCGATGTCGTGAGCCGCGCGGACGGAAAGCTGCTGGGCCTGGGCATCGTCAGCCTGGGCACACCGGAGTTGGTGACCCATCAGCTCACCGCCCTGCGTGACGCCGACGGCATCGCCGGGGTCGCCATCCCTCCAGTGGTCGACGGTGGAACGCTGCACCACGGGATGCTGCGGCACATCGTTACCGAGGCGGCCCGCCTCGACCTTTCGGTACTGGTCCACCCCATGCAGATCGGGCGACCGGAATGGGCCGACTACTACCTGGCCAATCTCATCGGGAACCCCGTCGAAACCGCAACCGCCGTCGCGAATCTCATCCTCAGCGGACTCAAGGATGAGCTGCCGGCCCTGCGCATCTGCTTCCTCCACGGCGGTGGCTGCGCCCCGGGATTGCTCGGCCGCTGGGATCACGGCTGGCGCGCCCGCGCCGACGTGCGAGCGGGATGCACCCGGCTGCCCTCCGCGGTGATCCGGGACCTCTACTTCGACACGGTCACCCATGACGCACCCCAGCTCGAGCTGCTCTGCGAGATTGCCGGGGAAGACAAGGTCGTGTGCGGCAGTGACTACCCGTTCGACATGGCCGAGGCCGAACCCGTACGGTTCGCGGTCAAACACGGCCCCGACGAGTTCGCATTGGCGCGAGCGGCGCGAGCGTTTCTGGGGATGAACTGATGCCCGGTCTGTTCAGTCCCCTGACCCTGCGCGATGTCACGTTCGCCCACCGGGCGTGGATGTCGCCGATGATGCAGTTCTCGGCGGTCGTCGACGGACCCGAGGCCGGCACCCCCACCGATTGGCACCTGCAACATCTCGGTGCACGCGCGATCGGCGGGGTCGCGCTGGCGATGGTCGAGGCCACCGCCGTCGACCCGGCCGGCCGCAGCAGCATCTACGACCTCGGGTTGTGGAACGACGCCCAGGTGCGCGGATTTCGGCGATTGACCGGTTTCATCTCCGGCCTGGGCGCCATCCCCGGAATCCAATTAGTGCACGCCGGCCGGAAGGGTTCCACCGGCCGGCCATGGCCCGACCCTGCCCGCCAACCTGCGCCCTGGACGACGGTGGGCCCCAGCCCGATAGCCTTCGGCCGCCACCCTGCCCCCGCCGAACTCAGCCGCGCTGAGATCGGCCGCATCGTGTCGGCCTTCGCCGACGCGGCCCGCCGGGCCGCCGGGGCGGGGTTCCGCGTCCTCGAGATCCATGGGGCCCACGGCTATCTCGTTCACCAGTTTCTGTCGCCGCAAGCGAACGTGCGCACCGACGAGTACGGCGGGACGCTCGAGAATCGGATGCGGTTCGCCTTGGAGGTGACCAGCGCGGTGCGGGACGCCTGGCCCGACCACCTGCCGCTGTTCTTCCGGGTTTCGGCGACCGACTGGCTCGCCGGTGACACCGACGACCCGCGCCCGGGTTGGACTGTCGAGGACACCGTCACGCTGGCTGCCGGCTTGAAGACGGCGGGTGTAGACCTGGTCGATGTCTCCTCCGGAGGAGCCGTCCCCGACGCAAAGATCCCGGTGTTTCCGGGCTACCAGGTGCCGTTCGCCAAGCGCGTGCGAGCCGAGGCGGACATCCCGACGGCATCGGTCGGGTTGATCACCGAAGCCGAACAGGCCGAAGCGATCGTCTCCGGCGGCGATGCCGATGCCGTCTTCCTGGCCCGGGCGCTGCTGCGAAACCCGAACTGGGTCCGCGACGCCGCTCGGCGTACTGGCGCCGTCCTTCCCTACCCGCCCCAATACCGCCGCGCCTTCACATGAGCCCCGCGTGGCATGCGCAACCTCGAGCGATGAGACATGATGGAGGCACCATGGGAGAGCCGGTGAGCCGTGTCGAAGGAGTCGACAAGGTGACCGGACGGGCTCGCTACACCGCCGATACTGTCGTCCCCGGCCTGGTCTATGCGGTGCTGGCGCAGACTCGGATCCCGCACGGGCGCGTCATCGAAGAATCGCTGCGCCACGCCGCAGACCGAGTCAGCCGGGCCCCTGGTGTTCTGCACGTCCTCACCCCGCTGAATTGCCCTGTGCTTCACCAGTTACCGCGCGAGCTCACCTTCGACCTACCGTTGGAGCGACGCCCGCCGCTTTCTGACCTGACTGTGCAGTACGTCGGTCAGCACCTGGCCGTGGTGGTCGCCGACTCACTGGAGAACGCCACCGAAGCGGCATCCCAGTTCGACGTCGAATACGAGGTGTTGCCTGCGCAGATGACGGCCCGCGCGGTGCTCGAGCAGCCGACTGCCCCGGATGAGAAGGGTGGCCAGATCCGCCACGGGAGTTATCTTCCGGACCACTTCGTGAAACTCGAAGACGAGAAACTGCAGGACCGTCGTGGCGAGACACCTCGCCAGGGCACCGCGACCAACCGTGTGGATGCCCGCTACACGACTCCGGTGAATGCGCATTATCCGATCGAGCTGTCGGCGACCATCGCGCAGTGGGACGGTGATCACCTGACCGTCTACGACAGCACCAGATGGATTGCAGGCGAAAAGTCAACGCTGGCAGCGTATCTGGAAATGCCCGAAGACCGGATCCGCATCCTTTCGCCGTTGGTGGGTGGCGCGTTCGGGTCAAAGAGCTTCCTGTGGATGCACGTCGTCCTGTGCGCTGTCGCCAGCCGGGCCGTCGACCGACCCGTCAAGCTGGTCCTCACGCGCGACCAGATGTTCACCTCCACGGGACATCGCCCGCGCACCGAACAGGACGTGACCCTGATCGCCGATCAGGATGGCCGGATTCTCAGCACCGAACACCACACCGTGACCGAGACGTCCACCGTGGCCCACTTCTGTGAGCCCGCAGGAATTTCCACCAGGTTCCTCTACACCTCCCCGCACCTCGCGGTGTCGCACCGCACAGCCCGGATCAATGCCCCCACTCCGTGCTTCATGCGTGGCCCCGGTGAAGCCCCGGGCTTGTTCGCCCTCGAAGTGGCCATCGACGAACTCGCCGAGCGCAGCGGAGTCGATCCGCTGGAGCTCCGTATCCGCAATCACGCCGAGATCGACCAGGCCAGCGGGAAACCCTGGTCCGGTAAACATCTGTTGCAGTGCTATGAGGTAGGGGCACGACGGTTCGGGTGGCAAGATCGCCCCGCCGCGCCGCGCGCCATGCGGCGCCGTGGAGTCCAAATAGGTTGGGGAATGGCAACGGCGACCTATCCCGGCCGCCGCATGCCGGCCGGATGCCGCGTCGACACGGACGGAAACGGATTCGTGCGCTTCTCCTCGGCCACCCATGAAATCGGCACCGGTGTGCGTACCGTGATGACGCAGGTCGCCGCCGACGCCACCGGCCTCGCGATGGACCGCGTGAGCTTCATGTCAGGTGATTCGTCGTTCCCTACAGCGCCCTACAGCGGCGCCTCACAGACCACGGCCACGGTGGGCTCCGCCGTGTTCGCCGCCGGCGTCGAATGGAAGCGCCGGTTCATCGCCGCCCTGACCGCCGACCGTAATTCCCCATACTTCGGCACCGACCCAGCGACCGTGGACATCACCGCCCTGAGCCCCGCGGCGGCAGCGGCTTACCGCGACCAGTTGAGCTTCTCGGCCAGCAGTGATGACGGTGGTCAGGAAACACAAGCGATCCAGTCATTCGGCGCACATTTCTGCGAGGTCGAGGTGGACGAAGACATCGGCAGGGCCAGTGTCGTCCGGTGGGTGGCCGTGATGGATTGCGGCCGGGTACTCAACCCGAAGCTGGCTCGCAGCCAAGTGATGGGCGGCATCACGTTCGGCCTCGGCATGGCACTGATGGAACACGTTCCCTACGACGAGGCATCCGCACTGCCGATCGGCGAGTATTACCTGCCCACGCATGCCGATCGCCCCGAATTCGACATCTCCTTCGTCGAGCATCCCGACTACGCGCTGGATCCGATCGGCGTGCGCGGCATCGGCGAGATCGGCACCTGCGGCGTGCCGGCTGCGATCGCCAATGCCGTTCATCACGCCACAGGCAAACGTCTGCGCGACCTACCGATCACCCTGGAGGATCTCATGACGCCCTATCAGCCAGCGAAAGTCGGGGCGTGACCAACCGCGAGATCGACGCTGCCGGAACGGAACCCCCGGTGGCTGACGGATACGCGCTACGTCTGCGCATCAACGGGACAACTCAGCGCATCACCGTCGACGTGCGCGCCAGTCTGCTCGACCTGTTGCGCGAGCGGCTACATCTGACGGGCACCAAAAAGGGGTGCGACCACGGCCTCTGCGGAGCTTGCACGGTCTCGGTCGACGGCGAGCGCGTGCTCAGCTGCCTGACGCTGGCCGCATCTGTCGACGGATCAGACGTCCTGACCATCGAAGGAATCGCCGACGGAGACAACCTGCACCCGCTGCAACAAGCGTTCCTCGCCTGCGATGGATTCCAATGCGGCTACTGCACTCCCGGACAGATATCGTCAGCCCACGCAATGCTGGCCGAGCACCGGCGCGGTGACCTCAGTATGGCGACCTTCGATGGCACCAGGAACGACGTTCTCACCGGCTGCTCGCAGTTGACGAAGGCAGAGATTCGGGAACGCATGGCAGGCAACATCTGCCGCTGCGGGGCCTATGCCAACATCGTCGAAGCCATCGAAAGCGCCGCCCGGAGCGAGCCGGCATGAAGGCCTTCGACTTTCGCCACGCCGAATCCGTCGACGACGCCATCGACGCGGCCACGCGCGGTGCCACGTACTTCGCCGGCGGAACGAACCTGTTCGATCTGATGAAGACCGGCGTTGAGCAACCCTCGTCCTTGATCGACCTCCGCCGGCTCGGAATGACGTCGATCACCACCACCGACACCGGCGGGGTGTTCATCGAAGCCGGCGTCACCAACAGCGCGCTGGCCAACCACCACCTCATCCGCACGCACTACCCGGTGGTGTCGCACGCCATCCTCAGCGGAGCCACCACACAATTGCGCAACATGGCCACGGCAGGTGGAAATCTGTTGCAGCGCACCCGATGCCCCTACTTCATGCAGACCGCCTTCGTCGAGTGCAACAAGCGCAAACCGGGAAGCGGTTGCGCCGCAATCAACGGGTTTCACCGTGAGCACGCCATTTTCGGCGCCAGTGACCACTGCGTGGCGATCCACCCGTCTGACATGGCGGTGGCCTTCGCCATGCTGGACGCGGTCGTGCACGTACAGAACTCGACGGGACGACGCCGCATTCCGATCGGCCAGTTCTTCGCGCTCCCGGGCCAGACGCCCGAGATCGACAACACGCTGCAACCGCACGAGCTGATCCTCGGGATCGAACTGCCGCCGTCGGATTTCAACGATCACTGTTGGTACTTGAAGGTTCGGGACCGGCACAGCTATGCCTTCGCGCTCGTCTCCGTCGCCGCAGGCCTGCGCATCGAGGACGGTGAAATCGTCGACGCTGCGATCACCTTGGGCGGCGTAGCGGCCAAACCGTGGCGAGTGCCCGAAGCCGAATCATGCCTCATCGGGCAGCGCCCCGACGCGGACGCGTTTCACACCGCCGCAACCATCGCGATGGCCGATGCCCAACCGCTCACCCAGAACGCCTTCAAGGTCGACCTGGGTCGCCACAGCATCGTTCGAGCCCTGACCTTGGCAGCGGTGAGCCGCTAGCGTCAACCCCCGGTGTGGCCACCGCCCGGCGCCGGAACCCACGGCAGTCCGGGGATCGTCGGATACGGCGCGGTGGGACTCCATGGGGCGTGCGTCGTGGTCGGCGCCTGGCTCGTGGTGGTCGGAGCCTGTGTGGTCGTCGGCGGGGCTTCGGTCGTCGTCGGGGGCGGCGCCTCGGTCGTCGGAGTCGGCGTCTCCGCGGGAGGCGGGTTCTCCGTCACCGGCGGAGCTTCCGGGGCGGGCTGCTCCACGGTTTGCGTCACGGTCTGTGGGACCGGAGCCTGACGCGTGACGGCCTCCTGGCCGGTGGCGGGTTGATCGACAGGCGCTGCAGGCGCCGGTTCCTCGGGGGCCGCCGTGGTGGAGGTGACCGCTTTGGAGGTGGACGCCGGACGGGTCGGCTCGTCGCTGCCGGTGATGGTCACCAGCGCCGCCACCACGGCCACGAGTACCGCGGCGGCGCCGGCACCCAAGATCACCGGCGGCCGGCGGTACCACGGTCGCGCTGCGATCTCGTCGCGTTCGGTGAGTTCGCGCTCGCCGAACTCAAGTTGGGGACGCGCCGCCGTCCGCCCGCCTGCCGGTTCCAGTCCGGTGTCGAAATCGGCCCCGTAGTCGTCGCCGTAGCCCTCGGCCCGGTAGTCATCGACCGGGGCGACATCGGGAACGTCCTGGGCATCGGACCACGCCAACGCCTGCGACGCCGGCGGCGGTTCCGGTGCCATCAGGGCCGCGGCCTGCGTCGGCGGAGCGGCCGCTGACGCCGGGGCCATGGCGGTCATGCCCTCTTCGGCGGTGCCGCGCACGGCGGTCAGGCCAGCGCCGATGGCCGGGGTGAGCTCCGGGCGCGGCGCGGTGATCACCGGTAGGCGCAGATACTCGGACAGCGTTGTGGTGATCGCCGGGATCCTGGCGCCGCCACCGGTGGTGGCTACCGCCACGAGCTCACCGGGGCGCAGCCCGGCCCGATCGATGGCACCCTGCAGCACCGACATGAACTCGCGCAGCGGTTCGGCGATCACCTCATCGAGCTCGTTGCGGTTCAACCGCACTTCGCTGCGATGCCCGGGCAGTTCGGCGACCAGCGCCGTGACGGACTCGGTGGACAGCCGCTCCTTGGCGCGCCGGCATTCGGCGCGCAGTCTGCCGAGTGAGCCGATGGCCGAGGTGCTGGCCAGGTCGATCGTCCCGGCCGCGGACAAATCGTTCGCCACATGGGTGAGCAGTCCCTGGTCGATCAGGTCACCCGACAGATCGGGATGACGAATTGTCGGCGCGATCGGCTGGTATCCGTTGTCCGCATCGGCGAGCGTGATGCTGGTACCGCTGCCTCCGAAGTCGCACACCGCGATCACACCGCGGGTCGGCACTCCGGGGTTGTCCTGCAGTGCGACCAGCGCCGCCTTCGCGTCGGGCGCAAGCACCGGATCGCCGAAGTCTCCGACGGCGGCCAGTTCGTTGCGCAGGGCCGCGACCTGATTGGGCCGCCAATGGGCGGGATGGGTGACGGCAATCGGATCGGCCGGCGGACGTCCCCCGGTCAGCGTGCGCAGCAGCGCGGCCAGCGCATCGGCCAGCACCGCCTCGCCCCGGTGCGACGAACCGTCAGGGGCCAGCATTCCGACCGGGTCCCCCACCCGCTCGACGAAGTCGGTGAGAATCAGACCGCGTTCGTTCAGGTTGGGATTCTCGCTGGGTACCCCCACTTCGGGAGCTCGATGCGGGAAGATCGTCAGTACCGGCGACCGCGTCACCGCTGCGCGGTCCACCACTACCGCCGTGAGGTTCGTCGATCCAATCGACAACCCGATCCCGTCTGCCATCTCACCTCGTTTCGAGAGGAACCCTATCCGGTAATCCATCTCGATTGACGCGGCGGACGTTACTTAGCGAATCGTGCCGAACCCTGGGATCAGAGGTAGATCCAGTGGCGTTACCCATCCCGGCAAATGTTCATTGACCGCAGGCACCGCGTTGAGCGCCCGCAGGCCGGTGGCCAGGCAGCCCGCGGCGGCGGCATCGCGGCCCGAGCCGTCGGTGAACCGGAACGCCGTCTCCTGCGAGATGCTCGGGGTGCCCTCGATGTCGACGCGGTAGACATCGTTGTCGTTTCCGGACGGCCAGTCCGGTGCGGCGTCCAGACCGATTCGGTTGACGTGCTCGAGCTGGATCCGGGTCTCGCCGCGGTAGACACCGTTGATCGTGAAGCGCACCGCGGCGACGTTGCCGGCTTCGATGATGCCCTTGGCCGACTTGCGTTCCTCAGGGGTGATCCACTTGTCCCACGTGGTGGTGATCTCGTCGAGTTCGATGCCGGCCGCGTGCGCGATCATCGGAACCGTTGCGCCCCAGGCGAAGATGAGGATGTCCGGGGTTTCGAGCAGGGCGCGGTGCTCGGGTGGTTTGCCGATGCCCATCTCGAATTCGTAGTCGCCGGTGTAGTTCGTGTAGTCCAGCAGTTCTGAGGCGCGCACCCGGCGGATCTCTGAGCACAAGCCCATCAGGGTCATCGGGAAGAGATCGTTGGCGAAGCCGGGGTCTATCCCGGTGGTGAAGCACGAAGCCCCGCCGACCTCGCACGCCTCGGTGATCGGCTCGATCCAGTTGGGCGGGTTGAGGTGCATCTTGGGCCACACCCACGGCGTCATCGCGGTGGAGCAGACGTCGATACCGGCCCGCAGGAAACGGGTGATCACGTCGATGTTGACGTCGGCGTGCGCAGCGGTTGGCCCGTAGTGCACCAGGGCGTCGGGCTTGAGCGCGATGAGCGCCTCGATGTCGTCGGTGGCCGCGATCCCGATGGGCCCACCGAGTGCGCAGATCTCGCCGACGTCGCGACCCACCTTCTCCGGGTTGCTGACACCGACGCCGACCAGTTCGAACAACGGGTGTTTGACGATCTCGGCGATCACCATCTGCCCGACGAAACCGGTGCCCCACACCACGACGCGTTTCTTCACGCCCACACCATAGGTGATACCGGTCACATCGGGAATCATCATCGCGCGATCAGCTTTGACCTCAACATCATTCGCGTTCGTCGAACTACCCGCGGAGGGGCGACACCATGACCACACCAACTTTGACCGGACGTCGCGCACTGGTGACGGGAGGTTCCCGCGGGATCGGCGCGGGCATCGTGCGGCGCCTGGCCGCCGAGGGTGCCGCCGTGGCGTTCACCTACGGGGCTTCGGCCGTCGAGGCCGACAAGCTGGTCGCCGAGTTGACTGCCGACGGCGCGAAGGTCGTCGCTATCCAGGCTGACAGTGGTGACCCGGCACAGGTAGCCGGCGCTGTCGAGCAGGCGGTCGGGGATCTCGGCGGTCTGGACGTGCTGGTCAACAACGCCGGAACCGCGTACATGGCTCCGATTGAGGAGTTTCCACAGGATCAGTTCGACCGCCTGGTCGCCATCAACATCGGCGGCGTCTACTCGGCGATCCGCGCTGCGGTGCGCCACCTCGGTGAGGGGTCACGGATCATCAACATCGGCAGCATCAACGCCGATCGCGTCCCGACGGGCGGCACGGCTGTGTACGCGATGACCAAGGGGGCGGTGTCGTCTCTGACCCGCGCCCTGGCCCGCGAGCTCGGGCCCAAAGGCATCACCGTGAACAATGTGCAACCGGGTCCGATCGCCACCGATCTGAACCCTGACGAAGGTGATTTCGCCACTGTGGTGAAGGAAACCACCGCCCTGGGTCGCTACGGGCATACCAGCGACATCGCCGCCGTGGTGAGCTTTTTGGCCGGTCCGGAGTCCGGCTATGTCACCGGCGCGAATTGGAACGTCGACGGCGGGTTCACCGCCTGACGGTCACAGGTTGACCGGGTCGAGCGCGCGCGGTGTGTGCGAGGTGTCTTTCAGCCGGGCCTTGAATTGCATTGCCCGGTAAGGCCATCCGGTATCGGTTCGCCACTGGGAGACGACGAGCCCGGCGCCTCCGGCAACACCGAAGCGGGAACCCGGCAGCAGGTAACCGCCGTAGAGTTGGGCGACTTTGTTGCCGGCGTGGTCCTCGCCTTCCCATGACGATCCGACGACGGGGGTCTGCACGGGCGTGGTGTGCATGTTGGCCATCGGAGAGGACACCACCCGGTAGCCCAACGCATACGACGACGACAGGAATCCGCCCAGGACCCATCGGCCCGGCGCGGTGCGGCGGAAGGTCAGTTCACCCCAGGTCTCGCCCGGCGGGGTGATGGGCGTGGCCCGCCGCCCCCACTGCCAGCGTCCGCCGGTGAAGCCCCAGCCGGCGTATTGCGACCGTCGGCCGATGTGGTCGGGCCGCACCCGCATGAGGATGATGCCCTTGTCGCGCTGAAACCCCGTCGCTACCACGTACACCCAGCCGTCGTGCGGATCGAAGTCCCAGGACCAGCATTGAGCGTGGCCGTCATGTAGATCGGCGGGGAACTTCGCTTCCTCACCGAGGTGGCTCCACGACACCCCGCTGTCGTCGGAACGCCAGATCTCGGTCCAGATGACCGTGCCGAAACCGTGGTTGACGATCGCATGCAGGTACAGGGAGTCACCCACCCGCAGCAGATCCGACGGGATCACGGTGCTGATGCCGCCGCGTCGCCAGCCGGACTTCTTGTCGTCGTGAATGTAGTGCCATAACTGCCGCGCGTAGGTCGGGTCTGCTCCCCCGGCGGATTCGTAGACGATCTCGTGGTTGGCGTCGCCCGTGCCGATCAGCACGACCGGCGAACGCCAGTCGCCCTGCCCGACACGGCTTCCGGAGAACGTGTCGCCGAAGACGGATACGAGCTTGCCGTTGGGCGCGATGACCGACGCACCGAGATCGGTGGCGGTGACCCCGAACCGGTCGGTGCGACCCGGCCCGGTGATGTCGATGACCTTGCCGTCGATCAGGGGTAGCACTGCCTGTGCTCCGGCCGGCTCAGGTGCACCACCGCAAGCCGCCCGGCTCGCAATCCAGGGGATACACCTCGACCTGAGTCTTCAGCGGTTCCTTGTACGCCAACGTGAACGGGAAGGTGTGGATCGCGGGAGCGATTGTCCCGCCACACACCTCGTTGTTGGACACCTTGCGGGTGCCCCGCAGCGCGATGTCGTCGAACTGGTAGGTCTCGGTAATCGGCGCCCAGCTGCCGTCGGCGCACTGGAAACCTTCCTTGACACTGGTCGAATACGTCCACTGCCCGCCGACCAACCTGGCGTCGCCGCCGACGCTGACGCGCTTGGTCTCGACGTGCAGCCGGCAGGCCACCGCCAGCTCCAGCGGCTCACGTAAATCCCCGACGGTCGGGACACAAGACGGCCACACTCCCCAAGTGTCGGTCCTGCCGTCCTCCTGGGTGTAGGTGTAGACGCCCAGCATGAGGGGGTCGGCCTGCGCCGGGGCGGCAACCCCCAGGCTGAGTCCGATTCCGACCGACGAGAACAGGGCGGCTGCAGAGGCCATGCGCTTGAACGTCACAATGGGTGAGTATCGCAGTCTTCATCAGCGTCGTCACCGGTATGGGTCGGTATAGCTTCGACCGGCCCGAGTGGCGGCCCCAGCGGGTGAGCGTACGGCGGATCGCCCGCGGTGATCCTGGAGTAAGCGTGACCACACGACCGGCGATGAAAGCGTTGGCGGCAGTCCTGGTGTTCGTGCTGGCTGTCTGTTCGGCGGGGTGTTCGACGGGCAGCCGGGTAAATCTCGGCGACGAATCCGCGGGCAATTTGATCGCGGCCATCGCCGGGGAGCCTGACCAGCTCGACCCGCAGCGCACGAGTGCCTATTTCTCGTTCGAGGTGTTGGAGAACGTGTTCGACACGCTGGTCGAGCCCGACGAGAACCTGCAGATGCGCCCGGCGCTGGCACAGTCCTGGGAGGTCAGCGACGACCAACTCACCTGGACGTTTCGCCTGCGTCCCGGGGTTCGCTGGCACGACGGCAGCCCGCTGACGGCCGACGACGTGGTGTATTCGTACCGCCGCATCATCGACGAGCAGCTGACCAACGTCGACAAGTTCAGCGCCGTCGCCAGTGTCACCGCGCTCGATCCGGCGACCGTACGGATCACCGTCCGTCAGCCCACCCCGAACCTGCTGACCAACCTGGGCGGGTTCAAGGGCATGGCGATCGTGCAGCGCGCCAACGTCGAGAGCGGGCAGATCGCCACCCATCCGGTCGGCACCGGCCCGTTCTCGTTCGTCGGGCGCAAGAGCGGTGACTCGATCACGTTGAAGGCCAATCCCGAGTATTGGGGAGGCACTCCCCCGATTTCCGGG
Source organism: Mycobacterium farcinogenes (assembly GCF_019739075.1). Taxonomy (NCBI): domain Bacteria; kingdom Bacillati; phylum Actinomycetota; class Actinomycetes; order Mycobacteriales; family Mycobacteriaceae; genus Mycobacterium; species Mycobacterium farcinogenes. Next base: position 2,732,791 of record NZ_CP081673.1, on the reverse strand, counting down.
GTGACCTTCCGCTTCATCTCCGAGCCGACGACGGCGTTGTCGGCGCTGCAGGCCGGCGAGATCGACTGGACGGACTCGGTGCCGCCGCAGCGGGTCGCGCAACTACGCGACGACGACTCGCTGACGTTGGCACTCACCCCGGGCAACGACTACTGGTATCTGGCGCTCAACGAAGCCCGGCCGCCATGGAACGACCCGCGGGTGCGGCAGGCCATCGCGTACAGCATCGACCGCGATGCCATCGCCGCGGCCACCAGCTACCGCACCGCGGAAGTCAATCAGCTGGCGATCCCGCGGGGCAGCCCGTGGTTCACCGACTATCAGCGCTACCGCCACGACGTTGACAGGGCGCGAGACCTCCTCCGGCAGGCCGGCGCCGCGCCGCGCGATCTCGACATGCTGGTCACCAGTGAGTATCCCGAGACCGTGACCGCCGCCCAGATCATCGCCGACAACCTTGCACCCCTTGGCATCACGGTGAACATCCGTACCGTCGACTTCGCCACCTGGCTGGACGAACAGAACACCGGGCACTTCGACATGCTGATGATGGGCTGGCTCGGCAACATCGACCCGGACGATTTCTACTACGCCCAGCACCACACGAACGGCACCAGTAACGCCCAGAAGTTCTCCGACCCCGAAGTCGACCGACTGCTCGACGCGGGCCGCACCGAAACCGATGTGGCCGCGCGAAAAGAGATCTATGCCAAGGCGGCAACCCGCATCGCGGATCAGGTCAGCTACATCTACCTGTACAACCCGTCGGTGATCCAGGCCTGGGGCAACAACCTCTCCGGCTATCAGGTGCGCCGCGACGGCGCCGTCCGGTTCCGTACCGCCGATCTGGATCGAGGTGAAACTCGCTGATGCGCAGCGCCTTTCGTGCGAACCATCCGATCGTGGAGTTCCTGGCCCGGCGGCTGCTCTACTCGGCGGTGGTGCTGATCGGGGTGCTGGTCGTGGTGTTCGCCCTGGTTCACCTGGTGCCCGGCGACCCGGTCCGGATCGCCCTGGGCACCCGGTACACCCCGCAGGCCTACGACGCGCTGCGGGCCGCCAGCGGCATGGACCGGCCCGTCGTCGAGCAGTTCTTCTCCTATCTCGGCTCGGCGCTGACGGGCGACCTCGGGGTCAGCTTCCGCAACGGCGACCCGGTCACGGTGACGCTGCTCGACCGGTTACCCGCCACGTTGTCCCTGGGGCTGGTCGGCATCGTCATCGCGCTGGTGATCGCACTGCCCGCCGGGATCTTCGCCGCACTGCGGGAGGGCAAGGTCAGCGACGCGATCGTGCGGGTCGCCAGTCAGTTCGGGGTGTCGGTACCGGATTTCTGGCTGGGGATCCTGCTGATCGGTGTGTTCGCCTCCACGCTGGGCTGGTTCCCCACCTCGGGATACCGCCCGCTGCTCACCGATCCGGGAGGCTGGCTGCGTCACATCATCCTGCCCGGGCTGACGGTGGGCCTGGTCGCCGGCGCGATCATGACCCGCTATGTGCGGTCGGCGGTGCTGGAGGTCGCCGCGATGGGCTATGTCCGCACCGCGCGATCGAAGGGCCTGCCCCCACCGGTGGTGACGTTCCGCCACATCGTGCGCAACGCGCTGCTGCCGGTGCTCACCATCACCGGCATTCAGTTGGCCACGATCCTGGGCGGCGTCATCGTGGTGGAAGTGGTGTTCGCCTGGCCCGGTCTGGGCCGGCTGGTGTTCAACTCCGTTGCCGCACGCGACTATCCGGTGATCCAGGGCGCGGTGTTGCTGATCGCGGTGTTGTTCCTGCTGATCAACCTGCTGGTGGACGTGCTGTACGCGATCGTGGACCCGAGGATCCGGCTGTCATGACCACTGCCCCCGATACCCGCGTCGCATCCTGGCGGCTGTTGTTGTCGAATCCGGTGACCGCGCTCAGCGCCGTAGTGCTGCTGGCGGTGCTGAGCGTGGCGGTGTCCGCGTCCTGGATCGCGCCCTACGGCATCAACGACATCGATGTGCCCAGCGCACTGCAAGGGCCCGGCAGCGCCCACTGGTTCGGCACCGATGAGCTTGGCCGCGACGTCTTCTCGCGAGTGCTCGTGGCGATCGCCGCCTCGCTTCGGGTCGCCGTGGTCTCCGTCGCGCTGGCCGCGGTGATCGGCGTGCTGGTCGGCGTGCTCGCCGGTTACCGCGGCGGCTGGGTCGACACCGTGGTGATGCGCGTCGTCGACGTCATGTTCGCGTTCCCGGTGTTGCTGCTCGCGCTGGCGATCGTGGCCGTCCTCGGCCCGGGCATCACCACCACGATGCTGGCCATCGGAATCGTGTACATCCCGATCTTCGCCCGGGTGGCCCGGGCCTCCGCGCTGGGCGTGCGGGTCGAGCCCTTCGTCGCGGTGTCACGGAGCATGGGCACCGGCGACGGTTACATCCTGGTCCGGCACATCCTGCCGAACATCGCCGGGCCGTTGATCGTTCAGCTGTCTCTGTCGTTGGCCTTCGCGATCCTGGCCGAGGCCGCGCTGTCGTTTCTGGGGCTGGGTATCCAGCCGCCGCAGCCCTCGCTGGGCCGAATGATCTTCGACGCCCAGGGATTCGTCACACTGGCCTGGTGGATGGCGGTGTTCCCGGGTGCCGCGATATTCGTGATGGTGTTGGCGTTCAACCTGTTCGGGGACGGTTTGCGGGATGTCCTCGACCCGAAGCAGCGCACCTCCATCGAGGCGAGAAGGGCGGGGCGACGATGACTCACCCGGTACTCAAGGTCGATGACCTGCGCGTGACGATCGGACGTCGCGAGATCGTAAGGGGCGTCTCGTTCGGCGTGCACCGCGAGCAGACCGTCGGCATCGTCGGCGAGTCCGGGTCGGGCAAATCGATGACGGTGCTGGCCGCCACCGGCCTGTTGGACGCGCCGGGGGCACGGGTGACCGGCAGCAGCTTGTTGGCCGGCGGCTCCCAGCTGGTCGGCGCGTCGGCGCGTGCGCTGCGCGCGGTGCACGGCAGCCGGATCGGATTCGTCTTCCAGGATCCCGGGACCTCACTGAATCCGCTGCTCACCCTGCAACGCCAGATCACCGAAACCCTTGAGACACATCGCAAGATGACTCGACGTCAGGCGCGCACCCGGGCCGGTGAGCTGCTGGAGGCGGTCGGGTTGTCGGCCGCTCGGCTCGAGGACTACCCGCATCAACTCTCCGGAGGGCAGCGTCAGCGGGTGATGATCGCGATCGCGCTGGCCTGCGATCCGGAACTGCTCATCGCCGATGAACCGACAACCGCGCTGGACGTCACCACCCAGGCCCAGATCATCGAGCTGGTCGCCGATCTGCAGCGGAATTTCGGTACCGCGGTGGTCTGGATCAGTCACGATCTCGGGGTCATCGGTCAGGTGGCCGACGAGGTGACCGTGTTGCGTGACGGTGAGGCCGTCGAACAGGCACCGATCCTCGACATCTTCGACCACCCACAGCATGCCTACACCCAGGAGTTGCTGGCGGCGCGTCCACGGCTCGACGGTCCCGGGCCCGAACAAGCCCCGGCTGATGCGCCGGTTCTTTTGCAGGCCAACGGCCTTGAGGTGCGGTACGGCTCGGTGCAGGCGGTCCGCGACGTCTCGTTCGAGCTGCGGAGGGCGAGCACGCTGGGAATCGTGGGCGAATCGGGGTCAGGCAAGTCGACGGTGGCCGCCGCGCTGACCGGGCTCGCGGAGCCGTCGGCGGGGACTGCGACGCTGGACGGCACGGAGGTCTTCGCCGGCGGCCGCGAGTTGCGCCGCCGGATCAGCCTGGTGTTCCAGGACCCGTTCGCCTCCCTCGATCCGAGGGCACGGGTCGGCGCCGCGATCGGCGAGCCGTTGCGCGTGCACCGGTTGGCCGCCGGGCGCCGCGGCCGCGCCGCACGGGTGGCCGAGCTACTCGAACTCGTCGGCCTGCCAAAAGATTTCGCTTCGCGCTATCCGCACGAGCTCTCGGGCGGCCAACGGCAACGCGTCAGTATCGCCCGCGCACTGGCCACTGAGCCCGACGTGTTGATCCTCGACGAGTCGACGGCGTCGCTGGACGTGTCGGTGCAGTCGAAGGTGCTCGATCTCTTGGCCGAGCTGCAGAAAGAGCTGGGCGTGTCCTACCTGTTCATCGCCCACGACCTGGCGGTGGTGCACCGCATGTGCCACGACGTGCTGGTGATGCGCGCCGGCGAGATGGTCGAGTACGGGCCTGCCAGTGAGTTGTTCGCGCATCCCGGGCACGAATACACGCGCACCCTGCTGGCCGCCGTTCCGCCGGCCAGGCCGCGTGAGAAGGTGTGAGCCATGACTGCTCTGGATGGAAAGGTCGCGTTGGTCACCGGTGCCTCATCGGGTCTCGGCGCGGCGGTGGCCCAGTTGTTCGCTGCCCGCGGCGCGAAGGTGTTCGGTGTGGCCCGCGATGCCGAACGGATGGCCACGGTGTTCGAGGACGTCCCCGGCGGCGAATATGCCTCGGTGGACATCTCCTCCTCGGAGGCCTGCCGCGACGCGGTGGCGCAGTGCGTCGAGAAGTTCGGCCGGCTCGATGCGCTGATCAACGTGGCGGGTTTCCACCAGATGCGCCACACCGTGTCGGTGACCGACGAGGACTGGGACAAGGATCTGGCGGTCAACCTCAACGGCCCCTTCTTCCTGTGCCGGGCCGCCCTGCCGCACCTGCTGGAGGCCGGCGGCAACATCGTCAACGTCGCTTCCATCGCCGGCATCGAGGGCGAGGTGTACTCGGCGGGCTACTGTGCGGCCAAGCACGGGCTGGTCGGTCTCACCCGCGCGCTGGCCATCGAATTCACCTCGGAGCGCCTGCGCGTCAACGCGGTGTGCCCCGGCGGCATGCTGACGCCGCAGACCACCGAGTTCGCCGCACCGGAGAACGCGGACTGGAATCTGATCATGAGGATCGCCGCCCCGCGCGGAATGATGGACGTGGCCGATGTCGCGAAGACCATCGCTTTCCTGGCCAGTGACGACGCCGCCGCGGTGCACGGCGCGGTCTACATCGTCGATGCGGGCAAGACCGCCGGGTGAGCCGACGGTAGCGGGTCGGCGGGCGCACGTTCGAACATCGGAGGGATGAACTTCACCGAACTCGGTGTTGGACCGCACACCAACCTGGTCCAGACACGTGTGGTGGTACGCGCGTCTACCGCCGCGGAAGAGAATCGATGAAAGTTCTGGTGATCAGCGCGAGCCCGCGCGAAGACGGCAATTCCCATCTGCTCGCCGAAGCCGCCTGTGCCGGCGCAGAATCGGCCGGCCACGAGGTGGAGCACGTGTTTCTCGACGAATACGTGGACCGCATGCTGACCAACTGCCGACGCTGCCGTATGGCCAACGGACTGTGTTCCCTCGACGACCGCTACGAATCCCTGCTGCTGGAGAAGATGTTGCCTGCCGACGGCATCATCTACGCGATGCCGCTGTATTTCTACGGCATGCCGGCACGGCTCAAGTCGGTCTTCGACCGACTGTTCTGCTACACCTCCAACAGCGCGCCGCAGCAGCAACAGGTGGTGGGCGGCATCACCGACAAGACCGTGGGTGTGCTGATCTCCTGCGAGGAAAGCTATATCGGGGCCACGGCTGGGGTCATCGCCCAATTCCAGGAGCTGACCAGGTACCTCGACCAGCGCCTCGCCGGGGTGGTGGTCGGCAACGCAAACAGCCGTGGCGAGATCGCCTGCGACCCGACCGACCCGCTGTCCCGCGCGCGAGACCTGGGTACCCGGCTGTTCGACATCAGGATCACCGATTATCGGCTGACCACGGTGCGGTCCAACAAGGTCTGGGATCCGGTGGGGTGCTGATGACCTCGGGCTTGGCTGCCGTCAGCCCCCAGGAACCACCAGCACCGGGCGGAAGGTGCGCTGCAACGTCGCGCTAGCCACACTGCCGAGCAACACCTTCTTCAGCGCCGACCGGCCCCGCGAGCCCACCACCACGACACCGGCCCGCTGGTCATCGGCGAAAGCCACCAGTGCGTCGGCCGTGGCGCCGGCACCCGAGCCACGGAACCTGGGTACGCGGTGCGCAGGTTGGGCGGAGGCCACGTCGACCGCGCTGCCGTCGTCCACTCCGACCGAGACCACCTCGCGGCCGGGAAACAGCGAGCCGGCCACGGCCAGCGCCCGATCGGAACCCGGCGAGCCGTCGACACCGACTACCACCGGCCCCTCGGCCACCGCGGCGCATTCGGCCGAGATCATGTTCTGGGACACCACCAGCACCGGCCGGGGCGAGTGGTGCACCACGAGATCGGACACACTGCCCAGTTTCGAGTCGGTCGCGCCGATGCCGCGGGCACCGACGATCAAGACGTCGGGTTCGAGTTGTTCGGCCACCTGCGCCAGCCCCAGCCCCTCGCCTGCCCAGGTGCGCTTCACCAGCGGCTCGGGATTCCAACCGGCGGCCCGGGCCAGGATGACGCCGGTGTCGACCAACCGTGCCGCCTCACCCTCGCTTTCGCTGTCGACGAGGTCGATCAACTCGTCGACGTTGCGGGCAGAATGCCGCAGCCGGGCCCGCAACCCCTTGCTGCCGAACGGCGGTGTGCACAGGTAGACGACCACCGCCTCGGCGGCCGGGAACAGTGCGGCGCCGTTGCGAATCGCCGCGTTGGCCGCCAGAGAACCGTCGTAACCGAGCACCAGCTTCATGTGCGTCCCCTGTCCCGTCTCGTACGTGTCAGGTTCCAGCCTAAAGGGCCGACGCCACGAGCCACCGGCTTCGCGCGCCCAGGCGGAAGCAGGTAGCCGACTACGCTATCGAGCCCGCTGGTTACGCGCGCAAGCTTCGGACATGGACGCCCCAGTCAACGGCTTGGCCCGCCTCGGCGCTCCCGCCGCCGTCGCGCGCGACGCCGTGGGGGCCGAACTTCGCGATCAGACGTTCAAGCGGTGGGTGTGGGGCGCGGCGGCGGTCGGCGCCGGTGGCGGCGGGATCGTCGGCGCATTCTTGGCCTTCGCGGCTCCCATCGTGCTGAGCCCGGCGGACACCCAACGCCTGCTGATTCGCGGCGGCACCGCGCTGATCGTGTTCCTGGCGGTCACGGTTCCGGTGATGTTGAGGGTTCGGCGGCAGCGGTTCGCCGCCAGCATGGCCTGGCTCAGTGCGGGCCGTGCGCCCACCGCCGAGGAACAGCGGATGACGCTGGGCGCCTCCGGTGAGGCGGTGCGGCTTTCGGCGGCGGTGTGGGGCGTCGGAGCGGTGATCTTCGGCTCACTGGCGCTCAGCCAGCAGGTGTCGACGGCGGTGTACATCTTCAGTGTGGTGGCGCTGGGCGGCATTTCGACGAGTGCCGTGTGGTACCTGATCGTCGAACGGGTGATGCGGCCGGTCTCGGCACGGGCCCTCGACGGCACCACCCCGGACCGGCGTTTCGGCCCGACGATCGGGCGCAGGCTGGTGATGGCATGGTTGCTGGCGACGGGGGTTCCGCTGTTCGGTATCGCCGTGTTGGCGGTCGGTTATCTGGCCGACGTCGGCTTCCGCGCCCAGCGGACATTCGCCGCGATCCTCATCCTCGTGGCCGTGGCGATCGTGGTCGGCCTGTTCGCGATTCTCATCGCCATCCGCTCGGTCACCGATCGAATCACCGCGCTGCGTCACGCCCTGGCCCAGGTTCGGTCAGGAGATTTCAGTGCCCGGGTCGAGGTGGACGACACCAGCGAAATCGGGCGGCTCCAGGCAGGTTTCAACACCATGACAGCCGGTCTGGCCGAACGCGAGCGCATCCGCGACACCTTCGGCACTTATGTGGATCGCGAAGTGGCCGACCATATTCTGCGTGCCGCCGGATCGCTGGAAGCCCAGGAGCTTGATGTCACGCTGATGTTCGTCGACGTCCGCGGGTTCACCACACTCGCCGAGCGACTGCAGCCCACCGAGGTGGTCACGACGCTGAACCGGCTCTTCGAGCGGATCGTGCCGATCGTGCACGACCACGGCGGCCACGTCGACAAGTACGCCGGTGACGGACTCATGGCGGTGTTCGGAGCGCCGCGGCGTCAGGAGGGTCATGCCGACGATGCGCTGGGTGCTGCGCTGAAGATCGCCGAAGCGGTGCATGAGGAGTTCCGCGGCAGCCTCACCGTCGGCGTCGGCTTGAACTCCGGGCCCGTCGTGGCCGGAAATGTCGGTGGCGCAGGACGTTTGGAGTTCTCGGTGATCGGGGATGCGGTCAACATCGCGGCCCGGGTAGAGACCGCGACCCGCCAGACCGGCGACACCGTGCTGCTCACCGACGCCACGTTGCGCCAACTCAGCGGGGACCGAGGCGATTTCGAGCTGCGGCCAGGGCTGGCGCTCAAAGGCAAGACCAATCCGGTCGCCGTATACGCCCCGGTCAGCGCTCGCCGTACTCCAGCGGCGGCTCCGACGAATCGACTTTGCCGTAGCTCATGATGGTCAGCCCGTCAGGCCCGACCTCGTACCGGGCGCCGTCGGCGGGATTGACGGCCACGAAGCCGTTGCCGGAACGTTCGGCGGTGGGGATCTGAAGGTTGGCCCCGTCGCTGAGCCGCTCACCGCGGTAGGAGTAGCTGTCCGGGCCGGTCTGGCAGATCACCGCCAGCGACGACGCGGTGCGGATCACCGCGGCCGGGGTGCTGCCCGCGGGGCACCGCGCGGTGTGGTCGACGAAGCCCTGCGCGTCGGTGCCGCTGACGTCGGCCGTCGCCGACCCGGAGGTCGTGGTCGTGGTGGTGGTCGGCGCTTCCGACGTCACGCTGGGCGGGGTCGGGGCGGTCAGCGTCTCGCGGGTGGAGGCTCCGTCGCCGCCGCTGGCCAGCATCGCGGCCAGCACAGCGGCGATGCCGAACAACCCCACCGTCACCAGGATCAAGGTGAGCTGGGTACGGCTGAAACGTGGCTTGCGCGCGACGGCCCGTGGCGACTGCTGAGGCGGCGGCGGGGGCGGGTACGGCGTGAAGCCGGTGTGGTCCGGGTTGGGGTAGATCGACGAGAACTCGCGGGTGCCCGGCGGCTGGGGTTGCGGCTGCGGCTGCGGAGGTGGAGTGAGGCGCGGCGGGGCGACGGGTGCGGGCGCCGGCGCAGGTGGCAGCGGCGGCGGTGCCGAGGCGGTGCCCGCCGCCGAGCTGGCCGCATCGCGGGCCGCCTTGGCCAGTTCCCCGGCACTGGGATACCGGTCGACGGCGTCCTTGGCCATGCCCTTGGCGACGACGTCGTCGAAGCCGCGCGGGATACCGCGGCGCATGATGCTGGGCCGCGGCGCCGGGGAGAACATGTGGGCGCTCATCAGCTGCCGCAGGTCGCCGGTCTCGAACGGCGGTCGGCCGATCAGCATCTCGTAGAGCAGGCAGGTCAGCGCGTACACGTCGGCCGCGGGGCCCACCGGCCCACCGGAGAACCGCTCCGGCGCCATGTAGGCGCTCGATCCGATCAGCACGCCCGTCATCGTGACGCTGGCCTCACCCCCGATGTGGGCGATGCCGAAGTCCACCAGGTAGGCGAAGTCGTCGGAGGTGAGCAGCACGTTCTCGGGCTTGATATCGCGGTGGACCAGGCCGTCGGCGTGCGCAGCATCCAGCGCCGAGGCCACCTGGGTGATGATCGCGGTCGCCCGCGCCGGCGTGAGCGGGCCGTTGCTCCGCAGCAAGTCCTTGACGCTGGCGCCCTCGACCAGACGCATGTCGATGTACAACACGCCGTCGATCTCGCCGAAGTCGTGCACCGGGATCACGTGCGGCTCCTGCAGCCGCGCCGCCACCCGGGACTCGCGGCGGAACCGCTCCTGATAGCTCGCGTCGGCGGCGATCTCGGTGCGCAGCAGTTTGACCGCCACCATGCGTTCCTTGACGGTGTCGTAGGCGCGGTACACCTCGCCCATGCCACCGACGCCGATCAGCGACTTCAGCTCGTACGGCCCGAACCGGGTGCCGAGGCGCGAGGCACCGGGAGGCGGCGTCATTGCACGATCCTTTCAGCCCTCCCCGACTGTCAACGGTCCGCCGACCGTGCCGCACCGGCGCGGCGAATCGGGGTCCGGTGACGAGGATATACGTGCGCGGTCAGCTGAACGACGAGTGCGGCGCTCCGATGCCGGGGTCGATCTGCGTCGGCCCGGTCGCCGACGGAGTGACCGGAAAATCGAAGATGGCCGTCGGAATGTACACCGTCGCACAGGCATTCGGGATGTCGACGACGCCGGACAGCCGTCCCTCGATGGGTGCGGCGCCCAGCAGCAGATAGGCCTGTTCGGGGCTGTAACCGAATTTGGTCAGGTAATCGATCGCGTGCAGGCAGGCGCGCTGGTAGGACAGGTGCGAGTCCAGATACCGCTGCTCGCCGTCGAGGGTCACCGAGGTGCCGGAGAAAGCCAACCACTCCGAGTACTGCGGGTCGGTGTTGCCGGGCATGAAGATGGCGTTCTCGCTCACCCCGTAGGTCTCCATGCCACCGGGGATGACGTCGACGCGCAGGTCGATGAAGCCGCCCATCTCGATGGCACCGCAGAAGGTGATCTCACCGTCGCCCTGGGAGAAGTGCAGATCGCCGACCGACAGGTTGACCCCGTCGACGAACACCGGATAGAACACCCGGCTGCCCTTGGTGAGGTTCTTGATGTCCTGGTTGCCACCGTTCTCCCGGGGCGGTGCGGTGCGGGCGGCCTCGGCGGCGGCCTGGGTGAAGGCGTCCCCGGTCAGGCCACCCAGGATCGCGTCGCGTGGTTCAGGGGGCAGGGCCAGCGGCGGCACGCGGTCGGGATCGGTGGCGATCAGCGCGGCTTCGCGCGTGTTCCACTTGGCCAGCAACCCGGGCGACGGCGCGGTCCCCATCAGGCCCGGGTGCACGATGCCGGTGAACTCCACGTGCGGCACGTGACGCGACGTGGCCTTCTGCCCGGAGAAGTCCCAGATCGCCTTGTATGCATCAGGGAACTGGTCGGTCAGGAACCCGCCGCCGTTGAGCTTGGGGAAGATGCCGGTGTAGCCCCAGCCCTGGCCGGCCAGCGGCCCGGAGTCCTCCTGCGGGATCGGTCCGACGTCGAGGATGTCGACGATCAGCAGGTCGCCGGGCTTGGCGCCCTCGACGGCGATCGGCCCGGAGAGCACGTGCACCGTGGTCAGTGGGGCATTGAGGATGTCGTCGGCGGAATCGTCGTTGACGATGGCGCCGTCGAACCATTCACGGCAGTGCACCCGGAATGAGTCGCCCTGCTTGACCGTCACCGCGGCCGGGATGTCGGGGTGCCACCGGTTGTGGCCCAGCTTCTCCTGATCGGTGAACTTCTTGGTCGAGTCGAGCGGGAAGACAACCTCGGGCATCGATCCTCCTTCAGGGACGGGGCAACTTTTGATGAAGCGGGTTGGCGGTGACAATCTGTCGCCGGCCGCCGGGTGGTGGGCCGGAGGTGACGGCCGGCCGATCAGCGGTCGCGCGGGTGGCGTCCTGAAGCGCCATGGCAGACGTGTCCGCGCGGCTGAGGTTCGGTGAGGAGATCATGCGGCGGGCGGGCGCGCCGCAACTGGGACAGTCGATCGCGTCCGGACGGGCATTCATCGAATAGCCGCGCTCTATGGAGGAGCAGCCGGACGCACAGCGAAACACGTAGAGCACCAACAGGTTTCCTCACAATCGCCGAGCGGTGAGACGTATGCAACGGTACCTATGAATTCCGATCTTGGCGCGCGATCCGACTCAAATGCGGCGGATTGCGGTGGCTGCGGTAGCTTCACGCAGGTCCGTCGGCGGATCAGGAGGTCCCCTGGTGAGTGATCTGAGACCGTTCTCGCCCTCGATCGACTGGGGCACAGAACTACTGCACTCCCTGTGGTGGCTGGCTCAAGCCTGGACCATCACCGCGGTCTGCACCCTGGCGGTGCTGACCGTGCTCGCCCGGTTCACCACATGGGGCCGGCAGTTCTGGACCGTGACCGGCGCCTATTTCACCGGCCGGCACAGCCTCAAGCCGTGGCTGACACTGGCCGCGATGTTGCTGTCGGTGATCATCGGCGTACGCCTGGCGGTGTTGTTCAGCTATCAGAGCAATGACCTCTACTCCGCGGCGCAGGTCGCGGTGCAGGGCTGGGCCACCGGCGACGACGCGGTGAGGGCCTCCGGGGTGAGGGGCTTCTGGATCGCGCTGCTCATCTTCTCGGTGCTGGCCGCCATCCTGGTGACCCGGGTGCTGATCGACCTTTTCATGACGCAGCGCTTCATGCTGGCCTGGCGGACCTGGCTGACCGACCGGCTCACCGGCGACTGGCTCGACGGCCGCGCCTACTACCGGTCCCGGTTCATCGACCAGACCATCGACAACCCGGATCAGCGCATCCAGTCCGACATCGACGTGTTCACCGCATTGTCAGGACCACAACCCAACACCCCGCACCAGACCAGCAACGGCACGCTGCCGTTCGGGGCGATCTCCTCGATCGTCTCGGTCGTCTCGTTCACCTCGATCCTGTGGAACCTCTCGGGTGACCTCAATGTCTTCGGCATCGAGATACCGCGGGCGATGTTCTGGTCGGTCTTCGTCTATGTCGCCTTCGCCACCGTGATCGCCTTCGCGCTGGGCCGGCCGTTGATCCGGCTGTCGTTCAACAACGAAAAGTTCAACGCCGCATTCCGATACGCGCTGGTGCGCCTTCGCGACGCCGCCGAGTCGGTCGCGCTGTACCGGGGCGAGAACGTCGAGCGGTCACAGCTGCGGGAACGCTTCCGCGCCGTCGTCGCCAACTACCGGCACTTCATCAACCGGACCATGGTGTTCACCGGATGGAACCTGTCGATGAACCACATCATCATTCCGCTGCCGTGGGCGCTGCAGGCCCCCCGGCTGTTCAGCGGCCAGATCCAGCTCGGGACGGTCAACCAATCAGTGGCGGCGTTCGGCGCCATCCAGGATGCGTTGTCCTTCTTCCGCAATTCCTATGACACGTTCGCCGGCTACCGCGCCTCCATCATCCGTCTGCACGGGTTGGTCACCGCCGACGAGCAGAGCCGCGCACTGCCCCAGCTGGATGTCGCCGACCTCGCGGCGGGCACCGACGGCCTGGTCGAACTCGGCGACGTCGAGGTTCGCAACCCGGCCGGCGAGCAGTTGATCGAGGATCTGAGCCTGTCGCTGGGTGTCGGCGAGGCCATGATCATCACCGGCAAGTCCGGCACCGGCAAGACCACGCTGTTGCGCAGCATCGCCCAGCTGTGGCCCTACGCTTCGGGCTCGGTGCGCTGCCCGCAGGGGCAGAACGAGACGCTGTATCTGTCGCAGGTGCCCTACGTTCCGTTGGGCGATCTGCGAACGGTGGTGTCCTACCCGCACCAGCCCGGCGACCTGTCCGACGAGGCACTGCGAGAGGCCCTGCTCGCGGTCGCGCTGCCGCGCTACGTCGACCGGCTCGACGAGGACGGCGACTGGGCCAAGGTGCTCTCCCCCGGCGAGCAACAGCGGGTGGCATTCGCCCGCGTGCTGCTGACCAAACCCAAGGTGGTCTTCCTCGACGAGGCCACCTCGGCGCTCGACGAGCCGCTGGAATTCATGATCTACAGCCTGGTCCGCCGCGAACTGCCCGACACGGTGTTGGTCAGCGTCACCCACCGCACCACCGTGCATCGCCACCACAACACTCACCTGGAACTCCTCGGCGAGGGCCGGTGGCGGCTGGGACGCGTCGAGGAGGGCGAACCAGCCGGCGTGTAGCGCCTGCTGGAGGCGGCTGGCGGCCCGTTGCCGTCACCGGTCTGGTAAGACGGGTGAAACGACACCACGTAGTAAGGTAAGCCTTCGCACAATGCCCAACCGCTGCATGGTGCTCACCCCACCGACCACCAAGGGTTCCTGATGGCCGATTCCAGAGCTCCCCACACGGGGATCGCTCGATGGATCCGTCGATTCGCCATTCCGGTGATTGTCGGCTGGATCGCACTGCTGGCGTTTCTGAGCGCCACCGTCCCCCCGCTCGAGGTGGTGGGCCAGATGCGCTCAGTGTCGATGAGCCCCGACGAGGCACCGTCGGTGATCGCGATGAAGCGCGTCGGCAAGGTGTTCGACGAGTTCCACTCCGACAGCTCGGCGATGATCGTGCTGGAGGCCCAGGGGGACGGCAAGCTCGACGCTGACGCCCACCGGTTCTACAACGACATGGTCGACCGGCTGGAAGCCGACAAAAAGCACGTCGAGCACGTCCAGGACTTCTGGGGCGACCCACTGACCGAGGCCGGGGCACAGAGCAACGACGGTAAAGCGGCCTATGTGCAGGTCTACCTGGCCGGCAACATGGGTGAGGCGCTGGCCAACGAGTCGGTGGAGGCCGTCCAGAAGCTCATCGCAGAGCTGTCTCCACCACCCGGGCTCAAGGTGTACGTCACCGGGCCCACCGCCCTGGCCGCCGATCAGCAGATCTCCGGTGACCGCAGCGTCAAGATCATCGAAGGCGTCACCTTCGCGGTCATCATCACCATGCTGCTGCTGGTGTACCGGTCGATCATCACGGTGATCCTGGTGCTGCTGATGGTGGTCGTGGAACTGTCCGCGGCCCGCGGCTTCGTCGCGTTCCTGGGCTATCACAACCTGATCGGACTCTCGACCTTCGCGACGCAGCTACTGGTCACCCTCGCGATCGCCGCGGCCACCGACTATGCGATCTTCCTGATCGGCCGATATCAGGAGGCCCGCAGCGTCGGCGAAGACCGAGAACAGGCGTATTACACGATGTTCCACGGCACCGCGCATGTGGTGCTCGGCTCCGGCATGACGATCGCCGGTGCGACATTGTGTCTGCATTTCACCCGGTTGCCGTATTTCCAGACTCTCGGCATCCCGATGGCCGTGGGTATGACGGTCACCGTGTTGGCGGCGCTCACCCTGGGACCGGCGATCATCACCGTGGCCAGCCGCTTCGGCAAGGTGCTCGAACCCAAACGTGCCATGCGGATTCGCTTCTGGCGGCGCCTGGGCGCCTTCGTCGTGCGCTGGCCGGGTCCGGTGCTGCTCGGCACCATCCTGCTGTCGTTGGTCGGCCTGCTCACGCTGCCGGGCTATCGCACCAATTACAACGACCGCAACTACCTGCCCACCGACCTGCCGGCCCAGGAGGGCTACGCCGCAGCCGACCGGCACTTCTCGGCGGCGAAGATGAATCCCGAGTTGCTGCTCATCGAAACCGACCACGACGTACGCAATTCGGCGGATTTCCTGGTGATCGACCGGATCGCCAAGCGAGTCTTCGAGGTGCCCGGAGTCGGCAGCGTGCAGGCCATCACCCGCCCGCAGGGTGAACCGCTGGAGTTCAGCACCATTCCGGCCCAGATGAGTATGGGCGGGGTCATGCAGACCATGAACCGCAAGTACCTCACCGACCGCGCCGACGACATGCTGCTGCAGGCCGACGAGATGCAGAAGACGATCAACACGATGGATCGGATGATCGTGCTGATGCAGGAGATGAGCGGGATCACCCACAACATGGTGGGCAAGATGGACACGATGGTCCTCGACGTCAAGGAACTGCGGGACCACATCTCCGATTTCGACGACTTCCTGCGCCCGCTGCGCAACTACCTGTACTGGGAACCGCACTGCTACAACATCCCGGTGTGCGCGTCGATGCGTTCGGTGTTCGACGGCCTGGACGGTGTCGACACGATGACCGAGAGCATCGAGCAACTGATGCCCGACATGCACCGCCTCGACGAGCTGATGCCTCAGATGGCGACGATGATGCAGCCGCAGATCGAGACCATGCGCACCATGAAGACCATGATGCTGACCATGCATCAGACCCAGAAGGGTCTGCAGGATCAGATGGCGGCGATGCAGGAGAACCAGACCGCCATGGGTGAGGCGTTCAACGACGCCAAGAACGACGACACCTTCTATCTGCCGCCGGAGATCTTCAACAACGCCGACTTCAAGCGGGGCATGAAGAGCTTCATCTCCCCCGACGGAAAAGCGGTGCGCTTCATCATCTCTCACGAGGGTGACCCGCTGACGCCGGAAGGCATCAAGCTCATCGACGGGATCAAACTGGCCGCCAAGGAGGCCATGAAGAACACCCCGTGGGAGGGCTCGAAGATCTACATGGGCGGCACCGCCTCGGCCTTCAAGGACATGCAGGAAGGCAACAACTACGACCTGATCATCGCCGGCATCTCGGCGTTGTGCCTGATCTTCATCATCATGCTGATCATCACGCGCAGCCTGGTGGCCGCCGCGGTGATCGTCGGTACCGTGCTGATCTCGCTGGGGACGTCGTTCGGGTTGTCGATCCTGGTGTGGCAGCACCTGCTCGGGATCGAGTTGCACTTCATGGTGATGGCCATGGCGGTGATCGTGCTGTTGGCCGTCGGCGCGGACTACAACCTGTTGTTGGTGGCGCGGCTCAAAGAGGAACTGCCCGCCGGAATCAACACCGGCATCATCCGCGCCATGGGCGGCAGCGGTTCGGTGGTGACCGCGGCGGGTCTGGTGTTCGCGTTCACCATGATGTCGATGGTGGTCAGCGAGATGATCGTGGTGGCCCAGGTCGGTTCGACGATCGGGTTGGGCCTGCTGTTCGACACTTTGGTGATCCGGTCGTTCATGACGCCGTCGATCGCGGCGCTGATGGGCCGCTGGTTCTGGTGGCCGCAGCTGGTGCGCCAGCGCCCGGCCCGCGGCGTGGTGGCACGGGCGATGGAACGGGAACGGCAACAGTCGAACGCGTAGCAGTCAACGCCCGGGGCAGCAAGGCGGCGGATTGCGGTCGCTATTGAGCAGCAATCCGCCACATAGGTCTAGGACGCCACTGATGCGGCGATCAACAGCTCGGCGGCGGCGTCGACCCGCTCCCGGTCCGCGGTGACCAGGCCGTCCTGGCACAGCCCCCGCAGGCCCGAGACCACCAATGTGGCACGCGCACAGGCTTTGTCGCTGGGGTAACCGATCGCCGACAAAGCTTGCGCGATCGGGGCGATCATCACCTCGACCGCGGTGCGGGCCGCCTCGCCATAGGTCTCGGGATCGGTGACCGCCAGGCTGAGGACCTGTAGCAGCAGGCGCACGTTGCGACGTTCGCCGCCCCGGGTCAGTTCCCGCCACAGTGCGCGTGCGGCGGCCACGAATTCGTCCGCGGTGGTGATGCGGGCGAACATCTCCCCCAGCTGCGGACGGCTCGCATCCAGTGCCTGGGCCAGCAGTGCGGCGCGGTCACCGAAGTAGTACAGCAGCATGCGCTTGCTGGTGCCCAGAGCCTGGGCCATCGGCGCGAGTGACATGTCGCCGATGCCGTGCTGTTCGAGATACTGCACGACACCGTTCAACAGCTCTTCGCGCTTGACGGGATCTGCTGTCCTGGCCACCCCTTGACCGTACCGATCGGTACATCTATAGTCAATGATGTATCAATCGGTACAAGTATTGCGGATCGAGGAGGTCTCATGACCGGACTGCGCGTGGCCGTCGTGGGTGCCGGCATCGGCGGGTTGACCGCCGCGCTCGCCCTGCGCGCCAATGGAATCGACGCGACGGTGTACGAGCAGGCGCACGAGCTCAAGGCGCTCGGCGCCGGGGTCTCCATCGCGACCAACGGATCTCGCATCCTGACCACGCTGGGGGTGGGCGATGCAGTGGCCGCGATCGCCGGTCCGGTCACGCACTATCAGTTCCGCACCTGGCAGGCCGAGCCGATCGCCGGTGAACCGTCTACCCTCGGATTCGGAGACCCGGCGCGCACCTGGTGCCTGCACCGCGGCGAGTTCCAGAGGGTACTGGCCGAGGCGCTGCCCGCCGAGGCCCTGCGACTCGGCCGCTCCTGCGTCGGAGCCACCGAGCATGGCGACGGGGTACGCGTCGAATTCGCCGACGGCACAACCGCTGACGCGGATCTTTTGGTGGGCGCCGACGGTATTCACTCCCGTCTGCAGGCCAAGGTGACGCACCCGGCGGCGCCCGTGAGCGAGGGAATCATGGCCTACCGCGGGCTGATTCCCGCCGACCGACTGCGTGACGTCATCGATATGAACGCCAGCTCGATGTGGCTGGGTCCCCGGCAGAGCTTCCTGGCCTACCCGGTCTCGGCCGGCGACCTGCTCAACATCGTGGCATTCGTACCGACCAACCTCACCGTCACCGAATCCTGGACCGCCCCTGGTGATGTCGCCGAACTCGCCGACGCCTACCGGGGCTGGGACCCGACCGTGCTGTCGATCATCGGGGCGATGGACACCACATTCCGGTGGGGCATCTACGACCGTGAACCATTGGACCGGTGGTCCACCGACCGGATCACGCTGCTGGGCGACAGCGCCCACGCGGTCACGCCGCACCTCGGGCAGGGCGCCAATCAGGCCATCGAGGATGCGATGACGCTGGCGGTCGTCCTGCGCGACGCGCGGGCCCACGAGCTCAAGGCGCGGCTGCGTCGCTACGAAGATCTGCGCATGGCGCGCACCCGACACGTGCGCGATCAGGCGCGCGCCGCCGGGAGTATCTACCGCTCGACCGACCTCGCTCCGCTCACACAGGCAGAGCAACTGCACAGCATCCTCGACAGCGTCGCGATCAACACCTACGACGCCGAGCGGGTCGCCCAGGACGCGGTGCGCGCCGCCTGAACCCGCTGCCGCGCCAGCTGTTCGGCCTCCTGCGGCGTGACCAGGCGCTCCTGACTGGCGGGATAGCGCCGGCTCTTGATCGGGCACCGGATCAGCGCGAGGGCGATCCGCGCGGGGCGCGCGTCAACTGTTCGGCTTATGTACAAGGCAGTTCACTCCGTTCCGCTGATCGGTCTTTCTCGGCTGTGTCGGATACACGTGCTTCGGCGACATCGGGTTCACGGTTCCCCGGGGAGCATCGGCACCCCAGGGATCATCGGGTAGGCGCCTGCCGGTTGTTGAACCACGGCGGCTGGTGGGCCCGCGCCGACCGGCCCGCCGAGCGCCGGCTGATTACGGTGGCCTCCGGTCAGGATCGACAGCAGGGACGCGTAGTTGTCGATGGCACTGACCAACGCGCCCGGATCGAACGGCACCGCGGGCGCCTGATCGTCGGTGGCCAGCGGTGTCCGCGGCGCGGCTGCCGCCGCTCCGTTGCTCATGGTCAGGACCACCAGTGCGCCCGCGGCGCTCAACGCCGCGTGCCCGAGAAGCCGGCCCAGTGTGGTGGTCGCAGACATGTCACCTCCCGATCTGGCGTGAGTGCATCGGTTGCACTCGAGTCACTTGGGAAACATTGGTCTACAACGGTCACATTTGGGGCACGACACCGTCACGAATCGCACCCTATGGCGTGGCTATGCCTTTGCCAGGCGACGGCTGTGAGAGTCTGCCGCGCCCCCGCGGCGCCCAGTAGGGCCGACGGTTGCGGCAACCGGCGTGAATCCTTCTTGCCAGAGGAACTACTTGGCATTTACCGCGTCAATATTTCCCGACTAACTTTGCTCACATTGGTACCGTGCGGCGAGACGAACGGGGAGGCCCATGACGAAGCACACCGCAACCTGCCTCATCGGGGCTCTGGCTGTCGGCCTGGCGGCCACGGCGTGCAGCCCGGTGACCGAGAAGGCCGAGGCGACCACGACGACGGCCCCGGCCGCCACCACGGCGGGAGACCGTGCGGCGCTGGCGTCGCTCTTGCCGACACCGACGGACGTGCAGCAGAGCAAGGGCCCCGATGACATCGCCGACGGCGGTATCCACTTGCACTACCAGGTCAACGGGTCACCGAACGACGTGATGACCGCCTACCAGAACGCACTGCAGGGCAAGGGATGGGCGCTCACCACGATCATCAGCTCGAGTGGTGGCGGAGGCGGTGGAGCCACGTATACCGGAACTCACGGCGACGCGTACGGGGTGTTCGACGGCGGCGGATACGCCAACACCACCTACATCGACGTCTGCACCTGGGCGGCCAAGCCGGCGAATCCCAACTGCAGCCGCGGCGATCGTTAGCGACGCCCTTTCGCGCCGGTTGCGCGCCGGACCTTCGCAACACCGGAGCTCGCGCGGGCCGATTCGGTTGTGGCGCGCCGGCCAACGTTATGACGCTTCCGAAATCACAACGTAGCCAACGTGTTGCGTGGGATCTACCCATCGCCGACCGGTAAACGCCTTACGCTAGAGGGCATGTCCGGCCCGCCCGCGGGTTCGCGGTCTACGGTTGCCAAGCTGGCGATGCACTGTGTGCTGGCCGGCTTGCTGGTGGCGGTGTTGATGTTCCCCGTCATCGGCGGTGTGGGAATCATGACCGCACGACTGTCCGACACGGTGGCACAGGATTCGGCGCAAGTGCTCGAAGGCGATGCGCCGATCGTCACCACCATGGTCGACGTCACCGGCCAACCGATCGCGTGGCTGTACGAGCAGCGTCGATGGATGGTGCCCAGCGAACGCATCGCCGACACCATCAAGCTGGCGATCGTTTCCGTCGAGGACAAGCGCTTCGTCGAACACAACGGAGTCGACGTCCAGGGAACGCTGAACGGCCTGTTCGGATACCTGCGAGGCATCGAGAACGTGCGAGGCGGATCGACCCTCGAACAGCAGTACGTCAAGAACTACAACCTTCTGGTCAAAGCGAAAACCGACGCCGAGCGCCGGGCCGCCGTCGAGATCAGCCCCGCCCGCAAGCTGCGTGAGATTCGGATCGCACTGGCGATGGACAAGACGCTCCCGAAGGGCGAGATCTTGGCCCGCTATCTCAATCTGGTCTCGTTCGGCAACGGCGCCTTCGGCGTTCAGGACGCCGCGCGCACCTATTTCGGCGTCGACGCCGCGGACCTCACCTGGCCGCAGGCGGCCCTGCTGGCCGGTGTGGTGCGGTCCACCACCGCGTTGGATCCCTACACGAACCCCGACGGCGCCCTCGCGCGACGCAACCTCGTGCTCGACACCCTGATCGAATACCTGCCGGACCGGGCCGAGGAACTCCGCGCCGCCAAAGCCGCACCCCTTGGCGTGCTTCCTCAAGCCACGCCCCTCCCCCAAGGGTGCATCGCCGCAGGGGACCGCGCCTTCTTCTGCGAGTACGTCCTGCAGTACCTGGCACGCGCCGGCCTCACCATGGAAGACGTCGCGCGCAACGGGTATCTGATCCGCACCACGCTGGACCCCAAAGTTCAGGACAGCGTCAAAGCGGCGCTGAAGAAGTACGCGAACCCCGACGCCGCCGGTGTCGCCAGCGTGATGAGCGTGGTCACACCGGGCAAGGACACCCACCGAGTGGTCGCGATGGGTGACAGCCGCACATACGGACTCGACCTCGATGCCAACCAAACGGTGCAGCCGCAACCTTTTTCGTTGGTCGGTGACGGTGCCGGATCGATCTTCAAGATCTTCACCACCGCCGCTGCCATGGAGATGGGCATGGGCATCAACACTCAACTCGACGTCCCCGGGACATTCATGGGCAAGGGCCTCGGAAGCAGCGACACCCCAGGGTGCCCGAGAGAAACCTGGTGTGTGCGCAACGCGCACGGCTTCCGCAGCCCGCTGAACGTCACCGATGCGCTGGCACAATCGCCCAATACCGCGTTCGCCAAACTCATCTCCCAGATCGGGGTGCCCCGCGCAGTAGACATGGCGGTGCGACTGGGACTGCGGTCCTATGCCGAACCCGGCAGTGCGCGCGATTACAACCCCGACAATCCCAACGAGAGCATTGCCGATTACGTCAAGCGGCAGAACATCGGATCCTTCACGCTCGGCCCCTTCGAACTCAACGCACTCGAGTTGGCGAATGTGGGAGCGACCCTGGCCTCGGGCGGTATGTGGTGCCCGCCCAGCCCGATCGACAAGATCTTCGACCGCCACGGACGTGAAGTAGGCGTGGAAACGATGCCCTGCGATCAGGCGGTGCCCGAGGGCCTTGCCAACACGTTGGCCAACGCCCTGAGCAAAGACCACACGGGGGGAACGGCTACCGGTGCGGCGAGTTCAGTGGGCTGGAAGCTGCCGATGTCCGGTAAGACCGGCACCACCGAGGCCCACCGGTCATCGGGCTTCCTCGGATTCACCAACCAGTACGCGGCGGCGAACTACGTCTTCGACGACTCCTCCTCACCGTCGGGGCTCTGCTCATACCCGTTGCGAAAGTGCGGCGAGGGCACCCTTTTCGGCGGAACCGAGCCGGCGCTCACGTGGTACGCCGCGATGAGTCCGATCGCCGACACGTTCGGTCCGATCGCCCTGCCTCCCACCGACCCGCGATACGTCGACGGCGGCCCCGGCGGGCAGGTGCCGAGCGTCACCGGGCTGAAAGTCGACGAGGCACGTAAACGACTGTTGGACGCCGGTTTCCGAGTGGCCGACAAAACCGCATCCGTCAACAGTGAGGCCACCAAGGGTTCGGTAGTCGGTACTACTCCCAGCGGCAGGACGATCCCCGGCTCGATCATCACGATCAACACCAGCACGGGGTACGTGCCGCCACCGGTCTACATTCCTCCACCCGACCTTCCGCCGCCTCCACCAACCCTCGCCGAGCTGGGACCACCGCCACCGCCGAATGTCATCGAGATCCCCGGGCTGCCGCCGATCACGCTGCCGGCGCCCGCTCCGCCTCCGCCACCACCGCCGCCGCCCCCGGCCTGACTCCGGTGCGGCGCGACGATGCTGTCGGCGCCAACACATCCGACGTTTGAATATCGACGGAACGGGCAATTCCTGTCGCCGACAGCCCCACCGGGGGTTCCTACGTCGGACGGATTGACCATGATCGTGCTCGGCATCATTCTTCTGCTGATCGGCTATTTCGCCGGTATATCCATCCTCTACACCATCGGCGGGATCCTCGTGGTGATCGGTCTGATCCTGTGGATCCTCGGCGCAGTCGGCCGGCCCGTCGGCGGTCGAAAAGTCTGGTTCTAGCGCTACCCGGGCAGACGTCTCTGCCCCGGCGTCACAGCGAACGTCGGCAGAATTCCGGTGAAAACCGGATGCTTCTGCCGGCGTTCGCGTTTCGTCGTCCGCCCAGCCGGTGAGGCGTTCCTGGCCGTCGATAAACATCGCACGCAACCGATTTCGCCGTCGGCAGCGTAGTCGGCACGGACCTAGGACACGATCGGCGGTGCGTCGATGCGCGCCGAGATCTGCTTGACGATGTTGACGGCCGAATCCGCCGGCTTGGCGCTACAGGTGTTGACGTCGACCACGATGTTGTTGTTGGCGGACAACGCCCGACCGCAGGCCCAACCACCCGCCTGCGCATTGGTCTGGGTGGTGATCAGGCTCAGCACTCCGCCGTCGGTGGAGATGGGACCGGCCTCCCAATTCGTGCCGGTCTGAGTGTGGGTGTAGCGCTTGCACGCCGGCCACTGCCGAACCGAGGCGTCATAAAAGGCTTTGGCCTGATCGGCGTCGACGAATCGAACCACCGCCTGCTTTGCGTAGTGCGCGATGACGTCAGGCTCGCTCAACGTCATCTCCTGCTCATCGGTGAATCCACTGTCGGCATACACCGGCGCCTGCGCGGCGCCGTCCACCGCGAGACACTCTCGGGGCGCCATGGTCCCGCTGTCGTCGGACATATGCGAGTCGGTACCGCTGACGGCCATTCCCCCGGCCGCCATTGCCGCATTGATCTGTTCAGGGGAAAGCAACAATCGGGGCAATGTTTTTTGTCTCAGTGGAGTCGGTGGAAACGACGTAATCATCGGTCGTGCCGATGTGGTCTCGGCCGCCTGTTCTGTTGATTCACCGCACCCCGCGGCAAGGGCACAAGCAGCGGCGATGATCACCGTCCTCGTCACAATGCGCATTCGTTATCCCCTCATTTCTGCGCTGTCAGATCTGAGTTGTTGTGACTTTGGCCAAAATGGTCAAATCCAGGGAAGCAACGATGTCGTACTCAAACGTACGACATGAGTGATCACGTTCGAAGACTTTTCGCAACCGTTACCGAAACACCACAACTTCGGGGCGGAAGGTCGTCCGCTGATGAGTGGGGCGGGCGGGGCTCGAACCCGCGACCTAGGGATTATGAGTCCCCAGCTCTGACCAACTGAGCTACCGCCCCTGCACGCACCTGCGCGGCAATATGGTCGCACACGCCACGAGCCCAAATACCAATCAGGGGCTGCGGGCAGGCCCGGCACTGATCTTCATGGGCGCCGCGGGGTCGGTGGGATCATGGCGACGTGCTTTCTCACGTGTTCGCCTCGGACAATGCCGCACCCGCACACCCCTCGGTGATCGCCGCGATCGCCGAGGCCAACAGCGGCGCGGCCGCGTCCTACGGCAATGACGACGTCACACGTCGCGCTGCCGAGGCCATCAAGGCCACGTTCGACTCCCCCGACGCCGACGTGCTGTTCGCGCTGACCGGTACGGCGGCCAATGTCATCGCGCTGGCCTCGGCAGTGCGGCCCTGGCAGGAGATACTGTGCAGCGACATCGCGCATTCACTGGTCGACGAGGCCGGTGGCCCGGTCCGGTTGTCCGGCGCCGCGGTGACGCCGCTGCCCAGTGACAACGGCCTGATCGACCCGGCCCGGCTGGATGCCGCGGTAACCCGCCGCGGGCCGGTGCATCACTCACATCCACGCGTCGTCACCATCACCCAGTCCACCGAGAACGGCCGCGTCTGGACCCCCCAAGCCGTCAAGGACTTCGTCGAGCACGCCCACGATCTCGATCTCCTCGTCCACGTCGACGGCTCCCGTATCGCGAATGCGGTTGCGGCCCTTGGCACCTCGCCCGCCGACGTTGTCGGCGACGCGGACATCATCACCGTCGGCGGCACCAAGAACGGCATGTTGATGGGCGATGCGGTCCTGGTGCGCCGGCCCGAGTTGTTCGACGGGATCAGCTTCGTGCAGAAGCAGATCGGGCAGCTGGCCAGCAAGCAACGTTTCGTCGCGGCCCAGTTCGAGGCCATCCTGCGTGACGGGCTGTGGCTGCGGACGGCCGCACATGCCAACCGGCTGGCCGCGCGCCTCAGTACGGGGTTGCGGGCACTGGGCCTGAGGCTGGCCGCACCCACCGAAGCCAACGAGATTTTCGTCGACCTCGAGCCCGACGCCTACGCGGCGGTCTCCGCTGAGTACGCCGTGCACCGTCCCGACCCGGGGCTGCCCACGGTGCGGTTCGTGTGTTCGTGGGCGACCACCGAAGCCGAAGTGGACCGCGTGCTGGGAGTGCTTTCGTCGATTTCTACCTGAGGGCGGTGGTTTCGACGCGGCGGCAATCCTCTGGTGGAAAGCGGCGCGCACGCCGGGCGGGACCCGAAAGCTGGGCAAGCCTCAGCTGTAGATCGGCTGCCCGTCGGCCCCGAGCCGGTATTCCTCGGTGCCTTCGTCGACGCGGGCCGCGTCGGCGCCCAGGGCCACGGCCACCTTGTTGCACGCGTTGCGCATCACGTCGAGGGTCAGTTCGATCGCCTCGCCCTCGGAAAAGTGTTGACGTAGGTCGTCGCCGGACACCTGGGCGGGTGTCCAGATGAGCGCGTCGACGTAGCGCAGTGCCGCCTTGTGCCGATCGGACAGGTCGGAGTTCTCGAAATCGTCGATGGCGTCGTAGTCGGACTCAGTGGCACCGGCCTCCAGCGCCGCGGATTCCCGCAGTGACTTGCACAGCCGGCAGTTGTGCTGGCGCGCCCCGCGCAGCCGCACGATCTCGGAGGTCACCGGATCCAACTCGCGCATCCGGCCGACAGCCGGCACGAAGGTGTCCAGCACATGGTCCGCCGGATTGGTGTCGTGGTCCCAGACGACCGGGTCATCCGGCCATCCCACGCCGAGGACGGACAACCCGGCGCGCATTCGCGGCACGAAGTCGGCCACATAGATCAGCGTCGCCACGGTGAACACGTCAGGTCCGAGCAGGTCGGAGAAGGCGGCCCGCTGCGCGTTGTTGATACCGGTGACGTCGATGCTGAACTGCTCGGCGAACTCGGTCACCATCGGGTCGACAGCACCGCCTCGGGTCTCGGCGGGCAGCGGCGGCAACCCCAGTGTCAACGCACAAACCTCGCGCACCGCGGCGTTGATATCGGCCAGCTTCGGAGGCGACATCGCCACCAGGTGCGTCAACTCATCGAGCGCTTCGGCAGACACACCGGCAGTATCCATCACCGCAGGCGACGTCGTGGGGGTTACTCGGGCGTAGCCCGCACGGCCCTTCGCGATCGCCTTACCCACGGCCACGTCATAAGTGCCCACACCCCTGCCACCAGGGCGCTGGCCACCAACACATAGACCGGCCACGGTCCCATCAGATCCAGCAGGGACACGGTCGAGGGTTTGGCGTTGAGGAAGCCGTAGTTGGTTCCGGCAAGGGCGTTGAACGCCATGGTGACCACGGCCCACACCCCGGTCACCGCCACCACGAGTCGATAGTCACGCCAGTTCGGCCACATCCCCCGGCCCCAGGTCAAATAGATCGCCGCCCACACCACGAGCAGGTGGACCGACCAGAAGGCCAGGAACTCGTAGTGCGGGAAGTCGGGGCTCTTGAGGACCGGTGAGACGAGCGCCTGTGTGCTCAACACCAAGCCCCAGTAGTAGGTGAGCACGAAGGCCCAGTGCCGTTGCGACCACAGTGCATACGCGCCCGCCACGGTCGCCAGATCGGTCAAGCGCAACGGCACGGAGCGTTCGACCGACGGCGGGATGAGCGTATAGACGAACATCGCGACGTAGGTCGCCGCGGTCACGGTTGCGAGGACCCGGCCCAGTACCCGTGCCTGGCGTTCGTTCTGGCGACGCCCGAGCCAGACCAACACCACTGCCCCGACGACGAATACGGCGATGGCGGCCCAGTGCGACGGACCGTACGTCGTGAATTGCCGTTGGGACAACACCGTCAGCTCATTGTGCCTGGCTCACCGAGGACATGTGGAAATCAGGGATCCGCAGCGTCGGCATGGACGCCCGGGTGGCCCAGTCGCCCCACTCGCGCGGCAGGGTGACCTCGCTGACACCTGCCTCCGTGGCGCGCCGCAACAGGTCCAGCGGGCTCTCGTTGAACCGGAAGTTGTTGACCGCGGCGGTCACCTCACCGTCTTCGATCAAGTAGACACCGTCGCGGGTCAGCCCGGTCAACAGCAGCACGGTCGGGTCAACTTCGCGGATGTACCACAGTGTGGTCAGCAGCAGGCCGCGCTCGGTGCCGGCGATCATATCGGCCAATTCGACTGCGCCACCGGTCATCAGCAGATTGTCGGCGGGAACCGCCACGGGCGCACCGTATTCGGCAGCCACCGCGCGCGGATAGGCCAGCGCATTGACCACGCCATCGCGAATCCAGTCCACCCGGCCGATGTCCATGCCGTTGTCGAAGATCGACACCCGCTCCGAGGAACTCGGCACCGCGACGAACGGTTGGCAGGCCAGCTCGCCCGCGAACGGGTCGGAGTACAGCGTCAGGCCCAGTTCAGTGAGCTTCTCCCCCACTCGCGTCCCACCGGGTGCCGACAGCGCGGTGCGCCCCTCCTGTGCGCCGCGACCGTCCATCGCCCAGGTCAGGTAGATCATCATGTCGGCCACCGTCGAGGGCGGCATGAGCGTCTCATAACGGCCGGCCGGCAGCTCGACTGTCCGCTCTGCCCACCCCAACTTCAGCGACAACTCATCGAGCAGCGAATCCACCCGCACATCAACGAAATCCGGGGTGCTCACCCCAGCCCAGGCGCTCGCCCCGTTCCGCTTGGCGTTGATCTCCACCGAACCGGTGGGCTGGGTGTAGCGGCGACGCAGGCCGGTCGAGGTCGCCACGAACGTCGTCTCCATGACATGGCGGGCATAGCCGTAGAGCTGGTCGGATCCGGCGAACCCTTTGGCCAGATCACCGGCGATGCCGGTGAAGACCTGCGCACCGGTACCCACCACCGGGGCATCCCAGTCCGCAGGCACTCCGGTGCCCGCCAACGGCGCTGCGGCGTCGCGCGCCTCGGGTGAGGCCAGCGCGGCGCGCTCCGCGGCGGCCACCAGGTCCGGGATCACCGCCGGATCCACTTCAGTCGAGCGCACCGACCCGACATGGGCCGCCTCACCGCGGCGCACGATCGAGATCACCGTGATGGTACGGCTGACCGTCTCGCCGTTGGTGGTCATCGAATTCCCGGCCCAGCGCAGTGACGCGTCGGCCCGGTCGGTGACCAGGACGGTGGTCTCGGTGGCAGGATCGGCCGCGCCCAAGGCGATGTCGATGACCTGCTGTGCGCCGATCATCGGCCGCCCTCCGTCCGAGTGTTCAGTACGTTGATGCCGCGGAACAGCGCGCTGGGGCAGCCGTGACTGACCGGGGCCACCTGCCCGGGTTGGGCCTTGCCGCAGTTGAACGCCCCGCCGAGGCGCCAGGTCGACTTTCCGCCGACGGCTTCCATCGCCCCCCAGAAATCGGTGGTGGTCGCCTGATAGGCCACGTCCCGAACCTGCCCGTCGAGCCGTCCGTCGCGGATACGGTAGAACCGCTGGCCGGTGAACTGAAAGTTGTACCGCTGCATGTCGATCGACCAGGATTTGTCGCCGACGATGTAGATGCCGTCGGACACGCCGGAGATCAGGTCGTCGGTGCTGACGTCCTCGGGGCCAGGCTGCAACGAGACATTGGCCATGCGCTGGATCGGAACATGATGCGGCGAGTCGGCGTACGAACAGCCGTTGGAGCGGGCCTCGCCGAGTCGAGGTGCGAACACCCGGTCCAGCTGGTAGCCGACGAAGACCCCGTCGCGCACCAGATCCCAACTCTGCGCCCGCACCCCTTCATCATCGAAACCGACGGTGGCCAAGCCGAATTCGACCGTGCGATCGGCCGTCACATTCATCACCGGCGAGCCGTAGCGCATGATGCCGAGCTTGTCCGGGGTGGCGAACGACGTGCCGGCGTAGGCGGCTTCGTAGCCGATGGCCCGGTCGTATTCGGTGGCGTGGCCGATCGATTCGTGGATCGTCAGCCACAGGTTGGACGGGTCGATCACCAAGTCGGTGGGACCGGCGACCACCGAGGGCGCCTTGGTCTTCTCTGCCAGCAGTGTCGGCAGCTCGGCGAGCTCAGCGGTCCAGTCCCACACCTCGTCACCGGACAGCGCTTCCCAGCCGCGCGCGGTCGGCGGGGCCAGCGTGCGCATGGTCTCGAACGACCCGGCCGCCGAATCGACGGCGACCGCCTCCATCGTCGGCATCACCCGCACCCGCTGCTGGGTGATCGAGGAGCCGAACGTATCGGCGTAGAAGGTCTGCTCCTTGACCGCGTGCACTCCGGCCGAGACATGGTCCACGCCGTCGGCCGCCAGCAGGCGCCCGGAGTATTCGCCGAGCAGGGCGATCTTGTCGGCGGCAGGGACGACGAACGGGTCGACGCCGTAATCGGAGACCCACGACACATCGGTGTAGACCGGTTCGCCGGCCAGCTCGATCCGCTCGGCATTGAGCGGCGCAAGCGTGGTGGCCACCTGCACCGCCCGACGAGCCGTCTGCGCCGCCACCTCGGGCGCCAGCTCCGCGTGGGAGGCGAAACCCCACGCACCGTCCACGATCACCCGCACCGCCAGACCTACCTCGCGGTTGACCACCGACATCTCCAACTCACCGTCGCGCAATTGGATGATCTCGGTGGTGATGCGGTGAATCCGCAGATCGGCATAGCTGGCGCCGGCCGCGACCGCCGCGGACAACGCCGCGTCAGCCAACTCGGACCGGGGCAGCTCCAGGAAATCGGCGTCCACGCGTCGTTGAGCTGTCACGCCCCCACGGTAGCGGCGCCGCGGAGGCGGGTTGGTTCAGGTGCGCGCAATCCGGCTCAACCAGGCGTCCACGTCGCGGTGCCGAGTGAATCGGACGATGTGCAGGTGAGGCAACTGCGGTCCCAGCGTAGGGATGGTGTCGCGGAGCTTGTTTCGGGTGCGGAATCCCCAGCGCAAGATGTGGTCCGGGTCGGTGAAGATGGTGCGCAGCGGCGGTTCGATGTTGCCGTTCCACAGCTCGAGGCGGCCGACACGCCTGCGCACGGTGCGACGCGTCAACTGGCGCATCGCGACCGGGGTGGGCAGGTCCAGCCACAGCAGGGTGTCCGCTCGCGCCAGGATCTGGCCGCGCACAGCGCGGTACTGCCATTCGATCACCCAGCAATCCCCGGCGATGAACTGTTCGACGTCGTCGACGAATGTGGGGCGAGGTTGCCATCCCGGTCCGTGATACAGGCTGTCGATCTCGACGTACGGCAAATCGAACTGGTGCGACAGTCGCTTGGCGAGCGTTGTCTTGCCCGACCCTGTCGTCCCGGCGACGGCGATACGCCGCGGCTCCCAGGTCACCGAATCTTGAGCCGTCAACACCAGACCGATCGTAACGAGGCATACCGTGGGGACATGACGAACCTCAGCAGGCGGACAGTCCTGGGTGGCGCGGCGGCGGCTGCCGGTGCGGCCGCGGTGGGATTCAGTGGCTATGAGCTGTTGGGGCGGCGCACACCGAGTGCGGCCGGCCGGCCCAACATTCTCGTCGTCATGGTCGATCAGATGCGGGCCCCGCAGTGGTTCCCCGATGCGCAGCAGCTCGGTGCACTGCTGCCCAATCTCGACCGGCTACGGGCCCGCAGCACGTCCTTCGCGTCGCATTACAGCGCGTCGAACATGTGCACGCCGTCGCGCGGAGTGCTGACCACCGGGCTGTACTCCCATCAGACCGGCTGTCTGTACACCGGCGAAGGCCCCACCGAGTCGACGCTGGCCGCCCGGTTCCCCACCTGGGGCACGATGCTGCGCGACGCCGGATACCGCACCTGGTGGTGGGGCAAGTGGCATCTGGGCAGCGCGGCCGACAACACTCAAGACGGGCTGGACGTCCACGGGTTCTCCGGCGGCACCTACCCGTCGCCCAACGGTGCACCGAATCAAGGCCTGCAACAGGACCCGTCGATCGTCGACCAGTTCACCGGGTGGTTCGATGCGCACGCGAACGACGGCCCCTGGTGCACCACGGTGTCGTTGGTCAACCCGCACGACATCTGCTGGTGGCCGAAAAACCCTCTGCCGGAAGATGTTCCGCACGTGTTCGACGGCAAGCCGGTCAACTTCGAGACCGCAGAGGATCTGCGTCGCCGGGGCAAGCCACAGTTGCAGATCGACTACATGAACTTCATGTCGCCGCTGATGACCGGCGCGATGGACTACGCCGGGCCCGAGGCGGCCGCACAGTGGGCGCGGTGCCTGGACATGTACCTGTGGCTGCATCAGCAGGTGGATGCCCAGATCGGCCGGGTGCTCGACACACTCGCCGCCCGACCGGAGATCGACGACAACACCATCGTGGTGTTCACCTCCGATCACGGCGAATACGCCGGCTCGCACGGTCTGCGTGGCAAAGGCGCCGCAGTCTATGAGGAGAGCATCCGGGTGCCGCTGTACATTCGGGATCCGTTCGGTCAGCTGACCCCGACTGCCGGCGCGACCCGGACGCAGCTGACGTCCAGCGCCGACCTGGCGCCGCTGCTGCTGACCATCGCGCACGGCGGGCCCGGGTGGCGGTCCGACTCTCGCTATTCCTACCTGTCGGGCCGTGCCGACATCGCGGGGATCGCCGCCGACCCCGCTGCGGCCGGCCGGCCGTGGATCGCACACGCCACCGACGACATGTCGGTGGAGGAAATGGCCGCGTTGATGAAATCCCCACTGGCGAAGAAGTTCTTCGGCGCTTCCGCTCCGCCGACGGAGATCCCGACTTCGGCACCCAGCCACATCGTCGCGGTGCGGACCGCGCAGGCCAAGCTCGGCATGTACACGTACTGGAAGCCCGGCAGCATGGACATCGACACGTCGCGACCGATCCATCACGAGTTGTACGACTACACAACCGATTCAGGGCGGCAGGAGCTCGACAACCAGGCCGGCCGCAACCCGAAACAGGCCGACCTTCAGGCGCTTCTCGATCACGAGGTGATGCCCGAACTTCGGGCGCCGTTGCCGAGTTTCCTGAACGAGGCGCAGGAGCAGGGGTTGGCGAATATGAAGGAGCTCGCCACGCTTCGCGGAGGCTGAGCCGACCAAAGCAGCACGGAGGCTGAGCCGACCAAACCAGCACGGAGGCTGAGCCGACCAAACCAGCACCGAGGCTACGGCTGACGTACTAGCTTGACGTCATGCGTGTATTGGTCACCGGCGGTACCGGGTTTGTCGGCGGCTGGAGCGCGAAAGCGATTGCCGATGCCGGACATTCCGTGCGTTTCCTGGTGCGCAAACCGGACCGGCTGCACACCAGTGTGGCCAAGCTCGGGGTTGACGTCTCCGATCATGCCGTCGGCGACATCACCGACCGGGACTCGGTGATGGCTGCACTCGAGGGCTGCGACGCCGTCCTGCACAGCGCGGCACTGGTCGCCACCGACCCGAGCCAGACCGCGCGGATGATGAGCACCAACATGGACGGTGCGCGCAACGTGCTCGGCGGGGCAGTCGAACTGGGCCTCGACCCGATCATCCACGTATCGAGCATCACGGCGTTGTTCAATCCCGACGTGGAAACACTGGAAGCGGATCTGCCGGTGTTCGGCGGGAGCGACGGCTACGGGCGGTCCAAGGCCCAAGTCGAGATCTACGCCCGTGGAATGCAGGACGCCGGCGCGCCGGTGAACATCACCTATCCCGGCATGGTGATGGGCCCGCCGGTCGGCAACCAGTTCGGGGAAGCCGGCGAGGGCGTGGCCGCCGCACTGCAACTCGGGGCGATCCCCGGTCGCAGTGCGGCCTGGACCATCGTCGACGGTCGCGACCTGGCAGCGCTGCATGTCGCACTGCTCGAACCGGGTCGCGGGCCCCGCCGCTACATGGCCGGCGGCCACCGCATCCCGGTGGACCAGCTGGCCAAGCTGCTCACGGAGGTCGGGAACAAGACCATGTTCGCCGTCCCGGTGCCCGACACCGTGCTGCGCGTGGCCGGACAGGTGCTCGACCGCATGGGCCCCTTCCTGCCGTTCCAGACACCGTTCACCGAAGCCGGGATGCAGTACTACACCCAGATGCCGGCATCCGACGACTCACCGAGCCAACGGGATCTCGGCATCACCTACCGAGATCCACGAATCACGTTGGCCGACACGGTCGCCGGATTCCGAAGCCTCAACAGCTGACGGCCGGAAGCCCATTGGCTTCCGGCCGTCGACCTGAGTTCAGTTGACGTCAGTTCCCGGTGACCTCGCCCGCGGTCTGCACCACGGTTGCCGACGGAGCACCGCCACCCAACTGGCGGGCCACGAAGTCGGCCGCCTGGACTGCCATCCCGTTGTCCTTGTAGGAGCTGTGCGCGGCGCGGTTCAAACCGCCGGGATAGCAGATCGGGTCGCCGGGGGCACACAGCTGGATGGTCTTGGCCACGTACGGCGCACCGATCGCGATGGGCGGTGCGCTGCGGTCGGCCAAGCCCAGCACGAAGTCGTCGGGTGTGCCGAACAGCGCCACGGCCGCCACGTGCGAGGCAACCGATGCGGGCATCGGGCCGCTGATACCGGCGGGCAGGACGTATCCGGCGGGCACAGAACTCGAGGTGGTGTAGCCCGCCACCGCAGCACCCTGTGAGTAACCTCCGAGCACGATCTTGGTCGCCGGGCAGTTCGCGGCGATCGATTGGATCCGGTTGCTCGCATCGGCGATGCCGTCGACCGCCTGGCCGAAGTTCAGTGATGCCGGGTAGTTCACCCCGTACACGTCGACGGACTTGCCGGGCAGATCGGCGGTGAGTGCGTCGACGAACGCCTGGCCGGTGGCCCCCACTCCTGGTGCCTCGTTGGTGCCGCGGGCGAACACGACCTCGACGTCGGCACATCCGTCGGCGGCGTTGGCGGAGGCGATCGGGCCGGCCAGCGAACCGAAGAGCAGGGCGGCCAACGCGAGTGCGGTGAAGATCGTGGACTGTGCCACCGTGGAGATCACGCTGCCCTTTCGGGCTGACTGCGCTGTGTTCATGAGGTTAACCCCCGGTCCTTCTGTCGCTGTTACCAGCTACAAGCGCAGAGCCGGGACTTCGATTCCGGAGCGGTCAAGTGATGTACGTCATCTGAGCAAATCGCACGTCCGGGATGATCCGGAATGATTTCGGCGTTGGGCTTGCCCACCGTGACGCGTCCGATTCACCAACCGCTTTAATAGCCCGATGGCCACCTCGC
The DNA here is from genome assembly GCF_019739075.1 of Mycobacterium farcinogenes. Classification (NCBI taxonomy): domain Bacteria; kingdom Bacillati; phylum Actinomycetota; class Actinomycetes; order Mycobacteriales; family Mycobacteriaceae; genus Mycobacterium; species Mycobacterium farcinogenes. Next base: position 2,698,756 of record NZ_CP081673.1, on the reverse strand, counting down.
GTGTCCGCACTACCGCACTGGGGTATGCGCTTGTCGCCCCCAGCCTGTTCGGCGTGGTTACTTTTCTTCTTTTGCCCATGCTCGTGGTGCTCTGGCTCAGCCTCCAGCGATGGGATCTGCTCGGGCCGATCGAGTATGTGGGACTGGACAATTGGGCCTCGGTGTTCACCGATTCCTCGTTCGCCACCTCGTTGGTGGTAACGCTGCTGTTCGTGCTTTTGGTGGTGCCGACGCAAACGGTGCTCGGCCTGATCGCTGCTTCGCTGCTGGCTCGGAGCCTGCCGGGCACCGGCTTCTTCCGCACCGTGTACGTGCTGCCGTGGATCTGCGCGCCGCTGGCCATCGCGGTGCTGTGGAAGTGGATTCTGGCCCCCACCGACGGCGCGGTGAGCACTGTGCTGGGGCGGCAGGTCGACTGGCTCACCGACCCTGGATTGGCCCTGCCGGTGGTCTCGGCCGTGGTGATATGGACCAACGTCGGATACGTCACGCTGTTCTTCCTGGCCGGCATCCTCAACATCCCCGCCGATGTGCACAACGCTGCCCGCACCGACGGCGCCACCGACTGGCAGCGGTTCCGCCACATCACCCTTCCGATGCTGCGCCCGACCATGTTCTTCGTACTGGTGACCGGAATCGTCAGCGCCGCTCAGGTATTCGACACCGTATACGCGTTGACCGCGGGTGGTCCGCAGGGTCACACCGATCTGGTGGCCCATCGCATCTATGCCGAGGCGTTCGGCGCGGCGGCAGTGGGCCGAGCCTCGGTGATGGCGATCGTGTTGTTCGTCATCCTGGTCGGCATCACGCTGCTTCAGCATGTGTACTTCCGCCGCAGGATCAGCTATGACCTCACGTAACGCACTGACCTATGCGGCCCTTCTGTTCGGCGCGGTGATCACTCTGTTGCCCTTCGGGCTCGGGCTGCTGACCTCATTCACCTCGGCCCGGCAGTTCGCCACCGATCCCCCGCTGTCGCTGCCCAGACCACCGACACTGGAGAACTACGTCGGGCTGTCGGGTGCGGGTTTCGGTCGCGCTTTCGTCGTGACCGCGTTGGTGACCGCGGTGATCCTGCTGGGTCAGCTGGTGTTCTCTGTGCTCGCCGCGTATGCCTTCGCCCAGCTGGAGTTTCCGGGTCGCGACGCGCTGTTCTGGGTCTACATCGCCACGCTGATGGTGCCGGCGACGGTGACCGTGGTTCCGTTGTATCTGATGATGGCCGAGGCCGGATTGCGCAACACCTTCTGGGCGCTGGTGCTGCCGTTCATGTTCGGCTCGCCCTATGCGATCTTCTTGCTACGCGAGTACTTTCGGTCCATTCCGCGCGACCTGATCAACGCGGCCCGCCTCGACGGCGCGCACACCCTCGACGTCATCACCCACGTGGTGGTGCCCGCCAGCCGGCCGATCCTGGCCACGCTGGCGCTGATCACCGTGGTGAGCCAGTGGAACAACTTCCTGTGGCCCTTGGTGATCACCAGCGGCAGCAAGTGGCAGGTGCTCACGGTCGCGACCGCCGGGCTGCAGACCCAGTACAACGCGCAGTGGACGCTGGTGATGGCGGCGACCACGGTGGCGATCGTCCCGCTGATCGTGTTGTTCATCGCGTTCTCACGCAACATCGTCCGTTCGATCGTCGTGACAGGCATCAAATGAGACGCTCCACCCTGCTGGCCACGGGCCTGGCCCTGACCATGGCCGTCCTACTCGCCGCCGCCGTCCTGTTGGGTCACACGACCGAGCCCGCAGGCCGAACCGTGATCACCGTGCGCTTGTGGGACCCCCAGGTCGCCGCCGCCTACCGGGAGTCCTTCGCGGAGTTCAATCGGGAACACCCGGATATCGACGTGCGGGTCAACACCGTCGCGTATTCGTCCTACTTCGACAGCCTGCGCACCGATGTGGCCGGTGGCAGCGCCGATGACATCTTCTGGCTGTCGAACGCCTACCTTGCCGGTTACGCCGACAACGGCCGACTGCTCGATATCGGAGCGACCTTGGGCCCCAATGCCGCCCGCGCCTGGGAACCCTCGGTGGTCAACCAATTCACTCGTGACGACACCCTGTGGGCGGTGCCGCAACTGACCGATGCCGGGATCGCGGTGTACTTCAACGCCGACCTGCTCGACGCCGCCGGAGTCGACCTGGCCGAACTGACCACGTTGCGCTGGTCCAACGGGCCCGATGACACCCTGCGGTCGCTTGCGTCCCGCCTCACCATCGACGAACAGGGCCGGGCGGCCGGCACCGACGGCTTCGACACCGGCCGCATCCGGCAGTGGGGCTACAACGCCGCCAACGACCTGCAAGGCATCTACCTCAACTACATCGGCTCGGCGGGCGGCATTTTCACCATCGGCGACCGCTTCGCATTCGACAACCCGCAGGCGGTCGAGGCGTTCGATTATCTGGTTCGGCTGATCAACGACGATCATGTTGCCCCGCCGGCCTCGGCCACCAACAACAACGGAGACTTCTCCCGAAACATGTTCCTGCAGGGCCGCATGGCTCTGTTCCAGTCCGGCACCTACAACTTGGCCGCCGTCGCGAACCAGGCCCGGTTCCGGTGGGGTGTGGCGATGTTGCCGGCTGGACCGAAGGGCCAAGTCAGCGTCACCAACGGCATCGCCGCAGCTGCGAACTCGGCGACCCGCCACCCGGATGCGGTGCGCGCGGTGTTGTCGTGGATGGGCAGCAAACGCGGCAACGCATACCTCGGCGCCGAAGGCGTCGCCATCCCGGCGGTGCTGGCCGCTCAGCCGGTCTACCACGACTACTGGGCGCGGCGCGGGGTTGATGTCAGCCCGTTCTTCCGGGTGTTGAACGGCCCTCGGATCCCCGCTCCGGGCGCGGCCGGCTTCCCGGCCGGATATCTTGCACTCAAGCCGTATTTCGATGAAATGTTCCTGGGCCGTCGCGATGTCGAGAAGTCCCTGGCCGATGCGCAGTGGGCGGCCAATTCCGCAGCGGCTCGCTGATCGCGAGAAAACCAGGGCCCTGACGCCGCGTAGTTCGCTTACATTGGGCTGATGCCCCAGCACACCAGTGCACAGCGCCGCCGGACAACGGTGGCGCTGTTTGCCGTAGCCACCTTGGTCTTCGCCCCGGCGTGTGCGGCCGAGCACTCGCCCAGTTCCTCGGCACCGGCCGCGCCCCAGAGCGACGCCGGATTCGCCCCGTCCGCCCCGGCGCCCGAAGCCGGCCCGTCGATGAAGGACGCACCGGTACCCACCGAGGTCAAACGCGACATCGTCAAGACGGCATCGATGTCGATCACCACCGGCAATCCGGCGGCGGTGGCGGACAAGGCGATCTCACTGGCCACCGACGCCGGCGGCCGGATCGACAGCCGCTCGGAGGACGCCGGTTCCAGTTCCGGCCGCGCACACATCGCTCTGGCGCTTCGGGTCCCGGCCGCCGAACTCGAAGGCACACTCGACGAGTTCAAGAAACTCGGCACGGTGCAGACCGTCGAGGTCCGCGCCGACGACGTGACCTCACAACGGGTCGATCTCGACGCCCGCATCACCGCCCTCCAGACCTCGGTGGACCGACTGCTCGGCATCATGCGCGACGCCAAGGACCCCGACGCGTTGATCAAGGCGGAGCAGGCATTGTCGCAGCGCCAGGCCGACCTCGACAGCCTGCGTGCCCAACGGAACCAACTCGGCGATCAGATCGACTACAGCACAGTCAATCTCGACATCACCGCCGAGCAGATCGGCGGCCCGACCCCGCAGTATCAAGGGTTCTGGGGCCAGGTCGAGCGGGGCTGGCACGGCTTGGTGTCGGTGGCCTCGGGCGTGGTGATGCTGTTCGGCCTGTTCCTGCCGTGGCTGGCGGTCGTCGTCATCGCTGCCGGGATCATCGTGGTGGCGGTCCGGCTGACCAGGTCGCGTCCGGGCTCTCGGTCAGCGTCGGGGCAGGCTGGTGGGCAGGATCGTCAGCTCCAGGGCCAAGGCACTGCCACACACCACGAGCAGGACGGCGAAGGCGATCCAGTCTCGCCGCCGGGGTCGTGACGGCGCCGCCGAGATCTGGCCCGCGCCACCGCGCGCGGTGATGGCATCACCCATCTCGTCGCCGCGGCGCAACGCCACCGTGACGGCTGCGGCCAGCAGGTCGATCAGGTTGGCCACGCGTTGTTTGCGCCGCGCTCGGAACGTCTCGGCCGGCTCGACAGGCCGCAGCCGGTGCGCCGCATATAGGGTCCGGAATTCGTCGATCAGCATCGGAAAAGCCCGCAGCGCCAGCGCAACGGTCACCGCCCAGTCGTGCACGGGGATGCGCAGCACTCGCAGCGGCCGGCCCAGGGTGGCCACCGCCGGCGCGATGTCGGCCACATTGGTCGTCCACGACACCAGGGCGCCCAGACCCAGCAACACGATCGACAACGCGGTGATGCGCAGGAAATTGAGCAGCCCGCCCAGACCCAGTTGCACCGAACCGATATCGACGAACGGCGAGCCACCGGCGAGGGCGGCGAGCGCCCCACCGATCACCAACAAGATCCACAGGAAGAAGGGAATCGACGGCAGCACACCTCGCGGGATGCGGGCCAGCCGCGCGGTCACCAGGACCAGCACGGCGACGAACATGATCGGCACCCATCCGGGGTAGAACGTCAGCAGCACGCCGATGCCCGCGACGGCCAGCAGCTTCGTGCCGGCCCACAACCGATGGATGACGGTGTCGCCGGGTACCGGGCGCAACAGCACGACGGGCTTGCGCTGACCCTGTGTCGGGGCGGTCATCGGGCACCTCCGGCAGCCGTCGGTGCGAGGGCCAGTTCGCCCTGGTGCAGATGCAGGGTGCGCGGGCACAAGCTTTCCAGGCCGGTGAAGTCGTGCGAGATGACCACCACGGTCAGCCCGTTGTTGTGCCGCAGATCCTCCAGCAACCGCAGCAGCCCCCGCTGGCTGGCAGCGTCAAGGCCGGCCAGCGGCTCGTCGAGGATCAGCGCACGCGGTGAGCGAGCCAGCAGCCCGGCCAGCACGACGCGCCGCATCTGACCGCCCGAGAGCTGATCGATGCGGCGCTGGGCCAGCGCCGCATCCAGTCCGACCATCTCCAGCGCGCCCGCGATGCGATCGTCCTCACGTGCCGCGAATCCTGCGGCCGAGGCGATTTCACGTCCGACGGTGCTGCGCATCAACTGCAGGCGGGCGGCCTGGAACGAGATCGCCACCGAGCCCACCTGCTGGGCCACCGGCACTCCGTCGAGCAGGCAGGCGCCGTAGGTGGGAACGGTCAGCCCGGCCATGATCCAGGCCAGCGTCGATTTGCCGGACCCGTTCAGGCCGTGCACCAGGACACCGTCGCCCTCGTTGACGGTGAACGTGATGTCACGCAAAGCCGTTTTCGCCCAGGGAGTTCCGCTGGCGTATTCATGTCCCACACCGGTGAGCTCGAGCACCGGTGCGCCGTGGCCGGTGCCGGACGTTGCCGCAACGGGCACCGCGGAGGTCTGCACCATGTCGGTGTTGTCGGCGGTGCCGCCGTTACCGCGCAGCGCCACGGTGCGATCGGCGGAATCGGCCTCGTCGTTGTAATGGGTGATGTGCACCAAAGACATCTGGTGGTGATCGGTCAGTCCCGACAACACGTTCATCAACGTGTCGCGCCCCTGCTGATCGACCATGCTGGTGACCTCGTCGGCGATCAGCAGCGAGGGTTCGCGGGCCAGCGCGCCGGCGACCGCCAGCCGTTGCAGTTCGCCCCCGGACAGTCCCCCGGTGTCACGTTCGGCCAACCCGTCCAGCCCGACCTCGGCCAGCAGTCGCTCGACATCGGCGGTGGCGCCGACGGGAAGCCCCCACACCACGTCGTCGGCCACCCGGGTGCCCAGCACCTGGCTCTCCGGGTGCTGCATCACCACGGCGGTGCCGCCGATGCGGCCCAGGCCCACGGCACCGGCGCGCTCGATACTGCCCGAAGTGGGTTGGCGTCCGGCCAACATGAGCATGAGAGTGGTCTTGCCCGAGCCGTTCGGCCCCGTCACCGCGACGTGTTCGCCTGGCTGCAGTTCCATCGACATCGGGCCCAACGCGTCGCGCTCGACGCCCGGGTAGCGGAACCGCACATCGGTCAGCCGGAGCGGTACGGGCGCCGGGGTTGCCCCCTCGTCGTCGTCGTCGGCGGCGTCGAGTTTGTGGACGTCGGGGACCCCGAGCAACCTGGCCAGGATGCGCGACAATGCCCACCAACCGATCATGCTCACGGAGGTGATGCTGGTGATGCCGAGGAACAGCATGAGCAGCGGCCAGTAGTCCAGCATCGTGGCGAAGGTCGCCCGCAGTGGTTCGGCCGCCGCGTCCAGCATCGGAATGCGCTCCAGGACCGTGGCGATCCCTTCGATACCTGCGCTCAGCGAATCGAAGATCAGGCTGCGCAGTCGAGTCAGCACGGACAGCGCCGCGATGATCGCCGCTCCGAACAGTGCGCCGGCCACGATGGAAGCGCAGAACGCCGTGCCGGTGCCGCGCCCGCGGCGTTTGACCACGCCGGTCAGTCCGCCGATGTAGGCGCAATCGACGACCGTCATCGCGCCACCCATGCCCGCGATCAGAAACGCGATCGTGCCGGCGGCGACGGTCGCGGCCAGCAGGACCCGCAGCCGATAGCGGTAGGCCAGCAGCCCCATCGGCACCGTGCCCAGAACCGAAAGCCCGCCCGCGAACGGCACCACCACGGCGATGATCGCGGTGGCCGCACACAGCGCCGCCATCACCGAAGCCTGCGCGAGCTCGCCAGGGGTAAGGCCGCGCCGAGGCGTCGTCGCCGGGGGTTTCGCGGTCATCGTTCGATTCTGCCAGCCGCGATCGCGGCCGGCGGGTGCCCGTTGTGTGAGCGAGAGCACGCCCGATGACTAGACTACATAGCAAATCTATGTAATATGGTGGGCATGTCGACCCCGACCGAGGATGCCACGGTATCCGACAACGCCGAACTCGGCGCTGATCTGCTGTCAGTCGTGGCCCGGTTGAACCGGCTGGCCACCCAGCGCGCCCGGCTACCGCTGCCCTGGGCCCAGGCCCGCCTGCTGTCCACCATCGAGGATCAAGGCGAAGCACGAATCTCCGACCTCGCCTACCTCGACCATTGCTCGCAACCGACCATGACCACGCAGGTCCGTCGCCTCGAAGATGCCGGCCTGGTGACCCGCACACCCGACCCCGGCGATGCGCGCGCGGTACTGATCCGCATCACCCAGCGGGGTCGGCAGACCCTGGAGCAAGCCCGGGCCGATCGCGCTGCCGCGATCAATCCGCGGCTCGAACGTTTGAGTGCCGAGGAGCGCACGACGCTGGCGGCCTCCGTCGACATCATTCGACGGCTGCTCACCGACGTCGACGAGCATCCCCTGTCGCACCAGAACTAGTTAGGAGTTACCGCCCCGATGTGGCGCCAACCCAAGGCCGTATGGGCCGTCGCTTTCGCCTCCGTCGTCGCCTTCATGGGCATCGGACTCGTCGACCCCATCCTCAAACCCATCGCCGACAACCTCAACGCCTCACCGTCCCAGGTGTCGCTGCTGTTCACCAGCTACATGGCAGTGATGGGCGTGGCCATGCTGATCACCGGTGTGGTGTCCAGCCGGATCGGCCCCAAACGCACGCTGCTGCTCGGCCTGGTGATCATCATCGCCGGGGCCGGCCTGGCCGGGATGAGCGACACCGTCATGCAGATCGTCGGCTGGCGCGCGCTGTGGGGTCTCGGCAACGCCCTGTTCATCGCCACGGCGCTGGCCACCATCGTGAACTCGGCGAAAGGCTCTGTGGCACAAGCCATCATTCTCTACGAAGCCGCGCTCGGCCTGGGGATCGCGATCGGCCCGCTGGTCGGTGGCGTCCTCGGCTCGATCTCCTGGCGCGGCCCCTTCTTCGGCGTCTCGGCTCTGATGGCCTTCGCCCTGGTGATCACCGCGTTCCTGCTACCGGCCACGCCGCGGGCCGAACGCGCCACCACCCTGGCCGATCCGTTCCGGGCGTTGCGCCACCGTGGCCTGCTCGGCGTCGCGATCACCGCGCTGCTCTACAACTTCGGCTTCTTCACCCTGCTGGCCTTCACCCCGTTTCCACTGGACATGACCGCTCATCAGATCGGGCTCATCTTCTTCGGCTGGGGTCTGGCGTTGGCGTTCACCTCGGTGGTCGTCGCCCCACGGTTGCAACACCGCTTCGGCACGGTGCGGGTGCTGATCCTGAACTTGGTCGCCTTCACCGCGGTGCTGACCGTGATGGCGGTGTGGACCGATTCCAAGGCAGTCCTGGCCTGCGGTGTGGTGATCGCCGGCCTGTTCATCGGTATCAACAACACTTTGATCACCGAGACGGTGATGAAGGCCGCTCCGGTCGAGCGCGGCGTGGCCTCGGCCGCCTACAGCTTCCTGCGGTTCGGCGGGGCTGCCGTCGCCCCGTGGCTGGCCGGGGTGCTCGGCGAGCAGGTGAACGTGCATCTGCCCTACTGGGTCGGCGCGGCCGCGGTGCTGGCCGGTGCCGGTGTGCTGTTCCTGACCCGTCCGCACCTCATCGGGATCGACGCCGAAGAGGACGAACTCGACGAGCTGACCGACGAGGCCACTGCGGTCACCGTCGGCAGCGACAGCTGACGGCACGGGCTAAATCCACCCCGAGCGGGAGCCGAACTTCCACAATGGGTGAATGTCGAAACAGTTCGACGGCGAGGCACGACTGTCGTGGGTTCTGGCGGGCCTGGCCGGCGTGCTGGGGGCGGCCGCATTCACCCACTCGGCGGGGTACTTCGTCACCTTCATGACCGGCAATACCGAGCGGGCGTTCCTCGGGCTCTTCCAGGGCGAGGAGTGGCTGGCGATCGGCGCCGCACTGCTGTTGCTCGCCTTCGTCGGCGGAGTGGTGATCGCGTCGTTGTGCCGCCGCCATCTCTGGGTCAATCATCCCCACGGCGCGACGGTGCTGACGACGCTCGCCCTGGTGGTGTCCACCGTGGTGGACCTCATCGAGCGTGGCTGGACGGCCCGCGACGTCCCATACGTCCCAATCCTGTTCGTGGCCTTCGGTATCGGCGCGCTGAACACCTCATTCGTCAAGGACGGTGAGGTGTCCATCCCGCTGAGTTACGTGACCGGGACCCTCGTGAAGATGGGCCAGGGCATCGAACGTCATATCAGCGGCGGACAGTTGGCCGATTGGCTCGGCTATTTTCTGCTGTGGGCCGGCTTCGCCGGCGGCGCCGTCATCGGCGGCCTGGTCAGCGTGGTGGTCAGCGGATCGCAGATGCTGCTGGTGGCCACCGTCGTCTGCGCCATCACCGCGAGCTACACCTACTTCTATTTCGATCGCCACGCGCTGTTGAAATAGCCGCCACGCGTTGGAGGCGGCCTGTCGCCGAGATCGACGTGAGGGTCGTGATTCGTCGAGTTTCACGACCCTGGTGTCGATCTCGATTTGCCATACGCGCTGATGCACGCTCACGACTGACCATCGTGCGGGCTCGTTACGACCGTCGAGACCGCCAATTCGGGCCGGCCCGATTCGCATTCGTAACGCCACGGCGGAAAAACCGGCCAGAAAACGCCATGGCGTTACGCACGCGAATGGTGAGCGGCGCAACCGCGCCTACAACGCGAACAACAGAAACTGCGTGAGCTGGGTCGGCGAGAAGTTGTCGTCGCTGACGGCGATCACCGATTGCCGGCCGTCGGGCAACTTGGGCCCCAACGTGATTCCCTCGATGTTGTCCAGCGGGGCCAGGCCCGGCGTGGTGGTCAGATCGGCCAGCAGCGTCTTGCTCAGCTCTGTGGAACCGTCGACCACGCTCGCGCGGTAGATCCGCACCGCCACGTGCGTGCCGAAGCCGCGCTCGATCACCAGAAAGTTGTCGTCGTCGAGCGCGACCAGATCGGACAAACCGTTCATGCCGCCCGGTCCGGCGCTCACCGGGTCCAGCAGATACGTGTATCGGCCGTCGACTACGCCGGAATCCGCGTCGAAGCGCACAATGCGGGTCAGCGCGCCGCGCTGCGCGTCGGGCGGTGGACCGTCGTCGTAGCCGGGGCCTTCCATGGCCGCCCACAAGTACCGCCCATCCGGGGTGAGCGTGAGGCCTTCCAGCGTGCTGTTGCGCCGTGGCCCGTGCTCATCGGCCGACATCTGGAAGCCGTCCGGCAACGCGAACTCGCCCAGGAAGCTGCCGTCGAGGCCCGCGGTGCGCACCCACGGGTCGAGCAGAATTCCAGCGCCGGGTCCCTCAGTGCGCCGCTCCCCCTCACTGGTCCAGTACAGCCGTTGCCTGCCGGCATCGAAGGCGATGGCCTCGGGGTCCGGCGGGACCACAGGCGGCACCGCGGCAATGTCCAGCGGACGGAACGGTTGTCCGTCGCGGTCCAGCCACGGATGGGTACCGACGAACTCGACCTCGCCGATACCGTTGTCCGACAGTGTGATCCGCGCGGTATAGAACCGCGCCGGGTTCTTCGCGGAGCGGTCGTCGCTGATGACGTAATACAGGTCGGCGGCCGGGTGGTAACTGATTCCCGACAGCCCGCCGATCACCGTACCGTCCAGCATGGCTCCCGCAGGCACTTGATGCTGGCCGAGATAGTCCAGGACGGGCGCGGCTTGCGCCGGCCCACACGCCGACACCACCATGGCGCCGGCCAACAAGATACGGCGCAGCATCAGGTGATGACGGCGCCGACCAGGATGCCGACCACGTAGGTGGCCGCGATCGCGACAGACCCGAACACCAACTGCCGCAGCCCGGCCACAGCCACCGGTTTGCGGGTGAACTTCGCCGCTACCGCACCGGCGATCAGCAGACCCACCCCACCGCAGGCCAGACCCGCCCACAAGGACTGGAAGCCGAGCAGATACGGGATCAAGGGGATGATCGCACCGATCGCGAACATGACGAAGGACGAGCCACCGGCCACCCACGGTGACGGCTTCTCCCGGGGATCCACTCCCAACTCCTGGACGAGATGAAAGTTCACCGCCTGGTTCTCGTCGCGGTGAATCTCCTCACTGGCCTTCGCCGCGGTTTCGGGTGTCATCCCCATCTCCTGAAGCATGGCCACCAGTTCGGCCTGCTCGGCATTGGGGTTGTTCAGGAAAGACCGGCGTTCGACCCTCACCTCGGAATCGACCTGCTCGTTGGCGGTGGTCACCGAGGTGTATTCGCCCAGCGCCATCGAGAAAGCCCCGGCCAGCAGCCCGGCCACGCCGCTGAGCACCACAGTCTGAGCTGACGCGCTGGCTCCGACACCGGCGATCAACGCGGTATTGCTGACCAGACCGTCCATCGCACCGAAGGTGGCCGCGCGCAGCCAGCCTCCGGTGACGTCGGCATGCCGGTGATAACTCACATGCGGCAAGCCGGTGGGCGACAGCGAATTACCGACTGAGTCCGGCATGGTTGCCAGTCTTTCCCGCACAGGTGATGCTTGTCCAGCAAGCCTTGCCTTGCTGCCAACAGCAGCACAGCGGCGGCCATACGCGTTACCGTCGGATATGACCTCAACTTCCGAGCATCTGCGAAATTCGCTGGACGGCCGCTGGCGCGACGTCAAGAACGCCATGCGAGCCAGGTTGTCGGACGAGATCTTCCGACCCCACTACACCCCGAACACTGTGATCGCCCGGGCCAAAGTGGCCGAGCAGCTCAAGATCATGGCTGCGGCCGGCGCCGCCGAAGACGGCTTCCGCAAGGAGCACGGCGGCAACGGCGACGTCGGAGCGGCCATCACCCAGATCGAGATGCTGGCCATGAGCGACCTGTCGCTGATGGTGAAGGCCGGCGTGCAATGGGGCCTGTTCGGCGGTGCCATCGAGAACCTGGGCACCGAACGTCATCACAAGGCTTACGTGCGCCGGCTCATCGACCTGGACCTGTTGGGCTGTTTCGCCATGACGGAGACCGGTCACGGCAGCGACGTGCAGTCCTTGGAGACCACCGCCACCTACGATCCGGCGACCCAGGAATTCGTCATTCACTCCCCCACCCCCACCGCCCGCAAAGACTACATCGGCGGCGCCGCCGAAACTGCCCGAGTGGCAACGGTTTTCGCACAACTGATCACCCCGGACGGCGAAGGCCACGGCGTGCACTGTTTCGTGGTGCCGATCCGAGACGACATGGGCAACGACATGCCCGGCGTCACCACGTCGGATTGTCACTACAAGGGCGGCCTTCCCGGTGTCGACAACGGCCGCATCGTCTTCGACCAGGTGCGCGTCCCGCGCGAGAACCTGCTCAACCGCTACGCCGACGTCGCCCCAGACGGCACGTACAGCTCACCGATCGAGAACCCGGGCCGACGATTCTTCACCATGCTGGGCACCTTGATCCGGGGCCGCGTCACCGTCGGCGGCAGCGCGTCGGCCGCGGCTCGGGTGGCCCTGGACATCGCCACCCGATATGCCTTGGAACGCAGGCAGTTCGAAGCACCGAAGAGCGACGAGGAAGTCCTGATCATGGACTACCTGGTGCACCAGCGCCGGCTGCTGCCGCTGATCGCCAAGTCCTACGCGCTGCAGTTCGCCCAGAACGAGCTGGTGGCCAAATGCCATGAGCTGCAGACCTCCGACGATCCGGATGCCGAGGAGCAGCGTGAACTGGAGGCCCGCGCCGCCGGCCTCAAAGCCGCCAACACCTGGCACGCCAGCCGTGCGATTCAGGAAGCGCGCGAAGCCTGTGGCGGTGCAGGCTATCTCGCCGAGAACCGGCTGATCGCCCTGCGCGCCGACACCGACGTGTTCACCACGTTCGAAGGCGACAACCACGTGCTGACTCAGCTGGTGGCCAAGGAGCTACTCACCGCCTACGCCGACGACATCAAGGGCATGAGCCCGGTCGAGTGGGTCCGGTTCGCGGCCAATTACGCCGGTGAACGGGTACTGAAACGCACTGCCGCAGAGACCATCATCCAGACCATCCTCGACACCCGTCAGGACAACGAGGAGGAAGGCAGCCTGTTCAACCGCGGCACGCAGGTCAAGATGTTCGAAGACCGCGAGGAGTACATGCTGGCCTCGGTGGCTCGGCGGCTGCAGGGCAAGGGTAAGGAGATGTCGGCCTTCGAGGCGTTCAACCACGTGCAGGACCACGTGCTGCACGCCGCGCAGGCCCATATCGATCGCGTGATCCTGGAAGCGTTCGTCGCAGGCATCGACGCCTGCGAGGACGACGCAGCGCGTGAGCTCCTCGAGGATGTCTGCGACCTGTACGCGCTGTCGGTGATCGAGGACGACAAGGCCTGGTTCATCGAGCACCGGTTCCTGTCCACCGAACGCGCCAAGGCCGTGACACGAGGGATCAACGAACGCTGCCGCTCACTGCGCCCACACGTCGAAACCCTCGTCGACGGGTTCGGCATCCCCGAGCAGTTGCGCTACGCGGCGATGCTCGACCCCGACGAGCTGGTCAACGGCTGAGCCCCCTCAGCCCTTCGGAATCGGGTCGACGGCAACAAGTTTGCCGTCGTCCCCGATCCGGAATCGCACGGTGGCAATGCCGGTCGGTGACGTGGCCGAGTCCTGGCCCTGCTGCCACTGGTAGTTCACCACCACGGTGTCGTCGGCGTTGGTGACCACGTTGATGTAGGGCCGCGGCTCCGGAGTGGCCGGACCGATCGGGGTCTGACGGTCGAAGAACAGCAGCTGCCCGACGCTGTTGGGCTCGGGGTTGGTCTGGCCCACCTGGACCCAGTACAGCCGGCAGTTGAGCGTGTGGCCACTGCCGATCTGCCGCCATTGCCGACCCGCTTCCGGCGCGGGCAGTTTCGCGATCTGATCGGCGATCGTTTCGGCGCTCGGCCCGTCCGACGGCGCGCACGTGTCCGGCTTCGGAGGCGGAGCCGACGGGGGGCTCCAGCCGCAACCGACCGCGAGGAGACCGACAAAAGCGACGATGGCGATCAGCCGTGGGTACACACCCCGAGGGTAGCGAATCAAACCGGCTCAGCGAGTGGGCTGACGGCGGCGCGTCGATAGGTGAGACTGTTTGCGATCCGACTCACCCACACCCCAAGGAGACACTGATGGCTTGGTTCCTCGCCATGGAAGGCCCCGCCAACAAGGCCGTGCTGTACCAACTGCAGGAATCAGTCAACGTCCAGCAGATCGCCGAGGAGATGGCCAGCGCGGCCACCCTCGATCGCGCCGTACCCGTTCCGGCCGTGCTGCAGAACAACCGGCAACAAGTGACCGTGTACGTGCGGCCTGCGGCATGGGGCGTATGGACGTTCTACCAACTGTCCGAAGAGGAGCGGAAAGCTCTCGCGTCGGCGGCCAATCCACTGGTGGAGGCACTTACCCAGGCGGCCCGTCAGGCTCAGACCCGGCCCCAGTCCTAGAACTGGGGTCTTGGAGAACTTGCTCCCCCGGATGGACTCGAACCATCAACCGCCCGATTAACAGTCGGGAGCTCTGCCAATTGAGCTACAGGGGACTACCTTCCGCGGAAGCTCCGCGGCCGAGCGTTGACTCTAGCGTACGGACCGCCGCTGCCGCCAACTCGCTCCCGGACGGGCGCGCCGAGGCGGCGGTGAGGCAGGATGGAGTACACACGACTGCCTGTCTGGGAGGAACACTGTGATCCGCTACGCCGCCGTGATCGCCGTCGGCTATGTGCTGGGCGCCAAGGCCGGACGACGCCGCTATGAGCAGATCGCCAGTACCTACCGTGCGGTGACCGCCAATCCGGCCACCAAGGCAGTGCTGGACGCCGGACGGCGCAAGATCGCCAAGCGGGTCTCCCCTGACCCGCAGTTCCTCACGTTGACCCCCATAGACGCAGAAACGTCGGTGTTCTCCACGAAGGAGAGCACCGACGGTTCGGCGAAAACTCGCTGGTAGGGCTAGCCGATCCCCTGGTTGATCGACGTGCCCGGAAGCAGGGGGCCGGTGACGAATCCGCCGTTGCCGCCAGCACCCACCCACGGCGTGCCGACGTTGGCAGGCATCCCGTTCGAGTAGGACAGGCACTTGCCGTCCTCCTTGTTGCCGAACCATGCCAGGCAGGCCGGCTGGGCCGAGATCTCGGGACCGGACGTCGACGTCGCCGAGAACGCCGGGGCCACCACGGCAGCGCCGGTGGCCAGCGCGAATGCGCCGACTGCGACGTAACGTCGTGTCTTCGTGCTGAACAGTGTCACCAGGTTGGTCACCGGGTTCGCCTCTTTCGCGTGTAGGGGCCCGACTGCGCCTCACCCTATCGCGATCCGGGCGATCACGCAGTCAGGTCGTCGCCGCTGGCCTGTTCCAGCAGGCTGCGCCGATAGGACTCCATCGCCACCAGGTCACCGAAGAGAGCGTGATATTCGTCTCCCTGCTCCACGGGCGACATGCGTTGCAGCTTGGACTTGACCTCGGCGATCTGGCGGCCCACCCAGACCTCCTGCAGGCGAGCCAGCACGCTGCTGATGTAGCGCGGCAGGTGCTCGTCGTCCTCGACGTTGATGGCCTCCACGCCCAGTTCGTTGACCAGGCTGGCCGCGGCCGGGGACGCGGTCTGCTCGCGGACGGCTTCGATCCACTGCGCTCCGGACTTGCCCGCCGCCGTGCCGCCCGACGCCTCGATCGCCGTCCGCACCGCGGCATACCCGGGGTGGGTGAAGCTCTCGACGGTCAACGAGTCGAACACCGGCCCGGCGATCGCCGGATACTGCAGGCCGGCCTTGAGCGCCTCCCGCTGCGGCCACAGGGTCGGATCCGTCGGGTCGGGACGCTGCACCGGGGCCGCGGCGGGTCGGGCCGCCCGCCCGGCGGACTGACGCCGCGTGTCCTTGCGGCCGCCGCTGGCTTCCTCCCGCACCCGGCCGATCACCTGCGCGACGTTGTCCCAGCCGACCCAGCCGGCCAACTGCCGGGCGTATTCGTCGCGCAGCGTCGGGTCTTTGATCCGGGCCGCCATCGGCACGCAGCGCCGCAACGCGGCCACTCTGCCCTCGGCACTGTCGAGGTCGTGTTCGGCCAGCGCACTACGAATCACGAACTCGAACAACGGGGTTCGGCGGGCCACCAGGTCACGTACGGCGCCGTCACCGGAGCGCAGCCGGAGATCGCACGGATCCATACTATCGGGCGCCACCGCCACGAACGACTGCCCGGACAGGTTCTGCTCACCCTCGAACGCCTTGACCGCGGCGGCTTGGCCCGCGGCGTCGCCGTCGAAGACGTAGATCAGCTCGCCCCGGAAGAAGTTGTCGTCCATCATCAGCCGGCGCAGCATCGACAGGTGCTGTTCGCCGAACGCGGTGCCGCACGACGCCACGGCGGTGGTCACCCCGGCCAGGTGCATGGCCATCACGTCGGTATAGCCCTCGACGACGACGGCCTGATGTCCCTTGGCGATGTCGCGCTTGGCGCGGTCCAGCCCGAACAGCACCTGTGACTTCTTGTAGAGCACGGTTTCGGGGGTGTTGACGTACTTGGCCTGGTTCTGGTCGTCGTCGAACAACCGGCGTGCGCCGAAGCCGATGGTTTCCCCAGAGGACACCCGGATCGGCCACAGCAGACGCCGGTGGAACCGGTCCATCGGCCCGCGTTTGCCCTCCCGGCTCAGCCCGGCCGCCTCCAGCTCCTTGAACTCGAAACCCTTACGCAGCAAGTGCTTTGTCAGCGTGTCCCACCCCGACGGCGCGAACCCGCAGCCGAACTGGGCGGCCGCGGCGGCGTCGAAGTTGCGCTCGGTCAGGTACTTGCGCGCCTCCGCCGCCTCGTCCGAGGCCAGCGCCTGGGCGTAGAACTCCTGGGCGGCGGCGTTGGCGGCCAGCAGCCGGCTGCGGCTGCCCCGGTCGCGCTGGACGTTGGTGGTCGACGCCCCGGTGTAGGTGACGGTGTAGTTGACCCGGTCGGCCAGTAACTCGACCGCCTCGACGAAACTGACGTGTTCGATCTTCTGGACGAAGGCGTACACGTCGCCGCCCTCGCCACAACCGAAGCAGTGGAAGTGGCCGTGATTGGGGCGGACGTGAAACGACGGGGACTTCTCGTCGTGGAACGGGCACAGGCCCTTCATCGAGTCGGCGCCGGCCCGCCTCAGCTGGACGTAGTCGCCGACGACATCTTCGATGCGAACCTTTTCACGAATGGCCGCGATATCGCGATCTGAAATCCGGCCGGCCACCGGCTCATTCTAGAGGTCTCGGTGAGCGTGCCTCGTGCACTCTTTCCAACCGGCTCTCGGTGTAGGACGCGATCTGGTCGATCACCACGCGCAGCTTGGCGCCGTCGTCGGCGGCGCGGTCGAACTCGGGTGCGAACTGGGGGTCGAGGCTGCCCGGGGCCTGCGCCCACAACGCCAGGGCGACTTCGTGGATCAGGGTGCGTTGGTCGGCCTGGATCTGCAGGTGGCGGTGGTCGGACATGATGAATTGCAGTGCGAGCATCTTGAGCAGCACCACCTCGGCGCGCACCAGCGGCGGCACCTCCAGGTCGGCAGCGAAACGCCGCAGCGGCCGATCGCCGGCGACGGCGGCCCTGGTCTGAGTGATCGCCGCATTGGCAAATCGCCCCACGAGTTCACTGGTCATGGTCTTGAGCGCGACCGACGACGCCAACGTGCCGTCGTAGCGACCCACCGCCGCCACCACCGGAACCTGGGACAACCGCTGAGCGGCGGCCAGCAGATCGTCGTGGGTGACGCTGGGAAAATTCTTGGCACCCAGGTCGGCCAGCGAGGACGCGGCGTCGGGATCGCCGAGCACGCGCAGGTCGATGCGCCCGGAGATCACACCGTCTTCGACGTCGTGTACCGAATACGCGACGTCGTCGGCCCAGTCCATCACCTGCGCCTCCAGGCACGGCCGTTCGGCGGGCGCACCTTCACGTACCCAGGCGGCGGCCTCGGCGTCGTCGTCGTAGAACCCGTACTTCTTTCGGGTGCCGAAGCTCGGCCATGGATACTTGGCCACCGCGTCCAGCGCGGCCCGCGTCAGATTGAGCCCCGCCGAACGGCCGTCCGCATCAAGAACTTTGGGCTCCAGCCGGGTCAGGATCCGGAAATTCTGGGCATTGCCCTCGAACCCGCCGAACGGTTTGGCGATCTCGTCGAGGGCCCGCTCGCCGTTGTGCCCGTAGGGCGGATGCCCGATGTCGTGGGCCAGCCCGGCCAGATCCACCAGGTCGGGATCACAGCCGAGCCCGACTGCCATGCCGCGGCCGATCTGGGCCACCTCCAGTGAATGCGTCAGCCGGGTGCGCGGGGTGTCGCCGTGCCGCGGGCCGACCACCTGGGTCTTGTCGGCGAGTCGACGCAGGGCCGCGCTGTGCAACACCCGGGCGCGGTCGCGGGCGAAGTCGGTTCGGTGCTCGGTGTCGGTCCCGGGCAGCGCAGCAGCCTTGGGTGCCTCGACCACCAGACGTTGCCGGTCGAAGTCGTCATACCACTGCGTATCCGCGTTCACCGACGCACAGTCTGCCAGGAAGCAACGCACCGACCTCGCAGCGCATTAGATTGACGGTCATGCGTATCGCCCGTCTGCTGTCCATGCTGCTCGCGATCCTGATGACCGGACTCGTGGTCGCACCGGCGGCCATGGCCGAACCGCCGCTACGGCTGGCGACCCAGCTCACCGACAACGCGGGTGTGCTGTCGGCGGCTCAGCGGGGCAACGTGCAGCGCGCCATCGACCGGCTCTACGACGACCGCCACATCAAACTGTGGGTGGTCTTTGTCGAGGACTTCGCCCGGCAGAACCCGGTCGGGTGGGCACAGAACACCATGCGGCTGAGCGATTTCGGTGACGACGATGTGTTGCTGGCGGTCGCCACGGTGGACCGGGCGTTCGCCTTCCAGGTTCCCGATACCGTCACCGATTCGGCCCGCGCCGACGACATGCGGCGCAACAGCGTGACCCCGGCCCTGCGCCGGGACGACTGGGCCGGAGCCGCGATCGCCGCGGCCAACGGGTTGAACTCCGAACCCGAATCCCCGGCCGCGCCCAGCGTGTCGTGGCCCGCCATGCTGATCGCGCTCGGCGTGGTGCTGGTGCTGGCCGGCTTGCTGTGGTGGTGGTCGCGCCGGCGCCGGGCCAAGCGCCTCCGCGCCGAGTTCGAGGCCGCCAAGCGTGTCGACCCGACCGACGCCAACGCTCTGGCATCGGTACCGCTGGAGGCGCTCGACGAGCTGTCCCGCTCGATCGTGGTGGACGTCGACAATGCCGTGCGCACCAGCGAGGCCGAGCTCGAGCTGGCTGTCGAGGAGTTCGGGGCCTCGCGCACCGAACCGTTCAGTGCAGCCCTGGCCAATGCGAAAACCGCTCTGGCCCAAGCGTTCACCGTTCGCCAGACTCTTGATGACGACGCCCCCGAAACCCCGCTGCAACAGCGTCAGCTGCTGACTCAGGTGGTGGTGTCGGCGGCCAGAGCGGACCGTGAACTCGATATCCAGAGCCAGGCGTTCGAGCAGCTGCGTGATCTGGTCATCAACGCCCCCAGCCGGCTGGACGCCATGACCCAGCAGATGGTCGATCTCACCGCACGTATCGATCCGTCCCGACAAACCCTGGACAACCTGCACACCCAGTTCGACGCGAGCGCGCTGGCCTCGGTGGAAACCAACGTGGACACCGCCAAGGAACGACTGGCCTTCGCCGACCGCAACATCACCGCTGCCCGCGGGCTGGTCTCCCGGCCGGCCACCGATCAAACCGCACTGGTCGACGCGGTGCGCGCGGCCGAATCCGGGCTGGACCAGGCCCGCACCCTGCTCGACGCCGTGGACAGCGCGGCCACCGACATCAATCGGGCCCTGGCGGGCCTGCCCGCGGCCATCACCGACATTCAGGCCGGTATCGACCAGGCGAATTCGCTACTGAGTCAACCTGGTACGCCACAGGCCGACAAGCTGGGCACCGCCCGCGACGCCGCCAAGAAGGCTGCCGATGACGCGACGGCCAACGGCAAAGCCGACCCGCTGGGTACGTTCACCCGGCTGACCAAGGCCGACGCCGAACTCGATCAGCTGTTGGCCGGTGTGCACGAACAACAGGAAGCCGCGCAGCGGCTGGCCCGGGCTCTGGAGCAGGCACTGTTCACCGCACAGTCGCGGATCAGGGCGGTGTCGGACTTCATCGAGACCCGGCGCGGCAGCATCGGCCCGGAGGCCCGTACCCGACTGGCCGAGGCACAGCGCCAGCTGCAGGCCGCCGAGGCCAAGCGAGCCGCCAACCCGAACGAGGCCGTCGCGCATGCCAACGGCGCGTCGACACTGGCCGCTCAGGCACAGAGCCTGGCCAACGATGACGTACGGGCCGCGCAACGCTCCTACACCTCCCAGTACGGCGGCGGTGGCGGGTCCGATATGGGAGCGGTGCTCGGCGGCATCCTCATCGGCAACATCCTGCGCGGAGGCGGTGGTTTCGGCGGGGGCTTCGGTGGCGGCTTCGGTGGCGGGCGCAGCATGGGACGCCCGACGTCCTACGGCGGCTCGTCACATTCGTCGGGCCGCAGCTACAGCGGTGGCGGCGGGCGTTTCTAACCGGCCTGTTCGGTCAGGCTGACCTGCCCACGGGGCACGGCGGTACCGTCCTTGCGCTGGAAGCCGATTCCGACGGGTTCTCCGGTTTCGGTTTCGACGAACCGGTACCGGCTGCTGTGCGGACGAGGCCGATGCACGTGGCCCCACTGCCCGAGCGCCGCGAGCACCGAGACGAGTTCATGCCCGGCATCGGTGAGCACATAGCGGCTGCGGGTGCGATCGCCGGGCTCCTGGTAATCCACGACCTGCAGAATCCCGGCCTCGACCAGCTCGGACAACCGGGCGCTCAGGACGTCCGGCGCGACGCCGAGCCGTTGCCGGAACTCCGAGAATCGCGATCGGCCGAGCAGCGCTTCGCGAATGATCAGGATCGCCCACCGCTGGCCGAGCACCGACATGGTGCGGGCGATCGGGCAGGCGTCGTCGGACCACGGATCAGTACGCATGCGACAATTCTATCTGGATTGGGAATACCTACTCAGCTGTTGGACCTTGACGTAGGTGACGTTCGCGCAGTCAACCGAGTTCGAAGGAGAATCGAATGTCCCGACAGATCCAGGGTGCGACGGCAGTGGTTACCGGCGGCCAGAAAGGGCTGGGCAAGGCGATCGTGGACGAACTCCTCGCCCGCGGCGCCGCCAAGGTCTATGCCACCAGCCGACGCCCCGAGCCCAGCACCGACCCCCGAGTGGTCGTCGTCGAAGCCGAGGTCACCGACGGTGATTCCGTCGCCCGGCTGGCCGCACTGGCCGGCGACGCCACCATCGTCGTGAACAACGCCGGCGTCACCGGCGGAAAGTCACTGCTGCACAGCGACCTCGGCGAAATCCGATCCGTACTCGAGACCAACCTGTTCGGCCCGTTACTCGTGACGAGGGCCTTCGCACCCCAGCTGGCCGGGGGCACGCTGGTCAACGTGGCGTCGGTGCTGTCCTGGCTGCCCGGTTTCGGCGCCTACGGCTTTTCCAAAGCGGCGCTGTGGTCGGTCACCAACTCCCTGCGCGCCGAGCTCAGCGAGCAGGACACCAATGTGGTCGGGGTATATCTCGGCTACACCGACACGCCGATGGTCGCCGATCTCGACGTCCCCAAGAACGATCCGGCCGACGTGGCCCGCCAGATCGTCGACGGTATCGAATCGGGGGCAGCCGAGGTGCTCGCCGATGAACTCACCCGTCAAGTCCGTACCAACGCCTTCGCCTGAGCGCCAAACATCTGAGGAGAGTGGACATGTCGACTTATCGCGCCTATCAGGTGACCGGACAGCGTCAGTTCGACCTGGTCGAACGTGAGCTCGCCCCACCGCCATTCGGCCAGGTACGGGTGCGCGTGCTCAGTTGCGGGGTGTGCCACAGCGACGTACTCGCCGTCGAAGGCCAGCGACCCGCACCGGAATTACCGGTAGTGCCGGGCCACGAGATCGTCGGCGTAGTCGATGCGGTCGGCGACGGAGTACACACGTTCGAGCCCGGCGACCGGGTCGGTCTGGGCTTCCTCGGCGGCCAGTGCAACGAGTGCGAGTTCTGCCGCCGTGGCGATTTCGTGAACTGCACCGACCAACCGAAACCCGGCACGAGCGTTGACGGCGGGTACGCCGAGATCGTGTACGCGCGGGCGTCGGGTCTGGTGCGGGTGCCCGAGGAACTGGCGCCCACCATCGCCGCTCCCCTGTTGTGTGCCGGGGTCACGGTGTTCAACGCACTGCGCGCCACCGCGGCCCCACCCGGGGCCTTGGTCGCCGTCCAGGGCATCGGCGGGCTCGGGCACCTGGGAGTGCAGTACGCCAAGAAGCTCGGATTCCGCGTCGCGGCGATCGCCCGCGGCGCCGACAAAGCCGAGCTGGCAACGTCTTTGGGCGCCGATCACTACATCGACAGCGCGGCCGCCGACCCCGGCGCCGAGCTCAACGCACTCGGCGGGGCCACCGCGATCGTCGCCACCGCAGCCAGCGGCGCCTCGATGAGCCCACTGGTCGCGGGGTTACGTCCGCGCGGGCAGCTGGTCGTCGTCGGAGTGGCGCCGGATCCGATCGCGGTCAGCACGGCCGATCTGATTCTCGGTGGTCGCAGCATCGTCGGCAGCCTGACCGGCTCGGCGATCGACAACGAGGAGAACCTGGCGTTCAGTCTGGCCAACGGGATTTCGCCGATGGTCGAGGTGATGCCGTTCGAGGAGGCACCGAAGGCCTACGAGCGGATGATGTCGGGTCAGGCCCGGTTCCGCGTGGTGCTCGACATCGCCGGCACCACGCGGTGAGGCGTCAGCAGCCCTTGAGCCGCACCGCGAGGTAGTCGGACACCTTGTCCAGCGCGATGCGCTCCTGGGTCATGGCGTCACGCTCGCGGATGGTGACCGCGTTGTCCTCCAGGGTGTCGAAATCGACTGTCACGCAGTACGGCGTGCCGATCTCGTCCTGGCGGCGGTAGCGGCGGCCGATCGCACCGGCATCGTCGAACTCGACGTTCCAGTTCTTGCGTAGCTCGGCGGCCAGGTCGCGGGCCTTCGGTGACAGGTCGGCGTTGCGCGACAGCGGCAGCACGGCGGCCTTGACCGGGGCCAGGCGCGGGTCGAGCTTGAGCACCGTGCGCTTGTCCACGCCGCCCTTGGCGTTGGGGGCCTCGTCCTCGGTGTAGGAATCGACCAGGAACGCCATCAGTGAGCGGGTGAGGCCGGCTGCCGGCTCGATCACGTACGGCACGTAGCGGGTGTCGGCGCCCTGGTCGTAGAACGACAGGTCGACACCGGAATGCTTTGCGTGCGTGGACAAGTCGAAGTTGGTGCGGTTGGCGATGCCTTCCAGCTCGCCCCACGGGTTGCCGGCGAAGCCGAACTTGTACTCGATGTCGACGGTGCCGTCGGAGTAGTGCGACAGCTTCTCCTTGGGGTGGTCGTACAGCCGCAGGTTGTCCCGGTCGATGCCGAGGTCGACGTACCACTGCAGGCGCGTCTCGATCCAGTACTTGTGCCATTCCGGCGCGGTCGAGGGCTCGACGAAGAACTCCATCTCCATCTGCTCGAACTCGCGGGTGCGGAAGATGAAGTTGCCCGGTGTGATCTCGTTGCGGAAGCTCTTGCCGATCTGGCCGATGCCGAACGGCGGCTTCTTGCGCGCGGTGGTGACCACATTGGCGAAGTTGACGAAGATGCCCTGAGCCGTCTCCGGCCGCAGGTAGTGCAGACCTTCTTCGGACTCGATCGGGCCGAGGTAGGTCTTGAGCATCATGTTGAAGTCACGAGGCTCGGTCCACTGCCCCTTGGTGCCGCAGTCGGGGCAGACGATCTCGTCCATCGGCACTGAATCGGGATCAACCGTGCCACCTTCTTTGGACGCCTTCTTTGCCGCGTAGGCCTCCTGCATGTGGTCCTGGCGATGACGCTTGTGGCAGTTCAGACACTCCACCAGCGGGTCGTTGAAGACGTCGACGTGACCGGAGGCCACCCACACCTGGCGCGGCAGGATGATCGCGCTGTCCAGACCGACCACGTCGTCGCGACCGGTGACCATGGACTTCCACCACTGGCGCTTGATGTTCTCTTTGAGCTCGACGCCGAGAGGGCCGTAATCCCACGCAGACTTGGTTCCGCCGTAGATCTCTCCGGACTGGTAGACCAGGCCACGGCGTTTCGCCAGGTTCGCAACGGTGTCGATGATGGATGCCACGGTGCATCAGAGTAGCGAGTGACCGGGCCAAACCCCGAACCCGCGTGGAGGACGGCAGCCCCGGAGTGGTTGACATGCGATATCGCGCATGTATTCTTGCCCGTAATGGAAACGATTTCCAATATCACGGTAAACCAACACGACGATGCGCGCGAGCCCAGCGCCGCCCCGGCCTCGGAAATGCCGCCGCGCGAGGTGCTCGACACCGCCGGCGAGCTGTTGCGCGCCCTGGCCGCGCCACTGCGCATCGCCATCGTCCTGCAGCTGCAACAGTCCCAGCGCTGCGTCCACGAATTGGTCGACGCCCTGGCCGTCCCCCAGCCGCTGGTGAGCCAGCACCTGCGCATCCTCAAACAGGCCGGGGTGGTGGCCAGCGAACGCTCGGGACGTGAGGTGCTCTACCACCTCGTCGATCATCACCTGGCCCACATCGTCTCCGACGCGGTCGCCCACGCCAGTGAGGAACCACGGTGACGGGCGCAGTCCGGTCGACGCGCCAGCGCGCGGCCATCGCCGATCTGCTCAACGAGACGGACGGATTCCGCTCAGCGCAGGAATTGCACGACGAATTGCGCCGCCGCGGCCAAGGCATCGGCCTGACCACGGTGTACCGGACACTGCAGTCCATGGCCACCACCGGCAGCGTCGACACCTTGCGCACCGACACCGGAGAATCGGTATACCGGCGTTGCTCGGAAGAGCATCACCACCATCTGGTCTGCCGTGCCTGCGGCGCGACCGTCGAGATCTCCGGCGGCCAGGTCGAGGCCTGGGCCGCCGACGTGGCCCGAGAGCACGGTTTCTCCGACGTCAGCCACACCATCGAGATCTTCGGGATGTGCCGCGGTTGCGGCGACGGGGCTAACTGACCGGCGTTCCGCGTATGAAGCATGGTGGCGGCGGCAAGGTCGATTTTCCGCCACAGCGCTTCACACGTGGGGCCTAAGCCCGGTCGCGCACCAACGCGAGCACCGCGCGTTCGGTCAGCGGCGCCAGCTCGATGTCGCTCGGCGCGAACGGGTCGATCCAGGTCATTTCCGCGATCTCGGCCTGCGGCCGCGGTTCGCCGTCCAAGCCGACCAGGTACAGCCACGCATCGACGAAGTGGCCCGGTTCATTCGCGGCAGGCGCGGCGAAGTGGCCGAGTTCTTCGGCCGCCGAAATATCGAAGCCGACCCCGAGTTCCTCACGGACCTCCCGAACCAACGCCTCGATCGGCTGCTCTCCCGGTTCGATCTTCCCGCCCGGTTGCATGAACGCCGTCGTGCCGCGCTTGCGGACCAGCAGTAATCGGCCGTGCTCATCGATCACCACGGCAGCGACGATCCGGATGACCGGAGCCGTCACGACATCAGGTCCCGGCGCACGTCGGCGCCGGTGGCCAGCACCATGAGGATCAGCGTGCGCAGCGCGTCATCGGTGAGCCCGGCGGCCGGGAAGTTGTAGCGCAGCATCACATCGGCGACCTTCTTGGCCGGGCGCTTGCGGGTGGCGCCCTTGGGCGTCGCACCGTTCGTGGGGGTCTCGACCAACTTCTCCACCAGCACCACTGTGCCCAGCATCGTCTTGCTGGCATGGTCGGACACTCGCTCGCGAATCTTGTTGTTCAGCGGCAGATCCCACGCCAACGGCTGAGTCAGCGAGACCATCTCCAGGTCCTCGGCGATAGCCACCACCCGGATCGAGGCCACCGAGCCGTCGACCGTCACGGTCAGCGCACCGTCTTCTTCCTCGACGACCGACATCACCTCGCCGAGCACCGAGGACAATCGCTGCAGGAGGCCGGGCATGTCAGGCCCTGCCGAAGCGACGGTTGCGGTTCACGTACTCCTCGCAGGCCGCCCACAGGTCGCGCCGGTCGTAGTCCGGCCACAGCTTGTCCTGGAACACGAACTCGGCGTACGCCGCCTGCCACAGCAGGAAGTTACTGGCCCGCTGCTCCCCCGAGGTCCTGATGAACAGGTCCACGTCGGGAATGTCGGGACGGTGCAGATGCTTGGCGAAGGACGCCTCGGTGATGCGGGCCGGGTTGATCTTGCCCTCGGCGGCTTCGGCGGCCAGCGCCTGAGCCGCCTCGACGATCTCGGTGCGCCCGCCGTAGTTGACGCAGTAGTTGACCGTGATGACGTCGTTGCCGACCGTCATCTGCTCGGCGATGTCGAACTCCTTGATCACACTGCGCCACATCCTGGGCCGCGACCCGACCCAGCGCATGTTCACGCCCATGGCGTTCAGGTTCTCCCGGCGGCGACGCACCACTTCCCGGTTGAAGCCCATCAGGAAGCGCACCTCTTCGGTGCTGCGCTTCCAGTTCTCGGTGGAGAACGCGTAGACGCTCAAGTGTTTGATGCCGAGTTCGATGGCCCCGCAGGTGATATCGATCAGCACCGCCTCGCCCATCTTGTGCCCCTCGGTGCGGCCCAGTCCGCGCTGGGTGGCCCACCGGCCGTTGCCGTCCATCACCACGGCGACGTGGTTGGGCACCTGATCGGCCGGGATCCGGGGCGCGACCGCCTTCGAGGGGTGCTGGGGCGGGCGCGCGAAGCGGCCGTTGGTGCCGGCCGGGATCTCCGGGAAGACGACAGGCCAGGTCGAGGTGTCCGGAAAGACCGGATAGTCCTCAGGCGCCGGGGGCAGCTGTGGGTAAGCCGACTTGCCCCGCTTCCCGTCCTTCGTCAATGCCATGGCCCATATCCTGCCTGACCAGCGTCGCGCGCTGTTCGGCGACCGTGCGATCGATCCGGTACACCCGCTCGACCAGAGGCAATGTCCGCAGCTGACGCTCCAGATGCCATTGCAGATGCGCCGCGATCAGTCCGCTGGCCTGGCTGCGATGCCCCGACGAAGAGGCCTCGGCATACTCCCAGTCACCCTCGTGCAGCGCCGACATCAGCTCCAATACCGGCTGCGGCGGGGTACTGGATCCGCTGGGGCGACAGTGCACGCACACGCTGCCACCGGCGGCGACGTGGAATGCCCGGTGCGGGCCCGGTGCGGCGCAGCGGGCGCACTCGGTCAGCGCCGGCGCCCACCCGGCGATGGTCATCGCCCGCAGCAGGTAGGAGTCCAGCACCAGTTCGCGAGCCCGACGGCCGTCGGCGACGGCACGCAGCGCGGCCACCGTGAGCCGGTGCAGGTCAGGCATCGGCGCCCGCTCCTCCCCGGCCAGCCGCTCGGCGGTCTCCAGCATCGCGCACGCACTGGTGTAGCGGCCGTAGTCACTGACGATGTCGGCGGCGAACGCGTCGATGGCCTGCACCTGGGTGACGATGTCGAGGTTGCGGCCCGGGTGCAGCTGCACATCGATATGGGCAAACGGTTCCAACCGGGCGCCGAACTTACTGCGGGTACGCCGGACCCCCTTTGCCACCGCGCGCACCAAACCATGGTCGCGGGTGAGCAACGTGACAATCCGGTCGGCTTCGCCGAGCTTGTGCTGGCGCAGCACCACCGCCCGGTCCCGGTACAGCCGCATCGTGACAGTGTCGCACCATGGTCGGACAGGTTCCGTTACGCACCGCCGATATCCTCGAAAGTGATGGCCAAATCTGCGACTTCCGACCCGAGCACACCGCCTTTTCCCACCTTGACCCATCAGCTCTACCAACTCGCCAGCGGCGCAATCACTTCTGACGAACTGGTACGTCAGTCCTTGCACGCCATCACCGCGAGCCAATCCACCCTCAACGCATTCCGGGTCGTACTCACGGAGCAAGCGCTGGCCGACGCGGCCAAGGCCGACGCCGCTCGCGCAGCCGGCAAACAACTCCCGCTGCTGGGAATCCCGATCGCGGTCAAGGACGACGTCGACATCGCCGGGGTGCCCACCGGGTTCGGCACCAGCGGGTCCGGCCGCGTCGCCGACAACGACGCCGAGGTGGTGCGCCGGTTGAAGTCAGCCGGCGCGGTGATCGTCGGCAAGACCAACACCTGCGAGCTCGGGCAGTGGCCGTTCACCGGCGGCCCCGGTTTCGGCCATACCCGTAACCCGTGGTCGCGCAAGCACAGCCCGGGCGGATCGTCGGGCGGCAGCGCCGCGGCCGTCGCCGCGGGCCTGGTGACCGCCGCCATCGGGTCCGACGGCGCGGGCAGCGTCCGCATCCCCGCGGCGTGGACGCATCTGGTCGGAATCAAGCCACAGCGCGGACGCATCTCGACCTGGCCGCTGCCCGAAGCGTTCAACGGCATCACCGTCAACGGCGTACTGGCCCGCACCGTCACCGACGCGGCCCTGGTGCTCGACGCCGCATCCGGTAACGCCGACGGCGATCTCCACAAGCCCGCGCCGATTCAGGCCGCCGATTACGTCGGGCGCGCCCCCGGGCCGCTGCGGATCGCCATGTCGACCAAGTTTCCGTACACCGGTTTCCGCGCGTCGCTGCACCCCGAGATCCGCGACGCCCTTCAAACCGTCGCCGACCAACTCGGGCAGCTGGGCCACACCGTGGTGGCCAAAGACCCCAACTACAGCCTCCGGATGTCGTGGGACTTCCTGGCCCGATCGACCGCGGGCCTGCTGGACTGGGCCGACCGGCTCGGCGACGTCGCCTACGACGAACGCACCGTGACCAACATGAGGATCGGCCGGCTGCTGTCACAGGACGTGCTGCGAAAGGCCCGGGCCCACGAGGCCGCCGTCCAGCGCCGGATTTCCTGGATCTTCAACCTCGTCGACGTCATCGTCGCGCCGACCACCGCCCAACCACCGCCTCTCACACACGAATTCGATCGACGTGGCTGGGCCGCCACCGAGCGTGCCGCGATCGCGGCCTGCCCGGTGACCTGGCCGTGGAACCTGCTGGGCTGGCCGTCGATCAACGTGCCCGCCGGGTTCACCTCCGACGGGCTCCCGATCGGTGTCCAGCTCATGGGTCCGGCCGACAGCGAGCCCCTGCTGATCTCGCTGGCAGCGGAACTGGAGGCGATCACCGGGTGGGCCGCCAAACAGCCCGAACCCTGGTGGAATCCACCGTCCCAGACCGACGCCTCCCAGGCTGCGGCGGCGATCAACGCGTTCGAGCGGCGGGCCGGATAGCCAGGCGGTTCACACCACCGCAAAAATTGGTGTGATGGGGGTATTACGGGCGTTGATACTCTCAACTCCGCGGTGTGGGTCCGCCGCAACGAATTTCGTTGGTGATGTCGGGAGGGTCGATGGGCGTGCGCACTGATCAATCTACGGGTAGTACGCAGACGCACAAATGACTCAACCAGATGTCAGTGACAGCGGGACCACGCCGAGCGAGGGGTCCAGCGATGAGCCCAAAAAGGGGCCCAAAAAGTCCAAGGTCGCGGGACTGGCCTGGGACACCTACAGCGACCTGAAGTCGCTGATGGAAGGCGATCCGATCGGCGCGGTCGGCTTGATCGGTGACGCCGGCCAATGGGCGCAGTTGCTCATTCCCACTGCTGCCGCCACACCTGTGATCGCCGCCGGTTTGAAGCTCCTGGACCTGACCAGCATCACGATGGGCAAGGGAAGCCCGGATGATGGCGGCGACTTCAGCGAGGGCGCCAAACTCTTCCAGTCCAACGGAAAGAACCTCGAGGGCGCCTACCCCGCCGAAACATGGTCCGGCTCTGCATCTGAGGCATACACGACGCAGAACTCGCACCAGATCCAGCGTGCGACAACCATGCTGGAAGCTGACAACGACATCGTGCGAATTCTGTCGACTCAGGCACAACAGGTGGACCATGCCCGCACTCAAGTCGACTGGGCATCCAAAGGTTTGGCAGCGATGATTCCGGTGGCGATAGCACTGGAGGCCACCGTATTGGGCGCACCGGAGTCGATCGCAGTCCAGGTTGCTGCGGTGGCTGCAGCCACCACGTTCGCCGGTCTGGCGGTAAACAACCTGCGTATCTACGCGCAAGACAACGCTGCGCAGATACGAGAAGCCACAGCCAAGTACCGCCAAGCGGGTGCGGTGAGTACGTCAGCGCCAAGCTCGCCCGCCTTACCGCCTGGCTCGGGAAGCCAGTGCGGATCTGACAATCCCGGCACTCCCGGCAACCAGAGCGGACCCACAAGTACGGGAAATCCGTATGGCGGTGGCGGGTCCGGTAGTGGCGGCGGCTCCGGCGGCGGCTCCGGTAGCGGCGGCGGCTCCGGCAGCGGCGGCGGCTCCGGTAGCGGCGGGGCATCACCGGCAACACCAACGATGCCCAAGATGCCCAGCACGGCTGGCATGCTCGCCGGCGCCACGAATGCTGCGAACACTGGGGCCGGGATGGGCGGCATGCCATCGCTTCCTCAAATGGGCGGCGGCTCGGGTGGCGGCGGCGCCGGCATGCTAAGCAGTTTTGCAGGTGCGGCCGGACAGATTGTGGAGTCCATAACTCAGGCGGTGGAGCAGGCCAATCAGCAAGACCCGAACGCACAGGGCGACAACGAATCCGGTGATGTCGCCGCTGGTGACCAGTTACAGGCGGGTCGCGCGCCGGTCAATGCTTCGTTCGGCACCGGCACCTCGAACCAGACTCCCACTCAACGCTTCACGACCGGCCTGTAGCCAGGAAAGGATCGATTCGTGTCTGGCGAATTGAATGTTCTCACTTCGGATCTCCGCAACATGTCGACCATCCATGACGCGGCCGCGGCTGGGTTCTCCGCGGCCGGCAATACGACCTCGTTTGTGGAATGGAAGGTGCTGGTAACGCACGGCCCGATCTGTTGGTCATCCCAACAAGCGCTGTGCGAAGCGAACGAAGCCCGCAAATCCGCCGCCGAAGCGATGATGAACAAGTCGAACGACCTGGCCGGAAAACTCACCACTGCCGCCTCGCAGTACGACCAGACCGACGCGCAAGAATCCGGCAACCTTGGCCGAACGATGCAGTGCTGATCGCATGACCGATCACACCTGGGACGATGACGATCCCGATGACGGACAGTTCCCGAGCGGCCTCGATGCGCTGGATTTCGGCGGCGACGACGGATACCGCCGCGAGGAGCACGACGACTTCGCAGGGCTTGACGTGTTCACCGCAGACGAAATGCCCGGCGGCTCAGCGGTTTACTTCGATGAGCCGGCAGTGCCCGGTCACACAGTAGTGCCTGAACACGAGGACTCGGACAATATGTCGTCGGGTCCTGTCACCTTCGGAGTGACCAACCCGGCCGGAACCATCACCGCGCAAGCCACGATCTCCGGCGCAATCAATCGGGTTGAGTTGTCTCCGTCGATAACCTCGATGACCGAGTCGGACCTTGCACGCGACATCGTGGCCACTGCCAGGCTTGCAGACCTACAGGGACGGGCGATTCAGCGCGCGATGATTCAGAGCCTGCTGATGCAGCAGGGATTGGACCAGGACGTCGCATCACGGCTCATCGATGACATCGTCGACCTGCCCACTCCGGCCCAAGCAGAGGCGGCCCAAGCAGAGGCAATGGCTGAATATATGCGAAGCGAACACTGATGAGCAGAGGCGTTGGGACGCCGATACCAATCGGATAGGATTTTGCATGCTTTCGATTCTGGGCAAGGGGAATGCCGCATGAGTTATCCGGATCCGCACGGTCCGCAGCAGCAGCCTCCGCCCCGGCCGTACCCACCAGCGCCACCGGTTCCGCCCGGACCCTATGGCTATGGTTATCCGCCCAACGGTGGTCTCCCACCCGCTCAGCCGTATGGCGCCCCGCAACAGCCCCCGTATTACGCGCCGCCCGCAGCCACTTCACAGCCGGCCGCCAAGCCGGAGGACGGCAATTCGCGGAGTTGGCAGATTCTGGACAGCCTGTTGTTTCTCGTCGGCGATGGCACGAAAGTGAGCTCCAGCGACAACGCCCGGCACCGTGTCAAGGTCCAGATGCTGACCTGGGGCGTTGCGCTCGTCGGGTTCGCGATCATGATGCTGATCATCGTGCTGATCTGAACCGTAGCGCCGCACCGATCAGAACCCCAGCCGCCCAAGCTGTTTGGGATCGCGCTGCCAGTTCTTGGCGATCTTGACCCGCAGGTCGAGATAAACCTTTGTGCCCAGCAGCTTTTCGATCTGCGTGCGGGCAGCCGTACCGACCTCGCGCAGCCGGGCGCCGCCCTTGCCGATCACGATCCCCTTCTGACTGTCGCGCTCGACGTAGAGAATGGCGTGCACGTCGATCAAGGGATTGTCGTCCTCCCGCCCTGGCCTCTCCGCGACCTCCTCGATGACCACGGCCAGCGAGTGCGGCAACTCGTCGCGGACGCCTTCCAGCGCGGCCTCCCGGATCAGCTCGGCCATCAAGACTTCTTCGGGCTCGTCGGTCAGCTCACCGTCGGGGTAATAGGCCGGTCCTGGCGGCAGTTTCGAGACGAGGACATCGGTGAGCACGTCGAGTTGTTCGCCCGCGGTGGCCGAAACCGGAACGATGTCGGCATCGGGTCCGACCAGCTCACTGACCGCGAGAAGCTGTTCGGCCACACGGTCTTTGGGCACCTTGTCGGTCTTGGTCACCACAGCGATCAGTGTGGTCTTCGGCGCCACCGCGCGGATCTGCTGATAGATCCAGCGGTCACCGGGACCGATGCGCTCATCGGCCGGGATGCACAGGCCGATCACGTCGACCTCGGAATAGGTGTCCTTGACCAGATCGTTCAGCCGTTGTCCGAGCAGGGTGCGTGGACGGTGCAGGCCGGGAGTGTCGACCAGGATGATCTGAAATTCCTCGCGGTGAACGATGCCACGGATCGTGTGGCGGGTGGTCTGCGGCCGGTTGGAGGTGATCGCAACCTTCTGGCCCACCAGGGCGTTGGTCAGAGTCGACTTGCCGGTGTTGGGTCGGCCGACGAAACAGACGAAGCCGGAACGGAATTCGGTCATTCGAGCCCCTCGAGGGTGCATACAGATCGCGAAATCGCCTGAATCGACGATCTCAGCGCACGCTCGACGGTCATGAAAGGTTTCCCGCCCGGTCGGTGACGATCACCGCGGCGTCGGCAGACAGCTCGCGTACCGCAGCCACGCCGGCATCGTCGGCGCTACCGCCGACCAGCACGGCGGCCTCAAGTCCCGTGGCGCCGCTGGACACCGCGGCGGCCACCGCCGCCTGCAACGCGGTCAGCTGCAACGCCGTAAGGGTCACCGGCGCCCCGGCATAGGTGCGGCCGTCCTGATCGCGCACCGCCGCACCCGAGGATGCCTCGGCGCGGCCCATCGCGCCGCGGGCCAGCACCACGAGCTTGTGGTCTTCTGCGTCGAGCTCACTCATCGGTACCTCGGGTCTCCTGTTCCTCAGATTCGGCCGGGCTCACCAGAACTGTGCCGACCCGCACCCGCCCTCGATGGTCGGATCCGCCCTCGGCCCGCAACCGCAGGCCGTCCCACGTCACCTCGGCCCCTGGCAGTGGCACGCGACCCAGTTCGAAGGCCACCAGGCCACCGACGGTGTCTACGTCGAGATCCTCGTCGGCCTCCAGTCCGTACAGTTCGCAGAGGTCTTCGATCGGCAGCCGCGCCGATACCCGGTATTGGCGGTCGCCCAGGTCTTCGACCGGAACCACCTCGCCGGCGTCGTACTCGTCGACGATCTCCCCGACGATCTCTTCGAGCACGTCCTCGATGGTGACCAGGCCGGCGATCGCACCGTATTCGTCGACGAGCAATGCCATGTGGTTGCGGTCGCGCTGCATCTCGTTGAGCAGTTCGTCGAGCGGCTTGGAGTCCGGGACGAACACCGCCGGGCGCATCACCTGCGCCACGTTGGTGTCGCGACCACCGTTGGTCGAGTAGTAGGTCTGCTGGACGAGATCTTTGAGGTAGACCACGCCGACGATGTCATCGACGTTCTCGCCGATCACCGGGATGCGGGAATGCCCGCTGCGCACCGCCAGTGACGTGGCTTGGCCCGCCGACTTGTCACTTTCGATCCAGACCATCTCGGTGCGCGGCACCATGACCTCACGGGCCGGGGTGTCCCCCAGTTCGAAGACCGACTGGATCATCCGGCGTTCCTCGTCGGCCACCACGCCACGCTGCTGCGCCAGGTCGACGACCTCCCGCAACTCGATCTCGGAAGCGAACGGGCCGTTGCGGAAACCACGGCCCGGCGTCAGAGCGTTACCGATCAGCACCAGCAGACGGCTGATCGGGGTGAGCAACACCGAAATCGCCTGCAGCGGCAACGCCGAGATCAACGCGATGGAATACGCATTCTGCCTGCCGACCGTGCGCGGGCCGACACCGATGGCCACGAAGCTCGTCACCACCATGATCGCCGCCGAGGCCACCAGACCCCAGCTCACACCGAGGTGTCCGTCCAAAAATGACACCAGCAGGACCGTGGCACTGATCTCGCAGGTAATCCTCAGCAGCACAACGAGGTTGGTGTAGCGGGGGCGCTCCGCCACCACGCGGCTGAGCCGGGCGGCGCCCGGACGCTCTTCGCGGACCAGTTCCTCGATGCGCGCGATCGAGACCGTGGACAGCGCGGCGTCGATGGCGGCGAACAAGCCACCGAAGCCGACCAGCACCACAGCGCCGAGCAGCGGAAGGATGCCGGTCACGGTTCGTCGAAATATCGGGACTTGTCCAGCAGGCGCTGATCTTTCTGGCTCTGCCGGTCGGCGTGGTAGGCCTCTACCTGATCAGCCACCCACTCCTCGAGGAGCTGACGCTGCAGCGCGAACATCTCTTTTTCCTCGTCCGGTTCGGCGTGGTCGTAACCCAGCAGATGCAGCACCCCGTGCACAGTCAGCAGGGCCAGTTCCTGGCCGAGCGAGTGCCCGGCCTTGGCCGCCTGCTGCTCGGCGAACTCCGGGCACAACACGATGTCGCCGAGCATCGAGGGACCCGGCTCGGGAGAATCCGGCCGGCCCCCGGGCTCCAACTCGTCCATCGGGAAGCTCATCACGTCGGTGGGACCGGGCAGATCCATCCAGCGCATGTGCAGGTCGGCCATGGCGGCGCTGTCCACCAGCACCATCGAAAGCTCAGCCGCCGGGTTGACGTCCATCTTCGCGATGACAAACCGTGCGACGCTGATCAGTTCGTCCTCGGAGACATCGATGCCCGACTCGTTGGATACCTCTACGCTCATCGTCTGGGCCGCCCGTTCGACGAACGGCGCTGGGCACGGTTGAGCAAGGCCGGCTCCTCATGTCGGGCGTAGGCATCGACGATCTCGGACACCAGGCGATGCCGGACCACGTCGGCGCTGGTGAGTTCGGCGAAGTGGATGTCCTCGATACCGTCGAGGATGTTCATCGCCGCCCGTAGCCCGGAAGTGGCACCGCCAGGTAGATCTACCTGCGTAATATCGCCGGTGACAACGACTTTCGAGCCGAACCCCAGACGGGTCAGGAACATCTTCATCTGCTCGGCGGTGGTATTCTGCGCCTCATCGAGGATGATGAATGCGTCATTGAGGGTGTTGTGCGTCAAGAGGAAATCCTCGGTCACATATAGGGAATCCTCGGCGGCGACACTGATGCACACAGCCTCCGTGGTGCCCACGGGTTCGATACGGTCCACGTATCGCATCGGGCGGCCCCCACCTGCCGCGGCGTACTTCTCGGCCTTGCGTGCGAGCCGGAACGGGAGAACACCCTCGGGCAAGCGGATGTCGAGAATATTCGCGTCGTACCGATGGTGGACCTCTCGGCCGCGGGCCAGGCCCGGTTTGCGGCCGGCAGCATCCCGGGTCCGCAGATAAACCACACCCCCCAAAGACTCGACGAGGAAGATCACGTTGTCGCACAACTGATCAGACACCGTCGTGTACTGGATCCGGCAGGTCCGGCCTTCTTGGGTTACCGGACCACCATCGGTATCGAGAAGTCCCTGCAGCACCGCCAAACGCACGTCGGCCGAATTGAACAGGTAATCCTCGGGTACGAACTTCGCTTCGGATTTCTTGCCAGACAGGCCGAGTCGACGCATCACGCCCGTCACCGGATTCTCGATCGTGATGACCTCACCGGGTGTGGTGATCCGGTTCAACACATACCCGATGTCGGTCTTGCGTCGAACCTCGATGCCCGGGATGAGACGTCCCAACGCCTCTGCCAGCTCCGGATCCTTCGTCGTGAAACTAGGAGTCGCACGCGAGGAGAAGCTTCCGTCACCCAACAGCAACCCGAGTGCGTACGGGTCCATCGGGAGGGGCCGAGACTCGAACTTCACCGGCGCACTCAGTACCGGTAGCTCGTAGCGGTGAGCATGAGCAGCACGGAGGTTTCCGATCATCTCCTTGGTCTCGAGTATCCGAGCCGGCTTGTTCCGTCGCCGATCGGAAGCCGTGTACACCGCCCAAAGATGGTCACCGGAGGCGAGGGTCGATGCTCCGTCTTGAGTGAAGACGCGGTAGATCTCCTTGAAGCCCTGCGGGTATACACCCGTCACCTCAGTCGGCGACCCATCTGAACCAATCACGAAATCGCCGACCTTGAGATCACCGATCGGCCGGAACCCGGTAGGTGTCAGCACATTGGTGAACAGGGGTTGGGCTCGGCCACGCATGTATGCCAGCGGTGCGACCTCGATCACCCCGGCGCTCATCAGCTTCGGAATGAGCTCGGGGTCCATCATGTCGTGCAGTGCGTCGTACAGCGGGCGCAGGTAGGGGTCGATCTTCTCGCTCAACGTGCCGGGCAGGAAGCCAAGGCGCTCACCGGCTTCCACCGCGGGGCGGGTCAAGATGATCCGGTTGACCTGCTTGGTCTGTAGCGCGCTGACCGCCTTGGCCATCGCCAGGTAGGTCTTGCCGGTACCGGCCGGACCGATGCCGAACACGATGGTGTGCGCATCGATGGCGTCGACATAGCGCTTCTGGTTGAGCGTCTTGGGCCGGATGGTCTTGCCCCGGCGGCTCAAGATGTCGAGGGTCAGGATCTCGGCCGGCGACTCGTCCTCGGTGCCGGTGAGGATGGCGACGCTGTGGCGCACCGCCTCGGGAGTGACCGCCTGGCCGCTGGAGGCGACCGCGATCAACTCGGCGACAACCCGCTCGGCCAGCGCGACATCGGCCGGTTCGCCGGTGAAGGTGATCTCGTTGCCACGGGCGTGGATGTCGGCGGTCAGAAGTCTTTCGAGTGCCCGCAAATTTTCATCGGCCGAGCCGAGCAGGCCCACGATGATGTCGGGCGGAACAGTGATGCTGCTGCGGACCGATTCCGATGAGGTGGCCGACGAGTCAGCGGTCGTGTCGCGGGGCGTCACGTGGAGTTTGTGCCTGCTTTCTGTGTTTTCCAAACGGCCGGCTGCCGTCGTACTGTTGCCAGTTTACCGCTGGTCAACGACACGCCCCAATGGTTAAGCAGGATGGGGCCGCGCCGCAGGTGAGGTGGGTCTCAAGCCACGTCGGTCAGCCGGCGAAATCCGCCAGTTTCTCCGCGACCGCCTCGCCGTCCGGCTCGCCGTACAGCTTGTCGGGAACCCAGTCGAAAAACGCTATCGACGGACACTCTCCGGCGGGCCCGTTCACCGTACCCAGATTGCTGATGTACTTGCCCGTCCTGGCCTCACGGAGATCGATGTCGTACTGGACGGCGTAATGGTCGATGGTTATGGGTTTGTCCCACGACGTGGATTCACATTGCCCCGACTTCACCTCGGTGTCGGACTTGCGGGTCAGGCAGGCAACGACATTTATCTCGGAAATCTCTTCGCTGCGCTGGTCGGCCACCTGATACCACGAACCATCCTGCAGCCCCTGGAAAAAGGCAGCGAATTTGTACGGCTGCGTGTAGGCCCCGGCATTACCCACCGAGCCGTCCTTGCACACGACATCGAATTCGGTCGACCATTCCGCCGTGATCGCATTCGCCACACGCTGTTCGTCGCTCACCGTCTTTTCTTTGCCGCCGCCGACCGATTTCGCGACGACAGCCAGGACACCGAGAAGCGCGATGACTGCCACCACCACGACGCCCGCGATGATGAGTCCCGAGTTATTCGACGGAGGACGGGGCGCCGGCGCACCCGGCCACGGCTGCCCCGAAGACGGGGGCCAATACGGAGGCTGCCCGTAGGGAGGCTGGTTTCCGTAGGGCGGCTGGTTTCCATACGGAGGCTGGTTTCCATACGGAGGCTGCCCGTAGGGCTGCTGGCCGTAGGACGGCGGGCCTTGCGGCGGATAGCTCACGAATGGAGCGTAATGCCTGGCCAGGCGACACGTGGGCGCTAAATCGCCCAGCGCGCGGTCAGCGCACCGATGGCTCCCAGCGCGACCGCCGCGGCCGTCGACGTGCGCAGCACGGTCGGGCCCAGCCGGACGGCCTTCGCGCCGGCTGCGGTCAGTGCGACGATCTCCTCATCGGCGATGCCACCTTCGGGCCCCACGATCAGCATCAGTGAATCCGCCTGGGCCAGCGGCAGATCGGCGAGCGGTTCAGTGGCCGATTCGTGCAGGGCCAGCACCACCGCGCCGCCGGCCACGGCGTCTGTGACACGCTGGGTCAGCGCAGCCGTGGACAGGACACCTTCGACTGCCGGAATGTAGGGACGCCGGGATTGCCGGGCCGCCGAGCGGACCACCGCTTCCCAGCGCCGCAGGCCCTTGTCCACCTTCGGGCCCTCCCAGCGGGCCACACACCGGCCGGCCTGCCAGGCGATGAACCCGTCCGCGCCGGCCTCGGTCGCCAGCTCGACAGCCAGCTCGGAGCGATCCGACTTGGGCAAGGCCTGCACGACCGTCACGGGCGGGCGTGGGTCCGCGACGGTGAGCCACTCGGTCACCCGCGCGGACAGCCGGCCCTTGGCGGTCTCCTCGACGACACAGTGCGCCAGCGCCCCGGCACCGTCGCTGAGGTCGATGTGCTCACCGGCGCGGATACGACGCACGTTGGACGCGTGGAAGCCCTCGTCGCCGTCAACGACGGCCAACTCCCCCGCGCCCGGCAGCGCGTCGACGTAGAAAAGCGCTGCGCTCACGGCATCAGCTCCGCGTCAGCGGCCGGAGAACGTCTCACGCAGCCGGCTGAACAGGCCGCCCGAGCCCGCCGAGGCCTGCGTCGACCGCACTTCGGCGGTGTCGCGGCCGCGGTTCTCCTTCAGCTTGCGCAGTAGGTCGATATCGGTGCTGTCCAGCCGTGACGGCACCACCACGTCGACGTGGGCGTGCAGGTCACCACGCACTCCGGAACGCAGATGCGGCATGCCGTGGCCGCGCAGTGTGGTAACCGCACCCGGCTGGGTGCCCGCGGGGATGGTCAGCTCGGTCGGGCCGTCGAGAATCGCGTCGACGGTGACCGTGGTGCCCAGCGCGGCGTCGACCATCGGCACCGAGATGGTGCAGTGCAGGTCGTCGCCGTCGCGGACGAAGGTCTCGTGCTGCTTCTCGTGGACCTCGACGTAGAGGTCACCGGCCGGCCCGCCACCGGGGCCTACCTCACCCTGGGCGGCCAGTCGCACCCGCATGCCGTCACCGACCCCGGCCGGGATCTTGACGCTGATCTCGCGGCGGGCACGCACCCGGCCGTCGCCGCCGCAGCGGCCACACGGATCGGGAATCACCTCGCCGACTCCCCCACACACCGGGCAGGGGCGGGTGGTCATGACCTGGCCCAGCAGCGAGCGCTGCACGGTCTGAATCTCGCCGCGGCCGTCACAGGTGTCGCAGGCGACCGGCGTGGAGTTGCCGTTGGTGCCCTTGCCGTGGCACAGGTCGCATAGCACCGCGGTGTCCACGGTCACCTGCTTGGTGACGCCGGTGGCACACTCTTCGAGGTCCAGCCGCATCCGCAGCAGCGAATCCGCGCCGGGACGTACCCGGCCGACCGGCCCGCGCGACGAGGTACCGCCGCCGAAGAACGCCTCGAAGACGTCGCCCAGACCGCCGAACCCGCTGAACCCGCCGGGCGCGCCGCCCACCGACTCCATCGGGTCGCCGCCCATGTCGACGATGCGACGCTTCTCCGGGTCCGACAACACCTCATAGGCGAGCTGGATTTCGGTGAACCGGGCCTGCGCTTCCTCGTCGGGGTTGACGTCGGGATGCAGCTCCCGCGCCAGCCGTCGGTAGGCACGTTTGACCTCCGAATCGCTGGCGCCTTTGCTCACTCCGAGCAAGCCGTAATAATCGCGTGCCACGCTGACCTTGCCTGACCTTTCCATGCCGGACGAACCGGCTGCCTTACCGAGTACCTAGGACTTCGCCGATGTACAGAGCAACCGCCGCCACGTTGGCGATAGTTCCCGGATAGTCCATTCGGGTGGGACCCACCACACCCATGCCGCCGTACACCTTGCCCGAACTGCCGTACGCGGTGCTCACCACCGACGTACCCAGCATCTGTTCGGCCTCGGTCTCGTGACCGATCCGCACGGTGACCTTGCCCGCCTCCTGTTGGGCCGCCAACAACCGCAGCACTACCACCTGCTCCTCCAGCGCCTCCAGCACCGACCGCAGCGATCCGCCGAAATCAGCGGTGTTGCGGGTCAGGTTGGCAGTGC
Source organism: Mycobacterium farcinogenes (assembly GCF_019739075.1). NCBI lineage: Bacteria > Bacillati > Actinomycetota > Actinomycetes > Mycobacteriales > Mycobacteriaceae > Mycobacterium > Mycobacterium farcinogenes. The sequence continues at coordinate 2,658,252 of NZ_CP081673.1, read as the reverse complement.
CGCCCAAGAGCAACCGTTCCTCGGTGTGTTCGACCAGTGTTTCGACCAGCACCGTCGCCGCGCGCCCGACCGCATCGGCCAGAGCTCCCTGGCCGTTCAGGTGGCTGGCCAGATCGCTGACCGCGATCGAGGCCGCGGTGAGCGGCTTGCCTTCCAACGCCTGGCCCAGCATTTCGCGCAGTTTGGACAGCTCGTGTTCGTCGATGGCGTCGCCGAGCTCCACGATGCGCTGATCGACCCGGCCTGAATCGGTGATCACCACCAACAGCAGCCGCGCCGGGGTCAGCGCCACCACCTCGAGGTGGCGGACGGTCGAGGTGGACAGCGTCGGGTACTGCACGATCGCGACCTGCCGGGTGAGTTGTGCGAGCAGCCGGACCGCGCGCCGCAGCACATCGTCCAGGTCGACCCCGGATTCCAGGAACGACAGGATGGCGCGGCGTTCCGACGAGGACAACGGCTTGACGTTGTCGATGCGGTCGACGAACTCGCGGTAGCCCTTCTCCGTGGGCACGCGACCCGAACTGGTGTGCGGCTGGGTGATGTAACCCTCGGCTTCCAGTACCGCCATGTCGTTGCGGACGGTGGCGCTCGATACTCCGAGGTTGTGACGCTCCACCAGGGTCTTGGAGCCGATGGGCTCCTGGGTGGCCACGAAGTCGGCGACGATGGCTCGTAGCACCTCGAAACGACGTTCGTCGGCACTCCCCACCTGTTCACCTACCCTTCGCTGCGGCGATGTCATCATTTTGCTCGGTTCATTTTACCGATCAGCAGCGGGTTTACCGATCGCGGAGCAGCTGCCCGGGACATCACGCCCAGCGATGCCGACGAAGGCCACGACCCGCGCACGTATTAGCCTAGGCAACCATGCCGATGGCAACACCGCGCAGCGCTGCGACGGAGGCGGGCCGGCGATGATCTTCAAAGGTGTCCAAGAGGGCAAACCCTACCCGGAGCACGGGCTGTCCTACCGGGACTGGTCCCGTATCCCGCCGCGCCAACTGCGCCTCGACGAACTGGTCACCACCACCACGGTGCTCGCCTTGGACCGGCTGTTGTCCGAGGACTCGACGTTTTACGGCGACCTGTTCCCGCACGCGGTGAAGTGGCGCGGCGATATCTATCTCGAAGACGGCCTACACCGGGCCGTGCGCGCCGCGCTGCGGAACCGCACCATCCTGCACGCGAGGGTGTTCGACATGGACGCGCTCGCGCCCAACCCGGCCTGACCAGGGTCAGGTGCTGCTATTCATCGCCTCGCGCAGGCTCGCGGGCCGCAGGTCCGTCCAGTTGGCCTCCACGTAGTCCAGGCACTCAGCCCGGCCGGCCGCACCGAAGACCACCTGCCAACCGGCAGGCACATCGGCGAACGCGGGCCACAGGCTGTGCTGGCCCTCGTCGTTGACCAGGACATGGAACGTGCCGTTCTCGTCATCGAACGGATTGGTACTCATCGAGTCTCCTCATCGAGGGGTGGGTCAGGTCCGCGCCCAGCACCCGGTCGGACAACAGGCCGAGACAGCTCAGGTTCGGGAAGCCCGGCCCCTGGGTGAGCCCGGCCAGCCCCGGCAAGAACAACTTGGGGAACACATCGGTCAGCGCCAGATCGTGGCCGATGTTCTCCTGCAGCGAATCACCGGTCAGTGGGCCACCGAGGCCCAGCTCGAGCAGGTCCAGCGCGTCCTGGCTGAACAACGGAGCGAACCACAACGCATCGGCGCCGGACCCGTCGATCACCAGATCGAAGCCGTGTACGGTCTCGACCGCCTCGCCACCGGTATTGGTGGACAAGGTCAACCGGATCCGTTCCTCGCGGGCCACCGCGTGGGCGACCCGGCCACGCAGGTGACGGATCCGGTCGTCGGCCAGTAGTGCATCCTGCACGCGGGCCGAGAACACGCCACGGTCGGTGCGGGCCAGCGCATCCCGGCGTTCGGTCAGCGTGAGGCCGGTCCATCCGGTCGGATCGGAGAACAGGGTGTTCTCGAAGAATCCCTCACCTCGGGTGAACAGGGTGACCGTCGGCGAGATCACCGTGATGGTCGAAACCCGGTGGCGGAAAAGCTCGTTGAGCATCGACGCAGCCGTTTCGCCGCCGCCGATCACCGCCACGCGCTCGGCGGTGATGAGTTCGTGTTTACCGGCCTGATGCCAGAACTGCGCGATCGACATCACCCGGGGATTACCCGGCAGCACCGAGCGTTCGGCCTGACCGGGTCCGGTGACCATCAGACCGTCGGCGCTGACGGTGTCCTCGGCGGTGTGCAGCACCCAGCGGCGCGCATCCGCATCGACCGAGATCTGTTCCACCTCACCGGCAATCACCTTCATGCCGATGTCGTCGGCCACCCAGGCCAAGTACTGGCTCCAGCGCTTGTGGGTCGGGGCGGGCCGGCCGCGGTCCACCCATTCGGCGAATCCGCCCGTGGCGATCAGATAGGCCTGCCAACTGTGCCGGGTCATCCGTTCGTCGAGTTCGGCGTTGCGCCGTGGCACCAGCGACGACCGGTACGGGAAGCCGACGTCCTTCTCCGGCCCCGTACCGAGGCGGTGGTTGCCGTCGGTCCAGCCCCCGACCGCCTGCCAGTTGGCGGCCACGCCGGACCGTTCGACGGCGACGACGTCCGGTGCGGGCACGCCCATCGCCCGCAACTCAGCGGCTTTGGCGGCCACCGCGATGGCCTTGGGTCCGGCTCCGATGACGGCCAAGGTGGGGGCCGATGGGGCACTCATGTGGTCACCTCTCGCAACACCTCTCGCAGTGCGTCCAGCCACATCGCCTGCATGGCGGCGATGTCATCGCCGGACAGAATGTCGGGCAACGTCCGCCACTGGGTGCCGAGCACGGCGGACCCGTCGCGGTCGATCACCGCGGCCATGATCGTCAGTTCATGGCGCACAGCGACATTCGGTTCGGGAATCGGGGTCACATCGGCCTGCAGGGACCGGTCCTGCCGCAGCGCGTGATCGGACGCATCCAGCTCGATCCGGCCCAGGTAGTTGAGCAGCACCTGCGGATCCCGGTGTGCGCCGAGCCGTTCGGCGGTGTCCTTCCGCAGATAACGCAGCAGCCCGTAGTCGATCGCATCACCCGGGATCGCCGCCATTTGCGCGCTCACGCCGCGAGCATCGTCGGCGGTGAGGCGTAGCGGGTAGATCATGCTGAGCAGACCGGCGGTGTCGCCGGTGTCCACCTCGTCGCGGTCTGACACCACGGCGTCGGACCGGCCGTGAGTCTCCAGAGCCAGCAGTGGCGCCGGGGTCGGCTGGTCACGGTGCCGACGCCAATCGGTCAGGGCGCGGGCCGTCGCCGCGGCCAGCACATCGGTCACCGGGACCGAGCCGGTCAGCAGTCGGGCCGTCACCTCGGGATCGGCGAAGGACATCGTGATGGTGACGTCGGCCATCCGGTCGGTGGCGGGATCGATGCGGCGGGCACCGATATCGGGGTCCTCGCCTTCGAACTGCTGCTCCCAGAAGCCGCAGGTGTCGAGTTCTGCCGCCCGATCGGCGAGCAGCCGTGACCACTGCCGTAACGACGTGTGTTCGCGGACCGGCAGCGGAGCGCGCCCGGAGGCCACTGCATGCCAGGCGTTTTCGAGCTCGCCGACCAGGATCCGCCACGACGACGGGTCCAGCGCTAGCACGTGGGCGGTCAGGACCAGCAGGCCGCCTTCCACCGCCGGGTGGTGCAGCCAGACCGCGTCGAGCATCGATCCGTTCTGCGGATCCATGCGCTGCACCGAACGCTCGGCCTGTTCGGCGACCGCGGCGTTGAGATCGCCCGAGCCGGTCGCCTCGGACAGCACCGGGCCCGGCGGATGCGCGACCAACGCCCACGCGTCGCGGTCCAGCCGGGTGCGCAGCACCTCGTGTCCGTCGACGACGTTGCGCAACAGGGCTTCCAGGTGCGCACGGGTGATATGGGCCGGCAACCGGAACACCTCGGTCTGGGCGAGCCGTCGGGGGTCACCGTATTGGTAGAGCCATCGCCCGTTCGGTAGCAGCGGGATGGGACCCGAGGCCGCCTGCTCATCGTCGGCCCGCTCCGAGCGTTCGACGGCGGCCGCGTCGGAGTCGATCGCTGCCGCGAGTTCGCGAACAGTAGCGCAGTCCAGCATCAACCTGGCCCGCAACGCCACACCACGGCGCCGCACCGCCTGCACGACCGACAGTGCCACGATGCTGTCCAGCCCGAGGTCGAGGAAGTCCGCTGTCACATCGACACCAGATCCCGCGGGGGCACCCAGGACTTCGGCCAGCACCTCGGCGAGCACCCGCTCGGTCTCGGTGGCCGGCTGTTCGGACCCTTCGGCGGACGTACCGGTGCCGAGAGCCGCCAGCGCGCCATCGTCGACCTTGCCGTTGGTGGTCAGCGGGATCTCGTCGACCGCGACGATGTGGTGCGGCACGAGATGCCTTGGCAGCGTGGTGGACAGCATCCGGCGCAGCTCGGCCGGCTGGGTGTCGGTGACCACGTAGGCGACCAGTCGTGGCCCGCTGCGGTGTTGCCGCACCGCCACGTGGGCGTGCCGGACCCCGGGATGGGCATGCAGCGTCGCGGCCACTTCACCGGGTTCGACCCGGAAGCCGCGGATCTTGACCTGGTCGTCACTGCGGCCCAGAAACTCCAGCGCTTTCGAGTCCGCTCGCCGGCGCACCACGTCTCCGGTGCGGTACATGCGCGCGCCCGGTGTGAACGGGTCGGCGACGAACCGGGCGGCGGTCTCCCCCGGCCTGCCGAGGTATCCGCGGGTCAATTGTCCACCGGCCAAATACAAGTCGCCGTAGATCCCGTCGGGCACCGGACGCAGCCACCTGTCGAGAACGTAGGCCGCGGTCGACTCCGTGGCATGCCCGATGCACGGCTGGGGGTGTTCGGCGATGGCGGCGACGACGGCTTCCACCGTGGTCTCTGTCGGTCCGTAGCAGTTGTGTGCCGACATCCAGGTGCGCTCGCATTCGGCCTGGATCCCTTGCCAGGTGGCGGTGTCGATCGCCTCGCCGCCGAGCGCGAGCACTGCCAGCGGCACGCGACTCAGCAGTCCCGCGGCCCGCAGTGAGGCGAACATCGACGGGGTGGTGTCGATCATGTCGATCGCGAAGCGCCCGATGGTGTCCACCAGCGCCTCGGCATCGCGCTGCACCTCGTCGGAGACGATGTGCACGGTATGCCCGTCGAGCAGGGCCGCCAGGGGTTGCCAGGCCGCGTCGAAGGTGAACGACCAGGCGTGGGCCACCCGCAGCGGGCGACCGAGGCGCTTGGCCGCGGGCCGGAGCACCTGGTGGGCATGGTCGGCGCAATAGGCCAGCAGGGCCTGGTGGGTTCCGATGACGCCCTTGGGTTTTCCGGTGGTGCCCGAGGTGAACACGACGTACGCGGCCTGCCCGGGGCGCGCCGACGCTGGCCGGTAGTCGGCATCCGGTTCGGAGTCGACAGCAGCCAGCAGGGTTTCGTCGACGACGAGCGCGCGGGGTCCTGCCCCGATCTGGCGCAGGATCTCGGCCACCCGTTCATCGGGCATGGCCGGATCGAGCGGCACGATCATGGCTCCCGCCTTGAGCACGGCGAGCATCGCCACCACGTAGTCGGGCCCGCGGCGCAACCGGATAGGGACCGCGGTCTCATCGCCCACCCCACGGCGGCTCAACTCGGCGGCCAGGCGATCGGCAGCGTCGTCGAGTTCGCGGTAGCTCAGCGCGCCGCCGTCCCAACTCAGCGCCACCGAACCGAGCCGCTGTTCGGCGGTCGCGCTGAAAGCGGTGTGAAATCCATTGTGGGACAGGTCGTCCTCGGCGATGACCGGTGCGCCGGCCGGCTGCGGATCGTCGTCGAGCGTGACGGTGACCTCGCGCAGCGGCCGCTCCCAGCGGTCCAGCAGCCGCTGCACCACGGCCAGCACCCGCCGGCCCAGTGCCTGTGGATCGACCAATCCCAACGCGCCGTCGAGGGTTTCGACGAGCACCGTGAGCCGGCCGTGGGTGGGATGCGCGGCGATGGTGACCGGGAAGTGCGACAGGCTCTCCAGGGCCGACGGCCGCAGTACCGCTCCGCCGAGCTCGAACTCGTCGCTGCCGACCAGTCCACCGGGCGGGAAGTTCTCGTAGACCAGCAGCGTGTCGTACAGCTCGCCGATGCCGCCGAGCGAACGCAACTCGGTGTGGCTGAGATAGCTGTGCTCACGTAGCTCGGCGGCTTCGCGTTGCAGCGCCAGGCATTGGCTGCCCACCGCAACGCTGGGATCCACCCGGACCCGCAGGGGCACCGTGTTGATGAACAGACCGACCATCGACTCGACCCCGGCCAGCTCGTCCGGCCGCCCCGACACCGTGACGCCGTACACCACGTCGGTGCGGTCGGTGAAGACCGAAAGGATGGCAGCCCAAGCCATCTGGAACAACGTGTTGACCGTGACACCGCGTTGCCGGGCGGCCTCGAAGATCGCGGCGGACTGTCGTTCGTCGAGGCTCACCTCGGTGCGCGACGGCAGGCCCGGCTGGGTCTCCCTCCCGGCCAGCACCGGGGACAACAGCGTGGGGGCATCCAGGCCGTACAGATGAGCCTGCCACCGCGCGCGGCTGGCCTGCTGATCCCGCCCGGCCAGCCAGCCGATGTAGTCGCGGTACGGTCGCACCGCAGCGGGCAGTGCGGTCACGTCGCCCGTGGCCCCGTAGAGCGCGAGCAGTTCCCCGACGAAGACGGGCAGCGACCAGCCGTCGATCGCGATGTGATGGGCGACGATCACCAGACGCCAACGCTGGCCCGGCTTTTCGATCAGCAGGAAGCGGACCAGCGGACCGCGGCCGAGGTCGAACCGCCGGGCGCGCTCCTGCGCTTCCAGGCTGAGCGCCTGCTCTTCGTCGGCCTGCACGTGACGCCAAGGCAGTTCGATCGCGGACGGGACCACGGCGACCGGCCGGCTCAGGTTTCCCTGGAAAAAACTGGCCCGCAGGTTCGGATGCCGCACCAGCATGGCCTCGGCGCACGTTCGCAGCAGTCCGGCATCCAATGCGCCGTCGACATCGGCAGCCATCGCGATGACATACGGATCGGGGCCGCCGTCATCTGCGGTCAGGCCGGCCAGCGAGTACAGCCCCTGTTGCAGCGGGCTGAGCGCCAGTACGTCCTCGACGCCCGGCGGGGTTCCGGTGGTCGTCACGTCGCGGTCTCCTGGCCCCATCCGGCGGTCAGCGCGGCCAATTCGTCGGGCGACAGACCCGATGCGGACATCGGCTCGTGGTGCACGTCGTCCGCTTCGGCCTGGGCGCCCGCCGCATCGACCGCGGCAGCCAGGTCCGCCAGACCGGGATGCTCGAACACCATGCGGGCCGTCAGCGCCATGCCGGCGTCCCGCGCCCGTGCGGCCAGCTGCACAGCCAGGATGCTGTCACCACCGAGGGTGAAGAAGTCGTCGTACCGGCCCACCTCGGCGGCACCGAGCAGCTCGACCAGCATGGCCGCCAGCGTGTGCTCGGTGGCGGTGGCCGGGGGCTCCGACGGTGCTGTTGCCCGCGCCCGGGGCCGGGGCAGGGTGGCGGGCTCGATGTCGTCGACCACCGTGAGCACGGCATCGGCGAACTCCTCGCCCAGCGCGGCCCGGGCGTTTTCCAGCAAGGTGTCGCCGTCGGCCACTGACGGCTCGGCCACCAGGTAGCCGGCCAGGGTCGTCACTCCACGTACGTCCCACCGCCGGGTCGCCGCGGCCGCCACGCCCTCGAGCGCTTCCAGCGCGGCCTGCAAGCGGGGTTCACCGGCGGTGATCGGCTCCAGCCGGCCGTCGGTGGTCCAGCGACCCCGATCGCCCGTGCGGTACAGGTGCCCGTCCCCGAAAGGGTTGGGCACGAAGCGTTGCGCGGCTGTGCCGCCGGCCACCCTGGCGGCCTCGTTCACCGCGCCGCCGGCGTAGTAGACGTCTCCGGTGACACCGATGGCCACCGGTTGATGCCATTCGTCGAGCACGTACACCCGGTCGGCGCCCTCGGTCTGCGGCAGTCCGCCCGGCGGCACCGCCTTGCGACTCCAGTCCTCGACCACCAGGGCACGTTCGGTGGCATCGATCACCGCGATGTCGCGCACCGTCTGATCGGCGTCGTCGGCGAAGGCCTCGACGATGCGATGCAGCCAGTTCACGAGGCGCTGTGCGGTGGCCGCCTCGTAGAGTTCGGTGCGGTAGATGACAGTGCCCCGATACCCGCCGCCCGCCTCGGCGAAGAAGTTGAGCGAGAGGTCGGCATGCGCCACGTCGAAGGTGGGTTCCAGTGCGGTGAAACGGGTTTCACCGTCGGCACTGGTGTCGATGACCTGTTCGGCGGGCATGTCCTCGCGCACGTGCACCACCACCCCGAACAGCGGGTTGCGGGCCAGTGAACGCACCGGGCTGACCGCGTCGACGACCCGGTCGAACGGCAGGTCCTGATGCTTGTAGGCGGCCAGCGCCATCTCTCTGGAACGCCGCAACACCTCACGCAGGCTCGGATTGCCCGACAGGTCGTTGCGCAGCACCACGATGTTGATGAAGAACCCGATCAGCGCGTCGAGCTCGGGTGCGGTACGCCCGGCCACCGGAGTGCCCAGCGCGATATCGGTGCCTTGGCCGGCCTTGTGCAGCGCGATTGCCACGGCAGCCTGCAGCACCATGAACTCGGTGACCCCGAGCTCCCGGCTGAGTTCGACGAGCTTGCCCCGCAACGCCGTATCGATGGTGAAGTCGAGCGCCTTGCCCTCGCCGGTCGGAACCGGCGGCCTCGGGAAGTCCGGCTGCAGGCCGTTCTCGACGTCCGCCTCTCCGGACAGACCGGCGAGTTGCTTTGTCCAGTAGGTGCGTTGCTCTTCGACGCGATCGTCGTCGCCCGAGAGCAGCTGGGCCTGCCAGGCCGCGAAGTCCGCGTACTGCACCGGCAACGGCGCCCATTCGGGTGCGTGTCCCGCGCGACGGGCGTGGTAGGCGGTCAGCAGGTCGGTGAACAGCACCGTGCCCGACCAGTGGTCGGCGGCGATGTGATGGACCACCAGGGACAGCACGTGCGAATCCGGGGTGGACAGCATCGCTGCCCGGACCGGCCACTCGTTCTCCAGGTCGAAGCAGTGCCGCCGTTCGGTGTCGAGTTCGCCCTGCACCCAGTCCTCGCCGAAACCGTCGGCGCGACGAACGGTCACGGGTGCGACGGGATGAACCACCTGATAAGGCACACCGTCGATTTCACGGTAGGTGGTACGCAGGATCTCGTGCCGGGCCACGATGTCGCTGACTGCCGACGCCAGCGCCTCGACATCGCAGGGGCCCGTCAGCCGGGCGGCGAAGGGCACGTTGTTGACCGGGTTGGGTCCGTCGATGCGGAACTGGAACCACTGGCGGTGCTGGGCCGCCGACATCTGCGCCGGGCCGTCATGCGCGGTGGCGACGATGGCGGGCAGACCGGCGCCCAGACCCGAGTCGCGAAGCTCGTCGACCTTGGCCGCCAGGCCCGCCACCGTGGCGTTCTCGAAGACGTCGGCCACGCCGAGTTCGACCCCGCAGCGTGACCGAATGGCGGCAACCAGTTTGGTCGCCAGCAGCGAGTGCCCGCCCAGATCGAAGAACGAATCGTCGGCGCCCACGCCGTCACGCTCGAGCAGCTCGCCGAACAGTGCGACGATCTCGTGTTCGGTCTCGGTTTCCGGCGCGCGGAATTCGGTGGCCGAACGGATCTCCGGCTCGGGCAGCGCCCGGCGATCGATCTTGCCGTGCGCGGTGATCGGAATCTCGGGGAGCTCGACGAACGCCGCCGGGATCATGTACTCGGGCAGCGCAGCGGTGACCCTGGCCCGGATGCGGTCGATCTCCACCCGATCGGCGTCGGCGGCCGGCGTGATGTAAGCGACCAGGCTCTTGCCGAGCGACGGCAGGTCGCTGACCACCACCACGGCCTGCCCCACCGACGGGTCCACGGAGATGGCCGCGGAGACCTCACCGAGTTCGATTCGGAAGCCTCGGATCTTGACCTGCTCGTCGGCGCGGCCGACGAACTCGATGTCCCCGTCGGCGTTGCGCCGGGCCAGGTCACCCGAGCGGTACATCCGTCCGCCGGGATTGAACGGGTCGGCGACGAACCGTTCGGCGGTCAGCCGCGGGCGGTCGTGGTAGCCGTGTGCGACATGTGTTCCGCCGATGTAGATCTCACCGATCACCCCGACCGGCACGGGCTGCAGGGCGTCGTCGAGCAGGTGGATCGTGGTGTTGATCTTCGGCTTGCCGATCGGCACGATCCGCGCGCCCTGCTTGCCTTCCACTTTGTAGCGGGTGCAGTTCAGCACCGTTTCGGTGGGTCCGTAGAAGTTGTGCAGCAGAGAGTCGAACGTCGCCAGGAACTTGTCGGCGATCTCGCCGGGCAGCGCCTCGCCGCCGATCGGCACACGCTGCAGCGTGCGCCACTCGTTGACACCCGGCAGCGACAGGAACAGCCCCAACAGAGACGGCACGAAGTGCATCGAGGTGATGCCCTCGTTGCGCAGCAGATCGGTGAGGTATCCGATGTCGCCCAAGCCGCCCGGCTTCGGGATCACCAGCCGCGCACCCGCGGCCAGCATGCCGAAGATCTCGCCGATCGACACGTCGAAGCTCTGCGAGGCGACCTGTAGGAGACGCTCCTCCTGGGACACCTGGTAGTCACCGCCGAACCAGACGAAGTACTCGGCGATCGGCCGGTGCGGCACCGGGACGCCCTTGGGCAGACCGGTGGATCCCGAGGTGTAGATCAGGTATGCGGTGTTGTCCGGACGTAGCGGCCGGATCCGCTCGGCGTCGGTGGGATCGGTGGCCGGATAGTTCTCCAGCCCGGTAACCGGCTCGCGCAGAATGATTTTCGGGTCGGAATCGGACAGGATGTAGGCGAGTCGGTCCTCGGGGTAGCTCGGGTCGACCGGCAGGTACACCGCCCCGGCCTTGACGATGCCCAGCGCCGTGATGACCAGCTCCGGCGACTTCTCCAGCAGCACCGCCACCCGGTCTTCGGTACCGATGCCCTGCTCGATCAGCCAGTGCGCCAACCGGTTGGCCGACTCGTTGAGCTCGCGGTAGGTGTAGTGACGCCCCTCGTAGACCACCGCGACGGCGTCGGGGGTACGGCCGGCCTGCTCGGTGACCAGTGCCGCCAGCGTGGTCGCCGGCGTCTCGAAGTGCTCACCGGTGGACACCGCCCGCAGCCACTCGGTGTCCTCGGCGGTGAACAGCTCCAGCCGCGACAGCGGCCGATCGGGCGCGTCGAGCGCGCTGTCCAGCAGCACGGTGAAGTGCCGCAACATCTGCGCGGCGAGCTCGGCATCGAGCACCTCGGTGAGGTGCTCGGCTTCGACCACCGCACCGTCGGCGTCGAGCTCGACCATGAATCCCAAGGGCAGTTGGGTGTGCTGGCCGCGGAGGTCGGCTCGCTCGCTGGTCACGCCGTCAGGGGTGAACCCGCCACCGTCGGGCTCGCGGAACCCGAAGCTGACGCGGGTCATCCGCTCGGCGCCGTGACGGCGGTCCGGGTTGAGTTCGGCCACCACCCGATCGAGATTGACCCGCTGGTGTGCGAAGGCGCCGATGGCGGTGTCCCGGGTAGCCGCCACCAGATCCCGGAACCCGGCCGTCCCCTGCGGCCGCAGCCGCATCGCCACCGTGTTGCCGTAATAGCCGATGGTCTCGTCGGTGTCGCGGTTCAGAACCGGGGTGGCGATCAGGAAATCATCGGTGTGGGTGTAACGGTAGATGAGCGCACCGAACGCGGCCAGCAGCACCATGTAGGGCGTGGCCCCGGTCTCGCGGGCCAGCGCCGATACCCGTGCGACCGTCTCGGCGGACAACCGCACGGTGCTGCGCTGTGACCGAAAACCGTTGGGCACCACCGACCCTGCCGGACCGGGCAACTCCAGCGGCTCCGGCGGGTCGGCCAGTACCTCGCGCCAGTACGCCAAGTCCTCGCCGCCGTCCGCGGCCCCGGCCACCGGCACATGCGGGGTCCCGGCGAGCTGCTCACCTGCGTAGGCCCGGGTCAAGTCGGCGAAGAACACCCGCCACGATCCGTCGTCCCAAGCGATGTGATGTGCGACGAGCAGCATCACGTGTTCGGCCGGTCCGGTTCTGATCAACGAGATGCGCAGCGGGGAATCATTGCTCAGGTCGAAGGCGCTGCCGAACTCACGCTGGGCCAGCACCTCCAACCGCAGCTTGCGGGCGCGCTCGGATTTGTCGGACAGGTCGTGGACCGCCCATCCCGGCGTCAGGTCATCGTGGACCGTGGCGGTGGGCTCGCCGTTCTCGTCAGCGCGATAGGTGGTGCGCAGGATCGGGTGTCGCGCTGCGACGGCATCGAGCGCTTCGTGGAGCCGTTCGGGGTCGATGACCCCGCTGAGCCGGTAGGACAGGCAGATGTTGAGCAGCACGCCGCTCGGGTCGAATCCTTGCACGAACCACATCCGGCGCTGCCCGTCGGACAGCACGGTCGGATCGACCGGCGCGCTTTCGGCCCCCGCCGCCCCGGCTTCCGCACCCGAGGCCGCCAGGCCCCGCTCGGCAAGCCTGCGCCGCATCAGCTCCAGACGGGCGTCAGAGGTGCGGGGGGTTGCCGGATCGGCATTAACCATGTCAGTCACGCGAAAATGCTTCCTTTTCAGGTCTTTCCAAATGCTCGATCAGTTCCGCGGCGGTGGCGCCGCCGAGGATGGTGGCCAGCGGCACCGATCGGCCGGTGGCGTTCTTGAGCTTCTTGCGCAGGTCGATTGCCAGCAGGGAGTCGATGCCCAGATCCAGCAGCGACGTGTCGAGATCCAGCGCCGAGGTGTCGGTGAGCTTCAGCACGGCACCGAGCGCGATCTGCATCGCGCCCTTGGCGTCAGCGGCTTCGCTGTCCGGCGTCTCGGGGGCATGGTTCACTGCCGCGGCGGGTTCTCGCCCGCCGCCGAGGAAGGTCCGCAGCCGCTCGGCATCGGCGGTGAACACCAGCGGATCCGACGGGTAGTCCCGCAACCCGGCCTCCACCGCGAGTTCGGGAACCATGGCCCGCAGGCCGGACCGCTCCACTCGGCTGACTTCGGCAGCATCGATGATGCCGTCGCCCTGCCACAGGCCCCACCGCACCGCGATGCAGTGCTTGCCCTCGGCCCGCAGTTGTCCGCCGAGTGTGTCGAGGAGCCGGTTGGCCGCCGAGTACGCGGCATGGCCGTAACCACCCCACCGACCGGATACCGACGAACACAACACAATCCGGGCGTCGGGGCGCAGCGGCCACGTCGCTGTGAGGTTGGCCAGTCCGTTCACCTTGGCCGCGAACGTATCCCGCACATCGGCCCCGGTGAGTTCTCGGCCCGGGGCGATGGCGGCAGACGCTGCGGCGTGGATCACCAGGGACGCCGGCGAGAGCCCCAGTTCGGCGACGGTCGCGGCGATCTGGGCGGGGTCGGTGAGATCGCAACGGGGGGCCAGGATCTCGGTCCCGTCGGCCGACAGCGCCGAAACCTGCTCATCGCCGAGGCCGCTGCGACTGAGCAGCACGATGCGTCGTGCTCCCTGTTCTGCCAGCTGGCGAGCGAAGTGCAGACCTACGGCGCCGGCCCCGCCGGTGATGACCACCTCGTCGAAGATGCCCGAATCCGCGGTCCAGGTGCGGGCGTCCGACGTGTCGTCGCACATCTCACGGCGCCATACGGCCGGTCCCGAACCGTTGTCCCGCAGGGCGATATCTTCCGCGGCGGTCAGCATCGCGGTGACGGCCGCAGCCGCAGCGGCCGGGTCGAGCTCGGCCGACGGCAGGTCGAGGTGATGGAACTCCTGGTCGGGGTGTTCGTAGCCAAGGCTGCGGTGCACGGCCGCCAGGGCCGCCGACCCCGGTCGCACGGATTCCTCGCTGTTGACCTGCTCGGCGCCGACGGTGACCAGCCAGACCTCGCGGGTATCCGCGGTGATCGCATCGGGGTAGTTGAGCAGGCCGTCGTCGATACGCCGGCTCAAGGTTTCTGCCGCCACGACCGGGTCGATGTCCTCGGATACCGGAGCCACCACGACCAGCAGGTCGGCGTCGCCGGGTCGGGCAGCGGTGGCGACCGGCATCTCGCCGAGGGCACTGTGCAGCGCGGCAGCCGGGCCCTGCCCGGAGGCGAGGTCCAGCACGGCGACACGACGCTGCCCGGCCGGCACGTTCGGCGGTGCAGCCTGTTCCCAGCGCTCCACGCGCACCGTCAAACCGGGAACCGGATCCAGCGGCTGCGGTGTCGCCCAGAGATGTTCGGCCCTCATCGGAGCGAACGGGAAATTCCGCAACCGGCCGGCCGAGTGGTTGGGAAGGTCGTTCCAACGGTAACCGGCGTCGGCCATGGCGACCGAGACGATGTTGGCGCTGAGCCGTTCGGTGATCGGTTCGTCGCGTCGACCGGATCCGACGATCACCGCCGGACCACCGGTGAGGTCGTCGGCGTCATCGAGCAGGTCGCCCATGGCGAACAGCAGCGCGGGGTGCGCCGAGAGCTCCACGAAGATCCGCGCCCCGCGCCGCGCCGCGGCCTCGATGGCGCGGTCGAAGCGCACCGTGCTGCGCAGGTTGGTGTACCAGTAGTCGGCGAAACCGGTCCCCGGCTTGACCACGTCAGCGGTCGCCGAGCCGATGAACTGCACCGGCGATTCACCGAATTGTGCGGCAGGCAGCATTGATTCGAGTTCGCCACGGGCCGAGTCGAGCGCGGTGGTGTGCGCCGGGAACCACATCTCGATTTCCTTGGCGAACGATCCTCGGCCGGCTACGGTCGCCACGGCGGCGGCCACCGCATCGGTATCCCCCGAGACCGCGACCGACGACCTCGAGTTCACCACCGACAGTTCGAGCCAACCCTGGGTTTCGGCAACCACTTTCGATGCCTCGTCGGGGGTGACCCCGAGGACGGCGACGCGGTACGGCCCGGTCAGCCGGTCGAGTACGGTCGCGCGGGCGATCACCACCGCCACCGCCTCGGGCAGGGTGATGCCGCCGGCCACATAGGCCGCGCCGATCTCACCCAGGCTGTGCCCCACGGTGATGTCGGGCAGCACCCCGCAGGAACGCCATACCGCGGCCAGTGCCACACCGTGGACGAACTGGGCGCCCTGGATCTGCACCTGGGAGAAGTCGTTGGTCAGCGCGCCTGAATCCGGATCGGACAGTAGGTAATCCAGCGGCGATGCGGCACCGGCGGCCTCGAAACAGGCCGCGCACTTGTCCACTTCGGTCCGGTACACCGGCAGCCGGTCATAGGCCTGCACGCCCATGGACGGCCACTGGCTGCCCTGCCCGGGGAACACGAAGGCGATGCGGGCACTCGAACCCGGTGCCGTCCCGGCCTGAGCGCGCGTGACGAGCGGATGCTCGACGTCTTCGGTCAGTGCGCGCAGGCCCGCGGTGAGCTCGTCGCGATCACCGGCGCGCACCACGGCACGGTGACGACGCAGACGGCGGGTGGTCAGCAAGGTGGCGGCCACGTCGCCGGCGCTCACCGCCGGATGCGAATCCACGTAGTTCAAGATGGCCGCGGCGTCGGCGCCGATCAGATCCTCGGTGTGGGCGCTGAGCAGTACGGCTGTACGGGCGTCGGGCAACGCGTCGGCGCCGGTCATGCGGCCTCCCCGGCAACCTCGGGAACCGAGATGATCGCGTGCGCGTTGGTACCGCTCATGCCGAACGCCGAAACCGCGCCGATCCGTTGTCCGTCGACAGCGGGCCATGGGGTCTGTTTGGTGGCCAGCCGCAAACCCTGGGCATCCCAGTCGATCTCGCGGCTGGCCTGGTCGACGTGCAACGTGGCAGGGATGGCGGCATGCTCGGCGGCCAGGATGACCTTGGCCAGGCCCAGCCCACCCGCGGCGGCCTGCGAGTGCCCGACGTTGGATTTCACCGATCCCAGCACGGCACCCGCCCCGGGCGCGGTGGCACCGTAAGTCTTTGCCAGGGAACGCAATTCGGTCCGGTCTCCGAGCCGGGTGCCGGTGCCGTGGCCCTCGATCATGCCGACGTCCTCCGGCCGCACGCCCGCCTGACGGATCGCCTTGGCGAACAACCGCTGCTGGGCGTCGCCGCTGGGGGCGGTCAGCCCGGTGGTCCGGCCGTCCTGGTTCACCGCGGTGGCCCGAACTTCGGCCAGGATCACCCGGCCGTTGCGCACTGCGGCGGATTTGCGTTGCAGCACGAACATCGCCGCTCCCTCGGCCCACACCGTTCCGCTGGCGTGTGCGCTGTAGGGCCGGCAGTGGCCGTCATCGGACAACGCGTGTTGTTTGGAGAACTCGACGAAGTAGCCGGGTGTGCCCATCACGCAGACACCGCCGGCCAACGCCATGTCGCAGTCGCCCGCCCGCACCGCCGTGACGGCGGTGTGGAATGCGGTCAGCGCCGACGAACACGACGTGTCCACGGTCAGTGCCGGCCCGCACAGATTCAGCGTGTAGGCGATGCGGCCGGAGATGACGCCGAGTGAGGTCCCGGTGATCAGATGGCCGCTGTGGTGCGAGAACTCCGTCAGGGCCGGCCCGTACTCCAGGCCCGAGGCACCGACGTAGCAGCCGACGTCGTGCCCGGCCAACTCGTCCGGGTTGACGCCGCTGTTCTCGATCGCACGCCACGCGAGACGTAAGGCGACGCGTTGCTGAGGATCCATCGCCACCGCTTCACGCGGTGAGATGCCGAAGAACGCCGGATCGAATGTCGCTGCGGTGGAGAGGAACCCACCGAGGTCGTGGATACGTTTGAACCCGTCGCGGCGCGAGCCGTCGAACAGTTCGCGCAGCGACCAGCCCCGGTCGCCGGGAAATCGCCCGAGCGCCTCACGCTGTTCGGTCAGCAGCGACCAGTAGTCGTCGGCGGTCTCGATCCCGCCCGGAGCCTCCAGCGCCATTCCCACGATCACCACCGGATCGGCGGCCCCGAACTCAGGTGGCTTCCCGCTAGAGCTCATTGACCAGCTCCGCCACATCCTCGAGCTGGGAGTTGAGATAGAAGTGCCCGCCGTCGAACATCGTGCAGGTGAAGGCACCGCTGGTGTGGGATTCCCAGCGCCGCAACATGTCCTCGCTGATCCGGTGGTCACGGTCGCCGCCCAGGGCATAGATGTCGGCCGCGATCGTCACGTCGGCTTCACACGCGTACCTATTGAAGGCCGCGTAGTCCGCACGCACCGCCATCAGCAGCAGTTCGACGAAATCCTCGTCGGCGAGCAGTGCTTCGTCGGTGCCGCCGAGATCGACCATCTCCGCGAGAATCTCGGATTCGGCCATCGGTAGCGCGGGGGCGGCCGCCACCGCCGACGGCGCCTCGCTGGCCGACACCCACAGGGCGTCGATCGCGATCCCGCTGCGTTCGGCGATGCGGGCGAATTCGAAGGCCACCACCGCACCCATGCAATGACCGAACAGCCGGATCGGTCCGGCTGAGCCCCAGTCGGCCGCGTCGAACAGATCCTTGGCGAGTTCGGCCACCGTCGGGGCGGCCGGGTGCGACAGCCTGTCACCGCGTTGCGGGTACTGCATGACGTAGGCATCGGACCCGGCAGCGGCCAGCGCCGTCCCGAATCCGCGATAGGCCAGCGCCGCTCCCCCGGCGTGAGGGAAAACCAATGTGGCTGTTGAGCTTTCGGACCCTGGATAGCGCTTCACCCAGGGCTTGACCGTGATCTGGGTATCCGGGTGCGTCACGACGGCACAGCGGTGTCGAGAGCGGCCACCGCATCCCGATGCCGCACGGCCAGGGCGAAGCCGTTCATCCCCCGCTCAGGGTTGCGCCGCGGCGCATCGTCGGCCACGACGATGCCTGCGCCGGCGGTCAGGGCCACCAGCATCATGAGAATCGGCGCGGCCGCACCGGTCGCCGAGAACGCGCCGATGCGGTCATCGCCGGCGACACCCAACCGACCGGTGAGATCCACGACCGCCTGGCGCGCGGCCGCGTGGGACACCACCGCGTACCCGCTGTCGTCGACGGACCCCAAAAAGGCCGGATCGCCCGGCTCAGAGCGCACCGGAGCCACGTCGCCCGCGCGGGCGCCGATCCGTAGCGCTTCGGAGACGGTGAGTGCCGGCAGCCAGTTGGGCGGTCCGTCGCCGGTGAACAACGCCATGCGTACGCCGGTGTGATCCAGGATGGGCTCGGCCGGATCGGCGGTGTCGATCGGGACGCAGACGCCTCCGGCGGCCAGGATTCCCAGCGTGGCGATCACGGTGTCCAGACCCGTGGGTCCGACGACTGCCACCCGGTCGCCGACGCGAACGCCTGCCACCGCGAGCGCACCCGATACCGCCAGCGCCTGCTCCCGCAGTTGCCCATAGGTCCAGCGAGTCGTCGGGCCGAACACCGCGACGTCGTCGGGCGCGCCGTGTGCGTGCGCGAAAAACCCCTGGTGCAGCGGTTCGGCCGCTGCTGCCGGCATGGTCTGTGTAGTCGTGCGACTCACCAGGTCCACAACGACCTCCTGACGATAAGCAAAGCCTGCCCTAACTGAAGTAACTCTAACCTTAGTTGCCCAACGCGGGTTCTGGGGCCGTGCGTGCCAACTCCGAGGCCACATCGGCACTGTCCATGCCTGTGACCTCCAGATACAGCTCGGACACCAACCGCAAGCGGTCCGAGCCCGCCTCCCGCCCGGCGAGCAACGCGGCCATCTGCGCGACCGTCCTGGCGGCGAAGACGTCGGCCACCATGACGGTCGAGGTGTCGAGCCAGTCCCGGATCCGCGCCACGAGCTGAGTGCCCAGCACCGAGTCCCCGCCGAGAGCGAAGAAGTCGTCGTCGACGCCCACGCCGGTCTGTCCGAGAACGTCGCCGAATATCGCGCACAGGGCCGTTTCCAGCGGACCCGAGGGCGCGCGGTAGCCCCTGGCCTCAGGGGCACCGACAGCCGTGAGCATCCGGATCACCGCGGTGCGGTCGGTCTTGCCCCGCGCGTAGGGAATCTCGTCGGCAACGACCAGGACCTGGGGGATCATGTGCGCGGGCACCAGCTCGGCCAGCGCACCGGCCACCGTCGCCGCGTCCAATCCAGCATCCAGACCGGCCTGATCTGCCCGCACCACGGCACCGAGCAGATCGTGGCCGCCGTCGACCGGCACCAGCACCGCGACGGCCGCGTCCACCCCGGGAACCCGGCACAACGCGCCCTCGACCTCGCCCAGCTCGATCCGGAAACCGCTCACCTTGATCCGGTTATCGGCCCGGCCGACGAACTCGAGCGTGCCGTCGGGCCAGGACCGCACCAGGTCTCCGGTGCGGTACCAGCGGCGCCCGTCGTGCTCGACGAACCGTTCGGCAGTCAGGTCGGGACGGCCGCGGTACCCGCGGGCGATGCCGCGTCCGCCGACCCACAACTCGCCCGGCACCCAGTCCGGGCAGTCATCGCCGCGAGCGTCGACCACCCGGCAACAGTTGTTGGTCAGCGGTACCCCGAACGGCACCGAGGTCCAGTGCGGCGGCAACGCGTCGTCGTCGAATCCGACTTCGAAGATGGTGTTGTGGGTCGCGGTCTCGGTGGCTCCGCCCAGCCCGGCGAAACGCACCCGCGGCGACGCGGCGCGCAGCGCCCGCACCAGGTCCGGGCGCACCCAATCGCCTCCGGTGGGCACCACCCGCAGCGACGACAAAGGTCCGCCCCCGGTGCCGGATGCACCGGCTCCGCCGGCCGTGCCCGATACGCCGGCGACCAGCATCTCCAGCCAGCCGGTCAGGAAATGCAGAACGCTTACCCGGTGCTCGTCGATCAACCGGACCCAGACATCCGGATCGCGGCGGTGCTCCTCGTCGACGACCACCATCGACCCACCCGAACGCAAGGTCCCGTACACGTCGATCACCGACAGGTCGCACTCCAGGTGCGACAACGCCAGGCATTTGTCGGCCGGGCCGATCTCGAAGTGGTCGTTGATGAACTCGATGGTGTTCATCGCCGCGTCGTGGGTGATCTCGACACCCTTGGGTTCCCCGGTGGAACCCGAGGTGAACAACACGTACGCCAGGTCCGTGGGGTCCACCTCGACCGGCTCGAAATGTGCTGGGTCACCGATGA
Organism: Mycobacterium farcinogenes; assembly: GCF_019739075.1. Lineage (NCBI taxonomy): Bacteria > Bacillati > Actinomycetota > Actinomycetes > Mycobacteriales > Mycobacteriaceae > Mycobacterium > Mycobacterium farcinogenes. The sequence continues at coordinate 2,638,223 of NZ_CP081673.1, read as the reverse complement.
TCTCGGCGTCGGCAACACTCAGATGCGGAAGCTCCGGATGGTCGGAGCCCGACCCACAGACCAGGGCGAAGTCCACCCCGCCGGTGTGCAGGATGCGGGCGGCCCGGTCGGCGGGCTGATCCACCCCGACCGGCAGGTACGCGGCTCCGACCATGGAGATGGCCAGCAGCGCGATCACCTGCTCGACACTCTTGGGGCCCAGAACTGCGACCACCTCACCGTGGCACACCCCGCGCGACTGCAGGGCGGCCGCCACCGCCAGCACCTTGTCCCGCAGTTCTCCGTACGTGAGGTCGCCGGCGCTGCTGAACACCGCGGGCGCGTCCGGGTCGGCCGCCGCGTTGGCCAGGAATCCGGCGTGCAGCGGATCGCCACTGGGCGGTGACACCGACGCGTTGAGCTCGGCGCGCACCCGGCGCTGTTCCTCGGAGATCGCCGGCGGGTCGGGTGCGTCCCAGGCCGCGTCATCGGTGGCCAGCCGGCGTAGCTCGGCCAGGTGGTAGGCGAACATGGCCTCGGCCACGCCGGGACGGAACGCCTCGACCCGGACATCCCAGTTGATCATCAGACCTTCGGCGATCGGGGTCGCCTGAGCGTCGATGAGCACCTGGGGCCCTTGCGAGATGGTCCACACCGGCGCCCCGAAGTGGTCGGTCACCTCGCCGGCGAACAGATCGCCCAGTCCGAGCGCGCTGGTGTAGACGATGGTGGCCAGCGTCTGGCTGCCGCGGTGCCGGCTCATGTCGCGCAGCACGTCGAGCCCGGAGACCGAGGAATGAGCGGCGGTGGCATGCAGCGTGTCCTGCACCACCCGAGCCCTGGCCATGGCGGTGTCGGCCCCGGTCAGATCGATGTCGAGCAGTAACGAAGAGGTGAAGTCGCCGACCAGCTTGTCCACGTCGGGGTGATACGGCTCGCGCCCGAACATCGGCAGGTTGAGCAGGAACCGGGACTGCGTCGACCAGCGTGCCAGCGCGTTGGCGTACGACGCCCCGACCGCCATGGCCGGGGTGACGCCCCGCCGGTGCGCCGCGGCGAACAATGCGTCGCGCGTGGGCACGTCGAGGGTTTCCCACAGCCGGATGCTGCGGTGCGGGTTGCGCTGATCCGACAGCGGAACCAACGGCAGCGCAGGCGGATCCGGCAGATCCGGCACCCGGTCGGCCCACCACTGCAGGTCTTCGGCCGACGGCGGGGGCACCGAGGCCGTCAGCCGGGCCCGGTATTCGCGGTAGGTGTAACCGAGATCCGGCAGGTCGGCGCCCCGGTAGAACGCGGCCAGGTCAGCCATGAAGTTGCGATAACTCACCGCGTCCGCGCACTGCATGTCCATATCGACATGCAGTCGGGTGCGGCCGCCGGGCAGCAGCGACAAACTCAGCTCAAGCACCTCGTCGTGCAGCATCTGATGCGACTTCGATTCCCGCAGCCGCTCCAGCTCTGCTTGTGCCGCAACCTCATCCAGGTCGCGGAAGTCATACACGGTGACCGGCAGCGGCCGGTCACCGATCCGCTGAGTGCCATCGGGCAGGATCTCGACACGCAGCATCGGGTGACGCGCGGCCAGTTTCGCCGCCGCGGCCTGCAGTCTCTGCGGATCGACTCCGGCGCCGTCGAATTCGACGTACAGATGGGCGCCGACGCCGCCGAGTTGCTGGTCCTGGTTGCGCCCGACCCAGAACGCGTGCTGGATCGGCGCCAGCGGGAAGGGTTCTGCGTCATCGCCGGCGACCGCTTCGGCGTCGGGAGCCGGATCGACGGACGCCGCGTCGGGAGCGTGCTCGGCGACCAGGTCCGTCCAGGCGGCGACGGTGGGATTGGCCGCAAGAGCGGCGAATCCGACGTTGATGCCCTGCTTCCGCCACCGCCCGGACAGCGACATCATCCGGATCGAATCGAGCCCGGAAGCGATCAGGTCGGCGTTGGGATCGACGTCGTCCGCGCTGACTCCCAGGAGTTCGGCGACCTCCGCGCGGACCGTCCGGGAACTCGTCGCCACCACGCTTCATCCTCCAAACAATTAGTAAAGGCTGCCCTAACTTAGTGGAGGTTACCCTATATTCGATCTGCTGACACACCCACCCGACGGGAGCCGAGAACACCGATGACCACCGGTTTTGACCGCCAACAGGACGAACTGGCAAACGGATTCACCCCGTTCCCCGAGGACCGCGCCGCCGTATACCGCCAGGCCGGGTACTGGCAGGGCAAACCACTCGACAGCATTCTGCGCGACGCCGCACAGCGCTGGCCGGACAAAGCCGCCGTCGTCGACGCCCGCGGCACCCACACGTTCGCCGAACTGGACGCGCTCGCCGACCGCATCGCGGCAGCGCTGGCCGCCCGTGGCGTCAGGCCCGGCGACCGCTTCCTGGTGCAACTGCCGAATACGCGCGAGTTCGCCGTCGCGACTTTCGGTCTGCTTCGCGCCGGGGTGGTGCCCGTCCTGTGCCTGCCCGGGCACCGGTCGGCCGAGCTCGGCCACTTCGCGGAGGTCAGTGGCGCTGTCGGACTGGTGATTCCCGACGTCGTCGCCGGTTTCGACTACCGGGAGCTGGCCACTCAACTCACCTCCGAGCACCCGCGGGTCAGGCACGTCCTCGTCGACGGCGATCCCGGTTCCTTCCAATCCTGGTCAGCCGTCAAAGATTTCGCGGAGCCGGTACCACCGCACGTCACCGTCGACACCAGTGGCCCGGCCGTCCTGCTGGTCTCCGGCGGAACCACCGGCCTGCCCAAGCTCATCCCCCGCACCCACGACGACTATCTGTACAACGCCGCGGCGTGCGCACGGGCCTGCGAAATGGTGCACGAGGACGTGTATCTCGCGGTGCTCCCGGCCGGACACAACTTCCCGTTCGCCTGCCCCGGCCTACTCGGCTCGATGACGGTGGGTGCCACCACCGTCTACACCGACGACCCCAGCCCGGAGTCGGTGTTCCCCTTGATCAACTCCCACGGCGTCACGGTGACCGGACTCGTCAACGCCCTGGCCAAGCTGTGGGCGCAGGCCTGCGAGTGGGAGCCCGTGCTGCCCACGTCCCTGCGGGTGGTCCAGGTGGGCGGGTCGCGGATGTCCCCGGAGGAGGCGCGATTCATACGTGTTGGCCTGAGCGCGGGGTTGCAGCAGATCTTCGGAATGGCCGAAGGGATGCTGAATTTCACCCGGCCGGGCGATCCGGTGGACGTGGTCGAGCACACCCAGGGGCGTCCGATGTCGCCCCACGACGAGATGCGGGTGGTCGACGAGGACGGTCACGAGGTCGCCCCGGGCCAGGAGGGTGAACTGCTGGTGCGCGGGCCCTACACCCTCAACGGGTACTACCGCGCCGAGGAAGCCAACGCCCGGTCGTTCAGCCCCGACGGATTCTTCCGCACCGGCGACCGGGTCCGCATCTTCTCCGACGGTCCCAGAGCGGGTTATGTCGAGGTCACCGGCCGGATCAAGGACGTCATCCATCGTGGCGGCGAGACGGTGTCCGCGACGGACCTAGAGGACCACCTACTGGCTCACCCGGCCGTGTACGCGGCGGCGGCGGTGGCACTGCCCGACGACTACCTCGGCGAAAAGATCTGTGCTGCGGTGGTTTTCCGGGGCGCGCCGGTCACCCTGATCGAGCTGAACGACTTCCTCGATCAGCGCGGGGCATCGGCCCACGCCCGGCCGGACGTGCTGGTCCCCCTGCCGGCCCTGCCCACCACCGCCGTGGGCAAGGTCGACAAGAAGAAGCTCATCGCCACGATCACCGGCTAATGCCCCACCCGCACCTCACGCTCCGCGACGGGGTCCAGCAGCTCGATGATCCTGGCTGTCACAGCCGCCGCGGTGGGGTGCTCCCACAGCAGCGTCGGCGGCAGTGACAGCCCGGTCTGCTTCTCCAGCTGGCGACGCAGCCGCACCGTCATGATCGAATCGACGCCCAATTCCACCAGGGGCAGGTCGACGTTCACGTCGGACTCCGCGAGTCCCAATTGGCTTGCCACCGCAGTCAATACGTGAGCCGCGAGCTGCTCGGGGTCGAAGTCCCCCGCGGCCGGGTCCGCGACGTCGTCGGGTTCGTCCTCGGGCGCAACGCCCGCCAGGATCGGCACGGCCGCGGCGGCGGGCAGGACCGGAAGCACCACGACATTGGCCGCATCCTCACGCATCGCCAGGTCCAGTGCCCGCATCGCGTCCTCGGCACCCACTGTGCCCATGCCGAGCGCATCGAGTTGCGCGGCGACGAATTCCGATGCCGAGCCCATCCCCATCCCGCGCCACGCCGTCCAGGCGACGGCGGTGGTGCGGTCCCCGAGGCTGCGCCGGTGCCGAGCCATTCCGTCGAGGAAGGCGTTGGCGCATCCGTAGGCACCCTGTCCCGGGAAGCCGGCCAGGTAGCCGCACGAAGAGAACAGCACCATCCAGTCCAGCTGCCCGGGCGGGAACACCTCGTGCAACACCAGCGTCCCCTGCACCTTCGGATGCATGGCGGCGGCGAACTCGTCGGACGTCGTATTCATCAGCAACGCACCGGCTTCCACGCCGGCGGCGTGGATGACACCGCGCACCGGCGGCAGCGGGCGCAGCACGTCCCGCAGGGCGGCCGCCGATTCCGGCGCCCCGATGTCCACCGCGGCGACGGTGACCGACACACCGCGTTCCTCGAGAGCGGTGACCGCGCGAATCGCCACCGACTGCGGATTCTCGGCCCAATCCGAACGGTCGGCCAATCCCGAGCGCGACAGCAGCACAAGGCGGCGCGCCCCGAGATCGGCCAGGTGCTGAGCCATCCGAAGCCCGAGCGCACCGGTGCCGCCGGTGATCAGATACGTCCCGCCCGGCGCACACCGCATGGCGGCCGTCTGGACCGGGGCCACCGTGCTCGATCCGGAGAGCCGGGCGGCCAGGGCGACCCCGTCGCGGATCACCAGCACACCGTGTCCGGCCAGCGACCCCAGCGCGTCCAGCGGTAGGCGCCCGTCGGCCACGTCGACTACGCCACCCCACAGCTGCGGATGTTCGGCGGCGGCCACGCGACCCAGGCCCCACAGCGGCGCGTGGGTCACGTTGGCTCCCTCGTGCACCCCGACCGTGAGTGCCCACAACCGCGCCGGCAGACCCCGGCGCTGCAGCAGGCCCAGCGTTCTGGTCACCAGATCGACTGCGGCCCCGGGCGAATCGTCGTCGCGGGGCAGCACCAGCACCACCACACGCTCGCCGAGATCGCTTGGCAACGAACCGAAGTCGAGGATCGAATCGAGCTCCGCGGGATCCTCAACCGCCAGGTACGGCACGTCGGCCGCCGTCAGATCGTCAACCGCGGATTCGAGCCGATCGACGTCACCGCCGACCAGCATGACCCCGCTGGGCGGCTGCCCGTCGGGAGTGGACACCGGCTGCCAGGACACCTGGTGCACGATCTTGCGGACGTCGGTCGCCGAGGATTCGCGGCCCGGATTCTCGAGTTCCTCGAAGGTCATCCCGCGGATCGCCAACAGCACCGATCCGGCCTCGTCGGTGAGCGCGACGTCGGTGGTGGTGGTGCCGGGCCTGCGGCGCACCGACAGCATCGCGGTCGCCGGCGGCGTGCCGTACACACCGACCCGTTCGATCCGGGCCGGCATCCGCAGTCGAGGCGGACCGTCGAAGCTGGTCGAGGCGGCCGACGTGGCCGCATCCACCAGCGAGGCCCAGGTGTCCGGCCGCGCGCCGTCGGGCTCCGAGCTCACCCGGGCCAGCAGTTCACCCGCCCCGCGGCGCAGATCCGTGATGTCCCAGCCGAATCCCATCGCAGCGACGCCGAGTTCGGCAAGAGTGTCGATCACGTGGCGCGGCGGCAGCGGCTCGGTGCAGCGCGCACGGGCCGCATCGAGGTCGATATCGGCGACCGCGCAGCGGTCCCGATCCACCACCGCACTGCTGTGCGTCAACCACCCGCCGCCCTGATCCTCGGCGCCGTCGGCCAGCCGTGAGGCCAGCGTCAACTCGCCGTCGGCCAGCACCACCTGGAGATCGCGGGCGCGGGCCGGCGCGACCGGCGTACGCAGCCACACGTCCTTCAGGCCCGCGCCTGAGCCGGCTGCCGTCAGGAATGTGTTCAAAAGTACTGCGGCAGGCACAATTTCGGTACCCTGCACCGGATGGTCACCGGGGTAGGGCCGGGTGTCGAAGTCCAGCCGCGTCTGCCACATCCGGGTGGCGACGGTTCCGGCCACGTCTGTGCGTCCGCCCAGCAGGGTGTGACCGGCGGCGTCATGCACCGCGCGCCCGCCGGGCGCCGCAGCCGGTACGCGCCAGAAGTGCCGGTGCTGCCATTGAGTGACCGGTAGGTCTGCCGCCCACGGATCTGTCTCGGCGACACCGTGTTCGACGTCGGCACCGTGGCAGTACACCGAGGCGACAGCGGTCATGACGGCCGGCAACTCGGACGTGTCGCGACGCAGCAGCGGGACGACGGCATGGTCGTCGATACCCAGATGCAGCAGGGTCTCGACGATCGAATGCGCGACCACCGGGTGCGCGGACACCTCGAGGAACAGCCGGTGCCCGTCCTCGGCGGCAGCAGTGACAGCCTCGGCGAACCGAACCTGCCCGCGCAGGTTGTGCACCCAGTAATCGGCGTCCCGGGGCGCGCTGGAGCGGGGGTCGGGCAACGCGGTGGTGTACAGCGGGATCACCGCATCCCCGGGCGGATTGAGCCCGGCGACACTGGAGGCCAGGGCGCCGGTCAGACCGTCCATCGCCGGACTGTGGAACGCCACGTCGGTATTGACCCGGCGCACCACGATTCCCTGCTCACCCCAGGTCCGGCAGACCTCCTCGACGGCCTCGGTGACGCCCGAGATGACACAGGATTCGGCCGATGCGCTGATGGCTGCCACCACATCGGTGCAACCGGACAGCCGCCGCGCGGCCTCGGCGAACGGCAAGCGCACCAAAGCCATGGCGCCGCAACCCATCACCGAGCGGAACCCACGCGCCCGGTAGCACGCCACTGCGGCACCTTGACGCAGGGTGAACACGCCGGCGACCACACAGGCCGCCACCTCGCCGACGGAGTGCCCGATCACCGCGGCCGGCCGCACCCCCCGCCCACGCAAGACCGCGGCCAGCCCGACCTGCATCGCGAACGTCAGCGCCTGGATCCGGTCGGTGCTGCCGAGCTCACCCGTGCTCAGCGCCTCGCGCGCGGAGAATCCGAGCTCACGCCCGAAGACCTCGTCGATCTCGTCGATGACACCGGCGAAAGTCGGCTCCGCTTGCAGCAATTCGCGTCCCATGCCCGCCCAGTGCGAACCATGCCCGGAGAACACCCAGACCGCGTCGGCGGCTTGGCCGCCCGGCAGTTCGCCGGTGACCAGGCCACTGCCGGATTCGCCACGGGCCAGTGCGTCCAGGCCGGCGATCAGCTCGTGGCGGTGTTCGGCGACGACGGCGGCCCGGACCGGCTCGTGGCTGCGCCGGGTCCACAGCGTGGCGGCCACCGGCGCCGGCTCCTGATGCCCGGCCCGCAGATGGTCGGCCAGTGCTTCGGCCTGGCGGGCCAGACGCTGCGCCGAACGTGCCGAGAGCGGCACGATCACCGGGCCGGATACCTCGGGCGATCGCGAGACCTGTTGCGCCGGGGCCTCTTCGAGCAGGATGTGGGCGATCGTGCCGCCGTAGCCGTAGCTGCACACCGCGGCCTGACGCGGAATGCCGGTGCGCGGCCAGGGTTCGACCTCGGTGGGTACCCGAAGTCCGCTGTTGTCCCAGTCGACGGCACCGGTGAGTTGCCGCAGCCCGGCGGTCGGCGGAATCATCTCGTGATGCAGGGCCAGGACCGTCTTGATCAGGCCCATCACCCCCGCGCCGCCCTCGAGGTGACCGATGTTGGGTTTGACCGACCCGATGCGGCAGCGGTCCGCCCCGGCCCGCCCCGCGCCGTACACCTGGGCCAGCGCCCCCACTTCGGTGGGATCGCCTGTGGGAGTTCCGGTTCCGTGGGCTTCGATATATCCGACACCTGCCGGGTCGACTCCCGACGTCCGGCACGCGAGGCGGAACATGTCCGCCTGGGCAGCGCCGTTGGGCGACATGATGCCCACGGTGCGCCCGTCCTGCGCGGTGGCGCCGCCTCGTATCACCGCCAGGATGCGGTCACCGTCGCGCTCGGCATCCGCCAGGCGCTTGAGCACCACCACGCCCGCGCCCTCACCGCGTCCGTAGCCGTCCGCGGCGGCGTCGAACGTCTTGCAGCGGCCGTCGGGCGCAGTGGCCCCGGCCTCGTCGAGCACCCGGGTCAAACCGGGGCCGATCAGCGCGCTGACGCCGCCGGCCAACGCCAGTGACGTCTCACCGGCGCGCAGCATTTGACACGCCTGGTGCACCGCCACCAGCGAGGCCGCGCACGCCGCGTCCAGCGCCACACTCGGGCCCCGCAGATCGAGCAGATGGGAGACCCGATTGGCGATCCCGCACAGTGAGGTCCCGATACCGGTCCATGCGTCGATCCCGGGCAGGTCCTCCATGATCAACTTGCCGTAATCGTCGGAGTTGACGCCCATCAGCACCGCGGTGTCGCTGCCGGCCAGCGCCCTCGGCGACACTCCCGCGTGCTCAAGGGCCTCCCAGCTGACCTCCAGTGCCAACCGCTGCTGAGGATCCATCACCTCGGCCTCGCGTGGCGAGACCCCGAAGAACTCGGCGTCGAATCCGGCCAGGTCGTCGAGGAAGGTGCCCAGCCGGGTGACCTCGCGCAGGATCGCCGCGTTGCGCGGATCGCGCTTCAGGTAGGGCTCCCACCGCTCCTCGGGTACCTCGGTGACGTTGCTGCGCCCTTCCAGCAGGAAATTCCAGAAGTCCGCGGGCGTGGCGACGCTGCCGGCGACACGACAGCCCAGTCCGATGACGGCGATGGGTTCCGGAGTCGAAGTCTCGGACGCCATTTCAGCAGGACTCCGGAGCAAGGAGAGCAAGGTAAGTCTGGGTAGGCTTGCCTAAATACGCTGCCGACATGCGGACCATAGTGGCACACGATCCGAGCGGGCAGGAGTTTTACCTCAGAACCGGCTGTGAATCTCCTGAACGCCCCCAGTATGGCGATGACGTGCGGATTTCCGGCACGACGCGGCCCTTTTGGCTATCCGTTCACCATCGAGCGAAGCCGCCGCCGCTGTGTTAGCTCACTCACATGTCCCAGCTCCCTCGATGAGGTACGGCGACAACGTACTCAGCTTCTCGCAGGTCTCCTCGAACTCACGGTCAGGAGTTGACTCGGCGATGATGCCGGCCCCGGCCCGCAGCCAGGTGTACCCGTCGGCCTCGTAGGCCGCCCGCAATGCGAGTGCCGCGTCGAGAGACCCGTCCGCGGAGAACATCGCCACGGCGCCGGAGTACAGGCCGCGGGGCAGTTCGTCGTGCCGCAGGATCGCGTCGACGCCCTCGGCCTTGGGAATTCCCGAGGCCGTCACGGCGGGAAACAGCGCCTCGAGCGCATCCATCCGATCCATCGACGGGTCGAGGCGCGCGCCCACGGTCGACCCCAGGTGCTGCACGCTACCGCGCTCACGGATGGTCATGAAGTCGGTGACGGTCGCGGTACCGGGTTCGGCGACTTCGGCAATCTCCTTGAGCGAACTGCGCACCGAGATCGCGTGTTCGACGATTTCCTTGGAGTTGGATTCGAGATCATCACGGGCTGCCTGATCGTCGGCCGCGCCGCGGCCGAACGCCCTGGTGCCCGCCAACGGCTCGGTGACCACAAACCCGTCCTGGTGCACCGCGGCGACCAGTTCGGGACTGTAACCGAGCGCGCGAAGTGGTCCGATCCGCAACAGGAATGACCGGGCGGGGTTGTTGTGCCGGCGCCCCAGCCGGTAGGTCGACGGAAAATCCAGCCGGAACGGCACGTCGAAGCGCCGCGACAGAATCACCTTCTGATACCGCCCCTGACCGATCTCGTCGATCGCGGACGCCACCCGGTCGCGATAACCACTACCGTCCTGCCGGATATCGACGGCGCGAGGGGCAGCCGTCGGCGGGGCACCCTCGGCGATCAGTCGCCGCACCACATCGTGGTGACGCTGCAGGCCACCGAGGACGGTGACCCGTTCCGCGGTGACCTCGATCTGCGTCAGCGGACTGAAGACCCGTGCCAGCGGGGTCCTCGGCGGCAATCGGTCTTCGAGACCGAACTTGTAGGCGCCGAATTCGAATGCGACCCAGCCGAATGCGGTGTCGGCACTGGTCTCGGAGTCGGCGAGCATCAGATCTACCGCTTCGCCGAGCACCGCGCCCGGTCTGCCGGTCCACGGCCGCCGGGCCGCGACGGCCCCATCCCGAACGAGCCGCAGTTCATCGCTGTCCAGCTCGACACCACACTGGGCTCCGGAGGCCAGGATCCACCGGTTTCCGCGCTCGTACACCACGTAATCGCTGCCGTCGCCGGACAGCGCGCGAGCGATCTCGGCGACCAGATCGGCCGGGCCGGCCGAGTTGTCGCCCGCAGGCAGCTCGAACGAGGCGAGCGCGGCCGAAGCATTGCAGTCAGCGTGGTCGTTCTTGGTGAGCATTCGGCAAAGCTTAGCCTCGCCTTACTCATTGCACAGACCTACGTATCTACTACGGAATCAACACCTTCCGCACATCTGGCTCACATGTATCCACAGCAGTCTCACAGGTTTTACGCAGAAACCCGCCGATCGCCGCGGCGCCTACCCCAGCAGGTCGCGGACGACCGCATCCGCCAGCAACCGGCCGCGGTCGGTCAGCACCAGGGCATCCTCTCGCCGCAGCAGAAGTCCTTCACCGCAAAGATTCTCGGCCCGTTCCCGTTCGCCGGCATCGAGTAACCCCACCGGGAGGCCGTCTCGGACCCTGACCCGCAGCATCACTTCCTCGACATGCCGGTCGCGAGCATCCAGCTCCTCGAAATCGGCTATGGGCAACCGATTTTCGGCCAATGCCTGCGCATAGGCATTGGGATGCTTGACATTCCACCATCGGGTAGCGCCCAGGAAGCCGTGCGCCCCCGGGCCCGCGCCCCACCACTCGCCGCCGCCCCAGTAGCCGAGGTTGTGCCGGCACTCGCCACCTTCGACACTCCAGTTCGACACTTCGTACCAGTGCAGACCCGCCGCCGACAGCCGGTTGTCGAGCAGCTCATAGCGCTGCGCGAGGACGTCGTCGTCAGGCCGGGCGACCTCGCCGCGGCGTACGCGGCGAGCCAGGGCGGTGCCGTCCTCGACGATCAGCGAGTACGCCGACACATGGTCGACGCCGGCGCCCACCGCGACGTCGATCGAGCGCAGCAGATCGTCGTCGGTCTCCCCGGGGGTGCCGTAGATGAGGTCGATGTTGACGTGGTCGAACCCCGCCGCCCTGGCCTCCACGGCCGCCGCCGGCGCCCGGCCCGGGGAGTGCGTGCGGTCCAATACGGCCAGCACCTGCGGAGCCGCCGACTGCATGCCCAGCGATACCCGCGTGTAGCCGGCGTCGAGCAACGTCGCGAACATCTGCGGGGAGGTGGATTCGGGATTCGCCTCGGTGGTGACCTCGGCGTCGGCGGCCAGCTCGAAATTGTCCCGCACCGCGCCGAGCACCGCGGCCAGACCCGCGCCACCCAGCAACGACGGCGTCCCACCACCCACGAACACGGTCTGCACGGGCACCGCGCCGACGCACTCGGCCGCCAGCTGTAACTCGACGCGCAAGGCGGCCAGCCAGCCGTCGGGGTTGGCGCCACCCAATTCAGCCGGCGTGTACGTGTTGAAGTCGCAGTATCCGCAGCGCGTCGCGCAGAACGGCACGTGGATGTAGATCCCGAATGCGCGTCCCGGAACGGGCGCCAGCAGGGGTTGGCCGGCGAGCTCGGTGCGCGTGGTCATGGTTTGATTTTCCCAGACTGTCCAGCGCCGACTTTTGCTCACCGTGAACGCAAATATGGCCCGGTTAGGGCAGGTGGCGACAATCGTGGCAGAATGTCGGGCGTGACTGCCGCCCACAACAGCACCACCCGCATTGCGCTGGTGGCTCGTCGGCATGTCGATTTCAAGCGCGTCTGTAGCTGTTGCTGTCTGCCCTGATCACGCGTTGATTTCGGACCCCGCCCGCCCCATAGTTTCAGCTGGCACCGGATCTGCGCCGCCGGACAGCCACCGGTGATCTGCGCGGTCTACATGCCAGCTCCTTTATCCGAGGAGCACAACAGTGACTACCCCCGAGGCACCTGCCAAGGCCGACCGGCCCGCCAAGAAACCCCGCGACGAAGGCCAGTGGGCGCTGGGCAGCCGCGAGCCGCTCAACCACAACGAGCAGTTCAAGCAGGAAGACGACGCACTCAACGTGCGGGATCGCATCCTCAACGTCTACTCGCGCGACGGCTTCGCCAGCATCGCCAAGGACGACCTGCGCGGGCGGTTCCGGTGGATGGGCCTCTACACCCAGCGCACCGAAGGCTACGACGGCACCTTCACCGGTGACGACAACGCCGACCTGCTCGAAGCCGAGTACTTCATGATGCGCGTGCGCACCGACGGCAAAGCCCTCTCCGCTCAGGCGGTGCGCACCCTCGGACAGATCTCCGTCGACTTCGCGCGGGACAGCGCCGACATCACCGACCGGGAGAACCTGCAGTACCACTGGCTGCGCATCGAGGACATCCCCGAGGTCTGGCGCCGCCTGGACGAGGTCGGCCTGCAGACCATGGAAGCCTGCGGCGACTGCCCCCGCGGCATGCTCGGGTCTCCCCTGGCCGGCGATTCGCTGGTCGAGGTGCTGGATCCGACGCCCGCACTGAAGGAGATCGAGCGCCTCTACATCGGCAGCCCGGAGTTCTCCAACCTGCCGCGCAAGTTCAAGACCGCGATCTCCGGGTTGCAGGACGTCGCCCACGAGATCAACGACGTGTCGTTCATCGGCGTCAACCACCCCGAGCACGGCCCCGGCCTTGACCTGTGGGTCGGCGGTGGGCTGTCCACCAACCCCATGCTGGCCCAGCGCGTCGGCGTGTGGGTCCCGCTGGAAGAGGTCGCCGAAGTGTGGGCCGGCGTGGTCGGGATCTTCCGCGACTACGGCTACCGCCGGCTGCGCTCCAAGGCGCGGCTGAAGTTCCTGGTCAAGGACTGGGGTACCGAAAAGTTCAGAGAAGTTCTCGAACAGGAATATCTCAAGCGTCCCCTCATCGACGGCCCGGCCCCGGAGCAGGTGCCGCACACCGTCGACCACGTGGGCGTGCAGAAGATCCGCAACGGCCTCAACGCGGTCGGCGTCTCGGCGATCGCGGGACGGGTTTCGGGCACCATCCTGACCAAGGTGGCCGACCTGATGGAGGCCGCCGGTTCGGACCGCGCGCGCCTGACCGCCTATCAGAAGCTGATCATCCTCGACGTGCCCGACGAGAAGCTCGATGCCCTGCGGGCGGGCCTGGACGCGCTGGGTCTGCAGTCGCAGCCGTCGCACTGGCGCCAGAACCTGATGGCCTGCACGGGTATCGAGTACTGCAAGCTGAGCTTCGCCGACACCCGCGGTCGCGCCCAGCACCTGGTTCCCGAGCTGGAGGCGCGGTTGGGTGACCTCAACGCCGAGCTCGACGTACCCGTCACCGTGAACATCAACGGCTGCCCCAACTCGTGCGCCCGCATCCAGGTCGCCGACATCGGTTTCAAGGGCCAGATGGTGGACGACGGGAACGGACCCGAGGAGGGCTTCCAGGTTCACCTCGGCGGCAGCCTCGGCCTGGACAGCGGTTTCGGGCGCAAGCTGCGCCAGCACAAGGTGCTGGCGACCGAACTCGGCGATTACATCGAGCGGGTCGTCCGCAATTTCGTGAAACAACGCGAGGGCAACGAGCGTTTCGCCCAGTGGGCCGTTCGGGCCGACGAGGCGGACTTGAGGTAGACGACGAGATGAGCACTTTGACTGAAGCGGAATTGAAGGAACTGGTCGAGCGGGGCGCGGCCGAGCTGGCGGACGCCACCGCCGAGGAGCTGCTGCGCTGGACGGACAAGCACTTCGCCGGCAACTATGTGGTGGCCTCCAACATGCAGGACGCGGTCCTGGTCGAGATGGCGGCCAAGGTGCGCCCGGGCGTCGACGTGCTGTTTCTCGACACCGGCTACCACTTCGCCGAGACCATCGGCACCCGTGACGCCGTGGAGCAGGTGTACGGCGTGAACGTGGTGAACGTGCACCCGGAGAACACGGTTGCCCAGCAGGATGCGCTGCACGGCAAGGACCTGTTCGCCCGCGACGCCGCCGCCTGCTGCCGGATGCGCAAGGTCGAACCGCTGAGCAAGGCCCTGGCGGGCTACACCGCGTGGGTCACCGGTATCCGCCGGGTGGAGGCGCCGACGCGCGCCAACGCGCCGCTGATCAGCTGGGATGCCGGGTTCGGCCTGGTGAAGATCAACCCGATCGCCGCTTGGTCGGACGAGCAGATGCAGGCCTACATCGAAGCCAACGACATCCTGGTCAACCCCCTTGTCTATGACGGCTACCCATCCATCGGATGCGCGCCGTGCACCAGCAAGCCGGCCGAAGGCGCCGATCCGCGTAGCGGGCGGTGGGCCGGCCAGGCCAAGACGGAGTGCGGGTTGCACGCCTCGTGAGGTTGCCGTGACGCTCGTTCTCACCGCACACGGCAGCGCAGACCCGCGTTCGTCGGCGAACGCGCATGCCATCGGGGGCCATCTGCGCCGTCTGTTGCCCGACACCGAGGTGCGGGTCGCGTTCTGCGAACAGAACGCGCCCAACCTCACCGAGGTGCTGCCCGAAGTCGAGCCCGGTGCCGTGGTGGTGCCACTGCTGCTGGGCAGCGCCTACCACGCCCGGATCGACATCCCGGAGCTGATCGCGAACGCCGGCGCCGAAGTCACCCAGGCCGATGTGCTCGGCGACGATCCTCGCCTGCTGCAGGTGATCCGGGAGCGGCTGACCTCGGTGGGTGTTTCACGATTCGACGCCGACCTGGGCGTGATCATGGTCGGGGTGGGTTCATCGCATCCCGCCGCCAACGCGCGGACGTCCGCCCTGGCCGGCGTTCTGGCCGAAGGCACCCGCTGGGCCGGTACTCAGGTGGCGTTCGCCACAGGGCAGACCCCGTCGCTGCCGGAGGCCGTCGATCAGCTGTACCAACGCGGCGCCCGTCGCCTGGTGATCGCTCCCTGGTTCCTGGCACACGGCCGGATCACCGATCGGGTTGCCGAATTTGCTTGTGCCGCAGGCATTCCGATGGCCGAGCCGCTCGGCGCGCACCGCCTGGTGGCGGCCACGGTGCTGGATCGCTACGAAGAGGCCCTGGCCGCACGCAGCACCGGCTTCGCCGCCTGAGCCCTTCGGCCTTCACGACAATCGCGCCCCCGGTTACCGACCGGGGGCGCTTTCGCCAGCTTGACCTACATACCCCAAGGGGTATAGTCGGGGCTATCGGCATACCCCCCTAGGTATGCGGATCGAACCGTCAAGGAGTTGAACAATGAAGTTCATTCAGTACTACCTGGACTGTCTGTCGCACGCGTCCTACCTGATCGGCGATGAATCGTCGGGACATGCCGTCGTCATCGACCCCCAGCGTGACGTCTCCGAGTACCTCGCCGATGCCGAAAAGCTCGGCATGCAGATCACGCACGTGATCGAAACCCACTTCCACGCCGACTTCCTGTCCGGCCACCTCGAGCTGGCCGAGGCCACCGGCGCGGCGATCGTGTACTCGTCGGTCGCCCAACCGGAGTTCGACTACCTGGGAGTCGAAGACGGACAACGCCTTTCGCTGGGCGAGGTGGAGCTGGAATTCCGCCACACCCCGGGGCATACCCCGGAGTCGATGAGCATCGTGGTCTACGAACACGCCGACGATGACGTGCCCTACGGCGTCATGACCGGCGACACCCTGTTCATCGGCGACGTCGGCCGGCCCGATCTGCTGGCGTCGATCGGTTTCACCCGCGACGAGCTGGCCGACAAGCTCTACGACTCGCTGCACGAGAAACTGCTACCGCTGCCCGATGCCACCCGGGTCTTCCCGGCCCACGGCGCGGGATCGGCTTGCGGCAAGAACCTGTCCACCGAACTGTCGTCGACCATGGGCGAGCAAAAGCGGACCAACTACGCACTGCGAGCGCCCGACAAGGCATCCTTCATCGAATTGGTCACCGCGGGACAGCCACCCGCCCCGGGCTACTTCGTCTACGACGCGATCCTCAACCGCAAGGACCGCGCCCTGCTTGACGAAGACGCGATGCCGGAGGCGCTGGATTACGGTCAGGCCACCCGCGCCGTCGCCGACGGAGCCATGTTGATCGACGGTCGCAACCCCGAGGATTTCGCCCTGGGCCACCTGCGTAACGCGATCAACATCGGGCTGGCCGGACGCTACGCCGAGTTCGCCGGTTCGGTGGTCAAACCTGACGCGGACATCGTGCTGGTCACCGACCCGGGCGAGGAACGCGAAGGCAAGAACCGGTTGGCACGCATCGGATTCGACCGAGTGCTGGGTTATCTCGCCGATCCGGAACGGACGATGTTCGAGCACCCCGACGATGTGACGGCCGCCTCACGATTGACCGCCACCGCTTTCGACGAACGCGCGAACACCGTCGCAGACCTGCAGATCGTCGACGTGCGCAATCCCGGCGAGACCGAGGTGGGCATGATCCCGGGTGCAGTCAATATTCCGGTGGGCCAACTGGCTGACCGGACCGACGAATTGGATCGCAGCCGCCCGACCGTGGTGTACTGCGCCGGCGGCTACCGCTCTTCGGTGGCGGCCAGCCTGCTGCGCCAGCGCGGCTTCGCCGATGTCAGCGACATCCTGGGCGGCTACGGCGCCTGGGCTGAGCGCAACCACGCCGCCTGATAACCCCACACCGGCCAGAGAGACAGGAAAAGCACAACAGTATGTCGACCCCAGTCAAGTATGAGGTCCTGATCGTCGGCGGCGGCACCGCCGGGATCACCGTGGCGGCGCGGTTGCTGCGCAAGCACTACACCGACGTGGCCATCATCGAACCGTCCGACAAGCACTACTACCAGCCGCTGTGGACCCTGGTCGGCGGCGGCCAGGCCACGGCCGCCGAAACCGAGCGCGCCGAGGCAGCCGTCATGCCGCGCGGCGCGACCTGGATCAAGAATGCGGTCACGGCCGTCGACCCGGATGCCAATACGGTCACGTGTGCCGACGGCACGACGTACGGCTACGACGTGCTGGTGGTAGCGCCGGGCATTCAACTGGACTGGCACCGCATCGAAGGCCTGACCGAAACCCTCGGCAAGGACGGCGTGTCGTCGAACTACCGCTTCGACCTCTCCCCGCGCACATGGGAATTCATCCGCAACACCCGATCGGGCACTGCCGTGTTCACCATGCCGTCGGGGCCGATCAAGTGCGCCGGGGCGCCCCAGAAGATCGCGTACCTGGCCTGCGACCACTGGCGACGCGAGGGTGTACTCGACAACATCGACGTGCACCTGGTGGTGCCGACCCCACGTATCTTCGGCATCCCGGCCATCGCCGACAACCTGGACAAGGTGATCGCCGATTACGGCATCACCCTGCACACCGGAAGTGAAGTGCGGTCCATCGATTCGGGCGCGCGCAAGGTGACGATGACCAGCGTTGCCGATGGCATCGAGACGACGCTTCCGTACGACGTGATGCACGCGGTGCCGCACCAGTCGGCGCCGGACTGGATCAAGGCCAGCCCGCTGTCCACCAGCCACGTCGGCGGGGACGCCAACGGTTACGTCGACATCGACAAGCACACCATGCAACACGTGCGCTACCCGAACGTGTTCGCGCTCGGCGATGCGGGATCGTCGCCGAACTCGAAAACCGGTGCGGCCATTCGCAAACAGGCACCGGCGGTCGTCGAGAACATCGGTGCGGTGCTGAGCGGGCGTCCGTTGACCGGGTCGTACGACGGCTATGCGTCGTGCCCCATCGTCACGTCCGCGCACGACATGCTGCTGGCCGAGTTCGACTACGACTTCGCGCTCAAACCCTCCTTCCCCCTGCTCGACCCGGTCAAACCGCACCGTCCGTACTGGTACCTGAAGAAGTACGGATTGCCCGTCATGTACTGGAACCTGATGTTGAAGGGTCTTGCCTGATGTCCACCTCGCCGATCATCGATGCCACCGAGCTCAACGTGCTCAAGCAGGCCGGCACCGGTCCACGACTCATCGATGTCCGTACCCCCGGTGAGTTCGAAACCGCCCATATCCCAGGCGCTTACAACGTCCCGCTGGACCTGTTGCAGGAACACCGCGACGAGATCGCCCAGCACCTCGACGAGAACATCGTGTTGATCTGTCGGTCGGGACAACGCGCGGGCACGGCGGGCCAGGCCCTTCGAGAGGCCGGCCTGCCGAACGTCTCGATCCTCGACGGCGGTATGACCGCATGGCAGGACAAGGGATTCGGGGTGCGACGCGGCGCCCAGCGCTGGGACTTGGAACGCCAGGTTCGACTGGTGGCGGGGTCGATCGTGTTGAGCAGTGTGCTGGGCAGCATCGCCTCTCCCAAGCTCAAGTGGGTCGCCGCAGCCATCGGTGCCGGGCTGACCACCGCGGCCCTGACGAACACCTGCGCCATGGGAATGATGCTGGCAAAACTGCCGTACAACCGGGGCGCGTCCTGTGATGCCCAGACCGTCGTCGAGCAACTGATCGGTTCCAAGCAAACACATTCCGGCGCGTTGGCATGATCGCCGTCGCTGTCGCGCTGGCCGTCGTGGTCGGGGTGTCACTCGGACTCCTCGGCGGCGGCGGCTCGATCCTGACCGTTCCGCTGCTGGCCTACGTGGCCGGTATGGACGCCAAGCAGGCGATCGCCACCTCGCTCGTGGTGGTCGGGGTGACCAGCGCGGTCAGCACCCTGTCCCATGCCCGGGCCGGCCGGGTGCAGTGGCGCAGCGGCCTGATGTTCGGGGCGGCCGGCATGGTCGGCGCGTACCTGGGCGGGCTGCTGAGCTATGTCGTCGACGGATCGGTTCTGCTGCTTGTCTTCACGGTGGTGATGGTGGCCACCGGCATCGCAATGATCAAGGGCCGCACGGCATGCGAACCGACGACGCGGACCATGCCGCTCGTCAAGGTGCTGCTGATGGGGCTCGGTGTCGGCGTGGTGACGGGCGCGGTGGGCGCCGGCGGCGGCTTCCTCGTGGTGCCCGCCCTGGCGCTGCTGGGCGGCCTGCCCATGCCCGTCGCGGTGGGAACCTCGCTGCTGGTGATCACGATGAACTCCGCAGCGGGTCTGGCCGGTCACCTCAGCACCGTGCCGATCGACTGGACGATCGCGGGCGCGGTGACCGCCGCGGCGGTGCTGGGCAGCCTGCTCGGCACCCGACTGACCTCCCGTGTGGACCCTGACGCGGTGCGGCGGGCTTTCGGCTGGTTCGTGTTGCTCATGGCCTCGGTCATCCTCGGCGAGGAGCTTCATCCGACCGTCGGACTCACCGCGGCAGGCCTGACCGCACTGGCCGGGCTCGGCAACCTCAGCTGCGCGCGGCTCGGATGGTGTCCGATGCGGTGGCTCTTCGGCCCACCGACTGCGACGACTTGACCACGCCGGCATACCCCCGAGGGTATGATGAACTACATATACCCAACGTTAAGGGGACAGCATGATCTGCGACGAGGAATCGATCTCCGCCATCCTGAACCGGCTGCGGCGCGCCCAAGGCCAGCTCTCCGGTGTCATCAGCATGATCGAGCAGGGCCGTGACTGCAAGGAGGTCGTCACCCAGCTCGCGGCGGTGTCGCGCGCGCTGGACCGCGCCGGATTCAAGATCGTCGCGACCGGTCTGCGCGAGTGCATCACCGGCGAGAGCGACGAACCGATGGACGTCGCCGAACTGGAGAAGCTCTTCCTGACCCTGGCTTGACCTGGTAGCGGTGACCGTCTCAGCTGACGGTCACCGCATCATCCTGGGTCGCCGGAACCTGCGCTCCCCCGGCGATCTGCGGAACCCGGGTGGCCCGCACATAGACGGTGTCGCCCTCGATCAATCCCAGCGCCTCGGCATCGCCGCGAGTGATCTGCGCGGTGAACGGCACATGAGTTGCGGCACTGGTCAATTCGACGCGTACCTCGAATCCCAGCATCACGATGCGGTCGATGGTGGCCCGCAGCACCCCGGTCGCCTCGGCAGTGCCGTCACCGGCCGCGATGGCCAGCTCGGGGTTGCGGCCCACGCGAATGTCGTGCGGGCGCACCAGGATTCCGTTGAGTTCGGACACGGCGCCCAGGAACGACATCACGAACGCGTTGGCGGGCTCGTCGTACACCTCGGTCGGTGACCCGACCTGCTCGATACGCCCCTTGTTGAGCACCGCGATCCGATCCGCCACATCCAGTGCCTCGGCCTGGTCGTGGGTCACCAGCACGGTGGTGACGTGCACCTCGTCGTGCAGGCGGCGCAGCCAGGTCCGCAGGTCGTCGCGCACCTTGGCGTCCAACGCACCGAACGGCTCGTCGAGCAACAGCACCTGTGGGTCCACCGCCAATGCCCGCGCCAGCGCCATGCGTTGGCGCTGACCGCCCGAGAGCTGGTTGGGATAGCGGGTCTGGAAACCAGCCAGCCCCACCACTTCCAGCAGATTGTCCACCTTCTCCTTGACCTCGGCCTTGGGCCGCTTGCGGATCTTGAGGCCGAAGGCGACATTGTCGCGAACCGTCAGGTGTTTGAACGCCGCATAGTGCTGGAACACGAAACCGATCCCGCGGCGCTGCGGTGGCACCCCGGTGACATCGCGCCCGTTGATGGTGATGGTGCCGGTGTCGGGCTGGTCCAGCCCGGCGATGGCGCGCAGCAAGGTGGACTTGCCCGAGCCGCTGGGACCCAGCAGTGCGGTCAGCGAACCTGAGGGCACCTCGAAGTCGATGTTGTCGAGCGCCGCGAACTCTCCGTAATGCTTGTTGGCGCCCCGAACCACGATCGCGTCGGTCATAGCTCTTGTCTCCTTCTCAGGCCTACTGCGCGGCCTTGATACGGCGTCGGTCGAGGATCACCTGGACCACCAGGACGATCACGGCAACGGCCATCAGCAATGTCGAGATCGCATACGCGCCATACACCGAATCGGCGGTACCGCGGTTGTAACGGTCGGCCACCAGCAGGGTCAACGTCTGGGAGGTGCCCGGCAGGTTCGAGGACACCATGATCACCGCACCGAACTCCCCCAGCGTGCGGGCGATGGTCAGCACGATCCCGTAGGTCAGGCCCCATCGGATCGACGGCAACGTGATTCGCCAGAACGTCTGCCACCACGTCGACCCCAGGGTGGCAGCGGCTTCCTCCTGATCGGTGCCGATCTCGTGCAATACCGGCTCGACCTCACGGATGACGAACGGCACCGTGACGAAGATGCTGGCCAGCACGATGCCGGGGATCCCGAAGATGATCTTGAAGCCGAGGTTGTTCTCGACGAAGCCGAGCAGCCCGGCCGAACCCCACAGCAGGATCAGTGCGACACCCACCACCACCGGAGACACCGCGAACGGTAGGTCGATGACCGCCTGCAGAGCGCTCTTGCCACGGAACCGGTTGCGGGCCAACACGAGCGCGGTGGGAACGCCGAACAATACGTTCAGCGGCACCACGATCGCGACCACCAACAGCGACAGGTTCAGCGCCGAGATGGCCGCCGGGGTGCCCACCGATGCGAAGAACGCGCCGATTCCTGGGCTGAAGGTGCGCCAGAGGATCAACCCGACCGGCACCACCACCAGCACTGTCACGTAAGCCAGTGCCAGAAAGCGCAGCAGGTAACGCACCGGCGGCGAGAGCGTCATGCCGAGAGCTCCTCACGCTTGGCCGCGCGCGAGCCCACCGCTCGCAGCACGAACAGCACCACGAACGAGATCACCAGCAGCACAATCGAGATCGCCGCAGCACCGGTGCGGTCGTCGTTCTCGATCAGGGTGCGGATCCACTGGGACGACACTTCGGTCTCACCCGGTACCGCGCCACCGATCAGCACCACCGAGCCGAACTCGCCGATGGCGCGGGAAAACGCCAGGCCGGCACCCGACAACAACGAAGGCAGCAGCGCGGGCAGGATGATCTTGGTCAGGATGGTGAAGGTGTTGGCGCCCAGCGAAGCAGCCGCCTCCTCCACGTCGCGGTCCAGTTCCAGCAACACCGGCTGCACCGAGCGCACCACGAACGGCAGCGTGACGAACAGCAGCGCGACACCGACACCCCACTTGGTGTGCTGCAGGTGCAGGCCGACCGGGCTGGCCGGACCGTAGAGCGCCAGCATCACCAGGCTCGCCACGATGGTCGGCAAGGCGAACGGCAGATCGATCACCGAATCGACCAGCCGCTTGCCGGGGAAGTCATCGCGGGTCAGTACCCAGGCCACGATCAGGCCGAAGACAAGGTTGACCACCGTGACCCCGGCCGAGATGGTCAGCGTCACCCGGAACGATTCCAGGGCGGCGTTGGAGGTGACGGCCGCCCAGAAGGCGTTCGGGCCGCCGCCGGCGGCCTGCCACAGGATCGCGGCCAGGGGCAGCAACACGATGACGCTCAACCAGATCGAGGCGGCACCCACTCGCAGTGAGGTGCTTCCGTAGCGGCCGGGCCGCGCGCCGGGGGCGGAATCCCCCGGCGCGGGCGCACCCGGATCAGGCTGGGCCGCATCGGTCTGGGCTACAGATGTCATCCAGTCGCCTGCTTGTAGATCTTGGTGATCGAGCCGTTGTCCTTGTCGAACAACGCCGGGTCGACCTCGCTCCATCCGCCGAGATCAGCGATCGTCCACAGCTTCTCCGGCGTCGGGAAGTCCTTGGCGAAGTCGGCCGCCACCGCGGGGTCCACCGGACGGAACCCGGCCTCGGCCCACAACTTCTGTCCCTCTGCGGTGAGCAGGAAGTTCGCCAGGGCCTTGGCCTTGTCGGCGTGGGCGCTGGTCTTGACGACCGCCACCGGGTTCTCGATCTTGAAGGTCTGCGGCGGGTTGACGTGTTCGACGTCCTTGCCCTGCCGCTCGACGTTGATCGCCTCGTTCTCGTAGCTGATCAACACGTCGCCCGTGCCCTGCAGGAACACGTCCGTGGCTTCGCGGCCCGAACCCGGGCGGGTCTTGACGTGTTCGGTCACCAGCTTGTTGACGAAGTCGAGACCGGCCGCGGAATCCTTGCCGCCGTTGCTCTTCGCCGCGTACGGCGCCAGCAGGTTCCACTTGGCCGAACCCGAACTCAGCGGGCTCGGGGTGACCACCTCGAGCCCGGGCTGCAGCAGGTCATCCCAGTCTTTGATGCCCTTGGGGTTACCCTTGCGCACCACCAATGACACCACAGAACCGAACGGAATGCCCTTCGTATTGCCCGCACTCCAGTCGTCGGCCACCTTGTCGGCCTTCACCAGGCGGGTGACGTCGGGCTCGACCGAGAAGTTGACGATGTCGGCCGGCTTGCCGTCGGCCACGGCCCGGGACTGGTCGCCCGAGGCGCCGTAGGACGTCCGCACCGCGACGCCCTTGCCTTCCTCGCTGGCGGCGAACGCCGGGATGATCTTGCTCCAGCCGGGCTCCGGCACGGCGTACGCGACGAGCGTCAACGTAGTGTCCGCGTTCGCGGCACCCTGATCGCCGCCGGCGACATCGCTGGCACCGCCACCGCAGCCGACCGCGAGCACGCCGGTCGTGGCCAGGACGGTGGCGGTACGCCAGAACTTGTTGAGGTTGGTCTTGTAAACGGGCACTGATGACCTTTCTTGCGGACAGCGGACATTGCGAGGTCCGTCAGGCGGAAAGGCGAAGAAGAGTATCCGGGCGTAGAACTAGCGCCACCGACACCAAACCGCGGACGGAGTGGAGTCAGCGACAACAGGCGACGTCAGCAACAGCGCATGAACCCACGGCAATGAGAGCCAACACATGGCTCTCGGTCTTGCCGGACGCTGAATGCATGGCGCGAAGAATAACAGAATTCCGGCGTCGCGCCCGTCGAGCGTTCAGCGTCTGGCTAGCGAGTCAGCAACCACATCACGATGACCAGCACGACCAGCAGAATCAAGATCAACGTGACGCGTGAGCGCGGCATACCGTTCACTCTGATTCCACCTCGTCAGCCGGGGCGTGGCGCAGCCGGTGCAAGCCGGTGGTTCCCCAGCTCAGCGCGCCGTCGAGAACGACAGCACTGCCATAGGCCAGTGCCAGCACCACCGGCATCACCACGGCGGTCTGCACGACGAACGGCAACCCGGTCAGCCACAATTCGACGCCGTCCCACCAGTTCAGGATTGCCGCCATGGGGCAAGCGTAGGCGATCGTCCGGTTCATCCATTTTCGGTCCCGTCCCGCCCGTAACGTTCGCCACGTGCGTATTGGGTAGACGACACCTCTATCCGCAGATGATGATGTGCGGATGGTCCTGCAACACACCGAGCCCACGGATGTCGTCGCGGCACTCGACAAGACAGCTGAGGCCCCCAAGACACCCGAGGCGCCGTTGACCGCGACCGCCCCGGTGCCGTATTCGTCGGGCGGGGGCCTGCGGAACCCGTTCCCACCGATCGCCGACTACGGCTTCCTGTCCGACTGCGAGAACACCTGCCTGATCTCCTCGGCCGGTTCGGTGGAGTGGCTGTGTGTCCCGCGCCCGGACTCCCCCAGCGTGTTCGGCGCGATCCTGGACCGCAGCGCGGGCCACTTCCGGCTCGGACCCTATGGCGTGACCGTTCCGGCGGCGCGGCGCTACCTGCCGGGCAGCCTGATCCTGGAAACCACCTGGCAAACCCACACCGGCTGGCTGATCGTGCGCGATGCGCTGGTGATGGGTCCGTGGCACGACATCGACACCCGGTCGCGCACCCATCGACGCACCCCCATGGACTGGGATGCCGAGCACATCCTGCTCCGTACCGTCCGCTGCGTCAGCGGCACCGTCGAACTCGTGATGAACTGCGAGCCGGCGTTCGACTACCACCGGGTCAGTGCCTCGTGGGAGTACTCGGGACCGGCCTACGGCGAAGCCATCGCCCGCGCCAGCCGCAACCCGGATTCGCACCCCACCCTGCGCCTCACCACCAATCTGCGCATCGGCATCGAGGGCCGTGAGGCCCGCGCCCGCACGCGGCTCACCGAGGGCGACAACGTGTTCGTCGCGCTGAGCTGGTCCAAGCACCCGGCCCCGCAGACCTTCGAAGAAGCGGCCGACAAGATGTGGAAGACCAGCGAGTCGTGGCGGCAGTGGATCAACATCGGCGACTTCCCCGATCACCCGTGGCGGTCGTACCTGCAGCGCAGCGCGCTGACCCTGAAAGGGTTGACCTACTCGCCGACCGGGGCACTGTTGGCCGCACCCACCACGTCGCTACCGGAAACCCCGCAGGGCGAACGTAACTGGGACTACCGCTATTCGTGGATACGCGACTCCACCTTCGCGCTGTGGGGTTTGTACACGCTCGGCCTGGACCGGGAGGCCGACGATTTCTTCTCCTTCATCGCCGACGTCTCCGGCGCGAACAACGGCGAGCGGCACCCACTGCAGGTGATGTACGGGGTCGGCGGCGAACGCAGCCTGGTCGAGGAAGAGTTGCACCACCTCTCGGGCTACGACAACGCCCGGCCCGTGCGCATCGGCAACGGCGCCTACAACCAGATGCAGCACGACATCTGGGGCACCATGCTGGATTCGGTGTACCTGCACGCCAAGTCGCGCGAGCAGATTCCCGAAGCACTGTGGCCGGTGCTGAAGAACCAGGTCGAGGAAGCCATCAAGCACTGGAAGGAACCCGACCGCGGCATCTGGGAGGTGCGCGGCGAACCGCAGCACTTCACCTCCAGCAAGATCATGTGCTGGGTGGCACTGGATCGTGGTTCGAAGCTGGCCGAGCTTCAGGGCGAGAAGAGTTATGCGCAGCAATGGCGCGCCATCGCCGAGGAGATCAAGGCCGACGTCCTGGCCCGTGGCGTGGACTCCCGCGGTGTGTTGACCCAGCGCTACAACGACGACGCGCTGGACGCCTCGCTGCTACTGGCGGTGTTAACGAGGTTCCTGCCATCGGACGATCCGCGGGTGCGGGCCACGGTGCTGGCGATCGCCGACGAACTCACCGAAGACGGGCTGGTGCTGCGCTACCGCGTCGAGGAGACCGACGACGGCCTGTCCGGCGAAGAGGGCACGTTCACCATCTGTTCGTTCTGGCTGGTGTCCGCACTGGTCGAGATCGGTGAGGTGAGCCGGGCCAAGCATCTGCTGGAGCGGTTGCTGTCCTTCGCCAGCCCGCTGCACCTGTACGCCGAAGAGATCGAGCCGCGTACCGGCCGGCACCTGGGCAACTTCCCGCAGGCATTCACCCACCTGGCGCTGATCAACGCCGTGGTGCACGTGATCCGGGCCGAGGAGGAATCCGACAGCTCCGGGGTCTTCCAGCCGGCCAACGCCCCGATGTAGTCCGCGCGGGAGAAATCACGGTGCGCCGATCCCTGGATCCGGCGTTGCCCGACGAGCACCATCGGTGCATGAGCTACAACCGTGCAGACGACACTTCACGCATCAAGATCGACGTGGCGATCGGTGTTCTGGTCGCCCTGCGCGGTTGCGCGCCGGATCAGGCGTTCGCCGAGCTGGTCCGGGTGGTGCAGCGCACCGGGATCGGAATCGGCAGTATCGCAAGGGCTTTGGTCGATCTCGCGGGCGGCAGCTCGGGCACCTCGGCCGAGTACGCCGAGGCGTTCAACGCCTGGGGTGAGCTGCTGGCCCAGGCCCGGCGGATTCCCGTCAACGCCGCCCGGTAACAGGCGCACGGGCCAGCAACCAGGCCTCACCATCGGCCTCGCACGCCTCGAACGTCTCAAGACCGGCGAAGGCCGCCTCGAGTTCACCTGCGGCCGCGCGGAATCGGCCCGGCTCCGCGCCCACCTCACTGAGCACACAGACGGCCAGCAGGCCGCCCGGCTTCAGCCGGGCGGCCAGCGCCGGGTAGAGGCCTGGGTCGCGGAAGCGATGGCACAGCACGACGTCGACCTGCGGCCCGGCGGGCAGGCCGTCGTCGAGGTCGGCGACCTCGAACAGGCAGCGCCCGGCCACCCCGTGGCGGATGGCTGAGCGCTTCGCCCGGTCGATCGCCACGGAGGATACGTCGATACCCCGCACGTGTAGGCCGCGCTGCGCCAGCCACACCGCGGCCCGGCCGGTACCGCACGCGATGTCGATGGCCGACCCGGTCACGGGAAACTGGTCGGCGTGGCCGTCGAAAACCTGCGGCAGGGCCGGCAGGTCATCGTCCGGCTCGCGGTCGGCGTAGGCCGCGTCCCAACGGATGCGGTCCTTGTCGCTCACGGCGCCACCTTAAGGGAATAGTGGCAGACCCTCCGGGGTTAGCCCGTTCATGCGAGCCCTCGTCTACGACCCGCACGCGCCGGCCAACCTCCGGTTCGACGAGGTGGCCGAGCCTTCGGTCACCGAATCTCAGGCCCTGATCGACGTCCATGCGATCGGGCTGAATTTCGGGGAACTGCACTTCATCGACCAGATGCGCCGTCCGGGCGAAGTTCCCGGCTGGGACAGCGCGGGCATCGTCACACAAGCCGCGGCCGACGGCTCCGGACCGCCGGTCGGCGCCCGGGTGGTCGGATTCAGCGGTGAGGCCGGTTGGGCCGAACGTCGTGTCGTCGCGACGGACAACCTGGTCGAGCTTCCCGAATTCGTCGAATTCGACGAAGCTGCCGCGCTGCCGGTCGCCGGGGTGACCGCACTGCAGGCGTTGCGGGCGCTCGGCCCGGTGGTCGGCCGCCGGGTGTTGATCACGGGCGCGTCCGGCGGTGTCGGCCGGTTCGCAGTGCAGCTGGCCGCCCGGGCCGGCGCTCATGTGATCGCCGCGGTCGGCAGTGCGCCGCGCGGCGAAGGCCTGGCGGAATTGGGTGCGGCCGAGGTGGTGGTCGGGCTCGACGCGGTGACCGATCCGGTGTTCGGCGTCCTCGACAACGTCGGTGGAAAGCTCTTGGCGCAGGCCTTCAGCCTGGTGTCCGACGGCGGGTCGGTGCAGTCCATCGGCATGGCCTCCAATGAGCCGACCACCATCGACTTCGAGGCCGAGCGGCGGCGCGGGCACCGGAAACGCTTGGAGCCGTTCACTGTTCGAGCGCCGTTCCAGGCCGATCTCGCCTATCTGCTGACCCTGGTGGCCGACGGCGAACTCGACCCGCAGATCGGTCTGCGCGACTCGTGGGGCAACATCGCGGCGGCCGCCCACGCCCTGCTCAACCGAAAGGTCGCCGGCAAGGCGGTGCTGCAGGTCGACTGAAGGCGGCTCAGTTGCCCTGGCCGCCGCGGCCCCGGCGCACCAGATCGGCCACCGGGTCCTTTCCGTTGACGAACCAGTCCCCCAGGATGCGCGCCTTGTAAACCGCGGGGTTGTGCGACGCCAAGGTGCGGGCGTTGCGCCAATGCCGGTCCAGGCCAAGCTCTTCGGACACACCGGAGGCCCCGAGGGCATCGAATACCTTGGTAGTGGACCGAAGCGCCGCACCGATGATCGCCAGTTGTGCCTGTGCCACGGCCACCTCGGCGTCGATCAGCAGCTCGCGGGCGTGGTCGTCACTGCCGGCCAGTCGGCCCACGACGATGCGATCGAGGGCGCGGGCACTCAACCCCAAGGCCGCCTCGGCACCGAACGCCTCGGCCGAGATCTCCCCGATCACCTGCAGCAGTTGTGCGTCTTCGGCAGGCAGCTCGGAAAGGCCCTGCGGATAGTTTCGGGTGCGTCGGCGCAACGCGGCCGTCCCGTCCCGATGCACGGCCCGCGTGATTCCGGTCAGGACCGCCAGCATGGCGATCTGATAGAAGTGCGCCTGATAGCCAAACCGCTCGGCGGCGGGAAAGACGTTGCCCGGTTCCGCGCGCGCCGCCTCGTAGCGTGCCGAACCGCTGGCTGTCGTGCGCTGGCCGAACCCTCGCCAGTCGTCGACCAGCGTGACGCCCGGATCGTCGGCGCGCACCAGGGCCGTCCACAGCTCGCCATCCGCACCGCGACCCAGGACATCCAGCCAGTCGGCGTAAAGACTGCCCGTCGCATAGTATTTCGCGCCCGATACCAGCCAGTGGTCGCCCTCCTCGGTGACCGTCGTGGCCAGATTCGCCAGGGTCAGGTTGTTGGCCTCGGTCCAGCCGCCCCCCACGAATTCGCCGGCCAGGAACCGCTTGATCCAGGCGGCGTTGTCCTCCGAAACCGGTGCGTTGAGCCGGTCCTCGACGAACGCCAGGTGGTTACGCCAGATATGGGCGACGTTGGCGTCGGCCTCACCCAATTCGGCCAGCAGCAGGAAGGTCTGCTCCAGGGACGCGCCGAAACCGCCCTGTTCCGCGGGGATCCGCACGGTGCCGAATCCGGCATCGCAGAGCCACCGCACCTGCTCGTGCGGGAAGACCCGGTCCCGTTCGCGTGCCACATTGCCCTCGGCAATGCGCTCGAAGATCGGCCGGAACACCGACTGCAACTCGGCGTCGTAACCGGACGGCCGCTTCAGATACGTACCTGCACTGCTCATCGGAGGCTCCCGTCATTGTCGATGCGATATGCGTACTGGTCCCCGACCGCCACGTACCCGAGGCGGCGGTACAGCTCATGCGCCTTGCTGGCGTTGTCGATGTCGGTGCCCAACGAGGCGACGGTGAACCCGCGCCTCAAGGCCGCCAGCCAGACTTTGCGCAACAGCAGTTCCCCGGTCCCACGCGTTCTCCGGTCGCGGCGCACACCGATGTAGTCGGTGTGCGCGCTGCGCTCCTCGTCGGTGCCGGTTCCCACGGTGTACGTCGACCCCAGTACATAGCCGACCACCACCCCGCCCTCATCGACCGCGGCGATGCTGAAGTCCGGGTTGAACGCCCGGCTGCGCAGGTGGTGTTCCCAGCGCTGCGGGGTTTTCGACATGTTTCCGAAATGCTCACTGAACGTGTCGAACTGCAGCTGCCGGACTTGTTCGGCGAATCCGGCCGAGATCACCTCGGGCCAGGACAGAATCGTCAGGCCGTCGATGCGTGCGGCGGCCAGCGCGGCGGGATCCTCGCCGTGCAGCGGCTTGCGGGTCGCGACGAACTGCCGCTCCTTCCACGCCCCGCGGCGTACCAGCGCGTCGATCGCCGCCGGCTGGTCGGCCCCGATGTACACCCGCAGATACGCGCCCGGGGCGGCGACCCGACGGAATCGCTCGACGGTCTCGCCGACCACCGCGTCGACGGTCGCGCTCGCAACCGACGGACTGAATACGAAGTCTCCCAACACCTCCGGCTCGGCACCATCGGGCCGGTGCAACGCGGCGTATCCGAGCACGTCTGCCGACGCACCGCACAGGACCACTGCCGAACCGGGATACACGCCCTCGAACTGCTCGGCGACATCACGCGAATCGGCGGCGAACTTTCGTCCACGCAAACCCGGTGTGGTGGCCAGGAAGTCCGCGATCAGTGGATAGTCATGTGGGGTGGCCGCCTTCACCGTCCGGCCGGTGGTCAGCCCTTGGTCGGTGAGCGTCATTTGCGATCCTCGTCGATCGGAGCGACCTGTGACTGCTGGAGGACCTCACCGATACCTTGGTCGGCCAGGCGCTGTTGCTCGTCCTCGGACAGGGTCTGAATGCTGCCGATCCGGTTGGCCACCTCGGGGTTGGTCCGCTTCAGGTACCAGTACCAGGACAGGCCGGCCAGCAGGATCGCGGCGAACACGAAAGGCAGGATGTTGAAAGGGAACTCGGGTACCGGGTAGAAGTTGCTGACGATCACATAACCCAGGCCGGCGGTAGCCGCGATCGACACCGCGAGCCGGGCCGGGGTCAGAGCCCCGATCTTGCGCAGCCAGACCGGAGTGGCGATGACCACCAGCAGATAACTCACCAGGAAGCCCCAGTTGGCCACGTACCCGCCGTAGACATCGAACACCAGCCGGCCGGCGGAGCTGAAGGTAGCCACGATCGAGAACACCAGGGCCAGGAGTCCGACGAACACCACACCGGCCCACGGCGTCTTGTAGGCCGGATGCACCTTGGTGAACACCTGCGGCAACGCACCCTCGTGGGCGAACGTGAACAGCGACCGGGCCGCCGCGGTGGTGACCGCGGTGACGAACACGATGAACGCGATCGCGACGGCGCCGCTGACGATCTGGTTCACCCAAGCCACCCCGACACTGGTGGCCAGCTGCGGCAGCACCGCCTTGTCTCCGTCGATCTCACCGAAGTGCAGGATCTGCGGATAGGTCGCGAAGATGTACAGCGCGCCGATCAAGAGCACGACGCGCAGCAGAGATCTGGCGATGTTGCGGTGCGCGTCCTTCGCTTCGGCGCCGAGCGAGGCGACGCTCTCGAATCCGGCGTATGACCCCACCGCAGTAACCGCCGCGATGAACGTTGCGCTGGACCCGAGGTGCTGCGGACTCCACTGCTCCCAGTCGATGCGGAAGCCATAGCCGATGTAGGAAGCCACTATGATCACCAGGATCGACGCGATGGCCAGCAGTTCGAAGGCCAGCTCGTATTTGGCGGCCAGTGACACCCCTCGGTACGGCAGGTACACCGCGATGCCGACCACCACGAGCACCAGCAGTAGGCGGAACCAAACCGCCTGGGAGCCAAGGCCGATGGACTCCAAAAAGGCGTCGAGGTAGAGCACCCCGCCGAGGGTGCCGGTGGTGGCGAACCCGATGTAACCGAACAGCAGGCTGAACCCGGCGGCGAAGGCGAAACCGGGACCCAAACCGTTGCCGGTGTAGGTGCCCAGCGATCCGGACGACACCGTGCGCTTGGCCTGGAAACTGATCGTGACGGCGACCAGCACCACGATGGACAGGCCGATCACGGCAGCCCAGGCGGCCCCCTTGCCCGCGGCCACGAACAACGAGAACGGCACCACGGCCAGGGCCACGCTCGGTGCGGCAGCTGCCAGCCCCTGGGCGAACACACCCCAGGGGCCGAGCGCCCCGGATTCGAGACCGGTCGACTCCGCGGCGATCAGGGTGCGGCCCGCCGCCTGAATCTCCGGGCCTGTCTTCGGTTCGTCTGTAGTGGTCACGGCAATGTCCCTTGCTGACCGCGACGCCTCCCGCGGTGTGTACTGCCACACTGCCGCAATCGGTTTCGTGCCGTCAGCTATGGAATCGGCGGGATTCTATTGCGAAGTAACGGAATTCCTGCGGAATGCGGCGCCAGGGTGTCCGTCAGGGAGAAATCCGTCTTCTCCGCCGAACAGCCTCTGCCGCAAGGTCGTCGGATCGCCGAGTTCACGGGCGCGGCCACGCCGTCGCAGCTCGGGAATGAGGTATGTGGCCACATCGGCAAAGCTGCCGGGCGTGACGTGATAGGCGATGTTGAAACCGTCCACCCCGGTCCGGTCGGCGTAGGCGTCCAAGGAATCAGCAACGGTGGTGGCGGATCCGACGAACAGCTCGCCGCCGAAACCGCCCAGTCCCCCGACGTAATCCCGCAGGGTCAGACGGTCCCGGGCATCGGCATCGGTGACCGCAGCCAGGATGGACCGGCTGGCGTCGGTGTCGAACTGCCCGATCGGGCGATCCACCCCATATGTCGACCAGTCCACGCCCGACAGTGCCGACAACAACACCAGGCCGCCTTCCAGGTCGTGGAACTCGCCGAGTTCACGCGCCTTTGCTTGCGCTGCGGAATCGGTACTGTCCGTCACGATCTCGACGGAGGTGATGAATTTCAGGGATCGGGGATCCCGCCCGTGCGCGCTCGCCCGGCGACGGATGTCGTCGATGTGGCCGCGCAGCACCTCGGGCCGCGGATCGCTGACGAACACCAGCTCTGCGTTGCGGGCGGCGAACTCGCGGCCGGCAGGCGAGGTGCCCGCCTGGAACAAGACCGGGGTGCGTTGCGGCGAGGGTTCCACCAGGTGCGCCCCGGGAACCGTGAAATACCGCCCGTGGTGGTCGATGTCGTGCACCTTCGCCGGATCGGTGTAGACCCCGCGCTCGGTATCACGCAGCACAGCACCGGGTTCCCACGAGCCCTCCCAGAGCTTGTACGTCACCTCCACGAACTCCTGGGCCATCGCATACCGCTCGTCGTGCGGGATCTGCCGGTCCCGTCCGATGATGTTGCGGGCAGCACTGTCGAGCAGCGAGGTGACGATGTTCCAGCCGATCCGGCCGCCGGTGAGGTGATCCAGCGTGCTGAACTTGCGGGCCAGCAGGTACGGGCTCTCGTAGGTGGTGGACACCGTGATGCCGAAGCCCAGCCGCCGCGTTGCCGCGGCCATCGCCGAGACCACCAGCAGCGGATCGGTCACCGGCGTCTGCACCGCCCGCGCCAACGCGGCACTCGCGTCACCGCCGAACACATCGAGCTGCCCCACCGCATCCGCGATGAACAACGTGTCGAAACCACCGTCGTCGAGCAGCTTCGCCAACTCCACCCAGTACCGCACATCGGTGTAATCGGCGGTGCGGTCCTCCGGGTGGCGCCACAACCCGAAGTTGCCGTGCGACACCGTCGACATGGTGAACGCCGACAGCACATACGGTTGGGTCATGACGCCTGCCGCTGCGGCACGTCGAGCCCCAGATGGGATCGCAGTGTGGTGCCGGCGTATTCGTGGCGGAACAGCCCACGCTTGCGCAGGACGGGAACGACCTGATCGACGAAAAGCTCGTGCTGTCCGGGCAATCCGGAATCCCGCAGCACGAAGCCGTCGGCGGCGCCGGCGGTGAACCAGTGCTCGATCTCGTCGGCGATCTGTTCGGGTGTGCCCGCCACGGCCGCGCCCCAACCGTTGACCGTGCGATACAGGAACTCCCGCACCGTCGGGTTTCCTTCCGTCGCCAGCAGGCGGTAGCCGGCCAGCGCGGTCTGGTGGGTCTCGGTGTGCGCCGGAAAGGCCGATGCCGGAACCGGACCGTCCAGGTCCGCCCCGGCGACGTCCACGTCCACCTCGAGCAGCCAGCCGGCCTGGTACTGCGGGCTGAAGTACTCATACTCCTGCTGCTGGGCACGCCTGGCTTCGTCCTCGGTGGAACCGACGACATATCGCAGCGACGGGGTGATGAGTGGCGGCCGGGCCCGGCCCAGTCGCCGTGACTCCTGATGGATCTGGGTGTAGAACTCCTGCGCCCGCGCCCGGTTGCCGTGGCTGGTGAAGATCACCTCGGCGTGCCGGGCCGCGAAACCCCGCCCGGTTTCCGATGATCCGGCCTGGAATATCACCGGCCGGCCTTGCGCCGAGCGGGCCGCGCCCAGCGGACCCGCCACGTCGAAATACCGGCCGTGGTGGTCGGTCGGTCGAATCTTGTTGACGTCGTTGAATATCCCTGCCGCCCGGTCCTCGACGACGGTGTCCTCGCCCCAGCCGTCCCACAGTTTGCGCACCACCGCGAGCGCTTCCTCTGCGATGCGGTAGCGCTCGTCGTGGGCCACCACGCCGCGGGCGCTGAAGTTGTCCGCGGCCGCCTGCGCGAAGCTGGTCACCAAATTCCAGCCGGCCCGGCCGCCACTGAGATGATCGAGTGAAAGCAATTGCCGGGCAAGGTGATACGGATGCGCCAAGGTAGCCGACCCGGTGACCACCAGCCCGATCCGCTCCGTGACCGAGGACAGTGCCGCCGTCGCGGTGAGCGGTTCGAAATCCTCGGTGATCTTGTAAGCCCAGGTCGCGGGTGGCCCGTAGTTCAGGCCGTCGGCGAAGAACAGCGCGTCGAACGTACCGGCCTCGGCGGTCTCGGCATAGCTGATCAGCCGCCGGCGCACGCCCGCCGTGCTGTTGTCGATGTCGGGATGCCGCCACGGCCCGGCAGACCGGGTATTGCCGAAGGCGAGCAGATGCAGCTCTCTGGACACTCCGGCGACACTACGATCGCGACCGACCGCAGCCGAGGGTTGCGCTCAGCGCGAAGCTATCCCCGCGCGGTTACTTCTTCGGCTTGTCCGCGGCCGCGTCGGTGGACAGCGCCGCGACGAACGCCTCCTGAGGAACATCCACGCGACCGATGGTCTTCATGCGCTTCTTGCCCTCTTTCTGCTTCTCCAGCAGCTTGCGCTTACGGGTGATGTCACCGCCGTAGCACTTGGACAGCACGTCCTTGCGGATCGCCCGGATGTTCTCGCGGGCAATGATTTTCGAGCCGATGGCGGCCTGGACCGGCACCTCGAACTGCTGGCGCGGGATGAGCTCCTTGAGCTTGGTGGTCATCTTGTTGCCGTAGGCCGACGCCGAATCCTTGTGCACGATCGCACTGAACGCGTCCACTGCCTCGCCCTGCAGCAGGATGTCGACCTTGACCAGGTCGGCCTGCTGTTCGCCGGCCTCCTCGTAGTCGAGGCTGGCGTAGCCGCGGGTGCGGGATTTGAGCGAGTCGAAAAAGTCGAAGATGATCTCGCCCAACGGCATGGTGTAGCGCAGCTCGACCCGCTCGGGTGACAGGTAGTCCATGCCGCCCAACTCGCCGCGCCGGGACTGGCACAGTTCCATGATCGTGCCGATGAACTCACTCGGCGCGATCACCGTGGTCTTGACCACCGGTTCGTAGACCTCGCGGACCTTGCCCTCGGGCCAGTCCGACGGGTTGGTCACCACGCTCTCGGAGCCGTCGTCCTTGATCACCCGGTAGACCACGTTGGGGGAAGTGGAGATCAGGTCCAGGTTGAACTCGCGTTCCAGCCGCTCTCGGGTGATCTCCATGTGCAGCAGCCCGAGGAAGCCGCAGCGGAACCCGAAGCCCAGCGCCACCGACGTCTCGGGCTCATAAGTCAGCGCCGCGTCGTTGAGCTGCAGCTTGTCCAGGGCGTCGCGCAGATCCGGGTAATCCGAGCCGTCCACCGGGTACAGGCCCGAGTACACCATCGGTTTGGGTTCGCGGTAGCCGGTCAGGGCCTCGGTGGCACCCTTGCGCGCCGTCGTCACGGTGTCGCCGACCTTGGACTGGCGGACGTCCTTCACACCGGTGATGAGGTAACCCACCTCACCGACACCGAGGCCCTCGCTGGCCTTCGGCTCGGGCGAGACGATGCCGACCTCGAGCAGTTCATGCGTGGCGCCGGTGGACATCATCGCGATGCGCTCGCGCGGGGTGATCTTGCCGTCCACGACACGGACATACGTCACCACACCGCGGTAGATGTCATAGACCGAGTCGAAGATCATGGCACGGGCGGGAGCGTCGGCATCGCCGGTCGGTGCAGGCACCTGCCGCACCACCTCGTCGAGCAGCTCGGCCACCCCCTCTCCCGTCTTGCCGGACACCCGCAGCACGTCCGACGGCTCGCAGCCGATGATGTGCGCGAGCTCACCGGCATAGCGCTCCGGGTCCGCGGCGGGCAGGTCGATCTTGTTGAGCACCGGGATGATCGTGAGGTCCCGGTCGAGCGCCAGGTACAGGTTGGCCAGCGTCTGCGCCTCGATGCCCTGCGCCGCGTCGACCAGCAGCACCGCACCCTCGCACGCCTCCAGAGCCCGCGACACCTCGTAGGTGAAGTCCACGTGGCCCGGGGTGTCGATCAGATGCAGGACGAACTCTTCGTCGTTGACCTTCCAAGGCAGCCGGACGTTCTGCGCCTTGATGGTGATGCCGCGCTCACGCTCGATGTCCATGCGGTCCAGGTATTGGGCACGCATCGACCGGTCGTCGACGACGCCGGTGAGCTGCAGCATCCGGTCCGCCAGCGTCGACTTGCCATGGTCGATGTGGGCGATGATGCAGAAGTTCCTGATCTGCGCCGGCGCAGTGAACGTCTTGTCGGCGAAGCTGCTGATGGGAATCTCCTGGTGAGCGTGGGTGTCCAGCACGTGCTGTGCTCCCTAAGGGTATCGAGCAACCACCGTCGCGACACAATCGCCAGGCGTCCACTCGCATATGCTCGACACCATGGCGTCGCAGTGGAAGGCGTTCCAACAGGTTCTCAGGGGCGTAGTGGATGGTGCCGAGAACCTGGTGTTCAACGAGGCACCCAAATTCGTGCGCCAGTTGCAGACCACGGACAACGTGCCGCGGACCGTGCAGCAGGGCATCCAACAGGGACTTCAGCAGGGCCTTCGGCTGGGGCTCGGCGTGCTCGCCGGTGCCACCGCCCCGCCGCCCCAGGCGATCACCGCCGGCCGGCCGGTATCCAAGCACAGCGCACCCACCGCCCACCGGGCCCGCAAAGTCGTCTATGCGCCCGACCTGGACGGGCAGGCCGATCCGGGCGAGATCGTGTGGACGTGGGTGGTCTACGAAGACGATCCGACCCAGGGCAAGGACCGCCCGGTACTGGTGGTGGGCCGCGATCAGCACACCTTGCTCGGGTTGATGCTGTCCAGCCAGGACTACCACCGAGACGACGCCGACTGGATCAGCATCGGCACGGGCACCTGGGACTACGACGGCAGGCCGAGTTGGGTCCGGCTGGACCGCGTGCTCGATGTGCCCGAGGAAGGCATTCGCCGCGAGGGCGCGATCCTGGACCGCACCCGCTTCGAGGCGGTCGCCGTCCGACTGCGCACTCAGTACTCCTGGAGCTGACCCGCCGCACCGCCGTGCTCGAACCGCACGTACGGGCCGGCGGCATCGACGGTGATCCGGCAGCGCACGCCGTAGACATCGGCCACCAGGGTTTCGGTCAACACCTCGACCGGGCTCCCCGCGGCCACGACCGACCCCTGCGACAGCACCACCACGTGGTCGCAGAACATCGCCGCGAGGTTGAGGTCGTGCAGCGCCACCACGCTCGTGACGTCGAGCGCGCGGACCATCGCCAAAATCTCGAGCTGGTGGGCGACGTCGAGATGGTTGGTCGGCTCGTCCAGCAGTAACTCGCCGGGCTCTTGGGCCAGCGCCCGGGCGATCTGCACGCGTTGCCGCTCCCCTCCCGAGAGCGTGTGCCACATGCGTTCGGCCATGCCGTCGAGGCCGGTGGCGGCCATCGCCGCGGCCACCGCGGCGTCGTCGTCACCGCTGCCGAACACCGAGCCGTGCGGTATCCGCCCCAGCCGCACCACGTCGGACACCGCGATATCCAGGTCGGTGTCCGCGTGCTGGCCGACCATTGCCACCCGTCGCGCCACCGCGCGCCGTGACATCCGGTGCAGCGCCCGACCGTCGAGCTGCACACTCCCGGCGTCGGGACGGTCGATGCCGGCCATGAGCCGTAGCAGCGACGACTTGCCGGAACCGTTGGGTCCCAGAAGCCCGACGGTGCTACCGGGAACCGGATCCACCGTGACGCCGTCGAGCACGATCCGGCCTGACCGGGCCCAACTCACCGCGACCGCTCGCAGACTCATCGACGTATCCCTCTGCGCCGCAACAAGATCAACGCGAAGGCGGGAACTCCGAGCATCGCGGTGACCACACCGGTGGGCAATTCCTGCGGGGCGAAGACTGTCCGAGCCAAGGTATCCACCCAGACCATGAACACCGCGCCGAGAATCGCCGCCGTCGGCAACAGCCGTCGGTGGCCGGGCCCGACGACAAAACGCGCCGCGTGCGGTAGCACCAGCCCGACGAAACCGATCGCCCCGGCGGCACTGACCAGGGCCGCCGTCACCAGGGCGGTGATCACCAGCAGCACGACGCGGGCCCGGTTCACCGAGACTCCCAGCGTCGCGGCGGCATCCTGCCCGAAGGCGAAGGCGTCGAGGGTGCGTGCGTAGACCAGACACACCAGCAGCCCGATACCCACGACGACCGCGCAGGTGGACACGTCGGACCAGGACACTCCGGCCAGCGAACCCAACAGCCAGAACAGCACGCCCCTGGTCTGTTCGGCGTCGGCCGAAGACAACACGATGAAGGACGTCAAGGCCGAGAACAGCTGGGTGCCGGCCACGCCGGCCAGTACCACCCGATCGGTCCCGCCGCCGGCCGCGTAGGCCAACAGCAGCACCACGGCGAACGACAACACCGCGCCGGCGAAGGCGCCACCGGACAAGCTCAGCGTCCCCGCGCCGACGCCGAGCACCGCCACCAGCACGGCGCCGGTAGAGGCGCCCGAGGAGACACCCAACACGAACGGGTCGGCCAAGGGATTGCGCAGCAGGGACTGCAGTATTGCCCCGCACAAGGCCAGCCCCGCCCCAGCGATTGCCGCCAGCACGACCCTGGGCAGGCGCAACTGCCACACGATGCTCTCCTGCAACCGGGTCGCCCCCGATGGACCGGCCCCGAGACGGTCGCCGACGATGCGGTAGACGTCCCCCACCGACAACGCGGCCGGCCCGATGGTGATGGCCACCGCGGCCGACAACACCACCAGTACGACCCCGACGACCCACACCCCGCCGAGCCACGCGCTGCGCACACTCACGGCGCCGCACCGAACCCGAGCTCGTCCAGGCCCTTGGCCACCTTCTCGGCGCCGTCGACGGTACGGATCGACGGGTTGAGATCCGCCCCGTTCACGACGATGTAGCGGCGGTGCCGCACAGCGGTCAGTCCCCGGGTGACGGGATTCGACTCCAGGAACTGGATTTTCGCCTCCACTGCGTCACCGTCGATCGTGCGTCTGCTCAGGTCACCCAGGACCAGCACGTCGGGGTCGTGGTCGGCCACACTCTCCCAACTCACCTGCGGCCATTCATCGGTGGTGTCGGCGAACACGTTACGGGCGCCCACCGACGCGGCGATCACACCGGGGGCTCCGCAGCAGCCGGCGAAATAAGGAGCGCGAACATCGGAGAACCAGAACGCCATGTCGACGCCGGCAGCGGCCCCGGCGATATCGTCGATCCGCCCGCGCAACTGCGCGACGAGCCGGTCACCGCGATCGGTGACATCGAATATCGTTGCCAGCTCGCGGATTTCGGTGTATATCGCCGCCATGCCGAACGGCACGCTGCGCGCACCGTCCCCGTTGACCGACGTCTTACCCTCGCAGTCGCTGGGTGCCAGATACGTCGCAACACCCAGTTGGTCGAACTGGTCGCGGTCGGCAACGCCGCCGGGCCCGAGGGTGCCGCCGAACGAGGCTGACACGAAGTCCGGTTCGGCTTCGAGGACGGTCTCCAGCGACGGTTTGTTCACCGCCAACCGTGGCACCCTGGCGTTGTCGGCCTCAAGACCCGCACGGACGGGGTCCGTCCAGGTCGCGGTACCGACCATGCGATCGGCCAGGCCCAGCGAGAGCAGTATCTCGGTGGAGCCCTGATTCAGGGCGACCGCACGCTGCGGCGGTGCGTCGATCACCACGTCCCTACCGCAATTCCGCACGGTCAGCGGATATCCGGGCGATGCACCGGGATCCGGTGCCGGGTGGGTGGACTGAGCGCACCCCACCAACGACAACGCGCTCACCACTGAAGCGAGCAGACAACCCGCGTGGTTCACTGGGCCAGCCCGAAGGCCTTGAGACCAGCGGCCATTTTCACCACCGCATCGACTTCACGGATCCCCGGGTCCAATTCGGAACCGGTGAGCACGACATAGTGCTTGTTTCGCACCGCGGCCATGTTCGCCGTCACCGGGTTCGACTCCAGGAATGCCACTTTCGACTCCAGGGCATCCCCGTCGACACGGCCTCGGCTCAAGTCACCCAACACCAGCACGTCGGGATTGCGGTCGGCCAGCGCCTCCCAGCTGACCTCGGGCCAGTCCTCGCGGGCGTCGGCGAAGACGTTGCCGAGCCCGAGTTCGGTGGCATACAGCCCGGGCGCCGAACAGCAACCGGCCAGATACGGCGTCCGCAGCCCTGAGAACCAGAACGCCACGCTGACATCCGGTGCAGTGGTCGACGGGATGTCGTCGAGACGCCGGGTGAGCCGCTCGATCAGATCTTGGCCCCGTTGTTGCACATCGAAGATCTGCGCCAGTTCGCGGATCTCCCGATACAGGGTGTCGAAGGACAGCCGTTCCGTGCGCGTGACGCTCTCGCCGTCGACTTTCGCGCCCGCGCACACCGAAGGTGATTGGTACGTAGGAATTCCCAGCTGAGCGAACCGGCTGCGGTCGGCAACCACGGCGGCGGTGAAGGTGTGTGCGCTGGCCGAGGCGACCAAGTCCGGTTCGGCTGCCAGCACCGTCTCCAACCCAGGATCGTTGTCGGCGAGGCGAGGCACCGTGGCGTTGTCCGCCGCAAGCTCGGGAAGCACGGGATCGAACCACGTCGAGGTGCCGACCATCCGATCGGCCAGTCCGAGCGACAGCAGGATTTCGGTGGACGCCTGGTACAGCGACACCGCCCGCCGAGGCGGTCCGTCGAACGTGACCTTCACACCACAGTTCTCGATGGTGAGCGGATAGGCGGTCGAGTGAACTGCCGAAGCTGCGCCCGATGTCTGCCCTGCCGGCGACTCTAGATGGCCGCAGGCCACTGCGACGGCCGACAACGACAACAACGACAACAGTGCGGTGAGCACGCGCACGGTCAGAACTTCCTTTGATCCAGGGCCCGATCGCGGAGCCGTCAGCGGTCATCCCGACTACAGGTGATCGGACTCGAGGCGGTGCCTCATACCGTTGCGCGTCAGTTCCGGCTTCTCACCGGATTCCCCTGATGGTCGGACTTCGCACTGTAACAGCCGTGCGCCGGGCGATTGCCCGCACGCAACCAGGACCCCGCGCTTGAAAACGGCCTCAGCGGGCATTCCTAGGACATGACCGCGCTACCACCCGACCCCGACCCCGCGGAAACACCCGATCTGGAACCCGGCGGCGGCGTCGCTCCCGGCGCCACACCTCCGGACTCGGCCCAGACATCAGGACTGGGCGAACCCGAACCTCGGCCCAGGCACAAGTACACGCCCACCTCGGTGGCCGCGATCATCGGGCTGGTGGTGCTGATCGGGGTGTTCGTCGCGGTCGGCGTGCTGCTGATCATGAATATGTCCGGCGTCTTCGATTAGCAGCCGGCGGACGATCGGGCCTACCGCGGCCGCCGCCACATTGCCGTCATGACCGGGCCGCGGTCAGGGAGCGCGATCTCGCCGGTGACTTCGAACCCGAACCGCAAGTAGTACGGGATGTTGGCGGGGTTGCTCGATTCCAGATAGGCCGGAGCGTGCTCGGCATCCACCCGATCGAGCCGCGACTGCATGAGGGCGTGCCCGAAGCCGCCACCGCGCACGGTCGGATCGCTGCCGATCACGGCCAGATACCAGTGCGGTTCCTCAGGATGGTGCTGCTTCATGAGCTCGACGACCTGTTGGCCGCGTCGCATGTCGCGGCCGAACGCCAGCAACATCGTCGGCAGCATCCGCAGTTCTTCACCGGGACTTTGCTTCCAGCGGCCGGGCCCGTCCCAGAGCGCTGCCGCCGCGATCTCACCATCGCGGACGGCCACTTCGGCACCGCCGCCGGCGAGGAAATGATGGCGCGTGATCGCCGCGAACATGCGCGGCAACCCCTTGGCCCGACGGGCATCGTCGGCCAGAATCCACGACATCACCGGGTCGTGGTGGAACGCCCGGCCCAGGACGGCGGCGAGCCGCGACACGTCGGACTTGTTCGGGGGACGGACGTCAACGGCAGCCACTCGCCCACCATTGCACAAACTCCCGGTGCGGACCTGTCAACGACTCTGGGTGATATAGGCCTGCAACTGCTCCTGCTCGGCCTCGAGCTCTTCCATCCGCGTCTTGACGATGTCGCCGATGCTGACGATGCCGGCCAGCCTGCCGCCGTCGAACACGGGGATGTGCCGCACCCGGTTCTCAGTCATCAACGCACTGAGGTGATCCACGGTGTCGCGCGGCGTGCAGGTCGCCACCACCGTGGTCATGATCTCCGACACCGGTTGGGCGAGCAGGCTGCTGCCCCGCTCGTGCAGCTTGCGGACCACGTCACGCTCCGAGACGATGCCCGCCAGTCCGTCAGGTCCCATCACCACCATGGCGCCGATGTTCAGCTCGGTCAGCCCGGCCAACAGTTCTGTCACCGTGGTCTCCGGCGAAATCGTCACCACCGCCGTGCCCTTGTTCTTCAGCACGTCCGCGATTCGCATCGGCCGCCTCCGATCGTGATCCACCTCACACCAGGCTAGGTCGATGGTCGTCAGGAAGAAAGGAGGCACACACGTTCGGGCTGGAAAAGACGCTGGAAAGGAGTAGGAATGGGGCCATGATCGAGGTCACGCTGCTCGGCACCGGTAGCCCGATCCCTGATCCGGAGCGGGCCGGGCCGTCAACCCTGGTGCGCGCGGGCGACCAGATGTTTCTCATCGACTGCGGCCGCGGAGTGCTGCAGCGCCTGGCCGCGGTCGGTGCCGGCGCCAACCAGCTCAGCGCACTGCTGCTGACCCATCTGCACAGCGATCACATCGCCGACCTGGGCGATGTGATCATCACCCGCTGGGTGAGCACGTTCACCCCGGACGCACCGCCGCTGCCGATCATCGGCCCGCCCGGAACCGCAGAGGTGGTCGAGGCGACGCTGCGCGCTTTCGGGCACGACATCGGCTACCGCATCGCCCACCATGCCGACCTCACCAGCCCGCCGCAGGTGGAAGTTCGTGAGCACACCGACGGGCTGGTGTGGGAACACGGCGGTGCCGATATCCGGGTCGCGCCCACCGATCACCAGCCGGTGACGCCGACGATCGCTTTCCGGATCGAGCATGGCGGCGCCTCGGTGGTGGCAGCCGGCGACACCGTACCGTGCCCCAGCCTGGACGCACTGGCCGCCGGCGCAGGGGCCTTGGTACACACGGCAATTCGCAAAGACCTGATCGAACTTCTTCCCCAGCAACGGATCCGCGACATCTGCGACTATCACTCCTCGGTGCAGGAGGCGGCGGCCACCGCTGCGCGGGCCGGGGTCGGGATCCTGATCCTCACCCACTACGTGCCCGGCATCGCCGCGGGTACCGAGGACGCCTGGCGGGCACTGGCCGCCTCGATCTTCGACCGCCAGATCGAACTGGGTGACGACCTGCACCGCGTCCAGGTTCACCCGGGAGTGTGCACCCGCTCGGGCAGCTGATTCGGCCGCCTGCGTCGAAATCCGTTGGCATCGGCCGGGCTCTGCCCGCACACTGAACCGCACTGGTCTGGCAGGGGGACGATCGCGATGCAGGGTGACGACGGCGCGCTCGACGACTTGGCCACCGCCATGGCGGACGCGGACCGTGGTGGCAGCCTCTACGCGGCGGCGGACTTACTCATACAGCTGGCCCTCGAAAGGGCCGAGCCCGACAAGGTAATGCGGGTGTTGTCGGGTGTACGCCCGCGCACCTGGCTGCGGCTGGACGTCGAGTTCCGGAGGTGGAGCCATCCCAGTGACCGGTGGCCACTCATCTTCGACGCCGCCTGGGACGGCTCAGATTCCGTCGCGCTGCTGCTCACTGCCTGTTCCGGAAACGGGCGGCTACGGCAGCGTGCCGTGAATGCGCCACTGATGGTCAGCGATCAACAGCTGCTCCCGATGTTGTTGATCCGGTCCGCCGACTGGGCGGAACCCGTTCGGGTCGACGCCACCCGGGCACTTG
Organism: Mycobacterium farcinogenes; assembly: GCF_019739075.1. Classification (NCBI taxonomy): domain Bacteria; kingdom Bacillati; phylum Actinomycetota; class Actinomycetes; order Mycobacteriales; family Mycobacteriaceae; genus Mycobacterium; species Mycobacterium farcinogenes. Next base: position 2,593,915 of record NZ_CP081673.1, on the reverse strand, counting down.
CCTCAGCGCTCGACGCCGCGGATACGGACGCGTTGATGCGAGCGGCCGGGGTGGCGATGGCGATGCGGGATTGGCGCCGCGGTGACAATGCCGTCGCAGCGGTGGCCGAGGCGTTCCGCAAGCTTTCGCCTGGGACGCTCACCACGGCCCGCAAGAGCGACGACCTTCCCGTGCGTAGGCTCGCCTACCGGGTGTGGCTGGAACCGGGGCGGGCCGATTCGGCAGCGGTGGTCGAAGCGGCCCTCGCCGAGCACGACAACATCTGCCAGAGCCTGTGTGTGGACGCGGCCATCCGTGCCGCCGCCGGTGATCGTCGACGGGACACGTTGGAACGCTTGCTCGGCGCCCGCTTCGCGCGCGTCCGCGGGGAGGCGCTGGCCGGGCTGGTCCAGATCGGACACCCGGAAGCAGGGGAATCCTTGCTCCCCGACCGGTCCGCGGCGGTGCGAGCCACTGCCCAGTGGGCGATGCGGCGGGCCGGCCTCGACTCGGGCGACCGCTACCGGGAAATGCTGCTCTCCGTGGACGACTCACAGCTGCGCGGCGTGCTCGCCGGCCTCGGCGAGTGCGGGACGACCGATGACGCGGAGCGGGTCTGCGGCTATCTCGGGCACGACCGCCCACGGGTGCGTGCCGAAGCGGTGCGGGCGGTGCGCCGGCTGGGCGGCCCGCTCGACAGGATCGCGGGCATGATCACCGACCCGGCCCCGATCGTCGTGCGCGAGGTGCTGGCGGCACTACGCGGGCAGCCCGGTCTGCCGCCGACGGATCTGTTGTGGAACCTGCTGAGCGCTGACCAACCGCCACACGTACGACGCGCCGCGTTCAGCCTGCTGGTCAGCAGGGACACCTGGACTCGGATCGCGGCGGACCTCGGCGGCGTCGTCGACCCCGACGAAAAGCTTCGCGCCCATGCCAGATCAGATCTCACCGGGTGGCTGGACCACGAGGCCTCCACGACGTACCAGAAGCCGCACCCGTCCACCGTCGATCACCTGGGTGCCCTCATCGATGCCGCGGCCCACGGCATCGATGCATCCCAAGCCCACGCCCTTCGCTGGCACCTCGGCCTGTCGTCTTAGGCTGCGAGCTGATCGGCCACTGTTGCGACGATGTCGAGATCACCAGCGACCCAAGGGCGTCCGCGAGTGATCAGCACGACGTGCTGCAGACCCAGTTCGGCCAGCCCACGGCACCGCTCGACGAGCGCGTCGGACCGTTCGCCGTCGTGAAACGCCGTGGTGACAGTGCGCTCGATATCGCCGGCCGGCCGACCGACATCGGCGCAGTGTCGATCGAGAACCTCGAGCTGTCTGCGGATCGCGATGCCGCCGTCGGGCACGTCGAACAGATTGCAGGCGTCACCGTACTGCGCCACGAGCCGCAGCGTGCGGCGCTCGCCGGTGCCGCCGATCAACACCGGAGGGTGCGGCACCGTGACCGGACGAGGACTGCCGATGGGCCGCTGCGCTGTCAGATGTTTTCCCAGGAAGGCGGATTGGTCACCGTCCCACATGTGATGCGCCAGCCGTAGCAGCTCGGTCATCCGCTCGAACCGTTCTGCGGTGCCCGGCAGGAACAGACCCATTGCGCGTGCTTCGGCCGCGTTGTAGCCCGCACCGAGCCCGAACCAGGCACGGCCGCCGGAGAGGACGTCGAGCGTCGTGACGGCCTTGACCGATAACGCGGGCGCCCGAATGGTCGCCGCGGTCACCATGGCACCCAACCGGATTCGGCTCGTCGCCGCAGCGAGGTACCCGAGTGCGGTGTAGGCCTCGAGCATCGGTTCGTCGACGGCACTGGCTGGATCGGCCTGAACGAGATGATCGGGCACCCACAGGGTGTCCACGGCGGTGCCGTCGAGAACGCTTGCCAGCGAGGACAACCTGTGGTGAATCGGATCCGGCCACGAATAGTTCGTGACGCTCACACTGACCTTCATGACCGGTTCCGAGCTGCCCGGCGCGCGGGCAGAAGGGCTCCGGCAACGATCAGCCAGACCAGACCGGTAAACCGCGCGATCGGCAGGATCACCGCCGATTCCGGCCAGATCAGCACCAGCGTGGCCAGTTCCGCCAGCGCTGCGATCGCCAGGCCAATCCAGGCCACCGGGCGCGGGAGCAACCCGAGGATGAGGCTGGGCACCGCGATGCCGGCGAGCAGCAGGCCGAGCGCGACGATGTGCCCGACCCCGCCGGTGAGAAACACCAGGTAATAGAGCGCGCGAATCAGGCTGTCGTCCACCACTACCTCAGCCCGGGACATCGTCCAGCAGATCAACCCGGACAACGCCAGCGAGCCGGCCGCCAGAATGCCGCCGGACAGCGCGATCGTCGCACCGGGCGCCGTCACCCCGAGCTGTCGCAGGCGGGTACTCACGGTCGCGGCGTAGATGGCCAGCGGCACCGACGCGGCGAATGTTCCCACCGCTGCCGCTTGTACCGCGGCGGGATGGTCGTGGACATATCGCAGGACGTCTGCGGCCGCGCCGTACGGCAGTGGCATCACGCCGCCCAATGCAACGCTGACACCGAGCCCGGCCAGCAGCAACACGAGCGAGACCGCTGCCACGGGAGCCAGCGGCGGTCCGCCTTGTCGACCACCGCGCTGCGGGGATTGCATTCCATCACCTGACGAATCGTTCATCTTTTGAACGATATGCTCACGGAAGCTTCGTCGCAAGAGCGTGCGACCGCATGAGCGCAAGAGCGCAAGAGCGTGCGACCGCATGAGCGCGAGAGCGCAAGAGCACAGCAGCGCAAGAGCGCGACCGAGTGAATGTTTGCGATGGTGAACCGTTTGGTGCTGATACCGTTTCAGCATGGAACCTGGCCCGCCGGACACCGTGGCGTTTCTGTTGGCACAGCTCGGTCACCGAGCCGCGACGCAGTTCGCCGAGCAGATGGCGACACTCGAACTTACCCCGCCGCATGCCGGAATCCTGCGTGCCATCGGAGCGCAACCGGGACTCAGCCAACAGTCTTTGAGCACCCAGCTGGGTCTGCTGCCGAGTCGTGTCGTCAGTTATGTCGACGACCTGGAGGACCGCGGCTACGTCGAGCGCCGGCGCAACCCCGACGACCGCCGCCTGCACGCGCTGTTCCTCAGCACGGCGGGCAAGAAGACGCTACGTCGTATCGGAGAGCTGGCGCGCCGGCACGATGACCGCATGACCGCCGCGCTGGACGCCAAACAACGCGACCAGCTCCGCGGCCTGCTGGAGACCCTCGCCGACCACCAGGGGCTGACTCCGCACGTCCACCCCGGCTTCCGCAATCTGGGGCGCAGCGCGGGCCGCGTCAAGCCAGTCGGGTGACCTCCACCACCACGTCGAGATCGGTCGATCCCTCACCCGAATAGATTCCCTTGAGCGGGGCCACATCCGAGTAGTCCCGGCCCACCCCGACGCTGACGTACTGCTCGGTGATCTCGCTGTCGTTGGTCGGGTCGTAATGCCACCAGCCACCGGCCCACGCCTGGATCCAGGCGTGGCTCTGCCCGTCGATGGTGTCGCCCACCGCGGCCTCGCGCGTCGGGTGCAGATAACCCGACACGTAGCGAGCCGGGATCCCCATGGCCCGCAACATGATCAGGGAGAGATGAGCGAAGTCCTGGCACACACCCTTGCCCTCGCGCAGGGCGTCCAGCCCAGAGGAGTGAACCCCGGTGGTGCCCGGAACGTAGTCGAGTTCGCTGCGCACCCACTGGGCCACGGCCGTCACCGCTTCGAACGGGTCGTGTTCCCTGGCGATTCGCTGCCCGACCCGCGCGATGCGCCGGCTGTGCGGGGTGTAGTGCGTCGGGCTGAGTACCTCGTCGAAGCGGTCGATCACCGCCTCCGAGCGCAGGTCGTCCCAGCTCGCCCGCTCCTCTGGTTTCTCGGCCACCTCGGTCTCGACCACCGAGGAGCCCGAGACCTCCAACTCGGTGTGCGGGGCGTGTAGGTCGAACGCGGTCACCGCCGTGCCCCAGTAGTCGACGTATCGATAAGACCTGGTGGCCGGAATCGTCTCGACCCGGTTCAGGATCACGTTCTGACGCGAATCGGAACGCGGGGTCAGCCGGGCCTCGTTGAAAGACGCGGTCACCGCCGACTTGTAGGCATATCCCGTGGAGTGCACCACCCGCAGCCGCCACATCAGACTTCGCCCTCCTCGATCACGACCCCCTCGCCATGCCCGGCATCGGTCCAGGCCACCCACGGAGCCGAATGGAAGTACTGCAGCGCCAACGCTTCTCCCACATCACGACAGGTCTTCTGTAGCCCCGCCAGCCGGCCGTCCAGGGATTCCAGCAGCGCACCCGGCTGCAGGAACTCCAGCTCACTGCGCGCCCGGCCCAGCAGGCGCTGCGCCTCGGCCGTGGCCCCCAATCGGCTGTGCGGCCGGTTGAGCAACTCGTCGAGACTGTGTTCGGCCAACCGCAGCGAGTAGAAGATCGACCGCGGGAACAGCCGGTCGAGCAACATGAACTCGACCACCCGACCGGCGTCGAGTGCACCACGGTAGGTCCGCAGGTAGGTGTCATGGGCACCGGCCGAGCGCAGCAGCGTGACCCAGGCCGGAGACGATCCGCTGTCCCCCACTCGAGACAGCAGCAGCCGGACGGTCATGTCGACCCGCTCGATCGCGCGGCCCAGCACCATGAACCGGTAGCCGTCGTCGCGGCTCAACGTCGAATCCGCCAGGCCGGCGAACATCGCCGCGCGTCCCTCCACGTAGGACAGGAACTCATGGGGCCCCAGCCGTTTGGCCGCACGCTCGCGCTCGGCCAGTGCGTTGTAGGTGGTGTTGAGGCACTCCCAGATCTCGGTCGAGGTGACTTCCCTGGCGCCGCGGGCGTTTTCACGCGCCGCCGAGATCGAGTCCACGATCGAATTGCCGCCACTGTCCCGGCTGAACGCCACGATATCGGTCAGCGACCACACATCCAGCCGCCGCGCGGGCGGGTCGATACCGAGCACCCGCAGCAGCGTGCGCGAGGCCACATCCGGGTCGACGCTGGAATCTTCCAACAGCTGATGCACCGTGACGTCGAGAATGCGTGCGGTGTCGTCGGCGCGTTCCACATAACGCCCGATCCAGTACAGCGACTCGGCATTGCGTGCCAGCATCTGTCCCCACCCCCTACTGCTGTTGTTGAGACGACGAACCCTCGGGGGCGCCATTGGTTTTCGGCCCTTTGGCGGACTTGGGCAGCGACCGCACCACCTCGGCGGCAGCCAGCTCGCGGTCGGCCGCCGAGGTCCGCGACGCCAGCACCCAGGTGTCCTTCGAACCGCCGCCCTGACTGGAGTTGACCACCAGAGACCCTTCCGGCAACGCCACCCGGGTCAGCCCACCGGGCAGCACCCAGACGTCGTTGCCGTCGTTGACCGCGAACGGGCGCAGATCCACATGCCGCGGAGCCAGCTTGCTGTCGATCTGCGTGGGCACCGTCGACAGTTGCATCACCGGCTGAGCGATCCAGCCGCGCGGGTCGGCGCGGATCTTCTTGGCGATGGCCGTCAACTCCTTCTCCGAGGCGTCCGGGCCGAACACGATGCCGTAACCACCCGAACCCTCGACCGGTTTGATGACCAGTTCGTCGATCCGGTCGAGCACTTCCTCGCGTTCGGAGTCCAACCAACAGCGGTAGGTGTCTACGTTGGCCAGGATCGGTTTCTCGCCGAGGTAGTACTCGATGATGGTCGGCACATAGGTGTAGACGAGCTTGTCGTCACCGACGCCGTTGCCCACCGCACTCGAGATCACCACGTTGCCCGCACGGGCGGCGTTGAGCAGCCCGGCGACCCCGAGCACCGAGTCGGGTCGGAACTGCATCGGGTCCAGGAACGTGTCGTCGATGCGGCGGTAGATCACGTCCACCTGACGCTCACCCTCGGTGGTGCGCATGTAGACGGCGTTGTCGCGGCAGAACAGGTCGCGGCCCTCGACCAGTTCGACACCCATCTGCCGGGCCAGCAGGGAATGTTCGAAGTAGGCCGAGTTGTAAACACCGGGGGTCAGCACGACGACGGTGGGATCGGCGACATTGGTGGGTGCGGCATTGCGCAGCGCCCGCAGCAGGTGCGAGGAATAGTCGCCGACGGCCCGCACACGATGAGTGGCGAACAGGTTCGGGAAAACCCGCGCCATGGTGCGGCGGTTCTCCATCACATAGGACACCCCAGAGGGGGAACGCAGGTTGTCCTCGAGCACCCGGAAGTCGCCCTTGTCGTCGCGAATCAGGTCGATACCCGCGACGTGGATGCGCACCCCGTTGGGCGGGACGATCCCGGCGGCCTCACGGTGAAAGTGCTCACACGAGGTCACCAACCGCCGCGGGATCACACCGTCACGCAGGATCTCCTGTTCGCCGTAGATGTCGTCGAGGTAGCACTCCAGCGCCTTGACCCGCTGGGTGATGCCGCGCTCGAGTCGAGACCACTCGGCCGCCGAGATAACCCGCGGCACCAGATCGAGTGGAAACGGCCGCTCCTGGCCGGACAGCGAGAACGTGATGCCCTGGTCGATGAAAGCCCGACCCAACGCCTCCGAGCGCGACTGCAGTTCCGAGGCATCGGACGGAGCAAGCTCAGCGAAGATGCCCTTGTACGGGCCGCGGACGTTGCCGGCGGCGTCGAACATCTCGTCGAAGGCCTCTGAGTAGCGGCCCAGCCGGTTGTAGCCGTCGAAGACGCCCTGGTGCTTGACGCGCCGGGCCGCGCCGGCACGTTGGCCGGCCGGCTTCGACCCGTTCGAGTCGGCCCCTTGGGTACGGACAGTTCTCAGGCTCACCCTCAACATGCTGCCCCACCCCGCAGGGTTTCGCCGGGTCAATGCCCCAGCCCGTTTCGGCAGGCCAAAGGCCGATTGACGTGGTATGAATGGCCAAAACCAGGCCCGCTGCACCCGGCGTTCGGCCTGCGCCGCTTTGGGAGTTCAGGGGCCTCGCTGGTACCCTGAACAGTCGCTGCCCGCAGTGCGGGTGTGCGCACCCAGACTTCGGTAACCCCAGCTAGAGAATTACGAAGGAATTTTTACGTGGCCAACATCAAGTCGCAGGAAAAGCGCATCCTCACCAACGAGCGTCGCCGGCTGCGTAACCAGTCCGTGAAGTCGTCGCTGCGTACGGCTGTGCGTGGCTTCCGCGAGGCCGTCGAGGCGGGCGAGAAGGACAAGGCCGCCGAGTTGCTGGTGTCGACCAGCCGCAAGCTCGACAAGGCCGCCAGCAAGGGCGTCATCCACGCCAATCAGGCCGCCAACAAGAAGTCGGCCCTGGCCCTGGCGTTCAACAAGCTCTGATCCTCCGGGGGTCACCCCGAGCAATACCGCCGGTTCACCGGGTGGCGAGTTCCGCCACCCGGCGCACGGCTGTCTCAAGGGCGTAGTCGGCATCTGCCGCTGCGCCCTTTACGTCTGCGTTGAGGGTGGCGACCACCCGCATGGCCTCGGCCACCGAGTCACGCGACCAACGGCGCGCCTGCTTCTGGGCCTTCTGCACCCGCCACGGCGGCATCCCCAGTTCACCCGCGAGCCGGTAGGGATCTCCCGAGAGCGGGCCCACCCGCGCGATGGTGTGCACCGCTTCGGCCAGCGCATCGGCCAGCACCACCTGCGGCTCACCGGCCAGCATCGCCCACCGCAACGCCTCGGCGGCCCCGGCGACATCTCCGGTGACGGCCTTGTCCGCGATGTCGAAGCCCTTCACCTCGGCCTTTCCGCTGTGATAGCGCCGCACCGCGACGGCGTCGACCTGTCCGGCGGTGTCGGCCACCAGTTGCGAACAGACCGCAGCGAGCTCACGAATGTTGGATCCGACCGCGTCGAGCACCGCGTTGACCGTGTCGTCGGACACCTTGGCGCGTAACCGGCGAAACTCGGCCCGCACGAAGTCCGCCCGCTCGGCCGGCTTGGTGATCTTGGCGCACGGATGAACTTGTGCACCAAGTTTTTTCAACTGATCGGCCAGAGCCTTGGCGCGGCCCCCGCCGGAATGGATGACCACCAGCACCGTGCCGGGCGGCAGATCGGCTGCGGCCGAGGCGATCAGGGCCACGGCGTCCTTACCCGCCTCGCCGGCGGCCTCCAGCACCACCATGCGTTCCTCGGCGAACAGCGACGGGCTCAGCAGCTCGGCGAGCTCGCTGGTGCTCACCTCGCCGGCCCGCATCCGGTCCACCGGGACGTCGTCGGACCCGGCCTGCTGACGCAGCGCCCGCAACACCGCCCCCACGGCTCGTTCGACCAGCAGTTCCTCATCGCCCAGAACCAGGTGCAGACCGTCGATCTGTTCGCTCACACCGATGATCGTGTCACGCCGACCCGACAGCTCCGGCCACCTGCCCCGCCAGCGTCCAGGCCAGCAATCCGAACACCAGCACAGCCAGTGCGCGACGCACCCAGCGCAGCCGCCACAACACCGTCAACGCCACACCTCCCAGCGCGACTGCCGCCACACCGGCCAGCCCCGAGGGCGCCGGCAGCGCGGCGGCCGGCAGTGCCGAGGCCCACCGCGCCACCGACAGCAGCCACCACAACTCCGGTCCGGTGAAGCGGATCAGCAGCTGCGCCCCGCCCGGCCAGATACCCGAACACACCGCGGCCGCCGTGCCGAGCACGGTGATCGGCGGAATCAGCCCGGCCACTGCGAGATTGGCTGCCACCGCCACCAGGCTGACGGTTCCCGAGATTCCCGCCACCAGTGGCGCCGTGACCAGCTGGGCCACCACCGCGACACTGACCGCCGCCGCCACCGGCCGCGGCCACCCACGCTCCTGCAGTCGGCGCGCCCACGCCGGTGCCAAGACGACGATGCCCGCTGTGGCGCAGACCGACAGCGCGAAACCGACGTCCACCGCGAGTTCGGGTGCGGCGATCATCAGCGCGATCACGCTGGCGGCCAATGCGGGCACGGCTTGGCGGCGCCGGTGGGTCAACACCGCCAGCAGCGTCACCGCGCCCATCACCGCCGCGCGCAGCACGCTGGCCGAAGGCTGTACCACGATGACGAAAACCACCAGTCCGGCACCGGCGAGTAGCACCGCCACCCGCGGCCCGATGAGCACAGCGCTCAGCAAGAGCGCGCCACAGACAATCGTGACGTTGGCGCCCGACACCGCGGTCAGATGTGTGAGTCTGTAAACAAAGCAGGAAACTGGACCGAAAGGGCAATCCAATGACTACCGACTGGACTGACTACCGCGGCGAACTCGACCCCGACCAGCAGGCCGAGATGGTGCGGCTCGACGCACACGGTGATTACGAACGCAAAGCGGAGCAGCTAGTGGCGCACGCCCGCGACTTCGTGAAAGAAAACCTGTTACAGACCTGGCTGGCCGATGTGCCAGTACCCGCTGGAGCCGTCACTGTCGGCCGGTGGATTGACGACGGGGTGAGCATCTACCGCTTCTGCGACGGCACCGCTCGCGGCGACGTGCGGATCGTCATTCAGCAATACGACAGTGGCCGCGTCGAGCGGTACGTGTTCGCCGGGAACGACGATCAGCGCACGGCTGCCCAAGCGCGTGAGCGAGGCGAGAACCTCGTTGCAGCCGCAGAAGAGATCGAGCGCTACCAATGAAGGGAATCGGCATCCCAGGATGGCAGCGCGCACACCAGGCGCGCATGAGGCCGCCCAAATGCAGGCTGTGCAAGCGGGATATGGAGATCAGGTTCGGCCGGCCGCGCAAGAGCGGTCAGGCCAACGTGTCCGTGCGATGCTCAAACACGAAATGCCCGCTCCGCATCTTTGGGTGGCGAAACGCTAAGCACTCTTGAATATCGTCGTTACGGAGAAACCCCGGCAAGATCGCTGGGGTTTCTTCACGTCAGGCGTCGAGCGATTCGCGTTCGCACTCGGGGCAACAGAGCTGCACCTCTTCGACGTCAAACGGTCCATCCTGTTGCAACGCAAAGAACTCGGTGCGACGAATCTTGATCCGAGCGCCACGCTTGCAAACCTGATTGGTCAAGCGTTCGTATTCCCGGTAGGACATGGCAGCCTCCTGGCGGTAGCGGGTTAAAACCGACCTTCAGAGCGGCTATAAAGGCGTCTTTCACGCTACCGGCAAACCCCCGCAGTGGTTGGCTGGCGCGCCGCGAGACGCTCGTCTAACAACTCATCCACCCGCCCCGTACTGGGCAGTGGATCGCCGTTACGCCGACAAGCTGCGCGTATCAGGGAGGCAAGCCACAGCTCCGCGTCGATGTCCGTAAGGGGCCTCATACCCTTTCAGACGTAGCGGGAGGCCACCCGGTTCCATCGAACGTATGATCGAACAGTGGGTATGCAGGGAATCGGCTACTGCGGCCAGCCGGTCGCCGAACCGTTCCGCCAGGTTGATCCGCCGATGCCGGTCCTGGTCGATCTGTGTGCCCTGTTCCCCCGCCAACCGCATCCACCCCAGGGCAGGTACAACCCCAGGGGGCTACAAATGTCCTCGGTGGTGGAGGGTCAGTTGACCTGGTGGGGCGTCGGGGAACAAGGCGGATGGTGGGGGTTGGTCAGCTACCCCATCCGCCACGGCTCGGCACAGGGAACTGTCACTCATTGGATCCCGGCCTGGCTACTCCGAAAAAGGGCCTGAGAGTGCCACCCAGGAATGGCGGAAACCTGCCTCGCCGCAGAGCAACTCTGACTATCATCAACCTTTCCTCCTTGCTCTCGCGGCAACCGGGAAAGCTCACAAGTCTGTTACATGCCCTCGCGCGTCACAGCGCAGCGACACAGACTCGGAGCTACCGGGAGAAAGGGGGTGATTGGCTGAATGGCCTCATTGAGACCGAAGAAGCCCACAGATTGGACAAAGGTTTCGGCCTTCGCGCAGATCTGCAGGCTTCTTTTGCAGCTAGTTAACAACTGGCCCTTCTAAGGGACAGTAGCTACGTCGACCATGCCGGGTTGGCGTAGCACCCTTATTAGTCTACAGACTCCCTGCAGTCACGTGCGCTTTCCGGGTTCCGGTCCGCGCCGACCGCAGATCTGTCGCCACACCAGACTGAACCTGTACGACCGTTAGCGCGTCTCCGCCACGGTCGAGGTCACCGGCTGCGGCGGCTGAACAGGCTTAAATCCGCCTTGCACGTCGTTCCACTCAGGCACCAGCTCGTCTTCTGGGTCGATAATCCTGGTGATCGTCCGCATGGCAGGTCGATAGGTCTCGTCGCCGGGGCCGTAGGTGTCATCGGCAACAGTCTCCCGACGCTCCAAGAGCGGCTTTGCCCGACGTTGTGGGACATATTCGTCCAACGGTGCGGCCTTGATCGTCGCACCCAATGCCAGCAGCGCCGACCACTGCGAGCCAGTGCGCGGACCGTCTGACGACCAGGACTCCCACAGCCGCCGGACATGGCCGTCAAAGCGAACCGTCAGCCCAAGCTGCATCTGATCAATGCCTACGTCGTGCAGTTCACTGCTGGCCGGCTGGTCATTGTGCGGGCGTTCGGCGCCGGCCAGCTCGGCTGCGATCTGTAGCAAATCGACAAGATCGCTCAACTCCTTCGCGGCAGCCTGCCCGTCCGTGTAGGCCCGTCGCGTTTTGTCATCGGCGGTAATGACTTCGGCAGGATCGGCCTCGGGGCTGATCACCTTAAAACATTTCGTCAGCTCGGCAGCGGCAACGTCGAAGCGCGCTGCCACCTCGTTGTAGACGTCGGCGGCAACCCCGCTGTAGACCTCGCGGCAGCGGCGTCGAACAGCATTCTGCACCGCCTCATCAATCTCACGCGAGGTGACGGTCTCCGCGAGGGCTTGGCTGCGCAGTGACTCCACGTCGCCACTTCCTGCCAATACGGCCTCGATCAACTTGGCGCGCATCGGTGTAGAGATCGCGCCGTACTCGGAGAGCCGAGCTTTCAGGGCGTGGTACTCGTCCGGGATCGGGATACCGCGCTTTTCCAGGGCGGCAACGGCACGGTCAAAGCTAGTCCAGGCGCCGGCTGCCATTGGGGGTGCTAGAAACATATTTCTCCTTTAAGGGTTCATCCCGTAGGTTTTTGCGATCAGCTTTTGCAGCTGCTCATTCTTTAGTCGCGTTGACTGCTCGGTATCGCCAGCCTGTTCAGCCAGGCCGATCAGTTCCTTTTCGGTCGGTACATGGTCGGGCTGATTCCCCGCGGACGGAATGATGTTGCCTTTACCGACCGGCTCGGTATCCGGCTCGGTTGGTTCCTGTACGGGCTCGGTCTCGTAGAGCTTGGCTAGCTTCGCGGCGATCGCCGCTGGGTCGTTGGCCATTGTTGTTATCTCCTTAAAGTTCGGCGAAATGGCATTCTCGGCATTTATCGCGCTCCCGCGACGAGGCTGTAACGAGCTTGCCGCACGACACACACGGCAACTTCGCGCAATCACACGACGGACGGGCAGGTTTGTTTATTGCGTACGTCTTCTGCGGGTTCAATAGCCCGTAGGCGGGTAGAAAAGGCTCCCCACATTGGCCGCAAGTCTCACCCGTTGAATGCTCGTCAATAATGGACGAATGCCAGCATTCGGTTTCGTCTCCGAACGGCCAGCCACCCACGGTGTAGCCGCAAATCTGACAAATAGGTCGGGAAGAAGACTCTTTCACAAAGATAGGCAATTCAGCTCCATCGTGCTCTCGCCGCCTTGAGATGACGGTCATTGTCTACTGCGGGTTTAACATCAAGCTTGCCGACAAGCTCGACAATAAGTTTCGTCAGCAGCCGCAATTCTGCCGACCATTTCAGAATCTGATCTTCGGTCGCGGTTTCCAACTCATCAAAATGAGCTTGAACCTTCTCCCGGCGATTAGCCGTAGCGCACGCTTCGTCAACAATCAGTTGTTCGGCAGCCGACCATTCAGCCACCCGTCCAGCCTGTTTTGAGTACTCGTCCAGTATCGCGTTCAAGCGTTTACGCAGGCGACTACCTGCGGTTTGTGGGCGATTAGCCACGGGATTAACCTCCTATTGGTTACAAATACCGGTCATTAGAGACATGGAAAACAGCGTCAAAACGCCGGCTAGCAGCGGAAATGGGCCATTTTCGCCGTCCACAGATCCTTTTTGCATAAAGGCTGGCAAACGGGTGGGTGGCCAAGAGACAGGGAGACCAGGAGGGGATCAACTCCCCAGCCCCTCCGAATGCGCCATTCCTGCCGTCTGTGCGCGATTCTGAGCGAGTTTTACCGCTCCCCGGTGGTATCACCTTCATCGCCGTATTCTGCGGCCTCTTGCGCCATTCTTTCCGCCCATTCACGCCGTTGTTGCTCTGCCCGTTCACGCTGAATCTTGATGCCAGGCGGTTCGGGTAGCTCGAAAGCAGGACCACCAGCAAGGTAGACCGGTTTGGATAGATCACGTCTATGTGTGTTGACCGGGCGCAGCTGCTTGGCCCGAGCGTGTTTAGCGGAGTGATGAAGGTGGCATTCATGGCACACGCCGCGAAGGTTTGTGTGGTGATCTGAGCCGCCATCGGACACCGCAATAACGTGGTCAACATCAGTGGAGCGACCCGTACAAATACCCTCAAAAGCCAATTGACATTGCGGATGGCGGGCCAGCACCCACGCTCTGACTTTCTTATTGATACGCCCGCCGGGTTGCGCGTTGCGATAATTGTTACCCATAGCTCCCTCTCTCTTCGAGTTCATCCGCAATGTCATGCAATCCGTCTGCGATCAATCTCGCGACGCAACTGTCCATGAACAGCATGATTCGCTTACCATCGCCAGCGATCTTCCGTTCCAGTCGAATTGTCCCATCGCTGCGGTCGGAGATAATGAACGGCGGACCATGGGGCGTGTCGATAGTTATCCGCACGGCTCCCCCTCGATAGCGTCGATAAGCATGTTCGACAATTGGATAGCGGCTGATTCTGATAATTGGATTGATCCGAAGTTGTGCACAATTTCTATGTGGTGTTCGGTGCGCGTCACCCGTGGCGGGCGGTGATCCATACAGAAGCCCGAACGGTGCCGTGTCTTCCGCTCGCAGTCACCGCCACACTTCACGCTGCGCGTACGGCGGTCGCGGCTCACTCGGTCAGCTCCACCAGTGCCAGCGCGACGTCGGCGGCCTCGGACTGGGCGAGGTGCATGTAGCGCTCTTCACCATCGGGAAGCTGGTACGCAAGCCGGATGCCGCCCCGCCGAGTGATGGTGATGGTCAGGATGTCACCGCCCATGAGGGCGGGCAGAGTCGTTGTGCGGGCCTGCCCGTTGACCGCCCAACCCTCGACACCTTCGAGGATCGCTGACGCCACCGAACGTGCCTCGGTCTTCTGGACGCCGACGCTCACGACACCCTGGCCAACAGGTTTCAGGATGCGAACCCAGCGTGAACCCTCGTCCTGGACCGTTGCTTGAATCGTCGTCATGCGCCGAACCCCTCCACGATCCGTTTGCATTCGGCGCCCGTGAGACTCAGTTCGGTGCGACCCCGAGTGAGCGTGACCCCCGAAGGTGCTACAGGTGTGACCGCGACGGAGGATCGGTCCGTGAGAATCGTTGCTGGGGTGGCGTCGCGGCCAGCGTCGCGGATGCCTCTAAGCGCGCGGGCAAGTGCTTGCGCGTGGACGCCGTACAGGACGATCCGAGGCGTCCCGCCGATCTGTAGGCGGTCATCGGTGATCTGTATCAATGGGGATTCCTTCGGTTTGAAAATGGGGCCGGCCCCGACCGGAGCGGTGAGGCTCAGACAGTCGGGGCCGGGTTTGTTGGGTCGCTCCGATCAACTGCGACCCCACGCCGCGCGCTTAAAGGATTAGTGCGCGGTTCTTGCCGGCGGAGTGGGAATCCGTAACCCGTTGATCGGCGGCAAGTTCTCTTGCTGCTTGTGCCGAATCGGCCATGTCGGCTATGTCGGCGCATATAACCTTTGGTCCATGACCGAAGAGCCTGACGCGAAAATCCCCGACCCCGCAGACTTCAGCAGGATTCGCGCGTTCACATTGCCACCCGAGGCGGAAACAAGCATCTGGATTAGAGACCAGTTAGCGGCAGCGGACGAGAAGTCCAAGGGCGTGGCGAAAGCGCTCACTCTGCCCATGTCGGCAGCGATCCTTGCCGTACTAGGTGTCTTCAATCTAGAGCTGAAGATCATCGCACTGCGGCGAGAGTTACGGGGCGAGGAGCCGCGATAACGCGTCGTATAGATCGTTCGCGACAGGAGTGTCTGCGGTAATCCCCGCCTCTTCCTTTGAGGGGAAGTCGAATGCCGCCTGCATTAGGACCGTTTCGGCCACCCCGTCCAGTTCTTCACGCACGATCGCCCTAACCTCGTCAGGCGTCATGGGGTGGCCCACCTCGAATGCGAGGAGTGCGTTGCCGAGGTCTGTCCGGTGTGTACGCAGCTCAAGTAGTAGGTCCAGCCGTCCAGGACGGCAATCCAGCCGGTAGCGTCAGCCCGCAGTGGAACTGATGCCAGCCCGCCGTCAGATGCCGCCACCTGTACAGCCAACGGGGTAGCTGACGTTTGATTGTTTGTTGTCAATTCCAATTCTCAACTCGCTAAGACTGTTTTCTAGGGCGTGGCCACAATCGTCTCGGGGCCCGCCCACGGATCGCTATTCGAGCAACCCAAATGGAAAAATCGGTAGGCGGTATGCGTGCCGTCACCGGTTTGTTTGCATTCCCTATCGGTGATCGGCTTCCCGCAATCACTGCACCAACATGTAGACATGCGCGGCGCGGCGGAACTCTGTTCTTGGCTGCCCACACCCACTACCGGAGATTCATCGTCTACGTCCTCACCGCTTGGTGAAGACGTCCAGTAATCCTGGTATTGCTTTACCTGCTCATTGACTTGTGGGTAGCCGCGAGCGCCAGCGAGCGTAAACCCCACCCCGTCCCGGTCGCCGTCAGGCGATCCGGAAGAATCTCTAGACTCCCAAGAACTACCACCCACATACTCACCACTTGGCAGCATTTTACTGCCAGTAGTACTGGTATTGGTATGATGGCGTACAGTCTGGGTTGTACCTTGAACCCCTGCGGAAATGGTGTCAGATTGTACCTTGAGATTGTCTTTCAAGGTATCGCTACGGCTACCCTGTAAATCTTCCGGGAAGCGATAGACGGACGCACCGCAGTTCTTCCGGCCGCGCCTAACCAGGATGATGTATCCGTGAGCAGTGAGCCACGCCAGAGCAGTCTTCACTGTCTGTACGTGACAATTGCAGTCTCGGGCCAGCACCTCGTTACCTGGGTGGGCATTCGTGCCGTCACCCTCGGCGTAGTCCAGCAGGGTAACGAGGATTCGGTAATGCTTGTCTGACAGTTTCTTGCCGTGCAGGCTCTTGAGGTACCGGAATTTGAATCCCTTAGTCGCTGCCAATTCTGTTGGTCTCCCCTACCCGATTTCGCGGGTCGCATAGATGTTGATTCAGATCGTGGACAAGGCTCTCGACTTCATCCCGAGTAAGGACGATCCAGCCCTGTCCACGGCGAATAATCGCGCCGCCATTACCTCGGCGCTGGACCTTGGTTACCGCCATTGGGACATAACCCCTCGAATGGTCGGGCCGTCGATGGCTTGCAGTAGTGCGACGGCCTCGCTTCCGGTCAAGCCTCGGGACTCGGCGGCGTGGAGCAACGCCATGCCGACCTTTCGACGCTGGCGATACCTGGCCTGCGCTTCTCGGTCGCAGACTTTGCATTCACCGTTAAGGTAAATATCTTTATGGGCGCACACGGCTCCCCCTTCATTCATTGTTGTTGATGTTGTGCCTAAAGTGGGCACACCGTTTTTGGGCAAAAAGATATTCCCCCCTATCGCCGGGGCGGCTTATCACGTGATGACTAGTCACGGCACAACCATTGACCTGCGGTTTAATGGCTAATTGCTACCATTAGCGTCAGATTTTCTGACGTACGATTCTTTGGCCTTCTGACGCCGGCAAGTCTTGCAGCTCGAATGCAGGCCATCAGCATTACGGCGATAGGGTGAAAAGAATTCGAGGCCCTTTGATATGCCACATGAGGTGCATGTTTTCCGCCCGCCCTTGTCGAGCTGGCCAAGCTTGGGAGCCGGTTTCTCGGGCGGCGATGGCCAATCATCTTCGCTTTCCAGATCAACGTGTCGCAACAGCGGCAATTTCTCCTCACGACGCCGGTTACGACGCCGTTCCAGGCCGTCATCCCGTTCGGCGCCCAGCGTCGGCTCAATGGCGTCTATGTCGCTCGTGGTGAGTGTGTAGGCCGAATGTTTCGAGTCCCAATCGTTCACTGGGTCGTAAAACTTAAGCTCTTCTAGGGTGAGCAGTCCGGCTTCATACATTGCCCGTTCGATTTCGCGATCCTCGCGGGCACCCTTAGGCTTGGCGCTTGCCTTAAGTAGGGCGTTGGCCTCTTTTTCGAGCTTGGCGTCTCTACCGGTTTTCATGCGGTACTCTCTTTCGTGGCGATGGGCATTAAGGTGACAACTATTAGTAGTAGTTGTGCGAAACGAGTTTTAAAAACACTCCCCATATATATGCGGAAGAATGATCGGCTCAAAGATTGCAAAAATGTCTTTGACCAGCATTTACGGCAAAACCTCTTATGTAAACTATGGTTGAGGTTTAGAGTTATATGTGCACATTGTTATAAAGTCGTAATAGAAACAACGGCGTGTTTATGCCCGGGCGTGTCGAAATTGCCGAAATGGCGCTGTGTGGAACAGGTTCTAATTCGAAAAATCACATGACCCGTGGGACGCTACGTCTAATGCCTCATGCCGCCCCCTCATCGGCGGATGGAATATGAACCGGCCGCAACAATCGGGTCAACCGCGCGCGCTGCACGTCAGTCAACGGCGGCGCAGAGTCGAGCTGACGCTCGACCCATTCGGCTACCGTTGATGACCCCATATATCAAGTCTGGGGGAGATTTTTCCGACTTGTGCGTTCTAGGGGTCCACGAACAGAACCGAGGCAGCTACTTCCAGGTGACGTGAACCGCGTCGGGGTTGAACTTGGGTCCGCTTGCGGTCGGCATGATGCGAACCACCAGCAAGAGATCCACAACAGCGCGCCGCTGTTCGGGGGCCATCGCCTCCCACACCGTGGCCGGGTCCGGTGCCGTCACAAGGTCGCGCAACACTTTGGCCCGGTCGGGTGTCGCAGCGATCCCCTGCGCTTCCTCAATCTGCGGGAGCAATGCCGTGTTAATGGTGGTCAATTGTGCGAGCGTGAGCGCACCAGAGGCGTAGGCCCCAGCGGCATCGTTCAGCCGGTCCTGTAATTCCTGTACCCGAGCAGCAGCAGCCCGCGCTTTGTCGGCCCGCTCGGGTTCTGCGAGCAGGTCTGCGGCGTCCGGTAGCGCAAGGCGCGCGAGGATGAGTTGGGTAACGAGGTCATCCACCGAGGCTTGATCGCGTAGGACGTGGGCAGCCCGACACCTATAGATCGGCTTGGACTTCCCCTTGTACGGCTTCGATTTGCCGACCACCATCGGTGAATCACATACCCCGCAGAGCGCCAGGACAGACAACAGATGAACCTGGCCACCACGCCCGGGATTGGTATTGCGCCCGGGGGCGTTCAGGATCGCCTGAACCTGTCGAAAGTCCTCCACTGGCAGTATGGTTTCCCACTTGCCCGCGCCGAGTTCCTGGCCCCGATGGACCCGAATGCCGGCGTTGCGAGGCCGCAGAAGCATGGTCCGTACCGTGACGTCCCGCCACGGCCTACCCGTCGCAGTGGTGTGCCCTGCATCATTGAGGGCGCGGGCTATTCCCTTGACCGCCAAGCCATCCAGTAGCAGCCGCGCGGCCTCGCGCACCACATGCGCCTCGACCGGGTCAATCGTCATTCGGTCGTTGGTCCAGCCGTACGGCCTACTCCCCCCGTGATGCTTCCCGTCAGCGGCGTTGGCTTCCAGCTTGCGGCGGATGCGCTCGCTCTTGTGTTCCGACTCGTGCTCAGCGACCGCCCCGACTATGCGGGCGTTCATCCGGCCGGAAGGTGTAGACAGGTCGTAACGGCCAGCCGTGACGGTCTCGACGTTCACGCCGTACTCATTGATCAAGTCGATGAATCCGACTAATTCCCGTGTCTGCCTGTGCAGCCTGTCGGGGTGCCAGGCAACGATGGTGTTGATCTGGCCAGCTTTGACCGCGTCCAGCATCGCCGCGTATGCAGGGCGTTGCTTGCGCTGATTGAAGGCCGAGCGGTCGTTATCGCAATACACCTCGACCACGGTCCATCCACGGGCAGCGCAGAGCTTGCGGGCATCCTCCTCTTGACGTTGCACGCCGAGAGCGTCACCGTTCACATCAGCGGATATGCGGGTGTAAATCCCGGCCAGACCGCTAGCCACTTCCATGCTTTAAGCGTACTCTCACGTGTGTCAGACCAGCAGTGCGGAACTGCGCCGTCGTCGTCGCGGTCACCGCCGAGGTGTCGCCGAGCACCAGGGCCGGCAGCATGGCCGCCTGGTCCGCGGGCAACGCGGCCCGCGCCGCGTCGGCGAAACGCGAACGGACCTGTGCCGCAACCCGTTGTACCGCGGAAGCCTCCCCCAGCGCCGGCCGGCCCGACGCCGACAGCACCGCCACACTCAGGTCCCTGCGGTCCGGGCGGTTCACAGCGGCGCGGAAGCGCACCGGAGTCCCGGGGCCGGCTCCGCCGAACGATGGTGTGGCGAACACCAGGACCCGACCCCGCATCGGGGCCTGATCGACCTCGCGCAGCCCGGCGCGGAACATCAGCCGACCGCCCTTGATCGGTCGCGGCGTCTCCGCCGGAACCACCTCGACCGTCGCGGTGCCGCCGTAGAGCCGGGCGATGGGATGTTGCTCGACCTGATGCACGCGCAGACCGACCGCCACCGCGAATCCGGTGGCGACCGCCGCGACGGCCAGGACCGCTGCCCCGAGTGCCCGCGGTGCTGCGGAATCGGGATCGGCGCCCCATCGAACCGCCAACCAGGTCACCCCGACCGCGCCGAGGCCCACCATCGTCGCAGCGCCGAGGTGCCAGACGATTCCGGCCGCCGACACCGCCCAGGCGGTCAGGGCGGCAGGAACGATCCGCAGATCCAGGGACTGCCGCTCGGCCCACGCCTCGCCGGCCAGACCGTCACCGCCGGCACCGTCACGCCCGGACCAGTTCACGCAGTTTCTCCAGCCGCGCGGGTCCGATCCCGTCGACGTCTCCGAGTTGGTCGACACTGTCGAACCGGCCGTGCGCGGTCCGCCACGCCACGATCGCCTCCGCGGTCACCGGGCCGACGCCGGGCAGCGCGTCGAGGTCCTCAACGGTGGCGGTGTTGAGGTCCACCGGCCCCGCGGGTGTGCCTGACGCGGGTGCCGAGACAGCGCGTGAGGGAGACGCCCCGGCGTCACCGGCGACCGAGCTGCCCATGGTCGCCGGTTGTCCCGGTGGGGCTTCGATGCCGACCACGATCTGTTCCCCGTCACCTACCCGGCGGGCCATGTTCAACCCGATCAGATCGGCGCCGTCGAGCGGACCGCCGGCCGCCTCCAACGCGTCGGCGATCCTCGCCCCGGCCTGCAGGGTCACCAGGCCCGGCTTGTGCACCAGGCCGACCACACTGACCACTACCGGCCCGGCCGGCACATCCGCGGCCGGGGTCGGCACGGCCGACGAAACCATCTGCACGGGTGGAAGATTCGCCGACGCGACCGGCGGCGGCTGCTGACGGATCAGGGCGAACACAGTGACCAGGACGGCCAGCACCCCGACACCGGCCAATGCCAACGCCCCGGCCCGGCCGGGATCGGAGCGCGCGGCGGCCAGCCAACCGCGGCCGTCGCCCGGTGCTGTATCGGGCAGCCACCTCGACAGCGCGCTCTCGGACGCCGTGTCGCGATCGGAATCACCGCCCGGCTCGGATTCGAGATCGTCCCCGCTGCTCGAGCGGCCGCCACCGAGACGCCGGAGCCGCTCGACCGACAATTCGGTACCCATGCCCGTGACGGTAGGTGCGGGACCCGACGATTCCAGGCCCCCGAACGGTCCGCGCCGACCGGTTGTGGATGAATCTCGCGCTGTGGACTACCTACCCCACCACCTGGGTGGAGGACTGGGGGGTGGCGCGTTCCAGGTAGCGCAGCAGCTCCACCGGGAACGGCAGCACCAGGGTGGAGTTCTTCTCCGCAGCCACTTCGACCACGGTCTCCAGCAGCCGAAGCTGCAGGGCAGCCGGGTCCGCTGCCATCACATCGGCGGCCGCGGCGAGCTTTTCGGACGCCTGCAGCTCGCCGTCGGCGGTGATGACGCGGGCCCGCCGCTCCCGCTCCGCCTCGGCCTGACGCGCGATGGACCGCTTCATCGAGTCCGGCAGCACCACGTCTTTGATCTCGACCCGGTCGAGATGGATCCCCCAACCCACCGCCGGGTTGTCGATGAGCAGTTCGAGGCCCTGATTGAGTCGCTCCCGGTTGGACAGCAGATCATCGAGGTTGCTCTTGCCGATGATCGAACGCAGCGAGGTTTGTGCCACCTGGCCGATCGCCGACATGTAGTCCTGAACGTCGACCACGGCCCGCACCGGGTCGAGCACCTTGAAGTAGATCACCGCGTCGACCCGCACGGTGACGTTGTCGCGGGTGATGCCGTCCTGCGCCGGAACCGGCATCGTGATGATCTGCATGTTGACCTTCTGCATCCGGTCGGCGACCGGGATGAGCATGGTCAGACCCGGCTGCCTGACAGTGGCGCGGACCCGGCCGAACCGGAACACCACGCCGCGTTCGTACTGTCTGACCACGCGGAGGTTGCTCACGCCGAGCCAGATCAGGGCGATGACGCCGGCACCGGCCGACGCGAGCACGTAGAGCATGTCCATGATCGGACCTCGATTCATGGCGACACCGGGGCGAGCTCGTCCCGTACTTCGATTGTGCGACGACGGGGTGCCTGCCGCCAGGATGGGCACCTACCGGTGGTGAACACTTCGGAGATAGTGTCTAGGGTCCAGCTCAGGGCTCAGCGAGGAGACGAATCATGACCGCAGCGGGTAGGCCGATCCGGGTTATCCAATGGACCACCGGGAACATCGGGCGACGCTCGCTGCACGCGATCATCGGCCGCGACGACATGGAACTGGTCGGCGTGTACGCCTACGGCGCCGAGAAGGTCGGGGTTGACGCCGCCGAGCTGGCCGGCTGGCCCGAGCCCACCGGGATCAAGGCCACCAACTCCATAGAGGAGCTGCTCGCGCTCAAACCCGATGCGTGTTGCTACAACCCGATCTGGCCCAGTGTCGACGAACTGGTCGCGCTGCTGGAAGCCGGGGTGAACGTGTGCTCCACCGCGGCCTGGATCACCGGCGGCAAGCAGAGCGCCGAAGACCTCGAGCGGATCCAGAAGGCCTGCCAGACAGGTAATTCCACGATCTTCGGCAGCGGGGCCCATCCCGGCCTGACCAACATGATGGGCATGGTGCTGTCCAGCGCATGTGAGAGCGTCGACGAAATCCGCATCACCGAGTCGGTCGACTGCGGGGTCTACGAGTCGGCGGGAACCATGGCCGCGATGGGCTTCGGCAAGGACCCCGAGACCCCCGGGCTGGCCGAGAGCGTGCGCCTCGAAAGCGAAGTGTTCGCCGAGTCGGCGGCGATGATGGCCGACGCCATCGGCGCCAAGCTCGACCGCATCACCTTCGACGTCACGTTCACAGCGGCCACCGACGACTCGGATCTGGGCTTCATGCAGATCCCCAAGGGCACCGTCGCCAGCGTGTACGGCTATCACCGCGGCTGGGTGGGCGACAAGAACGTCGTCAGCGTCGGATTCAACTGGATCATGGGCGATCACGTCACTCCCCCGAAGCCGGTGGCGCACGGCCACGTGATCCAGGTGTTCGGCGTGCCCAACATGCGCACCGTGGTGTACTGCCTGCCGTCGAAAGACTGGAGCGAGGTCAGCCTCAACGGGCTGGGCATGATCTACACCGCGCTGCCGGTCACCAATGCGGTGCCCGCCGTGGTGGCCGCGGCGCCGGGCATTCTCACCCTCAAGGATCTGCCGCCGGTCACCGGACGGTTCGCCGGCTAGCTCGATCGGGTCGCCGATCCGCCGGTCCGCTAAGCGTCCTCGACGGAGATGCACGCGCCGACCGCGCCACCACCGACATGCACCGCGAGCACCGGGCCCATGTCGGTCACCGACAGGGACAGCAGGTTCGGCAACCGGTCGGTGAGCGCGGCGGCGATCTCCTCGGCGCCGTCCGGGTTGTCGACATGGTGCACGACGACACGCACGGCGCGCTCGCCCGCGGCCTCGGCAATCTGATCGACAAGCGCCGCATGTGCTTTGGATATCGTCCGGATACGTTGTGAGAGCACCAGCCGTCCGTCCACGTCCAGGCGCAGCAGCGGTTTGAGTGACAGTGCGGTACCGAGCCAGGAGGCCGCGGTGCCGATCCGGCCGCCGCGCCGCAGGTTGTCGAGGCGGTGCACCACGATGAACGCCTGCCCGCGTGGGATCGCGGCCCGCGCCGCCGCCTCAACCGTGTCGAGAGTGCCTCCGGCGCGCGCTGATTCGGCGGCGGCCAGGGCCACGAAGCCCACCCCCATGGCCGCGGCACGTGAGTTCACCACCCGTACGGCCGGCCCCACCTCACGTGCCGTTGCCGCGGCGGTGCTGTAGGTACCCGACAGCGCCGCCGAAATGTGCACGGCGACAACACCGTCACCGCCGCTGTCGGCCAATGCCTGCCGATAGATGTCGGCGAGATCGGCCGGCGAAGCACCCGAGGTGGTGACCCGGGGCCGGTCATAGATATCCGGCGGCATCTCGTCGACACCGTCGCGCAAGTCGGCGCCGTCGTCGAGGATGTGCAACGGCACCTGCCGAATTCCCCACTGCTCACACAACTCCGGCCGCAACCGCGACGTCGAGTCGGTCACTACCATGACCGCCATCGTCAGTCGGTGGCATCCAGTTGCGGCACCCCGGCAGCGGCCAGCCCCTTGAGCATCAACTCGGCCACCGCCCGGTGAGCTTCGAAATTCCAGTGGATGCCGTCAGGATTGCCCCGCCCGCTGAGCACCTCGTCGGCCACCGCGGCTTTGAGATCCACCAACGGGACGTCATGCTCGGCCGCCCAGGCCGTGATCGCCTCGACCGTGGGCTCGCGCCCGTGATGGGCCTTGCCGTAGGTGTCGGCGATGTGTACCGAAGGCAGCGACGCGACCACCGGAATGCCGGGCCGGTTGAAATCGATCGCGTTACGCGTCATCTCCAGGTATTCGACCGTCAGGTGCGGGGGCAGTGCCGAGCGGGCGATCGGTGACAACCGGGGCTGGATCCAGCCGTAGCCGTCGCGGGCCCAGCGGCGCAACCACGCCGGGCGTACGTAGCGGATGAGCTCACGCAGCGCGGTGGGCAGCGGCGAGGGCAACGAGTCCATACCGCTGGTGGCGAAGATGACCGCACCCGCGCGCGGCAACGCCGCCCAGGATCGCGGATCCTGGGTGGCGGCCCACCAGACGTCGCGGGTGGTCCAACCGATCCGGCCGATCAGCTCGACATCCCAACCCAGCTGCTGGGCCACGATATTGGGCCAGATTCGCGGATCGTCGGACGGCAGACCGCCGGTCGGGCCGAAATAGGACAGGGAGTCGGCGAAGACCAGCAACACCGGTCTGCGAGCTGCGGTGTGGTCAGAGGACATCGTTGGCCACCTGCGCCGAGGCGTTCCAGACATCGAGCCGCCAGCGGATGGAGTCGAAATCGTCGTCAGCGGATTCCGGCGAATGTCCGGACAGCTGGACCCAACTGGCGTTGCCCATGCCGCCGAGCACCGGCCAGTTGTCCACCGGCAGGCCGAGCAGTCCGGCCGTCAGCGCTGCGATCAGACCGCCGTGCGCCACCAGCACCACCGGGCGGTCCGAGCCGTCCAGGCCCCATTCCTTTTGTCCGGCAACAGCTTGCGCCACCACCGGGATGCTGCGGTCGGCCACGTCGACGCGGCTCTCGCCGCCGTGCGGTGCCCATCGGGCGTCCTCGCGCCACGCCACGCGAGCGCCCGGTGCCACGGTGTCTACTTCCAGGTGGGTCAGGCCCTGCCAGTCCCCCAGGTGCGTCTCACGTAGCCGCTTGTCCACAGCCACCGCGATCCCGGCGCGGTCACCGAGGGCCACCGCGGTGTCGAGGGCGCGCTTGAGATCCGAGGATACGATCAGAAGCGGCTGGCGCTTGGCCAAGACCTCGGCGGCCGCCGCGGCCTGCTCGCGGCCGAGGTCGGACAGCTCGGTGTCGAGCTGACCCTGCATGCGACTGCCGGCGTTGTATTCGGTCTGACCGTGCCGCAGCAGCACCAGCCGACGGACCTTCATCGCACCCTCATTCGGTGGGCTCCGCCGGTACGTCCAGGTCGACCGGAATCGTCGGGCAGTCCCGCCACAACCGCTCGAGGGCGTAGAACTCCCGCTCGTCCTGGTGCTGGATGTGCACCACGATGTCGACGTAGTCGAGCAAGGTCCAGCGCCCTTCCCGGGTGCCCTCGCGGCGCGCGGGCTTGTACCCGGCCAGCCGCATCTTCTCCTCGACCTCGTCGACGATCGCGTTGACCTGGCGCTCGTTGGAGGCCGATGCGATCACGAAGCAGTCGGTGATCACCAACTGGCCCGACACATCGATGACCACCACATCGTCGGCCAGCTTGGCCGCTGCGGCCCGGGCGGCCACCGTCGCCATGGCGACGGCCTCGTCGGTCGCGCTCATCGAATCGGCTCCATGATGCGTTCACCCTTCCCGTCTGCGGAGTACAACCCGCGTTTGGCCACGTACTGCACCACACCGTCGGGTACCAGGTACCAGATCGGCCGGCCGTCGGCGGCCCGCTTACGGCAGTCACTGGACGAGATCGCCAGCGCGGGCACCTCGACCAATGTCAGTGCGTCCGGCGACAGCTCACGCAGCGCCGCCTCGATATGTTCACCGTCCAACTCGTAGCCCGGCCGGCTCACGCCCACGAACCTCGCCATGGAGAACAGATCCTCCCAGTTCTGCCATGACAGGATCGATGCCAGGGCATCGGCGCCGGTGATGAAGTACAGGTCGGTATCGGCGTTGAGGTCACGCAGGTCACGCAAGGTGTCCTTGGTGTAGGTCGCACCGCCCCGATCGATGTCGACACGGCTGACCGAGAAACGCGGGTTGGACGCGGTCGCGATCACCGTCATCAGATACCGGTCCTCGGCCGCGCTCACCCGCCGATCGTGCTTCTGCCATGGCTGACCGGTGGGAACGAACACCACCTCGTCGAGGTCGAACAGGTCGGCCACCTCACTGGCGGCGACCAGGTGTCCGTTGTGGATGGGATCGAACGTCCCACCCATCACACCCAGCCTGCGCCGTCTTGCCACAAAGAGGCAGCTTACGGCAGCGGCAAGGGCGGCTCAGACCGGCAGCAACCCGTCGATCACGGCGGCCAGCTGTTTGGCTGACCGGCACTCGTGCATCGGGATGGTTTCGAGGTACTTCGGCGCCGCGGAGTCTCCGCTGCCCCACAGGTGCTTGGGCTCGGGGTTGAGCCAGTGCGCGTGGCGACTGGCCGACACCATGTGCGCGAGCAGTGCCGTCTCGGGGTTGCGGTAGTTGTTCCGGCCGTCGCCCAGCACCAGCAGCGAGCTGCGAGGCGACAGCACGTTGGGGTACTTGTCCAGGAACGACACGAAGGCATGGCCGTAGTCGGAGTGCCCATCGCGCGTGTAGACGCCCGCCTCGCGGGTGATGCGCTGCACCGCCACCGCCAGATCGGACTCCGGCCCGAACATGTCGGTGACCTCGTCGGTGGTGTCGATGAAGGCGAAGACCCGAACCCGGGAGAACTGCTGGCGCAGCGCCGAGACCAGCATCAGGGTGAAGTGGCTGAACCCCGCAACCGACCCCGACACATCGCAGAGCACCACCAGCTCGGGTCGCGCCGGATGCGGCTTCTTGAGCACCACGTCGATCGGCACACCGCCCGTCGACATCGACTTGCGCAGCGTCTTGCGCAGGTCGATCTCCCCGGAACGAGACCGGCGGCGCCGGGCCGCCAATCGCGTCGCCAACGTGCGGGCCAGCGGCTGCACCGTCTTGCGCATCTGCCGCAGCTGTTCGCCCGAGGCGCGCAGGAATTCGACGTTCTCCGCCAGCTGCGGCACCCCGTACATCTGCACGTGATCGCGGCCCAACTGCTCGGCCGTGCGCCGCTTGGTCTCCGACTCGACCATCTTGCGCAGCTGGGAGATGCGCTGGGCGGCCAGCGCCTTGGCGATCTCCTCCTGGGTGGGCGTGGGCTCCTCGCCGTAGGGCGCGAGCAGCCCGGCCAGCAGCCGGCCCTCCAGATCGTCCAGGCTCATCGCCTTGAGCGCCTGATACGACGAGTACGACGGACCACGGCTGGAGTTGTAGCGCCCGTAGGCCTCGACGATCCGCGCGATCATCGCCGCCATCCGGTCATCGAGGTTCGCCAGATCCTCGTTGTCGGACAGCATCTGCACCAGCGCTTCGCGCATCGCCTCGATGTCCTCCGGCGGCAGCTGAGGCTGACTGTCGTCGTCGGGGCGGTCTTCCTCGTCCGCGAGCACGGTGCGGGCCCCGAGCGCCGCCGGGAAGAACAGGTCGAACATCGCGTCGTAGGTGTCGCGGTGGTCCGGGCGGCGCAGCACCGCGCACGCGATTCCCTCACGCAACGCCTCACGGTCGCCCAGCCCCAGCACGGTGATCACCCGGCCGGCGTCCACGGTCTCCGACGGGCCGACCGAGATCCCCTGCCCGCGAAGGGCTTCGACGAACTCGACGAGGTGCCCCGGCAAGCCGTGTGGGGCCAGCGGCTGGGACGGTCGAACCCGGCGGGGCACCATTAGTTCAGCCTCAACTCGCCGGCCGCTCTGACTTGGTCTGACTGGTGTTTGAGCACCACACCGAGGGTGGCGGCGATCATCTCATCGTCGATGGTGTCCAGGCCCAGGGCCAGCACCGTGCGGCCCCAGTCGATGGTCTCGGCGACCGACGGGAGCTTCTTGAGCTGCATACCGCGCAGCACGCCGATGATCCGCACCAGTTCGGTCGCGATGTGCTCGGGCAGCTCGGGCACCCGGGACAACAGAATGCGGCGCTCCAGATCCGGATCCGGGAAGTCGATGTGCAGGAACAGGCAGCGTCGCTTGAGCGCCTCGGAGAGCTCACGGGTGGCATTCGAGGTGAGCACCACGAACGGCGGCCGCTCGGCGGTGATCGTGCCGAGCTCGGGGACGGTGACCGCGAAGTCGGAGAGCACCTCCAGCAGTAGGCCTTCGATCTCGATGTCGGCCTTATCGGTCTCGTCGACCAGCAGCACGGTCGGGTCGGTGCGCTTGATCGCGGTCAACAGCGGACGCGTCAGCAGGAACTCCTCGCTGAACACGTCGTCCTTGGTCTGATCCCAGTCGGTCCCCGAACCGCCGGCCTGTCCGGCCTGGATCCGCAGGATCTGCTTGGCATGGTTCCACTCGTAGAGCGCACGGGCCTCGTCGACGCCCTCGTAGCACTGCAGCCGGACCAGCTCCGAACCGGTGGTCGCCGCCACCGCCCGGGCCAGCTCGGTCTTACCGACGCCCGCGGGCCCCTCCACGAGCAGAGGTTTGCCGAGCCGATCGGCGAGGAAAACCGCTGTCGCCGTAGCGGTATCGGGCAGATATCCGGTCTCCGCCAAGCGTCGCGCGACATCGTCGATGTCGGCGAACAACGGAGCGGGGCGGGCGGGCACGCTCATGTGGTCTCCTGGTCTGTATCTGGTCGGCGGGTTACGCCGGGCGGGTCTGACCGTCTCCCCACACGATCCATTTGGTCGAGGTCAGTTCGGGCAGGCCCATCGGTCCGCGGGCGTGCAGCTTCTGGGTGGAGATGCCGATCTCGGCGCCGAAACCGAACTGTTCTCCGTCGGTGAACGCGGTGGACGCGTTGACCATCACCGCGGCCGCATCCACCTGCTCGGTGAAGCGTTGGGCCGCAGCAAGATCCGTTGTCACGATGGCCTCGGTGTGCCCGGTGCCGTACGTGTTGATGTGGGCGATGGCGCCATCCACTCCGTCTACCAGGGCCACGGCGATGTCCATCGAGAGGAACTCGGTGTGCAGCTCCTCTTCCGTGGGATCGGCGTGCACAGTGACACCGGCGTCGCGCAATACGGCGGTCAGCCGGGGCAGCGCGGTCGCCTCGAGCTCCTTGTCCACCAGCAGGGTCTCGGCGGCGTTGCAGACACTCGGACGCCGGGTCTTGGAGTTCAGCAGGATCTTGCAGGCCAAGTCCAGGTCGGCCGAGCTGTGAACGTACACATGGCAATTGCCCACACCGGTCTCGATGGTGGGTACCTGCGCATCGCGCACCACCGCCTCGATCAGGCCGGCTCCCCCGCGCGGGATCACCACGTCGACCAGGCCGCGGGCCTGGATCAGGTGGGTGACGCTGGCGCGGTCATGGCTGGGCAACAGTTGCACGGCGTCCAGGGGCAGGCCGACCGACGCCAGCGCCGAACGCAGCGCGGCCACCAGCGCCTCGTTGGACCGGGCCGCAGACGAACTGCCGCGCAGCAGAGCGGCATTGCCCGATTTCAGGGTGAGCCCGAAGGCGTCCACGGTGACGTTGGGCCGGCCCTCGTAGACCATGCCGACGACGCCGAGCGGCACCCGCTGCTGACGCAGTTGCAGCCCGTTGGGCAGGGTGCGGCCGCGCAACACCTCGCCGACCGGGTCGGGCAGCCCGGCGACCTGCCGCAGACCGGCGGCGATGCCGTCGACCCGCTGCGGGTTGAGCGCCAGGCGGTCCAGGATCGACTCGGGCGTTCCTGCGGCGCGCGCGGCGTCCACGTCGGCGGCGTTGGCGGCCAGGATCTCGTGCACATGGGCCAGGACGCTGTCGGCGGCGGCGTGCAGCGCGCGGTTCTTCGTCTCGGCGCTCAGGGTGCCCAGGATGCGGGCGGCGACACGTGCCCGACGCGCGGCCTCGTGCACCTGCTCACGCAGGCCCTCAGGGGGCGGCGTCGTCGTCGGAGACTCTGTCTGAACGCTCATCTGGCCAGCGTATCGGAGGAGTTGAGGTGCTTCGACAGGTGTCAGGCACCGGTAGCAACTAGCCTTTTCAGTCATGGCCGCTGCGCGGGTTTGCGTCGTCGGGAGCATCAACGCCGATCTCACGTTCACCGTCGGTGCGCTGCCGCGTCCAGGACAGACGGTGCTCGCGTCCTCGCTGGCGTCGGCGTCCGGGGGCAAGGGCGGCAACCAGGCGGTGGCGGCTGCGCGGGCCGGTGCCGAGGTGGCCCTGGTGGCCGCCGTCGGTGACGACCCGGCGGCCGTGACCCTGCGTCGTCATCTGCAGGCCAACGGAGTCGGCATCGATGCCGTGACATGTGTGCCCGGCCCCAGCGGGTCCGCGGCGATCCTCGTCGACACCGTCGGTGAGAACTGCATCGTGGTGGCGCCGGGCGCCAACTCCCGGCTCGAGGTGGACTCCGCGGCGGCCCGCTCGGCGATCGTCTGGAGTGAGGTCACGTTGGTCCAGTTGGAGATTCCGGTGACGACGGCGATCGCCGCGGCCAAGCTGGCGCGCGCGGCCGGTGCGGTGGTGATGCTCAACGCGTCGCCCGGAGGTACGCCCGCCCATCATCTGCTGGCCCTGTCGGAACTGGTCGACGTCGTGGTGGTCAACGAGACCGAGGCAGCCGAGTGGCATTGGCCGGTGCGGCATCTGGTGATCACCCGGGGCGCGCGCGGCGCCAGTTACCTGGGTGACGACGAGCGCTTCGACGTGCCGGCGCCCTCGGTGCGGGCGCTGGACACCGCCGGGGCAGGCGACGTGTTCGCCGGGGTACTCGCCGCCGGGTGGACCGCGGGCCACGAGCAGGCCCTGCGCCGGGCATGCGCGGCCGGAGCCCTGGCCACCCTGGTGCGCGGCGCCGGCGACTGCGCGCCCTCGGCCGCCGATATCGATGCCGTCCTGACCCCCTGAGACGGCAAACTGAAGCCGATACCGTTGGCGTTATAGTCGCCAGCATGACGCAGGGACTCACCCCACGACCGCCCGAGGGCGACTGGCTCGGCACCCCTTATCTCCGGTTCGAGCGGCGGGGCCCGTTCGGGGTCGTAACCCTGGACCGCCCCGAGGCCCGCAACGCGATGACGCCGGCCATGTACTTCGGTATCCGGTACGCGGTCACCCACGTCGAGGCGGACCCGGACCTGGCCGGGCTGCTGATCACCGGTACCGGGGACGTGTTCGCCCCGGGCGGTGACCTCGGCGGCGGCAACGGCGTCGACGACTGGATGAGTTTCGGCGCGGCCCTGTCGATGGACGTCACGCCGTTCGAAACCCTGCGCCAATCGGTCAAGCCGGTGGTCAGCGCGGTCAACGGGCTGTGCCAGGGCGGCGGGTTGCAGATCGCGATCTGCAGCGACATGGCCGTGGTCAGCGACCGCGCCACCTTCCGGGTACCCGAGTTGTACCGCGGCATCGCCGACACCTATTACAGCCAGATGCTGGCCCGCCTGATCGGCGTGGTCCGCACGCGCGACCTGATGTTCACCGGGCGCACCCTCACCGCACAGGAGGCGGTCGACTGGGGCATGGTCGCCCGCGTGGTCCCGCACGACGAATTGTTTTCAGCCGCAACCGAAGTGCTCACCCAGTGCTGCCGGACCGCGCCCCGGGCCCGCGGGGTGGTCAAGTCCAGCCTCGACAGCTACATGGGCCTCTACGACCGGATCGGCATGAAGGCCAGTTACAGCGGCGACGAGGCGGTGGAGGGCTTCCGCGCGTTCAAGGCCCGCCGGTCACCGGAGTGGGTGCATCCGGATCTGCGGGCCGACGGCCGCCTCTAGACGCTGACCAGATCCTCCGCGGCGTCCGCCGCCGGCTGCGCGTTGGCACCGGCCCCCACGGTCGGCAACACCACCTGCACACCGGAGATGTTGATGACGCCGAACTGGGTGACGTTGAGGAACGGCGTGGCCGAGCTGGTGATCTGCACCGTGGCGGTATGCCCCGGTTCCAGCGTGTAGGCCACGGCCTCCATCGGGATGGTCACGGTGTGCTCCCGGCCGTCGAGGGTGACCGGAATCGGGGTGACCACATTGCCGATCACCTGGCCGGTCTGGTCGTCGACGATCTGGGCGTAGACGTGACGGCTGGTGCCGATACCGGAATACGTCATGGTCAGCTCGGGCGCGCCGACGATCTGCGTGGCAGTGCCCGACGGGGCGGTGACCGTGGTGTTCACCGCGTTGGTGGCTTTGGTGCCGTCACCGAGCCCGAACGGAATGCCCGCCGCGCCCGGCCCGGAACCGCCGAGGATCGGGACGATACCCAACAGTCCGCCGTCGCCCGACGCGTTCACCGGAGTCCCGGTGAAACCGGGGTCGGACGGCAGCAGGTCTGACGTGTAGTGGTCACCGTTCTGGTCGATCCACTGGAACTTGGGTAGACCGTCGTCCACCTCCTCACCCTTGTGCTTGACGTAGGAGTCCAGCCAGCTCAGTGTCGCAGTCTGGACCATCTCGGCGCTGTCCCCGGGCGGGGTCTCGCAGTTGCCGTGGCCACCGCAGAACCAGACCATCTTCACCGGCACACCGTTGGCGTCCAGAATCGTGGCGTTGTCGATCGCCTGCTGCAGCGGGAACAACACGTCGACGGTGCCCTGGATGATCAGCGTCGGGGCGGTGACCTTGTTCACCAGGGCGGTCGGGCCACTGCTCGCCAGCAGAGCCTGCTGTTCGGGGGTGAGAACGCCGAGCAGCGCACCGGTGAAGATGCCGCCGTAGAGCTGGTTGTTGATGTTCGCACCGCTCGTCACCAGCGACAACAGCAGAAGCGCCGCGTACGACGTCTTGAACGCCTCGTTGGGATACAGCGAGCTGTTCAGGGAGTTCCACGAAATCGTCGGGACGATCGCGTCGACCCGATTGTCCGTTGCCGCGGTCACCCACTGGATGCCGCCGCCGTACGAGCCGCCGACCATGCCCATGCGCGGATCGTTGGCGCCGTCGAGTTGTGTGAAGGGCCGCTTGGCGACGTAGTCGATCATCGCCGAGGCGTCGCGTCCCTCGAAGAACGGGTTGTCCAGCTGCAGGAGCCCGCCCGAAGCGTGCTCGCCGCGGGAATCCCAGGTGACGACGTTGTAACCGTTGTCCCGGAACGTGCCGACACCGGTGGGGCCGCCGGTGTACGGATCGGTGTCACCCGCGCTCGACAAGCCGGCGCCGCTGAAGATCGTCGGGGCCTCATCTCCGGCCTGAAGGCCCGATGCCGGGAACCAGTTCATACTGATCGGCGTGCCGTCGAAGGACGTCACGTTGACGGTGTAGGCCACCGGGGTGCCCGCCGGTGCCAGCGCACCGACGTCGACGTTGACGTCCACCACCTCGGCCTCGCCGATGAGCGGGGCCAGCAGATCGCTCACCACCGGCATCTGGTGCACGATCACCAGCACCTGCGGCACGAACGAGCCTACGATCGGGATCTGTTGCAGCGCAGCGTCGAACGCCGTGGTTTCGGCGACCAGGACGGTGAACTTCTCCGCGCCCCCGCTGTCGACGACGGTCGCGTACGGCAGGAACGTGAAGGTGCCGTCGGCCGAGTCGAGCCGCACCTTGCCACCCGCGCTCGGGTCGCCGATCACGGTGTAGGTGAGCGGTAGCCCGCCTGTGCTCGTCGCTCCGGTCGTGCCGTGGATGATGCCGTCGGTGATGCCGACGGACGGGGCCGCGGTGATACCACCGGTGCCGGACAGTGACGGTGAGACGGCGGCCGTGGCGAACTCCCGGCGCGCGGCGGCCAGCAGCACCCACTCGGCGGGCGAATCGGTCGCTGGCGCGGCCGGCGAGTTCCCGGCCAGCGTCCTGGCGATGTCGTTGACCACGGTCTCGATCAGGTTCCGCGCCGGAGCCGGGGCAGGCTGCACGGTCTTGGCCGTCGCGATGGCTTCCGGTTCGGCATCGGGTACGTCGACCGGGCTCTCGACGGTCTCGGCGGCCTTAGGACTCGCCTCAGGTTTGGCCGCCTCAGGCGTCGGGGAAACGTCCGTGCCGGCAGTGTCCGGGTCTGAGCTGCCGTTGCGGTGACGGGTCAGGCGGGAGTCGACCTTGCTCTGCGCCTTCGACAGTCGGTCGGTGATCGACTGCACGACATCGGACTTCGGCGTGGTCGCGCTGACGCGATGACGGCCGGACTCGCCGAGCTTGGCCGCGCGATCCTTGGTCGCCGCCCGAACCGCGGCCTGCCGCAGCGAGCGGGCGCTCTGCCGGTCCTTGACCGGTCCCTTGTGGGTGGCAGGAGCCGACGCCGACTCCGACGATGCCTCACCCGACCCGGGCGCCGCCGAGGCGAGCGGAGTACCCAGCGCCTGGCCACCCAGAACGACAGCCGACCCGACCCCCAGCGCGACCGCCAATCCCCCTACCCGACCGACGTACTTCGCAGCAGCCAACGCAACCTCCTCGACCCGGCGCCCGGCAGCGCCGGGCTGTGACCCGCCGCACATTAGCGCGGCAATGTGAGCCAGAAGGTTAGCTTGTCAATTTTTTGCGCCGTAAATTGGGTGGGCCCGGCCATCTGGCCAGGTCACAGCGGCGTCTACCGCTCGGGGATGTTCCGCTCGATCTCGTCGAGCCAGATCCGCGCCGACATGTCCGAGGGCGCCCGCCAATCCCCGCGGGGCGACAGGGCACCGCCGTGCGACACCTTGGGGCCATTGGGCAGCGCCGAACGCTTGAACTGGGAGAACGAGTAGAACCGCTGCGCGAACACCTGCAGCCAATGCCGGATCTCTTCGAGCGAGTACGCCGGGCGCTTGTCCTCGGGAAACCCGGCCGGCCAGTCCCCAAGGGTCGCGTCATGCCAGGCATGCCAGGCCAGAAACGCCACCTTGGACGGACGGAAACCGTACCGAAGCACCTGGAACAACGAAAAGTCTTGCAGCACATAAGGACCCACTTTGGCCTCGCTGCTCTGGATCTCCTCGTCCTCCCCGGTGGGTACCAGCTCCGGGGTGATCTCGGTGTCCAGCACCGATTGCAACACCTCGTTGACCTCGGAATCCTCGGAGCCGAACTGCCCCGACGAGATCACCCACCGGATCAGATGCTGGATCAAGGTTTTCGGCACGCCGCCGTTGACGTTGTAGTGCGACATCTGGTCACCGACCCCATAGGTCGACCAGCCCAGCGCCAGCTCGGACAGGTCGCCGGTGCCCAGCACGATGCCGCCGCGCTGGTTGGCCAACCGGAACAGGTAGTCGGTGCGCAACCCGGCCTGCACGTTCTCGAACGTGACGTCGTAGACCTTTTCACCGCGGCCGAACGGGTGATCCATCTCGGTGAGCATCAGCTGGGCGGTCTGCTTGATGTCGATCTCTTCGAACGTCACACCAAGGGCGCGGCTCAATCGGATGGCGTTGTTCTTGGTCCGGTCACCGGTGGCGAAGCCGGGCAGGGTGAACGCGAGAATGTCACTGCGCGGCCGGTTTTCCCGGTCCATCGCCCGCGCGGCCACGATCAGGGCATGCGTGGAATCCAGACCGCCGGACACGCCGATGACCACCTTGGGGTAGTTCAGCGCCCGCAGTCGTTGCTCCAACCCGGAGACCTGGATGTTGTAGGCCTCGTAGCAATCCTGTTGCAGCCGTGTCGGATCCGCCGGAACGAACGGGAACCGCTCGACCTCACGCAGCAGACCGATGTCGTCGGTCGGCGGATCGAGCTGGAACTCGATGCGGCGGAACGAATCCACTTGGGCGCCATGCTGTCCGGCGTTGTCGTCGAAGGTACCCATCCGCAGGCGTTCCGACCGCAGCAACTCCAGGTCCACGTCGGCCACCGAGCGTCGTTCACCGCGCGGAAAGCGCTCGCTCTCGGCGAGCAGCAGCCCGTTCTCCCAGACCATCGTCTGGCCGTCCCACGCCAGGTCCGTCGTCGACTCCCCCTCGCCGGCCGCGGCGTACACATAGGCGGCCAGGCACCTCGATGAGGCCGAACGGGCCAGCAGCGCACGGTCTTCGGCGCGGCCGACCGTGATCGGGCTGCCCGAGAGATTGGCCAGCACCGTCGCGCCGGCCAGCGCGGCCTGCGCACTGGGCGGCACCGGCACGAACATGTCCTCACAGATCTCGACGTGCAGCACCAGCCCCGGAACATCGGAGGCGACGAACAACAGGTCCGGACCGAACGGTACCTCGGCACCGGCCACCCGGATGGTGCCGCGAACGTCGGCGCCGCTTGCCATCTGCCTGTGCTCGTAGAACTCTCGATACGTCGGCAGGTAGGACTTGGGTGCCACGCCCAACACCGCACCCCGGTGGATCACCGCCGCAGTGTTGTAGATCCGGTGCCGGTACCGCAGCGGTGCGCCCACCACCAGGACCGGTGTCAACACCACCGAGGCCGCGACGATTTCGATGAGTGCCTGCTCCACCGAGTCCAGCAGCGCATCCTGCATGACGATGTCGTCGATCGAGTACCCCGACAACGTCAACTCGGGGAACACCGCGACGGCCACACCGTCGTCGTGGCAGGCCTGCGCCAACCGGAGCACCGATTCGGCGTTCGCCGGCGGATCCGCCAGCGCTGTGTGGTGAGTGCAGGCGGCAACCCGCGCGAAACCGTGTCGATAGGCGCTGTAGAAGTCCATCACGCCCATTGTCACCCGAAAAGTGTCAAGATCGGGCCAGTGGGTACCAATTGACGCATGAGCGATACCGCACTCGTGGTCGTAGACATGCTCAACACCTATAGACATGAAGACGCCGAGTTGCTGGCGCCCAATGTGGCGGCGATCATCGATCCGCTGGTCAGGCTCATCGAGGCCGCACGGGGACGCGAAGACGTCGACCTGATCTACGTCAACGACAACTACGGCGACTTCACCGCCCAGTTCAGCGACATCGTCGAGGCCGCGCTGACCGGTGAGCACCCGGACCTAGTGCGCCCGATCGTGCCCGCGGACGGTTGCCTGCTGCTGACCAAGGTGCGCCACAGCGTGTTCTACGCGACGGCATTGGAGTACCTGCTGGGCCGGTTGGAAACCCGGCGGGTGATCCTGGCCGGCCAGGTCACCGAACAGTGCATCCTCTACAGCGCGCTGGACGCATACGTGCGGCATCTCGACGTGGTGATTCCCTCCGACGCGGTGGCGCACATCGATGCCGGCCTGGGCGAGGCCGCCCTGGAGATGATGCGGCGCAACATGAGCGCCGAGATCGTGCCCGCCGCCAAATGCCTGGACTGACGGGCGGCCTATCCTGGCGAGGGTGGACGCTCCCGAACTCGTCGCCCTGCTGCAGGGACGCCGCGTCGCGGTGTTGACCGGGGCCGGGATGTCAACCGACTCGGGCATCCCGGATTACCGCGGGCCCGACTCCCCGCCCAGCAATCCGATGACGATCCGGCAGTTCACCTCCGATCCGCAGTTCCGGCAGCGGTACTGGGCCCGTAACCACGTCGGCTGGCGGCATATGGACGAAACCGAGCCCAACGCCGGACACCGGGCCCTGGCCACGCTGGAAGCCGCCGGTGTGGTGACCGGACTGATCACCCAGAACGTGGACCTGCTGCACAGCAAGGCAGGCAGCCGGTCGGTGGTCAACCTGCACGGCACCTACGCGCAGGTGATCTGTCTGGACTGCGGTGCGACCATGGGCCGTGCCGAATTGGCTGCCCGGTTGGAGGCGGCCAATCCCGGTTTCTACGAACGCGCCGAGTCGGTCGGCGGCATCGCGGTAGCGCCCGACGCCGACGCCGTGGTCCGCGAAACCGACTCATTCGTCATCGTCGACTGCCCGGCCTGCGGGGGCATGCTGAAGCCCGACATCGTCTACTTCGGCGAAAGTGTCCCCAAAGACCGTGTCGAGCAGGCGTATTCGATGGTGGACGAGGCCGACGCACTGCTCGTGGCCGGGTCTTCGCTGACCGTGTATTCCGGATACCGGTTCGTGCGGCATGCCGCTGCCCACGCGATCCCGGTGGGGATCGTCAACCGCGGCCCCACCCGCGGCGATGACCTGGCCGCGGTCAAGGTCGAGGCGGGCTGTTCGGAGATGCTGGTCCTGCTGGCCGGCGAGCTCAGTGATTTGGGTGCGTTCACCGGCGGCAGGCGCCGCTAGGTGCACCCAAATCGCTAGATGGCGACCAGATCGTCGGCATGCACCGCCGGGCGGCGCAGCTCGGCCGGCAGATCCGGCGTGGAGCGGCCGATGATCGCAGCCAGTTCCGACGCCTCGTAGGCCACCACGCCGCGTGCGACGGTCCGCCCGTCAAGCCCCCGCAGATCCACCACGTCGCCACCGTGGAACTGGCCGCTGACCTCGGTGATCCCCGCCGGCAGCAGTGAGCGCCGCTGTTTGACCACCGCACGCACCGCGCCGTCGTCGAGGGTCAGCGCCCCGTGTGACTCCGCGGCGTGGCGAACCCAGAACCGCCGCGCCGACATCCGCTCGGGCCGCGGCGCGAACACCGTGCCCACCGAGGCATCGCTCAAGGCCGCAGCGGCATCGGCCGCGGCGGCCAGCAGGACCGGCACACCGGCATCGGCGGCCAGCAGGGCCGACGACAACTTCGAGGCCATCCCACCGGTACCCAGATGACTGCCACCACCGGCCACCACGCCGTCGAGGTCTCCCTGGGCGGCCACCTCGGGAATGAAGCGCGCGTTACCTTTTCGCGGATCAGAATCGTAAAGACCGTCGATGTCGGACAGCAGGATCAGTGCATCGGCGCCGACCAGCTGGGCCACCAGCGCCGAAAGCCGGTCGTTGTCACCGAACCTGATCTCGTTGGTGGCCACGGTGTCGTTCTCGTTGACGATCGCCACCGCGTGCAGGGCCCGCAACCGGTCCAGAGTGCGTTGGGCATTGTTGTGCTGCACCCTCATCGCGATGTCGTGGGCGGTCAGCAACACTTGGCCGACCGTGCGGCTGTAGACGGCGAACGCCGAACTCCACGCGTTGACCAAAGCCACCTGCCCCACACTGGCGGCGGCTTGCTTGGTGGCCAGATCCGTTGGGCGCCTGGAGAGCCCGAGCGGTTCGATACCGGCGGCGATGGCACCCGAGGACACGATCACCAGATCGGAGCCAGCTCTCATCCGGCTTTCGATCGCCTCGACCAGCACCGCGAGCCGCCCCGCGTCGAACACCCCTGTGGGGGTGGTCAGTGCGGTGGTACCGATCTTGACGACGACGCTGCGGGCGGTGCGAATCGCCTCGCGATGAACGCTCACGCGTCCTCGCTACCGGGCTGGCGGCGCTCCCGTCGGGCAGCCTTGCGTTCGGCGGCACCGGTCCGGTCCGTCTGCTCAAGCCGAATGTCGGTGCCACGGCCCGTCATCGGCATGTCGACACCGGCAGGGGTCTGCGGCTCCCAGTCGAAGGTCATGTCGCCGATGGTCACGGCGCAGCCGGGCGTGGCGCCGAGCTTCAACAGCTCGTCCTCGACGCCCAGGCGCGCCAACCGGTCACCGAGGTAACCGACGGCCTCGTCGTTGTCGAAGTTGGTCTGGGCGATCCAGCGCTCGGGCCGGGTGCCGCGCACGATGAACCCGCCGTACCCGTCGGTCTCGACGGTGAATCCGCTCTCGTCCACGGCGATCGGCCGAATCACCGGGCGCCTCGGCACCACAGCGGGCTGAGCGTCTCGATAGGCCTTGACCATCTCCCACAGGGCGAAGATCAGCGGGCGCAACCCGTCACGGCTGACTGTGGAGATCTCGTACACCGGCCAGCCGAACCTCTCGGCCACCTCTTCCCGCACGAAGTCCGCCAGCTCGCGAGCATCGGGGACGTCGATCTTGTTGAGCACCACTGCGCGTGGGCGCGACGCCAGATCGCCCAGGGTGGAGTCTCCCTGCAGGGTCGGCGTGTAGGCGGCCAGTTCGGCTTCGAGCGCCTCGATGTCGGAGATCGGATCGCGACCGGGTTCCATGGTGGCGCAGTCCACGACATGCACCAGCACAGCGCAGCGTTCGAGGTGCCGCAAAAAGTCCAGTCCGAGACCCCGGCCCTCGGACGCTCCGGGAATTAGGCCCGGGACGTCGGCGACGGTGAAGGTGTTGTCGCCGGCCGATACCACGCCGAGGTTGGGCACCAGAGTGGTGAACGGATAGTCGGCGATTTTGGGTTTGGCGGCCGAGATGGTCGACACCAGAGAAGATTTACCGGCCGACGGAAAGCCGATCAGGCCCACATCGGCGACGGTCTTGAGTTCGAGAGTGAGATCGCGGGTCTGGCCCTTTTCACCCAGCAGGGCAAAGCCGGGGGCCTTGCGGGCCCGCGAGGCCAGCGCCGCATTGCCCAGGCCACCGCGACCGCCTTGTGCGGCCTCGAAGCGAGTACCGGCACCGACCATGTCGGCCAGCATCCGGCCGTTCTCGTCGAGCACCACCGTGCCGTCGGGCACGCGCACGATGAGGTCTTCGCCGGCGGCGCCGTCCCGATTGCTGCCTGCACCCTGCTTGCCGGAGGGCGCGACGACATGGGGATGAAAGTGGAAGTCCAGCAGCGTGTGCACCTGGGGGTCGACGACGAGCACAATGCTGCCGCCGCGACCACCGTTGCCGCCGTCAGGACCGCCGAGGGGTTTGAATTTCTCGCGGTGCACCGACGCGCAGCCGTGGCCGCCATTTCCCGCACTCGCATGGATGACGACGCGGTCGACAAACCGTGGCATCGGACATCCTCTCCGTCGAATGTGAAGCTATCGCGATAGTCCTATCGAGAACTCGCAGCTGCTTCACATTCGCGGAGAATCCTCTTGGTCTCAGGCCTCCGGGCGCGGCACGGGAACGATGTTCACGTGCTTGCGGCCGCGCTTGGAACCGAACTCCACCGAACCGGGAGCCAGCGCGAACAGGGTGTCGTCGCCGCCACGGCCGACGTTCACGCCGGGGTGGAAATGAGTACCGCGCTGCCGCACCAAAATCTCGCCCGCCTTGACGACCTGGCCGCCGAAACGCTTGACGCCGAGCCGCTGTGCTGCGGATTCGCGACCGTTACGAGAGCTGGAAGCGCCCTTCTTGTGTGCCATGTCTGAACGCCTCCTACTTGATGCCGGTGACCTTGAGCACGGTCAGCTGCTGACGGTGCCCCTGGCGCTTGTGGTAGCCGGTCTTGTTCTTGAACTTGTGGATACGGATCTTGGGGCCCTTGGTGTGCTCGAGCACCTCGCCGGTGACGGCGACCTTGGCCA
This sequence comes from Mycobacterium farcinogenes, assembly GCF_019739075.1. Lineage (NCBI taxonomy): Bacteria > Bacillati > Actinomycetota > Actinomycetes > Mycobacteriales > Mycobacteriaceae > Mycobacterium > Mycobacterium farcinogenes. Next base: position 2,552,828 of record NZ_CP081673.1, on the reverse strand, counting down.
GGTCATCAGCCTTGCTGGTGACGTTCGCGCCGTCGACCACCAGGGCCACGGGCAGCGACACCGACGCGCCGGGCTCGGCGTCGAGCTTCTCAACCTTCACCACGTCACCGGCGGCAACCTTGTACTGCTTGCCACCGGTCTTGACGATTGCGTATGTCGCCATCGTGTCCTCTGCTCTGCTGCTCTCTGCGGGCGCGCGCTACCGGTCGGTGCGTGCGCGGGTCTTGGGTGGCGGGGATACCCCCGCCGTCACCGGCCTACGACTACGCAGGCTCTGGAGACAACTGGTCAAGGGTACTTGACCAGCGGGTAGAGGGTCAAACCGCCCGCTACTCGTGGCTGGGCGGCCCCGCCGGCCTTGCCGCCGCGCGTCGACGGGTACGGCCACGGCTCGGCGGCGCCTCGACGACCACGGGCTCCGGGGCCTGATAGACGTCCTCCTCGGACTCGTCTGAGTCCTCGCCGTCCTCGCCGTCCTCGTCATCCTCGGAATCGTCGAACTCGTCTGAGTCATCCTCGTCGGAATCGTCATCCTCGGAATCGTCGTCGATGTCGTCCAGCTCGTCATCGTCGTCGTCATCGAGGTCTTCGTCGTCGAGGTCGATCTCGTCCTCGTCGTCGTCCTCGTCTGCTACGTCGTCGGCCTCATCGGCCTCATCGACCTCGTCGGCGTCCTGCGCGTCGAACTCGCCGTCGGTGGATCCGTCGGCCACGCCCACCAGCTCGGCGGTGTCCTGCTCGTCGGCGTCGGCAGTCGCGTCGGTGGTGTCCTCGTCGACCGACTCGTCGTCGTGGTGACGGCCGTTGGCCGCGGCCATCGCCTTGAACATCGGGTGTTCGCCGGCCGGATGGTCGGGCACCTTGACGACCGGCACCTCTTCGGGCTCGGGACGGGCATTGCCCCGCTTGCCCCGCTTGCTGCGCCGCCCGCCGCCGCCGCTGGGCTCAGACTTGCGGCCCGCGTTCGACGACGAGGCGGTGTCGACCGGATCACCGTGCAACACGATGCCGCGGCCGCCGCAATGCGTGCACGACGTCGAGAACGCCTCCACCAGACCGGTGCCCAACCGCTTTCGGGTCAGCTGCACCAGCCCCAGCGACGTCACTTCCGACACCTGGTGACGGGTACGGTCCCGGCCGAGCGCCTCGGTGAGTCGGCGCAGCACCAGATCCCGGTTCGATTCCAGAACCATGTCGATGAAGTCGATGACCACGATGCCGCCGATGTCGCGCAACCGCAGCTGCCGCACGATCTCCTCGGCCGCTTCCAGGTTGTTCCGGGTGACGGTCTGCTCGAGGTTGCCGCCGGCACCGGTGAACTTGCCGGTGTTGACGTCGACGACGGTCATCGCCTCGGTGCGGTCGATGACCAGCGTGCCGCCCGACGGCAGCCACACCTTGCGGTCCATCGCCTTGGCCAACTGCTCGTCGATGCGGTGCACGGCGAAGACGTCGGGCGCATCTGCGCCGCCGGCCGGCTCGTACTTGGTCAGCCGCCCGACCAGATCGGGGGCGACGGTGTTGACGTAGGAGTTGATCGTGTCCCAGGCCTCGTCGCCGGAGACGATCAGACCCGAGAAGTCCTCGTTGAACAGGTCGCGGATGACCTTGACCAGGACATCGGGCTCTTCGTAGAGCGCGACGGCGGCGCCGGCCTTCTTCCCGGTGACCTCGGCGGCCTTGGCCTCGATCTCGGTCCAGCGCTGCTGCAGCCGCTCGACATCGGAGCGGATGTCCTCTTCCTTCACGCCTTCGGAAGCCGTGCGGATGATCACGCCGGCGTCGGACGGGACGACCTCTTTGAGAATCTCCTTGAGCCGCTGGCGTTCGGTGTCGGGCAGCTTCCGGCTGATCCCGGTCGACGACGCCCCCGGCACGTAAACCAGGTAGCGGCCGGCCAGTGACACCTGCGTGGTGAGGCGGGCGCCCTTGTGCCCGACGGGATCCTTGCTGACCTGGACCACCACGTAATCGCCCGGCTTGAGAGCCTGCTCGATCTTGCGGTTCGACCCGCCGAGCCCGGCGGCCTCCCAGTTCACCTCACCGGCGTAGAGCACACCGTTGCGGCCCCGGCCGATGTCGACGAATGCGGCCTCCATGGAGGGCAGCACGTTCTGCACGATGCCCAGATAGATATTGCCCACCAGAGACGCCGACGCCGCTGACGTGACGAAGTGCTCGACGACGACGCCGTCTTCCAGCACAGCGATCTGGGTGTAGCGGGCGCCCTCATGCGGCGGTTCGGTGCGCACCTTGTCGCGCACGATCATGGTGCGTTCGACGGCCTCGCGCCGGGCCAGGAACTCTGCCTCGCTCAGGATCGGGGGGCGACGGCGACCCGCGTCGCGTCCATCGCGGCGGCGCTGACGCTTGGCCTCCAGCCGAGTCGACCCGCTGATCCCCTGGATCTCGGAATCGTCGCTGCTCTTGCCCGACCGCTCGGCGCGCGGCGCGCGCTCGTGCACGACGGTGTTGGGCGGGTCATCCGGCGAGCCCGCGTCATCGCTGTCACCCGAGCCGGACTTGCGCCGACGGCGACGCCGCCGACGCCGGTTGGTGCCGTCGCCGCCCGTGGTGTCCTCGTCGTTGCCTTCGTCCGACTCGTCGGACTCATCGGAATCCTGATCGGATTCGCCCTGGTCGTCGAGGTTGTCGCCATCGGAATCCGGGCCCGATTCGGCTGCGTTGTCGTCGGACTGCTCTCCGCGTCCACGACCGCGCCCACGGCGACCACGCCGACGCCGGCGTGCGGCGGGACGATCCGCCTGCTCGTCGTCGCCGTCGGAGTCGGTGTCAGTGGTGTCGTCGTCGTCTTCGTCGTCGTCCTCGTCGACGTGTACTTGCACGAAGCTGACCGGCTGCGGCGCCACGAACAACGGCAGGTAATCGGCCCGCTCAGTGTGCGCCTCCCGCGCCGTGGGGATGTTCGCCGTCTCCAGGATCAACCGGGACTCGGGCTCGTCGCCGACCAGCACGGGCTCGGGCTCGGCCTGCTGCACGCCACCGGCCGACTCCTCGGCCACGGCGACCACAGACTCGGTCACGGTGACGGCCTCCACCTGCACCGGCTCTGCCTGCGCAGCTTCTACTGGCTCGGCAGGCGTTGCTTCGGCCGAATCGGCGGCCAGTGCCTCACGGACCCGCTCGGCGTCGACCTTGTCGATCGTGGAATGCGCACTGCGCTGACGCCCGTCGAATTCCGCCAGAGCATCGAGCACGCGCCTGCTGGTGGTGCCGAGTACCCGCGCCAGCGAGTGGACTCTCAGGCGCTCGGGCAGTCCCTCCTGTTGCGGAGTCTGGGTTGATAGGTCGTCATTCTGGGCATCTTCGGCCACGAATTCTCCTCAAGCCCCCGGGCGCGTCGTAACGACGCGGCCACGCGAGGGCTTCCGCTATTGGCCCGGGACACTTTCCCCGGACTTGTTGTGGTCTCGCTCCGGGCGGCTCGATACCGAACCCACCCGGTGCCTGGCTGAATGATGGCTGGACGGCCCGCGCCGCACCGGATTGCGGTGGTCGCGCTCGTCGAAGTCTTCATTCGGGTTTTCAGCCTCGGTTGAGGCCGGCTACCCGGAGCCAGTATCCCACATCACTGACGCGGTACTGACCAGACTGCGAGAAGGTTTATCGGGCGGAGGCTTCGCCAGGGAACCACAGGGCGATCTCACGGGCCGCCGACTCCGGCGAATCCGAGCCGTGCACGAGGTTGTCCTGGGTCACGAGCGCGAAGTCACCGCGGATGGTTCCGGGCACCGCTTTCTCCACCGGGTCGGTGCCGCCGGCGATCTGACGGAACGCCGCGATGGCGCGCGGACCCTCGACGATGGCCGCGACGACCGGGCCGGAGGTGATGAATTCCAGCAGCGAATCGAAGAACGGCTTGCCGTCGTGCTCGGCGTAATGCTGCTTGGCCAGCTCGATGCTGACGTTCTTCAGCTCCAGCGCGGCCAGGGTCAGACCCTTGCGCTCGATCCGGCCGAGGATCTCCCCGACCAGGTGGCGCTGCACGCCGTCGGGCTTGATCAGGACAAGGGTCTGCTCAGTCACGGCATGCAGCGTACCGGTCGGTAACCGCGCCGCGCCATTTCGGGGCCTCGACCAAGCGAGCACGGTGGCGCAGCTATCACCGACCTATTCGCTGGGCGGCTGCTGCCCCGGCAGTAGGCCGCGGTCCTGTCGGCGTTTGACCTCGCCGCGCAGGTACACGATCAGTAGCCAGACCACGGCGAAGATCACCCCGATGAAACCGATGGCCCCATGGATGAGCGCTCCGGCGATCACCACCAGTTGGATGCCCAGGTTGGCCCAGATGGCCCACGGCCGGCCCTGGATCCCCGACATCAAGATCAGCACGACGGCCAGCCCGACGACGAATCCGCCCGAGGTCCAGGTCAACCCGGTGCCGCTGACCCCCACCACCGGCAGGGCCAGCAACACGACGATGGCTTCGAGGATCAGTGTCCCCGCCATCACCCCGCGAAAGCTCTTCCACGGGTCCGGCGGTGCCGGTTTGTCACTCGGCGTCTGATCGCCGGGGGTCTGATCGCTCACTGTGGGTCCCGTCCGAACAGGGTCCGGGCCGCACCGGCCGTGACCACCGAACCGGTGATCACCATGCCGGCCCCGGACAGGCCTTCGTCAGCCCCGGCCTCCTCGACCAGGGCGGTGGCAGTCTCGATGGCATCCGCCAACGTGGTGGCGGCGATCACCCGGTCCTGCCCGAAACGCTCTTCGGCCAGCGATGCCAGCGACTCGACGTCCATCGCCCGCGGTGAACCGTTGTGGGTGACCACGATCTGGTCGAACACCGGCTCCAGGGCAGACAGGATGCCGCCGACATCCTTGTCCCCCATCACCGACACCACACCGACCAGGAAGCGGAAGTCGAACTCCTGCTGCAAGGTTTGCGCCAGCGCCGCCGCCCCGGCCGGATTATGTGCTGCGTCGATGAAAACCGTTGGCGCGCTGCGCATACGCTCCATACGGCCGGGGCTGCCAACTGCGGCGAAACCGGCCCGGATCGCGTCGACGTCGAGCTGGCGATCCGCCCCCGCCCCGAAGAACGCCTCGACCGCGGCCAACGCGAGAACGGCGTTGTGGGCCTGATGCTCACCGTGTAGCGGCAGGAAGATGTCGGAGTACACCCCGCCCAGCCCCTGCAGCTCGAGCACCTGCCCGCCGATGGCGACCTGCCTGCTCAGCACCGCGAACTCGGAGTCCTCGCGGGCCACGGCCGCGTCGGCGCGCACCGCCTCTGCCAGCAGTACCTCCATGGCCTCGGGCACCTGCTTGCCGATGACCGCGACGGTGTCTGTCGGCACGAGGTCATCGGGCTGGCGGGTGATGATGCCTGCCTTCTCCCCCGCGATCTCGGCGATCGTGTCGCCGAGATAGTCGGTGTGGTCGATGCCGATCGGGGTGATCACCGCGACGGGGGCATTGACGACGTTGGTGGCGTCCCAGCGCCCGCCCATGCCGACCTCGATGATCCCGACGTCGATGGGCACGTCGGCGAAGGCCGCGAACGCCATCGCGGTCAGCACCTCGAACTTGCTCATCTTGGGGCCGCCCGCGGCTTCGGACTGCTGGTCCACCAGATGCACGAACGGTTCGATCTCGCGATAGGTCTCGACGTAACGGGCTGGGGTGATGGGCTTTCCGTCGATCGAGATGCGCTCCACCGCCGACTGCAGGTGCGGACTGGTGGTGCGGCCGGTACGCCGGTGCAGGGCGATCAGCAGCGCGTCGATGATGCGTGCGACCGACGTCTTGCCGTTGGTCCCGGCGACGTGAATCGACGGGTACGCCTTCTGCGGTGAGCCCAGCAATTCCAGCAGGGCGGCGATCCGCGCCGTGCTGGGGTCGAGCTTGGTCTCCGGCCACCGCTGATCGAGCAGGTGCTCCACCTGCAGCAGCGCGGCGATCTCGTCCGGCGACGGAACTGGGTCAGTCACCTGGTCCTCATCGCTGCAGCCCGGCCAGGCGTGCGGTGATCCGCTCGACCTCTTCGGAGGCCAGCTGCTGACGCCCGCGGATCTTGTCGACGACGTTCTCGGGCGCCTTGGCCAGGAAAGCCTCGTTACCCAGCTTGGCCGTCGTGGTCGCCAGTTCCTTCTGCGCGGCGGCCAGGTCCTTCTCCAGCCGGCGCCGCTCGGCCTCGACGTCGACGGTGCCCGAGGTGTCTACTTCGACCAGCACCGTGGCGTGGGTCAGACGCACCTCGACCGAGGCCGACGGAGTGAACCCGTCACCGGCGTCGGTCAACCAGGCCAGTGCAGTGACCGCCGGCAGCTGCTCGGTCAGACCGGCCTCGCTGATCGCCGACAGCCGGGCCGGAACCCGCTGCCGGTCGGCCAGACCCTGGTCGCTGCGGAAGCGACGCACCTCGGTGATGAGCTTCTGCATGTCGGTGATGTGTTGTGCGGCTTCAGGATCCAGCGCGATACCGGACGGCTGCGGCCACTGCGCGATCACGATCGACTCGCCCTCGGTCAGCGTCTTCCACAGCGTTTCGGTGACGAACGGCATGACCGGGTGCAGCAGCTTGAGCAGCGCGTCGAGCACGGCCGCCAGCACCGCAGTGGTGTGCGTGACGCCCTCGTTCAATTGCACCTTGGCCAGCTCGACGTACCAGTCGCAGAACTCATCCCAGGCGAAGTGGTAGAGCGATTCGCAAGCCCGGCTGAACTCGTAGCTGTCGAGCGCGGCGTCTACGTCGGCGCGAACCTCTTCGAGCCGCCCGAGGATCCAGCGGTCGGCATCGGTCAGGTCAGCAACCGCGGGCAGGTCCGCGGGAGCCGCCCCGTTCATCAGCGCGAAGCGGGTCGCGTTGAACAGCTTGGTGGCGAAGTTGCGCGACGCCCTGGCGTGGTCTTCACCGATGGACAGGTCGCCGCCGGGGCTGGCGCCGCGGGCCAGGGTGAATCGCAGGGCGTCGGCGCCGAACTTCTCCACCCAATCCAGCGGGTCGATGCCGTTGCCGCGCGACTTGCTCATCTTGCGGCCGAACTCGTCGCGGATCAGGCCGTGCAGGAAGACGTTCTCGAACGGAACCTGCGGGCCCCGAGCACCGTCGAACGTGATGGCCGGATCGTCGCCGACGAAGGTGCCGAACATCATCATCCGGGCCACCCAGAAGAACAGGATGTCGTAGCCGGTGACCAGCACCGAGGTCGGATAGAACTTGGCCAGGTCCGGGGTGTGGTCGGGCCAGCCCATGGTGGAGAAGGGCCACAGCGCCGAGGAGAACCAGGTGTCGAGCACGTCGGGGTCCTGCTCCCAGCCGGCGGGCGGGGTCTCGTCGGGGCCGACACACACCGTCTCGCCGTTGGGGCCGTGCCAGATCGGGATCCGGTGGCCCCACCACAGCTGGCGCGAGATGCACCAGTCGTGCATGTTGTCCACCCAGGCGAACCACCGCGGCTCCAGGCTCGGCGGATGAATCACGGTGTCGCCGTTGCGCACCGCATCGCCGGCCGCCTTGGCCAAGCCGTCCACCTTGACCCACCACTGCAGCGACAGCCGCGGTTCGATGGGTTCGCCGCTGCGCTCAGAATGGCCGACACTGTGCAGGTAAGGCCGCTTCTCCGCGACGATCCGCCCCTGTTCGGCCAGTGCCTCGCGGACCTTGACCCGGGCCTCGAACCGGTCCATGCCGTCGAATTGGGTTCCGGTGTCGGCGATCCGGCCCTTGGCATCCATGATGGTGGGCATCGGAAGCTGGTGGCGCATTCCGATCTCGAAGTCGTTCGGGTCGTGTGCGGGGGTGACTTTGACTGCGCCGGTGCCGAATTCGGGGTCGACGTGGGTATCGGCGACAATGATCATCTCGTGCTCGACGAACGGGTGCGGCAGGGTCTTGCCGACCAGGTGGCGGTACCGCTCGTCGTCGGGATGCACCGCGATCGCGGTATCACCGAGCATGGTCTCCACGCGGGTGGTGGCCACGATGATGTGGGGTTCGTCGTCGTTCATCGAGCCGTAGCGGAACGAGACCAGCTCGCCTTCGACGTCCTCGTACTTCACCTCTAGGTCGCTGATCGCGGTCTCCAGCACCGGCGACCAGTTCACCAACCGCTCGGCCTGGTAAATCAGACCGGCGTCGAAGAGTCGCTTGAAAATCGTGCGGACCGCACGCGACAGGCCCTCGTCCATGGTGAAGCGGTCGCGGCTCCAGTCCACGCCGTCACCGAGCCGGCGCATCTGCCCGCCGATGGTGCCGCCGGACTCACGCTTCCAGTCCCAGACCTTCTCGACGAACAGCTCACGGCCGAAGTCTTCCTTGGTCTTGCCGTCAGCGGCCAGCTGCTTCTCCACCACGGTCTGGGTGGCGATGCCGGCATGGTCCATGCCCGGCAACCACAGCACCTCATACCCCTGCATCCGCTTACGCCGGGTCAGGGCATCCATCAGGGTGTGGTCGAGCGCGTGGCCCATGTGCAGGCTGCCGGTCACGTTCGGCGGCGGCAGCACGATCGAATACGGCGGCTTTTCGCTGGCCGGATCGGCGGTGAAGTATCCGGCATCCACCCAGCCCTGGTACAGCTCGGCTTCTACCGCAGCCGGATCCCAGGATTTGGGGAGGGCATCGGCACGGTTGTCAGGGGTGGGAGTCACCGAGCCATTCTAAGAAGGACGTGCACTGAAACGCGAAAGCCCCCGATGCCCGGTGCGTTCGCTGGGCGTCGGGGGTTCTCGAGCAGGGGCTTGGGGCTTACTTCTTGCCGCCCAGCAGGCCGCCGAGGATTTCACCGATGGCGTTGTTCTGGCCACCGCCGCCGCCGAGCACGCTGCCCAGGATGCTGCCGAGCGGGTTGTTGTTGCCGCCGCCACCACCGACCGCACCGCCCAGGATGCTGCCGAGAACGTCGCCGAGCCCGCCGCCGGAGGCCTGGGGCTGCGGGGCCGACTGTGCCGGCGCGTTCTTCTGCGCGAACTGCTTGCCGATGTAGGCCAGCACGATGGGCGCCAGGATCGGCAACAGCTGCTTGATCAGGCTGCTGTTGCCGCCCGCACCGGAGCCGGCCAATGCCGAGGCGACCTGGTTGCTGTCGTTGCCGCCGAAGATCTTCGAGACGATCTGGTTGCCCTCGTTGGCGTCGACCTGGTCGACGCTCACGCCGCCGTCGAGCAGCCCGCTGGCGCCCTGCGCGGTGACCGCGGACTCGAGTTCGCTCGAATCGATGCTGTCCGCTTGTACGTTTTCCGCCACACCGCCGACCAGGGCCGGAACCAGTGTCTTGATGGCGGCGTTCACCTCGCCTTCATCTGCGCCGAGCTTGCTGGCGATATCCGCCACGGGGATCTGAGCGAAAAGTTCGTCGAGACCGGCCATTGTTCATCCCATCTTCGTTGCTGGCGTACTGAAAGTCGTCGGCACCGACACTAGTCGAATGTGATCTTGTCCCACAGGTGTTCGACGCAGGCCGATCTGTTCATGTCGCGCCGGCTCAGCCCAGCTTGGTGGTCTCCAGCGCCACTCCGGCCGCTGGTAGCCGGGTCAGCAGGACATCCCCCATCGCGGCCACCGGTGTCAGCACACCACGCCGTTCCGACAGCGCCTCACGGTCGGTTGCCAGCGCGAGCCCGCACTCACCGAGCAGCACCGCGGTGGACTTGTATCCGGGATCGCCTTGCTGGGCCATGCTTGTCACGTACCGCGCACCCGACGTCGTGGTGGTGTACGTCTCGACGCGGTAGTGACCGCGCTCGCGGGCACGTTCGCTGGGACCGGTTCCCGGCTTGGGCACAACCTTCGAGACGAGGCCACCGGGCAGGCGGTTGAAGTAGCGGCCGCCCACCCCGAGGGTGAAGGCGTTCGCGCCCGTCACCACCGCGGCGGCCAAGGGCGCGGCGACTGAGCGGCCCAGGCTCATCTGCTCGGCGTATTCGAAGCGGCGCCCGTAGGCATAGTTCAGTAATGCGTTGCTGCGCCGCACGATTCGAGTGTTCGGGGCCGCCATGGCGAAAGCGCCGGTCCAGTAGCCGGCCAACTCGGGGGCGATCTCAGCGCCGCGGCGCCACCGCACGTCGGGCTGGGCGCCCAGTTCGGGCTCGGCCCCGCGATCCGGGCTCAGGGTGTACGGATCGTTCATCAATGCCCGGGCCTCCGGATCCGACGACAGGGTGTCGAGCAGCTCCAGCATCGAGGCCACGGTGCCGCCCGACACACCGCCGGCGAAGCTGCGCACCACCAAATTGGTGTCGCCGAGCTCCCCGGCGCCGTCAGCGAGGGCTCGCTGGTAGAGGGCGTACACCGTGAGATCGGATGGCACCGAATCGAATCCGCACGAATGCACGATGCGCGCACCCGTGTCGACCGCCTGCTTGTGGTGCAGGTCGATGCTGTCGCGGATGAACGTCGTCTCACCGGTGAGGTCGGCGTAGTCGGTCCCGGCGGCGGCACAGGCCGCGACCAGCGGCATGCCGTAACGGGCGTACGGCCCCACGGTCGTCACCACCACCTGAGTGCGTGCGGCCATCGCATCGAGCGAGGTCTGGGAGGTGGCGTCGGCGCTGACCAGTGGCCACGACTGGGCGCCGGCTCCCAGACCGTCCCGGATCGCCCGCAAGCGCTCCTCGGAACGGCCGGCCAGGGCGATTCGGGCCGCTCCCCCGGCTCTGGCCAGGTATTCTGCGGTCAGTTTTCCGGCGAAACCCGTGGCGCCGTACAGCACCAGATCAAACTCACGCTGCGTCACCATCCCGACGCTACCCGAGCAGTTCGGGCAGCTGCACCGGCTCGTCCCGCAGGTGCTCCCCCAGGAAGGCGAGCACCACCTGGTACCAGATCTTGGCGTGTTGCGGTGAGAGCACCCAGTGGTTCTCCGTCGGGTAATACAGGAACCGGTGTGGGCTGTCTCCGTTCTCGTCGGCGGGCAGCCGCGAGTAGGTGAGCACCTCGTACCACAGCCGCAACGCCTCGCCGATCGGCACGCGATAGTCCTTATCGCCGTGGATGACGAGCGTCGGAGTGGCGATGTCGCCGACGAACCGGTGCGGTGAATTGTGCTGGGCCATCTCGGGTGTCATTTCCCGAGCCCACCAGTACGCACCGTCGGTGGTGGGCCCGAACTGGTCGAGCGCCCACAGGCTGGCATGGGTGACGATCGCCTTGAACCGATCGGTGTGCCCGGCGATCCAGTTGGCCATGTAGCCGCCGAACGATCCTCCCATCGCGGCGGTACGAGAGGCGTCGATGCGTGGATGTTCGCAGGCCGCGTCGACGGCGGCCATCAGGTCGGTATACGGCTCGGCGCCCCAGGCACCCCACCCGCGGGCGATGAAATCCTGGCCATATCCGGTGGACAGTCCCGGATCCGGCATCAGTACCGCGTAGCCCTGCGCGGTGAGCAGCCACGGGTTCCAGCGCCAGTGCCAGCTGTTCCAGCTGCCCAACGGCCCGCCGTGGATCCACAACACCAGCGGAGCCGGTTCGTCGCCGTCGGGCAGCGTGAGCCAGGACCGGACGGGTGTGCCGTCGGGGGCGGTCGCGGTCACCTCGGTCAGGGTTCCAGGAAGGTCTGGCACCTCGAAGCACGGCAGCGCGGTGACGGTGCCGTCGGAATCGATGCGGACCGGATGCGGTGGCACGGCATACGAGCTGCGTAGCGCGAAAATCACCCCGCCGGGCGCGGGCCGCACGTCGGTGTAGGTGAAATCGTCGTGGGTCAGCCGGGTGACCCGGCCCGACGCGGGGTCGACGGAGAAGATCGGTCCGCGGCCACCGTCGTCGGCCGTCACGATGAGCGCCGACGAATCCGGCGTCCAGGCCACCGAGGCGGGCCAGCGATCCCAGCCTTCGGCCAGCTCCACCGGGTCCTCGCCGAATCGCATGCACCACAATGTGATTCGCGGCGGCGATGTCGGAGTTGAATGCGTCTCCCTGGTGAAGGCCACGGCGTGGCCGTCCGGCGCGATGGCCGGGCGCTCCAGGTCTGCCCCGGCCTCTTCGACGAGCGTCGAGCGCTCCCCGGTCGCCCGGTCGATCCGTACCAGGGCCACGCGTACTGCCGTACCCGGGCCCGTGACCCGCCAGGACGTCACCACGAAGTCACCATCGGCACTGAGGTCGAATGAGCTCTCGCGCAACGCTGCTCCCGAGCCTGGGGTCAGATCTCGGGTTCCGTCGACGTCGAAAAGGTGTGGCTGGTCCGGGCCGAGGTCGTGATCCCAGTGCCGGACCGGATAGCCGGTGTGCAGGATCGCTGACACCTTGTTCTCCTTGCGCGCCTCGCGACGCGTCTTGTCGTCGTCGACGCCCGCTGATGACGGCAGCAGCGGCGCGGCCACCACGGTGACGTCGGCGGCCCGAGCACTGACCGCGCCCGCGATCCCGCCGGGCATCGTCAGCGCCTCGAATGCCTCACCGCCTGCGGCGGGTAGGCGCCACAGGGCTGCCGGCGGCTTGTCGTCGTCCTCGCCTGGGCGCACCGCGAGGAACAAGACGTCGCCCCCGGCGGTGAACACCGGCGCCGACTCCCCTTTCACCCCGTGGGTCAGCCGGCGCGCGGGTTGTTGCCCATTGGGATCCAATTCCCATATGGCGCTGAGGAACTCATTTCGTTTTTCGTTGAGCGTGCTGACCGTCGCGACCAGCCGCGAGCCGTCGGGAGAAATCGCCAGGCCCGACACCCGGGGCACCGCCAGGTAATCGTCGAGATCCTCGAACACCGTCATGGCTCCCCACCGTAACGGCGCGGCCCGCACCGGAGTCCGGTACGGGCCGCGTGACGTCAGTTCGTCACGCTACGTCGGTGACCTGACCGGTGACGTCGGCCCGCACCTGCTTGCTGCTGCGCTCACCCTGGACGTTGATGAAAATGATCACGTTCTCGTCGAACGGGATGTTGCGCTTGATGCTCACCGTCTGGACCTTGCCGTCGGGAATCTCGCTGGCCGCCACGGCGCCGTCGATCGCCGCGGCGATCGCGCTGCTGGGCACGTCGGAGGTGGCGAACAGATTCTGCTGCAGCGCCTCGGTGTCGTCGTCGTAGTCGATCGGGCGAGACGGCGCCACCGCGCCTGAGGTGTAGCTCCACTGATTGAGCTCGGTCGGGGCGTTCGGATCGATCGCCTCGACCGACAACACGCCCGGCGCGATGCTGACCTCGACCACCTGCATCGGGTTGGCACCGACCTTTTCTGAGATCGCCGCGTAGGCATTGTCGATGCCCTCGGCGGTGAACAGGTTGCCCGAGACCGCTTCGGTGATCTTCTCGGTGCCCGACGAGACGACCTTCTCGGCCGCCCCGGCGGCTGCGTCCCTGATATCGGTCACCTTCGAGCAACCGCTCAAGGCTGAGACGGCAAAGACCACGGCGCCCAGTGCGACGCCGAAGCGGGTGAGTTTCATCGGACCTCTCATTCGTTTCATTCGGCCGGAGTCGGCCCGGGAGTCTGTCCACATACTGTGAGACCGCTGGAAGGCTACCGATCCCAACTCGGGCCGCGGCCACTCCCCGGTGCCCGACACGGCTAGATTCGACGGATGGCAGCGTCCGTCCTCGTCATCGGCGCGGGTATCACCGGCCTGGCCACCGCAGTCGCATTGCAACAGCGGGGATTCGAGGTCTGTGTGGCCGAGGCACGCCGGGATGTCAGCCCCGGCGCCGGGATCAGCTTGTGGCCCAACGCGCTGGCCGCGCTCGATGAGATCGGTCTCGGCGATCAGGTGCGCGGTGCGGGCGGTCGTGTTACCGCGGGTGCGCTGCGGCGGGCCGACGGAACCTGGTTACGTCGGCCGGCTCCGCAACGATTCACCCGGGCGCTGGGCGAACCTCTCGTGGTGATCCGACGCTCCACCCTCACCGAGATCCTCACCGGCGCGCTGACACCGGGCACGGTCGACTACGAACTCACCGCCGACAAGATCGACGTCGGCACCTCGGGCGTGCGCGTGACGTTCACAGACGGCACTGTCCGCGAGGCGGCCGGCTTGGTCGGCGCCGACGGTGTCGACTCCGTCGTGGCCCGGCATCTGAACGGAGCGTTGCCGCGCCGCTACACCGGCTACACGGCGTGGCGCGCGGTGGCCGCCTGCTCACTCGATCCCGACCTGTCGGGCGAAACGCTGGGTGCCGGCTCGCAGGTCGGGCATGTACCGCTGGGCGCCCACCACACCTACTGGTTCGCCACTCAGCGTGCGCCGCGCGGCCAGACCACTCCCGATGGCGAGCTGGCCCACCTCAAGCGGCGATTTTCGTCATGGTCGGAGCCGATCCCGACGCTGCTGGCCGCCACCCCGGGCGATCAGGTGCTCCGCAACGATCTGTACGACCGTGCCCCCGCGCGCGTCTGGGCGCGCGGCCCCGTGGTGATCGCCGGCGATGCCGCCCACCCGATGCGCCCGCATCTGGGCCAGGGCGGCTGTCAGGGGCTTGAGGACGCCGCCGTACTGGCGGCTCTCGCGGCCAAAGGGCCGGATCTGGCGAGCACGTTCTCCCGGTTCGCCGCGATGCGGCGCAGGCGTGTCGGCAAGATCGTGCGGGAGGCCGAGTTGATCGGCCGGCTCGTGAATTTGCGCCCGTCGGCGTTGAGCACCGCGGCCACCCGAGCGTCCGTATTGGTGCCCGAGTCCGTGTTGACGCGGCACCTGGCGTCGATCGCTGGGCGTGGGGCGTTCACCGCGGTGCGCTGAGGTCAGTGCGGAAGACCGAAGGCCCCGAGGGGGTTCAAGAACGTCGAGCAGATCCGGCGAAGATCGAAGATGCCCAGCACCGCACCGGGACGGACGGCCTGGCAACCTGTCGGTGCGCTCGGCGCGGCCCAGCCCGCCGGCATTCCACCTCGTACCCCGCACTTGGGCCAGGCCCCGATCCCTTGGGTGGCCAGGACATTCTCGGCCACCCGTATCTGTTCCTCCCGGGAGGCGGAGGCGGGTGACCCGACGCCACCGTGCGAGGCCCAGGTGGTGGGCTTGAACTGCAGGCCGCCGTAGTGGCCGTTACCGGTATCGGTGGACCAGTCACCGCCCGATTCGCAGTCAGCGATCGCGTCCCAGTTCACCGTGTCCGCGCCGGCTGTCGCCGGTGCCGCGACAGCCGGCACAAGCATAAGCCCCGACGACATCGCAGCAAGCCAGAAAACCCTGGTCAACGCCTTTCGTATGGTCATCTCGCGGTCCTTCCCCGACCTTTGACACCAAGGACCACTGCAGATGCCGATCACGTTCGTGCAACTGTGCGGTCACTAATGGGTTCGTGTGACCAACGTCACCCGTTACAGAGGTGGCTGAAGTTTTTTCGGAGGTTCCAGGGACTCGAGTAACCGGAGGGCCTATTGATGAAACAGAAGCGGTGCCGGCCAGAAGACCGACACCGCTTCGTATCAAGTTGTGAGCGGGCGCTGCCTAGCCGCGCTTGCCGCACACCGGCCAGGCGCCGATGCCCTGGGAGCGCAGCACATTCTCGGCGACGCGGATCTGCTCGGCCCGCGAGGCCTGATGCGGCGAGCCGGAGCCGCCGTTGGAACGCCAGGTGCCCATCGTGAACTGCAGGCCGCCGTAGTAGCCGTTCCCGGTGTTGATCGCCCAGTTGCCACCCGACTCGCAGGCAGCGACGGCGTCCCAGTTGACGCTGTCCGCATTGGCGGTACCGGCACCCAGTGCCACGGGAGCCACAGCGAGCGCTCCAGCGATGATGCCCAGCCCAAACGTCTTGCGGATGTTCTTCACTTCTTTCCTTTCGCCAAGCGCGCGCCATCGGCGCCCGCCTAGGCGGGCGCGGAAGCCTGAAACAGGCCGGAGGGGTTGGTTCGCGCCGTCTCGGTCAGGCACGAAAGGGAGGGCCACAGTGCCCGGCCCGGGATCAGGCCCAGGCCCCCGCATCGGGCGAAATCGCCACCGCGGCCCCACTCACACGCAGGTTCTTGGTGTTGAAATTATTTGCTCCCTGTGGAGTCGCTTTGGACCGTACAAAGGACTCGGAGAGAAGTCATATCGATGTAGGAGCGATAGCGGAAAGATCACAGACAGATAACGTGACGCTGAATACAACGTTTCTGCAGGTCAGCAGCGGGTGCCCGCCGTTACCGTTTCGTGATCGGCGTAAACGGATCGTGAGGCACATCACGCATTTTTTGTGAGCTGGCCCACTTGCCGGGGGCGCGCCGTAAGCGGCAAACAACGGTTGGGACAACAAAAAGCCCAGGTAGATGCCATCGGCGAGTGTCACTACGCTCCGAGCCAAGGAAATCCGTTCGCTGCAGACCGCCAGTTCTCGACATCACAGAGCAACCTTCAATCCCACTGGTGCGCAAGGGTTATCGCGCGTGCAGGGCGCTCAGACGGGCCACGCCCCCGCCGAAGAGGTCACCGCCGAACTCGACAGCCTTCCTGTCAAACAGGCCGCGCCACAACACCTTTGACCGAACGAGATAGAAACGTCAGCCAGCCCGGCCACCTCTGCGGCAACCCAGGCTATCGCCCTGATCGGACAAACAGAGCCGTCAAGGGCATTTTGTCACATATTTGGTTACCCCGAGCACCTGCACCGGCGAATATCGGCAAGACACCCTTGCCGCACGCCAAGACGAATGCGCTTGAGGGCCAGAAGCTTTCGCGCACAGCCGAAGTGCACCGCGATATGACGTTTCTCGAATTCACTCGGCTTCCGAGAGCTCAAATCACCTCTAATAGGCGTCCAATTATTTCGAAACGATAAATAGCGCCGGATTCGGCATCAAATTTGCAATTTGCTGACCGTTTGTCGGCAGATGGTTCACGTTCCGGGCAGATCGGCCGCGGTGTTGACGTTGGTCAGTGCCCGCTGCGGTGCCATCACTATCCGTTGGGTATCGACGGACTCGGCGAGCGCCCGCATGCTGCGCTGGCCACCACGCACCAACTCGGCGATCCGCTCGGTGAGCGCACTGCGGTAGATCCCCGCCAGATAGTGGTCCCTGCCGTCCCACGGCAGCACGATATCTGCAGGTAATCGCTCGGCCGGGCCTGCCAACGCGTCGATGAGGTCCGGGGACAGATACGGCATGTCCACCGCACACACAAAGGCCCGGTCCAGGCCGGCCTCCGCGACGGCACGCAGGCCGCGGCCCGTCGCTACCAGCGGCCCGACACCGCGCACCTCGTCACGAAGTACCTCGGCGTGCAGTGCCGGCAGCGGTTGGCCGGGAGCGGCGATGACGAAAACCGGTGAACACCGCGCGCTCACCGCGGCCACCACATGCTCGACCATGGTCGAGCCGTCGAACGGCAACGTCGCCTTGTCGCGCCCCATGCGACGCGAAGCCCCGCCCGCCAGAACTACCGCGGCGAGCGGGGCTGTGCTCAGATGCTGTTGGTCGGTCGGATCAGTACTGCTAGTCGACAGTCCAGGTGTCTTTGCCACGCAGCAAGGATTGCAGAGCCGCGGTGTCATGGGGCTTCGATTCGATCGCCGTGTTGACCTGCTGACGCGCAGCGTCGTCATAGGTGGGCCGGCTGACCTTACGGAAAATGCCCATCACCATGTGATCGAGGTTCTGCTCGCTCAGCCGCGACAGCGCGAATGCGTAAGCAGGATCATCGATCTCGGCGTTGTGCACCACGATGTCCTCGGCCGCGACGTCGGCGGTCTTGGCGACCTCCAGGCCGTACCCGGACTTGACCACGCAGTATTCGCCATCGGTGCCGAACTTGATCGGCTCGCCGTGGCTGACGTTGATCAGCCGCTCCTCGGCACCCTCCTTGCGCAGGGCGTCGAACGATCCGTCGTTGAAGATCGGGCAGTCCTGCATGATCTCCACCAGTGCGGCACCGCGGTGCTCGGCCGCACCGCGCAGCACCTCGGACAGGCCCTTGCGGTCGGAGTCCAGCGCGCGGCCCACGAACGTGGCCTCGGCACCCAGCGCCAGCGACACCGGGTTGAACGGGTAGTCCAGCGAGCCCATCGGAGTCGACTTGGTGACCTTGCCGACCTCCGAGGTCGGCGAGTACTGGCCCTTGGTGAGGCCGTAGATCCGGTTGTTGAACAGCAGGATCGTGATGTTGATGTTGCGACGCAGCGCGTGAATCAGGTGGTTGCCGCCGATCGAAAGCGAATCACCGTCACCCGTGACGACCCACACCGACAGGTCGGGCCGGGCCAGCGCCAGGCCGGTGGCGATGGTCGGGGCACGACCGTGGATCGAGTGGAAACCGTAGGTCTCCAGGTAGTACGGGAACCGGCTGGAGCAGCCGATACCGCTGATGAACGCGATGTTCTCGCGCTTGAGGCCCAGCTCCGGCAGGAAGTTGCGGATGGTGTTGAGGATGACGTAGTCACCGCAACCCGGGCACCAGCGGACCTCCTGGTCACTGGTGAAGTCCTTGCCCTTCTGCGGTTGGTCGGTGGTGGGCACCAGGGCGTGCTTGTTCAACGGGGCTTCGCTCAGCCCGAGGTCCGCACCGATCAGGTCAGTCATGCGTTCGCTCCCACTGCGTTCTCAGTTGGTTCCTCGATCGTGGCCGCCGCCAGCCGCGCGAACTTGGCCTTGTCCGCTTCCTTCTCACCGAGCGTGCCGTCCAGGGCCGCGTCGATGATGCCCTCGACCTCGTCGGCCAGGAAGGCCATGCCCTCCACCTTGGTCACCGACTGGACGTCGACCAGGTACTTGCCGCGCAGCAGCAGCGCCAGCTGGCCCAGGTTCATCTCCGGCACCACCACCTTCGGGTAGCGGCGCAGCACCTCCCCGAGGTTGGCCGGGAAGGGATTGAGGTGGCGCAGATGCGCCTGGGCCACCTTGATGCCCTTGCGCCGCGCGCGCCGGCAGGCCTCACCGATCGGCCCGTAGCTGCTCCCCCAGCCCAGCATCAGCAGTTCGGCATCGCCGGTGGGGTCGTCGACCTCCAGCTCCGGCACCGCGATGCCGGCGATCTTCTCCTGACGCAGCCGCACCATCAGGTCGTGGTTCTTGGGCTCATACGAGATGTTGCCCGAGCCGTTGGCGGCCTCGAGGCCACCGATCCGGTGTTCCAGGCCCGGGGTGCCCGGCACCGCGAACTGGCGGGCCAGGGTCTCGGGGTCACGCGCGTACGGCGCGAACGGCTCACCCGACTTGGCGAAGTTGTGCTCGATCGCCGGGTAGCTGCTGATGTCCGGAATCTGCCAGGGCTCAGAGCCATTGGCGACGGCGCCGTCGGACAGGATGATCACCGGGGTGTGGTAGTCGACCGCGATGCGCGCCGCCTCGACGGCGATGTCGAAGCAGTCCGACGGTGACTTCGGCGCGAGGACAGCGACCGGCGACTCACCGTTGCGGCCGAACAGTGCCTGCAGCAGGTCCGCCTGCTCGGTCTTGGTCGGCAGACCCGTCGACGGGCCACCGCGCTGCACGTCGATGATGATCAGCGGCAGCTCGGTCATCACCGCCAGGCCGATGGCCTCGGACTTGAGGGAGACACCCGGGCCGGAGGTGCTGGTGACACCCAGCGCGCCGCCGTAGGACGCGCCGATGGCCGCACCGATTCCGGCGATCTCGTCTTCGGCCTGGAAGGTCAGCACGTTGAAGTTCTTGTGCTTGGACAGCTCATGGAGGATGTCCGAGGCCGGCGTGATCGGGTAGGTGCCCAGCACCACCTGGATCTGGGCCAGGTGTCCGGCGGCCACGATGCCGTAGGCGAGCGCGGTGTTGCCCGAGATCTGGCGGTATTCGCCCGACTTCAGCTTGGCCGGCGACACCTCGTAGGTGGTGGCGAAGGCCTCGGTGGTCTCGCCGTAGTTCCAGCCCGCCTTCAGCGCCAGGACGTTGGCCTCGGCCACGTCGGGCTTGCGGGAGAACTTCTCCCGGATGAAGGCCTCGCTGTGCTCGAGCTCGCGGCCGTACATCCACGACAGCAGACCGAGGGCGAACATGTTCTTCGCGCGCTGGCCGTCCTTCTTGGTGGCGCCGATCGCCTCGACCGCACCCAGGGTCAGCGTCGTCATCGCAACGGAGGTCACCACGTAGTCGGACAACGTGTCATCCTCTAGCGGATTGCTGTCGTATCCGACCTTGGCGAGGTTGCGCTTGGTGAACTCATCGGAGTTGGCGATGATCAGACCGCCGCGAGGCAGGTCGGACACGTTGGCCTTGAGCGCGGCCGGGTTCATCGCCACGAGCACGTCGGGACGGTCACCCGCGGTGAGGATGTCGTAGTCGGCGATCTGGATCTGGAACGACGACACACCGGGCAGGGTGCCCTGTGGCGCGCGGATCTCGGCCGGGTAATTCGGCTGGGTCGCCAAGTCGTTGCCGAACAGTGCAGCTTCAGAAGTGAAGCGGTCACCGGTCAGCTGCATACCGTCGCCGGAGTCGCCGGCGAAGCGGATGACGACCTTCTCGAGCTTCTGCCGCGGCGCGGCGCCATTGCCGTTGCCGTTCTCACCCACGGCTACCGCCTTTCACACGTTCTTTGACCACGTCTTTCCGGGCCGCTGTCACGTGACGCGCCGCCGGATCAAACGTCCACCGAATTTTGATGTCACTACCAGTACCGATTATTGCACTGCTCTTAGGCTGCACTTCACCGCGCCATCCCCCGACACGCGGGTGGGTTCGGAATGAAGGTCCTGATCGCGGGCGTGAACAAGCCCGTTTTGAGACAAAACTGTGGTTTTCGTCACGTTTAGGAGAATGTCATTCTCTAAGGAAAAAGCTACCGGCCGGTAGCTGTCCGCTAGCAATAGCAAGCAGTTTCTTGACACGTGTCGAGTTTAGCCTTCGACCTGCGGCTACATGCGGCCGGGTGCCCCCGTCTGCGCGCGCTTCTCCAGCTCACCGGCCACGAGTTCGCTGGCCGCTTCGGCCGCTCGCCGCGGATCGCGACCGGCCGCGCGGTGCGCGACGTAACAGGCCGTGAACATGTCGCCCGCCCCGGTGGTCTGGACATCCAGCACCCGCCAGGCGGCCGGCACGCGCTCCACCGCACCTTCGACATAGATGTCACACCCCTCCGAGCCGTAGGTCACCAGGATCTCCGCGACGCCGAGCCGCTGCGCGGTCGACGCGTCGAACCGACCGTCGGCGACGATCACCGCCTCGTCCTCGGCGAGCTTGAGAATGTCGACATCGGCCAGCAAGTCGGCGGGAAAGTGACGGTCCTCGACCAGCGGCCCCAAACGGTCCGCACGTACGAGCCCCTGCCCGTCGTAGGCGAGCCGATGCCCCCGCGCCGCCAGGGCCGCAAGCGTCCCGGCCGGAAAATCGGTGCGCAACAAGGGCGCCAGGTGCACCCAAGTTGTAGCCGGATCCGCGACGTCGATGTCCGTGGCGCTCCATACCGGGCCGATCGCCTGCACCCCCATGTGCCGGTGATCGGTGTCGTCATAGTCGAGGCTGAATGAGCTCGTCACCTCTGAGGGCAGGATCTGCACCAACGACCCGAACCGCGCACGCAGCCCGTCGAAGAGGACGTGGTCGCGTTCGGCGCCCATCGCCACGATCCGGCCCGATCCGCCGGCAGCCTGCAGTGCCACACCGGCGAACGACGCACACCCGCCCGGGCTCGGCGGCGCCCCGTTGATGATGTCGATCGCGAGGTTGCCGAGCACGGTTACCCCAGGGACTAGCTCTCGTGGCATGGATGCAGTGTCCCGGTCAGGACCATCACCACACTCTCCGACCCCGCTCAATCGCCCAGCCGAGAACCGAATGTGGTCCACATCACCACGCCTGGGGTGGAATGCCGGACGCTCGATTCACCTTCAACACATAGATAGTCGATGTTGCAACGAAGGACATGGCGAGACGCATGAACGCAAAGATCAAACTTCTCCTCTGTACCGCCGGCTTGGCCGCTGTCGCAGCGCTGGCAGGTTTGGGCCTACAGACAAACCAGGTTCACAGCACACCCGAGATCTCCGTGCCCTCAGCTCAATCCACCATGCAGTTCGGCGAGACCGTGACCCAATCCGTGCCGCCGTCAAAGCCCGACACCCCTGCCGCCACACCCCCGGTCAAGGCCGAACCGGCTCCGACCGCCGAGCCCGGCTGAGTCGGAGACGTCACGCCGGTCCGGCGTCGGCCTGCCCCCTCGAATCCCACCAGCCGTCGATGCGGCTGCCGAGGTCCAGGTCGGCAGCCACCTCGACCAGCGCGGCGGCCACGATCGAGGCGGGCGCGCGGTCGAGCACCACCAGCCCGATCGCCGGACGCGGACCGTGTTGCACCATCGGTCGCGCCGCAAAACCGGAAGGCACTCCGAGCTGTGGCAGCCATGCGGTGGACGCGATGGTCGCCCGCGGTGAATTGGTCAGGTGCGCATACAGCGCATCGACCGAATCCGCCTCCACGACGGGGCGGTAGCGCACTCCTTCGGCGGCCATGTTGGCATCGAGGATGCGCCGGTTACGCATAGTCGTGGTCAGCACGCATAGCGGCAGTCCGGCCGCATCCGACCAGGTGATCTCCGGTTGAGCCATCAGGGCGTGATCGGCCGGCGCCACCAGCACATAGCGCTCCCGGTACATCTCGACCGACCGGGTTCCGGGCGGCGCTTCGTCATCGAGATAGGTCAGCCCGGCGTCGATCTCGAAATCGGCCAGCCGCCGGGCGATCTCGCGAGACGACAGCGCCTCGATGCGTACCGACGCCGCCGGGTTGCGGCGGAGGAACTCCGTGGTGATGAACGGGCCGGTGGGCACTGCCGTCGGTATCGCGCCGATGCGGGCCGTGACGGTCAACCGCCCACGCATGCGATCGATATCGGCGAGCATCTCATCGCGTTCCGCGACGATCCGCTGGGCCCACGTCACCACCCGCTGCCCCTCTTCGGTGAACCCCTCGAACCGCTGCCCCCGCTGCACGATGACGATGCCCAACTCGCGCTCCAACCGGCGGATCGCCACCGACAGCGTCGGTTGACTCACGTGGCACCGCGCGGCCGCCCGGCCGAAGTGCCGCTCGGTCGCCAGCGCCAGCAGATAGTCGAGCTGCTGGAGCAGCACGTCACTCGCCATGGGCTCCCCACATCCGTCACCGTTCGATAGAAAGCATCTATCACTGCATGTGAAAACTCGAATATGGACGCCCGCCAACCGGCCGGTCCGACCGTTTTCGAGGACTAGATTGGGTTCATGACCAGCGCCAAGGACATCGACGCCTATTACGACGAGCACCACGTCATCACCACCGGCGCCGAAGACGAGGCCGCCGGCGTCAAGGCAGTCCTGGTCAGCATGCAGCGCGGGTTCGAGCAGATGGGTCCCCTACGCACCGCCGCCGCGCTGGCCAAGCTCAATCAACGCCACGGTTTCGACTGCCCGGGCTGCGCATGGCCCGAGGAGCACGGGGGCCGCAAACTGGCTGAGTTCTGCGAAAACGGCGCGAAAGCCGTCGCCGAGGAAGCCACCAAACGCGTGGTGACACCCGAGTTCTTCGCCCGCCACACCATCGCCGAGCTCGAGACCAAACCCGAGTACTGGCTGTCCCAGCAGGGCCGGCTGACCCAGCCGATGGTGCTCGCACCCGGAGACGCGCATTACCGGCCGATCGAGTGGGATGACGCCTACCGGTTGATCGCCGAACACCTCAATGCGCTCGCCTCTCCGGATGAGGCGCTGTTCTACACCTCCGGCAGGACCAGCAATGAAGCTGCGTTCCTCTATCAGCTGCTCGTGCGCAGCTTCGGCACGAACAACCTGCCCGACTGCTCGAACATGTGCCACGAATCCTCCGGCACCGCCCTGACCGAGTCGATCGGCATCGGCAAGGGCTCGGTCACCGTCGAGGACGTCACCGAAGCCGATCTGATCCTGATCGCCGGGCAGAATCCCGGCACCAACCATCCCCGCATGCTGTCGGTGCTGGAGAAGGCAAAAGGCAACGGCGCCAAGATCATTGCGATCAATCCGCTACCCGAGGCCGGGCTGATCCGGTTCAAGGACCCGCAGAAGGTGCGTGGTGTGGTCGGGCACGGAATCCCGATCGCCGACGAGTTCGTCCAGATCCGGCTCGGCGGGGACATGGCCCTGTTCGCCGGCCTGGGCCGGCTGCTGCTGGAAGCCGAGCAGGCCGCCCCGGGCACGGTGTTGGACCGCGAGTTCATCGAGGCCCATACCGCGGGCTTCGACGAGTACGCCCGTCAGACCCGCGCGGTTGACTTGGCCACGGTGACCGAGGCCAGTGGCATCGACGAGACCCAGCTTCGCCGCGTCGCCGACATGCTGATCGCCTCGGAGCGCACGGTGATCTGCTGGGCCATGGGCCTGACCCAACACCGCCATGCCGTGGCCACCATCGGCGAGGCCACCAACCTGCTGTTCATGCGGGGCATGATCGGCAAGCCAGGTGCGGGCGTGTGCCCGGTCCGCGGGCACTCCAATGTGCAGGGCGACCGCACCATGGGCATCTGGGAGAAGATGCCCGAGAAGTTTCTGGATGCGCTCGACAACAGGTTCGGCATCGCCAGCCCCCGCAAGCACGGTTACGACACCGTCGACGCGATCCGCGCCATGCGCGACGGCCGCGCCAAGGTCTTCGTCGGGATGGGCGGCAACTTCGTCTCGGCCACCCCCGACACCGAAGTCACCGAGGCCGGATTGCGCAGTTGTGCCCTGACCGTTCAGATTTCGACCAAGTTGAACCGCAGTCACCTGGTGCACGGGCGCACCGCGCTCATCCTGCCCACGCTGGGGCGCACCGACAAGGATTTCCAGGCCGCCGGAAAGCAGATGGTGTCGGTCGAGGATTCGATGTCGATGGTGCACCTGTCACGCGGCAGCCTGACTCCGCCGAGCGAGCACCTGCGCAGCGAGGTCGCGATCGTCTGCCAGCTGGCCCGCGTGTTGCTGGGCCCGGACCATCCGGTGCCGTGGGAGCAGTTCAACGCCGATTACGACCGCATCCGTGACGCCATCGCCGACGTGGTGCCCGGATGCGAGGACTACAACCGCAAGGTGCGTCAGCCCGACGGGTTCCAGCTGCCGCACCCACCCCGTGATTCCCGCGAATTCCGCACCACCACGGGTAAAGCCAACTTCTCCGTTCAGCCGCTGGAATGGGTGCCGGTACCGCAGGGCCGCCTGGTGCTGCAGACGCTGCGTAGTCACGACCAGTACAACACCACGATCTACGGGCTCGACGACCGTTACCGCGGTGTGAAGGGTGGCCGCCGGGTCGTGTTCGTCAACCCCGCGGATCTGGACGCCATGGGCCTGAAGGCAGGAGACCGGGTGGATCTGGTGTCGGAGTTCGACGGTCAGGAACGGCGCGCCAAGGACTTCCTGATCGTCGAGTACTCCACCCCCAAGGGCAATGCCGCGGCTTACTACCCGGAGACGAATCCGCTGGTGCCACTTGACCATACGGCCAAGAAGTCGAACACACCGGTATCGAAGGCTGTCGTGATCCGATTGGAGCGCACCTAGTGGGTCGGGTCACCGCTCGCCGTCGCGCCCACCATCTGAGCGGCGCCGTCGCCGAGGCCCGCCCGGAGACCCTGGTGGTCGAGGAACCACTGGAGCTGCGGGTCGACGGCACACCGATCACCGTCACGATGCGCACGCCGGGCGCCGATGTCGAACTGGCCCAAGGCTTTCTGCTGACCGAGGGGTTGATCGCGCAACGTGAGGACCTGGTGGCGGTGCGCTACTGCCGGGGCGCGGACGACGACGGGGTCAACACCTACAACGTGCTCGACGCGACCTTGGCCTCACATGTCCCGGCGCCCGACGTCGACGTGACCCGCAACTTCTACACCACCTCGTCGTGCGGTGTGTGTGGCAAGGCTTCGCTGGAGGCGGTGCGGTTGAGCAGCAAGCACTGCCCCGGCGACGACCCGTCGACCGTCGCCGCCACCGCGCTCTCGGCGATGCCCGCGCAACTGCGGGAGGCGCAAAAGGTCTTCAACAGCACCGGCGGGCTGCACGCCGCCGCGCTGTTCACCACCGGCGGCGACATGCTCGTCGTCCGGGAGGACATCGGCAGGCACAACGCCGTGGACAAGGTGATCGGCTGGGCACTGGAGCACAACCGGATCCCGTCGACCGGTACGGTCCTGCTCGTCAGCGGCCGGGCCTCGTTCGAGCTCACCCAGAAGGCCGTGATGGCGGGCATTCCGATTCTGGCCGCGGTGTCGGCGCCCTCGTCGCTGGCAGTCGATCTGGCCGCGCAATCGGGCCTGACCCTGGTGGCCTTCCTGCGGGGCGACTCGATGAACGTCTACACCCGGCCCGACCGCGTGACGCGCTGATGACCAAGAACTTCTGGTTGCCGCCCGACAAGATCGTCAACGGCCTCGCACCGAACTACGCGTGCTACGCATCCGATCGCATCATGGTCGAAGGTGCGCCGGTCGGATATATGTATCGCGACGGCGAAGGATGGAACTTCCTGGCTGGGGACGAAGATCAGGACTACGTGGACGACCCGGCGAATCTCGGACTGTATTCGCTGAACACCCTCGCCAACTACGACCGAGCGATCATCGATTACCTGGATGCTCCGCCCGGGGCAGCGTTCATCCGCAGCGGCGACGGCTTTGTCGAGGATCCCGAAGGCGCGCCCACCGACCCTGATGCCGATACCTCGGCCTACCTCAATCCGAACTTCCCGACCCGCTCGGGCTATCAGCAGATCACCCGCAATTGGGCGCTGACTCTGCCCGAGCCGATGAACCAGCGCATAGAGGACGGCAGCCTCGTGTTCTGGCGGCCGGGCTTGACTGCCTGGTTGTCCGCATGGGGCGACGAAACATACACAACCGCCGCCGAACGGCGCGCCGAGTTCCGGACGAAGATCAGTCCACTCGCGTACGACCATGCGGAGTGGGCGTCCGGCACATCATTGTGCCTGTCATATCGGCTGGCCGAGGACCACGATGATGCGCGCCTGCCAGCGCTCTACGGCTCCGCCGTCACCGATGCCAGTCACCTGCTACTGGCGCTCTACGTCGACAGCGGCGACGACCTGGCTTCCGCGTATTCGCTTTTGCGGTCGGTGACGCCGATATAGCGCCGGCTTACGCCGATTGTTGTCGAGATTGCACTGAGGGTCGTGATCCGGCTGGGATCACGACCCTCAGTGCAATCTCGGCGTAGAACCTAGGCGCTCTTGTCGCGACGCTCGGACCGCGACGGCTTACGCGGCACGATGGTCGGCAGCACGTT
Source organism: Mycobacterium farcinogenes (assembly GCF_019739075.1). Classification (NCBI taxonomy): domain Bacteria; kingdom Bacillati; phylum Actinomycetota; class Actinomycetes; order Mycobacteriales; family Mycobacteriaceae; genus Mycobacterium; species Mycobacterium farcinogenes. The sequence continues at coordinate 2,525,766 of NZ_CP081673.1, read as the reverse complement.
GTCCTGCACGGTCTCCTTCGTGACGACCACCTTGGCGACGTCGTCGCGACTGGGGATGTCGTACATCACCGGCAGCAGGACTTCCTCCATGATGGCGCGCAGACCGCGGGCACCGGTGCCGCGGTGGATGGCCTGATCGGCGATGGCCTCCAACGCCTCGTCGGTGAACTCCAGCTCCACGCCGTCCATCTCGAACAGCCGCACGTACTGCTTGACCAGGGCGTTCTTGGGCTCGGAGAGGATCTTGACCAGGGATTCCTTGTCCAGGTTGGTCACCGAGGCCACGACCGGCAGACGGCCGATGAACTCGGGGATCAGACCGAACTTGATCAGGTCCTCGGGCATCACCTCGGCGAAGTGGTCCTGGGTATCGATCTCGGCCTTGGACCGCACCTCGGCGCCGAAGCCCAGGCCGCGCTTGCCGACCCGGTCGGAGACGATCTTCTCCAGGCCCGCGAAGGCACCCGCCACGATGAACAACACGTTGGTGGTGTCGATCTGGATGAATTCCTGGTGCGGATGCTTGCGGCCACCCTGCGGCGGAACCGAGGCCTGGGTGCCTTCCAGGATCTTCAGCAGGGCTTGCTGCACGCCTTCGCCGGAGACATCGCGGGTGATCGACGGGTTCTCGCTCTTGCGGGCGATCTTGTCGACCTCGTCGATGTAGATGATGCCGGTCTCGGCGCGCTTGACGTCGTAGTCGGCGGCCTGGATCAGCTTGAGCAGGATGTTCTCGACGTCCTCGCCCACATAGCCGGCCTCGGTGAGGGCGGTGGCATCGGCGATGGCGAACGGCACGTTGAGCATCTTGGCCAACGTCTGGGCCAGGTAGGTCTTACCGCAGCCGGTGGGCCCCAGCATCAGGATGTTGGACTTGGTCAGTTCGACCGGCTCCGAGCGCGAATCGCGGGACTTCTCCCCCGCCTGGATGCGCTTGTAGTGGTTGTAGACCGCCACCGCCAACGTGCGTTTGGCGGTGTCCTGTCCGATGACGTAACCCTCGAGGAAGTCCCGGATCTCCGCCGGTTTCGGCAGCTCGTCGAGCTTGACGTCGTCAGCGTCGGCGAGCTCCTCCTCGATGATCTCGTTGCACAGATCGATGCACTCGTCGCAGATGTACACGCCCGGGCCGGCAATGAGCTTTTTGACCTGCTTTTGACTCTTGCCGCAGAACGAGCACTTCAGCAGGTCACCGCCGTCTCCAATGCGCGCCATGTGGGGGGGTCCTACTTCCTGTTCGCAGTCTGTCGTTACGCCAGTTGCTGGGTCACCTCGGGCGTAAACCCGACGCTACCCGTTCGTTCCGTCGCGGTGCGACCGATAAGGCCGAATCGCTCCGGTGGTATTTGTTCACGTGCAGGAGAACATATCTCTCCTGACGGCTGGTCACCCGTCGGCACGCTGACTGTGTCCTTGGCGTGTCGTAACGGAGCCAGGCCGAATAGCCGAGCGATGTGATCCGAACGTGGTGTTCGCCGCGGTCGAGGCTACCTGGATCGCTCGAACACCGACGCAGTCGCAGGTCAGCTGGTTTTCCGCCCTCCTGCCTGACGACACACGCCCCGCACCGGAGGTGACCGGGCAGGGCGTGTGTCATCGGGCGGAGGTTGCCGCTGGTGGTACTAGCTGCTCTGCGCGGACAGCTTGCGGTACTCCAGGACCGTGTCGATGATCCCGTACTCCTTGGCGTCCTCGGCCGTCAGGATCTTGTCGCGGTCGGTGTCCTTGCGGATCTGCTCGGGATCCTTGCCGGTGTGGCGGGCCAGCGTGGTCTCCATCAGGGTGCGCATCCGCTCGATCTCGGCGGCCTGGATCTCCAGGTCGGAGAACTGGCCCTGGATCACTCCGGACAGCGACGGCTGGTGGATGAGCACGCGCGCGTTGGGCAGGGCCAGACGCTTACCCGGCGTACCCGCGGCCAGCAGCACCGCGGCGGCCGAGGCGGCCTGACCGAGGCACACCGTCTGGATGTCGGCGCGCACGTACTGCATGGTGTCGTAGATCGCCATCAGCGAGGTGAACGAGCCACCGGGCGAGTTGATGTACATGGTGATGTCGCGGTCGGGATCCAGCGACTCCAGCACGAGCAGCTGGGCCATGATGTCGTTGGCCGACGCATCGTCCACCTGCACGCCGAGGAAGATGATGCGTTCCTCGAACAGCTTGTTGTACGGGTTTGATTCCTTGACGCCGAAGCTGCTGTGCTCGATGAACGACGGCAGGATGTAGCGAGCCTGCGGCTGCACGCGGGGGTCCAATGACGGATGAATCTGATCGGTCATTTGTCTAGTCCTGCCGTCGGGCCCGAACCGTTGAGGTTGGCACTGGTGATGATGTGATCGACGAAGCCGTACTCCAGCGCCTCCTGCGCGGTGAACCAGCGGTCACGATCGGAGTCGGCCTCGATCTGCTCGACGGACTTGCCGGTGAATTCCGCGTTGAGCCGGAACATTTCCTTCTTGATGACGTGGAACTGCTCGGCCTGGATGGCGATGTCCGCAGCACTGCCGGTGACGCCACCGAGCGGCTGGTGCATGAGCACCCGGGCGTGCGGCAGGGCGTGACGCTTGCCCTTGGTGCCCGCTGCGAGCAGGAACTCACCCATCGAGGCCGCCATGCCCATCGCGTAGGTGGCGACGTCGCACGGGGCCAGCACCATCGTGTCGTAGATGGCCATACCGGCGCTGATCGAGCCGCCCGGCGAGTTGATGTAGAGGTGGATGTCCTTGGTCGGATCCTCCGCCGACAGCAACAGGATCTGCGCGCACAGCTTGTTGGCGATGTCGTCGTCCACTTGGGAACCCAGGAAGATGATCCGCTCGGCAAGCAAGCGCTCATAGACGGAGTCGACGAGGCTGAACCCGCTCCCGTTCGAACGCATGTCAGTCACGACTGGATACCTGCTTTCTCTCACGCGTTGGTACTGACGACACTAACGAAACTGGGGCGCCACGCACTCCCGTACGGGGGCGCGTTCGCTCACAGCGTCATTCGGTGGCGTCGGCGTCCTTGTCGGCGGCCTCGTCACTCTGCTCGCCCTCGGCCTGAGCAGCCTCGGCCGGGCCGAAGAACTCCGTGGTGTCGATCACGGTGCCGTCGGTGTCGGTCACGGTGGCGGCGTGCACCACAGCGGCGATGGTCAGGCCGCGACGCACGTCGGCGAACATGGCCGGCAGCTGATTGTTCTGCTGCAGGATCTGGATCAGCTGCTGCGGCTCGATGCCGTACTGGCGCGACATCAGCACGAGACGCTCGGTGAGATCGTTCTGGCCGACCTGGATGTCGAGCTTGTCGGCGACGGCGTCCATCAAAAGCTGGGTCTTGACGGCCTTTTCGGCGTTCGCCTTGTTCTCCGCGTCGAATTCCTCACGGCTGCTGCCCTGTTCGGTCAGCTGCTCGGCGAACTTGTCCTCGTCGTGGTCGAGACCGTGGATCGCGTTGTGCAGCGTGTCGTCGATCTGGGCCTGAACGATCTTCTCCGGCAACGGAACTTCGGTCTGCTCCAGCAGCGCCTCGATGGCCTTGTCCCGGATCTGCTCGGCCTGCTGCACGCTCTTGACCCGCCGCACCTGGTCGGTGAGGCTCTCCTTGAGCTCATCGATGGTGTCGAATTCGCTTGCCAGCTGGGCGAAGTCGTCGTCGGCCTCAGGCAGCTCGCGCTCCTTGACCGACTTCACGGTCACCGTCACCTCAGCGTCCTTGCCGGCGTACTCGCCGGCGGCCAGCTTGGTGGTGAAGACCTTGGACTCGCCGGCCTTCAGGCCGGTGATCGCCTCGTCGAGGCCCTCGATCAGCTGACCGGAACCGACCTCGTGCGACAGGCCCTCGGTGGCGGCCTCGGGCACCTCGTTGCCGTCGACGGTGGCCGACAGGTCGATCGAGACGAAGTCGCCTTCCTGTGCACCGCGGTCGACACCGGTCAGGGTGCCGAAACGGGCGCGCAGCGACTGCAGCTCGGCATCGACCGCCTCGTCGTCGACCTCGATCGGGTCGACGGTGATCTTGAGCGCGTCGAACTCGGGCAGGGTGATCTCGGGACGCACGTCGACCTCGGCGGTGAACGCCAGCTCCTGGCCGTCCTCAAGCTTGGTCACCTCGATCTCGGGCTGACCCAGCGGCTTGACGTCGGAAGCCGTGACGGCCTCGCTGTAGCGGCTCGGCAGCGCGTCGTTGACGACCTGCTCCAGCACGGCACCGCGACCGACGCGGGCCTCCAGCAACTTGCGCGGGGCCTTGCCCGGACGGAAGCCGGGCAGACGGACCTGCTGGGCCAACGCCTTGAACGCGCGATCGAAATCAGGCTCAAGCTCGGTGAAGGGCACCTCCACATTGATGCGCACCCGGGTGGGGCTCAGCTGCTCGACTGTGCTCTTCACTGTTCCTGCTCCTAGATAGTCCTGGTCGTACTGGCGGGTGAGTCGGGGTGACAGGATTTGAACCTGCGGCCTTCCGCTCCCAAAGCGGATGCGCTACCAAGCTGCGCTACACCCCGTGGTGGTCGATCCGCCGCGCAAAACCCACGAATGGACCACGCGAGATACTACGTGGTCACGGCACGGAGCATTCAATTGGCTTTGATCGGGGGCACACCGGTACAGTGCTGATGCTGCACTTGCGGGCGTAGCTCAATGGTAGAGCCCTAGTCTTCCAAACTAGCTACGCGGGTTCGATTCCCGTCGCCCGCTCCAAACGAACCGCCCTCACGGGCGGTTTTTGGTTTGTCCAGCCTTCATCGGGGCACGTCCGACGGCGGATCGATGGGCGTCAGCGATATCGGCAGCCAATGCGTGCCCGGCCCCTCACCAGGACATCCCGCTCCCCCGATGACGAGCGTGCGCTCGCCGAAGAAGCTGCCGTCAGGATTCGGGATCCAGTAGTCCGAGCGTTGCGCCGGCACGGCGCTGCCCGGATCGTTGCGGTCACAGAAGTAGGGGTACTGCCCGCCCGTCTCCCAGCGATCGCCGCTCCAGCGATACTCATAGGCCACCGGGGCGCCCGGGTTGCGGGCGTGATCGTCCGCGTTGTCCATGCGCGCAATGCATCCGTCGACATCGCACCGCGTGGTGAATTCGGCGGGCACGGTCATCGAATGCATCGGCGTCGGCATTCCGTTGAATGTCTGTTTCGAGAAATCGATGAACAGGTCGTAGAAGCCATACAGCGGCGGTGGTTCGATCCGATCCGCGTGAGCGACCGGCGACGCCAGCGCCAGAACGCTTGCCGCGAGGGCTGTTCCGAGCGTGATTCTCATGGCGCTAGTCGTCCTTGTCATCGTCGCGGTGTGCCGCCTCGATCACCTCGGGCGGTACCGGCTTTTGCAGCCAGGCACGAATGCGCAACAGCCCTCCGGCGACGACGCCGACGGCGAATACCGCGACAAGAACCCACAGCGCGGTGGTCATGGCACCGAATTATCCCGCCCGGTCGCCCACTGCGGCCGATTACCCACGAGTAGGCCGCTGTCGGATATCGCGCACGTCTCAAAACTGGCCGACTGTCGAAAATGAGAGGAAAGTGATGTGTATCACACCGCTTGCAAGAAGCCGGTTTGGACGAAAGGCAACGAGATGATCGGAGCAATTATCACCGCAGTCGTCGTCGGTGCGATAATCGGCGCACTGGCGCGGCTCATCATGCCCGGTCGGCAGAATGTCAGCACACTCATGACGGTCGTGCTCGGCATTGCCGGCGCCCTCATCGGGTCCTGGCTCACCGCTGCCGTCGGATACACCAACTCGAACGGCGGATTCGCAATCGTCCCGTTCATAGTCGGTGTAGTAGTCGCGATCGTGCTGATCGCGATCTACACGGCGCTGACGGGGCGGCGCGGTACACCCGTCGGACACTGAGCCAGATCACCGCCGACCCCGCCGATCCTCCCCCATGATCGGCGGGGTCGCTTCGCGTGTGCTGTGCTCGAGCAGCCCGATTAGTCTCGTTGGCTGAGTTAGATTTTCGAGCGACGGGGGCTGATGAAGAACCATCTGTTCAGCGTCCGTTCCCTGGCCCGCCAGGAACGCCAGGAATTCGCCGATCTGCTGGACGACTTGAGTCCGCAGCAGTGGCTGGCAGCCACTTTGTGTGGCGACTGGAATGTCCGTGACGTCGTCGCACACACGACCGCATACCTCGGACAGACCAGGATGGGGCTGACCGCGGCGATGCTGGCCGCACGCGGGAATGTCGACCGGCTCAACGAATCGGCGCGCCGGAGCAACAGTGGCCTCACGCCCGACCGGCTGCGAGTACTGATGCGCTCTGGTGCAGACCCCTCCGGTGCGGGCGCGCTGTTCGGCAGCCGGGTGGCATTGATCGAATGCCTGATCCATCAGCAGGACATCCGGCGGCCGCTCGGGCTGCCCCGCACGATCGCCGCCGAACCGCTGTCGGCAGCATTGACATTCGCCCGCGTCAGCCCGGTGATCGGCGGTGCTCGGCACACCCGCGGTCTGCGATTTATCGCGACCGACCTCGACTGGTCGGCCGGTAGCGGGCTGGAGATCCGTGGACCCGGCGAGGCGCTGTTGCTGGCGATGACCGGACGCGTCGAGGCGGTCGCCGATGAGCTGCACGGTCCCGGTCTGACCGAACTCTGTCGGCGCTGACGCACTCAGGCTCGCCGATTTCGACCGCAGGGCTGTGCCCACGCGCGATCCACAACCCAGAGGTAGAAAGCGGCGGTGGATCAGCACCCAGCATCACGACCCCGTCTCGAATGGCTTGCGATCCGTGGCCGAGGGGGTGCTTCGCGGTCGTCTCCGGCCTACCGTGAGTAACAGGTGGGGACTGTCGACCGATCTTGAAGACGGCAGCTCAAATCAGACAGAGCACCGCTGCCGCAAAACCCGCCACAGCTGTGCAGGGAGACGAATGCCCGCAACGACCGTCATCGCAGGCACCTGCGCACCGGAATTCACCCGGGTGCGCGATGCCTTCGAGGACAACTTCGCCCACCGTCGGGAGGTGGGCGCCGCGGTCGCGGTGTGGGTCGAGGGTGATCTGGTGGTCAACCTCTGGGGCGGCTCGGCCGATGCGGCAGGCACCCGACCGTGGCAACAGGACACCCTGGCCAGCGTGTATTCCGGCTCCAAAGGTCTGGCCAGCACCTGCATCCATCTGTTGGCCGACCGCGGCGAGATCGACCTCGACGCTCCGGTAGCCCGCTACTGGCCTGAGTTCGGCCAGGCCGGCAAACAGGACATCACGATCGCGATGGTGCTGGGTCACCGCTCCGGCGTGATCGGCCCGCGCGAACCGATGGACTGGCAGCAGGTCACGGACTGGGACACGGTGTGCGCTCGGATCGCCGCCGCGACGCCATGGTGGCCGCCGGGCAGCGCGCAGGGCTATCAGGTGGTGACGTTCGGGTTCATTCTCGGCGAGATCGTGCGCCGGGTCACGGGCCGCACCATCGGTCACTATCTACGCACCGAGGTCGCCGAACCGCTGGGCGCCGACGTCCACATCGGCCTGCCCGCCTGGCAGCATCACCGGTGCGCGGAGATGGTGAACAAGCCATCGGTACGCAGCCTGCTGGCCGACAATCAGGTCGACCGACCGCCTGCCTCCCTCGACGAGCATCCGATGGCCGGTTGGGCGGTGTCGATGGACTTCGTGCCGGACGACGAATTGGGTGTGCAGGCACTTGATGCGTGGCGTGCGGCGGAGTTCCCGAGCACCAACGCGCACGTGTCGGCGCTCGGCATGGCGACGTTCTACAACGCGTTGGCCCAGGAAAAGCTGCTGACCCGCGAACACATGGAACGCTGTCGGGTTTCGCAGGGCGGTTTCGACGTCGACGTGGTGCTCGGAGCCCGCGTCGCCGACCACGGCTGGGGTCTGGGCTACATGCTCAACCAGCGCGGTGTGGCGGGGCCGAACACCGGCATCTTCGGGCATGGCGGGTCGGGTGGCTCGTTCGCGTTCGTGGACCTGGAGCACCGGATCGGCTACGCGTACGTGATGAACTATTTCGACGCCACCAAGTGCAATGCCGACCCGCGGACGGTGGCGCTGTCCAACGAGGTGTACTCCGCTCTCGGCGTAATTTGAGTTCCCTTCGAGAACCCGGAAGCACCATTTCCCGTCGGTACGCTGGACGCCATGAACGGCGTCTTGCTGGTCCTCATCATCCTGGTCATCGGCGCGATCGCGTTCGCCGTCTACAGCTCGTCGCAAGCCAACGGCCGCCGTTCGGCGGAGTCCCTGGCCGACGCCAAGGCTGACGCGCGCCGGCTGATCGAACGTCTCGGCGGGCAGGTGCTCAACCTGACCGGTACCGACGATGCCTCCAAGCAGGCGCTTGCCGACGCTTCCGAGCGGTACACCGCCGCATCCTCACAGATCGATCAGGCCACCACCGCCAAGCAGGCCGCACTGGCCAAGGAGAGCGCCATCGAGGGGCTCTACTACGTGCGCGCGGCCCGTACCGCGATGGGCATGGACCCCGGCCCCGAGCTGGAGGCGTTGGCCGGGCAGCAGTCGGCCGGCACGGTCACCGAGGACCGTCGGGTCAACTTCGAGGGCCGCGAGATCGAGGCCTCCCCGACGCCGTCGCAGCGCACCCCGAACTACTACCCCGGCGGCCGCGTGGCCGGCCGACCGGTGCCCGCCGGCTGGTACTCCGAACCGTGGTGGAAGCCGGCCCTGGTGGCCGGCGCCTGGGGCCTGGGCTCGGTCCTGCTGTTCGACGCGATGTTCTCCGGTATGCACGGGGTCAACTACGGCGCCCAGGGCTTCGAAAGCGGTTACGGCGACGGCTATTCCGACGGGTTCGCCGCGGGTCAGGATTCGGGCGGGTTCGACGGTGGCGATGCCGGCGGCGGCGACTGGGGCGGCACCGACGCCAGCGGTTGGGACGGCGGCGGCTTCGACGGCGGCGGCTTCGGCGACTTCGGCGGTGATTTCGGGGGCTTCTGATCCCCTGCCGAGCAGACGCAACCTCAGAGGCGGCTCTCCAAGCGGGCGGACACCCCGGCCTCCTGCAGGTCGAGGCGCTCGAGCATGGCCCGCACGGCCTCATCCTCGATCCGGCCCTCGTCGCGCTCGGCGATCAGTGCACCGCGTTGCGCCGCGAGCACATCGCGGTACAGGCCCGAGAACACCGCGGCCCGCTTGGTCAGCGCCTCGGGGTCGGGCATCTCGTCGGCGTCCTGCGAATGCCGGGCGATCACCGCGCGAATCTCGGCCACCAGCCCGGGATCCAAACCTTCGGGCGGGTCTGCCTCGAACGCATCGAGCACCTCGTCGGCCGCATCGTGCACCACCCGCTCGGCCTTGAGTTCCTCCTCCCGGTCGGCGGCGTGGTCGTCGCAGAACCGGGACAGGTTCAGCCGGCGGATCAGCAGCGGCAGGGTCCAGCCCTGGATCAGCAGGGTGCCCACGCTCACCACGAACGCGATGGCCTGGATGGTGGCGCGTTCCGGGAACGGTTCGCCGCCGGCGGTGGTGGCCGGAATCGCAGCGGCCGCCGCCAATGTCACCACGCCGCGCATGCCGGTCCAGGACACCACGAGGTTCTCGCGCCAGCTCAGCGAGCGACGGTCGATCATTCTGCGCCAGCGCGCCTTGGGTTTTCGGTTACGCCGGCCGAGTGCGCCGCGGGCGCCGTCGGGCACCGGCACACTGAACTTGCTCTCCACGTGCCGGGACAGCTTGTTACGCCCGAACATCAGGAACACCGACAGCGGGCGGATCACCAGCACGATGAGCAACACGATCACCGAGGCCACCGCGACGACGGCCAGTGACTCGTGAGCTTCGTTGAGGTCTTGCAGCACGAACCGCAGATGCAGCCCGATGTAGGCGAATACGAACGCTTCGAGCAGCACGTCCAGCGAGTTCCAGACGTAACGCTCCTGCAGCCGGGTCTGGTACCCCGCGCCCATCGCGCCGTTGCCTACTACAAAGCCCGCGACCACCACCGCCAGCACGCCCGAGGCATGCAACTCCTCGGCGGTGATGAACGCGGCGAACGGAACCACCAAGCCCTGCACCGTTTCCAGGCCGGGGTTGTCCAGATGCTTGCGGATCCACAGCGTCAGATAACCCAGGAGCGCACCGACCAGCGGGCCGACGGTGGCGCTGTACCCGAACAGCAGGAACGGATTCTCGATGAAGGTGTGGCTGCCGGCCACCTGGGCCACCGCGATGGAGAACAGAGTCAGTGCGGCGGCGTCGTTGATCAGGCTCTCGCCGGTGAGGATCGCCATCACCCGTTTGGGCAGACCGAGTTTGCGGCCGACGGCCACGGCGGTCACCGCGTCGGGAGGCGCGACAATTGCGCCGAGCACGAGCGCCAGCCCGAAGGTCAACGGCACCAACACCAACCACGATGACACCGCGGCCACCGCGAAGGCGGTCACGACCACCAGTCCGACGCCGAGGCCCAAGATCGGGCGGATGTTGCGGAAGAAGGTCGGGAAAGAGAAGTCGAGGGCGGCTGAATACAGCAGCGGCGGCAGCACGACCGTCAGCAGGATGTGGGAATCGAGTTCGGGGGGTTCGAAGCCGGGAAGGAACGACACCAGGCTGCCGATCACCACGATGATCAGGGCGGGTTCCTGACCGCGCCGATGTGCGGCTGCGGTGACGAGGATGGCTCCGACGACGACGAGGATCAATTCCACCCGGTGATTGTCCCGTGTCCGCGTCAGCGGCGCGCAGTCACACCTGGCAGCCGGGGCACCAGAACAGGTTGCGGCCCTCCAGTTCTGCGGTGCGGACTGCTGCGCCGCAGACTCGACACGGCTCGCCGGGCCGGCGGTAGACGTAGGTGCGCGGCCGCCCGGGTCCGTAGGAAGGAGCGCCGTGATCGTGCTGGGGGCGCACGACGACGATCTTGCCGCGGCGCACGCCGACCTTCATCAATTCGACGAGATCGGTCCACATGGCGCTGAATTCGGCTTGCCCGACATGCGTGCCGGGCCGGTATGGGTCGATGTGATGGCGGAACAGCAACTCGCTGCGGTACACGTTGCCGACCCCGGCGATCACCGACTGGTCCATCAGAAGCGCACCAATTGACCTGCGCGACTTGCTGATTCGGGCCCAGGCCAGGCCGGGGTCGGCATCCTTGCGCAGCGGGTCGGGACCGAGCCGCGCCACGACGTCGCCGATTTCGGGTTCGGTGATCACCTCGCACACGGTCGGGCCGCGCAGGTCCGTGCCGTATTCGGTGCCGACGATGCGCATCCGCACCGCACCGACCGGCAGCCCGAGTGGGACCGGGGCCTCGGTGAAGGTTCCGTAGAGGCCGAGGTGGATGTGTACGACGTGACCGCCGGCGTAGTGATGGAACAGGTGTTTGCCCCAGGCGTCGGCCCTTCGGAACACCTGGCCGTTGACCGCGGCCGCACCGTCGGTGAAGCGGCCCTGCGGGCTGGACACCACCACCGGCGCCCGGCCGAATCGCTTCTGGTGCAGCCGGGCCAGCCGGTGCAGGGTGTGCCCCTCGGGCATGGGTCAGGCAGGCGCGCCGGGAACCGGCGGAGCTACATGGTCCTTCTCGTAGGCGGCGAGGATGTCGATGCGGCGCTGGTGGCGCTCGGCCTCGGACCACGGTGTCGACAGGAACGCGTCGACGATCGCCAGCGCCTCCTCCTCGGTGTGCATGCGACCACCCAGGCCCATCAGCTGCGCGTTGTTGTGCTCGCGGGCCAGCTTGGCCGTCTCGACGCTCCAGGCCAGGGCGCAGCGGGCGCCGGGCACCTTGTTCGCGGCGATCTGTTCACCGTTGCCGGAGCCACCGAGCACGATGCCCAGGCTGCCCGGGTCGGCGACGGTCTTGACTGCGGCATCGATGCAGAACGCCGGGTAGTCGTCATCGGCGTCATAGGTGTAGGCGCCGCAGTCGATCGGCTCGTGGCCGGTCTTCTTGAGGTGCTCGATGATGGTCTGCTTGAACTCGAATCCGGCGTGGTCGGCACCGATGTAAACGCGCATGTCGGTAACCCTAACGCGTCATCTGTTCGCCACAGCACCAGCTCGGATACCCGCCAGCAGCAGATCGAGCATGCGCTGCGCCTGCTCGGGTGAACCGGTGGCCAGGAAAATTCCGAGCAGGCTCGACACCACATCTTCGGCCCGCACGTCAGCGCGCAGGCTGCCATCGGTGACGCCGGCATCGAGCAGGCTCTGCACCGCGCCGGTGACGCTGGCCTTGGTGTCGCGGTGGTCGACCGCCCCCGATTCGAAGATGGCGCGCAGCGATTCGGCCATGCCCTTCTTGGCGGCGACGAAGGTCGCGTAGCGGTCCATCCAGCGGCGCAGCGCCACCGGCGGCGGGTACCGGCCGGCCAGGTCTGCGGCGGACGCGGAGACCTCGGCCAGCTCGGCGCGGTAGACCGCCTCGATCAGGGCCTCGCGATTGGGGAAGTGCCGGTAGAGCGTTCCGATACCCACACCGGCGTCGCGGGCGATGGCTTCCAGCGAGACAGGTCCGTCCGAACCGGCGAACGCGGCTGCGGCGGTCGTGAGCAGGCGCTCTCTGTTGCGCCGCGCGTCAGCCCGTTCAGCCATAGCGGAGGCACCTCCGTTTTGCTAGCCTACGAAGCGGAGGATCCTCCGCATCGCTGTCAGTATGACATTCCAGGAGCACAGCATGACCACATCGCACCCCGGCGGAACCGGCGCCATCGGCGAACACACGGTGGCGCGGATCGGCTACGGCGCCATGGGACTCGGGCCTGAGGTCCCCCACGACGACGCCACCGCGGTGTTGCGCCGCGCGGTCGAACTCGGCGTCAACCACATCGACACCGCGTCCTTCTATGCCGACGGCGTGGTGAACCGCCGCATCCGCGACGCGCTCGCGCCCTACGCCGAGGATCTGCTGATCGTCAGCAAGGTCGGCGCCCGTCCGGCCACGGGGCCGGTCCCGCTGGCACTTGCCCAGCATCCGGCCGATCTCCGCGCGGCCGTCGAACTGGACTTGGCCGGTCTCGGACTGGACCAGATTCCGGTCGTGAACCTGCGCCGCGCCGACCTCGGCCCCGGCCTGATCGCCGAAGGCGACCAGATCGTCGACCTCGACGACCAGCTGGCCGAGATGATCACGCTGCGCGACGAGGGCAAGATCGGCGCGATCGGCATCAGCAACGTCGACCTGGCGACTCTGCGCCGCGCACTGCCCGCCGGAATCGTGTGCGTGCAGAACGCCTACAGCCTGCTCAACCGCAGCCATGAGGACGAACTGGCACTCTGCCGAGCAGAAGGCATCGCGTGGGTCCCGTTCTTCCCCCTCGGCTCGGCGTTCCCCGGATTCCCGAAGGTCGCCGAAAACGCTGTGGTGCAACGGATCGCCGCGGAAATCGGTGCCAGCGGCGCACAGGTCGGGCTGGCCTGGCTGCTCGCCCATGCGCCCAACACCATGCTGATCGCCGGAACCGCGTCGATGCCCCACCTGGAGGAGAACCTCGCGGCCGGCAACATCACACTGAGCCGGCGGCACCTGGCCGAGCTCGACGGAATCGACGCGCAGTTACCCCAGGGTGATGGCGTCCAGGCGTTCCTTGATGAAGGCCGATGACGTCACGGGCTCCAGGCCCACGGCCTTGCCGATGGGCGGTTCCAGCGGGGTGACCAGCGCATCGTGGTTCGCCTCGTAGAAGTAGATCAGCGAAACCAGGTCTTCTTCAGGTGCCTGCGGCTGTGGCGGCAGCACGCGGTGGCGGCCCGACGGCCAACGCCGGCCACTCCAATACTCCAACAGGTCGCCGATGTTGACGGTGAGCGACCCCGGCTCCCACGGCGCGTCTTCCCAGCCCTCCTGCTCGGAGTAGACCTGCAGTCCCCCGGCGCCCGGTTCGCGATCGAGGACGGTCACCGTGCCGAAGTCGGTGTGCGGGCCGATGCGGAACTGGCCCGGCTCGGGCTCCCCCACCACGCTGACCGGCGGATAGTGGTTGATGTTCATGGTCCAGGTCGGCCGATTCGCCAGGGCGACAAAAGGATTGACGGGAAGCCCGAGGGCGTGGGCGAACAGGGCCAGCAGGTCGTCGGACACCTTCCGCATCGCGGCGGTGTACTCGTCGACCAATGCCTGTAGCGCGGGCACTTCGGCCGGCCACACGTTGGGCGCAAACCAGATCCGGTCGACGTCGGGATCGCCCGTCGCCGTTTCGGCACCCAGGCTGTAGCTCTCCTTCAGGTCCGGCGGCGTCTCGGTGCCTTCGGCGTAGCCGTTGGCTTCGGCGCCCGGCCCGATCCAGCCGTGACCGCCGACGGGTACCGAGTAACGCTGCTTGACGGAGTCGGGCAGCGCGAAGAACTCCCGGCTGGCGGCCCGAACCTTGGCAGCGAGGTCGGGGGCAACGCCGTGGCCGGTGACGACGATGAACCCGGCGCGCTGCAGCCCGGCATCCACCTCGGCGGCAACCGCGTCGGCCTCGGCGCCGCCGGCGTACCAGCGCGACATGTCCACAGTGGCAATGGCACTCATTCGCCGATATCCTCCGCCCAGAGATCCGGTCGCTCAGCGATGAATTCCTCCATCATCGTCACGCAGCGGTCGTCGTCGAGCACGGTAACGGCCACCCCGTGCTCGGCCAGCCAGTCGTGACCGCCGGTGAAGGTCCGGCTTTCGCCGATCACCACGGCGCCGATGTTGAATTGGCGGACCAGGCCGCTGCAATACCAACACGGCGAGAGCGTCGTCACCATGATCGTGGACCGGTAGCCGCGCTTGCGGCCGGCGGCACGGAAGGCGTCGGTCTCGGCGTGAATCGACGGGTCGTCGTTCTGCACGCGCCGGTTGTGCCCGGCTCCCAGCAGTGTGCCGTCCGAACCGAACAGGGCCGCGCCGATGGGAATCCCCCCCTTCGGCCAGACCTTTTCGCGCTTCGCCGACGGCGACGTCGAGCATCTGTTCGGGGGTCATGCGGTCACCGCCCGATCCGCGGTGAGTTTGGACCGGCACAGCACGAGGTAGCAGGCACCGGCGATGAGGAATCCGACGAAGAACGTGATGTCGCCCAACTGTGGAATCTCACGCGCGATGTAGCCGACGAACTTCGTCTGGTTGCAGAACAACGTCACCGACACCACCAGCCCGATGAGGAACGACACCAGGCCGGGCCAGTTGGTGTAGGTCCGGTCGTAGAGGAAATGCGCGACGGGCGCGTCGCCACGTAGGTACTCGTCGGCGAACACCACGCCGAGCCACGGTCCAATCCAGTACGCGATGATCAGCAGGAACGCCTCGTAGCTCGCCGCGGCGTCGGCCAGCGCCCACCAGGCGATGAGGAATCCGACCACCCCGAAGAATGCGGTCGCCAGGGCGCGGGCGATGTGATGTGGCAGCTTGATCCCGATCGTCACGAAAGCCATTGCGCCCGAATAGATGTTGATCGCATTGGCCGCGACCGCTCCGATCGCGATGGCCAACAGGGTCAGGCTGGCCAGCCACGGGGCCAGCTCCGAAGTGAACGCCGTCGTCGGATTGTCCGAAACCGCGGGGCCGATCGTCACCGAGGCCGCACCCACGGTCTGCAGCACCATGCAGGACACGAACAACCCTGCGGCAGCGAAGAATCCGGTGCGCGGACCGGCCTCGGACCGCGGTAGGTAGCGCGTGTAGTCGGCGGCGTACGGCGCCCACCCCGCGACGTAGCCGAACGCGGTGCCCACGGTCAGCAGGAACCCACCCATGCCGCCGACACCCCCGCTCACCGCGGGCGCGCCGAGGTCGGCCTTGGTCAGGATCACCACCGAGGTGATCGCGAAGATCACCGCGAGCACCGGGAAGGCCCACCGCTCGAACGCCTGAACCAGGTTGTGCCCGAACACCGCCAGCGCGGTCTGCACCACGACCACGAGCACGAGGGCCAGTACCGGCGCGATACCGAACAGCGTGGAGAGCGCAAACGCGCCACTGACGCTGTTGGTGGCGAACCACCCGATGCCCGCGGTGACCGTCATCAGCAGCGAGGGCACAGCATTGCCCTTGAAGCCGAACGCCAGCCGCCCCAACACCATCTGCGGGACACCGTGCAGCGGGCCGCGTTTGGACAGGAAGTAGTGTGCGAGCGCGCCCAGACCGGTGCCGATGCCCAGGCCGGCCACCGCCTGCCAGAACGTCATGCCGTAGACCGAGACGGCCAGCACGCCGAGGAAGATCGTGGCGAATTCCAGGTTCGGCGACGTCCAGGTCCAGAACAATTGACTGGGTTTTCCGTGCCGGTCGGCCTCGGCGATGTGTTCGTTACCGCCCGGCTCGACCACGGCGATTCGGTCCCGGTAGGAACCGTCGGTACTGGGCTCAGCCGCTGTCATGCGTACACCGTGGCGTGAGCCGCGGTGTTACGCAACTGGAATCGCGATTTTGGGTGCGGTTCACCCCTCAGTCGAACTGAGGAGCCTCCGTGCGGGACCGCTTGAGCTCCCAGAAATGCGGGTACGACGCGAACGTCACCGACGCATCCCAGAGTTTGCCGGCTTCTTCGCCGCGCGGGATCTTCGAGAGCACCGGGCCGAAGAACGCGACACCGTTGACGTGGATGGTCGGTGTGCCGACGTCGTCGCCGACGGCGTCCATACCCGCGTGATGGCTCTTGCGCAGCGCCTCGTCGTACTTGTCCGTGGTGGCCGCCTCGGCCAGTTCGGCGGGCAGGCCGACCTCCTCGAGCGATTGGGCGATCACCTGGTCGAGGTCTTTGTTGTCCTGATTGTGAATCCGGAACCCCATCGCGGTGTAGAGCGGCCCGAGGATCTCCGGACCCTTGAGCTGTTCGGCGGCGATCGCCACCCGGACCGGACCCCATGCCTTCTTCATCAGTTCCTGATAGTTCTCCGGCAGGTCGCGGCCCTCGTTGAGAACCGCCAGGCTCATGACGTGGAACTGCACGTCGACGTCGCGGACCTTCTCGACTTCGAGAATCCAGCGCGAGGTGATCCAGCACCACGGGCACAGCGGGTCGAACCAGAATCCGGCGACATCTTTCTGAGCCATCTATGCGTCCTCTCGATGTGGTTCAGGGCACAACTGCTCCCCAGCACAACTGTGTACCCACATCGGGATGTTCCCGAGACGAGTAACTATCCGGGGATTGTTTACGACAACCTTGGTGGCATGCATGTCCGGCATGCATGCTGAAGTCACGGCAGCAGCACAGGAAACGCATAGTGCGCGAATTTTTATCGAAGCGTGTTGTTCCTGTGACCCTGGTAAACCACTGTTGCCCGAGTGAGCAGAGCGATATAAGGGTTCTGCGTGATAGCTGAGGAGCTCATATGTCCGCTCGTCCCATCCTGGCGGCAGCAGGCGCCATCGCCGCCGCCCTCGCCCTGGCAGTCCCCGCGCAGGCGGATCCGGTCCCGGCCGATCCGACCGACAACTCGTTCCTCGACGCCCTGAACACGGCCGGGGTCAATTACGGCGACCCCAACGCCGCCGTCCAGATGGGCCAGGACGTGTGTCCGATGCTGGTCGAGCCCGGGAAGGACTTCGCGTCGGTGGCTTCCCAGATGCGCGGCGACGGCGGCATGTCCCCCCAGATGGCGTCGTTCTTCACCGGCATCGCGATCCAGATGTACTGCCCGCAGATGATGTCGTCGATCAGTGACGGTTCGATCCTGAACAACCTCGGTGCGCTGAACGGACTCGCCGGGATCGCCGGCTTCCCGCAGTAGCCCGGGTCCCGCCGACGTCCAGCCACTAGGTTGGACGGGTGGCACTTCCCAATCTCACTCGCGATCAGGCCGTCGAGCGCGCAGCGCTGGTCACTGTCGACAACTACCGCGTCGTGCTCGACCTCACCGACGGCAACGGCAAACCCGGCGAACGCACCTTCCGGTCCACCACGACTGTGACGTTCGACGCCCTCGCCGGCGCCGATACCTTCATCGACCTTGCTGCCGACACCGTACGCAGCGCGACGCTCAACGGCGTCGCCCTGGATGTCTCCGTCTATGACGAGTCGACGGGCATCGCGCTGTCCGGTCTGGACACGCACAACGTCCTGGTGGTCGACGCCGACTGCCTGTACTCCAACACCGGCGAGGGTTTGCACCGGTTCGTCGATCCGGTCGACGACGAGGTCTACCTGTACTCGCAGTTCGAGACCGCCGACGCCAAGCGGATGTTCGCCTGCTTCGACCAGCCCGACCTGAAGGCCACGTTCGACGTGCAGGTCACCGCGCCGTCGCATTGGCAGGTGATCTCCAACGGTGCGACGGTCAGCAGCGAGGCCCACGGGGCGGCCACCGTGCACACCTTCGCCACCACCCCGAAGATGAGCACCTACCTGGCGGCGTTGATCGCCGGTCCGTACGCGGTGTGGCGCGACTCCTATTCCGACGCCCACGGCGAGATTCCCCTCGGCATCTTCTGCCGGGCCTCGCTGGCCGAATTCATGGACGCCGACCGGCTTTTCACCGAGACCAAGCAGGGTTTCGGCTTCTACCACGCCAATTTCGGCACGCCGTACGCCTTCGGCAAGTACGACCAGCTGTTCGTGCCCGAGTTCAACGCGGGTGCCATGGAAAATGCCGGCGCCGTGACCTTCCTCGAGGATTACGTCTTCCGGTCCAAGGTGACCCGGGCGTCCTACGAGCGCCGCGCCGAGACCGTGCTGCACGAGATGGCACACATGTGGTTCGGCGACCTGGTCACGATGCAGTGGTGGGACGACCTGTGGCTCAACGAGTCCTTCGCGACGTTCGCGTCGGTGCTGTGCCAGGCCGAGGCCACCGAATACGACACGGCCTGGACCACCTTCGCGAATGTGGAGAAGTCCTGGGCCTACCGGCAGGACCAGCTGCCCTCGACCCATCCGGTCGCCGCCGACATCCCCGACCTGGCCGCCGTCGAGGTGAACTTCGACGGCATCACCTACGCCAAGGGCGCCTCGGTGCTCAAGCAGCTGGTGGCCTACGTCGGGCTCGAAGAGTTCCTGTCGGGACTTCGGGACTACTTCCGCGACCACGCGTTCGCGAATGCGACGTTCGGTGATCTGCTTGGCGCGCTGGAGAAGTCGTCGGGACGTGATCTTTCCGGCTGGGGCCGGCAATGGCTCAAGACCACCGGTTTGAACACGCTGCGGGCTGACTTCGACGTCGACGATTCCGGTGCGTTCACCCGGTTCGCCATCGCCCAGTCGGGTGCGGCACCGGGCGCCGGGGAGACCCGGGTGCACCGGCTGGCCGTCGGTATCTATGACGACGACCCAGCCGGCTCCGGCAAGCTCGTCCGGGTCCACCGCGAAGAGCTGGACGTCGAAGGCCCGATCACGGATGTGCCTGCGCTGGTAGGTGTTTCGCGCGGGAAGTTGATCCTGGTCAACGACGACGACCTGACCTACTGCTCGCTGCGGCTCGACCCGGCGTCGCTGCAGACGGTGCTGTCACGGATCGCCGACATCGCCGATCCGCTCCCCCGCACGCTGGCGTGGTCGGCGGCCTGGGAGATGACCCGCGAAGCCGAGATGAAGGCCCGCGACTTCGTCGCCCTGGTGATGAGCGGAGTGCACGCCGAGACCGAGGTCGGTGTCGCGCAGCGGTTGCTCATGCAGGCACAGACCGCACTGAGCTCCTACGCCGATCCTGCCTGGGCGATCGAGAACGGCTGGCCCGCGTTCGGTGACGCATTGCTCGATCTGGCCGGCACGTCCGCACCGGGTTCTGATCACCAACTCGCGTTCGTCAATGCGCTGTGCGCTTCGGTCCTGTCGCCGAACCACGTCGCAGTGCTGTCGACCCTGCTCGACAACGAGCCGGCCGCGGTGAACCTGCCGGGCCTGGTGATCGACACCGATCTGCGCTGGCGGATCGTGACCGCGCTGGCCCGCTCCGGCGAGATCGATGCTGACGGGCCCGAGACGCCGTTCATCGACGCCGAGGCCGAGCGCGACCCCACGGCCGCCGGCAAGCGTCACGCCGCCGCGGCCTCGGCGGCCCGGCCGCAGGACGAGGTGAAGTCCGCGGCGTGGGAGCAGGTCATCGAGGACGACACGATCGCCAACATCACCACCCGCGCGATCGTCGGCGGATTCGTCCAACCCGGCCAGTCCGAACTGTTGGCGCCGTTCACCACCCGCTACTTCGCCGCGATCTCGGGAGTCTGGGAGCGGCGGTCCAGCGAGGTCGCCCAGACCGTGGTGATCGGGCTGTACCCGTCGTGGGACATCAGCCAGAACGGGCTCGACGCGGCGGATGCGTTCCTGTCCGATCCCGAGGTGCCGCCCGCGCTGCGCCGCCTGGTGGTCGAGGGACGTGCCGGTGTGGAGCGCTCGCTACGCGCCCGCGCCTTCGACGTCAGCTAACCCGCCTGCACCGCGAGCGTGCGTGTCTGCTGCCCGACACGCCGTGCCTGAGCAGCATTCTGCGCACGCTCGCGGGCCATACGCTGTGCCGATGGCGGTCAGCAGAACCCGCGCGGCCCGGGCCGCCCGCAAGCGCAAGCGCCGGATGGACCTCGTGGTCCATGACCTCACCGATGAACAATGGGCAGCCATCCAGGCCGCGTGGGGCGGGTGCGCCTACTGCCGCAGCACGACGGGTCCGTTCCAGAAGGACTGCGTCATGGCCATCTCGCGCGGCGGGCGCTACACCGTGGACAACGTCGTGCCGGCGTGCGGTTCCTGCAACGCCAGCAAGTGCAACTTCGAGGTGAGCACCTGGATGCGGCGCAAACGGCTGGACGAGCGTGCGTTCTTGACGCGCTATGTGGAGATTCGCAACGAGCTGGTGGGTTGACCGTGGGTCGACCCCACAAACGCCGACCGCGAGCGGCGTGTCAGACAGCAGACACGCACGCTCGCGGTGTTAGGTCGCGGTGCTAGGTACTGATTCAGGCAGGTGAAACGCCGGCCGACAGCACGCGCACAGCGCTGATCAGACCGTCGATGAGGTTGCCTTCCTTGAAGGACGCGGCAGCTGCCGAGACACCCAGCGGGGCGGCCTCCTCGATGCCACGGCCCTTGACGTCGGCGCCGTAGACCACCTCGATCGCGTGCTGGTCAGGCGAGACCGCGAGCAGCACCGCGTTGTTCGGGGTCGGGACCTTCGCCAGGATCTCGCGCGCGGTGGCCGCGGTGTCCGCACCCAGCGGGCCGATGTAGACGGCGAACCGGGCCTTGGCCGCCCGCGAGCCGTACTTCAACGCGTCGTCGAGGACGACGAGATCCATCGTCGGGAACGGGTAGTGCACCGACAGCTCACCGGGCTCGGTGACACCGGAGATCCGGCCGCTGTAGGTCAGCGCGTAGCCGTAGGGCAGGTCGACGTCTTTCGTCGCGACTGCGACTTCACCACTTGCCACTTGCGCCGCCTCCGATCGTCACGCCGTGCGAATCATGCCCGCCATGCCCGTGGTCCTGCGGCTCCTCGGCAGCCCACAGGATGGGCTCGTGGGTCCACGGATCGGACATCTTGTAGGTGGCCGGGTGCGGTCCCTTACGGGTCAGGTAGATCAACGCCAAGACCACGAACAACACCAGCGGAACCCCTCCGAGGAGGGAATGGGTAAGTGCTGTGCTCACGCGCAAACCGTATCAGCCGCAATGCGCCGGCGCGCCGAGAGTGCCCGGCAAGTCGGGCCTCAGGCCGCACCCTCGCCGAGATAGCGCACCCAGGCCGGGTCGAGCTCCTTGATCGTCGACAACAGCCGCCAATGCTGCCCCTTCGGTGGCATCGGCACACATCGCAGTGACCAGCCCAGTTCGGCCAGCAACCGGTCGGCCTTACGGTGATTGCACGGTCCGCACGCGGCCACGCAGTTCTCCCAGGAATGCTCGCCGCCGCGGCTGCGGGGAATCACGTGATCGACCGTGTCGGCCCGCCCACCGCAGTACGCGCAGCGGAACCGGTCACGATGCATGAGCGCGGCGCGGGTCATCGGGATGCGGGCTCGGTAGGGCACCCGCACGAAGGTGCGCAGCCGGATCACCGAGGGCACCACGATGGTCCGGGTGGCCGAGTGGATGACCGGTCCCGACGGGTCGTCATGTACGACGTCGGCCTTGCCGCACATCACCATGATCACCGCACGCCGCAGGGGAAGCGCGGTCAGCGGTTCATACGTGGAGTTGAGCAGCAGGACCCGGCGGCGCCCCCACAGGGACGCGTCCGGCGCGGCGGTCGGAAGGATTTCGACGCTGTGCAGCGGGCGATTGGGCACATGGGGTCCCGATGGGCCGGGTATGTGGCCGGTCCGTCGCATATGGCTTTTTTTGCTGTGCGCCATGGAGCCTCCGAGGAGACAGTCCACCACGGATCACCGCAATACGCACGAAAATTCTTCGGGTGTTCGCAGGTCAGTCCAATGAACATGAGGTGACAAGACGGCCGTGACCGGCCCCGACGTGCCTTCAGGCCACAATGGACCACAATGAGTGACGTGACACAGGTGCAGCGATCTTTCTACGACGAAGTCGGGGGCCACGAGACGTTCGCAGCGATCGTGTCAAGGTTCTACCAACTGGTGCGCGAGGACGAGATCCTGCTGCCGCTGTACCCCGAGGACGATATCGACGGCGCCGAGGAACGGCTGCGGATGTTCCTTGAGCAGTACTGGGGCGGCCCGAGGACGTACTCCGACCAGCGTGGCCACCCCCGGCTGCGGATGCGGCACGCCCCGTTCCGGATCGGCTACCTCGAACGCGACGCCTGGCTGCGCTGCATGCACACCGCGGTGGCCTCGATCGACTCGCAGACACTCGACGACCCGCACCGGCGCGCGCTGCTGGACTACCTGAACATGGCCGCGGACTCGATGGTGAACTCGGCGTTCTGACATGCGCCGGTGGTGGGCAGACGCGGTGTTCTACCAGGTCTATCCCCGCTCCTTCGCCGACAGCGACGGCGACGGGGTCGGTGACCTCGACGGGGTCGGTGCCAGGCTGGATTACCTGGCCGCACTCGGCGTCGACGCGTTGTGGCTCAACCCGGTGATGGTGTCGCCGATGGCCGATCACGGCTATGACGTCGCCGACCCCCGCGACGTCGATCCCCTGTTCGGCGGTCTGGATGCGCTGGACAGGCTGCTCGCCGCCGCCCACGACCGCGGCATCCGGATCACCATGGACCTGGTCCCCAACCACACCAGCTCGGCACACCCGTGGTTCGTCGAGGCGCTGGCGGATCCGTGGAGGCGCGACCGCTACATCTTCCGCGACGGCCGCGGCCCCCGCGGTGACGCACCACCCAACAACTGGGTGTCGGTGTTCGGCGGGCTGGCCTGGACCCGCGTCACCGAGCCCGACGGCTCGCCGGGCCAGTGGTATCTGCACCTGTTCGACCCGGCCCAGCCCGACCTGAACTGGAACCACCCCGAGGTGTTCGAGGACCTGGAGAAAACGCTGCGGTTCTGGTTGGACCGCGGGGTCGACGGATTTCGCATCGACGTGGCCCACGGCATGGCCAAGCCGCCCGAGTTGCCCGACATGGCGGTCACCGACACCGCACTGCTGCGCAACAGTGACGACGACCCGCGGTTCGACAACGACAGCGTGCACGACATTCACCGGTTCATCCGCACGGTATTGGACGACTATCCCGACGCGGTTGCCGTCGGTGAGGTGTGGGTGCACGGCAATGAGCGCTTCGCCCGGTATCTGCGTCCCGACGAGCTGCATCTGGGCTTCAATTTCCGTCTGGTGCAAGCCGATTTCGACGCCGGGGCGGTCCACGATGCGATCGACAACGCGGTCGCCGCGGCCAACCTTGCCGGAGCGACGCCGACCTGGACGCTGTCCAACCACGACGTGGAACGTGAGGTCACCCGCTATGGCGGCGGCGCCCGCGGGTTGGCCCGGGCACGGGCGATGGCCCTGGTGATGCTGGCGTTGCCGGGAGCGGTGTTCGTCTACAACGGTGAGGAACTCGGGCTACCCAATGTCGATCTGCCCGACGAGGTGCTGCAGGATCCGGTGTGGGAACGCTCGGGTCACACCGAACGCGGGCGCGATGGCTGCCGGGTGCCGATGCCGTGGTCCGGAAATGCGCCGCCGTTCGGGTTCTCCTCGACCGCCGACACCTGGCTGCCGATGCCCGCCGAGTGGGCGGCGTTGACGGTGCAGCGTCAACAAGTGGACCCGTCGTCGACGCTGCAGTTCTACCGCAGGGCGATCGAACTGCGCGCCGGGCGTGCTGAATTCACCGGCAGCCGCATCGAACTGACCACCGCCGACGACGTGCTGACGTTGCGACGCGAAGGCGGACTGACGTGTGTGCTCAACACAGGCAGCGAGCCGGCGCCGTTGCCGCCCGGCCAGATTCTGCTGAGCAGCGCGGAGTTCATCGCCGGCAGTCTGCCTCCGGATGCCGCCGCCTGGATTGTCTGAGCCGGTCCGGTTCGCCTTTGCTCGCCGGACCGCGCCCGCCCACTGTCACGCCAGAGTGACGCTCGGGCTCGGCAGCCACTCTGGCGTGACAACGCGGCGATAGCTCGGCCCGTCCGGCCACTCTGGCGTGACGCTCGGGCTCGACAGCCACTCTGGCGTGACAAAGCGCCGGGCCGAGGCGTGACAAAGCGCCCGGCCGAGGCGGGACAAGCGCCGCGCCGAGTCGGGATCAGGACAACGCGCGAATTCAGCCCAGGATCAGAGCGGCACTGTCGCGGCGGCGGTACACCGACCCGAACCTCGCATCGATGCGTAGCCAGGACGGATGGGCGCGGACCCGGACGATCTCGTCCGCACTGACCTCGTTGCCGGTCTGCGGCAGAAAACCCATGGCGGTCAACGCGAATACGCACCGCATGGGCACGCCTACGGTGAAATCACCTGAACTGACGGCAATCACCTCTTGATCCAGCAGCGACGACGGGGGGCCATGGGCGCTGCCGTGCTCACGGGCCAATGCAGCGCCCTGCTGGGCCAGATCGAGCATCACCCGTGCGGGCACGTCGTCGAGGTGGACGAATCCGTCGTCGGGCGGTAGCCCACCGCGCCAGGATGAGTCCATCGGGAAGCCGGGGTCGACGTATCCCTCTCCGGCAGCGGACAATCCGGCGACCAGCGCGTCGGCCCCCGCGGACAGATCCGACGGACGCACGCGTCCGGACACCACCCGGCTGGCCAGCACCTCCAACCCGGTCGCCACCCAGGCCACGGTCCGCCCGCCGGCGCGCTCCCTCAACCGCACCACCGCGGCGTCGTCCAATCGCAGTGCACGGTCGAGGAACGTCGCGAGATCCCTACGGTCGCGCGGATCGTCGATCCATAGACCGCGCTCCGGGGCGGTCATCGCAGATGGCTCTCCAGGTAGCCGCGCTGCTCTGCGGTCAGACGTTCCAGTCGTTGCTCGGCGATGTGAACGGCGGCGAGCTGTGTCTCGCCGATCACGGACGGCTTGGAGTCGGGGGCGGCATTCACCGAGCGCACCTCATAGCCGATGGTGAAATCGACCGCGCGCACCCGCTTGGACCACATGGTCACCTGCAGCGGTGAATCCACCAGCCGCAACTGACCCTTGTAGGAGATGTTGACCTCGGCGATCAGCAGTCCGATGGTGTCGATCGTTGGGCCGAAGGGCTCACGCAGAAACGGAATCCGGGCCTCTTCGAGAATCGTCACCATGGTGGCGTGGTTGATGTGCTGGTACATGTCGATGTCCGACCAGCGCACATGCACCGGCGTTGTAAAACTCACGCAGTCGTTCCCGTTCCACTCGTTCGTGTCATGCTGCGGATCTGGCGCGCTGCCACAGACAGCGTCGCCAGGTCCTGTTCACCATCTTGGTATATCTCGGTCAGCGTGCGGCGGGCACGGGTCACCCGGGAGCTGTTGGTCAGCTCCCACTCGGCGATCTTCTCCTCGCCGGTTTCGTCGGGTTCGCCGACCGCCAGCACGTCGAAGCACAGTGCGCGCAGTGAACCGTAGATGTCATCGCGGATTGCCAACCGCGCCAAGGAATGCCATCGGTCGTCCCGGCCGAGCCGCGACACCGCGGTGAGCAGGCCGTCGGCGCCGAGGCGATCCATCAGTGCGAAATAGGTGTCGGCCACCTCGGCGGCATCACGGTCCACGATGTCGGAGATGTCGATCACGTCGAGCAGGCTGTACTGGTACAGACCGGTCGCCACCGCGTACGCCAGTTCGTCGGACACGCCTTGCGCGGAGAACTCCCCCGCCTCTTTCTCGACGATGGCCTTGTCGTCACCGCGCAGCCATTGCGGCATCTGCGGCCGCAGGGCCGACACCTGGGCGGCGAACCGGTTGATCTCGGCGCCGACGGCCAGCGGCTGCGGGCGGTAGTTGAGCAGCCAGCGTCCGGCCCGGTCGACCAGCCGACGCAGATCCAGCGTCATGCGGTCGGTCACGGACACCGGCACTCCGTCGTCCGCAGCGGCGCGAATCTGTCGCCATACCTTGCCGATTCCGAAGATGGCGTCGGTGGCGACGTAGCTGCGCACCGCGTCGACGGGGCCGACGCCGACATCTTCGGTGATGCGGTAGGCATAACTGATCCCGCTCGTGTCGACGAGGTCGTTGACCAGCATGGTGGTGACGATCTCCCGACGCAGTTGGTGGCTGCGGATCTCGCTGGTGAACTGCTCTCGCAGCTTCTCCGGGAAGTACTGCGGCAGCCGGGACGCGAACACTTCCTGGTCGGGCAGGTCGCTGGCCAGCACGTCGTCCTTGAGGTTCAGCTTGACGTGGGCCATCAGGGTGGCCAATTCCGGCGAGGTCAAACCGATTCCCGCGTCGGCGCGGCGGCGGATCTCCTTCTCCGATGGCAATGCCTCCAGCTCGCGGTTTAGCCCACGGTTGGCGACGAACTCCTTGATCATCCGGGCGTGAACCGAGAGCATGCTCGCGGAGTTGGCCCGGCTGGTGCCCATCAAGTCGTTCTGATCCTTGTTGTCGGTCAGCACCAGGGTGCCGACCTCGTCAGTCATCGACAGCAGCAATTCGGTGCGTTCGTCGGGACGGACCTTGCCCGCGGTGACCAGCGAGTCGATCAGGATCTTGATGTTCACCTCATGGTCGGAACAGTCCACGCCCGCCGAATTGTCCAGCGCGTCGGTGTTTATCCGGCCGCCGGCCAGGTCGAACTCGATGCGCCCGAGGGACGTCACCCCGAGGTTGCCGCCTTCGCCGATGACCTTGGCCCGCACCTCGTTTCCGTTCACCCGGATCTGGTCGTTGGCCCGATCACCGACGTCGGCCTCGGTCTCGGCTTTGACGTAGGTGCCGATCCCGCCGTTCCACAGCAGGTCGACAGGCGCCTTGAGAATCGCCTTCATCAACGCAGGCGGGGTGAGTTCCTCTATACCACTGTCGATCCCGAGTGCCGTGCGGGCCTGGGGGCTGATCGGGATGGACTTCTGCTGGCGGCTGAACACGCCGCCGCCCTCGCTGATCAGCGTGGCGTCGTAGTCCTCCCAGCTGGAACGCGGCAGCTCGAACAGTCGCTTGCGCTCTACCCAGGACACCGCGGGGTCGGGGTTGGGGTCGACGAAGATGTGTCGGTGATCGAATGCGGCGACCAGCCGGATGTGCTTCGACAGCAGCATGCCGTTGCCGAACACGTCACCGCTCATGTCGCCGACGCCGACGACGGTGAAATCCTGGGTCTGGGTGTCCACACCCATCTCCCGGAAGTGCCGCTTCACCGACTCCCAAGCGCCCTTGGCCGTGATCCCCATGGCCTTGTGGTCGTAGCCGATCGAACCGCCGGAGGCGAACGCGTCGCCGAGCCAGAACCCGTAGGACTTCGCGACCTCGTTGGCGATGTCGGAGAACGTGGCCGTGCCCTTGTCGGCCGCGACCACCAGGTAGGCGTCCTCCCCGTCGCGCCGCACCACATCCGGTGGAGTGACGACGGCGCCGGTCCCCTTGTCGACGTTGTCGGTCACGTCGAGTAGGCCGGAGATGAAAAGCTGGTAGCACGCAACGCCTTCGGCGCGGGTCGCCTCACGGTCGACGGCGGCGTCGCCGGTCGGCTCGGGCGGCCGTTTGACCACGAACCCGCCTTTGGCCCCGACCGGCACGATGACCGCGTTCTTCACCGCCTGCGCCTTGACGAGGCCGAGGATCTCGGTGCGGAAGTCCTCACGTCGGTCCGACCAACGCAACCCGCCGCGGGCCACGAAGCCGAATCGCAGATGAACACCCTCCACCCGGGGCGAGTACACGAAGATTTCGAACTTGGGCCGCGGCAACGGCAATTCGTTGATCAGTCCGGGATTCAGCTTCATCGCCACGACGCCCCGCTGGCGGGCCGAATCAGGCTGCTGCACAAAGTAGTTGGTACGTAAGGTGGCCTGGATCAGGGTCGCGAAGGCACGCAACACCCGGTCGGTGTCGAGGCTGACCAAGGCGTCGATGTCGGCGGCCACCGCGGCAGCCGCTCCCTGAGCGTCCCGCGAACCCGCGGATTCTTCGGACGGGTCGAAGAGCGCCTCGAACAGTTGCACCAACGACCGGGTGGTGTGCGGGTTCTCGTTGACCACCGATTCGATGTGCGACTGGCTGTACGGGAAACCCGCCTGGCGCAGGTACTTCGCATAGGCACGCAGGATCACCACCTGCTGCCAGGTCAGGTCGGCACGCAGCACCAATTCGTTGAACCGGTCCACCTCGACCCACCCGTGCCAGATCGCGGTGACCGCATCGGCGAACCGCTGGGCGGTGGCCTCACGCGAAGCCGCATCCGGTTCGACCGGGATGCCGCGCTGCCGGATCACCTTGAACTGGTAGATCCAGACCGGCAGACCGTCGGCCCGGTGCACGGTGTACGGGCGCTCCTCGAGCACCACCACACCCATCGACTGCAGCATCGGCAGCAACTCGCTCAGCGAGGCGGATTGTCCGCCGAGGTACCAGGTGAGTTGAGCCGCCCCGTCCGCGCCGCCCTCGTCGAACACCAACTTCACCGAATTGTCTTGTAGCGCCTCGATGATGGCGATATCGGCGATGGCATCGGCGGGAGCGACGGCTTGTTTGTAATCGTCGGGAAACGCCGTGGCATAGTGCTCGACCGCCGCCGGGCTCAGCGCGGCGTGCGCTGCCGCGCTGGTCATGCGATCACCCCAGTTGCGGGTGGCCTCGGTCAGCAGGTCCTGGATCCGGTTCTCGTTCTCGGTGGAGGTGTCGACCGTGTGCGCAGAGGTGCCGTCGGGTAGGCGCACCGTGAAATGAACTACCGCCCAGGGTGATTCGCTCACCCTCGCCGAGTAGTCGATACTCTCGCCGCCGAGTTCGCGCACCAGGATGTTCTGCATCTCCAGCCGTACCGCTGTGGTGTAACGGTCGCGCGGCAGATACACCAGGCAGGACACGAAATGCGCCAGCTGATCCGCGCGCAGGAACAGCAGGGTACGGCGCCGCGAACCGAGGTCCACCACGGTCAGCGCCATGTCCAGCAGTTGTTTGGAACTCAACGCGAACAGTTCGGGGCGCGGGATGGTCTGGACGATGTCGCGCAGCAACTGCCCCGGATGGCTGGGGTCACGCCGCGCCATGGCCAGCGCCTCCTCGACCCGGCGCGAGATCAACGGAATCTCCAGCACATTGGCGTTCATCGCGGCCACGGTGAACAAGCCAACGAAACGGTGTTCGGCGGCGGTCGTACCGGCCCGATCGCCACCGCTGTCGCGAACCACCACGATGTAGGGATTGGCGCCGTAGCGCACATAGCTCGGCATGGTGGCCTGAGCCAGCACCATCAGATCGTCGGCGGCGGTCAGCGGCGGGAGCACATCCTCGCGCAGCTTGAGCACGCCGAGCCGACTCGACGGATCGACCGTGGCCTGCCCGTCGCTGATCGAGCATTGCTGGTAGCCCAGTAGCACGAAATGCCCGTCGGAGAGCCAGCGCAACAGCGCGGCGACATCTCTGCGGTCGGTGTTGGGAAACCGTCCCTCGACATCGGTGGCGACGTCGTTGGCCAGGGCGTGCAGCGCTGCGCCCATGGCCGCGGAGTCCATGCCTATCTGTCGCGCCTCGGCCAGGACTCCGGGCACCAGCCCGACCACTTCGGTCAGTGCCGGACCGTCAGCGGCCCCGTGGACGGGCACCAGGATCCAGCATTCGTCGACGCCGTCGACTCCGGTGGCCTCTGCGGCGGGCTGGAAATCCCGCAGTACCCCGTCGGCGTCGCGGTGCACCCGAAAGACCGGGTTCATGATGGCCGGATAGGCGATGCCGTGGCGGTGCAGCAGCACCGTCACCGAATCCACCAGCATCGCCGCCTGCTCGGTGACGATCTGCAGCGCCGGCCCGGAGTCGGCGTCACCCGCATACACGGCGACCTTCGTCTCGCCCGGTGCCCGTTGACCGCCCAACGCATAGTGGGCGGCCACCAAATCATCGGAGACCAGGCGCTCGGCCACCGCCGCCTGAGGACCGGTGGCGGCCACTCCCGGCGCGTCGGCCTGCGGAGCTCGGTAGGTGGACAGGAAAGCTTTCGCGAGCCGGTGGATCACCTCAGGTGGTGCCGGTGCGCGATCTCGATCGCTAATTCCCTGTCCCCGAAGAGCTCCCGGTTCGGCCGTCATACGGATCACTCCCTACTCACGCCCACACACCGGCACCGGTGCATGGCTGCGACATTAGTAGCGTCATCGAGCCCGCTGCGCCGTTTAGCCTGTCACGGGTCAGTCGCGGGTCAGTCTCCGGTGGGTCACCCGGTGCGGCCGGGCCGCCTCGGCGCCGAGACGCTGGATCTTGTTCTCCTCATAGGCACCGAAGTTGCCCTCGAACCAGAACCATTTGGCCTCGTTGTCGTCGTCGCCCTCCCACGCCAGGATGTGCGTGCAGGTGCGGTCCAGGAACCAGCGGTCGTGGCTGATCACCACGGCGCATCCCGGGAACTGCTCAAGCGCGTTCTCCAGCGAGGACAGCGTCTCGACGTCGAGGTCGTTGGTCGGCTCGTCGAGCAGGATCAGGTTGCCGCCCTCTTTGAGGGTCAGCGCCAGGTTCAGCCGGTTGCGCTCACCACCGGACAGCACGCCCGCGGGCTTCTGCTGGTCCGGCCCCTTGAACCCGAACGCCGACACGTAGGCCCGCGACGGGATCTCGTTCTGGCCGACCTCGATGTAATCGAGCTTGTCGGATACGACTTCCCAGACCGTCTTCTTGGGGTCGATGCCGGCGCGGCTCTGGTCGACGTAGGACAGCTTGACCGTCTCGCCGACCTTGACCGTGCCGCTGTCGGGCTGCTCCAAGCCGACGATGGTCTTGAACAGCGTGGTCTTGCCGACGCCGTTGGGGCCGATGACACCGACGATGCCGTTGCGCGGCAGCGTGAAGGACAGGTCCTTGATCAGGGTGCGGCCTTCGAAACCCTTGTCCAGGTGCTCAACCTCGACCACGACGTTGCCCAGCCGCGGCGGGGTCGGGATCTGGATCTCCTCGAAGTCGAGCTTCCGGGTCTTCTCGGCCTCGGCGACCATCTCCTCGTAGCGGCCGAGTCGGGCCTTGTTCTTGGCCTGGCGAGCTTTGGCGCCCGAGCGCACCCAGGCCAACTCGTCCTTGAGCCGCTTCTGCAGCTTCTGGTCCTTCTTGCCCTGGACCTCGAGGCGCTCGGCCTTCTTCTCCAGGTAGGTCGAGTAGTTGCCCTCGTAGGGGTAGGCCCGGCCGCGGTCGAGCTCGAGGATCCACTCGGCGACGTTGTCCAGGAAGTACCGGTCGTGGGTGACGGCCAGGATGGCGCCCTTGTAGCTGGCCAGGTGCTGTTCGAGCCAGAGCACGCTCTCGGCGTCGAGGTGGTTGGTGGGCTCGTCGAGCAGCAGCAGATCCGGCTTGCTCAGCAGCAGCTTGCACAGCGCGACGCGGCGGCGCTCACCACCGGAGAGGTGGGTGACCGGCTCGTCCGGCGGCGGGCAGCGCAGCGCGTCCATGGCCTGCTCGAGCTGGGAGTCGATGTCCCAGGCGTCGGCGGCGTCCAGCTCCTCCTGCAGCTTGCCCATCTCTTCCATGAGCTCATCGGAGTAGTCGGTGGCCATCAGCTCGGCGACCTCGTTGTAGCGGTTGAGCTTGGCCTTGATCGGCACGCCGTCCTCGACGTTCTCGCGGACGGTCTTGCTCTCGTCGAGGTGCGGCTCCTGCATCAGGATGCCGACCGTGGCGCCGGGGGCCAGCAGGGCATCGCCGTTGTTCGGCTGGTCGATGCCGGCCATGATCTTCAGCACACTCGACTTACCGGCACCGTTGGGACCGACGACGCCGATCTTCGCGCCGGGCAGGAAGTTCAGGCTGACGTCGTCAAGGATGACCTTGTCGCCGTGCGCCTTGCGAACCTTGCGCATCGTGTAGATGAATTCGGCCATGCCGTGATGTGCCTTTCTGAAGCTTTCGGGAACGTCGGATGGGCGCTCGCGCGAAGGGTCGCGTCAAGCCCAACTCACTCGCGCCCATCCTAGGCGTGACCCGAACCCGCTAGGCCGACAGTGGCAGCTCCGCCTCGTCAGGGTCGGTTTCGGGGTCGTCGGCGTCGACGGGTTCGGGCTGGGGCGCTGGGCCGGCCGCGGGTTTGGGCAACGGCGCGACCCTGGCTGTGCAGCGGGACAGGTCGGGCCCGACCGCCGAGGCCTTCACCTCGATCGAGGACCGGCGCACACCCTCTTTGTCGTCGTATTCGCTGGTGTGGACGTGCCCGACCACGATCACGGCGTCACCCTTCATCAGGGAGGCGCTGGTGCCGGTGGCGAGATTTCCCCAGCAGTTGACGGTCACGTAGAGCGAGTTGCCGGGCTCCCAGTTGCCGTCGGGCGTGCGGCGCCGCGAATTGCTGGCCACCCGGAACTTGTAGAGCTCCTGATCGCCGAACCGTCGCCGCACCGGATCTGTGATGATGTTGCCGACGATGGTGAACGGGGTCTCGAACATTTCTGGTTCCTTTCGCTTCATCCATTCCGGCGGCCGGTGCCGAAGCGTCGACCGCCTTACGCAGCCATTGACCGCCGCCACCCCGACACGCGGCCGGTGTGCGGACCCGACGAAGCCGTCGGCTGTGGATGAAACGCAGGCTGGGGATAAACCCCGACCTATCAGCGCGGTGGACCGTCACGCCGCGCCATCTCGGCGAGCATCGCGTTGTAGGCCGCCAGGTCGGCGTCGTCATCGCGATCGGCGGCCCGGTCCAGCCGCTTGGCGGTGCGCTGATCGCTGCGTCGCCACTGAATCAGCAACGCCAGCATCACGATGACCAGCGGGACCTCTCCGGCCGCCCAGGCGATCGCTCCGCCGAGGTGCTGGTCTCCGATCAGGTCGGTGTGCCACGGCAGCTGCAATGACCGGTAGAAGCTTTCGCCGAGAACGGTGTCCATGCCCATCATCACCACGCCGAAGAACGCGTGTAGCGGCAGCGAGGCGAACACCATCCCGATCTTGACCAGGTGCGGGACGGGCCGCGGAGTCGGATCCACTCCGATGACGACCCAATAGAAGAGGTAACCCGACAGCAGGAAGTGCACGTTCATCAGGATGTGCGCGGCATGATTGCTCACCGCGGCGTCGAAGAGGCCGCCGAAGTACAGGCCGTAGAAGCCGGCCACGAACAGCACGGTGGCGACGATGGGATGGGTCAGGAACTGCGACACCCTGGAGTGCAACGCCGCCAGCAGCCATTCCCGGGGACCCGGTGGCGATCCGCGGCCCGCGGTGGGTAACGCCCGCAGCGCCAGGGTCACCGGGGCGCCCAACACCAGGAGCACCGGAACCAGCATGGACAGCAGCATGTGGGCGATCATGTGCATGCTGAACATCGCCGGCATGTAGCGACCGAGCCCGGATGAGGTGGTGAACAGCAGGACCGCACAGCCCAGCAGCCACGCGACCGTGCGGCCGGCCGGCCAGGCGTCGCCGCGTCGGCGCAGCCGCCACATACCGGCCAGGTACACCAGCGCCCCGATGATCGCGGCGGTCCCGAACAGCAGGTCGAATCGCCAGTCGAACAACACCCGCGCCACCGTCGGCGGCCCGGCGAAGTCGTATCCGATGGCGACCTCGGTGGCACTGGGGATCTTCGGCTCGGGTGGCGGCGGGGTACGTCCCAATCCGACGGCGATGCCGAAGGTGACGCCGAACAGGGCGGCCTCGGTCAGCGCCAGCCGGATCAGCGGTCGACGCGCCCCCGGATCGGCGGCCAGTGCGGTCAGGCTGACCCGACGCTGCCGCCAGCCCAGCACGCCGAGCAGGCTGAGTGCCAGCACCTTGGCCACCAGCAACCAGCCGTAGCTGGTACGCACCAGGTCGGGCAGCTGAATGCGCACCAGTGCGTTGAGCACGCCGCTGATGGCCATCGCGACGAAGCACCACAGGGCCAGCGCTGAGAAGCGTCGCGCGGCCAACGCGGTGTCGGGGCCGTCAGACCCACCTCCGGCCCGAAGGGCATGAGCCAGCAATGCCAGCAACCCGCCGGCCCATAGCGCGGCGGCGACCAGGTGAATGAACAAGCTGTTGGTGGCCAGATCGTGGGCACCCCCGGCTGAGGAGTGTCCGGTCAGCACCAGCGGCATCAACGTCAGCAGTGACCCGGCCAGCAGCACCGGCGTCCATCCCCATCGCAACACCGGCAGGCTGGCGATGGTGACGGCCGCGGCCAGGAGCGCCGTCCAGCGCCAGGCGACGGCCACATCCACCATTCCGGCCGCCGACCAGACGTCGGCGGGCCCGAGATGGTCGAGCAACGGCTGTCCGGACACGTCGGAGACCGTCAGCGGAACCAGCAGTGCAGCGCACACGGTCCATACAGCCGACGCCGCCGAGCCGACCCGCAGCGCCCGATAGCCGGCGACGTCGAGGACGCCGTTGGCCTGGGGTGCCGCCAGGAACGCCGCGAACAGGAATGCCCCGACCGCGACGACGGCGGCGATCTCGCCGGAGGCGCGCACGAACGGCAGGCCGTAGGTGGTGACGGGGCCGGGGTCCGGCAAACCGGTGGCGGTCAGCGCGTCGGCCAAGGACAGCGCGCCGATGCCCGCCGCCACCGCCCCGGCCAGCACGCCCACGCCGACCAATACCGGCCACACCGGGCTGTTCCGCACGCCGGATGCGGCCACCTGGCCGGCAGAAGTCATGGTCCAAGGGTATGGCGTGGATGCCGCCGCACCCCGGCCGGCAGCCGGACTAGCCGGAAAGGTGCCGCTGGGCGCGCCGCTGCTTCTCCCGGTTGTAGAACTGCTCACGGGCGATCTCGTCGACTTTGTCCATGTCGTCGACGATCCCGCGCAGTTCATCGCGGAAGGCATTACGCCGCGCCTTCAGGTCGGGGCCGTTGACCAGCAGGTCCTGATCGGCGGCCACCTGACGCGCGGTGGCGAACAACAATGCCGAGACCGACTCGTTGCTGCCCACCCGGCCCTGGGCGACGTACTGCCGCCCGACGCCGAGTGCCCGCTTGGTCAGCTCCCGCTCACCGATCTCCGGCGGGGCGTCGCGCAGGACGTCGGCGACAATGGCGTAGGCCTCGAAGAACGGTCGCAACATGGCACCCACCAGCAGCGGACGTTTGCGCCGCAACATCTGGTAGATGTCGTCGCCCCCGGCTGACACCCTCGCTTCCCAGCCGCCCGCCGCCTGGCCTTCGGGCGTGCGGTCGTACCACGACATCTCCTCGGCGACGTTGTCGCGGAACGCCGCCGAATCGGCGAAGTAGAAGTCGAACTTGAGTAGGTCGCGCAGCCGCATCACCTGATCCCAGAACGCCTGCAGCGGGTTGTCGGTGACGCGGGCCGCGTACGCCAGGGCCAGTTCGACGATCGAGGTTTCCTGAAAGGCGTGGATCAGAGAGTTGCGGTAGAACGCGGCCTCCAGCTCGTCCTCGGCAGCGATGCGCCACACCGGCTCGCGTCCGCTGTCCACCAACGTGACCGGGTGCCCGCCGGAGAGCGCGTCGACCGCCGAGCGAACCCCCTCGGCGGTCCGCAGCCGCAGCGCACTGTTGGTCATCGGAGTGTTCTTGCGTTCCAGGTAATCCAGCGAGTCCTGCAGCGTGTGGTGCAGCTGGTCCAGCGTCAGGGCGACCCCGCGGGCACCCAGCAGCAGCGCCGAGACCAGGTTGGTCGCGTTGACCGGGGTGGCCCGCAGGATGCGCCAGGCCACCTCGAAGGCCATCTTCTGCATCGCCAGCCGTTTGGCCGCCTCGTCGTTGGCCATCTCGCCGCCCGGTTCGCCCAGGTGCTCGCGCATCGAAACCGCTTCGGGGAAGCGGACATAGATCTTGCCGTAGTTGCGCTCGCCCTGCGCCTTGATGAAGTTGTACAGCCAGCTCAGGCCCTCGGGCGTCTTCTCCCCACCGCGGGCGTAGGCGGCGTACTCGGCGGTCTCGTGCAGTTGGTCGAAGCTGATCGACACCGGCTGCAGCAAGATGTCGTCACTGCGGCCGTCGAGGTAGGCGTTGGCGACGTAGGCGAGCAGTCCCAGCTTGGGCGGCAACATCTTCCCGGTCCGTGACCGGGTGCCCTCGATGGACCAGTTCAGGTTGAACCGCTTCTCCACGATGTAGCCGACGTACTGCCGCAGCACGTACTTGTACAGGGGGTCGTCGAGTTTGCGGCGCAGGAAGATGACGCCGGAATGCCGGAACAGCGGGCCCATCAGGCCGAACGACAGGTTGATGCCGGCGAACGTGTAGACGGGGGGCAGCCGGTTCTCCTGCATGGCCACGGGCACGATGACCCCGTCGAGGTAGGACCGGTGCGAGAACAGCAGCACCGCCGGATGTTGTTCGAGGGCATGGCGCATCGACTCGATCTCGGTGCGGTCGTAGTCGATGCGCGGGTCGAACCCGCGGCTGAAGATCGCCCGGCCCAGGGTCGGGATCAGGTCCACCGAGAACCGGCTCCATCCGGTGGACAGCTCGTCGAGCATCTCCCCGGCCTGCTCCACGGTCGCGCCGGGAATCTGCTCCAGGCCTTCCCGGAAGCGTGCCGAGTCCAACATCTCCGGCTTGACCAGCCGGGGCGACTTGTACTCGGGGCCCAGTAGCCGAAGCTCCACCCGCTCGATGGCCAGCACCGCCCGGCGAAGGACGAATCGTGCGAATTCCCGGGGGTTTTCGGCGACCGTGGTCTCACTCCACTGCTTGCGCAGCTCCGATACCTTGGCCGGTTCACCGGCGACGATCCGGGCGCGCGTCGGGTTCTTGCGCAGGATGCGACGTTGCAGGATCTCCGGAGGCCGGTAGGTGTCGCGGCCGGAGATCAAACCCACCACTTTCAACCGGGTGGGTAATCCGCCGGGCACCCAGAACACCCGGACCGGGACCACCAGCCGGTCCTCGTCCGATTCCAGCTCCTCGACCAACCGGGCCACCGCCCCGGGGGTGGGTTCGTCGGTGGCCGGCAGTTGCAGGACTTCGACGGTCGTGTCCGGATGTTCGCGCCGCTGCGCCTTGAGCCAGTCGTTGAGCAGCTCGAGCTCAGCGGGTGAGGATACCGACGCGAGCACCAGAGCATCGTCACTGGTGCTGAAGCTCGGGTAATCGTCGATCCCGGCGGTCACGGCCGGCCCTTGGGAGTCGACCGCTGCGACGCGGTGTCCGGTTTGGGGGCAGTCTTTTTGGTGGGCGCTTTCTTGGCCGGCGCTTTCTTGGCCGGTGCTTTGGCAGCGGCCCGCCGTGGCGCGGCTTTCTCGGCCGACGCGGCGCGGGAGTAGACGTCGAACGTGGGAAGTTCGTCGTGCGGCCAGGATTTCAGCGTGTCGAGGTAGATCTGGCGGACCTCGGCGATGCGGTCGGAGAGGTTCTCGACCGTCCAGTCCTCGACGGAGATCGGCGGGTACACCGCGACATCCACCTTGCCGGGGTTGAACGTGCTGGAGTCGCGGTGCGCGATCACCTCGGCGTTACGGATCACGATCGGCACGATCGGAATGCCTGCGGCCATCGCGATGCGGAACGGTCCCTTCTTGAACGGACCGACCTCGATGGTGTCGAGCCGCGTCCCTTCCGGGGCGATCAGTATCGACAAGCCTTTGCGGGCAAGCTCTTCGACCTTGTGCAGACTTTCCACGGCTTTCTCCGGGTCGTCGCGGTCGATGAATGCCGCATCCATGACCTTGCCCAGCGGACCCATCAAGGGATTGCGCTCGAGCTCTTTCTTGCCGACCCCGGTGAAGTCCACGCCGACCAGCCGGCCCGCGATCATCGGGTCCGCCTGGTTGCGGTGATTGAAGATGAACACCGCGGGTCGCTGCGCGGTCAGGTTCTCCTCACCGAGGACGTTGAGCTCGATGCCCGTGGTGAGCATCAGCAGCTTGCTCCAGTTCGAGGTGAAGAAGTTGACGCCGGTGCGCTTGTTGCGGGTGAGCAGCCCGAGTCCGATCGCCCCGGCGGCCACCGTCGGGATGGTGGCCAGGCTGGCCAGGGTGCGCAGCTGCGCAACCGGACTGCTGCCGCTGCGGCTGCTGAACTTCAGCACGGGCCAGCCGCGTTTGGCCGCAACTGCGGCCAGCTTGCCGGCCGGATTCGTCGGCCGTGGATGGCCAACCAGGTACATCAGGGCGACGTCCTCGTCGCCGTCGGCATAGAAGTAGCTCTTGGTCAGGTCCACCCCGTTGGCGGCCGAGAAGTTCTGCACCGCACGGGCTTTACCGGAACCCCAGATCACCGGCGTCTTGACCTCGCCGGTGATCAGACCGTCCGCGTCGGTCTCGAATTTGTTGCACAGGACGTTGTCGATACCCAGGAACCGAGCGACGGGCTCCACTTGGACCGTCAGCGCCGACGAACTCAACACGACGGTGTGGCCACGGGCCATGTGAGCACGCACCATCGCGCGCATCTCCGGGTACATGCGGCCCTGCACGTGTTGCAGGAACAGCCGCTCACCGAGTTCGTCGAGGTCGCTGAGTGAGTTGCCGCGCAACATCCGGGCGCCCTTGCCGATCAGGTCCTCGAACTCGGAGCGACCCAACTGATGGTTGAGCCCGGCCTGCACCATGCCGATGAACTCACCGACACCCATCTGGCCGCGGCGCAACCGGTCCCGGGTCATGATCACCCCGGTGAACCCGGCGACGAGCGTCCCGTCCAGGTCGAAGAACGCGCCGATCTCAGGGCCCTCGGGACTGCCCTCGATCTCGGCCAGGGTGCCGGGCAGCCGCATCTGCCTGGTTGCCCGTGCGCTCGGTTCTTTCGAAGTCACTGTGCAGCACTCCCGTTCGTCGCCGGCGTATCGCTGCTGAAGGAGGCCGGTTCCGCCCGGCCGTCGCCACCGAGCGCCAGCACCTCGTCGAAACCGTCCAACAGGCATTGGGCGAACAGCTTCTCGTCGGTGATGGCGGCCCGGTCGTAGCGAGCGGTGACCGTGATGTATCCCGATCTGGAGATCAGCACCACCATCATCGCGACGCCGGGCAGCGGCCCTATCCCGTAGTGACGCAATATCTTTGCGCCGGCGAGGAAGGTGTCACCGGGGTAGACCGGAACATTGCTGGCCTGCACGTCGGAATTGACCACCGAACCGGCCACCGCCTCCAACACGGCGTCGGGCAGCAGGCTCAGCACAGGGGCGATCGAGCCGACCATGTCGATGGCACGCTCCTCGCGCTTGGTCATCATCTGCGCCCGGACAGCTTTGACCCGGGTCTCCGGGTCGACGATTCCGACCGGTGCGGCCAAGTTGACCCCGGCGAAGCGGTTGCCGCCGGCCGGATCGTCCTCGGATCGCAGGTTGACGGGGACGGCCATCGGCAACGTGTCGATGGAGATGCCTTTGGCCTCGTGGTAGAGGCGGAGGGCGCCGCACAGCCCGGCGAGATAAGCGTCGTTGATCGAACCGCCTGCGGCCTTGGCCGCCCGGTGCAGGTCGGAGAACGGGATGTCGATCGCCTCCGTGCGCGACGACAGGCTGCGGCGGCGCAACAGCGGCGAGGGATGCGCAGCCGGACCCATCACCCGCGCCCCGGACATCGCGTAATCCACCGCACCGTTGACCGCCGAGACCGGATCGCGCACCACCTTCGTCACCGCGCGGGCCGCCTGCCCGAGGGCACCGAGTACGCCGCCCGCGATCGATCCGGGCAACCGGCTGATGCCTTCACGCATCAGGTCGTTGGGCGAGAGGTCCTGCGGGATGGGCAGTGGCGCCGGCGCGGTCGGCTCGGGATCGCGTTCGAGGTCGTAGATGTTGGCGAACATCTCGACGATGCCGACACCGTCGGACACCGCGTGGCTCAGGTGCAGGATGGTCGCCGCACGCCCGTCGGCCAGCCCTTCGACGAGGGTGGCGCTCCACAGCGGGCGGCTGATGTCCATCGGTGACTGCAGCGCGATCTCGGCCAGGTCGAACACATCGCGCAACGTTCCCGGCTCGGGAACCCGCACGTGCCGTACGTGGTAGTCGAGGTTGAAATCGGGGTCGACGACCCAGCGCGGAGCGGCGGTGGGCAGGGTGGGCATGACCACCTTCTGGCGCAGTCGTAAAACCTTGCGCGATGCGTGGTCGAGCCGGGCGCGGAATCGTTCCCAATCCGGTGTGGTGTCGAGGATCTCGACGCCGAGGATCCCGGACCTGGTACGCGGGTTTGCCTCACCCCGGTGCAACAGCTGATCGACTGCGCTCAGCTCTTCGGGCAGTCCGGCCGCATCCAACTCCGGCACGTCGCTCATAGCGTGGTCCCTCTCCCCTCCCCCGGCCACCGATGCAGCGTCCACGCTAGTCCGCCTCCGGTGGCAGCGGAGGGCTTTGTCGGGCGTCCGTCGCGCGTCCCCG
The DNA here is from genome assembly GCF_019739075.1 of Mycobacterium farcinogenes. Lineage (NCBI taxonomy): Bacteria > Bacillati > Actinomycetota > Actinomycetes > Mycobacteriales > Mycobacteriaceae > Mycobacterium > Mycobacterium farcinogenes. The sequence goes on along the minus strand of NZ_CP081673.1, from coordinate 2,485,166 downwards.
CCCCATCACGCCGAGGTACGGGTTTCGTCGATCGGCGGGAGGTGTTTGTCGGGTAGGTCGCGAAACGAGGCGGCCGCCAAAATACGTTTCTGCTGACCATTCTTGGTCGGTGTGATCCGGAGATTGACGGAGACGCCGTGATCGGTGGGCCTGATGTAGTAGCACTCATCGGTGTCCGGGCAGTAGATGCAGATGACGTCGATAGCGTCCTTGTCGATGGGCGTGCTGTGGGTGCCATGGCGATCGGCCCAGGTGGACCGGAGGTTGAGTCTCACCGCTCCCGCTTGTGCCGACCGGTACTTCACCTGAATGCGGTGAAAGGTACCGGCCGCGTACGCCACAAGGTCGAACGGCGCATGCTCGGTCGCGGGAAAAAGCACATAAAAACCCTTGGCAACCAGGTCGGCATGCGCTTTGGCGACGCCGAGGTCGCCTTTGTCTTTGGTGTGATGTCGACCCACTGACTCGCTCGTTTCATCTGTTGCGGTTCGAGCACCCACATGGGGCATATCCGTTTCGGTAACGACACCCACCCGGTGTAAATTGTGGTGGTCCGACTTGCCCCCGTGGCGCAACGGATAGCGCATCCGGTTTCTACCCGGTAGGTTGCAGGTTCGAATCCTGTCGGGGGTGCCATATCTCGTTCGTTTGACGTGTGCTTCTCGCTCTTGAGCGCACCGTACCCCGCACATCCGACAGCTCCGTGCCCGTTCGGCGAAAGCGGCAAGCGCAGCAAGAACTTCAGGTAACGGCCACCGGTCTCCATCGGTATCGATCGGCCGACACTTGACACCTGCTTCGGTTGATCGTTGACACGGCGTGGGGCACAAATTCCATCGGCGGACGATTGGCGTGCATTAATGTCCTGTTCGCCCCGCTAGCCGACAGTTCGGAGACAACATGAGCACGTATCAGACGATCGTTGTCGGAACCGACGGCTCGGATTCGTCGCTGCGTGCGGTGGATCGCGCGGCGATGGTCGCCGCCCAGGAGGGTGCGAAGCTGATCATCGCGAGCGCTCATCAACCCGTGGCCGAAAAGGGCGGCTGGTCGCGGCCACCGTCGCCCGATCACGTGCTCGATACCCGGGCGGAGGACAGCCTCAAGAGCGAGGGCTACCGGATGCACGGCGCTGCCCCTGTCTACGAGATCCTCCAGGCGGCGCGCGACCGGGCCAGGGCCGCCGGCGCCGCGGATATCGTCGAGCGGGCGGTCGAAGGCGCCCCGGTCGACGCCCTGGTGAGGCTCGCCAAAGAGGTCGGTGCGGATCTGATCGTCGTCGGCGACATCGGGCTGGACTCGGTCGCCGGGCGCCTGTTGGGGTCCGTGCCCGCCACCATCGCCCGCCGGGTGAAGATCGACATCCTCATCGTCCACACCGCGAACTGAGACGCCTCCGGCTAGAGCGGCACCCACATCAGCCGGTCGCCGTCGGTGACGACGGTGCCTGCGGCCGGAGCGGCGAAGTGGGTTCCGAGCAGCAGCGCCTGCTCCTCGGCGACGCTGCGTAACAAACGGGCGCGGGTCTCGGCGGCCGCGGCCGGGTCCTCATCGGGTAGCGGCAGCACTTCCGGGTGGGTGATCTGGAGCGGGTGGTGGATGACGTCTCCACTGATGACCGCCACTTCCCCACCGGATTCGACCCGCACCGCGCTGTGACCCGGTGTGTGGCCGGGTGTCGCGATCAGCCGGATCTCGTCGGTGATCGCGTGGTCCATGTCGGTCAGTCGCAGAACGTCGTGTGCGACAAGCGGTTCGACGGTCTCGGCGGCGGCACGGTTCGGTGCCGCCGATAGCCGCCATGCCGCGTACTCATCAGCGGTCAGCAGGTAGGTCGCGTTGGGATAGGTGGGCACCCAGGCGCCGTCGCGCAGCGTGGTGTTACGCCCGGCATGGTCGAGGTGAAGGTGGGTGCAGACGACGGTGGTGACGTCGTCGGGGGCAAATCCGGCTGCGGCCAGCGACCGCCGATACCGGTCCGGGTCCATCGGGATTTGGTATGGCAGGTCGTGTCCTTCGCCGAAGCAGCAGTCCACGACCACGAGCTCCTCACCGGATTCGATGAAGAACGACTGGATGGCTACCAGCAGATTGCCCGCGGCGTCGAGATAGTGCGGCTGCAGCCAGCTTCCGAGCTCGGAGGGAAGGGCCCGAAACAGCCGGTCAGGCCGGGTCGGCACCACGGTCTCCAGGACGGAATGGATCGTCACCGCGCCGATGGACCACTTCTGCATGGCTCACCGTAGGAGACAAATCATTTGGAAACAAGCCTCCACGCGCAGCCTCAAGCGGGGCACGTCTGGCACACTCGATGCGTGGCGCAGCCGAACGTCCGGTTCCAGCGACTTGCCGAGCAGGTCGCCGATCAACTGCGCCGCCGGATTCTCACCGGCGAACTCGCCGACGGCACGATCCTGCCCAAAGAAGACGAACTCCTCGTCGAGTATCCGATCAGCAAACCGTCCTTGCGTGAGGCGATGCGCATCCTCGAGGCCGAGGGGTTGTTGACGGTGCGGCGCGGCAAGCTCGGCGGAGCGGTGGTACACCGGCCCGACGCGGCAAACCTCGCCTACACGATGGGGCTGGTCCTGGGCGCCGGGCGGGTCGGTCTCGCCGATGTGGGTACGGCACTCCTTCAGGTCGAGCCGGCATGTGCGGCGCTCTGTGCCCAGCGTCCGGACCGCAAGCGCACAGTGGTGCCCATTCTGCGTGAACTGCACGAAGAATCGGTCCGTTCGGTATCCGACCTCCGGCAAGCCACCTCGGCGAGCCGCCGGTACCACGAGGCGCTGGTGCGCCACTGCGGTAACGAGACGATGATCATCTTGGCCGGCGCGCTCGAAGCGTTGTGGTCTGCCCACGAGCAAAACTGGTCGGCTCAGGTGACCGATCACTCCACGGTGCCGGTCGAGGAGCGCCGCGCGGTACTGGAAGACCACCGGCAGGTGATCGACGCGATCGACGTGGGCGACGCGCAACGAGCCCGTGATCTGGCGGCCGCGCATCTGGTCAACGCTCAGCAGTACCCCGGCGTCGATGGGGTGGTCGACCCGACGATGGTGCGCACCTGGGCACAGTCCGGACCCCCTCGCCCCTGACCCGGCGACGGTCGCGGTGTGACCGTTGACACACATTCTTATTTCCATATGATTTGGCAATGAAGGCTGGGTACCCCGCCCATGCTGCAGACGCAGCCCACTACCACGCGGCAGGATGGTGGTCGGACCGCACTCTCTCGCAGACCGTGCGCGAGAACGCCATCGCACATCCGGACAAGCCGGCCTATGTCGACTACCCTGATTCCACGCTCACCTGGAACGAATTCGACTGTGCCGCACTACGACTGGCCGCACAGCTGGCCGGGCTGGGCGTGCGCCCCGGCGATCGCGTCGCGGTCTGGCACGGGGATACGGCGGCCATCCACATGCTGTTCGTCGCGGTCGAACGCTGCGGTGCCATCGTGGTGGGAATCGGCGCCCGCGCCGGGTCCCGCGAGGCCACCCAGATCCTGCGGGTCACCGAACCGCGCCTGCTGATCAGCGATGCGGCGCGGCGCTCCTCGGCACAGGCCACCGTGTCGGCGCTGACTTCCGGGATCAGCGCCCTGGTTCTGGACGGGATGTCCCTCGACGCCGACACGCCGTCGCGACCACCGGCGGCGGGCGTCGGAGCCGACGACGTGTTCCTGATCAACTCGACCTCGGGCACCACCGGTCTTCCCAAATGCGTTGTGCACACCCAGAACCGGTGGCACTACTTCCATCAACAGGCAGTTGCCAATGGCGCGCTGAATTCCGACGACATCTTCCTCCCGGTCATCCCTGCCCCGTTCGGATTCGGCATCTGGACCGCCCACACCACACCGATCTATCTCGGGGCCACCACTGTGCTGCTGGAGAAGTTCGACGCCCAGGCCGCGTGTGAGGCGATCGCCCGCCACCGGGTCAGCGTGTTGTGCTGTGTCAGCACGCAGTTGATGATGATTATGGCCGACGGGGCATCGCGCGAGAACGACCTGAGCTCGCTGCGCGTGGTGTTCACCGGCGGAGAGGCGCTGCCCTATCGGCGGGCCGCCGACTTCGAAGAGCTCACCGGCGCCACCATCCTGCAGTTCTACGGCTCCAACGAAACCGGCCTGTTGAGCGGGACGACACTGCGCGACTCCCGGGAGCGCAGGCTGCGAACGGCCGGACGGTTGGTGCCGGAGATGGCGGTGCGGCTTTTCGACGGCGACAACGACGTGAGCTCGACCGGACGCGGGCAACCGGCCTGCCGTGGGCCGGCCACCAGCCTGGGCTATCTCGGCGGGGTGGACCACGACAAGCTCTACACACGTGACGGCTGGATGCGGATGGGCGACATCTGCGAGATCGACGCCGAGGGCTACCTGACCGTCACCGGCCGCACCTCCGATTTCATTCTCCGCGGCGGCAAGAACATCAGTGCGGGCGAGGTCGAAGATGCGGTGACGACACATCCCGCCGTGGCGGTCGCGGCGGCGGTGGCGATGCCGGACCCGGTGTTCGGCGAGAAGGTCTGCATCTACGTCGAGACCGCCAACGGGCAACACATCGATCTGCCCGGACTGGTGGAGCATCTGCTGGCGCAGGGCATGTCGAAGGAACTGCTACCCGAAAAGCTCATCGTGCTCGACGAGCTGCCCCGGTCCTCGGGCGGGAAGATCGCCAAAGGTCAACTCCGCGAGGATATCCGGATACGGTTGGGAGACGGCCATGAGCGTCGGTGAGGTACGCCAGGGCGGCTTGAAGGTGTGGTCGCCGTCGGTCACCCCACCGATCGGCGTCGACCTGACCGAGGAGCAGACGCTGGCGGTGGCATTCCGGCACCTGGCCGCCATCGGATTCGCCGAGAACATGGCCGGCCACATCACCTGGCAACCCGACGGCCGCGCCGAGATGCTGGTCAACCCGTGGGGGCTGTGGTGGCAGGAGCTCACCGCATCCGACATCTGCACCGTCGACGGGACCGCCCGCGTGGTGCGCGGACGTTGGGACGTCACCCCGGCCATCCACATCCATACCGAACTGCACCGGGTGCGCGACGACGCCCGCGTCGTCATCCACAATCACCCCTACTACGTGAGCCTGATCGCGGCGTTGGGGAAGCTGCCGGAGCTGGTCCACCAGACCGGGTCGCTGTTTCTCGACGACATGTGTTTCGTCGAAACCTACGACGGCGAGGTCGATTCGGCTCCGAGGGCGCGCGAACTCGCTGAACGGATCGGCACGGCCAATCTCACCATCCTGGCCAACCATGGGGTGATCGCCACCGGGGGCACCGTCGCCGAGGCTGTGTATCGGGCCGCGTCGATCGACCGGGTCTGCAAACTGGCCTACCAGGTGATGCTGACCGGACGCGAGCCCACGGCGATGAACCGCTCCGATATGTACGGCATGAAAGCCTCGCTCACCGAGCGGGCGGCCGACGTGTACTGGGCCGGGGCGGCGCGCATGACCATCAAGGCCGACCCGGACGTGCTGACCTGAAAGGAGACTGCCCATGAAGTCCATCGATGAGCTCGCCGGCAATCTCGACTTCACCACCGCGAACAAGGGTGCCGAACGGACGGTGACCTTCCTCCCGGAACCCGAACGGGCCGAACGGCTCTACACCGTGATCTCGGTCGACGATCACATCGTCGAGCCACCGGACACCTTCACCGGCCGCGTGCCGCGCAAGTTCGCCGAACGCGCCCCGAAGGTGGTCGACACCGGGGACGGCGGGCAAACCTGGATGTATGACGGACAGTCGCTGCCCAACGTCGGCTTCAACGCCGTGGTCGGCCGGCCGGTATCCGAGTACGGTTTCGAACCGGCCCGGTTCGACGAGATGCGGCGTGGCGCTTGGGACATTCACGAGCGCGTCAAAGACATGGATCTCAACGGGGTATACGCGTCGCTGAACTTCCCGTCGTTCCTTCCGGGGTTCGCCGGCCAGCGGCTGCAGCAGGTGACCAAGGACCGGGATCTGGCGATGGCGGCCGTGCGAGCCTGGAACGACTGGCATCTCGAGGCGTGGGCCGGGGCGTATCCCGATCGGATCATCCCGTGCCAATTACCCTGGCTGCTCGACCCCGAGGTCGGCGCCCGGATGATCTACGAGAACGCCGAGCGCGGCTTCCATGCCGTGACCTTCAGCGAGAACCCCGCGATGCTCGGCCTGCCGACCATCCACTCCGGGTACTGGGAACCGATGATGGCGGCGTGCGCCGAGACGGGCACCGTGGTCAACCTGCACATCGGGTCCTCGGGTTCGGCGCCGTCCACCACCGACGACGCCCCGCCGGACGTTCAGGGGGTGCTGTTCTTCGCCTACGCGATCACCGCGGCGGTCGACTGGCTGTACTCGGGACTGCCCAGCCGCTACCCCGATCTCAAGATCTGCCTGTCGGAGGGCGGAATCGGTTGGGTGGCAGGTTTACTCGATCGCCTCGACCACATGCTGAGCTATCACCAGATGTACGGAACCTGGAAGGCGCTCGGTGAAACACTTTCCCCCGCCGAGATATTCGTCAGGAACTTCTGGTTCTGTGCGGTCGAGGACCAGTCCTCGTTCGTCCAGCATGAGCGGATCGGCACCGGCAACATCCTGCTCGAAGCCGACTACCCGCATTGTGACTCGACCTGGCCGCACACCCAGCGCACGATCCACGAACAGATCCGTGACCTGCCGGCCGACGCGGTCCGCAAGATCACCTGGGAGAACGCCGCTGCGCTGTATCAGCATCCGGTTCCGGCGGCCGTCCAGAACGATCCGAATGCATACTGATCCATGACCGAACCGCTGCGCATCGCCGTTCTCGACGACTATCAGGGCATCGCCGACACCGTCGACTGGTCACCGATCCCCCGCCCGCCGCACGTCACAGCCCTCAGAGAACACATCGCACCCGGCCCGGCCCTGATCGAAACCCTCACCGGCTACGAGGTCGTGGTCGCGATGCGTGAGCGCACGCCGCTCGACGCGGCGCTGCTCGCCCAGTTGCCCGCCCTGAAGCTTCTGGTGACGACGGGTCCGTTCAACGCCGCCATCGACGTCGCCGCCGCGCACCGCCTCGGTATCACCGTGTCAGGTACTGGCGGTGCGATCACCCCGACCGTCGAACACACCTGGGCCCTGATCCTCGGGCTGCAACGCCACCTCGTCGTCGAGGACCAGCGCATCCGCGACGGCCTGTGGCAGAGCACCATCGGCAGCGATCTGCACGGGGCGACCTTGGGTCTGGTCGGGGTGGGGCGGATCGGCAGCCGCGTGGCCGCGATCGGCTCGGCGTTCGGGATGAACGTCATCGCCTGGAGCCCGCACCTCACCGAAGAGCGCGCCGCCTTGGCCGGAGTGGTCCGGGTGGAGCGGGAGGCGCTGTTCTCCGACGCGGATGTGGTGTCGCTGCACCTGGTGCTGGCCGAATCCACGCGTGGCCTGGTCGGCGCCGCCGAACTCGAGGCGATGAAGCCGTCGGCCATCCTGGTGAACACCTCACGCGGCGGCCTTGTCGACGAGGATGCGTTGGTGGAGGCCCTGCGCGGCAACAAAATCCGCGGTGCGGCACTCGACGTGTATCAGCACGAACCCCTGCCTGCGGGGCACCCGTTGGCCAGCCTCCCCAACACGTTGCTGACCCCGCACCTCGGCTATGTCACCGAGACCGTGATGTCGATCTTCTACCGCGACATCGTCGAGGACATCGCCGCCTACTGCGCGGGTTCCCCGGTACGTCTGATCGCCGGGTAGGTCACCAAAAAATTCCACTTCGCAAACAACTGTGAGGTATCTCAAAATCCCTTAATGGAACGTTGAGGATCCACTAAGGGCTTGTTACGTTCAGCCGATCAAATCGCGGTCGGATGGGGTTTTCCGTCGGCATGCGCCGAACCGGAGAGGTGGATTTTTGCCGTGGCTACGCTATTTCGGCTCGCCAAACGCTTCTGGATTCCCCTGGTGTTGATAGCCGCCCTCGCCGTCAGCGGTTTCACGATGAGCCGCATGCACGGAATCTTCGGCACCCACATCAACACCGAACCGGGCCAGTCCGCCGGCGACGACATCGTCGAGTTCAACCCGAAGCGCGTCGTCTACGAGATCAGCGGGCCCAGCGGCACCAGCGGCCACGTCAGCTACCTGGACGCCGACGCCCAACCCCACACCGAGAGTTTCAGCTCGCTGCCATGGCGGCACGAAGTCGTCACCACCCTGCCCACGGTGTTCGCCAACGTGGTCGCCCAAGGAGATAGCGAAGTGATCAGCTGCCGGATCGTCGTCAACGGCGAGGTCCGTGACGACCAGACCGTGAACCAGCACAACGCCCAGGCCTTCTGCTTGGACAAGGCCGCCTGATGGGCAACCACGAACACCCCGACCACAGGGGAATCGCCCGCGTCATCCGCGTCGCCGCGGTCCCGATCATCCTGCTGTGGGTCGCACTCGTCGTCGTCCTGAACGCCCTGATCCCCCAGCTCGAGGTGGTCGGCCACGAACACGCCGTCTCTCTGTCGCCGCAGGACGCTCCGGCTCTGGTGGCGATGAAGAAGATCGGTGAGCGCTTCGATCAGTTCGACTCCGACACGATCGCGATGGTGGTGCTCGAAGGCGATCAGCCGCTCGGCACCGACGCCCATCGCTACTACGACGAGCTGGTCCGCACACTGCAGGCCGACACCGAACACGTTCAGCACGTACAGAACTACTGGGGCGACCTGATCACCGCGGCCGGCTCACAGAGCACCGACGGCAAAGCCGCCTACGTACAGGTCAACCTCGCCGGCAACCAGGGCGAGACGCTGGCCAACGAGTCGGTCGCCGCGGTCCGCAAGATCATCGACGAGTCGCACCCGCCCGCGGGCGTGAAAGCCTATGTCACGGGCCAAGGTCCGCTCACCACGGACATGAACGAGGCGGGCGACAAGAGCATGGTCAAGATCACCTTCGTCACCATCGCCGTGATCGCGGTGATGCTGATCGTGGTCTACCGGTCATTCGCGACGATGTTGTTGATGCTGATCGTGGTGCTGCTGGAGATGTCGGCCGCCCGTGGTGTGGTGGCCGCGATCGGCCACGCGGGCCTGCTCGGTTTGTCGACGTTCTCGGTGAGCCTACTGACCTCGTTGGCCATCGCGGCCGGAACCGACTACGCCATCTTCCTCGTCGGCCGATATCAGGAAGCCCGGCAGAAGGGCCAAGAGCGAGAAGATGCCTACTACACCGCATTTCACGGTGTCGGCCATGTCATCCTCGGCTCGGGACTCACGGTCGCCGGCGCCATGTTGTGCCTGCATTTCACCCGGCTGAACTACTTCAGCTCCATGGGTATCCCGAGCGCCATCGGCATGTCGGTGGTGGTGCTGGCCTCGCTCACCCTGGCTCCCGCGGTGCTTGCCGCGGGCAGCCGGTTCGGCCTGCTCGACGCCAAGCGCGAGATCCGTTCCCGCGGCTGGCGCCGGCTCGGCACCTCGGTGGTGCGCTGGCCGGTTCCGATCCTGGCGGCGGCCATCTCGGTGGCACTCGTGGGTCTGCTGGCCCTGCCCGGCTACAAGACCTCCTACAACGAACGGCTCTACATTCCCAAGGACCTGCCGTCGAACGTCGGATATGCCGCCGCTGAACGGCATTTCACCGCAGCCCGGATGAATCCGGATCTGCTGCTCGTGGATGCGGGCCGCGATTTGCGCAACCCGGCCGACATGATCGTGCTGGACAAGATCGCCAGGGAATTGATCCGTGTGCCCGGTGTCGCGCGCGTGCAGAGCATCACCCGGCCGCTCGGTCGCCCCATCGCGCACAGTTCCGTGCCGTTCCAGGTGAGTATGCAGTCGGTCTCCATGACCGAGAACCTGCAGTTCCTGCGCGAGCGCATGGGCGACATGAACACGCTCACCGACGACCTCGGCCGAATGATCGCGATCATGGAGAACATGCTGGGCCTGATGAACCGGATGACCGACATCACCCACGAGCTGACCGCGAGCATGAACGAGATGCAGGCCAGTACCAACGAAATGCGGGATCACATGGCTGATTTCGACGATTTCATGCGACCGCTGCGCAACTACCTGTATTGGGAACCGCACTGCTACGACATCCCGATGTGTCATTCGATGCGCTCGATGTTCGACGGTCTCGACGGCATCGACACCATGACCGAGACCCTCTCGGAATCGGTGAAGAACATGAACGACATGGATCAGCTGATGCCGCAACTGGTGGCTCAGTTGCCGCCGATGATCGCCATCTCCAAGTCCATGCAGGGCACGATGAAGACGATGTTCAGCACGTTCAACGGGCTGGTCGATCAGATCGGCAAGATGACCGACACGGCATCGGTGATGGGACAGGCGTTCGACGACGCTCGCAACGACGACTCGTTCTATCTGCCACCCGAGGCGTTCGACAACCCGGATTTCAAACGGGGCCTGGACCTGATGGTCTCACCGGATGGTCAAGCCGCACAGTTCATCATCACCCACGATGTGGATCCGGCTACTGCCGAAGGCATTTCGCACGTCGACCCGATCCTGAAAACGGCCCGCGAAGCGATCAAGACGACGCCCCTGGCCGACGCCAAGATCTACCTCGGCGGCACCGCAGCCACCTACAAGGACATCCAGGTCGGTGCGCAATGGGATCTGCTGATCTCGGCCTGCGGCGCGATCACGCTGATCTTCATCGTGATGCTGTTGATCACCCGCGCGCTGATCGCGTCGTTTGTGATCGTCGGTACCGTAATCCTTTCTCTGGCAGCCTCGTTCGGCCTGTCGGTCCTGGTGTGGCAGTACCTGCTCGGAATCGATCTGCACTGGATGACCTTGGCGTTCTCGGTGATCATCCTGCTGGCGGTCGGGTCGGACTACAACCTGCTGGTGGTGTCCCGAATGAAGGAGGAGATCAGCGCGGGCATCAACACCGGCATCATCCGGGCCATGGGCGCCACGGGTGGGGTGGTCACCGCAGCCGGCCTGGTGTTCGCCTTCACGATGGCCTCGATGGCCACCAGCGATCTGATCGCGATCGGCCAGGGCGGTACGACGATCGGTTTGGGCCTGCTGTTCGACACCCTCGTGGTGCGCTCGCTGATGACTCCGACGATTGCGGCGATCCTCGGGCGCTGGTTCTGGTGGCCGTTGCCGGTTCGGCAACGTCCGGCACGTTTCCTGGCGGAGCGCACGACGCCGATACCGGTGGCAAGACCGTCGTGACGGTCGCCGATACCATCGACGGATGAGTACCGGCGAGCTCTCGGCTACCCAGGCGCGCACCCGCGCCGCGATCATCGAGGCCGCCGCCGCAGTCCTGGCCGACGACCGGACCGCTACGTTGCCCGAGATCGCCAAGGCAGCCGGCGTCGGCCGAACCACCGTGCACCGCTACTTCCCCGACCGGGAAAGCCTGATCAACGCCACCATCGTCGACTCGGTGCAGGTGGTGACCGCCGCGGTGGCCGCTGCTGCCCCCGAGGACGGCTGCCCCGTCGATGCCATGCGGCGCGTCATCAACGCGATGATCTCGGTCGGCAACCGGCTGCTGTTTCTTTTCGACGACCCCAACCTGCTCCGTGACCTGCCCCCCGAGGCGATGCCGGATAACAGCTATCTCACCAATCTGATCGCACGCGGCCAAGCCGAAGGCGTGTTCGACCCGGAGTCGAGCACCCAGTGGCTCGAACACGCGCTCTACGGGTTGGTCATGTGGGCTTGCCAAGATTCCAAAGACGGCCTCATGCCGCAACACGCGGCCGCTCCTGCCGTCATCCGTACCTTCGAGCGCGGGATGCGTTGCCGCGACTAGTCAATGCGCGACGAACTCTTGCGCGAGGAACGCCAACAACACCTCGTTGAATTCGTCGGCATGGCTGATCGGGATTCCGTGCGGCCCGCCGGCGATGACGTGCAGCCGGCTGTCGCGTAACGCCTCGTGCGTGCGACGTCCTGAACCCTCCAGCGGCACAGTCGTATCGGCGTCTCCGTGAATGACCAGGCTGGGCACCGTGACCCGGGGCAGGTCCTCACGGAAGTCGGTGTTACCGAAGGCGGTGAGGCAGGCGAGTGCGGCGTTCTTACTGGCCTGCCTGCACATCGCCAACGCCTGCCGGCGTTGATCCTCACTGATCGTCAACTGTCCGTTGGCCGAGAAGACGTCGGTCATCATGCGGTCGTAGAACGCGTCTTGGTTCTTCGTCAGCGACATCGCCATCTGGGCGGCCTGCGTCTTGCTCAACGGCCCCTCGGGATTGTCGCGGGAATGCAGCAGATACGGAGTCACCGAGGCCGCGAACACCGCGCTGCGCACTCGGGCGGTGCCTTTGCGGGCGCAATAGCTGGCCACTTCTCCCCCGCCCATGGAGAAGCCGACCAGAGTCGCATCGCGTAGGTCCAGCTCCTCCATCAATGCCGAAAGGTCATCGGACAGCGATTCGTAGGTGTAGCCCACCAGTGACGTGTCGCTTCGGCCGAAACCCCGGCGGTCATAGGTGATCACCCGGTATCCGGCCGCGACGAGGGCATCGACCTGTGGGGCCCAGGATTCTCCGGTGAGCGGCCAACCGTGGATCAGCACCACGGGGCGTCCGGCGCCTCCGGTGTCCTCGACGTGCAGGTTGATTGTGCGAAGCAGTCCGCGATATGCGGTGATCGCCGTCATGAGCAGCATCTCCCTCCGGGTCAGCTCAGTGCATTACCCGCTGGCTGCCGACCGAAACCTGCGCCGCGTCGTGACGGCCTCCGCCGACCGGGCTAGCTCATTTCCGCCAGAACAAGTGATGCGTGACCGCGCCGCCGGGGCTTGGCACCACGTCATGGTGAAAGCGATCGTCCAACTCCTCAGGTGACTCCCAGAGCCGAGACCCACCGCCCAACTCGGTCGGCGACACCGCCACGTGCAGGGTGTCCACGAGGTCGGCGTCCAGAAACTCCCGGATGGTGAACGCACCCCCGCCCAGCCGGACATCCTTGCCTTGTGCGGCGGCCCGGGCCTGTTCGAGGACGGTCGCCGGATCGGCATCGACGAAATGGAAGGTGGTGTCCGACAGGGTGAGTGACGGTCGCTCGTGATGGGTCATCACGAAAACCGGGGTGTGGAACGGCGGCACCTCTCCCCACCAGCCCTGCCAGTCGGGGTGATCCTGCCACGGCCCCCGGTACGGGCTGAACTTGTTGCGGCCCATGATCTCGGCACCGATGTTGTGATGGAAGTCCCTGGTCAGGTAGTCGTCAAGGCCACGACTGCCGCCCGGGTCCGTCCGGTTGGGCCAGCTGGCCGTGGCTCCGGCCCAGGCGAACATCGTCGCCGGCTCGGCATGACCGAACGGGCGCTCGAAGCTCTGGTTCTCGCCGGCGCCGAATCCGTCGCTGGACACGTTGAAATTCTGGACTTTGAGCAGTTGTGCCACGAGGTTCTCTCCCGTTCGGTCAGCAGTGGATACTGCTTGGACTCGGAACGAGGGTAGAACTCATCGCGCGGACTGCGCGGCTACCGCGCGGCCTCCAGTTGACGACGCACCTCCAAGCGCCGGAGCTTTCCGGATGACGTCCGTGGCAAGGATCCCGGCGACATCAGCACCACATCGGCCGGTGTCACCCCGCACACCGACACGATGCGCCGGATCACGGCACTGCGGGTGGTGTCCTGCTCAGTGCCGACGAACTCGGCTGCCACCAGCAATCGGGATTGTGCGGCACCGGATTCCGTGCCGACAGCGACCACCGCTCCTTCCCGCACACCCTCGACTTCGCCCGCGACCTGCTCGATCTCGGTGGGGAAGATGTTGCGCCCGGCGATGGTGATCATCTCCTTGGACCGGCCGCAGATCACCAGCGCGCCGTCGACGAGGTAGCCGATATCGCCGGTCGGGAACCACTGGCCGTTGCTGCCCGCGTCTACCGGCGCATCTCCCAGGTAGCAGGTCATCATCGACGAGCCCCGAATCTCGACTTCGCCGGATGTGCCGGTGTCGTCATGGGCAGACGGCACGATGCGGACCTCCATACCCGGCACGGGCCGCCCGAGCAGCGCAAAGCGCCGGTCGATATCCGCCGCATCCGGGATGTCGATGCGCAGACCCTCCCCTGGGGCGGGAAGGGTGACTGCGCAGGTTGACTCGGCCATCCCGTAGGCCGGTGTCATCGCCGCAGCGTCGAAGCCGAACCGGCTCATGCCGACGGCGAATCGATCGACACCGGCACAGTCGACGGGCTCGCCGCCGTTGATCGCGATCCGCACCGCACCGAGGTCGACGTCGGACACCCGATTGGCGAAGCGGCCGAGTACCGAGTATCCGAAGTTCGGCCCGGCGGTGAAGGTGGCCGACGATTCGGACAGCCATTCGGCCCACCGCAGCGGCGCCGCCGAGAAGGCCCCCGTGGGCGCCAGCCACAACGGCATGCCGGACATCGTCGACGCCAGCACCATCGCCAGGCCCATGTCGTGGTAGATCGGCAACCAGGAACAACCGACATCGTTGCGGCTCAGCGACAATCGCTGCGTGACCGCCAGGATGTTGTTGAGCACAGCCTCCGGCGCCAACGTCGCGGTGCGCGGAGAACCGGTGGAGCCGGCCGTGCCCTGCAGGATCGCGACATCGGCATGGTCGGGATGGCGCAACTGGGTCGATGTGGACGTGCGTGCGGCGTCGGCGACGTCGCACACCGCCAGCGGCGAGTCCACGGTCCGCAACAGTTCCAGCGTGCTGCCATAGCTGAACACCGTCGTCACGCCGATGCCGGCAAACCGGGACAGCGTGGCATGCGCCCATTCCGACGGCTCGGCGCGCCGTTGCGGCCGCGGCAGGATCGACACTCCCTCACCTGCCAGCCACGAACCCTGGATGGCGGCAACAATTTCCACGGTCGGCTCGCCGACCAGCCCTACCGCTCCCCGTCGGTCCCGGCCCAACAGGTAAGCCGCAATGGATTCGGCGATACCGTGCACCTCGGGCCACGGACGGCGCTGCCAGGAATCGGTGTCGCGGTCGAGTACCGCCAGGTGGTGCGGCGAGGTGACCATGGCCTCTCTCAGGGCGCCTGCCAGCGGATTCATGCCGCGCTCCGGTCGTCGATCACGGTCTGCAGGTCACCCACCGTGCGGCAGGCAATCAGGTCTTCCTCGCTGAGCTGCACCCCGAACTTCTCCTCGATCGCCACCAGCCCCACGGCGAACGAGACCGAATCCATGCCGAGGTCCTCGACCAGACGTGTGCCCGCATCCAGCGATTGGCACGGAAGCTCGAGATCGTCACGCAGAATGGACACCAGTCCGTCGGACACAGCCGGTGATGTCGATGAATCAGTCGTGGTCATAAGTGAATACCCGGCTGGTCGACGAGACCCAGCCTCACCTTTCATTTCGATCTGTTTGATTGCTCATGGAACCGTCTGTCAGGCAGCCGGTTTGGGGTAAGAAAGCTCAAGCCATCCACTTGCGGGCGGTGGCCCGATCGAGTTGATAGAGCGCCATCCTGCGGTTGGACATCTGATGCTCGCCGAGGAATTTGCATCCGGCGAACTCACACAATCCCCGCACGGTGGTGTTGCGGTGATCGGGGTCGAACATGATCCGCCGGCAATCGGGGTCGGCAGCCAGGACGCTTGCCACGATCTTGGGGAGCAGCATCGGCCCGAGACCTCGGTTCACCAACTCTTCGTCGGCGATCGCGCCGTGTAGCCCCAGGTCATGCGGCGCACTGTCGTAGCGGTCGGCGATGGAATCTTTGGCAGCCCGGTAGATTTCGAGGTATCCACGATCTACGCCGCCGATACTCAGCACAAGCGGGAGTGAGTAGTCGCCTTCGAGCTGAGCTTCCAGATGTGTGCGCCAGCGCTCGACCGGCCAGTCGTACTCCCAGGCCTTGGCGAGGTGTGGGCGATTCATCCACTCGGCGATCATCGCGGCGTCGGTACCGGTAGCCACCCGGATCTTGCTCGGCCGCAACAGTTGTGGGACTGGCGGTGCCGGCGTGCTGCGTATCACCTCTGAAACGTTCTTGCGTTCCCGAGGAAGCACGGGGTAGTCCGCGGTTGACGTGTTGGTCACGTCGGCCCCTGCGTTAGATAACCCGCAGCGTCAGTTGCGCTGTGCTGCAGTACTTCTTCACACGTCAAGCCTCATCCCCCCTGTGTACGGCGCAGGCCGGGGGCGCCACCAAACGTGTGCGCCGTGCCCGGGCCCGCAGCCCTCCTCAGTTCAGCGAGGGTGAGACTAACCAAAACTCTTCTGTTGGTGTGGCGTCCCTTTCGCGATACCAGTCTGGCTCCAATACGGCTCACAGCAGCCGTAAATATTCGCAGAGGTTTCAAAAGCGCAGTACAACAGCCATTCTCGCGTCGGCAACGGGCAGTTCGGAGGTTCCGCCGAACACGACCGCCCTACGGCAGGCCGGCGGTGGCCGCAGGGGTGCGATCAAGTCGACCCCGCGAATGCAACGACTGGGCGGCCTGGGCGGTTGTGGTCGGCTTTCCCCGCCGGTGGCTCATCTCAGCCAATTCAGCGCCGGCGCATCCGCACCGCACGTGGGCTATCCCACACCTCGCGGCTCATCTTGATCTGAACAGCGCCGGTACGCGCCGATACCACGCCCCGACTCGACGGCTGACCGCCAGAACCGAACCTCGGAGATCACGAGAGCGCCCGCTGCGGCTGCCCGCTGTAGTCACTGAGCGGCCGGATCAGCGCGTTCGATGCTGCCTGTTCCATGATGTGGGCAGTCCACCCGGTGATCCTGCTCATCACAAAAAGCGAGGTGAAGCTGGGGATGTCGAAGCCCATCAGGTAGTACGCCGGCCCAGTGGGGAAGTCGAGGTTCGGCTTGATCGCGGTGGCCGCGAACATCGCGCCTTCCAGAACGTTGTAGATATCCAGCCACCGCTTCCCATCGCGCACCGCCGCGACCTGTTGCAGGGCAGCCTTCATGGTCGGCACCCGAGAGTCGCCGTTCTTGTAGACCCGGTGTCCGAAGCCCATCACCTTGTCCTTGCGCGACAGCTTGCCGTGCAGCCATTGCGCCGCCCGGTCAGCAGAGCCGATCTCGAGCATTTCACGCATCACTGCCTCATTGGCGCCGCCATGGAGCGACCCCTTCAAAGCGCCGATGGCCGCCGTGACAGCGCTGTAGATATCGGACTGCGTGGAGGTCACCACGCGCGCCGCGAAGGTAGACGCGTTGAAGCTGTGCTCGGCATAGAGGATCATCGACTGCTCGAAAGCCTTGACGACCACCGGATCCGGCACCTCGGCAAAGCACATGTTGAGAAAGTTCTCCGAATAGCCCAGATGGCTGTGCGGGGCAATCGGTTCCAGCCCCCGCCGCCGGCGCATATCGGCGGCGACAATCGTCGGCAACACCGCAAACATCCGCAACGACTTGGCGAAGTTGGCCGAGGGCCTGCTGTCGTCCTCCTCTGGATCTTCGGCGCCCAGATAGCTGATCGCAGTCCTGACCACATCCATCGGATGGCAATTGTCGGGGATCTTGGCCAGCAGCGACTGCATCGAGCGGTCGATGCGCCGGGACGCCCGTTCGCGTTGGGAGAACAACGCCAGTTGCTGATCTGTGGGGAGCTCCCCGTGCCACAGCAGGTAGGCGACCTGCTCGAAGCTGCAGTGCGCGGCCAGATCCTGCACCGCATAACCCCGGTACGTCAGCGAGTTGGTTTCCGGGACCACCTTCGAGATGGCGGTGGTGTCGACCACCACGCCGGCCAGCCCCTTGTGGATACTCGGCTTGACTGTGTCGTTCGCGGTGGTCATCGTTTCACCCCTCGCAGCGCGAAATTGTAGATATCCGAGTCGAACTGGTTGTAGTCGCGGTAACGCAGCAGCTCATACAGCCGGCCGCGGTGCTGCATCTGGCCTAGCAGGCCGGATTGCGTTCCTGCCATGCCGATTTCGCGTAGGCCGTTCTCGACAGCGTGCATGGCCAGGCGCAGCGTGGTCACCGGGTAGATCACCATGTTGTAGCCGATCTCGGACAACTGCTGCGTTGTCAGCAGTTCAGACTTTCCGAATTCGGTCATGTTGGCCAGCAGCGGCACGTCGACTGCTTCCCGGAATCGTTCGAATTCCACTGGGGTACGCAGAGCCTCGGTGAAGATCAGATCGGCACCGGCGTCGGCGTATGCCTTGGCCCGGTCGATCGCCGCGGGGATCCCCTCGATCCCCGCGGCATCGGTGCGGGCACAGATGATGAAGTCGGGATCACGGCGCGCCGAGACGGCGGCGCGCAGCCGCTTGACCATCTCGCGGGTCTGAACCACTGCCTTTCCGTCGAGGTGTCCGCACCGCTTCGGGTTCACCTGGTCTTCCAGGTGGAGCCCGGCCAGGCCCGCGTCTTCGAGCACTGTCACGGTGCGGGCTGCGCTCATCGGCTCACCGAATCCGGTGTCGGCGTCGATGAGAGTCGGAAGATCGGTGGCCGAGGCGATCTGGGCGCCGCGGCCCGTCACTTCTGTCAGGGTCGTCAACCCGATATCGGGCAGGCCCAGGTCGGCCGACAGCACTGCGCCCGAGACGTACACGCCGTCGAAGCCTGCCTCGGCAACGAGCTTGGCCACCAGTGGAGAGAACGCGCCAGGAAAGCGCAGGAGCCGGCCGGATTGCAGACCACGCCGGAGATTTCGGCGCTTCTCCGAGGCCGGTACGGCGGAGCCGAGCAACCCGCTCATTTGAAAATCCCCGGGGGAACCGTCGGCGCCTTCTCCAACACCCGCGGATCGACCCGCACATTGAGGGCGTCGAGTCCACCTGCCTTCGTGGACGAGACGTTCTCGACGGCAGCCAGGAAGCGCTGTTGCTCTTCGGTTTCGACGACACCGTCGGCCAGCTCGGCGAACTTCGCGACGTACTGTTCGCGTTCGAATGGCCGCGCCCCGAGTGGGTGGGCATCGGCGACGGCGAGTTCGTCGACAATGGTCTCGCCGCTCTTGAGGGTGATGACGGCCTTGGCGCCGAACGCCTTCTGGTTCGGGTCGGCCGAGTGATAGCGCCGGGTCCACTCCGGGTCCTCGACCGTGGAGATCTTGCGCCAGAGCTCGATGGTGTCGGGCCGGTGCGCCCGCTGGGGAGCGTAGGAACGCTCGTGATGCCAGGTGCCGTCCTGCAGTGCGACGGCGAAGATGTACATCACCGAGTGGTCCAAGGTCTCACGCGACGCATCGGGATCGAACTTCTGCGGATCGCCCGAGCCGGTCCCGATCACCACGTGTGTGTGATGGCTGGTGTGCAGCACGATGGTGGCGATCTGATCCAGGTCACCGATCCGCTCACGCATCCGGCGGGCCAGGTCGATCGGCGCCTGGCTCTGGTACTCCGCCGAATGCTCCTTGGTGTAGGTGTCGAGAATGGCGCGCTTGGGCTCGCCCGGAGCCGGCAGCGGGACCCGGTAGGTGTGTTCGGGCCCCGCGAGCATCCAAGCGATCACGCCGTCCTCGCCTTCCCAGATCGGGGCGGGCGAACCTTCGCCCCGCATGGCGCGGTCGACGGCCTCGATCGCGACCTTGCCTGCCCAGGCCGGCGCGAACGCTTTCCAGCTGGAGATGAGGCCCTTCCGCGACTGGCGGGTGGCGGTGGTCAGGTGCAGCGCCTGACCGATTGCGGCATAGATGGTCTCGGGGTTCAGCCGCAACATGGTGCCCAGACCCGCGGCGACGGACGGGCCCAGATGGGCCACATGGTCAATCTTGTGCTGGTGCAGGCAGATTCCCTTCACCAGATCGACCTGCACTTCGTAGGCGGTGGCGATGCCGCGGATCAGGTCGGCGCCGTTGACGCCGAGCTGCTGGGCGACGGCGACGAGTGCGGGGATGTTGTCCCCGGGGTGCGAGTACTCCGCGGCCAGGAACGTGTCGTGGAAATCAAGTTCGCGAACAGCGACGCCGTTGGCCCACGCGGCCCATTCGGATGAGACCGTGCCCTGGACTCCGAACACGGAGGCGCCCCGCGGTGTCTTGTGCGCGAGCGCCTGCGCGCGGGCCACCGTCACCGGGCGCCGGATCACCGCGGCCGCCGACACCGCGGCGTTGTCGATGATGCGGTTGACCACCATCGCCTCGGTTTCGGGCGGTACGGCCACCGGGTCGGCGGCAACCTCGGCGATCTTCCATGCCAGGTGTTCTTCGCGCGGAAAGGCTTCGGCACTGCGCCGGGTTCTGACGTCATGTTCACGCATGATCCGCACGGTACGCAGCTTGAGCGACCGGGAAAATACCCGGTAAATGCGTATTTTTGTGGCCTTGGTCGGCCGATTTTGCGAATCCTGCGAAAGCTGGCCGGGGTAACCTCGTCATCGGTGACCAAGACATTCGCCGGCGCCCGGCTGCGACGGCTCCGCGACGAGAAAGGCCTGACACAGGTCGCACTTGCGCGCGCGTTGGGACTGTCGACCAGCTACGTCAATCAGCTGGAGAACGATCAGCGGCCGATCACGGTCCCGGTGTTGTTGGCCCTGTCCGATCGCTTCGATCTGCCGACGCAGTACTTCGCCGCGGATGCCGACGCGCGGCTGGTGTCAGACCTTCGGGAGATCCTGGTCGACGGTGCGACCACCGCCCAGATCGAAGAACTTGTCGCTCGCATGCCGGAGATCGGCCAGACCGTGGTGAACCTGCATCGCCGCCTGCACGACACCACCGCCGAACTGGAGGCCGTGCACGGCCGAGCCAACCTGGCTGCGCAGACCGGGGTCCAACGACCCATGCCGTTCGAAGAGGTCCGCGACTTCTTCTACGACCGCCGTAATTACATCGACACGCTCGATCGCGCCGCCGAGGACCTCTTCTCGACGCACCGGCTGCGGGTTGGCGGGCTCGACCGGCAACTGACCGACCTGTTGTCCGGCGAGTTCGGCATTTCGGTGATCGTGGACGACGGAGATGCGCTGGGCCCCAACGTGAAACGTCGATATCTGGCCGAAACCGGCTCCCTCTACGTCGCACGGTGGCTGCTGCCCGGGCAGCGTGCATTTCAGCTCGCCACCCAGATCGCGTTGCTGATGCACTCGGAGCTGATCAGCAGCATCGTCGCCACCGACGATCAATTGAGCCCAGAGGCAAGGGATGTGGCGCGGATCGGGCTGGCCAACTACTTCGCCGGCGCCCTGCTGCTCCCCTACCGGATGTTCCTGTCCGCAGCCGAAGACCTGCGGTACGACATCGACCAGCTCGCACGCCGCTTCGAGGTGGGATTCGAGACCATCTGCCATCGGCTGTCGACGCTGCAGCGGCCGAACGCGCGTGGCGTCCCGTTCATCTTCGTGCGCACCGACAGCGCGGGAAACATCTCGAAACGTCAGTCCGCCACCGCTTTTCACTTTTCCCGCATCGGCGGGAACTGCCCACTGTGGGTGGTGCACCACGCGTTCGCCCGGCCGGGTGAATTCCTGACCCAGGTGGCGCAGATGCCCGACGGCCGCAACTACTTCTGGATCGCGAAAACCTCCACGTCACCGCCCAGTCGTTATCTGGGCACACCGAAGAGCTTCGCCATCGGGCTCGGCTGCGATCTCAGCCACGCCGACAAGCTGGTGTACTCGGTGGGTATCGATCTGAGCAACCCCGAAGCGACCGTGCCCATCGGGGCTGGGTGCCGGATCTGCGACCGGCCGGCCTGCCCGCAACGGGCCTTCCCGTATGTGGGCAGGCACGTTCACGTCGACCCGCGAACCAGCAGCAATTTGCCCTACTCGTCGACGGCGTGAGCAGATGTGCAATCGCGGAGGTCAATGCGGGAGAATGGCCGAGTGGATTGCGTGGTGGCTCGAGAGGCGCTGTCGGCGCGCCTCGACGGGGAGCGTGAGCCGGTCCCCTCGGCGCGCGTCGACGAGCACCTGCGCGATTGCCACGACTGTGCTGCCTGGTATGACAAGGCCGCAACGCAAGCGCAGTTCCTTCGCGATCTGGCCAACACGGGGCTGATCGGCACGGTGAGCGGGCAGCCCCCGCACCGGAATGCCGCTCTGGGCCGGCTTCGCGAGTGGCTGAGCCGGTATTGGTTGACCGTCGCGATCGTCGTCATCGGGGTGGCCCAGGTGGTCGTGGCGGTCGCTCAGGCAGCCGGCATGAATTTCGGAATGGTTGGCGCGCATCACGGCTCGGCCAGCGGTGCCCATCTGCTGAACGAGTCCACGGCGTGGTCGGCCGCACTCGGACTGGCAACTGTGGCAATGGCTTTCCGTAGGCGTATCGCCACGGGCCTGGCCTGTGTCCTGGTGATCTACTGCGGGTTCCTGGCCTTCTATGTGGCATCGGACGCGCTAGCCGCTCAGGTGACACCGGTTCGGGCCCTGAGCCATCTTCCGGTCGTGCTGGCCGCGGTGCTCTCGGTGTTGGCCTCCCGCACATCCCGCCCGCAAGACCCCTCGCCCAGGGCACGCGAGGGCGGTGACGAACCGGGCGCGGCCACGCCCACCCGCCGTCATCTCCGCGCGGCCGACGACCCCGCTGCCTGAACCGCTACACCATGACGCCGAACATGATCGCCATGCCGGCCGCCATCATGGCCCGGCACAACGTGCCGAAATGCGAGAACGGCGACGTTCCGGGCTGCTGACGGGACGAGAAATACTGGTACAGCCACACCACGGCGGCGCTCACGAAACCGATGGTCAAGAGCCAGTTGAGCGCGGGAATCCACGGCGGTTGCACCGGCAGGGGTGCCATGACCATCGCCGCTCCGCCGCCGTGGTGCCCGGCCGGGTGCATCGCAGCCATGTGGTGGCCACCGGCGGCCATCGTGCCCGCGCCGCCTGGAAGCACCTTGCCGTTCATCACGGCATACATCCACACCATTGCCAGCATCATCGCGGCGTGGTAGCCGGCGACGAGGCGGTTTTGCGTCGTAGTGGACCGCAACAGGCCGACAGCGAACCAGACAGTCGCGGCCAGGAAGAACAACATCGGCGCCACCGTCGGTAGGTGCGAGCCGCGGGGCCAGGCCATCACCAGCATCGC
Organism: Mycobacterium farcinogenes; assembly: GCF_019739075.1. Lineage (NCBI taxonomy): Bacteria > Bacillati > Actinomycetota > Actinomycetes > Mycobacteriales > Mycobacteriaceae > Mycobacterium > Mycobacterium farcinogenes. Next base: position 2,462,220 of record NZ_CP081673.1, on the reverse strand, counting down.
GACCGCCATCGTCAGGTGGAGCGCCTGACTCACCGCAAGGCTCAACCGGCCACGAGAGCGGACCAAGGCGTACACGCACTCGGCCGCACTCAAAGCGAACAACACCGTTACCACCCACCGGAGCGTGAGATCGGCGATCATTCCGGGTCCTGTCTACGAGAGTGTCGGGCTGTGGTCGTCGTCTGTTGGTCGCGGCCGCCTACGCCAAAGTTCCCGCGCCCATCAGCACTACGACATATTGTCGTAGACTCGCCTGGCCGCGATGTTTCGTTGTTTCCGCGGCGGAAGGCCGGTTCGACTATGGCGCGTGTGCAAACACCCGACGGCACCAGCGTGTGGCGGGCTCGTTCGGTGCTGTTCGGTTCCGTCGCGGCCTGCGCGGTGGTTTTGTTCCTGTGTGCGGTCCAACTGGGTGCACAGCGGCTCGCCGCGGCAGGGATCGCCGACCCGGGGACGGCCACCAGCGCAGCCCGGCTGCTCGGACACTGGACCGCCACCCTGGCCGGAGCAGTGTGTGCCGGCGCGCTGGTCTGGATTGTGACCACCGCTAGGCCGCGTTCAGACGGGCGCATCGACGCGGGATCGTTCTCAGCGCACCTGCTGGTCGAACGCGCCGCGATCCTCTGGGCCTGCTGCGCCGCCGCCATGGTCGTGGTCTCCGCGTCGGCCGACGCCGGAATCCCCGTGGGCCGCCTCGTCACCAGCCCCGGCCTCGGCAGCGCCATCGCGGCCTCGGAGGCCGCGCGCGGGTGGTGTGCAGCCGCGATCTTTGCGCTGGTGCTGGCCGTCGGCATCCGATTCGCGCTCCGCTGGATCGGGCACTGTGTGGCGCTGCTGCCGACCCTGATCGCAGTGATCGCCGTGCCCGTCACCGGCAATGCCGGCCAAGGCCCGGATCATGACATCGCCACCAGTGCGGTCATCGTCTTCGCCGTCGCCGTCGCGGTGTGGACGGGCACCAAGATCGTCGCCGCCGCACTGCCAGACGTCGCCCTCAGCCGCCTGGTCCAGATGATGCACGTGGTCTGCGGAGCGGTCACGGTCGTGTACGGGGCCCTGCTGGCGACGCTGATGTTGGGCGGGTCGCCGATCCTGCGGTCGACGTACGGGCTCGCCGTGCTGTCCGCCGGGCTCCTGGTGACGCTGACCTGGCTGTGCGACATCGTGTTTCTGCGCAAGCACCGACATCCCTCGCGCCTGGCGAACACCGTGTCCGCGGCCGCGATGATCGTCGTCACCGCCGCGCTGGCACTGGCCGCGAACAGTGTGCCGCCCCGGTTCACCCTTCACGAGTTCTCGACGTGGGACGTCTTTCTGGGCTACCAACTCGACGCACCCCCGAGCCCACTCAGCTTGGCCACCGTGTGGCGGTTCGATCCGCTGATCGGTACGGCTGCCATCGTGCTCGCACTGGGCTATCTCTACGCCGCGGCACGACTGCGACGGCGCGGTGACCACTGGCCGGTGGGCCGCACCATCGCCTGGACCCTGGGGTGCGCCGCGCTGCTGATCACCACCAGCTCCGGCGTGCGCGCCTACGGATCGGCGATGTTCAGCGTGCACATGGGTGAACACATGGCGCTGAACATGTTCGTCCCGGTGCTTCTGGTCCTCGGCGCACCGGCGACCCTGGCCCTGCGCGTGCTCCCCACCGCCCCCAAAGACGCGTCCCCGGGCCCGCGCGAATGGCTGGTCTGGTTCGTGCATTCACCGGTGACGCGATTCCTGTCGCATCCGGTGACGGCGTTCGTCTTGTTCGTCGGGTCGCTCTATCTCGTCTACTTCACGCCCCTGTTCGACACCTTGATCCGGTATCACTGGGGCCACGAGTTCATGACGGTGCACTTCCTGCTGACCGGCTACCTCTACTACTGGGGAATCATCGGGATCGACCCCGGCCCGCGGCGGCTCCCCTTCTTGGGGCGGCTCGGTCTTCTGTTCGCCGTGATGCCCTTCCACGCCTTCTTCGGTATCGCCACCATGACGATGACCTCATCACTGGGCGAGAGTTTCTACCGGTCGGTCAATCTTCCGTGGCTGCAGAGCATCTCGGACGACCAACACCTGGGCGGCGCCATCGCATGGGGTTCCAGCGAGGTTCCGGTTGTCATCGTGGTGGTCGCGCTGGTGGCGCAATGGGCACGTCAGGACCGCCGGGCGGGAGCCCGGGAGGACCGCCACAGCGACCGTGGCTACGACGACGAACTCGACGCGTACAACGCGATGCTGCGCGAGCTCTCCCGCACCCGGCGCTGACACCGCCCGCAACCGGATGGGGAGAGCCAGCGGTCATTCAGACGTGTCGGCACCGCAGGTGCAGTTGCTCCCGCAGTTGCAGTTCTCGCACGTACAGTTCGGGTTGTCGCACTTCGTCGATCCGGCCGTCTCATTGCTGGTCATGCATATGAGGCTACGCCCGACACCCGCCGATCAGGCGGCAACGGAACTTATCCGGCCGTGTCGCCGACCAATCAACGGGGCGACCGATATCCAGACCGCACGGACGATCCGAAAGGTGTTTCAGTGACTTCTCAGCAGATGGCCGCGTCGGTGGAGACCGAGCTGCGAGCCATCGAGCGGACGGTGTTCGAGGACGTCTGGATCAGTGCGACCCGCGCCCGTGTCCTGGCCGCACTCGTCACCGCGCTGGCGGGGACGGCCGTCGCGCTGCGCGCCACCGGCGACGTTCCCGCCGGCGCCACCCGCAACGGGCACTGGATATCGCTGGTGGCAATCTCTCTGTTCACCCTTGCGGCGGTGGCCTCGGCTTTCGCCCTGCTACGTCGCCGGTTTCGGTGGTGCTGCATGGCGACCTGCGCTTCGGCTGTCGCCACGGTGGGCGGCGCCGGAGCGTTCTGGTGGCATCACACCGCGCACACCGCCTCCTGGGTTCCGGCGGTACTGGGCACCGTCACTGTCGCGGCATTGACGGCGGGATGGCTGGGTGTGTGCCTGGCCCCGCTCGACTCGTCTCAGCCGGATATGCGCGCCGCCGCCCGCTCCTCCGGTTGAGCATCGCTGAACGTATTCGGTTGGACCGTGCCGTAATTGCGCAACCGCAGGCTGTTCGACACCACCAAGAACGACGACACCGCCATCGCCGCGCCCGCGATCAACGGGTTCAACAGGCCCGCTGCGGCAATCGGTATGGCCGCTACGTTGTAGCCGAACGCCCAGATCATGTTGAGCCGGATGGTCCGCATCGTCGCGCGGGCCAGACCCAGCGCCTGCGGCACCGAGTCCAGATTGTCGCGGACCAGGATGATGTCGGCCGCGCCGATGGCGACGTCGGTCCCGCGGCCGATGGCCAGGCCCAGGTCAGCACATGCCAGTGCGGGACCGTCGTTGATTCCGTCACCGACCATGGCCACCACCCGGCCCTGGTCGCGCAGCTTTTCGATCGCGCCGACCTTGTCCTCGGGCAGGACTTCGGCGACCACGTCATCGATACCCACGGCCGCCCCGATCGCGGCGGCCGTCGCGGCGTTGTCACCGGTCAGCAGCATGGTTCGCATGCCCTCGGCGTGAAGTCGTGCGATGGCACCGGCAGCTGACTCCTTGACCGCGTCTGCGATGCAGATGGCACCGCAGACCGTGTCGCCGTGTGCGACGAAGACGACTGTCTGCCCCTGTGACTCGCCCGTCTTACGGGCTGCGGCGAGGTTGGCCGGCACCACGCGGTCGCGGGTCACCCAGCCGGGGCGTCCGACCACCACGGTCACGCCGTCGACCGAGCCGGCCACGCCGTGCCCCGCGAACGCCTGGAAATCCTCGACAGCGGCGATCTCGTGTTCGGCGCGGGCGGTGACGATCGCATGTGCCACGGGATGCTCGGATGCGGTCTCGACGGCCGCCGCAGGTCCGAGAACCTCATCCTCGGTCCAGCCGTCGGCCACGGCGACGGTGATGACCTGAGGTTGGCCGGTGGTCAGGGTGCCGGTCTTGTCGAACACGACCGTGTCGACCGCGCGGATCGCCTCCAGCGCCCGGTGCCCCTTGAGGAAGATGCCCAGCTGGGCGCCGCGGCCGGAGGCCACCATCATCGCGGTCGGAGTGGCCAGGCCCAGCGCGCACGGGCAGGCGATCACCAGAACGGCCAGGGCCGCCGACACCGCGCGGTTGACGTCGCCGTCGATCAACAGCCAACCGACAGCGGTGGCCGCCGCGATCACGAGCACACATGGCACGAACACCGAGGCGATGCGATCGGCAAGTCGCTGCGCGTCGGCCTTCTGCGCCTGTGCCTGCTCCACCAGTCGGACCATCCCGGCGAACCGGGTGTCAGGGCCTACCGCAGCCGCTTCGACGACCAACCGGCCGTCGAGCACCACGGTTCCACCGACGACGCTTGAACCTTCCTGGGTCTGAACCGGTTTCGACTCTCCGGTCATCGCGCTGACGTCGACCGCGGCCGCCCCGCTGACCACGAGGCCGTCGGCGGCGATGGCCTCGCCCGGGCGGACGACGAAACGCTGTCCTTCTTTGAGCTCGTCCGCGGGCAGCACGAGCTCGCTACCGTCGGCGAGCAGCACGGTCACCGACTTGGCTCCGAGTGCGGCGAGCGCCCGCAACGCTCCCCCGGCACGGGAGCGGGCGCGCGCCTCGAAGTAGCGGCCGGCGAGCACGAAAACCGTTACTCCCGCGGCGACCTCGAGATAGATCGCATCGCTGCCGAGCAGCGCCTGCCACACGCCCGCAGCGTGGTAGGTCTGATGGTCGAAGAAGATCGTGTACATCGACCACACCGTGGCGGCGGTCACGCCGATGGAGATCAAGGTCTCCATGGTCGAGGTTCCGTGCCGGGCATTGCGCAGCGCGACGCGGTGGAACGGCCAGGCCGCCCACGTGACGATCGGTGCTGCCAGCGCGGTCAGCACCCACTGCCAGCCGGTGAATCTGGTGTCGGGCACGACGGCAAACATCACCGACAGATCGGCCAGCGGGATGAACAACACGGCGGCGATCGCGAGGCGCAGCAGCAGGCTGCGGGCGTGGTCGGCATCCGGGTCGACGTCGGTCGCGGCGCGCTCGACTCGCGGCGCTGCCTGATAACCGGCCCGCTCGATCACCGCACAGAGCTGGTCGACGCCGACGTCCGCGGTGGCTTCCACGGTGGCGACGCGTGTGGCGAAGTTCACTGACGCGCGCACCCCGTCGACTTTGTTGAGTTTGTTCTCCACGCGGGCAGCGCAGGCCCCGCACGACATTCCTGTGACGTCGAGCGCGATGCGCTGGGTCGCCGTGTTGTCGGCGACAGTTGCTGTGGTCACCACTACTCCAATTGCTCACTCACCACGTCGGTGGCCTACGTCATCGACATAGGTCACCAGATATCTAGTCGGTCCGGCCCGATGCCGAGTTCCCGGGCGGCATCGAATAATGTCGAGGACCGTGACTACCGAACGCGGCGAGGACCACGTTACGCGGCTGGCCTTCGCCGCCGGCCGCGGTGACTCAGCGGCGCTCGAGCAATTCATCCGGGCCACCCAGACCGACGTCTGGCGCACCGTCGCCTACCTCGGCGACGCCGGTTCGGCCGACGACCTCACCCAAGAGACGTTCATGCGCGCCATCACCGCGCTGCCCCGGTTCAGCGGCCGCTCCTCCGCGCGCACCTGGCTGCTGTCGATCGCCCGCCGCGTGGTGGTCGACCAGATTCGGCACAAACAGAGCCGGCCGCGCACCCAGCACGGGGTGGACGTCGAGCAGGTCCTGGAGAGCTACCGCCCGGTCGGCGGGTTCGAGAAGATGGTGGAAATCCGCCTCCTGCTCGACGGCCTGGATCCCGACCGGCGCCACGCCCTGCTGCTGACCCAGGTCCTGGGCCTGTCCTACGCCGAAGCCGCCGAGGTGTGCGGCTGCCCCGTCGGCACCATCCGTTCCCGGGTGGCACGCGCCCGCGAAGACCTGATCGCCGCAGCCGAACGCGACGATCTCACCGGCTAGCGCTGCCGGCGGTGCTGCCGCCATCCCACGGCGACGTCCACGGCCACGAACACCACCAGGCTGACGCCCAGCAACGGGATGAACCAGCCGATCGTCGCCGCCGCCACGACCACGGCCACCGCAGCCGCGGGCGGCAGTCCGGCGAGCACACCGCGCCGAGGCGCAGACCCCACCGGCCGGCGACCGGCGGTGGGCCGACGCTGCCACCACATCCGGTAACCGCGCACGATGACGGTGACCAACGCGAGCGCCAGTCCCAGCAACAGAAGCTGGTTGGCGATCCCGAACAGCAACCCCATGTGCAGCTGGATGCCCCACGCGGAAAGCTTTGCGGCCAAGGGCCAGTCGGAGAACCAGGAGGCGTCGGTCACCGTTGCCGTCGCCCCGTCGACGGCCACCGCGTTGTTCGACATCACCCAGGGCTGCCGGGTCTGGGCCACGGTGAAGGCGGTGTGCGAGTCCGAGGGAATGCTCACCTCGACCTTGCCGTCAACACCGGCCTCGTGTGCCGCTTTCAGCACCCGGTCGATGTCACCGACCAATGGCGCGCCGTTCGGGTGAGCTGCTGCCGGGGCGCTGTGATGCCCCTCATGGCCGGACATTTCGCCGCCGGGGGCGCCGTTGAGTGCGGTCGACACCGCCGGTGTCTCCCACGACAGTGCGGTGCGCAGATCGGTGACGTTGTCGCCGGCGAACCGTGACCAGGTGAGTCCCGTCGCGGACAGGAACAGCAAGCCCACGGCGATCCAGATTCCCACCACCCCATGCCAGTTCAGGGTCCGGGCTCGGCCTCGGCTCGAGCGGTCCAGCGTCAGCAGCCGGGCGTCGGCGTCCGGGCGTCGTGAGGCACGCCGGTACCGTCCCCACCACAGGAAGACCCCGGCCAGCGCGATCAGCCACAGCCAGGAGGCTGCCAGCTCGCTGTACAGGCGGCCAGGCTCCCCGAGGTGCAGGCTGCGGTGCAGCTGATCGATCCAGGTCCTGACCGGCAGCGCACCGCTGCTGCCGTAGACCGTCAGCTCGCCGCGCGAAGACGCCGTCACGGGATCGATGAACACGGCGTGGCGCTCGGACTCGCCCAACGACGGGTCGTCGAATATCACCCGGGTGGTCTCGCCGGGACCGGTCGCGGGGCGCACCGCGGTAACCGTCAGGTCGGGACGCTGCGCCTGAGCGGCCCGCACCTGTTCGGCGACCGGCAGGATGTCGCCGCTGCTGTGGCTTTGGAGCTGATCGCGATAGACGAACTGCTCAATGGTGGGTGCGATGGCGTACAAGCCACCGCTGACCGCGGCGATCAGCAGGAACGGCCCCACGAAGAGGCCCGCGTAGAAGTGCAGTCGCTGCAGGAAAGCGCGGTAGTGCGCGGTTCCGACCTGTCGCGACGGCGACGGCTCCGGAGTCTGGCTCTCATCGGTGGCTGTCGCCGGGTTCTCGCCCATGGCTCCTCAGTGGTCGAACGGTCCTCGATAAGAGTGGTCGTTCGTACTGCCCCGGCAGTTCCCGGCAGCCGGCCGCCTGTTTTCAGCCGCCCATGTGCCCGACGGTCACCCAGCGGATGGCCCTCGCCACGATCGACGGGCTTTTCGGGGCCGGCGCGGATTGGTCGTCGTGGCCGGCGGTGCGTTCTTCGGCGTGGTAGCCGGCCCGCTCCACCGCGTCGCACAATTCGGCGACCGTGATGTCGTGGCGGGCGTCGACCGTCGCGATCTTGGTGGAGATGTCGACGGTGGCCTGGACTCCGTCGACCTTGTTGAGCGTGTTCTCGACCCGGCGTGAGCAGGCTCCGCACGACATGCCGGTCACGTCGAGTCGAATCCGTTTGGTACGTGATGTCTGTTCACTGTCCGCGGCTACTTCTGTCACTGCCATCCCTCACTGTGTCGTGGTCTCTTGTTGATAGGTCGTCGCCCGGCCGCACCCAGTTCCCGAATGTCCCGGGAGAGATCAGTGCCTCCACGGACGGCCCGGGCGCTACGAGTTCGGCGACGCCGCGGACCGGCAGCGGGAGAGCCGGAAACTCGCCCAGGTATTCCGCATAGGAGCGGCCACCGAGCCGGAGCCCCAAACTGATCCAGGCGTCGATCACCGACCATCTCCGCGCATTGGCCTTCGCCCAGTCACTTTCGTCCAGCCGGCGCTTCCATTCGTCGATGCCGACCCTGCGGCCGGCTACCGAGCCGAGCACTTCCTGGTAGGCCACCCTCTGTCCGCGCAACACCTGAATTCCACAGCCGAGCTCCTCCGGGCCGCCGAACTCTGGCAAGCGACGCAAAATGCCGGCCGCCGCGGCGCGTCCGGTGGTCACCTCTTCGATCAGCTCCACCGCCGGATACGCGTTGAGCGCGCGGCAGGCATCGGCAACCGACACCAGGATGTCGGCGGAGCCCCGTACCTGATCGACGGTGCCCAGGACTCGGGGTAGGCGCACGATCGCGAAGTCGAGCCACGGTTCGGCGCGGCTGACCACCAATTCGCCGAGTGCCTTGGAGGCCGCGTAGGGGTAAGGGGCCTGCCGAGGATCGACGACCTGCCGCGCGGCGACGTCCCTGTTGACGACATGAGTCGACAGGTGCACCATCCTGGCGCCGACACGAGCGCACGTCTCGGCCATGGCAGTCACCAACTCCACGTTGGCGCAGCGGAGTTCGCGATAGGGCACGACGACGTTCGTGTTGCCGATGCAGTTGACGAGGGTTCGGGCGCCGGTCCGGTGGATCAGCGTCGCCAGTTCGGCGACGCCGAATCCAGCGCACAACTGCTCGATGCGTATTCCCTGCGCGCCGCGCAGTTCGGCCCAGACCGGGGTGTCGGGCGGACTCGACCTCATGGCCAGGACCACGTCGGGGTGCGCTGCCCCGTCGCGGGCCCGGTCCAGGACGGCCTCGGCGAAGCCGGTCCCCAGCACGCCCGACGCGCCCACCACCAGGATCGGCCCCGACTCGCGGCGCGCCGACGACCGTCGCGAGGCCGGCACCGCGCACGCGCGCCGCAGTGCCAGCACGGTGTAGTCGCGTTCGATCTCTGCGGCGGTCGCACCGTCGAGCCAACCCTCGTTCGCCGATACGTCACACACGAGGTTCGCCGCGGTATCGGCACTGATCAGGTCGAGGATCGACACCTGCCTGCCCAGATACCTGCGTGTGTCGGGCAGGATTCGAACCAGGTCCAGTGATCCGATGCCCTCCTCCAGCAGCGACGTATCGGCCGTGATCGGCCGCTCGAGGTGGGCACTCCACACTCCGGCGAGACCGGTCGCCCGGTCATCGATATCCGAGTCAGACCGCCCGTGCGATCCGACGGCGATGCCGGCGTGTAGACGAGCGATGTCGTTCTTCCCGTTGGGTTTTCGCGGTATTCCGGAGACCGGTGTCACGACGAACGACGACACACCCGAGTCCACGAGGACGCGCCTGATCGAGGCTGCCGCGCCGGGATCCTGGTCACCCGCGCAGGTTCGCTGGGTTTCGAACCATACCCGGAGGCGGCCGCGGTCCAGCTCGACGGCGATGTCGACCACGGCCGGGTCCACCATGATGCGACGGGTGATCGCGGCCGTGTCGACCCGCCGGCCCGAGACTTTGACGAGCGCGTCTCTGCGCCCGGCGAACACCGGATACCCGTCGGCGTCGACAGTCACCCGGTCCCCCGTCGCATACGCCCGTTGCCGCGCACCGCCGGCGGTGACTATCGAGCCGAAATCGGCACCGTCCCCGCCGAGATAGCCGCCTGCCACGGTGTCCCCCACCACCACGACTTCACCGAATGCAATCACCACCGAGTTCGCCACGAGCGGTCGCCCCAGTCGGAGCCGCGCCCCGTGCTCGGCGATCCGGCCGCCCTCGATGATCGGCAGATAGGTCACCACCACCGTCGTCTCCGTAGGCCCGTAACTCGACACCAGCGAAACCTTCTCGGCGCCGGCGGCGTCGATCCACTTGTCGACCGAGCTCGGGCGGACGGCCTCACCGCCGATGACGATCTGCCGTAGCGCAGAGCTCCCGATCGCGGCGATCGTGTCGGCGTCTTCACACCACAGGTGCCACAGCGCGGTGGGCAGGTCGACGATCGTCGCCCGGCAGGCCCCCAGATCGCCGGCGAGCCCCGGTAGATCACCGGCCTTCACCGACGCCGAACGGACGAGTGCCGCCCCGCTCAATGCGGCTCCGAAGATTTCTTCGACACTGATATCGGACGTCAGAGGTGCACACTGCAGGACGGTGTCGTCCGGCCCCCAGCCGTAGGCGCGGGTCATCGCGACACCGAACGCGGCGAGCGAACGATGGCTGACCTGGACGAGTTTGGGTTCGCCGGTCGATCCAGAGGTCGGCATGACGTACGCGGTTCTGCCGGCCAGATGCGGATCGTGCACCGTCTGTTCGATGCGGGCTTGAACCCGCGCATCCACGCCCGGGCTCGGTGAGGGATGCGCCGACGTGACGTCGACGATGTGCGCAGAGATGCCGTTGCCGTATCGATTGATTCGTCGTACCCGCGACGCGAGCTCGTCATCGCTGTCGCAGACGCTGTAGCCACAGCCGGCCAAGTGACATGCGAGTAACAGGTCGAGCGCCTTGTCGGAGTCGTCATCGACGAACACCACGACATCACCTGGCGCGATATCCGCTTCGATCAGCCAGGCGATCCACGGATCGACATGCTCACGGCGACCCCGACATTCCTCGATCGACTCTCGACGCGCGACGAACCACGCGGCAGCCGGCGGCTCTGCGGAGTCATGACCGGGCGATGTCGAACCCAGCCGCCCGTCCCCGTCGACCGTGCGCCAGGCATCGACGGTCGCCGCGATCGGAGAATCCCACATCGTCGTCATGGCCGTCAGCGCCCTCGCGATTCGGCTCGCGACGCCGGCGGCGCTTTTCGTCGGAAGGTCATGCCGGTCCCAGACGTTGACGGTGAGCGTGCGCCGCTGCTCGTCGAGCACGGCCGCCACCGTCATACCCTCGACGGGACCGATGTCTGACGTCACCGGCGCGTCCGTCAGGAACGGGGCCAGTGCGGGTGCACCGGGTTCACGCAGAAAATTGAGCGTCAGCGTCTCAACGGACGTGGTCCGATTGATCGCCAGATACATTCGGCGGTAATGCTCTTCACGCAACCAACGGCGCCGGCCGGCTTTGACATATCCCCGGTCCATGATGCGCACCACCTCGGCTACCGATGCGTGCGGTGGGAACCGGACCGGCTGTGCGATCGAATTGACCAGGCAGGTCGCGACATTGAGCTCTGGGTCAGCGAAGCGATTGTCCACGGCATGCACCAGCAGAGTCTCGGTGGTGTGCCGCACACTCGCGTCGACCGCTGTCGCCGCAGCCGCCACCAGCACGTTGAGCGGAACGTTCTCCCGGTCGGCCAACGCGAGCACATCGGCGTAGTCCGTTCCCCGGATCGCCGTGGAGGCGACGAGAACTCCCCTGCCCGCGAAGGCGGGGCCGTCGGCGGCGGCACCTGCACGCCCGATCTGCCCGGCGGCCGCGGTGAGCTCGCCCTGGACGACGGCGGTGAGCCGCTGCCGGGATTCTTCGATCCGCGCGGCCTCACGGCGGTGTGCGGACGCGACCCGGACCAGGCCGTCAGTGACGCTTTCGGGTGACGCCCCTCCGGCGAGGAAGTGCCCCAGGTCGGCTTCGATGACGCCGATCGCGCCGCCGTCGAGAAGAATGTGGTGCGCATAGGCTTCCATTGCCCGCACCATGTCCGTGCCGTCGACCCGAACGATATAGCGCACCAACGGTTTACCGACTATGCCTGATTCCCATGCGTGGGCGGGCCCCGCAGCATCGTGATCGTCCGCGCAGACGGACACGATCTCTTCGACCGACAGTCGCGGCACCAGGTCCGGATGGTCGCCATCGTCGGCCGGGGCGGTCAGCACACACAGTTGAATGGGGTTGGCCAGGATGGTCTTGTGCAGAGCGCGCAGGAACTCCGCCCGCGGGATGGGCGCGAACCGGTAGCGTCGGCCGATCCGATACAGCCTGGGGTCACCGTCCCGCAGGACTCCGTGGTAAATGTTCTGCTGCGAGCGGCTCAGTGGAATGCGTTGTGCGCGGGGGTCTTCAGGAAGCCGCACGCGGTCTCTCCAGCTCTTGGACCCAGCCGGCGACCGAGAGGTTGTCCGCCAGCCGCCGCGGCACCTCCGACTCCCGGTCGATGCCGAGGCGCTTCATCACCTGGACGAACCGAACCGAGTCGAGCCCGAGATCTCGCAGGTCGGTGGCATCTCCGTCGATGAAGTCTGCTTCTTCGACGTAAAGCACCTCCGAGAGCGCGACGAGGATGGCATGCCTCAGTGCCTCAGACACCGGCCACCGCGCCCAGCGCCGCACGAACAACCTTGCCGGACTGGGTTCGCGGAATTTTCTCCACGAGCCTGATCGTCGACGGCCTGGCGATCGGCTCCGACTCGCGCCGGAAGTGCGCTGCGATGGCGTGTTTGAGCTTGCGGGCGGCGGGTTCGTCCGACACTGCCGATGCGACCACCGCCAGGCCCACCAGTGCTCCGAACTCGTCGTCAGGGATCTCGTAACACGCCGCCTCGTCGACGCCGGGGACCGCCTCGGCGATCCGGTCGACCTCGTCGGGCGCGATGTTGACACCACCGGAGATGATCATCTCCGATGACCTGCCCCTGATATAGAAGAAGCCGTCGTCGTGGCGGTCGAGGACGTCGCCGGTGTTCACCCACCCGTCCACCAGCGTCTCGGCGGTCCGCTCGGGATTCCCCCAATACCCCAGCATGTTCGCGGGCGACTTGATCCACAGTGTGCCCGAGGCCGCGGAGTCAACCCCGGATCGCGTGGGCGGTCCGCTGCCGTCACCGTCCAGGTGGACTTCCACACCCGGATAGGGACGCCCCACCGCGCCGGCCTCGATTCGGGCGATGGATCCGTCCTCGGTGGGCAGGCACAGTGCGGTACAGCCGGTTTCGCTGAGACCGTACACCTGCGCGGTGCGCACCCCGGCCGCCTCTACGAAGCTCACGTCGGTGGCGATGGCGCGGGATCCGCCGTACCCGACCATCCGTAGTGACGGCGGCACCGGTGCGCCGGTGATCCGCAACTCGGACACCAGTCGGCTCAGCAATGTGGGCACCAGGCACGTGGTGGCAACATCGTTGGCGGCGAGAATCTCGCCGATGGTCATCCCACTCTCGCCGCCGGTGATGCACTCCCCGCCCTGCATCAGGCAGTTGAGGATCCACCACAGGCCGCCGATGTGGGTGGCGGGCAACGGCGAGTACGTGGTTTCGCCGACGACCCAGTCGACCCACGCCAGTTGCTCGCGCTGCAGGATGTCGGCAACGGAGTAGAAGGTCCGATTGGCCAGCAACACAGCCTTCGGTGTGCCGGTGGTACCGCTGGTGAAGATCATCGCCAGTGGCTGCTCGGCATCCCCGGCTGCCGTTTCGCTCAGCGCAACGGCAGCGGGCTCGTCGCGGGCCGCTGCGTGGGTGATCGTGACGGTCAGGGCCGGGGTCGAGGTGAGCGCCCCGCATTGATCAGCGGTGCCGCGCTGGGCGCCAGGTGTCAGCAAAACCGCACTCGGCCTGGCTATTTCACCGAACCGGTCGATTGCCGCCGCGGGTAGGCCGCCGTCGACCATGACCGCGATCGCTCCCAGTTTGGCACAGGCCAACACGGACAGGTAGGTCTCGGGACCGTTGTCCGAGAGCACGAAGACGCGCGCGCCTCGCGACACGGCATGTGAGCGCAGAGCTGCCGCCAGCCGATCCACTTCGGCCATCAAGTCGCGGTATCGCAGCGCACTGGTCCCGTCGCAGCGCCGCAGGGCGATCGCCTCAGGCTGCTCCCGGGCCCGCCGGCTGATGCGCGCGAGTACCGTCGATGGTGGGTATGTCATGGCGGTGAGGCTGCTTTCGTACCGGATGTCAGGGAATGTTGAGGGCGGCCAGTTCGACTTCGCCGGAGGCGGCTCCGCCGTCCTCGTCCCAGAATTCGACCGTGCAGGCGATCTTGAGATAGCGGATCGTTCGGTCGATGACCTCGAAGTCATTGCACAGCAACCGCGCCGAGAACTTCTGAGATTTGATCGGACGCTTGAACCGTGATGCCGTCGTCTTGATCAGCATGCTGGGAAGCTGGTAGTCGAAGTAGTCCTCGATCGACCAGCCCCGGAATTCGGGTATCTGCTCGTTGAGGATCGCCGGAGCGAACGCGCTGTATGCGAGTTGATTGAAGCACAGGACCCATTCGGCCGCGTTGAAGTGGCCGGTGTCGCGAATGTATGCGGGCTCTTTGATACTGAAGTTGCCCAGGGCGAACACCGAGGTCGCGGTGGCTTCGTACTCCGCATCGAGCAGGTAGCGACATCCCTTGTATGAATACGGTTCCAACACCTTGACCAGCAGGTCTTCGGGAATCGGTGCCAGCTGGGCGCTGCCGTACCCGTTCGCGGCCACAGACAGCGTCTCGGCGGTGCTCATGGTGATACCTCATATCCCGGTGTCTTGAGGCCGTCCAGCATGGTCAGCCGATGGGTGGTCAATGTTCCTGGCGTTGTTCCGTGTTTCGCGCGGTGCATCAGAACCCGGTTGTCCCACAGCACGACATCACCGACCTCGTAGTGTTGGGTGTGGATGAACGGCGACGTGAACTCCGGATCGAGTTGCCCGGTGGCAGTCATAAGTTGTTCCAGGACATCAGGATCCAGCACCCGCCCGTGCTGATCCTCGATCTTCGTGGTCCCTGATGCGCAGATGTAGAGGATTTCCTGCCCGGTCTTCGGATGCCTGATCACGGTGGGCCAGGTGATGGGCGGCGTGGTCGCGGAGATCTCGTCCCATACCTCACCGATCGGCTTGTAGACATCGTGTGGACGAATCTTGATGTGGCGCCGAGGATCATGGGTTGCGAACGTACCGCGCACCGGATCACGCATCGTCTCCGGCAGGGACTCCCACACCCGGTTGAGATCGATGAAATAGGTGCCTCGGTCACGGCCCGGAACCGCCAGCGGCACCACCATCGAAAATGCGAACGGCTCGGGCATGAACATGTAGTCGATGTGCCAGAAGGCGCCGGTCTTCGGGACGCCGTGCCCTTCCTCCGTCGACGACACGAAGATCTCGGGGTGGTCGTGATGGTGGTAGATCGGCTCGTAATAGGTGACGACGTCACCGATGATGCGACCCAAGCGAAGGAACTGCTCAGGCGTCGGATGAACGTCTTTCAGGACGACCAGCTTGTTCTGATAGACGATCTCACGAATCTCTTCGGTGGTGATGTCGTCGAGGTTCTCGGGGTCGATTCCCGTGACGTACGCCCCGAGCCCCTCGCCTTTCACGTTCAGCGTCATTTCTCTCCTCGTGCGGCTCTGCACTGCGCCGGCGATGCGGCTACCGGATAAGTCGCATCAAACCGGTTGCGGGTTCCCGCTATTCGCGAGTGTGATCTGAATTGCACTGCCACGAGGCAGGCAGCATCGGAGCCGACATTCCGGCGCCGTCGCGGGCATGCTGGACCATCCCGGCCGCCGATGTGTGTGTGGAAACCGACGCGACCCCTGCGAAGCCGAGCGTGGAGGTCCCCTGCTCGCTGGATGACGGCTGCGCAGACCGGTTCGCTTCCGGCTCGCCGTCAGTGGCGGTATCGGGGTCGGCCAGGAACTCGTAGCGGTAGCTCGGGGCCTTGTCTCGCTTTCGGCCTGCCCGACTTCGCCGGCTGCGGGCCCGGGCAGTCACTCTCGCCGCGGTTACCGCAGCGACGATATCCGCCATGTTCTCAGGTGCTCCGGTGCTGGACTTCGGCCCTGATGAGACTGCCGGCGGGTCCAGGCCGGGGACGACGTATGCGGCGAATGCCGACGGTGCAGCGCTCGCCGCAGCGTTGCCTCCGGGAGCACCCGGACCGGTGCTGCCGGTAGTCTGCGGCGCGGCCGAGGACATCGGCGACGGACTCAATGCCACGCCGGGGCCGGCCGCGGACGCGGCGGTCCGATGGCCGCCGGCGACCTCGGTCGGGACCGGTGCCACGCCCGGATTCGGCACAGTGTCCTGCAGCAGCGATAGCGCGCTCAAGGCGCTCAATGCGCTGAGTGCCGGTGCGAAGAACGGCAGTAGCAGCAGCGAATACGAGGCGTAGTACGGGTACCAGAGCATGTCGTAGAGCACCAGCGCGATGATGGCGAGAATGGCCGCCTCGGCCGGGTTGAAGCCCAGTTGGCCGAAGAGCTGCTGAAACGTCTCGAGGAGCTGTTCAGGATTACCCGCGCCCGAGATGAGCTCGGAGATCAGCTTCCAGATGCCGCCCAGCTGCTGACTGTCCGCCGATGAGCCCGACGTATTCAGCTGGTCGCTTCGCGCTTCAGCTCCGGGGGCGAGGATCGACGGGGCCGGCTGAGGCGACGGGACCGCTGCGGAGGCACTGGCCGCCGACGCCTCGTAGAGCGTCATCACCTCGGCAGCCTGCAGCCACATCCGCACGTAGTCGGCCTCGTTGAGCGCGATCGGTATGGTGTTGATGCCGAAGAAGTTGGTGGCCAGCAGTATCCCGTGGGCGACGTGGTTGGCGGCGAGTTCGGCCAGGGTGGGCATGGTCGCCAGGGCCGTGCTGTAGGCAGCCGCGACCGTCTCGTGCTGCGCGGCGGTGATGGCGCTGTCGGCGGCGGCCTGTTCCAGCCAGGCCAGGTAGGGCCCGTGGGCCGCGACATACTCAGCAGCGCTGGGCCCCTCCCAGCTGCCGGCCTGCACCTCGGTCAGGATCTTGGTGAGTTCGGCTGCCGCAGAACTGTATTGAGCACTCAGCGACTGCCACTGGGCTGCAGCGGCGAGAAGCGATCCAGGACCCGGCCCCATACTCAGCAAGGCCGAATGTACCTCTGGAGGTGCTGCCGGCCAGAACGGGACTGTCACGATCACCTCCTCACATGAGCCGCTGCCGGCGCCTATCGACCTGTCTCTGAGCTAGTCGCGTCTCTTCGCGAGAAAGTTCCCCGCGATGTGCGATTGATCTGTCCACCGGCGCAATGACTCTCGACACCGGGGCGGTGATGTCCCGGCTACCGGCCAACGCGTACGGTCGTGCCCATGCCCGTCATCGACGCCCGACATCTGACCGCGATCTCAGAGACTGCACTGCTGACGCTGCATCAGAGAGCGACCGAGGCGGCCCGGCCCGACGGCATCATCGAGGACCCGCTGGCGATCAGCTTGCGTGGCAGCCTGGGCTACGACTACCGCCGTTTCGGCCGGACGCACCAGGCCACCGCCCTGCGGGCACTGGCCTTTGATCTCGCCACCCGCAGCTACCTGCGGACACACCCCAAAGCGACTGTGGTGGCCCTGGCAGAAGGACTGCAGACCAGCTTCTGGCGCTTGGACAACGGCGAATTGAATTGGCTCTCAGTTGATCTGGAACCCATCGTGGTGTTACGTGAACAGTTGATGCCGTCGTCCGACAGGCTTCGCCACCTGGCGCAATCCGCGCTCGACCACTCCTGGATGGACCAGGTGGACACCACCCACGGGGTGCTGATCACCGCAGAGGGACTGTTCCAGTATCTGGAGCGCGACGCGGTGTTCGATCTCATCGCGGCTTGTGCCGCCAAGTTCCCCGGCGGGCAGTTGATCTTCGACAGCGTCCCGCGATTTCTGAGCTGGTACTCCCGAAGACACGGCATCAGGCTCAGCGAGGAATACACCGCACCGCCGATGCCGTTCTGGTTCACCGCCGGCCAGTACGACGAATTGCTCGACGTCCCCGGAGTTTTCGCGGTACACGAGGTCGAGATGCCGCCCGGTCGCGGCAAGGTGCTGTCCCGTGCCGCGACGCTCGTGTACCGCTCCCGGTCGCTAAGGTGCTTCCGGGCACCGACCAACCTCGTAGAGTTCGAAGCCAAGCCGACGATCAGCGCGGCATCGCAGCCTTGATCCTGTCCACCACATCATCGGCCTGCGTCACCGCCGAGCCTTCCGGCTTGCACGCCTGAATGTCCATCACGAGATTGGCAGCGACCGCCAGCGCACGCTGACAGGAGCGGACCTGGTCGCCGTCGGTACGGGTGAAAGGCAAGGTGAGCTGCGTATCCGTCGCGGTCAGGTCGCCGCTGCGCCACTTCGGCAGCGGCTGCCCGTTGAGGGTGATGTTCACATTGTGGTTGGTGCACTTGGACCAGCGATCGGCGGACTGGCCGAGGAAGTCAGTGGCCTCTTGTGTCGACGGGAAGATCACCACGGACTGCACCAGCAGGTTGTCCCACACGTCCGTGTCCGGGTCGCGGAGCAGCACCTGACGCATGGCGGTCCAGCGGTCACCGTAGATGGCGGCCTCGTCGACTTGCCACACGCCGAGGCAGTTCAGATTGGGCAGCAGGTTGCGATGGTCGTTCATCTCGGTGACCGGCGGGTGTGCCACCATTGCGCTGGTCCCCATCAGGGTGTTCACCTGGTCGGTGGTGAGCAGCAACCCCTCAAGGGCCGACTTGGGCACTTCCTTCGGCGGACCTTGGGCCTTGTCGCCGCTGCCGGCACAACTGGTGACCAGCCATACGAGAGTGAGCAACGAAATCGCAAGCCGGAGCACGGTATTCCTTCACTGATGGCACGGTTCACCGCGCATGGTGGTTGAGCTGGAAAGGTGACTACTGCCGACGATGGCGTCAGGCGTGGGTTCCCGCTGCGGCACACGCCATCTGTGCATTGGTGGCATCGTTGTTCAGCTGGGTAGCGGTGTCATTGAGCGATTGACCGCCGCTGCGCAACCCCATCTTCAAGAGCAGCTTGGTGGCACCGAAAGACCACGATCGCATCGGGTTGGCGATGTCGGGCGAAAGCCCTGGCGTGCCAGCAGCATTCATCGCCGTCGCGGCTGCCTCACGCAGCGCGGTCCGACCGCTCGTGTTCGTCGTACTGATGGTCGGATCTCCGTAGTCCGGCCGCTCCACACCTTCGATCGAGTCCGCGAAATCGCCGTAGAACGTCGATGCCGAGTCCAGTGCGTTGGCGAACGTCGAGCAGGCCGTAACCGCAGGCACACCGGCATCATCGGTGCTGGCGACCGGCACAGGTACCGGACCGGCGGCCGGCGCACCTGCGGTCACCGGCGGCAGCTCGGGCGCCGCCGGCCCGGGCACGGGGGCCTGGTCACCAGGTTCGGCGACGGATATCGGCATGGCCGCGAATCCGATGCTGAAGGCCATGCATAGCGACACCAACCCTCGCCCGTACATCTGAGACGACCTCAACGATTCCTCCTTCAGTCGGTGGCAGTTTCGAGGCTTTCGCCATAACCCTCCGAATCACCACACCGTTGAGGGTTCACATGTCCAAAAGGTGAACAATCAACCAACCGACGCCCTCTACGGGTCGTCCATCGCGTGCCGCCGGCGATCGCCTTTCCTCATATATGGAATGCGCTGCAGCACAAACACTTTCCCAGCAAGTTCACAGGTTCGAGAGCACCCAGCTGGACGGGAATGCGGCGGCAACTGTTGGCACGTTGTTCACCGAACCGAAACGCAACACGTTCATGATTCGTCGCGACAGATCCCTTGGACCCGTTGGGTTCTGGCGACCACGGCGCGTCGCAGAACGACAGGGACCAGACCCACGAGAGGCGCACGTTCACGCATGTTCAGTCGTTTTGCCCCCCTGGCTGCAGTCTGCATGTTGGCCCCTGTAGCGATTGCGCCCCTTGCGTACGCAGATCCCCCGCCGCCACCGGACCCCGCCGTCCCCGCAGCGGCCGCGCCGGCTCCGCCCCCACCGGACACCGGCGCGGTGCCGTCCTCCCCCCCGGCGTCCTGGACACCCCGGACGGTTGGCACGTGACGGTGGCCGGCTCCAACGAGACCCTGCTCCCGGTCGCACCGTTGACCACCGCGATCTCGTCGCGCGAATACCTCGTCGGTGGCACGTTCACCGGAAAGGTATCGGGCGGCGGTAAGACCAAGCTCACCGGCGGCACTCTGGAGGCGGGCGCCCAGATCGGCTGCGGCATCATCAGCGACGAGACCGAGATCAACCCCGGCCTCAGCTTCACGCCGGGCATCAAGATTCCGTTCACCGGCTCCGCCGGCGACGCCAGCCTCGGCACCGGAATCAGCTTGCAGGGCAAGGTGTACCTGAAGCCCGGCACGGTCACCATCGTTCCGATCGACAAGAAGTCGTTCAAGGGCACCGGTACCCGCGTGACCATCACGGGCGTCCGCATCAAGTTCGATCAGTGCGCCGGTCAGTCGTTCATTCGCACCTATGCGACGCTGACCAGCTCGACCGACAACACCGACGACGTCATCACCTACCTCGGCGTCACCAAGGCCGTCTGAGCCAGGCTTCGGTACCACATCATGATTCGCCCTGATCACCACGTTGATCCCTCGGATTCGAACCCCACGAGAGGCACAAGTTCCCGCATGTTGAATCGTTTCGCCACCCTGGCTGCTGTCTGCCTGCTGGCCCCGGTTGCGTTGGCGCCCCTCGCGTCGGCGGACCCGCCGCCTCCGCCGCCGGACCCCGCCGCGCCGGCCGTCGACGCCGGGCCACCGCCCGACAACGGGCTCGTCGCCTCTGCCGAGCCGGGTGTCGTCAAGACCCCGGACGGCTGGACGCTCACGGTCTCGGCCAAGGACGAGAGCCAGCTGCCGGTCGCACCGCTGACCACTGCTGCGTCGTCGCGTGAATACCTGGTGGGTGCCACGTTCACCGGCACCGTCACCGGCAGTGGATCGACCACACTGAACGGCGGCACGCTCGACACCGGTTACCAGATCGGCTGCGGCATCGAGCTGGGACAGGTCCGCCTCATCGGATCGATCGGTCTGAGCACCTCGGGCTCCACCCTGGCCGGCATCATCCCCACCGGCGTGAGCATGCCGATCTCGGGCACGATCGAAATCCACGCCAAGCCAGGCACCGTCACCAATGTCTCGGTGAACAAGAAGTCGTTCAAGGCCGCGCCCGTGCGCGTCACCGTGAAGGATGTTCACATCAAGATCGACGGGTGCGTCGGCCAGTCCTTCCTGCGGTCGTACGCGACGCTGACCAGCTCCACCACCGACACTGACGACGTGGTGGCCTACTACGGCGTCACCAAGGCAGTCTGACGGACTGGCTGTGACAGCGAAACACGAAGGCATGAGCGAGAACTCGGGCGGTCCATTCGCAGCCAGGAACGCGATGGCCAACCTCGCCGCAGCCGGGCTGTTCGTGATCGGCGCGGCGGTCGCCTGCTCGGCGACCGCCGCCGCCGATCCGGCACCGCCGGAGGTTCCGGGCGCGCCCGCGGTCGCCGCGCCGGCCCCTGCCCCGGAGCCGCCACCGCCGCCCGGGCCCGAGGTGCCGCTGATGGGGGCGCCCCTCGGGCCGAGCGGGTTGTCGGTGCTGGGACAGACCGGCACGGAAACGGCACCGGGCCGGCTCGGCGTCCCGAACGGGGTCGACATGAGCCCGGGCGCGCTGCTGGGCCAGTACGCAGCTCCCTCTGCACCCGGTGGTCCGCCGCCGACTGAGGCACCCAACCTCCGGGCTTTCAACAACGGATACTTCTTCCCGCAGAACGAGAAACCGTCGGCGCCCGGTCAGGGCACCGTCGTCGGAGTCGAGCCGGGCCAGGAGAATGCGGATATCTCCGGGCTCGACTGGATGCGGCAGATGCACACGCTGTACCGCAATGGGAACCTGCGCGGCTCCCTGCTCGGCCAGGTACCCAAAGAACAACTGGGCGAACCACTTCCGGGCACTGCGCCGCCACCGGGAACGAACATTCCGCAGGGTCTCGGAGAGAATCTCCCCGATCCGGCAGCCCCGCCGCCGGCTCCGGCAGCCCCCGTGCCTCCCGTTCCGGCACCACCTGCTCCATAACGCCAAACATTTCGGGCAGCGTCCACCAGCATTCGGGCGCTGCCCGAATTTCATTTCCTCGCCGCATCGGTTGGACAGACTCCGGTAACGTTCCGTTCACTTTCCGTACATCCCGCGTACACTGGTCGATGACGGCCGGCGCTACCGGTGAGAGCAGCAGCATGAGATCCGACCGCCAGGAGGTCGGGAATGCTGGCACACAAGCGATGTCCGAAGTTGATCGGGATGACGATGGCCATGTCTGCCATCGTCGTCGGAGGTGCACCGTCGGCCGCCGCGGAGCCGACCGGGGGCAGCGGGCAACCCGCCGACCAGGTCATCCAGGAATTGAGTTCCGACGGATATACAGTGGCGATCAACTGGATCGGCGGCACCAGCACGTTGCCGCTGGACCGATGCCGGGTCAACTCGGTGCACAACCCCAACCGTGGAGTTCCGGCCCTGCCGAAAACCTCGGTGACGGTGTACGTCGACGTGCAGTGTCCGGACGAGTCCGAGACATCCTGAATGCGAACGCGCGTAGACTGGCAAAGCCAGTCTGACCGCGGGAGGAAGTAGGCCGCGAATGTCGAGTTGCGCGAAGGTCTTCACTACCTTCGGAGTGCTGTGTGCGGCAATGTTTCTCGCCCCACCTGCCGGAGCAGATCCGACATCAGGCGCTCGATCGGCGGCGGACACGATCAACGATCTCACCGCCAAGGGCTACAACGTGCAGATCAATTGGGTCAGCGGCGTCAGCAGCGAACCACTCACGCGTTGCAGGGCCACCGCGGTCCACAATCCCGACCGGTCACCCGGCAACGATCCGTCCAACACCACCGTGTACGTGGATGTCTCATGCCCGAACCAACCCGATGACACTGTCTCGGGCGGTATCGGGATCGGATTCGGTTGATCCTGTTTCGAACGCTGCAACCCGGCCCGCTCAGAACGCCGCCCCATTGGGCACCGACGTGGTGGCGTACGGGTTCGACATGGTCGTGGTCGGCGGCGTGGTGGTGTCAGGTTCCTGCGCCGGCGGCGGAGCAACCGTAGTCGGTCCGAGGTCTTCACTGGTGCTCACCGGTGTCCTCGGCGCGGTGCTGATGCTGGGCGTGGTCGAACGCGACGACACGGGCTTCGTCGGGGCCAGCGGGGTCAGCCGCTCGGGTTGATAGGGCAGCACCGAGTGGTGCGACGTCATGACGATGGCGACCACCAAGGCGACGATGGCCGCAACGCCACCGATACCCGCGACGACGATCGCCGCGGTGGTCTCGTACCACGGAACATTGGGCGGGCGTTCGGCGGGAGCGACCCACCGCTCCTGGTCAACTTCCGGCATGAGTCCCTGAGATTCGGGCGCTGTCGAATGGAAAACCCAACAGCGACAACGCGATCAACCACACCACACCCGCCAACACGGCGAGGTCCGCAACGTTGAACACCGGCATCGGGCCGATGGCCAGAAAATCGACCACATGCCCCCGCATCGGTCCGGGAGCCCGGAAGAGCCGGTCTACGAGATTGCCCGCCGCGCCGCCCAGGATCGCGCCCAGACCCACAGCCCACCATGGCGAGCGGGCATGTGCGCCGATCCAACCGATGGCCGCCGCCACGCACAGGACGAGAATCGTCAGCATCACCGTGCGATTCGCCGCCATGGACAACGCCGCCCCGGAGTTGCGGGTCAGTTCCCAGGCCAACCAGTCACCGAACAAGGGGACGGTGCGTCCAGGCTCGAGCAAGCCCACGGCCAGCATTTTGGTCCCCACATCGATCACGAAGATCACTCCGGCGGCCGACAACAACAGACGGCGCCGGGGCGGCGGAACCGACCCGGCGCTCGGGGCGTCAGAAATACCGGCAACGTCGGCCGTCACCGGATCAGT
The DNA here is from genome assembly GCF_019739075.1 of Mycobacterium farcinogenes. NCBI lineage: Bacteria > Bacillati > Actinomycetota > Actinomycetes > Mycobacteriales > Mycobacteriaceae > Mycobacterium > Mycobacterium farcinogenes. The sequence continues at coordinate 2,438,562 of NZ_CP081673.1, read as the reverse complement.
GTCCGCTCGCAGGTGCCGGAACGCTGGCCAACCTGGCTGGCGTTTCGATGAACATTTGGGGTCAACGGTTAGGGTGACCTCGTGTCCGATTCAGTGTTGGTCAGCGTCGACGATCACGTCGCAGTCATCACCGTCAACGATCCGGATCGCCGCAACGCGGTGACCTTCGAGATGTCGGCGGCCCTACGCGCCGCGGTCGAGGCCGCCGAGGCCGACCCCGATGTGCACGCCGTGATCGTCACCGGCGCGGGCAAGGCGTTCTGTGCCGGTGCCGACCTCACCGCACTCGGCGAAGCTACCGAAGAGGGTCTGCGCAAGATCTATGACGGCTTCCTTGCGCTCGCCGACTGCACGCTGCCGACGATCGCAGCGGTCAACGGCGCCGCCGTCGGCGCCGGCCTGAACCTGGCGCTGGCCGCCGACGTCCGCATCGCCGGGCCGGCGGCGCTGTTCGACCCGCGGTTCCAGAAGCTGGGCATCCACCCGGGCGGCGGCGCGACGTGGATGCTGCAGCGAGGCGTCGGCCCGCAGGTCGCCAGGGCGGCACTGTTGTTCGGCATGCGTTTCGACGCCGAGTCCGCGGTACGCCACGGGCTGGCGCTGTCGATCGCCGAAGACCCGGTCGGCGCTGCCCGCATGCTGGCCGCCGGCCCCGCGGGTGCTCCGCGCGACGTCGTGATCGCGACGAAAGCCTCGATGCGAGCCACCGCCAATCCAGGGGCCGTCGACATCGACCAGCACCGGTCCGCCGTCGACATCGAACTCGGCCCACAGGCCCGCTCCATCGAATCCCCGGAATTCGCGGCGCGTTTGGCCGCTGCCAAACGCAAATAGCCGCTACAGGTCCATCACCGCCAGCTCGGGCGCTTCGACCAGCGAACGCAGATCGCGCAGGAATGCGCCGGCCTGCGCACCGTCGACGATGCGATGGTCGAAAACACAGGTCAATGACATGGTCGGGCGCGCCACCACTGCGCCGTCGACCACGACCGGTCGCGGTTTGATCGAGCCCATTCCCACAATGGCGGCCTCCGGATAGTTGATCACCGGCACACCATCGTCCAGGCCGAGGGCCCCGAAGTTCGACACCGTGATGGTCGATCCGCTCAGCTCGCCCGGACTGAGCGCCCCGGCCCTGGCCTGTTCGGTCAGCCTGGCCACCTCTGCGGCCAACGCGCGGGTCGTTTTCGATTGCGCATCCCGCACCACCGGAACCAACAGCCCACGCGGTGCGGCGACACCGAAGCCCAGATGTACGGCCGGATGCCGGTGGACCTGAGGGCCTTCGGTGGTTTCGAGCCATGTGGAGTTCAACAGCGGATGCCGTCCGAGCGCCAGAACCAGCAGCCGCAGCGTCAATACGAACGGCGTGGCGACCAAGTCGGCATCCGCGTCCTTGATGCGGTCACGCAACAGCAACAGCGCTGAGCAGTCCACCTCCACCCGAGCGTGGGCGTCAGGTATCTCCTTACGCGACAGTGACATCCGCCGCGCCATCGTAGCCTGGACACCGCCCACCTCGACGATGTCCGGACTGCCTGCGGCGGCCAGAACATCCTCACGCGTGACGATGCCCTCGGGCCCGGATCCCGGCGCCATCTGCTGAAGGTCGACGTGGAGCTCGGCAGCCAGCTTCCGCACCGCAGGTTTGGCCCGGGCTCGCGGTCCCGCGGTCGCCGCTCGCCTGCTGGCATCCATCGTGTCGTCGGCTCCGTACCCGACGAGTACCGACTTACGCGACACCGCACCATTTGTCACAGTCTCAGTTGTCGCCGTCCTACCCGGCTGCGCGGCAGGCTCACTGGTGTCGACTCGGACCAACAGCGACCCCACGGTCAAGGTGTCCCCCGCCTTGCCGCCGAGCTCGAGCACCTGGCCGGCGAAGGGGCTCGGGATCTCCACCTCGGCCTTGTTGGTCTCGACGGTGCACAGCGTCTGGTTGAGCTCGACGGTATCGCCCACCCCGACGCTCCAGCTGGTGATGGTCGCATCTTCCAGTCCCTCACCGAGGTCGGGGACCAGGAATTCCCGGTTCACGGCTGCCCCATGGCACGCTCGACGCAGTCGAGGACGCGGTCGACGCCGGGCAGCCAGACCTTCTCCAGCCGGGCCGGTGGGTAGGGCGTGTCGAAACCGGTGGCGCGCAATACCGGCGCCTCAAGGTCGTAGAAGCACTCCTCGGAGATCCGGGCCGCAAGCTCGGCGCCGAAGCCCAGGGTGCGCGGCCCCTCGTGCAACACGACGGCTCGGCCGGTTCGCCGCACCGACGCGGCCACCGTGTCGAAGTCGAGCGGGTTGAGCGAGCGCAAATCGATGACCTCGAGGCTCCACCCCTGCTCGGCCGCCAGCTCCGAGGCGTTGAGCGCCGTGGCCACCAGCCCGCCGTAGGTGATGACGGTGACGTCGGTTCCGTTGCGCCGCACCGCCGCCCGGCCGATCGGCGGGGCGGGCGCGGTGGTGTCGACGAGTTCGCGTGCCCAGTAACGTCGTTTGGGCTCCAGGAAGATCACCGGGTCGGCGCCGGCGATCGAATACCGCAGCAGCCAGTACGCATCAGACGGCGTCGACGGTACGACCACCTTCAGCCCCGCGGTGTGCAGCCAGTACGTCTCGGTGGACTCCGAATGGTGTTCGACCGCACCGATACCGCCGAACGACGGAATGCGCACCGTCACACCCATGTTGACGTCGCCGTGGGTGCGCATCCGGTACTTGGCCAGGTGACTGACGATCTGGTCGAAGGCCGGATAGCTGAACCCGTCGAACTGGATCTCCGGCACCGGGACGAACCCGCGGATCGCCAGGCCGACAGCCACCCCGATGATCGCTGATTCGGCTAGCGGCGTATCGAAACATCTTTCTGAGCCGAAAGTCTCGGACAGTCCTTCAGTCACCCGGAAGACCCCGCCGAGAGTGGCGACGTCCTCACCGAACACCAGCACGCGGTCGTCGACGGCCATCGCATCGTGCAGCGCCCGGTTGATGGCCGCCACCATGGTCAGTTCAACAGCCGGCATTCCCACGGGCGCCAGTGTCGGTTCCCACGGGTCTGGCGAATCACCCTGAGCGGCAGGACGATCGATGATCTGCGTCATGAACCTCACGCCTCCTTCGCCAGTTCACCCGACAACGCCTCGCGCTGACGTGCCAATTCCGGCGTGATCTCGGCATATACGGTGTCGAACAGCTCAACCGGATCCGGATCCGCCGCCCCCACGAGCGACTCGCGCACCTCGGCGCACAGCCGCCGAGAGCGCGCACCGACCCGCTGCTCCAACCGTTCGTCGAGCAAGCCGGCGTTCTGCAGATAGGTGCGGTATCGCGCGATCGGGTCGCGGGCGCGCCACTCCTCGACCTCGTCGGCCGACCGGTAGCGGGTCGGGTCGTCGGAGGTGGTGTGTGGCCCCATCCGGTAGGTGACGGCCTCGATGAGTGTGGGGCCGGCGCCGGAGCGGGCGCGTTCGGCCGCCTCGGCCATCACCGCATAGCAGGCCAGGACATCGTTGCCGTCGACGCGGATCCCCGGCATGCCGTAACCGATGGCCCGGTGCGCGATCGACGGTCCGGCCTGCTGCCTGCTGACCGGCACCGAGATCGCCCACTGGTTGTTCTGCACGAAGAACACGCACGGCACGCGGTACACCGAGGCCAGGTTCAGCGCCTCGTGCACATCGCCCTCACTGGTGGCTCCATCGCCGAGAAACGCGACCGTCAGCGAATCCTCGCCGAGCCGCTGAGCGGCCATCGCGGCCCCGACGGCATGCAGTCCGTGGGTGCCGATGGGTATCGCGATCGGGGCGACGCAGCGGCTGGTGAACTCGCTGCCACCATGCCATTGGCCCCGCCAGACCGCCCCCATCTGGCCCGGGGTGATTCCCCGCAGGAGGAACGCGCCGATCTCGCGGTACTGGGGGAACAACCAGTCGGACTTGCGAAGGCAGGCGGCAGCCCCGATCTGGGCGGCCTCCTGGCCGCGACAGGAGGCGTACAGCGCCAGCTCACCCTGGCGTTGCAGATTGACGAACTCGGCGTCCAGATCGCGGGTGACCACCATGGACTCATACAGCCATCCGAGCGTCTCAGGCGGCAGATCGCGGCTGTACCGCGTCTCGTCGGTGGGCGACCCGTCGGCGTCGAGAAGACGCACCGGATCCAGATCGACACTCAGTGCCGCAGCCAGCTCAGCCATACCGCCTCCTTCTCGGGTGGCAGCATGTTGCGCCGCCAGTCCATGAGGTGCTCAGCGCAGCGGCGGTACGTGCAAAACCCCTGGTGAGAGGCCTCCGGCTAGATGCCTGGATGTGGCGCTAGCTGGACGATCCGCTCGGCCCGTCGCAGCACTGGGGCATATGGCCATTATGCGCCCGAACCGAAACCGACCGCGTTCATCGCGGGTAACGGATTGGGCGCGTGTCGGACACGCGCGCCGGCTCAGCCTCGCGGAGCCAGCGCGACGATCCGCTCGGCGCGGCGCAGTACCGGAGCGTCGACCATCAGTCCGTCGTGCTGGAACACACCGCGTTCTCCTGCCACCCGGTCGAGGACGGCTCGCGCCCAGACGATCTGCTCCTCGGTCGGCGCATAGGCCGACCGGACGACGGCAACCTGCGTCGGGTGGATCGCCACCTTGGCGTCGAAACCGACCGCGACCGCGTCGTCGGCCTCGGCCCGCAGGCCGTCGAGATTCTTGATGTCGAGGTACACCGAATCCAGCGCCAGCTTCCCGTAGGCCTTGGCCGCCAGCAGGGTCTGCGACCGGACATGCTGGGCGACGTCACGGTATGTGCCGTCCGGCCAGCGATTGGCGGTGCCACCGGTGACGGCGAACAGATCCTCGGCGCCCCACATCACCGCGAAGGCATTGTCGGGCTGCACCAGCTCCACCACGTTCAATGCGGCCAGCGGCGTCTCGATCAACACCACGACGTCCAGCGGGGCCAGGGCACGCACCTGATCGGCGTGTTCGGACTTGGCGAGCATCACGGTGGTGTAATCGGTGGCCGCGACCGCCTTCAGATCCAGCTCGTGGTCGGCGGTGTCGGTCGGATTGACCCGCACCACGGTGCGGGACGGGTCCAGCGGGGTGTCGATCAGGGCCTGGCGGGCGGCCGGCCGGTCCTTGGCCGCGCACCCGTCCTCGAGGTCCAGGATCACCACATCAGCTGCCGCCGCGGCCTTTTCGAACCGCTCGGGCCGGTCCGCCGGGCAGAACAGCCAGCCCGGTCCGTTATTGCCAAGTGTCATTTTGCTCCTCGCGTGCGCGGTGTCATCAGGATTCTCCCTCCGGGCGCATCCGCATCAGGGCCTTGCGAGTAGCGGTGGCCACGACGTCGCCGTGCTGGTTGCGTCCGGTGTGCACGAACGTGACGATGCCCTCGCCGGGACGGCTCTTGGATGCCCGCTTCTCGGTGGCGACGGTCTCGGCGTACAGGGTGTCACCGTGAAACATCGGCTTGGGGAAAGCGATTTCGGAGAACCCGAGGTTGCCGACGGTGGTGCCCTGGGTGAGCTGGGAGACCGAGAGCCCGACCAGGGTGGCCAGCGTGAACATCGAGTTCACCAGCCGCTGGTTGAACGGCGGCTGTTGCTCTGACCAGGCCGCATCGAGGTGCAGCGCCTGGGTGTTCATGGTCACGGCGGTGAACAGTGTGTTGTCGGCCTCGGTGATGGTGCGCCCGGGGCGGTGCAGGTAGCGCACCCCGATCTCGAACTCCTCGAACCAGAGTCCACGCTGTTCGATCACTCGCTCCTCGGTCACAAACCCGCCTCCCGCGCGATCAGCATCAACTGCACTTCTGTTGTACCCTCACCGATTTCGAGGATCTTGCTGTCCCGGTAGTGACGCGCCACCGGATATTCGTTCATGAAACCGTACCCGCCGAAGATCTGGGTGGCGTCGCGGGCGTTGTCCATCGCGGCCTCGCTGGAGACCAGCTTGGCCACCGAGGCCGCCTTCTTGAACGGCTTGCCGGACAACATCAGTGCGGCCGCGTCGTAGTAGGCGGCGCGGGCGGCATGGGCGCGCGCCTCCATCCGGGCGATCTTGAACGCGATGGCCTGATAGGTGCCGATGGCCGCGCCGAACGCCTGACGTTCCTTGGCGTACTTGACACATTCGTCGACACAGCCCTGCGCGACGCCCACCGACAGTGCCGCGATCGCGATCCGGCCCTCATCGAGGATGCGCAGGAAGTTGGCGTAGCCACGGCCCCGCTCGCCCAGCAGGTTCTCGGCGGGCACCCGCACGTCGTCGAAGCTCAACGGGTGCGTGTCCGAGGCATTCCAGCCGACCTTGTTGTAGGCCGGCTCGGCGGTGAATCCCTCGATCGGCACGGGCACCAGGATGGACGAGATCTCCTTCTTGCCGCCCTCGCGTTCCCCGGTCACGGCGGTGACGGTGACGAGTTTGGTGATGTCGGTGCCGGAGTTGGTGATGAACTGCTTTGAGCCGTTGATCATCCAGGTGTCACCGTCGAGTTTGGCGGTGGTCTTGGTGGCCCCGGCGTCACTGCCGCCACCGGCCTCGGTCAGGCCGAACGCGCCCAGCGCCTTACCGCTGGCCAGCAGCGGCAGCCACTCTTCCTTCTGGGCGTCATTGCCGAAGCGGTAGACCGGCATGGCGCCCAGCGAAACGCCTGCCTCCAATGTGATGGCCACGCTCTGGTCGACCTTGCCGAGCTCCTCCAACGCCAGGCACAGCGCGAAGTAGTCGCCGCCCATGCCGCCGTACTCCTCGGGGAACGGCAGGCCGAACAGTCCCATGTCGGCCATACCGGCGACGACCTCATACGGGAACGAGTGTTCCTCATCGTGTTTGGCCGCGACCGGGGCGACCACGCTCTGGGCGAAGTCGCGGACGGTCTTGGCCAGTTCCGCGTAGTGGTCCGGCAGCGTACCGGTCGACAAAAAGTCGCTCATTGCTCGTTCTCCTGTGTCGCAGCAGTGATTCGGGCCAGCAGCTGACCCACCTTGACCTGGTCGCCGACGGCGACGAGTAGTTCGGCCACACCATCGGTGGGTGCGGTCAGGGCATGCTCCATCTTCATCGCCTCGACGGTGACCACCGTGGTGCCCGCCGTTACCGCGGAGCCGTTCTCGACGCCTACCGCGACCACCGATCCCGGCATCGGGCTGAGGAGCTCGGCGTCGCCGCTGTGCTCGTCGTCGGGGCGCACCGGCGCCTCACGGACCTCCTCGACCAGGTAGCTACGCCCGGCACCGGAGAGCCAGAGCTGCCCGATGCCACCGCTGGGCTGAGCGGCGACCAGGTACTCGGTTCGCACACCGTCAAGGGTGACAGTGAACCGACCTCCGGCGAAAGCGGCGCTCACAGAATGAGTTTCGCCGTTCTCGACCGTCGCGGTGGCCCGGCTCGGGATCCCCGTGAGATACACGTGGTCGGTGCGGTCTCCGGCCCGCAGCCGGAAAGCGGCCGGAGCACGCTCCCCCACTCGCCAGCCGGTCGGCCGGGCCCACAGATCGTCGCCGGCCTGCTCCCAGTGGCTGATCCACTGATAAGCCGCGGCAGCGATCAACTCGGCGTCGCCGAGTACCGGCGGGGCGAAATCCGGTGCGCGACGGTCCAGCAGGCCGGTGTCCAAACGGCCCGCGGCCACATCGGGGTCGGCCAGCAGGAACCGCAGGAACTCGGTGTTGGTGGTCAAGCCCAACACCGCGGTATCGGCCAGCGCGCGGTCCAGTTTGTGCAATGCCGCGGTCCGGTCGGCGCCATGAGCGATGACCTTCGACAGCATCGGGTCATAGTCGCTGCCCACAACCGTGCCCGCGACCAAGCCGGAATCCACGCGCACCCCTGGCCCGCCGGGCTCGCGCAACCCCAGCACCGGGCCGCCGGTGGGCAGGAAACCGTTGGCGGGATCCTCGGCGTACACCCGTGCTTCCACGGCGTGGCCGGTCATGACGATGTCGTCCTGGCCGATCGCGAGCTTCTCGCCCGCGGCGATCAGAACCTGCTGTTCCACCAGGTCGACGCCGGTGACCATCTCGGTGACCGGATGCTCGACCTGCAACCGGGTGTTCATCTCCATGAAGAAGAACTCGTCGGGCGCATCGGCGGACACGATGAACTCCACGGTGCCCGCGCCCGCGTAGTCGACACTACGCGCCGTATCGCAGGCGGCCGCACCGATGCGCGCCCGGGTCGCCGGGTCCAGCAGTGGCGACGGCGCCTCCTCGATCACCTTCTGATGGCGGCGCTGCAGGCTGCATTCGCGCTCACCGAGGTGGATGACGTTGCCGTGAGCGTCGGCAAGCACCTGCACCTCGATATGCCTGGGCCGCAACACAAACCGCTCCAGAAAAAGGGTGTCGTCACCGAAGGCGGCAGCGGCTTCCCGTCGGGCGCTGGTCAGCGCGGCCGGCAGATCGGCGGCCCGCTCCACCACCCGCATGCCCTTGCCGCCGCCGCCTGCCGACGGCTTGACCAGAACCGGGAAACCGACCTCCGGCGCGCCGGCGATCAGCTCATCATCGGTCAGGCCCGGCCGCGAGATACCCGGCACCACGGGGACACCGAACGCCGAAACCGCGGCCTTGGCCGCGATCTTGTCGCCCATGGTGGCGATCGCCGGCGCCGGCGGTCCGATGAATACGATGCCCGCCGCCTGCAGCGCAGCGGCGAAATCGGCGTTCTCGGACAAGAATCCGTAGCCGGGGTGAACGGCCTGTGCACCGGAAGCCTGCGCGGCCGAGACGACAGCGTCGATGTCGAGATAGCTCTGCCGGGCCGCGGCAGGCCCGATGTGTACGGCTGTGTCAGCTTCGGCGACATGGCGCGCCCCTGCGTCGGCGTCGCTGAAGACCGCCACCGACCGGATGCCCATGGTCCGCAGGGTGCGGATGACCCGCACCGCGATTTCGCCGCGGTTGGCGACGAGGACTGTGTCGAACATGCCCCTCACATCCTGAATACGCCGTAGGAGACCGGCTCCAGCGGAGCCTGGCCGACAACCGAAAGAGCCAGTCCGAGCACAGTTCTGGTGTCTGCAGGGTCGATCACGCCGTCGTCCCAGAGCCGCGCGGTCGAGTAGTACGGGTTGCCCTGGTGCTCGTACTGGGCCCGGATCGGCGCCTTGAACTGCTCTTCCTCTTCAGCGCTCATGTCGCCGCGGACCGTGGCCAGAACGGACGCGGCCTGCTCACCGCCCATCACCGAGATGCGGGCATTGGGCCACATCCACAGGAAGCGAGGAGAATACGCGCGTCCGCACATCGAGTAGTTGCCCGCCCCATAGGAGCCGCCGATCACCACGGTCAGCTTCGGCACCCGGGCGCAGGCCACCGCGGTGACCATCTTGGCGCCGTGCTTGGCGATGCCCGAAGCCTCGTAGTCACGGCCGACCATGAAGCCGGCGATGTTCTGCAGGAACAACAACGGTGTCTTGCGCTTGTCGCACAATTCGATGAAATGTGCGCCCTTGAGCGCGGATTCGCCGAACAGCACGCCGTTGTTGGCCACGATGCCGACCGGATGGCCGTGGATGCGGGCGAACCCGGTGACCAGGGTGGTGCCGTACTCAGCCTTGAATTCGTTGAACTCGCCGCCGTCGACGATCCTGGTGATCACCTCGTGCACGTCATACGGCACGCGTGCGTCGACCGGGACCACGTCGTAGAGCTCGGTCTGATCGGCGACGGCGTCCACGGTGGGCGCCACCGCCCACGGCGGCGCTTCGGCCGGGCCCAGGGTGGCGACGATGTTGCGGACGATCCGCAGCGCGTCGCGATCATCGTGGGCCAGATGGTCGGTGACGCCGGAGGTCTTGGAGTGCAGGTCCCCGCCGCCGAGCTCCTCGGCGGTGACCACCTCACCCGTGGCGGCCTTCACCAGCGGCGGGCCGCCCAAAAAGATCGTGCCCTGATTACGCACGATGACCGCCTCGTCACTCATCGCAGGCACGTACGCCCCGCCCGCGGTGCACGAGCCGAGCACCGCGGCGATCTGCGCGATGCCCGCCGCACTCATGGTGGCCTGGTTGTAGAAGATGCGGCCGAAGTGCTCGCGGTCTGGGAACACCTCGTCCTGCCGCGGCAGGAACGCACCACCCGAGTCGACGAGGTAAATGCACGGCAGTTTGTTCTGGAGCGCGATCTCCTGCGCCCGCAGATGCTTCTTGACCGTGACCGGGTAGTACGTTCCGCCCTTGACCGTGGCGTCGTTGGCGACGATCAGGCATTCCCGGCCGGAGACCCGGCCGATGCCGGCGATCATCCCGGCGCCGGGACATTCGTCGTCATACATCCCGTCGGCAGCCAGGGCGGCAATCTCCAGGAACGGGCTGCCCGGATCCAGGAGTCCGTCGACGCGGTCCCGGGGCAGCAACTTGCCGCGGTCCACATGGCGTTGACGGGCCCGCTCGGGGCCGCCGAGGGCGGCGGTGGCGAGCTTGGCGCGCAGCTGCTCAACCAGCGCCAGATGCTCGTCGCGATGCGATGACAAGACAGCTCCCATTTCGGTTAATGACAACTAACTCGTGATAGGTTAGTTTTCATTAACTGAGTTGTCTACCCTCCGGAGGCGCCATGCCCGAGCGCGCCGTCACCCGTCGCAGCAAGGCCAAGTCCGATCGCCGCAGCCAGCTGATCGCCGCCGCCGAACGGCTTGTGGCCGAACGGGGCTACCTCGCGGTGCGCCTGGAGGACATCGGTTCGGCCGTCGGCATCAGCGGGCCGGCCATCTACCGGCACTTCCCCAACAAGGAAGCGCTGCTGGTCGAGTTGCTCGTCGGCATCAGTACCCGCCTACTCGCCGGCGCGCAGGAAGTCATCGCGGCCGACGAAAGCCCCGCCGACACGTTGAACAGCCTGGTGGACTTCCACCTCGACTTCGTGTTCGGCGAATCCGATCTGATCCGCATCCAAGACCGCGACCTGGCTCACCTGCCCGACAGCGCCAGACGACAGGTGCGCCGCGCCCAGCGGCAGTACGTGGAGATCTGGGTGACGGTGCTGACCCGGCTCGACCCGGAGCTGGCCGAGGAGGATGCCCGGGTGATGGCCCATGCCGCGTTCGGCCTGCTGAACTCGACCCCCTACAGCGTGAGACCCGCTGCGTCCAAGACACATTCACGTGCGGTGTTGCGCCGGATGACGTTGGCGGCACTCACCGCCGGCTAGATACCGAACGCTTTGGACAACCAGCGGGTCGCGGCATCGACCAGGGCCGCGCGGTTCTCCCGCTTGACGATCTCGTGCCCGTCGTCCTCGAAGATCAGCAGTTCGACCGTGCGGCCCAGCGCAGTCAGCGCGTCGTACATCTGCCGCGATTCGTCGGGCAGCACATTGGTGTCGTTGCCGCCGTGCACCAGCAACAGCGGCGCGATCACCTGATCGGCCTTCGGCAACGGCGAAAGCCGTTCCAGCAGATCACGATCCGCCACCGGATGGCCGTACTCGGGATAGGACGCCGCGGCGATCCACGGCTCGGTGGTGTGGTAGAAGCTGTTCAGGTCGCTCATCCCGCAGATACTGATGCCGGCCACGAACAGTTCCGGATGAAATGCCAAGGCCGCCTGCGTCAGATAGCCACCGTACGACCATCCGGTGCAGGCCAGCCGATCAGCCCGGGCGATGCCCTGGTCCACCAGATACTGCGCGCAATCGGCGACATCGTCGATCGCGGCGAACCGCAACTCCTTGTCATCGGCGTGCACGAAGGCCCGGCCGAACCCTCCGGAGCCGCGCACATTCGGCGTCAGCACCGCAAAACCCGCTTCCAGCAGCGCCGGGAAGATCTCGTTGTATTCGGGCCGCGCCTGCCCCTCCGGGCCGCCGTGCAAGAACATCACCGCGCCCACCACCTCGTCCGGCGGCCGGTACAACCACGCCGTGAGCTCGAGGCCGTCACGCGCGGTGATCCGCTCCAGCGTCGGTAACGAGGTGAGCGGGCCGCGGCTGGGCTCGCGGTCGATCCGCTCCCATTCCAGCGACCGTGGGTCGACGAGTTCGACGGTGCGCGGCAACGACGGCCCTTGCACTGTCATCGCCACCATGGATCCGCCCGCGCTGATGGTGAGCTCACCGGCAACCGGGCCGGGCAGCGGGATCGGTACCGACAACGTCTCGTCGGCGTACTCCAGGATCTGCAGTTCACTGCGGCCGTCGATGTTCCACAACAATGCGACCGTCGACAGATCGTCACTGACCACGAACTCGTCGAGTTCGTAGCCTTCCCGTTCGGCGACGACGTGATACGTCACGCCCTCGGCCGTGACGGTGACCTCCAGCAACCGGGCATGGGAGGCGCCGTTGTCACTGCGGATCAGGGCCCGCACGAAACCCTCGGTGCTGTTGGGTCCGTAGGTGCTGGCCGGGTAATAGAGCGCGGTCTCGCCGTCGATACCGCTGCGGAGCCGGCGCGGCGTGTGATCGTCGAGGATGACGCCGAAATCGGTCACCGAGCCGGGATCCGATGGCAGCAACGCGATTTCGGTCAGCCCCCACAACATGATGAGCTCCTGGTACCCACGCGGCCCGACCCGCACCAGCGAGGCACCGGCCCAGGCGTCGACCAGCCGACCACCCGAGCGCCGGTCGAGCACCAGAGTGTCCCCGGTGGCCGGGTCGATCAGACACGAGCTGCCCACCCCGTCTTCGCCGGTGAGGATCGCCGCGACCTGGGTGCCGTCCCAACCGATCAGTTCCGCCGTGCCCTCGGCATCCGCCGGCCAATAGTCGATCCGGCGCGCGTCGCGGTCGTCAGGATCGGTCGTCACCACCCAGATCTGGCTGCGGGTGCCGCCTTCGGGAGCCACCTCGCAGGCCAGCCAGTGGCCGTCGGCCGAATGAATGACCTTCGTCACTGGCCCGACCACCGGCAGCTCGACGTCACGTGAGGAGCTGGCCCGCCACCCGCGCAGGAACCGCTGCACCGCGCGCGGATAACCACCGTCGTCGACCAAGTGGGCAAACGCCGTCGCATCCGGTGACAACGACGCGCCGTAGTTCACCCGCACGTGCCGGTCTGCGGCCACTTCGCGTCCTCCCGTCAGTTCCGCGGTTCTCTTCAGCATCCCTCATCACCATCCGATACCTGCGACCTCGGTGGCAGCGGACTGAGCATCCGCACAGGTACCCTCGCAGCCATGAGGTGGGCATGACCGATTCACCACGCCGCGACGGGTCCGAGCCGACCCAATCTCTGGGTAGCGGCTACCCCGTGGACTATCCCGATCCGGCGTACTCGAACCAACCGCCGTATCAGAGCGTGTACCCGGCGGTGCCCGCTCCGCCACCGCAGCCCAACCCGACCCAACAGCTGCCGTCCTACCCTCCCTACGGATACGACCCGAACGCAACCGGCCAGTACGGGGCCGGTTCCCCACCGCCGCCGGGCGCGCCCAATCCTCCGGAGCCCGACGACCACGAACCCCGGCTGTGGCTGTGGATCCTGGCCGCAGTCGCCATCCTGGTGGTGCTGGGCCTGGTCATCGCGCTGGTGATCGCCAACGGATCAAGCCAGGAGACGGTGGTCGCGCCGCAACCGGTCACCCCGCAGCCCGGTTTCACCACGTCACCGACGGCGCCCACGACGACTTCGCGCGTACCGCGGCCGGTGCCGCTGCCGCCGCCGAGCACTGTCCCGCCGACGGAGACCGCCCCCGGGCCGACCGAGACCGTCACCTACGAGGTGACCGGTGAGGGCCGAGCCATCAACATCACCTATCTGGACACGGGCAACATGCTGCAGACCGAGTTCAACGTGCCGCTGCCGTGGAGCAAGCAGGTCGAACTCACCGCACCCGCAACCGAAACCGCCAGCGTCAGCGTCGTGAACTTCGGCCCGGATGTCGCGTGCACGGTGACGGTCAACGGTGTGCAGACCCAGCACCGCACCGGCACGGGCATCACGATCTGCGTCGGTACGCCCTGAGCCGTCGTTTCAGCGCGTCGGTACAGCGGGACCGGAGTGCCGCGCGGGCACCCGCACCGCGAGCATGCCCGCCAGCCCCACGGCCAACACCAGGACCAGCCCGCCCATCCCGGCGCGGTCGGCGCCGAAGAGGTCGATGAACGTGAAGAACAGCCACGGGGCCAGGAACGAGGCCGCCCGCCCCACGGTCGTGTAAAGCCCGAACGCCACGCCTTCCTTGCCGTCGGCGGTGATCCGCAGCATCAAGTTGCGTGCCGCGGACAGTGTCGGCCCGATGAACAGGCACAGCAACAGCCCGCACACCCAGAACGCCACCGGTCCGGACAGCACCAGCAGGGCCAACCCCACCGCGATCAGGCACACCAACGATCCGACGATGACGGGCTTGGAACCCACCCGGTCGTCGAGCAGGCCTCCGGTGACCGCCCCGATGGCCGCGATCACACAGGCGCTGATGCCGAACAGGAGGACGTCGGCCTGTGAAATGCCGTAGACGTTGACACCCAGCACCGCACCGAACGCGAACACCCCGGCCAAGCCGTCACGGAACACCGCGCTCGCCACCAGGTAGTAGACGACGTTGTGGTCGCGCTGCCATTCGCCGCGGATCTCGTTCCACAGCTTGCCGTAGGCGCCGAAGAAGCCGATGCGTTCGAGGGGGGCGGTGTCGGTCGCTTTCGGCACCATCACGAAGATCGGCAGCGCGAACAACACGAACCAGACCGCGGTGAGCAGCATCACCGCCCGCACGTTCTGCCCGTCGGCGGCCGGAATGCCCAGCAGCCCACGGGTATCCCCGTCGCCGGCGATGAACCCGACATACGCCAGCAGCAACAGCACGACGCTGCCCCCGTAGCCCAGCGCCAGGCCCAGCCCGGAGATTCGGCCCGACGTGTTGGGAGTGGACAGCTGCCGCAACATGGCGTTGTAGGGCACCGTCGCCAACTCGTTGCAGGCCGCGGTGCACGCCAGCAGGACCAGGCCGGGCATCAGGTAGCGATGATCGTCGCGGATCAGGCTCATCGCCGCCGTGAACACAACGGCCGCACCCGTCATCACCGCCAGCACCCGGCGCCGCCGCTGTGGCGCATCGACCCAGATACCCGTCACGGGGGCCAACAGGGCCACCACCAGCCCGGCGACCGTCATGGCACGGCCCAGCCAGCTGGCCGGAGTGGTGTCGCCGGGCAGATCCGCCCCCACACTGCCGGTGAGGTACACCGAGAACACGAAGGTGACGACGATGGCGTTGAGGCCCGTCGCACCGCAGTCCCACAATGCCCACGCGAGCACCCGCGCTCGCCCCGGGTTCGTCATGCCCGCCACCTTATGGCCTCGCACTGCTCTTAGGATTGGCCGCATGCCAGTACCCGCACCCAGTCCGGATGCCCGTGCCGTGGTCACCGGCGCCTCGCAGAACATCGGCGAAGCGTTGGCCACCGAGCTCGCTGCCCGCGGCCACAACCTGATCATCACCGCGCGACGCGAGGATGTGCTGACCTCCCTGGCGCAGCGCCTCACCGAGCGCTACGGAGTGACCGTCGAGGTGCGCGCTGTCGACCTCACCGACCCCGCGGCCAGAGACGCACTCTGCGAAGAACTGGCCCGGCGCGAGATCTCGATCCTGTGCGCCAACGCGGGCACCGCGACCTTCGGTCCGGTCATCGACCTCGACCCGGCCGGCGAGAAGGCTCAGGTGCAGCTGAACGTCCTCGGCGTGCACGACCTGGTGCTGGCTGTGCTGCCCGGAATGGTCAAACGCGGCTCGGGCGGCATCCTCATCTCCGGATCCGCGGCAGGCAACTCCCCGATCCCGAACAACGCCACTTACGCGGCCTCCAAAGCGTTCGCCAACACGTTCAGCGAGTCGCTGCGCGGCGAGCTCAAGGGTGCGGGCGTGCACGTCACGGTGCTGGCACCGGGCCCGGTGCGCACCGACCTGCCCGACGAGTCCGAGCAGTCCCTCGTGGAGCGGCTGATCCCCGACTTCCTTTGGATCTCAACCGAATACACCGCCAAGCTGTCGCTGGACGGCTTGGAGCGCAACAAGATGCGGGTGGTCCCCGGCGTGACGTCCAAGGCCATGTCGATGGCCAGCGGGTACGCCCCGCGCGCCATCGTCACCCCGATCGTCGGCGCCGTCTACAAGAAGCTCGGCGGCGGTTAGTCTTTCGGCCCCTGATCGCCTCAGCGGCGGCGGCCCGTCCCGAAGATGCTCCGCGTGATCTCGCGGCCGATGACGGTGCCCGCCGAGCGCATGGCGCTCTTGAACGCCGAGCTCTTGAGCACCTGCTCGAGCATGCCCGGCTCCTGGGGTTGCGCCGGGGCCGGCATCGGCTCGATCTCACCGGAGGCCTCGACGCCGGCGAACCCGCCCGGATCCTCCGCGGTGGCCGGCGGTGCCATCTTGGCCGCCAGCCGCTCGTACGCGGAATCCCGGTCCACTGTCTGGCCATAGGTGGCCTGCAGCGGGCTGGCCTTGGCGGCCGCGGTGATCGCGTCGTTGCCGATCGTGTCCATCAGCGACCGCGGTGCGCGCATCCGGGTCCAGGCCACCGGCGTCGGCGCACCCTTCTCCGACAGCACCGTGACAACGGCCTCGCCGATGCCCAGTGACGTCAGCGCCTGCTCGAGGTCGTAGACATCGGTCTTGGGGTAGGTACGCACTGTCTTCGACAGCGCCTTCTGGTCATCGGGAGTGAAGGCGCGCAACGCATGCTGCACCCGCGCACCCAGCTGTGAGAGCACCTCGTTGGGCACATCGGTGGGCAGCTGGGTGCAGAAGAACACGCCGACCCCCTTCGAGCGGATCAGCTTGACGGTCTGCTCGACCTGTTCCAGGAAGGCCTTGGACGCGTCGGCGAACAACAGGTGCGCCTCGTCGAAAATGAAGACCAACTTGGGCTTGTCGACGTCGCCGACCTCGGGCAGCGTCGTGAACAGATCGGCCAGCACCCACATCAGGAAAGTGGAGAACATCACCGGCCGCGCGGCCTGGGCACCCAGCTCCAGCAGGCTGATGATGCCGCGACCCTGCGGATCGGTGCGCAACAGGTCCTTCGGCTCGAGCTCGGGTTCACCGAAGAAGGAATCGGCGCCCTCGGCCTCCAAGTTGACCAGAGCCCGCAGGATGACACCCGCCGTCGTCGTCGACACCGCGCCGAGCGCCTTG
Source organism: Mycobacterium farcinogenes (assembly GCF_019739075.1). Taxonomy (NCBI): domain Bacteria; kingdom Bacillati; phylum Actinomycetota; class Actinomycetes; order Mycobacteriales; family Mycobacteriaceae; genus Mycobacterium; species Mycobacterium farcinogenes. Next base: position 2,421,499 of record NZ_CP081673.1, on the reverse strand, counting down.
AGTTCGGGCTTGCCCTCATCGCTGGTGAGGAACTGGATCACCGAGCGCAAGTCCTTGATGTCCAGCAGCGGCAGACCCTTCTGGTCGGCCCAGTGGAAGATCAAGCCGAGCGTGGACTCCTGAGTGGTGTTGAGCCCCAACACCTTTGACAGCAGGATCGGGCCAAAGCTGGTGATCGTGGCCCGGACCGGCACCCCGATCCCCTCGGTGCCCAGCGACAGGAACTCCACCGGGAAGGCGGTCGGGGTCCAGCTGTCGCCGGTGTCCTTGGCCCGCTCGTCGATCTTCGCGTTGGTCTCGCCGGCCTTCGCCAACCCCGACAGATCACCCTTGACGTCGGCCATCATCACCGGGACGCCCGCGGCCGACAACTGCTCGGCGATCACCTGCAGCGTCTTGGTCTTACCGGTGCCGGTGGCGCCCGCGATCAACCCGTGGCGGTTGACGGTGGCCAGCGGGATGCGGACCTGCGCGGCCGCGTCGACGGCGCCGTCGACGACGACCGTCCCCAATTCCAATGCCTGGCCTTCGACTGCGTAACCGGCGGCAATCTGCTGCGCGGGGGTGGCTGTCGATTCGGTGGTCATGCCGCGGTCCTCCCAGTTTTCGCGAACGAGCCAATCGGGGTCTGACACTACTTGGCGGGCGGCACGCGCGGTGGGTGTGACGGCTCGTCACCGCTATAGGAATACTGTGGATCTTCGTGCGAGACGAACTGGTATGGATCGACTGCGAGATGACCGGCCTGGACCTCAAGTCCGATCGCCTGATCGAGATTGCGGTTCTGGTCACCGACGCTGACCTGAACATCCTCGGTGACGGCTTGGACGTGGTCATTCACACCGACGACGAGGCATTGTCGTCCATGGTCGACGTGGTCAAACAGATGCACACCCGGTCGGGGCTGATCGAAGAAGTCCGAGCCTCGACCGTCGATGTGGCCACCGCCGAAGAGATGGTGCTCGATTACATCCGCGGGCACGTCAAGACAGCCAAGGCCGCTCCCCTGGCCGGCAACTCGATCGCCACCGACCGCGGCTTCATCGCCCGCGACATGCCCAAACTCGACGATTACCTGCACTACCGCATGATCGACGTCAGCTCGATCAAGGAACTGTGCCGGCGCTGGTACCCCAGGATCTACTTCGGCCAGCCCGAAAAAGGACTCGCACACCGCGCCCTGGCCGACATCCACGAGTCGATCCGCGAACTCAAGTACTACCGCTCGACGGCGTTCGTCGCCCAGCCCGGGCCTTCTACCAGCGATATCGCCGCGATCGCGGCCGAGCTCGGGCCGCCGAAGGACGACGCACCCGAATCCGATTCGTCTGCCGAGCACCCGAGCAGTTAGTATCTACGAGCCGCATACGCCGAAAGGCAGCGCGGCGATGGTGGCTGTAGTTCAGTTGGTAGAGCACCAGGTTGTGATCCTGGCTGTCGCGGGTTCGAGTCCCGTCAGCCACCCCGATAACGGGAACGCCGTCTGCGCAAGCAGGCGGCGTTTCTGCTTCCCCGACCCGTTCGCCGCTCAGCTCGGGTGCGGAAACCATTCCTGCGGATGCAGGCAGAGCCACGCGCTGAACGCCAGCGTCGTCGCGGCGAAGACCAAGACGGGGAGCCGGCTCGGCACATTTCGCCGCACTGCGATGACGACGACGCCGAACATCGCAGCCGCCTGAGCGTAGACCGCCGCGGTCAACGGCCATCCGTCATCGAAGACCCAAACCGCCGGGTAGTAGAGCAGCAGGGCGAAAAACGCCACGTACAGTGCCGTCACGGCTGCAACCACCGACAGTCCGCCGATCATCAGAACCCTGGCCGCCGTTTGCAGACGAGCCACATCCGGGCCGTAGCGGCGCAACAGCTAACCCGTCAGCGCACCGGCCAACCCGCCCAGCAGCAACCATTCCCAGCGCATGCGCCGAGTCTGGCAGCTGGGCGTTCGGTGAGGTTCGACCGGCACCGACCCGCTCAGTCCTTGAGGTCCGGCCTCCAGGTCGAGGGCAGCATCGGCGCGCTCGGGCCTTCCCCGAACTCGGCCTCGCCCAACGTCGTCAATCCCGTCGTCGTCGCATCCGTCTTGTCGAGTACGCCGGAAAACCCCAGTGGTCCCGCGCCACGGCCGGAGGCCGTGGGCGAGGTCTCCGGAGCGGCATCCCCTGGCGGATCCGTTTGCAGGTCCATGAATTCGTTGCCGTATCCGCGCTCACGGATCGCTGCGCGCCGACGGCGCCGGGCACGGGCTTCTCGCGCTGATTCGCCGGCTGCGGCCGCAGTGGTATCGGGTTCGGAGGCCTTCTTCTTGGCGGTGGTCGCGGATTTGGCCCGCGCCGCAGCGGGAACAGCGGCGCCGGGCGAGCCGATCAAGTACGGCGGGAAGAACCCCGGACCGCCGCCGGGAGCGGCCGACGGCGCCGGGCCGGTGGTGACGGTGCCCGTCGCCGACACACCGGCCGACGGGGCCGCGGGGGCCGAGGTCGCAGTCGCCGCAGGTGAGGTGGTCGGCGCCGCCGATGTTCCGCCGGCGGCAGGCCACGATCCGGACTCGGCCCCGGCGGGAGCCTCTGCCACGACGGGTACGACCGGTTGGATTGCGGCCAGACCGGCAATCGCCCAGCCCAGGTTGGCGGTCACCACGCCCAGGGCCGGCTGGATCAGGGCCGGGGACAACTGAACTACCACCTGCAGCAGCTGGGCCGCGTGAAAAGCCATGTCCGCCAGCACCATGGGCAGGTTGGTCAGCAGCGCTGCGGGGTCGTTCAGCAGGTTGTCGATCAGCAGACCGATATTCTCGATCTGCTCGTGGCCCACCTCCAGCCACCACCGCGGGTCGAGTGGGCTCAGGTCGCCGTGGCCGTGGTCGTCATGATCGTGATCGCCGTCGCCGTCGTGATCGTGGTCGTGATCGCCGTCATGATCGTGGTCGTGGTCGTCCTCGTGATCATGCTCATCGTCGTGGCCGTGCTCCTCGTGCAGGATCCGAGGTGCTGCCGGTGTCGACGGGCTTGATGCCACCGCCGCCTCCGAAACGCCTTGATAGATGGTCATCGTGGTGGCAGCCAGAATCCACATCCGGACATAGTCGGCTTCGTTCAACGCGATCGGAATGGTGTTGATCCCGAAGAAGTTGGTGGACACCAGAATCGCCTGTCGGGCATGGTTGGCGGCCAACTCGGCCATGGTGGGCATGGCCGCCAACGCACTGGCATAGGCCGCCGCCGCGGTTTCATGCCGGGCAGCGATCGCCGCGGTGTCGGCGCTGACCTGACGCAGCCACGCCAGGTATGGAACATGAGCGGCGACGTATTGCTCCGCACTCGGGCCTTGCCAGGCTGCCGCTTGCACCGCCCCCAGCACCGCGGCGAGTTCCGTTGCCACCTCGGCATATTCGATGCTCAATGACGCCCATGCGCCGGCGGCGGCCAACATCGGACCCGGGCCCGGGCCGCTGGTCAGCAATGCGGAATGCGCCTCCGGCGGCGAGGCCATCCATACCGCAGCCATCGAACCCTCCTTGTAGACCGGCTACCCGAAGAGTCCAAGTTATTGACCATGATTGTCATTATCAATGAATCCATCGACAACTCATAGAAAAGCCGTCCCGCGACGGCGCGGGCTGCGGCACGGAGCAGATTTTGGAATCACACATCGCGGGGTGCAATGCACGCGCCCCGGATACGGCCAAAGGCCGTGCGCAGCGACCGGATTCACCGACCGCTCGATCGAATTGCGAGCTATCGCGCTGCGCCGGCCTTCTTCTTGATCCGCGGCGCAAGCTGCACGACCTCGGGCACCACCGACGGATTTTCATAGGCAGTCGTCACCAATGACACCAGGGTGTTGGCGACGTCGCGCAGGGCCGACATCCGGGCGGGCAGGGCACCCTGGGCCACCCATGTCTTGACCAACTGGTCCAGCAGATCACGATCGGCGCCGCGCAGGATCTCGGTGTCGTCGGTCGGACCGACGCCGACCCGGAGCAACGACAGCTCAGGATGTTCGATGCGCCAGGAGTTCAGGATCTCGTCCAGGGCGGCCTTGCTCGCGCTGTATGCCGCCACACCGGCCCGCGGACGGCCCACGTCGTAACTGGAAGCCACCAGCACCACACCGTTCTCGGCCAAGCGCGGCGCCGCGGCACGCAGCACATTGTTGGCACCGACGGTGTTGACGCTGAACGCGTGCAACCAGGTGGCCACATCGGTGTCCTCGATGTAGGCGAACGGGATCACCGTGCTGGTGAACACCACGGCATCCAGGCCGCCCAGGGCGTCGGCCGCCTCGTTGACGACACGATTGATGGCCGCGGGGTCCTCGACATCGAGTTCGAAGGCGAATCCACCGATGGCCTCGGCCAGGGATTTCAGCAGGTCGATACGTCGCGCAGCCACGGCGACCTTGGCACCGCGTTCGGTGGCGCCGACTGCAACAGCGTGGCCGATGCCCGACGAGGCACCGACGACGAGGAGACGCAGCCCGGCCGCGTCGGCTCGTTGACCGCTCATTCTGGATCAACCTCCATGGTCCATCTCGAGGTGTTAGGTCACCCTTCGCTCGTCGGACATTACCGCCTGCGATGAATTCCGGGCGCGCGGCGGGTCCACTTGAGAGAACGAGATTCTCCGACGAGCAAGCAGGAGCACTTCATGACGACAGGAAAACCGCCGATTGTCGACCAGCAGACCTGGCGCGCCGCACTCGACGAGGTGCGGCGCCGCGAGAAGGCCGCCACCCGGGAACTGGACGCGATCGCCGCGGCACGACGGCGCCTTCCGATGGTGGAATTGCCGGACTACACGCTGATCGGCGCGGATGGTCCGGTGCGCCTGGCCGACGTATTCGATGGCCGCAGTCAACTGATCACCTACCACCACATGTGGACCGACGGCGCCGAGTGGCAGTGCGGCGGTTGCACCGGCTTCACGTCGCAGTTCACCCGGCTCGACTTCCTCGACAACTACGATGCCCGCTTCGTCATCGTCACCAACGGCCCCATCGAGGAGGCGCTGGCCTACCGCGACAAGGTCGGCAACCGCATGGACTGGTACTCGTCATCGCAGAGCTCGTTCGGCGCCGACGTCGACGCCGCCCCGGGCGAGGGTTTCGCGGTCAACGTGTTCCTGCGCGACGGCGATACCGTCTATCGCACCTGGCATACCAACGGTCGTGGCACCGAACAGCTGAGCCACACCTTCGCCCTGATCGACGTGTTGCCCTATGGCCGGCAGGAGGAATGGCTCGATTCGCCCGAGGGCTGGCCGTCGCATCCCACATACTCGGGCTGGCTCGACAGCCCCGACGTCGCCCGCCTGTACGGAAAGGAAAACGCATGACCACCCCGGAGCGCTTCACCGTCACCCGGACCATCGCCGCGGCCCCTGCCCAGGTATTCGCGGTCCTGGCCGACCCGGCCCGGCATTGCGACACCGAGCCGGGCGACTGGGTGCGCGACGCGATCGACCCGGAGCCGATCACCGCGACGGGCCAGATGTTCGTGATCAACATGTTTCTGCCTGCCGCCGGCGGTCATTACGTCATGCACAACCTGGTCACCGAGTTCGACCAGGACCGCACCATCGCCTGGCTGCCCGGACAGCTCGACGAGCAGGGCCACCACGCACCCGGTGGGTGGTGGTGGCGCTACGACCTGGCCCCCAACGGGGACCAGACCGACGTCACTCTCACCTACGACTGGACCGACACGCCGCAGAGCTTCCGGGACCAAATCGGTGGGATGCCCCCGTTCGGAACCGACTTCCTAGACGAATCGCTTGCGGCGCTGGACCGTTCGTCGACGTAGTCAGGCCGGCACCCGATCCAGGAAGCCGAGCACGGTCTGGATCCGCCCTTGGCCGTCTGTGGCCAGCACATCGAACCCGACCACCACCGGATCAGCGTCGCGCGGGCCGAGGCCCCACTGGAATCGCGCCTGCCGGTGGTGGGCATCGGGCCCGCTGACGAGCGTGAACACGAGCCCCGGAAACTGGTTGTGAACGGCCTCGATGGCACCGGACACTCCCTCGTGACCACTCACCTCGACCAGCGGGTCGGTGTAGGTGACACCTGGGGCCCAATGCTGTTCCAGCAGTGCCTGCCGCTCGGCGGCATCGGTGGCATTCCAGGTGCTGAGGTACGCGGTGACGGTGTCGTCGAACTCGGCCATTTTCGCCTCTTTCACGGTAATCAACTGGGACTCAGTCAGATTCACCGATCCGGGGCGGGTTGTCGATTACCGCAGGGGTAATCGGGTCACGTACTGGCGTTGCCGGTGCGCCACTGATCCCAGGGGATGTTCCAGTCCCCCAGGCCCTCGGTGCCAGGCAACACCGAACCTACGGTGTTTCTGACCTCGACGATGTCACCGCGCTTGGTGTTCTCATAGAACCAGCGGGCGTTGGCCGTACTGACGTTGAGGCAGCCATGGCTGACATTGCTGTAGCCCTGGCTGCCCACCGACCACGGGGCGCCGTGCACGTAGATACCGCTGTAGGACATCTGCGTCGCGAAATCGACCTCGGTGCGATAACCGTTGGGCGAGTTGACCGGTACCCCGTAGGTGGACGAATCCATGACCATGTGGTCGAAGCGATCGCCGATGATGTACACGCCGTTGTTCGTCGGAGAGCTGTTCTTGCCCATCGAGATCGGCATGGCCTTGATGACCTCACCGTTGCGCCGGACGGTCAGCGTCTTGGTGTTGTCGTCGGCGAACGCGATCACCTCGTCCCCGATGGTGAAGTGGGTGGCAACGTCGCCCTGACCGAACAGTCCGTCGCCCAACGCGACGCCGTAGGTGTTGACCGTGACGTCCACCGAGGTGCCGGGCTTCCAGTATTTGGCCGGGCGCCAACGCACTTCGCGATTATTGAGCCAGTAGAAGGCGCCTTCGACCGGTGGGTTGGTCTTGACCGTGATGGCCCGCTGGGCGGCAACGCGGTCAGTGATGTTCTCATCGAAACGCACGGCGATCGGCTGCCCGACCCCGACCACTTCCCCGTCGTTGGGCAAGACGTAGGGCATCGTCAGGTTCGCCGGCGAGTGTGTCTCGAACCGCAGGCGCCGGTTGGCGACTCCGCCGAGCCCGAGAGACTGCGCATTGAGTGTGTACTGCTCGTTGTAGTCGAGCGGGTCGGTGGTCGACCACGTCAGCCCGTCGGCACTGAACTGCCCTGCGACGCTGACGCCTTCTTCGTTGGTCATGGTGACACCGCCGAGCACGCCGTTCTCTGCGCTCACAGTGACCGGCGCGTCCACGGTCACCCCGACCGCGCCGTCGGTCACCGACGCATTCACCCTGGGCACGAGCAGGTCACCGTACGGAGTGCCCTTGTCGGCGATCACCGGCGGCGGACCCTGCGTCTCCTCCCCGCCACACGCTGTCAGGCCCAGCATCATCGCGGGCACCATGGCAACCACCGCTCGCCGCAAGACGTCCCTGTACGGACGGGTCTCCGTCTGGGCCTGCCCCATGTTCGTCCCACCCCTCGCGCGGTCAACAGCAAATTCTTGGCAATAGTCTAAGGGCTACCAGGAAGTCTGGCTCACCAGAAGGTCGCGCCGGGCCTGCGACCAGCGGATTTCACTGTTGAGCGAATCTCCTGTTATTGTCTCTCACGCGCGCCGTTAGCTCAGTTGGTAGAGCAGCTGACTCTTAATCAGCGGGTCCGGGGTTCGAAACCCTGACGGCGCACCAACCAAAAACCCTGCCTCGGCAGGGTTTTTGCGTTTCAGGTTTTGAGAGTTACTGCGGCAGTACACCTCTTATCTGATTACCCGGCTTGGTAACGTTCGGCCAGCCTGTCGCCGACGCTGGGTTCGGCTTCTTCCAACAACATCTCTACCGCGCCCGCCAGATGGGCGGCCGCATAGCCGTTGTCCCGGTACTGCTCAGTTTTGAAGCGGTCGAGTTCCCGGCGTAGATCGCCGAGGGTTTCATCGCTCACATGCGCCATATGGCTACCTCCAGTCGGTGTGACCATGGCCCACGTCGCCGCCCAGAGGTTCGACATGAGCCATTTGGTGTTGTCAGCGAATCTCGACGACGAGTCCGCCGAGTTCGGCCGTACCGGCGAAGGCACATGCAGCAGTCCTGGCAAACGGAAAATAAGTTAGCTGCAACGCAATACCCCCTTGTCACGCGTTCGTCCCGTGTTGCGGTCGAGATCAAGAACCAGGTCCGACTCCCCTATCCTGACCCGAGGTCGACCTTAGCTGGACACCTATGCACTAGCAACCGGTTCCACGAGAAATAGCCGTTCCCACCGTGCCAGGCAGCGGTTTTCAAGGACCGCTGGGATGCGGACTCCGAGTTGCGCGGAACGCCTCGGGTTATCTGACCGATCCGGGTTTGCCAATCGTTTCCTGCGCCGAATCGCCACCACATCCCGGCAAAGAGATGGACGTCCGCTCGCCCCGCGCCGCAGTCACAGCAAACTTTCAGCCCATTCCGCCGGATTCACAGCGGCATCGCCTACCGGCCGGCCCGGCGGCCACCAACGAAATTTGCGGGACGAAACTCAAGCGTTGCCGAGCGCCGCGGGCTGACACCTGTCGAATAATGTGCTGGTAGATGCGTTGCAGCGTGCCTGGTCACGTGCTCCGCCTGGCGTTGACGCTAGCGCAAGTTACTGTCTACAATCTCGAATCAGCACTTCCGCTGGTCAGACGCAGAATGCCATGCTAACCTCAAGTTAGCTGATTAGTTGTGGTTAGTTCCCCGGTGGCGGTCACGCCAAGATAAGAGGTGTTAGCTGATGGCTACCGCAGGTGGCGTCGACCCCGCAGCTGCATCAACTTCTGCATTTGTTGCTACAAACCGGCCGGTGATGGTGTATAGCTGCAACCGGCTCGGACGCGTCGCCAATCCCCCGAGCTTCTCGCTGGCGGACTGGCTCCTGTTCCGCCGCCGCTGAGCGGCGCATCAAGCTGGAGTCGCTGAGCGGCGCATCAAGCTGGAGTCGCTGAGCGGCGCATCAAGCTGGAGTCGCTGAGCGGCGCATCAAGCTGGAGTCGCTGAGCGGCGCATCAACCCCCAGCCGCTGAGCAGCTCTTTCGCCACTCAGCGATGCCAGGGGCTACTCAGTGCCGCTTTATCCGTCGGATCACCACGACCACAACGAGCACACCGGCACCCGCCAATGACGCGGTCACCGCGGGTTTCTTGATGAAGCCGATGACCGCTGACTTGAAATCGTCGGCCAGGCGCTGCGGGTTGGCCCGCTCGGCCAGGGAGTCGACAGTCAACGCAAGTTGATCGCGAGCCTGATCGATGTCCCGCTTGATGCTCTCCGGGTCCCGGTTCGCCACTGTTTGCTCCTCCAAGCCGCTCCACGTCGTGCTGCCCTGCCGCACTACCCTAGATCAGCCGGCCCCGTGACGACGGAGCCGGTCGACAAGAAGGGATACCCACGCATGCCGCCAACCCCGCGCCTCGAGGTGGGAGACACCGCCCCGGCTTTCGCTCTGCCCGATGCAGACGGCAATGTCGTCAAGCTGTCCGACTTCAAGGGCCGCAAGGTCATCGTGTACTTCTATCCCGCCGCCTCGACGCCCGGATGCACCAAGCAGGCGTGCGATTTCCGTGACAGCCTCACCGAACTCAACGGCGCCGGCCTCGACGTCGTCGGCATCTCGCCGGACAGGCCGGAGAAGCTCGCCAAGTTCCGTGACAAGGAAGAGCTCACCTTCCCGCTGCTGTCCGATCCCGACCGTGAGGTGCTCACCGCCTGGGGTGCGTTCGGCGAAAAAACCATGTACGGCAAGACAGTTCAGGGTGTCATCCGCTCGACGTTCGTCGTCGACGAAAAAGGCAAGATCGCCGTCGCACAATACAACGTGCGGGCCACCGGTCACGTCGCCAAGCTGCGTCGCGACCTATCGGTCTGATTGCCCCAGCTTCTCCAGCAGCAGCGCTTCGGCCGTCGCCGCCTTCTCCAGAACACCCAGGTGGAGGCTTTCGTTGATGCTGTGCGCCTGGGTGCCCGGGTCCTCGACGCCGGTGACCAGAATCGTCGCGTCCGGGAACGCCTTGGCGAATTCGGCGATGAACGGGATGGATCCGCCCATACCCATGTCTATGGCATCGGTTCCCCAGGCGGTGCGGAACGCCGAACGGGCCGCGTCGTACACCGGACCCGAGGAGTCGATGGCGTAGGGCTGACCGACATCGCCCGGGATGACGGTAACCCGGGCGCCCCAGGGCGCGTGCGCATCGAGGTGACGGGTCAATGCCTCCAGATGCGCGCGGGCATCACCGCCCGGCGCCACCCGCATGCTGATCTTGGCTCGGGCGCGCGGGATCAGGGTGTTCGATGACTTGTCGATGGGCGTGGTGTCGATACCGATCACGGTGATCGCCGGCTTGGCCCACATACGTTGCACCACCGAGCCGGAGCCGATTTCGGATACCCCGTCCAACAAGCCGGACTCTTCCCGGACCCAGCCCGGTCCGCGGTCGACGTCGGCGGCGGTGGCCTCGTGCAGGCCGGCGACCGCGACGTTGCCGTCGTCGTCGTGCAGGCTGGCCAGCAGCCGCACCAGCACACTCAACGCATCCGGCACGACGCCGCCCCACAGGCCCGAGTGCAGCCCGTGGTCCAGGGTGGCCACCTCGACCACGCAGTCGGCCAGGCCGCGCAGCGTCACGGTCAACGCGGGAATCTCGGTACTCCAGTTGTCGGAGTCGGCGATGACGATGACGTCGGCGGCCAGGGCCTCCTTGTGCGCGGCCAGCAGCGCGCCCAGTGACGGTGAGCCGGACTCCTCCTCGCCTTCGACGAAGACCGTGACACCGACCGGAGGTTTACCGTCGAAGGCGCGTATCGCGGCCAGATGCGTTGCGATACCGGCCTTGTCGTCGGCGGTGCCGCGACCGTAGAGCCGGCCGTCACGCTCGGTGGGCTCGAACGGTGCGGAGTCCCACTGCGCCGGATCGCCTTCGGGCTGCACATCGTGGTGGGCATACAGCAACACCGTGGGCGCACCCGCCGGCGGCGGGTAGTGCGCGATGACGGCAGGCGCACCGCCTTCGCTGACGATGCCGACGTCGGGAAAGCCCGCTTCCGACAACAGCTTTGCGACCGCTTCGGCGCTGCGGTGCACCTCGTCACGGCGGGCCGGATCGGCCCACACGGACTGGATGCGGACCAGATCCTCCAGATCCGACCGCACCGACGGCAACACCTGCTGTACCCGCTGCACGACGTCACTCATGCTGACGACATTAGCTGCACTGTCGAACGCCGCGAGCGTGCACGAAGTGCTGCCCGATCACGGCGGGTCGGGCAGCAGACACGCACGCTCGCGGTGCAGGGGGTTAGAGCTCCTCGATGATCGCCACCGCGGCGGCGGTGTCGGCCTCGTGGGTGAGCGAGACGTGAATGGTCACGGTCTCCAGGTGTTTTGCGATCTCGCCGGACAGCCGCACCTTGGGCCGACCCCACATGTCGGTGACCACCTCGATGTCGCGGTGGATCCCCTCCGGCAGGGCCGGCCGCTTGGAGAACCGTGAACTCGACCAGGCCTTGATCACGGCTTCCTTGGCCGCCCACCGGGCCGCCAGGTGCCGGGCCGCCGACGAACTCTTGTCCGCGGCGTCCCGGCGCTCACCCGGCGTGAACGTCTCGGCGAACACGGTTCCCGGCCGATCCACCTGCTCGGCGAAATCAGGTATGGAAACCACGTCGATGCCTATGCCCATAATCGCCATGGAAGCGAACCTAGCTCACCTCTCCGCGCGCCCACTCACCGCACATAGAGATCGTCGTCGCCGAGTCGGGCATCCGCGTTCAGCAACATCGCGGCTTCCTGACGCTTCTCCGGCACATCGTGGTCGAAGCGGCGGTCGGCAGGCTTCTCGTACATCGGCCGCCCACCGGCGATCGCCCCGGCCAGGCGACGCTGACCGGCCAGCGTGCGCTGCTCGGCCCGCTTGCGGTAGTCGTCGCGCTCGGCCGGATCCAGCGCCGCGATGAACGCCTCCGGGTGCACCAGGGCAACCAGACCCGACACGTGACCGAACCCGAGGCTGGTGACCAGACCGGCCTTGAGCGGGAATTTCCCACGCAGGTCCAGGGTCTCGCGCACCCAGACGAAGTGGCCGGAAGTGGCCAGCTCGTCGTCGACGCAGTCCAGGCTGCGGTTCGGCGGGATGACGCCGTCACGCAGGATCTGGCACAGACCCATCATCTGGAACACCGCCGCACCGCCCTTGGCGTGCCCGGTCAGCGTCTTCTGGCTGACGATGAACATCGGCGCCCCTGCCGAGCGGCCCATCGAGTCGGCCAGCCGCTCGTGCAGCTCGGTCTCGTTGGGATCGTTGGCCAGCGTCGAGGTGTCGTGCTTGGAGATCACCGCGATGTCGTCGGCACCGACACCCAGCTTGGCCAGCGAGCGGGCCAGCTGCGAGTCCTTGCCGCCACGCCCGGCGCCCAGGGCGCCGAGGCCGGGGGCCGGGATCGAGGTGTGCACACCGTCGGCGAAGCTCTGCGCGTAGCCGACGACCGCCAGCACCGGCAGGCCCATCTTCGCGGCGAGGTCGCCGCGGGCCAGCAGGATCGTGCCACCACCCTGGGCTTCCAGGAAGCCGAGGCGACGACGGTCGTTGGCGCGGGAGAACTTCGAGTCGCTGATGCCCTTGGCGCGCATCATCTCGGTGTCGGCGGTGGCCGCCATGTCACCGAAGCCGATGATCGCTTCCAGGGTCAGGTCGTCGAAGCCGCCGGCGATCACCAGGTCGGCCTTGCCGAGGCGGATCTTGTCCACACCCTCCTCGACCGAGACGGCCGCGGTGGCGCAGGCGCCGACCGGGTGGACCATCGCGCCGTAGCCGCCGACGTAGCTCTGCATGACGTGTGCCGCAACAACGTTCGGCAGCACCTCCTGCAGGATGTCGTTCGGCTTGGCCCGGCCCAGCAGGTTGCCGTGGTACATGGTCTGCATCGAGGTCATGCCACCCATGCCGGTGCCCTGCGTGGAGGCCACCAGGCTCGGGTGCACCCAGCGCATCAGCTCGGTCGGGGTGAAGCCCGAGGACAGGAACGCATCCACCGTGGCCACGATGTTCCACAGCGCGACCCGGTCGATGGAATTGGCCATGTCCGGGGTGATGCCCCACACCGTCGGGTCGAACCCGGTCGGGATCTGGGCGCCCACCGTGCGCGACAGCTTGGTCTTGCGCGGAACGCGAATCTCGGTGCCCGCCTTGCGGATCACCTGCCAGTCACTGGAGTCCGGCACCGGCCGGGCCACCGTGTGCTCCGGGTCGAAGGACACGAACGCCCGGGCGTCGGCCTCGCTGGACACCACGAAGCTGAAGTCCTTGTCCAGGAACACGCTGACCAGCAGCGGCGAGGCGTGATCGGGGTCGATCGCACCGTCGTCCACGAATTCGCGGATGCCGCAACGCTCCACCACGGCGTCGTGGTAGCGCTCCACGATCTCCGATTCGGGAACCAGCTCACCCGTCTGAGTGTCGTACCAGCCGGCCTTGGGATCGTCTTCCCACTTGACCAGACCGGTGGTCCAGGCCAGCTCCAGCACACCGGCCGCCGAGAGCTCGCCGGAGACCTCCATCTCGAAGCGCGTGCGCGACGAGCCGTACGGTCCGAGCTCGGCGCCGCCGACGATGACCACCAGGTCGGCCGGGTCGACATCGAGGTCGGCCCACTCCGGGGCGGGCGCCGGGTTGTATCCGCGCGGCGGCGAAGGCAGGGCCGAAATAGCACCCTCGTCCTCGTCGTCGTCGGATTCGGCTGCGGCGCTTGCCATGTCCTCACGGGCCTTGGCGGCCAGCTCAGCCATGTCGATCTTGATGTCACCGAGACCGCCGGTCAGGTCGGCCTTGATCGGCGCGTTGGCCGCGGCCACCTTGGACTCCACCGTGCACAGGTTCAGCAGCATGGCTGCCATCTGGTCGGTGCTGTAGGTGGTGACACCGGCCTCCTCCACCGCGCTGACGATGGCGTCGTTGTGCCCCATCAGACCGGTGCCCTTGGTCCAGCCGATCAGCGCGTGCGCCAAGCTGACCCGCTCGGCCCAAGAGGATTCGGCACTCCAGCGGTTCACCAGTGCGTCGAGCGCGGACTTGGCTTCGCCGTAGGCACCGTCGCCGCCGAACATGCCGCGGTTGGGCGAGCCCGGCAGCACCACGTGCAGACGCGAGGCGATGTCCCGCTCGGCACCGATCGTCGACAGCCCGCCGATGAGCCGCTGCACGGCCCACAGCAGGACCTTCATCTCCATCTCGGAGCGGGAACCCGCCTCGGACAGGTCCCCGGCCACGCGCGGCGCGGCGAACGGGAACAGCAGCGTCGGGGTCTGCGCATCCTTGAGGTGGATCGATTGCGGCCCAAGGCTTTCGATCTGCTCGCTACCGACCCACTCGACCAGCTTGTCGATGTCGGAGTAGGACGCCATGTTGGCCGGGACCACCCACAGGGTGGCGCCGAAGCGGGCGTTCTCGCGGTAGAGCTCCTTGTAGAACGCCAACCGGTCGTCGTCCAGACGCGAGGTGGTGGCGATGACGGTGGCGCCGCCGTCGAGCAGCTGCCCGACGACCGAGGAGGCGATCGAGCCCTTCGACGCACCGGTCACCACGGCGACCTCGTTGCTGTAGCGGCCCGAACCCGGGTTCTCCGCACCGGCCGCGATGCGGCCGAACAGCGACGCGTGGATGGTTCGGCCGGCGGCAAGTGCCTTGCCCTGCCACCAATTCGCCTGCGTGGCAACGACATGCCCGGCACCCTCGAACCGCTCCGAGAGGCGCGGCCATTCGGTGTCGATCTCGTCCTCGTCGGCGAGCCACAGCTTGACGAGGTCCTCACGGGCGCTGGCCCAGCGGTCGTCGAACACGACGGCCTTCTTGCCATCGAACGCCGGCGCCACCAATCGCGGCCAGTCCGAACCGAGTTCGGTGGTCACCAGGTCGATCAGCTCCGCGTCGGTCGCGGCCTCCGGGGCACCCACCGGGGTGTCCAGACCGAGCTGACCCAGGATCGTGCGCGCGGCCGAGGCCAGCACACCGTCGGCTCCGGTGACCTTCTCGGCGAACTCGTTGAGCGCGGCCGAATCGACCACGCCGCCGCCACCGGCTCCGCCTGCCGAGGGCAGGCTCACGGGCACACCTTGGCGGGCACCCACCGCGGCCACCGCGGCATCGATGACCTTGTCGACGTCGGCCGCACTCGCCAGCGCGCCCGGGTGCAGACCGCCCAGGTCGCCACCGCGAACGCTGCTGCCCTCACGGGTGCCCAGGGCCACCTCGACGGTGACGTGCTTGGCCCAGCCCGGGCCCAGCTCCCAGGTCTTGGTGACCCGCTCGGCGATGTAGCCGGGGCGCTTGCCCGACGGCCCGAACACCGTGCGCAGCTGATCGTTGATGGCGTCCGACAACACCGGGCCGAACGGCTTGTAGGTGCGGGCCAGCTTGCTGACCTGTCCCTTGAGCGCGCCCAGATCTGCTTCGGCGGCACCGTCGATCGCACCGAGGTTCAGCTCGGAGCCCAGGTCGACCAGCAGCTGGTTGCGGCGCGAGGACGCACCGTCGGTGATGGACTCGATGGAGTCCAGCGCCTCGATCTGGTCGATGCGCATCTTGGCGCTGAGCGCGATGAGACCCACGGTGGCGTCGGCCGCGTCGAACGTGATGTCGTCGGGTCGCGGGCCACCGGACGGGGCGGCAGGAGCAGCCGCCGGGGCCGGGGCGGCCTCGGCCGCGGGCGCCGATTCCGCTGCGGGAGCGGGATTTTCCTCAACCTCCGGCTCCGGCTCGGGATCGGTGTCGCTGGCGAACAGCACCGCGGCATCGCGCTCGGCGTTGAGCACCTCGACGGTGCTGTGGGCGTATTCGGGCAGCTTCAGCGTGTTGGTGGCCAGGCCGGCGACCGTCGGCGCGTTCTTCACGCCGATCTCGACGAACCGCTCCACCCCGAGACCGCCCGCGGCTTCCTCGATGAACAGCAGGTCCTGGGTCTCGATCCAGCGCACCGGGCTGGCGAACTGCCAGGCCAGCAGTTCGATGACGATCTTGCGGCACAGTTCGATCGGCCGCTCGTTACGCCAGGTGTCGTAGTCGGCGAGGATCTCGTCGAGCGGCTCGGCCGGCACCAGATCGCGGATCTCCTGGATGAAGTCGCGGTCCAGCGTGAACGGCCGGGGCACCAGGTTCGGGATGTAGCGGCCGACGACCAGCTCAGGGTCACGGTCGCGCGGCAGGACGCGTTCCAGGCTGCGCCGGAAGTCGTCCACACCCACCCGCAGCACGCTGGAGTGGAACGGCACGTCGATGCCGGGCACCAGGATGAACGACCGCTTGCCGCCGCTGATCTCGCGACGACGCTCGACCTCTTCCTCCAGCGCCTCCAGGCCGCGCACGGTTCCGGCGATCGCGTACTGCGAACCGCGCAGGTTGAAGTTCACGATCTGTAAGAACTCACCAGTATTCGCCGCGATTTGTGCGACGAAGCTCTCGACGTCTTCGTCGGCGAGGTCGATCTGCGACGGCCGGATCGCGGCCAGCCGGTAGTTGGACCGGCCCCGCTCGTCGCGCGGCACGATGTCGTGCATCTTGGAGCCGCGGTGGAACACCGCCTCCAGCAGACCTTCGAGCTCGATGACGCCGGACACGCAGGCCAGCGCGGTGTACTCACCGACGGAGTGACCGCAGGCGATCGCGCCTTCGACGAACGCGCCCTGCTCCCGCATCTCGGCGACCTGGGCCGCAGCCGTCGTGGCCATGGCCACCTGGGTGAACTGCGTCAGGTACAGCACGCCCTCGGGGTGCTCGTAGTGCACACCGGAAGCGATCAACGACGTCGGGTTGTCGCGGACCACGTGCAGCACCGAGAAGCCCAGCGTCTCGCGGGTGAACTTGTCGGCCTTGTCCCAGATCTTGCGGGCGGCCTTGGACCGGGCCCGGACCTCCATACCCATGCCCTTGGACTGGATGCCCTGCCCGGGGAATGCGTAGACGGTCTTGGGTGCGGCTAGCCGCGCGGTCGCGGCCATGACCAGTTCGGAGCCGATGCGGGCCTGAACCTCGACAATCTCTGCGCCGACGTCGATTCCGACCCGGTCGACACGGAAGTCGACCTCGTCGCCCGGCTTGACCATGCCCAGGAAGCGCGCGGTCCAGCCGACCAGCTTGGCCGGCGGGATCGGCTTGCCGTCGGTGGCGGTGAGGACGTGCTGCGCTGCGGCCGACAGCCACATGCCGTGCACGATCGGCGATTCCAGACCCGCCAGCAGTGCGGCTGCCCGGTCGGTGTGGATCGGGTTGTGGTCACCGGACACCACGGCGAACGGCCGCATGTCCACGGGCGCAGCGACCGTGACATCACGGCGACGACGGCGCGGGGTGTCGGTGGCGTTGTCCGAGATCGCCCCGCCGGCCCGGACCGGGTCGGTCAGCTCGGCCCCGCCGGTGCGGCCGCGGATGGCGAACCGCTCCTCGAGCCGGGCGAGCTCGGTGCCGTCGGCACTGCGCACGGTCACCGAGACCGGCACAACGCGGCCCACCTCGGTGTCGGTGGCAGCCGAAGCCGTTGCGGTGACGGTCAATTCGGCCGGTTCACTGGGCAGCGGAGCGAGCAGATGAGCGGCGTGGTCCAGGTGGACCAGGCTCAGCAGGCCCTCGACGACCGGGAAGCCGGAGTCGGTGACCGCGGAGCCGATGGCGGCGAACACCGCGGGCCAGCAGCGTCCGACCAGTGCGTCGGGCACGACGGTCAGCGTCGGGGCCAGCGGCGCACCGAAAGTGGCGGTGACACCGGTGTGATCGGCGACCTGCTCGGGGTTCCAGCCCACGGTGACCTTGGCGGTCCCGTCGACGACGGGAGGCAGCGCGTCGGGACCGTCGACACCGGCGGCGATGGCGAGCACGGACCGCATCGCGGTCGCGGCATCGTCGACCTCGACGACCGGTGCGCCACCGCTGCGGATGGCGTCGGTCAGGGTGAACCGGATCTCGATCCAGGTTCCCGACAGCGGCACCGACAGCACCACATGCTGATCGTCGGCGACCTCGAGCCGGGCTCCGGTGGAAGGATGTGTGGCGGAACGGTTCTCAGAACCCTCACGCACCTGCCACTCGGCCGCGGGGGCGATCCGGTGCACCGGGTTGACCGAGGTGCGTCCGGCCCACAGCACGTCGGGGGCGTCGAGCAGCACGGCCAGCGGCCCGGTGACGTCGTCGCGGCCCTGACGGCGCGACAGCACCGGCTGCGGCTGGGCGCCGGCGGCCAGCACCTCGTCGACGGCGGCCTGCTCGAAGCGGTCCAGCAGCTCGCCGACCGGCTCGTCGACCCGGGTGATCCCGGCGACGGCGGCGGTGCCGGGGATGACGCAGACCTGGTCGGCGTCGTAGCGCGCGTCGTGGGCCTGCCACAGCGAGTCGCTGCGCCACCAGCGGCGCACGTCCTTGTCGATCACCGGCACGAAGTTGACCGGCTTGCCCAGCGTCTTGCACAGCTCGACGAAGAACGGCACGTCGGCCGGGTGCAGCTGCACGGAGGCGGCATCCGGGTAGGCCGAAACCAGGGCGGTCAGTGCGGCCTTCGGATCCTCGAGCAGCTGCTCGTCGTTGAAAAGGGTTTCGATGGGGCCGAAATCCTGTGCGTGCAAACGTGCTTCGGCACGCTTGAGCATCTGTTCGAAGCGGTCGCGCCAGGTGATGTCCAGCCACGGCGAGTCGGCACGCTTGGTGTCGGCGGTGCTGTTGCCCTCCCCGATCGCCAACTCGATGTAGCGGCGCAGCCACTGCAGGTAGGTCATCTCGGCGACATCGCCGAAGTACGGCTTGGCCGTGTTGGCCATCGCGCCGATGATCTCGTCGCGGCGGGCGGCCACCGCATCGGCGTCACCGGCCACCTCGTCGAGCAGCCGGCCGCAACGCGACGCGGTGTTGTCGATCTCGTGGATGTCGGCACCGAGCTGGCTGCGTCCGGAGGCCATACCGTTGGCAGCCTTGCCCGCGCCCACCCATGCCTCGGTGCCCTTGGTGTCCACCAGCAGCTGCTTGACCTGCGGGCTGGTGGTGGCTTCCAGGGTGGCCATGGCGGCGGTGCCGACCAGGATGCCGTCGATCGGCATCAGCGGGTAGCCGTGGGCGGCCGACCAACGGCCGGACAGGTACTCGGCCGAACGCTCGGGAGTGCCGATGCCGCCGCCGACGCAGATGGTGATGTTGGACCGGCTGCGCAGCTCCGAATAGGTGGCCAGCAGCAGATCGTCGAGGTCCTCCCACGAGTGGTGGCCACCGGCGCGGCCGCCCTCGATGTGCACGATCACCGGCTTGGTGGGCACCTCGGCAGCGATGCGGATGACCGAGCGGATCTGCTCGACGGTGCCCGGCTTGAACACCACGTGGCTGATGCCCAGGTCATTGAGTTCGCCGATCAGCTCGACGGCCTCTTCGAGGTCCGGGATACCTGCGCTGACGACGACACCGTCGATCGGGGCACCGGACTGACGGGCGCGCTGCACCAGCCGCTTGCCGCCGACCTGCAGCTTCCACAGGTACGGATCGAGGAACAGGGTGTTGAACTGGATGGCCCGGCCGGGCTCCAGCAGCTCGCCCAACTCGGCGATGCGGTCGTTGAAGATCGGCTCGGTGACCTGCCCACCGCCGGCGAGTTCGGCCCAGTGGCCGGCGTTTGCTGCGGCCGCGACGATCTTGGCGTCCACTGTGGTGGGCGTCATACCGGCCAACAGGATCGGCGACCGTCCGGTCAACCGGGTGAACTTGGTGGAGAGCTTGACCGATCCGTCGGGCAGGCTCACCACGGTGGGGGCATAGCTGGACCACGGGCGGGCGACCTCGGGCACCGCGCCGATGGTGAACAGGTTGCGCTGGCCCCCGCGAGTCGCGGCGGGCACGATGCCGATGCCGAGGCCGCGGACGACCGGGGCGGTCAGGCGGGTCAGGATGTCGCCGGGGCCGAGGTCAAGAATCCAGCGGGCGCCGGCGTCGCTGATCTCGGTGATCTCGTCGACCCAGTCCACCTGGCTGACCAGGATGGCCTCGGTCATCTCGCGGGCGAGCTCGACGTCGATGCCGACCGCTTCGGCCCACCGCGCGACGATCTCGATCCCGTCGGCCAGGCGCGGGGTGTGGAAACCGACCTCGACCTGCACCGGGTCGAAGGCCGGGGCGAAGACCGCACCGCCGCGGACTTTGCTCTTGCGCTCGGCTTCTTCCTTTTCAGCGATCTGGTTGCAGTACAGCTCGAACCGGGACAGCTGCTCGGGTGTGCCGGTGATCACAACCGAGCGCCGGCCGTTGCGGATCGACAGGACCGGCGGCAGCACCGTGCGCACGTCCTGGCTGAACTCTTCGAGCAGTTCGTAGATGCGCTCGGGCTCGGCGTTGGTCACCGAGACCATCGGCGGCCGGTCGCCGAGCACGGTGATGCCGCGACGACGGGCCACCAGGGTGCCTGCGGCGCCGATCAGCTGTGCCAGCGCCAGCAGCTCCACATCCTTGGCGCCCTTGGCGGCCAGCGCCTCGACGGCCAACACGCCCTGGGAATGACCGGCGACGGCCACCGGCGGGGTGGCGGCCAGGTCCATGCCCTGACGGGCCAGCGCACGCACGGCCGCGATCTGGGTCAGCAGCACCCCGGGCACCGATACCGCGGCTGAGGTGAGCTGCTTGTCCGACGGCACCGGCTCCTCGGCGGCCAACGCACGGACCCACTGCAGCGGCTCGAAACCGATGGGGCGTACGACGACGAGTTCGGCGGCCACCGGCTCGAGCAGCAGCTCGGCCTCGCCGGCCAGGGTCGCCAGTTCGGCCTCGATCCCGGCCGAGGACACCAATTCCTCAAGGGTCTCCAGCCAGGCGCTGCCCTGGCCCCCGAAGGCCACGGCGTAGGGCTCACCAGCGCTCAGCCGGTCGACGAGAGCATGGGTGGAGTCAGCCTGCCGACCATCGGATCCTGAGTCGTCGTTGCGACCGGCGGACACCCGGTCGTGTTCATAGATCGTCACTGGCGCTATCTCCTCGGTGCTGCTGTGGTTCTGCGGTGAATGGTGTCGCGTATGGCTGTCGCGTGCGGTCTTGGTTCTCTGTCTGCATGTCTGGGGCGATGTGGCTGCCCGGCGACAGGCCAACGGCGATTCAGCGTCGAATCAGGCGCGGAACGCGGTGCCGCCGGACCCTCCGGCCCGGGTCACTCACATTCCCGCCGTACTAAGAGTGTCATAAGAGCGGAGGGGCTTTTTCCGGCCAGATTGGTTACTGGCGAGTTCTACGCATGGGTAACCGCCGGTAACGTCACGCCGCGCCGAGCGGCGCCCAAAGCTATTCGGGACAAACGTCCTGCATGCAGGTGGTTACGGTCGAGTAGGGACAACTGCGCAGATCAAGGCAGTATTGTTATCGAATCGTTATCTAAATTTTCCGCCACATCCGCGGCCCCGAAGTGGCCTGCAACCGGCAGACAATCGCGCCGATTCCGTCCAGCGAATCCTGAGCGTCCGAACAAAAAGTTTGCTGGAATATCTTACTCACCGGTAACAATTTCCATCCGGCTGACAAATGACGGCGGTCGCCGGGCCCTAGTCGGCGGTGGCCAAGCTCCTCCGCACGGCCCGTTCGACCTCGACCGAGACCACGGCGTGGACCAGCTGACGCAGATCCGTGTCGGACGGGACCTCACGGGTCTCGTTGAGCGCAGCCGCGGCAGCCGCGGCCACCTGATCGACGGCCGCGTCGGTCGACCGGGCGACGTGGGCGACGATCCGGATACAGCGCCGCTGATCCTGTGCGCCGGTGACGAGCGCGGCCAAGGCGGGGTCGGGCATCTCCGCGGAACCCTCGACCACCCGCACCAATCCGGCCTCCGCGAGCACGCGGACATCGTCGTCGTCAGGATCTACGTTGAGCGTCGATGCGTCTGGTCGGCACCAGTCCGACGCGTCGATCCCGAGGGCTTCGGACAGATCCTTACCGCTGCGCAAGCCCGCGAAGAACTCGGCGATGTGCGCCGAGTTGAAACCCTTGGCGAGTAGCTGGCTGATCGCCGTCAACTGAGCCAGATGCCGCTCGCCGTAGTAAGCCGAGCGCCCTACGCGCCGCGGCGAATCGAGCAATCCGCGCTCACGGTAAGCGCGGATATTGCGGGCGCTGACGCCGGAAATGCGCGCCAGGTCTTCCAGACGGTACTCAGACAAGCCGACGTCCTCCGCGCCGGTTTGAACAGCGATTCATGCCGACACCCTACTCCCCAGTTAATGCCGCGAGCGAATTTACACCTAAGCACATCGCCCATCCAGCACCTCCGCTCGCACGGCAGTTAGCTGCATATATGCCGCATCACCCGTCTCATTCTTCACGCGAGTGTGCATTTTCAGCCAACTCTTAGATTCGTCCGAAAGCCGACCGCGAGACCAAATTCACAGCCCCGACAATGACGGGCGTTCGCTTCGTCGCCTCCGGTGCGAGAGCATGTACGTCTGCCCCGACAAATACATTCGACGAAAGGTGCCCGCGTGCGTCCCTGGATCGTGTGGGCCACCGGGCTACTCGCCTACATCATCGCGGTCCTCGACCGCACCACCCTCGGTGTCTCGGGTCTACAGGCCGCCGACAGATTTGCCGCGAGCCCGGGGGTGCTCTCCACGTTCGTGGTGCTCCAGGTGATCGTCTACGCCGCGGCGCAGGTTCCGGCCGGATTGCTGTTGGACCGCTTCGGTTCCCGCGCACTCATCGTGTGCGGCGCCGCGCTGATGACCTCAGGCCAACTCGTGCTCGCGCTCAGTGAGTCCCTGCCGGCGGCCATCGGCGCACGGGCCGTCGTCGGCCTCGGTGACGCTTTGACCTTCATCTCCGTTCTCCGCCTCGTCCCGTACTGGTTCGAACCCGAGCGGGTTCCGTTGGTCGCCCAGTTGACCGGCATCTGCGGGCAACTCGGCCAAGTCCTCTCCGCCGTCCCATTCCTCGCGATCCTCACCGGCTCGGGATGGACACCGGCATACCTGTCGGTCGCGGCGTTCGGCGTCGTGGTGATCGCGCTGGCGTTGGCACTGATTCGCAACACCCCGCACGGTTCGGCCCTGACATCCGAGCCGATCTCCCTGCACACCACCCTGTCTCGCATCAAGACCGTCTGGCTGCGTCCCGGAACCAGGCTCGGATTCTTCACCCACATGGGCACCCAGTTCTCGGTCACCGTGTTCGCCCTCATGTGGGGGGTGCCCTACCTCACGGTGGCGCAGGGACTTTCGGAGACCGCAGCGGGGTCCCTGCTGACCATCTCTGTGGTCGCCGCCATCTCGGCCGGAATCGTCATCGGCATATTCACCGGACGTCATCCCCACCGCAGGTCACGGCTGGTGCTGTGGATCATCGCCAGCAACGCCCTGGTGTGGACCGTGGTGCTGGCCTTGCCCGGCCCGGCGCCGGTGTGGTTGTTGGTGGTGCTGATCGTGGTGATCTCGGTGGGCGGTCCCGGTTCGATGGTCGGCTTCGACTTCGCTCGCACCTTCAATCCGAGCCACACGCTCGGCACAGCCCAGGGCATGGTGAACATGGGGGGCTTCCTGGCAGCACTGCTCGTGATGCAGGCCATGGGCTTGATCCTGTCCGGAGCCGACAGCTATTCGTTCGCCTCGTTCCGGCTGGCCTGGTCAGTGCAGTACGCGGTGTGGGTCCTGGCCACGATCGGAATCCTGATCACCCGCCACAAGACGCGGCGCCTACTCGCCGCCGAACAGGAACGAATGTTGTTGGAGAGCTTCGAGACTCACCCGGGTCGGTGAACGTCCAGGCGGCGGCCGACGATCTCGGCGGCGTGCCGGTGCCCGACCGCCTCGAACCCGATGACCACCACCACCGGTGCCGCGGTGACGACCAAGAGACACAGCGCCATTGACGTGCCCTGCGCCGCCAGCACCACCGCGATCACCAGGACCGCTGCGGCCAGCACCAGCAACAGCGCATGCAACAGATCGAGCTCTTTCACCAGGAATGAGTAGATGACGAACATCGCCACCAGGTAGACGCCCACCGGGATCGCCACGGCCAGCACCGTGCCTACGGCATCCAGCTTCGATTCACCGTCGACGTAATAGGCGGCGACGTGCAATCCCGCGCCGGTGGCCACGATCGCCGCGAACACGGCCAGGTGCAGATATCCGTACCAGAACGACAGCGTGCGCTGGGCATGCAACAGGGCGCCGGCCGGAACGAGGAAGTAGACCCACCACATCCCGAAGGTCAGCCCGATACCGGCGGCCACGAGCAGGATCGCGTCGGTGGACCAGCCGTGCTCCCCCACCGCCGCCGTCAGGGACGCCACCGTGCCGACCACGCCCTCGCCCAGCGCGATGATCGCCAGCAGTCCATAGCGCTCGGCCACGTGATGGGCGTGCCACGGGGTGCCGCCCATCAGCCGCTCGGCCAAGATCGGTCCACTGATCTCCACGACCATCAGCACCAGTGCGGTACCGAAGAACACCGTCAACGACGTCTGGACGAAGATCTGCACCACCCACCCGATCTGCGCGACGACGACTGCGCCTGCGTAGGTCAGGCACGCCGTGCGGCGGGGCGGATCCTGCACGGCAGCGCGTAACCACTGTCCCACCAACGCAATTCGCATCACCACGTAGCCGGCGACCATCACCACGTTGTCGACGTGCCCGCCGTGTTCGATGGAAGCGAAGACCGGGGGTATCCCCATCGCCAGGATGATGACGCCGACCATCTGCAGCATCGTCATCACCCGATAGATCCAGTCGTCGGTGTCATAGGCGGAGGCGAACCAGGTGAAGTTCATCCACGCCCACCAGATCGCGAACGCGGAGAACCCGAACCCCGCCAGCCCGGCCGACACGTGGCCGTCGGCCATCAGGTGCGCAAGCTGTGCGGCCGCAACGCCGAAGGCGATCACGAAGGTCAGGTCGAACAACAATTCCAGCGGGGTCGCCGCGCGGTGCTCTTCATGCGGGTCCCGGCCGCTCATCCGGCTCAGCCGATGGGTTTGAACCGGGCTCGGTCTGTCCTCGTTCACCCTTATATGTCCCTTTCTCGCCAGATCGCATCGCAATTCCACCGCATCAGGGCGTCGGCGGTCGGATTGTCGACGGCGTGGTGGCGGAAACATACGCCGAACACAGGTAGTGCACTACTGATGTCAGTGGAGCAGCCAGGCTCGAGGATGAGCGTGTGTCCAAGCAATTCAGCCTGAACGTCCTCGGCGAGTTCGCCGTATACCGCGACCTGGAGCCGGTGCTGTTGCCGCCGTCGTGTCGACGGTTGGTGGCGTTGGCCGCGGTCAAGCGCCGTGAACTGCATCGCAGCTGGGTGTGTGACTTGCTGTGGCCGGGGACCCCGCCGCAGAAGGCGGTGTCCTCGCTGCGCTCCGCCCTGTGGCGGTTGCGGCCGTTGGGCGCCGATGCCCTGCTCGTAGTTCGGCATCAGTACGTCAGTCTCGCCCCCGACGTGAAGGTCGACTGGCACGAAGCCCTTGCCCTGCACGAGGCGATGGCAGAGGTGGACCGGCGACCGGCACCGGCAGACACCCATCCTGCCCTGCACCGGCTGATCCGAAGCCGTGATCTGCTCGAAGGCTGGCCAGACTCCTGGTGCGCGGCCGAGCGGGACCGCTACCGGGCCATCAAACGGTCGGTCCTGGACGCACCTGGCGGCTTGGCGCCGAGGCAGGTAACGCATTACCTACCGCCAGGCGCCCCGCACCGATCAGTGCAGCATGGCGGACGCCACAACGACGACGCGAGATGCCTGCCATGAGTGCGCTACTGCTCGTGCTCGCCGTGGCCGGCGCGGCAGTTACCGCACTGGCCATCCACGACCTGCAGAGCTGGCTGGAGCGATGGGCCTACGAGCGGCACGCGCAAGACTGATGCCGCCCGCCGGGGACCGGTTGCTACACCGGGTCGAACGATGAGATCAACCAGTTGCCGTCGATCTTGCTCAGCCCGACCTTGACCGCACTGGCCGAGAAACTGCCGTTCGGGTTGTCGGCACTGGTGGTGGCCTGGTTGACGAAGACCAGGGCGACCGCCGAATCGGGATGGATCTCCGAGATGGCCGAGCGAACCACCGAGGCCGCGGTCTTGACCGACTTCTGCTTGGCGGCCGGCGCGACGATCTCCTGGGTGAACTGGGTGTAGTACGACAGGAAATCCCCGGTCAGATGCGACTTGGCAGCGCTGAAATCCCGGTCAAGACTGTCGGGGGCATAACTCAGCAATGCCACCGTGCCGTCGTTCGCCGCCTTGAGCACCGTCGCCGACGCATCCGGACCCGTCTGCTGGTCCACCCGATACTGCGCGAAGTACAGCCAGCCGGTCAGTGCTGCGGATGCGATCAGCGCCGCTGCCAGGGCCAGCGGGAACCACATCTTGACCAGCTTCTGCCGCCATCCAAGATTGGCCGGGGGGTCAGCCGGGGCGTCGTCGGACACGTCAGCTTCGGCCTTGGTCTCGCCGGCGTCGGTGGTCTCCTCCTCGACCACCGCGTCGGTGTCGTCTGTCTCGACGGCCGTCTCGGTGTCGTCTGTCTCGACGGCCGTCTCGGTGTCGTCTGTCTCGACGGCCGTCTCGGTGTCGTCTTTCTCGGTCTCTTTGGTTTCCTGGTCCAGGCTCACGGCACGAACTCGACTTTCGACAGCTTGATCTGGTCACCCTCGCGGACCAAGTCCACGGCCACCCGCCACGGTCGGGGTTGCTTGTTGGCCCCAGTGGTATTGGTGACCTTGGTGTTCACCGCCACCAGGACCACCGCCTTGTCGTCGCTCATGCTGTCGACGGCGGCACCGGTGACATTGGCCTCGGTCACCACTTTCGCGTCCTGGGCGAGCTTGACGAAGTCTTTGGACTGGGCTTCGAAATCTTCCCGGAATTCGCCGGTGGAGTTGTCGAGGATGCTCTTGACCGCGTCCTGGGCGTGGTTGAAGTCGAGCGACATCAAGGTCACGACCGTCTGGCGGGCCGCCGCGGTGTATTCGGCGGTCAACTGCTCGCGATGTTGGGCCTGGCGATGATGCCAGATCATCAACCCGCTCAGCACGAGCAGGCCGACGATGACGATGAGCGTGATGCAGGTCGCCAGCACTTTCCAGAACAGGCGCGAGACCCGGCGCGAGGGGGTGCTGTCAGTCTCAGCCTCTACCCCGGTGCTGTCGGTGACTTCGGCGGCCCCGGTTTCGGCCGGCTCGGGGGTGTCGTCAGCATCGACGGCCGACTCCTCGGCGGCGTCGTCGAGGACTTCGGGAAACTCGGCGATGTCGGCGGCGCCCTTGTCGGCGGCGGCCTCGTTGCGCAGCCGAATCGCTTTGGCCCTGGCCCGCGCGGCCGCTGCCACCGCCTCGGCCTCGGCGGCCTCCGCTTCGGCCTGTTCGGCCAACTTGAGCGCGTCGTCGGGCGACGCCTTATCTTCGCTAGTATCGAGTACCGGCGACGAAGGCTTGCGGGACGGCATGCCGACCTCCTGTCCGTTCAGCAGCCTGCTTAACGAGAATTACGTTATCAGTTTGCGGTAGTGACCCGAGAGTACATCATCGGCTGCAGGCACTTAAATGCCTATTTACCTGCGGAAATGATGTTTACGTGCTGTGCGTTCACTTAGCTTGGATTGCCGCTATCCGCTTCTCGAGCTCATTCTTCATCACCTTGCCAGTAGCGTTGAGCGGTAGCTCGTCGAGAAACTCGACATACCGGGGCACCTTGTAGCCGGCCATTCGCTCACGGCTCCAGGCGATCAATTCCTCGGCGGCGATCCCCTGACCACTCGGGTCGTCTCGGAGGACCACGAATGCCTTGCCGACCTGCCCCATCCGCTCATCGGCGACGCCGATGACAGCAACCTGGGCAATCGCGGGATGCTCGAGCAGGAACCCCTCGATCTCGGCGGGATAGGCGTTGAATCCGCCGACGATGAACATGTCCTTCTTACGTCCGACGATCCGCAGCCGCCCGGATTCGGTGAACTCGCCGAGGTCTCCGGTGTGCAGCCAGCCGTCGGCGTCGATCGCCTCGGCGGTGGCAGCGGGATCGTCCAGATAGCCCTGCATCACGTTGTAACCCCGAACGAGGACCTCGGTGTCGTCGGCGATGCGGACATCGACGCCCTCGCACGGTAGCCCGGCGGTGGTGGCCACGTCCTCGGCCGAGTCGCCCGGCCGCGAGAGCGTGACATTGCCCGCCTCGGTCAGGCCGTAGCCGGTCATCAATGTCTGGAACGGCAGCTCTTCGCGGATCCGGCGTACCAACTCGACCGGGATGTCCGCGGCGCCGGTCACCCCGGCCCGCAGCGTCGACAGCCTGGTCCGGTCCGGGACAGCCAGCAATGAGTGATACAGCGTAGGTGGACCGGGCAGCATCGTGATGCGTTCGCGTTCAATGAGTTCGACGACATCATCGATGTCGAA
This sequence comes from Mycobacterium farcinogenes, assembly GCF_019739075.1. Taxonomy (NCBI): domain Bacteria; kingdom Bacillati; phylum Actinomycetota; class Actinomycetes; order Mycobacteriales; family Mycobacteriaceae; genus Mycobacterium; species Mycobacterium farcinogenes. The sequence continues at coordinate 2,393,108 of NZ_CP081673.1, read as the reverse complement.
GACGGCCACCGGCAGCATCGTCGCACCGCGCAGAAAAGACGCCACCAATCCGGCCTTCAACCCGAACGTGTGGAAGTACGGGTTGATCATCAGATAGCGGTCGCCCTCGCGCAGATCCGCCAGGGTGGCCCACTCCTCGTAGGCCCGCAGTGTCTGGCGATGGTTCATCATCGCGCCCTTGGGCCTGCCGGTGGTGCCCGAGGTAAAGATGACATCAGCGATGTCGGTGGACTGCACGTCGCGTGTGAACGGTGAGCCGCTGTCCAGGAAGTCCGACTTCAGATCGATGACCGGCACCTCGAGGTCGATGCCGGAGAAGCCGAAATCCTGTCCGAGGAAGCCCTCTTGGACCATCACCGCCTTGGCACCGCTGCGTGCCACCACGTCGGCGGCCTCGTCGGTCTTGAACCGGGTGTTGACCGGGACCAGCACGCCACCGGCGGCCATGATCCCGAACGCCGCGACGATCCACTCGGCCGAGTTGGGGGCCCAGACCGCGACCCGGTCCCCCTTGGCGATGCCGAACTCGGCGAACGCACCCGAAGCCTTCCGGATGCGCTCGCCGAGTTCGGTAAAGGTCAGACGCAGCGGACCGTCGGCCTCAGCCGAATTGTCGCCATAGTCGACGACAGCTTCGGCGTCGCCGAACCGGTCCGCCGCGCTCAAGACCATCTCGGGGATGGTCTGCCAGTTCGACACCCGTTAAGTGGTGACGAGGCGACCGAGGTTGCCGCCCATGATCTTCGCCTGGTCCTCGACGGCCAGGTGCTCGAGCGCGGTGACGTAGTGCGTCGGCTCGGCCAGGCCCTCGGGGTGCGGCCAATCGGAGCCGTACAGCACCTGATCGACACCGATCAGGTTGATCAGATCGTCGATGCCTTCTTCGTAGAACGGGCTGACGTAGATGCGGTTCTTGATCTCTTCGATCGGGTTGCCCAGGAATGCCTCGGGGGCCTTCTTGTACACCTCGGCCATCGAATCAAGAAGGGGGAACATCCATTTCGAGCCGGCCTCGACGATACCCACCTTGAGCTTCGGGTGGCGGAACAGCGCACCGTGGATCACCCAGGAGGCCACCGCGTCCTGAATGGGACGCCACTCGTTGAGGATCGACATCGCGTTGGTCTGGAACGGCAGCATCTCCTGCACCGTGCCGTCCCATTCAGAGGTGTAGCGCGAGTAGCCGCTGTCAGAGGAGTGCATGCCGACGAACACGTCGTACTCGACGCAGCGCTCCCAGAAGGGGTCGAACTCGGGCAGCGCGAAGGAGCGCGGGCCGCGGAAGCCGGGCACCGGCGCCGGGCGGACCAGGATGGCGCGGGCGCCACGCTTGACGGCCCACTCCAGCTCCTCGATGGCCTTCTCGACGATCGGCAGGGTGATCACCGGGGTGACGAAGATGCGGTTCTGGTAGTTGAAGCCCCAGACCTCGTCGAGCCACTGGTTGAGCGAGTGGATGATGACGTGGATTGCCACCGGATTGTCGCGCAGCCGCTCCTCGATGAGGCTGGCCAGCGTCGGGAACATCAACGATCGGTCGACACCGAGTTCATTCATCAGCTCCAGACGCGGGGCCGGCTCGAAGAATGCCGGGATGGACCGCATCGGCTCACCGAACAGTTCGCGCTTGCTCTTGCCGTCCGGGTTACCGAACTTGAAGTACTCCTCCCACGCACCCGGCTTGGCGACATGCGAGAACGTCGGGTTCGGGATGTAGTTGCTGATGTGGCCGTCGATCGCAATCTTGGTGCGGCCGTTGACCTCCACGTACTGGACGATGTCCTTGTACTCCTTGGGGAGGTACTTGGTCATCGCCTCCGGCGGCTCATAGAGGTGGTTGTCCGCGTCGAACAACGGAAACGGAATGTCGACCCTATGCGACAGTTGTCCCATGGAAAACTCCTTTGCAATTCGAGAGAATCATATTCTCACTTGGTAGCTGTCGCAATGCCCAGCCAGCACCTGATGTGCTGTTCACCGGGCGATTGCGGCGATCTGCTGACGGATGACGAACTTTTGCACCTTGCCGCTGGCCGTGCGGGGAAAATCCTCGGCCTCATGTAGCTCTTCCGGCCATTTCTGCCGGGCCACGCCGCTGGATTCGAAATGCGCCCGCATTTGGTCGAGCGTGGGCATCGTGCCGCCGTCGCGTATCCGCAGCACGGCTGCCACGCGCTCGCCCAACCGGCTGTCCGGGGCGGCCACCACGATCGCCTCGATCACCTCCGGCAGGGCGAGCAGCACCTCCTCCACTTCCAGCGCGCTGATGTTCTCCCCACCGCGGATGATGAGGTCGGTGGTGCGGTCGGTGATCGTCAGATATCCGTCGTCGTCGAGCACGCCGATGTCCCCGGTGCGATACCAGCCGTCGGCGTCGAAATGTTTTGCGGTGAGGGCATCGTCGGTGTAGCCCAGGCACAGGTCCGGTCCGCGGCTGAAGATCTCGCCGTCGGGGCCGAGTCTGATCTCGACCCCGGGACGGACATTGCCGTCGGTGTACAACCGCTTGGCCTCCGGGGCCCCGGCTCCCGATCCGGTGATCGACGGATGTTCGGTACTGCCATAGGAGCGGAAGACGAACAGGCCGAGATCAGCCAGCCTGCGGGTGACGGCCGCCGGCACGGTCGAGCCGCCCAGCCCGACCGTGGTGAACCGGGCCAGATGACGCTCGTTGAACTTCGGGTGGTCCATCAGGCTGGTGACGAAGTAAGGCGGCCCGCCGCCGATCGACAGCTCGTCACGCTCGATCAGCTCCAGTACCTTGCCGGGATCCCAGACGTCGCACAGATCGATCGGGGCTCCTTCGAGCACCGGGATCAGGAAAGCACCGAGCATGCCGATGAAATGCCCGACGGGCGTGGCGGTGAGCTGCCGGCCGCGGTCCGGGGGGTAGTTCGCCAGCAACTGACGGGTTTCGAAGCCGAGTGTCTGGTGACTGTGGATAACACCTTTGGGCTCGCGGGTGGTTCCGGAGGTGAACGCGATCAGGGCCGGCGCCGCGGGATCTGCGGTCAGCGTGCCGCTCATCGGCTCGTCGGCGAGCAGGTCGGTGAACGACGATCGGCCCACCAGGCCGACGATCGGAACGTCGGCACACAGATCGGCGTCGAACTTCATCCGGCCGAACTGCTCGGTGGTGATGAACACCTTCGGCTTTGCCGTGGCCATGATGTGGCCGAGTTCCTTGCGCCCGTAGAAGTGCACGATCGGGACAGTCACCGCGCCGAGGAAGGCCGAGGCCCAGAAGGCGACCGCGGCCTCCATCCAGTTCGGCAGTTGCAGGGCCACCACATCGCCGGCTCCGACTCCACGATTCCGCAGGCCGGCGGCCAGCCTGCGGGCGGTCTGTTCGACCTCGCCGAACGTGCCCTGGTAGGGGCGGACCGCCGAGTGCACGTAGAACGCGGTATCGGGGCTGGCGGCCAGGCCTTCGGCCAGCATCTGGCCCAACGTTTCCGGCCGCCACCAGCCGTTTTCGACGTACCGTTTGGTCAGCTCAACGGGGATGTCGCGCACCTCGGTGATGTTATTCTCATCAAACGAGAATGCCAATCCCGGAACTGGAGAACGTTTGATGGTCGACCTCGAAATCGACGGCGAACTGGCGGTCATCACGATCGACCGTCCGCAGGCACGCAACGCCATCTCGCTGGACACCATGGATGCGCTGAACAAGGCGTTGGACGGGGCCGTCGGCGCCCGCGCCCTGGTGATCACCGGGGGCGGTGACCGCGCCTTCGTATCCGGGGGCGACCTCAAGGAACTGGCGGCACTGCGCACCGAGCTCGAAGCGTCCGAGATGGCGTGGCGGATGCGCACGATCTGCGACCGCATCGCCGCATTCGACGGACCGGTCATCGCGGCACTCAACGGCCACGCCCTCGGTGGTGGGGCCGAGGTCGCGGTAGCAGCGGACATCCGAATCGCTGCCGACGACATCAAGATCGGCTTCAATCAGGTGGCGCTGGCGATCATGCCGGCTTGGGGTGGGGCCGAGCGGCTCGCCACGCTGGTCGGCCGCAGTCGAGCGCTGCTGCTGGCCGGGACCGGACGTATTCTCGCCGCACGGGAAGCCGAGCAGGTCGGCCTGGTCGACCAGGTGGTACCGCGCGGGGAGTTCGCCGAGACCTGGCGGTCGACGGCACAGCTGCTGGCTCGACGTCAGGCCGGCGAGGTCAAGCGCGTGATCAACGGGGTGTCCACCACCGAGGCAGTTTCGGCATTCGCCCGGCTCTGGTGCTCCGACGAGCACTGGGCCGCCGCGGACAAGGTGATGAACAAGGGCAAATAAGCCGGTTCGGTGTCAGGCGCCCAGTTCCCGCACCGGGTCGCTGCCGTCCCAGTCGGCGGCCTGCGCGCGAACGTAGGCGCCCATTCCGGCCGAGGCCTCGGTCAGTTCCATGACCTCGACGATCGCGGCACCGGCCGGCGGTTCGAAGTAGGCGAAGCGCACCCCCTCCCGCTCGCCGCCGGACCACACCTGGGGCCAGCCGGCCGCGCTCAGTGTCGCCATCGCCGCATCGAAATCTTCCGTCCAGTAGGCAAGTTGGTGAAAACCTCCGCCGGTGGCGGTCAGGAACTCGGTGAAGATGCTGGGCGTCTCGTCCACTTGCTGGATCAATTCGACCTGCAGATCACCGCTGTTGGACAAGCCCAGCGACAACTTCACCTCGCACGGCACGCCCCGGTAGGTCACCTTCTGCGGCAGGTCGCGAATCACGAACCATGGGCCGACGCCCATCTTGAGCCAACCCGCTATCGCGTCGTCCAGATCCGTCACGACGTACCCGATCTGTCGGACGTCGCCCGGTAGTACCTCGCTCACGCCGCCCCCTTCTGTCCGTGCGGTTTCAGCGGTGTTCGCGAGCCTACCGACAGTCGGTTCTCACTAGACGAGAATTCCATTTCCAGTTATCGTCAGCGACGTGTCAACACAGATTGCTCTGGCGCCAGAGATCTCGACCTGGCCCGACGCCGAACCCCAGTTGATCGGCAGCCGGTGCACCGACTGCGCGGCCACCACTTTCCCCGCCCAGGCCCGTTGCCCCAGGTGCTCCGGCGGCAATACCTCTGAAATACGGCTGCCCCGCCGCGGCAGCGTCGTCGCCTGGACCACCCAGGGCTTCCCACCCGGCGCCCCCTACAAAGGCCCCACCGGAAAGAACTTCGTCCCCTTCGGTGTCGGCCTGGTCGAACTCAGCGACGAGAACGGGCCGGTGATCCGCGTCGAAGGCCGCCTCACCGAAAACGACCCGACGAAACTGCAATTCGGCATGGACGTCGAACTCACCATGATCCCGTTCACCACCGACGAAGAAGGCAACGAGATCTTCACGTTCGCCTTCCAGCCCGCCTAGAAAGGTCAACGCAATGACCAACGATGTAGCCATCATCGGCGTCGGCCTGCACCCGTTCGGCCGGTTCGACAAGACCGCGATGCAAATGGGCGCGGAGGCAATCCAATTCGCGCTCGAGGACGCGGGCCTGGAGTGGAAGGACATTCAGTTCGGCTTCGGCGGTAGCTACGAGGTGTCGAACCCCGACGCGGTCACCCGCCTGGTCGGGCTGACCGGCATCACGTTCACCAACGTGTTCAACGCCTGCGCCACTGCTGCCAGCGCAATCCAGCAGACCGCCGACACGATTCGGTTGGGCAAGTACGACATCGGTATCGCCATCGGCCTGGACAAGCACCCGCGCGGCGCGTTCACCGACGACCCGGCCAAACTCGCCCTGCCGCAGTGGTATGCCGAGAACGGCCAGTTCGTCACCACCAAGTTCTTCGGGATGAAGGCCAACCACTACATCCACAAGCACAACATTTCCGAGGAGACGTTGGCGCGGGTGGCCAACAAGAACTTCCGCAACGGTGAGAAGAACCCGAATGCGTTCCGCCGCAAGGAGATCTCGGTTGAGGAGATCATGGCCTCACCGGTGCTGAACTACCCGCTGCGGCAGTACATGTTCTGCGCCCCCGACGAAGGCGCGGCCGCGGTGATCATGTGCCGCGCCGACATCGCACACAAATACACGGACAAGCCGGTGTACGTGCGGGCCAGTGAGATCCGGACCCGGACGTTCGGCGCCTACGAGGTGCACGCCACCTCGGCGCCGCTCGATGAGGATCCCTCACCGACCGTGTTCGCCGCCAAGGCCGCCTACGAAGCCGCGGGCATCGGGCCCGAAGACGTGGACATCGCCCAGTTGCAGGACACCGACGCCGGCGCCGAGGTGATCCACATGGCCGAGACCGGGTTGTGCGCCGATGGTGAGCAGGAGAAGCTGCTGGCCGACGGTGCCACTGAGATCGGCGGCTCGATCCCGGTCAACACCGACGGCGGGCTGATCGCCAACGGCGAGCCCATCGGCGCCTCGGGGCTGCGCCAGATGCACGAGTTGGTCCGCCAACTCCGCGGTGAGGCCGGCGAGCGCCAGGTGCCCGGCAATCCCCGCGTCGGCCTGGCCCAGGTCTACGGCGCACCCGGCACGGCCTCGGCCACCATCCTGTCGCTCTAGCTGTGCAAACGTGAATGCCCCCCGCAGCCATCGTTTCGGGGGGCCTCCGCGTCTGCTCGCGCGAGGGCCAGCCTCAGGCCGGCAGTTCCAACGGTTGCGGTTCACCTTCCAGACGCCGCAACCAGTCTTCGCAGAACTTCAGCACTTCGGCGTGGCCCGCCGTCATCCCCAGCGCCTGCTCCATCACCATCACTCGAGACACGCTGGCGGCGATGAAGGTCCAGACAATGGGCGGCACTTCCGAGGATTCGACGCCGTAGCGCCGCAGTGCGGCTTCGATGGCCTTGGTCTCCGCCTCGCGGAACATTTCGGCGTAGCGGCCGATCTCAGCCCGCAGGGCCGGGCGGTGATTGGCAAGTCCGGTCATCTCCATCGTCAACCGGGTGGCACTCGGGTCGGTGCCGAATCGCCACAGCGCCCACAGCGGCTGAGGAGAGTTCAGGGCTTCGGCTTGTGCCGCCAGCCCCTCCTCGGCCCGCCTCGTGAACACCGCCAGGAACAGGTCGTCCATCGTGCGGAAGTAGTAGTGCACCAATTGGGGCTTCAGGCCGGCCCGCTCAGCCACCCGACGGGACGTCACCGCGACGTACCCCTCCTCGATCATCAGCGCCTCAGCGGCGTCGAGCAGCACGATCCGGTTCTTCGCGTCCGGCGCCCCGATCCTTCGCGCCGATGCCATCGATCCTCCTCACAAGATGTCCCCGACGACGTTTGGCCGATCGTAACTTTCCCCCGGCCAGGTGATCTTGACCACGACTCTACCGCCATGCTAAGCAGGTGCTCAGCAATTTTCGAAAATTCTTCGCGCGGTGCAGCCCGTCGCGAAACCACCGCAGCGCATATCGATTTCGGGAGGCAGCACACACCATGAGCGATTCCAGCACCACCGATTACGACACTGTCGACTACTTCACCGATCCGTCGCTGGTACCCGACCCACACCCGTACTTCGACCACCTGCGCAGCAAGTGCCCCGTCGTGAAGGAGCCCAACTACGGCGTCCTGGCGATCACCGGGTTCGAGGAAGCCACCACTGTCCTCAAGGACACCGAAACCTACTCGTCGTGCATCGCGGTGGCCGGACCGTTCCCGCCGCTGCCGTTCACCCCCGAGGGCGACGACATCACCGAGCAGATTGCCGCGCACCGGCCGCAGATGCCGATGTTCGAGCACATGGTCACCATGGATCCGCCCGACCACACCAACGCCCGCTCCCTGCTCAATCGGCTGCTCACACCGCGGCGGTTGAAGGAGAACGAGGACTTCATGTGGCGGCTGGCCGACCAGTGCCTCGACGATTTCATCGCCGACGGCAAGTGTGAGTTCCTCAGCGCGTATGCAAAACCCTTCTCCCTCTTGGTGATCGCCGACATGCTCGGCGTGCCCGAAGAAGACCACGAGGAGTTCCGCACGGTGCTCGGCGCGCCGCGTCCCGGGGCGCAGGTCGGCTCGCTCGACGGCGATCTCGTTGCCAGCAATCCGTTGGAATGGCTCGACGAGAAGTTCATCAGTTACCTGGAAGACCGGCGCAAAGAACCGCGCGACGACGTGCTGACGGCACTGGCCACGGCGAACTACCCGGACGGATCGGTGCCACCGGTCATCGAGGTGGTGCGGTCGGCGACGTTCCTCTTCGCGGCCGGCCAGGAAACCACCACCAAGCTGCTGTCCGCGTCGCTGCGGGTGCTCGGCGACCGTCCGGACATCCAGCAGGCCCTGCGCGACGACCGGAGCCGGATCCCGACCTTCGTCGAGGAGGCGCTGCGGATGGACGCACCGGTCAAGAGCCAGTTCCGGCTGGCCAAGAAGAACACCAAGCTCGGCGACATCGATGTGCCGGCCGGCACCACGATGATGGTGTGCCCGGGTGCGGTGAACCGGGATCCGGTCCGGTTCGAAGACCCGCACACTTTCAGCCTGGACCGCAAGAACGTGCGGGAGCACATCGCGTTCGGCCGCGGCGTGCACAGCTGCCCGGGTGGCCCGCTGGCGCGCGTCGAGGGCCGCGTGTCACTGGAGCGGATCCTGGACCGGATGGCCGACATAGGCATCGACGAGGAGTTTCACGGCCCCGCCGACGACCGTCGATACAACTACGAGCCGACGTTCATCCTGCGCGGCCTGACCGATCTGCACATCACGTTCAAGCCCGTGCGCTGACCGCCGCTCGACTGACGATTCCACGGATCTCGTCTTCGCCGCATTTGTTATTCTCCGATTGAGAGAATGACAATCTCACTAGCGAAGACGAGATTCCGGTTTCGGCACGGTGAGGCCTGATGTCGTTCTATAGTCAGCCGACCAGTGCCCGATCGTGGAGGTGTGCCTGTGAAATCCAGCTTGATCCGCGTGGCGGTGAGCGCCGCGCTCGGGTTGGGGACAGCGCTCGCAGTGGCACCGCCGTCGCAGGCCATGTACTTCGGCAACTACAGCCTCAACATCCCGGATCGCCGCGATTTCCATACCTGGATCTGGTCGGCGATCACGCCGTGCCACGAGCCCGGGACCGACGTGTTCCTGAAGGACTGCATCACCATCCGGACCATCCCGCAACCGGTCGCGAAAGCGGTACCCAACACCGGGGACGCAAAACTGGTCGACGGTCGCTACACCCTGACGATCGATGAGTTCTACGGCCTGCGGTGCGGGGATATCTACTACGGGCCCACCATCCCGACCCATGACGTCTACACATGGGACGCGAACACCCTTGCGGGCGAGATGGTCTCGTCGTTCGATGCCGGCTGCGACGGTGCGCCCGGCGGCTCATTCACCTACCCGTTCACCTTGACGAGGATGTGATAGATGCGCCACCCGCTCGGCCGGATACTCACCGCGGCGATAGTCCCGACAATGGCAGCCGGCGCGATAGCCACGGCCACACCGGCATTCGCCGATGACCCACCGCCGCCCCCCGGTCCACCGCTGCATCACGTGCAGTACACGGTGACCGCCGACGCGCCGTATTGGGTGCACATCTACTACCGCGACACCGAGCCGGCGATCTTCTCGGACTACAGTCACAACCCGTACCAATTCAGTCCCCGTGCCGACGTCGATGTCGCGCCGGACAAGCCATGGGTATTCGACGCCATGCTGGCCGATCCAGACCTGTGGGCCATGGTGCTCGTGCAGAGTGGGGAGTCACCGAACTTTCCGACACCCGGATTCAACTGCAAACTCGCAGTCGACGGCGTCGTGGTCAAGACCCACAGCGGCCCCAAGGGCGCGCTGTGCTCCATCCGCAACTGGTAGTACTCAGCTCACAACCGAAATGCCTGGGGGCGACGCGGTTCGCGTCGCCCCCAGGCATTTCTCCAGCGTCAGACTCAGGCGTCGCCACGAAGCCAGCGTGTCTCACCGTTCATCGGAACGCAGCTCAAGAACAGCCCGTCCGGGGCCTGGGCCACCGAGTTCTGTTCGTTGATGCACAGACTGTTTTCGTCTCGGATACCCACCATCGGCGGGGACCGGAACCACCGCGGCTCATAACGCCGCGGTGAGCCGCAGAACAACAGCCGGCCCCACCCGTTACGCGCGTCCACCCCGAACACGAAGTACGAGGTGTTGTCGCACGGCGCACCGAGCACCGCATTGGGGTTGATGCCCGGCGTGCAAAACGCGTCATTACAGGTCTGCGGTCCCGCATTCGCCTGCGGAGCAGCCAGCATCCCGGCGACAATCACTGAAGCGGTCGCCATCACCGTCACACGCACGTTGCTACTTTCGCATAGCTGGAAATCAAACTCTCGATTTTGGAGAATATTACTATGAGCGGCCGACCCCAGCTCCCCCACTCACCGGCGGCGACATGGTGGGCGCCGGCGAATCCATCGTGGACCCGCGGCCGATAGTGATATTCTCTCAAATTGAGAACATGGCTACCGCGTGACCAGGACGGCCAGAAGGAGCAGCTCATGTCAGTCTCCCGGGTAAGTGCTGCCGCGGTAGCCATCGCCGCCGCGACAACTGTCGGCCTCAGCGGGGCCACCCCAGCCGGTGCGGGCGAGCAGTGGGGCATCAACGGCACCTTTGCCACCTCCTCCAACGGCGCGTGGGCCAAGATCAACGAACGCTACGAGGAGCAGCCGCGCGTGGTGAGCAACTGGACGATCTCCACCCAGTGCATCTCCCCCACTGAATGCAGCGGCACTGTGAACAGCGACGCGGGCTGGTCTGCACCGGTCTACACCACCAACGGCCTCTGGTACGTCAAGCGGGTGGTTCCCAACTGGCGTTTCTGCGCCGACGGCACGCCTGTCGAGGGTATGCAGGTCTACAAGTTCTATCCGGTGGGCTTCGACGGGCATGTGGACCAGGCTTCGAACGAATACGCCGGCGAGGATGTGACCAAGGGCCCCAGCGGTTCGTGTGGGCGCAATCAGTGGCCCGCCGTCCGGATGCCGTTCTACATGCGGCCCGCTTAGCCGAAAACCGAAGCGCGGAAAAGAACTGGCCCCGGGCTGTTGCCCGGGGCCAGTTCTTTTCCGATGGACCTATGTCGGCATCAGGTCCTGCCACGTCTTGGGCGTGGACACCAGATCCGTCTGCTTGTAGAGGTTTCCATCGCTGCCCATGTACTCACCCGTGCGCGGGTTGTACTTGGCGATCGCCACCGAGGGCCCATCTCCGGCACCACCCTTGAACGCGCTCGGCGCCACGGCGGGCTCCGTGGGCATGGGAAGCTCCGGGGCATCGGGAAATACCCCTTGACCGTGCGGAACCTGCGGCAGCTCGGTGGCTTGCGGCATATGCGCCTCAGGCACCGGAACCGCGTTGGGGTCACCAGCCGGCGGCGGTGGCACACCGGGCACCGGCGGCTCCAGGTACAGCGGCTGGCCCGGCAGCATCGGCCCGGGATTGGTCCCAGCGAAGTTCGGGGCCGGCTGCGGTTCGGGTGCCGCGCCCGGTGGCGGAACGCCGACTCCCGGCGGCAACGGGGTACCGCCGAGCGGCCCGTAGATCTTCTCGTCCGGCAGCACCCGCGAGTCCGGGGGGATGCCCTGGGCGATCAGGTTGGGGTCGAGTGGATACGGGCCCAGCGCATGCTGACGCTGCGCGAGCGGCTGGAATCCCTTTGGATCGTCGCACAATTCGACCGTGGGCGCCCGCTTGCCCGGATGGGCCATACACGGGTAGTTGCGTGCCCCGCGGACGCCGATCGGCGAATCCTGCGGCAGCTTGCAGTAGATGTCGTCCGGAGTGTCGATCACGGTCGTGTCAGCCGGGGAGCGCCACGCCGACGGTGGCAGGAATCCGACCGTACACGTCGGCGGATCACCGAGGCCCAGCGAGAAGTCAGCCATCGGCAGACCGCTCGTGTTGTTGGTGTGCGCGTACGTCTGCAATTGGGCCACGTACGGTGGCAACAACACCAGCAATTGCTCGATCGACGGGTTGTAGGTGACCGCGATCTGACCGAACGTGGTCAGATTCGCCAGCAGGATCGGCAACGTCGGCTTGATCTGATCGAGCAGCTTGGTGGTCTCCTGGGCGAAACCGGGGCCGTTGCGCAGCAGTGACCGAATCTCAGGATCGTTTTCGGCGACCTGGCCGGTGATACCGGCCACGCTGGCCGCCCAGGTCCGGATCGAATCAGTGGTCTGGGCCTGAGCATCGAGGAACGGCCGCCCGTCGTCGATCAACGCCCGCGTCTGATCGGAGATCGCGTTGGAATCCCGCGTGATCGTCGATGCCGAGTCCAGCAGCGAGCCGAAGTCGTATCCGGTTCCGTTGAACGCGTTGTATGACTCGTCGAGCAGTTGACTGAGCTTGTCCTTCGGGATGGTGTCGACGAGTGCGCTGAGCTGATCCAGCATCGGTCCGACCTGTTGCGGAATCTTGGTGTCAGATACCGAGATCACCGAGCCGTTCTCCAGGTAGGGACCAGAGTTGGTGCGCGGCAACAACTCGACATACTGCTCGCCGACCGCCGACATGCTGCGGACTTCAGCCGCCAGGTCGGCCGGCACCTTCGGCGACCGGTCCAGAGACAATGTCGCCTCGGCACCCTTCTCGGTCAGCTCCACCGAAGTCACCTTGCCGATCTGGGATCCGCGATAGGTGACGTTGCTGAACTGGTACAGGCCTCCGGTCGCCGGCAGCTCCAGCTTCACCGTGATACGGCCGATGCCGAGCAGCGTCGGCACCTGCATATAGGCGAACAGCATGACGGCCACACCGACTACTGAGGCGACGGTGAACAGAATCAGCTGAGTTCGGATGAACCGGGTGAGCATTTATCCGCCACCCCCTGTCGGTGGAGTAGGTGCGGTGGGTGCCGGCGGTTGATCCGTTGAACCACTTTGAGGCGCATACGGTCCCGCGAAGATCGACGTCGACCCGCTGGGTGGGGACTCCGGCGGGGGCATGTTGCCGGGCATGGTCATCGGCGCCGGTGGCACCACCGGGAGCACCGGACCCGAGTAGCTGGGAGCCGGAACGTCCGGCGGGGGCGGTGCATCCTGAGCCGGCGGGAACGCATCCGGCGGCGGCGGGGCGACCCCCGTCTTGAGCGGGTCGTACGTGTAGTTCAGGTAGCTCGGGTCCCCAGGCACGGGGGCATTTTGCGCATCACCCTGCTCCCAACGAGTTCCCATCATGAGGCTGCGTTTGAGATGCGGGATGGTCATGTCGAAGTACGCGAACAGGTTGTAGTAATCGCCCCGAATCACCCGGTCCATGAAGCTCTGGGTGAACGGGAAATGCGGCGCATACTCGAGCACCGAAGCCAGGTCCGGTCCGACGTTGGCCAGAGCCTTCAGCGCCGGCTCCAGGTTCTTCAGGTTCCTGACCAGATCAGCCTGCGAGTCGTTGACGAACTGGTTGGCGGTGGCGCTGAAGGTACCGAGCTTCTGCAGCGCGCTGGTGAATCGCGGCCGCTCCTTGATCAGCACGTCCAGCGCCGGTGGAATCTTCTCCAGCGCCCGGGTGATGACGTCACGTTGCCCGGCGAACGTCGAGGCCAGCTGATTCAGTCCCTGGATGGAGGCAACGATATTGTCGCGCTGGGCATCCAGCGCACCCACGAACGTATCCAGCCGGGTGAGTAGGTCACGGAAATCAGTTTCCCGGCCGTTGATGGCGGCGCTGAAGTTGTGGATGATGTCGCCCATCTGCCCCAGTCCGCCGCCGTTCACCACTGCGGCCAGCGAGGACAGCGTCTGCTCCGTCGTCGGGTATGTCGACGAGTTGTTGAGCGCGATCGTTGTTCCCGGAGCGAGTTTCCCCTCGGGGGTTTGACCGGCCGGCGGGTTGATCGCCAGATGCATCGAGCCCAGCAGGCTGGTCTGTCCGATGCTGGCCACCGCGTTGGCGGGCACCACAATGCCGGGCTTCACCGAGAACTCGACGTCGGCGTGCCAGTCCTTCACCGAGAGGCTGCGCACACTACCGACGACGACATCGTTCATCATCACCGGCGAATTCGGTTCCAGGGTAGCCACATTCGCGATCTCGACGTGGTACACGCTGGAATCTGCACCGCGTCCCACCGCCCCGGGCAGGGGCAGCGAGTTGACGCCCTGGAAGGCGCACCCACTGGCCGTCAACGCGACGCAGGATCCAGCTGCGATAGCCAGTCTTACCGGTTTTCCCCTGATCATGCCGGAGGCGTCCCTTCTGCTGGTGCCGGTGCCGCAGGCGCCGGGGCTTCGGCGGCCAGCGGGCCAGGCGCAGGCCCTGGCGCAGGACCAGGAGGCGGACCCGCTTGTCCGCCAGTCGGATTGAGCATGTCCGACACGGTGTTCGGCATGTTGGGCGGGTAGAACTCGCCACCCGGCAGTAGCTGCTGGGCCCCGGGCGGCGGCTCTCCGGGCCCCCTGCCGGTGAAAGGCGGAGGCGGCTCCGGGCCGGGGTTGTAGGCCGAGAGCGCCGGCGGCGTCTCGGGCGGAGTGGGATCCCCACCCCCACCGCCGGGCGCAAGCCGCGGCTCGGAGTACTCGATCATCTCCGGACTGGCCGACGGCATCAGGTACGGCGAGATCGGGAACGGCAGGTAGTTGAAGTTGACCAGTCGCAAAGCCGGCCCCAAATACTGCGAGCAGAGTTTTGCGGTCTCCGGTGCGGTGGTGTTCTCGACGGCACCGATGGCACCGCAGATGAACTCGACCGGGTTGGAGAAGTTGTTCATCACGAACTGACCCACCGGGCTACCCGAGTCCGGGTTGTAGATGTTGTAGCCATTCATGAACGCGTTGGGCGCTACGTGAAGCAGCTGCTCGACGTGCCTCTTGTTGTCGACCAGGTTCTGGGTGACGTTGGCCAGTCGCTGTACCTGCTCCGAGGTCTGGTCGCGGGTTCCCGCGACGAATCGCTGCACTTCGACGGCCGCCACCGACAGGTTCGTCAGTGCCGCGTCGAGGTCAGACCGGCTGCCGTCGACCACGCTGGTCAGGGTGGCCAACCGGTTCTGGAACTGCACCACCTGCACGTTGCTGTCCCGCAGTGCGGTGACAAAGGTCTGCAGGTTCTTGATGATGTCGACGATGTTGCCGCTGCCCTCAGCCAGTACCCGGGCGACGCCAGACAACTGCGAAATCGTCTGGCGCAGTTTGTCACCGTTACCGGCCATCGCGTCAGCGGTGCTGTTGATGAACCGGGACACCGCCGTCCCGTCGACACCGCTCTGCGGTCCGAGATCGGTGGACAGCCGCATCAGCTGTTCCTTCACCTGATCCCACTCGACCGGAACAGCGGTGCGGTCCAAACCGATCACCGCGTCGTCGGGCAGCGTGGGGCCGCTCGACCGATAGGCGGGCGCGAGCTGCACATAGCGTGCGGCGACCAGGTTCTGGGCCACGATCACCGCTTTCGCATCCGCGGGGATCGGTACATCGTGGTCGACCTTGAGCGTCACCCGGGTCTGGGTGCCCTCCGGCTTGATCGACTCGATGGTGCCGACCTTGACCCCGGACACCCGGACATCGTCACCCGGGTAGACGCCGGTGGCCGAGGTGAACAACGCGGAGATGGTCTTCTGCCCGAAAAACGTCTGCCGCAGCAGCACCGCCGCGCCGACGACGAGTAGCGCCACCAACGCCACCGCCAGCCACTTACCGAGACGACTGCGGTTCATCAGCGTGAACCTCCGGGAATTCCGTTGTAGGGCAAGGGGAATTCTGCACGTGGGCCGGCATTGTCCGGTGGCTGACCGGCATTCGTCCCGCGCCTGAACCCGAACGCGTAATCGAAGAACGGCTGCAGCAACTGGGCCGGTTGGAGATTGGGAACGTAGGCGTTGTAGTACGCCCCATTCGCCAGCGTCTCCGCCTGGGACAGCTGGAACTTGTTCATGTTCGGTAGCGCCTTGGTGATGTTGTCCCTGTTGCGTTCCAGCATCGCGGTCACCGAGTTCAGCCGCTTGAGCGTCGGCGCCAACTGCGCCTCGTTGTCGGCGACGAGTCCTGACAGTTGCTGCGACACAGCTGCGGTGTTGGCCAGCAGATCGACGATGGCCTGGCGCCGGTCATTGAGCACGCCGAGCAGGTCATTGGCGTTGAGGATCAACGTATTCAGCTGATCGCTTCGCTGCGACAGCACCTCGGTCACATCGCTGGCACTCTTGAGCAGGCTGGCCAGGCTCTCGTTGCGCCCGTTGATCGATTTCGACAGCCGGCTCAATCCGTCAAATGTCGGACCGAGCTTCGGCGCGACCTGGTCGATGGTGGCAGACAACGTATCCAGGGACTGGTTCAGCGAAGCCGTGTCGGTCCCTGCCGAATTCGTGGTCAGGTCGCTGACCGCATCGGTCAACGAGTACGGCGACGACGTACGCGATGTGGGGATCACATCCGTGGTGCGCAGTGTGCCGCTGCCGTCGGACTCCAACGTCAGCACCCGTTCACCGAGCAGTGAGCCGGTCCGGATGTGCGCCGTGGTCAGCGAACCCAGCTGGTACTTGCCCTCGGTGGTGAAGGTGACCAACGCGTCACCGTTCTCCAACGACACGTCCGTGACGGCACCGATCTTGATTCCGGACAGGGTGACGTCATTGCCCGCGGCGATGCCGCCGGCCTCGGTGAACAATGCCTGGTGGCGCACCGACGAGGCCCACTGCTGCAGCCGTTCGGGCTGCAGCCCGACGGCGATGATGAGCATCATCAGCACGACGCCGATGAAACCCGCCTTGATCAGGTTTGATTCGCGGTACTTGAGCATCAGGGCTCCGCGCACCTCCCGCCTTCTTGTTTGATCATCGGGAAGTGCGCAGTGCGTCCCTGTAGATCGGTGACACGGATAGCAAGTCCGCAGATGTAGTACATGATCCAGCTGCCGTAGGAACCGAGCCGGGCCAGCTTGCGGAAGTTGTCGGGAGCTTTCTGCAGACCCCGGTCGAGGACGATCTGGTGGTCGTCGAGCAGCGGCGCCAGCCGGTTCAGCTGGTCGACGGTGCCCTTCAGCGGCGGCCGCGCCTCGGTGAGCAGGCTTGCCAGCGAAGCAGTTCCGTTGTCCAGCTGAGTCACTGCCGTGCCGAGTGGGTCACGGTCCTGTGACAGGCCGCTGATCAGCTGCTCGAGCCGGTCGACGGTTCCGTCGAACTTCTTGCCGTCCTTGGCCAGGGTCGCGACCACCGAGTTCAGGTTGTCGATCAACTGCTGGATCACTTGGTCGTTGTCGGCCAGCGTGTTCGAGAACGACGATGTCTTGCTCAGCAGCGAATCCAGGGTGTCACCCTGCCCTTGGAAGATCTGGATGAGCGACGACGTCAGCGCGTTCACGTCCTGGGGATTGAGGCCCTGGATCACCGGACGCAGGCCGCCGAGCAACAGATCCAGATCGAGCGCGCTCGCGGTGCGGTCCTTGGGGATCTGAGATCCGGCCGGCAGGAGCTTGGTCGAGCCGGGACTGTCGATCAGTTCGAGGTAGCGGTCCCCCACCAGGTTCAGATAGCGGACGGCGACCTTGGTGCTGGTGGTCAACGCGACGCTGCGGTCGGTGTCGAAATCAACCTTCACCGACTTGTCCGGTTGTAGCGAAACGCTTTTCACCGTGCCGACCCGCACACCGGCCACTCGCACCGAGTCACCGGCCTCCAGCCGTGATGCGTCACCGAAGACCGCCGAGTAGCCCGAGTAGGAGCCACCGCGGTACTCCGAGAACGTCATGAACAGAAAGGCAGTGAGGACGGCCATCACCACAGCGAAGGACGTGAACTTGATGAATGTGCTTTTGCCGCGTTTCATCCCGGTTGTCCGATCTGCATGGTGTTACGTGGCGGGCCGTCCAGCGGGCCGAACAGCATCTGCTTGAGGCCGTCCGAGTTCAACAGGATGCCCTGGTTGCCGTACTTCCACGGGTTGGCATTGGTGTCGGTGACGAGGTACTTGGCCTTGTTGCCGAATCCGATGTAGGGCAAGCCCATGCAGTGCGGGCCACCCTTGGCCGCCACCTTCGGCAGGTTCTGCGGGTAGCGGTAGCGCTCGATACCCAACGTGAAGGCCACGTTTACCACCACGCCGGGTTCCGGCTGTGGCGGCGTTTTGGCCATGTAGTTCATACCTTTCAGCCCACATTCGATGCCGGGTGCGTATTCGTTGAGCAGATCTGTGGTGGGCGCCAACAGGTTCAGCGTGGTGCTCAGGGCCTGCCGGTTGCCGCCGAGGACGTCGTTGCCGGTGTCGGCCAGGCCGATGGAGCTCACCAAAAAGTTGTCGAGGTTCTGCTGCTCGGCCACGATGCTGTCGCTGAGTTTGTTGGTGTTCTCGACGGTCTTGAGCAGGTCCGGCGCGGCGTCTCCGTAGGCGCGCGACACCGCGGCCATGCTCTCGATGTCGGCCGTCAGATTGGGCAGGCTCGGCTCGATCTTCTTCAGCACCGCGTCGAAGTCGGACAGGGACTGCCCCATCGCCTCGCCTCGGCCGGAGAAGGCCGACGACAGCGCGCCGAGAGTCTCGTTCAGCTTGGCCGGATCGATCTTGTTCAAGACATTGGTGAGCTGTTGAAAGACCGTGTTCATCTCGACGGTGACGTGGTCGCCCTGAAGGGTTTGACCCGGGCGCAGTTTCTCGGACGACGGATTCTCCGGCGCGACGAGCTGTACGTACTTGGCGCCGAACACCGTGGTGGAGGCGATGTCTGCCTGAACATTGCCGGGGATCAGACGCAGCTGTGCCGGGTTCATCGCCAGGTGCAGCACGGCCTTGCCGTCGGGGCGCTGCTCGATGGAGCTGACGGTACCGACCTGAACGCCCCGCATTTTCACTTTGGCGTCCGGGTTCATCACCAGTCCGGCCCGGTCGGAGATCAGCGTGATCGGCTCGGTCTTGGTGAAGCTGCCGCGGAACAGTGCGACCGCGAGGCCGAAGATCAGACCTATCGCGACGACGGTCGCCAAACCGGCCAGTGGCCGTGCAGAACTCGTCGCGCCGAAGCTGCGGCCGGGGCGGGCCGCCACCGGCGACGCGCTACTCGTGGTTTCGGACCGGTGGGCTGGGCCCGGTCCAACGTTTCGTGTCAACTCTTCTCCCTAACCCGACAGGTTGAAGTTTCCGTTGGAGCCGTAGACGGACAGTGACACCAGCAGGGTCACCGAGACCACGACGATCAGCGACGTGCGTACGGCGTTGCCGACGGCCACTCCCACCCCGGATGGCCCGCCGGAGGCGAAATAGCCGAAGTAGGTGTGGATCAGCAGGATGGTGATGGCCATCAGGACGGCTTGCAGGAACGACCAGAGCAGGTCGATCGGATTGAGGAACGTGGTGAAGTAGTGGTCGTACAGGCCGCCGGACTGCCCGAGCAGCACCACGGTGGTGAACTGGGAAGCCAAGAAGGACAGGATCACCGCGATCGCATACAGCGGGGTGATGGCGATCATCCCGGCCACGATCCGCGTGGATACCAGATATTCGACGGGCCGGATCGCCATGGATTCCAGCGCGTCGATCTCCTCGTTGATGCGCATCGCCCCGAGCTGGGCGGTGACGCCGGCACCGAACGTGGCTGCCAAGCCGATACCTGCCACCACGGGCGCGGCGATGCGGACGTTGATGAAGGCGGCCAGGAAGCCGGTGAGGGCCTCGATGCCGATGTTGCCCAGCGAGGAGTAACCCTGGATGGCCAGCACGCCGCCGGTGGCCAGGGTCAAAAACCCCACGATCACCACCGTGCCGCCGATCATGGCCAAGGTGCCTGCACCCATTGAGATCTCGGCGATCAGCCGAACCAGTTCCTTGCGGTAGTGCATGGCCGCGTGCGGGGTGCCGGCCAGCGCCTTGAGGTAGAACAGCGTGTGGTCGCCGACCCGGCTCAGCGTCGACACCGGCTTGTTGAACTGGCGGGTTACCCGCGGATACGTCGACCGCAGGATCGTCATCGTTCCCATTACGTTTCCTGCCTCAGTGCGCCGTCATGCGGATACCGATGGCCGTGACGACCACGTTGATCACGAACAAGGCCATGAAGGCGTACACCACGGTCTCGTTCACCGCGTTACCCACCGCCTTGGCGCCGCCGCCGCTGATCGTCAACCCGCGGTAGCAGGCCACCAGCCCGGCGATCAAGCCGAACAACGCCGCCTTGACGCAAGAGATGATCACCTCGGGCACGCCCGTCAGCAGCGTGATCCCGGCCGCGAACGCGCCGGGGTTCACGTCTTGGATGAACACCGAGAACACGTAGCCGCCGAGAATGCCGATGATCACCACCAGGCTGTTGAGCAGCAGCGCCACCAGTCCGGAGGCCAGCATCCTGGGAGTCACCAGCCGCTGGATCGGGTTGATGCCCAGCACCTCCATCGCGTCGATCTCCTCGCGGATGGTGCGTGAGCCCAGGTCCGCGCACATGGCCGTCGCGCCGGCACCGGCGACGATCAGCACCGTCACCATCGGGCCCAGCTGGGTGACCGCACCGAATGCCGCACCGGCGCCCGACAGGTCAGCCGCACCCAGCTCCCGCAGCAGGATGTTCAGTGTGAAGCTCACCAGCACGGTGAACGGGATCGCCACCAGCAGTGTGGGCGCCATCGACACTCGTGCGACGAACCAGCACTGCTCCAGGAACTCCCGCCCCTGGAACGGCCGCTTGAAGATGAACCGGATGGCGTCCAGCGACATTGCGAACAATGCGCCGACCGCCTGCATCGGGCCCGAGAGGTTGCGTAGCGATACTCCGGTCGACCATTTATCCGCCATTGGCCAGTGGTCCCTCCAGGCTGATGACTGCCACCCCCGCAGTCGGTGCGCCGATGTTAAGTGCTTGGCCGTGCGGGTGCACGCACCGGTCAGCGACGGACTGTGAGGCTTTCCGCCCCAGCCGGGTCACGCCGCAACCCCCGAGCCCAAACCTGCCAACCGGCCGGTCGGGCACCCGATGGCCACCGAAACAAACTGGGCCGCATCATCTTTCATCGGAACATCGGTACGCGAACGGGCCGGCTGGACAAAGATCGGCAAATACGGCGTGCCTTCGTACATTTGGCGCACCTCCTGCTTCCTGCGGATCTTGTGGACTTCACCGGACCTACCGATGGAGCCGGACAGACTCGTCCCCGCGACCGCCCCCCGAGTGCCTGATGCTATCGGACCCGCTATCTGTCGCGTGGGCAAATAACCCAGAACTTGCTCCGGTAGTTGACAATTGGGGCCGGCCGCGGTCGACGGTTGCACCGGGCGACCCGCCTGCGCGGCGGCGGCGCCGGCAGCCGCCCGCGACGGACGGGTTGCGATGGTGGCGATCAAGGGCATCTCCGGCGGCAGCCTAGGTGACGGCGCCGACGGTCTTGAGTTCGATGATCCGATCCCAGTCCAGACCGAGTTCACCCAGGATATCGTCGGTCTGTTCGGCGAAGCCGGGTGCCGGGCCGGTACTGGGCGCCGTGACGTCGAATTGCACTGGGTTGGCCACCAACTCGAGCTCGCCGGCCCGCACCAGGTACTCGTTGGCCCGGATCTGGGCATCCTGTCCCGCCTGCAGGGTGTCCTGCACCGGCGCCCACGGACCTGCCAGCGTCGCGAATCGCTCGCTCCACTCTGGCAAAGTCCGTTTTTTCATCGCCTCGGTGAGGATCTCGACCGCGTCAGGCGTATGTTCCGCGAACGATTCGGCCGTCGCGAACCTCGAATCGTCGATGTAGTTCTCGAGGTCCATGTGCCGGCAGACATCTGCCCAGAACTTGGTCGGCTGCATCATCACGAACGAGATGTAGCGGTCGTCCGCTGTCCGGTAGAGACCTACGAGCGGATTGATCGGCGAGCCGTGCACGCCCGGCGGCGGTGTCACCATCAGTTGGTTCAAGTGCTGGGTCAACGCCACCGTGTGCCCCATCGACCAAAGGCCACTGCCCAACAGCGAGACATCGACGATGGACGGCTCACCGGTGCGCTCCCGCTTGAACAACGCCGCGGCGATTCCGCCGGCGAGGTTGGTGCCCGAGATGGTGTCGCCATAGGCCGGCCCGGGGGGCGCGATCATTCCTTCCATCCCGGCCGGTGTGATGGTCGCGGCCGTCCCGGCGCGGCACCAGAAGGCAGTCATGTCGTAGCCGCCCTTGACCGACTCCTCGCCGCGCGGACCGAGCGCGCTTCCGCGCGCGTAGATGATCTTCGGGTTCACCGCCCGGATGTCGTCGACGTCGATGGCGAACTTCTGCCGGTGCCCGGGCAGAAAACTGGTCAGGAAGACGTCGGCCTTCTTGGCCAGCTCGAGCAGGATCTCGCGCCCTTCGGGCACAGACATGTCAAGCCCGATACTGCGCTTGCCACGATTGGCGTGCTCGATGTTGGGGTTGGGATCGCCTTCCACGCGCAGCGGCCCGGTCTGACGCAGACCTCGCTGCGGGTCACCGGTGACGGCGTGCTCCACCTTGATGACGTCGGCACCCCACTCCCCCAAGACGGCACCGGCAGAGGGGACGAAGCCATACATCGCCACTTCGAGAACGCGGACGCCGTGCAGTGGGCCGGTCATGAGAGCACCCGCGCGAAAGTCTTGGCCTCCATGAACTCTTCGAGTCCGGCGGTCCCCATCTCCCGGCCGATACCCGACTGCTTGTATCCGCCGAACGGACTGTCGGGACTGAAGTAGTTGCCGCCGTTGATGGAGAAGGTGCCGGTGCGGATGCGGCGAGCCACGGCCAGCGCGCGGTCCTCGCTGCCGAACACCGCGCCCGAGAGCCCGTAGATCGAGTTGTTGGCGATGCGCACCGCGTCGTCGTCGTCTTCGTAGGCGATCACGGCCAGCACGGGTCCGAACACCTCTTCCTGGGCGATCTCACTGTCGGGGTGGACATCGGCCAGCAGGGTCGGGGTGTAGAAGAAGCCGGGATCGACCTTCTCGCCACCGGTGACCAATGTTGCTCCTGCGGCCACAGCACGTTTGACCATGCCGTCGACCTTGTCGCGCTGCTTCTCGCTGATCAGCGGACCCATGTAGGTCTTGGGGTCGGTCGGGTCGCCGTAGCGCACCAGGCCGAAGTTGTTCTTGATCAGCTCGACGATCTCGTCCTTGTGCTTCGCGGGAACCAGCAGCCGTGAGGTGAGCGCACAGCCCTGACCGGCGTGGGTCACCATGCTGAACGCCGAGAACAGTGCCGCGCTGTTGAAGTCGGCGTCGTCGAGAACGATCGCGGCGGACTTGCCGCCGAGCTCCAGGAACACCTTCTTCAAGGTCTCACTGGCCGCGGCCATGATGCGCCTGCCGGTCGGGGTGGAGCCGGTGAAGGTGACCATGTCGACGTCGGGGCTCGTGGTGAGCACCGCGCCCACCTCGGGATCGGGACCGGAGAGCACGTTGACGACGCCGGCCGGGATGTCGGTGTGGTTGGCGATCAGCTCTCCGAGCGCCAGGGTGATCAACGGGGTGTCGGGCGCCGACTTGAGCACCACGGTGCACCCCGCGGCCAGCGCCGGTGCGAGCTTGGCCAGCGCCAGCTGGTTCGGATAGTTGTAGGCGATGATCGCCGCGACGACGCCGGCGGCTTCCTTCTCAACCCACCGGTGATGCTGCATGCCACGGCTCTCGATGTTTCCGAGGTCCTCGGTCAGCGGGTAGGTCTTGAGCAGCTCGGCGTAGTACCGAACGATCTCGATCGGCCCGTCCAGCTGCGCGCCCGCGCACAGCGCCGCGGTGGCACCCACCTCGGTGGTGGTCAGCGCGGCCAGTTCCTCGCGGTGCTCGATCAGCGCGTGGTGCAGTTGCTCCAGGCAACGGACCCGCAGTTCGGTGTTCGTGGACCAGTCGGTCGTGTCGAACGCGCGCCGGGCCGCAGCGATCGCGGCCTGGGCGTCGGCCACCGTGGCGTCGGGCGCGTAGCCGAACACCTCGCCGGTAGCTGGATTCACGGAAGGAAACGTCCGCGGCGTCTCGCGCAGCTCTCCGCCGATCAACAACTTCCGGTCAGCCCGCTGTTCTTGCGCGATGGTCGGCGCTTCCTGCTGCATCATCCTCCTCAGGCGTTTCCCACTGTGATGGAAACTGCATTCTCATCACCGGCGAATCATACATTCGCTCGATGAGAACTCAAGTGAAAGATAGATCAGCTAGTCATGCCCTATTCGCTGCGGATCCGGCATCTGCGCAGGCGGCACGCAGGTTGACCCCAGATCTTGCGGCGCGGGCCGATCCGAGAGTACGGTTCTCATAATCGGAAGGATGATTCTTGAGCCTTGAGAAAGCCCGGCTGCGCCCGGCGACCGGAGAACTGTCATGAAGAACGCCGTTGTCACCGGAGGAGGTTCGGGCATCGGGGCGGCCATCGCCACCCGGTTGCGCGCCGACGGCCTCAACGTCGCAGTCCTTGACCTACAGCCCTCGGATGACGAGTTCGCCCATGTCGCCGACGTGACCGACCGGGCCGCCGTCGACACCGCGCTCAACTCGGTTCGCGCCCAACTCGGGCCGATCTCGGTGCTGGTCAATGCCGCCGGCCTGGACTGCTTCAAGCGCTTCAGTGACGTTTCGTTCGAGAAGTGGCAGCAGATCATCGACGTCAACCTCAATGGCGTATTCCACTGCATCCAGGCCGCACTTCCCGACATGCTCGAGGCCGGCTGGGGCCGCATCGTGAACATCTCGTCCTCGAGCACACATTCGGGTCAGCCCTTCATGTCGCCCTATGTCGCGGCGAAATCCGCGGTGAACGGCTTGACGAAGAGCCTGGCGCTGGAACTCGGCCCGAGCGGAATCACGGTCAACGCCGTCCCGCCGGGCTTCATCGACACGCCCATGCTGCGCAAGGCCGAGGGCAAGGGCTTCCTCGGTGACACCGACAAGCAGATCGAGCAGACGCCGGTGCGGCGGATGGGCAAGCCAGAGGACATCGCCGCCGCCTGCGCCTTCTTCGTCTCCGAGGAAGCCGGCTACATCACCGGCCAGATTCTCGGCGTCAACGGCGGCCGCAACACCTGACGCGCACGCGGCGCACACCAAACATCATTGAAGCGAAAGGAAATATGCAGTGGGACGGGTAGAGGGCAAGGTCGCATTCATCACCGGCGCGGCACGCGGCCAGGGCCGCAGCCACGCGATCCGGCTGGCCGAAGAAGGCGCCGACATCATCGCGGTCGACATCTGTAAGAACTACGACACCGTCGGCTATGCGATGGCGACGGCAGAAGATCTCGAAGAGACCAAGAACTACGTCGAGAAGACCGGCCGGCGCATCGTCACCGCCCAGGCCGACGTCCGCAACGAGGCCGAGTTGCGCACCGCGCTGGACGCCGGGCTCGCGGAGTTCGGAAAGCTCGACATCGTCGTGGCCCAGGCCGGTATCGCCGCGATGAAGGGCCAGCCCGCCATGCAGGCCTGGACCGACGGCATCAACACCAACTTCGTCGGCACCATCAACGCCATCCAGGTCGCATTGCCGCACCTGAAGGAGGGCGCCTCGATCATCGCGACCGCGTCGGCCGCAGCGCTCATGGACGCCCACAGCAAGCCGAACCCCGGTGCCGATCCGGGCGGCATGGGCTACATGGTGTCCAAGCGGCTGATCTCCGAATACGTCCACGCGCTGGCCACCGAACTGGCCGTGCGCGGTATCCGGGCCAACGTCATCCACCCCACCAACTGCAACACCAACATGCTGCAGAGCGAGCCGATGTACCGCTCCTTCCGGCCGGACCTGGAGAACCCCACCCGCGCCGATGCCGAGCCCGTGTTCGGCGTTCAGCAGGCCATGAAGGTCAACTTCATCGAACCCGAGGACATCAGCAACGCGGTGCTGTGGCTGGCTTCCGAAGAGGCCCGGTACGTCACCGGCATGCAGCTGCGGGTCGATGCCGGCGGCTATCTCAAGTGGTACGACTACCACGTCTGATCCCGCGTCCAAAGTTTCGAAAGGAGTTGGCGTAGTGAAGGTTTCGGTTGATGCCAGTCGTTGCCAGGGTCACACTCTGTGCTCGATGATCGCGCCGGACTCGTTCGTCCTCGATGACGTCGACGGTCACGCGTCACCGGTATCCGACGTGGTACCCGCCGATCAGGAGGACGCGGTCCGTGAGGCCGCGCACTCCTGCCCTGAGCAAGCCATCGTCATCGAAGATTGACGACGACCCGAATACCAAAGGGAGACAACGCCGTGAGCTCCGATGAGCCGCTTGCGCGAAGAGAGTTGAGCACAGTGGATGTCACGACCGACGACGACCGCAAGAAGAACACCTACCACTTCGACCGGCACACGCCGGAATACCGGTTGCAGTTCGAGAAGATCACCGAGGAGATGCAGTCCCGCTGCCCGATGGCGTGGACTGACGTCTACAACGGGCATTGGGTGGCCGCCGACAGCAAGCATGTCTTCGAGCTGGCCCGCTGCCCGGCGGTCTCGAATCATCACGACATCAGCGGCGAGACCCCCTTTCAGGGCATCACCATCCCGAAGGCCAGCCGCGCGACCGTCGTGCGCGGCGGCATCCTGGAGATGGACGAGCCGGAGCACAGCGCCTACCGCGGCGCACTGAATCCGTACCTGTCCCCTGCCGCGATCAAGCGGTGGGTGCCGTTCGTCGACGAGATCACCCGCGCCGCACTCGACGAGCACATCGAATCCGGCGAGATCGACTTCGTCGAGCACCTGGCCAACGTGGTGCCGGCGGTCTTCACGCTGGCCATGATGGGTATCGAGCTCAAGAAGTGGAACGTGTACAGCGAGCCCACCCACGCCTCGGTGTACACCCCGGAACACTCCCCCGATCGCGAAAAGATCAACGAGCAGCACCGCGAGATGGGCATCGACATCATCAACAACATGATGGAGATCCGGGAGACCCCCCGGCCCGGCCTGGTCAACGCGATGCTGCAGTTGCGCATCGATGGTGAGCCGGCACCGGACATGGAGATTTTGGGCAATCTCGGTCTGGTAATCGGCGGCGGCTTCGACACCACCACCGCATTGACCGCTCATGCCCTGGAGTGGCTGGGCGACCATCCTGACGAGCGCACACGGCTGAGCAATGAGCGCGCCACGCTGCTCGACCCGGCGACCGAGGAGTTCCTGCGTTTCTTCACGCCGGCACCCGGTGACGGCCGGACGTTCTCCGAAGACGTCGAGGTCGAAGGCCAGCAGTTCAAGCAGTACGAGCGGCTCTGGCTGTCCTGGGCGATGGCCAACCGCGACCCGTCGGTGTTCGAGAAGCCGAACGAGATCATCTTGGACCGAAAGGGCAACCGGCACTTCAGCTTCGGTATCGGCGTACACCGCTGCGTGGGTTCGAACGTGGCCCGCACGGTGTTCAAGTCGATGCTCACCGCGGTGCTGGACCGGATGCCGGACTACGTGTGCGATCCCGAGGGCACCGTGCACTACGACACGATCGGCGTCATTCAGGGCATGCGGAACCTTCCGGCGCGATTCACCCCGGGCAAGAAGCTGGGCCCTGGCCTGGACGAGACCCTGGAAAAGTTGCAGCGCATCTGCAACGAGCAGGAGCTGGCCCGGCCGATCACCGAGCGCAAGGAAGCCGCCGTCATCGACTGAGCCGCTTTCGCGAGGACGCCTTGTACGTCAGCCGCCTGTTAACCTCGACAGAGGTCGGGTCCGGCAAACGTGCAAGGCGTCGCCTTTTCGGGCGTACAACATGGGGGTTCCAACACGTGATCAAGTCTTCTTTCAAGTACCTCGCGGCCGCTGTCGGCGGTCTGGCGCTGTCCGTTCCGCTGGTGACGGGTATCGCGTCGGCGCAACCCGATTTCAGCGGCGTGGTCAACACGACCTGTAGCTACGAGCAGGTGATGGCGGCGCTCAACGCGCAGCGGCCCGACCTGGCTCAGCAGTTCAACGCTTCCCCGTTCGCCCAGGGCGCGCTGCGCAACTTCCTGGCTTCCGGGCCCGTCGAGCGTCAGCAGACCGTGGCCCAGCTGCAGGCCAGCCCGGCCGCCCAGCAGTACTTCGGCCCGATCAACTCGATCGCCAGCAGCTGTAACAACTACTGATCTCTTCTCGGCCCGCTGATCTGTCCCGCATTGTCACGCTGGAGTGGCCCTGAATCTCGGCCGCCACTCCAGCGTGACAATCGCGTCCCGGACCAGCACACCGGCTATCTCGGCTGATTCTCGACCCCTCCGAACAGCTGCTCGGTCGGCCCTACCGTCACCCACCCGCCGAGTTTGGTGACCAGGTGCGGCGCGAAGACCGACGCGTAGACCGCGTGCCCCACGACGATGACGGCGATCACCGACACCACCGCCGACTGAAGCCGGGTCTTGGAGATCTTGTCGGCCCACATCTCGATGACGTTGCGGCCCTGCGCATCAGTGCGGCCCAGTAGGTAGGTGAACACCATCATCTGCACGCCCATCGCGATGGCGTCGTAGATCGGGTACTGGTGCTTGGTCCCTTCCCACAGGCCGAGTCCTTCGATCACATACCCGTAGTAGAACAGCCCCAGCCGGGCGCCGATGATCGCGTTGAAGAACAGTGCCCAGCAAAAGCCGACGCCGAAGCCCACCAGCAGCAGCGTCTGCGGTCGTCGCCAATTCCACTTGCCGCTCGCCCAGCGGCCCAGTGCCGCACCGATGATGGCAGGCAGCACGAAGTACCCCATGTAGCCGACAGGGACAGCCGAGGGCAGCCCGCCCCAGGTCAGGTTCAGCGGCCACCAGGACGGCATCCGTGGCAACGCCGGCGGGAACTGTGCGTACATCGCCCAGTCGTACGGAGCCTCGATCCAGGAGAACGAGAGCGCCGAGATACACAGCAACAGCAGCGGATGCAGGCGCCCGCGCCGGTAACTCAGATAAATGCCGACCGCCAGGAATCCCAGACCGGTGACGTACGCGAAAGCCACACCTGCTTTGATCAGGAAGTCGACGCTCACCCTTCTGCCTCCGATGTCGGCGCACGACGCGCCTCAGGATCGAAGTAGAGCACCAAGCCGACGATCACGACGATCAGGACGAGCAGGCTGCCGAGCATGATGATGGCGCCCACTACCACCTCCTCTCTGATGGGGTGTTCGGTTCAGCGGCCAGGTCCGTTGGGCCACTTGAGCAACGAGCCCGCATCCACGCGGATCTGTTGCCCGGTGATGTAGCGGCTGTCATCGCTGGCGAGAAACACTCCGAGGTTCGCCATGTCCTCGGGTTCGATGTACGGAACGGGCATGGCCTGGAAGATGGTGAACAGCGGCTCGGCGTCCTCGCGGGTGGCCTTCTTGCCCTGCTCGGTGAGGTCGGGCCGGAACATGGAGTACATCCCGTCGTTCTGCAGCAGGTGGGTGTTGCAGTTGGTCGGGTGGATCGCGTTGACCCGGATCATCTTCGGGGCCAGGTGCAGGCTCATCTCCTCGACGTACTCGATGACGACGCGCTTGCTCCACCCGTAGCCCGCCCCACCTGGACCCATGTTGGGGTTGTCGGTGGTACCCCGGATCATCCCGGCGGTCGATCCGGTGACGATGATCGACGAGCCGTCGGGCAGGTGCGGGACGGTGACCGCGACGGTGTTCATCACCCCGACCAGGTCGACGTCTGAGGCGTCGACGAACTGCATGGGGTCGGGCTTCCCCATCGCCATCGGCAGAATGCCGGCGTTGGCGACCACGATGTCGATCTTGCCGAGGTCGGCGATGCCCGCCTCGACGGCGTCGCGGAGTTCGTGGCGCTCCCGGACGTCAGCCACACGTGCGACGATTCGTCGGCCGAGTTCTTTGACGGCCCTTTCGGTTTCGGCCAGATCATCGGGTGTGGCCAGCGGATACGGGTTGGACGGGATGTCGCGGCAGATGTCGACCGCGATGATGTCGGCGCCTTCTCGGGCCATCGCGAGCGCATGCGCCCGGCCCTGCCCCCGGGCCGCTCCGGTGATGAAAGCGACCTTGCCGTCGAGCTTTCCGCTCATGTGTGCTCCTACCTGTGATGGCCGGTCAGGCGGCCGGCTTGAATTCGATGTGCAACTCACTGAGCCCGCGCATGATGAACGTCGGCTCGTAGGTGTACCGACGGTCCTCGGCCGGCCCGTGATGCTCGGTGGAGACCGCGATATCGGACATTCTGTCCAGGATCCGGTTCAAGGAGATCCGGCCTTCCGCGCGTGCCAGTGGCGCACCGGGGCACGAATGCACACCTCGGATAAACGCGATCTGTTCACGCACGTTCGTACGATCTGGGTGGAACGCGTTGGGGTCGGCGAACTTACGTCCGTCACGGTTGCACGCCCCGGGAAGCACCATCACCGTGGTCCCGGCGGGCACCTCGACATCGCCGATCCTCGTGGTCCGGCTGGCCATCCGGAAGTGCGATTTGACCGGGCTCTCCATTCGCAATGTCTCTTCGAGGAAGGCCGGAATCCTGGACCGGTCGTCGCGCAGCATCGTCTCGAATCCCGGGTTGTCCGCGATGAATCGGACGGCCGAGCTGACCAGCTTGGTGGTGGTCTCCGTACCCGCCGCGAACAGGAACGTCGACAGGTTCATGACGTCCTCGATATCGGGGGTCGAGCCGTCTTCGTACTTGGCCTGGGCCAGCCCGGTCAGGACGTCCTCACGCGGTGTGCGCCTGCGGTCCTCGATGTAGGCATAGAACTTGTCGTTGAGCCACTGCAGGGGATTGTGCGTCGTCGGCGCCTCCTTACCCAGCTCGCCGACGGTCTCCAGCGCGAACGCCGCCTTGAACTCCTCGTGGTCTTCACCTGGGACACCGAGCAGGTCGGCGATCACCAGAAGCGAGAACGGTTTGGCGTAGTCGGCCAGGAACTCCGCGGATCCGCGGTCGACGAAGGTGTCGAGTTGCTGATCAGCCAGCCGCCACATGAAGTCCTCGTTCTCCTTGAGGCGCTTCGGCGTGATCAGCTTGTTCATCAGACCCCGTGTGCGGGTGTGCAGCGGAGGATCCTGCGACGTGATGTGCTCGCCCATCGGCACCGCGAGCCTGTGCTCCTCGATCAGCTCCGAGACGTCGTCGCTCTCCCCCGGCCCGAAGGGCAGGCCGGAGAACGGGCCTGCCACCGACACGCACGACGAGAATGCCGGGTCCTTGTAGACGGCCAACGCTTCGTCGTAGCCGGTGACGGCCAGCACGTTGAACGGAGTGGCTTGGGAGACAGGACACTTCGATCGCAGATGGTCGAAGTACGGGTACGGGTCGGGCACCAGCGCCGGGTCGGTGAAGAAATCCACTGTCTCGAAGTCGGTCATCTCAGACTCTCCTCTTCTCCGCGAGCAGACGCATATGTCCCCAGAACTGCGGCGTGTCGGGTACATATGTGTCTGCTCGCCGGGTTGTCATCCGAACAGCACGGGTAGCGACGTCGGCGACCGGAAGACCTGGCCCCGGATGTGCGGGTCGTCTCCGTCCGGGTCGAGCCGAAGGTTGGGCAGCCGGTCCAGCAGAAGGTTGATGGCAGTGCGCATTTCGAGGCGCGCCAGGTGCATTCCCAGACACACGTGCACCCCGTGGCCCCAGCCGAGGTTCGCCCTGGCGGTGCGGAAGATGTCGAACTCGTCGGGGTTCTCCCAGCGATCTTCCTGTCGATTCGCCGAGCCGAGCATCGGCATCACCGAACAACCTTCGGGAATGTGCACTCCGCCGAGTTCAGTGTCACAGGTGGTGGTGCGGGTGATGGTCAGCAGCGGCGGGTTCCAGCGCACCGCCTCTTCGATCGCCTGCGGCAGCAATGACCTGTCGGTCTTGACCGCGTCGAGCTGCGTTGGGTCCGAGAGCAACCCGAACAGCAGGTTGCCCAGCGATCGGTAGGTGGTCTCCACGCCGGCGGGCAACAGCAGTCGCAGGAACGAGAAGATCTCTTCGTCGGTGAGCTTCTCGCCGTCGATCTCGGCCTCGGCGAGAAGGCTGATCATGTCTTCTTGCGGCTCGGCACGGCGAGCCGAGAGAATCGGCGAGAAGTACTCGCACAGCGCGGCCGACGCGGCCAGTCCGCGTTCGGGGTTCAGGATCCAGCTGAGCAGCGAGATGGACCAGCGCTGGAACTGCGGGTAGTCCTGTTCCGGCAGCCCCAGCAGCCCGGCGATGATGCGGCTCGGATAGTCGAAGGTGAACTCCTTGACCAGGTCGGCCTTGCCGTTGTCGGCGAATTTGTCGATCAGCTCGTTGCCGACGCGGCCGACCAGCTCGTCTTCCCAACGCGCCAATGCCTTTTGCGAGAACGCCTTCGATACCAGCGAACGCAGCCTGCCGTGCACCGGTTCGTCCATCCCCAGCATCACGCCGTCGCCGAGCACCGGGCCGAATGCCGCGATGACCCCCGACGACGAAAAGATCAGATTGTCGCGCAGCATCTGCTGGGCATCCTCGTAGCGGTAGACGATGAAGACGGGCTTGCCCTGCTCCCCCGGCATCGCCGACATGTCGATTCGCTGCACCGGTTCCTCACGCCGAAGCCTGGCGAGCTCCGGGAACGGATCCCGGACGTC
This sequence comes from Mycobacterium farcinogenes, assembly GCF_019739075.1. Taxonomy (NCBI): domain Bacteria; kingdom Bacillati; phylum Actinomycetota; class Actinomycetes; order Mycobacteriales; family Mycobacteriaceae; genus Mycobacterium; species Mycobacterium farcinogenes. The sequence goes on along the minus strand of NZ_CP081673.1, from coordinate 2,360,790 downwards.
TCCCGAAACGGCATCGTCGAACGAGCCGAAGTCCTCGAGATCGTCGAACAACTGCGACAAAGCTCTCTCCTCCCTAGCCGGCCGGGTACGCGACGGACTTGACCTCGGTGTACTGCTCGAATCCCGCGATACCGTTCTGTCGGCCCACCCCGCTGTTCTTGTAGCCGCCGAACGGCGTATCGGCGCCGTAACCCGCGGTGCCGTTGAGCCCGATGAACCCGGCCCGTAATCGGCGCGCCACGGAAAGCGAACGGTCCAACGAGGCCGACATGACGTTGCCCGCCAGCCCGTACGGACTGTCGTTGGCGATCCGGACGGCGTCGTCTTCGTCCTGGTAGGGAATGACGACGAGCACGGGCCCGAAGATCTCCTCCTGAGCGACCGTCATCGAGTTGTCCACATCGGTGAAAAGAGTTGGGTTGACCCAGAATCCCTTGTCGAACTGGCTCGGCGCGTCGGTACTGCCGACGAGCATGGTGGCGCCTTCCTCGACGCCTTTCCTGATGTAGCCCAGGATGCGGGACTGCTGCCTGGCCGAGATCACCGGACCGCAGAGAGTTCCCGGGTCCTGCGGATCGCCGGGGGCGATGTTCTCGTAGATGGCCTTCAGGATCGCGACGCCCTCGTCATAACGGGAGCGCGGCAACAGCATTCGGGTGGGGGCAGCGCAGCCCTGCCCAGCGTGAAGCAACGGGCCGATACCGATGAGGCATGCCGAGTTGAAATCCGCATCGTCAAGGACGATCGTGGCCGACTTACCGCCGAGTTCGAGGAACAGCCGCTTCATGGTCGCGGCGCCTTTCTCCATGATCCGCTTGCCCACGCCCGTCGACCCGGTGAACGAGATCATGTCGACCTTCGGTGACAGGGTCAGCTCTTCGCCGACGAGGTGGTCCGAAGCCGTGACGACGTTCACCACACCTGCTGGGATATCGGTGTTCTCGGCGACGAGCCGTCCGAGCCGGGTGGCGTTGAACGGCGTGTCCGGCGCGGGTTTGAGCACCACGGTGTTTCCGGTTGCCAACGCCTGCCCGAGTTTGTTGATCGTGACTTCGAACGGAAAATTCCACGGTGTGATCGCACCGACCACCCCGACCGGCTCACGCCACACCTTGCGAGTGGTGTTCACGCCGGTGACGGACACCACGGTGTCACCGAGATCCGTTTCCCACGGGAAGTTTTCGATGAGCCGGGCCGGGTATCTCAATCCGTCGGCGAACGGCGCGTCGAGTTGTGGCCCGTGCGTCACGGCCCGCGGTGCACCGACTTCGGCGATGAGCTCCTCGCGCAACTCCTCCAGTTCGCTCTGGATCGCATCGTGTAGTTGTTCGAGGCACCGCTTGCGCAACTGGTGGTTGGTGGACCAATCCGTCGCGTCGAACGACCGGCGGGCGGCGTCGATGGCCCGCTGCATATCGGCCGTCGAGGCGTCCGCGACCTCGCCCAGGACCTGCTCGTTGGCCGGATTGATGTTGGTGAAGGTGCCCGCCGATCCGTCCACGAGCTTGCCGTCGATCAGCATCCTGGCCTCGAAGTCAGCCATCGGCAGTGCCTTTCTCTCGCAGTGCACCGAACCGCGGGATGCCCATCATCAGCCTGGTCATGTGGTGCAGGCCGGATGACGGCAGTAACCGGTTGGCGATCAAAAGCATTCGCGCGTCGAATCCGACTGCGGTCTTGACGAACGGCTTCGAGCTGTCGAGCACTCCGGTCAGGCCGGCGGCGAACGTCTCGGGTGACTTCGCCGCACGCTTCATCATGGCTCGCCCGCGTTTGTCCATCGTGCGGTGGTGTGCCGCGTAGGGCCCATCCAGATCGCGGTCGTCCGTCGTGCCCGCGTCGGTGATGATCTCGGTGTCGTAGGTCCCGGTGACCAGGATGGTGACGCCGATCCCGAACGGTGCGACCTCGCCTGCCATCGCCTCGCCCCACCGCTCGAGTGCTCCCTTGACCGCGGAATACGGTGCGGTCGCCGGCATTCCGCGCACACCGGCCGCACTTGAGATGAGCACGATGCGGCCCCGGCCCGAGCTGCGCATCGACGGCAGAAGTGCCTTGGTGAGGGCTACCGGGCCGAAGACGTTCGTCGCGAACATCCGCTCCCACAGTTCGGGCGATGTTTCCTCGACCATGCCTGCGGCCGAGATCCCGGCATTGTGGACGATGGCATAGGGCGCACCGGCGGCCTCTTCGATCGACTTGGCCGCAGCGGCAACCGATGCGGTGTCCGTGAGGTCGAGTTGGACACCGATCAGTCTGTCGTCGTCCTCACCGGCGCCCGTCGCCTCACGCAGCAGCGGCATGCCCTTCTCCGGCGTCCGCATCGCCGCGACCACGCGCCACCCCTCGTGATGAAGGCGCACGGCCGAGGCGAAGCCGAGACCCCGGGACGCCCCGGTGATGAGCACGCTTCTCGGTTCACCCATTCTGGCTCTCCGATGCGCACCGATCGCTCTTCGAACCCAGTTCGACGTCGGGGTTCCGCGCGGGACCCTGCTGCCAGGTGGCCCACTTGCCCACCGAGTACGGCCCTTCGGCTCCGTTCGCCCGGTAATAACCTTGCGGGTCATAGATCTTGGCCTCGGGATAAGGCCACGGGCAGGCGACCGAGGTGGCCAGGCCGCTGGCCTTGATCGCCCAGAACCAGCCGCCGTAGGCGAAGTACGAGACGTTGATGATCGCGAACATCACCAGAAATGTGCCCAGCACGGGCTTCGCGGGAAAGATCCTGGCCTTCGCCGCGAGTTTCTCGGCCACGGACTTTCCGGTGTCGTCCCGGTAGACCAGAATCGCCGCCGGAATCATCACGAAGGTCACCGAGAGTGACTCCCAGATCAGCGGGAACTGGAAGGTGCTGCCCGGGAACAAGGTTCCGAACGGGATGGCCTGGGAGTAGATGTAGAGCCCCGTCCGCACCAGGCTGACTTCCAGGATCGCGTCGAAGACGAAGCCGATCACCAACACCAGCCCACCCAGGCTGATCAGGGGGTGGCGGGTGACGAACGCCTCCGGACCGTGCTTGGCCTGCAGCTTGCGAAGAATCCAGATCGCCGGGAAGTACGGTCCGAAGTAGAACAGGACGTAGCCGAACACGATGAAGGGCTCCACGGTCGGCGACATCATGACCAGGTACCAGTTCTCGGGCCAGTGCAGCAGCATCGGGTTGTACACCGCGTACGGCGACCAGTTCATGATCGGGTCCTGCCAGACGATCAGCGTCGTGCACAGCACCATGAGCAGCACCGGACTGCCGGGGTTCTTCCGCCAGCCGACGATGAACATCACGGTGAACACCACGACGATGATCACGGCTCCGACCTGCGGAATGATCTGCCAGTGATCGAATGCGGTCAGGAACCCGACAGGACGTGGCCGCCCTTCGACATTCGGGTTGGCCACCCGTGGGTCGACGTCTGTGCGGCCGACGGCGACGAACAGGCCGAGAAAGCCGAGCCAGGCGAGCAGCGCGATCACCCGGCCCCAGTTGGGGCCCTTGCGCGCCGGTGCTTCGACCCGGGTATCGGGCGAGGATTCCTGTGTCGTCACGAGGCATCCTCCCCAAAGCGGTCGACCAGGTGGGAGTTGACGCCGTCTTCGTCGAGGGTCCGGGCGACCAGATATCCCGCGCCCATCCAGGCTCTGCGGGTCCACTTCCCCAGGGACACCCGGGTTCCGGGTGCGCCGGAGGCCGCGGGCATCATCTTCACGCGTTCGAGCGCTTCTTTGACCCCGCGCGGGCTCAGCGGATGGGCGTCGGTAAAGGCACGCACCAGCGTTGCGGCGACGTCGTGGTTGACCACCGAGACGCAGTACTCGGGGCGGCTTCCGCTGTACCGCTTGGCATATCGGTCCAACCAGGCCTGTCCGACGGGGTTGCCCTCGTCGTACTGATCGACGCCGATCCAGCCCAGAAACGCGTTCCACATGATCGGGTTGACCCAAGCATTCTGGAATGCGGTGGTGGTGAACCGCGGTGGATCCCAGTTGACGGCCTCCAGTGCCGGGTTGATGAAGACGATGCCGAAACCGAAACCGAGATGCACGATGGCCTCGGCCTTCGCCTCGTGCAACGTGCTGACCGCGGCATTGATGTCCTGCGCGGTCTGCGCGATCGCGGCTTCGGCGACGATCCGAATACCCTTGCGCGCGCATGCGGTTCGCAGATTCTTCAGGTAGCTGTCGCCGATGAGGTTCTGCTCTACGAGGACACCGATCTCGGTCAAACCCCGTTTGGCGACCAGGTCGGCCAGAAAGATCGGCTCGTCGGTCATCGAGCCTTGCGGAAAGGCGAACGTCCACTCACCGAGCCAGTCGTCGGTACCCGTGACACTGATGGCCGGCACTTTGAAGCGGTCCTCGATCGCTTCTCGCAGCGGCACACAGTTGTCGGTGATGTTTGGTCCGAAGACCACCAGAGCGCCTTCGTCCACGAGTTCGCCGTAGGCATCGATCACCGCCTTCACCGAACCTTTCGGCAGCCCTTCCACTTCGCGGTAGATCATCTGTACCGGCCGATCCATCAGGCCCTGTTCGACGGCCTCTTCGAACACCAGGTCAAAGGTCTGGGTGAACGATGCCCGCAACTCGTCCGGAAAGCCCGGCGGCAAGGTGAAGTCCATCAGGTAGCCGACCTTGATGGGCTCGGCAGTGCTCTCGTATGACATCTGACCTCCATGGTGTGGGCGTTCGTCGCGGGGAACACCGGGGTCCTGACCTAATATTTGTTCTGAACTTAACGGGGGTACCGCGGGGCGTCAATGATCGGATGCCGATCCGTCCAGGTAGACGTCGATCAGCTCATTCAGGCCCCGGCCCACCGCAACGTCATCAGTGAGCGGTCCAGCGACCGCCACCCGGGCCGCCACGGCCATCGGCAGTCCCTCGGCTACCAGGCGACCGGCTGCGATCAGCACCCGGGTGGAGGCGACTTCACGCAGGCCGCCCGCCTCCAGGCGCCGGATGGCCTGGCCGAACCGCACCAACTCGGCAGCGGTGGACTGATCCACACCCGCCTCGTGGGCGAGGATGCACTCTTCGACTTCCGGGTCGGGAAAACCGAACTCGATGGCCACCATCCGCTGACGCGTCGAATCCTTGAGGTCTTTGAGAACGCTTTGGTAACCGGGGTTATAGGACATCACCAGACCGAATCCCGGCGCTGCGTCCAACGTGATGCCCAGACGCTCGATCGGCAGCTGGCGGCGATGGTCGGCGAGGGGATGCAGCACCACGGTGGTGTCCTGGCGAGCTTCGACCACCTCGTCGAGGTAACAGATCGCACCCTCGCGCACCGCGCGGGTCAAGGGGCCGTCCACCCAGACCGTCTCGTCACCGCGCAGCAGGTAGCGGCCGACCAGATCGGCCGTGGTGAGATCGTCGTGGCAGGCGACGGTGATCAACGGCCGGCCGAGGTCGTGAGCCATGGCCTCGACGAAGCGCGTCTTACCGCACCCGGTCGGCCCTTTCAGAACCAGCGAAAGGCCTTGGCGATATGCCGCCTTGAAGACCGTCTCCTCATTGCCGACCGGCCGGTAGTAGGGGCGCGAACTCGGAGTGTGCGAACTGGTGCCGTTCGGGTGGGCGAGTCCGGGCTCGTTGGCCATCAACACACCTTTCGTCGGATCCTCGACGCTGCGATACCTCAGGGAGCCTAACGCGGAACAGATGTTTGTTTCAAGCACAGGTTGTGGCAATCGCGAGCCCGCCGCGCAAACGTCAATGACGCTCTGGTGCTTGGTATCTCACGACACCTTCCGGCGCACCTCTGCGGAGCGAATGGCCGAACGGAATATCGGCCCGATGACCGCGGCGATCTGGTCCGGGCCGGAGACGGTGGCGTGTGCGGTACTGCCGAACACCCGGCGCAACGTTTCCACGTCCGTGCTCGCACCGACGGTCAGACACACACAGCCAGTGCCGCGGCGCCGGGCCTCGGCCAAAGCGCGTCTGGCGTCGGCGGCTCCGTAGGCCCGCTCGTAGCCGTGGTCGTAAGCCAGTCCGTCGGACAGGACTACCAGCAGTCGCCGCGATGTGCCGCCGCGCGTCTCCAGGACCGACGCTCCGTGCCGGATCGCCGCACCGAGTCTCGAATATGCGCCTGGCTCAAGGCTGTTCAGCCTACGGACCACCTGCGCGTCCAGGTGGTCATCGAACCGCTTCACCGGAACCATGGTCACCGCGGACCGCCCCTGGGAGTAATAGGCGTATAGCGCCACCCGGTCGCCCAGGTCATGTAGTGCCACCATCAGATTGGCCACCGCGGTGCGCTGCTGCTGGTGCACGGTGCGCCCGAGGCTGCCCGGTTCAGCCGTCGAACCGGATACATCGAGCAGCAACAACACCGATAGGTCCCGCCGCCGCCGCAGACTGTCTAGATAGACCGCCTCGTCGGGCACCGATCCGGCGCGGACCTCCACGCGCGCTTCAAGCGCCGCATCGATGTCGATGTCGTCGCCTTGAGACTGACGGTGACGCCGGTGCAAACCCATGCCCAGGCGGGCCAGCGGGCGCCGCACACTGATGGCATCTTCGATCTGCTGCGTGGCATGCCCCTTGATCTGTGGCTCAGCCTCGCGGACAGTGCACCAATCGAGCCGGTAGCTTCCTTTCTCCGCGTTCCATTCCGGGTACCGCACCCCGTCGGTCCTGATGTCGGCAACGTCCTCAGATGATGTCGTCGCCGACGACGAGACCGCGTGTATCCCACGTCTTGTGGAGTTGGTGCGGTGCGTCGGCATGTCGGCACCGGGCGGCCCGCCGCCGGCGCCTCTCTTGCGCGTCGACGACAGCAACTTCTTCAACCACTTGCCCAGGGCCCCACCCCCGCCGACGGGGCTGGAGAACAGGTCAGGCTCGTCGGAGTCGTCGACCTCGTCGTTGCTGATTTCCTCGAGCTCGTGGACCCCCGCCCGGCGCGGCACATGTCCGGCCGGCTGCTGATCCGCCGGCCTGGCCGTCGCACACGCCGTCAGCACCTTTTTCGCGGCAATCACGCCGAAGCCCGCGGGCGGGGCGTCGAGCACATCCCGCCCGCGGGCGATCGCCAGGGACGCCGCGGCCGAATCGCTACGGGCAGCGATCGTTCGGTCCGCCAAGGCCCCAAGGGTTTTCGGCAACAGCGCGCGGTGGATCCACAACGCGCGGTGCCCTTCGACCGCCAGATAACGCCGGGCCAGCCGACGATGGCGGACCAGGTGGCGGACCACATCGGGGTTCAGGCTGCCTGCCCCGATCAGCGCGGCTTGGACTGCCACCCACTCGAGCTGTGCACGCGCAGGCTCCGACACATCGATGAACACGGTCTTGCCGTCGGTCCACGGTGGGCTGCCCCGCTCGGCGGCGGCCACGGCGATCGGACGCGCGGCGAGCGCGGACGCCAGCATGCCCAACCCGGCGAATCGGCCATCACCGTCGCGGTCAGACACCCGACCACCTCCACATCACCGGTTCGCGTTGACCAAATATCTGTTCCACCGTAGAGTTTCGCCCACATCGGCGTCAATCGAACGAACCGCGACGTCAACTGACAAGGGTGGCAAAGTGATCGACTTCAACGGCCAGGTCGCAGTCGTGACCGGATCCGGCCGCGGCCTCGGCCGGGTGTACGCGCTCGAACTGGCGCGGCGCGGAGCGGCCGTCGTCGTCAACGACCTCGGCGGCACGATGGCAGGCCGGGGTTCCGACGCTGCGATCGCCGATCAGGTAGTTGAGGAGATCACCGCGGCAGGCGGCACCGCGGTGGCGTCCTACGATTCGGTCGACAGCCCGGAGGGCGGTGAGTCGATCGTGCGCACAGCCGTCGAGCGCTTCGGTCGGCTCGATGCCGTAGTCAGCAACGCAGGCATCTTCAACAGCGTTCCGTTCGAGGATCTGTCCGCCGAGGACTGGCGCCGCATGTTGAACGTCCACCTCGACGGTGGCTTCTTCCTCGCCCAACCCGCCTACCGAGTGATGAAGAACCAGGGCTACGGCCGGTTCGTCTTCATCGCCTCGTCGGCGGGAATGTTCGGCCAGCACCTCGAAGCCCACTACGCAGCGGCCAAGTCCGGTCTGGTCGGGCTGACCAACGTGATCGCCCTCGAAGGTGCGCCCCACGGGATCCTCGCCAACACCGTGCTGCCATTCGGCATCTCACGCATGGTCACCGAAACGCTTGGTGATCCTAAAGCTCTCGAGGACAACGGCTTCTTCAAAGCGATCCGACCCGAACTTGTGACACCGTTGGTGGTGTACCTGGCCAGCCGCGACTGCGGGCTCAGCCATCAGAATTTCTCGGCCTGCGCGGGGCGGTTCGCCCGCGTCTTCGTCGGTTTGAGCGATGGCTGGATGGCGTCGCCGGACACCGAGCCCACCGCCGACGACGTCGCCGCGCACCTGTCGGAAATCACTGCGACAGAGCCGTTCACAATCCCGGGGTCGATCTACGACGAAGTGTTCGCAGTGACTCAACGGCTTGGGGTCAGCGCGTGAGCCGGACGTCGGCGACGCTGGAGCAACGGTGATCTACCGGCGCTTTCGGACGCACAGGATCCCCGGCGCAGCAGCTCCGTTCTGGTAGCCTCTAACCAAATATTGGGTCTGACCACCCGATACGTGTGACAGGAGCCGAGCAATCATCGTGGAGCCGCTGTGGGCCGTCCCCAGGTAACGCCTGGGGAGCGCAAGACGCTCAAGCGCACCCCAGGTCGCGCGGTCGACGCCGGCTCCGCAGCTGAGGATCGCACACGGCGAACGGAGATCCTCCAGACCGCCGCGTCGTTGATCGCCACGTCCGGCCTGCGTACATCGCTCCAGGAGATCGCGGATGCGGCCGGCATCCTGCCGGGCAGCCTGTACCACCATTTCGAGTCCAAGGAAGCGATCCTGGTCGAACTGCTGGAGCGGTATCACGAGGATCTCGACGGCATCGCCGAGCAGGCCCAGAGCCGGTTGGACGGCCCGGATCCAGCGTCACCGTTCGCCCGCATCGCCGAGCTCGGCTCAGATATCGCGCGATGTGCCGTCGCGCACCGAGCCGCGCTGCAGATGTCGTTCTACGAGAGCCCGAGCTCCAATCCCGCCCTCATCGCATTGGCTCAACGACGCCCGACAGCCACGTTGGAGGCCATGCTGCAGACCTTGCGGGCCGCCCGATGGGCCGGCTATCTGCGTTCGGACGTCGATCTGACCGTGCTCGCGGACCGGATCTGCCAGACGATGCTGCAGGTCGGCCTGGACGTCATGCGCCACAACGCCGCACCGGAGAAAGTGGCCACGCTGCTGTGCCGAATTCTCTTGGAGGGCTTGTCCACCGAGCAGCCCACAGACACCGAACTCGACAAGTCCGTTCCGTTCTCGGCAGCCGACGCCGTGGTGCGCAGCTGGACCGAGGAAGCCCGGTCTGAGGCCGACGACAAGACCGCTCATATCCGGGCAGTGGCCCGGGCCGAGTTCGGCCGCCGCGGCTATGAGGGCACGACCGTGCGGGACATCGCCTCGGCCGCGGGCATGGGTACCGGCACGGTGTACCGGCTGATCGGATCCAAGGACGAACTGCTCGCGGCCATCATGCAGTCGTTCGGCGAGAAGATCGCGGTGGGTTGGACGGAGGTCCTCGGCGCCGAGGGCACGCCGATCGAAAAGCTCGATGCACTCAGTTGGATACACACCAACGCGCTCGACCAATTCGGAGACGAGTTCCGGATTCAGCTGGCCTGGATGCGGCAGTCTCCCCCGGATACGCCCAACCCCGGCTGGTTGTTCACGCAGCGGGTCAAGCAGGTGAAATCGCTTCTCGCCGAAGGGATCAAGGCCGGCCAGATCAGCATCGACAGTCCCTCGAACGAGATGCTGGCCCGGTCGGTCCTCTGCGTCGGCTGGATCCCCGAGAACATCCTCAGAGAATTCGGCACGCGCACATCACAGATCCATGTTCGCGATACCAGCCTGCGCGGGGTGATCGCGCGCTAGCCGAATACGTGCCTCGGCAACGTATTCGGGATGTCCAGTGAGCTCAACAGGCCTGCGGGCGCATCGACGATGTAGGGAATCGCGTTGACCACCCGCATCGCAGTCGCGGCCATCGCCGCCTTGCCGGCCCCGTGCCCCTCGTGTTCCCCCAGGTTCATCGCACAGTGGATGTCGGGATCACCCTCGATGTCCACCCGGTAGGTCGCATCGAATTCCGACGCCGGCCAATCCGGTGCGACGTCGCGCGACATCCGGATGATGTGCTCGACGACGATGGCCTCACGACCGTTCACCACGCCGGCAGCACGCGTGCGGACGGCACCGCAGGTGCCCGCGGCGACGGTGCCGAACGCCACCTCGATGTCACGGTCGGTGGTCCGCCGGTCCAACGAGCCGTGGATCTCGGACACCTCAGCGCCGAACGCGTCCGCCATGAGGTGGATGGGTGCCTTCCAAGCCATCTCGATGAAGCCGGGCGTCTTGAGCATCGGCTCGAAATCCAGCGGACGCCCGAAGCCCATGCCGTCCATCATCACGTCAGCCACAGGATAGTGATCGTTGAGGGATACCTCGGTGACCGTGAGCCGGTCGATCGTTTTGGACTGCGTGGCCAGGGTCAGCGCCAGCTGATCCGAGCCGAAACCGGGAAAGACCCCTGATGCGTAGAACGAACAATTGCCCGCTTTGGCCGCCGCCTCCAGCTGGTCGCGCCATTCCGCCGAATAGTAGGCCGGCGGGTACACCAGGGCGGTCGATGTCGTTGATACCACGTTGATCCCGGCATTCAGCAGGCGCAGGTAATCCGGTACCGCCGCGGCATCACGCGCGGGCCCACTTGCCGCATACACCACGCAATCGGGAGCCGACGCGATCAGTGCCTCGGCATCGCTGGTGGCCGAAACGCCCAGTGGCTCAATCCCGGCCAGCACTCCGGCGTCTTGGCCCGCCTTCGCCGGCGAGTGCACCCACACACCAACCAGGTCGAGATCAGGCCGTCTGGTGATGGCGTCGACGGCGACCGACCCGACACCGCCGGTCGACCAGACCACGATCCGCAGGGGTGCTGGCATCTTCGGCTCCTTTGTATCGGTTCACGCGGATTGTGACGCGGCTGCGCGCTCAAGGTATGGCCAGGCCACCTCGGGTGGCAGTCCGCCACACAACGGGAGCAGCGGCAGCGGCCTTCCGCTGCGGGCATACTCGGCAGCCTGGTCAGTGGTCAGGATTTGGTACGGGCCGCCGTCCTGCCGAAGTGCAGCGACGCTTTCGGCGTGCGAGATGCTGGCGACTGTGTCGTCGCCGTGCCGGTACGACGCAGCGGTGCGGGCATCGTGAAGCAGAAAGGGGCCCAACTCCTCCCACGCCCGGTCGAGGTCGTCGGCCACGAAGACCGCCGTCGGCGTGTTCGGTGCCGGAAACTGGACTACACCCGGCTCGTTGCCGGCGGCCCGGCACTGCGCCTCGTAATACTCCTGGAGCCCGGGCGCCGCAGTCTGCGAGATGAACCCCAGGCCGTGCCGGGCTGCGCGTCGCGCTGCCGCACGAGAGCCCCCTGCGATGAGCAGATATGGGCCAGACGGTGTTGCGCAGCCAGGCGTCACCGCGATCTTCCGGCCGTCATGCTCGACGGTCTCCCCCGCCAGCAGACGCAGCAAGAGCGCCAACCGATCGTCGGCGAGCTTGCCGCGCGCGCTCATCGCCACACCGAAGTGTTCGTACTCTTCGGCTCGGTGCCCGATCCCGAAGGCATACGAGATCCGGCCCCGGCTGACGATGTCCAGGGTGCAGATCTCCTCGGCCAGCCGGACCGGATCCCAGAACGGAATCGGCACCGCGGCAATCAGAATCGCCAGCCGGCTGGTGCGTGCGGCGATGGCGGAGGCAAGGATGGTCGGGGCCGCGAGGTGCCCGTCGGCCGTGCCGTGGTGCTCCGAGAGCACCGCCATCACCGCGCCGCGCGTCTCGGCCCAGGCGCACATGTCGATCGCGGCGCCGTAGAGGTCAGTTGTCGGGGTGTGCGGCGCACGCATGTCGAATCGCAGCGTGAACATCACGCCGACCCTAACCTAAGTTTTGTTCCGCGTCACCGGGTATCTCACCGCCACTGTCACGCCAGAGTGGCTGTCGAGCTCGAAAGCCACTCTGGCGTGACACCGGAGGTCTGAAGCCACTCAGCGCCGGGGCAGGCCCAGCACCTGGGTGGCGATGATGTTGCGCTGAATCTCCGACGTCCCACCCGCGATGGTGCCGCCGAAGCTCCTGGCATAGCGCTCGAACCAGCTCGCGAAGTAGTGATCGAGGTTCATGTGCGCGTACGGCCCGGAGGTGGTCGGGTGGATCAAACCATCAGGGCCTGCCGCGGTCAGCGCGTTCTCGAACGCGTTGCGCTCCGCTTCGGATCCGAACAGCTTGAGCACCGACACCGACGCGGTGTCCGCCTCTCCGCGGGAAGCCTTGGCCAGCGCGGCAGATCCCATGGCGCGCAAAGCCTGGTAGTCCATGATCGTGGTGGCGTACTGGTCGCGCTCCAACTCGGTCTTCGGATGGAAGTCGGCCAGCATGTTGTCGATCCGGTCGGCGAATCCGAGCCACATCATGGTGCGTTCGTGGCCGAGGGACCCGTTGGCCACCCCCCAACCGCCGTTGAGCGGGCCGACGAGGTTCTCTGCCGGCACCCGGGCGTCGGTGAAGAACACCTCGTTGAAGTCGAGGTTCTCTTCCCCCGTCATGTCGGCGAAGGGCCGGCACACCACTCCGGGAGTGTCGGTCGGGATGATGAGAACGCTGATTCCCTTGTGCTTCGGCGCATCCGGGTCGGTGCGTACGAACGTCAGCAGCCAGTCGGCGTCATGGGCGCCCGAGGTCCAGACCTTCTGTCCGTTGACGACGAAATGATCGCCGTCCCGGACCGCGCGGGTACGCAACGAGGCGAGATCCGAGCCCGCACTGGGCTCGCTCATCCCCAGTGACGCGGTCTTCTCGCCCCGCAGCACGGGCACTGCCCAGCGGCGCTTCTGTTCGTCGGAGCCGAACGTAAGCAGTGATGCGGCAATGATGTTGACGCCCTGCGGGTTGAAGCTGTGGTAGATCCGGCGCCGGCACAGTTCGTCGAGGTGGACGAACGTCTGTACCACGGTGGCGTTGCGGCCGCCGAACTCGGGCGGCTGGGCCGGCAGCAGCCAGCCGTTGTCGAACAGCAGACGCTGCCAGTCGCGGGCCCACTGCGGCATGTGCGACACCGATCGGGGCCGCTCCAGCGTCTGCGCCTCGGCCGGCAGGTTGGCATCGAGGAACGCGGAGAACTCGGCGCGGAACTCCTCGACGTCGGAATCGTATGTGAGCTGCATTTACAGTCCCCTGTAGGTCGTGCGGTACTCGGCGGCGATCGTCGCGCGGTGCTCGGCGGCGCCGCCCAGCAACAGTTCGCCGGCCTTGGCTCGCTTGAGGGCGAACTGCACGTCGTTCTCCCAGGTGAAGCCCATCGCTCCGAACAGCTGCAGGCCGTGACGGAACACCACCGCCTGGCACTCTCCGGCCGCTGCCTTGGCCATGGCCGAGGCCAGACGCCGGCGGGGGTCGTCGGCGGCGATAGTCAGCGCGGCGAAATACGAAAGCGCACGGGCTCTTTCGATCGCGACGTGCATGTCGACCGCCTTGTGCTGCACGGCCTGGAAGGACCCGATCGCCGCCCCGAACTGCTGGCGTTGTTTGACGTGTTCGAGGGCCAGGTCGAGGACTCGTTGACAGGCCCCGACCATGGTGACGGCCATCCCGGTCAAGGCCAGGTGACGGGCTTTCTCGGTGTCGGTGTGAACACGTTCGGCGTCATCGACGTGGACGTTGTCGAACGACACCTCGGCAACGTGCAACACCGGATCGAACACCGCACTGCGCTTGACCGAGACCTGGGCCGCATCGACGAGGAACACGCCTCCGTCGGTGACCACGGCCAGGTTCTGCGCCCGATCACCGTCCAAGACGTGAGGGGCGGTTCCGGTCAGTACCCAACCGGTGGCATCACGGTTGGCCGTCACCCCGCTGTACACGGCGGTGCCGGCCTTTCCCGCGTCGAAGCGGTCTCCCGCCAGCGGTGCGTACTGCGTCATGGTTGCCAGGTACGGCGTCAGGTCCGTGGCCCGGCCGAGTTCTTCGAGCACGATGGCCAGTTCCACCGCGTTCTCGGAGTCGGTGAGCTCGGTCCAGCCCTGGTCGATGTAGCTCTGCCACAGCGGTGTCGGGTCGACACCCCGCTCGGCCACTTCACGGACCAGCGTGGCCGGGCATTGCTTGGTCACCGCGTCGCGCACGGTTTCCTGCCATAGCCGCTGATCGGCATCAAATTCGAGTAGCAACCGCCGCCTCCTGCCGCACTGTCTCGTCCGAGAGGAGAATAGCATTCTCTTTCTATGGCGCGATCTTCTCCTCCAGCAAGCACATGTTCTCCGATACGGCACGCTGGGCGGATGACCAGCACCGGCGCTTACCTGCAACGAAAGGCAGCAGCGCCTTGAGAACTATGTTCTTGCCATAGAAGAATATGGATCTAGACTGGCTGTAAGATCCGGCGCAGTGAGCACGTCGCCATCAGCGCGTGCCCGCTCGTTTCCGGACGAACATCGGAGGACAGTCTTGGCCCTGAAAGACCCGGCGCAACCCGGCAGTGCGGGAACGCCGCTCATCGATGCGAGCGTGCACATCTTCATGCAATCCAACAAGGATCTGCGGCAGAACTTTCTGAAGGAACCCTTCGCCAGCCGTGGTTTTCCGGATTACGAGATGAACTGGTACGGCGCGCCGGGTGGTGAGTACGCCAAGGACACCAAGGGCCCGAACCGCGAATATCCCGGTTCGGACCCCGACATCGCCGCCCGGCATCTGTTCACCGACCGCGGCGTCGACATCGCCATCCTGCATCCGATGACCCGCGGCATCATGCCCGACCGTCACCTCGGGACCGCGCTGGCCGCCGCGCACAACGAAATGATGGTCACCCGCTGGCTCGATCACGACGAGCATGGGGAGCGGTTCCGCGGAACCATCCGGATCAACCCTGACGACGTCGTGGGAGCCTTGCGCGAGATCGACAAGTACAAGGACCATCCGCGGGTGGTGCAGCTCGGTATCCCGATGCAGTCACGGGAGCTTTACGGCAAGCCACAATTCTGGCCCTTGTGGGATGCCGCAGCAGAAGCCGGTCTGCCGGTGGCGGTACACATCGAGGGCGGAGCGGGTATCCAGTTCGCACCGACGCCGTCGGGAAAGACCCGGACGTACGAGCAGTACCTCGGGTTCATGGCCCTCAACTACATCTACCACCTGATGAACATGATCGCCGAAGGCGTGTTCGAGCGGACGCCTGACCTGAAGTTCGTCTGGGCCGACGGCGCCGCGGACCTGTTGACGCCGTTCATGTGGCGGATGGATTGTTTCGGCCGCCCCCACTTGGAGCAGACGCCCTGGGCTCCGAAGATGCCCAGCGACTATCTGCCCGGGCACGTGTACTTCGTCCAAGGCGCTCTCGACGGTCCGGGCGACACCGAGTTCGCCGGAGAATGGCTGAGCTTCACCGGCAAGGAAGACATGGTGATGTTCGGTTCCAGCTACCCGCACTGGCAACTGAACCAACCGCACATCCCCAGCGCTTTCAGCGCCGAGCAGCGCGACAAGTTGTTGTGGCGCAATGCCGCACAGTTGTACGGCCTCGAGAACGAATTCGCGAGTGCCGGTTCATCGTCCGCGGCTGCGGCGCAGTAGGTATCTGAGGGAGGCTTCATGACCATCACGACCAACCCCCGGGTGCCGGCAAAAGAGCGGATCGCGATTCGCTGCGTCGACTCCGACGTGCATCCCATGCCGCGCCGCGGTGAGCTGATGGACTACATACCCGAGCCGTGGCGCAGCAAGTATTTCCTCAGCCACAAGGTCGGTGAGCAGATCTATTACGACGCGCCCGACTATGCGCACGCGTATGCCATGCGAGTGGACGCGTTCCCGCCCGATGGCGAGTTCGCCTGCAGTGACCCGGATATGGCGCTACGCCAGCTCATCATGGAGGCCGGCTCCGACATCGCCATTCTGGAACCCACCCACTCCGAGCACCGCCTCGGTGAAGCGACCGCGGCCTACTGCACAGCGGTCAACCGGTGGCTGGCCAACCACTGGCTGGACAGTCACAACAACTGGCACGAGCGGTGGCGCGGCTCGGTCTGTGTGGCGATCGAAGAGCCACAGTCCGCGGTGGCCGAGATCGAGCAGTGGGCCGAACATCCCTTCATGGCGCAGGTTCTGATCAAGGCGGAGCCGCGCCCGTCCTGGGGTGACCCGAAGTACGACCCGATCTGGGCCGCGGCCACCAAACACGACATCACCGTGAGCTGCCACCTGTCCCGCGGCGAATACGAGACCCTGCCGACGCCGCCGGTCGGTTTACCCAGCTACAACCACGATTTCATGGTCAGCTATTCGTTGTTGGCGGCCAACCAGGTGATGAGCCTGATCTTCGACGGGGTCTTCGACCGGTTCCCGACGCTGCGCATCGTGTTCGTCGAGCACGCGTTCACCTGGATCCTGCCGCTGATGTGGCGCATGGATGCCATCTACGAAGCCCGCAAGAGCTGGATGGACATCAAGCGCAAGCCGAGCGAATACGTCAAGGACCACATCAAGTTCACCACCCAGCCGCTGGACTACCCCGAGGACAAGACCGAACTGTCGCGGGCCTTCGAATGGATGGAATGCGAGAAGATCCTGCTCTACTCCAGCGACTATCCGCACTGGACCTTCGACGACCCGCGCTGGCTGGTCAAGCACCTGCCCGAGCACGCCCGCGAGGCCATCATGTTCCGCAACGGCATCGAGACCTACAAGCTGCCCGAGACCGTCCCGGTCCTCGAGGGACAGGTCAGGGTGTTCTGAGATGGCCGAACCGGAGAAGCCGAGGAGGCTCGCCCAGGGGCGCGAGCACGTTGTAGCCACAGTCGACGAAATCCCGCCCGGTACACACAAACTGGTGCCGATCGGGCGCCACGGAGTCGGCGTGTACAACGTGAACGGAACGTTCTACGCCATTGCCAACTACTGCCCGCACGAGGGCGGCCCGTTGTGCTCGGGTCGGGCCCGGGGTCGCACCGTGGTCGACGCGGACGTGCCCGGCGACGCGGTGATGGTGCGCGACAAGGAGTTCATCTACTGCCCCTGGCATCAATGGGGTTTCGAGCTGGCAACCGGCACCACCGCGGTGAAGCCGGAATGGAGTATCCGTACGTATCCGGTGCGCGTGGTTGGAGATGATGTGTTGGTGATGGCATGAGCGAGCTTGCGAACGAATCAACGGTTCTGACGGCAGGTCCTCAGCTCAAGCTGGGCGAAAAGACCATGGAGATCAACGGCGGCAACGTCGTCTACGAAATCCTCGGTGACAAAGGCGATTTCATCGCCCTGACGCCCGGTGGCCGGTTCAGCAAGGATATTCCGGGCCTGCGACCTCTGGCGGAAGCCCTGGTCGAGGGCGGCTACCGGGTGCTGCTGTGGGACCGGCCGAACTGCGGCAAATCCGACGTGCAGTTCTACGGGCAGAGCGAATCACACATGCGGGCCGAGACGTTGTACCGATTGATCACCGCCCTGGATGTCGGACCGTGCTTCATCCTGGGTGGCTCCGGCGGCGCCCGCGACTCGATGCTGACCACCATGCTCCATCCCGAGATCGTCCGAAAACTGGTGGTGTGGAACATCGTCGGTGGGGTCTACGGATCGTTCGTACTCGGCGGTCACTACGTCACCCCGAGCATCTTGGCGGTACGCGGCCTCGGTATCGAGGGGTTGCTGAATGTGCCCGAGTGGCGCGAGCGCATCGCGGAGAATCCCGCGAACCGGCAGCGTCTACTCGATCTCGACGCCGACGAATTCCTCAAAGTCATGCTGCGCTGGCTCAACGCGTTCGTGTCGAAGCCGGGCCAGACCATCCCCGGCGTGCCCGACGAGATGTTCGACAACATCACCGTACCCACCCTGATCATCCGTGGCGGCGAGGACGACTGGGATCACCCCAAGCGCACCTCGCTCGAAGTGAGTTGTCTGATCAAGGGTTCCAAGCTGATCGATCCGCCCTGGCCCGAGGACGCATGGGAGCGAGCGGGTGAGAAGTTCGCCCAGAGCGGCGGTAAGACGTTCTGCCTGTTCGACACCTGGGTGCAAGCGGCACCGGCGATCATCGACTTCCTGAGGTCGTCGTGAAGGTGGTACCGGCGGCCGGACCCTCACACCGTTCGGATGTGCACCTCGCAGTTCAGCGAAGCCTCCAGGGCCGTATGGATGCGGCTTTCCGGGATGCGTGCCAGGTCAGCCTTGTTCAGGGTCACCGTCACCACATCCCAGCCCTCGTCGTCCACGGATCGCACGATGTCGCCCGACAGGCCGAATCCGGCCAGCACGCCACGCACGTCCTCGTCGGTGCCACGACTGACGAAAGTGACCACGCCGGCCGTGGGAGAAGTGCCGAAAGCCTTGGCGCACAACTCCATCGCGACGGCCTGCAGCTCTGGTGCGTCGCCGCCGGCGATCAGCACCTCGACCTCGCGGCGATGCGCGGGGAGTCCGGCGAGCTGGTTGTCCAGCACTTCGGCACCGCGCACACCCAGCAACTCACGGAGTGTTGCCATGCCGTCGGATAACTCCTGCGCTCCGAGCTCACCAGCCGGATCCACTCCGACGCGCACCACCGCAGTTCTCATGCCGGTAAGCCTAACCGGGGACGGGATGTGACCATGACAGCCGAACTGACGGTCGCCGCGTGGCCCGGAATCACCCCGCGTCTCCTGCGCGACGGGCCCGAGTCTCTCGACGCCTACCGGAATGCCGGGGGCTATGCGCCCCTTGCCGATCCGGAGCATCTTCTCGACGAGGTGCAGGCCGGCGGGTTACTCGGCCGCGGCGGTGCGGCATTCCCGATGGCGGTGAAGTTGCGCACCGTGCGCGACAACGGCCGCAGGGCCGCTGCCGGCACAGTGGTGATCGCCAACGGCGAAGAGGGCGAGCCGGCCTCGATCAAGGATCGCTGGTTGCTACGCAATCGCCCGCATGTCGTGCTCGACGGCCTGCGGCTGGCGGCCGCGGTTGTCGGCGCCGACCGCGCCGTGGTCTATGTGTCGGATCCGCATGCCGCCGAGTGTGTGGAACGTGCACTGGCCGAGACAGCTGCCGACCTGGGCGGCCCCGGCATTGAATTGGTCACTGTGGCACCGGGTTACGTCGCCGGCGAGGAAACCGCTGCCGTGCATGTGGTCAACGGAGGGCCGGCCAAACCGACCGACAAGCCACCGCGTCCGTTCGAGGAGGGAGTGGCCGGCAAGCCCACGCTGATCAGCAATGTCGAGACGTTGGCACACCTGGCATATCTTCATCAGCACGGAGCGCAGTCGTTCCGCGAACACGGTACCGACTCCTCCCCCGGCACGTTCCTGGCCACGATCACCGGCGCCGGCCGTCCGCCTGCACTTTACGAAATTCCGCACGGCATCTCCTTCGCCGATCTGCTGACCCTGCACGGGGTGGCCCCGGACCGCGTCCGTGGCGTGCTGATGGGCGGATATTTCGCCGGCTTGGTCAACCGTGACATCCTCGGAGCCGCACTGGATCACGAATCAGTGCGGGCGCTGGGCAGCGGACTCGGCTGCGGTGCGATCGGCATCCTCACCGATGACTGCCCGGTGGCGGTCGCTGCCGCGGTGCTGGCCTACTTCGACCGGGAGAACGCCGGGCAATGCGGCTCCTGCTTCAACGGGACCGCAGCGATGGCCGCGGTCGTCACCGGACTGCGCGACGGCACCGCCACCGACGAGGATCTGGAGCGGCTCAAGCGGTGGTCGGTGGTGTTGCGCGGCCGCGGCGCCTGCGCAACGCTCGACGGCGCCGCCAACGTGGCGGCCAGCCTGCTGGCCCAGTTCCCCGACCTGGTCCAACGCCACCTCGAAAATGGCTGCCAGACCTGCCGTTCCGGTGCTTTCACTGCCGCGCGGCCGTACGAAGTGGAGTCTCTGGAGGCGGTGGTGGCGGTATGAAGATCAAGCTGGACCGCACGTTGTGCGATGGCTTCGGGCTGTGCGCCAAGCATGCGCCGGAGTACTTCCCGCTGGACGACTGGGGCTACGCGGTGCTCAAAGGCGACGGCAACATCCCCGAGGCCGACCAAGCCGCGGTGCGACGCGCCCTGCTGGACTGCCCGGTACACGCCATCATCGAGCTCAAGGACCCGCGCACAGCGCGGGAGGCCGGCTGAGCGCAAGGGTATGGATCACTGATCCCGGAAACTGGTAACGTGATTCTCCGCACAGAATAACCCGCTTACCACCGGAGTCGAGTTGTCACAGATACCGGGACGTCCGCTCCCGACGGTCACCACGCTCAACGAGTACTTCTGGACCGCGGGCGCCGACGGGGTGCTGCGAATCCAGGAATGCCAGGACTGCAGCGCCCTCATCCATCCGCCGCAACCGATCTGCCGGTACTGCCGGAGCCACAACATGGGGGTGCGCGACGTGTCCGGGCGCGGTTCACTGGCCGGGTTCACGGTCAACCATCGGTTCGGTTTCCCAGATCTACCGCCGCCGTACGTGGTGGCCGAGGTGGCCATCGCCGAGGATCCCCGGGTCCGGTTGACCACCAACATCGTCGATTGCGACTTCGACGACCTCAAGCTCGGGATGCCGGTCGAGGTCGACTTCCAGCACATCGAGGATGTCTGGCTGCCGGTGTTCAAACCGTCGGCCGACACCACCGCTACCCCGCCGGTCGCCGAACCGGTCGCGCCACAGGACGTCGCCAAGTACGTCCGGCCGATGCTGACCAAGCAGAAGTTCGAGGACCATTCGGCCATCACCGGCATCGGGATGTCCAAGATCGGTCGGCGCCAGATGGTGCCGCCGCTGGCGCTGACCATCGACGCAGCCGAAAAGGCCGTGGCCGACGCCGGTTTGACGTTCGACGACATCGACGGGCTGTCCACCTATCCGGGGCTGGCCATCGCGGGCATGGGCGAGGGGGGTGTGACCGCACTGGAGGGTGCGCTCGGGCTCCGGCCCACCTGGATCAACGGCGGCATGGACACCTTCGGCCCCGGCGGCTCGGTGATCGCGGCGATGATGGCCGTGGCCACTGGCCTGGCACGCCACGTGCTGTGCTTCCGCACGCTGTGGGAAGCCACGTTCGGCCAGCTGGTCAAGGAGGGCAAGATGTCCCCTCCGATGGGCGGCCGCAGCGACAACTGGCAGCACCCGTTCGGGTCCACCTCGGCGGCACACACGTTGGCGCAGAACGCCGGCCGCCATTTCGACCGGTACGGCACCACGAGGGAGACCCTCGGGTGGATCGCCCTCAACCAGCGTGCCAACGCCGCGCTGAACCCGACCGCCATCTACCGCGATCCGCTGACCATGGACGACTACCTGTCGGCCCGCATGATCACCACCCCGTTCGGCCTCTACGACTGCGATGTGCCGTGCGACGGCGCGGTCGCCGTCATCGTCTCGGCGGTCGACGCCGCCCGAGACCTCCCCAAGCCGCCGATCCTGTTCGAGGCGGTCGGTACCCAAATCATCGAACGGCTCGACTGGGACCAGACCACTCTTACCCATGAGCCGCAGGTACTGGGCCAGAGCGCCCACATGTGGTCGCGAACCTCGTTGCGCCCCAGCGACGTCGACGTCGCCGAGCTCTATGACGGGTTCAGCTTCAACTGCCTGTCGTGGCTTGAGGGTCTCGGCTTTTGCGGCATCGGAGAGGCCAAGGACTTCCTCGACGGCGGCCATAACATCGCGCGCGACGGTGTCATCCCGCTCAACACCCACGGCGGACAACTCTCGCATGGCCGTACTCACGGGATGGGGCTGATCCACGAGGCCGTCACCCAGCTGCGAGGCGAAGCCGGCGAGCGCCAGGTGGCCGATGCCAAAGTTGCCGTGGCCAGCAGCGGTGGCCTGACCCCGAGCGGCGTGCTGCTGATGCGCAGGGACGACTGAAGCATGCGCGTATCCCATGAGTAAGACAGCCCCGCACCCCAGGGTGGTGATGATCGACGGTGTCCCGATGTCGGCCCTGGTCGCCGAGGCCGCTGAGCCACGGGCCGTCCTCGTCGCATTGCACGGCGGGGCCACCACGTCTGCGTACTTCGATTGCCCCGGTCACCCCGAACTCTCGTTGCTGCGCCTGGCGGTCGACCACGGGTACACGGTGGTAGCCCTCGACCGTCCCGGCTACGGCGCGTCAGCCGCCTATCCAGATGCCATGGCCCGGCCAGAACAACGAGTTGCCTTGGCGTTCAGGGCAATCCAGCGCATTGCCGGCGCGGCCGACCTGTTCGTCCTCGGCCATTCGATGGGCTGCGAGCTGGCCCTGCGCCTCGCCGTCCAGCAGCCCGAGGTGCTCGGGGTATCCCTGGCCGGCACCGGGCGCCGCTATCACCCGGCGGCTCAAGAATTGCTCAAGGACGCCTCACCCGTGAACCGGCCGCGTGGCCTGCGCGAGCTGCTGTGGGAGCCGGCCCGCCTCTATCCGCCGGATGTGATCGGCGCCGGACTGTCCGCCGGTGGCACCGCCTACGAAGGCGATGTCGTCAAAACCTGGTCGCGGCAGGACTTTCCGGCGCTGGCCGGACAGACGAAGGTGCCGGTGCAGTTCCTCGCGGGCGAGTACGAGAACGTCTGGGAATCCGATACCGAGGCGCTGGCCGCGATCGGCGCGATGTTCACCGCCGCACCACGAGTACAGACCGGCGAACTCCCCGACAGCGGGCACAACCTCAGTGTGGGATTGAGCGCGGAGAGCTATCACCGCACGGTGCTGTCGTTCGCCGACGAATGCGTGGCCCACCGTGCCCGCGAGACTGGGAAAACCGAAGTGGAAGTGGAGGCACGTTGATGCGAGTCGGATTTATCGGACTGGGCAGCCAGGGGGCGCCGATGGCCCGGCGGATCATCGAGGGCGGCTTCGAGACCACGCTGTGGGCCCGGCGTACGGCATCGCTGGAGCCCTACGCCGACACCGCAGCCAAGACCGCTGGCTCTCCGGCCGAGTTGGCTGCCGCGAGCGACCTCGTCTGCCTGTGCGTGGTCGGTGACGACGACGTCCGTCAGGTGCTCGACGGCGAGACCGGCGTACTGGCCGGACTGGCCCCGGGTGGCATCATCGCGATCCACTCCACCGTGCACCCCGACACCTGTCGGGAGCTGGCCGAACAGGCCGCGAAACAAGGGGTTACCGTCATCGACGCCCCGGTGAGCGGCGGCGAGCCCGCCGCCTCGGCCGGCACCCTGCTGGTCATGGTCGGTGGGGACGAGGAGGTCGTCGAGCGGGTGCGTCCGGTGTTCGCCACCTATGCCGACCCGATCGTGCATCTCGGTGGTGTGGGTGCCGGCCAGGTCGCCAAGATTCTCAACAACCTGTTGTTCAGCGCCAACCTCGGTGCGGCCATGAGTGCCCTGGAACTCGGTGAAGCACTGGGAGTTCCGCGCCAGGCACTGTGCGAGGTGATCTCGCGCGGATCGGCTACCAGCAAGGCGCTCAACAGCATCGCGATGTTCGGCGGCACGCTCGACAACCTGGCGCCGATCGCCGGGGCGCTGCTGCAGAAGGACTGCCGACACGCCGCCAGCCTGGCCGACGATGCCTCGGCCCCGCAGGGCGCCGTCTTTGACGCCGCGGACAACGCCCTGGCCATCATGAACCATCCCCGCTGATGCGCGTCGGCTTCATCGGCGCCGGCCGCATGGGTGCGCCGATGGTGCGCCGGTTGACCACCGCCGGCCACCAGGTGCGGGCCTTGGGCCGCGACGACGAAAAGAGAACGGCGGTGGCCGAACTCGGCGCCGAGCCGGTCGGCTCGGCGCGCGAGACGGTCGAGGACGCCGACGTGACGATCGTCTGCGTGTTCACCGACGAGCAGGTGCGCGACCTGTGCCCGGATCTGATCGACGAGATGCCCGAAGGTTCGGTGCTCGTGCTGCACACCACGGGCAGCCCGCGCACCGCCGAGGCCCTCGCCGAGCGCGGGGCCCCGCGCGGCATCACCGTTGTCGATGCTCCGGTCAGCGGCGGACCCCATGACATCGCGGCCGGGACTGTCACGGTGTTCGCCGGCGGCGACGAGGCCGCCGTCGCGCGCGCCCGGGAGGTGCTGACTGCCTATGCCGATCCCGTACTGCACGTCGGCCCAGTGGGCTCAGGTCAACGGGTGAAGCTGGTCAACAACGCGTTGTTCGCCGCACAGATCGGCGTCGTCGCCGAGGGCGTGCGCCTGGGCGAGCGCCTGGGGATCGACGAGGCGACACTGCTGACCGCACTCACCCACGGCAGCGCGGCCAGTCGCGCCCTGGGCGGTATCGCTGCCACCGGTTCAGCGGACGCCTTCATCGAGCGGGTCGGCGAATTCATCGGCAAAGATGTCGCCGTCGTTCGCGGCACCGCATCTGAACTGAACAGCGACCTCGGTCGCCTCGAGGGACTGCTCGACGCCGCGACCAAGTGACCCGAACCGGCATCACGACCTGATCAGCACCCATTTTGTGCTTTTCAAACACACTCAACAGGATTACTGTTAGCGTTACAGTTCAACAGTTTCCCGTAACGTGTCACGACGCTTCCGGCCCAGCCCGCCGCGAAGGAGGAGCCAGCCAATGACCAAGGCCCAGGTGATCTTCGATCCGTTCTCCGAGGAGTTCTTCAACAACCCGTTCGACATGTACCGGCGGATGCGCCAAGACGCACCGCTGTACTACAACGAGGACTCCGACTTCTATGCCCTGACCCGGCATGAAGACGTCGCGGCGGCGCTGAAGGACCACGAGGCGTTCTCCTCGTCACGTGGCTGCGACCTGGCCATGGTCCAGGGTGACGAGCCGCCGCAGAAGTCGATCATCTTCATGGACCCGCCCGACCACAGGCACATGCGCAGCCTGCTCAACAAGGCGTTCACCCCGCGCATGATCCAGTCCCAGCGCGACACCGTCGTCGAGCAGATCGAGCACTTCCTCGGGTTGATCGACTCCGACGAATTCGATGTGGTGCAGGACTTCTCGGGCCCGTTCCCGGTCGAGGTCATCACCCGGATGGCCGGCGTCGACCCGGAATACCGCCAGCAGGTCCGGCACTGGATCGACACCAGCCTGTCCCGCGAGCCCGGCCAGATCGGCTACTCCGAGGCCGGTATGCAGGCCAACATCGACACCGGCATCTACTACTACGGGTTGGTGCAGAAGCGCCGGGAAAACCCGCAGGATGACATGATCAGCCGGCTGATCGCCGCGGAGATCCCCGGTGAGGACGGCCAGATGCGCCGCCTCGACGACATCGAGATCACCGGATTCGCCACTCTTCTCGGTGGCGCCGGCGCCGAGACCGTGACCAAGCTGGTCGGTACCGCCATGGTGCTCTTCGCCCGCAATCCCGACCAGTGGCAGAAGCTGCTCGACGACCGCGAGAAGATCCCGGCCGCTGTCGAGGAACTGCTGCGCTACGAGGGCCCGGTCCAGTACAACGTCCGCTACACGCTCAAGGAAGCCCACGTGCCAAGCGGGACCATTCCCGCGGGCAAGGCGGTGTTCCTGATCAGTGCTGCGGCCAACCGCGATCCCGACGCGTTCACCGACGCCGACACCTTCGACATCGAGCGCGACCGCACCGAGGCACAGAACCTCGGCCTGGGGTACGGCATCCACAGCTGCCTGGGGGCCGCACTGGCCCGCATGGAAAGCGCCATCGCCTTGGAGAAGCTGCTCGACTTCATGCCTCGTTACGAAGTGAAATGGGATGAGCTGCAACGGGTTCACATGCAGAACGTGGCAGGTTACTCGCATGTGCCGGTGAAGGTGTTGAGGTGATGACGAAGAAGGTTCACGTAGATTTCGAGATCTGCGAAAGCAACGCGGTCTGCATGGGCATCATCCCCGAAGTCTTCGACCTCGACGATCAGGATTACCTGCACATCCTCCAGGAGGACGTGACGCCGGACAACGAGGCACAGATCCGCGAAGCGGTTCGGCAATGCCCCAGACAGGCGATCTCGATCAAGGACGAGTAGGCCGCAGATGCGGTTCGTCTTCGTCCACGGCGGTTTTCATGCTGCCTGGTGCTGGGAGCGCACCATCGCCGAGTTGCACGGTCTGGGTCACGAGGGCGTTGCAGTGGACCTTCCCGGTCATGGCGCTCGACTGGCCGAGGATTCCACGCTGGCCGGTCGGCGCGCCGCGATCGTCGACGTGATACAGGCCGGAGATGTGCTGGTCGGGCATTCCGGTGGTGGGTTCGACGCCACGCTGGCCGCCGATGCAGCCCCGAACCTGGTGCGCCACATCGTGTACCTGGCCGCCGCGCTTCCCCGGGAAGGGCGAACCTATCCCGAGGCGATGGCCATGCGTTCGGCCGACGACGACTTGGGCGGCGAGTTCGACGGCGACGTCGGCGAGATGCTGGGATATTTGCGTTTCGACGAGGAAGGCGCGATGCACTTCGCTGACTTCGACGGGGCCTGGCGGTACTTCTATCACGACTGTGACGAGGCAACGGCCCGGTGGGCTTTCGAACGGCTGGGTCCGGAGCGGTTCGGCGACACCACGGTGACACCGGTGTCGGTGCCGCAGTTCTGGGCGGCCGATCTCCCCCGCAGTTTCATCCGCTGCCTTCAGGACCGCTCGATGCCGCGCTGGTTGGCCGACACCGTTACCCAGCGTCTCGGCGTCGAGCAGCTGACCATCGACGCGTCGCATTCTCCGTTTCTGAGCCGTCCGCGTGAGCTGGCCGAGCTGCTGGTGCACGCCACGACGACGACGCCGATCGCCGCATTGACACCGGCGTAGGCGGCCTTTCCGCTGCGCGCGACTCAGTTCGACCCGTGCTGAGCGGCGATCACCGTCTTGCCGAATTGCTCGGTCGCCTCGAGCGCATGCGCCAGGCTGTCACCGGGCAGGGTGACGTGCAGCCACGTCACCCCGAGTGCGGCCAGCTTCTCCACACCGGCCAGGTACGCGTCGGCGTCGAAATCGTCGCTGCCGGGGTTGCCGCCCTCAAAGTTGTTGAACACGACGTCGATTCCGTCCGGGTCGCGACCAGCCGCGGCGAGCCTGGCCCGCAGATCCTCGATCCCGGCGGCCAAGGCGTCCAGTGAGTCCATCGCCGCGGTTCCCGCCGTCTTGGCCAGACCGGCCGGTGCCGCGAACGGGCACCAGCCGTCGCCGTGCTTGGCCACCCGCGCCCGTGCGGCTGAGGTGTTGCCGCCTATCCAGATCGGTGGGTGCGGGCTTGCCGCCGGCCGGGGATGCGCGGTGATGCCGCGGGCGCTGAAGTTCTTGCCCTCGAAGGAGTAATCATCGGTGGTCCAGATTCCCCGGATCACCTCGAGCGCCTCGTCGAACAGCGAGGCACGCTCGTCGTAGGACACCCCGAGCGCGGCGAACTCGCGTTTGAGATACCCGACTCCGACCGCCAGCGTGAACCGCCCACCGGACAGCAGGTCCAAGCTGGCGCCGGATTTGGCCACCACGAAGGGATTCCGGTACGGCAGCACCACGATGTTGGGCACCAGACGCAGGGTCGTCGTATGTGCGGCGGCAAAGGCCATCGCCACGAACGGGTCCAGCGCATCGTGACCACCGGCGTCGAGCCAGCGCTGGGACGGAGCCGGATGATCGGTGAAGCCGAACCCGTCGAATCCGGCGGATTCAGCCGCGGCGGCCATCGCCGCAACTCCGCGGCCACTCACCAGATCCGGATGGTACGGGTGGGTGTGCATCGGATAGGTGATGCTGTAGCGCACTGCGGCCGGCCCGGTCAGGAAGGAAAGCCGGAAAGGATGACTCCATTGCACTCGGCCGCACCCTGCCGGACCTTGGCAGCCGCCTGGTAAGCGTCGGAGTAGTACCACTCGCGTGCGGCATCGACCGACTCGAATTCCAGCACCACGGTTTGGGTCCCGTGCCAGGAGCCTTCGATCACCTCGGGTTTCTGGTCCACGGCCACGATGGTGGCCCCGCCCATCGCCTTCGAGGCCAGCTTGGCGTACTCCCCCATGCCGGCGGGGTCTTTGATGTCCTCGGTGATGATGACGTAACCCTTGGCAGATGCCATGACGAATCTCTTTCTCTAGTTGTCGATCTCGCTGATCGCCCGTTCCGGGCAGTTCTGTATGGCTTCGCGTGCCGCGTCCTCGGATCCGGGGGGAACCTCTTCGGGCGAGGCGACGGCCCAGCCGTCGTCTGACATCTCGAAGACCTCGGGACACAGCGTCAGGCACATGCCGTGGCCGGCACAGCGGTCCTCGTCAACCCTGACCCGCATCAGCTGTCGAACTCCAGGTGCAGTTCGGTCAGCCCGCGCAGGATGAAGGTCGGGATGTAGTTGTATCGGCGGTCGCCGTCCGAACCGTGCTTGGCCTCGGAGATGCGGATGTCGGTGGTCCGATCCAGCAATCGCTCGATACCGACCCGGGTTTCGGCACGGGCCAAGGGGGCGCCGGGGCAACTGTGGATACCGCGGCCGAAAGCCAGGTGCTGGCGGGCGTTCTTGCGGGCGGGGTCAAAAGTGTCGGGGTCCTCGAAGCGGCGGGGATCACGGTTGGCCGCACCGTTGAGCACCATCACGGTGGTGCCGGCGCTCAACTCGGTGTCACCGACGGTCACCGGGCAGCGTGAGAGCCGGAAGTCACCCTTGACCGGACTCTCGATCCGCAGGGCCTCCTCGATGAAATTCGGGATCAGGCTGCGATCGGCGCGCAGGCGCTGCTGGATCTCCGGTTGCTCGCCAAGGACTTTCAGCGCGGTACTGAGCAGCCGGACCGTGGTCTCCTGTCCGGCCGAGAAGACGTTGGTCGCCACGCGCGCGACATCACCGACGTCAGGAATACTGCCGTCCGGGAAGGTGGCCAAGGCCAAGCCGGTCAGGACATCGTCACGGGGGTTGGCCCGGCGGTCGGCGGTGTAGTCGGCGAACTGGCCATAGAGGAACTCCAGCGGGCTGTGGGACAACTCGCTGCTGGTGCTGCCGACCCCGCCGCCGGAGTTCTGCTTGATGCCGTTGACGAAGGTCTCTCGATCCTCGGCCGGGATACCGAGCAGGTCGGCGATCACCAACAGCGTGAACGGGCCGGCGAAGCCTTTGATGAACTCGCCATGGCCGGGCTCCAGGTAGCTGTCGAGCACCTCGTCGGCCAGCTGCCACATGGCGTCCTCGTTTTCCTTGAGGCGCTTGGGCGTGATCAGCCGCATCAGCAGCGAGCGGTGATCGGTGTGGGTGGGCGGATCAAGCGTCGGCAGCTGATCGCTGAACGGCAGTTCGTCGCGGTGCTTCTCGATGAGAGCGGTGACCTCTTCGGTGCTGCGTCCCTCCAGTGGAACCGGGAAGCCCGGAAACGGTCCGGTGACCGACAGGCAGGACGAGAAGGTCTCCTCGTCGTTGTAGACCTGCACGGCTTCTTCCCAGCCGGTCACCATGGTCACGTTGTAATGGTCTTCGCGGGTAACCGGGCACTTGTTCCGCAGCGCCTCGAAGAATGGGTACGGATCGTCGACCAATCGTTCATCGCGGAAAAAATCGATACCGGTTGGGTCGATCGCCATCTTTGCTCCCGTTCCAGCCGCAGATATGAGAATGCGGCTCTCATCTATGAATAGTAGATTTCCACAGCGCCGGATGCCCGTCAACGGCAGACCCCATCCATCAGGCACAAGCAGCAAGAATAGGATTCTCGGCCCATTCGCCTCGTCATCGTCCGCACGGTTCACCAACCGAGTCACACCTACCGAGATAGTTAGACGGACGTCAACTATTTCCAACTGCCGAATCCGTTGTTAAAGTCCGGCTATGCCCAAGGCAACCGCAGCGGACACTGCTGACAGCAGTCAACGCCGCGCCTCCTTCCAGCGGGCACGGTCGCACCAGACCAAGCGCGATCTGGTGCAGGCCGCGATGGCGCTCTGGCGTACCAACGGCTACGCCAAGACCACGGTCGCCGACATCTGCCGCGCCGCGGGGGTGTCCCGGGCCCTCTTCTACTTCTATTTCCCGGCCAAGGAAGACGTGCTGTTCGAGGTCGGCCTGACCTCGACCCGGCTGGCGCAGAAGCGAGTGAAATCGCTGCTGGTGGGCGACTACGACGTCATGGATGTGGTCACCGAGGCGCTGCGCAGCCTGGAACGGTCCATGGCCCGCAATCCACCCGAACTGATCGTCCAGACGATCCTCGAGGGCTACCGGCACGAGCACCGGATCCTGGCCGGAGACCTCGCCCCGGACACACAGGGCGCCGACATGTTCGGCGAGTTGTTCACCCGCGCACAGGTCGACGGCAAGCTCGCGTCCCACGTCGACGTCAGTCACCTGTCCCGGCTGGCGCAGATCCTGGTCAGCGAAGGCGTCCGGCACTGGGCCGGCGGCAGTTTCGGCGACCGCGCGTTCACAGACGTCGTCGCGCGCGATATCGGCGCGATGATCACCGGCTTCAACAACACCAACTAGATTCGGAGGGCCCCCGATGGCGTGGGATTTCGAGACCGACCCGCAGTATCAGGAACTACTGGACTGGGCAGATCAGTTCGTCACCGAACAGGTCGAGCCGCTCGACCTTGCTTTTCCGCACCTGCAGTTCACCCGACTGGAGGGCAAGCGCCGCGAGGCGATCGACCCACTCAAGGGACAGGTGCGCGAAAAGGGCCTGTGGGCCACTCATCTGGGCCCGGAACTGGGTGGGCAGGGCTACGGACAGCTCAAGTTGGCGTTGCTCAACGAGATCCTCGGCCGCTCGCAGTGGGCTCCGATCGTGTTCGGATGTCAGGCACCCGACACCGGCAACGCGGAGATCATCGCGCACTACGGCACCGAGGAGCAGAAGAAGCAATATCTGCATCCGCTGCTCGAGGGTGAGCTGTTCTCCTGCTATTCGATGACCGAGCCGCACGCCGGTGCCGATCCGACGCTGTTCACCACCAGCGCTGTGCGCGACGGGGACGACTGGGTGATCAACGGCTGGAAGTTCTTCTCCTCCAACGCCGCAACGGCGTCGTTCCTGATCGTCATGGTGGTGACCAATCCCGAGGTCAGCGCCTATCAGGGCATGTCGATGTTTTTGGTGCCCACCGACACCCCTGGCGTCAAGATCGTCCGCAACGTCGGACTGTACGGCGAAGCGGACAACCACGGCAGCCACGCGCTGATCCACTACGACAACGTGCGCGTACCGGCCGAGGCCCTGCTGGGCGGCGAGGGGCAGGCGTTCGTGATCGCCCAGACGCGGCTGGGCGGCGGCCGGATTCACCACGCGATGCGCACCATCGGCCTGGCCCAGAAGGCACTGGACATGATGTGCGAACGCGCGCTGAGCCGCGAGACCCAGGGCAGTCGGTTGTCCGACAAGCAGTTCGTCCAGGGTTACATCGCCGATTCCTATGCCCAGCTGCTGCAGTTCCGGCTGATGGTGCTCTACACCGCATGGGAGATCGACAAGTACAACGACTACAAGTTGGTCCGCAAGGACATCGCCGCGGTCAAGGTGGCGATGCCCACCGTGCTGCACGACATCGCCTGGCGGGCAATGCAGGTCCACGGCGCACTCGGGGTCACCAACGAGATGCCGTTCCTCGGCATGGTCACCGGCGCCGCGGTCATGGGCCTGGCCGACGGCCCGACCGAAGTACACAAGACCACCGTCGCCCGGCAGGTGTTGCGCGACTACCGACCGACCACCGATACCTGGCCCACCGAATGGATCCCGCGCAAGCGCGAAGCGGCGAAAGCCAAGTTCGCCGAATACCTCGAGGCCGAGGTGGGCAATCTGTGAGCGAGATCGGTGTTGCGCGCCTTGCCGATTGGATGGACAACGCGGGCCTGGCCGGCAAAGGCGAGCCGCTGGAGGCCCGTTTCCTGTCCGGCGGCACCCAGAACGTCATCTATGCGATCCGCCGTGGTGAGCACACCTGCGTGCTGCGCATGCCACCGGCCGGCGCGCCACCGGACCGGGACAAGGGCATCTTGCGCGAATGGCGCATCATCGAAGCGCTCGACGGCACGGATGTCCCGCACACCGCCGCGGTCGGGGTATGTGCCGATGCCGATGTACTGGGCCGGCCCTTCTACCTGATGGGATTCGTCGACGGCTGGTCCCCGATGGACACCCACGGCCGTTGGCCAGAGCCCTTCAACAGCGACCTGAGCACCCGGCCCGCGCTGAGCTACCAACTGGCAGAGGGTATTGCGCTGCTCTCCAAAGTCGATTGGCAAGCCAAAGGTCTCAGCGATCTCGGGAGGCCCGACGGCTTCCACGAACGCCAGGTCGACCGCTGGATCGGGTTCCTCGACCGCATCAAGAACCGTGAACTGCCCGGGCTCGACGTGGCCACCGACTGGCTGCGCACGCACAAGCCGCTCGACTTCATCCCGGGCCTGATGCACGGGGACTACCAGTTCGCCAATGTCATGTACCGCCACGGCGCCCCGGCCACGATGGCCGCGATCGTGGACTGGGAGATGGGCACTGTCGGCGACCCGAAGCTTGACCTGGCCTGGATGGTGCAGAGCTGGCCGGCCCATACGGACAATCCGGCGCCCTCCGAGATGGGTTACGTCGACATGCGCGGGATGCCGTCGCGCGACGACGTCGTCGCGCACTACGCCAAAGTGTCCGGACGCCAAGTCGATGATCTGGACTACTACCTGGTGCTGGCCAAGTGGAAGCTGGCGATCGTCCTGGAGCAGGGTTTCCAGCGGGCCGGTGACGACGAGAAGCTGCTGGCGTTCGGACCGGTGGTCACCGAGCTGATGCGCGCTGCCGCCGATCTCGCCGAATCCACCGACTACCGGTGAAAGCCGCCGTCTGCCCGAGGTACGGACCGCCGGATGTGGTTCGGATCGAAGACGTCCCCGCTCCCCCGCTGGCGTCCGGCCAGGTACGGGTCAAGGTCGGCGCAGCCGCGGTGAACTTCCCCGATGTGCTGCTGGTCGCCGACAAGTACCAGATTCACCTGCCGGTGCCGTTCATCCCGGGTAGTGAGTTCGCCGGGGTGGTGACCGAGGTCGCCTCTGACACTGACGTTTTCGTCGTCGGCGATCGGGTGACCGGCACCGGGCTGTTCGGTGCGTTCGCCGAACAGGTGTGTGTTGCCACGCCGGGGTTGGCTCGTATTCCCGACGGCGTGGACGATCGCACCGCGGCGGCATTCGGGGTGGCTCACCGCACCGCCTATCACACGTTGCGATCGATGGCGCGGATCCAACCCAACGACGACGTGATCGTGCTCGGCGCCGGCGGCGGCGTGGGGTTGGCGGCCGTGCAGCTCGCTGCGGCGCTCGGCGCGCGGGTCACGGCAGTCGCCTCATCTGACGAAAAGCTCTCCACCGCTGCAAAATACGGTGCCGTCTCGCTGGTCAACCACACCTGCAGCGACGTACGCGCCGCGCTTCGGGAAGCCCTGCCCGACGGCGCGCACGCCGTGCTCGATCCGGTCGGCGGCGATCTGTCCGAGCCGGCGTTACGGTCGCTGCGCCGCGGCGGCCGGTTCGTGACGATCGGCTACGCCTCGGGCGAGATCCCGCGCATCCCACTGAACCTGGTACTGGTCAAGGGGATTCATGTGCTCGGCTTTCAGTTCCAGGACGTCGCCGCGGACGAGTTCGCCCGTAACGAAGCCGAGCTACGCGAGTTGCTGTCCACCGGATCCGTCAGGCCGCATATCGGCGCGGTCTACCCGCTGGACCAGGCAGCGGCCGCTCTCCAACAGGTCGCCGAGGGACGGGCCGTGGGCAAGATCGTGATCGACCTCAGGACTCCTTCGGAGGATAGAAGTACTCCCGCCAAGCCGTGATCTTGTCGTCGCGCACCTCGTAAGCGCCCATGACCGGCCAGCTCTTCTGCTTGCCGTCGACGATCCAATGATCGCGCCGTTCCATCAGCACGACTTCTCCGTCCACGGCGAGGTGCAGGACTTCGAGGTCCACGCATGTGCCCCCGGCGAAGAACGCCTTCATCATCTCGCGGATCGCCTCGCGTCCCGAGAGCTTCGGCCAATCGGGCCCGATGTCGAAGGTGGCGTCGTCGGCGAAGTGACTCATGACTTCGTCGACGTCATTGCTTGCCCACGCGGCGATCTCGGCTCGTACTACTTGCTCAGCGGCCATGACTTTCCCATCGGTCCGTAGCGACAGTTATTTACACTTCACCGACTAACTGTAATGATGATCGGATACCTGCTAAGCAAGTGCTCAGGAAACAGCCCGCATCAGCACTCCTGTCACCCGATGGAGGCCCCGTGACAGCGCCCACCGCGCCAGCCGAACCAGATCTGTACTACGACCCGTACAGCGTCGAGCTCAACATGGACCCGTACGCGGTTTTCGCCCGAATCAGGGAAGAAGCCCCGCTGTACTACAACGAGCAGCACGACTTCTACGCTCTGAGCCGCTACGACGACGTCAACAAGGCCGTCATCGACCACGAGACATTCATCTCGGGACGCGGCGCCCTACTCGAGATCATCAAGTCCGGCATGGAGATTCCGCCCGGAACCCTGATCTTCGAGGATCCGCCGATCCACAACATCCACCGCAACCTGTTGTCGCGAGTGTTCACCCCGCGCAAGGTGCTGGCGCTGGAACCCCAGATCCGCGAGTTCACCGCGCGTTGCCTGGATCCCCTCGTCAGATCGGATCGCTTCGACTTCGTGCAGGATCTCGGTGAGCAGATGCCGATGCGCGTCATCGGCATGCTGCTGGGCATCCCCGAAGACCGGCAGCGCGCCATCACCGACCATGGCGAAGAGACCCTGCAGGGGCAGACGGTCGATGCCCTGGCCACCGGTGAGGTATTCGCGGAGTTCATCGACTGGCGCACCCAGCACCCGTCCGACGACATCATGACCGATCTGCTCAACGCCGAGTTCACCGACGAAACCGGCACTGTACGCACGCTGCGCCGTGACGAGCTGCTGCTGTATCTGACGGTGATCGCCACGGCCGGCTCCGAGACCACCACGCGGCTGATCGGCTGGGCCGGCAAGACGCTGGCCGATGTTCCAGACCAACGTCGCGAGCTGGTGGAAAACCCTGAGCTCATCCCCCAGGCGATCGAGGAGATCCTGCGCTGGGAGCCGCCGGCCCTGCAGATCGCGCGCTATGTCACCCGCGATGTCGAGTACTACGGCCAGACCGTGCCCGAGGGGTCGGCGATGCTGATGCTGGTCGGTGCGGCCAACCGCGACCATCGCCGGTTCGCCCCTGACGGAGACGTCTTCGACATTCACCGGGAACAGAAGTCCCACATGACTTTCGGTGCAGGAACCCATTTCTGCATGGGCAACGCACTGGCCCGGCTGGAAGGTCGTATCGCCTTGGAGGAGATCCTCAAACGCTTCCCGGAATGGGAGGTCGACTGGGCCAACGCCAAACCGTCGGAAACCGCCGCGGTGCGCGGCTGGGCCGCGATGCCCACCTTCGTATAGTGCCCGTTTGACATCGAGACTGCGTACAGATCGCGAATTTAGTGATTTTCGCGATCTGTACGCAGTGTCGGCGATCTGTTCGCAGGGTCGACGGATCAGCCTGAAGAGGTCAGAAGGGAAGATCCACGAAACCGTTGGTGGTGTTGACCTCATCGTGGTTGTCGACGCTGTAGTGCGGCCCCACCGGGGTGACAGGCTCGGCCGAGGCGGGTGCGGCCAAGCCGAGAACCGCTGCGCTCAGCCCGCCGGCAATCAGGGTGGCGAATCCGATCTTCTTCATTGTGGTGCCCTCTTCCGATGAGTTGAAGGTGGCGTCGAGCATCGCGCTACGGCTCCACAGGCCGACGATCCGGTGTTGCCATTTCGTCGATCTGAACCATCAAACATCGAGGTCAGAGGGTTAATTCCGGTGGCAGAAATTGATCTGCCGGTGGCAGGAACGCTCCGTCAGCTGGCCGGAATCAGGTCGGCGGGCACCGAGCGGCTGATCATCGTGCCGCATCGAAATGCTTCAGTGTGTCCGACGCCGCGGGCCTCGGGGTGGTTTACCGCAGCGAGCGCCTGGGCTTTGAAAGCTCGTGCGGCGGCAGATAATTCGTGACGAACCGGGTCGACGCTCAAATCCGCCGGACACTCGTCGCCCCACAACGTCACCTCGGTGTGGCCCTGCTCCAGCGCGCCCAGGACGCCCCGCCGTACGCGCTCGTCGGCGTTGAAGAGATCAGCGGCCACTGCGACGGTCTGCGGATGCGGCCGGTCCTCCCAGGACTCCAGCACCGACTCCAGAGCGATGGTCTCCACGCCGAGGATCGCCAGCGGACGGACGTCTTCGTCGGCGCCGATCAGAACCGTGACATCCCATCCCGCCATCACCCGGTCGACCAGCCACCCACCGGCGAACCGCACCGCGTCGACCACGCAGGGGGCGACCACATCAAGCCGATACCGCATGTCGTCCTCCAATCTCACTGGACGGCCGCCCCGTTGCGGCCGACCGGCTGCTCCGTGCCCTTCCCGAGGCCCTGCCCCAGGTCCCTCCCCAGCATCTCCGCGTAGCTGTTGAAGACTTCCGTCAACGGGAGCGAGGGATCGAGTAGCCATGAGGTCTCCATTCCATTGATGAATGCCAGGATCTCCACGGCCTTGGTGGCCGGGTCGAAGTCGGAGCGGTAGCGGCCGCTGAGTTGGCCGCGGGTGATGATGTCGGTGACGATGTCGCGCGCAGCCTGCTGCCGTTTCAGCAAACGATCGTGCAGTGGAGCGTCCGGTTGGATGTTCTCGACGAGCAGCACCGTGAAGGTGCCGACCAGCTCGGGCGCCCGGACGAACCGCTCTGCGACCCGCTTGATCTCCTCAGCGAGGTCGCCGGAGCGGTCGGCGTGGGTGTCGTCATCGTGATCGCGAGCATCGAGCACTGCGTTGAGCAGTTGCTCTTTGGACTCGAAATGGTGGAGCAGACCGGCCGGCGTGACGCCGACCTCCCTGGCGATCTGCGCCAGCGAGGTGTTGCGCCAACCGTTGCGCGCCAGCAGCTTCTCAGCCACGGAAAGTATGCGCTGCCTGCGGTCTTCCCCCTTGGCCAGCAGCGTCTCGTAGGGCCTCGCCCCCACAGAAGATGCCTCTGCCCCTACCACCGCAGCCACCGGACTCCTTCGTCGAACCAACCTAGTGAACACACAGTAAGTTGGTTTGGCCGGTGTGACAAGGGTCTCAGCGGAAGTATTTCCCGACGGCCGTCACTGCCGGCGGGCGCGCCTGGTCAGAGCCCCAAAGACTTGGCGATGATCACCTTCATGACCTCACTGGTGCCGGCGTAGATCCGGGCCACCCTGGCGTCCGTGTACAGCCGGGCGATGGGGTACTCCATCATGTAGCCGTACCCGCCGAAGAGCTGTAGGCAACGATCGATCACCCGCGCCTGCATCTCGGTGCAGAACAGTTTCACCCGCGCCGCATCGGCACCGGAGAGCTCGCCATCGACGTGCAGCGCCACCGCCCGATCGAGCATCGCCTGGGCCGCCTCGACCTCGGTCGAGCACGCCGCGAGTTCGAACTTGGTGTTTTGAAACGACGCCACGGGCTGGTCGAACGCCTTGCGATCCTTGGTGTAGTCGATCGCCGCGGCGATCGCCGAGCGGGCCTGCGCCACAGAGCCCACTGCGACGGTGAGCCGCTCCTGGGCCAGGTTGTGGCCGAGATAGCTGAACGCCTCGCCCTCGGCACCCAGCACATTGGCCACGGGAACCCGCACGTCGGTGAACGACAGCTCCGCGGTGTCCTGCACCTTGCAGCCCATCTTCTCCAGCTCGCGGCCCCGCTCGAAGCCCGCCATGCCGTCTTCCACGACGAGCAGCGTCAATCCCTTGCGCCGGTTCTCCGGGTCGGTGGAGGTCCGCGCCACCACGACCACCAGATCGGCCTGGATGCCACCGGTGATGAACGTCTTGGCGCCGTTGAGCACGTACTCGTCGCCGTCCCGCACCGCGGTGGTGCGCATACCGGCCAGGTCGGACCCGGTACCCGGCTCCGTCATGGCGACCGCGGTCAGCAGCGTGCCCGCCGCGAGCCCGGGGAACCAGCGCTGCCGCTGCTCTTCGTTCGAGTAGTGCAGGAAATACGGCAGGATCACTTCGAGCTGGGTCCGCACCGTCGACAACGTCACCAGCGCCCGGGCGGCCTCCTCCTGCAACACCACGTTGTAGCGGTAGTCGTCGATCCCCGCGCCGCCGTACTCCTCGGGAATCGCCATGCCGAGCATGCCGAGTTCACCCATCTGCTTGAAGACGTCACGCGGCATCCGCCCGCCCTTCTCCCACTCGGGATAGGCGGGGACGACCTCTTTTTCGATGAAATCGCGCGCGAGCGCCCGGAATGCCTCGTGGTCCTCGGTGAACAGATTGCGTTGCACTACTTCTCCCTAGCGTCAGTCGATGAGCTCGACCAGCGTGGCGTTGGCGGTACCGCCGCCCTCACACATGGTCTGAAGGCCGTAACGAATTCCGTTGTCGCGCATGTGATTGATCATTCTGGTCATCAGGACCGCACCCGAGGCACCGAGCGGGTGGCCCAGTGCGATGGCGCCACCGAGCGGGTTCAGCTTGGCTTCGTCGGCACCGGTCTCGGCCAGCCACGCCAGCGGCACCGGGGCGAAGGCCTCGTTGACCTCGAACACGCCGACCTCGTCCAGCCGCACGCCCGCCTTGTGCAGCACCTTCTCGGTGGCCGGTATCGGCCCGGTCAGCATCAGCACCGGGTCGGCGCCCGTCACCGCGCCTGCCCGGTAGCGCGCGATCGGCGAAAGGCCCATGGCCACAGCCGCTTCCGCGGTCATCACCAGCAGCGCCGCAGCCCCGTCGGAGATCTGTGACGAGTTGCCCGCGTGGATCACCCCGTCCTCGGCGAATGCGGGCTTGAGGCCGGCCAGCTTCTCCACCGTGGTGCCCCGACGCACGCCTTCATCGGCAACCACCGGATCCAACTGGTCGGCCGGGTCGGGGAACACGGTGATCATCTGGTTCTCGAACGCACCACGGTCCTGAGCGGCGGCAGCCCGCTCGTGCGAGGCGACGGAATACTCGTCCAGCCGGGTCCGGCTGAAACCCCACTTCTGCGCGATCATCTCGGCCGAGATGCCCTGGTTGAACCCGAAATCCTTGTACCGCTCGAACACCTTCGGCC
This sequence comes from Mycobacterium farcinogenes, assembly GCF_019739075.1. Taxonomy (NCBI): domain Bacteria; kingdom Bacillati; phylum Actinomycetota; class Actinomycetes; order Mycobacteriales; family Mycobacteriaceae; genus Mycobacterium; species Mycobacterium farcinogenes. The sequence goes on along the minus strand of NZ_CP081673.1, from coordinate 2,321,698 downwards.
CGTACGGGGTGCCGGTGGCCCGCGCCGCCCCCAACGGGACCTTGCTCATCACCTCCACACCGCCCGCGACCACGACGTCCTGCTGGCCCGACATCACGGCCTGAACGGCGAAGTCCAATGCCTGCTGGCTGGATCCACAGGCCCGGTTGACCGTGGTGCCCGGGATGTGTTCGGGCCATCCGGCGGCCAGCACCGAGTAACGACCGATGTTGCTGGACTGATCGCCAACCTGCGAGACGCAGCCCCAGACCACGTCGTCGATGATGTCGGGGCTGATACCCGCCCTTTCCACCAGCGCGTTGAGCACCAGTGCCGACAGGTCGGCGGCGTGGAATCCGGACAGCCCGCCGTTGCGCTTGCCGACCGGGGTACGGACGGCCTCGACGATGACGGTTTCACGCATGGGAATCTCCGCTTCTGTTGATCAGGACTGTGAGTAGGCGGGGCCGATGGCACCCTGCTCCCGCAGGGCTGCGATCTGCTCGGCACTCAAGCCGATTCCCTCCAGGATGGCATCGGTGTGCTCACCGAGGGCCGGTACCGGGCCCATGCCCAGTTCCATCCCGGCGATCACCGGCGGCGGCAGCAGCGCGGCGATCTCACCGTTCGGAGTGGCCACCGGACGCCAACGGTCGCGGGCTTTCAGGTGCGGATGCTCGATCACCTCACTGGGCAGGTTGTACCGCGAGTTACCGATCCCGGCCTCGTCGGCTGTCCGCTGGATGTCATCGAGATCATGCTGAGCACACCATGATTCGATGGCCTTGTTGAGCTCGTCGCGATGTGCGCAGCGGTCCGAGTTCGTGGCGAACCGAGGGTCATCGGCCAGGTCCGGACGTTCGATGATCTCGCGGGCCAACCGCTGCCACTCGCGGTCGTTGGTGGTGCCCAGCACCACCGTCTGTCCGTCGCGGGTGTCGAACGCCCCGTAGGGCGCGACCGCGGGCGAGCTCATGCCCAGCGGAATCTGGTCGATCCCGGAATGCTGGGTATAGGTCAGCTGGTACCCCATGATGTCGGTCATGGTGTCGAACAAGCTGACCGCAACCGCCGGAGCCGCGGCGGTGGCCCCCGTGCGGGCCCGTCCGAGCAGCAGCGCCATGATCGACAGCGCCGAGTACAGCCCCGTGGTGATATCCGCTACTGCGGCACCGGGTTTCGCCGGCATCCCGGCATACCCCGTGGCGGCACACGATCCCGACTCAGCCTGCACCAGCAAGTCGTAGGCCCGCTTCTCCGACAACGGGCCACCCGGTCCATATCCGTCGATCTCGAGCGGAATGACCTGCGGGTGACGCACGTTCAGCTCGGCCGGCGACAACCCGAGCCGCGCGGTGGCACCCGGGGCCAAGTTGGACACGAACGCGTCGGCCCCGTCGAGTAACCGGTGCAGCACCTCCATGCCTTCGGGCGACTTCAGGTTGAGGGTGATCGATTCTTTGCCCCGGTTCGCCCACACGAAGTGCGCGGCCATCCCGTTGACGACGGTGTCGTAGTCACGGGCGAAGTCGCCGCCCTTGGGGTTCTCGATCTTGATCACCCGGGCGCCGAAATCGGCCAGTACCCGCGTACACATCGGCGCGGACACCGCCTGCTCCATGGCGATGACGGTGATTCCGGCCAGCGGCAAAGCGGATTCAGCCGCTGTGCTCGACGATTCGCTCCTCAACTCGCTCACAGGGTCACATAACCATGCCGCCATCGACCGGCAGCACCTGCCCGGTGATGTACGACGCGGCATCCGATGCCATGAAGACGAAGGCTCCCGCGACCTCGTCGGCCTCGGCCCAGCGCTTGAGCGGGATGCGGTTCATCATGTTGGCCGCGAACTTTTCGTTGGTCCGGATCGTCTCCGTCATCGGCGTGGCCGCCAGCGGAGCCAGCGCGTTGACCATGATGTTCTTGGGCGCCAGCTCACGAGCGAGGGATTTGGTGATGCCGATCAGGCCGGCCTTGGCCGCTGAGTAGTTGACCTGGCCAAGGGTGCCGGTGATGCCGGCCGACGATGTCACGTTGATGATGCGGCCGGTGCCATCGGTGGGCATGTGCGGCAGTGCGGACTGCGTGACGTGGAAGGTGCCCATGACGTGGATGTCGAACGTGAGCCGAAACGTCTCGTCGGTCAGCTTGGGGAACATGGCCGGAGAGGTCACGCCTGCGTTGTTGACCAGGATGTGCAGGTTGCCCTCGGTGAGTGCGGCCGCCTGGGCAGCGGCGGCTTCGGCCGCCTCGCGGTCGCTCACGTTCAGCGCCGCACTGTCGGCCTTGCCCCCGGCGGTGTTGATGCGCTCGGCGACCGCGGCCGCGGCCTCACCGCTGATGTCGGTCACCAACACCGAGGCACCAGCCGCGGCCAGGGCCTCCGAAACGGCGGCGCCGATCCCGGCACCGGCACCGGTCACCAGCGCCGAACGTCCGGTCAGGTCGAAATAGGTCTTCATTGGTGTAGCTGTCTCCTCAGTAACTCTTGGGCAGGCCGAGAACGTTGGCGCTCAGGAAGTTCAGGATCATCTCCTGGCTCACCGGTGCGATCTTCATCAGTCGCGACTCCCGGAAGAAGCGCGAGATGTTGTACTCCTCGGAGTAACCCATGCCGCCGTGGGTCTGCAGCGCCCGGTCGGCCGCCCCGAACCCGGCGTCGGCGCACAGGTACTTGGCCATGTTGGCCTCGCGCCCGCAGGGCTTGCCGTTGTCGTAGAGCCAGGTGGCCTTGCGCAAGATCAACTCGGCGGCGTCGAGGCGGGCCAACGAGTCCGCCAGCGGGAATCCGATGCCCTGGTTCATGCCGATCGGCCGGTCGAAAACGACTCGCTCGTTGGCGTACTTGACCGCTCGGTCGAGCGCAACGCGGCCGATGCCGAGGGCCTCGGCGGCGATGAGCATCCGCTCCGGGTTGAGCCCGTGCAGGATGTAGGTGAACCCCTTGCCCTCCTCACCGATGAGGTGTTCGGCGGGCACCCGCAGGTCGTCGATGAACAGCTCGTTGGAGCTCACCGCGTTTCGGCCCATCTTGTTGATGGGCCGGATCTCGACGTGATCGCGGTCGAGGTCGGTCAAGAACAACGACAGCCCGTCGGTCGGCTTGCCCCCGCGTTTTTCGACGTCTTCGCGGGACTCGGTGCGGGTGAGCAGCAGGATCTTCTCCGACTCAAGCGCTTTGGAGATCCACACCTTGCGGCCGTTGACCACATAACTGTCGCCGTCTTTTCTGGCGAACGTGGTGATCCGCGAGGTGTCGAGTCCCGCACCGGGTTCGGTGACGCCGAAGCACACGTGCAGGTCACCGTTGACGATGCGCGGCAGGGTCTCCTTCTTCATCTCCTCGGAGCCGAACACCACCACGGGCTGCATCCCGAAGATCGACATGTGGATCGCGCTGGCGGCATTCATCGCCCCGCCGGACCGGGCGACCTCCTCGGCCAGGATGGTGGCCTCGGTGATGCCCAGGCCGTGCCCGCCGTACTCCTCGGGGATCGTCATACCGAGCCAGCCGCCGCCGGCGATGGCGTCGTAGAACTCCTGCGGGAACTCGTGGGCCTGGTCCTTGGTCATCCAATAGTGATCGTCGAACTTGCCTGCCAGCTCCGCCACTGATTTGCGGATCAGCTGCTGGTCTTCGGTCAGCTCGAAGTTCATACCGCCGGACACTTCTGGTGCTCTCCTAGTTTCTCGGCCGAGAAGTCTCGGCGTTCAGTCTCGTGCGCCGGCAACGGCTTTGGCGTTGGCCTGGAAGTCGGCGAAGGTGGCGCCGGTCTTCTCTTTGTGGCTCAAAGCGCGGATCGAGACATCGTGCCCCTCGGCGGCCTTGCGCAGCGCGCCGACGGTGGCCTGGTCCTTCGGGATGTGCGCGAACGGCTCGAAATGGTAGAGCCGCATGGCGTTCTCGTGGGTGATCTTGTTGATCTCGTCGTCCGGGACGTCGTAGGTGTCGAATACCGCGTGCAGTTCCTCGGGCGCGCCCGGCCACATCGAGTCACTGTGCGGGTAGTCCATCTCCCAGCAGATGTTGTCCACGCCGATCTCGTGGCGGTTCTTCACCCCGACCGGGTCGGAGATGAAGCAGGTCATGAAGTGCTCCCGGAATACCTCCGAGGGCAGCTTGCCGCCGAAGTCCTGATGGGTCCAGGTCGAGTGCATGTCGTAGGTGCGGTCCACCCGGTCCAGGAAGTAGGGAATCCAGCCGGTGCCGCCCTCGGACAGCGCAATCTTGAGTCCCGGATAGGCCTTGATCGGCGCGGACCACAACAGGTCGGCAGCGGCCTGCACGATGTTCATCGGCTGCAGTGTGATCATCACGTCCATCGGGGCGTCGGGGGCCGTGATGGCCAGTTTTCCCGACGACCCGATGTGCACGTTCATCACGGTGTCGGTGTCAACCAGAGCTTCCCACAACGGCTTCCAGTACTCCAGGTCGTGGAAGGACGGGTAGCCCAGGGTCGACGGGTTCTCGGTGAACGTCAGCGAGTGCACGCCCTTCTTCGACACCCGCCGCACCTCGTCGGCACACAGTTGGGGATCCCAGATCGCCGGGATGGCCATCGGGATGAACCGACCGGGGTTGGACCCGCACCATTCGTCGATGTGCCAGTCGTTGTAGGCCCGGACAAGTGCCAGCGAGAACTCGTCGTCGTCCGTGGCGAACAACCGGGCGGCGAAGCCTGGGAACGAGGGGAAGTTCATGGTGGCCAGCACGCCGCCGGCGTTCATGTCCTTGACCCGCTCGTCGGGGTCGTAGCAGCCCTTGCGGATCTCATCGAGCCCCTGGGGCTCCAGTCCGTACTCCTCCTTGGGGCGGCCTGCCACCGCATTGAGGGCGACATTCGGGATCACCGTGTCGCGGAACTGCCAGGTGTCGCTGCCGTCGGGGTTGTGCACCAGACGTGGCGCCTCGTCACGGTACTTCTCGGGAAGGTGGTTCTTGAACATGTTCGGCGGTTCGATGATGTGGTCATCGACGCTGATCAAGATCATGTCGTCTTTGTTCACTGCCTCGCTCCGTTCCGTGGACCGTCACATTGGTTCTCTATGAGAGAAAACTAGCTTCTCGCTTAGAGAGAATCAATGTCTGATGCCGCTGACGAGGAGATTTGGCCAGGTCACCGGATGGACCGCCACGTTCTTGTTGACCATCGACGCAAAAGATGGAAACCTCTTAGTCGGAAATGAGAACCTGATTCTCGCAACCGAGAGTCACAGCTGGGTCATCGAGAGGAGAACCGCCCCGTGCGCTTGGCCCCCTTGCCCGCCGAGGAGTGGGACGACGATGTGCGACGAGCACTGTCGGTCATGCTTCCGGAGGAGCGGCTCAACCCCGAGGGTGCGGGGACCGCACTTTCGACCCTGGCCCGCCACCCCGCGCTGACCAAGGCGTTCCTCCGGTTCAGCAATCACCTGCTGTTCCGCTCGACCCTCGACGCGCAGATGCGCGAACTGGCGATCCTGCGGATCGCCCATCGCAAGCAATGCGAATACGAGTGGACCCACCACGCCTTCATCGGCAAGGCCGAGGGTCTCACCGATGAGCAGATCGCCAGCAGCACCAGCGGCGAGGGCGTCACGCCGCTTGATCAGCACGTGATCGACGCTGTCGACGAACTCGATGCGGACTCACGGATATCGGACGCCACCTGGGCCGCCCTCAGCCAGCACCTCTCCGAGCAGCAGCGGATGGACCTGGTTTTCACGATCGGCGGCTATGGCCTGATGGCCATGGCTTACAACACCTTTGGAATCGCGCCGGAATCCGGCCACTGAGCCCGCACAAGGCTTGAGAAAGAAAGTAGGTAGATGATGGCGTTCTTCCCGAAGCCGGCTGTCGGTAGTTGGACCGAGAACTGGCCCGAACTCGGCACCGCACCAGTCAATTACGAGGATTCGATCGACCCCGAGCACTGGAAGCTGGAGCAGCAGGCCATCTTCCGCAAGACCTGGCTACAGATGGGCCGGGTGGAGCTGATCCCCAAGAAAGGCAGCTACATCACCCGCGAGCTGCCGTCGGTCGGCCCGGGCACGTCCATCATCATCGTCAACGACGGCGAACAGATCCGCGCGTTCTACAACTTGTGCCGCCACCGCGGCAACAAGCTGGTCTGGAACGACTACCCCGGCGAGGAGGTCTCCGGTAGCTGCCGCCAGTTCGTCTGCAAGTACCACGCCTGGCGTTACAACCTCAAGGGCGACCTGACCTTCATCCAGCAGGAGCAGGAGTTCTTCGACGTCGACAAGGCCGACTACCCGCTCAAGCCGGTGCGCTGCGAGGTATGGGAGGGCTTCATCTTCGTCAACTTCGACGACGACGCCGTCTCGCTCGAGGAGTACCTGGGCGAATTCGGCGAGGGCCTGAAGGGTTACCCCTTCCACGAGATGACCGAGCACTACAGCTACCGCTCGGAGATCAAGGCCAACTGGAAGCTGTTCATCGACGCGTTCGTCGAGTTCTACCACGCGCCGATCCTGCACATGAAGCAGGCGGAGAAGGAGGAAGCCGAGAAGCTGGCCAAGTTCGGCTTCGAGGCGCTGCACTACGACATCAAGGGCGATCACTCGATGATCTCCTCCTGGGGCGGCATGAGCCCGCCCAAGGACCTCAAGATGGTCAAGCCCATCGAGCGCATCTTGCACAGTGGCCTGTTCGGACCGTGGGATCGCCCCGATATCAAGGGCATTCTGCCCGATGAGCTGCCACCGGCGATCAACCCCGGCCGGCACGCGACCTGGGGCCAGGACTCGTTCGAGTTCTTCCCGAACTTCACCCTGCTCTTCTGGGCCCCGGGCTGGTACCTGACCTACAACTACTGGCCCACTGGCGTGGACAGCCATATCTTCGAGGCCGACTTGTACTTCGTGCCGCCGAAGAACCTGCGCGAGCGGCTCTCCCAGGAATTGGCGGCGGTGACGTTCAAGGAGTACGCGTTCCAGGACGCCAACACGCTGGAAGCCACCCAGACCCAGATCGGCACCCGCGCCGTGCTCGACTTCCCGCTGTGCGACCAGGAAATCCTGCTGCGCCACCTGCACCACACCGCCCATAAGTACGTGGACCGGTACAAAGAGGCCAAAGCCAACGGCAACGGTTCGACCAACGGCAAGCACGCCGGTGCTGACAAGAAGGATGAAGTCAATGTCTAAGCTGCCCGAGGAATTCGCCGACCTGGAGCGGTTCAGCGACTGGTGCCTGCCCACCGAGGAGGAGCGCTATCAGAAGCGTCTCAACTCCACGATGGACGAGATGCAGGAGCTCTACGATGCCGGCATGGCCCGGCTCGAGGACATCATGGTCTACGTCGACGCGCGCTTCCCGCTGGCGAGCATGCCCGACGACGCCAAAGCGCTTGTGCACCTGGGACAGTCGATCGTCCAGGTCAGCTTCCCCGTCGAGGTGTGGAAGCAACCGCGCGTGCTCGACAGCGGTGCGGCCTACATCAATCTCATCAAGGAGCCGGTGGTCTAGGCGTGTCGAATGTGCTGACCCTCAAAGCCGCGGGTCTGGTCGACGTCGATGCCGAGACGATCATTCGTCCCGGCATTGTCCGTGTCGACGGAGACCGCATCATCGCCGTCGGAGACGGCAAAACAGACCCAGCCGTCGGAGACGGAAAGTCAGACCCACTCATCGGTCCTGATGACGAGATCATCGATCTCGGCGACTCGATCCTGCTGCCCGGCCTGATGGACATGGAGGTCAACCTGCTCATGGGCGGCCGCGGGGAGAACCCCGGCCTGTCCCAGGTGCAGGACGATCCCCCGACCCGCGTGCTGCGGGCCGTGGGCAACGCCCGACGCACCCTGCGCGCGGGGTTCACCACGGTGCGCAACCTCGGACTGTTCGTCAAGACCGGCGGATACCTGCTCGATGTCGCCCTCGGCAAGGCCATCGACGCGGGCTGGATCGACGGTCCGCGCATCGTCCCGGCCGGACACGCCATCACGCCCACCGGCGGGCATCTCGATCCGACCATGTTCGCGGCGTTCATGCCGGGCGTGCTGGAGCTCACGATCGAGGAGGGCATCGCCAACGGGGTCGACGAGATCCGCAAAGCGGTGCGCTACCAGATCAAGCACGGCGCCCAGCTGATCAAAGTGTGTTGCTCGGGCGGTGTTATGTCGCTCACCGGAGAGGCCGGGGCACAACACTATTCGGATGAAGAGCTGCGTGTCATCGTCGACGAGGCACACCGCCGCGGGCTGCGCGTCGCGGCCCACACCCATGGCGCCGAGGCCGTCAAGCATGCCGTAGCCTGCGGCATCGACTGCATCGAGCACGGCTTCCTGATGGACGACGAAGCGATCCAGATGCTGGTCGAGCACGACCGGTTCCTGGTCACCACGCGTCGCCTGGCTCAGGCCATGGATGTCTCCAAGGCACCGAAGGTATTGCAGGACAAGGCTGCCGAGATGTTCCCGAAGGCCGAGACGTCGATCAAGGCCGCCTATGAGGCCGGGGTGAAGATCGCCGTCGGCACCGACGCGCCGGCCATCCCGCACGGGAAGAACGCCGACGAACTCGTCACGCTGGTCGAGTGGGGCATGCCACCGGCCGCGGTGCTGCGCTCGGCCACCACGATCGCGGCCGATCTGATCAACGTCACCGACCGCGGCCGACTGGCCGAGGGCTTGCTCGCTGACATCATCGCGGTACCGGGCAATCCGCTCGAGGACATCAGCGTTACACAACATGTGGATTTTGTAATGAAAGGCGGTAAGGTCTTCCGCAATGAGCACATCAACTGATTCCCCGACACGGACCGAGGATCTGATCGAGATCCAGCAGGTGCTCGCCAAATACGCGGTGACCATCACCCAGGGCGACATCGACGGTCTGATCAGTGTTTTCACCCCCGACGGCACGTACAGCGCATTCGGTGAGACCTACACGCTGAATCGCTTTCCCGTGCTGGTGGACGCCGCCCCCAAGGGCCTGTTCATGACCGGCACCGCCCTGATAGACCTGGTCGAGGGCGCCGATACAGCTTCGGGCACCCAGCCGCTGTGCTTCATCGAGCACTCCAAGCACGACATGCGCATCGGCTACTACCGCGACACCTACGAGCGCACCGCCGAGGGCTGGAGGCTGAAGACCCGGGCGATGACTTTCATCCGGCGCAGTGGCGATCACGACCACGGCCGGCCACACGCGATCGGCAGGCCGGAAGCAGGATGAGCGAGCAAGTCGACCTCTTCGAACCGGCAAAGTTCCGCACCGCGCTGCAGGACTGGCTTGCCGAGACTGACCTGACACCACCTGAGGATCATTCGCTTTCAGGTCACATGCGCCAGTTCGCCCGAGTGCAGAAGGCACTGTACGAAGGCGGCTGGAGTCGCTACGGCTGGCCCGAACATGCCGGTGGGCTGGGCGGTCCGGAGATGCTGCGCGCCATCGTCGGCGAGGAGGTCGTGGGCCGCAGACTGGCCGAGCCCGGGCCGTATTCGATGCTGGAAGTGCTGGCGCCGACGATGATCGACTACGCGCCCAAGGAACTGGCCGCCGAGATGGTGCCGAAACTGCTGTCCGGCGAAGAGCAATGGTGCCAGGGGTTCTCCGAACCCGGCTCCGGCAGCGATCTGGCCTCGCTGACCACCCGCGCGGTCCAGCGGGGCGACAAATGGATCATCAATGGCCAGAAAGTCTGGACCAGCTTCGCCCAGTATTCGCACCGGTGCATCTTGCTCACCCGCACCGGCGACGCGGACACCCCCAACCACCAGGCGATCACCGCGTTCTTCGTCGACACCGACTCCCCCGGTATCAGCATCCGGCCACTGCGCACCATGCATGACGTCGATGAGTTCTGCGAGGTTTACTTCGACGACGTCGAAGTCGATGAGAGCCGGATGCTCGGCAAGCCCGGCGACGGTTGGCAACTGGCGATGGATCTGCTGCCCTACGAGCGCTCGACCTGCTTCTGGCAACGCATCGCCTACTTGTACTCACGCTTCGACGCCCTCGTCGAGGCGGTGAAAAGGCAAGGGCAGGTGGTAGATCCGGACCTCGGCGAGGTGTATCTGGCTTTGCACACCTTGCGCTGCCGTTCGGCGGCAACTCAGCACCGGCTGGCCGACGGCCACAAGCTGGGTCCCGATACCTCGATCGACAAGGTGCTGCTGGCCGGCGCCGAACAACTGCTCTACGACACCGCGCGCAACCTGATGCCCGGCGTCATCGAACTCGACGAGTCCGAATGGCGCACCGAATACCTGTACTCGCGGGCGTCGACCATCTACGGCGGTACAGCCGAAGTGCAGCGCAACATCATCGCGCGCCGTCTGCTGGACCTCGGGAAGGAGTGAAGGCATGACCGACTTGGACACCGAATCGCTGGGCCTGCTCGAAGACACGCTGCGCAAGACCATGCTCTCGGCCTCCGGCGCCAAGCTGGACGCCGCACTGGCTGAACTGGGCTGGGCCGAGATGCTGGCCGACATGCCGGAGGTTGCCATGCCGCTGGTGTTCCGGCTGCTGGGCGAAACGGGTTCGCACGCTTCGATCCTCAACGATGTATTGCTTGAGACCATTGGTGGCCTGCCCGGCGGCACCCCGCCGATGCCCTATGCCGGCGGAACCTGGGTGGTGTGGGAACGCAGAGAGAACACGGTAGACGCGTCCGCAATTCTGGGCGGGCTGCCGCTGAAGCAGGTACCCGACGGCCAACTGCTGCGGATATCGGAGGCGCGCCGCGCCTTGGGCTGGTGGCTGGTCGGCTCGGCCCGCGCGATGCTGGCGCTGGCCCGGCAGCATGCACTGGACCGGGTGCAGTTCGGCAAGCCGATCTCGTCCTTCCAGGCAGTGCGGCACCGGCTGGCCGAAACACTGGTGGCCATCGAAGGTGCCGAGGCAACGCTGAACCTGCCCAACGCAGACAACGTCGACCTGAATTCGCTGCTGGCCAAGGCCGCTGCGGGCAAGGCCGCGCTGACCGCCGCCAAGCACTGCCAGCAGGTGCTCGGCGGCATCGGTTTCACCGCCGAGCATGAGCTGCACCACCACGTGAAGCGGGTTCTGGTGCTCGACGGATTGCTGGGCAGTTCAAGGGAACTCACCCGCAAGGCAGGTGCCGGCCTGCGCGCCCGCGGGACCGTCCCACGCCTGGCCCAGCTGTAGCTTTTTCCACCGCGAGCGTGCGGGTCTGCTGCCCGACACGCCGCGGTGGGGCGGCAGTGAGTGCACGCTCGCACCGGTCGAGCGTGCACGAAGTACGGATATTTGTCGGGGTGTCGGCCGGCAGACCCGCACGCTCGCGGAGAACGACGCTCGCCGCTACGACGAGTCCGCAACGGGTTCGGCGAAGACTGTGGCCGTCGAACGACCGCGCAACACCGTCGAGCCGCGAACGACCCAGTGCTGGCCTTCGTCGGCGTCGGCATGGGCCAGCGCACTACCCGAACACAACACCGTCGACTCGCGATCCTTGGCGTGGTCGGCCAGCCGCGCCGCCTCGTTGACCGCATCACCGATCACGGTGTACTCGTAGCGGTTCTCGGCGCCGATGTTGCCCGCGAACACCGAACCGCACGAAATACCCACGCCGAACTCAACATCGGGCAGTCGGTGCAGTCGTGGCACCAGCGCCCGCGCAGTCGCCAGCGCAGAGGAAGCCGGGTTGTCCAGCCGTAGCGGCGCGCCGAACACCGCCAGTACGGCATCGCCCTCGAACTTGTTGATCAGGCCGTGATGCGCCTCGACGGTGTCCACCACGATCTTGAAGAAACCGTTGAGCAGTTGCGCCACCTCTTGCGGCGGTCGCGAGGCTCCCAACGCGGTCGAGCCGACCAGATCCACGTAAAGCACGGCGGCGTCGCGGACGTCACCGCTGACCGCGGTGCCCTGCTGCAGGGCGTGGCGGGCCACGTCGACCCCCACATAACGACCGAACAGGTCGCGCAACCGGTTCCGTTCGGCCAGGCCGGCCAGCATCCGATTGAATCCGTACTGGAGCCGACCGATCTCGGACGACTCGTACACCTTGACCGACACACCGGACCAACCGCGCTCCACAGCTTTCATGGCCAGCACGACCTCCCCGATCGGATCGGACACCGAACGTGCCACCAGCACCATCGACCGCAGACCGAAGATCAGCGAGACGACTGCCAGGACCAGCACCGCGGCTTCGACCGGTGCCGTTTTCTGCACGAACCAGCCGTTCGAGCGCGCCAACACGATCAAGGCGATGCCGACCATCGGGAGCCCACTGAACAGGGTCCAGATGGTGATCAGCCGGGCCAGCACGCCTGGCATGCGCACCATCGTGGACGAGGACGCCGTCAAGGACGCAGCGACGATGGGCCGCAACATCCGTTGGGTCACCAGGAATCCCATGCATGCCGCCGCGACGCCGCCGAAGAGAATCGCGCCGCCCATCACGTAGGCGACACCACCACCGGCGTCGAGGTTCAGCAGCGTGTACACCAGTGCGCTCACCGCCCAGGTGGTGAACTGGATGATGGTCTGACGCGGCGCGATACGCATGGCCGCCCGCTGCTGTCGTGGTGTCGGGTCCTCGCCCGCGGCAAACCATTTGAACGTCGGATGGACATTGACCCAGCCGACGACGGTGTCGACGATCGCTGCGGCGACCATCAACGCGATCAGTGCGATCAGGTTGGCCTGGGTCAACAGCTGGCGCGCGTCACCGACGGTGTTGCGGCTCAGTGCCAGCACCACGAGCGTGACCGCTGCGGCCGCGGTGGTCTGCGCGTAGATCTGTCTGGCCGCGTAACTCACGCTGAGCCGGATCGCCCCCATCTTCAGAGGCCCAGGCTTACTTGATGTTCTGCTTCATCCCGTCGATATCCATCAGCACCGGCCATCCGCTGACGCTAAGCGCATTGCCGTGCCCGGTCTGGTGAATGTCGAACACCGATTGGATCGCGGCGTAGAAACCCTGCACATCGAGGGTCTGGTTCACCGCCCGCTTGGCCTGGCGCAGCGCGAACGCCGGCATCTGCGCGATCTGTGCCGCCAGCTCAGCGGTCGCAGTGTCGAGTTCGTCTCGCGGGACCACCCGGTTGACCATGCCGGTGCGCTCGGCTTCTTCGGCGGTCAGCGCCCGACCGGTGAACAGGATCTCCTTGGCCTTGCGGGCGCCGAGTTCCCAGGTGTGCCCGTGATACTCGACACCGCCGATGCCCATCAGGGCCACGGGGTCGGAGAACAGCGCATCGTCGGCGGCCAGGATCAGGTCGCAGGGCCAGCACAGCAGCAGGCCACCGGAGATGCAGCGTCCCTGGACCGCCGCGATCGACGGCTTGGGCACGTTGCGCCACCGCAACGTGTACTCCAGATAGCGCCGCGATTCGTGCTCGATCAGGAACTCCAGCGTGATCTTGTCGGGCACTGGGCCGCCGCCGCGCAGGTCATGCCCCGCCGAGAAGTGCTTGCCGTTGGCCCGCAGCACGATCACCTTCACCTCGCGGTCATCGGCAGCCCTGGTCCAGGCGGCATCGAGTTCGTCGAGTAGTTCGGGGTTCTGCGCGTTGGCCGCTTCCGGCCGATTGAGCGTGATCGTGGCGATCGAGTCGGCGACGTCGTAATCGATGTACACGTAATTCCTTTGTTCACAGCTGCCACGCGACAGCCGCCCTCGCGACCCCGGCAGCCACCTGCAAACAGCGCCCCGGCGGCGCCACATCTGACGTGAAACCCTTCTTCTCAAAGGACTTCTATAATTCCCCTCATGAGAATACTATTCTCATAGTGCGAAAGTTACAATCTCCGACACATTGGCCGCGAGGGGGTCTGGCAGCACAATGGCAAGGCGTTCTCCGGTACAGTCAGTTCATGTTCTCCCCACTCGACAAGCGTCGGAGCAGCCAGTGACCACCGCTGGCGAAGAACCCGCGTGGAAGCAAAGAGCTGTCGAGCGGTCGATCAAAACTGCCAAGTTGCGCGCCGCCCAGCGGGTACAACGCTTCCTGGACGCGGCCCAGGCGATCATCATCGAAAAGGGCAGCACCGACTTCACCGTACAAGAGGTCGTTGACCGCTCCCGGCAGTCGCTGCGCAGCTTCTACCTGCAGTTCGACGGTAAACACGAGCTCCTGCTCGCTCTGTTCGAGGACGCGCTGAGCCGCTCGGCGGATCAGATCCGGGCCGCCACTTCGACCCAGGGTGAGCCGATCGAACGGCTCAAGGTCGCCATCCAGCTGCTCTTCGAATCGTCCCGCCCCGATCCGGCGGCCAAACGCCCGCTGTTCACCGATTTCGCGCCCCGATTGCTGGTTTCGCACCCCTCTGAGGTGAAGGTCGCGCACGCGCCGCTGCTGGCGCTGCTGACCGAGCTCATGGAAGAAGCCTCCGCAGCCGGCCAGTTGCGCGCCGGGATCAACCCTCGCCGGATGGCTGCGATGACCATGCAGACGGTGATGTTCGTCGCACAATCAAGCGGCGGCGCCGACGAGGCCTCGGTCCATCCGATCACCGCCGACGAGGTCTGGGACTTCGTGGCCAACGGATTCGCCGCCAGCTAGCTGAGAATTTCGTTCTCCTAAGGAAAGAATTTTCCTCGCACCCCGGTGCCTGTCCGATCTCCGGACTCACCGCCATCGCGCCGCGCAATGGCCAAGCGGCGACTTGGCGACCCAAGGTTGGCACCAGAACCTCGGACTCCCGCCACCGGGAGCGCACTGCTGTTCACGTCTGACGGCCGGTCAAGCGGACCGTGGGCGCAGCGAATGACGGATTCCGAGCTCGCCATGGAAGGCCCATCTTGGTGGACATGGCGGCCTTGCGGCCCACCTTCGAGAACTTCATTCTGCTAAGCAGAGAGTACAAATAGCCAGAAACGTATCTGTCGTTGACATGGCGGGCGGCCCGGTGTCAGAGTTGCTGAGCAGGTGCACAGAATTCACCGAGCATGCGGCAGACACGAAACAGAACTGGGGTAATCAATGACTGGACGGGTGGAAGGCAAGGTCGCGTTCGTCACCGGCGCGGCCCGCGGCCAGGGCCGTAGCCACGCGGTGCGGCTGGCGCAAGAGGGCGCCGACATCATCGCAATCGACATCTGTGGACCGATCCGGCCCGGCGTGGAGACCGCCATCCCGGCCTCCACCTCCGATGACCTGGCAGAGACCGCCAACCTCATCAAAGGACTCAACCGCCGAGTGGTGACCGCGGAGGTCGACGTCCGCGACGCGGACGCCATCAAGGCCGCCGTCGACAGCGGCGTGGAGCAGCTCGGCCGCCTCGACATCATCGTGGCCAACGCCGGCATCGGCAACGGCGGCGACGTGCTGCACGAAACCAGCCAGCTCGACTGGGACGAAATGATCGACATCAACCTGTCCGGCGTCTGGAAGTCCGTCAAAGCCGGTGTGCCGCACCTGATCGAAGGGGGCCGCGGCGGCTCGATCATCCTGACCAGCTCGGTCGGCGGACTCAAGGCCTACCCCCACTGCGGCAACTACGTCGCTGCCAAGCACGGCGTCGTCGGCCTGATGCGCGGCTTCGCCGTTGAGCTGGGTCAGCACAACATTCGTTGCAACAGCGTGCATCCCACGCATGTGGCGACCCCAATGCTGCACAACGACGGCACGTTCAAGATGTTCCGCCCCGACCTGGAGAACCCCGGCCCGGACGACATGGCGCCGATCTGCCAGCTGTTCCACACCCTGCCCATCCCGTGGGTGGAGGCCGTTGACATCAGCAACGCCGTGCTGTTCCTGGCCTCCGACGAGGCCCGGTACGTCACCGGTGTGACGCTGCCGGTCGACGCGGGGAGCTGCCTCAAGTAGGTCCGGTCCCTAGCCCGGACCGAGTGTTGCGGCACCGGTCTGCGGGTGGCGGTACCAGCCACCCGCAGCCCGTGTGCCACCGTCTACGTGAATAGTCTGCCCAGTGATGTAGCCCGACATTCTGGACGCGAGAAAGACGGCCGCTCCGGCGATTTCGTCGACGTGCCCGGCACGGCCGAGCGGGATGGCGTCAGCGATACCGTCAGGCGGGCCGCCCGGCGACAACGCCAGGAGCCCCTCGGTGATGGTGAGGTCGGGAGCGATTGCGTTGACCCGGATGTCGTGCGGGGCAAGTTCGAACGACGCTGTCTGCGTGTAGTTGATGACGCCCGCTTTCGCGGCCGCGTACGCAGCGTAGCCGGGAGCCGCACGCACCCCTTCGATCGACGTGAGATTGATGATGCTGCCCGGTAATTCATCGGTCACCAAGCGCCGTGCCACCCGCTGCGTGCACAGCAGCACGTGGCGAAGGTTGCTCTTGTACAGCGCATCCCAACCGTTCTCGCTGGTTTCGAGCAGTCCAGAGGCGAACACGCCGCCGGCGTTGTTCACCAGGATGCGCACCGGCCCCAGTTCGTCGGCCGTCTGTGTCAGCGCCGCATCCACTTGCTCGGCATCGCGCACATCGGTGACGATGCCGAGGGCACCGATCGATTCAGCGGCAGCGGCGCAGTTGTCCGCGTCGCGCTCCCAGATCGCCACCGTGGCGCCGAAGGCCGCCAGGCCGGCGGCGATGCCCCGGCCGATCCCGGTACCGCCGCCCGTGACAACCGCCACCTGTCCGGTGAGCATGATGTCAGAAGGATTGATAGCCATGGTTATTGAAGCTACTGGCTCAACTGCTGGTGAGGCTAGATGCGACGTTGGGTGAGCGCAGGCGCAACCGGGCTGGAATTCCCGGCCGATCCAGGAACCCTGTTCGGTGCCGGCCCGGAGTTCCTCACCGCCGCCATGCAGGTGTTCGGTGCACTCCCCCGAAGCAACCGGGTCAGCGCGATCACCCGCTTCGAGGAGTGCGGCGGTGGCAGCACCGGACGCAAAGCGCTACTGGATGTGGAATATGCGCACCCGGAGATCGGCTTGCCCACAGAGCTGTTCGTCAAATTCTCCCGCGACTTCGACAATCCCCGCCGCGACCGGGGCAAGTCACAGATGGAGCTCGAGGTGGCGTTCGGCGTGTTGTCGGCCGGTTGCCCGCTGCCTGTCACCGTACCTGTGTGCCTGTTCGCCGACTACGATCGCGAATCGGCCACCGGGATGCTGCTGACCGAGCGGATCTCGTTCGGACAAGCCGGTATCGAACCGCACTACGACAAATGCCTGGACTACCGGATGCCCGACGCGCTCGGTCACTATCGGGCCTTGCTCAGCTCGGTCGCCCGGCTGGCCGGTGCGCACCGGGCCGGTGCGCTCCCCGCCGCGGCGACCGATCAATTCCGGTACGACGCCGCCAAGGTGGCCGTCGGCCGCCGCATCCACCGCTCTGCCGATGAGTTCACCGCACAGGTCCACCGGCTGGTCGAATTCGCGGGCCGTTACCCCGCTCTGCTACCGCCCGCCGTCGCGGATCCCGGATTCGTCACCAGGATGCTCGCCGACGTCGGCCGGATTGCCGCCGCTGAGGATGCCATCATGGCCAGACTGCATTCCACCGGCGACCAGGTGGCGCTGTGCCATTGGAACGCCAACGTGGACAATGCCTGGTTCTGGACCGACCCGGACGGACGCCTGGATTGCGGTCTCATGGACTGGGGCTGTGTCAGTGTGATGAACGTGGCGATGGCGCTGTGGGGCTCGCTGTGCAGCGCCGAGACGGAGCTCTGGAGGCAGCACACCGACGAGCTGCTCACCCATTTCACCGCCGAGTACCGCGGCGCCGGTGGTCCCGACCTCGACCTCGGCACGCTACGAACACAAGTCATGCTGTACGCCGCGGTGATGGGAGTGACCTGGCTGCTCGACGCGCCCGCTCATCTGCAAGCTGTGTTGCCCGACCAGAGCATCGACCGCACGGATCGGTGCGTAGCCGACCATGAAGCTGTTCGGTCCCCGCTTTTGATGCTGAGCAACGTTCTCCACCTTTGGGACACCGAAGATTTCGGAGCGCTCCTCGACGAGTTCGGGCAGAGCTGAGCCTCGCCTCAGCGCGCCGCCTTACGACGCCCGCCCACTCCCGGTTCGGTGCCGATCACACCGTCCTCGACCAGTGCGGCGATCTCCCCGTCGGACAATCCCAATTCCGTCAACAATTCGTGGTTGTGCTCGCCCAGCAGCGGTGCCGGCTGACGGTGCAACGCCCGTGGTCCGTTGGCCAGCGACACCGGAAGCGTGCTGTGCGGTGCGGCGTTGTTCACCGGGTGCCCGACGTGTTCGAAGAACTGCCGGAACCGCAACTGCGCCAAGTCCAACTGCCGGTGCGGCTGCATGACCTTCGCCACCGGAACACCGGCCGGCCACAAGGTTTCGACGATCTCGTCGCCACTGCGCGGCAGACACCACTCCGCCAGTTTCTCGTCGATCAGATCGTGGTGGGTTCGGCGCCCGTCGGCGGAATCCAGCTCCGGATCGGTCGCCCATTCCGGCTGGCCGAGCGCCGTACAAAGGGCTGTCCACTGGGAATCGGAGCTGACGGCGATGGCCACCCAGCTGTCGGCGCGGCCGAACTCGTCGATGTCGGCGCACTGGTAGAAGTTCTGCGGCG
The DNA here is from genome assembly GCF_019739075.1 of Mycobacterium farcinogenes. Classification (NCBI taxonomy): domain Bacteria; kingdom Bacillati; phylum Actinomycetota; class Actinomycetes; order Mycobacteriales; family Mycobacteriaceae; genus Mycobacterium; species Mycobacterium farcinogenes. The sequence goes on along the minus strand of NZ_CP081673.1, from coordinate 2,303,265 downwards.
CCGCGGCCGGACCACGGTTGCCGTCGCGTTGCAGCAATGCCCCGTAGGCCGAATACTCGATGACCTGTTCGGCCGCGATGTTCAGTGCGGCGTCGACCATCGCAGCCTCGACGAGCACGCCCTGCCCGGTGCGGCGGCGATGCTCGAGCGCCAGCATCAGCCCCGACAGCGCGTGTATCCCGGCATTGGGGTCGCCGATCGAATAGGGCTCGAACGGGGCGCGATCCGGGTAGCCGGTGAGCCAACTCAACCCGGACGAGTCCTCGATGATGTAGGCGAATGCCGGATTGTCGCGCCACGGCCCGTCGAGTCCGAATCCGGGCATCCGGACCATGATGATGTCTTCGCGCAATTCCCGTAGCGAGTCGAAGTCGAGCCCGATCTGTTCGATCACCCTGGGCGTGAAATTCTCCACCACCACATCGCAGGTGGCGATCAGCCGGCGCAACAAATCCCGGCCCTGCTCGGTCTGGAAGTCCAGGGTGAGGCTCTTCTTGTTGGTGTTGAGTGCACTGAAGATCGGTGATCGCTCCCACCACTGCTCCACACTGGCCGGGATGCCGGCGATCAACCGGGTGCCGTCCGGGCGTGGAGTCGACTCCAGGTGGATCACCTCGGCGCCGAGCATGCCCAGCAGATGGGTGCATGACGGCCCAGCCCAGAACGTCGTCATGTCGAGCACCCGTAATCCGCTGAACGGCAGGCGGTCCCCGCCCGGCCTACCGGCGGGCAAGTCGCGTGGGCTCCACGCGGCGGCCTCGATCTCACCGGTGTGCTCTCCCAGGCGGGGTGCGCGCGACGCCGCCCGCAGGGTCACCCCGGAGAACCGGTACGGCAGTGCCGGCTGGGTGAATCCGTGCTGCGGGTTTCGGACGAACGCCTGCCGTTGCACGAAATGGTCCATGGCGGTGAGATTCTCCCCGTTGCCCACCGGCGAGTTGGGGATCCGGAACGCCCCGGCAAGCTCGCGCACGTCGTCCGCACGTTGCTCGCGCAGCCAGGCGTACAACTCGTCGGCGTGCAGGTTCGCCTGCTCGGTGATCGTCAGCTCGGAGGCTTCGTCGATCCACTCGTCATGACCCGACATCGCGCACAGATCCCACCACTGCTGGGCGGTGCCGCAGCCGAGTGCCACCAGACCGTCGGCCGCTTCGGCAATACCGGGGACCGTGGGTTTGCGCTCGGTGCGCCACGGCCGGCCCAACATCTCGAAATAGGTGACCGGGTAATACGTCAGGCCCAGCACCTGAGCCTCCAGTGCCGAGAGATCCACCAGTTCGCCGTGACCGTCCCGGATCGCCCGGGCCCGGAACGCCAGCGTCATCGCTGCCGCGTACGCACCGGCCAGCCACTCACCCACTTGACCACCGATCGACACCGGCGCCCGGTCCTGCACACCCCGGCCGATCCCGATCGCGCCACCCGACCAGGCCTGCAGGGTGAACTCGGTGGCGGGCCGGTCACTCCACGGCCCGTCCAAACCGAACGGCGTGATGGTGGTGACGATCAGGTGCGGATGCCGACGGAACAGTTCCTCGGGTGCGACCGCCTGAGCGACGGCCGATTCCGGAGACCAGACCACGGCGTCGGCCGCCGCCGCCAACCGGTCCACCAGCTGCGTGTCACCCGGCTCGACGACCACACTGCGTTTACCACCGGCCAGGAAGGCGAACAGGGCGCCGTCCCGATCCCGTCCGATGTGTGCACCCGAGGCCGACCACCGGCGCAACGGATCGCCTTCGGGAGCTTCGACTTTGATCACGTCGGCGCCGCCGTCGGCCAGGATCTTCGTGGCGTATGCGCCGGCGATCCCGCTGGAGAGGTCGATGACGGTGTAGCCGTCAAGTGGTGAGCTCATCTGCCTATTCGGATTTCGCCCGGTTCTTCTTGGACAGCCGGAACTCGGGCGGGAACTTGCTGTCGTTGTCGTTCACCGCGGCCGACAGTCCGGAATCGATGGATTCGAACATGTCCAGGTCGTCGTCACTGTCGTTGGCCACCCCGTTGCCCATCGACTCGAAGAACGCGCTCAGCAGGCTGCCCATGTACTCGCCCTGCTGTTGTTTGAAGATCTCGAAGAACATCTTCTGCTGGAAAACGGTGTCCACCGGCCGGTTCCGAGCGCACGCCAGGGCGTACTTCTGCGTCTCGGCTTCCAGCTGGTCGCGGGCAACCACCTTGTTCAAGAAGTTGCAGTCGTACATCTCCGCGGCGGTGAAGGGCCGCCCGGTGAAGACCATCTCCTGGAATTTGCGCAAGCCCATCATCTGCACCCAGGTCCACATCCGGGGGCCCCAGCCGTGGTACCGGAACGACGGATGACCGAACAGGGCGTCGTCGGAGGAGATCACCAGGTCCGCATCGGCGCACTGGTAGAAGTGCCAGCCGTAGCAGTAGCCCTTGGCCTCCACGATGCTGATCTTCTTGAAGTCCTGCAGCGCCCGATTGCCGGCCTGAGAGTTGGCGTACCAGGAGCTGATCGTGGCTCCGTTACGGAACGTGCCCTTGGGCGGGTACGTCACCTCGCCTACTCCGTCGTCCTCCAGGCGCAACTCGGCCAGCCGCGCTGCCGGATTGTCGTTGCCCTCCATGAACTCCGGCAGGTCCGCACCGCTGCCCAGGTTGTCCCCGACGCCTCGGATGATCACCACCTTCACATCGTTGTCGGCGTTGGCCGCCCGCAGCACGTCGGCGTAGCGCAGCCGGGCCATCGACGTCGGCGCGTTGAGGAATTCCGGCCGGTTGAAGGTGATGGTGGCGATCTTGGTCTTGGGATCCTTGTCGTAGAGGATGATCTCCTCCGGGGTGGGCCGCTCCGCGGCAGTGGGCTGGAGTCGCTCAGGCATGTGCCGCCTCACTGTCTGTTGGGGTCTGGGTGAGTACCTCGGGTCCGTCCGCGCCGACGACGACGGCGTCGCGGGTGAACACCGCGCCGAGGTCCGGCTCCCAGACATAACCCGTGACGGCGAGCACCATGCCCTCTTCGAGAATGTCGGACTCAGCCGTCGACCGAAGGTTCTGCGACACCACCGGCGGGTCGAAACCCAATCCGAGTCCGTGGGCCACCGGCATCGCCGGGAGCGGTTCGCCGGCCTGCTCGTAGGCGTCCAGCAGTGCGCTGGTCGGGTTGCCGGGACGGCAGGCCTCAACCATCCTGTCCCACAGCTCGTCCCGACGTCGATACAGTGAGCGCACCGCATCCGTGGGATCGCCGACATGGAGAGTGCGGGCGACCTCGGCGACGTAGCCGTCGGCCAGCACACCTGCCGACAAAGCCACCAGATCACCCTCACCCACTCGTCCGTCGCCACCGGCACGGCGCCAAGGATGGTCCTTCGAGGTAACCCATGCGGCGTCCTGGGTCGCGGGGGTACTCACCCCGCCGGCCGCTTCAGCCTCCAATATCGTCCCGGCGAGGCGCTTCTCAGTGGTTCCCGGAGCCAACTCGGCCGCCCCTCTCGCCAGTGCCTGCTCGGCGACAGCCAGCGCCCGTCGCAGCGCGAGGATCTCCTCCGGAGTCTTCACGCGACGTGCGGCGCGCATCGCCTGCTCGGCGTCGACCAGTTCCGCATTCGGGAAGGCCATCGGCAGCAGTTTGGCGAATGTCGGTGTCAGAGCGTCGGTTCCGACCCGTCGTGCGGTATCGGTGCCCTTGATGTTCTGCAGCACACCGATCAGGGTCATCGGATTCCACGCCAGGCCGTACAGGTTTTCGTGCGGGATCTCCTCGGGTATCCCCTCGTCCCACGTGCTGTTCAGATGGATCTCTCCGGTCGCGCGGACGAACGTGCAGATCGGCCCGAACGGCCGGGTGCCGACCACCCACAGCTGCGGAGCTCCGGAGATGTACCGGACGTTGGCCTGCCTGCCGAGGACCAGCACATCGAGGTCATGGGCCTCCATCTGCGCGATGGCGCGTTCCCGACGGCTGACGCGCAGGGCCCGGCCGTCGGCCTCGATTTCAGTTCCCACGGGCCACCTCATAGGGGTCGTACGGATATGCGGTCAGCGGCATCCAGCCGCCCTCGGTGACCACCACGATCTCCTCGCCGCGGTAGCCGCCGGTGCCGTCCTCCCAGACCACGGGTTCGAACACCAGCAACATGCCTTCGGGGAAGACGAAGTTGTCGTCCCACTCCTGTCCGAGATCGGTTCCGATCATCGGCATTTCAGCCGCGCTGGTACCGATGCCGTGGCCCAGATAGAAGTGCGGGAGCCACGGTTTCCGGCCGCCGGCGGCTTCGGTTGCCGCCCGGCCCAGATCGCCACAGGTGGCACCGGCCTTGGTTACCGCCAACACCGCGTCGACGATCCGGCTCCACTTGTCGAACTGCTTCTGCTGGGCCGGGGTCGGGTCCTGACCGACGATCCAGGTCCGGCCGTGGTCGGAGCAGTACCCGTGGTAGGCGATGGACACGTCGGTCCACAGCACATCCCCCTGCTGCAGTTCACGCTCGGTCGTCAACAGGGGCAGGGCGAGATCACCGGTGGTGGTCCAGGCGCCCTCGGCCTTCGATGCGGGCATGGCCTGCCAGATCGAGTCGAACATGTTCGTGGTGGCACCGAGTTCGAAAGTACGACGGACGAATTCGGCAGACAGATCGATCTGCCGAACGCCGGGCACCACCGACTTGTGGATCTCGGCGATCGCCTCCTCGGTGATCCGGCAGGCTCGCCGAATGCACGCGATCTGGTCGATCGTCTTGACGATCTTCGCCGCACCGATCACCGGCGCGGCATCCACCGGCGCGTTGGGGAACAGCGCGCCGCCGGCCAGCCGCATCGCCCCGGTCAGCTCATCGGTCGCGATCGTCGCCCCGGCGGGCACCAAACTGGCCAGGACCCTTGCGAATTCCGTGACACCTTCGTCGAACTCGAGATACACCGGTCCGTGCAGATGGTCATCTGGCAGCCCGGTTTCCATAGCCGCACCCTCGCGGAACGGCAGGAACAGGTGCGGGTACTCGTCGTCGGCCAGCACGACCGCGACCGGCCGCTCGACGTGCGACAGGCCCGCGTCGGCCAGCGGCCAGGCGATGCCGGTGGCGTACATGACGTTGCTGTTGCCGAGCAGGACGAGCGCATCAACGCCCTGATCAGTCATCGCCGCGTGCAGACGCGCACCGACCTCTGCGCGCATCCGGTCGAGGTCGGGCTCGTCTGGAATGTCGAGCGGGGTAAAACCGGTTCGGGCGATCTGGGTGACTCCTGGGTGAGTGAGAGCGCTCATAGAAGGCCCAGGAACTTCTGGATGTTGGTGGACACGATCTTGGTGGCGTCCTGCGGACCGACCGCCTCGACAACCGTGGCCAGTGACTTCTCCGAGTACCCGAAGGTGCTCTCGTTGTGCGGGTAGTCGCTGGACCACATCACGTTGTCGACGCCGATCTGGTCGATCAGGCGCAGCCCCAACGGATCGACCATGAACGAGGCTGACATGTGCTTGTCCCAGTAGTGCCGGACATCGTGTTGCAGTTCGTGATTGAACATGTGCCGGTAGGAGGCCAGCATGTGCTCGGCGTCCTGCAGCGCGGTGGGCACCCAGGCGATGCCGCCCTCGAACCAGCCGATCTTCAGCTTCGGATGCCGATCCAGGATGCCGGAGAACACGTATTTGGCGAACTGCTCACGGAACGAGTCGACGTTGACCATCATGCCGACCACGACGCTGTTGTTCTCGCACGGAGTCTTCGGTGGGGTCTCGCCGATGTGGTGGCTGACCGGTATTCCGGATGCCTCGATCTCGTCCCAGACCGCGTCCATCGCGGTGCTGCCGTAGTCGTAGATGTTGCCCTCGTCGTCCTTGCCCGGGTTCAGCGGCAGCAGGAATGTCTTGAGCCCGAGCGACTTCAGTTCTTCCAGGGTGCTGCGCGCTCCCTTCGGGTCCCACCAGTTGATCAGCCCGACACCGTAGAAGTGCCCGCCGGACTGCTCCTGCAGAGCGGCGATGTGCTCGTTGTAGATCCGGAACACCCGCTCGCGCAACGCCTTGTCCGGGTAGTGGAACAGGGCCAGCACCGCGTTGGGGAACGCCAGTTCCTTGTCGATGCCGTCCTCTTTGAGCTCGCGGACTCGCGCGGCGATGTTGTTGGACGCAGCGCCGGCCAGGTCGTCGTACTGCATCAGCACCCGCCCGAAATCGCCTCCGGTCCAGGCCTTGCCCTTCATGCCGACCATGTAGGCGCCGTCCTCGTACCAGATGCGCGGGGCGGCTCCCTTGAGCTCCTCGGGGAAACGCTCGTAGAAGATGTCGTCGGCTACCGAAATGTGGTTGTCGGCAGAGAAGATCTCGGTGCCCGTCGGCAACCCGAGGTCACCGGTGGCATGGCCCTTGCGGTTCTTCGGCGCACCGAAGCCCTCGGGCGGATAGAGGGTCGTCGAAGCAGTCATGTGGTACTCCAATCGGGCTGTGGGCTGAGGTCACCAGGTGACGGGGAGTTCGTAGACGCCGTAGGCGAGCCGGTCATGCTTGAACGGCACCTCGTCGAGCGGGATCGCCAGGCGCAGGGTCGGGATCCGGCGCAGCAGGGTGTGGAAGACGATCTGCAGTTCGGCACGCGCGAGCTGCTGACCGACGCACTGGTGCCTGCCGTAGCCGAAGCCCAGTTGCTGGCTGGCGTCGCGGCTGAGGTCGAGCTTGTCGGGCTCCGGGTAGGCCTTCGCATCCCAGTTGGCCGGGGACAGATCGATGATGACGCCGTCACCGGCGCGAATGGTCTCGCCGCCGATCTCGATGTCTTCCAGCGCCACCCGGCGCTGGCCGGTCTGGATGATGGACAGATAGCGCATCAGTTCCTCTACCGCGTTGGCGATGACCTTCGGATCCTCGGCATTTCGCAGGAAGTCGGCCTGCTCCGGGTTCTCCAGCAGGGCCAGGATGCCGATGCCGATCATGTTGGCCGTGGTCTCGTGCCCGGCGATCAACAGACCGGTGCCCAGCTGCGCGGCTTCCTTGACGCTGATCTCCCCCGCGGTCACGCGCTCGGCCAGATCGGACACGGCGTCCTCAGACGGATTGGCCTGCTTCTCCTCTACCAGGTTGACCAGGTACTGATGCAGGCTCATCGCACCCTTCTGCATGGCGTCCGCCGCGGCGTAACGGGCCAGGCCGGCGTTCGCGTGCTCCTGGAAGAACTCGTGGTCTTCGTAAGGCACACCGAGCATCTCGCTGATCACCACGGTGGGCACCGGCAAGGCCAGCTTGGCCACCAGGTCAGCCGGCTGTGGACCGGCCAGGATCTCGTCGATGCACTCGTCGGTGATCTTCTGGATGGCCGTGCGCAAGCCCTCGACACGGCGGAACGTGAACGGCTTGGACAACATCCGGCGGAACCGGGTGTGCTCCTCGGCATCGGAGGTGAATACCGAGCGGGGCCGCTTGTCGACGGTGGAGAGCATGTGCTCGTTCCAGTGCGGGAAACCGTCGATCCGGTCGTCCACGCTGATCCGGGAGTCCGCGAACAGCGTGCGGGCCTCTTCGTGGCCGGTGATCAACCACGGGGTGCTGCCGTTCCAGATCTTCACGCGGAAAAGGCCTTTGGGGTTGCCCAGCATGGGTGCCGGCGGGGCGAACGGGCACGCCGGCGCCCGCTCCATCGGGTATTCGGGGATGTCTACTTCGGTCACGGTTTCGGACACGTTATTCCTCGGGTCAGTCTTGGATCTCGATGGCTAGGGCTGGGCAGGCCGCCGCGGCGCGGCGGGCGTTGTCTGTGTGGTCCGGGCCGGGTTCTGGCTCGAGCAGGACGACGACACCGTCCTCGTCGCGCTGGTCGAACACCTCGCCGGCGTTGAGTACGCACTGGCCCGACGACACGCACTTGTCCTGGTTGACAGTGACTTTCATATGAGGTCGCTTTCTTGAGTAACCGGCGCCATCCACAGGCCGACGATCGCGTCGATCAATCCCGACGCCGCGCCCTGCCAGGACGCCCGCGGCACATTGCCGCCCTGGGCCATCGCGCGCTCCCGGTCGGCGCAGCTGTGCATCAGCAGGTTGCGCGCCATGATGTTGCGTTCGGCGCGGACCTCGGCGGGCAGCTCCGGCAGGCAGTTGTTCATCCCCTCGATGACCTGCACCAGCGATGGCGAACTCAGTGCATCGCGGACCACGATGTTGTGGTAGGCCGGATCGGTCATCACCTGCGCGGCGAACCGTGCGTACCAGGTCGGGTTGCCCAGCGCGGCAAGGTGATCGGTGAGTGGCTGCACCAGGCAGGACACCCAGTCGCGCAGACTTGCCGAGTCCCCGGTATCGGCCACCATCTGCTCACGCAGACACTCGATCGGCCCGCGGTGCTTGTGCTCGATCGCGCGGACCAGGTCGGTCTTGGTACCGAAGTGGTAGCCGACAGCGGCGTTGTTGCCCTGCCCGGCCGCCTCACTCACCTGACGGTTGGACACCGCGAACACGCCGTGTTCGGCATACAGCCGCTCAGCCGCCTTGAGGATCGCCTCCTGGGTAGTGGTCGCCCGGTCGGCACGGGCGGTCCGGTTGGCTGCTGTCACCGTTACAGTCAACGCCGCTCCTGTAATTAAGTCAAGCAGTTGATTTAATCTGGCCGCACGGTCCGAGACCGGCGTTGAGATTGCGGCCACGGTCGCGGTTCGGCGCCTGTACGCAATCTCATTCGGTCAGCTCGGACCTATTTGGCCTTCCGGACGATGACCTTGCCCGCGACCGTGCCGCCGTCGATCGGCAGCACGGTTCCGGTCACATACCGCGAGCGGTCGGTGGCGAAGTAGAGCGCCGCCTCGGCGACGTCCTCGACCGTGCCCTCCCGCTTGAGCGGCCGGTCGTTGCGCATCTGCGCGCGAATCCCGGCCTCGAACTCTTCGATGCGTTCGCGCTCCTCGGGCGACGCCGACTTGGCCACGATCGCCGTACGGATGTTGCCGGGCGCGATGGCGTTGACCCGGATCTCGTAGTGGGCCAATTCGATCGCCGCGGACTTGGTGAACTGGATGACCGCGGCTTTGGACGCGCGGTACGTCATCACGCCGCCGCCGGCCTGGATACCGCCGATAGAGGTCAGATTGAGAATCGAACCGCCGCCGTGCTCGGACATGTACCGTGCGGCATCACGGGTTCCGGCCATGACGGCACGGACGTTGACCCGCATCACCGTGTCGAAATCAGCGAGGTCGTCGTCCATGAACCGCCGGTGCATCCGGCCCGATACCCCGGCGTTGTTGACCATGACGTCCAGGCCGCCGAAGGTCTCGACCGCAGTCGACACCAAGCGACCCACCTGTTCGATTTCGCCTACGTCGGTGAACAGGAACCGCGCATTCTCGCCGAGTTCGTCGGCCAGGGCCTTGCCCCGCTGTTCGTCGATGTCGCCGATCACCACCTGCGCGCCCTCGGCGGCGAACCGGCGTACCAATCCCTCACCGAGCCCTGATGCACCGCCGGTCACCACCGTGACTTTTCCGGCCAGCTCGTTGCCTGTCATTGCACCTCTTTCAGGAATTCCAGCAATACCGCCGTCAGCGCGGCGGGCTGTTCGATCTGCGGGCAGTGCCCGGCACCGGCGATCACCGCACTGCGGGCACCGGCGATCTGGCCGGCGATTTCGGCGGCCCAACCGGACGGCAGCAGCTTGTCACGATCCCCCTCGATGATCATGGTCGGCACCCCGATGCGGTCATATGCCCGTTGCGCCGACGGCATCGCCGGCGCGTCCAGGCCGGGCCGCCGAAACCGGGCCGCGGCCAAACTTTCCCAGGCCCCCGGCGCGATGCTGGACTCGTATCGCCGCTGCACATATGTCTCGTCGGCCGGATAGGCCGGATCGGCGAACAGCGCGGTGACGATGCGTCGCATCCCGTCTGGCGTGGCGTCGTAGTCGTACAACGCCGCGGAATGCTCGTTGCGCTGGATCTCCCCTCCGCCGCAGATCGCGGTGAGTGAGCGCATCCGGAGCCGAGGGGTATCCGAGGTGGCGTCGACCAGAAGGTTGATCGCGCCCATCGAGTTGCCCACGAAATGCGCTGAGTCAACGCCGAGTTCGGCGCAGAACCGCGCGATATGCCGGATCCGCATGCCGCGACCGTCGTTGAAGTCGACAACCTTGGCGCTCTCACCGAAACCCAGCATGTCCGGGGCCAGCACCCGGTAATGCTCGGCCAACTCGCCGATGACGCGCTCCCAACCCAATTCGGCACCGGCGCCGAACTCGCCGCCGTGCAGCAGGACGACGGGGTCACCCTGTCCGGCTTCCAGGTAACTGGTGGCCAGGCCGTTGACGTCGATGGTCTTGCGTGCGAACGTACGCTGCGCCGTCATCGCGCGGCCCCGTCGGCCCGACCGAAATTCAGCAGCTGCGTCGCCAGCATCTCGAGTTGACCGCGGACCGTGGCATCGGCCAATTCACCTGTCTCAGACCAGATCTTGTCCGCGGAGTTGATTGCCACCCCCAGCGGGGTAGGCCAGGCCCGCAACGCATGCCCGATAGAGCGCAGCTGCCCCAGCGTTCCGACGGCGGCCTGCCAGCCGTACGCGCAGCTGATGCAGCCCCACGGGGTGTTGTCCAGGTAGACGCGCGGGTCTTCGCGAAGATCCTCGATGTAGTCCAGCGCGTTCTTGACCAGACCGGAGATCGCACCGTGATAGCCGGGTGAGCCCACCACGACAGCGTCGGCGTCGCGCAGCGCGGAGACGAACTCCAGCGCCGCCGGTGTGCGCTCCAGTGAATGTGGCGCATACATGGGCAACTCCAAGTCGGGCCCCGCGAACATCCGCGTTCGGCCGCCTTGGCGTTCCACTGATTTCAGGCAGTACCGCACGGCGCGCTCGGTCGAGGAGTCGGCACGCAGCGTGCCGCCGAGCCCGACCACGAACGGCACCTTCTCAGTCGACGTCATCTGTCCTCACTTGATCGCAATGGGATTCACCGGCGAACCGACGGCACCGGTGACCCGCAGCGGCGGCGCGACGAGCTGGAACTCGTAGACACCGTCGGCCGCGCAGTCTGCAGCCAGTGCGCCCAGGTCCCAGTACTCACCGAACATCAGGCCCATGTCCCGCAGACACAACATGTGCATCGGCAGGAACGTGCCCTCGACGCCGTTGGCCGGGTCTGGATCCTCCACCATCAGGTTGTCTGCCGCGACGGCCGCGACCTGGTGGTCATGCAACCACGACGCGCAACGCCAATCCAGACCTGATCCGGGCTCCGCCCCATCGCCGTTGGCCGAAAACCGGGTCCACCAACCGGTGTGGACCAGCACGATGTCGCCGGGGGTGATGCTGACGCCTTGCGCGTGTGCGACGTCATCCAATTCGCCGGGCGTGATCGGGTTGCCCGGCTCGAGGAACTGTTCGACGCCGCGGTGGCGCACGACATCCAACAGCACCCCGCGTGAGGTGATGCCCTTGACGTCCACCTTGTCGATACCGCAGTGGAACGCACCGAAGCTCGTGACCGAATCGGCCGGAAAGCCGTTGTAGAGCTTGTCCTCGTAATACACGTGTGACAACGCATCCCACTGGGTGGCGGCCTGCAACGGCATGACGATCATGTCGTCGTTGAAGCGAAAAGGGTTGTCCACGAAGAATCCGCTGACCTCGTGGGCCACCGAGTTACGCAGCCACTGGGGGCCGTACTGCGCCAGCGTATTCGCGTCCCCGCCGTCCACCGTCATCACATGCGTCGGATTCTGCCGGAACTGGAACGCCCCCTGTGGCCCGGCAGAGGAGAAGTCGACACCGAGTGCGAACACCTTGCCGTGCTTGGCCAACGATGCGCCTTCGGCGATCTTCTCAGCGGTGATCAGGTTCAGCGTGCCGAGTTCGTCGGCATCACCCCAGCGGCCCCAGTTGCGCACATCGTCGGCGACCTTACGGAAGTCGCGCATCGTCCCGGCCAAGCTCAGCTCCTCTGATCGGTGTCTGCGGTGCCCGCTACAGCTTCGACCAGGGCGGCCTCCCGCTGGGCCAGAATGCCGCCATCGGCCCAGATCACCTGCCCGGTCACGTAACTGGCGGCCGGGCTGCCAAGGAAGGCCAGCACCGACGCCTGCTCGGCGGCCTCCGAGTTGCGACCCAGCGGGGTGGTGAACGAATCGAGGTACTGCTGGCCGTAAGCCGCGCGCAGCTGCTCGAGAATGGGTGTTTCGGTGACGCCGGGTGCGGTGCAGTTGATCCGGATCCCTCGGGCACCGAGATCTGCGACCCGGTACATCCCGTAGAGAATCGTGGCCTCCTTGGACAACCGGTAGCCACCGTCGGCCAATGCCTCGGGATGATCCGCGCACCACTGCAACCCCTCGTCGACCGACCGGCTGTGAATCAGTCCTGCAGTGGTGGAACGGTTTTCGCGGTACCCCGAGGCCGCCAGTGACGCCACCGACGTGATGGAACCGCCCGCCGGAATCTTGCGCTCCAGCGCTTCGGTGAACTGCCGGGTGCCCAGGAAGTTGATCCGGACCACCAGCAGCGGATTCCCGATGCCCGAGGACACCCCGGCGACGTTGAACAAGGCGTCCACCGGACCGTCGACCGCGCCGATGGCACGGTCGACGGACTCCGGGTCGGCCAGGTCGAGTTCGACGAACTCATCGGGAAGGTGGTCGGGTGGCCGGAGGTCCAGACCGGTCACCCGGGCACCGAGTTCGCCCAGCGCAATGGTGAGAACGGCGCCGATGCCCGACCCACAGCCGGTGACCACAACGTGTTTGCCGTCGTAGCGCACCAACTCGTCCAGTGCGGCCACAGTCAGCCGGCAGTCTCGCGGGCAGACTTCTCCGCCTGGGCGGCCTTGACCCGACCCTCGTTGATCTCGGCCATCGCCTCGGGGATCTCACCGGCGGTGAATTTGTCGCGACCGGTGGGCAGACCGCCGAAGGCGTAGGTCTCGTCGAACAGCGGGGCGTCGGACGGACGCCGACGCGACTCCACTTTCTCGATCACCGGTTCCAGGCGCTTGGCTTTGTCCGCGGCTGCCTTCGCGTCCCGCTCGATGAACTCGGGCAAGATCTCCTTACCCATGATCTCGATCGATTCCATGGTGCCCTCGTGGCTGCGCGGGTTGAGCAGCAGGATGATCTCGTCGACGCCGCTGGCCTCGTAACCGCGTAGGAACTCGCGCACGGTGTCGGGCGATCCGATGGCGCCCCGGCCGGGGCCGTAAGCCAGCGTCGGATCTTCCTTGACAGCCTGCTCGTAACGCTCCCACACCTTGGTTCGGCCGGGCGTGTGCATGCCGGTCAGGTAGTAGTGCATGATGCCGAACGAGAAGAAGCCGCCGCCGATTCCGAGGCGTTTGAGTGCCTCCTGGTCTGACTTCGCCACCATCATCGACAGGTCGCCGCCGATGGCCAGGATGTTGGGGTTGACAGCCGGGGTGACGGGAGCACCCTGCTCTTCGAATTCCTTGTAGTAGCCGTCAACCCGCTCCTTGAGCGCCTCGGGTCCGGTGTAGGCGAAGCTCAGCGCACCGATGGCTTTCTGGGCCGCCATCTGTACCGAGGACGGGCGGGTGCAGGCCACCCAGACCGGCGGGTGCGGGCTCTGCAGCGGCTTGGGGATCACGTTGCGTGCCGGCAACTCGACGTGCTCACCCTTGAATCCGGTGAACGGGGCCTCGGTCATGCAGCGGATCGAAACCTCGAGGGCTTCTTCCCACATCGTGCGCTTGTCGGCCGGGTCGATGTTGAACCCGCCCAGTTCGGCGACCGAGGAACCCTCACCGGTGCCGAACTCCACCCGGCCATTGGACAGGTGGTCGAGCGTGGCGACGCGCTCGGCGATACGGGCCGGATGGTTGATCGGCGGCGGCAGGTGCATCACTCCGAAGCCGAGCCGAATGTCCTTGGTGCGCTGGCTCGCCGCGGCCAGGAACATCTCCGGGGCGGTGGCGTGGCAGTACTCCTCCAGGAAGTGATGCTCGGTGAGCCAGACGGTGGAGAAACCGGCCTTGTCGGCGGCCTCCACTTCATCCAGCCCGTCCTGGAACATCTGGTGCTCGTCATCGTCGGACCACGGCCGCGGCAGCGCGAACTCGTAGAACAGCGAAATCTTCATCGGTTTCCTCCTGAGGGGTTACTCACGGTGTCCTGGATCTGTTGGTCGGCCGGTGGTGCGACGTGTTGCGCGACAGACTTTTCGGCTTGGGCGATATGCCTGGCCGCCACATACCCGAACGTCATCGCGGGTCCGATGGTCGCGCCCGCACCGGCGTAGCTGCGGCCCATGACCGCCGCCGAGACGTTGCCCACCGCGTAGAGCCCGTCCACGACGGACTCGTCGGCGCGCAGCACCCGAGCGTGTTCGTCGGTACGCAAGCCGCCCGAGGTGCCCAGGTCCCCGAGGATGATCTGGAAGGCGTAGTACGGCGGCTTGCCCAGCGGACGCAGATTGGGGTTGGGCAGCGTCGGGTCCCCGTAGTAGTTGTCGTATGCACTGTCACCACGGTTGAAGTCGTCGTCGTGCCCGCTGTGCGCCAGCCGGTTGAACCGCTCGGCGGTGGCGCGCAGATTCTCGGCAGGTACGCCGATCTTGCCTGCCAGCTCCTCCCAGCTGTGGGCCTCGACCACCACTCCGGAATCCAGCCAGGCCCGAGGGACTTTGCGCCCGGTGGGCACCGGGGCGAACGGGATCTTCGGGATGGGCAGATGCCCGGCCACCACGTACCGGTGGAACGAGTCGATGTCGGTGACCAACCAGCACGGGATGTGGTCGACTCCGGACTGCTGCCCTTTGATCATCGCGTGGGCGAAATCCATGTATGGTGCCGCCTCGTTGATGAATCGCTTGCCCTCGCCGTTGACCACGAACTGCGACGGCATCATCCGCTCGTTGAGCATGAACTGCAGCCGGCCGTCCGGCCAGCAGATCGCCGGGAACCACCATGCCTCGTCGAGAAGTTCGGTGGCACCGCCCACTTTCTCGCCCGCCCGGATTCCGTCACCGGTGGCTGCGGGATTGCCGAAGCTCCAGTCCTTTTCCAGGACCGGCAGGTGCTCCTTGCGCCACGCCATGTCGTGGTCGAACCCGCCTGAGGCCAGGATCACGCCCCCGGTGGCCCGGATTCTGACATCGTGCCCGTCCCGTTCTACGACGGCGCCGAGCACCTCGCCATCCGGTCCGGTGATCAGCGAGGTCATCGGCGCATCCAGCCACAGGGGGATGTCGTGCTGCTTGAGCGCCAACCGCATCCGGGCAGCCAGCGACTGGCCGATGGCGGCCATGCGATCGCCGAATACCCGGGCGCGCACCATCCGCCAGATCAGCTTCAACAGCACCGCTTTGCCGCGCCAGTTCTGCCGGATCTGGTAGAAGAGGCGAAGATCCTTGGGTGCGAACCAGATTCCCTTGGGCGCCAGGGCCAGCGGGGCGAGCAGTTCCTGCTCGTGCTCGCCGAGCTTGCGCAGGTCGATGGCCGGGACATTGATCGTGCTGCCCTGGGCCGAGCCACCCGGGAGCTCCGGGTAGTAGTCGGCATAGCCTGGCTTCCAGACGAACTCGAACCAATCGCTGTTGCGCTCGAGGAAGTCCATCATCTCCGGTGCGGCCTCGACGTACTTGCGCAGCCGGGCATCGCTGACTGTGCCCTCGGTGATCTGTTTGAGGTAGTCGAACACGCCGTCCGGTGACGGCACATAACCGGCTCGACGCTGCGACGGCGCCCCCGGTACCCAGATCCCTCCGCCCGAAAGGGCAGTAGATCCGCCGAAATGCGACGACTTTTCGACCACGAGGGTCCTCAGCCCGGCCGCGTCGGCGGTCAGGGCCGCCGTCATGCCGCCGCCCCCGGAACCGACGACGAGCACGTCCACCGTTTCGTCGAAGGGGTGTGCACTGGTGTCTGAAGTCATGCTGAGATTCCTACCGCCGTCCTGATTGCGAATCCTGCGATCAATTCCGGTGCCGCCCGGTAGAAGTGGTTCTCCGTCCGATACGGGCCGTTGGCTGCCAGCGCTGCGAAGGCGGCCACCCAGGTACGGATCTCGTGGGCCGAGTTGCCTCCTTCACCGGCGATGAAAGTGTTGGACCAGCCGTCCAGTTCAGCGAGCCGGCCCTGGTCGAGGATCTCCAGCAGGCTGTGGTCCCATTCGGGGTTCAGGGGCCGCAGCGGACTGTCACCGTGGGCGAAGTCGTGCGCGGCCTGGCTTACCGCGGTCTGCCGGGCCATGCGCTGCTCGGCCGTCATCGGCACCCCGTGCACGATGCGGTCCAGCGCCGCCGGCGGCGCGGTGGCCAGCGTCGGCACCGGCGGGTCATGCGACAGCCCACCAGAACCCAGAACCAATACCCGTTTGTCGAGGGTGGCCAGGTAGGCACCGACGGCCGCCCCGAGAGCGCGGGACCGCGACAGCGGGCCCAGCGGGGTGGCAACGGAATTGATGAAGATCGGCACGATGGGCCGCGCGGTCGCCTCGCCGAACAACTCCTGCAGCGGCTGCACGGTGCCGTGGTCGACGTCCATGCTGGTGGAGATCGCGACGTCCACGCCGGACTCCCACACCGCCTGTGCGCACTCCTGGGCGATGTCACCGGCGACGTTGAGCGCACCGTCGTGCGTCCCGTAGTCCCCCACTCCGGATGCGGCGGTGCCGATGCAGAACGGGGGCATCAGTCGATAGAAGAATCCGTTGTAGTGGTCGGGCGAGAACGTGACGACCAGCTCGGGGTCGTAGTCGGCGGCGAACTCCCGCGCCCGACCGACCGC
This sequence comes from Mycobacterium farcinogenes, assembly GCF_019739075.1. Taxonomy (NCBI): domain Bacteria; kingdom Bacillati; phylum Actinomycetota; class Actinomycetes; order Mycobacteriales; family Mycobacteriaceae; genus Mycobacterium; species Mycobacterium farcinogenes. Next base: position 2,286,592 of record NZ_CP081673.1, on the reverse strand, counting down.
CGCTCTGATCTCGCCGAGGAGCTCAACCGACGGTCCCGGAAGATTCAGCAGTGGGCTGTGGGACATACAGCACAGGGCTACTGGCACCTTTGGCACCTCCTTCCGCCACATGAAGTACGTCGAACAGAGCCTCGCTCAGTTCCGGGGCACGCTGAGCGATGTCGGCCCCGGCGATGCAGCGATCCGGGCGCAGCACCAGCACGGATTCGGCGTGCACGTCGAACCAGGATTTCAGGGCACCGGTGCGGTCGCCGACGATCACCACAGAGCCGTCGTCGTGGTCGGCGTCGTGCCCGGTCCAGAACAGCTGAGTCTGGGGCCGGGCCGCAATGAACTTCGCCCCCAGTGCTTTCCAGCGCGCATACGCCTGCTCACCGAGTAACGCGCGCGGATTGTTGTTCCAGCACAGCACCGCGAAGTTCAGCCCGATCACGTCGTCGAGCAGCACGTTCGACTGCTCGCGGGTGTCCACCCGCGGCTGAATGAACAACGTGCCCGCGGGTGCGTCCGGCGTCGGCGCCTTCGAGTGGTAGACCGCGCCCTGGTCATAGCGCGGCATGGGCTTGAACCGCATCTCCAGCACATAGCGCTTGAGCGCCGGAACCACTGAAGCACCGCGAATCAGTTTGTCCCGCAGGACCGCGATCTTGCGGTTGGTCGGGGATATCACCCGACCCACCAACGTGGACAGGTCGATCATGGCTCGGGCATGCTTGCGGCGCTCGGTGTCGTAGCTGTCCAGCAGTGCGTCGCCGGCCTGGCCGTTGACCACCGCGGCCAGCTTCCAGCCGAGGTTCGCCGCGTCGCGAATGCCGCTGTTGTAGCCCTGGCCCTGCCATACCGGCATCAGATGCGCGGCGTCGCCGGCCAGTAGGAACCGGCCCTTGCGGAAGTTGCCGGCGATGCGGGAATGGTGGGTGTAGACCCGGCGCCGGATCACGTCGACCTTGTCCGGGTGCGGCACGAACGGGGCCAGCAGCCGGGCCACGAACTCGGGATCTTCAGCCTGCTCATCGGTTTCGTCGGCGTGGATCATGAACTCGAACCGGCGGATGCCGTGCGCGATCGAGATCGAGGCATACGGCCGGTCCGGGTCCGCGCCGACCTCGCTGTTCGGGTGTCCCAGCGGGTCATTGGCCAGGTCGACCACCACCCATCGGGTCGAAGACGTGGTGCCGTCGAACGACACTCCCATCAAATGACGGGTGGCGCTGCGCCCGCCGTCGCATCCCACCACGTAGCGCGCCCGCACCGCGGGTACGTCAGGCCCGAACTCGACCGTCACCGCATCAGCGGTCTCGACCGCCGACTCCATGCGGCGGCCCCAAGCCACCTGAACATGTTCGAATCGGTCCAGCCCGGCCAGAAGTTGTGCATCGACCAGGGGCTGGACGAAACCGTTGCGCTTGGGCCAGCCGAATCGTGCGTCGGGAGGCGCCATTTCGGCCAGCAGCCGGCGATTGCCGTCGTAGAACCGAAGGATCTGGTTGGGCACCGTGTGCGGGAGGATCGCCTCGACCAGACCGATCGACTGGAAGGTGCGCAGCGATTCGTCATCGAGCCCGACCCCGCGGGGATAGTCGATGAGGGTGTCACGCTCCTCCACCACCAGCGTCCGGACGCCCTGGATACCAAGCACATTCGCCAGTGTCAGGCCGACCGGCCCGGCACCGACGATCACGACATCGACGTCGTCAGCCACGGTCGCGCCCCAGCAGGAAGTCCAGGTGCAGGCGGTTGAACGTCTCAGGGTCTTCGTACTGCGGCCAGTGCCCGCAATCCGGCATCACCTCGAACCGGGCGCCGGGAATCATCGACGCGATCCGCCGGCCCTCGCTGACGTCGGCGGTCGGGTCATCGCTCGTCCACAACACCAATGTCGGCGCGGTGATCGATCCGTATTCCTTGGGTCCCAGCAGGTTCCGTGCGCGGATCTCCGGATCTTGCAGCGCCATGATGTCGCTCATCGCGGCGACGAAACCGGGCTGGCGGTACACCGCCTGGCGGCTCGCCACGATGTCGTCGTAATCCTTCGACTTATCGGCCATCAGCCACTTGATCCGGGCCTGCACAGTCTCCCAGCTGGGGTTCTCCGCGGCTGCCATCGACAGCGTGATGATCCGCTTCATCACTTCGGGGTCGGCCTGCGAACCGCCGGCGGTGTTGAGCACCAGCCGGTCCACCCGGTCCGGGTGATCGGCGGCAGCCCGCGCGGCCACCCAGCCGCCCAGCGATTCCCCCGAGATGTGGGCGCGTTGCGCGCCGATCGTGTCGAGGAAGCCGATCAGGTGATCGACGTAGTGCGCGACCTCCAGCGGATGGCCCGGCTTGTCGGTGTAGCCGTGCCCGAGCATGTCGATCGACCAGGTCGAGAAGTGCTCGGCATGGGATTCCAGATTGCGCACGTAGGCCTCGGCATGCCCGCCGGACCCGTGCAGCAGTACCAGCGCGGGCAGCTGCGGATCACCGGCATGCAGGTAGCGGGTGCGGATGCCACCCACATCGATGTAGCCCTGCGAGAACGCCACGCCCTGCAGGTCAGCCCAGACGCTTTCGTGTTCGGTGGCCGAGACGGATCCGGATGCCGGCCCGGCGGCAGTGCTTGTCATGGTCCCCTCTCCGGAGGTAGCGAGAATGTTATTCTCCAAATTTGTAAGCACTTTGCTCATATAGCGCACATCTGCGTGCATTATTATCAGAGCATCACTCTCGGGGTGCTATCTGTCAAGGAGGAGCGCTATGGCGGCCAAGGCAAGCCAGCCGCAGACACAATCGAAGCCCGATGGCACTCCCACCGGTGCGCCCGGATCACAAACGCTGGCAAGGGGTTTGAGCGCGCTGGCCGCCATTGCCGCGGCGCCGGCCGGTCTCACCGTTCAGCAGGTCGCCGACCACGTCGGGGCCCATCGCACGATCGCCTACCGGTTGCTGGCCACCCTGAGCCAGTTCCGTTATGTGACAAAGGGTGAGGACGGCCGCTACCGGCCCGGTGCAGGACTGGCCGCGCTCGGCGCGTCCTTCGACAACAACATGCGGGCGCTCAGCGTCCCGACCCTGCGCGCACTCGCCGACGAACTCGGCAGCACCGTCTCCCTGCTGGTGGCCGAAGGCGACCAACAGGTGGCGGTGGCGGTCATCGTGCCGACGCAGGTGTTCTACCAACTGTCTTTTCACGAGGGCAGCCGTCACCCCCTGGACCGCGGTGCGGCCGGGGTGGCCTTGCTGGCGAGCATGCCGCCGCGTCCCGGCGAACGCGAGCTGGTCCGCCAAACCCGTGAACAGGGTTGGGTGATCACCCACGGCGAGATCGAACCCGACACCTATGGCCTGGCGGTTCCCGTGCGCCGGCGCCTGGCCTCACCGCCCACCTGCATCAATCTCATCTCGCACCGCGAAGACGTCGTGCTGGGCGGCAAGGACGCGGTCGTCCGGGCGGCAAACGAACTATCGGCCATCCTGTACTGAAAGGGAAAGACAGTGACCCGTACCGAATTCGATTGGGACGACGAGGTCGACGTCGTCGTACTGGGCAGCGGCGGCGCCGGTCTCACCGCGGCCCTGACCGCGTCGGTCAACGGCGCATCGGTCGCGATCTACGAGAAGGCACCGACTGTCGGCGGCACCACCGCCGTCTCCGGCGGCATCGTGTGGATCCCGGCCCACGACCGCAGCGCCGACGGGCCGCTGCCGGTCTCGGACGCGATCGATTATCTGCAGGCCCAGTCGCTGGGCTACATGGACGCCGATCTGGTCGACACCTTCGTGCGGACCGGCCCGGCGATGCTCGACTTCGTCGAGGAAAACAGTGAGTTGCGATTCGCCGTAGCCGAGGGCTTTCCGGACTACAAGCCCGAACTCCCCGGCGGGCGGCCCGGTGGCGGTCGTTCGCTGAGCGCCGGGCCGGTGGATCTGGCCAGGCTCGGCGCCTGGAAGGACCGGATCACCTCCTTCCCAGCCGATTTCAGCAACGTCGGCATCGACGCCGAAACCCGGGCGCGGATTCACGCCGTGTACGACGATCCCGATGCCGACCTGTGTGTCGCCGGTACCGCGCTGATCGCCGGTCTGCTGCGCGGCCTGCTCGATCGCGGCATCCAGCCGGTCACCGAGGCCCGGGCGATCGAGCTGATCAGCGATGACACCGGCATCACCGGGGTGCGCCTCAGTGTGGACGGCACCAACGTGACCGTGCGGGCCCGCAGCGGTGTCGTCCTGGCCACCGGCGGATTCGAATGGGACGCCACGCTGGTCGAGGCCTACCTGCGCGGGCCGATGCGCGGTGCCGTGTCACCGCCGAACAACACCGGCGACGGCCTGCGGATGGCCATGGCCCACGGCGCCGACCTGGCGAACATGGGTGAAGCGTGGTGGGTTCCGATCGTGCAGATACCCGGCGACACCATCGACGGTCATCCGCGCAGCCGCAGCGTCCGGCTGGAACGTACCCGTCCGCGCAGCGTCATCGTCAACCGTGCGGGCAAACGCTTCCTCAACGAGGCCGGCGAGTACAACTCGATGGCAGGCGCCTTTCAGTATCTCGACCCAAAGACCGGCTATGCCAACGATCCGGCCTGGATCGTGTTCGACTCCGTGCACCTTCAGCGCTATGGCTTCCTCGGTGTGGAGCCGGGCGACGCGGTGCCGGACTGGTTCTGCGAATCGGCCAGCCTGGCCGAGCTGGGCGCCAAGACCGGCATCGACGCCGCTGGCCTCGCCGAAACCCTGAATCGCTGGAACGACAACGTCTCCCGTGAGGTGGACCCGGACTTCGGTCGCGGGTCGAGTGCGTACGACGGGTACTGGGGCGACAATTCGGCGCCCACCCCGGCACTTCAGACCCTGGGCCCGCTCGACACCGCGCCGTTCTACGCCGTACCCGTCAAGATCGGCGCGATGGGCACCAAGGGCGGTCCCCGCACCGACCGCGACGGCCGTGTCTTGCACGTCACGGGCAGCCCGATCCCCGGCTTGTTCGCCGCGGGCAATGCCATGGGTGGAGTGACCGGGAAAGCCTACGGCGGAGCCGGCGGCACCCTCGGCCCGGCGATGGTGTTCGGCTACCGAAGCGGCTATGCGGCGGCGACGGGGAAGTCGGTGAGTTGACGGGTCACGAGCTACCCGGCTGAGCCCGCGATCAATTTCGCGGCCGCACTGTACGGGTCGGTGGTGCCGTCGGCCACCGCGGCGGCGAGCCCGTCCAACTCACCGTGATTGCGCAACAAGGTCTGCGCCAGTGACAGGATCTGCGTCCGTGCCCGGGCGCTGCGGCGGTCAGCCGTGTCGGCCCGATGGTGGGCGTCGATGGCCTCCACCAGCTCGGCCAGCCCCTCGCCTTGGGCCGCAACGAGTTTGAGCACCGGAACACTGGCCTCGGCCCGCAGGTCACGGGCGGTCTGATCGGCACCTTCGCGGTCGGCCTTGTTCACCACCACCAGATCGGCGACCTCCAGCAGCCCGGCCTTGGCCGCCTGGACGGCGTCCCCCGCACCGGGATTGAGGATCACCACCGTCGGATCCGCGATCGCGGCGATCTCGATCTCGGACTGCCCCACGCCGACCGTCTCCAATACGATCAGGTCATACGACAACGCGGCCAGCAGCCGGATCGCCGCCGGGACCGCGGCAGCCAATCCACCCAGATGGCCACGGGTGGCCACCGAGCGGATCAACACGTCGGGATCGTTGATGTGGGCGGCCATCCGGATCCGGTCCCCGAGCAGCGCGCCACCGCTGTACGGCGACGACGGATCCACCGCGAGCACGGCGACCCGCAGGCCGCGCTCGCGGTACGCACCCACCAGTGCGCCGACCGTCGTCGACTTGCCCGCCCCGGGTGGCCCGGTGATCCCGATGACGCGCGGCGAGGCCGGGCCGAGGACCGCGAGAACGTCGTCGCGACGGTCGCTTTCGACCAGACTCAACAACCGGCCGACGGCACGCTGGGATCCGCCGCGGCCCGCGGTGATGAGTTCTTCGATGTTGTGCTTCGTCATCACGATCGACACTACGGTGCAAGCACCTCGATGACCGTCGCCGAGCCCATACCACCGCCCGCGCACATCGCGGCCACGCCGATGCCACCCCCGCGCCGGCGCAACTCATGCACCATCGTGGCCAGCATGCGCGCCCCGGTGGCCGCCACCGGATGACCCAGCGAGCACCCGCTGCCGCTGACGTTGACGATCCCCGGGTCGATGTCGAGCAGCTTGATGGTGGCCACGCACATCGACGCAAACGCCTCGTTGATCTCGAACAGGTCCACATCGGAGAGCGAGAGACCAGCCCGGCCAAGGGCTTTGGTGATCGCCTCCACCGGGGCCAGCCCCGTGGAAGCCGGATCCACCCCCACCGAGGCCCAGGACTTGATGGTGGCCAGGGCCGGCAGCCCGAGCTTGTCACTGGCGATGGCGAGCACGGCGGCCGCGTCGTTGGCGCCACAGGCATTGCCGGCAGTGATGGAGAAGCCGTCGATCTCGGGATGCAGCGGCTTGAGCGCGGCCAGCTTTTCCAGCGTGGTGTCTCGGCGCGGATGCTCGTCGGTGTCGAACAGCCCGTGCGGGGTCGGAATGGGGACGATCTCCTCCTTGAACCGGCCCTCGTCGATCGCGGCGACGGCCTTGAGGTGCGAGCCCAAGGCCCACCGGTCCATCTCCTCGCGGCTCACCCCGGCCTTCACCGCCGCGTTCCAGCCGACCGTGATCGACATGTCCATGTTCGGCGCATCCGGGGTGTCCGGATGGGTGGGCGGGAACCAGTTCACCCATTCGGCGTCCTTGGCGCTGCTGGCCGCGCGGATGAACCGCGGTGAGGTCGAAGCCGAGTTGACCCCGCCGGCCAGGACCAACCGGTCCATTCCGGCCCGGATGCCGGCGGCGGCGCTCTGCACCGCGGCCTGGCCGGCTGCGCAGTGTCGATTGACTGAAGCACCGGGGACCGTGGTGAGGCCTGCGGTGATCGCGGCATGGCGGGCGACGACACCGCCGCCGTAGAGACCCTCGCCGAGGATCACGTCGTCGACCGGAATGGTGCCGTGTCCGGCAAGGTCGTCGACCGCGGCACGCACCACGTGGTCAGCCAGCGCATAGGCATCGGCATCGCGCAAGGTTCCCTTCTTGGCGGTGCCGATTGGGGTACGCAGCGCGGACACGATGACGGCTTCAGGCATTGATCTGCTCCCTGGTTTACCCGGTAAGAGAATGTTATTCTCGCAGCCAGAGAGTCTGAGTTGCAAGAAGGGGAACCGTATGCAAATCGCCGGTAGTTCCGCGATCGTCGTCGGCGGTGCGGGCGGCCTGGGTGAAGCGACCGTCCGCCGCCTACAGGCTGCGGGCGCCAAGGTGGTCGTTGCGGACCTGGCCGACGAGAAGGGCGCCAAGCTGGAGAAAGAGCTGGGTGTGCGCTACGTGCCCACCGACGCCACCTCCGAGGAGTCAGTGCTGGCCGCCATCGCCGAGGCCGAAGCCCTTGCCCCGCTGCGAATCTCGGTGGACACCCACGGCGGCCCCGCTGCCGGCGGCCGGCTGGTCGGCAAGGACGGCTCCCCGCTCGACCTCGACGGGTTCAAGAAGACCATCGAGTTCTACCTGACTGCGGTGTTCAATGTGATGCGTCTGTCGGCTGCGGCGATCGCCAAGACCGAGCCCGCCGAAGAAGGCGGCCGCGGTGTCATCGTGAACACGGCTTCGATCGCCGGATACGAGGGCCAGATCGGCCAGCTGCCCTACTCGGCGGCCAAGGGCGGTGTGCTCGGCATGACTCTCGTCGCCGCGCGCGACCTGTCACCGCTGGGGATCCGCGTCTGCACCATTGCCCCCGGCACCATCAACACCCCCGCCTACGGCAAGGCCGCCGATCAGCTCGAGCAGTACTGGGGCCCGCAGGTGCCGTTCCCCAAGCGCATGGGCCGCTCGGTCGAGTACGCCCAGCTGGCGCAGAGCATCATCGAGAACGACTACCTGAACGGCGAGATCATTCGTCTCGATGGGGCGTTGCGCTTCCCGCCGAAGTGATGCCTCTGCCCCGCGAGCGTGCGTGTCTGCCGACGGAAACACCGGCGCTGAGTGACATTTCGTGCACACTCGGGCCATGACCAACGTGCGAGGAATGTCGACCCACCGCAGCGGGACCCGCGGCAGCCTCGGCGGAAAGGTCGCTTTCGTCGCCGGCGCCAGCCGCGGCATCGGTGCCACGATCGCGGCCGCACTGGCCGCCGAAGGTGCCGCGGTGGCCGTGGCGGCCCGCTCCGAACAACCGGGCAAGCTGCCGGGCACGATCGGCTCGGTGGCCGCGTGCATCAACGAGGCCGGCGGACGGGTATTGCCGGTCTCCTGCGACGTCACCGACGAGGAGTCGGTGAACAAGGCTGTCGCCAAGGCGGTTTCGGAGTTCGGCGGCATCGACATCCTGGTCGCCAACGCCGGTGTGCTGTGGCTGGGTCCCATCGAGACGACGCCGCTCAAACGCTGGCAGCTGTGCTTGGACGTGAACCTCACCGGGGTGTTCCTGGTGACCAAGGCCGTCATCCCTGAGGTGCGTAAGCGCGGCGGCGGGTCCCTCATCGCCATCACCACGACCGGCGTCGACATGGTCGAACACGGCGCCAACGCCTACTGGGTGTCCAAAGCCGCCGCCGAACGGCTCTATCTCGGCCTGGCCGCCGACCTGCGCGCCGACAACATCGCGGTCAACTGCCTCAGCCCGTCCCGGGTGGTCTTGACCGAAGGGTGGCAGGCGGGCGGCAGTGGGCTTCACATTCCGCCGGAGATGGTCGAACCGCCCGAGGCGATGGGGCGCGCGGCCGTGCGCCTGGCCGCACAAGATGCCAGCGGCGTCACCGGCACCGTCCAGCGCTCCGAGGCCCTGACCTTCTAGTCACACCGCGAGCGTGCGTGTTTGCCGCCCGGCACGCCGCTTTCGGTAGGCACTTTGTGCACGCTCGTCGCCGGCCAGAGTGCACATTTCATCACCCAGGCGGATGGCGTAACAGCTTGCGCACCTTCACGTCCCGCGAGCGTGCGTGGAATGCTGCCTCGGCACGGAGTGTCGGGCAGCAGACACGCACGCTCGCGGTGCTGAGGGGATCAGTTCTTGGCGATCAGGCCGTCCACGATCCGGTTGAAATCCGCCGTGCCGAACGACACGTACTCGGCGAGGTTGGCGTAATCCAGTGACGCCATCACCTGCTGCTCCAGCTGGATGTTCATCAGGCGCTTGGTGGCCTCGACCGCCTGCTTCGGCAGATCGATCAGCTTCTTCGCGCATGCGATCGCCTCGGCCAGCGGGTCCTGCACCACGTGGTTGGCCAGGCCGAGTTCCAACGCCCGCTGAGCCTTGATCCGCACACCGGTCAGTGCGAACTCCTTGGCCTGCAACAGGCTGATCTGCGAACCCCACACCAGCGGACCGCCGTCGGCCGCCACCAACCCGATCTGCACATGCGGATCGGCGAAGTGTGCGGTCTCGGCCATGTAGACGACGTCGGACAGCGCGGCCAGGCTGCACCCGAGCCCGACCGCCGGGCCGTTCACCGCGGCGACCACCGGGATACGGCACCGCACCATGCCGATGACGAGGTCACGTCCGTGCTTGATCGTCTTCTGCCGCAACGCTTCGTCACGCCGCAACTCGTCGAGGTAGTTGAAGTCACCGCCCGCGGAGAACGCCCGGCCCGCACCGGTGATCACGGCCGCACGCGCGTCAGCGTCTTCGTTGAGCTCTTCCCACAGCCGAGCGAGACCGACGTGCAAGTTGTCGTTGACCGCATTGAGCGCATCGGGACGGTTGAGCGTGATGATGCGCAGCGCTCCGTCGGCCTGCACGTCGATTTCTTCTGGCATTCCATACATTTAGAGCTAGACCCCCAGTCCGAGGATTCGTGACGCGATGATGTTCTTCTGGATCTGCGACGTGCCACCCATGACACTCTGAGCACGGCTGTACAGGTAGGCGCTGAGCAACTCGGGATCAGATGTCCCGGTGACCGCGAGCGCGGCGTGCCCGACGGACTGCTCGACCCAGGTCATGAGCAGCTTGTCCAGCGAGCCGTCCGGACCGTGCTTGAGCCCGTCGAGCTGTTCGGACAACCGCCGCCGGACGTGCAGACGCAGCATCTCGGCCTGCACCCCGGCCCAGGCCAGATCCTCGGGAATCTTGCCGCCCGCGCTGTCGACCCGAGAAGCCATCTCGCGCACCAGCTTTCCGTAGCGCGCCGAATAGCCGAGGGTCGACGGTTCCCGCTCGTGGCTGACCACCGTCATGGCCAGCCGCCAACCGTCACCGGGCTCGCCCACCATGTTCGAGGCCGGTACCATCGCCCCGTCGAACGCCACCTGCCCGAATTCCGTGGTGACACCGTTGATCATCTGCAGCGGCCGCTGCTCGATGCCATCCTGGTGCATCGACACGATGAACGCCGAAATCCCTTTGTGTCGAGCCACATCCTTGTCGGTGCGGGCCAGCACCAGACACCAGTCCGCCACATCGGAGTAGCTGGTCCAGATCTTGTGTCCGTTGATGATGTAGTTGTCGCCGTCGCGCGTCGCAGTGGTGGTCAACGAGGCCAGGTCCGAACCGGCGCCAGGTTCCGAAAAACCCTGGCACCAGCGTTCGGTGCCGTTGATCATGCCCGGCAGGAAGCGCTGCTGCAGTTCCTTGCTGCCGTGGTGGCCGAGCCCGACCACCAGGTAACCGAGGCTGGGTCGGGGCGGCGCGCCGGCCCGGGCCAGTTCCTCGTCGACGATGACGTCGTAGACCGGCGGCAGGTCCTGGCCGCCGAACTCCTCGGGCCACGAGGTGCCGAAAAACCCTGCGGCATAGAGGGCTTGATGCCACTCCCCCATCCGGGTCCAGTAGTCGTCGCCGGATGCCTTGAACGACGCGGCGTTCTCGGCCAGCCAGTCCCTCAGTCGGTCCCGGAAGGCGGCTTCCTCGGCTGAATCACGAAAGTCCAAGATCAGTGACCTCCAAGTCTTCTAGCTTGACGGGCCACAACTCGGTGGCCACCAGGATCCGGCGCAGATACACATGCGCCAAGCACTCCCAGGTGTTTCCGATGCCGCCGTGCACCTGGATCGCGGTCTCACAGACGGTGCGCGCGGCCCGGGCACAGTAGACCTTGGCGATCCTCGCGGCCCGGACGGCTTCGGCTGCCGGCAGTTCGTCGACCGCCCATGCCGCGTGGCGCAGCACGCTGATCGACCCTTCTATGAGCGCGAGCCCCTCGGCCAGCAGGTGCGCGATGGCCTGGTACGAACCGATCGTCGAGCCGTACTGCTCACGCACTTTCGCGTAGTCGACGGCCAGCGCATGTGCGCCCCGGGCAGCACCGACCAGATCGGCGCTGGTGGCCGCCAGCGCCAGCGCCTGCCAGCGCAGGGCGTCCTCACTGGACAGTTCCGCCAGCTCTGCGGGCGACTCGACCACACCGACCGTGCTGCGGGTGAGATCCACACCGGCGGTGGCGGCTTCGTCGGCACCAAGCTCGATCTTCCGGTCGAGCCGCCGGGCCAGATCGTCGGCCAGCACCGGTCCGAGGAAAGGCACGTCGACCAGGCCGCGTGCGAACTCCTCGGCGATGATCGCCACTTCCACGCCAGAGGCCCCGTCGGTACGCAGGGTGCGCCACTCGGTTGCGGCGACCGTGCTCTCCAACCGGGCGATCCGGCCCTCGTCCGACAATTCTCCGACCGCATCAGGTCCGAGGTCGTCGGCCAGTTTCGCTGCGGCCTCGCGCAGCTGCTGCTGTTCAGACGTCAGACGAACGTCCATGCCGCTCCTTCAGCACTCGTCGCAATACCTTTCCGGAAGGTAACCGCGGTATCTCGGTTACGAACTCCACGCGGCTGGGCCGCTTGTATGAGGCCAACTGATCGCCGATGAGCGCAATCAGTTCGGTGGCCGGCACCTCAGCATGTGTCGACACGGCGGCCACGATGGCCTCTCCGTCGGCCGCATCCGGCACACCGAACACCGCACAATCGGAGACCGCGGGATGGCTGTGCAGTACCGCCTCGACTTCGGCCGGTGCCACCTGAAACCCACGGACCTTGATCATTTCCTTGGAACGGTCGGTGATGTGCAGGTATCCGTCGTCATCGAGAAAGCCGATGTCGCCCGTGCGGTACCAGCCGTCGCAGAACGCGCCCGCGGTGGCGTCCTTCGGTAGATACCCGGCCATCACCGAGTCCGACCGCACCTGGATCTCGCCGTCCTCACCGATGCGGACGTCGACCCCGCGGACGGGGGTGCCGACGGTGTCGATGCGGGTGGCCTCCAGCGGGTTACAGGCGATTACCGGGAGTTCGGTGGTGCCGTAGGCGGTCAGCCACCGGATTCCGGATCGTTCGGTGACCGCATCGGCCACGCTGCGGCTCACCGGGGTGGCGCACCACATCACGTAACGCAGTGAGGACAGATCGTAGTGCCCCAGATCAGGGTGCGCGGCCAGCGCCAAAGCGATTGGAGCCACTGCCATTTCGATCGTGATGCGATCGGATTCGATATGCCGCAGCATCGTGTCGACATCGAACCGGCGGTGCAGGCGCAACCAGGCGCCGGTGTCGAGCGCCATCGCGATGTTGAGCAAACCCAGGATGTGTGACGGCGGTGTCATGATCTGCATGCGATCGGCACTGGTGAATCCCAGCGCGTGCCGCCAATGCTCGATCGCCGCCGCGAAACCGCGATGGGTATGTCGTACCGCTTTGGGCAGCCCCGTGGTTCCCGAGCTGAAAACGAACAGCGCGTCGGCGTCCGGCTCAGGCGGGTCGAACTGCCGGCGTCCCGGGGTGATCGGCTCATCCAGATGCAGCATGGGCATCTGCGAGGCCAGTGCCTCGTGATCACCCACCGCATGGCCGGGTGCGGTCAGCGCGAGCACGTGAGCCACCTCGGTGGCCTTCCAGGCCGGGCTGATCAGCACGGCAACCGCGCCTAGGCCCCAGATCGCCCGCAGCGCCACCACGAACTCAGGACGGTTGGACGACATGATCGCGACGCGGCCGCCCGGACGTACGCCGCGCTGTTCCAGCGCAGTGGCCATCCCGCTGGTCAGCGCGTCGAGTTCAGCCAAGGTGTACTCGCGCTCGTCGAATGCGAGCACGACGGGGTCAGCCAAGATCACCACCCCTCTCTTGAGGACACCCGGTGGGCGCCGACCATGCCGGAAAGATACTATCAGTTAGCGAGAATGATATTCTCTTCATATCAGAACGTACTTGCACAGGGGAGTCACATGACCGCAGAACCGATGACCGGCAGCACAGCGGACGGCAAGGTCACGATCGTGTTCGACCGCGAGCAGTTGACCGTGCCGCGCAGGCAGGGCGAGACCCTGCTGGAAAGTGCGCGCCGCGCCGGCATGACGCCGCCGTTCTCGTGCGAGGCGGGCAACTGCGGCACCTGTATGGCCAAGCTGCTCGAGGGGACCGCCACCATGCGGGTCAATGACGCGCTCGACGACGACGAAGTGGCCGACGGCTACGTGCTGACCTGCCAGGCAGTTCCCGACTGCGATTCAGTGACGGTCTCCTACGACGAAGACTGAGCGGAGCCGTCACGGCCGCCGCCGGTTTCCCCTGCAGGGCTGCGACTTTGGCGCGATCACGACCCTGCGGTAGAAACCGGCGAATCCGCAACCATCGGCCCGTACTCGTCGAATACGGGCGCGGGCCGGTAGTCAGGCGTGTAACCCGAGACGTGCACCGGGGTTCCAACCAGCCGAAAATCCCCGGCCGTCACGAGCATCTCAGGCGTCGCGTCCAACGCCTCGGGCAAGCTGCGCACCGCCGCCGCCGGAATTCCCAGTGGCTTGAGCCGTGACTCCCATCCGGCGGCGGTATCAGTGGCCAATGCGGCGGTCACCACGTCCAGGACCTCGTCGCGGCCGGCGGCCCGCTCAGCCATGGTCTCGAAACCCTCGATCCCGGCCTCCCCGGCGAACGACTTCCAGAACCCGTCGTGGGTGATGAACAGCGCCAGATAGCCGTCAGCCGTGGGGAACAACTGCGCGGGCACGTAATACGAGTGCGCGCCGAACGGATGGCGGCGCGGCTCGACCCCGTCGTTGAGGTACGCCGAGGCACGGTAGTTGAGCTGCGAGAGCATGACGTCACGCAGTGAGACATCCACCTGGCCGCCGTTGCCCGAGACGATCATCGCCAGCAAGCCGAGCGCTGCGGTCAGACCGGTCGAGTTGTCCGCGGAGGAATAGCCCGGCAGGGTGGGCGGCCCGTCAGGATCGCCGGTCATCGCGGCCACCCCGGTGGCGGCCTGGATGACGTAGTCGAACGCCGGATCGTCGCCCCCGCTCAACCCGAAACCCGTCATCGCGACACAGACGATCTTGTCGTTGAAACGGCGCAGATTGTCATACGTCAGGCCCAGCCGCCGGATCACCGAAGGCTTCATGTTCACCAGCAGCGCATGCGAATCCGCGACCAGCTCACCCAGTTTCGCCTTGCCCTCGTCGGAGCCCAGGTCGATACAGATACTGCGCTTGCCCCGGTTGAGGCTCGCGAAATAGCTGTCGCTGACCTGACGGGATATCTCGCCACCCGGTGGCTCGACTTTGATCACCTCGGCGCCCAGGTCTGCCAACATCATCGTGGCGTACGGACCGGCCAGCATGACGCCGACCTCGATGATGCGGATACCCGCAAGCGGCGCGGTCGAATTCACCTGACCGCCTTGGCGAGTTCGGCGATCACCTCACGCGTCCGGTACTTCGACGCGATCAGCTCGTCACGGTTCTCCCCGATCGGCAGCAGCCGAACCGACAGATCTGTCACCCCGGCGTCGGCGAACTGCTTGAACCGCTTGAGGATTGACTCCTCGTCCCCCGCCGCGCACAGATCGCCGACATTGCGGGCCTCACCCCGGTCGAGCAGCCGCTGATAGTTCGGGGAGGTCTCGGCCTCGGCCAGGATGCGGTTGGCCCGCTCCTTGGCGGCCTCGATCTCGGAGTTGGCGCACAGGGTGACCGGGATGCCGGCGACGATGCGCGGTGCGGGTTTGCCCGCCTCGGCCGCGGCCTTGTTGATCTTGGGCGCGATGTGCTCACCGATCGCCTTTTCGTCGGCCATCCACAGCGATGTACCGTCGGCGTGCTCACCGGCGATCTGCAGCATCACCGGGCCCAACGCGGACACCAGGACCGGCATCGGGGTGTCGGCCGCCAGCACAGTCGGATTGTGCACGGTGAACGAGTCGTTCTCGACGTCAACAGGTCCCGGTCCGGCGATCGCGGTGTTGAGCACCTGGAGGTAATCCCGGGTATAGGCGGCGGGTTTGTCGTAGGGCAGGCCGAGCATGTCGCGCACGATCCAGTGGTGTGACGGCCCGACGCCCAGCGCCAGCCGCCCACCCGACATCGCGTGTACCGACAGCGCCTGGCGGGCCAGCGCAATGGGGTGCTGCGCCTGCAACGGCACTACCGCGGTACCCAACTCGATGCGTGTGGTGTTGGCCGCCATCAGCGCCACCATGGTCAGGCAGTCGAAGTCGTTGGGAACCTGCGGCATCCACGCACTGTCCAGCCCGGCCGATTCGGCCCACTGGATGTCGGAGACCAGTTTGGAGACCTTGCGGGCCATGTCGCCACGCTCGGCCCCGATCATCACTCCGAGGCGCATGTCAGCTCGCTTTCTCGGTCAGGGCGCGGACGTCGGTCACCAAGGTGTCCAGCGACGTTCCCGTCGGGAACACCGCCGCCGCCCCGGCGTCGAGCAGCTTCTGGACGTCGGACTGCGGGATGGTGCCGCCGACGACGACGGCGATGTCGCCGGCGTCGGCGGCCCGCAAAGCCTCGACGGTGCGGGTGGTCAGCGCGACGTGCGCGCCCGAAAGGATCGAAAGGCCCACCAGGGCGACGTCTTCCTGCAGCGCGATCGAAACGATGTCCTCGATGCGCTGACGGATGCCGGTGTAGATCACCTCGAATCCGGCGTCCCGCAACGTCCGCGCGACGATCTTGGCACCGCGGTCGTGCCCGTCGAGCCCGGGTTTCGCGACAAGTACTCGAGTTGCCATGGCTAGAACACCACCGGCTGCTGGAACTCGCCCCACACCGACTTCAAGGTCGACACCATCTCTCCCACTGTGCAATACGCATTGGCGCAGTCGATCAACCGGTGCATCAGGTTGTCGTCACCTTCGGCGCCCCGGGCCAACGCTGCCAGAGTTTCTTTGACCGCGACGTCGTCACGCTCGGCCTTGACCTTCGACAGCCGCTTGAGCTGAAGATCACGCCCCTCGGCGTCGAGCTCGTACGTCGCGATGTCGGGTGCCGGTTCATCGACGACGAACTTGTTGACCCCGACCACCGGACGTTCACCGGATTCGGTCTCCTGGTGAATCTTGAACGCCTCGTCAGCGATCAGCCCCTGCAGATAGCCGTCCTCGATGCACCGCACCATGCCGCCATGCTTCTCCAGGTCGTCCATGATCTCGATGATCTTGGCCTCGGTGGCGTCGGTGAGCGCCTCGACGAAATACGAACCGCCCAGCGGGTCGGCAACTTTGGTGACACCGGTCTCGTAGGCCAGGATCTGCTGGGTCCGCAACGCCAGCGTCGCCGATTCCTCGCTGGGCAGGGCGAACGGTTCGTCCCACGCGGCGGTGAACATCGACTGCACGCCGCCGAGCACCGCGGCCATGGCCTCGTAGGCCACCCGGACCAGGTTGTTCTGCGCCTGCGGGGCATACAGCGAGGCTCCGCCGGCCACACAACCGAAGCGGAACATCGAGGCCTTGTCGGTGGTGGCACCGTAGCGCTCGCGCACGATCGTGGCCCAACGGCGCCGTCCGGCGCGGTATTTGGCGATCTCTTCGAAGAAGTCGCCGTGGGTGTAGAAGAAGAACGAGATCTGCGGGGCGAACTTGTCGATCGTCATCCGTCCGCGTTCGACCACGGTGTCGCAGTAGGTGACGCCATCGGCGAGCGTGAACGACATCTCCTGAATCGCATTAGCCCCGGCGTCGCGGAAGTGCGCTCCGGCCACCGAGATCGCGTTGAACCGCGGCACCTCGGCGGCACAGAACTCGATGGTGTCGGCGATCAGCCGCAGTGACGGCTCGGGCGGCCAGATCCAGGTGCCGCGCGAGGCATACTCCTTGAGGATGTCGTTCTGGATGGTGCCGGTCAGTTTCTCGCGCGGCACGCCCTTCTTCTCGGCGGCGGCGACGTAGAAGGCCAGCAGGATGGCCGCGGTGCCGTTGATGGTGAAGCTGGTGCTGATCTTGTCCAGCGGAATGCCGTCGAACAGGATCTCGGCGTCGGCCAGCGTGTCGACCGCGACGCCGACGCGGCCGACTTCCTCGCCGTACTCTTCGTCGTCGGAGTCGTAGCCGCACTGCGTCGGTAGATCCAGCGCCACCGACAGACCCGTACCGCCCTGGTCGAGCAGGTAGCGGTATCTACGGTTGGATTCCTCAGCGGTGCCGAAGCCGGAGTACTGCCGGAAGGTCCAGGTCTTGCCGCGATAGCCGGAGGCGAAGTTGCCGCGGGTAAACGGATAGGTCCCAGGAGGAGGCGGCTCGACCGCGCGATCGCCCGGCCCGTAGACGGGTGCCAGCGGGATGCCCGACGGAGTCT
The DNA here is from genome assembly GCF_019739075.1 of Mycobacterium farcinogenes. Classification (NCBI taxonomy): domain Bacteria; kingdom Bacillati; phylum Actinomycetota; class Actinomycetes; order Mycobacteriales; family Mycobacteriaceae; genus Mycobacterium; species Mycobacterium farcinogenes. Next base: position 2,269,002 of record NZ_CP081673.1, on the reverse strand, counting down.
CTACCGGAGGGACAGCTTGCTCGTTCATCAGTGGATAACGTACTTGCTAAAAATGAGAATGCCAATACCGCCGGGTGGAAATGTGGCGCCTGTACTGGCCTGAACCGCCTAGACCTGCACAACCGGCGCCGGCAGCTACCCGCGCGAACGGGTGTGGGCGAATGCCGATTCTTCAGCCACCGAACCCCACGATTACGAGACTTGCTAAAAATGAGAATGCCAATACCATTTGGGTACGGTTGACACACGGCGCATAGCGGACGCTGCGCTCGACGAGGAGGACCATGTCCAGCCAGCAGGAGTCATTCACCGATCGCACGCTGGTCGTATCCGGCGGTAGCCGTGGCATCGGTTTGGCGATCGCGCTCGGCGCCGCCCGCCGCGGGGCGAACGTGGTGCTGCTGGCCAAGACTGCGGAACCGCACCCCAAGCTGCCCGGAACCGTGCACACCGCAGTCGCCGAGGTCGAGGCGGCCGGGGGCAAGGGCGTCGCTGTAGTCGGCGATGTGCGCAAGGAAGAAGACGTGGCCCGCGCCGTCGACACCGCGGTCGAGCACTTCGGTGGCATCGACATCGTGATCAACAACGCCAGCGCCATCTCCACCGAACCCACCGAGGCGCTGTCGGCCAAAAAGTTCGACCTCATGATGGACATCAATGTCCGTGGCACGTTCCTGCTCACCAAGGCCGCCCTGCCACACCTGCGCAAGTCGACCAACCCGCACGTCTTGACGCTGGCCCCGCCGATGAACATGAACCCGTACTGGCTGGGCGCACACCCGTCCTACACGCTGTCGAAGTACGGCATGACGCTGCTGTCACTCGGCTGGGCGGCCGAGTACCCGGGGATCGGCTTCAGCTGCCTGTGGCCCGAGACCTACATCGCGACCTCGGCCGTGGCCAATCTGGCCGAAGGCGACAAGATGGCCACCCGGTCGCGCAGCCCCGAGATCATGGGCGACGCGGCGGTCGAGATCTTGTCCCGCCCGGCCGCCGAGGTCACCGGCCAAACCTTCATCGACTCCGCCGTACTCAGCGAGGCCGGGGTCACCGATCTGTCTGGTTACGGCGGCGGGGACAATCCGATCATCGACATCTTCATCGACGCACCGGGGCAGGGCCTGTGAGCATCTCGCTACTACTGGAGATGGCGGTCTCGGGCGCAGCCGACCGCACCGCGGTGGTGTCCGACGACCTGCGCCTGACCACCGAGGAGCTCAGCGCCCTGGCCGACGGCGGCGCCGGCGTCATCGCAGGCGAGGGGGCCTCGCACGTCGCTTATGTCGGCACCGGGGGCGCACTGCTTCCGCTGCTGTTGTTCGCCTCGGCCCGGGCCGCCGTGCCGTTCACGCCGCTGAACTACCGGCTCAGCAGGGACGGCTTGCATGAGCTGATCGAGCGGCTGCCCGAGCCACTCGTGGTCGCCGACGCCGAATACGCCGACGTCGTCGCAGGGGCGGGCAAGCAGGTGATCTCGTCCGAAGACTTCCTGGCCGCGGCGCGCACCGCCGAACCGGCGGCCGAGTTCGCCGACCCCGACGCGGTAGCGGTCGTGCTGTTCACCTCGGGCACCACCTCACGTCCCAAAGCCGTCGAACTCACCCACAACAACCTGACCAGCTACATCACCGGGACGGTCGAATTCGCCTCGGCGGCACCCGAAGACGCCGCCCTGATCTGCGTCCCGCCGTACCACATCGCCGGGGTCAGCGCGGCCATGTCCAACCTGTACGCCGGCCGAAAGATGGTGTACCTGCGCCACTTCGACGCCGACAAATGGGTCGAGCTGGTCCGCACCGAAGGTGTCACGTCGGCGACGGTGGTACCGACCATGCTGGACCGCATCGTCACCGCCCTGGAAAAGGCCGGTCTCGAACTGCCCACCCTGCGCAACCTCGCCTACGGCGGCTCCAAAGTGGCGCTGCCGCTGGTCCGCAAGGCCCTTCAACTGCTGCCCGACGTCGGCTTCGTCAATGCCTACGGATTGACCGAAACCAGTTCCACCATCGCGGTTCTGGGGCCCGACGACCACCGCGAGGCGCTGGCTGCCGAGGATGCGGCCGCGGCCCGTCGGCTCGGCTCGGTGGGCCAGGTGGTACCTGGCATCGAGGTTCAGATTCGCGCCGAGGATGGCACGGTGCTGGGCGCCGGAGAGACCGGCGAGCTGTTCGTCCGCGGCGAGCAGGTGTCGGGGCGATACACCGACATCGGCTCCGTGCTGGACGCCGAAGGCTGGTTCCCGACCAAGGATGTCGCCATGCTCGACGAAGGCGGCTACCTGTTCATCGGCGGACGCTCCGACGACACCATCATCCGCGGCGGCGAAAACATAGCCCCGGCCGAGATCGAGGACGTACTCGTCGAGCATCCCGAGGTACGCGACGTCGCCGTCGTCGGTCCCGAGGACCCGCAATGGGGACAGATCATCGTGGCCGTCGTGGTTCCGGCCGCGGGCGCTTCCCCCGACCCCGAAGCGCTACGCGATCATGTGCGTAAGCAACTGCGTGGATCCCGCACCCCCGACCGGGTGGTGTTCCGCGACGAACTGCCCACGAATCCGACCGGCAAGGTCCTGCGCCGCCAGCTTGTCGACGAACTCGCACCTCTTTCGAAGGAGTCAGCATGATCAAGAACGGCACCCGCTTGCAGAGCCAGGTGTGCGACACCCAGGTCATCGTGGTGCGCAGCGCCGACAGTCTCGACGATCTGCGCGCCGGCGGCGTCCCGATGATCCCGCTCGACCAGGAGAAGCCGGCGAAGGATTCCGATCTCACGATCGACGCGGCATTCTCGGACGGCAACCTGATGGGCAAGCGTTACGTCGACGACGGCGGCGCCGAGGTACTGGTCACCAAGGCCGGCGCCGGCACGCTTTCTATCGGGACCACGGCCCTGAGCCTCAAAGAGGCCAAGCCGCTGCCGGCCAGCGACTAGTTCAAGCGTGACGGCTGGTCACTCCGCCGTCCACCACGAGCTGGGTGCCGGTGATGAACGACGCCTTCGGCGACATCAGGAACGTCACCGCGGCCGCAACCTCGTGGGGTTGACCGAGCCGGCCCATCGGTGCGGCCTGTTCGAAGCTCGCGCGGATCTCCTCGACGTCCAACGCGATCTGCAGCATCGGGGTGTGGATGAAACCGGGGCATACCGCATTGACCCTAATTCCCAACGGACCCAGCTGAGCAGCCATCGAACGGGTCATGCCGAGCAGCCCGGCCTTCGACGCGCAGTAAGCCGGGATGAACGGGTTGGCCGCCAAACCCTCGATGCTCGAGATGCCCACCACTGCAGGCGATCCGCCGTCGGCGGCGGCCTTCTCCAGGTGCGGCAGCAGCAGCTGCGTCAACAGCGCCTGCGCACGCAGGTTCACGTCGAGCACCGCGTCCCAGGACTCCTCGGTGTAGGCGCCCACCGGTTCCGGCAGCACGCGGCCCGCGGCGTGCACCAGGCCGTCGATGCCGTCGAGCGCGATGGCCGCCTCCTCGACGGCGGCCGGCAGCGCACCGGTGTCGCACACGTCGATCACCGCGGAGGGCATACCCAACGCCTCGGCCACGTCGCGCACCTCGGGGGCCATGTCCCACAACGCAACCCGCCGACCATCTGCAATCAACGCCTCCGCGCTGGCCCGGCCGATCCCCGACGCCGCACCTGTCACCACCACACCTGTCACACTGTCCTCGCTTCACCACTGGGTTGGATACAGCTGCATCATGCCCGGGCGGCAGCAGGCGCGAGGCGGAATCCCGACGGCTACAGCGCCGAGCGCACCCGGTCCACGATCCGGCTGACCGACAGGCCGTAGCGGTCGTACAACGTGGGCAATGCGCCGGCGACGAGGAACTCATCGGGCAGTGCAATCGGCGACACCGGCCGCGATACCCCGTTGCGCACGAGCGCAGAGGCGATCGACTCGAACAATCCGCCGATCACCGAGTGGTTCTCCAGCGTGAACACCAGCCGGTCCTTGGCGATCTCGGCCAGGATCGTCGCCTCGTCGAGCGGCTTGACGGTGGGCACATGGAGCACCGCGACATCGACGTTGTCCCGCTCGAGCTGCGTGGCGGCCTGCAGGGCACGCTCGGTCATCAGGCCCGAGGAGATGAACAGCACCTCGGCGCCATCCCGCAGCTTCGCGGCCTTGCCGAGCTCGAAGGTGTAGTCGTACTCGTCGAGCACGGTCGGCACGGCGCCGCGCAGCAACCGCAGATAGGTCGGGCCAGGGCTGGCGGCCAACTGTGGGACCGCCTGCTCGATGTCCACCGAATCGCAGGGATCGACGATGGTCAGATTCGGCATGCCGCGCAGGATCGCGATGTCCTCGGTCGCTTGATGACTCGGCCCGTAGCCCGTCGTCAGCCCCGGCAGCGCCGCCACGATGTTGACGTTGAGCATGCGCTCGGCGATGTCGAGGCAGATGAAGTCGTAGGCCCGGCGCGTGGCGAACACCGAATAAGTCGACGCGAACGGCACGAACCCTTCCTCGGCCAGCCCGGCGGCCGCTCCCATCAGCACCTGCTCGGCCATCCCGACCTGGTAGAACCGGTCTGGCATCGCGTCACGGAAGATGTGCATGTCGGTGTATTTCGCGAGATCCGCGCTCAACCCGACGATCTGGGGATTCCGCTCGGCCGCGGCCAGCAAGGCGTGACCGAACGGCGCGCGCACCACCTTGTCGCCGTCGGCGATCGAGGCGATCATGGCGTCGGAGGTCAGGCGTTTCTTGGGGGCTGCGGTGGTCATGACGTGAACCCTTCGTCGAGCTGTTGGTGGGCAAGCGCCCATTCGTCCGGCGCGACCTGCATGAAGTGCAACTTGTCGCGGCTCTGCAGCATGGCCACGCCCTTACCGAGCACCGTGTCGCAGATCAGAGCCTTGGGCCGGCCGCGCCGAGCTCGAAGATCCTCCAAGGCCTCCACCACCGCGGCGATGTCATGGCCGTCGACCCGGCGCACGTCCCAGCCGTTGACCGCGAACTTCTCGTGTACGGGTTCGGTCCGGAGCATGCTCTGGGCCGGCCCGTCGGCCTGCTGATTGTTCATGTCGACGACCGCGATGACGTTGTCGAGACCGAAGTGCGCGCAGGTCTGCACGGCTTCCCAGGTGGAACCCTCGTCGAGTTCACCGTCGGACAGGATGTTGTAGACGAACGCCGGATTTCCCTTGCGGCGCAAACCGAGTGCCTTTCCGACGGCGATGCCCAGCCCGTGGCCCAGCGAGCCGCCCGAGATCTCCATGCCCGGCGTGTAGCCGGCCATGCCGGACATCGGCAGCCGGGACTCGTCGGTGGCATAGGTGTCGAGCTCCTCGACAGGGATGAATCCCGCCTCGGCCAACGCGGCGTACAGGGCGATCGCGTAGTGGCCGATGGACAGCAGACAGCGGTCGCGGCCCTCCCACTCCGGCTCCTCCGGACGCAGGTTCAACTGGTCGGTGTAGAGCACCGCCAGAACGTCGGCGATGTCGAGAGCCTGGCCGATGTAGCCCTGGCCCTGCACCTCGGCCTGGGTCAACGCGTAATGCCGGATGCGTTGTGCGGCTTGGGCGATGCGGCGCACCCGCTCGGGCGCGACTGCCGTTGTCGCGGGATCGGAAACAGTGGTCATGATCAGGCAACCTTTTCTGCCGGCGGGCGGGGGGCCGATGGGATCAGGGCGGGCGCTGTCTCACGTGTGCGGACCGCGAGCGCGGTGGAGATGACGCCCATGAGGATGAACAGCAGGGCCGGACCGAGCCAGCCCATGCTGCCGTACACCAGGGTGGCGATGAACGGGACGAAGCCGACGATCACCGATGCGCCGTTGTAGCCCAAGGAGATTCCCGAGGACCGCACGTTGGCCGGGAACTGTTCGGAGAACCAGCTCGACTCGACCGCGAAGATCGGATCGTGGCTGAGCAGCAGGGCGAGTGCGACCGCGACCACGATCATGACGAACGCGCCGGTGTTGATCAGCAGGAACATCGGGATACCGAACGCGATGGTGAAAACCGAGCCGATCAGGAAGACGGGTTTGCGGCCGATCCGGTCGCTCAGCGCACCGAACAACGGCAGACTCGCCAGGCCCAGCGCAGAACCGATGAGCGTGCCGGCCAGGACGTCGTTCTTAGACGAGATCGCGGCCAGGCCCACGTAGGACAGGACGAAGCTGGTCGACACGTAATAGCCACCGGTCTCGGCCAGTCGCAGACCGATGATGCGCAGGATCATCCGCCAGTCCGACCGGATCACCTCCAGCGCGGGTTGACGGTGAATCTCGTTGGCTGCCTTGACTTTCTCGAAGTCCGGAGATTCGCTCACGCCGAGTCGGACATAGATGCCGATGGCGATCATCACCGACGACGCCAGGAACGGCGCGCGCCACACCCAGTCTCCGTCGAACAGCGCGCTCGAGAGCAGGAAGGCACCGTTGGCCAGGACCAACCCGAGCGGGATGCCGATCTGGGGCACCGCACCGAACAGCCCGCGGCGGTGCGGCGGCGCGTGTTCGACGGCCATCAGCACGGCCCCGCCCCACTCCGCGCCGAAACCGATGCCCTGCACCATGCGCAACACGATGAGCAGAATCGGCGCCAACACCCCGATCTGTTGGTAGGTGGGCAGCACTCCGATCAGGACCGTGCCCACGCCCATCACGACCAGGGACCAGAACAGCACGGCCTTGCGGCCGAACCGGTCACCGAAATGCCCCGCCAGGTACCCACCGACGGGCCGGAACACGAAGCCCACCGCGAGCGTGGCGAATGAGGCCAGCACGCCGACGATCGGCTCGTCGGCATGGAAGAAGACACTGCCGAAATAGGCTGCGGCCGCGGTGCCGTAGATGAAGAAGTCGTAGCTCTCCACGGCCGAGCCGATCATCGACGCGAGCGATACCCGCCGCGGGTCGTCAGCCGCGACAGTCGGTTTCGCGGTCATCGGGCGGCTCCTCTGTCCGATTCGTAGGTTTCGATGACGCGACTGTCGTCGCGCCGGCCCAGGCCGAGACCGACGGCGTCGAGGTAGCGCCGGCGCGCGAGGTCGAGCAGTGGCACGTCGGCGCCGGATCCGGCGGCGGCATCGGCAACCAGCCCGCTGTCCTTGACGAAGATGTCGATGGTGCTGGTGACCGGGGCGTCGGTGCCGAGCAGCATGCGCGGGCCGCGATCCGACAGCATCCAGGAACCGGCCGCGCCGTGCTGGACGAGATCGAGCACGGCCGCCTGGTCCAGTCCCAGCGTGGCGGCCAGGTTCAGCGCTTCGGCCGCGGCGACGATGTGCACCGAGCACAGGTGCTGGTTGACCACCTTGATGGCTTGACCGTCGCCGAGGGCCGTGCCGACGGCGCGGACGGTGCCCAACGCCTGAAGCACGCCGCGGACGTCGTCGACCACGGCGTCCGGACCGGCGGCGAAAATCACCAGCTCGCCCGTCTGCGCGCGCGCCACGCCTCCGGTCACCGGTGCGTCGACGGTCCGGGCACCGGCGGTGCACAGCCGTTCGGCGGCAGCCTTGAGCGCGTCGGGGCCGACGGTCGACATCAGCACCCAGGTCTGGCCGGCGAGATCCGCACCGGCCTCATCGATCAGGGTGTTCAGCTGGTCTCCGGTGGCCACCATGACGATGACCAGTGGCGACGGCGGCGCCGCGGTGATGGTCTCGACGGACGAAATGCCGGCCTCGCCGGCCCGCCGGCGTGCCGCCTCGATCGGGTCGACACCCACAACCTGGTGCCCGGATTTCGCCAGAACCTGGGCCATCGGCAACCCGATCGCGCCCAAGCCGACGAGGGTGATGGAACTCAAGCGAGGCCTCCGCGTAGTCAGATTGGTTGAACCAATTTGGTTTGACCAATACGGTATGGCGGAGGTCACTCACTGTCAACCGTCGTGTTCGTCGTCATGCCACCAGCCACGATTGGGCTACAGTGAACGGACACGCGACATTGGTCGGCCAATCTGCGGGAGGTGGATGTTGGACGCCCTGGAACGAGTGGTCGACGAGATCATGCGTTCGGCCACACGTACCGCCGACGGTGAGATCGCCCGCCTGCCCACCGAACGCCAGCTCGCAGAGACCCTGGGGATCAGCCGCGGGGCCCTGCGCGAACAACTCGCCGCACTGGAGTCGCTGGGCCTGGTGACCCGCACGCAGGGCAGCGGAATCCACCTCGCCGCCTCCAGCCCCACCGCGGTCCGGTTGTTCTTCGACCTGAGTGTGCGCTTGGGACTGATCACCACAGATCAACTGGAGCGCGGCCGAGAGATGTTGGAAGAGACCGTCGTTCGTGCCGCCGCGATACGGGCGACCCCGGCCGACCTCGCTGAGCTCGAGGACTATGTCGAGCAGATGGTTACCGGTTCAGCGGCCGGCGACCATGCCGGCGCCGACGCCGCCGACTACAACTTCCACCGGTGCCTGTACCGCATCGTCGACAACCCGGTGCTCAACCTCATCGCCGATGGCCTGGTGGACGTCCTGCGCGAGTTGCTCAGCCAACGCCGGATCCGGGCCATCACCTCCGAGAAACCCGATGAGCACGGGCACTTCCGCACCGACCTGATCCACCGTCAGATCGTCGGGGCGCTGCGCCTCCGCGACCCCGATCTGGCCGCCGCCACCATGGCCGCGCACTTCGAACAGTGGCGGCACATCACCGATCTGCCGTCAGACCTGCCCGCGACGGGCTGAGCAGCCGCGGTCGACCTCAGCGGTCGAGGAGATCGGCCAGTGCCTGCGCGGTCTGCAGATCCTCATAGGCCGCCGAATACCGCTGCGCCAGTGCCAGTGCGATGTCCGGGCGCTGCCACAACTCCCCCGCGCTGGCGGTGGCCAGCCAGGTCATCAGACCGTGGGCGACCGAAGCCCGGTAGCGCAGCCAGATCTCGTCGGGCGACGGCAGTTCGTCGGCGGGCAGGCCAAGTTCGTTGCGGTACTCCTCAAGTAGCTCACGCTCGGCCACCCGACGGTCCTCCGTGGTCAGTGCGCCTTGCAGGAAGTAACCGAGATCCAAGGAGAAGTTGCCGTGGCGGGCCACCTGCCAGTCCAGGAACCCGACATCGCCACTCGGCACCAGGTAGGTGTTCCCGATGTGCGGATCGCCGTGTAGCAACGTCCTGGCAGTACCGGGCGTGGTCAGCGTGCGGATGAAGGGCTTCCAAATCCCTTCCACCAGATCGTCGATGGTCAGTGCCTGCACCGACCCCGGTGCGTCGTCACCCAGGCGCTCGAGTGCAGCCGGCAACGGCGCCCACTGCATGCCGTCCCACGGCACGAACGGCTCCAGCCACTCCAGGCCGGGGCGGCGCACCCGCTCGCCCCAGAATGCCCCGTGCAGCCGGGCCAGGCCCCGCACCCCGTGTGCGGCCTGCTCCACTGTCAGCGGCCGGGTGGCATCCCGCGGATCGGCCGCGCGGGCCGTCAGGTCCTCCATGATCAACACGAAGTCTTCGTCACGCTCATCGAGCGGTGCGGCATAGACCGTCGGATGCTCCAGCGGCAGTTCGACTTTCGAGTTGAACAACCTGGGCTCGTGCAACAGGCCGCTGGTGTACTTGATCATCTCCTTGTGGTCGGGATCCACGGCTTTGGCAAACACCGTGGACGGACCGGCAGGCCCTGGCTTGTACGTGACCGACAGGCGCGCCCGACGATTGGTGCCGTCGTCGCGCATGTCGACGGTCACCTTGTCCACCACCGCCTCCGGGTGATGATCGGCCAGCGCCGCCGTCATCCACTCAGGGGTGACTTGAGCCCAGTCCTTCGGGACGGTGAGCGCAGCGGTCACCGAATGACCGCCGGCATCGAATCCCACCCGCGGACGGTCGAAGTCGGCGACAGAACGGCGTTGTCGAGGTCGACGTCCCACTCCGGGAACCGCTTGAGCATCTCCTCCAACGCGATCCGGCCCTCCAGTCGCGCCAGCGCCGAGCCCAGGCAGTAGTGGGTGCCGACACTGAACGCCAGGTGCTGACGCTGCTCGCGGTGGATATCGAAAACCTCACCGTCGGGCGGGAACTGGCGGCTGTCGCGAACGGCCGCGCCGATCAGCATCATCATGACGCTGCCCTCGGGAACCGTTTGACCATAGAACTCGATGTCGCGCGTGACATACCGGGCTACGTGCGGGGCCGGAGGCTCGAAACGCAACAGCTCTTCGATGGCCTGCGGGATGAGCGAGGGATCCTCGGCGAGCTGACGACGCTGATCCGGATGCTCGGCGAGCACCTTTGCCGCCCAACCGATCAGGCGCGTGGTGGTCTCGTTCCCCGCGCCCGCGACCACGTTGATGTAGATCAACAGCTCCTCGCGGGTGAGGTTGCGCGTGACCCCGTGCTCGTCGGTGAACTCGACGTTGAGCAGGTCGGTCATGATGTCGTCGGACGGATTGTCCTTGCGCCAGTCGATGTACGTCTCGAAGATCGAGCCATCCACCAGCCCCTGCTCGGCCGCCTTCATCGGCTTGCCGGCCTCGGTGCGCAATTGGTCGTTGCCGTGGTCGCGGATCATCTCCTGGTCATCCTCGGGGATGCCCAGCAGCGCACTGATCACCCGCATCGGCATGATCGCGCCGAAATCCTTGATGAAGTCGATCTTTCCGGTGCCCACCAGCGGGTCGAGCGCCTGTGCGCAGAACTCGCGGATCTTGGGTTCCAGCGCATTGATCTTGCGTGGCGTGAACATCCGCGACAACAGCTTGCGATGCACGGTGTGGATCGGCGGATCCTCGAAAATCAGAGCGCCGGAGGGAATGTCGATGTTGGCTTTGATCAGTTCGATGATCGCGCCGCGGGCCGAGCTGAAGGTCTCGTGATCGACGAGGCCCTTGTTGACATCGGAGAAACGGCTCAACGCGTAGAAGTCGTGTTGTTCGTTGTAGTACAGCGGCGATTCCTCGCGCAGCCGGGCGAAGGTCGGATAGGGATTGGCGTTGATCTCGACGTCATAGGGGTCGAAGTAGACGTCACTGGTGGTGCTCACACTCACGGCGGTCCGCCTCTCTGAGGGCTGCGGAGAGTTACTTACACGCGTAAGCTACACGTCGGGAAGGTCACCGGACAAGGCCATGCCGGGTTACGGTTTGCCGTTCACATGTAATGCTCAGGTGCTGTCGCGCACGATGAGGCGGGCCGGGTCGCTGCCCTCGGCATCCGCGGCTGTGGGGTAACCCAGCTCGGCCATCATGGCCGGGACTGCGGCGTCGACAATCGTCTTGGCGTCGAACATGACTGACGTCAGCGGGGGTGAGCTCACCGCGCCCAGCGGTATGGCATCGACTCCCATGACCGCGAGATCGTGGGGGCAGCGCAACCCGGCCTCCCGTATCCCGTGTAGCACCACGAACGCCGTCTCGTCGCTTTGCGCGCATACCGCTGTCACGCCGGCCGACACCCATTTCGAGACGACAGCGGCTGCGTCGGCTCCGTCGGCGGTCACGCTGTCGACCTCGATCTCGGGCAGGCCATGGTGAGCGGCGGCCACCCGCAGACCCGACAACCAGTAGTCACCGAGTGGCCGCAGCACCTCCGTGGCGGAATAGGCGAAGGCCAGCCGGGTGTGCCCGCGTGACATCAGATGCTCCACCCGCATCTCTCCGACGGTCAGGTGCAACGAGCCGAGCGCGCGCAGCTTTTCGCTGCCCAGGTAGATCTGCGGGATCCGCGCCGCCTCGACCGCAGCGGCGGCGGCGCCCGTGAGGGGAAACACGCCGGCCACGGCGACCGGGTCGAGGTTGGCCACCGCGTCGACGATGTTCTGGCCATCGTCGGTCTCGAGCTGCATCGACAGCACGATGCCGTGCCGGCCGAGCGCAGTGGTCAGCCGACTGCCCACCTCCAGAGGCAATTCCCCCAGGTCGGTGCGAGGCACGATGTAAAGCACCACACCGCTGCCGCCGACCGCCAGGTTGCGGGCCGCCAGGTTGGGCCGGTACCCGAGTTCAGCCGCGGCCTTGCGCACCGCGGCCTGGGTCTGCTCCGAGATACGTTGCCCTTGAACATTGTTGAGCACATAGCTGACGGTTGCCGTGGAGACGTTGGCCAGCCTGGCAACATCGGCTTTCGTCGGACGGGCGGTCGGCTTGGTAGCGCTCACTGTGCCATCGTGGCACGTTGCTGATCCGTTGGGCCGCCCACGCCACACATCGGTTGCCCCGCACTTTCGCGCAAGGTCAGAACAGTGAGCAACGAGACGATGCCCGCAGCGGCGAGATACAGCGCCGGCGCCAGGTTGTTGCCGGTGGCCGCGGTGAGCCAGGTGACCACATACGGGGTGGTGCCGCCGAACAATGCCACCGCGATGTTGTAGCCGATCGAGAAACCGCTGTAGCGCACCCGGGTGGCGAACAGCTCGACACCGGCCGTCACCGCGGTCGCCACATACACCGATTCGATGGCCGCCAGCACGCAGTGTCCCGCGATCGCCGCCACCGCCGAGCCCGAATTCATCAGCAGGAAGACCGGATACGCGCACACCACGAACCCCACCGAGCCGGCGATCAGCAGGGGCCTGCGTCCGATCCGATCGGACAGCGCGGCCAGCGGCAGGATGAGGATCAGCGCCACCAGGCTGGCCAGTGTGATCGAGACGAACGCCTGGGTCTTGCTGAAGTTCAGCGCCTTGATGAAGTAGGTCGGCAAGAAGGTGAAGACGACGTAGTAGCCGACGTTGAACACGATGAACAGGCCGATGACCTGCAGGACCGCCCGACGAGCCGTACCGACGGCTTCGCGCAGAGGCGAGGCCGCCACCCGGTCGGCCTCGTCGAGCTTGGTGAACTCCGGTGTGTCGTCGAGGCGCAGCCGGATGTAGAGGCCGACCAGTCCCAGCGGCGCGGCCACCAGGAACGGGATACGCCAGCCGAAGCTCGCCATCGCCTCAGGCGGCAGGTACGCCTGCAACAGGGTGACGGTGATCGAGCCCAGCAGGAAGCCCAGCACTCCTGACCATGCGATGAACGTGACCGTGAGTCCCCGCCACCGCGTACTCGCGTACTCCGCCAGATACACTGCGCCGCCGCCATATTCACCGCCTGCCGAGAACCCCTGCAGGCACCTCAGCAGGAGCAGCAGCAACGGGGCGGCCACTCCGATGGTGGCGTAGGTGGGCAGCAGGCCGATGCCGAGGGTGGCGGCCGACATCAGCAGGATCACCACAGCGAGTACGCGTTGCCGCCCCAGCCGGTCACCTAGCGGTCCGAAGACGAAACCGCCGAGCGGACGCATGAAGAACGCGGCCGCGAAGATGGCGAACGTGTTGAGCAATGCCGCGGTTTCGTTGCCTGACGGAAAGAAGTTGGCGGCGATGTAGGTCGCCAGGAATCCGTAGATGGCGAAGTCGAACCATTCCACCGCGTTGCCGATGGACGCGCCGGTGATGGCCTTGCGCACGGTGGGGTCGATTGGGGTGCTTCGCTTCGGTTCTGTCAACAGAAAACTCGCCTCTCAGATTTCGAGAGGCGAGTTTATCCGCCGGGTTATGCGCATAAGTCCCTTTCGCGTATGGCGGTCTCGTGCGTCGACACGGGCGGTGGTCAGATCATCAGTACGAGTTGGGCAACACAGCATCGATCGAGACGACGAGATCGGCCCGCACCGCCGTGGCGGCCACCATTCGCGCATTGGGTTCGTCGACCTCGGCGACCCAACGCCGTGCAGCGTCGGCAGACTTGCCGAAAGCCATGTGCCGGGCCACCAGCCGGGCGATGCGTGGGTCGTCTTGTATTGCGCAGTACCAGATTTCGTCGATCTCTCCTGCGACTGCCACCCAGGCGGAGTCGTCGAGCAAAAGGTAGTTCCCCTCGGTGAGCACCACAGCGACGTCCGGGGAAACCGGGATCGCGCCGGCCACCGGCTGCTCGATGTCACGCTCGAAGCACGGGGCGTAGACCAGCTCGGTCCGAGCACGAATGCGGCGCAGCAGCGCGGCGTAGCCGGCGACGTCGAACGTGTCGGGCGCGCCCTTGCGCTCCAGCCGGCCCAGCCGACGCAGTTCCACATCGGCGAGATGAAATCCGTCCATCGGCACGTGGGCCACCGCGTCGGCACCGAGACGGAGCCGCGCCGCGGCAACGAGTGCCTCGGTCAACGTCGACTTGCCCGCCCCCGGCGCTCCGGTGATCCCGATGACAGACGTGCCCGAATCCGCGGCGCGCGCCAGCACACGGGCCAGCAGATCGTCGAACGTGCACATAACGCGGCCATTGTCGCCCACGTAACCGGCGGCCGATCCCGAACGTCGGCGCGAACAGGTAGAACTGGCTGGGGTGAATTGCACGGAAGGCGGCTCAAAGTGGCGAGGCTTCGCTGGTGGCTCGGTCTGGCCTGTTGTGTAGTAATGGTCGCCGGCTGCAGCGACGCCACGGTGATCGGCGGCCGAGCCACCTCGATGTTGTTTCTGCCCGACCGGGTAGGCGGCCTGCCCGTGACCGACGGCCACAGCGGCATCCGGCCCGAAGCCCCCGGACCCACCCGCAAAGCCGAGAACACCGACGGCGGCCAGATCGACGACCTGGCACTGCTCGCCGTCGACGACATCGAGGACTTCTGGTCGCAGAACTACAGCGGCGGCTCACTGCCGGGCACGTTCACACCTGTTTCCCGGCTGGTGTCCTACAACTCCGACGTCTCCCCCGGCCTCGACATCTGCGGACAGAACACCGTCGGGCTGACCAACGCCTTCTACTGCCTCAAGAGCGACGTGATGGCCTGGGACCGCGGTGTCGCGATCCCCGTTGCGGCCCAGTATTTCGGGCAGATGGGCGTGGTCGGGGTGATGGCGCACGAGTACGGCCATGCCGTCCAGCAACAGGCCCGGCTGATCAACGAGAGCACGCCCGTGCTCGTGGCAGAGCAGCAGGCCGACTGCCTGGCCGGGGTGTACCTGCGCTGGGTGGCCGCGGGCAATTCGCCGCGCTTCGAGTTGAGCACCGGCGACGGCCTCAACCACGTCCTGGGCGGCCTGATCTACATCCGCGATCCCCTGATGACGCGGGTCGACGCCGCGCTCACCGGCAACGAACACGGGTCGGCGCTGGACCGGGTCAGCGCATTCCAGATCGGGTTCAGCGGCAACGTCGACCAATGCGCGGCCATGGACTCCGAGGAGATCAAGAAGCGCCGCGGCGACCTGCCCAAATTCCTCGACTTCTTCAGCGGCGCACACGACGGCAACAGCACGATCACCGCCGATCTGATCGACAAGACCATGCAGTCTCTGCGGCGGGTCTACGCCCCCGCCGACCCGCCGTCGCTGAGCACCAAGCCCAGCGCGTGTCCCGACGCCGGGCCGTCGCCGCCGGCGTCCTACTGCCCGGCGACCAACACCATCGTGGTGGATCTCGACGGGCTCAAAGCGTTGGGGGAAGCCAGGAACGAGAACGACGAGCAGGAACTGCT
The DNA here is from genome assembly GCF_019739075.1 of Mycobacterium farcinogenes. Lineage (NCBI taxonomy): Bacteria > Bacillati > Actinomycetota > Actinomycetes > Mycobacteriales > Mycobacteriaceae > Mycobacterium > Mycobacterium farcinogenes. The sequence continues at coordinate 2,253,630 of NZ_CP081673.1, read as the reverse complement.
CCAAGGCGACAACTCGGCGATCTCCGTGCTGACATCGCGCTACGCACTGGCCGTGCAACACGAGAAAGGCCTGACCCTCGACACCCCGGTGGCTGCCATGCGCACCGGCTGCCTGACCGGAGTCGGGCAGGCGCGGATGACCGAGCCGGGTTTGCCGATCACGCTGTCAGCCGGTGACACCGACGAGGCGATCAGCAGCCTGCTGACGAACGGGCTGGCCGCCAGCGACGTCAACGGCCGGGTGCTGCCGGCCGGGTTCACGCGAATCCTGGCCTACCGGTCCGGCCTGCAAGGCGACGACGCACAGTGCTACCAACGGTTCGCGTGATGAGCCGAGTCGAGGAGATCCGATGAGCGGTCCCGAGCAACCGTGGTGGGCGCGCCCGGGCGGGGCACCCCTGCCGGGCCACACGCCACCACCGCCCGGGCCCCGCCCGGCCCGGCCGTCATGGACGCCGCCCCCGCGACAGCCCTCACCGTCGCCGCCGCCACCACACCAGCCTCGACCACACGCGCGGCCCGCACCCCCTCCGCCACGCGCACCGCAACCGTCGTCGCACCCGAAGCCCAAGCGCAAATTCTCGAGCCGGTACATCGGGGTGGCCGCCGTGGTCGGGGTCGCGGTGATCGGCGCCGGGCTGTGGGCCTGGAGCCGCTCTGATACCGGTGGCACCCGGCTCGACGTTCGACAGGCCGAGGCGGGAGTGGCGCAGATCCTGTCCGACCCCATCAATGGCTACGGAGCAAACCGAGTCGTCGCGGTCGCATGCAACGACGGCAAAAATCCGGTCGTCCGGACCGGCGCGACGTTCACGTGCGCGGTTGAGATCAACGACACACTGCGCCGCGTAATCGTGGAATTCACGGATAATAACGGGGCTTATGCCGTCGACGGACCCCGATAACGAGACGCAAGTCACATTTTCGACAGTCGGTGACAACCCACACCGGACCACGAGGCCGAGCTTTATTAGAGCCGCTATTAGTCTTACCTGTTATGGGTCGGGATCCCTTCGCAACCAGTGCAGTTGATTCGTCGACGTCGAACATCGAGAACTACGTTCGCGAGGACGGCACCATCGTCGTACCCGACGGCGTCACCCTCACGTCGTTCTTGGATCGCAACCGGTTCACGTTTGGGGACGAGCCGTCATACCGGTTCCTCGACTACTCCACCGACTCCGACGGCCGCGCCGTCGAACTGAGCTGGAACGCCTTGTGGTCCCAGGTATGCGCTGTCGGCGCCCGGCTGCAACAGGTCACCCAGCCCCGCGACCGGGTGGCGATCCTGGCCCCGCAGGGCGTCGAATACGTGGCCGCCTTCTTTGCCGCCATCCACGCCGGCAACATCGCGGTGCCGCTGTTCGCGCCCAGCCTGGCCGGTCACGCCGAGCGACTGGCCGCCGTACTGGCCGACGCCAAACCGACCGTCGTCCTCACCACGAGCGCGGCCTCGGAATCGGTGCGTAATTTCCTGCGCACCCTTCCCGCCGCGGAGCGTCCCCGCCTGATCGCGGTGGACGCCGTCCCGGACTCACTGGCATCGATGTTCCAGGCCCCGACCGTCGAGACCGACGACATCGCCTATCTGCAGTACACCTCGGGATCCACCCGCACCCCGGCCGGTGTGGAGATCTCCCACCGCAATGTGTGCACCAACGTTTTGCAGATGATCCTGGCCGGTGACCTGAGCATGGGTATCCGCAGCGTCAGCTGGCTACCGCTGTACCACGACATGGGCCTGATCATGATCATGTTCCCGGCGTTGTGCGGCAGCCACATCACGCTCATGGATCCGATGGCGTTCGTCCGGCGGCCCTACCGCTGGATCAAGCAGCTCGGCATCGAGGCGGCCCACGGCCGCACGCTGGCCGCCGCACCCAACTTCGCTTTCGAGCTGGCCGCCGAGCGCGGTCTCCCGCCGGCCGGCGAAACCCTGGACCTGACCAACGTGGTGACCCTGCTCAACGGGTCCGAACCGGTGACCATGGCCGCCGTCGAAAAGTTCACCTCGGCATTCGCGCCGTACGGGCTGCCCGCGACCGCGGTCAAACCGTCCTACGGCATGGCCGAGGCGACCCTGTCGGTGGCCAGCATCGCGCCGAGCGCTGCGGCCAGCGCGGTGTACCTCGACCGCGACGAGCTCAATGCCGGCCGCGCAGTGATCGTCGACCCGACCGACGAGGGCGCAGTGGCCCACGTGTCCTGCGGCCAGCCGATCCCGAACCAATGGGCAGTGATCGCCGACGGTGACGGCGGCGAGGCCCCCGACGGCGTCGTCGGTGAAATCTGGCTGCACGGCAACAACGTCGGCCAGGGCTACTTCGGCCGCCCCGACGAGAGCGAGCGCGTGTTCGCCAACAAGCTGCAAACCCGGCTGGCGTCCGGCAGCCACGCCGAAGAGGTGCCGGACAACGGGCACTGGCTGGCCACCGGCGACCTCGGGGTCTACCTCAACGGCGAGCTGTACCTGACCGGCCGGATCAAGGACATGATCCTGATCGACGGGCGCAACCACTACCCGACCGACATCGAGACCACGGTCAGCGCGGCATCACCCGCCGTGCGCTCGGGCTACGTCGCGGCGTTCTCGGTAGTCGGCGACCGCGGCGAGGAACTGGTGATCGTCGCCGAGCGAGCCGCCGGCGCCGGCCGCGCCGAGCCCGGCCCGATCGTCGACGCCATCCGCGCTGCCGTCTCGCGCCAGCACCAGATCCGCGTGGCTGACGTGCGGATGGTCGCCGCCGGCGTGATCCCCCGGACCACGAGCGGCAAACTGGCCCGGAGTGCTTGCCGCGCTGAGTATTTGAGCGGGAAGTTCAACAAGTAATTTTCGGGGGCGGCTGTTCGCCGAAATCGACACCAGGGCTGTTGCGAGCGGTGTCCGGCAGCCATGGCGTAGATCTCGGTGACGCGACCAACCCGACGTACTAGTCGAGTGACTCCCAGAAGCGCGCAAGCGCCGCCGCACCGCGAGCCGGATCCTGCACCATCCACCAGTGATCCAGCCCGTCGAGCACCGCTGTGGACGCACCGGCTCGCTCGGCGGCGCGACGCCGGATTTCCTCGGAGCCGACGTATGGGTCCGCAGTGGCCAGCAGCGAAAGACCCGGGCGGGCACTCGCCCGCTCCAATCCGCCGCCGGCCGTTGCCATGTCCTCGGGTTCTCCGGCCGAGCGGTACAGCCGCAGGGTCGCCTGCCCCATCTCCGGGCCTTGCGCTTGCGCCATCGATGCTGCGATGTCCTGCGGCAGCAACGCGGCCCACACCGCGGTGCGGACCTCGACAGTGCCGCCCATCATGTTCTCTACGAGCCGTTCCCCCTTGCCGGGTGTCCGCCATGCCTGAGCCATCTCAGCCCAGACGTAGTCCGGATCGAACACGCCGACGATGTCGCTGGCCCAACTACGCACCAGCTCGGGTCGATGCATCATCGCGTTCACCACGTGCACGCCGCCCCAATCGTGTCCGACGACGTCCACCGGCCCGTCGATGGCTTCGAGCTCGCGTTCGAGCCAGTCACGGTAGGCCACGTACGTTGCCGAGAAACCGTCGGGCACCGGCGCACCGAATCCGGGCGGTGACAGCCGCACGACATCCCGACGTCCGAGCACGTCGACCAGCGGACCCCAAATCGCGTCGGACTCCGGATTGCCGTGCACCAGAACGATTGTCATGTCCGACATCGTGACACGACAGAGCAGAGCTCAGCCCGCGGCCCACTCCTTGGCCGCGTCGAGCTCACCCAGCCCGAAGACCTTGAGCTCGCCAGGAACCATCCACGCGAACGCATGCATGGCGTGGGCCACCCACTCGAAGTCGGATACCACAGCGATCCGCTTGAACGCGGAGTGGTGGCGAAACAGCGCGCCGAAGCCGAGCTTCAGATCCTCGACCAGCCCGCCGGGCCCAAAGCCCTCGTAGTCCGGCGAGATGACCTCGACGATCCGGATCTCCCCGGTTTCCAGCAGTTCGTCCATCGTCGGCCGGAACTCGCGCAAGTCATCGCCACGCACCCGACCCGACACTCGGATACCGAACACGCCCTCGGGCATGTCGGGAAGGACGTCGATCATCGGTTCTTCTCCCCTCTCGCCCCTCGAGTCTGCACCCGTGGAGTCAGGAACGCGAAGACTCCCAAAGTCCGGATATCTCCGACGGCACGTTCTCGGGTTTGACGCCGGACCTGGTCCATCCGCCGTGGCTACCCGGAGCAATCCGGTACACGCCGGCATCGGCTGAATACACCCAGAGCTGATCGGGTTCGGTCGGCAACCAGGTGATCATCACCCCCTTGGCGGGGCTATAGGCGGAACGGTCGTGGAAGACCTCCTGGCCGGCGTTGTCTCGAACCACCACGACCCACGTGTCTGCCCCGTTCTCCACGGGTCCGTTTTGGGCATATGCCGTGTATGTGCCCGACGGGGATGTCTGGGCATGCTCTGGGGTGACCGTGTGCGCCGCGGAGTCGTCGCCCTTTCCACAACCCGCAGCAATCGCCATCACCGAAAGGATCACCGCAACGATCCGTTTGTTCACGTGTATCGCTTCCTTCCGCACTGACGAGCACGCCGTGTACGCGCCATCACCGTTCTGGCGAAACGATACTTACCTCGCCAGCGTCGACGTCAGCCCCGCGATGACGACATCGAGGTTGAACTCCAACTGCGCGTCCTCGTCGGATTCCGCGGTCATCGCCACCAGCACCTGCTGGAGTAACGCGTAAGCGCGGCCCTCGCCAATCTGTATGGCCGCCAACGCCTCTTCGTGCTGGGGATGGACACCTCGCCCGGCCCGCAGCAAGGAATCGCGTGCCGCGGACAGCGCCAACTCAACGATGGTGTTGGCCGCCCGGCCTGCCTGCTTCACGGCGAAGCCGGCGTCCACCAGCGTTCGGAGCACAAATTCGGCCTGGTCCAACGCCGCGAGACCGATCGCGCCTTCCATCGGGAACGCGTCGTGAACGCCGAGCTGGGCTATCGCGTTGCGTACCCGGTATGCGTACCACCGCAGCACATCGCGCCAGTCACCGTCGGATGGCGGTGGCACACGCTCGAACTCCGCCTCGAACACCGCTGATGCCATGAGCGCCAACAACGTTTCGCGATCACCGATGTGGTACTTGACGGATTTGCGGTCCACGCCCAGCGCATCAGCCACCGCCTGCATGGTCAATGGCTCCGGCGCGACGCCGAGCGCGGCAGAAACAATCTGGTCGCGGTTGATGCGTGCCGGTCGGCCACGCCGCGCCGCTGACGCGGGGCCGTCGCCACTGTCAGGATCGTGACTGCTCACACCTTCCAGCCTAGATACCGGGGCTGCCGATGTCGGGCGTCCCGCGGTCCCCCAGAAATGAGTGAGCTTGCCGGATATCCATACACCGTCCGCTTCGCGCCGTCGGGCAGTTACGTACCGCCCGGGACCCGCATCATCGGTGTGCCCGACCGGTTGTTGTGCCGCAACGACATTGCCTCCGACTTGGTTGCCGCGGTTGTCGAGGTCCTCGCCGCCGACGCCCCATTACCTCTTCATCCCGGCGCCGTGGATGCCTACCGCGCGCTGCACGGCTGAGCGACGAACCTCGGGGTTACCCATGCCCGCCTCGGCTCCATATCGCACACTTTGGCGGTGACGACGCAACGCCTCGACAGATGGGAGGCCCGTGCCGAGTGGCCGCTGGCCTCGGTGGCAGCAGTGTTCCTCGCCGCGTATTCGGTGGAGGTCTTGGTACAGCCGCACGGGCTGGCGGCCCGCGCCGTCGAGCTGGCAACCTGGCTCACCTGGGCGGTATTCACGGCGGACTATGGGGCCAGGCTGTACCTCGCCGATGACCGCGCACACTGGTTCCGAACCCACCTGGTCGACCTGGCGATCGTGATACTGCCCCTGCTGCGGCCGCTGCGGTTGTTACGGCTCATCGTGCTGATCGGGGTGATCCAGAAAGCCGTCGGCCACGCGATCCGCGGCAAGGTCATCCTCTACACGATCTCGGGCGCGGTGCTGCTGGTGTACGTCGCATCGCTGGCCGTACTGCAGGCCGAGCGCGGTCACCCCGACGCCCACATCACCGATTTCGGCCAGGCGGTCTGGTGGGCGATCACCACCATCACGACCGTCGGATACGGCGACATGTACCCGGTGACGACGACCGGACGAGTCATCGCCGCGCTGCTGATGATCGGCGGGATCAGCCTGGTCGGCTCGATCACCGCGACGATCGCGTCGTGGATCGTGCAGAGCGTCGCGGACGACGACGCTGCCACGGCAGCCGTGACGGCGGCACACATCAACGAGTTGCGTGCCGAGATCGCATCACTGCGCGAGGAGTTGCGGGTGCCTTCGGTCGAGGGCTCGGAGAACGACCATCGTCCATAAATTCGGCACCGTATGCGACCAGTTTGAGATCACCTGAAGAGTGCGGGCGGTGGGATTCGAACCCACACGCTCTCTCGAGCACCGGCACCTAAAGCCGGCATGTCTGCCGTTCCATCACGCCCGCAAGGGTCCTGATCCTACCGGTCTATCAGTTGCCGAATCTGTCAGTGGCCACCAATATCGTCGAGGCATCGCCTTTCGAGAGGGGTGCGCCATACGGTCGGCAAACGAGTTCAACAAGGTTCAGCAACTCATCGCGGCTGGCTTGAACGACTGCGCAATCGCTCGGCACACGGGTATACCTCGTCCGACTGTTCGGGACTGGCGAAGCCAACCACCCAAACGATTGCAAGAGCCAGCATCGTCGCCATGCGGCGTAGACCATGATTTTGGTGCGCTGCCTGTCAGCGCGTACGCGTATCTCCTCGGCCTCTATCTGGGAGACGGCGACATCTCACGCAACACGCGCGTCTGGCGCCTACGGATCACGCTCGACAAGAAGTACCCCACAATAATCGACCGGTGCCGCCAGGCAGTTGAGTCGGTCATGCCAGGTCAAGTAACAGGTCTCGTGGCCAAGAAGGGTTGCGTCCAAGTTTCGCTGTACTCCAAGCACTGGCCATGCCTGTTCCCCCAACACGGGCCTGGCCGTAAGCACAACCGACCGATTCGGCTCGAGAGCTGGCAGCAGGATCTTGTGGACCGGGCCACCGAGGACTTCGTGCGCGGCCTGATTCACAGCGACGGGTGTCGCGTGGTCGCGAACGACCGCGGCATCAAGAGCATCCGATACCACTTCACGAATCACTCAGACGACATCCTCAACCTGTTCACCGCCGCACTGGATCACCTCGGTATCCCGTGGACGCGTTCGACCAAGTACGTCGTGTCGATCTACCGCAAGGCCGCCACCACTCGTCTCGACGAGTTCATCGGCCCCAAGGTCTAGCCACCGTCATACGGTGCATTTTCGAGGTCTGAGCACCGCGCCGTACCATGGACGAATGTCCACTACACGGCGTAGGAGACCAGCGCTCATCGCACTGGTCTGTCTTGGCGCCGCCGGATGCCTGGCGCTGGCGTGGTGGCAGTGGACGCGCTACGAGTCGGCCTCGGGGACGTTCCAGAATCTCGGTTATGCCCTGCAGTGGCCGATGTTCGCCGGGTTCTGCTTTTACGCCTATTACAAGTTCGTCCGGTACGAGGACGCTCCGCCGGAGCGGCCGAGCGGCGACGTCACCGAGATCCCGGCGGGCCTGTTGCCGGAACGCCCCAAGGCCGTGGCCGCGGATGCCGGCGACGAAGAACTGTCCGAGTACAACGCCTACCTTGCCGAGCTGGCCAAGTCCGACCAGTCCGAGAAGAAAGACAGGACCGATAGATGACCGAACCGCAGGCCGAGGTCAGCACCCCCAAGGAGACCATCCGTAAGGCCCTGTTGGGCTACCGCGTGTTGGCTTGGACCACCGGTATCTGGTTGATCGCGCTGTGCTACGAGATGGTCCTCAAGTACATCGTGCAGGTGGACAACCCGCCGAGCTGGATCGGCATCGTGCACGGCTGGGTCTACTTCATCTACCTGCTTTTCACCGCCAACCTGGCGGTGAAGATCCGCTGGCCCATCGGCAAGACCATCGGCGTCCTGCTGGCCGGCACGATCCCGCTGGTCGGCATCATCGTCGAGCACTTCAACACCCGCGACATCAAGGAACGCTTCGGCGTCTAGGGACCCCGGTCCCCTATCCCATCGACGCCAGGCGCCGAAGCAGCGGCCCGGCTTTGACCAGGGTCGCCACCTCCTCCTCGGTCATCTGAGCGAACTGCTCGCGGACGGCCTCGGTCCATGCGGCGTCGATCATCTTCTTGTGCTGTGCCGCCCTGGCCGTCAGGTGCAGCCGGATACAGCGACGGTCATGTTGGTCGGGTGCCCGGTCGATCAAACCGCGCTCAACCAGTTTCCGCACCGTGGTGCTTACGTTGCTGGGCTGCAGCGCCAACACCTGAGCGGTCTCGGAGACACTGATCCCCGGGTGGTCGCCCACCGTACGGATGACTTCGAACTCCGAATGCGGCAAGGGTTCCAGACCGACCTGCTTCTCACCGAACCGCCGCAGCGACCAGACCAGAGTGCGCAGGGCAGCCGCGGTGTCACGCACATCACGCGGTGCCGTGGGTACTCGAGGAGCCGTCATATCCGCTATATTACATATAACCTTATACATAAATCTTTGATCTAAGGCCTCATGACTACTCGAACCACAAATGCCGAGACGACGTCCCAGACACCCGCGCTGCCACTGAGCTGGCTGGGCGTGCTTGCCCTGCTGACCGCCGTGGCGCCGCTGTCGATCGACATGTACCTGCCGGCCTTCCCGGCAATGGCAGCCGAATTCGGCACATCGGCCTCGGCCGTTCAGTTCACCCTGACCTCGTTCATGGTGGGCTTGGCCAGCGGGCAGTTGGTCATCGGTCCGCTCTCGGATCGATTCGGCAGGCGCCCTCTCATGCTCGCCGGCACCTTCGTCTGCATCCTCGCCGGGGTGGCCTGCGCGTTGGCTCCGAACATCGCCGCACTGACGGCATTTCGATTCGTACAGGGATTCAGCGGCGCCGCCGGCGTGGTGCTGAGCCGAGCTGTGGTGGCCGATCGCGCACATGGCGCCGTGGCCGCCCGGGCGTTCAGCCTGATGATGATCATCAACGGTGCCGCACCGGTGCTGGCGCCGCTCATCGGAGGATCGCTGATGGGCCTGATCGGCTGGCGCGGCGTCTTCTGGATTCTCGCCGGGCTCGCCGTCGCGATGTTCCTCGGCGTCGTCGCCGTCCTCCCTGAGACCCATCCCCAAGACCGGCGCCATACCGGCGGCGTCGCCGCCATGCTGCGCGATGCGCGGTCGGTGCTGACGAATCGCGGCTACATCGGCTACACCTTGGCCTTTGCGTTCGGATTCACCGTGATGTTCGCCTACATCTCGGCTTCACCGTTCGTGCTCCAAAACGTGCTCGGCCTGTCCCCGCTGCACTATTCGTTCGCCTTCGCCGCGAACGCCGCGGGCATCGTGATCGTGAACGCCGTCAACGCAAGGATCGTCGGCCGTTTCGGCCAGCGCAGACTGCTGCACCTCGGGGTGGGCCTGCTCGTCCTGTTCTCGGTGCTGCTGGTGGTCGACGCCCTGATCGGCCCGGTCTTGTGGGCGTCATTGCTGCTGCTGTGGGGCGCGGTGGCAAGCCTCGGCCTGGTGGCGGCCAATGCGACATCGCTGGCGCTCGATCAGGTTCGCCATGCGGCCGGCACCGGTTCGGCGGTGTTGGGAGCCCTGCAGTTCGGTCTGGCGGCGGTGGTGTCGCCGATCGTCGGCCTCGGCGGTGACCACACCGCGTTGCCCATGGCCGTTGCCATGGTGATCAGTGCCGTCATCGCCGCGGGGGCACTCATGCTGACCCGCCGCTGCGTTGTCACTCTGGAGTGACGCCCGAGCTCGGCCGCCACTCCAGAGTGACAATCGCGGGCCCGCCGGCAATTTCATGCACGCCAGCGTGACGCTCGAGCTCGACAGGTGCGCTGGCGTGACAAAACGCAGGCTAGGACGCAGCCAATTCCCGCAGCGCAGGCACCAACAACGCCAGCGCCCGGCCGCGATGCGATGCCGCATCCTTCTCGGCTGGTGACAGCTGGGCGGCAGTGCGATCAGATCCGGCAGGCAGAAAGACCGGGTCGTAGCCGAACCCGCCGTCACCACGGGGTTCGCGGGTCACGCTGCCCGGCCACTCCCCTCGCACCACCGTCGAACCGGACGAAGAGACCAAAGCACACGCGGACACGAACGCCGCCCCGCGCCGTTCATCGGGCACGTCGGCCAGCTGCCCCAACAGCAGGGCAGTGTTGGCCGCGTCGTCGCCGTGCACACCGGACCACCGCGCGGAGAGCACGCCCGGCATCCCGTTCAGGGCATCTACCGAGATCCCGGAATCGTCTGCGACACAAGCCAATCCGGTAGCCCGAAAGCCGTCCGACGCTTTGGCCAGCGCGTTTTCCTCGAACGTCGCACCGGTCTCGGGCGCCTCGTCATAGGCCGCCACGTCGGCCAGCGACAACAACTCCAGGCCGACTACCCCGGCGGCATCCAGCACCCGGCGCAGCTCGGCCAGCTTCTTGGCGTTGCGGCTGGCCACCAGCAGTGCGGGCACTCAGCTACCGAACGCTTTCTTGGGGGCCGGCCCCTCGGGCAGCACCCCTGGATACGGCAGTTCCAAAGCCTCGCGTTGGATCACGAACAACTGCTCGCAGGCGCCGAGCGCGGCATCGAGCATCTTGTCCAACGTGGACCGCGGGAAGGTCGCACCCTCGCCGGTGCCCTGGATCTCCACCAGGGTGCCGGTGTCGGTGGCGACGACGTTCATGTCCACTTCGGCGCGAGAATCCTCCACGTAGGGCAGGTCGACGCGAACGCGTCCGTCGACCACGCCGACCGACACCGCGGCGATCGCGCAGGACAGCGGGCGCGGGTCGGAAAGCCGTCCGGCCGCGGCCAGATACGTCACCGCGTCGGACAGCGCCACATAGGCGCCGGTGATGGCGGCGGTCCGGGTACCGCCGTCGGCCTGCAGCACGTCGCAGTCGATGGCAATGGTGTTCTCCCCCAGTGCGCCGAGGTCGATGCACGCCCGCAACGAGCGTCCGACCAGCCGGCTGATCTCCTGGGTGCGGCCGCCGACGCGGCCCTTCACCGATTCGCGGTCCGAGCGGTCATGGGTGGCGGCCGGCAGCATGGCGTATTCGGCGGTCAGCCAGCCCTGCCCGGAGCCCTTACGCCAGCGCGGCACGCCTTCGGTGACCGACGCGGTGCACATGACGCGGGTCTGGCCGAACTCCACCAGCACCGAGCCGGCGGGGTGCGTTGTGAATCCGCGGGTGATGGTTACCGGACGCAGCTCGTCGTCGAGACGGCCGTCTTCTCGCTTGGACACCCGGCCAACCCTAGCGGAGTCAGCCGCGGGTGACGTCGAACGTCTCGCCGCACACCACGGCGTGTACCGGGCCGTCGAACTCGGCCTTGGCTTCGCTGATGACGTCCTCGCGCGACGTCCACGGTGGAATGTGGGTCAACAGCAGCTCACCGACGCCGGCTGCCGCAGCGGCACGCCCCGCCTCGGTGCCGGACAGGTGCAGCTTGGGCGGACGCGACGGATCGTGCGTCCAGGACGCCTCGCACAGGAAGACATCGGCCCCGCGGGCCAGCTCGACCAAGGCGTCGCAGTATCCGGTGTCCCCGCTGTAGACCAACGTCGCGCCGGATGGATCGGTGAACCGCATGCCGTAGGACTCGGTGGGGTGGCACACCAGGCGCGGCGTGATGCTGAGGGTACCCATCTGTATCGCCGAGCCGTCTTCCCAGTGCCGCACCTCGAAGATGTCGGTGAAATCGTCGATCTCGCCACCCTCGGGTGACGACGCCGCACCGAGCCGCGACCACGTGTTGGCCGGCCCGTACATCAGGCCGCGCTCGGTCGCCGGGATCGGGTGGTACCGGCGCCACACGAACAACCCCGGCAGATCCAGGCAGTGGTCGGCGTGCAGATGTGACAGCAACACGTTGACCGAATTCGGGTCGGCGTAGCGCTGCAACGCACCAAGGACGCCACCACCGAAGTCGACAACCATCGGAATCGTGTCTGGTGCGGTGACGAGATAGCCAGAGGCTGCCGAATCCGGGCCGACAACGCTGCCGGAGCATCCCAGGATGGTCAATCGCACAGTGTCTAGCTTGCCATGCCCGATGTGCGCGTTGCCAAGACATCGCCGCTTTGGGCGACGGAGATCATTTTCCGACCCCTGCATGACGGCGCACCTGCCGCGCCCCGTCCAGGCCCGGACCCAAAAACCGGGTGGCGAGTGTGGTGAACGCCTCAGGATCGCCGGTGGCCTCGAACACCCGTCGGGCCGGACCGGATTCATGCGGTTTCAGCAAATCGAGTTCGGTGAGCACCCTCAGGAGATCCTTGGCCGTCTCCTCCGCCGAGGACACCAGGGTGACGTTGTCGCCCATGGCCAACTGGATGAGGCCCGACAACATCGGATAGTGCGTGCAACCCAGAACCAGGGTGTCCACCTCGGCGCGCTGCAGGGGCTCCAGATATCCCTCGGCCAGACCGAGCACCTGACGGCCGCTGGTGACACCGCGTTCGACGAAGTCGACAAAGCGCGGACAAGCCACCCCGAACACCTCGGTGTCCCGTGCGGCGGCGAACGCGTCCTGATAAGCGCCCGAGGCGATGGTGGCCGCGGTGCCGATCACGCCGATGCGGCCGTTGCGGGTCGCGGCCACCGCGCGTCGCACCGCGGGCAGGATCACCTCGACCACCGGCACCGGAGAGTAGCGCTCACGCGCGTCACGCAAGCAGGCCGACGACGCGGTGTTGCAGGCGATCACCAGAGCCTTGACGCCACGGGCCACCAGATCGTCGCCGATGGACAGCGAGTGGGCCCGGATCTCGGGGATGGTCAGCGGTCCGTACGGACCGTTGCCGGTGTCGCCGACGTAGATGATGTCCTCGTCGGGCAGTTGGTCGATGATGGCGCGGGCGACGGTCAGCCCGCCCACCCCGGAGTCGAAGATGCCGACGGGTGCGAGTCGGTCGTTCATGAGGTGAGCTGGTTGGGACGCTTGCGCGCTTCCCGCGCCTTGCGTTCCGGGCCGGACAGCAGGTACGCCGCGATGAGGCCGGCGATGGCCCCGCTCAGGTGACCCTGCCAGGACACCCCCGCATTGCCGGGCAGCACTCCGAACAGCACGCCGCCGTACACGAACAGCACGACGACGCCGATGACGATCTCCCACGCATTGCGAGTGAAGAAGCCGAACACGATCAGGAAGGCCAACCAGCCGAAGATCAGACCCGATGCGCCGATGTGAGTGCTGGTGCATTGCACGGTCACGTACGGGCAATGCAGACCGATATTGCCGATCACCCAGGTGCCGAACCCGCCGAGAATCCAGATGATCGCGGTGGCGGCGATGAACCGCCCCATCCCGGCCAGCGTCATGAGAAATCCGAGCACCAACGCGGGCACGGTGTTGGCGATCAGGTGCGCCCAGCCGCCGTGCAGCAGCGGCGCCCAGAGGATGCCCCACAGCCCGTCGGTCTGCAGGGGCCGGATGCCGTCCTGGTCGAGCCGGTGACCCATGGCGGTGTCGACGATCTCGATCACCCACAGCAGCACCACGAAGCTGATGATCGTCAGGCCGCCGACCAGCCATGCGGGTCGTTTCTTCGGCGCGGTCGAAGGGAGGTTGGTCATGCCTGCCCGCTCACGCCCATAGCTGCCCTTCCAACGCATCCTCTGCGTCATCAAGGCTACCGGCGTAGGCACCGGTGGACAGATACTTCCAGCCGGCGTCGGCGACCACGAACGCGATGTCGGCGCGCTCACCGGTCTTGATCGCCTTGGCCCCCATGCCCAGCGCCGCGTGCAGCACCGCGCCGGTGGAGATGCCGGCGAAGATCCCTTCGCGGGTCACCAGGTCCCGGGTGCGTTTGACCGCGTCATACGAGCCCACCGAGAACCGGGTGGTCAGCACGTCCGGGTCATACAGCTCGGGGATGAACCCTTCGTCGATGTTGCGCAGTGCGTACACACCTTCGCCGTAGCGCGGTTCGGCCGCCACGATCTGCACACCGGGCACGTGCTCGCGCAGGAAGCGTCCCGTGCCCATCAGGGTGCCGGTGGTGCCGAGGCCCGCGACGAAGTGGGTGATCTCGGGCAGGTCGGCCAGCAGCTCCGGGCCGGTGCCGTAATAGTGCGCGTCCGAGTTGGCCTGGTTGCCGTACTGGTAGAGCATCACCCACGACGGGTTCTGGGCCGCAAGCTCTTTCGCGGTGGCGACCGCGGTATTGGAACCGCCCTCGGCCGGGCTGAAGATGATCTTCGCACCATAGAGCTCGAAGAATCTGGCGTCGTTCGACGGAGGTGTTCTCGGGCATCACGCAGATCATGTTGTAGCCCTTGAGCATTGCGGCCATGGCCAGCGAGATCCCGGTGTTGCCGCTCGTCGGCTCCAGGATCGTGGCGCCCGGGCTCAACAGGCCGTCCCGCTCGGCCTGTTCGATCATGCGCAGCGCGGGGCGGTCTTTGATCGAGCCGGTGGGGTTGCGGTCCTCGAGCTTGGCCCACAACCGCACATGTGGCCCGTCCGGACCGTCCTCCCACCGAGGCGACAGGTGCTGCAGCCCGACCAGCGGCGTGTTGCCGAGGGCCTGCAGCAGCGAGTCGTATCTGGTCATGGAGCGTCAGGCTCCGCCCGCGACGGCAGGCAGGATCGTCACCGAGTCGCCGTCGGCGATCGCGGTGTCCAGTCCACCGGAGAAGCGCACGTCCTCGTCGTTGACATAGATGTTGACGAAGCGGTGCAGCTTGCCGTTATCCACGAGCCGGTCCGAGATGCCCGAGTAGTTGGCCTCCAGGTCGGCGATCACCGCCTGCAGGGTGTCGCCGGAAGCACTGACGCGCTTCTGCCCGTCGGTGTGCGGACGCAGGATGGTCGGGATCGAAACGGTGACTGCCATGTCAAAAGCTCCTTAGCTGTACTGCTCAACGATAGTGACGGGTTCTTCGGTGACGACGCCGTCGAGAATCCGGTAGCTGCGCAGCTCGTGCTCCTGCGGGTCCCGCGTGGAGACGAGCACATAGTGCGCGTCCGGTTCGGAGGCGTAAGAGATGTCCGTGCGGCTCGGGTAGGCCTCGGTCGCGGTGTGCGAGTGGTAGATGACCACCGGCACCTCATCCGAGTCATCCATCGCGCGCCACACTTTGAGCTGCTCCCCCGAGTCGAACCGGTAGAAGGTCGGGGAACGTTCGGCGTTGACCATCTGAATGAAGCGCTCGGGCCGGTCAGAGCCCTCTGGCCCGGCGATCACCCCACACGCCTCGTCGGGGTGGTCGGCGCGGGCATGCGCCACCATCGCCTCGACGAGATCCCGGCGGATCACCAGCACTTGATCACTCCCATCAGCTTTCCTTCACTGCGAACGCTCCCGGCAACATGTCCCGGTAGGTCGGTATTCCGGCCACCGGCTCGGCGGCCAGCAACCCGACCATGACGGCGCGGGCCAGGACATCAGCCGCGGCCGCCCCGACCCGGGTCACCAGCGCCGTTTCCGGCGACATCGCCACCGGGGTGTTTTCGTCCGGCTCGACGGTCACCGCGCCGGTCGCCAGCGCAAACACCGTATCGCCATCCAGCGGGGTGTGACACGGGGAGATGGTCCTGGCCAGCCCGTCGTGCGCGGCGACGGCCACCCGGCGGCACCCGGCTGGGCTGAGCTCGGCGTCGGTGGCGACCACCGCGATGGTGGTGTTCAGCGGCCCCAGCTCCCGGTGACGGTCGGCGTAGGCGGCGAGCTGGTCAGCCGGTGGCGTGACGAGCCCGAACTCCTCTATCAGCGATGCCATCCAGGGCAGTCCGGTGGCCGGGTCTGCCACGTCGCCGGCCGCGTTGAGCACTACCAGGGCACCAACGGTCACCCCGCAGTCCAGGGTCACCGAGGCCGTGCCGACACCCCCCTTGAGCACTCCGGCGCGCGCGCCGACCCCGCCGCCGACAGTGCCCAACGCGAACTCGGTGGACGCCGCCGCGGCAGCTGTGTAGCCGAACTCGGCCGTCGGCCGGTTGGCCCAGCCACCCACGGGCAGGTCGAAGATCACCGCGGCAGGCACGATCGGCACCACGCCGCCGTCCATCGCCACTCCGCGGCCCTGCTCCTCAAGCCAGGTCATCACCCCGTCGGCGGCGGCCAGCCCGTACGCGCTGCCGCCGGTCAGCACGACGGCGTCGACGTGGCGCACGGTGTTGATCGGGTCGAGCAGATCCGTCTCGCGGGTGCCGGGCGCTCCGCCACGGCCGTCGACAGCGCCGACGGTGCCCGGCGGGGCCAGCACCACGGTCGATCCCGTCGCCCACCCCGAACCCAGGGTCGCGTCCGGGTCGATGCGGTGGTGGTGGCCGACGAGGATGCCGCCGACGTCGGTGATCGAACCCATCAGACCTATCTCCCCATGAGGCCGAGGACGAGGTACTCCTGCAGCACGGTCAGCCACTGGTAGACGTCGACGTGCCCGGCCATCGGATGTTCGGTGGGCAACTGCTCGGGCCCCTGTGGTCCGATGTCGAGCATGGTGCCCAACGCCAACCGGATGTCGTTGACGGCAGCCGCCCATGCCTCGGCATCCTGTTCGGTCAGCTCGAACTTGCCGCCGCCACTCGGGATGGTGTCCAACAAGCGTTGGGCCGCTTCACGTTTGGCATCGATGATGGCGGGCTCGTGTAACCCGCGCAGCGCACTGTTGAGACTCTCGGCGGTGCCCGAACCTGCCGGGTGCTCGGTCTGCGGCCGGTAGAAATCCGGCAGCAGCCGCTTCATGGTGGCGTCCTCGGGCGGCTGCGGGTTGCCGGTCTTCATGCCGGTGATCATCTCGAGTTCGTCTGTGGGCCCGGAAGATCCGCGTTCGTCGAGCATGCCGAGCATCGAGGTGCCCAGGCTGGACAGCAGTGCGGCCTCGTGGGCTTCCAGCGCCGACCGCAACCGCAGGCCGTCGGCGGTCTCGACCCGTTTCCATTTCCGCACAGTCGTTCAGCGGTCCTGTTGCATGGTCGCCCACAAGCCTGCGGCGTGCAGTTTGGACACGTCGGTCTCCATCGACTCACGGCTGCCTGCCGACACCACGGCCTTGCCTTCGTTGTGCACCTGCAGCATGAGTTTGGTGGCGTGCGGCTCGCTGTATCCGAACAGCTTCTGGAAAACGTAGGTGACATAGGTCATCAGGTTGACCGGATCGTCCCAGACGATGGTCACCCACGGACTTTCGGTGGCTGAATCTTCCCGGGGCGACCCACCCACACTGCGCTCTTCGCGGGTCCCCGGTCGGGCCTTCGCCGGTGTAACCATGGGCCCACAATACCGGCAGGGGTGCCGCCCTATTGAAGCAGCCGCGAACAGCTACGGTTGCTGGTGTGACCGTCGCGTTGCTCACCGACAAATACGAGCTGACGATGCTTGCCGCCGCGTTACGTGACGGCACGGCGCACCGCCGCACCACGTTCGAGGTCTTCGCCCGCCGGCTGCCCGAAGGGCGCCGTTATGGTGTGGTCGCGGGCACCGGGCGGTTTGTGGAAGCGTTGGCGGAGTTCACCTTCGCAGCCCACGAACTCGCTGCGCTCGCGGAGTTCCTGGACTCGGAGACATTGGATTTCCTGTCGAACTACCGGTTCAGCGGCGACATCGACGGCTACGCCGAGGGCGAGCTCTACTTCCCGGGTTCCCCGGTGCTGTCGGTACACGGCAGTTTCGCCGAATGCGTGGTGCTGGAGACCCTGGTGTTGTCAATCCTCAACCACGACACGGCGATCGCGTCGGCGGCAGCCCGGATGGCCAGCGCAGCGGCGGGCCGGCCGATGATCGAGATGGGCTCACGGCGCACCCACGAGTTGGCCGCCGTGGCCGCGGCCCGCGCCGCCTACCTGGCCGGCTTCACCGGATCGTCGAACCTGGCCGCCCAGCAGCGTTACGGTGTGCCCGCCCTGGGCACCGCGGCACACGCCTACACCCTGCTGCACACCACCGAGTCCGGCCCCGACGAGCAGGCCGCCTTCCGCGGGCAGGTCGCGGCACTGGGCGTCGACACCACGCTGCTGGTGGATACCTACGACATCACCGCCGGCGTGGCCAACGCGATCGCGGCGGCCGGCCCGCAGTTGGGCGCGGTGCGCATCGATTCCGGGGATCTGGGTGTGCTGGCCCGTCAGGTGCGCCAGCAACTCGACGACCTCGGTGCCCCGAACACGCAGATCGTGGTCTCCGGCGATCTCGACGAGTTCGCGATCGCCGCCCTGCGCGCCGAGCCCGTCGACAGCTACGGGGTAGGCACCTCGGTGGTCACCGGATCGGGCGCACCGACCGCGGGCATGGTCTACAAGCTGGTGGAAGTCGACGGGATGCCGGTGGCCAAGCGCAGCAGTCACAAGGAGTCCCACGGCGGCCGCAAGCAGGCGGTCCGCCTCGCCAAGGCTTCGGGCACGATCGTCGAGGAGGTGGTCTACCCCTACGGCCAGGAGCTGCCGGAGACCTCGGGACTCACCACCCGCCGGCTTACCGTGCCGCTGGTGACCGGCGGCGTCCCGGTCGAAGGGCACCACCCCGCCGCCAACCTGGCCACCGCGCGGGCGCGGGTCGCTTCAGGGCTGCACAGCCTGCCGTGGGACGGGCTGAAGCTGTCCCGCGGCGAGCCGGCCATCCCCACCCGGGTCGTGCCGCCCAAACCATGACGACCAAATCGAAGCCATCCCGCGAGGTGGCCAACGTGGTGACCAATCTGCTCAAGATCGCGGTGAAAGGGCTCGGCGGTGCCAGCCGTCCGGGCCAGGTGGAGATGGCCGAGGCAGTCGCCCACGCCTTCGAGTCCGGTGAACATCTGGCCGTGCAGGCCGGGACCGGCACCGGCAAGTCGCTGGCCTACCTGGTGCCGTCGATCGCCCGTGCCCTGCAGACCGAGCAACCTGTGGTGGTCTCGACGGCCACCATTGCGCTGCAACGTCAACTCGTGGATCGCGATCTGCCCCGGCTGGTGAACTCACTGGCCGATGCGCTGCCCCGCAAACCCACGTTCGCGTTGCTGAAGGGGCGGGGAAACTATCTGTGCCTCAACAAAATTCACAACGGCGCAGCCGAGGAGCCCGCCGATCGCCCGCAGGACGAACTGTTCTCACCCATGGCGCTCAGCGCCATGGGCCGCGATGTGCAGCGGCTGACCGAATGGTCCTCGGACACCGAGACCGGTGATCGCGACGAGCTGACTCCCGGTGTGCCCGACCGGTCCTGGTCTCAGGTGAGCGTGTCGGCCCGCGAGTGCATCGGGGTGTCGCGCTGCCAGTTCGGGACCGACTGCTTCGCCGAGCGGGCGCGGGAGAAGGCCGGTGCCGCCGACGTCGTCGTCACCAATCACGCGCTGCTGGCCATCGACGCG
This sequence comes from Mycobacterium farcinogenes, assembly GCF_019739075.1. Taxonomy (NCBI): domain Bacteria; kingdom Bacillati; phylum Actinomycetota; class Actinomycetes; order Mycobacteriales; family Mycobacteriaceae; genus Mycobacterium; species Mycobacterium farcinogenes. The sequence goes on along the minus strand of NZ_CP081673.1, from coordinate 2,234,237 downwards.
CTCTCCGACTTCTCCGTATTACCCGAGTACGAGCTGCTGGTCGTCGACGAGGCCCACGAACTGGCCGACCGGGTCACCGGGGTGGCCACCGCCGAACTGTCGGCTACGTCCATGGCGGTCGCGCACCGCAGGATGGCGCGATTGGTGGATGACGAACTCGCGCAACGCTTCGAGGCCGCCGTCGCGACACTCTCCTCGCTGCTGCACGAACTCGACGCCGGCCGCATCGACGTGCTCGACGAGGAGCTGGGCGTCTACCTGACCGCTTTGCGTGACGCCGCCAACGCGGCGCGCACCGCGATCGACACCACCCCCAGCGACCCACAGGCGGCCTCGGCCCGCACCGAGGCCGTCACCGCACTCAACGATGTCAGCGACACCGCCACCCGAATCCTGACCTCATTCGTCCCGCCGATCCCCGACCGCGTCGATGTGGTGTGGGTGGCGCGGGAAGAAAGCGCGAACGCCACCCGGGTGATCCTGAGGGTGGCTCCGATGTCGGTGTCAGGCCTGCTGCGCACCAGACTGTTCGCCAACACCACGGCGGTGTTGACCTCGGCGACGCTGACCCTTGGCGGCAACTTCGATGCCATGGCGCGCAATTGGGGGCTGGGCGGCTTCTCCGACGCCGACGCCGGCGCGCCCGCCAAACCGGGCTGGCGCGGTCTCGACGTGGGCTCACCGTTCGACCACGCCAAATCCGCAATCCTGTACGTGGCCAAGCATTTACCGCCGCCCGGCCGCGACGGCACCGATGCCCGCACCCTGGACGAGATCGAGGGGCTGATCACCGCGGCCGGCGGGCGCACCCTCGGCTTGTTCTCGTCGATGCGCGCGGCCAAGGCCGCCGCGGAGGTCATGCGCGAGCGGCTGTCCACCCCGGTGCTCTGTCAAGGTGAAGACACGACTTCGGCTTTGGTGCAACAGTTTTCCGACGATCCCGAGACGTCGCTGTTCGGCACCCTGTCGCTGTGGCAGGGCGTGGACGTTCCGGGGCCGTCCCTGTCGTTGGTGCTGATCGACCGCATTCCGTTCCCACGCCCGGACGATCCGTTGTTGACCGCACGGCAACGGGCGATCAGCACGCACGGTGGCAACGGCTTCATGGCCATCGCCGCCAATCACGCCGCACTCCTGCTGGCCCAGGGCACCGGCCGCCTGTTGCGCCACACCGACGATCGCGGGGTGATCGCGGTGCTGGACTCCCGGCTGGCCACCGCCCGCTACGGCGGATACCTGCGTTCGTCACTGCCGCCGTTCTGGTCCACCACCGACGCTGACCGGGTGCGTCAGTCATTGAAGCGGCTTCGGGGCGCGGGCTGACAATCGACCCCGGCGCCCGCCCGAGTTAACTAGTGTGTGCGGCATAACCGCGCGGACAGTCAGCCGCCAGAGTGCACCGGAAGGCAGCGATGATGAGCCGACGCACCCTGATCGGCATCGTCTTGACGGTGTTCGCGGCGTTGCCGCTCGCGGCATGCTCGTCGATGGTCGACGGTACGGCGGTGTCGGTGTTCGCCGATCCCTTCTCCGTCGCCGGCATGCCCGCCACCGATGGCTCCAGCGGGCTGCGGCCCAATGCCCAGCCGCCCTCACGCCAGGTCGCCAACACCGACGGCGGCAAGGCCGACAATCTGGCGGCCAGTGCCGTCAGTGATCTCGAGGAGTTCTGGTCGGAGGCCTACTCCGAGGCGTTCGACGGCCAGTTCCAACCGGTACGCGCGCTGATCTCGTGGGACGCCGAGAGTTTCGACGGACGGTTCTGCGGGATGGACACGTACGGTCTGGTCAACGCCGCGTTCTGCAAACCGGATCGGACCATCGGCTGGGACCGGGGTGTGCTGATACCCGGCCTGCGTCAGCAGAACGGCGACATGGGCGCCGTCATGGTGCTCGCCCATGAGTACGGGCATGCCATCCAGCAGCAGGCCGGACTGATCAACCGCACTACACCGACGTTGGTGGCCGAACAGCAGGCCGACTGTCTGGCAGGCACTTACCTGCGATGGGTGGCCCAGGGCGATTCCCCGCGGTTCACACTCAGCACCGCCGACGGCCTCAACAAGCTGCTGGCCGCGGTGATCGCGTTCCGGGATCCGCTGCTCACCGAAGCCGAGGCCCAGGTCGGCATCGACGAGCACGGGTCAGCGTTCGAACGGATCTCGGCGTTCCAGTTCGGCTTCACCGACGGCCCGGCGGCCTGTGCCGCCATCGACGTCAAGGAGATCAATCAGCGGCGCGGTGAGCTTCCGGTCCTGCTGCCCGAGGACCAAAGTGGCGACCTCGACATCACCGAGCGCTGGGTGCGCTCGATGGTGGATGCGCTCAACATCGTCTTCAAACCCGCCGATCCCCCGCGGCTCGACTTCCGGCCCGACGCGGCGGTGGATTGTCCGAGTGCCCGGCCCAGCCCGCCGGCGTCCTACTGCCCCGACACCAACACCATCGTGATCGACCTGGCCGAAATGCAGGCCCTGGCAGCGCCGTCCGAGGAAGTCGACGTCGGCGACCTGGCCGGCGGTGACAACACCGCCTTCTCCGTGCTGATCTCGCGCTACATGCTGGCCCTGCAGCACGCCCGCGGCCTGGTGCTCGACAATGCCGAGGCGGCGTTGCGCACGGCCTGCCTGACCGGGGTGGCCACGGCCAAGATGATCAAACCGGTGCACCTGCCCAACGGGGACACCATCCTGTTGACCGCAGGTGACGTCGACGAGGCGGTGTCGGGCATCCTGACCAACGGGTTGGCGGCCAGTGACGTCAACGGCGAGTCGGTGCCCTCGGGCTTCGCGCGCATCGACGCCTTCCGGGTCGGCATCCTCGGTGACGAGCAGCGCTGCCTCAAGCGATTCACCTGAGAGCCGCCGGCTCAGACCACCTTCGTGGTGCCGTACCAGGCCAGCACCGCCTCGGACTCATCGGTCGACCGGGTCAGCACGGCGTAGGACCGGATGAACGACTGGCCGACACAACCGTCGATCTTCACCCGGAAGTTGCTGATCATCACCCAGGGTTCGGTGCCCTTGAATTCCTTCTCGGTGACCGGGATGAGGTTGATGATGCCCGGTTTGAGACCGATCGTGATACCGCCGCCGATGTTGGCGCCGACGCCCGGCAGGATGCCCTCCGGCCAGGGTGAGATCGCGTCGGTACCGAGCACACCGATCGACCCGTTGAGGCCTGCGGTGCCGGTCAGCGCGACGCCGTTGGAGGTGCTCATGTCGATACCGCAACCGATCTGGTAGCCGGCCTCCAGCGTCCCACGCAGATCGTCACCGCCGCCCGGGCCGGTCATCGAACCGCGGTAGGTGCCGCCGACCACGTATTCGCGGGACGAGATCGCGGTGGTCAACGGTGGCACCGCGGCCCGTGTCTCGTCACTGGCCGACACGGTCAGGTGCCAGCCATCGGGGGTCGTGAGGTGGGCCGGTGGGGTGGACTCGACGAGGTCGGCGGCCGGCTCGCCCGGGACGGGCACCGCATCGGCGACGACCTCGACTTCGGGAGCGACGACGGGGTCGGCCCAGGCCGGTGTCGCCGATGCCGCGCAAGCCACCGATACGGCGGCGAGCAGTCCGAACGAGCGAATCAACACAGGCGGCCTCCCGTTACGGTTTCCCGCGGAAACGTATCGCCTATCTACTTACCCGACCGCCCCGGCGGCAGCGCACTCAGGTGGGCATTTTCAGGACGAACCCACACTCGAGCGCCACCCAGCAGGCGCCGTCGGGACCGATCGCCAAGCCGTGCGGTTCGCTACCAGGTGGCAAGTCGATGGTCACCACGTCCCCGTCGCCGCTGATCCGGGCGATCTGATCGGCACCCCACAGGCTGACCCACACCCCGTCGGTCGGGTCGGCGACCACCGCATGCGGTTTGCCGGGCAGGTCCAGCTCCTGGATGGCGTCGTCGACCGGGATCCGGCCGATCTTGTCCGCACGGATCTCGGTGAACCACACCGCATCGTCATGAGTGGCCGCGATCCCGACGGGACCGGCTGCAGCAGTAGGCAATTCGCGCAACTTGAGCGTCCCGTCGACGGCCAGCCGGCCAACCGCGCCGGCCTCGTTGAGGGTGAACCACAGCGCGTCGTCAGGTCCCCTGGTGATCATCGACGGCATTCCGCCCACGGTGGCCGCAGCGGTGATCTCACCGTCGGTATCGATCCTGCCGATCTCACCCGATGACATCATGGTGAACCACAACGCACCGTCGGGTCCGGTGGCGATCCCGAAAGGAGCACTGCCACTGGGCAATTCGAAGGAGGTCAGCTCACCCGCCGTGGTGATCCGGCCGATGCGATCATCACCGGCCCGGGTGAACCACAGTGCCCCGTCCGGACCGGCCGCGATGATCGACGGGCGCGAGCCCTCCCCGACCGGATAAGTGCGGACGTCCCCGGTGACCGAAACCCGTGCGACGGCACCGCCGTGCACCAGGGTCACCCACATCGCGCCGTCACTTCCGGCAGCCAGCGCGTACGGTCCGCCGTCGAGCTGAACTTTGAGCGCCTTACTCAAGCCAGCGCCACCAGGCCGAGTTCGTTGTCGGCGGTCAGCAGCCGGTGGTGCGGCAGCACCCGGACGGTGTAGCCGACCGGCCCGGCCACCGGAAGCGGTGTCGAGGCCGAGAACACCTCGGTCCCGCCATCGGCCGAACCGGTGTGCGCCATCGGCACAGTCACCGGGTTCAGGATCACGTCACTGGCGTCCACCCGGCCCAGCACAGCCTGCACCGTGACCTCGTCGGGGCGCAGGCCGGCCAATTGCACCGTGGCGGTCAGCGTCAGCGAAGACCCCAGCAGTGGTGTGTCCGGCAGGCCGTAGCTGTCCACGTCGGTGATCTGGATCTTCGGCCAGGCATCTTCTGCCCGACGGCGGTAATCGGCCAATTCCCGGGCCGCGCCGAACGGCTCCCCGGACGTGGCCTCGACGGTCTCGCGCAGCGACCGTGCCGCCGGCAGGTAGTACTTCTCGGTGTAATCCCGCACCATGCGCGAGGCCAGCACCTTCGGCCCGAGCACCTGCAGCGTGTGGCGCACCATCTCGACCCAGCGAGTCGGCACCCCGTGCTCGTCGCGGTCGTAGAACTTCGGTGTGACGGCGTGTTCGAGGAGGTCATAGAGTGCGGCGGCTTCGAGGTCGTCGCGCCGTGACTCGTCGTCGACGCCGTCGGCGGTCGGGATCTCCCATCCGTTCTCGCCGTCGTACCACTCGTCCCACCAACCGTCCCGGATCGAGAGGTTCAGCCCGCCGTTGAGCGCACTCTTCATCCCCGACGTGCCGCAGGCCTCCAAAGGCCGCAGCGGATTGTTGAGCCACACGTCGCAGCCCCAGTACAGCAAGCGCGCCATCGACATGTCGTAGTCCGGCAGGAACGCGATGCGGTGCCGCACCTCCGGCCGGTCAGCGAACCGCACGATCTGCTGGATGAGCGCCTTACCGCCGTCGTCGGCCGGGTGCGACTTACCCGCCACGATCAACTGCACCGGCCGCTTCTCGTCGAGGAGCAGTTTCTCCAGCCGCTCCGGGTCACGCAGCATCAGCGTCAGCCGCTTGTACGTCGGCACCCGTCGCGCGAACCCGACGGTCAGCACCGATGGATCGAAAGCTGTTGCGATCCAGCCCAGTTCAGCTTCGGAAGCACCCCGCTCGAGCCAGGAGCGACGCAAGCGGTCACGCACGTCGGCGATCAGCGTCTCCCGCAGCTGCGAGCGGATCCACCACATGTGCCCCGGTTCGACCTCCTGCAACCGCTCCCACACCGCCGGCTCGGCGGCCTCCGAACCGATCAGCTCCCGACCCAGGGCCAGCCACTGCGGCGCCGCCCAGGTGGGCGCGTGCACCCCGTTGGTGATCGATCCGATCGGCACCTCGGCCCGGTCGAATCCCGGCCACAGCTCGTTGAACATGGCCCGGCTGACGCGGCCGTGCAGCAACGACACCCCGTTGGCCCGTTGCGCCAGCCGCAGACCCATGTGCGCCATGTTGAACTTCGAGGGGTCGTCCTCGGCGCCGAACGCGACCACCCGCTCCAGCGGCACACCGGGCAACAAACGGCTGTCGGCCGGCCCGCCCGGTGGGCTGCCGAAGTAACGCCTGATCATCTCGACCGGGAACCGGTCGATGCCGGCCGGGACCGGGGTGTGGGTGGTGAACACCGTCGACGACCGCACCACGGTCAGTGCGGTGTCGAAGTCCAGCCCGGCAGCGACCAATTCGCGGATGCGTTCCACGCCGAGGAAGCCGGCGTGGCCCTCGTTCATGTGGAATACCTCAGGGGCGGGCAAGTTCTCGATCTCGGTGAACGCCCGGATCGCGCGCACGCCGCCGATGCCGGCCAGGATCTCCTGTTTGATGCGATGTTCCTGATCGCCGCCATAGAGCCGGTCGGTGACACCACGCAGTTCGTGCTCGTTCTCCGGCACATCGGAATCGAGGAGCAACAGCGGGATCCTGCCCACCTGCGCGACCCACACCCGGGCCCGCAGCTCACGGGCGTCGGGCAGCGCCAGCGTTACCAGCACCGGTTCCCCTGCGGCATCGGTGAGCAGTCGCAACGGCAACCCCTGCGGGTCCAGCGACGGGTAGGTCTCATGCTGCCAACCATCAGCGGTCAGCGACTGCCGGAAGTAACCCGAGCGGTAGTACAGACCCACGGCGATCAACGGCAGGCCGAGATCCGACGCGGATTTCAGGTGGTCACCGGCCAGGATGCCCAGGCCACCCGAATAGTTGGGCAATACCTCGGCAACACCGAACTCCATCGAGAAATACGCGATGCCCTTCGGCATCTCGACTCCGTCGGTGACCTGCTGCTGGTACCACAGCGGGCGGCTCAGATAGTTGTCCAGATCGGCGGCCAACTCATCGAGCCGGCCCAGGAACGATTGGTCACCGGCGAGTTCGTCGAGCCGTTGCGGGGTGACCGCGCCCAGCAGCGCCACCGGGTCACCCTTGGTCTGCTCCCACAGCTCGGCATCGACGACAGCAAACAAGTCCTGGGTCGGTTTGTGCCACGACCAGCGCAGGTTGATCGACAGCCGTTCCAGCGCCGCCAACCGCTCGGGAAGGTGCGCGCGGACGGTGAACCTTCTGAGGGCTTTCACGCGAACCAACCTTACTGACTATTCCGATTCGTGCATCGGCGAGCGAAATCCGTACAGACACTGTTGTCCGCGCGGTTATCCGCGCAGACGTCGGTCAGGCCGCACTTAGCGCCCACAAGATTGGGCAGCCCATTACGGTGGGTATCAGACGCGACAAGGCAAGTGAACGAGAGACAGCCGCTTGATCGAGACGACGTGAGGAGTGGATGGGTGGCCGGTCGGATCGGAATCGACGATGTCGCGCCCGTGGTGTTCGGCGGACAGTTCCCGGCAAAAGCCGTCGTCGGCGAGGTCGTGCCGGTCCGGGCAACGGTGTGGCGCGAAGGCCATGATGCGGTTGCGGCCACCTTGGTGGTGCGTTACCTGGGCGCCGACTACCCGCGGCTGGCCACCGGCCCCGGCACCGCGACGGTCCCGGTACCGATCGCCGAGGTCGTACGTCCCGCCCAACGCATCAAGCCGCAGGCCCTGCCCATGTCACAAGGCGAGGTCCCGGATGTTTTTCATGGCCAGTTCACACCCGACTGCGTCGGACTGTGGACCTACCGGGTGGACGGCTGGGGCGATCCGCTGGCCACCTGGCGGCACGCGGTCGAAGCCAAGCTGGGCGCCGGTCAGAGCGAGGCCGAGCTGTCCAACGACCTGCTGGTCGGGGCACGCCTGCTCGAACGCGCCGCCGCCGGCGTGCCCCGCAAACTGCGTGACCCGCTGATCGAGGCCGCCGCCGCGCTGCGCACCCCCGGCGATCCGTTCCTGCGGGCCGGGGCGGCGCTGTCCGTCGAGGTCACCGAACTTCTCGACCAGTATCCGCTGCGCGAATTGGTCACCCGCGGTGAGCAATACGGCGTGTGGGTGGATCGACCACTGGCCCGGTTCTCGTCCTGGTACGAGATGTTCCCGCGCTCGACCGGCGGTTGGGACAAGGCCGGCCATCCGGTGCACGGCACATTCACCACCGCCGCCGAGCAACTCCCCCGGATCGCCCGCATGGGTTTCAACATCGTGTATCTGCCACCGATCCACCCGATCGGCAAGGTGCACCGTAAGGGCCGCAACAACGCCGTGACCGCCGCACCTGACGACGTGGGGTCGCCGTGGGCGATCGGGAGCGACGAGGGCGGCCACGACGCCGTGCACCCGGCACTGGGAACCATCGACGACTTCGACGCCTTCGTGGCCGCCGCGCGCCGGCAGGGCGTCGAGGTGGCCCTGGATCTGGCGCTGCAGTGCGCACCCGACCATCCTTGGGCCGCAGCACATCCGGAGTGGTTCACCGTGCTGCCCGACGGCACCATCGCCTACGCGGAGAATCCACCCAAGAAGTACCAGGACATCTACCCGCTCAACTTCGACAACGACCCCGCCGGCCTGTACCACGAGGTGCTGAGGGTGGTTCGGTTCTGGATCTCACACGGCGTCAAGGTGTTCCGAGTCGACAACCCGCACACCAAACCACCCAACTTCTGGGTCTGGTTGATCGCCGAAGTCAAGAACGAGGATCCGGACGTACTGTTCCTGTCCGAGGCGTTCACCCGGCCGGCGCGGCTGTACGGCCTGGCCAAGCGCGGTTTCACCCAGTCCTACACGTACTTCACCTGGCGCACCAGCAAATGGGAGCTCACCGAATTCGGCAATGAGATCACCGAGAACGCCGACAGCGCTCGGCCCAGCCTGTGGGTGAACACCCCCGACATCCTGCACGAGTCGCTGCAGCACGGGGGCCCCGGCATGTTCGCGATCCGCGCGGTACTGGCCGCCACGATGAGCCCATCGTGGGGCATGTACTCAGGGTTCGAGCTCTTCGAGCACCGGGCCGTCCGCGAGGGCAGCGAAGAGTATCTCGACTCCGAGAAGTACGAGCTGCGCCCACGCGACTTCGCGTCCGCCCTGGCCGAAGGCCGTTCTCTTGAGCCATTCGTGACCCGGCTCAACGAGATCCGGCGCCTGCACCCGGCCCTACGTCAACTGCGCACCCTGACCTTCCACCACGTGGACAACGACGCGCTGCTGGCCTACAGCAAGTTCGACCCGATCACCGGGGACACCGTGCTCGTGGTGGTCACCCTCAACCCGTTCGGCCCCGAGGAAGCCACGTTGTGGTTGAACATGGGGGCTCTGGGTATGGAATCACATGACCGGTTCTGGGTACGTGACGAGATCACCGGCGAGGAATACCAATGGGGGCAGTCGAATTACGTCCGCATCGATCCCGCCAAGGCGGTGGCACACGTGTTGAACATGCCGCTCGTACCCTATGAGCAACGACTGGGCTTGCTACGCAGGGAATGAGAACGAAATGACACGAAGCAACCACCTCACCGACCTACATCTGCGGCCCGACCCCTCCGACATCCAGCGACTGGTGATCGGGCAACATCACGATCCGCATTCGGTGCTGGGAGCCCACGAGTACGGCGACCGGACCGTGATCCGGGCTTACCGCCCGCACGCCGCCAAGGTCGTGGCGGTGATCGGCGGTGACCGGTACCCCATGCAACACATCGATTCCGGGCTTTTCGCCGTATCCGTTCCGTTCACCAACTTGGCGGATTACCGCCTGGAGATCGGCTACCCCGGCGCCGACGACACGATCTTCACCCACACCACCGCCGACGCCTACCGGTTCCTCCCTACGCTCGGCGAACTGGACCTCCACTTGTTCGCCGAGGGCCGCCACGAACGCCTCTGGGAGATTCTGGGCGCGCATCCGCGCAGTTTCACCACTCCTGACGGCATCGTCGAAGGCGTCTCGTTCGCGGTGTGGGCTCCTAATGCCAAGGGCGTCAGCGTGATCGGTGACTTCAACCACTGGGACGGCAACGAGGCGCAGATGCGCGTGATGGGTTCATCCGGAGTGTGGGAGCTGTTCTGGCCCGGCTTTCCCGTCGGCGGTCTGTACAAGTTCCGGGTGCACGGCGCCGGTGGCGTCACCACCGACCGCGCCGATCCCATGGCGTTCGCCACCGAGGTGCCACCCCAGACCGCGTCCCGGGTGACCGCCAGTGCCTACACCTGGAACGACAGCGACTGGATGACCCGGCGGGCCGCGCAGAACCCGGTGTTCGAACCGATGAGCACCTACGAGGTGCACCTGATGTCGTGGCGCCCAGGGCTCAGCTACCGGCAGCTGGCCACCGAGCTCACCGAATACGTTGTGGAACAAGGCTTCACCCACGTCGAACTTCTCCCCGTCGCCGAGCACCCGTTCGGCGGTTCGTGGGGCTACCAGGTCACGTCCTATTACGCGCCGACCTCCCGGCTCGGTTCGCCTGACGATTTCCGCCACCTGGTGGATTGCCTGCATCAGGCCGGGATCGGGGTGATCGTGGACTGGGTGCCTGCCCACTTCCCCAAAGATGCCTGGGCCCTGGGACGGTTCGACGGCACCCCGCTCTACGAGCATTCCGACCCACGCCGCGGCGAACAGCTCGACTGGGGCACTTACGTTTTCGACTTCGGCCGGCCCGAGGTGCGCAACTTCCTGGTCGCCAACGCGTTGTACTGGCTGCAGGAGTACCACGTCGACGGCCTGCGCGTGGACGCCGTCGCCTCGATGCTCTACCTCGACTACTCCCGTCCCGAGGGGGGTTGGACACCCAACATCTACGGTGGCCGCGAGAACCTGGAGGCGGTGCAGTTCCTGCAGGAGATGAACGCCACCGTGCACAAGGCCAACCCGGGAATCGTCACCATCGCCGAGGAGTCGACTTCATGGCCCGGGGTCACCCGGCCGACCAACCTTGGCGGCCTTGGGTTCTCGATGAAGTGGAACATGGGCTGGATGAACGACACGCTCGACTACGTCAGCCATGACCCGGTGCACCGCAGCTACCACCACCACGAGATGACGTTCTCGATGCTCTACGCCTTCAGCGAGAATTACGTGCTGCCGATCAGTCACGACGAGGTCGTGCACGGCAAGGGCACCTTGTGGACCCGGATGCCCGGCGACGATCACGCCAAGGCGGCCGGATTGCGTAGCCTGCTGGCCTACCAGTGGTCCCACCCGGGCAAGCAGTTGTTGTTCATGGGCCAGGAGTTCGGCCAGCGGGCCGAATGGTCGGAGGAACGCGGCCTGGACTGGTTCCAACTCGACGAGCAGGGCTTTTCCGGAGGTGTGCAGCGATTGGTGCGGGATCTCAACGAGATCTACTCGCGCCACCCGGCGTTGTGGAGCCGTGACACCAGCCCCGAGGGCTATTCATGGATCGACGCGAACGACTCGGCCAACAACGTGCTGAGCTTCCTGCGGTTCGGCGCCGACGGTTCCGTGCTGGCCTGCGTGGTCAACTTCGCCGGCAGTGAGCACAGCGAGTACCGGCTCGGCCTGCCGCACGCCGGCGAGTGGCGGGAAGTGCTCAACACCGACGCAACGATCTACAACGGTGCGGGCATCGGGAACATGGGCGCGGTGCAGGCCACCGACGAGCCCTGGCACGGCCGCCCGGCCTCAGCGGTGATGGTGCTGCCGCCGCTGGCGATGCTGTGGTTCGAGCCCGCCTGACGCGCTCTAGTAGAGCGCGTTGGCGAGGTTGCGGCGGCCGGCGACCACCTCGGGATCGGCCGGGTCGAACAGGTCGAACAGCTCGACGAGCCGGGTCCGCACCTTGGTCCGGTCGTCGCCGGCGGTGCGCTTGATCAGTGCGATCAGCCGGTCAAAGGCCGCAGCCACGTTCTGGGCCAGGATCTCGGCGTCGGCGGCGGCGAATGCCGCCTCGATGTCATCGGGGGCGGCGTCGGCCGCGGCCACCGCGTCGGGGCGTTGTGCGCTCGCCCTCTGCAGGAAGGCGATCTGGCGCACGGCCCCCTTGGCCTCGGCGTGGTTGGGCTGAGCATCGAGAATGGCCTGATAGGCCGCCGCTGCGGCGGCGAAGTCGCCGTTGTCCAGGTGCGTCCGGGCCGCCGCCAGCTCGGGATCGACCTGCTCGGGCTCGTCGTCACCGGAACCGGTCAGCTTGCCTGCGGTGGCCTGCAGCAACGAGTCGACCCAGCGACGAAGTTCGTCGGCCGGCTGCGAGCCCTGGAAGCTGGCGATCGGCTGTCCCCCGGCCAGTGCGACCACGGTGGGCACACCCTGAATGCCGAACATCTGCGCCACTCGTGGCGTGGTGTCGACGTTGACCAGTGCCAGTGACCATTTGCCGTTGTCGGCGGCCGCCAGACCGGCCAGGGCGTCCCCCAACGCGGCGCTGGAATCGCTGCGCGGTGACCACAGCAGCACCACCACCGGCACCTGCCCTGAGCGGACCAGCACCTCGGCTTCGAAGTTCGCTTCGTTGACCTCGGTGACATTCGGGCCTCCGGCAGCGCCGGGACCGCCTGTACCGCCACCGCTGCCGCCGCCCGCCGCGGGTCGCTGCTTGAGTGCCGAGAGGTCAACCGCGCCGGCCAGCGCCGGCCCGACAGAAGGTCGTGGACGAGTCACGTCACCAAGTCTGTCACGTCGTTTCGGACACGGCGTCGCCCGGTTGCGACACCAGCGCCGAGGCGGCAGCCGGTTGCTCCCCGGAGCCCAGTCGGGCGGTGCGATCAGCCCACATGACAAAGATCACACTGCCCAATGGCACGATGCTGGCCAGCAAAGCCAGGATCCAGGTACCGACGCCCCACTTGTGGGCCCATCCGACCAACACCGCAGCCACCACGAAGGCGACGAAGACGCCCCCGTGGATCGGCCCGAACACCTTGACCCCGATCTCGGTGCGCGGAGTGCCCAGGTACTTGAAGTACATGCCTACCAGCAGGCCGGCCCAGCTGACCGCCTCTGCAAGGGCGATGAGCCGGAACCAGCCGGCAACCGTACGCAGGTCGAAGGAGCGTGTCATGGCCGCCATTGTGCCGCAGCCGACGGCCAGCTACTACGCAGCGTCGTTGGTAAGCGTCGTCGATTAGCTGTCAGCGACGCAGGATCAGCGCATCGCCCTGGCCACCGGCACCACAGAGCGCGGCGACCGCGTAGCCGGAACCCTTGCGGGCCAGCTCCAGCGCGGCGTGCAGCGTGATGCGCGCGCCCGACATACCGATCGGGTGGCCGATCGCGATGGCACCACCGTTGACGTTCACCTTCGCCGGGTCGACGCCCAACTCCTTGGTCGAGGCCAGCGACACCGCAGCGAACGCCTCGTTGATCTCCAGGATGTCCAACTGATCGACACTGATGCCCTCACGCTCGATAGCCTTCTTGATCGCGTTGGCCGGCTGGCTCTGCAGCGTGGAGTCCGGCCCGGCGACCACACCGTGCGCACCGATCTCACACAGCCAGTCAAGACCCAGTTCCTGCGCCTTGGCCTTGCTCATCACCACGACCGCGGCCGCACCGTCGGAGATCTGTGACGACGAACCGGCGGTGATGGTGCCGTCCTTGCGGAAGGCCGGGCGCAGACCACCGAGCGACTCGGCGGTGGTGTTGGCGCGGATGCCCTCGTCCTCGGTGAACTCGATCGGGTCGCCCTTGCGCTGCGGGATCGACACCGGCACCACCTCGTCGGCGTACACCCCGTCTTTCCATGCCGCGGCGGCCTTCTGGTGCGACTGGGCTGCGAACTCGTCCTGCTCTGCGCGGGTGAACTTGTCGGTCTCATTGCGCTGCTCGGTCAGCGCACCCATCGGCTGGTCGGTGAACACGTCGTGCAGGCCGTCGTAGGCCAGGTGGTCCACCAGCGTCGCATCGCCGTACTTGTAGCCCTCGCGGCTCTTGGGCAGCAGGTGCGGGGCCTGGCTCATCGACTCCTGACCACCGGCGACCACCACCTCGAACTCACCGGCCCGGATCAGCTGATCGGCCAGGGCGATCGCGTCGATGCCCGACAGGCACATCTTGTTGATGCTCAGCGCAGGCACATCCCAGGGAATGCCCGCGGCGACCGCCGACTGGCGCGCCGGCATCTGGCCGGCGCCCGCGGTCAGCACCTGACCCATGATCACGTAGTCCACCAGCGAAGCGTCGACCTTCGCCTTCTCCAGCGCGCCACGGATCGCGATCGCGCCCAGATCACTGCCCGAGAAGTCTTTGAGCGAGCCCATCAACTTGCCCACCGGAGTACGCGCTCCAGCAACGATCACCGACGTTGTCATTCCTACCTCCAGTGGGTACTCAGTAAATCTGTGTGGCCGATCACACATACGCGAACGTTCAAGGAAAGGTTACCGTTGCGTTATGACCGCCGATCAGGTTGATGCCCGTCCCGCGCTCGCTTCCGCACTGGTGACGGCGATCGATCACGTCGGAATCGCGGTTCCCGATCTCGATGCCGCCGCGAAGTGGTACCACGACCATCTCGGCATGATCGTGCTCCACGAGGAGGTCAACGAGGAGCAGGGCGTCCGCGAGGCGATGCTCTCGGTGCGCGGCGCCGCCAAGGGCAGCGCCCAGATCCAGCTGTTGGCGCCGTTGAACGAGCAGTCGACGATTGCCAAGTTCATCGACCGCAGCGGCCCCGGCCTGCAGCAGCTGGCCTATCGGACCAGTGACATCGACGCGCTCAGTGAGCGCCTGCGCAGTCAAGGTGTTCGGCTCCTCTACGACGCCCCCCGCAAGGGCACCGCGAACTCGCGCATCAATTTCATCCACCCCAAGGACGCCGGCGGCGTGCTGATCGAGCTGGTGGAACCCTCCGCAGACGAGCACTGACCGCTCAGGACCACTTTCTCGTCGGGCGCCGATTGGTCCGGTTCGCCCAGCAGCCGGTGTGCCAGTGCCTGCGGTCGTCGACGTCGCCGACGTCGATCGGCAGCACCACCACGTGCGCGGTGGCCACGCGGATCTCTTGGTCGCATCCGGGGCATCGATAAACCTTCACCGCACGCGACGCGGCCACTGTCCGCACTTCGTAGTCGTAGCCGTCAGGCCCCGTCTCGACTCGTCGCGACGGCGGCAACGGCGCCAACCGGCGGTGTTCACGGGGCCGACGACGCATCTCAGAACAGCCGATACTCGTCGCTGTCCATGCCCCGCATCTGATCGTAATCCAATGTCACGCAGCGGATTCCACGGTCAGTAGCCAGCGTTCGGGCCTGCGGCTTGATCTGTTGGGCGGCGAACACGCCCGTCACCGGAGCCAGCACGGTGTCGCGGTTGAGCAGTTCGAGGTAGCGCGTCAGCTGTTCGACGCCGTCGATCTCCCCGCGGCGTTTGATCTCCACGGCCACCGAGCGGCCGAGCTCATCCCGGCACATGAGGTCGACCGGGCCGATCGCGGTGGGGTATTCCCGGCGCACCAAGGTGTAACCGGCACCCAGCAACTCGACGTGCTCGGCCAGCAGGACTTGCAGATGCGCCTCCACGCCGTCCTTCACCAAGCCCGGATCGACGCCCAGCTCATGGCTGGAATCGTGCTCGACGTCCTCGACCGTGATCCGCAACTGTTCACCGGCCTTGTTCTCGACCACCCACACCGGCACACCGTCGCTGTCGCTCTCGGTGAGCCAGCAGGGCGGACTCATCCAGTTCAGCGGCTTGTAGGCGCGATCGTCGGCATGGACACTGACCGAACCGTCGGACTTGAACAACAACAGCCTGCGGGCCGAAGGTAGATGGGCGGTCAGCCGCCCGACGTAGTCGACGGTGCACTGGGCAATCACGAGGCGCACCCGAACCACCTTAAGGGCATCCCCGGACGAACTAGGCTGGCGCCACAATGAACTCCGACAAATCGCTGGCACGACGGCTGGGCCGAGTCCTTGAAGGTGTCACCCGCCAGAGCAGCCGGCTCCCGGCGACCACCCCGGAATACGGTTCGTGGGTGCTGGGCCGGGTATCGGAAAGCCAGCGCCGCCGCCGGGTGCGCATCCAGGCCATCCTGACGACGTTCGTGATCCTGGGGAACCTGCTCGGCATCGGCATCTCGATGTTCATCGTCACGGTGCTGTTCCCCTCGCCGTATGTGTTCGATCCTTCGGTCCGCTGGATCACCTTCATCGTGGCCCCGGTCTACATCGCCACGGCATTGATCGTGGGAGTGTTCTGGGCGACCACCCGGGTGATCGACAACGTGCGCTGGGCCATCGAAGAACGCCCGCCAACCGTCGCCGATCAGCGCAACACCTTCCTCGCCCCGTTCCGGCTGACCCGCGTGCTGCTGGTCCTCTGGGGTGTGGGCACCGCGCTTTTGACGACGCTCTACGGTCTGGTGGACACCAACTACATCCCGAAGTTCTTACTGGGGATCAGTTTTCCCGGCATCGTGGTGTCGGTCAGCTGTCATCTGTTCACCGAGTTCGCACTTCGACCGGTCGCTGCGCAAGCTCTGGAGGCAGGCCCGCCGCCGATCCGGCTGGCTCCGGGCATCATGGGCCGCACCATGGTGGTGTGGGCCCTGAGCTCGGGGGTTCCGATCGTGGGAATCATGTTGGCGGCGATGTTCTCCGTGACGCTGAACAATCTGACGCCGACCCAATTCGCTTACGCCGTCATCGGTCTCGGCTCATTCGCCTTGATATTCGGTTTCTTGCTGATGTGGATCCTGTCCTACCTGACCGCAACCCCGATCCGCGTGGTGCGGGCCGCGCTCAATCGTGTCGAGAAAGGTGATCTCGATACCAACCTGGTGGTGTTCGACGGCACCGAACTCGGCCAGCTACAGCGCGGATTCAACTCGATGGTGAACGGTCTGCGCGAGCGCGAACGGGTCCGAGACCTGTTCGGCCGTCACGTCGGTCGTGAAGTCGCAGCGCTGGCCGAGCAGGAGAAGCCCGTGCTCGGCGGCGAGGAACGCCATGCCGCCGTGATTTTCGTGGACGTCATCGGCTCGACGCAGTTGGTCACCACGCGGCCCGCGGTCGAGGTGGTCGATCTGCTCAACCGTTTCTTCGCGGTCATCGTCGACGAGATCGACAACCACCGCGGGCTGGTCAACAAGTTCGAGGGGGACGCGATCCTGGCGGTGTTCGGCGCACCGGTCTCGCTGCCCAATGCCGAGGATGAGGCGTTGGCCGCCGCACGGGCGATTGCCCGGCGGCTACGAGCGGAAGTGCCCGAGCTCAACGCGGGTATCGGGGTGGCCGCCGGCCAGGTGGTGGCGGGCAACGTCGGGGCCAAGCAACGCTTCGAATACACCGTGATCGGAGAACCGGTCAACGAGGCAGCGCGGCTGTGCGACTTCTCCAAGCAAGTGCCCGGGCATCTGGTCGCTTCATCGGACACGATCGCCAATGCCTCCGAAACCGAGAGGGCCCGTTGGTCTCTGGGTGAATCCGTGACCCTGCGCGGACTCGGCGAACCGACACAGGTGGCCGTGCCGGTCTGAGCGCCGGAGGAGGTACGCATTCGCACGACCATGTCGTTTTTCCGCTAGTGAAGCGCCGGTTGCCGTGCCATCGTTGAGCGCATGCACGAGGATTTCGACCGCTGCTACCGGGCAGTCCAGTCAAAGGACGCACGGTTTGACGGCTGGTTCGTCACCGCGGTGCTCACCACGGGTATCTACTGCCGCCCCAGTTGCCCGGTGCGGCCGCCGTTCGCCCGCAACATGCGTTTCTACCCGACCGCCGCCGCCGCGCAAGCCGCCGGCTTCCGGGCGTGCAAGCGCTGCCGCCCCGACGCCTCGCCTGGCTCGCCTGAATGGAACGTGCGCGGCGATATCGTCGCGCGCTGCATGCGGCTGATCGCCGATGGCACCGTGGACCGCGAAGGCGTGACCGGACTGGCCGCCCGCGTCGGGTACACCAGTCGGCAGTTGCAGCGCATCTTGCAGGCCGAACTCGGCGCGAATCCGCTGGCCCTGGCGCGGGCGCAACGTACCCAGACCGCCCGCGTATTGATCGAGACCACCGAACTGCCGTTCGGCGACGTGGCGTTCGCCGCGGGGTTCGCCAGCATCAGACAGTTCAACGACACCGTACGCGCAGTGTGCGATCTGACGCCGACCCAGCTGCGCGTCCGGGCGCGCGCCCGGTTCTCCTCCGATGCTCCTGCTCCCGGCGTCCTGTCCCTGCGACTGCCGGTGCGCACCCCGTTCGCATACGAGGGCATGTTCGGCCATCTGGCGGCCAGCGCGGTGCCGGGAGTCGAGGAGGTCCGCGACGGCGAGTACCGGCGCACCCTGCGGCTGCCGCACGGGTACGGCGTGGTGGGCCTGACGCCTCATCCCGATCATGTCCGCTGCCAGTTGGTGCTCGACGACTTCCGCGATCTGGCGGCCGCCATCGCCCGATGCCGGCGCCTGCTCGATCTCGACGCCGATCCCGAAGCCGTCATCGATGCGCTCCAGGATGACGTTCACCTCGCGGCCGTGGTGGCGAAGGCACCCGGGCAACGCATTCCACGCACCGTCGACGAAGCCGAACTCGCACTCAGAGTGGTGATCGGGCAACAGGTCTCGATCAAGGCGGCAGGCACCCACGTCGGCCGCCTCGTCGCCCGCCACGGAAACGCGATCTCCGACGAGGGCGGAGGTCTTACACATGCCTTTCCGAGCACCGCCGAGCTCGCCGGCCTCGATCCCGATGACCTGGCGATGCCGGCATCCAGGAAGCGGACCGTCACAGCTTTGGTAGCCGCCATCGCTGCCGGCGACCTGACCCTCGATCCCGGGTGCGATTGGGAGCAAGCCCGCGAACAGCTGCTCGCGTTACCCGGGGTGGGGCCATGGACCACGGAGGTGATCGCCATGCGCGGGCTCGGCGATCCAGACGCCTTCCCGGCGACCGATCTTGGTGTCCGCGCGGCTGCCGAGCACCTCGGCCTCGCACCGGACGGGCTGGTCGAACACAGCACGCGATGGCGGCCGTGGCGGGCGTACGCGGCACAACATCTTTGGACCACACTGGACCACGCGGTGAACCGGTGGCCCCCGCACGATCGACAGGAGAAGTCATGACGCTGCAATACCGCACCATGGACAGTCCAGTCGGCCTCCTTACGCTCGCAGGCCGGGACGGAAAGCTGATGCACCTGCGGATGGTCGACCAGACCTATGAGCCGAGTCGCGAAGGCTGGCAAGCCGACGACACCGCGTTCGGCGAAGCCGTCGAGCAACTGTCGGAGTATTTTGTCGGCGAACGCACCGAATTCGACCTCGAACTCGACATGGTGGGAACACAGTTCCAGCGCCGCGTGTGGCAGGCCCTGCAGGCCATTCCCTACGGAGAAACCTGCTCGTACGGAGAGATCGCCCGGCAGATCGGATCACCGAGCGCCTTCCGGGCAGTCGGCCTGGCGAACGGGCACAACCCGATCGGCATCATCGTCCCGTGCCATCGGGTGATCGGAGCGAATGGCAGCCTCACCGGTTACGGCGGCGGCCTGGACCGCAAGCGGATGTTGTTGGAATTGGAGAGAAGCCGAACGACGCCGGCTCTATTCAACTGAAGAAATAGGGGCGTTTCTCAATTCGTTCGACGGAGTTGAAAACGCCTCCCATACACAAATGCCCGAGCCCTCCAATCGGTGATTGGAGGGCTCGGGTCTTAATGTGTGTTCGGCGGTGTCCTACTTTTCCACCCGTGTGGGTAGTATCATCGGCGCTGGCAGGCTTAGCTTCCGGGTTCGGGATGGGACCGGGCGTTTCCCTGCCGCTATGGACCGCCGTAACTTTATTCACTCGTTTTTGAGTGTAAACCTTTGTGTTTTGGTGGTGGGGTGCGGTGCACTCCAGACACAAGGTGTGTGGGTGTTTATGGATTGTGGTTGCGAGACAGATGTGTGTTCTTACTGAAACCCACACAGTTGGTGTTTGTGGGTTGTTGTAAGTTTTCGGCCGGTTAGTGCCAGTTCCCTGCACCCATTGCTGGGCTTCCAGGTCTGGTCTATCAATCCCGTGGTCTGCGGGGGGCCTTATCCCTCTAAAAGGGTGAGAAGCCTGGTCTTGGAGGGGGTTTCCCGCTTAGATGCTTTCAGCGGTTATCCTGTCCGAACGTGGCTATCCAGCGGTGCTCCTGGTGGAACAACTGGTATACCAGAGGTTCGTCCGTCCCGGTCCTCTCGTACTAGGGACAGATTTCCTCAAGCTTCTGACGCGCGCGGCGGATAGAGACCGAACTGTCTCACGACGTTCTAAACCCAGCTCGCGTGCCGCTTTAATGGGCGAACAGCCCAACCCTTGGGACCTGCTCCAGCCCCAGGATGCGACGAGCCGACATCGAGGTGCCAAACCATCCCGTCGATATGGACTCTTGGGGAAGATCAGCCTGTTATCCCCGGGGTACCTTTTATCCGTTGAGCGACACCCCTTCCACTCAGAGGTGCCGGATCACTAGTCCCGACTTTCGTCCCTGCTCGACATGTACGTCTCGCAGTCAAGCTCCCTTGTGCACTTACACTCAACACCTGATTGCCGTCCAGGTTGAGGGAACCTTTGGGCGCCTCCGTTACATTTTGGGAGGCAACCGCCCCAGTTAAACTACCCACCAGGCACTGTCCCTGAACCGGATATACGGTCCGAGGTTAGAGGCCCAATACGATCAGAGTGGTATTTCAACAACGACTCCACCCACACTGGCGTGTGAGCTTCACAGTCTCCCACCTATCCTACACAAACCGTATCGAGCACCAATACCAAGTTGTAGTGAAGGTCCCGGGGTCTTTTCGTCCTGCCGCGCGTAACGAGCATCTTTACTCGTAGTGCAATTTCGCCGAGTCTATGGTTGAGACAGTTGAGAAGTCGTTACGCCATTCGTGCAGGTCGGAACTTACCCGACAAGGAATTTCGCTACCTTAGGATGGTTATAGTTACCACCGCCGTTTACTGGGGCTTAAATTCTCTGCTTCACCCCGAAGGGTTAACAGGTCCTCTTAACCTTCCAGCACCGGGCAGGCGTCAGTCCGTATACATCGTCTTGCGACTTCGCACGGACCTGTGTTTTTAGTAAACAGTCGCTTCTCACTGGTTTGTGCCACCCCCTCCCGCTGCCGGCCGCAAGAGCCTTGACGATATGGGGGTCCCCCTTCTCCCGAAGTTACGGGGGCATTTTGCCGAGTTCCTTAACCATAGTTCACTCGTACGCCTTAGTATTCTCTACCTGACCACCTGTGTTGGTTTGGGGTACGGGCCGTGTATGTCCTCGCTAGAGGCTTTTCTTGGCAGCATAGGATCACCGAATTCGCCTCAAACGGCTATGCATCACCTCTCAGGCTGTATGAAACGCGGATTTGCCTACGTTTCGCCCTACCGGCTTACCCCAGTACAACCACTGACTGGTACGGCTACCTTCCTGCGTCACCCCATCGCTTGACTACTACCCACCGGGGTCCCACGCAGCCCCACCAACGCCGCACCCCGAAGGGATTGGTCACGGTGGTTTTGGATGGTTAGCACAATGGATTCATCAGGGACGCACATACACGGGTACGGGAATATCAACCCGTTGTCCATCGACTACGCCTGTCGGCCTCGCCTTAGGTCCCGACTCACCCTGGGAGGACTGGCCTGGCCCAGGAACCCTTGGTCTTTCGGCGGGCAAGGTTCTCACTTGCCTATTCGCTACTCATGCCTGCATTCTCACTCCCACACCCTCCACAGCTAGATCACTCTGCTGCTTCACCGGATGCAGGACGCTCCCCTACCCAGCCATAAATGGCTGCCGCGGCTTCGGCGGTGTGCTTGAGCCCCGCTACATTATCGGCGCACAATCACTTGACCAGTGAGCTATTACGCACTCTTTCAAGGGTGGCTGCTTCTAAGCCAACCTCCTGGTTGTCTTCGCGACTGCACATCCTTTTCCACTTAGCACACGCTTAGGGGCCTTAGCCGGCGATCTGGGCTGTTTCCCTCTCGACGCACGGAGCTTATCCCCCGCCGTCTCACTGCCACACTCTTGGACTTGTCGGCATTCGGAGTTTGGCTGACGTCAGTAACCCTGTGGGGCCCATCGGCCATCCAGTAGCTCTACCTCCAACAAGAAACATGTGACGCTGCACCTAAATGCATTTCGGGGAGAACCAGCTATCACGGAGTTTGATTGGCCTTTCACCCCTACCCACAGCTCATCCCCTCAGTCTTCAACCTAAGTGGGTTCGGGCCTCCACGCGGTCTTACCCGCGCTTCACCCTGGCCATGGGTAGATCACTCCGCTTCGGGTCCAGAACACACCACTACACCACACACTACTGTGCGGATACGCCCTATTCAGACTCGCTTTCGCTGCGGCTACCCCACCCGGGTTAACCTCGCGACATGTCCCTGACTCGCAGGCTCATTCTTCAAAAGGCACGCCATCACCCCACCACGAAGGAGGGCTCTGACGGATTGTAAGCGCACGGTTTCAGGTACTATTTCACTCCCCTCCCGGGGTACTTTTCACCATTCCCTCACGGTACTAATCCGCTATCGGTCACTGGGAAGTATTCAGGCTTACCGGGTGGTCCCGGCAGATTCACAGCAGATTTCACGGGCCCGCTGCTACTCGGGAACACCATTAAGGTAGATGTCAGGTTTTCACGTACCGGGCTCTCACCGTCTACGGCAGGTCATCCCAAACCACTTCCGCTAACCACAACATTTTCTCACTACCCTCCAGCCAGGTAGAGCTGGAAAAACAGGTCCCACAACCCCGCACACACAACCCCTACCCGGTATCACATGCATACGGTTTAGCCATCCTCCGCTTTCGCTCGCCACTACTCACGGAATCACATTTTGTTTTCTCTTCCTACGGGTACTGAGATGTTTCACTTCCCCGCGTTCCCTCCCTACACCTATGTATTCAGTGCAGGGTGACACGACATCACTCGTGCCGGGTTTCCCCATTCGGACATCCTCGGATCAACGCTCGGTTGGCAGCTCCCCGAGGCATATCGCAGCCTCCAACGTCCTTCATCGGCTCCCAGTGCCAAGGCATCCACCATGCGCCCTTAAACACTTACAACACAAAAACCAAAAATGAGTTTCAAAAGAAATTGCACATCAACACACAAAAGCGACACCCACCCGAAGGCCGGCGCCACACTCTGCGTGCTAGATGCTCGCAACCACTATCCACAATTCAAACACCACACCCCACCACCAAAGCGGAGCAACAACACGCCGACACCCGCAACCGGATGCCACCCCCCGAAAAGGGGCACGGGCCTGTTGTCTCAAAGCCCAATAGTGTGTCTGGCAGTCATAGAAGTTTGTTGTGCACCAAGCCGGCGCCACTACAGCGCACAGACTCCTCACGGCTCGGGTAAGACCCAGTGTCTCAACCCTTTTCGTGGTGCTCCTTAGAAAGGAGGTGATCCAGCCGCACCTTCCGGTACGGCTACCTTGTTACGACTTCGTCCCAATCGCCGATCCCACCTTCGACGGCTCCCTCCACAAGGGTTAGGCCACCGGCTTCGGGTGTTACCGACTTTCATGACGTGACGGGCGGTGTGTACAAGGCCCGGGAACGTATTCACCGCAGCGTTGCTGATCTGCGATTACTAGCGACTCCGACTTCACGGGGTCGAGTTGCAGACCCCGATCCGAACTGAGACCGGCTTTGAAAGGATTCGCTCCACCTCACGGCATCGCAGCCCTTTGTACCGGCCATTGTAGCATGTGTGAAGCCCTGGACATAAGGGGCATGATGACTTGACGTCATCCCCACCTTCCTCCGAGTTGACCCCGGCAGTCTCTCACGAGTCCCCACCATAACGTGCTGGCAACATGAGACAAGGGTTGCGCTCGTTGCGGGACTTAACCCAACATCTCACGACACGAGCTGACGACAGCCATGCACCACCTGCACACAGGCCACAAGGGAACCAATATCTCTACTGGCGTCCTGTGCATGTCAAACCCAGGTAAGGTTCTTCGCGTTGCATCGAATTAATCCACATGCTCCGCCGCTTGTGCGGGCCCCCGTCAATTCCTTTGAGTTTTAGCCTTGCGGCCGTACTCCCCAGGCGGGGTACTTAATGCGTTAGCTACGGCACGGATCCCAAGGAAGGAAACCCACACCTAGTACCCACCGTTTACGGCGTGGACTACCAGGGTATCTAATCCTGTTCGCTCCCCACGCTTTCGCTCCTCAGCGTCAGTTACTGCCCAGAGACCCGCCTTCGCCACCGGTGTTCCTCCTGATATCTGCGCATTCCACCGCTACACCAGGAATTCCAGTCTCCCCTGCAGTACTCTAGTCTGCCCGTATCGCCCGCACGCCCACAGTTAAGCTGTGAGTTTTCACGAACAACGCGACAAACCACCTACGAGCTCTTTACGCCCAGTAATTCCGGACAACGCTCGGACCCTACGTATTACCGCGGCTGCTGGCACGTAGTTGGCCGGTCCTTCTTCTATAGGTACCGTCACTTGCGCTTCGTCCCTATTGAAAGAGGTTTACAACCCGAAGGCCGTCATCCCTCACGCGGCGTCGCTGCATCAGGCTTGCGCCCATTGTGCAATATTCCCCACTGCTGCCTCCCGTAGGAGTCTGGGCCGTATCTCAGTCCCAGTGTGGCCGGTCACCCTCTCAGGCCGGCTACCCGTCGTCGCCTTGGTAGGCCATTACCCCACCAACAAGCTGATAGGCCGCGGGCCCATCCCACACCGCAAAAGCTTTCCACCACACACCATGAAGCGCGTGGTCCTATCCGGTATTAGACCCAGTTTCCCAGGCTTATCCCAAAGTGCAGGGCAGATCACCCACGTGTTACTCACCCGTTCGCCACTCGAGTACCCCGAAGGGCCTTTCCGTTCGACTTGCATGTGTTAAGCACGCCGCCAGCGTTCGTCCTGAGCCAGGATCAAACTCTCCAAACAAAAACTTCCCATCCAAAGACAGGCAGAATTCGAATCAGAAAAATCCGATCACAAACAAAAGACACCAAAAACTGGCATCAAAAAACAAACCATCCCACGTGGCAGGAAGACGGGGAGTCCCCCACCAAGATGGCCAAAAAACAACAAACAAAAACCACCAAACACACTATTGAGTTCTCAAACAACAGGCTTTTCTGCTTTGTCACCCTGTTTTGGGTCAACCTCACCAGCGTAATTGGAACCTTGCCGGCAAGTCAAGTTGCTTCATCCTGGCTTATTTCATCCGGTCTGAGGCAACCTCGCCAGCTTAGTACGTTCTCGGCTGGCTTGTCAAGTCGCTCTGGCCCCGGGGGTTTTCCCCGCTCCGCGGCGACTTCAAAAGATTAGCCCGAGCCTGCCCGCAAGGTCAAATCGGCTGGTCAGCGCGATTTCGAGGCCGAAAGGCGGCTCGAAACATGCGCTCACGAGCCTACGCGTTCGATCTCGGCGCCGAGGCTCAACAGGTTTTCCACGAACAGCGGGTACCCGCGATCGATGTGGAACACGTCGTGAACCTCGGTCTCCCCGTCGGCGACCAGGCCGGCAAGCACCAGGCCGGCGCCGGCGCGGATGTCCGACGACCACACCGGCGCGCTCGACAGCTGCGGAATCCCACGCACCACCGCGTGATGTCCGTCCGTCCGGGCATCGGCGCCCAACCGGATCATCTCCTCGACGAACCGGAAGCGCGCCTCGAACACGTTCTCCGTGATCATCGAGGTGCCGTCGGCTACCGCCGCCAGACCGATCGCCATCGGTTGCAGGTCGGTCGGGAATCCGGGGAACGGCAGCGTCGCCACGTTCACCGCTTTGGGTCGCTCGTACTGCACCACCCGGAAACCGTCATCGTTCTGGGTCACGGTCGCTCCGGCGTCGTGCAACTTGTGGAGAACCAGCTGGAGGTGCTGCGGGTCCACGCCGGTGACCGAGATGTCGCCGCGGGTCATCGCCGCGGCGATCCCCCACGTGGCCGCCACGATGCGATCACCGATCACGCGGTGTTCGGTCGGGTAGAGCCGATCGACGCCGGTAATCGTCAACGTCGACGTCCCCGCGCCGCTCACCTTGGCGCCCATCTGGTTGAGCATCGCGCAGATGTCCACGATGTCGGGCTCACGTGCGGCGTTGTGGATGGTGGTGACCCCCTCGGCCAACACCGCGGCCATGAGGATGTTCTCGGTCGCCCCCACCGAGGGGAACTCGAGTTGGATCTCGGCTCCCCGTAGGTGGTCGGCTTCGGCCACCACACAACCGTGCTCGATATTGCAGGTGGCTCCCAGTTGGCGGAGCCCGGCCTGGTGCATGTCCAGCGGCCGCGAGCCGATGGCGTCACCCCCGGGAAGCGCTACCTTCGCCTTCCGGCACCGACCCACCAGTGGTCCCAGCACACACACCGAAGCGCGGAACTGACGTACCGCCGCGAAATCGGCGTCGTACTTGGGTTCATCGGGCGACGTGATGCGCACCGTGTCACCGTCGAGCTCGACCGTGGCACCCAGCCCTCGCAAGACCTCGGCCATCAGCGGCACATCGAGGATGTCCGGGCAATTGGTGATGGTGCTGGTGCCCTCAGCCAGCAACGACGCCGCCATCAGTTTCAGCACGCTGTTCTTCGCGCCACCGACGGCAACTTCGCCTGATAACCGGTTGCCTCCGGTCACCAAGAAACGCTCGCTCACGCCGGTTAGTGTAAACAGCCCGCCGTCGAGTTTCCGCGTGCTCGGACAGATCCGGCGAGCCCG
Source organism: Mycobacterium farcinogenes (assembly GCF_019739075.1). Classification (NCBI taxonomy): domain Bacteria; kingdom Bacillati; phylum Actinomycetota; class Actinomycetes; order Mycobacteriales; family Mycobacteriaceae; genus Mycobacterium; species Mycobacterium farcinogenes. The sequence goes on along the minus strand of NZ_CP081673.1, from coordinate 2,207,688 downwards.
GCGGCCGCGTCCGCGAGCCCGGTACGGTTCAGCTATGGCGGTTCATCTCACCCGTATCTATACCCGCACCGGCGACGACGGCACGACAGGGCTGAGCGACTTCAGCCGGGTTTCGAAGAATGATTCGCGATTGGCGGCCTACGCCGACTGTGACGAAGCCAACGCCGCCATCGGGGTTGCAGTTGCCCTCGGCGAACCCGATCAGCAAATCCTGGCAGTACTCAGGCAGATACAGAACGACCTGTTCGATGCGGGTGCTGATCTGTCCACGCCGGTCGTGGAAAACCCCGAGCACCCACCGCTGCGAATCTCGCAGGCCTACATCGACCGGCTCGAGAAATGGTGCGACGAGTTCAACGAGGGTCTGCCGGCACTGAACTCGTTCATCCTGCCCGGCGGCAGTCCTCTCTCGGCGCTGCTGCACGTCGCACGGACAGTGACCCGCAGAGCTGAGCGGTCGGCCTGGATTGCGGTGCAGGAATACGGGGATTCTGTGAGTGTCCTGCCGGCGAAGTACCTCAACCGGCTCTCGGACCTGCTGTTCATTCTGTCGCGGGTGGCCAACCCGGACGGGGATGTGCTCTGGAGACCCGGCACGGGTCAGTAACTTCGCCGCCGGGCCCGGGGTGATGGCCGGGATTCAAGCCAGGAGGTGAACGCCGTCAGGGCCCCCCGGTCCAAGGCGATCTCGTAGCCTCGCCGGCGTTCCGGACTGTTGTCCCGGAGTTCGAGAATGACCGTCGCGTCGGTCATGATGTCGAACTCATCGCCGCGAGGCGCCCGGCGTGACACCACTTCCAGCCCGCGCCGGCTCAAACGCCGGTCGGGCCACCACCGAATGCTCGACAGCCGGTAGAAACCGGCCTCCCCGCCGCGATAACGCATCACTCCGTGACGCCAACCGCTACCGCCGTCCGCGGGAAAGTCGCGCAGGATGGCGGCTGTTCCGCCAACCTGACGCAGCTTCCACAATCGATAACTCAGCGCGCCGGCCAACACGGCCAGAACGCAGACGAGCGCGACCATGACAATCATGGGCGCGCTCATCTGTCGTCTCTGTCGTCAGTCGATCTGGCCGAGAGCGCGCAGGCGCGCCCGACCCCATGCCGCTGTCTGCTCGTCGTCGGACTCGGAGTCCCGCTTTGCCGAGTCGGCGTCGATCTCGGATTCGAACTGAGCGTTCTCCACCAGGATCCGAACCGTCTCCTCCGTCACCGACAGGAAACCGCCGTCGACGGCGATACGCAGATCGTCGTCGCCTTCCCGCTCGACCCGCACCATCGCGTCGTCGACCAATTGCGCCACCAACGGGATGTGGCGCGGCAGGATGCCGATCTCACCAGCGGTGGTCCGGGTGAAGACGAACGTAGCGGTGCCGGACCAGAGCTCACGCTCGACGGCAACGATCTCGACGTTCAAATCAGCCATTCCACACCACCTTTCGCCGGAGAACTACCGTCACAGCTTCGCGCCGAGGCTCTCGGCCTTCTTCGCCAGGTCGTCCAGACCACCGATGAGGAAGAACGCCTGCTCGGGCAGGTGATCGAACTCGCCCTTGGCCAGCTTGTCGAAGGCCTCGATGGTCTCCTTGAGCGGCACGGTGGAACCCGGCTGACCGGTGAACTGCTCGGCCGCCATCATGTTCTGGCTCAGGAAGCGCTCGATCTTACGGGCGCGGTACACCAGCACCTTGTCCTCTTCCGACAGCTCGTCGATACCGAGGATGGCGATGATGTCCTGAAGATCCTTGTAGCGCTGCAGGATCCGGATGACTTCCTGGGCGACGCGGTAGTGCTCGTCGCCGACGATGCTGGGGTGCAGGATCGTCGAGGACGACGCCAGCGGGTCCACCGCCGGGAAGATGCCCTTGGAGAACACCGCACGCGAGAGCTCGGTGGTGGCGTCCAGGTGGGCGAACGTGGTGGCCGGCGCCGGGTCGGTGTAGTCGTCGGCGGGCACGTACACGGCCTGCATCGAGGTGATGGAGCGGCCTCGGGTCGAGGTGATGCGCTCCTGCAGCTCGCCCATCTCGTCGGCCAGCGTCGGCTGGTAACCCACGGCCGAAGGCATACGACCCAGCAGGGTCGACACCTCGGAACCGGCCTGGGTGAACCGGAAGATGTTGTCGATGAACAGCAGCACGTCCTGGCCCTGCTCGTCGCGGAAGAACTCGGCCATGGTCAGGGCCGACAGCGCGACACGCATACGGGTGCCTGGCGGCTCGTCCATCTGGCCGAACACCAGGGCGGTGTCCTTGAGCACGTTGGCGTCGGCGAGCTCGACCCACAGGTCGTTGCCCTCACGGGTGCGCTCACCCACGCCGGCGAACACCGAGGTACCACCGAAGTTGCGGGCGATACGGTTGATCATCTCCTGGATCAGAACCGTCTTACCCACACCGGCACCACCGAACAGGGCGATCTTGCCGCCACGCACGTACGGGGTGAGCAGGTCGACGACCTTCAGACCGGTCTCCAGCATCTCGGTGCGGGGCTCCAGGTCGGCGAAGGCCGGCGGCTTGCGGTGGATCGACCAGTGCTCGAAGTCCTTGCCGTAGCCCGGATCGTCGAGGCAGTCACCGAGGGCGTTGAACACGTGGCCCTTGACGCCGTCGCCGACCGGCACGGAGATCGAGGCGCCGGTGTCGGACACCTCGACGCCACGCACCAGGCCGTCGGTGGGCTGCATGGAGATGCAGCGCACCAGGTTGTCGCCGAGGTGCTGGGCAACCTCGAGCGTCAGGGTCTTGGCCAGCGCGCCGAAGCTGATCTCGGCGTGCAGCGCGTTGAACAGTTCGGGCACCGCGCCGCGCGGGAACTCCACGTCCACCACCGGACCGGTGATGCGGACTACGCGGCCCGCCGTCTTCTCTGCAGTAGCAGTCATTCTCTCTTCGCTTTCCTACGAGGCTTTCGTCTTTATCCGGCTAGCGCGCGTCGGCCAGCGCGTTGGCGCCGCCCACGATCTCGCTGATTTCCTGAGTGATCTGTGCCTGACGTTCGCGGTTGGCCGCGAGCGTGAGTCCCTTGATCAGTTCGTCGGCGTTGTCGGTGGCCGACTTCATGGCGCGCCGGCGCGAAGCCGACTCCGAGGCCGCTGCCTCCAGCAGCGCCGCGTACACGCGGGTGGCGATGTAGCGCGGCAGCAGCGCGTCGAACAGGGTCTCGGCGCTCGGCTCGAACGAATACAACGTGTGCGGACCGGTTTCGGGCTCACCGACGTACTCGACGACCATCGGTGCGATGCGCAGTGCGTTGGCGGTCTGCGACAGCATGGACCGGAACTCGGTGGAGACGATGTGCAGTTCGTCGACACCCAAGATGCCGTCGGCTCCCGCGTCGTCGCCCTCGTCGTCGGCGCCGGACATGAACGCCGTCACCAGGGTGTCGGCGATCGCCTTGGCGTCCTCGTAGGTGGGCCGCTCGGAGAAGCCGGTCCACGACTCGGTGACCGTCCGCTGCCGGAAGCTGTAGTAGCCCAGGGCTTTCCGGCCGACGACGTAGAGCACCGGGTTCTTGCCCTCTTCCCGCAACAGCGAGAAGAGTTCTTCGGCCCGGCGCAGCACGTTGGCGTTGTAACCGCCGCAGAGACCGCGGTCCGAGGACACCACCAGCACGCCGGCGCGCTTGGGGTTCTCCCGCTCGACGAGCAGCGGGTGATCCAGCGCGCTGGCCCCGGCCAGCTCGGTGAGCATGTTGGTGATCTCGGTGGCGTAGGGCCGGGCCGCATCGACTCGGGCCTGTGCCTTGGCGATCCGCGACGTGGCGATCAGCTCCTGGGCCTTCGTGATCTTCTTGATCGACGAGGCGGAGCGGATACGCCCGCGTAGCTCGCGAAGTGTGGCTGCCATTGGTTACCTAGGCCTTCTTGGGAGCCGGCTTGCGGACCTTGACCGATTCCTTCTCAAGGTCCTCGGGATCGAGCGCCTCGGCGTCAGCCTCGTTGGCCACAACGGAGCTGCCGTCGGAGGCGGCGAAGCCCTTCTTGAATTCGTTGATGACCGAGACCAGCTTCTCCTCGTTCTCCTCGGAGAGCTTCTTGGACTCCTTGATGCCCTTGAGGATGTCGCCGTGGCTGGCCTTCACGTGCTCCAGCAGTTCGTCGACGAAGCGGGTCACGTCCTCGGCCGGAACCGAGTCGAGGTGGCCCTGGGTACCGAGGAAGATCGCGACGACCTGGTCCTCGACGGCCAGCGGGCTGTACTGCGGCTGCTTGAGCAGCTCGACCAGACGCACACCACGGTCCAGCTGAGCCTTCGAAGCGGCGTCGAGGTCCGAGGCGAAGGCCGCGAAGGCCTCCAGCTCGCGGTACTGCGACAGGTCCAGACGCAGCGAACCCGCCACCTCTTTCATCGCCTTGATCTGCGCGGCGCCACCGACGCGGGACACCGACACACCGACGTTCACGGCCGGGCGCACACCCTGGTTGAACAGGTCGGACTCCAGGAAGCACTGGCCGTCGGTGATCGAGATGACGTTGGTCGGGATGTAGGCCGAGATGTCGTTGGCCTTGGTCTCGATGATCGGCAGGCCGGTCATCGAACCGCCACCGAGCTCGTCGGACAGCTTCGCGCAACGCTCCAGCAGACGGGAGTGCAGGTAGAAGACGTCACCCGGGTAGGCCTCGCGGCCCGGCGGGCGGCGCAGCAGCAGCGAGATGGCGCGGTAGGCCTCGGCCTGCTTGGTCAGGTCGTCGAAGACGATCAGGACGTGCTTGCCGTTGTACATCCAGTGCTGGCCGATGGCCGAGCCGGTGTAGGGAGCCAGCCACTTGAAGCCGGCCGCGTCCGAAGCCGGGGCGGCGACGATGGTGGTGTACTCCATGGCGCCACCCTCTTCCAGCGCGCGCTTCACGCTGGCGATGGTGGAGCCCTTCTGGCCGACGGCGACGTACACACAGCGCACCTGCTGCTTGGGGTCGCCGGTCTCCCAGGCCTCGCGCTGGTTCAGGATGGTGTCGACGCAGAGCGCGGTCTTGCCGGTCTTGCGGTCGCCGATGATCAGCTGACGCTGACCGCGGCCGATCGGGGTCATGGCGTCGACGGCCTTGATACCGGTCTGCAGCGGCTCGGACACGCTCTGGCGCTGCACCACCGACGGGGCCTGCAGTTCGAGCGCGCGGCGCTCCTCGGCCTCGATGTCGCCCTGGCCGTCGATCGGCTGGCCCAGCGGGTTGACGACGCGACCGAGGAAGGCGTCACCGACGGGCACCGAGAGCACCTCGCCGGTGCGCTTGACCTGCTGGCCTTCTTCGATCTTCTCGAACTCACCCAGGATCACGGCGCCGACGCTGTGCTCGTCGAGGTTGAGCGCCACACCCAACACACCGCCCGGGAACTCAAGGAGCTCCTGGGTCATGACCGAGGGCAGGCCCTCGACGTGAGCGATGCCGTCACCGGCGTCGACGACGGTGCCGATCTCTTCACGCTCGGTGTCGGCGGAAAACGAGGATACGTAATCCTCGATGGCACCTTCGATATCAGCAGCCGAGATTGTCAACTCTGCCATGGTTTTTCGTCTTCCTACCTTGTTCTTGGGTGGTTCGTGGGGGTTATCAGTCCGGCAGCTGGGTCGCCGCTGCGGCCAGTCGGGACGAGATGGAGCCGTCGATCACCTCGTCGCCGACGGTGATCGACAGACCACCGAGCAGTTCCGGATCGACATGCAGCTGCACCGAAACCGGTTGGCCGTAGATGCGGGTGAGCACCTGCGACAGCCGGGTGCGCTGGGCGTCGGTGAGGTCGGCCGCGGCGGTCACGTGCGCAACCACCTCGCCGCGGCGGGCGACTGCGAGCTCGGCGAGGTCGATCACGGCCTCGTCGGCACGCTCACCGCGCAGCAGGCCCACGGTCTGGGTCAGCAGCGCCGCTGCGGTTCCGTTCACTCCCGTGTTGCCGCCGAGCACCTTGTCCAGCAAGGCAACTCGACCGTCGGCCGGGGTGGTGTAGTCGCTCAGCAGGGCCGAGAGCTTGGGCTCGGCGTCGAGCACGCGGCCGAACCGGAACAGCTGGTCCTCCACCTCGTCGACTTCACCTGCGGTCTCGGCGCGCTTGAGCAGCGCCAGACGTGCGGCATGTTCGATGGCGTCGACCAGGTTCGATTCGATCGACCAGCGCTGCGAGACGGCGGTCCGCAGCACGTCCAGCGCGGCATCGCCGACCTTGCCGGACAGCAGCCGTTCGAGCAGCTGCACCTTGGGGGCGGGGTCGTCGGACGGCTCGGCGAGGTGCTTGGTGAGCACCGATTCCGAGACCAGCAACTTGGCCACCGAGCTCAGATCGTCAGCGAGCGTGGTCAGCCCGTCCGCGTCCAGACCGCCTGCGACCGAGTCGAACTTGTCGACCACGACCGCCAGCGATTCACGGCTGGCCGCACGCAGCTTGGCGGTCGCGGCGGTGTCGATCACCACGGCGGACGGAGCCATCTGGTCGAGCTCTGCGAGGAATCGGTCGACGGTGGCCGCCTGCGCGGCCGGATCGGCGACGTGTGCCCGCACCAGGGCATCGGCCTTGGCGACCGACTCCGATCCCAGACCGGTCCGCAGCTGACGGATGAGCTGCTGGCGCATCAGCTGAATCTGCTGTGCCCCCTGAGCCTTGATCCGCTCGGCCTCGGTGCCCGCCTGCTCGGCCAGCTGAGCGGTGATCCGCTCGGAGTCCTGCGTGGCCTCGTCGGTCACCTTGGCCGATTCGGCCTTGGCATCGGCGAGCGCCTTGGCGTGCATGTCATCGGCCTCGGCGAGTTTCTTCGCCGCCTCAGCACTCTCTGCGAGGGCGACCCGCACGGCTTCCTGCTGCTTCTGCATCAGGCTCCGCACCGGAGGCACCACCCACTTGATGATGATGAATGCGATGACGGCAAAGCCGATCAGCTGCCCGATAAAAATCGACATCTACTGCGTCCCACCTGATTTCACGTCGACGCCCAAAATTCGGCTGGCCAAGGTCTGCGAGAGTCCGTCCACCGACGACTCCAGACCCGACCGCACCTCGGCACTCTGGGCAGCGAGCTGCTCATCGGCCCGGCGCACTTGTTCGGCCACTTCGGATCCGGCTTCGGCACGCTTGGCATCGACCACCTCGCGGCCCGCGGCACGGGCCTCGTCGCGGATGGCCGAGGCCTGGGTACGCGCCCCGGCCATCGCCTCGTCATAGTCGGCCTGCGCCGCGGCCACCTGCTCGGCTGACTTCCGATTGTCAGCGGCGGTCTTGGCCAGCATCGCTTCCCGCTCTGCCAGCACCTTGCCTACCGGTGGCACAACCCATTTCCAGATCACGGCCAGCGTGATCAGGAAGATGATCAGCACGGCGAAGAAGGTGCCGTTGGGGACCAGGAAGTTGCTCTGGCCCCCACCGCCTTCCTCCGCCGCGAGGAGTGTCAGTTCACCCATGCCGATGGACTACTGCAGGCCCGGCGTGGCGAAGACGAACAGCGCCATGAAGGCCAGGTTGATGAAGTACGCGGCCTCCACCAGACCGACGGTGATGAAGAACGGGGTGAACAGCCGGCCCTGGGCCTCGGGCTGACGGGCGATGCCCGAGATCAGCGCGTTACCCGCGATACCGTCACCGATACCGGCGCCGATGGCGCCGCCGCCCATGATCAAACCGCCACCGATCAGCGCGCCGGCCGTGATGAGGGCGTTGGGGTCGAGTTCCATTCCTTTTATCCTCCTTGATAACTGGTGGCTGCGCCGCCAGAGGTTCGTGTGATGCGGTTGTAGAGATCAGAGTTGCGGATCAGTGTGCTTAATGGTCTTCGTGGTCCAGCTCCATCGACTGGCTGAAGTACAGGATCGTCAGCAGCGAGAAGATGAAGGCCTGGATCAGGCCGACGAACAGGTCGAAGGTCTTCCAGATCGCGTTGGGTGCCCACTGGATGTACCAGGGGAACATCGCGATCAGCGCGACCAGGATGCCGCCGGCGAAGATGTTGCCGAAAAGACGGAGGGCCAGCGAGATCGGCTTGGCGAGTTCCTCGACGATGTTGATCGGCATCAGCGCGGTGACGTGACCCTTGAGCAGCTTCTTGGGGTGGCCGAGGATGCCGCGGCGCCAGATGCCGGCCGCGTGGTAGCAGACGAACACGAACAGGGCCAGGGCCAGCACGAAGTTGATGTCGGAGGCCGGCGGCTTGTACCACTCCGCGGCTGCGCCGTCGGCGCCGCCGTACTGCAGCGGCAGGACGGCAAGCCAGTTGGAGATGAGGATGAACGCGAACAGCGCCACCGAAAGGGGCAGCACGAACGGCGCGACCTTCATGCCGATCGAACTTTCGATCTGGCCGCGCATCTGGATGGTCAGTGCCTCCCAGAACAGCTGCACGCCACCGGGCACGCCGGTCGAGGTGACCTTGGCGCGAAGGACGAACGCCAGGGCGATCACGATCACCGCGGTGATCGCGGTGGCCAGGATGGTGTCACCGTTGAACGTCATCCCGAACAGCTCGAACACCATCGTGTGGTGGCCGACATGGATGGCGGCGCCACCCTCTTCGGCGGCGAGCACGGTCGTCGTCTGAGTCATATAGGTCAGCTCAACCCTTCGATTCCGTATCCAAGACATCCAGGCCGTTCGAGCGGATCTTCCGCAGCACGGGGATGCTGGTGCTCATCACCAGCAGAGCCTGGAAAATCGCCAGCCCGAACAGCACCGCGATGCCGCCCGAGGTTTTGAAGACAAATGCGATGCCGAGTGCAATCGCGGTGATGATCAGCAGCCGTGTCGCGGAGTTGACGGCCATCTTCTTCTTGAGCGGGTGGTCCTCGGCCGTGATCGCTTCGACGGCCCGGCGCACCAGCAGGGCGTTGACCAAGCCGAGGGCCAGGCCGACACCGAAGAAGACGCCGAAGAAAATGTGTCCGGTGAATGCGGCGGCGACCACGGCCAGCGCGGTCAGTGCGACGCAGACGATCAGCAGACGCAGCGGCCGGAACGCCACTGACGGGAACACCAACGGCGCGTCTTGCGCTGGTGTCGTCACCGCTTCACCCCAATCCCGCTGTCACGAAAAGCTGCACCCTCGGTGATGCCAACGGTTGCTACCCCCTGGCAAAACCCTGTGCGTGCCCGCCGAGAATATCGGAGGGCGGCAGGCGGGCTCGAATCACCCACGGGGTAGCTCCCTTTGTCGGTCGTTGATCGGCACCTACGGTTCGTCGAACCGATGGGCCGGGCCGGCAACCCGCGAGGTTTTTCGGGTTCTGGCAGCACCCTAACACATGGTAGGCACCCCTAAACGTGGCCTACTACTTTTCGTCGTACTTCGCTCCGGCGCTAGTCCTCGGACGCCTCGCCCCCGCGTTGCAACAACGGAATCAGTGTCACCACGATCGCCACCAGAATGGCAGCCGCCACGACCGCTCCGGTGTAGCGCGGATCGAAGAAGATCGTCGCCGCGGCGCCGAAAGCGATGATCCCGACCCACAGGTAGATCAGCAGCACGGCACGGCGGTGTGAGTGCCCGATCTGCAGCAACCGGTGATGCAGATGCATCTTGTCGGGGCTGAGCGGGCTGCGGCCGGCCCGGGTGCGCCGCACGATGGCCAGCAGGGTGTCGAGTGCGGGCACCAGCATGACGGCGATCACCAGCAGGAACGGCGACATCAGCGCGAAGACGTCGCGCGCGCCGTAGGCGTTCTGCGAAATCGGCCCGGCAGCCGTCGTCGACGCCGCACCCAACATGAGACCGATCAGCATCGACCCCGAGTCACCCATGAAGATCTTGGCCCGGTGGAAGTTGTGCGGCAGGAAGCCCAGACAGGCACCGGCCAGCACCACCGAGATCACCGCGGGAGGGTAGAACAGCACGTCGCCGCCGTGGTCGCGCAACAACCCGACCGAGAAGATGCAGATGGCCAAGGCGGTGATCAGCCCCAGGCCGGCGGCCAGGCCGTCCAGCCCGTCGACGAAGTTCATCGCGTTGACGATCGACACCGTGAGCGCCAACGTCAACAGGATCGATGACACCTGGTCGAGCACGATGGTGCCCACTCCCCCGAACGGGATGTAGAGCACGCTCCAGGCCACGCCCATGGTGACCAACACGCTGGCCGCGGTGATCTGGCCCGCGAACTTGGTCAGCGCGTCCAAGCCCCAGCGGTCGTCGATCAACCCGATCGCCATGATCAGCCCGCCGGCCACCACCACCGCGGGCATGCCGGTGGAGTAGACGAAACCTCGGGTCAGGGCCGGCAGTTGAGAAGCCAGTAGCACCGCGGCGGCCACGCCGATGTACATGGCCAGTCCGCCCATTCGCGGGATCGGCTGGACGTGGACGTCACGTTCGCGCGGGTAGGCCACCGCGCCGATCTTGATGGCCAGCACGCGCACCCAGCCGGTGGCGAAGTAGGTGATGATCGCGGCCGTGAGTCCGACCAGCGCCAACTCGCGCAGCGGCACACCGGCACCCCGGTCAGAAAGCGCGAGCAGCCCGGAATTGACCGCGGGGAGCACTGCGTCACCGGCCGACATCACCGATGAACCGTACTGCAGCAAGCTGAGATCACTCCGTAGGTGTTGTTGTGAGCGTGGACGTTTCCACGCCGACGACCCTAGCGATGTCCGCCGCACTGATCGGGCCGGTCCGCAGGATGCGTGGCTGGGCGCCGGTGAGGTCGACGATGGTGGACGCGGATTGTTGCTCGGCAGGCCCGCCGTCGAGATAGACCTCGACCTTGTCGCCGAGTTGCTCGTGCGCTTGAGCCGCGGTCAGCGCGGCGGGCCGGCCCGAGACGTTGGCGCTGGACTGCGCCATCGGGCCGACTTCCCGCAGCAATTCGATGGCCACCGGGTGCAACGGCATCCGCAGCATGACGCTGCCGTTGGCGTCGCCGAGATCCCACTGCAACGACGGGGCCTGTGTGACCACCAGGCTGAGCGCGCCGGGCCAGAAGGCGCGGATCAGCTCACGGGCGGCCGGCGGCACCGAGTAGACCAGTCCGTCGATGGTGTTCCACGAACCGACGAACACCCCGACCGGCATGTTGCGGCCTCGGCCCTTGGCGGCCAGGAGGGCACCGACCGCCTCCGGGTCGAACGCGTCGGCGCAGATGCCGTAGACCGTGTCGGTCGGCATCACCACGAGGCGGCCACCTTTGACCGCGCTGACCGCCGAGGCGATACCGGTCGCACGCTGTTCGGCGTCGCTGCAATCGAAAATCGTCATGTCGGCTCCCCTGTCGGTTCGCGAATCAACTCAGCTTCGCCCAACCCGGGTGGCGGTGACAAAGCGGGGTCGCCCGGCCAGGTCGCGGTGCGCAGTGATCTCGTCGAAGTGTCCGTCGTTTGCGAAGGCCGCGACGGTCGGTTCGGACGTGGTGTCGTCGTGCTCGACGGCACACGGCGCACCGGCACGTAACCAGCGGGCCGCCAGGGTGACGATCGGCCGGATCACCGCCATGCCGTCGGGGCCGCCGAACAATGCCTGAGCGGGATCATGCTCGGCCACTTCGGGTTCCAGGTCCGCAGTGTCGGGGATGTAGGGCGGGTTGGATACCAGGAGGTCCACCTGGGCATCGAGTTCGGGCAGCAGACCCGGGGTGGTGACGTCGGCATCCAGTACTTCGACGCGCGTTCCTGCCGCGTTCCGCCGGGCGAATTCCAGGGCGGCAGGAGAATTCTCGACGGCTAACACTCGCGCATCGGGTCGGTGCGCGGCCAACGCCAGCGCCAGCGCGCCCGAACCGGTGCAGAGATCGATGATCAACGGATTCGAAGGAAGTTGTTGCGCACAAGCCCATTCCAACAGCGCCTCGGTCTCGGGCCGCGGAATGAACACCCCGGGGCCGACTTCCAGCGTCAACGGTCCGAACGGTGCGGTGCCGAGAAGGTGTTGCAGTGGGATGCGGCGGGACCGGGCGGCGACGAGCTCGTCATAGGCCGGGCCGAATCCTTCACCGGGGTCATCGAGAAACATCAGCCGGCTGCGCTCGACGCCCGCGACGTGGGCGGCCAGCAGTTCGGCGTCGATGCGAGGGGAGGCGACGCCGGCAGCGGCCAGGCGCGCTGCTGCGGCCTCGATCGCCTGCCGCAGACGGGTCATGACTGCTGCTGCAGCCGGGCCTGCTTGTCGGCGGCGCCCAGCGCATCGAGCAGCGCGTCCATGTCGCCGTCGAGGACCTGGTCGAGGTTGTGCGCCTTGAAGTTGATGCGGTGGTCGGCGATGCGGTTCTCGGGGAAGTTGTAGGTCCGGATCCGTTCGCTGCGGTCGACGGTGCGAATCTGACTGGCCCGGTCGGCCGAGGCGTCGGCCGATGCCTGTTCCTCGGCCAGCGCCTGCAGCCGGGCGGCCAGCACCTGCATGGCGCGAGCCTTGTTCTGCAGCTGTGATCGTTCGTTCTGGCAGGTGACGACGATTCCCGTCGGCAGGTGGGTGATGCGCACCGCCGAGTCGGTGGTGTTCACGCCCTGGCCGCCCTTACCCGAGGACCGGTAGACGTCGATGCGCAGGTCGGATTCGTCGATCTGGACCTGCTCCACCTCGTCGGGCTCCGGATAGACCAGGACGCCGGCCGCGGAGGTGTGCACGCGTCCCTGCGATTCGGTGACGGGCACCCGCTGGACGCGGTGCACGCCGCCCTCGAATTTCATCCGCGACCACACGCCGTCTGCCGAATCGCCCTTGCTGGCGATGGTGATGGTGGCGTCCTTGTAGCCGCCGAGATCCGACCACGTCTCGTCGAGCACGGTGACCGTCCAGCCGTGTCGCTCGGCGTACCGGATGTACATGCGGGCCAGGTCGGCGGCGAACAGAGCCGACTCCTCCCCGCCCTCGCCGGACTTGACCTCCAGCACGATGTCGTCGGCGTCGTGCGGATCCCGCGGCGCAAGTTGATCGGTCAGCTGGGCGTCCAGTTCGGCGACCTTGGCGGTCAGCTCGTCCACCTCGTCGGCGAAGCTGGCATCGTCGGCGGCCAGTTCCCGGGCCGCCTCCAGATCACCACGGGCGGCTTCGAGCTTGCGGTAGGTGCCCACCACCGGTGAGACCTGGGCGAACCGCCGGCCCACCTTGCGGGCGGCTGCGGCGTCGGCGTGCAGGTTGGGGTCGGCGAGCTGGCGCTCGAGGTCCGCGTGCTCAGCGAGCAGCGCCTCGATCGCAGGTGCGGTGTCGGTCACGTCAGCCACATCCTTTCCACTTGTGCCGCCAACTTGTTCCTGGAAACGAGAACAGCGCCCAGATCTGACGCGTATGCGACAGATCGGGCGCTGTTGACGTAGCTACTTGTCGGCTGCGGCAGCCTGATCGCCGGCAGGCTTGCGCTTGCCGTACCGCTTCTCGAAGCGGGCCACGCGGCCGCCGCTGTCGAGGATCTTCTGCTTGCCGGTGTAGAACGGGTGGCACTGCGAGCAGACCTCGACCACGATCTGGCCGCTCTGCTTGGTGCTGCGGGTCTGGAAGGTGTTGCCGCAACCACAGTGCACCGTGGTCTCGACATACTCAGGGTGAATACCTGTTTTCATGGGTTCCTCTTCAATCGTTGGCCCGGGTCGCCCGCAATTCAATGGACGTGAACCGGGACCGAGGGTCGGCGGTCCATTATGCCAGGTCAACCGCCAACCTCCTAAACGCCCGATGACCGGGGCCTATTCCCCGCACCGTTTGCGCGTCACAGCGTCGCGTACGCCGTGCCGTCGCGCTTCCAGAGCACCCGCCCGGCCGGATCGGCACCCAGTGCGACGAGTTCGCGCTTGAGGATCTTGTTGGTCGCGGTGCTGGGCAGATCCTCGGCGATCCAGACGTAACGGGGCCAGGATTTCGGTGACAGGTCCTGCTGCTGGGCCAGGAATGCGCCGAACTCGTCGGGCGTGAGCTGCCGGCCGTCGCGCAGGACGATGGCTGCCATCACCTGATCGCCGACGAACTCGTCGGGCACCGGGTAGACCGCTACGCGGCTGATCATCGGTTGACGCAACAGGATCCGCTCGATGGGTGCCGCTGTGATGTTCTCGCCGTCCACCCGCATCCAGTCCGCGGTACGGCCGGCCAGGTAGATCCAGCCGTCGGCGTCCCGGTACGCCAGGTCGCCCGACCAGTACATGCCGTGCCGCAACCGTTCATCGGTAGCGCCCTGATCGTTGTGGTAGCCGCGGAACATCCCGCTGCCGTTGGTGTTGACGAGTTCACCGGTGGCGGCGTCGGCGTTGATCAGTGCGCCGGTGTGGTCGAACTGTGCGACCTCACATTCGGTCACGGTCTCCGGATCGTAGATCGCCACCCCGGGGAAACCCTGGCCTACGCTGCCGGCCGGGGTGCCCTCGGAACGGGTGATGATGATGGCCAGTTCCGTGGAGCCGAAGCCGTCCCATACGCTGCAGCCGAACCTGCGGCTGAACTCGTCGATATCGCGGTCGGCCGCCTCGTTGCCGAACGCCACTCGCAGCGGGTTGTCGTGGTCGTCGGGCTGCTCAGCGGTGGCCAGGATGTAGGCCAGCGGCTTGCCGACGTAGTTCATGTAGGTGGCGCCGTAGCGGCGGATGTCCGGCAGGAAGCCGGACGCCGAGAACTGCGCCGGAGCCATTGCCGCGCCCGAACTGAGTGCCACTCCCCACCCTGCGTACACGCCGTTCGAGTGGAACAGCGGCATGGCCAGGTAACAGGTGTCGGCCTCGGTGAGGTCGTAGCGCTGCACCAGGGCGGCGGCGGAGAACAGCACGATGGAGTGCGCCACCTGGACGGCCTTGGGCTCGCCGCTGGTGCCCGAGGTGAAGATCATCATGAAGGTGTCGTCGGGCCCCACCTCACGGTGCGGGGTGAGCTCCTGCGGCGACCAGGTGGTTTCCGAAACGTTGATGACGGTGACGCCGGGCAGGTCGACGCCGTCGAGCAACGCACGGTGCTGATCGTCGACCAGCACGACCTGACACTCGACCCGGGCGATGTCGCGGGCCAGCGCATCGCCGCGGCGGGTGTTGTTGATGCCGCACAGCACGTAGCCGCCGAGCGCCGCGGCCGCCAGCGCGGTCAGCATGTCCGGGGTGTTGCCCAGCAGGGTGCCGACATGCAGGGGACGCCGCGGATCGGCCATCCCGATCAACGTGGCCGCCTGGGCCTTTGCCTCCGCGACGTGCTCCCGCCAGGTCCAGGTGCGGTCGCCGTATTTGACGGCGACGGTGTCGCCCTCTTCGCGCTCGCGGAGCAACTGCTGCAGCGTTTCGGCCATCCGATGATTCCCCAAGGCTTGGTGAACAGAATTAGAAAACTGTCTACCATGGTTGTGGCGCGACGGATACGCCCTTGGCAGAATCATGTACCTAACCCGATCCGAAGACCAGGAGACGCCGCAGTTGACCAGCACCACGGCACCCCGCAGCGTGCGAGATCGACTGATCGACGCCGCGGAAGAATGCTTACGGACCAAGGGGATTCGGGCGACCACGGTCTCGGAGGTGGCCGAGGCCGCAGGAGTGTCCCGCGGGTGGCTCTATCGGCACTTCCCCGACAAGGTGACCCTGCTGGGCGCGGTGATCGTCCGGCTCAATGACACGTTCTGGTCGGAAGCCCAGGCCATGCTTGAGCAGATCGACGGCTTGGACCGTCAGATCGCCTGGGGCGTCGGAAACGGCCTGAGGGCGTACGACGATCCGGGCGCGGTGTTGATGAAACTCCGCACCGACGAACCGGAGGAGTTCGCCGCCTGCGCCGGCGCCGGCGTGCAGGGCATGATCCCCGACCTGGCCGAATTCTGGTCCCCTTATCTGGCTGCCGCCCGCGACCGCGGTGAGGTCCGCGCCGACATCGACATTCCCGAAGCATCGGAATGGGTTGCGCGCGTACTGATCTCGCTCGCAACGGTGCCGGGCAACACCCTCGACCCCAGCGACGAGGACGCGGTCCTGGCGCAAGTGCGGCGTTATCTGATGCCCGGGCTTCGCGGCTGACCTCCCGACGGTACGCAAAAGGCCCCCGAATGATCGGGGGCCTTTCACGTTGTCGGGGTTAGTCGACGTCCATCGAGCCGGGCGCGGTCTTGGAGACCTGGACCAGGAACTCGTAGTTGTTCTTGGTCTTGCGCAGCTGGCTCATCAGCAGGTCGATGGCCTGGTGGCTGTCGAGGCCCGAGAGCACGCGGCGCAGCTTATGCACGATCGCGAACTCGTCCGGGCTGAGCAGCAGCTCGTCCTTGCGGGTGCCCGACGGGTTGACGTCGACCGCGGGGAACACCCGGCGCTCGGCGATCTTGCGGTCGAGCTTGAGCTCGGCGTTGCCGGTGCCCTTGAACTCCTCGAAGATCACGGTGTCACCGGTGGAGCCGGTCTCGACCATTGCCGTGGCGATGATGGTCAGCGAGCCGCCGTGCTCGATGTTGCGGGCCGCGCCGAGGAACCGCTTCGGCGGGTACAGCGCGGTGGAGTCCACACCACCGGACAGGATGCGGCCCGAGGCCGGCGACGCGTTGTTGTACGCGCGGCCCAGACGGGTGATCGAGTCCAGCAGCACCACGACGTCCTTGCCCTGCTCGACCAGGCGCTTTGCCCGCTCGATCGCCAGCTCGGCTGCCTGGGTGTGGTCTGACGGCGGGCGGTCGAAGGTCGAGGCGATGACCTCACCCTTGACCGAGCGCTGCATGTCGGTGACCTCTTCCGGACGCTCGTCGACGAGCACCACCATCAGGTGGCATTCCGGATTGTTCTTGGTGATCGCGTTGGCGATGTCCTGCATGATCGTGGTCTTACCGGCCTTGGGCGGCGACACGATCAGGGCGCGCTGTCCCTTACCGATCGGCATGATCAGGTCGATCACACGGGTGGTCAGCCGCTCGGGCGTGGTCTCCAGGCGCAGCCGCTGGTTCGGGTACAGCGGGGTCAGCTTGGTGAAGTCGGGCCGGTTCTTGGCCGCTTCCACAGGACCGCCGTTGACGCTGTCCAGGCGCACCAGCGGGTTGAACTTCTGCCTCGGATTGTTGCCGCCGCCCTCGCCCTCGCGGGGCACGCGGACCGCGCCGGTGACCGCGTCACCACGACGCAGGCCGTTCTTGCGCACCATGTTCATCGACACGTAGACGTCGTTCGGCCCGGCCAGGTAGCCCGACGTGCGGACGAATGCGTAGTTGTCCAGGACGTCGAGGATGCCGGCGACGGGCTGGACGACGTCGTCCTCCCGCAGCTCGGTCTCGTTACCGCCCTCGCCGCCACGCTCGCCGCGACGGCGCCGGTCACGGTCGCGGAACCGGCGGCCACGGCGGCCCTGACGGCCTTCACCGTCGCCGTCGTCGTCGTTGTTGTTGCCCGACGAGTTACCGCCCCGGTTCTGCTGGTTGTCCTGCTGATCGGACTGGTCGCGGCCCTGGCCCTTGTCCTGCTTCTGGTCGCGGTCCTGCTTCTGGTCGCGCTTGTCGTCCTGCTTGTTGTCGGCTTTGTTCTCGCCGTCGGACTGCTCACGCTTCTCGCGGCGTTCCTGACGCTCGCGCTTGTCCTGCTTGGCGGGCTTTTCCTGCTGCTCAGCGGCAGGCTCGGCGTCCTTGCTGCCGGCCTCGGCAGCGGAATCGGCCTTCGCCTCAGCCTTGGCACCCTCGGTGCCGGCCTCGTCCTTGGCGTCGGCGGCCGGGGCACCGGCCTGACGCGAGGATGCTCGACGCTCACGACGCCGCGGCGCGGGCTGCTCAGCGGCTTCTGCGCCGGCGTCCGGCTGGGCCTCGGCGGGGGCGCTCTTGGCGGCCTCGTTGGCACCGTTGGACTCGCCACGATGGGCACGGATAGCTGCGATCAGCTCACTCTTGCGCAGACCGGACGCGCCTTCAACACCGATTTCCTTGGCGAGCGCGCGCAGCTCAGGCAGCACCATGGTCGACAGCGACGCAGGCCGGGCGCTCGAAGCGCGCCGCGCAGCCGCGGTGTCAGCGGTCGCAGTGCTTTCAGATGTCACGGCTTGCGGTAAATCCCCAGCGCCATTGGCGCTGTCAGCCGTGAAGAGGTCCGTATCTGTCACGGATTTCCTTTCTTTCCCCCGCTCATCAGGTCGTGCGAGGGTTCCCCAAAGGTCGATGCGCGATCAGCTGAACCGCTGAGCGCGTAGCTCACACCGTCGCCTGCGCAACGGCGATCGCCAGGATTCGCCGATATACGGCGAACCGTCAGTCCACGAGTAGAACACAAGAAGATTGGGTGGTCGTCCTGGTGTCGACGCAGGCAGAGACCCTGCGAGTGCTGGACGAGAGCGAGAATAACTCGCTTTGGTGAAGTAATCAAGCAACATCAACGCTGGGCGTGTGGTGTCTGCTGCTCCTTGTGCTGCTCAATCGTCAGTTCCGGGCGGCCACACCCGACGTCCAACGGACGCCGCTTCCGACCGACATTTCCCTGACGGTGAACCCGTTCGCGGTGCCGTAATCCACAGCCTCATCAGGCAGTCCCGCCTGT
Organism: Mycobacterium farcinogenes; assembly: GCF_019739075.1. Lineage (NCBI taxonomy): Bacteria > Bacillati > Actinomycetota > Actinomycetes > Mycobacteriales > Mycobacteriaceae > Mycobacterium > Mycobacterium farcinogenes. The sequence goes on along the minus strand of NZ_CP081673.1, from coordinate 2,189,333 downwards.
GAGCTGAGTCCAAGAACCGTTGGCCCGGCCCCGGACAACACCGCTGCCACCCCATAACGCCGCAGCAGCTGCAGGTATTCCGCCGAGGCCGGCATGGCCGCGGCCCGTTGTGGCTGATGCAACACATCCTCGGTAGCCGACATCAACAGATCCGGGCGGTCACTGAGGGCCACCACCAGCAGCGCTGCCCGGCTCAGGTTGAACCGCGCGTCGAAGTGGCTGACCTGCTCGGGCAACACGGCCCGGGTCTCGGCAGTGGACGACCGTTGCTGCGGAATCGCAGGAAACAGCCGGATGTCGGGGTGGATCCGAACCGGCGCCGCGCGATACTGCGGTGCTCCGCCCGCGTCGGTCTCGGTCCAGGACACCACGGCACCGCCGAGCACCGCGGCCGCGGCATTGTCGGGATGCCCCTCGAACTCACTGGACAGCTGGATCAGCTGTTCGGTGGACATCGGATCCGAACCCACTTGCACCACAAGGCCGTTGACCACTGCCAGCCCACCGACGACTGCGGCGGCCGACGATCCGAGCCCGCGTGAATGCGGAATTTCGTTGCGGCAGCGCACGATCAGGCCCGCAGCGCGATGCCCGGTGGCGGCCAACCCTGCCTCGATGGCACGCACCACCAGGTGCGTGTTGTCCAACGGGACCTGACCCGCCCCCTCGCCCTCGACCTCCAGCCGAAGGCCGGATTCGGTTGTCTCGACGATGATCTCGTCGTAGAGGCTCAAAGCCAGCCCGAGGCTGTCGAAGCCTGGGCCGAGGTTGGCGCTGGACGCTGCGACGACCGCGGTGGCGGTGAGTCCGGCGGGCAGGGTGGTGTTCACCAGGCTCAGACCAGTCCGAGCTTCGCGACGACGGCAACCGGATCGACCGGCACCGCGGTGACGGTGGGCATGTCCTTGAGCGCGGTGTCGGGGTCCTTGAGGCCGTTACCGGTCACTGTGCAGACCACCGTGGAGCCCCGCTTGACCCACCCGTCCTCGATCGACTTGAGCAATCCCGCGACACTGGCGGCCGACGCGGGCTCGACGAACACGCCCTCGCTACGTGCGACCAGGTGATACGCGGCGAGGATCTCGTCGTCGGTGGCCGCCAGGAACCGGCCCTTGGACTGCTGCTGGGCCTCGACCGCACCGGACCACGACGCGGGCGAACCGATCCGGATGGCGGTGGCGATGGTCTCGGGCTCCTTGACCGGCTCACCCAGCACCAGCGGGGCGGCTCCGGCCGCCTGGGTGCCGAGCATGCGCGGCAGCCGTTCGGACAGGCCATCGCGGTGGTACTCGCTGTAGCCCTTCCAGTAGGCGGTGATGTTGCCCGCGTTGCCCACCGGCAGGGAATGCACGTCGGGGGCGATGCCCAGCGCGTCGACGATCTCGAACGCCGCGGTCTTCTGTCCCTCGATGCGGTACGGGTTGACCGAGTTCACCAGGGCGATGGTCGGGAAGTCCGCGGTGATCTTGCGGGCCAGCTCCAAGCAGTCGTCGAAGTTGCCGTCGACCTGGATGATCTTGGCGCCGTACATGACCGCCTGCGCCAGCTTGCCCATCGCGATCTTGCCTTGCGGGATCAGCACCGCGCAGGTGATACCGGCCTGGGCCGCGTAGGCCGCGGCCGAGGCCGAGGTGTTTCCGGTGGAAGCGCACAGCACGGCCTGCTGCCCACGGGCCAGCGACTCGGTGACCGCGACGGTCATACCGCGGTCCTTGAAGGACCCGGTCGGGTTGAGCCCTTCGACCTTGAGATGCACTGTGCAACCGGTGAGTTCACTCAGGCGCTTGGCGTGGATGAGCGGCGTGCCGCCCTCGAGCAGGGTGATCGGCGTCCAGTTGTCGCCGACCGGCAACCGGTCGCGGTAGGCCTCGATCAAGCCCGGCCAGGGCCGGTGCACCGGGCCTGCGCTGGTCTTTCCTTGCGTCCCGGGGTTCATGCGTTCGTTCCTTCCATACGCAGCACGCTGTTGATGGTCTGCACCACGTCGAGATCGGCCAGCGCCTCGACGGTTTCCGAGAGCGCGGCATCGGTGGCCTGGTGGGTGACCACGACGATGCGAGCGCCACACGGCTGCCCCTCCTCGTCGACCATGCCCTCCTGGCGGACTTCGGCGATGCTGACCTCACGCTTGGCGAATTCGGCTGCCACAGCGGACAACACGCCGGGCCGATCCGAGACGTTCATGTTGACGTAGTAGCGAGTGGGGATGAATCCGATCGGTGCGATCGGCAGCTTGGCGTACTTGGATTCCCGCGGACCACGGCCGCCCTGGACCCGGTTGCGCGCGGCCATCACGACGTCGCCCATCACCGCCGACGCGGTCGGCGCTCCCCCGGCACCCTGGCCGTAGAACATCAGCCGGCCGGCCGCCTCGGCCTCGACCACCACCGCGTTGAAGGCGCCGTTGACCGCCGCCAACGGGTGGGTCAATGGCACCAGCGCCGGATAGACCCGCGCCGAAACCCGTTGCTTGCCTTCGTCTGTGGTCAGCCGTTCGCAGATGGCCAGCAGTTTGATGGTGCAGCCCAAGGCGCGGGCCGACTCGAAGTCGGCCGCGCTCACCTTGGTGATGCCTTCCCGGTAGACATCGTCGGCGGTGACGCGGGTGTGGAAGGCGATCGAGGCCAGGATCGCGGCCTTGGCCGCGGCGTCGTAGCCCTCGACGTCGGCGGTGGGGTCGGCCTCGGCGTAACCCAGCGCGCTCGCGTCGGCCAGCGCCGAGCTGTAATCGGCTCCGGTGCTGTCCATCTCGGACAGGATGTAGTTGGTGGTGCCGTTGACGATGCCGGCCACCCTCAGCACAGTGTCACCGGCCATCGACTGGGTCAGCGGGCGGATGACCGGGATGGCGCCGGCCACGGCGGCCTCGAAATACAAGTCGACGCGGGCCTTTTCGGCGGCTTGGGCCAATTCGCCGGTGGATTGGGCCATCAGCGCCTTGTTGGCGGTGACCACCGACTTGCCCTGTTCGAGCGCGGCCAGGATGGCCTTGCGGGCCGGCTTGACCGGACCCATCAGCTCGACCACGATGTCGACGTCGTCCCGCGACACCAGTTCCATGATGTCTTCGGTGAGCAGGCCCTTGGGCACGCCCCGGTCGCCGGAGACCTTGCGGACACCGATGCCGCGCACCTCGAGCGGAGCGCCGATGCGGGCGGCGAGGTCGGCGGCGCTCTCGTTGATGATGCGCACCACTTCACTGCCGACGTTGCCCAGCCCCAATACCGCTACGCCGATGGGCTTTTCACTCATTGACCACTCACCTCCAGGCTCAAAAGATCGTCGACGGTTTCCCGACGGAGCACCAACCGCGTCTTGCCGTCTTTCACGGCGACCACGGCGGGGCGGCACAGCAGGTTGTACCGGCTCGACATCGAGTAGCAGTAGGCACCGGTCGCGGCGACTGCCAGCAGGTCACCGGGCGCGATGTCATCGGAGACCCAGGTGTCACGGACGATGATGTCACCGGTCTCGCAGTGTTTCCCGACGATACGGGCCAGCGCCGCGGAGGCGTCGCTGAATCGCGACACCAGACGCGCGTCGTACTCGGCGCCGTACAGGGCGGGGCGGATGTTGTCACTCATGCCGCCGTCGACGCTGACGTAGCGGCGCTGCGCGGTGGCGCTGACCGCCACGTCTTTGACGGTGCCCACCTCGTAGAGGGTGATGGTGCCCGGCCCGGCGATGGCGCGCCCCGGCTCGACCACGAGCTTCGGCGTCGGCAACCCCACGGCCTCGGACTCGCTGCGCACGATGGCTTTGAGCTTGTCCGCGAGCTCCTGCATCGGCGGCGGGTCATCTTGCGGCACATAGGAAATACCGAGACCGCCACCGAGGTCGATGATCGACATCTGGGCGGTCTTCTCCACACCGAATTCCGACACCACGTCACGAAGCAGGCCGATCACCCGGTGGGCGGCCACTTCGAAGCCGGCCACGTCGAAGATCTGGCTGCCGACGTGGCAGTGCAGTCCGACCAGGCGCAGGTTGTCGGTGGCGAAGACCTTGCGCACCGCGTCCATGGCCGCGCCACTGGCCAGCGACAGGCCGAACTTCTGGTCCTCGTGGGCGGTGGAGATGAACTCGTGGGTGTGTGCCTCCACACCCGGGGTTACCCGCACGAGCACGTCCTGGACGATGCCCGCGGCTCCGGCGACCTCATTCAGACGCTCGATCTCGATCAGCGAGTCGACCACCACATGTCCGACTCCGACTTTGACCGCGGTGGCCAGTTCGGCAACGGATTTGTTGTTGCCGTGCAGGGTGATTCGTTCCGGCGGGAAGTCGGCGTGCAGCGCGACGGCCAGCTCTCCCCCGGTCGCCACGTCGAGCGACAGGCCTTCCTGGTTGACCCACCGCGCGACCTCACTGCACAGAAAGGCCTTGGCGGCGTAGTGCACGTACTCACCGCCGCCGAAGGCCGCGGCGATGTCGCGGCAACGGGAGCGGAAGTCGTCCTCGTCGATCACGAACAGCGGGGTGCCGTACTCGGCCGCCAACTCGGTGACCGGCACTCCGGCGATGGACACCACACCGTCGTCGCCGCGAACCAGGTTGCGTGGCCACACGTTCGGGGCCAGCAGCATCACTTCTTCGGGGCTCTGCGGCTTCTCGGGAGCACCGGCGTGGTGCACCTCGTCGGCGTGCCGGGGCCCGGCGGGGTGCGCGTTCACATGCGCTCCGGAGCGGTGACACCCAGGATGGCCAGACCGTTGGCGATCACCTGGCGCGTCGCCTCGCACAGCGCCAGACGCGCGGAGTTGAGTTCGCCGGGTTCTTCGTCGCCCTGCGGCAGCACGCGGCAGGCGTCGTAGAACCGGTGGTAGTCGCCGGCCAGATCTTCCAGGTACCGGCATACCCGGTGCGGTTCGCGCAGCGCGGCAGCGGCTTTGAGCACCCGGGGGAACTCACCGAGGTTGCGGATCAGGATGCCTTCTTTTTCGTGGGTCAGCAGATCCAGGTGAGCCGTGTCGGCGGTGACGCCGAGGTCAACAGCGTTCCGTGTCAAGGCGGACAGCCGCGCGTGCGCGTATTGCACGTAGTAGACCGGGTTTTCGTTGGACGCGCTGGACCAGAGCGCCAGATCGATGTCGATCGGGGTGTCCACCGAGGAGCGGATGAGCGAGTACCGCGCGGCGTCGACGCCGATGGCCTCGACCAGATCGTCGAGGGTGATCACGGTGCCGGCGCGCTTGCTCATCCGTACCGGCTGGCCGTCGCGGACCAGGTTGACCATCTGGCCGATCAGTACCTCGACGGTGTCCGGGTCGTCACCGAGCGCCGCGGCCGCCGCCTTCAGCCGGGCGATGTAGCCGTGGTGGTCGGCGCCGAGCATGTAGATGCACAGGTCGAATCCGCGCTTGCGCTTGTCGAGGTAGTAGGCGAGGTCGCCGGCGATGTAGGCGGCGTTGCCGTCGCTCTTGATGACGACGCGGTCCTTGTCATCCCCGAATTCGGTGGTGCGCAACCAGGTTGCGCCGTCCTTCTCGTAGATGTTGCCGGTCTCGCGGAGCTTGGCGATGGCCTGGTCGACGCGGCCGGAGGTGTGCATCGAGTCTTCGTGGGTGTACACGTCGAAGTCGGTGCCGAACTCGTGCAGCGATTCCTTGATGTGGGCGAACATCAGGTCCACGCCGATCGCGCGGAAGGTCTCCTGGCGCTCGTCGTCGGGCAAGCTCATCACGTCGGGCCGCTTGGCCAGCACGGACGCGGCGATGTCGTTGATGTAGGTGCCGGCGTAGCCATCCTCGGGAGCCGGTTCCCCCTTGGCGGCGGCGACCAGTGAGCGGGCGAACCGGTCGATCTGTGCGCCGTGGTCGTTGAAGTAGTACTCGCGGGTGACGTCGGCGCCCTGGGTGGTCAGCAGCCGGCCCAGCGCGTCGCCCACCGCGGCCCAGCGGGTGCCGCCGATGTGTATCGGTCCGGTCGGATTGGCCGAGACGAACTCAAGGTTGACCTTCTCGTCCAGCTCGGTGGAGTTGCCGTACGTGTCGGCTGCGGCCAGCACGTTGGTGACGATCACGCCCTGTGCCGACGCCTCGATGCGCAGGTTGACGAACCCGGGCCCGGCGACCTCGGCGGCGGAGATGCCGTCGGCCGCGGCCAGAGCGGTGGCCAGCCAGCCGGCCAGCTCGCGCGGATTGACGCCGACCTTCTTACCGAGCTGCAGCGCGAGGTTGGTCGCGTAGTCGCCGTGCTCGAGGTTGCGCGGACGCTCGACCGTGACGGTGTCGGGCAACGCGGCGGGGTCCAGGTCGTGTTCGGTCAGCACTGCGGCGGCAGTAGCCTTGAGCAGCTCTGCAAGGTCGGCGGGGGTCACGAGGGTCCATCCTATGGTCTGGGGTCCCCGCGCCCCGAATCCGTATTCGCGCTTCCATGCGCTACGCTATGCAAGCCCAATCGGCGCAGCTGGTTTCCAGCCCCGCGCCCCCGTAGCTCAGGGGATAGAGCGTCTGCCTCCGGAGCAGAAGGCCGCAGGTTCGAATCCTGCCGGGGGCACTCCCAAAAAATCCTTTTACCTGTGCAAACAGGTCATTCCGGGCTGTTGATGCCCTTCGACCATGCCCACGCGGTCAGCCGCCAGCCGTCGTCACCGTCGCGCAGCGCGACCGTGAAGACTCCCCCGTTCTGCACGACCCGCTGCCCGTTGAGGTCGAACGTCATCGTCGTCGGAACGACGACATAGCCGTACGCCCCGTTTACGTCGACATGGCGCGGCTCGCCGAGCGTGACGTGATATCCCGAGGCGCCGAGGTGCTCGCCCTCGGCGAGCACGTCGCGCCACCAGTCCCGGGTGGCGGTCGGCCCCTGCCACACATGCGGCGCCATGCCATCGAGAATCTGCATCGGATCAGCACAAACCGCCGCCAGCGCATCGACGTCGGCCCGGTTGAACGCGTCGACGTATCGGCGGATCGCGGCCATCGGGCCATCAGGATCGGACATCCCCAAACTCTATAGAATATTTTCCATAGAGTTCCAGGAAAGGATCGCAGTGATCACGTTGTCCGCCGAAGAACAGGCCATCGTCAGTACCGTCCGCGACTTCGTGGACAAGCAGGTCAAGCCGGTGGTCCGCGAGCTCGAGCATGCCAACACCTATCCCGAACAACTCATCGAGGCGATGAAGGAGATGGGCATCTTCGGGCTGGCGATCCCGGAACCGTATGGCTTCGCCGCGGTGTCGATGCCCTGCTACGCCCAGGTCACCGAAGAACTGGCGCGCGGCTGGATGAGCTTGGCCGGCGCGATGGGCGGGCACACCGTGGTCTCCAAGCTCCTGCTGCAGTTCGGCACCGAGGAGCAGAAGCAGCGCTACCTGCCTCGGATGGCCACCGGCGAGCTCCGGGCCACGATGGCCCTGACCGAACCCGGTGGCGGCTCCGATCTGCAGGCCATGCGGACGGTCGCGACCAAGGACGACTCCGGGTATTTGATCAACGGGTCGAAAACCTGGATCAGCAACGCCCGCAAGGCCGGCCTCGTCGCGCTGTTGTGCAAGACCGATCCGACCGCCACCCCCGCCCACAAGGGGGTGTCGATCCTTTTGGTGGAGAAGGTCCCCGGCTTCACGGTCTCCAAGGACCTGCCGAAGCTCGGCTACAAGGGTGTCGAGAGCTGCGAGATCAATTTCGTTGACTGCCATGTGGATTCAGATGCCCTGCTGGGCGGCGCCGAAGGGCGCGGCTTCGCGCAGATGATGAAAGGCCTGGAAGTGGGCCGGATTCAGGTCGCGGCCCGCGCCACCGGCGTGGCCCGCGCCGCCTTCGACGACGCCCTGCAGTACGCCCAGGACCGGGAGAGCTTCGGGGTGCCGATCTGGCAGCACCAGTCGGTCGGCAACTTGCTGGCCGACATGGGCACCAAGCTCTACGCCGCCCGCAGCCTCCTGCTCGACGCCGCGCAGCGCCTCGACGCCGGCGGACGTTGTGACATGGAGGCCGGCATGGCCAAACTGTTCGCCTCCGAGACCGCGATGGAGATCGCGCTGAACGCGGTCCGGATCCACGGCGGCTACGGGTACTCCACCGAATACGACGTCGAGCGCTACTTCCGGGACGCGCCACTGATGATCGTCGGCGAGGGCACCAACGAGATCCAACGTGGCGTGATCGCCAAACAGTTGGTCAAACGCGGCGGACTCGACATCTGAGGCGGTCCGACATGACCAATAGACGCCCCCCGATGCGGTTGTCCGATGTCGTCGCGGAACACGTCCGCGAGCTCATCGTGTCGGGACAGCTGCAGTCCGGCGCGTTCATCCGTCCGGAGGCGGTCGCCGAGGAACTCGGGGTCAGCGCTACGCCGGCGCGGGAGGGACTGCTCCAACTTCAGACCGAGGGCTTCCTGTCCGTCGAGCCTCGGCGCGGCTTCATGGTGACCGCGTTGTCCAGCGACGACATCCGCGACATCTACGACGCGCAGGCGCTGTTGGGCGGCGAGCTCACGGCCCGCGCCGCCACGACCATCACGCCGGCAGCGGTCGACGAACTCGAAGGCATCCAGAACGCACTCGAAAAAGCCGCTGCCGCCGGAGATTTCGACGAGGAGGAGCGCCTCAACCATCAATTCCACGCACTGATCTACCGGCTGAGCGGGTCACGCAAGATGCGCTGGCTGATCAAGACGACGCTGGCGTATGCGCCGCGCAAGTTCTTCGCCGCGGTGGATGGCTGGCCGGAAGCCTCGGCCCAGGATCACCGCGCCATCATCGAGCACCTGCGGGCCAACGACCCGGAGAAGGCCCGCGCTGCCATGGCCCGGCATATCCGCAATGCCGGCGCACTGCTCGCCGAGCACTTGGCGCAGAGCGATTGATCCGCCTCACTGTTGTTTTGGCAAACGGTTCTTGAATCCAACCGCTGCGTCGTTGGGACGCACTTTCGCCGCTGCGAGCTGTTCTCGGAGCCGCAAATCAAAACAGCCGAAAAAATCTCTTCAGCAAACTGGCCCCGAGGTATAGGGTGACTCCAACGCTTCGACATTCCATATGGGGGGACACACCATGCACAAACTCGTTGCGGCGGCACTGGCCGCCGGCGCCCTGGGCGCCGGGCTCGCGCTCGCCGCGCCGGCCGCGGCCGCGCCGAACTGCTCCGACATCGTCGACAAGATCAACAGCGAGGACGGCTACACGCCGACCAGCGGCGAGAAGTGGGCCTGCGCCACCGAGATCCAGGCCAACAAGTGGGCCACCTTCCCGGGCGCGATCGCCGACAAATGGGCGAGTGCTCCCGCCAACACCGCCGACAAATGGGCCAACGCCCCCGCTGACGTCGCCAAGAAGTGGAGCGACTTCCCCAAGAAGATTCAGGACAAGTGGTCCGGCGGCGGTGACGAGGAGTAAACCTTCGCGCACCGTCCTCCATCAGTGGTGATCCGTTTACAGCGGGTCACCACTGATCTGTTTGCGGGACCCCGCCTCCCCCACCCCGAGCGCCGCCAGCAGCGCCTCACGATGGGCGACGAACTCCGGGTTGCGATAGGTGCGGGCCTCCGGAGTCCGGAAGTCCAGCTGACGGTCCATGACGAAGGCGCCACCGTCGAGCACCAGCACCCGGTCAGCCAGCGTCACGGCCTCGTCGACGTCATGCGTCACCAGCAGCACCCCGGGTTCGTACTTCGCGCACAGCTCCTTGAGCAGGTGGTGCATCCGAACCCTGGTCAAGGCGTCGAGCGCCCCGAAGGGCTCATCGGCCAGCAGTAGCGCGGGGTTTCGCACCAACGACCGGGCCAAGGCCACCCGCTGCTGCTCACCACCGGACAGCTCGTAGGGCCAGGCGTGTTCACGTCCGGCCAGGCCGACGTCGGCCAGTACCGCACTCGCCCGCTGTTTGACTTCGCGTCCGGACAGTCCGAGCGCGACATTGTCGAGCACCCGTGACCACGGCAGCAGACGGGAATCCTGGAACACCACCGACACATCGCGGGCGACGAACAGGTCCCCCGTGCCGGCCACCCCGTGGTCGAGCCCGGCCAGCGCACGCAGCAGCGTGCTCTTCCCGGAGCCGCTGCGCCCCAGCAGGGCCACGAATTCGCCCTTGCGGATGGTGAGGTCCACCGCGTCGAGAATGGTTGTGCCGCCGAATGATCGGCTCAGTTGCCGGACGACGGCCACTTCCTCGGTCAGGTTCCCAGTGCACGTCGCCACGAGAGCGCTCTCCTCTCGACGGCGCGGACGACGTAGTCCCCGGTGAGGCCGAACACCGCGTACACCAGCAGGCCCACCACCACGATGTCCAGCTGCCCGTACAGCCGCGCCTGGGTCATGAGATAGCCGATGCCGCTGGTGGCGTTGACCTGTTCGACGACCACCAGCGCGGTCCAGGAGATGGTGACCGCGAGCCGCAGTCCGGTGAAGAAGCCGGGCAGGGCGCCCGGGATGGCCACCTTGCGGATGAACTGACCGCGGGAAAGCCCCACGGTCTCAGCCAGTTCCACGTGCCGCAGGTCGACGCCTTTGAGTTGTGCGGTGGTGTTGATGTACACGGGAATCAGCACGCTGGTGGCGATGATGATGATCTTCATGGTGTCGCCGATGCCGAACCAGATGATCGCCAGCGGGATGATGGCCAACGTCGGCACCGCGCGTTTGACCTGGATCGGCCCGTCGACGATGGCTTCTCCGACACGGCTCAGGCCCGAGATCAACGCGAGAGCCAGGCCCAGCACCACCCCGATGACCAATGAGATCGCAGCCAGCTTGAGGGAGGCGAGGATGTTCGTGGGTAACCGACCGTCCGACCACATCTGGCCGATCGTGCGCACGATGTCGAGGGGATGCGGCAGGGTCCGCGGGTCGAGGATGCCGAGTTGCGAGGTGACGACCCAGATGGCCACCAGCAGGAGCGGTCCCACCGCCAACGCCGCGGGGATGGCGCGACCCGGCCCCAGCCGCCGGCGACGTTGTGTACCCGAACGGTGCTCGAGGTGCGGATAGTCCTGCTGCACAACCGGATCGGGTCCTGAACTCACCGCCCGGGACGGCGGCGTCTGCACGGTGGTCATTGCTTACCCGTCGACGTCGCGTTGAGTTCGGCGAACCGGGAATCGAATTCGTCTCTGGCCCTGAGCTGTTTCCCGGAGAACGCGCCGGCCTGCTGAAGCAGGTCGATGGTCTCCTGCTGGGTGTTGATCAGCTCATCGGTGAATCCGGGCACCGAGGACTTCCCGTCGGCCGCCGCGATGGCCTTGGCGTCCTCCGGGCTGACCTTCTGGTCTTTGATCAGGTACTCGTCGATCCAGGTCTGCTTGTTGTCGTTGAGCCACTGTTCGGCGCGGTACCAGGCGATGACGAACTCGCGGATGGCCGCGGCCCGGGCCGGGTCGGACAGCGCGTCCCGGCTGGCGTAGACGTAGTACAGACCCGGATAAGCGCCTGGGGCGTTGGGGATTTCGATGCTGCCCTCGCCCTTGGTGGAGGCGAGGTACCGGACGCGGTCCGGTTGTTTGAGCACCGCGGCGTTGACCTGCCCGGCACGCAGGCCGTCGGCGAACTCGGCCAGCCCCAGGTTGATCGGCTGCACGTCCTTGATGCTCAGGCCGACGGACTTGAGGTTACGCAGCACCACCGCCTGCTGCGCCGTACCTTCGTTGATCGCGATCTTCTTGCCGGCCAGGTCTTTCAAGGACTTGATGCCCGAATCGGGTGAGGTGGCCAGCACCAGCCCGTTCCCGTCGTACTTCACGGCACCGACGATGGGCACCCCGGCGTCGGAATACTGCGCGAGGATGGGCGGCACATCACCGACGCGTCCCAGTTGCGCGTTGCCCGAGCGGATCGCCTCCAGACGCAGCGGGCCGCTGCTGAAGTTGGCATACGTGACGTCCGCGCTGAGCCGGTCCTGTTCCCCGGAGAGTTTGAACAGGGTCTTGAGCCGGTTGGCGTCGTCGGCGACCACCAGGCTGGTGCCCTGCGGAACGGCGACCGGAATCGGTGCATCGGCGGCCAGTCCGCCGGAGCCCGCCGCACCGGAGCCGGACGACTGGCAGCCGCTGACCAGGCTCACGATGAGACCGGCGGCAAGAACACCCCGGGCAAAGCGGGGCAACGGATTACGCATATCGGATCCCCTGTCAGCTCGCCGCCGACACGGTGGTGTCCGTGGCGGTGGCGAATCGGTTGGCCGGCCGGTCCAGGCCGAGATGGTCACGAAGGGTGGTGCCGCTGTACTCCTCGCGGAAGATGCCGCGGCGCTGCAACTCTGGGACAACATGGTCGACGAAGTCGGACAGGGAGGACGGCAGGGCCGGCGGAATGAGGTTGAAACCGTCGGCCGCACCCGTGGTGAACCACTCCTCGATGGTGTCGGCCACCTGTTCGGGCGTCCCGGCGAACAATCGATGTCCCCTACCGCTGCTCAGCCGCAGCAGAAGCTCCCGAACGGTGAGGTTGTCGGTCTCGACCAACCGCTTCACCAGGGCGAGCCGGCTCTTGATGAACGTGTCGCCCGGGTCTTCTGCGGGGAAGCTCAGTTTCCGGTCGAGGTCGTCCTTGGTGACCGTGAATCCGACGATGGCGCTGAGTTGTTCGAGCCCGTAGTCGGGCACGGTGAGTTCTTCCAGTTCGCGCTGCCGCTCGCGGGCCTCGGCTTCGGTGCCGCCGATGATCGTCGACAACCCGGGCAGGATGTGTACCTGGTCCGGGTTGCGACCGTGGCGGCGGATGCGGGCCTTGACGTCGCGGTAGAAGTCGCGGGCTTCCTCCAAGGTGGGCTGCGCGGTGAAGATGGCCTCGGCGTACCTGGCGGCGAGATCCTTACCGGGCTCGGAAGATCCGGCCTGGAAGAGCACCGGATGCCCCTGTGGCGAGCGCGGTACCTCCAGCGGACCGGCCACCTCGAAATGAGGGCCGGAGTGATTGATCGCGTGGATCTTGTCGGGGTTCACAAAGCGGGGCGCCACCTTGTCGCCGACGATGGCGTCGTCTTCCCAGCTGTCCCACAATTTCAACGCGACCTGAAGGAACTCGTCTGCGCGCCGGTACCGCGCCGCCGGGTCCGGATGATTCGGCGCCCCGAAATTGGCTGCGGCAGAAGCATTGGCCGTCGTCACGACGTTCCAGCCGGCCCGCCCCCGGCTCACGTGGTCGAGGGTGGCAAACCTCCGGGCCAACCCGTACGGGTCGTTGTAGGTGGTGGACGCCGTCGCGATCAGGCCGACATGGGTGGTCGCGCCGGCCAGCGCCGAGACGAGGGTGACCGGGTCGAGTGCGTCGAACGGACGGAACTCGGTCTGATCCTTGAGTACCGGATGGTCGGCGAAGAACACCGCGTCGAGCTTGCCGCGCTCGGCGATGCGAGCCAGCTCGACGTAGTGGCCGATGTCAGTGATGCCCGCCAAGTCGGTTTCGGGCAGGCGCCACGCCGCTTCGTGCTGGCCGATGTTGCGCAGGAATGCGTTGAGGTGCAACTGCCGAACGGGCGCAGCCATTGAGACGAGCTCCTTTGGACGGTGAACGGGCTACGTCCATTTCAGGGGCCGGTAGGCAACGCGAGAACAGTTAAGATCAGCGAAATTCCAGCTAACACGCAGGGGCCTAGCCCAGGCCGGTCCATTTCTTGAGGACCTTGCCGGGGAAGCCGCCCCACTTCTCGGCGGTCTTGCCGGGGAACGACGCCCACTTCTCGGCGGTCTTGCCCGGGAAGCCGCCCCACTTCTCCGCGGTGTCGCTCGGGAAGTTCGTCCACTTGTCCACGATCGGGCTCTCGGGCAGGTCGACACCGCCGGTGAGCGCGCTCTTGGCGGCATCGGTGACGGCATCGGTGACAGACGAATTGACGCGGTCGCACGGCGAGCACCCGACGGTGCTGTTGTCCTTGGAATCGGCCGACGCCGGCGCGGACAACGCCACCGCGGCGCCGATGGCCCCGGCCGCGAGGGTCGTGGCGATCAAACTCTTCTGCATCATGGGTCCCCAACTGTCGTATCCGACGCCGCCTGACGACGACAGATTGACACGCTAGTACCAGAACCGCGGGAGCGCTGGGTGAAGTTGAGCGACCGCGGTGGTTTGCTGTGGCTACCCCGTCGCTTGCCCACATTCGACCGCGCGGGCCACACCGGAGGGTAGGTCAGGCGAAGATTTTCGCCACCTCTGCCACCCGGCGCAGCTGATCGATGTCGGAACTGGTCGGGATCAGGTGGACCTCGTCGGTGCCGATGTCCTCGAACTTGCCGAGGACATCGATCAATTCCTCTTCGGTGCCGGCCCACCCGGTGGTGGGCGCCATGGCGTCGACGAATTCGGCCGGGATCCAGTTCATGTACCGGCGCAGATGGCGATGCACCTGGGCGCGTGCTTCCTCGGGCTTGCCGAGGGCGAACCAGAACGATGTGGCCAGGTGCGGCTTGGGTTTACCGGCGGCGGCCCATGCGGTCCGGGCGATGTCGAACAACTCGGCCTGACGGTTCAGATCCAGGTCCAATGTCGTGCCGGCCACACCGTCGGCCCAGGCCGCGGCATCGCGGATGGTCTTGGGGCCGATGGTCCCGATCTGCAGCGGTGGGCCGCCGGCCTGCACCGGTGGCGGCCCGACCGGAAGCACCGACTCGGTGACCTTTTCCCCGGCCCAGACCCGCTTCATCACCGCGACGCGCTCGGCCATCGCCCGCCGGGTCTGGGTTGCCGGGTCCGCGCCGACGGCGTGGTAATCCTCGTGACGGCCGCCGACACCGATACCCACGGTCAGCCGGCCACCGCTGAGCAGATCGCCCGTCGCGAGCCCCTTGGCCAGCATCACCGGATCGTGCAACTGCGGCACGATCACGGTCGTCACCAGCCGCACGCGGTCGGTCCACGCCGCCAGCGCCCCCAACAGGGTCAGGCTGTCGGGGTTGTCGAACGCGATGCGCTCACCCCAGCACAGCGACGAGAACGGACCCCCGTCGATGACGCGGGCCCAGGACCGCAGCGTCGTCGCATCCAACTGAGGCTCCATAACCGGCATCGTCATCCCCACGCGCACGCATGAATTCTGTCACGTGAGTGGCAGCATGAACCCATGGCCATCACCACGTCCTCGGTCGCTCATGTGCGGCTCACGGTCACCGACATCGAACGGTCGCGGCAGTTCTACGAGAGCGTGTTCGGGTGGCCGGTCCTCATCGAGCTGCCGCAGGATGCCGAACCGGCGGTCCGCGCCCGTCTCAGTTTCTTGTCCGGCGGGGTCATCTACGACGCCGGGGCCACGCTGGTCGGCCTGCGTCCGGTCGGACGCGACGCATTCGACGAGAACCGAACCGGTCTGGACCACTTGGCCTTCCGGCTGAAGAACATCGCCGAGCTGGACGACGCCGCGGCACACCTCGATGGCCTGGGCATCGCGCACGAACCGGTCAAGGACATCGGACCGTCCTTCATTCTGGAGTTCCGGGACCCCGACAACATCGCGTTGGAACTCACCGCACCGAAGTAGGCCTGGGGGATATCCCCCAGGGGCATTCGGAGGAAAACGTTGTGTCGCCAGGCCGCTCTACTTCGTAGGTTTGAAGCCATGGTCGCAATCAGCGAAGCCGCCCACCGCGCCCCCACCGTCGGCCTCGTGCCGACGGCGTCGATGATCACCGGTGCCGCACTGGCGCTGGTGTGGTTCTGGATTCCGTTGTCCATCATGGTCATCGGGTTCTCCTCGATTCCGTCGGTGATCGGATTTCTGCTCGCCGCGGTGGTGTTCATCTACCTGGTCCGGGGCGTCGAGTGGGTCGAGCGGGCCCGCAGTGAAGCGGTGTTCGGCCTGGGTATCGGCGTCCCGCCACGGCAGCTGTCGCCGCACACCGGATTTCAGGGCTGGGCACACCAGCTGTGGCTGGACCTCAGCAGCACCCGGTTCTGGAAAGGCTTCTGCCACCACTACCTGCGGATGATCTACGACATGCTGGCCACCGGCCTGGCGTTCGCGTTGCTCGCCTTCGCCTTCGTGGGCCCGGCCGCCGCCGTGGCGATTCGCCAGAGCGATGAGGACGCCGGCCTGGTCTTTCTCTCACCGCCGATCGCCTGGTTGCTGGCGATCGTCGCGGTGATCGCTGCGGCCGCCCTTTTGATCTTCGCTCCCACCATGGACGCCGCGATCGACCGATGGCTCTTGCCGCCCTCGCCCACCGCCGCACTGGAGTACCAGGTCAGCGCGCTGGCCGATGCCCGTCAGGGCGCGGTGTCCTCGGCGCAGACCGAACGCCACCGCATCGAACGCGATCTGCACGACAGCGTGCAACCACGGCTGGTGTCACTGGCGATGACGATCGGACTGGCCCAGACCAAGCTGGAATCGGATCTCCCCGCTGCCAAGGCGTTGATCGCCGAGGCACACGACGATGCCAAGAACGCGCTGGTGGAACTACGCAACGTGGTGCGCGGCATCGCCCCCACCATCCTGTCGGATCGAGGCCTCGACGCGGCGTTGTCATCGGTGGTGCAGCGAACCGAGACCTCCGGGGTACCCACCACACTGCACATCGAACTCCCGCGCCGGTTGTCCGACGAAGTGGAATCCGTCGCCTATTTCGTGGTCGCCGAGGCATTGACCAACATCGCCAAGCATGCCAACGCCTCGCAGGCGGTGGTCACCGTGCGGTTGGACGAGGACGCCGACGTGCTGCACGTAACGGTGTTCGACGACGGTCAGGGCGGTGCCGTCACCGACGCGGGCGAGCATGCGACCGGCCTACGTGGACTGGACGAGCGGGTACGTGCCGCAGGAGGCACGTTCGAGGTGTCCAGCCCCGCCACCGGCCCCACGATCGTCACGGCGGTGCTGCCATGCGCATCGTGATCGCCGAAGACTCGGCACTGCTGCGGGCGGGCATCGAACGGATTCTGGCCGACGCCGGGCACGAGGTGGTCGCCGGCGTGCCCGACGCCACCGACCTGCTGCGGCTGGTCAACGAGCATCATCCCGACCTGGCCATCCTCGACGTCCGGATGCCGCCGACGTTCACCGATGAGGGCATCCGCGCCGCAGCCCTACTGCGCAGCCAGAACCCGGAATCCCCCGTACTGGTGCTGTCCCACTACGTCGAGGAGCGTTACGCAGCCGATCTCATCGCCTCGGACACAAGAGGATTCGGCTACCTGCTGAAGGACCGGGTGGCTGATGTGCCCGCGTTTCTCGATGCCGTGGCAGTGGTGGGCAGCGGAGGCACGGTCCTCGATCCCGAGGTGGTGTCACAGATCTTGGTACGTTCGGCTCGCCACAGCGCTCTGGACCAACTGACCCCGCGCGAACGCGACGTCCTGCAGTTGATGGCCGAGGGAAAAACCAACTCGGCGATCGCTGCGGCACTGCATATTTCGGTCGGTTCGGCGGAGAAGCACATCGCCTCGATCTTCACGAAGTTCGACCTCGCTCCCGACGAGAGCGAGAACCGCCGGGTGTTGGCGGTGCTGCGTTACCTCGAGACCTAGATCGAACGCCGCCACGGGAAGGAACGTCATCGTGACCACCATCGCCCCTCCGCCCCCGGTCAATACGCCGCCTCGGCTGAATCCCGGTGGGCGCACCACATTCCGCCTCGTCCTGATCACGGCGGCGTCACTGCTGGTCGCCGGTACCGTGGCCGCGCTCGGTGTGACGGCCTGGGCCGTGAGCAACGTCCGCGTCGTCACCGACCATCAAAGCCTGCCCGCGACCATGCGAACCCTGGTGATCGACACCACGCACATCCCCGTCGCGATCCGCATCACCGCCGATCGTGAAACCCGCGAAGCCGCAGCGGATCTGCGTCTGGTGAACACCTCGCACAGCGGCGCGCACAGCCTTCAGCTCACCACCGACGGCGACGAGACGCGGATCGCCATCATGGGCAATCCTTCCCGCATGCTCGAGTGGGCCCGTGGCGGTGAGATCACGATCGCGGTACCACCGGAGCAGGCCCGGCGCCTGACGGTACGCACCGAGCAGGAGCTCGGAACCGTGATCGCACAGGCCGATGTGGATCAGTTGATCTCCCGCGTCACCGATGGGGCGATCATCCTGCGCGGGGCTGCCCGCCGCATCGAAGCCCACACGGTCGACGGCGAGATCGTCTCACGCGATCCGATCGCCGTCACCGAAGAGTTCAACGCCACCACGTCCGACGGGGACATCACCGTCGACTTCCGCGATGCCGCGCCGCGGCGGGTCGACGCGACGAGCCGCAACGGCGATGTGGTGATCGGATTACCGGAACGCGGACCGTATCTGGTGCACGCGCAGTCGGGAGCCTCGACGCAGGTCCGTGTCGTCGAGACGACTGATCCCAAGACCGCGGCCGCAGAGGTCACCGTTCGCTCCGACGATGGCGACGTGGTTGTGGAGCGGGTGGGCCCAGGGCAAGGGCGGGGCTAGGCCGGGGCCACCCGGTCGAAGATCTCGGCCACCGACCCGGGCCGGGCCTGACGCCATCCGGTGCCGGCCCACACGTTGGTGGCCTGCGGGTCGCCGGCGGCGACCGAGGCCTTGCGCACCGGGCTGGTCAGGTAGTGGATCTCGGGGTAGCCGAGCGGGGCCTCCGCATCATGTTCGGTGATGAAGCGGTTGCGCAGCCCTCTGGCGTACCGGCCGGAAAATGACCGGGTGACAACGGTTTCGGTGAACTCCGGGCTCTGCAGGGCAGCGCGGTGCACGGCGCTGCTGCCGGCTTCGTCGGCCAGCAGGAACGCGGTACCGAGTTGGGCGGCCACCGCACCGGCGGCCAGCACACCCGCCACGTCGTCGGCGCTGACCAACCCGCCCGCCGCGACAACCGGGACGTCCACCGCTGCCAGCACGTCGGCCAGCAGATGGTCCAGCGATTGCGACGCGGGTGAGGCAGCGGGGTCGAACGTACCGCGGTGCCCACCCGCTGCAGGCCCCTGTACGGCGAGGGCGTCGATCCCACGACCTACCGCCAGCCAGGCTTCGTCCAGCGTCGTCACCGTCCCCACGGTGGTGATGCCCGCACCGCGCAACCGGTCGATCTCAGGCGCGCTCGGCAAGCCGAAGGTGAACGAGACCACCTCTGGACGCACGTCGAACACCAGGTCCAGTTTCGCCGCCCACGCGTCGTCGTCGTAGCGCGGAGCACCCAGCTCCACCCCGTAGCGCTGGGCCTCGCCGGCCAATTCTGCGGCATAGGCCTGGATCTGTTCGGGTGTCCCCGCGCTGGGTTGCGGCGCAAAAAGATTCACCCCGAGCGGTTCTGTGGTCAAACTTCTTGCGGCAGTGATCTTCTCGGCCAGCGCGTCGGCGGTCAGGTAGCCGGCGGCCAGAAAACCGAGCCCGCCGGCGTTGCTGCCGGCCGCCGCCAGCTCCGGCGTCGAGGGCCCACCGGCCATCGGTGCCACGATCACCGGCCGCCGCAGTCCACGAATATCAAATGTGCCCATCACCGCACCGCCTTCCCGAACAGCAGTACGTCCTGCGGTTCTTCGCTGATATTGGGAAACATTCCGTAGCGCGCCAGCCTTCCCTCAAGTGACAGACCACACCGTCGTAACACCCCTGCCGAACCGGCATTGTCGACGTGACAGTGCGCCGTGACCCGGTACACCGTGGGATCGGCTTGCACATCGGCGAGCATCAACGAAACCGCCTCCGACATCAGACCGCGTCCCCACCATGGCCGGGCCAGGCAATAACCCAGCTCCACCGAGTACGGCTGTGGGCGTCGCCGAGCACACAATCCCACTACCTCGCCGTCCACCTCGATCAGCCAGGTCTGCTCGTCGCCGACGTTGAACAACGTGGTGATCACGCGGCGTGTCTCGGTCACCCCGGAGTGCGGGGGCCAGGCCAGATAGCGCGTCACATCAGGATCAGAAGCGATCCGGGTGTACAACGCTTCGGCGTCCTCGACGACCGGTGGCCGCAGCCGCACCTGTGGCCCGGCCAGAATCTGGGTTTTGGGCATGGTCCCCATCCTGCCCCGTTGCCGGTGCCACCCGTCCAGCGGTTTACTGGACGGGTATGGCAATCACCTTCAACCACACCATCGTGGCCGCCAAGGACCGGCAGGTCTCAGCCGAGTTCTTCACCGAGTTGTTCGGCCTACCGGCCCCGCAGGAGTTCGGTCCGTTTCTCGCCGTGACGCTCAATCACGGGGTCAGCCTTGATTACGCCCAGGTAGGTGCCGGCGAGGACATCCGGCCACAGCACTACGCGTTCCTCGTGTCCGAGGACGAGTTCGACTCGATCTACGGCAAGATCCGCGACCGCGGCCTGCAGCACTGGGCCGATCCGCATGGCCAACACCCAGGCGAGATCAACCACAACGACGGTGGCCGCGGGGTCTACTTCCAAGACCCGTCGGGGCATTACCTGGAGATCATCACGCGCCCGTACGGCGGCTGACCTTCACCGGTGCCCGCGCTTGTGCTCCTGGTCGCGGTAGGCGTCGGCCAGTTTGTCGACATGCCCGGGCAACGAACCGGCCGCCACATCGGCCAGGCTGGTCTCCTCGAGCACCGAGCGCATGCTGGCCCGCAGGGCTCGCCAGACGTCGGTCAGCGCCGCCGTCGGGCCGGAATACGGCAGATCCCCCAACCCGATGTCGCGCACGCTGGCCAGCGGCCCGTCGATGCAGCGCAACACGTCGGCGATGCTGATGTCACCTGCAGGCCGCGCCAGCTCGTAGCCGCCGTCGCGGCCCCGGTGACTGCGCACGAGTCGGTCGGTGCGCAGGGCGGTGAGGATGTCGACCAGGAACTGCGCCGGGATTCCCTGCGCCTTGGCCAGGTCATCGGTCTTGACCAGCTCACCTTCGGCGACCGTCGCGAGCTGGACCATGGCTCGGACGGCATACTCCGCCTTCGCCGACATCCGCATGCCCTCAGATTGTGCCAGGCCAGCATCGTCCGGCGGCCCCGGACCTAACCCTTGCAGGATGCAATAATTTCAGTAGCTGACAATGCCGAGAAAGGGGACGGCAGTCGTGAAGATCATCAAGAACGTCGGTCCGCCCAGCGGATTGAGCAGGCTCTTCTACCGCGCCCCCATCCAGCTGTATCGATGGAGACTGGGCTGGCTTCTCGGCGAACGTATTCTGCTGCTGCACCACGTCGGACGAGTAACCGGCAAGCGACGTGAGGTGGTCCTCGAAGTTGTCGACCACGACAAGGCCACCGACAGTTTCGTCGTCGCATCCGGCTGGGGTCCCACCGCGGCGTGGTACCGCAACATCTTGCATACTCCGGAGGTGACCATCGAGGTCGGCAGGCGGACCCTGCCAGTGACCGCCCATCCGCTGAACCAGGCCGAAGGCGCCGACATCTTCGCCCGCTACGCGGCGCGGCACCGGGTGAGCGCCAAGTATCTGCTGCCACGACTGATGGGATTCTCCGTCGACGGTACCGAGGCCGATTTCCGGGCAGCGGGAGAGCGCATTCCGTTCGTGCGGTTGGTGAAACGGTCATCCGCCACGTGACACGCCGCAACCTGTGGCGCCGCTGGGCGATGAGCTTGGGTCTCATTGTCGTCACCGCAATCGCGAGCGCATGCCACGCCGACCCACCCGACCGCAGCGCAGATGTCGCACGCTTGGCACGACTGCTCGGCCAGATGCCCGGGGTCCAGACGGTCCACCACACCGTGACCAACCGCCCGGCCCAGGGCCTGGTGCGCTTCACCATTGACGTCAAGACCGACGCGGGGATCACCGAAAACCAGTTCGTGGCAACGGTATCCCGGTACCTACAAGGCCTCACGATGGTCAACTACACCGGCTACCACACCGAGCTCACCGCTCACCACGGCTGGAACGTCTTCGCAATCGACAGCGGCAGGCTACCCGTCGGCAACGATCAGCAGGTCATCTCACAGGCCCGCGACTGGATCCGCCTTCGACACGAATTCCCCACGGCCACAGTACGTCTACGGGCCACGGTGACCCACCCCGACGGCCGGTTCCCGATGCAGGAATGGGGGCATTCCGACCTCGGTTCAATCCGACTGGCCGATGCCACCGATTACCGCGACGTAGCCGCAGCGGTCACCACACTGTCCGAGAAGTTCGCCGATCTGGCCAACCTGACCTGGACGATCAGTGCCGGTGATGACCACCCCGCCGACATCAAGAGCACCCGACGCTTCCCCACCGCGCGCGAACTCGACATCTGGAAGCAGCTGAACGCCGATCAGACCATTCCGCACATCGACAGGCTCACCGTCAACGGCCGCGTGCAAGCGCCGGTATGGCTGGCAGAACAGACGCGCTCCCACGACCCGGCTGATGCCGTGGCACTCGCCCACCGGCACCTGCCGCTCGTGACAACTCTCGGCGGGGCGGCGCTCTACACCGCCAGCGACCAGATACAAGGGCACATCACGGGTAGCGGGCAAGCCACCGGCCCCATCGCCGTCACCGTCGGCGGGTGCACCGCCCGCGACCTGATGGTCTACCAGCCATCAGCGGCCGAGCAGGCGCTGATGGGCAAGTACGAGACCTGCAGGCACCCGTAACGACAGCCGTCAGTCCGGGACTGCCTGTGCGTCCGGCACCACGACCGCGAACAGGTCCGACATCGCGGCCAGGCTCGCCGATTGCATGACCGCGGCAGGCACAGGTGTGCTGTCCGGACCCGCCAGCGTGCGGGTGGCGGTGGCCGCGGCCACCACTGTCGGGGCGTACCCGAGGTTGAAAGCGCCGCGCGCGGTGGAGTTGACGCACATGTGCGTCATGAAGCCGGCGAGCACCAGGTTGGACGCGCCCAGCCCCTTGAGCCGATCGTCGAGATCGGTCTGCACGAACGAGTTGGGGAACTGCTTGACCACCACCGGTTCTCCCTCGCGCGGGGCCACCGAAGCGACGATGGCACCGCTCTCGCCCTCGATGTCATACAGCGAGCCAGGGCCGTCGGAGTGCTGGATGTGGATGACCGGGATGCCCGCACTGCGGGCCCGGTCGAGGAGTTCGGCCGTCTGCTCCAAGGCCGCCTGCACCCCTTCGAGCTCCATGATTCCTTGGGTGTAGGTGTTCTGGCAGTCGATCAGGACCAGGGTGGAATCGGCGAGGCGGGCCGGTGCGGCCGGCAGGCTGGCCAATTCGCGCAACGTAGGGCGGGTCATCTTGGTGAGCCTAGTGACCCGTCGGCGCATTTAGGCTCCAATGATGGGTCTACCGGATTGGTCAGGGGCCAAGATCAGGCTGGTCATGCTGGCAGTCGCGATGCCGGTGATGCTGATCATGGTTGCGGTTGGCTACGCCACCGAGGACAGTGAGGAGCCCAGCGCGGACTGCCAACGCGCCGACCAGATCGCGCACCAGTGGGTGAACGTCGTTCCGGGTGTTGTCCAGGGGATGGGAGTCGGTGAAGTCGACCCCAACCTGGCGCGAGATGCCGGCGAGGCGGCCACCGCAGTTCGGGACGACGCTGCCTCGATCGAAGACCACGACCTGAAGCGGCAAGCGCTGAGATTCGCCGATGCGCTACAGCGGATCAGCCAGGGCAATCCCAGGATGCCGCCGAGCGGATGGCCCGACAAGAACTTCGTCGGCGGCTTCCAGGATGGAACCGACGCGCTCCACGAACTAAAAGTCCCCTGCCCCAACGTCGGAACCGATGAGCTGCCCGCCGGCGTGCGGACTAGCGCGCCGTGACGGCCAGCACCCGGTCGGCCAGCTCGGGCCGGCACACGATCAGATCCGGCAGCGTGGGGTCGGCCGAGTTGTAGACCAACGGCGAGCCGTCGATGCGCGAGGTGTGCAGGCCCGCCGCGCGCGCCACCGCGACCGGCGCAGCCGAATCCCACTCGTACTGGCCGCCGGCATGCACGTACACGTCGGCGACCCCGCGGATCACCGCTGCGACTTTGGCTCCGGCCGAACCCATTGCGACCAATGTCCCGTCGAGTGCCTCGCGCACGGCCAGCGCCACCGCGGGCGGCCGGGTGCGAGACACCACGACCCGCGGCGGGCCGTCGAACGGACGTGGTGCGGCCACCTCCGGTGTGGACAACGTGGTGTTCTGCGCGGGCAACGCGACCGCGCCGGCCACCAGTTCACCTGCACTCCACAGGGCCACGTGCACGGCCCAATCGTCCCGGCCCAGTTCGGAGAACTCTCGGGTGCCGTCGAGCGGGTCGACGATCCAGACCCGCTCGGCGCTGAGCCGTGCCGGGTCGGCGCGCTCGTCGGCCGTGGCCTCCTCGGACAGCACCGAGTCCCCGGGAACCAACTTGGCCAGCTCGGCCATCAGGAAATCATGGGACTGCTTGTCCCCGGCCGCTTTTCGCTCGGCCGCCGGGGCATCGGCGTAGTCGGCACGGACGTCGAGCAACAGATCCCCGGCCCTGGTGGCCAGCCGGGCAGCCAGTTCGTGATCGTTCACGACGGCAAACCCAGCAGCTCGATCACCATGTCGGCCAGCTCATCGGTGCTGTGGTCGGGAGTGAGTCGCAGATCCGGGTTCTTCGGCCGCTGGTACGGGCTGTCGATACCGGTGAAGTGGGTGATCTCACCAGCGCGGGCCTTGGCGTACAGGCCCTTGGGATCGCGGCGTTCGCAGTCCTCCAGCGGGGTGTCGCAGAACACCTCGAAGAATTCGAGGCCGGCATCCGTGGCGACCTTGCGGGCCAGTGCGCGGTGCTCCTCGAGCGGGCTGATCGCGGGCACCAGCACCACCTGGCCGGAGTCGGCCAGAATTGCCGCGATGTGGGCCAGCCGGCGCTGGTTCTCGGCCCGGTCGGCCATCGAGAAACCCAGGTCCGCGTTGAGCCCGTGGCGCAGGTTGTCGCCGTCCAGAACGTACGCCGGAACACCCTTTTCGAGCAGTTTCTGCTCGACGAGCATGGCCACCGAGGACTTGCCAGATCCGGACAGGCCGGTGAACCACACGGTCCGGCCCTTCGACAGCCGGTCCTCTGCGGTGCACAGCGACTCGTGCCGAACGGTGTTGGGGCTCGCGGTGTCGTTGCGGGTCTCGCGCAGCACCATGCCCGCGCCCACAGTGCCGTTGGTGTTCGGGTCGATCAGGATGAACGATCCGGTGGCAGCATTGCGGCTGTACTCGTCGAGCAGCAGCGGCGCCTGGGTGCGCAGCGAAACCCGGCCCAGCTCATTGAGTTTGAGCGCTGTCGCGGACTTGTCCCGGTGCAGGGTGTTGACATCGAGGCGGTAGTCCAGGCCCGTGACCTTGGCCCTGGTAGTGCGCGTGGTGTGCTTGACCAGGTATTCGCGGCCCGGTTCCAGTGACGATCCGTCGGCCATCCAGCACACCGTGGCGTCGAAATCCTGGGTGACGCGCGGCTGGTTGTTGGGCCGGGCGATCATGTCGCCGCGGGAGATGTCGATGTCGTCGGAGAGGCTGATCGACACCGCCATCGGCGGGAATGCCTCGTCGACCACACCGCTGGGGCCGTCGATCTGGGTGATGCGGGTGGGCTTTCCGGCCGGCAGCACGATCACGTCGTCGCCGGGACGCAGCACACCACTGGCGACCGTGCCCGCGTAGCTGCGGTGGTCGGCGTGCTCGTGGGTCTGCGGCCGGATCACGTACTGCACCGGGAAACGGACATCGACGAGGTTGCGGTCACCGGCGATGTAGACGTCCTCGAGGTGACTCAGCAGCGACGGGCCCTCGTACCAGGGAGTGATGTCGGACTTGGTCACCACGTTGTCGCCCTTGAGCGCCGACATCGGGATGGTGGTGACGTCGTGCACGTCCAACCGGGCGGCGAACGCATGGAACTCGTCGCGGATCGCCTCGAAACGCTCCTGGTCCCAATCGATCAGGTCCATCTTGTTGACGGCCAGCACGATGTGCTGGATGCCCAGCAGCGAGGCCAGGAAGGCGTGCCGACGCGACTGCTCGAGCAGGCCGTGGCGTGCATCGACCAGCACGATGACCAACTGCGCGGTGGAGGCTCCGGTCACCATGTTGCGGGTGTACTGGATGTGCCCCGGGGTGTCGGCGATGATGAATTTCCGCTTGGCCGTGGCGAAGTAGCGGTAGGCGACATCGATGGTGATGCCCTGCTCGCGCTCGGCACGCAGGCCGTCGGTGACCAGCGCCAGGTCGGTGTAGTCGTTGCCGCGTTCCTTGGAGGTGCGTTCGACGGCGGCCAGCTGGTCCTCCATGACCGCCTTGGAGTCGAACAGCAGCCGGCCGATCAGGGTTGACTTGCCGTCGTCGACGGATCCCGCCGTGGCGATTCTCAACAACGTGCTCATCAGAAATACCCCTCGCGCTTGCGGTCTTCCATCCCGGCCTCGGAGATCCGGTCATCGGCGCGGGTGGCGCCGCGCTCGGTGAGCCGGGACACCGCGGTCTCGGCGATAACCTCGGAAACCGTTGCGGCCGTTGACTCGACGCAGCCGGTGCAGGTGACGTCGCCGACCGTACGGAAACGGACGGTCTTCTCGATCACCGGCTCGTCCTTGCGGGGTTGCATGTACTTGTGCACCGCGAGCAACATGCCGTCGCGCTCGAACACCTTGCGCTGGTGCGCGTAGTAGATGGACGGCAGTTTGATCTTCTCGGCACCGATGTAGGACCAGATGTCGAACTCGGTCCAGTTGGAGATCGGGAAGGCACGGATGTGCTCACCCTTGTGATGCCGGCCGTTGTACAGATTCCACAGCTCGGGGCGCTGAGCCTTGGGATCCCACTGGCCGAACTCGTCGCGGAAGGAGAACACGCGCTCTTTGGCGCGGGCCTTCTCCTCGTCGCGCCGAGCGCCGCCGAAGGCGGCGTCGAACTTGTTCTCCCGGATGCCGCGCAGCAGCGTCACGGTCTGGATCGGGTTACGCGACGGGATGGTCTCCACCACGCGGCCGGCGTCGATATCGTCCTGCACCTTGGCGACGACCAGCCGTGCCCCGTACTGCTCGACGAGTTCGTCGCGGGCCTGGTAGACCTCGTCGAAGTTGTGGCCGGTGTCGACGTGCATGACCGGGAACGGCAGCCGGCCGGGCGCGAACGCCTTGACGGCGAGGTGCAGCATGACGATCGAGTCCTTGCCGCCGGAGAACAGCAGCACGGGCTTCTCGAACTCGGCGGCGACCTCGCGGATGATGTGGATGGCCTCGGCCTCCAACGCGCGCAGGTGGCTCAGCTCGTAATTGCCGGCGCGGGCCGACTGCTGATCGGATTTCTGTGCAGTGGTCATCGCTTCCCCATTAAGTTGGTAGGAATGGCCAGAATTGCAAGCATGACCAGGAATCTAGCCGCCGCGCCGATGCGGTGTCAATGACGGCCTCCTCAGGCCCGGTGCCCACTGACGTGGGCACCCGCCCGCCGCGGTAGTCGCAACGTCGCGACCAAGGTCAACGCCAGCAAAGCCCCCAGGATCAGGTAGGTCACCGAATACGAGCTCAGCTGGCTGAGCAGCAGCGCCGCCACCGCGACGCCGAGGCCGGCCGCGAGCTCCTGCACCGAGGCATTCAGCGTGTTGGCATGGGTCAGACGCTCACCGTCGACGTCAGAAAACGCCAGGCTGTTGTAGGCGGTGAAGCCGATCGACCGCAGAGCTCCACTGACATAGAGGACGACGGCCATCACCGCCACCGGCAGACCCGGGCGCAGCGTGGCCAACAGACCGAAGCACACCACCGACGCCACCCCGTTGACCAGCAATACAGTCCGGATGCCGAACCGGCGCATCAACGGGGTGGTGACCGGCTTGATGGTCAGGTTCCCGGCGAACAGCGCGGCCACCATGACCCCGGCGGCCAGCGGCGTCCAGCCGAACTCCAGCTGAAACTGCAGCGGCAGTAGGAACGGCACGGCGGTGATCACCAATCGGTACAGCGACCCGGCCACCACCGTTATGCGCAGCGTGTGCACCTCCAACACCCGCAACTGCACGAGCGGGGCCGCCGCGGTGAGCAGCCGCCAGACCGCGGCGGCCAGCAGCACCAGCGCTGCGGCACCGCCGGCGATGACCAATCCCCAATCGGTCCCCGAGACCCGGATGCTCTCCAGTGCGATCAGGGCGGCAGCGATCCCCGAGCCGAGCGCCAGCAACCCCGGCCAATCCAGCGAGCGCGCCGTGGTCTGCGGCTCACCGCGGACGAGTCTGAGCGCCAGGACAATTCCGATCACGCCGATCGGAATGTTGACCGCGAAGATCCATCGCCAACTGCCCAACGTGGCGATCGCGCCGCCGAGCACCGGGGCGAGTACCGGCGCGGTGAGCGCCGGCCAGGTCAACAATGCGATGGCCCGCACCAGGTCGGCCTTACTGCTGTGCCGCAGCACCGCGAGCCGTCCGACCGGCACCATCATGGCGCCGCCCACCCCTTGCAGGATCCGCATCAGCACCAGCATGGGCAGCGAGGCACTCGCCGCGCAGCCGACCGAGGCCACGGTGAACACCACGATCGCCCCGATGAACACCCGGCGGACGCCGAACCTGTCGGCCAACCAACCGCTGGCCGGAATCAATACCGCAACCGTGACCAGGTACGCCGAGATCGCCACATTGACGTCGATGGCCTCGACACCGAACGAGGAGGCGATCAGCGGAATAGCCGGCGCGATGATCGTGGCATCAAGAATCTCCATGAACAGGGCCCCGGCCACCAGCAGCGCCATACCCCTGGGGAACGGCGGATTCACGGTGCGCTTACCCCGCAGGTAATTGAGATGCTGACCGCCGGCAGCAGACACTGGCGCCTATGAGTGTCCAGACCGGTCCGGAAGTGATGGCGCAGTTTCTCCCCCAGTCGCCGTTCGTGGCCAAGCTCGGCATCGTCGCCGAATCGCTCGACGGCCCCGAGGTCCGACTGCGGTTGCCCTGGGACCCGTCGAACATCACGATCGCCGACATGGTGCACGGCGGCGCGATCGCGGCGCTGGCCGACGTCACCGTGATGGCAGCGGCCTGGGCGCAGGCCGAGGTTCCGGATTCGCTTCGCGGAGTGACGGTCTCGATGACGGTGAACTATCTGGCGCCGGCGCGGGCCACCGACCTGATCGGCCTCGGGAGCGTGTTGCGTCAGGGCAGGGCCCTGGTGAACTGCGAGGTCGATATCGTCACTCCTGACGGCGAAGCGGTGGCTAAGGCCATCGCGACCTACAAGGTGGGGTGAGCGGGCGCCGGGAACAACTGAGGCGTTCGCGTTCGTAACGCCACGGCGAACAAACGGCCCGATCTCCGCCACTGCGTTACGAACGTGAGCTACCGCGTCACCTCGTCGAGCTTGCCGGTGGCGACGTCGAAGATGAAACCGCGCAGCGACTCGTGCCTGGTGACGAACGGGCTGGCCTCGATGCGCCGCAGTGACTGACGCACATCTTCTTCGAGGTCGACGAAAGACTCCGCAGCCCAGTTCGGCTTGATGCCGGTGTCATCTTGGATCTGTTGCTTGAACCCGTCGTCGGTGAAAGTCAGCATGCCGCAATCGGTGTGGTGGATCAGGATGATCTCCTTGGTCCCCAACAGTCGCTGGCTGATGGCCAATGACCGGATCTCGTCGTCGGTGATGACTCCGCCGGCGTTGCGGATGACGTGTGCCTCACCGTCGCCGAGCCCGAGGATGCGATACACATCCAGTCTGGCGTCCATGCACGCCACCACCGCCACGTGCTTGCTCGGCGGCAGCGGCAACGGCCCGGAGAAGGTCGCAGCATAGACCTCGTTGTTGGCCAGGTACTGGTCGGTGACAGACATATTTCGACGCTAATCCCGCCTCGTCACCGGGGCCAGAGGCAGAATCAGCCTGAGCTGATGGCGTGCCCCAGGCGGCGGCCGTCCTGCCGGGGGATGTGGACGGCCGCCGCAGTCGGGGTCAGGCGACAGGCGCCGACAGGTCGTACACCGGCACCTCGCCGACCATGGTCTTGGTGAAGTGCTGCCGAACCCAGGTGGTGATCTCCCCCGCACTGCCTTCGGGATCATGCGGCGGCCCGGGCGGCCCACCGCGACCACCCGCGGGCCGGTCGAGGAAATAGCGAACCTGGCCATCGGCCACGTATTGCTGGAACTGCGCGAGCGTCGGCGAGTTGTCGCTGCCGGTGAACCCGCCGATCGCCATCAACGACTCGCCCGTCTTGAGCTCGAGATCGCTGACCTGCATCGAGCCCACACTGGCTGCGGCCCAGCGGCCGTCAGCACCCGCGATGAGTTCGGACAGCGCCGGGTCGTCGGCCCGCCCGAAGCCGGGAGGCCCGCCAGGGCCGCCGAAGCCCATGTCCCGGTTGGGACCCGAGGTGGCCATCGGACCACCGCCGTGTACCTTCGCCACGGTCTCTATCGTGTAGGCCCCGGTGGCGGCGAGCCCGAAGGCCAGAGCTGCCACGGCCACCACCGCAGGCAACTTGCCCGGCCGGTGGGCAGTGATCGCCAGGGCGATCGCCGTCAGCAGCGAGCCGATCAACACGACCCAGCGCAGCGCAGGCAGCCAGTCCGGCGTCCGATTCAGCAGCACGAACGCCCACACCCCGGTGCCGGCCAGCATCGCCGCCAGCACCAAGCGCGCCACCAGACCCGCACGCACGCGCCATAATTCGACGACGGACATGCCCACCAGCGCGGCTACCGAGGGCGCCAGTGCGACGGTGTAGTAGGGATGGATGATCCCGTCCATGAAGCTGAACACCACCGCGGTGACGAGCATCCAGCCGCCCCACAGCAGCAGACCGGCCCGCCGACCCGAAGTACGTGCGGTGCGCCGGGTCAGCCACAGCGCCGCAACGAGGCCGATCAATGCGGCGGGCAACAACCACGACGCCTCGGTGCCCATGGACATCCCGAACATCCGGCCGATACCCGGATCGCCGCCGAACATCAGGCTCGGGCCACCGCCGGGGCCGTGACCGAAACCGGGTCCGCCTCCGGGTCCGCCCGGTCCGTGGCCCTCCTGTCCGAGGATGCGCTGCAATCCGTTGTAGCCGAACGCCAGTTGCAGCAGGCTGTTATCGGTCGATCCCGCGATGTACGGCCGGGAGTCCGCCGGCCACAGTGCCACCAGTGCGATGTACCAGCCCGACGAGATGACCATCGTGGCCGCGCCGATCAGCAAGGTGCCCAATCGTTTCCACACGCCTGCCACGGGCGCGGCGACCAGGAACATCAACGCCAGCCCGGGCACGATCAGGAAGGCCTGCAGCATCTTGGTCAGGAAGGCGAAACCGAGCGCACATCCCGCCAGTGCCACCCACCCGGCGCTGGCCCGAGCCGACACCGGCCCCACGGCGCGCACCATGAAGTACGCCGCCAGCACCAGCAGCAGCACCAGAAGGGCGTCGGGATTGTTGTAGCGGAACATCGAGGCCGCCACCGGCGTCAAGGCCAGTGCCGCTCCGGCGATCAGGCCGGCGATCGGGCCGCTGGTGCGCCGCACCGTGGCATACAGCAGTGCCACCGCGCCGACGCCCATCAAAGCCTGCGGCAGCAGCATGGTGAACTCGTTGAAGCCGAACAGCCGGCCCGACAACCCCATTGCCCACATCGCGGCCGGCGGCTTGTCCACCGTGATGGCGTTGCCGGCGTCCAGCGATCCGAACAGCCAGGCCTTCCAGGACTGGGTTCCGGCCTGGGCCGCGGCGGCGTAATAGCTGTTGGCCCATCCCGAGGAACCGAGTCCCCACAGGTAGAGCACCGCGGTGCCGGCCAGCAGCACCCAGTAGGAGGGTCGAACCCACGTCGGCGTCAAGGTCTTCGGCGTTTCCGTGGCCGGGGCGGCAGCAGCCGGTGCCGCGTCGACGGTTGTCGTCATCGTCCTGTCTCTCCATTCGGGCCGGTGGCACGTCGCGTCCGGGACGGGTGGAACACCCATCCCCGCAACAGCACGAAGCGCATCACGGTGGCCAGCAGGTTGGCCGCCACCAATACTGCGAGTTCGACGCCGCGGTGCGGTGCAGGCGCGACGATGTGCAGCAGGCCCAACGATCCGCTGGTGATGGTCAGCGCGATCGCGAACACCGTCAGCCCCTCCAGATGGTGGCGGGTGATGTTGCCGGACCCGGCGATACCGAAGGTGAACCGCCGATTGGCGGCGGTGTTTCCGATCGCGGTCACCAGGAGGGCGATCAGGTTGGCGGCCTGGGCACCGACGCCGGCGCGAAGCGCGGTGAACAGCAGCAGGTAGGCCAGTGTGGAGACCACACCGACGGCGGCGAAGCGCACCGCCTGGCGCAGCAACGATTGCGGTGCAGCTGATTTCCGTGACGACCCGAGCTGCGCGGCGATGGTGTTCACCGGAATCGAACCGTTGGCGAATCCGCGGAGCAAGCGACCGATGCCCTTGAGGTCGGCGGTGGCGGTGGCGACGATGTCGACCCGGCTGTCCGGATCGTCCACCCAGTCCACCGGCACTTCGTGAATACGCAGGCCGCTGCGTTCGGCCAGCACCAGCAGCTCGGTGTCGAAGAACCACCCGGTGTCGGCCACATGGGGCAGCAGCCGATGGGCGACGTCGGCGCGGATCGCCTTGAATCCGCACTGAGCATCTGAGAACCTCGCCGCCAGAGTTGATTTCAGGATCAGGTTGTAGCACCGCGAGATGAACTCACGCTTGGCCCCGCGAACCACGCGGGAGCCGCGGCCCAGCCGGGTGCCGATAGCGAGGTCCGAATGACCGGAGATCAGCGGGGCCACCAACGGTGCCAGTGCGGCCAGATCGGTCGACAGGTCGACGTCCATGTACGCCAGCACGGGTGCGTCCGAGGTCGACCACACCGCGTGCAGTGCGCGTCCGCGACCCTTCTCCTCCAGCCGCACCACTCGCACCCCGTCGAGCTCAGCTGCCAGTTCGGCGGCGATGCGCGGGGTGTCGTCGGTGCTGGCGTTGTCGGCGATGGTGATGCGCACAGGCACAGCGAAATTCTCGGCGAGATAGCGGTGCAGCCGTCGTACCGAATTCGCCAGCGCGGCCTGCTCGTTGTACACCGGCACAACCACGTCGAGCACCGGAACCCCGGCTTCCCGGGCGGCCAGTGCCGCGTTGGGCCGGGACGCGAATCGGAACCGCTGCTCGGGTTGTTCGACCAAGGTTGTCATGAGTTCATCGTTCTCCGGCGGCTTGTGATCTGGGTTGGGCGAAGCTATGCGCCTGCTATGTGTTCGTCGCACGGGCCGTCAGGTCGTAGATGGTGGTGCCGTCGACGGTGATCGGGGCGTAGTGAGCCTGCACCCATTCGGCGATCTCGGTGGCGGCCCGGCTGCCGCTGGGGGTGTGCCCGCCGAATCCGCCTGCCATGATGCGGCTACGGATGAAGTAGTGGACTGCCCCGTCGTCGACCAGCTGCCGGAACTCCTGGAGCGTGGGCGCCGGGTCGGTGCCGTTGAAGCCACCGACGGCCATGACCGGTGCGTGCGCGGCCAATTGGTATCCCGCCGCGTTGGATGAGCCGACCACGGCCGCAACCCATCGATAGCGCTCGGAGTCGGCCGCCAGGGTCGCAGTCAGAGCCGGCCCGGGTTCCGGGGCGGCGAACATCCCGCCGAAACCGCCGCCGCGCGACGGCCCGACGGACGGTATGGCCCCGGTGTGTGGGCTTGCCGCAGTGGCGATCGAGTACGCGGCCGGGCCGGCCAGGCAGGCTGCGACGGCCAGCGCCGCGGTCGCCCGCACCAGCGGACGGTCCAGCCGAGCGACCGCGAGCAGAAGTACCGCCGCCCCGACGCCGCCGACGGCCACCGCGGCCCGCAGCCACGGATACGGGTCGTCGTGACGGGCCAGCAGCACCGCGGCCAGGATCGCAGTCACCAGCGCGGTACCCGACATCGCCGTGGCGGCACGGATATCGGATCGGTGCCGCCACAGCAGCGTGGCACCGATGCCGATGACGGCGCCGATCGCCGGGGCGAGCGCCACCGTGTAGTACGGATGCACGATGCCGTTCATGAAGCTGAAGACCACTGCGGTGACCAACAGCCAGCCGCCCCACAGGATCAGGGCGGCACGGGTCGGGTTGGTGCGGGCCGCGCGACGAGTCAGATAGATACCGGCCACCAGGCAGATCAGGGCGGCCGGCAGCAACCAGGCGATGTCGGCACCCATCTGCGAGCCGAACAGCCGGCCCGGCCCGACGTCGAAGTTGAGATTGCCGAGGCCGCCCGTCTCGTCCCCGGTCAGGCGCCCCAAACCGTTGTAGCCCAATGCCAATTCGACGATGCTGTCGTTCTGCGAACCGCCGATGTAGGGCCGGGCCGAGCTCGGCCACAGCTCGACCAGAGCCAGGTACCAGCCCCCGCTGACGACCATGGCAGCGCCGGCCCGGACGAGGTCGCCCACCCGGCGCCGGAGCGGACTGTCGCCGGCCACAAGCGCCGTCGCGGCGAATGCCGGCAGGACCAGGAACGCCTGCAGCATCTTGGCCAGGAAACCGAACCCGACTGCTACCCCCGCGCCGACGAACCACCAACGGCTGGCATCCTTTTCGATTCCGCGCTGCACGCAGTATGCCGCGGTCACGAGCAGCAGAACCAAGAGCGCATCGGGATTGTTGAACCGGAAGATCAACGCCGCCACCGGCGTCAGCGCCAGCACGGCGCCGGCCAGCAGACCTGCCCACGGCCCGGCGGCCCGCCGCACCGCGGCGTAGAGCAGCGCCACCGCCCCCACGCCCATGAGGGCCTGCGGAACCAGAACGCTCCACGAGTTCAGGCCGAACAGCCGGACCGACAGGTCGGTGACCCACAGTGCCGCCGGGGTCTTGTCCACGGTGATGGCGTTGCCCGCATCGCTGGACCCGAACAGCATGGCGGTCCAGTTCTGCGCGCCGGCCTGTGCGGCGGCCGAGTAGAAGGCGTTCGCCCAGCCGCTGATCGACAGGTTCCACAGGTAGAGCACCGCGGTGCCCGCCAAGAGCAAGCCGAGGGCCACGCGATGGGCCCTCGTCATCGAGCTGCGGGATGTCGACTCGTCGGGTGTCGCCGCCTGCACCTCGGCAGCGGGATGCGCGGCAACTAGGGTCACGAATCCATGGTTGCCGTGGCCGCTAGGTGTCGGATTGGTCCATCCTGTGTGTGGCCTGTGAGCTCGACCGGGGCAGTTGCACGACGAACTCGGTGGAACCCGCCGTGCTGCTCACTGCGATGGTGCCGCCGTGTGCCTTGACCACGGCGGCCACGATCGCCAGACCCAGTCCGGTGCTGCCTTCGCGCCGGGAGCGCGACGAGTCACCGCGCGCGAACCGCTCGAACACGTCGGGCAGCAGCGCCGGCGGTATGCCGGGGCCGTTGTCGGCGACACTCAGCAGGACCGCATTCGGGCCAGGCTTGAGCGACACCGTGACCGAGGTGCCGCCGGGAGTGTGCGTGCGGGCGTTGGCCAGAAGATTCGCCAGCACCTGATGCAGGCGGGCCTCGTCGCCCTCGACGACCACCGGGTCCTCGGGCAGGTCGAGCGACCACTGGTGGTCGGGGCCGGCGATGTGGGCGTCGCTGACCGAGTCGACCACGAGCCGCGACAGGTCGACGCTGTCGCGTTCCAGCGGCCGTCCGGCATCGAGGCGGGCCAGCAACAGCATGTCCTCGACCAGTTGCGTCATCCGCGTCGTCTCGGACTCGACCCGGTTCATCGCGTGCGCGACATCGGTGGGCAGGTCGTCACGTTTGCGCTGGGCGAGTTCGGTGTAACCCCGGATAGCCGCCAGCGGCGTCCGCAACTCATGGCTGGCATCGGCCACGAACTGGCGGACCCGGGTCTCGCTCGCGTGGCGTGCCGAGAGTGCGCTGGCGATACGGTCGAGCATCCGGTTCAGTGAGGTGCCGAGCTGACCGACCTCGGTGTGGGCGCTGGTGGGGTCGACCGGGACGATCGGCGTGGGCAACTGCACCTCGCCGCGGTCGAGTTCGAGATCGGCGACTCGACGTGCCGCAGCCGAAACCCTTGACAGTGGCGCGAGTTGGTGCCGGATGATCAGGATTCCGGCCACGGTGGCGGCGAGGAGTGCGATGGCGGCCAGCACACAGAACATCCCCAGCACCCAGAGCAGGGTGTCGTCGACGATGGCGGTGGGCAGACCGGTCACGATGGTCTGCGGACCGCCGTGGCGCGGGTGCAGGCCGATCAGTCGATAGCGACCCAACCCGTCGAGGTCGACGGTCTCCGGTACCCGAGTGGCCGGTATCTGCGAAAGCTGTTCAGCCGCAGCCGCGCTCACCTGGACTCGCTCACCTTCGGCCGTGATCACCCCGGCATCCACGGGACGGCTCGGCGCGATCACCGCCCCCACCATGCGCGCGGCCTGCCCTGGGGCGTTGAGGAATCCGGGGCCCGGGCCGTCCTCGGGGTCGAACGGCATGCGATGGTGGCGCCCGGTGCCGGGAGGCGGCGGGAATCCCGGCGGCGGGGGCGGCAACTCGAAGATCGCCGCCGACCGACGACCGGCTTCGATCAGCTGATCGTCGAGCTGATTCATCAGAAATCGTTGTAGCGCAAACTCTGTGGCGACGCCGATGCTGACGCACACCACCGCCAGCAGGACGACCTGGGTGACCACCAGCCGGGCCCGCAGTGACCAGGTTCGCGGTGACCACCAACGAGTCGCGCTCGTGGTCGCGGTAGTCACCTCAGCGCGCGGGACGGAGGACATAACCCGCACCGCGCAGTGTGTGGATCATCGGTTCGCGTCCGCTGTCGATCTTCTTGCGCAGATACGAGACGTACAGCTCGACGATGTTGGACCGGCCACCGAAGTCGTAACTCCATACCCGGTCGAGAATCTGAGCCTTGCTCAATACGCGCTTGGCGTTGCGCATCATGAACCGCAGCAGTTCGAACTCGGTGGCCGTCAGGGTGATCGGGTCTCCGCCGCGGGTGACCTCGTGGCTGTCCTCGTCGAGCACCAGATCGCCGACGACGATCTTGGCCCCGCCGTCTTCACTGGTCACCCCGGTGCGCCGGAGCAGGGCCCGCAACCGCAGCACCACTTCTTCGAGGCTGAACGGTTTGGTGACATAGTCATCGCCGCCCGCGGTCAGGCCCGCGATGCGGTCCTCGACGGAGTCCTTGGCGGTCAGCAGCAGTAAGGGCAGACCGGGAATCTGCTCGCGCAGCTTGCGTAGGACGTCCAGACCGCTCATGTCCGGCAGCATCACGTCGAGGACCACCACGTCCGGCGGGTTCTCCCGGGCCGCGGCGATCGCACTCGCGCCGTCGCTCGCCGTTGTGATGTCCCAGCCTTCGTAGCGCAACGCCATCGACACCAGTTCGGCCAGGACCGGCTCGTCGTCGACCACCAGGACCTGGATCGGGTTACCGTCGGCACGCCTCATGATGGCGCGCCCGGATTCGGAATCGGTGCCATTGGTCGTCATGCTCACCCGCTCAGTATTCGCCTGCTCGCTAGGCCGGGACTGAGCGCTGTCTATGTGCCAGCTGTGAAAGCCTGGCCACATCGCGCGCACAGCGGGCTCACAGGCACCACCTGCACCGTGGAGCGCATGAGCATCCGACACGCTGCCGCGGCGGTAGGCATCGCCGCAGCGATCGCGGGGCTCGGCGGCACGGCGATCTACGCCGCCACCGACACCCACAGCCCGGGTTTCCCGGGGCCGCCGCCTGGAATGGGAGGTCCACGAGACCGGCCCGATCCGGCCACCGTGCACGGTGAGGCGGTGGTGCTCGACGCGCACGGCGCGTTCACCACGACGCTGACGCAGACCGGCACGATCATCCAGCTGACCGCCACCTCGGTGACGGTACGCAGCAACGACGGATACGTGCAGGACTACACGGTGCCCGCCTCTGCCGACGTTCCGTTCGGTGTCGGCGACCAGGTAACGGTGCGGGCCTCGCGCACCGGAGCGGCCTCAACCGACAGGCCGACCGTCACCAGTCTCGGCGAGGCCCCGCACCCGCGTCCGCTCCCCTAGTTTCCATACCCGTCAGGCAGGTCCACCTTCACCGTCGGCTTGGCGAAGGAGGTTTCCAGTTCACTGGGAGCCGTTGTCTTGGTTACGGTTTCACCCTTACCGGCCGGCAGCGGGCCTACCGTCGCGCCGCTGACCGGCACCTGCACCATCACCGCGCCGAGAGCCCCCATGCTTGCCAGTGCGATCGCTCCGACACCGGCCATGACTCGCGTGGTCCGCTTGTTGCGTTCGTCTCCTGTCACAGCGACCTGCCTACCGTCTGTCCGACGGCGAGGGAAACCCGCTGTGTTGTAGTTCGAACGACGAAAGCCGCCCCGCTCAGTGCGGTGTAGCAAATCCTGACGGCGTGGTGGCCGACACCGTCGGCGAGGCCTCCGACGTCTCCGGGGCCGACGGCGCCGTCGTCTCGGTGACGGTTTGTCCAGTGGTGATGGCGGGCGGTTCCACCCTCTCCTGGGCTCCGGCGAGGCCGCCGCCCATGGCCACTCCGAGCACGGCGGTGGCTAACCCGCCGATCGCGCCGACGCCGGCCGAGATCAATTTCAAATTTCGCCGATTGTTTTCCTTCGCGCTACCCAATGCGCTCACCTCCCGCGCGAGGTATAGCCATGGCGGGTGGCGGTGAAACCACTACCGGCGCCGGGTCACGTGATCAGTGCGTGGTGGCGAAACCAGACGGCGGCGTGTACCCCTTGATCGCGGGTACAGCCATCGAAACCGCCGGCGCGGTCGGCGGCGTGGTCTCCGTGCTGGTCTGACCCACGTTCATCCGCGATCCGGAAGCCAAGGGCTGACCGGCCCCCAGGTGAATGTCCGAGACCGCACCGAACACGCCCAGCCCCACCACTGCCGCACCACCGGCCACTGCGGCGATCACTTTCACATTCCTCAGTCCGCTGACCTTCATGTATTTCATGCAACGCCCGATTTCTATCCCGAGGCTGTGCGCCAACTGTCAGTTACCGCCGAGTGCGGCTGCTTTACCCTGTCTGGCATGCAGCCGAGGCCAGGACCGACCGGATGACGCGCTTTCTGGCGCGCCGGCTGCTCAACTACATCGTGTTGCTGGCCCTGGCGTCGTTTCTGACCTTCGCGCTGACGTCACTGACGTTCGAGCCGCTCGACAGCCTGTTGCAGCGCAACCCACGGCCACCGCAGTCCGCCATCGACGCCAAGGCCGCCGAACTAGGCCTCGACAAACCCATCCCTCTGCGTTACCTCGACTGGGCTTCCGGCGCGGTCCGCGGCGACTTCGGCACCACCGTCGCCGGCCAGCCCGTGTCCGATGAGCTGTGGCGGCGCATCGGTGTGAGCCTGCGACTGCTGGTCCTCGGATCGGTGGTGGGCACCGTGATCGGTGTCGTGCTCGGCGCATGGGGCGCTATCCGGCAGTATCGGCTCTCTGACCGATTCATCACGCTGCTGTCGTTGCTCGTGCTCAGTGCACCGACTTTCGTGATAGCCAACCTGCTGATCCTGGCCGCACTCAACGTGAACTCGATCCTGGGCGTGCAGATCTTCGAATACACGGGGGAAACCGCGCCGGTCCCCGTAGGCGGTGCCTGGGACCAATTCGTGGATCGCCTACAGCACCTCGCACTGCCGACCTTCACCCTCGCGCTCGGCGCGATCGCCGGCTACAGCCGCTATCAGCGCAACGCCATGCTCGACGTCCTCGGCCAGGACTTCATCCGCACGGCACGGGCCAAGGGCCTGACCCGCGGTCAGGCACTGTTCAAGCACGGACTGCGGACCGCGCTGATCCCCATGGCCACGTTGTTCGCCTACGGTGTGGCCGGTCTGGTGACCGGCGCGGTGTTCGTCGAGAAGATCTTCGGCTGGCACGGTATGGGCGAATGGGTGGTGCAGGGAATCGCGACCCAGGACACCAACATCATCGCCGCGATCACGGTGTTCTCCGGCTCGGTGGTGCTGCTGGCCGGGTTGTTGTCCGACGTCATCTATGCGGCGCTCGATCCGAGAGTGCGGGTGCGATGAGCGACGCGACAACCACCTCAGCCCGGTCGGGTCTGCACACCGAGGAATTCGCCACGCGGCGCACCCTGGTGTTCCGCCGATTCCTGCGCAACAAGCCGGCGGTGATATCGCTGCTACTGCTCGTGGTGCTGTTCGTCGGTTGCTATGCGGTGCCGCCGCTGCTGCCTTACAGCTACACAGATCTCGACTACTACGCACTCCAGCAGCCGCCGTCGGCCGACCATTGGTTCGGAACCAACGCACTCGGACAGGACATCTTCGCCCAAACCCTGCGGGGCATGCAGAAATCCATGCTGATCGGGGTCTGCGTGGCGTTGATTTCGACCGTCATCGCCGCCACCGTCGGCGCCGTCGCCGGCTACTTCGGCGGCTGGCGGGACACCGCACTGATGTGGGTCGTGGACCTGCTGCTGGTGGTGCCCAGTTTCATTCTGATCGCGATCGTCACGCCTCGGCTCGGCCAGTCCGACCGGGTGTTCTGGCTCATCGTGCTCTTCTCGGTGTTCAGTTGGATGATCAGCTCACGGATCGTGCGGGGCATGACACTGAGCCTGCGGGAACGCGAATTCGTCGTCGCGGCACGGTATATGGGCGTGCGCAGTTGGCGGATCATCGCACGCCACATCCTGCCGAACGTGGCGTCACTGCTGATCATCGACACCGTGCTCAACGTCGGTCTGGCGATTCTGGGTGAGACAGGTTTGAGTTTCCTGGGTTTCGGAATCCAAGCTCCCGACGTGTCGCTGGGCACGCTGATCGCCGACGGCACCAAATCCACCACCACGTTTCCCTGGGTGTTCCTGTTCCCGGCCGGGATGCTGGTTCTGATCGTGTTGTGCGCCAACCTCGCCGGTGACGGTCTGCGCGACGCATTCGACCCGGGCAGCGGGCAGCTCCGTCGCCGCAAGGGGGCATCACGATGACCCGGCTGCTCGAAGTATCCGGACTGACGGTGGATTTCCCCACCGACACCGCCGCCGTGCATGCGGTGCGCGGGGTGAACTTCCACGTCGACTCCGGCGAGGTCGTCGCGCTGGTCGGTGAATCGGGAGCCGGAAAATCGGCCAGCGCCATGGCCGTCGTCGGACTGCTTCCCGAATTCGCCGAGATCTCCGGATCCGTGCGGCTACGCGGCGAGGAACTGCTCGGGTTGTCCGACGCAGAGCTCTCCCGAATCCGGGGCAACACCATCGGAACGGTGTTCCAGGACCCGATGTCCGCCCTGACGCCCGTCTATACCGTGGGTGATCAGATCGCCGAGGCCCTCACCGTGCACCACCGCGACCTCGGCCGGCGTGCAGCCCGGGCCCGCGCCGTCGAATTGCTCGAGCTGGTCGGTATCGCCCAACCCGAACAGCGCGCTCGAGCCTTCCCCCACGAGTTGTCCGGCGGCGAACGGCAACGGGTGGTGATCGCCATCGCCATCGCCAACGACCCGGATCTGCTGATCTGCGACGAGCCCACCACCGCGCTGGACGTCACGGTCCAGGCGCAGATCCTCGACGTGCTCAAGACCGCGCGAGACATCACCGGCGCAGGGGTGTTGATCATCACCCACGACCTCGGCGTGGTCGCCGAGTTCGCCGATCGGGCCCTGGTGATGTACGCGGGACGAGCCGTCGAAGACGCCCCGGTAGCCGGGCTCTACGAACGAGCGCGGATGCCCTACACCGTCGGCCTGCTCGGCTCGGTGCCACGGTTGGACGCCCCACAGGGCACCCGGCTCGTGCCGATCCCGGGAGCCCCACCGTCGCTCACCACGGCCCCGACCGGTTGCCCGTTCGCCCCGCGCTGCCCGCTGGCCATCGACGAATGTGAGGCCGCCGAGCCCGAACTCATCGAGCTGACCCCGGATCACCACGCGGCCTGCATCCGCACCGATCAGGTGGCCGGCCGCAGCGCCGCAGAGATCTACCAGGTGCCCGGCACCGTCGGCACTGCCATCGAAAAGCCTTCCGCCGAAACCGATGTGGTGCTGCGGGTGCGGGACCTGACCAAGACATACAAGCTGACCAAAGGCGTGGTGCTACGCCGGCAGGTCGGCGAGGTCCGGGCGGTCGACAACGTCAGCTTCGACCTGCACAGTGGCCGAACCCTCGGCATCGTCGGCGAGTCCGGCTCCGGCAAATCCACCACGTTGCACCAGATACTGAATCTGTCCGCACCGCAATCGGGTTCGATCGAAGTGCTCGGCTCCGACGTAGCCACGTTGGACCGGAAGACCAGCCGTGCCCTGCGAACTGAACTTCAGGTGGTGTTCCAGGATCCGGTCGCCTCACTCGATCCGCGACTGCCGGTGTTCGACGTTCTGGCAGAGCCGTTGACCGCCAACAATATCGACAAGCCCCGGCTGCACGAGCGGGTCGCCGAGCTGCTGGAATTGGTGGGATTGCGACACACCGACGCCAGCCGCTACCCGGCAGAGTTCTCCGGCGGTCAGAAGCAGCGCATCGGGATCGCCCGGGCACTGGCCCTGCAGCCCAAGATCATCGCGCTCGACGAGCCGGTCTCAGCGCTCGATGTGTCCATCCAGGCGGGGATCATCAACCTGCTGCTCGACCTGCAGGACCGGTTCGGCCTGGCCTATCTGTTCGTGTCGCACGACCTGTCTGTGGTCAAGCACCTCGCCCACGACGTCGTGGTGATGCACAAGGGTGCCGTCGTCGAACAAGGCCCCGGGGACACCGTCTTCGCCGACCCTCAGCACGCCTACACCCGCAAGTTGCTGGCCGCGGTGCCACAGCCCAGAAAGACGGGGTGAGTCGGACCCGCCCCATGAAAAACCCGGTCCCCACGGTATCGGCTGCCGTCGCATTGCCACCGTCCGGCCGGCGGTGTCCGAGTCGTCACCCCATAGCGGCCCGGGTACCTCTAGCATCGGCGGGATGAACGGATTGAAGATCCGCCGTTTGGCTATCGCCACCGTCGTTGCCGGCCTTGCCCTCACCGGATGTTCGAGCGGAGATCGGGAGACCCCCTCGGCCGGCGGTAACGCCGAGCTCGGCAGCACCAATGACGTCAATCCGCAGGACGTCGCGAACCTGCAGCAAGGCGGCAACCTGCGCCTGGCCCTGACCGAGTTCCCGACGAACTTCAACCCGCTGCACCTCGACGGCAACACCGGCGACGTCGGCGCGCTCACCAAGGCCACGTTGCCCCGCACCTTCGTCATCGCCGCCGACGGATCGGCGACGGTGAACACCGACTACTTCACCAATGTCGAACTGACCGGAACCAACCCCCAGGTGGTCACCTACACGATCAATCCCAAGGCGGTGTGGTCCGACGGCACGCCGATCACCTGGGAGGACATCAAGTCCCAGACCGAGGCCAACAGCGGCAAGAACCCGGCGTTCGTCATCGCCGCGCCCAACGGCTTCGAGCGGGTGGCCTCGGTGACCCGCGGCGTCGACGACCGCCAAGCGGTGATGACCTTCGAGAAGCCGTACGCGGACTGGAAGGGCATGTTCGCCGGCAACGGCCGGCTGCTACCCAAGAGCATGACCGCCACCCCGGAGGCCTTCAACAAGGCCCAGCTCAGCCAGCCCGGACCGTCGGCGGGCCCGTTCATCGTGTCCAACATCGATCGGGGCGCACAACGGATCACGTTGAGCCGCAACCC
Organism: Mycobacterium farcinogenes; assembly: GCF_019739075.1. Lineage (NCBI taxonomy): Bacteria > Bacillati > Actinomycetota > Actinomycetes > Mycobacteriales > Mycobacteriaceae > Mycobacterium > Mycobacterium farcinogenes. The sequence goes on along the minus strand of NZ_CP081673.1, from coordinate 2,145,995 downwards.
GAAATGGTGGGGAGCCCCACCGCTGTTGGACACCATCACCTACCTGGTGCTCGATGACGCCGCACGCATCCCGGCACTGCAGAACAACACCATCGACGCCACCGGCACCACCTCACTGGACGAACTGACGATCGCCCGCAAGACCCCGGGAATCAGCATCCGTCGCGCCCCGTCAGCCAGCTGGTATCACCTGACCTTCAACGGCGCGCCCGGTTCGATCCTGGCTGACCCGGCCCTGCGCCGCGCGGTCGCCAAGGGCATCGACCGTCAGGCGCTGGCGAACATCACCCAGCGCGGCTTGACCGACAATCCGGTGCCGCTGAACAACCACATCTTCGTCGCGGGCCAGCAGGGTTATCAGGACAACGCCGCGTCGGTGGCCTTCGATCCGGAGAAAGCCAAGGCCGAGCTCGATGCGCTGGGCTGGAAGGTGCCTGAGGGCAAGCAGTTCCGAGAGAAGGACGGCAAGGAACTCGTCATCCGCAATGTGTTCTACGACGCGGGCAGCACTCGCCAGGTGGCTCAGATCGCCCAGAACATGCTCGGTCAGATCGGGGTGAACCTGAAGCTCGACACCAAGCCGGGCACTGGCTTCTTCAGCAACTACATCATCAAGGGCGACTTCGACATCGCCCAGTTCGCCTTCCTCGGCGACGCTTTCCCGTTGAGCTCACTGACCCAGATCTACGCGCAGGACGGGGCCAGTAACTTCGGCAAGATCGGTAGCCCGGAGATCGACGCCAAGATCGAGCAGACGCTCGAAGAGCTGGACCCTGTCAAGGCACAGGCCCTGGCCAACGAGCTCGACCAGATGTTGTTCGAGGAAGTCTTCAGCCTCCCGCTGTTCCAATCACCCGGAAACGTGGCGGTGCGCAGCAGCCTGGCCAACTTCGGAGCCTCAGGTCTGGCCGACACCGACTACACGAAGGTCGGTTTCGTCAAATAGTCGCGCCCGTGCCCGGCGATCTACCGCCGGGCAACGCCGCTTCCACAGCAAGCGCCGCCGCGATCGCCGACACGGCCGCCCGGATGAAACCGCGTGCGGGCAGGTCATCCAGCTCGTCGGCGGTGGCGGCGAGTTGCTCTGCCGCACCGTCGCACACTGCCCGGATCACCGCAAAGGCAGCACGTTCCCGGGTGTCGAGCACACTGTGGGCCACCGTGGGCATTCGCACCAGCACGGATTCGGGCACCAGGGCCGCGATGCGCTCGGCCACGGCCGGCGGCGTGGTCAGATCCCGGCCACCCGACACGACGACCGTGGGCCAGCGGAAGTGGGGCATCTCGGCCGTGAGGTCGAAAGGTTCGGCCTCGAAAGGTTCGTAGAACTTCGCGCTGCCGATCATGTCGGCCATCTCCAGAGCAGGGTCCAGCGGCAGACCATCGGGCACACCGGCGTAGTTCAGTTCGCGGAAGGCGATCCGGCCCACGAGGTCGACCTCGTTGCGGTACGGAGCTTTTCGCGTCGACAGTCGGTTCAGCCAGGCCAGTGCCGACCACACCAGGGTGCGGCCGCGCAACAGCAGATCGAGCTGGCGGCCCAACAGCGCCGGGCCACCGAAGCCATAGAGCAGGCCCGCCAGCTCTCCGCCTCGGGGGGCCAGCATGCCGTCTGCCACCAGGCGCCGGACCTTTGGCGCCAGCTCCGCGGTTTCCGGATCGGAGCCTTCCCACAGCAGACCGCGGATGGCGCTGCGCATCGCCTCGATGTCAGCCGTGGACAGCAGCGGGGAGTCCAGCACCATCGCCGCGATCCGGTCGGGATGCCGCACGCCGAACCCGGCGGCGACGTAGGTGCCGTACGACGTGCCGTAGAGCACCGCCTCGTGCACACCGGCGTCGTCGAGCACCGCGGCGATATCGTCGACCACCTGCTCGACGGTGATGGCCTCGGGAGGCAGATCGGCACCCGCGTCCGTATGCCGTGACATCCCGATACCCCGATGCTCGATCATGATCACGTCGAATCCCGCGGCGGCCGCACGCCGGCGCAGCGCGCGGTAAGGCTGGATCGATGCCACACCGGGACCACCCGGGATGATCACCACCGGATGCGCAGATTTACGCCCGGCCCGCACGTAGAACAGGTCGAACCGCTCCTCGGAACCCGGGCTGACCGGGCGTCGTACCGCTCGCACCCCCGGGAGCGCGGCGAGCTTGTCGTGCACCCGCCTGCGCTTGGCGTTCATCGTCATTGCGCTCCATTGTGCCGCGCAAACCGTCAGATCAGATAGATGGTGAAGATCGACGCGAACAGCACGGTCAGCCATCCGTCGGTGGCGAGCTTGAGCCATCTGGGCGCGGTCCGCACCTCCATGAACTGCCGAATGATCAAGCGCGACTTGACCAAGGTCAGGGCCAGCACCAATGCCGTGATCGGCACGCTGGCCCGCAGTGCCTCCGAGTACTGGGCCGGGGCCAGCCACCAGGATCCGACGGTGATCGCGACCAGCAGCAGCCACGTCTGAGTTACACCCTTGTCTGTCATGGTCACCTCATCACGTAGAGCAGGCCGAAGATGATCACCCACAGCAGGTCGACCATGTGCCAGTAGACCGCGCTCGCCTCGACCACCGATGCACGGCGGCGAGACGGATTGCGCAGCTCCCGCACGATCACACCGAGCACGATGAGCCCGATCAGCACGTGGATCAGATGCACGCCGGTCAGCACGTAGTAGAACGAATAGAACATTTCGGAGTTCGTGTGGCCGGCCTCGATCTTGACCACCCACTCATAACCCTTGCAAACCATGAACATCAGGCCGCCGATTCCACCGGCATAGGTGAGCCGGATCGCGGCCTCGTGCCGTCCGGCGCGGGCAGCCAGCACGGCTCGGGCCACCACCCAGGAGCTGGTCAGCAGGATCACGGTGTTGACGACACCGATCGTGATATCGAGATGTTGTTGGGCGCGCAAGAATTCGTCCGGATGCATGCTCCGGTAGATCATGAACACGATGAAGTAGCCACCGAAGATGACCAGATCACCGAGCACCATCACCCACATGTGCCCGTCGCCGGGCAGGCGTTCCGGCGCGGCTTGTGGTCGCGAATCAGTCTGCGTCACTGCTTGTTTCCTCACGCTTGAGGGCCTGACGCAACAGCACGATCAGCGCCGACAGCCAGACCGAGAAGACCACCACTGCCCACCAGAACGCGATCGAGCCGTTCCAGGCGAACGGCCCTGAGTGGAATACGAACATCTGGGTGGCAATCACCTCGGTGATGATCTGCCAGATGGTCACGTAGGCGAACCACGCCGGGAAGACACCGTTCTTGTCGTAGAGGACGGCGATCGCCAGCACCAGGTAGGCCGCCGTGAAGCAACCCAATGAGCCGTTGTACGAAAGCATTCCGAGGTCGTAGAGCAGGCTGATCAGTTCGGGGTCGCGGTCCGGACGAAACGCCGCGGTCAGGAAACACACCGAGACCAACAGGAATCCGGGCAACGCTCCGACGCCCATGCCGCCGATATATCCGTAGGCGAACACCGAGCCCACCGACATGCGCTTGATCTGGTAGGCCACCAGACCGTTGGTCATCGCCGCGCCGCCCAGCAGGATCAGCAGCAGACAGAATCCGATCTTGATGGTCAGTCCGTGCTCGGTGAAGAACGCGACCTTGTCGGCTGCGGTGACATCGGGACGCGGCGGCGGTGTCACCCGGGTCAGGATGCAGATGATGACGCCGAACGCGCCGTACCAGATCGGGAAGAACCAGGTCATCAGCCGCACATCGGGCCTGCCCGGAGACGCTTTCGTCAAGACCGTCATGCCGCGGTGTCCTCTGTTACGCCCTCCTCGACGGCCTGGTTGAGCACCGCGCGGCGCAGCACGAAGAACATCACGATGACGAACACCGCGAAGGCACCGTTGCGCAACCAGAAGGCCAGCACGCCGTCCCAGGCCAATGGCCCGGTCTGGAACACCGCAGCGCCGGCCGCCGGGATCATCGCGATCGCGGTGGCCAGCGAGTAATGCCCGACCCACCGGGGAAACACCGGGGCGGGCCCATTGTCGAAGTAAACAGCGACTGCCAGCAACGCGAACTGCGACACCACCATGCCCACCGGCGCCACCAGAACGATCCAGGCCAGGTCGTTGAGCAGCATGACCAGCTCGGGATTGCGGTCCGTACGAAACGCGGCGACCAGGAAGAACACGTTGGACAGCGCGAAGATCGTGGCACCGCTGACCGCTGCGGTCAGGTAGCAGTACGCGAACACATGGCTCTGGGTCTTCATCCGCTTCATCTGGACGACGATCACCATAAAGAACGGCAGGATCAGGATCCCGCACAGATTGAACGTCACCTGGCTGAAGCGGATCCATGCGGTGTGGTCGGCATAGAACCCGGCAACCTGATGCGCAGTCCAGGTCGGCGACATGGGCGGCCAGAAGCCCGGGAACGCCAACGCCGCCGCCAGCAGGACCACGCCGACGGCCGGCCCGGTCCACAGGCTCACCCACTGCGCCTTGATGTTCCCGGCTTTCGGCAGGTCTTGAACCTGCTCCAAAATCTGCACGCCAGCCTCCAAAATTGACTTGAGTCAGAAAAATGTCCCCTCGAAACCGTAACGTCAGTACCGCCGAAATGAAAGAACTCAAACTGAGTACAGTCAGTTTTTCCTGCCGTAGCATCGGTCCCGTGCTCACCGGACCGCCACGGAGCCGCAAGGGCTTGCAGACCCGGGAACGGCTACTGGGGGCCGCGATCTCCGAGTTCAAGCGCGGCGGAATGGCCGCGGCCGAAACCGCCGCCATTGCGTCGGCCGCGGGCGTCGCGCACGGCACCTTCTTCTTCCATTTCCCCACCAAGGAACACGTCCTGCTGGAACTCGAGCAGCGAGAACAACAGCGAATGGCCGCCGATCTCGCCCGGTTCTTCGCCACTGCGCATGACGTCGCCGACACCCTGGCCGAAATGGTGCGAGTGCTGGAGAAGCTCGAACGGCGCCTCGGCGGCCGGCTGTTCAAAGACTTTCTGGCCCTGCACTTTTCCACCTCCCGGCCACCGTCTGAGGAATGGACGCACCATCCGGTGATCGTCGCGGTGATCGAGGAGCTCCAACGCGCACAGCAGCGTGGTGAGATTCCCGCCGAAGTGGACGTGATGCACAACGGCATGTCGTTTCTGGCAGGGCTCTACGCACTGCTGATCACCATCCCGGAGGCCGCCGAGGTCCGAGCCCCGGTGATGGCCGAGTACCTGACCACCTATCTGTACGGCTTGCGGGTACGGCCTTAGGTTCGGCCTGATCCAAACGCGTGCCCATCGATAGCCCGTTCGGATACAACGGTGCCATGACCACCGTTGAGAACGTGACCCGTGTTTTGCCCGGTACGCCGGAATGGGACGACCTGCTGGCCTCGATCGCCGCAGGCGCCAAGGACCGCGACCTCAATGACGAGAATCCCTTCGACCAAGTCTCCGCGCTCAAACGGGCCGGGTTCGGCACCCTACGGCTGCCCGAGTCCCTCGGTGGCGCCGGATTCACCGTGCCGCAACTGTTCTCCGCGGTGATCGACGTGGCCAAGGCGGATCCCATTGTGGCCCATATCTTCCGAACCCACTTCTGGTTCACCGAAGAGCGGCTGCGCAGCGCCGACGATCCGGTATCACAGCACTGGCTGGGCAAGATCGCCGAGGGCAAGATCTTCGGTAATGCCTTCAGCGAGAAGGGTTCGCTGGCCGTGGGCAGCCTGGTGTTCAACACCCGCCTGCTCCCCGACGGCGCGAACCCGGGCACCTTCCGGCTGACCGGCGAAAAGTACTACAGCACGGGCACCCTGTTCTCGGACTACCTCACCGTCACCGCCACCACCGATCACGACTCGGTGGCCAGCGTCCTGGTGCCCGCCGACCGCGACGGCGTACGGCTGGTCGACGACTGGGACGGGTTCGGCCAACGCCGCACCGGAACGGGTACCACGACGTTCACCGACGTCGCGGTCGCCGCCGACGAGATCCTGACCGACGCGCCGTATGACGCCGAACCCGTCCCGACCGTCCAGTACGCCTCGCTACAGCTGTTCATCCACGCCGTGGTCGCGGGCATCCTGGCCAATGTCGTCGACGACGGCGTGGCCCTGCTGCGCTCGCGCGAACGCAATTTCAGCCATGCGGTCGCCGAGCGGCCCACCGACGATCCGCTGCTGCAACGCCAGCTCGGCGTGCTGGCCAGCACCGCCTATGTGGCACGAGCCGCCGTTCTCGATGCGGCCGCAGCGATCGGTGCCGCCACCGACTCCGCGGTCGACGGAGTTCCCGATCCTCGCCTCGCCGCTGAGGCGCAGCTCAAGGTCGCCAAAGTCAAAGTGCACCTCGACGACGTCGCGCCCGAGGCCGCCACCCGACTGCTCGAGCTGGGCGGGGCCAGCGCGGCCTCCCGGCAACGCAATCTCGACCGGCACTGGCGCAACATCCGGACCATCACCCTGCACAACCCGGTGGCCTACAAGGCGCGGGTGATCGGCCAGAACCTGTTGCACGGCACGCCCGTTCCGGCCAACGCCTACTTCTGACCGTTCGTTCTCCGACAGGAGTGACATGAGCCGACAACTGCATTTCGGTGGGTTCCAGATCGCCTCGCAGGTCACCCACAGCCACGCCGCATGGCGGCACCCGGGCAGTGACACCGCGTTCACGACGCCCGAGTACTACCACCGCATCGGGCGCATCCTCGAACGCGGCAAGTTCGATTTCGTGTTCTTCGCCGATCTCCTGGCTGCCCCGGTGCGCTACGGGGCTGACATCACCGAGCCGTTGCGTCGCGGTACCCAGGCCACAGCGACACTGGACCCCTCGATCGTGGCAGCCAGCATCGGTGCGGTGACCTCGAAACTCGGTGTGGCGATCACCAAGTCCGCGACCTACTTCCACCCCTACGAACTGGCTCGCATCTTCTCCAGCCTCGACCACATCACCCGTGGGCGAGTCGCCTGGAACATTGTGACGTCTCTGACTCAGGGCGAAGCGCAGAACTTCGGGCAGGACGAACACCTCGATCACGAGTTCCGCTACGAGCGGGCCGACGAATTCGTCCGCACGGCACTGGAGCTGTGGGCGAGCTGGGATCCCGACGCACTCGTGCTCGACAAAGCCGACGGTGTATTCGCCGATCCGTCACGGGTCCGCCAGGTCGACCACGACGGGCAGTTCTTCCGCACCCGCGGGCCGCTGAACGTGCCACATTCTCCGCAGGGCCGGCCTGTACTGATCCAAGCGGGGTCGTCGAACACCGGGCGTGACTTCGCCGCCAAGTGGGCTGAGGCGATCTTCGAGATCGACCCCACGCCGGAGGGCCGGCGCGCCTACTACGACGACATCAAGTCCCGGGCAACCAATTTCGGACGCAATCCCGACGGAGTCCTGATCTTCCCGGCGTTCATCCCGTTCATCGGCGAGACCGAGTCGATCGCCAGAGAGAAGCAGGCGTTCCACAACGAGTTGGCCGACCCGATCTCGGGTCTCATCACGCTGAGTGTGCACACCGACCATGACTTCTCGGGATACGACCTGGACGCACCCGTCGAGGACGTCCAGGTCTCCGGTGCCCAGGGGTTGTTCGACACTGCGCGCCGGGTGGCCAACCGCGACAACCTGACCCTGCGGGATGTCGGCAAGTGGTACGCCCAGGGCGTTCTGCTACCCCAGTTCGTGGGCACCGCGCGCCAGGTGGCCGACCAGATCGAGGAATCGTTCGCCGCGGGCGAAGCCGATGGGTTCATGGTGTCGGCAGCCCAAACTCCGGGCACCTTCAACGATTTCGTCGACTATGTGGTCCCGGAGCTGCAACGGCGCGGCCTGTTTCGCACCGAGTACACCGGTGAAACCTTGCGCGACCATCTGGGATTGACACAGTTGCCGAGGCCGCAAGGCATCAGCCACGCCGTCGCCTAGCTTTCGGTAACCGAAGCTAGGCCGATATGGCGATGTGGTGGGCGCCCTGCACGCTGGCGTAGCGCTCCGGACTGCACGTCAACACGATGACCTGCCCGTCCCCGCCGACGGCGTCGAACACGGCGCCCATCTTGGTCAGCCGGTCCGGATCGGTGAAACCGAGTGCGTCGTCGATGATGACGGGCACGCTGTCCTCTTTGGCCACCATCGTGGCGCCGGCCAGCCGCGCCACGATGGCCAATTGCTCCTTGGCGCCGCCGGACAGCGATTCGTACGGAACCGTCCGACCGGACAGCGTGCGGGTCCGGATGTTCAGATCGCTGTCGACGTCGACCTCGAAGTCCTCACCGAACACCAGCCGGCCCAGCCGCTGCACCTCAAGGCGGAACGGATCGGCGTAACGCTGTCGGGTGGCGTCGCGGTGACGCGCCATCACCGACCGCAGCGTCTCGGCCGCGCGGGCCCGCCGGTGCACCCGGAGATACTCGGCGTGGGCGTGTTCACGCTCGGTCTCGGCCGCATCGAGATGGCCCTTGCGCCCTTGTGTGCCGTACACCTTGAGCTGAGCGGCCACTTCGCGCAGACCTTCGACCGCCATGTCGTGCCGGGTGTCGAGCTGCTCGGCCCGGCGCGCTGCGTCATCGAGCGCCGCGCGCACCGCATCTGGTTCAGTTGCCGACAATGCGGTCCGCAGCGCAGCGACCCGGCCCGCGGTGGCGGCCGCTTCCTCGGCTGCGGCCTGGGCCGTGACCGCCAGCGCATCGTCGCCGGTCTGCGCACGCTGCACCTCCAGGCGACCGCCGGCCACCGTCAGCTCGGCCTGGGCCGTGGTGAGCTTGTCGCGCAACACGCTGCAGCGAGTCGACTTCTCGGACAACTTCTTGGCTGCCGCGGCGACCACCTTGCGGCTGGTCTCGCAGTCGGCGACCGCTTGCCGGTGCGCTGCCACCGCGGTGTCGAGCTCGGTGCGGGCGCTCCCGGAATCGGCGGGCCCGGACAACTCGAACAGCCCGTCCGCATCCGGCTGACCGGCTCGCAACTGCGTCAGCCGTGCCCGCAGGGCCCTCAGATCGTCGTCACCGGTGAGCGCTGCTGTGGTGGCGCGCAGCCGTTCCCGGCTGCTGAGCAACTCCCGACGGCGGATGTCGAGGGCGCGCGCGGCGTCGACACCGTCAACCCCGGCTGCGGCCAGCGCAGCGCTCAACGCAGTCTGGGCCTCGTCCAGACGTGCCTGGGTCTGCGCGGCCGGGGTGCCCGGCACCACGCGCACCGTGAGCACCCCGGGGACGTCGATCTCGGTGTCCGCGGTGGTGTTGACCGACCAGGGTTGTCCGGCGACCAAGGAAACCTGCGCCTTGTCCACCCGGACTTCACGATCGGCAACTGCCACGAGTTCGATTCGGGCAGAGGCTAGTTCGGCCTGCCCCGCGGCTCGTTCCACCGCCACCGCGGCCGCTTCGATGGCGCGCATTCCGGCGTCGTCGAGGGCGATCTCAGCGAGTTCCCGGGTAACCACGTCGAGGTCACGTACGCCGGCGTCGATCTTGCTCAACCGGGTGGCCAGCCGGTCGGCCTCATCACGCTCGGTCATCCGGGTCAACGTGGCGCGAGCAGCCTCCACCCGGGATTCGTGTTCCTGGGCGGCCGCTGCGGCTCGCTCGGCCGCTTCCTCGGCGGCCTCATGAACCTCACGCGCCGTGGCGGTTTCGTCGTCGGCCACGGCAAGCGCGGCCTGAAGCTCGGTGATGGTGGCAGCGCGCTCGTCAAGTTCGGCCCGCAGCCGTCGGCGTTCGGTGAGCGCCGCGGTCGATGCGGCCTCAGCCACCCGGGCAGCCTCGGCCACTACCTCGGCTTCCTTGAGCCGCTGGGTGAGGGCGGCAACCTCGTCGGCAGCTTCGCGGGCCGCGGCCAGGCCCGCACGAGCCGCTTCGCGTTGCGCGGCCAAACCCGCGACCTCCACGCTGAGTTCGGCATGGCGGCGCACCGCGTCATCGACTTCGGCCACAGCTGCCGCGCAGTGCGCGACCTGCTCCTCGGCGGCGGCGAGCCGCTTCGTCACCGCCGCCCACTCACCGGTGGGACGGCCGGTGGCGGTGAAGTAGCGCAAGTACTCCGCATCGATCCGCTCGATCAGCAGCGGCTCGTCCCCTGAGAGCGCGACGGCCTCACCCGCCGCCACGTCCAGGGCCCGGGCCAGCGCATCTGATCCCGACAGGTCGACCGGCGCGGTCGAGCTGGCCTGCAATACGCGCTGGGCCTGCCACAGGCTGGTGTCCACGGTCTCGGCAAGCATGGCCAGCACCCGCTCGTGCGCCTCATCTCCGCTGAGCTGTTCGCGGACCGGCGCCAGCACCGTCAGCTGGGTCTCGGCCCGCTTGTGAAAGCGTTTGCGATACATGAACCGGTAAGGGCCGGTGGAGATTTCGGCGGCCACCTCGGCGCCGACGTCAGCATGGGTCGGCTTGACCTGCTTGACTTCCTTCTTCCCCGAGCGGTCCTTGGCCTCCAGCAGCAGATCGAGCGCCTCGATCATCGAGGACTTGCCGATCTCGTTGGCGCCGCTGACGACCACCACACCGTGATCCGGGAACTCGATCTCGCGGTGGGTGATGCCGCGGTAGTTGGTCAGAACCAGGCGGTGAAGTTTCATGCCGCGCTCCCCCGGTCGACCAGACGCAGCAACAGACCCAGAGCCGCGCGCGCGTCGTCGGCTGCCGCGCCATCGGTGCGGGCGGTGGCCACCAACTCGTCCACCGCGGCCGCCGCGAACCCACCGATGCCCAGGTCGTCGAATTCACCGTCGGCAGGCAAGACCGCGAGTTCGGTGTGCCGCTCCCACTGGGTGAGCGCCGCGAACAACCGAGCGTAGCGGTCAAGGCAGGCGTCCAGCGCGGCCTTGTCGGTCACGGTCAGCGAACCCGTCAAGGCCAGCCGCACAACGGTACGTTCCTTGTCTTCCAACAGATCCAGATTCAGATCCAGATCCGCCACGTCTCGATCGGTGTCCACCTCGCGACGCAGCGTGATGAACCGCCACCGGCCCACGCGCTGCGAGTCGACCCGAACGCCACGATGCGGATCGGTCTCGTCGATCTCGACCACCAGCACGTGACCCGGATCCGATTCGATGTCGTCGTAGTTCGTCACCTCCGGTGAGCCCGAGTACCAGACCCGGCCGGTCGACCCGACCTGCGTGCGAGAGTGCTTGTCCCCCAACGCCACATAGTGAACCGCGCCCCGAGCCAGCGCGTCCTCGACGGCGGCAAGCCGGATCAGCGACGGCTTGTCCTTGTCCGGATCGAGGATGTCGACCCCACCGTGGCCGACCACCACCCGGGTGACCCCGTCGGCCGGCAGATCGGCCAACACGTCCCCGATCAGATCCGACGTGGGCGCCTTGGACCGCCACGGCGCGGCCACGATCTCCAGCCCCGGGCGTACCTCGTGCACCCCCGCACGGTCGAGGACCACGACATTGTCCGGGCATTCGGCGGTGAACAGTGCGCTGGTGTAGACCGACGCGGCATCGAGCGGGTCATGGTTGCCCGGCAGCAGATAGACCGGCACGCCGATGGCACGCATGGCTTCCAACGACAAGCTGACCTCACGCGGGGCCAACTGGTTGTGCTCGAACACGTCGCCGGACACCACGACGAACTCAGCACCCGAGGCCGCGGCCACCGGGCCGAGGGCCGCCACCGCCTCCCGGCGCGACGCCGAGTAACGGGGCTGGGCCTCACCGTTGAGGAAGTGACGGGTCATGCCGAGTTGCCAGTCGGCGGTGTGCAAGAAACGCATCGGCCCCGTCCCTTCTGTGTCTCTTCGGAAGCAAGGCGAGTGTAAAACCGTGGGCCGACAAGTCTCGGGACCTACAGCGGCATGGCCCCGGGCTTGCCTATTCTGTTGAGAATGGCCGACCCCGACAGCCCGATCAGAACCCTGCTATTGATGCGTCACGCCAAGTCGGACTATCCCGACGGGGTGGCCGACCACGACCGTCCCCTGGCCGCGCGCGGCATCAGGGAAGCCGGGCTGGCCGGAGACTGGATCCGGGCCAACTTTGCCGCGGTGGACGCGGTGCTGTGCTCGACGGCGACGCGCACCCGGCAGACGTTGGAGCGCACCGGCATCGACGCACCCGTGCAATTCGCCGAACGCCTCTACGATGCCCGGCCGGGCACCGTGATCGACGAGATCAACGCGGTGGCGTCGCGTTTCGGTTCCGACCCGTCCACCCTGCTGGTCATCGGCCACGAACCGGCAATGTCCGCGGTCGCCCTCGGCCTGGCCGACGGCTCCAACCGCACTGCGGCCGAGAGCATTTCGTTGAAGTTCCCGACCTCGGCCATCGCGGTGCTGCGCAGCAGCGCCCCGTGGGACCAGCTCGCGCTCGGCGGCGCGACGCTGGTGCGCTTCCACGTCCCGCGTTAGGAGTTGGTGGCCAGCGTCAGTTCCATGAGCTTGATGGCCATCGGGCAGGCGTCGATGCCGGGCCCCTGCGGGTTGACCCACCAGCCGACCACACCGGCCGCGTCGCTGGCCACGCCGCAGGCCCCGTTGAGCCCGTTGGGCCTCATGACGATCGAATCGACGCCGGCGATCCGGCGTTGCTCGATCGCGTACTGCAGCTTCTCTGCCGTTTGACGCTCGTTGTCCAGGCTGCCCTGCTCGTACCAGAACCGGGTGATGTCGACCAGCCCGGCCGGGTTGGCCGCCTGCCACCGACACACCGCCCCGACGAACGTGCTCTGGATGTCCAGCGGGTCCGCACCCACCGTCTTGGCGAGGATGTCCGTGGTCAGGACATCACATTCCTTGAGCAGGTTGGGGTAGGTCTTCTCAGACTTGTTGTTGCTCGGGCCGCTGACGGAACCCTCCTTGGCCGCGGTGCCGTCCACCGTGGTGGTGCACCCGGTCAGCCCGACGAACACGGTCAGCCCGGCCAGCGCAGCCGTCACTCCTCTGATCCCGCGTCGCGTCATCATTTGGAATTCACAATCGACTGGCGGGTCAGCTCCTTGGCGACCTCGCACGGATCGGGATAGGGCTTCTGGTCGAAGCTCACCGACCACTCGATGAAATCGTCGTCGAACTGGATGCCGATCTCACACAGATTCACGTCGCCGGCCTTGAGTGGGTTCTCACCGACCGCGATGAAACCGCCGTGGCCCTCGATGTTGATGTCCTCCACGCTCGTCCGGGACAGCTCCTCGGTCTTGCGTTCGCGGCCGATCGGGCTGCCCCTGAACCAGGTGAACGAGAAGTGCGGTCCCAGGATGCTACCGCCCTGCAGCCACTGGCAGCCCGAGGAATTGGTCGCGGTGTTGACCAGCCCCTGCACCTGGGTCAACTCGGTCACCGTCTGGTCCGTCACGCCACCGCAGTGCGGAAAGTGCGGGCCGTGCTTGCCGGCACCGCCGGCGCTCGGCGTCTCGGTCTGAGGAACCTGGGGGGATGCGGGCTCGTCGGTCGAGCACCCGGCGAACACCGGGACCATTGCCGCAGCCAATACCGCCAAGGCTCTGGCATTGCGGAGTAGTGGCTTGGTGGACGTGCGGGCAGTCACGCCATGCACTGTAGCTGCAACGGCCATGCCCCATCCCGACATGCGGACTGACCTGGACTTTCGCCGCGCGGGACACGACGGCCGCAGGACAAGGAACGACACAGGCAGGTGTGCGAGAGTAGCCAGATGCTCTGGGCGCTGCTGCGACAGTATGTGCGGCCGTACCGGCGGCTGCTCGCGGTCGTCGCGACACTTCAGGTGATCAGCACCCTGGCCTCGCTGTACTTGCCGACGGTCAACGCGGCCATCATCGACGACGGCGTGGCCAAAGGCGACACCCGGCGGATCGTCGAACTGGGCGGGGTGATGCTGGCCGTCACCGGTCTTCAGGTGGCATGCGCCATCGGGGCGGTGTTCTTCGGGTCACGTGCGGCCATGGGGTTCGGCCGCGATCTGCGCTGCGCCATCTTCCACCACGTCACCACCTTCTCGGCCGAGGAGACCGCCCGATTCGGTGCCCCCTCCCTGCTGACCCGCACCACCAACGACGTCGGCCAGATCCAGCAGCTGCTGCAGATGACCGCCACGATTCTGATCACCGCCCCCATCATGTCGATCGGCGGCATCCTGATGGCCCTTCATCAGGACGCGGGGCTGTCGTGGCTGCTCCTGATCAGCGTGCCGGTGCTGGCACTGACCAATTTCGCGATCATCAGACACCTGATGCCGATCTTCCGTCGCATGCAGCGGTTGATCGACGGGATCAACCGGGTGATGCGCGATCAGCTGTCCGGCATCCGGGTCATCCGGGCGTTCGCCCGCGAACCCGTCGAAGGGCGCCGGTTCGCCGACGCCAACCAGGCCCTGTCGGCGACCGCCCTGGAAGCCGGGCGGTGGCAGGCGCTGATGCTGCCGGCCACCACGCTGGTGATCAACGTGTCCAGTGTCGCCCTGATCTGGTTCGGCGGGCTGCGCATCGATGCCGGGCACATGCAGGTGGGCTCTCTCATCGCGTTCCTGGCCTATTTCATGCAGATCCTGATGGCGGTGCTGATGGCCGCGGTGCTGGCGGTGATGCTGCCGCGCGCGTCGGTATGTGCCGAACGTGTCAGCGGCGTCCTGTCCACGCGACCCCGCATCACCACCCCGGCCCATCCGGTCCGGCCGCAGACGTTGGCCGGCGAGATCACCTTCGATGACGCGTCGTTCAGCTATCCCGGCGCCGACCGCCCTGTGCTGCAGCAGGTTTCGCTGCGCATACCACCCGGGACCACCATCGCGGTGGTGGGGTCGACCGGCTCGGGTAAGTCCACCCTGCTCGCCATGATCTGCCGGTTCTACGACGTCAGCTCGGGCTCGGTGCGCGTCGACGGCCACGATGTGCGTGAACTCGACCTCGAACAGTTGTGGGCCACGATCGGTCTGGTCCCCCAGCGCGGCTACCTGTTCTCCGGGACGATCGCCGACAACCTGCGCTACGGCGCGGTACCGGGCCAGGAGCTCACCGACGAACAGATGTGGGAGGCGCTGCGGATCGCGGCGGCCGACGACTTCGTGGCCGCCCATCCCGACGGTCTGGACCGCCCGGTCGCCCAGGGCGGTATCAATTTTTCGGGCGGGCAGCGGCAACGGCTCGCGATCGCCCGCGCGGTGATCCGCAGGCCCCCGATCTACCTGTTCGACGATGCGTTCTCGGCGCTCGACGTGCACACCGATGCCCGGGTGCGGGCCGCCCTGCGCGACGTGTCGGCCGATGCCACCGTGGTGATCGTGTCGCAACGAATCTCGACGGTGATGGAGGCCGACCAGGTGGTCGTGGTCTCCGACGGCCGAATCGTCGGCACCGGCACCCATGAGTCGCTGCTCACCGAATGTCCCACCTACGCCGAGTTCGCCGCCTCGCAGGCCATCACCGCCGGAGAACCACGATGACCGGACCTGCGCTGCGCCGCAGCGGCACTCCGGTCGCCCCTGCTGAACGCACGCGGGATTTCCGCGGCTCGGCGCTGCGCCTGCTCAAACGCCTGATACCGCAACGGGGACTGGCGATCTCGGTGGTGCTGCTCGGCGTGGCGGGGATCGTGCTGGCAGTGATCGGCCCGCGGATCCTCGGGCACGCGACCGACCTGCTGTTCAACGGTGTCATCGGCCGTGAACTGCCCGCCGGCCTGAGCAAGGAGCAGGCCGTCGAGGCTGCCCGCGCCCGCGGTGACACCGCGTTCGCCGACCTGTTGTCGGGCATGAACGTGATTCCCGGCCACGGTGTCGACTTCGCGGCGGTGGCCCGTACCCTCGGCCTGGCGCTGGGATTGTACCTGCTTGCCGCGCTGCTGGTTTGGCTCCAAGCCCGGCTGCTCAACGTCACCGTGCAACGCACCATGGTGGCGCTGCGGGCCGAGGTGGAGGACAAGCTGCACCGGCTTCCGCTGTCGTACTTCGATTCCCGGCAGCGCGGCGAGGTGCTCAGCCGGGTCACCAACGACATCGACAACATCCAGGGCTCGGTGTCGATGACCATCAGCCAGTTGCTGACCTCGGTGCTGACGGTGTTCGCGGTCCTGGTGATGATGCTGACCATCTCACCGCTGCTGGCACTGCTGACGGTCGTCACCGTGCCGCTGTCCCTGTGGGTGACGCGCTGGATCACCCGTCGCTCCCAGCCCTTGTTCGTGGCCCAGTGGCGCAACACCGGCCGCTTGGCGGCTCACATCGAGGAGACCTACAGCGGTTTCACGATCGTGAAGACGTTCGGGCACCGAGAGGCCGCGCAACGCCGCTTCGACGAGCTCAACGACGACGTCTACCGGTCCAGCATCGGGGCACAGTTCTTCTCAGGCCTGGTCGGCCCGTCGACGATGTTCATCGGCAACCTCAGTTACGTGGCCGTCGCGGTGGTGGGCGGCCTGCAGGTGGCCGGCGGCCAGATCACCCTGGGCAGCATCCAGGCGTTCATCCAGTACGTGCGTCAGTTCAACCAGCCGTTGGGCCAGGTGGCCGGGATGTACAACACGCTGCAATCCGGGATCGCCAGTGCCGAGCGTGTTTTCGACCTGCTCGACGCCGAGGAGCAGTCGTCCGACCCGGATCCCCCGCTAAAGATCCCCACCGGCCGCGTCGAGTTCGACCGGGTGGACTTCAGCTATGTGCCGGGCACCCCGGTGATCGAGAACCTCTCGTTGGTGGCCGAGCCGGGCACCACCGTGGCCATCGTCGGCCCCACCGGTGCGGGCAAGACGACGTGTGTGAACCTGCTGATGCGGTTCTACGACGTCGACTCCGGACGGATCCTGATCGACGGCGTGGATATCGCGACGGTGAGCCGGCAGTCGCTGCGGTCCTCGATCGGCATGGTGTTGCAGGACACCTGGCTGTTCGGCGGCACCATCTACGACAACATCGCCTACGGGCGGCCGGACGCCTCCGAGGACGAGGTGCTCGAGGCGGCCCGGGCGGCGTACGTGGACCGGTTCGTGCACACCCTGCCGGATGGCTACGCCACCCGGGTAGACGACGACGGCGGTGCCATCAGTGCCGGTGAGAAGCAGCTCATCACGATCGCGCGGGCGGTGCTGGCGCGACCGCGGGTGCTGGTGCTCGACGAGGCGACCAGCGCGGTGGACACCCGTACCGAACTGCTGATCCAGCAGGCGATGGCCGAGTTGCGTCGGGACCGCACGAGTTTCATCATCGCCCACCGGCTTTCGACGATCCGCGATGCGGACCTGATCCTGGTGATGGACGCCGGCCGCATCATCGAACGCGGTACCCACGAGGAGCTGATGTCGCGGCACGGGCGGTACTGGGAAATGACCCGGGTTTAGGCCCGCAAGCCCGTTACAAATTGTAGTCTCAATGTAATGACAACCACGACCGTGCACACCTTCTGCCGGTACTGCCTGGCCTCCTGCGGCCTGGAGGTGACGGTCGAGGACAACCGGGTGCGCAAGATCGCCGCCGACAAGCTCAATCCGCACACCTGGGGCGATTTCTGCGCGAAGGGCCGCACCGCCGGTCAGGTGGTGGAGCACCCCCGCCGGATCCTGGCCCCGATGCGACGAGTCGGCGACACCTATGTCGAGGCCGGCTGGGATGAGGCGATCAGCGACATCGCGCAGCGGATGAACCGGATCATCGACACCGGCGGACCGGACGCGGTGGCGGCCTACTACGGCAATCCGGCCGGATACTCGTCGTCGAACCTGGTGTTCATGAACGCCTGGCTGGATGCCATCGGCACGAACAATGTGTACGCGGTCGGATCGGTGGACCAGAACGCGCTGCACGTGGTGGCCGACGCCATGTACGGGTCACCGTTGATGGTGCCGGTCTCCGATGTGGACAACTGCGACTATTTTCTGATCGTCGGAGCCAATCCCGCTGTGAGCGCCTGGAATTGGGTTGAATCCGTGCCAGGCGGCTGGCGTCGTGCGTTGGCACGGCAGCGGCGGGGCGCGCGCATCGTCGTGGTCGACCCGATCCGTACCGAGAGTGCGCAGGCCGCAGACCTGCATCTGCCGGTGCGGCCCGGCCAGGACTGGGCGCTGCTGCTGGCGATGCTCAAGGTGATCCTCGACGAACAGCGCGAGCACCGCGGCGATTGTGCCGAGCTGGCCACCGGCATGGCCGATCTACGCGCACTGGCCGCCGCGGCCGATCTCGACGACCTGGCCACGCGCTGCGACATCCGCCGCGACGTGATCGAGCAGGTGGCCCGTGAATTCGCGTCGGCGACAGGGGCTATGGCCATCACGCGGACCGGGGTGTCGTTGCACTCCGCGGGCACGGTGGCCGAGTGGCTGGGCCATGTTCTCAACCTGATCACCGGGCGGATGGACCGTCCGGGCGGGCGCCGCTTCGAGCCGGGCTATGTCGACACCCTGCGGCTGGCCGCACTGGCCTCCACCCGTCCACACACGAGCCGGCTGGCCGGGCGGGACATGGTGGCCGGCGCACACGCCCTGGCCGAACTGCCCGACGAGATCACCACGCCTGGTCGTGGCCAGATCCGGGCATTGCTGATCAACTCCGGCAACCCTGTGGTCTCCGGACCGGACGGAGCCAAGCTCGATGCGGCCCTGGCCCAGCTGGACCTGCTGGTGGCCGTCGATCTGGTGCAACGCGAGAGCCACCGGCACGCGCACTGGCTGCTGCCCGCGGTGCACTGGTTGGAACGCGACGACCTGTTGGCCTTCACCAGTGGCATGCACGACGAGCCCTACGTGCAGTTCGGCGTGAAGGCTGTCGAACCGCCGCCGGGTGCCCGCGAGGAATGGCGGGTGTTCACCGATCTGGCGCTGGCCATGCGCCGTCCACTGTTCGGCGCCAAGGGATTCAACGCTTTCGTCCGTGCCACCCGGTGGCTGGCCGCGCGCACCGGGCGGCCCGGCCTGGAGTTCGGGCCGCACTGGATGGACCGCCTGATCGTCCTGACGTCCCGGAAAGTCGACGGGCACAAGCTCACCTGGCGCGAACTAAAGGCGCACCCCCACGGCCTGGTGCTCGGGCCCCGGCGCTTCGGCCGGTTCCGTGCGGCATTACGGACTCCGGACCACAAGGTCCGGGCAGCACCCGCGGAGTTCGTCACGCGGGCCCGTGAACTGCTCGGCACGCCGGATCCCGGGGCGCCGGAGGGATTCCCGTTCGTCCTGGGCAACCGGCGCCGCCGGCATTCGATGAACTCGTGGCTCAACGAGTTGCCGGGCCTGCATCCGGCCGGCAAGGACAACGAGCTACTGATCCACCCCGATGATGCCGCAGCGCTCGGCATCGCGACCGGCGACCGGGTCCGGGTGTTCTCGCCGATCGGGCGCCTGGAGGTGACGGCCACCCTCAGCGACCGGCCCCGCCGGGGCGTCGTCGTGCTCGACCACGGCTGGGGCTCACGGGTATTCGACCCGCGCCACGGCGGCGCACCGGATTCCTACGGGGTCAACCGCAACCTGCTGGCCGACAGCGCGTCGATCGATCCGCTCTCCCAGACCTCGACCCTGGGCTCGGTGTTCGTCGGGATCGAGCGGGTCTAGGCGCCCGGGCCTTCGGCACGCAGATCGTCGACCGCCTTCATGGCGTCGCGCAGCTTGTCCAGCCACTCTTCGGTGTGCTGACCGACCAGGCGCACCGACCAGGCCAGGGCATCCGAGCGGGACCGCGCCACACCCGCGTCGACGAGGGTGTCGAGCACCTGCCGTTCGGGCTGCTTGAGCCGGGTCATGACCGGTACCGCGATGTGGGTGAACAGGATTCGCTCGACGCCGCCTTCGCCGGCAGTTACCTCAACGCCCCAGGACACCTTGCGGTCGAACCGGCCTTGGGCCTCGTCGGCGATGCGCATGCGCTCGGCCCGCGTCTCCTCGCGGAACCGCGCCGCCCGGCCGGAGGCCCGGGCTGCAGTCTCGGAATCCTCGGGGGCCGGCAGCCTGCCGATGACGGTGATCTCTTCACGGTCGACGATCACCGTCGGGTCGCCGCTGAACCAGGAATCGGGCAGTCGGCCCGCGAACCATTCGGCGGCCTCATCCGCGGACCGGCGATGGTGCTGATGTTTACTCATGATTACATGATTACACCGTTACACCGCAGATGGGACGGCGTTCACCACCGGCGAACGCCGCATGTACGGCCGCGGGTCAGTTGCGTTTGAGCAGCAGCGCAGCGCCACCGGCCAGCACCAGGGCGACCAGCAACAGCCCCGCCCACCCCGGCCCGGCGATCCACCACACCGCGCCCAGCACGATGATCACCGGCGACACCGCGAACAGCACCATGCCGGGATGCTGCTTCAAGACAGCGAGGGCACCCTGGGCGCGGATCGGGTCGATTTCCTTTGCCATGGCATCAGAATGCCAGGGGTTCGCCGCAATCGGGACACACTGGCGACTTGTAGCCTGGTGTCGATTTCTCCCCTCCTGACGATTCGAGGAATGACTGTGAACGGAAACTGGCAACCCGGCTGGCTGCCCGATCCTGAAGGCCGCTACGAATACCGCTGGTGGGACGGACAATCCTGGACCGACCAGGTGTCACATCAGGGCCAGCCCGGCCGGGCACCGCTCAGCGCCGCACCGCAGCCGCCACAGCAGTCCCCCGCGCAACCACAGGCCCAAGCCCAGTCCCAGGCCCAACCCACGGGTGACGGATTCGCCGGGATCAGCGGAGATCTCGTCGATGGACGGTTCAGCGAGAAAGAGGCGACACCGATCGCCAACCAGAACAACAAGATGCTGCGGGTACGCCTCGGCGAACCGTTCATGGCGCGACAGGGCTCGATGGTCGCCTACCAAGGCAACGTCGACTTCGCCTTCGAAGGCGGCGGTGCGTCCAAGTTCATCAAGAAAGCGCTCACGGGCGAAGGCCTGCCGCTGATGCGGTGCCAAGGTCAGGGCGATGTGTTCCTCGCCGACCAGGGCTTCGACGTCCACCTGCTGCAACTGTCCAACTCCGGCTTGTCGATCAGCGGCAAGAACGTGCTGGCCTTCTCGTCGGGCCTGGACTGGAACATTGAACGCGTCCGTGGCGGCAGCATCGCCACCGGCGGCCTGTTCAACACCACGCTGCGCGGCACCGGATGGGTAGCGCTGACCACCGACGGTCCGCCGGTGGTGCTCAACGCCGCCGAGGCCCCGACCTTCGCCGACACCAACGCCGTGGTGGCCTGGTCGGCACACCTACAGACCCAGCTCAAGACCAGCTTCAAGGCAGGTGCACTGATCGGCCGCGGCTCCGGCGAGGCCCTTCAGGTTGCGTTCCACGGCAACGGCTTTGTGATCGTGCAGCCTTCGGAAGGGGTCACGGTTCCGATGCAGTGAGCGGCGTACTCGGCGCCAACTTCCCACCGTCGCGCATCAGCAGGTAGAGCGCCGCCGCGGACACCAGCCCGATTGCCGTGAGGCCCAGCCACACCAATTCGGCCAGGCCCGCGGCGCGCGCCGCGCCGATCAGTGAGCCGGTCGCCACGTTGCCCGCCAGGATGCCCACTCCGACCACGGTGTTGTAGAACCCGTAGTGCGTGGCGACCAGCCGATCACCCGACAGCGCCACGACGGTGTCCATCTCGAACGGGAACACCGCTGCCGATCCGAGGGCCAGCAGCGCCGACGACACGAGCAATGCGGCCACCGCGGCGGCGGTGCCGAACCGCCCCCCGTCGGGCACCACAGCCAGCGGGACGAAAGCCGCAGCCAGTACCAGTAGCCCGACAACCAGGCTGCGGCGCGGCCCCCAGCGGTCCGAGAACCAGCGGGTGATACGCAACTGACCGCCCACCGCGATCAGGCCAGACACCACGAACACAGCGGCCACCAAGGCTGTTTCGTTGCCGGGACGTAGCACTGCGGCCTGCAGCGGCAGCGCCAGATACACCTGGAACGACAGCACGTAAGAGCCGATCATGGCAAGTGCGAACAGCAGGAACCCGCGGTTGGCGACGACGCTGCGCCAGTCGTCCAGCACCGAACTCGGCTGCGCCGCCGGCTCGGCACGGTGCCGCGGCAGGGCCAGCAGCTGGGCCACCGTCAACACCGCGAATACCCCGGCCGCAGCCGCGGCGGTCACCCGGAAGTCGAAGGCCAGCAATGCCATTCCCGCCAGCGGACCCAGCAGGATTCCGGCCTGGTAGAACACGTTGAAGGTGGCGAAGGCCTCGACCCGCCGATCACCGGCGTCCGCGGCCAGGTAGGCCCGCACCGCGGGATTGAACAGCGCCCCGGCGAAACCGGTTGCCGCCGAGGCGATCAGCATCGCCGGCAGGGAATCCGCGACGACGAGCAGGCCGAACCCCGCGGTGCGCAACAGACATCCGGCGACGATCAGCGGCTTGTAACCCAGCCGGTCGGCCAGGGTGCCGCCGACGATGAACATGCCCTGCTGTGAGAAGTTGCGCACGCCCAGCACCAACCCCACTGCCCACGCCGCCAGGCCCAGCGGCCCGGCGAGATAGCCGGCCAGGTACGGCATCAGCATGTAGAAGCCCAGGTTGATGCCGAACTGGTTGACCATCAACAGCCGGCTGGGCAGGTCGAAACTGCGGAACTGTCTGATCAGCCCGTTCATCCGGCCACCGCCATCGGATCGGCGACCGTCTCGCAGCGGGTCCACGATTGCACCACCCGGTCAGTGGGATCGGCGATCGTCTCCGGATCCTCGGCCGGTCGGTGGTCGAGCAGGCCGAGCTCTCGGCAGTAATCGTCGTTGTACACCGTGTCGAAATAGCGCTGCGGACCGTCGGGGAACACCGCGGCAATCGTGGTGTCGGCCGGATGGTTTCGGGCCGCCCAACCGGCCACCAGACCGACCGCGCCGACGCTCCAACCGCCACTCGCGTAATACGTCGACGCCAGGGTCCGGGCGGCCCACACCGCGTCTGCCGGCGCGACCCAGTGCACCTCGTCGAACGCACCGTAATCCACGTTGCGCGGATAGATGCTCGACCCCAGACCCCGCATGACGCGCGTTGCGGCGGGCTGACCGAAGATGGTCGAGCCGATCGTGTCCACCCCGATCAGCCGCATCTGCGGATTGAACTCGCGCAACACCCGCGCCACCCCGGCTGAATGCCCACCGGTGCCCACGGAGCAGACCAGCACGTCGACATGGCCGATCTGAGCATTGAGTTCCAGCGCCAGCGGCCGATAGGCCTCGACGTTGTCCGGGTTGTTGTACTGGTCCGGGTACCAGGCGGTTTCGTCGGCGGCGAGCAGTTCCGCCACCCGGTCCCGCCGGGCCTGCTGCCAACCACCGCTGGGATGTGGTTCGGTCACCGTCGATACCTGGGCACCGTAGGCAGCCAGCATGCGTGCGACGATCGGCTCCAGACCGGGATCGGTCACCACGGTGACCGGATGGTGATAAATCGTTCCCGCGAATGCGAGGCCCAGCCCCAACGTGCCGCTGGTGGACTCGATGATGCGGCCACCCGGCTTCAGATCACCGCGGGCGCGGGCCTGCTCCACCATGTACATGGCGGGCCGGTCCTTCATGCCGCCCGGGTTGAACCCTTCGAGCTTCGCCCAGAATCCGCGCCCGGCATCGGCGAAGGGAGTGGACACCCACAGGGTGGGAGTGTGGCCGACCATGGTGTTGGGGCCACGGTTTCGGCGCAGTACGTGGAATGAACGGGTGGACAGAGCATGGTTCATGGATTTGCCGTTTCTGTATCTCGGCACCGCGCTGCGCGCGGTAACTGACGTGGGCAGCGTTGACACGCTGCCTGTCAGCGGCGCGCGATACAGATCCGGAGCAGAAGTTGTTGTCCGGCGAGCGGAATCCGGTGGCGGTCGGGCGGACCCCGCTGGGTACGCACCGCAGCGCATGCGCACAACACCGTGCAGCCGACCACGACCGCCACCACCGACAGTGCACCCGCCGTCACCGCGGTACGTGGCAGCACCGCAGCGGTGAAGGCATCCGGGGAGTGCGGCACCGCACCGTCGCTGACGTGCGGGTGGTCCAGCATCATGGCTTCGACGCCGTTCCCGACCGTGGCAGCGACGGCGTGCGGAAGATGCGGCACCTGGTCGTGAACCGGCGCCTGCCACTGCACGGCGAGCGCTACCGCCCACAGCACGATCGCCAACAGAGCCGTCGGCCGCTTCATCGGAATCGTCTCAGCCGCAGGCTGTTACTGACCACGAACACCGAGGAGAAGGCCATCGCGGCACCGGCCAGCATAGGGTTGAGCAGCCCCGCGGCAGCCAGCGGCAACGCGGCCACGTTGTAGGCGAAGGCCCAGAAAAGATTGCCCTTGATGGTGGCCAGCGTGCGCCGGGACAACCGGATGGCGTCGGCGGCCGCCCGCAGATCACCGCGCACCAGGGTGAGGTCACTGGCCTCGATCGCCACGTCGGTACCCGTCCCCATCGCCAGGCCCAGGTCGGCCTGGGCCAGCGCCGCGGCGTCGTTGACGCCGTCACCGACCATGGCCACCACCCGGCCCTCGTCCTGCAGCCGCCTGATCACGTCGACCTTGTCCTGCGGCAGCACCTCGGCGTAAACCTCTTGCACACCAACCTGTTCGGCGATCGCGTGGGCTGCCGCCTGGTTGTCTCCGGTCAGCATGATCGGCTCGAGACCGAGGTCACGCAACTGCCCGATCGCCGCCTTGGAGGTCGGCTTGACCGCGTCGGCGACCACCAGCACCGCGCGAGCCTGCCCGTCCCAACCCACGGCAACAGCCGTGCGGCCCAACTCCTGCGCTTCGCGCATCGCGCTATCCAGGTCCGGCGGCAACTGCTGTCCCCAGTCGGCCAGCAACTGACGGCGTCCCACCACCAGGGCATGACCGTCGACGACACCCTGCACCCCGAGCCCGGCCACGTTGGCGAAATCCTGGACCGCCGGCAACTCGCCGACCTTGTCACGGGCACCCTTGGCGATGGCCCGGGCGACCGGGTGCTCGGAGCCGTCCTCGACCGCTCCGGCCAACCGGAGTACCTCGGCGGGATCCTCGCTGTCCGCGGTGATCACGTCCAGCAGTGTCATCGCCCCGGTGGTCACCGTCCCGGTCTTGTCCAGCACCACGGTGTCCACCCGGCGGGTCGACTCCAGCACCTCCGGCCCCTTGATCAGAATGCCGAGCTGGGCGCCACGCCCGGTGCCGACCAGCAGGGCCGTCGGGGTTGCCAGGCCTAGCGCACACGGACAGGCGATGATCAGCACCGCCACCGCGGCGGTGAACGCCGCAGCCACCGATCCGCCTGTGCCCAGCCAGAAGCCGAGGGTCCCGACGGCAAGCGCGATGACGACGGGGACGAAGACCGCGGACACCTTGTCGGCCAGGCGCTGCGCCTGCGCCTTTCCGGATTGCGCGTCCTCGACCAACCGAGCCATCTGGGCCAGCTGGGTGTCGGACCCGATCCGCTTGGCCCGCACCACGAGCCGACCGCCGACGTTGACCGTAGCGCCGACCACCTGGTCGCCCGGACCGATCTCGACCGGGACCGATTCACCGGTGAGCATCGAGGCGTCCACCGCCGAGGAACCGTCGACCACCTCGCCGTCGGTGGCGATCTTCTCTCCGGGCCGGACCACGAACTCGTCGCCCACGGCGAGCGACTCGATGGGAATGCGTTGTTCCGCACCGTTTCTCAGTACCCCGACATCTTTGGCACCGAGCTCGAGCAGGGCCCGCAGAGCGGCCCCGGCACGTCGCTTGGACCGCGCCTCGAAATAGCGGCCGGCCAGGATGAAGGTGGTGACGCCCGCGGCGACCTCGAGATAGATGTTGCCGGTGCCGTCGGAGTGCGAGATGGACAACGTGAACGGGTGCGTCATACCCGGCATCCCGGCGGTGCCCCAGAACAGCGCGTAGAGCGACCAGCCGAACGCCGCGATGGTGCCCATGGAGATGAGCGTGTCCATGGTCGCGGTGCCGTGCCGCAGATTCGTCCAGGCCGCCCGGTGGAACGGCAATGCGCCCCAGACCACGACCGGTGCGGCCAGGGTCAAGGAGAGCCACTGCCAGTTGGTGAATTGCAGCGCTGGGATCATCGCCATGGCCACCACCGGGATGGTCAGGACGGCCGAGACGATCAACCTGGTGCGCAACGGCGCAGCCGGATCGTCCTCGACATGGTTCTGGCCCGATTCGGCGGCGGGCAATTGGGCTGTGTAGCCCGCGGTTTCGACAGCCTCGATCAGCTCTTGGGGCGTCACCTCACCCGCCACGTCCACCGTGGCCTTCTCGGTGGCGAAGTTCACCGTCGCGGTGACGCCGTCGAGGTTGTTGAGCTTGCGCTCGATGCGTCCGGCGCACGAGGCACACGTCATCCCACCGATCTCCAGTACGACATGGCCGGTGGCGGTACTCACGATGCCCCCTCAACGGTGAATTCGGCGGTGTGCACCGCGTTGCGGTGCTTGAAGTCCAGGAACAGCCGGTAGGTGCCGGCACTGGGAAGTGTGGTGTGGAAGGCGATCTGCGGACCCGGCGCGGTGGCCGGGTCGGCCGCGTCGCTCATCGGATGGACGTGCAGATATTCCAGATCCGACGCACGCACGGCGACCAGGTGCCCATAGGCGCCCAGGTACGGCTGCAGATCCGTGACGGGCTTGCCGTCCCGATTGATCGACAGCGTCAGCTCCGATGGTTGACCTGCCTTGCCCAGTCCGGCGAGTGTGACGGTATAGCCATCGACCGTGGCCGTGGTGGACGGCGCCGGGAGCGGCCGCGGCTGGTAGTTACCGCCGACGGTCAGGTCCGCCCCCACGGTGGCCGCGTGGCCATCTGCCGGCACGAAGTCGGCGAACACCCGGTAGTCGCCGGGTTTGGCCAGATCCAGCGGAACGCTCCAGGTACCGGAGTCGTCGAGCACCGGATGCACGTGCTGATAGTCGGCGAGATCGCGGCGCACCACGATCAGATGCAGCAGTTTTTCGTGGCTCTCGACGTAGTCGGTCACCGGGGCGCCCGAGCGGTCCACGACGCGGAACCGCAGCGGCACCGAGGTGCCGGACGGCAGCGCAGCCTCATCGAGTTGAAGCGTGTACACCCCATTGTGGCCGGCATCGTGGCCCGTGACCGGGGCAGTGCTCGGGGTGACCGCAGCGCCGACCCCGAAAGATACGGCGAACACCATCGCGAGTCCGACGACGAACCCGATGAGTTTCTGCGGTGCGCTCATGATCGGCCTCTGCTCAACTCGCGACGGCGTAACCGGCCTCGGTGACCGCGTCACTGATGGCGGAGGCGTCGAGCTGGTTCTCGCTGTCGATGGTCACCAGACCGGTAGCCAGATCAACCTCCACGGTGCGCACACCGGGCAGGGCACCGACCTCCTCACGCACCGACGTCGCGCAGTGCCCGCACGTCATGCCGGTGACGGTGACAGTCTGGGTGCTCATGCAAGTTCCTCCTCAGTGGGCTTGGCTCTCGCCTCATACTATACCCCCCTAGGGTATGAAACGGTGATGCGCCCTGCCCCACTCCTGCACTATGGGCTGATGGAGCACAATCCGGGCGGCTACCGGGCCCTGGTGGTCGACGACGAAGCCCCACTGGCCGAGGTGATCGCCAGCTATCTGACCCGCGAACAGTTCGAGGTAACCCTGGCCCACGACGGATCCGAGGCCCTGCGGGTGGCCCGGGAGGTCGACCCCGACGTAGTGGTCCTGGACCTCGGCCTGCCCGGCATCGACGGCGTGGAGGTGTGCCGATCGCTGCGCACGTTCTCCGACGCCTACGTGGTGATGCTGACCGCCCGCGACACCGAGATGGACACCATCGTCGGCCTTTCGGTCGGCGCCGACGACTACATGACCAAACCGTTCAGCCCGCGCGAACTGGTGGCCAGGATCCGGGCCATGCTGCGCCGGCCCCGCGTCTCCTCCCCCGCCGCCTCCGACGGCCGGGTGTTCGGTGCGCTCCGCATCGACGTCGACGGACGCCAGGTGTTCCTGGACGACGTGCCGATCATGCTGACACGCACCGAATTCGACGTACTGGCCGCCCTGTCCGCCCGTCCCGGAGTTGCGCTCAGCCGTCGGCAGATCCTCGAATCCGTCTGGGAGACCACCTATGTCGGTAACGAACACCTCGTCGACGTCCATATCGGTCACCTCCGCCGCAAGCTCGGTGACGACCCTGCCGATCCGCTGTACGTGATCACAGTGCGCGGGGTCGGGTACCGGATGGGCACCGGGCAGGAAGCCCAGAGATGACCGTCGGACTGCGCACGCGACTGCTCTCGGCCCAGGCCCTCGTGCTGGCCGCCGGCGCCGGCACGACCGGACTGGTGGCCGCCATCGTAGGGCCGCCGTTGTTCCGCGAACACCTCCACCGCGCAGGGGTATCCGGCGACTCGGCCGAGCAGATGCATGCCGAGGAGGCCTATGTCTACGCGACGGTGATCTCGATCGGCGTGGCGTCGTGCGTCGCGATACTGGCGGCGCTGCTCGTCACCTGGTACTTCGGCAGGCGCCTGCAGCGATCGCTGACCCAGGTGTCCCAGGCCGCCACGGCCATCGCCGACGGCCACTACGATTCGCGGGTTCCGCCGGCCCACCTCGGTGACGAGTTCGCTTCCCTGGAAAGTTCTTTCAATCAGATGGCCGGACGCCTGGAAGCCGTCGATGCCAGCCGGCGCAGGCTGTTCAGCGATCTTGCTCACGAGATCCGCACTCCCGTTTCGGTTCTGGAGGCCTACTTCGAAGCCATCGAGGACGGCGTGAGAACCCTTGATCCTGAAACCGTTTCGATGCTGCGCCAGCAGACCCACCGGCTGGTGCGGTTCGCCGGCGATGCCGCCGCCCTGGCCAAGGCCGAGGAAAGCCCCGCCACGATCACCCCAGCGCCGGTGGCGACGGAGACGGTGGTGGCCGCCGCGGCCGCCGCGGCTGCGGACCGGTTCGACGACAAGGGCGTCACGCTCTGCCAGCAGGTGGCCGACGGCGTGCCGTCGCTGTGGGCCGACCCGCACCGGCTGGCTCAGATCCTGGGCAACCTGCTCGACAACGCGTTGCGGCACACGCCCGCCGGGGGGCGCGTGACGCTCGCCGCCACCACCGGGCCCGGCCGCAACGTCACGCTCACGGTGACCGATACCGGCGAGGGCATCCCTGCCGAGCATCTGTCCCACGTCTTCGAACGGTTCTACCGGGCCGACTCGGCGCGCGACCGTGACCACGGCGGATCCGGTATCGGCCTGGCGATCGTGAAGGCCTTGGTCGAGGCGCACGGCGGACAGATCACCGTCAGCAGCTCGGGCGCCGGCACCACCTTCACGATCATCCTGCCGACCGGTTAGAGCGAACCCAGGATCTGGCGCATGGTGTCGATCTCCTGCTGTTGGGTGTCCACGATGGCGTGGGCCAGCTCGACCGCAGCGGGATACTGACCGTCCTTGATCTCGTCCTGAGCCATGGTGATCGCGCCTTCGTGGTGGGCGATCATGTGCGTCAGGTACAGCTTGGCCGCCTCCGCGCCCTGGGCGTTGCGCAGTGCGGTCATATCCGTCTCCGACACCATGCCCTGCATCGCGGGCATGTCCCCGTGGCCCATGTCGCCGTGGCCCTGCTGCGGCATCGGGGGCATCGGCGGGTTGCCCCACTGCTTCAGCCAGCCCTGCATCTGCTCGATCTCCGGGGCCTGAGCACCCTTGATCTGCGTGGCCAGGTCCGTCACCCGCGGATCGATGCCCTGCTTGGCCAGCAGCACATCACTCATCTCCACGGCTTGCTGGTGGTGCGGAATCATGTGCTGGGAGAACATCACGTCCGCGTCGTTGTGGGCCTCGGCGGCCGATGGCGAACTTGCTGCGGCCGATGTGGGCGAGGTGCTCGTCGTCGCCCCATCGGTGGATTGGTTACTACAGCCGGCCACCAGGGCCGCCGCGACCAGCGCGCCGGCACTCAACATCGTCAGTTTGGACATGTCTCCAGCGTCCCGCGACTCGGTGTGGCTGTTCTAGTCGTTCGATGAAGATTCGATAAAGCTCTAGGCCGGCCGTGCGCGGAACAGCTTCACATCGCTGCGGACGCCCTTCAGGCGCCGGGCCCCGGCGAACGACCAACTGAAGCGGTCCGCACCCCGTTGGCCCTCGGCGATGGCGGTCCGGGTGCTTTCGGCGACCAGGACGGAACCGGGCCGCGCCGCCCCGGTGACGCGGCTGGCCAGGTTCACCGAGCTGCCGAACCAGTCACCGGCCCGGCTTACCGCAGGCCCGGTGGCCAACCCGACCCGCAGCCGCGGGAACTCCTCGTCGGTTTCGGTGGCGGCGACCAACTCACACGCCGCCTCGAGCAGCGCAGCCGGGTCCGCGCTGACCAGCATCACCGCATCGCCGATGGTCTTGATCAGCCGCACCGGGCCGACGGCCACCTCACGTGCCGCGTCGGCCAGGCGGTTCGCCAGCCGCTCAAG
Source organism: Mycobacterium farcinogenes (assembly GCF_019739075.1). Lineage (NCBI taxonomy): Bacteria > Bacillati > Actinomycetota > Actinomycetes > Mycobacteriales > Mycobacteriaceae > Mycobacterium > Mycobacterium farcinogenes. Next base: position 2,115,733 of record NZ_CP081673.1, on the reverse strand, counting down.
GTCTTCGGGCGGCACGACCTCGCCCAACCGGGTGAACCCGACGATGTCGGCGAATGCGATCGTGACCACTCGGGCACCTGGCAGCGGAACGCCCTCGGCGCGCTCGGACGCGTTGACCGCCTCGGTCTCCATCGCATGGCGCAGTTGCACGAACAGCATGTCCCGAATCATCGGTCCGATCAGCGGGGCCGCCTCGGCCACCAGTGCCTCGCTGGCCTTGGCGGTCTCCAATTCCGTTGCCCCAGGAGTCAATACCGCCGCCAGCGCCGCGTATCGCATCACCTCGGCGGCCCGCCCCAGCCCCTCGGAGAGCAGCCTGGTGATCAACACGATCTGGTCAGGCGCGATACCCAATTCGAGAAACCGGTCGGCGAAGCCCACTGCTTCGGCGTCAGCGCGCAGCAGCACCGCCGCGTCGGGGTCGTCGACGGTCGCCAGCCCCATCGCCCGTTGCAGCCGCTGCACCAGCGCCACGTCGAGGCCGGTCTCCTCGCTGATCTCGCGCGTCGAGACGTACCTTCCGTCGTCCCCAGCCACTCGACGCGAAGCCAGCAACATGGGGGTGACGGCCTGGCGGATCTGGTCGGCCGTGATGCCGCGCGACAGAAGCCAGTCGACCAGCTCTGCACGCTGTGCAGCGGCCTCGCCGTCGAGCCCGTCAAGGAGAGTGGGATCGGCCACCATCAGGTCAAGGTATACCCACGGGCCGCGTGGACGGCCGGAGCGGTCGATGCGGCCAACAATGCCGACATGTCCTGGGGATAACGGACGTCCACGATCACCGAGTCCCCGAAGCGGTACGGCTTGCCCGCCACCAGACCACCGAACTGCTTACGCAGCCGGGACATCTCGGCGCGCACCGTCACCACCCTGGACCGATCGCCGTAGAGATCCTCCGCCAGTTCGGGGGCGGTCCGGCCCTGCTGGTTGGTGGCCAGGACCAACAGAATCTCGGCGTGGCGGCTGGAAATGCCGCGCCGCCAGCTGCCGAACTGGCCGGCCATCTCCAGCGACGGTTCGCCATCCCGCAGATCGAGGACGACGCGCGAGGGCGCTGCGCTGGGCTCGGCGTCGTCGGCAACCCGGACCAGCCACCCGCCCGGCAGCGCCTCGACATCGCACATGCCCAACGGGGGAATCCACACCCGTCCGGGTAACCCGTTCTCGGGCAACAGGATCCGATTGTGCAACGGCAGGCAGTCGACCGCGGCGACCCAGCCTTCGGCGTCGACCGCCAGCGCGGGACTGCCCACTCTGGCCAAGATGGGCGCCGCCACCGCGCGCAACCGGTTCAAGGTTCTGTCATGTGCCTCGCGCAGTTGCGATTCGGCCAGCCGCGCGACCAGATCCACCAGCGCGACCGTCGTCGGATGCACCGTCGAGGCCGGGCCCGATACGTCCACGATGCCGATGACCTGACCGGTGCGCGGGTCCTTGATCGGCGCACCGGCACAGGTCCACGGATGGTGACTGCGCAGGAAATGTTCGGCCGAGAAGATCTGCACCGCACGATGGGAGGCCAGCGCGGTGCCGATCCCATTGGTGCCCACCGCGTTCTCACTCCACGTCGCGCCCTCGACGAAACCGAGTCGATCGGCGAGACCGAGCACCCGCGTCGAGCCCGAGCGCCACAGCACCCGGCCCCGGGCATCGGCCACTACCAGGATGTTGTCACCCTCTTCGATCACCGACTCCAGCCCGCGGGACACGTCCTCGAGCACCGCGATCAGCCCGGACTGTTGGCGCAGCAAGTCCAACCCCGTCGTCTCGACCTGTGGCGGGATGTGACGGTCCGGGTTTATCCCCTTGGCCCGCAGCCTGTTCCAGGAATCTTCGATCACCGCCCGAGGACGGGCCGGCGCACGGTCACCCGACATGGTGGCGTCATAGACCGCCGACAAGAGCATGGCGTACTGCCGCGGATCCTCACCAGGCGATACCGCGGGCTCAGGTACCGAAGAACCGGACATCACCGCCGATTGTGCTCCACATCACATCTAGACGCCAATCGGCACCCCCGTCGGATCGACCAGCACCTTCATCTTCTCGCCCGCGTGCAGGGCTTCGAATCCCTCGTCGATCACGTCGTCGAGCGCGATCGGGGTGACCCATCCCGTCGTGTCGTACCTACCCTGCGCCATGAGATCGATGACCGCCTCGAAATCCGCCGACGTGTAGCACAGCGAACCCTGGATCCTGGACTCGTTCATCACCAGATTGAGCAACGGTGTCGCCAACGGTTTCTCGTAGATCGCCACGCTGACGGTGGGCTTGCGGGCACCGACGCAGGCCGTGGCCGCCGCGATCGCCGGGGCCACGCCGGCGGCATCGAAGGCCGCGTCGGCGCCCCGTCCATCGGTGTGGTCGACGATGAACTCCGGCACGTCGGTGGTGGTCGGGTCCAAGGTCCTGGCACCGAGCGCCTCGATCGCAGTCCTGCGGGTGAGCGAAGGTTCCACCACGAAAACGTCGTCAAGCCCCTTGCCGCGCAACGCGAACCACAGACCGATGCCGATCGGCCCGGCCCCGAAGATCACGGCCGTGTGCAGCGGACCCACCTCACCGAGCGTGGCGGCGTGATAGGCCACCGCCATGGGCTCGACCAGTGCGCCGAGTTCCAGCGAGACGTTGTCGGGAAGCCGGTGCAGCATGTCCGTCGGCACCACGGTGTATTCGGCCATGCCACCGTCGGACATCAGGCCGTGGAAGCCGATCTGCCGGCAGATGTTGTAAGTGCCGGCCCGGCACGGCCCGCAGTGCCCGCACCGGTAGATCGGCTCGATCGCGACGCGCTCGCCGGGGGCATAGTCGGTGACGCCCGCACCGATCTCGGTGATGGTTCCGGAGAATTCGTGCCCCATGGTCAGCGGCAACTGCCGGCCGGTCAGAGGGTGCGGTCCGGTCGGCACGAAGATCGGACCGGCATAGTATTCATGCAGGTCAGTGCCGCAGATCCCGTTGAAGCCCACCTTGATCTTGACGGTGCCCGGGGCAGGGTCGGGTTCGGGGACATCGGCGACTTCGACTTTGTTCGGTCCGTAGTACACGGCTGCTTTCATAGGGACGTTCTAGGCCCTCGACCGGGTGCGCCGGAAGGGTTGCAACCCCGTGCAACCCTTGTTGCGGCGTTTGACACGGTGTGGGCTGGGCCACATGACGCAGACCACCGCCGCACCGCTGGCCACACTGTCACCACAAGAACGGGTGGATGCCTGGCTGGCCGATTTCGAATCCGCACTGGCCGACCGCGACATCGAGCGCGTCGCCGGAAAGTTCGCGACCGACAGCTTCTGGCGTGACCTGGTCGCCTTCACCTGGAACCTCAAGACCCTCGAAGGTCGGGACGGCATCGCCGACATGCTGACCGCACGGCTGCACGACACCGACCCGTCCGGCTTCCGGACCTCGGAAACCCCGACCGAGGAATTCGACGGAGACCACGTCGTCACCTCGGCGTTCATCGAATTCGAGACGGCGGTCGGCCGCGGCAAGGGACATCTGCGGCTGCGCGACGAACTGGGCTGGACCTTGCTGACCACCCTGCAGGAACTCAAGGGTCACGAAGAGCGCAAGGGCGCGACCCGGCCGCTGGGTGCGGTGCACGGCTCCGATCCGGACCGACGGTCGTGGGCCGAGAAGCGCCTCGACGAAGATCTGACACTGGGCTACACCGAGCAGCCCTACATCGTGGTGATCGGCGGTGGGCAGGGCGGTATCGCCCTGGGCGCCCGGCTCCGCCAGCTCGGTGTGCCCGCCATCGTCGTCGACCAACACGAACGCCCCGGCGATCAGTGGCGCAAGCGCTACAAGTCGCTGTGCCTGCACGATCCGGTGTGGTACGACCACCTGCCTTATCTGCCGTTCCCGGCCAACTGGCCCGTGTTCGCGCCGAAAGACAAGATCGGCGACTGGCTGGAGTTCTACACCCGGGTGATGGAAGTGCCGTACTGGAGTTCGACCACTTGCCTTTCGGCGGCCTACGACGAAGACGAACAGCGGTGGACAGTCGAGGTGAACCGCAACGGCGAGCCGGTGACGCTGCGCCCGGTACAGCTGGTGCTCGCGACGGGAATGTCGGGCAAGCCCAGCATCCCGACGCTGCCGGGCCAGGAACTGTTCCGCGGCGACCAGCACCACTCCAGCCACCACCCGGGGCCGGACAAGTACGTGGGTAAGCGAGTGGTAGTGATCGGCTCCAACAACTCCGCTCACGACATCTGTAAAGCGTTGTACGAGAACTACGTCGACGTCACCATGGTGCAGCGCTCGTCAACCCACGTCGTGAAATCGGATTCGCTCATGGAGCTGGGCTTTGGTGACCTGTACTCAGAGCGGGCCGTCGCGGCGGGAATGACCACCGAGAAGGCCGATCTCACCTTCGCATCGCTGCCGTACCGCATCATGGCCGACTTCCAGCGGCCTATCTACGACGCGATCCGGCAGCGCGACAAGGACTTCTATGCCCGATTGGAAGCCGCCGGATTCGATCTGGACTTCGGTGACGACGATTCCGGCCTGTTCATGAAGTATCTGCGGCGCGGCTCGGGCTACTACATCGACGTCGGCGCGTGCGAGTTGATCGCCGACGGCAGCATCAAGCTCGCGCACGGCGAGGTGGACCGGCTGACCGAGAACTCGGTAGTGCTGGCCGACGGCACCGAACTGCCCGCCGATGTGGTGGTGTACGCCACCGGTTTCGGCTCGATGAACGGCTGGGCGGCCGACCTGATCAGCCAGGAAGTCGCCGATCGGATCGGCAAGGTGTGGGGCCTCGGCTCTGGCACCACCAAGGATCCCGGGCCGTGGGAGGGCGAACAGCGCAACATGTGGAAGCCCACCCAGCAGCCCAACCTGTGGCTGCACGGCGGCAACCTGCACCAATCCCGGCATTATTCGCTGTATCTGGCGTTGCAGCTCAAGGCCCGCTACGAGGGCCTGGCGACGCCGGTGTACGGACTGCAGGAGGTCCATCACCTGAGCTGACGACCCACGACATGGCGCCCCGAACGTGAGTCCCCCACATGCCGTTCGGGGCGCCCGCGTGTGTGCGGCCTTGGTATACAGCAGTAGTGCGATGGGTGTGGCGTTTGGGAGTCCTGCTGATCGCGGCGGTGACCGCACTCGCCGCGGGCTATTGGGTGATGAACTCACGCAGCTTCACGCTCGCCGGTCACCTGGTGCACCGCGTAGAGACTTCCGCCAAGGTCGTCGCGCTCACCTTTGACGACGGTCCTACCGGGTACACCCCCGAGGTGCTACGGATGCTCGACGACGCCAAGGTTCGAGCGACCTTCTTCCTCACGGGCGCGGAATTGACGGCCGCGCCCCAGTACGGCGCCGCGATTGCCGCCGCCGGCCACGAGATCGGCAATCACAGCTACTCGCATCGGCGGATGGTGCTGATCTCACGGGACACCGTCGCCGACGAGATCGAACGGACCGATTCCGCGATCCGGGCCACCGGTTATCAGGGCGCGATAACGTTCCGCCCGCCCTACGGGAAGAAGTTCTGGGCCCTGCCGCGATACCTCGCCGCCCACGATCGGACAATGGTCACCTGGGACGTCGAACCCGATTCCGCCGCTGGCGCGAACGCCGACGCGATAGTCGCCGAGACGGTCTCGGGGGTACGGCCGGGGTCCATCATCCTGCTGCACGCGATGTACGACAGCCGCGACGCCTCGCGGGCGGCCGTCCCCCGCATCATCGACGAATTGCGCACGGCGGGTTATCGATTCGTCACCGTATCCGAACTGCTGGCCACTCCGTGACGGGCCTGCTGCACGGGCTGACGCCCATCATCGGCGACGAGCCCGAGGTGCTGATCCTGGGCAACATGCCCAGCGCCATGTCGCTGGCGTCAGGCCAGTACTACGGGAATCCGCGAAACGCGTTCTGGCGCATCACCGGCGCACTCTTCGGATTCAGTGCCGACGCGCCCTACCCGGAACGAGTGGCGCAGCTGTGCGCCCACCACGTCGCGGTGTGGGACGTACTGCGGTCGTGCCGCAGGGTGGGCAGCCTCGACTCCGCAGTAGAGCGCGACAGCATGGTGCCCAATGACTTTGACGCATTCTTCACCGCACACCCCACGCTGCGCCAGCTGGTTTTCAATGGGGCTGCCGCCGAGACCAACTATCGACGCCTGGTGGGCACTCCTCCGCTTCCCAGCGTGCGGGTGCCCTCGAGCAGCCCCGCGCAGACCATGCGCTACGAAGACAAGCTGGATGCCTGGCGGCGGGCGCTGAACGCTTAGCCACAGCCAGGCGATGCCCTGAGGCTTGACACTGTTGCGTGTCCCTGGGTGGTGGCATAATCGAACATGTGTTCGAAGGTGGGTGCGAGTCTGATGTTGCGTTGATCGACAAGATCAGCGCTGCCGCGCGGGCGGAGTCGGTGGCGATCGCTGCCCGGCTGGCCGCGATCGCGGCCTTGGACACGCTGCGCGAACAGGAACTGATCGACAGCATTCTGTGGCGCACCGATCCCTACGAAGAGGTGTGTGCCGAGGTGTCGGCAGCGATGCGGATCGCCCGCGGCCGGGCCGGCACCCAGGTTCACCACGCCCGAGTACTACGCGACAAACTGCCCCAGGTCGCAGCCCGGTTCGCCGTCGGCGACATCGACTACCGGGTGGTGCGGATGATCATCGCCCGCACCGGCATCGTCGACGAATCGGTGTGGGCCGCGCTGGATGCCGAGTTGGCCGGCCGGGCGCATCGGTGGATGCGGTTTTCTGAGCGGCAGCTACGCGACCGGATCGATCACTGGATCGCCCAACACGACCCCAACGGGGTGCGGGTGCCCCCGGATTTGGCCCAAGACCGGTTCGTGCAGGTCGATCCCGGCCGCCCCGGTACGGCCACGATCTGGGCGAACGTGGACGCCGAAGACGCTGTGGCATTGGATCAACGATTGGACGCCCTGGCCGACACCGTGTGTGAGCACGATCCACGCACCCGGGAACGGCGCCGCGCCGAGGCGATCGGGCCGCTCGCCAGGTTGGAAGCTCACCTGGTCTGCCGCTGTGGTCGCGAGGACTGCCCGGCCGCGCAGAAACGGGCGGCGGCCAATGCCGCTGTGGTGCATGTGCTGGCCCAACGCGCCACCGTCGACGGCACCTCCGACGCCCCGGGATATCTGCCCGGGTACGGGATCCTGCCCGCCGAATCAGTACGCAACCTGGCCGGTCGCGCCACGATCAAACCGGTGCGCGTACCTGCCCCGCCCAGCGACACCGGCGACCCGCCTGCCGCGCCCGCGCCCGAGCCCGCCGAGGCATCCGAGCCCGGGTATCGCCCATCGGTGGCGTTGTCGGAGTTCATCCGCTGGCGGGATCTGACCTGCCGATTCCCCGGCTGCGACGCCCCGGTGGCGCGCTGCGACATCGACCACACCGCACCCTGGCCGGTAGGTCCGACGCATCCGTCCAACACCAAGCTCTACTGCCGAGCACACCATTTGATCAAAACGTTCTGCCCCGGCTGGACCGACCGCCAATTCCCCGACGGCACCGTCGAAATCACCACACCCACCGGCCACACCTACCTCACCGAACCCCACGGTGCGGCAATGTTTCCCGACCTGGCCCACCCAACCGGGGACCTGGACCTCCCGGCGCCGCCGGCACCGAACACCGATCCCACCCGCGGCACCAAGATGCCCAAACGCACACAAACCCGCGAACAAGACCGCCAAGACCGCATCAACGAAGAACGACGCCTACGCGCCGAACTCAACAACGACCTCGAAACAGAACGCCAATACCAAGCCTGGCTCGCCGAACAATACGAACCACCCCCACCCTTCTGACTAAGGTACAAACGTGCCACCACCAAGTGACATGAGCGGTAGCGTCCTTGGGTAGCTGCGGATGGGAGAAGCCATGAAGCTCTTCATCATCGGAGGCCTGGCCACCGTACTCACGGTGGCCGGTCTGATCACCTCGGCCCCACCGGCCAGTGCCGGCTGCCTGTATGGCGGCAACGTCATCAGCAAGTGCGACGGACCCATCCAACCCGACGGCAGCTGGCAACGTTGCATCGGAACGTGGGGCTATGTGCCCAGCGGTTGGAGCTCCCACCTGGTGCCCGTCAAGCGCTGCGACCCGATGGGGCCCGGCCACGACTATCCGTTCGATTTCACCTTCGCCGATCCACCGACTCATATCGACGACTGATCGACACCATGCACCGCCGCGTACTCCCCCGGCGTACTGCCCAGCATGGACCGGAAGTCGTTGATGAAATGGGCTTGGTCATACCAGCCGAGTCGCACTGCGAGATCAGCGAAATCGATATCCGGCGCGCTCTCGATCTCCAACGCGGCCTGCTGTAAACGGTATCTGCACAGCACCCACTTGACCGTTACCCCCACATAGCGCCGGAACACCCGCTGCGTGGTTCGCGTGCTCCATGGCGAAAGCTCCATCACCTGCTCGACTCGGTGCAATGACGCGTCGTCACGCATCCGATCGACCAATGGCGTCAACGCCCGGTACGTCGGATCCACCTCGCCGGCCGTCGCACCGATCGCCGAATCCATCCCCAGCCGCACCGCTGTCACGTCCTCACCCAGAACAAGTGGGGTGCCGAGCAATTCGTCGTCCGCCTGTTCAACTCGTCCGGTCATCACCGCGGCGTCCCCGCCGAACCGGGCGGTGAAAGCACCGGGCCGGAATCGGGCCCCCACGACAGACCCGCGCCCGCTGATGGTGATGCGGAAGACCTTGGGCACCACCCCGTGTATCAGCGTGCTGGGTAACCGATGGCCATGGCGCACAACATCATCGCCCCACTCGCGGGTCAGGTGCATGGCCGGGAAGGTGATCACGGTGCTCTCGAACGGACCCGCCTCGTGCCGGTCCCAGGACACCGACCAGAAATGCTCGACGAACCTCGCCGCATCCTCCGACGGCGCCCAGCGGTGGAGGTCGAAAGCAGAGGCATTGCCCGCACGGCCGACCACGCCCCGCTCTGGCGCGTTTTTCCAAGCCGCCACACCCCCAGCCTACGAAACTGGTCGGTATGAGTGTCACACCGATTCCGCAGGGCTACACCAGCCTCACTCCGTTCATCTGCGTGGACGGCGCCGCCGAGGCGATCACGTTCTACCAGAACGTGTTCGGCGCCGAAGTCGTCGAGCGGATGGACGGACCCGACGGCACCGTCGCACATGCCGAACTGGACTTCGGCACCGGCCGGCTGCAACTCGGCGACCCCCAAGAGGCCTATCAGATCGCCGCCCCGGCGCCGGGCGCCGCCGCGACTCATTCGATCGGGTTCTACTGCCCCGACGTGGATGACGTGGTGGCCCGAGCCGAGGAGGCGGGTGCGACGATCCGCGAACCCGCACAGACCTTCGTCACGGGCGACCGGTTTGCCTCCGTCCTCGACCCCTTCGGCCAGCGCTGGACCGTGATGACGCGTGTCGAGGACTTGACGCCGGCCGAACGCGAACGCCGCGTCGCGGAATGGGCGGCCGGCGCCGGAGGCTAACGTGGCGGGATGTCTTGCGTGTTCTGCGCCATCGTCGCCGGGGAAGCCCCCGCCATCCGTATCTACGAGGACGACGACTACCTGGGCATTCTCGATATCAGGCCGTTCACCCGCGGGCACACCCTGGTGATCCCGAAACGACACAGCGTCGACCTGACCGACACCCCCGCAGAGACCGTCGCGGCGATGGCCCGGATCGGCCAGCGCATCGCGCGTGCAGCCCGACGATCAGGGCTGCACGCCGACGGCAACAACATCGTGATCAACGACGGCAAGGCCGCGTTCCAGAGCGTGTTCCACATCCACCTGCACGTGGTGCCGCGCCGGGCCGGCGACAAATTGTCGTTCGCCAAAGGCATGTTTCTGCGCCGCGACCCGGACCGCGAGGAATCTGGGCGCCTGCTACGTGCGGGGTTGGCGCAACTCGACGAATCCGCGCAGGATTGAGCGCATGAGCGATCTGTCCCGCATCGAGCAGGTGGGCTTGCGGTTGCTGCACGTTCACGACTTGATCTATCAGAAGTCCAACGGCCTGATCGGGCATCGGTTCCCCGGCATGCCGCCGAGCCTGCTCCTGCGCACCACGGGCGCCAAAACCGGCCAGCCCAGGATCAATACGCTGAGCTATGCCAGGGACGGCAAGGATTACCTGGTGGTCGCGTCGATGGGCGGTGCACCGCGCTCACCCGGCTGGTATCACAACCTCAAGGCCCATCCCCGTATCGAGATCAACGTCGGTACCAAGCGACTCGCCGTCACCGCCAGGCCCGTCCTACCCGACGACCCTGACTATCAGCGGTTGTGGAAGATCGTCAACGACAACAACTCTCACCGCTACGAGGCGTACCAGAAAAAGACCACCCGGCCGATCCCGATCGTGGTGCTCACGCCCTAGAACAACTCCTTGGCGAGCAGTTCCAGCGTCGTGTCGCGCGCCGTCGCGGTGGCCGGATCGGCGCCGCGACGGGCCGAGCCCACCGGGTTGACCATGACCTCGTCGACGTCGAATTCTGCAGCCAATGCCCGGACCTGCTCGGCCGCTTCGGTGGGCGAACCGACCACTGCGCGCCGAAGCCCGGCCGCCACGATGGCCTGAGCTTGCGGGCTGAGCGTCGTCGCCTCGGCATCCTCGACGAGATCCAGCGCCCCGAGCGGCTGGCCCGTGCGCAGCCGGCCCATCATCTGCAGCTGCGGCAGCAGCAGCGCCTCGGCCTCCTCGGTGGTCTCGGCCACCGAGGCGTTGACGGTCAGGAAGGTCACCGGCTCGGCCGCCAGATTGCTGGGCTGGAACTCGTCGCGGTAGACGGCCAGCGCCTCAGCGGTGCCCTGCCCGGAGAAGTGGTGAGCGAACACGTAGGGCAAACCCTTCGCCGCAGCCAGATGCGCCGAGTACATCGACGAGCCCAGCAGCCACATCCGCGGCTCGGTAACCGCCGCCGGCGTCGCCTTCAGCACATAGTTCTCGCGCATCAGATCCCGCGGCAGCGGCACCCGGACCCCGCGTGCACTCATCAGGGCGACCACGTCGTCCAGGTACTGCGGGAACGCCTCGATATCACGGTCGTCGCGGCCGGCGGCGCCGCGCAGCGCCAACGAGGTGACCGGGTCCGAGCCCGGGGCGCGGCCGATGCCGAGATCAATGCGGCCGGGGTGGGCGGCTTCGAGCAGCGCGAACTGCTCCGCCACCGCCAGCGGGGCGTGGTTGGGCAGCATCACCCCGCCCGAACCCAGCCGCAGCTGGGTGGTGTGTGCGGCCAGATGCGCAATCAGGACCGGCGGGCTGGTGGCCGCGACCGCGGGCATGTTGTGATGCTCGGCCAGCCAGTAACGGGTGTATCCCAGCCGGTCAGCGGTCTGTGCGAGGTGAGTCGTTGCCGTCAGGGCATCGGCGGTGGTCTGGTCGGTACGCACCGGGACGAGGTCGAGGACAGAAAGCCGCATGACAGCGTCAACGTCATGAGCGGTCCGGTTCGTTCCCGCCCGCCTCTGTCACCATCCGCTTCGCGGCGATGAAGATGTCGTCGAGCATGGCCGGGGTGAGCCGGCCCGTGAAGGTGTTCTGCTGGCTGGGATGAAAGCAGCCGAGCAATGTGACCGGACCGAATGCCGAGCGCAGCTGCGCCGTGGCGCCGTGGCCGAACTTCGGCGCGGGTCGGGGTGCCCCGATCAGCTCCAGCGCCGCCCGCCACGCGAACCCGCCCAACGCGATGACCACCCGTACCGACGGCCCGACCAAGCGCCATTCCGCCTGCAGCCACGGCGCACAGGTGGCCCGCTCGGCCGGGGTGGGCGCGTTCGCCGGCGGAGCGCAGCGCACCGCTGCCGCCATGCGGGTGTCGATCAGCCGCAGGCCGTCGGCCGCATCGACACTTTCGGCTTGGTTGGCCAGACCCACCCTATGCAGTGCCGCGAACAGGAAATCCCCCGACCGGTCGCCGGTGAACACCCGGCCGGTGCGGTTGGCCCCTTGGGCGGCCGGGGCCAGCCCGACGATGAAGATGCCAGGGTTCTCCGGGCCGAGGCCGGTGGCCGGTCGACCCCAATATGGTTGATCGGCAAACGATTTCCGCTTGGCCACGGCAACCTCCTCACGCCACTCGACCAACCGGGGGCAGGCCCGGCACACCGAGATAGGCGCGTCGAGTTCGGCCAGCGAACCCGCTCGGGATGCCAGTCGCCGGACCTGCGCGGCCGTCTTGGCCACCGGGGTCGACGCATCCGCGGGATCGCCGGGCCAGCCCGAGCCGGGCGGCACCGGCGACGGGAAGAGGCTGCCCGTCGCAGGGTGAGGCAATAGCACCACCTCACTGTGCCGGAAATTCGATCGCGACGGGTGCGGGCGCGCTGTTAGATTCGGCCGCGATACCCCATGACCAACACCAAACGCGGCCCACTGCTGCTGATCCTGTTCGCCGCGTTGGCGGCGGGCGCGGGCAACGGAATCACCATCGTCGCGTTCCCGTGGCTGGTGTTGCAGCGCAACGGATCCGCGCTAGACGCGTCGATCGTGGCGATGGCCGGAACGCTGCCGCTGCTGGTCGCCACCCTGATCGCCGGGGCCGCCGTCGACTATCTGGGGCGGCGGCGGGTATCGATGATCTCCGACCTGCTCTCGGCGCTGTCGGTCGTCGCGGTCCCCGTACTGGCCCTGTTATTCGGGGTCGACGCGGTCAATGTCGCGGTGCTGGCGGTACTGGCCGCGCTCGGTGCATTCTTCGACCCGGCCGGGATGACCGCGCGGGAAACCATGTTGCCCGAGGCCGCCTCCCGGGCCGGCTGGACGCTGGACCACGCGAACAGCGTGTACGAGGCGGTGTTCAACCTGGCCTACATCGTCGGGCCCGGCATCGGTGGTCTGTTGATCGCCACGGTCGGCGGCATCAACACCATGTGGGTGACCGCCGGGGCGTTCTGCTGCTCCATCCTGGCCATCTCGGTGCTAAGGCTGGAGGGCGCGGGCGCCCCGGACCGCTCGATGCTGACCGAGGGCGTGCTGGCGGGCATCGTCGAAGGGCTGCGATTCGTGTGGCGCACTCCGGTGTTACGCACGTTGGCGATCGTCGACCTGGTGGCCACCGGCCTCTACATGCCGATGGAATCCGTTCTTTTCCCGAAATACTTCACCGACCGCGACGAGCCCACCGAACTGGGCTGGGTGTTGATGGCGCTGAGCATCGGCGGCCTGTTGGGTGCGCTGGGGTATGCGGTGCTGAGCAGGTACCTCAGCCGCCGGGCCACCATGCTGACCGCGGTGATCACGCTCGGGGTGGCGATGACGATCATCGCGTTCCTGCCGCCGCTTCCGTTGATCCTGGTGCTGTGCGCGCTCGTCGGGTTCGTCTACGGCCCGATCGCGCCGATCTACAACTACGTCATGCAGACCACCGCGCCGCCACACTTGCGCGGTCGCGTGGTCGGCGTGATGGGTTCATTGGCGTATGCCGCCGGACCGCTCGGGCTGATCGTGGCCGGACCACTGGCCGACGCGGCAGGGCTGCACGCGACGTTCCTGGCCCTGTCCTTGCCGATGCTGGCACTCGGCATCGTCGCGGTGTTCCTGTCGGCTCTGCGTGCGTTGGACCGGCCTAACCCCTGATGCGCGGCGGGGCAAAGACTTTCGCCAACTGCCGGACCGCCGCAGGATCGCCGTCGATCACCAGCCTGCCATCGGCCACCAGAGCGGGGACCTGCGCCGGGTCCATCGCCGCGCCCAACACCTCTGCCTCGCCCGTGAGTGTCACATCGACCACGGTCGCGTCCTCGCACGCCTCGATGCGCTCCGGCCCGATGTCGACGGTCGCCTGCCCCTCTGGGGTCACCAGACGCACCGTGACCGGTGGTCCGTCACGGTCCGCACTGGCGAACGCACGCACCGCGCGAATCAGCCACTCTGGCCGCACCGCGGCCCCCGGCTCGCGGGTCTCGAGCAGGTGCCGCCCCCACCGGATGTAGGCGTTGATCACGTCCTCCAGTGCCCGGCCGTCGTCGGTGAGCTCATAGACCGTCGTCGACGCGGGCTTGGGCAGTTTCAGCTTGTGAACGAGTCCGTGCGCCTCCAGGTCACGCAGCCGCCCGGCCAGCATGTCGGTGGCGATCGGGGCCAACGAGTCCAGAAGGTCTCCGTAGCGCTTGGGGCCTTCGAGCAGATCCCGCACCACCAGCAGGGTCCATCGATCCCCGACCAGGTCCAGGCTTTTCGCCAGAGCGCAGTGCTGTCCGTAGGAGCGTGCCGCCATACCTGCCAGAATAGCTGCGATTGGAATTTCCAACTTAATGCTTGTTTTTTCCAAGTCGCTGGGCCTACCGTGAGGTCATGACACCTCTCGTCGATATCGACGCCACCCCGGTCTTCGACCACCTGCTCGACATCCGCATCGCCTTCGAGTCGGTAGAGGTTTTCTCCACTCCCTTGGGTACTCGCATGACCTATGTCGTCAAGCAAGGCCGGTGCGTCGGACCCCGTATCGCGGCCGACGTGCTGCCCGGCGGAGGTGATTGGGTTCTGCTCGGCACCGACGGGGTGGCACGCCTGGATGTGCGCGCCACCCTGCGCACCGACGACGGGGCTGTCATCTACCTGACCAACACCGGCCGCGTTCAGATGGACCGGGCATCCGCCGATCGGTTCACCGCCGGAGAACTCATCCGCCACGACGAGATGACAGCGCGGTCCAGTCCGCTCTTCGAAACCGGCGACGACCGCTACCGCTGGCTGAACGCAATCCACACCGTTGCCATCAACCAGGTATCGCTGCGCGAAGTGCACTACCGGGTGTTCGCCGTCGTCTGACCCCCGCTCGTAGGATCGCGGTGTGCTGTCAGAGCTGATCGCGGAGCTGCCCGAAGGTGTCGTCGTCACCGACCCCGACATCCTGGCGTCCTATCGTCAGGATCGGGCTGCCGATCCGGCGGCGGGGACGCCGCTGGCGGTGGTCCGGCCCACCCGCACCGAGGAGGTGCAGACCGTGCTCCGCTGGGCCAGCCAACACCAGGTGGCCGTGGTGCCTCGTGGCGCGGGCACCGGGTTGTCCGGCGGGGCGACAGCGCTCGACGGCGGAATTGTGTTGTCCACCGAGAAGATGCGCGACATCACCGTCGACCCGGTCACCCGCACCGCCGTCGTACAGCCCGGGCTGCTCAATGCCGAGGTGAAGAAAGCGGTTGCCGCGCATGGGCTCTGGTATCCACCGGACCCGTCGTCTTTCGAGATCTGCAGCATCGGGGGCAATGTCGCCACCAACGCGGGCGGGCTGTGTTGCGTCAAGTACGGCGTCACCACCGACTACATCCTGGGCCTGCAGGTGGTGCTGGCCGACGGCACCGCGGTGCGCCTGGGCGGCCCGCGCCTCAAAGACGTTGCGGGCCTGAGCCTGACCAAGCTGTTCGTCGGGAGCGAGGGCACGTTGGGCGTGGTCACCGAGGCGACGCTGCGCCTGCTTCCTCCTCAGCACTCCCCCTGCACCGTGGTGGCCACATTCGATTCCGTGGCAGCCGCATCGAACTCGGTCGTGAAGATCACCGGCAAGATCCGGCCGTCGATGCTGGAATTCATGGACGCCGTGGCGATCAACGCCGTCGAGGACAAGCTCAAGATGGGTCTGGACCGCAACGCCGCGGCGATGATGGTGGCCGCGTCTGACGATCGCGGTGCCGCGGGCGCCGACGACGCCGAATTCATGGCTCGGGTGTTCACCGAATGCGGTGCCACCGAGGTGTTTTCCACGTCCGACCCCGATGAGGGCGAAGCCTTCGTGGCGGCTCGCCGGTTCGCCATCCCCGCCGTCGAGGCCAAGGGATCACTGCTGCTGGAGGATGTCGGGGTGCCATTGCCCGCCCTGGCCGAACTGGTCAGCGGGGTGGCGGCGATCGCGGCCGACCGAGACCTGCTGATCTCGGTGATCGCCCATGCCGGTGACGGCAACACCCACCCGCTGATCGTCTTCGATCCGGCCGACGCCGACATGGCCGCGCGGGCCCACCTGGCCTTCGGCGAAATCATGGATCTCGCTGTGGGACTGGGCGGCACCATCACCGGCGAGCACGGCGTGGGCCGGCTCAAGCAACCGTGGCTGGCCGGCCAGATCGGCCCGGACGCAGTGGAACTCAATCACCGGATCAAGCGGGCGCTGGACCCGCAGAACATCCTCAACCCCGGCGCGGCGATCTAGCCGCGGCTCACGCCATGCCCATCGCCGCCAGCACGCTGTTGGTGCGCAACAGGATCAGGCCCACGAACAGCACCAGCGCGGCCACCGAGACCCCGGCCTGAATCGCATTTCGGCGGGCGCTCGGGGCATACACGAAGGCCGCCGCAATCGCCGCACCGGTCACCAGGCCGCCGATGTGACCCTGCCAGCTGATCGCTCCGGTTCCCAGCGCCGGCCCGGCGAACGTGAACACCAGGTTGATCACCACCACCGCGCCGATCATGCGGACGTCCAGATTGAGCTTGCGGGCGACCACGAAGATCGCGCCGAACAACCCGAATATCGCGCCCGACGCGCCGGCAGTCGGGGTGTCCAGCGGCGTGAGCAGATACACCAGCACCGAGCCACCCAGCCCGCTCAGCGCGTACAACGTCCCGAATCGCAGCCGGCCCAGCCACTGTTCCAGCGGCGGGCCCACCACGTAGAGCGCCCACATGTTGAACAGCAGGTGCATCAGGCCGTAGTGGAGGAACGCCGAGGTGACCAAGCGGTAGTACTGGTCGCCCAGGGCGATCGCGCGGGGCCACAGCGTCAGATCGGTGGTCAGCTGCTGGTGCGAGGCCATCTGCAGCACGAACATCAGCACGTTCACCGCGATGAGCGCATAGGTCAGGATCGGCGCGCCCGTGCGGGCCACGCCGCCGAACTGGGTCCGCGCCGCCGGCACCGTCCTGGCGCCTTGGTTCACACAGTCCACGCACTGGTGGCCGACAGCCGCCGAGCGCATGCACTCCGGGCAGACCGGACGCTGGCACCGCGTGCAACGCACATACGTGGGGCGGTCCGGATGCCGGTAACACATCGGCGTCTGGACAGGCTGCGGCGCGTCAGGGGTGCTCATCACGCCCGAGCCTAATGGCAAACCCGCTATTGACACGTTCGCGAGAAGTGTCGTACGAATAAGACATGGCAGCGATTTTGTCTCACAGCCCCGCCAGGTTCGTCCCCGCCGACGCCGACACCTGGCCCAACCCGTGGCCCATGTACGCCGCATTGCGCGACCACGACCCGGTCCATCACGTGGTGCCCGAGGAATCGCCCGAGCACGACTACTACGTGCTGTCCCGACACGCTGACATCTGGGCCGCGGCCCGGGACCACGGCACGTTCTCCTCAGCGCAGGGCTTGACCATCACGTACGGCGAGCTGGACATGATCGGGCTGGCCGACAATCCGCCGTTCGTCATGCAAGACCCGCCGGTACACACCGAGTTCCGCAAGCTGGTCTCCCGCGGCTTCACCCCACGCCAGGTGGAAGCCGTCGAGCCGAAGGTGCGGGAGTTCGTCGTCGAGCGCCTCGAGGGGTTGCGCTCGAACGGCGGCGGTGACATTGCGGCCGAGCTGTTCAAGCCGCTGCCGTCGATGGTCGTCGCGCACTACCTCGGGGTGCCCGAGGAGGACAGGGACCAGTTCGACGGGTGGACCGACGCGATCGTCGCCGCCAACAGCTCGGCCGGCGGCATCACCGCGGCCATGGGTACCGCAGGTGCTGCCGTCGCCTCGATGATGGGCTACTTCTCGGAGCTCATCGAGCGCCGCCGCCGCGAACCCGGCGATGACACCATCTCGCACCTGGTGGCGGCCGGAGTGGGGGCCGACGGGGACATCGCCGGCGTGCTGTCGATCCTCGCCTTCACCTTCACCATGGTCACCGGCGGCAACGACACGACCACCGGAATGCTCGGCGGCGCAGTACAACTCCTGCAGCAGCGGCCCGATCAGCGCAAGCTCCTGGTGGACGACCCCGAGCTGATCCTGGAGTCGATCGACGAGTTCCTGCGCCTGACGTCGCCGGTGCAGGGCCTGGCCCGCACCACGACCCGTGACGTCACCATCGGAGACACCACCATCCCGGCCGGGCGCAAGACACTGCTGCTGTACGGGTCGGGCAACCGGGACGAACGTGAATTCGGCGACAACGCAGCCGAACTCGATGTCCGGAGATCCCCGCGCAACATCCTCACGTTCAGCCACGGCGCGCATTTCTGCCTAGGCGCCGCGGCCGCCCGGATGCAGTCCCGGGTGGCGCTGACCGAATTGCTCTCGCGCTACCCCGATTTCGAGGTTGACTTGGACTCGGTGGTGTGGGCCGGCGGCAGCTATGTGCGGCGGCCGCTGTCGGTGCCGTTCCGATCGGGGACCTGATGCCCCGCGACTGGTTGTCGTCCCGGCGGTCCGAGGTGGCCGCCGACCACATCCTCGACGCCGCCGACGCCCTCTTCACCCAACAGGACGCGGCGACCGTCGGGATGCACGAGATCGCCGCTGCCGCCGGGTGTTCGCGTGCCACGCTGTACCGGTACTTCGAGAATCGCGATGCGCTCTACACCGCCTACGTGCACCGTGAGGCGCGCCGACTGTACGAAGAGGTCAGCGAACAGGTCGTCGCCGTCACCGATCCGGCGCAACGGCTGATCGAAGGTGTGATCACCGCGCTGAATGCGGTGCGCGACAGCCCGGCACTGGCCTCGTGGTTCGCCACCGCACAGCGCCCGATCGGCGGCGAGATGGCCGAGCACTCCGAGGTGATCCGGGCGCTCGTGGAGGGGTTCGTCCGGTCACTGGCAGGTGAATCGAGGCAAGCCGACGAGGAGGTGGGCCGCCGGGCCCGGTGGTTGGTGCGGGTCATGGTGTCGCTACTGGTCTTCCCCGGCGTCGACGAGGCGGACGAGCGCACCATGTTGGCCGAGTTCGTCGCCCCACTCGTCGTCCCGGGACAACTACCCGTCGAGTAGGCGATTGCCGGGCGGAACAGGCTGAGCTGGCCCATACTTTCGACTATGGCCAGCCATCCGACGCCCCTGCCACCGCTACCGGCGGTCGCCGGCATCGCCGAGGTGGTATCGGTCATCGACACCATCACCGATTGGGCCGCGGAAAACGCCAGTCGGCTCGGCTATTTCGCTGCCCTGTACAAGCGGATCACCATCGCGGTCGGCACCGCGGTCACCGAAGGCGCATTCGAAGACGGCCCGCGGATGGACCGCCTCGACGCTGCGTTCGCGTCCCGCTACTTCGATGCGCTCAACGGATACTTCCATCCAGACCGGTACCCGAAACCCACCCGGTCGTGGCGGGCCACCTTCGAGTGGGCCGGCAAACCCGGACCAATCCTGGTGCAACACATGCTCGCCGGAATAACCGCCCATATCGTGCTGGACCTCGGCATCGCGGTGCAGGGCCTGGCCGGCGCCGGCCGGCTCCCGTCGCTGCACAAGGATTTCAACACCATCAACGCGGTGCTGGCCGGCCAGATCGGCGGGGTGGTCGACGACATCAACGAACTCTCACCGGCGCTGGCCGACATCTATGCCGTTCTCCGGCAGCATCAGATCTTCGTCCTCAACGAGGCCATCCGCTCCCTACGCGACAGCGCCTGGCGGTTCGCGACGGTACTGGCGCTGGAACCCGGATTCGCTCGGCCGGCCACAATCTGGGCGCGAGACCTACAGGTGAGCCGCCAGGCGCAGGCCGTGTTCGACCCACCGAGCCTGGTCGGCGCATTCGACCTGGCGATCGGACAGATCGCCGCGCGTGAGAGCCGGGATGTCGCCTACAACGTTCGCGTACTCGACGAGATCGCCTCGACACCGGCGCCGATCCAGACCGCGCTGTAGACCGGTCCGTCAGGCCACCCAGTAGGCCTGCGCCTTGATGGATTTGCGCGGGATGCCGTACTCCTCGCGGAAGACCCGCGCGACCGCGCGGGTGGTGCGGTTGTTGCACGCGACCCAGCCGAAGTGGTCGGACGCATCGAACGCCGATGCGCTGAGGGTCTCCAGCAGATCCTCCGTGAATCGGTCCACCCAGACGATCTCCGCGCTCCCGTTGACCGGTAGCTCACGGTCGTCGTCGTATCCGGCTTCGAGAAAAACCCACGCCGGGACGTCCCCGATCGCTTCCAACAGCGAGTTGATGGCAGGCAGCGACGCGGTGTCCCCGACGATCAGGTATCCGGCCGGCGCGGGTTCGGGCAACGCGAAGTTGCTGCCGAGGACCGTCACGTCCAGAACATCTCCGGGCATCGCCGCCCGCGCCCAGCGGGTGGCGATGCCGTCGTGCATGGCGAAATCGATGTCGAGGGTGCCGGCCCGCGGATCGGGGTTGACCAACGTGTAACCCCTTTGATGGGCCTTGCCGCCGTCGGGGAACCAGCCGCGCACCCACATCGTCGGATGCACCCGGTGCTCGGCGAGCAGCCTCTCGGCGCGGAAGTGCAGCCTCAGATAGTTCGGCGTGAGCTCGGTACTACCGGTCACCGTCAGCTCGTAGTCACCGCCGCGCCAGAGTTTGACCAGGGCCCCTTCCAGCCCGCGCGACGCCTTTTCCTCAGCCATGCGCACCCTCCAGATCTTTGTTAGGTAAGCATACCCTAACTACAAGATCAGGAGCGGACGCGCGTGAACCGGTGCAGCAGCCAAGCAGCCGGAATGGTGAACACCATGGTGAGCACGAACAGGTTGAACATCGACCCCGTGTAGACCGGATCCCGCATCACCTCGACCATCACCAATTCCATGATCATCAGGTGGATCAGGAAGATCTCATAGGAGATCTCACCGAGGAAGACCATCGGCCGGGAAGCCAAAAAGCGGTTGTACCAACCGCGGTCACCGAGTGCGGGTGGGGCCACCAGCAACGCCGCGATCACCGCGTAGAAGAACGTCTTGAACAACGCCTCACTCAACTTGGCCGGCGACGTCGTCGGCTCCCCCGCGATCGGCGTCGACGCGATGAAATAACACACCACGGCCAACGGCACGCACACGACGGCATAGCCGCGCACCTTGAGCTGGCTCAGCACGGTCAGCGCCATCCCCGCCACAAACCACGCCATATAGGTGGGCAGCCAAAGCCGGGCGCCGTCAGGCAGATTCGCAGAATCGTGCACGATCCATAGCCACACCGGCGACACCGCGGCCAGCAACACCAACCCGAAGAACAACAAGCCCGGCCGCCAGCGCCGCCGGCACAGCACCACCAGCAGCAGGTAGGCGAGCAACGGCAGCGCGACGTAGAACGCCGCCTCCACCGCCAGGCTCCACATCTGGGTCAACCCCTGATGCAGATAGGAGAACAGATAGTTGTCGGTGTAGATCTGGGTCAAAGTCAGGTTGCGGAACAGGCCGACCCAGGTGTGGCCGGGGTTCGGGCCCCCGGTCCGAAAGTGGTAGAGCAGGTAGGCGATCACCACCGTCACCACGTACGCGGGCATGATCCGTCGCACCCGATGCCACGCGTAGCGGCGCACCGACGGTGCCGTGTAACTGGTCGCCGCCGCTGGATCCGATTCGCGGCTCGCCGCGGCCACCCATGGCCGGAACAGCAGAAAACCACTGAGTACGAAGAAGATCGGCACACCGATCTCGGCACGCGAATACACCAGCCCCAGGTAGCCCTGCGGATATTTCCCCGTGGTGTAGGCCGCGTGCGTCAGCACCACCAGAATGGCGGCCACCGCTCGGATCCCGGTCAGTGCGGCGACGCGCGTCGACCCGGAGGGCACCGCGTCTACCGACTCAAGGCCTCCCTGATCCGACGTGCCCGTCACACTTCTGGAGACCGTCACTTGGTCTTCCGGTGCGGCTTCCCCGAGCGGTCGCGGTAACCCGAACGGTCCTTGCTCTCGGAACGGCCCTTGTTCTCGGAACGACCCTTGTACTCACGACGCGGTCCGCGATCGTCACGCTCGCCACGATCGGGCGTCAGATTGATCAGCATCCCCGAGATCCGGGTGTTCTCCAACGCCTTGAGTGTCTTGCCGGACAGCTTCTCGGGCAGCTCAACCAACGAGTAGTCCCCGCGAATGGTGATGTGGCCGAACTCGTTGCGGTGCAGACCGCCCTCGTTGGCGATGGCGCCGACGATGTGGCCGGGCCCCACCTTGTGCCGCTTGCCCACCGAGATCCGGTACGTCGCCAGGCCTTCGCGCGGAGGGCGCTCCTTGCGCGGCGGCCGCTCGCCCCGGTCGTCACGCTCCCGGCGCTTCTCCGGTGGCGGCTCGGTCATCAGGAACTCTTCGCCGTTACGCGACTGCAGTGCGAGCGCCGCGGCGATATCGGCCATCGGGACGTCGTTCTCGCGCTCGTAGTCCTCGATCAGCCTGCGGAACAACTCCAGTCCGTCGGCGTTGAGCGAATCGGTGATCGAGTCACGGAACTTGGCCACGCGTTGCGCATTGACATCGTCGACGCTCGGCAGCTCGGCCTCGATGACCTTGGAGCGGGTGTGCTTCTCGATGGCCTTGAGCAGGTGGCGTTCGCGCGGGGTGACGAACAACAGCGCATGCCCGGAGCGGCCGGCCCGGCCGGTGCGGCCGATGCGGTGCACGTAGGACTCGGTGTCGTGCGGGATGTCGTAGTTGACGACATGGCTGATGCGCTCGACGTCGAGGCCGCGGGCCGCGACGTCGGTGGCGATCAGGATGTCGATCGTGCCGTCCTTGAGCGCGGTGATGGTGCGCTCGCGCTGAGCCTGATTGATGTCACCGTTGATCGCGGCGGCCGCGAAACCACGGGACTTGAGCCGCTCGGCGACCTCCTCGGTGGCCTGCTTGGTGCGGACGAACACGATCATCGCGTCGCCCTCCTCGACCTCGAGCACCCGCGTCAGCGCATCCAACTTGCGGGCACCGGCCACCTGGATGAACCGCTGGGTGATGTTCTCAGCGGTGGCCGTCTTGGCCTTGACCGTCACCTCCACCGGATCGTGCAGGTACTTCGAGGTGATCTTGCGGATGGCCGGCGGCATGGTGGCAGAGAACAACGCCACCTGCTTGTACTCCGGGGTGTCGGCGAGGATCCGCTCCACCTCTTCGGCGAAGCCCATGGTGAGCATCTCGTCGGCCTCGTCGAGCACCAGGTAGTCCAGGTTCGACAGGTCCAGCGTGCCGCGCTCGAGGTGATCGATCACACGGCCGGGAGTGCCCACCACCACCTGCGCACCGCGCCGCAGACCCGACAACTGCACCGTGTAGGAGGCGCCGCCGTAGATCGGCAGCACGTTGATCTCGGGCAGGTGCGCGCCGTAGCGGCCGAAGGCCTCGGCGACCTGCAACGCCAGCTCACGGGTGGGCGCCAGCACCAAGGCCTGGGTCTTGCGGCTGGAGGTGTCGATCTTGGACAGGATCGGAATGGCGAAAGCCGCAGTCTTGCCGGTGCCGGTCTGGGCCAGCCCGACCACGTCGGAGCCCGCCAGCATGGCCGGGATGGTCGCGGCTTGGATCGCCGACGGCGACTCATAGCCGACATCAGTGACTGCCTTCAGCACCGCAGGGTGAATCTGCAGGTCGGCAAACGTTGGGGCGGTCTCCCCCGAATCCGGGTCTGGCGAGGTCATCGCTTCAGAAGTCTAGTGCCAATCGACGGCGATCCCGGCCGCGCGCCTGCACAAACCCGCCACGGGAGCGCGGTAGGTTGCCCAACTGTGAAACGGGTCGCAATGTTCGCCATGGCCCCCGGGGTCGTATTGGCGACCGTGCTCACGCTCACCGGATGCGGATCGGGTGACTCCACGGTCTCCAAAACCCCCGACGCGGGACCCGGACCGGCGCCGACATCGGCGCCCAAACCCGCCGCCAAGGCGGCGCCTACGTCGGCACCACCGCAGGCCGACCCCTGCGCGGTCAACCTCGCCGCCCCCGAGATCAGCAAGGCCGTCTCCGAGTTGCCCCGCGACCCACGCAGCAACCAGGCCTGGAGCCCCGAGCCGTTGGCAGGCAACTACAACGAGTGCGCTCAACTGTCGGCGGTGATCGTCAAGGCCAACACCAACTCCGACCACCCCAACACCCGGGCCGTGCTGTTCCACCTCGGCAAGTTCATCCCCACCGGCGTGCCCGACACCTACGGCTTCAACGCCATCGACAAGACGGCCAGCACCGGTGACACCGTGGCACTTCAGTACTCCGGTGGATTCCACGGGCTGGCCAGCACGGTGAAGTTCCGCTGGAACGGCGGCGGCGTGGAATTGATGGGCAACGTGGGCTGAGGCGTTCGGCGCGACTGCATACGTCCAATAGGCGGCAACACCGGGCGAATGTCGGGCTACCATGCTCCGGCAGAGGCTGAATTACCGTCGACGGGGGTTTTAACTATGTCCGGAGCAGAGATCGCTGCAAGCGTACTATTAACGCCAATATTCGAAGAAATACTTAAACGGTCAATTACGATCGGCGAGGCCCACAAGCGGAACCGCCGCTACAAAATTGATGATAAAGAGAAAAATATCTTTCGCAACTTTGACGTTGCCCACCTGGAGACAAAGGTCGAGACGCTAACTTTGTACGCGGATCTTCCGCCTGGCGTATCCCTTCGAGACATCGAGTCCGCCCTGACGACTCCAGAAGTCCGCGGTAACGTGAAGGAGCTAATTGCCGGAGTTATCGCGGACGCGAATCCGCAAACAATAGAGGGGATCGGCGAACTCTTTGCGATCAATCTCACGCGCTCCATAGGCGCCAATTGCCTTGACTCGTCCGATCTGCCTGCGAAAGTCTTTAACCTCCTGCTTAACGCGTGCCGAGATGTAGTTGACCGAATCCAGCATTCCGACCCCGAGCTCTATTCCGGCCTGAAGCAATCCGGCCAGCTGATGCTCATCCTTTCCAACCTACAATCGATAGAGCGACATATAAAATGCGGCCTCCGCACCTATCGAGACCCAGAGGTTATCGCTCAACACACCGAATTCGATGCTACATACAGGGCCCAGCTAATACAGTCCCACGACTACCTCGAGCCGCCCGATTTTGAAACTAAGCGAAAAATCCCATTCGACAAGCTATATGTCAGCCCGACGTTTGTACCGTGGGCACACGAAACCCGCACTCGCACGAGAGTTAACGTCGACGCGTTATCATCTATGATTGATCGCACTGTCGTACTAGGCGATCCGGGTGGCGGCAAATCTACCGTCTCAAAATACCTCACCTGCAAGGCAGCCCGGAGTCAAGTAAACAGTACAATACCGTTCTTAGTAATCCTCCGGAATCTGCCCCCGACATCCCGATCGACGGAGACAATTGTCGATCATATCGAAAACAGGATGAAGTCCTATTATCAGTGCTCTCCGCCGACCGATTACGTTGAGCACGCCATGCTTTCGGGCAGAGCATTAGTTATATTCGACGGGCTGGATGAGCTGCTGGATGTTGCGGACAGGCGGGACATTACCGAACGAGTCGAATTATTCTCGAATAGATATCCTCTAGCTAGAGTATTGGTAACTTCAAGAAAGGTTGGTTACGATCAGGCCAGGCTAGATCCCTCGATCTTCGCCCGCTATGACCTTGCGGGATTTTCAAATGCCAATGTAGCCATCTACGCCAGTAAATGGTTCGCCCTTGTAGATTCACTTTCGGACGAAGAGGGAAACAACCTAGCATCCTCGTTTCTGAAAGAAAGCATCAATGTCCCGGATCTTCGTCGGAATCCTCTGATGCTAGCACTGATGTGCATCATTTACCGTGGTGAGGGTTTTATCCCCAAGAATCGCCCAGCCGTTTACGAGCGATGCGCGAACCTTCTGTTCGAAAAGTGGGATAGTTCCCGAAAAATTCAACCAAAGCTGCGCGCTGCAGATTTTGTGGACGCAGCGATGAAGCATCTTGCCTATTGGATGCTGACCTCAAATGAAGAAAACGAAGGAGTTTTAGAATCATCGCTGGTTAATGAATGCGCGACCATGCTTAGAGATAACTTCGCCAATGACCAAGAAGCGACGATCGCGGCTACTGAGTTCGTAACGTTTTGCCGCGGCCGCGCCTGGGTTTTTTCCGACGCTGGTTCAACGGCTGATGGCGAATTGCTCTATAAGTTCACCCATCGAACCTTCATGGAATATTTCGCTGCTTTCCACCTGACCAAGATCCGAGAGACAGCGCAGCAGCTTGGCAGAGCCCTTTTGCCCAAAGTCAGCAATCAAGAATGGGATGTTACCGCACAGCTTGCAGTCCAGATATTCGACAAATCGCGCCTAAACGGCGCGGAGCGCATCTTCAATTATTTTATTTTAAACAGAACAAAGCGCTCTCTATTTCGTCGCATTAATATCACCAGCTTCATCGTCCGATGCATGTCGTTTATTCCGGTTTCGTATGCATTTATCGAAGTCATCGTCCGGCGCGTTGTTGACGAGTTACATGAGCTTGCGTCGGGCACCGCGCCCGAATCAGTTTCACTACGCGGAATACCGATCGCGTCACTACCCGCACTCCTTGCAGTTCGCACCGAATCGGTCGCTGCTGTTGCTTCTCTGCTGTCGGCCGAGATCGAACGGTTGATGTCGACAGATGAGGCAGGACGCGCTGCCGCACGCTTTCTCATTGCGGAGCTTGTCGATACCTGGCGCTACCCTAATTCCTCAGGGGCTCTGCCGACGGCCAGTAGTCAGGAGTGGGACGAATGGAGTGTGTCCGAATTTTCGAAATGGAAGTCTCAATTACTAACCAATCGCGATGACAACCCACTATATTGGTTCATCGCCGAAGACCTTCAGCTGATAACGGTTTCTGAGTTAAAAGTCAAAATACTCGAAAGCTACAAGGTGCGCCTTCCGCTCGATTTTGCCTTTGTCCAAGGCAGATCGGACATGTTTTCGTTAATGTCCTACGGACCGCTTGTCGAATTAGTCTCCTTTGCACTAGACCGGGAGGAAGAAGACAGATCCAATAAGGAAATACATCGAATCGAGATGCTCACCAATGCAGTGGAAGCTCTCTCAGCCCCACCATTCATCACCTATCCCGGTAACCCTTTACCTCCGCAGATATTCGACCTTGACATAGCCGATAGATACCTCAACTTGCCGCCTCGGCATCAATGGCTGGTCACAGTTTTCGCGCTTATTTCATGGGAGACGTATGAGAAGCATGGTGCATTGATCGATGACTCCCTAGCCGACATGTACCCAAAACCTATCCGGGACTATTTGTTGGCCCGGAGGGCAGTCATCCAAGAGAAACAGACAGATGCCGAGATAATCGATGTCTCCAACTACCCGGAGAACCAACGTGCGTTAGTGGCTGATTGGGCTGCCGGAAAGGTCGATCTCGTCAGCCGGATTGAGAAGTGATGTAGGAAGCCGCGATTTCCAGCCTGCCGGTCCGGAGATATGTCGGCTCCCTCACCTACAGTGACAACGTGTTCGTCACCGAAGGCGCGTCGGGGCCGACGGTCATCTACAGCGCCTCGGATCTGGCCGCGGCCGCCCGCTGTGAGTATGCCCTGCTGCGCTCGTTCGACGCGCAACTCGGGCGCGGCCCGGCGGTGTCCTCCGACGACGAATTGCTGGCTCGCACGGCACAACTCGGCGGCGATCATGAGCAACGCCACCTCGAAGAGCTGCGCGCTGACTCTGAGGTGACGGTGATCGGCCGGCCCACCTACACCGTGGCCGGGCTGACGGCGGCGGCCCACGCCACGCTCGACGCGGTGCGACGCCGCGACCCGGTGATCTATCAGGCCGCGATGTTCGACGGGCGCTTCGCCGGCTTCGCCGATTTCCTCATCTGGGACGGTGAGCGCTACCGCCTGCGCGACACCAAACTGTCCCGCTCGGTGAAGGTCGAGGCGCTGCTGCAGCTGGCCGCCTACGCCGACGTGCTGTCGGCCGCCGGGGTTCCGGTTGCCGACGAGGTCGACCTGGTCCTGGGCGACGGTGCGATGTCCAGCTACCGCGTCGACGAACTGCTGGCGGTGTACCGGCCACGGCGCGCCGCGCTCCAGTCCTTGCTCGACGGCCATCTTCTCGGCCGCACCGCGGTGCAATGGTCCGACGACACGGTGCGGGCGTGTTTCGGCTGCGGTGAGTGCGAACAGCAGGTCCGCGCCACCGACGATCTGTTCCTGGTCGCCGGGATGCGGGCCAGCCAGCGCGCCAGGCTCATCGAGGCCGGCGTCAGCACCAGGCGCCAACTGGCCGACCGCGCCGTTCCGGTGCCCGGATTGGCCCAGCGCGCGCTGACCGCGCTGCGGGGGCAGGCCCGCCTGCAGGTCGCACCGCAACCAGATGGCAGGCCGCCGTACGAGGTCGTCGATGCGCAACCGCTGATGCTGCTGCCGGATCCGGACAAGGGCGACCTGTTCTTCGACTATGAGGGCGACCCGTTGTGGACGGCCCACGGCCAGGACTGGGGCCTGGAATACCTGTGGGGCGTGCTGGGTGCCGAGGGGAATTTTCAGGCGTTGTGGGCGCACGACCGGGCCAGCGAACGCCAGGTCCTCATCGACTTCCTGGACCTGGTTCGCAAGCGCCGCAAACGTTTTCCCAAAATGCACATCTACCACTACGCGCCCTATGAGCGCAGCACCCTGCTGCGTCTGGCCGGCCGCTACGGCGTGGGCGAGAACGATGTCGACGACCTGCTGCGCAACGGCATTCTGGTCGACCTTCTTCCGTTGGTACGCAAGAGTATTCGCGTCGGCACCGAGAACTACAGCATCAAATCGCTGGAACCGCTCTACATGGGCAACGAACTGCGCGACGGTGAGGTCACCAAGGCCACCGATTCGATCACCGAGTACGCCCGCTACTGCGCGCTGCGCGAAGCCGGTCACCACGACGAGGCCGCCACCGTCCTCAAGGAGATCGAGGACTACAACCGCTACGACTGCCGGTCCACCCATCGGTTGCGGGACTGGCTGATCAACCGCGCGTTCGAAGCCGCGGTGCCACCGCGCGGCCCGCAACCGGTGCGCGACGGAGGACCGATCGAGAAGGCCGACGCCGTCGACCGCAAGCTGCTCAAATTCGCCGGGGACGGTGTGGAACCGCGAACCGACGAGCAGCAGGCCGTGGCCATGATCGCCGCGGCCCGCGGCTTCCACAAACGTGAAGACAAACCGTTCTGGTGGGGGCACTTCGACCGGCTCAACAACCCTGTCGACGAATGGGCGGACAGCACAGGGGTTTTCGTCGCGGAAAAGGCAGAGGTGGTCACCGACTGGCACACCCCGCCGCGGGCCCGCAAGCCGCAGCGGCAGGTCCGGTTGACCGGCGCCATCGACTCCGGAGAGCTGGGTGCCGAGGTATACGCGCTCTACACCCCACCGGCGCCGGCAGGCCTGTCCGACGACCCGGACCGTCGCGGCTTCGGCAGCGCCACCGTCGTCGGCTGCGACAACCCGGAGGCACCCACCGAGGTGCTCATCACCGAACGCCGACCCAAAGACGGTGACACGTTCACGCAGGTGCCGTTCGCGCTGACCCCCGGCCCGCCCATCAACACCCGGCCCCTGCAGATGTCCATCGACAGCACGGCGGCCACCGTGTCCGCCGCGTTGCCCAAACTGCCCGCCGACGCGGTCACCGACGTGCTGCTGAGGCGCCCGCCACGCACGGTCAGCGGCCGGCCACTGCCCCGCAACGGTGACACCGCGGCCGACATCACCGCGGCACTGCTGGATCTGGATGGCTCGTATGTCGCGGTGCACGGGCCGCCCGGCACCGGCAAGACCTACACCTCGGCGAAGATCATCGCCGGCCTGGCCAACGAACACCGTTGGCGCATCGGCATCGTCGCGCAGTCGCACGCGGTGATCGAGCATCTGCTCGAGCAGGTGCTCGACGCCGGCGTGCCCGCCGAACATGTGGCCAAGAAACGCAAGGGCGCCGACCCGCGGTGGACCCCGATCAGCGAGAACGCCTACGCCGCATTCATCGCGGACCATCCCGGCTGCGTGATCGGTGGTACCGCATGGGATTTCGCGAACGAGGGCCGGGTACCACGACAATGCCTCGATCTTCTGGTGATCGAAGAGGCCGGCCAGTTCAACCTGGCCAACACCATCGCCGTCGCCCCGGCTGCGCGTAATCTGCTGCTGCTGGGCGATCCTCAGCAGTTGCCCCAGGTCTGCCAGGGCACCCACCCCGCACCGGTCGACGACTCCGCACTGGGCTGGCTGGTCGAGGGCGCCCACACGCTGCCGGCCGACCGTGGCTATTTCCTGGACTGCTCCTTCCGCATGCACCCCGCCGTCTGCGCCCCGGTGTCACGGCTGTCCTATGACGGCCGCCTGCAATCACACGAAAAGGTCAGTGCCGCACGCAAACTCGACGGCATCGAACCCGGAGTCCGGACACTCGAAGTCGCGCACCTGGGAAATTCGACCGACAGCCCCGAGGAGGCCGCCGCCATCGTCGCGGCCATCACCGGCCTGCTCGGCACCATCTGGACCGACGAGCACGGCAGCACACCGCTGGGCCAGGAGCACTTCCTGGTGGTGACGCCCTACAACGCCCAGGTGACCACGGTGCGCCGAGCACTCGACGCGGCGGGCCTGACAGAGGTACAGGCCGGCACCGTGGACAAATTCCAGGGCAGGCAGGCCCCGGTGGTGTTCGTGTCGATGACGGCCTCCTCGGCCGCCGACGTGCCCCGCGGCATCGGGTTCCTGCTGAACCGCAACCGGCTCAACGTGGCGATCAGCCGGGCGAAGTATGTCGCCTACATCGTGCGCTCACCGCAGCTCACCGACTATCTGCCGGCCCAGCCCGACAGCCTGATCGCCCTCGGCGCCTTCCTGGCCCTGACCAACCCTGTGATACACCCGAGCGGTGACTGAAACGCTTACCGAAACGCTTGCCGGGATCGTCGGCGCCGGGTACGTCACCACCGATCCCGACGTGTTGGACGGCCGGTGCGTCGACCACACCGGGCGTTACCGCGGGCGGGCGACGGCGCTGGTGCGCCCCGGCACCGCCGACGAAGTCGCTGCGGTGCTGCGGGCCTGCCGCGACGCGGGAGCGTGCGTGACGGTGCAGGGCGGCCGCACCTCGCTGGTGGCCGGCACGGTTCCCGAGAACGACGACATCCTGCTGTCCACCGAGCGACTCACCCAGGTCGGCGCAGTCGACACCGTGGAACGGCGGATCAGCGTCGGCGCCGGAACTCCCCTGGCTGTCGTCCAGCGGGCCGCCACGGCAGCGGGCCTGGTGTTCGGCGTGGACCTGGCGGCCCGGGAATCGGCCACGGTCGGCGGCATGGCCTCCACCAACGCCGGCGGGCTACGCACCGTGCGCTACGGAAACATGGGCGAGCAGGTGCTGGGCCTGGACATCGCGCTTCCCGACGGATCCGTGGTGCACCGGCACAGCCGGGTACGTCGCGACAACACCGGCTACGACCTGGCCGCCCTGTTCGTCGGCGCGGAGGGCACGCTGGGAGTGATCACCGCACTGGACCTGCGCCTGCATCCCACACCCACGCATCGGATCACCGCGATCTGCGGCTTCGCCGATCTCGACGCACTCGTCGGAGCCGGCCGGATCTTCCGTGACCTCGACGGCATCGCCGCCCTGGAGTTGATCGACGCCCGGGCCAGCGCGCTCACCGCCGAGCACCTCGGCGTGGCCGCCCCCGTCGAAGGCGCCTGGCAGCTGCTGATCGAATTGGCCGCCGACAGCGACCAGACCGAACGCCTGGCCGACGCGCTGGAGGGCGCCGAGCTGTGCGGCGAACCCGCCGTCGGAGTCGACACAGGCGCCCAGCAACGGTTGTGGCAGGTCCGTGAATCGGTTGCCGAGGTGCTCGGATTGTTCGGCCCGCCACTGAAATTCGACGTCTCACTGCCGCTGTCGGCGATCAGGGGGTTCTCCGACGCGGCCGCTGAGCTGATCGCCGGCCATGCGCCAGAAGCGATCCCGGTGCTGTTCGGCCACATCGGCGAGGGCAATCTGCATCTGAACGTGCTGCGCTGCTCCACCGACGCCGAAGCCGAGTTGTACACCGCGATGATGGGCCTGATCGCAGCACACGGGGGCAACGTCAGCTCCGAACACGGCGTCGGCTCACGCAAACGCGACTACGTCGCGATGTCACGCACCGAGGCCGACATCGCGGCCATGCGGGCGGTCAAGGCCGCGTTCGATCCGGACGGTTATCTCAATCGCGCGGTGCTGTTCCATCGCTCTCGGCCATGAACTCGGCGTAGAGGTTCTCCCACGCCGGAGCGCGGAACACATCCGTGGCCGCCTCGTCGTCCGGTTCGTCGTCGCTGCCGTGATGGCTCACCGTGAACTCGACGTAGTCGTCGTCATCGTCGTCCCGGGGGTCCAGATACGGCTCCGGGTTCGGCGCGAAGGCGGGCTCGGCGTCGAAACCGAGCAGGAACAGCGCGGCCACCACCCCGAACAGAGCGACGAACGCCGGCAGCAGCATCGCCTGCGACATCGCCGCGGCGAAAGGCGCGTGCAGGAACGCGGGCAGTTGGGCCACCGCCCCCTCACCGCGGGGCGCCGCGCTTGCCGCGCCCGGCATCTCCGCACCGATCCGCGACGTCATGTACGCCGCGATCCCGGCACTGCCGAGCACCGACCCGACCTGGCGGGTGGCGTTGTACACACCAGAGCCGGCCCCGGCCAGATCGGGCGGGAGGTTGCGGGTCGCGGTCGCCGCCAGCGGGGACCAGATAAAGGCCATCCCGACGCCCATCACCAGCTGCGGCAGCAGCAGCCGCCAGATCGGCGTGGTCGGCGTCATCTCGAAGGCCAGCCAGGTCAAGCCGATCGCCATGGCCGAGAAGCCGAAGCCGATCACCGGCGTCGGATGGGCCCGGTCGACGATGCGGCCCACCACCGGAGCCAGCACGCCGCTGGCGATCGCCGTCGGCGCCGTCAACAGGGCCGAGCGGATCGGCGACAGCCCGCACACCGTCTGGGCGTAGAACATCAGCGGCAGGATCATCGCCGTCACCGCGAAGCCGATCGTCGCGACACCCAGGTTCGCCAGACCGAAGTCGCGGTCTTTGAAGATCCGCAGCGGGATCAACGGCTCGGCGGTATTGACCGCCTGCCAGCAGACGAAACCCACCATCACCGCGATGCCGACCGCGCCGGTGGCCCACACCCACGGCGCCCAGTGCCGCGACTGCCCCTCCTGCAGCGCGAACACGATCAGGAACATGCCGATGCCCGACAACACCACGCCGAGCACGTCGAACCGGTGCGGCTGAGTCGGCAGCACCGGGACCAGCCACACGGCCAGCGCCAGGCCCAGGATCCCGATCGGCACGTTGACGAAGAAGATCCACTGCCAGCCCAGTCCCCCGACCAGTACGCCCCCGGCCAGCGGTCCCACCAGCGTCGCCACCCCCGCGGTCGCACCCCACACGCTCATCGCCACCCCGCGCCGCTCCGGCGGGAAGATCCGGGTGATCGTCGACAAGGTTTGCGGCGTCAACAAGGCGGCCCCGATGCCCTGCACCACGCGGGCCGCGATGAGCATCTCGATGCTTCCGGCCAGGCCGCACCACAGCGAGGCCCCGGTGAAAACGGCCAGCCCGGCCAGATACAGATTCTTGGGCCCGTACACATCGCCGAGCCGGCCCGCGACGAGCAGCGGCACCGCATACGCGAGCAGGTATGCGCTCGTCACCCAGATCACGCCGTCGTAATCGGCACCGAGCTCCTCCATGATCGTCGGGTTGGCGACCGCGACGATCGTCGCGTCGACCAGGATCATGAAGAAGCCGACCATCATGGCCCACAGCGCGTTCCACGGGCTGGGGGTATGGGCGTTCGGCGCTGGGGACATGGCGATGTGGAGTGTTGGGCCTCGGGTCCGACCTAGTTGGGTTGTTGGCGGGCCCAGCCGACGCTACCCGGGACCAGGTCAGGCTGGCTCGACAACCGCATCGGAAACGATGTCGAGCGTGTCGCCTGAGTATTCGCTCGGCTCGTCGCCGCCGTTACGCCGGCCGACCAGCAGCAGCGCCGCCAAGGC
The DNA here is from genome assembly GCF_019739075.1 of Mycobacterium farcinogenes. Classification (NCBI taxonomy): domain Bacteria; kingdom Bacillati; phylum Actinomycetota; class Actinomycetes; order Mycobacteriales; family Mycobacteriaceae; genus Mycobacterium; species Mycobacterium farcinogenes. The sequence goes on along the minus strand of NZ_CP081673.1, from coordinate 2,081,807 downwards.
GATGGCCATGCCCGCCGTCATGACCCACGACAACGCCGCCGCGCCGTTGCCCAGCGCCCCGATCGCGGGCGCCACCGCGGCCCCGAGCCCGAACTGTGCGGCCCCCAGCAGCGCGGCCGCCGTCCCGGCAGCGTCGGGATGACGCGACAGCGCAACCGCCGGCGCATTGGGGAGCACCAGGCCCATCCCGGCCAGGATCGCCAGCACCGGCGCGACGAACGCGGCCAGCCCGCCCACGTGCGCGACGGTCAGCACCACGAACACCACCCCGGCCAGCGTCGACCAGGCCAGCGCCGCCACCGTGATGGCCTGCGGTGAGAACCGGCGCAACAACACCACGTTGAACTGGGTGGACCCGATCAGCGCGATCGCGCCCGCGGCGAACACCAGCGCGAACGCCTGCTGGTTCAAGCCGTAGTGGCCCTGTAGGACGAAAGGCGCCGCCGAGATGTAGGCGAACAGGCCGGACATGCCCAGCGCGGCCACCAGCACCAGGATCACGAAACGCGAATCACGCACCAACTCGACGTAGGTGCCGACGATGCCGCGCACCGCCAGCGGGCGCCGGTGCGACACCGGCAGCGTCTCGGGCAGCGCGAGCGCGGCCATCGCCAACAGACCACCGGCCGCCACCACGAGCGCGACGAAAACCCAATGCCAGGAGCCGTGCAACAGCACCGCCGCCCCCAGCGACGGGGCCAGCACCGGGGCCACCCCGAGAACCAGCATCAGCCGGGACATCACCGTGGCCGCCACGGTGCCGCTGAACAAGTCACCGACCACGGCGATGGCCACCACCGAGGCGGCCGCCGCACCCATGCCCTGCAGTGCGCGTGCCAAACCGAGGACTGCGATGTTGGGCGCCAGCACACACAGCACCGAGGCCACCATGTGCAGCACGATGCCCACCATCAACGGGCGCCTGCGCCCCAAGGAGTCCGACAGCGGCCCGACGATGAGTTGCCCCAGGGCCAGCCCGGCCAGGGTTCCGGTGAGCGTCAACTGAGACATCGAGGAGGACACCGACAGCTCGTCGGCGATCCGGGGCAGCGCCGGCAGGTACATGTCGATGGTCAACGGACCGAGCGCCACCAGTGCGCCCAACACCAGAATCATCCGGAGCCGGCCCGGCGGTGCTACCGGGGCCAGGACTGTCGTCTGGTCCACGTCGGGCGATGATGCCATGGAGTTGAACAGCCCCGCATTCGAGTTTTTTCTTCCCGTTTGCTGTGCGCAGTGACCGCGGTCACCCTCGGGCACCCGCGGGAGGTTGTCGTTCGTTAGCCTGGCAGTCAACGATGGGTTCACACCTGGGAGGCCCCGAAGTGCGAGCGCGGTCCAAAGCCCAACTACCGGCGAAGGTCGAGGAGACCGAAGATCCCAGCGCCGCGGCCAAGGTGCTCTCGGCCATCATCGAGCGCAGCTCACGCGTGCAGGCCCCTGCGGTCAGGGCATACGTCGACCGGTTGCGCAGCCATCAGCCGGACGCCACCCCGGCCGAGATCGTGGCCCGACTCGAGAAGCACTACCTGGCCGCCGTGATGGCCAGCGGTGCCGCCGTCGGCTCGGCGGCGGCGTTCCCGGGCATCGGGACCCTGGTCGCACTTTCGGCCGTGGCCGGTGAGACGGTCGTCTTCCTGGAAGCCACGTCGGTGTTCGTGCTGGCCGTCGCCGAAGTGCACGGCATACCTGCCGACCACCGCGAACGGCGCCGTGCCCTGGTGCTTTCGGTCCTGGTGGGCGACGACAGCAAGCGCGCGATCGCCGACCTGCTGGGTACCGGGCGAACCAGCGGCGCGTGGCTGTCCGACGGTGCGGCGACGCTTCCGCTTCCCGCCGTCTCGCAGCTCAACTCCCGGCTGGTCAAGTACTTCGTCAAGCGGTATACGCTCAAGCGCGGCGCGATGGCTTTCGGCAAGATGCTGCCGGTGGGTATCGGCGCTGTCATCGGCGGTGTCGGCAACCGGCTGATGGGTAAGAAGATCGTCGCGAACGCCCGCCAGGCGTTCGGTGCGCCCCCGCCGCGGTGGCCTGCAACGTTGCATGTGCTGCCGCCCGCCGAGTCGTGAGGTCCATGCCGACCTCCGGTAGCGCCGAAAGGCGATAGCCTTTAGGCGGCGGTCGAGCGGGGTCAACCGCCCACAGAAGAACACAAGCGGCGAGCCTGCATGTGACGGCTGGCCGGACACAAGAATCGAGGCGAGTGTCTGCCGTGAGCAGTTCACCTTCACCATTCGGGCAGAACGAGTGGTTGGTCGAGGAGATGTATCGCAAGTTCCGCGAGGATCCCTCTTCGGTGGATCCGAGTTGGCACGAATTTCTGGTCGACTACTCCCCTGAACCGACTACCGACACCACCGCCGCCAACGGCCAGGCGGCACCGGCTGCCCCGCCGGCAGCAACGCCCGCCGCGCCGGCAGCGGCCGCCCCGGCAACTCCCGCGCCTGCGGCTCCGGCCAAGGCCGCCCCGGCGAAAGCGGCCCCGGCCAAGCAGGCAGCGGCCAAGCCCGCCGGCCCGACCCCGAGCGAGGGTGACGAGTCCCAGGTGCTGCGCGGTGCCGCGGCCGCCGTCGTCAAGAACATGAACGCCTCGCTGGAGGTGCCCACCGCGACGAGCGTGCGGGCCATCCCGGCCAAACTGATGATCGACAACCGCGTCGTCATCAACAACCACCTCAAGCGCACCCGGGGCGGCAAGGTCAGCTTCACCCACCTGCTCGGCTACGCCATCGTGCAGGCGGTCAAGAAGTTCCCGAACATGAACCGCTACTTCGCCGAGGTCAACGGCAAGCCGACGGCGGTCACCCCGGCCCACACCAACCTGGGCCTGGCTATCGACCTGCCCGGCAAGGACGGCCAGCGTTCGCTGGTGGTGGCCGCGATCAAGCGTTGCGAGACCATGCATTTCGGCCAGTTCATCGCGGCCTACGAGGACATCGTGCGGCGGGCCCGCGACGGCAAGCTGACCGCCGAGGACTTCTCCGGCGTGACGATCTCGCTGACCAACCCCGGCACCATCGGCACCGTGCACTCGGTGCCGCGGCTCATGCAGGGCCAGGGCGCGATCATCGGCGCCGGCGCCATGGAGTACCCGGCCGAGTTCCAGGGCGCCAGCGAGGAACGCATCGCCGACCTGGGTATCGGCAAGCTGATCACCCTGACCTCGACCTACGATCACCGCATCATCCAGGGCGCGGAGTCGGGTGACTTCCTGCGCACCATCCATCAGCTGCTGCTGGACGACGAGTTCTTCGATGAGATCTTCCGCGAGCTCGGCATCCCGTATGAGCCGGTGCGCTGGCGCACCGACAACCCCGACTCCATCGCCGACAAGAACGCCCGCGTCATCGAGCTGATCGCGGCTTACCGCAACCGCGGCCATCTGATGGCCGACATCGACCCGCTGCGGCTGGACAACACCCGCTTCCGCAGCCACCCCGACCTGGACGTCAACAGCCACGGCCTGACGCTGTGGGACCTCGACCGCGAGTTCAAGGTCGACGGCTTCGCCGGCAAGCAGTACATGAAGCTGCGCGATGTGCTCTCGGTGCTGCGCGACGCCTACTGCCGCCACATCGGTGTCGAGTACACCCACATCCTCGAGCCCGAGCAGCAGCGCTGGATCCAGGACCGCGTCGAGATCAAGCACGACAAGCCGACCGTCGCCGAGCAGAAGTACATCCTGAGCAAGCTCAACGCGGCCGAGGCCTTCGAGACCTTCCTGCAGACCAAATACGTTGGGCAGAAGCGCTTCTCACTCGAAGGCGCGGAGACCGTCATCCCGATGATGGACGCCGCGATCGACCAGTGCGCAGAGCACGCACTCGCCGAGGTCGTGATCGGCATGCCGCACCGCGGCCGGCTCAACGTGCTGGCCAACATCGTCGGCAAGCCCTACAGCCAGATCTTCACCGAGTTCGAGGGCAACCTCAACCCGTCGCAGGCCCACGGCTCCGGCGACGTGAAGTACCACCTCGGTGCGTCGGGCAACTACATCCAGATGTTCGGCGACAACGACATCCAGGTGTCGCTGACCGCCAACCCGTCGCATCTGGAAGCGGTCGACCCGGTGCTCGAGGGCCTGGTACGCGCCAAGCAGGACCTGCTGGACAGCGGCCGCGACGCCGACGTCTCCGGCGAGTACCCCGTCGTCCCGCTGATGCTGCACGGCGATGCCGCGTTCGCCGGCCAGGGCGTGGTCGCCGAGACGCTGAACCTGGCCCTGCTCGACGGCTACACCACCGGCGGCACGATCCACATCGTGGTCAACAACCAGATCGGGTTCACCACGGCGCCAACGGATTCCCGTTCCAGCGAGTACTGCACCGACGTGGCCAAGATGATCGGCGCACCGATCTTCCACGTCAACGGCGACGACCCGGAAGCCTGCGCCTGGGTGGCGCGGCTGGCGGTGGACTTCCGCCAGGCGTTCAAGAAGGACGTCGTCATCGACATGCTGTGCTACCGCCGCCGCGGACACAACGAAGGCGACGACCCGTCGATGACCCAGCCGTACATGTACGACGTCATCGACACCAAGCGCGGCTCCCGCAAGGCCTACACCGAAGCCCTGATCGGCCGCGGTGACATCTCGATGAAAGAGGCCGAGGACGCGCTGCGCGACTACCAGGGTCAGCTGGAGCGGGTGTTCAACGAGGTTCGCGAGCTGGAGAAGCACGCGGCCGAGCCCAGCGAATCGGTCGAGGCCGACCAGCAGATCCCGCAGCGCCTGGCGACCGCGGTGGACAAGTCCCTGCTGGCCCGGATCGGCGACGCCCACCTGGCCCTGCCGGACGGTTTCACCGTGCACCCCCGCGTCAAGCCGGTGCTGGAGAAGCGCCGCGAGATGGCCTACGAGGGCAAGGTCGACTGGGCATTCGCCGAGCTGCTGGCCCTGGGCTCGCTCATCTCCGAGGGCAAGCTGGTCCGATTGAGCGGCCAGGACACCCAGCGCGGCACCTTCACCCAGCGCCACGCCGTGATCGTCGACCGCAAGACCGGCGAGGAGTTCACCCCGCTGCAGCTGCTGGCCACCAACACCGACGGCACCCCAACCGGCGGCAAGTTCCTGGTCTACAACTCGGCACTGTCCGAGTACGCCGCGGTGGGCTTCGAGTACGGCTATTCGGTGGGCAATCCGGACGCAATGGTGTTGTGGGAGGCCCAGTTCGGCGACTTCGTCAACGGCGCCCAGTCGATCATCGACGAGTTCATCTCCTCGGGCGAGGCCAAGTGGGGCCAGCTCTCCGACGTCGTGCTGCTGCTGCCGCACGGCCACGAGGGCCAGGGGCCCGACCACACCTCGGGCCGCATCGAGCGCTTCCTGCAGCTGTGGGCCGAGGGTTCGATGACCATCGCGGTGCCGTCCACCCCGGCGAACTACTTCCACCTGTTGCGCCGCCACGGCCTCGACGGCATCCAGCGCCCGCTGATCGTCTTCACCCCGAAGTCGATGCTGCGCAACAAGGCCGCCGTCAGCGACATCCGCGACTTCACCGAGAACAAGTTCCGCTCGGTGCTGGAGGAGCCCGTCTACACCGACGGTGAAGGTGACCGCGGCAAGGTCACCCGGGTGCTGTTGTGCAGCGGCAAGATCTACTACGACCTGGTCGCGCGCAAGAACAAGGACAACCGTCAGGACGTCGCGATCGTGCGGCTCGAACAGCTCGCTCCGCTGCCGCGGCGCCGGCTGGCCGAGACACTCGACCGCTACCCGAACGTCACCGAGAAGTTCTGGGTGCAGGAGGAGCCGGCCAACCAAGGTGCCTGGCCGTCGCTCGGCCTGACCCTGCCCGAGGTCTTGCCGGACTACTTCACCCCGATCAAGCGGATCTCGCGGCGCGCGATGTCGGCCCCATCCTCGGGCTCGTCGAAGGTGCATGCCGTCGAGCAGCAGGAGATCATCGACCTGGCCTTCGGGTAACCCAGCCGCGCGAGCGTGCGCGTCTGCCGGTAGACACGCCGGTGTACATCAGCATTCTGCGCACGCTCGCGGCTCGAGTTTGAATCACCTCGCGCACAATGCTGTTGCCGGCCAGAGGCGGTCACTAGACAACTAGGGTGACCATCGCAGCCGCCCCGCCCACCGCCCCCGCGGCGACGCCCGCCTCGGAAAACCCCGTGCGCACCGCGGTGCTGGCCAGCGTGCTCGGCACCACGATCGAGTGGTACGACTTCTTCCTCTACGCCACGGCCGCGAGCCTGGTGTTCAACCACACCTTCTTCCCGGACCAGAGCTCGTTCGTCGGCACGATGCTGGCTTTCGCCACCTTCGCCGTCGGGTTCGTCGTCCGGCCGATCGGCGGATTCGTCTTCGGCCACATCGGTGACCGGATCGGCCGCAAGAAGACGCTGGCGCTGACCATGCTGCTGATGGGTGCGGCCACCGCGTTGATGGGACTGCTTCCCACGGCGGCCCAGATCGGTGTGCTGGCGCCGATCCTGCTGCTGCTGTTGCGCGTGGTCCAGGGCTTCGCTCTCGGCGGTGAGTGGGCCGGCGCGGTGCTGCTGGCCGTCGAGCACAGCCCCCGGCACCGCCGCGGACTGTTCGGCAGCATCCCGCAGGTCGGGCTGGCGCTGGGCCTGGCGCTGGGCACCGGGGTGTTCGTGCTGTTGCAGCTGTGGCTGTCGCCCGAGGCGTTCCAGACCTACGGGTGGCGCATCGCGTTCCTGTTCAGCATCGTGCTGGTGATCTTCGGCGTCGTGGTGCGCTTCCGGGTGGCCGAGACCCCGGCGTTCGAGAAACTGCGCCGCGATGACGAGCGCGCGACGATCCCGGTCAAGGAGATCTTCCGTCCCCCGGCACTGCGCTCCACGGTGCTGGGCCTGCTGTCACGCTGGGGCGAGGGCGCCGCGTTCAACACCTGGGGCGTGTTCACCATCGCGTACGCGACGACGACGTTGCATCTGGGCAAGGTGCCGGTGCTGGCCGTGGTGACCGCGGCGGCTCTGCTGATGGCGGTCCTGCTGCCGGTGTCGGGCCTGTTGGCCGACCGCTTCAGCCCGAAGGCCGTCTACGCCTCGGGCATCGCCGCCTACGCGGTCGTGGTCTTCCCGGCGTTCGCGCTCTTCGGCACCGGGAGCATCGTGGCCTATGCGGTGGGAATGTTGTTGGCGTTCGGCGTCATTCACGCCTGGTTCTACGGCGCGCAGGGCACGCTTTACGCGTCCCTGTTCCCCACCCGCACCCGCTACACCGGATTGTCGACGGTCTATCAGCTCTCTGGGGTCTACGCCTCAGGCCTGACCCCGCTGATCCTGACGGCGCTTATCGCCGCGGGCGGCGGAACCCCTTGGCTGGCGTGCGGATACCTGGTGGCCACCGCGGTGGTCAGCGTGATCGCCACACTGCTGCTGCGGCCGGAGCACTAGCGCCGTCAGCGGGTCAGCACCGCGGGACCCGATTCGGTGATCGCGACCGTGTTCTCGGTGTGGGCGGTGCGGGAGCCGTCGGCCGAGCGGATGGTCCAGCCGTCGCGGTCGTAGACGACGCGGTTGGTGCCCGCGCAGAGCCATGGTTCCAGCGCCAGGGTCATTCCGGCCCGCAACTTCATGCCGCGACCGGGCTTGCCCCCGTTGGCGACGTGCGGGTCCTCGTGCATGGTCCGGCCCAGCCCGTGGCCGCCGAACTCGAGGTTGACGGGATAGCCGTAATCGGCGGCGACGGCGCCGATCGCGGCCGAGATGTCGCCCAGCCGGTTGCCCGGCCGCGCGGCGGCGGTGCCGGCCTCCAGCGCCTCCACGGTGGCCCGGATCAGGCGTTCGTCGGCGGCCGCAGGCGTGCCGACAATGACCGTGCGGGCCGCGTCGGCGACCCAGCCATCGATGGACACCGCGAAGTCCATGCTGAGCACATCGCCGTCGCGCAACCGGTAGTCGTGCGGAAGACCATGCAGCACAGCGTCATTGACCGAAAGGCAGATCACGTTGCGGAACGGGCCCTTGCCGAACGACGGCGCGTAGTCCCAGTAGCAGGACTGCGCCCCGCGGCGCTCGACCATGTCGCGAGCGTGGTGTTCGAGGTCGAGAAGGTTGACACCGACCTTGGCGAGCCCGCTCAACGTGCTGAGCACCTCGGCCACGAACTGCCCGGTGACCCGCATCTTCTCGATCTCAGCGGCGCTCTTCAACTCGATCATGTGCCTCCTCCTCGGTATTTAAATACCAACACTAGCGGTATATAAATACCGGCGCTACCGTGGTGTCGTGGTCCGCACCCCGCTCACCCCCGCCCAGATCGCCGCCGGCCGTCGGCTCGGCGAGACCCTGCGCGTCGCCCGGGGGGACCGTTCGCTCGACGAGGTGGCCGCACGCGCCGGCATCTCTCCGGAGACGCTGCGCAAGATAGAGACCGGTCGGTTGCCGTCCCCGGCGTTCGGCACAGTCGTCGGGCTGAGCACCGCCCTGGACATCCCCCTGCAGACGCTGGCCGACGTGTGGCGGGACGCCGCCACAGCAGAGGCCGCCATACGCGAGACCGCCGGTACCGCGTAACCTCGTAACTCAACACGTGTCGGACTACACGAGGGAGTGTTCCATGGAGGGCTTCGCCGGAAAGGTCGCCGTTGTCACCGGCGCCGGATCGGGCATCGGGCAGGCACTGGCCATCGAGCTGGGACGTTCGGGCGCCAAACTTGCGATCTGCGACGTCGACACCGAAGGCCTGGCGGTCACCGAAGAACGCCTCAAGGCGATCGGCGCCGAGGTCAAAACCGACCGGCTCGACGTCACCGAGCGCGAGGCGTTCCTGCTCTACGCCGACGCGGTCAAGGAACACTTCGGCAAGGTCAACCAGATCTACAACAATGCCGGCATCGCGTACACCGGCGACGTGGAAGTCAGCCAGTTCAAGGACATCGAACGGGTGATGGATGTCGACTTCTGGGGAGTCGTCAACGGCACCAAGGCATTCCTGCCGCACCTGATCGAATCCGGCGACGGGCACATCGTCAACGTCTCCAGCCTCTTCGGCATCTTCTCGGTTCCCGGCCAAGCCGCCTACAACTCGGCCAAGTTCGCCGTCCGCGGCTTCACCGAGGCCCTGCGCCAGGAGATGGCCCTGGCCAAGCACCCGGTCAAGGTGACGTGTGTGCACCCGGGCGGCATCAAGACCGCCATCGCGCGCAATGCCACCGCCGCTGAGGGCCTGGACCAGAAGGCGCTCGCCGAGACCTTCGACCGCAAGCTCGCCAACACCACCCCGCGGCGCGCCGCCAAGATCATCCTCGAGGCCGTGCGGAAGGACAAGGCACGCGTGCTGGTCGGCCCCGACGCCAAGATCCTCGACGTCATCGTCCGCATCACCGGCTCGGGCTACCAGAAGCTGTTCGCCTCCGCGATGGGACGCATGATCCCACGCTGACGCCGGCGCGCCGAGGGTCTAGTGTCCCAGCGGATTGGCCGCAAGGAACGCGTCGGCCACCGCACCGGGATCTTTACCCTCGGCGACCTGCCTGCGCATATCGGCCAGCGATCCCGTGTCGAGAACCCCGGCGATCTCGTTGAGCGCCAGGATCTGCCGCTCGTTGAGCGTGTTGCGGCGGTACAGCGGCACCACGTTCTCGCCCCGGATCAGCGACGTCTTGTCGGCCAGCACGGTCAGATCCGACGGGATGGCCGGATCCGCCGTCGTCGACCAGGCCGCATTGATCTTGCCCGCGCGCAGTGCCGCGAACAGGCTCTCGTCATCCGGGAACACCAGCGCCTTTGGCAGCGTGCAGGAACCCACCACCGTGGCGATCCTGGCGCCGGCCACCGCACCCGGACGGGCCTTCGCGCAGTTTCGGCGCAGCGCGCTCAGATCGGTCCCGCCCCAGGCTGTGGCCGTGGGCTCGGTGACGGCGAGGGCGGGCTTGTCCTGCGCGGACATGGTGTAGTCACCGGCGGCTACGCCTTCCGGCAGCGCCGAGACCAGATCCCGGTACACCTGCTCGTCAGCTCGTGCCGTGGCGCCCGGATCCAGCGCTGTCAGGAACCGGCCGGTGAACCCGGGCTGCACCGTCACCGATCCAGAATCCAGCACGCCCGGGACGCCGTCGGTCTCGGTGACCACAGCCGGGGTGCCGTAGTAGCGCAGCGCCGCTGCATACAGATGGCCGAGCAGCACCGACTCGGGCGCCGGTCCGGCTCCGACCGCGAGTGCGGGCGGGCCCGACCGGCCGCCGCAGCCGGCCGATACCAGTGCGACCAGCACCAGCAGTGCCAACGCCAGGATGCGGCGCATTCGTGAACTCAGGATTCTGCGGGGTCTACCGCTGCTGCGACGGCGGCTGCGACGGCGGGACCGACGCGGGGGTCCAGCGCGCTGGGCACGATGTGGTCGACCGCGAGATCGTCACCGACGACCGAGAAGATCGCCTCGGCTGCGGCCACCTTCATCTTCTCGGTGATCCGACGCGCCCCGGCATCCAGCGCGCCGCGGAACACCCCTGGGAAAGCCAACACGTTGTTGATCTGGTTGGGGAAGTCGCTGCGTCCGGTCGCCACCACCGCGGCGTACTTGCGGGCGGCGTCCGGGTGGATCTCGGGATCCGGGTTGGACAGCGCGAAGACGATGGAGTTGGGCGCCATCGTCGCGATCAACTCCTCGGGCACCACACCGGCCGACACCCCGAGAAACACATCCGCGCCCTGCAGCGCCTCGGCCACCCCACCGGTGAGCTTGCGCGGGTTGGTCCGCCCGGCCAGCTCGGCCTTGAAGGAATTGAGGTTGTCCCGACCCGAGTGCACGATGCCCTGCGAATCGAGCACCACCACATCACTGATGCCCTTGTTCAACAAAATGTTGGCACACGCCACACCCGCGGCACCGGCACCGGAGATCACCACCCGCAACGCATGAATATCCCGCTCGAGCACCTTGGTCGCCCCCAACAGCGCCGCCAGCACCACAATCGCCGTACCGTGCTGGTCGTCATGCATCACCGGGCAGTCCAGCGCCTCGATCACCCGACGCTCGATCTCAAAACACCGCGGCGCCGAAATGTCCTCCAGGTTCACCGCCCCGAACGTCGGACGCAACCGGATCAACGTCTCCACGATCTCGTCGGGATCCTTGGTGTCGAGCACGATCGGGATCGAATTGAGCCCGCCGAAAGACTTGAACAGCGCGCTCTTGCCCTCCATCACCGGCAGCGATGCCGCCGGACCGATATCGCCGAGACCCAGCACCGCAGTCCCGTCACTGACCACCGCCACCAACCGATTAGCCCAGGTGTACTTGGCCGCCAACGTGTGATCCGTGGCAATCGCCCGACTGACCTGCGCCACCCCCGGCGTATACGCAATCGACAGCGCACGCTGAGTATCCAGCGGCTCCTTCAACTCCACCGAGAGCTTTCCACCCTCATGCGCATCGAAGATCTCGGCATCGTCGATCACAACTTGCGGGGTGCGCTCCGCTGACGAGCGCTCGGACGAGGAGGCGACTGTACTTTCCGACACGGCGCAAGGGTACTTCAATGCCAATTCTCACAGGGTCCGGATCCCCGCTGGTGAGCCTTACTTAATAGTAACTACGCGTAGCATTCGTTGTGCTGATCTGGTTGGGAACACACCGCGCAGGAAGGTCGCAGTCATGCCCTCGTTCCGCGCCCTGCCACCGGCCCTGCGGGCCACCGCAAAGGCTCGTTCCGCAGAGCCCGACGCCAAGTCGATCCACGTTCCGGTGGCTCGGGCCATGGTCGATTGCGGCGTCTACAGCGGTGGCGACCGCCTGCCCGGCAAATACACCCACGCCGCGGCGCTGAACAAAGTCCGCGAACTTCAGTCCGCCGGCGAGAAGGCATTCGTCTGGATCGGCCTGCACGAGCCCGACGAGTTCCAAATGCAGTCGGTGGCAGATGTTTTCGGCCTACACGAGTTGGCTGTCGAGGATGCCGTGCATGCCCACCAGCGCCCCAAACTGGAGCGCTACGACAAGACCCTGTTCCTGGTGCTCAAGACGGTCACCTACGTCGAGCACGAGTCGGTGGCGCTGGCTCGCGAGATCGTCGAGACCGGCGAGATCATGATCTTCGTCGGACCGGACTTCGTGGTCACCGTCCGCCACGGCGAGCACGGCGGCCTGGCCGGGGTACGGAAACGCCTCGAATCCTCGCCTGCCATCCTCAAACTCGGACCGTTCGCCGTGATGCACGCGATCGCCGACCATGTCGTGGACAGCTACCTCGACGTCACCGATCTGATGGAAACCGACATCGACACGATGGAGGAGGACATCTTCTCCCCCCGTACGCGCACCAACATCGAAAGCATCTACCTGCTCAAGCGCGAGGTCGTCGAAATGCGGCGGGCGGTGGCGCCGTTGACACTCGCCCTGGCCCGGTTGCTGACCGACCACAACGACCTGATCTCGGTCGAGGTACGCCGCTACATGCGCGACGTGCACGACCACAACGTGCAAGCCTCAGACCGGATCGCCAGCTACGACGAAATGCTCAGCTCGCTGGTGCAGGCCGCGCTGGGCAAAGTCGCCATGCAGCAGAACGTGGACATGCGCAAGATCTCGGCGTGGGTGGCCATCGCCGCCGTGCCGACCGCGATGGCCGGCATCTACGGGATGAACTTCGAGCACATGCCCGAATTGCAGTGGACCTGGGGCTATCCCGCCGTGCTGTTGCTGATGGCCACCATCTGCCTGGTGCTGCACCGCACCTTCCGGCACAACGACTGGCTCTAGCCCTTCTCTCAGCTTGGATTGGCGGCTCGCCGCCGTGGATCCATCACGTCCACCCCGTCGGTCTGCCACGCCTCACGCATCGCGTCGGCCCCCTTGAGCCGCACCCAGGCCGCCTCGGTGGCGGTGATCGGAGTGGCCGACAGCACCGACACCGCGGACAACGGTTCGGGCAGCTCGACCTGACCAATGTCGCTGGGACCCAACAGGAATGCGCTGAACGGTGCGGAATCGAACAGCGGCGTCTCCAGATCGATGAGCGCGTCGGCCTCCAGCACCAGGCCCTCCACCGCCGGGGCGGCGGCCAGCACGGCCAGCGACCGGGCCAGCCCAGTCGGGGTCGGCCCCCGCAGCGAGAGCACCACCTCGGCCCGGGGGCCGTGGATCGGGTCGGATACCAGCTCGGTCGGATCGAACATCGGGTGACGCGAACAGCCCAGCGTCACATAGTGATACAGCTCCTGTCCGGCACCACCGGCAGCCAGGTCAGGACCGAACCGGAGCACATCGATGCGCTCGGTGCCCAGAAAGGTGACGCTGGCGCTGACCGGTTCCGCGGTGATGCCTGCCGCGCCGAAATGCTCGCCCACGTGGGCGCGAACGGCAGCCAGGACGTCGATCACTCTGCTGTCGGTTCTTCGGCTGAATCGGTCTCTTCGGTTTCGGGCTCGGCGGGTTCTTCGGCCGCGGCGGGCTCCTCGGCGGCAGGTTCGGTGCGGGTCAGATTCGCCCCCGTCTCCGCGTCGAAGATCACCAGTTTCGACGTGTCGAACGCCAGTTGGATCTGCTGGCCGGCCGTCACCGTGGATTCCGCCGACACCCGGGCCACGAATTCGTTGACACCGGTACCGGAATCGGCGGCCAACTCGGCGAGCTGCGCCGCTTCGGCGCCGGCACCCTCGATGGTGAAATGCACGTACTTGTCCGCACCCAGCGACTCGACGATGTCGGCGCGCACTGGAAAGCTCAACGCCCGGATGCGAGCATACCCGTCGAGCAGTGCGGCATCTTCCAGTTGCTCGGGCCGGATACCGACGATGATGTTGTCCGGCTTGGGTTGACGTGCCAGCAGATCATGCACCTGCTGGGTCAGCGTGACATCACCGAACGGCAACCGCACCCCGACATCGGTGAACGTCGCCGGGAAGAAGTTCATCGCCGGTGAGCCGATGAAGCCGGCCACGAACAGGTTCGCCGGGTTGTTGTACAGCTCGTCGGGCGTGCCGATCTGCTGGATCTCGCCCGCCAGCAACACCACAACCCGATCACCCAGCGTCATCGCCTCGGTCTGATCATGTGTCACGTAGACCGTGGTGGTGCCCAGCCGGCTCTGCAACCGCGCGATCTCGGCGCGCATCTGCACGCGCAGCTTGGCGTCCAAGTTGGAGAGCGGCTCATCCATCAGGAATGCCTTGGGGCGCCGCACGATCGCCCGGCCCATCGCCACCCGCTGACGCTGGCCGCCCGACAGTTGGGCCGGTTTGCGGTCGAGCAGTTCGGTCAGGTCGAGGATCTTGGCCGTCTCCTCGACTTTCGCCGCGATCTCGTCTTTCTTGAGCTTGGCCAGGGTGAGTGGGAACGCGATGTTCTGGCGCACCGTCATGTGCGGGTAGAGCGCGTAGGACTGGAACACCATCGCGATATCGCGGTCCTTGGGCGCCTTCTCGTTCACCCGCTCCCCGCCGATGCGCAGCTCGCCTGACGAGATGTCCTCAAGTCCGGCAATCATGTTCAGCGTCGTCGACTTACCGCACCCCGACGGTCCCACCAGAATGATGAACTCGCCGTCGGCGATGGTCATCGAGAACTCTTTGACGGCAGCCCTGGTGCCGCCCGCACCGTCGGGGTAACTCTTGGTGACCCGGTCCAACACGATTTCGGCCATCCAATTACCCCTTTACCGCACCGGATGTCAGGCCAGCGACGATGCGCCGCTGGAAGATGAGAACAAAGATAATGATCGGGATGGTGATGACCATCGCCCCTGCCGCGATCGACCCCGTGGGCTCCTCGAATTGCGAACTGCCGGTGAAGTTCGCGATCGCCACCGGCGCCGTGATCGCCCGCTCAGTGGCGGTCAGCGACAGCGCCAGCAGCAGGTCGTTCCACGCGAAGATGAAGACCAGGATGGCCGCGGTGACGATGCCCGGGGCGGCCAGCGGAGCGATCACCTTGCGGAAAGCCTGGGCCGGCGTGGCGCCGTCCATCTTGGCGGCCTTCTCCAGGTCCCACGGGATCTCCCGGAAGAACGCCGACAGCGTATAGATCGCCAACGGCAGGGCGAAGGTGATGTAGGGGATGATCAGCCCGGGCCACGTGTCGAACAGCCCGATGCTGCGCCACAGGTTGAAGATCGGGGTCACCAGCGAGATCTGCGGGAACATCGCGATCAGCAGCGCCACGCCCACCAACAGTTTCTTGCCCGGGAAATCCAGGCGGGCCACCGCGTAGGCAGCCATACCGCCGATCACCACGGCGATCACCGTGGTGATCAGGCCGATGCCGATCGAGTTGACCAGCGCCGAGGTGAAGATGTTTCCGCTGAAGATGCCCTTGTAGTTGTCGAACGTGATCTCGGCTGGAATCAGCTTGCCGTCCTTGACGCTCGACGTCGGCTTCAACGACAACGACAGGATCCACAACACGGGGATCAACGCATACAGCACCACCAGGATGTTCACGACCGTCCACCCGGTCGCGCGGCGTGCGCCCACCCGCTCGCTCATCGGTTCCCCTCGCTCTTCGCGCAAGCGCTCATCGGTGCCCCTCCGTCTCTGCGCCAGGCGCCGACGCACCGAACAACTTGATGAAGACGAACGCGATCACCGCCACCGACACAAAGATCAATACGCTGATGGCCGAACCCAGACCGAGGTTGAAAGCCTTGAACAGGTTGTCGTACCCCAGGATCGAGACCGACCCGGTGCTGTTGGCTCCCCCGGTCAGCACATAGATGTTGTCGAAGATCCGGAACGCGTCGAGGGTGCGGAACAACAGTGCGACCAGGATGGCCGGTTTGATCAGCGGCAGAATCACTTTCACCAGCCGCGTCCAGGCCCCGGCCCCGTCGACCTGGGCCGCGTTGAGCAGATCCTGCGGCACCAGCGCCAGGCCGGCCAGCAGCAGAAGCGCCATGAACGGGGTGGTTTTCCACACCTCGGCGAGCACGATGATGGCCAGCGACGGCAACTGTTCGGTCAGCGGAGCACTGCCGTCGGGTAGCAGGTTGGCCAGGTAACCGGTGCCCGGTGTCCACGCGTAGTACCAGCTGTAAGAGGCCGCCACCGTCACGATCCCGTAGGGGATCAGAACCGCGGTACGGACCACGCCCTTACCGAAGATGGTGCGGTGCATGACCAGCGCCAGCGCCATACCGAGCACGAACTCGATGGCCACCGACACCACGGTGATCGCCAGAGTGACCGCGAAAGCCGTCCACCAGTAGCGGTCGGTGAGGATGGTCTGGTAGTTGGCGAACCCCACGAAGGCGGTGTCGTCGGGGGCGGCCAGGTTGTAGCGCTGCAGGCTCAGCCACACCGCATATCCGATCGGATACGCGGTCACCGCGATCATCAGGACCACCGCGGGAGCGATCAGCGCGAACGCCAATTTTCGTTCGGAGGCGCGGTTGTCGGTGCGCGTCACGGGATCAGCCCCTTGCCGTCGATCGCCTTCTGCACCTGTTCCGTCAGCTCATCGGCGGTGCGCTCCGGATCGATGTCGGTGATCGGAGCCAGGGTGGCCGAAATGCGGGTGGACACAGCCTGATACACGGGTGTGGCAGGCCGCACGGCGGCATTCGTCAACTGTTCGCGGATGATCGCGTACTGCGGGTACTTGGCCTGGAATGCGGGATCGTCGTACAACGACTCGCGCACTGCGGGCAATCCGCCCTCGACGGAGGTGTAGCGCTGGTTCTCGACGTTGCGCAGGCATCGGATGGCCTCGAAGGCCTCGGCCTTGTGCTGACTGGTCTTGGCCACCGCGAGATTCAGCCCGCCGATGGTCACCTTGGCCGGCTCCCCCTCACGCACGCCCGGATAGTTGGCGAAGCCGAACACGTCCTTGCTCGCCTCATAGGCCGCCTCGAACTGCTCGTCGGTCGGCGAGAAGGTGCCCAGATCGTTGATCGCCCCGGTCAGATCGGGCCGTTTGTCGAGCGGCAGGAAGTTCACCCCGCCCTTGACGGCGTTCTCCAGCAGTGAGGGCAACACGAACGGCCAGTTGACCTCGAGCGCGGCCTTGCCCTGCTCGAGCGCCAGTCGGGCCGTCGCTTCGTCGGTCTGGGTGACCGACGGATCGGCACCGGGTGCGGTGGCAACCGATTTGATGATCTGCAGCGCCTTGACCGTGGCCGCGCGGTGCTCCGGGGTGTCGGTCAGCGTGACCGTCTTGCCGTCGTCGGAGAGCACCTGACCGCCCGCACTGGCGAGCAGGGTGTTGAACCACACCACCAGCCCCTCGTACTGCTTGGCCTGCACCGCAATCCAACTGGGCTTGCCCGCCGCATGCAGCCGGTTGGCCTCCGAGACCATCCCGTCCCAGGTGGACGGCGCCGGATCCATCAAATCTGCTCGGTACCAAAGCAATTGGGTGTTGGTGGTGATGGGCGAGGCATACAACTTGCCTTGCCATCGGGCCGTCTCCAACGGTCCGGGCAGGGTGTTGGACTCGGCGTCGGACTCCGCTTCTCCCGCCGGGTCCTCCGACAGCGGCACGGCCCAGCCGGCCTCGGCGAACTCGGCGGTCCACACCACGTCGAGCGCCATGATGTCGAGCGTCTTGTCGTTGCCGGTCAGCCGGCGGGCCAGCTGCAACCGTTGGTCGTCAGCACCTTTCGGCAAACTGATCTGCTTGATGGTGAAGCGGTCGCCGAGTTCGGCGTTGCACCGTTTGGCGACGGCCGTGAAGGTCGCCATCTCGTTGGCCGGCGTGTAGTAATTGATGACGATCCCGCTGTCGGCCTCACCACACGCCGACAGGACCGAGGCCGTCGTCAACGCGGCCACTGCCGCAGCACATAGCCGCCGAGCGCGCACGCCCTGCCTCCCGTTCGCCTTCGATGTCGCCGCTGGAAGCGGCTCCCGCGCGCAAACCGTAGAGCTATGCGGAGCTCATGTGCAACCGTTTGGGCGTGCCGCGTCACAATCGTGACCTGCGGACATTTGCCACCGCGGCCGGCACAGGGCCGCGGGTCAGCTCAGATCGTCAAGCGCGCCAGCAGATCCCGCCCCTGCTCGGCACTCTGCGGATCGCACAGGACGTCGTAGCGGCCCGCGACCAGCTGCATCGTCGAACTGAAATCTCTTGTGCCGCGAGCCATCGCATACGGAATGGCCGAGGTGATCAGGCCGAAGAAGACACCAGCGACCAGGCCGGTGAGCAACGCGCTCCACGGGTTGGGGCTGAAGAAGCCCAGGATCAGGCCGATGAACAGGCCCAGCCAGGCACCCGACAGCACACCGCCGCCGAGCACCTTGGGCCAGCTCAGCCGCCCTGTGACGCGCTCTACCTGCATGAGGTCCACACCGACGATCGTCACCTGCTGCACCGGGAACTGCTGGTCGGACAGGTAATCGACGGCCCGCTGGGCCTCCGCATAGGTCGGGTAGGAACCGATGGGCCAGCCTTTGGGCGGCGTCGGCAACGCGCCGCGTGCGGCGGACGCTGCACCCGGTGTCTGACCGGACTGAAATGGGCTCGTCATATCGAACTTCACTCTCCTGTCCACCGCCAGCACAGCGGCTGCTCTTGTTACAGCAACGCCCTTACACCGCTTTTGGTGCCGGCGTCACGCCCCCGGGGCCTCACGGTCCGTACGCTAGGTTGATCAGCATGACAAACCCGGACGGCAACGCGGGCGAAACGCCGCCATCCGACCCCGGCTCCCAGCCGTCGGAACCGTTGTCCGGCGGCTACGAAGCACCTTCCATCGAGCATTCCCAGGATCTGCCGCAAAACGCCGGGGCGCAACCGTCATACGAATTCGGACCGCAGGGCTATGAGGTCACCGCGCCGTATCCGCCTGCCATCGACTATCCGGCGGACATCCCGCCCGACTATCCGCAGTCCTACCCTCCGCCTTATCCCCCTCCGCCCTATCCGCCTCCCTATCCGCCGCCGGTGCCCGGTTATCCGCCGCCGCCGGGCTACGGGCCACCGGGTTATCCGGCATATCCCGCCGGATACGGAATGCCGCCGGCAACGACCAGCAACGTCGCCATCGGGTCGCTGGCGGCCTCGCTCGTCTCGCTGTTCATGTTCGGCATGTGCGGCCTCGGACTGCTGGCCGCCGTCGTCGGAATCGGGCTCGGCATCACCGCGCTCAAGCAGATCGACCGGAGTGGACAGTCAGGGCGCGGTCTGGCGATCGCCGGCATCATCCTGGGCGCCATCGGCGCCCTCATCGGCTTGGGCTGGGTCCTGTACTTCGTGGCCGTCATGTTGGCCGTGTAGCGGCCGAATTACGCTGCGGCGCCGCACGACCCGATCAGCTCGGTGGCCGGAACGGTTCGGCGAGTCGAGTCATCCCCGCTGCCCGCCCTTTGCCGGCGATCACCAGTGCCATCTTGCGGCTGGCCTCGTCGATCATCTCGTCGCCCAGCATCACCGCTCCCCTGGCACCGCCGGCATGCGAGGTATGCCATTCGTAAGCGTCCAGGATCAGCTCGGCGTGGTCGTAGTCGGCCTGGCGTGGACTGAAGATCTCGTTGCCCGCGTCGATCTGGTCGGGGTGCAGCACCCACTTGCCGTCATAGCCCAGCGCCGCCGAACGTCCGGCCACCCGGCGGAACCCGTCCACGTCGCGCACCTTCACATACGGCCCGTCGATGGCGTTGATGCCGCGACTGCGCGCGGCGATCAGGATGCGCATCAGCACGTGGTGATGCGCATCGCCGATGTCGTAGCCGTCGGGCTGCCCACCGACTTCGAGGGTGCGCATGTTGAGGCTGGCCGCCATGTCTCCGGGGCCGAGCACCAGCGCCTGCACCCGCGGGGCCGCTGCGATCGCATCGATGTTCGTCAGCCCCTGCGCGTTCTCGATCTGTGCCTCGATGCCGATGGCCCCCGGCTCCAGGCCGTGAGTGGCCTCCAGCTGGGACAGCAACAGATCAAGGGCCTGAACGTGAGATGCCTCGGTGACCTTGGGCAACACGATCAGGTCCAAGGTGGCGCCGGCCGCCGCGACCCCCGAAACCACCTCGATCACGTCGGCGTAGGTCCACGGCGTGGTCCAGTCGTTGACCCGTACCCCGCGCAGCTGTCCGGCCCAACCGTCCTCGGCGAGCGCCGCGGCGACCTGGGCGCGGGCCGATTCCTTGGCGCCGGGGGCGACCGCGTCTTCCAGATCGAGGAACACCTCGTCAGCGGGCAGACGTTTGGCCTTCTCGATCATCTTCAGGCTGCTTCCCGGAACCGAGAGGCACGTTCTACGGGGTCGATACGTGTTCTCCACGACCACAGTCTCTACCCTTTGTTTCATGGCGGCGGTGAACAGGGTCTACGCAGCCCGGCTCGCGGGGATGGTGGTGCTGGGCCCCGACGGGGAATCCATCGGCCGTGTCCGCGACGTGGTGATCAGTATCAGCATCGTCCGCCAGCAGCCGCGCGTTCTCGGCCTGGTGGTCGAATTGCTCACCCGGCGAAGGATTTTCGTTCCCATCCTGAGGGTGACCGCGATCGAGCCGGGTTCGGTGACCCTGGCCACCGGCAGTGTGTCGCTGCGCCGTTTCGCGCAACGCCCCGGAGAGGTGCTGGTCTTGGGTCAGGTGCTGGAGACCAGGGTCCGGGTCGACGATCCCGATCTGGAGCAGCTGGCCGGAATCGACGTCGTGGTAGTCGATCTGGGTATCGAGCAGACCCGGACGCGCGACTGGATGGTGACGCGGGTGGCCGTGCGCCCGCAGCGACGTCTGGGGCGGCGCAGCAACATCCACGTCGTCGATTGGCAGAACGTGCACGGGCTGACACCGTCGGGGCTGGCGATGCCCGACCAGGGAGTGGCCTCACTGCTCGAGCAGTTCGAGGGTCAACGCCCGGTAGAGGTGGCCGAGGCCTTGCGTGAGCTTCCGGTCAAACGGCGCTACGAGTTGTACCGGGCCTTCGACGACGAGCGCCTGGCCGACGTGCTGCAGGAACTGCCCGAGGACGAGCAGGCCGCCGTACTGCGCCAGCTCAACACCGAACGCGCCGCCGACGTGCTGGAGGCGATGGATCCCGACGACGCCGCCGACGTTCTGGGCTCGATGACCCCGGCCGACGCCGAGGCCCTGCTGCTGGAGATGGACCCCGAGGATTCCGAGGACGTGCGCCGCTTGCTGGCCCACTCGCCCGACACCGCGGGCGGCCTGATGACCAGTGAGCCGGTGGTGTTGGCCCCCGACACCACCGTGGCCGAGGCATTGGCGCGGATCCGCGACCCCGATCTGACGCCGGCGTTGGCCTCACTGGTCTTCGTCACGCGGCCGCCCAGCGCCACCCCGACCGGGCAGTATCTGGGCTGTGTTCATCTGCAGCGGTTGCTGCGTGAACCGCCCGCGGAACTGGTCAGCGGCATCGTTGACACCGACCTGCCCAGCCTGAGCCCGGCCGACTCGCTGGCCGCGGTGACCCGCTACTTCGCCGCCTACAACCTGGTCTGCGGTCCGGTGGTCGACGAGGAGAACCACCTGCTGGGAGCGGTGTCGGTCGACGACGTGCTCGACCACATGCTGCCCGACGACTGGCGCGAACGTGACGAGCCCGAAATCCCGGCGGCGGGCTCATGAGCGAAACCTCTGCGCGCCAGCGGCTGGACACCCCGCGCGCGACCCGTGGCTTCGGGCTGCACGTCGACGTGGAAGCGGTGGGCGCGTTCAGCGAGTCGATCGCCCGCTTCCTCGGCACCGGGCGATACCTGGCCATCCAGACGATCGTCGTGGTGGTCTGGATCGCCCTCAACATCGGCGTCTTCACCTTCCAGTGGGACCCGTACCCGTTCATCCTGCTCAACCTGGCCTTTTCGACCCAGGCCGCCTACGCCGCCCCGCTGATCCTGCTGGCACAGAACCGCCAGGAGAACCGCGACCGGGTCGCACTCGAAGAGGACCGGCGCCGAGCCGAGCAGACCAAGGCCGACACCGAGTATCTGGCCCGCGAGCTGGCGTCGCTGCGGCTGGCGGTGGGCGAGGTCGTCACGCGCGATTACCTGCGCCGCGAGCTGGAGGAACTGCGCGAACTGATCATCGAGCTCGGCCCGCAGACCGATCCCGATCGGAGCAGTTCGAGCAAAGCCGACCCCGGCGAGCGCAGGTCGAAACGCAGTGGTTGATCTCGCTGTCGACCATTGTCGTAACAACGCAAACCTCGACTATGTATGGTGACTTGGTTCACAACATGACCGAAGCTGACTTAAGGACGGGTACGTGCGCGTAGGGGGAGGAGCGGTGATCGCAACCGCTCGGCGCCATGTGAACCGCCTGGTGCGCTCGCCCGCGCTCGGCGTCGCCGTGTTGGCCCCCATCGTGTTGGTCGCCGGGGCCGGATCGACCCCGGGCACCGAGATCTCCGACACCGCGGTCACCCCGCTGGCCGCCGTCGCGCCCCAGGTCGACCGCTCGGGTCCCGCCGTGGTCGCCGCCGCCAGGCCCCCGACGAACTTCCGCATCAAGCCGATGACCTCGCTCTCAGCTCCCCCGCCGGCGTTCGTCGTCAATACCCCTGGCGCCCTTGGCATTCCGGGAACCTCACTGAAGGCGTACCGCAACGCCGAACGGATGATGGCCGCCGCCTACCCCGGCTGCGGTATCAGCTGGAACCTGCTGGCCGGCATCGGCCGCATCGAGTCGGGCCACGCCAACGGCGGCGCGACGGACGCCCGGGGCACCGCAGTGCGCCCCATCTACGGTCCCGCGCTCGACGGCACCCTGCCGGGCAACGAGATCATCGTCCAGAGCGTTCAGGCCGGGCGGGTCTCGTACGTCCGCGCCATGGGCCCGATGCAGTTCCTGCCCGGAACCTGGGCCCGGTACGCCTCCGACGGCGACGGCGACGGCAAGGCCGACGTACAGAACGTCTTCGACTCGGCACTGGCCGCAGCCCGCTACCTGTGCAGCGGCGGGCTCAATTTACGCGACCAGTCCCAGGTGATGACGGCGATCCTGCGCTACAACAACTCGGTGGCCTACGCCCGCAACGTGTTGGGCTGGGCCGCGGCGTACGCCACGGGTGTCGTGCCGGTCGACCTGCCCGAGATCACCGGGTCGATCCCCCCGATCGGCGATTCGCACCTGGACAACCCGGAGGGCCTCGGGCCGGGCCTGCCCGCCGATGCCACCGGACTGCCCGCCGGCGATCCGCTGGCCCTGATTCCGCTGCTGAACCGCAACGAGACCGGCACGCAGAACGTTCCTGGCTTCGCGCCCGGGCAGGTGCTCGGTCCGTTGCCCGGTCCGGCCCAGGCCATCCCGTCGCAAACCCCGGCCGCGCCACCGCCCTGGGTGCCGCCGTGGGAGCAGCCGCGTCAGCCCACGTGTGTGGTGTTCTGCTTGGGTGAGCAGGCTCCGCCGCCCGCGCCCGGCCCGGAGCAAATCCCGCCGCCTGGGCCCGCACCCGGACCGGCACCGCAGGCGCCGCCGCTCGGCCCCGCACCGGCCCAGATCTCTCCCCTGGCTCCCGCCCCGGCCCCGGCCTCCCCGCCGGTCGAGGCCGCGCCGGCTCCTCCCGGGCTTGGGCCGGCACTGGGGCCCGCCCCCGGACCGGCACCGGGCCCGGCCTGACACCGGCCTGAATCCAGCCCTCGGCGCCGCCGCCGTAGACTCGGCGGTGATGTCCGAATCTGCCACTGAGCTGCAATCCGCAGTTCGCGCTGCGCTTGCCAAGGTGATCGACCCCGAATTGCGGAAGCCGATCACCGACCTCGGCATGGTCAAGAACATCTCGATCGAGGCCGATCACGGCGTGCACGTCGAGATCTACCTGACCACTGCGGCGTGCCCGAAGAAGAACGAGATCGCCGACCTGGTGAAGGCTGCCGTCACCGACGTCCCCGGCACCGGGGCCGTCAAGGTGAGCCTCGACGTGATGAACGACGAGCAGCGTGCCGAGTTGCGCAAGATGCTGCGCGGCGATTCCCGCGAGCCGGTGATCCCGTTCGCCCAGCCCAACTCCTTGACCCGGGTCTACGCGGTGGCCTCCGGGAAGGGCGGGGTCGGCAAGTCCAGCGTGACGGTCAACCTGGCCGCCGCGATGGCCGCCCGCGGGCTGACCGTCGGGCTCTTGGACGCAGATATCTACGGGCACTCGGTGCCGCGGATGATGGGCGTGACCGATCGGCCCACCCAGGTCGACTCGATGATCCTGCCGCCGATCGCCCATGACGTGAAGGTCATCTCGATCGCGATGTTCACCCAGGGCAACACTCCGGTGGTGTGGCGCGGGCCGATGCTGCACCGGGCGTTGCAGCAGTTCCTCGCCGACGTGTACTGGGGCGATCTGGACGTACTGCTGCTGGACCTGCCGCCGGGCACCGGCGATATCGCGATCTCGGTGGCCCAGCTGATCCCGGGCGCCGAGATCCTGGTGGTGACCACTCCCCAGCTGGCCGCGGCCGAAGTCGCCGAGCGGGCCGGTGCGATCGCCCTGCAGACCCGTCAGCGCATCGCAGGCGTAGTCGAGAACATGTCCGGCCTGACGATGCCCGACGGCTCCGTCATGCAGCTGTTCGGCGAGGGTGGCGGCCGCCAGGTCGCCGACTCCCTGACCCGCTCGGTGGGCGCCGAGGTGCCGCTGCTGGGCCAGGTGCCGCTGGATCCGGATCTGGTGGCAGCGGGCGACTCCGGGGTTCCGCTGGTGCTGTCGGCTCCCGACTCACCGGCCGGCGCCGAGCTGCGCAAGATCGCCGAAGGATTGTCGGCCCGCAAGCGCGGCCTGGCCGGGATGTCGCTGGGCCTGGATACCGCCCGCCGCTAAGTCGCGTCGGGATCGAACGTCGTGCCGGTGGGCTTGTCCGCCGGCTTGGCGGCGATGTCACCGGCGGGCTTGTCGCCGGGCACCGAGGGCTGCTGATTCTGGCGGTCGTCGAAAGCGCCGGTCAGAAATGAATCGTCACCGTCGAGTAAGTGCTTGGTGATCGCCGCGCGCGGCGTCATGCCGCGCAGCTTCTGCAAGTCGGCCAGCGGCTGCCGGAGATCGTCGAACTCCGGCCCGAGGTCCTGACGCAGTTGGTTGGTGGCGCCGCTGACGTAGTCACGTGCCTGCCGCAGCGCACCGGAGGTCCAGCGGATGGCACCGGGCAGGCGCTCGGGCCCCAGGATCACCAGCCCGGCGATCACCAGGACCAGCATCTCTCCCCACCCGATGTTGCCGAACATCGCTACTGCGCTTTTTGATCGTCGCCGATGGGCGTGACCATGAATGTCATGGGCCGCCCGTCGCGGAGCACCTCGATCGGGGCTTCCTGCCCGATCTTGAGTTGACGCACCGCGACCACCATCTCATCGGCGTCGGCGACCTTGCGGTCCCCGACCTTGACCACCACGTCGTTCTCCAGGATCCCCGCCTTCTCGGCCGGCCCACCGGCGTTGACGTTACGAACCTGGGCTCCCGAGGCGACGCTGTTGCTGACCGTGACGGCACTGAGCAGCAGCGTCGGATGCGCGACCTTGCCGTCCTTGATCAGGTTCTCGACAACCTGCTTGACCTCGTTGACCGGGATCGCGAAGCCGAGACCACTGGCGCTGTCCGACAAGGACTTTCCTGCCGTGTTGATCCCGATCACCTCGGACGACATGTTGATCAGCGGGCCACCCGAGTTGCCGTGGTTGATCGAGGCGTCGGTCTGCAGCCCGTCGATCACGGTGTCGGTGTCGGAGCCTTCACCCGACAGCGGCACCGGCCGGTGCAGCGCGCTGATGATGCCGTGGGTGACCGTGCTGCGCAGCCCCAGCGGGGCGCCGGCGGCGATCACTTCCTCACCGACCCGCACCTTCTCGGAGTCACCCATCCGCGCCACGACGAGGTTGTCGACGTTGTCGACCTTGAGCACCGCCAGGTCGGTCTTGGGGTCGCGGCCGACGAGGTTGGCCGGCACCTCCTTGCCGTCGTTGAACACGACGGTGATCTGGTAGTCCGCGGGCTTGCTCGCCGCGTCGGAGATCACGTGGTTGTTGGTGACGACGTAGCCCTTGCCGTCGACGACCACACCGGAACCCTGCGAGCCCTCGGTCTTGCTCTTGGCCTCGATCGTCACCACCGAGTCCTCGACTGCCGAGGCGACCGTGGCGAACCGACCGGCGTCAGGGGACGGAAGGTCGCCCGTCTCCAGCGTCACCTTGGAGGTGGTGAAGGCCTGCACGGTGCCCGCGGTCTTCTGCCCGACCCAGCCGCCGACGAACGCGATGAGCCCGGCGACGATCAAGAGGATGAAGATCGACGGCCAGGACACCCGGCCGCCGAACAGCACCTCGCGCGCGCCCAGCTTGCCGATCGGGGCCGCCGCCACCACCGGCGCGGCCGGCGCCTGCGCCGGGGTACCCAATGCGGGGATGGCCCCCGGGTCGCGCCAGGGGTCGTCGAAATCGTCGTCCCCGACGTTCTTCTCGGCCTCCATCGCGCCGGCGTCGGTCGGGTGGCGTTGCAGCGAGTCCGTAGCTCCGCCGGGCCGGCCGAACGCCTCGGCCAGCACGGGATCGGGCGGTTGGTCCTTGGGCGCGTACTCGCCCTGATCCTGGTACTTCTCAGCACCCTGGAACGAGCCTTCGACGCCGTCGGGGCGCCCGAATGTGCGTTGTGACAATTGGTCGACGGGTGGGCGCTCGACAGGGCGCGGTTCCAGACGACCGCTCTCGTCGGACTGGTCCTGATTGGTCACCGGTGTTTCACTCTCTATCGGAGCGCCCCGCCCCAGCCGGATAGGCCGACGCCGGTCACTGATCGCCTTGTATGCAGCCTACCGGCGCTTACGCCGGCTCCGCGTCGGGTCATCAGCGAACGGGGGCTGCTCATCGACGTCGGCCGAAGGCTGTGGGCTGTGGTGCGGTATCTGCGACAACAGGCCCAGCAGGGAATTCGGAATGGCTATCGGACAGGAGTCCCGCAATGCGGCCCGGGCCTGACTCTGGGCGTCGACCTCGGCTGCGCAATCCGGGCACAGAGACAAATGGTGTGCGGCCCGCAGATGGGCGCTCATCCGCAGCTCACCGTCGACGAAGGCCGCGATGGCCTCGATCGACAGGTGCTCGGTGGAACCGAACTGGCGCGGTGCGCCGACGGGGGCGTCGCTCTGCGAGGCGAACTGCGCAGGCAACCAGGAAAATGCCCGACGGAACACATGTCCCGGGTCGACCATCACCCAGCTCCTCTCACCGCGCCCAAATGTCCTGCCCCGAATGTAGCGCGACCGGGCGCGCCGAACACCAACCACCGCTAGGCGGATTTGGCGGTTTCCGGCGAGTTCTTCGCCAGATAGTCACGCAAGGCCTGCCGACCGCGGTGAATGCGGCTGCGCACGGTGCCGAGCTTCACACCCAGCGTGGCGCCGATTTCCTCATAGGACAGACCCTCGATGTCACACAGGACCACCGCGGCGCGGAACTCCGGCGCCAGTGAGTCCAGGGCCGCCTGAAGATCGGCCCCCAGCCGCGAGTCGTGGTAGATCTGCTCGGGGTTCGGATCGTCGGCCGGCACCCGGTCGTAGTCCTCGGGCAGCGCTTCCATGCGGATGCGGCCACGACGACGGACCATGTCCAAGAACAGGTTGGTGGTGATGCGGTGCAACCACCCCTCGAAGGTTCCGGGCTGGTAGTTCTGCACCGAGCGGAACACCCGGATGAAGGTCTCCTGAGTCAGGTCCTCGGCGTCGTGCTGGTTACCCGAGAGCCGATAGGCCAGCCGGTAGACCCGGTCGGCATGTTGGCGCACTAGCTCGTCCCAGGACGGCATCGCGGCCTGGTCGCCGGTGGCGTCGAAAACCGCCGTACCGGTCAACTCGTCGGAAGGCTCCACCCATTCGCCGGTGGTGAACTGCTCCAGATGGGCCATGGTCACCGGGGCGGCCTGGGGTGCGGGGTTGGCGGTAACAGCGGTGGTGCTCGTCGGATCCTCCTGATCACAGATTTCACTCAGCTCAACACGACTGATGACTTCGTTATTCCGATTGCTGTCCTGGTTGTGCTGGGCGGTGCGCCAGCGGGCGCCGTGTTCCATGCCAGTACCGTTCCCGATCCCGGTGTGGCAGGCATATGAGCAATCTGAACTTTCCCTGAGAAAGCCGACGATACGTCGGGTTACCTGCAAGAACCAGCGAATTTCGAGCCGTGATACCCGCCACCCACGGGCGTGTCGCCTCGGCGCCTCGGGGGTCTGGCTTACGCTGCGGGCATGGTCAGCTCCAACCCCGGTCGCACCGAGGCGATCGTCACGCATGCCGAACGGTCGATCTCCGAGGACGAGATCGTCGCGGCTGCGCGCGAGCGGGCCGAGGAACTCGGCGCGGGTGCGGTCACCCCGGCGGTGGGCGCGTTGCTCAGTGTGCTCGCGCGCCTCACCGGCGGCCGGGCGGTCGTCGAAGTCGGCACCGGCGCCGGTGTCAGCGGGCTGTGGCTGTTGTCCGGAATGAGCGACGACGGCGTGCTGACCACCATCGACGTCGAACCCGAGCACCAGCGCATCGCCAAACAGGGCTTCAACGAGGCCGGCGTCGGCCCCGGACGTACGCGCCTGATCAGCGGACGCGCCCAGGAGGTGCTGACCCGGCTGGCCGACGAGTCCTACGACCTGGTGTTCATCGACGCCGAGCCGATCGACCAACCGCAGTTCGTGGCCGAGGGGGTACGTCTTCTGCGTCCCGGCGGTGCGATCGTGTTGCACCGGGCCGCGCTGGGTGGCCGGGCCGGTGACGCCTCGGCCAACGATGCCGAGGTCAGCGCCGTGCGCGAGGCGGCCCGGTTGATCGCCGAGGACGACCGGCTCACCCCGGTGCTGATCCCGTTGGGCGACGGTCTGCTCGCCGCCGCCCGCGACTGACTTCCCCCGCGCGAGCCAAATTTTGACGGATTCCTGACGGGGTAACCCCTTGACCGCCGACTGAACGGCTGTTTAGCGTATTAAACATGCGTTCAGTCGATGATCGAACAGCGATGGCCCGGATTCGCGACGCCGCGATCGCGCAGTACGGGCAGCACGGATTCAGCGTGGGGCTGCGGAGCATCGCCGAGGCCGCCGGTGTCAGCGCCGCCTTGGTGATCCACCACTTCGGCTCCAAGGAAGGCCTGCGCAAAGCGTGTGACGCCCACGTGGCCGAGGTGGTGCGCGAAGCCAAGACCGAGTCGATGCAGAGCAGCGACCCCGCGACCTGGATGGCTCAGATGGCCGAGATCGAGTCCTACGCGCCACTGATGGCCTATCTGGTCCGCAGCATGCAGTCCGGCAGCGAGCTGGCCAAGACGTTCTGGCGCACCATGGTCGACAACGCCGAGGAGTACCTGCAGGAGGGTGTCCGCACCGGGATGCTCAAACCCAGCCGCGACCCACGGGCCCGGGCCAGGTTCATGGCGATCTGCAGCGGCGGCGGCTTCCTGCTGTACCTGCAGATGCACGACGACCCGACCGATCTGCGTCGCGTGTTACGCGATTACGGCGAGGACATGATGCTGCCCGCCCTCGAGCTCTACACCGAGGGCCTCATGGCCGACTCGACCATGTACGAGACGTTCCTGCAGCAACGCGAACAAGGCATCCCGTTCAGTTCAGCCACCGAGAGCAAGGAGCCGGCGTGAACAAGACCGTCGAAATCCGCGGATTGACAAAGTCTTTCGGGCACACCAAAGCTCTCGATGGACTCAACCTCACCGTATCCCCCGGCGACGTCACCGGGTTCCTCGGACCCAACGGCTCGGGCAAGTCGACCACGATCCGGGTGCTGCTTGGGCTACTGCGGGCCGACGGGGGCAGTGTGCGCCTGCTGGGTGGCGACCCGTGGCGCGACGCGGTCGCCCTGCACCGACGAATCGCCTATGTCCCCGGCGATGTCACGTTGTGGCCCAACCTGACCGGCATGCAGGCGATCGACTTCCTGTGCCGACTGCGCGGCAACGGTGTCGACACTCGACGCCGCGACGACCTCATAGACCGGTTCGAGCTGGACCCCGACAAGAAAGCCCGCACCTACTCCAAGGGCAACCGGCAGAAGGTCGCCATCGTCGCGGCGTTCAGCTGCCATGCCGAGCTCTACATTCTCGACGAGCCGACCTCAGGGCTGGACCCGTTGATGGAGAAGGCGTTCCAGCAGTGCGTGGCAGAGGTCGCCGCCCAGGGTGCCGCAGTCCTGCTGTCCAGCCACATCCTGGCCGAGGTGGAAAAGCTGTGCGACAACGTGACTATCATCCGCTCCGGACGCACGGTACGTTCCGGAACGCTGGCCGAATTGCGGCATCTGATGCGCACCAAGGTCGTCGCGCGCACCCGCTCCGATGGCCAGGAACTGCAGCACACGCCCTACGTTCACGACTTCACCACCCGTGACGGTGCCGTGAGCTTCTCGGTGGACCGCAACGACATCGAGTTCGCTTTGGAACACCTCACCGACCTCGGGATCGAAGACCTCACCGTCACACCGGCATCCCTTGAGGACATGTTCCTCCGCGAGTATCAGCGGGCCGGGCGATGACAGCCACCACTGCGCCGACCGCGGCCTTCACCGGTACCGCCGTCCTGTTGCGCCTGGCGCTGCGCCGGGACCGGGTACGGCTCGGCGTGTGGATCGCGTCGCTGACCCTGATGATGGCCTACGCGCCCAACGCGATTCGGTTGGCTTACCCGGGCGAAGAGCAGCGACTGGCCCGGGTCAACCTGCTCAAGACTCCGGCCGGCATGATGCTCGGCGGGCCCATGTTCGGCGTCAACGAGACCGACCTCGGCGTGATGATGGCCAACGAGCTGACCCTCACTCTGACCGTCGCGACCTCGATCCTGGCGATCCTCACCGTGATTCGCCACACCCGTGCCGAAGAGGAGAACGGCAGCGCCGAGCTGGTGCTCTCCTCGGTGGTGGGCCGTTACGCACGGACCGCCGCGGCGCTCGTCCTGGTCGGTGGGCTCAATGCCGTTCTCGCACTCACCATGACCCTGGCCATGGCGGCCACCGGCTTCGCGGTACTCGACACCGCCGCCATGTGCCTGGGTATCACGGGAGTGGCCATGGTGTTCGGTGCGGTCGCCGCCGTGACCGCACAACTGTGGCGGCAGGCGCGCACCGCATCGGGCGCAGCGCTGGCGTCGCTCGCGCTGGCCGCGCTGGTGCGCGGGGCCGGTGATGTCATCGACAACTCGGGCAGCGCGCTGAGCTGGTTCTCCCCGATCGCCTGGGCACAACAGATGCGGCCGTTCGTCAGCCTGCGCTGGTGGCCCTTCGGCTTGTTGGTCATCCTGGCTGTCGCGCTGATGGGTATCGCGGCGGAGCTGGAGCGGCGTCGCCAATACGACGCGGGCACCATCGCGTCGGCAGGCGAAAAGCCAGATGCGACAACGATTACCGGCCCGCTGCGGCTGCACCTGACGCTGCAGCGCGGCCAAACGATCGGCTGGGCCGTCGGCCTGTTCGCGGCCGGCCTGGTGTTCGGTTCGATGACGAAAGCGCTGCTGGATGCGGCCAAAACCAACGACTTGATCGCCCGGTTGCTGTCCACGACCGGCAACGAGGGCATCTACACCACCATGACGCAGTTCCTGGCCGCGGCGGCCTGCGCCTACGTCGCCGCCGCGGTGCTACGGGTCTACGCCGACGAGCAGAACGGTCTGGGCGAGCCGGTGCTGGCCGGTTCGGTGTCGCGCCCGCGCTGGCTGTTGGGCGCGGTGTGCTGCGCCTTGGCGGGGGCGGCGGTGCTGATGTTCTGGGCCGGGCTGGGCAACGGTCTCGGTGCCGGGCTGACGCTGGGCGAGCCGGGAACAATCGTCCGCCTCACCCTGTCCGCCCTGGCGTATCTGCCCGCGCTGGCCGTGGTCGCCGCGATCGCGGCGCTGGCCGTGGCTCTGCGCGCACCCTGGATCGCCTGGCTCACGGTCACATTCGTGATCACCGCGCTGTATCTCGGAGCGCTGCTGCGGCTACCGCGCTGGCTGATCGAGTTGTCGCCCGTGGGACAGACGACTGTGCCCAGCGACTTCCCGGCCATGGCGCTGATCGTGATGCTCGTGGTGGCAACGGCTTTGGCTGTCATCGCGGGGTGGATCTACCGAAATCGAGACGCGGTCTGAACCGAAACAGGAGGAAGCTGATGAAACTCGCTCTGCAGACAATCGCATCGGGCGTTTTCGGTCTGGCGCTCTTCGTCGTGGCGCTGTTCTGGCCCGCCGGCACGTTTCATTATTGGCAGGCTTGGGTTTTCATCGCCGTGTTCATGGCCACCACCATGGGCCCGAGCATCTATCTCGCGGTGAGAGACCCAGCCGCCCTGCAACGACGCCTCAACGGCGGACCGACCGCGGAAACGCGGATCGTGCAGAAGATCCTCATCTGGGCGATCAGCGGTGCGGCTTTCGCCGCGTTCATCCTCAGTGCCCTCGACCACCGGTTCGGCTGGTCGAGTGTGCCGACAGCGGTCGTCATCCTCGGCAATGTCGTGGTGGCGGTCGGGCTGGTCCTGGCGCAGGCGGTGGTCTTCCAGAACAGCTTCGCCGGCGCCAGCATCCGGGTGGAGGACGAACAACCGCTGGTCTCCACAGGGCTCTACGGCCTGGTACGTCACCCGATGTACTTCGGTGCGGTGATGATGATGCTCGGCACTCCCTTGGCGCTCGGCTCGTACTGGGGCCTGCTGGTGTCCGCCGCGGCGATACCGATTTTCGGGGCCCGCATCCTCGACGAGGAGAAGATGCTGCGCGCCGAACTCGCCGGCTACGACGCGTACAGCGAGAAGGTCCGCTACCGCCTGCTGCCCTACGTGTGGTGACGGGGGCACCATGCTGATCGGCCTGCAAGCGGCGGTCGCCGCCGTCGTCGGACTCGCAGTCTTCGCTGTCCTCGTGTTCGCGCCCGCCGGCACGTTGGACTACTGGCAGGGGTGGGCATTCATCGCCGTGTTCACCGTCGTCACGACGCTGCCGAGCATCTATCTCGCGGTGAACGACCCGGCGGCGCTGCGGCGCCGGATGCAGGCCGGGCCGACGGCCGAGACCAGGCCGGTCCAGAAGTTCGCGAGCACGATGGCCTTCGTCTTGCTCGCGGGCATCATCGCCGTCGCTGCACTGGATCACCGGTTGGGTTGGTCCAGCGTGCCCGGTGGGCTATCGGTGCTCGGCGACGTCTTAGTGGCGATCGGGCTCGGCATCGCGATGCTCGTGGTCATCCAGAACAGCTATGCGGCGGCCAATGTCAAGGTGGAGGCCGGCCAGGCGGTGGTATCCACCGGGCTGTACGGGCTGGTGCGCCATCCGATGTACGTCGGCAACGTGATCATGATGATCGGCATACCGCCGGCCCTGGGTTCGTACTGGGCGCTGTTGCTGGTGATCCCGGCCCTGGCCCTGCTGGGTGTGCGCATCCTCGACGAGGAGAAGATGCTGCGCGCCGAACTCGACGGCTACGACGCGTACACCCGCGAGGTCCGCTACCGGTTGTTGCCCTTCGTCTGGTGAGCCGTTCGGCACGGCGCGGATAACGGCGAACTGCCCGGCAGGACGCCTAGTTCGCCGCATACTGCAGTAATGGAACTGTTGACCGGCTTCGGCCTGGCTACCGCGGCGGGGCTCAACGCCTATATCCCGTTGCTGGCGCTGGGGCTGCTGTCACGCTTCACTCATCTGGTGTCGTTGCCGGCGGGCTGGTCCTGGCTGGAGAACGGCTGGGTGATGGCGATCGTCGCGGTGCTGCTGATCGTAGAAGTGGTCGCCGACAAGATCCCCGCCCTCGACTCGGTCAACGACACCATCCAGACCTTCGTCCGCCCGACCGCGGGCGGCATCGTGTTCGGGTCGGGTACCGCGTCACAGACCGCGGCCGTCACCGACCCGGGCGCTTTCGCCCAATCCGGCCAATGGATTCCGGTGGTGATCGGTGCCGTCACCGCGCTCGTGGTGTCGTTGACCAAATCGACGGTGCGACCGGCAGCCAACGTCGCCACCGCCGGGGTCGCGGCACCCGTGCTGTCCACCGTCGAGGACGCCACCAGTGTCGGTCTGGTTTTCGTGGCGATTCTGCTACCGATCCTGGTGCTCGTCGCGCTGCTGGCATTGATCTGGGGCGTGTTCCGGTTGTGGCGCTGGCGCCGGCGACGCACCGAGGTCAAGGTCGGCGTCAACGCACGCGGCAGCGTGGCGCCGCGGCCCGCTGCCGTGGATCCCTGGGAGTGAACCGGCGGCTCAGATCCATACCCCCTTGCCGACGGCGACCACACCGCCGGCGCTGATCGCGAACCGCTCGCGGTCTTTGTCGAGGTCCACGCCCACCATCTCGCCCGGGCCCACCACCACGTTCTTGTCCAGGATGGCGTGGCGCACCACCGCGCCCCGGCCGATCCGCACACCCGGCATCAGCACACTCCCCTCCACGATGGCGCCGTCGTCGATCACCACGTTGGAGGACAACACCGAATTGCGTACCGAGGCAGCCGAAATGATGCTGCCGGCGCCGACCACCGACTCCTGCGCCGATCCGCCGTTGACGAACTTGGCCGGCGCCAGGTTCTCCGACTCACCACGGATCGGCCAGCGCTTGTTGTACAGGTTGAACACCGGGTGCACCGACACCAGATCCATGTGCGCGTCGTAGAACGCGTCCAACGTTCCGACGTCGCGCCAATAACCGTGATCGCGTTCGGTGGCCCCCGGCACCTCGTTGTTGTTGAAGTCGTAGACCGCGGCCATTCCGTCGGACACCAACCGGGGAATGATGTCGCCGCCCATGTCGTGGTCGGAGTGGTCATCGTCAGCGTCGGCGCGGATCGCGTCGATGAGCACCTTGGTGGTGAAGATGTAGTTGCCCATCGACACGAAGGTCTGCTCGGGATCGTCGGGCGTGCCAGGCGGGTCCGCGGGCTTTTCCACGAACTCCCGGATGCGCCCGGAATCGTCGGCGTCGATGCAGCCGAATGCGCTCGCCTCGGCGCGCGGCACCCGGATTCCGGCCACGGTGGCGCCGGCCCCGCTGTCGATGTGGAACCGCAGCATCTGTTCGGGATCCATGCGGTACACGTGGTCGGCGCCGAAGATGATGATGTAGTCGGGATCTTCGTCGTAGATCAGGTTGAGCGACTGATAGATCGCATCCGCCGATCCCGTGTACCAGCGCGGCCCGAGCCGCTGCTGGGCCGGTACCGGGGTGATGTACTCACCGGCCAGGCCCGATAGCCGCCAGTTCTGGCTGATGTGACGGTCCAGTGAATGCGACTTGTATTGCGTCAGAACGCAGATCCGTAGGTATCGGGCGTTGACCAGGTTGGACAGCACGAAGTCGATCAGTCGGTAGGCCCCGCCGAAGGGAACTGCCGGCTTGGCGCGATCGGCCGTCAACGGATACAGCCGTTTGCCCTCTCCCCCGGCCAGAACGATGCCCAGCACATGTGGCAACTCCCTCATGACTCCAAACCTATCCGCCAACCAGTAACGCGGCCAGCCAATGGCAACTTCAAGTGGTCGGCGTGTAGCTGGACCCACGCCGACCTACTACCGTCTCGGATATGCGGGTGGCCATGATGACTCGGGAATATCCACCCGAGGTGTACGGCGGTGCCGGAGTGCACGTGACCGAACTGGTCGCACAGTTGCGTCAACTGTGCGACGTCGACGTCCATTGCATGGGCGCCCCGCGGGAAGGCGCCTTCGTGGCGCAGCCCGACCCGGCGTTGCGCGGCGCCAATGCGGCACTGTCGACGCTGTCCGCGGACCTCAACATGGTCAACTCGGCGGCAGCCGCCACGGTGGTGCACTCACACACCTGGTACGCCGGGATGGCCGGGCACCTGACCGGGCTGCTCTACGACATTCCCCACGTGCTGACCGCCCACTCGCTCGAGCCGTTGCGCCCGTGGAAGGCCGAGCAGCTCGGTGGCGGTTACCGGGTGTCGTCCTGGGTGGAACGCACCGCGATCGAGGCCGCTGACGCGGTGATCGCGGTGAGCTCCGGGATGCGTGACGATGTGCTGCACACGTATCCGGCGCTCGATCCAAACCGGGTTCACGTGGTGCGCAACGGCATCGACACCGACGTCTGGTATCCGGCTGCGCCGTCCGACCAGGACTCGGTGCTCGCCGAACTCGGTGTCGACCTGAGCCGCCCGATCGTGGCCTTCGTCGGGCGGATCACCCGGCAGAAGGGCGTCGCGCATCTGGTGGCCGCGGCCCACCGGTTCAGCCCGGAGGTGCAGCTGGTGCTGTGTGCCGGCGCCCCCGATACCCCCGAGATCGCCGCCGAGGTGTCCTCGGCAGTGGCGGAGCTGGCCCGGGCCCGCACCGGGGTGTTCTGGGTACGCGAGATGCTGCCGATCAACAAGATCCGCGAAATACTTTCCGCTGCAACAGTTTTCGTATGCCCGTCGGTTTACGAGCCGTTGGGCATCGTGAATCTGGAAGCGATGGCTTGTTCGACGCCGGTGGTGGCCTCCGACGTCGGCGGTATCCCCGAGGTCGTCGCTGACCATCAGACCGGCCTACTCGTGCACTACGACGCCACGGACCCGCGCTTCTTCGAGATGCGTCTGGCCGACGCGGTCAACGCACTGGTCGCCGAGCCGGACACCGCCCGCAGGTACGGCGAGGCCGGACGCCAGCGGTGCATCGCAGAGTTCTCCTGGGCGCACATCGCTGAGCAGACCCTGGAGATATACCGCAAGGTGTCCGCCTGAGCGGACACCTTGCGAAGTCGATCAGCTGGTGACGGCCTTGAGTTCGTCGCCCAGCGCAGCGGCCTCGTCGGGAGTCAGTTCGACAACGAGGCGCCCACCGCCTTCCAGCGGTACTCGCATAACGATTCCTCGCCCCTCTTTGGTTGCTTCCAGTGGACCGTCACCGGTCCGGGGCTTCATCGCCGCCATCGAGTGCTCCCTCCAACAGTGCCGACCCCGCGTCAGCGGGCCAGGTTGGGGCCGAAGCCGCCCACTCGTTGACGGCACCCGGCATTGAACTGCTACTGAACTACCCCTATTGTTCCTTATCCGCCGCGATGGTTGTGCAAAGACCCTTCGGATACCGGCCGATCTCACTTTTGAGCCGCCGCCGGCACCCAGCAGGCCGCGACGTGATCGTCGACCATCCCGGTGGCCTGCATCAACGCATATGCCGTGGTGGGGCCGACGAATTTGAAGCCGCGGCGCTTGAGCTCCTTGGCCATGGCGGTCGATTCCGGAGTCACCGCAGGGACTTGTCCCAGGTCAGCGGGCCGCGGCCGGGCCTCCGGGGCGAATGACCACAGCAGCTCGCTCAAATCGACGTCGAGGTCGGCCACCGCCCGGGCATTGGCGATGGTCGCGACGATCTTGGCCCGGTTGCGCACGATGCCCGAATCGGCCATCAGCCGTTCGATGTCGTCGTCGGTGTACTCGGCGACCAGGCCGGCGTCGAATCCGTCGAACGCGACCCGGAAGTTCTCCCGCTTGCGCAGGATGACCAGCCAGCTGAGCCCGCTCTGGAACGCCTCAAGGCTGATCCGCTCGAACAGGGCCGCGGAATCCCGCAGCGGCCGGCCCCACTCGGTGTCGTGGTAGTCGCGGTAGAGGGGGTCGCCCGATTGCACGGCCCAACCGCACCGGACGCGCCCGTCGTCGGCGGTGCCGGCGACCCGGCCCTCGACGGTCATGGCTCCTCCGCGGTACGCAGCTCCCCGGCCGTGACGGAGACCTCTTCTTCTTCGTCGTCCTCGTCCTCGTCGTCAGCCGCCACGAAGTCCTCGGGCACCCCGTAGGCCGCGCGGACGGCGGCCAACTCCCCACGCACTGCGTCCAGTTCGCGACCCAGCCGATCCAGGACCCAGTCCACCTCACTGGTTTTGTATCCGCGGACCACTTGGGCGAACTTGACGGCATCCACGTCGGCGCCGGTGACCCCTGAAGCGGGAAGGACCGTCGCGGTCGTCCCTCGGGGCAACGGAGGCAGCGTCTCACCCCGGCCGAAGATCACGCTGCCCAGCCCGAACAGCACCGTGGCCACCAGGACCAGCACCACCAGGTACAGCAGTATCAGTGTCACGCCCTCGATACTGCCTCACGCATGCGACATCTAGCGCGGGCGCAGGGTCACCATGGGCGGGCGGTCGGCCAATGACACCGACGACACCCGTGGGGTGAAATCGTCACCGTCGGCGTAGAACTGGGTCAGCCCCATGCCCGAATCGGCGATCCCACAGCGTGACAACAGGGTCGCGATGACCTGCCGGCTCATCGACGCCAGCTCGGTCAACGGCCGGTTGCGGTGCGCCCGCACCCCGAGGTTCACCTGGGCGATGGCGTCGAGGCCGAGCCGGTCGTAGGTGTCGACCAGCAGGCCGATCTCCACGCCGTAGCCGGGCGCGAACGGCACTGAGGTCAGCAGCTCGCGCGTGCCCGCGTACTCGCCGCCCAGCGGCTGCAACACGCAATTCAGCTCGGGCCGCAGCGAGGCCAGCAGCGGGCGCGCCACCAGCTCGGTGACCCGGCCGCCGCCGTTGGCGTCCTCGCTGCCGCTGACCTTGAGCGGCCGCCGGTAGAAGCCCTTGACCAGGTGCACGCCGTCGGTGGTCAGCAGCGGGCCCAGCAGCTTGGGGACGAACATCGGGTCCGGGTCGATCAGGTCGGAGTCGACGAAGGCGATGATGTCGCCCGTCGTGGCGGCCAGAGACCGCCACAGCACCTCACCCTTGCCCGGCTGCGGCGGGATCTCGGGCAGCGCGACCTCCCGGCTGATCACGCGAGCCCCGGCGGCGAGCGCGCGGATCTCGGTGTCGTCGGTGGAGCCCGAATCGAGCACGATCAGCTCGTCGACCAGGCCGCCCAGCAGCGGGGTGATGGTCTCGACGACGGAGGCGACGGTCTCTTCCTCGTTGAGCGCGGGCAGCACCACCGAAACCGTGCGGCCGGCCTTGGCTGCCTCCAACTCCGCGATGGTCCAGCTCGGCCGGTTCCAGCTGTGGTCGGTCAGCCAACGGTGGCCGACGACGCCGTCGGCGACGGACAGATCAGGTAGAGCGGTCATGCCAGTCCCCTCACTGTTCGTGCGGGTGCCCGCACTCCCTGGATCGACGCGACCATTTCCAGCACGCGCCGAGTGGGTCCGACTTCGTGTACCCGAAACATGGCGGCTCCATCCGCAGCGGCCAATGCCGTCGCGGCCAGGGTGCCCTCCAGGCGTTCGGTCAGATCCACACCCAGAGTCTCCCCGACAAAATCCTTGTTGCTCAGCGCCATCAGGACCGGCCATCCGGTCTTAACAAGATCTTTTACGTGGCGCAACAAACTAAGACCGTGATGAGTGTTTTTACCGAAATCATGGGTCGGGTCGATCAGGATTCGGTTTCGCGGCACACCCGTTGCTACCGCCCGCTCGGCCGCGGCGGTCACCTCGGCGATGACGTCGTCGACGACACCGCGCTCGGTGATCCCGTAGTTCACCCGGAACGGCCGGGTGCGCGGCACCGCGCCACCGGTGTGTGAGCACACCAGGCCCGCGCCGAACTCGGCCGCCACTTCCGGCAGCCCGGGATCGGCGCCCGCCCAGGTGTCGTTGATCAGGTCGGCCCCGGCCGCGCAGGCCTGTTTGGCCACCGCCGCGCGCCAGGTGTCGACGCTGATCAGCTGATCGGGATAGGTGGCGCGCAGCCATTCGATGAACGGCACGACGCGGGCGATCTCCTCGTCGGCGTCGACGCTGCTGCCGGGCCCGGCTTTGACCCCGCCCACGTCGATCACGTCGGCGCCCTCGTCGATCACCCGTGCGGCCGCAGCCTTGGCGGCGTCGTCGGTGAACGTCGCACCGCGGTCGTAGAACGAGTCCGGCGTCCGGTTGACGATCGCCATGATCAACGCACGGTCAGCCGCCACCGGGCGCCCGCAGAACTGGCCATTGCACGTCGACAACACGCCTCCATAGTGCCTGGTGCGGCTTCCGCGCCGGTTTCCACCTGCGCGGCGCCGCCCCGAGCGCTCCGCCTACTTGGGCCGCTTGCCCGCCGTCACCTCGTCGGGATATTCGGGGTAGAACGGCACATAGCCCTCGTCCCGGCCGGCCAGCACGTACAGCGGGTCCTCGATGTCGGAGCCGTAGCCCTGCTTACGCAGGTCGACTTTCTGGCTCTTGAAGGTCGACGTGTGTGCCAGCTCGGGGACGACGCGGACGAACAGCGGCACGGCGTAGGCCGGCAGGTGCCCGTAGAACGCGTCGGCCAGGGCCTTGCCGTCGAACTCCTTGCCGCCCTTGAGCTGCACCGCGGCCATGCCCGCTCGGCCGCCGGCACCGGGGACCTCGACACCGAACACGGTGCATTCCTCGATCAGCGGATTGCTGGCGACCGCGGCCTCGACCTCGGTGGTGGCCACGTTCTCACCCTTCCACCGGAAGGTGTCGCCGAGGCGGTCGGCGAATGCCGCGTGACCGAGCCCCTGCGACCGCATCAGGTCGCCGGTGTTGAACCAGACGTCACCCTCTTTGAAGGCGTTGCGCACCAGCTTCTTCTCGCTGGCCGCCTTATCGGTGTAGCCGTCGAACGGCTGCAGGGCGTTGACCTTGGACAACATCAGACCCGGCTCGCCACGCTTGACCTTGCGCAGGCGGCCGTCGGCGCCGCGGGCCGGCTCTCCGCTGTCGGCGTCGTATTCGACGAACGCGACCGGGCTGGGGCAGATTCCGGTGGACTTGGAGACGTTGAAGACGTTGACGAACGCGGTGTTGCCCTCGCTGGCCGCATAGAACTCGCAGACGCGCGGGATACCGAACCGTTGGGTGAACTCGTCCCAGATGGCGGGGCGCAGTCCGTTGCCGACGATGACGCGGACCTTGTGCGCGCGGTCGGTCGGCTTGGGCGGCTGGTTGAGCAGGTAGCCGCAGATCTCGCCGATGTAGACGAACGCGGTCGCGCCGTAAGCGATCACCTCGTCCCAGAATCTCGAAGCCGAGAACGACTTGCCCAGGGCCAGCGCGGCACCCGAGTTGAGCGCCGATCCGACTGAGACGGTCAAGGCGTTGTTGTGATAGAGCGGCAGGCAGCAGTACAGCGTGTCGTCGCTGTGCAGCCGCAGGCCCAAGCCGCCGAAGCCGGCCAGGGCACGCAGCCAGCGGTAGTGCGTCATGACGCTGGCCTTGGGCATTCCGGTGGTGCCCGAGGTGAAGATGTAGAAGGCCTTGTCCTTGGCCAGGACCGCCGACGTGCTGGCCGGGTTGGTGGTCGGTGCGGTGGACGCCAGCCGGCGCAGCTCCTCGACGGTGATGAGGCCGTTGGCCTCGGCTCCGCACTCGGTGATGTGCTCGATCAGGTCGGTCTCCGCGACCACGGCGGCCGCGTTGAGCAGACCGATGCTGTGGGCGAGCACCTTGCCGCGCTGGTGGTAGTTGAGCATGCCTGCGACGGCGCCGCACTTGACGATGGCCAGCATCAGCAGAACCGCGTCGGGCGAATTGC
Organism: Mycobacterium farcinogenes; assembly: GCF_019739075.1. Classification (NCBI taxonomy): domain Bacteria; kingdom Bacillati; phylum Actinomycetota; class Actinomycetes; order Mycobacteriales; family Mycobacteriaceae; genus Mycobacterium; species Mycobacterium farcinogenes. The sequence goes on along the minus strand of NZ_CP081673.1, from coordinate 2,040,579 downwards.
GCAGCATCACTCCGACCACGTCACCATGGCCGACACCCTTGGCCGCCAGCACGGCCGCGTAGCGGTTGACCGTCTCGTTGGCCTCGCGGTAGGTGATCCGCTCGTCGTCGAACTTGAGGAAAACCCGGTCGGCGTACTGGGCCGCACGTTCCTGGAACACCTTGCCGATCGAGGTCTTGGCCGTCGGCCGGGCCATCATTCCGGTGAGCACGCCTCGTGCGATGACCGGCGCATCCATCAGCAGACCGGGTACCTGGCTGGCGAGGTCGAGTAGGCCGACACTGCTCCTGGTGCCCGATTTCTGGTCGGTCATGCGGTCTCCCCCTGCATGTTGTTATGGGTCTCGAGATGGCTCTCGTGTGGCCAACACCATAACCGCGCTGGTAACCGCCGTTACCGCCGGTTCTAGGTAAGCGCTTCGCACACGTCGAGCGCAGCGGCGACCTCGTCGACGACGATCAACCTGTCCAGGGCCTGGCTGCTCACGTAACCCGAGTCGAGGAGCCCGCGCAGCCAAGTCAACAATCCGTCGTAGTGACCGAACGGATCGAGCAGCACGACGGGTTTATCGTGCATGCCCAGATAACCGGCGGTCCATGCTTCGAAGAACTCTTCCAATGTGCCGATGCCGCCGGGCAGGGCGATGAAGGCGTCGGAGCGGTCCTCCATCACCTTCTTGCGTTCCCGCATGGTGTCGGTGACCACGAGCTCTGCGGCGTCGACATCGGCGAGTTCACGGTGCACGAGCGCCTTGGGGATCACGCCGACGGTGCGGCCGTTGGACGAGCGTGCGGCCCGGGCGACCGCGCCCATCGCCGAGACGTTGCCGCCGCCGGAAACCAACGTCCACCCGCGCTTGGCGATGGCCACGCCGACCTCACTGGCCAGCGCCAGCAGCTCGGGATGGGTGGGCCCCGAAGCGCAATAGACACACACCGCAAACTCGCGGTCAGATTCACCGGACACGTACCCAAACTAAAGGGTGCTGGTGAACCGTCGATGACGGGTGGGCGATGTTCGCCGGGGCAATGGACTCAGCCGCGCCTGGCGAGGGAGACTGAACTGAACGCGGAGGGACGATCCTGGTGAGTGACGATGTCGATCAGCCGGCACGGCTGAGCCGCGAGTTCATCTTGGATACCGCGATCGAGCTGATCGATCGCGATGGCCTGACGAAACTGACCATGCGCCGGCTGGGTGCGGCCTGCGGTGTCGAGGCGATGGCGCTCTACCGCTACGTGCACAGCCGGGGCGATCTGCTGACCGGAGTCGTCAACCACATCGTCGACCGCCTCTATGCCGATCAGCTCGCCGCGCGGCGACAGGAGGACGGCTGGCAGGACTTCTTGCTCCGACTCGGCCACGGCGTACGCCAGATCGCCATCGACCATCCCGAGGTGTTCCCGCTGGTGGCGACGGAGGCTCCCGAGGCGCCATGGGTGCGACCACCGTTGCGCAGCCTGCGCTGGATGGAGACGTTTCTGGAGACACTGCTCTCCTACGGGTTCAGTGACAACGCCGCGGTGGCCGCATACCGGACGTACACCACGTTCCTGGTGGGCCAGCTGCTGCTCGAGGTGTCCGCGCGCGGGGTCGCGCTGAGTCCCGACGAGGCCGTTCTCGACGACGAACCGCGCCCCGACACGTCGCTGGCCGACTACCCCAACCTGCGCCGGCTGCAACCGATGCTGGCCGAGGACCACAGTTCCGACGAGTTCGAGGAAGCAATGGAAGCCATGCTCGATCGGATCGAGACCTGGTTGCCCCATCCCTGATCAGGACCATGATCACTCGTGTTTACATCGTAAACACAGGCGGTTATGCTCGGTTTCATCGTGGAATCGAACCAGCAAGATCACGAACTGCACTGGACAGTTCACACCGTTCCCGGAGGCCTCATCGTGCAGGTCTTCGGACAGGCCGATGCCCACAACGAATCCGACTGGCAACGCATGCTCGACGAGGCCGCTGCCGCGACGCCCGAATCCTCGACGCTCGTCGTCGACGCCGGATCGCTGGACTTCATGGGCTGCGGGGCGCTGCTCGTGCTGGCCAAGAAGACCGCCGACTGCCGCGCACAGGGAATCACTGTGCGGGTCGTCCTCCGTCAGCCGAGTGTCCTGCGAGTCATCTCCAAGTGCGGCATGGACGACGCGGTGTCGGCGCACCCGGACGTCAATTCGGCGCTGAACGGCCACCATCCGCCATAGGATCCGATGGATGGCTGTCGACTGGGTGATCGCACCACGTGACCGCGTATTCGATGGCCTCGAGGCCGGTCTGCAGGAGTGCTGCGGCGCCGCTCTCCTCGGACCGTCCGGTGTCGGCAAGACCTCGCTGATTCGCTCCGCCGCCGAGCATCTCGCAAGCGATTTCCGTCGGGTGGTGTGGGTTACCGGCACCGAATCGGCCGCGGCGGTTCCGTTCGCGGCGGTGGCGCACCTGATCGACATTCCTTCGGCGGGACGAACCGCCGACGTGCTTCGGTCCGCACGTGAGACGCTCGGGACCGGGCTGCTGGTCATCGTCGACGACGCACATCTGCTGGATCGCTTGTCCGCGGCCCTGGTGTATCAACTCGCGGTCAGTGGGGCGGCGAAACTCATCGTCACCGCATCCGCGGAAGACGCACCCGACGACGTCGCGGCATTGTGGGACGACGGCGTGGTGAACCGGGTCGAGATGACACCGCCGGGCCACGACGACGCCCGACTGGCCGATCAGGTGACCGCATTTCTCTCCGATCTGCCTGACGGTGCGGTCGCCGTGCTCCGGCAGTTGTCGGTGCACGATCCGCTGTCGCTGGCCGATTTGACGGCGCTGACCAGCGCCGAGGCCGTACAGCAGGCACAAGAGTGCGGCATAGTGCGGGTAGAGGACGCCAGGGCCCACTGCGTGCACCCGCTGTTTCTCAGCGCGATGCGCGCCACGATCGGAGGGCCCGGGCTGCGACGGTTACGCACCGCCCTGGTCGAGCGCCTGTCGACGACGTCGCAGCCAACGGTGGTGGACCGGTTGCGGGTGGCGGTGCTCGCGCTCGACAGTGACGTGCACCTGCCGACGGACGAACTCGTGAGCGCCGCGACCGAGGCCCTTCGACTGGGCGACCTGGAACTGAGTGAGCGACTGGCGCGAGCCGCGACAGCCACGCACCCCGATTTCACGGGCCTGCTCACCCTGGCCTACGCACTCGCCTGGCAGGGCCGCGGCCGTGAGGCCGATGCCGTTCTGGGCCAGATCGACCCGGCCGGCCTGTCCGAACATCAGCTGATGGCGTGGGCGCTGCCACAAGCTGCCAATCAGTTCTGGATGCTCTCGGAACCCGAACGTGCCACCGCGTTCTTGCGTTCCACCCGCCGCCAGGTGTCCACGCCGCAGGCCCAGTCCACACTCGACGCCCTGGCGGCCACTTTCGCCATGAATGCCGGTACGCCCCAACGAGCCCTGGGTCTCGCGTTGGAAGTGCTGGACTCCCCCGCCGCAGATGACACCGCCATCGGTTGGGCGAGCTCGACGGCAGCGCTCAGTTGCGCGCGGATCGGCCAGTTCGAGCGGGTGGATGCGATGGCAGCGCGTGCGCTGGCAGCTGGACACCCCGGCCTGTTGCGGTTCACCAGCGGCTTCGGCCAGACCACGGCGCTACTGATGTCCGGACGGTTGGACCAGGCCACGGACACGGCCAAGGCGATCACCGATTTCACCCAGCTGCTGCAGCCCGGACGCTCCATCGGCGAGGTGTTGATGGCTGACGTGTTACTGGTCCGCGGAAATCACGACGAGGCAATTGCGTTGCTGCGCAAGGCAGCCGCCGCGCTGGCGCCGACCGGATACTCCTGGGGACCACTGGCCTGGATGTTGTTGGCCCAGGCGCTCGGTCAGCGAGGCATGCCCGTCGAGGCCGGAAAGGCGCTGTCCCGGGCGGAATCCCGGCACGGGCTCAAGTCGATGTTGTTCGCACCGGAGTTGGCGCTGGCCCGAGCCTGGACCTGCAGTGCCCGCAAGGATTCGGTGGGTGCGGTCACCGCCGCTCGCGAAGCCGCCAAGGCCGCTGAGCGTGGCGGTCAATTCGCGGTGATGCTGCGGGTGTTGCACGACAGCGTGCGACTCGGCGACACCCGCGCGGTCGATGCGCTGGCGCGCGTGGATCTGGATTGCGTGTTCGGGCAACTGACGCTGGCGCACGCGCAGGCACTGAGCGCCGGGGACAGCGCAGCGTTGCGCGACGTGTCGGCGCGGTACCGCGACGCCGGGATGCTCGCGGCCGCCGAGGACGCCGCGCAGCAGGCGTGCGCCTGACATTTCCCGCTCGGCACCTGGCCACGCCGACATTAGAATGCGCAGTTGAACCGCACGATCTTCAGGGGGCTAGATGAACCAGCTCGTCGCGCACACAGACGCGATTACCGGCCTGCAAAACATCGTCGGCGGCGTCAGTGAAGACATCAACAGCTTCAAGAGCTCGTTCTCCGGCCCGTCAGACCTCGCGTCCAGTCACGGCACCATCGGTTTCCCCATGCAGAACGCCCTCGACGGGGCGTCGTCTGCGCGTAACGGCGCGCTGGGTGCGACGCAGGTGGCCGCAAGCAGAATGTCCGAATTGCTCGGAAAGGCTTCTCAGGCGTATGCCCGCGGTGACCTGGATGCCGCCGAGCGGCTCAAAGCCCAGGCCGATGCGCTCGGCGGAGGAAAGTCCGCGGCGGGTGGCGGCGCAGGCGGCTCCGAAGCCGCAAGCTCAGGAGCGGGCGGGGCCGGCCAGGTGATGGGTCAGTTCAGCCAGATGGCCGGCCAGATGATGCAGTCGGTCACCCAGCCGCTGCAGGGGCTGGCCCAGGCGGTGACACAGGTGCCACAGCAGGCGATGCAGGGTGTGCAGGGCATCGTCGAAGCCGCCATGCAGGCCGGGGGTGGTGGCGGCGAGGCTGCCTTGGCCGCCGGTGGCACGGGCGCCGAGGAGGCTGTCAAAGCCGCCGACCATCAGGGTGCCGGCGACGGCAGAGACGACGCCCAAGACGGCGAGAAGAAGGACGACGCCGACCATCGCAAGCACGAAGGTGAGCGCGCCCCGGTGGCCGAGGCCGGTACCGCCGCGGAGCGCAGTTATGAGCAACTCGCCGGCCGTGCCTGTGCCGGGACGACAGCTGAGGACGGCTTCGGCGTCGGCCCGGTGCCCACTCAGGTGCACAACATCAACCCGAGACGTCAGTAGCACCCAACTCGCCGGCGTCCAGCCGCAGCCACCGCTCGATGCCGATCGCTTCCAGGAATCGTTCGTCGTGGCTGACCACCACGAACGCGCCCCGGTAGGCGTTCAATGCCGATTCCAGCTGCCCGACGCTGACCAGATCCAGATTGTTGGTCGGCTCGTCCAACAGCAGCAGTTGGGGCGCCGGCTCGGCGTAGAGCACGCACGCCAGCGTCGCCCGCAACCGCTCCCCGCCCGACAACGCGCCCACCGGCAAGTGGATGCGATCACCCCGAAACAGGAACTGCGCCAACAGATGCATGCGCCGGGTGTGCGACAGACTCGGTGCGGCGGCCGCCAAGCTCTCGGCCACGGTCCGGTCCTCGTCCAGCAGATCCAGCCGTTGCGACAGGGTGGCGATCCGCCCGTCGGCCCGCTGCACCGTCCCCGCGTCGGGTTCCAGTGCACCGTCGATGATCCGCAGCAGAGTCGACTTACCCGCCCCGTTGGGTCCGGTCAGGGCGATGCGCTCCGGACCGCGGATGGCCAGATCGATACCGTTGTCGGCGAACAGCTTCCGGCCGCCGCGGCTGATCTGTAACCCTTCTCCGGCGAAGACCGTCCGGCCGGCAGGCACCACGGTGTCGGGTAGATCGAGCACTATCACCAAGGCATCACGCAATGCCCGTTCGGCTTCGTCGAGACGGGCGCGGGCATCGTCGACGCGCTTGGCGTGCACATCGTCGGCGCGGGCCGCCGATTCCTGCGCATCGCGTTTGAGCTTGCCCGCCACGATCTTCGGCAGCCCGGCGTCCTTGAGGTTGCGCGCCGCGTTCGACGAGCGCCGGGCGGCGCGCTCGCGTGCCTCCTGCATCTGCCGCTTCTCGCGCTTGAATTGTTGTTCGGCGTTACGGATGTTGCCCTCGGCCACCGCCTGCGCCGCCTCGACCGTCTCCTGGTAGGCCGTGAAATTGCCGCCGTAGAAGATGATTTCGCCGCGGTACAGCTCGGCGATCTGGTCCATCCGATCCAGCAGTACCCGGTCGTGGCTGACCACCAGCAGGCAACCGGTGTAGCTGTCGAGGGCGTCGTACAGGCGGTGCCGGGCGGCACTGTCCAGGTTGTTGGTGGGCTCGTCGAGCAGCAGCACACCGGGCCGCTTGAGCAGTTGTGCCGCCAGCCCGAGCGAGACCACTTCCCCGCCGGACAACGTGCCCAACCGGCGGTCCAGCGCCAGGTCGTCGAGGCCGAGCCGGTCGAGCTGGGCGCGGGAGCGCTCCTCGATATCCCAGTCATCGCCGATGGTGGTGAACACCTCGTCGCTGGCGTCACCGTCGGCCAGCGCCGCGAGCGCGTCGAGCACCGGAGCGATCCCCAGCACCGCGGCCACGGTGAGATCGGCAGTGAACGGCAGGCTTTGGGGCAGGTAGCCGACAGGCCCGTCTGCGACGACCGACCCCGCCGACGGGCGGTATTCGCCGGCGATCAGCTTGAGCAGCGTGCTCTTGCCGGCGCCGTTGGGCGCGACCAGCCCGGTACGGCCGGGCCCGACGGAAAACGACAGGTCCGAGAACAACTCGACGTCATCGGGCCAGGCAAAAGACAAATGGGAACAGACAATAGACATGCTGGTACTCCAAGGTGATGCGGGCAGCAGACCCCGCATTGAGGGACAGGAACGAATCAACTCGCGGGATCACCCGGAGATGTCGTCGTCTCCCAGCATGTTTTCGGCCCACCTCGGTTGACAGCAGATGCGTGTTCCATAGTACGCACTCAGGCAAGGCGATTTATGTTCAGTAAGTTCCGCGCAGCCGATCCAGTTGTCGCCGTTCACGTTTCGTGGGCCGCCCGGTTCCTCGGTCACGGACCGGAACTGACGCCATCATCTCTTTGGGTGGCGGTGGCGGGCTGCGGTCGATCAGGCATTCCGAAGCCACGGACGGCCCTACCCTTTTCGCGATGGGCCGGATCACCTCGACGATCCGTTCTCGGCCGTCCAACCGGACCCGCACCTCGTCGCCGGGGCTCACGTGCTGCGCCGGTTTGGCGGGCACGTTGTTGACCCGGACGTGGCCGCCGCGGCAGGCAGCCGCCGCAGCGGACCGGGTCTTGGTGATGCGCACGGCCCAGATCCAGCTGTCGACACGAACGGAGCTCATGCCAGATAGCGCCTCAGCATGTCGGTGACGGCGGTGATCTGGGCGACCTCCACCCGTTCGTCGACCTTGTGGGCCAGGTTGGGATCACCTGGCCCGTAGTTCACGGCCGGGATGCCGAGCGCCGCGAAGCGAGAAACGTCGGTCCAGCCGTATTTGGCGCGTACCTGGCCCCCGGCCGCGGCCACCAGGGCGGCAGCAGCAGGTTTGGCCAGCCCGGGCAGGGCGCCGGCTGCGGCGTCGGTCAGGTCGATGGTGACGTCGAGCCCGTCGAACACCTCGTGCACGTGGGCGACGGCCTGCTCGACGCTTCGGTCGGGGGCGAACCGGAAGTTGACGGTCACCGAGGCGGCGTCGGGGATGACGTTGCCGGCGATGCCGCCGTCGATGCGCACCGCCGACAGCCCTTCCCGGTAGACGCAGCCGTCGATGTCGACGCTGCGGGGCTGGTATGCCGTCAACCGGTCCAGCACGGCGCCGAGTTTGTGAATCGCGTTGTCGCCCAGCCAGGATCGCGCTGAGTGCGCGCGGGTGCCGGTAGCACTGACGACGACGCGGATGGTGCCCTGGCAGCCGGCTTCGATGAAGCCGCCGGACGGTTCGCCGAGGATCGCGACGTCGGCCTGCAGCCAGTCGGGCAGCTCACGCTCGATGCGGCCCAGCCCGTTGGCGCTGGACTCGATCTCCTCGCAGTCGTACATCACCAGGGTGATGTCGTGGCTCGGCTCGGCGATGGTGGCCGCCAGGTGCAGGAACACCGCGTCACCGGATTTCATGTCCGAGGTGCCGCAGCCCCACAGCTCACCGTTGGCCATGTGGCTGGGAACGTTGTCGGCGATGGGCACGGTGTCGATGTGTCCGGCCAGCATCACCCGCGAGGAACGGCCCAGGTGGGTGCGGGCCAGCACGGCGTCACCGTTGCGGATCACCTCGAACCACGGCGCCTGCACCCGCAGGGCGGCTTCGATCTCGTCGGCGATGCGGCGCTCATGGCGGGATTCGCTGGGGATGTCCACCAACGCAGCGGTCAGCGCGATCGGATCGGCACGCAGGTCTAGCCCCATGGCCGTCCACGGTAGTCCAGTAACCTAGGCCAACGTGACTGCAGCATCTGGCGTCGGCCTGGCCACCATCACCGCCGACGGGACCGTCCTGGACACCTGGTTTCCCGCCCCTGAGCTGAGCGGCTCCGGCGAGGCCGGCACGGTGAAGCTCACGGGTGACGATGTCCCCGCCGAGTTCGCGGGCCTGACCGGTCCCGACGCAGACCGCGGCGTCGAGGTGGCGGCGGTGCGGACCACCATCGCCTCACTCGAGGACAAGCCGGTCGATACGCATGACGTCTGGCTGCGGCTGCACCTGCTCTCCCACCGGCTGGTGGCCCCGCACGGCGCCAACTTGGACGGCATCTTCGGTCTGCTGGCCAATGTGGTGTGGACCAACTTCGGCCCCTGCGCGGTGGAGGGATTCGAGACCGTGCGGGCCAAGCTGCGGCGGCGCGGCGCAGTAGCCGTGTACGGCATCGACAAGTTCCCCCGCATGGTCGACTACGTGACCCCGTCGGGCGTGCGTATCGCCGACGCCGACCGGGTCCGGCTGGGCGCTCACCTGGCCTCGGGCACCACGGTCATGCACGAGGGTTTCGTGAACTTCAACGCCGGCACGCTGGGCACCTCGATGGTCGAGGGCCGGATCTCGGCCGGTGTGGTCGTCGACGACGGCTCCGATGTCGGCGGTGGCGCATCGATCATGGGCACGCTGTCCGGTGGCGGCAAAGAGGTGATCAAGGTGGGCAAGCGTTGCCTGCTGGGCGCCAACTCCGGCCTGGGCATCTCGCTGGGCGATGACTGCGTGGTGGAAGCCGGGCTCTATGTCACCGGTGGCACCAAGGTGATCACTGCTGACGGGCAGACCACCAAGGCCGTCGAGCTGTCCGGGGCCAACAACCTGCTGTTCCGGCGCAACTCACTGTCCGGCGCGGTCGAGGTCGTCAAGCGTGACGGCACGGGCATCACGCTCAATGAGGCGCTACACGCCAACTAGCTTCTATCGGCCGCCGAACGTCGGCTTGTGTATCAAAATTCGTCGGCGGTTTCTAGGCGTCGTTGCAATAGCAGCTGATTCTGATGGGAAGTGCTGCTATGCCGCGTCCACCGTTGTCGAGTGTTGTTCGGGAGTTCTGGGGTTGTGTCGGTGCGGGTTGCACCGCTGGTGAAGCCGGTGCGGCTGTCGGCGTGTCGTGCGCTACGGGGGTTCGCTGGTTCGCCGACGCTGGCGGGGTGAAACCTCAATTCCGTACGCCCAAGTCGTCGGGTCCTCGACCACGGCTGACGCTCGCTGAGCGGATCCAGATCGAGATCGGAGTCAAAGTCAACGAGTCGCTGAACTCGATCGGTAAACGGCTGGGCAGGGCTGCGTCGACGATCAAGTACGAACTCGACGTCAACGGTGTCGATCACAACGACGGACGTAAGTCCGGCTATCGACGCAAGGAGGCGTTCGGAGCACGTCAAAGCGGCAAGACTGCGGTTGTCCGCTACGACGCGTTGATGGCACAGTCGCGGTCGGAGGAGCGCGCTCGTCGTCCGCAGCCGGGCAAGCTGGCCCGCAATCAGGTGTTGCATGATGAGGTGCAGGCCAAGCTGCTCGACGAGCATAGTCCCGAGCAGATCGCGGCGCGGTTGACCATCGACTACCCCGACGATGCGGAGATGCGGGTGTCTCACGAAACGATCTATCGGTCAATCTACTTGCAGGGCAAGGGAAATCTACGTCGCGAGTTGCACACCTGCCTACGCACCGGACGCGCATTGCGCAAGCCGCAGGGGCGCCCCGACCAGCGTCGCGGTCGTCTGCGCGGCATGGTCAGTATCAGTGAGCGGCCCGCCGAGGTGGAAGATCGTGCGATCCCCGGGCACTGGGAGGGGGACCTCATTCTGGGCAGTACCGCCTCGGGGTCGGCGATCGGCACCGTCGTGGAACGCACCTCGCGTTTCGTCATGCTCTTGCACCTGCCCGACAACCACACCGCCGAAGCCGTCCAGGACGCGATCGTAGCCAAGATGGCCCAACTGCCGGCCATCCTGCGCCGCACGCTGACTTGGGACCAGGGCAGGGAGATGGCCAACCACGCCGCCATCGCCAAGGCCGCCGACCTCGACATTTACTTCTGCGACCCGCACTCCCCATGGCAGCGCGGCACCAACGAGAACACCAACGGACTACTGCGCCAGTACTTTGCTAAAGGCGCTGATCTCTCGATCTTCCCGGCCGACTACCTCGACTACGTCGCCGCCAAACTCAACACCCGACCCCGCAAGACCCTCGGCTGGAAAACGCCCGCCGAAACCCTCGACGCACTACTCTGCAACCCACTCAATCCAACCGCTGTTGCATAGACGCCTTGAACCCAAGGTCAAGATCTGACACACAAGCCAACGTTCGGGCTTCAGGCCGCTCTAGGTGCAGGGAATCCCGTGCGGGCCACCGATCCAGTGACCAGGCGGGGACTGCCAGGGGCACCACTTCTTGATCTGCCCTGGTGGGACGTTCGGGACCGGATTCCAGTCGACCCAGCCCGGACCGGGAACCCACGGAATACGGGGGCCGGGGTCAGCTTGCGATGAAGCCGCGCCCAACCCGAGGGACCCGGCGCCCAGGGCACCGGCGATCATTGCTGTTCCCACGATCTTCTTGAGATTCACGTGTGACCTCCAAACATCGGCAGGTTGACGTGCGCTTTCTAACCCCTCTATCGCCCAAGCTACGCCTTTTGTTACCACGCCGACGGAGCCGGCCAGGAACTGTCAGCCCTGTCGGGCCAATTCCTTCTTCATCACCTTGCCCATGGCGTTGCGGGGCAGGCTGTCGACCAGCCGAACTTCGCGGGGCCGTTTGTGCGCCGAAAGTTGTTGAGCGACAAAATCGATCAATACTTCGGGCGTGGCAGTGCCGACGACGAACGCGACGATGCGTTGCCCGAGGTCCTCGTCGGGCACGCCGACGACCGCCACCTCGTCCACCTCGTCGTGGCCCAGCAGCACGGTCTCGATCTCACCGGCACCGATCCGGTAGCCGCCCGATTTGATCAGGTCCACCGATTCGCGCCCGACTATGCGGTGCATGCCGTCGGCGTCGATGACCGCGACGTCTCCGGTGCGGTACCAGCCGTCGGCGTCGAACGCCTCGGCGGTGGCCTCCGGCCGGTTCAGGTAACCGTCGAACACCATGGGGCCCTTGATCTGTAGCCGGCCGATGGTTTCCCCGTCGTGCGGCACCGGGGCGCCGTCGTCGTCGACGAGCCGGGTCTGTACCCCGGTCAACGGCAGCCCGACCCAGCCGGGCCTGCGTTCGCCGTCGACCCGCGTGCTCAGGGTGATCAGCGATTCGGTGCTGCCGTAACGCTCCACCGGCGCGTGGCCCGTCAGCCGCACCAACTCGTCGAACACCGGCACGGGGAGCGGCGCGCTGCCGGAGACCAGGAGTCGCGCGGAGGACAAAGCCAGCGCGGAGTCGAGATCCTTGACCACCCGGGACCACACCGTCGGAACCCCGAAGTACAGCGTGCCCTGGGCCTGCGCGTACGCGGCCGGTGTCGGTTTCCCGGTGTGGACGAAGCGGTTTCCGATCCGCAGCGAGCCGAGCAGACCCAGCACCAGGCCATGCACGTGGAACAGCGGCAGACCGTGCACCAAGGTGTCCTCGGCGGTCCACTGCCAGGCTTGTGCCAGTGCGTCGATGTCGTCGGCGATGGCCTGGCGGCTGATCGGCACACCCTTGGGCGCCCCGGTGGTTCCGGAGGTGTACATGATGATCGCCGTCGATGCCGGCGACGGCTCGGGATAGCGGTGCCAGCTCCGGGCGTGCAGCCGCACCGGGATGTGCGGCAGCCCCTCGGTCTCGTCGGGCTGCTCCCCCAGCCAGGCCTGGGCGCCCGAGTCGGTGAGGATGTGCCGGCGTTCCGCGGTGCCGACGTCGGCGGGGACGGGGACGACGGGTATGCCGGCGATCAGGCAACCGATGATGGCGAGGACCGTGGTCGGGGTGGGTGTCGCCAGGACGGCGACCCGGCGGGCGACAGCGACACGCTCAGCCACCGAGGTGGCGGCGCCGACGAGGTCACTGCGGCTCAGTACGGTCCCGTCGATGGTGACGGCGTCGGCGAGTTCGGCGCCCGCGGCGACGGCTGCGGGGTTCAAGGAGGCCAGCAACACCCTTGTGAGGCTACCGTCGGGGGCTATGGCCACAGCAGCTGGACGCGACCGTGACGACTCGGGCCGGCCGCGCAGCACCCGCCCGCGCGACGCGCTCGGCCGGCCGTTGCCCTACGGCAGTGAAGGCGTCGAACGGATCCCCGATGACCTGGAGCTCTCGCCGGCCGAAACGCTCGCCTACGCGCAGGATCTGCTCGACCGGGGTCAGGCGTTCGGCGCCCACGAAGTGCTCGAGGCGGCGTGGAAGAGCGGCCCGGAGCACGAGCGTGCACTCTGGCAGGGACTGGCGCAGCTGGCCGTGGGCATCACGCATGTGCAGCGCGGCAATCGGACCGGTGCGGCCGCCCTGTTACGACGCGCGTCGGCGCGGTTGTCGTCGGTCGAAACGCCGGCGCCTTACGACGTCGACGTGGCGCATCTGATCGCGTACGCCGACGCTCTGGCCGAGGACATCGATCGGGGCGAGGTCGAAGTCCAGCGGTTAGGTACCCGCCTGACAGCGGCTATCCGGCGCACCGCGACCCGCGAGGTGTATCGGAACGACTGGTTGACGCTGCGCGAGGACGAGATCGTCCGACCCGACGGCAGCCCCGGCATCTACGCCGTGGTGGACAAGCCGACCTATGCCCTGGTGATCCCGTATGCCCCTGAGCCAGACCGGTTTCACCTCGTCGAGCAGTTCCGCTATCCGCTGGGCCTGCGGCGCTGGGAGTTCCCGCAGGGCACCGCTCCCGAACAACAACATCTCGCCCCGGAAGCCTTGGCCCACCGCGAGTTACGTGAGGAGACCGGGCTGCGGGCCGAGAGCATGGAGCGGCTCGGCCAGCTCGATGTGGCAGCCGGGATGAGCAGCCAGCGCGGGTGGGTTTTCCTGGCGACCGGGCTCAGCGAGGGAGCCCACGAACGCGAGCACGAGGAACAGGACATGCACAGCGCGTGGTTCACCCGCGCTGAAGTTGAGCGGATGATCCGCGACGGTGAGATCACCGATGCGCAGACCATTGCCGCGTGGACCTTTCTCATGTTGCGCACCAGCGACTTTCGCCGTTGACATCAACTTAGGTTGAGGTTCTACGGTCGAACACGTGACCCAATCAGAGGTAATTGTCGACCAAGTCGTTCTTCGGGACGGCTTCGTTCCGCTGATCGATATCAGCAGCGCACGCAATGGAGACCAACGCCAACGCCAGGCCGTGGCCGAGGCCATCGGCCGGTGTTGTGAAACCAGTGGGTTTCTGCTGCTCGCCGGTCACGGGGTACCCGACGACGTCATCGAAGATGTCAATCGGGCGCTACGCGAATTCTTCTCACTGCCACAAGCCGGAAAGGAGCGCGTCGGCGCGGACCCTGCCGATCCACTGGCCCGCGGATACAGCAGCGCGGGCAACCTGGCCGCCACGAATGACGGTGCCGATACCGCGACCGAGCACCAAACACCGGACCAGGTCGAGAAATTCGTGTACTTCCCGCTCGGCAGCCCGGAGGGGTTCGATGGCCCCGGATGGCCCGAGGTGCCGGGGTTCCGTGCAGCCTACGAACGCTATTACGACGAGATGGCGGCCCTGGCCACCGAGTTGTCCCGACTGTTCGCCTTGGCCCTCGGGCTGCGCGAAGACTGGTTCGATGGGTTCATCGACCGACACAACTCCAATCTGATGGCCAACCACTATCCCGCTGACGATCAACCGGAGGGCCACATCCGGCTGAGCCAGCACAGTGACTGGGGCAACCTGACGATCCTGCTGCAGGACGAAACTCAAAGCGGGCTACAGGTTCGGGGCGATCAGGGCGAGTGGCTCGACGTGCCCGTGGTGCCGGGATCGTTCGTCATCAACATCGGTGACCTGTTAGCCCGGTGGACCAACGACCGATGGGTCAGCACGGTGCACCGCGTGGTGAGCACCGGAGCACCCACCGCCGAACGGTTCAGTCTCCCGTTCTTTCACCAACCTAACTTCGACGCGGTGATCGAGTGCATCCCTACCTGCGCTTCAGCGGACGATCCACCGCGTTATGACCCGGTGGTGTCCGGGCCGTACCTGCTCAACAAGTTCAAGATCGCCTATGACCTGAGTGCCGACTGAGGCCGAGACCTCAGTGCCGCTCGGCCAAGGCCCGCAGGAAGAACATCAGATTGGCCGGGCGCTCGGCCAACCGCCGTACGAAGTAGCCGTACCACTCGTTGCCGAACGGAACGTACACGCGCACATGGTTACCCGCCTCGGCCAGCCGGCGCTGTTCGGCATCGCGGATGTTGTAGAGCATCTGGTACTCGTAATCGTCCACGGCGCGGCCGAATTCGCGGGCCAGGTTCGGCACCGCCTCGATGATCAGGGGGTCATGTGAGGCCACCATCGGATAGCCCGATCCGGCCATCAGGATCCGCAGGCAGCGCAGATAGGAGTCGGTGACGTCGGTCGCGTCCCGGTAGGCCACCGAGGCAGGCTCGTCATAGGCGCCTTTGCACAGCCTGATCCGGGCTCCCGCCGCCGCGAACTCACGACAGTCGGCTTCGGTCCGATGCAGGTAAGCCTGCAGAACGGTGCCCAGCCACTCGAATTCGGTGCGTAAGTCCCGCACGATCGACAGGGTCGAGTCGGTGGTGGTGTGGTCCTCGGCGTCCACCGTCACCCAGGCACCTACTTCGCGGGCCCTGACGCAGATGGTGTGCGCGTTCTCGTAGGCGATCTTCTCGCCGTCCCGGGGCAACGCCTGCCCGAGCGCCGAGAGTTTGAGCGACACTTCCAGCGGCCGCACTGGCGCGTGAGCATCGCCGAGGCGCGACAGCCCGTCGAGCAGGGTGAGATAGGCCCGCACGGTGCGGTCGGCGTCCTCGTTGCTCGTGGTGTCCTCACCGAGATAGTCGACGGAGACGAACCGGCCTGAATCTCGCAGCGCCCCAACGGTGTCAAGCGCATCGGGCACGGTCTCGCCTGCGACGAACCGGTCGACCACCTTGCGGGTGATCGGGAGCCGTTCGGCGGTGTGGCGTAGCCGCGATGAGCGCGAGGCTGCCAGGATCGTGGGGCGCGCCACCCGCTGGAAAACACCCATCTCAGGCCTCCATGTGCGGGTAGGTGTGGTTGGTGGGCGGCACGAAGGTTTCCTTGATGGAGCGGGCCGAGGTCCAGCGCAGCAGGTTGAGCGCAGATCCGGCCTTGTCGTTGGTGCCCGAGGCCCGCGACCCGCCGAATGGCTGCTGGCCGACGACGGCCCCGGTCGGTTTGTCGTTGACGTAGAAGTTGCCTGCCGCGTTGCGCAACCGATCGGCCGCGGTGAGCACCGCGGAGCGATCGTCGGCGATCACCGCGCCGGTCAGTGCGTAGCGGGCACCTGTGTCGACGACGTCGAGGATCCGCTCGTAGTCCGCGTCGGGGTAGACGTGCACGGCCAGGATCGGTCCGAAGTATTCGGTGGAGAACGCCTCGTCGGTCGGGTCGTCGGAGAGCAGCACGGTGGGCCGCACGAAATAGCCTTCGCTGTCGTCGTATTCGCCGCCGGCCGCGATGGTGACGCCTGCGGCGCCCTTGGCCCGTTCGATCGCCGCGACGTTCTTGGCGAAGGCGCGGTCGTCGATCACGGCCCCGCCGTAGTTGGTCAGGTCGGTGACGTCGCCGTACTGAAGCTCCGAGGTGGCGGAGAGGAAGTCGTTGCCCATCTGGTTCCAGACCGAACGCGGGATGAAGGCCCGGGAGGCCGCTGAGCACTTCTGGCCCTGGTAGTCGAAGGCGCCGCGAATCAGGGCCGTGCGCAACACGTCGGGGCGGGCCGAGGCGTGTGCGACGACGAAGTCCTTGCCACCGGTCTCGCCGACCAGCCGCGGATAGGTGCGGTAGCGGTCGATGTTCGCACCGACCTCGCGCCACAGGTGCTGGAACGTGGCGGTCGACCCGGTGAAGTGGATGCCGGCCAGTCGCGGATCGGCCAGTGCCACATCAGAAACCGCGATTCCGTCGCCGGTCACCAGGTTGATCACCCCGGGCGGCAACCCGGCGGCCTCGAGCAGCTGCATGGTCGCATATGCCGCGAAAGTCTGGGTGGGTGAGGGCTTCCACACCACGGTGTTGCCCATCAGGGCGGGCGCGGTGGGCAGATTGCCCGCGATCGCGGTGAAATTGAACGGCGTGATGGCGTAGACGAAGCCTTCCAGTGGCCGGTGGTCGGTGCGGTTCCACACACCGGGGCTGCTCATCGGCTGCTGCGCCAGGATCTGGCGGGCGAATGCGACGTTGAACCGCCAGAAGTCGATCAGCTCGCAGGGCGCGTCGATTTCGGCCTGGTAGGCGGTCTTGGACTGGCCGAGCATGGTGGCCGCGGCGATCTTCTCCCGCCACGACCCGGACAGCAGGTCGGCTGCCCGCAGGAACACCGCGGCGCGTTCGTCGAACGGCATCGCGGCCCAGTCGTGTTTGGCGGCCAGTGCGGCGTCGATGGCCGCGGTGGCGTCGGTGTGTTCGGCGTTGGTCAGGGTGCCCAGCCGGGCGCTGTGGCAGTGCGGCTGCACCACGTCGATGCGTGTGCCGTTGCCCATCGTGTGTTTGCCGCCGATGACGTGCGGCAGGTCGATCGGAGCCCCGGCGAGTTCAGAGAGCCAGGTGGTGAGGCGGGTGCGTTCGCCCGAGCCCGGTGCGTAGTCATGGACCGGCTCGTTGGCCGGTAGCGGCACGTTGGTGATGGCGTCCATGTCTCAAGAATCCCTGACGTGACCCGCGCAACACTTGTCCGAATCGACAAGGCTTGGCAGCTTGATCAGTAGAATCAGACAACATGCGGACAACGGGCGTGAGCCTGGGTCAATTGCTGTTGGCCCTGGATGCCACGCTGGTCCGGTTGGTGCAGGCACCCCGCGGGCTCGACCTGCCGGTGGCCTCGGCGGCCCTGATCGATTCGGACGACGTGCGCCTGGGTCTGGCCCCGTCCGCAGGTGCGGCCGATGTGTTCTTCCTGCTCGGGGTTTCCGAAACCGATGCCCTGCGCTGGGTCGAACAGCAGAGTGCACGTCGGGCCCCGACGGCGATCTTCATCAAGAAGCCGTCGGACGCCGTCATCGAACGGGCGGTCGCCGCGGGTACCGCGCTGGTTGCCGTCGACCCGCGGGCCCGCTGGGAGCGGCTCTACCGGCTGGTCAACCACGTCTTCGAGCACCACCGTGACGGCGCGCTGCACGATTCGGGCACGGACTTGTTCGGTCTGGCCCAATCGGTGGCCGAACGGACGCACGGCATGGTCAGCATCGAGGACGCCCAGTCGCACGTGCTGGCCTACTCGGCGTCCAGCGACGAGGCCGACGAGTTGCGGCGCCTGTCGATTCTCGGCCGGGCCGGGCCGCCGGAGCATCTGGCCTGGATCGCCCAGTGGGGCATCTTCGACGCGCTGCGTTCCCGACCGGAGGCGGTGCGGGTGGCCGAGCGTCCCGAGCTCGGGCTGCGGCCCCGGCTGGCGATCGGCATCTTCGCTCCGGCCGTGGATGAGCGCCGGGCCCCCGCGTTCGTCGGCACCATCTGGGTGCAGCAGGGCAGCCGCCCGTTCGCCGACGACGCCGAAGACATCTTGCGCGGGGCCGCCGTGCTGGCCGCCCGCATCATGGCGCGGTTGGCTGCCGCTCCGTCCACGCATGCGGTGCGGGTGCAGGAACTACTGGGATTGGGCGACACCGACGCCCCGGTAGAGGTGGAGCTGATCGCCCGGGAGCTCGGCGTGCCGGCCGACGGTCGGGCCGCCGTGATCGGCTTCGACAGCGCTTCCTCGTCCGGTCGGCTGGCCGATGTATTGGCGTTGAGTGCCAGCGCTTTTCGCCATGACGCGCAGATGGCTTCGGTGGGTTCGCGGGTCTACGTGTTGTTTCCCAGCACCGGCAAAGCGGTGACGTCGTGGGCGCGGGGCACCGTGGCGGCGCTGCGTGCCGAGCTGGGGTTGCAGCTGCGCGCCGTGATCGCAAGTCCAGTTGCCGGGTTGGCCGGCGCTGCGACTGCGCGCGCCGACGTGGATCGCGTACTCGACACCGCCGAGCGCCATCCCGGAACCCTGGCGGTGGTCACCTCCCTGGCCGAGGCTCGCACCACGGTGCTGCTCGACGAGATCGTCACCGCGATCGCCGCCGACGAGCGCTTGATCGACCCGCGGGTGCGGACGTTGCGCGCTGACGAACCGGGGCTGGCCGAGACCCTCGGCGTGTACCTGGATTGCTTCGGTGATGTGGCCGCGGCGGCGCAGCATCTGCATGTGCATCCCAACACGGTGCGCTACCGGATCCGCCGGGTCGAACAACTGCTGGGAGCCTCACTGGGCGATGCCGACGTGCGGCTGTTGCTGGCGTTGAGTCTGCGCGCCACGGCCTGAAGGCTGTCCATCTTTCGGTTGACATACGAATCAGCCGTGAAGCCGTCGCGCAGCAAGGTCCGAAGCGGCACCGTAGAGGTATGACGACCCAAGCGGTTCAGCAGGAGTCCGAACATCCGTTTCTGAGCGGAAACTTCGCACCGGTGCACGACGAGGTCACCGTCACCGACCTCAGTGTCACCGGGACGATTCCGGACTATCTCGACGGCCGGTATCTGCGCACCGGACCCAACCCGCTGCGGGCTCCCGACCCGCGACACCACCATTGGTTCCTGGGCGACGGCATGGCCCACGGGATCCGGCTGCGCGACGGGGCGGCCACCTGGTACCGCAACCGCTGGGTGCGCTCGTCCTCGGTGTCGCGTCAGCTCGGCGAAACATGGGCCGGCGGAGCCCATACGGGCGGCTTCGATTTTCCCGCCAATACCAACATCATCGGCCACGCCGGCAAGACTCTGGTGCTCACCGAGGCCGGCGCGCGCCCCTACGAACTCACCGACGAACTCGAGACGGTGGGGCCGTCCGATTTCTGCGGCACGCTGTTCGGAGGGTTCACCGCCCACCCCAAGCACGACCCGAAAACTGGTGAGCTGCACGCTGTCTCCTACAACCCACTGCGCGGGAATCTGGTCAGCTACACCGTCACCGGGGTGGACGGCAGGGTCCGGCGCACCGTCGCCATCGCCGTGCGTGCGAACACGATGATGCACGACTTCAGCTTGACCGAGAACTATGTGGTGATCTACGACCTGCCGGTATTGCTGGACCTGACCACCATGGTCAAGAGCACCCCCGCCCGGGCCGCGGCGCGACGGTTGACCCGGTTCGCGGCGCGGCACGCGGCACCGGACTTCGTTCTGCGGGCGGCGATGCGTGGATCCGAACGTGCCGCCCTGCCGACGACGTCCATGCCCTACCGGTGGGCGCCCGACCACGGCGCGCGTCTCGGGGTGCTGCCCCGCGAAGGCGCAGCCGGCGACATCCGGTGGTTCGATATCCCGCCGTGCTACGTCTTCCACGCCCTCAACGGCTACGACGAGGCCGGGCCCGATGGTGAGCAGATCGTGCTCGACGTGGTCCGCCACCCTGAGGTGTTCACTACCGGCGACCGGCTGTTCACCGAATCGATCACCTTGGACCGCTGGACCATTGACCTTCGCACCGGCAAGGTGCACGAGCACCGACTCGACGACGAGGTTCAGGAGTTTCCCCGCATCGATGATCGGCTCACCGGGCGGCGGCACCGGTACGGCTACACCGTCGCGCTGCCGTCGGATCCGGACGCGGCACCGGCGGCCATCGTGCGCCACGACTTGCGCGAGCGCACCGCTGACCGGGTCGACTTCGGCCCCGGGCGTGAACCGGGCGAGTTCGTCTTCGTCCCGTCCGGACCCGACGCCGACGAGAATGACGGCGTGGTCATGGGATTCGTCTACGACCGGGCCGAGCACCGCAGCGATCTGGTACTGCTCGACGGGCAGACTCTGGCACCCGTTGCCACCGTGCACATTCCGGTCCGGGTTCCGCACGGCTTCCACGGCAACTGGGTGGCGTCGGACCGTTAGCATCGGCAGATGACCGAAATCGGTTCATCTACGACATCGCGCCGCGTCAGAGGTGAACCGTCGGACTGGCACTGGATGTGGGAGAGCTACGTCTGCGGGTTATGTATTGCGGCGATCCTCGCGGTCGTGCTGCTGCGTCACACGTTCGGCGGCAACCTCCCGGTGGCCTGCGGCTCGCTCACCCTCATGGTGGTGATCGTTCTGACATTCGGACGCAACGTCATTCGCGCTGCGGATCCGATCGCGGGCCCGGTGCAGGTACGCGCGGCGGTGTTCGTGGCGGTGATGATCGGGCTGTGGCTGGTCGCGCTGCTGGCAGCACCGCCGGCCGTCGCGGCGGTTCCGGCGCTCTACCCCTTGATCTTCGCCACCTTGCCGCTGGCGGCCGCTCTGACGCTGACGTTCCTGGTGACCCTGGCGCCGCTGGGCGTGGCCGTGGCCGCCCACGGGCCGGGATGGCCGAGTCTGCCCGCGGTGGCGGCGGTGACTTTGGTGGGCGCGGTGGCGGCACCGATCATCGGTACGACGATCATGACGACCCTGCGACAGCGGCAACAGCTGACCGAGACCGTCGCAGAACTGGCAGCCAGCCGGGCGCAGACCGCTCAGCTGTCACGCGAGGCCGGGGTGGCCGCCGAGCGGGAGCGGCTGGCCCGGGAAATCCACGACACCCTGGCTCAGGGGTTCACCAGCATCGTGGCACTGGCCCAGGCCGTGCAGGCCGAGAGCGAGAGCGATCCGGCCGCGGCCGCCCGTCACGTCGAACTGATCCGCACCACCGCGCGGGACAATCTGGCCGAGGCCCGCACGATGGTGACCCGGTTGACCCCCGCCGCGCTGGAGGAGGGGTCGCTGCCGGCCGCGTTGCGTCGTCAGGCCGACGGGCTGGCCGCCGAGACCGGCATCGCCGTCGACGTCCGCATCGACGATGACCTGCCGCAGCTGGGGATGGCCACCGATGTGGTGCTGTTGCGCAGCGCGCAGGAAGCGATGGCCAATGTGCGTCGCCATGCCCGCGCCACCGAGCTTCACGTCCGGCTGCAGGCCACCCCGGACGGCGTTCGACTTTGCTTGTCCGACAACGGTATCGGACTGCCGGCCGATCATGTCGACGGGTTCGGCCTCCGCGGGATGCGGGCGCGGTTGGATCGGGTCGGCGGTACGTTGACGCTGTCCACGCCGCAGGGCGGCGGGGTACAGGTGGTCGTGGCGGTGCCGGCATGACCACTGTTCTGTTGGTCGACGATCACCCGGTGGTCCGCGAGGGGCTGCGCGGCATGATCGACGCCGAGGACGACTTGACCGTGATCGGTGAGGCCGGATCCGGGGCCGAGGCGATCGGGCTGGCCCACTCGCTGCGCCCGGATGTGATTCTGATGGATCTGCGGATGCCGGGCATCGACGGTGTCGCCGCCACCGCCCGCATCCTGGCCGACAATCCGTCGACGCACATCGTCGTCGTCACCACCTACGAAAGCGACAGCGACATCCTGCGTGCGGTCGAGGCCGGGGCGACGGGTTATCTGCTCAAGGATGCGACGCGCGCTGAGTTGGCCCGGGCTGTGCGCGACGCGGCGCGCGGCAAGACCGTGCTGGCCCCCGGCGTCGCGGATCGATTGGTGAACGCGGTGCGCTCACCGTCGGTGACGCTGTCGGCGCGTGA
The DNA here is from genome assembly GCF_019739075.1 of Mycobacterium farcinogenes. Classification (NCBI taxonomy): domain Bacteria; kingdom Bacillati; phylum Actinomycetota; class Actinomycetes; order Mycobacteriales; family Mycobacteriaceae; genus Mycobacterium; species Mycobacterium farcinogenes. The sequence goes on along the minus strand of NZ_CP081673.1, from coordinate 2,018,458 downwards.
GGCCGAGGTGCTGGCCTTGGTGGGCACGGGCGCCACCAATGCCGACATCGGCCGCACCCTGCACATCAGCGAGGCGACGGTGAAGACGCACCTGCTGCGCGCATTTCACAAACTCGGGGTGTCCGACCGCACCGCGGCGGTCACCAAGGCCATGTCGCTGGGACTGCTCGACGGTTAGGAGAGGCGTGCGACCGCAGCGGCGATGCGCTCGTCGGTCGCGGTCAGTGCGACCCGGACGTACTGCGCCCCGGCCGGCCCGTAGAACTCGCCGGGCGCCGCCAGGATCCCCCGCTCGGCCAACCACTTGACGGTGTCGCGGCAGGGTTCGCCGCGGGTCACCCACAGGTATAGCCCCGCCTCGGAGTGCTCCACGGTGAACCCCGCTGCCTGCATGGCGGGCAGCAACAGTGCGCGGCGCTTCGCGTACCGCTCGCGTTGGACGGCCTCGTGCTCGTCGTCGTCGAGGGCGGCGACCATCGCGGCCTGCACCGGCGTCGGCACCATCATCCCCGCGTGCTTGCGCACCGCCAGCAGCTCAGCCACCACGGCAGGGTCACCGGCGACAAACCCGGCGCGGTAGCCCGCGAGCGAAGATGTCTTGGACAGCGAGTGCACGGCCAGCAGCCCGGTGTGGTCACCGTCGCACACCGCCGGATGCAGCACGCTGAGCGGCTCAGCTTCCCAGCTCAGGCCCAGATAGCACTCGTCGGAGGCGATCAGTACGCCCCGGTCCCGGGCCCAGGACACCACCTTGCGCAGGTGATCCACCCCGAGCACGCGGCCGGTGGGGTTGCTGGGTGAGTTCAGGTAGATCAGTGCGGGACGCTGCGGCCCGAGCTGGGTCAGCGAATCGGCCCGCAGCACCTGGGCGCCGGCCAGCAGGGCGCCCACCTCGTAGGTGGGGTAGGCCAGTTCGGGGACGACGACGGTATCGCCGGCGCCGATCGCCAGCAGGGTCGGCAGCCAGGCGATCAGTTCCTTGGTGCCGACCACTGGCAGCACTGCGTCCGGCGCCAGGTCGGTGATGCCGTACCGGCGTCGCAGCGCGGCTGCGGCGGAGGCACGAAGGGCCGGGGTTCCGGCGGTCGTCGGATAGCCCGGCGCCGAGCTGGCGGCGGCCAGCGCGTCCCGGATCACCGGCGCCACCGGATCAACCGGAGTGCCTACCGATAGGTCGACGATTCCGTCGGGGTGCGACCGGGCCAGCGCCGTGACGTCGGCCAGGGTGTCCCATGGGAACTCTGGCAGTACCGCTGAACGACGCTGTCGCACCACGTCAGTCTCGAAGCCGGTCTCTACCGTGCTCAGTCCTCGGCCTTGGCCGGCAGGTCCTTGATCACCTGCGGATCGTTGTCGGTCTGGCCGACCTTCGAGGCACCGCCGGGCGAGCCCAGCTCGGAGAAGAAGTCAGCGTTGGCCTGCGCGTAGCTGCTCCACTGGTCCGGCACATCGTCTTCGTAGTAGATGGCCTCGACCGGGCAGACCGGTTCGCACGCGCCGCAATCCACACACTCGTCGGGGTGGATGTACAGCATGCGAGCACCCTCGTAGATGCAATCGACCGGGCACTCCTCGATACATGCCTTGTCTTTGACGTCGACGCAGGGTTCGGCAATGACGTACGTCACTGATGTCTCTCCTGTCCAGTGGGCTGCTGGGCTCGGTGGTCGGGACTCTGATGAGTTCGACGTCACAGTATGCGTTGCCCATACTTGGACGCTCGTCTCAGTGTGCCCTAACTTCACGCGCCATCCGTTCAGGGCGGCGCGCAGTAAGTGATACTAGCCGTTGCAGATACACCTCGCCTAGTCGCCTCGGCCTATTACTTGCCCCCAAGTTGCACCCTTTCGACGCCAGTCAACTAGTTGCCTAGGACCGTCGGTCCCACCTACTCTGCCGACATGGGGTTGGCCTATCCGAACCTGCTGTCACCGTTGGACCTCGGGTTCACCACGCTGCGCAACCGCGTGGTGATGGGCTCGATGCACACCGGCCTGGAGGATCGCGCCGGCGACAGCGCGAAGCTGGCCGAGTACTTCGCCGAGCGGGCCCGCGGCGGCGTCGGCCTGATCATCACCGGCGGCTATGCACCGAACAAGACCGGCTGGCTGTTGCCGTTCGCATCCCAACTGGTGTCCTCGTCCGAGGCGCGCCGCCATCGCCGCATCACCGGCGCCGTGCACGACGCCGACGGCAAGATCCTGCTGCAGATCCTGCATGCCGGACGCTATGCCTACCACCCGTTTTCGGTCAGCGCGTCCGCGATCAAGGCTCCTATCAACCCATTCCGGCCGCGCGCACTCCGCGATGTCCAGGGCACCATCGACGATTTCGTCCGCTGCGCCCTGCTGGCTCGCGAGGCGGGCTATGACGGTGTCGAGATCATGGGCAGCGAGGGCTATCTGCTCAACCAGTTCCTGGCGCCGCGCACCAACAAGCGCACCGACGGGTGGGGCGGCACCCCCGAGAAGCGCCGCCGCTTCCCGGTCGAGATCGTGCGCCGGGTGCGCGAGGCGGTGGGCTCCGACTTCATCGTCTGCTACCGGATGTCGATGGCCGACTACGTCTCCGACGGCCAGAGCTGGGACGAAATCGTCGCGCTGGCAACCGAAGTCGAGGCCGCCGGGGCGACGATCATCAACTCCGGTTTCGGCTGGCACGAGGCCCGGGTCCCCACGATCGTCACCTCGGTGCCCGACAGTGCGTTCGTCGATATCAGCAGCGCAGTGGCCGAGCATGTCTCGGTCCCGGTGGTGGCGTCCAACCGGATCAACATGCCGCAGACCGCCGAACAGACCTTGGCCGACACGCACGTGCAGTTGATCTCGATGGCGCGGCCCTTCCTCAGCGATCCGGATTGGGTACTCAAGGCCGCCGAGGAGCGTGTCGACGAGATCAACACGTGCATCGCCTGCAATCAGGCCTGTCTCGACCATGCTTTCGTGCACAAGAAGGTGTCGTGTCTGCTCAACCCGCGCGCGGGACGCGAGACATCGTTGGTGTTGAGCCCCACGCGCCGCGCTCGCGCGGTCGCCGTCGTCGGCGCCGGGCCGGCCGGGCTGTCCGCCGCCGTCAGCGCCGCCCAGCGTGGTCACCGGGTCACCTTGTTCGAGGCGGGCTCGACCATTGGTGGCCAATTCGACTTGGCCAGAAGGATTCCCGGTAAGGAAGAGTTCAACCAGACCATCCGGTACTACACCACCATGCTCGACAAGCTGCAGGTCGACGTGCGACTCGGTGTTCGGGCCGGGGTCGACGACCTGTCCGGTTTCGACGACGTGGTGCTGGCCAGCGGCGTCACACCGCGGCTGCCCGCCATTCCCGGCATCGACCATCCGAAGGTGCTCACTTACGCGCAGGCCATCACCGGCGCACCCGTCGGTAAGTCGGTGGCGGTGATCGGCGCCGGCGGAATCGGTTTCGATGTCAGCGAATTCCTGACCACCGATCAATCGCCGACACTGAACCTCAAGGAGTGGAAGGCCGAATGGGGCGCGGCCGACCCTCAGGAGGCGCGTGGTGCGCTCACCACTCCCCTGCCCGCCCCGGCAGTGCGCGAGGTGTATCTGCTGCAGCGCACCAAGGGTCCGCAGGGCCGCAAGCTCGGCAAGACCACCGGCTGGGTGCATCGCGCCTCTCTCAAAGCCAAAGGGGTACATCAGCTTTCCGGAGTGAATTACGAGCTCATCGATGACGATGGCCTGCACATCAGCTTCGGCTCCGAGCACCGTGATCGACAGGTGCTTCCCGTCGACAACGTGGTGATCTGCGCCGGCCAAGAATCGGTGCGCGATCTCGAGGACGCCCTGCGTGACGCCGGGATTGAACCGCACATCATCGGAGGTGCCGCCGTAGCAGCCGAACTGGACGCCAAGCGCGCGATCAAGCAGGGCACCGAACTGGCCGCGCGGTTGTAGGACGCGCTATTCGCGAGAATCGATCACCTGTTGGGCGATGTCGACGAGCTTGGTGTTGCTGTCCTGGGACAGCCTCCTGAGCATCTCGAACGCTTGCACGTCGCCGACCCGGTAGCGCTCCATGATGATGCCCTTGGCCTGGCCGATGCGGTCGCGTGAGTTGAGCGCCGAGGTCAGTTGGTCGGTGTGCCTGCTGGCCAGCAGCGCCGCGGCGGCGTGCGCCGCCAGCACCGTGCCGATGGTCTCGGCTTCGCTGTCCCAAACCCTCGGCTGGAAACCGAACAGATTCAGCGCACCCGCTGTCCGGTCAGCGGTGTAAAGCTTCAACGACAGTCCGCTCAACACCCCGATTTCGACGGCGACCTTCGAATATCTCGGCCACCGCGTTTCCTCACGGAAGTCGTCGGTGCGGACCACGATGTCACCGAGCGCGGCCTCCATGCACGGGCCTTCCTGGTACGTCACCTGCAACTCGTCGAGCTGCGACGGCAGATCGCTGGTGCCCGCGAGAGAGTCCCACGTGCCGCCGTCGCCGACCAGCAATATCCCGGCGGTGTCCACGCCGGCAATGAGTTCGGTGGCGGCCTTGGTGACGTCGATCAAAATGTCGTCGAGACTGCGTGGAGCGGCGAGTGCGCGGGCTAGCTCGGCCATGCGCACAGCCAGCTCATGACGCGACAACTCCACCATGTTCGTCAGGGTTCCCTCAAGCGCGCCGTTATACACACTTCGTTTTCGAACTGGACGTTTATGGCCGATTCGGCAGGGCAATCTGCTGTAGCAGGCGGATCGCCATGGTCGACCATGGCCTTCGCCGAGGTCTCGCCGGTTCAGACCTGGAGCCGACGGGGCCGCCTGTTTCACGGCGGCCCGGCGGCCCCGGGGCGCGCAACCGTCACGCTGGAGTGGCACTGGCGGCCGGGCGCCACTCCAGCGTGACACGGCGGGTCAGGCTTGCTTGACGGCCTCGATCTCCAGGGTGATGGTGACCTTGTCGCCGACGACGGTGCCACCGGTCTCCAGCGGCATGTCGATGTCGATGCCAAAATCCTTGCGGTTCAGCACAACCGAGGCTTCGAAGCCGGCCACCGGGCCCTGGCCCATTCCCGGGTTGACGCCGTTGAACTCGAGCTTGAGTGAAACCGGCTTGGTCACGCCCTTGAGGGTGAAGTCGCCGTCGACGATGTAGTCGTCCCCGTCGGGACGCACGCCGGTCGAGACGAACGTGGCGGTCGGGTAATTCTCGGCGTCGAAGAAGTCTGCGGAGCGCACGTGGGCATCGCGCTGCTCGTTGCGGGTGTCGATCGAGGTGACGTCGATGGTGGCGCTGACCGATGGGGTTCCGTCCTCGGCAACGACGACATCGCCGCTGAACGTCTCGAAGCTGCCGCGGACCTTGCTCACCATCAGGTGGCGGACCGAAAAGTTGATCGAGGAATGCACCGGGTCGATGGCCCAGGTGCCGGCGGTCAGGTCGGTGGCTACTGCGACGGTCATGGTGTCTCCTTGGTTCGAGCGCCGGGCGGTCCGGCGCCTTCACCCAGAACTAACCGGACCACGGTCCGATTCAATTCCCGATTTTCGCGATTTTTCTTCTGATCTTGAATCCATGACGCATCATGCTCTGGTCAGCAATTTGCATCCTTGTCAATTTAAAGATCGGATCCACAGGCATGCGTATCCTCGCCGCCGCCACGGCATGTGCTGCAGCAACGACCGCCCTGATCGTCGCTCCCCTCGCCGGCGCCTACCCGAACTGCGCCGCGGCTCGCGCCGCAGGCGCCGCTCCGCTCTACGCGGGCCAACCCGGATACAGCTCGAAGCTGGACCGCGACGGCGACGGGGTGGCCTGCGAGACCGGTGGCGGCGGTGGCGGGTCCGTGTCGAGTAGCGGCAGCCTCCCCCTGTACGGCGGCGCGCCGGTGGCGACGGGCCCGGCCGGCCCAGCCCCGATCGCTCCGGCCACGGGTGGCGGCTACACCACCGTTGTCCGCTGGACCGGCACCAACTGCATCGACATCACCGCGCCGTCCGGTTCGGCCGGCACTCTGCAAACCGGCTCGCACTGCGGTGGCCAGGCCACGTTGTTCAGTTCCGGTCTGGGAGACCAGATGGTCGGAGCCGATCCGGTCATCGGCGACGCCGCAAGCCTGTCGTGTGAGATTCTCAGCGGCCGGTTGACGGACTCGGGCGTGGCCGGCGACGGGCACGACGTCAACTGTCTGACGCGCGCGAGCGCACTCTCGTAGCTCGCGGGCGTGCGCAAAATGCTGACGTGTGGCGGCGCGTCGGGCAGCAGACGCGCACGCTCGCGGTGCAGGTGTTACGCGGCCAGCGGTGAGTAATCCGTGGTGCGCTGACGGGCCGGGCGGCCGATGCCTTCGGCGATCGCGACGAGTTCGGCCACGGTCTTGGCTGAGCCGTTTTCTGAGCCGGCCATCCGGGAGATGGTCTCCTCCATCAACGTGCCGCCGAGGTCGTTGGCGCCGCCGCGCAGCATCACCTGGGTGCGTTCGACACCGAGCTTGACCCAACTGGTCTGAATCGACGGGATCCGGCCGTGCAACATGATCCGGGCCAGCGCATGGACCGCCCGGTTGTCGCGGTGGGTTGGCCCGGGACGGGCTCCGCCGGCCAGATACAACGGCGAGGACTGGTGCACGAACGGCAGCGGCACGAACTCGGTGAACCCGCCGGTGCGGTCCTGGATCGAGCGCAGCACGTTGAGGTGCCCGACCCAATGCTTCGGGGTGTCGACGTGCCCGTACATCATCGTCGAGGACGACCGCAGCCCCACCTCGTGGGCGGTGGTGACGACGTTGATCCACTCCGAGGTCGGCAGCTTGCCCTTGGTCAGCACCCAGCGCACCTCGTCGTCGAGGATCTCGGCGGCTGTGCCCGGGATGGTGTCGAGCCCGGCCTCGCGCAGCGAGGTCAGCCATTCCCGCACCGACAGCCCGCTGCGGGTCACACCGTTGGCGATCTCCATGGGCGAGAAGGCGTGCACGTGCATCGACGGCACCCGTGCCTTGACCGCCCGCACCAGATCCGCGTACCCGGTGACGGGCAGCTCCGGGTCGATACCGCCCTGCATGCAGACCTCGGTGGCGCCGGCGACGTGGGCCTCCCAGGCCCGGTCGGCAACCTCCTCGGTGGACAGCGAGTACGCGTCGGCGTCACCTTTGCGCTGCGCGAAAGCGCAGAACCGGCAGCCCGTGTAGCAGATGTTGGTGAAGTTGATGTTGCGGTTGACGACGAACGTGACGTCGTCGCCGACCACGTCGCGGCGCAACGAATCAGCCAGTGCCGTAACGGCTTCCAGCGCCGGTCCGTCGGCGGTGGCCAGCGCCAGGTACTCGTCGTCGCTGCAGCCACCCGGGTCGCGTTCGGCCGAGCGCAGTGCGGCCAGCACATCGGTGTCGATGCGTTCGGGCGCGCGGGCGGCCAGCTCGTGCACCTTGGCGCGGATCGACTCCCAGTCACCGAACGCACTGTCGAGGTCGCTGCGGGTCTCGGTGAGCCGGCCCTCGGAGTCGATCGCGGAATGCAGGTCGATGCGGCCCAGCGATTCGGATGCCTCGTCGGGCTCCTGCCAGGGCCGGCCCACCGGGTTCACGTCGAGGGCGTACCCGGTGTCGGGATCGGCCAGCGCATCGACATGCCCGCGCACCCGCGGGTCGATCCACGCCGCGCCCGCCTGCACGTACTGCGGTTGGGCGGTGAGCCGCTGCACCAGGTCGTAACCGGCTTGGGCGGTCACCTCGGCCAGATCGTCCAGCGCCGGCCACGGCCGCTCCGGGTTGACGTGATCCGGGGTCAGCGGCGACACCCCACCCCAGTCATCGACACCGGCGCCGATCAGGGCCAGGCACTCCTCACGCGACACCAGGTTGGGCGGGGCCTGGATGCGCATCTTCGGGCCCAGCACCAGGCGCGTCACCGCGATGGTGGCGATGAAGTCATCGATCCCGGCATCGGGCGTCGAGGCCATGGCGGTGTGGTCCTTGGCCCGGAAGTTCTGCACGATCACTTCCTGAACGTGGCCGAACTCCTTGTGGGACTTACGGATCGCGTGCATGGTTTCGGCACGCTCGGTCAGCGTCTCGCCGATACCCACCAACAGACCCGTGGTGAACGGAATGGACAGCCGGCCGGCGTCGTCGAGCGCGCGCAGCCGCACCGCCGGATCCTTGTCCGGGCTGCCGTAATGGGCCTCGCCCTTGGTCTCGAACAGGCGCCGAGACGTGGTCTCCAGCATCATGCCCATCGACGGTGCGACGGGCTTGAGCCGCGACAGCTCCGACCAGCTCATCACTCCGGGGTTCAGGTGCGGCAGCAACCCGGTCTCCTCGAGCACCCGGATCGCCATCGCGCGCACGTAGTCCAGCGTCGAGTCGTATCCCCGCTCGTCGAGCCATTGCCGGGCCTCGTCCCAGCGGTCCTCAGGGCGGTCTCCGAGGGTGAATAACGCTTCCTTGCAGCCCAATTCGGCACCCTGACGGGCCACCTCGAGAATCTCGTCGGGCTCCATGTACATACCCATGCCCTGCGCGCGCAGCTTGCCCGGCACGGTGACAAATGTGCAGTAATGGCAGGTGTCGCGGCACAGATGCGTGACCGGGATGAACACCTTGCGCGAGTAGCTGACCGGCAACCGGCCGGTGGCACCCCGGCGGCCCGCCGATTCCAGGCCGGCATCACGCACCCGCGCCGCGCTGGCACACAGATCAGCCAGATCCTCACCGCGGGCCGTCATCGCGATGGCGGCCTCGTCGACATTGAGGGTCACGCCGTCGCGGGCCCGGCGCAGTACCCGCCGTAGGGCCGTAGAAGATGGCGCTGCGGCCTTCGGTGGGACAGCCGGGGTGGGCAGATCAGCGCCGTGCTGGGGGTTTAGAGCCACTTTCCTGTAACCCCGTCGGTGTGCGCGATCATCCACGCGTCTCACATTCTGAAACCAATGCGCCCGGCATACCGGCCACAGTAACCCCAGCAGGTTTCGGCAGCGCGGCGCCCTTAGTGGACACACAACTTAAAGGTGCGACGAACGCCTTGCCGACCGCGTAAGTTAATTCCGTCGGGAAGGGGATACCGAAGGAGCCGTGATGTCCACAAGCGTTCGTACGTACCTGGTGGCAGGCGCTGCTGCCGCCACCGCCACGGCCATCGCCCTCACCCCCGTTCAAGCAGCTCCCGCCGATATCGCCGTCCCCGCCCACCCGACCTCCGCGCAGCCCGAGCTGACCCAGGCCATGATCGACCTGCTCGCAGCGGCCAGCCGGATGACCGCGGCAGTGGCACCCAAGATTTCCTCCGACTCCGGCGCCGCACCTGCGCTGGGATTCGCGCCCGCGGCGGCAGTTACCGGCGACGTCGCCGTGCAGAACGCGGCGAGTGACTGGCTGACGTCGGGCTACGAGTTCATCCAGGGCTGGGTCGACTGGGGCGTGGACTATGCGCAGGAGATCGCCTACTGGCTGGGTGGTTGGGGCGTACCGTTCGCCGGTTTGATCGGGGACCAGATCGGCATCGTCTATTTCGATCTGATTCAGGACATCGCCGACGCCGTGTTCTACCAGGCCATCGTTCCGATCGTGAACGACCCGCTGAATCTCGGGGTCTGGATCAACGGCGTCGGCAATGCGATCGGGAAATCGATCCAAGCCGGAATCAACTTCGGCGTCGCAGAATTGGATTACTTCTTCGGCTGGATCTTGCCGCCGCTGCCGCCGCCATTCCCCACCGTGGCCACCACCCAGACGTTGGCCGCCGCCGCGCCGGGCGCGCTGTTCCCCGGCCTGCGCGAACTGGCCGCCGATGTCGTGCTGCCGCCGGCGGACTTCGTCACCAATGCCGCGGTGAACACCATCGACGGCGCGTACGGCCTCGTGCACAACGCCGCCAACTTCGTCGTCGACGGGGCAGAGAATGCGTTCGACGCGCTGCGCCTGGGCTTCATCAGCAGGCAGATCGACATCAACTACGCGTTGATCAGCGCGCTGTCCCAGCAGGGTGTGGATCTGACCACCGACCTGATCAAGGTCCCGGACAGCTATCTGCACAATGTCCTGGTGAACGGCGAGGGTCCGATCCGGGCGCTCGGCACCGAGGCCCGCAATGTCGTCAACAGCTTCGTGAGCCACGGCAGCAGTGCGCTCGACGCGGTCGGTGACTATGTCGATGCTCAGATCAACTACTTCACCCCGGGCAAGCTGGCCACCGACACCAAGGAAGTGACGAGCGTTCCGCCGTCGGCTCGTGCTTCGTTGCTGTCGGCGCCGGCGCCGGCCGAGACGCCGGCCAAAGACGATGTCGCCACCGACTCCGAGACCGACGCCGACACCGTCGCGGGCACCCTGCAAGACCGCACGAAAGTCCGCACGCCTCAGGTGCGTTCGCGGGTGCAGCCAGCGGCCAAGGACGCGCTCACCACGGTGAAGAAGGCCGGCGATGACGCGCGTGACGCGGTCAGGAACACCGTGCGCAATCTGACCCCGAAGCCCAAGCCCAAGGCCACGCCGAAGGTCCACGAGAAGGCATCGACGGCATCCGGGAGCCAGTCGGCGGACAAGGGCAAGTCGGCCAGCGCCAAGAAAGACAAGAAGTAGCTCAGCGGCGGTAGTGCCGTCGTAGCATCGCCGCCGGTGGTAACGCGCCGGCGGCGATGAATATCAGCGAGCCGTAGGCCATCAGGCCGGGGCCGGCGAAGATGAGGTCGCTGCCCGGCCCGCCGAAGGTCATCACCACCACGGTGGCCAACCAGGTCCACAACGGCAGCGCCGCTATCCGCATGGAGTCAGTCCAGTACGTGGCCGCCCATACGAGCGCGGTGTTGAGCGCTCCGGCAGCCAGTGCGCTCACCGGAAATGGGATCGATCCGATATATGACGGCAGCAGCAGTGCACCTACGACGGCCGAGATGACGCCGTCAACCGCGAGCAGTGCCAGGACGATGCGACCTAGCACCAGGTCCGGGGGCGGGGTCAGGTCGGGATGCTGTCGAGCAGACCGACAAGCGAACCCACCACCCACTGGAAGTTGTCCGCACGGTCCTGCCAGTGCTGCAGGTTCGGATCCAGATCGGGGTCCATGAATGTCCCTTCGACGCCTCTGATTCACCGGAGCTTACCGCGTCCAGTTTTGGCTATTGCAGATTCAGTCCGTGCAGCAGGTCGGTTTCCCACCCGCGCTGGTCCCGCTCCCCCGCTTCGCCGGAGACGAGCACGTAGTGCTCTTCACCGAGCAGCGGCAGGGCGAGATTGTTCGACAGCGCGAATGCGTTGCCGTCCGCGGCGACGGTGACCTGGGTGGCATGCGCGCGCATCGCGGCTACCTTGGCCGGCAGCTGTGCGGTGGCGTCGACGACGGCATCGATCTTGTCGTCCGGGTACCCGAACGGGACGTCGCCGACGTCGATCCGGATCCAGTCTTCGGGAATGTCGCCCAGGCGCTGGAGGCCGGCCCGCATCGCGGTACTCGCCATGACCGTCCAATAGAACTTGGGGACTTTCCAGCCGGCCGCCGCGACGGCTGCGGTGGTGACCCGGTGAGCCTGTTTGTGGTCGGGGTGCCCGTACCCGCCATCGGGGTCGTAGGTGACGACGACGTGCGGCCGCAGCTCCTCGATGATCTGCACCAGCTCGCCGACCGCCTCATCGAAATCGGCATCGATGAATCGTTGTTGCTTGCGCTCCGGTGAACCTTCCATGCCCGAGTCACGCCAGCGGCCGGGGCCGCCGAGGAACTGCGGCGCACCGATGCCGAGCGCGCTCAGCGCCTTGGTGAGCTCGCTGATCCGATATCCGCCGAGTTGATCGGCGTGGTCCACCGCCAACCGCGCGTAGCGGTCCCCGATGACCTCGCCCTCCTCACCGAGAGTGCAGGTCACCACCCGCACATCGGCACCGAGTGCGGCGTAATGCGCGATCGTGGCGCCGGTGGTGAGCGTTTCGTCGTCCGGATGGGCGTGGACGAATAGCAGGCGGGGGGTTTCGCTGGGCATCGAGACCGACGATAGCCGGGGGCCGACGGCGGCGCAGGAACACCCACGTCGTCGGCATTCGCTCTGCCCTGACGAATCCGGGTATCGCGCATACATTCACTCAAGTGACCCGCCGTGAGCTTGAGTTCGGCTGCAGCATCATCGTCGTCGGGTTGTTGGCCGGCCTGGCCGGCATGGCGACAACGGTTCTCCTGCATTTCGTCGAACACCTCACTTACGCCTTCACGTTCGGCTCGCTACTCGACGGGGTCACCGGTAGCAGCCCGGTCCGGCGCGCGGTCGGCCCGATGATCGGTGGGGCGCTGGCCGGGTTCGGCTGGTGGGTACTGCGTCGGCACTATGAGGTACCCACGCTGGCTTCGACCATCACCAATCACCGTGCTGTTCCCCGGGTTTCGATGACGCTCGACGCAGCGCTGCAGATTCTGGTGGTGGGTTCCGGCGCATCCCTGGGGCGCGAGGGCGCACCCCGCCAGGTTGCCGTGGTGCTCGGTGACGCCGGCACCTCGCGATGGGCGCTCACACCCCATGACCGCGAAATTCTGCTCGCCTGCGCCGCGGGGGCCGGTCTCGGCGCGGTGTACAGCGTGCCGGTAGGCGGGGCCTTGTTCGCGATCCGGATCATGCTGCACACCTGGCATCCGCGGGCCGTCGGTGCCGCGCTGATCACCTCGGCGTTGGCGGTCGCGGTCGCGGCACCGGTGACACATGTTCGGGCTCCGCTGGTTTGGCCGGACCCGAGCCTGTCGTACTTCCTCACCGGTTTCGCGGTGATCCTGGCGCCGCTGGCGTTCGCGGTGGGCACGGCCTTCAATCGGATCATGGCGCGGGCCAAGCCCGCGGCGACGCCCACGTCGTGGCTGATCATCCCCGGCATCGCCGCGGCCGGCCTGCTCGTCGGCATCGGTTCGGTGTGGTGGCCGGAGCTTCCGGGCAACGGAAAGAGCATCCTGACGGTCAGCCTCGCCAGCGGTATGACGCTCGGTTCTGCCGCAGTGATCCTGCTCCTGAAGCCCGTGCTCACGGCGATCTTCGTGCGCGCCGGCGCGGTCGGCGGCATGCTCACGCCCGCGCTGGCCACCGGGGCAGCTCTCGGATCGCTGATCGCGCTGTCCATCAACGCCTTGGATATCCGGGCGGTCAGCGTGGCCGCGGTGTCGCTGACGTGTGCCGCCGGAGTGCTTGCGGTAACGCAGCGCGCGCCGATATGGGCCGCGTTGTTCGTCTGGGAACTGGCACGGCCTCCGCTGTGGGTGTTGCTGCCTTTTCTTGCCGCCGCCCTGGCCGCTCGCGGACTGCAATCCCTGGCCGAACGACGCGACGAAGTGAGGGTCGACTGAGCGGGCCACGGCAAACCGCGGACAACGAAATCCGTATTTTTCGAAACTGACCGAGGCTGCCACTTAGTTGCCATGGCAAACAGTGCGCGAATACCGAGACCAGCGGTCCCATTAGTGTCCGGAGCCGCACCGGACCACCTTCTGTTTTACAGATCACACTCGCGTGTCCAGTGTGGGCGCGCTAACTCGACCACGACGGCTGTAACAAGATTACCGCTGGGTAACCTAACCCCACTTATCGCCAAGCTCTTCGCTGGCAATCAATTGGCAGTCCCAGACAAAAGTTTGCCTCAGATGGGCTAGCACAGGGTGAAATATCGCTACCACGGGTCTCGCAACCACCAGCGCCAACCTAGGAAAACGCGTACTACCAGCTATATCGCGGATACCCGGAGTTCATTTGCCAAGCACTCCGCGGCTTCCGCAGACCTGAAAAGCCGATGAGAAAATTTGCAGACAGCTGAACTTACTTTGGGGTAACTTCTGCGCCGACCTTAGTTACGCTCCCGTAAGGAGATTCCAATGCAACTCGCTGCGCGGTCATATCTGGCCGCAGGAGTAGCGCTCGTGGGTGCCAGCGCCATCGCCGTCACCCCCGTAGCCCCGACCCTCCCCGAGGTGCACGCGCCCGTAGCACTGACGGCGGCCATCGACAATCCGGTGACCGTTTTTGCGCCGGTGGCCACCGCAACGCAGGAACTGATCTCGAGCGTCATCGAGCGGCAGACCAGCAATCCGGCCCCGATCCTTCGGCAACTCGGCGCCAACGCGGTCGCCGGCTACCAATCCTTCATGTCCACACCCCCGGCATACCTCCTCGCATACGCCCTCACGAACGTGGTCGTCGGCGCCCAGGAGTTCGGCCCCAACCTGAACAACTTGGGGACGGCCACGTCGGAGTCGTTGACCGCGCTCGCCACCATCCTGGGCGATATGGGCGAGGGATTGCCGGCAATGCTGGAGGCGGCGGGTGCGCAGCTCGCCGCGGGTAACCCCAATGGCGCAATCGACGCGATCATGCTGGCGGGCCTGCAGCCGGGCGTCGATCTGCTGATGAAAGTGCTGACGCCCGAGATGAACGCGATCGGCAAGTTGCTCGGCGTTCCGCAGCCGATCACCGACGCTACGACCAACGCCGTCATCGGTGTCGCACTCGGAGCCATCATCTCCACCGTCGGCATCGGATTCGACCTCGGAGATCCGCAGCCGGTGGTCAAGGGGTTCATCGCCGGGGTGCAGACAGTTCTCGACGGTGCAGCGTCCGGCGATCCGGCCACCTTCGTGAACTCCATCCAACACGGAGTCGCGAAGTTCGCCCTCGACGTCATCGGGCAGGCCGGCCAGATGCATGATTCGATCAACTTCGCCGTCGACGGTTTCGTCGACGCGCTCAAGCAGATCGCCCCCAAGCCGTTCACTCCGCCGGACATCACGCTGCCGACCGCCAAGGCACTGGCCGCCCCGGCCCCCGCAGCGATCACAGTCTCGACGCTGCAGGCCGAAAAGCCTGAATCCGCTCCAGTCACCAACGCGGGCAATGCTTCTGGCGCCGCAGCGGATTCCGCCACGGCGGACTCCGACGCAGCCCCGGCCGCCGTGGCTGCGGGCGCCGAGGCCGAAGCTCCAGCAGCCGATGCTGCGGATACCGATGCTTCGGATGCGGACGCCGGCACCAAGGCCGTCACCAAGCTGTCGACGAAGGCGTCACCCAAGGCCGCCAAGGGACAGGCAAAGGCGAACGCCGCCAAGACGGTTCGCGAACAGGTCAAGTCCACCGTCAAGAAGCTCACCGACGGGCTCAAGAAGGACAAGCCCAGCACCCAGAAGGCTGCCGCCAAGAAGGCGGACTCCACCAAGGGCGCCGACAACAACTAACCCCGCTGCTCTGCCCGCAGGCCCCCTTCTTCAACGAGAAGGGGGCCTGCGCTTCTGAGGAAGGTCTCAGCTCCAGCTCAGTTATCGACGCGAGAAAGCACACTGCGCGCACCGCCGACGCAAAGTGGCGGGCTCCGACATTTGATTGCTTGCGCGATGAAGGAGCGAACGCGCCCACGCGGCCTGCTCCCCAGCTGTTCCGCCGTTGTAGCCGCTCAATCCAGCTACCGCGGCGCAGTCACCACCTCGCAGTGCCGAACGTTGAGCACGCAAACAGGTGAGGTTGCCCTCCCCGATCCTTTTACGCGCAGGTTTTCGAATACCGGTCGAGCACGGCGAAGACTTTACATTCAATGACAATTGTTTGCGGGCCCACCCGGCACGATGTGCCGATCGATTAGCGAGCTCACCTAATCATGGCATCTATCAGCTAGTTCATGTTGTTCACAATCCATTTAGCCGCTCGATAGGCTTTGAATTCACATTTTCCGAAACGCAAATTTGTCAAGTTACTCTCAGGTAGCTTCAGCCTCGCCGGGGGATTGGATCCATCCAGAGGAGTAGCCATGCAGGTCGCAGCCCGTCCCTATTTCGCCGCTGGCATCGCGTTGTTTGGAGCCAGCGCCATCGCCATAAGTCCGGTCGCGCCGCCGATGCCGGACATCACCGTGCCGGCGATCTCATCGGCAGCGGTGAGCCTCTCGGCGGCAACCGACCCGATCCAGGCGTACATCGATCTGTTCTCGAACACCTTCGCGAACGTGCAGGCTCGCATCGGCGACGAATTGGCCGACCCGGCACCGATCCTGCAACAGGTCGTGGCCAACCAGATCGACAGCGCCACCAACATCGCCACAGCGCTGCAGAAGGCCGGGGAATCACTGGCCAATTCCCTGGACCCGTCGAACCCGTTCGGCCTGCCCGCGCAATTCCAGAAGGCATTCCAGGAGTTGTTGGCGGGCAATGTCGAAGGCGCGGTAAGTACGGTGTGGCAAGGCGTACTCATCACCGCTCTGGGCCTCGCCGAGATATTGCCTGCCGCTCAGCAAGCAATCGCACAGCCCGTGGTGAACCTCGGCAAGGTGCTCTCGGACACCCAAGTCATCCTGGCGCCGGTCATCGGACTGCTCGTCCCCGTCTATGCCACCGTCAGCACCAGCGCGAGCGTGGCTCAGGACATCGTCGACGCCGCGATGGACGGCGACCCGCTGGGCGTCCTCAGCACGATGATCGCTGCCCCTGCCGTCATCGGCAATGCCGTGATCAATGAAGGGCTGCTGGGAGATTCGGGATTGGTTTCGTTGTTGCGTAACACCCGCGAGTACGTCGCGACTCTCATCGCCCCACCCGCCACCGAAACTTCGGCCGTGACTGCAGCACCGCAGGCCAAGGCGACCACCGTGACCCTGAACGTCGCTCCGCAGGCATCGATTGCGGCCGAGGCCCCGGCCGAGGCGGCCCCAGCAGAAGCAGCGCCGGCCGAAAATGCGCCCACCGCAGAGGATTCCGCTGCGGAAGACGCATCGACCAAGGCCAGTACGCCCGTGGTGAAGGACAGCCTCAAGGCTGAGCCCGGCAAAGCCCTGTCCACCAAGCGATCCACCCCTGCCAGCCAGGTTCGCGAGAGCCTTCAGGGAGCCGTCAAGAACGCGACGGACGGCTTGAAGAAGGCGGTCGGCGGCGTCAGCGGCAAGAGCGCCGGCAAGAAGTCCGGCGGCGCGGCGTCATCGTCATCGGGTTCGCACGCGAGCTCACACGACGCAGCCTGAACCACCCCGCCGGTAGGCATGCTGCTCCCCGTCGCGCCGCGGCGGGGAGCAGGCTTGCATTCACCACGATGTGTTTGTACGGGAAATGCCGAGGCTCATGAGCAAAAGTAATTAACATTGCTCACCATTGTCTCTACCAGCTAGTTCGCTTCGCTTACGAGTTCGTTAGCCAGGCCGCGCGCCCCAAACTCGACTTTTCAAATTCTCGATTTTGTAAAGCTACTCTCAGGTAGCTTCTGGCTCGTCGGGGGATTGGATTGATTCAGAGGAGAAGCAATGCAAGACGTAGCCCATCCCTATCTCGCCGCCGGCGTCGCGTTGATCGGCGCCGGCGCCATCGCGATGAGTCCGGTCGCACCGCCGATGCCGGACATCACCGTGCCGGCGATCTCGTCGGCTGAGGTAGGCCTCTCGGCGGCGGTCGATCCAATCGAGGCCTACACCGCGCTGTTCACCAACACCTTCACCAACCTGCAGACCCTCATCGACGCCGAACTCGCCAATCCGGCACCGGTCCTGCAGCAGGTGATTGCCAACCAGATCAGCAGCGTCCAGGGGCTTGTGGCGGGTCTTCAAGGTGCCGGTGCGGGCATGGCCGAGATCCTCGACCCGAACAACCCTTACGGCATTCCGGCGACGTTGCAGCTGGCATTCGAGAACTTGTTGGCCGGTGACATCAACGGAGCGGTAGCGAATACCTGGGGCGCGCTTCTCAGCCCCGTGCTGTACGCCGGCCTGCCGCTGTTGACGCCGATCACCGCCGCCATCAGACAACCGATCCAGAACCTGCTCAACGTGGTCGACACTCAAACGGCGATTATTTTCCCGGTACTAGGGCTGATCAACGTCGGTTACGGCACGGTCACCGCGGCGGGCAATGTCGGTCAGGCGATCGTCGACTCGATCAGGGAGGGCGATCCGCTGGGCGTGGCGAGCGCCCTGGTCAGCAGCCCCGCCGTCATCGCGAACGCCATCCTCAACGGCGACGAGACCGGTGGCGGCATCCTCGGGCCGGGCCTCGGCCTGTTGAGCACGCTCCGGCAGGCTCGCGAATTGATCGCTGCGGCGATCACTCCACCGCCGCCCGCCGAAGAGGAAGCACCGGCGGCGGCGAACGCCACCCTGGCCTCGGCGTCGAAGGTTGTGACGCTGGACGTGACCCCGAAGGCGGCGGCCGCCACCCCAGTTGCAGCCGCTGTCGCCGCGCCGGCCGCTGCCGACGAAACTGTCACTGCCGCAGAGGATGCCGCTGACGCCGCACCCGGTGCCGGCACCCCGGTGGTCAAGGAGAGCATCAAGGCCGAGCCCGGCAAGACCCTGTCCACCAAGCGGCCGACCCCGGTCAAGCAGGTCCGCGAGGGTGTTCAGGGAGCCGTCAAGAATTTGACGGACGGCATCAAGAAGGCCACCGAGGGGCTCGGCGGCAAGAGCACCAAGGCCGGCAAGCACGCCAAGTCCAGCGGCGGCTCGTCATCGTCAGGATCGAGCAGCGCAAGTTCAAGCGGCGCAGCCTGATTCACCGCCACCCGGTGGGCCTCCTCTGATGAGGGGGCCCACTGCTGGTTTACCGGCCCTTGGTCCAGCTGCCCGCGTCGCCGACGATGCCGACGGGCACGGCGCCGGTCAAGCTGACGTTCTGCACGCTCGGCCCGGCCGCGACGATCGTGGTGTCTTGCAAGATCGGCAACACCGTGGACATGTTCCACAGCTTGGGCTCGACCGCCTGGATCACCTCGGCGATGTTCTGCGAACCATCCAGTGCCGCATCGATCTTCTGCTGGATGCTGTGGTCACAGATGCCGGTGATGTTGCTGGGCGCCTGCACCAACGCGCCCGAGTCGGGAGCCGGGATGGGCTGGGTCGATGTCGGAGTGGTGACCGGTGCGGGGGCGGTACTGGTGGTCGGCTTCGGTGACGGCGACGGCGCGACACCGGGGACCGCGGTGGAGACAGCGGTCGCTTCCAGCGCGCGGCAGCCGTAGCGCGAGGCAAGGCTGGTGGCCAGGTCTCCCCCGGCCTGATGCCAGCCGACGACGGCGTCGACACGGTTGTTGGTCAGCGCATCGCCGTAGAGCGCAACGGGATCCAAAGCCAGCACCGAGGCGTCGATACCGACATTCCGCAGTTGATCGGCCGCGGTATTGGCCACTGCCACCGAAGTCGGATCATTGGATGCCACGCCCAGAACCAACGACAGCGGGTCGCCGTCCTTGGTGATGCGCTGCCTGCTGTTGCCGGGGGCCGGCGGCGCACCGGGCGCGGGAGGCTCGGCGGCGGGTTCGATCTCGTATCCGGCGCCGCGCAACAGATCCAGTGCGGCCTCCCTCGACATCGCCGGAGGAGCCGTCGGCACATAGCCGGGATCTGACGGCGAGCGCACCTGGGCCTGGGCCAGCGTCACCGTGTTGTCGTCACCCGCACCCACCGACGCCAGCAGATCGACATCGATGAGACCCAGGATCGCCTTGCGCACCTGAGCTTGCTCCAGGGTGGGCTGCTGCCCCCGCAGGGTCAGCTGCATGACACGGGGCGTCACGATCCGGGCGGTGCGAACATCGGGGATCGCACTCAACTGCGCGAAAGTGGCTGCGCCGCCGTGCACCTGGGCCACCTGGGTGTCGCCGTTGCGAATCGAGTCGGCGAGTGCGGCGGGCGCACCACCGCGCCGGAACAGCACCAGATCGGGTTTTGCCGGCGCACTCCAGTACCGGTCGTTGCGGGCCAGCAGGATCTCATCGCGTTGCGGGTCAATGCTCTCCACCCGGAACTGCCCGCCGGTCACCGGCATGGCGCGGGCCAGACCGGCCCCGAAGCCACCCGGGATGTCCTTGACGATGTGAGCCGGCAGGATGTCGTTGAACAGCTCCCGCCACGCCGGGTAGGGCTGCGAGAACGTCACCACCGCCTGCTTGCCGCCCTCCACCGACTGCACACCGGTGATCAGGTCGTAGCCTGCCGGGTCCACAACGCCTGGCTGGCTGACCATTTGGCGCCACAGATACCAGTAGTCGTCGGCGGCGATGGGCGCATTGTCGGTCCACTGCGCTTCCGGGCGGATCTTGTAGGTGACCGTGAACGGGTTCTCACTGGTGACCTCGGCCGATTCGAGCAAGGTCGGATCGAGCTCCCAGCGCGACCCCGTCGGCGACTTCGGGTCGGGCACCGGGCGGAACGAGCTCGGCAGCACCATCGAGGCGACCGCGGCATTCACCGGGGACTGGTCCGACAGCAGGTGCGGGTTGAAGCCCGGGCCGATCGAGTCGATGGCCATGATGATCTGTGTCGCCTTCATCGGAGGCGGCGGCGTCGTCTCTGTGGTCTCGGTGCTCTGCGGCGCCGGCGGCGGGCTGACCGTACAGCCGCTGAACAGAAGCGCCGGCACCGAAACGAGCGCCCCGATCATCAGATGGGCGCGGCGGATGGGTGTCGGCACGCTACTCAGGGTAACGAGCCCCTGCGGCCGTCACTGCCGCGCACCGGCACTCACAGTTCACCGGCTCCACAGCTACTCGCATCACCAGAATCGATCCAAGTCTTTCAAGGTGCAACCAAGACGGCACTGCCAGCGAGATTACCTCTGACATGCGCAGATGGCTGCACGACAACGGACCGGCGCCAGCGAACTACCCCAACTTCACGATTTTTGCATCTATCTCAGGCGATTCTCAGATAGCGTTCGCCGTCAGCCGGAGTGACCGGCACCACGCATCACGAGAGGAGACCCCGTTGCCACAAGCACTGCGGCCTTACGTAACGGCCGGAATGGCGATCGCAGGCGCCAGCGTCATCGCCGTCACCCCGATATCGGCTCCCCCACCGCAGGCGGAGCGCACGATCGAATATTCGTCGGTCCAACTGTCGGGGTCGGTACAGGCGTTCGACGCTCCCGCCGCCGACGCCGGCGCCAACGCGATCCCGCCGGAGCTGAGCCCCGCCGAGGCCTACCAGTACGTCGCGATGCTGACCGCGGCGTACGTGATGGATGCCATCGCCCCGATCGTCAGTAACCCGACGCCGATCCTCAGCCAGGTCCTGGCCAACCAGTTCTGGTACGCCAACATCCTGACGATGGGGACCGTCACTGGCGCGACGAATCTCCTCGGGACGCTGCAGGAGGTGCCCGAGCAGCTGAGCACGGCGGCCGCACAGCTGATGGCGGGTGATCCCGCCGCAGCGATCTCGACGGTGTGGAACAGCGTGGTGGTGGATTCGTTGATGGCGGTCGCGATACCGCTCATCCCGGCGCTTGAGATCCCTGTCGCGATCAGTCAGAACATCGCCAATGTCATCGCCGCCACGCCAACCATGGTGATGGAACTGGGGTTTGACGTACTCGGGATCGCCAACAACACCGTGGAGGCGACGGCGGCGTCGCTCCGCAGCATTGTCGAAGCGGCCGGATCCGGTGACCCGACAGCCGTCGCGAACGCGATCCTGGTCGCACCCGCCAACATCGCCAGCGGACTCCTCATCGGCGACATCGCCGAAGGAGGACACAACCCCGGCTTGATCAACGGCCTTGCCAAACATCTGGTGCTGGCCCGGGAGACCATCGCCGAAGCCCTCGGCGCGCCGCCCCGGGAGATACCCGAGGCCGCCCCCGCAGCCAGGGCAGCCGCGGCAGAACCCATCGGTGTCAAAGCCGAAACCGTCACGCTCACCGCCGAACCGGCCACGACGGAACACGAAGCGACGGAACCCAAAGCGACGGAGCCCGAAGCGAAGTCCGTCGTCCGCACCAGCCCCAAGGCAGTGCCAGGAAAGGCCGGCCTGACCGGTAAACGCCATGCGGCGGCACCCAAGTTGGCGAAGACGATCAGCGACCGCGTCACGGCCACCGTCGACAAGCTGGGATCCAACGTGAAGAAAGCACTCACCAAACCGGACAAGACGGCTTCGACCGCCGCCCGGTAACTCGAACCACGAGCGGCCAGTTATCGCACCTCAGGCCCGAAAAGCCGTGCAATAACTGGCCATTCGGCAGCTGAAAGTGAAACTAGCCCCGCGCCTTGGCCCGGGCCTTCGCCCGCGCCCGCAGCGAGGCCGTCAGCTCCACCTTGCGCACGCGGACGACCTCAGGGGTCACCTCCACGCACTCGTCCTCGGCGCAGAATTCCATGGCCTGCTCCAGGCCCAATTCCAGCGGCCGGGCCAGGGTTTCCATGACGTCGGCGGTCGACGACCGCATGTTCGTCAGCTTCTTCTCGCGGGTGATGTTGATGTCGAGATCCTCGGCGCGCGGGTTGATCCCGACAACCTGGCCCTCATAGGTGTCCTGACCGGGCTCGACGAAGAACTGTCCGCGGTCGGCCAGCTGGATCATCGCGAACGGGGTGATCGAACCGGACCGGTCGCTCACCAGCGAGCCGGTGTGGCGGGCGCGGATCTCCCCGGCCCACGGCCGGTAGCCCTCGAACACCGCGTTGGCGATACCGGTGCCACGGGTCTCGGTGAGGAAGTCGGTGCGGAACCCGATCAGCCCACGGCTGGGCACCACGAAGTCCATCCGCACCCACCCGGCGGCGTGGTTGGTCATCTGCTCCATGCGGCCCTTGCGGTTGGCCATCAGCTGGGTGATGGCGCCGACGAACTCCTCGGGGCAGTCGATGGTGAGCTCTTCGAACGGCTCGTGCAGCTTGCCGTCGATGTTCTTGGTGACCACCTGCGGCTTGCCGACGGTCAGCTCGAAGCCCTCACGGCGCATCTGCTCGACCAAGATGGCCAGCGCCAGCTCACCGCGGCCCTGCACCTCCCAGGCGTCGGGGCGGCCGATGTCGACGACCCGGATCGACACGTTGCCGATCAACTCGGAGTCGAGGCGGTTCTTGACCATGCGGGCGGTCAGCTTGTGCCCGGACACCCGACCGGCCAGCGGCGAGGTGTTGGTGCCGATGGTCACCGAGATGGCGGGCTCGTCGACGGTGATGCGCGGCAGGGCGTGCGCGTGCTCGGGGTCGGCCAGGGTGTCGCCGATCATGATCTCGGGGATGCCCGCGACGGCGACGATGTCTCCGGCTACGGCTTCCTCGGTCGGATTGCGGTCGACGCCTTCGGTGGCCAACAGCTCGGTGATCTTGGCGTTGGTGATCACCGGCGCGCCGTCGACCTCACGCATCCAAGCGACCTGCTGGCCCTTCTTGAGCCGGCCGTTGTAGATACGGATCAGGGCGAGGCGGCCGAGGAAGGCCGACGCGTCGAGGTTGGTGACCAGCGCCTGCAGCGGGGCCTCAGGGTCACCGGACGGGGCCGGGATGTGTTCCATCAGCACGTCGAACAGCGGGTCCAGGTTCTCGCCGTCAGGGTTCTCGCCGTTGGCGGGTTGCGTGGTCGACGCGATACCGGCGCGGCCCGAGGCGTACAACGTGGGCAGGTCCAGTGCCTTCTCGGCAGCGGCCTGGGCTTCCTCGTCGAGGTCGGAGGCGACGTCCAGCAGCAGGTCGTGGCTTTCCTCGACCACCTCGGCGATGCGGGCGTCGGGCCGGTCGGTCTTGTTGACCACCAGGATCACCGGAAGGTGCGCGGCCAGGGCCTTGCGCAGCACGAACCGCGTCTGCGGGAGCGGGCCTTCGGAGGCGTCGACGAGCAGCACCACACCGTCGACCATGGACAGGCCGCGCTCCACCTCGCCGCCGAAATCGGCGTGACCTGGGGTGTCGATGACGTTGATCACCGTCATCGAACCGTCCGCATGGTGCCGGTGCACCGCGGTGTTCTTGGCCAGGATGGTGATGCCCTTTTCCTTCTCAAGGTCACCTGAGTCCATCAAGCGCTCGACCGCGTCGTCGCCACGGTGCGTCAAGGCACCGGACTGTCGCAGCATCGCATCGACTAGGGTCGTCTTGCCGTGGTCGACGTGGGCGACGATGGCGACATTGCGAAAGCTCGGGCGTGAATCCACCCCGACATTCTCGCAGGCACGCCGGTCGATCACGAAAACGAGAGAGCCCCGTCACGTTGAAGTCCGCAAAGATCGCCCGCCTGAAGCCCAAGAAAAAGTGCTGCAGGAGCAAGCCGCGCTGCAAACGGTGCCCCCTGGTGCTGCACCAGGTCCGCAAGGCCGAACACCACGGAGCGAGCGGCAAAGAGCTGGACAAGGTCTTCAAACGGGCCAGGAAATCCTAAGGTTCGCGAGTACCGTTTCAGGTATCCGTCACGTGTGCGATGAGCGTGCTTGGAGGTGCCAGGATGACGGTTTATGAAGCGCTCACGGTCGCTTTGATCATGGTGCTGGCCGCGGGGACCACGGTCGCGATCTACGTGGGCATGGCCAACTGGATCGGGGCCTGTTACATGGTCCGCTGCAGCGAATGCCACCACCTCACCTTCGCGTCGGCGAACCAGCCGCAGGCCTCCTGCGCGCACTGCCGCCACCCGATGCTGCTGCACCCGCTGTATGCGACGCAGCACCCGGGCCACGCCGTGCGGGTGGTCAACGACCGGTTGCGGTACTGAGGGCACTCACAGCACCGACGGAACCTTGTCGAAGGTCACCACGTAGTCGGTGTTCGTGCCGGGTGTGACGATGGTGTGGGTCTGCGCTCCGCCGTCGGACCAGCTGACGAACACCAGCTGACCGTCCTCGACGTATTGCGGTGACGGGACGCCGAGGACCCGCTCGACACCCACCACCGACGTCTCGGTGTGAGAACCGGTGTAGGGCTTGCCGTCGATGGTGAAGACTGCGTCCGGGTCACTCGCGGTGAACGTCTGCGTGACGGTGTTCGGGTAGACCATGGCCGAGGAAGTCGTGGACAGGCCGGTGCTGTCGGTGACCGTCAGCCTGACCTCGTACCAAGTGTCCGCCGAGTTGTGCGGGTCGGTCGGAACGGTGATGCTGCCCGTCTTGCCGACGACATTGCTGGTGACCGGATGGATGTGGTCGGCGTGGTGGAACACCACGGTCCAGTTGTAGGCGCTGTCGGGCAGTGTCTCATCTTGATCCAACGCCGAACCGGTGAACGAAATGGTGTCGCCGGCATTGTATTTCGTGTTGTCGAGGGGGCCGCCCAGCGGCGTGGTGATGGTCAGGTCGTGCGGCGCGGTGCTGCCGACGGTGATCGACTGCGTGTCCTGCCCCGTCTTCTCCCCGTCGCTCACGGTCAACGTCACGTGGTAGGTGCCGTTGGTGTCGTAGGTCTTGGTCGGATTGGCCTGCGTCGAGGTGGTGCCGTCACCGAAGTCCCAGTGATACGTGAGCGCGGTGTCCGGGTCGGGGTCACCGGAGCCCTGCGACGAGAACTCGACGACCAGAGGCGAATACCCGTTACTCGGCGTCGCCGTGAGAACAGCTGTCGGAGCCCGATTTCCGCCCGACGGTGCGATCACCGACAGCTCACCGGGATAGATGTTGAGTTGATAGATGTTGCCGTCAGGCCCCTGGATCAGCCGCACCGGCGTCCCCGCCTGGCCGTCGAAGGGCTGCTCGCTGACGTAGCTGGCGTAGTTCTCGTCGAGGGTCAGCACCTTGATCCAGCCGAGCGTGTAGTCGGCGACGAAGACCTTGCCCTGGTACTCCTCGGGGAAGGTGTCGCCGGTGTACACCAGGACAGAGGTGATCGAGGCGGTTCCAGCGGGCGTGTTGTGGTCGTAGGAGTAGATCGGATTGACGTAACCGCAGCCGACACATACGCCTTCAGCACCGGGCCACCCGTAGTTGGCGCCCTTCGTCACGACGTTGAGCTCTTCCCACGACGTGTCGCCCACATCGCCTACCAGCAGCTGGCCGTTGGGCGCGACGTCGAACCGGAACGGGTTACGCAGTCCGTAGGCCCAGATTTCCTTGCGGGCACCCGGTGTGTTGTAGAAGGGATTGTCCGTCGGGATCGTTCCGTCAGGGTGGATCCGCATGATCTTGCCGTGGATGTTGGTCAGATCTTGCGCGTTGGTGCTGACCGAGTTGTCGCCCTTGGCCCAGTAGATGTAATCGGCGGCGTCGCCGGGATTGTCCTCGTAGTAGATCTCCCCGCCGTGGTGGATGGGCCCGGCCACCTCGTCCGACGCGATCAGCACCTTCTCGGAGGCCAGGATGGCGGCTTGATCACCGGAGAGCGTGAAGCGCGACAGCACATCGGTGTCGTTGCCGTTGGTGTATGACACGTAGACGTAGTGGTTTTCCGCGAAGTTCGGGTCGACCTCGATGCCACCGATACCGCTCTCGAAGTCGGTCTTGGTCGGCAGGACCACCACGGTGGTCGTCCCCTGCCCCTCCTGGTAAAGCTTGATCGCCCCGCCCTTTTCGGCGATCAGGATTCCACCGTCGTCCGGCAGGAACCGGAAATCCACCGGTTCGGACAGCCCCGACACGATCACGGTGCGTTCGAGCTCCGCCGGCAGCCCCTCGGTGGGCTCTCCGCACGACTGCGTCACCTGCTGAAGCGTCAAAGTACCCCAGGCCGTCACCGCTTCGGTGAAGTCGGAAATCGGTGGAGCGGAGAGGATCTGGTCAGCCTGTCGGCGCACCCAGCCGAGCACGGCCCACAACGCCGGCGAATCCGGCGTCTCCCCGGGGGCGGGCCCTGCCAGCAGGGGCATGATGTACTCGTTGATCACGCCGCCGAGCTTCTGGGCGATGGGAGCCACCGTCGTGAAGACGTTGCAGAAGCAACCCCAGGCCTTCTGGATCGGCTCGGGTGAATTCGGCCCCGGAAGCGGCAGCGGTGGGATGGTGATCGCTTTTGCCTGCGTCTGGGTCTGCAGCGTCACCGTCGGTTTCGGCACCGTGTCGAGCGCTTCGATCTTGGCTTTCATGACACCCAGAAATGTCGCGCGCTCGGTGTCCTCCGCCCGCTTCAACTGCGGCTCCGTTTTGCGCACCTTCGAATTGAGCTCACCGGCAAGATGATTCGACGAACTCAGCGCATGGGTGTCTTCTGCGACTTGCGGCTCGTCCGATGTCACCGGCTCTGACTCCAGCTCGACGACAACCGCCGGTTGATCGGGGAGGTTCGGCGGTACGTCCGGCGCGTCCTTGACGGCGCCCCTCGTGTGCGCCCCGCCCGAGCTACGAATGATCACACCGCGGTCGAGGGTGACAACGGATTGCTCGGCCGTGGATCTCTTCGTGATCAGTACTTTCGAGCGTGACCTGGCGGGCCGCTCGGAAGACCCGGTGGCCGCTGTCGCCGTGGGCTGAGGGGATGCAGCCGGCGGTTGCGGATCCGTCGCGGGCTGGCTGTTCGCTTCCGACGACGGCGATTCCGAGGTCGACGTAGAGGCGGTCTCGTCAGCCGCTGCCACCCCGGCAGGAGAGGCGACGGCAGCGCCGAGCCCTAGGGCGACTGCCACCGCGCCGACGCGGGCGGCGTGCTTGACTCCGGCGCCGACAGGCTGACTGAACATGGGCCCCCCACGAATCCATCTCCCGTTCTCGAGGAATGGAGCGGGACGATCGTGCCCAGACTCTATGGCTTTCCTGTGAATTTGGCGTGTGAATCCTGGAACTCGCCGGCCGAGTTGCCGCCCTGGTAATGGGGCATCGCATGGTCGCGGAGCTCGCGGCCGGTGACCTTCTCGGTGCGGATCCGTACGAAGTGATCGCGCCGCCCTTCGGCCCACGGCTGCACGAAAGTTCCGGCGATCTCCACCTGTTCATCGACATCGGTGATCGGCTCGGCATGGCCGACAACGGTCACGCTCCAGCCCCTCCGTAGGTCGGCGTCGAGCTCGTCGGCCTGAAACGCCACCACCTGATGCTCGATGGCCGCGGTCAGCTTGGGCCCGCCGGCCACCCGGATCACCACATCGTCGTGCAACAACCGGAAGTTGACCGGCTGCACGGCCGGAAGGGCGTCCTCGGTGAACACCAATCGTCCGACACGCACCCGCTCCAGCAGATCCAGGCATTGCCTGCGGGTGAGCACGCCGAGTTCTTGTCCCTTCATCGGTCAACCTCTCTGTACGTTGAAGAGTCCCCGCCCCGCGTCCGGGGCGGCCAACTGCTCCATATCTCCATCCTGCACCTGCTACCCACTCCCTGGCAGAGCCGAAGGTCCCCTCATTGCGACGCTCACCAGCCCCGGCGCTGCGGCCGTGATCCGACCAGTTCGCTGCGCTCGGCGACATCGCGGCTGCGGTACACGACGTAAGGCCGGAAGAGGTAGCCGATCGGCGCGCTGAACACGTGCACCAGCCGGGTGAACGGCCAGAGGCAAAACAGGACGAGCGCGATCATCACGTGGATGTGGAAGTACAACGGCGCCTGAGCCATCAGGTCGCCACGTGGCTGCAGGATCCAGATCGAGCGGAACCACGGTGACACTGTCTCGCGGTAGTCGTGCTCGGCACCCTCCGGCGTGGCGCCGATGGCCGTACAGGCGAATCCGGCCACCATCGCGGCCACCAGCACCACGTACATCGTCTTGTCGTTGACGGTGGTCGCCATGAAGACGGGGCCGGTGGCCCGGCGACGGTAGATCAGCAGTGCGATGCCGACCAGGGCCGCGATGCCGGCGATGCCGCCGAGGATCACCGCCTGCAGGTGATAGACGTGATCACTCATCACCAGGTCCATCCACGATTCCGGGATGAACAGGCCGACGACATGCCCGATGAACACCACGAGCATGCCGAAGTGGAACATCGGGCTGGCGATGCGCAGCAGTCGCGACTCGTAGAGCTGCGACGAGCGCGTGGTCCAGCCGAACTTGTCGTAGCGGTAGCGCCACCAGGTGCCGACGGCGACCATCGCCAGTGTCACATACGGCACCACGTCCCAGAAGATCTCCCAGTCCATCGTCCCGGCCTCCTCATGCCCTTCGGGGCGGCACTGTCAGTTGAAAAGGTTGTAGGCCAACAGATTCAGCCGGCGGCCCGGACACCATCAACCGCGACACATCATCGACCGAAGCCAGAGGCGGCAGGGTCGCGTCGACGGCTGCGACGGCG
Organism: Mycobacterium farcinogenes; assembly: GCF_019739075.1. NCBI lineage: Bacteria > Bacillati > Actinomycetota > Actinomycetes > Mycobacteriales > Mycobacteriaceae > Mycobacterium > Mycobacterium farcinogenes. The sequence continues at coordinate 1,989,672 of NZ_CP081673.1, read as the reverse complement.
GGCGCGTAGGGCGACTTCCGCTCGGCCAAGGCTTCGGCCACCACGCCGATCGGCACTCGGTACTTGGCGAGCAGCCGCCGCCCGGCAGCCGGATCGACTGTGGCGGCGAACTCCAGGACCACCGGAAGGTGGTCGGGGGCCTCACCTTTCGGCATCTCGACACCGGCAGCACGGTAGGTCTGAGTGAATTCCACCATATCCGCTCCCCGGTTCCGGGTGTCTCCCGACGTCCAGTAGGTCAGCAGCATGGTGCACCGCTTCTGCAGGTCGAAGGTCTCGACATACTCCTGGGCCAGCTCCATGGCCGGGCGCAGGCTCAGCCCGGCAACGGTTTCGTCGAGCAGCGCCCTGGGCTCGCCGGTGACATGGTCCAGCAGGCGCGCGGCGGTCTGCAGCCGGTCGGCGTGGCCGTCGTCCGGGTAGGAAAGCAGCAGTGACGCCGCCTGCCACACCAGGCGGTCCTGCATCGCGTTTTCGCGATTACGGCGTCTTCGCATGCTCATCGATCCCCCGGGAACATGCCCGAGGGCACTCCCCTGCCGTCCCAGTTGAGGAGGTTCACCCGCGACGGCCGCTCGGCGTTGGCGGCCATGCCGCCGGTGGTCTGCCGGTGCTGCAGTGCATGGAAGGTCTCCACCGCCACCGGTACCGGCCCGCCGCTGGCCTCACCGAACGGACCCGACTCGTACATTCCCGGCCCACCTTCGAAGGACAGGGAACAGCCGGGCTCCTCCGCCCCCGGTATGCCCTCGGAGCTGTACGCAGTCGGAATGACGTAGCGCTCCTCGTATTTCGCGAGCGCCAGCAGCCGGTACATCTCGTATGTCTGTTCCTCGGTCATGCCGACTGCGGCCGGGATGTGCGGTTGGGTCTCGCGACCGAGGTTGATGTCGCGCATGTAGGACCGCATCGCCGCGAGACGACGCAGCACCCCCTCGACCACGGCGGTGTCCCCCGCGGTGAACAGCCCGGCCAGATACTCGATCGGGATACGCAGGGCCTCCAGCGCCCCGAACAGATTGCCGACGTCCTCGCCGTCATGTCCGTCGCGGCTGACCGCGTCGACCACCGGGGACAGCGGCGGGATGTACCAGACCATCGGCACGGTGCGGAACTCCGGATGCAATGGCAGCGCAACACCATAGGTGTGAATGAGCTTGTATATCGGGGACCGCTGGGCGGCTTCGATCCACTCGTCGGAGATGCCCTCGGCCCGGGCCCCGGCGATCACCTCGGGGTCGGTCGGGTCCAGCAGGATCTGCCGCTGCGCCTCGTAGAGGTCCTTGTCGTCGGGCACCGACGCCGCCTCCAGCACCCGGTCCACGTCGTAGAGCACCAGACCGAGGTAGCGCAACCGCCCCACGCAGGTCTCAGAGCACACCGTGGGCAGCCCGACCTCGATCCGCGGGTAGCACAGCGTGCACTTCTCGGCCTTGCCCGTCTTGTGGTTGAAATAGACCTTCTTGTAAGGGCATCCGGACACACACATCCGCCATCCGCGGCAACGGTCCTGATCGACCAGCACGATGCCGTCCTCGGAACGCTTGTACATCGCGCCCGACGGACAGGACGCCACGCACGCCGGGTTGAGGCAGTGCTCGCAGATGCGCGGCAGGTAGAACATGAAGGTCTGCTCGAGTTCGAGCTTGATCTGCTCGCTTACCTGTTTGAGCACCGGGTCCCCCGGCACGATCTCCGGTGAACCGGCCAGGTCGTCATCCCAGTTCGCCGACCATGACACCTTCATGGGCTTGCCGGTGATCAAGCTGCGCGGCGGCGCGGTGGGGATGTGTTCGCCGAGTGGTGCCGAGGTCAAGTTCTCGTAGTCATACGTCCACGGCTCGTAGTAGTCCTCGATGGACGGCAGCTTCGGGTTCGCGAAGATCCTGGCCAGCTTGGCCAGCCGACCACCGTCACGCAGGCGCAGCCGGCCACGCCGGTCCAGCTTCCATCCGCCGCGCCATTTGTCCTGGTCCTGGTACGTTCGTGGATAGCCCTGTCCCGGACGGGTTTCCACGTTGTTGAACCAGACGTATTCGGTGCCGGCCCGGTTGGTCCAGGCTTGTTTGCAGGTGACCGAACAGGTTTGACACCCGATGCACTTGTCGAGGTTCATCACCATCGCCATCTGGGCCATGACCTTCACTGGTACTTCACCTCCTGCGAACGGCGGCGAACCACCGTCACCTCGTCACGCTGATTTCCGGTCGGGCCGAGATAGTTGAAGGCGAACGAATGCTGGGCATACCCGCCGGCGAGATGGCTGGGCTTGACCAACAGCCGGGTCAGCGAATTGTGAATGCCACCACGGGTTCCCGTGGTTTCACTCAGCGGCACGTCAATGGTCCGTTCCTGGGCGTGGTAGACGTACACCACACCCTCGGGCATCCGGTGGCTGACCACCGCCCGGCACACCAGCACGCCGTTACGGTTGACCGCCTCGATCCAGTCGTTGTCTGACACGTCGATCTTCGCGGCGTCCGCCGGGCTCATCCACATGGTCGGTCCGCCCCGCGACAACGACAGCATGAACAAGTTGTCCTGATACTCCGAGTGGATCGACCACTTGGAATGCGGGGTCAGGTACCGCACCGTCAGGCCGATACCGTCGCGGCCCAGTTTGGATTCGCCGAACAACCGCGCCATGTCCAGCGGTGGCCGGTAGATCGGCAGTTGCTCGCCGAGTTCCTCCAGCCAGTCATGGTCGACGTAGAAGTGCATGCGTCCGGTGAGGGTGTGAAACGGCTTGAGCTCCTCGATGTTCACCGTGAACGGCGCGTAGCGGCGCCCACCGGTCTCACTGCCCGACCACTCCGGGCTGGTGATCACCGGTACCGGGCGGGCCTGGGTGTCGGCGTAGGTGATCCGGCGTTCCTCGTTGCCGATGGCCAGGTGGATCAGCTTGCGGCCGGTGCGCCGTTCGAGTTCGCGGAATCCTTCCACGGCCAGCCGGCCGTTGGAGGTGCCCGACAGCGCCAGGATCACATCGGCCATCCGCTCGGCTGTAGTGATCGCCGGGCGGCCCTGGCCGGCACCCGAATCCATCACCCCGAATTTGGCGGCGAGCTCAGCGACCTCCTGGTCGGGGTGGGTGGTGATGCCCTTGGTGGTCAGCCCCAGACTCTCGACCAGCGGCCCGAGAGTTGCCCACTTTTCCGCGATCGCCGCGTAGTCGCGCTCGACCACCACCAGCGGTCCCATTGTCTTGCCCGGCACCGGCGTCTCACCGGTGACCCGCCAATCATGTTCGGTGCCAGCGGGGTAGGCCATCGCGCCGGGGGTGTCGTGCTGCAGCGTGCCCATCACCACGTCGGTGCGGGTACCCAGATGCCGGGCGGCCAACGTGCTGAAGGTTCGGGCGATCGCACCGAAAGCTTCGAAGTCCGACCGGGTTTCCCACGGCGGGTCGACCGCCGGGCTGAAGGCATGGATATAGGGATGCATGTCGGTACTGGACAGGTCGGCCTTCTCGTACCACGTCGCCGCGGGCAGCACCACGTCAGAGAGCAGCGTCGTCGACGTCATCCGGAAGTCGATCGACATCAGCAGATCGAGCTTGCCTTCGGGGATGTCGTCGGTCCAGGCCACATCGTTGGGCCGCAGCCCCTCGGCGGTGGGCTCGGCCTGCACGTTCGACGTGGTGCCCAGCAGGTGGCGCAGGAAGTATTCGTTGCCCTTGCTGGACGAGCCCAGCAGGTTGGCTCGCCAGACGTTGAGCACCCGCGGCCAGTTCGCCGGATTGTCCGGGTCGGTGACCGCGAGTTTCAGCCCGCCACTGGCCAATTGACCGGCGACGTACTCCGGCACTTCCTGGCCGGCGGCCTTGGCCTCGTCGACCACATCCAGGCTGGACCGGTCGAACTGCGGGTAGAACGGCGTCCACCCCATCGCCACCGCCGAAGCCATCACATCCATGGTGTGCTTGTCGCGGAAGCGGCCTCGGCCGACCGGGCTGGACAGGGCGTCGGCGCGGTAGCCGTCGTAGCGCCACTGATCGGTGTGGGCATACCAGTAGGAGGTTCCCGCCATCTGCCGGGGCGGGCGCGACCAGTCCGTGCCCATCGCCATCGCCGCCCACCCGGTCACCGGCCGGCACTTCTCCTGACCCACGTAATGCGCCCAGCCGCCACCGTTGCGACCCATCGAACCGGTGAGCAGCAGCAGCGCCAGGACAGCCCGGTAGGTGGCGTCACCGTGAAACCACTGGCAGATCCCCGCGCCCATGATGATCATCGACCTGCCACCGGATTCCTCGGCGTTGCGGGCGAATTCGCGCGCGATGCGGATCGCCTGACCGGCCGACACCCCGGTGATCTGCTCCTGCCAGGCCGGGGTGTACGGCTGGCCGGCGTCGTCGTATCCGGTGGGCCACTCGCCGGGCAGGCCCGGCCGGTGCACGCCGTACTGGGCCAGCATCAGGTCGAACACCGTGCACACCAGGTGCTCGCCGACCCGTCGCACCGGCACCCCGCGCCGCATGGTCGTGCCGCTGCCGTCGACGGTGTCGAAACGGGGCAGCGTGATCTCGGCGGTCTCGAATATGTCGTCCAACACCGTCAGGGCGGGTGAGAGATTCTCCAGATCCAGATTCCACTTGCCGACACCGTCAGCGCCATACCGGAATCCCAACGAGCCCTGCGGCACCGCGATACTGTTGCTGGCACCGTCGAGCAGCACCGGCTTGAACGCCGCGTTCTCCTGTTCGGCCACCGGGCCGCCCAGATCAGCGGCGGTGAGATTCTTACCGGGAACCACCATGCCGTCGCGTTCTTCGAGCTTGACCAGGAACGGCAGATCGGTGAATCTGCGGACGTAGTCGACGAAGTACGGAATCCGGTTCCGCACAAAACATTCGTCGAGGATGACGTGACCCATCGCCATTGCCAGCGCACCGTCGGTGCCCGCCGCGCACGGCATCCATTCGTCTGCGAACTTGGTGTTGTCGGCGTAATCCGGGCTGACCGTCACCACTTTGGTACCCCGATAGCGGACTTCGGCCATCCAATGCGCGTCGGGGGTGCGGGTGACCGGGACGTTGGAACCCCACATCATCAGATACGACGCGTCCCACCAGTCCCCGGACTCCGGCACGTCGGTCTGGTCTCCGAACACCTGCGGAGAGGCCACCGGAAGGTCGGCGTACCAGTCGTAGAACGACGTCATCACCCCGCCGAGGAGTTCGACGAAACGCGAGCCCGCGGCGAACGACACCATCGACATCGCGGGGATAGGCGAGAATCCGGCGACCCGGTCCGGCCCGTAGGTCTTGATCGTGTGCACATGCGCGGCGGCGATCATCTCGGTGGCCTCAGCCCAGCTGACCCGGACCAGACCACCTTTGCCGCGGGCCTGGTGATACCGCTTGCGCCGCGCGGGATCGCCTTGGATGTCGGCCCACGCCAGCACCGGATCCTTCAAGCGGGTCTTGGCTTCCCGGTACATCTCCACCAGCACCCCGCGTGCGTACGGGTACCGCACTCGCGTCGGCGAGTAGGTGTACCACGAGAACGCCGCACCGCGGGGGCACCCGCGCGGCTCGTATTCGGGGCGGTCCGGACCCACGGACGGGTAGTCGGTCTCCTGGGTTTCCCAGGTGATGATCCCGTCCTTGACGTAGATCTTCCAGGAACACGATCCGGTGCAGTTGACCCCATGGGTGGAGCGGACCACCTTGTCGTGGCTCCACCGGTCGCGGTAGAACACGTCGCCCTGACGGCCCCCCTGCCGCGTGACCGTTCGCAGATCACCGGAGAACTCACCGGCGGTGAAGAACCTGCCACTGCGCTCCAGCAACTCTTCGATCGATCCGCCGATGTGGGGCTTGGTCATTGACGCGCCTCCTTGGGCTGGGGTTCGTGGGCATGTAGTCGCAGGGCCGTGTAGCCGAACGCCACCAGTGCCGTCGCCACGAGAAGCAGCAACCCGACCGAATAGTCATGATCGACAGCGTCGTACGTCGCTCCCATCACCAAGGGTGGGAAGTAGCCGCCCAATCCGCCTGCGGCGGCCACGATCCCGGTGACCGAGCCGACCTCCTTGTGCGGTGACCGCCGTGCCACCCAGGCGAACACGCCGCCGGTGCCGATACCGAGGAAGATCGCCAGAGCGATGAACGTCGCCGCAGACCACACATCGGGTGGTGGCTGGAACATCGCGACGAAGGCGAGTACCGCGGTCCCGGCGAAGGACGTGAGCACCACATACTTGGGTGGGATGCGGTCCGAGAGCGCACCGCCGATCGGGCGGGCCAGCACCGCGGCCAACGCGAACCCCGCTGTGCGACTTCCGGCTTGGACCGAGGAGAACTCGTACACGTTCTTGATGTAGGTGGGCAGGTAGTTGCTGAACGCCACGAATCCGCCGAAGACCACCGCGTACAGGAACGACATCTCCCATGTCACGGGAAGCTTCAGCGCCGACTTGAGCTTGGGCAGCACCGGATCGGTATTCGGCTCGAACGCGGGGGCATTGCGCATCACCACCAAACACAGCACCGCGGTCAGCGCCAGGGCGGCCGCGATGATGAGATGGGTGGGGAACAACCCGAACCAGCGCACGAATCGCGGCGTGAAGAATGCCGACAGCGCCGTTCCGACCATGCCCATGCCGAATACACCGGTGGCGTAACCGCGCCGGGACGGCTCATACCAGTTATTGGCGAACGGGATTCCGACGGCGAAAATTGTGCCCGCGATGCCCAGGAAGAACCCGCACACCAACAACATCGGGTACGACCTGGCCTCGCCGGCCGCCCCGACGGCCAACACCGGCACGATCGAGGCCAGCGTCACCGCGAGGAACATCGTGCGGCCGCCGTACCTGTCGGTCAGCGCGCCCACTGCGATCCGGCCGAGCGAGCCGACCAATATCGGAGTCGCGACCAGCATCGAAGCCTGGGTGCTGCTCAACTTCATGTCGCCGGCGTAAGTGGTGGACAGCGGGCCGATCATGTTCCAGGCCCAGAAATTGATGGCCGAGACCCAGGTGGCCAGCAAGAGATTGATGCTCTGCCCTTGGCCCAGGTACGGCGTACTTGCCGTGGTCACCACAACAGCAAAACATCATATTCGCCACGGTCGCGTCATTTTCCCGGAAACGTTGCAGGTAGTTTCACGGAAATGTAATCCGCAACATCGATATGTCGAAATTAATCCTGTTGCGTGGTCGCCCTATTGTGCGAGCGAATATAGAGCTGCCCGAAATCGCGTCATTCTAGGTACTTTCACGTCTTCTCGGCGAAGAAGGGGAAAACGCGGCGGCCAGCTCCGGGAGCCAGACGCGGTCGGCGGGCACCCACGGCAGCTGGTCGAGTTCGTCGACCGTCACCCAGCGCAGCGCCCGGTGATCGTGCGGCTGCGGACTGCCCGAGGTGAGGGTGGCCCGATAGGCGCGCAGTGTCATGCCCGCGTTCAGAGCGACGTCCACGCCGAGACGGTCACCGACGGACACCTCGACGCCCAGCTCCTCCCGCAGCTCGCGGGTGAGCGCGTCGGCGTCACTCTCACCGGTGGCCACCTTGCCGCCCGGCAGCTCCCATAGACCGGCCAGCTCTGGGGGCCGCTTGCGTTGCGCGACCAACAGCCCAGCCGCCGAGAACAGGGCACCGGCCACGACGATCTGTTCATCCATCGCGCCCGACGGTATACCGTCGGGTATGGCCGTGTTATCGAACGATCAGGTCGACGCCGCACTGCCCGATCTGCCGGGCTGGGAACGCGCGGCGGGCGCCCTGCGCAGATCCACAAAATTCCCGACGTTCCTCGACGGCATCGAAGCCGTGCGCCGCGTGGCTGAGTTCGCCGAGGAAAAAGACCACCATCCGGATATCGATATCCGTTGGCGCACCGTCACATTCGCCTTGGTGACACATTCCGCCGGCGGGATCACCGACAAGGACGTTCAGATGGCCGAGGAGATCAACCGGATTCTGTCCGACCAGCCCGGCTAGTCGCGATCCACGCCAGCGTCGCCAGCGTCGAGACGATGTAGACCAGCCCGGCCCAGGCCAGATACCAGGGCCGGCTGATCACCCAGATCGTCGGCTGGGCGAAGCTGAGCAACCACGGCACGCCGATCAGCGTCAGCGCCAACCATCCCCAACCCAGGATGCGCGCCCCCAGCCGGTCGGCCAATGGCCCGTGCAGCAACCAGATCATCAGCGGAATCAGCCAGACCCAGTGGTGCGTCCACGAAATCGGCGAAAGCAGCAACCCGAACAGGCTCACGATCACAATGGCGCCGAGCCGGTCGGCGCTGCCGCCGATGGCCCGCCACGCCAGCACGGCGAGGACCGCGGTGACCGCGATACCGAGCAGCACCGCCGGACCGTAGCCGGCGTCATGGCCGAGGATGCGCGAGATCCCACCGCGCCACGACTGGTTGAACGAGGTCCCGATCGGCCCGATCCGGTCTGCGTCGCCGAGCAATTCGGTGAAATACCGGCGGGCCTCATCCCCGATCACGAGAACCGACAGCGCGACCGTTCCGAAGAACACCACCGCCGAGAACACCGCGGTGCCCCAACGCCGCGCACCGACGAAATACAGACCCGACACCGCGGGCGTCAGCTTCACGCCGGCAGCCAGGCCCACCAACAGACCCGACAACCACCATCGATTGCTGTACACCGCGTAGAGCACCGCCAGCACCAGGACCACATTGACCTGGCCGTAGTCGAACGTGCTGCGCAGCGGTTCGGTCCAGATGCCGACGGCGGTCCACAACATCGCAAGACGCCGGGGCGCCGGCCCACCGAGCAGCAGCTGACTGATCCGCACCACGCCGTACAGCGCCGCGATGATGCCGAGCTGCCAGCAGAACGCCACCAGCCCGAACGGCAGCAGATGCAGCGGGTAGAACACCACCGCGGCAAACGGTGGATAGGTGAAAGGCAGTGGGAAATCCGGTGTCTGGTCCGCGTAGACGTAGTCGTACAGCGCGCCGGCATGACCGTCGAGCGTGGCGGCGCCACCGACGTAGACGTGCAGGTCGACGAAGTTGGCGCCGTTGGGGACGAGGTACGTCCAGGCCAGGCGCGCCGCAATGCTGAGGACCAGCAACACGGGCGCCAGGCGATAGAGCCACGCGGTTGCTGAGGGTCGGGTAGCCGGTTCGGTGTTAACGGACACGACTTTAGCGACCCGGCCCACGTGTCTTGCCGGGGGTTTGACGGGCCGGCTTGGCTCGCCCGCTTCGTCACGCTGGCTCGCGCACCGTTTGTCACGCCAGCGTGGCTCTCGACGGCGAGCGTCACGCTGGCGTGGCGATCCGCGGCCACCCTCGTCCACGTCGTCACGCTGGAGTGGCTCTCGTCGGCGGGCGCCACTCCAGCGTGACATTCGCGGCGACGGCGACAGCGGCGGCGACGGCGACGGCGAGGGCGAGGGCGACGGTGACGGCGACAGCGGCGACAGCGACGGCGGGGCCTCGGCAGCGGCCGGCGCATCACGCCCGAGGCACTGCCGGATAACGAAATCGACCGCTGCAGTAACGGTTGAATAACCGCCACACGTGTCACTTGAGTAACACCAGTAACTGGATAGTTTCGTGCTCAGTCGTTCAAGCAACCGATTGGGAGAACCATGATCTTCACCTGGAAAGCACTTTCCACCAGCATGATCGCGGCTGCCGGCGCAGTCCCGGTCGCGTTGGCCCTCAGCGCCACAGCGAACGCCGAGCCGGTCCCCCCGGCCCCGGCCATCCCCGGCGCGCCGAACCTGCCGATCGTCAACCAGCTCGCCGGCGTGCCGGCCGCCGCGCCGCAACTGCTGCAGGGTGTGAGCTCGGCGTTGACCGGCGCCCCCGCCGCCGCACCGGCACCTGCTCCCGGCGCCACCGCATCGGTGACGCTGCCGCAGATGCCCGCGACGGCCGCCCCCGCAGCCGCGAATGCACCGCTGGGATCGTTGGTGTCGGGCCTGCCGGCCGCGCCCGCTGCCGCCCCGGCGGCAACCGCTCCGGCTCCGGCCAGCGGCCCGGCCTCGCTGATCCCCTCGGCCGAGGTGACGATCCCGCAGGTGCCCGGGATGCCGATCCCGCTGCCCCAGAAGGTGAACATCCCCGGCGATCTGGCCTCTCTGGCCCCGGTCGCGGCGCAAACGGCTCTGCCTGCCACGTCACTGGCCCCGGCCGCGGCAGCAGCTCCGGCAGCGGTGGCGGCTCCCGCTGCTGCGGCGCCCGGCGTCTCGAACACCGGGGTTGCGGCGCTGGCCCCGCTGCTGACCGCCGGCCTGCCCTGATCCCCGAACTGGTCTGACCGCCCGAAACGATTGGGAAAGCCATGTCACCGCGTAAGTCCCTGAAAACGATGTTCGGCACCGCCGCTGCAATCGGGTCCACCGCCCTGTTGTTCTTCGGAAGCGCCGTCGCCAACGCCGACCCGGCACCGCTGCCGATCGACAACCTGCAGGCGCCCGGCCTGCCGGCGATGGAGAACCTGAGCCCGATCATCCAGCAGGCTGCGGCCGACCCTGGTGGCGCGGTGCAGCTGTTGATGGCAGCCGCGCAAGCCTTCGCTGCCAACAAGTCGGAGACGGCGGAATCCCGCAACGTCGCGACGGCGGTCAACCAGTTCGCGGCCCAACCGGTCGCCGCACCCGAGCATGTTCCCGCTCTGGGTGCCGGCGCCGACGCTCACCTGCCGATGGGTGTCGACCCGGCCCACGCGGCCGGGCCGGCCCCAGAAGCACTTCCGGCTCCAGCTCCGGCTCCGGCGCCCGCCGCGGCTGTCCCCGCACCGGCACCTGCCCCCGAGCCCGCACCCGCGCCCGCTCCCGGGGCTGTTCCGGCGGCGGTGACCATCCCGGCCCCGCCCGCCCCTGAAGCCGCACCCGCGCCCGCTCCGGCACCTGCGCCGGCACCGGCCGGGGCGCCCGCCCCGGCTCCCGATTTCGGGCCCGATGCCCCGACGACGCAGGACTTCATGTACCCGTCGATCAGCAACGGCTGCCTCAAGGACGGCGGAAACGTTCTGGCGACCGCGATTTCGGTGGCCGGACCGGCCACGATCCCCCTGCCCGGCCCGAAAGCCGGCCAGACCGCCTATGTGTTCACCGCGATCGGTACACCGGGCCCAGCCGCCGAGCAGAAGCTGCCGCTCAACGTCACCTGGGTCAACCTGACCACCGGAAAGTCCGGCAGTGCGACGCTTCAACCGCGCTCGGACATCAACCCTGAAGGACCGACCACGCTGACCGCGATCGCCGACACCGGCTCCGGCAGCATCATGTCGACGATCTTCGGACAGGTCACGACCACCGAGAAGCAGTGCCAGTTCATGCCCACCATCGGATCCACGGTGGTGCCCTGACCACACCGGATAAATGGGGAAACGAAATTCCCGGTCGCTGGCCCTCTTGTTGGCCGGCGACCGGGAATTTTGTGTGGGCCTAGTAGGCCATGAAGAGGATCATCTCGCGGTCGTACTCGCGCCCGGGGTGCTGCTGCGCCAGATGCGCCTGAGCCTTCTCAACCAGGTCGTCTTCATCGGTGCCGCTGATCGCTTCTCCACACGGGCAGTTCAGATGTGTCTTCGCCATATGTTCACCATCGCATAGGTAGCCCAGCTTTCAACCCCGAGTGTGCACACAGATCGCGATTTCGCCGCGAAACGCGATCTCAGCGCACGCTCGACGCGGAAATCAGCTCTTGGACTTGGCTTCTTTCGCGGCGGCCTTCATCTGCTTCTTGTAGGTGCGGACCTTCTGCAACGATCCCGGGTCCACCACGTCGGCCACCGACATGAAGCTGCCCGCGGCGCCGTAATCCCCTGCGGCCTCCCGCCAGCCCGCCGGCGTCACCCCGTACTGCTTGCCCAACAGCGCCAAGAAGATCCGGGCTTTCTGGTCACCGAACCCCGGCAACCGCTTGAGCCGGCGCAGCACCTCTTTACCGTCGGGGTCACCACCGGTCCACAGTGCCGTCACATCGCCGTCGTACTCGTCGACGATGGCTCGCGCGAGGTCCTGCACCCGCTTGCCCATCGACCCCGGAAACCGGTGGATGGCAGGGGTTTGCGACACCAGCTCGATGAACGCGTCGGGGTTGTAATCGGCGATCTCTCTGGCGTCGACGCCACCGAGACGGTCGGCGATCTTCTTGGGCCCGCCGAATGCGACCTCCATCGGAATCTGCTGGTCCAACAACATGCCCACCAAAAGCGCGAACGGGTTGGATTCCAGCAGGGCGTCGGCCTCGGGATCTTGGACCAGCTGCAGTTTTCCCACGTCGCCAGTCTAGGACCAGACCCGTTTTTGACGTCTGTGTCGGTGCGATGTGCGAATGTGTACGCGATAACCGGTGATGTGCCCATAGGAGATGGACATGAGACGCGTCGTTGCACCCCTTTTCGTGGCGGTGGTCACCGCGATTGCCTTGGCCGCCACCGCCAATGCGATCCCCGATCAGGGCACGCCGGATTTCGACAACTACATGCAGGGCCTGGACCGCAACGGCTTCCACCTGAACCCCGACACGGCCTGGCGCGTCGCCCACCAGGCGTGCATGGGCGGCATCCCGGGATACATCGGTTTGGAGCTGGCAGCCCAAGGTGTCATCGGCCCCGGATCCCAGGATCGGGTATTCGAGGTCGCCCGAAAGTACGCCTGCCCCGTGCAATAGGTGAGCTAGCTGCGGTTTCGCCGCACAGCCATCTAAGGTTGGCGCACGATGTCCGGCGAGGTTGCAGTCGCGCTTGCCCTGGCGCTGATCCTGGCGGCGGTCGCCGCCGTCGTCGTGGTGCGCACCCGAAAAGTCGTGGCCACGCCCACCGAACGGGCCGTGCACGCCGCGTTGCACACTGCGGCCCAGGCGGCCCGAGCGTTGCGTCAGGGCTTGGACACCGAATCCGCCCGCACCGCCGCCCCCTACCTGCGTGAATTGACCGGCACAGCAGGGCTGGCCCTGTTCGACGAGGACGCGGCACTGTTGGCGCGCGACGACGATGACGACGCGATCTGGCAGCCGGACACCGTCGACGTCTGCGCCGACACCGCACGGGAATCGATCGCCGCCGGGCGCCGGGTCCTGCGCACCGCGCGCTCGACGGCCGTGGTGGCCCAGCCGCTGCTGACCGAGGGCGGCGAGGTGCTCGGCGCCCTCGTGGTGCTGGCACCGGCCAGTCCCGGCCCGGGCATGCTCGGCGCCGTCGGCGAGGTGGCCCGGTACGCGGCCAGCCAGATCGAGCTGGCCGAGCTCGACGCGTCGCGCGCCCGGCTGGACCGGGCCGAGGTGCTCGCACTGCGGGCTCAGATCAGTCCGCATTTCATCTACAACGCGCTCAACACGATTGCGTCCTTCGTGCGCACCGACCCCGACCGGGCCCGGGAGCTGATCCTAGAATTCGCCGACTTCACCCGGTACTCGTTCCGCGCGGCCGGCCAGTACACCACGCTGGCCGACGAGCTACGCAACATCGACCGCTACCTCACCTTGGAGCGGGCGCGGTTCGGCACCAACTTGCGGGTGCGGCTCCAGGTAGCGCCGGAGGTGCTCAATGTGGTGGTGCCATTTCTGGCGCTGCAACCGTTGGTGGAGAACGCGGTGCGACACGGGCTGGCCGGCAACGGTGGCGGGTCCGTGGAGATCTTCGCGCGCGACGCCGGTACCGAATGCGTGATCACCGTCGAGGACGACGGGGCCGGCATGGATCCGGACTCCCTGCGCGCCGGACCGGGTGACGCGTTGGCCGACCGCTCCGGCGAATCCGCCCATGTCGGGTTGACCAATGTCGATCATCGGCTGCGCGCGGCGTTCGGCAACGACTACGGTCTTGTGGTCGAGACAGCGGTTGGCGCGGGCACGAAAGTGGTGATGCGCGTGCCGAAATTCCGCTCAGGGGTCAGAGCCGGCGGAGGTGGTTTCAGGTGAGCACAAACCTGACCGTGCTCGCCGTCGACGACGAGGCGCCCGCGCTGGACGAGCTCGCCTACCTGCTGGGCCGACACCCCGACATCAGCGAGGTACACACCGCCTCCGACGCCACCTCGGCGCTGCGCGAACTCACCCAGCACACGATCGACGCCGTGTTCCTCGACATCAACATGCCCGGGCTGTCAGGAATCGAATTGGCCGGTGTGCTGGCCAATTACGCGAATCCGCCCGCGGTGGTGTTCGTGACGGCCCACGAGGACAAAGCGGTGGCCGCCTTCGACGTCGGCGCCGTCGACTATCTGCTCAAACCGATCCGGCAGAACCGCCTCGACGAAGCCGTACGCCGCGTCGCCTCGGCGGCAACCCGGTCCACAACTGAATCGCCTTCCCAGCACGAAGACCAGGACTGGGACGTGGTCCCCGCCGAACTGGGCGGCATCACCCACCTGGTGCCCCGCGACAGCATCGGCTGGGTCGAAGCCGAGGGCGACTATGCCCGGCTGCACTCGGCCACCGGTGCCCACCTGGTACGAATCCCTTTGAGCACCTTGGAATCCCGCTGGCGCGACCACGGCTTCCAGCGCATCCATCGGTCCTATCTGGTGTCCCTGCGACAGGTCACCGGGCTGCGCACAGCCGACGGCGCGGTGCTGGTGCGGCTGCGCGCCAACGGGACCTCCCCCGCCGTCGAACTCCCGGTGAGCCGCCGTCAGGCCCGTGAACTGCGTGACCGGTTGGTCCGCGAGCCGATGCGCAATCTCAAGCCGGCGGGCACCGATGAGTGACCGGCCCACTCCGCAACGGCAGCGCGTCGTGCTCGCCCACCGCCGCGGTACCCGCATGGTGCGGACCCGGGTCGAGGTGGCCGAACAGACCCAGGTGGGCGACGCGCTGGTGCGCGGCCTGGTGCGGACCCAACTGGGTCTCGCGCTGCGGCTGGCGCTGGTCGTCGTGTCCGTAGTGGTGGCGCTGGTACTGCTCAACGCCGCAGTGCCGGAACTGGCCGCGCTCACCGTATTCGGGATCCGGCTCAACTGGCTGATCCTCGCCGGGCTGCTCTACCCGCTGCTGTACGGGGTGGGACGGCTGTATGTGCGTCTGGCCGAACAGGGCGAACGGGACTTTGTCCGGGTCGTCGACAGCGAACCATGACCGGCGCACCACTGACCGCCGCCGCCCTGCTGGCCGCCGTGGTGGCCACCATCGCCATCGGCGCCTACGGAGTCCGGTTGTCGCGCACCACCTCCGACTTCCTCGTCGCCTCTCGCAGCGTCGGCCCACAATGGAACGCCGCCGCGATCTCGGGGGAATACCTCTCCGCTGCATCGTTTCTCGGCGTGGCCGGGCTGATCGCCAAATACGGTGCCGACGCCCTGTGGTACCCGGTCGGATTCACCGCCGGCTATCTCGGCGTGCTGCTGTTCGTGGCCGCCCCGCTGCGACGCTCGGGTGCCTACACCGTCCCCGACTTCGCCGAGTTCCGGCTCGGCTCGGCGCGGCTGCGCAAGGTGGCCATGCTCGTCGTCGTGGTGATCTGTCTGTTCTATCTGGCCCCTCAGTATCAGGGTGCCGGGCTGGCCCTCAAAACGCTTCTGGGCGTTCCGGTCTGGGTCGGGCCGCTGCTGGTCGCCGGCATCGTCATCACCAACGTGGTCGCCGGAGGCATGCGGTCGATCACGTTCGTGCAGGCGTTCCAGTACTGGCTCAAGCTCACCGCCGTGGCGGTCCCGGCCCTGGCGTTGCTCGGCCTGTTCATCGGCGACCGTGGCGAATTGGGCGGCCCACTGCCGCCGACCGTGCAGCAGCAGACCACCGTGAAAGTCGAAACCGATGTCATCGTCCAGGTCATCGAACCGGCAGGGATCACCGTGTCCGGCGATCTCGACGGCCGCCCCGTCGCCTCCGCCACGATCGCCGCGCCCGGGCAACACACCCTCTCCGCGGGCACCACGTTGACGCTGGCCGCCGGCGCGGCCACACCCGTGGTGGCCGGCACGCCGGGCACCGGGGACGAGTGGATCGCCTCCGGTGGCGGCCTGGGCGGCGGCCACCCGCTCTACCAGGTGCTTTCCATCATCGTCGCGACGTTCCTCGGCACCATGGGCTTGCCACACGTGCTGGTCCGCTTCTACACCAACCCCGACGGCCGGGCCGCCCGGCGTACCGCGCTCGCCGTGGTGGCGCTGCTATCGGTGTTCTATTTCTTCCCGATCCTGCTGGGAGTGTTCTCCCGGCTGTATGTCCCGCAGCTGCTGATCACCGGAACTGCCGACGCCGCAGTGCTCTTGGCGCCCGGCGCGGCGGTCGGCGGGATCGGCGGCCAACTCCTGGCCGCCCTGGTGGCCGCGGGCGCCATCGCAGCGTTCCTGGCCACCTCCTCGGGCCTGTTGATCAGTGTCGCCGGCGCCCTGGCCACCGATGTGCTGCGTGGTCGGGTGCGCGACTTCCGGATCGCCGCAGTGGTCGGCGGTCTGGTCCCGATCCCGTTGTCGCTGTTGGTGTCCGGGCTTGAGCTGTCGCGCAGCGTCGGATTGGCCTTTGCCGTCGCGGCGTCCACGCTGTGCCCGCTACTGGTGCTCGGGGTCTGGTGGCGCGGCCTGACGGTCGCCGGCGCGGCGTGCGGGCTCGTGGTGGGCGGATGCGTGTGTGGCGGCGCGGTGCTGGTGGCCATCACCGGCGGCGTAGACGACGCGGTGCTCGGCGGGTGGCCCGCGGTGATGGTGGGCTACCCGGCGGCGGTCAGCGTGCCGATCGCCTTCCTCACGATGATCCTCGTCAGCCTGTTCACGAAGCCGACCCCTGGCGTCGCACAGATCTTCGCGCGCATGCATGTGCCCGAGCGCCTGGGCCTGGGTGTCGAGCGGGTGCCCGCAGGCTGACCGCCTGCCGCTCAGCCTCTGCGACCGACCGCTCAGCGCAGCGATGGCCGAATTCGGCGTATCGCCGGCGATACCCCTGCTGTGTGACCCACCTCTCAATTAGGTTCAGTTGTCAACCGACCCACAGCCAACTGTCAGGAGCCCTCGGTGCCCGAAATCGACCTTCCCGAGAGGGTTGCCCCCACCGGGGAGCAGTTCCTCGCCATGCAAGCCAGTCCCGAATTCCAGGAGCTGCGTACCAGATTGCGCCGCTTCGTTTTTCCGATGACCGCCTTCTTCCTGATCTGGTACGGCCTCTACGTCGCCCTCGGCGCGTTCGCCCACGACTTCATGGCCATCCAGGTGTTCGGCAACATCAACGTCGGACTGCTGATCGGTTTGGGCCAGTTCCTCACGACGTTCCTGATCACCGGGCTCTACGTGCGCTTCGCCAATCGTGAGCTCGACCCGCGGGCCACCGCCATCCGCGAAGAGCTGGAGGGCACCCGATGACCGTCACCACTCTTGCCGCCGAGACCGTCGGCAACCCGGCAGCCAACATCGGCATCTTCAGCCTCTTCGTCGTCGTCACGATGATCGTGGTGATCAAGGCCAGCAAGCGCAACGCGACCGCTGACGAGTTCTTCACCGGTGGCCGCGGCTTCTCCGGCCCGCAGAACGGTATCGCCATCGCCGGCGACTACCTGTCGGCGGCCAGCTTCCTCGGCATCGCCGGCGCCATCGCCGTGTACGGCTACGACGGCTTCCTCTACTCCATCGGCTTCCTGGTGGCCTGGCTGGTGGCCCTGCTGCTGGTGGCCGAATTGCTGCGCAACACCGGCAAATTCACCATGGCCGACGTACTGAGCTTCCGGCTCAAGCAGCGCCCGGTCCGGCTGGCCGCGGCCATCTCGACGCTGACCGTCTCGCTGTTCTACCTGCTGGCCCAGATGGCCGGCGCCGGCGGCCTGGTGGCGCTGCTGCTCGACGTCAACAGCCGGGCCGGGCAGTCGATCGTGATCGCCGTCGTCGGCGTTCTGATGATCGTCTACGTGCTGGTCGGCGGAATGAAGGGCACCACCTGGGTGCAGATCATCAAGGCCGTGCTGCTGATCGCCGGTGCTGCCCTGATGACGGTGATGGTGCTGAGCAAGTTCGGGCTGAACTTCTCCGAGATCCTCGGTTCGGCGCAGTCGGCGATCTCGGAAGCCACCACCAAGGGTGTCTCCAGCCGCGACGTGCTGGCCCCGGGCGCGCAGTACGGCGGATCGCTCACCTCGCAGATCAACTTCATCTCGCTGGCACTGGCGCTGGTGCTCGGCACCGCGGGCCTGCCGCATGTGCTGATGCGCTTCTACACCGTGCCGACCGCGAAAGAGGCTCGGCGGTCGGTGGTTTGGGCGATCGCGCTGATCGGCGCCTTCTACCTGTTCACCCTGGTGCTGGGCTACGGCGCCGCCGCGCTGGTCGGCCCGGACCGGATCCTCGGTGCCGCAGGCGGCGTCAACTCCGCGGCCCCGCTGCTGGCGTTCGAACTCGGCGGGGTGGTCCTGCTCGGCGTCATCTCGGCGGTCGCGTTCGCGACCATCCTCGCCGTGGTGGCCGGCCTGACCATCACCGCGTCGGCATCCTTCGCGCATGACATCTATGCGTCGGTCCTCAAGTCGCACAAGGTGACCGAGGACGAGCAGGTGCGGGTATCGCGGATCACCGCGGTCGTGCTGGGCGTGTTCGCGATCGGGCTGGGCATCCTGGCCAACGGCCAGAACGTGGCGTTCCTGGTGGCGCTGGCGTTCGCCGTGGCGGCCGCGGCCAACCTGCCGACCATCCTGTACTCGCTGTACTGGAGGCGGTTCAACACCCGAGGTGCGCTGTGGAGCATGTACGGCGGTCTGATCTCGACCATCGTGCTGATCGTGTTCTCCCCCGCCGTGTCCGGTTCGAAGACCGCGATGATCCCCGGTGCCGACTTCGATTTCTTCCCGCTGGCCAACCCGGGCATCGTGTCCATCCCGCTGGCCTTCGCTCTCGGCATCATCGGCACGCTCACCTCGCCCGACACCGGCGACGCCGAGCGCAACGCCGAGATGGAGGTGCGGTCGCTGACCGGGGTAGGTGCCGAGAAGGCGGTCGCGCACTAGCAACGAGCACTTCCCCAACCCGCTTCCCCACCCCCGCTTCCCACCCCCACTGTCACGCTGGAGTGGCGCCACAGCCCGGCCGCCACTCCAGCGTGACGCTGGCGGGTAGGGCGGCAATCGCTACCCTGAATTGTGCTCAGCCGCGTGTCGTTTCCCCTTCTCGCATACGCGTTCGCGGCGATCATGGTCGGCACCACCCTGCCCACCCCGATGTATGCGCTCTACGCCGAGCACATGCATTTCGCGGTGCTGACCACGACGGTCATCTACGCCACCTATGCCGGGGGCGTGCTGTTCGCACTGCTGGTGTTCGGCCGCTGGTCCGACGCGGTGGGCAGGCGGCCGATGCTGCTCGCCGGAGTGGCGTCGGCACTGGCCAGTGCGGTGGTGTTCCTGCTCGCCGACTCCGTGCCGCTACTGCTGATCGGCCGGGTGCTGTCCGGCCTGTCGGCCGGCCTCTTCACCGGAACTGCCACGGCGGCCGTCATCGAGGCCGCCCCGCAGGCCTGGAAGAACCGGGCCGCAGCGGTGGCCACGGTAGCCAACATCGGCGGTTTGGGCGCGGGCCCGCTGCTGGCCGGTCTGCTGGTGCAGTACGCACCGCAACCCCTTCACCTGCCGTTCCTGGTGCACATCGGACTCGCGCTTCTGGCGGGGTTCGCGGTGCTCGTCGTCCCGGAGACCTCGGCACGCACCGGCCGAATCGGATTGCAGCGCCTGTCGGTACCCACCGAGGTGCGGACCGTCTTCGTGATCGCCGCCCTGGCCGCCTTCGCCGGTTTCGCCGTGACGGGGCTGTTCACCGCGGTGGCACCGTCGTTCCTGTCGACGGTGATCGGCATCGGTAACCACGCGGTGGCCGGCGCGATCGCCTGCTCGATCTTCGCGGCCTCGGCGCTGACCCAGGTCTTCGCGAATCGAATGGCCGCCGAACGAGCAGTGGCGGTCGGGTGCGGGCTGCTGATCGCGGGCATGATGATTCTGACTGCGGCACTGTATTTTTCCTCGCTGCCCGGCCTGATCTCGGCGGCCGTGGTGTCCGGCATCGGCCAGGGCATGAGCTTCAGCCGGGGCCTGGCCGCTGTCGTCGAGCGTGCTCCGGCCCAGCGTCGAGCCGAGGTCAGCTCCACCTACTTCGTCGTCGCCTACATCGCCATCTCGCTTCCGGTGATCGGTGAAGGCCTGGCCGCGCAATCGCTGGGCCTGCGTACCGCGGGAATCACCTTCGCGATCGCGGTCGCCGTGCTGGCCTCGATCTGCCTGACCGCGATCCTGGTCGCCGAGGCGCGGGGCAAATCCCGTAGTTCTACCTAGGGACTACGCAGCCGCGGGACCATAGCGTTCTAGCCATGACCGTTGCTGCTGACACAGCTGCCAAGAAAGCCCCCGCGACGGGGCTGTTCCCGTCCCCCGCCGAGGTCGAGGCCCAGACGCCGGCCGGCCGGGACCGCGCCATCGACGTCATCCGGATCGCCTCACTGGTGGGTGTGGTGTTCGGCCACACCATCATGGCCACGAGCACGATCCGCGACGACGTGTTCATCTGGAGCAACCTGCTCACCGAATCCACCGTCTTCCAAGCGCTGACCTGGGTGTTCCAGATCATGCCGCTGTTCTTCTTCGCCGGCGTCGCCGCCTCGGTGCAGTCCTGGAACCCTGGCTCGTCCTGGGGCGGCTGGCTGCTCAAGCGCTGCACCCGGCTGTACCGGCCGGCGTTCTACTACCTGGCGTTCTGGACCGTCGCACTGGCGGGCCTGCGGTTCGTGCTGCCCGAGCATGTCTACGAGCCCATCGCCGGCATCTCCATCCAGCTGCTGTGGTTCCTCGGCGCCTATGTCCTGGTGTTGGCGGCGGTGCCGCTGCTGGCCCGCATCACCACAACCGGGCAGGTCACCGGCGCGATCGTCGGCACCTACGCGTTCATCGCCGCAATCGACGCCATCCGGATCAACATCGACGGTTACGCCTCGCTGGGCTACCTCAACACCGTGGTGTGGTTGATCCCCGGCGTGTTCGGTGTGGCCTACCGCCGCCACCTGCTGACCAGCGCCGCCGCCCTCAAGGTCGGGCTCGGCATGCTGGGCGTGAACCTTGCCCTGCTCTACTTCGGCCCCTACGAGCTGAGCCTGGTCGGCATCGAGACCCAGCACCTGAAGAACATGACACCGCCGTCGCTGCTGCTGGCCGGCCACGCAATCATGATGTGCGCGTTCGCGATTGCCGCTGCCCCTGCCATCAACCGCTGGGCGCAGCGGCCCCGGGTGTGGTGGCTGACCGCGATCGGCAACTCCGGGGCGATGACGCTGTACCTGTGGCACATGCCGCTGCTGCTGGGCCTGCACCTGGTGTTCGACTATCTGGGCGCCGACCGCTACGACCCCTCGGCCCCCGGCTTCGTCGCGCTCTCGCTGCTGCAGTTGGCTCTGATGGCCGGCATGGTCGCGATCGCGTTCACCGTGCTGCGGCCGCTGGAGAACAACCCGTTGCCGCTGTGGGACGGGGGCGTCGTCACCCGCACCGGACCCCGCAGTGCGGCGATCGGTCTGCTGCTGTGTGTGGCCGGCGCGGCGACACTGAGCTCGGTGGCCTGGGGCCTGAAGGATCAGGGTGTGTACTGCGTGGTCGTCATGGTGGCCGCGCTCGTCGCTGCCCGCGCGCTGGCGGACGGCTGACCGCATCGAGCGTGCGTACAGATCGCGAATTCCCGCAGAATCGCGATCTGTGCGCACACTCGGCGTTGGTGGACCGGGGCCTATCCGCTCTTGCGGCGGAACTCGCGCCGATTCTCCACCGGGCCGTGCGCACGGGGTTGGTTGCGGCCGCCGTCCTTGTGCGCGGCGCCTCCCGACGACTGCGCCTTCTTGCGCTCCAGGGCCTCCCGGAATTTGCGCTTGTTGTCGTCTTCCGGTTTGTCGTCAGCCATACGCCGCAGCGTAGCGTGACAGCACTGCAAACGTCATGCGGTTTAGCGCCGACCCGGCGGCATCCCGTACACGTGCGTGATCGGCAGCGTCAGCAACACGCGCCGGTCGTCGACCATGGCGCGCCGGTAATCGTCCCAATCCGGATGTTCCCCGGCGATGTTGCGGTACAACGCAATCAGCCCCTCGACCGTTTCGTCGTCGGGCGCGGCGGCCGGCGGAGTGAGGATCGCATCGCCTTCGGCCACCGCATAGGACCAACCGTCGTCGGAGCTGACATGAATGGACGCACGCGGATCCCGCCGCAGATTGCGGGTCTTGGCCCGCGGTTCGGTGATCGACACCTGGATCTGCACTGCCCGCGGGTCGAAGTAGTAGGAGACATTGGACAGCTGCGGACGACCATCCTGTTTGATCGTCGCAAGAACTCCCAGCGAGTTGCCGCCGATCAAGGCCAAAAGCTTGTCGTCGAAAACCTGGCGCCCCATGTGACGAGCGTACGTCTTTACCATCGGTTCGATGAGCGTGATTGACGGCAACACCCTCGAGGGCGTCTCGGCGACGACGTTGTGGACCCTGAGCAACCGCGGCCGCGAGGCCAAACGTTCCGACGGGGTGATCCGCGATCCGTGGGCGGTGGCACTGCTCGACTCGATCGAGTTCGACTACGGCAAGTTCGGCAGACCGACCCAGGCCCATGCCCTGCGGGACCGCTCATTCGACATCGAGACCCGCGACTACCTCGCGACGCACCCGAAGGCAGCGGTGGTGGCGCTCGCCGAGGGTTTGCAGACCAGCTTCTGGCGGCTCGATCAAGCCGGTGCGGCCGACGAATTGACCTGGTATTCGGTCGATCTACCGCCGGTAATCGCCCTCCGGGAACGCCTGCTGCCCTCCGATGACCGCATCGTCAACATCGCTCAATCCGCGCTCGACCGCAGCTGGATGGACCGGGTCGACGACCGCAACGGCGTGTTCATCACCGCCGAGGGTCTGCTGATGTACCTGGAGCCGGACGATGTGCGCAGCCTGATCGCCGACTGCGCGGCACGGTTTCCCGGCGGCCGGATGGTGTTCGACTCGATTCCGCATTGGGTGAGCCGACGCACCCTCAAGGGCCTGCGGCTGTCCAACCGGTACATCGCGCCACCGATGCCGTTCGCGCTGACCGCCGACGAGGGCCTGGCCATGGCCGGCACAGGGCCGGGCGCCATCGCCGGCGTGCGCTCGGCCCGCGACGTGCCGCTACAGCCGGGCCGCGGCTTGTTCAAGTTGGCCGCCGCGCCGTGGCTGGACCGGATCGGCCTGATCCACCGCATCCGCCCGTCCATCACCGCGCTGGACTTCTGACGGGCCGGCTCGCCACGACATGGCATTGTTCAACAGACGCCTGCTTATGGTGTGCGCCGCGCTGCTGGTCGCCGGAGTCACCTCCTGCGCGACGCCCACCGCCACGCAAACAAGGACCGCGCGGATCGAAGTGGTGCCCGAGGCACTCACCCAGCCCAAGTTCAGCGTCACCCGGTTCCACTACCTGCCCGAGGTACGCGCGGGCGGAAGATATCCCGATCAGAACTGGGTCGATTTGTACCTGCCCGGCGGCACCCACGCGTTCAATTCGATCCCGCTCGTGGTGCTCATCCACGGCGGCGGGTGGAAGAGCACGATGGGCGCCGGGGTGTTCGACGGATTGGCCCGCGAACTCACCAGCCGCGGCATGGCCGTCTACAACATCGAGTACCGGCGGGTCGGATCGGGCGGCGGGTGGCCGACCACGTTCACCGACGTGGCTCGGGCGATGGACTATGTCGCCCAGGTGAATCTGCGATACCCGCAGCTGGCCATCGACGACGCGCTGGTCGTGGGCCACAGTGCGGGAGCTCAGCTGGCGGTGTGGGCCAGCACCCGTCACGACCTGCACGGTGACGAGGTCGGATCCCGGCCGGTCTTCCGGCCGACTCGGGTCATCTCACTGGCCGGCCCGCTCGACATGGTTTACGCCGCCACTCACGGCGACAAGCACATCGCAGCGGTGCTCGGCGGACGCCCGTCCGAGGTGCCGAAGCGGTACGCCTCGGTGGATCCGATCCAGAATCTGGACCCGCAAGTGCCGGTGATCGCGGTCCACGGCACACTCGACACCGTTGTGGCACCGGCCAATTCGCGGCGCTACGTCGCAGCACTCGACAAGCTCGGCGGGCGGGCCGGCCTGGTGTTGCTGCCCGGCGAGAACCATACGTCGATCATGTCCAGCCGCTCGCCCGGATTCCGAGAGGTACTGCGCCTCATCACCACCACCTCGAAAGCCCAACCGGACCAGCTGCCGATGAAGTGAGTGGGTGTTTAGGCTGGAACCGTGACCCGGTACATCGCATTCTTGCGCGGCGTCAACGTGGGAGGCGTCAACCTCAAGATGGCCGAGGTGGGCAAAGCCATGGACGCCGCCGGGTTCACCGACGTCAAGACCATCCTGGCAAGCGGAAACGTCTTGCTGGACAGCCCTTCCAAGGCCCCTGAAGTTCGCAGCACGGCCGAGAAGGCACTACGGGATGCCTTCGGCTACGAGGCATGGGTGTTGGTGTACGACCTCGCCACCCTGAAGAAGATCTCGGACGGCTACCCGTTCGAACGTGAGGTTCCCGACCACCACTCCTATGTCACGTTCGTCAGCGACGACGAGTTGCTCGACGAGCTGGCGGCGCTGCCCCCGGGCCCCGACGAAAAGGTGCGGCGCGGCGACGGCGTCCTCTACTGGCAGGTACCCCGGGCCGCCACACTGGACAGTGCGATCGGCAAAACCATGGGCAAGAAACGCTACAAATCGTCGACGACGACACGCAATCTGCGCACGCTGGAGAAGGTGTTGCGCTGACGCGTCAGCCGCGGGCCCCGCGCATCCATCCCAACCCCTCGCTGGTGCCGGCGGCGGGGCGGTATTCACAGCCCACCCAGCCGTCGAACCCGGTCTCATCGATGACCGCCAGCAGGTGGTCGATCGCCAACTCACCGCTGTCCGGCTCGTGCCGGTCCGGGACGCCGGCGATCTGCAGGTGCCCCACCCGGCCGGTCGGGATATCGGACCGCAGCCGGACCGTCACGTCGCCTTCGGTGATCTGGCAGTGGTACAGGTCCAGTTGGACCTTGAGATTCGGCGCCCCGACCTCGTCGACGATCCGGTGCGCTTCGTCCTGGAAGCTCAACAGGTAGCCGGGCATGTCGCGCTGGTTGATCGGTTCGATCATCACCTCGACGCCGCGGTCGGCGGCCTGCGCGGCGGCCCAGGTGAGATTGCCGCGGTACACCGCCAGCCGCTCGGCACGCTCGGCCGCGGCCGGGGCAAGGCCCGCCATGACGTGTACCCGTGGGCACTTCAGAGTTTCGGCATAGGTCAGCGCATGCCGGAACCCGTCCCGGAACTCGGCCTCACGTCCGGGAAGCGAGGCGACGCCACGTTCGCCGGATTCGAAGTCCCCCGGTGGCGCGTTGAACAAAACCTGGCGCAGGCCGTTGGCGTCGAGCAGTCCGCGCAGGTGCTCGGCCGGGTAGGCGTATGGGAACAGGTACTCCACCGCCGTGAACCCGTCGGCTGCCGCGGCGGCGAACCGATCCGGAAAGGCATGCTCGACGTACATCATGGAGAGGTTGGCCGCAAAGCGTGGCACGGGCTGGCTCCTTCCATCCGATCAGCGGTTCACGCCATCTTTGCGTGTGGCCGGACGGCGGCGGCCGGACGCCCCCGGCCGAACACAGGTACATTCGCGGCAATGACGGATAGCCCAGTCAAAGTCAGCGGCGACGCGCTCACCGGTGTCTCCGAGACCGCGCTGATGACCCTGCAGGTACGCGCGCACGAGGCACGCCGCCCGGACGGCCTGATCGAGGATCCGATGGCAGTGCACCTGGTCGACTCGATCGACTTCGACTTCGCCAAGTTCGGCTACACCCGGCGCCAGGACATGGCCTTGCGGGCGTTGTTGTTCGACCGAATGACCTCCGACTATCTGCAAAGCCATCCGAAGGCCACGGTGGTGGCGTTGGCCGAAGGTTTGCAGACCAGCTTCTACCGGCTGGACGCAGCCGGGCTGGGGCATGAGTTCCGTTGGCTCTCGGTAGATCTGGAGCCGATGATCGAGTTCCGCAACAAGCTGCTGCCCAAGCCGGACCGGGTCGCCCAGTGCGCCCAGTCGGCACTGGACTTCAGCTGGATGGATCATGTCGACAACGGCGACGGCGTGTTCATCACCGCCGAGGGGCTGCTGATGTACCTGCAGCCCGAGGAGTCGATGTCGCTGATCCGCGCCTGCGCGCAACGCTTTCCGGGCGGGCAGATGATGTTCGACCTGCCGCCGGCCTTCTTCGCCTTCCTGACCCGCAAGGGGATGCCGACGTCGATGCGCTATCGGGTGCCGCCCATGCCGTTCAGCCTGTCGCCCGCGGAACTGGCCGATCTGGTCAACACGGTCCCCGGGGTCAGGGCGGTGCGCGATCTACCCATGCCGCCGGGCCGCGGCAGGATCTTCAACGCCCTGCTGCGCGCACAGCATCTGCCGGTCTTCGATTCGGTCCGCCCGGTGGTGGGGCTGCTGGAGTTCGGGTAGCTGCCCGCCGGATCAGGCGCTCGACCCGGCCAGTTCTGCCCGGGCTGTTTCGAACCGCAGGCTCGGGTCGGTCACCGGACCGTTGCGCAGCGTCTGGGCGTCGAGCGTGTAGTTCATGGTCATCTGCCATGGCCCGTCGACGCCCTGGCGGGGAATCTCGTCGATCGAGCGCTGCACGTAACCGGCGGCGAAGTCCAGCAGTGGGCGGGTCTGACCACCGGCGAACTCCGGCCGCACGGAGTCAAAACCGTTGTCGTCCATGTGTTTGAGCAAACGGCAGAAGTGTTCGCAGAGCAGACCGACCTTGAGCGTCCACGACGAGTTGGTGTAGCCGAAGGCGAAGGCGAAGTTGGGCACACCCGAGAGCATGATGCCCTTGTAGGCCACGGCTTCCGAGAGATTCACCGCCTGACCGTCGACGGTCAGCGTCATCCCTCCGAACAGCTGGATGTTGAGCCCCGTTGCGGTGACGATGATGTCGGCGTCCAATTCGCGGCCGGACTCCAGCAGGATGCCGTTCTCGGTGAAGGTCGCGATGCGGTCGGTGACCACCGAGGCGCCGCCGTCGCCGAGCGCGGTGAACAGATCGCCGTCGGGAACCGCGCACAGCCGCTGATCCCACGGGTTGTAGCGGGGGCTGAAGTGCTCGTCCACCGGGTAACCGGCGGGCAGCTTGGCGGCGTTGATCCGCCGGATCAACGCCCGGGCCGCCCTGGGATACTTCTGGCAGAACGTGTAGACCCCGCGCTGCTTGAGGATGTTCTTACGCCGGGTCAGTGCGTAGCCACGCTCATCACCGAGCAGGCGCTTGGCGGTGTTGGCGAAGGAGTCCTTGGCCGGCACCGGCATCACGTAGGTCGGTGAGCGCTGCAGCATGGTGACGTGGGCGGCCGTTCCCGCCATCGCCGGCACCAGCGTGACGGCGGTGGCGCCACTACCGATCACGACGACCTTCTTCCCCGTGTAATCGAGGTCTTCCGGCCAGTGCTGGGGATGCACGATGCGCCCGGTGAACCGGTCGGCGCCCTCGAATTGCGGGGCGTAACCCTGGTCGTAGCGGTAGTACCCGCCGCCGCAGAACAGCCAGTTCGCCGATATCTGGACGAGTTCGGGGTTCGACCCGTCGGCGTCGGTCCGCTCGACGTCCACGGTCCAGGCGGCCCGGGCCGAGTCCCAGGCGGCCGCCAGCACCTTGTGGCGCAGCCGGATGTGGTGGTCGATGCCGTTCTCGGCGGCCGTCTCACGCAGATAGGCCAGGATCTTGTCCGCGGTGGCGATGGCGTGCTCGTCGCGCCACGGCTTGAACTCGTACCCGAAGGTGTGCAGGTCGGAGTCGGACCGAATTCCCGGGTAGCGGAACAGATCCCAGGTGCCGCCGGTGGCACCGCGGGCTTCCAGGACGGCGTAACTGCGCCCCGGGTGTTCACGCTGGAGGTAGTAGGCAGCACCGATGCCGGAGATGCCGGCGCCGATGATGAGTACGTCGACGTGTTCGGTGTGGTTCATGTCTCAATGGTGGCGGCCCTCCCGACGCCACCCAAGGGCAGAAATGCCAAGAATGGCCCATTCAATGGTGCACTTTGCACCACCGATCTACGCTGGGCTGATGGGTTGGCAGCCACCGTCACAGCGGGTGAAAGACCTGATCCGGCAGTGCGCACAGATTGTGCTCAACCCGCGCGAGGAATGGCTCGACGAGTTCGACGCCGCCGTGCTGGCCGCCAGCCGGGAGATCGCGTCCGACCCCGAACTCGCCGCCGCCGTCGTCCGCAGCAACCATGCCAACCTGTATTTCTGGGGTTCGGCGAATGTGCGCGACCCAGGCGCCCCGGTGCCGCCGAACACCGGGCCGGAGCCGCTGAGCATTGCCCGAGAGCTGGTCCGCCGCGGCGTCAACGAATTTCCCCTCGACGCGTACCGGGTCGGTGAGGGGGTGGCCTGGCGCCGGCTGATGGAGATCGCGTTCGAGCTGACGTCCGACCCCGCCGAGCTACACGAGATGCTCGATATCTGCTCGCAGTCCATCAGCGCGTTCGTCGACGCCACACTGGCCGGGATCGCCGCGCAGATCGAGCTCGAACGCGAAGACCTGACCCGGGGCACCCACGCCGAGCGACGCGAGACCGTCGCGCTGTTGCTCGAAGGCGCCCCGATCCCCAGGCAGCGTGCCGAAGCCCGCCTGGGCCACCGCCTGACCGGACCCCACACCGCGGCGGTGATCTGGAGCGAGGACCCCGCCGGCGACATGTCCGGGCTGGACCGCGCCGCCGAGGCGTTCGGTCAGGACTGCGGTGATCCGCGGCCGCTGAGCGTGCTGGCGAGCACCGCCACCCGCTGGGTGTGGGCGGCGGGCAGCGCCGACATCGAGCACGGGTTCCCGGCCCTGGCCCGCGCCGCAGCAGAGCTGGACGCCGTCCGCATCGCCGTCGGGCCGGTGGCCGAGGGTCTGGATGGCTTCCGGCGCAGCCATTTCGACGCGATCACCACTCAGCAGATGATGGCCCGGCTGCATTCCACGCAACAGATCGCGCAATTCGGCGACGTCGAACTCGTCGCACTCATCACCGCCGAACCCGATCGTGCCGCCGAGTTCGTCAGCCACAACCTCGGCGCGCTCGAGACCGCTGACGCCGAATTACGGGAAACCGTACGGATATTCGTCACTGAACAGTGCAACGCTTCCCGGGCCGCGGCACGGCTGTACCTGCACCGCAATACGCTGCTGCGCCGGCTGGCCCGCGCAGAGGAACTGCTGCCCCGCCCGTTGACCGAGAACAGTGTCGCGGTTGCCGTCGCGCTGGACGTGCTGCGGTGGCGCGGCACCGCGACCGGCTGAGAGCCGATCAATCGAAGGCCGCGTCCAGATAGCGGAGTGCATCGCTCTTGCCGATACCGAGCGCGCGGGCGGCCTCGGCGAACGAGTGCGCAGCCGCGGCCATCGCCGCATCGGCCGGATCCGCCCGCGCTACGAACGTCCCGTACCGCCCGCGAGTCTCCAACACACCCGCCGACTCCAGCTCGCGATATGCCCTGGCCACGGTGTTGACCGCCAGGCCGACCTGGCCCGCCAACTCCCGCACCGTCGGCAGCCGGGTACCCGGAGCCAGCCGGCCCTGCCTTATTCCGTCGATAATCTGGATCCTGAGCTGATCGAACAGCGGTTTGTCCGCGCTCGGATCCACCCGAACCCAATCCCCCAACTGACCCACGTGCTCAGTATCACTCAAACCGACTACGTTGGTGATGTGCAAGTGACTGTCCTGTCGGGTGCCGGGATCTCGGCCGAAAGCGGGGTGCCGACGTTCCGCGACGTCGAGACGGGGCTGTGGGCGCAGGTGGACCCATACGAAATTTCCAGCGTCGAAGGCTGGCAGCAACGTCCGGAAAAGGTCTGGGCCTGGTACCTGTGGCGCCACTACATGATGGCCCACGTGCAGCCCAACGACGGGCATCGGGCCGTGGCCGCCTGGCAGGACTTCGCCGACGTCCACGTCATCACTCAGAACGTCGACAACCTGCACGAGCGCGCCGGCAGCACCAACGTGTACCACCTGCACGGAAACTTGTTCGAGTTCCGTTGCGACGCTTGCGGTTCGAGGTTCGAGGGCGATCTTCCCCCGATGCCCGAACCCGTCGAGACGATCGAACCCCCCGTGTGCCCGTGCGGCGGTCTGATCCGGCCCAGTGTCGTGTGGTTCGGTGAACCCTTGCCCGACGACGCCTGGCAACGGTCGGTCAAAGCGGTCGCCGATGCCGACGTGGTGATCGTGGTGGGCACCAGCTCGGTGGTGTATCCCGCGGCAGGGCTGGCCGAAGCGGCCGTGGCCGCGGGCACCGTAGTGGTGGAGGTCAACCCCGAGCGCACGCCGCTGTCCGACAGCGCGACGATCTCGCTGCGCGAGACCGCCGGCGCCTCCCTGCCGAACCTGCTGGAGCGGCTGCCCACACTGCTCGGTTCTAGGCAGGCCTGACCGCGCGACCGATGGCGAACTCGGTCACCGGCAGCGGCACCCAGGCCGGCATCGCCAGCTCACGGTGCGCAGAGGCGACCTCGAACCCGCTGCCCGCGATCGCCTGCTCGGTGTGCCGATGGGTATGGCAGTTGCCGAACAGCCGCGGCCACACCGTGGCATCGGCCACGCGCTGCATCCCGCCCCGCCAGCCGCGGCCGGCCACATGCTCGAGATACCGCAGCTCACCACCCGGCCGAAGCAGCGAGAACAACTGCTGCAGAACAGCATCCGGCTGCTCGATGGAGCACAGCACCAGCGAGCAGACCACCGCGTCGAACGGTTCGGTGCTGTCGAACTGTTCGGCAGTGTCACTGGTCACCGTCACCGGCACCGGGGCTTCGGCCGCGGCGGTACGGGCCACCTGCGCAAGGTGACGCTCGGGTTCGATGGCGACCACCTCGGTCACCGTCGAGGGATAGAAGGTGAAGTTGGTCCCGGTGCCCGCGCCGATCTCCAGGACCCGGCCGCTGAGCCCGGCGAGGTTCTCACTGCGCAGCCGCCGCAGGGCCTTCGGCTCCGAACTCGACAACGTCTTCCACACTCGGGCGAAAAACGGATTGTCGACGGTCTTGTCGGTCACGCTTGTCCTCCATCCGCGTATTCGCCGGCGAATCCCTTCAACCGAGCGATGGTTTCGTCGGGCTCCAGATCTGTTCCGATGATTCCCGAGACGATCTGGCCCGTACACACCGCCCGCAGCACACGGTCGGTGAACTTCTCGACATCTCCCCACGGCAGATACGGTTTGGAGATCAGAATGGCGGCCACGCCGTGCGCGGCGGTCCACAGTTCCAGCGCCAACATCGTGGCGTCGCCGGACGGGTACACCCCCTCGGCGATCAGCGTTTCCATCGCCGCGCGCATGTGCTGAAACGCCGAGCTGTTGAGGGTCACGTCGACGTCGCTGCCGGGTCTGCCCTCGCCCATCGTCGCCAGCCGGTACAACTCCGGCGTGCGCCTGGCGAAGCTCACATAAGCGTGGCCCTGGGCCCGCAACACCTCGATGGTCGAGGAATGGTCTGCGGCCGCGCGCTGCATCTCCTCGTCGAGCTTTTCGAAGTAGCGCGAGCACACGGCGTCCAGCAGCGCGTCCTTGTCGGCGAAATGCAGGTAGATCGACGGCGGGGTGACCCCGACCCGCTGAGCCACCGACCGGATCGACACCGCTTTGGCGTGGCCGGTCTCCAGCAGCAGATCGGTTGTGGCATCGAGGATCTGATCGCGAAGCAGCTCACCGGAACCCCGCGGCGCGCGGCGTCGTTTGCGAGGTTGAATCACCACGCTAGCCGTCCGTCACTCCAGCACCGGCGCATTCCCGCTTGTCGCCCGGTGGAATGTCGCCGGGCCCGCGAGGATCCCGTGCGGCCGGGCCTGACTCACTGATGCCGAATCGCTTGTGCAGACGGGCCAGCGGTGCCGGCGCCCACCAGTTCCACTGCCCCATCAGATGCATGAATGCCGGCACCAGCAGCATGCGCACCAACGTGGCGTCGACCAGCACCGCGATGGTCAGACCGAGGCCGAACATCCGCATGAAGGCCACCTGCGCGGCGATCAGCGCCGCGAACGAGATCGACATCAGCAGCGCGGCCGCTGTCACCACCCGGCCGGTGCGGGCCAGGCCGAGCGCCACACTCTCGTCGTTATCGTCACGGGTCCGGCCGGATTCGAGCCAGTACTCGCGAATTCGCGACACCAGGAACACCTCGTAGTCCATCGACAACCCGAAGGCGATGCAGAACAACAACACCGGCAGGTTCGCGACCAAGGTGCCCGTCGACGTGGTGCCCAGCGCGCCGAGGTGGCCGTCCTGAAATATCCACACCAGCGCACCGAACGCCGCCGAGAGCGACAACACGTTGAGCACCAACGCTTTCAGCGGAAGTATCACGCTGCCGGTGAGCAGGAACAGCAGCACGAACGTGATCGCGGCGATGATGCCGAGCACCATCGGCAGCCGTGAGGTGATCGCCTCTGAGCTGTCCCGGTTGACCTGGGCGATGCCGGTGAACTTCGTCTCGGTAGGTGCGGGCACCCCGTGCAGTGCGTCGAGTTGCGCCTCGGAGGCGTCGCTGAACAACGGCACGTTGCTGCCGATCGTCAGATATGCGCTGCCGTCGGCGATTCCGGTCCCCGATGTCGGCGGGCCGACCCGGCGCCCGTCGACGAACGTGCCGCCGGGCGCGGACACCGAGGCCCCGTCCGCGGCTCGCGACAGCTCACCGGCGTAGCGGTCGATTTCCGCGGGCGGCAGCCCGGCCACGTCCGGCAGCACCACCGTGACCGCGGTCGAGGAGTCGACGGCGAAATCCGTGCGCAGCTCGTCGCCGAGTTGGCGGGCCGATGCCGACGACGGCAGCACACGGTCGTCGGGGAAACCCCACTTGATCCCCAGGAACGGCGCGCCCAGCACCAACAGCAGCGCGATCACCGCGAGTCCGACCGGGAGCGCGCGCCGCATCACCCGCTTGGTCATGCGGTACCAGAAGGTCTGCTCGACAGGTTTGTTCACCGGCTCGGGCCGTCCCAGGGTTCGGCGGATGAACCGGCGAACGTCATAGGCGTCCAGGCGGTCACCGAGCAACGCAATGGCGGCGGGGGCCACCACGATGGCCGCGAACGCCGCCAGCGCCACCACCGCGATGCCCGCGTAGGCGAACGACTTGAGGAAGTACATCGGGAACAGCACCATCGCGACCATCGACAGCGCCACCGTCATCGCCGAGAACAGCACGGTGCGTCCGGCGGTGACCATGGTGCGCACCAGGGCCCGGTCGGGGTCGACGCCGTCGGCCAATTCGTCGCGGTAACGGCTGACGATCAACAGGGTGTAATCGATGGCCAGCGCCAGCCCCATCGCGACCGTGAGGTTGAGCGCGAAGATCGAGACGTCGGTGACCATCGTGAACCCGCGCAGCACGGCCAGCGAACCCAGAATCGCGAAGCCGCCGACCGCGAGCGGCAATGCTGCGGCCAGCAGTCCGCCGAACACCCAGACCAACACGACGAAGCTCAGCGGAATCGCGATGGATTCCATCATCAAGAGGTCTTTTTCGCTCTGCCCGTTGATCTGGACGTAGGTCATCGCCTCACCGCCGGCCCGCACGGTGACGCCATCGCGATCGTGCACGAGTTGATCGGTGAGCTCCTTGGCGTGCTTCTGCGCGCCGCTCTCCCCGCCGTTGATCCCGGCCAGGATGAGGCCGGTCTTGCCGTCCTTGCTGATCAGCGTGGCCGCCGCCGGCGGGGGCACGGTCCAGGACGAGCTGACCTCGGTCACGTACGGCGACGCCTTGAGCCGGCCGGCGATGTCGGTGCCCACCGCCCGGGCCGCAGGACCGTCAGCGCCGGCGCCGTCATCGGTCACGCTGATGACCAATTGCATGTCGCCGCGGGCGAACTTGTCCGACAGCAGCTGGGTGGCCTGCGCGGATTCCGACGTCGGGTCCTGGAAGCCGCCGGCCGACAGACTGTTGGCCACCGGAATGCCGAAGATGCCCGCGGCGACCATCACCAACGCGGCCACGAGGAGCACCCGTCGCGGTGCGGCGATGGCCAGATGTGCGATGCGGTGGAGCAATGCGCGTCCTTCCCCCGAAGAATATCGCCGTTAAGTTAACAGCGATAAGTTTCCGGCGTCAACGTCGACCTCGCTCTGGATACGGACGCCGGCACCGAACAGTTCACCCGATGGGCGCGCTGCGATGAATTCGGACGCTTCGCTACGTCTAATTGGGCATGGCCAACACCACCGTCGCCGAAACCGCGACCACACACATGACCGATACCGGGTTACTGATCCTGCGCATCGCCATCGGCGCAACCATGCTGCAAGCCGGCCTGATCAAGGCTTTCGACTTCGGCACCGCCGTCGGATTCATGGAGTCCAGCGGCTGGCGGTTGCCGGCATTCGGGGCCTTCATGGTCACCGCGGCCGAGACGCTGGGCGGCATCGGCCTGCTGCTCGGCATCCTGACGCCGCTGGCGGCCTGCGCGGTGATCGGCGCGATGGTCGACGCCTGGGCGGTGAACGTGTCAGCCGACGCCTTCTGGTCGCAACCGTTCAACGTGCCCTTTCTGGCCGCATTCGCCGCCGCGGCGCTGCTGTTCACCGGGGCCGGCGCGTACTCGGTCGATCACCGGGTGTTCGGCCGCTCCAGGGTGTCCGCCCGGCCATCCGTGGTTCTCGTGGTGATCGGCGTCGTCGTCGCCGTGGTGACCTGGATCGCGCTCAACGGGACCAACCCCATTCACGGCACAAAACCCCCTGCTTGAGACCCCAGCGAGGGTGACCCCGCCGATTTCCACACCAGGGCGGGGCCCAGCGTGGCGAGCGACCCTGCGGTCGAAACCGGCGCACGCCGCCGGCCGGGCTACTCGCCAGAAACCTACCCAAAAGTAGGATTGCCACCATTTTCCGAACCGTGACTCAAAGATTCCTTAATGGTGATCCATACGCTCAGTGTCATGTGGATCGACGACACCAGTGCCGATGTCATCAAGGTTGACTTCGAGGCTCTCTACCACGGCGATGTCCTCGTCGAGGGTGAAACCTCCGAGCAGTTTGACGACTTCCAAGAACTGCCCACCGCAGTATGAGAAAACGCGCGCCTCGCGGCGCGCGTTTCCCATCTTGAGTTTGCCGTAGCTAGCCCCTCCAGGGGCCACAGTCCTCGTCTCAGGCGAGGACTGCTTCTTTCTCCGACTCGGCTTCGCCCGCGCCGATCATGTTCGCCAGGCGCCCGCTGATCAGCTCCTCGGCCTCGGCGACCATCCGCGAGACGAGCTCACCGCAGGTGGGGATGTCGTTGATCAGGCCCATCGAGGTTCCGACCGACCAGATCCCTGCGTCGAGATCGCCGATCTCATAGACCTTCACGCCGCGTTTGCCGGCCACCAGATCCTTGACGTCCTCGAACTGGCCGCCATCCTTGAGGATCTGCACCACCTCACGCGAGACCGCGTTGCTCGCCACCCGCGCGGTGTTACCCAGGCTGCGGAAGATCAGCTCGGTGTCGAGCTCGGTGCCCGCCACGATCGCTTCCTTGACCTTCTGATGAATCGCCGATTCCACGGTGCACATGAACCGCGAGCCCATGTTGATGCCGTCGGCACCGAGCGCGAGCGCGGCCACCAAGCCCCGCGCGTCGGCGAAACCGCCCGAGGCGATCATCGGGATCTCGATCTTGGCCGACGCCGCCGGGATCAGCACCAGGCCCGGGATGTCGTCCTCGCCGGGGTGCCCGGCGCACTCGAAGCCGTCGATGCTGATGCCGTCCACACCGAGGCTCTGGGCCTTGACCGCGTGGCGCACCGAGGTGCACTTGTGCAGCACCTTGATGCCGTTGTCGTGGAACATCGGCAGGTGCGGCGCCGGGTTGGAGCCCGCGGTCTCGACGATCTTGATGCCGGAATCGACGATCACCTGGCGGTACTCGTCGTATGGCGGCGGGTTGATCGTCGGCAGGATGGTCAGGTTCACCCCGAACGGCTTGTCGGTGAGCTCACGACACCGCTCGATCTCCTTGGCCAGGTCCGCCGGGGTGGGCTGGGTGAGCGCGGTGATGAAACCCAGCGCACCCGCATTCGCCACGGCCGCAACGAGTTCGGCGCGACCGACCCACTGCATGCCACCCTGCACGATGGGGTGCTCGACCCCGAACGTCTCGGTGAACTTCGTCTTCAATGCCATATCAGTCCTTATTTACCTGGGGGCCATGCGGATTGCGCCGTCGAGGCGGATCACCTCGCCGTTGAGCATCGGGTTCTCGATGATGTGCACGGCCAGTGCGCCGTACTCATCGGGATCGCCGAGCCGAGCCGGGTGCGGCACCTGCTGGCCCAGCGACTTTTGCGCCTCTTCGGGCAGCGAGCCCAGCAGCGGGGTCTTGAACAGACCCGGCGCGATGGTGCACACGCGGATCAGCTCACGCGACAGATCGCGCGCGATCGGCAGGGTCATGCCGACCACACCGCCCTTGGACGCCGAGTAGGCGGCCTGACCGATCTGCCCGTCGAACGCCGCCACCGAGGCGGTGTTGATGATGACGCCGCGCTCTTCGTTCTTGAGCGGCTCCGTCTTGGCGATGCGCTCGGCCGACAGTCGGATCACGTTGAACGTGCCGATCAGGTTGACCTCGACCACCTTGCGGAACCCGTCCAGCGGGAACGCGCCGTTCTTGCTCAGGGTCTTGATGGCGTTGCCGATACCGGCGCAGTTGACGTTGATCCGCACCGGCCCAAGCGATTCCGCGACGTCGAGCGCCTCGGTCACCCCCGCCTCGTCGGTGACGTCGGTGGCGACGAACTTGGCCCGGTCGCCCAATTCGGCCACCACCTCTTCACCCTTGAGGTCGATGACGACCACCAGGGCACCCGCATCCAGCAGCCGCTTGGTGGTGGCCAGGCCGAGGCCCGAGGCACCGCCGGTGACGACGGCTACCGCGTCCTTGATCTCCATGTACCGCATTCCTTTCCGGCCGGCTTCCCGCCGGCCCATTGGTCGAACCGAATAGTGGTCGAACTAAACCCAGTCCCGCAGAACGGCTTCGGTGTCGGCGCCACGCTCGCGCGGCGGCGTGGGCACGGACAGGGCGCTGCGCGAGAATCGCGGTGCCGGCATCGGCTGCAGGTTGCCCTCGTCGTCGAAGAACGTGTCACGCTCGGCGATGTGCGGCTCGGTGAGCACCTCGGCGAACGAGAGCACCGGCGTCGCACACGCATCGGTACCGGCGAACACCTTGGCCCAATGATCGCGGTCGTGCGCCGCGAACGCCTTGGTGAAGGCCTCACGCAGCTCGGGCCAGCGGGCCATGTCGTTCTGCGCCGGCAGGTCGGCGCCGTCCAATTCGAGCCCCTTGAGCAGCTCGGCGTAGAACTGCGGCTCGATCGCCCCGATGGCCATGTACTTGCCGTCGGCGGTCTCGTAGGTGTCGTAGTAGGGCGCACCGGTGTCGAGCATGTTGGTGCCACGCTCGTCGGACCACATGCCGTTGGCGCGGAAGCCCCACATCATCTGCATCAGCACCGACGATCCGTCGACCATGGCCGCGTCGATCACCTGGCCCTTGCCGGAGGTCTGCCGCTCGAACAGGGCCGAGAGAATGCCGACGAGCAGGAACATCGACCCGCCACCGAAATCACCGGCCAGGTTCAGCGGCGGAACCGGCCGCTCACCCTTGCGGCCGACGGCATGCAGCAGGCCGTTGAGCGAGATGTAGTTGATGTCGTGGCCGGCCTGCAGGGCCCGCGGACCGTCCTGGCCCCAGCCCGTCATCCGGGCGTAGATCAACCGGTCGTTGATCTTGGCGCAGTCATCGGGGCCCAATCCCAGACGCTCGGTGACCCCGGGCCGGTAGCCCTCGATCAGCACGTCGGCCTTGGCGATCAGCTTGAGCACCAGCTCGCGGCCCTCGTCACTCTTGAGGTCCGCTGCCACCGAACGCCGGTTACGCAACATCGAATCGCGATCACCGGCCGGCACTCCCCCGCCGCGGCCCGGCCGCTCGATCCGCACGACGTCGGCGCCGAGATCGCCCAGAATCATCGCCGCGTGCGGGCCCGGGCCGATGCCGGCCAACTCGACAACGCGCAACCCTTGCAGTGGTCCTGCCATGCTCTTCCGCCCTTCGCGTGTTAGGCCTTGGTTGACCGGTGACATAGCTTACTTGTATAACCTTCTCGACCGGTATGGCCATAGCCGGCCCCGCCCGCAGCGGGCCACGGGCCCGCCAGACTTAAGGTGCATAGA
The DNA here is from genome assembly GCF_019739075.1 of Mycobacterium farcinogenes. NCBI lineage: Bacteria > Bacillati > Actinomycetota > Actinomycetes > Mycobacteriales > Mycobacteriaceae > Mycobacterium > Mycobacterium farcinogenes. The sequence continues at coordinate 1,951,522 of NZ_CP081673.1, read as the reverse complement.
TGACCGTGACCCGCGAATACCCCGACGTCAAAGACGTATCCGTGACCCTCGAGGGCGGTGTGCTGTCGGTGACGCTGAACCGGCCCGACAGCCTCAACTCCCTGACCCAGGGCATGCTCGTCGCGATCGCCGACGCCATGGATCTGGCCGCCTCCGATCCCGAGGTCCGGGTGGTCCGCTTGGGTGGCGCGGGCCGCGGATTCAGCTCGGGTGCCGGCATCAGCGAGGAAGACCAGAACGCCGACAGCCACGACGCCGAAGGCGTGCTCGACGCCGCCAACCGGGCCGTCGCCTCGATCGTGGCGCTGCCCAAGCCGGTCGTGGCCGTCGTGCAGGGACCGGCCGCCGGCGTCGGGGTGTCCCTGGCCCTGGCGTGCGACGTGGTGCTGGCGTCCGAGGCGGCCTTCTTCCTACTGGCCTTCACCAAGATCGGGCTGATGCCCGACGGTGGCGCCTCGGCGCTCGTCGCCGCGAACATCGGCCGGATCCGGGCCATGCGCCTGGCGCTGCTGGCCGACCGGCTCACCGCCGCCGACGCCTACGACTGGGGTCTGATCAGCGCCGTGTACCCGGCCGACGAGTTCGACGCCGCGGTGGACAAGATCATCGCCAAGCTGCGGTCCGGCCCGGCAGTCGCCCTGCGAGAGACCAAGCAGGCCGTCAACGCCGCCACCCTCACCGAGCTCGAAGGGGCGTTCGCCCGCGAGCGCAAGGGCCAGCTGCAGCTGCTGGTGTCCAGCGACTTCCGCGAGGGCACCCAGGCCTTCCAGCAGAACCGCCGCCCGGAGTTCACCGACCGGTAATCGCACGCCGGGCTCACACGGCGAAAATCGTTGGACGCAACCCACTCCGGGTGGGCACCATCGAATGTTGTGAGCATGCAGCACGACACCCAGCCACCGGTCGGTCAGACCGGTGGCTGGCGTGTGCTCGCGCCCTTCCGCATCCGCGAGTACCGGCTGCTCATCGCCGCGGTCACGCTGTCGATCTTCGCCGAGGGCATGTGGTCGGTGGTGATGGCGTTGCAGGTCATCGCGATCGACAACGACCCGGCCTCACTGTCACTGGTGGCCACCTGCATGGGTGTGGGCTTGGTGGCATTCGTACTGGTCGGCGGCATCACCGCCGACCGGATCAACCAGCGCACCATCATCATCGCGGTGGAGACGATCAATCTGGTGACGGTCTCCACCATCGCGGTGCTGGGCCTGCTCGATTTGCTCAAGATCTGGCACCTGGCCGTCGCCGCGGGCATCCTCGGCATCGCCGCGGCGTTCTTCTTCCCCGCCTACAGCGCGCTGCTGCCACGCATCCTGCCGGCCGAACAACTGTTGGCGGCCAACGGCGTTGAGGGCGTGGTCCGCCCGGTGTTCCAACGTTCTGTCGGGCCCGCGGTGGCGGGCATGGTGATCGCCGCGACCTTCCCCTCGCTGGGCGCGGTCGTGGTGGCGGCGCTGTTCGGCGCGGGCCTGGTCCTGCTCGTCGCCACCCGGCCGACCGTGGATTCGATTGCGGCGCAGGAGGACAACGAGCGCCCCCACGTACTGCGTGATCTGCGTGAGGGCTTCGCGTTCATGGTGCGCACGCCGTGGCTGCTGTGGACGCTGTTGTTCGCGAGCATATTCGTGCTCGTCGTCCTCGGACCGATCGAGGTGCTGCTGCCGTTCATCGCCCAGGACCGGTTCGCCGACGGCGCCCGCGCCTACGGATTCATCCTGGCGTTCTTCGGATTCGGCAGCGCCCTGGGCGCGTTGACGGTGTCGTCGCGTCGGATGCCGCGGCGCTACCTGACCACGATGATGGCGATGTGGGGGCTGGGCTCGGTGCCGCTGGTCATCGTCGGCGTCACGTCGTCGTTCCCGTTGATGGCGTTGGCCACGTTCTGCATCGGCGTCACCGACGGCGCCGGGATGGTGATCTGGGGAACGCTGCTGCAGCGCCGGGTGCCGACGGAAATGCTGGGCCGGGTGTCGAGCCTGGACTTCTTCGTATCGCTGGCATTCATGCCGCTGTCGTTCGCGATCGTCGGCCCGCTGTCGAAGGTGGTCTCGATGGAGTCCATCTTCCTGGTGTCCGGACTGTTGCCCGCGGCGTTGGCGGCCGTGGCCGTGACGGCCGCCAGGATGCCGCGCGACGAGTTGACGCACCCGTTGCGTTAGACGCCGAAGATCGGCGGCAGGGCCAGCACCATGACCAGGCCCCAGAAGAAGTGGGTCAGCATGGGAGCCAGCACACCATCGGTCATACGGCGCTCCACTGCGCAGACCGCGCCGAGCAGAATCGCGGCGAATCCGAGCATCGGATTGCCCGACGCCATCACGGCGGCAACGTAGATCAGCGTGGAAATCGTCGCCGGGTGGTGGTCGTCCAATGCGGTGTACAGCGCCCCGCGAAAGAAGAGTTCCTCGGCCAACCCGTTGATCAGCGTGATCAGCACGACCACCACCAGGCTGCCGTGATTCGCGAATTCCAGTACCGCAGCGACATATTCGCGCAGGCCCGGAATCAGCCGGGCCACCAGCCCACCGAGGACGAACACCAGACCGAGGGCCAGACCCACCGCCGTGCCGAGCACCACCGGCAAGCGACCGGTCCCCAGGTGCAACGGGCCGGATATCAGCGCACCCACCGACCACACTCCGGCCAGGGCCAAAGTCAGCCAGTAGAAAGAACTCTCACCTGGTTCGGCACCCAGCGACACCGCCAGCAGAACGGCCCCGATGACCAGCACCACGGCGACGACGAGCCGTCGGCGCAACAGCCCGGCCGGCCGGCCCGTCGTCACCCCCGGCACGCCTCAAGCCCCGCTGGGAACCAGCCGGGCCGCCACGTCGAGGCCGGAGCGCACCACCGCGGCAACCGGTCCGGGCATCGGGGGCAACAGCCCGAGCGCAGAGCGCACGAAGCCGGGTGTGAGCTCCCGGATCCGGGCGGCGTCACCGCCGGCCCAGGCCGGGTCGGTGTCGGCCAGATGGTGCGGATCGGCCAGCGCGGTGACCGGCCGGCGCTCGGCCGGCGACCCGTCGGGACCCAAGGCCCGCCGGATCGCCTCGTCCACGGTCAGCAGGCCGCCCGGCGGATCCGGCACCACGGTGCGGATGCCCTCCCGCGCAGCACTCATCGGATGATCGAGCGAGGTGATCAAATCCGTTGCCAGACCGGCGGGAATCGGCAAGGCCGCCGCCGACACACGGGCCGCCACCCCGGCCCCGGGCCCACCGATCGGCACGGTCAGCCGGCGCGTGCCGGCCAGCCGGGCATAGGTCGCCACCAGTCCCTGATAAGTCGTGGTGTCCGGCCCGCAGATGTCGTAGTCGCCGGCAGGCACCTGATCCGATTCACCGGCCGCCACCAGGTAATGCAGCACGTCGCGGATCGAGATCGGGTCGATCCGGTTGGCCATCCAGGCGGGTGCGGGCAGGACCAGGAACCGGTCTGCCACGTAGCGCAGAATCTCGAAAGACGTTGAGCCCGAACCGATGATCAACGCAGCGCCCAGCCACACCACCTCGGGCCCGCCGTCGACGCGCAGCGCCTGAGCCACCTCGGCCCGGCCTGCGAGATGGTCCGACAGGCTCTCGGACTCCGGCACGAAACCGCCAAGATACACGATCCGCTGGACTCCGGCTGCCTGGGCTGCGGCCGCGACGTTGGCAGCGGCTCGGCTGTCGGCCTCCCGGAAGCCGGACTGCCCGATCCCGTGGGCCAGGTAATAGACCAGGTCGACCGGGCCGAGCTGCTCGAACGCGGCCTTGGTGGACAGCGGGTCGTCGGCATCGAGTTGCACCGCGGTGACGTCGTGGAACCAGCCGTACTCGGCGAGCTTGTCGAGACTACGCCCGGCCACGACCACGCGGTGCCCGCCGGTCAACAGCACGCTCACCAGACGCGAACCGACGTAGCCGCTCGCACCGATCACCAGAATCCGTTTACTCGCCGTATCAGTCACGCGGCGGTTAGTACCCGGCTTGACGGGGCGGCAATCGTCGGCCGCGTCACTCCGCGTCGCGGTGCAACCCCGTCAGGTGTGTGTAGGCCGCGGCGTTGAGCTGGTTGTGGCCGACCTCGTCATCGCTGAGTTCGCGGCGCACCTTGGCGGGCACACCGGCCACCAGCGAGCGCGGCGGCACCACCATGCCCTGCGGCACCACCGCGCCGGCGGCCACCAGCGAGCCGGCGCCGATCACCGCACCGTTGAGCACCACCGCACCCATGCCGACCAGGCTGTCCTGCTCGACGGTGCAGCCGTGCAGCACCACGTTGTGTCCCACCGTCACGCCGGTGGCGATGCGGCACGGGAAACCCGGGTCGACGTGGACGGTCACCCCGTCCTGGATGTTGCTACCCTCACCGACCTCGATGGGCTCGACCTCGGCACGCAGCGTCGCGCCGTACCAGACGCTGGCACCGGCGGCCAGCGAAACCTGGCCGATCACACTGGCATTGGGGGCAACCCAGGCGTCCGGGTCGATCTGCGGGGTGTGACCGGCAACGGAAACGATCAGTGGCTCAGGCATGCCGGTCATGGTAAACAGCCACTCGGCCGACGCCCCCGGGTGGCACGTTCTTGACGATGGCTGTCTGTAATGCCGCTGGCTCACGCCGCTGTCCTCGTGAACAGTGATCGGGTGACCACGCCCGACCCGAACCTGTCCACCGTCCGTATTCACTGGGCCTGGGTCGTGGCCGCGGTGAGCTTCGTGGCGATCCTCGGCGCGGCCGGGTTCCGGTCCATCCCCGGCGTGATGATGAATCCGCTGCACCACGAGTTCGGCTGGTCGCACGGCACGGTCGGGCTGGCGATGTCGGTCAACATGATGTTGTACGGCCTCACCGCGCCGTTCGCCGCCGCGTTGATGGATCGCTTCGGAGTTCGGCCCGTGCTGACCGTGGCACTGCTGCTGATCGCCACCGGTTCGGCGTGCAGCATCGCGATGACAGCCAGTTGGCAGCTGGTGCTGCTGTGGGGCGTGCTGGTCGGCGTCGGCACCGGGTCGATCTCGATGGGGTTCGTGGCGACCATCGCCACCCGTTGGTTCGAACACCGCCGCGGACTGGTCACCGGTGTGCTCACCGCCGCCAGTGCCACCGGTCAACTGCTGTTCCTTCCGGTCGTCGCGGCCGTCACGACACAACACGGCTGGCGCTGGGCATCGTTGATCGTCGCGGCCGCCTCGCTGGCCGTCGTCCCGCTCGTCGCGCTGTTCATGCGCAACCGTCCCGAAGACCTCGGATTGACGCCCTACGGAGCCACCGAGCCGGTCGTGCCCGCCCCCGCACCCGCGGGGGGACTCACCGCAGCCGTCGGCGGTCTACTCGTCGGCGCCCGCACCCGGGTGTTCTGGCTGCTGGCCGGCAGCTTCGCGATCTGTGGGATGACCACCAACGGCCTCATCGGCACCCACTTCATCCCGGCCGCCAACGACCACGGCATGCCCACCACGGTCGCCGCCGGCCTGCTGGCCACCATCGGCATTCTCGATGTCGCCGGCACAGTGTTCTCCGGCTGGCTCACCGACCGGCTGGACCCGCGGCTGCTGCTGCTCGTCTACTACGCGGGACGCGGCCTGTCCCTGTTGCTGTTGCCGTCACTGCTGTCCCCACACGCCCAACCGAGCACCTGGGTGTTCGTCATCTTCTACGGGCTGGACTGGGTGGCCACCGTGCCGCCGACCATCGTGCTGTGCCGGGAGCACTTCGGCGATCGTTCGCCAGTGGTGTTCGGCTGGGTGTTCGCCTCCCACCAGATCGGTGCGGCCATCGCCGCGGCGGGCGCCGGTTGGTTGCGGGATCTCAACGGCGATTACGACGCGGCCTTCCAGCTTGCCGGCGGGCTGTGTTTCGTCGCCGCGGTGCTCTGCCTCAGCATCCGAAAAGCGCAGGTCAAAAGCATTGATTCGGCGCGGGTAGACACTTCTGCTTTGCCGTAACCGCTTCGTAACCCTTACCATCCGATGCGGCGCCGCGGGGAACGCTGAGGCTGTCATGCTCGTGGTCGCTCGCCATAGTCGCGCGGACAACCGCGTAACGCGTCACCGACAGCCGACGAATACCAGGCTAGGCATGAGCGGGAGGAAAACCCACCAAATGAAGACTCGCACCAAGACACTGGGCGTTGCTGCGGCCGTCGCCGCCATCACTGCGTCGTTGCCGTTGGCGGCCACCGCCTCGGCTGACCCGGCGCCGACGACGACCACCGCCCCGGTGGTGGAGATCCCCGACCCCCAGGGCTCGGGTTGCGACAACTTCAAGAAGGCCATGCCGGAGTGGAAGAACCTCGCGGAACTGCCGGCGGGCAAGGTGCTGGCCAGCATCCCCGACATCAGCACGTTCAACGCGGCGCTGTCCGGCGGGATGAACCCGGACGTCAACATCATCCCGGTGCTCGACAACGGCCCGTACGTCATCTTCGCGCCCACCAATGACGCGTTCGCGGCCATGGAACCCGGCAAGCTCGACGCGCTCAAGGCCGATTCGGCCGCGCTCACCAGCTTCGACTACTACCACGCGTTCCTGGGCCTGCTCGGCCCCGATGACGTCAAGGGCCAGCGGCCCACCCAGCAGGGCGCCGAGGTCAAGGTGACCGGCAAGGGCGGCGACATCAAGGTCAACGACACCGCCAAGCTGGTCTGCGGTCCCATCCAGGCGCAGAACGCCCGCATCTACCTGATCGACACCGTGCTCGATCCCAACAGCCCGCCCGAGGAGCTGGTCCCGACCATCACGGGCACCAGCACCACGACCACGACGAAGGCTCCGGAGACCCCGGCTGCCGACGCCCCGATCGGCTGAGCTTCTCCGCGCGGCACTGCGCCAGCAGACGCAAATGTCCCCGACACGCCGGCGTGTCGGGGACATTTGCGTCTGATCGGCGAAAGAACTACACGCCGAGCTCGCGGCCGATGATCTCCTTCATGATCTCGGTGGTGCCACCGAAGATCGTCTGGATCCGTCCGTCCACGTAGGCCCGTGCGACGCGGTATTCCATCATGTAGCCGTAGCCGCCGTGCAGCTGCACGCACTGGTCGACGACCTTCTTGGCGACCTCGGTGGCCCACCACTTGGCCTTGGCCGCCTCGACCGCGGTCAGCTCACCGTCGACCACGCCCTGCAGGCAGCGGTCGAGGTAGTTCTCGGTGACCTCCAGCTCGGTCTCCATCTCGGCGAGCAGGAACCGGTTGTGCTGGAAACTGCCGATCGGCTGACCAAAAGCCTTGCGGTCCTTGGCGTATTGCAGCGTCTCCTGGAAGACGGCGCGGGCACCGTAGATCGCCGAGATCGCGATCCCGAGCCGCTCCGAGGGCAGGTTGGTCATCAGGTGGTAGAAACCACGACCCTCCTTGCCCAACAGGTTGGCATTGGGCACCCGGACGTTCTCGAAATTCAGCTCGGAGGTGTCCTGGCTGTGCAGGCCCATCTTGTCGAGCTTGCGTCCGCGGGTGAAGCCCTCCATACCGCGCTCCACGACGAACAGTGTGAAGCCCTTGTGGCCGGCCTCGGGGTCGGTGCGGGCCACCACGACACACAGGTCGCAGTTGATGCCTGACGAGATGAAGGTCTTGGAGCCGTTGATGATCCAGTCGTCGCCGTCACGCACCGCGGACGTGCGGATGCCGGCCAGGTCACTGCCCGCACCGGGCTCGGTCATCGCGATCGCGATGATCAGTTCGCCACTGGCGATCCCGGGCAGCCAGCGCTTCTTCTGCTCATCGTTGGCCAGTTCCTTGAAGTACGGGCCGACGACGTCGTTGTGCAGGCTCAGCGCCGGGCCGTGCACACCGGCTTTGGCGATCTCCTCGTCGATGATGGCGTTGAACCGGAAGTCGTCCGAGCCGCCGCCGCCGTACTCCTCGGGCATGTTGAACCCGATGAGGCCGTACTTGCCGGCGGCCGTGTATGCCGACCGGTCGACGATGCGCTCGGTCTCCCACTTCTCGGCGTTGGGCACGAGCTCGCGCTCGATGTACTCCTTGACCGTCTGCCGGAACGCCTCGTGCTCCGCGGTGTAGATCTGTCGCTTCATGACTTACCTTGCCTTCCAAACAGGTTCGCGCTTCTGAGCGAAGGCCAGCGGCCCTTCCTTGGCGTCCTCGGTCTGCAGCAGAGTGCTGAACTCGCGGTTGGTGCGCTTCCAGCCGTCCTTGTCGCCGACGACGACGCCCTCGTCGACCCCGTAGGCGACACGCTTGGAGGCCTGCACAGCCAGCGGCGCGTTGCCGGTGATCCGCTCGGCCAGCTTGAGCGCGGCGTCGACGACGGTGCCGTCGGGCACGACCTGGTTGATCAGGCCCCAGCGCAGCGCATCGGCGGACGACATCGGCTCACCGGTGAACAGCAGCTCATTGGCCACCTTGCGGGGCAGCTGCTCGGCGATACGGAACACACCGCCGGCACCGGCGATCAGGCCCCGCTTCACCTCGGGCAGACCGAACTTCGCGTTCTCCTCGGCGACGATGAGGTCGCTGGCCAGGGCCAGTTCGGTGCCGCCGCCCAGGGCGGTGCCGTTGACCGCGGCGATCGTCGGTTTGTCGATGAAATGGCTGACGTAGCCGGCGAATCCGTATTCCGGGTGCTCGGGGTGAAACAGGTTCTCGCCCCGGGAGATCGCCTTCAGGTCGGCGCCGGCGCAGAACGACTTGTCGCCCGATCCGGTGAGCACGACGGCGCGGATCTCGGGATCGTTCTGGGCCTGCTCCAGCGCGTCGCCGACGGCGATGCTGACCGAGGCGTTGATCGCATTGCGCGCCTCGGGCCGGTTGATGGTGATGAGCAGTACGTTGCCTTTGCGCTCTACGAGGGCGCCGGGCTGGGTGTCGGTCACAGGAGCTCCAGGATGGTCGCGTTGGCCTGGCCGCCGCCCTCGCACATGGTCTGCAGGCCGTACTGAATGTTGTTGTCCCGCATGTGGTACAGCAGCGTGGTCAGGATGCGGGCACCGGAACCGCCGAGCGGGTGGCCCAGCGCGATGGCGCCGCCGTTGGGGTTCAGGCGCTCTTCATCGGCGCCGATGTCCTTGAGCCAGGCCATCGGAACCGGGGCGAAGGCCTCGTTGACCTCGAACACCCCGATCTGGTCGACGCTCAGGCCGGACTTGGCCAGCGCCTTCTGGGTGGCCGGGATCGGCGCGGTCAGCATGATGACCGGGTCGGCACCGGCGAGCACCGCGGTGTGCACCTTGGCAAGCGGCTTGAGCCCCAGGTCTTTTGCCTTGTCGGCCGACATGATCAGCAGCGCGGCGGACCCGTCGGAGATCTGGCTGGAGTTACCGGCGTGGATCACGCCGTCTTCCTTGAAGGCGGGCTTGATGGCAGCCATGGATTCGACGGTGCCGCCGCGGCGGATGCCGCCGTCTTCCAGCACTGCGCTTTCGTTGCCGTGCTCGTCCTTTACCTTGATGCCCACGATCTGGTCCTTGAACGCACCCGCATCCTGTGCGGCAGCGGCCTTCTCGTGCGAACGCAGGGAGAACTCGTCGAGCTGGGTGCGCGAGAAGCCCCACTGCTCGGCGATCATCTCGGCGCCCACACCCTGGTTCGGGGTCTTGTGGTCGTAGCGCTCACGGAATGCCTCCGGGTAGGGATGCCCACCATTGGCCAGCGACGAACCCATCGGGGTCCGCGACATCGACTCCACGCCACCGGCGACCACGACGTCGTAGTGGCCCGCGATCACGCCCGCGACGGCGAAATGCAGGGACTGCTGGCTGGAACCGCACTGCCGATCCACGGTGACACCGGGCACGGTCTCGGGCCAACCGGCGGTCAGCACCGCGGTGCGGGCAATGTCGAGCGCCTGCTCACCGGCCTGCATGACGCAACCCCAGATGACGTCGTCGACGAGGGCGGGGTCGATCCCGGCGCGCTCCACGAGACCGTTGAGCACCTGGGCCGACAGCTCCGACGGATGCACACCTGAGAGGGCGCCGTTGCGCTTCCCGACGGGTGACCGGACAGCCTCGACGATGACGGCTTCAGCCATGACTTCTCCTTTGAAGGGTGGATGGTGCAACCCCCGGTCGAGCTCAAAAGGGGCGCTCGAGGTGAAAATAGACCAGTAGGTTTACTAGGTCAACCTACTGGTTGGTAGAGGTCGATGTTCCGTTCCTGCGGTGAACAGATGGTTTACTGAGTTGTACAGCTGGCCGTCCGGTCAGCATAAAAGTCGTCCTACCTGGGAGTGTCTGGTGGCTCGAACCACACCACTGGCGCCGATGATCGGCCCTGACGCGATAGCACCGCAGGCACCGGTCCGTTCCCCCAAGACGGCCGAGCTCGTCGCAGGCACGCTACGGCGCATGGTCGTCGACGGCCAGCTCAAAGAGGGCGACTTCCTGCCCAACGAGGCCGAGCTCATGGAGCACTTCGGCGTCAGCAGGCCCACGCTGCGCGAGGCCGTGCGGGTCCTGGAATCCGAACGGCTGGTCGAGGTGCGGCGCGGCTCCCGCACCGGAGCCCGGGTCCGGGTGCCCGGCCCCGAGATCGTCGCCCGCCCGGCCGGCCTGCTGCTCGAACTGTCCGGCGCCGATATCGCCGACCTCCTGGTGGGCCGGGCTGCGATCGAGCCGATGGCCGCACGCCTACTGGCCGAGAAAGGCGACGAGGCGGCGTTCGCCGAACTGGAACGCATGCTCGACGAGCACATCCCGACCGACCATCAGTCGGACCGGCTGGCCGAGACCACCGGCGACTTTCATCGCCGGGTCGTCGAGCTGTCCGGCAACGCCACCTTGGGCATCATCGCCGGCATGCTGCACGAGATCACCGTGCGCCACCACGCCTTCCTGTTCAAAGAGCGCAGGCCGGTTTCCAAGACCGATTACGACAAGCTGATGCGGTCCTACCGCAAGCTCATCACGATCATCCGCTCCGGCGACGGTGACGCCGCCGAGGCGCACTGGCGCAAGCACCTGGACACCGCACGGGTCCTGATGCTCCAAGACATCGAGAGCGTCAAGGTCCGCGACGTCATGCGCTGATCCCACTTTCCGCCGAGTCTGCGCCCAGCCCACCGAGTCTGCGCTCAGATCTCGTTTCGCGGCGATTTTGCGATCTGTGCGCAGTTTCGAAGATCCGTGCGCTGTTTCGAGCACCACAGCTAGTCCGGCCACACCGCCAACCTCGCATCGGTGTCGCGCCAGCCGTCGGTGGTCTTCCATCGCATCGGCAACAGGCGATAACGCCAGCTACCGGCCGCTCCCCCGGGTCCCACGTGGTCGACCGTGATCGAGATCAGGTCGGCATCAAGCCGTTTGGCGTGCGTCTCCAGATAGATGCCGGCCTCGTCGTCGAGCTCCGACATCAACTCGCCGAACAGCAACCGCGGCCCGGGCGGGCGATGCAGCAGCACGCACTGCGGTCGCTGCGGACAATGCCCGGCCCGGACCGTGGCATGACACTGCGTGTCGACCCCGCCCAGGTCGCTCATCAACCGCCCGGACTCGTCGATCCATACCTCGACCGGGTCAGGCGGTGACGTCATCTCGCTGGACATGGACGGGCAGTTCGTCGTCCCAGGGCTGGCGCGTCACCATGTCGGCAACGTTGACGTACCCCCGCTCGAACTCGCCCGTGGCAGCGTCGACCAACCGGTACTGCTGGGTCTGGCGCTGGATCGGCTGAGCGTCGAGCATCACCACCCGCACCTCCCCCGGCTCGAAGTGGCACCGCTTCTGCAGGGCGGCCACAAGTTGCTCGTTGCTCATGTGTCCGTCGCCGAAGTTCCAGCCGATGGCCGTGGAGACAATGCGCTCGCCATCGGTGAGCACGTAGTCATCCTCGTTCTGGCCGGCCATCGCCCGATGCGCCAGCGTGAACAGGGCGCGGCCGTGAGAGTTGAAGCCGCGGAACGCATATCCCATGTATAGGTACATCTGGGCGACCTCCGGGCTGCCGTAGTACCGCTCCATCTGGGCGGCCGGCATGCTGGCGATCGCGACGATGTCCTTCTCGATCTTCTCGGCGGCCGAGGGCTTGACGCACCACAGCGAGGTGTCCCAGTTGCCGGCGTAATAGCGCATCCCCGGCAGGAACGAGATCTTGCGCGGAAACAGGTTTCCGAGCACCACGGTGCCGGCGACGACGGCGAACAACACGATCGGCCACGGGCTGGTGAGATCCCCCAGGCCGATCCCCGGGTGCCCGACGAACAGTGCCAGCACCGAGAACATCATGAAGACGTTCCACTCCAGCGGCACGCCCATCGGGATGGAGCTCAGAATGCCGAAGTGGAAGACCAACATGACGAAGGCCGCGATGGCCGTCGCCCAGCCGCCGTGTGAGAAGAACAGCACCAGTGGCACCAAACCCTCGATGGCAGTGGAGAAGTGCGCCAGGAAACGCGATGGCCAACCGGGCCGGAGGTCGTCGGGGAAGTGTTCGAAGAACTTCCGCTTGATCCAGCGCGGCCGGAACACCGGGTTGTTGCTCATCATCGTCGAGATGACGAACGGGAAGTGTTTGGTGAGCTTCGAGGACGCCGCACCGATCCAGATGGTCAGGCAGATCAGCTTGGCGGCGATGACGATGTCGGCGCCGGCGAACAGGAAGCACACGGCCAGTGAGCCGTACACCTCGCCGCGGGCGGCCAAGAAGATCACCTTGTCGCGCAGGCCGGCCACGGCGAGCAGGCCGACGATCGCCGCGGTCTGCCACACCGGCAGCACGCCGATTTCGGTGCCGAGGGCCGGGATGGGCCCGGTGCCCTGCGAGGCCAGCGCCACCACCAGCATCACCAGCAACGCCCCGTACAGCGCTACGTCGACGAGGGTCCGGTCATCGCCCTTGGTCAGCGGCACCCGGTTGGGCCAAGGTGGCAGCCGAATCGTCTTGGGCCGCAACCAGTAGAGGATCGAGCCCATCGGCGGGAAGAACCGGTTGTTGAGCGGGCCGAAGCCGCAGCCGAGGCCGACGACCTCGAACAGCATCGTGTAGAACACGACCTTCTGGTAGACGATCGGCTCGGCGTACCAGGAGGCGACGTTGGTGAACCCGTCGACACCTTCAGTGGTCAGCGCGATCAGCCAGGCACCCAGGATGTAGGCCAGAATCTTGACGACGTAGAACAGGTGCAGCGCAACCGGGGTTCCGAACCCCACCTCCGCCCAGTGCCGCGCCATCGGCTGGATCTTCTCGGCGCGGCTGCCCTTGCTCCACTGCTCGTAGTCGATCTGCGGCGATTCCTGTTTGAGAAAACCCATGCCGCTCAGATTAGAACGTGTTCTATTCCGCTCTCACGCGAACACTAGGACTTCACCGGCGGGCGGTAGAAGATCACCAGCTGGCCGATGCCGCCGGCCAGCCCGAGCACCACCGCGATGGCCAGCCCGCACCAGCCGTGCAGCAGGTGATAGAAGCTGCAGTTGGAGAACAGCAGGTGATCAAGGCTGTAGCGCCCGGCCCCCAGCCCGGCGATCGCCACCGCGGCCACCGCCAGGATGAGGTTGTACTCCCAGCCCTCCTTGACGATGAAGAAGCCGTTGGCCCGGTGCACGGTCCAGGCGGCCACCAGCATCAGCGCCACGAACCCGGCGGCGGGCACCGGGGTGAGCAGGCCCAGAGCCAAGCCCAGCCCGGCCGCCAGTTCGGTGCTTGCCGCGACCCGGGCGTGGAACATGCCCGGCTTCATGCCGATGCTGTCGAACCATCCCGCGGTGCCGGGGATCCGGCCCCCACCGAAGAACTTGTTGTAGCCGTGAGCGGCCATGGTCAGGCCGAGCACCACGCGCAGGAGCAGGATCGCAGTGTCGTAAGCAGAGGAAGCCATGTAACAGAATGTAGGACATCTGTTAAGCCGCCGCCCAGCCCCCATCCACACTGAGAACCACTCCGTGGATGTTTCCGGAGTCTTCACCGGCCAGGAAGGCCACCGCCGCGGCGACCTCCTCCGGGGTGCTCATCCGCCGGGAGGGGACGCGGGCCAGCACCGGGGCGAGCTCATCTGCGATATCCGCGACCCGTTCGGTGGCGATCGGACCCGGTGCCACCGCATTCACCCGCACCCCGCGCGGACCGTATTCGACCGCCCACGATTTCGTCAGCGAGTGTGCGGCCGCCTTGGTCGACGAGTACAGCGCCGACCGGTCTCCGCCGATCAGCCCGTTGATCGATCCGACATTGACCACGGCTCCGTGGCCGCGCTCGGCCATGGCCGGCACCAGAGCACCGGTCAGCAGGAACGGCGCGATGACGTTCGCCTGATAGGACTCCAGCAGTGTTTCTTCAGAAATCTCCTCTGTGGGTTGCGGCATCCCCCAGACCGCCGCGTTGTTGACCAGGATGTCGATCTGCCCGCCGGCTGCTGCCGTGGCTTCACGTGCGAGTCGGTGGACTTCGTCGCCTCCGGCCCCCAGATCGGCGGCGACGAACTCGGCCCGCCCTCCAGTGGCGCGGATCTCGGCGACGACGGCGTCTCCGCGTTCCTTGTTGCGACCGCTGACGACGACGAGGGCGCCCTGGGATGCCAGGGCCTTGGCGATGGCGACGCCGAGGCCGCCGGTGGAACCAGTGACAAGTGCTGTGCGACCTTGCAGGCGCGTAGTGTTTGGACTCATGAGTCCAGGTATAGGCCGCTGAAAATGGACCTGCAAGTCCAGAAACTGACCGCGAAAGGCGAGGCCACCCGGCGCCGCATCATCGAGGGCGCCGCGGCGGTGATCCGCACCAACGGCGTGGCAGCCACCACGCTCGACGATATCCGCGCCCACACCCAGACCTCCAAGAGCCAGCTGTTCCACTACTTCCCCGACGGCAAGGATCAACTGCTGCTGGCGGTCGCCGAACGCGAAGCCCAGATGGTGCTGGAAGACCAGCAGCCCTACCTGGGCGAGCTGACCTCGTGGGCGGCCTGGCAACGCTGGCGCGACGCCGTGGTGGATCGGTACCGCCGCCAAGGGCAGAGCTGCCCGCTGAGCCTGCTGATGTCGGAGATCGGGCGCACCACCCCCGGCGCTCAGGCGGTCACGAAAGCCCTGCTGCGGCAATGGCACGACGAGATCGCCGACGGCATCCGCCATATGCAGTCGCAGGGCAAGATGGCCACCGATCTGGACGCCGACCAGGTGGGTGCCGCCCTACTGGCCGGCATCCAGGGCGGCGTCAGCGTGATGCTGGCCTCGGGCGACCTGAGCTATCTCGAATCCGCACTGGACGTCGGGATCGCCATGCTGCGCCGCGGTTAACCGCCCAGCGCGGCATCCAGCCGGGCCACGTACGCGTCGATGTCGCCGACCGCCGACTCCGCGGCGTGGACACTGACGGCCACAGTCTCGCCGATGCCGTGCACCCCATGGGTCAGCCCCATCATGAGCGACAGCGATGGGTAACCGGCCGTCACCACCACCCCGGCGCTGCCGAATCGCAGGTCGGCGGCTCCCCGATTGACGCTGGACACCACGGTATTGCCGGTCACCGCCGGCGCCCGCACGGTCGGATCGAATTGCGCCACCCCCCAACGCAACAACGGCGCAGGGGTCGCGGCGTACGCGCGGCCGGCCGCGGCCATGCCCGGATGCGCTGCCCGACGGCGACGGTCGGCGAAGTCGGCGGCGATGCGCGTGAAGCGTTCGGCGCCGGCCAGTTCGGGGTACAGCCCGATGCCGACGTTGCCGAAATGGTTGTGGGCACGCCGCTCTCCCGGCTTGGCCATGGGCACTTCGGCGCCGAGCTCGGCGGTGTCGTCGCCGAATTCACGTAGGTGCGCGGCCAGCGCCGAGGAGATGGCTGCAAGCACCCCGATGGTCACCGTCGGGCCGGGAATCTGGGCGCGGCGCCGGACGACGGTGCGGACCCAGCGTCGACCTGTCGGCGCCGAATTGCTGTGCAGCACAGGGCGCGACGGGGCCTGCGCCGGCACCGCACCGGCTTCGGTGTCACGTACCAGTTCGCGGTGGGTGCGGGCGGCCCGCACCGCACGCCATGGCAGCCGCGCGGGGGCAAACCGTTGCGACGGCACCGGGACGACCTCTTGCGGCCGGCCGAACAGCCAGGCGGCCAGCGCCGAGGCCCGGGTGCCGTCGGCGAGGGCGTGGGAAATCTGGAGTACCGCAACGGTGCCGGGACCGGTTTGAACCCCGGGAATCCCACGGACCCGGGTGAACACATGCAGGCGCCACGGCGCGACGGTGGCGTCGAGCTGGTGATCTGCCAGGCCGGCGACGGCGTCGAGGCACTCGTTCCAGCCGAGTTCGCCGTCATACCGGGCGAACTGATCGTCACCCACCTCCCGCTCCACCCAGGCCGGGTAGGTCAGCCGGCAGTCGTCGCGCACCTGTACGGTCAGGTCCGGGCAGCGTTGCGCGCGGCCACCGATCTCGGCCAGCACGGCGTCGACGTCGTCGGCCACGCCGCCGAATCCGTACAGCAGGAACTGATCGTTGGGAAGTTTGGCCGACATCCACCAGTTCTGGGCGTCGATTGCGGCCAGCCGACGCACCGGTCAGGTCCTCCCGGGGCTACCGATGAAATCGACGATGTGCTTCGCGACCACGTCCGGCTGCTCGAGCTGCAGGAAGTGGCCGGCACGCTCGACGATGTTCACCGCACTGTCCGGCGGCAGCACCCTCTGCACCCAATGGGCGTAATCGGCTGTCGCGCAGCCATCGTCGGCGCCGTGCAGGTACAGCGTCGGCACCACCGGAGCTGACAACCAATGCTCGTGCAACTCGGCGTACTGCGGTGGCGGTTTGCTGAGCCGGATCGTGGCCCGGTAGTAGCCGAGCGCGGCGCGCCACCGGTCCGGCGCACCGATCGCGGCGTCGACGTGACGCACGTCCTCGGCCGCGTTGTATCCCGGTGACCACAGCTTCCACAGCCGGGGCACCACCCAGGACGCGGAACGGTCCGGCAGCCAAGGTAATTGGAAGTACATCATGTACCAGCTGCGCAGCATCTGGCGCGGCAGCTTGGCCATGAGTCTGCTGGCCTCGGGCACCCGGCCCAACGGCTGGAACGACGCGGGCGGAGGCACGGACATGATCACCGTCTTGGCGAAGGCGTTGTCCGGCATCGCCGCCAGACCAGCCGCCGCGATGGCGCCCCAGTCGTGCCCGATGAGGACATCGTCACCGGTCGGGCCCACGGCCTGCAGCAGGCGCAGCGCATCGTCCATCAGCGCGCCCACGTGATAACTGCCGTCGGTCGGTATCGAGGAGGGCACGTAGCCGCGCATGAACGGCGCCACCACCCTCCAGCCGGCCCCGGCCAGGACTGGCGCCACCTTGCGCCAGCCATAGGCGGTGTCGGGAAAGCCGTGTAGGCACAACGCAACCGGGCCGTCGTCGGGCCCCCACACCAGCGCCCGCAGTTGCACCGCGGGGGTGGCGACATCGATCCAGCGTGGCTCGGTCACATCGGCACCGGGTCGTACTTGGACATCATCCAGCGATCATCGACCTTGACCATGGTGGCCCGCGCAACCGACGCGGTCTTCTGCGGCATGTTGTTTCCGACCTGGACGCTCTGGTTGACGAACAACACCAATTCGGCGCTGTCAGGCTTCGCGCTCACCACCCCGGCGCGCAAGACGTCGGCGACCGCGGCGATCTGCTGAGCATGCGCCGCCGGGATCACCTCGTTGATCATCGCGGAATATTTGCCGAGGAACTCCCCGGTCATCCGGTCCCGGGCCGCAGTCAGCTGCTGGTCCACCGTCTCGGTCTCGTACGACAGCATCTGGGCGGTGATCTCCTTTGCCGCCTGAACCGATTCGTCACGGGCCGTGTCGCTTTGATCCTGCGCGACGATCATCCACCGCAAGACCGCGCAGGCCACGGCCAGCACCAGCGCAACGGCGGCCAGCACCACCGGTGCGCTGACCCGTGACCGGGTGCGTGGGACTTCAGCGTCGGGTTCGGCGGGTTCGGCGCTCGGTTCCTCTGTGTCGGAGTCGGAACCGGCCACCTCGGCGGCGTCACCGTCGGCGGCATCACCCTCAGCGGCGTCATCCTCGGTGACGTCCACCGGCGCGTCGGTCACCGGCTCGGCCTCGGCTACCGCCACGGTTTCGACCGGATCGGCGGGACTCGTTTCTTCGACGACCTCCGGCTCAGGGCTGGCCTGCTCGGGTTCGGCTGGTGCTGCTGCCGCCTTGCGACGCCCGGCCGGCGGCATCGTGTGCCGGCCGCTCACTGGATGAACTCCACGTTCGAAACCTTTGACTTACCTTCGATGTCCTGCACCGTCACCACCATTCGCCACACCTGGGGCTTCTGTTCGGGCACACCCGCATTCGTCGACCGCACGGTTACCGACACCAGGACATTCGCCTTGTCGTTCGAGTAGGACTCCAGCCCCGAGGAGGTCACCGTCCCCACGGATTTCGACTTGATCTGCTTGACCACCTCAAGGAACGACTTCGAACGCCGCTCGAAGTCGTCGTAGAACTTCCCGGTCGAGATGTCGAGCACTCGCTGGACGTCGTCTTCGGCGTGCTCCCAGTCGATGCTGGTGAGGTTCGTCGCGCCCGCCCGCGCGGTGTCCACGAACATCGTCCGTCGCTGCTGTTCGTGATGGACCTGGTAGTAGCCGTAGCCCAGCCAACCGGTCAACGCCAGCAGCGCGACGACGAGCACGCCTCCGACGATCCCCGCAAAAGCGGAACGCCGGGAACCACCCGGCTTGGGTACCGAGTCGTCGGCATCGGTCGACTCGTTCTCTGCCTCAGATTCGACAACTGCGGCGTCGGGGGCGGACTGGCTCGACTCCTCGGTGCCGGTCGGCTCGACCGGCTCGGCGTCGGCGCTGTCGTCTGCCATACATCTGCTCCTCGTGGCACTACGTGGTGGCGCGCATCGGCACGCGTGCGGTCCAAAGTACGTGGCACCGGTCACACCGTCATCAGCGGTACCGGCAGTCCCGGATACGCCGCCCTTCTGTGCTGCTACGAGTTACCGAACTCCCGGCAGGCGGTGCGCGCGCCGACCGCACGCAGGGCAAAGTCCAACGCCGCGGCACAGGCAGACTCCCAGTCACCATCAGGAGTCAGACGTGACAACTCGTGGCTGACCACGGCGCGGATGGCTGCCGCGTCGCGCTCCGGCCTGGCCAGCGGAAGCGATCCGTCTTCGCGGCCGCGGCGCAGCAGATCCGCCAACGCCCGTTCGCGGTCGAGGCGCCACTGCTCTTGCACGGACTGGTACCCCCTGGCCGCACGGACCTCCTCCGAATCCAGGACCAGCGCGCGCCCACGCAACCGTGCATCGCGCATCACGTCGAACGACACTTTGATCCACTCGGCCAGCAGCTCTGCGGCAGAGCCCTGTGGGTCGGCGGCGATCTGATCGAGCCGACGGCCCAGCGACTTGCCCGAACTCGCCTGCATGGCCAGGAACAACGCGTCCTTGGATTCGAAATGCCGATAGAACGCCCGGGTGGACAACCCGGCCCGAGCGAGCACCGCCGCAATCGGTACCGCACCGTCGTGGGGCTCGGACAGGCAGGTGAAGGCGGCTTTGATGATCGCGTGGCGTTCCGCCGCCACCGCGTCCTCGGCCTCGGCACCTGGCTCGTTCTGCACGATTGCTGATTCTAGGAATGGCGCGCCGCGCGGGTCGCAGATGCGACGAAAACCCACCTGGGTAACGTGACCTCCCGGGGGCTGGCGAGAGGAATGTCCGTGAGCACCGGGAACACCGAGCACAGCGAGTCGCGCACCGTCACGTTCCGCGGAGTCGACGACCTGAACCTCGTCGGCGACGAATGGAACCGGGACGCCGCGTCCGCTGCCGACCGGCCCACCGTCCTGCTGTTGCACGGCGGCGGGCAGAACCGGTTCTCCTGGAAGAACACGGGACAGATTCTCGCCGATCGTGGTTTGCACGTGGTCGCGCTCGACGCACGAGGTCACGGCGACAGCGACCGCTCGCCGAGCGCGAACTATTCGGTGGAGGCGCTCTCCACCGACGTGCAGCAGGTGCTGTACCAGATCGGACGCCCGGTGGTGCTGATCGGCGCCAGCATGGGCGGGCTGACCAGCATCCTGGCCGCCCACGAAGCGGGCCCCGAACTGGTCACCAAACTGATCCTGGTCGATGTGGTGCCGCGGTTCGAGAAGAGCGGCAGCGCCCGGATCCGCGATTTCATGTTCACCAACGTGGACGGCTTCGATTCGCTTGAGGAGGCGGCCGAGGCCGTCGCGGCCTACCTGCCTTACCGCACCAAGCCGCGCAGCCCTGAGGGGCTGAAGAAGAACCTGCGGCTGCGCGACGGGCGCTGGTACTGGCACTGGGATCCGGCCTTCCTCACCAAACCCGAGGACGACCCGTTCGTGCGGGTGGAGAAGCTCGAACACGCGGCGATGGCCCTGAGCATTCCGATTCTGCTGATCCGCGGCAAGCTGTCCGACGTGGTCAGTCCCCAAGGGGTGCAGGACTTCCTGGAGAAGGTGCCCGCCGCCGAGTTCGTCGAGTTGCCCGATGCGGGGCACACTGCCGCGGGCGACGACAATGACGCGTTCTCGGAGGTCGTCGTGGAGTTCGTCGGACGGTGAACGCCGAACGAGACACCGTCGGTTTCAACTTTCTGCGCGAACCGGAACTTCCTGCCCCTCACGTCAGCGACCAGCAGGCCCGCGACATCCTGGCCACTCACTTCGGTCTGCATGCGGACGTGAAATCGCTGGGCAGCCAGCAGGACAAGAACTTTCTGGTCAGCTCCGGTGCCGTAGCCGCCGGCGTGCTCAAGATCGCCAACCCGGCCTTCAACGAAATCGAGCTGGCCGCACAGGAATTGGCGGCCGATCTGATCGCGACGGCGGAGCCGGACCTACGGGTGGCCCAGTCATTGCCCAACCTGCGCGGCGAAAAGCTCACCGCGGTCACCGGTCTGGGCTCAGGTGACGTGGCCCATGTCCGCCTGCTCCGGCATCTGCCCGGCGGAACGCTCCTCGAATCCGGATACCTGTCACCGGCCACGGTCGCCGAGCTCGGCGCGCTGGCCGCCAGGGTCAGCCGAACGTTGGCCGGCTTCAGCCATCCCGGCTTGGACCGCGTGTTGCAGTGGGATCTGCACTACGGGGCCGAAGTGGTGCGGGGCCTGGCCTCCCACGTGGACGACGACACCGCCCGCGCGCGGCTGCAATCGGCCGCCGACGAGGCGTGGGCCCGCATCGAACCTCTGGCCGACGCCCTGCCCCGGCAGGCAGTGCACATGGACCTCACCGACGCCAACGTGGTGGTGTCCCGCGGCATCGGCGGCGTCGTACAGCCCGACGGGATCATCGACTTCGGCGATCTGGCCGACAGCTGGGCCGTGAGCGAACTGGCCATCACACTGTCCTGCGTCCTGCAGCACCCCGGCGGAGATCCGACCGCCATCCTGCCCGGGATCCGCGCCTTCCATGCCCTCCGGCCGCTCAGTGCCGCCGAGGCAGAAGCGTTGTGGCCGTTGCTGGTTCTGCGCACCGCCGTACTCATCGTGAGCGGCGCCCACCAGGCCGGTTTCGATCCGGACAACGATTACCTCACCGAACAGTCCGACGGTGAATGGCAGATGTTCGAGCGCGCCACCTCGGTGCCGCTCGACGTGATGACCGCGCTGATCAAGTCCGACCTCGGCCTCGCGTCACCGGCTCCCCCCGTGCGCGTCGCCCGCCCGATGATCGCCATGCCGGCGTCGGTGGTGACGCTGGACCTGAGCACGACATCCGACGATCTGGACGACGCATTCGTCCCCGGGGGCTGGTTCAGACCGGACATTCAGGACGAATTGGCCAGGGCTGCAATCGATGACGGCGCGCAGCTGGTGCTAACCCGATTCGGGCAACCACAGATCGCACAGGCTCCGCCGTTGAGTCAAGAGGAGCCCGCGGTCGTCCCGACCGGGATCAGCATCTGGCCGGCAGAACGGTTGGTGCTCGCCGCGCCGTTCGACGGTGAGGTCATCGAACGTCTGGCGGATTCGGTGACGTTCAGGGGCGCCGAGTACGAGCTGACCGTCACCGGAATCGGGTCTGAGACCGGTGATCAGGGCGACGTCCTGGGCGCCGTCGAGCCCAGCCGTTGGACCCATGTGACACTGCGCCCGACCGGCGCCCCCCGCGCCCCCGAGCTGGCCACACCCGCACTGGCGCCCGGCTGGTTGGCATGCGTGCGTGACCCGCGGCCGCTGTTGGGGCTGGCGCCGCTCGAGACAGCGTGTGTGGACTCCGATCTCATCGCCCGGCGGGACCGGGCATTCGCGCCGGTACAGGAGCACTACTACCGTCGGCCGCCGCGGATCGAACGGGGCTGGCGGCACTTCCTGATGTCGACCAGCGGGCGCTGCTATCTGGACATGGTCAACAACGTCACAGTGCTGGGGCACGCGCACCCGCGGGTTGCGGCAGCCGCAGCCCGGCAGCTGCGCAAGCTCAACACCAACTCACGCTTCAACTACGCCTCCGTCGTGGAGTTCAGCGAGCGCCTCGCCGGGTTGCTACCCGAACCTCTCGACACTGTGTTCCTGGTCAATTCGGGTTCTGAGGCCAGCGATCTCGCGCTGCGGTTGGCGACGGCGGCCGCCGGGCGCCCCGACGTGGTGGCGATGCGCGAGGCGTATCACGGCTGGACCTACGGCACCGACGCGGTGTCGACGTCTACCGCCGACAACCCGAATGCGCTTACCACGCGGCCGAGTTGGGTGCACACGGTGGAGTCGCCCAACAGCTTCCGCGGGAAGTACCGCGGCAGCGAGGTGAGCCGCTACGCCGCCGACGCGGTGGCCCAGATCGACGGATTGATCGAAGAGGGTCGGGCCCCGGCGGCGTTCATCTGCGAGACGGTCTACGGCAACGCCGGTGGCATGGCGCTCCCGGACGGCTACCTGCAGCAGGTCTATGCGGCTGTCCGCGGCGCCGGCGGCTACGCCGTCGCCGACGAGGTGCAGGTCGGATACGGCCGTCTGGGCGAATGGTTTTGGGGTTTCGAGCAGCAGGGCGTCGTCCCCGACATCGTGTCGATGGCGAAATCGGTGGGCAACGGCTACCCGCTGGGCGCGGTGGTCACCAGCCGCGAGGTCGCCGAGGCCTTCCGCAGCCAGGGCTACTTCTTCTCCTCCACCGGCGGCAGCCCGCTGTCGTGTGCGATCGGGATGACAGTGCTCGACGTGCTGGCCGACGAAGGGCTGCAAGCCAACGCGGTCCGGGTCGGTGCGCATCTGAAGTCGCGATTGGAGGAGCTCGCCACCCGGCACCCGATCATCGGCACCGTTCACGGCGTCGGCCTGTACCTGGGTGTCGAGATGGTCCGGGATCCCCATACCTTGGAGCCGGCCACCGAGGAAACAGCACGGATCTGCGATCGGATGCTCGAACTCGGCGTGATCATCCAGCCGACCGGCGACCATCAGAACATCCTGAAAACCAAGCCGCCGTTGTGCATTGACGTCGACGCGGCCGACTTCTACGCCGATGCCCTGGACCGGGTGCTGACCGAAGGCTGGTAACAGTCTCGGGACCTACGTCGTCGGTTCAGTCCGTTCCGCCTCGGCCAGCCGCTGATGAAGCCGTGCCCGGATATCGTCCGGGGTATAGGCGTTGCGGCGGCGTTGGTCCCGCGCGACCATGACGCCGCCCGCGACGACACCGGCGACACCCGCCAGCCCGACCCACTTCCAGATACTCCGCATGCACTCAGTGTGCCTAAGCTGCGCTTGTGAAAGCGAACACGGTGTCGTTGACCAAGGCACTGGAAGAGACCCGTACCGGTGACATCTGGCTGTTCCGCGGCGGCTCGGGACCGGACCGGGCGATCCAGACGCTGACCAACAGCCCGGTCAACCATGTCGGTATGACGGTCGCGATCGACGACCTTCCGCCGCTGATCTGGCACGCCGAACTCGGCGACAAGCTGCTCGACATGTGGACCGGCACCTTTCATCGCGGGGTGCAGCTCAATGACGCCCGCCAGGTCGTCGAACGCTGGGCGCACAGCTATGGGCAGCGCTGCTGGCTGCGTCAGCTCACCCCGTTCGCCTCTCGGGAGCAGGAAGACCAGCTGCTCAAGGTGATCGCCCGGATGAACGGCACCGCCTTCCCCACCACGGCACGCCTGACCGGCCGCTGGCTGCGCGGACGGGTGCCGATCGTCAGCGACTTCACCCGCGGAATTCCCTTTGTACACAAGATGGTTCGCGAGTCAGCCGAACGCAAGAAGGCCCGCAGCCGGCAGGTCGGGCTGGAAACCGCCTACTGCGCCGAGACAGTGGCCATCACCTATGAGGAGATGGGACTGCTGACCACAGAGAAGCACTACAACTGGTTCGATCCCGGCTCGTTCTGGAGCGGTGACGAGTTGCCCTTGAGCGCCGACTACGGACTGGGCGATGAGATCTCAGTGATCGTCGACTGACCCACCGGGACCGAGCAGTAATCGCGGCGTTGTGCCGAAACCCGGCCCACGCGCCACTATCGATGCACAATTGCCTGGTGAGCAGCACCTCATAGGAGGGGAGCCACCATGGATCCCATCGCACGATTGGCGGCCGTAGCGGTATCTGGCGGGCTCGGCCTGGCTGGACTGGGGTTGGGCGTTGCGGGGGCCGATCCGGCCTTTGGCCCGAGCTATCAAGGCGGCAACTGTCCGGATGGTCTCACGTGCACCCACTGGTGTCCGGGCGATCCACCGATACCGGGCAGCCAGGTCATCACCTGGGACGCCGCCATTTGCCACGATTGGTACTGGAACTCAGAAGGCGTGGTGGACATCGGTTCCAACACCATCTATCCCTGGCACGGTTCTCCGCACGAGGCCCCGCCACCTCCGGTTCTCGGCCCTCCGCCACCGCCCGCTCCCCCGCAACCGCTGCCGCCCGATTGCCCGCCCTGGTCCCCGATCCTGGCCCCGTCGCGCTGCGGTGGGCTTTAGCGCGCCCACCGTTCGGGGATCGACGCCGGCACTGCGGTGCGGCGTCCCGACCTGCGCACAGTTCCTCCAACTCCGCATTTATGTTAATGTCCATTCTGGCTGCCGAGTGATACAGACAGCCGGTTTAACGGCTGATAGCGGCTAGCTTCGCAAGACTATGTGAGCGATCATTCACACATTGGGGGCGGCGATGACGGAAACTACATCCAGGAACGGCAACACCGCTCAGGCAGCGGTCGATGACGAGTTGACCGAGGTCGAGGTCGGCCGGATCGTCGAGACGCTGCGGGCGACCTTCCGTACCCGCCGGACCCGACCGGCGCAATGGCGCTCGGATCAACTGAACCGACTCGCCCAGATGATGACCGACAACGAAGCAGCGATCATCGATGCGCTGTCGGCGGATCTCGGCCGCGCACCCTTCGAATCCTGGCTGACCGACATCGCCGGCACCGTAGCCGAAGCACGTTACGCCGCAAAGCATGTCAAGCGCTGGATGCGTCGCGACCGACGGATGCTCGAACTACCCCAACTACCTGGGCGGGGCTGGGTCGAGTTCGAGCCTTACGGCACCGTGCTGATCATCGGAACCTGGAACCTGCCCTTCCTTCTCACCCTGGGACCCGCCATCGGCGCCATCGCAGCCGGAAACACCGTGCTGATCAAGCCTTCCGAATTCGCCCCGCGGACTTCACAGCTGTTGGTGGACCTGGTACCGCGCTACCTCGACCACGACGCGGTCGCGGTGGTTGAAGGCGGACGCGCGACCAGCGAACTGCTGCTCACCCAGAAGTTCGATCGAATCTTGTTCACCGGTGGCGCGGGGACCGGCCGCAAGATTCTGGCCGCGGCAGCCCGGCATCTGACACCCGTCACCCTGGAGTTGGGCGGAAAGAGCCCGGTGATCCTCGCCGAGGACTGCGATGTCGATGTCGCGGCCGCCCGGGTCGGGTGGACGAAGCTCATCAACTCCGGGCAGGTCTGCGTCGCTCCCGACTACGTGCTCGCCCATCGCGACGTCGCCGAGCGCTTCATCGACCGACTGTGCGATTCATGGGTTCGCTACCGGGAAGGCCAACCAAAAGGTATGCGGATACTAAACATTGACCACCTGGAGCGTCTCGGAGAGTACCTGATCGAAACCCGAGGGGACATCGCCTTCGGCGGCGGCATCGACCGCTCGTCGCTCACCGTCGAACCGACCGTGGTGGTCAACCCTGATCCCGCCGAACCCCTGATGACCGAGGAGATCTTCGGGCCGATCCTTCCCGTGCTCACGGTCGATTCTCATGACGAAGCAATCGATTTCGTGAACTCCCGCCCCAAGCCGCTTGCCGCGTACCTGTTCAGCCGGTCACGATCGGTACGCAATCGGGTGGTGTCCGAAGTGTCGGCAGGCGGAATGCTGATCAATCATGTGGCATTCCAGGCATCGACAACACGGCTGCCGTTCGGCGGGGTGGGCAACTCTGGGATGGGGGCCTACCACGGCCGTTGGGGCTTCGAAGAGTTCAGCCACACCAAGACGGTGCTCACCAAGCCCACCCGGCCCGACCTGTCCAAGATGCTGTACCCGCCCTACAGCGACCGGGCGTGGAAGTTGGCGCGCAAACTGTTCTGACCGGTTGAAGTCATAGAGGGGGTGTCGAAAGTGAAGAAGATGGCGAGTTTTCGTTGAAAACACGCCATCTTGCTCATACAAACAGATGTCAGCTGCTGCTGTCGCCGCTCCCCTCACTGCCGGTAGCTGCGCTGCCGGCCGTGCTGTCGGCGTCAGCTTTGGCGCCCCGGCCGCTGAGCCCCTTGACCGTGTCTCGGATGCCCGTACGGACTTCTTTGACAGTGCTGCGGACTTCACTGCGGAACTCCTTGACCGCGGTGCGCAACCTCTCACTCGGCCGGGTCGAAGTGGTGCCGGCTTTGCCCGGCTCGGCCTTGTTGCCGTCGGACAGGTCAGTGGCACCCACGGAGGTTTTCACGACGCTGTCGCCTTCGTCTTCCCCGGCTTCCTCAGGGGCGCTTTGCTCGCTCTCGGATCCCTTCGCATTCGAATCCTCTGCCGCAGAATCTGTTTCGGCGGTCAACGCGCGTGCACTTGCGGGCGGGCCGGCCAACGCATCGCTTTCCGCCTCGGTCTCGATCGTCGGGAAAGTCAGCTTGCTCAGCGGGTTACCCGCTCCGTCCCAGCCGATCGCGCCCGCGACTATCTGCGACAGGTTCGCCAGCGCGCCGATGGGCCCGACCCCTACACCCGGAGCGGCCAGAGTGATGGGGAAGCCCAGCGCACTGCTTGTGATCGACACGTCGATGGAGTTGAAGATCGAACCGCCGACCGCGCCTTCTCCCACCGTCTCGCCGACAGGAACCGTGTTTCCTGTGGCACCCGGGCTGAGGAGCCCGCCGAACGCGATCCCCAGGTTGTTGATCGTGGTGCCTTCCGGCAGCACTCCACTGATCGCCGGCAACAGCGGGTCGAGGCTGAGGGTGGCGCCATTGAAGAATCCATCGACGACGTTGGCGGGAAGGTTGAGCAGATCCCCGGCCATGATGCTGTTGAGGGCTGCCACTCCCGGGCTGACCAGCGGTCCGGCAAAGCCGATCAGGACACCGCTGAGCGGTGACGCCAGGAAGTGGACCAGGGGTGTGACGAACTCAGGCGTCCCCTCCGGCAGGAAACCCGGCACGAACGCCACGAGGATCGTATGGGTCGCGTCGTTGCTCAGCGCTACGACCGGAATCAAACCGGGGTCGTTGATGTCGTCAGGCAGGCCCTGCATCGTGGCCCATGAGAATGCCTTCTGCAGGTTCTCGCCCATGGCCTGGACGACGTCACCAATGCTGCCGGGATCATTGAGCACATCCCCGAGATAGCCGACCTGGTTCACAATGGCCTGCTGCAGGGCCGTGCCGGGGGCTTCGAAGAGGAACTGAGAGACCGTGGTCGCGTTCGCGGTACTCGAGTTGAACACCTCAATCCATCGGCTGAGGACATCCGTTTCAGCAGTGAGCGCTATCTGGGCTGCGGGTATGCGGGGAACCTGAATATCGGGCGGCGACGGTGCGATGGCCGGAGCCACCACGATCGCGGCGGCTGCAGTGAGCGCGACGCCTGCGGCGGCAATTGGGCGTAGGGATTCATGCATCGGACGAACCTCCGGCAGTGTGATCTAGGACACCCCGGACTCTAACTGAGAAGAAGCTGAGTATTGGCGAATCCGCAAACTAATTAACGCTGACGATCGCCTGGGCCGCTGCGCCGTTGCCGATATTGAATTTCATGACTCACCTGCCCGAGGGCAGGACCGCATCAACCGGCTTGCGGTCGAACATGTGCGCGCGCAAATGCTTCAGACCGGTTTGCCACGTGCCGCTGAACGCGGACATCGCGGCATAACGGGAGGTGACGGGGTCAATACCGCCGCGCCGGGGGCCTAGGCGACGACGCATTCAGACTGGCCGTCCACACGTCGAGCCAGATACAGCGGACCTAATCCGTGCCGTTGCGGCCGGTCAAACAGATGAGATCGCCCGTCATTTGAATCTGTAATCCACACTCGAGCCAGCATGAACCAGGCTTCTGAGCAAACTCAGAATAGTTGCCGCTGGGACCGGAATGAACATGTTCACACGACGTTCAGCACCCCGCCCTCACCGCAAGGTCAGCGGCGCCCTAGACCCCAAATTTGGCCCGGGCCGCATCAGTTACCGGAGTGAACAGGTTGACGAGGTTGCCGTCGGGATCCCGGAACATCAGCGCGCGGTTACCCCACGGCATCGTCGTGGGCTCGGTGACAACGTCGTCCAAGTGTCCGGCCAACCGCTCATACTCAGCATCCACGTCGTGGACGATGAACTCGATGATCGCGCTTCGGTTCGCCGCGGGCTCGGCAGATCCCTCACCGAACAGCGGAACCGTCTTGTCGCTGCCGATCGCCAGTGCGCCGACCGGCGTCGGGATCTCGGCGAAGAGTTCGTTACCCCAGACAGCACTGACACCGGTGACCTTCTCGTAGAACGCAACGAGCCGCTCGACATCGGCTGTGATGAGGCGGGTCGAAAGAAACTTCATGCCAACAACTCCTGTGGGTTTACCGTCATTGCGCCGACGCGCTCGGCAGGATGCTAGACACACCCTCCGACAAGCCAGGCCTAGCATCGAATGCCGTGACCGCCCGCAAGCCGACACCGGTACTCATCGCGTTGTCGGGGCTGCCGGGCGTCGGCAAGACCACGGTGGCACGCCAGGTGAGCGCTGAAATCGGCGCGGTGCATGTGCGAATCGACACGATCGAAGCGGCCATGACGAGATCAGGGATCGTCGATCGCGCCGGCGGCTGGGACGCGGTGCCTGAGGCCGGCTATCGGATCGCCTATGCGATGGCATCCGACTTCCTGCGCGCGGGGCACGACGTCGTGGCCGACAGCGTGAATCCGCTCGGTATCACGAGACAAGCCTGGGCAGAGGTCGCCCGGACGGCGCGAGCCGCACTCATCGAGGTCGAGGTGATCTGCAGCGATTCCAACATGCACCGCAGCCGCGTCGAAGCCCGGGCCTCCGACATCGAGGGGTTGAGGGTGCCGACCTGGCAACAGGTCCAGGACCGGGCCTATGAGCGGTGGGACCGCGCGGTTCTTCGCGTCGACACCGCGGCGGGCGTGGATCCCGCGGCGGCGGCCATCGTCGCTGCATTCCAGGCTCGAATGTGAAGGCGGTGGCGAGCTTTCGCACGTACCTCGCCATCGTCATCGCTGTGGCCGCGCGAGCTGGTTTGTAACCTGTCGAGATGGGCAAGGCGCTGGACGAGGGACCGTTCTTCCACGGCACCAAGGCGGACCTTCAGGTGGGAGAACTCCTCACCGCGGGCTTCCGTTCCAACTACCGGCCCGAAGTCGTGATGAACCACATCTACTTCACCGCCTTGCGCGACGGCGCAGGACTTGCCGCCGAACTCGCCGCCGGAGACGGCGCACCGCGGGTCTACATCGTGGAGCCGACCGGCGAGTTCGAGAACGATCCCAACGTCACCGACAAGAAGTTCCCGGGCAATCCCACCCGGTCTTACCGCAGCCGGGAGCCGCTCCGCGTGGTCGGCGAGGTCACCGACTGGACGCGACTGACGCCCGAAGCCCTGCAGATGTGGCGCGACCGGCTCGCCGCAATCCACGTCGATAGCCGCGGCGAGATCATCAACTAGGCCAGGCGCGATCAGCCGCTGACTCTGCGACCAGGGCGCAGAAGTTCGAGAGCACCTCGCCGCAGCCGCAGAGTCAACACAGCCTCAAACGTTGAAACGGAACTCCACCACGTCACCGTCGGCCATCACGTAGTCCTTGCCTTCCATCCGGACCTTGCCCGCGGCCTTGGCGGCGGCCATCGACCCGGCCTCGACCAAATCGGAGAACGACACGATCTCGGCCTTGATGAAGCCCTTCTCGAAGTCGGTGTGGATCACGCCGGCCGCCTTGGGGGCGGTGTCGCCCTGGTGGATGGTCCAGGCGCGCGCTTCTTTGGGCCCCGCGGTCAGATAGGTCTGCAGCCGCAGGGTGTGGAAGCCGGCGCGGGCCAGCGCGTCGAGACCGCGCTCGGTCTGCCCGATCGACTCCAGCAGCTCTTGCGCCGACTCGTCGTCGAGCTCGATCAGCTCCGACTCGATCTTGGCGTCGAGGAATACCGCGTCGGCCGGGGCCACCAGCTCGCGCAATTCGGCCTGCTTGGCGGGGTCGGTCAGCACCGACTCGTCGGCGTTGAACACATAGAGGAACGGCTTGGTGGTCATCAGGTTGAGCTCGCGCAGGATCGACCAGTCCTTGCCGGTCGAGAAAAGCGTCTTGCCGTCATTAAAAACTTCCTGAGCCGCGACCGCCGCATCCAGGACCGGCTTGCGCTCCTTGTTGTTGCGGGCCTCCTTCTCCAGCCGCGGCACCGCCTTCTCCAGCGTCTGCATGTCGGCCAGGATCAGCTCGGTCTCGATCACCTCGATGTCCGACCGGGGATCCACCCGCCCGTCGACGTGCACCACGTCGTCATCGGCGAACACCCGCACCACCTGGCAGATGGCGTCGCACTCGCGGATGTTGGCCAGGAACTTGTTGCCGAGGCCCGCACCCTCTGAGGCTCCTTTGACGATGCCGGCGATGTCGACGAACGTCACCGGCGCCGGCACGATCTTCTCCGAGCCGAAGATCTCGGCGAGCTTGTCGAGCCGGGGATCGGGCAGCGGAACCACGCCCTCGTTGGGCTCGATGGTCGCAAACGGGTAGTTGGCCGCCAACACGTCGTTACGTGTCAGGGCATTGAACAGAGTCGACTTTCCGACGTTCGGCAAACCGACGATTCCCAGGTTCAGGCTCACAGGGACCACAGTCTATGCCGGTGTGACAGGCACGCCAGCGCGAGCTGGCAGCACGCGACCAGACTGAGCCGGTACGGTCTACGTGTGTCAGGACAGCGCGCACAGTCGGCAGTGCCGGCTGACCATCGCTCTGTACACCCGCGTTTCGCCGGTGTGCCGTGGTGGGGAGCTGTGCTGGTCGCGGTCACGGCTACCGCCATCGGCTTTGCTTTCGATGCCGGTTCCGGCGATCGCGAGCTCAGCGCGGTATTCGCGGTCTGCTATTCGCTCGGTTGCATTTTGGCTGTTCTCGCGGTGCAGCAGGCCGGTCTGTTCACCGCCGTGATCCAGCCCCCACTCATACTTTTCGTCGCCGTTCCCGGGTCCTACTTCCTGTTCCACGGCGGCCAGCTGGGCGGTTTGAAAGACCTCGCGATCAACTGCGGATATCCGCTGATAGAACGCTTCCCGCTGATGTTGTTCCTTTCGGCTGCCGTTCTGCTGATCGGACTGGGCCGGTGGTACGTCGGGCTGACCACACGTCGCGGGGCCGACCAGACCGCAGCAACCGACTCCGCGGCGGCGAAACCTGCCAAGGCAACGCCGGTTTCAGGAATTGTGTCATCTGTCACAGAGAAACTCTCCGGGCTGGTTCTCCGCAAACCCGCCACTGCGTCGGCTCGCCGTGACCGGACTGCCCAGTCGGAAGCGGCGGGAGATGCCCCGCCGCGGCGCCGCCCGTCCGAACGGCCTCCACGCCGGCGTCCGGCAGGCACCGAGCCCGGCGCAGGCGCCGCGGGCGCGGCCGCGACGGCTTCCGGACGTCCCCGCGGCGAACGCAGGCCCACCAAGAGGACTGCGGCGCCACGCCCGCGCCCGACCCGTCGTGTCGAAGACGAACTCGGCAGCGAATTCGACGGCGCGATGCCCGAGCGGCCTCGGCGGCCCCGGCCTCCACGTGCGACCGAACCCGGAACCGGCGAACCCCGTAGGCGGGTGCGGACCCAGCCGCGCGAACCGCGCAAGCAGCCGCCGCCCGAGCGGCGCGAGAGTGGCGCGTTCGACGCCGGGCGTGAGCGCCCGCAGCGGCCCCGCCGTCGATTCGACGACTACCAGCCGTTCGAGGATTCGTTCGACCCGCCGACCGGGTCCGGGCGCTCAACGCATCATCCGGTGTCACGCGTGCGTTACCGCGGATCCGACGACGAGGACCACCGGGTGGAGCACCGCACGCGGCCACGCCCGTCAAAGCGTGCAGCCACCAGGGGCCGCCACTCCTGGGAGTACGACGACTAACGCGCTCAGGCGCGCGGCGGACGAATCTCGCGCGGCAGGGCGAACACCAACGTCTCGTTGGCGGTGGTGACGGGCTGGACGGTGCCGTAGCCGTACTCGGCCAGCCGTTCGAGCACACCGCGCACCAGCACCTCGGGCACCGACGCCCCGGACGTGACGCCCACTGTCGTGACGCCCTCCAACCAGGCCGGGTCGATGTCCTCGGCGTAGTCCACCAGATGCGCGGCCCGCGAGCCGGCACCGAGAGCCACCTCGACCAGGCGCACCGAGTTCGACGAGTTGCGTGAACCCACCACGATCACCAGCTCGCACTCGGGCGCCATCGCCTTGACGGCCACCTGACGGTTCTGAGTCGCGTAGCAGATGTCGTCGCTCGGCGGATCCTGCAGCGTCGGGAACTTCTCGCGGAGCCGGCGCACGGTCTCCATGGTCTCGTCGACACTCAACGTGGTCTGCGACAGCCAGATGACCTTCTCCGGGTCACGCACCGTGACCTTGTCGACCGCGTCGGGGTTGTCGACGACCTGGACGTGGTCGGGCGCCTCACCGGCCGTGCCGACCACCTCTTCGTGGCCCTCGTGGCCGATCAGCAAGATGTCGAAGTCGTCGCGGGCGAACCGCTTGGCCTCGTTGTGCACCTTGGTGACCAGCGGGCAGGTCGCGTCGATCACCTGCAGGCTGCGCGCTGCGGCAGTCTCGTGCACGGTCGGAGCGACGCCGTGGGCCGAGAACACCACGATCGCGCCTTCGGGCACTTCGTCGGTCTCGTCGACGAACACCGCGCCGGCCTTGGCCAGCGTCTCCACCACGTGCTTGTTGTGGACGATCTCGTGGCGCACGTACACCGGGGCGCCGTGCTTCTCCAGGGCGCGTTCGACGGTCTCGACGGCACGATCCACACCGGCGCAGTATCCGCGTGGCTCAGCCAGCAGGACCCGCTTGCCGGAGGCTTGCGAACCGCCGCCTGACCTCACCGAGCTGGTGGCACCCGGGATACCCATGTTGATTGTCGGCGGCATGTCTCCAGGGTACGGGGCCACCGCAGCGCCGAGCCAGCCGTAGGCTGTGCGCATGGGAACTGCACCGTACGGGGTCCGGCTGCTGGTGGGTGCGGCAGCGACCGCCCTGGAAGAAACCCGCAAGCTGCCTCAGACGATCCTGACTTATCCCATGACGGTGGCCAGTCAGGCGGCCAACCTCGTCATGCACGTCCAGCAGAACCTCGCTGAGCTGGTGGTCAAGGGTGACGAGACGCTCGAGCAGCTTTTTCCGCCCAAAGACGAGCAGCCCGAGTGGGCCACTTTCGACGAAGACCTCGAGGCTGACGGCGAGGATGGCTCTGACGCGCCCACTGCCGACGACGCCGAACGCCGCACCGAGGGGCGATTCGCCCTCTACAGCACCGGGGAACCGGAGTCGGCCGGTTCGACCAACGGCAAGGCCGGCAGCGCCCCCGCGGCAGGCACGGCCCCGGCCATCGTCGGTGAGCTCGGGTACGACACGCTGACGCTGGCGCAGCTGCGTGCCCGGTTGACCTCTCTGCGGGTGGCCGACCTCGAGGCGCTGCTGGCCTATGAAGAGGCCGGCCGGGCCCGCGCACCGTTCGTCACGTTGCTCGCCAACAGGATCACCCGCGCGACCGCGAAGTGACCGAACCGGGCCAGTCACCGGAGAATCCCTGGCCGGTTCGCGCCGTTGCGACGCGCGTCGCCAAATGGATCGACCGGCTCGGCACGGTGTGGGTCGAGGGCCAGCTGACCGAACTCAAGGTCCGACCGGATTCCAAGACTGTCTTCATGGTGCTGCGGGATCCGGCGGCAGACATGTCACTGACCTTGACGTGCCCGCGCGACCTGGTGCGCAACGCCCCGGTCAAGCTCACCGAGGGCACCCAGGTGATCATCTGCGGCAAGCCCAACTTCTACACCGGCCGCGGCACATTCTCGTTGCGGGTCAACGAGATTCGCGCGGTCGGTATCGGTGAGTTGTTGGCCCGGATCGAACGGCTGCGCCGGTTGCTGGAGGCCGAAGGGCTGTTCGACCCCCGACTCAAACGACCAATTCCGTTCCTGCCCAACACCATCGGCTTGATCACCGGCCGAGCTTCGGCCGCTGAGCGCGATGTGACGACCGTGGCCACGACCCGCTGGCCGGCCGTGCGCTTCGCGATCCGCAACACCATCGTGCAGGGCCCCAACGCGGTGCCGCAGATCGTCGAAGCCCTGTCGGCCCTGGATGCCGACCCCGATGTCGAGGTGATCGTGCTGGCCCGCGGCGGCGGCAGCGTCGAGGACCTGCTGCCGTTCTCCGACGAGACGCTGTGCCGGGCCATCGTGGCCTGCCGCACTCCGGTGGTCAGCGCCATCGGCCACGAACCCGACACTCCCCTTTCCGATCTGGTTGCCGACGTGCGCGCGGCCACCCCAACCGACGCGGCCAAGCGGATCGTGCCCGACGCGGCCGCCGAGCAGGCGCTGGTCGCCGATCTGCACCGGCGCAGCGCACGCGCACTGCGCAACTGGGTACATCGCGAACAGCACCATCTTCAGCAGTTGCGCAGCCGGCCGGTGCTTGCCCAGCCTCTGGCCGCGATCGACGCACGCGTCGACGAGATCACCCGCGCGCGAGCCACGACCCAGCGCGACATCACGCGATTGATCGACAGGCAGGCCGACACTGTCGGCCATCTGTCGGCACGACTGACCGCGCTCGGCCCGGCCGCGACACTGGCCCGCGGGTATGCGGTGGTCCAGGCGGTCCCGCCGGCCGGGGCGCCGACGGTTCTTCGCTGCGTGGCCGACGCACCAGAAGGCACCCGATTACGGGTGCGGGTGTCCGACGGAGTGATCTCAGCGGTCAGCGACGGTACCGAACAGAGGGATGATCATGAAGCCTATTAGTGAACTGGGCTACGAAGAGGCCCGTGACGAGCTGATCGCTGTCGTGCAGCAGCTGGAGCAGGGCGGGCTGGACCTCGACGCTTCGCTCAACCTCTGGGAACGTGGCGAGAAGCTGGCACAACGTTGCGAAGAACACTTAGCCGGAGCGAGGCAGCGCGTCGAGCAGGCACTAGCCGCCAGAGAGTCGGACGAAGATTGATTCAGCAACCAGTCTCGCGGTTCGCGGTCGAAACTGGAACCTGTTTCAGTTAAGCTGCCGGCATGGGTGACGCATCTCTGACCACTGAACTCGGCCGCGTCCTGGTCACCGGCGGCTCCGGCTTCGTCGGCGCCAACCTGGTGACCGAGCTGCTCGACCGCGGACATACGGTGCGCTCGTTCGACCGCGCACCATCACCGCTGGGCGCCCACGCGGGCCTTGAGGTCGTCGAGGGCGACATCTGCGACAAGCAGACCGTGGCCGCAGCCGTCCAGGACATCGACACCGTCATCCACACCGCGGCCATCATCGACCTGATGGGCGGCGCCTCGGTCACCGAGGAGTACCGCCA
The DNA here is from genome assembly GCF_019739075.1 of Mycobacterium farcinogenes. Classification (NCBI taxonomy): domain Bacteria; kingdom Bacillati; phylum Actinomycetota; class Actinomycetes; order Mycobacteriales; family Mycobacteriaceae; genus Mycobacterium; species Mycobacterium farcinogenes. The sequence goes on along the minus strand of NZ_CP081673.1, from coordinate 1,915,608 downwards.
GCGCAGCTTCGCCGTCAACGTAGAAGGCACCAAGAACCTGGTGCACGCCTCCCAGGAGGCCGGCGTCCAACGCTTCGTCTACACCGCCTCCAACAGCGTGGTGATGGGTGGACAGGACATCGTCAACGGCGACGAGACCATGCCGTACACCAACCGGTTCAACGACCTGTACACCGAGACCAAGGTCGTGGCGGAGAAGTTCGTCCTCTCCCAGAACGGTGAGCAGGGCATGTTGACGTGTTCGATCCGGCCCAGCGGAATCTGGGGCCGCGGCGATCAGACCATGTTCCGCAAGGTGTTCGAGAACGTACTGGCCGGGCACGTCAAGGTGCTCGTCGGCAACAAGAACATCAAGCTGGACAACTCCTACGTGCACAACCTGATCCACGGGTTCATCCTGGCCGGCGAGCACCTGGTCCCCGGCGGCACCGCGCCCGGCCAGGCCTACTTCATCAACGACGGCGAGCCCATCAACATGTTCGAGTTCGCCCGTCCCGTCCTCGCCGCCTGCGGCCGCCCGCTGCCCAACTTCCGGGTGTCAGGACGCCTGGTGCACAAGGCGATGATGGCCTGGCAGTGGCTGCACTTCAAGTTCGGCCTGCCCGAGCCGTTGATCGAACCCCTTGCGGTGGAACGGCTTTACCTCAACAACTACTTCGCGCTCGCCAAAGCCCGGCGCGACCTGGGCTACGAACCGTTGTTCACCACTGAGCAAGCCATGGCCGAGTGCATGCCCTACTACGTCGATCTTTTCCGCCAGATGGAGTCCGGGGCCAAACAGTCCGTCCCCGCATAGCGGTCAGCGGTACAGGTGCACCGGGTGGTGCGTCGACTGCTCGATACGTGCCGAGGCGGCATGCAGTAGATCGCTGCCCAGCGCGATGAGCGCACGAGCCGCCGCGATCTCCTCACCGATCATCGGCGCGCCGGGATCTTTCGGGTTCCGGTACGCGTCTCCGGTGGTGGACATCGTGTCGTCACGCACCTGGGCCCGGGCCGAGGCGTGAGTGTGGATCTCGTCTTCGGAGAACTCGATCTCGACGAGCCATTTGTTGGTCAGATCCTTGTCGTACATGTCAATCACCCTCCACCTTCAAGGGTGCGCTCGATACTTCGCGGGCACCAGACCACAGCGTGACGAAAAGGTGGTGCAGCATGGCCAGGAAGGTCAGCGCCCACACCGCCAGGGCGATCCAACTCTCGATGTAGCCGATACGTTCCACGATCGGCAGCTGGTCGGCCTGGCCGAGGTAATGGCCGCCGACGCCGTACATGCCGAGGGGGAAGACCACACTCCACAGCGTGGCGTCATAGCGCAACGGGATGTGATGGACCCAGTGCCGCCAGATGCCGGCCGCGATCAACGGCGGGATGAGCCAGGCGCCGAAGGCCCAGAAGAACACCGACGCTCCCGCGATCAGGCCACGAGTGGCCGCGACCATCGGCGCGTCGGCCATCTCCACGATCCGCGCTCCGGCCACCACGGTGATGGCGGTGGCCCCCATCGCCACCCAGTACGACGGTGTGAGATCAGCCGGCAGCAGTGGGTACACCAGCAGCCGGACGGCAACGAAGATGCCCGCTGCACCGTACAGAAATATCCCCACCGACCACGAGAACACCGCCAGCAACGCCAATTCGGAACGGCCGGCGGCGATCTGAGGCTGCAGCGCCGCCGCCAGCACCGCGACGGACTGCGAGGCCACCACCCAGATGAACCAGGTGCCGTTGGCGCGCTGGAGCACGGGCCGCACGGCCTGACCGAGCACCGCCGTCCACGGCACCACGTAACCCAGCACCATCCACGCCACCCAACCGATCGCCAGAAGGGTGAACGCCAACCCGTAGTGGCCGTCGGTAGCGAGCCGGGCGCCCAATACACAGGTCGCCGCCACGAACGTGAACATGGCGAAACCGCGACTCGGATCGGTCAAGTCGGCCACGAACTCCCGACGCGCGGTGACGATGCGGGCGACCGTCAGCGCAACCAGCAATACGTACGCGCTCGCCGCCACCCACAGCAACACCACCGAAAGCGCGTGCACGCGGTGATAAGTCATGGCCAGCGACATGATCCCGGTGGCCATGACGAGCGCGAAGTAACCGGGATGCAGGGTGCGCACCGCATCGCGGATCGTCGGCTCACTCATGGCTCGGTCTTACCACCGCACCGACCGGCGAATGCGTAAATATCCGACGACAGGCGGGCGAAGCCATGCAGAGCACGCAACCGAGCGCCTAGGGTCGGAAGCGGGACGGGGTGGATCTGTCGAGGCGAGGAGCCAACATGCCAAACGGCAAACCGAACATCTTGGTGATCTGGGGCGACGACATCGGCATCAGCAATCTCAGTTGCTACAGCGACGGGCTGATGGGCTACCACACCCCGAATATCGACCGCCTGGCCAACGAGGGCATGCGGTTCACCGACTCGTACGGAGAGCAAAGCTGCACCGCGGGACGAGCTGCATTCATCAGTGGACAAAGCGTATACCGCACCGGCATGAGCAAAGTCGGGATACCCGGAGCCGACATCGGCTGGTCCGCTGAGGATCCGACGATCGCCGAACTACTCAAGCCGATGGGATACGCGACCGGGCAGTTCGGCAAGAACCACTTCGGTGATCTGAACAAGTACCTGCCAACCGTCCACGGTTTCGATGAATTCTTCGGAAACCTCTACCACCTCAACGCAGAGGAAGAGCCGGAGAACTTCGACTACCCGCACGAGGACCGGTACCCGCGGCTGTACAACCTGGCCAAACCGCGCGGCGTGCTGAAATGCAAGGCCACCAGCGAGGTCTCCACCGAGCCTGACGACCCGAAGTACGGACCCGTCGGAAAGCAGACCATCGAGGACACCGGACCGCTCAACACCAAGCGGATGGAGACCATCGACGAGGACATCGCCGACGCGACCGTCGACTACATCAAGCGCCAGCACCAGGCCGGCAATCCGTTCTTCGTGTGGTGCAACTTCACTCACATGCACCTCTACACGCACACCAAGCCCGAGAGTCGCGGGCAGGCCGGGCTATGGCAATCGCCGTACCACGACACGATGATCGACCACGATCGGAATGTCGGCACCGTGCTCGATGTCCTCGACGAACTCGGGATCGCCGACGACACCATCGTCATCTACTCGACCGACAACGGTCCGCACCGCAACACCTGGCCCGATGCCGGCACCACTCCGTTCCGCAGCGAAAAGGACACCAACTGGGAAGGTGCGTTCCGGGTACCCGAGTTGATCCGGTGGCCAGGAAAGATCAAGGCGGGCAGCGTCTCCAACGAGATCATCCAGCACCACGACTGGCTGCCCACCCTTCTGGCCGCCGCCGGCGATCCCGACATCGCCGAAAAGCTGAAAAAGGGCCATAAGGCGGGCGCTGACGGAGAAACCGAATACAAGGTGCACATCGATGGCTACAACCTGCTGCCTTATCTGACCGGGGAGGTCGACGAGAGCCCTCGGCGCGGGTTCTTCTACTTCTCCGACGACGGTGATCTGGTGGCGATGCGGTTCGAGAACTGGAAGATCGTCTTCGCCGAACAGCGCTGCCAGGGCACCCTGCGGATCTGGGCCGAACCGTTCACCCCGTTGCGCGTCCCGAAGCTCTTCAATCTGCGCACCGACCCCTACGAGTACGCCGACATCACGTCGAACACGTACTACGAGTGGCTGCTACGCCACGACTACTTCGTGTTCTACGCGACGGCGATGGCGACGAAGTTTCTCGAGACGTTCGAGGAATTCAAGCCACGGCACCCACCGGCCAGCTTCAGCATCGACCACGCGGTCGAGAAGCTGCACGAGTTCCTCGCCAAAGACTGACCGTGCGCGACTTGAGTTTTCCCTGAGAGACGCGCGAGTTCGTCATGAACCCGACCCCCGACGCCTAGCGTCGGGGTAGGTCGGGACTCTGAGGTGCGCGCGTCAACAAGATCCGATAAGAAAGTGAGGCCTGCACATGCCGAACAATCAACCCAACATCCTGGTCATCTGGGGTGACGACATCGGGATCAGCAATCTGTCTTGCTACAGCATGGGTTTGATGGGTTATCGGACGCCGAACATCGACCGGATCGCCCACGAGGGCATGATCTTCACCGACTCCTACGGTGAGCAGAGTTGCACCGCCGGACGGTCCTCTTTCATCACCGGCCAGAGTGTGTACCGCACCGGTCTGTCCAAAGTCGGCATGCCTGGCGTGGACATGGGCATGTCACCGGAAGACCCGACGATCGCGACACTGCTCAAGTCCGTCGGTTATGCCACCGGCCAATTCGGCAAGAACCATCTCGGTGATCTCAACAAGTACCTGCCCACCGCACACGGTTTCGACGAGTTCTTCGGCAACTTGTACCACCTCAACGCCGAGGAAGAGCCCGAAAACCCTGACTACCCAACCGAAGAGGAGGCCCCGCAGCTCCGCGCGAAGATGCTGCCGCGCGGTGTGGTGCATTCCTGGGCCACCGAGGAGGAATCCGATGAGGTCGACCCGCGCTTCGGCCCGTTGGGCAAGCAACGAGTCGAGGACACCGGACCGCTCACCAAGAAGCGCATGGAGACCATCGACGACGAAACCACCGAGGCCTGCATCGACTTCATCACACGCCAGAAAGAAGCGGGCAAGCCGTTCTTCGCCTGGATGAACACCACCCACATGCACTTCCGGACTCACACGAAGCCCGAAAGCCGCGGGCAAGCGGGCCGGTGGCAGTCCGAATACCACGACACGATGGTCGATCACGACCGCAATGTCGGCCAGTTGCTGGACGCGCTCGACGAGTTGGGTATCGCCGAGGACACCATCGTCATCTACTCCACCGACAACGGCCCGCACGCCAACACCTGGCCCGACGGGGCCACCACACCATTCCGCAGCGAGAAGAACACCAACTGGGAAGGCGCCTTCCGGGTTCCGGAGATGATCCGCTGGCCCGGAAAGATCAAGGCCGGTTCCATCTCCAACGAGATCATCCAGCACCACGACTGGCTGCCCACCTTCCTGGCGGCAGCCGGGGACGCTGACATCGTCGAGAAGCTCAAGAAGGGGCACCAGGCCGGCGACCGGACATACAAGGTCCACATCGACGGATACAACCTATTGCCCTATCTGACCGGTGAAGTCGAGAAGAGCCCGCGCCGGGGAATGGTGTATTTCTCCGACGACTGCGACGTGCTCGGTGTCCGGATCGACAACTGGAAGATCGTGTTCATGGAGCAGCGCTGCCAGGGCACACTGCAGATCTGGTTCGAGCCGTTCACCGTCCTGCGGGCGCCCAAGCTGTTCAACCTGCGCACCGATCCGTATGAACGCGCCGATATCACCTCCAACACCTACTGGGACTGGTACTTCGACCACGATTTCCTGGTGTTCATGGCCAACGCCCTGGTCACCCAATTCTTGGAAACCTTCAAGGAATTCCCGCCCCGGCGCGAACCGGCATCGTTCACGATCAAGAACGCCGTAGACCAACTGAACAAGTACCTCGAATCGATCGGCGGCTGAGTTGGGCGTACTACCTTCCTGGAACGACGGCTCCACGAAGTCGGCGATCATCGACTTCGTGGAGCGCGCCTCCACCGACGTGCCGCGCGAGGAACGCGTCGCGGTCTTCGACAACGACGGCACCCTGTGGTGTGAGAAGCCCGCCTACATTCAGCTGGATTTCCTGGTGCGCCGACTGGCCGAACAAGCCGCCGCCGACCCCGCGCTGGCCGCCACCCAGCCGTACACCGCGGCTGCCGCAGGCGACCTAGGCTGGTTCGGCGACGCCGTCACCAAGCACTACAACGGTGATGATTCCGCACTCAAAACCCTTGCTGGCGGCATACTTTCGGCGTACGCCGGGATGACTGTCGAGGATCATGCGGACCGCATCAAGGCGTTCTTCGCCGAGGCGCAGCACCCGACGCTCGGACGTCCGTACACCACGTGCGCCTATCTGCCAATGATCGAGTTGCTCCGGTACCTGGAGGCCAACGGTTTCACCAACTACATCGTTTCCGGTGGCGGGCGTGACTTCATGCGCCCGGTGACAGCGTCGATGTACGGGGTCCCACCGGAGCGGGTGATCGGCAGCTCCGTCGGGTTGGACTTCGTCGACGGCCAACTCAAGACCACGGCCACGCCGGAGTTCCTCAACGACGGCCCGGCCAAGGCGGTGCGTATCTGGGGCCGGATCGGGCGTCGCCCGATCTTCTCCGCGGGCAACTCCAACGGCGACATCCAGATGCTGGAATACACCGCGGCCGGTCGCGGCCCGTCGTTGAGCCTGCTGGTGCGTCACGACGACGCCGCGCGCGAATTCGATTACACCGCAGGCGCTGAGAAGGTGCTAGAGCTCGCTGCCGGACGTGGCTGGACAGTGGCGAGCATGCGCGACGATTGGACGACGGTCTTTGACTGAGCCCGCTCAGACCGATCTGGTCTGGATCCCGGCGCAGACGACGACCCTCGGCTCTGACGCGCACTACCCCGAGGAGGCCCCGGCGCGTGCGGTGGCCACCGAGGGTTTCTGGATCCAGCGCCATCAGGTGACCAACGCCGAGTACGCCGAATTCGTCGACGCCACCGGCTATGTCACCGTCGCCGAACGCCCGGTCGACCCGCAGGACTTCCCCGGCGCCCCACCGGAAAACCTGGTACCCGGCTCGATGGTGTTCCAGCGAACCAGCGGCCCGGTGGATCTACGCCACCTCAACCAATGGTGGGCATGGACGCCGGGCGCATGCTGGAACCACCCGCGCGGACCACGCTCGACGCTGAAGGGCCGCGAACGGCATCCCGTCGTGCACATCGCCTTTGACGACGCCGCCGCATATGCCGAGTGGGCCGGCCTGGAACTGCCGAGCGAGGCCGAGTGGGAGACGGCCGCGCGCGGCGGCCTCTCGAACGCGACCTACACCTGGGGCGACGAGCCGGAGCAGCCTGGTGAGCGCCTGGCGAACTACTGGCACGGCGAGTTCCCCTACCTTCCCGACACCGGTTATGGCACAACGAAACCGGTGGGGAGCTTCGAGCCCAACGGCTACGGCCTGTTCGACATGGCCGGCAACGTCTGGGAGTGGACCATGGACTGGTACGGCGAGGACCGCGCTGCCACGCCGTGCTGCGCTGCCGACACGTACGACCCGAACCAGCCGCAGTTCCAGATCGCCCGCAAGGTGATCAAGGGCGGCTCGTTCCTGTGTGCCGACAGCTACTGCATGCGCTACCGACCTGCTGCCCGGCGGCCACAGATGGTCGATACCGGCATGAGCCACATCGGTTTTCGGTGTGTACGGCACGCCGACTGACTGGGAAGGAAGTGGGCCTCCCGTGACCGAGAGGCCCACTGCCTGCCGCTACGCCGTGGGCGTGGTGCGTTTGCCGTTCTGCCCGTTCGCACCGTTGGCGCCGGCTTTTCCGGTGGCACCCTTCTGACCGGCGCTGCCGGCGCTGCCGCTGGCACCCGATGCGCCGGCCTGGCCGCTCGTGCCCGCAGTTCCGGAAGCCCCGGACGCACCCGTCGCCCCGGTGCTGCCCTTGGTCCCGGTCTTGCCCGAGGTGCCGGCCTTGCCGCCCGATCCGAACATGCCTCCCGAGCCCGCGGCGCCAGCGGAACCACCCTGACCACCAGCGCCACCAGCGCCACCGGCGCCCCCTGCACCTGCAGTACCCGCGCTGCCCGCCGCACCGCCGGAGCCACCTGCACCGCCCGCTCCGGCACCACCTGCCGAGCCAGCCGCACCGCCTGCACCACCGGCTCCACCGGCGCCGCCGAGGCCTCCCAGCCCGGCGGTACCGGGAGGGGCAGCGATGCTGCCGGCGGTCAGACCGCCCTTGCCGCCGTCACCGCCCTTACCACCGTCGGCTCCGGCACCGCCGTTGCCACCGTTACCGGCGTCACCGCCCTGACCACCGGCGCCACCCGAGCCACCGTTGCCACCGTTACCGGCATCGCCGCCCTGACCACCGGCACCGCCCGTACCGCCGGTCCCGCCCTGACCGCCGTTACCGGCCGCCCCGCCGGATCCGAAGATGCCGAACAAGCCTGCGCTGCCGCCATTTCCACCTTTACCGCCGGCGCTGCCCGTACCGCCCGCGGTACCGGTTGCACCCTGGGCACCGTTGCCGCCATTGGCGCCGGCCTGCCCGTTGGTGCCTGCGCCACCGGCCGTGCCGTCTCCACCGTTATGCCCGGCCTGACCGGCCGCGCCCTGCGCACCGTTACCGCCGTTACCGCCCTTGCCACCGTCGGCGCCCCAGGCTCCTACCCCGCCGGTGCCGCCGTTGCCGCCGCTGGCTCCGGGAATGTTCCCGTCGCCGCCGTTACCTCCGGCGCCGCCGACATTGCCGGGGCTGATGTTGCCGTTGCCGTTTCCGCCGTTGCCGCCCGGTGCGCCGGCACCACCATCCTCACCGCTTCGGGACGCCCCCGGCCCGATGCCGCCGGTGCCGTTTTTGCCGGTGGTACCGGCAGTTCCGGTCGGATTCACCCCGTCAGCACCGTCGGCACCATCTTCGCCGTCGATTCCGTCGGCGCCGTTCTCACCGTCTGCACCGTCCGCGCCGTTCGCCCCGTTAGCCCCCTTGGCACCCGTCGAGCCGTTCGTTCCGACAGTGCCCTCGCCACCGTTTCCGCCGGCGCCGCCGCTTCCGAAGAGCGAGAACATCCCGGCGTTGCCGCCGTTGCCACCGTTGCCTCCGTTGACGCCATCACCGCCGCGACCACCGTTGCCGCCGAACGCGCCGGCGGTGCCGCCGTTGCCGCCATTGGCCCCGGCACCGCCGTTGCCCCACAGCATCCCGCCGTTCCCGCCGTTGCACGCGGCACCGGCGCAGTCGGCCGCCGCGTCAAGGCCGTTACCGATCAGCCAACCGCCGTCGCCCACCGCGGGGTCCAGGTTGGCCGCCGCCAGCGCGTTCGGGGTCGGTGCACCGGCGGGCGCCGCGCCACCGTCGTGTTCAAGCCACCAGGCGTCGTCCGCGCCGGGGGCCAATGGGATCGTCACGGAATCGAAGCTGACCAGTTTGACCTCGGCGTTCACCTTGGTCGGTGCCGGCGCCGCCAGCGGTGCATTCGGGGTCGAGAACAGCAAGATGCTTGCTCCCGCCATTGCCACACCGGCGACGCCGGTTGTGACGATCGGACGCGCTGCGGAGCGCGACGTGGTTTTCCTGTGCTTGGCCACAGTCTGAACCCTTTCCTCGCCTAACGTTTCTGCGCACGGGAGACCCTCCCGCGCAGCGGTTTTCACCTGACGCCGACGGGGCCGCCGGCCGAAGAGAAAAGTACTCACCCAAAGTGAGAACGTGTGTCAGTTTGTGATCTTGATTCGATCAATCGCTGCGACCGCAACTATTAGCCGGGACTAATCACCGCGTTGAACAGGGATAATTAGATCCCTGTTGCTAACTACCCCGTCAATACTCGTTCCAGCCGCATGAATGGCATTCGTATCTTGCCCCTGCGAACTACGACCATTAATACGACTGCGCCCCGCCGAACGCGGGCGCGACGAAGCGCCGCAGCATCTGCTGCTCGGTGGCCTCGTCGGGCCCGGGCCAGACCAGCAGCGACAACACAAGACGCACGATCCACGCCGATGCCGCGGGATCGTCCTCGGCCAGCCCGGTGAGCTCGGTGGCGAACGCGGCAGGCACCGGCGATTGCGTCAGATCCGCCATCGCAGCCCCGCTGCGCAACGCGCCGAGCAGCAGCGCGAACATCGGATCGGCGCGAATACGCTGCAGCGCAACGGTAATCGCCGTCAGCACCCGTTCGGATCCGGTCAGTCCGGCGACCGCGCGACGAACTTCCTCCACGATCGAAGCCGCCAACCGCGCGAGCACGGCGTCACGGATCTGGGCCTTACCGCCCGCGTGCCGGTAGATCGTCGCACGGGAGCAATGCACCCGAGCCGCCAGCGCATCGATGTCCAGTGCGTCGAACCCGTCGCGGGCGGCCATCTCCGCAGCCGCGCTGTAGATGCGCTCGGCCGCTTCGACGCGCCGGTCGGCACCGACCAACCAGTCCGTCCGCGCTGGAGACATAACAGCGAACCTATCGCACCTTGAGACAAAATAGCGGAAGTTTCTCACCCCATCCGCAGGTCAACGACACGCCCTGAGACACCCCCATGGCGTCGGCGCGATCGACGGGTATCAACTTGGGCCGACCTCGTTGACTGCCACTGAAATGCCCGCCAACCTGGGCAAATGCTTCTGGCACACGAACTGTTCGAGCCCGCCTGCCTGCAGGATCCGTATCCGCTCTACGACCGGCTGCGGACGCAGGCCCCCGTGGCACAAGTCGGCGACTCGCCCTTCTTCGTGGTCACAGCCTTCGACGCCGTCATCGAGGCCACCGCACGACCCGACGACTTCTCGTCCAACCTGACCGCCACCATGTGGTCCCAACCCGACGGCACCGTCTCCGCATTCGGCATGGGCGAGCCGGGTGCCGACATCCACGTGCTGGCCACTGCCGACGACCCCGTCCACGCCGCTCATCGCAAGTTGGTGCTCCCGCGGATGGCGGCCAAGCGGATCGCCGAACTCGAACCCTTCATCGCCACCCTGGCCGACGACCTGCTGGCCGGCGCGCGCGGGGAGCTCGAGTGGATGTCGATCGTGGCTGATCGGTTGCCCATGCTGGTCGTCGCCCGGCTGCTGGGATTGCCGGCCGCCGATGTGGACCAGCTGGTGAACTGGGCCTACGCCAGCACTCAACTGCTCGACGGACTGGTCGATGCCGACCAGCTCACGGCGTCGGGTATCGCGGCCGTCGAACTCGGCGGGTACCTGACCGAACGGTTCGGCGCAGCATTGGCAAACCCCGGGCCGGATCTACTGGGTGATCTCGCGGCGTACAGCGAGGCCGAACGGGTCTCCCGGGATGCGGCGGTGTTCATGCTGATCCAACTGGTCGGCGCGGGAGCCGAATCGACTGCCTCGTTGATCGGCAGCGCCGTCTTGATCTTGAGTCGCCGACCCGATCTGGCCGAGCGGCTGCGGTGCGAGCCCGCCTTGATCGGCCCGTTTCTGGAAGAGGTGTTGCGGTTCGAGTCCCCGTTTCGGGGCCACTACCGGCATGTGCTGGCCGATACCGAACTGGCGGGCGTGGCGGTGCCCGCCGACAGCCATCTGCTGCTGTTATGGGGCGCAGCCAACCGCGATGAGACGCTGTTCGAAGCCCCGAACGAATTTCGGCTCGAACGGCCGAACATCAAGAATCACGTGGCTTTTGGCAAGGGCGGCCACTTCTGCCTCGGCGCGGCCCTGGCTCGTCTCGAAGCCCGCATCGTGATCGGGGCGCTGCTTTCGACGGGACGCACGATCCGCCCGGCGGGCGATGCCGAATGGCAGCCCAGCCTGCTGGTGCGCCGGCTACGTCAGCTTCCGCTGAGCGTGGAGTGAACTACCCGGAGTTCAGGCAGCGAGCGCGATGCTGTCGTCGTCGACGAACACCAGGCCACCGTCGTCGAGGTTGACGGCCCACCGCCGTGCCGGTCCGACGATTCGCTCGCCGGCGACCTCGACCGCAGTGCCGGCCAAGTCGGCAAAATCTTCCACGACAGTGCCGTGCAATTCTTCGTCAGTCCCCGGATACACAATCACCGAGGAGCCCACAGCAACTTCCTCGGCAATTTCGCCGGAGTCACTGTCGTTAACCCCCGTCGCGATATCTTCGGACATCCCACACCTCCCCAATTGCTGACGCGTGCAACCGAGTACATCACACACGCCTGCGATTGGCTCACTTTCGCCGATACCTACAGCCACACCTTGCATATGTCTCGGGCAAATTTCCAAATCCGCCAACGACGGCCGTTCTCGCAAATGCATCACAGCCAGAGCCACCGCGTGAGACCGGTCACACATAACAATTAACGATGCCATCGTTCAATGGTTTTGAGGCAACCGCAGCAACATTCGCCCGACCCGCGGGTCGCCCCAGTACGACGCGCAAGCATGGGTTGCTGAGGCCCCTCGGGCGAACGGCCCGCGACGCGCTTCCGAATCCGGACCCGATCGAGGTGACACACACCACACCGGCATTCGCTAGTGTTGCAACACGTTCTAGCGAGGAGGTCTATGTCCGACGCTGTTTTGGTTACCGGCGCGTTCGGTCTGGTGGGTTCGGCCGTCGTCAAGACCCTGGCCGCCAACGGACGCACGGTGGTCGCGACCGATCTCGACGTGCCCGCCAACCGCAAAGCCGCGGCCGCACTACCCGCCTCGGTGCAGGTGCGCTGGGCCGATCTGACCGATGCCGCCGCTGTCGACGCCTTGGTGGCGGCCGTCGCACCGGCCGCGATCGTCCACCTCGCCGCGATCATCCCGCCGTTCTGCTACATGCGCCGCGGCCTGGCCCGCAAGGTGAACGTCGAGGCCACCGCATCGCTGCTGCGCGCAGCCGAGGCTCAGCCGGCTCCGCCGCGGTTCGTGCAGGCCTCCAGCATCGCCGTCTACGGAGCCCGCAATCCGCACCACATAGACGACGTCCTGACCCCCGATACCCCGGTCAACCCGTCCGACATCTACGGCGCGCACAAGGTCGAGGCCGAGGCACTGGTCCGGGCATCGAAGCTGGAGTGGCTGATCCTGCGGCTCGGCGGGGTGATGAGCTCCGAGTTCAGCCTCGACATGGACGTCGACCTCATCTCGTTCGAGAGCGTGCTGCCCGCCGACGGGCGACTCCAGACCGTCGACGTGCGTGACGTCGCAGCGGCTTTCGTCGCCGCCACCACGGTCGACACAACCGCTGAAGTGCTGTTGATCGGCGGGGACGCCGCAACGCACCGGCACATCCAGTCCGCGGTCGGCTCGCAGGCGGCCGCGGCGATGGGAATCAAGGGCGGCCTCCCGACCGGGCGGCCCGGCAACCCCGACGACGACGCCGCCTGGTTCGCCACCGACTGGATGGACACCAGCCGCGCGCAGGAGGTCCTCGGCTTCCAGCACCACTCGTGGCCCCAACTGCTGGCCGACACCAGGGCCAACGCCGGATGGAAGCGCTTCCCGATCGGCCTGGCAGCACCCCTCATCCGGGCATTCCTGCGGTCGAAGTCGGCATACAAAAACTACCCCGGGCAGGTGGCCGACCCGTGGAACGCGATCGACAAGAAGTGGGGCGATCATCAACCCGACGGGAGCCAGGCATGACCACGGAACGTGTGGCGATCATCATCGGCGGGGCCTCGGGCATCGGTTGGGCCAGCGCGCAGGCCTTGGCTGCCGAAGGCTGCCGCATCGTGGTGGCCGACCGTGACGCCGACGGAGCAGCCGCCCGGGCCGCGCAGCTCGGTGCACCGCACACCAGCTCCTATGTCGAGGTCACCGACGAGGACGCGGTGCAGAAGTTGTTCGAATCCGTCGGCCCGGTCGACATCGTGGTCAACTGCGCGGGCTTCAGCAACGTCGGCCTGATCACCGACCTGGAGGTCGAGGACTTCCGCGCCGTCGTCGACGTCTGCCTCAACGGCGGGTTCATCGTCGCCAAACACGCGGGCCGCAACCTGCCCGAAGGCGGTGTCCTGGTGTCGATTTCGTCGCTCAACGGACGCCAGCCCGCAGCCGGTATGAGCGCCTACTGCGCGGCCAAGGCCGGGTTGTCGATGCTGACACAGGTAGCCGCGCTGGAGATGGGACCGCGCGGCATCCGGGTCAACGCGATCGCTCCGGGGTTCGTGAAGACCCCGCTGACCGATCCCGCGGCGATGATCCCCGGCGTGGTCGAGGAGTACGTCGAGAACACCGCGCTCGGTCGCAGCGGGACACCTGAAGACATCGCTGCGGCCGTGGTCTTCCTGTGTTCACCGCAGGCGTCGTGGCTGACGGGCGAGGTGCTCGACCTCAACGGCGGCGCGCACCTCAAGCGCTATCCGGACGTTCTGGGCCACGTGATGAAGCTGGCTCAGGCGTGACATCTCTGGCCGGCAAGCAGGCGATCGTCACCGGCGCCGGATCCGGCATCGGCGCGGCCCTGTGCCGCGCGCTGTCGGGCGCAGGCGCAGAGGTGCTCTGCACCGATATCGACGAGGCCGCGGCGGCACGTACCGCAGCGGCGCTGCCAGCTCGATCGGCCCGCCTCGACGTCACTGACGCCGCCGCCGTGCAAGCCGCCGTCGACTCCGTGGTGGAGCGCTCCGGGCGCCTCGACCTGATGTTCAACAACGCCGGCATCGTGTGGGGCGGGGACACCGAACTGCTCACGCTGGACCAGTGGAACGCGATCATCGACATCAACGTGCGCGGCGTCGTCCACGGTGTCGCCGCGGCGTACCCGCAGATGATCCGGCAGGGCCACGGCCACATCATCAACACCGCATCGATGGCCGGACTGGCCGCCGCGGGCCAGCTGACCAGCTATGTGATGACCAAGCATGCCGTCGTCGGGTTGTCCCTGGCGCTGCGTTCGGAGGCCGCCGCCCACGGCGTGGGCGTGCTGGCGGTCTGCCCGGCCGCGGTCGAAACCCCGATCCTGGACAAGGGCGCGGTCGGCGGCTTCGTCGGCCGCGACTACTTCCTGCAGGGCCAGGGCGTCAAAACCGCCTACGACGCCGACCGACTGGCTGCCGACACGCTGCGCGCCATCGAACGCAACAAGGCGATCCTGGTCAAACCCCGTCGCGCCCACGCCTCCTGGCTGTTCGCCCGCCTGGCACCCGGGCTGATGCAGCGCATGTCCACGAAGTTCGTCGCCTCCCAGCGGGCCGGTCAGGCCGCGCACCGCACGCCCGCGGGCCCCAGCGTCACGCTGGAGTGACGCTCAATGCCGACCGTCACGCCAGCGTGACGATAGGGTCAGCCCAATGGCGGGAAGGGACCCGATGAAAGACGAGTTCACCCTCACCCAGAAGCGGGCGCTCGCGGTCGTCACGGTGCTGGCGGTGCTGCTCGGCGCCTACTTCCTGCGCGGCTTCTTCGTCCTGATCGTGATGGCCGCGGTCGGCGCCTATCTGTTCACCCCGCTCTACCAACGGTTTCAGCGCCGCATGGGCACCGGACTCTCGGCCACGCTGACCGTCCTGGTCGCCATCCTCATGGTGATCATCCCGGTCGCGCTGGTGGTGTTCATGGCCATCGTCCAGGTGACCCAGCTGGTGAACACGGTAAGCACCTGGATCGCCGAGACCGATATCAGCACGCTGGGCGACCGAACCCTGCAATTGGTCAACTCACTGCTGGGCCGGGTGCCGTTCCTCGACATCCACCTCACCGCGGATTCGTTGCGCGACACCGTGGTCAAGCTCTCGCAGCACCTCGGCGAATGGTTGCTGGGCATTCTGCAGGGCGCGGTGGGCGGCATGGTCGGCGCCATCACCGCGTCGATCATCTTCCTGTACGTGTTCATCTCGATGCTGGTCAACAACGCCGAGATGGCCACACTGATCCGGCGGCTGAACCCGCTCGGCGAGGAGATCACCGACCTGTACCTGGCCAAGACCGGCGCCATGGTGAAGGGAACGGTCAAGGGCCAGTTCGTGATCGCGTTCTGTCAGGGCGTGGCCGGGGCCATCTCCATCTACATCGCCGGCTTCCACAACGGGTTCTTCGTCTTCGCGATTCTGCTGACCGCGCTGTCGGTGATCCCGCTCGGCGGCGGCATCGTCACCATTCCGTTCGGCATCGGAATGATGTTCTTCGGCAACATCATCGGCGGCATCTTCGTGGTCGCCTTCCACCTACTGGTGGTCACCAACATCGACAACCTGCTGCGCCCGTGGCTGGTGCCCAAAGCCGCCCGGCTGGACCCCGCGCTCATGCTGCTCGCGGTGTTCGCCGGCATCTCGATGTTCGGCTTCTTCGGTCTGGTGATCGGGCCGGTGCTGATGATCATCATCGTCACCACGGTCAGCGTGTACCTGGCGGTCTTCAAGGGCGTCGAGCTCGAGACGACAGAACCCGACGAACCCGGTCAGCGGCCGTGGCGACGGGTGTGGGACTGGTTCCAGAAACGGCTCGGGCGCGGGAAGGCCGGGCCCCGAGCCGAACCCGAAGCCGAAGCTAAGCCGTCAACCGCTCAGTGAGGAACGCCACCACGCGCTTACGCGCCTCGTACGCGGGGTGCCCGTCGACCTCGCGGACCTGATCGGTCAGTACGGAGTGGGCCGACGCCGGGATACCGTCGGTGTTGCCCTTCTTCGAGTTGATCTCGATGACCTCGAACGCGTCACCGAGCCGGGCCTTGAGGGTGGCGAACCGCTCCCCCGGGGCCATCTTGTCCTCGCTGAACCGCAGGGCCAACGCGCACAGTCCGTCGTTGGCGGCGCGCTGTTCGACGATCTTCAGCTCGGCCTCCGACAGGCCCGGATCGCGTTTCTGTGCCGCAGTCAGCGGTACGGGCACCGACGGCTGACTCAGCACCGGAGCCAGCACGCTGTCGTCCACCGCCGCGGCGAGCGCGAACCCGCCCGTGAAGCACTGCCCGATGACGCCGACGCCCTTACCCGGAGTGTTGGCGTTGAGGTCGCGGGCCAGCGCCCGCAGGTAGTGCGCGACAGGACGGTCGGCGTTCGTCGCGAAGGCCGCGAATTCCTTTGTCACACAGGCCTTCAGCATGACCGGGATGGCGCCGGGGCGCACCGCTGCCGCGCCCGGGGTGCCGAACAGCGACGGCGCGGCCACCGTGAAACCGTTGTCCACCAGATGGTTGCCCAACGCGAGCACACCGGGGTGCAGGCCGGGGATCTCCGGAATCAAGACCACGCCGGGGCCTTCGCCCTTGCGGTACACGTCGTAGGTCTGATCGGCTGCGGTGAACGGGGCGGCGGTCCACCCGGAGAGATCTGCAACTGGCGACGACAACACGGGCTCCATCCGTTGGTGCGTCACGGCCTCTTGATCGGCAGCGGCGACTGCTTCTGCGTCGCACTCGCCAGCGTACGGTACTCATCGGTACCACCGGCGCCCGTGATGGCCACCTGCGCCGGTCCGCTCAGCTTGGTCGTCCACACCGGCTCCGGGTCGCTGCTCTCGTAGACCACCCAGGTCACCCCGTCGACGTCCTGGGTGCCCGACGCATACGAATCCGGCTTGATCGAGGCCACCAGCGCCGCCTCATCGGCATTGCTCTGGGTCAGGCTCAGGTACTTGCCGCTGGGTGCCAGGTAGCCGATGCGCGAGGACACCGCGCGGCCGTGCTGGCCATCGGGCAGGGTCAGCCCGCCGTCGATACCGTGGCGACTCCCGGAATTGGGCTGCCAGCCCTCGGGCAGCTGCGGCAGCCGGATGGGAATCTTCAACGCTTCCGCGTCGGCCTGCAGAGCGGCCGGGGCATCGAATTCCGGCGGCGGACCCACCCCGGGCCCACCCGCTTGAAACGAACACATGCCCAGCAATCCGGCCAGTACGATGCAGGCCACCACCAGCGGGGCCATCGACCAGAACATATCCCGGCCGTCCTGCAGCAACCGCGACTTCTCCGGCTTCGGGACCGGAGTTGGCTGAGGAGTCGGCTCGGAGGACATGCTCGTCAGTATCCCAGCTCCCAAACCCTGACCACGTTCTGGGACAATCTGGGCCATGAGTCCCACGCGGGGGGAAGCCCCGGATCGCAACCTTGCCCTCGAACTCGTCCGGGTGACCGAGGCCGGCGCCATGGCAGCAGGCCGCTGGGTCGGCCGCGGTGACAAGGAGGGCGGCGACGGGGCAGCCGTCGACGCCATGCGCGAGCTGGTCAACTCGGTGTCGATGCGCGGCGTCGTGGTGATCGGCGAGGGCGAAAAAGACGAAGCACCGATGCTCTACAACGGTGAAGAGGTCGGCAACGGCGACGGGCCGGATTGCGACTTCGCCGTCGACCCCATCGACGGCACCACCCTGATGAGCAAAGGCATGCCCAATGCCATCTCGGTCCTGGCCGTCGCCGAACGCGGTGCCATGTTCGACCCGTCGGCCGTGTTCTACATGAACAAGATCGCCGTCGGCCCCGACAGCGCCGACGCCATCGACATCACCGCCCCGATCGGCGAGAACATCCGGCGGGTCGCCAAGGTGCGCGGCGCCTCGGTGAGCGATCTGACCGTGTGCATCCTGGACCGGCCACGGCACGCCCAGCTGATCGAGGACACCCGCGCCGCGGGCGCCCGTATCCGGCTGATCACCGACGGCGACGTCGCCGGCGCGATCTCGGCCTGCCGCCCCAACTCGGGCACCGACATCCTGGCCGGTATCGGCGGTACGCCCGAGGGCATCATCGCCGCCGCGGCGATCCGCTGCATGGGCGGCGCGATCCAGGCCCAGCTGGCCCCGACCGACGACGCCGAGCGGCAGAAGGCCATCGACGCCGGCTACGACCTCGACCAGGTGCTGTCCACCGAGGACCTGGTCTCGGGCGAGAACGTCTTCTTCTGCGCGACGGGCGTCACCGACGGCGACCTGCTCAAGGGCGTGCAGTACTACCCCGGCGGCTGCACCACGCAGTCCATCGTGATGCGGTCCAAGTCCGGCACCGTCCGGATGATCGAGGCCTACCACCGGCTGGCCAAGCTCAACGAATACTCCGCCATCGACTTCACCGGCGACAAGACCGCCGCCTACCCGCTCCCGTAAACCGAGAAAGGCACGCATGAGCACCGACAACGCTGTCGAATACCGCATCGAGCACGACACCATGGGCGAGGTCCGGGTGCCGGTCAACGCCTTGTGGCGGGCACAGACCCAGCGGGCCGTGGAGAACTTCCCGATCTCCTTCCGCGGCCTGGAACGCACCCAGATCCGGGCGCTGGGCCTGCTGAAGGCGGCCTGTGCCCAGGTCAACAAGGACCTGGGCCTGCTGGCCGCCGAGAAGGCCGATGCCATCATCGCGGCGGCCGGCGAGATCGCCGACGGCCTGCACGACGACCAGTTCCCGATCGACGTGTTCCAGACCGGTTCGGGCACCAGCTCCAACATGAACGCCAACGAGGTGATCGCCTCGATCGCCGCTCGCAACGGTGTGACCGTGCACCCGAACGACGACGTGAACATGTCGCAGAGCTCCAACGACACGTTCCCGACCGCGACCCACATCGCGGCCACCGAAGCCGCTGTGCGCCACCTGATCCCGGCGCTCGAGGTGCTGCACGAGTCGCTGGCCGCCAAGGCCAAGCAGTGGAAGACCGTGGTGAAGTCCGGCCGCACCCACCTGATGGACGCGGTGCCGGTGACGCTGGGCCAGGAGTTCGGCGGTTACGCCCGTCAGATCGAGGCCGGCATCGAACGGGTCAAGGCCACCCTCCCCCGCCTCGGTGAGCTGGCCATCGGCGGGACCGCGGTGGGCACCGGGCTCAACGCGCCCGACGGCTTCGGCGCCAAGGTGGTCGAGGTGCTGGTGAACCAGACCGGCCTGGCCGAATTGCGCACTGCCGCAGATTCGTTCGAGGCTCAGGCGGCCCGCGACGGGCTGGTCGAGGCGTCCGGTGCGCTCAAGACCATCGCGGCGTCGCTGACCAAGATCGCCAACGACGTGCGCTGGATGGGCTCGGGCCCGCTGACCGGCCTGGGCGAGATCCAGCTGCCGGATCTGCAGCCGGGCAGCTCGATCATGCCGGGCAAGGTCAATCCCGTTCTGCCCGAGGCGGTTACCCAGGTGGCCGCGCAGGTCATCGGCAACGACGCCGCCGTCACCGTCGGTGGCCTGTCCGGTGCGTTCGAGCTCAACGTGTACATCCCGATGATGGCGCGCAACGTGCTGGAATCGTTCACCCTATTGTCCAACGTCTCCCGGTTGTTCGCCGAGAAGTGCATCGACGGCTTGGTGGCCAACGAGGAGCACCTGCGCACCCTGGCCGAGTCCTCGCCGTCGATCGTGACGCCGCTGAACTCGGCGATCGGGTACGAGGAGGCCGCCAAGGTCGCCAAGCAGGCGTTGAAGGAGAAGAAGACCATCCGTCAGACCGTGATCGACCGCGGCCTGATCGGCGACAAGCTGAGCGAGGCCGAACTGGACAAGCGCCTCGATGTGCTCGCCATGGCGAAGGTCAAAGACGGGGAATAATCCCCCCGCGAGCAGACGTAAATGTCCCCGCACGCCCGGCGTGTCGGGGACATTTGCGTCTGCTCGGCAGGAGGGCGCTAGTCGGGAAGTGGTGCGGCCCAACGCAACACGGTGCCGCCACCAGGGCGGTCCGTGATGGTGAACCGGCCCCCGGCATCCACCGCGCGGGCCCGTAGGTTGCCCAAGCCGCTCTCGGTCACCTCGGCGGCGATCCCGCAGCCGTTGTCGGACACCTCGATGGACAAGTCGTCGGCGACGTCGACGACAACGCTGAGTTCGGTTGCACCCGAATGCCGTACCGCGTTGCTGATCGCCTCCCGCAACACCGCCTCGGCATGGTCGGCCAGGGGCACGTCGACCACCGACAAGGGACCGACGAACCGGGTGCTGATGTGGAGTGGCGCGTCGGCGAACTGGGCGATCACCTCATCGAGCCGCTGCCGTAGCCGCGTCGTACCCGCCTGCCCGCCGTGCAGATCGAAGATGGCCGTGCGGATCTCCTGGATCACCGCCTGCAGGTCATCGACCGTGCTGGTGAGCCGTTGCCGGATCTCCGGGGACTGCGTGCGCGGGATCGTGCCCTGCAGCGACAGGCCCAGCGCGAACAGCCGCTGGATCACGTGATCGTGCAGATCCCGGGCGATGCGATCGCGATCGGCCAGGATCTCCAGTTCCCGCACAGTGCGCTGGGAGCTGGCCAACTGCCAGGCCACCGCGGCCTGGTCGGCGAACGCCGCAGCCATGTCGAGCTGTTCGGCGGTGAAATTGCGCGCGCCGTCGGCGCGGACGGCCACCAGTACCCCGGCGACGGTGTCGACGGCACGCAGCGGCAACACCAGCGCCGGACCACCCGAACCGTCCAGCTCGAGGCGGTCCAGCCGGTGCGGCGTGCCGTCGCGGAACGCCGCCCCCACCGCGTCCTCCGTGGTACCTCGTCCCAGTGGAATCGAGTCGATCCGGGTCGGGCTGCCCGCGGTGGCAGCCACTACCAGAGCTTCGGCCTCGCCGACGGGCACGTCGCTGTCCGGCACCGCGACCACGATGCGGTCGGCACCGGTCAGTGTGAGGACTTCATCGGCGACCATCCGGAACACCGTGGCCGGATCGGTGCCGCCCAGTAATTCGGTGCCGATATCGCGGGTGGCCGCGATCCAGGCCTGACGGTCGCGGGACAGCTGGTAGAGCCGGGCGTTCTCCACGGCCACACCGGCGGCCGCTGCCAGCGCCTCCACCAGTACCTCGTCATCCTCGCTGAACGGCTGTCCGTTCATCTTGTCGGTGAGGTAGAGGTTGCCGAACACCTCGTCGCGAATCCGCACCGGGACACCGAGAAAAGTCCGCATCGGCGGGTGGTTCGGCGGGAACCCGACCGACGCCGGGTGCTGGTGGATGTCGTCGAGCCGGATCGGTTTCGGATCGTCGATCAGCACGCCGAGCACACCGCGCCCCTCGGGCAAATGCCCGATGAGAGCCCGGGTTTCGTCGTCGATGCCCTGGTAGACGAACTCGGTCAGCTCGTGATCGTCGCCGCGAACACCCAACGCACCGTAGCCGGCGTCGACCAGCTCGATCGCGGTACGCACGATGGTGCTCAGGGTTACCTCGAGGTCCAGGCCCGAGGTCACCGCAAGCATGGCCTCGACCAGGCCGTCAATCCGGTCGCGACCGGTGATGATCTCCTCGACCCGGTCCTGGACCTCGGTGAGCAGTTCACGCAGTCGCAATTGCGACAGAGTGTCGCGCAACTGCGGAGTCCGCTGTTCGTCGTTCGGCCGCGCCCCGTGCCGATTCATGTCCACCATGCTGGCACTACCGGCTGCAGCACACCAAGCTCGTCGTCAACTCGCATCCGGCTCAGGACCGAACCGAAATCTGCGTCCCGTGACCCGGACGGGTGACACCCGGACATAGTGCGTCTTCGACGTGGCGGTCCATGGCAGCAACTGCGCCTGTTCCGCTTGTTCCATGTCTTCGTCGGTGCGCAGGGTGCGGGCGATGCCTCGCACGATCACGCTCCAGCCCTCCGCCGGGCTGTGATCGTCGGCCTCGAACAGCACCTGGTTGTTGATGGCCGCGCTGATCAGTTTCGTCCCCGCCGCTGTCCGGAACAGGATGGTGCGGTTCTGCACCGCGAAATTGACCGGGAAGATGTGCGCCTCGTCGTCCACCGCGGTCACGAGCCGGCCGAGCGACGCGCCACCCAGCAGTTCCCAGCTTTCCTGCTCCGAAAGAATCTCGACCGGCTCACTTCGCGTTGACAATCCGATTCCCATGCCGATGACGCTATTGCCACGCGCATCGTGGCGCCATGGGCGAAAGCCCTGCCTGTCAGGGACCAAATACCCTGGCATCATTCATGATTACGACGGTCCAGCGTGGAGGCGAATACCGCGGCCTGCGTGCGGCGCTCCATGCCCAGCTTGGCCAGCAACCGCGACACGTAGTTCTTGACGGTCTTCTCGGCGAGGAACATCCGGGCCGCGATCTGCCGGTTGGTCAGCCCTTCCCCCAGTAGGTCCAGCAGTACCCGCTCCTGCTGGGTCAACCCGGCCAGTGGATCCGCACGCTCGGCATCGCCGCGCAGTTTGGCCATCAGCGCGGTGGCGGCACGATTGTCCAGCAGCGACTTCCCGGCCCCGACATCCTTGATCGCCTGGGCCAGTTCCATGCCCTTGATGTCCTTGACCACGTAGCCGCTGGCGCCGGCCAAAATGGCGTCCAGCATGGCTTCGTCGGAGGTGAACGAGGTCAGCATCAGGCAGCGCAGATCGGGCATGCGCGACAACAGTTCTCGGCACAGCTCGATACCGTTGCCGTCGGGCAGTCGGACGTCGAGCACCGCGACGTCGGGCGCCAGGGCGGGAACCCGGGCCAGCGCCTGCGCCACCGAGTCAGCCTCGCCGATGACGTCCAGCTCGGGGTCGGCGCTGAGCAAGTCGATCAGCCCGCGCCTAACCACTTCATGGTCGTCGACCAGAAAAACTCTGATCATCCCCCGAGTCTCACAACCGATGGCGCCGATCGCAAGTGAGCACTGCGCACCCCGAGCCCGCCAGCACCGTCTGCAACCCGGCCGATTCCGGATTGTCGGCCCCCAGGACCACCACCTGTGCCGAATCCGGATGTGCCGCCAGGTATTCCGCGGCACTGTCGTAGCCGTCGATGCACTGCACGTCCAGATCCGGGGAACGTTTCAGCGCGCGGGCCAGGCGGCGCTCGAGTTGCGCCTGGGACAACCGGTCGCGCTCGGCGACCGCACTCGCGTCGTACATTGCCCGGTGCCGCGAACCCCAGGTGGTCAGCACCCGCAGCGGTGCGCCTCGCCGCACGGCCTCGTCGATCGCGGTGTGCAGCGCATCGTTGCTGGCGGTGCGGCCGTCGGCTTCGACAACGACGGCCGCACCGGCGCCAGCGGGTGCGGTGGCCGCGACGGGGGCCATCAGGGTGTCGGTCATGCTCATCTCCTATTCGACGATCAGGATTCGAAGGTCAAGAAGGCGTCGACATCGCGGCGCGGCGTGGGTGGTGGCGCATCGGTGATGGTCGGTGCGATACCGATGCGGACCAGCAGTTGCGGGCAGGCGTCGCGACCGATCAGGGCGCCGATGATGTCGCGGCTGGCATGCAGCTCGGTCACGTGGCTCACCGGACAGGTGCTCAGGCCCGCGAGAGTGCACTCCAGCAGCAGCGCCGACAGGGCCTCGCCGGCGTCGAGTGCGTCCGCACGGCTGTATCCGTCGGTGGACAACACCACCAGCGTCGCCGAGTCGTCACCGACGGTCGGACGCCGGTCACTGTGCGAGGTGACCGGGAAGGTGCGCGCCACCGCGACGCGCTCACTTTCGGCAGCCGACACCAGAGAGCTCTGCGGGACACCGTCTTCGGTCGCGAACGGTGTTGTCCACCACGCAAGTTCGGCGTGGTAACCGGAATCGTAGAGGCGCAGCGACTCGGTGAGCTCGGCGGCTTCGGCCACTCTGCAGCGCTGGTCCTCGGCCAGCACATCCAGATGGACCGGGCCCTCGGCCAACCTCGCCCGCAGCAGTACCTCGAACGCATCCCAATCCGCATACCGGGCCATCGGCAGACGGTCGGTGCGCCGGGCCAGGATGGCGTCCGCGCGGCGGCGGTGGGCCTCGGTGACGAAGGACATCGGCGAGAACTGAAGCGTCGCCAGATGATTCAAGTCGTTGGGATTGGGGAAACGGTCGACGGTGGTGGCCCAGCCCGCCGCAGCCATGGCGACCCGCAGGTGGTCCAGCAGCACACCGCAGCTGATGACCGCCTCGCGCGCGGACCGGTCGGTCGTCGTCACCACCCGGTTGGGGTCCAGGTGCAGATGCACACCATCGTGTTCAACCACCAGCCGCCACGGCTGGGTGTTGTGCAGAGAGGGCGCACGCGATGCCAACTGCACCGCACGGGTGAGGGTCGCGGTATCGAACATCGTGTCGGGCATGCTTCAAGCCTGGTCTTGCCCGGGCCCGCCGGTTAGGGTCTTTGGTCCTCAACCCGATGCGATGTTCGTCTCATGCCCCGTTGTTGGGACCCCCCGAATTCGCGCCGGGGATGTCGGTGATCGGGAAGTTCGGCATCGGCGCGGGCGACGGTGTGGCGGGCAGCGAGGGGATCTGTTCCGGTGCAATGTCCTTGAGCGCCTCGGCCGGCGGCACGGGCGGCCCATTCTCCCGGCTGCCGTAACTGGTGCCCGGCTCGCGCTCGCCGAGCATGTGGCTGACGGTCACCAGGTGGTACCCGTTGGCCTTGAGCACCGGAATGAATTGGTACACCAGGTCCACGGTGGACGAATAGGTGTCGTGGAACAACACCACCGAGTTCGGCTTGATCTGCGTCATCAGCATGTAGCGGGTCGCCGCGGTGTTGGCGTCGTTGGCCCAGTCGAACGGGATGACGTCCCAGTTGATGTCGGCCAGCCCCTGTTTGCGGGCCTCGGCCAGCACCTGGTCGTTGATCAGCCCACCGGCCGTGCGCACCAGCTTCGGGCGCTGGCCCGTCGCCGCCTCGATGGCGTCACTGGCCTTGCTGAACTGCGCCGGGATCTCCTCCGGCGGGATGGTGGTCATGTTGGGGTGTTCCCAGGTATGGCTGCCCAGTTCCATCCCGGCCTCGACCACCCGCTTGGCGCCCTCTGGGTTGGCGGCGACCTTGTTGCCGATCTCGAAGAACGTGGCCTTGGCGTCGTTGTCCTGCAGGATCTTGAGCAGCCGATCGGTGTACGGCCCGGGGCCGTCGTCGAAGGTCAGCGCGATGCACTTCTCCTTCGAACAGTCCACCTCATCGGGGCCGTCGCGGTAGATGTGTCCGGTGAACGCCCCGACTACGACGACCACGACCGCCGCCGTCACGCCGACTACCGTCCACTGCCACGCCTGATTGTTGGGGAGCCTCGCCACCCCGGCAGCCTACCGGCCCTGTGATTTGGGTGCGTTCGGTAACGCCTGACGTTACTGAACGCACCCAAATCACCCTGAATCAGGGCAGGGCGCCGGGACTGAACTCCTCCAGCATCTCGGTGACCAGCGCCGCGATCGGCGACCGCTCGCTGCGCTGCAGCGTGATGTGGGCGAACAGCGGGTGACCCTTGAGCTTCTCGATCACCGCCGCGACGCCGTCATGGCGGCCCACCCGCAGGTTGTCGCGCTGGGCCACGTCGTGGGTGAGCACCACCCGCGAGCCCGCACCCAGCCGCGACAGCACGGTCAGCAGCACATTGCGCTCCAGCGATTGCGCCTCGTCGACGATGACGAACGAGTCGTGCAGCGACCGGCCCCGAATATGGGTCAGCGGAAGCACTTCCAGCATGCCGCGAGAGAGCACCTCTTCGAGCACCGCCGGGCTGGCCAACCCTTCGAGGGTGTCGAAGACGGCCTGCGCCCACGGGCCCATCTTCTCGCTCTCGCTGCCCGGCAGGTAGCCGAGATCCTGTCCCCCGACCGCATAGAGCGGACGGAACACCACGACCTTGCGCTGAGTCCGGCGTTCCAGCACCGCTTCCAGACCGGCGCACAGCGCCAGCGCGGATTTGCCGGTGCCGGCCTTGCCGCCGAGCGAGACGATGCCGACGGATTCGTCGAGCAGCAGGTCGAGGGCGACGCGCTGTTCGGCTGACCTTCCCCGGAGGCCGAACACTTCGCGATCACCACGGACCAACTGCACCCGCTTCTCGGCGTTGACCCGACCGAGCGCTGACGAACTCCCTCCGAGCAACCGGATCCCGGTGTGGCAGGGCAGATCCCGAGCCTCGGCCAGATCGATCTCACCGTCGGCGAACAGGGTGTCGATGTCTTCTGTCGCCACGTCGAACTCCGTCATGCCGGTCCAGCCGGACACGACGACATCCTGCGCGTGGTACTCGTCGGCGGCCAGGCCCACCGCGCCGGCTTTGACGCGCAGCGGGATGTCCTTGCTCACCAGCGTCACGTGCTTGCCCTCGGCCGCCAGATTGGCCGCACACGCGAGGATCCGGGTGTCGTTGGTCTCGGTCCGGAATCCGGTGGGTAGTACCGACTGGTCGATGTGATTCAACTCGACCTGCAACGTACCGCCCTCTGCGCCAACAGGAATCGGCTGATCGAGCCGACCGTGTTCGAGGCGCAGATCGTCGAACATCCGTAGCGCCTGCCGGGCGAACCAGCCCAGCTCGTGGTGGTGCCGTTTGGCTTCCAGCTCGCTGATCACGACCAGCGGGACCACCACTTCATGCTCGGCGAACCGGGTGCATGCCCATGGATCGGACAGCAACACGGATGTGTCGAGCACATAGGTACGGACAGGAGTATCAGTCACGTGGCGCTCCTAGAACCCGCGCGGCCCCACACGAGTTTCTCGGTGGACACTGCGGCACCAGGACCGGAGCCGGTCCTCTCGAGATTCAACCGATCGGTACCGTCCGGACAGCAGAGCATGTCGCTAGCCATCGGATTCGACGCTACTCCCGCGGTGGCGGGGTTGCTGTCCGGCGCGCCGCGCGTATGACGCCCGGCGCGTTACGTGTTGATGAACTCCTGGAGCGCAGGCTCGTCGGCGAGTCCCCAGGCGGCGATCCGGTCGGAGATGACCTGCGCCAATGCCGCCCTGTCGAAGATGCCGGCCTCGGCCACCACGGCGACCTTGTCCTGGTAGGCGTCGATGTCAGCGCCGATCACGTCAAGTTCGCGGGCCCGGGCCGCGATGGCCGCCACGGTCTCGTCGCGGTGGGTGTTCAGCAGGTGCGACACCAGGTTGGCGAAGAACAGCTCGTGACGCTCCTCGTCGAGGACGATGCGGTCCATCATCGAGCCCAGCACCGGCTCGGTGATCTGTGCCCGCAGGTTACGGGTGTAGACCGCGTGCGCGCGCTCGAAGAACGCCATGAACACCAGCGTCTCGATCTGGCTGTAGCTGTCGGCGCGGTAGCCCTTCATCACGTGCTCGACGCGGACGTCCTCGTTGGCCGTCGGGTCGATCTCGCGGGTGACGACGAGGTAGTTGCGCAGCGCCACGGCGTGCAGGTGCTCCTCGGCGGTCCAGCGGCCCAGGAAGCGGCCCCACTTGTCCTCGAGGATGAAGTGCTCGACGAGCTCGCGGTGGTAGCCGGACAGGTTGTCCTTGGTGATCAGCAGGATCTCCAAGGCGTCGGTGACCGTCTTGGGCAGGGTCACCTGCGAGGGATCCCAGTCCCGGCCACCGAGGAAGGCGAAGTTCTCGCCCTGGTCGAACGGCACGTAATCGTGCGCGTACCAGAGGACCTCGGTGTCCAGGTGTCGACGCAGCTCGGCCTCGACTACGGGCTCGAGCTCAAGGGTCAGCGCGTTAGCGACAGGTTTCTGTGCCATGCGGTAACTGTAACCCGGGTTTACATGTTTCTGAAAGTCGGACCGCCATGTGTTGCGGCCCACATTTTCAGAGGGTGAGGCCCGGGTACAGCGGGTTGGCCTCGAGCAGCTCGGCCGAGGCTGCGTGCACGCGCTCGGCGGTGCCGTCGGCCAGCTTGTACTTGGCCTTGGATGTTCCCTCCGGCTGCGTGTTGGAGAGCACGTCGACGATCAGCTCGGCGACCCGGTCGAAGTCGTCGGCGCCGAATCCGCGGCTGGTCAGCGCCGGAGTGCCCAGCCGGATCCCGCTGGTGTACCAGGCCCCGTTGGGGTCGGCCGGGATCGCGTTCCGGTTGGTCACGACGCCGGCGTCGAGCAGGGCCGACTCGGCCTGGCGGCCGGTCAGGCCGAACGAGCGCACGTCGAGCAGCACGATGTGGTTGTCGGTGCCGCCGGTGACCAGGCCGGCGTCCCGCTTGACGAAGCCGTCGGCCAGGGCCTGCGCGTTGTCGGCGACCTGCTGGGCGTAGGTCTGGAACGCGGGCTGACGGGCCTCGGCCAGCGCGACGGCCTTGGCCGCCATCACGTGGCTCAAGGGCCCGCCGAGCACCATCGGGCAGCCCTTGTCGACGGCCGGGGCGAATTCCTCGGTGGCCAGCACCATGCCGCCGCGCGGGCCGCGCAGCGACTTGTGCGTGGTGGTCGTGGTGACGTGCGCGTGCGGCACCGGGTCTTCGTCGCCGGTGAACACCTTGCCCGCGACCAGGCCGGCGAAGTGCGCCATGTCGACCATCAGGGTGGCGCCGACCTCGTCGGCGATCTCGCGCATCTTGGCGAAGTTGACCCGGCGCGGGTACGCGGAGTAGCCGGCGACGAGGATCAGCGGCTTGAATTCGCGGGCCGCCGCGGCGACGGCGTCGTAGTCCAAAAAGCCCGTCTCGGGATTGGTGCCGTAGCTGCGCTGGTGGAACATCTTGCCGGAGATGTTGGGCCGGAAGCCGTGGGTCAGGTGACCGCCGGCGTCCAGGGACATACCGAGCAGTCGCTGGTTGCCGAGCTTGTTGCGTAGGGTCTCCCAATCGGCCTCGGATAGGTCGTTGACGTGCTTGGCGCCGAAGTTGGCCAGCTCGGGCGCCTCCACCTTGGTGGCCAGGATGGCCCAGAAGGCAACGAGATTGGCGTCGATACCCGAGTGCGGCTGCACGTAGGCGTAGGGCGCGCCGAACAGTTCGCGCGCATGCTCGGCAGCCAGGGCCTCGACGGTGTCGACGTTCTGGCAGCCCGCGTAGAAGCGGTGCCCGACGGTGCCCTCGGCGTACTTGTCGGAGAACCAGGTGCCCATGGTGAGCAGCACGGCGGGCGAGGCGTAATTCTCGCTGGCGATCAGCTTGAGTGAATCACGTTGATCGGCAAGCTCTTTGCGGGTGGCTGCCGCGACCCGGGGCTCGACGGATTCGATGACCTGCAATGCGGCCTGATAGGCGGCGCTTGAGGTCTCGGCGTAATCAGCGCCGGAAGCCGCGGGCAAAGTGGATGACGAGTCTGCTGCCATGGCTTTTAGCCTAGTCGGGCCTGTTCTGGTCAATGACCGGACCCGGCCCTGGATAGCCCGGCGCGTGCGGTGGCGGCGTGGTGGCCAGGCTGCGGGACAGCCGTGACTGCAGCACGAACCATGCGACCGGTCCGGCGATGATCGAGCAAGTCCACAGCACACTGTTGGCCGTTTCGGCACCGGGCGCCCGGCCGAGCACCTTCATCAGCACCGAATAGGTGGGACCGGAGTCGCCGCCGTCAACGCAGGTCAGCCCGAACAGGAACATCGCCGACCACAGCACGACGTGCGCCCGGGCCGCTCCGGAGGTGAGCTCCCGATCAGGCAGCCGGTGCATCTGTCTGGTCGTGATCACCAGGCAGATGACGAGCAGGGGCGAGACGAGCACAACGAACACCGTCATCCAGCCGAGCGGCACGAATAGCCCCCGCCCGATCGCCATCCACAGCAGCAACCCAATGTTGATTGGGGTGGCCAGGTCCGGGATGGCTTGCCGAAGCTCAGACACCCTGCGAGCCTAAGCCCGCCGTGTCGAGGCAATCAGCGCCGAATCAGTCGTCCGGGTGGCTCCAAGCGCCGCCGCCCTTGCCGTTGGCATAGCCGCCGCCGGGCCACCCCTTGCTCCAATCGTGACCGGCCCAGGCACCGCCGGGCCAGCCCTTGCTCCAGTCCCAGCCCGCCCAGTCACCACCGGGCCACGGGCTGACCAGACTCGGCGGATCGACCTCTTCGCCGTTCAAAATGACGACGGGATCGGCAGTGGCCACCCCCGCGGGGCCGACGAGTGCGGCCAGCCCGAGCGAGCCCGCCGCAATGACAACGCCGGCCATCAACTTGGTTCGGTTCGATTTCGTCCCTGTTGTAGCCATGTCGGCTCCTTGCTGGGCATCCGATTCCACCACCGTGATGTTCAGCCAACACTTTACGCTCCAGCAAAGGCGCTGATCAAGCATGCCGAGCCGGGCAGCCCTTGGATCCGCAGCGCCGATCAAGGTCAGTAGTTGCACTATCAACTGCTATTTTCGCGAATTAGTTGGCGAGCCAGACATGCGCCCAACTGGTAGCCGCGATGAATTCCAGCGCCCGCAGCAAACAAAAACGGGCGGACCATCGGGTCCGCCCGTTTTCTCGTGCGCTCAGATCAGTCGCGGTGCGCCCACGCGCCGCCGGCCTTGCCGTGGATGGCGGCACCGCCGCCCTTGCCGTTGGCGAATCCGCCGCCGGGGTATCCCTTGCTCCAGTCGTGGCCGGCCCACGCGCCGCCGGGCCACGGGCTGACCAGCGGCGGGATCTCGACACCAGAGCCAGCGGAGGTGGCAGCATCGACGATGCCCGAGACGGCGGACGAGATCGGATCGCTACCGACCTTGGAGAACGGCGCCTTGCTGCCGCCGGCCTTGTTGCCACCGGCGGTATTGGCACCGGCCGTGTTGGCGCCGGCCTTGCTGCCCCCGGGACTGGCCGGTGCCACCGGATCACTCCCGACTTTGCTGACGGGCTCAGCGTTAGCCACGGCAGAGCCGAGGACCCCGACGACCGCCATGGCGCCCGCAGCCGCGAAAGCGGCAGCCATGCGCTTGACCTTGTTCAGACTTTCCCTTGATACCGCCATGGTCATTTCCTTTGCTCGACCCGGTACGGACACCGAGGCTTACGCAATAATGTTACTGACTGGTAGCTAATTGCCTCAAGCGCTTGAGACCGAGGTCATAGTGGCAGGTAAAGCAGAAGTGAACGCCGCGTGGCAAGTGCGTTACCCGCCGGGGAAGCACCGCCAAAGCCGGGGCAAGTGATTTGCTGGCGAACGCTTCAGCGCAACGTCGACGGGATCAGCGGCTCATCGAGCAGCCGGCCGAACCGCTGGGTCAGCGTCACACCCTCGGGCCGCTCGTCCAACCAGGCCCGCAGCAACCGGTATCCCTCGACGTAGGTGCTGGTGTAGGCCCGCCACAGCGGCGAGGACAGAAAGCGCAGGGTCTGGCGGGCCCGATCGTCGGCGACCAGCAACCAGCGTTTGAGGAAGTCCACGACCTCGTCGACGTCGCGATGCTCGTCGTGCAGCATCAGCGCCGCGTCCTGACGCACGTCGGCCAACCCGGCCATCGCCTCGGAGATCGCTTCGGCCCGCTCCCCGTCGAACCGCAGCCCCAGATCGGCGTAGATGTCGGCGGCCCAGGTGCCCCAACCCGGCCCGATGATGGCGTGGAGCGCCAGGTCGGCCAGGCCCTCGGCCATCAGGCACTGCGGGGTGTTGACCAGGAAGATCGTCTGCTCCAATTCGCCGTCGCGGGCCACCAGACCGGCCTCCTTCCGGCAATGCTCGGTGTGATGGCCGGGGTAGGACTCGTGGGCCACCAGCCGGGGCAGATTGGCCATCTGTTGCTTGAGGTCGGCGTTGACCGCGACGGTGGACTTGTAGTCACCCAGGTAGTAGTTGAACCCGGACCACGGCTTGTCGGTGACCACCTCGTAGGTGATGGTCTCGGTCTCCGGCAGCGGATAGGCCGCGCGCACCTTGTCGCGCAGTGCCGACGAGAACGCGTGGATGCACTCCTCAAGCCGGGCCGGCGGGATCTCGTCCGCGCTGCGGTGTGCCTGGATTCGCTCGGCCAGTGAGCCGGTGCCGCCGAGCGCCTCGTCGAGCTTGGCGTGTGCCTGACGGTATTTTTCGGGGTCGCCCTTGCCGATCCGCACGTCGAAATAGGCCTGCACCTCGTCGACGAAGCCGACCTGCTCACCGGCGAACTTGCGGCCCGCGCAATTGAGCGCGCGCAGGTGCGCGGCGATGTATTCGGCGCGGTCGCGGTCGAGGTCATCGGGAATCTGGGTGAGCAACCGGTCAGCCTGCCGGGCCAGCTCGGCCGGGTCCGGCGCGGGCTCGTTGTCGACCGTGCGACGCAGTTGTGGGTCGCCGGTGAAGGAGTCGACGTAGCCGTCCTCGACGCGGTCGAAGCGCAGGCCGAGTAGCAGATACTCGCGGACGAAGGTGTCCGAACCAGCCCCTGAGCCCGCCCGTATGTCCATCCCGTTAGTCATGCCCACAACCGTAAGTGCAAGACTGGCCGAATGCCGCGGCCGAGCGAGCCGAGCCCCTATGTGGAGTTCGACCGAAGTCAATGGCGTGCACTGCGCATGTCGACACCGCTGAAACTCACCGAGGACGAGCTGCTGCGCCTGCGGGGTATGGGCGAAAAACTCGACATCCTCGAAGTCGAAGAGGTCTATCTGCCGCTGGCCCGGTTGATCCACCTTCAGGTGGCCGCGCGGCAGCGGCTGTTCGCCGCGACGGCCGAGTTCCTCGGTGAGCCGCAGCAGAATCCGGACCGGCCGGTGCCGTTCGTCATCGGCGTCGCGGGCAGCGTGGCGGTCGGTAAGTCCACCACCGCCCGTGTGCTGCAGGCGCTATTGGCCCGCTGGGGTCACCATCCCCGGGTCGATCTCGTCACGACGGACGGTTTTCTGTACCCCAACAAGGAGCTGCACCGCCGGAACCTCATGCACCGCAAGGGGTTCCCGGAGAGCTACGACCGGCGGGCGCTGATGCGGTTCGTCACCGCGGTCAAATCCGGTGCTGACGAAGTCTGTGCGCCGGTGTACTCACACCTGCTCTACGACATCGTGCCGGGCGAGAAGCAGGTGGTGCGGCATCCCGACATCCTGATCCTGGAAGGGCTCAACGTCCTGCAAACCGGGCCGGCACTGATGGTCTCGGACCTGTTCGACTTCTCGGTCTACGTCGATGCGCGCATCGAGGACATCGAGCAGTGGTACATCTCGCGCTTCCTGACGATGCGCTCGACGGCCTTCGCCGATCCGGCCTCGCACTTCCACCACTACTCGACGCTGACCGATGAGCAAGCGGTGTTCGCCGCGCGCGACATCTGGCATTCGATCAACCGGCCCAACCTGATCGAGAACATTCTGCCGACGCGGCCGCGCGCCACTCTGGTGCTCCGCAAGGATTCCGACCATTCGATCAACCGGCTGCGTCTGCGCAAGCTCTAGCCCGCTCCCGCTGCCGCGGTGACCAGCGGGCCGCAGCGCACGTCGAAGCGCTCTCCCACGGTGTCGAGGGTGCGCCGCAGATGTTCGCGGTCGCGGTGATGGGTCGCCATGAACCGGGCGGTGGCCGCCAGTTGGCGCGGCATGGGATACCAGCGATTGAAGTCCAGGCCACAGTCACGGAACACCTTGACCGGCATCGCATCCGAGATGAGGCTGAGGTTGTACTGAGCCAGGGAGAACATCGCGTACACCAGCGCCTTCTTGGACTTGTGCGCCAGGTCCTGCAGGTCGAGTTCATAGAGTGGGACCGTGTTCAGTTTGCCCGAAAACAACAGGTGCGCCGCGAAGTAGGCTGCAAATGATGTCAGATGCAAAGTGGCCGAACGCATTTGAACCGAGAGAATGGACCCGTCGCCGGAAACATACGGCTCGTAGGGATACTCGCCTTTGGTGAGGTACCCGGTGCAGTTCACGATCCAGCTGCCCGGCGTGACGGCTTTCCTGGCACCGCTGCGCAGCACCAGATCGGCTGCGCCGTTGCTGTCGACGACGTCGACGAGGTGGTCCATCACCACATCGTTCAGACCCGCCACGATGGCGGCGTTCTCGGCTTCCGACAGGACGCCGGCGACGTAGTGCTCGGCCTGTTGCGTGGGGCAGGTGCCGTAGGCCGACCGAAACCACCGAGCAACCTCATCCTCGTTGGTGCCGTCGAAGAGCCGGGTCATCTCGATGGACAATTTGGTCAGCGAGGTACCGCCCGCCCAGCGCCGGGCGCCGGCGGGGAAAAACCGATCCCGGCTGGTGAAGAAGGTGCCCGAGCCGGCCACCATGTTCACCTCGCGCCCCGGATGCGACGTGATCAGCGCGTGCGCGGTGTCCATGGCGGTCTTGCCGCTGCCGATTACCCATACCGGGGCGTCGCTGTCGCGGATCTCCCCGAAGCGGACGTCACACGAGTCCGGTGACACCGACCGCACCCGATCGCTGGACAGCTCGAGCGCGTCGTTGGGCGTCACCCGTACCCCGTATGCCTTGATCAATTTGCCGGCCCGGATGGTGTGCGGTTGCCCATCCGCGTCATGACAGATGACGTGTACCGCACCGCCGTCGGCATCGGCGGACCGGAAATCCCAGCCGTAGCGTTCCTCGACCCGCACCCGCTGCTTGATTTGCTGCAGGCAGTAGCCGAAATGATCGAGCACCTCGGATTTGGTGGCCAGATACGAGGGCTCACGGCCGAGGGTCCACTTGATGTTGCCTGCGGTGAACATGGGGTGGGGCTGATGCAGCCGCACATACGGATATGTGTCGACCCACATACCACCGACTCGAGCGCGACGGTCGACCAAGATGATCTTCTGATCGGGTCTGAGGTAGGTGGCGGCCACGAACAGCGCGTTCATGCCGCACAGGCCGGCACCGACAATGCAAACGTCACAGTCTTCTGGCATCGCGAACCTCCCGGGTAGCGCCGTTTGAGCCCAGTGTGGGCGCGTGCGGTCGTCCCGCCATGAGTAGTGCGCTACCCGAATTTCGACAGCCACGCCGCTCAGGCGCGTTCCCAACCGCCCCACTCATTGCCCACGAACCGTTGCCCGTCGGGAATCACGAAGTGGTGCAGGAACACCTGGAGTGCGGGCTGCATCCGCTGGTGCAGGTCTGTCATCGCGGTGACCAGCTCCGGCGTCATCGGGTCCTCCCCCTCCGGCTTCTTCGGCGGGATCAGCCCCAGGTGCAATGCCATCTCCAGTTGGTAGAACGTGAAGTCGCCGTACGGCCGCTTGGGGTCGCAGCCCGGCACCTCGTCATCGAAGGGATCGGTCAGTTCCCAACTCATCTGAGCCAGCAGGGTTCGGTGCTGACTGCTGAAACCGAACGTGCTGGATTCAGGCAGGTCTTGGACGAAGAACGAGTATTCGTGGTCGGCAGGTGGACGCCGATACCGGTATTCGCCTGCCGCACAGACACCGAACCGGGTGGCGATGCGCAGCAGGTCGAGATCGCCTGGCTCGGTCTCCCAGTCCGGTGGGAAACACGGAGCGCCCACTTCCGTTCCATCCCAACCGACCCGTACCGTCCGCAGCCGCTCGGTGTGCTCTGGCGCCCACTGCAATTCCACCCGGCCATTATCGCCTCTCCAGGCGCCCAGAGCCGTGGGCTCTGGGCGCCGGAGGGGCCTGACGATCAGGCCGGAATCCGCCGAACCCCCACATACTGCAGCTCGGCCATCGCCAGGGTGTAGATGCCGGTGCCGATGACGGCTACCACTCCCGCGGTGGTCAGTGCCATGGTGAACACGGCGACCAGGGCGATCACCGTGCAGGCCGCATTGGCGATCACGGTGCCGATGCCCGCCGGGCGTACCCGTTCGATCCCGGCCAGGGCGAACACCACGAGGCCGTAGACGACCGAGAAGACGCCGACGCCGTACTCGACGGATTTCGGTAGGCCGGTCAGGTCGGCGAACCACCCGGCGGCGGCCAGCAGCGCGACGCCGCTGATGCCGACGAGAACGGCGTCCAGTCGCATGGCCAGGCGCAGCAGCGAATCGGTCGACTTCCTGGTGCCCGCGGTGGCGGTGATGGCGGTCATGATTCTCCTTCTCTCGGTTGGTGATTACCTGTCGTACTTCGACTTCGTGCGGTGGAGCACGGTGCGGGGATACGCGCCGTAACCTCTTCCGGCGGCACCCCGCACCGGCTCGGAAAGGAGTCACGCCAGACGGCGCACTCCGCGGTATTGCAGCCAGGCCAGTACTGCGGTGGCACTGGCGAATCCGAGTACCAACTCGTTTCCGGTCCAGGTCAGCGCCGACCAGCCGGCTGTGATCACGACGACCGTGACGATCGCGAAGACCACGTTGCCGGCGAGGACGGCGATGCCGACGCGCCGCACCCTCGGCACTGCGGCCAGGGCGTACAGCAGGACGCCGTAGCCGACCAGGACAGCGCCGACGATCCAGCCGGTGGTGGCCGACAGCCCCGCGATACGCGCCAGCTGGTCGGCGGTCATGGCCACCAGCAAGCCGACGCCGGCACAGACGGTGGCATCGGCGCGCAGCGCGAACCGGAGCAGGCAACCGTGGGCGGATGCCCGGGTCGTGGAGTCGGTGGATGGGTGGTGCAGTGTCGCGGTCATGTCGGGCTCCTCGGCGATGAGGGGGTCGATCGGTGGAACACCTCCGACCCTGCTCATCACGAGCTGCCAGATCGACGCCAAACACTGCCAAGCGCTGCCAAGCCCAGGTCAGCGAGCTGCAGGCGTCAGTCGTTGGCAGTGACCAGGGAGCCGCGCAGATCCGCGGCGATCACCCGCGCGGCGGCGTTCTGCCAGTTGTGCAACGAGCGTTGCGGCACCTCGGTGACGAACCACTGCCAGGCCTGCCGGGCGATCGGGTCGAGGCCGGCCGCGGTGGCGTTCTGCGCGTAGGCACGGACCCCGACGACGTAGGGGAAATACAGCGAGTTGTAGTGGCGCCATTGCTCGGTGGTGCCGAAGTCGCCGCCATCGCGCGGTTTGAGCGCGGCGATCCGGTCGGCCAGCAGGGCTTTGAGTTCGTTGGCGCGTTCCAGCGGCTGGTCCGGCACCCCGCGCTGCGCCAATCGGGTGTCGATGGCGGGCAGCGCGGTGAGCGGACTGGCGACCAGTTTCGACAGGTCGCCGTAGTGGCCGAGCGCGCGCCGGGTGAGCCGGGCGAAGGCTTCGTCGTCGATGCCGCTCAGCGGATGGTCCGATCGCAGCGGCAGGGCGGCCTCGGTCTGGCGTAGTGCCTCGCGGTCGGCGCGCAGGCCCGGTGATCGGGAGAAGGCCAACCGGTCCAACAGCCCGGCCAGCGGATCGGCGAGCACTTCCACCGCGACAGCGACCGCCAAACTGGTGAACAACAGGATCGTCATGACGGTGCGGCCGGTGCCGGCGTCGAGCACGGTCATGCCGATCAGTGCCTGGGCCGCGAACGGAACCGCGATCACCAGTGTCCCGATGATCGAGCGGCGCATGTCGGCGCGCAACGCCTGTCCCTCGTCGAAGGCGTCCCAGATCGCCACCGCCACACCGAGCAGCGCCACGTCGAATCCGGTGGACGCCAAAGCCAGCCAGCTCGGCACCAGCCCGAGCGGGATGACCAGGATCGCGTTGCCGAGTGCGAAGAACAGGGTCGCGACGATGATGAATCCGACGACGGAACCAGGTTTCGCGCCGCCGACCACAGCCTTGATCATGGCGCCCAGCGAGGACAGCGAGATCACGGCGAACATCAACCAATGACCGGTCCGCAGCGGTCCGTCGACGCTGCCCGCGAGCCCCGCGCCGGCGAACGCCCCCACCGCGACGGCGAAGATCGCGGTGACCTCACCGGCTCGGGACCGGAAGGTGTCGGCCGGGCGGGCGAGTTCGACCATGACCGCGAACCAGGCGATGCCGGGCAGCGCCACCAGGTAGATCTCGATGCGGCTGAGCACTTCGGAGCCGGAGACCAGCCGGACCGCGTCGAGCGCGACGACGGCCGCGAAGCTGGTCAGCCCGATCGCGGCGAGGACGAGGACGGGCTTACGCGGGTCGCGGGCAAGCAGGTAGAGACCCAGCCACCAGCTGAGTGTGAAGACCACTGCCGACAGCGCAGCCATGGTTCAAGTTTGGCATGTCCCTACTTGCCGTAGCGACGATGCCGGGCGGTGTAATCGCGCAGCGCGCGCAGGAAGTCGACGCGACGGAAGGCGGGCCAGTACGCCTCGGTGAACCACATCTCCGAATATGCGCTCTGCCATAACAGGAATCCGGACAGCCGCTGCTCGCCCGAGGTGCGGATGACGAGGTCCGGGTCGGGTTGCCCTGAGGTGTAGAGGTTCTCCGAGATCCCGTCGACGGTGACCGCTTCGACGAGTTGCTCGGCGGTGGCACCGTTGGCCAGTTCCTTGGACAGCAGCGACCGGACCGCGTCGACGATCTCCTGACGGCCGCCGTAGGCCACCGCGACGTTCACATGAAACGACCCGGGCGGGGTCGATGCTGTGCGCTCTACGGCCTCGCGCAGGCGCCGGGCCGGCTCCTCCCCCAACAGCTCCAGGTCACCGACGGTGCGCACGCTCCACGTGTTCGACGGGGCGCAGATCTCCTCGACCACGTCGGTGATGATTTCGATCAGCGCGGACAGTTCTTCGGGATCGCGTTGCAGGTTCTCGGTGGAGAGCAGGTAGACCGTGGTCATCTCGATGCCTGCGGCCTGACACCATCGCAGCATCTCGGCGATCTTGGCCGCGCCCATCCGGTAGCCGATGCTGACGTCGTCGTAACCTGCGTCACGCGCCCAGCGGCGATTTCCGTCACACAACACCGCGATGTGCCGGGGCAGTTCGGATCTGGACTGCGCCAGTTCCTGACGCAACCGCATCTCGTAGAGCCGATAGGCCGGTTCCTTGAGCCGCGGGGGAATGATGTCCACGAGAGTCCAGACTACTGTGAACGTCGGGGTACCCCGTGGTTCTCAATGGAGGTGACATGACCGCGCCGACCGGTAGCACCAAGCCCTACCGTTCGGCGGCCGCACTTGGCCGGCCCGCCGAAGACCTGCCCGAGGCCGTCGCCGACGGCGTCGCCCAGTTCCTCGGAAAGCCGCGGGCGCGAGGCTGGATCCACGTGTACTCGGCCGTCGTGGCATTCATCGCCGGGGCAGCCCTGGTGTCGGTGTCGTGGTCGGTGGAGTCGACCCGGGCCGGGCTGGCGACGCTGCTCTACACCTTCACGATCGTGGCGATGTTCACCGTCAGCGGCACCTATCACCGGGTGAACTGGAAATCCGCCAACGCCCGCAAATGGATGAAGCGCCTCGATCACTCGATGATCTTCATCTTCATCGCCGGCAGTTACACCCCGTTCGCGCTACTGGCCCTACCCGAATCCAAAGGCATGGTGCTGTTCTGGATCGTCTGGGGCGGGGCGATCGCGGGTGTGCTGCTCAAGATGTTCTGGCCGTCGGCACCACGCTGGCTCGGTGTGCCGCTCTACATCCTGCTGGGCTGGGTGGCGGCCTGGTTCATCGGTCCGATCATGCACGGCGCCGGGGTGGCCGCGGTGGTGCTGCTGATCGTCGGTGGCGCGCTCTACAGCATCGGCGGCGTGCTGTACGCGCTCAAGTGGCCCAACCCGTGGCCCACCACCTTCGGTCATCACGAGTTCTTCCACGCTTGCACGGCGGTCGCGGCGATCTGCCACTACATCGCCATGTGGTTCGCCGTCTTCTGAGCTTCCTACCTCACACCACGGCGGCGCAGGCGTTGTCGACGGCCTTCGTGAGGTAGGCCGCCGTGTCGGCGAGCGCCCGGTCCGCCGGCACGTAGGTGGGCAGGGCCTGAACATATGCCCGCAGATATTGCGCCGACAGCACAGCGAGATCCTCGGCAGCCGGATTGTTGCTGCGCCGGCTCAACTGTTCTGACTCGTCGGCGAATTGGTTGATCAGCGGCACCGCGGTCTCGGTGAGGTAGTGCTGGTCGTAAGTCCACTCGGCGGCGGGCGACTGCCAGTCCGCAGCGTTGAAAGCGGCGACGCCGGACTGGTAATTCGCCGACATCGGCACCCACTCGGCACAGATCGAGGAGTTGTCGGCCATCAGGATCCGGCGGCTGATCTCGTCGGCATCCTTGATCGAGGTCGGCGGCGAGACGGCCGGTGTCAGCGGCGCCCGAGCCTGCGCCGAACCCGACATGGCCGCCGCGCACATGCTGGTCACCGCACCGACCAGGGAGTCGGTGGCCCTGGCCACCGAGATGTCGGCGGCCTGATAGTGCGGGATGCGGTTGATCTGCTCCTGCGCATAGGCGATCACCTGCTCGTATGCCTCGCGCATGACGCGATGCGGCGTGGCACGCGAAAGGCTTCTCGCCTGTACCGCAACGCTGCCGAGAGCCGTGGCGACCGTGCTGTACATCTTGGCCTGTTCCGGCGTCCACTCGACGGCGGGTATCGCCCCGTCGCGGTCGAACCACATCACTCGGTGCTGCACCTCGGTCAGGGCGGCACTGATACGGGTCCATTCCGGACACGTCGGATCCTCGACGACGATGGACGCCGGGCCGACGTCCCCGGCACTGGCGGGCCGGGCGCCGGTGCCGGCCGACGAGGCCTCCTGAACTGGGTCGCCGGCCGCGGCGTCGCCCGACCGGCCGGCCAGAATGCTCGCCACCACGACCAAGGCGGTCGCCAGGATCACCGAGGTGGCGCCGAGGACCCAGGTCAACCAGCGCCGCCGATCCGGCAAAGCGCCCTCTGCAGCGTCGTCATCTCCGGCCGCGTCACCAGGCAAACTCATCGGCACACCTTCAAGTCGTAAACACGGCGGGTTACAAGACAAGACGAACACTTCGGCAAAACCGCGCAGCGCGCTGCGTTTTCCGCAAGATGCTAACCCAGCCAATTCGGAAGCGAAAGAACAAGGCCCCCGCCGAGCAACGGCGAGGGCCTTGGGAAGAACCGGAACCTAAAGCTGCGTGATGTCGGCCGCCGACCAGTAGGCCTTCATCGAGGTGATCTTGCCGTCGGCGTCGAAGGTCATGACCTCCATCGGCTCGATGCGCATCGCGCCGCCGACCACGATGGCGAACAGGAACGCCGCCTCGTGCCCGCCGGGGCGGAACTTGAGGAGCTCGGTCGTGATCTCGGCGCCTGCGGCGGTGAGGTTCTTGTAGAAGCCTTCGATCGCCTGCCTGCCGATGTGGACCTCACCGCTGCCCACCGGATCTTCCAGCGTCGCATCGTCGGCGTACAGGGCGGCGACCTCGGCGGCGGAACCCCCCGCCACAGTGTCGAGATAGCGCTTGACGAATGACTCCAGGGCTGCGGCATCGTGGCTCATGGCCGCGAGGCTACACGGCCCCACTTCCGCCGTCCGGCGGTTGACCGCCCAGCGAGACGGCAAGCTCCTCGACCGCGGTGACAGGCAGATCGCACACCGTGCCGCGGCACACGTAAGCCGCGTCGGAGCCATCCACCCGGTCGCGTCCCCGAAGCAAGGGCGACGAGTCCGCGGCACCAGAGAGACCGCCGATCACCAGCGCCCCACCGGGTGCCAGCCGGCGCGCGGCCGCCAACAGCGGAGACGACGAGTCGCCGGCCACCGCAATTTGGATCGGTCCACCGACCTGGGCTTCGGCCACCGCCAGCCAGTGCCCGCCGGACCGTGCCGCACGAGCCAGGATGGGAGTCGCCGACGACAAAGTCGCCTGTGCCGCATTCACATAACGCTCGTCACCCGTCAGATAGCCCGCGGCCTGCAGTGCCTCGGCGATCAAGGCGGCACCTGAGGGCGTCGCGCCGTCGATCGGATCGGCCGGCCGCACCATGAGCTGCTCGGCATCGTCGGCGGTGTCGAACCAGCGGCCCGGCTGCTCGGGATCGGCGAAATGTTCGAGCGCGACATCCAACAATGCGGTCGCCTCATCCAGCCCGAACCCGATGAGCTGGTGCAGCGTCAGTAGCCCGGTGGCCAGCGCCGCGTGATCCTCCAGGATCGCCGCACTCTCCCCGACCCGGCCACCGAGACTGGCCCGGCGCAAGCGGCCGCCGACCAGGTGCAGATCGAGCAGCCGCTGCGCGCAATCGGCTGCCGCAGAAAGCAATTCGGGATCCTCGAGTGCCACCGAGGCTTCCGCGAGCGCGGTGATGGCCAGCCCGTTCCAGGCGGTCACCACCTTGTCGTCGCGGGCCGGCTGGGGACGCGACGCACGTGCCGCCGACAACGCCGCACGTACCGCTTCGAAGCGGGCGCCGTCGTCGGGATCACGGTGCAGTTGCAGCACCGAGGCGCCGTGTTCGAACGTCCCGCCGGCGGTTACCCCGAAAAGTGAGGTCGCCCAGGCGCCGTCGTCATCCCC
This sequence comes from Mycobacterium farcinogenes, assembly GCF_019739075.1. Taxonomy (NCBI): domain Bacteria; kingdom Bacillati; phylum Actinomycetota; class Actinomycetes; order Mycobacteriales; family Mycobacteriaceae; genus Mycobacterium; species Mycobacterium farcinogenes. The sequence goes on along the minus strand of NZ_CP081673.1, from coordinate 1,873,387 downwards.
CAGAACGGAGCGAAGTTCAGCCGGCGTCCACACGTAGGTCAGGCCTTCGTGCCCGCCGGCATCGGCGTCCAGCGATGAGGTGAACATGGAATCGGCGCCCAGATCTGACCGGATGAACGCGGCTGTCTCGGCAGTTACCCTGCGCGCCAACGGATCCCCGGTGCGACGCGCCAAATGCGCGTAAGCCCGCAGCAGCAGAGCGTTGTCGTACAGCATCTTCTCGAAGTGCGGTACCACCCAGTGCGGGTCGACGCTGTACCGGGCGAAACCACCGGCCAGCTGGTCGTAGATGCCACCCCGGGCCATTGCCGCGCACGTGCGCTGCACGGCCGTCAACGCCGGCACCGACCCGGTGCGCTCGTGGTGGCGCAGCAGGCCTTCCAACAACGCCGAGGGCGGGAACTTGGGTGCACCACCAAACCCGCCGTAGGTCTCGTCCTCGTCATGCAGTACCGCGGCCACTGCGTGGTCGCACAGCTCCGGGCCCACCGGTGCCCCACCGCCCGGCAGCCCCGCCGACACAGACCGCAGCTCGGTGGCGATCTGATCCGAGGCGCGCTCGACCTCGTCGCGCCGGTCCCGCCAGGTTTCGGCGACCGCGTCCAGCAGTTGCAGGAAACCGAGCTTCGGGTAGTACGTCCCACAGAAGAACGGCCGGCCGTCGGGGGTCAGGAAGCAGGTCATGGGCCAACCGCCCTGCCCCGTCAACGCCACGGTGGCGTTCATGTAGACCGCATCCAGGTCCGGCCGCTCCTCGCGATCGACCTTGATGCAGACGAAGCCGTCGTTGAGCACGGCGGCGACGTCGGCGTCCTCGAACGACTCGTGCGCCATCACATGGCACCAGTGACATGCCGCGTAGCCGATGGACAGCAGGATCGGGACGTCCCGCGAGGCGGCCTCAGCGAGCGCCTCGGGCGTCCACTCTCGCCAGTGCACCGGGTTGTCGGCGTGCTGGCGGAGATACGGGCTGGTGGACCCGCCGAGCGTGTTACCCGCCACCCGGCTCACGTGACTGGCCCTGGTCATCAGGAGTGCTGTTCACCGCGTTCTCGTCACCTTCGGCGGTACCCTCGTCAGCCGCCTGATCAGGCTCGGGGTGCTCTCGGTCGAAGGACTCGGGCAGCTTGCGCAGGTGGCGGTTCATCGACCAGACCAACGCGAAGGTTCCGACCAGCAGAGCCACCGTGACGAGCAAACCGAGCGGGGTCGCCTTACCGAACTCGGGTCCGGTATTGCGCGGCTCGTCTGCGAGCAGTGTGACCACTGCGGTCAATGTGTCGATCATTTCTCAATCCCGGTGAACAGGTCGTCTTCCGGCAGATTCACCGGCACGCGCGACCGCGCCAACTCGAACTCCTCAGTCGGCCACAGCCGCTGCTGCCACTCGATCGGCGCATGGAAGAAATCGCCTTTCGGATCGATCTGGGTCGCGTGAGCGCGCAGCGCATCGTCGCGCTGACTGAAGTACTTCGAGCATTCAACACGGGTGGTGACCCGCTTGGCGAATATGTCGTGATCGGGATCCCAGTGCTCGAGCCATTTCTGGAAAGGCCCGGTACGGCCATTTTTGGCGAACTCGTCCTGGAGCAGCTGCATCCGCTGCCGCAGGAAGCCGTGGTTGTAATACAGCTTCGACACGGCCCACGGAGTTCCCGCCTCCGGGTACAGCCGGTAGTCGGCGGCCGCCTCGTACGCCGCCACAGACACCTCGTGGCAGCGGATGTGGTCGGGATGCGGATACCCGCCGTTCTCGTCGTAAGTGGTCAGGACGTGCGGCTGGAACTCCCGGATTACCCGGACCAGGCGGCTGACCGGCTCGGCGAGCGGCACCAGCGCGAAACAGCCTTCGGGCAGCGGGGGCAGCGGATCGCCCTCGGGCAGACCCGAGTCGACGAATCCCAGCCAGTGATGCTCGACGCCCAGGATCTCGGCTGCCTTGGCCATCTCGTCGCGGCGCACCTCACTGATCCGTCCGTGGACCTCGGGGAGATCCATCGCCGGATTCAGAATGTCGCCGCGCTCGCCACCGGTCAGCGTCACAACCATGACGCGGACACCTTCGGCCGCATAGCGCGCGGTGGTGGCCGCACCCTTGCTGGACTCGTCGTCCGGGTGGGCATGCACCGCCATCAACCGCAGTTCACTCATGTCGCTTTCATCTAACTACGGCGTCCTCTTACCTAATCCCTATACCCAACCCGACAGCTCACTGCCTGGGCTGCGGTGACACATCTGTCTGGCCCTATAGTTCCAGTTCTGATGATCGAACGCCCCGCCGCCCGCTACGGATCCCGCCAATTGTCCCGCCGGACCCGACGATGGATCACGTTTGCGCTGGTCGGCTTGGTGGTGGCGGCCGGTGTGGCCCTCGCCATCGTGGCGTTCCAGCGGTTGGGCACGGGCGAGGTCAAGGGCGAGCTGTCGGCCTACGAACTGATCGACAGCCAGACCGTCTCGGTGACCATCGGGGTGACCCGCCCCGACCCGTCCAAGCCCGTGGTGTGCATTGTCCGGGCCCGCTCGATCGACGGCAGCGAGACGGGCCGGCGGGAGATCCTGGTCGCCCCGTCCGATCAGAACGTGGTGCAGGTGACCGCGGAAGTGAAATCCAGCCGACCCCCCGTGATCGGCGACGTTTACGGGTGCGGGACCGATGTTCCGTCGTACCTGGTAGCACCCTGATTCTGACGAGCGCAACCGCCTGCGGCCAGCGATTAAATGAAGATTCGCCCGCCGCTCGGTGGTACGATTGTGCGATACACGGTTCCGCGCTGGGGCCGTGTATTGCTGCATTAGCACGCAATTAGGTGCTGACGCTTGCGGCAATACACGCGCCTGCCCCCGGCCGGAACCACGAACTTCGCACGAGGGGGCGGCGCGACAGCGCCGTAAGCAAATAGACAGGAGCGCGAGAACATGACCGACACACAGGTCACCTGGCTCACTCAGGAAGCATTCGACCGGTTGAAGGCGGAGCTGGATCAGCTGATCGCCAACCGGCCGGTGATCGCCGCCGAGATCAACGACCGCCGCGAAGAGGGCGATCTGCGCGAGAACGGTGGCTATCACGCCGCCCGCGAGGAGCAGGGCCAGCAGGAAGCCCGCATCCGCCAGCTGCAGGAGCTGCTCAACAACGCCAAGGTCGGCGAAGCACCCAAGCAGTCCGGTGTCGCGCTGCCCGGCTCGGTCGTCAAGGTGTACTACGACGACGACAAGAAGGACACCGAGACGTTCCTGATCGCCACCCGCCAGGAGGGCATCAGCGACGGCAAGCTCGAGGTGTACTCCCCCAACTCACCGCTGGGCAGCGCCCTCATCGACGCCAAGGTCGGCGAGTCCCGCACCTACACCGTGCCCAACGGCAACACCGTGAAGGTCACGCTGGTCAGCGCTGAGCCGTACCACGCCTGACGCGTCAACCTGGGGCAAAGCACTACAGTCGGGGAAATGGCGCAAATCGCCGAAGATCTGTTCCTGCTGTTGCTGGACAACGCAGCCGCGCAGCCCGGGCTCGACCGCCATCGCAGGCAAAAGGTGCTCAGCGCCGCGGTACTGCTGGATCTGGCATACGCCTGCCGGATCCGCCCGGCCATGGCGGGCGAACCGATCGAGGCCGGACGGCTGATCGCGCTGGCCGGCAGTTGGCCCGCCGATCCGGTCGGCGACCCCGCGTTCGAACTACTGCAACGCCGCCCGCTTCGGGCCGGCACCGCGGTGGCCAAGCTGAGCAAATACGTCCAGCCCACCTTGGAGACCCACCTCGAACGCCTCGGGCAGATCCGTCGGGTGCCGATGCCCGGCAAAGGCTTCCCGGGCAAGACGGTCTACTGCTGGCCGCTGACCAATCGCGAGCGGGTCAGCCAGGTTCGGGCGGCTCTGCTGGCCACCTTGTTCGACGGTCACAACCCCGTACCGGCCATCGCCGCGATCATCTGCCTGCTGCACGCCGTCGACGGGCTCGGCGCGGTGCTGAGTCTCAATGACCGCGGCTGGCGCTGGGTGCATGCCCGGTCCACCGAAATCGCCACGGGCATTTGGGTGGACGAGTCCGCGGCGGCGCTGCCGGACATGAACCTGGCAGTGACGACATCCGCGCTACGCCCGGCGCTCATGGGCTGACTTCCCCTCCGCGACCAGACGCAGAACTGCCCCTTTTCGTCGGGAAAAGGGGCAGTTCTATGTCTGCTGGGCGTCAGCTGGTGAGGGCCTGCTCCAGATCGGCCAGCAGGTCGGCGGCATGCTCGATGCCCACCGACAAGCGCACCAGGTCGTCGGGCACCTCCAGTTGCGAACCCGCGGTCGACGCATGCGTCATCGCTCCCGGGTACTCGATCAACGACTCCACCCCACCGAGCGACTCGGCGAGAATGAAAAGCTCCGTACGCGAGCACAATTCACGTGCCGCACGGGGCCCACCACGCAGGCGCACGCTCACCATGCCGCCGAAACCGGACATCTGCCGCGCTGCGACATCATGGTTGGGGTGGCTGGCCAGGCCCGGATAGAGCACGGTCTCCACGGCGGGGTGCCCATCGAGGAATTCGGCGATCAACGCGGCGTTCTCGCTGTGCTGACGCATCCGTAGCACCAGGGTCTTGAGACCGCGCATCGTCAGGTACGCGTCGAAGGGGCCCGGCACCGCGCCGGCACCGTTCTGCAGGAAGGCGAATGCCGCGTCGAGTTCCTCGTCGTTGGTCAGCAACGCACCGCCCACCACATCCGAGTGCCCACCGATGTACTTGGTGGTCGAATGCAACACGATGTCGGCGCCGAGCAGCAGCGGCTGCTGCAGCGCCGGCGACGCAAAGGTGTTGTCCACCAACACCTTGACGCCCGACGACGACGCGATCTGCACGATCGCGGCGATGTCCGCCACGCTCAGCAGCGGGTTGGTCGGAGTTTCCACCCAGATCATCCGAGTGCGTGGGGTCAGCGCCGCCCGCACCGCGTCCAGATCGCTCAGCCGAACCGGGGTGTGGGTGATGTTCCATTGCGAGAACACCTTGTCGATCAGCCGGAAGGTGCCGCCGTAGGCGTCATCGGGGATCACCACGTGATCGCCGGGCCGCAACACCGCGCGTAGGGCACAGTCCGTTGCGGCCATGCCCGATGCGAAAGCCCGCCCGTACGTGGCTTCCTCGACGGCAGCCAGCGCCGCTTCCAGCGCCTGCCGCGTCGGGTTGCCGGTGCGGGCGTACTCGAATCCGCCGCGCAACCCGCCGACGCCGTCCTGGGCGAAGGTCGAACTGGCATAGATCGGGGTGTTGACGGCTCCGGTGCCCGGATCGGGCCGGTAACCGGCGTGGATGGCTTTTGTGGCCAGACCGTGCCACCTGCGCTGTTCACTCATAACGGGTCGAGCCTATCGGGGCGGGCCCGGGTACGGGTTGAGACCGCCCTGCGGGCCCGGATAACCCGGGTAGGCGGGCGGCGCGGGTGTGGCCGCGGGGGCGGGAACGCAGACCGTGGTCATTATCTTGTCGGCGATCGTCTGACGCTTGCCGTCCCACAGCGGCATCAGATATCCGATGTAGAAGAAGCCGTCGACGATATGGACGATCTGGCGTAACAGCGACAGGCCGAAACCGATTGGCTGGCCGGTCTTCTCGCTGATCACCTTGAACTTCATCACTTGCTTGCCGATGCTCTGCCCGGTCTTGCCCTGGCGGTATCCGAAGTTCCACACCGGGAAGGCGAACGTCACCGCCATGAGCACCAAGAACGCCAGGACGATAACCGCGACGGCACCGCCGGACGGTTCGTCGCCGCTCGAGCTTCCCGACGTGGCGGCAATCGCGATACCCGCGATGACGCCGTAGCCGACGAGGAAGATCACGAACATCGGAATTTGGTCGATCACCGAGGCCAGCACCCGGGTCAGCCACGGGGTGTAGGCGTGCGGGTTCGGCGCCGGCAAGCCGTAGTTCCACTGCGTCGACGGTCCCGGCGCCGGGTAGGGCGACGGCCCGGGTGCCGGGTATCCGGTGGGCCCGGGACCGTACGGACTGCCCTGCCCCACAGGGGGATAAGGGCTGGGATACGGATTCATCGCGGGGCTGTTGGGGCCGGCGATGTAACCGGGGCCGGGCGGCGGCTGAAATGTCATGGGCAAATGATGGCACGGACCACAACGCCCGCGGCGCGGGCATTTCTGCTCCGACGCCGCGGGCGTTGAGTTCGGTTCTGCTACTGCGACAGCGGTGCCACCGGGGCGCCGTTGAGGCGACGCCAGGCGTAGACCGTGATCAGCGAGAGCAACGGGTAGGCCACCAGCAGGCCGACGCCACACACCAGGGCGCCCGCGAACGCCAGGACGACGGTCACCAGCCAGGTCAATGCCACCGGGCCGAAGTTGGCCTTGGCGAGCTCGAAGCTGGTCGTGACGCCGTCGATGCCGGACAGGTTGCGATCCAGCACGGCAACCGTGGTGAACATCAACATGATCGCCGCGATGATGCCCGGGATGATGCACAGGATCGTGCCGATGCCGATGATGATCGACGACACCACCGAGGCGATGATGACGTTGCCGACCAGGCGCGGCCGGAAGAACGATCCGATCGTCACCGGGGCACCGTTGGCGACGTCGAGCATGCCGCCGATGTAGGCCGACTGGATCACCGCACCGATCACCACGCCCACGAGCGCGACAAGCGCGGAGACGAGAATGCCGGCGCCACCCATCGAGAAGCTGAAGCTGCCCGGCTCGGAGGTGTCCACCGTGGTGAACTCGCCCTGGATCAACCGGTAGACGAACTGCAGCACAACGTAGACGAGCCCGTACACCAGCGTGGGCACGATCAACTCGAGCGGATGCTTCGTGAACTTGTTCCAGGCCCAGGAGAAGGCGTCGCCGACGCTGTACGGCGCGCCGCCGAAGCCCTGGCCACCGGCGGGCGGGTAGCCCGGGGCCGGGTACCCGGGCGGTGGGTAACCCCCCGGGGGCGGATAGCCACCGGACGGCGGGTAACCACCGGCGTCACCGGGAGGCGGCGGAGGCGGATAGCCGCCACCTTGAGGCGGGGGCGGGGGCGGATAACCGCCCTGCTGCGGCGGTGGCGGCGGAGGAAAGCCACCCGGCTGCGGCGGGGGGTAACTGCCGGGAGGCGGCGGAGGATAGCCGCCGCCACCACCGGGCGGTGGCGGCGGGTAGCCGCCCTGCTGCGGCGCAGGCGGCGGCGGGTAGCCGCCCTGCTGCGGCGCAGGCGGCGGCGGATATCCACCCTCTGGCGGCGGCGGGTAATTCCCGGGCGGGGGCGGTTGATCAGTCACGTCGAAAGCTCTCCTCATCTGCCGATAGCGCTCCGCGGACGGACGCTACTTTCTGCCAGCACCTAGATGTACAGACTGCTCCACAGGCAGATTACGCACCGTCAACCCGGTTTGACAGGTCAACACGAGCGCATTCGCTGCGGACAGAAGGACGTTCGGCGTCGCGGGCGTGGGTGGTGGCGGAGTTTGCCAGCCCGAGGCCAGCTCACCCTAACTGAGAAGTTGCTGGAGGCAAGGTATTCCACGCGTGCGGCGCCTCCGACGTGTCTAGTGCCGCGAGCCGCCCTCGGACAGGAACCCGAGCAGGTCGTGGCGGGTGAGCACGCCGACGGGCTTGCCTTCCTCTACGACCATGACCGCGTCGCAGTCCCGCAGAGATTTCGCCGCCGTGGAAACCAACTCCCCCGCGCCGATCAGCGGCAACGGCGGGCTCATGTGTTCGGCTACCGCGTCGGCCAGCTTTGCCCGGCCCTCGAACACCGCGGACAGCAATTCCCGCTCGGACACGCTGCCTGCCACCTCGCCCGCCATCACCGGAGGCTCGGCGCCGACCACCGGCATCTGCGAGACGCCGTATTCGCGCAGGATGCCGATCGCGTCGCGCACGGTCTCCGACGGGTGGGTGTGCACCAGATCGGGCAATGCGCCGGACTTGCCGCGCAGGACGTCGCCGACGGTCGACTGCTCGATCGATCCGTCGAGCCGGTTACGGAGGAACCCGTAGGACGACATCCATGCGTCGTTGAAAATCTTTGAGAGATAACCGCGTCCGCCGTCGGGCAGCAGCACCACGACCACCGAGTCCGGGCCGGCCTTGCGGGCCACCTCGAGCGCGGCCACCACCGCCATGCCGCAGGATCCACCGACCAGCAACGCTTCTTCTCGAGCCAACCGCCGGGTCATGTCGAACGAATCGGCGTCGGAGACGGCGATGATCTCGTCGGGAACCTCGGGGTCGTAGGCCGACGGCCAGAAGTCCTCACCGACGCCTTCCACCAGGTATGGACGGCCGGTTCCGCCGGAGTACACCGAGCCTTCGGGATCGGCGCCGATGATCTTCACCTTCCCGTCCGACACCTCTTTGAGGTAGCGGCCGGTACCGGTGATGGTGCCGCCGGTGCCCACGCCGGCGACGAAGTGCGTGACGGTGCCGTCGGTGTCGGCCCAGATCTCCGGACCGGTCGTCTCGTAGTGGCTCTCCGGCCCCATCGGGTTGGAGTACTGGTCAGGCTTCCAGGCGCCGTCGATCTCCTCGACGAGGCGGTTGGAGACGCTGTAGTAGCTGTCCGGGTGGTCCGGCGGTACGGCCGTCGGGCACACCACTACTTCAGCGCCGTAGGCGCGCAACACATTCTGCTTGTCCTCGCTGACCTTGTCGGGGCAGACGAAGATGCACTTGTAGCCGCGGGTCTGGGCCACCAGGGCCAGGCCGACGCCGGTGTTGCCGGACGTGGGTTCGACGATGGTGCCGCCGGGCTTGAGCTCCCCGCTGGCCTCGGCGGCCTCGATCATCTTGGCCGCGATGCGGTCCTTGGAGCTGCCGCCGGGGTTCAGGTACTCGATCTTGGCCAGGACCTTGCCCGAGCCTTCGGGGACAACCGAGTTCAGCTGAACCAGTGGGGTGTTGCCGATGAGCTCACTGATGTGCCTGGCGATGCGCATACGTCAATGGTCTCAGGCCCGCGAATCGCTTACCAGGTGGCCTCGCGAATGTACTCGCCGATCTGACGCAAAGAGCGCTTCGCTTCGGACACCAGCGGCGAGGCGAGCTGGAAAACATGCATCTGACCGGGCCAGATGCGGAGTTCGACGGGAACCCCCGCCGCGGCCAGCATGTGCGCGGCTTTCCGTGCATCGCTGAGCAGAGCCTCCGAGCCCGATGCGTGGATCAACGTGCGCGGCAGGCCGGGCTCGATGTGGTCGAGGGGCTCGTAGACCTGTTCACCCTTGCGGGCGGCCGCACGCTCGATGAGCTCCACGAGGGCGTCGAAGGCCTTGGCCGGGAACATCGCGTCGGTGTGGATGTTGGGGTGGTTCGCCCGCGACTCGTTGTCGATCTCGAACAGCGGCGACATCGTCACCAGCGCCGCAGGCATCTCGCCTTCGTCGACCAGGCGCTCGGCCAGTGCCAACGACAGGTAGCCGCCCGCCGAGTCACCGGCCAGCACGATCTGGTCCGGCTGGTAGCCGGTCAGCCGCAGCCAGCGGTAGGCGTCGTAACAGTCGTCGATCGCGGTGCCCACCGAGTGCTTGGGCACCATCCGGTAGTCGACGACCAGGACCGGGCTGTCGGCATATCCCGACAGGGCCGTGACGATCCCCGAGTGCGTGTTGGCGCCGCAGGCCAAAAACGCTCCGCCGTGCAGATAGAGGATGACGCTGCGCTTCCCATCGGCGGGCAGGACGCCGTCGGCCCGCACCAGCTGTGCGGTGCAGTTCGGCAGCGCGATGGTGGCCTTGATGGTTCCGGGCACCGGCCGGATCAGCCGGGCGGCGAAATTGACGAGCCCGAACGGCCACGGCAGATGCGGTACGTGGCTACCAATCGCCAAGGTGGGCTTGATTGTCAGCGTCGCCGCCAGCGAAGCCAATCGGCCCGCGAGGCTCGGCCCGTCCTCGACCACCTCGACGGGTGCGCCGTCACTGATCGGAAACCTACGCCCGCGATAGGCCCTAGCTGGGCTTATGCCAGCGTGATGCGACCTGGATACCTTGCTCGGTGCGGTCATCGTCACCACTTCCTACGTCTTTGTAGTGCTAGGTGAGCTTCGTCACTCAGACAACCCGGGTAACTTAGCTTGACATCCGTAAACAGTTCAACAGTCAAATAAACTGAATTGATACCGGACTTGATACAGCACTGTGATCGCCACGCTGCGCCGCCACGCGGACAACCCGCCGGCTCCCCCTAGACTGATCATGTGGGCACATCGCGTCGGGCGACCATCGCCCTCGCCGCTGCGGCAACACTGGCCTCCACGGGGTCGGCCTATATCGGAGCACGCAACCTGCTGACCGGGCAGGCCACCAAGGCCCGGCAGGTCATCCCCAAATCGTGGGACATCCCGCCGCGGGCCGACGGTGTCTACCACCCGGGTGGCGGTCCGGTGCAGAAGTGGGAGCGCGGCGTCCCGTTCGATCTGCACCTGATGATCTTCGGCGATTCGACGGCGACCGGCTACGGCTGCCGGACGGCCGACGAGGTACCCGGTGTATTGATCGCGCGCGGGGTGGCCGAGCAGTTCGACCAGCGAATCCGCTTGAGCACCAAGGCGATTGTCGGCGCGACCTCCAAAGGTCTGTCCGGCCAGATCGACGCCATGTTCGTGGCAGGGCCGCCGCCGGACGCCGCCGTGATCATGATCGGCGCGAATGACATCACCAAACCCAACGGCATCGGGCCGTCGGCACGCCGGCTCGGCGACGCGGTGCGTCGCCTGCGCGCGGCCGGGGCCGTCGTGGTGGTCGGCACCTGCCCGGACTTCGGGGTGGTCACCGCCATCCCGCAACCGTTGCGCGCCTTCACCCGCGCTCGCGGCCTGCGGCTGGCCCGCGCCCAGGCCACTGCCGTGCGCGCGGCAGGCGGGGTACCGGTGCCGTTCTCAGATCTGCTGGCCCCGGAGTTCTACAAGGCCCCTGAGCTGCTGTTCTCCGAAGACATGTTCCATCCGTCGGCGGCAGGCTATGCACTCGCGGCCAAGCAGCTGTTACCCGCGTTGTGCGGGGTGCTCGGCGAATGGGACGGCGACGAGGCCCTCGAAACTGGGTCTGCGGACGACAGCTCGTTGCTGAGCCGGTTGGGCGGCGTGAGCAGGCTGTGGCATCGCTCTACCGGGGTCCCCGCTCCCGTTGTGGTGACCGCGGGCTAGTTTCAACTGAGTTTTCTAAGCCATTCGATCTCCCAGGAGCCGTCATGCCTGAAGCCGTCATCGTTGCCACTGCCCGTTCGCCGATCGGCCGCGCCGGCAAGGGTTCCCTCGTCACCATGCGCCCCGACGACCTCGCCGCGCAGATGGTCAAGGCCGTCCTGGACAAGGTGCCTGCGCTGGATCCGCGCGAGATCGACGACCTGATCATGGGCTGTGGCCAGCCGGGCGGAAAGTCCGGCTTCAACATCGGCCGCACCGTCGCAGTCCAGTTGGGCTACGACTTCCTGCCCGGCACCACCGTCAACCGCTACTGCTCGTCTTCGCTGCAGAGCACCCGGATGGCCTTCCACGCCATCAAGGCCGGCGAGGGCCACGCGTTCATCTCCGCCGGCGTGGAGACCGTGTCGCAGTTCGCCAGCGGCAACGCCGACGGCTGGCCGGACACCAAGAACCCGCTGTACGCCGATGCCATGGCCCGCAGCGAGCAGGCCGCCACCGGCGCCGAGGAATGGCACGACCCGCGCGAGGACGGCTTGCTGCCCGACGTCTACCTCGCCATGGGCCAGACCGCCGAGAACGTCGCGCTGCACACCGGTGTCAGCCGCGAGGACCAGGACCACTGGGCGGTGCGTTCGCAGAACCGCGCCGAGGAGGCCATCAACAACGGCTTCTCCGCCCGTGAGATCACCCCGGTGACGCTGGCCGACGGCACCGTCGTCTCCACCGATGACGGCCCCCGCGCCGGCACGACCTACGAGAAGATCAGCCAGCTCAAGCCGGTCTTCCGTCCCAACGGCACCGTGACCGCCGGCAACGCCTGCCCGCTGAACGACGGCGCCGCCGCACTGGTCGTGATGAGCGATGTGCGGGCCAAGGAGCTGGGCCTGACCCCGCTGGCCCGCGTGGTGTCCACCGGCGTGTCCGGCCTGTCGCCCGAGATCATGGGCCTGGGCCCGATCGAGGCCGTCAAGAAGGCTCTGGCCAACGCCAAGATGACGATTGACGACATCGACCTCTACGAGATCAACGAGGCGTTCGCGGTGCAGGTGCTCGGCTCGGCCCGCGCGCTCGGCATGGACGAGGACAAGCTGAACGTTTCCGGTGGCGCCATCGCCCTGGGTCACCCGTTCGGCATGACCGGCGCCCGCATCACCGCCACGCTGCTGAACAACCTGCAGACCCATGACAAGACCTTCGGCATCGAGACCATGTGTGTCGGTGGCGGCCAGGGTATGGCGATGGTTGTGGAGCGCCTGAGCTAGTTCGCTTTTCGCCGAGTCTGCGTACAGATCGCGATTTCACCCGATTTCGCGATCTGTACGCAGACTCGTTGCTCTCAGCCCAGCGTCGATTGCCTGCCGGCGATTGCTGTGTGAACTCTTCGCAGGATCTCGGGCGGCCGGTCCTCGGCCACCACCCTGACGATGATCCAACCTATCCGCTCCAGCTCAGCCGTACGGCGGATGTCCTTCACGTATTGCGTTCGGTCACTTCGGTGTTGATCCCCGTCGTACTCCACCGCGACCATCCATTCGGACCACCCCCATGTCGAGGTAGGCGAACGGAAAGCCATTCGCGCCGAGTACGGGGATCTGAGTCTGCGGACGCGGCAGACCATCATCGATAAGGAGCAGGCGCAACCACGTCTCCTTCGGAGACTGAGCCCCTGCGTCGACCATCGGCAGCACTCTCTTCGAGCTGGCGCAGGCCGCGGGCTCCGCGATGCCGCGCTGCCAGTTCTTCGACATCGCGAGCCTTCAATCCCGTTGCCCGGGCCAGAGAATCGAGCCGAGCCACCGCCCGGCCGAAGCCCCGGGTGCGGCCGACGTCGAAGGCAGTCCGCTCGGGCGTCGTCACGGGCAGACCCCGGATTTGCCCGACCTCGTTCGGCTGCAACCGCATCGCGGATGTCCGCACGCCACGCGGGCTCCTGGCATTGACCCAGATCAACTCGATCGGCGCGGATTCATCGACCCATCTGGCCCCGTGCAACGCCGCCGCGGTGACACCGGCCAGGACTCCGTTGCGGTGCGACCACAGCCATGCCGCCATGGCCCGATCAGCCAGTGTGGGGTGGAAGTCCCGCGCCACATAGACATCGGGCAATATCGCGCGAAAGTTGGCTCGCAGCTGGTGTTTGCGGATCAGGCCTGCCCGCACCGCTTCCGAGCCTATGAAGGGGCTGTCGAAGATGCTCACGACGTTGACGTTGCGACGCAGGCCCGACTCCGGCCGGTCAGCGAAAGTGTCGACACGCCACGGCTGTGGATGAAAACCGACTCTGTGGACAGCCCTTCGAGTCTGCGTGCAGAGCGAGATTTAGTGCGATTTCACGCTCTGAGCGCAGACTCGCCACTCTCACCGCAGACTCGGCGCCGGCCCACCAAAACGCAAAAGAAAAAGGCGCCCGCAATCGCAGACGCCTTTCTCGGGGCAGGGTTGCTAGTCGTTGTTGAAGTACGACAGCAACCGCAGGATCTCGATGTACAGCCAGACCAGGGTGACGGTCAGGCCCAGGGCGATGCCCCATGCGGCCTTCTCCGGCGCACCGGCGCGGATCATCTGGTCGGCGGCGTCGAAGTCGATCAAGAAGCTGAACGCGGCCAGGGCGATGCACAGCAGCGAGAAGCCGATGGCCAGCGGGCCACCGTCGGTCAGCGGGGCATTGCCGGTGAAGATCGCGAACAGGATGTTCACGATGGCCAGCGCGACGACACCGAAGATGCCGGCGACGATCATGCGGGTCAGCTTGGGCGTCACGCGGATGGCGCCGGTCTTGTACACCACGAGCATGCCGAAGAAGACACCGAACGTGGCCACCACGGCCTGGAAGATCATCGCCGGTCCGCCGGTGGAGACGAGGTTGGCGAACAGGAACGATGCCGAGCCGACGAACAGGCCCTCGAACGCCGCATAGGACAGCACGATGGCCGGGTTGTCCTGCTTACGGCCGAAGGTGGCGATCAGGACGAGCACCAGACCACCGATGGAGCCGATGAAGAACGTCGGCATCATCAGCGCGGTGTTGGCCGAGACCAGGAAGTACGAGACGATGCCGACCAACGACACGATGGCCAGCGAGACGCCCGTCTTGGTGACGACGTCGTCGATGGTCAGCGGCCGGGAAACGCCGGTCTGCGGCTGCTGGAGGTACTCCTGCGCGTAGGGCTGCGCATGCACCTGCTGTGCACCGAAGCCGGCGGCTCCGGTACCGAATTGTGCGTATCCGCCCTGCGTCTTGGGCAGGCTGCGGAATACCGGGTTGCTGGTTTCGCGCACCGTCGGGTTCCTCTCCTATGAGATGTTCGGTAACGAACTACTGGCTCAACGATCGATGTTCCGGGCAGGTTCCCGTGGAGGCGAAGTAACTCCCAGGAAACTGACAGGTTCGATCTTGAGGCAAACCCTACCCGTAGCGCACGCTCCCTGGGGGCCCGAACTAGATTGCAAGTCGTGACAGAAAACGAGGACGTCCTAGTAAGTGTCCGCAACGGCGTCGGAATCCTCACGCTGAACCGGCCCAAGGCGATCAATTCGCTCAACGATGCGATGGTCGCGGGCATCTCCGAGGCCCTTCACGCTTGGGAGAACGACGCCTCCGTCCACACCGTGCTCCTGACCGGTTCTGGCGAACGCGGCCTGTGCGCAGGCGGCGACGTCGTGGCGCTCTACCACAGCGCCCGTGCGGGCGGCGCCGACGCGCGCCGGTTCTGGTACGACGAGTACCTGCTCAACGCCTATATCGGCAGCTACGCGAAGCCGTATGTGGCGTTGATGGACGGCATCGTGATGGGCGGCGGCGTCGGCGTCGCGGCCCACGGCAACATCCGCATCGCCACCGACACAACCAAGATGGCCATGCCCGAGGTCGGTATCGGGTTCATCCCCGACGTCGGCGGCACCTATCTGTTGTCGCGCGCCCCGGGAGCGCTCGGCCTGCATGCCGCGCTCACCGGTGCGCCGTTCTCGGGCGCCGACGCGATCGCGATGGGCTTCGCCGATCACTACGTGCCGCACGACAAGTTGGCCGACTTCACCGAGTCCGTCGTCGTCGCCGGTGTCCAGAACGCCTTGGCGACCTACGCCATCGAGCCGCCTGCCAGCCCGCTGCTGGAGCAGCGCTCCTGGATCGACGAGTGCTACTCCGGCGACACCGTGGCCGACATCCTCGCCGCGCTGGCCGGCCACGACGCCACCGCCGCCCAAGATGCCGCGAAGCTCATCGCCACCCGCTCCCCCATCGCCCTGTCGGTGACGCTGGAAGCGGTGCGCCGGGCAGCCAAGCTGGAGACACTGGAAGACGTGCTGCGCCAGGAATACCGGACCTCGTGCACGTCGGTGAAATCCCACGATTTCGTCGAGGGCATCCGGGCCCAGCTCGTCGACAAGGACCGCAACCCACAGTGGTCGCCCACCTCGATCGAAGCGGTCACCGCCGCCGACATCGAGGCCTACTTCGTTCCGGCAGACCCCGACCTGACCTTCCAGGAGGACAACAAATGAGTGAGTTCGAAACGATCCTGGTGACCCGCACCGGCCGGGTCGCCACCATCACACTGAACCGGCCCAAGGCGCTCAACGCGCTCAACAGCCAGGTGATGACCGAAGTGACCACGGCCGCAGCAGAACTCGACCGTGATTCCGGCGTGGGCGCCATCATCGTCACCGGTAACGAGAAGGCGTTCGCGGCCGGTGCCGACATCAAGGAGATGGCCGAGCTCTCCTTCGCGGACGTGTACGAGGCCGACTTCTTCGAGCTGTGGTCGAAGTTCGCGGCCACCCGCACCCCGACCATCGCCGCGGTCGCCGGATACGCCCTGGGCGGCGGCTGCGAGCTCGCGATGATGTGCGACATCCTGATCGCCGCGGATTCGGCGAAGTTCGGTCAGCCCGAGATCAAGCTGGGCGTGCTGCCCGGCATGGGTGGCAGCCAGCGGCTGACGCGGGCGATCGGCAAGGCCAAGGCGATGGACCTGATCCTGACCGGTCGGACCATCGATGCGGTCGAGGCCGAGCGCGCCGGCCTGGTTTCCCGCTTGGTGCCTGCGGATTCGCTGATCGACGAGGCCCTGGCAGTGGCCGAGACCATCGCCGGGATGTCGCTGTCGGCCTCGCGGATGGCCAAGGAAGCGGTCAACCGCGCTTTCGAGTCCAGCCTGGCCGAGGGACTGCTCTACGAGCGCAGGCTGTTCCACTCGGCCTTCGCCACGGCCGACCAGAAGGAAGGCATGGCGGCGTTCTCGGAGAAGCGCGCCGCCAACTTCACCCATCGCTAAAGTCGACGGGTGACCGACGCCGCCGTAGCCGACGAAACCGCACCACCGCCGGTCGCCCCGGTGGCCAGACCCGACTGGTGGGTCCGGCACTACACGTTCTTCGGGACTGCGGTGGGCCTGGTGTTCATCTGGTTCTCGCTGACCCCGTCGCTGCTGCCACGCGGCCCGTTGTTCCAGGGGCTGGTCAGCGGCGGGGCCGGCGCGATCGGTTATGGGCTCGGCGTTTTCGGGGTGTGGCTGGTGCGCTACATGCGTTCCGCTCAGACCAGCCCGAAGGCCCCGAAGTGGGCCTGGGTGACGCTGGTCATCGTCGGGATCATCGGCCAGGTCCTGATGATCATCTACTTCCATGTCTGGCAGGACGAGGTCCGCGACTTCATGGGCGTGCCCCGGCTGACGTTCTGGGATCACCCGCTTACCGCGGTGCTGTCCATCGTGGTGCTGTTCGTGTTCGTCGAGATCGGGCAGTTGGTGGGCAAGCTGGTCCGGTTCCTGGTGCGCCAGCTCAATCGGTTTGCGCCGCCGCGGGTTTCGGCGGTTGTCGTGGTGATCCTGCTGTTGGCATTGACCATCGCACTGCTCAACGGCGTGGTGGCCCGGGTCGCGATGGACAAGATCAACCGCACGTTCTCCGCGGTCAACGACGAGACCAGCCCTGACTTCGCCGCTCCCACCTCCCGGTTGCGATCGGGGGGCCCGGAGTCTTTGGACAGCTGGGAGTCCCTGGGTCATCAGGGCCGGGTGTTCGTGTCGGCCGGCCCTACCGTGCAACAACTTTCACAGTTCAACGGCAAGCCGGCGGTCGAGCCGATCCGCGCCTATGCGGGCCTGCATTCGGCTGACGGCATCAAGGCCACTGCGGCCGTGGCCGCCAGGGAGCTGGAGCGCACCGGCGGCCTCGACCGGGCCGTGGTCGCGGTGGCCACCACCACCGGGACCGGGTGGATCAACGAGGCGGAGGCCTCGGCGCTGGAGTACATGTACAACGGCAACACCGCGATCGTGAGCATGCAGTACTCGTTCCTGCCGAGCTGGCTGTCGTTCCTGGTGGACAAGGAGAACGCGCGTCAGGCCGGGCAGGCCTTGTTCGAGGCCGTCGACGCGCTGGTGAAGCAACGGCCGGAGGGCAAGCGGCCCAAGCTGGTGGTTTTCGGTGAGAGCCTGGGATCGTTCGGCGGCGAGGCCCCGTTCCTGGCGCTCAACAACCTCGTCGCCCGCACCGACGGCGCGTTGTTCTCCGGGCCGACGTTCCAGAACACCATCTGGACGACGCTCACCCGGGAGCGCGACGCCGGTTCGCCGGAGTGGCTGCCGATCTACGACAAGGGCGAGAACGTGCGGTTCGCCGCCGAGGCCCGCAACTTGGAGCGGCCCGCCGATCCATGGGGCCATCCGCGCGCGGTGTACCTACAGCACGCCTCCGATCCGATCGCCTGGTGGAACACGGATCTGCTGTTCGCCGAACCTGATTGGCTCAAAGAGCCGCGTGGCTACGACGTATCCGGGCGGATGCAGTGGATCCCGATCGTGACGTTCCTGCAGGTGTCGGCGGACATGGCGGTGGCGGTCGACGTGCCCGACGGGCACGGCCATGTCTACGTCAAGGACGTCGCCGATGCCTGGGCGGCGGTGATGCAGCCGCCGGGCTGGACGCCGGAGAAGACCGAGAAGCTGCGGCCGCTGCTGAGCAGCAACGAGAACGCCTGAGCGCAGGGGTCACACGTGGCCGGCGGCCACCAATGCGTGGTAGCCGCCGACGACGTCGGTGGACCGGTGCAGACCGAGGTCGATCAGCGAGGCGGCAGCCAGGCTCGAGGTGTAGCCCTCCGAGCACAGGATCACCCAGTAGACGTCGTCGTCGACGGCCTGCGGGATTCGCGCGTCGCTGGTCGGATCGCACCGCCACTCCAGCACGTTGCGCTCGATGACCAGCGCCCCCGGTACCGAGCCCTCGGCGGCACGTTGGGCGGCCGGCCGGATGTCGACCAGCACGGCGCCGTCGTCCAGGGCGGCGGGCAGGTCTGAGGCGGGCAGCCGGTGCAGCCGGGCGCGGGCCTGTTCCAGCACGGTGTCGATGCGGCTCATGGTTATCCCTCCGGCGCGTCGGTGAGTTCGGTTCGATTGCGGCGCAAGGTGTTCTGCGGCGTCACCTCGTAGTAGGACATCGCGGTCAGCGGCGGCGAATAGGCGTGCACGCTCAGCGTCGGGCCGGTCACCGTGACCGGAGCGGGCGCATGCACAACGTCGTGTACCCAGCCGAGGGGAAACGCGGCCTGATCGCCTGCGGTGAGCCGGCGCTGCCGCAACAGCGCACCGTCCCAACGGGTTTCACGTAAAGCTCCGGATACCACGGTGAGGGCACCCAGGGATCCGCCGTGGTCGTGCAGTTCGGTCGATTTGTCGGGCACCCAGCTGATCAGCCAGACCTCGACCTCGTCGTCGCCGGACAACCGGGTGTACCACCGATCGTCTTTCGGCAGCCCTCTCAGCAGCCGGTCGTAGCGGCCGGACAGCACGTCGTCGGCGGCGCGGTCGGTGGTGTGCAGCAGGTCGGGAAGGCGCAGCCGGGTGGGCGCGGAGACGGCAGGAACGGGTGCAAGCGTGGACAGCATGAGTGAAGCTCCAGGAATGACGGCGGATCAGGGCAGACGGGCGCGCTAGCGAGCCCGACAACACTCCTGGAATCCGGTTCGTTCCGTCACGGCCGCCAGTGTTGCATAGATTGGCGGGATGCGTTTTCGACCCGTTCGCGACCTGCGCCGACCTGCGGTTCAAGCAACCTCACAGAGTGCCCATTGACCCTGATAGGGCTGGTTTCTGGGCCGGTTTGGGCAACCCGTACACCCCTTACGCTCACGTTGCGCCTAACACCGCCTGAAACCTACTGGCCCTGATAGGGCTGCCGGGGTGACGCCGGGGTGAACGTGTTTGCTGGCCGGTGTTCGTACACCCGTTCGGGTACTCGGCAAACCTCCCGCCCTGGCACGCCAAGTGCCGCCGTGCGGCCTGCCAGCCGCCCACCTCGGCCCACGGCACCGGTAGCCGATACGACGGAACCGGACACCGCTGAGCGCGGCCGGAGCGGTGATGGATGAGCCTGGTATCCACCGACCGGCATGGGTACGCTGTGAGGCAGATAAACTGAACACGCTTTACGGCTAGCGCCGCGAAAGGCTGCTGGGACGGGCTGCGACCCGAACTGGTACCAGTAGACCGACGCCGAGGCTGCCAGATCAATGTATCGGTGCTTCGGAAACAAACCGCAATTCACACGTTGTGCGGAGTGTTTCCGAGGCACCGTTTTCCATGTCTCGACAACACTCCCGGCAGCACTACCGAAGGGAGAAACACCATGTCAGACAACACCGCGATCCTCGAAGAGCTGAGACAGATCGAAGAGCGCGTCAACGCGGGAGAAAGCCAGAGCATCGTGGCGCGTTGGGAGTTCGGTCGCGCACTGCTCGCGCAGCGTATCGGCAAGCAGCTTCCGAACGGACTGCGGAGACTCATCGCGGATAAGTTCAATCTGGGCTATACCGAAATATCGCAACGCATGCGGTTCGCGGACAAGTACGCCACCGAGGACAAAGTGGTCGCGTGCGCGAACACTTACGGCACCTGGAACCGGATCAAGCGGGACGATCTGCCGGAACAGCGTAAGGAGCGAGCTGCCCAAGACTCCAACGCTGGCCTGGGAATTGACGAACCGGCGCGAGGCGAAGATGACGACACCATCGCCGGACTAATCCGCGAGGTTGACGAAGTGTGTAGGCGTGCCGCGCTGTACGGCAGCAGAATCTCTGTTCTGACCGACGAGCACCGGGACGTGGTTATCGTGACTGACCGCGACATTGCTTCGGTCGATCAAGACGACGACGAGCCGAGTGTGTACAAGTTCACAGACAGCGACGGCGAGACAATCGTTGGGATGATCGTTGAAGGCGGAACGGTCGAACGGCATCTTGACGGAACCTATATCGTGCAGCTTTAGGTGTCGCCCAGATACCAACGGGATAAAGGCGACACCCGGCAGCAGACCCCATAGAGACCAAGTTCTTTCAAGGCTTGTCTGGCTGCCGGGTGCCGGTTTAGGTGAGCCAGGGCGATAAGGACCAAGGCGAGCGGCATCGCCCTGGCCCAGGTTATGTGACCTCGAAACCGCTTGTGCCGCTCAGCACTTTGAGCTGCTCAGCGGTGAAGTCCGACGCGGGTAGGGCATAGCCGTTGGCCACAGACCACACGTGCGGTCCTGACTTGATACCGAGTAACGCCCAGTCCTGGCGCGACATTTCACGCTGTGACTTCACACCTGGCAATGCGCCGGTGTAGCGAACAACCTTGTCAGTCATGGGCGGACCTGCTTTCCTGGGTGGCCGTAGCGTGTCTTGCGTTCCGGCACGGTGCTCGGAGAGCGCCCGCCGTACATGCCGCCCTCGTCGGGCGGTTTGCGCTCAATCCCTTTAGGCCGCAGCCCTCTTCCCCACGAGAACTCGCCAGGCTTGTCGTCGCCGCTTGCGTTCGGGTCCATTGCCTCACCCGCCGATGATTGTCGGTACCGCGTACGAACCTGCGGTGACTTGTAGAACGGCAGCAGCTCCGCGATGCCGAACGCCGACACCGAGTGTCCGATGGTAGAAGCTCTCCACGATCGGGTAGTTCTGGAAGTGGCCGGGTATGAGTTTCAGCCCTTGCCAGGCCGGATCTGGGTGCGTCCGGCGCCCAATCACATTGCCGGGGTTATCGACACCGGCTGTCGCCACGCACGCCACGTAGCCGAGCGGCACCAAGAATGACTCCAGAACATATGCACGGTAGTAACTTCCGAGCACCGGGATACCGTTCACGTCCTCTGGAGGCAGCGAACCGACAATCTGAAGGTCGGTGAGGTAGCTGGGGGCTGACTTCGCGGGGATGAAGTCGTAGTTGGCCTTCTTGCCGTTGTTGTTCTCCACACCTGCCCTGAACCTCGAGATGATCCTTCCCTCAGCGGGATTGACCAGAAGAAGCAACTGACCCGTACCACCGGGTCCGCCGTATCCGTGTTCCAAAACATGGTCCTGCAATAGCTCAATGTCTTCAGAATCGAGCGTTGCCGATCCCGACGCCAATACGTGCACGTGATCGCTCGCAAAGGATTTCCCCATGAAGGTAGGTGGGGTGATGCTATCGGCACCGGTATATAAGCCGTAGCACTGATACCCTTCACCGTTCGTTTCGGGTGCAGGGTTGAACAGGCGATTGAGCACCATCTCCGTCACGGTGCGACTGTCTGCGTTGAACGCTTGTCGAATGTCGGAGACGTATTGCTCGCTTGTGGCCTCTCGGACGTACTTCCACGTAAAGCGCGTAGCGGCACCCTTATCCAGCATCGTGTATCCGACGAGCAGCGGCTTCGGGCCAGGGCCGATAGACCTTGGTACGCCGAACTCCGATTCGTCCTCGAGAACACCAGCCTGCAACGATTGCGGCACGTAGTCACCAGGAACAGTCGTCTCGTAGCTCAAAAGTTGAACAATAGAGCGCTTTTCGCGGTTGTACGCTTCGACCGCTCGCAATGCCTCGTCCCAAACTGCGTCGACTGGTACTTTGTCCGCCGTCTTGAGAACGTCGCCATAAGTGTTGAATCCACCGGCCATTTCGCCGCCTCCTAATGCGCCTACAAGCATGTGTCCAACAGGCTACGGCGGAAATACACTGTGCGCCCGGCGATTAGGTGACCTCGGCTGCCAATGACCCGGGAGCGGACCGGACTTCAACCCGAAACGGGCGTAGCCTGAATGTATGTCTCACACAACGGCTCTTGAGCTTTCGCGCGTGCCTACGATCAAAGGCAGACGTGCCGCGTGGCACTGGATAAACAATGTTCTCGGCGTTCCAGTGACCATGAATTATGTTGACGTGAATACCAATAACAGACGCATTCGCCGAACCATGATCGCCGGTGCGATCTATTTCTCGACTCAAGACCTCTACGACTTCGTGATGAGCCACGTTGTCGAGCGGAACGGACAAGTCTCATGACTCACCCAGGCTCAGACCAAATCGTCGCGGCCATCATTGATTACGAACACGCCTTGGCCGTACCACATGGCAGCGCATTCGATCCACTCTGGCGGCAACGACTGCGCGTTGACGACGACAGCGTAACGATGCTGTTCGACCCGAACCTGAACCCCGACCTATACGACCGGTCCCGGCACACAACGCATCTAGTTCATATGCACGAGGCTGCGGAACAGGTTACGTACCACTACCCATTCAAACCGTGTGAGGGCAGCTCGTGCGTAGACCTCTCACAGGACGGCGACGTGAAGGTGGTCTTCGTCAACGACGTGACTCCAGACGGCGCACATGTTTACGTGCTCTCCGATACCCCCCAGCAGGACACCGAGAACGTAATCCCGACGGTGTGGCCGCACGAAGTGTTGATTGGTCGCGACGGCAGGCCGATTGTACGACTGAGCGACATTTTCAACCATGCCCTGCTACTTCGTTCGGACGGTGGCACGACCTATGTAGAAGGCTCCGAGGACTGCCCAGCGCTAGAACGATCACCGGCTCAAGAGTTTGTGCAGCGTCTGGCTTTTGGAACGTTGACTTCCGACACATGCGATCTGCGCCTAGCCGAGAACTGCGGCGGGCCGACAATCTTGCTGGTCGAGCACAAAGGTGGGTACGTGCTGTTATGGGAGGTCTGCGAGGGTTGTTACGACAAGGCCCGACACACGGCGCGAGCTGCCTTGCAAGCCGAATGCGAGGCCAGGGCCAGTGTGCAACGACGGGACGGTGAGCCCGAATGAAACACCAGCGAATGAGGCATTGGGCGAGCATCAAGCGATCTCCCGTTGGCCCAAATCCCAGCGAGGCCAGCAAGGCGATGGCAGCCGCGATAGAGGCACGCAGGCAGACGCAGCGCGTCATGGCCGAGCAGTACGAGGCACGGCGCAAAGGAGCCGCAGCTTGGGCGCGTAACCGCCGTGACGCCCTGGCCGCAGCCGAGCGAGCCAAGCTGGCCGACCAAGGCGTGACCTTCGACGCCAACGGCGAGCCTGTGCTGACTGTCCGTCAGGACGCCGAACCAGACAAAGGCAGCCTGGGTTAAGTCCATGATGCGCCCGGGATCTGTCCCAGCCGGCCTCGACAGGGTTGCACCCACGATCAGTGCGCCAGGTTGCAGGAGGTGACGCAGGGCGGTGTTAGCGAGTCACTAGGTCTACTGACCCTCACAGGGCTAACTCTCTTGTAGTGCAATACGTTTCAGATGCAGCTCGGTGTATACCGGAGGTACCGCGAGGGAAACGGAGGCAAGAGCATGCAACAACAGCAAGGGTTGATGCGTCGGGGCGAGGTGCGGCAGTGGCTCATAGACGAACGTGGGATCGACGTCGCGGAATGGCACATCATCAGGGCTGATCAGCGTGGGGAAATTCCATGCATCGTCTTGGGACAGCGCCGGTACTTTTCGCCGGAGGATATAGATGCCTGGCTGGCGGCTAACCGCCACACGCCCAAGTCCCACTCGGTACCGGCCCAATAGACGAGAGTGCCCCGGCTGCTGGAACACAACAACCGGGGCGGTAGCACCGAGACGCAGGAAGGATGCTATGGCAAGTCTACAGCCGCCCGTAGGTAGCGACAGCGCGGCAGATGACGAGCAGCCCAACATGTTTGAGGTTGAGTTCGACGGCATTGACGTTGACGAGTTCAGACACCACGCGAAGCGACTCCACGAAAACGGGCTGCCGCCTTTAGCGATTGGGAACGAGACGAGCAAACGGCCTTGGCATCGTGGGGTGACAGGACGCGGTGGTGTGGACGCCGAGCTGGACGAGATTGAGTCCTGGCCCGAGGACGTTGTGCGACGGATCGACAGCGGGGTCAACGGTGTCTTGAACCTCGGCATACGAATGCCCGTTGGGGGCATTGGTATCGACATAGACGACTATGTGACCGCCAACGGTCAGGCCAAGCATGGCCTACGCACAATCGCCGAACGCTCCACCCGCCTTGGCTCACTGCCGCTGACCTACCGACTGTCAGCGCGATCCTTTGAGAGCGGCAGCGGTATACGGCTGTATCGAGTTAACGCACCGGACGGATGGGAGGCACGCGGCGAACTGAAAGCGGCAGACGGCAGTCCCGGTCACGTTGAGTTCATCCAGAGGCACCACCGGCTGGCCGTCGTTCCCCCAAGCATCCGACCGGACTTGGGCGATGGTGTTCGGGTCCGGCTGTACGATGAACGCACCGGCGAAGAGGTACCGGACGGCATTGTGCCCCCGATCAGCGAGTGGGCCGCGTTGCCCGATGCCTGGCGAGACGCCATCACGAAGCAGGCCAGGGCCGGAGGTGGACGAGGCGAGGCGACAGCCGAAGAGGTCGAACAGTTCCGTGCCGACTGCACCGAAGACTACTGGCCGAACCTGCTACCACGAATCGTCAAGCGGGTCAGCGACGAACGCGACAGCACTCGGAACACTGCCCGCGACGAACTGTGTCGGGCCGCGAGGCACGCCCGTATCGGCTGCTTTCCGTGGAAGCGGGCACGTGACGAGCTTGAGGCCGCAGCACGCGAGTCTTACGCGGCTCGCGGTGAAGCTGACAGGTTCGACCTGGCAGAGATAGACCGCCTGGAGCAGTTCGCAATTGGTGAAGCGCTGGCCGACGACATAGAAGAGCTACAGCGTCGGGCTGCGGCAGACCTCAGCTGGAAACCGGGCGGAACTGCACCCGAGCACGTCACGCCGTGGGAGAACTGGATGCGGATACGCCGCGCCCTAGATCGGAACGGCGGACGTATCCCCATGAAGCCTATGGATTCCGATACCAACGGTGAGCTGCCGGATGGGCGCGGCGACGACAAACACCAAACCCCATCCGGCCAGCGTGTTATCAGGTGGCGCACCGGTAGCGAGGTACGCGACGACGTGCCCGAGTGGGGATTCGAGCACAACGGCAAAGGCTGCATACAGCGCGCCACACTCGCATTGTTCGCAGGACGGCCCGGAGCCGGGAAGTCGACGGGTGCACGGTGGTTCGCTTCAGAGTTCACACGCGGCACACTTGGTGGCTGCTTTTACGGCGAGCCACAGAACGTCGCCTACATTGCCTCCGAGGAATCAATCGAGTACATGGTAAAGCCGAGCCTGCGGGCACACGGTGCCGATATGAGCCGGATTCACTTCCCTCATGTGGAAATTGATGGTCAAGAGGTACGGCTGAACTCTAGGGACGATGAGGCCAGATTGATCAAAGACCTTACTGACCGTGGGATTTCGGTCGTATTCGTGGACCCTGTGATGAGTGCCATCGGGTCGAAGGTGAACATCAACAACAACAACGAAGTACGCGAGTGCATTGAACCTTGGTCCAGGATCGCAAGGGCCATCAACGGTTTGGTCATCTGCATTGTTCACCTGACGAAAGCACCCGGCGGCGATGTTGTCGCAGCGATCAACGGGTCGAGCGCGTTCGGTGAGGTAGCGCGAGCAGTCATCGCGTTCGCCAAAGACCAACAGTCAACCGAGGGCATCCGCGTTTTGTCGCAAGAGAAGAACAACGCCGGAACCGAAGACCTGGCCTTGGAGTATGTAATTGAGAGTCACAGAGTCGAGACGGACGCCGGTAAAGCTGCGGACGTAGGGAAATTTGTCATCAAGGGACCGTCCGACCGACGAGTGAGTGACGTATTGCAGGTTGACCCCAAGGACCGCAACGTCGCCAAGGCGGGTACGAAGATGTGCGAAGTGCTCGAATGCGTACGCACCGCTGGACACCCGACGGCAGCCGCGACGGTCGCTCAGGCGCTTGGACTTTCGTCCGATATGGCGGGTAAATACCTGCGTCGACTGGCCGACACAGGCTTTATCTCGAAAACTGGCCGTGGGCAGTTTGAGTACCGCGAACGTGGGGCGGAGGCTTAGACATGAGAGTCCGATTGTCCGTTTCGTGTCCGAATGTCCCTTTTGTCCGTTTGTCCGTTTTGCCTGACCTGCGAAAAGGACAACGGACAAACGGACAAACGCACAATGCACCTTCCCGCGCGCGAGAGCTGTCCGAATTCGCCGTTTGCTACCCCTCCGCACTGTCGAGATGCTTCAGGTATTCCCGCCCAATCGCGGTGATGCGGAACATGATCTTCACATCGCCGCTGCCACCATCGGCTAACAGCTTGGGCGCGGTCTCCCGCGTCAGCGAAGGGTTCTGTTCGAGTAAGCCAGCGATCTGCAGATGGCCGAGCGCGTTCAAAACCTCGCCAGGCTCGCTTTCCGTGGTGAAATCGTATGGGCCGTCGGTTGCCAACCTCCGGAGAACGCGTTTTTGTTCTGCTGGAAGGAAGTTCGCGACGAGAAATTTCAGGGCTCGAATCTCGTCTTCCTGCTTATCTTGTTTGGCTTCCAACTGTCGATACTTCAACGAAGCACCCCCAGGAAAAGCGATGCTCTCGAAGATCGGCCGCAGCCACGGCAAGAACCCGACGATAAGCAGAGTGACAGTCCAAGCGTCGATGCGCCCCGCTGGATCGACTACATGCCAGATCAGAAAACCCGCCGCCGTCACTGACAGCACGACCGACGGGATGACATAAGACTTCGGCCACTCCCCTTTACCAGCCACGACACCAAAGTAACTCACGGAGGTACCTATGAACCCGACAACCTCTGAACCACGCCGAGGCGGCGCGGCGCTAGATCACCCGAGGCGCTGCACTGCTCGCAGGCATGATGGTGAGCCGTGCCGCCGATACGCAGCACGAGGCGCGACGGTATGCCGGGTGCACGGTGGCGCTGCACCGCAGGTACAGGCCGCAGCACGCCGCCGATTGCAGCAGGCGACCGATTCCCTGGCGGCTCGGCTGCTCGGCATCGCCCTAGACGAAGGCACGTCCGAGACGGTGCGACTGGCCGCGATCCGCGATGCCCTTGATCGGGGCGGTGTGACCGCGAAGGCCGAACTTGAGCTGTCCGCCAAGCCCGCCGAACCGTGGCGCGAAGTGCTCGGCAACGTCGCAGGCGTGGCCCGCGTGAGCCAGACCGACAGCCGCCGTGCACGTGGCCTGCCGGTTGAAGACCAAAACCCAATGCCCGCCCTGGAACCTGTAGGCGCGGATACCGTGATCGACGCGGAGGTTGTGGACGAGAACCCAGATGCTCCAAGCGCATACCCCACGCCGGCGCCCAGTGGCACCCACAAACCACCCTGGCGTAGACCGCCGTACGGCCCTGGCGCGGATGAACCGATCATTCCGCCGACTGGCTCACCGGCAAGCAAGGCGCTCGTGACCATCGAAGAGGCCGAAGCTGCCGAACGGCAGCGGCAGTACGCCGAAGCGGCCCGCCGTGAACGCGAGCGAGCCAGCACCGGACGGATAGCCCGCCGTGCCCGCTGAGCGCCCAGCACAGCCCACGGCAGCGCTGAGCTGTCCGCGAGTACCGGAGAGCAGCCTGGCAGGCCGGAATGCCTAGCCACGGCCCACAGGGTGCACGAGCTGGCGCGTGTGTCCTTGGACCTGGCTGCGCGGTGCGGGTGCTGCGGCTGTACGGGCTACCCCGAGCCGGTGAGCAGGGCACCGTGCGCCGGGTGTGGCTTGACGGCGGCGAGCTGGCCGTGAGCGTGACCTTTGGCGACGGCACCGAAGAGACCTACAACGAGCGCGAGCTAGAAGACCTGCGTAACCCTAAGTGGAGCACCAGAAACCAGGCTGCGCATGGGGACTGACAACGAATAGCCCAGTGGGACAGCATGTTTCGATCTTCGTTGCTTGATACGCCCAGGTCAGCGGGCGTACGTTCTGAAGCGGGGCGTAAAGCGGAACGGTTCCGTTTCGCCCCGCCGAACGGGAGCGATGACATGAAAACCGCAGGTCAACCGGCGTTCATCGGCTACAGCCGCGTGAGCACCGAAGAACAGGCAGACCGGCGCAACGGCCTTGAGGCGCAGCACGCCGTGATCAGCGCCGAGGCGGACCGCCGAGGCTGGCAGATCGAGCACGTCACCGACGCTGGCGTGAGCGGCAAGAACATCGGCCCGCAGTTGCGTATGGCATTGGACCTATTGGCATCTGGTCAGGCTGACGGCCTTGTCGTTGCCAAGCTTGATCGCCTGTCGCGGTCAATCATCAACGCTTCCAACATTCTTGAAGCCGCACAGTCGCAGCGCTGGTCACTCGTCGTGCTCGATATGAGCCTTGACCTGACGACAGCAGCGGGCCGGATGATGGCGAACCAGTTCATCGTGTTCGCCCAGTATGAGCGCGAGCTGATCGGCGAACGGACAAAGGCAGGGCTGGCAGCCAAGCGCAGACGCGGCGAGCGGATCGGCAGACCGCGTGAGGCCACTACCGCCCTCGTGCGGCGGATACTCGCAGACCGCGATGCAGGCCAGAGCTTCGATGCAATCGCGAAAGCACTTGAGCAAGAGGGCATTAGATCACCGCGTGGCGGTAGCAAGTGGTACAGCTCGACAGCCCGCCGTATCTACCAAAGTGCCAGTGCCGCAGCGGAAGAAGCCGCCTCATGACTCGCGTACAGGTGACCGTGACGGTCTCCCCCACACGGCCCGGTATCGCCGCGCTCGTGTACCTCGCCCTGGCCAACGCATGCACTGAAGCGGTCTATGCGTTCCGCATGTGGCGGCTCGACCGCGCAAACCGCCGTCTCGCTGCACGTCTGGCAGCTCTCGCCCTGGCGAAGCGCGCCGACTATGAGCACCGGCTCTACCTCGCCGGTGATCCTCGCGGCACCTATGGCCGCTATATGCCCTACCAAATCCCAAGCAAGAAACCGGAGTAACCCATCATGGCCTACATCAGAACCCATGAGACAACAGCCAAGCGCGGCGGTAAGCCGGTCAAGCGCTATGAGGTGGTTTGGCGCGAGCCAGCTCGCGACAGTCTCGGTATCCCCATATCCCGCAAGACCAAGAGCCGCCAGGAAAGCTACCCGTCGCGAGCACTGGCTGAAGCCCGCCGCGATGAACTGAACAACGCGAAGCACTCCCCCGGTGGCACAGCCGCCCTGGCCGATGCCCGCAAGCTGGCGATGCTGCCGCTCTCGCACTTCGTGGGGAGCTGGCTGGCCGCACAGCAGGTGAAGGTGACGACGGGCGCGCTGAAGGACGGCACCCACGAGAACTACGGGACCATTCTCAAAACCCATGTGCTCCCCCGCTTCGGTGACCGGGCTATCGGGTCAATCACGGTGGCCGACTGCCGAGAGTTCCGCGCTGAGCTGGCAGGCCGGTTGGCTCGCGGCACTCTTGGGAACGTGTGGCGGTTGTTCCGTGCCGTCCTGCGCGATGCCTACGCGCAGCAGGCGATACCGTCGCTGCCGACAGACGGCGTTGACATTGGCCAGAAGCCAGCCAACCCGAGCGCCGTCGCGGTCAGACCTCGCCGCGCACTGACCGGTCAGCAGGTTGCCACGCTGGCTGCCAAGGCTGCCGAGCGTCACGAGGTCTACGGGCTGCTCGTGCTGTTTCTCTGCTACTCGGGTCTGCGCCGTTCCGAAGCCCAAGGGCTAGAAGTGCGTGACCTCATTTTCACCACCGGCCCAGATGACACAACCCGCTGCACGGTGCGCGTCGAACGTGCGAAGGCACGGCGCAAAGGTGAGTGGGTGACCGGCACGCTGAAGACCGGTGCCAGCCGCCGCACTGTGCCGTTACCGCCCTGGCTCGCGGTCAGGCTGGCTGACTACCTGGCCAACGTGCACGGTCGCCCCGACAACCCGCAGGCACCGTTGTGGCCACGGCGCGCAATGGGCGGTGCGCGGCGCAAGGGTGAGCCGGTGACGCCACGGCTTGAGTGGTCCGAGGACAGGCCGTGCGACCTGAAGGGACTGCACGAGGACATCATCGCCCCCGCTGCCGAGGCTGCCGGTTTGCCCAAAGGCGTACGCCTGCACGATTTCCGGCACACGTTCACGGCGCTGCAACTGACGCACGGCGTGCACTACTTGCAGGTCAGCAAGTGGCTAGGCCACGCGAGTCCCCAGGTGACAATGGCGATTTACGCTGACTGGATTCCCGACGAGGCTATCCCGAACACGCTGCCGGAACCGGTTGCCGGTGCGCCAACACCCAAGGTTGTCAATCTGTTTGGTTAGTTGGGTTAGTCACTCGTCATTCTCGTGCTCTGACCCATCATCGTCGGCATTCGCCACTGGCTCGCCCCGCCTATCGTCAATTGAGATCGTATCGGCGGCGGAATCCTTTTCGATCGCGCTCTGGATTCTTTCATAATCTCGCTGAGCCATAATGATATTGGGCCGAACTTTGAGCCTTTCAACCAGATCACGAGGTAGAGAGACCGTCGTCCCGTCTCGGAGTTCCACGGTGACAGTCTTTCTGTTCGAACCTGTAATTTGCCCAACTCCGCTGGGCGTCGCAACATAGCCACCGAACTGCGCGCTCATCTTGAGGTCGAGGCCGAGGCTTTGTGCTATGAGCTCGACATGGTTATCTAAACGTGCGATTCGCGCCGGAAGCGCGCGTTGCCGTAGCTCCATCGACCGAACGCGTTCGAGGACCTCCTCCATGACCTGACTCGGACTGCGAGGCTCTGCACCGTCAGCCCCTAGCGGCAATTGGGATTGACTCTCCCGGACCTCTTCCAAAGTCGTAACGAGGTCGGGCCAAAATTTCTCAAAGTAGATGGATAGCTGTCTTTCTGGGAGCTTTTGATCGGATGCCTCGTTGACCGACTTCACTAGCTTGAAAACATCTTCTTGTTCATTAAGGCTGGTGTGTTGAAAGTCCGAGAGCGGCCCGACCACATCGGCGGACTTCAGATCAAAGAGCACCGTACGAACACGCGGCTCCGAGGTGTGGTTGGACAGTGCACCAGCCTCGAAGTTGAGCCATGGTTCGCGAACATTCTGCCGAGTCAGGCAGATTACGCCCTGTCCCGTACCCGCCAATTCCTTGACAATAGCGTCACGCCCACGCGTCCCTTTCGCAATGTCTTCGCTCGAAACCCATGGCTCTGCGGACGGCACAACAAGCGGCAGCCACTCGCGCAATGCCAGGGCGACGGCGTGGCTCGTTTCCTTCGACCAACTGATGAACAGCTTCACTCGCCCATTCTCCCCTTGGCGTCAGCCCCATTTCCACACTTTCGCGGCGTGTCGCGCCAAACCGCACCCAAACGGTTGCACCGTGCAACGGCACGGCTAGCGGTGTCCCCTACCCAAACCCGGTAGTCCACCGCTCACGGTCCATACGCTGGTGCCGCCGCTCTTCTCGATCTTCTGCTTTGGCTTCTTACGCCTCTTACCCTGCTTCTTCTGGGACTTTGGGCTGGCAGCGTCTTTGTACCTCGCCTGTCTCAGTTTCCGAAGCTCGGTGTATTCCTTGGGGTTTCGGCGCTGATCATCTACAAGAACGTCCAGCAATGTCCCCCGTGAGACTCCATAGAGCTCTTGATACTTGGCGTATACGGCGCCGAGCGCACTCTTGTCGATAGATGCGTAAGCCTCGCGGAATGCCTTCCGAAATCTCGCTCGTTGACTGGCGGACAGCGGTGCGGGTACCGGTGCCGTCATCGCCCCATACTAAAGCTCAGCCATCCTCGACAGGCGCAATATTGGTTGTTTGCTGCACGACTTTGCCGCACCCGCACGCCGGGGTGAGGCCGGGGTGAGCCAGCCAGCCGAGCAGACAAATCGCGCTGAGCTGCATAAATGCGCCCAGCACCTAACAAACCGACCGTGTTGCATAGATTGGCGGCATGCGCTGTTACACGTGGACCACACGCCTGACCGCCGGAGCCCTCACCGCCGCCGGCTTGAGCCTGCTGATCGGATGCTCGACAGACGCCGGCAAGGACCAGTCCGGGGCATCCACGTCACCGTCCCCGCAGGCGACGACGACCACGGAGGCGCCGACCCCGACGGCCAAGCCCGGTGAGGTCGCGACGTCGCCCGGCGGGGTCACGACCGCCGTCGGCGCCGATGCACAGTCCACCGAAGAGGAGTATTTCCAGGCCTGTCATGCCGCCAAGCTGTGGATGCAGGCCAAGGGCGGTGACCTCAAGGCGCAGATCGAGCCGTACCTGGCGAGTGTGCAGGCGCCCGACGCGGCTCCCGGGCCGGGTACCTATAACGTGCCGTGGGCGCAGCTGGAGCCGGGCCGTCAGGCCGCCGTCATCGTGGCTGCGCGGGCCGCCGCCGACGACCTCTGCAGCTAGTTCGAATCACGCTGCGGCGAATCCCCCGGTTGGCCGTCCTGGGCGGCCACCCAGGCGCGGCCCCGCTCTACGGCGACGTCGAGCGCGCCGAAGACCCGGTCGGAGGCCGCCACGACGCTGTCGTCGCCGAGTAGGTCGTCGAGGCCACCGCGCCGCAGCACCTCTGCGGTGCCGGGGTTGACCCCGGCGATGATCAGCCGCCCGTTGTTGGCGGTCAGTTGGCCGGCCCATCGGCGCAGCGCCTTGATGGTCACCGATGACGGCACGTCAGGCAGTGATCGCAGGCTGAGCACCACGACGGCGTTCGTGGTGCCTTCGGCTCGCGGCCAGGTCTCGTCGATTCGGGCCACCTCGGCGAACAGGCCGACTCCGGCGTAGTGCAGCACGGTGACGTCGTTGCTGGCACACCGTTCCGGAACGGCCGCCTCCTGCCAGCCCCCGCCGGGCGCCGGGGTCAGCGCCATCAGTTGCGCGGCCTCGGCGGCCTTGGCGCAGTAGAGCACCAGTGAGGTGATCACGCCGATGAGGATCGCGGTGTGCAGTGGCAGCTGCGTGGTGGCGGCGAAGGTGACCAGCATCGCCACCGCCGACAGCGGCGCGACCCGCAGCACCAGTTTGATGTCGGGCAGCCGGCCGACAACGAGCTCGGCACCGATCACCAGGATCAGCCCGCCGATCACCGGCATCGGGATGATCTCGGCGGCCGAGCCGGCGACCAATACGAGCACGGCCAGCCACAGCCCGGCGAAGATGCCGGCCCACCGGGTCTGGGCGCCGGCCGAGGTGGCCACCCCGGTGCGGGACAGCGAGCCGCCGGCCGGCAGGGCGCCGAACATGCCACCCGCCACGTTCGCCGCACCCTGGGCCAGGAAATCTCCGTTCATATTGGTGCGGCTGCCGTCCGGGTTGGGCACGGCGGCAGAGATACCCGCGGCCTGGGCCAGCGCGACGAGTGCCACCGCCACGCCGCCGACGAGCAGCTCGGGCATCGCGGCGAAGTTCGGAACCGTAACCGGGGGAAGCGCATTCGCGATAGACGCGATGTCGCCCACGGTTTCGACGTCGATATGGGCCACGGCCACCACAGCGGTGACCACGACGAGGGCCAGCAGCGTCGCGAACGATTCGAGCGGCTTGATGAAGTGAAACACCGCCCATACCGCGACGGTGCCCAGCGCTACGGCGACGGCAGGCGTGTGCCATAGACCGATGTGCGCCAGCGAGTCGATGAATTTGCCAATGGTGTTGCCGCTCTGCGGTTTGTAGCCGGTGGCGTCACCGAGCACACCGGCCACGATCTGCAGGGCGATGCCGGTGGAAAAGCCGGTCATCACCGCGTTGGAGACGAAGTTCATGATCGAGCCGAACCGCAGCAGGCCGAAGAGCAGCATGACCGCACCGACCACGACGGCCAGGGCCGCGACGTTGGCGGGGTCGGCCGGATCGAGCCCGGCCTCCTTGAGCACGCTGCGCGACGTCAGGGCGATGGCGCTGGTCAGCGTGGTCACCATGAGCACGGTGCGGGCGAACAGCGACCCGATGATGCCCGGCACGATGCCGGCATAGATGCCGGTGACGGGATTGAAGCCGCCGATACTGGCGTAGGCCATACCTTCGGGGATGGAGAACAGGCCCGTGACCAGTCCGGAGATGACGTCACGAGGCTTGGGCCGGCCCAGTTTACGAGCGAATGTTGGCGTACCCACGGAATCAACCCTCGCACGAATGTGACCGCCGTGGGCGATACTGCGAATGTGCGCGCGCCGGGAATTCTTCCGTATCAGCGGGAGTGGCTACGCGCCGACGTAGTCGCCGGCCTGGCCGCCGGTGCCGTGATCATCCCACAGGCCATGGCGTACGCGACCGTGGCTCACATGCCGGTCCAGTTCGGCCTGTACACCTGCATGCTGCCGTTGGTGGTCTACGCGTTCCTCGGCGGCTCGCGCACCACCAGCGTCACCACCACGTCCACCATCGCGACACTGAGCGCTTCGACCATGGTCGGGGCGGGGATCGCGGCGGGATCACCCGATGCGCAGGCACATCTGGTCACCTTGACGCTGCTGGTCGGCGCCTTCCTGCTGGCGGCACGGCTGCTGCGACTCGGCGCGATCATCGAGAACATCAACGAGGCGACGCTGCTCGGGCTCAAGGCCGGTGTCGGGCTGACGGTCGCCGCAGCGCAGATACCCAAACTCTTTGGCGTGGAGGATAATCCGCACGCCACCGGGTTCTTCCACATTCTGTGGTCGGCGCTGCGTCAACTCGGCCAGGCGAACATCGCCACCGTGCTGCTGTCCGTCGTCACCATCACCCTGCTCCTGCTGATCGGCAAGTTCGCCCCGTTGGTTCCGGGCCCGCTGGTCGTGGTGGCGCTGGGAATCGGGCTGGCGGCCTTCGGCGGGTTGCCGTCGATGGGTGTCGCGTTGATCCCCGAGGTCCCGCAGGGCATTCCGCTGCCCGCGTTGCCTGCGCTCGACCATGTCGGGCACCTCGTTCCCGGCGCGCTGGCCATCGCGATGATGGCGTTTCTGGAGACCGTCGCTGTCGCCCGTGGGGTGCGCAGGCCCGAGGAGCCTCAGATCGACGCCGACCGCGAGCTGTCCGCCAACGGCATTGCCGCATTGGTGAGTTCGTTCTTCCACGCGCTGCCGCCGGCCGGTGGGTTCTCGCAGACCGGGATGAACCTGCGTACCGGGGCCCGCTCGCAGGTCTGCGGCCTGGTCACGGCGGCCCTGGCGGTGCTGGTCGCGATGTTCCTGGCGCCGGTGCTCTCCGAACTGCCGCAGGCCACGCTCGGCGCCATGGTATTGGTTGCCGTTCTGGGACTCATCGACATCAGGGCGTTGCAGCGTTTGTACCGGTTCGACAAGCTGGAGTTCAGCCTGGCCGCGATCGTCGGCGTCTTCGGTCTGACGGTCGGCCTGCTTCCCGCGGTGGCGGCCGGGGTGCTGCTCACGCTGTATTTCGTGCTGCGAGAAGCCAACCGCGCCCATGTCGTGCAGGTCGGCGCCCAACCGTTGACGCTTCGCTTCGAACTCGGCCTGTACACCGCGAACCTGCGGGCCAACCTCGACGCGGTGCTCACGAAGGTCGCCGCCTGCGAGCCCCGGCCGGACCTGGTGATCCTCGACCTCTCCCGGCTGCCCTGGCTGACCTCGACGATCCTGGACGGCCTGCGGGATCTGGAAATCCAACTCGGCGGCATCGAGGTGCGTTACACCGGTCTGCGTGACGACCTGCACCGGATGGCACGACGATGGCCGTGGTGGCAGGAGGTGGAGGCACAGGGCCGGTACGTCGATCCGGTGTGATTCAAAATGGAGGTATGCGTGTTGCTCTGGCCCTCGGCAGTGGTGGGGCTCGCGGCTACGCGCACATCGGGGTGATCGACGAGCTGCATGACCGCGGTTACGAGGTCGTCGGTGTCTCCGGGTCATCGATGGGCGCGCTGGTCGGCGGGTTGCACGCGGCCGGCAAGCTCGACGAGTTCGCCGATTGGGCACGGACTTTGACTCAGCGGGCGGTATTGCGACTGCTGGACCCGTCGATCACCGCAGCCGGGATCCTGCGTGCCGAGAAGATTCTCGATGCGGTCCGCGACATCATCGGAGAAGCCACGATCGAACAGCTGCCGATCCCCTACACCGCGGTGGCGACGGATCTGATCACCGGGAAATCGGTGTGGTTGCAACGCGGCCCGCTCGACGCGGCGATCCGGGCGTCGATCGCCATTCCCGGCGTGATCGCCCCCCACGTGCTCGACGGCCGGTTACTCGGCGACGGCGGCATCCTCGACCCGCTGCCAATGGCGCCGATCGCCGCGGTCAACGCCGATCTCACCATCGCGGTCAGCTTGGCCGGCGGTGATCCGGGGACTGCGGCCGCCCCGGGCGACCCGGAGCGGCGGCCCACCAGCGAATGGCTCAACCGCATGATGCGCAGCACCTCGGCGGTGCTGGACACGGCGTCGGTGCGGGCCGTGCTGGACCGCCCGACCGCCCGCGCGGTGTTGAGCCGGTTCGGGGCGGCGCTCCCGCCCGAGGACAGTTCCGAACTCGACGAGGCCGGGCAGGCCGATCAGGTCGACGTGCCCGCCGACCCCGTGGGTGGGGCGGATCCCGAAGTGCCGGAGCCGGCCGATGTACCGAAGCTGGGCAGCTTCGAGGTGATGAACCGCACCATCGACATCGCCCAGGCCGCACTGGCCCGGCACACCTTGGCGGCGTATCCGCCCGACCTGCTGATCGAGGTGCCGCGCACGGTGTGCCGGAGCCTGGAATTTCACCGCGCCGCCGAGGTCATCGACATCGGCCGAGAGCTGACTGCCCGCGCGCTCGACGGCTGAGTTTCAGCCCACGTTTCAGCCCAACAGGAACGCGGCGACCTCGGCCGCCACCCGACGACCTTGAGCCCGCCCGGCCAGCGCCGAGGGCACCCGGCACGCCGGGTCGAGCGGATTCTTGCCGAACGCGACGAGAGCGTCGTCGTCGGCGAAGATCCCGAACGAGCGTCCGTCGAAGCCGTCGACCTCCTCGGCCGCACCGGTGCCGAACGGCGACGGTGTCGAGCGGCCCTGTGGCACCAGGGCGACGGCGGTGTCGCAGTCGGCGGCCAGCGCCATGTTGACCGCGCTGCCGATACCGCCGTCCATGAACCGTCGACCGCCGATGTTCACGACCGGCCATACCGCGGGCACCGCGCAGCTGGCGGCGACGGCATCGACCAGCGACACCCCGGAATCGCGGTCCAGCGTCACCAGCTCGCCCATGTCGATGTCGATTGCCGAGATCCGCAGCGCCCGGTCGGGCCAGTCGTGCGACGGCAGCCGCGCCTCGATCACCTTGCGCCGCACAGAGGGGTCGACGGTGGCGGTGCACGCGGCCACCGCGCCGATGCCTTGCAGCTTCTGGGCTTTGGTGGTGTTGGGCTTGAGCATGGCTTTGACGAACAGGTCGGTGACGTTGTCGATGCTGACACCCGGGTCGAGTTCGGCCGATACGGCGCCGACTTGGCGCTCGAACAGTTCCGCCAACCGCAGGCCACTGCCGAGCTGCGCGGACACTGTCGATCCCGCCGACGTACCCACCAGCACGTCGGAACCGAGCAGCGCGTCGGCAGTCTCAGGAGATTCGTCGGCGATGCCTTGCAGGATCCCGGTCTCCCAGGCGATGCCTGCGATACCTCCCCCGGCGAGCACCAGTGCACGTTTGGATGTCACGAAGGTCGAGTGTGCCAGGGCTACCCGTGCTGCGACGCCGCAGCCTTGGCGCTCAGATCCTCTCGGTGCAGCAGGTGGCGCGGTGGCTTCGGGAACGCGACCCGGGTGTCGATCCGCAGGTCCGAGTCGACGTGCACCAACTCGCCGGGTGCGATGGGTCGCCAATCCTCATCGTCCATGGGCTCGCTGGCGAACACCACCGACGGCTGCGTGGTCAGCTGGTCCGACTCGGCACGGATTCGCGGGCTGCGCAGCCGCAGGCGCCGCTGCGACGGGCGTCGGCGGTCGAGCATGTAGAGGTCATGAGTGTCGGGGTAGCGCAGGGCCCACATGTCGGTGGCGGTGCTGAGCAGCAGGTTGACGGCATAGATCGGTACGTTGTCGGCCAGCCAGCCGACGGCTTCGACGATGCCCGCACCGATGTCGCCGCCGCGCGCCCGCGCGGATGCGGTGATGAGCGCGAACACTCGCTCGGAGTCGGTCTGTCCCTTCACCAGGTCTGCCACTGCCAGTTCACGGATCCGGTCGTCGAGGACATCGAGCCCCTCGACCACACCGTTGTGCGCGAAGATCCGGCCGTCTTGGAGAAAGGGATGGGTGTTCACCGGGTCCAGCGATCCCGTCGACGCGTAGCGGACGTGTGCGATGAACGTCGTCGCGGTGACATCGTGTGCTTCCGTGGCGAATTCGGAATCCTGCCAGGCCGCTACGGGCTCTTTGTGTATCACCGGCAGACCGTCGGGCCCGAATACGCCGAGGCCGGTGCCGTCGGGGTTACGCCGGCTCTGCTCGGCCAGGTTGTCGGGCGCATCGAGCAGCCAGAAGGTCGCCGGCACCAGTTGGCGGCCGGCGTGTAGGCCGAACAATCGGCACATGACCTCAACGCACCCGATGAAGTGCCATGATGCGGATAGTAACCGGTGAGACGAGGAGAATGCGATGACGGGCACCATGCGGGCACAACGCTTCTACGCCGACACCAAAAGAGTTGTGGTGGAAGATGTTCCGATCCCCGAGCCGGGTCCGGGTGAGGTGCTGGTCAAGGTCGCGTTCTGCGGCATCTGTCATTCCGACCTGAGCCTGATCAACGGGACGTTCCCGGCGCAGGCACCGGTGGTGACGCAGGGCCATGAGGCCTCGGGCACCATCGCCGAGCTCGGCCCGGGCGTAACCGGCTGGGCCGAGGGCGACCGCGTCATCGTCGCGGCGGGTCGGCCGTGCCTGGAGTGCCCCAACTGCCGGCGCGGCGACATCGCCAACTGCATGCGAATCCGGTTGATGGCCTTCGCCTACGACGGCGCGTGGGCGGAGTACACCCTCGCCCAGGCGGTCGGGCTGACCCGGGTTCCCGACAACGTCCCGCTGGAGCAGGCCGCGATCCTCGCCGATGCGGTGTCGACGCCGTACGGCGCGGTGGTGCGCACCGGCAAGGTCGGCATCGGTGAGTCGGTCGGGGTGTGGGGTCTCGGTGGCGTCGGCACGCACATCGTGCAGCTCGCCCGGCTGGTCGGCGCCGTGCCGGTGGTCGCCGTCGACATCAAACCCGAGGTGCTGGAGCGGGCATTGGAGATCGGCGCCGATTACGCGTTCGACGCCGGTGACGCGCAATTGGGCGAAAAGATCGCCGAGGTCACCGGGGGTCGCGGACTGGATGTGGCGTTCGACGCGGTCGGGCTCAAGTCGACGTTCGAGCAGGCCCTGGGCCAGCTGACGGTCGGCGGCCGGTTGGTCGCGGTCGGGATGAGCGCTCAGGAGCCGACCATCGGCCCGACGTCGATGTTCGGCCTGACCCAGAAGCAGGTGCTCGGCCACCTGGGTTATCAGAACGTCGACATCTCCACACTGGCGACGCTGGTCTCATTGGGCAGGCTCGACCTGTCCCGCTCGATCAGCGAGATCGTCTCGCTGGAGGATATCGCCCTGGGGATCGACAAGCTGGAGCGCCAGGAGGGCAACCCGATCCGGATCCTGGTGCGCCCCTGAGGCTTACGCGCCGGCGAGTTTGGGCGCGGCCTTCCCGCTGATGAGTGGCAGATCCGGGTAGGTGACCACGCCGGGCGCGGCGGCACATACGGCGGGCACCGAGTTGACGCAGTGCGCGGCGGTGGCGACGACGCCCGACTCGGGACCGTCCTCGCCGGCCTCGGACTGGAATCCCTTGATGATGACGGTGAAGTCCGGGTTGCCGCGGACCTCCATCTCGTACCGCTGCCCGGCCGGACCGAAAGTCCATGCGGGATCAAGGTTTTCCTCACCCATCAGCCAGTTCACCGTGACCCGGACGACGGGTTCGCCGTCGACGAGGGCCTCCCAGTGGAACTTGCGGCCGGCCACTTGGCCGGGTTCGATGACGCCGATGGGCGAGTCGATGGGCGCGGTGGCCACCGCGATCTCCTGCGTGGCCCGGATCCGCGGGTCGATCTTGAAGCCGACGTGGTCGACGACCATCTTGACGGCCTGGATGAAGCCACCGTCGAGCATCTTCTGCATCGGCCCACTCAGTGCGGTGTCGGGTGTTCCGCCGAAACCCATCACGTGGCGCACCACGTCCGGTGCGTCGTAGGTGCGCAGGTCGGAAAACTCCTCGGCGCGAACGAATGTCACTCCGGTGGCCATCGCCGAGAACACCAGCGGGAACTTCTCGCTGATCCCGCCGGGGGCGATGCCGGTGCCGTGCAGCGTCGCGTTGCCCTCCAGTGCGGCTTCCCGCATCGGCGCGGCCTGCTTTTCGCTGGGGTACAGCCAGCCGACGGGGGTGATGACGTTCTTGCCCGAGCGCAGCAGCGCCGCGACCTCGTCGGGGTTGGGGATCAGCGGCGAGTAGATCACCGCATCGGCGTCGAGCGCCAGGATCTCCTCGGTGCTGCTGGTGGCGGTGACGCCGATGGGTTCGGTGCCGATGATCTCACCGACGTCCTTGCCGTTCTTGGCGTCGGAGTACACCCGGCAGCCGGCGAGTTCGAGGTCAGGGTGCTCGAGGACGCCCTTGATGGCGGCGACGCCGACTCCGCCGGTTGCCCACTGCACCACTTTGAGTGTCAAGACCCCTCCTCGGCGAAACTAGAACACGTTCTACTGGTCTACACCACCGACCTCGTCAGCGGAAGTACGTGCGCACACAACTCCAGCTGAAGACGGTTGACGCGATTTCGCCATGAAGTATGTTCCGTTGCATGGCTAACAAAGTGTTCGTCGTCGGTGTGGGGATGACGAAGTTCGAGAAACCGGGACGTCGCGAGGGTTGGGACTACCCGGACATGGCACGCGAGTCGGGTACCAAGGCGCTCGAGGATGCGGGCATCTCCTACGACCAGGTGCAGCAGGGCTACGTCGGGTACTGCTCGGGTGATTCCACCTCGGGTCAGCGGGCGCTCTACGAGCTGGGCATGACAGGCATCCCGATCGTCAACGTCAACAACAACTGTTCCACCGGTTCGACCGCGCTTTACCTTGCCGCGCAAGCGATTCGCGGCGGCCTGGCCGATTGCACCATCGCGCTGGGCTTCGAGAAGATGCAGCCCGGCTCGCTTCAGGCGGGTGCGCAGGACCGCGAATCCCCGCTGGGCCGCCACGTCAAGGCCCTGGCCGAGATCGACGAGTTCGCCTTCCCCGTCGCGCCGTGGATGTTCGGCGCCGCCGGCCGCGAGCACATGAAGAAGTACGGCACCACCGCCGAGCATTTCGCGAAGATCGGCTACAAGAACCACAAGCACTCGGTGAACAACCCGTATGCGCAGTTCCAGGACGAGTACACCCTCGACGACATCCTGGCCGCCAAGATGATCTCCGATCCGCTGACCAAGCTGCAGTGCTCCCCCACCTCGGACGGGTCGGGTGCGGCGATCGTGGCCAGCGAGGCGTTCGTCGACAAGCACGGCCTGGCCGGCCAGGCGGTTGAGATCGTCGGGCAGGCGATGACCACCGACTTCGCCTCGACCTTCGACGGCAGCGCCGCCAACATCATCGGCTACGACATGAATGTCCAAGCCGCACAGCAGGTCTACGCACAGTCCGGGCTGGGTCCCGAGGACTTCCAGGTGATCGAGCTGCACGACTGCTTCTCCGCCAACGAGCTGCTGCTGTACGAAGCCCTCGGCCTGTGCGGCGAGGGTGAGGCGCCGCGGCTGATCGACGACAACGACACCACCTACGGCGGTCGCTGGGTGGTCAACCCGTCCGGCGGGCTGATCTCCAAGGGTCACCCGCTGGGCGCGACGGGCCTGGCCCAGTGCTCCGAGCTGACCTGGCAGTTGCGCGGCACCGCCGACAAGCGCCAGGTCGACGGAGTCACCGCCGCCCTGCAGCACAACATCGGCCTCGGCGGCGCCGCCGTCGTGACGGCCTACCAGCGCGCCGAGCGGTAACCGTTCTTCCGCCGACGCCGGTCTCCGTTGTGCCTTTGTCGCGCTTGCTTTTGTCACGCTAGCGTGGCTCTCGAGCCCGAGCGTCACGCTAGCGTGACAATTCAGAGCGGCCCGACTCCCCATTGTCACGCCAGAGTGGCTCCCGAAGCCGACAGCCACTCTGGCGTGACAAAGCCCACGGCGCGGGGAGAAACTAGCCCGTCAACATCGCGTCGATCAGGCGGCGTAGCACCTGCTTGATCTCGCGGCGGGCCTTCTTCGGATCCTCGGCGGTGGCGATGGCCATGGCCGCCTCGTCGAGCGCACCGATCAGCACATGGGCCAGCGCCCGCACCGGCTGCTTGGCGAGCTGGCCTGCCTTGATCGCCTCGGCCAGCAGCTGCTCGGTCATCCCGAGGCTGTAGCGCTGGGCGACGTCGCGGAAGCCCGCCCAACCGAGCACACTCGGCGCGTCGAGCAAGACCAACTGCCGCACCTCGGGATCACCCGACACCTCCAGCCAGCCGTCGACCGCGGCCCGGATCGCGTCGGCCGGCGTCGTCGCACCCGATGCGGCCACCTCGGCCGCCAGCCTGCCCATCACATCCTGCTCCACCACCTCCACCACTGCGAGGAAAAGCGCTGCCTTGTCGGCGAATTGGTGGTACATCGCGCCACGGGTCACCCCGGCGGCAGTGGCGATCTCCGGCGTGCCCACCTCGGCATACCCGCGTTCGCCCCATAGCCTCCTGGCGGCAGCGATCAGCGCCTCGCGGGTCGCCGCGGAGCGCTCTTCCTGGGTACGTCTCTTGTTTTCCATACACCCTGTTGGTAAGTTACGGACACTCTGTTTGTAAATGTGTATCGAGCTGGGAGTCATCCATGTCGACCATTGAGATTAACGCCGGAACCATCCACTACGAGGAATTCGGCCCCGAGGACGGTAGGCCGGTCGTCTTCGTGCACGGGTACATGATGGGCGGTCAGTTGTGGCGCCAGGTCAGCGCCAGGCTGGCCTCGCAGGGCCTCCGCTGTATCGTCCCGACCTGGCCGCTCGGCGCGCATCCTGAACCGCTGCGGCCGGGCGCCGACCGCAGCATCCGAGGTGTGGCGAACATCGTCGCAGATACCCTGGCCGCACTGGATCTCGACGACGTCGTGCTCGTCGGCAATGACACCGGCGGCGTGGTCACCCAACTGGTCGCCGTGCATCATCCGGAGCGGATCGGCGCCCTCGTGCTGACGAGTTGCGATGCGTTCGAACA
Organism: Mycobacterium farcinogenes; assembly: GCF_019739075.1. NCBI lineage: Bacteria > Bacillati > Actinomycetota > Actinomycetes > Mycobacteriales > Mycobacteriaceae > Mycobacterium > Mycobacterium farcinogenes. The sequence goes on along the minus strand of NZ_CP081673.1, from coordinate 1,829,952 downwards.
CTTTCCGCCGCCGATCCTCAAACCGCTCATCGCGGCGGCGAAATACAAGGCACTGTTCCGGGTCGGCACCCAGGCCGTGCGGATCCCGGCCGTGCGCAAGCGGGCATACGCCGGGTTGGCGCACACGAACATCGACGCGCTCACCCACGAGTGGGTGCGTACCGCATTGTCGAATCCGGCGATCGCCGAGGACCTCCGGCAGTTCACCCGGTCGTTGCGCACCGAGGTCACCACCGGGGTGGCCGCACGGCTGCCCGAATTCGACAAGCCGACGCTCATCGCGTGGTCGGCCGACGACGTGTTCTTCGAACTCGGCGACGGCGAACGCCTCGCGAGGATCATCCCGGAGGCCCGCCTTGAGGTTATCGACGGCGCCCGCACGTTCTCGATGGTTGACCGACCGGACCGGCTCGCCGATCTGCTGTCGACCATCGCCGTGCGCGCGTAGCCGGCCTTGTCCCGCCACCTGCGACCCGTTGTCACGCTGGAGTGGCCGTCGAGGTCGATAGCTGCTCTGGCGTGACAAAGCGGACACGGCCCAGCGCGTTTGGTCACTCCAGCGTGACGCTCGGGCTCGAGAGCCACTCCAGCGTGACAATGGCGGGGACGGGCAATTGCGGGGACGGGCGACGGCGGGGACGGGCGATGGCGAAAGGGTGACAACGGGCGGGGACGCCGGGCCAACGGCGTACTAGAGCGTGATCACCTCATAGGCGCCGTCGGCGTGACGGGCCCGGATGGTCTTCTTGTCGTACTTGCCCACGCTGGTGCGCGGTACCTGCTCGATGAACGTCCACCGCTCGGGCAGCCACCAGCGGACCACCTTGTCCGCCAGGAACTCCCGCAGTTCGGCCGGCTCCGCTGACGCTCCCTCGTTCAGCACCACCACTGCCAGCGGACGTTCCTGCCAGCGTTCGTCGGGCACCCCCACCACGGCGGCCTCCAGCACCGCCGGGTGCGCGATGAGGTGGTTCTCCAGTTCCACCGAGGAGATCCACTCGCCGCCGGATTTGATGACGTCCTTGGCCCGGTCGGTCAGGGTCACATAGCCCTGCGGATCGATCACGCCGACGTCCCCGGTGCGCAGCCAACCGCTGTCGAACTTCTCCGAGTCGCGGTCCAGGTAGTAGGACCCGGTGATCCACGGCCCGCGCACCTCCAACTCACCGACGGCGTCGCCGTCGCCGGGCAGCGGGGCTCCTTCGTCGTCGACGATGCGCACCTCCACGCCGCACATCGGGCGGCCCTGGCTGACCCGCATCTGCCAGCTACGTTCCTCGGTAACTCCGGGCAACGGCTTGGCGACGGTGGCCAGCGGCGAGGTCTCGGTCATCCCCCAGGCCTGCTGGATGTACACGCCGTACCGTTCCTGGAACTCCTGCATCAAGGACAACGGCACCGCCGAACCGCCGCACGCGACCAGTCGCAGCGACGAAACGTCATGTCCCGGTTCCTTTTCCAAGCGGTGCACGACGTCGTTCCAGATGGTCGGCACGGCACCGGCCAGCGTCGGGCGCTGTGATTCGATCAGGTCGATCAACGAGGCGCCGTCCATGAACCGGTCGGGCATCACCAGGTTGGCGCCGGCCATCAGCGCCGCATACGGCAGCCCCCAGGCATTGGCGTGGAACATCGGCACGATCGGCAGCACCGAGTCGCTGCAGCTGACGTCGAGCGCATTGCCCGTGCAGGTGTTCAACGCGTGCAGATAACTCGAGCGGTGGCTGTACACCACACCTTTCGGGTTTCCCGTGGTGCCGCTGGTGTAACACATTGCCGCCGCCGAGTTTTCGTCGACCTCCGGCCAGTCGAACTCTTCTGGGTGCCCGGCCAGCAGCTCGTCCCAGCGCTCGACGGTCACGCCTTTCAACGCGCTCACGTCGCCTTCGCCGACCACGATCACGGTGTGCACGGTTTCCAGCAGCGGCAGCACGGGGGCCAGCAGCGGCACCAGGGAGGCGTCGGCGATCACCACGTTGTCGGCGGCCTCGTTGGCGATGTAGGCGATCTGCTCGGGCGAGAGCCGGATGTTCAGGGTGTGCAGTACCGCGCCCATCGCGGGCACGGCGAGATAGGCGGCGAGGTGTTCGGTGTTGTTCCACATGAACGTGCCGACGCGCTGGTCGCCGTCGATGCCGAGCCGACGCAGGGCGTGCGCCAGCCGGGCCGCCTGCCCACCCAGCTCCCGGTAGTTGATCGTGCGGTAGCGGCCCTGGCCGCAGGCGGTGGTCACGGTCCGGTCCCCGTTGACACCGCAGGCGTGTCGCAGGATCGCGGTGATCGTCAACGGCCAGTTCTGCATCGTGCTCTTCACGGGCGCGATGGTATGCGCTCGCCGACCGGCGCCGGCGGGAACGATTCGAATTCCCCGAACGATGTACGTAGGGGAAGATGGACAGGTAACGACGGAAGGACGTGCCGATGCGCGTGAAATGGTCCCTGCTGGCAGTCACGGTGGCTGTGTTCGGGGCAATCGGCGCGTCGTCTGCCGTGGCGTCGGCCGAGACGGCGCAGGAGACCATCAACCGCCTGCAGTCCGAGGGGTACACCGTCACCATCGACAAGATCGGCACCGCACCGCTGGACCACTGCACTGTGACCAGCGTGCGCAATCCCCAGCAGGTCAGCCAATTGGTGCCGTATGTCGGGCCCGGTCTCGGTGGCGACCGGATCCTGGTTCCGTCGGTCACCAGCCGCACCGTGTCGGTGTCGCTGAACTGCCAGCGCTGAAACTTACTTCGAGCAGTCCAGTGACACCGTGATGGTGCGTCGCACCACCACGGGTACCAGGTCGAATTCCTTCGCGCCGTTCTTGCCGAACCGTTCGACCCGGATCAGCTTGGTCTGGGACTGTGGGTTACGGACGCTGGTGACGATGCACTGATCGAGCGGGGCGCTGCCCACCCGGTCGATGTTGACGTAGTAGCCCTCGGCTTCCAGTAACCCGATGGTCTCGACCGCCGAGTCGGCAGAGGCCGATCCGGCGGGCGCCAAAATGGTTCCCAGTGCCGCCCCCGACGCGACCATCATGATGATCGATGTGTACATGGCCGTGTCTTCTTTCGTGCTTCCCGCACTCACTCTTTCGGTGATGTCCTGCCCCTTGTTACGGGCGTGAGCGGCTGCGGGTTCAACGACGAAGGCTAGGCGTGAGCGGGTTCTGCCGCCGTGGCCTGGTGGTCGACCATCGTGAGCTCGTCGAACGGGTCGTCGCCGCGCAGCACCGCATCGACCTTGGCCTTGTCCACGGTGTGCGTCCACGAGCCGACGAGCAGGGTGGCCACCGCGTTGCCGGAGAAGTTGGTCACCGCGCGGGCCTCAGACATGAACCGGTCGATCCCGACGATCAGCCCGACCCCGTCGAGCAGGTCAGGGCGGTGGGCCTGCAGCCCGCCGGCCAGCGTGGCCAATCCGGCACCGGTCACACCGGCGGCTCCCTTCGAGGCGACGATCATGAACACCAGCAGGCCGATCTGCTGCCCTACGGACATCGGTGCGTGCAGCGCGTCGGCGATGAACAGCGCCGCCATGGTCAAGTAGATCGCGGTGCCGTCGAGGTTGAACGAATACCCGGTCGGCACAACGACACCCACGGTGCTGCGCTCGACGCCCAGGTGCTCCATCTTGGCGATCAGCCGGGGCAGCGCCGACTCCGACGAGGACGTCGAGAAGATCAGCAGGTACTCGCGGGCGAGGTACCGCACCAGTTTGAAAATGGACACTCCCGACACGGCGCGAAGCAGAATGCCGAGGACGCCGAACACGAACAGCACGCAGGTCACATAGAACCCGAGCATGAGCGTCAACAGCTGGGTGACAGCGGTCCAGCCGGTCTGTCCGACGACGTTGGCGATCGCGCCGAAGGCACCGATGGGCGCCAGCCACAGGATCATGATCAGCACCTTGAAGACCAGCTTCTGCAGGTGCTCGATGCCGCGCAGGATCGGTTCACCGGAGCTGCCCATGCCTTGCAGCGCGAACCCCACCAACAACGCCACGAACAAGGCTTGCAGCACACTTCCGGCAGTCAGCGCCGAGAACAGCGTCTCGGGGATGATGCCCTGGACGAAGTCCATGAGGCCACCGGCCTCGTGTGCCTTCTCCGCGAGCTCGGCACCCTTGCCCGCCGAGCTCTCCGAGAGATGCATGCCGCTGCCCGGGTGGATCAGGTTGCCGACCACGAGACCGATGGCCAGCGCGATCGTCGACATCGCCAGGAAGTACCCGAAGGCCAGGCCACCGACCTTGCCGACGGTGGCGGCTTTACGCACCGAGCCGATTCCCAACACGATGGTGCAGAAGATGATCGGCGAGATCATCATCTTGATCAGGTTCACGAACATGGTGCCGAGCACGCCGACGCTCTTACCGACCTCGGGGGCCACGAGCCCGACCACCACGCCGATGACGACGGCCGCGATGACCGCGATGTAGAGCCAGTGCGTGCGGTCGCGACGCGTAGACGCCGGCTCCGGTTGCGGCTCAGCGGTGACGCTCATCGGTACAACCTCCAGTTCGGTCCGGGTCCGCGTGAATGCGCTCTACAAGCACTGTCGACCTTAGGGTGAGCCAGGTCACGCTTTAGTTCATTCTGTTCACGCCGCGAGTCGCGGCTCGCAGAGAGTCGCCGCTGCTCAGATACCGGTGCAGAGTGCGACGAATGGGATCGGCGCGCAGATGCCCACCGAGAAGTAGGGCGTGATGTCGCCGTTCCAGGCCGGCGGAGGGGGCGGCGGGGGCGGTGGCAACGGGGCCGCCACGCACGAGTTGGTGGGCGGGTCGAAGACTGTGCCGGGCCCGCATTCGGCCGCTGCGCCGCGCGCCGGGGAAACCGCCGTCACTACTGCCAGTGTGGCAACCGCGGCCATGACAATGGTCGTCAAGCGATGATTCATCCAGCTCATCGCAGGTCTCCCTTGGATCTACCCTCGACCCTGCTTATCGTCAGATTCTACGTCGGCATGCCCGCCTGCCACAGCCCTCGATCGGCGGTGACGAGTGCTCGTCGCGAACCTGCTACCCGCGGATATCCGAGCCACTATTTTGGGAGATCATTGCCTTCTCAATCGGAGGTGCTGTGACGCACTGGTGGCGACGGTGGTTGGGTCGGGCCTGGCCGCGCTCGCTTGCCGGGCAGGCCATCGCGCTGCAGGTCCTGGTGGTCGCGGTGGTGGTGCTGGCCGGAACGGCGCTGGCTCTGCTCGATGCCCGTCGGGATGGCGAGGATGCCGCCCGCCAGCAGGTGATCGGTATCGCGACGGCCCTGGCGGACTCCCCGTCGACCGCGCAGGCCATCGAATCCGGCACTGCGACACAGGTTTTGCAGCCGGTCACCGAGGCGGTTCGCACCAGCACCGACATCGCGTTCATCACGATCATGGCGCCGGACGGAATCCGGTTCACTCACACCGATCCCAGCCAGATCGGCGGCCACTACCTTGGCACCGTTGAGCCGGCCTTACGCGGTGAGACGTTCAGCGAGGTATACACCGGGACGCTGGGTCCGTCGGTGCGCGCGGTCGCCCCGGTGCGTGGTCGCGACGGACGCGTCGTAGGCCTGGTCTCGGCCGGGATCACCCAGCAGACCCTGGGGCAGCGCTGGCGCGCGCAGATTCCGGCGATCGTCGCGGTAACGGCTGGGGCACTTGCAGTTTCGCTCATCGGAGTATGGGCCATCCGGCGGCGGCTGCTCCGCCAGACCCGGGGGCTGCGCCCGGACGAACTGCGGGTCATGTACGACCACCACGATGCGATCCTGCATTCGGTGTCCGAGGGGCTCGTCGTGATCGATCGTGACGGGGTGGCACTGGTCAACGATGAGGCGCGCCGACTGCTCGGCCTGGCGGCCGGTCCGGTCCGCCTGCACGACCTGCCGGAGTTTCTGCGCAGCGCCGATCCCGGGGTGCGCGATGAGCTTCACGTCACCGGCGACCGAGTGTTGGTGGTCAACCGCGCCCGCGTCGCCGGTAGAGCCGGGTCCGAGGTGGTCACGATTCGTGATCGCACCGAATTACAGGGCGCCTTGGGCGAACTCAGCTCACTGCAGGTGCTGGCCGACTCGCTGCGGGCGCAGGCTCATGAGTCGGCGAACAAGCTGCACACGGTGGTCACCATGGTCGAGATGGGCCGGCCCCAGGACGCCGTCCGCTTCGCCACCAGCGAGTTGGAGCTGTCGCAACAGCTGGTGGACCGGCTGTCGTTGGCGGTCGGCGAGCCCGCCCTGGTGGCCCTGCTGCTCGGCAAGACCGCCCAGGCGAACGAACGGGGGATCGCCCTCACGGTCACCGAGGACACCCAGCTGTCCGCCGGCGCCGTCCTCACCGGGCAGGAGATGGTGACCGTTCTGGGTAATCTGATCGACAATGCGATGGATGCCTGTGACCGCGAGGATCCGTGGATCGAGGTCACGGTGAGCCAAGACGATCACGAGTTGTTGATCCGGGTGGCTGACAGCGGTCCCGGAATGGACGCCTCCACCTTCGAAAAGGCCATGCAGCGTGGATATTCGACCAAATCCGATTCGTCCGGCCACGGACTGGGGCTGGCCCTGGTGGCGCAGACGGTCAAACGGCACGGCGGGACGCTGCACACCGACGTGACGTACGGTTCGGTGGTCACGGCAACGGTGCCGCGATGAGCAGAGGGCCGAGCCGATGATCCATGTTCTCATCGTCGAAGACGACCCATTGATCGCCGAGGCTCATCAGGTGTATCTCGGTCGCCTAGAGGGGTTTTCGGTGGCGGCGGTGGCACATACCGCACGAGACGCGATGCGGTCGGCAGCCGCCGCGGCGGCGTCCGAGCATCCCGTCGACCTGGTGCTGTTGGACATCGGATTGCCCGATGCCAACGGAATCTCATTGGCGTCGGGCCTTTCCGGGTTGCAGCCGGCCCCCGACATCATCGCGATCACCTCTGAACGCGACCTGGAGATGGTGCGGGCCGCGGTGTCCCACGGCGCCCTGGCGTATCTGCTCAAGCCGTTCACGTTCGCGGCTTTCCGCGATCGTCTGGAACGTTATCGCCGCTATCGCGAGGCGTTGCCGTCAGGAACCGATGCGGCCAGCCAGGCCGAAGTCGACCGGGCCCTGGCCGAATTGCGGATAACGACTGACCGATCGACCACACCCAAAGGTGCGGCACCGCAGACCACCGAGGAGATCGCCGCCGCGGTGCGCGATGATCCCGGCGGGTTGACCGCCGACGAGGCAGCGAGGCAGGTCGGGGTATCGCGGGTGACGGCGTGGCGCTATCTCGAACGTCTCGCCGACGACGGCGTCGTCATGCGCAGTACGGAGTACGGGAAGGCCGGACGGCCGCGCACCCGCTACCGGTGGCGCTGAATCAGGCGCCTGCCGCCTGGAGCGCGGGCAGCCGCTGCATTTCGATCTCGTCCACCGCGGCCAGCTGCGAGTAGAGCGACTCCGCGACGTCGAAGACGTTGACCTGGCCGTCGTAGTCGGCGATGTATAGGCGGGTGCCGTTGTCGCGCAGGGCGACTGCGGCGGGCTGGGCGTGGACGTCCACGCTGCCGTGGATCTGGCTGGTCAGCGTGCACCACACGATGACACGGTCGTAATCGACCAGGTAGGCGCGGGTGGCGTCGCGGCTGAGCACCAGTTGCGTCGGCGCAGCGCCGACCTCGACGGCGTCAACGACCGCCCCGGCGGACAGATCGACGGTGTGGATCACCCCGCGGTGTTCCAGATCAGAGGTCAGCACGTAGGCGACGCCGTCGCCGACGGCGATGTCGCGGATCGGGGCGCCGATCCACACCGTGGCCTGCGCCTGCGCGGTCTCGGTGTTGACGACGACCAGCCGGCTGCCGCGGAAGTCGGAAGTGGCGACGTACAGGCGCTTGCCGGTCGAGTCGATCTCCAGTGCGTCCAGGTTGACGCCCGCGCCGGTGGCGATGTCGATCGTGCCGACGCGCTCGGCGGTGGTGTCGATGACGGCGATGTCGATGCGCTCGTGACCGGCGCGGCCGGCGAACACGCGCTTGCCGTCCGGGCTGATGGCCAGGGCGGTGACGCTGAAGGCCAGGGGGTATTCGTTGAGCACCGCACCGGTGATGGTGTCGACCGTGACGATCGAGTCGTGCCCGGCGGTGGCGACGCTGACGTAGGCGCGGTCATCGGCGACCACGACGGCGAACGGGTCTCCGTCGAGGCGCACGGAACCCACCAGACCCATGGTGTGCGGGTTGATCACCGTCAGGCTCTGAGCGGCGGTGTTGGTGACGACGACGGTGTCGCGGTCGCGGTCGACGGCGATGTCGCCGATCGGCCCGCGCCCGACCTCGGCCAGACCGGCCACGTCGATGTCGTCGAGGGCGCCGTCGAATGCGACGCCGCGGGCGGACGTATCGTCGATGGCGCGCTCATCGCGCCCGGGGCGCAGCGCTTCACTCAGCGCGCGCAGGAAGTTGTTTGCCATCGTCATCGGCACCTCCGCCGGCAAGACTTATACCGGCTCTAGATTCCAGGTCTATCTGCGCCGGGAGTGGCGCGGTTGCATTGAGTCTAGCGACGAAAACGACAAGCTCTGGACGTGTTCGCAGCGAATAACCGGCCCCCGCGGACACTCTCTCAGAATGCGCTTAAGAAATTCTTCGTTATCGACTCGTTACCTTTTGGTCGCATTTGATTAAATGCCTGTTACCAGGGACTTCCCAGCCCAAACTGGACGTGTCACATTTCACGGTCAGCACGGCCGTCAATAGCAATTCTTACCAACGCCGGCAAAAGTGAGCGGTAGATCACACCTGGACACGCCAGCAAACTTTCTTCCACGTCAACCCCGGTCGACTGGCGGCGATGCGCAAAAGGTGTTACCGCTGTGAAAATTGAGCCGTCCCGGTCGTCTGGTTCGCTGACTGAAAACGTTCGCCGCCCGACGCCTCACAGCCGCAGCGCGGCCGCGGTGGCCGGACCGACGATGCCGTCCACTTTGAGCCCGCGGGTACGGCGCTGGAATTCCCTTACGGCGGCCTCGGTCTTCGGACCGAACACACCGTCGACCTCAAGATCCCCCGCATACGCGGCGTAGGCGGTCTTGAGCCGGCGCTGCAAGTGGGCGACCTCGGGCCCTTCCATGGGCCGGAACATCAGGACGTCCGCGTACTGCCCTACCGGAGCCGGCGGTCTCGGCGTCGGTGCCGGATGCGCGACGTCTCCGATCTGCGCCTGAATGTCAGCGCGCAGGATGTCCATGTCGATGGCGCCCGGATCCCATTTGCCTTGGGCGCGGCCCGCGTATTCCTTGTGTCCGATGGTGCGTTCAGAAGTCTGAGCCAGCCGGCGATTGATCGCGGCGCAACACCGCACCAACGCGAAATACTGTGCGTCAGGCCAGTTCTTGCGGTGCGGCGCGGTGGGGCTGGTGCCGCTGTTCGCGCATTCGATACCGATCATGTGCCAGTTGCCCATGTTCGTCGGCAACCACGGGTACATGCCCACACCGGCATGCCACGCCACGCCGAGCGCCACCACCGTCACCGTGCCGTCACGCGCAATGTGCAATTGCGACAACGGACCCGACAGGTCCGGGCGGCCATTGGCGATCGAGGCAGCCGTCGCGGCATCCGACCCGGTGTGGTGCACCATCACCCCGCGGATGTCCTTGAAATCCCCATGCCCCCGGGTGCGCCAGCCCGGATACTCGACGAGGTCGATACCTTCGGCCCGAAGTACATCGGCCAGCCAGACCGGATCACCGGTCCATCGTCCTGTCTGAGGCACTGAGATCCCGCTCCTTCATCTTCCCGCACAGCAACTACCTGCGAAGACAAGGCTACGCGCGACCACCGACATCGCACCGCCTGCCATAGAGCAGCGAGACTGGTTATGCATCAAGAGCTTTGCCCTGGGCCGGCTCAACTGCGCCAGGGTTACGGCCGCGGTTCGCGCCGGGCAAAGTCAGCAAAGTGTCCGGCGCATCGGCAAGGACGCTTTCCGCCCACATCGACGGTCGGATGTGCGAGCATCTGCGCATGGACCCGAAGGACGACCCCGAGGCCCGCATCCGGGAGCTCGAGCGCCCACTCGCCGACGTCGCTCGCTCCTCGGAACTCGGGACTGGGGCTCCGGCCGCCCCGCCCCCCACACCGCCCTGGCCATCGGCGAACTCCTTCCCGCCGCCGCCCCCGGGACCGCCGGCGCCCTGGCCGGGCTATGAGCCGTATCCGGCACCGCCGCAGCCGGCTCACAACGCCGGCAGCACGCGCCTGTTCCTGTTGTTCGGCGGATTCGCACTGGCCCTGGTGGTCGGTGGCCTGGTGACGGCGTACCTGACGTTCAGCAAGCCCGACTCCGGCGACTCCGCCGCCGACACGGTCACCGACAGCCAATCGACGACCATCCGGCAGACCACGATCAACGGCGTACCGCTCCCGGGATCCGTTGCACCGACCCAGGTTCCGGCGGGGCAGACCGTGATCGTCTCCGGGATCAACGAGCACCGGACCATCGAATGCCAGGACAACACGGTGATCGTCAGCGGCATTCAGAACGAGTTGGAGATCACGGGCCACTGCACTGCTGTGACGGTGTCGGGCGTCGAGAACGTCATCAGGGTGGAAGCCGCGGACACCATCGGGGTATCCGGATTCGACAACCGGGTCACCTACCGCACCGGAGAGCCCGAAGTGAGCAAGTCGGGTCAGTCCAACGTGGTCGAGCAGGGCTGACCAGGGTCCGCCGCGGGCTGCGGTCGGCCGAGGAATTCGCTCAGCATCGCGACCAGCGGGGCCGGATTGTCTTCGGGCACCCAGGCATAGGAGTCGTCAATGTGCTTCAGCGTGGCCCGCGGCAGTGTCTCGGCCAGCCGCCGTGCCCCGTCCGCCGGAAAGTACCGCTCCTCGCGTGGCCAGACCACCATGGCGGGCCGGTCGTAGTCCGCCAGCCGGGGCGAGTACTCCGCCAGGTACGACGGCGACAACCCGCCCAGAAAACGTCTGAAATCGCTGCGCACCAACGGATCGGTGCGCAGTGGGCGGAGATACTCCGCCATGATGTCGGCCGGTATGGGGCGTTTGGTCGCGCCGCCGTAGGTGATCCGCAGCCGTTGGACCGGCCTCAATCCGATGGCCTTCGACTGAATCAGCCCGGCTCCCGGTAGCGCGGTGAGCCGGGCGAGCACCTTGACCGGCCACGGGTCGGAGTCGAATGCGTTGGTCGCGACGAGAACCATTGCCTCGACGCGCTGCGGATAGCACGCGGCGACCACCTGGGCGATGTCGCCGCCGTAGCCGTTGCCGACCAGTACGGCCTGCTCGATGTCGAGCGCGTCGAGCAGATCGATGACGGTCCGGGCCAGGCCGGGCAGGGTCAGGTCGGCGCCGGGAACCGCCGGGCTGTGTGATCCGAGCGCAAGATCTGGGGCGATACAACGGATCCGGTCGCCGAGACCGTCCACGACATGGCGCCAAACCAGGCCGTTGGCGACCAGGCCGTGCAGTAGCACGACGGGCCTGCCGTGGCCGTGTTTGCGGACGCCTACCTGGCCACAGGGCAGCTGAACCAGCCTGGGGGTGTCGAGCGCGTGCATTTCGGAGCCCTCTCGCCGCGAGCATTGGGACACAATCAATACAGACTGTATGCAAACACATCGCGGGCCGAACATCAATACATACAGCTTGTTAAAATTTTCGCGTGAGTGAAGACACCCGCGACGGCCGAGAGCAGCGCAGTGAAGCCACCCGGTCGGCGCTGGTCGCCGCGGCCCGTGCCCTGTTCGTCGAACGCGGCTATACGGCGGTCTCCACCGGCGACATCGCGCGCGTCGCAGCCGTCACGCGCAACGCGCTGTACTACCACTTCCCCACCAAGGAGGCCGTGTTCCGCGCGGTCTACGAGAACGTGGAAGGCGAGCTGGCCGAGCGTGTCCTGCCCGCAGCACTCGCTCACGACACCAGCCGGGCCCAACTCGAAGCCGGCATCGAGGAATTCTTGGACGGGTGCCTGGATCCCACGGTGGCCCGGATCAGCGTGCTGCAGGCGCCGGCCGCGCTCGGTTTCGCCCAGATGCGCGAGATCGACAACCGCAATTACCTCGGCGCCCTACGCGACGGCATCCGCGGCGCGGTCGACGCCGGTGAACTGCCCGACCTTCCGGTCGACACCCTGGCGTCGATGATCATCGGGGCGCTGGACGAGGCGGCCCTGCTGATCGCGACCGCCGACGACCCGAAGGAGGCCCGGCGCGACGCGGGACGGGTAGCGCAGGCCATGGTGGCCGGACTCTTCGCAGGTTGAGCTAGAGCACCTTCGACAGAAACTCTTGCAGCCGAGGGTGTTTCGGATTGTCGAACACCTCGGCCGGAGTGTCGTCCTCGACGATGTTGCCGTCGGCCATGAAGATCACCCGCGAAGCCACCTCGCGGGCAAACCCCATCTCGTGAGTCACCACCACCATCGTCATGCCACCCTCGGCCAGATCGCGCAGCACCTGCAGCACGTCGCCGACCATCTCCGGGTCCAGGGCGCTGGTGGCCTCGTCGAACAACATGATCGACGGATTCATCGCCAAGGCCCTGGCGATCGCGACACGCTGTTTCTGGCCACCGGACAACGTGGCCGGCTTGACCTTCGCTTTCTCGGCCAGGCCCACCTGGGACAGCAGTTCCATGGCCCGTTTCTCGGCAGCGGCCTTGTCCATCTTCTTGGTCAGCAACGGCGCCAGGGTCACGTTGTCGATCACTGTCATGTGCGGAAAGAGGTTGAAGTGCTGGAACACCATGCCGATGTGCTGACGGACCTTGTCCAGGTCCACTTTTCGGTCGGTGAGGTCGAATCCGTCGACGGTGACCTTGCCCGCCGTGATGTCCTCGAGCTTGTTGAGGCACCGCAGGAACGTCGACTTCCCCGAGCCTGACGGTCCGATGACACAGACCACCTCGCCCTTGCTGACCGTGGTGTCGATGCCGTCGAGCACCACCAGATCGCCGAAGGATTTCTTCAGGCCCTCGATGCGGATCTTGACGGTGCCCTCGGGCTCGGCGGCCGCGGCTTCCGGTACCAACTGGGTCATTTCACCATCCGTTTCTCGAGCCGGTCGGAGAGCTTGGTCAGCGCCATGATGACGATGAAGTAGATGATGCCGATGATCAGCCACATGGTGAACGACTGGTAGTTGCGGGCGATGATCAGCCGTCCGGTCTGGGTGAGTTCGGCGATGCCGATCACCGACAGGATCGAGGTGTCCTTGAGGGTGATGACGAATTGGTTGACGTAGGACGGAATCATGGTGCGGACCGCCTGCGGCAGAATGACTTTGCGCATCGTCGGCAGATATCCGATACCGAGGCTGCGGGCCGCCTCCATCTGTCCCTTGTCCACCGATTGGATTCCGCCTCGGACGATCTCGGTCATATAGGCGCCGGCATTGAGGGACAGAGTGATGATGCCGGCGGTCAGCGCCGTCATCTGGAATCCGAGTGCGGTCGGGATGCCGAAGTAGATGAAGAAGGCCTGCACCAGCAGCGGTGTGCCGCGGAAGATGTCGACGTAGGTGGTGCCGATGCCCCGCAGGATGATCGACCGCGATACCCGGAAGAGCCCGAAGACGATACCGAGCACCAGCGCGATGGCGATCGACACCACTGTCAGGATGACGGTCATCTTCAGGCCGGCCATCAAGAACGGGAAGGTGCTCTTGAGCAGGCCGAAGAACGAGTTGTCCGCCTCCGAGGCACCCTCGCCGAGGTACTTCTCGATGATCTCGTCGTAACGGCCCGAGTCCTTGAGTTCCTTGAGGCCCGCATTGAACTTCGCCAACAACTCGGCGTTGCGCCCCTTGTTGACCGCGAACCCGTAGCTGGAGCCCTTCTCCTTCGGTGTCACGGTCTTGAACCCGTTGCCCTGCTGGATGCCGTAGTTCAGCACCGGGTAGTCCTCGAAGATCGCCACGGAGTTGCCCGTCTTGACCTCCTCGAACATCGACGCGGAATCGGCGAACGAGACGATCTGGAAGCCGTACTTGTCTTTGATCGACTCGGCGAACTCGGCACCCTCGGTGCCGTTCTTGACCGCGACGCGTTTGCCCTTGAGGTCGGCGTAGGACTTGATGTCCTCGTTGGTGGCCAGCACGGCCATCTGCACGCCCGATTCGAAGTACGGGTCGGAGAAGTCGAAGACCTTCTTGCGCTCGTCGGTGATCGACATGCCGGCGATCACGCCGTCGGCCTGGTTGGCCTGCACCGCCTGCAGCGCGGCGTCGAAGCCAAGCGGCTTGATGGTGATGTTGAACTTCTGGTTCGCCGCGATCTCGTTGATCAGGTCGATGTCGATGCCGACGAATTTCCCGTCCACATCCTGGAATTCGAACGGTGCGAAGGTGATGTCGGTGGCGACGACGTAGGTCTCCCCCTCGGCCGCGGCGCGGGCGGGTGCCAGCATCGCGGCCCCGAACAGCCCGACCAGCAGCGCCACGACGGCGGCCATCAGCCGTTGAGGGGACCGGATCACTCCCGCGATGCCCTCACCCGACGTGGATTCGACTCTCATCGTCCAGTCTCCTATCCGGTATGAAACGACGAGTCCTCACGCTATCGTCGCGACGACGATTAGGGCGGGATTTCCGGTGTCTGGCAGGCCGCACCGGCCGAGCATCAACTGACGGCCGACTCAGACGTGCCGGGGCGTGTTCGCCAGGCGGGCTCGGGTCAAGGCCGCTCTCGTTGGGTTGACCGCGATGAGGGGTGGACGTTCAACTCCTGCGCGGCCACACCCGAACTGCTTGTGCCGCCGTGAGTCTGACCGGTCAGGAGCTCGTTGGCCCAAACGCCGCATGCGGGTCGCGCCACCTGGGAGCCCACCAATTGCCCTGCGCGGGAAGGATTTCCTTGCACAGGCAACGTCGCAGGGCCGCGCCATCAGTCGATGGCAAAGCGCGTGTGCGACTTTACAAATCTATCCGGGTGTCTATCTCGCGACCTCATGAAGCTGAGCTGTAAAAGGACGTCGGGTCCGATACGTCGCATAAAGAGGTAGTGCACTACGCGTGAGGAATGACCACAACCAACCGTACGTTCTTTGCATCAGAGCGCTCGCAAGTACGGCGCTTGGTTCAGAGGAAGTTTCGACATGAGCGTTTTCCACCCGGTTTCCGCGGTCAAACGCGAGACCTCACGACGTTCCGCATCGGACCCGCACCCCCACGAACCGGTGCTCATCACCGAACAGCAGGTCCTGTTCAGTACCGCTGCCGCAGCAGGCGCGCCCGCGCGCCACAACGCCATCGCGATGATGTCGAACGCGGTGTCGTCGGTCGCCGAACACTGGCACGCGCTTGCGGCCCGGCGGCGCGCCACGTACTACCCGCCGCGGTGCAGCTATCTCGAGAACAGCCTGATGGCGCGGGAGATGGATCGACTCTGACCGCACACCCGGTCAGCCCGCCAGCGCCACCACCTCGGAGTATCGAGACGCGTCGCCGGCGACAGTCCGGCTGCGACGTCCGTGCACGTCGACCGGCACGTCTCCGGCCAAGGTGATACGGCTCAGCCGGCGGAACTGGTCGCCGTAATCGTCCACGGCATAGTGCTGGGTGGCCCGGTTGTCCCAGATCGCCAGGTCGCCTGGCTCCCAGTTCCATCGAATGGTGTTCTCCAGTTTGATGACCCGGTTCTGGAGCAGCTGGAACAGGGTGGCCGACTCCGCGGCGCTGACGCCGACGAACTGCTTGATGAAGTGCCCGAGCAACAGCACTTTCTTACCGGTTTCGGGATGGACCCGTACCACCGGATGTTCGGTCTCGTAGTACTCGGACTCGAATTCTTCGCGGTATTGGCGGTGGCCGTCGGCCAATTCCTCGTGGCGCCCGTCGTAATCGGCCGCATAGTCGTATTGATTGGTGTGCACGGCCCACAGGTTCTCGACCAGGGCGCGCAGCGGCTCGGGCAGCCGGTCGTAGGCCGCCTCGGTCGATGCCCATGTCGTGGTGCCGCCGTAGCTCGGCAACGTGACCGCCCGCAGCAGTGAGGCTTTCGGGATGCGGTCGACGAACGTCACATCGGTGTGCCAACTGTTCGCTTTGTCATACCGCGAGTCGATGGGCAGGATCCGGTCGCCTCTCGAGGTGACTGTCGGGTGCGCTTTGGTCGGCGTACCCAGTAACCGGGCGAATGCCAGCTGGCCGTCGTCATCGAGGTGTTGTTGGCCGCGGAAGAAGATGACCTTGTGCTCGAGAAGGGCGTCGTTGATCGCCGACACGGTGGCCGGCTCGAGGCGGCCGCTGACGTCGATGCCATCGATGCGGGCCCCGATGTGGGCGCCGAGCTTCACTACACGTAGGGAGGACACCCTGACACCATCGGCGGCAGGGCCACGAAACACCACGGTTGCGCTCAGCACGAGCGCAACGACCTCAGAAGGTCAGTCGATCCGGATGACGTAGGTGCCGTCGTCGTCGCGCTCGATCTGCCCTTCGAGGGTGTTGATCCACACCGGGGTGTCGCGACGTGAGCCGAGGAACGCGCTCTGCACCGAACCTCCGGGCTGCAGGTCGACGTTCCACTCGTCGTCCTGCGCGACGATGGTGAGGATCTCCTCGCCATTGGCGCGACGGATCGAGATCAGCTGGCCGTTGGAGTCCAGGTCCTCCAAGTCCGCATCGTCGTCATCGAGGTACTCATCAAGCTCAGCGTCATCGAAGATCTCGGCGTCCGAACCCCTGACATCGTCATGCACGCCGAAGACTGTACCCAGGATCACGTTTTCCGATGAAGACCCCCGGGCGTTGAACCGCTAACGTGCATCCGACGTTTACAGGCTGTTCGCCCGGGGAACAACGAGTCCCGCTGCGGCGTTGGCCAAGCATTGGTCTGGTTATTAGGAGGATCATCTATGGCAACCGATTACGACGCTCCTCGCGTCAAGGACACCGACGAGGCCACTGACGAGTCTCTCGAGGAACTGGCCGCCCAGCGGCGCACCTCGGCGAACACCGCGGTCATCGACGAGGACGAGGTGGTCGATTCGTTCGATCTGCCCGACGCCGACATCTCCGGCGAAGAGCTGAGCGTGCGCGTCATTCCCAAGCAGGCTGACGAGTTCACCTGTTCGAGCTGTTTCCTGGTGCAGCACCGCAACCGGATGGCCCTGCAGAAGGGCGACCAGCAGCTCTGCGTCGATTGCGTCTGACCGACGCCATCGACGCGTCGCGGCCCCGCCGCCTGCTAACGGCAGCAGTTGGGGTCGAGCACGGTGCACAACGCGACGAGTGAGTCCCGGCGCGGGCGGTGGTAGACGTTCATGCCGCGCCGTTCGGACTCCACCATCCCCGCACGTCGCAACTGTGACAGATGGTGGCTGATCGTTGATTCGGCCAGGCCGACCGCGGCCGCCAGGTCACACCCGCAGACTTCTCCCGCCTCCGCGCTGAACAGCAGCGACACCAGTTTGACCCGCACCGGGTCTGCCAGCGCTTTGAGCCGCAACGCGATTTCCAGCGCCGCGTCGTCATCTATCGGGCCTGCCGCGACAGGTGAGCAGCAGACCGGTTCAGTGGTGTCGACCACCGGCAACGCCTTGGGCATGCACCCCAGTCTGCCAGAGAATATTGACATATGTCGAAGAGGTGCATCATGATGCTGCCTGATAGTTCGATGTAAGTCACAAAGGCTGGGAGACGGTCATGTCCCGCGCACAACTCGCCTTGAACGTCGACGACCTCGACGAGGCCATCACGTTCTACTCGAAGCTGTTCAACACGGCACCGGCAAAGGTCAAGCCCGGCTACGCCAACTTCGCGATCGCCGCTCCCCCACTGAAGTTGGTACTCATCGAAAACCCCGGCCACGGCGGCACACTGAACCACCTCGGCATCGAAGTCGAGTCCAGCGACCAGGTGCACGACGAGATCGCCCGCCTGACCGGCGAGGGCATGTTCACCGAGGAGGAGATCGGCACCACCTGTTGTTTCGCGACGCAGGACAAGGTCTGGGTGACGGGTCCCGCAGGCGAAAAATGGGAGGTCTACACAGTTCTCGCGGATTCGGAGTCCTTCGGCACCAACTCGTCCACACTCGACGGCGCCGACGCCGGCGGCCCGTGCTGCACCTCGTGAACCAGCCCGCCGCAACCAGACTTTCCACCCTGGATCGGCTGCTGCCCGTCTGGATCGCGGCGGCGATGGCCGCCGGCCTACTGCTCGGCAGGATCGTTCCGGGGATCGACAACGCACTGAATCACATTCAGGTCGACGGTATTTCCCTTCCGATCGCATTGGGCCTACTGGTCATGATGTACCCGGTCCTGGCCAAGGTGCGCTATGACCGGCTCGATCGCGTAACCGGCGATCGCAAGCTGCTCATCAGCTCGTTGATCCTCAACTGGGTGCTGGGCCCCGCCCTGATGTTCACGCTGGCCTGGCTTTTTCTGCCCGATCTCCCGGAATATCGAACGGGTCTCATCATCGTGGGGCTGGCCCGGTGCATCGCCATGGTGATCATCTGGAACGACTTGGCGCGCGGTGATCGCGAAGCCGCCGCAGTGCTCGTCGCCCTCAATTCGATCTTTCAAGTGCTCATGTTCGCCGTCCTCGGCTGGTTCTACCTGTCGGTGCTCCCAGCCTGGCTCGGCCTGGAGCAGGCCCGCATCGACACGTCACCGTGGCAGATCGCCAAGTCGGTGCTGATCTTCCTGGGCATTCCACTGCTGGCCGGCTACTTGTCGCGCCGTATCGGCGAGTCCACGAACGGAAGAGCCTGGTACGAGTCGAGTTTCTTGCCTCGGGTCGGGCCATGGGCGCTGTACGGCCTGCTGTTCACCATCGTGGTGCTGTTCGCACTCCAGGGCCGACAAATCACCGACCGACCATGGGATGTCGCGCGTATTGCGCTGCCGCTGTTGGCCTACTTCGCCATCATGTGGGGCGGCGGATACGTATTGGGAGCGGTCCTGGGCCTGGGGTATGAGCGCACCACGACCCTCGCATTCACGGCCGCGGGCAACAACTTCGAGCTGGCCATCGCGGTGGCCATCGCGACGTACGGCGCGGCCTCCGGCCAAGCCCTCGCAGGCGTAGTGGGCCCGCTGATCGAAGTCCCCGTCCTGGTAGCCCTGGTCTACGTGTCCCTGGGTCTGCGGAAGCGGTTCAGCGCCACAGCAGATGACCGTCCGGTGAGGAGCAGCTGATGGCCGAGCGCGTCCGCCCCCGTGTGTTGTTCCTGTGCACCCATAACGCGGGCCGATCCCAAATGGCGATGGGCTACTTCGCCCACCTCGCCGGGGACCGGGCGTCAGTGTTCTCGGGAGGTTCGGAGCCGGCCGCACAGGTGAATCCCGCCGCCGTCGCGGCGATGGCCGAAGTCGGCATCGACATCGCCCATGCACGGCCCCGACGGTGGACCGACGCCATCGTCGAGGCAGCGGACGTCGTCGTCTCCATGGGGTGCGGCGACACGTGCCCGTACTTCCCCGGCAAGCGTTACGAGAACTGGGACCTGGCCGATCCGGCCGGTCTCGGGGTCGATGCGGTACGTCCGATCCGCGACGACATCGAACGGCGGGTTCGCGTTCTGCTCGCTGAGCTGGGGCTCAGTCCGGCGTCTGGTTGATATTCCACGACCGCGTCCCGGTGCCCGCGGACCTGGAATACGGCAAGGCAATTCTCAATCTCACGCCGTGATCCGCCGGAATCGCCCCCACCGTCGCTTCTAGTTCCTATCCTCAGACCTGCAGACCGACAACGACGTTGGGGGCGCAGATGTCTGACAGTGCCACGGCTGAAGCCCGACACTCCGAACACAGCTACCATTTCGACCGGCACACCCCGCAATACCGCGACCAGTTCGAGCCGATCACTGCCGAAATGTTGGACTCCTGCCCGCTGGCTTGGACCGACACCTACGGCGGGCACTGGGTGGCCGCCGGCAGCAGCCAGGTATTCGAACTGGCCCGATGCCCGCACATCTCGAACGACAACGACGTCGTGGGTGAACGAAAAGGCTACCGGGGCATCAACATTCCGCGCGGTGAGGTGAGCACACAGTTCCGCGGCGGCATGTTGGAAATGGATGATCCAGAACACCGGGCGTACCGGACACCGCTCAACGGGTATCTCTCACCGGCCGCGGTCGCGCGGTGGAAGCCAGTGGTCGACGAGCTGGTGCGGGCGTGTCTGGACGAGAAGATCGAAGAAGGCAGCATCGATTTCGTCGACGATCTGGCGAACATCGTCCCAGCGGTGCTGACGCTGGGCCTGCTCGGTGTTCCCCTGGCCGAATGGGAGATCTACTGCGAGCCCGCGCACGCCTCGGTGTACACCCGCGCCGACTCCCCCGACGCCAAACGCGTCTTCGACCTGTCGGTGGCCTCGGCGGTACACATGATGGGCCACGTTGCGGTAATCCGCGAGAATCCGCGGCCGGGTTTGATCGACGCCATGGTGCAGATGCGCATCGATGGTGAGCCGGCACCCGATTCGGAGATCCTCGGCATGCTGATGCTCCTGATCGGCGGCGGTTTCGACACCACCACAGCCTTGACCGCACACTCGCTCGAATGGCTCTCCCAGCATCCCGATCAGCGCGAGCGGTTGCGCTGTGACCGCGATTCCCTGCTCGACTCGGCGACCGAGGAGTTCCTGCGGTTCTTCACGCCGGCACCCGGGGATGGCCGCACCGTCGCCGAGGACATCGAGGTGGACGGGGTACCGCTGAAGGAGGGTGAGCGGCTCTGGTTGTCCTGGGCGATGGCCAACCGCGATCCCCGCGTCTTCGACAAGCCCAACGAACTGATGATGGATCGAACAGGTAACCGCCACTTCAGTTTCGGGCTGGGCGTGCACCGCTGTATCGGGTCCAACGTGGCACGCACGGTGTTCAAGTCGATGCTGACCGGCGTGCTCGACCGGATGCCGGACTACCGATGCGATCCTGCCGGTGCCGTGCATTACGAGACGATCGGCGTCATCCAAGGCATGCAGCACCTGCCCGCGACCTTTACCCCCGGCCGCCGAATCAGTCCGGGCCTGGCCGAGACGCTGGAGAATCTGCAACGGATCTGCGATGAGCAACAGTTGGCCGCGCCGATCACCGTGCACAAGGCAACCGCGGTCATCGACTGAGAGTATGAGGACATGAGGGCTGAACAGCACACGGTTCGACAACTGCTTCTCGGCGCCGCGCTCGCCATCGCGATCGCCGCGCCGATCACCGCATTGCCCGCGCCGTCTACCACGCAGGCGGCCTGCCCCACCGGAGAGGACCACGACACCTACACCGGCAATTGCGTCCCGTACCTGGTGCCGAACTCACCGTCGGGCAACACCCTGTGCCCAGCCGGGGTCAGCGGCAGCGAGTGCGGCTCGGCAGAAGGCCAGGCAACGCCGACCGCACCGATCGCGCCGACCGGTCCCGAGGCGGAACTCGAAGACGTCAGCACACCGGACTTCTGATGGCTGAAACCACCGGATCTCATGGTGAGGTCCAGCTCGAAAACGACTTGTTCCGAGTCACCAAGTGGACGATCGATCCGGGCGGTGCGATCCCGATGCACCGGCACGACCACGAGTATGTGGTGGTCCCGCTGGTCACCGGAACCATGCATGTCATCACCGCCGACGGCACGGAGATCGTCGCGGAACTCGTAACCGGCCAGAGCTATTCACGTTCCGCCGGCTCCGAGCACACCGTGGAGAACCGCGGCGACCATGACCCGATCGTCTTCGTCGAAGTTGAGCGGCTGGCCTAGCGCCGCCACCCGTGACGCACATATCAGCGCTTCCCGGCTGTGACGAGCTGTTTTCCCCCGAATTGGGGGACGACGTGAGCCGGCTGCGTTCATAGTCTCGTTGCCATGGCGCACAACGGAAACAACGACTGGTCCCAGCCGGCAGCTCTGGCCATCCCGAAGGAGGGCTACTTCGAACTGACTCGGGGGCGTTACGGCCCGGTCTTCCCCCGGACCCCCGCGTGCTATGGCTTCAACATCATCGCCAAGGTGAAGGAAGGCCGCGAGGACGCTATCCGGGCCTACGGCAAGCAGCTCGAAGCAGCCGTGGCCGCACAACCCGACGTGCTGGCGCCGCTCAAGCTGCATTACCTGCGCTGGCAGCTGTTCGACGTCGGTTCCGGTCTGCATTTCCAGTACCAGGGCATCTTCGACACCGATTTCGACAAGTACACCGAAGATGCCGTCAAACTGTTCAGCTCGACGGGCATCACCACGGCCTTCGTCAACCTTGAGGGCTTCCCGGAGGACTGGAAGACCAACCCCGAAGCGTTCATCATGTTCGTCCGCGAGCACCAGGTGCCCAGCTTCTTGGAATATGGCGAGTACCCGTACGTGACGGCCGACGAGGTCAAGAAGGCGTTGCGGCTAAAGGCCGCGTTCTCCGACATGTTGGACCAGATGCAATGACCCAACTCGAATTCGACGACATCCAACACATCATGCTGACCGGGACACCCCACTTGACCGGTCGGTACGAGTTCCTCTCCTTCGACACGCCCGAAGCGGGCCGGGCCTGGCTGTCGGAGATGGTTCCCCTGGTGCAGTCGGCCACCGATGTCCGCGAAACTGTGAATGTCTTCAAGCGTTGGGTCAACCTGGCTTTCACCTGGAACGGGTTGCGCGCGCTGGGGCTTGACGAGGAGTCGCTGGCGAGCTTCCCAAACGAGTTCCGTGAAGGCATGGCGGCGCGCGCCGACATCCTCGGGGATACCGGTGCGGCCGCACCCGAGCACTGGCCGGGCGGGCTCGCGGGTGACGACCTGCACGCGATCGTCATCCTGTTCGCCCGGGACGAAGAGGAACGCGTGCGGTGCGTCGGTGAACACGACGCGCTGCTGGCTCGCTGCCCCGGGGTACGGTCCCTGTCGCACCTGGATCTGGCCGCCACCGCACCGTTCGAATACGACCACGACCACTTCGGGTACCGCGATCCGGTGGCCCAGCCGCAGATGGAGGGCTCGGGTGAGGCGTTGATACCCGGTGCTGGCGGGTACCTGGCACCGGGCGAGTTCCTCCTCGGCTATCCGGATGAGGAGGGACTGGTCGCCAACCAGCCCACACCCGAGGTGCTTTCGCGCAACGGAAGCTACCTGGCGTACCGCCGCCTGGAGGAACATGTCGGGGTCTTCCGCGACTACCTCAAACAGAATGCCGAGGGCGCCGAAAGTGAGGAACTGCTGGCCGCCAAGTTCATGGGACGCTGGCGCAGCGGTGCGCCGCTGGTCCTGGCTCCCGAAAACGACGATCCAGAACTCGGTGCGGATCCGATGCGCAACAACGATTTCGACTACGGCGAGATGGATCCGCACGGATATGCCTGCCCGATCGGTGCCCACGCCCGTCGCCTCAATCCGCGCGATACAGAACCGAATCCGAACCGGCGTAGGCTCATCCGGCGCAGCGGCACCTACGGTCCGGCGCTACCCGAAGGGGTGGCCGACGACGGCATCGAACGCGGCGTCGGGATGTTCCTGATCTGCGCCAGCCTGGTACGGCAGTTCGAGTTCGCCCAGAACGTCTGGATCAACGACGCGGCGTTCAAAGATCTCGGAAACGAACACGATCCCATCTGCGGTACTCAGGACGGCACGCTGGACTTCAAGATTCCCAAGCGCCCGATCCGGAAAGTACTCAAGGGATTACCTGCGTTCACCACACTGCGCGGTGGGGCGTATTTCTTCCTGCCCGGCCTGAGCGCGCTGCGTTATCTCACGACACTCGAGAATTAGGAGCCGACATGGCGACTCAGTCTTACGCCCGTACCTACAACCAGGCGCACATCGGCCGCCCGCACAACGGCACACGGCGGGTGTCGATCTACTGGTCCTGGAGCTACCCGTGGGAGGTCCAGCGCGATCCGGCATTGTTGTACAACCGGTTCTCCACCATGACGGAAGTTCGTCTGGCGACGTGGCCGGCCTACGCGGGTCCCGAATACGACCCGCGCGACTTCCTGCAGGGCATCGACGGAACGCTGGAACTGTTCCACCGGTCGTCCTTGCTTTTCCAGGACGTGGCAGGCGAGGCGACCGGGCATCCGGTGGCGGTGTTCCAGCGGGTCGATCAGGCCGGGTACCGGCTACCGATCGACGAACGCATCCTGGACGACACCGACACGCTGATGATCTTCGGCCTGGACCATCTGCTCGGCGACGAGGCCGCCACCGAAGACGAGATCACCGCGATCCGGCAGTGGTTGAACCGCGAGGGCACCTGCCTGATGCTGGCACCGCATCACGACGTCGGATTCACCGATGACAAAGAGCAGCAGCAGATGGAGTATCTGCACCACGGCGATCCCCTGACACCACGGATCCAGCGCTTCAGCGGCTATGCCCGCTCGCTGCTGACCGGGCTGAACATCCCGGTGCACAACACCTGGGGCCTGCGGCCCGCCACGGTCGAAGGCACCAAACAGATCGTGCCGCTGACCGCTTTCCGCGATCTCGATTCCGCGGGGCTGCTACGCGACGTCAGCACGCTGGCGTTGCATCCGCATCTGCCGCACTACGCGCTGACTGCGCCGGAGGGTCCAGATCTGCGCGTGCTGGGCCGGCAACCGATCGACATGACCCGGCCGCACCCGTTCACCGTGGCAGGCAACACCGAGTTCAACGCACTGATCCACATGCCACCGTCCGGTGACCGCGCAGGCGACATCGTGCTGGCCGACTCAACTCACTTCACCACCCTGTTCGGCGCCAGTGACAGCCTGAAGTCCTTCTGGCGCAACCTGGTCACGATGGGTTGACGGGGGCAGGGCATGAACGATCTGCTGCTGCAGGGTTCGAATATCGCCGTTGTCTTTTTCGTTGTCACCAGTACTCTGGCCGTCGGTCTGAGCCTGACAGTCGGCCAGATTCTGGCCCCGCTCAAGAATGTTCGGCTGGTGGCCCTGTCCCTCGTGGCCAACTTCGTGCTGGCGCCGTTGGCCGCGTTCGGGCTGTGGAAGGTGTTCGATCTCGATGAACCGCTCGGGGTCGGGCTGTTGCTGTGCGGGCTGGCGGCCGGCGCACCGTTTTTGATCAAGCTCGCCGAGTTCGCGAAAGCCGACATGGGCTTCGCGGTGGGCCTGATGGTGCTCTTGATGGTGGTCACCGTCGGGTATATGCCGCTGGTACTGCCGATCTTCGTGGCGGGCACCGCGGTCAACCCTGCCCAGATCGCGGCCTCTCTGGTGGTACTGATGCTCATCCCGCTGGCCGCAGGCCTGCTGCTGCGGGCCCGTGGTCCCGGCCTGGCCGAGCGCATCCGGCCGATGGTCGGCAAGGTGTCGACCGTCAGCATGATTCTGGTGATCGTGTTCACGATTGCCGCCCATTTCAACAGCGTGCTGTCGGTTTTCGGCACGTTCGGCATCCTGGCGGCCATCGTGTACACGGTGATCTGCGCCGTGATCGGTTGGCTGCTGGGCGGCCGCGCGGCACGGGATGTCTTGGCGCTGGGAACCGCTCAGCGCAATGCCGCGGCGGCATTCGTGGTGGCGGGGCAGAACTTCGACGATGCGACGGTGGTCGTGATGATCACCGTGGTGCTGATCGTGGAGTTCCTGATGTTGTTGCCGTTCTCGCGGCGGCTCGCGCGCTCTCGCTGAGCAACCCGAGGTTGTCGGCCTCGGCTACCGCGGCGGCCCGGGATGAGACGCCGAGCTTGCGGTAGATCGACTTGGCTTGGCTTTTAACGGTTTCCCGGCCTATGACGAGCTCATCAGCGATGCGCTGCAGGGACAGGTGAGTGGCCAGATGAGGAAGCAGCCGGAGTTCGGCCGTCGTCAGCGACGGTCGGGCGCCGCGGGTCGCTCGGGCCGCCGACAAGGCCCGGATGCGCTCCAACCATTGCGCGATGCCGACCGCCCCGGGCTCACGCCGATAGGCGCGTTCGGCCTCACCGAGGTGACGTTCGCACAGCTCAGTGTCGTCGATCTCCGCGGCCGCGCCGGCAACCAGGACATGGGCCGTCAGGGCGGTCCGGGCCGACAGGTCACCCAGCCGTTCCACGAGCCGCTTGGTCGCGCGGATGGCCGAGCGCGCGCCTGCGACATCACCGCGGCGAGATCGGACCAGTGCGTCGACCGCGTAGACCACCACCATCGGGACCATGTCGGACAGGTCCCTCGAGTCGACGATCGAGC
Source organism: Mycobacterium farcinogenes (assembly GCF_019739075.1). Taxonomy (NCBI): domain Bacteria; kingdom Bacillati; phylum Actinomycetota; class Actinomycetes; order Mycobacteriales; family Mycobacteriaceae; genus Mycobacterium; species Mycobacterium farcinogenes. Next base: position 1,803,864 of record NZ_CP081673.1, on the reverse strand, counting down.
GGGCCGCGTCGGCGTGTGAGGCGGCGGCCGACAGGTCGCCGTCGCGGAGATCCAGCGCGGCAAGGTGGGCCAGGGCGGCGGCCTGGAAGCCGGGCAGGTCCTCGATCACCGGGAGCGCCGATTCCAGGGTGGCCCTAGCCTGGGCGGGTTCGCCGAGCATCGACAAGGCGGCGCCCTTCATCGTGGTGGCCGCCCCCCACCACGGGTTGACCAGGTGATCGCCTGCGCCGCAAACTGTTTCGGCATGCCGGATCACCTCCCCGACTCCTCCGACACCCAGCAGTGAGCCGATCAGTGCCGCAGCCACCTCGACCGAGGGCGTGCCGTCGGCGAGCGGTTCACCGGTATCGGCGGCGCTCGCGGTCAGCAACGACCGCTGGATCAATTCGGCGTCGCCGGTCATCACGCCCAGCCAGGCCCGCGCGATCGCGGCGTCGGGATACTCGGCGAAGGTCTGCTCATCGATCAGGCTGAGCCGCCGGGCCAGGATGCCGGCGCGGCCGTCGAAACCCAACCGCACCGCGTCTATGCCCACCAGAACCGCCGCCTGGGCGCGGTCCCCTGCGGCCAGCGCCTGGGCCAACGCGCCGTCGATGTCACCGGCCTGAGCCAACCGGTCTGCCGCCTTCGTCGCCAATTCCCGGAACCGGTCCGGATCACGGTCGCGTAGCCGCGCCCGTAGCAGATCACCGAACAGCTGGTGATAGCGATACCAGATGCCTTGCCCATCAAGGGGAACCAGAAACATGTTGCCCGAACCGGTGATCGCGGCGAGCATCGCGGCCGAGTCGGTGCGACCCAGGAGGGCGTCGAGTTCGTCGGCGCAGAAGCGGTCCAATACGGCCGATTCCGTCAGGAACGTGGCGGTGTCGGGTTCGAGCTGACTGAGCACTTCCTCCACCAGATAGTCGGCCACCAGCCGGTGCCGGCCGGTGATCGCCTCATCGGGTGCGCCGTCGCGCAACGCCAGTGCGGCCATGACCACGCCGGCCGCCCAGCCTTCGCACTTGTCGAGCACCCTCGCGATGGTGGCGTTGTCGGCGGGACCGCCGATGGCCGCGAACGCCTGTGCCCCTTCGGATCCGGACAACTGCAGCTCCGGAATTCCGATCTCGACCACCTGCTCCTGCAGTCGGCGCCGCGCCAGGTCGAGCGCGGGCAGTTGCCGGCCGACAAGTGCCAGCGTCGCGGAACCTGGGGCAAGGTCCACCACCGCGCGAAGGGTGTCGAGGGCTGAGTGGGCCGACAATTCGTGAATGTCGTCGAGCACCAGCACCACAGGCCCGCAGTTCTCCAGGGCCCGGACGAAGGCCGACACCAGCTGGGTTTCCGCCCGGCCCGCGCCCTGCAGGTAACGCAGCACCGCCGGGTCGATTAGTTTGACCTGGTTCAGCGCCGTCGCCAGATGCAGCAGCAGGTGGGCTGGGTCGTTGTCGAGGTTGTCCAGCCGCACCCACGCGAACGGGCGTTCATCGGCGTCGTCCCACTGCGCCACTACGGTGGTCTTGCCGTATCCGGCGGGCGCCGCCACCACGGCCAGGCCGGTGCGATTCTGCAGCAGGCGGATCACTCCCGGGCGGGCAACGCCGGCGCGTGCGGTTGCCGGTCGCCCGACGGTCGCCACCGGAATGTGCGACGCCCAGGGTCCTGCTATCACCTACGCATCCTAGGTCAGGTGCATCGAGGCGCTTCGGGCTCAGAAATGCCAGCGGGTGGTCTTGACCCGCCGCTGGAACGCCTCGAGCGCCGCCAGGTCCTTCTTCATCAGCGGCTTGTTGACCCTTTCGGTGAAGAAGTCGATCAGCGGGCCCGCGAAGAACGCGGTCATCACGGTTCCGATGCCCACCTGTCCGTGGAAGGCCAGCGCCAGCGCGACGAACGCGAGATCCTGGGCCACGCGCACCACCCGGTACGGCAAGCGGGTGTGGTCGACGATGATCGGCGCGATGGCGTCGTACGGGGCGTTGCCCAGCGCGGCGGTCATGTACATCGACGCCCCGGCTGCGAACAGCGTGATCCCGATCAGGAACATCACGGTCTGCACCAACCGAGTCGGCTCGTCGGGAATCAGCGGGTTCAGCAGGGCCGAGAACCACTGGACGAAATACCCGGTCATCACCATGTTGATGACCGAGCCGATCCCGATGTACATGCGGCCCAGGAAGAAAACCGGGATCAGCAGCACTGCATTGCTGATCAGTTGGTAGGTACCGAGATCCAGGCCGATCGTGTTGCTGATGCCGATGTTGGCGGCGGTGTAGGGATCCACACCCACCTGCGCCACGCGCAACACGGCCGATCCGAAACCCAGGACAGCGACACCCACCAACGCCCAGAACGACCGTCGCAAGTAGTGCATGCTGTCACCGCCCACGATCCATGACTATGGCAGAGCTAGGGCGGTTTTCACGGTCGACGCGTTGAGATTGCGCACAGGGCCGTGATCCGGCAGAGATCACGACCGTGTCCGCAATCTGAATGTGTCAGCCCACGATCAGGTCAGCGGGATTCGACCTCGGTCTCCACCAACCCGGCGCTGCGGGCGTTGAGGACGACGTGTTCCCAGCTGATCACCACGGCCGCGATCATCGTGATGGCCGTGGCGAAGCCGGCCAGCGAGGCCAGCACGGTCACCCACTGCCCAGCGGTGGATATACCGAGCAGGATGGCGACAGTTGCCCCGCCGACCACCAAGGCAGCGGTCAGCGCACCGGGCCGCCGGATGGCTCGGCGCGAAGATTCGATCGGCGTGGTCATGTAACCCACTGTCCCGGCGGTAGCTGAGGAGAGCTGAAGCGTTCGTTATGGGAACGCTCTGAACTGTGCGCATCGGCTGGCAAAACCGTTCAATCCCGACCCGCGCACGCCGCACGGCTATCGTGGTCCAACATGGCCAACTTGGATCGCCGAAAAATGATGATGCTGTCAGGTCTGGGCGTGATGGCGGCGGCACTTCCCGCTCCACAAGCTCAGGCCGTCCCGGCCAAGCCTCAGGCACCGCGCGTCCCGGCGCCCTCAGCGCCCCAGGCGGCGGTGAACTACGTGTTCGCCGACGAATTCGACGGCCCCGCGGGGTCGTCGCCGAACACCTCGAAGTGGACCATCGCCAAGGCCCGGGAGACCATCAAGGACCCCACGTACTGGGAGGTACCCGGCCGTATCGGTCAGTACCGCGACGACCGCAAGAACGCTTTCCTCGACGGCAAGGGCAACCTCGTCATCCGGGCCACCAAGGAGGGCGACACCTACTACGGGGCCAAGCTGGCCAGCGTGTGGGAGGGCGGCGCCGGGCATACCTGGGAAGCTCGGATCAAGTTCAACTGCCTTACCGCGGGAGCCTGGCCGGCGTTCTGGCTGGGCACGCTGGGCGAAGGCGAACTCGACATCGTCGAGTGGTACGGCAACGGCAAATGGCCCTCGGCCACGACGGTGCACGCCAAGTCCAACGGCGGTGAATGGGAGACCCACAACATCGCCGTCGACACCGCGTGGCACACCTGGCGCACCCAATGGGATGCCAACGGTGCCCGGTTCTGGCAGGACTACACCGAGGGCGCGAAGCCCTACTTCGAGGTTTCGGCGAGCCAGTTGCCCGACTGGCCGTTCAACCAGCCGGGCTACACGATGTTCGTGGTGTTGAACCTCGCGGTCGCGGGGTCGGGTGGTGAGGACCCCAGCGGGGGTACCTACCCGGCCGACATGCTCGTCGACTACGTGCGCGTCTGGTAGCTCGGCTACTTCGGCGTAACGGTCTCGGCGAACGTGCCGTCACCCTTGTTCAGCCAGGTGATGGTGCCGTGCTGGAATTCGGAGATCCACCCGCCGTTGGCGGCATCGGGACCGCCGCCCGTCTCATCCTCGTCTTCGGTGGGGAAGCCCAGCTTGCCCGCGGGACCGCCGTTGGCGGTGTAGACGCGCAGGATCTCGCCCTGCACGACGTGCGCGCCGGTCGACGGCGAAGAGAAGATGGTGCCGTTGGCGAATGCCTGCACGGTCCCATCCCCGACCTTCTCCGGTTGCGCGGTCGGCGGGCCCAGCTTGGCTTCACCACCGGCATCGGAGTACTCCTCAGCAATGGGAGGGTCGAGCACCACCTCGCCGACACCCGGAGCGTTCACCGTGCTGGGCGCGCCTTCGATGGCGGACGAGACCGCGCTCGAAGCCGAGCTGGCTCCTTCCTTGGCCTTGCTCGTGCCGGCATCGACGGCCGACGACGCAGCACTCGTCGCGCTGGACAAGGCGTCCCTGGTCTGGTCTTTTGATTCCTCTGAGCATGCGATGGCAGCCGCCCCAGTGATGGCGAAAGCTGCAGCCAGCGCACCTGCGCGTTTCATCAGCTTTTGATCCATTTTTCGAACGTAACACCGGTGTGGGGCGCCTCATCAGCAAATGCCGGGATCCTTCGACATCGACTGCCGCGGTTATCGTGGGGGTAACGGCGAATGGAGGCCAGATGAGCTCGGGGACCCAACTCGACCGCACCGGTGCTGCGACCAGCGTGACCGAACACCCTGACCGGTTCACGATCGAGGTCGAGGGCAAGACGGTCGGGCTCGCCGACTACCACGACCGAGACGGCCGGCGCGTCTTTCCGCACACCGAGGTTGAGCCGCAGTATCGCGGCCGCGGTCTGGCGACCATCCTCATCGCCGAAGCCTTGCGTTCCACCCGCGCGGCCGGGCTTCGCATCGTGCCGACCTGCTGGATGGTGGCCGAGTACATCGACAAACATCCGGAGTACGCCGATATCACCGACCGGTGAGGATGCGGCTTCAGCGCTTCGCAGATCGTGAGTCGGCTGCGACGAGGGCGACGATGGCGTCGCTCAGCCGATCGAGATAGTCGTCGTCGGCGTCGATCTGCATGACCGACTGGCGCCAGTACAGCGCTCCGCCGATCATGTCGAGTGCGACATCGATGTCGGCGTCGTCGGCGATCTCGCCGCGCTGCCGAGCCCGCTCGAAAAGCTGAGAAGCCTTGAGACGCCGTGGTTCTCGGATCTGGCCGGCGATCGTGGCTGAATAGTCGGGATCTCGGGCGGCCTCTGCCAGCAGGTCCGGGATGATGGTGCGGGCCAGCCGGTGGGTGAGCGCCTCGCGTCCGTTCTGCAGGTAGGCCCGGACATCGCCCCGAAGCGTGCCGGTATCGGGGACGTCGATCGCGGCGACGGCCACCTTGGTCACCAGGTCGACGGCCAAGTCCTGCTTGGATTTCCAGCGGCGGTAGATGGCGGCCTTGCCGACGCCGGCACGTTTGGCGACGGCGTCGACAGAGAGCCTGCCGTACCCGACGGCGGCCAACTCCTCGAAGAACGCGGACTCGATCGCAGCGGTCACGTCATCGAGCAGGACGGGACCGCCCGACGTCCGACGCACAGGAGAAGCCACGGGCCGATTCTACGAGACGGAACGGTTGCGTTCCGTTTACTCTGGCTCTACCGTAAACGAGACGATGCAGTTCCGTTTCGTTAGGAGTAGTCATGAAATTTCTGTTCGACGACGAGTCGTTCTCGTTCGAAACACTTCGCGCAGCGGGCTACGCCAACGCCGGCGGCGCCGATCTGGGCGAGATCCTGGTGACCGCCCGAGCCATTCCCGAAGGCGATGAGGCGGCCTGGCATCGGGAATGGAAGGCCACCGCGCAGCGGGTCGAGGCCCTCGGCCGCCAGTCGATGGCCGCCGGTCACACCGTCAGCGCGCGTGAAGCACTGCTGCGAGCGTCGAACTACTACCGCACCGCCGAGTTCTACCTCCGCGAGAACCCCGCCGACGACTCAGAAGCCAAGGATCTGTTCGACCGCTCACGCGAGACGTTCCTGGATTCAATGCCGTTGTTCGACTTCGGTTTTGAGCGCATCGCCGTCCCGTACCTGGACACCACGCTGCCCGGGTACCTCTATCTCGTCAACGACTCCGGAATCCCCCGCCCCACCGTCATCTTCAACGGTGGCTACGACTCGACGCTCGAAGAGTCCTACGTCGCGCTCGCGGCCGGGGCCCTGGTGCGTGGGTACAACGTGCTGGCGTTCGACGGACCCGGCCAAGGCGCCGCGTTGCGTGAGCAGGGCCTGACATTCCGATCGGACTGGGAGGCTGTGCTGACCCCGGTGGTCGACTTCGCTCTCACCCGTCCCGAGATCGCGTCGGAGGCTATCGCCGTTTTCGGCTACAGCCTGGGTGGTTACCTGGTGGGTCGTGCCGTCGCGTTCGAGAAGCGCCTCGCCGCGGTGATCCTCAACGACGGCGTCCACGACTTCCACGCGGCGTTGGCCAACATGATGCCGCCGTTCCTGTCCAAGTGGGTCGACGACGGCAATGACGAGGCCGCCGAATCCGTGCTCGGACTGCTGATGGCGGTGAACACCCAGACACGTTGGGCGGTGCGAAACGGGCTGTGGGCGTTGGGAATCGACTCACCCGCCGAGCTGGCCCGGGCTTTCAAGGCCTACACGATCGCCGACGTGGCCCACCAGATCACCACCCCGGTGCTGGTGCTCGACGCCGAGAACGACCAGTTCTTCAAAGGTGAGCCGGCGCGGGCGGCGGAGGCGATGGTCAACGCGAAGACCACGCTGGTGACGCTCTATGAGGCGGACGGTGCGGGCGAGCACTGCCACATGGGCGCCGCGTCGCGGGCGAACCAGGTCATGTTCGACTGGCTCGACGAGCAGGTGGACACTCAAGCTTGAGGAGTCACCAAATATTTCTCGCCGGTGGCCTTCTGTAGGTAGCTGTTGAATGCCTCGGGCTGGAGCATGCCGGCCAGTGAGACCTCTTGGGTGTAGGCGCTCGCGAACGTCGTGGTGAGTTCCGCGGCGACGCGGGCGCGCAACCGGGCAATGGTCTCGGGCCCGGCACCGGCGAGAAACGGGGTGAGCAGCCAACCGCCGACACCCCAGGCCATCCCGAAGTTTCGGGTCAGCACGGTGGGGCCGGTGTCGAGGCTGCCGTAGATGTACACCTGCTTGTGCACGCTGGACCCGTAGCGGGAGTATTGCGCGGCAGTCGCGTTCGCGGCCCGCTCCATGCCGTTGAGAATCTGACTGGCCAACGTGCCACCGCCGGTGGCATCGAATGCCAGCGTCGCCGATGTCGCCTTGAGTGCCTCGACGAGATCCGTCTCGAACGACGGCGACGCCGAGTTGCACACATGGACCGCACCGAGTCCCCGCAGGATCTCCTCCTGCTCGGCCTTGCGGACGATGTTGACCAGCGGCACCCCGTCGGCCAGGCACGCCTTGACGAGCATCTGGCCGAGGTTCGACGCCGCGGCCGTGTGCACCAGAGCCGAATGTCCTTCGCGGCGCATGGTTTCCAGCATGCCAAGGGCCGTCAGCGGGTTGACGAAGGACGACGCACCCTCTTTGGCGCTGGCCCCCTCGGGCAGCACCAGGCACGCCTCGGCCTTGACCACCCGGTACTGCGCATACATCGCACCACCGGCGATACCCACGGTCTTGCCGAGGACCGCTTGCGCCTGCGCCGACTCCCCCGCCGCCACCACGGTGCCCGCTCCTTCGTTGCCCACCGGCAGCGAGATGCCGACGCGCGCCGCCAGCCCGGCCAGTGCCCCGTCGCGCAGTGGCGCGGTGACGACAGGTCGGTCGGGCGTCCCCGTGACAGTGGCCGCCGACATGTCGGCGGCGCTGGGAATCAGCAGGCCCAGATCCGACGGGTTGATCGGCGAGGCTTCGACCCGGACCACCACTTCGTCCTGCGCCGGGGTGGGCACCGCAACCTCGTGCAGCGACAGTTCAAGCGTGCCGTCCTCGGTCACCAGCGACCGGAGTTCCAGGGCGGTCTTGGGTAGCGCCTCAGTCATGACTGAACACTACGTCGCTACACCGTGCATTTGTCCCCGGTAAACAGATCGCAGGTGGTCTGCAGGCCATTGAGCACGCCGGCCGGGATCGCGGAGATGAAGTCGGTGACGCTGATGGCGCGCAACGAAGTGAGATCGGTGGCCTTCTGCGTTCCGATCAGGACAGCCACGGCGTCACCTTTGTCGGTGGAGATGGTGAACGAGTCGTCGCCGTCGCCGTACTGGCCCGCGCAGTCGGTGAGGCACATCCCGGTCGTGGGATCGATTTTCTCGTCGAACATGTCGTTGATCCACCCGGCCGACAACTCGCGGACGGCCAATGGGTTCTGCGGCTGCGGGAACCCGGCGATGAGGTACGCCGCGGCCTGGATCAACGGATTACCGCCCTGCATCGGGTCCATATGTACGCCGTCTTCGAGGACGACACCGGTGAACTGCCCCGGCCTCGCTTCGGTGAGCTGGTCGTTGACGTCGCTGAAGACGTTCAGGAAGTTCAGCGGGGCACCGATTTCGTAGATCGGAATGTAGTCGTCGGGGTCGTCGTCACTCGGGTCGGCCGTCCCGTTCGTCTCGAGCTCGTCGAGCCGTTCCATCGCGTCGGGAATGATCGAACCCATCGGCACCGCGTCGTAGATCACCACTCCGGCAAGGTCGTTCGGCGCATCCAGCCCCTGATCGCGCCGACGCGTCAGCCCCTCGGCGTAGTACCCGGCGACTCCCGGGCCGAACCCGCCGCCCAGGGAATGCCCGACCAGGACGAACTGCATCGGCACGTCGAGATCCTCGGTCCGGCCGGCCTTCAACTCGGCCGTGTCCATGCTGGCATTGAGAGCGGTGCGGTCAGGATCGAGGAACAGCTGCGCGACGGCCTCGTGCAGGTTGTCACCACCCAGCCACATGCCGTCCTCTTCGAACGGGTTGGAGGAGAACGTCGTGGTGACCACGATGCTGTTGGTCGACTGCGCCAGATAGGACGCGGTGTAGCTGTAGAGCGGGCCATTCGCCAGGAAGCCGTGCTGCAGGTAGATCATCCGGGTCGGCGGCTCACCATTGTCGGATTTGGGGAAATACCAATTCGATTCGACCTCATGGCCTTCTGAGATCACCAAGGTGGAGGTGCTGACCTCGACCGAGTCGCGCAAGGCGGGCGGGACCACCGGGTCGCCGCCCACGGCGCGCTCCAGGGCGGCCAAGGTGTCGAACACGACACCGGTGATCACCGATACCGGCTTGGGATAGTTCTGCGGCTCGGGGTTGAGCGCCAAGGCACCGAGGCTGCGGATCACATCGTGGATCGCCTCGATGGGATCGTTCGGGACCGCGGCGGCCGCGGCGAGATCGACGGCACCTTCTGTTTCGGACCGCTTCGGAACAGCCTGCTGCAGAGTGTCGCGCAGCGTTCTCGGCACCTGAATATCGCGCTGCTCGGTTGCCGGTGTCGCAACCTCCGCCTGCGGATGCAGGCGCTCACGTTGCGCAGCTAGCGCGGACCTGATGCTGATCGGCGGCCGAACCCGGACATCGACGTCGTCCACTGGGTTCTGCTCGTCGCGGGCGGCTTCCCGAATCTCACTGCGCGCCTTGGCCCGAACTGTATCGGCGAGTTGGCGGCTGGGCCGCTGCGTCTCCGCGCTGCGTTGTTTGGTCTCGGGCTCTGTGTCGGTGGCCGGCTTCGTTACCTTCTTTACCGCCGATGTCGGCCGCTGTTTCATCACGCGCGTTTTCGGCTTCTGCGTTTTCTGCGTGGAGTCGTTGTGCGTAGCCGCCGGCTTCGCGTCGTGCTTCGACCCGCCGTCCTCGTCGGCGTGAGCGGTGCCGGCCCCGGCGAGTACCGCCGCCGATAGCCCGGCCGTGAAAACTCCAGCCCCCACCCACGCTGCGACACGCGTCATCATTCGCCCCCCCGTTACATCGAACTCGACTTGTGTCACGGTAACCGGCGTCCGGACGGAGCGGGCAGAATTCGGCAAGTTGCCGCGGCATGTCTGGGTACGGGCGAAATCAGGTAGCCGACTACGCTACGCAACCCATGGGCGCGGCGGGACAATTGGCCGGTGACCGCATCGGACGGGAAGAATCTGGCACCGGACTACCTGGCTCACTGGGTGGTCAAAACCGCGCGCAGTGACGAGATAATCGCTTGGTATGGCACGGTCTTCGGCGCCCGCGTCGTACACCAAGACTCCAAGATCGCATTCTTGACCTGGGACGAGGAGAGCCACCGCCTCGCACTGGTCAAGGTACCGCGCGTGCTGCGCTACCTGTTCCCCCTCGCCCGCCTGCGCCGAAAGTTCTACGGCATCGACCATCTCGGTTTCACCGTCGGATCGTTGGAACAGTTGTTGTCGACCTATGAGCGGCTCAAGAGCGTCGGCATCACCCCGGTGTGGTCGATCAACCACGGTCCGACCACATCGTTGTACTACGAGGACCCGGACGGCGTGCGACTGGAATTCCAGGCCGAGAACTTCGCCACTGCGAAGGAGACCGCGGACTACTTTCTCAGCGGCTCGTTCGCGGAGAACCCCATCGGGGTGAATTTCGACCCGGACTATCTGCTTGAGCGGCTGCGCAGTGGCACCGATCCGGCCGAACTAAACCGGCAAGGCGCGGGCACCCGCCCCGGCACCACGGCGCGGGCGAACAAGCGCGCGCTCACATGGAAGACGCTCTGAGCCCTTGCCGGCCGCGAGGCTGAGGTTGCCTACAGCTTGCCTGCGGCGAAATCGGCTGCCTGCGCGACCTTTCCGGACTGCACGTAGGACACGTGGGCACCCATGTCCCAGCCACCTTCCCAACAGATCGGGTCGCCCTCGTTGCACTGGGCGATGGAGTTGGCCGTGTACTGCGGCGCCAGCATCGGCAGCGTCTGCCCGGCGGCCAGCAGACCCGAGAAGCTGGTGACCGGTGTCCCGAACAGCGCGGTGGCCGCGACATGATCGGCGACCTGCGGGGCGGCCTCGTTGGTGGCCTTTTCGATGACCGCCGCGCCCTGCGAGTAGCCGCCGAGAACCATCTTGGTGTTGGGACAGCTGGTCGCGATGGACTCGATGAGGGAGCGCGCGGCATCGGTACCGGCCGGCGTGCTCACGTTGAAGTCGTTGGTGGCCGGGTAGTCGACCGCAACCGCATCGACGGTGCGGGGCGCCAGCCGCGACCGTAAATCGTCGGCGAACGGACCGCCGACACTGCCCAGGCCCGGCGGCTCATTGGTACCGCGCGCGAAGACCACCTGGACATCGGGACAGGGTGCCGCGGTGGCCGGTGCCGGCGTGACCACCAGAGCGGCTCCGGCGAATGCCGCCAACACCACGATCAATACAGGCTTGCGGGTCATACCGCCCGATCGTAGGCGGACCGTACGGACAGCCGCCCTGGACCGGCGTCGATGCGGTGGCATATCAGGTCTGTAGCAAATAGCGGAACCATCAGCTCACGGCGGCACTCACCGCTGAATGGGACCAAAAGTATGTACTGCAAAGTCGTGAAGACCTGGCGAACGCTGCGGGCACGGGAGGATTTCTCTGACCGGCAGATATTTTCCTTAGAAAAGATCGACACCTCGATCACGCGGGAAATTGAGCAATGTCCTCCGGTGCGCCAATCCGGCGACATAACGTCGCTACGTTCGTGTCAATTTTTGGGGAGGAAGGTTCACAGATGGGTAAGCGTCGGGAACTCGCCATGGCAGGACTGGTAGGCGCCGTGGCCTCCGGGATGGCGGTCGCAGCGATGAGCACGCCCGCACCGGCACATGCGTGGTGTGTGGGAATCAGCGGGATAAACATCGGCGGGGGCTGCTCGAGCACCCTGGGCAACTTCGCACTCGGCCTCGGGCCCAATGCGGTAGCGGTCTCCAGCGGATTTGTCACCGGCGCGATCGCCTTCGGAGACGCATTCGCAAGCTCGGCAGGCATTCTGACCGCCGCCTGGGCAGGCGGTACCGGTTCGGAGGCATACACCGACGGCCTCGTCAGCTGGGCCGTGGCGCAAGGCACCAACCCTTCCGCCGTTGCCGGCCGACAGAACGGTGATTTTGCCAACTTCGCATTCAACTTCGGAAATGCGTTGGAGCCGTGGCTTGCCGGAGAAAATGAGGAGTTGGGAACCAGCAATGTCGAGTCGAGTTTCGGCAGCTTCAACCTTGCCGCAAACCTCGGCGGCAATGCCAATTCCGTCGAAGGAACGACGAAGGACATGCGAGTGTGGGCCGGCGGCTTGGAAGACAATCAAAGCTTCGGGGCGGCCGCGCTCAATCTCCTAGGCAACCGCAACGATGTTCAGGCGTTCGGCTCAGGCGTTGCGGCGATCGCCGTGGGCAACCTCTTCTCATTCCCCAACGGCAGCGACAGCGTCGTGAAGGTGGGCGATTTCCTCGAGGGCATCCCCGGCGGACGACTGGCCCTGGCGTTCAATGTCCAGCCCCCATTCATCACGGAGCCGTGCAACACGGGGCAGTGCGGCAACGTGGTTACCGTCAACAACGGCTATCTCTCCGTCGCGGGAGCAGTGGGACTGGTCAATCGCATCGTCCAACAGATCGGACCGGGCATCCGGATCAACACCCCGATCAATCCGGCGCCGCCCATCCCGGATGAGCCCGACGCGACCGAGACCAGCATCGCAGCCAAGTCGACCCCACAGCTGGCACCGCGGAAGTCGATCAGCGAGCGAGTCAAGGCCGCCGTCAATCGCAACCTGGTCCGAACGAGCCGCAACACCGGCCCAGAAGCCAAGGCTGTCGAGGCAGGATCATCAGCACTGAAGGCGACACCGAAGTCGGGCAAGAGCCGGATCACCGACGCCAAGAACAAGTCGAAGGCCGCCGGCAAGCCGTCGCGCGAAACCAGCGGCAACGCCAAAGCCAGCGCCGGCGGTTCCGACGCCGACTGACGGCGCCCGTCCGCATCAATCACCCATCGGCCCTTTGCCTTTCGGCAGAGGGCCGATGCCTTGCGGCTAGCCCTGTCCTCCGATCGGGGGACAGGCGATTCCGGCGATTCATGGCCTGACCGGCGGACATACACGGGAGCTCCCAAACGGGATGGTGTATCCAACACACCAACCACCCACGAGGGGACACCACATGACCACCACCAACCGCATCGGGTTCGCCCGCCGCTTCGCTCTCATCGCCGCAGCCGTCGCCGTGCCGGCCATCGGAGTCGCTGTCGCACCGACCGCCGGGGCGCAGGCCACCGAGTTCGGTCCGTGCGGCCACGTGAACGACAACGTCGACCTCTGGAAGGACGTCAAGTACGCCACACCGAAGCACATGGACGGCGCCATCGACGTCGTGTTCCCCGGCGGCGACAAGTCCCGCGGCTACGCCGTGCGCCAAGGCCACAAGCCGGCTCAACTGACCGACCTCCTGGTGATCCCGACGGCCCGCGAGACCGGTATCGAATGCGACAACCTGCGCGACGGCGATGCTCCCCACTACTTCAAGGACGCCTTCGAAGCGGCCAGCGTTCTGCCGCCGGGCAACCAAGGCCAGGCGCCGGATTGGGCGTTGGGCATCAACTCCGCCGACAACCGCGGCCAGGACCAGCTGCACATCCACGTCACGCTGCTGGACCCCACCGCCCGCGGCGACATCGACCAGGCCGTCAAGGACCACAAGGTCACCAAAGATGAGAAGGCCTGGAAGGCCTCGGTGATCGGGGTGCGCGGCCACACCGAGGCGGGACCGATCGAGAAGAGCCCGCGCGGCTACCGGGCCTGGAACACCGACAACATCGACCAGAACTTCTTCGCCGCGCTCAACACCCAGATCGTGGCGCCGCTGAAGAAGGCGGGCGCCGATGTCGGCATGAACAATGAGACTCTGCTGATCACCAAGAACCACCAAGGCCCCGGGTACATCGTGCTTGCCAGTGACGAGAAAACTGGCCTGACCCCGTTCGGCGTCAACAACATTGAGCGATTGCTCGACAAGGGCTAAGCCTGACAGAAAGCCCAACGGCCACCCGTGCTCGGGTGGCCGTTGGTGTTGAACTCCAGTTACGCAGTCGCCTCGTAGCGCAGCAGTACCGTCCCGCCCGGAAAGGTGCGGTTCTCCAACAGTCGCAGCGAAATCCATGACGGCAACGCCGGAAGGAACGGGATGCCGCCGCCCACTGCGGTGGGCGCGACCACAATCCGGTACTCGTCTACCAGTCCGGCCTGCACGATCGGCGCGGCCAGCGTCGCACCGGCCACCTCCAACTGGCCGTCGGTGTCGGCTTTGAGCTTCCGCACCACCTCGACCGGGTCGCCGCGTTCCAGTCGGGAGTTCCAGCCGACGGCCTCCAGGGTGCGCGAGAACACCACCTTGGGCATGTCGCGCCAGATGTGGGCGAAGTCGACGATCAGCGGGGTGGCGTCCGGAGTCTGGTCAGCGGTCGGCCAGTACGCGGCCATCAGTTCGTAGAGCCGGCGCCCGTAGAACGCGCACGCGGTCTCCCGCTCGAAGTCGTTCCAGTACTGGTGCAGTTCTTCGCTCGGTTCAGACCAGTCGATGTTGCCTCGCGCGTCGGCGATGTACCCGTCCACCGACACGTTGAAGCCATAGATGAGCTTGCCCATACACATCTGACTACACCGACGGTCAGAACTCATCGCGCTCGAGGAGATCAGGTGCTGGTCGATATCAATGCCCCCAGCCGCACTCGAACCGACACTGGGCGATTTGAGCCGCTTCGTCGGGTTAAATCCCGCGCGGTAACGAGGTCAACCGGCAGAGCCCACTTTCGTCAGCAGGACGGCTCCCTCGTTGTAGGGAAACGCTCGGTAGAACAGCCGAGAACGCGGTATGACGAGGTCCGCGGCCTCGGCCTTGCTCACCACCCGCGGGTTGCCGAGCGCGACAGCCCGTGCGCGCTTGCGCAGCACCGTCGGTCCGCCGGCCAGTACGTTCTTCAACCAGTCCGTCTGTGGGCCGTAGCCGATGAGAATCGCGTAGCCATCACGGGTCTCGAATACCAGAAGGGGCGTCCGATATCGCTTACCCGACTTCCGCCCGACATGCTCGAGGGTCCCGAGGTTCGGAAGCCACGGTGTGACCGTGCGAGCCGCCGGATTGGTGACTCGCTTGTTGAACTCTGCGATTCGGCGAGGCATGCGCATTCTCGAAGTCTAGGTATCAGGTCCAACAACCGATTGCGCGATCGGTGTGAATACCGGCCTCTACGTGCAAGGACGTCGGTGCCCCCAGTCGGACTCGAACCGACACTTGGCGGATTTTAAGTCCGCTGCCTCTGCCAATTGGGCTATGGGGGCGTCGCAGGAGAGCATATTTCAGGAGGGTTCGCCGTCATCAGACCGCCCCGAGTCGCGCAGCGTCGATCACCCAACCTCGACGACGATCTTGCCGAACGGGCCACGATCGAGATGGTCCAGCGCCGCCGGCAGGTCGCCGAATGGATAGCGCGCCCCGATCACGGGCTTGGTCACCGTGATGTCGATGGCGCTGACGAGCTCGGTGAGTGCACGCCGACGCCCAGTGCCGATCCCGTGAATTGTGATGTCTTTCATCAGTATTGGCATGACGGGCGTGGATACCTCGAACCCCTCGAGCGCGGGCCTTGCCGAGATGAGCGCCCCCGACGAGACCAATCCCATCCATCTGCCACCGGCGCATGATGTCAGCCATGAGCCGCTGTAACCGAGGCAAACACCCGCCGATTCCCGCGGAATGCCAAGCCGAGCGTCTCAGCCACGGCCCGCGCAGGCGGGGTTGCGCAGTTTGGTTGAATTAGCCCCAAGGTGCACAGCGACGGGGGCCGCACATGCCGAGCAGTATCGCCAATTCGATTGCCGTAGTTGCCGAACGGGTGGCGGCAACACTGGGACCACGCGCGATGCGGGTGATCGCCCGCGTCAATAAATACGTCACCAATCCGCTGCAGCGGCTGTGGGCGCCACGGTTGCCGTACATGGCCGTCATCGAGCACACCGGCCGGAAGTCGGGCAAGCCGTACCGGACCCCGGTGATGGCGTTCATCGACGACAAGTCGGTCAGGGTTGTACTGAATTACGGTGAGCATTCGGATTGGGTGCGCAACGTACGCGCTGCCGGCCACGCCGAAGTGGTTCACCGAGGCAAGCGGTACCAGCTGACCAACCCCCGCATCATCCCGGCCACCGACCAGAAGGCCCGGTTCGTCGCCTCGTTGGCGCCGGTAACCGCCCCTTGAGACGAAGCGCGGCGGCGCGACCCCGGCGTCGAAAGCGGCGCTAGGGAAATCGCGGAAGCACGCTCTGACCGCTCGCTTCCATCGAGCGTGCGCAAACTGCTGGCGAAGTGCGGCGTGTTGGCCAGCAAACACGCACGTTCGCGCAGATGAGAGGACCACCCGGCGTAGGCTGCGGATATCCCGACTCCCGGGAGGCTGCGATGCCCGAACTGGCCATCGAACTGCGCGACGTGGTACGCGAGTACCAGGTCGGCGGCCATACCGTGCGCGCTCTCGACGAGATCAGCCTCCAGCTAAACGGCGGGCAGTTCGTTTCGATCATCGGCCCCTCTGGCGCGGGTAAGAGCACGCTGCTGCACCTGCTGGGCGCGTTGGACTCCCCCGACTCGGGCTCGATCACCTTCGACGGCCAGGAGATCGGGCGCCTCGGCGACGAACAGCAGTCGGCGTTCCGCCACCATCGAGTGGGCTTCGTCTTTCAGTTCTTCAACCTCCTGCCGACGCTGTCGGCGTGGGAGAACGTGGCCGTCCCGAAGCTGCTCGACGGCGTCCGGCTGGGCAAGGTCAAACCACAGGCCGTGGAGTTGCTGGAACGCGTCGGCCTGGGCAACCGCACCGAGCACCGGCCGTCCGAACTGTCCGGCGGTCAGATGCAACGCGTCGCGGTGGCCCGGGCCATGATGATGGACCCGCCGCTGATCCTCGCCGACGAGCCGACGGGCAACCTCGACTCGACGACGGGCGCGGCGATCTTGACCCTGCTCGGCGAGGTCGCCCACGAGGAGGGCCTGGGCCGGCTGGTGGTGATGGTGACCCACAATGCCGACGCCGCTGCGGCCACCGACCGGGTGATCACCCTGCAGGACGGGCGCCTGGGCTCCGACGAGATGTCGGTGGTGCCGGGCTCGGTCTGATGTTCTTCGCGCGAGCGCTCATCACCAGACTCGCGGCCGCGGCGAGTCGGCTCCGAGTGTTCAGCCTGCGCGAGCTCACTGTGCACCGGCGGCGCACCGTCGCCTCGATTGCCGTAATGGCCGTGTCGGCAATGTATCTCGTCGCGATCCTCGGCATCTTCGGGTCGATCACCGGATCGGTCAACCGGCTCGCCGACGGCGTCGCCGGCGTGGCGGCGCTCGAGGTCTCCGGCGTCACCGATGCGGGCTTCCCCGAATCCGTGCTGGCCGACGTCGCCAAAGTGCCCGGTGTCGCGAACGCCGCCCCGATGATCCGGATGTCCGCGCCCACCGCCACCGAACCGGTCCTGTTGTTCGGTGCCGACGACCGAAGCCGCGCCTTGGAGGGCGCGCTGAAAGATGCGGTCGGAGTGGAGGTTCAAACCCCCATGGCAGCCGAGGGGGTCCGTGTCGGGCCCGCCGTCGGTCACGCGAAAGGCGAGACGTTTCAGCTCGGCTCGGGCTCGGTGACCATCGCCGAGGTCCTCGAGGGCAAGCAGCTCGCCGATCTCAATGGAGGCCACTATGTTCTGGCCCCACTGCCGTTGGCGCAGAAGGTTACCGGCAGGCCGGGCCAGCTCGACTCGATCCTGCTCACCACGTCACCCGGGGCGAGCCTCGCCACCGTGAGAGACGAGGTCACGAAGGCCGTGAACGGCCGGGCCATCGTCGCTGCGCCGAGCTTGCGGGCCGCCCGGGCCGGTGACGGCGTCAAGCTGATGAACTACATGGCGCTGATGGGTGCGGCCGTCGCGCTGGTGGTCGGCGCGTTCCTGATCTACACGACAATGACCATGGCGATCGCGCAACGCCGCCCCGTCATCTCGATGCTGCGCGCCATCGGCGGCCGGCGCACCACCATCGTGCGCGACATGCTCGCCGAAGCCGCCATTCTCGGGCTGATCGGCGGCACCCTCGGGTCGTTGTTCGGAATCGTATTGGGCCGCTTGGCGATCGGTCGGCTGCCACCGACGATGACGCAGGGTCTGGAGGCCCGCATCGAATACTGGCTGCCCGGCTACGCCATCCCGGTCGCCATCGCGGCCACGGCATTGACCAGTGTGGCAGCCTCGGCGATGGCGGCCCGGCAGGTGTACAGGGTCTCACCGATCGAGGCGCTGGCCCCCGTCGGCGTATCAGCTGCGGACAACGTCCCGCGCTGGCTGCGCATCGTCACCGGCCTCGCGGCGGTGACGGTGCTCGCCGCGTCGATCCTGGTGGTGTTCTCTGTGCCGGGCTCCATCGCGTTCGTGGCGATCGCTGCCCTGTTCACCGCCCAGATCGCGCTCGGTTTCGCGCTCGCCGGGCCCATCGTTCGCGCCACCGCCGCCGTGGCGCGACTGTTCGGTTCGCCCGGGTCTTTGGCAGGGGCGACCGTGGAACGCGCACCCCGGCGGGTGTGGGCCACGGTGATGACCGTGCTCATCGCCGTCGTCACCACCGTCGTGATCACCGGGACCAACAACGACATGATCGGATCGGCACGCGACATCTTCGCCCCGGTCGCCGCAGCCGACGTCTGGGTGAGCGCCAACTCACCCGACCAGTACCCTACCGGCCTTCTGCCCCAAGGACTTACCCAGAACGTCACCGAGGTGCCCGGGGTCGCGAAGGTCACCGAAGGCGCCCTAGGCTTCGCCGTCGTCGGCGGCACCCGCGTCATGCTCGACGGCTTCGCCCCCGACAGCCACGACGCCCTCTTCCGCGCCCTCGACGATCAGACCCGCAGCGAGGTGCTTGCCGGCCGCGGCGTGGTGCTCTCCCAAAACCTGGGGAAAACCCTCGACGTCCGGACGGGCGACGAACTCCAGCTGCAAACACCGCACGGCCCGCAGCGGACGAAGGTGCTGGCGCTGGTCCCCTACTTCTCGACGGTGATCGGCACGGTCGGGATGAGCCTCGATCAGCTGCGCGCCTGGTTCGACCGACCGGGTTCGACGACACTGCAGATCAACGCCGCCAAGGGAACCGATCCTGCTCGCCTATTGGCCAACATCCGCCAGGCCGTCCCGGCACCGAACCACGTCTACGACGGCCGCACCGCGCTGGCCGGCCTGGAGGCGCCGCTGCACCAGAGCATGCTGATCGCCAACGCGGTGTGGATCATCGTGGTGTTCGTCGCCGCTGTCGCCCTGCTGAACACGCTGACCCTGTCAGTGTTGGAGCGGCGCCGCGAGATCGGGGTGCTGCGCGCGATGGGGTCCAGCCGGCGCTACACGTTGGCGATGGTGCTGGCCGAGGCAGCGGCCATCGGCATCGTGGGCGGTGTCCTTGGTTTGGTGATCGGGTTGGTGGACCAGTGGCTGTTCAGCCTGGTCAGCGGGGACGTCATGAATTTCGAGGTGACGTTCCGGCCGAGTCCGATGGCACTCGTATTCACCCTCGGCGCCCTGGCGATCAGCCTGCTGGGTTCACTACCGCCGGCCCGACGCGCCGCACGGCTGAACATCATCGAGGCCGTCAGCGTCGAATAGTCGCGACTCCCTGCAGATGTGGCGTGCACGGCGGCGGCACCAACGTCCGCCGGGTGCTGCGCAGGCAACTGGTGTCGAATCCCGCTGCGGCGATGGCGTCGACGGTACGGCGGTTCGGTTCGCAGCCCGACGCCAGCCACGCCCAGGGCCTCGCGACCAGATCCTGGTACCGCCCCATCAAGCCGTCACCGCGGACGTGCTCGAGCACCACCAACCGGCCGTCGGGTGTCAGGACGCGCCGAATCTCGGCCAGCGTGGCCGGTACATCGTCGACCGAACACAACACGAGACCGACGTGGACCGAATCGAAACTGCTGTCCGGGAAGGGAATCGACTCGCCCGCCCCGTCGGCGACTTCCACGTCGATACCACGCCGACGGGCCAGCGCGCGTGCCATGCGCCGCATCGTCGGATCCGGTTCCACTGCCGCGACGGATGTGACCGCCGCCGGCAGGAACAGCAGATCTGTGCCTGGGCCGAGCCCCACCAACAGCAGCCTGCCGATCGCATGACTCATCGCCGACCGGCGGTACCGGCGATAGAACAGCCTGTCGAATACCGGCATACCCAGCCGATATACGTACGGGAACAACGGGTTACGGTGCTTCAAGCGTACTATCCAAGATCCATTCGAAAGGGTGGATATTCATCGCTCATCAGCGAGACGTACACGGCCACCCGGTAGCGCCATCGCACGATTCCCATCAAGAGGTCGAACATGTCTGGCGAGACGGTGCCCCGGGCCAGCAACCGCACCGCGGAGATGACGCAAAGCACTTGCAGCGGCGCCTCCATCGCCCAGCACATGATGATCTGCGGCAGCGCCAACAGCCACTTCACCAGCACCGCTGCTCTGGACAGCTGTTCGGGATAGTCGACCTCGAGATCGCCCGGATAGTCAGCCCGGGGTTTGAGCGTGAACGGCGGGTACCGGTCGGTGGTGTTCATCGGGAACCGGTAATTCATCACGCGCCACGACCAGCGCAGCACCCCGACGTTGAAATCGAACAGCGGCCGCGGATACCGGCCGGTGAACAGGATCGCCACCCCCGCGGCGAACACCACCAGCGGATACACCAGGTACAGCCCGATCAGTATCGGATAGTGCGGCACTGCCAGCACGCACCACTTGACCAGCCACAACCTGTTCGACGGCGCGTCGATCGCACCCCGCACCCGGACTATCTCAGCGGGCATGTTCGCCCCTGCCCACGGCCCTCTCGGCGAGCTCGCGGCTGATCCCCGCAGCCATCCGACGGTGGCTCACCGCCCGCAGAAACGTTGCCAGCAACCACGTCATCGCCCGATCCGGGACCAGGGCCGCCGGCGCCAGCACCGCCTCGCCGTGCGACACCTGCAGTGAGGCCACCCGGGACACCGCCGCGACCCGGTGCCGGCGGGTCTTCTCGTACCAGCGCAGGGCCCCGGACACGTCGGCGCCGTCGCGAATACCTGAAATCGCCTTACACAACACCATCGTGTCCAGCAGGGCTTGGTTGGTGCCCTGGGCGAGCGTCGGCGGCATCGTATGGGCAGCGTCGCCCAACAACGTCACCGCACCGCGGCCCGGCCCCGGGACGGGATGGCGGAAATGCGGATAGGGCGAACGGGCCAGGTGCTCATCGGTCAATGTCGCGAGCACTTCATCGACCAGCTCGGACCATCCGGTGAAATTGGCGCGGATCACCTCGATCGGGCGCTCCGGCCGAACGAAGCCGGGCGACCACGGCAGATCGAACCACCACTGCACCTCACTGCCCCCGGCGGGCCACAGGCCGAGGTTTCCGTGCTGGCCAACGATGACGAAGGCGACCCGACGATCGGCACCATCCGGAAGCGTGGCCAGCCCCTGCCAGCTGCACCACCCCGTCGGTTCGGCGTGCTGCGCGCCGACGATGTCGCGGACCTTGGAGTGCAGACCGTCCGCGCCGATCACCAGATCACCGTCCACAGAACTGCCGTCGGCGAAATCGAGGCGGACGCCGCGGCTGCCGTCGGTCACCCCGACCACCGATTTTCCGCACCGAATGCGTTCGGCCGGAAAGCCTTCCAACAGTCGCGCGAGCACGACGCGTCGCGGCACCATCCGGACCGGCGCACCCATCCGGCTCACGATCGCGGCCAGGTCGAGGGTGGTCATCGGGCGGCCCGTCGACGTCATCACCCGCACGGTGGACAACTCCTGGCCGGCGCCTTCCATGTCGACGCCGAGCTGGCGCAGCACGGTTTCGCCGTTGGACCAGATCGTGACGGCGCCGCCGCCGGCCCGTACCTCGGGCCGTTGCTCGAACACCGTGACGTCATGGCCGTCCCGTAACAACCCGCGGGCGACGGAGAGGCCACCGACCCCGGCACCGACAACGAGAACCCTCAGCGGCCGTTGCGGCGCTGGCTGGACGTGGTGCCGGCTCTGGGGCCGTTTAGAGCCCACGGCTCAATTTATGTCCCGGAAAAGATTCCGTAAAGGACCGACAGCCGGGCGTAAAGATGGCGTCAAGATCGCGACCAGCGGCCTACCGCGGGCGCACCCTCGATCAGTCGCCGAGAGCCGGCGACCGTAAACGTCTGGGAGAACCCATGTCCGTAGTGGTGTTCGTCGGGCTGACAGTGGCGGTCTTCGCGTTGCTGGGCCTGGTGCAGAAGTTGGTCGAGGGACTGTGAGTTACGAAAACGTCGTCGGCCTGGGCTTGGCAATCCTCATCGCGCTGTTTCTCTTCGCGGCGCTGCTGTTTCCGGAAAGGTTCTAGTGACTACGACAACCGCGGGGATCGTTTTCCTCGTCGTCCTCATCGCCGCGGTAGCGGCGGTTCACGTGCCGCTCGGGGACTACATGTACCGCGTCTACACGACCGGCAAGCATTCCCGTGCCGAACGCGTCATCTACCGCCTGATCGGCGCGGACCCGAATGCCGAGCAGACCTGGGGCGCCTATGCCCGCAGTGTGCTGGCGTTCTCCGCTATCAGCATCCTGTTCCTGTTCACCTTGCAGCTGGTGCAGGGAAAACTACCGCTGCACCTGAACGATCCGGCCACCCCGATGACACCGGCGCTGGCCTGGAACACCGCCGTAAGTTTCGTCACCAACACGAACTGGCAGGCCTACTCGGGTGAATCCACCCAAGGCCACCTGGTGCAGATGGCCGGGCTTGCGGTGCAGAACTTCGTCTCCGCGTCAGTCGGTATGGCGGTGGCAGTGACGTTGGTACGCGGCCTGGTGCGGCGCAACACCGGTGAACTCGGCAACTTCTGGGTGGATCTGGTGCGCGGCAATCTCCGTATCCTGCTGCCGATTTCGATTGTCGGCGCGCTGATCCTGGTGGGCGGCGGCGCCATCCAGAACTTCGATCTGCACAACCAGGTGGTCAACACGCTGGCCGGCGGCACGCAGACCATCCCGGGCGGCCCGGTGGCCAGTCAGGAAGTGATCAAGGAGCTCGGCACCAACGGCGGCGGCTTCTTCAACGCCAACTCCTCACACCCGTTCGAGAACCCAACCACCTGGACCAACTGGGTGGAGATCTTCCTGATCCTGATGATCCCGTTCTCGCTGCCGCGCACCTTCGGCCGCATGGTCGGCAATCCGAAGCAGGGCTACGCGATCGTGGCGGTGATGGGCGTGATCGCGACCATCAGCGTCAGCCTGATGATGCTGTTCCAACTGCAGGCTCACGGCACCGTGCCCACCGCTACCGGCGCCGCGATGGAAGGTGTCGAACAGCGGTTCGGCGTCGCCAACTCCGCGGTGTTCGCAGACGCGACGACGCTGACGTCGACGGGTGCGGTGAACTCCTTCCACGACTCCTACACCAGCCTCGGCGGCTTGATCGCGATGTTCAACATGCAGCTCGGCGAAGTGGCGCCCGGCGGCGTCGGCTCGGGCCTCTACGGCATGTTGGTCCTGGCGATCATCACGGTGTTCGTCGCGGGCCTAATGGTCGGACGCACCCCGGAGTACCTGGGCAAGAAGATCACCCCGCGCGAGATCAAGCTGGCCGCAACGTATTTCCTCGTCACACCGTTGATCGTGCTGACCGGCACCGCGGTGGCCATGGCCATGCCCGGCCAACGGGCGGGCATGCTCAACACCGGTCCGCACGGCCTGTCCGAGGTGCTCTACGCGTTCACCTCGGCCGCCAACAACAACGGCTCGGCGTTCGCCGGCATCAGCGTCAACACCGAGTGGTACAACACCGCCCTCGGTCTGGCGATGGTGTTCGGCCGGTTCCTGCCGATCATCTTCGTGCTGGCACTCGCCGGCTCACTGGCACGCCAGGGCAAGACCCCTGATTCGGTCGGCACCCTGCCCACCCACCGACCGCAGTTCGTCGGGATGGTCGCCGGCGTCACGCTGATCCTGGTCGCCCTCACCTTCTTGCCCATGCTCGCGCTCGGGCCCCTTGCCGAAGGAATCCACTGAAATGCCATCCGTTCACTCCGTCCCTGTCGCCGACCGTCACGCCAGAGTGGCGCCCGCGCCCGAGGGCCACTCCAGCGTGACAAAGAGCGCGCGACTTCACGGCGGCCTGCTAGACCCGAAGATGCTGTGGCGCTCGACGCCCGACGCACTGCGCAAGCTCGACCCGCGCACGCTGTGGCGCAACCCGGTGATGTTCATCGTCGAGATCGGCGCTGTAGCGGCAACACTGTGCACGATTCTGAATCCGTCCTGGTTCGCCGGGCTGATAGTCATCTGGCTGTGGCTCACGGTGATCTTCGCCAATCTGGCCGAGGCCGTCGCCGAGGGCCGCGGCAAGGCCCAGGCCGAATCGCTGCGGAAAACCAAGACCTCCACGATGGCACGGCGCCTGACCGATTCCGGCGCCGAGGAAGAGGTCGCCGCACCGTTGCTGCAACAGGGTGACGTCGTGGTGGTCGAGGCCGGCCAGGTGATCCCCGGCGACGGTGATGTCGTGGAAGGCATTGCCTCGGTGGACGAATCGGCGATCACCGGTGAATCCGCACCCGTCATCCGGGAGTCCGGAGGCGACCGGAGTGCCGTCACCGGTGGCACCACGGTGCTGTCCGACCGCATCGTCGTGCGGATCACGCAGAAACCCGGCGAGAGCTTCATCGACCGGATGATCAACCTTGTCGAGGGCGCCAACCGGCAGAAGACCCCCAACGAGATCGCGCTCAACATCCTGCTGGCGTCGTTGACGATCATCTTCGTCTTCGCCGTCGCCACCCTGCAGCCGCTGGCTGTCTTCTCCAAGGCCAACAACCCCGGTGTGCCGGACACTTTGGCACTCAACGGAAACGGCATTTCGGGCATCGTGATGGTGTCGCTGCTGGTGTGCCTGATCCCCACCACCATCGGCGCGCTGCTGTCGGCGATCGGCATCGCCGGCATGGACCGGCTGGTTCAGCGCAACGTGCTCGCGATGTCGGGCCGCGCGGTCGAGGCCGCCGGTGACGTCAACACCCTGCTGCTCGACAAGACCGGCACCATCACGCTCGGTAACCGGCAGGCCGCCGCCTTCGTGCCGCTGTCGGGCGTCACACCCGAACA
Source organism: Mycobacterium farcinogenes (assembly GCF_019739075.1). Classification (NCBI taxonomy): domain Bacteria; kingdom Bacillati; phylum Actinomycetota; class Actinomycetes; order Mycobacteriales; family Mycobacteriaceae; genus Mycobacterium; species Mycobacterium farcinogenes. The sequence goes on along the minus strand of NZ_CP081673.1, from coordinate 1,778,930 downwards.
ACTCGCCGACGCGGCACAGCTGTCCAGCCTGGCCGACGAAACACCCGAGGGTCGCTCGATCGTTGTGTTCGCCAAGCAGGAGTATGGATTACGCGGCCGCACCCCGGGCGAACTCGACCACGCATACTGGGTGGAGTTCAGTGCCAATACCCGGATGTCCGGAGTCGACCTGTCGCGCGATCACCGGTTGCGCAAGGGCGCGGCGGGCGCGGTCGCCGAGTGGGTCAGATCCGAAGGTGGTCGAGTTCCGACCGAGCTCGGCGACATCGTCGACGGCATCTCTGCAGCCGGTGGCACTCCGCTGGTGGTCGGACACGTGATCAAAGAGAACGGCGTCGGAAAAGCTTCTGTCCTCGGCGTGATCCACCTCAAGGACGTCGTCAAGCAGGGCATGCGGGAACGCTTCGACGAGATGCGCCGCATGGGCATCCGCACCGTGATGATCACCGGCGACAATCCGTTGACCGCCAAAGCAATTGCCGACGAGGCCGGTGTGGACGACTTTCTCGCCGAGGCCACGCCCGAGGACAAGATGGCCCTGATCCGCCAGGAGCAGGCCGGCGGCAAGCTCGTCGCGATGACCGGTGACGGCACCAACGACGCGCCCGCCCTGGCGCAGGCCGATGTCGGCGTCGCGATGAACAGCGGTACCTCGGCCGCCAAAGAGGCCGGCAACATGGTGGATCTCGACTCCGACCCGACCAAGCTCATCGAGATCGTCGAGATCGGCAAGCAGCTGCTGATCACCCGCGGGGCACTGACCACGTTCTCGATCGCCAACGACATCGCCAAGTACTTCGCGATCATCCCGGCGTTGTTCGTGGCCCTGTTCCCCGGCCTGGATCTGCTCAACATCATGCGGCTGCACAGCCCACAATCGGCGATCCTGTCCGCGGTGATCTTCAACGCGATCATCATCGTGGTGCTGATCCCGTTGGCACTCAAGGGTGTCCGCTACACCCCGAGCAGCGCATCGAAACTGTTGAGCCGCAACCTGTATGTCTACGGCCTCGGCGGCATCGTCGCGCCGTTCATCGGCATCAAGCTGATCGACCTCGTCGTCCAACTCTTCCCGGGAATGTGACATGTTATTTTCCAACCTGCTCCGCCAACATGCGGCGGCCCTGCGAGCGCTTCTGGTACTCACCGTCATCCTGGGCGTCGGCTATCCGGTCTTCATCTGGCTGGTGGCCCAGCTTCCCGGCCTGCGCGACAAGGCCGACGGATCGCTGATCGAAGCGAACGGAAAACCTGTGGGCAGCAGCCTGATCGGCCAATCGTTCACCGACCCCGACGGCAACCCGCTGCCCCGGTACTTCCAGAGCCGGCCGTCGATGGCCGGTGACGGGTACGACCCGATGGCCAGCGGCGCGAGCAACCTCGGCCCGGAAAGCGTTGTCGACCAGCCCGACAAACCCAGCCTGCTCACCCAGGTGTGCTCCCGCAGCGCGGCCATCGGCAAGCTCGACGGCGTCGACGGCGCCCGCCCGTTCTGCACCGGAGGTGGTGTCGGGGCGGTGCTGTCGGTGATCGGACCGCGCGATGCCCGCGGAAACGTCGTCCACCCGACGAAGGTGGTCAGCGTCAACGAGCCCTGCGACACGACGAAGACCCCCTTCCTGAACACCTACGAAGGTGTCCGGGTGGAATGCGCGAAGGCCGGTGAGGACTACAGGATCGGCCTGATCGTGCCGATCCGCGGCGACGCCCCTGCCAACCCGCAGGTGCCGGCCGATGCCGTCACCGCCAGTGGCAGCGGCCTGGACCCCAACATCTCGGTGGCCTACGCCGATCTGCAGGTCAACCGGGTGGCCGAGGCCCGCGGACTGAACCCGGACCTGGTACGCGCGATGGTGGCCCAGCACACCGACGGACGCACCCTGGGCTTCTTGGGCGAACCGCGGGTCAACGTGCTCGAACTCAACATCGCTCTCGACGCGCTGTAGGCGCGAGGATGATGGTCTTGTGAACACGCCGCCGGCCAACCCCACCAAACGCGGTGAGCTGCGCATCTACCTGGGTGCGGCGCCCGGCGTGGGGAAGACCTACGCGATGCTCGGTGAGGCGCACCGCCGGCTCGAGCGCGGCACCGACGTGGTGGCCGCGGTGGTCGAGACGCACGGGCGCAAGAAAACCGCCGGCCTGCTCGACGGCATCGAGGTCATCCCGCCGCGCTACGTCGAGTACCGGGGCGGCCGATTCCCCGAACTCGACGTAGCCGCGGTGCTGGCCCGCAACCCGCAGGTGGTGTTGGTCGACGAGCTCGCCCACACCAACACCCCGGGCAGCAAGAACCCGAAGCGTTGGCAGGACGTCGAAGAGCTGCTCGACGCCGGCATCACCGTGATCTCGACGGTCAATGTCCAGCACCTGGAAAGCCTCAACGACGTGGTCACCCAGATCACCGGAATCGAGCAGCAGGAAAAGGTTCCCGACGGAATCGTCCGGGCGGCCGACCAGATCGAGCTGGTCGACATCACCCCGGAGGCGCTGCGCCGCAGGCTGTCCCACGGCAACGTGTACGCACCCGAGCGTGTCGACGCCGCGCTGTCGAACTACTTCCGGCGCGGAAACCTCACCGCGCTGCGCGAACTGGCGCTGCTGTGGCTGGCCGACCAGGTCGACGCCGCCCTGGCCAAGTACCGGGCCGACAACAAGATCACCGACACCTGGGAGGCCCGCGAGCGCGTGGTGGTCGCCGTCACGGGCGGCGCCGAGTCGGAAACCCTGGTGCGCAGGGCATCTCGTATCGCGTCGAAATCCAGTGCCGAGCTCATGGTGGTGCACGTCGTCCGCGGGGACGGCCTCTCGGGTGTCTCGGCACCCCAGATGGGCAAGGTGCGCGAGCTGGCCGCAAGCCTCGGTGCCACCGTGCACACCGTCGTCGGCGACGACGTACCCACCGCGCTACTGGATTTCGCGCGTGAACGCAATGCCACCCAGTTGGTGCTCGGCACGTCGCGGCGGTCCCGGTGGGCCCGGATCTTCGAAGAAGGCATCGGCCCCGCTGTGGTGCAGCAGTCGGGCAAGATCGACGTGCACATGGTGACGCACGAGCAGGCCCGTCGCGGCTTCGGCTGGTCGGCCGCCACCCCTCGGCAGCGTCATATCGCGTCCTGGCTTGCCAGCCTTGTGGTTCCGTCCGCGATCTGCCTGGCCATCGTGACCCTGCTGGACCCATATCTGGGCGTCAGCGGCGAGAGCGCCCTGTTCTTCATCGGCGTGCTGATCGTCGCGCTGCTCGGTGGCGTTGCGCCCGCAGGGCTGTCGGCCCTGCTGTCCGGGCTGCTGCTGAACTACTTCCTGGTCGACCCCCGTCACACGTTCACCATCTCCGAACCCGACAGCGCCGTCACCGTCGTCGTGCTCCTGCTGGTCGCGGTGGCGGTAGCGGCGCTGGTCGACGGCGCCGCGAGCCGGGCCCGCGAAGCCAGGAAAGCGTCGCAGGAAGCCGAACTACTGACCTTGTTCGCCGGGTCGGTGCTGCGCGGTGCGGATCTGACCACCCTGCTGGAACGGCTGCGGGAGACCTACTCCCAACGGGCGGTGAGCCTGCTGCGGGAACGCAACGGCACCGCTGACATCGTGGCCTGCGTGGGCACCAAACCGTGCGCCGACGTGGACACCGCCGACACCGCGATCGAAGTCGGGGACGACGAATTCTGGCTGCTGATGTCCGGACGCAAACTGGCCGCACGGGACCGCCGGGTGCTGAGTGCCGTCGCCAAACAAGCTGCCGGACTGGTCAAACAACGCGAGCTCACCGAGGAGGCGGGCAAGGCCGAGGCGATCGCGCAGGCCGACGAACTGCGCCGCTCGCTGCTCTCGGCGGTCAGCCATGACCTGCGCACCCCGCTGGCCGCGGCCAAGGCAGCCGCGTCCAGCCTGCGCAGTGAGGACATCGACTTCTCCGCCGAGGACACCGCCGAACTGCTGGCCACCATCGAGGAATCCGTCGACGCGCTCACCGCGCTCGTCGGCAACCTGCTGGACTCGTCGCGGTTGTCGGCCGGGGTGGTCCGACCCGAGCTGCGCCGGGTGTATCTCGAAGAGACGACGCAGCGGGCACTGCTGGGAATCAGCAAGGGCGCCACCGGGTTCACCCGCGAAGGCCTGGACCGCGTGAAGGTCGAGGTCGGTGACGCCGTCGCGATGGCCGATGCCGGGCTGCTCGAGCGGGTGCTGGCCAACCTGATCGACAATTCCCTACGGTATGCCCCCGACGGACCGATCCGGGTCAGCGCCGGCCAGGTGGCCGACCGGGTGCTGATCGCGGTGATCGACGAGGGACCCGGTATGCCGCGCGGGGCAGAGGAACAACTGTTCGCCCCGTTCCAGCGCCTCGGCGATCACAACACCAGCATCGGCGTCGGGCTGGGTCTGTCCGTCGCCCGCGGCTTCGTCGAAGCCATGGGCGGCACCATCTCCGCGACCGACACACCCGGCGGTGGCCTCACCGTCGAAATCGACCTTGCTGCACCGCCGAAGGACGAATCAGCATGACATCCAGCAACGCCGCCAAGACCCGGGTCCTGGTGATCGACGACGAACCACAGATCCTGCGGGCGCTCCGGATCAACCTGTCGGTGCGCGGCTACGAGGTCGACACCGCCACCAACGGCGGGCAGGGCCTGCGTGCCGCCGCCGACCACCGCCCTGACGTGATCGTGCTCGACCTCGGGCTGCCCGACATGTCGGGTATCGAGGTACTGGCCGGCCTGCGCGGTTGGCTGTCGGCACCGGTGATCGTGCTCTCGGCCCGCACCGACTCGTCCGACAAGGTCGAGGCCCTCGACGCCGGTGCCGACGATTACGTCACCAAACCCTTTGGTATGGACGAATTCCTGGCCCGGCTGCGCGCGGCCGTGCGCCGGGGCGCCGCGGCGTCCGAGACCGATGAGCCCGTCATCGAAACCTCGTCGTTCACCGTCGATCTCGCGGCCAAGAAGGTGACCAAGAACAACCATGAGGTGCACCTGACCCCCACCGAGTGGGGCATGCTGGAGATGCTGGTACGCAATCGGGGCAAGTTGGTCGGCCGCGAAGAACTGTTGCGTGAGGTGTGGGGACCGGCCTACGCCAAGGAGACCCACTATCTGCGGGTGTACCTGGCGCAGTTGCGCCGCAAACTCGAGGACGATCCGTCACACCCGGTGCACCTGCTCACCGAAGCGGGGATGGGTTACCGCTTCCAGGAGTGACGGCTACCGGGAGCCGGCGGTGAGCGCCAGGACAGCGCGGTTGAGCCGGCGTCGCGGCCAGCCCCGAACACCGTCGCCGGCCAACGCCGCGCGGGCGGCGTTGCGTCCACAGATACCGTGCACCCCGCCGCCCGGCGTGGCCCCGGCACTGCCGAGGTAGACGTTGGCCACCGGTGTTTCAGCCCGGCCGAAGCCGGGAGCGGGCCTAAAGATCAACTGCTGGAACAGCTGAGAGGTTCCGCCGTTCACCGCGCCGGTGTGCAGGTTGGCATCGCCGGCCTGTAGATCGGAGGGACGCTGGACGACGGTGCCCACCACGCGGTCGGTAAAGCCTGGCGCATGCTCCTCGATCACCTGGGCCACCCGCTCGGCGAGCTGGTCGGCAGCGGCGTCGTCAGCCATCCCGCGCGGCAGATGCGTGTAGGCCCATGCACTTTCGGTGCCGGCCGGCGAACGGCTGGCATCTGCGGTGGTCATCTGCCCGAACAACATGAACGGCTGCTGGGGCAGCGTCGCGGTGTTCAGGTCAGCCATCCACCGGATCAGGCCGTCACGATCAGCCCCCAGATGCACGGTTCCCACGTCGTTCAGACTCTTGGACCGCCACGGCACCGGTGCATCCAGCGCATAGTTCACCTTCAGCACCGGTGTGTCCCAGACGAAGTGATGCATGCTGTCGGCCACCGCAGCCGGAACCGAGTCCTCGGGTAACAGGTCCTGATAGAGCCGAGGGGCCGAGGTGTCGGCGATCACCGCCCGGCGCACCCGCACCGCGGCCCCGTCGGCCGTGTGCACGGTGACTGCCCGCCCACCGCGTACCTCGATGGCTGAAACCGTTTTCCCGCAGTCGATTCGGGCCCCGGCCGAGCGGGCCCGGTTGACCAGGGCCGCCGTCAGTTGTCCTGCGCCGCCGACCGGCACCGGCCACCCGCCGTCCTGAGCCATCATCAACAGCAGATAACCCATCACTCCACTGCCCGGGGCGTCGATCGGCGCATCGGCGTGCATCGCATTGCCCAGCAGCAACAGTCGAGCCGCCTCCCCCTCGAACAGTTGCTCGGCCAGCACCCCCGCCGGCAGCAGCAACGAATGCGCAAAGCTCAGCGCCTCCGCGGTCCCGAGCTTCCGCAGCAGCCCAACCAGTCCGCGCAGCGGGGGGAACGGGGCGAACAGGGCCGAGATGAGCGCATCCCGAACGTGCTGCCACTGGTCGAACAGCGCACACCACCGATCTCCGTCGCCCCGGTGACGGCGTTCCAACTCGGTTGCCGTGCGCTCGATTTCGCGATAGATCACCGCTGCATCGTCGTCGTCGGGCGAACGTGGATGGCCCACTACCGCGGGGGCGTGCGTCCACCGCAGCCCATGGTCTTCCAGATGCAGGGCGCGCAGGGCCGGCGAGGCCACCGACAACGGGTAGAACGCGCTGTAGAGATCGCAGACATAGCCGGGGAACAGCTCGGCGCTCTTGACCGCTCCCCCGGGCTCGTACTGCTCCTCGAGCACCACCACATCCCAGCCGGCGTCGGCCAGCATGGACGCGGCGACCAGCCCGTTGTGCCCCGCGCCGATCACCACCGCATCCGCGGTGCCATGGCTCATTCGGGCTCGACCCGCCGCTCTGCCAGGGCCACCAATCGCTCGGTGCATTCGCGGTTGCGTGGATAGACGGCCAACAGCGCCAGCCGCCGCGGGATCCAGTTCAGCGGCCCACCGACCGGTACCTCAGCCATTTCGACCCGTGACCCTGTGGGCGTGTCGGCGAGCCGCAAGACGATGCGGGCCATCCCGAACGGGCGGGTCTTCGCCAAGAGCACGAGTTCTGTGGTGGGCGTGCAGGATTCCACCTCGGTCTCATCGTTCACCACGACCGGCCAGACGCCGATGGTGTGGTGGATGCGGCTGCCGGGCGCCGGCCAGTTCGGGTCCACCGCACGCATGCGCGTGTTTCCCACCACCCACTGCGAATACGTCCACCCGTCGGCGATCACATCCCACACTTGTTGTCGAGTCGCCGTCGTGTCGCGTTTGACGGTCAGCGGGCTGTCCACCGCAGCCGGAGAAGAGTCCATGGCGCATGGTCCTTTCGGTGTCAGTGTCGCCCCGCCGGGCTGGAGATGAGCCGGCTCGCCGCGGCCTTGACGGAGTCCGGCAGCACCCGGTTGGCCAAGCCCAGGGCTTTGGACGAAACCGACTCGGCGACCACCTTGCGCCGCCCGCTCATCAGCGCTTCATACCCCTGCTTCGCGACGTCGGCCGGATCGTCTTTGGACATCTGGCCGACCACCGTGTCCGACATGCCGCTGCGCCGGAAGAAGTTGGTGTCGGTGGGCCCCGGCATGAGCGCCGTGACGGTGATGTTCGTGTCGCGGAACTCGTCGTGCAGAGCCTCGGACAGGGACAGGACGAACGCCTTCGAGGCGTTGTAGACGCTTTGCAGTGAACCGGGCATCGCGGCGGCGACCGACGAAGTGAACAGCACCTTGCCCGCACCATGTGCGGCCATGTCGCGCAGCACCAGCTTGGCCAGTTGGGTGGTGGAACGCACGTTGAGGTCGATGATCCCGAGGTCGGTCTGCAGATCACCCTCAACGAACGGGCCGGCGCGGCCCGCACCGGCGTTGAGCACGGCGACATCGAGGCGCGCAGTGCCGTCGGTAGCACCTTTGGTCACCGCGTAATAGAGCTGGTCGACGTCGTCGGGAACCCGCAGATCCACCTGGATCGCCCGGGCACTGGTCCCGCTCGATTCAAGTTCCTCGGCGTGGGTGTGAACAGAGTCCTCGTCGGCGACGAGAACCAGGTCATACCCGTCAGCGGCGAGCAGCTTGGCCAGCTCCCACCCGATACCACTCGACGCCCCCGTCACCATGGCCAGCGGCCGTGTATCAACCATGGTCGCTGGGCTACCCGACGCTGCCGGAGTCAAACGTGCCAGCCGTCCGCAGACAAAAGACCACCGCTTGTCGCTCATTTGCCGGGTTGCACGCCCGTTGCAAGTGACGCAGATTACGGTTTGCGCTATGTCCGGTTACCGCGCCTTGTTCGACACCAGCCTCAACGACCCGGCCTCGTTCTGGGCCGACGCCGCCAAGGCGGTGACCTGGACGTCGGAGCCGCAGCGCATACTCGACGACACCAACCCGCCGTTCTACCGCTGGTTCCCTGACGGCGAGCTGAACACCTGCGCCAACGCCCTGGACCGCCACGTCGCCGAGCGCGGCGATCAGACCGCGCTGATCTACGACTCCCCGGTCACCGGCGCCAAGGCCGACTACACCTACCTCGAGTTGCGCGATGCCACGGCCCGGTTCGCCGGCGCCCTGCGCGGCCTCGGGGTCGGCAAGGGCGATCTGGTCGTGATCTACATGCCGATGGTGCCCGAGGCCGTCATCGCGATGCTGGCCTGCGCCCGGCTCGGCGCGGTGCACTCGGTGGTGTTCGGCGGGTTCGCGGCGCACGAATTGGCGACCCGCATCGACGATGCCCGACCGGTGGTCGTGGTGAGCGCATCGTGCGGCATCGAGCCCACCCGCACCGTCGAATACAAGCCCATGCTCGACGCGGCGCTGGAGATCGCCGAACACAAACCGAGGGCCTGCGTCATCCTGCAACGCGAGCAGTGCCCCTGCGAGCTGGTCGACGGACGCGATCACGACTGGAAGCAGCTGATCGCCGACGCCGAACCGGCGGATCCCGTGCCGGTGGCCGCCACCGATCCGCTGTACGTCCTGTACACGTCGGGCACCACCGGTAAACCCAAGGGCATCGTCCGCGACAACGGCGGGCATGCCGTCGCCCTGCTGTGGAGCATGCGCCACATCTACGACATCGCACCCGGCGACGTGTTCTGGGCGGCCTCCGACGTCGGCTGGGTGGTCGGCCACTCCTACATCGTGTATGCGCCCCTGCTACTGGGCGCGACAACCGTGCTCTACGAAGGCAAACCGATCGGCACCCCCGACGCCGGGGCGTTCTGGCGAGTGGCCGCCGAATACGGCGTCAAGGCCTTGTTCACCGCCCCCACCGCGATCCGCGCGATCAAGAAGGAAGATCCCGACGCCACCCGGCTGGCCGATTACGACTTGTCCGGGCTCAAGTATCTGTTCCAGGCCGGCGAGCGGCTGGACCCCGACACCTACCACTGGGCCGCAGACAAACTCGGCATCCCGGTCGTCGACCATTGGTGGCAGACCGAGACCGGGTGGGCCATCGCGGCCGACCCCATGGGCGTCGAACCGCTGCCGATCAAGCCCGGCTCGGCGACGGTGCCGATGCCCGGCTACGACGTGCAGATCCTGCGTTCGGACGGCACCGTATGCGAGGCCGGCGAGGAAGGGGCGATCTGCATCAAGCTGCCACTGCCTCCGGGCACGCTGCCCACGCTGTGGGGTGACGATCACCGCTATGTCGCGTCCTATCTGTCGGCGTTCACCGGTTACTACCTGACCGGTGACGGCGGATACCTGGACTCTGACGGCTACCTGTTCGTGATGGGCCGCACCGATGACGTGATCAACGTTGCCGGACACCGGCTCTCGACCGGTTCGATCGAAGCCGTGTTGGCCGACCATCCTTCGGTGGCCGAATGCGCGGTGATCGGTGTCGCCGACGAGCTCAAGGGGCAGGTGCCGCGCGGCTTCGTCGTGCTCAAGAGCGGCGCATCCACCGAGGGGATCACGCAGGAGCTCGTGGACCGGGTGCGCGAAAGCATCGGGGCAGTAGCGGTTTTCAAGAAGGTTGACGTGGTGACGGCGTTGCCGAAAACCCGGTCCGGCAAGATTCTGCGCAAGACCATGCGCGGGATCGCCGACGGCCGGGACGAGCCGGTGCCCTCAACCATCGAGGATCCCGCGGTGCTCGATGCCCTCAAGGACGTCCTGCGTCCCTGATTTCTCCGCCGAGCAGACGCAAATGTACTGAAATCGTCGGCGTGTCGCGTACATTTGCGTCTGCTCGCGCTAGGAAAGTCGGGGCCAGGCGCGGTTGCTCAACAGTCGCAGGCCGTTGAGCGCGACCAGGATGGTGGAGCCCTCGTGACCGGCCACTCCCAACGGCAACGGCAAATGCCCCACCAGGTCCCACGTCACCAGCACAGTGATGACGCCGGCTGCGATCACCAGGTTGGCGATGACGAGGCGCCGGGCCCGCTTCGACAACGCCACCACTGACGCGATCGCCGAGAGGTCGTCGCCGACGGTGACGATGTCGGCGGTGTCGACGGTGAGGTCGGCACCGGCGCGGCCCATTGCCATGGACGAATGCGCCGACGCCATGGCCGGTGCGTCGTTGACGCCGTCACCGACCATGAGCACGCGACGCCCAGCGGTTTCGAACTCCCGGACCGCGGCCGCCTTGCCCTCGGGCAACAGCCCGGCCCGCACATCCTCGATGCCCAACTGGGCAGCCAGTTGTGTTGCGGCGGATTCGTTGTCACCGGTGAGCAGCACCGGTGAGCATCCGGTCATCGCGCGCAGCGCCCGCACAGCAGCGACCGCGCCCGGACGGGCCTGATCGTGCAACCCCAGCACCCCGATCGCATCACCGTCGACGGCCACGACGACGGCGGTCGCCCCGGTGTTCTCGATCTCGTTCACCGCTGGGATCGGCGGACCCGCATATGCCGCGGGGCTGAGTACCTCGACCTTGCATCCGTCGACGATCGCCTGCGCCCCGCGGCCCGCGCGGGCAGTGAAGCCCGTGGCCTCGGGCACCGTGAGCAAGCGCGATACCGCCTCGGCGACGATGGCCCGACCGATCGGGTGTTCGCTGAATTGTTCTGCGGCAGCGGCGGTTGCGAGTACCTGGTCGGGCGAGGCGCCGGCAAGAGTCAACACGTGCGATACCCGGGGCGCGCCGGTGGTGAGGGTTCCGGTCTTGTCCAGCACCACGACATCGGTGTCGGCCAGCCGTTCCATGGCCACCGCCGATTTCACCAACACCCCGCGGCGGCTCGCGTTCGCGATCGCGCACAGCAGCGGTGGCATGGTGGCGAGCACGACCGCGCACGGTGAGGCCACGATCATGAACGTCATGGCACGCAACAGAGTTGAGCGTAGATCGCTGCCCAGTATCAGCGGGACCGCGAACAACGCCAGGGTCGCCGCCACTACGAGCACCGAATAGCGCTGCTCGACCTTCTCGATGAACAGCTGTGTGGTGGCCTTAGTCGCCGAGGCCGCGGCAACCGCCTCGACGATGCGGGCCATCACCGTGCTCGACGGGTCCTGGGTCACCGTGACCCGCAGTGCCCCAGAGGTGTTGAGCGTGCCGGCGAACACCTCGTCACCGCGTTGTTTGGCCACCGGAAGCGGTTCACCCGTGATCGAGGACTGGTCGACGTCCGAGGAGCCCCCGATCACGGTGCCGTCAGCCGAGATCCGTTCCCCCGGCCGGATGAGGATCTGGTCGCCGGGCCGCAATGTCTCGGCGGCGACGACCCGCTGCGCGCCGTCACCGTCGACCAAAGTCGCATCGGGCGGCGCCAATTCGAGCAGACCACGCACCGACCGTTCGGTGCGCGTGGTGGCCACGTCCTCCAACGCTCCGGACGTCGCGAAGATGACGATGAGCAGTGCGCCGTCGAACACCTGCCCGATGGCCGCCGCACCGATCGCCGCCAGGATCATCAACAGGTCGACATCGAGCGTGCGGTCGCGCAGCGCTTGCACACCGGACAGCGCCGATTGCCAGCCGCCGGCGGCATAGCAGGCCAAATACAGCGTCCACCACACCGGTGCTGGAGCATCGGCCACCTGCGCGATCACGCCGCTCAGCATCAATCCCAGGGCCAGGACGGCCCAGCGCACCGAGCTCAGCGACCAGATCCACGTGCCGATCCCGCGTGCACCGGCGGGCCTGGCGGCGCTGTCTCGGCTGTCGCGCACCGACAATCGGTCGCCCGACACAGCGGTCATGGCCTGCACCTCCGGTTCTTCGTCTCACATAGCTTGCGAACATTTATACATGTAGAGATTGAAATGTATCACCAATGTCTTGACCCGCGTGCTTGAATGAATGTCATGGGTCACGGAGTTGAGGGGCGAGCGACGCCGGCAGCGTCCCTCGACGCCGCCTCGGCAGCCAAAGTCGCCGAGACCCTGCAGGCCCTCGCCTCGCCCAACCGGTTGCTGATCCTGACCCGGCTGCGAGAATCACCGTGCTCGGTCACCGAGTTGTCCGCCGCGGTCGGCATGGAACAGCCCGCCGTCTCCAACCAACTCCGACTATTGCGGGCGCTCGGTCTGGTGACCGGCGACAGGTCCGGCCGCAACATCGTCTACCGGCTCTACGACAGCCATGTGGCGCAATTACTCGACGAAGCCATCTACCACATCGAGCACCTGCGGCTCGGCGCCCGCGAAAACTCCGCCTGACTCTAAAACAGCTGCAGCCAAAGAGTTTCACGCAGTGTTCATCTTCGCTCGCCGCACCGGCGCGAGCGGGACGGCAAAAACGCGCGCACGTGCCCGAATCCTTTATTTTCAGGGTGGGCCGAACTATTGTGAAGTCGTTATATGTTGATATCCGCCCATACTCGGGAGTTTGCTGTCGGCCACCGGCGGCACCCGAACAGTGAGGAGTTGAACAACGATGCGCATCGCAACCAAGGGATCCTGCACCTGCCGCTGCAATGCCTGCGACGGTGGACACCACTGCGGTAACCCCCCGAACTGCAACGCGCGGCGCTGACGCCGTCGGTGGCCTGTCGCCCGGGCAGTCCGCGACAGGCCACCACCCGCGATCCCTCCGCCGCCTGATGCCCTCCCCGAACTCTCATCGATCGCACCGATCGGTCGTGCGATCTCGCGCTTCGTCACGTTTCTCCCCGCCCCCGCTTCCCCGGTTCTGAGCCTGCGCTGGCTTATGCTGCGCCTGTGCTCTCCGCACTGACCTGGGGTCTGGTGGCCGCATCCTCACTACTCATCGGCGCAGTCGCCGGTGTGGTCCGGGACTGGAACCAACGCCTCGTCGGTCTCGTCCTCGGCTTCGGCGCCGGGGCGCTCATCTCCAGCATCTCCTTCGAACTCGCCGAAGAAGGCTTCCGCGCCAGCGGCGCCTGGGCCGTGGCGCTCGGCCTGGCCGTCGGAGCCGTGGTGTTCTACCTCGCGGACAAAGCCGTAGATCGAATGGGCCGCAACGGAACCCAAACCGCCGGTCTACCCCTGCTGCTCGGTGCGCTACTCGACGGCATTCCCGAACAAGCCGCACTCGGCATCGGTATCGCGACCGGAGCCGGTGTCAGCCTGGCGCTGGTGGTCTCCATTTTCGTGTCAAACCTCCCCGAATCCATCGGGTCGGCCAGCGACATGCGGTCCGCGGGAGATTCCGCCCGCCGGATCGTGGGCGGATGGGCCGCGATCGCCGCACTGTGCGCCCTGGCGACCGTCGGCGGCTACCAGCTGCAGAACATCGCCGGCGCCCAATTGCAGGGCGGGATCAACGGTTTCGCCGCCGGTGCGCTGCTGGTCATGCTGGTGGGCTCGATGATCCCGGAAGCCACCGAGAAGGCCGGCGAGAATGCCGGCCTGGCGGCCGTGCTGGGATTTGCGGTTGCGGCCGGGCTGTCGCTGGCCGGATGAACCACTGCCGGGTTAGGTTCGGCGGGTGACTGACCAGTGGCACCTGGGGCCGCTCAGCGTCGGGGTGCACAACCTGTTCGTCGCCCTCGGGGTGTCGGCCGCATTGCTGGTCTTCATCTTCGAGGCCCGCCGCCGCGGTGCGGTCAACGAACAGTCCGTCGTGGCCGCGGCCGGAGCGCTGATCGGTGGCGCGATCGGGATGAGGATGACCGGGTGGGCACGGCACCTCGACTTGAGCGCCAACCCGAGCCTGGCGCAGGCCTGGCAGTTCGGCTCGCGCAGCATTCTCGGCGGCCTGCTCGGCGCCTATCTCGGCGTGCTCATCGCCAAGCGACTCGGCGGTTATCGCGGAAAGACCGGCGACCTGTTCGCCCCCGCCGTGGCGCTCGGCATGGCCATCGGGAGAATCGGCTGCCATCTCACCGAAGCCCCGGGCCGACCCACCACACTGCCGTGGGGCATCCACGCCCCGGCCGACACCCCGGAATGTCCGGGATGCCTCACCGGGGCCGCCATGCACCCGTCGTTTCTCTACGAGATCGCCTTCCAGCTCACCGCATTCGCCGTGTTGCTGTGGCTGCGGCCACGCATCGGCAAGCCCGGGGAGTTGTTCGTGCTCTACGTCGCCGGTTACGCGGTATTCCGTTTCCTCGTCGAGTTCGTCCGCGCCAACGAGACGGTGTGGCTGGACCTGACCCGCCCGCAATGGTTCCTGCTGCCGTCGTTGCTGATCCTCGGATTTCGGCTGTGGTACGGCTACCGCCGCGGGTACTATCGCAAACCAGCCCACCCTCAGGAGGTGCCCGCATGACGACACCGCCGCCCGGCCCACCTGACGACACGCCTCCGCACGGTGACGGCCCTGACAGCTTTGAGCCGCAAGGCATTCCGCCCGGCTACCACGGGCCACCGCCATCCAGCTACCCGGTCTACCCGGTCTACCCGTATCCACTGGACTACCCGGCCGGCCCACCGCCGCAGCAGCCGCGCCAGCGGCGGATCTCCACGGTCACAGTCCTGCTCGGGCCGTTGATATTTGTCGTGCTCAATGTGATCGTCGGATTCAGCACGGTCATGATGACCGGATGGGCCGACAGCGCCGGCATAAGTTCCGACGTGGTCCTGGGCCTGGGCGCAGCGCTGCTGGCACTCCTTGCTTTCGGCGGGGGCGCCATGATGCTGCGGTCCACCAACGCGGACACCCGGGGTCTGGGCCTGGGTCTGATGATCGGCTGGGCACTGACCTCGCTCGTCACCGCCGGCATCTGCACCGGCGTCAACCCCACGATGTATCTATGAGCGCGGGAATGGCGTTGCGTGGCGACCGGCTGCACCGGTATGTCACTGCCTTCTGCCCGCACTGTCACGACGAGGCTCCCGAGCGTCCGCTGGCCGACGTCGCGCGTCTGGCCGGCATGCTCATCGAACGCGACGGGCGCATCTGGCTCGAACGCGGCTGCCGCACACACGGATTGGTCCGCACCCTCTACGACGAGGATCCCGAGATCCTGTCTTACCTGGAAGAGTGGACCGCCCCGACGAAAGCTCACACGCCCGACGTGGCCGGCAACTTCGACCCCATCCCGTCGGCCTACCTGCGCGGCCTGCCCGAAATGCAGACGCAGCACACCTGCATCCTGTTGACCGACATCGCCGAGACCTGCAACCTGCGCTGCCCGACCTGCTTCACCGACAGCTCGCCCGACCTGCGCCACGTGGTGCCGGCCGCCGACGTGCTGGCCAACGTCGACCAGCGGTTGGCCCGTGAGAACGGGCGCCTCGACGTGCTGATGCTCAGCGGCGGCGAACCAACCCTGCACCCGGACCTGTCCGAACTGCTCGATCAGTTGGTCGCCCGGCCGATCACCCGAATCCTGGTCAACAGCAACGGACTCCGCATCGCCAACGACGACGCGCTGCTCGACCTGCTCACCCGGCACCGCGAACGCGTCGAGGTCTACCTGCAATACGACGGATTGTCCGAACAAGCGCACCGCCACCACCGCGGCGGTGACTTGCGCAGGACCAAGAGCCAGGCCCTCCAGCGGCTGTCCGAGCGGGAGATCTTCACCACCTTGGTGATGACCTGCGCGCTGGGAATCAATGACGACGAGATCGGCGACATGGTCCGACTCGCCCTGGACACACCGTATGTCGGCGGGCTGACCATCCAGCCGCAGTTCGGCTCGGGCCGCTCCGGTGCCATCGATCCGATGAACCGGCTCACCCACACCGGTGTGCTCAAACGGCTGGGTCCGCAGACCGACGGCGCGGTCACCTGGCGGGATCTGACCGCACTGCCCTGCTCGCACCCGCACTGCTGTTCGGTCGGCTACCTGATCCGCGACGACGGCGGCCAGTGGCGCTCGCTGGTTTCGGTGATCGGTACCGAGAGCCTCAAAGACAAGCTGGGTCTGGTCTCCAATCGCATCGCCGACACCGAGATCCCGCGCCAACTGCGCATGGCGGTGCAGGAATCGCTGCTGGGACTGCTCTCGGAGCAGTCGTCGCTGTCGCATCCGCAGATCGGCGATGTGTGGCGCGCGATCTGTGAGAGCTGCGATCTGGGCATGGGAACACTGCTGACACTGGCTTCCTCAGCCCTGCCGGGGCGTCGCCGCAAGATCCGTGCGTTGCTGGGCGAGCGGGTGGTACGGCTGACCGTCAAGCCGTTCATGGACATGTCGACGATGATCGAGGAACGGCTGATTCAGTGCTGCGTGCACGTCGGCACCCGCTCGCCGCAACCGGACTCGGCCCAACACCAGTGCGCCCCGTTCTGCGCCGTGCAGGCCTGGCCCGCGCTCGGGCGCCAACGGTTGTCCCTGTCGGGGGGACAAGCATTACCGCTCATCGAGATTCGATGAGACGCCGAACATCCTGGTCACCTGTGTTATCAACCTGACCACAGAGCTCGGATCCCAGGTCAACACGGTTTTCTGCCAAGCGCCGATGGCAGAAACTGCGAACTACTGTTCCTAACCGTCCTCTTAAGCTGCTAACTTCCAATGAAGTGGGTGTCCCACTGCCGGGGGCCTGCCAACTCTTTTTGGACCAGTCAGGAGTGAATGCCTTGAAGATGACGAATATCAGTACGGCCTTTGCCGGAGCGGCCATCGCCGCCGCGGCGATCGTCGCCAGCGCTCCGATGGCGCTCGCCGACGCCGACGCGGGTGCCGTCACCACCGCTGCGCTCGGCGGCCAGGGCAAGCTGGACGGCGGCACCCAGGTCTGGACGGTGACCGATCTCAAGCCCAGCACCGACACCATCAACTACGCGCCCCGCGGCACCCTGTGGGAGGTCACGGCGACCAACGAGGCCCTCCGGGGTTCGGTGACGCCGATCGTCTCCAACTTCAACGTCCGCGCCGCCGACGGCCAGAACTACCGCGCGCTGTTCCAGGTGCCCAGCCAGCAGGGCGTGAACCCGGCCACCCTGGCCGAGGGTCAGAAGACCAGCGGCAAGATCTACTTCGACGTGACCGGTGACCAGCCGACCTCCGTCGTCTACAACGCCGGTGGTAACGACGTCCTGGTGTGGAACAAGACCGCGGCGCCCGCCTCGGCTCCCGCTGCGGCCAACGCGCCGAAGCGTCAGGCCCCGGCCGCCACCCCTGCCGCTCCGGCCGCCGCCCCGTCGGGCGCCACCCCGGCTGCTCCGGCTGCCGTCAGCCCGGCCCCCGCGCCCGCCGCCACGCCGGGTGCCCCGGCCGCCGCAGGCGCTCCCGCCGCCGCAGGTGTGGGCAGCCGTGCGTCGGACCTGCCCGCCGCCACCCCGGCCCCGGGTGCCCCGGCCGCGACCCCGGCCGGCACCGAAGCCGTTCCGGCCGCTCCGGCACCGGGCGCTCCGGCCCCCGAGTCGACCCCGGTCGCTCACGGCACGCCGGTCTCCGAGGGTGCCCCGGCACCGGCCGCCGCGGGTGCGGGCAACGCCGCCACCGCGGTGACCCCGGCCGAGGGCGTGCCCGCTGAGGGTGCTCCCGCCGCGGTTCCGGGCGATCCGGCTGCCCCGGCCGCTCCGGCTCCGGGCGCTCCGGCTGCTCCGGCCACAGAGCCGGCGCTGGTTCCCGCCGGCACCCAGCCGGTCGTCACCACGCCCGCCCCGGCCCCCGCGGTGGCCCCGGCGAGCAACCACGGGACTGCGTCCTGAACTAGGTAGTCACGGCAACGGCCGGACGCGGGCAACCGCGTTCGGCCGTTGTTTTATGTGTGGACGTGGTTGCGGGCCTTCTCGATCGCCGGCCGCTCACCGATTTCCAAAGTCAGGCGATCGACAGCGCGATGCCGTCGAGAATGTCGTGCTCGCTGACCACCAGTTCGCCGATGCCGGCCCGCTCACCGAGCACGGCCGCCAATTCCTCGACGATGATCGCGCCGCCACCGATCACGTCGGCCCGGCCGGCGTGCATCGGGCCGAGCGCCAGACGTTCAGCCTTCGTCATGCCGATCAGCTGCTCGCACACCCCGAGGAGTGCGTCGAACCCGATGCGAGACAGGTGAATTGCCTCAGGATCGTATTCGGTCATGCGCTGCGCCAGCGCCGAGAGCGTGGTCATCGTTCCGGCCACACCGACCCAGGTGTGCGCTCCCTCGACCGGCACCACCCGCAGCGCCTGGGCCAGGCCGTCACGAGCCACCGCTCGTGCCTGATCCACCTCGGCCCCGGTGGGCGGGTCGGAGTGCAGGCAGCGCTCGGTCAGCCGGACACACCCGATGTCGGCGGAGTAGCTGGCCTGCACCGCCGTGCCGCCGAGCACCACCTCGGTCGAGCCGCCGCCGAGGTCGACCACGACGAAAGGGCCTGCGGCAGGGTCGAGTTCACCAACCGCACCGCGGAACGACAACTCGGCCTCTTCGGTGCCGGTGATCACCTCGGCCACCGCTGCAGGCACCACCTTGCCCAGCAGTCGGGCCGTCATCGTGAAGAAGTCGTCGCGGTTGCCGGCGTCGCGTGCCGCCGAAGTGGCAACCATACGCACCGCGGTGACCGAGTGCTCGCTCATCAGTGCGACATAGTCGGCCAGTGCGGATTCGGTGCGCGCCAACGCTTCCGGAGCGAACTGCCCCGTGGCGTCGACGCCCTGGCCCAGCCGGACCACTCGCATCTCGCGGTGCACGTCGCGCAGCTTGCCGTCCACAACGTCGGCGATCAGCAGACGAATCGAGTTGGTGCCACAGTCGATTGCTCCGACCCGACTCAAACCCACACCTCACGATCCAGGATTCCGGCCATCGCCGGCTCGACCGCCAGCAATGCCAGCGCCTCATCACCAAACGGATTGACCCCGCGGCCTTTGGCCAATGAATGCGCCATCACCACGTGCAGGCACTTGACCCGATCCGGCATGCCGCCACCGGTGAACGTGGTGCCCAGCGGTTCGATCGCGTCGCGCTCGGCCAGATACGACTCGTGCGCCCGCAGGTACGCCGCGGCCAAATCCTCGTCTTGTTGCAGGCGCTCGGACATCTCACGCATCAGACCCGAGGACTCCAGCCGGCTCGCGGCGGCGGTGAGCGCCGGGTGGGTCAGGTAGTACAACGTCGGAAACGGCGTGCCGTCAGGAAGTCTGGGCGCTGTCTTGACCACCCCGGGCTCGCCGTTGGGGCACCGGTAGGCGATCTCCAGGACTCCACGCGGTTCACGGCCCAATTGCCGTGTCACGGCGTCGATGTCAGCGGGATCAACCATTGGGACCTCGGGGTTCGGCGGGCGGAGGCGGTGCCGGCGGGCCACCCGGGGCCGGACCGCCGGGGGCCGGCGGCCCGCCGATCGTCGGGGAAACCCCGTGCGGCTCATCGGCGATGGTGTGCCACAACGAGGTGTACCAGGGCTGGCCCGCGGGCACCGTCGAGCCGGGAGGCACCGGTGCTCCCGCGTCATCCGACACCAGAGCACCGGGCGGCAACTGCACTTGGTAAGGGGTGTCGCCGGGCATGACGAAGCCGAGCCGCTCGCGGGCCCGCGCCGCGATGTACACCGGGTCGGCCAATTTGACCTTCTGCTGCTCCAGATCGGCGATCTGGGCCCGCAACTGCTGCTCGCTGGCTTTGAGCTGTTTCATCTCGGTGCGCTGGGCGAAGTAGGTGCGAACCGGTCCGGCGATGGTCAGGGTCAGCACACACACCACCGCGGCCAGGATCGCCGCCCTGCGGGCTGTCGACCCGAAACGCTGTTCGGACTGCAGCTCGGCCTGCTGCTGAGCTTGCACCGCAATGGCTTTGGTGACCTTTTCCTCGGCCACCGGTTCAGCCTGCGCCGGGCGAGATTCAGCCGCCCGGCGGCGGGCCTGCGATGCGCGCGGCCGATTCGACTCCCCGGCCTTGCCCGGCTTCCCGGGCCGGGAGGCCGGTGAGCGTCGCTTCGGATCGGGCCGCTTCGCTTCGGGCATCGACGTTTTGGTGCGCAGACGCCTGCGTTACTTGGCCTCGAACCGCGGGAACGCGAGGTCGCCGGCGTAACGCGCAGCGTCGCCGAGCGCCTCCTCGATGCGCAGCAGCTGGTTGTACTTGGCCACCCGCTCGCTGCGGGCCGGGGCGCCGGTCTTGATCTGACCGCTGCCCACCGCGACGGCGAGATCGGCGATGGTGGTGTCCTCGGTCTCACCGGAGCGGTGGCTCATCATGGTCCGGTAGCCGCTGTTGTGTGCCAGCGCAACGGCATCCAGGGTCTCGGTGAGGGTGCCGATCTGGTTGACCTTCACCAGCAGCGCGTTGGCGGCGCCGCGTTCGATGCCGTCCTCCAGCCGTTCCGGGTTGGTGACGAACAGGTCATCGCCGACCAGCTGGACACGGTCACCGATGGCCGAGGTCAGCGCGACCCAACCATCCCAGTCGTCCTCGGACAGCGGGTCTTCGATCGACACCAGCGGGTAGGAGTCGATCAGGCCGGCGTAGAACTCGGCCATCTGCTCAGCGGTGCGGGTCTCCTTCTCGAAGGCGTAACCCGTGCCGTCGGTGTAGAACTCGGTGGCGGCGACGTCCAGCGCCAGCGCGACATCGCTGCCGAGCTTGAAACCGGTGGCCTCGATGGCCGTCGCGATCAAGTCCAGGGCGGCCTTGGTGCCCGCGACGTCGGGGGCGAAGCCGCCCTCGTCGCCGAGCCCGGTGGACAGGCCCTGCTTCTTGAGCACCGACTTGAGCGAGTGGTACACCTCGGCGCCCCAGCGCAGCGATTCCTTGAACGACGGAGCGCCGATCGGGGCGACCATGAACTCCTGGACATCCACGCCGGTGTCGGCATGAGCGCCACCGTTGAGGATGTTCATCATCGGCACCGGCAGGATGTGCGCATTCGGTCCGCCGAGGTAGCGGAACAGCGGCAGGGCGGCGCTGTCCGCAGCCGCCTTGGCCACCGCCAGCGAGACACCGAGGATCGCGTTGGCGCCCAGGCGGGACTTGTCCGGCGTGCCGTCGAGATCCAGCAGTGCCTGGTCGACGAGGCGCTGATCGTCAGCGGCCAGGCCGATGATCGCCGGGGCGATCTCGTCGAGCACAGCCTCCACGGCCTTTTCGACGCCCTTGCCGCCGTAGCGGGAGCCGCCGTCACGCAGCTCCACCGCTTCGTGCTCGCCGGTCGACGCACCCGACGGCACCGCAGCCCGGGCGAACGTGCCGTCGGTCAGGGCCACCTCGACCTCGACCGTCGGGTTGCCACGGGAGTCGAGGATCTCGCGGGCTCCAACCTGCTCGATGATGGGCACTGGCTTCTCCTTATTGAGTCCTGCGTGTATGGATGAGACTAGAGCGTGGTCCGCGCGACGGCGTGTTTGGGCGTGTCACTGGGGCCACCCGTGGTGTCACAGACCGTGGCCGGCCGCATATGCCGTCGCCCAGTCCCGCACCATCCGGGCGTACTGGTCCGAGTTGTTGTAGGCCTTGAGCGCCTTCATCCAGCCCCGCGGGGTGGACAGGTCCTTGCCGTACCAGCAGAGCAGCCCGGCGGCCGAGAGCGCCGCATCGTCGAAGTTGTCCGGGCTGACCACACCGTCGTTGTTGGCATCGACCCCGAAATGCCCCCACGTCTCGGGGATGAACTGCATCGGCCCCATGGCGCGGTCCATCAGCGGATCCCCGTCCAGCTTGCCCTTGTCGGTGTCGGGAATGTGGAGGTTGCCGGAGGTGCCGTCCAATTGCACTCCGCGGATCGGCGGAGTGACGTCGCCGTTGCGCGCGATCATCGCGCCGCGGTAGGTGCCGTGGTGGCTCTCGACCATGCCGATGCCGGCCAGGGTGGTCCAGGCCACCTGGCAGTTGGGGTTTTCCACCTGGGCGACGCGTGCCGCGTACGCGTAGGCCTCGAGGGCGTTGACGGGCATGCCCAGCGCAGGCGCTCGCTGCGCGGCCCAGTCGTGCAGCTGGTCGGCGGGCCGGCCTTTGGCGTAAGTGTCGATCGCCGGTACCGGGTCACCGGCCGGCGGTGGCACACCCTCGGGAATTGGCGTCCCCAGATGCCACGAACAGCTGGATGCCAACAGCAGCGCTGTCGCAGCAATTACGGCGACAGCCCGCAGCCAACGCACTGGCGACACCGGACTCCCTCAACCCGCTCGGTCTGATTGGCCATCGTCGCATGCGTAGGTGCGGACGCGTCGGGCGACGGGGGCGTGCCGCAAGAACGGCAGGTGAAGTCGGCAGCACCCACAGGCCCCCCTGCTAAGGTGAGCCACGCCTTGCTATGGCAAGGCAAGGCTACGTCTTTTATGGTGATTTCACCCCGGCCGAACGAGGACGCTTTGATGACTGTCATCTCGGACGTTCCGACCAGCACACTGGCCGCGTCCAACGTCACCTCGCAGGTGTTCGGCAGTGGCCTGATCGGTTTGCGGGAAGGCCTCGAAGCCGCCATCGTGGTGTCGATCCTGGTCGCTTTTCTGGTCAAATCCGAACGCCGCGACGCGCTCAAATGGGTGTGGCTGGGCGTGGGCGCCGCCATCGCCATGACGGTCACCGTCTTCCTGGTCATCCAGTTCGGCGAGAACACGATCAGCGGGCTGGGCGCCGAAGCCATCGCCGGTATCGCCTCACTGATCGCCGTCGTCATCGTCACCACCATGGTGCTGTGGATGAAACGGGCGTCCGCGTCGATGTCCGGCCAACTGCGCGGCGAGATGTCGCGGGCGCTGGAGACCGGCGGCCTGGCCGTGGCGCTGCTGGCTTTCCTTGCGGTGGGCCGCGAAGGTGTGGAGACCGCGCTGTTCATGGTCGGCTACGCCGAGGCCGAAACCCTGTGGCCGCTGACCGGCCTGATCATCGGGGTCCTGATCGCCGCGGCGATCGCCTATGGCATGTACGCCGGCGCGGTGCGGATCAACCTGGCCAAGTTCTTCAAATACACCGGCATCTTCCTGGTCGTGGTGGCGGCCGGCATCCTCGCCTACGGCATCAAGGCGCTGCAGACGGTGGGCTGGATCCCGGGGTTGAACGCCAAAGCCTTCGACATGAGCGGCGCATTCGACTGGTCAGCCTGGTACGGCGAGATCATCCAGGGCGTCTTCAACATCGACCCGACGCCGACCGTGCTGCAGTTCAGTGCGTGGCTGGCCTACATCGTCGTGGTGTTGGCGCTGTTCCTGAAACCGATCCGGACCGCGGGGGCGGCCAGCGCTGCGACTTCCCCCGAGACTTCCTCCGAGCCGACCGCCGAGCCGGAGTCCTCCACCACATCCGAAAGGTCGACCAAGTGAAGCTGACTCCTGCCGTCAAGACCGGATTCGCCGCCTCCGCGGCGGTGCTGGCCGGCATCTCGATGAGCGCGTGCCAGGCCAAGGAGGCCGCCGACGGCAGCGCAAGCGGCGACGGGTCCAAGGCTGCCGCGATCACCGTCGATGCCTCCGACACCGAGTGCAAGCTGTCCGGCACCACCGCGACGACGGGGGCCAGCACGTTCGAGGTCACCAACACCGGCAACAAGGTCACCGAGTTCTACGTCTACGGCGAGGGCGAACGGGTCATGGGCGAGGTGGAGAACATCTCCCCCGGGCTCAAGCGCCAGCTCATCGTTCAGCTGACCCAGCCGGGCACCTACCAGACCTCCTGCCGTCCCGGCATGGTCGGCGAGGGCATCCGCGGCGATTTCGTGGTGACCGGCGAGGCCGTCCAGGTCGACACCCAGGGCAAGTTCAAGGAAGCCGCTGACAGCTACAAGCGGTACGTGCTCAGCCAGGTCGACGCGCTCGTCCCGTCCACCGAGGCATTCGTCGCGGCCGTCAAGGCCAAGGACGTCGCGAAAGCCAAGTCGCTGTACCCGACCACGCGCACCTACTACGAGCGCATCGAACCCGTCGCCGAGTCCTTCCCCGATGACCTGGACCCGCGCATCGACCTGCGCGAGGCGGACCTGGAAGAAGGCCAGAAGTGGACCGGGTTCCACGCCCTGGAGAAGCAACTGTGGGTGACTGGCCTCCAGCCCGACGCCAACGCGCTCGCCGACCAGCTGCTGGCCGACGTCAAAGAGCTCGAGGCCGGGGTGAAGAAGCCGGACTGGACCATCGACTCCACCCAGATCGCCGGCGGCGCGCAAGGCCTGCTCGACGAGGTCGCGATGAGCAAGATCAGCGGCGAAGAGGACATCTTCAGCCACACCGACCTGTGGGATTTCAAGGCCAACGTCGAGGGTTCGCAGACCGCGGTGGCCTCCGTGCGGCCGATTCTCGACGAGCGCGACGCCGAGCTGGGCAAGCGGGTGGACCAGCGCTTCGCCGATGTCGAGAAGTTGCTGGAGAAGTATCGTGAAGGCGACGGCTTCGTCTTCTACGACAAGGTGACCGAGCCGCAACGCCAGGAATTGTCGCGCGCCATCGACGCGCTGAGCAAAGAAGTGAGCCAGGTGCAAGGTGTCGTCGCCCACCAATAGCTCGGAGGATTCGGGTACCACGGGCACCGAGCAGTCGACCGGATTCTCCCGGCGCAAGCTGTTCGGCGCCGCCGGGGTCACAGCTGCGGTAGTCGGTGCCGCCGGTGCAGGCGCACTGGCGGGCCGGGCTTCCGCGGCCAGCACCCCGCACGGACTCCTGCAGGGTCCGGTTCCGTTTCGAGGTGACCGGCAAGCAGGCATCATCACCGAGGCGCAGGACCGCATGCACTTCTGCTCCTTCGACGTCACCACCGACAACCGCGAGGACGTCATCGCACTGCTCAAGCAGTGGACCCAGATGGCCGAGCGGATGACGCGCGGCGAAGAGACCGAAGACGGCGGTGCCGTGGACGGCAATCCGTATGCGCCCCCATCGGATACCGGTGAGGCGCTGGGCCTGCCGGCCTCACAACTCACCCTGACCATCGGGTTCGGGCCGTCGTTCTTCGTCAAGGACGGTAAGGACCGCTTCGGTATCGCCGACAAGCAACCGGCCGAACTCAAGGATTTGCCGAAGTTCCCCAACGAGACCATGGACCCGGCTCGCTGCGGCGGTGACATCTGTGTGCAGGCGTGCGCCAACGACCCGCAGGTTGCGGTGCACGCGATTCGCAACCTGGCCCGTGTCGGGTTCGGCACCGTTGCGGTGCGGTACTCACAGCTGGGCTTCGGCCGGACCTCCTCTACCACCCGCGATCAGGCCACGCCCCGAAACCTGTTCGGGTTCAAGGACGGAACGAACAACCTCAAGGCCGATCAGACCGACCTGCTCGACAAGAATGTCTGGGTGGCCGAGGGCGACGGGCCGGCCTGGCTCACCGGCGGCAGCTACCTCATCACTCGGCGTATCCGGATGCGCATCGAGAACTGGGACCGCACCACACTGCTGGAGCAGGAGCGGGTGATCGGACGTCAGAAGGGCAGCGGCGCCCCCAACGGACTGCAGCAGGAATTCGACGAGCTCAATTTCGAGATCACCGACGGCAAGGGCAATCCCAAGATCGACGTCGACGCGCACGTGCGGCTGGCCTCGGCCGAGCACCTGGGCGGCATCGAGATCCTGCGCCGCGGATACAACTTCACCGACGGGTCGGATGGCTTCGGGCATCTGGACGCGGGCTTGTTCTTCATCGCTTTCGTGCGCAGCCCCGAAAAGCAGTTCATTCCGATGCAACGGGAGCTGGCTCGCAAAGATGCCCTCAACGAGTACATCACCCACACCGGGACGGCTATCTTCGCCTGCCCACCGGGGCTCCGTGATGGTGATACCTCCGGGTACTGGGGTTCGACGCTCTTCGAGTGAGGCTCAGGGCTTTTGCGCCGAGAGTGACGCAAACGTTGCTGCCAGCAGCCGACGACGACGTTTGCGTCACGTTCGACGCACTCAGGGGCCGAGCAGGATCTGACTGAGCCGGGTGGTGGTGGCGACGCCGTCGTCGTAGCCGCCCTGCGCGTTGAGCCCGTTCATGATGGCCAGCGTGTAACGCTGGTTGGGCCCGGCGAAGCCCACGGAGTTGACGACCCAGCCGCCCTGTTCCTGCGACCATCCGTTCTTGTTGCCAGGGCTCATCGACGGTCCGGCGCCCCACACCCCCCACTGCTGCTCTCCACTGACTCGCTGCATTTCGGAGACCACGGCGGCCGCGTCGGCCGGATTCAGTTGGGTAAGCGCGTAGTTCATCAGCCGGTCGAAATCGTTGGTTGTCGATTTCTGGAAACCCCAGTACGGGAAGACGTCACCGAATCCCGGTTGCGGCCGCAGATCGGTCATGCCGTACCGCGGAAAGCCGGCGTTGAACGCCTTGTGATCCGGCCCGCCGTAGCGCGCCCACAGCGCGTCGGCGGCATCATTGTCAGAGTTCCGCAGCATGTCGACCATGAGTTGACGGTCGCCGCCCGACAGGCGCAATGCTCCGGCCCGTTCCCTGGTCAGCAGATCGACCACCATCGCCAGCTTGATGGTGGAGGCGGTCCAGATCATCTGATTCGCATTGTGATTGGCATAGCGCGTGCCGGTGACGCGATCGCGCAGCACGTAACCGACGGTGCCCGGTCGCGACGTCAGGTAAGCGTCGGCCGCCGCGATCCGCGAGCGCAGGTCGCATCCCGTGGCCGCACAGTCCGCCATAGCTTGCGGTGTCACCATTCCCAGACCGAGAGCCAGGACGACGGCAGCCACCCGCAGTACCCGCATGTGCTGAGAGTAGTGCGAGGCGGCCAGTCCGACGTTCGCGCCGCTTCGCGCCGGCCGAGCTGAAATGCCGCCGTTGTCAGGTTGTGACCCAGCGAAACAGATGTCGTCCGCGTCAATAAAATTCTAGTTGCCAGCAAACTTTGCCCGTCAGCCACAGCCGATCGGGCGATCGTTCAGCAAAATTCGCTTGACACCCGGTACTCATCCGGCCCGCCACAGCCGAGGACCGCCCGTTCAGCTAACCATATTAGTCAGACGACCTGCGACAAACCGAGCAAAATAGCCTGTTAACGAGTAATTTTTCCTCAGTTCAACCTTCACCACACGTATTCAGCTAATCATGATCAACTTGTCGCCGAACTGCGATTCGAGCGAAGGGATTTCTTTGACTTTGCAACTACCTGGCCGCGGTCGCGCTTCGGCAGGCGGCACACCGCTATTTGCCGCCCTAGAGTCCCTCTACGAAATCTGAGTTTTTCCTGAGAGGGCAGGGACCATGGGGAAGCATCGACATAGCAAGGTCACCAAGGCAGCCGTCGCCGGCACCGCGATCGCAGCGGCCGTCGGCATGGGGTTCACCCCGACGATCGCCAACGCGGTGTCCAGCAACACTTACTTCATCGGTTTCCCGGACTGGCTGCCCATCGGTGACGGCAACACGCTCGACTCGAATCCGAACACCGTCTACCAAGCGATTCTCGATGCGAAAGACAAAGACCCGCTGGTCGGCTGGGGCACGGGAGGCGTCGATCTCAATCCGGTCTGGGTGCAGTGGTACAACCCGAACCTGGGCGGATTGAGCCTCGGTGACATCAATCTCGGCGACCTGTCCCCCGCCGAACTCGCTGAGCTGGTGAGCCACATCGATCTTGGTGAGGCGACGAATCCGAACAACGACCAGTACTACACGCCCCGGCAATGGGGACAAACCGGCACCAAGGATGTGCTGGTCGACAATCCGGCATACCAAGAGGCTTTCGAAGCAGCTCTTGCCCAGGTGATGCAGGAGGACCGCGACGCGATCCTGGCAGCGGACAAGATCGACATCACCCTGTCTTACACAGTGCCCCAACCGAGTTGGTGGACCGAGAAGAAGAAGATCCTGTTCGTCGAGTACAGCCTTGAGGGCATCTTCGGGTCGTGGGCCAGCCAGAAGATCGGCGGTCAGTCGCTGGGCCAGCCCATCTCGACCACCGTCACCATCGACAATCCGTTCAAGGGCGATCCCGCCAAGCTCGACCAGTTCCTCGAAACCGGTGAGTACGAAGGCTCCTATCCCGTGGTCGTCGACCCGGCTCAAGCGCTGGGCCTGAATCGGCCGTCCTTCATCCCGGCCAGCACGTGGAACTCGTGGTTCAAGCCGATCAACATCGGCGACGTCGACTACAGCTTCGACCGCACAAAATTCGGCTTGCCCGGAGCGAGCTGGGACGAACGCGCCGAAGACATCGTCGATCCGACCATCCCGAAGCAGGTGCCCCAGACCCAGCCCGTGTTCGGCTGGATCCCGGGCGGCTGGACCACCAACACGTTCGGGCAATGGGTCTCGCCCACCAACGACATCACCGGCCTGCAAGATCTGGATCTCGGCGCCCTGCTCAATGGCAACTTCGATCTGGGTGCGCTGTCCGGACTGACCACCCGGGATCTGGCCTACTACCTGTCTGGCGACCTGGGATTCCTTGCCCCGGTGCTGAACTGGACCACATATCTGCAGAACATCAACCTGATCGCCTACGGCGACGGTGCCATCGCCACCGGCGAGGCCTATCGCCGCTACCTCGAGGCGATCAAGAACGGCGAGATCAAGGCCGGTGAGCCGCAGACCGATGGCCGCTACCTCGTCATCACCACCGACGAGGACGGCAATCCGGTGGTGAAGGTGGTGAACCACACCACCGGCGACGGGGGCATCGACGAGATCATCACGTCCTACCCGCTGCCCGACGATCTTGAGTTTCCCAACATGCCGGTCGACCCGGTGACCGGACAACCGCTCTACCCGTCCTACACCGAGGTTCCGGGCGGCGTCATCGACGTCACCCTCATGACCATGGCACTGCTCCGTAACCCGGGACGGCCCAATGGCGGGCTGTACGCGCGGTTCGCGCCGATCTACCAGGAGCTCACCGGAATCAACCCGGTGAGCCCGGAGCGCACCGACGTGCTGTACGGCCTGCCACCGGACACGATCACCAAGCTGGTCAACGGTGATGTGTCAGGCGTGGAGCTGGGCGACCTCGGCGACTTGCTGGTCGTCCTCAACGACGCCGACGGCAAGCCGATGGTGATCACCATCAAGGCCGACGCGACATGGGAGTACGACCTGCTCTCCGACGCTCCGGTGAACGCGAATCCGGTGGCGTGGGCCAACTCTGTGATGTCGTCCATGCTGGTGCTGACCTACGGCAACGAACTGCTCGGAATGGCAACGGGCGAGACGGGCTCAGGCGTCGGCATGGTGGCCTACACCGTCCCGACCGGCGAGTACGACGCCGGCAGTTTCTACGCCACTCTCACCACCGAAAGCCTGCCACTGCTGGCTCCGATCCGTCTGGTCGCCGGATTGCTCGGCACCGCAACGGGTGAGGACGTCAACACACCGGTGGCCGACGCCTTGGAGCCAGTGCTCAAGCTGCTGGTCAACACCAGCTACACCGATGTCGTACGCAACGACGATGGCACCTGGACCCGCACGCTCGATCAGATGCATGTCCCGACCTTGTTCGGCACCCAGACGCTCACACGCGAACAATCTGCTCTGCTGGCCGGCGACATCATCGCCGAACTGGGCAAGGGCGTGGGAGCGGAATACACCGACGTGGTCCAGCGCGTGACGGCCAGGGTGGTCAAGTTCCTGGAGGACAACGATATTCAGGTCCCGACGGAGGTCAAGGAGGCCGCAGCCAAGCTGGCCACCGAGCCGGGCAAGGCCATCCAGAGGGTCAGCCGTCAGATCGGCGACGACGTCAGCAAGGTACTCGGCGGCATCGAAGCCAAATTGCCCGAAGCTCCGGCCGCCCCGACCCAGCAGCAACTCGCGGCCGGTCAGAGTGAGGTCGGCAAGGTGGCACGGGCGGTCAAGGACGATGTGGAGACCGCCGGTGAGGCAGCGGCGAATGCCGGCGAGAAGGTTGAGGCTGACGTCGCCAAGCGAGTCACCAAGACCCAGAAGAGCCTCACCCACGCACAGGAACGTGCTGCCAAGGTGGCGGACAAGCTCAAGCAGGGTGACCTCAAGGGCGCAGCCAAGCAGGTGGGCGAAAACATCAAGAACCGCACGGACCGGTTGAAGAAGGACATCAACAACGGTGTGGACAAGCTGAAGGGCAAGAAGGACAAGACCAACAGCGAGGCGTAAGCCGTCGAATATGTTGATGCTCCGACGAATGTGCCCTTCCGAGCGGAGGGGCACATTCGTTGGTGGCACCAGCCACGTATGAAGCGCTGCGGCGGAAAACTGCGGTCGAAATCGCCGTAGCGCTACGCGCGCGAATCCTCGTCGTCGGATTCCTCTGGCTCTGGCTCTGGCTCGGACTCGTCGGCCACCTCGGGCTCGACGACCGCGGCCGGCCAATACGTCCGCCATTCGTCTTCGGTGATCGAGCCCAGCGGGTTCACGTCGAGCTCTTCGGGAACGTCCTCGCCCCGCCGGCCCGCAGCCACATCGGCCTCGACCATTCGCACGGTGTCCATGAACTCCAAAACCGCGCTGCGCAACTCATTCTCGGCATCGGTGTCCGGCGAGACGACCACCGAGGTCAACGTCGCGGGCACCAGATCGGCCGGCAGCCCGGCCTGAGCGACCCGAGCCAGCACCTTCTGGGCCAGAGCCAGAGCCGGCTGCCCGGTGGGTACGTCGTCCATCGACGACCCACGGGCCTTCACCTTCTGCTCCTGAGCCTTGCGCTGCTCCCATTGAGCCAGCTGCTCGTCGAGTGAAATCGATTCTCCGGCAAGCACTGCCGGCACGCGGTTACCGAGTTTGCGGACGAGCGAATCGGCGACATCATCGATGTTGAACGGGTGAACCGGCGCGTCCTCGGCGATACGGGCGTGAAAAAGCACCTGCAGCAGCACGTCACCGAGTTCTTCGCGAAGCTCGTCGGCGTTACCGCCCCGCACCGCGTCGAACAGTTCGTAGGTCTCCTCCAGGAGATAGCGACGCAACGAATCGTGGGTCTGCTCGCTCTCCCACGGCCCGTCGGTGCGCAGCTTGTCCATCATCGCGACAGCGTCCACGAGCCGCTCACCGGCTTGGGCCTGCGGGGCCGCGATCAACCGGTCTCCGGCCGCCAGACGGGCCTGGACCGCCGGGTGCTCCGGATCCGAGGACAGCAGCACCGGGGCGTCCTCGCCGTCGTAGGCAGGCCGAGCCGACGGCAACGACCACGGCACCTTGACCGGCATCTCCTCGGTGTACTGCACGTCACCGGTGAGCAGATCGATGGCATCGACAGGAATCAGTGACGGGCGGCGCGGGTCAACCAGTACCACGGTCATCGGGCTCCACCCCCTCACCATTTCGACGAGATTTGCTGATCTCGGTTATACCAACACTGCGCCCGGACTCGACGTGCCTGGTAAACGCGGCCGATGCCGGGTTTCGTCGACAGCGAGCGGCCTCCGCGCGGGATGGCCGCCCTGCCCGAAGGCAAGGCGGCCATCATGTCACAGACCGTTGCTTACGACTCCGGCGGGAACTGGCCCTCCGGGACCACCCAGTGACCCGGCGTCTCATCGAAGAACGGGTTGGCGATCCCGTTCACCGTCGGCTGTGTCTTCAGTTGACCAGGCGGGATTCCGTAGAACGGATTCGCGACACCGTTGATGGTCGGCGAATTCATCAGCTGCCCTGGTGCGATATTTCCGTTCGGCAACCGGAAGAAATTGTCTACCTCGGGAAACCGCACCGTGGGCACGTCCACATCGGGAACGTTGACACTCGGCACATTCACATCGGGAACGTTGACACTCGGCACATTCACATCGGGAACGTTCACACTCGGCACATTCACATCAGGAACATTCACCCCCGGCACCGCCGGCCCGGGGACCGGAGGCGGCTGCGGCACGTCCGGGACGGCGTGTGCGAGGCCTGTACCCAGGCCGAACGCTCCGAGACCCAGGGCTCCTGCCATTGACGTGGTTACTGCGAACTTCTTGAAGTCCATGATCACTCCTTCGCCTTGCGATCACCGCGACGTCTCCACCGAATGGTGTCGATATCGCGTGATGTTCGGTTTAGGAAATTGCATGACCGCCATCTGTCCGACGTCCTGCCGCCTTTTCTGTTGACGACAGCGCAATACCTTCGACCCCCCGCAGGTATGTCGGGCCCCGAAGCCGACGCGTTATCAGCGAATCCGAGATTCGACGCGCCAATGCCTTCGAAAACAGGCTCTCACCAGGCAATAGGAGGCCGAAAAAAATTACAGACCCGCGGTGATGTCGAGGCTGCTCTCCGTCTGCCCGTTGAGCACGAGAATCAGACCGGCCACCATCCGGACAATGTCGAGGTCACGGATGCGCGGCGAGCCGATGCCGTCGGTCTCACGTGGGATCGGCACCTGGACCACCGAGGTGGTGGCCCGGTAGTGCGCACCCGGGTACATGCGCTTGAGCCGCAGCTGCGCGGAATCCGGCAGCACCACCGGTGAGAGTTTGATCGTCGACGCCGACACCGCGCCGATCTCGGTGATGCCGTACTTGCGACACAGCAACCGCAGCCGGGCGACCGCGACCAGCCGCTGCGCCTCGACCGGAAGCGGACCGTAGCGGTCGACGAGTTCGTCCACGACGGCCCGCACCGCGTCCTCGTCCGCGGCCGCCGCCAACCGCCGGTAACCCTCGAGTCGCAGCCGGTCACTGCCGATGTACTCCGGCGGCAGGTGCGCGTCGACCGGCAGATCGACCCGCACCTCTTTCGGTTCCTCCGCTGTGGCAACGGTTTTCCCGTCGGCTGCGGCCCGGTACGCCTCGACGGCCTCACCGACCAGCCGCACGTAGAGGTCGAAGCCCACGCCCGCGACGTGACCGGACTGTTCGACGCCCAGCACGTTGCCCGCGCCGCGAATTTCCAGGTCTTTCATCGCCACGGCCATGCCGGCACCCAGCTCGTTGTTCTGCGCGATCGTGGCCAGGCGGTCGTAGGCCGTCTCGGTCAGCGGAGAGTTGGGCGGGTACAGGAAGTAGGCGTAGCCACGCTCGCGGCTGCGGCCGACGCGGCCGCGCAGCTGATGCAGCTGCGACAGGCCGAAGGTGTCGGCCCGCTCGACGATCAGCGTGTTGGCGTTGGAGATGTCCAGGCCGGTCTCGACGATCGTGGTGCAGACCAGGATGTCGTATTCGCGGTTCCAGAAGCCCTCGACGGTCTTCTCCAGCGTCTCCTCGTTCATCTGGCCGTGCGCGACGACGACCCGGGCCTCGGGCACCAGCTGACGGATCCGGGCGGCGGCCTGATCGATGGTCCGGACCCGGTTGTGGATGTAGAACGCCTGTCCGTCGCGCAACAGCTCACGGCGCAAGGCCGCGGCCACCTGCTTGTCGTCGTGCGGACCGACGTAGGTCAGCACCGGGTAGCGCTCCTCGGGCGGGGTGAGGATCGTCGACATCTCGCGGATGCCGGCCAGGCTCATCTCCAGGGTGCGCGGGATCGGGGTCGCGCTCATGGTGAGCACGTCGACGTGGGTGCGCATCGATTTGATGTGCTCTTTGTGCTCGACGCCGAATCGCTGTTCCTCGTCAACGATGATGAGGCCCAAGTCTTTCCACGTCACCCCGGTTTGCAGCAGCCGGTGCGTGCCGATCACCACGTCGACCGAGCCGTCGGCCATGCCCTCCATCGTGGCCCGGGACTCGGCCGGGTCGGTGAACCGCGACAGCCCCTTGACCGTGACCGGGAAACCCGCCATCCGGTTGGTGAAGGTCTGCAGATGTTGATCGGCCAACAGCGTCGTGGGCACCAGCACCGCGACCTGCTTGCCGTCCTGCACGGCCTTGAAGGCCGCCCGCACCGCGATCTCGGTCTTGCCGTAACCCACGTCGCCACAGATCACCCGGTCCATCGGAACCGGTTTCTCCATATCGGATTTGACCTCGGTGATGGCGGTCAGCTGGTCCATGGTCTCGGTGAAGCCGAACGCGTCCTCCATCTCGTTCTGCCATGGAGTGTCCGGACCGAACGCATGCCCGGGCGCCGACTGCCGCTTGGCGTACAGCGCGACGAGCTCACTGGCGATTTCACGGACCGCCTTGCGGGCCTTGGTTTTCGTGTTGGCCCAATCGCTGCCGCCGAGCTTCGACAGCGACGGCGCCTCGCCGCCGACGTACCGCGACAGCTGATCCAGCGAATCCATCGGCACGTAAAGCCGGTCCGAGCCGCCGCCCCGCTTGGACGAGGCGTACTCCAGCACCAGGTACTCGCGGCGAGCACCACCGACCACCCGCTCGGTCATCTCCACGAACTTGCCGATGCCGTGCTGATCGTGCACGACAAGATCACCGGCGGTCAGCGCGAGCGGGTCGACGACGTTGCGTCGTTTGGCGGCAAGCTTTTTGCCTTCCGAGGCGGTGACCCGGTTACCGGTCAGATCGGTCTCGGTGATGATGACGAGATTGGCTCCGGGCAGGATCAGGCCGTCATGCAAAGGTCCCTTTAGCACTCCGACCACACCGGCCTTGGGCGTCGCGCCGGGCTCCAACATCGCTGCGGGCGTATCGGAGTCGCCGAGCTGTTCCACCACCCGGTGGGCCGTGCCGGTACCCGGAGTGACCACCGCGGCGTACCCGCCGGTGGCCACATGGGCGCGCAGCATCGCGAAGATCTCTTCGAGGCTCTGCTGACTGCGCGCCGACGGAGAAGGCCGCAGGTCGAGTTCCGTGGCTTTGCCGTCGGGTAGCTGACTCAGCGTCCACCACGGGTGCCCGCCGGCGACGGCGTCCTCACGCGCCTGCTCGAACGGCACGAACCCGGAGGCACCCAGCGCTTCGATGTCGATGGGGGCGTCGCCGCCGACCGCGGCCGTCGACCACGAGGCCTCCAGGAACTCCTGGCCGGTCTTGATCAGATCGGCCGCGCGGGTGCGCACCTTCTCCGGGTCGCACAGCAGCACCGGGGCGCCTTCGGGCAGGTGGTGCGTCAGCGTCGTCGGCTGCACCGGGTGCAGCAGCGGCAGCAACGCCTCCATGCCGTCGACAGGGATGCCCTCGGCGAGTTTGGCCAGCATGTCGGGGACACTGCCGGGGACGCTGTTCTCGTGGGTGGGGTGATCGGCCGCGAGGGCCGCCGCGCGCTCACGCACATCGGCGGTCATCAGCAGTTCACGGCACGGCACGGCGACCACGTGCTGCACCGGGATCTCGGGAATCGAGCGCTGGTCGGCGATCGAGAACATCCGCATCTCGGAGATCTCGTCGCCCCAGAACTCGACGCGCACCGGATGCTCGGCGGTCGGCGGGAACAGGTCGAGGATGCCGCCGCGCACGGCGAACTCGCCGCGTTTGCCCACCATGTCGACGCGAGTATAGGCCAGGTCGACCAACCGGGCGATGACCGCTTCGAACTCGGCCTCGTCGCCGACCGTCAGGGCGACCGGCTCCGTGCTCACGACGTCGGGCGCCATCGGTTGCAGCAGCGAACGCGTGGTGGTCACCACCACGCGCAGCGGCGGGCCCAGCGTCTCGTCCTCGGGGTGGGCCAGCCGGCGCAGCAGCAACAACCGGGCCGCGACCGTCTCCACGCCTGGAGACAACCGCTCGTGCGGCAACGTCTCCCAGGACGGGAACAGCGCGACGGCGTCGCCGATCACGCCGCGCAGCTCAGCGGTCAGATCGTCGGCCTCGCGACCGGTGGCGGCGACCACCAGCAGCGGGCCTTGCTGGGCCAGCCCGGCAGCGACGAGGACGCGCGCGCTGGCCGGCCCCACGAGTGCCAGATCGGCGGGCCGGCCGGCGGCACGGCGAAGGACGTCCTGCAAGGACGGATCGGTCAATGCCAGCTCGACGAGACCCGCAATCGGGGTCTGGACATGGTTGTGCCCCGGTGCGGTCATGATGACCACCATCCTACGGGGCGGGGATTTGCCTCCGCTGTGATCCTTGCGGGGCGATCATGGAGCGATGAAGCGATGGGCGGCAGCGCTCGTTGTGGTGCTGACGGTGGCACTGGCCATCATCTGGCTGACCAACCGGGAGGCTGAGCAGCCCGTACCCGAATCGGTACCGACGCACCTCGGACCGGACGGGGTCCCCGATTTCGCCGCCTACCCCCCGGTGGACCCGGCGCAGTACACCCTGCGCGAGGGCGAAGGGTTTCCGGTGCAGGGCTTTCGCACCCCCGACGGCTTCGTCTGCATGACCACCCAGCACCGGGCGATGTACGCACTGGACTGCCGTGGGCCGTTCGTCGGCGCCCCCGACGATGCCAACCTGGCGCACCTGTTCAGCTATGGCACCACCAACGGTGCGATACCGATGAGTTTCTCGCGGACCGAAGAGCCGCTGAGCCCGGTCGACGGTCTCACCGAGGACGAGGCGCCGACGTTGCCCGCCGGCCGGCGCTTCGAGGCGGGCAACGCCACCTGCGTGCACACCGACGACATCCTGCTCGCTTGCCGCATGGCCGATCCGCGGAGAGGTAACGGATTCGTCGCCACCAGCACGAAGACGACCTCCTTCGGGCGGACCTGATCCCGTCAGGATCCCGCCCGGCAGCGTCAAGGAACCGTCAAGGCCGATGACGCAGGCACCAGGGAGCGCGACGGTGAAGGAATGACCCTGCTGGACATCCTGCCCTCTCTGCGCAACACCACCCGGCCACGGCTCGACCCGAACATCTGGCCACTCACCACGGGCGTCGACGGGCAGGGCCGCATCACCGTCGGCCGAGTGCCGCTCACCGACATCGCCGACGAGTACCGCACTCCCGCCTATGTGCTGGACGAGACCGATTTCCGGACCCGCGCCCAGCGCTACCGGGCTGTCCTCGGCCGGACCGAGGTGGTCTACGCGGGCAAGTCGCTGTTGACCACCGCCGTCGCCCGCTGGACTGCCGAAGAAGGGCTCGGCCTGGACGTCTGCTCAGCGGCCGAGTTGGCGACCGCGTTGGCCGGCGGGGTCGACCCCGCGCGCATCGTGATGCACGGCAACGCCAAATCGTGCGACGAGCTGCGCGATGCGATCGATATCGGGGTGGGCCGCATAGTGATCGACTCCCCGATGGAGATCACCTACCTGGCCGGGCTGGCGCGCCGGCCCCAGCCGGTGCTGATCCGGGTCACCCCAGACATCGACATCCACGGTCACCGTGCGGTCACCACGGGGGTGACGGACCAGAAGTTCGGTTTCGCGCTGGGCGATCACCGGGCTGCGCGGGCCGCGGCCCGCATTCTGGCCACCCCGAACCTCGACCTGGTCGGGCTGCACTGCCACCTCGGCTCCCAGATCACCGATCCCGCGCCGTACGGAGTGGCCGTGCGGCGGTTGATCGGCGCGATGGCCGACATCCGCGCCGAACACGGCCTGGTGCTGACCGAGCTCAATATCGGTGGCGGACACGGCGTTCCGTATGTCCGCGGAGACGCCGCCCTGGACATCGGTGCGCTCGCCGCCGTCGTCGACGACGAGCTGACCGCCGCGTGCGCCGCCGAACGGTTCCCGCGGCCGCGCCTGGTCGTCGAACCCGGCCGCGCCATCAGCGCGCGAGCCGGGGTGACGCTGTATCGGGTGTGCGGGGTGAAGTCCCAGCCCGGCGGGCGCACCTTCGTCGCCGTCGACGGCGGCATGAGCGACAACCCGCGGGTAGCTCTGTACGGCGCGAAATACACGGTGGCACTGGCGAATCGACACCCGTTGGGGTCGACCATGGTGGCCACCGTGGTGGGACGACACTGCGAGGCCGGAGACGAGATCGTCCACGACGTCGAACTGCCCGCCGATGTCCATGCCGGCGATCTGCTGGCTGTGGCCTGCACCGGGGCCTACCAGCACAGCATGGCCTCGACCTACAACATGGTGGGCCGCCCGCCGGTGGTGGCGGTGCGTGACGGTGCGACGCGAGTGCTGGTGCGTCGGGAGACGACAGCGGACCTGCTGTCGCGGGATCTGGGCTGAGGACCCGGGCCTATTCCTCGTGCAGGATCGGGTCCGACTCCAGGTGGGTCAGCCCGTTCCAGGCCAGGTTGACCACGTGCGCGGCCACCACTTCTTTCTTGGGTTCGCGGACGTCGAGCCACCACTGCGCGGTCATCGACACCGATCCGACCAGCGCCTGCGCGTACAGCGGCGCGAGGTCCGGGTCGAGCCCGCGGCGGGAGAAGTCCCCGGCCAGGATCGAGGACACCTGGTTGACCGCATCGTTGAGCAACGTGGCATAGGTGCCCGAGGTGATCGCCGCCGGCGAGTCCCGGATCAGGATGCGGAAGCCGTCGGTGTGTTCCTCGACGTAGGTCAGCAGCGCCAGCGCCACCCGCTCGACCCGCACCCGGGACCGGTTGTTGGTCAGCGAGGACGTGATCCCGTCCAGCAGCGCCGACATCTCCCGGTCGACGACGACGGCGTACAGGCCTTCTTTCCCGCCGAAATGCTCGTAGACCACGGGTTTCGAGACGTTGGCACGCAGGGCGATCTCCTCGATCGAGGTTCCCTCGTAGCCCCGCTCGGCGAACAGCGACTTGGCGATCTCGATGAGTTGTTGCCGCCGTTCGGTGCCGGTCATCCGGGCTCGAGGGGCCCGCACTTCCTTCTCGGGTGCTGCCACGCATCTCAGGCTAGACCGTTCGACTAGAGTCTCTCCCGGACATTCCGTCGTGGTGTAATCGGCAGCACCTCTGATTTTGGTTCAGATAGTTCAGGTTCGAGTCCTGGCGACGGAGCTCAGGCGTGCCATTCGGCCAGGCAGCACGCAGCAGAGAGGGGAACCGTGTCGACCACCGAGGCCGCAGTCGTCGTACTGGCAGCAGGTGCCGGGACCCGAATGCGCTCGGACACCCCGAAGGTGCTGCACACCCTGGCCGGCCGCAGCATGCTGAGCCACGCGGTGCACACCGTGGCCAACGCGGCGGCCCAGCACCTGGTGGTCGTCCTCGGCCACGACCGGGAGCGCATCGCCCCCGCCGTCAACGAGCTCGCCGACAAACTGGGCCGCACCATCGACGTCGCCATCCAAGATCAACAGCTGGGCACCGGCCATGCCGTGGCCTGCGGCCTGAGCGCCCTGCCCGACGAATTCACCGGCACGGTCGTGGTGACCTCGGGCGACGTGCCGCTGCTCGACGGCGACACCCTGGCCAACCTGATCCGAACCCACAGCGCTGCGACGGCCGCGGCCACGATTGTGACCACCACCGTGCCCGACCCCACCGGCTACGGCCGCATCCTGCGCACCCAGGACAACGAGGTCATCGGCATCGTCGAGCAGGCCGACGCCACCGAGTCGCAGCGAGCCATCCGCGAGGTCAACGCCGGCGTCTATGCCTTCGACATCGCCGACCTGCGCTCCGCGCTGAGCCGGTTGCGCTCGAACAACGCCCAGCAGGAGCTGTACCTCACCGACGTCATCGCGATCGTGCGCCAGGACGGCCGGCCCGTGCAGGCCATGCACGTCGACGACAGCGCGCTGGTGGCCGGCATCAACGACCGAGTTCAGCTCGCCGACCTCGGCGCCGAACTCAACCGCCGCATCGTGGCCCGACACCAACGCGCCGGCGTCACGATCGTCGACCCGGCCACCACCTGGATCGACGTCGACGTGACCATCGGCCGCGACACCGTCGTCCGCCCCGGCACCCAGCTGCTCGGCACGACCGAGATCGGGGCCGGCTGCGAGATCGGCCCGGATTCCACCCTGACCGACGTCGAGGTCGGTGACGGCGCATCGGTGGTACGCACGCACGGCCAGCTCGCCGTGATCGGCGCGGGCGCCACCGTCGGCCCGTTCACCTACCTGCGGCCGGGCACGATCCTCGGAGCCGACGCCAAACTCGGTGCGTTCGTCGAGACCAAGAACTCCACGATCGGCCAGGGCACCAAGGTGCCGCACCTGACCTACGTCGGCGACGCCGATATCGGCGAACACAGCAACATCGGGGCGTCCAGCGTCTTCGTCAACTACGACGGCGAGAACAAGCACCGGACCACCATCGGTTCCCATGTGCGCACCGGGTCCGACACCATGTTCATCGCCCCGGTCAGCGTCGGAGACGGCGCCTACACCGGCGCGGGCACCGTGCTGCGTGACGACGTGCCGCCCGGCGCGCTGGCGGTCTCGGACAACGCGCAGCGCACCATCGAAGGCTGGGTGGAGCGCAAGCGTCCGGGCTCGGCCGCCGCGGAAGCCGCCGCAGCGGCAAATCGGGCCGAAACGGTCGGTGACGCGGCCAACAAGGACGACTGATCCGACGTTTTGTGTTGGCAATCTGGTAACCCGGCTACGAACTACCAGAAACGCTACGTACGATTGCTCCGTATCGATCCCCAACCGCGAAGGCAGCCATAGTGGCCACGGACTGGACCGACAATCGAAAAAACCTGATGCTGTTCTCCGGGCGTGCGCACCCGGAACTGGCGGAGCAGGTCGCCAAGGAACTCGACATCGAGGTCACGGCGCAGACCGCCCGCGACTTTGCCAACGGCGAGATCTTCGTCCGGTTCGATGAATCCGTTCGCGGTTGCGACGCGTTCGTACTGCAATCGCACCCGGCTCCGCTCAACCAGTGGCTGATGGAACAGCTCATCATGATCGACGCGCTCAAGCGGGGTAGCGCCAAGCGGATCACCGCGATCCTGCCGTTCTATCCGTATGCGCGCCAGGACAAGAAGCACCGTGGCCGCGAGCCCATCTCGGCCCGCCTGGTCGCCGACCTGCTCAAGACCGCCGGCGCCGACCGCATCGTCTCGGTCGACCTACACACCGACCAGATCCAGGGCTTCTTCGACGGCCCGGTGGACCACATGCGCGCGCAGTCCCTGCTGTGCGGCTACATCGCCGAGAAGTACGCCGACACCGACATGGTCGTCGTCTCCCCCGACTCGGGCCGGGTCCGGGTCGCGGAGAAATGGGCCGACGCCCTGGGCGGCGTGCCGCTGGCCTTCATCCACAAGACTCGCGACCCCCTGGTGCCCAACCAGGTCAAGGCCAACCGCGTCGTCGGCGACGTCAAGGGCAAGACCTGCATCCTGACCGACGACATGATCGACACCGGCGGCACCATCGCCGGCGCGGTCAAGCTGCTGCGTGAGGACGGCGCCAAAGACGTCATCATCGCCGCCACCCACGGTGTGCTGTCCGATCCCGCCGCCCAGCGCCTGGCCGAGTGCGGTGCCCGCGAGGTCATCGTCACCAACACGCTGCCGATCACCGACGACAAGAAGTTCCCGCAACTGACCGTGCTGTCCATCGCGCCGCTGCTGGCCAGCACCATCCGCGCGGTGTTCGAGAACGGTTCGGTGACCGGGCTGTTCGACGGGTCCGCCTGATGGCGCAGATTTTTCACAATCCTAAATGCTCGACCTCGCGCAAGACTCTGGACCTCTTGCGCGAAAACGGGATTGAGCCGGAGATCGTGCTCTACCTCAAGACACCGCCGACCCGTGCGGAGTTGAAGCAGATGATCGCCGATGCCGGCATCGACGTGCGGACTGCGGTGCGCAAGCGTGAATCCCTTTACACCGAGCTCGGTTTGGCTGACGCATCCGACGACGAACTGCTCGATGCGATGGCAGAGAATCCGATCCTGATCGAGCGACCGTTCGTCGTCACTGACAACGGCACCCGGCTGGCCCGCCCGATCGATTCGGTGCGCGAGATTCTGTGAAGCGGCTGCTTGCCATCGCCGCCGCGGCGGGGATCCTGGCCACCGGCTGCGGCGCCGAAACGCCTGACTACAAGTCGATCTGGACTACCAGTTCGACGACACCGGCCGCGCCTGCGGACGCGCAACCGGTGCCGCTGTGGCAGTACCTGGAGGACTCCGGCGTCGTCGGCGAACCCGTCGCACCAGAGAAGATCCCGCACCTGACGGTGACCATGCCGACCCCGCCGGGGTGGCACCCGTACAACAATCCAAATCTCGCGCCAGGGACCCGGATGATCGCCAAGGGCGACACCTACCCCACCGCGATGATGCTCGCCTTCAAGTTGCACGGCGATTTCGACGCGCCCAAGGCCCTCAAAGAGCACGGCTACGCCGACGCCCAACTGTCGGAGAACTTCAAGCAGCTCAACGCATCCACCGCAGACTGGAAAGGCTTTCCCTCGGCGATGATCGAGGGCAGCTACGACCTGAACGGCAAGCGCATGCAGAGCTACAACCGCGTCGTCATCGCCGACGACGGGCTGCAACCGCCGCAGCGATATCTCGTCCAACTGACCGTGACGACCTATGCCGACGAGGCGGCGGCACAGGGCCCCGACATCGAGTCGATCATCGCGGGCTTCAACGTCGCGAAGAAGTGACGCCGCGACCGTAGGGTGGTCAGCATGAGTGGATGGACCAGCGCTGACCTGCCTTCGTTTACCGGCCGCCGGGTGATCGTCACCGGCGCCAACAGTGGACTGGGCCTCGTCACCGCCCGCGAACTCGCCCGCGTGGGCGCCAAAGTCACCGTGGCGGTGCGCAACCTGGAGAAGGGCACCGCAGCCGCGGAGACGATGACGGGCGGTATCGTCGAGGTCCGCAAACTCGACCTGCAGGACCTCGCCTCGGTGCACGAGTTCGCCGACACCGTCGAAAGCGTCGACGTGCTGGTCAACAACGCCGGCATCATGGCCGTGCCGCTGAGCCGGACCGTCGACGGCTTCGAGAGCCAGATCGGCACCAACCACCTCGGTCATTTCGCCCTGACCAATCTGCTGCTGCCCAAGATCGCCGACCGGGTGGTCACGGTGTCGTCGTTGATGCACTGGATCGGCAAGATCAGCCTGCGTGACCTCAATTGGAAGTCGCGGCCCTATTCGGCGTGGCTGGCGTACGGGCAGTCCAAGCTGGCCAATCTGATGTTCACCTCCGAGCTGCAACGACGGCTGACGGCCTCGGGCTCCCAGGTGCGCGCGCTGGCCGCCCACCCCGGCTATTCGGCCACCAACCTCCAAGGCCAGACCGGCAACAAGTTCGGTGAGCGCATGATGGTCGTCGCCAACCGGGCGTTCGCCAGCGACCCGTCGTTCGGCGCCCGGCAGACACTGTTCGCGGTGTCCCAGGACGTCCCCGGCGACAGCTTCATCGGCCCGCGCTTCGGCCAGTTCGGCCCCAGCCAGCCAGTCGGGCGCAGCCCCCTGGCCCGGCGGATCGACACCCAGAAGGCGCTCTGGGAGCTGTCCGAGCAGCTCACCAAGACCACCTATCCGCTCTAGGTCCGAACGCACGATTTTTGGGGACGGCCTGGTCTTTGCTACCCTGACCTGGCGTCACGGCGAGGGTGGGCCCTTGGGACCACCGTTATCGGCGGGAACTTCTATCAAATGTTGCGACCCTTGCCGTGCTGACGATCTGACCGCAGTACCGCAATTAGAGGAGCAACACCATGGCCAAGGCCGCCGCCAAGAACGTCCCCAACAAGCTCACCGCCACCGTGCGCACCCGCACCGGCAAGGGCGCCTCGCGCCAGGCCCGCCGTGACGGCAACGTGCCCACCGTGCTCTACGGCCACGGCACCGAGCCCCAGCACCTG
Organism: Mycobacterium farcinogenes; assembly: GCF_019739075.1. Classification (NCBI taxonomy): domain Bacteria; kingdom Bacillati; phylum Actinomycetota; class Actinomycetes; order Mycobacteriales; family Mycobacteriaceae; genus Mycobacterium; species Mycobacterium farcinogenes. The sequence continues at coordinate 1,735,433 of NZ_CP081673.1, read as the reverse complement.
GAGATCAACGCCCGCGAGTTCGCCGCGGTGCTGCGCCACGCGGGCACCAACGCCGTGCTGACCCTCGACATCGAGGGCAACGAGCAGCTGGCCCTGACCAAGGCGCTCGACATCCACCCGATCCGCCGCAACATCCAGCATGCCGACCTGCTCGTCGTGCGTCGGGGTGAGAAGGTCACCGTCGAGGTCACCGTCACCGTCGAGGGCGACGCCGCCCCGGGCACCCTGGTCACCCAGGACACCAACGCCATCGAGATCGAGGCCGAGGCCCTGTCGATCCCCGAGCACCTGAGCGTGTCGATCGAAGGCGCCGAGGCCGGCACCCAGATCCTGGCCAGCCAGATCGAGCTGCCCGCCGGTGTTTCGCTGGTGTCCGACCCTGAGCTGCTCGTGGTCAACGTCGTCGAGGCCCCGAGCGCCGAGGAGCTCGAGTCCGAAGGTGCCGGCGAGGCCGGTGAGGCTGCCGCCGAGGAGCCGGCCGCCGAAGCCGCCGAAGCTTCCGAGTAAGTACGCCTTTCGATGGCCGAGCCGCTGCTGGTGGTGGGCCTGGGAAATCCCGGGCCCGCCTACGCCAAGACCCGGCACAATGTCGGGTTCATGGTGGCCGATGTACTGGCCACCCGTGTCGGCTCGGCCTTCAAGGTGCACAAGAAATCCGGCGCCGAAGTGCTCACCGGCCGGCTCGCGGGAGCTCCGGTGGTCCTGGCCAAACCTCGGTGCTACATGAACGAGTCCGGCCGTCAGGTCGGACCGTTGGCCAAGTTCTATTCGGTGCCGCCAGGCCGGATCGTGGTGATCCACGACGAGCTCGACATCGACTTCGGCCGGATCCGGCTCAAAGTGGGCGGCGGCGAAGGTGGCCACAACGGGCTGCGTTCGGTCGCGTCAGCCTTGGGTAGCAAGGATTTTCAGCGGGTCCGCATCGGCGTGGGCCGTCCGCCGGGCCGCAAGGATCCGGCGGCATTCGTGTTGGAGGCCTTCACCGCCGCCGAACGCACCGAGCTGCCGACCATCTGTGAGCAGGCTGCCGACGCCACGGAGCTGTTGATCGCTCAGGGCCTGGAGCCCGCGCAGAACACCGTGCACGCCTGGTGATTCCCGCTACCAACTGAAGGGCCGGTCCAGGGTGATCGTGCGCTCAGCCTTGTCGTACCAACCCTGCGGCGCATATTGGTCGGTGTGCAGATAACACTGCACCCGCACCTCGGAACTGCCTGGCCGAAATGTGAGCAGCCGGCTGATCGGCAGGGTCGTGATGGGCATATGGTGGCGACTCAATGACGCCACGTTCATGAAATAGGTTTCACCCCAAGCCTGTTCGATGTGGGTCTTGCCGCCGTGCGAATCGTCGGGGTTGGTGTGGGTGTGACCGGCCAGCCACAGCGCCACCGCACCGGGATGTTCGGTGAGATACCGCTCGAAGGCTCCGGAGTCCGGCTTTCCCCCGACCCAGTAGAGGTAGGAGGCACCTTGAGGCGTTCCCTGCGGGAAGGGGCGATGGTAGTGCTCGTGGAGCGTGCCGTCCGCGGCGCGGCGCACTCCTTCCCACTCCCCCGACGCCACCGTGGTGTCCTTGAGGACGTAGTGATGCACCGTGACGATGATCGAATCACGGTTCTGTTCAACCATGTTCGCCCACCACTGGAACGTCTCCAGGGAGACCACGCCACCGGGGTTGCCGCCGAGCGTGCCGCGGCCCACCGTCTGCGAAGACTCGTTGCGGTCGCTGAGCATCAGGAACAGCAGGTTGCCCACCCGGAACGAGTACCGCTCCCAGGTCCCGCTCACGGGATACGGACGGGCCTCGGCGTCCACGCCGGAGTGCACCCTGTGCGCGCCCAGCGGATCGATCCACTTCTGCCACCACCAGGCATCCGGTTCGGAAAGCCCACTGCGATCATGGTTTCCGCACACCGAGTACACGTCTTCGCGCCGGTGCTTACGCATCGCGGAGAGCTGCCTGCGGACCTCGCGTCCCTCGGCGTCGTCGGGCAGGCTGTGATGCGCGCCGGACATGTCGCCGACGTCGATGGCAATGTCCCAGTCGAATGCCGGACCGCCGTCGGGCCCTCCGAATTCCGATTGCCGGATGGCCTCGGCCAGGCTTTCCCTGCCGAACTGATTGTCGGTACCGACGTGGGCGTCACCGAACGCCCACAGCCGAAAGTCGTCCTGCTCCGTCGTCATCGTCGCGTCACGGTAGCCGTAGCGGCGCGGCCGGGTCGGCCATTGCACTCTGGATGATTCCAACGATCGTTCAGCGCCCGCGAATCCCGCTGTCGACCACCTTGACAGTTTTGTGCGGATACCGTTTCTCGGCGTGGGCCCTGGCCGGCGAGTTCGGCAGCACGTAGAGCGTTTCTCGCTTGTCCTGCAAGGGTTTGAGCACCCGATCCATGAACGCCTTGCGGTCATCGAGATAGGGCTCGATCACGTCCTCACCCGCCGGGCACACCGCCAGGCAGTACGCCGCCTTGTAATTGGCCTTGAACGACAAGCTCTGCCACATCGACGCGTTCTCGGAATCGCTGACCCGAGAGCGGAAGTCGTCCGCATCGGCGCTGTCGGCGATGGTTTGGGCCCAGTCGGTGAAACCGCCCATGAATTCGCGGTAGTTGTGCACCGAGCAGGCGACGAAGTCGAATTCACCGTCCTTGCCGATCGCTCCGACAGGGCACGCCGCCACACACAACTTGCATTCGAGGCAGGGCGAATAGTCCAGCGGCTCACCGTAACTGCTGATGGGCGTACCCACCAGGATGGTGGCCAGCAGGATGAAGTTGCCGAATTTGGGATGAATGACGTTGCGGTGAATTCCCATCACCCCCAAGCCCGCGGCCACTGCGACGGGCTTGTGCGCCACCACCCAGATCCGTCCGGGATACCGGTCCATCTCCATCGGAAAGGTCGCCGAGGGATTGACCGCACGATGGCCGGCGTCCTCCAGTGCCCGGGTGATCCGGTGGGCGGCTTCGTTGATGATCTCGCCGCTGCGGTGGAACTCCTGATTGGCCACGCTGCGGGTGGACGATCGCACGTTGTCGCGGTTCATCTTCACCACCAGCGAGATGTAGCTGCGCACGCCGGGCAGTGCGGCCTCGACGTGTTCGCGTTCTGAGGCCAGGGCTGGGTCGTCCACGGTGGCGAACGCGACGTCGTCGGCTCCGGCGTCCAGACACACCCGCCGCAGCCAGTCGGCGTCGATCAGGTCCGGGGCCGGCGCCTCCGAACGGGCACGCACCGCGCGCACCGTCGGGTGGTCGGCCAGTCGGGGCGGGAGTTTCGGCTTCATCATCTGAGTATAGATAACTATACCCAGGGTGCAAGGATCTCCTCTTCGGCCGTAAAGAAAGCGTTCAGGCCCGGGTGCGAGCCCAGGCGCAGCGGGTACACCCGAGATATGGACGGCATGCGACTACTGACCCCACTGCTCGACGGCGCCCGGGTGTGGGGCTGCGTGCAGGTCCGGCCGGGCCGTTTCGGCATCACCTACTACCGGCTGGTGGTCTATCCCCCGGGCCTGAGCACCACCGAGCGCCGCCTGGTTCGACTGGCGCGGGGGTGGCCGCTGTGGGGAATGCTCGTGTGGCTGATGTGCCAGTTGTGGCTGGGCGGGCAGATGTCACCGTGGCCCGCGTTCGGCGCGTCCACCGCGGTGTTCGTGGCTACCGGCGCCATCACACTCGGCCTGTCCGGCGACGCGCTCCACCGGGTGCGGACGCTGTGCGCGACGACGATGGCCGGCTACGACGACCAGGGCGCTGCGGCAGCCCGCGACCACCTGGTCACGCTCGCCGCGACGCTCCTACAAGCCGACGAACGCCGAGATCGCGGAGAGCTCACCGCCGTGAATCATGAGCTGATCTGGTGGCAGGTCTACAACCGGATGGACGCCGACCACGGCGCAAATACCAAGCAGGCCAGCTGATGTCGCACCTGGCCGAAGTGATGTCGATGATGGCTGCGCCGGCCGCGGTTCTATTGATGTTGCGCGGCTATGTAATTCGACAGAACCGGCTCGCCGAGGCCGCCGAGCGCATCGAAGGATCGTCGCGCTCCATAACCGCCACGAGCGGGCGTGCCGGTGACGGCATGCCCGCTCGCGAATAGTGGCTACTGCGAAGACGATCCGTTAGCGACGAGCGCCGGGCATACCCAGCCACGGGAACACCGGGATGTTGGCCGGCGGCGCAGTGGTACCTGGCCGGGCCTTGATCGAGGTGCTGCCGTTGGTCGTACAAATCGTCTTGGTAGCGGTGTCCTGGCAGGTCGGTCGAGCCGACGCCACCGGCGCCGCAATAACCGAAGCTGCCGCCAAACCCGCCATCACGAAAGCAAACTTGCCGCGACCTGTCATCATGTCCTTCCCTTTCCGGGCTACGACCGCGATACCAGAATGGTCATGCGCTGAACGCGCCGGCATCCGCTCGCTCATCAGGGGCAGGCCGATACGACAACGGGGGAATTCGCATCCAGCGGGGTATTGGCCGCCGCCGCTCGGTTGAACGCATCCTGACGGGCAGCCTCCACAGTGGGCCCGGCGCCGCCGGCCACCGCGTGGTTACTGGGGCTGGCGACCGACACGATGCAGAGGTTGTCGTTGGTCACCTCGTCAGCCGTACATTCGACGCCACCGGCGTTCTGGCAGGCCGCCACCACCGCCGAAGAAGCCTCTTCGCTGGTGTCACCGGTCGCCGTGAAACCGCCGATCGTGTCGATGAATTCGCCCGTTCCCACTGCCACGAACATGTCTTCGGGGTCCTCGACATAGCCGCCAGGCCCGCCTGCCCACGCGGTGCCCGCGGAAATCCCGGCTGCGATAACGCCTGCGCCCAGGATCGCCGAAACCCATCGGGAATTGACCATGCCGGTCCTTTCGTCAAAGTGGTTTCCGCGTCAGAATACGCAAATGTCACGTTAACGATGGGCAAATTGACGTGCTGTCATCATATTTGGTCACCAAAATTGGTAACCCGCGGACGTGCGACCCGAAAACTCCGCCAGGATCAAGCGTGTCGCGGCCGGGTCGGTCCGCATGGGCGCGAGCGTGCGCAAAGTGCCGCAGCCGATCGGCGTGTCGTGCAGCAGACGCGCACGCTCGCGGTGGGAGGGCGTGGGGCGGCTAGGTGACCAAAGAAACCGAGTTGGCGCGACGCAGCTTGCCCGACGGGGTCTTCGGGATGCTGCCCGGCCCGAGCACCACCACGTTGCGCGGACGCATGTCGACCTCGGAGACCACCTCGTGGGCCACTTGGTGCTCGATCCGGCGCACCTCGGCCGGATCCTGCCAGGCATTGGATTCCACGGCGACGGCGAAGGTCTCACGCGAATGCCCGGCGTCCAGACGCACGGCGACGGCACAGCCGGGGCGCACACCCTCGACGCGGCCGGCGGCACGCTCGATGTCGGTCGGGTAGATGTTGCGCCCGGCCATGATGATCACATCCTTGACGCGACCACACACGACGATGTTGCCCTCTTCGGTGATGTAGCCGAGGTCGCCGGTGTCGTACCAGCCGTGCTCGTCCTGAGCCGGCAGGAAGCCGCCCATGGTGATGTAGCCGGGGGTCAGCGATTCGCCGCGCAACTCGATGACGCCGACGCCGCGGGCGGGCATCACGTCACCGTGCTCGTCGACGACGCGAGCCTCGAGGTCCTTCAGCAGCGGGCCGAGGGAGGCCAGCCGCTTGGTGTTGCCCTTGGTGGCGGGCACGGCGCGGCGCAGAGCGGCCAGCAGGTCGGCGTCGACCTCGTCGACCACCAGACCCGCGTTGCACGGGGAGAACGACACCGCCAGGCAGGTCTCGGCCATGCCGTAAGCCGGCAGGATCGCCGACTCGGGAAGACCGAACGGCTTACCCGCGTCGAGCAGGTCCTCGACGTCGGCCGGTTCCACGGGCTCGGCGCCCGAGAGCGCGAACCGCAGGGTGGACAGGTCGTACTCGCCCGGCTTGGCCTGGCGGCGCAACCGCTTGGCGAACAGCGCGTAGGCGAAGTTGGGCGCCGCGGTCATGGTGCCCTTGTACTTGGTGATCAGCTTGGCCCACAGCAGGGTGTCGCGCAGGAAGTCCATCGGCGTGACCTTGACGAGCTCGGCGCCGAAGTACATCGGAATGGTCAGGAAGCCGACCATGCCCATGTCGTGGAAGCAGGGCAGCCAGCTCACCATGACGTCCTTGTCGACGTCGTACTCCGCGCCGATGAACATGGCCTCGGCGTTGGAGTGGATGTTGCGGTGCGTGATCTGGACGGCCTTGGGCGACCCGGTCGAGCCCGAGGTCAGCTGCATCAGCGCGAGATCGTCCTCACCGGTCTCGACCGGATCGATCGGATCGGCGGCCAGCAGGTCGGCGATCTTGAGCACCTTGATGCCCTTTTCCTCCAGAACGGGGATGGCCACCAGGAACGGCTCGGAGACGATGACGGCGTCGGCCTCGATCATGCCGATCACGTTCATGGTGTCCTCGGCCCACACCGCCAGATCCGTGCGCGGCGTCGGCTGGTGCAGCATGGTCAGGCTCGCGCCCCGCATCCACACGCCCTGCGCCGTCGGCGCGATCTCCACCGGGAAACCGGCCAGCACGCCGACGGCGTCGCCGTGGCCGATACCGGCGGCCGCGAGGCCACCCGCGATGCGCCGGGCCCGCTCGTGAACCTCACCCCAGGTGTGACGAACCGGCTCGTGCGGCTCGCCGGTCACCATGCCGCGCGTGCTCTCACGAGCGTTGCGGAACATCTTCTCGGTGAATCTGCTCACGACGACCTCCTTGGCTTCCGCGGCCCCGACACCGGCGACGGTGCGCCAGGTGCAGTTGCCCGGTTATCCATGCTCCGCCCGCTGTGCACCGCTTTTGGGTAGGCGCGCGCACACGATTGGGGAGCAGTTATGTCTCGAAAAGGTGATGCTTCAGAACCGCGCGTACGCCGGGGCGACCGTCCACCGCCGTGGGCGGCGGACGTGAAAGTCGCATCCGATGCAATATCGCTAGCATTCACCGCCGCTCATCTTAAGAGACCCTTAAGTAACTGCCAAACCCTCGTGTTAATTGAGGTCTGCGTCACATTCTCCGGCGGTGCGGCAACTCCGGCCGCGCCGTTTCCCACCCAGGGGTTGTTCCCGCACGAAGTGGGCGGCCTTGGCGGCGAAAACCGCGGCCGACGACACCGCAGCCGTACGTAAGGCACACGGCCGGCCGCCGCTCAGGCGGACGCCGACGGCTCCGGGACCACCCGGGCGCCGCTCACCGGCCCACTGGCCACCCGCACCGTCCGGCACACGCCCGCCCCGGCCAGTTCCGCGCCGACATCCACCGCCGACGTCGACGACGGGCACAGGAACGCACACGTCGGGCCCGATCCGGACACGATGCCGGCCAGTGCACCCGCCTCCACCCCGGCGCGCAACGTCCGGCGCAGATCCGGATACAGGCTCAGCGCGGCCGGCTGCAGATCGTTGCCCAACAGTGCGGCGAGTTCAGCTGGATCGCCCGAGGCCAGCGCGGCCAATACGGGCTCGGGTTCCTCAGCCCGCGGCGGCCCTCCGGTCGAGGTGTCCGCACGCAGGCGATCCAGCTCACCGAACACCTTCGGGGTGGACAAGCCCTTGTGCGCGAACGCCAGCACCCAGTGGAAGGTATTGCGGGCCAGGACCGTGGCCAGCTCCTCACCGCGGCCGGTGCCCAGTGCCGTGCCGCCGTGCAACGCGAAGGGGACATCGCTGCCCAGCTGCGCCGCCAGCGCGTGCAGGTCACGGCGAGGCAGCCCGAGCTCCCACAGCGTATTCATCGCCACCAGCACCGCAGCCGCGTCGGCGCTGCCGCCGGCCATCCCACCGGCCACCGGGATCGACTTGTCGATGCTGATCGCCACATCCGGCGCCCGGCCCACGTGCTCAGCCAGCAGCTCGGCCGCGCGCCAGGCCAGATTGCGCTCGTCGGTGGGCACCGATTCGACACCCTCCCCCTCGACCGTCAACGCCAACATGTCGGCGTTGCGCACCGTTACCTCGTCCAGCAGCGAAACCGCATGGAAGACGGTGGTCAGGTCGTGATAGCCGTCATCGCGCACATCGCCGACGGCCAGATAGAGGTTCACCTTGCCGGGAACGCGCACGGTGACGGAGCCGGTGGGGACCCACTCGGAGGCGGTACTGCCGTCGGATGCTGACACGGCCACGACACTATCGCCGCCACCCCGCAGTTGTCGGTGAACTTAAGCTGAGACGGTGCCCTCACCGGAGGTGGTCATCGCGGACTACACCGCGGTGAAAGTCGTGGGGACCGGCGGCTCGGCCACCGTCTACTCGGCCCGCGATCCCGACGGGACCACCGTGGCGCTCAAAGTTCTCGATGATCGGCATCGCCGACCGGCCCAACTGGCCCGGCTCCAGCGCGAGTTCGACTTCGCCCGCCAGCTCGTCCACCCCAACATCGTCACGGTGTACGCGGCCGGTCCGGGCTGGCTGGCGATGGAACTGCTCGGCAACACCGTCAACAACCTGTCCGGGATCGCCGAGCGACTCACCGCGCTGACCCAGATCGCCGGAGCGCTCGACTTCGCTCACCGTCGCGGCATCGTGCACTGCGATGTCAAACCCGCCAATATCCTTGTCGATGAGCCTTTTTCGCGGGCAGTGCTGGTCGACTTCGGCGTCGCGCACTCGATGGCTCAGGATGTCGCCGCCCGCCTCGCCAATGATCGTTCTGCGCGGATGAGCCTCGACCCGGCCCGGCGCATCACCCGCCAGAGCTTCCAGCCGCATCCGAACATTCAAGCGTCACTGGCCTATTCGGCACCCGAACTGCTCGTCGGGCGAGCGCCGGTGGCCACCACCGACCAGTACGCGCTGGCCTGCACCACGGTTGAACTGCTCACGGGAACGCCGCCGTTTACCGCTGACACCGCGGTCGCCCTGATCGATCAGCAGCTCTATAGCCGTCCACCCCGAATATCGCAGCGCTGCAACTGGATTCCACGCAGCGCAGACTCGATCATCGCCAAGGCGATGGCCAAGGAGCCGGACCGGCGCCACGACTCGTGTTCAGAGTTCGTCAGGCTGGTCAGCGAGGCGATCGAGCCCCCAACGTGAAGAAGGCCGCGAGATTCTCGAAAAATCCCGCGACCTTCTTCACGTTCGGCGAAAACTAGCGCCGAGCCGCCTCGATCTGCGCGGCGGCCTCACCCTCGGCCTCCTTGGCCCGCTGCAGCAAGCGGACGAAGTCGGCGATGCTGAGCGTCTCACCACGGCGCGACGGGTCGATGCTGGCGGCCAGCAACCGCTCGGCCGATTCGTTACCGGACCCCGCCCAGTCGGCGAACGCGTTGCGCGACGTCTTGCGGCGCTGCGCGAACCCGATGTCGATGAGCTGGAACACCTCATCGCGGAACGCCTCGTCCGTGGGCCACGGCGACGTCTCGTACCGGTCGATGCGGACCAGCCCGGAGTACACCCGCGGAATCGGCCAGAACACCGTCGGCGACACCATCCCGTGCCGGCGCACGTTTCCGTAGAAACGCACCTTGGCACTGGGCACGCCGTAGTCCTTGCCGCCGGGTTCAGCCGCCAGCCGCTCGGCCACCTCGGCCTGCACCATGACCATCACCGTCCGGATCGACGGGAACTCGGCCAACAGATGCAGCAGTGCGGGCACCGCCACGTTGTACGGCAGGTTCGCCACGAGCGCGGTCGGCTGATCGGTCAGATCAGACGGCATCAGCGTCAGGATGTCCTGGTTGATGACGGTCAGCCGGTTGATCTCGCTGTGCGAGTGATCGGCGATGGTGGCCGGCAGTTGCTTGGCCAGCACCGGGTCGATCTCGACAGCGGTCACCCGGGCACCACGGTCCAACAGGGGCAGGGTCAAAGACCCCAGACCCGGTCCGACCTCCAGCACATGGTCGCCCCGGTGAATCCCGGAAGCCGACACGATGCGCCGAACAGTGTTCGCGTCATGCACAAAGTTCTGGCCAAAGGCCTTGCGTGGCCGAAAGTCGATTTCTTTCGCCAAGCGTCGTATCTCGGTCCGCCCGAGCAGTCGAATAGTCAGCGCGCCCCAATCCTCCCACTACACACCGGCCAAGCTCCCCAGCCCTGCCGGGCCTGCGTCACCGTAGCAATCGCAATCTGCTCTTCTCTTGTCGCCAGATCGGCCCTCGGAGCATACCGCAGACCACCCTGTCGCTCCCAGGTGTTTTGGTCGAATTGGACGCCGCCGTAGAAGCCGTTACCGGTGTTAATGGCCCAGTTACCTCCCGCTTCACACTGTGCGAGCGAGTCCCACTGGGCTCCGTTACTGATCGGCGGAACTTCGGTGCCGGGCTTTGCTCCGACCCGCAGCACGCCATCCCGCGCCGGTTCGATCACGACATTGGCTACTGGCAGTCTGCCGGTCTCCACACCGTTCACCTTGGCCACCGCGTAGGTCACGTCCTGGGTGCCCGGAGCGCCGGGATCCTCGACGATCTTGCGGCTCATGTTCAACTCGGGGTCTTCGATGCGCTTGTTACCGGGAGCCAGCGGCACCCGCTCGGTGACCTTCTCGATGCGCATACGGGTCACCTGCACCTGCATACCCTCGGTGACCGGGGACGATGCCGCCGGAACCACGGTGTCGTTCTGCTCCAGGGGCACACCCGCGGCGGCGAGCAGACCCGCCACGTTCGGGGCCGCCAGGTGCACCGTCTGCACGTTGCCGCCGTCGTCGACCCGGACCGTCTTCGCACTCACCACGGGCAGCGCCATACCGCCCAGCGGCACCCGGCTTCCGCGGGACGCCGCGGCCGGCGCCTTGTCGGTCATCTTCAGCTGCGCCAAGGCCTCGTCCACGGTCGAGGCGGTGGTCCACACCTGCTTGCTGTCATTGCCGTCCAACGACAATTGCAGCGGTCGGCTGCGGCGCAGGACGATGGTGTCGGACTGGTGCACGGACTCGTCGGCGGCCGGATAAAGATCATCGCGATCGCCGACGGAAAATCCGTTTTCCTGGACCACGTCGATCACCCGGGACTTCATGGTCGTCACGGTCATCGGCGAACCGTCGACGCTCAGCGTGACGGTCTTGTGCGATCCGACGGCGTAGCCGCCGGCTGCGGTCAGCGTGACCAGCAGGGCTCCCACCACGCCTCTCAGCAGCGGTGACCGTGATTCATGAATTTTGTTGAGCGCTTCCATATACCCGCTTTTCGGCTCGGACGGCACAGTTCACCGCCGGCGGTTGAGCTTTGATCACAAGACGGTAACGAAAAGGCCCACACCCGGCAACTACGACTGGCCGCTCCCGTTAAGTCCGTACACCCGCGCCGCAGTGGCTGCGGTCTCGGACGCGACCTCTTCGGCGGGTCGGTCCAGCAACTCCGCGAGTGCCCGAACAGTGTATGGGAGGCAGTACGGCTCGTTCGGCGCTCCGCGGAACGGGTGCGGGGTCAGAAACGGGGCGTCGGTCTCCACCAACAGCTGGCCGGGCGGGATCAAGCGGGCGGCTTCGCGCAGCTCAGCGGCGTTCTTGAAACTGACCGTGCCCGAGAGGCTGAGCACCCAGCCCGCCTCGACACAGGTGTGGGCCATCTCCGGTCCCGACGAAAAACAGTGGAAGATCACTGTCTCGGGCGCCCCTTCGGCGCGCAGCACATCGAGCACCTCGGCGTCGGCGTCCCGGTTGTGGATCATCAACGGCTTGCCGGTGCGCTTGGCCAGGTCGATGTGCCAGGCGAACCCGTCGCGCTGCTCGTCCGGCGTCGCGCAACCGTCCAACCGGCCCGGCCAGTACAGGTCCATCCCGGTCTCCCCGACCGCCACGACCCGCGGATGGGCGGCCAGCCGCTCCAACTCGGCCCTGGCCGCGTCGTCGAGCACGTTGGCCCTGGTCGGGTGCAGCGCCACCGCGCCGAATACCCGTTCATCAGCGTCGACAGCCGTGGTCACCCAGCGTGCCGAGTCGAGATCGTCGGCGATGGTGACCGCCTGGCCCACCCCGACGGCGGCCGCGCGGTCCATGATCGCGCGGACGTCCTGCGCTGTCGCCGCACCGCAGGCGTCGAGATGAGTGTGTGCATCGACCAGCGGACCCAACGGCTCCGGAGCTGGCGGCTTCTCCCTGGCTGAGCGTTTCGAACCCACCGCAACACAATAAGGTGGGACCAAATGAGTGAGCCTTTCTACATAACTACGGCCATCGCCTATCCCAACGGTGCGCCACACATCGGGCACGCCTACGAGTACATCGCCACCGATGCGATCGCCCGGTTCAAGCGTCTCGACGGCTTCGACGTGCGCTACCTGACCGGTACCGACGTCCACGGCCAGAAGATGGCCGAGACGGCCGCCGCCGAGGGCATCTCCGCGGCCGAGCTCGCCAACCGCAACTCCGACGTGTTCCAGGGCCTGCAGGAGAAGCTCAACATCTCCTTCGACCGGTTCATCCGCACCTCCGACGCCGACCACTATGAGGCGTCCAAGGAGATCTGGCGCCGGATGAATGAGGCCGGCGACATCTACCTGGGCACCTACTCCGGCTGGTACTCGGTGCGCGACGAACGGTTCTTCGCCGAGGACGAGACCACCGAGGGTCCCGACGGCACCCGCACCGCCATCGAGACGGGCACCCCGGTCACCTGGACCGAGGAGCAGACGTACTTCTTCCGGTTGTCGGCCTACGCCGAGCGCCTGCTGGCCCACTACGAGGCCCATCCCGAGTTCATCGGACCCGATGTGCGCCGCAACGAGATCGTCAGCTTCGTCTCCGGCGGGCTGAAGGATCTGTCGATCTCGCGGACCACGTTCGACTGGGGCGTGCCGGTCCCCGACCATCCCGACCACGTGATGTACGTGTGGGTGGACGCGCTGACCAACTACCTGACCGGGGTGGGATTCCCGGACGTCGCCTCCGAGGCTTTCCAGAAGTACTGGCCGGCCAAGTTGCACATGATCGGCAAGGACATCATCCGGTTCCACAGCGTGTACTGGCCGGCCTTCCTCATGTCGGCCGGGATCGCGCTGCCCGAACGGGTTTTCGCGCACGGCTTCATCAACGTCAAGGGCGAGAAGATGAGCAAGTCGGTCGGCAACGTCGTCGACCCCATCGCGCTCGTCGACACCTTCGGGCTCGATCAGGTGCGCTACTTCTTCCTGCGCGAGGTGTCCTTCGGCCAGGACGGCAGCTACAGCGAGGAAGCCATCATCGGCCGGATCAACGCCGACCTGGCCAACGAGCTGGGCAACCTGGCGCAACGCTCCCTGTCGATGGTGGCCAAGAACCTCGACGGTGTGGTGCCCGATCCCGGGACGTTCACCGACGACGACACCGCGCTGCTGAGTGCGGCCGACGGCCTGCTGGAGCAGGTGCGCGCCCATTACGACGTGCCGGCCATGCACCTTGCGCTGGAGGCGATCTGGTCGGTGCTCGGCGCGGCGAACCGCTACTTCTCCGCCCAAGAGCCGTGGGTGCTGCGCAAGTCCGAGGATCCGGCCGACCAGCAACGGTTCGGTACGGTGCTCTACACGACGCTCGAAGTCGTGCGTATCGCAACGCTGCTGACGCAGCCGGTGATGCCGGACTCGACGGCCAAGCTGCTCGACCTGCTGGGCCAGCCGACCGACGCACGCGACTTCGGCTCGATCGGCACCCGGATCAAGCCCGGTACCGAACTGCCCGCTCCGACAGGGGTTTTCCCCCGCTACCAGATGGACTGACATGGCTGGACTACACGAGAAACTGCAGGCGATCTACGAGGAAGTGGGGCAGCGCAACGCTGGCGAGAAGGAGTTCCACCAAGCCGTTTACGAGGTGCTGACCAGCCTCGGGCCGGTGGTCGCCAAGCATCCCGAGTACGCCGACGGCGCCATCATCCGCCGGTTGTGCGAGCCCGAGCGTCAGATCATCTTCCGGGTGCCGTGGCAGGACGATTCCGGTGCCAGCCAGATCAACCGCGGGTTCCGGGTGGAGTTCAACTCCGCCCTGGGACCGTTCAAGGGCGGCCTGCGTTTCCACCCGTCGGTCTACCTCGGCATCGTGAAATTTCTCGGCTTCGAGCAGATCTTCAAGAACTCGCTGACCGGCCTGCCGATCGGCGGCGGCAAGGGCGGCTCGGACTTCGACCCCAAGGGCCGCTCGGATGCCGAGATCATGCGGTTCTGTCAGTCCTTCATGACCGAGCTCTACCGCCACATCGGCGAGTACACCGACGTCCCGGCCGGCGACATCGGCGTCGGCATGCGCGAGATCGGTTACCTGTTCGGCCAATACAAGCGGATCACCAACCGCTACGAATCCGGGGTGCTCACCGGCAAGGGCCTGACCTGGGGCGGGTCGCAGGTCCGCACCGAGGCCACCGGTTACGGCACGGTCTTCTTCGTCGACGAGATCCTGCGGTCGAACGGGCAGTCCTTCGACGGCAAGCAGGTCGTGGTGTCCGGTTCGGGCAACGTGGCGATCTACGCCATCGAGAAGGTGCACTCTCTGGGCGGGACCGTGGTGGCCTGCTCGGACTCCAGCGGGTACGTGCGCGACGACAAGGGCATCGACCTCGACCTGCTCAAGGAGGTCAAGGAGCTGCGCCGGGGACGCATCGAGGACTACGCCGAGGCCCGTGGCGGCGCGGCGGAGGTGGTGACCGGCCGCAGCGTGTGGGAGGTGCCGTGTGACATCGCGCTGCCCTGCGCCACCCAGAACGAGCTTTCCGGCGCCGACGCCACCGCGCTGATCAAGAACGGCTGCCAGATCGTGGCCGAGGGCGCCAACATGCCGTGCACCCCCGAGGCGGTCAAGTTCTTCGAGGAGGCCGGGCTGAAGTTCGCCCCGGGCAAGGCCGCCAACGCCGGCGGCGTGGCCACCAGCGCCCTGGAGATGCAGCAGAACGCCTCGCGGGACTCGTGGAACTTCGACGACACCGAGGCGCGGCTGGCCGAGATCATGCGGCGCATCCACGACCGCTGCCTGGCCACCGCCGACGAGTACGGCCAGCCCGGCAACTACGTGGCCGGCGCCAACATCGCCGGCTTCATCCGGGTGGCCGACGCGATGCTGGCATTGGGCCTCGTCTAGGCAGCTTTTCCGGTGATGTAGGTCACTCGACCCCGATGCCTGTCACAAAATCGGACTTCGCGGTGTCTTGAGGGCGTAAGCCTTGAGAGGAGACACCATGAGTGCACAGAACGCCCGAGTGATCGTGATCGGCGGAGGTTACGCCGGGGTGCTGGCGGCCAACCGGCTGCAGGGCACCCCGGGAGTGGCTGTCACGCTGGTCAATCCGCGACCCGAGTTCGTCGAGCGGATCCGGCTGCACCAACTGGCGGCCGGCAACCACGACGCCACCGCGGCCTACGACACATTGCTCGGCCCCGGGGTGCGACTGCTGGTCGACGGCGCCGAGCACATCGACGCCGACATCCGCCAGGTCCAGCTGGCCTCCGGGGATGTGCTCGACTACGACTACCTGGTATACGCCGTCGGCAGCACCGCAGGCGTGCCGGCCTCGGTGCCCGGCGCCGCCGAATTCGCTTACCCTCTTTCGGAATTCGAGCAGGCTCAGCGGCTGCGCGCCCGGCTGCAGGATGTGCCGATGTCAGCGCCGGTGGTCGTGGTCGGTGGTGGCCTGACCGGAATCGAGGCGGCCGCCGAGCTCGCCGAGGCGGGTCGCCAGGTCACCCTCGTCACCGATGTGGTGGGCGCCTCGGTGGGCGCAGGCGCCCGTCGCTCGATCGTGAAGGCCCTGACCAAACTCGGTGTCTCGATCATCGACGGACCCGAGATCCTGGTTTCCGGGGTCGAGCCCGACGCCGTCATCCTGGCCGACGGCAACCGGCTGCCCAGCGCGGTGACCGTGTGGACCACCGGATTCGGGGTTCCCGGCCTGGCCGCCGCGAGCGGCCTGCGTACCGATGAGCTGGGGCGCCTACTCACCGACGAGACGCTGACCAGCATTGATGACGCACGCATTGTGGCGGCCGGCGATGCGGCCTCACCGTCGGGCGTGCCGCTGCGGATGAGCTGCCAATCGGCGGGCCCGTTGGGTGTCCAGGCCGCCAACACCGTGCTGGCCCGTGTGGCGGGCACCGAGCCCGCGGTGATCAACCAGGCGTTCGCCGGGCAGTGCGTCAGCGTCGGCCGGAACGCCGGGACCGTGCAGCTCTGCCACTCGGATGACAGCCCGCGCCGTATCTTCATCGGCGGGCGCACCGGCGCCTTCGTCAAGGAACAGGTGTGCCGGGCGACGCTGACGTTCCTGCGTAAGGAAGGTCAGAAGCCGGGTTCGTACTTCTGGTTCAAGGGTGACAACCGGGCCCGCCAGCTGGCCGAGGCCCGTGAGGAGAGCATCGTCTGATGTCGGAAACCAGTGCAGGTAACTCGAACGAGCACGCCGAACGGTTCACCCTGCTGCGGCCGTTGCTGTTCACCATCGCCTACGAGATCCTCGGGACGGCAACTGAATCCGATGACGTGCTGCAGGAGAGTTACCTGCGCTGGGCCGAGGTGGATCTGGACACGGTCCGTGACACCAAGGCGTTTCTGGCCCAGCTCGTCACCCGCCAGGCCCTCAATGCGCTTCGGGCCTCCTCGAGGCGCCGGGAGGAATACATCGGCCCGTGGCTGCCGGAGCCACTGGTGCTGACCGAGGGCGATGCCGGTGATCCGTCAGCGGATGTGCTTCTGGCCGAGTCAGTTTCGATGGCCATGCTGGTGGTGCTCGAGACGCTGACCCCCGACGAGCGCGCGGTGTTCGTGCTGCGTGAGGTGTTCGGTTTCAGCCACGACGAGATCGCTTCGGCCATCGGCAAATCCGCTGCGGCTGTGCGACAGATGGCCCACCGGGCCCGCGAACACGTGCAGTCCCGGCGCAAGCGGTTCGAGCCAGTCGACCTCGAAGAGTCCAACCGGGTCACCGAGCAATTCCTGACCGCGGCGGCGACCGGCGACATGGACGGGCTGCTGGCCTTGTTGGCGCCCGATGCGGTGTACACCGCCGACAGCGGCGGAAAGGCCAGTGCGGCGCGGCGGCCGGTCGTCGGCGCGCAGAAGGTTGCGGCGATGCTCATCGGCTTGTTCCGTGCGGGTGAGAAGGTCCCGGGGCTCACGTTCGAGCGCATCTCGTGCAACGGCGAGCCCGCGGTGATGATCCGCAGCGACGCCGGGATGGAAGGGGTTTTCACCGTCGAGGTCATCGACGGCAAGATCACCCACTTCTACGCGATGCGCAATCCGGACAAGCTGACCGGTGTCGACGTCCCGCGGGTGATCAGCCGGTAACTTTCTCGCGCCGAGCAGACAGAAAATCGCCCGCTTTCACGCGGAAATGGGCAGTTTTGCGTCTGCTCGCGGGAGGAAGCAAGCTAGGTCCATGCGGATCGAGCGGCTCGGCGCGCTGGGCGAGGGCCCGGCGGTGCTACGCGGTGTCGCCGCAGCCGCCGTCCACGCCGGCCTGCCACCGCCCGCAGCGCTGATCGGCGAGTGGTTCGGATCGCGCGCAGTCATCGCACCATCGGTCCACGTGACCCCCGTGAGCCCCCACGCCGCCTTTCCATGGACACCCGGCGACGCCGGCCCCACCGCCGTCGGGGGCGGCTGGTTCGGTTACCTGTCCTACCCCGACCCCGGCGCCGGCGGACGCGGTCCCCGCATCCCGGTGGCGGCCGGCGGCTGGTCGGACTGCGTGCTGCGCGAGGACGCCGACGGGATCTGGTGGTTCGAAAGCCTCAGCGGCGCAGCTTTTCCCGAATGGCTTGGGAAGCTGGCGCCCATCGAACCAGCCCGCTACCACATCACCTGGACCCCGCCCGATCGCGCCGAGCACCGCCGCGGCGTGCTGGCCTGCCTGGAGGCCATCGCAGCGGGAGAGGTGTACCAAGCCTGTGTGTGCACCAGATTCACCGGCCGGATCGACGGCGACCCGATCGACTTCTTCACCGAGACAGTGGCACGGACCGCACCGGCGCGGGCCGCCTATGTGGCCGGGGATTGGGGTGCGGTGGCCTCGCTGTCACCGGAGTTGTTCCTGCGCCGGGCGGGCACCGCGGTCGCCTCCAGCCCGATCAAGGGCACGCTGCCTTCCTCGGCCGACCCGGCCGCACTGCTGGCCTCAATCAAGGATGTCGCCGAGAACGTCATGATCGTCGACCTGGTGCGCAATGACCTGGGGCGGGTGGCGGCCACGGGCAGCGTGACGGTGCCCGAACTGCTCGCCGTGCATCCGGCGCCGGGTGTCTGGCACCTGGTGTCGACGGTCACCGCCGAGGTGCCGGTGCACGTGCCGACCAGCGCGCTGCTCGACGCCACCTTCCCGCCGGCGTCGGTGACCGGTACTCCGAAGCGTCGAGCCCGCCAGCTGCTGCAGCAGTGGGAGCCGGCACGACGCGGAGTCTATTGCGGGACAGTCGGTTTGGCCTCACCGGCGGCGGGCTGTGAACTCAATGTGGCGATCCGCACGGTAGAGGTCGGCCCCGACGGGTCGGCGGTTCTCGGCGTCGGCGGCGGCATCACCGCCGATTCCGACGTGGACGCGGAATGGGAGGAATGCCTGCACAAGTCAGCGTCGATCGTCGAGTTCTCCGGTCGGGCCCAACCGCTTTCGTCAGGAGGCTGAGTCGGGCGCGAGTGCCGACCCCCACATCGCGACCCGCGCGTTGAACGCACCGATGTCCGGCGACTCGGGGTGCCAGGCCGAGACATCGATGGCGACGGGCACGAAGCTGTTGCCCTCATAGATGGGTACCGCCGAGTACATCTGAACCTTCCCCTCCCGGATGAGGGAAGCGACGATGTTGAGATCGACATCCTGCTTGGCCGCCGCCGAGCCGACCGGGCAGTACACCACGTTCTGAACGTGATCCGGCCCGCCGAATTCGGCCGGCGTGAGAAACACCCGCTCCAATTGCCCCTGCGCACAAAGCTGTTCGGCCTTTTCCGCAGAATCGACCATCGAGAAATCCACACCCATCTCGCCACCCTAACCGCCGTTTCGCACCCTCAGACGCACCAAATCTGCGGCGGAAGGCGGGCCTAATCCCGCGCGCGCAACACCGCGTCGTAGAGGTCACGCCGCGACGGCGCCCCCGGGTTCGCCGCGATCACCTGCGCGCAGGCGTCTTTGACCCGGATTCCGTCAGCCACCAGTTCCTCGACCTCGGCGACCAGGGCGGGCAGTTCGACGGTCGGGGTGCCCCCGGCCAGCACCACGGTGATCTCCCCCAGCACGCCGTCGGCGGCCCATTCGGCGAGTTCGGCCAGGCTGCCACGACGGATCTCCTCGTGGGTCTTGGTCAGCTCGCGGCACACCACGGCGCGTCGCTCCGGACCCAACACGTCGACGGCGTCGCGCAGCGTCTCGGCCAGCCGGCGCGGCGACTCGAAGAACACGGTGGTGCGCGGTTCGGCGGCCAGGGTCTGCAGCCAGGCCAGTCGCGCGGCGTGCTTCCGCGGCGCGAACCCCTCGAAGCAGAACCGGTCCGAGGCCAGCCCGGACACCGCCAGTGCCGTCGTCACCGCGGAAGGGCCAGGCAGGCAGGAGACCGGTAGATCCGCCTCGGCGCAGGCTGCCACCAGGCGGTAGCCCGGGTCGTTGATCAACGGCATGCCGGCATCGCTGACCACCAGCACCGTCGCCCCCGCCGCGATCTCGGCGACCAACCCGGGTACCCGACCCGCCTCGTTCTGGTCGAAGAAGCTCAGGATCCGGCCCCCCGGCTGGACACCGAGCGACTGGGCCAGGGCACGCACCCGCCGGGTGTCCTCGGCCGCCACGATGTCGGCCGTCCGCAGCGCCTCGACCAGCCGCGCGGAGGCATCAGAGGGCAGGCCCAGCGGCGTGGCGCCGATCAGTAGTTTGCCGGGTGTCACGACCGACAGCCTACGATCGCTTGCGTGACCGCCACCGCCACCGAATCGACGACGGCTGGTCGCTCGGTCCCGTTGATCAGCCCGGCGCCGCTGATCCCGGCCCCCGATTTCGGGCCGACGGACCGGCTGCAGGGCTGGCTGATGACGGCGATCATCACCGCGCTGGCAGCGATAAGCCGCTTCCTGAACCTGGGTTCGCCGACCGATGCCGGCACACCCGTCTTCGACGAGAAGCACTACGCACCGCAGGCCTGGCAGATGCTGCACAACCACGGCGTCGAGGACAACCCGGGCTACGGCCTGGTGGTGCACCCTCCGGTGGGCAAGCAACTGATCTCGATCGGCGAGGCGCTGTTCGGCTACAACGGGCTGGGCTGGCGGTTCTCCGGGGCGCTGTGCGGTGTGGTGACCGTGCTGCTGGTGGTGCGAATCGCGCGCCGGATCAGCCGCTCCACCCTTGTCGGCGGCATCGCCGGGCTGCTGCTGATCGCCGACGGGGTGAGTTTCGTCTCGGCCCGCACGGCGCTGCTGGACGTGTTCCTCGTGGTGTTCGTGGTCGCGGCGTTCGCCTGTCTGATGGTGGATCGCGACGACGTCCGCCATCGCATGCACATCGCGTTCATGGAGGGCCGCATCGCCGAGACGCCGTGGGGTCCCCGGCTGGGTGTGCGATGGTGGCGCTTCGGTGCGGGCGTGCTGCTGGGCCTGGCCTGCGCCACCAAGTGGTCCGGGCTCTACTTCGTGGTGTTCTTCGGCGTCATGACGCTCGTGCTCGATGCGATCGCGCGCAAGCAGTACCACGTGCCCGGGCCGTGGCGGGGCATGCTGCGCCGCGACCTGGGGCCGGCCGCATACGTCTTCGGGTTCATTCCGTTCGCGGTGTACCTGGCGTCGTACGCGCCGTGGTTCGCCTCCGAAACCGGTGTGGACCGCCACGAGGTCGGCCAGTCCATCGGCGAGAACAGCATCATCCCGCTGCCGGACGCCCTGAGGTCGCTGTGGCACTACACCTATGCCGCATACCGGTTCCACGCCGGGCTGACCAACGCCGACGGCAACCACCATCCGTGGGAATCCAAACCGTGGACGTGGCCGATGTCGTTGCGTCCCGTGCTCTACGCGATCGACAACCACGATGTGGCCGGCTGCGGCGCGCAATCGTGTGTGAAGGCCGTGATGCTGGTGGGCACTCCGGCGATGTGGTTCGTCGCGGTGCCCGTGCTGCTGTGGGCTTTGTGGCGGGCCGTGGTACGCCGGGACTGGCGCTACGGCGTGGTGCTGGTCGGCTACTCGGCTGGTTTCCTGCCCTGGTTCTTCGACATCGACCGGCAGATGTATTTCTTCTACGCCACGGTGATGGCGCCGTTCCTGGTGCTGGCCATCGCGCTGATCCTCGGCGACATCCTCTACCAGCCCAAGCAGAACCCCGAACGCCGAACACTGGGCCTGCTGGTGGTGTGCTTGTATGTGGCGCTGGTGATCGCCAACTTCGCGTGGCTCTACCCGATCCTGACCGGTATCCCGATCTCACAGTCGACCTGGAATTTGGAGATCTGGCTGCCTTCCTGGCGCTGAAATTGCACACAGGGTCGTGCGATCGAGTTGTCCACAGCCCTGGACGCAATCTCAGGAATGACGGCAAGTTTTGTCGGTCTCGGGTTCCAGCATCACCGCATGAGGGACGTCTTTATCGGCAGCGAACTGCTCAGGCGCGGGGCCCTGACACGCGGCCAGTTGAGGTGGAATTACCGGCCGATATTCCCAGACATCTACGTGCCGAAGTCGGGACCACTTCCCCTGCGACGCAGGACTGTCGGTGCCTATCTGTGGTCAGGTCGCAACGGCGTGATCACCGGCCGGGCGGCCGCGGCATTGCACGGTGCGCTGTGGGTAGCCGACGGTGCACCGGTAGAAATGCTCTGGCGCAATGGCCGCCCGCCGGATGGCATCGTCGTTCGCAACGAGCGGATCGATCCCGAGGAGATCACCGTCGTAGCCGGCCTGCCGGTGACGACACCCGAGCGGACAGCCTTGGATCTCGCGCGCCATCTGCCCCGAGACCTGGCTGTTCAGAACCTCGACGCGCTGGCACGAGCCACCGGAGTCAAGGCAGCCGACGCCCTGATCCTCGCAGAACGCTATCCGAGAGCCCGGGGGCTGCGTCGGGCCGAAGTCGCACTCGATCTGATGGACGGCGGTGCCCAATCTCCGAAGGAATCCTGGCTTCGATTGGTCCTCATCGACGGTGGACTTCCGCGGCCGCGCACACAGATCCGGGTTACCGACGGATTCAACGAAGCCTTCATCGACATGGGCTACGACGAGCCGATGGTCGGAGCCGATTACGAGGGAAAACACCATGCCACCGACCGCCCGCGGTACGTACACGACATCGGCCGCAACGAGTTGATCGCACAGCAGGGGTGGATCGATATTCACGTCGTGGTCGAACACAGCAGGGCATTCATTTTGCACCGGATGCGCGAGGCGTTGAAATTGCGCACAGGGTCGTGAAATCGCCTAGTCCACAGCCCTGTACGCAATCTCAACGGCAAAACGGCACACGCCCAGAGCTAGAGCAGGTCCCGCGCTGCCGGGCACGACATACAGCGTGGGCCGCCGCGGCCGGTGCCCAGCTCGGAAGCCTCGATCGACAGCACTTCGATACCCGAATCAGCCAGCCGGGCATTGGTTTCCGAGTTGCGCTCGTAGGCCACCACCACACCCGGCGCCAGGGCAAGGGTGTTGTTGCCGTCGTCCCATTGTTCGCGTTCGGCGGTGACGGGATCGAGCCCGGTATCGATCACCCGCAGTTCCTCGATGCCCATCGCGTCGGCCGCCGCCACCACGAACGGCACTTCGTCGTCGATCCGGATCCCGGCCTCGGTGCGGTGAATGGTGAACGCCGACAACGAGTCCACGATGTTGGGGTACATCACCACCGCGTCGACGTCGACCATGGTGCACACGGTGTCCAGGTGCATCTGGGCGCGCTCCTGCCGGATCGGCACCGCCAGCACGGTGTGGGCCAGGTCGTCGTCGAACAGGCTTCGCGCCAACGCCTCGGCGCCGGCCGGCGTGGTCCGCTCCCCCACACCCACCGCCACCACACCGGGCCCCAGCAGCAGCACGTCGCCGCCTTCGACGGGTGCTGAACGGGATTCGTAGGCCCGTCGGACGCCGAGGAACCGTGGATGGTGGGCGTAGATCAGGTCGGTCAGCGAGGTCTCGCGCACCCGGGCCGGCAACGCCAGGGAGGTGATGGCCACGCGCGGGCCGATCCAGAACGACGAATCACGGGTGAACAGCAGATTGGGCAGCGGCTCGATCACGAAATCACCGCCGTGGTGCATGAGCCGCACCAGCGACAGCTCCGCTCCGTGGAACGGCACTTCGTTGAAGGTCATGCCTGCCATCAGGATGTGGGCCAGTTCCACCGGCGGCAGGCCGCGCAGGTAGGCCGAAAGTTCCTGGGCCAGTGGCACACCGAGGCGACGCGCATCGACGGCCGCGGAGATGCCGTGCATCCGCGCGGCCCCACTGTGCGCCAGCGCCTCGGTCAGCAGATCTGCCAGCAGCAGCACCTCGACGCCGCGGGAACGCAAGACGTCGGCGAAGGCGTCGTGTTCGCGCTGCGCCTTGGCCACCCAGGGCAGGCCGTCGAACAGCAGGGCGTCGTTGTTGCGGGGCGTCAGCCGCTGCAACTCCGGGCCGGGCCGGTGCAGGATGACGGCGCGCAGGGTGCCGACCTCAGAGTTGGAACCGAACACCGCAGTCTCCACCTCATGACGTTAACTCAACTATGGTTGAGGTGTATGGAGACGCACGAGTTAACTCCTGGCGAGATGTCGCTGCGCAGCGGCGTGGCGGTGTCCGCCCTGCACTTCTACGAGCGCGAAGGCTTGATCGCCAGTCGCCGCACTTCCGGAAACCAACGCCGCTACGCCCGCGAGACGCTGCGCCGGGTGGCCTTCATCCGGATGTCGCAGCGCCTGGGGATCCCCCTGGCCCGCATTCGCGAAGCACTGTCCAGCCTGCCCGATGACCGGGTACCGACCAGCAAGGACTGGGCCAAGCTCTCGGCCGGCTGGCGTCAGGACCTCGACGACCGGATCCTGCACCTGCAACGGTTGCGCGACAACTTGACCGGCTGCATCGGCTGCGGCTGCCTGAGCCTCAAGACGTGCCTGTTGACCAACCCCGGCGACGTTCTCGCCGAGCGCGGTCCGGGTGCCTCTCGCCTCTAACGCAGTCGAACGTCTGTGCGATACACTCGCGCGCATGGAGCTGGCGTTGCAAGGCTCACTGTTCGAGCACGCTGAACGTCGTCGACTCGGAAACGGCGCCTGGGTGGAACTGCGCTCGGGCTGGTTGCCCGATGCCGACTCGCTGTTCGAGGAGTTGATGGACGGGATCCCGTGGCGATCCGAGGAACGTGAGATGTATGACCGGGTGGTGGCCGTGCCGCGGCTGGTCAGCTTCCACCACCTGATCAACGAGCCGGCGCCGCACCCCCGCCTGAAACAGATCCGACGCAGGCTCAACGACACGTTCGGCGGTGAACTCGGAGAACCCTTCACCACAGCGGGGCTCTGCCTGTACCGCGATGGCAATGACAGCGTGGCCTGGCACGGTGACACCATCGGCCGCAGCCGCACCGAGGACACCATGGTGGCCATCGTCGGCCTCGGAGCGACAAGGGTTTTCGCCTTGCGCCCGCGCGGTGGTGGCCATGCCCTGCGGCTGCAGCACCGCCACGGCGATCTGCTGGTGATGGGCGGTTCGTGCCAGCGCACCTGGGAGCATTCGATACCCAAGACCACCAGCCTGGTGGGGCCGCGGATCAGCATTCAGTTCCGTCCGCAGGACGTGCGCTGAGGCTCGCTAGCCTCTTACATCGGCGACCGCGGCGCTGAGCAGATCACGAGCCCGCTTGTCGTCCACCGGCGCCACCGGCTTGCCCGGCTCCACCAACGGATTGGCGGTGACGATCACCATGAAGGTGTCGAAACTGGCGACGTAGTTGTACAACTCACCGGTGCGGGCCTGCCCGCCCATCATCGTCTGCACGATGCGGTGCGTCCCGGTGGTGCGCGCCCCCTCGATCTGAGGGGCCTCGACCACGTCCACCTGCCCGCGGACCCCGGGCCCGAGGAACTTCACCTTTTTGCACGCGTCACCGGGGTCGTTCACCGGGACCGGTTCGGAGGTCTCGACGGCCAGCACGATGAACCGGTTGCCCGCTCCTTCTGCCGTGGTGGCCGCCATGTTGCCTTTGAGCCCTTCCGGCAACGACTGCCCTTCGGCGAATTTCGCACAATCGGCGGGGTCGACCTTGACGCCGGGCGGCATCTTGTGCGGCGCCAGCATTTTCGGGTCGATCCCGGTGGGGGCCACATCGGTGACCTTGAACTCCGGGCCGAAGGTGGAGCGCACCTTGGCGACGTTGGCGATGTCCGCGTGGGCGGAATCAGACTGGTCCGATTGACCGCAGGCGACCAATCCGGAGGCGCAGGCGAGGACGCCGGCGCAGGCGAGTAACACGTTGCGGTTCCACATCGCTGTCAAGATACCTGGGGCACGTCACCATTCCCGGCAGTGCCGACTCAGCCGCGTAACGCCGAAACCGTTTTCACCAGCAGGTCGGAAGCGAACGCGGGGTCGAGCGCAGGATTCGGCGAGCCGGGATCGGTGACGACGCTGACGAACACGTGATAACCATCGCCCAGATCGGCGGTGAACGTGTCTGCGTGGGACCTGGTTTCGGTGCCACCTTCGACAATCGTGGTGACGGCCGTCGACAGCCCCGACGTTTCCGCACCCTCGATCGGTGGAGCCGCGGCAGCGGTGACGGTTCCGACAGAATGACCACCCGAAACACTCCACTGTCCGCACTCTGGTTCACGGCGATCGGAGAACAGGCCCGGAGCCAGCTTCGACACTCCCGCATACACAATGCCGCCGGGGCCCGACGCCGACCAACCCCGCGTCGGCTCGACTTCGCGCGCTGCCAGAGCCCCGCACTCCGGCGGGTCGGCCTTCCAGTCCGGGCCGAAACCCCACAGCGATATCGGGGTGGCTTGCGGATCGATGGACACCACCTCGTAACCGGGCGGCAGGTCGTGGCGGACCCGGTCGATGCGGGCCGGGTTGACCGTGACGGAACTGCCTGCGGTTGCCGAGGTCGACGATGTCCGCGCCGGTTCCGGCGCCGACCTCGACCCGCACCCCACCCCGCAAACCAGGGTGCAAGTCAGCAGGACCGCCGCGACGGCGAAAGGGCGCACGGCGTTTTGATACCACAGTCCGCGAACGGCCGAGGCCGCCCCGCCCGAGCGCCCGGAACATTTCACTGGGCAAAAGTCGGGGTGCCGTACTCCGTCGACTCGCAGCCGTCGACCGGCAAAGCGTTTATCGTGCCAGGTGCGCCTCACCGAGGCGGTGAACCGATGGGAGGACCGATGAGCAGGTCAACGAGGGCCGGCCGACTGGCCATCGCCACCACGGTCGCGCTCGCGGTCATGTTGACCGCCTGCGGCAGCAAGACGGTGTCCGGCACCGCGACGGGAGCGAACGGCGCCGGGCAGACAGATTTCGCGCCGACCACCACCAGTGCCGCTGAGACGAACCCGCCGACCGCCGGGCACCAGTACACGATCGTCGATTACATCCGTGACAACGGCATCATCGAAACGCAAGTGCACCGCGGTGATCCCGGCACTCCCTCGGTTGACATACCGATTCCGGAAGGGTGGGCGGATGCGGGATCGGCGCTACCCGAAGGGGCCTGGGGCGCAATAATATCCACCGATCCGGCGGTCGCCGCGGATCCACCGTCGATCATCGTGGTGATGTCCAAACTGACCGGCAACGTGGACGCGGCCAAGATCCTGGAATACGCCCCGAACGAGATCAAGAACATGCCCGGCTACGAGAACCAGGGCGATGGGTCGGCTGACGAGATCAGCGGATTCGAGGCGTACCAGATCGGCGGCACCTGGGTGAAAGACGGCGCGACCCGGTTGGTCGCTCAGAAAACCGTAGTGATTCCCGCGGAGGACGGGTTGTTCGTATTGCAGTTCAACGCCGATGGCACCGAGGACCAGATGGGGCCCCTGATGGACGCGACCGCGGCCATCGACGACCAGACGGTGATCACACCGTAGCCGGCTGCCGGGAGTAGGCCGATGCCGCGGCCACCTGCTCCGGCGTGGGGCGCACACCGGTGTAGCGCTCGAATTGTTCTGCCGCCTGCAACGCGATCACCTCTGCGCCGGTGATCACCGGCAGCCCGACAGCCCTGGCGGCGGTGATCAGCGGGGTTTCGGCGGGCATGGCCACCACGTCGACCACTGCACTCGCGGCCTCGATCGTGGCCGGTTCAAAGGCGCTGCGGTGTTCGTCCGGACCATCTGCCATCCCGATCGGGGTGACGTTGACCAGGATGGGCGCCGTCAGTGCGCCGACCTCGGGGGCGTAGTCGTAACCCAGAGTCTGCGCCAGGGCCCGCCCGGTCTCAGGGTTACGCGCCACCACTGTCCCCGAGTGAAAGCCCTTGTCCCGCAATGCCGCCCCGACAGCTTTGGCCATACCGCCGCTGCCCCGGATCAGCACCGCATCGCTGCGGTCCAGCCGTTCGACGAGTTGTTGCACCGCCAGGTAGTCGGTGTTGGAGGCCACGAGATGGCCGCCGGGAACCGACAGATCGTTGACGATGGTGTTGACCGCGTCGATCGCCAGCGCCGACGGTTCGATCTCGTCGACGAGGGCCATGACGTCCTTTTTGAAAGGCATGGACACCGAGCAGCCCCGGATGCCCAGCGCACGCACCCCGCCGATCGCCGCGGCGATATCGGTTGTGGTGAAGGCCTTGTAGAGGTAGTCCAAGCCCAGTTCGTCATACAGATAGTTGTGGAAGCGGGTGCCGATGTTGCTGGGCCGCGCCGCCAGCGAGATACACACCCGGGTGTCTTTGTTCAATTGCGGCCTGCGACCGCGGGCCGTCAGTGGCGGTGTCACTGACTCACCGCCCGGATCACCTGACGCGTCACGTCTCGGATCTTCGCCGCCAATTCGGGTTGCAGGCTCAGCGTGTCGACAGCGGGTACCGCGACGTCGGTGAGGACCACGCCCAGATCCTCACGCTCCCACACTGCCCCCAGCCGGTCCAGGATGCGCCGCATGGCGTAGTTGTCACTGAGCACCCGGGCGGTGAAGCGTTCGATACCAAGGTAATTCGCCGAAACCACCAGCGCGTCCATCAGGAAGGTGCCGATCCCGCGGCCTTGATAGTCGTCGCCAACGGTGAACGCCACCTCGGCCGTCGTCGCATCGTGACCCTCACGGACCACGCGGGCATCGGCCACGACCGGCCCCAGCGCCCCCTCGGTCATCACCCAGACGAAGTGGTCCGCGTAGTCGACCTCGAACAGATACTCCAACAGGGCCTTGGTCGGCTTACGCACGGATTGGAACCGCCGGTAGAGCGTCTCGCTGGAGAACTCGACCGGCCCATTCAGAGTGCGCTCGACGTCGCCGGGCAGGACGGGCCGTAGATAGAGCCAGTCGCCGTTGCGCAGCTGCACCGGGATGGGTGTGATGAACCCGGCCAGCCGCTGCCGGGCGATGCGCACCAGCCGGTCGAACATGCCGGGCAGGTGCAGGATGACCTCGAACGCGTCACGGTCACCGACCCAGCCGGACACCGGCTCCAGCGCTGTCACCGTCGCGGTGCGCGCCGCGTCGCGCAGGAGCGCGATCTCACCGACGATCAGGCCGGGTTCCAGGTCCGCGACAACGGCCTGCCCGTCGGGCCCGGCGTGGACCACCCGGGTGCGCCCCGAGGCGATCAACATGAAGGTCAGTGCGGGATCGCCCTGCCTGATCAGCACCTGACCGGGCACTGCCGACATCGGCCGCAGCAGGGCGGTCAGCGGCGCCAACACGGACGGTCGACATCCGGCGAAGAATTCCAGCGCCGCCAGGTCGTCGGCGCTGATCTCGGTCAGATCGGCCACGGTCCCAGGCTACGGCGCTGTCGCGGGCGCGGTCAGGGCTTGGCGAATCCGGCCTTGGCAAGCGCTTTTTGGCCGGCCTCACCGGTCACCAGCTCGACGAAGCGCTGCGCCAACTGCGCATGGCCGGAATCTTTGAGTACGGCGATCGGATAGGTGTTGACGGCCTGAGCGGCCTCAGGGACGGCGACGCTGGCGACCTTGTCCTTGGCCCCGGCCGCGTCGGTGAGGTAGACCAGGCCGGCGTCGGCCTGTCCACTGGTCACCTTGCCCAGCACGTCGGTGACCGAGGTCTCCTCGCTGACCGGAGCCAGCGTCACTCCGGTGGCCTTCTCGACCTTCTCGGTGGCGCCGCCGCACGGGACGGGAGGTGCGCACACCACGACGCTGACGCCCGGTTTGGTCAAATCGGCAAAAGATTTGATGCCCTTGGGGTTTCCCGGCGCGACGACGATGGTCAGCGTATTCGAGGCGAAGTCGACCGGGGCGCCCTCGACGAGGCCCGCGGCTACTGCCCTGTCCATGTTCCGCACGTCGGCCGAGGCGAAGACGTCGGCGTCGGCCCCCTGGGTGAGCTGGGTGACCAGGTCAGAGGATCCCGCGAATGAAAACTCCACCGAGCTGCCGGGGTTGTCGGTCTCGAACTGTTCGCCGATCTCGGTGAACGCCGATTTCAGCGAGGCCGCGGCGAACACTGTGATGGACTCGCCCTCGGCGGTGGTGCTGCCGGCCGAGTCGCAGCCGGCGATGAGGGCGGTCGCGGCGACCACGCTGAGCGCCAACGCGAGCGTGCGGACTCGGTTCACGGTTGTCCCTCCCGGGTTTCCACGATCACGGTCGCGGCCTTGACGACCGCGACGTCGATCCAACCACCAACCGCCGTCCCGGTCACACCGAGAAGCGGATGGCGGCGAGCTCGAGGGCCTTGCCCTCGAGCCGTTGGCCCAGATAGATCTCGGCCTGGATCAGCCGCTCGCAGTGCCACCGGATGTCCTCGGCGTGCTCCCGAGACGCCGTGTAGCGCACCGCCATCGTGTTCACGTCGATGCGGCGGGTGTCGCGCACCTTGAGGTTCTCGGAGACGGCGAACCCGTCCTCCTCGGCGGCCGCAATAGCCTCCAGCACCTGCCCCACGGCCAACCGGATGTCACGGCAGCCGTTCTCGGCGATCTCGGAGGCTTCACGCTGGATGTCGCCTTGCTTGCGAACCACCACGGCGTCGGCACTGACCTGTTCACTAGCGACTTCACTGGCGGTTCCCGACCACTCCGCCCCACCGGGCGCGCAGACATTCTGCCGATGCCACTCGAACAGTTCCTCGGACTCGGCCGCCAACTGCCGCCAGCGCGCGGCAGCGTCCGCGAGATACGTTGTGTCCCAACTCTCCAACTGAGAGCGAGTCAGTGCCCCACCCAACGGACCGGCAGCGGCTACGTCATTCACATCAACTCCGCCAGGCCCCCGGCGTGTTGTTCATCGATCGCGCCGTAGCGATGTGCGGCGGCCGACAGGTAGCCCGCCTGCGCCCGGACCCGACCCGACTGAGTGGCCCGCGCGGTGATCACCGCGTCATCCATCGCCGCGACGCCGCTGCTGCTCGGATAGCTCCCAGCATCCGGGCGGGCAGGCGGTATCCCCAATTCGGTAGCGATCACCTCACTGCTAGTGGCCCCCGCACGAAGCGCCCCCGGGTCCACTCTCAGATCGTTTGCCATAGCAATCCCCCATGTGGCCAATCTGTGCCCCGAGGCTAACTGTATTGGCTGGGTTGAACCGAGGGGCTGAGCAAGTATGCCATTGCCAACTGGCGTCGACCAAGAGCGGGTTTGTCGCCGTCTGTCTACCGGGTAGTCATCAGCCGGCCATGGTCAAGCCCCCACTGACACTGAGGACTTGGCCAGTTATGAGGCTGGCATCGTCAGAGGCCGAGAAGAGCACAGCTTCGGCGACCTCCGCAGGTTTGGCGATCCGACGGAACGGGACGGCCCTGACCAGCCCCTGACGAACCTGGTCCGGAAGCGAATGGAGGAGCGCGGTGTCGGTCGGTCCAGGGCAAACACAGTTGACGTTGATCTGACGGCGGCCCATCTCGCGTGCGAGCGACTTGGTGAAGGCGATCAACCGACCCCGTGTGCCGACATAAACCACCTCTCCCAGACTTCCCACTCGCCCCGCATCGCTGGCAATGTCGACGATCTTTGCCGTGCTTGCCTGGGCCAGGATCGTCTCGAGGAATGCGCGGGTAAGTCGCACAGGTCCCAGGAAGCTCACCGCTATCAAGGACTGCCGGCGGGGCGTCGTCGTTGGACCCGAACGGCTCGACGCGGTCGCAGCCCGCGGCAGTGACATGACGCCGGCCGGTCCGTGCGCGTCGATCACCTCGTCGCGCAGTGTGCTCACGGCCGCCGGGTCGGCCAGGTCGACCACATGAGCAGTGGCACGTCAGGCCCCACCGTTGAGTCGATTTTCGACCACCCTGGTCGGTAAAGCCGTAGCTCAGGTTGAATCGTGTGGGCAGGAACGAAGGGACCCGACGATGAATTTCACCGACTACCAGCAGCTGACTCTGACGCGCCGGGACAACGGTGTCCTGCTGATCACGCTGAACCGGCCGGAGAAGTACAACGCCGCCGACGAGGGCATGCACACAGAGCTGGCCAACATCTGGAAGGACGTGGCCGCCGACCCGCAGACCCGGGTCGCGGTGATAACCGGCGCCGGAAAGGCTTTCAGCGCGGGTGGCGACCTGGCCATGGTCGAACGGATGGCGGGTGACTACGACCGCGTGTCACACATGCTCTCCGAGATGAGCGACCTGGTCTACAACATGATCAACTGCGACAAGCCGATCGTGTCGGCGATCAACGGTGTCGCTGTCGGCGCGGGTGCGGTGGCCGCCTTGCTCGCAGATGTCGCGATCATCGCCGAGGATGCCCGGATCGGCGACGGCCACGTCAAACTGGGCGTGGCAGCCGGCGATCACGCCGCCATCATCTGGCCACTCCTGGCCGGGACAGCCAAGGCCAAGTACTACCTGATGACCGGCGAGATGATCGACGGCCGCGAAGCCGAGCGGATCGGTATGGTCGCCAAAGCCCTTCCGCGCGAGGAAGTTCTGGACGAGGCACTGCGAATCGCCGACCATCTGGCCACCGGCGCCCAGCAGGCGATCCGGCTGACCAAGCGTGCGCTCAACAACTGGTTGCGCAATGCCGGCCCGATTTTCGACCAGTCCGCGGCGTACGAGATGTTGACCTTCCTGGGCCCGGACGTGGTGGAGGGCTACACCGCGCTACGCGAAAAGCGTTCGCCCCGTTTTCCGTCCGCGCAAGCCTGAGATCAGTAGACAGACGGAGAGCCTGGTCGGCAGGCACGGTCGGCTGTTCGGCCGTGCGGACGAATAGGTCAGAGCTTGTAATAGCAGTAGACCAGGCGGTGCCCGTCGAGCAGTTCCCGAATCTCGGCAATGAATCCCTCGGACAGTTCGTCCCAGTTCCAGACCGTCAGGCCGAGAGCGCCGAACGCCCACGGGTATCCCCAATCCCAGTCATTGAGTCCGTTTTCGGCACCACAACCCAAGCACGGCACAAACCCCTGTCCACCGCCGAGCCACTCGCTGATCGCAGCGTCGAACGCGGTGTCCCAACGGCCTTGCTCGCGAGGCGTCATCGACTCGACATGACCGCACTTCGGGCAAGTCACCGCCTCCAGATCCGCACCCCAGTACACCTGCCGGCCCGACTCGACGATCAGGCCGTTCGTCCAATAGTGCGGAGCCGCAACCGATTCGTTGCCGATCGCGTAGCCGTAGCGATCGCCTGGCGGGTGGCCACCGGGTTCACCCAGAACGCAGTCGGTGACCTCCGCGGCCACGACGCCGCGCTCGATCAACCACGATTCGAGTCGCTGCTTCAACACCGGCGCTTCCGCGTCGCTCGCGTCGACATCGGTCAGGGTCTGCGCATAGTCGCCCACGCGAATGATCGTATTGCCGCCCTCGCAGCGGGCACTGCGGCAATTTCACACCGACGACGCCGCGCCGATCACCGACAGCAACTGCAGCTTCTCGTAGCTCTCACTGCCCGGGACCGCGGTGTAGACCAGCAATGAATGGGACTGGTCAGGGTCCAACAGGATCTGGCAGTTGAGCTCCAGGCTCCCGACCTCAGGATGCTGATAGCGCTTGGTGTCCCGCGGTCTGATGCCGACCTCGTGCTTGCCCCACAGGAGTTGGAACTCTTCGCTTTCGGCGGTGAGCAGTTCGAGGTAGCGAGCGGCCTTGGACCCGGGACCGCGCAACGCGAGCACTCCACGAAGCCCAGAAACGTACATGCGCGAATAGAACTCGTGGTCCTCGCTAGGGTAGAGGTCGCGCACCCTTGGGTCGGTGAACCAGCGGTACCCGATGCTGCGCGACGGACCGGTGTACCGGCACAGGTCACCCACGAGGGCGACACCGAGCGGAGTCTGCCGCAGGGTCTCCCCCAACTCGGTGACGATCTCGGCCGGAGTGTCGGCGAGCCGGTCGAAGATGCGTAGCATCCCCGGGCTGATGTGGTCGCTGCTCGACCCGCGCACCGGTGGTTGATGCCCGGCAAGGCGGAACAGGTGATCGCGTTCATCGAGCGACAAATGCAGGCCTTGCGCGATCGAGGCGATCATCTGCTCGGAAGGCTGCGGCCCGCGTTCCCGTTCCAGGCGCGAGTAGTAGTCCGTCGACATGTGGCACAGTGCGGCGACTTCCTCACGCCGGAGCCCGCTCGTTCGGCGGCGTTGTCCGCGCGGGAGCCCGACGTCCTCGGGCTGTAAGGCCCCGCGACGGCGGACCAGAAATTCCGCCAGCCCGGCTCGATCGATCATGCATGACATTTTGTCCCGGGTCGGATCGCTCAGCCAGGGATCGACAGGCCGTGGATACGGCAGCGGCTGAGGGGCAATGTCGAGCACATGCGACACGATGACGACATCACGATCGACGACCTGTCCGGCAAGAGGGCGCTGGTGACCGGTGCGAGCGACGGCATCGGCCTCGGCATCGCGGCAAGACTGGCCGGCGCCGGCGCCGAAGTCGTCATGCCGGTCCGGAACCCGGACAAGGGCGAGGCAGCCGTCGCCAAGATCCGAGCAGAGCATCCCCGCGCCAAGCTGACCCTTGAGGAACTCGACCTGTCCTCACTGGCCTCGGTGTCAGCGCTCGGCCAGAAACTGTGCGGCGATCCAGCGCCGATCCACCTGCTGATCAACAACGCTGGGGTGATGACCCCGCCGGATCGGCAGACCACGGCCGACGGATTCGAGTTGCAGTTCGGCACGAACCACCTGGGCCACTTCGCACTCACCGCACACCTGCTGCCGCTGCTTCGCGCGGGCCGGGCACGGGTCACGTCGCAGACCAGCGTCGCCGCGCGCAGCGGCACCATCAACTGGGACGATTTGAGTTGGCAGCGCGACTACGACGGCATGGCCGCCTACCGACAGTCCAAGATCGCGATCGGACTGTTCGGGCTCGAACTCAGCCGGCGCAGCGCCGCGGCGGGCTGGGGAATCACCAGCAACATTTCTCATCCCGGCGTCGCCCCCACCAACCTGTTGGCGGCCCGGCCGGAAGTTGGACGGGCCACCGATACCGTCGGTGTGCGACTGATCCGTTGGTTCTCCGCGCGTGGCCTGATTGTCGGGACGGTGGACAGCGCGCAATGGCCGGCGCTGATGGCGGCGTCTGTCCAGGCCGGGGACGGCGCGTTTTACGGGCCGCAATGGCCGGGCCACCTCGGCGGCCCTGCCGGTGCCCAGAAACTCTGGAAACCGCTGCGCGACAACGAGGACGCAACACGGCTGTGGAAGGTGTCCGAGCAGCTCACCGGGGTTACCTTCGCGTCGGAGTAGCGCCCTACGTCGTCGGCGAAATGCGGGTCCGAGCCACCTGCGCCGCCCCGTTGCCGGTGATCAGCCAGAGCGTTGCCAGTTGTGCGATGAAATCCTCGAGGGTCAGATCGACGCCGCCGTTGACGTATTCCAAGATGGCGTCGGCGGTCCCGCCGACGATGAAGGCCGGCGCCACCTTCGCCAACGGATCCGCCTCCAGTTCGACGCCGTGCACAGTACGGCCGTGCGCGATGAGCACATCGGTGAGCCGGTGCATGACGGTGGCGCGGTGGGCATGCAGCTCGGGTGAGGCTGCGACGCCTCCGAGCAGGACGCGTGCGCGACGGGGATCGTCAACCAGTGCCCGGACGGCGGCCGTCACACTCACCAACGCCTGGGCTTCCAACGGCTCGTCCGTGGCGGCATCCGCAGCGGCTACCGTCACGCTTCGCAGGCTTTCGGCGAGATCGTCGACGACGGCAGCTGCCAGGGCATCGAGATCGGTGAAGCTCTCGTAGAAGTAGCGCTTGTTGAGATTGGCGGCGCTACAGAGCTTCTCGACCGTCGCACCGCGCCACTCGTTGCGGGCCATCACCTCAAGTGCCGCGTCGAGCAGCCGTTCGCGCCGCTGCGCCTGACGAGCGTGCGCCGATTGGCCGCCGTAAGCGCGTTTGGTCGTTGACACCATCTCCACAGTCTGGCACGGTTTCGTACCAGATGGTCGAGGAGGACCCATGGAACTCTGTTCACCCGCGAACACACATCGCCTCCAAGCCTTCGGCGCCGCGGTGACCTCACGGTTCCCGAGCGGCCAGCGGCCGCTGGCCATGCCGCCGCCCGGGTCGAACCTGAAGCCGGTCATGGGCAACTACGGCTTCCCATTCCTCGGCCACGTGCTGAGCACATTGGCCGATCCCCTCGCATTCGCCCGGGACCGCTATGAGCGCTACGGCCCGGTGTCATGGGCCGGGGGCGTCGGCTTCCGCGTCGTCGGCCTGATGGGCCCCGACGCCCTGGAAACCGCATGGGTCAACCGAGACAAGGTTTTCTCCAGCACCCGCGGCTGGGCACCGGTCATCGGGCCGTTCTTCCACCGCGGAATGATGCTGCTGGACTTCGACGAACACCGCGACCACCGTCGCATCATGCAGCAGGCCTTCACCCGCAGCGCGTTGGACGGTTACCTGGACCTGATGCGACCCAGCATCGACCGCACGCTGCGCAATTGGCCTTCGACACAGGGCTTTCCGTTCTATCCGTCGATCAAGCACCTACTACTCGAACAAGCCGCGGAGGTGTTCGTCGGCACCCACCTCGGCCCCGAATCCGATCAATTGTCGGCGGATTTCCACGCCACGGTTCGAGGCGGGCAGGCCCTGGTGCGGGCCGACATACCGGGCGGCGTGTGGGCCAAGGGGTTACGCGCCCGAGAACGACTCGAACGCTACTTCGCCGAGCAGGTCCCCGACCGGCAGCGCGGCGACGGCACCGACCTGTTCTCGATGTTGTGCCGCAGCGAGGACGAAGACGGAGCCCGATTCACCCCGACCGACATCGTCAACCACATGATCTTCCTGCTCATGGCCGCCCACGACACGACCGCCATCGCGCTGTCGATGCTCACCTACGAACTCGGCCGAAACCGCCAGTGGCAGGAGGCCCTTCGCGACGAAGCGGTCAGCCGGCCGAACGACACCCCGAATCTGCTGGACCTCGACGCCTATCCACTGCTCGACGCCGCGTTCAAAGAGATCCTCCGGATGTATGCGCCCGCCGGTGCGCTGTTCCGCCAGACCATCCGCGACACCGAGATCCTCGGGCACTTCGTCCCGCGCAAGACCCAGGTGGCCATCAATGTCTATGCCTCCATGCGGCTTTCCGACTGGTGGCCCGACCCGGACACATTCAACCCGGAACGCTTCGTGAACAACGCCGCGTCCCGGGCCGCGGTGAGCCGCTACGTGTTCGCCCCGTTCGGCGGCGGTGCGCACAAATGCATCGGCCAGCAGTTCGCGGACATGACGGTCAAGACCACCATGCACCAGATGCTGCGGCGGTTCGAGTGGAGCGTGCCGGACGACTATCACCCGCAGCTGACCTGGGGCACCGGGCCGATGCCGGCCGATGACCTTCCTATCGACCTGCGAGTGCGGATCCGGCGTTAGCGCTCGTGTGCGTGGATCGGCAGCGCCTCCCATCGCGGATAGAGGATTGCCGGGCCCAACCAGCGAGCAATGAATCGGCGTAATGCAGCTCCACTGCGCGGAACCTGCCCAGGGTCGGTCAACATGGATTGCACCGTCCGCAGAGTCATCTCGGCAAGTTCACGCAGGGTGTGGTCGTCGAATCCGTGAAGCGGCCAATCGACATCGAGCCGGTGGAGAACGGACAAGCAGAATGCGATTGCCGTGTCAGAGGTCAGCGAGACGACGGCTTCCCCATCGTCTCGACCGGTAAGCAAGCCCTCCAGCTGCGGGTCACCGGACAGGTTCTCGATTCCGAATGCAATGCTCTCGACCATTGCGGTGACCGGGTCCTTGAGGCCGGCGACGTGATCAGCGACCTGGTCGATGAATCCGTTGACGGCACGCATCGCGCTGGCGATGAGCAACGCGTCAGCATTGGGAAAGTAGCGGTACACCGTCTGGCGGGTGACGCCGAGTCTGCGGGCCACATCGGCGAGGCGTATCGCCGCCCCGTGCTCAGCGATCTCCTCGTCGACCGCAGTCAGAATGCGTGAAATGGCTTCCTCGTCCGATGAGGGCGTCGAACCCGCCCAGCCACGACTACGCATCCGCCACCACGAGGCTTTCACTGGTGAATTCGATCGGAAGAGTTGTCGGGCCGGTCATTCCCAGCAGCGATTTCCAGGGTGCCGGACCGACGACCTCGGTGGCCGAAAGGCGGCGAGTGAGGACGGTGAGTGCTTCCGCCAGTTCCCGGCGTGCGAGGTTCGCCCCCAGGCAGTAGTGCGCGCCACCACCGAACGTCAGAATCGGGGGAACGTCCTTGCGGCTGATGTCGAAGCGATCAGCGTGGGCATAGATCGCCGGATCGCGGTTGGCTGCAAAGGTGTTCGCGAGTACGAAGGTACCTGCCGGGAACAGGTAGCCACCGAACTCGACATCCTCGACGGCGGCTCGCGGCGCGATACAGGCCGCGGGCGAGTGACGCATGCTCTCCTCGACCGCCTGCATCGCGAGTTCCGGATGGTCGCGCAGCTTCGCCCATTGATCCGGATGCTCGCAGAGCACCTGTACCGACGCCGCCAGTTGGTTTCGCGTGGTGTCCGTTCCCGCCATCAAGAAGCCGGCCACCAGCATGCGGAGTTCGTCGAGATTCAACCGATCGCCGTCGCTCTCGGCGCGAATGAGCTCGGACAGCAGATCGTCGGTCAGATTGTCGCGACGGGCGGTGACCATGCCGTCGACGTAGTCGTCGAGTTCGCCCCACGCGCGCATGATCGCGGACTCATCGAAGTCGGCATCCGGCTGAAAGTTGAGAGCTTTGAAGACCTCCTCGGTCCAGTCCGCGAACAACTGCCAATCCTCGCGAGGCGCACCGAGCAGCGCGCACATGATCGGGGTGGGATAGGGACGCGCGATGTCCGTCACGACGTCGCAGCGCCCGGCGTCCACCACGCGGTCGATCAGCTCGTTCACCACCTCGTGGATGGTGTCTTGCAGACGCGAGGTCGTGCGCGGTGTGAACGCCTTGGAGACCAGCTTGCGCAGCCGAACATGTGGTGCGCCGTCCAGACCCAGGAGGCTGCTCATCATCTTGTCGAACAACGGACCCGATGTGATGCCTTGCGCCGCCAGAGTGATACCGGGAGGTAGGCGGAATCTGTTGTCACGCAATATGTCGCGCGCCAGATCGTAGGACAGGATTTCCGGGCCGAGGGGCCCGATGGCGATAGGCGCGCGCGCCTGCGCCGCTCGGACATCCTCGAGGATGTCGTGCGGAGTGGCAGTGAGGCCGTAACTGAGCGTCGGGAGCCCGGCTTCGAAGACGTAGGGAGCGGCACTGTTCACGTTCATTGGCATTCCCGCCTTTGGTGAGGCACTGCGTCGGACATATTTACCGAAAGCGTATGACCACTCCACCAGAACGTCAACGACGCGCGACATACGCCCAGGTACTAATCGCCACGATCATACGAGTTAGGAAAATACGTCCGTTAGATCTGAACTGATCTTGAAATGACGCTGGAGAAGTGGCCGAAGCAGCGGTGGGCGGTCCACAAACGAGAAATGGCAGATCAGTTGCCTGATCTGCCATTTGAGAGTGGAGCTAAGGGGAATCGAACCCCTGACCTTCTCGATGCGAACGAGACGCGCTACCAACTGCGCTATAGCCCCTGATACCGGACGAAAGGCTACCAGCCGCCGGCCCGGAACC
This sequence comes from Mycobacterium farcinogenes, assembly GCF_019739075.1. Lineage (NCBI taxonomy): Bacteria > Bacillati > Actinomycetota > Actinomycetes > Mycobacteriales > Mycobacteriaceae > Mycobacterium > Mycobacterium farcinogenes. The sequence continues at coordinate 1,696,327 of NZ_CP081673.1, read as the reverse complement.
GGAAACCGGCTGCCCTACTGGCCGGCAGCCCGCGGTAGATCGTATTCGCGCGACGCCGACGCGTACGACGTGTAGGCCAGGTGCTCGAAGATCGGGTCTTCGTCGTCGATGTCGAGGACCACCGCCCCGGGCCTGCGCAATCGGGCCGGCACGACGTCGAGCTTGTGGTCGTCGGTGTTCTCCACGCCCAGCCGGGACCGGGCCATCCGTTGCGCACGGCGGCGCCGCAACTGCTCCTCGATGCGCGTCTGACGGCGCAGGTAGGCCAGATACAGCACGGTCAGCGTGGCGGCGGTGCCGCACACCCACCAGGCCGACGGCGTCACCAGGAAGGCGGCGCCCGCCGAGAACAGCAGCGTGGCGGCCAACACCGCGAGAACGCGCTTGCGGAACCGGAACTTGCGGGCGCTGATCTCGGCGGCTTTCTTGGATTCGAACCGGCGCTGCCGCGTCGCGCTCAGCGACGCGACGGGCGCCTCGGCCCGTTCTTCCTCGGCCGGCTCGTCCTCGGCCTCGGGTTCCAGGCCCGACGAGTCATCGACGTATTCGTACTCGTCGGCAATCTCTTCGGCGTCGTCTGCCGCGACCGACTCGGAATCCGCGGTGTCTTCGACCTCCTCGAGAGGCGTTGCGATGCGCTCGGTTTGGGCCTCCGACGTGACGGGGTCGACGGCTTCTTCGTCTGCGACGGGCTCCTCAACCTCGTCGACCGCGACGGGCTCCGCTTCGACCTCGGGCTCGGTCTCGAATTCCAATTCGAGTTCGGGCTCGCCGACTTCTTCAGGCTCGGCCTCGGCCGTCTCCGTCATCGCACCGACCGGCAGCGCGCCGGAGTCCTCGTCGACGATGTCGACGTCGAGGTAGTCGGGTTCGGGGGTCTCGACGCGAGCGGCGGCCACCACGACAGTGCGCTTTACCCGCACTTCGGCAGGCGCCTCGTCGTCGAGGTCTTCATCGAAGTCTTCGTCGAGGTGGTCGGCACTGGGCTGCCAGTGCGGATCGCTGTGATGTCCGGCGGCGGGGCCGCGTCGTAAGCGTTGTGCGTTGCGGCCGCTGTTGAGCACTCGAGTCGCCAGGGCGACGTCACTGGTACGACGGACCGAGTCGCGCTTGCTGATCAACATCGGAACCAAAACGAAGAGCCAGAGAACGACGAGGGAAATCCACAGCAGTGACTGGGGGATGCTTGGCATGACGCCTGCTCCTTTCCCCTTCAGGCTAGGTCTGTGACCAGCGCATCCATGGATGGCGCGCCGACACAATTACACACCTGTAATTCGATCGATACAAGCACCACGAGTCACATATGTCACATTGGTAACAGCTGACGAGGGATATTTCGCTGAGATTGCTTCCAGGGCTGTGGATCCGGCGAAATCACGACCGTAGGCGCAGTCTCGACCCGGCGCGCCGCGCCCACAGCACGCCGAATCAGCACCAACTGGCCCGGCCGGCCGAAACCAGGGACTGGGCCGCCGAATGCTTCAGCTCTTCCAGCGTGACCGCCACCAACAGATGGTCACGCCAGGCACCGTCCACCTCGAGGTACCGGCGCAACAGGCCCTCTTCGCGGAATCCCACCCGCGCCAAAACAGCCCGACTCGCCGCGTTCTCCGGGCGCACCGTGGCCTCGACCCGATGCAATTGCACTCCGTTGAAACAGTGGTCGAGCCCCAGCGCGAGCGCGCCCGTCGCCACCCCGCCACCGGTCCTGTCGCTGGCCACCCAGTAGCCGATCCACGCCGATCGCAGCGCGCCGTGCGTGACGTTGCCGATCGTCAGCTGGCCGGCGAACTGCCCGTCGAGTTCGATCACATAGGGCAGCATCCGCCCGCGCCGCGCCTCGCTGCGAAGCCCCGAGCAGATCGCCGGCCATGACGAAACGGCATGGCGGACATGCCAATCCACACCGCTCACCGGCTCCCACGGCTCCAGGTGAGCCTGATCGGCCAGCCGGATGCGGCTCCACACCGCGGCATCACGCAGCCGCACCGGCCGCAGCCGCACCACACCGGCGGGCACCCGCAACGGCCCGACCGGACCGGGCCAACCCGGGTGAAAAGCGTTGGAGCGGAACATGCTCATCCGCGGGATCGATTCGTCACACCGTCATTCATCGAATGAAGTCTTATCAGCCGCGCTGCGCCAGGAATGCCACATCCACGGTTTCGCCGGTACGAACCTCGTCGACTTCGCTCGGAATCACCACAAGACAGTTCGCCTCGGCGAGCGTGGCCAGCAGGTGGGTCGATGCGCCCGGCGCCCCGCCCAGGGCCTGCACCAGGTATTCGCCGGTGTCCTGATCGCGCATCAACTGCCCGCGCAGGTAGCCCGTGCGGCCGGCGACCGAGCTGATCGGCGACAGCGTGCGGGCCTGAACCATACGGCGCATCGGCTGGCGCTTGCCCAGCGAGAGCCGGATCAGCGGGCGCACCATCACCTCGAACACCACCAGCGCACTCACCGGGTTGGCGGGCAGCAGGAAGACCGGGACACGATCACGGCCGAGCTGGCCGAAGCCCTGCACCGACCCGGGGTGCATCGCGATGCGAGCCACCTCCATCTCCCCCAGTTCGGAGAGCACGGTGCGCACGGATTCGGCGGCGGCGCCGCCCACCGCACCGGCGATGACCACGATCTCATTGCGATTGACTTGGCCCTCAACGGTTTCCCGCAATTCCCGGGGATCGGTGCTGATGATGCCGACACGGTTGACCTCGGCGCCGGCGTCCCGGCCGGCGGCAGCCAGCGCATAGGAGTTCACGTCGTACACCTGCCCGGTTCCCGGGCTGCGCGACACATCGACGAGCTCACCGCCCACGCACATCACCGACAACCTCGGTCGCGGGTGCACCAGCACGCGATCACGACCGACCGCGGCCAGCAGGCCCACCTGCGCCGGGCCGATGATGGTGCCGGCCCGCACCGCGACGTCACCGGGTTGCACGTCGTCGCCCGTGCGCCGGACGTAGGCGCCCGAGCGCACACTGCGCAGGATCCGCACCCGGTTCTCGCCGCCGTCGGTCCATCGCAACGGCAGCACCGCGTCCGCCAGGGTGGGCATCGGCGCGCCGGTCTGGACGCGCGCGGCCTGCCGCGGCTGCAACCGGCTCGGCGTGCGAGCCCCCGCTTCGATCGAGCCCATCACGGGCAGGCTGATCTCACCGGCCCCATCGCCTACGGACAGCACGTCGACGCTGCGCACCGCGTAGCCGTCGATCGCGGCCTGATCGAATCCCGGCATGGGCCGTTCGGTGACGACCTCTTCGGCACACATCAGACCTTGTGACTCGGCGATGGCCACTCGCACCGGTCGGGGGGCCACCGCAGCAGCCGCTACCCGAGCCTGCTGTTCCTCCACCGAACGCACAACACGCCTTCCTATCTACGGGCCTCCGACTGCCGGACACCCGACGCGTTGCTAGCCGTCCTGTCCGGTCAGACCCAATCGTTCGACCAACCACCGCCGCAAATCGGGGCCGTAGTCGTCACGTTCCAACGCAAAGTCAACCGCAGCCTTCAGGTAGCCGCCGGGATTTCCCAGGTCGTGTCGGGCTCCGCGGTGCACGACGACATGTACCGGATGGCCCTCTTCGATCAGCAGCGCGATGGCGTCGGTCAGCTGGATCTCCCCGCCCACACCGCGCGAAACCCGGCGCAGCGCATCGAAGATCGCCCGGTCGAGCAGGTAGCGACCGGCGGCGGCGTACGGGGACGGCGCATCGGCGGACTTGGGTTTCTCCACCATGCCCTTGACCCGCAGCACGTTCGGGTTGGCCGCGTCGGGCACGGTCTCGACGTCGAAGACGCCGTAGGCGCTGATCTCGTCTTCGGGCACCTCGATGGCGCACAGCACGGTGCCGCCGCGCTTGGCCCGGACTTTCGACATGGTTTCCAGCACGCCGGTGGGCAACACCAGGTCGTCCGGCAGCAGCACCGCGATCGCATCTTCGTCGGGAGCCAGCGCGGCCTCGACGCATCCGACGGCATGCCCCAGGCCCAGCGGCTCGGCCTGCACCACGGACTCGACCTTGATCAGTGCGGGGGCGCGGCGCACCTTCTCCAGCATTGTCTTCTTGCCTCGGGCCTCCAGCGTGCCCTCGAGCACCAGATCCTCGACGAAGTGCGCGACGACGCCGTCTTTGCCCTCGGAGGTGATGATGATCAAACGCTCGGCGCCGGCCTCGGCCGCCTCGGCTGCGACCAGCTCGATGCCCGGAGTGTCCACGACCGGCAGCAATTCCTTGGGGACCGTTTTGGTCGCCGGTAGAAACCGCGTACCCAGACCGGCCGCCGGAACCACGGCCGTGTAGGGAATCGGCACCTCAGGCGCCTTGTGAGACGTGCTCATCGTTCACACACTAGTGTCCGTTCTGAAATGGTGGAGGGTGTGACCCTGCCGATGAAGACCGAGTTGCGAGCCGGCGTTCTTCGTGCCAGACGCGCCGTACCGGCCGACGTTCGAGACACCGAGGCGCGGGCTCTTTGCCACTGGCTGCCCAGTTTGGTGCGCAGCGGGCAAACGGTGTGCGCCTACGTTCCGGTCGGCTCCGAGCCCGGATCTCACATGCTGTTGGAAACCCTGACGGAACTCGGTGTGCGCGTGCTGCTTCCGGTCGCCCGCAACGACGGCGACGGCCGCGCGATGCCGATGCAGTGGGGCCCATACGAGCCCGGCGCATTGGTGGCGGCCGAGTTCGGTCTGCGTGAGCCGCCGCCACCGTGGTTGCCTGCCGGACACATCGCCGATGCCGAGGTGGTCCTTGTCCCCGCGCTGGCGGTCGATCGCCGAGGCAACCGGCTGGGCCGGGGCGCCGGGTTCTACGACCGCAGCCTGATCTACGCCGCGCCGCAGGCCCGGCTGGTCGCCGTGGTGCGTGACGAGGAGCTGGTCGACGAGCTGCCGGCCGATCCTCACGACGTACGAATGACGCATGCGCTGACGCCGTCGGGCGGAATCGTGACGTTGCCGCGCTGAGCTGGTCCAGAATCGTCGAGTGTCCGATCCGGTGAGTGCTGACTTCAGCGTCCGCATGCAGGTGATCGTCGACGACCTGGCCCGAGCCCTGCATCGGGCTGTGCTGCTGGACGACGAGGACCTGACGCCGCTGACGCACAGCCGTCAGCTCGGGGAGCTCGACGATGTACGGGTCCACAGTGTGCTGCAACGCGAGACGCGCGCGGAGGTCAAGGCGGCGCTGTTCGATTTCGGCATCGGCACGGCCGATTCGGCGCTGTGGATCCCGGCGTTTCCGCAACACAACCTGATGCCCCGGTTCTGCGTGCCGGTGCGGTCGGCGTCCGAACGGTTCGGCTATCTGTGGATCATCGTTCCCGACGGCGCTCTGCCCGAGGGTGGCGAGCAGCTGGCCGAGCAGGCCGGTGCCGCCCTGTTGGACATCCTCGACCGCCGCAACGCCGCGCTGCGCGCCGATGAGTCCGCTGCACAGCGCCTGTTGATGCGGCTCATCGCCACCGAAGATCCCGAACAGGCCCCAGCGGTGGTCGCCGAACTGCACACCCGCGGCATGGCCGAGCCGCACGACGTCGTGCAGGTTTTCCGGTTCGAGCCCGACGGCGCGCACGATCCGGCGGATCGCAGCCTGGCGCTGCGATTACGGCTGACGGCCACGGACCGGAGCCGCCGCTGGTACACGCTGGCCGGATCGCCGACCACCATCGTGGCGGTGGCACCTTCCGAGGCCGACTCCGCGACGACCGCCGACACCGTGGCCGAGGCGGTGCGGGCCAGTTACGGAAGCCGCCCGGCGATCGGCAGCTCCGGCGCTGCCCTGCCGATAACCCAAGCCGCCCTTGGGTTTCGACAGGCAAGCCTGGCACTGAGTCTCGCCGAGATCGGCGCCGGCGGCGGCCAGGTCTCCGACTGGTCTGCCCTCGGGTCGTGGCGCACCTTGGCAGTGCTGGGCCGGGCCTACGGCGCGAACCGGCTTGTCGAGCTGGTCCACCCGGGAATCGTCGGTCTGATCGAGCAGGGCCGCGACGACCTGCTGCGCACGCTGGAGACCTACCTGGCCAACGGAGGTGACGTGCGGCGCACCGCCGAGGAGATGTTTCTGCACCGGTCGACGCTGTACTACCGGTTGGAGAGACTCACCGAAGCCGTCGGTGGCGATCTCAGTGACGGTGAAACTCGTTTCGACCTGATGCTGGGCTTGCGGCTGGCGCGCCTGGCCGGGCTGTATCGCCCGGGTTCGACAACTGTCTGAAGGAGCCGGCTGAGTTTCCTACAGTTTCGGCCCGATTTCTGCTGCGTCGACCGTTCGCCAGGCATAGCGTTCTCTTCTGGCCGCTTGTGAGCTGAGTCACATAGCAAAGAGGAGTGGGTAACGCACATGGGCGAAACACCCGGATTGAAAAAGGCGCTCAGTCAGCGCCAACTGCGGATGATCGCGATCGGCGGCGTCATCGGCGCCGGACTTTTCGTGGGTTCCGGGGTGGTGATCGGCAAGACCGGTCCGGGCGTCTTCATCACCTATGCGCTCGCTGGCGTGCTGATCATCATGGTGATGCGCATGCTCGCAGAAATGGCCGTCGCCAATCCGTCGACCGGGTCGTTCGCCGACTATTCGCGCAACGCGATGGGCAACTGGGCGGGCTTCTCGGTGGGCTGGCTGTATTGGTACTTCTGGGTGATCGTGGTCGGCTTCGAAGCCATCGCCGGCGCCAAGATCATCCGCTACTGGGTCGACGTCCCCATCTGGTTGACGGCCCTGATCCTGTTGATCGCGATGACCGCGACCAACCTTTTCTCGGTGTCGTCATTCGGCGAGTTCGAGTACTGGTTCGCCGGTATCAAGGTGGCCGCGATCCTGGCATTCATCGGCCTGGGTTCGCTCTATGTCATCGGATTGTGGCCGCACAAGGAGATGGACTTCTCGAACCTGTGGGCCAACGGCGGCTTCTTCCCGCTGGGCTCAACGGCCGTCACCGTCGGTGTGGTGACGGTGATCTTCTCGATGGTCGGCGCCGAGATCGCCACCATCGCCGCCGCCGAGTCGGCGGATCCGGAACGTGCCGTCGCGAAAGCCGCCAACTCGGTGATCCTGCGCATCGCGGTGTTCTTCGTCGGCTCGGCATTCCTTCTCGTGACCATCCTGCCGTGGAACAGCGAACAGGTTGCCGCATCTCCGTTCGTGTCGGCGTTCACCGAGATCGGCATCCCCTACGCCGACCACATCATGAATGCCGTGGTGCTCACGGCGGTCCTGAGTTGCTTGAACTCGGGCATGTACACCGCGTCTCGAATGCTGTTCGTCTTGGCCGCCCGGCGTGAGGCGCCGCCGCAACTGGTCTCGGTCACCCGGCGCGGGGTGCCGGCCGCCGCGATCCTCGCGTCGTCGGTGATCGGCTTCCTCGGCGTGATCGCATCGGCGTTCTCGCCGGACTTCATCTTCAAGTTCCTGCTGGATTCCAGCGGCGCGGTGATCCTGTTCGTCTACCTGCTGATCGCGATCTCGCAGATCGTGCTGCGGTACCGGGCGCCGGCCGGAACGCTCAAAGTGAAGATGTGGCTGTTCCCGGTGCTGTCCATCCTCACTGCGGCAGCCATCTTCGCGATCCTGGTGCAGATGTTCGTGCAGGGCGGCGACAACCGGAAAGCACTGACCATGAGTCTGTTGTCGTGGGCCGTGGTGATCATCCTGTTCCTGGCCAACCGCTGGTTCATCGGGCACCGTCCCGAACCGCCCGAGGTCACTGCGGCGGCCGGATCCGCACCGCCGCACCGCGTGCTGGTGCTGGCCAATCAGACGGTGGAATCCGCCGAACTGCTCGACGAGCTGCGCCGAATCGGCGCGGACCGCGACACCGTCTATCAGGTGGTGGTGCCCGCCAGCCCGATCGACACCGGGGTGGCCGCCACCCACGGTCCGCTCGACATCTCCGAAGCCACCGCCCGAGCTGCGCAACAGCGCCTCGACCAGACGCTGGAAACCCTGCGTTCCGAGCAGTTGCAGGCCGACGGCGAGCTGGGTGACTACCGGCCGCTGCGTGCCCTGGCCCATGCCGTCGAGACGTTCCGGCCCGATCAGATCGTGATTTCGACGCTGCCGCCGGAGGAATCGGTGTGGCACCGGTTCGATGTCGTCGACCGGGCCCGTGCTGACTATCAGATTCCGGTGACGCATGTGGTGTCACGAGTGCGTACCCAGGAGCACGCGTCGTGACGATCCTGGCCGCGTTCAGCGCCAGCCGGCACAGCAGTGCACCGCTGAATCTGGCCGTCCAGCTCGCCCGGACCACCGGCGAGCAGGTGATCGCCGCGGCCGTCGTGGAGCGGTCATGGCCACCGCGCGACGACCCGGTGGAGAGCGAGTACCTGGCCTACGTCCGGGCGCAGGCCACGCAGGCGTTGCAGCGCGCCGTTGCGGCGCTGCCCGTCGACCTGGACGTGACCTCCGTGGTTCACGAATCCACCTCGATACCAACCGGTTTGATCGAGCTCGCAGACGCCCACCGAGTGACGTTGGTAACGGTCGGCTCGTCGTCGTCGGGGATGATCGGCCGGGTCACCCTGGGCAGCGTGACCGAGCGCCTGGTGCACACCGCCCGGGTGCCGGTGGCCTTCGCCCCGCGCGGCTACGCCCAGACCGATGGGCGGATCCGTCGGCTCACCGCGGCCTACGGGGGCGAAGCCGACGTCAACGGGCTCATCCCGGCCACCGCGCAGATGGCGGAATCGTGGAAAGCCCGGCTGCGCATCGTCTCGTTCACCGTCCGCAACACCGCAGCCTTCGCCGGCACCATCGAAACCTCGGCCGAGGAGTTGGTGGTGCAACAGTGGTCGCGGCGGACGATCGCCGAGATCACCAAGCAGCTCAACACTATTCGTGACCAGATCACCGTTCCCGATGTCGATGTGGTGGTCGGCGCCGGCCATGACTGGAATGCCGCGGTACAGAGCATCGGATGGGAAGCCGGAGACATGCTGGTGCTCGGCTCCGGAGCGGCCGCCCCGAGCGCTCAGGTGTTCCTCGGTTCGGCGGCCGGCAAGATCCTGCGCCGGTCGCCGGTGCCGGTGATGATCGCGCCGCGATACCAGCGGGGCTAGGCGCCTGTATTTGCATCTTGAAACGCTTATCGCCGTTTCCCCAGGCAGAGAATGTGCCAGCGCAGCGGCCTGTTTGATTTGAATGCATATCGGCATGTGCGCTTCTACTATCTCGCCATGCCGCATCACCGTCGCCGCACCCCAAGCGACCTGCCGGGGCTCGATCTCGCCGAACAGCGGTCCTGGCAGAACTACCTGGAGGCCGCACTTCGGTTCGAAACGGAGACAAATCGGCGACTCGCCAACGCACACCAGCTATCGGTCCTCGATCTGCGCGTGCTCGACGCACTCCGGAAATCCGACGGTGCCTTCGTCCGCATGGGCGACCTGGCGGCCGCCACCGGCGCACTGCCCGGCCACCTGACCAAACGAGTCCAGGGGCTGGAGAAACGCCTACTGGTACGCCGCGAGCGATGCACCCAGGATCGGCGGTCAGTATTGGCCACCATCACCGGCCGGGGAAATGAGACCGCAAGTCACGCCATCGCGACCTACGCAGAATGCGTGAAGCGGGACTTGGTCGGCTCGCTGTCGCGCACACAGCTGGCCGCGATTGAGGTGAACTGCCGGCGGATCTCCCACGGACTGAACACCCACACAACCGAGCGGGCCGCGAAACTAACCGCATGCCGTCTGCCAGGGCTCGATGACGGCGAGACACGTTGCTGGCGAGCGTTCTTCGAGTCCAGCACCGGACTGGTGACCCGGCTCAACCGCACCCTGACCAAGACGCTGAATCTCAACTTGGTCGATGTTTTCCTGCTCGACATGCTGTCCAAATCCGAAGCCGGCGCGGTGCGCATGACAGACCTGGCCCACGCGTTCGACCTGGCACCCAGCCGGGTGACCCAGCAGATCGACCGTCTGGAGACGCACGGCCTGGCCGGCCGTGTGCTGAGCCCCACCGACCGACGAGTGGTGCTCGCCACCGTCACCGACGCCGCGCTTGCCCGCCTGGAGCTCGCGCTGTTCCACTATGCCAAGGAGATTCGCAAGCATTACCTCGACCCGATGTCGCGCCAGCAGATGATCGCGCTGGGCGACGCCTGCCGTCGGATTACTACGCCATCGAATAACGTTGAAGCCCAACGCAATTGGACTTCTGACACCTTACGCCAGTAGGCGTGACGGCCGATAATCGACCTACCGATAAGCCGCCGTTTCCACCCACCCCCGCTACGGGCCAACCAATTTCCAGGCCTACGCCGCAGCCGGGTTGGTCCCTCATGAACGTGTTTCATTTTCCAACTGAAAAATTTCCGATCGAGTAGTTCAACCGATTTGCGACATTTGCCATAAAGGTAAACTGCCGCCCCCTTCCAGCATGGTTGCGGATTGTACAAATAACCCAGCGCATGCAGAGGTCATCTTTCTCGGTCGATGATCACGAATAGGCCTCCTCATTCAGGTTTTTCTCAGTTAATTTCATCGCTCGTCAGTGTGGCCATCTCACAGCAAAGGAAATCTATGCAGCTCTCGTTACAGCCATTCACCACGGCTGGCATAGCGCTCGTGGGGGCGAGCGCCATCGCTCTGTCACCTCTCGCGCCCCCACCGGTCACCACATCGGCGACGACGCCAGTTTCGACCGCTGCGGTGCAGCTTTCGGCAGCTGTCGATCCCTTGACCCGTTGGGGTCAGGTCATCGAAGCTTCGGCTGCCAACTTGAACGAGCTTGCCGATTACTACATGGATCGGCCGCTTCCTATCGCCACCGAGGTGTTCAAGAACGTCCAAACCTACGCCGATATATTGGCATCCGGCTTTCAAGCCGGCGCAATGAATCTGCAGAACTGGGCCAATACAATCATGGGGCCGGCGATCCAGAAAGCTGCCGGAGAACTGTCCGCGGGCAACATCGAACTTGCGGCAAAAACGTTCACCAGCGCACTCGGCCAGGTGATTTTCCAGCTTACCCCGATGATGTCGATGCTCACCATTCCTCAGACGGTCAACGACCACATCCATGCCGTGGTAGACGAGATTTTCCAGATAACCACTCTGTCGACTCCAGTGGGGCTGCCCATCACCTTGATCAACGACACGATCAGGTCACTAGCCAGCTCGATGCAAGGATCGGTGGACGCCTTCGAGGCCGGCGATATTCCGACCGCAATGGCCGCGATCGCCAACGCCCCCGCCGAACTTGCCACCGCTCTGCTCAACGACCGGGGCGGCCTGATCGATTTTGAGAGGCGCGGCAGTGCCGGCACGCTCATTACAGGCGGAGCCGTGCTGAACATGCTCATCAAACTGCCGAGGCGGATCGCCGACAAGTTGGTCATCCCGCCCACCACGGCGGCCGCCACGGGCGCTCCCCTGGCAATCTCGGGGCCCAGCACACCTGAGCTTCCAACAGTCGGCGGCCCGGCGATCGATCTTGCGCCCTCGCCCGCACCGGACACTGCAGCCACCGGTGCCGCTGAGCCGGACAAGGGGGACACCTTACCCACTGGTCGTCGGTTCTACTGGCGCCACCGATCTTTCGGTAGCCAACAAGGTCGAGGACGAGACCGCCAAAGCCCCCTCCGCGCAGCGCGTGAAGACCTCGCTGCGAAACGCCGCCGACAAAGTAGACGAGCGCATCAAGAAGCTGAGCACCGGCATCGAGAAGTCCGTCAAGAAGGTCAGCGACAACATCGCCAAGGCCGGCAAGAAAAAGACGGCAGGCGGGAACGCCAGCAGCGCAAGCGCATCGGACAAAGCAGGCACCGACAGCGACGACTGATCCGCTCACGCAAGGTGGCCCTCGCCCAGCCTGGCGAGGGCCACCTTCGCTTAAACCGAGGATTCCAGTCACTATTGAGCAGGAATCCTAGGTTTAGAGCGCGGCACCGGCGCCGTGCCTAGCAGTTACCCAACACCGTCTCCATGGCGTGCTTCTCTTTCGCCGAGACCCAAAGCTGGTAGACGGTTTTCACCTCGACCTGACGGGCCACGAACTCACACCGGAACGCCAGATTGGGCGGCAACCAGCTGGCCGCGTCGCGAAAGGCCTTGTCGAAGTTGGGTTGCGCGGCCACCGCGATCAGATTGCGCGGATCGTTGGCGAAGTCCATGCGCCGCTGCGGGTCCCAGGCACGCGCGCCCTTGTACCAGGCATCGGACAACGACACCAGGTGGTCGATTTGCACCGCGCCGGAGGTATCGGGCCCACGGGTGAACGGGATCTCGACACCGGTGTAGGGGTCGTGCAACAGGCCGGTGGCGGCGTAGCAGGTACCGGGCCGGACGGTCAGCTGGGCCAGGTCGCGGCGCAGGATGTCGTCGCGGGTGTTGCAGCCGTTGTGGCCGAACTCGACGTTGACGTCGTCGCTCCAAGCCTCGCCGAAGCGGAACCGGACGTAGTCGGTGTGGCGGTCCCAGCCTTTGACCGGCAACCCCGCCAACAGCATGCGGGCGTGATCGAAGCCGGGAGTGCGCTGCGACGGCACCGGAGGCTGAGCTGACGGCTGGGACACCGAACCGCGTTCCCGCGTACGGGCCACCACGAGCACGGCCGCCACCGCCAGGACTATCGCCACCAGGACCACTACCGCTAACCTTCCGGTGCGCCGGCGCCGGCGGCCCGCGGGAATGACATGGCCCACGTAGCGGTTCTAGCACTTGAGCCGGTAGAGTGCTAACAAGTTTGACCAACTCGGAGGGTTTTCGTGCCTACCTATTCCTACGCATGCACTGAGTGCGGCAATCGGTTCGATGCGGTGCAGGCCTTCAGCGACGACGCGCTGACCACCTGCCCCAAGTGCTCCGGCAAGCTGCGGAAGCTCTTTGGGTCCGTCGGAGTGGTGTTCAAGGGCAGCGGCTTCTACCGCACCGACAACCGCGAGTCGGGCAAGAGCTCATCGAACGGCTCGTCCGCCAAGAGCTCGGACAGCTCGTCGTCGAGCTCGTCGTCCGACTCGTCTTCGTCAAGCACTTCCTCTTCGTCGAGCAGCTCGTCGAGCAGCTCCAGCGCCGCCCCCGCCGCGGCCGCATCGAGCTAGCCCGGAAGTTATCCACAGGGCGGCGAAGACGCCGTTCTCACCCGGCCGTCGCGCACTTACCGTTGCGCCATGGCCGAATCTCTCAATGCGCCAGCTTGGCGTCGGCTGACGGCTGCGCGGCCCGATTGGACCCGCACGGTCGCGGCCCGTCGCGCAGCCGCCGCCGGGCTGGTCATATTGGCGGCCATCGCAGCCTTGCGCTCCGACCCCCACGGCGATTACGCCGAGATCGCGGTCGCGAGCCACGACCTGTCCCCCGGCGTCGCATTGACCGCTGTGGACGTGCACCTCGACCGCCGCAGCACGGACACCCTGCCCGACGGCGCCCAGCGTGATCTCACCCCGGTGATCGGTGCGACGCTGACCGCGCCGGTGCGCCGCGGCGAGGTCCTCACCGATGTCCGGTTGCTGGGGTCGCGGCTGGCCGAATCGGCGGCGGGCCCGGACGCGCGGATCGTGCCGGTCAAACTCAGCGACACCGCACTGCTCGATCTGATCCGTCCCGGCGATGTGGTCGACGTGCTGACGGTGACGGGCGAGCAGGACGACAAGCAGCAGGCCCGGCCGGTCGTGGTGGCCTCCGGGGCAGTGGTGGTGCTGGTCTCGGAGAAGGCCCGCGGGGCGGGAGTGGGCACCGAGCGCGTGGCCCTGGTGGCGTTACCTGCGCGGGCAGCAAATGAGGTCGCGGCGGTCAGCCTGGTCCAGGCCGTCACGCTGACGATTCACTGATGCGGGATTCTCCTGTCCAACAAGGCAATTGACGTTCCGTCAAGTTGTTGACCAACATCCCCCAGCCGTTCGGCCAACTCGGTTACTGTTTGCTTGTCCCACCCAACACACCACACTGCAGGAAGGGTCCGCAGCATGTTGAAGGGCTTCAAAGAGTTTCTTTCTCGCGGCAACGTCATCGATCTCGCGGTTGCTGTGGTTATCGGCGCCGCCTTCACCGGCTTGGTCACGTCATTCACAGAGAAGGTGATCCAGCCGCTGGTCGATCGCGTCGGCGCCGGCGGCGACCGCGAATACGGCATCCTCAAGATCTCGCTGGGCGGCGATCCCGAGCAGTTCGTCGACTTCAACGCTGTGCTGTCGGCGTTCATCAACTTCCTGATCGTCGCCGCCGTGATCTACTTCGTCATCGTTCTGCCGTACAAGAAGCTGCGTGAGCGCGGCGAGGTCGAACAGGCCCAGGACACCGAGCTCAGCATCCTGACCGAGATCCGCGATCTACTGGCCGAGAACGGCAGCGTCGACACCGGTAAGCACGTGACCGGTCCCGGCACCGGCCCCAGCCCGGACACCGCCAAGCACACCAGTGCCGATCGCTCGTGACGGCTCCTCGCGTACATAAAAAAGCAGCCCCTGGATTTTCCAGGGGCTGCTTTTTGTAGACCTAGATCAGTTCATGTTCCAGGGCTCGCCGTAGGTGGTGACGCTGTCACCGGTCGAGGCGATCAGCCGGGCGAACGGACGCAGCAACACACCACCGGCCGCACCAGTCACCGTGCCGTGCGCGTTGGACACCGCCACACCGCCGGCCGCACCCTTGACGTCCACCGAGAAGGTCGCCACCTCCTGGATACCCGGGCCGTTGCCCAGATCCGCACTGATCGACACACCCGGGAACAGGTTCGGGGTGATCACCGACTCCAGACCGAACGGCGGGCCGGTGATGTCACCATCGTCGATCAGGATGTTCGGGGTGGTGTAGGAGAAGTTGATCCCCACACCCAGCGACCAGGGGAAGCCGATCTGGTAACCCAGCTCCAGCGTGCCCTCGAACTCCTCGGCGCCCGGGCCGGCGACCACGTACTTGGCCCGACCGGAATGGAACCACTCACGGGTCAGCCGGTTGCGGTCCAACGGGAACACACCGTTGAGGAAGGTGTCCCACTGCTGAACGGTCAGCGTCCGATCCTGACCATCGACCAGGCTCAGTTCATTGTCCAGACCCGCATGAGAAGTACCGGTGCCTATGAACAGGCCCGCAAAGATCCCGGCCATTGCGGTCACCAACGCGACCAGCACTCGACTGAATGCCTTCATGTTCTCCCTAGCTATATCGCCGGCGTTCCCGGAGGCACACCGTTTGTGGTCGGCTTCCCGGCCCCCGCAGACCGTATCGCCCCGCAAGACCTACATGTGACGCGGATTAGAAACCCCACACGTTGCTCTTACGTAATGCTCATCGTTGACACGAGGAACATAACGGCAGCCCACCGGGGCGGCAACGCAAGCACATATCGACGGGGCTGCATACCGTCAACGGGTGAATGTTTGCTGGGAAGAAGCTGGGAGCCTGCACCCGACATGATGGCGCTGCGAATTGGGCCGCAGGGCAATGCCGGGATGCCGTTCGCCTTGATAACAAACTGAGGTACAGAACACTGCCGAAGCGGGAGGTTTCTCACCGCCACAGGCCCCTCACCTATTCATTGGTGATGTGGCGGAATGTTGTTCCGCAACCAGCGGTCGCGGTCGGCGTCGTCGTCCGGCGAAGCCGTGTCGCGTTCGTCGGGCGCGATATCCGGGATGGCGTCACCGAAAATCTTGTTAACTGCGTGGCGCGAGGGTTTGTTCGCTTCCGGCATCATCCATTCCCTTTGTGATGAAGATCACAACTCATCCTAGTCGGCGCTACGACGAGCGTTAACCTGCTCTTAACCAGAACAGCCGCCCCGCCTGAACTCGCCCAGAAACAAAAACGGCGGCCGGTTGGCCGCCGTTTCGTTTCGAGATCAGATCTCCAGACTTGATAGCTGGCCGATGACTTGGGCGGCCAGGGGGCCGAGGGTGGCCATCCCGTCGCGCACCGCGGCACGCGACCCTGCGATGTTGACCACCAACGTGCTGCCCGAGACCCCGCACAGGCCACGTGACAGGCCCGCATCGGGAATCCCGGCCGAAAGGCCCGACGCGCGCAGCGCCTCGGCGATGCCCAGCAGCTCCCGGTCGAGGATGTCGAGCGTTGCCTCCGGCGTCACATCGCGCGGGGTCACCCCCGTCCCGCCGACCGAGACCACCAGATCGACGCCACCGATCACCGCGGTGTTCAGCGCGTTGCGGATCTCAACCTCGTCCGCGGCCACGACCACAACTCCGTCGACGACGAAGCCGGCCTCCCCCAACAATTCCGTGACCAACGGACCGCTGTGGTCTTCTTCGCCATGTGCGGTGCGATCGTCCACGACGACGACGAGCGCCCGGCCCACCAACTCCCCTGGTTGTTCCATGCCTGCAACCGTATATCCGGCGGCAGACAACGGTGTAGCCAGACGGAGGGTGGCCATGTTGTCGGATCCGATCACCGTGCTCACTGTTCCGCCCTTCCAAGCGTGACTTCGACCGTCTGTGGTTTGCCGCCCTGATCCAGGAAGGTCAGCGTGACCTTGTCACCAGGGGCCTTGGACCGCACCGCGGCCACGAGGGCGTCGGCGCTGCCGATCACCCGGTCATCGACCTTGGTGACCGTGACGCCACTGGGCAGACCGGCCGCCGCAGCGGCCCCGCCGTTGGTGACCTCGACGATCTTGGCGCCGTCGCTGGCCTTGTCGTTGGCCACCTGCACGCCCAGTGAGGCATGCGACGCCGTCCCGTTCTGGATCAGCTCGTCGGCGATGCGCTTGGCCTGATCGACCGGGATCGCGAAGCCCAGCCCGATCGAACCGCTCTGCGCCTGCGGCGAATCTCCGCCCATCGTGGCGATCGCCGAGTTGATGCCTACCAGCTCGCCGTTCATGTTGACCAGCGCGCCACCGGAGTTACCCGGATTGATGGCGGCGTCGGTCTGGATGGCGTCGAGCACAGTGTTCTGATTGCGGGTGTCGCCGCCGGCCGCGACCGGCCGGTTCAGCGCGCTGATGATGCCGGTGGTGACGGTGCCTTCCAGACCGAGCGGCGACCCGATCGCGACGACGTCTTGGCCCACCCGAAGGTTGGCCGACGACCCGAGGGTGATCGGGGTCAGACCCGAGACATCCTGCGCCCGCACGACAGCGATGTCACTGCTGGGATCGGTGCCGACGACGGTGAACGGCTTGGTGGTTCCGTCGGAGAACGTCACCTTGGTCTGGGCGCCTACCGGCGCCGCGCCCGGCAAGGGCGACGCAGCGGGGGTGCCCGGCTTGGCCGCCTGCACGACGTGGTTGTTGGTCAGGATCAGGCCGTCCGCGGTGAGGATGATGCCCGAGCCCTCCTCGGAAGCACGCCCCAGATCCGTCTCGAGCTTGACCACGCTCGGCACCACCTTGGCCGCCACCTGTTCCACCGAGCCCGGGGGCAGTGCGGCCGCGGGGACGGTCGGTGCGGCACCGAGCCCCTGGGTGCCCAGACGCGGGTGGTCGTCGTGCACCAGGGTGGCGACACCGCCGCCGACGCCTGCGGACACCACGGCCACCGCGATTGCCCCGGCGAGCAGGCCGGCCTTGGAACGTTTCTTGGGTGGGATCGGCTGCGGGCTGGCCGAAACGCGGTACGGGTCATACGGCGCGCGGTAGGCCTGCTGCTGCTGAACCGGGTGCTGCTGCGTCTGATGCGTGGGGTGCTGCTGCTGACGCGCGTATCGCCAGTCGTAGGGCTGCGACTGGTAGGGGTCTGGACGCGCACCGGCGTATCCGGGGGCAACGCCGCCGGAGTGCTGCTCCGGCTGGTGGGGGTACCTCGGGTGGTTCGTCATCGTGCTGCGTGCTCTTCTCTTGTAAAAGGTCCACCGGCCAGTAACGCAGGCCCGGTCCGACCCGTTTGTCCAACCCTCGTGTCTGTCGAATCGTTCAATTCGTCAAACGATCTTGTCGCCACTCAAGTTGCCCAGATGGGCTGAGAATCCACTTAGAGATCCCTGACCCACCGATCACCAGTCCCCCGACCGACTTAACTGTCTCACCTTTTCTCCGAGCCGACGGTGTACCCACCATCGGCTCGAGTCATGTGTGTCGCTGCGCCGGTGGGGATCGGCTGCCCTGGCAGCACCATGTGGAACGAGGCTCCCGGTGGCGTGCCGCCCGGCACGGTCTCGTCAATCCGCAGTGCCCCACCGTGTTTGAGCACCACCTGCTGGACGATAGCCAATCCGAGGCCGGAACCCGGCATCGCCCTCGCCGCATCCGACCGGTAGAAGCGTTCGAACACCAACGCCCGCTCCTGTGGCGGGATGCCGGGCCCGTGGTCAGCGACCACCAGTTCGGCGTGGGTGGGATCGACTTGATGCAATCTCACACCGACGCGTCCGCCGGCCGGACTCCACTTGGCGGCGTTGTCGAGCAGGTTGAGCACAGCGCGACCCAGGCCGGGCGCGTCTCCGAACACCTGCCACCCGGTGACGTCGACGTCGAATTCGATGTCGTTGCGGCGGCGGCGGACCCGTTCCAGGCTGCGGTCGATGACCTCCGACATGTCGACGGGCTCCGGCGTGATGTCACCGGCATCGTCGCGGGTGAGGTCGACAAGGTCGCCGACCAGGGTGGACAGCTCCTCGATCTGGGCGATCACGTCGGCCTGCAGCCCATCCATCTCGTCCTTGGGCAGCGGCGGCGCCCCGGGCGCCTGCGAGGCCATCAGCAGCTCGACGTTGGTGCGCAGCGAGGTCAGTGGCGTCCTCAGCTCGTGCCCGGCGTCGGACACCAGCCGGGATTGGCGTTCCCTCGATTCAGCCAGCGCTCGCAGCATCATGTTGAACGCCTCGGTGAGCCGCGCCAGCTCGTCGCTGCCGACCACCGGGATGGGCCGCAGATCGTCGGTGCGGGCCACCCGCTCTGCGGCTTCGGTGAGTCTGCCCACCGGTCTGAGCCCGGCTCGCGCCACCGCACCGCCGGCCATGGCGGCCACCGCCACCCCGACGCCGCCGACGATGAGCAGCACCGTGCCCAGCCGTCTGAGCACTTGGACAGTGGGTGCCAGGCTCTTCGAGATCAACAGGGAACTGCCGTTGGCCAGGTGCACCGCGAGCACCCGCTGGTGGTTGGCGGTGCGCAGCGACATCAGCAGCTCACCGGAGATGACGTCTTTCTCCGCCTTGCCCAGCGGCAGCATCTGGCCCTGCTGATTGGCCGTGTAGATGGACCGGCCCGGGATCACCAGCATGGCGTTGACGTCCGAGTACGCGGTCCCCTCGATGGCCTTGCCAGGGTCAGCGGCCAGCGATCCGCTCTCGATGAGCAACCGGGCCCGGCTGTGCAGCTGGTTGTCGAGATCGTCGTACAGGGCGCGGGAGACGACGGCGTAGACGGCGACGGCCATCAGGACGACCACCATGGCGACCATCGACATCGCCAGCATCATCACGCGCCAGCGCAACGACAGTGAGCTGGTGTTTCGGAGATTGGCTGTTCGCCAGGTGTTCGCGTTGAGCGCCATCAAATCAGGGAGGTGTTTCGCGCAGCACGTAACCGACGCCGCGCACGGTGTGGATCAGCCGGGGCTCGCCGTCGGCCTCGGTCTTGCGGCGGAGGTAGCCGATGTACACCTCGAGTGCGTTGCCGGAGGTCGGGAAATCGAATCCCCACACCTCTTCG
Organism: Mycobacterium farcinogenes; assembly: GCF_019739075.1. Lineage (NCBI taxonomy): Bacteria > Bacillati > Actinomycetota > Actinomycetes > Mycobacteriales > Mycobacteriaceae > Mycobacterium > Mycobacterium farcinogenes. The sequence continues at coordinate 1,676,762 of NZ_CP081673.1, read as the reverse complement.
AGGATGCGGCTACGGGTGAGCACCCGCCGCGGGTTGGCGATCAGCATTTCCAGCAGCGAGAACTCGGTGCGGGTGAGGCTGATCTGACGCTGGCCGCGGGTCACCTCACGGGTCACCGGGTCGAGCGTCAGGTCGGTGAACGACATCTTCTGGGAGTCGGCGCCGTCGTCACTGACGGTGCGGCGCAGCAACGCGCGCATCCGCGCCAGGAGCTCCTCGAGCGCAAACGGCTTGGGCAGGTAGTCGTCCGCACCGGCGTCCAGTCCGGCGACCCGCTCGGAGACCGAGTCGCGAGCCGTCAACACCAGGATCGGCAGATCGTCACCGGTGCTGCGGAGCTGCCGGCAGACCTCCAAGCCATCCAGCCGCGGCATCATCACGTCCAGCACCACAGCATCAGGCCGGTCATTGGCAATCGCTTCAAGAGCTTCGACCCCATCCTGGGCGAGCTCGACGGAATAACCATTGAAGGAAAGCGACCGGCGCAGGGATTCGCGCACAGCGCGATCGTCGTCAACGACAAGTATGCGCACAGGCACAGTTTCAACCCGCTATCTGAGAGAGGGCTGAGAGGCGCGCCGCAAATTCGCCGAGCGTTTTTTGCGGGCCTGACCAACCCTGAGCACGACAAAGAGCGCTACCACTCGGGGTAGCGCTCTTTGGAAGTGTTGCGGTTCTAGCGCTTGTCGAGGTCGACCAGGCCGAGACGGGCGGCCTTGAGCAGACGGCGCGGCACCTTGTGCTGCTGACCGGCGACATTGACGCCGACGAGACCGGTGGCCTCGGCCTTCCACTGCGCGCGCCGGCTACGGGTGTTCGCGCGCGACATTCTGCGCTTGGGCACAGCCATGACGTGCATCTCCTTGCTTTGGGGGTTGCCGCGCGCATCGCAGCGGCAGACGACTGCCCTACAGAGTAACGGTTGACCTGCGTCGGATCCAAAACGAGGAGAATTCCTGCGCCGAACGCGACGCAGACGTCGCTGCACGCCCCGCCAGACGACGTCTGCGTCACACTCGGGGCATCCGCCGGCACCGGACCACCCCTTGACGCGGTACCGACGGTACCCGCTAACCTACCGGTTGGTTGGTCCCTTTCAGCGTTGACGGGAGTTCATGTGCCACCTGTAGTCCGTATCGGCAACTGTTCCGGCTTCTACGGCGACCGGCTCTCGGCGATGCGGGAGATGCTCACCGGCGGCGAGCTGGACTATCTGACCGGCGACTACCTGGCCGAGCTCACCATGCTCATCCTGGCACGCGACCGCGCCAAGAACCCTGACCGCGGCTACGCCAAAACCTTCCTGCGCCAATTGGAAGAGTCGCTGGGTCTTGCGCTCGACAAGGGCGTGAAGATCGTGGCCAACGCCGGCGGTCTGAACCCGGCAGCGCTGGCCACCGCAGTCCGTGAGCTGGCCGAGCGTCTGGGCCTCGACGTCAACGTCGCCCATGTCGAGGGTGACGACCTGGTGGGGCGGGCCGCCGAACTCGGGCTGGGCACACCCCTGGCCGCCAACGCCTACCTGGGCGCGTGGGGCATCGTCGACTGCCTCAACTCCGGCGCCGACGTCGTGGTCACCGGCCGGGTGACGGACGCGTCGGTGATCGTCGGGCCGGCGGCCGCACACTTCGGGTGGCAGACCACCGATTACGACGCGCTGGCCGGAGCCGTGGCCGCCGGGCACGTGATCGAGTGCGGGACCCAGGCCACCGGTGGCAACTACTCCTTCTTCGCTGAAATTCCAGCGATTCCCGGCGCTTTCTACCCCGGGTTCCCCATCGCCGAGATCTCCGCCGACGGCTCCTCGGTGATCACCAAACACGCCGGCACCGGCGGACAGGTCAGCGTCGGCACGGTGACCGCACAGCTGCTCTACGAGATCACCGGGGCTCGCTACGCCAATCCCGACGTGACGCTGCGGGTGGACTCGCTGCAGCTGAGCCAGGACGGCCCCGACCGCGTCCGCATCTCCGGGGTGACGGGTGAAGCTCCGCCCCCGACGCTGAAGGTGTCGTGCAACAGCATCGGCGGCTTCCGCAATGCCGCCACGTTCGTACTGACCGGACTGGACATCGAGGCCAAGGCCCAGCTGGTGCGCAGTCAATTGGAGGCCGGCCTGAAAACCCGTCCGGCCGAACTGGAGTGGACGCTGGCCCGCACCGATCATCCCGACGCAGACACCGAAGAGGCCGCCAGCGCGCTGCTGCACTGCGTGGTCCGCGATCCGGATCCCAACCTGGTGGGCCGCCAGTTCTCCTCGGCGGGTGTGGAACTCGCGTTGGCGAGCTATCCCGGATTCACCACCACCGCACCGCCCGGCGACGGCCAGATCTACGGCGTGTTCGTCCCCGGCTACGTCGACGCGGCCGAAGTGCCACACATCGCCGTGCATGCCGATGGCACGCGGGTCGGTATCGCACCGGCCGCCGAAACTCTGGCGTTGGCACCGGTCTCCGATCCTGAGCTGCCCGAGCCGCTGCCTGCCGGTGCCACCCGGCGCGCCCCGCTGGGCACCATCGCCGGGGCCCGCAGCGGCGACAAGGGCGGGTCGGCCAACGTCGGCGTGTGGGTACGCACCGACGCGCAGTGGCGGTGGCTGGCCCACACGCTGACCGTCGACAAGTTGCGTGAATTGCTGCCCGAGACAGCAGAACTGCCGGTCACCCGGCATCTGCTGCCGAATCTGCGGGCCGTGAACTTTGTGATCGAAGGCATTCTCGGCCAGGGCGTGGCCTATCAAGCCCGATTCGATCCGCAGGCCAAGGGGCTGGGCGAATGGTTGCGCAGCCGTCATCTCGATATCCCGGAGGAACTCATCAAGTGAGCATCTGGACTTCGCCCGAACGTGAGGCATTGCGCAAGACGGTGCGCAGTTTCGCCGAACGCGAGGTGCTGCCGCACGCCGCCGAGTGGGAGCGGACCGGCGAACTGCCGCGCGAACTACACCGCAAGGCCGGCGAGGCCGGACTGCTCGGGGCCAACTTCCCCGAGTCGGCCGGCGGTGGCGGCGGAGACGGTGCCGACGCGGTGATCATCTGCGAGGAAATGCATTACGCCGGAGCACCCGGCGGCGTGTTCGCCTCACTGTTCACCTGCGGCATAGCGGTGCCGCACATGATCGCCTCCGGCGACGAGCGGCTGATCGAGACGTACGTGAAGCCCACGCTGCGCGGCGAGAAGATCGGTTCGCTGGCCATCACCGAACCGGGCGGCGGCTCCGATGTCGGACATCTCACCACCAAGGCGACCCGCGACGGGGATGACTACATCCTCAACGGCGCCAAGACCTACATCACCTCCGGTGTGCGTGCCGACTACGTCGTCACCGCGTCGCGCACCGGCGGCCCGGGCGCGGCGGGTGTCTCACTCATCGTGGTGGACAAAGGCACGCCCGGGTTCGAGGTGAGCCGCAAGCTCGACAAGATGGGTTGGCGCTCAAGCGATACCGCCGAGCTGTCCTATACCGATGTGCGGGTGCCCGTCGCGAACCTGATCGGCGCGGAGAACTCGGGCTTCTTCCAGATCGCCGCGGCCTTCGTCTCCGAGCGGGTGGGCCTTGCCGTGCAGGCGTACGCCAGCGCCCAGCGTTGTCTGGATCTGACCGTCGAGTGGTGCCGCAACCGCGAAACCTTCGGCAAGCCACTGATCTCCCGTCAGTCGGTGCAGAACACGCTGGCGGAGATGGCCCGCCGGATCGACGTGGCCCGGGTGTACACCCGTCACGTCGTCGAGCGCCAGCTTGCCGGGGAACAGAATCTGATCACCGAGGTGTGCTTCGCCAAGAACACGGCGGTGGAGACCGGCGAGTGGGTGGCCAACCAGGCGGTGCAGTTGTTCGGCGGGATGGGCTATATGGCCGAATCCGAGGTCGAACGTCAGTACCGTGACATGCGCATCCTGGGCATCGGCGGCGGCACCACCGAGATCCTGACCTCGCTGGCCGCAAAGACATTGGGGTTCCAGTCATGACCGCTCTCAAGTCCGCCATCGATCCCGGCTCCCCCGCGTTCACCGAGGCTGCCGAGGTGATGGCGGCCAAGCTCGCCGAACTCGAAGCCGAACACGCCAAGGCGCTGGCCGGTGGTGGCCCCAAATATGTGGACCGCCATCACGGCCGCGGCAAGCTCACCGCGCGTGAGCGGGTCGAGTTGCTGGTCGACCCGGATTCACCGTTCCTCGAATTGAGCCCGTTGGCCGCCTGGGGCAGTGACTTCACCGTCGGCGCCAGCGTGGTCTGCGGCATCGGCGCCGTCGAAGGTGTCGAGTGCCTGATCGTCGCGAACGATCCGACGGTCAAGGGCGGCACGAGTAATCCCTGGACGCTCAAGAAGATCCTGCGCGCCAATCAGATCGCCATGGAGAACCGGCTGCCGGTGATCTCGCTGGTCGAGTCCGGTGGCGCCGATCTGCCCACGCAGAAGGAGATCTTCATTCCGGGCGGGCAGATGTTCCGCGACCTGACAAGGTTGTCGGCGGCGGGTATCCCGACGATCTCCCTGGTGTTCGGCAATTCCACCGCCGGTGGCGCCTACATCCCGGGCATGTCCGATCACGTGGTGATGATCAAGGAGCGCTCCAAGGTGTTCCTGGCCGGACCGCCGCTGGTCAAGATGGCCACCGGCGAAGAGTCCGACGACGAGTCGCTGGGTGGAGCCGAGATGCACTCCCGCACTTCGGGTCTCGGCGATTATCTGGCCAATGACGAACTCGACGCCATCCGGATCGGGCGGCGCATCGTGGCCCGGCTGAACTGGCGCAAGAAGGGTCCGGTACCGGCACCGGTGGTCGAGCCGCACTACGACCCGGAGGAGCTCATCGGCATCGTTCCCGCCGATCTGCGCATCCCGTTCGACCCGCGCGATGTGATCGCCCGCATCGTCGACGGCTCGGATTTCGACGAGTTCAAGCCGCTGTACGGGTCGTCATTGGTGACGGGGTGGGCCACGCTGTACGGCTACCCGGTCGGCATCCTGGCCAATGCCCGCGGCGTGCTGTTCTCCGAGGAATCGCAGAAGGCCACCCAGTTCATCCAGCTGGCCAACCGGTCCGACACTCCACTTCTGTTCCTGCACAACACCACCGGCTACATGGTGGGTAAGCAGTACGAAGAGGGCGGCATGATCAAGCACGGCTCGATGATGATCAACGCGGTGTCCAATTCGACGGTGCCGCACATCTCCCTGCTGCTCGGCGCCTCCTACGGGGCGGGCCACTACGGCATGTGCGGGCGGGCCTATGACCCGCGCTTCCTGTTCGCCTGGCCGTCATCGAAGTCCGCGGTGATGGGTGGCACCCAGCTCGCCGGGGTACTCTCGATCGTCAGCCGCGCCGCCGCGGAAGCCCGCGGTCAGCAGGTCGACGAGGCCGCCGACGCGGCACTGCGGGCTGCCGTCGAGGCCCAGATCGAAGCCGAGTCGCTGCCGACGTTCCTGTCCGGCCGCTTGTACGACGACGGCGTGATCGACCCCCGCGACACCCGAACCGTGCTGGGAATGTGCTTGTCCGCCATTGCGAATGCACCGATCGAGGGGACGTCGAACTTCGGCGTCTTCAGGATGTGAGCGCCATGATTACCGTCCGCGTCGAAACTGAGCTTGTGTGCGAGTTTTCGACAATTCTTCGACCACAAGCTCAGGTTCGGTGATAATGATTACGAGAGTTCTGGTCGCCAACCGCGGCGAGATCGCCCGCCGGGTGTTCGAGACGTGCCGCCGTCTGGGCATCGGCACCGTCGCGGTGTACACCGACCCCGATGCGGGATCACCTCATGTCGTGGAAGCCGACGCGCGCGTGCGCCTCGAAGGCAACAACGGCTACCTCGATTCGGCACAGATCATCGCCGCGGCCCGGGCCGCCGGCGCCGACGCCGTCCATCCCGGCTACGGGTTCCTCTCGGAGAACCCCGATTTCGCGGCCGCAGTGATCGACGCCGGGCTGACCTGGATCGGGCCGCCGGTGAACGCCGTACAGGCCATGGGCTCCAAGATCGAAGCCAAGAAGATGATGGCCGCGGCCGGCGTTCCGGTGCTGACCGAACTCGACCCGTCGACGGTGACCGCCGATCAGCTGCCGGTGCTGGTGAAGGCCTCGGCCGGCGGCGGTGGCCGCGGTATGCGGGTGGTGCGCGAACTGTCAGATCTGGCAAGTGAAGTGGCTGCCGCCCAGCGTGAGGCACAGTCGGCGTTCGGTGACCCGACGGTGTTCTGTGAGCGCTACCTGGCCGCCGGACACCACGTCGAGGTACAGGTTCTGGCCGATGAGCACGGCACCGTGTGGGCTGTCGGCGAGCGCGAATGCTCGATTCAACGCCGCCATCAGAAGGTGATCGAGGAAGCCCCGTCACCGCTGGTGGAGCGCACTCCTGGGATGCGGGAGAAGCTGTTCGACGCGGCCCGGCTGGCCGCCGAGGCGATCGGCTACACCGGGGCGGGCACCGTCGAGTTCATGGCGGACGACAAAGGTGACTTCTTCTTCCTGGAGATGAACACCCGGCTGCAGGTGGAGCATCCGGTCACCGAGGCCACCACCGGACTGGATCTCGTTGAGCTGCAGATCCTGGTTGCCGACGGCGGCCGCCTCGATGCGCAGCCGCCGGCCTCCCGCGGTTCTGCCATCGAGGCCCGCCTCTACGCCGAGGATCCGGCCAAGGGCTGGCAGCCGCAGGCCGGCACGGTCCACCGGTTCGACGTTCCCGGGCAGGTGCGCGTCGATACCGGCATCGAAGACGGTTCGGTGGTGTCGATCTTCTACGACCCCATGCTGGCCAAGGTCATCTCCTACGCCCCGACCCGGCGGCAGGCCGCCACGGTGCTCGCCGATGCCTTGTCCCGCACCAAGATTCACGGTCTGCGTACCAACCGGGATCTGCTGGTGAACGTGCTGCGGCATCCGGCATTCCTCGACGGGGCCACCGACACGGCGTTCTTCGACACCCACAACCTTGATGCGCTCGCCGCACCACTGGCGGGCGCCGATGCGGTGCGGCTCTCGGCGATCGCCGCCACCTTGGCCGACGCCGCGCACAACCGCCGCAGTGCACGCGTTTTCGGTGCGGCGCCGAGCGGCTGGCGCAATCTGGCGTCGGGTTACCAGTCCCGGACGTACCGCGATGTAGCCGGCGACGAGGCTCCGGTGCGTTACCGGTTCAGCCGCACCGGGGTGGATTTGCCCGACGACGACGGGATTGCACTGGTGTCGGCGACGCCGGAGCGAGTGGTGCTGTCGGTCAATGGTGTTGAGCGGGCGTTCGACGTGGCACGGTATGGCGATCAGGTGTTCGTCGACTCCGCGCTCGGTCCGGTCGCGCTCACCGCGTTGCCCCGCTTCCCCGATCCGGACGACGCGGTGGCGCATGGCTCGCTGCTGGCACCCATGCCCGGTTCGGTGGTGCGGGTCGGTGCCACCGTCGGCGATACCGTCACCGCCGGACAGCCGCTGATCTGGCTGGAAGCCATGAAGATGGAGCACACCATCGCCGCACCCGAAGACGGGGTGCTGACCGAACTCAATGTCGCCGCAGGCCAGCAGGTCGAGGTCGGCGCCGTACTAGCCCGCGTTGAATCCGAAGGAGAACAGTCATGAGCTTCATCGAAACCGAGGAACAGAAGGCCCTGCGCCAGGCGGTGGCAGCGATGGCCGCCAACTACGGCCAGGACTACTACCTGGAGAAGGCCCGCGCCGGCGAGCACACCACCGAATTGTGGAACGAGGCAGGCAAACTCGGCTTCATCGGGGTGAACCTGCCCGAGGAGTACGGTGGCGGCGGCGCCGGCATGTACGAGCTGTCGCTGGTGATGGAGGAGATGGCGTCCTCCGGTGCGGCCCTGTTGATGATGGTGGTCTCCCCCGCGATCAACGGCACGATCATCTCCAAGTTCGGCACCGAGGAGCAGAAGAAGCGCTGGATCCCCGGCATCGCCGACGGGTCGATCACCATGGCCTTCGCGATCACCGAGCCGGATGCGGGGTCCAACAGCCACCGCATCACCACCACCGCCCGTAAAGATGGCAGCGACTGGATCCTCAAGGGCCAGAAGACGTTCATCTCCGGCATCGATCAGGCGCAGGCCGTGCTCGTCGTCGGGCGAACCGAAGATCACAAGACCGGCAATCTCAAGCCGGCCCTGTTCGTCATTCCGACCGACACCCCGGGTCTGAACTGGACCAAGATCGAGATGGAGATCATCAGCCCGGAGAGCCAGTTCCAGGTGTTCCTCGACGACGTGCGGCTGCCCGCCGATGCACTCGTCGGGTCCGAGGACGCCGCGATCGCGCAATTGTTCGCCGGGCTCAACCCCGAGCGCATCATGGGCGCGGCGTCTGCGGTCGGCATGGGCCGGTTCGCGATCAACAAGGCCGTCGAGTACGTCAAGACCCGCCAGGTCTGGAAGGTGCCGATCGGATCGCACCAGGGTCTGTCACATCCGTTGGCGCAGAACCACATCGAGATCGAGCTGGCCAAGCTGATGATGCAGAAGGCCGCCACCCTGTACGACTCGGGTGACGACTTCGGTGCCGCCGAGTCCGCCAACATGGCCAAGTACGCCGCCGGTGAGGCATCGGTGCGTGCGGTGGATCAGGCCGTGCAGTCCCTGGGCGGCAACGGCCTGACCAAGGAGTACGGCATCGCCGCCGCGGTAAATGCCTCGAAGCTGGCCCGTATCGCCCCGGTGAGCCGCGAGATGATCCTGAACTTCGTCGCGCAGACCTCACTCGGCCTGCCTCGGTCTTACTGATGAGCACGCTGGTCCAGTACAGCGTCGACGGGGCCGTCGCCCGGTTGACCCTGGACTCCCCGCACAACCGCAATGCGCTGTCGACCGCGCTGGTGGAGCAATTGCACCAGGGCCTGGCCGCGGCAACTGCCGAGCCCGGTGTCCGAGTGGTGGTGTTCGGGCACACCGGTGGAACTTTCTGTGCCGGAGCCGATCTCAGTGAGGCTGCCGGCCAGGATCCCGGGGACATCGCGGTGGGCCGGGCTCGGGAGATGACCAAACTGCTGCGGGCCATCCTGGAACTGCCGGTTCCGGTGATCGGCGCGATCGACGGGCACGTGCGGGCCGGCGGGATGGGTCTCGTCGGCGCGTGCGACCTCGTCGTCGCCGGTCAGCAAAGCACGTTCGCGCTCACCGAGGCGCGTATCGGCGTCGCGCCGTCGATCATCTCGTTGACCCTGTTGCCGAAGCTGTCGCCGCGCGCCGCCGGACGCTACTTCGTCACCGGCGAGAAGTTCGGCGCCGCCGAGGCAGCTGCGATCGGGCTCATCACCATGGCGGCCGACGACGTCCCCGGCGCGGTCGCCACGCTGGCGACCGAGATCGCGAAGGGTTCACCGCAGGGGCTGGCCACGTCGAAAGCCTTGACGACGGCAGCGATCCTGCGCGGGTTCGATCGGGACGCCGAGGACCTGACCCGGCAATCGGCTCAGCTGTTCGTTTCCGACGAGGCCCGCGAGGGCATGATGGCCTTCCTACAGAAGCGGCCGCCGAGCTGGGTGAGCTGACAGTCACGACCTCAGCGAACCTTTCGTCGTGGCGCGCCCAACGCCGGCCGCCTCGGCAATCTCGCGATTCGTACGGCGAATCCGCGCCACCGACCGCTGGCAACGGTGGGCTTGCAGCAGGTCAGCCCGCGTGGTCTTCGCCGACGGTAGTTGCCTCTGGCAGCAAACGGGCCGGCGCCTCTGTCACAGAGCTCGCCGCGGTTCTACCGTTTCTTGTGCGGACGTCCTCTGCCGTGCGGTATCCCCAGGAAAGGCCGGAACCATGGCCGATGATCAGAACAAGGCGATTTCCCGACGCATCTGGGAGGTATTTGCTTCCGGCGACCTCAACGAGCTGGACGACCTCGTCGCTCCCACTGCCGCCTTCCACGACACTCAGGATCCGTTCGGCGATCAGCGTGGCCCCGAGCACATGCGAAGCTTGATGGGGATGTATCGGAAATCGTTCTCCAACATGAAGTTCGATGCGAAGAGGCAACTCGCAGAGGGCGACTATGTCTGCACGATGATCGAAGCACAAGGCGACAACACCGGCGAGATCATGGGCCAGGCGCCAACCGGCAAGCACAGCCGGATCAACCTCACCATTGTCGATCGGATCGAAGACGGCAAGATCGCCGAAAGCTGGGTCACCTGGGACACTTTGGGGATGCTGCAGCAGCTCGGGCTGATTCCGGCCGGAGCACAACAGAAGGCGCCCGCCTAGGCATCGGTGACGCGCATAGCTGTCCCGCAGAGGGCAACCGCCCGCGGGACAGCTATTCGCGCGCGCCAGCTGTGACCGCAATCAGGGCGGCCCAACCAGCGACCGCCTGTGCAGGCACTACAACCCTATGAGGACCGCGCTGAATCACCCTGGCACGTAGGTCACGCCGCCTGATCGACAACGGATTCCGTAGCACGCCGCATCCGCTTTTGTGCACAAGATCGCATTCTGGGCAAATTTGCTATTCCGCAAATACTCGTTGCTACAGTATGCAAGCACTTTGTCGGTTAGATCACACCTCGAAGGCGGCGCGCTTGATGTCACAGCCCACTTCTCCCCGTCTCTGCATGGCCAAGACCGCTGCCACCACGGCAGCGGTCATCGCTACTACGGCAGCGTTGACCGCCGGCGTCGCATCCTCTGCGCCCGAAGCGCTCGCCGCGCACAACCGCAGTGTGCAAGCGGATGTCGAGCTGACAGCGGCCACGAATCCCGACCCGGGCAAGATCCCCGACATCGTCGGGATCTACGGAGTCGGCCCGATTTTCTGGGCCGCGCAAGCGCTGGGAATCACTCCGGAGAACGTGATCAAGGCGGCCGGAGGGTTGACCGGCAACACTGAACTGGCAGCGGTCGCCACCGCTCTGCTCGACACGCTCGGCAAGATCTCACCCGTTGAGTCCGGAGTCAAGGGCCCGATGCCGAGTGACGTGTACGACGCGGTGAAGGATCTGGACTACACCGCTACCGGCCTCGCTGACATGCTTGGGCTTGGCGGGAAGGTACTGCAGTGGCTGGTCAAAGCCGCGCCCATTTTGAATCAACGCCGTGCCATCGTTCTTTCTGAGAGCCTGGGCGGGCTGACCACATCGCTCGCCTACCGCGACATGATCAACGCGGTGCAGTCCGACAGCGAGGACTGGGGCGAAGGCATCACCGGGCAGTGGCTGATCTTCGTCAATAACCCGAGCCGCCCGGGCGGTGGATTATTCGCCCTCGCAACACCTCTCACCAATCTCTTCGGCCTGAACCTGACCACACCGGATGCAGGCAGCTACACCAACGCCGACCAAACCAAGGTCCTCAACACGTCGATCCTCGACATCACCTGGGCCTACAACCCGCTCTCTGATGTCCCCACCACGCTGAACCCGCTGGCGTGGGCCAACTCGGCTGCCGCCGGAGTGTTCCTCACCTACCTGCTGCCCGACGAGGGCAACAACGTCACCGAGCATGTGCTGCCGGAGTTAGGCGGCGGCATAATCGACGGCCTCAAGGTCATGCTCGACCCGACCGGTGGCCAAGGCACGGACATGATTCCGCTCGTCGGTAGCCTGCTGCAGCTTATCGACGTGAAGCTCTTCAACTTCCCCGGCAACGCCACCTACATCACGTATGACTCCGGCAATCTCCCGTTGCTCGAGCCGTTCCGGATGGTCCCGCACCTTGCGAATCTCGTTCCGGGGGTGGATATCCCGACTCCGTTGACCGACAGCGTCGAAGACGCGCTGCGGATGATGGTGAACATGGGCTATCAGGACGTCAACCCCGACACCCTGGAGCGCACGTTCGACGAGGCCGGTGACCAGGCGTACTTCTGGCACTCCCCGCTCACTCCGACGCAGCAACTGGCAGCGGTTCAAACCGTCTTCGACGCGTTGGTGGACGGGATTCAGGACCATGCCCTCAACCCGGAGGCCTGGACTCCGAAACTTCCTGGGACGGACTTCAAACCGATCGTGCAGAACGCGGTATCGGTGGCGGTCGCCCAGGCATTGAGCGACGCCTTGGAGGCCATCCAGAAGAACGCCGCCGATCCCATGTTCGATGCGGTCGAGAAGGGACTGGCCCCGGTCACCCACGCCCTGGATGGCATCAACGCTCAGGTTGAGTCGGCGATCGACGGGATGCTGAAGGTCAACGGAACCACGACCAATAAGTCGGGCACCCAGTCGATCACGTCAGTCCCGTCGACTGGCGGCCAGCTCAAGACGCTGAGCATCGAGGCACCCGCCACGGAATCCGAAGGCACCGCCACGCCGATCAAGGACACACTCAAAGACGCCGGAGTGGACAAGGACTCGTTGAAGGACAACGAGATTTCCAACAATGTCACCAAGCTGTCCGAGTCCGTCAAGACCAAGGCTGAGGCCAAAGCCAAGGCCCGGGCCCGTCACGCTGTCGATGCGAATAATCCGCTGCAGAAGTCGGTCAAGGAGACCGTCGCGAAAGTGCAAGGCGCCGCCAAGGACGTCAAGGACGTCAAGGACGCGGTCGACACCACGAAGAAGAACACCCCGAAGACCAAGGCCAAGGCACAGAAGTCGGAGAAGAAGACGGGCGCAGCCGCGTAGGCGCCGACCGCGTCAGCCGCAGGCGTTGTTCGCCGACGACGCCTGCGGCCGACGCGTCTAGGACCTCAGATGAAGCCGAATGCTGGAAAGCCGTAGAACTCTTCCTCGCCGGGGTATACGCCTGGCGTCGAGTCGATCTGGACGTTGCCTTCGGACGCGCAATCGGTGGTCTGCCCGCCAGCAATCGAGCTCCCACCCGTGGTTTCGCACTGCGGCAGCAGCGAGGGATCGGCAGAGGCACTCGGCGCGGCGAGGATCGCGGCCACAGCGCCCACCGCTGCGGCACCGAGAACCAGGAACTTTGGCATCTGCGCCATGGTGGTGCTTCCTTTCATCTGGGTCGACGTTGCGTCGACCTCACCCGCGAAATTGTCCGGCACGTTATCGTTACCGCAAACATAGACCACCGCACGTCGCCGCATCCGATGATCGAGGAGTCCGATGAACCGCGTAACCCATTCACTAGGTCGCGTCACCGCAATCGTGTTGGGAGCCGGCGCGGTCGCCCTCGGGGCGTCGGCTACCGCAGCGGCCGAGCCGCCGAATTGCACGACGGCCGATGTCACAGCGGTCATGGGCGACGTGTCAACGAATATGAGTGGCTATCTCTTCACTCATCCCGACGTCAACGCGTTCTTCACCGGCCTTCAGGGCCAAGGCAAGTCCGCGGCCGCCGAGCAGACGAAGACCTATCTCAACAACAATCCTCAGGTGCGCGCCGAGCTGGATGCGATTCGCAGGCCCGCCATCGATCTCCGCAACCGCTGCGGCATCCCGCTCGAAGCCGAGATCTCCGGCGTCATCTAGAGCCGCCTAATCGCTGACAGCCCCGGCGACGCATCGGTAGCGTGGCCAACATGCCACGCACAGTGCTCGTCACCGGCGCGACCGGCACGCTCGGCCACCATGTCGTCCCTGAGGCCACCGAGGCCGGTCACCATGTCCGGGCACTGAGCCGTCGGAACCGGGTGGGTTACACGGGCGTGCATTGGCACCAAGCAGACCTGCTCAAGCCTAAGTCTTTGAATGCCCCGCTCGACGGCGTGGACGTCGTGATCCATTGCGCCACCCAGGCCACCGGAAGCAAGGACGTCCGGGCGGCGCGGAACCTGATCGAGGCTGCGCGACGCAAGGGCGTCGGGCACGTCATCTACATCTCGATCGTCGGGATCGACGACATCCCGCTTCCTTATTACAAGACCAAGTTGCGGGTCGAGCAGTCGCTCGAGACGTCCGGCATCGGGTACACGATCCTGCGTGCCACGCAGTTCCACGAGCTAATCGAAAAGTCGTTCTCGGTCCAACGGTTCTCACCGGTTTTGTGGACGCTGCGCGGGGTCCGATTCCAGCCCATCGACACCCGTGACGTGGCGGCCCGGCTGGTCTCTTTGATCGATTCAGAGCCGGCCCAGCGGGTAGCCGACATCGGCGGGCCCAGCGTCCACACTCACCCAGAATTGGGACAGATGTATCTCTCAGCACACAACAGCGTCCGGCGCGTGGCCAGATTCACGATCCCCGGACGCATCGTCACCGGTTACAGGTCGGGGGCCAATCTGACCCCGGAAAACGCGGTCGGCGGGGCATCGTTCCAGGACTATCTGGGCACCGGCGGATAGCTCGTCTTCTGCGCGCGGCGTCGATTGTCGCAACCATCCCGACACAGTTCGGCCATCGGCCTTGCATGTGACAGCGATCGTCGTAGGCTCGACAGCGATGAGCACTTCAGCGCCGCAGGGCAGGTCGATGCGGGCTGCCGACACCGACCGCATTCAGGTGGCGCAGCTGCTCACTGATGCTGCCGCCGCGGGCCGGCTGCCGATGACCGAGTATGAGGACCGGCTAGCAAAGGCCTACGCGGCAGAGACCTATGACGATCTGGCCCGGCTGAGCCGTGATCTTCCCGGCGCGGTGAACTGTTCGGCCGGCCACTGTCGCCCCGCCCCTTCGACGCTGCTGCTGGCCATCATGAGCGGGTTCGAGCGCCGCGGCCGGTGGAACGTGCCGAAGAAGCTGACGACGTTCGCACTTTTCGGCGGTGGGGTGGTCGACCTTCGCTACGCCGATTTCACCGCACCGGATGTCGACGTCCGCACCTACTCGATCTTCGGTGGGCAGACCATCCTGGTGCCGCCCGAGGTAAATGTGGATGTCGACGGTGTCGGCGTGATGGGGAACTTCGATCAGAGCGTCGAGGGCGACGGCACCGCCGGTGCTCCGCGAGTCCACATCCGCGGTTTCTCGCTGTGGGGCAGCGTCAGCGTCAAACGTAGGAAGCGCCGCAACAAGACCGACTGAACGAAAAACGGGCGGGCCAGAAGGCCCGCCCGTCCGTGTGTCTTGTGATCAGTGATTGCAGCTCGTGGCGGCGACGCAAGTCAGCGCCTTGTTCGAGTTGGAAGGCTTGGCGCTCGATTCCTTGACGCTCGACACCTTGGCGGTGGGTCCGTCCCCGGCGATGGCCTTGGGCAGGGTGCCCGGCAGGTCCTTCTCGTCGGGGAGGAGCTTGTTGCCGAGGTACTGGTTCGAGTACTTCTGCGTCTGGTTGTAGTAGTACTTGCCGGCGTTGACGTTCAGCTCGCCCTGGATCGCGCCGTTGGTGCCCTTGCTGGGATCGGCGTAGTTCGCGGTGCCGAAGTTGGTGTGGTAAACCTCGCCCAGCGGGCTGTCATCGAGCGTCTTGTTGATGCCCGGCGTCTGGTTGAATACCTTGTCGCCCACAGCCTGTGCGGCCCGCACACCCGGCGCGGGGTTGTCGAAGGCCGGGCGGCCGACCGCGTTACCCGACGCGCTGGTGTCAGCGGACGCCAGACCCGTCGGCAAGGCCACCGCCAACGCGCCACCCGCGATGACACCCCCAACCAATGTCCGCGTCCGCACCGACCGCTCAGACATCTTCCGATGTTTTGCCATGCCTGTAACCTCTCGTGATTGGCGTTGCGCCACAGCTAGATTGGGCCTACCCGGCCGACATTGCCGCTGGCCCGCCAGCGAACCTAAGGCACCGCGAGCTGCAGCGATAGGTAGTGGCGATGTTGTTCATTTGCCGTTCGGCACATGATCATGAGAACTCACAGCTGGCATACAGGTAGCCGCCAAGTACGTGAAAACGCAACGGCCCCCTCCTATTTGGAGGGGGCCGTTGCGTCAGGTCAGGCGGTTACTTGTCCTTCTTGCCTTTTGCGTCACCGCTGTCCTTGTCGCCGGCCGCACTGCCGGTGTCGGCACTGCTCCCAGTGGTGCTGCCAGTGCCGGAATCACCGTCGCGCTTGGCGGTCTCATGCTTGCTCGGTCCAGCCTTGGTGGTGGGCTTGAAGGCCTTCTCAAGGTTCTTCGTGGCGTTCTCGACGAACTTCTGGCCGGCCGTCTTCTTGCGCTCGGTGGCACGCGACCGGGGCTCGAACTTATGCCCGGTCCCCGAAGCAGCGCCCGTCTCGCCGGCGCCCGCATCCTCGGACTTCTCCTCGGCCGCAGGCTCTTTGACTTCCTCGGCCGCCTTTTCCTCAGCCTTGGGGGCGAGGTCGAGATCCACCTTCGGCAACTTGGGCAGCTCGAACTTCGGCGCCGTGGGCGTGGACACCTCGGCAGCCGGAGTGGCGGGTGCGGTGACGCCGTCGACGATCGTGTCGTCGGCCGCGCCCTCTTCCTTGACCTCAAGAGTGCTGACGGGCGTCGACTCAGCCGGCGCACCAAGCCGCTCCGCCAGCTTCTTCAGCGGCGACTCGACGTCGACTTTGGGAGTCGGCAGGCTCAGGAGTTTGCTGACGTCCGGCAGGGTCGTGGAGGTGACTCCGGTCTCGGTTTCCGTCGCGGCTTCGGTCTTCTCCACTGCCGACAGGAGGCTGACACTGTCGGCATCCGGTCCCTGCGGCTCGGTCAGCACCTTCACGGTTTCAACGATGTAGTTGACGACGCCCGTGACCCCGCCGGTGTAGAACGTCGCGTTGAGGCCCTTGGCCCACTCGCCCAGCGCATCATCCGGCAGGTTGTCGTTGATGATGCTGTAGGCGACGTAAGCCGCTCCGCCCGCGAAGAATTCGTCCACCCGCTTGGTCAGCTGGAGCCGCTCTAAGCCGGGGACAGAATCAATGAGCGCCGGGCCGATCTCCGCGGCAACCTGGAAGAACGGCACCAGGCCGGACTCCCAGAAGACATTGTCCAAATCTCCGAAGGGCAGCAAGTTGTCGGTGACGTAGTAGGCGAGGCCGGTGAATCCGTCCTGGCACACCGCCCCCTCCGCGGCGCAATTGCCCGGGTCTTCAACCCATTCGTTGGCCTCATTGCCGGCCGCGTCGTAGAACTGGACGTTGCTGCCCATATCGCCGACGGTGGCGCGGACAAGCTGGCCGTCCACCTTTTTGTAGAGAGCCAACTTGTCCAAGTCGTACAGGAGCGCGTCGTCTGGAGTGTTCTCGCCGGGATAGGCGAGCTGACCCTTGTCATTGAGGATGTAGCCAGCCGTGGGCGCGATAACAACGCCCGGATTGGCAAACCCGCCATACCCATTAAGGAAGGAATCCACGACGCCTTCAAGAGACAGCGACAACAGGTTGATCTGCTCGGCCGTCAGCTTCCGGTGCGAGGAAGCTTCCATGGCGGAGGAAGCCACTGTGACCTCGTCGCGGGGGACGAACAACGCAGGGGTCCCGGCAACGAGCGCGCCGGCGCTGAGAAGGGCGACGCCGGTGGTGACGAGCGGACGAACTGCCATCTGGGTGGAACCCCTTAATCTCGAGCGTGAGCGGGGCTCCTGAGAACCCGTGCAGATACCTGCGCAAAACCTTAAAAGTCCTTGAGAAGGGTAATTCCCGGCACCCTTACCCGCAACCTCTTTCCCTGCGACATGCGGGCCCGTGACGCTCCGCCGCGGGCTCTTTCCGCGCGGCGACTGCGACAGATTTTTTCGATGCAGAACGAGGGATTTCCGTCCGGAACCGGACCAGCTAATTGCGAATACCGTTGCCACCGAGCCCGCTGAGCGCAAAGTCGCGGGTGGGAGACCGAGGAACTCGTTGCATGGCCCACCGCCGCGCCGCCCCGGCACACTCGGAACTGCATCGGGTGGCTCGTCACATGCTCCAGTGCCGCCGCCTCATATTGCTAGGTCAGACCACATAGAGCTGGTGGCAGACTCCAGTCCTGAGCGGCCGCTCGAAGTGGTGCCGATCCGGGCTCGCGAACGCCGCGCGCCCCGCCCGTCAGACAGCGGCATGCCCACCGCCGGAGGCAAACGAACCACGGGGCGAGAAACGAATGCCCCCACCTTTGATTCAAATCGACCCATCCGGAAAAGGGTGACACCCGGACACTCGGGCTTTCCGCTTTACGGTGAAGTCAATAAGCCCAGGTCACGGGCTTGGCAGCGAATTTTCCGAGCGTTTCTCGAAGCTGAGAAATACCTGAGACCGTGGGGCAACGGGTGGACGCCGACGGGCTTCCCGCCTGTACACATAAACGAAAACGTCACGGCCCCCCCCGAGAACAGGGGCCGTGACGTGAGCGCGGAACTACTACTTGTCGCTGTCTCCGGAGTCCTTCTCACCGCCGGTGGCCTTGTCCACCGCATCCTTCAACTTGGTGAGGAACTTCTTGCCGTTGTGGTCGTCTCTCGACTTGCCGTTGTCAGAGGAGATGGCCGGCGCGACCTTGTTACCGGTCTTGGTGTCCGTGCCGCCGGCTTCCTCGCTGGCCGCAACGTCCTTCGCCTTGAACTTGAGATCCAGATTCAGCTTCGGCGGATCCAGCTTGGGCAGTTCGAACTTCGGTGTCGTGATCTTCAGCGGCTCGGGCTTCGTCTCCTCCGCCACGAGAGTGGTCTCGGTGCCGCCGTCCACGTTCTCGCTCACCTGGACCTCGTCCTCTTTCTCGAGGAGCTTCGGGGCCGGCGGCTTCTTCCACGGAGACTCGACATCGAGCTTCGTCGTCGGCAAGCTCAGCAGCTTGCTGAAGTTCGGCACGCCGGTGGAGGTCACGCCCGACTTGGCGTCAACCTCATCTTGCTCTGCAACCTGGAGAGCTTGGATTCCGGATTCCGTGGCAGTCGGCGAGATGATCGCGTTCACGACGTAAGTGACCGCACCCGTGATGCCGTCTTCGAAGAAGGCGTCGTTCAGGCCTTTGACCCAGGAGCCCACCGGCCCGTCCGGAAGGTTGTCGTCGATCAGATTCTGGGTGAGCAGAGTGATGCCGCCCGCGAAGAAGTCGTTGACCCGGCGCTCCAGGGTGAGGCGCGGAACAACGGCGTCGACCGCCTGGGCGACGGTTACCGCTGCGATCCGCGCGAACTCGGTGAAGCCTTCCTCAAAGAAGATGTTGTCAATCGGCCCCAGGGGCAGCAGCTGGTCACTGGCGTAGTAGGCCAAACCGGTGAACCCGTCCTGGCAGATCGCGCCGGTGGCGCTGCAGTTGCCGGGGTCGCTTTCCGAAACGGGTTCGCCGTCCGCATCGACGAAAGGCTGGTGGCTGCCGTCTGCACCGATGTTGGCGACCGTCGCCCGTACTGGATCTCCGGTCTCGTCCAAGACGTAGAGCGCCGCGCCGTCCGCGCTGTAAAGCTCTGCCGTAGAAGGAGTGTCGTCGGTGACAGGAACGTAGTTGCCGGCGGCATCCTTGTAGTTCGCGGTGGCAGGGACCTGCCCCACGGCATACAGCCCGCCGTAACCGTTGAAGAACGCATCGATAGCGCCGGTGACCGTGAACGCCAGCAGGTTGATCTGCTCTTGGGTCAGCGTCTTGTGCGCTTCGACCGTGGACGCGGTCGGCGAGGCAACGGTGACTTCACTATGCGGGACGAACAGTGCCGGGGCCCCGGCGACAAGTGCGCCGGCGCTGACAAGTGCGACACCAGTGGTGACGAGCGGACGAACTGCCATACGCGAAGCCCCTTTTGAGCATGAGCGGGTTGTGAAGACCCGTGCTGGTACCTGTGTACAACTTAGAAACTCCTGAGAATGCTATGTGTGGCCACCACCTCCCGCAACTTTTAGAAACGCGGGATCGCAGCCCTTTGCCTACGCAATGAATACACTTGAATCAGGCGCTGCGACGACATTTCTCAATTCAAATTTAGCGGTCCCACTACGGCCGTTTTCAGCTATTCCCAGCACGTCGCTGGCTTCCAGTTTCGGTCAGCCGAACACGCGGACCACCGCCTCGAGGGCACCGCGACAACGGTTGCTGCAGCACACTCGAGCCAGCCTCCACCGAAGCACTCGCCGACCGCAGGCCAACCGCAGAAAACACACAAATAATGCAAGTTCATGCCGGAGTGTCGAGCGCTTCGAGGCCATGCCCCGGACCGACAGCGTTCAGGATTTCGCCAGGGCCCCGGTACGTGTCAGTCCTTGCCGTGAGCGAAGGTCACCGCCGCACCGCGCTGCGCGTTTGAACCAACCATTGTTTGCAACAGGGCGGCGCACGACAAAAACTTGCAACCGCAATATGAAGTGGAATTCACATCACCGCGCCAGGCCATCGTGCGTTAACGAACGGTAAACAAATCATTTCCGAATTGGGACGGCGCACAAACGCACCAGCAAACGTTGAATCGGAGCCGACGTCAGTCCGCGTCTGACGGTTCCTTGTCGGTGCCCGGCGTGTGCGGGGAGGCCGCCGGTCGCTCGCCGCGCAGTTTCTTCACCAGCGTTCGCACGCCGGCCACAACAGGCCTACGACCCCCCTGCTCTCCCGAAACCCGTTCTCGTCCCAAGGGTTTCGGGGAGAAGTCCAGACTCTTACGCAGCGACGGACGCGTTGCCGGAACGGGCGCCGACCGGGTCGCAGAACCACCGTCGCGCAACACATTCGCGCCCTCCTGCAGCCCGGCGGTGAAGTCGTGGACGAAGCGCTCGGTTTCCGTGCGCGTCGGGATCAACCGGAGCGGGGTGTACTGCTGCGGGTTCGCGAGTGGGTCGTTGTCGGGGTAGCCGTAGTCGACCACCGCCCGCAGCACCGGCGTGGCCGCGTCCGCCAGCAGGTTGCCCTGCTCCCCGAATGCCCGCAGCGGTGACACCAGAGGCAAGTTCTCCGACTCGTAGCCGACGTAGGTCGTGTCGTCGACCTTGCTGATCCGCGCGGTGCCGTCAGCGGTATGCCGCACGACGGTGCCGCCTGAGTCCAGCGTCTCCTGACAGCTGGCATCGCAATCACGCACGTTGCCCTGGGCGTCGATCGGGAAATCCAGGCTGTCCTGGTCGAGCCGGCGATCAAGGTAGGCCATCAACGAGTTGGCCATCGCAGGCGCGTTCCACAGATAGGCCGGGATATTGGAGTTGATGTCGTATTCGTAGACGACGTTCACCACCGGCACACCGGGGTCCGTCGGCGTCGGGATCGGGTTGACACCGATCAGGGCGAAGAACGGTAGCCGCGTGCCGAATCCGCCATTGGGGCTGGCCACGTTGTTGTCGAGGACGTACAACGAGGGCTGGGTGACCGCGGGATCGTGGGTCAGCTTGCCGTAGGTCAGCAGCAAGCTGGCATTGGCCGCACCCCAACCCGAGGACAACACCACGTTGTCGTGATCGTTGTTGTCCTTGACGGCCTGATAGATCCCGAGCGGGCCGGTGAAGAAGTTCGCGACGACGGGCTCCTCTTGCCCCTGCCGGTACAGCCCGCCGTAGAAATCCGCGACACCGTCACCGCCCGGGTTCGTCGAACTCGCGCCGATGATGAGCGCCGACAGTTGCACCGCGGTCACCGGCTGCGTCGCCCCCAGCGCCGCCACCGTTGCCAGCGCCATCCCGCCCAGCACCGACGCCGGCAAAGCATGTCCAGCCCAGCGTCGTGTCATGCCGCCGCCTCTCCACCCAGTTGGAATGAGCAGAAGCTACCCGACGGCAATCAACCTCGTCAGCGAACGGGACTAGCGAGGCATTGCGATACGCAACCCGGCCAACATCACCTGAGCGTCGGCCATGTAGGTCTTGTTGTTGGGCGACGTGCTTTGGGCGAGCGCCACCACGTTCCACACCTTCGATCCCATGGGAACCATCACCGAGATGCCGGTCACGTAGATCGTCTTGCCGCCGTTCGTGGGCGGCAGGGTGTAGTTGGCCATAACCGCGGGGAATCCGCAGATCTCGGACGACACCTGGTCGACGTTCTGTCCGCCACCGGCCTTGAACCCTTCGAGGCTGTCGTTCAGCAGATCCTTCGGAGACTTGTCCCCGTCGGTGGCGTCCCCGGTGGCCACCGACACGGCAGGATTCGTCACTCCGTCGCTGAGCGACACGTTACGAAGCACCAATTTGACCGCGTCCTTTGCCAACTCAGGCACAGGTTCCCAACCGGGTGGCTGCGCGATACGCACCCTGGGCTCACCGGGAGCGGTGCCCGGCAGCTCGATCCAGCGATCGGAATGCAGCTGCTCGCAGCTCTGGGCCTTGTATCCAGACCCGCCTGGGTCAGCCGCCGAGTGTCCGGACGCGTCGAACCCGGCCTTCGCGGTGCCCTCGACCGTCGTCGAGCAGCCGCTCAGAATCAGCCCGGCCGCCAATCCGACCGCGCCCGCGACCCACTTCATGTCCCCCATCGGTGACAAACACTACGCGAGGCCTCAGCACGCCGAGTGCGACGCAGGAGTCGCTCGGGCGCGCTGCCAGCGACATTTGCGTCACTTTCGATGTGGTTGCCAACCCCTGGCGAGCAACGCGGTACGGGCCTCCGCCACGATCGCCGCGGCGCGGTCCTCTTTGACGACGTGTATGACGTGCCAGCCCAGCCGCTGCAACACCCGATTGACACGCACGTCGAGGACATACTGGTGGCGGCTGGTGAGGTGCTGTTCGCCGTCATATTCAGCGCCGACCCTGAACTCCTCCCAGCACATGTCGATCCGGCGGACGTATGAGCCGTCCTCGTCGTACACCACGTATTGCGTCGTGGGCCGGGGTAATCCGGCGTCGACGAACACCAAGCGCAGCCGCGTCTCCGGTGGCGACTCGGCACCACCGTCGACGAGCGGGAGCACCGTCCGAAGCTGTCGGAGTCCACGCACGCCGGGGTGACTCTTCGCAATCAGCAGGACGTCCTCGACGGCAAAGGGACGGGCTCGGCAAAGAGCATCGAGCCGCTCCACCGCCTTGCCGCGTGGGAGGTGGCGGGCGATGTCGAATGCCGTGCGCTCCGGCGTGGCTACCCGGACTCCGCCCATCGTCCACCACTCGTCGACGTGCAGCGTTTCCCGCCGCACGAGCAGTCCGGGCTGTCGCCGCGTGGCAGTGATGAGCTCGATCGGAGCGTCGTCATCGACCCACTGCGCGCCGTACATCGCCGAGGCGGCCACCCCGGTGACCACCGCATTGGGCGCGGCCAGGTGAGCGCCGACGATGCGGTCCCGAAGTGATGGCTGATGATGCCGCGGGACATATATGCCGGCATAGATCTGCCGATACCGGGCGCGCAATTGACCTTTGGTCAGATGGCCCGCCGCAACAGCGTCCGCGCCGACGAAGGGAATCTGCATGTGTAGTTGGACGCAGCGGCGTACCGCACGGCTCCCCGCTGCGCCGAAAGTGACGCAGACGTCGTCGACAGCTGCGTCGGACGACCTCTGCGTCGCGCTCGGCGCAAAAACGAGCTAGCGGCGACGCGAGTGCAGATAGTCGCCGACCACCGCGGCACCCAGGCCGTCGAGATCGGGCACCACCACCCGGCCCTGCACCCGGCGGGCCACCTGATCGATGAACCGGGCCAGACCTGGATCCGAGCCCAGCCGGAAGATCGTCACCTGGGCGCCGAGCCGGGCCACCTCGTCGAACCCACGCACGGTGTGCCCGATGGTGCGGGGGTGTGGCGGGTAGTCGAAGAAGACTTCCGACCCATGGCCGTCACCGAAATCTTCGAGATGGGCGGTGGGCTCGCCGTCGGTCACCACCAGCACGACCGGCTGGGCGTTGGGATGACGACGCAGGTGCCGCGTCGCCAGGGCCAGCGCATGGTGCAGGTTGGTGCCCTGCTCGTACACGCCCTCCAGACCGGTCAGCTCGGCTGCCGTCACGGTGCGCGCATACCGGCCAAAGGCGATGATCTGCAACTCATCTGAGCGGAACCGCGTGCTCACCAGATGGTTGAGCGCGAGCGCGGTGCGCTTCATCGGCAGCCACCGGTTCTCCATCACCATCGAGAACGACGTGTCGACCAGCAGCGCCACACAGGCCTGGGTGCGGGTCTCGGTTTCCGAGATCTCCACGTCCTCGACCGCGAACCGGATGGGCCGCTCGGCGACCCCGGTGCCGGCTTGACGCAGCACGGCGTTGGTCACCGTGCGGGTGACGTTCCACGGCTCGGTGTCCCCGAATTGCCAGGGCCGGGTGGCTCCCGTCAACTCTCCGGCCGCACCGGCGCGTCGCGTGTCCCGCTCCCCGTGCCGGCCCGAAAGCTGTTGCGCCACATCGCGCAACGCGGTCTGGCCGAGCTGCCGCATGGCCTTGGGCGACAGCCGCCATTGGCCGTCGGAACCGCGGTCGAGGAAGCCCTGGTTCACCAGGGCCTTCTCCAACTCGGACAGGGTGCGGGCATCGATCGCGGCGTCGTCCCCGAGCTGGCGGGCCAGTGCTTCCAGGTCGACGTCGTCCATCGACGCCCCGGAATAGCTCTGCGACAACGCGTCGGCGAGCTGCTCCAACTCGGCGATGTCGGCCATCGCCTGCGCGCCCTCTCCCATGCCCAGCGGATCGCCACCGGAGAATCGCTCCGAACTGCTCCAGTCCTCACCCGGGCGGGCGGCCTGCAGGTGCGCGTCGAGCCGGTTCAGCGCGTTCATCAGCGACGGCGAGCCAAAAGCCTGCTGTGCCAGGGAATCCAGCTCGGCGCGCTGCTCAGCCGAGAGGCTGTTGCGGAACCGCTGTGCGGCCGCGGCCCGCTGGGCCAGCGAGTCGAGCAGCTCGTCGATGTTGCGCGGCTTCTCCGGGAAGAACTCACCGTGCTTGTCCATGAAGTTCTGGAAGTCCTGCGGGGTGTCCTCCCCGCGAGCATGCTTGTCCAGCAAGTCGTTGAGGTCGTCGAGCATGTCGTTGACCCGCTGCCGGTCCTCGTCGGTGGCGTTCTCCAACGCCTCCTTCATCCCGGCGAAACGCTGATCCAACATCTCCCGGCCCAGCAGATCCTTGATCTGCTCATACTTCTGCCGGGCCTCAGGACTACGCCAGTCGTAGTCGGCCAGTTCCTGAACCGCTTTGGCCGGTGACGGAGACAGCGCTTCCATCTGCAGTTCGCCGAACCGCGCGTCGTCATCGAGGGCGCGCGCCAGCTCCTTGCGTTCGGCCAGCACGGCCTCGTCGAGCAGCTTCTTGATCTCCTGCAATGTGCCGTCAAGGTTGTGCCGCTGCAACAGCTCCCGGCGCTTGCGGTTGGCCTCGGCGGCCAACCGGTCGGTGCCGCGCATGCCCTCGGTGCCACGACGCATCAACTCCGACAGCGCGCGACGCGGCGAGCTGCCCTCCATGACGCTCTGACCGATCTGCTCGAGCGCGTCGCGCAGATCGATGGGCGGTGCCAGCGGGTCGGGACCTCCGGTGTATCGCGAATACCGCGAGGTGTGCCCGTGTCCCCGACCGGGATCAGCCATAGACCGTCTCGCCCTCCCCCGTCACCTTGTCCACCCGCTTGGCCAGATAGAGCGCCTCCAAAGCCAATTCGACCGCAGCGGCCCGCTCACCCACCGACACCGCGCCCAGGCGCGACGCCAGGGTGTCCACGACGGCGAGATCCGGCAGCGCGGCCAGGACGTCCTTGGCCGACACCCGCTCGCCCGTCGTCACCGGCGAGCCTTCCTCGACCGCGGCAACCAGCGGGGCGACGTCGATGCCGCCCAGCAGCCGTTGCGCGGTGTCCGCGGTGGCACGTCGCAGCAGGTGCTCCAGCACCGCCTGCTCACGCCCCTCCTCGCCCGTCTCGAACTCCAATTTGCCGCGCAGCACGTCGATCACGGTGGACAGGTCCACCACGCGGGCCACCGGATCGTCCTCGCCCAGGATCGCCGAGCGGTGCCGCGCCGAGGCCGCCACCGTTTCCGCGGCGGCGATCGCGAACCGGGCCGATACACCGGAACGCTGATCGATCGAGCTCGACTCACGCAGATTGCGGGCGAACCGGGCCAGCACGCCGAGCAGGTAATCCGGGACCTCGGCGGCCAATTGGGCCTCCTGGCGGATCACCCCGATCTCGTCGTCGATCTCCAGCGGGTAATGCGTGCGGATCTCGGCGCCGAACCGGTCTTTGAGCGGAGTGATGATCCGGCCGCGGTTGGTGTAATCCTCGGGGTTGGCGCTGGCCACCACGAGCACGTCCAACGGCAACCGCAACGTGTAGCCGCGGACCTGAATGTCACGCTCCTCCATCACGTTGAGCATCGAGACCTGAATGCGCTCGGCCAGATCGGGCAGCTCGTTGACGGCCACGATGCCGCGGTGCGCCCGCGGGATCAGCCCGTAGGCGATCGTTTCCGGGTCGCCCAGGCTGCGCCCCTCGGCCACCTTGATCGGGTCGATGTCGCCGACGAGGTCGGCCACGCTGGTGTCCGGGGTGGCCAGCTTCTCGGTGTAGCGCTCGCTGCGGTGCCGCCACTCGATGGGCAGATCGTCACCGGAATCGGCGGCCCGGCGGATCGACTCCGGCGTGATCGGGCTGTAGGGGTGCTCACCCAACTCCGACCCGGCGATCACCGGCGTCCATTCGTCGAGCAGCCCGGTCAACGCCCGCAACAGCCGCGTCTTGCCCTGGCCGCGCTCGCCGAGCAGCACCACGTCGTGTCCGGCGATCAAAGCCCGCTCCAGCTGCGGAATCACCGTGTCGTCAAATCCCAGGATGCCCGGCCACACGTCGCGACGGTCCGCCAGCGCGGCCAGCAGGTTCTCCCGGATTTCTGCTTTGACGCCCCGCTCACGATGGCCGGAGGCACGCAGCTCACCGACGGTGCGAGGCAGATCCTTGGGTTGGCTCACCACTCCACGCTACGACTGAACCGGCCCGCGCACATCGTCACCCGCCAGAACTAGCACCCGGCACACGCGAGCCACTCTCCCGGCATAGTCGTTGTCCGAGCGTCGCGACCGGTAGTCTGCGCTCCATGCCGTTGGCTAGCGGTCAGGAATTCGCAGGGTTCACCATCGTGAAGTTGGTGGGCACTGGTGGCATGGGCGAGGTCTATCTGGCGTCCCACCCGCGGTTGCCCCGTGAGGACGCGCTGAAAGTGCTGCCCATCAGCGTCAGCTCGGACAATGAATTCCGGCAGCGGTTCATCCGCGAAGCCGACATGGCCGCCACCCTGTGGCACCCGCACATCGTCGGCGTGCACGATCGCGGCGAGTTCGAGGGCCGGCTGTGGATCTCGATGGATTACGTCGACGGACACGACGCCGCCAAGCTGCTGCACGACCAGTACCCGAAAGGCATGCCGGCCGAGGACGTCATCGAGGTCGTCACCGCGGTCGGCGACGCGCTGGACTACGCGCATCAGCGCAAGCTGCTGCACCGCGACGTCAAGCCGGCCAACATCCTGCTCACCAGCAAACAGGGCGCCAAGCGCCGCATCATGCTGACCGACTTCGGCATCGCGCGCCGCGCCGACGAGGTCAACGGACTCACCTCGACCAACATCACCGTCGGTTCGATGTCCTACACCGCCCCCGAGCAGTTGATGGGCCAGCCTCTCGACGGCCGCGCCGACCAGTACTCGCTGGCCGCCACCGCCTACCGGTTGTTCACCGGTACACCGCCGTTCGCCCACAGCAACCCGGCCGTGGTGATCAGCCACCACCTGAACTCGCCGCCACCCAAGCTCGCCGATACGAAACCCGAACTGGCCGTGTTCGATTCGGTGATGGCCAAAGCGCTGTCCAAGGATGCCAAGGACCGGTACGACACCTGTCACGACTTCGCTGTCGCCCTCGCCGAAGCGGCCACCGGAACCACCCCCGAGGTGCGCACACCGGCGCCCGCTCACGAGCCGGCCCCGCCGACCACTCCGCTGATCATCCCGAAGCCGGCGAACACCCCCGTGGCACCGCCGCCGTCGACCCCGCGTCCGGCCTCCCCGTCCGAGCCGCCCGTGTTCACCTCGTCGTGGGCCGGCAACGAAATCTCCTCCCGCCAACCCATTGCAGGAGGCAACCCCACCGGGATGCAAAACCTCGGCGGGCCCGCAGTGCCGGTTGGCCCGCCGCAGACCAACTTCGGGCCGCCCCCGCTGCCGCACAACCCGATCCCGAAGAAGCCGGACAACCGGCGCAACCTGCTGCTGGCCGGCGGAGTGATCGCCGCGGTGGTGCTGCTGGTCGGCGGCATCACGATGGCCGTGACCTCCGGTGGCGACGACGACAACGGCGGCGGAGGCGAGACCACCTCCGCGGTTGCCACGGACACGTCCGTCACCGACACCACGAGCACACCGAAACCTGCGGGGCACGCCTTCACCATCGCCGACTACATCAAGCAGAGCGGCATCATCGAAACACCGGTCCACCGTGGCGATCCGGGCGCACCGGTGTTCACCATGCCAACCCCGCCCGGATGGATCGACGCCGGTCCGCGGACCCCCGCCTGGGCCTATTCGGCGATCGTGAACGACCCGGTCAACCCCACCGAGCCGCCGTCTGTCGTCTCTCTGATCTCCAAGCTCACCGGCGACGTCGACCCCAACAAGTTGCTCGAGTACGCCCCCAACGAGCTGCAGAACCTCGCCGACTACAAGCCGACCGTCGAAGTGACCCGCGGGAACATCAGCGGATTCCCCACGGTGCATTTGGCCGGCACATACGCCAAGGGCAACCAGCGTCGCGCGATCAGCCAGACCACCGTCGCGATCCAAGCGCCCGGCACCTCGTACGTCCTTCAGATCAACTCCGACTCCACCGAACGCGACAAGTCGACGTTGATCGACATCAACAAGGCGATCGACGCCCAGGCCACCATCACCGTGCCCTGAGTCAGGCGCGTTCAGGTACCCAGTACCCTGAGTACCGTGAATTCGCTCGATTGGCGTACCCGGCCCACCACTGTGCACTTCGGACCTGCATCTTTGCAGTCCAGGGCCCTCGGCTGGACCACCGCGATCTTCGTCCGCCCATTGCTAGGTCTGCTGACCCTGGTCGGGCTGGGCATCAACCGCGTCGCTCCCGCGGTCCTGCAACGCGCGCGCCTCGACGTCATCGACCGGCCGCTGCGGGTGATCAAGCCGCTGCCCGGCACCGAAGTGACGCACGTGGCGCTGCCCCACTGCCCCGCCGAATGGGTGATCGCGCCCGAGGCCCGCGACTCCGACTCGGTGATCGTCTACCTGCACGGCTCAGCCCTGGTGACTCTGGGCCTGAACTCGCACCGCCGGTTCGTGTCGAAGCTGTCCGCCAGCACCGGGGCCCGCGTACTCAACGTCGGCTACCGGCTGGCCCCGCAAGCCGACATCGAAGATGCCGTTGCCGACGGGCTCGACGGCTACCGCCTGGCGCTGTCACTCGGGTTCGCCCCCGAAAAGATTGTCCTGGCCGGTGACTCGGCCGGCGGGTTGTTCGCCGCCGACACCGCGCTGGCCGCTCGCGACGCCGGATTGCCCGTTCCCGCCGGGCAGATACTGCTCTCACCGTTGACCTCGTCCGACATGGACCTGAAATACCGTGCGCTACAAGAACATCGCGACGTCATGTTTCCGTTCATGACGGTGAAGTTCATCTACGACGTGTTCGCCACCGTCAACGGAACCCGGCCCACACCGGTGATGCCGCCCGAGGCAGATCTACACGGGCTCGGACCGTTCCTGCTCCAGGTCGGCACGCACGAGATGCTGCTCAACGACGCCTTCGCCCTTTCCGACAAGCTGCAGGCCGCCGGGGTGCCGGTATGGGTTCAGGTGTGGGACAGGGCAATGCACATGTTCCAACTGAGCTTCGACGTCAATCCCAATGCACGCCGCGCGGTCGACGAGATCACATCGTTCATCGCATACGCGACCGCCGAAGTCGAGGACGAGGCGAGCGCTTAGGGCTGTCGCATCTCACCGTTGCGCCTGCGCCTCGCCTCGCCGCCGCGCCATTGCGCCGGTTTTCTACACCAGGGCAGTCGATCGCCCGGCCTAGCGACCCTCACGTAGAAAACGGCGAAGCGTCGCGCCGAGCAAAGGCCTCTCGCACGCGGTGCAGGATGAATGCCTTGCTGTGTTCGGCCACGACGTGGATGTTGATCCACCCTTCGCGTTCGATGAGCGCGTTGCGCCCGATGTCGTGCACATAGCGTGGCCGGTCCGTGGCGTGGTGCTTGCCCAAGTAGTCGAGGCCGACTTTGACGTCGTCATAACCCATGTCGATGAACGCCTCGGCGAAACTATCGGTCACCCGGATCTGAGTGCGGGGTCGTCGAAACCCCGCATCGATGAGGATCAGCCGCAGCCAAGTCTCCTTCGGAGATTGGCCACCGGGGTCCATCAGATCGAGTGCTGTTCGGGCACTTCGTATTCCACGCAGACTGCGATATCGGGCCGCCAGTTCGAGCACCGGCTCCGCTTCGACGCCCGTGGCGATGGCCAGCGCGTCGAGGTGGGCGACCGCGTCGTCGCGAGGAAGAAAACGCGCGAGATCAAGCGCCGTGCGGAGCGGTGTGGTGACGCTGAACTCGCCAATCCGGCAGATCTCGTCGGGCCTGATTCGTTCCTCGCGCACGATAACGCCGCGACGGCGACGCCCATGCTCGGCGATCAGTTCTACAGGAGCGTCGTCATCGACCCATTGCGCCCCATGGAGCGCTGCCGCCGCGCGGCCGGCGATGATCCCGCGACGGCCAGTCCACAACCACGCGGCCATGGTGTTGTCTGCCAGCGTTGCGACAGCATTCTTCGGCAGATACACGCCTGGGTGCGCCGAGGTGTAACGCCATCGCAGCTGCCCCCGCGTGAGGACGCCGGCTGCCAGTGCTTCGGATCCGATGAATGGCGCGTTCATGGGCACCGATGGTCGGCAGTGTGACCGACGGATTGACGGCGCCCACGTACCCCTCAGTCGATTCTGTGGATGAACCGTGTGCTGTGGATAGCGTGGTGCGACGCCGCTTCCTACACCAGGGTCGCTAGACCACGCGATCAACAGCCCTGAGGTAGAAAACGGCGGTGCGGCAGTGCGAGGGGCGGCGGCAAAAACGGCGAGCCCAAGCCATCAAAAGCTAGTGCGCGAAATGCCTTGCACCCGTGAGGTACAACGTGATGCCCGCAGCCTCAGCGGCCGCCGTCACCTCGGCGTCACGCACCGACCCGCCCGGGTGGACGATCGCCTTCACGCCGGCGTTCGTCAGCGTCTCCAAGCCGTCGGGGAACGGGAAGAACGCATCGGAGGCACCGACGGAACCGGGCACGCGGTCACCCGCGCGCTGCACGGCCAGCCCGGCCGCGTCGACGCGATTCACCTGTCCCATGCCGACACCCACGGTGGCGCCGTCCTTGGCGATCACGATCGCGTTGGACTTCACCGCACGGCAGGCCCGCCAGGCGAAGACCAGGTCGCTCAGCGTCTGCGGGTCGGCCGGCTCACCGGTCGCCAGGGTCCAGTTCGCCGGATCGTCTCCCTCGGCGTCGAGTGCGTCGCGCTGCTGCAGCAGCACCCCGCCGCTGATCTGGCGCAGTTCGATGCCACCGACCAACGGCTCGGAGGCCACCAGGATGCGGATGTTCTTCTTGCGGGCCAGGATTTCGACGGCACCGGCCTCGTACGCCGGGGCGATGATCACTTCGGTGAAGATGTCGGCGACGGTCTCGGCCATCTCGACGCTCACCTCGGTGTTGGAGGCGATGACGCCGCCGAACGCACTCAGCGGATCGCACTCGTGGGCCTTGCGGTGCGCGTCGGCCACGGACTCCGAGGAGATGGCGATGCCACAAGGGTTGGCGTGCTTGATGATCGCCACGCAGATCTCTTCGTGGTCGAACGCCGCCCGCCAGGCCGCATCGGCATCGGTGTAGTTGTTGTAGGACATCTCCTTGCCGTGCAGCTGCTCGGCCTGGGCCAACCCGGGCCAGGCGGAGTCGTCGCGGTAGACGGCGGCCTGCTGGTGCGGGTTCTCGCCGTACCGCAGCACCGCGCTGCGATGCCAGGTACCGGCGAACCAAGCCGGCAGCGGTTGCGCCGGCTCTTCCGGCGAAAGGGTGGAACCCATCCAGCTCGCCACCGCGACGTCGTACTCGGCGGTGTGCCGGAAGGCCAACGACGCCAGCTTCTTCCGCTCAGCCAGGGTGAAGCCGCCGGCGCGGACCGCGGCCAGCACGCCGTCGTAGCCGAGCGGGTCCACGACCACGGCCACGCTGGGGTGGTTCTTGGCGGCCGCACGCACCATCGACGGCCCGCCGATGTCGATCTGCTCCACACATTCGTCCACCGACGCCCCGGACTCCACTGTCTCGGAGAACGGGTACAGGTTCACCACCACGAGTTCGAACGCCTCGACCTCGAGCTCGGCCAGTGCCGCGACATGTTCGGGTTTGCGGGTGTCGGCCAGCAGACCGGCGTGCACACGCGGGTGCAGGGTCTTGACCCGGCCGTCGAGCACCTCGGGGAACCCTGTCACGTCTTCGACGGGTGTCACCGGAACCCCAGCAGCAGCAATGGTTTTGGCGGTCGATCCGGTGGAGACGATCGCCACGCCCGCCTCGTGCAGGCCGCGGGCCAGATCGGCCAGGCCGGTCTTGTCGTAGACACTGATCAGCGCCCGCCGGATCGGTTTCTTCTCGCTCACCCTATGGTCGCCTTTCGTCCAGTCCAGGTCACGCCGCGGGTTGCCAGCGCGGCCAACACATCCACCAGCAGTCGTCGTTCGACCACTTTGATGCGCTCATGCAAAGTCTCTTCGGTGTCATCATCGAGCACCTCGACGGCCTGCTGGGCCAGAATCGGCCCGGTATCCATACCGGAGTCCACGAGGTGCACCGTGCAGCCCGTCACCCGCACGCCATACGCCAACGCCTCAGGCACCGCATGGGCGCCGGGGAACGCGGGCAGCAGTGCCGGGTGGGTGTTGACGACGCGGCCGGGGAAACGGGAAAGGAATTGCCCGCCCAGGATTTTCATGAAGCCGGCCGACACCACCAAGTCCGGCTGGTGCTCGGCGGTGGCCGCGGTGAGGGCCGCGTCCCACGCGTCGCGGTCCGGATAGTCGCCCAACCGCACGGTGTAGGACGGCACCCCCGCCCCTGCCGCGATGTCGACGGCAGCACAGTTGCGATCGGTTCCGACCGCGATCACACGCGCCGGATACTCATCGCCGGCGGCGGCCAGTAGCGAGGCGAGCAACGACCCTGTCCCCGAAGCCAGCACTACCAGCCGGGCCGGTGCACTGGGGGGCACGTGTAACGGTTGCTGCACGCGAGCAGCCTAGTCGCCCGCACTGCGGGGGTTGTCGCCGGTCGCCGGACCGTCGGAGATGTCGTCGACGATGAAGTGCTCTTCGGGATCGTCGTCGAGGTCTTCGTAGCGCCGGGGACGGGCCTCGTTGACAGTTTCCGGCACCTCGTCGTACTCGACGTATCTGTCGACGTAGTCGGCGGGTGCGGCTTCGATGACCTCCGGCTCTTCCGGCGTGGGCTCTTCAGCCGACCAGGACACGAGCGGCTGGTCCGGTTCGAGCTCGGGCTCCGGCTCGACGTCGACGTCGACGTACTCGAGGTCGGCCTCCTCGGCTGCGTACTCCTCGACGACGTCTTCTTCTACATCGGGTTCGGGTTCAGGCTCCGGTGTGGGCACGGCCACCGGCCGAGGTTTGCGCGTCAGGCCGCCGGACATCGCGACGGTCAGCCCGCCGATACCGGCGAACCACAGGAAGACCGCGGGCGCGAACGTCGTCTGGTCCACCCCGACATCACCGAAGTTGCCCAGCCGGCCGCCACCGGCGTAGCCGAGCAGGGCCATCGTCAGCGCGGCCAGCACCGACGCCACCAGCAACTTGCCGGTGGCAGCCCCGATGGGCAACGGCCGCCGCGCACACTGCTGACCCAACGCGACCGCCGATGCCGCGCCCACGATCAGCAGCGCCACCCAGATGGGGCCCAATGGCGGCGTGGGCACCGCCGCCAGCACCGGCACCGCCGGGATGTCACCACCGAACACGGTGAACGAGCTGAAGGCGGCCAGCCCGACATGGGCACTGGATCCGACCGCGATGGCCGATGCGCCGACGATCACGTTCGGGATGTAGAGAATCGACAACAGGGTGAGGCTGAGCTGGCCGAAAAGGCTGTCGGTGATGGCGAACAAGTCGTGCATCGTGGCCCAGTGCACCACCAGCGATACGGCCGTCACCACCCCGGAAAGTCCGAACAGGGCCAGCACTCCGGCGATCGCTGCCCGGACCGCCTCGGGCAGCCAATTCGGTAGCGGGGAGGCCGCCAGTGTGCGTCCGCCGACCTTCGATCCCACACCGATCAGGGCACCGATCACATGCACGATCAGCACGCTGCAGAACGCACGCAGGGCGCTGGGAGTCTGGAGTTCGGTGATCACCGAAGCGGCGTCATGGATGACGGCCAACAGGATGGCGGCGATCAGGATGGGGCCGCCCAGGGCTGAGCCGACCACCCATCGGGTGACGAGCCAGGAAGAATTGGGGGCGGTGGCCGCTGCCGTCGTGCGCGCGGTACCCCAGATCATCGCCAGAACGGGCAGCAGGGGCATCACGCCGAGTTCACGCCCGCCGATCGAGACCGGCACCTGGTGTACGCCCAGCCACATGCTGGCGATCGCCCCGAACGCACCCGTCATGTCGCTGTTGGCGATCAGCAGTTGCAGCAGCACGACCGCGGCGATGATGACCAACGCAACGACGGACGGCCCGAACGCGACCCGGAGCAACTCACGCGCCTGGCGGGTGCCGACTGGCCGGTTACTCACTTGCTGGGCTGCTCCTCGCAATGATCGGCGCGTGCGCGGGAAGCGCACGCGCCGATCAGCTTACGACGACGCAGGGCCAGATTGCTGTGAAGGCGACTGCTGTGCCTGCTGCTCGGCCTGGAAGGCCGTGGTGGGCGCAGACGAACCCGACTGCTGTTGCTGCTGCGGCTGGCCGTAGGTCGGGTAGCCGGTCGGCGGGGTCGGCGGGCCGCTCGGCTGCTGACCCTGCGGAGCTTGAACAGGGAAGCCACCGGTGTTCGGGGCGCCGGAGTAACCGCCGTACTGCGACGGGTAACCGGGACGCTGGGGCTGAGCCTGCTGATAGGGCTGACCGCCGTGCTGCGGCTGGTGCTGCTGACCGTAGTACTGCGACGGGCCACCGTACTGGCCGTATTGCGCATGCTGATCGAACTGCGGCTTGGGTGCCGGAGGGGTGATGATGCCCGCGTCGAACAGGAGCGCGGCAATCGCGGCACCGGCCTGGACCAGAGCCAGGACGAGGATGACGTAGAAACCCCAGTCGAGCACGGAGCTCAACTCGATCGTGAAGTAGATCGCCGACAGCAAGGAGAAGGTCGAGATCACCGCGGCGACGGCGGTCCAGTTCTTCTGCTTGGGCAGCAGAGAGACGCCGGCCACCAGCGCGGCCAGCACCGCGGCGTCGATCGTCCAGCCCGTCGGGTCTCCACTGGAGACGACCTGCCCACCACCGGCGAGACCGCTCAGGTCCAGCAGCGGGGCGAACCGCAGCAGGTAGATGAGCAAGCCTGCGACGGCCACGACAGCCAGCAGGATCTCGGACATCTTGTTGTCGCCGGATTCCGCACCGGCAGATGCGGCCGGTGCGGCAGGCACAGAAGCAGGGACAGCCTTGGCGAACTGCTGGGTTGCATCGAACTGCGAACCCGACTGCGGCGGGTATCCGGGATTACTGGGCGGGTAGGTCATGACCTCTCCTGTGCTATCGAGCTTCGCGACGTGTGTTCACGCAGGCATGAATACCGACCACGTGAGCGATTCGAGCTTCCACGCTAGCGCACCCCACTGGGTGCCGGGCGCCCGTGTTTGATGTCGGACAGGTCTCAAGCTGATACCAGGACGGGTGCGTCGGCGGAATCCGTTTCGGCAGCTTCGATTTCGCGGACGAGCGGTAGCACCTTGGCGCCGAAGTACTCGATTTCCTCTTGGAAATGCAGGAATCCGCCCAGGATGAGGTCCACGCCACGTTTGCGGTATGCGGCAATACGTTCGGCGATCTGCTCGGGTGTGCCGATCAGCTGGGTGCGGAAGCCGTCGTTGTACTGCACGAGGTCCTCGAAGCTGGAATCGGCCCACATTCCCTTCTTGTCGCCGGTGGAGTTGCCCGCCTGTTGTACCGCGCTGCGGAAACCTTCGACCGCGGGCTTGTTGGCTTTGGCCACGATCTCTTTGAGAGTCTCCTTTGCCTCTTTCTCTGTGTCTCGGGCGATGATGAACCCGTTCAGCCCGAACTTCACCTCACGACCGGCGTCGCGGGCATGGTCGCGCACCTCGACGACCTGTTCGGTGAGCCCGTCGAAGTCTTTGCCGTTGGAGAAGTACCAATCCGCGTAGTAGCCGCCGTTGCGCCGAGCCGCCGTGGAGTTGCCGCCCTGGAACAACTCCGGGTTGGGGCGCTCAGTGGTGTTGAGCGGCTTGGGCTTGAGGGTGAAATCGTGGATGCGGTAGAAGTCGCCGCGGAAATCCACGTCGTCCTCGGTCCAGATCTTGCGTAGCACCTGCAGGAATTCCGCGCTGCGCCGGTAGCGCTCGTCGTGCTCGAGCCACGGCTCGCCCAGGTGGGTGAACTCGTCTTTGAACCAGCCGGAGACGACGTTGACCGCGAAGCGACCGTTGCTGAGGTGGTCGGCGGTGGCCCCGAGCTTGGCCAGCACCGCCGGCTGCCACAGGCCCGGATGCACCGCCGCGATCACTTTGAGCCGTTCGGTGGCCAGCAACAGCGCGAGGCTGAAGCTCGTCGACTCATGCTGATACTCCGCGCCGTAGCTGGCCTCATAGCGAACCTGACTCAGGGCATATTCGAAGCCGTTGTTCTCCGCGGTCTGCGCGAGCTTCTTGTTGTATTCGTAGTTCCAGTCGGTGCGCTGCTCGATGTCGCTGGTGACCAGGCCGCCGCTGACGTTGGGCACCCAGTAGGCGAACTTGACGTGGTCGGCAATGCGTTCAGTCGTCATGCCGGAGATCCCAGCAAACCCATCGCCACCCGTCGCGGGTATCGCTCGCGGTGAAGTTTTCTCTCTCGCGCCCGGCCTAACGAGACGCACCGTCTTGCTACTGGGACTGAAACACGTTCTAATTCTGGATATGGACTATGGGCTCGTTCTCTTCACCAGTGACCGCGGCATCGCCCCGGCCAAGGCCGCCAAACTCGCCGACGATCACGGCTTCACAACCTTCTACGTGCCCGAGCACACGCACATCCCGATCAAGCGCGAGGCCGCTCACCCCACCACCGGTGACGAGTCGCTGCCCGACGATCGCTACATGCGCACCCTGGATCCCTGGGTGTCGCTGGGAACCGCCTGCGCGGTGACCTCACGCGTGCGGCTGTCGACGGCCGTCGCACTGCCCGTCGAACACGACCCGATCACCCTGGCCAAATCCATCGCCACCCTGGACCACCTGTCCGGCGGTCGGGTATCGCTGGGCGTCGGATTCGGCTGGAACACCGATGAACTCGCCGACCACAACGTTCCGCCGGGCCGGCGCCGCACCATGCTGCGCGAGTATCTGGAAGCCATGCGGGCGCTGTGGACCGAGGAAGAAGCCTCCTACGAAGGCGAATTCGTGAACTTCGGGCCCTCGTGGGCCTGGCCGAAGCCCGTGCAGTCACACATCCCGGTTCTGGTCGGCGCCGCGGGCACCGAGAAGAACTTCAAGTGGATCTCCAAGTCGGCCGACGGCTGGATCACGACACCGCGCGACTTCAACATCGACGAGCCGGTCAAGCTCCTGCAGGACACCTGGGCCGCGGCCGGACGTGATGGTGCCCCGCAGATCGTGGCGCTGGACTTCAAGCCAGACCCCGAGAAGCTCGCCCACTGGCGTGAGTTGGGCGTGACCGAGGTGCTGTTCGGCCTGCCCGACAAGTCCGAGGCTGAGGTCTCGGCATACGTCGAACGCCTAGCGGGCAAGCTGGCCTCGCTGGTCTAGCCGTCCCGCGAGCAGACGCAAAATTGCCCTTTTTTCCAAGGAAATTGGGCAGTTTTGCGTCTGCGGGGCGTAAATCTCGGCTATGAGAGCGTCGCGGTGTTCCGCTTCTCACCGGAAGTCACGACGATCGACGCGCCCAGCGGCTCGCCATCGGTGAGCAATCCCAACAGCGCCTCGTCCGTGGTCGTCGCCAGGAAGCGGCTGCCGTCGGAATCCAGGCGGCCGATGATGATGCCGGTGCGTGGCGTCCAGTCATAGCGGACGGTGTAGGTCTCGATGGTGGCCGGGCCTTCGGCTTTTTCGGTGATGGCGACGCGCTGCTGCGCGTTGAACTCGTCCTGCAGGGCCGCGCTGCCGTCGGCCACCCAATCGGCGGGCTCAGTCGAGTAGATGCCGACCGAGTACTTGCTCGCGATACCACCGTTGCCGCCGACCAGTGCGAATTGACCTGGCTTGTCACGCATTTCATTGACAGCCTCGGCGATGCCGTGCATCGAGTAGTTGTTGCCCGGGCCGCCGAAGAAGGGCAGACCACCGGTCAGCGTGAGACCACGCTCGTCGTCGGTGGCCAGGCCCGTGCCGTCACAGATGTTGAACACCGGGAACGGGAAGCAGCTGTAGAGGTCGAACGCCGCGATGTCGTCGAGGGTGATACCGGCGGCGCGCAGGGCCTCGTTCACCGCGATCACCGCGGCTTCGCTGTAGCCCAACTCAGCACGCTCCAGCAGCTTGATTTCCTTCATGTCGGCATGCCCGCGCAGGTACACCCACTTCTCCTCGGGCACACCGAGTTTGCGGGCGGATTCCACCGACATCAGCAGTACCGCGGCACCCTGGTTGACCTGATCGCGCGCCACCATCAGCCGCGGATACGGGTCACAGATCATCCGGTTGCTCTCGGTGACGGTGGCCAGCTCCTGCGCCGAACGCTCCACCGGGGACGACGAATACGGGTTCTTGGCCGCCACTTTGGAGAACGGCGCGAACAGCTCGGCCATCGCCTGCCGGTAATCGCTCACCGACAGTCCGAGCCGCGCCCGGCGGGCATTCTCCAGCAGGCCGTACTGCACCGGAGCGCCGATCAGCCCGTGCTTGACCGTGTACTCGTCGAAGATGCCGTCGTATCCGTAACCACGGTCCTCCAGCTGACCGTCAATGGTCTCGGAGTGATCCGGCTTGTCGTCGCGCTTGGAGAAGTGCCGCAGCGTGGAGGTGTTCTCCGAGCCGAACAGCAGCACCACGTCCGTTTCGCCGGCTGCGATGGCGGCCGAGAATTCGGTGACGAGGTGTTGGGGGCTCTGGCCGCCGATCACCTCGAGGATGGCGCGGGCCGGCTCGGCGCCGACATTGCGCGCGACGGAACGCGGGTAGTTGTTGGATACGCCCAGCGTCGCGGACTGCGGGCCGGAGATCTCGAACTGCCGCGTGCCCGCCACGGTGTCGATGGCTTGGGCCACGGCGGCGATGTCAGCGCCGGTATCGCGCAAGGCTGCCCTGGCAGCCTCGGTGGCCAGCTCGACCGAGGACATTCCGCGGTACCCGTCGAGGTCGATGCGTTCGGTGAACTGCCCGACGCCGACGATGACAGGGGTGCGCGGATCGACCATGACAATCTCCTTGACAGCTGTTAATTCGTGAGGCTAACCGATTGCTGTCTGGAGAGTGAAATCGGTGCGTATAGCGCTGCCCGAGAACTGGCCGGGCTGAGCGACGAACTGGGCCATTCACTCACTCACGAATGGCAACCGCCGTCCATGCCCATCTCCACCGGCAAGAAACTCGTTGGCGACAACAGCACCTGTGTCGTCGGCAAGAACAACCTGGTGGCCTGTATCGACGCCGACCACAAGCACGTTTTTGTTCTACAACCCTCTGGCAGCTGGACGTTCTGACAGGTTGTAGGCGAACGACTTCTGCTGACGCTGCTTCATCTTCTCAAGGCACTCATGGTGTTTGCGCGCGTGATAGGCCAGCGGAAAGTAGGTGAGCCGATCAGGAAGGATGCGGTAGGCGGTCCGGATGACGGTGTAGATGCGCTGAAGTTGACGCTCCTCTGCGTCGCTCCACGTGACACCCAGCTTGGCCCGCAACCGGGGATCGAGCAGCCCGACCACCGACAGATAGTTGAACCGCAGTGCGGGTCGCAGGGCCCGACGAACCAAGGGATGCAACAGTTTCGGCACCGACGGCGGGAGCGCGACGTTGCCGGTCTGCATCTCCTCGATCAGCTGCAGGGCCTGGGGCGTGCCTTCCAGCTTGTCGATCATGGCCTCGTAGTACTCGGTCATCTCGGCACGGGTGGCCGGGTAGCCGTTCATCGGCACGTGCAGCAGGCGGGCGAGCCGGCGGTTGTCCCGCAGTAGTTCGTCCTTCTCAGCGTCGGTGAAGTCGCGTCCGATCAGCAACTTGCCGCCGCCTTCGGCGTTGACGATGTAGCCGGTGGCGATCACCCATTGATATGCCTCGGGATTGAGCGCACTGATCTGCTTTCCGGTCTGGTCGCTCTTCATCGTGATCGGCTGGTGCAGTGCGCGCACCCGGTTTCCTTCGGCGACAGCCTCGGTGCCGCCGTAGGTCCAGCGCAGCACGGAGTCGACGCTGCGGATGGCTCGCCCGCCCGGATCTCCGTGGAACGCAGCCGAATAGCGGCCGGTGATCTCGGCGATGACGGGGTGCATCGCCTGCATCATGAACGCCGCCCCGTCGACGATCAGGAAGGTCCACCTGCCGGTGTGCTCACCCGTCAGGGAGTCGAGCGGAACCAGTTCGATGTCATCCGACTCTTCGACGGCCGGCATTGAGACGTCCTGTGTAGCGGTCATAGAGCGCACCTCCTTGAGCGTGAGGCGACGGTAATCTGACCTCAAGGTCGCATTCAAGTCGCATTCGAGTTCGGGGAATGAATTGGAAAACCGCACGTCAGGCCAGCGTAAGCTGCCTCAGCAAGAGCGTTCTCGTGAGATGGTCGCAAAAATCATTGCCACTGCGGTGAAGATGCTGAAGAAGACCGACCCCGAGCAGATCACCACCAACGCCATCGCCGCCCGGGCCGGGGTCAGCAAGGGATCGGTCTACCAGTACTTCGCCAACAAGGAGGAGCTCATCCACGCCGCGATCGAGCAGCTGGCTGCCGAGCAGGCACCGCTGATCGAGGACATGCTCCGCTCCGTCACCATGGAACAGCCGCAGCAGGCCATGCAGGCGTCGATCGACATCCTGATCGATTTCACGATCGCCAACCGGAAGTTGATCCGCTATGTCGCGGACCGACCCGACTATGCCCGCACGCTGGAAAACGCCTCGGGCCTGAACGCCACACTGCTGGCGTTGACCACGCTGCACATGGCGCACTACCGCGACCAGTACCGCCATGAGCTGAGCCCCCGGGCGTTGGCGTGGTTGTTCTTCAACATGGCAGTGGCCACCACCACTCGCTATATCGAAAGCGACGACCCGATCCAACTCGACGAACTACGCAGCGGGTTGAAGTTCGCCTCGGCCGGTCTGCTGGCGGCCGGGCGACAGTAGCCCGGGGTTCAGCGCCGCCGGTTTCTACGCCACGGTCGCCGTCGGCGAATCAGCGCAACCCAGATGTAAAAACCGGCGCCGACCAGCACACCTTGACCTCGCTGTCACTTAGTGACACATTGGGTCTGTCACTAAGTGACAACTTCTGGAGGTGAGCAGCGTGGGGGTAAAACAGGAACAAGCCCGCCTCGAGGTGTCACGACACGCCTGCAAGTTGTTCTGGGAACGTGGTGTCGCCGGCACCAGCGGTGACGACATCGCTGCTGCGGCAGGGCTCTCGACACGGACGATCTGGCGATACTTCCGCGCCAAGGAAAGCTGCGTCGAACCGGTACTGGCCAAATCCGCCGACCGGTTCATCGCCATCTTGAACCGCTGGCCACATGACCTGTCATTGGCTGAACATCTTGCCGCCGAAGGAATTTCACATCCGATGTCGCCTCAAGACGTCGAGGACGAGATCAGCGCGATGCGGATCGCCACCATGACACCGTCCGAGCCTGCCCTGCGTACGTCGTACCTGATGGTGCATGACCGGATGGAGAAGGGCTTCATCCCGGTGATCGCAGACCGGTTGGGACTGCCCAAAGATGACCTCACCGTCCGACTGTGTGCCGCGGCCGTCACCGGCGCCTTCCGCGTCGTCGACGAAGACGTCAGCACGGCGGTGATCGTCGAGGGCAAGAAAGTCACTGAAGAGCAGGCGCTCTCGCTGATCGACCGCGCAATCCGCGATGCCACCAACGGGCGGCTCGGCGGTCCCGCCAAACCCCAATAGGAGCAAAATGGCACTGCCCGAACTCATCTCGGTAGAGGAATTCTTCAGTCCACCCGAACGTACCGCCGCCAGGATCTCACCGGACGGAACCAAGATCGCCTACCTGGCTCCGTGGAAGAACCGCCTCAACGTCTGGATCCAGCATCTCGATGACGATGCACCGCCACGCTGCGTCACAGCAGACGACACCCGCAGTGTCTACCTCTACTACTGGACCGACGACCCCCGATGGCTGCTCTATCTGCAGGACACCGGCGGTGACGAGAACTGGCATATCTTCCGCGTCGACCTGGACACCCCCGAGGCTCCCGCTGTAGACCTCACTCCATTCCCCGGCGCCAGAGTCGAACTCGACCTGCCCAAGGGCCGCCCCGGCAAGGCCGTCGTGCAGATCAACAACCGCACCCCGGAACTGTTC
Organism: Mycobacterium farcinogenes; assembly: GCF_019739075.1. Classification (NCBI taxonomy): domain Bacteria; kingdom Bacillati; phylum Actinomycetota; class Actinomycetes; order Mycobacteriales; family Mycobacteriaceae; genus Mycobacterium; species Mycobacterium farcinogenes. The sequence goes on along the minus strand of NZ_CP081673.1, from coordinate 1,634,430 downwards.
GACGTCTACGAACTCGACATCGCCACCGGCGAACTCACCCTGCTCGCCGAGAATCCGGGCAACGTATTCAGCTGGCTGTCCAGCAAAACCGGTGAGCTGTTCAGCTCGACACAGACAGTCGACGGCGATGTCGAACTGTCGCAATGGGTTCCAGGGACCAGATCGTTGCGGACCATCACCACCTTCGACGGGACCGACTATCCGCTCGGCATCCATCCGATCACCGTCACCCCGGACGGCACCGGTATCTGGCTGGGCGCCAACACCGGCACGGACCGCACGCGCCTGGTCCGCATCGACGTCGCCACCGGTGCCGAGACCGAGGTGGACAGCCACCCGGCCTACGATCTGGCAGCGCAGATGGTGCTGCCGTCACCACTGATCCTCAGCGAACGCACGGGCGAACTGATCGGCGCCCGCTACTACGGGGAACGCCAGGTGATTCATGCACTCGATCCCAATTTCGCTACGGCACTGGAGAATCTGACCAAACTGTCCGACGGAGACCTCGGCGGCATCTCTTCCGATGACAGCGGGCGGCGTTGGGTAGTCAACTTCACCCATGACCGCGACCCGTGGGCCACGTACCTCTACGACCACGACACCGGCGAGAGCAAGCTGCTGTTCCGGCCGTATCCGAATCTGAATTCAGATTCATTAGCGCCGATGACGCCGGTGACCATCACCGCACGCGACGGGCTGGAGCTGCACTCGTATCTGACCCTGCCCGTCGGGATCGAGCCGACCGATCTACCCATGGTGCTGCTGGTGCACGGCGGGCCGTGGTCGCGGGATTGCTGGGGCTTTCAGCCCGACGTGCAGATGCTGGTCAACCGGGGATATGCGGTGCTGCAGGTCAACTTTCGCGGCTCTACCGGTTACGGCAAGGCCTTCACGAAGGCCGCGATCGGTGAGTTCGCCGGCAAGATGCACGACGACCTGATCGATGCGGTGGACTGGGCCGTCAAGCAGGGGTACGCCGACCGCGACAAGGTGGCGATCTTCGGTGGCTCCTACGGGGGCTACGCCGCCCTGGTCGGCGTGACCTTCACCCCGGACGTCTTCGCCGCGGCCATCGATTATGTCGGAATCTCCAGCCTGGCCAACTTCATGCGCACGTTGCCGACGGTGGCGCGGCCGTTCCTGGCCAACAACTGGCACCGCTACGTCGGCAATCACGACGATCCGGTGCAGGAGGCCGACATGCTGGCCCGCTCCCCAATCACGAAGGTCGATCAGATCCGCACCCGCTGCTGGTCATCCAGGGCGCCAACGATTCTCGCGTGATTCAGGCCGAGTCCGACAATCTCGTCGAGGCGCTACGCAACCGCGGCGTCGAGGTCGAGTACATGGTCAAGGCGGACGAGGGCCACGGATTCCTCAACCCCGACAACCAGATCGATATGTACCACGCGGTCGAGAAGTTCCTCGCCGAGCATCTGGGCGGGCGCGTTTAACTGCCGAACAGACGCAAATGTCCCCGACACGCCGGGCGTGCGGGGACATTCGCGTCTGCTCGCGCAGAGAAAACTAGCCTTCGAGGATCGCGCGGGCCAGTGCGGCGGTCTCGGACGGCGTCTTGCCGACCTTCACACCGGCGGCCTCGAGGGCTTCCTTCTTGGCCGCGGCGGTGCCCGACGAGCCCGACACGATGGCGCCGGCGTGGCCCATGGTCTTGCCCTCCGGAGCGGTGAAGCCCGCGACGTAGCCGACAACCGGCTTGGTCACGTTGGCCTTGATGTAGTCGGCGGCACGCTCTTCGGCGTCGCCACCGATCTCACCGATCATCACGATGACCTTGGTCTCGGGATCCTTCTCGAACGCCTCGATGGCGTCGATGTGGGTGGTGCCGATAACCGGGTCGCCGCCGATGCCGATAGCGGTCGAGAAACCGAAATCGCGCAGCTCGTACATCATCTGGTAGGTCAGGGTGCCCGACTTCGAGACCAGACCGATCGGGCCCTTGCCGGTGATGTTGTTCGGCGTGATGCCGACCAGCGACTCACCGGGGGTGATGATGCCCGGGCAGTTGGGCCCGATGATGCGGGTCTTCTTGCCCTTGTCGACGTTGTAGGCCCACGCATAAGCGCTGTCCTGCACCGGGATTCCCTCGGTGATGACGACCAGCAGCGGGATCTCGGCGTCGATGGCCTCGATGATGGCGTCCTTGGAGAAGGCCGGCGGCACAAAGGCGATCGACACGTCGGCGCCGGTCTCCTTCATGGCCTCGGCCACCGATGCGAACACCGGCAGCTCGATGTCGTTGCCGTCTTTGTCCTTGTGCGAAACCTTGGTCCCGGCCTTGCGCGCATTGACGCCGCCGACGACCTGGGTGCCCGCCTTGAGCATCAGCGCGGTGTGCTTGGTGCCCTCACCACCGGTGATGCCCTGGACGATGACCTTGGAGTCCTTGTTCAGAAAAATCGACATTTGAAGTGTCCCTTACTTATTCGCCAGCTCGGCGGCCTTGTCGGCACCGGCGTCCATCGTCTCGGCCTGGATCACCAGGGGGTGGTTGGCCTCGGCCAGGATGCGGCGGCCCTCTTCGACGTTGTTGCCGTCCAGGCGGACGACCAGCGGCTTGTTGGCCTCGTCGCCGAGGATCTGCAGCGCCTTGACGATGCCGTTGGCCACGGCGTCACACGCGGTGATGCCACCGAAGACGTTGACGAACACGCTCTTGACCTGGCTGTCGTTGAGGATGACGTCCAGACCGTTGGCCATCACCTCGGCCGAGGCGCCACCGCCGATGTCGAGGAAGTTGGCCGGCTTCACACCGCCGTGCTTCTCACCGGCGTAGGCCACCACGTCCAGCGTCGACATGACCAGACCGGCACCGTTACCGATGATGCCGACCGCGCCGTCGAGCTTGACGTAGTTGAGGTCGTTCTCCTTGGCCTTGAGCTCGAGGGGATCGGTCGCGTCCTTGTCCTCGAACTCGGCGTGGCCGGGCTGACGGAAGTCGGCGTTCGCGTCGAGGGTGACCTTGCCGTCCAGCGCCAGGATCTGATCGTCGGGCGTGCGCACCAGCGGGTTGACCTCAACCAGGGTGGCGTCCTCCTTGACGAACACCTCCCACAGCTTCTGGATGGTCACGGCAGCGGCGTCGAGCACCTCGGCGGGCAGGTGGCCCTTCTCGGCGATCTCGCGCGCGAAGGCCAGGTCGACACCCTTGACGGCGTCGACGGGCACCTTGGCCAGCCGCTCGGGCTTGGTGGCGGCGACTTCCTCGATCTCCATGCCGCCCTCAACCGAGCACATGGCGAGGTAGGTGCGGTTGGCGCGATCGAGCAGGAAGGAGATGTAGTACTCCTCGGCGATGTCGCTCGCCTCGGCCACCAGCAACTTTTTGACGACGTGACCCTTGATGTCGAGACCGAGGATGTTCTGGGCGTGGGTCAGGGCGTCGTCAGGGGTGGCCGCGTACTTCACGCCGCCGGCTTTGCCGCGGCCGCCGACCTTCACCTGCGCCTTGATCATCACGGGCTTGCCGATTTCGGTGGCGATCGCCTTGGCGTCCTCAGCCGAGTCGGTCACCCGGCCCGGAGTCGTGGGGACGTTGTGCTTGGCGAACAGCTCTTTCGCCTGATATTCGAAGAGATCCATGTGCTTCCTAGATAGGCGTTGTCTGTCTGCGTTGACTTAAAACTGCCCGGTCCATACCTCGTGTGACGGGCCCGCTGGCACTTTATCCACCGCCGAGTGATGGCTTAGCATCACCTCCGGCTCATGTGGTAGATCTCACCGCCGAGCAGAGGTGATACGGATCACATTCCTAACCCGGAATAGACCCATAAGTTGCCACCATCATTGGGATTTGGTTAACGTGCCTCTGGTCCAGATAACGTTCAGGTCACGACGAAGAAGGATTCTCGAGTCTTGCCGCAGCATCGTTCGTCCGCAGCTCCGCGAGGGGTGCCGACGGACGCGCGCCGCCGCCGACACCGCGTTTCCCCTGATGAGGTGAACGCTGCCGAGGTCACAGACGTCATCCCGTTCAGCGCTTTCGAAGAGTTCGACGAGCGCTCAGAGGATCACGACTCCGGCGTTATCTATGCCCCCGAACTCGACGATCTAAACGACACCGACGACTTGGTGCCCGTCCGTCTTGCCGTGCCGTCCCGTTTCCGCCCGGAGGCCGGCAGCGAGCGCAGCTCCCGTTACGCATACCGCGACAGCCACACCGACGTGAGCGACGGCGTCGCCGCCACGGACGTGATCAACATGTCCGGTCGCCGTGGGGCCCACCGCAAGGAGCACGCCGGCGCCGTCAAGAGCCGCCTCATGATCGCGGCGATGGCCGCGGGCGCGACCGCCGCCGGCGCCTACTCGTTGGGCAACCCCACCGAGACCCAGGCCGACGACACGATCTTGGCCTCCGAGGGCACCCGCGTCGAAGGTGCGTCCGTCACCGGCTCGGTGGACGGCATGCAGATCGTCTCGGTGTCCTCGACCGCCGACACCTCCGTGCATGCCGAGGAGATCACCAAGGCCGCGGCCTTCGCGCAGGAACGTGCCGAGCGCGAGGCCCGGCTGTCGCGCCCGCTGTTCGTGATGCCCACCAAGGGCTACGTCTGGACTTCGAACTTCGGCTACCGCTGGGGTGTTCTGCATGCCGGTATCGACCTGGCGAGCCCGATCGGTACCCCGATCGTGGCGGTCTCCGACGGCGTCGTGATCGCCGCGGGCCCGACCGCCGGCTACGGCGCCTGGGTCAAGCTGCGCCACGCCGACGGCACCGTCACGCTCTACGGCCACATCAACACCTGGCTCGTCAGCGAGGGCGACCGGGTGATGGCCGGCGACCAGATCGCCACCGTCGGCAACCGGGGTTACTCCACCGGCCCCCACCTGCATTTCGAGGTTCTGCAGAACGGCACCAGCCGCATCGATCCGGTGCCGTGGCTGAACAAGAGAGGGCTCAGCGTCGGCAGCTATGTTGGCTGAGTGAGCGACGACCGTCAGTCAGCAGCCGATCACCCCGACGAAGACGACGACCGCACCCGCATCATCCGGCGCCAGCCACAGGACCCGGTTTCCAAACCTGTGCCGATCGCCGACGAATCACACACCAGCATCATCCGGCGTCATCCCACGGGCGCCATTCCCACCGCAGCCGCCGCGGAACCCCAGACCGGCCTGATCGCCGGCACCACGGGCAGTGACGCCCAGACGGGCCTTGTCGGCCCCACGGACGACGACGCCAGGACGAGCTACGTGCCACGTGCCCGCCCGGTGGCCATCCCCCGGACGTCGGTGAGCATCAACCCGCGTACGGCGATCGTGGCGGCCACTTTCGCGATCCTCAGCGGCTGGGCCACCGGCGTCATCGCCACCGACCTGATCGCGGGCTGGTGGCGGACCGACCGATTGTTCTGCGTGGCCGTCGGTTTCCTGGCCGCGATCTCGGCTGCAGCAACCATCGGAGGGCTCATCGCATTGTTGCTGCGGCGACGGATGGGCCGGCTGCTCGTGGTCGTCGGCGCGGTGATCGGCCTGTTGATCTTCGCCAGTTTGTTCATCGCCGGGGCAAGACTGCACCCCATCGTCTACGCCATGCCGGCCCTTCCGGTAGCCGCCATCCTGTTCACGGTGTTGCCCTCGACCGGCCGCTGGAGCGCGCGACGATAGGCGTCCGGCAGGGCCGATGATCCGCTGTTAGGTTTGCGTGGTGCGTCCAATTGCGCTGACCACGATCACCCTCACCCATATATGTGGCCTTCTCGGGATCGTCGCGACGCTGCGGGCGCTCCTGGTGACCTGGTACACCATCGGCTACGGCTTCGGTACCGCTCCCCTGCGGTTCTGCCATTCGATCCTCAATCTTCTGGTGTTGACGGCCGTGACCGTTGCCCTGTTCGGCGGCGCCGTTCTGCTGAGCCGCGGTGACCGTCGCGGCCGCACGCTGGTGGTCGCGGCCACCTCGGTCGTGATCGTGCTGTCGCTCCTCGAGTTCGTGGTGTGGTTGGGCTCAGGCTTCGCGGCGTGGACGGATCAGGGTGTGCTCGGTGTGACGCGATGGGTCTGGTTCGCGCTGTCGATCATCACACTCGTTGTCGCGCTGCTCGCCGGAAGCGAAACACCGAGTACCGCAAACAATCCCGAGAGCGACGAGTACAGCGGCTCCCGAGCCGCCAACCTGCTCGTCGCGGCCCTGTCGGTGGCGATGGCCGCCGGCCAACTGTGGCTTGCCAAGAAGCAGTTCGACAACAGCTTGCTCTACGTCAGCGATTTGACCGACCTGCTGCCGACGACACCGAAGGCCACATGGACACTGGCGATGTTCGAACCCATGGCAGCCTCGATCGTCGCGGCGACAGTGCTCTTCATCGGCGCGGCACTGATGGCCGTCGGAGCCGCGGCCGGGCGGTACAGCGTCATCGCCGGTTGCACAATCATGTTGGCGCAGGGCATCTTTGGCTGGACCGATCTGGATCGGCTCTTCTATGAGATCGGCGCAAGTGACCTCACCGCGATCTTCGCACCTCGGTCCGCATCGGTGGTGGTGCTCACGCTCACGGTGCCCGTGGTCACCGCGGTGCTGGCGGCGACCGCACCGGCACGGACGGCTAGAACTTGACAGGCAACCTGGCCCAGCCGCGGACACTCGAGGTATGCGCGCGGAAAGCGTTGTCGTAGTCGACATCCCAGTCTGTCCACCGCTTGAGCACCTCCTCGAACGCCACCCGGGCCTCCAGCCGGGCCAGCGCCGAACCCAGACAGAAATGCAGGCCCTGGCCGAAGCTCAGGTGGCCGCCCGTGCGGTGGATGTCGAAGCGGTCGGGATCGGTGAACTTCGACTCGTCCCGATTGGCTGATCCGTTGAGCAGCAGCATGTATGAGCCTTCGGGGATAGCTTGCCCGTAGTGCTCCACGTCCTGGGCCACATATCGGGCCTGCACCGGCGACGGCGGCTCGAACCGCAATGTCTCCTCCACAGCACCCGGGATCAGGCTCGGATCAGCCGCCAGCTCGCGCCGCTGGTCAGGATGCTCGGCCAGGAGTTGCCCCATGAAACCGATGAGGCGAGCAGTGGTCTCATTGCCCGCGCCGGCAATCATCGCCGTGTAGGCGAGTACCTCGGTGCGGGTCAGCGGCCGCGATGTTCCGTCAGCTTCCTCGATGTGCGCGGTGAGCAGATCGGTCATCAGGTCATCAGAAGGATGCGAAGCTCGCCATTCGATGTATTCGGCGAACATCGTGATGGCGTCGGCGAAGATCGTCGGGCTCACCCCGTCGGCACTGGCATCGACCGAGGCGGCCGTGATGGTCTTGTCATTGCGATCCCGGATGCTCTGCTGCTCCTCTTCGGGAATGCCCAACAGGTATCCGATGGTGCGCATGGGCATGAAAGCCCCGAGGTCGGCGACGAAATCCAGACCGTCCTGCTCGCGAAGGGGATCCAGTGCCTTCACGCAGAAGTCACGCACCAGGTCCTCGACCGCCAGCATGCGCCGCGGCGTGAAGACTTTCGACAGCAGCCGGCGGTGCAGATCATGCAGCGGCGGATCCTCGAACAGCAGAATGCCCGGTGGTACCTCGATGCCGCTGAACAGGATGTCGGCTGTGGTGCCGCGCCCCGATCGGTAGGCCTGCCAGTTGGGCAGTTCCCGGGCCACATCGCCCCAACGGCTCAGCGCATAGAAGTTGTACTTCTCGTTGTAGTACAGCGGTGCCTCGCTGCGCATCCGCTTCCAAACCGGGTACGGGTTGTCATCGATGTCGTGGTCGAACGGGTCGTAGTAGAGCTCCACCGCCTGCTGCGTCGTCACCGATCCGCTTCCCCATCCGTGATACCAAATAGTTGTTCCACCGTACTGTGCGGCTCGCCGACCGGTCAATCGCCCGTTCACAGCCACCTTCCAGTCAAGCTGAGCCAAACCGTCGACCCGAAATCGGACCCGGGCGTCTACTAGGGCGATTCGCGTGTGCTCACGCATGAGACCTTCGGAGGCCCGCTCCCATGCTCAACCGCCTGTTGCGCACCGCCTTTGCGCTTACCCTCATCGCCGCCGCCGTGTCCTGCAGCAGCAATGACGACGCCGATGGCTACACCCTTCGCGTGGGGGCCACCTCGGTGACGGGAACGCCCGCGGGCTCCCTGGGGTGGGGTGACAAGCAGGGCATCCTCACCGAACAGCTGAAGTCCGCAGGCGTCGGCAAGATCGAGTACTCGTTCTTCCAGTCCGGAAGCGACGTCGCCTCAGCCCTGTTCGCAGGTGCCATCGACGTCGCCGCCATCGGCGACAACCCCGGATTGCGGGCACGCAGTCGAGACCCGAAAGTGGTTCTGCTGTCCCTTGATTCGATCAACGGTGATGCCTGGTTGGTGGGCGCCAAGGGCGGCCCCACCGAGATCAAGGGCCTGATCGGCAAGGACATCACCGCGCCGCAAGGCACCATCCGCGACCGCGCCGCCAGACAGCTCATCGACGCCGCAGGATTGAACGGACAGATCCACGTGCGCGACGTTCCCACGCCCGAGTCGATCGCCGGGCTGAGTTCCGGGAAGATCGACGCCGCCATCGTGACCGGTGCCAGCGCCGCCGAGCTGGAATCCAAAGGCTTCCCGATCATCGACAGCCTGTCCCGGCACGGCTTCGGCAGCACCGGCACCAACATCGCCCTTCGCTCGTTCACCGATGCCCACCCCGAGTTCGTCGGCGCCTGGCAGCAGGCGGTCACCACGGTCAACCGCGACATCACCGAGAACTTCGACGACTACCTGTCCTGGGTCGCACAGACCGACGACACCGAGCTGGAGTTCGTCAAACGGTCGACTCATGCCGATGAGTTCAACACCGAACCGTTCCCGCAGGTCGGCATCGACCAACTCGAGGCCGCCTACAAGTTCCTCAACGCCGACGGATCGTTCGACCACGAATACTCGGTCCGCGAATGGGCCGGAGCCAAGTCGTGACCACCGCCGCCATACGGCCGGCAGCCACCCGCCCGGAACTCATCGACGTCGTCGGTGGCCGCAATCGACGAAAAGGCCTGTGGGAACGCTTCCCCCGGCCGGTACGTCGTCTCATGGGCCCCGCGTCGATTCTCGCGATCTGGACCGTCGGCTCGGCCACCGCGATTCTCAACGCAGATCTGTTCCCACCGCCGACCCAGGTGGCCGCCACCGCATGGCGCCTGCTCGGCGACGGCCAACTCGCCACCCACGTCGGCGCATCGGCGGTCCGCGTGCTGACCGGCACGCTGCTCGGCATCCTCATCGGCGTCGTGCTGGCGGTCCTGGCCGGGCTCACCCGCACCGGCGAGGACCTGCTCGACTGGACCATGCAGATCCTCAAGGCGGTACCGAATTTCGCCTTGACCCCGCTGCTGATCATCTGGATGGGCATCGGCGAAGGCCCCAAGATCGTGCTGATCACCACCGGCGTGGCGATCGCGATCTACATCAACACCTACTCCGGAATCCGCGGTGTGGACCGGCAACTCGTCGAGATGGCACAAACGGTGGAAGCACCACGCCACACCCTGATCACCCAGGTGATCCTGCCGGGCGCCATGCCGAACTTCCTGGTCGGCCTGCGTCTGGGACTCTCCAGCGCGTGGCTGAGCCTGATCTTCGCCGAGATGATCAACACCACCCAGGGCATCGGATACCTGATGTCGCGCGCCCAGACCAACTTGCAGTTCGATGTCTCGCTGCTGGTGATCGTCATCTATGCCGTGGCGGGTCTGCTGTCCTACACGTTGGTGCGGGTTTTGGAGCGGCTACTGCTGTCTTGGCGCAACGGATTCGAGGGTCTCGGGGTACCGGCATGAATTCTTCGGTCGTCGACGTCAGCGGCCTCAGCCGCGCATTCGGTGATCAACAAGTTCTCGACGAATTCGAATTGCAGATCGACGACGGCGAATTCGTCGCGATGCTCGGCCGGTCCGGATCCGGCAAGAGCACGCTGCTACGCGTGCTGGCCGGTCTCGACGATCAGGTCACCGGCTCGGTGAAGGTGCCCCGCTCGCGGGCGGTGGTGTTCCAGAATCCGCGTCTGCTGCCGTGGCGGCGGGCTCTGGCCAACGTCACCTTCGCACTGCCCGATGCCGGACCCGACGCGCCCAGCCGCACCGCACGCGGGCAGGCCGCACTTGAGGAAGTCGGCTTGGCGGACAAGACCCGAGCCTGGCCGTTGTCGCTGTCCGGAGGTGAGGCCCAACGAGTCTCCCTGGCCCGCGCACTGGTTCGTGAGCCCGACCTGTTGCTGCTCGACGAGCCGTTCGGCGCGCTCGACGCGCTGACCCGGCTCAAGATGTATGGGCTGCTGCATGATTTGTGGTCCCGCAGACACATGGCAGTTCTGCACGTCACCCACGATGTCGACGAGGCGATCCTGCTCGCCGACCGGGTCGTGGTGCTCTCCGGCGGACGCGTGTCTCTGGACCGTCGCGTCGAGCTGCCGTTCCCCCGCACCCGCAGCGACGACGGCTTCGACGAACTGCGCCGCGCACTGCTCGCCGAACTCGGCGTCAGAGAGGAGGTGGGCCATGACCGTTCGCGCTGACATCCAGAGCACCGACGTCCTGGTGATCGGTGGCGGGCCCGCGGCCACCTGGGCCGCGATCTCCGCCACCGAATCCGGCGCCCGGGTCATCCTGGTGGACAAGGGCTACTGCGGCACCAGCGGGGCGACCGCCGCCGGTGGCAACAACCTGTGGGCGATCAGCCCCGGCCCGCGTCGTGAAGATTCGGTGCGCGAACGTGAGCTGGCCGCAGGCGGGATCACCGACTCCGAGTGGATGTTCCGAGTCCTGGCGACCTCGTGGGACCGACTCGAGCAGCTCTCGGAGTGGGGTTATCCCTTTCCCATCGGCACCGACGGACGCGAGATGCGCAGCAGCCTGCAGGGCCCGGAGTACATGCGGCGGATGCGTCGCAAGGCCCATCGCAGTGGAGTGCTGATCCTCGACCACCACCCCGCGCTCGAGTTGACCGCCGACAGCGACGGCGTCGTCACCGGCGCGACCGGCATCGCCCGCCAGCACGGGGGCCGGCCGTGGCACATCACCGCGGGCGCGGTCGTACTGGCCTCCGGCGGAACTGCGTTCCTGTCCGGAACATTCGGCACCAATGTCGATACCGGCGAGGGGCTGCTGATGGCTGCCGAGAAGGGAGCACACCTGTCCGGCATGGAGTTCTGCACCGCCTACGCGCTGGCCCCCGAATGGGGTGTGCACACCAAAGGCCGAATGCTGCAGTGGGGCAGCTTCTATGACGAGAAAGGTCGTCCGTTCACCACCCAGCGCGGACTGAGTGGCCGCCAGGACGCGCAGCGGGCACTGACCCGCGGTGAGCGGGTGTTCGCCCGGCTGGACCGCGCACCCGAACACATCCGCCAGACCATGCGCGACGCGCAGCCGAACTATTTCCTGCCGTTGGACAAGGCGGGTATCGACCCGTTCACCACGGCCTACCCGGTTCGGATGGTCTACGAGGGATCGGTGCGGGGTACCGGCGGCCTGCGCCTGATCGGGCCTGACTGTGCGACAACGGTTCCCGGGCTGTACGCCGCGGGCGACGCCGCGACCCGCGAACTCATCACCGGTTCGCTGTCCGGCGGTGGCAGCCGCAACGGCTCATGGGCGATCGCGTCGGGAACCTTCGCCGGCCGCGGCGCCGCGGAGTTCAGCCGGACCCGTCGGTCGCGCCCGGCATCGGCGACACCGCCGACCCGGCCCGCACGCTCAGGCGCGCCCACTGTCGACGAAGTAGTGGCCGCCGTCCAGTCGCACATCCTGCCCCCACACCGCAGCTACCTGAAGACGGCTGAACGACTTCAGGAATCGGCTGATGTGTTGGAAACCGTGTGGCGCGACATCTCCGACGGCCTGGCCCCGGTGCCGGCCCGCGAGGTCTACAAGCAACGCCAGGCGGTCGCCATGGTGGCCGCGGCACGCTGGATCACCGCCGCCTCCCTGGCCCGGCCGGAAACCCGCGGCCTGCACCGCCGTGAAGACCGGCCCGACTCGGATCACCGCTTCGAGCACCGCATCCTGGTCGGCGGCCTCGACGAGGTCTGGACCACCCCCGATCCCATTGCACCTCAACTCGTCTCTGCCGAGGCCGTGGCGTGATCGAGATCGTCAGCGCCGCCTCCTGCGTCAAGTGCGACGTCTGCGTAAAGGTGTGCCCCACCGATGTGTTCGACCGCGGCGCCGACGGCGTGCCCGTCATCGCACGGCAGTCCGACTGCCAAACCTGCTTCATGTGCGAGGCGTACTGCCCCACCGACGCGCTCTACGTCTCGCCGGTGTCCGTCCCCGTCGACGCCGAGAGCCCACATGCGTCGGAAGAAGCGGTGCGCAGATCGGGTCTGCTGGGCAGTTACCGGGAGATGATCGGGTGGGGCCAGGGCCGCACGCCGGGATCCCGCCTGGACCAGAACCCCGTGCTGACCTCGATCCCCCCGTTGGCCGAGCCACGCCTGGGCACTCCGGCCGAGCTCGCGGACGGACCCTGGCATCATTTGGGGCATGCCTGAGGACTCGCCAGTGGCCGACCACCGACCCGAGAAGGCCGACAGCAACCGATTACTGTGCGGGGCAATCATTTTCGCTCGGTTAGCGCTGGCTGTGGGGTTTCTGTCCGCCGTCGCCGACCGGTTCGGCCTGTGGGGACCTCCTGGAACACCGAATGTCGGCTGGGGCAACTTCGAGGCGTTCACCGCCTACGTCAAGGTCCTGGCGCCGTACCTGTCCGGAGCGCTCGTGGACATCGCTGCCTGGGGCGCGACGGTCATCGAGATCGTCCTGGCCGTGGGACTGCTCCTGGGCATCACCTTGCGGTGGGTGGCATTAGCCAGTGCAGCGACGCTGCTCGTCTTCGGTGTCTCGATGTTCTTCTTCGCCGGCTTCGAGACACCGTTCAGTGCATCTGTTTTCACCGCTGCCGCGGCGGCCCTGTTGCTCGCCGTAGCGCCCGACGGCAGCCACCTGTTGCGACTGGGCCGGCGCGCCCAGGCCTGACCGCTGCTTCCCGGTGCGCGACGCTGGTGCAAGCCTCAGAGCTTTTGCACCGGCGCGTGATTGTGCATCAGCTTGACCCGACCCGCACTGCCGAAGTCGATCAGTGACATCGCCGATTCGCCCACGCCCGAGACCTCCTCGACCCGGCCCAGCCCGTACTTGTCGTGGGTGACTCGGTCGCCGGGCTCCAGGGTGATCACCGGACGGTTGCGCGCCGGCGCCGGCCGGGACGGCGACGGACGCGGGGTGCCATACCGGCCGGCGTTACCGACCGGCGCGCTCAGCGACGACGACGGCTGCTCGACGCGGCGCCAGTTGATCAGGTCTTCGGGAATCTCGCGCAGGAACCGCGATTCCGGGTTCAGCATGGGCTGACCCCACGACGAGCGCACCTTGGCCCGCGACAGATACAGCCGCTTACGTGCCCGGGTGATCCCGACGTAGGCCAACCGACGTTCCTCGGACAGCTCGTTGGGGTCACCCAATGCCCGCATGTGCGGGAACATGCCGTCCTCCCAACCGGTGACGAACACCGCCGGGAACTCCAGCCCCTTCGCGGTGTGCAGCGTCATCATCGTCACCACGCCGGCTCCGTCTTCGGGGATCTCGTCGGCATCGGCCACCAGCGACACCCGTTCCAGGAACTGGGCCAGCACCCCGGTGTCGGGGATGTCCTCGTCGACGGGCTCGCCTTCGCCTTGTTCGGCCAGCGCCCGGGCGTTTGCCAGGTCGGTGCTGAATTCGTGTGCGACGCTGACCAATTCATTGAGGTTGTCCAACCGGGCCAGGTCCTGCGGGTCACTGGAGGCTTCCAGCTCACGGCGGTAGCCGGTGCGCTCCAGCACGGCCTCCACCAAGTCCCCGAGCTCGTCGTCGAGCTTGGCGCGCAGCGAGTCCAGCATCTCGACGAAGCTCGCGATGGCCTTCTCCGAGCGAGAGTTGAGCATGGGCACCCGGCCCTCGGCGGCGGCCTGCAGCGCATCGTTGAAGTTGGCACCGGTGTTCTCGGCGTACACCGCCACACAGGCTTCGGCTCGGTCCCCGATACCGCGCCGCGGGGTGTTGAGGATGCGGCGCATACTCACCGAGTCACCCGGGTTGTCGAGCACCCGTAGGTAGGCCACGATGTCGCGGATCTCGCGTCGTTCATAGAAGCGCACCCCGCCGACGACCTTGTACGGGATGCCGGCGCGGATGAACACCTCCTCCAGCGCGCGCGAGGAGTTGTTGGTGCGGTAGAACACCGCCACGTCGCCGTATTTGAGGCCCTCGCTGTCGGCGAGCGCGTCGATCTCCTCGGCTACGAAGCGGGCCTCGTCATGCTCGTTGTCGGCCACGTAGCCGACGATCAGCTCGCCCTCGCCCTCCTCCGTCCACAACCGCTTCTCGCGGCGGCCCGTGTTGCGGGCGATCACCGAGTTGGCCGCGTTCAGGATGGTCTGGGTGGAGCGGTAGTTCTGCTCCAGCAGGATGGTCGTCGCATCCGGGTAGTCGCGCTCGAAGTCCTCGATGTTGCGGATCGTCGCGCCACGGAACGCGTAGATGGACTGATCGGCGTCACCCACCACGCACAGCTCCGACGGGCCCACCCCGTCGTTCTCGTCGAGGTGATGCCCCACCAACTCCCGCACCAGCACGTACTGCGCGTGGTTGGTGTCCTGGTACTCGTCGACCAGGATGTGGCGGAACCGGCGCCGGTAGTACTGGGCGATCTGCGGGAATGCCTGCAGGATGCCGACCGTCTCACCGATCAGGTCGTCGAAGTCCAGCGCATTGGCCGCCCGCAGCCTGCGCTGGTATTCGCCGTACACCTGGGCGATGACGCCGGCCATCTCCTCGGCGGCCTCCGACGCCTCCGCCGCCGCCTGCTCCGGGCCGATCAGCTCGTTCTTCAGGTTGGAGATGCCATTGGCCAGTAGGCGCGGCGAATACCGCTTGGTGTCCAACCCCATGTCCTTGCCGATCATCATCAGCAGGCGCCGGGAATCGTCCGAGTCGTAGATCGAGAAGTTGGAGTTCAGCCCGGGCAGCAGCGAGGCCTGGTTGCGCAGGATCCGCACACAGGTGGAGTGGAACGTCGACACCCACATGTTGCGGGCCCGCGGGCCGACCAGCCCGACCACGCGCTCGCGCATCTCAGCGGCGGCCTTGTTGGTGAACGTGATGGCCAAGATCTGCCCGACACCCACCTCGCGAGCCGCCAGCAGATACGCGATGCGCCTGGTCAGCACCGCTGTCTTACCCGAACCCGCGCCCGCGACGATCAGCAACGGCGACCCTTCATGCAGCACCGCCTGGCGCTGCTGAGGGTTCAAGCCGTCAAGGAGTTGGTCGATTTCTGAGGCGACGGGGGAAGTGGTCATCTTGCGTTCAAACTTACCGCTGAGGGGGGACAGTTTTGCGCTGGCACGGGCCGACTGGGACTATCAGCCTGTGCCTGAGATCGATGACCTGCGCCGGGAGATAGACGAACTCGATGCCACCATCCTGGCCGCCATCCAGCGGCGTACCGAGGTCTCCAAAGAGATCGGCAAGGTCCGGATGGCCTCCGGCGGTACCCGGCTGGTGCACAACCGTGAGATGAAGGTCATCGAGCGCTACAGCGTGCTCGGCCCTGAAGGCAAAGACCTGGCGATGCTGCTACTGCAGCTCGGCCGCGGCCGGCTGGGGCACTAGGTCGACTAGCCCGCCTGGCAAAATGCTGTAAAGACCCTGCGCTCTCGGCCCGGATAATTGGTGGGTGACAAACCGTGGGCGGCACCGGTGAGCGTGCTTGAGGCATTTCTGAAGACCTCACGCATGGCGCAGTCGAACTTCGGCAGCGGCACTCCACAACCGGGTACGCCGCTGTTCGAGAGCAGCGCCACCGTCCGCGCGGTCGAGAGCGACATGGCGGGAACCATCGCGAGTGACTCATGGACGGGCACCGCGTCCGAAGCGTATCTGGAGGCCAACAACAGGAACATCGCGAAGATGGGGGCGTTCGCCGCTCTGGATCAGCGTCTTGGCTCGCAAATCGATGCGTCCGCCTACGTTGTCAAACTGGGACGCGAGGATCTGCTCTCCGTTCACAATCAGGTGGTCGACTTGGCTAAGTCGGTTCCGCCAGGCCCCCTTCGGGAGAAGATGCTGCTGCCGATCGTCGCCGCCGGCATGGGCCAGATCAGCGAGATCATCAGCCGCACCACGGCTGATCTCTCGGACATCGGCAACGACATCACCGAAATCGCCGACGGGTACCAGAAGCTCGGAGCAGGTGAGGCCGCCGGATCGACGCTGGAGGACGATCCCCGTAAGAAGCTCGAAGAGATTCTTCGCGAGTACCAGGTCAAAGACGATCGGATGCTTCCCAAGTGGCTGCTCGACACAATTGGGGGCGTCCTCGGCGACGAAGTCAAAGGGGATGCCAACCTCACGGTCGGGGAATACCGCGTGCTCGCAGAACTGGCCGCAACCCAAGGTCCTTTCGCGGTCAAGGACTTCTTCGACATCAAGCAAGCTGCAATCGACGAGGCCGGCAGGAAGTTCCCGCCACCGGACGGCAACACCAGCGATAACCACACCGACGCGTTCCGGCACACGTATTGGAATGCGCTGATGACACAACGATTCGGTGAAGAGTGGACCCGCAAGTTCGCCACGGCGCACGAACGCCGCCCAGGCGATCCTGCCCCACGCGAGGCAATGGATCTGTAC
This sequence comes from Mycobacterium farcinogenes, assembly GCF_019739075.1. NCBI lineage: Bacteria > Bacillati > Actinomycetota > Actinomycetes > Mycobacteriales > Mycobacteriaceae > Mycobacterium > Mycobacterium farcinogenes. The sequence goes on along the minus strand of NZ_CP081673.1, from coordinate 1,617,759 downwards.
AACAACGAGATTGGCCGGCAGATCGGCATGGCCAACCCGAAAGCGTCACCTGAGGAACTCGCCGCTCAGGTGGAATCGGCGGTGCGAGGTGGCGACACCGTGATCGTGAGTGAGGACGGCGCAGGCTTGACCTGGAGCAACGACCCCAAATTGCCGATCGGCCTGCCTGGTGGCGATCCCAAGAACGCTCCACCCGGCGATCCCACCCCCTACCCCACTGAGGGACGAACCCCAGGAGTACCAGCATGACGCGAGCGATAGCCGCGATCGCTCTTGTTGTCACCGGTCTGCTCAGTGGATGCTTCATCGGCCCCGGCAAAGACAACGGCGCCGATAGGCTGAAGGACACCGTCGCCGCCATGCCTGGTGTCACCAGCGCAGGGTTTGCGACAAACGACGCAGAGCTGGCCACCGTCACGCTGCCGAATCTCTTTGTGACGATGACAAGCGCGACGCCCGGGCAGATCCGGGCGGTCGTCGACACACTCAAAAACAATCCCCACGAGGATCTCGACACCGTCAACATCCGTGTCGCCGAAAAGCCACTGATCCTCGTCAGCGGCACGGTCGCCGACCTCGATGCCCGTCAGTTCGTCGACGATGTCGAGCGGCTACGTCAACTCACTCCAGCGGTGGGTCCGGCTGCGGTGGTGAAGTGGACCCGCCACGACATCCCGGACGGCAACCTCTATGTCTCACGCGAATCGCCGCTGCCGGTCACGCTCGCCATGATTCGGGAAAGCCTGGGCAGCATTGGTCTGGCCGAGATCTACCCGGGCGCATCGAGCAGCGTGCAGCGCTGGCGCATCTATTTTCCGTTCTCACCTGAGGAAGAACGCCGCGTCAGCTCTCAACTCGACTCGCTCCCCGTTCAGGTAGGCGCGGTGACGGTCAGTTCCGGTGTCATCACTGAGCTGAATGTCGCGGTCACCGACTTCCAGGCGGTCGAGCCAGCCATGAAGGATGTCATCGGCCGGCTAGGCGCCGGACCAGACTCGCCATTGATGTTGAGCTGGCAAGTCGGCCAGATCTTCCTTCCCGCGGCACCCGACGGGACCGTGCATGTAGGCGCTTGCGGGTATCCCGGAACGGCGCGCGGCGACAGCCTGTCGTCAGCGGAAAAGGAACTACAGCAGCGCTTGCGCGCGCAGTTCGACACCTGCCCTCGATAGGTCGACTAGCCCGCCGGTTTACCGGGCATCTTGAGCGAGTCGAGCAACCACGGGGTTAGCCATTGCACTGCCTCTGAGGTCGGGTGCACACCGTCGCTGCGCATCCGCACGCCGTTGATCTTCGCGGTGTACTTGCCGTCCGGGTTGAGCTTGGCATTGAAATCCAGGATCGACACGTTCGGCCGTTGCGCGACCACATTGCGCAGCATGGTGTTCCAGGCCTGCACGCGGCCCGGCTGATCTTCGGGGTACAGCGTGCCGTCCGACCGCTCGCCGCGCCGGTTGTAGGGCGCGGTGGTGACGACCACCCGCGCGCCGGTCGAGCTGAGGATGTCCAATGCGCGCTGCAACTCACCTTTGAGATAGGCGTCGTAGGCGTCGTTGCCGATGTGTGTCCACCGGCCCTTCCAGGTCCGGTCGACGACTTCCCAGCGGCCGATCATCAACAGCACGGTTTGCGGGCGGTCATGGGCGATCCGTTGCGCCCAACGCTCCGGCCAGGAATCGCACTCGGGCTTCTGGTTCAGGGTCTCCCCCGCCGACCGGTAGGGGCCGCCGCGGGCGACGCCGCAGCCGATGGTCGTGTAATCGCTGAAATGGAAACCCGGAGTGGCAGGCAGATATCGCATCAACGTCCAGGCCACCGAGTCGCCGAACACCGCAACGGTCTGGGTGCCGGGGGGTAGTGCCGGCGGCGGTCCCACCGGGACGGCGCGTTCGGCGCCGACGTCCTGCTCGGACGCGGCGGCGGCCATCACGTCAGGGCCCGCAGGGCGGGTCGGCACGCCGACCGGGACGACCGTCATCGTCACCACCGCGGCGGTGGCCACCGTCGCCGCCGCCAACCGCAGCATCGGGACGTGCTGAGGACGCCAGTGCCGGACCGGTTGCTCGATCGCCCACCACGACACCCACGACACCGCGATCGTCACCGCGCACCGCAGTGCCAGCAGCGACCAACCTTGCAGCCCGGTGCGCTCGCCGTTGAGGATCTGGAAGATCGGCCAATGCCAGAGGTAGACGCCGTAGGAGATGACGCCGAGGGTGACCAGCGGGTACCACGCCAACACCCGGGCCACGTAGCCGTCCTGATCCAGGGCGACCGGGGCGACGACGAGCACCGCGCCCAGGGCCACCACGATCAGCAGGCCATGGTGGAATTCGTCGGCGCTGCCGGTCGCGAAGTGCGCGGCGGCCGCCAGCACGGCCACGCCGATCACCGGCAGGATCCAGGCGATCCAGCGCCGCCACCGGGTCCGGATCAACGTGCCCGACATCGTCAACGCCGACCAGTCGCGAACCAGCAGTGCCGCGGCAGCCGCGCCGATCAACAGGGCCTGCGCTCGAGTGTCGGTGCCGAAGTACACCCGGTTGAGCTCACCGGCATCACCCGACATCACGATCGCCAACACAGCCGAGCCGACCACTCCGAGCACCGCGAGTACGAACACCACGGCCCGCACCGCGCCGGCCGAACGGCGGCGCACCAACAGCGCGGCGGCCAACACCAGCAGCGGCCAGACCACGTAGTACTGCTCTTCGACCGCCAGCGACCAGGTGTGCTGCAACGGTGACGGCGGCGCGCCCTGACTGAAGTAGTCGGTGTCGGCGGCGACGAAGACCCAGTTCGCCATCCAGAAGAACGCCGCGACCGCGTCCTCGCGAAGCGAGGTCACCGCATCCGAGGAGAACAAGGGACGGGCGATCACCACCGCCAACGTCATCAACACCATCGCCGGCAACAGGCGTTTGGCCCGCCGGATCCAGAAGCCCTTGAGATCGATGCGCTCTGTGCGTCGATACTCGTCCAGCAGCAGCGAGGTGATCAGGAATCCGCTCAGCACGAAGAAGACGTCGACGCCGATGAACCCTCCGGCCACGCCCGGCACTCCACCATGGCCGGCCAGCACCAGAGCCACGGCGACGGCACGGATGCCGTCGAGTGCGGGTATGTCGCGCCGGATGGAGGCACGCCGACGCCGGCTGGCAGCACGGACCGGCGCCGCAGTCACGTAAGCCCTCCCGTCTTGGCGTCCGAGCCCCAGAGTTTAGGGGGCATCGGGCGCCGAGTCGGGAAGGCGCGACGGAGCGCTACCGGGTCAGCGCAATATATTTCGTGTCGAGGTACTCCTCGATGCCCTCGATGCCGCCCTCACGGCCGAACCCGGACTCCTTGATGCCGCCGAACGGTGCGGCCGCATCGGAGATGACACCGCGATTGATGCCGACCATGCCGGATTGGATTCCCTCGGCCACCCGCAAGGCCCGATCCAGCGACTGCGTGTAAACGTAAGCAGCCAAGCCGTATTCGGTGTTGTTCGCGGCGGCCACACCCTCGTCCTCGGTGTCGAAACCGGTGATCGGGGCGACCGGACCGAAGACCTCCTCTTTGAGGATCCGGGCATCGGCGGGCACATCGGCCAGGACGGTGGCCGGGTAGAAGTTGCCCGGACCGCCGGGCGCGACGCCGCCGACGGCGACCGTCGCCCCTTTGGACACCGCGTCGGAGACGAGTTCGGTGACGGTGGAGACCTGCTTGGAATTGATCAGCGGGCCCAATGTGGACGACGGGTCGATGCCCTTGCCGAGGGTGAACTCGCTCATGCGTTTGACGAGCTTGTCGGTGAACTCTTCGCGTACCGAGTTGGCCACGTGGAACCGGTTGGCGGCCGTGCAGGCCTCACCGCCGTTGCGCATCTTCGCCAGGATCGCCCCGTCGACCGCCGCATCCACATCGGCGTCGTCGAACACGATGAAAGGAGCGTTGCCGCCCAGTTCCATCGACGTGCGCAGCAGCTTGTCCGCGGACTGCTTCACCAGGGCCTTGCCCACACCTGTCGAGCCGGTGAAGGTCAGCTTGCGCAAGCGGCCATCGTCGATCAGTGCGCTGGTCACCACACCCGGGTTGCTGGTCGGCAACACCGAGAGCACACCCTTGGGGAGGCCGGCCTCATCCATCAGCTTGGCCAGCAGCAGCATGGTCAGCGGGGTTTCCTGTGCCGGTTTGACGATCATGGTGCAGCCCGCGGCGAACGCCGGCCCCATCTTGCGAGTGCCCATGGCCAGCGGGAAATTCCACGGCGTGATGGCGTAGCACGGGCCGACAGCCTGTTTGGTGACGAGGATGCGGCCGGTACCCGCCGGCGCCGGGGTGAAGCGGCCCGCGATGCGGACCGCTTCTTCGGAGAACCAGCGGAAGAACTCGGCGCCATAGGCGACCTCGCCCTTGCTCTCGGCCAGCACCTTGCCCATCTCGAGAGTCATCAGCGCGGCGATGTCGTCGGCTCGTTCGGTGATCTTCTCGAACACCGAACGCAGGATCTCGCCCCGTTTACGAGGTGCGGTCGCGGCCCACTCGGCCTGAACCGCACATGCGGCGTCCAATGCGGCGACGGCATCGGCGGCTGTCGCGTCGGCCACTGTGGCCAACACCTGATCGTCGCTGGGATCCAGCACATTGAACGTCGCTGCGGCCTGGCGTTCCTCACCACCGATCCACAGACCCGTGGGTACGGATGAAATCAAGTCTTCAATGGCCATACATCCATCATGTACACCTTCACTTCGAGTCCCGCATTAAGGTCGAGAGAATGAGTGCTGACATCACCGCAACCCCGGCCTGGCAGGCATTGTCGAAGCACTATGACGAGATCGGTGACCTCCATCTGACGGAGTTGTTCGCCGAGGACCCGAACCGCGGCACCGAACTCGTGCTGACCGTCGGCGACCTCTACATCGACTACAGCAAGCACCGCGTCACCCGGCGCACCCTGGAACTGCTGGCGGATCTGGCCCGCGCAGCCGGGCTGGAAGCCCGCCGCGACGCGATGTTCGCCGGGGAACACATCAACACCTCCGAGGACCGCGCGGTCCTGCACACCGCGCTGCGGTTACCTGCCGACGCATCGTTGACCGTCGACGGCCAGGACGTCGTAGCCGATGTGCACTCTGTATTGGACCGGATGGGCGACTTCACCGATCGGCTACGCAACGGTGAGTGGAGCGGCGCCACCGGCGAACGCATCAAGACCGTGGTGAACATCGGCATCGGCGGTTCGGACCTGGGGCCGGTGATGGTGTACGACGCCCTCCGTCACTACGCCGACGCCGGCATCAGCGCGCGCTTCGTCTCCAACGTCGATCCGGCCGACCTGGTGGCGACACTGGCTGATCTCGACCCGGCCACAACACTTTTCATCGTCGCCTCCAAGACGTTCTCCACCCTGGAGACGCTCACCAACGCCACCGCCGCCCGGCGGTGGCTGATCGACGCCCTCGGCGAAGACGCCGTGGCCAAGCATTTCGTGGCGGTGTCCACCAACGCGAAGCTGGTGGGCGAGTTCGGCATCGACACCGCCAACATGTTCGGGTTCTGGGATTGGGTCGGTGGCCGGTACTCGGTGGACTCGGCCATCGGGCTGTCGGTGATGGCGGTGATCGGCCGTGAGCGCTTCGCCGAATTTCTGTCCGGTTTCCATCTGGTCGACGAGCACTTCCGCACCGCCCCGCTGGCCGAGAACGCTCCCGCGTTGCTGGGGCTGATCGGGCTGTGGTATTCGAATTTCTTTGGCGCACAATCGCGTGCGGTGCTGCCCTACTCCAACGACCTGTCCCGCTTCGCGGCATACCTTCAGCAGCTGACCATGGAATCCAACGGCAAGTCGGTACGGGCCGACGGCAGCGCCGTGAGCACCGACACCGGTGAGATCTTCTGGGGTGAGCCGGGAACCAACGGTCAGCACGCCTTTTATCAGCTGCTGCACCAGGGCACTCGCTTGGTGCCGGCCGATTTCATCGGCTTCTCCGAACCCACCGACGACCTGCCGACCGCCGACGGCACCGGCAGCATGCACGACCTGTTGATGAGCAACTTCTTCGCCCAGACCCAGGTATTGGCGTTCGGCAAGACTGCCGAAGCGATTGCGGCAGAAGGCACACCGGCCGCTGTGGTGCCGCACAAGGTGGTGCCGGGAAACCGACCGACGACGTCAATCCTGGCAACCAGGTTGACGCCGTCGGTGGTGGGCCAGCTCATCGCCCTCTACGAACACCAAGTGTTCACCGAAGGAGTCGTGTGGGGTATCGACTCCTTCGACCAGTGGGGCGTTGAGCTTGGCAAGACCCAGGCCAAGGCCCTGCTGCCGGTGATCACCGAATCGGGATCACCTGGCAAGCAGTCGGACTCATCGACCGATGCCCTGGTGCGCCGATACCGCGTCGAACGCGGACGTTCGGCCTAGGGCTGGTCGCCGGCTGGCTCAGCCGGGCAGGTCAATGGTTCGGCACGGCCCGCCCGGAACACAGGCGACGCCGCCACCGGGGCCGGCTTCGGCCCACGGACCGCCCGGAACACCGGCGGAAACGTGGCCGTCAGACCCGGCCTGTGCGCCTGGGCCACCGGGCACCTCGGCGCCCGCACCCTGCGGACCCGCCGACGGGGTACAGGGGGTGCCGTCCGGGTTGTAGCAACCCGGGGCCGGCGGAGCCGGCGGCGGCGGTCCGGGCTCAGCGAAAGCCACCGGAGCGAAGGCCACAGCACCTGCTGCAGCGCCTGCGAACAACATCGAGGTAATCAACTTTGTGGTCATGGGACTGGGCTACCCACGTCCACTTCGAGCCCAAACCTGACGTCCACCGACAGTGGTCCGGATCATGCTGATGATTCAATCCGGCCGGCAATGGGAACCCGTTCCGTGCTCCACAGAAAATGTGGACCGACAGAACTGGGGGTTCAACGATGTCAACGCACCGACCGATCTTGACAACCTGCAACAACGGCGCCTGGCCAACTATCCGCAAGTGGTCGATGACAGTCGGTGTGGGCGTCGCGCTCACCGCGGCACCGCTGCTGGCGGGGTGCGGTTCGAGCGACGACACGGCTCCGGCATCCTCGGTCGCCACCACGACAGTGACAACCCCGGAAACCACGACCTCTCCGGCTCCGGCTCCCGGACCGACCGGTACCGGCGGCCCAGAAGGCGGTAGCGGCTCCATTCCGGGCGGCCCGACCGGTGGCGGCGGCCCCGGTGGTGGCGGCGGCATGATCCCCGGTGGCCCGACCGGTGGCGGCGGCCCCGGTGGCGGCGGCGGCATGATCCCCGGTGGCCCGACCGGTAGTGGCGGCCCCGGTGGCGGCGGCGGTTCAATCCCGGGTGGCCCGACCGGTGGTGGCGGCCCCGGCGGTGGCGGCGGCTGTGTTCCCGGCGTGGGTTGCGTACACGTCCCCTGACGCCAGGTGAAGCGCTAGGCGAAGCGCTTGGTGTACTTCGGTGGCAGCAAGCGCATCACCTGCGTCAACGGAGCCCAGGGCCAACGCGGAACCACGGCCCGGCCTTTCTCTCGCTCGATGGCCTCAACCATCGCCCGGACGCCGGTTTCGTTGTCCACCATGAGCATGGTGGTCGCCGACTTGGCCGTCATCTCCGACTCGATGTAGCCCGGCTCGACGACAGTTACCCGGATCGGGCCCTTGTCGTATTCGGCGCGCAGCGACTCACCGAGTGACGTCATCCCGGCCTTCGATGCGCAGTAGGCGGCCTTGCCACCGGGCACGCCGGTGTTGCCGAGCACCGACGAGATCAGCACCAAGTGACCGTTGCCGGACTTCTTGAACATCTCCAGCGCCGTCTCGATCTGCACCAGCCCGGCGATCAGGTTCGTCTCGATCGTCGCCTTGTTCGCCCACGGCTTGCCCTCGCCCAGCGGCCAGCCCTTGCCGATGCCGGCGTTGACGATGACCCGATCGATGCCGCCGAGTTCCTCGGACAGCTCGCCGAAAACGCGCGGCACGGCCTCATGGTCATTGACGTCCAGCGCGGCGACAGCGACTTTGATGTAGGGGTGCCGGTCGGCCAGTTCGGCCTTGAGCTCGTCGAGCCGCTCGGTGCGGCGGGCACACAGAGCCAGGTCACGGCCCTTGGCCGCGAATTGGCGGGCCATGCCCGCGCCCAGCCCAGAGCTGGCACCGGTGATGAGGATCTTCTGACGGGTCATCGCTGCAGGATAACCGAGTTAGACAACTGTCAAAAACGGGGCCGCTACTTCAGCAGGCGTGACATCCTCCGGTCCGCCAGCACCTTGCCACCGGTCTGGCACGTCGGGCAGTACTGGAACGATTTGTCGGCGAAAGACACTTCCCGCACCGTGTCGCCGCATACCGGGCATGGCAGTCCGGTTCGGGCATGCACCCGCAGGCCAGACCGCTTCTCCCCCTTCAGCGTTGCGGCCTGCTGCCCCACCGACCTCGCGACCGCATCGGTGAGTACCGAGATCATCGCGTCGTGCAACGCGGCCAGCTGGGCGTCGGTCAGCTTGCCCGCCGTCGCGAACGGCGACAGCTTGGCCACATGCAGGATCTCGTCGCTGTAGGCGTTACCGATGCCCGCTATCACCTTCTGATCGGTGATCACTGTTTTGATCCGTCCGGAATTGCCTGCCAGCACGCCGGCCAGCCCGGCCGAATCCAGCGACAGCGCATCGGGTCCCAGCGCGGCGATCTGCGGTACCGCCATCGGATCGTCGACCACCCACACCGCCAACCGCTTCTGGGTGCCCGCCTCGGTCAGGTCGAAGCCCACGCCCTCGCCCAGGTGCACGCGCAGCGCGATCGGGCCCTTGCCCGACGGCTTGAGCGGCGCCGGCGACAGCTTGTCGGACCACTTCAACCACCCCGCCCGGGACAAGTGCGTGATCAGGTGCCAGGGGCCGACCTCGAGACCGAGGTACTTGCCCCACCGATTCGCCCCGGTCACCGTCTGGCCGTGCAACGCCGTCGTCGGCGGGTCGAACGTCTTGAGCACCGACAACGCGGCCACGTCGATGCGGGTGACCTCCCGGCCGGTCGCATGTCGGCGGAGGTGATCGGCCAGCGCCTCGACTTCGGGCAGTTCAGGCATGGCTCCAGTGTGTCAGCGAAACGCCGAGCATGCTGTAGACATGTCCGACCGGCCTGCGCCCCCAGCGATCAACCCGATCCGGAACATCTTCGTGATCAACAGCGTGCCGCGGCGGTGGCCGTTCGCCCTGCGCGCCGGAATCTGCATGGCCGTGCCCGTTCTCGTGGGGTGGCTGGCCGGGGACACCACGGCCGGGCTGATCGCCACCATCGGCGGGTTCACCTCGCTCTACGGCAGCGGCCGCCCCTATTTGAATCGCGGCATATACCTCGGGGCGGTCGCGGTGTGCTTCGCCGCCGCGGTAGCCCTCGGTGATTGGGCGTCGGCAACGCCGTGGCTGGGCGTGGCCACCGTCACCGCGATCGCCGTGGTCGCCACCCTGGTCTGCCACGCACTGAGCATCGGCCCGCCCGGCGCGTACATGGTGGTGCTGGCCTGCGCGGCCGGCACTGGCACGCCGGCGACATTGCATCTGAGTCCGGCCCATCACGCCGCACTCGTCCTGTCCGGGGGCGCGTTCGCCTGGCTGGTGCACATGTCCGGCGCGCTGATCCGACCCCGCGGGCCGGAGAAGGCCGCGGTGGCTGCGGCCGCGGGCGCCGTCGCGGCCTACCTGGAGAACCCCGCGCCCGATACCCGCCACAAGGCCGCGCTCCTGCTGCACACCGCCTGGGTCACCCTGGTCAACTATCAACCAGTACAACCGAAACCCGACCAGGCGCTGTATCGGTTGCGTGTGGTCAACCGACGGCTGCACGTGCTGTTCGCCGAAGCCATGCGGGCCGCAGACACCGGAGAGCCGCTGGCGTATGACGGCGTGGCCCTGGCCCGTCACCTGGCGACTCTGCCTGCCGACGCGGTCACCGATGAGCATGGCGCCGAAAGGATTCCGCTCGGTCGGCCCAGTGCACTGCGACTGCTGCACCGTGCCCTGACGCCGGGTTCGGTATCGCTGCAACTGGCCGCACGGGTAGGGGTCGCGGTCGCGATCTCCGGTGTGATCGCCGTGCTGATCTCGCAGGCCCTGACGATGACGCACGCCTATTGGGCGATGGCTGCCGCGGTGCTGATGCTGCATCAAGGTTTCGACTGGCAGCGCACCGTTGCCCGTGGGGCGGAACGCACGCTGGGTACCTGGCTCGGACTCGGTGTCGCCGGGGCCATTCTCGCCTTACACCCGCAGGGCCTGTGGCTGGCGCTGGTGATCGGCGCACTGCAGTTCGCCATCGAGATGTACGTGGTGCGCAATTACACGCTCGCCGTCGTCTTCATCACCCCGGCCGCACTCACCATCGCCTCGGGCGGTCAGCCGATCGACAATCTCGGCGAACTGCTGCTGACCCGCGGTAGCGACACCCTGATCGGTTGCGCGGTGGCCCTGGCGGTCTACTGGGCAACCCAGCGGCTACGCCATCCGACCGGCCTGCACACTGCGATCACCGCCACGCTCGACGCGGTGACCGCCACCGTGCCTCACCTGGCCGCCGACGACGCCACCTCCGCCGCAGCCCGGACGGCGCGGCGCGATCTACAGTTGCGCGCCATGGAACTGCTCCCGGCCTACGACGCGAGCATCGGCGGGTCGGCCGCGCAACGCGTTGGGGCCGAACGTATGTGGCCGACGGTGGTGGCCACCGAACAACTCGCGTACCGCACGTTGGCGGCCTGCTGGGGCGCCGAGCGTGACCGCGACACAGACGCGGGCGCCGAGGCCGCCGCCGACACGGCAGCGGCACTCAGCGAGCAGGTTTGTGCCCTACGCGAGGGCCTTGACCAGCGACAGTAGCCAGCTGACCAACGACAGCACGATGGCCGCCCAGATGGCAGTCCACCAGAACTGGTCGATGTGCAGGCCCCAGTGGGTGGTGTGGTCGGTGATCCACGACGTGATCCACAGCATCAGAGCGTTGATCACGATGTGGATCAGCCCGAGCGTGAGGATGTACAGCGGGATCGACAGGATCTGCACGACGGGTTTGATGAACGCGTTGACCAGACCGAAGATCACCGCGACGACGAAGATGATGCCGACCCTGGCAATGGTCGTGTCACCACCGATGAAGTAGATCCCCGGCACGATGAGAGTGACGACCCAGAGCGCGAATCCGGTTATCGCGGCGCGCAGGAGAAATGAGCTCATGGCGGACTAGTCTGCCGAGCGCAGCAGGTACGTGTCCATGATCCAGCCGTGCCGGGCCCTCGCTTCGGCGCGTGCAGCTACGATTTCGGCGCCGATATCGCCGACCGTTCCCGCATAGAGCAACTCATCCGGCGTGCCGAGATAAGCGCCCCACCAGATCCGGGTCTGCGGCGGGCATTGCGCGAACGTGCAGTCCGCGTCGAGCATCACCACGGCGCTGCCGGCCAGGCCGTGCTCGCGCAATTGGCGTCCGGTGGTGATCAGTACCGGTTCGCCTACGTCGTTGAGGGGGATACGGTGCCGGGCGGTGAGCACCTGGATCGCGGTGATGCCGGGAATGACGTCGTACTCGAAGTCCACATATTCGGAGACTTTGTCCAGGATCCGCAGGGTGCTGTCATAGAGCGACGGATCGCCCCAGGCCAGAAAGGCCCCGACGCCGTCGGGCCCGAGTTCGGTTTCGATGGCCGCGGCCCAGATGCGGGCCCGCTCGGCATGCCAGTCCGCCACAACTCGGCGGTACCCCGCAACGTCTGCGGCCTCGGCACGCGGCGGGTCGACCAATTCGACGAAGCGGTAGCCGGGTTCGGTGATGAAGCGGTCGCAGATCTGCTTGCGTACGGCGACCAGCTCATCGGTCGCGCCTCGGCGCGGCCCCTTGTCCATCGCGAAGAAGACCTGGGTGTCGTTGAGCGCGGAAACAGCCTGGGCCGTGACGAAGTCCGGATCACCGGCCCCGATTCCGATGACGTGGATGCGACGCACTGTCGAAGGTTATCCGAACCAGAACCGGGTACCCCAAGTATCCGGTACCCGGGGTATTGACATCACGCATTGTCGGTCCCTAACGTCGGAGTGAGGGGGACCACAAACGAAGGGAACGTCAACGGTGACAACTTCGGTCAGGCCCGGCGCAGGCTCGTCCAACGCCGCACGGCGGGACGCGTTTTCCGAACGCCTGCTCAAGGGTTCAGTTCGCAAGTCCTACGCGCCGGTGGTGGACATCGACTGGCAGGCGCCGATCGATCCGGACAAGTTCTTCCTGCCACCGCGGATCGTGTCACTGTACGGAACCCCGTTGTGGGACAAAATGTCTCGCGAGGAGCAGATCGAGCTGTCGCGCCAGGAGCTGGCGAACACGCTGTCGGCCGGCATCTGGTTCGAGAACATCCTCAACCAGTCGCTGCTGCGCAAGATGATGCACCAGGACCCCACCTCCAGCTCCACGCACTACGAGCTGACCGAACTCGGCGACGAGACCCGCCACATGGTGATGTTCGGCAAGGCCATCGACAAGATCGGCGCCAAGCCCGTGACGCCGCGGCTGTACCAGCGGATGATCATCAACACCCTGCCGTTCTTCTTCCGCGGCTCGGTGCTGTGGGTGGCCGCGCTGGTCGGCGAGGAGATCTTCGACTCGTTGCAGCGGCAGATGATGGACGACCCCGAGTTGCAGCCGATGGTGCAGCGCCTCATGCGCATTCACGTCACCGAGGAAGCCCGCCACATCCAGTTCGCCCGGGACGGCCTGCGTCAGCGCACACCGTCGATGCGCTGGTACAAGCGAGCCTGGGTGGCCAACCTCAACGGTGTCGGCGGCTACTTCTTCCGCTACCTGTTCACCAACAAGGTGCAGTACGCGCGCATCGGCCTCGACGCCCGCGCCGCCCGCCGGATGGCGCGCTCCAGCGCCCACCGCCGCGAGGTACAGATCTCCGGATTCGCCCCTCTGGCCGCATTCCTCGAAGAGGTCGGACTGATGGGCCGCCTCGGCCGGCGCATGTGGCGGCGGTCAGGCTTCCTCCCAGCCAAGACGCCGCCCTTGACGGCCGCCTCCGGTTCGGCCACGAGCGTGGAGGCCGACCTCACCGAAGACGTGTACGACGGTTTCGCCATCCTCGACACCGGTGACGGCGATCGGCGGGTCCACGTGCGGCTGACCGGCCACCTCGATCCGATCGACGGCCAGTACCACTGGCGCGGAACGATTCTCGATGCGCCCAGCACCGTGGTGGCCGGGCCGGTGCGGCTGAGCATCGGTGCTCGCACCGTCGACGCCCGCATCACCGAGCGCACCTCGCAGGGCACGCACACGGTCGCCGGGATCGGTGCGCCGCCGTTCGCACTGGACGGCGCCGACGGGTCCGAAGTCAGCGCCGCCGGGTAAGCACCGAGCGGCCGAGCAAGCCGGCCGCGAAAACCGCCCCGGCGATCCCCGAGATGAGCAGCGGCAGTTGGCCGGGCTGACCTGGCACGGCAGTCCAGGTCAGCCCGGCCCATATCCCCGCGCCCAGCACGGCAAACCCGCTGAGCCCCTGGAAGACTCCTTGCGCGCTGCCCTGCAGGTCGGAGCCGACCAGGGACGACACCCACGCCTTGCTGACCCCGTCGGTGCACCCGGTGAACAATCCATAGGCTCCGATCAACAGCCAGGCCATGAGCGGATCGGTGGTAAGCCCCAGCCCGGCGTAGCCGATCGCGAAGAACACCAGCCCGATGCCGAACACGGGCAGCCGGCCGATCCGGTCGGCCAGCAGCCCGGCCGGGAAGCTGGCCAGCGCGTAGACGGCGTTGTAGGTGACGTAAGCCAGGATCACCTCGACCACTGAGAAGCCGATCTCGTTGAGCCGCAACAACAGCAGCGCATCGGGAAAGTTCACCAGGCCGAATGCCACCAGCACGGCCGTCACCCGCCAGTAGCGTCCGGGCAGGTCGCGCACCCTCGAGAACACCGGCTGACGCTGTTTGGCCGGACCCGGAAAACGTTTCCCCCTGCCCCTTTCGGAGACCAGGAACACCAACGCCACACTGAGCACCGCGGGCACCACGGCCACCCACAGCAGTGGCGCGATCTGGTGGTCGAGCATTTCGTAGGCAGCCAGGCCCAGCAGGGGACCGACGACGGCGCCCATGGTGTCCATCGCCCGGTGAAACCCGAAGACCCGGCCGCGGGCAGCGTCGTCGATATCGGCGACCAGCAGCGCATCGCGGGGCGCCCCTCGGATGCCCTTGCCGAGCCGGTCCACGACGCGGCCCGCGAGCACGCCCGACCACGCACTCGCGGCGGCCACCATCACCTTGCCCAGCGCGGCCATGCCATAGCCGGTGGCGATCAGGGGCCGCTTGGAGAATCGGTCACCCAGCGGGCCCGCGGCCAGCTTGGTCATCGCCGCCGCGCCTTCTGCAGCCCCCTCCACCGCCCCGACCACCGCGGGCGGGGCACCGAGGACGACGGTCAGATAGATCGGCAGCAGCGGATAGAGCAGTTCGCTCGCGGCGTCCTGCAGGAAGGACACGGCGGACAGCACCCGGACGTTCCGGGTCAGCCAGGCGGGCACCCGGTCATCATGCCTGCCCGATCCGGCCCACAGAACTAGAACACGTTCTAGTGTGTACGGCATGCGGTTCACCTACGCCGAAGCCATGACCGATCCCACCTACTACATTCCGCTGGCCCAGGCGGCCGAGGCGGCCGGGTACCACGCCATGACGATCGCCGACAGCGTCGCCTACCCGTTCGAATCCGACTCGAAGTACCCCTACACGCCCGACGGCAACCGGGATTTCCTGGACGGCAAGCCGTTCATCGAGGCCTTCGTGATGGCCTCTGCCCTGTGCGCGGCGACCACCACGCTCAAGTTCAACTTCTTCGTCCTCAAGCTCCCCATCCGCCCGCCTGCCCTGGTGGCCAAGCAGGTCGGGTCGCTCAATGCCCTGTTCGACAACCGGCTGGGGCTCGGTGTCGGCACCAGCCCGTGGCCCGAGGACTACGAATTGATGGGTGTGCCGTTCGCGCGCCGCGGCAAGCGTATGGACGAGTGCATCGACATCATCCGCGGCCTGACCAGCGGTGACTACTTCGAGTACCACGGCGAGTTCTACGACATCCCCAAGACCAAGATGACCCCCGCACCGTCGCAGCCCGTGTCGATCCTGGTCGGCGGGCACGCCGAGGCAGCCCTGCGGCGTGCGGCCCGCAATGACGGCTGGATGCACGGCGGCGGCACCGATGACCTCGACGTCCTACTCAAACGACTCGACGAGATTCGAGCGGAGGAAGGCCGGACCGGACCGTTTGAGGTCCACGTCATCTCCGCCGACGCGTATACGCCCGACGGCATCAAACGGCTTGAGGACAAGGGCGTCACCGACGTGATCGTGGGCTTCCGGCTGCCCTACATCAAGGGCGATGATCCCGAGCCACTCGATCGCAAGATCCGTCATCTCGAGAAGTTCGCGGAGAACGTCATCGCCAAGGTGTAGGCCAAGGGCGTTCTCATCGCGCATCGAACGATGGATTTGAGGGAACACTCGCCGCGCCGTTAGCGTTGCACCCGCCGTTCTCGCCAACGCTGTCCGAGAGCTTTAGTCCGTGCCCCCTCGGAAAGCCTGCGAATGACGACCTCCCTCGAACGTG
Organism: Mycobacterium farcinogenes; assembly: GCF_019739075.1. NCBI lineage: Bacteria > Bacillati > Actinomycetota > Actinomycetes > Mycobacteriales > Mycobacteriaceae > Mycobacterium > Mycobacterium farcinogenes. Next base: position 1,602,135 of record NZ_CP081673.1, on the reverse strand, counting down.
CGCGTGCCATCGTCGCGCCTGATCCCACCGTCCGGATGCTCGCGGTGTTCGCCCTGGCCCTCGGCGGCTTCGGCATCGGCACCACCGAGTTCGTCGCGATGGGTCTGCTGCCCGACATCGCGACGGGCTTCGGCATCAGCGAGCCCACCGCCGGTCACGTCATCTCCGCCTACGCGCTGGGCGTCGTTGTCGGAGCGCCCGTCATCGCCGCCCTCACCGCACGCTGGCCCCGCAAGGCCCTGCTGCTCACCCTGATGGCGGTATTCACCCTCGGCAACCTGGCCAGCATGCTGGCGCCGACCTATCCGACCCTGGTGATCGCTCGGTTCGTCGCGGGTCTACCGCATGGTGCGTTCTTCGGGATCGCGGCGCTGGCCGCCGCCCATCTGATGGGTCCGCAGAACCGGGCCAAGGCCGTGGCGTATGTGCTGTGCGGACTGACCGTCGCGACCGTCCTGGGCGTGCCGCTGGCGTCCTGGCTCGGCCAGGCCCTGGGCTGGCGCAGCGCGTTCGGCCTTGTGGTGGGCGTCGGCCTGATCACCCTGGCCGCCCAGTGGCGGTGGCTGCCCCAACACCTACGGACCATGCACGTCACCAGCCCGCTGACCGAACTCGGCGCGCTGCGCCGCCCTCAGGTGTGGCTGGCGGTGTTGGTCGGCATGATCGGCTTCGGCGGCATGTTCGCCGTGTACACCTACATCAGCACCACGATGACCGATGTGACGGGCTTGTCCCGGTCGATGGTTCCCGTCGCGCTCATGGTGTTCGGCCTCGGCATGGTTGCCGGCAACCTCATCGGTGGCCGGCTGGCCGACGCCTCGGTGATCCGGGCGCTGTACCTGTCCTTGGGCTCGCTGGCGGTGCTGCTCGCAGCGTTCTCGCTGGGCTCGCACAACCCGTGGACCGCGCTGCCGCTGCTGTTCGGCGTCGGCATGGCCGGCTCGGCAGTCGGTCCCGCGCTGCAGACGCGGTTGATGGACGTCGCCCGCGACGCCCAGACGCTGGCCGCCGCGCTCAACCATTCCGCCCTCAATATCGGTAATGCGACGGGCGCCTGGGTGGGCGGCCTGGTGATCGCAGCAGGCCTCGGCTACACCGCACCTGCGGCTGCCGGCGCCCTGCTGGCCGTCGGCGGATTGCTGGTGTTCACCGTGTCGGTGGCACTGCAGCGCCGGAGCTCTACTCCTCGATGATGTGGACCGCGGCCTCTTCCGCGGAGGCCGCGCCACCGTTGATGCCGACGTCGGTGCCGAGCAGCTCGGCCTCGTCGTCCTCACCGAAGCCGGCATCCGGGGCGACCAGCCGGCCCGAACGCTGACCGCCGACCTCGTCGTCGCCGGCCTGCTCGTCGGGGGAATCGTCGTCATCGAGCTGCATCGCGGGATCGGGCTCTTCCTCGGCCAGCTGCTCATCGAGGGTCTCGTTGTCGCGGGGTTCGCGCCAGCGGTCCGGTGGTGAGTAGCCCTCGTCGAGCAGGTCCTCGACACCTCGGTCGATCAGGGTGTCTTCCTGAGTCAACTGGTCTTCGTCATCGATGCTGTACTCGTCAGAACTGCTCATGATTCAACGATGGCACAGATCCGTCACAGTGACCGGCTGATGATCTCTTTCATGATTTCGCTTGTACCGCCGTAAATCTTATTGACCCGAGCCGCCGCGTAGGCCCGGCCGATCGGGTACTCCATCATGTAGCCGTAGCCGCCGAAGAACTGCACGCAACGGTCCACCACGGCCACACCTTTGTCGGCGGCGATCAACTTGGCCATCGACGCGGTGGCCGGATCGTTGCGCCCGTCGATGTAGGACTGCACGCAGTAGTCGACCGTCGCCTTGATCGACAACACCTCGGCCTTGAGCTCTGCGAGGGCAAACCGGTTGTGCTGGAAACCGATCAACGGCTTGCCAAACGCTTCGCGCTCCTTGGTGTAGCGGATCGCCTCGAGCACGGAGGCCTCGGCCATACCGGAGCACACCGACGCGATGGCCAGGCGCTCGCGGGCCAACTGCTCCATCAGCTGATAGAAGCCCAGGCCCTCTTGTTCGCCGAGCAGGTTCGCGACCGGAACCCGCATGTCAGAGAAGAACAGCTCCCGGGTGTCCTGGCCGTGCTGGCCGACCTTCTCCAACACCCGTCCGCGTTCGAAGCCCTGCAGCCCGTCGTTGGTCTCCGCAACGATCAGCGAGATCCCCGCTGCACCTTGCGAGGGGTCGGTCTTGGCGACGATCACCAAAATGTCGCAGTGAGTTCCGTTGGAGATGAACGTCTTCGACCCGTTGATGATGTAATCGTCACCGTCACGAACGGCCGTGGTGCGGACCGCCTGTAGATCCGAGCCGGTGCCAGGCTCGGTCATCGCGATCGCCAGGACCGCCTCGCCGCTGACGATCTTCGGCATCCAGCGCTGCTTCTGCTCGGTATTGCCGTAGGTGTTGATGTAGTGCGCGACGATCGGCGAGTGCACCACCCATCCCGATGCTGAATCGTGCGCCAGCGCGAGCTCCTCGGCGACCACGGCCGAGAAACCGAAGTCGCCCCCGGCCCCGCCGTACTCCTCCGGTAGATCCAGCCCCAGCAGTCCCGCGTCGCCGAGCTTGTTCCAGAATTCACGGTCGACCTGGTGATTGCGGGCCCAGCGTTCTTGATTGGGCGTGGCCTCTTTGCGAAAGAAGTCTGCGGCGTGACGGCGCAGCTCCCGGTGTTGATCCGTCTCCCAGGACGCCCGGTAGTCGGGAAACAGTTCAGACATCGTCGCCACCTCAGCTTGGTCGCAGTCACCAATTACGATACAAATGTATCGTCTGGAAGTCAGATGTACAGGGAGATGTCGCCATGGTCAACCCGCGGGCCACCAACGAGGACCTGACGGCAAAGGCCCGCATTCGCAATGCCGCACTCGACCTGTACTCGAAATCCGGTCCGGACCGAATCTCATTGCGCACCATCGCTTCCGAGGCCGGAGTCACATTGGGCCTGGTACAGCACCACTACAAGTCCAAAGCCGGACTACGCGCGGCCGTGGACCAGCTGGTGGTGGACTACTTCGCGGCGGCACTCGCAACGGTCCCCGACATCGACCGCCCCTCGGATCTCGCCGCCGCCCGCGACAGCGCCGTCCGCCAGATGCTGGAGGAGAACCCGGCGGTGGTCAACTATGTGCGCCGGGCGATATTGGACCCGTCCGGCGAGAATCTGCATCTTCTCGACGTCCTCGTCGAGCTGACCGCACGCGAGGTCAGCACACTGCGCAAGGCAGGCCGTGCATCGACTAAGCGCCGTGAGTCGACCCAGGTCGTGGCAGTCCTGGTACGTCAGATGGGCGAGATGCTACTGGCCCCGTTGGTCGATGCGGTGTGGGACCGCGTTGACGGTTCCGGAGCCGAACGCAGACCGCGGCTGCGGATCACCGTCGAGGACAGCTGAGCCAGTCACCGCCGTCCCACACGTCTGCGCGGCCAACGGCAGTTGCTCAGCGGAAGATTCCGTCCGGAACCGACGGATGGGTTTGACGCTCCGCCGTTGGCGGCCGCCTCGGCCAGAGGGGTACCACTGCCGAGCGCAGCTTCCACAGAGCCACCCGGGAAAGCTGACCCGCTTCCTGAGAAATTCCGCATTTTCAGCTGAGAATTCTGGAATTTTCGAACCCAGTTCCCAATTAGACGTAGTAGGTGGCAACCGGAAGTAGTGGGACTTCTGGTGCCGCCGGCAACGGAGGGTTGGGAAATGAAGTCATATACCATCGCCACATTAACTGCGGGCGGGTTGGCCGCCGCCGGTTTCCTCGGGGGCGTCGCCGCTGCCGCCCCGACCGAACAGTCAGCCGAGCAGACCGTAAAGAGCCTACAGACCAGCGGATATCACGTGATCGTCAACCGCACGGGCGCCGCGCCACTGGCCAATTGCACCGTACTCGGCGTACGCCAGGGCCAGACGATCGCCACCAATGACTCCAGGGGCGGCAGTTCCATCAACACCACCGTCATTTCAAAGACGGCATATGTCGATGTCGCCTGCTGAGTGAGGAATAAAACAGGGAGCGCATTTGTTTGATCCGCCAAACCGCATGTAGCTGTTTGGTGAAATCACGATGTCCGCAATCGGCCGCACAGTTTGTGCGGCCGATTGTCATTTGCCCGGCAGTTGCGGTGAGCGTCGCGTCGAATCGACTTGTCAGGGGGTCGGCGTACGGTACCGAACATGAGTTCGATATTGGCATCCGAGAGGGATCTCGAGCGGTCGATCGTCGGCGAAGCCCTCGATCACCTCAACGCCGCCTGCAAAGAAATCGATGCGCTGTCGGTGCATGCCCTGACGCGCTCGGAGCTCCATGAGGTGTTGAGTCGGCTCGACGCCGGGGAAAAACGTTTGGCCACCGCACAACAACGGCTGCTGGGGCGAATGGTGGCCACCGAGACCGCGTCGCCGCCGCGGTTCGATCCGGCCGCCGTGCTGGCCCGAAGACTTCGGATCTCGCCGGCCGAGGCCCGGCAGAGAATCGCGGCGGCGGAGCAAACGTCCGACTGAGGGTAGAACCGAGAAGTTCGGCGGCGGGCGCAGTGGGGTACCCCATCGGCTGTGGCATTCGACATCACCCCCACAGCGGCGCAACATGACCTCGCCCGACGGGCACACGAGTTCGCCGAGCAGGTCATCAGGCCGGTCGCCGCCGAATATGACCAGCGGCAGGAGTTTCCGTGGCCGGTGCTCGAAGAAGCCGCCACCCAGGGCTTCTACAGTCCACTGTTCTACCGAGACCTGATCGGCGATCCCACGGGCCTGTCTCTCCCGATGTTCATGGAGGAACTGTTCTGGGGGTGTGCCGGGATCGGCTTGGCCATCGTTATGCCGGCACTCGCGCTGTCGGCGATCGGCCAGGCCGCCTCACCGGAACAGATGCTGCAGTGGGCACCAGAGTGTTTCGGCACGCCGGGCGACCTCAAACTGGCTGCGCTGGCGATCTCCGAACCCGAAGGCGGCAGTGACGTACGAAACCTCCGCACGTATGCCACCCGGAGCGGCTCGGGACCGGACGCGGACTGGATCATCGACGGCCACAAGATGTGGATCGGCAACGGCGGCATCGCCGATGTGCACGTCGTCAACGCCGTGGTCGACAAGGATCTCGGCCACAAGGGGCAGGCCCTGTTCGTGGTGGAGGGTGGCACGCCTGGCCTGGAGATGGTGCGGAAACTGGACAAGCTCGGCTGCCGTGCCTCCCACACCGCCGAGCTCAAGTTCAACGGTGTCCGGGTACCGGCCGGCAATCTGCTCGGCGGACAGGAGAAGCTCGAATACAAACTGGCACGGGCCCGCGAAGCGGTGGAGGGTGCGCGGCATTCCGGCTCCGCCACCCTGGGCACCTTCGAACAGACCCGGCCGATGGTGGCTGCGCAGGCGCTCGGGATCGCCAGGGCCGCATTGGAATACGCCACGGAATACGCGAACCGCCGGATCGCGTTCGGTAGCCCGATCATCGACAACCAGGGCGTGGCGTTTCCGCTCGCCGACCTGGCCACCCAGATCGACGCGGCCCGGCTGCTCACCTGGCGGGCGTCGTGGATGGCCGCCAGCGGCGTGCCGTTCGAACGGGGCGAGGGGTCGATGTCGAAGCTGGCCGCCAGCGAGGTTGCGGTCAGAACCACCGAGCGGGCCATCCAGACCATGGGCGGCTGGGGTTACATCACTGAGCATCCCGTCGAGAAATGGTATCGGGACGCCAAGCTGTACACGATCTTTGAGGGCACCAGTGAGATCCAGCGCATGGTCATCGCGCACGCTCTCGGCGCCGCCGACGGAAAGCCTCCACTACACGTCGACTTGGAGCCGTCCGGTGGGCCGTTGAACCGCTGGTTCGGTCGGGGCACGCCGCTGCGCACCCGGGCCGCGAACACGGCGCTGTCCGCCAGGGATCGGGTGCCCGATCCGGTCATGCGGCTGGCGATGAAGGTGATACAGCCGCCCCGGAAGTGAGGCCGCCCGATAGATTCGACGGCCATGACCGTCACCGTCGACGCGCTCGATGTCGCCGATCCGCCGGACGCCTGGGCGCGAGCGGGATTCAGTGTGGATCCCGATGGCACCTGCCGGGTGGGCCACGTGCGCATCCGTCTCATCGGCGACGATCGCGGCACCGGCATCACCGGGTGGGCATTGCGCGGTCTGCCGGGGTACGGACCGGTCGAGGACCTCGACGGCATCCCCACACGGCGATCGACCACGAACATCGCAGACCCCGGCACCCACCCGAACGGCGCCACCGCGATCGACCACGTCGTGCTGTTGTCCCCGGACCTGCGCCGCACCGTTTCGTCACTGGGCGCCATCGGCGTGCAACCACGCCGGGAGCGGGATGCCGAATTGGGCGGCCGGCCTATGCGGCAAATTTTCTTCCGGCTCGGGGAGCTGATCCTGGAGGTCGTCGGGTCGCCGGAGACCGCGTCGGACGGTCCCTCGAAGCTGTGGGGGATCACGTATGTCGTCGACGACATCGACGCGACCGCCGCCTTTTTCGGCAACCACACCGCACCGATCAAGGACGCCGTACAGCCGGGGCGCCGAATCACCACGGTCCGGAACCGCGACTTCGGTATGTCGGTCCGCACCGCCGTGATCTCGGCGACTCCACGCCGTTGACGTGTGTCGGGGCGCCGACCACCCGATGCCGTTGCCTATCCTCAGCGCATGACCGACGCCGGACCCCTGAACCACGACGTCGTGGTGATCCACACCGACGGGGGCTGCCGGCCCAACCCCGGACCTGGCGGATGGGGTGCGGTGCTGCGCCATCGTGAGCATGTACGCGAGATGTACGGCGGCGACCCCGGCACGACGAGCAACAACCGGATGGAGCTGATGGCGCCGATCATGGCGCTCGAGGCGCTCACCCGGCCCGTGGTGGTGCATCTCCACACCGACAGCACCTACGTGCGCAACGGCATCACCAAGTGGGTGCTCGGTTGGGAACGCAACGGCTGGCTGACCGCGGCGAAACAGCCGGTGAAAAACGTCGACCTTTGGCAGCGGTTGCAGGCTGCCTGCGCGCAACATCAGGTCGAGTGGTTCTGGGTGAAAGGTCATTCAGGTATCGCCGACAACGAACTGGCCGATGAGCTGGCTACCAAGGGCCTGCGGGAAGCACTCGACGGTTCCCGCGATCTAGTGTCCTGACTCCCACACCACCTCATCCGGCGTCTTGTCCGGGCGGAGACCCCGCCAACTGGGCTGGCGCAGCCGGTGATCCGAGGTCCGCTCGCTGTAGCGGACCTCACCGACCAGTTCGGGCCGGACAAAGGTGACGCCCTTGGCGTCTAGCTTGGGCAGCGGTGCGTCGAACGGCGATTCCTTGGTGTGCAGGGGTTTCAGCATGCCCTTGAGCTTGGTCAGTTCCTTCTCGGTGAACCCGGTGCCGACCCGCCCGGCGAACTGCAATCCGTCGGGGCCCGGCACCCCGAGTACCAGTGCGCCGATCCCGCTGCTGCGCCCACCCTCACCTTGGCGCCAACCACCGATGATCACTTCCTGGGTGTTCCAGATCTTGTCCTTGATCCACGACGCCGAACGCCGGCCCGGCTGATACGTCGAATCGCGCTTCTTGGCCACCACACCTTCGAACCTTTGCTCGCGGGCATGGTCCATGGCTTCCGGACCGTCCCCGGGCAGCGGTTCGGGGACGATCAGACCCCCACCGATAGCTAACGCCTCCAACAACTTTCGCCGGTCGGAATACTTGGCCCGCAACAACGACCGGCCATCCAGCCACAAGATGTCGAACGCCCAGAACTCCACCCGGGTAGACCGGGCCCGGTTCTGCATCTCGCCGAAGCTGGGCACCCCATGGTCATCGAGTGCCACCGCCTCGCCATCGAGAACAACGTGGTGATCGGCCAGATCGGCTGCCAGCGCCTGAAACTGGGGGTATTCCGCGGTCACGTCGCGTCCGCGGCGCGAACGGAGTTGCAGCCGACCGTGATCGGCATCCACCAGCACCCGGTACCCGTCCCACTTACCCTCGAACGCCCACTGCGTCGCCTTGAGCTTGTCGACCGAACCCTCGGTGGCCAGCATGGGCGCGAAGTCCTTGGGGTCGGGCGTCGAGGATTTCTGGTCCTTCATCCGGTGCGCCAGCCAGTTCTTTCCCTCGGTTTGGATCAGCGCGTACCGGCCCTGGATCTTCGCCCCGTGCAACGTGACGATGACTTCCCCGCCCTTGTCCGGCCCGTGGGGTGAGTTGTCGTTGAACTTCTCCGTCTCGTAGGTACCGGTGTCCCACACGATGACCTTGCCCCCGCCATATTCCCCTTTCGGGATCTCGCCGTGGAAGGTCAAATACTCCATCGGGTGGTCCTCGGTGTGCACGGCAAGCCGGTTCTCCGAGGTGGTCTCCGGCAGATTCTTCGGCACCGCCCAGCTCACCAGCACTCCGTCGCGTTCCAGCCGGAAGTCGTAGTGCAAGCGGCGGGCATGATGCTCCTGGATCACGAACTTGTCGTTGTTGCCCGTCTTCGGTGACTGTTTCGGCACCGGCTCCGGTGTTTTGGCGGCGTCACGCATGCTGCGGTAGGTGGTCAGCTTGTCGGCCACAGGTGCATCGTCATCCAGTCCGGACAGCAGGTCGCCGTCATCGGAAACCCGTTGCAGCACTTCATCGAATCGCAGGTGGCGCAGATCAGGATCGCCGATCTCGTCCCAGGTGCGGGGCACGGCGACGGTCGGGTGTTCCCGGCCCCGCAGCGAGTACGGGGCGATCGTGGTCTTGGCGGCATTGTTCTGGCTCCAGTCCAGGAACACCTTGCCGGAGCGCAGGCTGCGAGTCATGGTGGCGGTTACCAGTTTCGGCATCGCCTGTTCCAGTTGCACAGCTACCCGTTTGGCCAGGACCGAGGCGCCCCGCGAGCTGATCGCCTCGGCCAGCGGCACATACAGATGCAGGCCCTTGCTCCCGCTGGTGAGCGGATACGTCGTGAGTCCGATGTCCCCCATCAGCTCGCGCACCGCCTGCGCCACCTCGCACAGCTGCGGCATCGTGACACCCTCACCCGGGTCGAGGTCGAACACGATGCGGGTCGCCGGCCCCTGGCCGCCGTCGGAATCGAACCGCCATTGCGGCACATGCACTTCGAGTGAGGCTTGCTGCGCAATCCAGGCCAGGCCCTCGCGGGTGTTGATGATCGGGTACGTGGTGGTGCCCGACTTGTGCACGATGGTGCCGCGCTCAAGCCACGCCGGCGCCGAGGACGCCAGCTGCTTTTCGAAGAACGACGCCTCCGCGACGCCGTTCGGCCAACGCTTTCGGGTCACCGGGCGCCCGGCGATGTGCGGCAGCATCACCTCGGCGATGCTGAGGTAATAGTCGAATACCTCGGCTTTGGTGGTACCGGTGGCCGGATAGAGCACTTTGTCCGGATTCGTCAGCCGAACCCGCTCATAGCGCTCCATCACGCCCGCCATGAGGCCAACGTATACCCAACATTCGAGACAGAGACTCCGACGACATGTCAGCATGGCCGGATGGCACTGAATCGCATGGCCTGTTTGCTCCTCCGATGGTCCGTGGTCATGTTGATGCCCGCAGCGGCCGTGGTCAGTACCCCAGCGCCTACGGCGTCGGCGGATCCCTGCTCGGACGTGGAGGTGGTGTTCGCTCGCGGCACCGGTGAACCGCCCGGCATCGGCCGGGTGGGCCATGCGCTGGTCGACCAGCTCGGCCCGCGGATCGCACCCCGCAGCCTCGGTGTGTATGCGGTCAACTATCCGGCCGGGATCAATTTCCTGACGACCGCGGACGCCGCGAACGATGCGGCCGGGCACATCGCCTGGTTGGCCGATCAATGTCCCGGCACCCGGGTGGTGCTCGGCGGGTTCTCCCAAGGCGCGGCGGCGGTGTCCATGCTGGCCGGTGTGCCGCCGATCGGTGACCGCATCGGCACCATCGGCTCAGCTCCCCCGCTGCCGCCGGCCGGTGCCGATCGGGTGGCGGCGGTCGCGGTCTTCGGCAATCCCGGCAACCGGTTCGGCACCCCGCTGTCCGGGACCGGGCAATTCGCCGGTCGGGCCATCGACCTGTGCAGCCCCGGCGACCCGATTTGCGTGCAGGGTGGGCGCCTGCGCGCCGCGCACAGCGCCTACGAACTTCCGCCGTATCCCGACCAGGCCGCGACTTTCATCGCCGGACGGGTCTAGCCGATCACACCTACCATGGAGCCATGAGCCGTGCCCTGGTGATCGGCGAGGCGCTGATCGACATCGTCGAGAGCGACGGTGCGGTTATCGGCGAGTACGTCGGGGGCAGCCCCCTCAACGTCGCCGTCGGACTGAGCCGGCTGGGCCGCGGCGTCGACTTCCTCACCCACATCGCTGAGGACGATCACGGCAAGCGGATCGTCGAGTATGTCGAAGATTCTGGCGTGCAACTGGTTTCGGGCAGCACGACGGCCAGCAGAACCGCGACCGCTGTGGCCACGCTGGATGCGGCCGGATCGGCTGACTACGCCTTCGACATCGACTGGCAGCTCGCCGGCACCCCAGAGGTGGCCACCCCGCTTCTGGTGCACACCGGCTCGATCGCCACCGTGCTGGAGCCGGGATGTCGCGCCACCGCCGCACTGCTGGACGCCTACCGCATGTCGGCGACCATCAGCTTCGACCCGAATGTCCGGCCGGCCGTGATCCAGGACGATGACATCGCCCGCGGCCGCATCGACCGGCTCGTCGAACGCGCCGACATCGTCAAAGCGTCCGAGGCCGATCTGCGCTGGATGGACCCCCGGCACTCCCCCGAACAGATCGCGCGGGCCTGGCTGGAAGTCGGTCCGTCCATCGTCACGGTGACCTCGGGCGAGCGGGGAGCCTTCGCCCTGTGCCGAGCCGGGTTGGTGTCGGTTCCGGCGCAGCCGGTGCAGGTGGTGGACACCGTCGGGGCTGGTGATGCCTTCATGACCGGCCTGCTCGACGCGTTGTGGTCGTTGGGTTTGCTCGGCGCTGACCGTCGGCGTGACCTGGCCCGGATAACCGTCGAGGATCTCGAAAACGTGTTGAACGCCGCGGCGTTGACGGCGGCGTTGACCGTCGGCCGGGCCGGCGCCGATCTGCCCGACCGTGCGACACGAGACGGCGCTCAGGGCTGACCGATCGCGCTGACGATGCGCTCGGCCACCGCGTCCGCCTGTGTCTCGGGCAGGCGGGCGTATCCGCACACCAGCCCCCGAGCATCGGCAGGACCGGCGAAGTAGGTGGACAGCGGCGATGCCGTGACGCCCTGATCAGCGAGCTTCGCGGCGGTCGCGATGTCGTCGGTCCCGTCGGCCAACCGCACCACGACGTGCAGACCCGCCTCGACCCCCTCCAGTCGGAGGCTCGGGCACCGCCGGCCGAGCGCACCGACGAGCGCCGACCGCCGCGCCGAGTACGTGCGCGCCGCCCTGGCGAGGTGACGGGTCATCGCACCCGACTCGATGAACCGGGCCAGCGCCAGAGTGGTTACCCCGCATACGGATTCACCGCTGCGCTCCAGTACGTCGGCGACGGCATCCCGCAGCCCGGGCGGGGGCAGCAACCAGGCCAGCCGCAACGCGGGCGTGAGGATCTTAGACGCTGTCCCGATGTAGGCCACACAATCGCGGCCGTCGTCGATTCCCCGCAATGCGGGAAGCGCGGAAACGTCGTAACGGAACTCGCCGTCGTAGTCATCTTCGATCAGCAGGCCACCGGTCTCGACCGCCCACTGCACGAGCCGGGCGCGACGTGCCACGGGTAGCCGCGCCCCGAGCGGATACTGGTGTGCCGGAGTGCAATACACGGCCGCATCCGAATCACGAAGCGATGCCGGATCCAGGCCGTCGCCATCGACGGTCACCGCACGCGTTCGGGCACCGGACATTTCGAACGTACGCCGCGCCTCGTCATAGCCCGGCTCCTCGAACGCGATATCGCGTCCGCCCAGTCGGGCCGCCGCGGTGACCGTCCGCAGCGCCGCGGCCACACCGGGCACGATGACCAGTTCACCCGGGTCAGCGGCGATCCCGCGGGTGCGACGCAAATGCTGCGCCAGGGCCACACGGAGTTCAACGTGGCCATGTGGGCCGGCGGCCTCGGCAGGCACGGCTGCGGCTGCCGCCGCTCGCCACGCCCGTCGCCAGTCGCTCGTCGAGATGAGACTCGGGTCGGGGTGACCGGGCATGAGGTCCCAGACCGGCGGTGGCGGAAGCGGGACCGCCGGCATCGACCTGCTGACGGTGCCCGACGTGACGTGAGAGGCCGCGCCTGCGCGGGCTGCGGCGTCCGCACCAGCGGCGACCCGTGTGCCGGACCCGTGACGGGCTGTGGTGTAACCGGCCGCGGCGAGCTCGTCGTATGCGTCGACCACCGACGAGCGCGCCACTGCGAGTTCGGCGGCCAGGCTGCGGGTCGACGGTAGTGCGTCGCCGGGGCCGAGCCGGCCCAGCCGGATCTGCTCGATGACTGCCGCGGCAATGCGTTGGCGTAGCGGCGACGGGCCGGCGGGCAGCTGCCAGGCCAAGTGCAGCTCGGGTGCGTGGCGTGGCATGTCGTCACAATAGTGGTCTGTCCGGCATGGCGAATTCTGGACCTTCTGAGCATGCCGGAATTCCCAGAGAATGCGTCGTGTGAAGCAGATCAGGAGAGAACGCGAGCGCGCCCGCACCGACCGGCCCGACCTGGACGCGGTGCTCGACGCCGCGGCCGTGGGCACGCTGGCAACCGTCGTGGACGGACAGCCATGGGTGGTGCCCATGCTCTACGCCCGCGACGGTGACCGGATCATCCTGCACGGGTCGACCGGCGCGGGTGCGCTACGCCATGTCGCGGCCGGAGCTCCTGCCGCGCTGTGCGTGACGCTGCTCGACGGAATAGTGGTGGCGGACACGCTTTTCGACTCCACGGCCAACTACCGTTCCGCTGTCGTACGCGGGCACCTGACCGTCATCGACCCGGCCGAGGCGGGATACGCGCTGGATCTGATGAGCGATGCCCTCATCCCCGGCCGCAGCGCTGAGGTGCGGTCCAGCACCAAGAAGGAGCTCTCCGCGACACTCGCGTTGGCGCTACCGATCGAGCCCGACGGCTGGACGGTAAAGGTACGTGACGCACCGCCCTCCCCGCCGGACGACGCGGCCGATTCCGGCGGATGGGCCGGTGTCGTGCCGCTGCGGACCGTGGCCGGGGACCCGATTCCGGCGCCCTGGGTCAATGGGGACATCCAGGCACCGGAGTCCGTGCACCGCCTTGTGGGACGCACAGCAGTGACCCCCTGATCGCCGTCAGGGGGCCACTGATCATGTCCAGTCGGATTATTCGTCCGCGCCGCCGCCGGCGGTGCTCGCCTTCTTCTCCGCCTTGGTCTTGCCGCCGAGCGCCTTGTTCACCCGGTCACCGAACCTCTTGACCGACTTCTGCACATCCGCGCGCAGCGTGTTCACCGCCTGAGAACCACGCGCCTGCCCCTTGGCGCCGGCGCTGAGCCTGCTCGGTTTGGCTGCCGGGCCGGTCTTGACGACCTCCGCTCCGTCGTCGGACTTCTCGGCCTCATCCTCGGTGGCGACGCCGCCGTCGTCGTCGGCCGTCGCCGCAGCAGCCTCGATGCCGACTCCGCGTGCGGTGTCACCGTCCGTCGCCGCTCCCTCGATCCCGGCGATGTCGCCGGTATCTACCGTGATGGCAGCGGCTTTCAAATTGGGCGCCTCAGCCACCGACAGTGAGGGCGGACTGCTCACCGCCGGCGGGTGAATCGCATCGGCGATGGTTTCGCGGAGTGCGAGCAATCCCGCCACCAGGCCGCCGGGCCCGAGCAGACCGGGAATGCCGATTTCGGGCGGGCTGCTGTTGAGGATCGTGTTGACCATGTCCGACGGGAAACTGATGACCGCATTGGCCACCGCTTCGAAGTCACCCGCCTGCACTCCGTCATAGATCGCCTGTCCGGTGTAGCCGATCTGCGCCACGGGCGCGAGCACCTGAGTCAGCAACGGGAAGCCGACGCTACCGATGAACGCCGGGATCGCCTCCGCGATCACCGACGAAATATTGTCGAACGGGTTCTGCAGGACCGCGACGATGTTGGGCAGTTGGATTATCGCCGGGAATGCGCCTGCCACGACCGGGGACAGGAAGGCGGTGGCCAGGTTGACGACACCGTCGTAGATGTTGCCTTCCTGGATCAGCGTCACGGCGTTCTGGATCTGCGCCGGCACAGTGCCGATGCCGTTGAAAAAACCGGTGAAGAACGCGCTCGCGACCGAGGCGAACACCTCGGCACTGATCAGACTGTTGTCGACGACCTTGCCCAACACCGGTGCCGGGTTGGCCAGCACGGTCTCGACCAGATCCCCGACATTGGTCGCGGTCGTACTGAAGACGGTGGCCCACAATTCGATTGGGTTGACGAGGGCGTTCAACTCGACAGCGACGGCCGACGATGTCGTGGCCGGCACCTCGATATCCGGCGGCAGGGCCTGAACGGGCCCCACAGCGATGGCACCTGCGCCCACGAGCGCCACACCTGCCATCAGATACGAACGAGCAACTGCTTCCATATTGATCCCCTCTGAAAGGTGGATGGATGAGAGCCCGGGCAAACAGAAAGCTACCTGAGAATTTGCTGAACGAATTTATCTTCCCCGCGGCGCCGCGTAAGTAGTCCATAAGGCCTCGCTGCCGGCTATCAGAATGCATTCATCAATCAGCAGATTGAGGCATCATTCGGCCGGCCACCAGCCAACTAATGGCAGGGCGAGACATGTTAAGAGCGAAAATACTTCCGGCGTCAAATAAGCCGGCTGTCCCCGATCTGCCGACCCAATTCGCCACCGGGCAACCGCGATCACCCCGACGGGTGGCCGTTTCCGCCATACTGGCCTTATGCGATCCATCTGGAAGGGTTCGATCGCCTTCGGCCTGGTGAACGTCCCGGTCAAGGTCTACAGCGCGACCGAAGACCACGACATCAAGTTCCATCAGGTCCACGCCAAGGACAACGGACGCATCCGCTACAAGAGGGTTTGCGAAGTGTGCGGCGAGGTCGTCGAGTTCCGCGACATCAACAAGGCCTTCGAGTCCGACGACGGCCAAATGGTGGTGATCACCGACGAGGACATCGCCACCCTTCCCGAGGAACGCAGTCGCGAGATCGAAGTCGTCGAATTCATCCCGGCCGAACAACTCGACCCGCTCATGTACGACAAGAGCTATTTCCTGGAGCCGGATTCCAAGTCGTCGAAGTCCTACGTATTGCTGGCCAAGACCCTCGCCGAGACCGACCGCATCGCGATCGTGCACTTCTCGCTACGCAACAAGACGCGGCTGGCGGCCTTGCGGGTCAAGGACTTCAGCAAGCGCAATGTGATGATGATCCACACCCTGCTGTGGCCCGACGAGATCCGCGATCCCGACTTCCCGGTGCTGGACAAGGAAGTCGAGATCAAACCGGCCGAGTTGAAGATGGCCGGGCAGGTCGTGGAGTCGATGACCGACGATTTCAAGCCGGACCAGTTCCGCGACGATTACCAAGAACAGCTGCACGAGCTGGTCCAAGCCAAACTCGAAGGCGGAGAAGCGTTCTCGGTTGAAGAGCAACCGACCGAGCTCGACGAGACCGAGGATGTCTCCGACCTTCTCGCCAAACTCGAGGCCAGCGTGAAGGCCCGCGGGGGTGCGGCGAAAGAGAAGGAGCCGGCCAAGAAGGCGCCCGCGAAGAAAGCGCCGGCCAAAAAAGCAGCGGCCAAGAAGGCCGCCGCCAAGAAGTAGCTCAGCGACGGCAGTCCAGATCCACGTACACCGTGGTGTACTGCAGGTTCTGCCCGGGGTTGAACGACGTGATGCTGGCCGCGCCGGTCGGCACCTGCGGCGCGGTGACCGAACGGCCTTGCCGAACAGCACTCACCGTGCAGTCGTCGATGGCTTTGGTGCCCACCTTGCTCAAGATCACCCGGTAGCCCTGGCCTTCGAGTTCACTGATGGTCTCGCTCGCCGACGCGTCCGTCGGCGCCGCGCCGGCCGGCACAGCCAACCCAATCCCGAGCCCACACAATCCGACAGCGGCGGCACACACGCTACTCAAGTTCCGTTTCACTTGGTCAGCCCATCCCTTCGGTTTCGATGAAGTGGGCTAAACCTAAATCGGCGAATTCCGTTGTCGGACAATCTCATACCGAATCCACACCGGTTAACACGCAGCGTACGCCGCTGAAACACAGCGTTAACATCAACGCCGTTGAACGTCCTCAAGCGACGACGTCGACGCGCAAGGCCTCGTGTTCGTCCAGCATGCGGCGCAGCGCCGCATCCATCGGATGGGCCGATTCGAGGTCATGGCTGCAGCGGCGGTCGACCGCGACAACGGTGCCCAACCGCAACGGCGTGTGCTCGATCTGATCGACGAAGGCATCGAACATCGCGCGCGGGGTGGCCAGGTAATACAGCCCATGGTGCATGTCGGTGAACCGAGCGCCGTACATGAGTCCGCACTGGGTGAACACGAACAACTCCGACACGGGGGGGCCGGGATGCCCCAGTTCCTCCTGCCCCCATACCTCCGCCGCCAGCCGAGCCGAAGCGAGGCGGTCCTGCACGTCGTCGGTACATGCGAGCAGGCGATGGACGAGCGGGCCGGCCGTCGAGGGATAGCGGTCGATCGCGGGATGGAAATACTCCGCGAACACGTCGCCGAAGAAGTCGTATCGCTGCCGAGTCATCGAGACTCCCCACCTTGAGCTGACAACTCAATTGTGCTCCTGCGACCGGGGCCGCGGTGGCGCTTTGGCCGACGCGTGACGGCGGTACGGCGTTCCACGGGCCGACTAGAACGTGTTTCAGAAATGCCTCACGAGCGGTGCTTCACCCTGCTAGCGTGACGCCGAGCAAGCGAACGGAGTGCATGTGATCCTGGATAGATTCCGACTGGACGACAAGGTTGCGATCGTCACCGGAGCGGGCCGCGGACTGGGTGCCGCCACCGCCCTGGCATTCGCGGAAGCCGGTGCGGACGTGGTCATCGCCGCCCGCACCGAGGCCCAACTCGACGCGGTCGCCGAGCAGATCGCGGCGGTAGGACGCAAGGCTCACGTCGTCGCCGCCGACCTGGCCCATCCCGAGACCACCGCCGAACTGGCGGCTACCGCGGTGGAGGCGTTCGGGAAACTAGACATCGTCGTCAACAACGTCGGCGGGACCATGCCCGCACCACTGATGAACACGTCGGCCAAGGACCTGCGTGATGCGTTCACGTTCAACGTGTCCACCGCGCACGCGTTGACCTGCGCGGCGGTGCCGCTGATGCTCGAGCACTCCGGCGGCGGCAGCATCATCAACATCACCTCCGCGGTGGGCCGCCTGGCCGGGCGCGGATTCGCCGCCTACGGCACCGCCAAGGCGGCCCTGGCGCATTACACCCGGCTCTCCGCGCTGGACCTCAGCCCGCGTATCCGCGTCAACGCGATCGCGCCCGGCTCGATCCTGACCTCGGCACTCGACATCGTCGCGTCCAACGACGCGCTGCGCGACCCGATGGAGAAGGCCACCCCGCTGCGCCGGCTCGGCGACCCGGCCGACATCGCCGCTGCCGCGGTGTACCTGTCCTCCCCTGCGGGCAGCTATCTGACCGGCAAGGTCCTTGAGGTCGACGGCGGCCTCAACATGCCCAACCTCGATCTGCCCATCCCCGACCTCTGAGGAGTGAGATGACCATTCGTGTAGCCGCAGTCGGTACCGGGAACGTCGGCAAGCATGCGCTCAAGCAGCTCGTCACCAACCCGGACTACGAACTGACCGGTGTGTGGGTGTCGTCGCCGGCCAAGGCCGGCAAGGACGCCGGTGAGCTTGCCGGTGTTGATGTTTCAACCGGCATCCTGGCAACCAACGACCTCGACGCGATCCTGGCGGCCAAACCGGACTGCGTGGTGTACACCGCCCTCGCCGACAATCGACTGCCCGAGGCACTCGAGGACTACCGGCGCATCCTGGCCGCCGGTGTCAACGTCGTCGCCAGCTCGGCGGTGTTCCTGCAGTATCCGTGGGAGGTCCTGCCGGCAGAGCTGATCGAGCCGATCGCCAGTGCTGCCGAAGCGG
This sequence comes from Mycobacterium farcinogenes, assembly GCF_019739075.1. Classification (NCBI taxonomy): domain Bacteria; kingdom Bacillati; phylum Actinomycetota; class Actinomycetes; order Mycobacteriales; family Mycobacteriaceae; genus Mycobacterium; species Mycobacterium farcinogenes. The sequence continues at coordinate 1,584,062 of NZ_CP081673.1, read as the reverse complement.
GCGGGGCCAGCATATTTGTCAACGGCATCGACCCCGGCTTCGCGAATGACCTTCTGCCGCTTGCTCTTGCGGGCACGTGCCAGCAGATCCAGCAGATCCGGTGCATGGAGATCGTCGACTACGCGACCTACGACAGCGCAGCGGTGATGTTCGATGTGATGGGTTTCGGCAAGCCGATCGACGAGACGCCGATGCTGCTGCAACCAGGGGTGCTGAGCCTGGCCTGGGGTTCGGTGGTGCGTCAGCTGGCCGCCGGTCTCGGTATCGAACTCGATGAGGTGACCGAGGAGCACACCCGGGTGCCCGCCCCCGAGGACTTCGACATCGCGGCCGGGCACATCTCCGCGGGTACTGCCGCCGCGCTGCGGTTCGAGGTACGAGGCATCCGCGACGGCAAGGCCGCCGTAGTGCTCGAGCACGTAACTCGATTGCGCGACGACCTGTGCCCCGAGTGGCCGCAACCCGCCCAGGAAGGCGGCTCGTACCGGGTGGTGGTGACGGGCGAACCGTCCTACACCTTGGACCTGTGCCTCAGCAGCCCCAACGGTGACCACAACCATGCGGGCCTGGTCGCCACGGCAGCACGGGTGGTCAACGCCATCCCGGCCGTGGTCGACGCCAAGCCGGGTATCCGCACGACGCTGGATCTGCCGTTGATCACCGGTAAGGGTCTGTACTCTGACCAGCGCTGACAGTCCCATTTGGACGTAGACTTGCTCCAGGATCGGAGTAGGTCATGAGCAACATGGTTCGGTGCTTGGCCGCAGGGCTGGCCTGTTCGGCGATTGTGTCGGCCCCGGCCGCCGCGGCCGCTCCGAACTGCACCAGTACGTCGCCGCACACCACGCAGTGCCAGACCAAGGGCAGCACCCAGATCGTGACGTCCCCGCCGCCCATGAACAATTACGGCCCCTGGTACGGACCGGTATTCGGGTTCGGTGGCATCGGTATCGGCTGGTGACGGCCGCGCTCGCCGGCGGGTTGAGTAGCACCGCAAGGTTTCGGGTACCCTAACTTTTCTATTCGCATACCCGGATAGAAGGCGGGGACGTTGTTAGAGGACACCAAGACGCGCGTGGTGCCGAGTTGGCTGCTGCTCGGCCCGGCGTTCGTCGCCGCGATCGCCTATGTCGATCCCGGCAACGTCGCCGCCAACGTGAGCGCGGGAGCCCAGTTCGGCTACCTGCTGGTGTGGGTCATCGTCGTGGCCAACGCGATGGCGGGGCTGGTGCAGTACCTCTCGGCCAAACTCGGTCTGGTCACCGGCCGCACCCTGCCCGAGGTGGTAGCCGACCACACCCGCACCCCGACCCGCCTCGCCTACTGGCTTCAGGCCGAATTAGTCGCTGTGGCAACCGATCTCGCCGAAGTCGTGGGCGGCGCGATCGCATTACACCTGCTGTTCGATCTGCCGCTGCTGGTCGGCGGTGTGATCACCGGCGCGGTGTCACTGCTGCTGCTGAGTGTGCAGAACCGGCGGGGACAGGGGGTCTTCGAGCGGGTTATCACCGGGCTGCTGATGATCATCGCCATCGGTTTCCTGACCAGCTTGTTCGTCAAAACTCCCCCGGCGGCGGAGGTCGCAGCGGGACTCATCCCCCGCTTCCAGGGCGCCGAAAGCCTGCTGTTGGCCACCGCGATGCTCGGCGCCACAGTGATGCCACACGCGGTCTACCTGCATTCCGGCCTGGCCCGCGACCGCCACGGCCACCTGCAACCGGGCGCCGTGCGGCGCCGCCTGCTGCGGATCACCCGCTACGACGTCGGCCTGGCGATGCTGCTGGCCGGCGCGGTGAACCTGGCCATGCTGCTGGTCGCGGCCACCAACTTGCAGGGACACGACAACACCGATTCCATCGAGGGCGCGCACGCCGCGGTACGCGACACCTTGGGCCCCACCGTCGCGCTGCTGTTCGCCATCGGATTGCTGGCGTCCGGCCTGGCGTCCACCTCCGTCGGCGCCTATGCGGGCGCGATGATCATGCAAGGGTTGCTGCGCCGTTCCTACCCGTTGTTGCTGCGCCGTTTGGTCACCCTGATCCCGGCCCTGGTCATCCTGGCCATCGGCGTGGACCCCAGCCGCGCCCTGGTGCTGTCCCAGGTGGTGTTGTCGTTCGGCATACCGCTGGCGCTGATCCCGCTGGTGCGGTTGACGAGCAAGGCGAGCCTGATGGGCGACGACGTCAACCACAAGGTCACCACGGGGCTGGGCTGGGGCGTTGCCGGGTTGATTAGTGTGCTCAACGTGGTGCTGATCTATCTGACCGTCACGGGCTGAATGCTTCACCCGTACTTCGCCTACGGCTCGAATCTGTGCGTGACACAGATGGCCCGGCGCTGTCCGGGCGCGGTCGCTCCTCGGCCGGCCCGCCTCGACGGCCACAGCTGGCTGATCAACCAGCGCGGCGTAGCCACCGTCGAGCCACTCGGCGCATCGCAAGTCCACGGCGTGCTGTGGCAGGTCACCGACCAGGACCTGGCCGCACTGGACAGCGCCGAGGGAGTCCCGGTCCGCTATCGCCGTGAACGGCTGACCGTACACACCGCCGGAGGCCCCGAGCCGGCCTGGATCTACATCGATCATCGCGTCCAGCCCGGTCCGCCGCGGCCGGGTTACCTGGAACGCATCCTCGCCGGTGCGTTACACCACCAACTTCCGCATCCGTGGGTCGAATTCCTGCGGCTCTGGGCCGGTTAATCGCTGGTCACGGCTGATGCCAATTCGTTTATCACATCAGCGATTTCATTGCGCTCACGCCAGGCCCGCCGCTGCCGCATCGCGCCGTTCCCCTCGGCCGCGATGCGCGCGATCTCGCCGCGCACCATCTCGTAATCACCCAGCGCATCCAACGCGGGCCGTACCGTCTGAACGAACCGGTCCAAAAGGTCGCGCACCGGAACTGTCGACTGGTCTCCCAGCAGGTCGATACCGTCGCCTTCGAGCCCGTCATGGGCGGCCTTCCAATGTGCCGATCGAACCGCGTAATCCGCCAGCACCGGAACGGATTCCCCCTCGGCACGCAGCTGCAGTGCCGTCATCACCCCGGCACGGATCAGGGTGGCCAGCAGCACCGTCTCGGCCACCGTCGCCGGCACGTCGGACACCCGTACCTCAACGGTCGGGAAATTCGCCGACGGACGCACATCCCAATAGATCATGCCGTCGTCCAACGCGGCCCCGGCCCGCTCCAGCATGGCGACGCAGGCGTCGTAGTCCGCGGCTGAACCGAAGTGCGGCGGAGGTCCCGAGCTCGGCCACCGCGACCACAGCACACTGCGGAAGCTGGCGTAGCCGCTGTCGGTGTTGCGGTAGATCGCCGAGTTGGCGGTCAGCGCCAACAGCACGTGCAGCCAGGGCCGGAGCCAGTTGCTGACGTGGATCGCGGCCTCCGAGTCCGGTACCGCGACGTGGACATGACAGCCGCAGATGCCCTGTTCGTGCGCGATCATGCCGAACCGGTGGGCGATCCTGCGGTAGCGCGCAGTCGGTGTCACCGGGAATTTGTGTGGCACGGTCGGCGGCAACCCGACCGCCAACAGCTGTGCCCCGCTGGCCGCCGCTGCCTCGGTGGCGACCCGGCGCAATCTGGTCAGTTCCCGACGCAACGCGCTGCTGCTGCCCAGCACGTCTGTGGTGGTTTCGACCTGGCAGCTGGTCAACTCCAGTTGCAGGTCGACCCCGTGCTCGGCGGCATGCGCGGCGACCTGTTTGTTGCGGGCGATCGGTTCGCCGCTCTGCGGGTCGATGAGTAGGAACTCTTCCTCCACACCCATCGTCGGATGACTTGTCACGGCTCAGAATTGCCCGCGGCAGACGCGCCCAAACCTGTGGTCTCCGTGCCTAAGATCGGGTGATGCCCAACGATTTCCGTTTTGGTGTCAGCCTGCGCGCCACCGGGTCCCAATCGCAGATCGCCGACGTGGCCCGCCGGGCCGAGGACCTCGGCTTCGACGTCCTCAACGTGCCCGACCATCTGGGTGCGGCCGCCCCGTTTCCCACCCTGACAGCGGTGGCTGCGGCCACCAGCACACTGCGCGTCGGGACGTTCGTGCTCAACGCCGGCTTCTACAAGCCGGCGCTGCTGGCCCGCGACGCGAGCGCCCTGTGGGATCTGTCCGAGGGACGCTTCGACCTCGGTCTGGGCGCCGGCTATGTGCGCGAGGAGTTCGACGCCGCCGAACTGCCCTTCCCCAGCGCGCGCGAACGCATCGACTACCTGCGCCACACCACCGAGTATCTGAACGAGCATGCGCCCGACATCCCGATCCTGATCGCGGGCAACGGTGACCGGCTGCTGACCGTGGCCGCCCAGACTGCCGATATCGTCGGCCTGACCGGCGGCGATCACGTCGAAGGCGACCCACTGGCCGAGCGGATCTCGTTCCTGCGCAAGGCCGCCGGTGAAAGGTTCGACGACCTGGAGCTCAACATCGCCATCACCGCGATGCCCGCCCCCGGTACCGAGATGCCCATCCTGAACGTGCCGCGCCACTTCCTGCCGGGGCTCAGCGACGACGAGCTGCTCCGTCACCCCGGTGTGCTGTCCGGGTCTGTCAGCGCCATGGCCGACCGAATTCGCGGCCTGCGCGACAAGTACGGAATCACCTACATCATCGTGCAGATCGCCCACGCCGAGGCATTCGGGAAGGTGATCGCCGAACTCCGGTAGAAGTCTTCCCATCCGGGGATCGATCAGCTCCGAATACCGGATGTGGAACACATTCATCCTCGTGGGCGCACCGTCGCGGTGATAGGTAGCGGCGTCGCCGGCCTCACCGCCGCGCATGTCCTGTCCGCACGTGACCGCGTCACCCTGCTGGAAGCAGATACGCGCTTCGGTGGGCACGCCCATACCCAACACGTCGACGAAGACGGGCGCACCGTCGCACTCGACACCGCCTTCCTGGTGCACAACGACCGCACATATCCGACCCTGTGCCGGTTGTTCGACGAACTCGGGATCCGTACGCAGGACGCCGACATGTCGATGTCCGTACGCGATGACGGCACCGGCCTTGAGTACGCCGGAGCGCGAGGCGTGGGCGGGCTGTTTCCCAGCTGGTCCAATCTGGGCCGGCCACGCTATCTGCTGATGCTGGGCGAGATCACCCGATTTCACCGGCTGGCAACCCAATTACTGCGGCACACGGCGAGCGGAGACGAGGTCACCCTCGACGAGTTCCTGCACCGGCACGGATTCTCCCGGTATTTCACCGACCGATTCATCACCCCACTCGTGGCCGCGGTGTGGTCCTGCCCGCCAGGTGAGGCGTTGCGCTACCCCGCGAGGTACCTGTTCGTCTTCCTCCAACACCACGGCATGCTGTCCGTGTTCGGTTCTCCGACATGGCGCACCGTGGCCGGCGGGTCGGCCATCTACGTCGAAGCCATCGTGTCCCGGTTGCCCGAGGCGATGACGGGCGCGCGCGTTCGATCCGTGCGGCGGTGCGCGGACGGCGTGCTGATCAGCGTCGATGGGCAGCCGCCGCGGCGGTTCGATGCCGCGGTCATCGCCACCCATCCGCACCAGGCACTGCTGATGCTCGACCACCCCACCGAGGACGAACGGCGCATCCTCGGGGCCATACCCTATAGCCTCAACCAGGCTCAGCTGCACACCGATGAGTCGGTGCTGCCCCGCCTGCCGAAGGCGCGGGCTTCCTGGAACTACCTGATCGATTCCGAAGACCACGCGGTGACAGTCAGCTACGACATCACCAGACTGATGAGGCTGGGCGGCTCTCGGCGGTATCTGGTGACCCTGGGCGGCGCCCATCGGGTGGACCCGTCGAAGGTGGTCGCCGAGATGGTCTACGAGCATCCGGCCTACACCAGGGAATCTGTTGCTGCACAACAACTCCTGCCCGGCCTCAACGACGGCCGGATCGTCTTCGCCGGCGCCTACCACGGCTGGGGATTTCATGAGGACGGCGCGGCATCGGGATTGCGGGCTGCGGAGCGATTGGGCGCCCGGTGGACCGGCGGGGCCCTTGCGGAGCCCCTGGCATGCTGACACCCGCGCTGTACCGCACCAGGATCACCCACGTCCGCCGGGCGCCCGTGCACCATCGGTTCAGCTACCGCGGATACAGCTGGTACGTCGATCTCGACCGGATGCCGCGCTTGCCGCGATGGCTCGGACCGTTCGCCCGGTTCGAGGCCGACGACCATTTCACTGGTGCGGCGAAAGACTCACTGCGCCAACGGGTCGACGCCTTCCTCCGGTCACGTGATGTTGATCTCGGCGGCGGCCGGGTGACCGCGCTGCTGCAGGCGCGTGTGCTCGGATATGTGTTCAACCCGCTCAGCTTGTACTGGTGCCACGACGCAGCCGGTGCACTGCGCTACGTGGTCGCCGAGGTCCACAACACCTACGGCCAGCGACATGCCTACCTGCTACCTGCCGAACAACCCGCGAGCGTGCCCAAGCGCATGTACGTCTCACCGTTCAATGCCGTCGAAGGCCACTACCGGGTCCTGGCACCGGAACCGGGCGAACACCTCGACGTGACGATTTCCCTTCATCGCCAAGGCCATCCGGCCTTTGTCGCCACGCTTCGCGGCGACCGTAGGCCGGCGGACCTGCGGGAAATCCTCCGTCTGCAACTGAGCACACCGCTGGCGCCGCTGGCCGGAGCCATCGCCATCAGGGTCGAAGGGATCAAGTTGTGGCTGCGCCGCGTTCCGGTCATCCCCCGCCCCACCGAAGAAGTCGAGAACCAAGGAAGGCCACTGTGAGCACCCGGACCGGAACGTCGCCCGCCATCGACCCGACCCGCTGGCCGGACGTGGCGCGCCCACCACGTGGCCCGGTCGCGGCGGTATCCGGCGCAGTGGCTGACCGGCTGTTGCGACGGGCCGTCTCGACACTGCCGGTGCGGTTGACGTTCCCTGACGGAACCGTGATCGGGGCCGCCGATCCGACCCTGCCCACCATGGTCGTCGAACGACCACAGGCCCTGGCCCGACGGATCGGCTGCCACGGACTGATCGGATTCGGCGAGTCGTACATGGCCGGTGAGTGGCATTCCGATGATCTCGTCGGGTTGCTCACCGAGTTCGGCAAGTCCATGAGCGATCTGGTTCCCGCTGCGCTGCAACGATTCCGGACGGTGACGCTGCCCCGGTCGCCGCGCTCTGCCCACAACGACCCCACGCAGTCCCGCCGCAACATCGCGGCGCACTACGACCTGTCGAACGAGCTGTTCGCGGAATTTCTCGACGAGACGATGACGTACTCCAGTGCGCTCTTCCCGCAACTGCCGGGCACGGCGGCCGGCCTGGCCGACGCCCAGCGCCGAAAGATCGAACGGCTCCTCGACACGGTGCACGTCGGGCGGGGCAGCCGAGTCCTCGAGATCGGTACCGGCTGGGGTGAACTCTGCATCCGTGCCGCCGAGCGCGGCGCGCGAGTCCGCTCGGTGACCCTGTCCGCCGAGCAACAACGGCTGGCGCGGCAACGGGTGGCAGCGGCCGGCCTGTCGGACCGGGTCAGTATCGAGCTACGAGACTACCGCGACATCGACGGCTGCTACGACGCTGTGGTGTCGGTCGAGATGGTGGAAGCAGTGGGATATCGGTTCTGGCCCACCTATTTTCGAGAGCTGGACCGGCTCGTCACCCCCGGCGGCAGGGTTGCGATCCAGGCGATCACCATGCCGCACGACCGCATGCTGGCCTCGCGTGACACGTACACCTGGATCCAGAAGTACATCTTCCCCGGCGGGCTGCTGCCGTCGGTCGAAGCCGTCATCGGTCTCACCGAGCGACACACCCGGCTGCGCACCGTCGACATGTTGTCTCTGCGGCCGCATTACGCCGAAACCTTGCGGCTGTGGCGGCAACAGTTCCTCTCGCGCCGTGACGCGGTGACGGCACTCGGCTTCGACGATGTCTTCACCCGCATGTGGGAGCTGTACCTGGCGTACTCCGAAGCGGGTTTCGCCTCGGGCTATCTCGACGTATACCAGTGGGCATTCGCCCCGACAGGAGGACACCGGTGAACCTGCTCATCGTCACCGCGGTATCGCTCGCCGCTCTCGCCGTCGTGCACGGGGCGACGTTCGTGATCGGACGAAACCTCGGGCGGTACAACGTCGTCGACGTAGCGTGGGGCGTCGGATTCATCGCGGTAGCCGCCGTCAGCACCGTTCTCGGAAGCGGCGACCTGTTCCGGCGCATCCTGCTGTTGGTCCTCATCACGCTATGGGCAGGCCGGCTGTCGTGGCACATGGTGCTCAAGACCGCGGGCAAGGGCGAAGATCCGCGCTATCAAGAACTGTTGGGTGGTGACTATTCGACCGGTCATGTGCTGCGCAAGGTGTTCGTGATCCAGGGAGCGGCTACCTGGTTCGTTTCACTGCCGGTGCAGCTGTCCTCGACCTTGGGGCCGACCCCGGCGGTTCTACGACCGGTCGTGATTGTGGGCGTTCTGATCTGGGCCGTCGGACTGACGTTCGAGGCGATCGGCGACCACCAGTTGCGCCGGTTCAAATCCGACCCGGCCCACCGGGGCGTGATCATGGACCGCGGGTTGTGGGCCTGGACCCGCCATCCGAACTATTTCGGCGACAGCTGCGTGTGGTGGGGACTGTGGCTGGTGACCGTCTGCGGCTGGCTGTCGCTCGCGACGGTGCTGTCCCCGGTGCTGATGACGTATTTCCTGGTGTACGCGACAGGTGCCCGGCTGGCTGAGAGACATATGGCAGGCCGGCCGGGCTTTGCGGAGTACTGTTCGCGCACTTCATTTTTCATACCGATGCCACCCAGATCTGGATAAACATGACGGCGCAGGCCCCGGTGACTAGGCTGCTGTGGGTGACCGCCGAACTCGACGCGTTGCTGCGGCGGGTGGCCCGACGCGATGTCGACGCCTTTGCCGAACTGTACGACCACACGCGGTCGCGGGTGTTCGGCTTGGTCACTCAGGTGCTGCGGGACCCGGGATACAGCGAGGAAACCACCCAGGACATCTACCTGCAGGTGTGGCGCTCCGCGAACAGCTATGACCCGACGGCCGGATCGCCGATGGCCTGGCTGATGACCCTCGCCCACCGACGGGCAGTCGACCGGGTGCGTGCCGAACAAGCTGCCACCCGGCGTGAGTCCCGATATGGCGCCACCAGCGTCGATCCGCCCGCCGACCATGTCGCAGACTCCGTGATCACCCAGGACGAACAGCGCCGGGTGGCTGAATGCCTCTCGTCGCTGACCGATGCCCAGCGCGAGTGCATCCACCTCGCCTACTACGACGGGCTGACCTACAGCCAGGTCTCTCAACGGCTGGCGGCCAACCTTGCCACCGTCAAATCGCGGATGCGCGACGCCCTCCGTGGCCTGCGCAATTGTCTGGGGGCGGCATGACCGAACCACTTGACTCCGAACTTCTCGATCTGGCAACCCCGTACGCGCTGCACGCGATATCCGACAGTGAGCGCGCCGACATCGAACAACGCCTGGCCGCTGCTTCTCCCGAGGTCGTAGCCCAATTCACGACCGAGGTGCGGGATGTGCGGGAAACCATGGCCCGCCTGGCGGGATCGACAGCTCTCGAGCCGCCGCCGCAACTGCGCGAGCAACTGTTGGCGGCGGTCTCCGCGCCCGAACTGCGTCCACGGCCCACTGCACGCTGGCGAAACATCGGGCTGGCGGCCGCAGCGGCGGTCGTCATCGCCTTGGCCGGCATCGGCATCGGCATCGCAGTGCGCCCGAGTCCGCAGACCACGACGGCCGAGCAGATCTTCGCCGCTCCTGACGTGCGGACGGTCTCCGGCACCATCCCCACCGGCGGTACCGCGACCGTGGTGTTCTCCCGCGAGCGCAACGCCGGCGTGCTGGTGATGAACGGTGTGACGCCCCCGCAGACCGGCACGGTGTATCAGATGTGGCTGTTGCGCGAGGGCTCCGCGACGTCGGCCGGCACCATGGACTCCGCTGCCGTCGCGCCGTCGACCACGGCCGTGCTACCGGACCTCGGCGACGCGTCGGCACTGGCCTTCACGGTCGAGCCGGGCGTTGGCTCGACCGCACCAACCACGCCGATCTTCGCCGAGCTGCCATTGCGGTGACACGCATGAGGCGGCGGCACGCCGGGTATCACTGACCTCACCGCACGAGCCGGGAAAAGGAAGTGGTGAACCCGATGGCACAAACCGCAGACGACCTCAGCAAGGCACCCACACCAGATCAGGCCGAGGACAACGCCTTCTTCCCGTCGCCGTACTCGTTGAGTCAGTACACCTCGGCCAGAACCGACTTCGCCGGGGTCGAACACGCGGGCGCCTATACCGAGGGCCGGTGGAAGGTGCTGATGATCGCGACCGAAGAACGATATGTGTTGTGCCAGAACGGAAAGATGTTCTCCACCGGCAACCATCCGGTGGAGACGCTGCTGCCACTGCACCATCTGATGCAGACCGGGTTCGACGTTGACGTCGCGACCATCTGCGGGTACCCGGCCAAGCTGGAGTTGTGGGCCATGCCCCACGATGACCGAGCCGTGTTGTCGACGTATGAGGCCCTCAAGCCCAAACTCAAACAACCCCTCAAGCTGTCCGAGGTGGTCGCTGATCTACATGCATCCTCTGACTACCTCGCGGTGTTCATTCCTGGCGGTCACGGTGCCGTGGTGGGGCTGCCGGGCAGCGAAGCGGTGGGCCAGACCCTGAATTGGGCGTTGGACCATGGCCGGTTCATCGTCACGCTGTGCCATGGGCCGGCCGCGCTGCTGGCCGCCGGCCTCGGCAAGTCGCAGTCACCGTTCGCCGGTTATTCGGTGTGCGTGTTCCCCGACTCGCTCGACGAGGGGGCCAACATCGACATCGGCTACCTGCCCGGGCGGCTGCAGTGGCTGGTCGCCGATCTGCTGGCCAAGCAGGGGCTCACCGTTGTCAACGACGACATGGCCGGCACCGTGCATCAGGACCGCCGTTTGCTCACCGGCGACAGCCCGCTGGCCTCCGATGCGCTGGGCAAGTTGGCCGCCGATTGCCTGCTCGACGCGCTCGGGCGCGACCATCGGCCTTGACTGCGTTTTCAGACGCCGACGTGCCCGTCGATGCGCTCGCGGATCAGATCCGCATGCCCGCAATGGCGGGCATACTCGGCGATCATGTGGGTGTAGATCCAACGCAAGCTGACTTCGCCACCCATGAATCCCGCGGTGTCGTCGAGTTCGCGCGCGGCACAGTTGCGACGGGCCTGCTCGATCTCGTCGCGCCAGATTTGCGTCGCGTCGCGGAATGACGACTGTGCGGGCACCTCGAAGCCTCCGTCATGGCCGTTGGGGTCGCGTGGCCCGAAGATCGGTGGCGCGTCCTCACCTGTCAATACCCGACGAAACCAGTTCCGTTCCACTTCGGCGGCGTGCTGGACCAGACCCTGCAAGGTCAGTGCCGACGGCGGCACAGAGGCCGACCGCAGCTGTTCGTCACTCAGGCCTTGGCATTTCAGCGCCAGCGTGGCGCGATAGAACTCCAGCCAGCTCTCCAGCGTCGTACGTTCATCGGCATTCATCGGCGGCACGGGCCGCTCCGTCGACGTCATAGTCACGATGCTGCCATCACTGCGCGGGCGGAGCGGAATCACCGAATGCGCCGCTTCAGGCGGGCGCTGCGGAGGATCTGCATCGCCATGTTGGTAGAGGTGAGCATCGGGAAAACCCCGAGAAAGGTCCGCTCCGACGGAGTGTGGCCGTGCAGCTGTTCGAGGCTGCCGAAGACGTAGAAGCATCCGATACAGAACAGGGTGGCCGGAACAGCGAGCGCCATGACGCTGCCCCGGTCGGAGAGCACCTGCCGCGCCAGTGCCAGTTCGTCGTCGGTCAGCGCCTCCTGTTTGCGCACCTTGCGCAACGTTGCCGGCAGGGTGCCGATGCCGAGTTCCGACGTGACGTGGCTGTGGCTCCTCATCCGCCGGGTGAACATGAACGCGATGGCGGCGAACACCCAGATCAGTGCGAAGAAGACGATCGACAGCATGCCGAAGAGAGTCGACGTCGTCATGTCACGCCTCCACTCGTTGGCGTTGGGGCAGACGATGCCGCAGCGGCCGCTGCCGGATGAACGTCGGCCACCAGAACCACGGACCGAGGAAGCGCAACAGGCACGGCACCACGAACGAGCGCACCACCAACGTGTCGAGCAGCAGACCGATACACACCGTCGAGCCGACCTGACCGATGGTGTGCAGATCGCTGATCAACATGGCCAGCATGGTGAATGCGAACACCAGACCTGCCGACGTCACCACCCCGCCGGTACTACCCAGCGCGCGGATCAACCCGGTGTTCAGCCCGGCGCCGGACTCCTCCTTCACCCGGGAGATCAACAGCAGGTTGTAGTCAGACCCGACCGCGACCAGGATGATGAACGTCAGCGGGAGCACCAGCCAATGCAAATGTAGGCCGATGATGTGCTGCCACACCAGAACTGACAGTCCGAACGCTCCCGCGTAGGAGAACGCCACCGTGCCGGGAATGACCAGGGCGGCGACCAGGCTCCGGGTCAGATACAGCATGATCAGGAAGATCAACACGAACGCGGCGATCGCCACGATGAGCAGATCGGAGGCCGCATAGGCCTTGATGTCCTTGTTGTTGGAGCCGGCGCCTCCGATGTAGATCTTCGAGCCGGCCAGCGAGGTCTCCTTGAGCGCGGCCTTGATCGCGTCGGGGAACTGTTCGACATGGTCGATCCCTTCCGGCCCCATGGCGTTGCCCTCGTGGGTGACGATGAACCGGGCGGCCTTGCCATCCGGCGACATCATCAACTGCATACCGGTCTTGACGTCCTCGTTGTCGAACGCCTCCCTCGGAATGTAGAAGAAGTCGTCGCTGCGGGACTCGTCGAAGTCGTTGCCCACGTTGATCAGGTCGTAGTAGGTCTGATCGGTCTGCGTGGTCTGCAGATGGGAGGGGCCGTAATTGTTGGTGATGACGCCAAGTAGCGACCGGCTGTCGGACATCATCCGCTCCAACTGCGAGATCAACTGTGGCATCAGTCGATCGATGGCCTCGAATGACGTGACGGCATCAGCGATCTGCGCATCCAGGCTGTCGATCCCATCGAGGGAATCGAACAGCGATCGCATCGCCCAACAAGCCGGGATGTCGAAACAGTGTGGCTCCCAATAGAAGTAGTTCTTCAACGGCCGCAGAAAGTCGTCCAGGTTGGAGATTCCGGCATTCATGTCATCGGTGACCTGCTTGAGGTTCTCCAGCGTCAACACCGTCGAATGCAGTTCGTCGGCCATCTGCTGGGTCAGCCCGATCACCTTCTGCAGCACCTCGACCGACCGCGCCTGGATCTCGGCCTGCTTGTCGGTGTTCTCGTTCTGCTGCTCGTTGAACGGCAACTGCTGGCCGCTGCCACTGCCCTGGGTGGTGAACAGATACGGAATCGTGGCGTGCTCCAACGGCCGACCCAGCGGCCTGGTGATGCTCTGCACCATGGCGACACCGGGAAGCCGGATGAGGCTCTTGGCAACCCGGTCCAGCGAGATGAAATCGGCTGAATTGCGCATGTCGTGATCGCTCTCGACCATCAGCATCTCGCTGAACAGCTTGCTTTGCGAGAAGTGCCGATCCGAGGCCTCGAAACCGAGATTGGCTGGGCCGTCGGCGGGTTGGTAGGCACGGTCGTCATAGCTGACCTGATAGGTGGGGACGAAAACCGCGCCGATCATGACGACGGCGACACTTGCGACGAAGACCGGCTTGGGCCATCGCACGACGCTCGTGGCGATCCGCCGGTACAGGTGTCCCTTGGCCACGCGCTTCGGATCGAACAGACCGAAGAGGCTGCCCAGCGTCAGTATCGCCGGCGCGAGGGTGAGGGCTGCGGCGATGGTGAACAGCATGCTGATGGCGACCGCCGGGCCCATGGTGTGGAAGTAGTCCAGCCGCGCCAGGCTCAAGCAGTAACACGCGCCGGCGATGGTCAGTCCAGACCCGATGATGATGGGGGCGACGCTGCGGTAAGCGGTGTAGAACGCCGCTTCGCGGCTCTCACCGTCCTGCCGGGCCTCCTGATAGCGGCCCAGCAGAAAGATGCCGTAGTCAGTGCCCGCTCCCAATGTCAGTGCGACAACGATATTCACCGCGAACGACGACAACGGGATGACGCCGAAATGCCCCAGTGTCGCGATAACGCCCTTGGCGACCAGCATTTCGATCAAGACGCTGACCAGCGGCACCAGCAGGTTGGCCAACGAGCGGTAGACCACCAGCAGCATGATCACGATCAAGATGATCGTGAGGATCGTGATGTTGTTGAGGCTGGAGTTCGCGATGGTCAGTGTGTCGGAGGCCAACGGGGCCGCACCACTGACATAGACCTTGAGTCCCGGCGGCGGGGTGTCGTCGGCGATGAAGTCCCGCACCGCGTTGACCGACTCGTTGGCCTGAAGCTGCCCGATGTTGCCGGCGAGCCGCAGCAGAACGAAAGTCGCTTTGCCGTCGACACTTTGAGCCCCGGCTGCGGTGATGGGTTTGCCCCACAGATCCATCACGTACTGCACGTGCTCAGGGTCTTGCTTGAGCCGGTGCATCAGGTCGTCGTAGTACCGGTGGTCGCCATCATCGAGCGGTCGGTCGGCTTCGAACACCAGCATGGTCAGGCTGGTCGAAGTTGATTCCTGGAACTTCTCTCCGATGCGCAGCATTGCGACCTGGGACGGGGCATAGCTCGGGATCATCGACCCGGCCAGTTCCTCGGCGACCCGCTCGACCTGCGGGATGAAGGTATTGGTGGTGACGGCCAGCAGCGCCCAGAACACGATGATCGGCACCGCCAGGATGCGCACCGACCGCGCGACGACGGGCCGGTGCGCGCGATGGCTGCTCACGCGGACTTCACCCGGCAGGTGACGTCGGCTTCGGAGTGGGTGGACGACTGTTCGTCGCGCACAACGCCATTGACCAACATCCGGCAGCCGACCTCGCCGCCGTTGACCTGAGCGGACAGGCTGCCGGACACGACGGTCAGCGTCGTCGTCTCGGTGTGTGTCCACGGGAGTTCGGTGAGATCCACCTTGTGCGGATGCCCATCGATGTCGACGTAGCTGACGATCCCGCCGTCGCCGATGGTCCCGTAGAGCTCATAGGTGAGCTGTTTAGGGGTGAACTGCTCGGGCGCTTGTGCGGCGGGCACCGCGGGAACCGGTCCCGGTTCGGACATCTGGTGCACCTTCCAGACCGCGGCCCCTCCCACCCCGAGAGCGACAACCGTCACCAGCGGGAGCCACCCCCTCTGCAAGATGGCCAGGCTGCGGGGTTCGCGCCGCACTCCGCGGAGTTCTCGACCACGGTCGTTCGTGGGTTGCTCCCCGATCATGACGGACATATATATCCCATATAGGAATTACTCCTCAAGCTATCGGTAAGGCATCGCCATACATTCACAGCAGGCTGACAGGCGTAAACACGACCCTCCCGACTGCACCGACACCATCGCACACCGCGACCAACCTCCGCATTTACTTCCTGTTAGTGATATAAATGGGCCGTGACGGGCACACACACCGACAGCAGCGTGGAAGCGGTTTCGGAGATGCTCGTAGCCAGCGCCGACCTGATGTGGCGACATCTCGCCGACCGCAAGGGGCTGAGCGCGAGCGCGACGCTGGTCCTGGTCCGCCTCAACCGGGAAGGTCCCATGCGAGTCACCGCACTCGCCGAGGCCGAGGGCGCGAGCCAGTCCGGCATGACGCAACTGGTTCAACGTCTGGAAAGCCAAGGGCTCCTGGAACGTTGCAGTGACCCCGACGACGGCCGGGCATGCCTGGTGAAGGTCAGCGAGGGTGGCCGGCGCCTGTGGGAGGAACGTGCCGTTGTCCGCAAGCAGCGCATCGCCGAGTTGCTGGCAGGACTGCCGGAGGACGACCGGACGACGCTGTGGCTGGCCTCCCAAGTCGCGGCCCGACTGGTCGATCAGATGCGCGAGATCGCCGACTCCCCCGACAACTAGGGTGATGCCCGAGACCTTCACACGTCGACAATCACACCGGCCACCATCGCTGCGAACCCTGGGAAACACGTAGTCTCGGTCCGCGCCGGTGCTACGTTGACGCCGACCGCAGGAGGCGCACAGATGTCCATGCAAGGCTCGGTGACCGTGCGGATGTCCGCGCCGGCGGACCGCATTTGGGAACTCATCTCCGACGTACGCAACACCGGGAAGTTCTCGCCGGAGGTGATGGAGGCCGAGTGGCTGGGCGGCGCCACCGGCCCGGCCCTGGGCGCCCGGTTCCGTGGGCACGTCAAGCGCAACGAGATCGGTCCGGTCTATTGGACGACCTGCGAGGTGACCGCCTGCGAGCCCGGGCGTGAGTTCGGCTTCGCGGTGCTCGTCGGGGACCGGTCGGTCAACAACTGGCACTACCGGTTGGAGCCCGCCGGAGCCGATACCGACGTCACCGAATCCTTCCGCATGACCCCGGGGGCGTTCACCACTGTGTTCTCACTGCTCGGCGGGCAGCTTCGCACGCGTCGCAATATCCGTGACATGCGCAAGACGCTGGAACGGATCAAGGCAGTGGTGGAGGACCCGGGGCAATAAACAGCCCGCAACCGGCGACGCGTTGTGGCCGTACCTGTGCGCGAGCTGTGTATCGATGAGGATTCCATCTGTCGTGCCGGGAGGCCATGGCGACGCCGGTTGGAATTTAGTTATGCTTAATATTGCTTAGGCATACATACGGGGGTCGTCCGTCGACGCCCGCACATCTGGAAATCACGCGGTCGGGAGCGATGTGACCAGGTCACTGGTCGTCATCAAGGAGGTCGACATGACTGCACTCATCCCCCCACCCGTCGACCTGAGGTCTCTGCAGCCCGCCGAGCCATTACCGCCGCGACGCAGATTCATCCCCCGGTCACGTCGAGCCAAGGCCGCCATCGCCGGCGGTCTGGTCGTGCTGCTCGTCGCCGGACTGCTCGGCGCGACGTATACGTCCTCGCCGGGCGGCACCTTGTGGGGCGTCCAGAAGGCGATCTTCCCCGACCACGCTCAAGACGTTGCCCTGACCGCTGTAGTCAACGACTTGAAGAAGGCGCAGGACATCCTCGGCAGCGGGCAGCAGCCCACACCGGATCAGCTGACCGACGCGCGCACGGCGCTCAACCAGGCCAAGCAAGGCCTGGACTACGTGTCGCCGTCACCTGAGCGAACCAGTTTGCAGAATCTCTATCTCCAGCTGACACAACAACTTCTGCAGTACACACCCGATTCGGTGCTCCAACTCGCGCCGTTGCCCGTCCCGCCTCCGGCGCCACCGGCCGCCGATCCTCAGCAACAGGACGCCGTGGCACTGACCAGCGGCACCGCGCCCACGTGGGGATACGGCGCGTCCGACGACTACATCCCAGCACCGGCCGGCATTCCGGAATCGCCGATGGCCGATTGGCCGCAGCCCGTCGACCCGCCGATGACGCCCAACCTGAACAACCTGGGCTACTACGACCCATCTTGGGGCCAGCTCTACGGCTACAACCCCGGCGGTTGGTACAACTACGACCTCAGTGGCTACAACCAGTACGGTTACGACTTCATCGGCTTCGACCGGTGGGGATATGACCGCTGGGGTTACGACCGGTGGGGATATGACCGCTGGGGCTACAACTGGGCCGGCTACAACTGGGCGGGCTACGACCGCCACGGCTGGGACCGCAACGGTTGGAACGAATGGGGCCAGCGCCGCGGCTACCCGGGTGACCCACGCCGGCAGGATTGGTATGACCGCTACCACCCGTACCACCAGTACTACCAATGGAAGTTCCACATCCACGACCCGGTGTACCGCCGCACGCAGTGGAACAGAGCCCATGGCTTCAACCCCGACCGGTACCAGGACTGGAACCGGCACCGGGACTGGCACAATCCGCGCAACCGAGATTGGGCACCGCCCGCCCCGCCCAGGGGCATCAAGGTGGACATTCACCTCTCGGTCCCGGTGGTGAACCTGAATGCCTCACTGACGCAGTTCATCTCCGACGACAAGGTGAGGCGTGTCTCCGGGCCGCTGATGAAGGACCTCGCGGACAAATCCGCCCGTGACTTCACCAAGGAACTCACCCGTCCGGTCACCATCCTCACCGGGCCGCCTCAGCTGTCGACGCTCAAGGACAAGTCCGAGACACTCAAGACCAGAGACCAAACCTCCAGTGCACCACCTGCATTGACCGCACCGGTGCCGGCGGCACCGCCGTCGAAGGTGAAACCCGGGTTTACCGCACCCAAACTCGACCCGGTGCCCGCCTACACACCGCCGGCGGCCGACGAGCCGCGGGACAAGCGGGCGCCCAGGCCCGATAACGTGGCGCCGGGAACAGACGACAGCTCCTCCGGGCTGAAGCCCGCCGGCCCGAAGGATGCGCCGGAGCGCCCCGGGGCTCGGCCGTCCGAGCCGACACCGGACAACCCTGCGGTGACGCCACCGGCCGATGCCAAACCGGCGAATCCACCAGAGCCCGAGGTGACCTCGCCCCGCGAAGACTCGAAACCGCGCCGGGACAACCCTGGACGTGAGGCACCGGTGCAGGAAGCACCGGTACGGGAAGCGCCCGCACAGGACGCGCCGGTCCGACAGGAGCCACCGCAACAACGCACCACACCGGAAGCGCCGCGGCAGAAGCCTGCTCCGGAACCGCCGGCCCAAACGCCTGCTCCGGCTCCTGAAGCCCCTGTCCGGCAGGCGCCCGTTTGGCAGCAGCCCGAGCGGCAGGCGCCACCCCAGCGCGAGGCCCCGGTTCGGCAGGAACCCGAACGCCAAGCACCGCCGCAACGCGAGGCCCCGGTTTGGCAGCAACCCGAACGGCAGGCGCCCCCGCAGCGCGAAGCGCCGGTTCGGCAGCAACCCGAACGGCAGGCCCCGCCACAACGGGAGGCGCCGCGGTCTGATTCGGGCCCACGTCAGGCGCCTGAACAGCCAAAGACAAAGGGACCCAAGTGTTCGTCGTTCCCGATGTGCTGAACGCCAGCGTCGGACTGGTCAATCACGGCTGCGCCGGAGCAGCTAGACGATCACCGCGCCCGCTGCGAACGGCAGAACGTATAGCCGGCCTCAGCGAGCGGCGTGTTCGCGCCTGCCCAGCGCCTCGACGACAACGGGCGCCGCGAGTTCGATGCCGAGAAGCAGGTCGTGGAATCGGTGAGGCCGCCCCAGGGTCGCGCGGGTCACGATCCGCCCGATACCGCCTAGGGCCATGAGCCCCGCGAGCATCCGCATCCGGTTCAAGTCCGGTTCGCGGGCGGACGCGGCGTCGAGCCACCCGAGCCCGTATCCCGCGAATACAGGACCCATGAAACGGACGTGAGAGTCCACCGTCGCGTCACCGGTCATTCCAGGCTCGCCACGCACCCCACCGATGAGCTGGACGCCTCCAATTGCGATGCACGTCCATCCGGTCACCCGCCCCAAGATTCTGAGTCCTGTCATGATCTCAGGCTCTCACGGGGACGGATCCGAGCGCGGCGGTCACGGGCATGGCGACATCGGTCACCAACGCCCCGATGCCACCGATTGGTCCTCGGCCAACTACCATGAGGCGTCCCTATGGGTTTTTCCGACGCCTGTTTCGATAGGTCACGGCCCCCGTAGCTCAGGGGATAGAGCACGGCTCTCCTAAAGCCGGTGTCGCAGGTTCGAATCCTGCCGGGGGCACAGTTCAGAGATGGTATCTAGCGGTACTAAAAACCTCTATCCATCGTTTATCCATCGCTTATGGCCCGTTCCAGCAGGTCCGCCACCACGATGTGGACCCTCCCCCGCGCCATGTACTTGTCCTGAGTCATCGAGATCCTCGAATGCCCGAGGTGATCGGCGCCGATGCGCGCTGAGAGGCCCTCGTCGTCGATGAGGGTGGCCACCGTCTTGCGGAAGCTTGTGAACCGTTCTGAAGGTCGAATGTCACAGGAGGACGGCAGGTGAGGACGACATATAGGCGAGCGTCGCGCCGCCGGCTCGACGTTTCCAGCCTGGCCCTGACATTGCTCGGCCTGGCCTCCGGTGTGTTCTCCTATGGTCTGGTCACCTGCGCAGACGCCAACGCTCTCGTTATGGCCCCGTCGATTGTTGCTGTCGCAATCGGCATCACTCACGTGATAAAGCGCGAAGCCCGTCGCGGGTAAATGTCGGCCAACTCGACGCTTCCGCGAGGTTTCTGACGAACAGGTATCGGCTCGGACACGGCCACACCCCTACTGCTCGTCGACGACAGTCAGCGATGGTGGAGGAGATCCAGCTAACCCTTCGGTGTAGTCTCCGATTCATTCCTGAGGGGGGATCACGGATGACAGAGCGTCTTTCGGTTGACAATCAAGGCTTGAATGCGGCGGCTGCCGATAGTGCGGAAATCGCCGGCTCGCTGGGATCCACTGTGGCGGGCGCGAGCTCTGGTAGCCAGCCCAGTCATGCTGGGGTGTCGGCGATTGACGCTGCTCTGGCGTCGGCGCGGGACCGGCAGGCCACGCGGGTCAGCAACCATGCGCAGTACATGCGGCTGGGCAGCGGGGTGTATCGCCGCACCGATGATGAGGCAGCTGCCACTGTGGTGCGGACGATATGAGCCCTGCCGCATCGTGTGCTGGGGCAGTGCCGGGTCGTTCGCAGATCGAGAACTGGGATATCGATCACCTGGAAACTTCAGCCACACGGTGGCGCGCATCGGTCTGCGAGTTCGAGGAGCTGTTCGCTCAACATCGCCAGAAGGTTAATGCCCCAGGAGGAACTGAGTGGGAAGGCACCGCCAAGGATGCCGCCCTGGACCGCGTCACCGCTGACACTGCCGTGGTCGGCCGGCACGGTGAAATCGTGCGCTCCGCGGCTGATCTCGCGGATACGAGCATTGGGGACCTTCGTGCCGCCCAGCGTGCCGCGATTACCGCGATCATCGAGGCCGAGGCCGATGGATTTAGAGTCGGTGAGGATCTGTCGGTAACCGACACCCGGCGTATCGATATTGCGACGATGGCAGATCGTTACACCGCTGCCGCCGAGCATGCCGAGAACATCCACTGGAATGCCAGCCAACTGCTGGCCACTGACACCCTGATCGGTCAGCGTCTCATCTCAAAAGCCGCTGAACTGAACGGCACCAGGTTCGACGGCGAGGGGACGATCCAGGCCGCCAGCTTCGGGGCTGGCTTCAAGCAGTCACCATTCGACGATCTGCTCACCAAAGAGCAGGCGCTGGCGGCGTGGGAAAAGCTTCAGGCAGACATCGCTTCCTACAACTCCAGATGCGCTGTGCATCTCGTCGGGCCGCTCCCGCCGCCGCAATATGCGGCCTGCCAACAAGAACTAGCATTCCTGCAGGGCCAGGAGGCCGCACTCAGAGCCAGGCTCGCCGACTTCGGTATCCACCCCGGCGAGGGGCCGTTCGGTACCGCCGCAGGCGGGGACTTAACCTCGATTGCCAACCAGATCGGCGCTGAGGTGGCAGCCATTCCCTCAGGCACGGGTGTTTCACAAACTCAGACACTGGCAGAACGGGTGACGGCTCTGCACCTAAACCAGGCTGACGCGGCACGAGTGACAGACATTGCTTCCAGAAGGGCGTTTGGGGAGACGCTCGGAGTGGTGAAACTGCCCGACGGGTCCAACATTGTGTTGCCCACCGCGCTGTGGATGCGGAAAGCAATGCGTATCAATCCCGATGGATCGGTGACCGTGTTCGAAGGTGACCTCACCCAGTTCACGCCGTATTTGGGTCGATGAAGGAGACAAAGATGAATGCCGTCACTACCTCGGTACTCGACTTCGAGGTCTACCTGCTGGTGACCATGAAGTACGGAATGCTAAACCGAAAGGCCGTGCTCGAGGCGAAACTTGCCGAGCATGGACTGTCATTCGGGGATGCCGAACGTACGCATCGCCGCATCGCCGAACTGCTGGCAAACGAACCAACACAGTTCGAGTCACTCCGGGCTCTGATCGGTGCGGAAACGCAATCCAACGAGGTCCTCCGGTTCAGCGGAATACTATGGCCGGACTTCGATTTCACCGCAGAGCCAAGCTCGACTGGGGCAATTCAGTCGGCGGGCTACCAGCGCGCAAGGGGGCGCGTAGTGGTCGCTGATTCTCCGACAGAACAGCCACCGTGGAGCATGGATGCGGCCGATTTCGGCCGACATTTCGGTCCCGTGACGGTCGGTCACCAATCAAGCCTGTTCGACGACACGCTGCCCGCGCACGAGGGGCATCAATTCGATTGGCGTGGAAAACAGTACGGAGCTGGATTCAGCTGGGGGCTGTTCCTGTTCGCTTCACTGATGTGGACCTGAGCCAGGAAGCGTGAAGACCTCGATCTGGAGACCCGGCTTGACCGTCGTTGGCATGTAGCGCGGCTGCGGGAAGGAACCGCAGTTCATCTAGACGACGCGCAGATGGCGCTCAGCCGCCTCTCTGAAGAGGTTTCGCGACTCCCTGATCTTGTCGGCGGGCCCCAGTAGCGTCGTCGGCAGATCGACGCTCAGGGGGATGACAGTGAATCGCACGGTGCAGTACTGGCGGCTGTTGCAGCCGGACGGTGCGCCGCTGCCCGGTGAGTTTCCGGCCGAGCAGGTGGTTCAGCGGCTCAGCCGAGCCGAGGCCAACGGGCTGAACCGCTACCGCCGCTGCCCCGACGGGATGCTGCTGATCGCGCACGGCACACATGATGAGCGGATGCTGATCTTGGACAAGGTGCGGCGGGAGAACCTGCCCAGTATCGGCAGCGCCGCCGGAGCTCGCCGCGCGATCGGGCTGACCCCCGATGAAGGTCTGCTGGAACCGACATATTGCTTGTTCGGTGAGCGCAACATCGTTGCCATGCTGACCAGTGGTGACGGCCCTCGGGCCCGGCGGTTGGTCGACTATCTCGAGTACAAGCTCGACATTGCGGTCGGCATCGAACCAGTGCTGACCCAAAACCTCGACCAGGCGCTCGATGAGATGAGCGTGTCGCGGGTGGACGTCGCGATTCCGGCCAATCGCATCAACCGCGATCTGGTCGGTGGTGACTGGGTCCAAGCGCTCGACGGCGCCCGCGCACTGGCCCACGATGGCGTCGTCCGTATCGGGATTTCGGTGGGCCGTCGCGGAACGGGCGCACAGAAGGACACGATCCGCCGGCGGATCCGCGAGCTGATCGACACCCTGCGGGGTTCGGGCGCGCTCTCGGAGTTCGAAAGTGCGCGTGTTGTCGGATCGATCAGCGGCACCCCGCAATCGGTTGACCTGCTCGAAGACCGATTCGTCGAGCGCACCATGGTCGACGCCGACCGGTTGAACGATCCGGAGCGCTCGACCGCTTATGCGCGAGAGCTGTTGCGGCAGTCGTTGACCCGCAACCGTGAGTATCTGCTGTCCGCCGTACCTGACGTTCCGGGCGTACCCGCGCACTATCCCGACACACTGATCGAGATACCCGACGATGAACGCGAATAAGCACCCCGTCCTACGGTTCAGCCTCCGGGAACGGCTGCAGCACAACTGGGTTCGCCATCAGTGGGCCGACTGGCTGGTGGCGGTGGTCGTCGTCGGCGGATGGCTGGCGCTCGGCCGGGTCGATGGGCTGCCGTGGGCGCTGACCGACGTTCCCCACGACGCCCGGCGCACCACCTACCAGATCCTGGCCACGGTGGCCGCCACGATGGGCGGGTTCACCCTCACCAGCATCTCCATCCTGGTGAACCTGCTACGAACACCGATGACCACCGTGGACAAGCTGTTACCCGCCGACGACAAGCGTCGGGTCGGTGCGGCATTCGTCGCGGCGCTCCCCACCCTGTTTTCGTTGTTCGTCGCGGCGCTCGTGGGGCTGACCACCGATGCCAACCTCGATACCGGTTACTGGTGGTTACAGGCGACGATCATCGGCGCAGCCGTGGCGGCCATGGCGTCGCTCGCGCGGGTCGTGTGGATCCTGCGACGCCTGCTCGCCCTGTCGTCGGACTGATAGACCGCGACGCTCAATTCCCGACGAGGGGCCGACCACTGGCCTGCCAGGCTGTCATCCCGCCCTCGAGCTCGACCACATCGGTATAGCCCAACGACTTCAGCGTGGTCGCGGCGGTTGCGCTCATGGGCCCGGTTCGGCAGTAGATCGCAATCACGGCATCACGATCACCGGGTAGCCGGTCGGACTGCTCGGCGATCCGATCGAAGGGAATCGACAGGTCGGTACCGGGAATGTCGCCTTGATACGGCACGTGCACATTGATCGTCAGTGTGTCGGATTGCCCGATGGTGGTGGTGAATTCGTCTACACCGACCAGCCGATGGTGGGCAGCGGGTGCGTCCGCCCGGGGTGCGGGCGATCCGCCGCATGACGCGACGGCCACCGAGACGACAACGGCCGATACCACTACCCATCCGCGCTTGGACATGTCGACAATCATACCCCCTGGGGGTACTTGCGGAGCGCTTCGCGACGGTGCTACGGTCGCTGCGTCCGATACCCCCTGGGGGTATACAACGAAAGGAGCGGCACCAATGACAACTTCGTCGACGCAGGTCGATTGGCATATGCGCGGAGAATGGTTCGACGTGTGCAGCTGCAAGTTGCCTTGCCCGTGCAGCTTCGCCCAGGAGCCCACGCACGGAGATTGCTTGTTCACCCTGGTGTGGCACGTCCGCGAAGGGCATTACGGCAGCACTGATTTGGCGGGCCTCAGCGTGATCGCACTCGGCGAGTTCGCGGGCAACATGTGGATCGGCGACCCCAACGCGACGATGAAGTTGATGTTCTACATCGACGAAAAGGGCGACGCCGCCCAGCGGGAGGCACTCGAGCGCATCTTCACCGGCAAGGAAGGCGGTTGGCCGGCCGAGTTCGCCAGCCTGATCGAGGAAATGCGAGGCATCGATTACGCCCCCATCCGTTTCGAGGCCGCCGACGATCTTGCCTACTGGCGCGCCGAGATCCCGGGCAAGGTCAACCTGCGGGTGGAGGCCCTGACTGGTCCGACAGCCGATCCGAACCGCCGGGTGACCACAACCAACGCACCGGGCGCCGAGGTCGGCCCGGGCCAGGTTGCGACATGGGGCGTGGTCAAGGAAGACCACGCCGTAGGTTTCGAGTGGTCGCATGAGCACAGCGGCGGCTCGAGCAAGCACTTCCCGTTCGATTGGCGCCCCGGGTCCGAGAACGCGGCCTCCGATCCCGCAAGCGAGCAAGTCTCGTCGTCCTGCACCTGCGGCTGCTGAGTCCGTCGCGAGGCCCGGGCGGCAGGCACCCGTTCTGCCGCTCGGGCCTTGGGTAAATAGTCCCACAGCGGGCAAAATTCACCGCGCCGCTCGGCTACATCATGCGACACAGGTGTCACAGCTGCCGACTGGCAACACTCCGACAAGCGCCCCGCCGGTCTCATTTCCCTTGGCAAAAGAATTCAAAGGCCTGACCGGGAAGAGCTCCGCGAGAGCAAATACGCTGCACCGCGAGGTCCCAGGCGATTGCCAGGAACATGATGAGATGCACTAATGTTATTTACAGACGGGGGTCTTGAGCTCGTACACAGCTAACAAAACCCGGAGGCGAGAAAGATGCGTTCGAAACTGAAGAAGGTCGCGGCAATCGGGCTGGGCACGCTGGCGGTGCCGGTCGGCGTAGCAGTCGCAGCAGCCGCTCCAGCGTCGGCGGGTCCTGAGATCTGCGCGACGGGGCCGTACGGCTATGTGCAGGCTTGCGTGGAAGGTCCCGGCTGGGGCCGTTGGAATGGCTGGCATGGCCGCGGCCATGGACACGGCCATGGCGGCTGGGACGATTGATTCGGCCTTGACCACGGGGTAACGCCGTGGCGTGAATCCGAGAACGGATTCCGCCCCGGCGTTATTTTTTTGCCACGACGTCTGACGCGTCCACATACCCACCACCGTGGTTGCTGTGACCACTGCCCCACTCCGGCGTTCGTCTGCCTGGCCACGATGGCGGGGTCGAGTCACCTTGGATGCGGCCAGCCCATCGCTGCGGCCGCGGGTCCTGCGCATCTTTGTCGCCCTGGTGTGGTGCTGCGGCCAGTATCGCCCCCCGCGCCCATGATGCTGACATGCAGAAACCTCCGTAAAATCACGCCAAAATTTTCTAGCACTCGCCTGCATCGAGTGCTAATATCGGCGATGCACAGTGATTGGCTGCCCGCCAGGGTGGCGGGCTCTGAGATCGCACGGGAGGTGAATTGCTGTGCTTCGTTTTGATCCGTTCAGCGACCTTGATGTTTTGACCAGGAGTTTGCTGTCAGGGGATTCCGGGTCAGCACGCACACCGAGGTTCATGCCGATGGACCTCTGCAAGATCGGTGACCACTACGTCTTGACGGCCGACCTTCCCGGTGTCGATCCGGGCTCGGTGGACGTCAACGTCGACAACGGCACACTGACCATCTCGGCGCATCGAACCGCCCGTTCGGAGGAATCCGCGCAGTGGCTCACCAATGAGCGCTTCTTCGGAAATTTCCGGCGCCAGTTGTCGCTCGGCGATGGAATCGATACGTCGGCGATCTCTGCCACGTACGAGAACGGTGTCCTCACCGTCACCATCCCGATGGCCGAACGTGCCAGGCCCCGCAAGATCGAAGTGGCGCACGGCGCCGACCGCAAGTCGATCGAAACCACCACTGTCGATGCGGACTAGTTGATCCCGCCGCGGCGGTCCAGCCTGTACTTCAGGTTGGACCGCACCGCGGGCCATTCGATGTCCAGAATCGAGTAGACGACGGTGTCGCGTCGCGATCCGTCGGGCAGCAGTTGATGACTGCGCAGCACACCATCAAGCTTGGCGCCCAGCCGCTCGATCGCCGCCCGGCTGGTGAAATTGAAGAAGTGGGTGCGCAATTCCACTGCCACGCAATTCAACTCGTCGAAGGCGTGGCCCAGCATCAACAGCTTGGTCTCGGTGTTCACACCGGTGCGCCGGACATCGGCGACATACCAGGTGTGGCCGATCTCCAGTCGCCGGTTGGGCCCGTCGACATTGAGATAACTGGTGGAACCCACCAACCTGCCGTCGAGAGTACGGACCACGAAGCTGACGCCGTGGTCGGCCTCGCGCAGCGCGAGCAGGTGCCGCACCCATTCGGCCGCGGCGCCGGGCCGCGGCGGCGCGGTGTACCAGAAGGACCCCAACTCACCGTCGGAGGCGACAGCGTCGATCTCCGGTACATGGCTGGTGGTCAACGGCTCCAACGTCACCCAGCGCTGCCCGGTCAACGTCACCGGCGACACGAATTCACTCACGATCGTCCCAACGTCGACACCAGAGACCACACAGAGCACAGGGCGGCCAGCACGCCCATCGCGCCACCCAGATACAGCCCGTACCCCGCGGCCACCGGACCTTTGACATTCAGCATGTAGTACCACACCGTCAGCGCCACCAGGGCGAGCGAAATCGCCAGCCCCGCAACCGAAGCCCAGCGCTGCGACAAGCCACGGCCGGCCATTGCACCGGCCACGATCAGGCCGGCGCCCAGCAGGACGATCAGCTGCCCGGCCCCGAATCCGGATGGCAGCACAATGCTGCCCACCGCGCCCCCGATGGCGTTCGCCCGGCCGCCGCCGTCGACACTGGTGGTCAGCCATGGCAACCAGGCCACCACCACGAGGACAGCGGCACACAGGGCTACCAGCCACCCCGGGGCCACGCGCCGACCTGGACGCAGACGAACCATAGCGACGAGACTATCGGGTGTGACCGAACTACCCGACTGGGCCAGACAGCTCGATCTAGCGCCTCATCCCGAGGGCGGCTGGTATCGCGAGACGTGGCGGAGCGAACTGACGGTGAGTCAAGCCTCGCTGCCTACGGGCTACTCGGGACCGCGCAGCGCCGGTACCGCTATCCTGTTTCTGCTCATGCCCGGCCAACAGTCCGCCTGGCACACGGTGCGCAGCGCCGAACTGTGGTTCCACCATCGCGGCAGCCCGTTGGTGCTGGAGACCGGTGCGGAGAAAGACACCGCGACAAGCCTTCTGCTGGGGCCGGATATCGCCGCCGGGCAGCACCCGCAACTGCTGGTGCCGCCCGGCCACTGGCAACGCGCCGCGCCACGCGATGACGAGCCGGCCCTGGTCAGCTGCGTGGTGGTGCCGGGATTCGACTTCGCCGACTTCGCGCTCAGCCCTGCAGCGACGACAGATTGAACCCGGCCCCGGTCGGGTCGGTCAACGCGGCCAACCGACCGTAAGGGGTGTCCTCAGCCGGGCGTACCACCGAGCCGCCGTTGGCGACGACGAGCTCGATCGTCTTGTCCACGTCGTCGGAACCGAAGAACGTGGTCCACGCCGACGGCGCACCCTCGGGGATGAACGCCGATCCGTCCATCACCCCGACCAGCGCCTGGCCGTCGAAGTTCGCAGTGCTGTAACGGAATTCATCGGTATCTGACACGACTTCGGTGCTCCAGTCGAAGACCGCCCGGTAGAAGTCCAGCGCCTTGGCGTAGTCGCTGGTGGTCAACTGGTGATACACCGGCGCGCTCGCCTCGTTGAACACCGCGAAACCCTCGTGCCCACCCGGTTGCCAGATACCGAAGATCCCGTTGGCGGTATCGCTCATCATCGCCATCCGTCCCTTGGCCGGAATGTCCATCACGCCACCGCAGTTGCCTCCGCCGGCCGCGACGGCAGCGGCCACGGTGGCGTCGGCATCTGCGGTGTGCAGATAGGTGGTCCAACCGTCAGGTGCGTTCCACTGCGGGTCGTTGCGCATCAGGCCGGCGACCACCTGGCCGTCGACCGACGCGGTGACGTAACCGCCGTACTCCGGGCCTCCGGTCTCGTACGTCCAGCCGAACACGGCGCCGTAGAACTGCTGGGCACGCTCCAGGTCGGACGTGGCCAGGTCGATCCAGGTGGGGGCGCCCAGCGGCGCGCTCTGACGGATAACCACGATATTGCTCCTTCACGGATTGGACAGTCGCTAGGTCTGACTGTCACCGTGCGGAAAACTCATCGCTGACTGCCGAGCAGACGCAAAACTGCCTGTTGCCGCGTGAAACGGAACCGTTCTGTGTCTGTTCGTGGGAACTACGGATAGCGCGCGGAAATCGTCGCGCGGTGCTCGGCCGGCGAGCCGAACAGCGAGCGGTTGAGCGCGGCCCGTTTGAGATAGACGTGCACGCCGCTCTCCCAGGTGTAGCCGATGCCGCCGTGCAACTGCATGGCCTTGCCTGCCACCTCGACCGCGGTCTCGGTCGCATACGCCTTGGCCATGGCGACCGCGCGGGGATCCGGGGACGCCACAGCGGCGCTCACGAGTTGTCGGGCCACCGAAATCCGCACGAGCATGTCCGCACAGGCATGCTTGACGGCCTGGAACGAGCCGATCGCGCGGCCGAACTGCTGGCGGACGCCGGTGTAGGACACCGTGGCGTCGAGCATGGCCTGCGCGACGCCGAGGCTGTCACACGCCACGGCCAGCGCACCGCGGTCGACGAGCGATCGCAGCTGCTGCTCGGCGTCGCCCTCGAACTTCCACACCGCGTCCTCGTCGACCTCCACGCCCTCGGCCGTCACAGTGGCCAGCCTGCGGGTCTCGTCGAGCACCGGTTGCTCGGCGACCGACAGCCCGGGGGCGTCGGCGGCCACGTCGACCAGCACCGCGACACCGTCGGCATCACGCGCGGGGATCAACAACCGCTCGGCGCCGGCCGCGTCGGGTACGAAACCCGCCCGGCCGTGAACCCGCCAGCCAAGCCGTGTGATGGTCAGATCGAAGGGCGCCGCCTCGCCTGAGCCCGACATGGTCAGCACCGCCCGAGTTTTCCCCGCCACGACGTCCTGCGTCAGCGCGTCCCGGGGTTCGTTGGGTTGCAGAGCATTCAGCGCGCCGATCGCCATGACAGCTCCGCCCAGGTAGCCGGTGGTGGCCGCGGCCCGACCCAGCTCCTCACAGATGACCGCCACTTCGGCGAACGTGGCTCCGGCACCGCCGGACTGCTCCGAGGCGTCCAGCCCGACCCAGCCCGCCGCGACCAGCAGCGGCCATTCGATGCTTTCCTTGGCCAGCAGATCGGCTGCGACCGAACGCAGTTCGTCATGGATCGCCGCAAAATCAGGAACGTCGCTCATCACACCGCACTCGGCTCTCGGGGCAGGCCCAGACCGCGCTCACCGATGATGGTGCGCTGGATCTCGCTGGCGCCGCCGGGGATGGTCCATTCCCACGACCCGATGAAATCGAGCATCCAGGCGCCCGACTCCCAGCCGCTGGAGGCCGGTTTGGCCAGCACGGTGTGCGCGTCGAGGCCACCGAGCTCGGCGCCGAATCCGGTCATTCGCTGCAACAATTCGCTGTAGTAGAGCTTGACGATCGAGGCGTCGGCCGGTCCGGCCTGCCCGGCCTCGCTGCGCTCCACCAGATCCCGGCACAACCCGCGCAGGCCGGTCAGCTCGATCTCGAACTGCGCCAACCGGTCCGCCACCACGGGATCGTCGAGCGGCGCGGCGGCGAGCAGCCACTTGAAACCCGCGTTGCCGAGGCGCTCGGACAGTTCCAACATGGTCATGCCGCGTTCGGCGCCGAGGGTGGCCTGGGCAACCTGCCAGCCCTTGTTGAGCGGGCCGATCAGGTTGGCCGCGGGCACCGCGACGTCGTTGAGGAAAATTTCGCAGAAATGCGAATCCCCGACGGCGTTTCGGATCGGCCGCACGTCGATGCCAGGGGTGGTCATGTCCATCAGGAAGTAGGAGATGCCATGGCGTTTGGGGGCTTCCGGATCTGTACGCGCCAGCAGCAGACACCAATCGGCATGGAGAGCACCACTGGCCCACAGTTTCTGGCCGTTGACGATGAACTGATCGCCGTCGGCGCGGGCGGTGGTGCGCAGCGCGGCGAGATCGGATCCTGCCTCCGGCTCGGAAAAACCTTGTACCCAGATCTCGCCGTCGACAATGGCGGGCAGGTGTCTGCGCTTCTGCTCCTCGGTGCCCGCTGCCAACAAAGTGGACGCGGCATGGTGGATCCCGACGAAGGCCAGCACCAGCCGGGGCGCGTCGTGGGCGGCCAACTCCTGATACAGCACGATCTGCTGTGGAACCGACATGCCGCCGCCCCATTCGGCCGGCCAATGCGGCACCGCGTACCCGGCGGTGTGTAGCTCAGCGAACCAGGACTTCTGGAACGCCACGAACTCGTCATCACCGACGCCGGTCTGGTTGGCGCGCCAGTCTTTCGGGACGTGGGCGGCACACCAGTCCCGCACGGTGGCCCGAAACTCCTCGAGCTCGCTCATGAGAACAACCCGGTGAGTCCGCGCCGCCCCAGCCGCTGCGTCAAGGTGTCGCGCGTTTTGGACACGCCGAAGGGTAAGCGGCGCAACGGCTGACTGTAGCGCGACAGCCACGACAACGTGGTCTCATCGCAGAAGCCGACCGCGCCGTGCAGCTGATGGCACACGCGGAACACCACCTCGGCGGCTTCGATCACGGCCAGCCGCAATGCCAGCGCATCGTTGATCGCCTCGTCGGCCGGATTGGTCACCAGGCTCCACAGTGCGTATTTCGCCACCATATCCACGCCGCTGCGTTCCACCTCGGCATCGGTCAGCTGGAACTGCACACCTTGGAACGAGGACAGCGGCTGGCCGAACTGCTTGCGCAGGCTGACGTGTGCGACCGTCAGATCGATGGCGCGGTCCAGCATGCCGAGCAGGGTCCACGACGGCAGGGTCAAAGCCAGTGCCACGTCGTCGAGACCGTCGCTGTCGGCCGCGGCAAGCTCCAGTGCGGTGGCGAACGACGGCCCGGACGCGCCGATCCCGCTCACCGTGCTGCGCTCACCGTCCAATGTGACGGCGGCCCAACGGTTGTCGAGACCTTCCAACGAGGCTTCCGGTGCGTCGGCGTCGACGACGACCAGCCCGTCCACCTCGAGGTCCGCCGGGCGCGCCAATCGCTCGGCCACCGGGTACGGCAGCGCCCAGTAGCCGGCGCTGCGGCACACCGCGGCCGCCGCTTCCAAAGAGTCCGCGTCGGTGCGTGGTTCCAGCTCGAACACGCCAAGACCGTCCAGCACCGGGGTGACCAAGCCGGCGCGGGTGTCCGGCTTGGCGTCGGCCTGGGCCAGCAGCTGATCGCCACCGGCGGCTTCGAACGCCTTCAGGGCCTCGCGGCCGAACTCTTTCGCGTCATCGCTGAGATCCAGAATCATCGCGTCACGCCTTTCCGGCCAGCATGGTCCGGGACAGCAGGATGCGTTGCATCTCGATGCTGCCCGAGGACACCGTCGACGCCTGCGAGTAGCGCCAGTGATCCTCGACCTCGGCGCGGAAGTACTCGGTTTTCGGACTTTCACCGCGTGGCACTGCCGCAGCGATCTCCATGAGCACTTCGGCACTCTCTTGATCCAGCCGCGTCACGGCGATCCGATATGCCGCGGAGTCACCGGGATTCACGCGCCCGGTGGCCTGCATCGACACCACGCGGTAGGCCATCAGCCGGGCCCGGCGGCAATGCGTGAGCATCCGCGTCCACCGGCCCCGCAGTTCGGCGGGCAGTTCCTCCCACCTGTCCCCCAGCACGTCGGGTGCGGCCTGCAGCAGCCGTTCACACCGCGCATACCGGGCGATGCCGACGCGCTCGAAGGACACCACGTCCTGCACGATCGACCACCCCTGATCCACCGTGCCGAGCACATCTTCCTCGGTCACCAAGAGGTCGTCGAAGAACACCTCGTTGAGATGGTGCGGGCCCATCATCGTGCGGATCGGGCGCACCGTGATCCCGGGTGAGTCCATCGGCACCAGGAAGATGGTCATGCCCTGTTGCTTCTTCTCCCCTTTCGAGGTCCGGGCCAGCAGAAAGATCCACTGCGCCATCGTGGCGTACGAAGTCCAGATCTTCTGACCGTTGACCCGCCACCCGTCACCTTCCCGACGCGCGAACGTCCGCAACGACGCCAGGTCCGATCCGGCCTCCGGTTCGGAAAAGCCTTGGCACCAGATCACTTCACCGTTGGCGATCGGCGGCAGATGCTTGCGCTGCTGTTCTTCGGTGCCGTGCCGCATGATGATCGGCCCCACCCAGTTGACGCCCATGTACTGGGCACCGCGCGGCTCGTGGTGTGCCCACATCTCCTCGCGCACCACGGTCTGCTCCCACACCGAGGCGTCACCGCCGCCGAACTCCTTCGGCCACGACAGGCACAACAGGTGCTGCTGCGCCAGCGTCCGGCAGAACTGCTGGGCCACCGCGAGATCGGCGGGGTCATCGGTGAACGCGCCGAGAAAGTCGGCGGGCACCTGGTCGGCGATCAGTGCGCGCAGCTCACCACGCAGCGCATCGGCGGCTTCGCCAAATTCGAAATCCACTCCCGGCCTCTCTATTTCGTCCTGGCCGCATCCAGCTCGGAAAGCACTGCGTCGGTGTCGGCCCCGAGCTCCGGCGCATACCCCGCGATGTGGCCGGGGGTGCGGGAGAACCAGGTCGGCACACCCGGCATCCGTACCCGGCCGTGCGGGGTGTCGATGGTCTCGAACAGCCCGACGGCATTGAGGTGCTCGTTGTCGAACAGCGCGTCCGGGGTGAGCATGGGTGCGGCCGGGATTTCCAGCTCTGCGAACAGGTCCAGCCACTCCGCGGTGGTGCGTTCCTTGAGCGTCTGGGCCACCAGGCCGTACACCGTGTCGATCTGTCGGGCCCGCTGTTCGAGCGTCGCGTACTCGGCGCTGTTCCAGGTGGGCTGCACCCGGTCGATGAATGCGTTCCAGTGCTTGTCGTTGTAGACCAGTGCGGCGATGTGGCCGTCCTTGGTCTCGTACGGCCTGCGGTTGGGGGTGACCGCCCGCGGGTACACCGCCGGACTCAGCGGAGGGTCGAACATGGCGCCGTTGGCATGTTCGACGAGCATGAAGGAGGCCATCGTCTCGAACATGCTGACCTCCACCTCCTGCCCCTCTCCGGTGCGTTCCCGGTGGAACAGCGCCATCGTGGTGGCGTACAGCGCGGTCAACCCGGCCACCTTGTCGGCCATGATGGTGCCGACATACGAGGCTTCACCCGTCAATTGCTGTTGCACAGCGGGCAATCCGCATTCGGCCTGGATGGTGTCGTCGTAGGCCGGGCGGTCGGCGTCCGGGCCGCGCCGGCCGTACCCGTAGCAGTTGGTGTAGACGATGCCCGGGTTGATGGCCGCCACGTCGTCATAGCCGAAGCCCAGTTTGGAGATGGCCTTGGCACGCATCGAATGGATGAACACGTCCGCATCGGCGATCAGCGCACGTAAATCCGCCTTGCCCTGCTCCGACCGCAGATCCAGCACCACACTGCGCTTGCCGCGGTTGACGTTGACGAAGACGCCGCTCATGCCTGGCACCGGCCCGACCGAAATGTACCGGGTGTTGTCCCCGGCCGGGGTCTCGACCTTGATCACGTCGGCACCCATGTCGGCCATGATCTGGGTGCAGTACGGCCCCATCACCATCGCTGTCAGGTCGATGACCCGAACCCCCTGCAGGGGACCGCCGGTCATGCTTTCACCCCTTGCGCGGCGCGACCGAAGCTGTAGCGGATGTGCTCGGTGTGACCGTCGGGGACCACCGGGAAGATCACCGGTTCACTGATGTCACGGATACGGTCCATCTGCTCCCCGACTTCCTCCACAGTCCACGCCGGCCGGTACACCCCCGGGCTCTCGACCACAGCGGCACGCGCCAGCCTTCCGGCGATCGCCACGAAGTATTCACCTGTGACCGAGCAGGTTTCGTGCGCCAGCCAGCCGACGGCCGGGGCCACCAGCTCCGGCCCCATCGGCGGATAGGCCGACGTGTCCAGCCCCTCGGCCATCCGGGTCACCGCACCGGGCACGATCGCGTTGCACAGAACGCCTCCAGCGGCGCCTTCGAGCGCCACCACGTTGCACAACCCGAGGATGCCGGCCTTGGCCGCCGCATAGTTCGCCACCTCGTGGTTGCCGTAGAGCCCGCCGATCGAGGAGGTCAGCACCACCCGGCCGTATCCGGCCTCGCACATCAGCGGAAACGCCGGGCGCACAACGTGAAATGCGCCACGCAGATGCACGTCGAGCACGGCTTCGAAATCGTTGTAGGTGAGCTCCTTCAGCGATCCGCGGCGCACCGTACCCGCGTTGTGGATGAGGATGTCGACGCGGCCGAACTGCGCGACAGCCTTGTCGATGATGGCCTGCCCGCCCTCAGCAGTGGCCACCGAATCGGTGACGGCGACGGCCTGTCCACCGGCCGAGACGATTTCGTCGACCACCTGCTGGGCCGGTGCGGCGTCGGAGCCGTCGCCGGTGAGGCTGCCGCCCGGGTCGTTGACGACCATCTTGGCGCCCCTTGACGCCAGCAGCAGGGCGTATTCGCGGCCCAAACCTCGGCCGGCGCCGGTGATGACAGCGACGCGATCGTCAAATCTGAGTGTGCTCAAGCGAAGGGCTCCTCGCCCTCGAGTTTGGTGCGCTGCAGCAACCGGCCCGAGGCTGGGTCGTATGGCGTGGCCCGGTGCATGGTGCCGGTGTTGTCCCAGATGACCAGGTCACCGACGGTCCACTTGTGCCGGTAGGTGAATTCGGGCCGGGTAGCCCAATCCCGCAGCCGCACCAGCAGTTCGGCACTACGCCGGAAATCCACGTCGACGATGTGCCGCGCGGTCGCACCGAGCACCAGCGATTTACGGCCCGACTGATGCGTCCACACCAACGGCAGTTCCCGATCGCCGATCGCCATCATGCGCTTGAGTGTCTTGGCGTTGGGCTCAGGGTCGTAGTAGAACAACGTGTTCCACGCCGAGTGCATGACCCGTAGGCCCTCGATCTCGGCCTTGTCCTCGTCAGCCAGGTCGTCGTAGGCAGCGTAGGTGTTGCAGAACTCGGTGTCGCCTTCTTCGGGGTTACCCAGTGCGACGCTCTGCAGCAATGAGGCCAGGATCGGTACCTCGTTCATGGTGCCGTCGATGTGCCAGTACAACGAGCCCTTCAGGTAATCGGCCTGCTTGTTCACCTGTGTGTCCAGGGACACCTTGTAGAGCTTCTCGCCCTGGTGCTCGGCGGCGAACCTCCCGAGGGTCTCGGTGAACGCGATCTGCTCGTCATCGGTGAACCCGATCTGCGGGAACACCAGCACGCCGCGCTGCTCCAGCAGTTCCCGGATCCGCCCGGCATGTTCACCGGAGAGCAACGTGGCCTTGTCGGCCCGGATCTCGGTTCCGATGCGCGGCTGGATGTCCCGGGTATCGAGCACAGTGGTCATCGTCATGTGGTGAGCTCTAATCCGTCGAGGTCGCCCTTGTCCCGCCATTGGGCGATCAGCTCGTCGAAGGCGTAGAAGCCAGGCGAGTAGAAGTCGCCGAGGAATGCGCCGTTGCGTTCCGCGCCACCCCGGCCCTCGTTGTTGTAGTAGCCGGGCGTGCAGGACAGTTCGAACGCGGAGTTGTCGATCGCCAGCTCGCGGACCGTGGACACCCAGGCGTCCTGTCCCTCCTTGCTGGGCTCGACGGTGGTGGCACCGCGGTTCTGCGCCTCGGCGATGATGTAGGCGATGTGCTTGGCCTGCTGTTCGAACATCGCCGTGGTGTTGGCCGATACGCCGCCCTGGATGAAGCCCATGAAGAACTGGTTGGGGAATCCGCGGCTGGTCATCCCGTGCAGGGTCTTGTAGTCGTTGCGCCAGTAGTCGAACAACGACAGCCCGTCGCGGCCTTCGATGCGCTCGATCGCGAACCGTCGGCTGATCTCGGTGGAGATCTCGAAACCGCTCGCGAAAATCACGCAGTCGACTTCGTATTCGACGCCGTCGGCGACTATTCCCTTTTCGGTCAGCCGCTCGACACCCTTGGAAGCCGACACATCGATCAGCGTCACATTGGGGCGGTTGAACGTTTCGAGGTAGTGCTCGCTGGACGTCGGCCGCTTGCACATGAAGCGGTAGTACGGCTTGAGCGCCTCGGCGGTCTCCGGATCCTTGACGATCTCGGCGACCAGGCGGCGCAGCCGCTCCATGATCTTGAAGTCTTCCTCTTCTCGGAAGGCCATGATCTGCTCGATGGTCACCTCGGCCGGGTTGTCACTGGCCGCGATCCGGGCCGTGAGGTTGCGGCCGAGCTCGGTCCAGAAGTCGCACACCAGGTCTGGTTCGCCGAACACCACGCCGACGAACGGCGACCAGTTGTGGAAGTTGCGCTTGCGTTCTTCCTGCCACCCAGGTTGCAGCGACGCGGCCCAGGCCGGATCGGTGGGGGGGTTGGTGCGCGCGTCCACCGATGACGGCGTGCGCTGGAAGACGAACAGTTGTTTGGCGTCGCGGCCCAGGTGCGGCACGAGCTGGATACCCGTCGCACCGGTGCCGACGAGGGCGACGCGCTTGTCTGCCAGTTTGTGTAGGCCGCCGTCGGCGTCGCCGCCGGTGTAGTCGTAATCCCACCGCGCGGAATGGAACACGTGCCCGGTGAAGTCCTTGATACCCGGGATACCCGGCAGCTTCGGCCGGTTGTAGGAGCCTTGCGCCATGACCACGAACCGGGCCCGGATCTCATCGCCCCGATTGGTGCGGATCTGCCAACGCTGAATCGCGTCGTCCCACCGCAATTCACGCACCTGAGTGGAGAACAGGGCGCCGTCGTACAGGCCGAAATGCTTGCCGATGTTGCGGCAGTGCTGGAAGATCTCTGCCCCGTCGGCGAACTTCTTGCTCGGCATGAAATCGAGTTCTTCGAGCAGCGGGATATAGCAGTAGGCGTCGTTGTCGCACTGGATTCCCGGGAAACGGTTCCAGTACCACACCCCTCCGAAGTCGCCGGCCATCTCGATGACGCGGATGCCCTCGACGCCGGCCTTCTTCAGGTACGCCCCGGCCAGTAGGCCGGCGAAGCCGCCGCCGAGGATGACGACGTCGGAGTCCTCCACGATCGGGTCCCGCTCCGTCGGAGTGGTGTACGGATCGACCTCGTAGAACTCGGCGAACTCACCTTCCAGCTCCAGATACTGATCGGCGCCCTCGGGCCGCAGCCGCTTGGCACGCTCGGCGGCGTACTTCTCCCGGATCGCGTCGATGTCGATGTCGGTCGGCGTATCGGTGGGTCCGCACGTACTTTCGGTCATGCGTTGGCCTTCTCCGGCAGAGCGGCCGGGTGCAGCGGGGCGGGCATGTCGTGCACCGCGGGCAGCACTTCGGCGGCGAACAGCTTGGTGGACTCCATGGCCTTCTCGTACGGCATGGTGCCGAACTGCGGAACGATGGTGACCTCGCAGAACGAGCAGGCCTCCTGAGCGGCCTTGAGCTTTTCGAACACCGTCTCGGGGGTGCCGATCAGCAGGTTGGAGGCGTGGTATCCGGGCGGGCCGCCCTTCTTCTGGTTGCCGACTTCAGACGCCAGCACCGCCGTCGCACTGGCCTCGCGAGCAGCGTAGGCCTCATAGCCCTTGACGCCCTTGAAGTTCGACGCATCGGCAAAGCCGTAGTGCACGTTGACGTCGCGGTTGGCGGTCCAGATCCACTCCTCGGTCTGGGCCACCTCGTCCTCGGAACCCACGCAATACATGAACATCACGTTCTTCGGCTGACAGGGGCCGAGGCCTTCTTCGGCGCGGAAGGTGTTGACCTTGCGCACCTCTTCACCGGCGTCGGTGATCGGCTTGTTGCCGACGAACAGCGGCACCATGCCGCGCCGGGACAGGATCTCCAGCGACTCCGCCGTCGAGGACGAGCTGTAGATGCGGTCGAAGAGGTCGGTGCTGATCGGCTCGGGGCGCAGCGACATCTCCGGGAAGCTGAAGATCTTGCCGTCATAGGAGAACCGCTCACCGGAGAAAGCCAGCTTGAGGATGTCTAGCGTCTCGTTGAAGCGGTCGCGGCTCTCCTCGCGGGGAACGCCGACCGCGGCGAACTCACCCTTCGACACCCCGCGGCCCAGGCCGATCGTGGTGTAACGCCCGTTGGAGACGATGTCGAGATAGGCGATCTGGGTGGCCAACCGGATCGGGTTCCACCACGGCACCACCGCCACGAACGTGCCCAGGCTGACCCGTTCGGTGCGCCCTGCGAAGTAGGTCAGGGCCTGAATCGGGTTGGGTGTCATGCCATATGGCGTGCCGTGGTGCTCGGGAAACCAGATCCCGTCGAAGCCGAGCGGCTCGGCGAGGTCGCCCAGGGCCAGCGCGGCTTGCACACACTTGTAGTCCGGCGTGGCCGGCGGGGTACTGAAGTCACCGGCGAGCACGCGCTCCCAGTCGTGGGAGTTCTGCGCCCCGGTACCCAAATTGACTTTCATTACGGCTCCTTATCGGGCGATTTGTGTGCATCTGGTAACGCTGAGCGTTACTGGATGCACCCAAATCACTGGATGTCGGTGGGCGCTCCGGTGCCCATGTACTTGGAAAGTTGGTAGTGCAGGTTGACGGTGCTGCGTTCGCGGTAGGGGTTGGGCAGCGTTCCGGGGAAACCGGCCGATTTCATGCCCTGTTGCACCGCCGCCATATTCGAGAAGTCCTGCGGCAGCACCGAGAGCCAGTTCGGTGAATCCTTCGGGGTGTAGGCCCATTCGGTCTGCGGCTCTTCGCCTTTCGGGTACAGCTCGAAGACGGCAACCTCGAAGATGCACTTGTCCGGGTTGTAGCTCGGGTCAGGCCGCGCGCTGTAGCACAACGCACTGGTCAGCCCCTGCCCCACTTGGAAGTTCGGGAAGATCTGCCAGGCCGTGCCGCTCTGCCCGAGGATGTCGGGCGGGATCACCGGCCAGATCACCCCACGTGCTTCGTCGTCGCGACGTGCCGAGGAAAGCCAGTGCTGCAGCACCTCGTCGGCAGGTGTTCCCTCGGGCAGCTCGTCGACCAGCCGCTTGGCGGCGTCCACCAGAGTTTGCGTGGTGGTCGCGTTGGTCTCTTCCATGGTGTAGACCTGCATCTCGGCGGTGGAGATGCGCGGATCACCGGTTCCCAACCGGATCTTGGACTTGGTCTCGTCCAGCCCTTTCGGCGCGTCGTAACCGATGTTGGAATGCCGGCCCTGCGCCTTGGCCCAGCCCTTGAACTCTCCGAACTTGTTGAACTCCGGATGGGTGGTGAACACGTGGTAGGTCTCGTTGAAGGCCTCCATCGCGACCTTCCAATTGCAGTCGAAGTACAACCACTTGCGCCACTTGTAGCGCATGTTCTCCAACCCGAACGGGTCGAGGATCTTGGCCGCCGGGTGTAGATAGTCGATCAACGGCTCGCAGTGCGGATCCATGTTGATGAACAGCCACCCGCCCCAGGTATCCACCTGCACGGGCGCCAAATGGGTGTTGCTCGGGGTGAGTTTGCCCTGCCAGTCGTCCTGTTCCCGAATGTGGGTGCAGGCTCCGTCCAGACCGTAGGTCCAACCGTGGAATCCGCACACGAACGACTTCCGGGCCCGGCCGGTCGCGTTCTTGGCCCCCTCGGGATTGTCGATGAGTTTGCGGCCGCGGTGCATGCAGACGTTGTGATGGGCAGTAAATTCGTTTGGCCCTGTCCGTACCACGATGATGGAGTCATCGAGAATGTCGTAGGTCAGGTAACTGCCGACCTCGGGCAGTTCCTCGACCCGGCCGACTTGCTGCCACACTTTGCGCCACAGTCGATCTCGTTCGGCACGGGCGTAATCCGCGGAGATGTAGGCCTCGACCGGGATGGTGGTCGGCGCAGACAGGTCCTCGGCGATCTCTCCGGTCGACCCGTCCGGTTCCGCGTCGATCTCCATCGCGGCATCCAGATCGGTTTCGGTATGGGCCATTAGATCCTCCTGATGGCTTCGCGGAAGTCGTCGTCCTTGAGGAACAGCGAGGTGTTGTCGGCGCCGAGATGGGTCCACCTCAAGTTGAGCCCGCCATCGACCAGGATGGTCTGGCCGGTGATGTAGCTCGAAAGATCCGAGAGCAGGAAAAGAATGGCCCCGGCCTGCTCCTCGGGGGTTCCACGCCGGCCCATGGCGATCGCCCTCTGGTCGCGATCGGGGTCGGCGTCGACATACGTTGCCGAGGCCGCGGTTTCGGTCACGCCGGGCGCGACGGCGTTGACCCGGATACCGTCTGCGGCCAGCTCGGCGGCCATGGTGCGGGTGGCGGCGACGATCGCGGCCTTCGCGGTGCCGTAGGCGACGTGATACGGCGCGGTGTTCATCCCGCTGATCGAGGACACCGAGACGATCGAGCCGGGATTGCCCTGCGACCGAATCTCAGCAGCCACCGCCTGGCTCATGAAGAACATGGTTTCCAGGTTGGCGGTGAACAATTCGCGCCAGTCGTCCCGTGACACCCGGGTGGCGGGCATCCAGGTGGACGGGGCCGCCCCGCCGGCGACATTGACCAGTCCGTACAACACGCCGTCCGCACTCCGGGCCGCATCGAGCACCGTGGCGATGCCCTCGTCCGTCGCTGCGTCGGCGGCCACCGTCACCACGTTCAGCCCCTTGTCGGCTAGCGGAGCGACGTGGGTATCGAGGTTGTCCTGCGAGCGGCTCACTGCCACGACCGTGGCTCCGGCCTCGGCCACCATCCGCGTGACGGTGGTGCCGATACCGCCACCGCCGGCGCCCGACACCACCACGACCCGGCCGTCCAGGCTGAGGGAACTGTCCATTCGCAACCCTTATCGGCTCAATTGTCCGGACAATAAATCAGACTTTTCATATTGGAGAACACTATTCCGCAGCATTTATTCGCCCGTCAAGGGTGGATTCCAGGATCTCGCCGCCTATTGTCTGGACTACAGCGAGTTGCTAACGTCCGAGGTCATGAGCGCCCTATCGGCAAATCCCGGCATCGCCAATGCGCGGTACACCGCAAACACGTCCGTGGCCGAGAACTGGACGCTGCAGCAGGTCACGGGCCCCAGTCGACTGTTCGGCGCGAACGGCTTGCGGACCGGCCCGGACGGCCGCATCTACGTCGCCCAGGTCACCGGCAGCCAGATCAGCGCGCTCGACCTCGACACCGGACTACTGGAAACCGTCAGCGCGAAGGGCGGCGAGATCATCGCCCCCGACGACGTGGCGTTCGATTCGGACGGCAATCTCTATGCCACCGAGGTGATGGACGGCCGGGTCAGTGTGCGCGCGTCCGGCGGCGCCACCCGCGTCCTGCGCGACGATATCCCCTCGGCCAACGGCATCACCTTCCATCAAGGCCGGTTGTTCGTCGGCGAATGCCGCGAAGGTGGCCGGCTCATGGAGTTCGACCTGGCGGGCGGGGCCCCACGCATCCTGCTGGAGAACGTGCCCTCACCCAACGCGATGGAGGTCGGCCCCGATG
Organism: Mycobacterium farcinogenes; assembly: GCF_019739075.1. Classification (NCBI taxonomy): domain Bacteria; kingdom Bacillati; phylum Actinomycetota; class Actinomycetes; order Mycobacteriales; family Mycobacteriaceae; genus Mycobacterium; species Mycobacterium farcinogenes. The sequence continues at coordinate 1,541,866 of NZ_CP081673.1, read as the reverse complement.
GGCTGCTCTACTTCCCGGTGATGGGCGCCAACGAGATCTGGCGCATTGATCCCAACGGCGGCGAGCCCGAGGTGGTGGCCGGTGGGCTCGGCGTGCCGGACTCGGTCAAGTTCGACGCCGACGGCTACCTCGTCTCCACCCAGGTCGCCAGCGGCCAGGTGCTGCGCATCGACCCCCGCAACGGAGATCAGACGCTATTGGCCCAGCTGACCCCGGGCCTGGACAACTGCACCTTCGTCGACGGCCGGCTCTTCGTCTCGAACTTCACCGGTGAGATCACCGAGATCCTGTCCGGCGGCAGCCAGTCGGTGTTGCCGGGCGGATTGAACTGGCCGCTGGATCTGGCAGTCGGCCCCGACGGGGACCTGTATGTCGCCGACGGCACCTACTTCTACCGGGTCGGCCCCGACGGAAGCCTGCAGACCGTCGCGATGCTGTTCTCCCCCGGCTATCCCGGCTTCCTGCGCGGAGTGATCGCCTCGGGCCCAGGCGAATTCATTGTCTCCACTGCCGCCGACGCGGTCGCACGCTTCCGCCCCGGAGCAAGCGACGACGAGGTGAGCCAGGTTCTGGCCGGCGGCATCGACCAGCCCTACGGCGTGGCGCAGGCTCCCGATGGCTCCGTGGTGGTCGTCGAACAGGGTGCGGGGCGGCTGCTCTCCGTACGTGATGGTTCCGTGAGCGTGCTGGCCTCGGGTCTGGACACCCCGGTCGGTGTGGTGATCGGACCCGATGGCGCGCCGCTGGTGTCGGTGGCCGGTGCGGTAGTGCGGGTGAGTGACGGAGGTGTCGCGCCGCTGGTCGACGGATTGCACACGCCGCACGGCATTCTCGTGCGCGGCGGTGTGCTCTACATCGTCGACTCGGGTAGCAAGGAGCTGATCAGCTATGACCTGGCCGATGCGGCCCGCACGACGATCGCCACCGGGCTGCCCGTCGGACCACCGCCGGGGGTGACGCCCAAGCCACTCAAGGGGATGCCGCCGTTCTCCGGTCCGCAGGGCCCGTTCGCCGGGATCACCGCGGGAACAGATGGGACGCTCTATATTTCGGGCGACGGCGACGGCAGCGTGCTGGCGCTGAGCCGGAGCTGACACCGTGACCATCACGCCGGCCGACCATCGCTACCTACAGGTCGCGCGCACCCTACGCAAGGAGATCGTCGACGGGGTGTACCCGGTGGGCTCGCAGTTGCCCACCGAACATGAGCTGTGCGAGCGCTTCGAGGTCAGCCGCTACACCGTGCGTGAGGCACTGCGGCGGCTGCGCGACGACAACCTCGTCACGTCGCGGCCGCGGGCCGGCACCACCGTGGCGCCCCGCGCCGCGACGAATACCTATGCCCAGGACGTGGTTTCGATCAACGACCTGTTGGCCTTCGCCACGGGCGCACAGTTCACCATCGAGTCCAACGCCATGGTGACGATCGACGGCGAACTGGCCGAACGCACGGGCCTGCCGCTCGGCGAGCAGTGGTTGGCCGTGCGCGGCTACCGGCAGTCCGATGACGAATCCGCACCGGTGTGCCGCACCGAGTACTACATCAACCGCAGCTTCGCCGCCGTGGGGCGCCTACTGCAACGCCATTCCGGTCCGATCTTCCCGCTGATCGAGGATCTCTTCGGGGTCAGCATCGTCGAGGTGCACCAGGAGATTTCGGCGATCGTCACCCCGCCCGAGCTCGCCGCGGGCCTCAAGGTCAGCGCAGGCAGCGCGGCCCTGCAGATGCAACGCACCTACACCACCTCCGACGGGGAGGTCGCCCAGGTCACCGTCAACACCCACCCGTCCGACCGGTTCCGTCACTCCATGACGATGCGCCGGGTCAAGGGCTGACGTGACCCGACGCGACGAGGCCCGTGCGGCCGACGCTTACGCCCGTGGGCTCTGGGTCTCCACCACCCTGGCCGACGCGCTGGCCGATGCAGCGCGTGAAACCCCCGACCGGGTGTTGGTGGTCGACGGCGACACCGCCCTGACCGCCCGCGAATTACACGACCGGGCACGGGGTCTGGCGACGCTGCTGACCGAGTGGATGCCGGCGGGCAGCGTGGTGTCCTTCATGCTGCCCAACTGGCACGAGGCGGCCATCATCTACCTGGGTGCCACGCTGGCCGGGATGGTGGTCAACCCGATTCTGCCTTCACTGCGGGACCGGGAACTGTGCTTCATCCTCGACGACGCGAACAGCCGGGCGATCTTCATCCCTGCCGAGTTCGGTGGCCACGACTACGCGGCGATGCTCACCCGAGTGGTCGGTCAGATGGCCACACCTCCGCAGGTGGTGGTGCTGCGCGGAGACCCGGGCCTGCACCACGCTTTCGATGCCCTGCCGGCGGCGTCCGATCGCGACCTGCCCGCACTGGACCCGGACGCCATCCGGATGATCATGTACACCTCGGGGACCACCGGGCGCCCCAAAGGCGTACTGCACAGCCACAACTCGATCCATGCGTTGATCAGCCAGCTGCGCGATCACTGGATGATCGATCCGGGTGACACTTTTCTGGTGCCGTCACCGATCGCTCACATCGGCGGCTCCATCTATGCCTTCGAGTGCCCGTTGCTGCTGGGCAGCACCGCGGTGTTGATGGAGCGGTGGAACGCCGCGGATGGCGTGACCCTGATGACTGAACGCAGATGCACCCACATGGCCGGAGCCACCCCTTTTCTGGAGCAGCTTCTGAGTGCCGCCGAAAGAGCCGACACCCGACTGCCTGATCTGAAGGTGTTCATCTGCGGCGGTGCGTCGGTACCGCCATCGCTGATCCGGCGGGCATCGGACTACTTCGACCGTGCCGTGGTCAGCCGGGTCTACGGCTCCACCGAGGTTCCGGTGACCACCGTGGGTTCTCTGGCACCAGGAGGCGTCGAGCATGCTGCCGAGACCGACGGGTGTCCCGGCATCGCCGAGATCCGGCTGGTCGACGGCGAGATCCGAGCCCGGGGCCCGCAGATGCTGCTCGGCTACCTGCATCCGGAAGACGAGATCGAATCCTTCGACGAGAACGGGTTTTTCCGTACCGGAGACCTCGGCAGGTGGGTGGACGGCGGCTATCTGCAAGTCACCGGACGGGCCAAGGATCTCATCATCCGCAACGGCGAGAACATCTCCCCCAAAGAGGTCGAGGACCTCCTGGTCGGTCAGCTCGGCATCGTCGAGGCCGCTGTCGTCGGCGTGCCCGACGCCCGCACCGGAGAACGTGCCTGCGCCGTACTGGTGACCGTGGACGCAAGCCGGCCCGATGTGGCCGACCTGGGCCGGCTGTTGGCGGACCGCGGACTGGCCCGGTTCAAGACACCCGAGCGAGTCGAAATCTGGGATGCGCTACCGAAGAACGACGCAGGCAAAGTGTTGAAACATCAGATTCGAGCCAGGCTGAAGGGTGATTAGTATGCAGGTCGCGATCGTCACCGGGGCCAGCAGCGGAATCGGATGGGGCTGTGCCACCGCACTCGCCGCGGCGGGCATGGCGGTGCTCGGCACCGGCCGCGACGAAGACCGGCTCGCCGAACTGGAACGTGCGATCGGTGATCCCGAGCGGGTGCAGACCGTCTCGGTCGACCTGACCGCCGAGGACGGACCGGCCCGGGTGGTCGAGGCCGCCGTACAGCGCTGGGGCCACATCGACTTCCTGATCAACAACGCCGGCGTGGGCAGCCCCAAACCGCTGCACGAGACTGACGACGAAACCCTGGACTACTTCCTGGGGATCATGTTGCGTGCGCCGTTCCGGCTGGCCCGAGATGTACTGCCGCACATGGCACCCGGATCGGCAATCATCAACGTCACCTCCACTTTTGCCGTGGTGGGCGGCTTGCGCGGCGGCGCGTACTCGGCGGCCAAGGGCGGGCTGACGGCGCTGACCACTCACATCGCCTGCCAGTACGGTGCGCAAGGCATCCGGTGCAATGCGGTCGCCCCCGGTGTCACCGTCACCCCGATGGTCGAGCAGCGGCTCAACGATCCCGGCTTCCGCAAGATGCAGACCGAGATGACCCCGCACACCCGCCTGGGCCGGGTCGACGACATCGCCGCCACCGTGGCCTTCCTGTGCTCCGAGGGCGGCAGCTTCATCAACGGGCAGACCATCGTCGTCGACGGAGGTTGGAGCTCGACGAAGTACCTGTCCGAGTTCGCACTCGGTTCGGAATGGATTGCCCGATGAATGTTTTCGCGGTGCTCGATCAGGCTGCGACCCGGTTCGGCGACCGGGGCGCTGTGTTCCTGGGTGAACGCCAGCTGTTCACCTGGGCCGAGCTACGCGACCGGGCGCTGCGACTGGCCACCTCGCTCAAAGCGCTCGGGGATCGTGGCACCAGGATCGCCGTGGCCAGCGAGAACCGGCCCGAGATCGTCGAGCTGATGTTCGCCATCTGGGCCGCCGAATGCGTGTTCGTGCCGATCAACTACAAGCTGCATCCCCGCGAGATGGCCGACATCGTCGCAGATTCCGGTGCCGCCCAGGTGTTCGCCTCGGCCAAGATCGCGGCCGGGCTGGACCTGGACATCCCGGTCGAGACGATCGGCACCGATTCCTACGAGGTATGGTTCGGCGCCACCCCGACCGCTGCCCCGACCACCGATCCGAGCACCCTGGCCTGGCTGTTCTACACCAGCGGCACCACTGGAAAATCCAAGGGCGCCATGCTGTCCCACCGCAACCTCATGGCGATGACGCTGGCGCACCTGGCCGATTTCGATGACCCGGACGAGAACTGCAGCCTGATCCACGGCGCCCCGATGTCCCACGGCTCCGGTCTGTACATCCCGCCCTACGTGCTGCGCGGCGCCCGCCAGGTGGTTCCCGAATCCGCCGCCTTCGAACCCGACGAATTCCTGGATCTGTGCGGCCATCACCCCGGCAGTAGTGCCTTTCTGGCTCCGACCATGGTGCAGCGGCTGATTCAGACCGGCCGGCCCCGCCCCGCCAACCTGAAGACTGTGGTCTACGGCGGCGGGCCAATGTACGTCGACAGCCTCAAGAAGGCGCTGGCCGCCTACGGCCCGATCTTCGTGCAGCTCTATGGGCAGGGCGAGGCGCCGATGACGATCACCGGGCTGCGCCGCCGCGACCACATCGAGGCGAACGACGCGACGTTGGGCTCGGTGGGTTATCCGCGCTCCGGTGTCGAGGTCGCCGTGCTCAACGAGGACGGCACCCCGGCAGCCATCGACGAGATCGGCGAGATCGCCTGCCGCGGCGACGTCGTCATGTCCGGCTACTGGAACAACCCCACCGCCACCGCCGCCACGCTCAAAGACGGCTGGCTGCACACCGGCGACATGGGCTCCTTCGACGCCCGCGGCTACCTCACCCTGCGCGACCGATCCAAGGACGTGGTGATCAGCGGGGGCAGCAACATCTATCCCCGCGAGGTCGAGGAAGCCCTGCTGGAACACCCCGATGTGGTCGAGGCCGGCGTGGTCGGCGCGCCGGATCCCGAGTGGGGTGAAGTGGTGGTGGCGTTCGTGGTGGGCGAGGTATCTCCCGCAGACCTGGACGCGCATCTACTGGAGCGCATTGCCCGGTTCAAGCGGCCCAAACGCTACGAGTTCATCGATGCGCTGCCCAAGAACAGCTACGGCAAGGTGCTCAAACGCGAACTGCGGGAGCGGCTCACCCCTTAGCGCAAGGCGTCCCTCACCACATCAGCCCGCGGATCAGCTCCGTCGGCGGGATATCCTCGGCGGCAATCAATCCCGCCGGTGCCCGGCACACCCAATCGATCGCGTTCACGACGCGAGCCGCCGTGGACACACAACCGGCATCGGTCACGTCGAGAACGGGATGCGACAGCTCGGTACTGACCTCGATGCGCGGCTCACCCTCGATGATCACCTTGTGCACGCCGGACTGCCCCTCGGGCGGATACTCCCAATCGGGTGCGGCGGCCGGGGTGAGACGGGTGGTGTGCTCGATCGTGATGATCGGATCGCCACCGCGCACACCTTCGGCGGCAAATCGAGTGCCGGCCAATTGCCCTGGCTCCACAGTCATCATCGTGCACTCGATGCGCTCGGTGGCGTACCACGGCTCGAACCGCTGACGAACCTCCTCGAGTTCCACACCGAGATGGTGGGCCAGATTCCGCACCAAACCGCCGAACATCGCCGTGATCACGCCCGGCTGGAAGGCCATCGGCAGAGCATCGTCCGGGCTGGTGCCGAAACCCATGGCGGTGCCGGTGTATTCGTAGTCGTCGTAGTTGCCGTAGTCGAAGATCTCCTTGACCGTCACCGACTCGGCACGAGTCACCAGGCTCAATGCGGCGTATGCCGCCGTGTCACCCGAATAACCGGGGTCGATACCGTTGACGTACAGGGACGAATTTCCCTCTGCGCACGCCTTTTCCAGCGGTCCGAGCAGCCAGTCGTCGGCTTGGCGCGGTGTCACCAGCCACACCATCGAGGTTCCGACGACGTTGATCCCGGCTGCCAGGAAACGTGACATCTGGTCGATGGCCTCCATCGGCCGGGTCTCCCCCAGAGCCGTGTAGACCACGCAGTCCGGCGCCAGGGCGATGAGCGCGTCGATGTCGTCGGTGGCGATGACGCCCGTCGGCTCACTGTGCCCACATAGGTCAGCGGCGTCGCGCCCGATCTTGTCGGGGCCGGCGGCATGGACACCGACCAGCTTCAGGTCGGGCCGGCCGATGATCGCCGCCAACGAATGCCTGCCGACATTCCCGGTCGAGAATTGGACCACTCTGCGCATCGTTGCGTTCCGTCCTCACTCAGTAGTCGGGAATCGGCAGCGGCGAGTTGTTCGACTCGATACCGCCGTCCACATGGAAGATAGCGTTGGTCGCGTAGCAGTCGCGGGTAGACAGGTACACACACAGCCTGCCCAGGTCCTCCACGTCGCCCAACCGGTGCAACGGGGTCGCCTCGTTCATCTTCTCCAGCGAACCCGGCATCATGTCCAAGCTGCCCTGCAGTCCCTCGGTCGCGAACGATCCCAACGCGATCGCGTTCACCCGGATCTTGGGCGCCAGCTCCTGCGCCATCGCGCGCGTCAACGCCTCAAGGGCACCCTTGGCCGTGCAGTAGGCGGTCAACGCCCGGATGCCGAACCGGGCCGAGCCCGAGGAGATGTTGACGATCGAGCCACGCCCGGCCTCGATCATGTGCCGTGCCACGAGCTGGCTCATGATGAAAGCCGAAGTGACACACCAATCGAACGTGTGCCTGAAGTCCTCGTCGGTGATGTCGAGGAACCGTGCGTAGGTGGATCCGCCGACGTTGTTGACGAGGATGTCGATCCGGCCGAACCTGTCCATCGCGGTGTCGACGACGCGCTCGCCGTCCGATCGACTCATGGCGTCGGCCACGAGTGCCAATCCTTTTCCACCGGCGGCCTCGATGCCGGAGATGGTGCTCACGATGTCGGACTCGGTGCGGGCGGTGCCGACCACCGTTGCACCGGCTTCAGCCAGCACTCGCGCGATGCCCTGGCCGACACCTTTGCCCGCGCCGGTCACGACCGCAACCTGTCCACCGAGGTCGAACTGTTCCATTGCCATCGGGGATCCCCCTCTTGTCGAGAACAGCCTTCATCTAACGGACCATCCTGACTTGCGTCAATGACCGGATCTCGGTTGCGGGCCTGAGATTTAGTTTCTACACGCTGTTTCGGCAGCCAAATACCGAAGTACACGGGTTCAGCCTCCGACAGAAGGTGGTTGACTGCGGTCTTTAACTGACTATAGTCAGCATTCATGAACGCCCCCGGTTCCGGCAGCACGAGCACGCGCCCCGTCGCGGGACCCGCCTCGGCGAGTGGGCTTGACGAACACATGGAGGCCTCTCGGCTCGCGCAGCGCCAGGCCGACAAGTGGCTGATCTCCGGCAGCCTGCTGATCGGCACCGCCGCACTCGGAATCTTCGGCCTCCCACTGTTCCTGCGCGGGGTCTGGCTGCTGCGCAAGGCCCAACGAGACGGGCTGACCGTGCGCCCGATGCTGGTCACCCTGCTCGGGTACCTCGTCATCATCGACGCCGCGATCAACACCGTCGGCTGGGCGCTGGACACCATGGCCAGCCACACCATCCTCGCCCGAATCCTGTTGAACGGGTGGGGCGCGATGTTCGATGCCGGCTACTTCTGGCACTACAACGAGCTGTGGATCGGTGGTGCGGCCGGTCCGGGAGAGAAGGCGATGGAAGTGGGGATGATCCTCACCGTCTTCACGATGCGGATCGCCGCCGGGATCGGCTTCCTACAGATGAAACGCTGGGGACACCAGTGGATGATCGTCACCTGCTGGATGGGTGTGCTGATCTGGTGCGTCTACGTGTTCAACATGACCATGTACGCCGACGTCCGCTACGCCGGCGTGGTGCTGCCGGTCGTCGGCTGGTGGCTCTACGACATCTTCTACATCACGCCGTTCCTGACCATCCCCTACCTGCACTCGGTCAACCGTGAGATCTTCTCGGACTGAGGGCGACACCGTGGCACCTCAGGTGAAACCATCAGCGCGCGAACAGCGTCGGCGGCAGACCCGCGAGCGCATACTCGGCGCAGCGATCGCCGAGTTCACCGCGGCGGGCATGGCCGGTACCGACGTCGGCGCCATCGTCGCCGCGGCCGGAGTGGCACACGGCACCTTCTTCTTCCACTTCCCCAGCAAGGAGCATGTGCTGCTGGAACTGGAGCAGCGCGAAGAGGCCCGCATGGCAGCCGACTTCGCTCGCATTCTCGACGGCCCGCACGACCTCCCGACCGCGCTGGGCCAGCTGGTGGAATTGGTCAGCACCCTGGAAAAGCGCTTCGGTCCGATTCTGTTCAAGGAGCTGCTGGCGCTGCATTTCTCACCAACCCGTCCGACCAAGGACGAATGGACCGACCATCCGGTGATCGTGCTGCTGGTGAGCGAGATCGAAAGAGCCTGCGGCGACGGCGAAGTCCACCCCGAGGTCGACGCGTTCTACAGCGCCACGTTCTTCCTGCTGGGACTTTACGGAGTGCTGACCACAACTGAACACGGCCAGGCACGGGACACGATGCTGGCCAAACTCGTGACAACCGCCCTCCGGGGCCTGACCAACAAGGAGGTCTGACATGGATTGGATCTGGGAGATCCTGCGCTATGTTGCTGCCTGGGGCGGAACAGGTTTGGTGATCTGGTTCTGGTACTGGATGTTCTCCAATCTCGGCACCTTCTGAATCACGATGTCCGAACTCTCCGATGCGCACGCCTTGGCGCTCGAGCGCAGTTGCGCCGTGACGGCCGTCGCCCTCAGTGGGCAGCGCCGCACCGGTGTTCGCCTCGTCACGGGCGCGCAGCGCGCCTTCAGCGTGAGTGCGGCGCTCGACTATGTTCACGTGCCCTATCCGAATCTCGCTCGGGACTGGACCCGACGAACTTTCACCTGCGGTGTGGCACTGCAATGTTCGCCTTCCAAGGACCGGCTCGCCGGCTATCGACTCAACGAACTCTCTACTCGCGAACTGCGCGCCCTCACCATCGTCGAAGCTGGGGTCTCCCTCGGCTGGGTCGCGCAGAACTGGCCCGGGCTGCTCGGTGAGATCCAAAAGTTGGCACCCGCGTTGGAAGCGTTGCCCGCGACGTTGGATGCCGACGAGATGCTGCGCCGCGCAGTCGAAGCGGCGCGCGATGGCGACGTTCCCGACGCTCCCGCGATCGCAGGCCGGCTACCACGAGCCTTCACCACTCCACACGGCTTGACCGACAAGCTGCGCCGCAGTTTCGGCAGGATGCCATGGACCACGACGCAGAAGCGCCTTCCCCGACCGTATTCCGTGCCGGTGGGTGGTGACGGCGGGGTACGCAACCCCAACCTGCCACCCCCGAGTCGCCCGCACGACAACGATCTGGACATCACGCCAGAGCATCGACAGGGGATCCCCTACCCCGAATGGAACTCGTGGACACAGAGCTTCCTGCGCGATCACGTAGCGGTGCTGGAGCGACAGCACCGCAGCGAAAACCACCAACCGAACGCGGCTTCGGCCGAGCTGAGGAAGTGGTTCTCCGAGCACACCCACCGCGCCATGAAGAACCGCTTGGAGGACGGCTCCGATCTCGACGTCGAGCAGTACGTGAGCCACTACATCGACGTGACGACGGGCGAGGCGATCGAGCCACGAATCTTCCGTGAGCTGCTACCCAGCAGTCGCGACGTCACCACCGCACTGCTGCTCGACGGCAGTTCGTCGCTCGGCGTGCACGGTGGGCGGATCTTCCAGTTGGAGTTGGCCTGTGCCGACGCGCTGTCACGGGCCATGACGCTGGCCAGGGAACGCCACGGCATCTTCACCTTCACCGGGAACACCCGGCACCGCGTAGAAGTGAGCTGCCTCAAGGACTTCGAGGACCGCCGCTTCGTGCCGCCGAGTCTGCTCGGCCTGTCGACCGGTGGCTACACCAGGCTCGGTGCACCGCTGCGCCACCTCACCAGCCGGCTGTTGGCACAGCAGTCAGAGCGCCGGCTGCTCATCGTGATCGGTGACGGCCTGATCTCCGACGAGGGCTACGAGGGCCGGTACGCCTGGGCCGATGCCGCCCACGCCGTCGAAGAGGCCAACGAAGCCGGGGTGTCCGTCTACTACGTCGGTGTTGGTCCGGTGCGGGTCGACCCGCTGCCGGAGGTATTCGGAAACCGCCGGTCCCAACGCATCCGTCGCGTCGAGGACCTGCCCAGGGTTCTCGCGCATGTCCACCGGGAGCTGGTAACCGTATGACCACGAGCGAGCAGCCGGAGGCGGATCGCGCATGAGAACAGACACGTACTACGCAAACGGCAGTGAGATCAAGCTGTTCGAGCAGGCCTGCCGCCAGCGCCTGCCGGTGATGCTCACCGGCCCGACCGGATGTGGCAAGACCCGCCTGGTCGAACACATGGGACTGCTGCTCAGCCGTCCGGTCGTCACCATCAGCTGCCACGACGATCTCACCAGTTCCGATCTGGTCGGGCGGTTCATGGTGACCGGCGGCGATGTGGTCTGGACCGACGGGCCACTCACCCGTGCGGTCAAGGCCGGGGCCATCTGCTATCTGGACGAGGTGGTCGAGGCCCGCCACGATTCACTGGCCATCCTGCATTCGTTGACCGATCACCGCCGGGTTCTCTACCTCGACCGGGCCGGCGAAGTGGTCGAGGCACCGGAGACCTTCATGCTGGTGTGCTCGTACAACCCGGCCTACCGCAGCTCGCTCAAGGAGCTCAAACCGTCCTTCCGGCAACGCTTCGTCACGTTGCCGATGAACTACCTGCCGCCGGATCGAGAGGCCGAGGTGATCGTCGCCGAGTCGGGAGTCGCGTCGCCGACGGCCAAGCGACTCGTCCAGTGTGCGATGGCGATCCGGACCGCCGACGAGGCCTTCCACTTCGAACCGCCCTCGACCCGCGTCCTCGTCACCGCCGCACAGATGATCGCCGCGGGGGCAACGGAACTGGAGGCCGCGCAAGCCTGTGTCCTGGCGCCGTTGTCCACCGACGGAGCGATCAGCGACGGGTTGCGCGAAGTTGCCGTGGCCAGCCTGGCCACGGGCGAACCATCCACCACGCCGCGCTAGGAAGGAGTCTCGCCCACATGGACGAACAAGAACGCAAGCGCAAGAGAGCGCTCATCGTGCTGCAGATCGTCATCTACGGTTACCTGCTCGCGATGTTCGGGATACAGCTGTACATGTCGTTCACCCGAGGGTGGTGGGAGTTGTGACCGCCACCAAGGACACCCAACCGACCACGGTCGGCCTCGAGGAACACCACGAGGAATCGCGACTGGCCCAGCGCCGCGCGGACAAGTGGATGATCGTCGGCGCGGCGTTGATGGGCATGTGGGTTCCCGGTGTCATCGGATTCCCGATCTTCATGCGCGGCGTCTGGTTGCAACGGCAGGCACAGCGTGCCGGTCTGTCGGTGCGGCCGATGATCGTCACACTGATCGGTTATCTGGTGCTGATCGACGGGATGCTCAACAGCCTGGGCTGGGCACTCGACCTGGTGGCCAACCACACCCTGATCAACCGGGTGCTGATGATCGGCTGGGGCAACATGTTCGACGCCGGCTATTTCTGGCACTACAACGAGTTGTGGATCGGCGGCGCGGCCGGGCCCGGTGAGAAATCGATGGTGTTCGGCATGATCCTCACCGTCTTCGCCATGCGATGCGCTGCGGCGATCGGCTTCCTGCAGATGAAACGCTGGGGCCACCAGTGGATGATCATCACCTGCTGGATGGGCGTACTGATCTGGTGCGTCTACGTGTTCAACATGACGATGTACGCCGACGTCCGCTTCGCCGGAGTGATCTTCCCCGTCGTCGGCTGGTGGCTCTACGACATCTTCTACATCACGCCGTTCCTGGCCATCCCCTACCTGCACACCGTCAATCGCGAAATCTTCTCGGACTGAAGGAGACAACTGTGACTACCACAGAAGAAACGAAGGCCGAGGACCTGCCACCCGGCACCACGCCGTACTACGCCCGCATGCACAAATGGATCAAACGGGCCGTGCTGGTGTGCCTGGTGGCGTTGGTCATCGAAGGTGCGTTCACCCTGCCGTTCATGGCCGTGTACTACGGCTACCCGACCCTGAGCCTCACCGAGATCTGCAGTGAGCTTCTCAAGGTCCGCTACTCAGACGACACCCTCGAATGCAAAGTCCCCTACCCGCCGTTGGGCCCGCCCGAAGGTGCCGAAGGCAAGGACACCGCCCAGGACGAGTGGGGCATCCAACCGGTTCCGAAGTATCACCGGCTCGGTTTCCGCGAACTGGTCCGCATCCATCAAGAACGCGAAGCGCGCCAGGCCACCGAGCACCCGGCCGGTCCATAGGAGAACCCACCATGCCGGAATCACTCGAACGCCACGCCGCGAACTGGGACCTGCGCCACCAGGATTTCAACGACAACGACTTTCTGTACGACGTCTACTCGGTGATGCGGCAGCAATCGCCGTTCGCGCGCACCGACAATCCATTTCTCAGCGCGACCCCGGCAGGTGCCCGGGTGGCGGTGCGTTACGCGGAGTGCGTCAAGATCCTGCAGGACTGGGAGCACTTCTCCAGCAATCCGACGCCGGAGGGCGCCGAGCAGCTCGCCGGGGATCTGGTGATCACCCTCGACCCGCCGAGGCAGCAGAAGTTCCGCAAGGTGCTCAACCCCTACTTCTCCCCGGCACGGATGAAGGCACTGCGCCCCGAGATCGGTGCCGAGACCGACCGGCTCATCGACGAGTTCATCGAGAAAGGCTGCGGTGACCTCGCCCAGATCGCCTGGCGCCAACCCGGAATCGTATTCTTCAAGTATCTGCTCGGCATGCCGATAGAAGATGTCCCGCTGTGCATCGAGCTGACTGACACGGCGCTCAACGGCGCCACCGAGCAGGACCGGATGAGCGCCTGGGGCGGCCTGTATCAGCACCTGCACGACGCGGTGACGGCCCGCATGGATCAACCGCCCCGGCACGACATGATCGACGTCCTGCTCTGCGCCGAGATCGACGGGGAGAAACTGTCATTCGGCGATATCGTGTCCAACGCCATGCTCCTGGTTCAGGCCGGCCTCGAGACCACCGCCAGCGCAATGTCATTCGCGTACCACTACCTCGCGACCAACCCGGCCGAGCGCGACCGCCTGATCGGCGATCCCGAACTCCTCACCCGTGCGGTGGAGGAGTTCATCCGGTTCGCCGGGTCGATTCACGGCATCCCACGCACCGTCGCAAAAGAAGTTGAACTGAGCGGGTGCACCTTCTCGCCCGGCGAATCGGTCATCGTCAACTACGCCGCCGCCAACCGCGACGAGCAGGCGTTCCCCGACGCCGGCCGCTGCATCCTCGACCGTCGCGAGAACCGCCACCTGGGGTTCGGCGCCGGTGTACACCGGTGCCTCGGGTCCAGCCTGGCGCGACTGGAATTCCAGGTAGGTCTGGAGCGGGTACTGGCCCGGATGCCGGACTTCACCCTCGCAGGAGACGATATCGCACGATTTCATGGCAACTCGGTAACCCGCGGATTCCGGTCGGTCCCGGTCACTTTCGCACCCGGCGACCGGGCCATCACATGACCTACCGGGTGGTGCAGTGGACGACCGGCAACGTCGGGCGCAAGTCGGTCCACGCCATCGCCGCCAACACTGATCTCGACCTGGTCGGCTGCTACGCCTGGGCGCCCGACAAGGTCGGCCGAGATGTTGGTGAACTGTGCGGCATCGAGCCGCTGGGCGTGACCGCCACCGACGACATCGACGCGCTGCTGGCCCTGCAGCCGGACTGCGTCGTTTACAACCCGATGTTCGCCGACGTCGACGTACTGGTCCGCATCCTCGGTGCCGGCATCAACGTCGTCACCACCTCCGAGTTCATCACCGGCCAGCAGCTGGGTGATGGACGCGATCGAATCACTGAGGCATGCCGACTCGGCAACTCGACCATCTTCGGCAGCGGCATCAACCCCGGATTCATCCAGTTGTTCTCGATTGTCACCGCGGGGATTTCGGACCGGATCGATCGGATCTCCATCCTGGAGTCCTTCGACACCACGATCTACAACTCACCGGCCACCGAGATCCCGATGGGTTTCGGCTATCCCATCGACCATCCGGAACTTCTCGACATCACGACCAAGGGTTCCGGGATATTCCGCGAAGCCGTGCAGCTGGTGGCCGACGCACTGGGAGTCGACCTCGACGCCGTGCGCTGCGAAGCAGCGTATGCCCAAACTACCGAGGAACTGGCGCTTCCCGGCGAGTGGACCATCGCCGCCGGCTGCGTCGCCGGCATCGACGTCCGGTGGATCGGCACGACAGGTGGGCGCGACGTCATCGAGATCCGCGGTGTCTGGACGAAGGGCCAGACGCTGGACCCGGCCTGGTCGACCGCGTTCGGGTACACCGTCACCGTTGAAGGCCGACCAACCATCAAGAGCACCTTGAGCTTTGAACCTCCCCCGGACTTCGTGGCCGAAACCATCGAGGACTTCATCATGCTCGGGTTGACGATCACCGCCATGCCCGCAATCACCGCGATCCCCGCGGTAGTGGCCGCGCCCCCGGGCATCGCCACCTACAACGACCTGCCCCTACTACTGCCCCGAGGTGTGCTCCATGTCTGACAAGACCTACCGGATCATCCAGTGGATGACCGGCGACGTCGGCCGGGCCGGCGTGCGGCACTTCGCCCAGAGTCCGGTGTTCGACCTCGTCGGTGTCCTGGTACACAGCGAAGACAAGGTGGGCAAGGATGCCGGTGTGATCGCGGGTATCGCACCGATCGGTGTGCGGACCACCGACGATGTCGACGCCATGGTGGCGCTCGACGCCGACTGCGTGTTCTACACGCCGATCATCATGGACGTCGATACCGTGTGCCGGCTGCTACGGTCCGGCAAGAACGTGGTGACCACAAGCGGGTTCTTCCATCCCTCACCGGATTTCCGCGAGCCCGCCGAACAGATCCGGGCTGCCTGCGCCGACGGCGGCACCTCGTTCCACGGCGGTGGCATCCATCCCGGTTACGCCGGGGACATTCTGCCGCTCACCCTGGCCCGGGTGATGAGCAGGATCGACACCATCCA
The DNA here is from genome assembly GCF_019739075.1 of Mycobacterium farcinogenes. Taxonomy (NCBI): domain Bacteria; kingdom Bacillati; phylum Actinomycetota; class Actinomycetes; order Mycobacteriales; family Mycobacteriaceae; genus Mycobacterium; species Mycobacterium farcinogenes. The sequence continues at coordinate 1,526,313 of NZ_CP081673.1, read as the reverse complement.
CGTGTACGAGGTCGTCGACGTCCTGAAAGACGCGCCGATGGACCACATCGACTGGATGGGATTCGGCAAGGAAAAGGACAAGTTCCTCACCGAGCCAACAATTCTGGGCCTCGGCCTGCCGTTCTTCGCCCAGTCGATGCACATGATCGCCGACGGACTCGGCGTGACCATCGACGAGGTGACCGCCGCCGAGGTCGACGTCGCGACCGCCGCCGAGGACATCCCCCACGACGAGGGCGCGATCCCGAAGGGTACCGTCGCCGCGCAACGCCACGAATGGACCGCATGGGTGGGCGGACAGCCACTGATCGTCTTCCACGCGATCTATGTGACCGCCGGCCCCGACGAACTCGAACCGGCATGGGATTGGGGCGAGACCCGGTACGAGATCGTGATCGACGGCGATCCGCCCACCGAACTGACCCTCAAAGGGGTCCGGCAAGCCGACGGCACCGTGACCCATCCCGGCTACGACTGGACGGCCATGGGCGCCATCAACGCGATCCCCGACGTCTGCGATGCCCCACCCGGCTGGCACAACCACCTCGACCTCGGACTCATCCGGCCGCGCGGACTGGTCCGCCGATGACCTCGCAGCCGGCCCTGCACCACGTCGTGTTCGCGGTCGCCGCGGAGCGAACAGCCGACCTGGCGAAAATGTTCACCGACCTCGGATTCACCTTCAACGCAGCAGAACTCACCGACCTCGGCGTCCACGTTCACCTGGACTGGAACCGCGGCGTCGAGCTGATCAGCCCGCTGCCCGGCTCGACGGCCTCGGTTGCGGCCTCTGTCAACGACTTCCTCGACCGCCACGGCGACGGCGTCTACACCGTGGTGATCCGGGTGCCGGACGCCGGGGCGGCCGAGGCCGTGACACAGCGGTACGGATCGATGACCCGGTTCCGTCAGGGATTTTCCGGTGAAGGCTCCTACCTCGACGAGATCGACTTGTCCGTCCTGGGACTACCCCTGACGTTTCTGTCCACCAATGTGTAAGCCCAGTGTTTTCGACGCGGGTCTGCCGACCCTCGACTACTCCGTCACCGACACCCCGCAGCAGATCTACCCGCAGTTCCGGGCGGCACAGGAAACCGCACCGATCGCGCTCGGCCCGATCGGGCCCGAAGTGCTCTCCTACGAGATGGCCCGCGCCGTACTGCGCGATCCTCGGTTCGGTATCCCCCAGGGCATCCACCTGTCCGCCCACGGCATCACGTCGGGTCCGTTGTGGGACAGGGTGACCCGCAGCATCCTGAACATGGAAGGTGAGGAACACCGCCGGTTGCGCAGCCTGGTCGCCCGCGCTTTCACACCACGTGCCACCGCCCGCATGCACGACGCGATCCACGGCGTCGTCAACGAACTGCTCGACAGGATTCAAGACAGCGGCCGATGCGAGTTCGTGGCAGACGTCGCGCGGCCGTATCCGATTCCGATCATCTGCGCCCTGTTCGGCGCACCGCGCGAGGACTGGCAGCAGTTCTCCCGCTGGGCCGAGGACATCTTCAAAATCGTCAGCTTCGACTGCGACCTCGCCCAGGAGGAGCCGGCCGTATTGAAGGCATGGAACGAGTTCGACGATTACATCGACGACATGATCACCGACCGGCGCCGGCACCTCACCGACGACCTGCTGTCCGACCTCATCCGCATCGAAGACGGCGGCGACCGGCTGGACGCGGCCGAACTGCGAATGCTGGCCTTCTCCATCCTGATCGCCGGAACCGACACCACCCGCAGTCAACTGGCGGCCTCGATGCAGGTGCTCTGCGACCACCCCGACCAGTGGGCTCTGCTACGCGAGCAGCCCGGCCTGGCCATGCGTACCGTCGAGGAAACCATGCGGCATTCGCCGTCGATGTGCAGCACCGTGCGCAGCGTCGCCGATGACGCAGAGATCGGCGACTACTGTTTTCCCGCAGGAACATTCATCATCGTGAACACGTACGCGGCCAACCGCGACCAGACGGTCTACGACGACCCGGCCCGCTTCGACATCACCCGCGAGGACCCGCCGCCGATCCTGACCTTCGGTGGCGGCGTGCATTACTGCCTGGGCGCCAACCTGGCGCGGCTCGAGCTGTCCGAGGCACTCACGATCCTGACCCGGCGGCTTGCGAACCCTCGGGTCGCCGGACCCGTGCCGTGGAAGCCACTGCTGGGCCTCAGCGGCCCGACCAGCCTGCCGCTGGCGTTCGACCGCTGACGCCGGACTACGACGACGCGTAGAGCTCCTTGAACTTGTTCAAGGACTGCTGGATATCGCCCTTGAGCGCGGCCGCGACCACCATGCCGATCGGCCCGAACAGGGCAGGACCACCCAGATGCACGTCGAAGGAGACCTTCGCCCCGTCCGCACCGTCGACAGTGGCGGGCGTGATCTTTCCGATCAACTTGACCTTGACCCCGCCGCGGCCATCGCCGTTGAGCGTCAACGACTGCGGTGGCTTGTAGTTCACCAGCGTCCACTTGACGCGGTTCAACATGCCCTTGACCTCGACGATCGAGTCGATGACCGTGCCCTTTTCCAGAGTTTCGGGCAGCTTCGACCGCCAGGCTCGGTGGATGCTGAGCCATTCGTCGTACCGGGACAGATCTGAGGCGTGCTCCCACGCTTTGTCCGGCGGCAACGGAACTTCGACGGAGACAGACAATTTGGCCATAAGTTACTGCTGCGGTTCTTCCTTGTTGAGGGCGTTCTTCGCTGCTTCCTGCGCCTTGTCGACATGCTGGCTGTACTTGCCCTGCGTCTTCTCGTCGACGAGGTCGCCGGCCTTGTCGATGGCCTGCTCGACCTTGTCGGCGTTCTGCGACAGCAGGTCCTTGGCTTTGTCCAGGAATCCCATCAGCCCACCCTATCCTCTCGATTTTCGACTGAACGCTGGCCATTCTCCCCGCAGCCAGCTATCTCCACAACTGTCGCTTTTCGCCCAGCACCCTGCCCTGGCCCCACCACAGCGCCTCGATCAATACGGCTCCGACCAGGCCAATGCCCAGTGCAACACCGGTGACCTTGAGATTCGACGGATCCAACATGAACACACGCTGCGCCAGCGGCAAACAGAAGATCAGCACATATGCCAACCCGGACGCGGCAACCAGGCACACCCGCCACCACTCGTACGGCCGGGCCACCACCGACAGCACCCACAACGAGGACACCAGCAACGTGATCAGTGCCGCGGTCGAGGCCTGCGTCTGCTCGGCGAGGCTGGACTCCCGGCCTTGATAGGCCACCAGGTACGAGACGAACGTGACCGTACCGACCACCAGGCCCGACGGCAGCGCCGCCGTCATCACCCGCCGCACGAAGCCGGTGTGCGCTCGTTCGGTGTTGGGGGCCAGCGAGAGGATGAAGGCCGGGATACCGATGGTGAACCAGGCCGCGATGGTGACGTGGATCGGCTGGAACGGGAACAACAGCGGGTCGGTGCCGAACCACTTGGAGGACAGCCCCGCCAAGCCCACCAACACCGCCAGCAGCACCGAGTACACCGTCTTGGTGAGGAACAGGTTCGAGACCCGCTCGATGTTGCCGATCACCCTCCGGCCCTCACCGACCACGTAGGGCAGCGTGGCGAACTTGTTGTCGAGCAACACGATCTGCGCCACCGCCCGGGAGGCCGAACTTCCCGAACCCATCGCGACGCCGATATCGGCGTCTTTGAGGGCCAGCACGTCGTTGACGCCGTCGCCGGTCATGGCCACCGTATGCCCGCGCGACTGCAGCGCGTGCACCATGGCCCGCTTCTGATCGGGGCGGACCCGGCCGAAGGTGGTGTACTCGTCCAGCGCCTCGGCCAGCTGGTCCGGCTCGTGGGGCAGCCGGCGGGCATCCATCGTCTCACCGTGCAGGCCGAGCTTGCCGGCCACCGCACCGACCGAGACCGCGTTGTCCCCGGAGATCACCTTGACGGAAACATGCTGGGAGGAGAAGTAATCGATCGTGTCGGCGGCGTCAGGGCGGATCCGCTGCTCGAGGACCACCAATGCGACAGGGGTGACGGTGCCAGGTGCCTGCGGCGCGTCGACCGCCCGATCTGAGGACCCGATCAACAGTACCCGCAGGCCCTGGGCTCCGATCTGCTCGGCCTGCTCGGCCACCGGTGAGCCGGAATCCAACAGCACATCGGGCGCGCCGATCACCCAGTTCCCGTGCTCGCCATAGGACACGCCGCTCCACTTCGTCGCCGACTTGAAGGGAGCCGTCGCGGTGGCCTTCCAGCCCGGCGGCGACGCGAACGCCTCGGCGATGGCCAGCATGCTGGCGTTCGGCCGGGCATCGTCGGCGGCGAGCTGCGCCAGCGCGGAGGCGACCTCGGTGGTGGGACTCCCGTCGCACGCCTTCAGATCGCTCACCCGCATACCGTTTTCGGTGAGCGTGCCGGTCTTGTCCGCGCACACCACGTCGACCCGGGCCAAGCCCTCGATCGCCGGGAGCTCGTTGACGAGGCACTGACGCCGGCCCAGGCGCACCACCCCGACGGCGAATGCGATCGAGGTCATCAGCACCAGGCCTTCGGGCACCATCGGTACCAGTGCGCCCACCATGCGCAGCACCGGCTCGTGCCACACCGCATCCGTGGTGAAGATCTGGCTCATGATGATTCCCAAGGATTCTCGCCAACCGCCCTCGTTGTTGACGATGTCTTGGTAAGTCGCTTTGAGCGAATCCAGGATGCGCGGATCGGTGGTGAACAGCTGGGTGTAGATGGTGAGCAGGCCGGCGGGCACCAGCAGGTAGGTGATGAACTGCAGGATCTTGTTGATGCCGTTGCGCAGTTCCGATTTCACCAAGGTGAACTTGGAGGCCTCCTCGGCGAGCTTGGCCGCGTAGGCCTCGCGCCCTACCTTGGTGGCCCGGTACGCGCCGGAGCCCGCAACCACGAAACTACCCGACATCACCTGCTCCCCAACGCCTTTGACGATGGGATCGGCCTCACCGGTCAAAAGTGACTCGTCGACCTCAAGATTGGATTCCTCAATGACCTCACCGTCGACGACAATCTGATCACCGGGACCCAGCTCGATGATGTCGTCGAGCACCACGTCATTGGGTAGCACTGCGCGGCTTCCGGATTCGCGCCGCACGGTCGGCTTGGCCTGGCCGACGATGGCCAGCTTGTCCAGGGTCTGCTTGGCCCGGATCTCCTGGATTATGCCGATCGCGCTGTTGGCGATGATCAACAATCCGAACGCGCCGTTGATCAACGAACCGGTGGACAGCACGATCAGGAACAGCACGCCCAGGATCGCGTTGATCCGGGTGAACACGTTGCCGCGCACGATCTCCGAGATGCTGCGCGCGGCACGCGTCGGGACGTCGTTGCTCTTACCTTCCGCTACCCGCTGGGCCACCTCGGCATCGGTGAGACCAGTGACAGTGATCGTCGTCATGCGCGCGCAGTCCTCGTCCCGTCTCCAGTCGTGGTGATCAGACGTCAGTTTGCCATTGGAGGGCTACTAAAACTCCCACCACGGGTCGAGCGCGGCGGATTCGGCGTCGACCCGTTGCCCCGGCCGAGGCACTGCGATTTGAACACCGGCGGGATCGGCGGCCGAGAGCAACCTGCGTACCGGGTCGGCCCAGGGGTGCGGGGCGAGCCGGAAAGTCGCCCAGTGCACCGGCACCAGCAGCCCCGTATCGGTGACGTCCAGATGGGCTCGCACCGCTTCCTCTGGATTCATGTGAATATCGGGCCAGCTCGGGTGATACGCCCCGACCGGCAGCAGCGTCAGATCGAACGGCCCGTATTCCGAACCGATTTCGGAGAAACTCTTGGTGTAGCCGGTATCTCCGCCGAAGTAGGCACGGTGCTGCGGGCCGATGACCGCCCACGATGCCCACAGTGTGGTGTTGCGCTGGAACAACCGCCCCGAGAAGTGCCGCGCCGGTGTGCAGACCAGGGTGAGCTCGCCGATCCGGTGGCTCTCGTTCCAGTCCAGTTCGACGATGCGGTCTTCGGGTATCCGCCACTTACGCAGGTGCGCCCCGATTCCGAGCGGCACGACGAACGGCGCCCGCTGGGTGCGGGCCAGGCCCAGCACGGTCTCGATGTCGAGATGGTCGTAGTGATCGTGGCTGATCACAACGGCGTCGACGGCGGGCAGAGCCTCCAGCGGCAGCGGCGGCTCGTGAAGCCGCTGCGGGCCGACCACCCGCGACGGCGAACAGCGCTCGCTCCAGACCGGGTCGGTCAGCACGCGGTAGCCGTCGATCTCGATCAACGCGGTGGAGTGCCCGTACCAGGACACCGCGCACTCCTGGCCGGCGCCGTCGACCGGTACGGCCGGCTCGGCCACCGGGATCGGGCCGGGTGGCCGGCTGGCCGAGCGCGGGCCGAACATCTCGGTGATCAGCATGCGCCACTCCTCCCGGCTCATGCTGATCCCGGGCGAGGCGGGCTCGATGTTGACGAACACCCCGTCGGCGTACTGCGTGGACCGCTGCGCCACCGGCCGGATCGCGTTGGGCAGCGCTCCCACCGAGGCATACGTCCCGTTCAGTGCGCGCAGCAACCACCCGCCGGCCAGCAGTGACGCCGACCTGGAACCCAACCGCAGGGCCGCGCGCAGCACGTCAGGCCCCGGTGAAGTTCGGCGGACGCTTCTCGATGCGGGCCACCTGTGCCTCGATGACGTCCTTGGAAGCCCACGCCTTGTCGAACAGCTCCTTGTGGGCCGGCCAGGATTCCTCGTAGGCGCCGTCGTCGTTGAGTACGCGTTTGGCGTGCTGCAACGCCAGCGGGGCGAACCCGGCGAGCTCGGCCGCCCACTTCTGCGCGTCGGCCAGGGTGCCGATGCGGTTGGCCATGCCGGTCTGCAGCGCAGTTTCGGCAGTGAGCTTCTCGGCACCGAGCAGCATCCCGCGGGCCCGGCCGTAGCCGACGAGTGAGGTCAGCCGCCGGATGCTCCAGTTGTCCAAGGCCAGGCCGTACTTGGCGACCGGGAACTGGAAGTAGGCCTCGGGGGCGACGACCCGCAGGTCGCAGATCATGGACAGGATGACACCGGCCCCGATCGCCGGGCCGTTGATCGCGCCGATCACCGGAACCGGGGCGGCATCGATCGCCAGGTTCAGCGCCAGGGCCTTGTCCGGAAGTTTCTCCGCCATGCCCGCGGCGTCGGTGAGGTCGGCTCCCGAACTGAACACCCGGCCGGCACCGGTCAGCACGATGGCCCGGATGTCCTGCTCGGCGGCATGCTCGACGGCCTCCCGAAGGGCGTCGACAAGCTCGCAGTTCAGCGCGTTGCGCCGCTCCTCGCGCTGCAGTTCCAGGGTCAGGACATTGCCGTCTCTGGTCACACCAATCATGTGGTCAGCCTATATAGGCTGACGCCGTGAGTCGGATCGGCGCCCGCGCGCTTCGTGATGCAGTGCTCGACGAGGGCTCGTTCCGGAGCTGGGACGCCCCGCCGCTGGAGGTTGCCCGTTCCGAGGATTACCAGCGGGAACTGGCCGAAGCGAACGCGAAGACCGGGCTCGACGAATCGGTACTGACCGGCGAAGGCACGATCTTCGGCCGCCGCGTGGCCGTCGTCGTCTGCGAGTTCGACTTCCTCGCGGGATCCATCGGGGTGGCCGCGGCCGAGCGGATCACCGCCGCGGTGACGAGAGCCACAGCCGAGCGGCTGCCGCTGCTGGCGTCGCCGAGCTCGGGCGGCACCCGCATGCAGGAAGGCACCGTCGCGTTCCTGCAGATGGTCAAGATCGCCGCCGCCGTCGAGCTGCACAAACAGGCTCACCTGCCCTACCTGGTGTACCTACGGCATCCCACCACCGGCGGCGTGTTCGCGTCGTGGGGGTCGCTCGGGCACGTCACCGCCGCCGAGCCGGGCGCTCTGATCGGCTTCCTCGGGCCGCGGGTGTACGAACACCTGTACGGCGAACCGTTCCCGTCCGGCGTGCAGACCGCCGAGAACCTGCACGCCCACGGCGTCATCGACGGTGTAGTGCCGCTGGCGCTCCTGCGCGACACCCTCGACCGCACCCTGCGGGTGATCATGGATACGCCCGTCGATCCAGCCCCCGCTCCGACCCCCGAACCACTGCCCGATGTGCCGGCCTGGGATTCGGTGCTCGCGTCACGACGGCCGGACCGGCCCGGCGTCGGGTACCTGCTGCGGCACGGTGCCACCGACCCGGTGCTGCTCTCGGGGACCGAACGCGGTGAGGCCGCGACGATGCTGCTGGCGCTGGCCCGGTTCGGCGGGCAGCCCGCCGTGGTGCTCGGGCAGCGGCGCAGCGAGGGCGGGCTGGTCGGACCCGGCGCCTTGCGCGAGGCACGACGTGGCATGGCGTTGGCGGCCGGACTGCAGCTGCCGCTGGTACTGGTGATCGACACCCCGGGCCCGGCCCTGTCGATCGAGGCCGAGCAGGACGGGCTGGCCGGTGAGATCGCCCGCTGCCTGGCCGAATTGGTCACCCTGGACACGCCCACGGTGTCGGTGCTGATGGGTCAGGGCAGCGGTGGGCCGGCGCTGGCGATGGTGCCCGCGGACCGGGTCCTGGTCGCCGCCAACGGCTGGCTGGCGCCGCTGCCACCCGAGGGCGCCAGCGCGATCGTCTACCGCGACACCGCACACGCCGCCGAATTGGCTGCCGCGCAAGGGATTCGCTCCGTCGACCTGGTACGGGCCGGCATCGCCGACGCGGTCGTGCTCGAACATCCCGACGCCGCCGACGAACCCCGCGCCTTCACCGAGAGATTGTCGAGCGCGATCGCGAGCGAACTGGCTGCGTTACGTGCCGTGCCCGGCGAGCGGCGACTGCAGGCCCGGCTGGCGCGTTACCGGCGGATCGGGCTCGCCTGAGTTTCGCTGTATGTAACGCCACGGCGAAAATCAGGCGGAAATCTCGCCGTGGCGTTACGCACGCGAACCTGTCGGTGGCGGTCGGCACACTTCGGCCGTGGGGGAACCATTCATCGGCAGCGAAGCGCTGGCGGCGGGCCGACTGACCCGTTACGAGTTGCGGAGTCGGTTCGTAGCGGTGCACCAGGACGTGTATGTCGCGAAAGGCACCTTGCCCAACGCGGTTCTGCGCGCCAAGGCCAGCTGGTTGCGGTCGCGGCGGCGTGGCGTGCTGGCGGGCTTCTCGGCGTCCGCTCTCCACGGTGCACGCTGGATTGACGCAAACAAGCCCGCGTACATCATCGACAGCAATCGCCGGCCCGCCCGCGGAATCGTCACATGGGCAGACGCGATCGATGACGACGACATCTGCCTGATCGGCGGAATGCGGGTAACCACGCCTGTGCGTACCGCCGTCGACCTGGCGTGCAAGTTTCCGGAGGACACGGCGGTAGCCGCGATCGACGCCTTGGCAAGAGCTGCCCGGCTGAAAGCCGCTGACATCGCGTTGGCCGCCGAGCGCCATGTCGGACGAAAAGGCATCAGGCGGGCGCAGGCCACCATTGCGCTGGTCGACCCCGGCTCGGAGTCCCCGCGTGAAACATGGTTGCGGCTGTTGGTGGTTCGTGACGGCTACCCGGCCCCACAGACCCGGTACCCCATCTTCAACGAATACGGCGCACTGATCGGCGAAGCCGACATGGCGTGGCCGGAGCTGAAGATCGCTCTGGAATACGAGGGGCGCCACCACACCGACCCTGACCAGTTCCGAAAGGACATAGCGCGAATCGATGAGATGACCGACATGGGCTGGATCGTCATACGAGTCACCTCTCGTGACGGTGAAGCGTCGGTTCTCGGCAGGCTCCGTAAGGCCTGGGCATTGCGTGCGTAACGCCACGGCGAAAATCAGGCGGAAATTTGGCCGTGGCGTTACGCACGCGGCGTCACACTTCTATCGGCGGGTGCAATCTGTCCATGGTGTACTGCCGGTCTCTTCGCGCCGCCCATGAGCTGGCCGCCAACGAGACCACGAGCACGCCGGTCAGCACCGCGATCGCGATCCACAGCCGCGAATCGATGCCGCCCACGATCAACTGGCGAAGGCCGTTGACCGCGTATGTCATCGGATCGACCGGGTGCAGGATCTGGAACGGTTTCGCGGTGGTCTCCACCGGATAGATGCCGCCGGCCGAGACCAGTTGCAGCATCAGGAAGGCCAGCGTCACCACCCGGCCGACCGACACCCCGAACAGCGCGTTGAACGCCTGGATCAGGGCCAGGAAGGTGCCCGCGACCAACAGCAGGAACGCCACGGTGGCCAGCGGGTATTTGGCTTGCAGGCCGACCCCGAAGTGCACCACCGCATACATCACCACGACCTGGCAGAACACGATCAGCAGCGCGGGCCAGTACGAAGCCAGGACTACCCGCAGCGCCCCGAGACCGTTGACCACCGGCCGGGACTGCAACGGCTTCAACAACATCCAGATGATGAGCGCGCCGATGAACAACGCCAGCGGTAGGAAGAACGGCGCGAAACCGGTACCGAATGTGGCGGCCGGGTTGTGGGTCTGGATGTCGAGCGCCACGGGTGCGGCCAGCGTGCGGGCCACCTCGGTGCGCTGCTGCGGCGTCCATGACGGGACCTGGGTCGAGCCTTCCTTGAGGGCGGTGGCCAACTGCTGATTGCCGGCCTGCAGTTTCTCCGTGCCGGCCGCCAGTTCGCCTGCCCCGTTGGACAGTTGACGCCCACCGTTGGCCAGCTGCACCAGGCCGCTGTTGAGCTGCTGGGCGCCGGTGTTGAGCTGGTGGGCGCCGTCCCGCAGTTTGACGACGTCGGAACGCAGTCCGCCGGTAAGCGCCTTGGTGATGAACACCCGTAGCTTGCTGTTCGGGTCACCCAACTCGCTCTCCAACTGAGCGGCGTTGTCCCGCAGCCGGATCAGACCCTCATCCGTAGTTGGATCCAACCCGCGAGCCTGCAGCAACCGCTGGGCTCCGGCCAGAAATTCGCCGGTGTCGCGCACGGCAGGATCGGGGTTGTTGCGCAAGAACCCGACTGCCTGGTCGACGATCGCCGCGGCCTGGGCCTGATCGATGTTCAGCGCGGCAATCCGGTCGGTGGTCGAGCGCACCGCGCCTGACAGCCGCTGTGCGGCCAGGCCGACCTCGTTGGGGTCCAATCCGAGTCCGCTGACGCGGTCCAGCACGGTCAGCAGCGGGTCGGTGGCCGTGTCGACCGCCGTCGACAGCTGTCTGGTGCCCGCGGCCAGCTGGGCAGACCCGTCGCGCGCGGTGACCAGGCCCGCCGTCAAGTCGTTGGCGCCGGTGGACAACCGGTGCGCGCCGTCATTGGCCGCCGCGCTACCCGTGGCCAGCTGCTGCGCGCCGTCGGCCGCCTTCACCAGTCCTGTTCCGGCGTCCGTCAGCCCGGTCAGCACGGTGCCGAGGGTGCGCTCGCCGATCTTGGCGTTGATCTGGTTGATCACCTCACGGGCGGCGTTCTGGCCGATGATCGAGCCCAGGTAGTTGTTGGCGTCGTTGAAGGTGAACCGGATGTCGGCCTGGTGCGGCGAGCCGCCCGAGGGAGACGAGATGCTGGTGCTGAAATCCTCGGGCAAGGTGATCGAGAAGTAATACTTACCGCTGGCCACGCCGTCGGCCGCCTCCTGCGCCGAAACCCGGTGCAGCTGAAGCTGGCCCGAATCCACCAGCGCGTCGGAGACCTCGTCCCCGGCTTTGATCTGCTGACCCTCCGCGACGGTGCCGCGGTCCTCGTTGACCAGCGCCACCGGTACCTTGTCCACCTCGCCGAACGGGTTCCAGAAGGCCCACAGATACATCGCGCCGTACAGCAGTGGCAGCAGGATGACCGTGACGAGGGCGATCCGCGGCATCGTGCCGCGCGAGAAGCGTTTGAGGTCGGTACCCAACGACATTCCGGCTAGCACGGCTACTCGCCACCTTTCTGCGAACCGGCCAACTCGGCCACGGTTGTGTTCGGCACGGTCACCTGGGCCCGCATGGCCGAGGCCAGATGGTCGGGCACCCCGTTGACCGTCGCGGTGATCACTGTCTGCTTCTCCCCCAGCGCGATCAGACGGCCCAGCAGGATGTCGCGATTGCGGTCATCGGTGAGGTGATCGAGGTTGCCGACCACCAGCAGCGGCGGGCTCGCGGTGTTGGCCAGGGCGATCCGCAACAAGATCTGGTCGAGCTCGGTGAGCCCGTCGAAGTAGGACGTCAGCGACGGCAACGGCAACTCGCCGAACACCGGGGCGCACATGGCGGCCAAGTCGCCTTCGTCGGCGCGGCCCACCAGCGTGTACCACGGCGCATCCCATCGACGTTGCTCAGTCACCAGATCACGTACCGTCACCGACTCCGACACGTTGTCGAGCTCGTCGATCCCGGCCAGCGCTGCGCGTCGGAAGATGTCGGGCGCCCGCGTATGCCCGAACACGGTCAGCCGCCCGCTCGCCGTTCTCATCCGACCGGCCAGGGTCATCAGCAGCGCGGTGCGTCCGGTGCCCGCCGGGGCGACCAGCACCGTGACACCGCCCTCGTCGATGTCGAGGTCGATGGGGCCGTACACCGGCCCCCACGGTCCGCGCATCGCGATCGCCCGCGCAGTGATGGCCGGTGACTTTTGCTCGTCCTCACCGGTGTCAGGCTCGAGACTTTGCTCAGGCATAGGCACATCACAACACATCGGAGGCGTGGACACAGGCAACCGCAAACCCGGGCAGCCCGCCGATTCTCGGGTGAACCCTGCGCAAAAGCCGAGAGGCTTGCGGTGACGGCGATCACGATCACCACGTGAAGCGTCATTGCCGCACTGACACAACCGTTTTGGGGCCGCACGGACTGACGGTGAATTGTGTTGACAATTTCGCGGTGTAAGGTTTCTAATGAAAATCGCGCTTCGTTAGGTGAGGCTCCTACACGAACACAGGCCACTGATCCGACGACGTCGAGAGACGCCCAGGGTTAGGACAGGTCTTCCCGGCCTAAGGGATGACCCGAAGTGGCTTCCCGCCCTGGTGGGACACGTCGTGTAGTGCCAAAGCTCTGGTGAGGAAGTGCCCGCGCCGACCACGGTATTTGGTCGTGCGCTCAACTTCCTCTTCGGCATGGCCGCATCTGACGCCCCTGGCGCCCGACAGTGAGGAGGTGATGACGACATGACGTCAAGTGACAGTCCGTATCCCAGTCCGTTTCGAAAACGTCTGTCCATAAACCCCTTTCCGCTGTCGAAGACTGCGTAGATCCCCCACCCCGCACGCCCGCGGTGGGCGGTGGCCGCATGCCTGTCGATGCGGAGGGCTCCGATTCAACAGGAGATGATCCGATGCAGCGCAACACCTTTCTTCGTCACGTTCACGGTTTGGTCAGGGCACCGTTCGCGTGGATCCACACGCGGATGTCGCTGACCCCGCAGGAGCGCCACAACCTGAGGATGAGCAACACGCCGGTAGCGGTCCTGACCGCGTCTCTGGGCGGAGGATCACACACCGCTCGATAGCAGTCAGTTCATCCCGCCGACGGGCCGATCACCGAGCGGTGCCGGGTACGGACGGCAAGCACAGCCGTGGCGATGACCACCTCGACCAGAGCCAGCAGCGTCGCGGCCGACATCATCGCCGACGTGTGGACGGGAACCGCCATGCCGTGATGATGGGCGGGCATCGGGGTGTGCAAGGCGATCATCGCCAGGCTCATCAACCCGATCGTGCACCAGCCCGCTGCCGTGCCCCGCCGCCAAAGATGACTCGCGCAATACAGGCAACCGACGATCATCACGCCCAGCACCGCACCGGCGAACAGATTGCCCGACTCGCCGAGCATGACCGCATGCAAAGCCGCCGAGCAGGCCGCCAGTGCGGCGCATGCCCGCCGTCCGAGGACGGCGGGCATGCGAACGGCGGACATGACCTAATCCTCGCAGCAATGGGACTTCGGCGCTGCCGGAACGTTCAGGGCCGGATTGCGGTCGAAGAAGCTGACCGGCTTGAGCTTGAACCCGGCGTAGTCCACCGGCATCACCGGCCAGTCCTCGGGCCGCGGAAAGTGCGTCAGCCCGAAGGTGTGCCACAGCACGATGTCCTCGTTCTCGATGTTGCGATCGCCGGCGACGAACGCCGGCAGCCCATCGCCTCCGGGATGCTGGTTGACCAGATGACCGGCCGGGTACCGCTGGCCGGCATCGTATTTGGTCACCCAGAGATGCTTGGTGGTGAACGCGGCCCGAGCGGCTACCGAGCTCGACGGATCCGCCAGCAGAGTGGGCTGCCCCTCGGGGTACAGCGCATACGACACGTTCTGACCCAACCGGTTCTGCTTGTTCGGGTTGACGATGTGCCAGACGCGAGCCTTGAGATTGTCGGCGGTGCGCATCGCGCCCAACTCGTGGGTCAGCTTCGTCTTCTGCTGGGTGAACCCGTTGCCCCACGGGTTGTCGGGGCCCATCGGCGCGGCGACGGCGTCGACCTCCTCGACGGTGTTGCCATGCCCGTCGACGGCCATGTCCAACCGCGCCGAGAACAGGTGCTGGTGATACGGCGCCCCCAGCCCCGGCGCCAGCTCAGACGCGAACTGGTCCGGTGCCCGGTATCCCGACGCGAACACCACACCTGTGGCCTTGACCTCCATCTCGATGGTGCCGTCGAGGTACAGGTACCAGTAGAACCCATAGTCGTAGTTGCCGATGGTCAAGAAGAACGAGATCACCAGGCGCCGCGACCGGCGCACCTCGGACATGCCGTTGAACATGTCGACGTGCTTCCACAGCACGCCGTAGTCCTCCTCGTGCAAGCAGATGGCGTTCTTGATCACCCGCGGCTCGCAGTGCTCGTCGGCGATGGTGGCGTCGAAGTACTTGATCTCGCCGAGGCAATCACAGCCCAGCTCAAGGGAATTCGTGTACCGGGCGAACATGTACTCACCCTGGTCGAAATAGTTGATCCAGTACCGCGACGGCGACGGGTGGGCGTACGGCACCACCATCTCGGCGATGGACGCGCGGTAGATCACCGGGCGCTCGGCACCGCCGTCCTTGAGCGACAGCTGATGCAGCGTCAGACCCTCGCGGACATCGAAGCCGAACCGGAACGACCAATCCGCCCAGGTGATCTTGTTGCCTTCGACCGTGAAGCTGGGACCCTCGGGCTGGGTGATCTCGATCGGCTTGAGGTCGGTACGCGTCGGGGTCGCGTGTGGTTCGGCGTCCCACTCGGCCCGCTCGCTCGGGAAGGGCAGTTCATCGTGATCGATGACCGACATGACCTGCTTGGCCGTGAGGTCGATATGGGCGACAACGCCGTCGATGGGATGT
This sequence comes from Mycobacterium farcinogenes, assembly GCF_019739075.1. Taxonomy (NCBI): domain Bacteria; kingdom Bacillati; phylum Actinomycetota; class Actinomycetes; order Mycobacteriales; family Mycobacteriaceae; genus Mycobacterium; species Mycobacterium farcinogenes. The sequence goes on along the minus strand of NZ_CP081673.1, from coordinate 1,511,120 downwards.
CCCCACGGCAGATCGGCCTCGTCGAACTGATAGAAACCCAGCACGCGTGCGACACGTTTACCCACCTCGTCCTCGTGGCCGAATGCTCCGGCCGACAACGGAAGTGCGCGGACCTTGACCGGGTCCAAACCGCGCTTACGCATCGCGGCCAGCCATTCGTCGCACTCCAGCAGGATCGCCTCGACATCGCCGAATTCCTCGTCGAGCACCGGAACCTGGCCGTCGGTCACCGGATCGACGTCGTGGCGGTACACGATCTGCCCATCGGTGATCGACACGACCAGGTCGGTGCCCTGACCGCTGTCGCGGTCCAGCATGATCACCCGGGCGCGCCGCTCGATCGGATCGCCTGGCGTGAACGACAACACGACGTTCTTGTGCGGCTCCTCCAGGGCCGCGTAGACGAATCGGCCGCTCTCGCCCAACAGTCCGTTTTCTTCGATGATGCGGCGCACGGCGCGGATCTCGCCGGCGCTCAGTGGGGTGAGCGGATGGTCCGGCGCTGCGGTGTCGATACCGGCGCCCACCTTCTCGAACGTTGCGGTCATCGTGCAATCTCCTTTGTGATATCGGGGTTTTCGTCTTGGTGTCCGGCTTGCGGGCGGCTGATCGCGACCGCGATACCGCCGAGGAACGCGCCGGCCAGCAGCACGCCGATGATGGCGGCCAGGGTGGCGGAGCCACCGACCAGCAAGGGCAGATTCACCGCGGTCATCACCGACAGCACCGCCAGCCCGGCGAACCCGAGCAGCGGCGCGATCAGGGTGTTCCACGGCCGGGTGTCGACACGGGTGCGGCGGAAGTAGACGATGACGGCCGCCGACGTCAGCGTCATCAGCACCACGATGCCCACCGAGGCAGCTCCGACGAACCAGGTGAACACCTGGGTCACCGGATCCAGCCCGGCCATTACCGACGCGGCCACCAGGACGAGCGCCGTGACGGTCTGCACGACCGAGGCGACGTGCGGGGAATCGTGGCGCAGGTGTGAACGGCCGCACCGCTCGGGCAGCGCCCGGGTGTTGCCCAGCGAGAAGATGTAGCGGGCCAGCACGTTGTGAAACGACAGCAGCGCGGCGAAAAGGCTGGTGATCAAAAAGATCTGGACCAGGTCGCCGGCCACCGAGCCCAGGTAGTGGATCGCGGTATCGGTGAGCATGTTGGCCGGGTTGTCGGTGGCCTGGGCGACAGCACCCGCATCACCCCAGGCCGACACCATGGCCCAGCTGGACAGCGCGTAGAAGCCGCCGATCAGCAGCAAGGCCACGTAGGTGGCCCGCGGGATGGTGCGCGCCGGGTCACGCGCCTCGTCACGGAATACCGCGGTGGCCTCGAAGCCGATGTAGCCGGCCAGCGCGAAGATCAGGGCGATTCCGGGGGCACCCGAGAAGAAGTTGCCGGGATGCAGCACCGCGGTGGACAGTCCCTCGGCGCCGCCGCGGCCGATCACCGCGAGGTTGATCACCAGCACGATGCCGACCTCGCAGACCAGCAGGACGCCGAGCACCTTGCCGGACAGTTCGATGTGGCGGTAACCGAGTGTCGCGACGGTCGCCATCATCGCCAGCGCGTACACGTACCAGGGCACCGCCGGACCGCCGTGGCTGGTGACGAGTTCGCCCAGTGCGGCACCGATGTAGCCGTACACACCACCCTGTACTGCGGTGTAGGACAGCAGGGCCAGGAATGCCGCGCCCAGGCCCGCATGCCTGCCGAAGCCGTGCGCGATGTAGGTGTAGAAAGCGCCCGCACCGCGGATGTAGCGGGTCATCGCGGTGAACCCGACCGCGAACAGCAGCAGCACCCCCGTGCATACCCCGTACGACGCCGGGAAGGCCGCTCCGTTGCCGGCCGCGATCCCGATCGGGAAGGTGCCGGCCACGACGGTCAGCGGGGCGGCGGCGGCGACCACCATGAACACGATCGCGGTGGGGCCGAGCTTGCCCGCCAGCCGGTGGGTACGGCCACCGGTGTCCGCTCCCGGATCGAGCACTGCGTCAGTTGTCATCGCATTTCTTTCGGTGGTATTCGAGGGGACGAATTTTCATATGAGAATGGTCGTACTGCCGAATTCTCATTTGGCGCGGAAATCACAGCGCAATATTGACGGCTTTGGTCTGGGTGTATTCCGCGATCGCGCCCTCACCGAGCTCGCGACCCCAGCCGGATTGTTTGTAGCCACCGAACGGAAGGGCGGTATCGAACGCGTTGTGGCAGTTCACCCACACCGTGCCCGCCTTGATCTCAGCGGCAACCCGGTGCGCCGTCGACACGTCGCGGGTCCACACACTGGCCGCCAGCCCATACGGCGTGTCGTTCGCGGCTTGCCGCACCCCGCGTTCGCGGTTGAACGGAACCGCCACGGCGACCGGCCCGAAGATCTCTTCCCGGTACACGTCGAAGTCGGGCCGCACGTCGACCAGCAGGGTGGGCTCGACATAGAAGCCGGTATCACCGTGCCGGCCGCCACCGGTCAGCGCCCGGGCCCCCTGCTCGATCCCGCCGTCCAGATAACCCGTGACCTTGGTGAGCTGCTCACGTGAGACCAGCGGCCCGATGTCGTTGGCGGGGTCCAGGCCGGGACCGATCCGGAACCCGGCGGCGTGCGCGGCGACGCCCGCTGTGAACTCGTCGAAGATGGTGTCCTCGACCAGCAGGCGGGTGCCGGCCGTGCAGGTTTGACCGTGGTTGAACAAGAAACCGCCGGCTACTCCGGGAATCGCCGCCTCAAGATCGGCATCGGCGAAGACCACCTGAGGGCTCTTTCCGCCGAGCTCGAGCGACACCTTCTTGAGGTTGCCCGACGCCGCGTTGACGATCTTGCGGCCGACCTCGGTGGAACCGGTGAAGGCCACCTTGTCGACATCAGCGTGCGCGGACAGCGCGGCCCCCACGTCCCCGAAACCCGTCAACACGTTGACCACACCCGGCGGGATGCCGGCTTCGGCGATCACCTCGGCAAGGAGCAGCGCGGTCAGCGGCGTCTGCTCGGCCGGCTTGAGGATGACGGTGTTACCGCAGGCCAACGCGGGCGCGACCTTGAAAGCGGCCATCACCAGCGGAAAGTTCCACGGCGTGATCTGAGCGCACACCCCGACCGGCTCGCGCAGCGTGAAGGCATGGAATCTGGCCCCCGAAGCCCATGGCACCGACACCGGAATGGTGCGCCCCTCGATCTTGGTGGCCCAACCGGCGTAGTAGTAGAAGATCTCGGCGGCCCAGGTGACGTCGACGGCCTTGGCGACCGCCACGGACTTGCCGTTGTCGATGCTCTCCAACTGGGCGAACTGGTCGGCACGGGCCGAGATACCCTCGGCGACGCGCCACAGCATCCGCTGGCGCTCGGCCGGGGTCATCGCCGGCCATGGCCCGGTCTCGAAGGCCCGCCGAGCCGCTGCGACCGCCCGCTCGACATCGTCGGGGCCGCTGTGCGGCACCGTGGTGATCACCTGTTCGGTGGCCGGATCGAGGGTGTCGAACCGCCGCCCGGACAACGCGTCGACCCAGTGTCCGTCGATGAACATCTGGCGCGGCGCGGAGATGAAATCGACGGTGCGCGGGTCCAGTTCTGAGCTGAGCACGGATGTCATGGAAGTCATACTTACGCTGTGATGTGGTGCGCGTCACCACTTATTCGGAATGGGTATTTCGCCGTTTTTCATTCTCATTTGACTTCGTCCGGCAATTCTCATTCGAGCCGTTCGGAAAGCACAGCTGACTTGCTTCAGACGGGCCGGTAGCGGTGTCGCCAACTCCACGGATTCTCATTTGAAGTTTTTCTTGCATTTGCGCTGTCGGAGCACCGCTCGATGGGCTACCTTGCGACGGGTGAGACGGCAACCGGCGCCCCGAGAAGGGATGAAGAGCCGCTCGCCGGTCTCCGGCCTCCGGCGCGCGCAACTGTCATTCACGCAGGTGCTGGGCCAGTCCGTGTCGGCGGTGGCACCGTCGGCCGTCATGGTGACGTTGCCGGCGCTGGTCATGCCGGCCGCCGGTGGGGCGACACTGCCGGTTTTCGTAGTGACAGCGCTGCTGATGACCGCGGTCGGCTACTGCGCGACGCAGTTCTCGACCCGGATGGTCGCGGTCAGCGGCCTGTACAGCTACACGGTGAAGGGCCTCGGACCGCTTCCCGGCATCGCCGCCGGTTGGTCGGTGGTGATCGGATACGCGGGCGCGGCGATGGCCAGCACGCTCGGGGCCGCAAGCTATCTCACCGTCCTGTTGAGCCGGATCGGTGTGCCCGACACCGAGGTGACCGTGGCGGTATTGGCCGTCGTCGTCGGTGTGGTCGCACTGACTCTGATGGTGCGGGGCATCCGACTCTCCGCGCTGACCTCGCTGAGCGTCGAGGTCTTCGCCATCGCCGCTGCCGCAGCGGTGCTCGTGGTCGCTTTCAGCGGGTTGGTCGCCGGGGGCCATGACCCGCCGAAAGCGCCTGTCGGTGAACCGCATCCGGCGCTGGGCTTCGCCCTGCTGCTGGCCATCACGTCGTATGTCGGATTCGAGAGCGCGAGCACGGTGGCTCGGGAAGCCCAGCGCCCCTTCGTCACCGTTACGCGGGCCATCCGCTGGACTCCCCTCGCCCTCGGGGTGCTCTACACGTTCGCCGCCGCCATGCAGTCCACCGGAAGCATCCGCGCCGGAATCGGTTCGGTGCCCATCGTGCTGAGGCTGCCGGAATCGGCGGGCACCGCGTCGACCGCTCTGTCCATCGTGATGGAAATGGGTATCACCGCATCGTGGTTCGCCTGCGTGATCGGCTCGACGACCGCTTTGTCGCGCACGTTGTTCGCGATGGGCCGCGAAGGCGTCGTCTCCGAGCGGTTCGGGCGGGCCCACCCGGTATACCGAACACCGCACGTCGCGCTGTGCCTTGCGATGCCGGTCATCGTCGCGGTTCCGGTGGGCTATCTGTTCATCACCGGCTCCAGCCGAGAGGTGCTCGTCGGCCTGCTGGCCGTGTCGGCGCACGGCTACATCGGGGCATATCTGTTGGTATGTCTGGCCGCCCCGGCCTTCCTGCGGCGGATCGGCGAACTCACCCGGACACCACTTGTCCTGGGCCTGTCCACCGCCGCGATGATGGTCGCGATCATCGGCTGGGCCGCGCTGACCGTCGAATCACCGGTGTGGATAGCCACCGCCGTCTACGCTGGGCTGCTGGCAACGGGTTTCGCGGTTTTCACCATCAGGCGCCGCACCCTGCCGGACCTCACCGAACGCGTCGGCGTCTTCGACGAAACCGTTTCCGGCGACGTGTTCGCCGACTACAACCCGTGGGAGGTGCGCCGATGAGCCCGGCGGACGGCGCACTGTCGGGCCGGCAGCCCAAGGCCGTCCAGAGTGCGCTACAAGTGCTCGAGGCAGTCGCACTGGCCGGGGCCGGCGTGACCGCCAAAGAGATCGCCGCACGGCTGAACATGCCGTCAGCCACCACCTATCGGTTGTTGAATCTCCTTGTCGCCGACGGCTATATCGTGCGCCTTCCCGACCTGTCCGGGTTTTCGCTCGGACCGCGGATGGGCGTCCTGATCGACGCCGCGGTCTCACCGACCGTGTGCTCGGCCGCCCGGGACACGCTCGCCGACCTGCGCCTGTCCGTGCGATTCGGGGTACACCTGTTCTATTTCACCAACACCTCCGTGCGCATCGCCGATGCCGACACCGAATATCCGCCGCCGGCCGATGAATCGGTACTCAACCATCATCTGTACGCCTGCGCGGTGGGCAAGCTGCTGCTGGCCGAGAAGCGCGATGCCGATGCTCTGCTGACCTACCCGCTGAGCGCACTGACGGACCGCACCGTGACATCCAGGTCGGCGCTGACAGCCCAGCTGGAGTCCGTCCGCAGTGGCGACGCCGCCACCCAGAGCGGTGAATTGCGTGAGGAATCGGCGTGTGTCGCGGTGCCGGTCCGTTCAGCTGCCGGGGCGCTGGTGGCCGCGGTCGCGATGTCCGGACGAGCCGACCAGGAACAGCTGCTGGAACGCCAGATCCCGGTATTGCGGGAGTGTGCGACGCAATTGGGCCCACTGTTGGCGTGAGAGCGGGCCGAACGTCGGCTTGTGTGCGTAAATTCGCCCTTGGGTTCAAGGCGTCTATGCAACAGCGGTTGGATTGAGTGGGTTGCAGAGTAGTGCGTCGAGGGTTTCGGCGGGCGTTTTCCAGCCGAGGGTCTTGCGGGGTCGGGTGTTGAGTTTGGCGGCGACGTAGTCGAGGTAGTCGGCCGGGAAGATCGAGAGATCAGCGCCTTTAGCAAAGTACTGGCGCAGTAGTCCGTTGGTGTTCTCGTTGGTGCCGCGCTGCCATGGAGAGTGCGGGTCGCAGAAGTAAATGTCGAGGTCGGCGGACTGGGATGCGATCGGCGCCGCGGCCAAGAAGGCGGTGGCCGACGGCGCCTCCGGCGTGGTCATCACCCACGGCACCGACACCATGGAAGACACGGCGATGTGGCTGGACGTCACCTACAACGGGCCGGCACCGATCGTGCTGACCGGGGCGCAGCGCAGCTCCGACGCCCCGGATGCCGACGGGCCCACCAATCTGCGCAACGCGCTGACCGTGGCGTCCAGCCCCGCCGCCCGCGACCAAGGGGTGCTGATCGCATTCGCCGGAGATGTCTTTCAGGCGTTGGGAACCCACAAGGTGAACACCCAGGATCTCAAAGCGTTCGGCGGCACGGAACCGATCGGGTCGGTCGCCGAGGACACCTTCACGTTGGACCACCCCGCGCAACGGCCCTTCGTCGCCGACATCCCCGCGGCCAGTGCACCGAGGGTCAGTGTCGTCGCGGCCTACCCGGGCGATGGCCCAGGCCCCATCGATGCGGCCGTGGCCGCGGGTGCCCGCGGAATCATCTTGGAGGGCTTGGGATCCGGAAACGCCGGTGAGGGCGTAGTGGACGCGGTACGCCGGCACGCACCGGCCGGGGTGGCCTTCGGGATCTCCAGCAGAGTCCCCACCGGGGAGGTGATCGCCGAGTACGGTCCCGGCGACGACATGGTCAAGGCCGGCGCGGTGATGGTTCCCCACCTTCGGCCGAGCCAGGCGCGGGTGCTGATGATGGCCGCGCTGGCCACCGCAAAGCCGGTGGGCGACGTGATCAAACGCTGGGGCTAAGCGTCGCTGAGGCCGAGCAGCTTGACGCTCGCCTCGCGCATCTCGACCTTGCGGATCTTTCCGGTGACCGTCATCGGAAACTCGTCCACCACAACCACGTAGCGCGGAATCTTGTAGTGCGCCAGCTTGCCGGCGGCGAAGGCCCGCAACGCCTCGGCGTCCAGCGGCGTACGGCCTGGCTTCATGCGGACCCAGGCGCAGACCTCCTCGCCGTACTTGGCATCCGGCACACCGATCACCTGGGCGTCGTCGATGTCGGGATGGGTGTAGAGGAACTCCTCGATCTCCCGGGGATAGACGTTCTCCCCGCCGCGGATCACCATGTCCTTGATCCGACCGACCACCGTGCAGTAGCCGTCCTCGCGCATCACCGCCAGATCGCCGGTATGCATCCAACCGTCGGGGTCGATGGCCTCGGCGGTTTTGCCCGGCTCGTTCCAATAGCCCAGCATCACCGAGTAACCGCGGGTACAGAATTCACCGGGCTGCCCGCGCTCCACCGTCTCGCCGGTGCCCGGATCGACGATCTTGACCTCAAGGTGCGGATGGGCCCGCCCGATGGTCGCGGTACGACGTTCCAGGTCGTCGTCGACCAGCGTCTGACACGACACCGGCGACGTTTCGGTCATGCCGTAGCAGATGGCCACTTCGGCCATGTGCATGTCGGCCACCACCCGTTTCATCACCTCGACCGGACAGACCGAGCCCGCCATGATGCCGGTTCGCAGTGAGGACAAATCGAATTGGGCGAAATCGGGATGCCCCAACATGGCGATGAACATCGTCGGCACCCCGTACAACGCGGTGCACCGCTCGGATTCGACGGCGGCCAACGTGATGCCGGGATCGAAGCCCGGTGCGGGAATCACGATCGTCGCACCGTGGGTCAGCGCACCGAGGTTGCCCATAACCATGCCGAAGCAGTGGTAGAACGGCACCGGGATGCACACCCGGTCACCGCGGTCGAAATTGATCAGGCCGCCGACGAAGAACCCGTTGTTGAGGATGTTGCGATGGCTGAGCGTCGCCCCCTTGGGGAAACCGGTTGTCCCCGAGGTGTATTGGATGTTGATCGGGTCAGTGTTGGACAGTTCGCCGATCCGGGCCCGCAACGCGGCGTCGTCGGCTTGCTCGGTGCGCAACCGGTCCCAGTCCAGGGTGCCGAGAAAGATGACGTCTTTGAGCGCCGGGCAATCCGCCTGCACCTCGGCCACCATCGTCACGTAATCGGAGGACTTGAACGCGGTGGCCGACACCAAGGTCCGGATGCCGGATTGTTTGAGTACGTAGGCCAGTTCGTGGGTGCGGTACGCGGGGTTGATGTTGACCAGGATCGCGCCGATCTTGGCCGTCGCGAGCTGAAGCACGACCCATTCGGCGCAGTTCGGCGCCCAGATGCCGACACGATCGCCCTTCTGCACACCCGAAGCCATCAGACCCCGTGCCACCGCGTCGACTTCGTCGTTGAGCTCGGCGTAGGTCCAGCGCCGCCCCGTCGCCACCTCCACCAGCGCGTCCGCATCGGGCCCGGTCGCCACCATCCGCTCGAAGTTCACCCCGATGGTCTCTTCGAGCACCGGCAGCTCGGTCGGTCCGGCATCGTAGGATTTCATCCCAGTAGGTCCTCATATCGGAATTCGGTCGAAATCGGTTCGCCCGCTTGATGAGCCGCATCTTCACGCTTACGCAGCTCGACGCGGCGGATCTTGCCCGAGATCGTCTTGGGCAGGTCGAAGAACTCGACCCGGCGCACCTTGAGATACGGGGCGAGATGATCCCGGGCATAGGCCATGACGTCTTTCGCTGTGGCCGCATTGGCTTCCCAGCCGTCGGCCAGCGCGACGTACGCCTTGGGCACCGACAGCCGAGTGTCGTCGGGTTGCGGCACCACTGCCGCCTCGACCACGGCCGGATGCTCGATCAGCACGCTTTCCAACTCGAACGGCGACACCTTGTAGTCACTGGACTTGAACACGTCGTCGGTGCGGCCGATGTAGGTGATGTAGCCGTCGGCGTCACGACTGGCGACGTCGCCGGTGTGGTAGTAACCGCCGGCCATCACAGCTTCATTGCGTTGCGGGTCATCGAGATAGCCCGTCATCAGGTTGCGCGGCTGCTGTGCCAGGTCCAGGCAGATCTCCCCCTCGTCGGCCAGGTCGCCGGAGATCGGATCTACCAGCACCACCGGCACTCCCGGCATGGGCCGGCCCATCGACCCCGGCTTCACCGGCTGTCCCGGGGTGTTGCCCACCTGCAACGTCGTCTCGGTCTGGCCGAACCCGTCCCGAATCGTCAGGCCCCAGGCCTTTTCGACCTGGGCGATCACATCGGGGTTCAATGGCTCACCGGCACCGAGGATCTCCCGCAATCCCTCGGGACGCTCCCCCAGATCCGCCTGGATCAACATGCGCCATACCGTGGGCGGAGCACAGAACGTGTTGACGCGGGCGCGGCGCAGTTGACCCAACAGTGCTGACGCATCGAAGCGCGTGTAGTTGTAGACGAAGATCGTCGCCTCGGCGATCCACGGCGCGAAGAAGCAACTCCAGGCGTGCTTGGCCCAGCCGGGCGAGCTGATCGCCAGGTGCACGTCGCCGGGCCGCACCCCGATCCAGGCCATCGTCGTCAGGTGCCCGACGGGGTAGCTCACCTGGGAATGCTCGACCAGCTTGGGCTTGCTGGTGGTGCCCGAGGTGAAGTAGATGAGCATCGGGTCATCGACTGTGGTGCACGCCTCGAATCGACGCGCCGGCACGTCCTGCGCGTCGGCGTAGCTGTGCCACCCGGCAGGCGCCGTACCGACCGCAATCCTCACGTAGTCCCCGGCCACGTCGGCGAACTTGACCGTGTCGGCGGTGTTGACGATGACGAAGCGGGCCCCACCGCGCACGATGCGGTCGGCCAGATCGGCCGGCCCCAGCGCCCCGGTGGTCGGCATGATGACCGCGCCCAGCTTGGCGATGGCCAGCATGGCCTCCCACAACTCGACCTGATTGCCGAGCATCAACAGGACCCGGTCCCCCTTGGTCACCCCGAGCCCCTGCAGCCACGTCGCGACCCGGTCGGACCGCTGCGCCATCTCGGCAAAAGTCACCTGCTGCTCGGAACCGTCCTCCTCGACGATCCACAGCGCCGTGCGGTCGTTGCTCCTGGCGAAGGTGTCGAACCAGTCCACCGCCCAGTTGAAGGTGCCGCTGATCTGCGGCCAGGCGAAGTCCTCGACGGCCTTCTCGTAGTCCGCGATGCCGGCAACCAGCTGGTCACGGGCCCTGCGGTAGCGGTCTGTGTTGCTCGCGGCGGAATCCATGCCAGTTATGCTCTACGTCACACTGGCCCGCCCGCTACCCCCGAAAGTGTGTACCGACGATGCGCCCCTGGTTGCTCCGACCGCGTGACACCGACGCGGTGCGCGCCGAGCTGCGCCGGATGGCCACTGACACCGGCCTTCCGCTGGCCTTCGGCGGGGAGGTCCACGAGGACACCCTGCTGTTGAGCGAGTTCTTCGGCACCCGGACCGGCGCCATGCGCGGGCTGGCGGTGCTGCCTCGCGCCGGGCTGGGCGGAGCCAGCGTGGCGTCGCGGCGCCCCATCTCGGTCCCCGACTATCGGCGCGCGTCGACCATCACCCACGACTACGACGAGCCGGTGCTGTCCGAGGGCATCCGATCCATCCTGGCGGTGCCGGTAGTCGTCGACGGCCAGGCGCGGGCCGTGCTGTACGGCGCACACCGCACCAGTGCCCCGATCGGCGGACGGACCGCGGCCGCGATGGTGGCCTCGGCGCAACGGTTGAGCGAGGAGCTGCGGGTACGCGATGAGGTGGACCGGCGTCTGCGCATGCGCGAGGCCGCACTGACCAACTTCGCCGATCAGCCCGCGGATGCCGAACAGATCCGGGAAGTGCACGCCGACCTGCGCCGGCTGGCCGCCGACACCCCAGACCTGGCCGGGCCGTTGCGCGAGCTCGCCGACCGCTTGGCGGTAGCGCTGCGTGGCGACCCGCCGGCCAGCGCTCCGCTGACCGCCCGCGAGGTCGACGTACTCGCGCAGGTCGCCCTGGGCTGCACCAATGCCGAAGCTGCCCAGCGGCTTTCCCTCAAGCCTGAAACCGTGAAGAGCTATCTGCGCAGCGCGGCGGCCAAACTCGGAGCCCGCAATCGGCACGAGGCGGTGTCCAAGGCCCGCCGGCTGCGTCAGATCCCCTGACCGAACACATGCGCTGAAGATCGCGCCACTTCGCGCTGGCAGGATGGCCTGCATGACCTCCAGTGACCAATCGATCAATCCATTCCGCATCGCCATCCCCGACGCCGACCTCGACGACCTCAAGGCCCGGCTGAATCGAACTCGATGGCCTGAGGCGGAATGTGTCGAGGACTGGAACCAGGGCATCCCGCTGGACTACACCAAGGAGCTGGCCGCCTACTGGGCCAACGATTACGACTGGCGCGCCCGGGAGGCCGCGCTCAACCGCTTCGACCACTTCACCACCGAGATCGACGGCCTGGACATCCATTTCATCCACCAGCGGTCCGGACGCGAGGACGCTTTCCCGCTGGTCATCACCCACGGCTGGCCGGGATCCATCGTCGAATTCCACAAGGTGATCGAGCCGCTGACCGAGGCGGGATTCGACGTGGTGTGCCCGTCGCTGCCCGGGTACGGGTTCTCCGGCAAGCCCACTGCGACCGGCTGGGGCATCGAGAAGATCGCGCAGGCCTGGGACACCCTGATGACGCGGCTGGGCTACCAACGCTACGGCGCGCAGGGCGGCGACTGGGGTGCCGCGGTGACGACACAGATCGGCCGCAACGTCGGATCGTGCGTGGGCATCCACGTCAACATGCCGATCGCAGCGCCGCCGGCCGACGGCATCGGCGAGATGACCGAGGACCTGCAGAAGGCGCTGGCCCGCATCGACTACTACCGCAAATGGGACTCGGGCTACATGAAGCAGCAGTCCACCCGTCCGCAGACGCTCGGCTACGGCCTGGTGGACTCCCCCGTCGGGCAGCTGGCCTGGATCGTGGAGAAGTTCTGGTCCTGGATGGACTGCGACGGAAATCCCGAGAACGTGGTGTCCAAGGACGAGATGCTCGACAACGTGATGCTGTACTGGCTCACCGCCTCGGCGGCCTCGTCGGCCCGGCTGTACTGGGAGAGCCACAGCACCTGGGGCGGCGGCGAATACGTCAGCCTGCCGACCGGGATCGCGTCGTTTCCCCTGGAGATCCTGCGGGCTCCGCGCAGCTGGTGCGAGACGGGCTACAACGTCACGCACTTCACCACGATGCCGCGCGGCGGGCACTTCGCGGCCTTCGAGCAGCCCGAGTTGTTCGTCGAGGATGTGTCGACCTTCTTCGACACCGTGCGCTGAGACTAGCGTCTTCGGTATGGATCCTCTGGTGCGTGCGCGCGCTGTCCAGGCCGTCATCTGGGGTATGCCCGCCGTCAACTTCGAACTGCTGCGTGAGGCGGCGGCCGGTGTCGGCGCGGGCGACAACCAGGTGGTGTTCTGGTCCCGGCTGCCGGACTGGAAGAACCAGACCCTGACGCCCAACCCGGACACCCTCTACTTCTTCCCGTTCTACAACACCCAGGCCGGGCCGGTGGTGCTGGAAATACCTCCGGCCGAGGGTGGTTCGATCACCGGATCGGTGGACAACGGCTGGCAGGAAGCACTCGAAGACGTCGGGCCCGCCGGTGTGGACAAGGGCAAGGGCGGCAAGTACCTGATCCTGCCTCCGGGGTACGACGGCGCCGTCCCCGACGGCCATATCCCGCTGCAATCGGCCACCTACACCGGCTTCGGGGCGTTGCGCGCCAACATCGCATCCAGTGACGACGCCGACGTCGCCGCGGCAGCCGCCTACGGCAATCGGATCAAGTGTCATCCGCTGTCCGAGCCGGAATCCACCAGCTTCATCGACGCCGCAGATGCGGTGTACGACAGCACGATTCCCTACGGGTTCCGCTACTTCGAGCTGCTCGACCAGTTCGTGCAACGTGAGCCGTGGCTGCAACGGGACCGGGTGATGATCTCGATGCTCGCTTCGATCGGCATCGAGCAGGGCAAGCTGTTCGAACCCGACGACGAGTTGAAGGCGGTGCTCGAGGCGGCCGCCGCCGAGGCACACGACTGGCTCGACGCCAACTATCCGCGGTTCTTCACCTCGCCGTATTTCGAGGGGACCCACTGGGCCCTGCCCGCTTCACCCGAGGTGATCCAGGGCATGCAGACCGGATTCGCCGACCCGGCCGGCTACCCCGTCGACGACCGCGGAATCCTCTACTCCTTCATCTACTTCAGCGCCAAACACATTGGGCAGGGGCAGTTCTACGTGATGGCCATCGCCGATGCCGATGGGCAGGCGTTCGACGGAGCGGCCACCTATCGGCTGCGGGTGCCCGCCGACCCACCGGTCTCGCTCTACTGGTCGGCCACCGTCTACGACCGCGCCACCCACGCCCTGATCCGGGATCAACCGTACGGCAGCCGGTCATCGCACCGGCCTGACCTCGCCGTCAACCCGGACGGATCCATCGACATATTTCTCGGCGCCGAAGCCCCGAAAGGCCGGGAATCCAACTGGATTCCGACAAACCCGGGCGGCCGATTCGAGGTGCTGTTCCGGCTGTACGGGCCGAAACCGGCCCTGTTCGACAAAACTTGGACACTGCCCGACATCGAAAAGCTCTAGCCGGCTCACACCGCACACAGAGGGTGTCAGGCCAGGGAATCGACCCAGGCCCGGTGCAGCGCGGCGTAGGCGCCGTCAGCGCGGCCGATCAACTCCGCCGGTGCCCCGTCCTCGACGATGCGGCCGTGCTCGAGCACCAGCACCCGGTCGGCGATCTGCACAGTGGACAACCGATGGGCGATCACCAGGGCGGTGCGGTCGGCCAGCACGGTTTCCAACGCGCGCTGCACCATTCGTTCGCTCGGGATGTCGAGCGAGGACGTCGCCTCGTCGAGGATCAGCACCGCCGGATCCGCCAGGAACGCCCGGGCGAACGCCACCAGTTGACGCTGCCCCGCCGAGAGCCGGCCACCGCGCTTGGCCACATCGGTGTCGTATCCCTCGGGCAGCGTCTCGATGAACCGGTCGGCTCCGACCGCAGCAGCCGCCGCCCGCACCTGGGCATCGGTGGCCTCGGGCCGCCCGAACCGGATGTTGTCGGCGACCGTGCCGGAGAACATGAAGTTCTCCTGGGTGACCATCACGACGTGGCGGCGCAGCTCTGACTGCGCCAGCTCACGCAGGTCGACGCCATCGAGCGTCACCGAACCGGCGGTCGGGTCGTAGAACCGGGCGATCAGCTTGGCGATGGTGGTTTTGCCGGCACCTGTGGTGCCCACCAGCGCCACGGTCTGACCGGCGGGCACCGAGAGCTCCAACCCGGGCAGCACCGGGCGGCCCGGCGTGTACTCGAACCGGACGCCGTGAAACCCGATGTCGCCCTTGGGGTCCGGCAGCTCCACCGGCCGCTCCGGATCCGCGATGGCCGGCTGCTGCGCCAGCACCCCGGCCAACTTTTCCAGGGCCGAGGACGCCGACTGGAAAGTGTTGAAAAACTGCGAGATCTCCTGCATCGGCTCGAAGAACATCCGCAGGTACAGCAGGAACGCAGCCAGCGTGCCGATGGTCATCTCACCGTGCAGCACCCGGTAACCGCCGTAGAGCAACACCACCCCGGTGGTCAAGTTGCCGACCAGCTTGACCCCGGGCATGAAGACAGCCAGCAGTTTGAAGGTCTTCTCGTTGATGGCCCGGTACCCGTCGGCGACGTCGTCGAAGATCTCCTGATTGCGCGGCTCACGCCGGTAGGCCTGCACGGCCTTGATGCCGGTCATGGTCTCGACGAACTGCACGATCACCAACGCAGCGCTCTCGCGCACCAGGCGGTAGGTCTTGGCCGACTCGTTGCGGAACCACCACACCAGGGCCACCAGGATCGGGAACGCGGCCAGGCACATCAGGCCCAGCCGCCAGTCGAGCGCCACCAACAGGACCGCTGTGCCGAACAGCGTCAGCACCGCGGTGATCAGGCTGTCGAATCCGGTTTCCAGCATGTCCTGGATGGCCTCGACGTCATTGGTGGACCGGCTCACCACCCGCCCCGACGTGTAGCGGTCATGGAAAGCCACATCGAGCTTGCCGAAATGGCGGAACACGCGACGCCGCAACTCCAGCAACACCCGCTGGCCGATGCGTCCCGAGCGGCGCAGGAAGAACATCCGGCTGACCGCTTGCACGATCACCACCGCGCACAGCGTGCCGACGATCAGCATCAGTTCGCGGGCCGGGCCGCCCTGAAGAATCGGCGGGATGCCGCGGTCGATACCGCGCTGCACCAGGATCGGAACCGACAGCCGGGCAGCGTTTTCCACGATGACCACCAGCGCCAGTACCGCGACCGTCCAACGGTACGGGCGCAGCAACGAGAACAGCAGCTCACGGGCCTCACGGCGGCGGGGCACGCTCTCATCGATCGGCAGGGCGGAATTGCCGAGCGCACTGTCGGACTCGTCATCCACCACCTGGCCGCGCCATTCGGTCGTCGTCATCGACGCTGCACCTCCGCACCGAAGCGCGGCGGCTCGCCCGCCTCGTCGATGGCCGCACGTTCATCATGCCCGCGCTGCAACCGGCCCAATTCCTCGTCGTCCTCCCACTCGCAACTGCGCTCACACGCGTCGTCGAGTTGGTCGTCGGCGGCCAGCAGGTAGCGGTATTGCGGTACCTGCGCCAGCAGTTGGGCGTGTGTTCCGATGTGGGTGATGGTGCCGTTCTGCAAAAGCGCCACCTTGTCGGCCAGCAGCACCGTCGAGGCGCGGTGCGCGACGATGACGCCCGTGACCCCGCGCAGCACCCGGCCCAGCGCCTCGGTCACCACCGCCTCGGTGTGCACGTCCAGCGCTGACAACGTGTCGTCGAGCACCAGGATCTTGGGTGCGGCCAGGATCGCCCGAGCCAGCGAAAGACGTTGGCGCTGCCCACCGGACAAGCTCATACCTTGCTCGCCGATGCGGGTGTCCAGACCGAACGGCAGCTCGTAGACGAACTGCGCGGCCGCGATCTCGACGGCCTGCTCCAACTGCTCGTCGGTCGCGTCCGCCCGACCGAGCCGCAGATTCTCGGCCACCGACATCGAGAACAACGTCGGATCCTCGAATGCGGTGGCCACCGTCTGCCGCAGCGCCGGCAGGCTGAGCTCCCGGATGTCGCGACGGTCGATCAGGATCTGACCTTCGGTGACGTCGTAGAGCCGCGAGAACAGCGCGGCGAGAACCGATTCGCCCGACCCCGTGGCCCCGACCAGCGCCAGCGTCTGCCCGGGCTCGACCACCGCATCGACATGTCGCAAAGCCCAGTCATCCCCGTCGGGAAACTTGAAACCCACATCGCGCAGCTCCAGCCGGCCACCCCGCGGCGGTCGGGACACCGGGCCGTCGGCGATCTCAACCGGGGCGTCGAAGATCTCGGCGATGCGGTTGGCGGCGGTGAACGACTCCTGCGTCATCGAAAGCAGGAACCCGAGCGAGGCGATGGGCCACACCAACGACAGCATCATCGTGATGAAGGCGACCAGCGTGCCCATAGTGACGTAGCCGTGGCCCGCCGCATACGCACCGAAACCCAGCACCACGATCAGCGTGAGATTCGGGATCACCTCCAGCAGCGTCCAGAACTTCGCCGAGACGCTCACCCTGGCGAACTGGGTGTCGTACAGCTGGGTGGCCTGCTCGTCGAACCGGTCGAAGACGTAATCCTCCCGGCCGAATGCCTTGACCACCCGAAGCCCGAGCGCGGCCTCCTCGACATGGGTTGCCACGTGGCCCGTCTGGTCCTGCGCCAGCCGCGACAACCGGGTGTACTCGCGCTCGAAATGCAACACGGTGGCGGCGATGGGCACGATCGACACCAGCACCACCACACCCAGCGGCCAGTACATGGCCAGCAGGATCGACGTCACCACGATGATCTGCAGTGCGTTGAGGATCAGGAACACCAGCCCGAAGGACAGGAACCGGCGGATGGTCGACAGATCGTTCATCACCCGCGACAGCAGCTGCCCGGACTGCCAGCGGCCGTGGAAGCTCATCGGCAGAATCTGCAGCCGGGCGTAGAGATCCTTACGGATGTCGGCCTCAACCCCCATGGTGGCGCGGGCGACCATCCAGCGCCGGATGAACCACAGCACCGCCTCGGAGATGCCGACCGCCACCGCGGCCGAACCCAGCACCCACAGCCCGTGCTGATCCTGATGGCGCACCGGACCGTCGATCACGGCCTTCGTCATCAGTGGGATCGCCACCGTCGCGGCCAGGCTGACCACCGCGACCACGACCATCACGATCCAGCGGGCCCGGTACGGCAACAGGTAGGGCAACAGCCGCCGCAGATCTGAACTGGTCCGGATCCGCTTCGGAGACGGGGCGATCGCGGGGTGACTCACTGGATCAATCTTCCCATCAGGGGCAAGCGATTAACCTCACGCGGCGGGGACCTCCTCGGAGAACTGCGTGTCGTACAGCTCGGCGTAGCGACCGCCGCGGGCGAGCAGCTCGCGATGGGTGCCGCGTTCGACGATGCGACCACCCTCGACGACCAGGATGAGATCGGCGGCCCGGACCGTCGATAACCGGTGCGCGATGACGAGCGACGTCCGGCCGCCCAGCGCCTCGGCGAGGGCCTGCTGCACGGCGGCCTCCGAGGCCGAGTCCAGCGACGCAGTCGCCTCATCGAGCACCACCACCCGTGATCGTCCCAACAGCAGGCGCGCGATGGTCAACCGCTGCCGCTGCCCTCCGGACAGACGGTATCCGCGCTCACCGACAACCGTGTCCAAGCCGTCGGGCATCGCCGCCACCACCTCATCGAGCCGGGCCCGGCGCAGCGCCTCCCAGAGTTGGTCCTCGGAAGCGTCCGGCGCCGCCAGGAGCAGGTTGGCCCGGATCGACTCGTGGAACAGATGCCCGTCCTGGGTCACCATGCCGACGGTGTCTTTGAGCGACGCGAACGTCACGTCCCGCACATCGGCGCCGTTGAGCTTGATCGAACCGGAGTCGACGTCATAGAGCCGGGCCACCAGCGAGGCGATGGTCGACTTGCCGGCCCCCGACGATCCGACCAGGGCCACCATCTGACCGGGCTCGGCCGTGAACGAAATGCCGTGCAGCACCTCGTCGCCACCGCGGTCGTCCAGCGTCGCGACCTCTTCCAGCGACGCCAGCGACACCTTGTCCGCCGACGGGTAGGAGAACCTCACCCTGTCGAACTCGACCCGGACGGCGCCGGCCGGTACCTCGGCAGCGTCAGGCTCTTCGGCGATCAGCGGCACCAGGTCCAGCACCTCGAAGACCCGCTCGAACGACACCAGCGCGCTGGCGATCTCGACCCGCGCGTTGGCCAGCGCGGTGAGCGGCGCATACAGCCGGGTCAGCAGCAGCGCGAGCGATACCACCGCGCCGGCCTGCAACTGCCCGCCGATCGCCAGCACCCCGCCCAGCCCGTAGACCAATGCCAGGGCCAGCGCCGACATCAGCGTCAGCGAGTTCATGAACGTCGACTGCAACATGGCCGTACGCACCCCGATGTCACGCACTCGGTCGGCACGCACCGCGAACTCACGCGACTCGTTGTCCGGGCTGCCGAACAGCTTGACCAGGGTGGCGCCCGGGGCCGAGAACCGTTCGGTCATCTGAGTGTTCATCGTGGCGTTGTGGGCGGCCGCCTCACGGGACAGCCCGGCCATCCGGGCACCGATGCGCCGGGCCGGCAGCACGAACAACGGCAGTAGCGCCAGCGACAACAGCGTGATCTGCCAGGAGATGCTGAGCATCACCACCAGCGTCAGCGTCAGGGTCACGACGTTGGCGACGATGCCCGAGAGCGTGTCGGAGAACGCTCGCTGGGCTCCGATCACGTCGTTGCCCAACCGGCTGACCAGGGCACCGGTCCTGGTGCGCGTGAAGAACGCCACCGGCATGCGCTGCACGTGGTCGAACACCGCGGTGCGCAGATCCAGGATCAGGCCTTCGCCGATGTTCGACGACAACCACCTGGTCAAAAGGGCCACCCCGGCCTCGGCGAGCGCCACCGCCGCGATCACCGCGGCCAGGACCACGACCGTCGACGCCGGCCCGCCCTGGGTGATCGCGTCGACCACCCGGCCGGCCAGCACCGGCGTCGTCACCGTCAGGAGCGCACTGACCACGCTGATCGCGACGAACCAGCCCAGCCTGCGGTGGTGGCGGGCGGAGAACCGCCAGATCCGCGACAACAGCTTCCGATCGGCCAGCGCGCGCAGGTCACCCTCCCGAGCGTGGGCCTGCCGATACAGCGACTGCCTGGCCACCGTTTCCATACTCATGCGCATCACCGTAAAACCTGAACAATTATTGAGGTCAAAGACTTCCCTGGGTGCCTACGCGATTCGCCGCCCGTCATCGGGCAAGATGGCGGGCATGGATAGCGCTACCGGTGGCATGGCCTCGCCCCGGGTCCTCGTCGTAGACGACGACCCCGACGTGCTCGCCTCGCTGGAACGCGGGCTGCGGCTGTCCGGGTTCACCGTCTCGACGGCCGTGGACGGAGCCGAGGCGCTGCGCAGCGCCACCGAGACCCGCCCGGACGCGATCGTGCTCGACATCAACATGCCCGTCCTCGACGGCGTGAGCGTGGTGACCGCGCTGCGCGCGATGGACAACGACGTGCCGGTCTGCGTGCTCTCGGCCCGCAGCAGCGTCGACGACCGCGTGGCCGGCCTGGAAGCCGGCGCCGACGACTACCTGGTCAAACCGTTCGTGCTGCAAGAACTGGTGGCCCGGGTCAAGGCCCTGCTGCGCCGCCGCGGCGCGTCGGCCACCTTCTCCTCGGAGACCATCCAGGTCGGACCGCTCGAAGTCGACATCCCGGGCCGCCGCGCCCGCGTCAACGGTGTGGACGTGGACCTGACCAAGCGCGAGTTCGACCTGCTGGCCGTGCTGGCCGAGCACAAGACCGCCGTGCTGTCCCGCGCGCAGTTGCTGGAACTGGTCTGGGGCTACGACTTCGCCGCCGACACCAACGTGGTCGACGTGTTCATCGGCTACCTGCGCCGCAAACTCGAAGCCGGCGGCGCGCCGCGACTGCTGCACACGGTCCGCGGGGTCGGATTCGTTCTCAGGACGCAATAGCGACATGCGACCGCTGACCCGGATCTTCCGCCGCACACCGTCGCTGCGGACCCGGGTCGCGTTCGCCACCGCCATCGGTGCGGCAATCGTCGTCGTCATCGTCGGCACCATCGTCTGGGTCGGCATCACCAACGACCGCAAGGAACGGCTGGACCGCCGCCTCGACGAGGCCGCCGGATTCGCGATTCCATTCCTGCCCCGCGGCCTGGGCGAAATCCCCCGCTCCCCCAGCGATCAGGACGCGGTGATCACGGTCCGGCAGGCCGGGGACGTCTCGTCGAACTCGAACGTGGTGCTGCCCGAACTGCCCGACGGCTACGCCGACACCTACATCGACGGCGTGCGCTGGCGGGTGCGCACCGTGCAGATCCCCGCGCCCGGACCGATGTGGGTGGCCGTCGGCGCCACCTACGACGCCACCATCGCCGACACCAACAACCTGCATCGCCGGGTGATCATCATCTGCGTCTTCGCCGTCGGGGCGGCCACCGTACTGGGCTGGGTGCTGGCCGCATTCGCGGTCCGCCCGCTCAAACGACTGGCCGAGCAGACCCGCGAGATCGAGGCCGGCGACGAGGCTCCCGACGTCGAAGTACGCGGCGCCAGCGAGGCCGTCGAGATCGCCGACGCCGTCAACGGCATGCTGCAACGCATCTGGAAGGAGCAGGACCGCACCAAGGCCGCGCTGGCCTCGGCCCGCGACTTCGCGTCGGTGTCCGCCCACGAGCTACGGACGCCGCTGACCGCGATGCGCACCAACCTGGAAGTACTGTCCACCCTCGACCTGCCCGACGATCAACGTAAGGAAGTCGTCAGCGACGTCATCCGCACCCAGTCGCGGATCGAGGCCACCCTCGGCGCACTGGAACGCCTCGCCCAGGGCGAGCTGTCCACCACCGACGACCACGTCACCGTCGACATCACCGAGCTGCTCGACCGCGCCGCCCACGACGCCATGCGGGTCTACCCCGACCTCGAGGTTTCGCTGGCACCGTCGCCGACCGTGATCATCATCGGGCTGCCGACCGGCCTGCGACTGGCCGTCGACAACGCCATCGCCAACGCCGTCAAGCACGGCGGCGCCACACGAGTGCAGTTGTCGGCGGTGAGCTCCCGCGAGGGCGTGGAGATCGCCGTCGACGACGACGGGGTGGGAGTGCCCGAGGAAGAACGCGAAATGGTGTTCGACCGATTCTCCCGTGGATCGACGGCATCGCGGCTGGGGTCCGGGCTCGGTTTGGCGTTGGTGGCCCAGCAGGCCGAATTGCACGGCGGCACAGCATCGCTGGAATCGAGCCCACTGGGCGGGGCGCGCCTGTTGCTACGGCTGCCCGGCCCGCACTAGTTGTTTCGCGAGAGGGGTTACTTCTTCTCGCGTTGGGATTTGCCGCTGTCCCACCGGTTGAAGCCGGCTTTCTCGGCGGATTCCACATCGGCGAACCAGATCTCGGCGATGGTCACCGAGTAGGACGGGCTCTCCGGCGAGTGATAGAGCATCGAATCCTCGTTGCCCTTGATAAGATAGCCCTTCGGGGTGCCCGCACCCGAGACCCGGACCGAGCCGGCACCGTACGGCGTCTCCTCGACCACCTTGACGTCCTCGCCCGCTTCATCGTCGGGGGCCTCGTGGGCACCACCGCCGGAGGCGAACTTGGCCGCCCCCGCTGCCCCCGCCGCACCGGCGGCAGCCGCACCCGCCGCCGCGGCACCGGGGCTGGTGACCTTCGGCAGCTGCGTGGTGGGTTCGTCACCCGCACCGACCTTGGGCAGCCTGGTCGTCGCGTCATCGGTGACAGCCGTTGTACCGGCGGCAGTTCCACCGGCGGCTGCCGCCTTGGCCCCGGTGCCGGCTCCCGCCGCGGTGTCGGGACGACGACCGAGGGCACCGTAGACCGGCACTTCCCGCTTGACCCTGCGCAGGGTCAGCGCCAGCGTCAACACCAGCCCGAGCACGAAGGCCAGGGCCATCAACCACCAGTTCACATCACTCATCGTCCCGCTCCAATCTCACGCGAGCCGGGCAGTTCGGCGAACGCCTCTTCCTCACTGGTGGGCTTGACGGTCACCACGGTGATCAACCAGGCGACCAGCGATCCCACCACGAACGCGAGCAGATACCACAACCATTGGATTACGAAGTCCATGTCGAATCTCCCTAGTTGACCGTGATCTCGACGCGGCGGTTCTGCGCCATGCCTTCGGGCGTGTCGTTGCTGGCGATCGGATTCGCCGAACCCGCGCCCGACGACGTCACGTGATCAGCGGCCAGGCCTTGCGAAACCAGGTAATCGGCAACA
Organism: Mycobacterium farcinogenes; assembly: GCF_019739075.1. Lineage (NCBI taxonomy): Bacteria > Bacillati > Actinomycetota > Actinomycetes > Mycobacteriales > Mycobacteriaceae > Mycobacterium > Mycobacterium farcinogenes. Next base: position 1,488,518 of record NZ_CP081673.1, on the reverse strand, counting down.
GCTTTGGCGCGGTTACCACTCAACGGCACGTTGATCGCGTCGTTGCCCGAGCTGTCGGTGTAACCGGTGACGGTCACCCGCGCGCCCGCACACGACTTGAGCTTGTCGGCCACCTGCGTCAGCAGCTGCTGCGATGCCGGCGCCACGGCGAACCCGTCGGTGCTGAAATTGATCGGAGTCCGCAGCAGGGCACTCACATCGCCCTGCAGCGCCGCACAGGGTCCGGGCGTGCCACCCCGAGCGCCCGGTGCGCCAGGCGCCCCGGGGGCCGGAGGCGCGGGAGCAGGCGGTGCGGCTGCAATCTGAATGTTGTTGACCAGCTTGATGTTCGGCCACGCCTCCTTGGCGGCCGCCTCGACCGCATCCCGCACCTCCGCCGACGGCGCGGTACCGGTGAGCGTCAACGTGTCACCGTCGACGCTGAAGTTGAAGTCCGGAATGCCCTCGGCCGCAGCGTCGAACACCTTGCCCAGTGCCGACACGTCGGGGGTGTTCACACCCGGACGCAAGTTGAGGTTGTCGACGAGATTGACGTCGGCGCCGAATTTTCCGCGCAGCCAATCCAGCAATGCGGTTTTGGCAGCGGCATCCGGAAGGTCACCGGTGAGGGTGAAATCGTTGCCGTTACGGGCGATCGACAACGGCGCGAAGGAGAGATTCGGCAAATTGACATTGGGCGCGTTGGCGTCCGGGGCATTCACCTCTGGAGCGGTCAAGGTCGCTGTGGGATTCACGTCGGGAAGCGTGACATCGGCGTTCTTCTGCGAGCGGTCGAGCCCGCCCCAGCCGATCAGCCCCAGCAACAACGGAACTGCCGCAAGCGCCAACAACCAACCCACACCGGGTGGTCGCCGATATAACTTTGAGGCTGTTTGCCAGCCTGTGATTGTCCGAGATTCGTCCGAACTCGACATTTTGGGCACCCCCTGAAGTCGTCGAACAGTTATCTACAGCAGCGAAACAGGTTGACGGTAGCAGCAAATGGAAATCAACGGTTAGGTTCGGCCAACACTTTCCGAACCTACGGAAACGTCAACGGACGCCGAGCAGATCGATCACGAAGATCAGCGTCTTGCCCGAAAGTCGATGCCCCGAACCCGCAGGACCATAGGCCTGGGCAGGCGGAATGACGAGTTGACGACGACCGCCGACCCGCATGCCGGGAATTCCGTCCTGCCAGCCCTGAATTAGGCCGCGCAATGGGAATTCAATGGACTCTCCGCGATTCCACGAGCTGTCGAACTCCTCACCGGAGTCGTATTCAACACCCACGTAGTGCACCTCGACAGTGCCGCCGGGCACTGCCTCGGCACCGTCGCCGACCACCAGGTCGGTGATGACCAATTCGGCAGGGGCAGGGCCCTCGGGAAACTCGATGTCAGGTTTTGTACTCACCTGATCAACGGTAGTCCGGCAGACTGGGTGTGTGGCCAAAGATCAAGACATCCTCGCCGAAGTTCACCGACTCGTTGCCGAAGAGCAGGAGCTCCGGACCAAACTGCAGCGACGGGAAATCGACGAATCCGAAGAGCAGCAACGACTGAGATCGCTGGAAGTCGCCCTCGACCAGTGTTGGGACCTGTTGCGGCAGCGCCGCGCGCTGCGTGACACGGGACAGGATCCGGGCCTGGCCCAGAAACGCGGGGCCGACGAGGTCGAAGGCTATCGAGGCTGACCGGCCCGGCGTGACGGAAAAGGCGTTGGACGCCGTCATCATCGGCGGCGGGCACAACGGCTTGGTGGCCGCTGCCTACCTGGCCCGGGCAGGACGGCGAGTTCAAGTGCTCGAGCGCCTCGACCATGTCGGCGGCGCAGCGGTTTCGGCGCACGCCTTCGAAGGCGTCGACGCCCGGCTGTCGCGATACTCCTACCTGGTCAGCCTGCTACCCCAACGCATCATCACCGATCTCGGCGCGCGCATCCGGCTGTCGCGCCGGCGCATATCGTCCTACACCCCCGACCCGGCCACCGGCGGCGCCACGGGACTGCTGATCGGGCCGCAGCCGACCTTCGACGCGATCGGCGCCGGCACCGACGCATCCGGGTTCGGCGATTTCTACCGACGGTGCGCACTGGTCACATCGCGCATCTGGCCGACGTTGCTCCAACCGCTGCGCAGCCGGAGCGAGATGCGCCGAAACGTGCTCGGCGGACACGAAGCCGAGACCGCCGCAGCCTGGGAGGCGCTGATCGAACAACCGATCGGCGAGGCGATCACCACGGCGGTGACCGATGACCTGGTGCGCGGCGTGATGGCCACCGACGCGCTGATCGGCACGTTCGCCGCGCTGGATGATCCCTCACTGATCCAGAACGTGTGCTTTCTCTACCACCTGATCGGCGGCGGTACCGGCGACTGGGACGTCCCCGTCGGCGGTATGGGCGCGGTCAGCGGAGCTCTGGCGGCCGCCGCGGCCGGTTTCGGCGCCGAAATCATCACCGGTGCAGACGTTTACGCGGTCACACCCGACGGCGAGGTGCACTATCGGCACGGCGGGTCGGTGCGACACGTCTCCGCCGAACATGTGCTGGCCAACGTCACCCCGGCCGCACTGGCCGAACTGCTCGGTGAACCGGCACCTGAGACCGCCCCCGGGGCGCAGGTGAAGGTCAACCTGATGCTGCGTCGGCTCCCGCGCCTCCGGGACCAGCACGTCACGCCCGAGCAGGCATTCGGCGGCACCTTCCACATCAACGAGACCTTCAGCCAGCTGAGCACGGCCTACCGCGACGCCGCCGCCGGGCGGGTCCCGGACCCACTGCCCTGCGAGATCTACTGCCACTCCCTGACCGATCCCAGCATCCTGTCCGACGATCTGCGGGCCTCGGGGGCACAGACGCTGACCGTCTTCGGCTTGCACACCCCGCACGCACTGTCCGCGGGCGATCCCGACCGGGCCCGCGACCGGCTGACCTCGGCGGTGTTGACATCGCTCAATTCCGTTCTGGCCGAACCGATCCAGGACGTCCTCATGGAGGATGACGCGGGCCGGCTGTGCATCGAGACCAAGACCACCGCCGACCTGGAGCAGGCCCTGGGGATGACGGCCGGCAACATCTTCCACGGCGCACTGCGGTGGCCGTTCGCGGCGGACGATGCTCCGCTGGAGACACCGGCCCAGCGCTGGGGTGTGGCCACCGCCCACGACCGAATCCTGTTGTGCGGCTCGGGATCAGTGCGCGGCGGGGCGGTCTCGGGAATCGGTGGGCACAATGCCGCGATGGCGGTACTCGAGAGCTGAGTCTGCGCCGCACATGCTACGGCGCGGTGATCTTGCGCAGGATCCCTCGCAACGCTTCGAGGTCTGCGGTGTCGAGCGCTGCGAGCGCCTGCGGCGCCGGGTCCTCGACGTCGTTGAGGCGCGCCAGCAGCGCGCGGCCGTCATCGGTGAGCGAGACCAGCTTGCTGCGCCGGTTGGCGGGGTCGATTTCGCGCACCACCAACCCCCGCTCCTCGAGATCGTTGACCGCGACCGTGGCAGCCGGGGCGTCGACCGTCGCCGCGTAGGCCAGCTGCTTGACGGTCAGCGGTTCTCGCGCCAGGCGTTTGAGCACACGGATGCGGCTGAACGGCAGCCCGGTCCGTTCGATCACCGCCCGCCGCCAGCGGTCACGGTGGTCGAACACCAGTGTCGTCAACGCGCCCCACACTTCGTCGGCCAGCCGGTTCTGCGGGTCACCGGGCATGAGCCACCTCCGCGGCGTCGTGATGACCGATCAGCGGTGCCAACTTCTGCGCCGAACGCAGTGCCCACGGCGTGGTGGAGACGAGACCGAGGGCGAAGATCACCAAACCCAATGCGGCACAGATGAACCACAGCGGTCGAGCCGCTGTCGCGAAATCCGCCCCGGTCCCGGCCAGCGCGGCACCTGCCACCGAACCGCAGAGTGCCACACCGACACTCACACCGACCTGACGGCTGGTGGACGCGACCGCCGAGGCCGCACCCGCCCGATCGAGCGGCATCCCACTGACCGCCGTGGTGGTGATGGGAGCGTTGACCATGGAGAAACCGATTCCGAACACCGCGAACATGACCAGCAGCTGCCACACCGGAGTCTCACCCGTCAGCCGGGTCAACAGGATCGTGGCCACCGTGATCGTGGCTCCCGACACCAGAAGCGAGGGCCGGCTGCCGTAGCGCCCGACCAAGCGCCCCGACAGCGGTGAGAAGATCAGCGCGCCCGCAGCGACCGGAAGGTAGATCAAACCGGTGTGCATCGCCGAGTATCCGCGCTCGGTCTGCAGGTACAGCGACATCATGAACAGGAACGCCCCGTACGCGGCGAACGCACAGACCGCGATCAGGGTGGCCGAGGCGAACGGCACGCTACGAAAGAACCGCAGGTCGATAAACGGGTCCCGGCGGCGCGATTCGTAGCGCAGGAACGCCACCAGGGCGAAGAGCGCGGCAACGGCGACGGCCAGGGTGCGCGGGTCGGTCCAGCCGAAGCCCGGGCCCTCGATGAGCACGAAGACCACCCCGAACAGGAACCCCACCCCCAGCGCCTGGCCGATCGGGTCGAGATCGCGCATGGTGGCCGACTTGGATTCGGGCACGAAGATCGCGGTGAGGACGACGGCCAGGGCGCAGATCGGCAGGTTGATCCAGAACACCGCGCGCCAGTCGACGTACTCGATCAGCGCCCCGCCGACAATCGGGCCGAGTGCCATCGAGATGCCCACCACACCGCCCCAGACACCGATCGCGCGGGCCCGCTCGACCCGGCCGGTGAACACCTGGGTGATGATCGACATGGCCACGGGGTTCAGCATCGAACCGCCGATGGCCTGCAGGAAACGCGCGGCGATCAGCGTTTCGATGTTGGGCGCCAGGCTGCACAGCAGGGACGCGGCGGCGAAGATGGTCAGGCCGAGCTGGAATGTCCGCCTGCGGCCGAACCGGTCGCCGGTGGCGCCGGCCAGCAGCAGCAGCGACGCCAGCACCAGCGTGTAGACATCGACGATCCACTGCAACTGCGAGGGTGACGCGGCCAGGTCGTCACGGATGCTGGGGATCGCGACGTTGACGATGGTGGCGTCCATCGACACGATCAGCAGGCTCAGACAGCACGAGACGAGGATGATCGCCTTGCGACGCGCGCTGAGCGAGCCAACAGTTGTATTCACACAACTATTGTGAAACTACAACCGTTGATCAGGCAAGTCGGAACCAGAAACTCACTGGAACGCCTCAGCGCGTCAGCCCTACTATTCACCTTCGGCTTGAACGTCGCTTTTGGCTTGAACGTCGCTTTTGACTTGAACGTCGCTTTTGACTTGAACACGGAGGGGAAGCAACAGGGTGAGGACGTGGAGTACCCGAGTCGAACGTCCGGAGGACGCCCGGGCCATTCACTCCGTGAACGCATCTGCGTTCCCCACGGAATTCGAAGCCGATCTGGTCGACTCGCTGAGGGCGGATCCGGCGGCCTGGATCGAGGGATTGTCCGCCGTCACCCTCGACGAGAACGGCGCCATCGTGGGATACGCGTTGCTCACCGTGCACAGTCGGCGGTCAGCCCGCACTTGCGCTCGGCCCGTGCGCGGTTGTCCCCGCATCCCAACGCGGCGGCGCCGGCTCCGCGGCGATTCGCGCGGTACTGCAGCAGGCACGACACCGGGAAGAGAATCTGGTCGTGGTACTGGGCCACGCCGAGTACTACCCGCGGTTCGGGTTCACCCCGGCAGCTGAATTCGGCGTCACCGCACCATTTGCCGCACCTGACGAGAACTTCCTCGCGCTGGCCCTCAAACCCGATCAGACCACGCCACGCGGTGAGGTCGCCTACCCCGAAGCCTTCGGCGTATGACGTGCACGCTCCGGGCTACGACGATGAACGGCGTTGTCCGCCAGTAGAAATAGGCTTGCGCCGTAGGAGACACTCGGGACTGTGAACGAACGGAACGCACTCGTCGCCGCCGCGGTGGCCGCCGCCGGCATCGAACCGGCCATCAAGATTCTCGACGCCGACGCCAAGACCGCCGCAGCGGCAGCCGAACAACTGGGCTGCGAAGTCGGGGCTATCGCCAACAGCCTGGTGTTCGAATGCGACGGCGAACCACTGCTGGTCATGGCCAGCGGCGCCGCCCGGGTGGACACCGGCGTCGTCGCCGGCCATCTCGGGGCGACCGAGATCCGCAAGGCCGACCCCAAGCTCGTCCGCAGCGCGACCGGACAGGTGATCGGCGGCGTGGCGCCCGCGGGTCATCCGGAGCCGCTGCGCACCGTCGTCGACCAGACGCTGGCGTCCTATCCGACCATCTGGACCGCGGCGGGCACCGCCGATTCGGTGATGCCGCTGACTTACGCCCAGCTACTGGCCCTCACCGGCGGCGTCGCCCTGCCGGTGCGCTGACCCGGCATGGCAAAAGCCCGGGAGCACAGTGCCCCCGGGCTTTCGTCAGATGATCTCAGCGCTTGTTGATGTCGACGTAGCCGCGCTCGGTGTAACCGGTGTAGATCTGGCGCGGACGGCCGATCTTGTTGGGCTCCGAGTGCATCTCCCGCCAGTGCGCGATCCAGCCCGGCAACCGGCCCAGCGCGAACAGCACGGTGAACATGCGCGTCGGGAAACCCATCGCCCGGTAGATCACGCCGGTGTAGTAATCGACATTCGGGTACAGCTTGCGCTCGATGAAGAAGTCGTCGGTCAACGCGATCTCTTCGAGCTGCTTGGCGATGTCGAGCAGCTCGTCGTCGCCCCCGAGCTTGCCCAGGATCTTGTCGGCCTGCTCCTTGACGATGCGCGCCCGCGGATCGTAGTTCTTGTACACCCGGTGGCCGAAGCCCATCAGCTTCACACCGTCTTCGCGGTTCTTGACCTTCTTGACGAACGTCTGCACATCGTCGTCGCCGGTGCGGATCTTCTCCAGCATCTCCAGCACCGCCTGATTGGCGCCACCGTGCAGCGGCCCCCACAGCGCGTTGATACCACCGGAGATCGAGGTGAACAGGTTGGCCTGCGACGAGCCCACCAGCCGCACCGTCGAGGTCGAACAGTTCTGCTCGTGATCGGCGTGCAGGATCAGCAGCATGTCCAGCGCGCGGACGATCTCGGGGTCGACCTCATAGGGCTCGGCCGGGAAACCGAACGTCATCCGCAGGAAGTTCTCCACCAGCGTCAACGAGTTGTCCGGGTACAGGAACGGCTGCCCCTCGGACTTCTTGTAGGCATAGGCCGCGATCGTGGGCAGCTTGGCCAGCAAACGAATCGTCGACAGCTCGACCTGCTTCTTGTCCAGCGGATCCAGCGAGTCCTGGTAGTAGGCGCTCAGCGCGTTGACCGCGCTGGACAGCACCGGCATCGGATGCGCGTTGCGCGGGAAGCCGTCGAAGAACCGCTTGAGATCCTCATGCAGCAGCGTGTGCCGCTGAATCTGGGTGGTGAACGTCTCCAACTGCTCGGCCGTCGGCAGCTCACCATAGATCAACAGGTAGCTGACCTCGATGAAAGTGGAGTTCTCGGCCAACTGCTCGATCGGGATGCCCCGGTACCGCAGGATGCCGGCATCACCGTCGATATAGGTGATCGCCGACTTGGTGGAAGCGGTGTTGACGAAGCCACCATCAAACGTGGTGTAGCCGGTCTTGGCCAGCAACGGACCAAGCGCGATGCCGTCACTGCCCTCGGTGGCATGGACGATATCGAGATCAATCTCGCCACCGGGGTACTTGAGAGTGGCAAGCTCCTGCCCACTCGACGGGTTTTCGGCCACGGGAATCCCTTCATCGCGTCCTGGGAACCGACAACTGCTCTACAAAAGGTAGTCGCAATCGCTCGGCGCTGCCCGCGGGGGGTTACTAACGGGTCACCGCAAAGGGCTGAGCGCAGGTTCGGGCGCCTCCTGAACGCCCGCCGCGACCGCACGGAAATCGGCGTACGTCGCCTCGATCCGCGCCACGATGTCGTCCACGGTCACCGATCTCCAATTTGCCTGAGATCCCAGGTCAGCGATGGCAGTCATGATGATCGAACCCCACACCACGGCGGTCAGCTTGAGCCGGCGATCGCCGCCACGCACCCCCATCCGCTGCGCCAGCGCCGCGTTGACGGCATCCGCCCGGAACTCCGAAGCGGACTGCATCAGCGCCGGAGACGACGTGATGATGCGTGCCGAAGCCAGCAGCCGATCCGAGGTGAGCTGAGTGGGCGGTGCGGTCTTGGTCTTGAGGAACGCCTCGATATGCGCGTGGTACAGCGCCTCGATATGCGGGATCCCGGGCGGTTGCGCGGCGAGCGCGATCGCGACGATCTCGCTCACCTCATCGATGAAGGCCAACACGACGGCATCCTTGGTGGCGAAGTAGCGGCTGAACGTGCGCGGGGACACATCCGCGACCGCTGCGATCTGCTCGACGGTGGTGTGCTCGAAACCCTGGCGGTCACACAGGTCGATGGCCGCCTCGATCAACATCGCCCGGGTGCGTTGCTTCTTCCGTTCACGCAAACCCACTGCAGCCTGTCGCACAACGTCAACCACGAAATCGGATGCTAGCCACCAAAGGACTGTTTTTCGGTCCATTTCGGCAACTACGTGGCTCCGGACGCCATTCGCCGGTGGTCATACTTTGTCCGGTTCGGACTGTTCCTGCCGCGCGGCCGTGCTCACTCCACTCGCGCTCACCCGGTAGCGGACGAACGCAGGCACTGCCAGTGCCGCGATCAGCACTCCCCCGACCACCAGCACGCCGCCACCGGCCGCGGCGACGGTAGTCCCCACCGCGGCTGCCGCGGCCCCGTGCAAGGTGTCGGCCAGCCTCGGACCACCGGCGACGACGACCGTGAACACGCCCTGTAGCCGGCCCCGCAGCTCATCGGAGGCCGCCTGCTGCAGGATCGTCGATCGGAACGCAGCCGAGACCATATCGGCCGCGCCACCAATCGCAAGGAACGCCAAGGCAATCCACAACAGCAGCCCGGCCGTGCCGCCTGCCGCCCCGGCGGCGACGCCGAACCCGACCATCGCCAGGCCCCACACCACGATCGCGAGCACCACCGCCAGCCCCTGCCTGCGGATGCGCGGCAGCCAGCCGGAGAACACGCCGCCGGCCACCGCGCCGGCCGACATCGCCGCGGCCAGCAACGCCATCGCGGTGCCGCCCTCGACGGGGCCGCCGAAACTCTCGTGCGCCATCTGGGGGAACAACGCGCGCGGCATCCCGAAGATCATGGCCACCAGGTCAACGACGAACGACATCAACACCACCCGGTTGCCGGCCAGGTAGCGGAACCCGTCCAGCACGGCCGTCAGGCCCCAGCGGGAGACGCCCTGCTCGGTGCCCACCGGCGGGATCGGCGCGAGGCGGAACGTGGCCCAGATCGGCGCCAGACAGGTCACCGCATCGATCAGGTACAGCGTCGAAAGGTCCACCCAGTTGAGCAGGAAGCCGGCCATCAGTGGTCCGACGATCGCGCCGAACTGCATCACCGTCATGTTCAGCGAGTTCGCCGCGGGCAACTGCTCGCCGGGCAACATCCGCGGAATGGCGGCCGACCGCGTCGGGCTGTTGACGGCGTAGAACGCCTGCTGCACACCCAGCAGGCACAGCACCACCCACACGTTGTTCACCGCCAGCGCGGCCTGCAGCCACAACAGCACCGAGGCCCCGGCCAATCCGATCGAGGCGATGATCAACAACAGCCTGCGATCCATCGCGTCGGCCCAGGCGCCGCCCCACAGCCCGAAGACCACGAGCGGTACCAGCGCGAACAAGCCGGACAAGCCGACGTACCAGGAGTTCTCGGTGAGCACGTACAACTGCACCGGCACCGCGAAGATGGTCAGGTTGGCGCCGATGACCGTGGGGATTCCGGCCAGCCACAACCGCCGGAAATCCGGGGTGCGCAGCGGTGTGGTGTCGGCGAAGAACCTACGCACTACGCCGGGCGAGTGAAGCGAGGGGAACTGTCATGGCTGGAGGCGCTCGACCCGCGTGCCGGTCACGCGAATGCGGTTGTGCACCCGGCTTTCCCGGCCCTGCCAGAATTCGACGCTCTCGGGTGCGATCAGATACCCACCCCAGTTCGGCGGCGCCGGAACCGCTTCGAGGCCGGCGAACCGCTCCGTCACCTCGGCAAGCTTGTCCAGCAGTTCCCGACGCGACGCGATCGGCGCGGACTGCTGCGACGCCCAGGCACCCAGCTGTGAACCTCGCGGGCGCTTGGCCCAGTACGCCTCGGTCTCCTCACGGCTCACCATGGTCACCGAACCACGCACGTGCACCTGGCGCCCGAGGCCGTACCAGGGGAAGGTCGCCGACGCGTGCGGATTCACGGCCAATTGGGTGCCCTTGGCGGAGTCATAGTTGGTGTAGAACGTGATTCCGGTCTCGTCCATGCTTTTGCACAACACTGTTCGGGTGACCGGTCTTCCCTCATTGTCGGTGGTGGCCACCACCATGGCGTTGGGCTCAGCCACCCCGGCGCGGTACGCGTCGCTCAGCCAGGCGCGCAGCAGCGTCAGCCAGCCGGTCGCCGGGTCCTCACCGAGCCAATCGACATCCAGATCGCCGCAGCCGTCCTTTTCGACGTAATCCACGCGCATGGCAGCCAGGTCGTGCTCGTGGTGATCGGGGGTTGGTCCGGAAGGTCTTGCCACCGCGGTAACGCTACGCCTGCACTTGGTGCAAGAATCTGCACATGCCCGCTGTACCGGATGGCTTTGTTCCCGGCCTGGAAGGCGTCGTCGCCTTCACCACCGAAATCGCTGAACCGGACAAGGACGGCGGCGCCCTGCGCTACCGGGGCGTGGACATCGATGACCTGGTGAGCCACCGCGTCACGTTCGGAGACGTGTGGGGACTGCTGGTCGACGGCAGCTTCGGCACCGGGCTGCCCCCGGCCGAGCCGTTCCCATTGCCGATCCACAGCGGCGACGTGCGGGTCGACGTGCAGGCCGGGCTGGCCATGCTGGCACCGATCTGGGGTTACGCGCCCCTGTTGGACATCGACGACGACACCGCACGGGACCAGCTGGCCCGGGCTTCGGTGATGGCGCTGTCCTACGTCGCGCAGTCGGCCCGCGGCATCTACCAGCCCGCGGTTCCGCAGCGCACGATCGACGAATGCGACACGGTCACAGCGCGTTTCATGACGCGCTGGCAGGGCGATCCAGATCCCAAGCACGTCGAGGCGATCGACGCCTACTGGGTGACCGCCGCCGAACACGGGATGAACGCGTCGACGTTCACCGCCCGGGTGATCGCCTCCACCGGCGCCGACGTCGCGGCCTCGCTTTCGGGTGCGGTCGGCGCGATGAGCGGCCCGCTGCACGGCGGCGCCCCGGCCCGGGTACTGCCGATGATCGAAGAGGTCGAGAAGACCGGTGACGCCCGTGCGGTGGTCAAGGGCATCCTGGATCGCGGCGACAAGCTGATGGGCTTCGGGCACCGCGTGTACCGCGCCGAGGACCCCCGCGCCCGGGTGCTGCGCGCCACGGCCGAACGCCTTGGTGCACCCCGCTACGACGTGGCCGCGGCCCTGGAGCAGGCCGCGCTGGCCGAGCTGCGTGAGCGCCGCCCGGACCGGGCCATCGAGACCAACGTCGAGTTCTGGGCCGCCGTCATCCTGGACTTCGCCCAGGTACCCGCCTCGATGATGCCCGCGATGTTCACCTGCGGGCGCACCGCGGGCTGGTGCGCGCACATCCTGGAGCAGAAGCGGCTCGGCAAGCTCGTGCGTCCGGCTGCCATCTACGTCGGCCCCGAACCGCGCAGCGTCCAGGCGGTCGCCGGATGGGACAAGATCGCCACGTCATGACCGCCGGTCGCGACGTCTTCGCTTCTGCAGCACACGCTTTCGCCCGATTGGTGCAGGTGCTGCCGGCGGATTCGTTGGACGGCCCCGGTTTGGGCGAGTGGGATCTGCGCGCCCTGGTGGGCCACACCTCGCGCTCCCTGGTCACCGTCAGCACATACCTGCAATCCCCGGCGTCGACGGCCGACCTGGCCGGCCCGGTCGAGTACTACGCCGCCATGCGCGGATACATGTCCGACGCCGGCGCCGAGGCCATCGTCGAGCGTGGCAGGCAGGCCGGGCGTGACCTGGGTTCCGACCCCGCCGCCGCGGTGGACGCGCTGGCCAGCCGGGCCCTGGACGACATCGACGACGCGGGAGACCCGCTGATCACCGTCATCGGTGGGTACGGCATCCGGTTGAGCGGGTACCTGCCGACCCGCGTCTTCGAACTCGCTGTGCACAGCCTCGACATCGCCCGGGCCGCAGGCCTTTCGGCAGACCTGCCGAAAGAGGTGCTGGAGGCGGCCGGCGTCCTGGCCACCCAGATCGCCGTGGAACTGGGCCAGGGCGAGACCCTGCTGATGGCACTGACCGGCCGTACCGAGCTACCGAGAACCTTCTCGGTCACCTGATCTCTCTGCACCGTTGGTGCGCGTGTCAGACCCGGTGGTTGCATGGGACGTGGCCGCCGATGAGATCCGCCCGCCGCGCGGGTCTGCATTGAATCCGCTCAACCAACACCAGGAGAAGATCATGGCGATCGAAGTAACACCCGCAGTCCTGCCGCATCTGGTTGTCGACGATGCCGCTGCGGCAATCGAGTTCTACGTCAAGGCTTTCGGGGCCACCGAGCTGGGCCGAGTGCCCGGCCCCGACGGCAAGCTCGTGCACGCCGCCCTGACCATCAACGGCTCCACGGTCATGCTCAACGACGACTTTCCCGAGTACAACGACGGCAAGCCGTCGACACCCAAGGCGCTGGGCGGCACCCCGGTGACCATCCACCTCACCGTGACCGACGTCGAGGAGAAGTTCGCCAAGGCCGTCGAGGCCGGGGCCGAGGTGGTCATGCCGTTGGAGGACCAGTTCTGGGGCGACCGCTACGGCATGGTCCGCGATCCGTTCGGCCACCAGTGGTCACTCGGGCAGCCGGTCCGTGAGGTCAGCATGGACGAGATCGAAGAGGCGATGAAGTCGGGGCAGTAGCCTCACCTTCCCGCGGTTCATACTGGTCTCCTCGCGATACGCCACGAAGGAGACCGATGAGCACCCAGCCTGCCGACACCACGCCGGCTGCCCGCGCACTGACCTGGCGAGTCGTGGACATCGTCGTCGCCAGCGTCCTCGCAACGGCAGCCGGACTGGTGTTCGTGGTGTGGAACATCGCCTCCAACCCCATCAGCGCACCGTTGACGGCGGTTCTGCCGGGCCTGCAGGCACTGCTGGCCGGAGGCTGGTTGTTCGCCGGGGTGCTCACCGCCCTGGTGATCCGCAAACCCGGCGCCGCCCTGTACGGCGAACTCGTCGCCGCCACCGTCTCGGCACTGGTCGGCAACCAGTGGGGCGTGCTCACCCTCGAGTCGGGACTGGTGCAGGGCATCGGCGCGGAACTGGTCTTCGCGGCGTTCCTGTACCGCCGATGGGGCTTGCCCGTCGCATTGCTCGCCGGGGCCGTCGCCGGGTTGGCGCTGGCCATCAACGACCTCATCCTGTGGTACCCCGGTTCGGCGAACACCTTCGCCGCCATCTACACCGTCTCGGCGATCGTCTCCGGCACCCTCGTCGCCGGCCTGCTCTCGTGGTTCGCGGTCCGGGGTCTGGCCAAGACCGGAGCGCTGAGCCGGTTCGCCTCGGGCCGGATGAGCCCCGACGCTCGATGAGCGCACCGCACGGCACCGGTGCCAGTGTTACGGCGCAGAACTGGGGTTGGAGCCACGCCGGGCGCAGCGCCTGGGCCGTTCGCGACCTCACATTGGAGATCGAACCGGGCGAACGCGTGCTGCTGCTCGGCCCGTCCGGGGCGGGGAAATCGACTCTGCTGCACGGTATCGCCGGGTTGCTCGGCGGGGCGGACGAAGGCCGGCAGGCCGGCATTATCCAGGTCGACGGCCGCCCGCCGAGTGAACAGCGCCATCGAATCGGAATGGTGCTGCAGGATCCCGACTCCCAGGTGATCCTGTCCCGGGTCGGTGACGACGTCGCCTTCGGCATGGAGAACTTCGGCGTTCGACGCGAGCAGATCTGGCCCCGCGTGCACGCCGCACTGGACGCCGTCGGCCTGAATATCAGCTTGTCCCAAGCCACTTCGGTGCTCTCCGGTGGGCAGAAGCAGCGTCTGGCCCTGGCCGGGGTGATCGCCATGGATCCCGGCCTGATCCTGCTCGACGAACCGACGGCCAACCTCGACCCGGCAGGCGTGATTGAGGTACGCGATGCCGTCGCCGAATCGGCAGCGCGCACCGGTGCGACTCTCGTCGTCATCGAGCACCGCACCGAGATGTGGCTGCCGGTGATCGACCGGGTGATCGTGCTCGGCGCGGACGGCGAGGTGATCGCCGACGGCACCCCGGAGCAGACCATCCGGCACAACCACGACTACCTGGTCCGATCGGGAGTATGGGTACCCGACACCCCGCTGCCCGACATCGACCGCCACCGGTTTCCCGCAGCTGAATCGCTGCTGCAGGCAACGGGTCTGGCCTTGGCCCACCCCGGCGACCCGCCCATGCACATCGACTTGAACTTCGAGATCTCGGCCGGGCAGACCACCGTGATCACCGGTCCGAACGGCGCGGGCAAGTCGACGCTGGCGCTGACCATGGGCGGTCTCTTGCCGGCGCCGGCAGGCCGGCTCGAGGCACACGCCCGCTTCGCACCGTCCCCGTCGCGCCGGCAACCCGTCAAATGGCGGTCCAGGGAACTGCTCACCCGGATCGGCAGCGTGTTCCAGGACCCCGAGCACCAGTTCCTCGCCGGCACGGTCCGCGACGAGCTCGCGCTGGGGCCCAAGGCGATCAAGCTGGGCCACGCCGAGATCACCGAGCGCACCGACGAACTGCTGGAACGCCTGCGGCTCACCCACCTCGCCGAGGCGAACCCCTACACCCTCTCCGGCGGGGAGAAACGCCGCCTGTCGGTCGCCACCATGCTGGCCACCGCACCCAAGGTGATCATCCTCGACGAACCCACCTTCGGGCAGGACCGCCGGACCTGGGAGGAGCTGACCCGATTACTGGCCGAGATCGCCGACACCGGAACGGCCGTCGTGGCGGCCACTCACGATCTCGACTTCGCCGCGCTGCTCGCCGACGCCCGGATCGAGCTGCCGGACTGGGAGCCCACCGCGGAGTCGGCGTCATGACCGCACGCACGATCAACCCGGTCGCGCGCCTGCTCACCGCGCTGGTCATCGCGGCCGCACTGGTGTTCTCGGTGGACTGGGTGTCGGCGCTGACCGCGCTGATCGGTGAGCTCGTGCTGTTCGCCATCATCGGTGTCACGCTGCGTGCGGCGCTCACCCGCGCCGCCGTAGTCCTCGTCGCAGCCGCCCTCACCGGCGTCACCATCCTGCTCTACGGACAGACCAGCGGCACCGTGCACTGGCACTTCTTCCTGGTAACGATCAGCGACGGGTCCATCGCGCTGGCCCTGGCCACGTTTCTCCGCGTCCTGGCGATCGCGCTGCCCTCGGTCATCCTGTTCATCGACGTCGAATCCACCGAGCTGGCCGACGGTTTGGGGCAGGTGCTGCATCTGCCGGCCCGGTTCGTTCTCGGTGCGCTGGCCGGCCTGCGGATGGTCGGCCTGCTCGGCCAGGACTGGCGCTACCTCGGCTACGCACGCCGGGCCCGCGGTGTGGCCGACCACGCCAGGGTGCGGCGGATCGCCGGCCAGGCGTTCGCCCTGCTGGTATTCGCCGTGCGACGCGGATCGAAGCTGGCCACCGCGATGGAAGCACGCGGGTTCGGCGCCTACCCGACGCGCACCTGGGCCCGTCCGTCACCATTCGGGGGACGCGAGTTCGCCTTGATCGCAGCGGGATTCGCCATCGCCGCAGCCGCGATAGTGGTGTCGGTGGCGTACGGGACATGGAACTTCATTGGCTCTCGATGACCTCCTGCGCCGCCTCGGCGCGTCCGCGACGACGGTACTGATCGACGGCCGTTCGGGGTCCGGCAAGTCCACCCTGGCCGCCGAGTTGCACGACGTCTGGACCGAAAGCGTCGTCGTCCGGCTCGACGACATCTACCCGGGCTGGGACGGGCTGCTCTGGGCCGCCGACCATGTGCAGCGGTCACTGCTCGAGCCACGAGCGGCCGGGCACCCCGGACGCTGGCGGCGATGGGACTGGGCCGCAGCCGCACCGAGCGGCTGGCACAGCGTCGAGCCGGGGCAACGCCTGATCGTCGAGGGCATCGGCGCACTCACCCCCGCCGCCCGGGCGGACGCGGACCTGGGTATCTGGGTCGACGCCGACGATGCCGAGCGCAAGCGCCGGGCACTGGAGCGCGACGGGGACACCTACCGGCCGCACTGGGACCGGTGGGCCGCCCAGGAGGAGGAGTTCATCGCCCGGTTCCGGCCGAGGATGTGCGCCGATCTGATCGCGGTGCCCACGGCACACGGATTCGAATTCCGCGCGCCTGCTTAGCGTAGACCGGCCAGAACCCGTTGCCGGATTGTGGGTTTCGGCGCCGTCGCGGCGACCGCGACCATCTCGTCGACCGAGGTGAACTTGTCCCGCGGCCGGTCCTCGCCACCGCGGGCGATCTCGGCGGCGTCGATCGCCTGCCACCCGGCCGCGTCCACCATGGCGGGCTGGCGCGTCCGCACCAGCTTCTCCAAGGCGGCCTGCCTGTGCACCGGATCGGTCAGCACGCCGGCGTTGTAATCGTCGACCAACTGGTGCACGGTCTGGGCCGCACACGACTTGTTGGTACCGATGAAGCCGGTGGGTCCGCGCTTGATCCAGCCGGCCACGTAGGCGCCCGGCGTGTCCCGGACGCGTCCGGCGTCATTGGGCACAACAGCGGCATCGTCGTCGAACGGGAGATCGGCAATTGCCTTGCCGCGGTAGCCGATCGAGGTCAGCACCAGCCCCGCGTCGAGCGTGCACACGTCATCCGTTCCGGTGATACCGAATTCGATCCCGGTCACGCGCTGTTCGCCGAGCACGCGCTGCGGGGTGAGCCGATAGGCCAGCCGGATCCGCGGCCGGGTCAGCGGAGCCGAGGCATTACCCAGCTTGGCCAGGATCTCCAGCTTGTTGCGGGTCAGCGGGTCCGTGGCGCGGGCCAGATCTGCAGCTACCAGCTGATGGTCGGCCTCATCGAGCACGACGTCGCAGCTGGCGGTCAAACCGATCAGTTCAGGCAACGTGAAAGCCGACTCGGCGGGCCCGCGGCGGGCCGCGACCACCACCTCGGAGACCTTCGAGGTACGCAGGGCCGCCAGGGCATGATCGGAAATGTCGGTGCGGGCCAACACATCCGGATCCGTGGTGAGGATGCGGGCGACGTCGAATGCGACGTTGCCGTTGCCCACGATCACGACCCGCTCATGGCTCAGATCCACGGGCAGGTCGGTGAACTCGGGATGCCCGTTGATCCAGGCCACCATCTCGGTGGCGGTCCCGGTGCCGGGCAGGTCCATGCCCTCGATGGCCAGCCGACGATCGTTGGGCGCACCGACCGCATACAGCACGGCGTGATGATGCTCCAGCAGATCGGCGTGCGACAGGTGCTTGCCCACCTCGACGTTGAGGAAGAACTTGAACCCCGCGTGCTTGGCGATCACGTCGAACAGCCGAGTCACCCGCTTGGTGCTCTGGTGGTCGGGTGCGACGCCGGCACGCACCAGCCCGTAGGGCGTCGGCAGCTTCTCGAAGACGTTGACCCGCACGCCCCGCTGCGTCAACAGCTCGTCGGCCGCGTACATGGCGGCCGGACCGGAGCCCACGATCGCCACGGTCAGCGGCGCACCCCCGTGCGGTTCGACCTTCGGCGCCGCGATCACCGGCGCCAGCTTGGACGTCGGCGGCAACTTGCCTTCGCGCTTCGGATAGAAGGCCGCGTTGAGCTCGATGAACGGCAGCTGCTTCTCGGTCAGCCGGGTATCGGCCGCGATCGCGCCGACCGGGCACGCACTCACGCACGCGCCACAGTCCACGCAGGCATCGGGATCGATGTAGAGCATCTCGGCTGTCGCGAAGCCCGGCTCATCCGGTGACGGATGAATGCAGTTCACCGGACACGCGTAGACGCAGGACCCGTCGCTACAACACGACTGGGTGATCACGTGGGGCATTCAGAACCTCAGCAGACCTTGCGATTTTCGGGGCGAGCTTCAGGCGACCGAGACGAGGTGCTCGCGCTGCGGCTCGCTACGGTAGCGGCTCGGCGGACCGTCGATCTTGCAGATCTTCCACATCAACTTGGCGATGGGGTTCATCAAACCGGTGTCGTGGCAGAGCATCCGGACGTCGCCGAACATGTCCCTCAGCATCTTGCGCGATTCGGGTGCGCGGAAGAACAACTCCTTGCGCACCGAGCGCGGGATGTCGAATTCCTTCCAGAACGCGCGCGGCGGCACGATGATCGCCGAGCACAGGATCCGCATGGTCAGCGGCACGAACAGGGACAGGATCCAGCGCTGCCGGCGGCGCAGGTTCGGCACCCGCTTGTGCAGGTACTGGTGCGCGAACGAGATGTGCCGCGCTTCCTCGGCGACGTGGATGGCCATGACCCGCTCCATGATCGGGTGCAGGGCCTTGCCCTCGCGCAGCACGTTCTTCTGCGTGTGGTCGATCGGCTCCTCGCCGGCGAGCACGCCGAAGAAGAACGGAATCGGCAGCGGGCCGGCCGCCAGCGGGATCAGCGGCTGCAGCCACTTGAGCAGACGCGGCATGCCCGGCACGTCCATGCCGATGCGGTTCACCATCTCCTGGAACATCAGGGTGTGGTTGCACTCTTCAACGGATTCGTGCAGGCAGTACCGGTATTCCGGCGAGCCGTTGGGCACCCAGAACGAGTACTCCATCAGGCCGCGGATGAGGATGTTCTCGAAATGCAGGCCGACCTTGGCGACGTTGGCCTGCCGCCACATGCCGATCTCGATCTGACGCTCGACCGGCTGAGCCTGGTACCAGCGGTGACCACCCATGGGGTCGGTCGCCGGCAGGATCCAGCGCGGATCGTTGGGGATCACCGCGAACTCCGGCGAATCCCATTCGATGTCCTTGTACGGGTTGAAGTTCCGTCGCACCGAACCCTCGGAGAGCGTGGAGAGCATGTCGGTGTACTGAATGTCGTCGCTGACGTCCATGTTCTTGCGCCAACGCCTGACCATCTTGGTCCGAGCCATGTTGCAGACCTCTCTATACTCGTCTGAGGTTTACATCTACCCACTTCTTGTCCAAACGGTACCGCAGGTATCGAGTAAAAGTCCATGCCTGATTCGATTTGTTTGCCAATCGGCGGCCAACCGCAGCCGATCCGATGACAAACACCCAGTTAGAGGCGATGATCACACGCCGGACTGTGGTAGCCGACACACTGCGAAAGATTGCCGCTGCCGTCTAAGCGGCCTGACCACCGCATACAGCCTGCGCACTGTGGCCGCCACCACCGGCGGCGGCCGAATTTTGACGCGGAAACCGCCGACTTTAGGCTGGTCGGTATGGCTGAACTGATCATCCCTGCCGACCTTCTGCCCCGCGACGGCCGTTTCGGATGTGGCCCCTCCAAGGTCCGCCCCGAGCAACTGACCGCGCTGGCCGCAGCCGGAGATCTGTTCGGCACCTCCCACCGGCAGGCACCGGTCAAGAATCTGGTGGGCCGCGTCCGCGACGGCCTGCGCGCACTGTTCTCGGTTCCCGAGGGCTACGAGGTGATCCTCGGCAACGGCGGCTCGACCGCATTCTGGGACGCCGCGGCCTTCGGCCTGATCGACAAGCGCTCGCTGCACTTGACCTACGGCGAGTTCAGCTCGAAGTTCGCCTCGTGCGTGGCCAAGAACCCCTTCATCGGCGACCCGATCATCGTCAAGACCGACCCGGGTACCGCGCCGCAGCCGCAGTCCGACCCGTCCGTCGACGCCGTCGCCTGGGCCCACAACGAAACCTCGACCGGCGTCTCGGTGCCGGTACAGCGGCCCGACGGCGATGCGCTGGTTCTGATCGACGCCACCTCGGCCGCCGGCGGCCTGCCCGTCGACATCACCGAAGCCGACGCGTATTACTTTGCGCCGCAGAAGAACTTCGCCGGCGACGGCGGTCTCTGGCTGGCCATCCTCAGCCCGGCGGCGCTGGCCCGGATCGAGGCGATCGCCGCCACGGACCGCTGGGTGCCCGATTTCCTGTCGCTGCCCATCGCGGTGGAGAACAGCCTCAAGAACCAGACCTACAACACCCCGGCCATCGCGACACTGATCCTGCTGGCCGAGCAGCTCGACTGGCTCAACGGCAACGGCGGCCTGGACTGGGCGGTGAAGCGCACCGCCGACTCCTCGCAGCGGCTGTACACGTGGGCCGAGGCCTCGAGCTTCGCCACCCCGTTCGTCACCGACCCCGCCCTGCGCTCGCAGGTGGTCGGCACCATCGACTTCGACGATTCCGTGGATGCCGCCGCCGTCGCCAAGGTGCTGCGCGCCAACGGCGTCGTCGACACCGAGCCCTACCGCAAGCTGGGCCGCAACCAACTGCGGATCGGCATGTTCCCGGCCGTGGAGCCCGATGACGTCAGCGCGCTGACCAGCTGCGTCGACTGGGTCGTCGGCAACCTCTGAGTCAGTCTCTCTCCCGCCAGCGTGTCAGCCCGATCACGGGCTGATAACGCAGTAGGGTTCGCGCAGGAGGTTTGGTCGGTATGCGAGAACTCAGAGTCGTTGGTTTGAACGTAGACGGCAGGCGCATCATCTGTGAATCCGACGACTCCGCCAAGGACATGTTCAGCTTGCGTGTCGATGACCGGCTGCGCGCTGCCATGCGCGGCGACACGGTCGCCTCGAATCAGACCGAGATCGATGTAGAGGTGCAGAACGTGCTGCGACCCAAGGAGATTCAGGCAAAGATTCGCGCCGGGGCATCGGTGGAGCAGTTGGCCGAGGCAGCCGGGGTGCCGGTCGAACGGGTCGAGCGGTTCGCGCATCCGGTGCTGCTGGAACGCGCCCGGGCAGCCGAGCTGGCCACCGCGGCGCATCCGGTTCTCGCCGACGGCCCTTCGGTGCTGACACTGCTCGAAACCGTCACGCAAGCCATCGTGGCCCGTGGCCTCGACCCGGATTCCATCGCCTGGGACGCCTGGCGCAACGAGGACAGCCGCTGGACCGTGCAGCTGGCCTGGAAGGCCGGCCGGTCGGACAACGTCGCGCATTTCCGGTACTCCCCCGGAGCCCACGGTGGCACCGTCACCGCATCTGACGACGCGGCCCGGCAATTGATCAACCCCGACTTCGGTCGCCCGCTGCGCCCCGTCGCGGCGGTGCCGCACCTCTTCGACCATCAGGACACCCCTGAAGCTCATGAGGCCCCGGCCGCGGCGGTGCCCGACGAGTTCAGCCGGCCGGCCGATCCGGAACCGGCTCCTGCTCCGCCGGCGCCCAAGCGCAGCCGCAAGGCCCGCGCGACGGTCCCTGCCTGGGAGGACGTGCTGCTGGGCGTGCGGTCGTCCGGCACTCAGCCCTAGCCCTTCCCGCGTTTTGTGCACGATTTTCCGCGGCTACCGCGGAAAATCGTGCCCAAATCACACGTTGCGGGCCGGGCCGGCATCACCCCTGGGTGAACCCGATCGCCAGCAGCGCCAACCAGCCGCCCACCACCCCGACGCCCGAACCCAGGACGAACCAGCGCCACACCGGCCGGTGGCGCCAACCCCACACCGTGGGAGCCAAACCTCCGACGGCCACCATGTTCAGCCCGATCGCCAGGAGCGGGTGAACACGCAGCAAGCCGATCCCGAGCACCACGATCGCCGCACCGAGCACCACGGCCACGAAGCCGGCCACCGTCAGGCCTGTACCCCACGGCGTGGAATCGTCGGTCACAGAGCCAATCTAGCGCTATCTCAGCCTCTGAGCCTGGCGCGTTCGTAGAACGCGAGTGCGGCGGCAGTGGCGACGTTGAGCGAATCGGTGCCACGTGACATCGGAATGCGCACCCGGACATCGCTGGCCCGCATCGTGTGCTCGGCCAGGCCAGGACCTTCCGCGCCGACCAAGACCGCCACCCGATCCCCCTCAAGCTGTGGCATCGCCTCGGACAGCGTCGCGGCAGCCGGATCGGGCGTCATCGCCAGAACCCGAAACCCGTTGTCCTGCAACAGTCCGAGATCACCGGGCCACGACGCGGTCCGGGCGAACGGCACCAGCAGCGCATGCCCCATCGACACCCGCACCGCGCGCCGGTACAGCGGATCGGCACATCCCGCGCCGAACACCACCGCATCGACCGACAGCCCGGCGGCATTGCGGAAAATCGACCCGAGATTCTCGTGGTCGTTGACGCCTTCGAGCACCGCCACGGTGCGGGCGCCGGAAATCACCTCGGCCACCGACAACTCAGGTGCCCGGGACGCCGACGCCAGCACCCCACGGTTGAGGTGGAAGCCGACCGCGGCGGCCATGACCTCCGCGCTGGTCCGGTAGAACGGCACATCCACGCCCTCGAGATCAGCGGCGAGCTCGGCCAGACGCCGGTCGGTACCCAGCAGCGCCCGCGGCACGAACCGGGAGGCGAGCATGCGCTGTACGACCAGTACCCCCTCGGCGATCACCAGCCCCTTGCCGCTGGGCAGATCGGGCCGGCGGTCCACGCTGTTGAGATCACGGAAGTCGTCCAACCGGGCATCGGCCGGATCCTCTATATCGATAACCTGCAGCAGACTCACGCGCCTTCGAGAACCATCGCTGACATCAGATCGGTGGCAGTGACCAAAGTCTGACGTTCATCGGGATCCAACCGCAACAGCTGCGCCTTCAGCCACTCCTGGCTGGCCTTGCGCTCCGCCTCGACAACGGTGATCCCGGCCGGCGAGGCCGACACCACGATCTGGCGCCCGTCGACCGGATGGGCGGAACGAGCCACGAGACCCTGCTCGGCCAGTGAAGCGATCACCCGGGTCATCGACGGAGGGCGCACCCGTTCCCGCAACGCCAAGGCACCCGGCGTCATCGCCCCCTCCTTGGCCAACGTGGCCAAGGCCGAGAACTGGGTCAGCGAAACCGGGGATTCCGCACGCCGCGTACGCAATTGACGCGCGAGACGGACGACCGCCAGAGCCAGATCATTCGCGAGACGCGCCTCCGGATCTTTCACATCGGAAATAGTACTGAGGCTCACGCAGTAAAGGGCTAAAACCAAGACCAATGAATGCACACCCCATCGGATACGTTGGTCACCGATGACCGAGGACAGCAACCAAGCGCCGGAGCCCCAGCCACCGGCACTGCCCGCCGCACTGCTGGAGCCGTGGCCGGTGATCGTGGTGATCGCCACCGGCTGGTTGATCGCCACCATCGTGTCGTTCACCGTCAGCGGTCTGCAACACTGGCGGCCGTTCACACTCGCCGGGCTGGCGATCGGCGTACTCGGCACGACTATCTTTCTGATCCAGCGCCGTGCCGTGCGCCGCGGATCGCGCGGTGCACAAAGCGGATTGACCTGAGGAGACACCATGGCCGCACCACTTCTGCAAGCCACCGTCGACATCGACGCACCCGTCGACAAAGTGTGGGGGTTGATCTCGGACCTGAGCCGGATGCCGCAGTGGAGCCCGCAGTGCCGGTACATGAAGCCCCTCGGCCCGCTACGCCCCGGAACCCGCACCTTCAACCTCAACCGGCGCAAGTTCATGTTCTGGCCCACCACCTCACGCATCACCGAGGTCGTCGACAACAAGAAGCTCGCGTTTCTGGTCGAAGGCAACAACACCATCTGGAGCTACGAACTGGAACCGACCGCCACCGGCACCCGGGTGACCGAATCTCGCCACGCCGAGAACGGCACCACGGCCGTGTCCAACGCTTTGGTCGGCGCCTTGTTCGGCGGAGTCCCCAGCTTCGAGGACGAACTGGTCGAGGGCATGAACGCGTCGCTGGCGCGGATCAAGGCCGCCGCCGAGAACTGAGCCTTATTCGGCGGTGTCGAGCACGCCGTCGTCGTACGGCTCGTACATCGGCGACCCGGTGCCGGGCGGTTGCGGGGTGTCCGAATGGGCCCCGCAGCCGTACTCGGCCTCCACCACGTGCCCGTCGGCCGACAGATCGTTGGCGCACACGCCGAACATCACGCCCAGCGCACCACCGAGCGGCAGATAGAACCCGCAATCGCGGCACACCCGCCGCGTCGAGCGGGCCATCGCCGACCCCGGCCCGTATTCGCCGTCGTGCCACCGCTGCGCCGCCTGGGCCCGGCCCCACTCACTGAGCACCTGGCGCCGGCCGAGGCCGAGCTCAAGCGGGGCCTCGTCGATCAGCGGATCCCCGGTCGCCACGTAGCCCGGAACCAGACGAGGATCGTTCGGCGCCGGTGCCAGCAGGTCGCCCGGCCCGAGATCGCCCGGACGGATCCGGTCCTGCCACGGCACCCACTGCGGCGCCAGCAACGCCGTCGGGCCCGGAATCAAGACCAGCTCGCTGATGGTCACATGATCAGCACCGGGATATGCCGCCACCACGACAGCCCACTGCCAGCCGCGGTACCCGGGCAGATCAGCCAGGAATCGGTGCGTGGCCGAGGCGGCATCTTCGATGCTCACGCCGAGGTATTCACCCACGGCACTCTCGCCGCTGAACTCGATCAGTGCCGCGCGAGCCTGCTCGGCGGCGCCCGAGAGCAACGCCTCCTGCTCCGGCGACGGTGCCGCCGGGCCGGTGTCCCGGTCGGATTCGTAGGCCTGCTCGGCTGGTTCGGTCACGCTTTCCATCGCCTCCATAGTGCCTGATCGCGGCGACCGCGGGCCACACCGGTCGGCCATCGGCCACCCGCAGGCCGGATAAGAGAGAATCGAGGGGTGACCTACTACCCGCCGCGGCCCCCGGCCGATCACGGCGCGGAACATCCCGGAATGGCCAACTACCCCAGCGATGAGACGCCGCGCCGGCCACGCAGGCAGTCGGTGCCCAGCTCCAACCGCTGGCTGCCGCCGCTCGACGAGCAGCACACCGCCGCGTATTCGACACCCGACGATGCGCCGCCGTCCCGCGGGGTCGGGTCAGCGGCCGGCGAGCGGGTCACCGTCACCCGGGCCGCAGCGGCGCGCAGCCGCGAAATGGGTTCGCGGATGTACGGATTCGTGCATCGTGCGGCCACCGCCGACGGCGCCGACAAGTCCGGACTGACCGCACTGACCTGGCCGGTGGTGGCGAACTTCGCCGTCGACGCGGCCATGGCCGTGGCCCTGGCCAACACACTGTTCTTCGCCGCGGCCAGCGGTG
The DNA here is from genome assembly GCF_019739075.1 of Mycobacterium farcinogenes. Lineage (NCBI taxonomy): Bacteria > Bacillati > Actinomycetota > Actinomycetes > Mycobacteriales > Mycobacteriaceae > Mycobacterium > Mycobacterium farcinogenes. The sequence goes on along the minus strand of NZ_CP081673.1, from coordinate 1,463,345 downwards.
AGTCCAAGGGCAAAGTGGCGCTGTATCTGCTGATCACCATCGCCCCGTTCGCGGTGATCGCTCCACTGATCGGGCCCGCGCTCGATCGCCTGCAGCACGGCCGGCGCATGGCACTGGCCGCGTCGTTCGCGTTGCGCACCGTGCTGATCATCGTGCTGATCGCCAATTACGACGGCGCCACCGGGAGCTATCCGTCCTGGGTGCTCTATCCGTGCGCGCTCGGAATGATGGTGCTGTCCAAATCCTTCTCCGTGCTGCGCAGCGCGGTGACCCCGCGCGTGCTGCCTCCGTCGATCGACCTGGTCCGGGTGAACTCCCGGTTGACCACCTTCGGCCTGCTCGGCGGCACCGTGGTCGGCGGCGGCATCGCCGCAGGCGCCGAGTACCTGTTCAACGTGGCCGAGTTACCCGGCGCGCTCTACGTGGTGGCCGCGGTCAGCGTCGCCGGAGCGGTGCTGGCCATGCGGATCCCGAAATGGGTCGAGGTCACCGAGGGCGAGGTGCCCACGACGCTGAGCTACCACGGTCAATCGGGCGGCCCAGGCGACCTGCGCCGTCACCCGGGCAAGCCCAAATCCGAACGTCAACCGTTGGGCCGCAACACCATCACCGCGCTGTGGGGCAACTGCACGATCAAGGTGATGGTGGGATTCCTGTTTCTCTACCCCGCATTCGTCGCCAAATCCCACGACGCCACTGGCTGGGAACAGCTGCTCATCCTCGGACTGATCGGGGCCGCGGCCGGGGTCGGCAACTTCGGCGGCAACATCGCCGCCGCGCGGCTCAAACTCGGTCACCCGGCGCAGCTCGTGGTGCGGGCCGCCGCCGCAGTCACCGTCGTCGCCCTGGCCACCGCACTGACCGGGAACCTTCTGGTCGCTGCCGGCGCGACCCTCGTCACCTCGGCCGCCAGCGCCATCGCGAAGGCCTCACTCGACGCGTCCCTGCAGGACGACCTGCCGGAGGCCTCGCGGGCCTCGGCGTTCGGCCGGTCGGAATCGGTGCTGCAGCTCGCCTGGGTGGCCGGCGGCGCCACCGGGGTGCTGATCTATACAGACCTCACAGTCGGGTTCACTACCATCACGGCGGTGCTGATACTGGGCCTGGCGCAGACCATCGTGAGCTATCGCGGCGAATCGCTGATTCCCGGCCTGGGCGGTAACCGCCCGGTCCACGCCGCACCAGAAGGCGGCAGCCATTCCGCCGCAGCCCCGACGACAGCACAGTGGGAGTCCCGATGAAACGCGCTCTGGCGGCCCTGGCCGCCGTGGTCGTGCTGGCGATCGCCGGCACCACGGTCGGGGTCTGGCGGCTGCACAGTTCACACGGCGACCAGCTGCCGGAGATCAGCGCGTACTCACACGGGCATACGGTGCGGGTCGGGCCGTTCCAGTACTGCGAGGTACTGAACCTCGACGACTGCAAGGAACCGCGCGATGCGGGCGAACTGCGGGTCACCAAGGAAAGCCCGGTCCAGCTCTCGGTGCCCACCTCGGTCGCCCGGGCGCCGTGGCGGCTGCTGCGGGTTTACGAGAACCCGATCGACACCACGGTCACGTACTACGCACCCAAGACGACGCTGGCCGTCACCATCCCGACGGTCGATCCCAACCGGGGCCGGCTCACCGGACTGGCAGTCCAAATGCTGACCCTGGTGCAGGACCAGAACGGCGAGGAGTTCGCGCTGCCGCACGCCGAGTGGTCGGTCAGCACGGTCTGGCCGGACCGCAACCAGGCGGACGTGCGCTAACCCGCCGAGTGCCCGGCCGGGACCCGCTCCCCCTCGGGCGTCGGCCCCGGCGGCGTACCATCGCCGAAAGGCCTGCCGCCCAACGATTCCCGGCCATGCGGCGTGAGCCAGTTGGCCAGGTCCGGACCCTTGGGCACGATCTGCGTCGGATTGATGTCCGAATGCACGATGTAGTAGTGCTGTTTGATCTGGACGAAGTCGATGGTGTCACCGAAGCCCGGCGTCTGGAACAGATCCCGCGCGTACGCCCAGAGCACGTCCATCTCCGCGAGCTTGGCCCGGTTGCACTTGAAATGGCCGTGATAGACCGGGTCGAACCGGGCCAGCGTGGTGAACAGTCGCACGTCGGCCTCGGTGATGGTGTCGCCCACCAGATAACGCTGGGTGCTCAGCCGATCGGTGAGCCAGTCCAGCGCGGTGAACAACCGGTCGTAGGCGGCGTCGTAGGCCTGCTGTGACCCGGCGAAACCGCATCGGTAGACACCGTTGTTGACCTCGGTGTAGATCCGCTTGGCGACGGTGTCGATCTCCGCGCGCAACGGCTCGGGATACAGCTGCGGGGCACCCTCGCGGTGGTATGCCGTCCACTCGGTGGAGAAGTCCAGCGTCATCTGGGCGAAGTCGTTCGTCACCACCGCGCCCGTGGCGACCTCGACGATCGCGGGCACGGTGATGCCCTTCGGATACTCGGGGTCACGCTTCAAGTACGCATCCCGCAACCGCGGGATCTTGAGCACCGGGTCGAGCCCATCGGGGTCAAGGTCGAAAGTCCAGCTGCGCGCATCGTGGGTTGGACCGCAAAAGCCAATGGACAGAACGTTTTCCAAGCCCAGAAGCCGCCGCACGATGATGGTGCGGTTGGCCCATGGGCAGGCCCGCGCGACGATCAGCCGGTACCGGCCCGGCTCGACGGGATAGCCGTCACTGCCATCGGCCGTGATCCGGGTGGTGATGTAGTTCGTGTCGCGGTTGAACTCACCGGAGGTGGACTTGTCGGCGACGTAGGTGCCCTGAGCCATGGACCCAGTGTGCCCGTCGAGCGTTGGCTCGTGTTCGAAAAAACAGCGGATCCTCGAACACAAGCCAGCGTTGGGCGCGCGTACTAGGCGTCGAGCTCCTGCGCGACGGCCTTGACCACCTCGGACACCCGGCGCGCGACCTTACGGTCGGGGTAGCGGCCCTTGCGCAGCTCGGGCTGCACGATGTCCTCGAGCAGCGTGATCATGTCCGAGACCATGCCGTGCAGCTCGTCGGGAGTGTGCTTGTGCTCGGGACGCTCGGCCTCGCGCCGGGACCGGCTCAGGCTCGGCGGCGGGTCGATGAGCTTGAGGCTCAACGCCTGCGGGCCACGACGGCCTGCGGCGACGCCGAACTCGACACGTTGACCGGCCTTGAGGCCTTCGACGCCCGCGGGCAGCGCCGAGGACCGCACGTAGACGTCCTCGCCGTCCTCCTGGGACACAAAGCCGAAGCCCTTTTCGGCGTCGTACCACTTCACCTTGCCGGTCGGCACTGCACTCACCCGCTCGTCTTGTCAGAACTACCTACACACATAAAGTTCGCGTCCCGTCAGCGCCGGGACGCGATGGAGCGATCTTACTCGGCCCTCCCTGGGTGCTTCACCCCTATTACTCGGTAGGCTTGAAACCACCTCTGGAAGAGAGATGCGCCGGTAATGCGAGTGATTCTGAACATCATCTGGTTGATCTTCGGCGGCCTGTGGCTGGCGCTGGGATACCTGCTGGCCGCGCTGATCTGCTTCGTGCTGATCATCACCATTCCGTTCGGCTTCGCCTCGCTGCGCATCGCCTCCTACGCCCTGTGGCCGTTCGGCCGCACGATCGTCGACAAGCCAGGAACCAGGCCGGGCGCGCTGGTCGGCAACATCATCTGGATCATCCTGTTCGGCTGGTGGTTGGCGCTCGGCCACCTGGTGAGCGCGGTGGCCATGGCGGTCACCATCATCGGAATCCCGCTGGCGCTGGCCGATCTCAAGATGATCCCGGTCTCCCTGGTGCCGCTGGGCAAGGAGATAGTCCCCGTCGACTCGCTGAAGGCTGCGGTATGACCCTGACCTCGCTCGGGCTGCCCTCGGTGAACAGGTCCGCCCCTCCTCTCGATCCGGCCCCGACAACGGGGCCGCTGGTGGACACCTACGGCCGCGCCGCCACCGACCTGCGGGTCTCGCTGACCGACAAATGCAATCTGCGATGCACCTATTGCATGCCCGCCGAGGGGCTGGACTGGCTGCCCGGCGAGGCGCTACTGAGCGCTGAGGAACTGAGCCGGCTGTTGCGCATCGCCGTCACCCGGCTCGGCATCACCAGCGTGCGGTTCACCGGTGGCGAACCGTTGGTGACCCGCCACCTGGAGGACGTGGTGGCCGCGGCGGCAGCGCTGCAACCACGACCGGAGATCACCCTGACCACCAACGGCATCGGGCTGGCCCGGCGCGCGGCAGGCCTCAAACAGGCCGGGCTGAACCGGATCAACGTGTCACTGGACAGCGTCGACGCCACCCACTTCGCCCGGATCACCCGCCGGGACCGGCTGGCCGACGTGCTCGACGGCCTGGCGGCCGCCAAGGCGGCCGGGCTGGAACCGGTGAAGGTCAACGCGGTGCTCGACCCCATCTCGGGACTCGACGACGTGGTGAGCCTGCTGGGCTACTGCCTGGATCACGGGTACCAGCTGCGGATCATCGAGCAGATGCCGCTGGATGCCGGGCACACCTGGCAGCGCGGCACCGTGATCGACGCCGAGGCGATCCTGACCACCCTGCGCCGCCACTTCGATCTGCGGCCCGATCCGAAGCCGCGCGGTTCGGCGCCGGCCGAGCTGTGGCAGGTCGCCGCCAGCGCCGGTCACCCGGCAGGCACCGTAGGGGTGATCGCCTCGGTCTCGCACGCCTTCTGTTCGACCTGTGACCGCACCAGGCTGACCGCCGACGGCCAGATCCGCAGCTGCCTGTTCTCCACAGAGGAGAGCGATCTGCGCGGGCTGTTGCGCGGGGGCGCCGACGACGATGCCATCGAGGCGGCCTGGCGGACGGCCATGTGGGCCAAGCCCGCGGGGCACGGCATCAACGACCCGGATTTCGTGCAGCCGGTGCGGCCGATGAGCGCGATCGGCGGCTAGATGACAGAGCACACCGTGGCCGTCACCGTCCGTTATTTCGCCGCTGCGGCGGCCGCGGCCGGAGTTGATACGGAAACGTTAGATTTGGCAAAGGATTCGACGATCGCGACGCTCGTCGAGCAACTCAGCGCTCGCGACTCGGATCTCGCTCGAGTGTTAAAGCGCTGCTCATACCTGTTGGACGGGGTCGCGGTCCGCGATTTGGGCAAGCCGGTATCAACGTCTCAGACGGTTGATGTGTTACCCCCATTCGCCGGCGGCTAACGTGATTTGCATCACATAACGAAATGGTCACGAGCTGGCTACAGCGCGGTGGAGCGCTTCGCCCACCTGCGACGACGCCGAAATAACCTGCGCCTTTAAACAACTTTTAGAGTTTGCTCAGCGCCAAAACGCCCGAGGCCGCCAAAAGTGACGGGATAGCGGAGAACCGTTACCGTTCATTCCCAAGTCAACCGACCCTAATCAGTTGACCCACCCCAAACCGGTAGCGCCGAGCTCCATCCATCGGGCAGGGGTTAACGACGAACAACAAGGATGGAGGCGGGGGACCCAACCGGTCCACCGATTTATTTCAGGACCAGGAGCCGCTTGCGGCCCCTTGGGGTGAAGCCGTCACCGTTTCGACGACGACGGCCGGGTGACCTCTCCCACCCGAACCCGACAGCTGACCTCGTGGGCGCATACGAGAGGACCTTCACGCTTATGAGTGGACGGCATCGCAAGCCTGCTTCCTCGTCTTCAGCAAAGAATGTCGCCAAGATCGCCTTCACCGGCGCCGTGCTCGGTGGAAGCGGCCTCGCTCTGGCCGGACAGGCCATGGCCGCCACCGACGGCGAGTGGGATCAGGTAGCCCGCTGCGAGTCCGGCGGCAACTGGGCGATCAACACGGGCAACGGCTATCACGGCGGTCTCCAGTTCTCCCCCAGCACGTGGCGTTCCCACGGCGGCGGCGAGTACGCACCGTCGGCCTTCATGGCCACCAAGGAAGAGCAGATCGCAGTCGCCGAGCGCGTTCTGGCCAGCCAGGGCAAGGGCGCCTGGCCGGTGTGCGGCCGCGGCCTGTCGGGGGCGACCCCGCGCAACGTCGTCGCCGAGCCCGCTCCTGCCCCGCTGGACGCGCCTGAGGTCAACGGTGAACTGCCGCCGCCGCCCCCTGAGGCCGCGCCGCTCGACGCACCGCTGCCGGCAGACGCCCCGCCGCCGGCCCCTGAGAACCTGCCGCCGGCCCCTGAGGCCCCGGCCCCGGCACCCGAGGCCGCCCCGATGGATGCCGCGCTCGCCCCGGCACCCGAGGCCGCCCCGATCGCCGACGCCGCACTGCAGGTGCCCGCACCCGAGGCGCCCGCCCCGGCTCCCGAGGCTCCGCCGGCCCCTGAGGCACCCGCTCCGGAGGCCCCGGCTCCCGAAGCGGCGCCCGCCCCGGTACAGCCGGTGAGCTACACCGAGAAGATCCAGCAGGCCATCGAGCAGCAGGGTCTCGACGGCAACATCATCATCAACGGCTGAGTTTCAGGCCGAGTTTTCAGGCCGAGCCGACCCACTCGTCGGTGCCGTCGGAGAAGTACTGGTGCTTCCACACCGGTAGCCGTTCTTTGACGGTGTCGACGAGGCGGGCACAGGTTTCGAACGCCGCCCCGCGATGGTCCGCTGCCACAGCGGCCACCAGGGCGGCGTCTCCTATTTGTAGGGTGCCGATGCGGTGGCTGACCGCGATGGCGCGCACGCCGGGCGACGCCGCGGCCACCTCGGCGGCCACTTCCCGCAAGGTCTCAAGTGCATTCGGGTGCGCGGAATAGTCGAGCCGGGTGACCGAGCGGCCCCCGTCGTGATCCCTGACGACCCCGGAGAATCCGACCACAGCCCCGGCCGCTTCGTGGGCCACGAGCGCCTCGTACTCGGTCAGCGAGATCGGCGTGTCAGTTAGTTCGACCCGTACGACGGTTGCGCTCATCTCGTCGGATGGTCCTTTCCGCTGAGCTGGTCGAGAGCGTGCTCCAGCACGCCGGCCAACACGCCCAGCCCGTCTTTGACCCCGCCGGGCGACCCGGGCAGGTTGACGATCAAGGTGCGGCCGGCCACGCCACACACGCCACGGGACAACACCGCGGTCGGCACCTTGTGCGCACCGGCCCGCCGGATGGCATCGGCCAACCCGGGAATCTGGTAGTCCAGCACCGCCACGGTGGATTCCGGTGTCGCGTCGGTCGGTGAGATACCGGTGCCGCCGGAGGTGATGATCAAGTCGACGCGCTCGGCCAGCGCGGCGCGCAACGCGTCGGCGACGGCATGCCCGTCGGGGACAACCATCTGCTCGGTGACGTCGTATCCACGATCGGCGAGCCAGCCGACGATGAGAGGTCCGGTCCGGTCGTCGTACACCCCTGCTGCGGCGCGGGTGGAGGCGATGATGACCCGCGCCGAACGCGTCACTATGTTGTTCTTTCCCACAATCCCGTTTTACCGCCTTCTTTGCGCACCACTTTGACGTCGTCGATGCGTGCGGCGGGGTCGACGGCCTTGATCATGTCGTACAGCGTCAGCGCGGCGACGCTCACTGCGGTCAGGGCTTCCATCTCGACCCCGGTGCGGTCGGTGCTGCGCACGGTGGCGGTGACGGCCACCGCGGCATCGCGGACGTCGAAGTCCACGTCGACGCCGGTCAGCGCCAGCTGATGGCACAGCGGGATCAGCTCGGGAGTCCGCTTGGCGGCCATGATTCCGGCCACCCGCGCGGTGGCCAGGGCATCACCTTTGGGCAGGCCGCCCGAGGCGATGAGGGCCACCACATCCGGCCGCGTGTGCAGGGTGCCCACGGCCGTCGCGGTGCGCAGGGTGACGTCCTTGGCCGAGACGTCGACCATGTGTGCCGCGCCAGACTCGTCGAGGTGCGACAGTCCCACTGTTACCTGTTGACGACGGTGGCCGACTGGATGAACGGCAGCTCTTCGGCCGGCAAGGGAAAGGTCACGTCACCGAACGGTGACAGTGCGCCGGTGCGGTCGGTGGCGAGCTCACTTACGGCGTGATCATCGCCGTCGGAGAGCACAGGCCAGCCGTTGTCGACGTAATGGTTCTTCTTGTTGTCAGCCACGCCCCACATTGTGGCAGGCTCCTCATCTGGTGGCGAGACCGGCGGGCTGCTTTACGCTGGTCAGGATATGACCGCCGCACAGACTCCCGGAATCCCGCTGGGTGCCTGGCTGTCCGAACTCGACGACTCGGGCCTCATCCGCCTGCTGGAACTGCGGCCGGACCTGAGCCAGCCGCCACCGGGAACGATTGCCGCGCTCGCTGCGCGCGCCACCTCCCGGCAGTCGGTCAAGGCTGCCACCGATTCCCTTGACTTCCTGCGGCTGGCCGTCCTGGATGCCCTGTTGGTCCTGCATGCCGACACCCACGCCGTCGCGGTGTCCGAGCTCGGTGAACTGTTCGGTGACCGTGTCGGCGCGGACGAACTGGCAGGCGCGCTGGAAGACCTGCGCGAGCGGGCCCTCGTGTGGGGCGAGGCGAGCCTGCGGGTGGCGCCTGAGGCGGCCGCCGGCCTGCCGTGGTTCGTCGGCCAGGCCGCGGTGGAGGTCTCCGAGCACAGCGCCGACGAGATCGCCGGTCTGCTCGCGGGCCTCGACGAAGCCCAGAGCGAGCTGCTGGCCCGACTGCTGGAAGGCTCGCCCATGGGCCGCACGCGAGACGCGGCCCCCGGTACCCCGCCTGACCGTCCGGTGCCGCGGCTGGTGGAGGCCGGGCTGCTGCGCCGGATCGACGACGAGACGGTGATCCTGCCGCGGGTGGTCGGGCAGGTGATGCGCGGCGAGGCCCCCGGTCCGGTGGAGCTGACCGCACCGGCACTTCAGACCACCTCGACGACACCGGCCGATGTGGACGCGGTGGCCGCCGGCGCGGCCATCGACCTGCTGCGTGAGATCGACCTGGTGATCGAAACCCTGGGCAGCGCACCGATTCCCGAGTTGCGCAGCGGCGGCCTCGGGGTGCGCGACGTCAAACGCCTGGCCAAGAACACCGGCGTCGACGAGCCACGGCTCGGTCTCCTGCTGGAACTGGCCGCGGGCGCGGGGCTGATCGCGGCCGGAATGCCCGATCCGGACCCGGGTGACGGGACGGGACCGTACTGGGCGCCGACGGTGGCCGCCGACCGATTCGTCGAGTCCTCCACCGCCGCGCGCTGGCACCTGCTGGCCGCCACCTGGTTGGACCTGCCGGCCCGGCCCGCCCTGATCGGCAGCCGTGGCCCGGACAACAAACCCTTTGCCGCACTGTCGGATTCGCTGTATTCGACGGCCGCTCCGCTGGACCGCCGGTTGCTGCTCGGCATCCTGGCCGAACTGGCGCCGGGCACCGGGATCGATGGCGACGAGGCATCGCGCGCCATGGTGTGGCGACGACCGCGCTGGGCGGCGCGGCTGCAGCCGGCGACCGTCAGTGGCCTGCTCGCCGAAGCTCACGCGCTGGGCATGGTGGGGCGCGGCGCGATCAGCACGCCCGCTCGCGGCCTGCTGGCCGGCGACCCTGACGAGGACGTACTGGCGGCGATGGAGAAGGCGCTGCCGAAACCGCTCGACCATTTCCTGCTACAGGCCGATCTCACGGTGATCGTGCCCGGTCCACTGGAGCGGGAGCTGGCCGAGCAGCTGGCGGCGGTGGCCACCGTCGAATCGGCCGGCGCCGCCATGGTGTACCGAATCAGCGAAGCGTCCATCCGCCGCGCACTCGATGCCGGCCGGACCGCCAGCGAGCTGCACACCCTGTTCGAAAAACACTCGAAAACACCGGTGCCGCAAGGGTTGACGTATCTCATCGACGACGTCGCGCGCCGCCACGGACAGCTGCGCGTCGGCATGGCCACGTCGTTCCTGCGGTGTGAGGATCCCGCGCTGCTGGCGCAGGCAGTCGCCTCGCCCGGCGCCGATCGCCTCGAGTTGCGGTTGCTGGCCCCCACGGTGGCGGTGTCCCAGGCGCCGATCGCCGACGTGCTCACGGTGCTGCGCGAAGCCGGATTCGCTCCCGCTGCCGAGGACTCCACCGGCACCGTCGTCGACATCAGGGCCCGGGGCTCGCGCGTCGTCGCCCCGACCCGTCGCCGCATCTACCGGCCACCCACCCCGCCGACCGCCCAGACTCTCGGCGCGATCGTCGCGGTGCTGCGCAAGGTGGCGTCCGGGCCGTTCGCCAGCGTCCGGCTGGACCCGGCCATGGCCATCACCCAGCTGCAGGACGCCGCGATCAACCAGACCTCTGTGGTGATCGGCTACGTCGACCCTGCGGGGGTGGCCACGCAACGCGTCGTCTCCCCCATCAACGTGCGAGGCGGCCAGCTGACCGCCTTCGATCCGGCCGCCGGGCGGGTCCGCGAGTTCGCCATCCACCGGGTCACGTCCGTGGTGTCGGCCGACGGCGACTAGCCACGGCACAGCGTGCTCACAGAGCCGTTCACCAATATGGCGATGTGACAACGACGTTGACCGCAGCGGATCAGGTGCCCGCCGCATACCGGGGAGTGTCGCTGCTGCACGGTTGGCTGCCGCCGACACTGTGGGCGTTGGCGGCCGTGGCGCTGATCGTGGCGATCGGATGGCGCACCCGGCGCTGGCGCACGATCTTTCTGCCGTGCGCGATCGCGGTCGGGGTTTGCCTGACGGTCTGGGCCCGCTGGTTCGTCCATTCCCAGGGCCTGGCCGGGGACCCCGCTCCGGCGGCCCTGTGGATCTGGATCGGCCTGACCGGATTGGCGATAGCCGTGCTGGCCCTGGGTTGGCGCGGCAGCCGGTGGCGCCGCCGCGCCGTCTCAGTGGCCGCGGTGCCGTTGTGCCTGCTGAGTGTGGGCGTCGCGGTGAACCTCTGGGTCGGCTACTTTCCGACGGTCACCGCGCTGTGGAACGAGGTCACCGCCGGCCCGCTGCCGGACCAGACCGATCTGGCCACCGCGCTCGGCCAGCGCCGGCGAGGTGAGATCCCGTCGCACGGCGAGCTGGTGTCGGTCACGATTCCGTCCGACCGGTCAGGCTTCAAACACCGCGACGAACTGGTCTACCTGCCACCGGCCTGGTTCGCCCCGTCCGCACCCCGGTTCCCGGTCGTGATGATGATCGCCGGCGAGTTCAACACCCCGGCCGATTGGGCGCGCAGCGGCAACGCGATCGCCACCATCGACGCCTACGCGGCCGACCACGGCGGAAACACCCCGGTGTTCGTCTTCGTCGACGTCGGCGGCTCCTTCAACAACGACACCGAATGCGTCAACGGTCCGCGCGGCAACGTCGCCGACCACCTCACCAAGGACGTGCCGCCGTTCATGACCGATACCTTCGGCGTGCGCGACGCCGGCTGGGGTGTCGTCGGCTGGTCGATGGGCGGGACCTGCGCGGTGGATCTGACCGTGATGCACCCCGAGTTGTTCAGCTCATTCGTCGACATCGCCGGTGACACCGGCCCCAACGCGGGCACCAAGGACCAGACCGTCGCCCGGCTCTACGGTGGGGATGCCGCGTCCTGGGCCACCTACGACCCGGCCACCGCGATCGGCAAGCACGGCGCCTACCAGGGCGTGTCCGGCTGGTTCGTGATCTCCTCGGACGCCCCCGTCAAACACGGGACGCACCCGGCCAATCCCGACGCCGTCGGCCTGGGCGGGCAGGACGCCGGAGGCAACCCCGGCGACCAGACCGAAGCCGCACACACCCTGTGCGACCTGGGGCGCAGCCATGGCATCCGCTGCGCGATCACCGCGCTTCCGGGCAAGCACGACTGGCCGTTCGCCGAGCAGGTGCTGACCACCACGCTGCCGTGGCTGGCGGGCGCCGTCGGGACCCCCGAGGTGCCGCCGGTGCCGCTGCCGTCCGGCGGTGCACCGCCACCCGCGCCGACGGCTGCCGCACCCCGCTGACCCGGATTCGGAATAATGGGCGGGATGAGTTTTCCCGCCGTGAGTGAAATGGACCCCGCATGACTGACGGCCCACTGATCGTGCAGTCCGACAAGACGGTGCTGCTCGAGGTCGACCATGAGCAGGCCGGTGCGGCGCGCGCCGCCATCGCACCGTTCGCCGAGCTCGAACGTGCCCCCGAACACGTGCACACCTACCGCATCACCCCGCTTGCGCTGTGGAACGCCCGCGCAGCCGGCCACGACGCCGAGCAGGTGGTCGACGCGCTGGTCAGCTTCTCGCGCTACCCGGTGCCGCAGCCACTGCTGGTCGACATCGTCGACACCATGGCCCGTTACGGGCGGCTGCAGCTGATCAAGCACCCGGCGCACGGGTTGACGCTGGTCAGCCTGGACCGCGCGGTGCTCGAGGAGGTGCTGCGCAACAAGAAGATCGCCCCGATGCTGGGGGCACGCATCGACGACGACACCGTGATCGTGCACAACAGCGAACGCGGCCGGGTCAAGCAGATGCTGCTCAAGATCGGCTGGCCGGCCGAGGATCTGGCCGGCTACGTCGACGGCGAAGCGCATCCCATCGAACTGGCCCAGGACGGCTGGCAGCTGCGCGACTACCAGGAGATGGCCGCCGATTCGTTCTGGGCAGGCGGCTCCGGGGTGGTGGTGCTGCCGTGCGGTGCCGGTAAGACGCTGGTCGGGGCGGCCGCGATGGCCAAGGCCGGCGCGACGACGCTGATCCTGGTCACCAACACCGTCGCCGGGCGGCAGTGGAAGCGGGAGCTGGTCGCCCGCACCTCGCTGACCGAGGACGAGATCGGCGAGTACTCGGGCGAGAAGAAGGAGATCCGGCCCGTCACCATCGCTACCTACCAGGTGATCACCCGCCGCAGTAAGGGCGAGTACAAGAACCTGGAGATCTTCGACACCCGCGACTGGGGCCTGATCATCTACGACGAGGTTCATCTGCTGCCGGCCCCGGTGTTCCGGATGACCGCCGATCTGCAGTCCCGACGGCGGCTGGGCCTGACCGCGACGCTGATCCGTGAGGACGGCCGCGAAGGCGACGTGTTCTCGCTGATCGGCCCGAAGCGCTATGACGCACCGTGGAAGGACATCGAGGCCCAGGGCTGGATCGCCCCCGCCGAGTGCATCGAGGTGCGGGTGACGATGACCGACAACGAGCGGATGCTGTACGCCACCGCCGAACCGGAGGAGCGGTACAAGCTGTGCTCGACGGTGCACACCAAGATCGCGGTGGTCCGCTCGATCCTGGAACGCCACCCCGGTGAGCCGACCCTGGTGATCGGCGCCTATCTGGACCAGCTGGAGGAACTGGGCCAGGAGCTGAACGCCCCGGTGATCCAGGGGTCGACGAAGAACTCCGAGCGCGAGGCGCTGTTCGACGCGTTCCGCCGCGGCGAGATCTCCACCCTGGTGGTCTCCAAGGTGGCGAACTTCTCCATCGACCTTCCGGAAGCCTCTGTCGCCGTCCAGGTTTCGGGCACCTTCGGCTCCCGCCAGGAAGAGGCGCAGCGCTTGGGCCGACTGCTGCGGCCCAAGGCTCATGGCGGCGGTGCGGTGTTCTACTCGGTGGTCTCGCGGGATTCGCTGGACGCGGAGTACGCCGCGCACCGGCAGCGCTTCCTGGCCGAGCAAGGCTACGGCTACGTGATCAAGGACGCCGACGACCTGTTGGGCCCGGCGATCTGACCCAGCAAGTCCGGCGGGTGACGGGTTGAGATTGCGTCCAGGGCTGTGGATTCGCCTGGATCACGACCCTGAGCGCATTTTCAACCGGGGTCACCGTCTGCAACCCCGACACGTCAGGTATGCGGCCCCATCGCCTTGACGACGGTCAGCAGCACCACCGAATCCTCGAGCGCGTGCAGGCTGTGCCGGGTCCGCGGGATCACGATGTGATCGCCCGGCGAACCTTCCCAGCTCGCTTCGGAATTGGTCAGTTTCACCCGGCCCTCGATCACCTGCAGCGTGGCCTCGCCCGGGCTCTCGTGTTCGTCGAGCCCGTTGCCCCCGGTCAACGCGATCAGAGTCTGGCGCAGCTGGTGTTCATGCCCGCCGTAAACCGTGTGGGCACTGCGTCCGCTGCTGGCAGAGCGGGCTGCGGCCAACTGCTGTCGCGCTATCGCGGTGAGCGAGATCTTCTCCATATCCACGATCGTGCCACCTCCCGTCGACCAACCGTGAGCGATATGTCCAACCTACTGAGGCCGGGCCGGTGAGAGCCACCACCTTCCAGCTGTGAGCGTTTCGGTCCTGGCGGCGCCGTGTCGGCGCACTCCACGATGGTCCGATGCGCACACATGGACATGTCGCCAGAACCGCGGCGGCACTGGCTTCTGCGATGGGAATCGGCCGCTTCGTCTACACCCCGATCCTTCCGCTGATGTCGGCGCAGGCCGGTCTCACCGCCCACGACGCCGCAGCCCTCGCCACAGCGAACTACGTGGGCTATCTGGCCGGCGCGCTGGCGGGTTCGATCTGGCCGCGACTGGCCCGCTCGATCACCGCATGCCGCGTGAGCCTGCCGGTGATGGCGGCCAGCCTAGCGGCGATGCCCTTGTCCACGAACACATTCGACTGGGCGGTGCTGCGCGGTGTCGCCGGATTCACCAGTGCGTTGGTGTTCGTGATCGCCGTCAACACCATGCTGGAGCACCTGCATGGGCATCCCGCGCACCTGGCCGGGTGGGGATTCGGTGGGGTGGGCGCCGGCATCGCGCTGTCGGCAGTGTTGGTACTGGCCGCCGGTGACTGGAAGGTGGCCTGGTGGGCCGCGGCCGCGGCGGCTGCCCTGCTCGGCGTCGGCGCCTGGTCGATGCCCGCCGCCCCGCACAGCCCCTCGGCCACACCGGCCGATGACTCCCGGCCGGCGCACGGCCCGTTCACCTTGCTGCTGACCAGCTACACGCTGGAGGGAATCGGCTACATCATCGCCGGAACGTTCCTGGTCGCGGCCGTCGCCCAGGGCGCCCCGGCGTGGCTCGGCGGAAGCACGTGGCTGGTGGTCGGGCTGGCCACGGTGCCCTCCGCCGCGTTGTGGGCGGCACTGAGCAGCCGATGGTCGCACCCTGCGCTGCTCGTAGCGGCGCTGGCCCTGCAAGCCGTGGGGATCGCCGTGGCCGGGATGGTCGGCGGCGTGACGGCCGCACTGGTGGGCGCGGTGCTGTTCGGCGGAACGTTCATCGGCGTCAGCACCCTGGCGCTGGCGGCCGGCCGGCTGCTGCGATACCCGCGCGCCGTCGCCCTGCTCACCACCGGCTATTCGGTGGGCCAGATCCTCGGGCCGCTGGTCGTCGCGCCGCTGCTGCACCGCGGTTTCGCGCCGGCACTGTTGGTCGGTGCACTGGTGGTGTCAGCTGCCGCCGTGGTGTCGGGGGTGATGCGGATCGTCGTCCGGCACCCAGACGCCGGGGACGTCCAGACCGAGATCACCGATGCCACGGGTGAACTCGTCGACGACGGCGAGGACAGCCGGGCTGCTCTCGTCGCGACGCCACACCAACGACCACGTCCATAACGGGGTAGGGGCCACCACGGCGCGACGCACCAGGCCGGCGGGCAGCGCCACGTCTTGACCCTTGGGGTTGTTGAGCACGGGCCGCCTCAGCCGCCGAACGTGCTCGAAAAACGTGGGACCGGTGACACCCCCGTCGTCGGTGCGCATCACGGGAGCCCCGACGGCCGCGGCGAACAATTCGCCATAGCGGTTCCACGACGACCAGCTCGCCACGTCCGTATCGACCAACACCGTGGTGTCGCGGGCATCGACCGGGGATTCGTCAGTACCGGCGCACAGGGCGTACAGCCGGTCCACCCCAATGAGCCTGGCGCACAACGACAACGAATCCAGGTCGGCGTTCTGAACCCAGCAGATCGCCAGGTCGAGGCTGCCGTCGGCCACCCGGGCCGCCTGGGTGTGCGACGGCATCACCCAGGTATCCACCCGCAGCTCGGCCACCCCTGCCGCCCGCTCGGCCCAATCGGTGGGACACCAGTTCACATACCCGATCCGGACCGGCTCCGACACCGCCAGACCCTGTGCACGCCTGCGTAATTCATCAGCCTGCCGAACCAGTGCCCGCGCCTCGGGCAACAGGGCGGTACCCGCGTGGGTCAGCGCCACCGAACGCCGGTCGCGGTCGAACAGGGTGACCTTCAGATCACGTTCCAACGCCTTGATCTGCTGGGACAGCGACGGCCCGGCGATACGCAGCCGCTCGGCCGCCCGGCCGAAGTTCAACTCCTCGGCGACGGTGACAAAATAGCGCAGCTGGCGTAGCTCCACCGTTACAGCGTAGTAGGCGCAGCCTCTCAGCAGAGAGCCGACAGGTCCCGCCGGGCGGACATGAACCGACCGGGCCTCCACGTTGAGCAGTGCATCAGACCACATGCTTGCGAAGAAGGAGCCTCCCATGAGCACCACACCACGCGTCGCAGTCATCACCGGCGCATCCCAGGGCATCGGTGAAGCCCTGGTCGCGGGCTACCGCAAACTGGGCTACGCCGTCGTCGCCAACTCCCGAAACATCAGTGAGAGCAGCGATCCCATGGTGCTGGCCGTGCCGGGCGACATCGGGCAGCCCGGCGTAGGCCGGCAGCTGATCGACGCGGCCCTGGCGCGATTCGGCCGTGTCGACACCATCGTGAACAACGCGGGAATCTTCATCGCCAAGCCGTTCACCGAATACACCGACGACGACTACGACGCCGTCACCGGAGTCAACCAACGCGGCTTCTTCGAACTGACCCGAGCCGGGATCGCCGCGATCGAGGCACAGGGCGAAGGCGGACACGTCGTCACCATCTCCACCAGCCTGGTGGACCACGCCAACTCGCAGGTGCCCTCCGCGCTGGCCTCGCTGACCAAAGGCGGCCTGAACGCCGCCACCAAGGCCCTGGCCATCGAGTACGCATCGCGTGGCATCCGCGCCAACGCGGTCGCGCTGGGCACCATCCGCACCCCGATGCATGCACCCGAAACCCACGAGTTCCTGTCGGCACTGCATCCGGTCGGCCGCCTGGGCGAAATCGACGACGTCGTCGACGCAGTGCTCTACTTGGAACGAGCCGGATTCGTCACCGGCGAGATCCTGCACGTCGATGGAGGTCAAAGTGCCGGGCATTGAGGAGAACACGGCGGCGATTCTGCGCGGAGTGCTCGACGAATGGCAGGCCGGCATCGCCGCCCACGATCCCCAGCGGGTGGCCGCCGTGTTCACCGACGATGCGATCTTCCAAGGGCTACGTCCCTACAGCGTCGGCCGGCAAGGCGTGTTCGACTACTACGACTCGCAACCCGTCGGTCTGACGGTCGACTACCGGATCGATGAGACCCGCCGGCCCGCCGACAATGTCGCGCTCGGTTACCTGCGCGCAGACTTCACCCGGCCCGACGGCACGGTGATCCCGCTGAATCTCAGCGTCCTGGTCACCCGCGCCGACACCGACTGGCGCATCAGCCACTATCAGGTCTCCGCCGTTCCCGACTGACAGCCCTGGCACCGCCGAACCGGTCCGGAATTCAAATCACCCGGAGTGAATCTCCGTCATAACCAAACCGGCACCGCAACTGCACCAGCAGACGCTCGGCTTCGGCGATACGCGAGTGCAGCCGAACCAGCGCTTCGGGCAGGGGCGCATCGGCCACTCGGCTGCGTTCCCGAAGCCGCCGCCACCGCAGTTCGGTGGCGGCGAGAAGGTCGCGCAGCTCGGCGATTTCACCGATCAGAATGTCCTCGAACAGCCGGGATTGTGCGATGTCAGCGCTGTGCACGGGCCGGGAACAGTCAGCCGGGGCGGCCGCGCGAGAAGCCGTGCGCGGCAGGGGGTTGAGCACCGTGGCCACCTCGGCCCCGACTGTGGGGGCAGAGCCGTTTCCGCTCCCGAACTCCCGTGATATCAGCGTCACGTGGGGATCATGAAGCACTCGCCCGGTTCCCAGCGACGACACAGGTTTAACCCGAGATACCGGCCCTGGCCATCTGCCGGTAAGGCGATGTACGTTTGACGGCCTTTGCGCGCGGCCGGCACACAACTAGCTCAGCGCGGGGATGACCTTCTGCTCGAACAGCTCGATGCCCGACCGGTCGTAGGCCGCTTCCGGGAAGTACAGGATGGCGTACTCGCAGCCGAGATCGCGCATCCGCTGCAGCTTCTCGACCACCTGTTCGGGTGTACCGCTGGCCGATTCGGGCGCGGTGGCGTTGGCCAGCATGGCGTCCACGGCAGCTTCACCGGCCACCGGCACCTGCCGGGCCCGCAATCGTGCTACCCGATCAGCGACATCTGCCTCGGAGTCGCCGATGACGGCGTTGAAGTTGGCCGATCGGACGATCGAGTCATACTCGGTGCCGACGTCGCGGCAATGGCCGGCCAGCACCTCGGACTTGTGGGCGAATCCGTCGGGCTCGGAGGTGAAGTTGGTGTACTGCGCGTACTTGGCCGCGATACGCAACGTCACCTTCTCTCCACCACCGGCGATCCACATCGGGATGCCGTTGTCCTGCAACGGCTTCGGGGCGACGATCGCACCGTCGACCTGGTAGTGCCTGCCATCGAAGCTGACCCGCCCGTCACGCCAGGCGTCACGCATGATCTGGACACCCTCGTCGAGGCGGCCCAACCGCACCCCGGCCGACGGAAATCCGTAGCCGTAGGCCCGCCACTCATGCTCGTACCAGCCGCCGCCGATGCCCATCTGCACACGGCCACCCGAGATGATGTCGGTGGTGGCGGCGATCTTGGCCAGATAGACCGGATTGCGGTAGCTCATCGCGGTGCACATCTGCCCGAGCTTGATCCGCGACGTCGTCGCGGCATAGGCCGACATCAGCGACCAGGCCTCATGGGTGGCCTCGTCGGTGGGCACCGGGACAGTGTGGAAATGGTCGTAGACCCACAGCGAGTCCCAGCTGCCCGCGTCGGCATAGGCGGCGAGATCGCGCATCACCGCCCAGTGGTTTTCGGTGGGAATGTCGACGAGGTCAAGGCGCCAGCCCTGCGGGATGAAAAGTCCGAAGCGCATGGACCCCGACTCTACGACGCCGACGCGTGTCGCGGCGGCGGTCTAGCCTGAGTTTTATGGCCCTTTCCAAGGAAGAACGCGAACAGTTTCTGGCCGAGCCGCACATCGCCGCCCTCTCGGTGTACGCCGGCGACAAACGCGGTCCGCTGACCGTCCCGATCTGGTACCAGTACACGCCCGGCGGGGAGCCGTGGGTGCAGACCGGCCTGGGTTCCCGCAAGCACCGGTTGATCGAGGCGGCCGGGCATTTCTCGTTGATGGCCGAACGCCTGGCGCCATCGGTGCGCTACGTGGCCGTCGACGGTGCGGTGAGCCGCATCGAACCGTCGACCGATGAGCAGCTGGTCGAAATGGTGAAACGCTATCTGCCGCCGGAGAAGGTGGAGCCGTACCTGGAGTTCGCCCGCCGCGAGCACGGTGAGGGCGTCACCATCTACCTCAAACCCGAGCACTGGCTGTCGGCCGACCTGGGGTCGCTCTGAGTCCATGAGCTCGCGCCAACGGCTCTTCCGGTGGCTCTACCGGCTGGGGTTCACGCCCTGGGACGGCCACCCGTTGGCGCACAGCCTGACCAAGCTGGTCGAGGGAGCCCATCCGACGTCGCCTCCCGGTACCGCGCTCGATCTGGGCTGCGGTACCGGGGACAACGCGGTGTACCTGGCCCGGCACGGGTGGCGGGTCACCGGTGTCGACTATGTGGCAAAACCGCTGAAGAAGGCCCGCGCCAAAGGCGCCGGGCTACCCGTCAACTTCGTCAAAGCCGATGTGACGCAACTGAGCTCATCGGGTATCGGGGCGGGCTACCAACTGATCCTCGACAGTGGCTGCCTGCACGGCATGAGCCCTGCCGACCGCGACGCCTATGTACGGGAAGTCAGCGCGGTGGCCGCCCCCGGCGCGCAGCTGCTGATCGTGGCGTTCATCCCGGGCGCGGCGATGGGCGTTCCCGGCATCGGATTCGACGAGGTGCAACGTCGCTTCAAGGACGGCTGGACACTGCTGTCCAGCGGAGACGAGCCCGCATTGGACCAGAACGGAACGAGCCGGGCACGGCATTACCTGTTTGCCCATTCGATCTGAGTGCCATCGCCACTCTGCGGCAACGCAATTCGAGTCACAACCCGAGTGCGGCCATGGCGCCGTCCACGGTGACTCTGCGCAGCTGCTCATAGGGAGTGTCGGGGAACTGCAGGCAACAGTCCTGCAGGCCGCCGAAGGCGATGACCGCGCGAGCCGACTGCTCGAGCGTGGGTTTGCGGCCGAACACCAGCACACCCAGCCGGGCCCGCCACGCCAGCAACTGGTCGATCAAGCCCAGATCCACCAGCGTGGTCAGCTCGGAAACGATCAGGATGAGATCGGCGCGGTGGCGGTAATGGAAGTCGAAGTAGCCCTCGAGGAGTTCTCGCGCCGAGGCGCGGGACGCGCCGCGTTTGCGTTCCTGCTCGGCGATGAAGGCCTCACCCTCGTCGATAAGAGGTTGCAGGATGCTGCGGACCAGATCCTCGCGTGACCGGAAGTGGTAGTACAGCGCGGGCTTGGTGATACCGAGACGGTCGGCGATGTCCTGCAGGCTGGTGCGCACCACACCCTTCTCGGCGAACAGTTCGCGTGCGACATCCAGGATGCGCTGTCGCGTATCCAATCCAGGCTTGGCCACGTAGCCACCCTAACTTACCTAACGATAGGTAAGCTCACGGGAGGAGCGCTTACCGACCGTTAAGTAAGGGGGAATCGTGAAAGTTCTCATCTCCGGCGCCAGCATCGCCGGGCCCGTGCTCGCCTACTGGCTGTCGCGGCACGGAGTCAACGTCACCGTGGTGGAACGCTCACCCGCACTGCGAAAGACGGGCGGTCACGCCGTCGACCTGTTCCGGCCCGCCATGGAGATCTCCGAACGCATGGGCGTGCTGGCCGAGATCGAGGCGCACGCCACCGGCACCACCGAGATGGTCATCCACCGGCCCGGCGCGTCGCGCCCCACCCGCCTGGACTACCTCAAGATCATCGGCGCGATGTCCGACCGGCACGTCGAGATCATGCGGGATTACCTCAGCGAGATCTACTACCAAGCCGGCCGAGCCGACGTCGAATACCTCTTCGGCGACACCATCACGTCGATCTCGTCCGATGGCGACGTGACCTTCGAGCACAACGCGCCGCGCCGTTTCGACGTGGTGGTCGGCGCCGACGGCCTGCACTCCGGTGTGCGTCGACTGACATTCGGCAACCACGTGCCCGAGAGCTTCCTCGGTGGATACCTCTCGGTGGTGTCGGTGCCGAAAGAGCTGGCCCGCGACGGCGAGATGACCGCCTACTTCAAGCCCGGCCACATGGCAGGCATCTACACCGCCGACCATCTGGATGACGCGCGCGCAGTGTTCATCTTCCGCCCGAGCCAACCGCTCGACTACGACTACCGCGAGGTGGAACGCCAAAAAACCCAGCTGCTCAACGCATTCCAGCACACCGCATCCGAGGTGGACCGCTGGCTCGACGAGGTGTCGCGGACACCGAGCTTCTATTTCGACGCCATCACGCAATTGCAGATGACGACGTGGTCGCAAGGGCGGGTGACTCTCGTCGGCGACGCGGGCTACTGCCCTGGACCCGCGGTCGGAGGTAGTACGAGCTTGGCGGTCTACGGCGCCTACGTGCTGGCCGCCGAGATGGTGCGGGCCGGTGACGATTACGCCTCGGCATTCGCCGCCTATGAACGCACAATGCTCGCGCCGGTGGTCAGCAGCCGAAAGTTGGCCCGGGTCAACGCCAAAACCGTGGTGCCCATGACTAGCCGGGGCATACGCACATTGGTGGGCGCCGGCCAGGTGATCTCGGCGCTACCGCTGGGCGTCACCCAGGCGTTGGCACGGCTCAACTCCAAAGGCGTTCGGCTCTACGACACCATGCCGTTGCCCGTCTGGGCGTAGCGTGGCCGCATGAGCGAACTTTCCGAGGATGTGATCGCTTTTCTCTCCGAAGGCACGCGCACCGCGGTGCTGGGTTGGGTCGCAGCCGACGGGCGACCGCTGGCGGCGCCCGTGTGGTTCGTGGTCGACGACGGCGAACTCGTCTTCAACACCGGCAGGGAGACCGCCAAGGGCCGAGCCTTGGCCCGTGACCCGCGGGTCGTCATGTGCGTCGACGATTCCAACCCGCCGTTCGCGTTCGTCCAAGTCCAGGGTGTCGCAGCGATCAGTGAGGATCCCCACGAGCTGCTCGACACCGCCACCCGCATCGGCGGCCGCTACATGGGTGCCGACCGTGCCGAGGAATTCGGCCGGCGCAACGGTGTCCCAGGTGAACTCGTGGTGCGCGTCAGGCCCACGAAAGTCCATGCGGCCTTCGACGTGGCGAAGTGAGGCGGCGCCGACGCGGGTGCACTCGAACCCGGGCTGGCATCGAGATTGCGCACAGGGTCGTGAAATCTCGAAATCAACAGCCCTGAGCGCAATCTCGATGCCCTCGCACGCAAAAGCCCCCGACTTACGCCGGGGGCTTTTGACGTTTGGTGCTTAGCTTTCCAGCGAAGCCGGCGGCAGGAAGCGGTCGCCGTAGCGGGCAGCCAGTTCCTTGGCCCGGGCCACGAAGGCCTCCTTGCCGACGCCGAGCTCACCCTGGTAGCCGACGATGAACTGCGCCGAACCACCGGTGTACGGCGGGAAGCCGATACCCATGATCGAGCCGATGTTCGCGTCAGCGGTCGAGGTGAGCACGCCCTCGTCGATGCACTTCTGGGTCTCCAGTGCCTCGGCGAACAGCATGCGGTCGATCATGTCCTGCAGCGGGATCTGCGAGGAGCCGGACTTGAACGTCTCGCGCAGGCCGGGCCACAGCTGGGTCCGCTTGCCGTCGACGTACTCGTAGAAGCCGGCACCCTTCAGCCGCGACGGGCGGCCGAGCTCGATCATCTTCTCCACGACGGCCTCGGCCGGGTGCGGCACGTGCGTGCCACCGGCGGCCTCGATGCCTTCCTTGGTGGCCACGGCGATCTTGTGCATGAGCTCCAGGTTGAGCTCATCGCTCAGCTGCAACGGCGCCGCCGGGTAACCGGCCTGCGAACCCGCCTGCTCGATCGACGCGGGCTCGACACCCTCGCCCAGCATGGCCAGCGCCTCGTTGACGAAGGTGCCGATGACGCGGCTGGTGAAGAAGCCGCGGCTGTCGTTGACCACGATCGGGGTCTTGCGGATCGCGAGGGTGTAGTCAAACACCCGGGCCAGCGCCTCGTCAGAGGTCTTCTCGCCCTTGATGATCTCGACCAGCGGCATCTTGTCGACGGGTGAGAAAAAGTGGATACCGATGAAGTCCTCCTGGCGCTTCACGCCGGTCGCAAGACCGGTGATCGGCAGCGTGGAGGTGTTCGAGCCGAGCAGCGCGTTGGGCTCGACGATGTCTTCGATCTCCTGGAACACCTTGTGCTTGAGTTCCTGGTTCTCGAACACGGCCTCGATCACGAAGTCGACGCCCTTGAGATCCTGCGGATCGGCCGTCGGGGTGATCTTGGCGAGCAGCGCCGCGGACTTCTCTTCGGTGGTCTTGCCACGCTTGAGCGCCTTGGCCTCCAGGCCCTCCGAGTACGCCTTGCCCTTCTGGGCGGCCTCGATGGTGACGTCCTTGAGGACGACGTCGTAGCCGGCCTTGGCCGACACGTAGGCGATACCGGCGCCCATCATGCCCGCGCCCAGCACACCGATCTTCTTGATCTCCTGCTTGGCGATGCCCTCGGGACGCGAAGCGCCACCGTTGATGGCCTGCAGGTCCAGGAAGAACGCCTGGATCATGTTCTTGGCGGTCTGACCGGTGACCAGCGAGACGAAGTAACGGCTCTCGATGCGGCTCGCGGTGTCGAAGTCGACCTGCGCGCCCTCGACAGCGGCGTCCAGGATGGCCCGCGGTGCGGGCATCGGGGCGCCCTTGAGCTGCTTCTTCAGCAGGGCCGGGAAGGACGGCAGGATCGCGGCGAGCGCCGGGGTGGACGGGGTGCCACCGGGGATCTTGTAGCCCTTGACGTCCCACGGCTGGGTGTGGGCCTCGGGGTTGGCCTTGATCCACGCCTTGGCGGCGGGAACCAGCTCGTCGACGCTGCCGACGAGTTCGTCGACCAGGCCGGTGTCCTTGGCCTTGGCCGGGTTGAACCGGGTGCCCTGGCTCAGGACCTCCATGAAGGCCTTCTGGATACCGAACATGCGCACGGTGCGGGCCACGCCGCCACCGCCGGGCAGCAGGCCCAGGGTGACCTCGGGCAGGCCGATCTGGCTGCCCTTGACGTCGGCGGCGATGCGGTGGTTGGTGGCCAGCGCGATCTCCAGGCCGCCGCCGAGCGCGGCGCCGTTGATGGCAGCCACGACGGGCTTGGGCAGGGTCTCCAGCTTGCGCAGGTCGGCCTTGATGGTCTCGACCATCTCGAACGCCTCGGCGGCGTCGTCGGGGCCGATGTTCATCATGCCCTTGAGGTCACCACCGGCGAAGAAGGTCTTCTTCGCGCTGGTGATCACCACACCGGTGATCGAATCTGGGTCTTCTGCTACAAGGCGTGCAAGCTCTTCTACAGCGTTATGCATCGATACCTTGTAGTGCTCGTTCATCACGTTGGCCGAACCGGTCGGGTCGTCCAACGTCAGGGTGACGATGCCGTCGGCATCCTTGTCCCACTGAATGGTGTTCTCAGCCATTGTTGTTCAGCCCTCTCAGACGCGCTCGATGATGGTGGCCACGCCCATGCCGCCGCCGATGCACAGCGTGACCAGCGCACGCTTGGCGCCACGACGCTCGAGCTCGTCGACCATGGTTCCGGTGATCATGGCGCCGGTGGCGCCCAGCGGGTGGCCCATCGCGATGGCGCCACCGTTGACGTTGAGCTTCTCGTCGGGGATGTTGAGGTCCTTCTGGAACTTCAGCACCACGGAGGCAAACGCCTCGTTGAGCTCGAACAGGTCGATGTCATCCACGGTCAGGCCGGCCCGGTCGAGCACCTTCTTGGTGGCCGGGGTCGGGCCGGTGAGCATGATGACCGGGTCGGCACCGCTGGTGGCGGTGGCCACGATGCGGGCGCGCGGGGTCAGGCCCTGGCTCTGGCCGGCCTTCTCGCTGCCGATGAGCAGCAGGCCGGCGCCGTCGACGATGCCCGAGCTGTTGCCGCCGGTGTGGACGTGGTTGATCTTCTCGACGTAGTGGTACTTCTGCAGCGCCACGTCGTCGAAGCCGCCCATCGCGCCGATGCCGTCGAACGCGGTCTTCAGCTTGCCCAGGCTCTCCACGGTGGAGCCGGGACGCATGTGCTCGTCGTGGTCGAGGACCACGAGGCCGTTCTGGTCCTTGACCGGCACGACCGACTTGGCGAAGTAGCCGCCGGACCAGGCCGCCGCCGCGCGCTCCTGCGACCGCGCCGCGTAGGCGTCGACGTCCTCGCGAGAGAAGCCCTCGATGGTGGCGATCAGGTCGGCGCCGATGCCCTGCGGGACGAAGCCGATGCGGTAGTTGGTCTCCGGGTCAGAGGCCCAGGCGCCGCCGTCGGAGCCCATCGGAACGCGGCTCATCGACTCGACACCACCGGCCAGCACCAGGTCGTCCCAGCCGGAACGAACCTTCTGGGCGGCCAGGTTGACGGCCTCCAGGCCCGAGGCGCAGAAGCGGTTGAGCTGGAAACCACCGGTGGTCTCGGGCAGCTTGGCCACCAGACCGGCGGTGCGGGCGATGTCGCCGCCCTGGTCGCCGACCGGGGAGACAACGCCCAGGATGACGTCGCTGATCAGCGTCTCGTCCAGGTCGGGGTACCGGCTGCGGATCTCCTCGATCAGGCCGACAACCAGGTTGACCGGCTTGATCTCGTTGAGTGCGCCGCCGCGCTGCTTGCCACGCGGCGTGCGGATCGCCTCGTAGATGAAGGCTTCTTCGGACATGTCTGCTCCCCTGCCGTATCGGCGTCCAGGTTCAGGTTGGGTTGTGGAACCGCCCAACGCGTGGACAGTCCTCTGAACGGCAGCGTATCAGCCTCGCCCAACCCGTTGGTTGGGCCTGTGCTCAGCATCTCCTGGAACCGGCGGTCGACCGACTCGTCGCGGATTTCGACATGAGGGCTGTTCACTACGCGGCGCAACGACCCAGACGCTCGAAAACGACGAGCACCTCAGGCCGAGCGGGGCTCCTCGAGTGCCATCAACGTCGGGTAGTCGGTATAGCCCACCGGGCCGGGCGCATAGAAGGTCGTCATGTCGGGCTCGTTGAGCTCGGCGCCCAGGATCAGTCGGTCGATGAGATCGGGGTTGGCCAGAAACGCCCGCCCGACCGCGGCCGCGCTGATCGCGCCCCACTGGGCATAGCCCTCCAACTGGGAGAAGTCCGTGCCGGAATTGCGGCCGGTGTTGAGGACGAAGGTGCCCGACCACAGCGCGCGGATGACACCGAACGTGTGCTCGGCCGGGTCGATCAGCACATGCAGATAGGCCAGCCCGAGCGGAGCGATGCGCTCCAACAACGCCTCGTAGGCACTGACCGTGTCGTTCTCGCGCATTCCACCGGCGGTGTTCCCAGGTGAGATACGCAGCCCGACCCGGCCCGCGCCGATCTCGTCGACGACGGCCTCGACCACCTCGGCGGTCAACCGGGCCCGGTTCTCCGGCGAACCGCCATAGGCGTCGGTGCGCTGGTTGACCACATCGGAGGCGAACTGGTGCAGCAGATAGCCGTTGGCGCCGTGGATCTCCACGCCGTCCATGCCCGCGTCGATCGCCCGGCGCGCGGCGGCCCGGAACTGCCCGACGATCACCGGGATCTCGGCGGTCTCGAGCGCACGCGGGGTCTGCAGCGGCTTCTTGCCGGTGGGCGTGTGGGTGAGCACATCGGCTGCGATCGCCGAAGGCGCGACCGGCTCGAACCCGCTGATATCGGGGTGCGCCATGCGGCCGACGTGCCACAGCTGGACGAACATCTTGCCGCCCGCCGCGTGCACCGAGTCCGCGATCTCGGCCCACCCGTGCTGATGGCGGTCGGTGTAGATGCCAGGGGTGTTCATGTACGCGCCGTTGGCGGTCTCGGCGACCGCGGTGGCCTCGCTGATGATCAGGCCGGCTCCCGCGCGCTGGCTGTAGTACTGCGCGGCCAGCGGTGAGGGGGTGCCGTCGGCGTCGGCACGTGAACGCGTCAGCGGTGCCATGAACAGACGGTTGGTAGCGGCGGTATCGCCAACCTGGATCGGCTGCAGCAGTGCGGCGTCGGCGTTCAGTTTGTAGGTCACGCCTCTTTTGAGCGCCCAGGGCACGGCAATCATTCCCGCACTAGCCTCATGCAACATGACTGTCACACGGCTGCAGCCCTTCGCCGTCACCATCTTCGCGGAGATGTCTGCACTGGCCAGCCGCCTGGGCGCGGTCAACCTCGGCCAGGGTTTCCCGGACGAGGACGGCCCGGCCGAGATGCTCAAAGTGGCGCAGAACGCTATCGCCGAAGGCCACAACCAGTACCCGCCCGGGCTCGGCATCCCCGAGCTGCGTCACGCCATCTCTGGGCAGCGCGAACGCCACTACGGCGTCGAGTACGACCCGGACACCGAGGTGCTGGTGACCGTCGGCGCGACCGAGGCCATCGCCGCGTCGGTCCTCGGCCTGGTTGAGCCGGGCTCGGAGGTACTGGTGATCGAACCGTTCTACGACTCGTACTCCCCGGTGATCGCCATGGCCGGATGTGAACGCGTCGCCGTGCCGCTGGTCGCAGACGGCGCCGGGTTCGGGATCGACATCGAGGGACTGCGTCAGGCCATCACGCCCAAGACTCGTGCGTTGATCCTCAACTCCCCGCACAACCCGACGGGTTCGGTGGCCTCCGATACCGAGTTGCGCGCCATCGCAGCGCTGGCCATCGAGAATGACCTTTTGGTGATCGCTGACGAGGTGTACGAGCAGTTGGTGTTCGGTGTCGAGCACCTACCGCTCGCCCGCTACCCCGGCATGGCCGAGCGCACCGTGACGATCTCCAGTGCGGCCAAGATGTTCAACGTCACCGGCTGGAAGATCGGTTGGGCCTGTGGCCCTGCCGATCTGATCGCCGGGGTGCGCGCCGCCAAGCAGTACCTGACCTACGTCGGCGGCAGCCCGTTCCAGCCCGCCGTGGCCCACGCGCTCAATCACGAGGACAGCTGGGTGGCCGACCTGCGCCGGTCGTTCCAGGCCAAGCGCGACCGGTTGGGCAGCGCATTGGCCGACATCGGGTTCGAGGTGCATGACAGCCGGGGCACCTACTTCCTGTGCGCCGACCCACGGCCGCTGGGCTATTCGGACAGCGCGCAGTTCTGCGCCGAACTACCACATAGAACGGGCGTGGCCGCGATCCCGATGTCGGCTTTCTGTGACCCGGAGGCCCCGCACGCCGACCTGTGGAATCACTTGGTGCGCTTCGCTTTCTGCAAGCGCGATGACACCATGGAGGAAGCGATCCGCCGCCTCGGATCGCTGCGGGTCTAGCGTTCGTCGCTCAGTGTGATGGCGCGCTCACGGGCCGTCATGGCACCCCAGATTCCGTAGGGCTCTGGAGCGGACAGGGCGTGCGCGCGGCACTGGTCCAACACTGGGCAGGTGCGACAGATCGCCTTGGCCGCGTCCTCCCGGCGGCGCAGCGGGCGGCCCCGGGCTTCCTCCGGAAAGAACACCTCCGCCGGATGGTCCCGGCAGAGGCCGCGCTGCTGCCAACTCCACTCCTCGAGCGACGGTGGTGGCAGGTTCCGCGGGGAGCGGTAGACCGGGATCGCCGGACGGGTTGCGACGGGATTGCTCATCTCTTGTCTCACAACGAATTCCGGCGATGACTGTCGGTCGAAAAGTGTGCGAGACAAGGTGTTCACCCCTTTGCGGAAAGTGGCGTTGGGCCTGCCATGCTGCCAGCCCGCCGGGCGGCGGCGGGGTTGTCACCTTGTAAGGAATCGACCACAGATCACGACACTTTGCTGCTCGATTCCGGCACGCCGCGGCCGATGGAGTGGTATGCGCTGCCGCCGGTCGGAGACGTCCGCGAATCGAGTAGCCGGATACTCGCGCGCAAGCCGCTTTGATTTGCCACCATCGTAAAGACACTGGTGGGAGGGCCGATGGACGTCAGATCGACGGTGGGACGCACGGCAGGGATCGCGGCGCTCGCGTTAGCGGTAGGACTGGCGGCGGCCTGTAGCGGACACCAGGACCACACCGACCCGACGACAACGCACACCCCGACGACCGGGACGGTTCCGCTGCCGTCGACGACCACCACGACTACGACCACCGCGTACTCGGACCCGACGACGACCTCGGGTGTCGGGTTCACGCACCCGACGACCACACCGCCGACGACGACGACAACGGTCGCGCCCACGACGACGACCACCACCCCCACGACCACCACCACATCCCCGTCCGCGCCGGCGACACCGCCATCGTGAGCGACGAGACGAAGTCGCTCACGCAGTCCGCCGAGCGGTGGCTGAGCCTGGCGGCCCTGGTCGTGGCCCCGGCATCACTGATCACCGGGTTGTGCTACTTCTACGGCCTACTGTTCATCCACGACCGGCTGCACTACTTCGGTGTCGATCCGTCGACGCTGGGATACACGTCGGCCGACTACGCCGTCACCACCATCAGGGTGTTCTTCTTCGCCGCATTTCGCGTACTCATCGTGATGGCATTGCTCGTCGTGCTGACTGTGGGCGTTCGGCGTTGGGCCGCCTCAGCACGCCGAATCCCCTTGCTACGCAGCATCGCATGGCTGGCAGCGGCCACAGGCGCGGCCGGGTTGATCGTCGCCGCGGTCTGGCTGACATCCGAATACAGCATGATCAACTGGGTCATCAAAGGTGCTCCGCCGATCTATATGGCAGGGCTGATCGTGGCGGGCATCGCGCTGCTCGTCGCAGGCTATTCGGTACTGGCCCTCACCGGTGGCGCCGGCAGCCTCGGCCGGCTGCCGAAGATCGCCGAACGAACGATGCTGGGGCTCGCGGTGATAACCACGGTGGGAGCCTTGTTCTGGGTGACGAAGATCTACGCGTCCGATCAGGGCAAGCAAGACGGGGCCTACGCCACGGGCAGACTGTGGGCCGCCGACGGTGAATTCACCGCAGTGCAACTCGACACCACTGAGGTACTGGGCATTCCGGCCTCCCTGATCAAGAAATCGACGCTGCCCGCCGAGGGCCCGCCGGCCGCGCCGGTCTATCGGTACCAATGCCTGCGTGTCCTGGAAGCGCACGGCGGTCGTTATGTGCTGGTACCGGCCCGGTGGTCGCGTGAGAACGGCTACGCCATCACCGTGACACCCGATGCGTCGCACCGCATCACCGGCGTCGTGAACTCGACCCCGGTGGCGAAAGGCGGCACCGTCGACCCGTACTGGCAATGCCCTGAGGTGGTGCGGGTCTTCCAGGCGCCTGATCTCGAAGCCGTCATGCTCAGCCCCGAGACCACCCAGACACTGGTGGAAGCAACGCACCTCAGCGTGAGCGGACCCGACACGATTACGCCTGCCCGCGACAACCCCGCGCACCCCAATGAGTGTGTCCCCGAAGATTTCCCGGAAAAGACACCGAGCGCGCGGGAACGGGAGTTCACCGGCGACGGCGCGTGGATACGCGAACGCGCGATGATCTTCGACAACCCCACTCAGGCAGAGGAGTTCATGGCCGGCGCCATGGACCGTTGGAATGCTTGCGCGGGAACGACTGCCCCGGTGCACCGTCGCGGCGAGGCACAACCCCGCACCCTCGGAACCCTGGGAGTCCAGGAGAACATCCTGTCCGTGCCCGATTCGGCGCCGGCGAGCAGGATTGCGGATTGCACGCAAGCGTTGACGGCCAAGTCCAACATCGTCGTCGCGGTCGACGTCTGCGGCACCAAGGATCCCTCGCGCGCAGTCGCCGTCGCCTACGCCATGCGAAACCGGATACCCACTGATTAGGGCAGCGTGGCCGCCACCGCCCACAGCGCCGCCAGATCCTCCGGATCCGTGCGGATCGGACTGAGTGCTACGTCCGTCGCACCGGCGTCGAGATACCGCTGCAGCTGCGCGCGCACCTGCTCCGGTGACCCGACCGCTGCCAGCTCGGCGACACTGGAAACTTGTTCGCGGGCAATGACTTTCTGATACGACGGGATCGTCGCATAGAACGCGAGCCGTTCCGCGGCGGCGGCCCGAGCCGCATCGGCGTCAGAGTCGACGAGCGCAGGCACCATGGCCACCACGCGCGGTTGCGGCCGGCCGACCGCTGTGGCCGCCGCCGTGATCGTCGGCACGATGAACTCCCCCACCGTGCGCGGCCCGGCCAGGTACGGCAGCGTCCCGTCGGCCAATTCACCGGTCACCCGAAGCGCTTTCGGCCCCATGGCCGCGACATACACCGGGACCGGAGTGCCGCCGGGGACGTGGACCGGCCACTCGGGGTTCGCGGTGAACTCACTGCCGTGAAAGTCGACCGCACCCTCGTCGAGGATCGCCCGCAGCACCTGCAGGTGTTCGCGTAACCGACCTACCGGGTTGCGCCACACCGTGCCGAATGCGCGCTGCTCGGGTGCATGCGAGCCGAGGCCGAGGCCCAACGTGAAGTTTCCGTGCGTGCCGGCCTGCGCAGTCTGCGCTGCGGACGCCACCACCAGGGGGTGACGCGGATTAAGTGGCACCACCGACGTGCCGACACCTAGGCCGGGCACTGCGGATCCGATCAACGCGGCCAAGGTGATGGCGTCGACGTCGAATTGCTGGGCCACCCAGACCTGACGGACTCCAGCGGCATACGCGGTGCGGGCCTGCGAGATGGCGGCATCCACCACATTGGGGGCGGACGGGTTGAGGGCGAGGATGACTCCGGTCGGCATATCGACACCAACCGCGACAGCAGTCGTGCCATTCCGTTTCGATCACGGTGCGCGATACCGGAGACAAGCCTGCAGCAAACTCTCGCAGAACAATTTGGCTACGCCGCACCAAGGCTGAGCTAAGTGACCGCAACCTGGCCAACCCGCGGCACTGGCCAGCAAAGGGTTTGCCAGCGACTTCACAGATGGACCGACAGCTCGGATCACCGATTCGTCTGCCACCTAGCTACGAAGCTTCCCAATGCAACGAGGTAACGCTTTGGTACGCCGATGTCTACAAATGCCCGTAACTTCTCACCGCAAGCCGCAGATGGCGCCGTTGAGCAGCAATAAATTGGCAGACACAGACGCCAATATCGGTGCGGACCGACTCCGGTACGAACACGTTCCATTTTGTGTTTTTCAGGCATTTCCCAGGTACTCTCCCGGTGTCCAAGATCACCCATCGAAGGGAACTAGATGACGGTCACACGTCGCGCATCTCTCATGTCGGGAATCGCCCTCGTGGGCGCCGGAGCCATCGCGCTCACTCCGATATCGGCAGTCCCCACGAACATCCCCACACCGGCAATCCAGTCAGCGGCCGTTCAGCTAACCACTGCGGTCGACCCGCTGGAAGCCTGGATCAAGGTGTTCACCAACACCGGGGTTAGCGCCACAACACTCGGCGAGCAGATCCTGGCCGACCCGGCCCCCATCCTGAATCAGCTGCTGCACAACGGAGCCGGCCACGCCCAGACGGTCGGCACCATCGTCCAAGGCATGGGCAGCGGCGTGGTGCAGTGGGTAAAGGATCTGCCGCTGTTTGAGGACATGGTGAAGACCGCTCTGGAGAACGGCCAGTACGACGCGGCCATCATGGGCGCGGTGATGCCGGTGTTCATGCTGGCGATCAATGCCGCGATGCCGCTGATGCAGATGTCGTCGGTCACCGTCGGTATCACCGCCAACCTCTACAACGTCGCGCAGACCATCGCCAACCCGATGACGTTGATGGGTACCGTACTCGGCACGCTGCAGATCATGTCGAGCACCGCCGGAAACCTCGGGATCGGCGTGCAGTCGTTCGCCGATGGGGCCAAAGCAGGCGATGTCGAGACCGCGGTCAAGGCCCTGATCGCGACCCCCGCCTTGGTCCTCGACGGCCTGATCAACGGCAACGGCAACACACCGGGGCTCCTGACCCCCGACAAGCCGCTATTCGAAGGTATGCCCGGCCCGATCGCCGGCGTGATGGTGCAGGTGCGCCAGGCGATCGCACAGGCACTCGGCGCCCCGGCACCCGCGGCGGCGGTGGCGTTGCGCGCCAAGCCCGATTCGGTGGCCCCCGAAAGCCCATCAGCCCTGCCGTCGGCCACAGTCAACACTGTCACCGTCAGCCTGACCACCGACACCGTGGTGAAGGCCGAAGTGACTGAGGCTCCGACCGAGAAGGTCGTCACCGACGCCACCGCCGACGCAACCAACACCGGCAGCGCCCGCATCGCGGCCAAGGTGCCGTCCACCAAGCCCGCCGAGAAGCTTCGCGGCGACGTCAGGAAGACTGCCGAATCAATTGGCAATAAGGTGAATTCGACGGTCTCCAAGATCCGCGACGGCCTGAAGAAGGGCATGTCCAAGCCCGCCAAGCCCAGCAAGAAGGCCGAGAGCAACGCCGGCGGCAGTAGCTCCAGCCCCGGACCCAGCAACAACAGCGAGTAACCAACCCCAAGCCGTCGGCCCCGCCATCCTCCACCGGCGGGGCCGACTTGCTGATATCACCGGTGCCGCGTTTTACTCATCACGCGCTGGCGCAACCGCTCGATGGCGACGTCGAGGACGACTGTCTTGGCGCGGTTGATGAGGAACTCCGGGATCGGCATCGCGAGGTCGACGATGACGTCGAACCGCACCCGCGTCCTGTCCACCTCGGGTGTCAGGTTGTATTCGATATGCTGCCCGCGCTGCTGCAGGTTGGGCTGGGCGTCCCAAACCATCCAGTAATCGCCCCAGTGAAATTCGAGAATTTCCTTGTCCGTGATCCCGAGCAGACGCATCGTCGCCTTGACGTGATGGGGCTTGCCGTCGGGATAGCGGTCGATGATCTTGACGCGCCGGTGCAACGCCGACCACGACGGGAGCGCGTCGACATCGGCGAGCACCTCCATGATCGCCTCCGGTGAGGCGTCGAAAACCGCCTCACGTGATGCCTGCACGGCCACGGACCAAATCTAGCGAAGTCCGGCGCCCGATGTTGCGATTCGCTGGATTGCCGCGCGGCACGGATCAGTTGGGTTGCCGCGCAACGATCACGGGTACCGGGGACGATTGCACCACAGCGGAACTGACCGAACCCAGTAGCAATCCAGCGAACCCACCACGTCCACGATTGCCGACCACCACAAGCTGTGCGGTTTCGGCCTGGGCCAGCAGCTGCCGGGCCGGCTTGTCGGGCATGACCACGCGCCGCACCACCACGTCGGGATACCGCTCGCACCAACCGGCCAACTGCTCGGAAAGTGCGCGCTCGGCTTCGGCGCTCAGGTCTTCCCACTTCACGTCCGGGAATTCGAAGTTCAGGTCGGTCCAGGTGTGAACCACCACGAGCTCCACACCACGGCGCGATGCCTCGTCGAAGGCGATCTCGGCGGCGAATGCCGAGGCAGGCGATCCGTCCACGCCGACCACCACCGGCCCGTTCGGCGGTTCGGTTTCGGGGATCACCGCCACCGCCCCGTGCGCATGAGCCGCCAGGCTCGAGCTCACCGATCCGAGCAGCCGACGACTCCACTTGCTCAGACCGCGCGAACCGACCACCACCAGATCGGCATTCCGCGAGTAGTCGATCAGGGTGGCCACCGCGTGCCCGGGTACCGCTTTGGCAATGATCCGCGGTTCCTGCTGGCCGGCGATGGCCTTGACCGCCACCCCGCGCGCGGCATCGAGAATTTCCCGACCACGCTGATCCTGATAGTCCCAATAGTCCTGGGGCAGTGCGACATCCAACCAGACCGGTGATGCGGCGCCCGGCAACGCGTATACCAGCGTGAGCCCGACACCCCGCAACACGGCGGCGTGAGCCGCCCAGGCCACCGCGGCATCCGACGAGGGCGACCCGTCAACGCCGACCACGATGCCGTGCCGGACGTCATGTTCACTCATGTGAATCTCCTTCTCGCGCAGCCCGGCAGATCATCACCGGCACCGGGCTGTGGTGCAGCAGGTTCAGGCTGGTCGAACCCAGCAGTACCCCGGCCAGCGCGTTGCGACCCCGGGACCCGACCACCACGAGTCCCGCGTCGGTGACATGTTTCAGTAGCGCTTTCCCGGGTGAGTCGGGCTCGATGAAACATTTGGCGTCGACATCCGGGTGTCGTTTGTTGTGGACGTCGACGGTCTCGGTGAGGTCGGCCAATTCGGCGGATTCGACGCCATCCCAGTCGATCAGCAGCGGGATGGTGACGCCGGTTTCGGCCGGTGCTGCCAAGGACAACGAGCGCACGGCGTCGACGCCGAGCCCGAACCGGTCGGCGAATTCGAACCCGAGTTCCAGGGCGGCCTGCGCGGCCGGGCTGTCGTCCACCCCGACGACGACACTGCCCTCACCCGGCGCCACGTTGTCTCCGCGGAAGGCGACCACCGGGCACGCCGCCCTGGTGGCCACCGACAGCGCTGTCGAGCCGAGCAGTAGCGCCGCGGCCGGAGTCACCTTCTTCCCGCCGAGGACCACCAGGCGCGCATCGGCACTGGCGTCGATCAACACCTGGTCGGCCGGTTCGTTGAACGAGACCGTGGACACCGAGAGCTCGGGCCTCTCGGCACGCACGGCCTCGTCGGCGGCCTTGAGGAACGCCTCGGCCATGTCGCGCTGATAGGACATCATCGCCGCGGTGAACGCGGCGGCGGTCTGGGTCAGATTGCGGCCGATCGACGGCAACGCGTGCACGATGCGCAGCGGTGCGCCGAACCGCTGCGCGACCGCGCCGGCCCACCGGGCCGCGTCCAGTGCGCCGTCGCTGCCGTCGATTCCGACCACTACGGGTGCGTTCGAAGGAGTCACACCTTCATGGTGGCGGCTGCGCGTCGCGATGGCCAGGGACCAAAGGCCTCGGGTCGTGTCAGGTCCAACCGATGTCGGCGATATCGGTGCTCGTCTGCGGGGGCCGCCCGGGCTCGCCCGACGGGGTTCGGGAGAACCGCGGGGCCGGAGCCGCCTGCGCGACCCCGTCGACGGTGACCAGTGTCGACCGGTCCAGCAGATGCTCACTCTCGGCGGCCTCACCCCAGGTGAGCACCGGTGTCACGCAGGCGTCGGTGCCGGCGAAGATCGCAGTCCACTCGTCGCGGGTCTTGGTGGCGAACCGCTCGGTGAAGATGGCCCGCATCTCGTCATACCGGGCCAGCTCGAACTGGCCGGGGATCTCGGCAGCATCCAGGCCGAGACCGGCGACCAACTGGGCGAAGAACTGCGGCTCGATCGACCCGACCGCCATATAGCCGCCGTCGGAGGTCTCATACGTCCGGTAATAGGGAGCACCGCCGTCGAGCAGGAACGACTCGCGTTCGTCGCGCAGCGATCCGGTGGCCCGCATGGTCCACATCATCTGCGACAGCATGCTGACCCCGTCGACCATCGCGGCGTCGATCACCTGGCCCTTACCGGATTTCTCGCGCTCGTACAGTGCGGTGACGATGCCGATCACGACGAGCATCGACCCACCGCCGAAATCGGCGACGAGGTTGAGCGGGGCCACCGGTGGGCGGTCCCGGTAACCGATCGCCGAGAGGGCACCTGTCTGCGACAGATAGTTGATGTCGTGGCCGGCGGTAGTGGCCAACGGCCCGTCCTGGCCCCAGCCGGTGATGCGGGCGAAGACCAGCCGCGGGTTGACGGCCTCACATTCGGCCGGGCCGATGCCGAGACGCTCACAGGTACCGGGCCGGAAACAGTCCAACAGCACATCGGCTTTGGCGACCAGCTCCAGCAGCTTGCCCGGTTCGCTCTTCACATCGAGGTCGACGATGCGCTTACCCCGGTGCAACAGGTCGACGTTCTCAGCGGGCATGGTCAGGCCACCCGGCCGACGCACGCGCACCACGTCGGCGCCCAGGTCCGACAGCATCATCGCGGCGTGTGGCCCGGGGCCGATGCCGCCGAGTTCGATAACTCGCACTCCGGCGAGCGGTCCGGTGTTGGTCATGCGAGGCACACTAAGGGATGGCCGAAAACCTCTACACCGTCGGTGACTATCTGCTGGACCGCCTCGCCGAACTCGGGGTGACCGAGGTCTTCGGTGTGCCCGGCGACTATCAACTGGAATTCCTCGACCACATCCTGGCTCACCCGACGCTCCGCTGGGTGGGCGGTGCCAATGAACTCAACGCCGGCTATGCGGCCGACGGCTACGGGCGGCTGCGCGGCATGGCGGCCCTGGTCACCACTTTCGGGGTAGGTGAACTGTCGGCGGCCAATGCGATCGCCGGGAGCTACGCCGAGCATGTTCCGGTGGTCCACATCGTCGGCGCCCCGTCCAAGGATTCGCAGGCCGCCCGGCGCATCGTGCACCACACGCTCGGCGACGGTGACTTCGAGCACTTCCTGCGGATCAGCCGCGAGATCACCTGTGCCCAGGCCAATCTCGCGCCCGCGACGGCGACCCGCGACATCGACCGGGTGCTCTCGGAGGTGCGTGAGCAGAAGCGGCCCGGCTACCTGTTGATCGCCACGGATGTGGCCCGCTTCCCCACTGAACCGCCGACCGCACCGCTGCCCCGCTACACCGGCGGCACGAGTCCGCGAGCGCTGTCGATGTTCACCGCGGCGGCCGCCGAGATGATCGCCGATCACCGGTTGACGGTGCTCGCCGATTTCCTGGTGCACCGGCTGGAATGCGTCGACGAACTCAACGCACTGTTGGCGGCTGACACCGTCGGCCACGCCACCCTGATGTGGGGCAAGAGCCTGGTCGACGAGAGCTCACCCAACTACCTGGGTATCTACGCCGGTGCGGCCAGCGAGGATTCGGTACGCGAGGCGATCGAGGAAGCCCCGGTGCTGGTGACTGCGGGCGTGCTGTTCACCGACATGGTCAGCGGATTCTTCAGCCAACGCATCGACCCGGCCCGCACCATCGACATCGGGGCAAACCAGAGCACCGTGGCCGGACAGGTCTACGCCCCGCTGGACATGGCGGCTGCGCTCGACGCCGTCACCGCGATCCTCACCGAACGTGGCATCACCTCTCCGGCGCTGCCGCCGTTGCCCGCCCGGATCTCGGCCGACCCGCCCGCCCCTGATGTGGCGCTGACCCAGGAAGCTCTGTGGGACAGGCTTTCTGAGGCATTGACCCCGGGGAACGTGGTCCTTGCCGACCAGGGCACGTCGTTCTACGGGATGGCCGGACACCGGCTGGCGTCGGGGGTGACGTTCATCGGTCAACCGCTGTGGGGTTCGATCGGGTACACACTGCCCGCTGCGCTCGGTGCCGGGCTTGCCGACCGAGACCGCCGCACAGTGCTGCTGATCGGGGACGGCGCCGCCCAGCTGACCATCCAGGAGCTGGGCACCTTCGGGCGCGAGGGCCTTTCGCCGGTCGTGGTGGTGGTCAACAACGACGGCTACACCGTTGAACGCGCGATCCACGGTGTCACAGCCGAATACAACGACATCACCGGCTGGCGCTGGACAGAACTGCCCGCCGCACTGGGTGTTCCCGATGCGCTCTCCTTTCGGGTCAGCACCTACGGCGAACTCGACGACGCGCTGACCCGCGCGGCGGCCACGCCCGATCGCATGGTGTTCATCGAAGTGATGCTCGGCCGCATGGACATCCCGCCGCTGCTGACCGAGTTGGCTCAGTCGGCCTCGGATGCCAATTCGAGCTGACGGTCCGATCAACCGGTGAATTCGAGTAGGTGACTACGCTATCCGCGGTCCCGCTCACCTGGGTGGAATAGCAGTTGGAACCGCTGACCTCACAGGGAGACCTCCGATGCCCACAGAAATTTTCGCGAAAATCGGTGACATCAAAGGTGAATCGACCGACGCCAGGCATCCGGACGAGATCGACGTGGTGTCGTTCTCGTGGGGCGTCGCCCACACCGGCTCCACGGGCTCGGGCGCCGGCGGCGGAGCCGGCAAGCCGACGTTTCAAGATCTGCTGATCGTCCACACCATCGACAGCGCCACCCCCGCGCTGCTGCTGCCTGCGCCACCGGTCGACACCTGCCGGAGGCGACGATCAGTCACCGCAAGGCGGGCAAGAACCAACAGGACTACCTGACGGTCAAGCTCTCCGATGTGACGATCACCGCCGTCACACAGGACGGCACAGAGGCCGAGCCGTACACCGAAACGGTCAGCCTGCGGTTCACCAAGGTTGATCTGCTCTACCGGGCCAGACGCCCTGATGGATCCTTCGACGAGGGCCGGCGTTTCACCTTCGACGTGCGAACCAACCAGGCCGGCTGACGCGGATCCCGAGTGTTCAGCCTTTCTTGACCTTGAGCACCTGCTTGCGCAGCCCTTCGGTGGCGGTTTCGACGCCGCCCTTCATGGTCCGCTTCAGGATGAATCCCGGCAGTGGCACCGACAGGTCGATCGTGATGTCGAACCGGACCTTGGTCTTGTCCCCGTCGGGAGTCAGGGTGTAGCTGGCGT
Source organism: Mycobacterium farcinogenes (assembly GCF_019739075.1). Classification (NCBI taxonomy): domain Bacteria; kingdom Bacillati; phylum Actinomycetota; class Actinomycetes; order Mycobacteriales; family Mycobacteriaceae; genus Mycobacterium; species Mycobacterium farcinogenes. The sequence goes on along the minus strand of NZ_CP081673.1, from coordinate 1,424,040 downwards.
CCTGGGCCTTGAGCTGGCCGGCGCTCACCAGCGTCCAACTGACCTTGTTCTCACTCCAGGTGTATTCGATCACCTGCTCATCGGTCAGCCCCGCGGCCTTGACCGTCATCTTGACCTGCTTGGGCCGGCCGTCGTCGTAGCTCTCGAGGATCTCGGCGCGCTGGTACTGCGGCGACCAGCTCGGCGTCGCCTCCACATCCGCCACCACGTCGAGGATCTCCTGTGGGGTTGCCTCGATGACTACTTCACGGGAATCACTGGTCGCCATGCGGTGAGGTTACTCGGGGCTACGCTCACGGATATGAGCAATGCCGTCGATCCCACTGCTCGGCCCAGCGGAACCGGATGTGCGGAGTGCACCGCGGCAGGTGGCTGGTGGGTGCATCTGCGGCGCTGTGCGGCTTGCGGGCACATCGGTTGCTGTGATGATTCGTTGGCCCGTCACGCGTCGGCGCATTGGCGCGAAACCGGACATCCGGTCATCCGCTCGTTCGAGCCGGGTGAGAGCTGGTTCTGGAACTTCGAGACCAACGACTACGCCACCGGGCCCGAGCTCGCGTCGCCGCAGCATCATCCGATCGATCAGCCGGTGCCCGGACCGAAGGGCCGGGTACCCAGGGACTGGGCCGAACAGCTGCGCAACCGCTAGCTGACCGGCATCAGCATGGCGGTGCACGCCTGCACCGCGTCCTCCGTGATCTCCCCCACCTGACCACCGCTTTCCACGGTCATCGCGGTGAGCTCGCGCAGTCCACCGATGATCATGATGATGCGGCGCCGGGAGACCGAGATTCCGGCCGAGCGGAACGCTTCGGTATTCGTCATGGCCTGCACCATCACGATGAATTTCTCCATCGACTCACGCTGCAGTGCACGTGCCGCGGTACCCAACGTGGGCAGATCGCGTATCCAGGCCAACATCAGCGCCGGGTGGGCCTCATACGAGGCGATCCACGCTTCGACGGCCTGCCGGACCTGGGTCTGCCAGGGCACGTCCTGGTCGACGGCGACCGCGATAGACCGCACATGCTTGGCGTTGATGCTGGTGAGCAGTGCCACGAAGCACTCTTCACGGCTGGCGAAGTGCTCGTAGAAGGTGCGGCGCGAAGTCTTGGCCCGGCGCACGATGTCGGCGACGGTGGTGTTCTGATAGCCGTCCTCGATGATCGATTCGATCATGGCGGCGAGCAGACGCGACCGGAACGTGCTCTTGTCGGCCTCAACCGACGTAGTGGGACTGTTCATCTCGGGCAGTCATGGTAATGCTGTTCAGCGCCTCACGGTGGGGCTGTGACCAACGATCGATCGAGCGCCCGCATTGGCCGCCGGCGGCCGGTTCTGCTTGAAACTCAGGCAGGCCCCCAGGTTGCCGCCCACGCACGGGACCCCGTTGACCGTAGGCGCCGGGCCGCCAGATCGATTGCCGGTGGGGTCGAAGGCCGCCGGCTCAGCACTGACCGACGGTGCGAGGACTACCGCCAATGCGCACAGACCGATGACCATCCGGTGCATACCTGCAGCGTAACGCCGTTGATCAGCCGATCGGCGTCAACGGGCTCAGCACATCGCGCACGAACTGGGCAATGTTCACCGACGGATTGCCGTCAGGGAAGCTCACTGTGGCCAGCACATTGCCGCCGGCATCGGCGAAATTCTGGTCAGCGCGGCCCTGATGCGTCGAGGAGGTCACCACGATGATGCCGGTGGCGCCCGCCTTCTTCGCCAACGGCACCGAGAACTGCGCGTTCTGCACAGTGCTGTTGGCCCGGTCCTCGACGATGATGCGGCTGGGCGGAAGGCCGAGCATGACAAGCAGATTGCGCATCTGTGCGGCCTCGGTCTGACCGTTCCGCGGGTTTCCACCGGTGACGATGACCGGTGCCTGCGGGAACGCCTGCGCGATCGCGAGGCCGGTGAGGGTGCGGTGGTACAGAATGGCCCGCATCGAGCCGTCGGGCTTCAGGCCGTAGCCGAGAATGACGATGGCGGGCTTGGTGAAGTCCTTGCCGGCCACCGGCGGGACGGCGTGCGCGCTCACCGGGCTGACAGTCAGGGTGAGCGCGCACGCCAGCGCCGCCACGAGAAGCCTCAGGCAGTTGCGCATACTCACCCCCGAACAGCTGCGACACCTGTGAATGTCGTTGCCAGTGGGATCGATGTTACCGATCTGGCGGATGTGGCATCAGCGCCAGTCGAACTGCACCCCGCTGCGGCCGAATTCCTCAGACAACCTCCACCAAGCCCTCACCACCTTCTGTTTCCCGGCGTGCACGCTGGCTGGTCCAGCGGGGCCGCGCCCTGGGTCTCGCCCGAAAGTTGTGACCGGTAAGGGGCTTTGACGCGAGCAAGGTGATGCAGAACCGAACAGCAGGAGGTGATGTGATGCCGATCGAGGACCTGATTGAGCGGTATGTCGAGGCGATAACCGCGCTGGGCTACGGATATCTGGCCGCATTGGCGACGACGATCGTCTTCGCGGTGGCCTGGCGGGCCGCCACCACTCCGCGGCGACGCGCGGTTACCGAACCGATCAGCGTGATCGAGCTGGCGTTCCTGCGTTCGGACATCGCCCCGGTGGTGACCTCACTGGCCGGCCTGCGCGCCAGTGGACGAGTCACCGCGGACGGACGGGTGGACCGGGACGCGAGCGGCCCGGAGACCGACCGGTTCACCGCGCGGGTACTCGAACGTGTCACCGCTGACCCTCAGCACACCGTGCCGGGCCTGTACACCGAGTCCAGCGAAGACCTCGCAGCGCTGGAAGAGCAGCTGAGCCGGCGCGGCCTGGTGCGGACCAGCGCCGAACGCGCCCGCATGCGCTGGGGCGCGGCACCGTCGATCATGGTGATGGCGCTCGGCGTCGGCTACAGCGTGTACCTGGCCACCCAGTTGACCGAACACCCCGTCTACACGGTGACACTCATGGCGATAGTGACCGCCACCGTGTTGTACGGGACACTGGTGCTGCCGCACCTGCTGGGGGCGAATCGCCTGACCCGCGCCGGCCGTCGCTTGCTCGCCTCCCGGCAGCATGAAATGGCTTATCTGGAGCCGGCGAAGAAACCCGCCTTCGACACGTACGGTCCCGCGGCGGTGGCGATGTCGGTCGCCCTGTTCGGCACCGGTGCGCTGTGGGCCATCGACGCCGACTACTCGACCTCGGTTCAGCTGGCCGGGAGCTCATCGGGCGGCGCCGACGGCGGCGGCTGCGGGGCTTCCTGCGGCGGCGACGGTGGCGGCGGGTGCAGCGGCTGCGGAGGCTGTGGCGGATGCGGGGGTTGCGGCGGATGAGCATCACAAGCCGTGCCGTGCCCGCCCTCGGCGATCTGGGCATCGGCTGGCGACGCGAGATCGCCGGCGTGATCGACGATCTGCGCCCCGGGTTCTGCGAGGTGATCGCCGAGTCGATCCCGCTCCGTCACCGCCGGGCCCGGCCAGACCCGGCGCTGGCCGGTCTGGTCGCCCGCGGCGTCCCCGTGATACCGCACGGCGTCGCACTCTCGCTGGGCGGCACAGAACCCGTGCAGCCCAAGCGAGTACGCCGGCTGGCGGCCTGTGCCCGAGCGCTTGGCGCTCCGGTGGTCAGCGAGCACATCGCCTTCGTCCGGGCCGGCGGGGTCGAGGCCGGACACCTGCTGCCGGTGCCGCGCACCCGGGAGGCCCTCGACGTGCTGGCGGCCAACATCGAGCGCACCCGGCGGGAGCTGCCGGCGCCGCTGGCCCTGGAGAACATCGCTTCCTTCGTGGAGTGGCCGGAGTCGGATCTCACCGAGTCGGAGTTCCTCACCGAGTTGGTGGAACGCACCGGGGTGCTCCTGGTTCTCGACGTGGCCAATGTGTATGCCAATGCGCGTAATCGTGGGCGGGATCCGCTGCGGGAGTTGGCGCGTCTGCCGGTCGAGCAAGTGGCCTACAGTCACGTCGCGGGCGGGCGAGAAGGCGAGGACTTCTATCACGACACCCACACCAATCGGACGCCACCGGAGGTGCTCGACCTGGTCACCGCGCTGCGCGAGCGAGCAGACACCCCGTTCATGTTGGAGCGCGACGGTCGGTTCCCTCCTGCCGCAGAGCTTTTCGACGAGTTGGACGCGATTGCGGCGGCCGCGGGAGCCGCTCCGATCACCACCGGGGCACGAGAGGTATGGGTATGACGGCAACGTTGGCGCAACGGCAGCAGGCGTTGGTGCGGGCGCTGGTGGCGGGCGGACCGGTACCAGCGGGATTCGACCCGGCCGCCGTGGCCGCCGCCGGAGAGGTGTGCCGCCACAAACGGGACGCACACTCCGCGGCGGTTACCCGTCGACGCCGGTGGTACCGCGCATGGCGGTGAGTTACCCGGCAGGATCGGCCCGCATGACACGATGGTGCGATGGGTGACTGGACAAGGACAAGGTTTCTCGGTGCGCTGAAAGCAGCCGGAGTGGCTTCGATGGTGGCCGCGGCGGCCGTGCTGGGCACCGGTGCCGCGCAGGCGGATCCGGCCCCGTTCGAGCCGCCGCGACTCATCCCCGCCGATGGCGCGACCGTCGGTGTGGCCCAGCCGATCATCATCAACTTCCCCGGGCCCGTCGACGATGCCGGTGCCACCGAGAACGCCATCCACATCTCGTCCGTCCCGGAAGTGCCCGGCAAGTTCTACTGGATCACGCCCACGCAGCTGCGCTGGCGTCCGCTGAGCTTCTGGCCCGCCCACACCACGGTCACCGTCGATGCCGGCGGGGTGATGTCCAACTTCACCATCGGAGACGCACTGGTGGCCACCGCCAACGACGCCACCCACCAAATGACCGTGACCCGCAACGGGGCCGTGGTGAAAACCATCCCGATGTCGATGGGCATGGCCTCGGGCGGCCACCAGACGCCGAACGGCACGTTCTACGTCCAGGAGAAAATGCCCTCGGTGGTGATGGATTCGTCCACCTACGGTGTCCCAGTCAACTCGCCGAACGGATACAAGCTGACCGTCGATCTGGCCGTCCGGTTCGACGACAGCGGCGACTTCGTCCACAGCGCGCCGTGGTCGGTGTCCGATCAGGGCAAGCGCAACGTCAGCCATGGTTGCATCAACATCAGCCCGGCCAACGCCCAGTGGTTCTTCGACAACGTCAAGGCCGGCGATCCCATCATCGTGCAGAACTCCGGCGGCGGCGCCTACCCCCGGTACGACGGCTCCAACGACTGGCAGATCTAGGTTTCGAGAAGCGCCACGACCGTTCCGATGATCGTCGTCAGCAGTCGGTCCGCGGCCGGTTGCCACACCCCGTGGCGCTTCTTCGGTGTGACCTCGACCGGGTCACCGTCCTTCGTGACACGGCCCGTGGCCAGGCTGATCCTGAATCCGTTGACCACCAGGTGCCTTTGATCGATCTGGACCGGCTCGGCCGACCTGAGTTCGGCCAGGATGTGCTCGAGAACCACCCGCCGCGTGGCGAGCACTCCCGCCGGTGACTGAGTCGAGGCGCCGCCGTCGTGCGCGACCGTGGAGGCGCTGAGGATCAGATCGGCCGAACGCATGATCTCCGACACGGCAGCCGCGTCATCGCATCCCTCGGCAGCAAGTGTCACCGAGCCGTCGGCGGCCATCCCCAAGGCGCCCACCCGCAGACCTACCGCACTGCACGTCTCCACGCCCGAGCCCGGGTACACCGGGCTGTCGAACCACACCTCCGCACCCACCATCCCGACCCGTCGGGTGATGGTCTCGTGGCCTTCGCTGGTCCACCCCTCTGCCCGATACAGACCGGACAGCTGTCGCACGTTCAGAACCGCGTGAGCCGCCACCAATCGGTCGGCGTCAGCACCGGAGTAATGCTCGCGGAACGCTTGCGCGAAAGGCTGTACCAGTTGCAGGCTTCGGACCCGAAGACGCCACGCATTCCGTTCGGCGGGAGCCGCCGCGGCGGGGTGCCAGAGCCGGATCCTGGCGGTGGTCGGGACAGTCACCGGGCGGCCCTCTGCGTCGGCGAAGTCGCCCGGCGCGCCGAGGAACGCCGACCCGTCGACGACCCGCCAGACCAGGCCGGCGCTGATCGGTGCGACCGGCGCGGCGAAGGCAGCGTCGACCCAGGTCTGATACGGCCACGATGCGCCGACGATCCACCCCGCCTCCAACGCCTTGGTCCAGGTCGTCAATTGGGCCTTTGTGGGCGCGGTTTCGAGGGGCAGGCGCAAGGCGACGTCCGGGCGCCCGCCGATCGCCCGGCGAGCCTCCTTCGTGTACCTGGTGAACTTCTTCTTGAGCCCGGCGTGCCGTACCTCGCGCGTGGTGTCCGCGAGGCCCGCCACACTCTCGGGTGTCGGCGCGGCCATGATGGCCCGAGCCAATGCGAAAGCGACCGCCTGCGACGGCGCCGATTTGGCTGCCGCCTGGGGTGCGATGGCGGCTCGGGCGAGTATTCGAGGGATCGGCGCGGCCCATTCGGCGTCCAGATTGAGCGCGACGAGCGCAGCGCGCTCGATCACCCGGGCGTCGGCCGCGGTGAACGCCTTGTCGGCTACGAACGGCTCGGTTCCCTCGTGGATAGCCGCCAGTCGCGAGTCCGCGAGGGTGAGGATGCGCTGCGCGAATTCACGGTATTCAGGGTCCTTGCCGAGCTGCTCGGTCAGCGCGCGCAGGACATCGTGGTCCTCGCCGACGAACACCCACCGATCCCGCAACATTCCCAATGCGTTGGCCGCAGGCAATCCGAGACGAACTTCGGCATGGGCTTCCAGTTCCTCGAGGAACCCGTCGGTCATGGTGCAGAGCGTACGACGACGCGGCGACGGAGAACCGCGCCAAAAGTGGCCGAGGGGTCCCGCAAGCTGGTTGCGGTGGTATACACAGCTGTGCGAGTGCCTGATGCGATTGCCACGCTTCCCGCTACGCCGGGAATCACCTACCGCGGCATGAGCGGCCCGCCGCCGCGGGAGTCTTTCACGGTGTCGGCGGTTCTTCCCACGTCGGCTGATCCACGGATCGCCACAGAGAACTTCACCGCAGACCGGGTCGCGGCGATCGTCACTGTCACAGGTCGGTTCGTCGGGCCGCTCTCACGCCACCCTGAGGAACGTGAGGTTGCCATCCTGCCGGGCACACTACTGACACCCGTCGGAACCGTGACGGTTACGGGGCTCACCAATCCTGTTGTGCTGCTTGCCGAACCCGGGCATGCGCCGGGATTGCCGCCTGGCCGTGACGAGTTGGAGCGGGTGGTGAGCGAGCAGGTCACCCATGCTCTTGCCGGCCCGCCGGCGCCTGTCCGCTCCCCTGGTCGCTTCACACCATCGGCGGGGACGCCCGTTCCACCCGCCGACGACGCTGATGTCTGGCGGCTGAAGGTGTTCTATTCCACGCCTTTCGGGGACACGAAGGACGGCCGGCAGAAACTGTTCCTGCTTGAACGGGACGGTGTGCGGTATGTCCCGGTTTTTCGGAGCTTGGACTCGATGAAGGCCTTCTACGAGCGGATGAACCGTGCCGCGTACATGGTGCTCGAGGGTGACGTGAAGACCGTGATGGACACCAACCGCTCGATTGAACTGATGAGAAGTACGGGGATCGTCATCGATCCCTTCGGTGACGATCCGGTTGAGATTCCGCCTACCGCGTGAGTTCGCCGTACTCGACGCCGGTCGCGTCAGTCGACGAGGCCCTCAAGTGCCGGATCGGCGAATAGCGCCGTCGGGATCCCGAGGACCTGCTTGGGGCGTACCCGCAGGACGATCAGCGCACCGGCCGCGCGGACCGAGATGATGTTGTCGCGGTCGATGACCAGAGTGGTCGCAGGAGTGTCGATACGGATTCGGGTTTCGTCGCCGCCGGCGGCCCACCGCGAACCAGTGCGCAGGACGCGCCGGTTGGGGATGTAGGCGCACACCAGACTGACCGCGACAGCGAAGGCTGCGTACACCCCGGCCGCCCCCGCGAATATCACGAACCCGGCCAGCCACCCGCTGCCGTTGACGATGCACACGCCTGCGGCGATCGCGGCGACCACTGTGGTGAATGTCAGCATCCGTTTCCACATCGCGGGTTGCCGCAGGATTGAAAGTGTTGCCCGGCGGGCGTCGCCGGCCTGAGCGGTCCACTCGGTGGTGGCCTTGGGAATCTGATCCACGCTGCCGGTCACGAACGAAGTCTGGCATGGCGGGCGAAAAGCCACCACGCCGTAGCCTCGACGCATGGAGCACCGGATCTTCGGCACCGCCGTGGCGGCGGTGTACCCGCACTACCTAGCGAAGGTGCAGCGCAGGGGTCGCACCCAGGCCGAACTCGACGAGGCCATCTGCTGGCTGACCGGGTTCGACGAGACGACGCTGCGGAACCACCTGGAGGACGAGACCACATTCGAGGAGTTCTTCGCCGACGCCTCGCTGAACCCGAACGCCTCGCTGATCACCGGTGTCGTGTGCGGGGTAAAGGTGCAGGAGGTCGAGGATCCGCTGATGCGCAAGATCCGCTACCTGGACAAGCTCGTCGACGAGCTGGCACGCGGCAAGCCGATGAACAAGGTGCTGCGCACGGCAGAGCCCGGCGCCTAGGCGATCAAATCCCGAATGGGTCGCTCTCGTCGGTTGCCCAGGCGGGGTTCGGGACGGGTCGGGTTGAGCTTGGGATTCATCCGGACGACCCGCGAACTATCCGCGGGCAGCGACCGCTTGTTTCAGGACTTTCTCGCCGCGCGCAGCTGCGCGTTGAACCAGGCCTGCCTCCCCGCGACGGTCTGGCCTTGCTTCGACACTTCCTGGAACAGAGGCTCACCTGCGGCGGCCGCGGCGCGGAACTCATCCTCGGTGTACTCGACGATTCGGCCGTCGTTTCCGGTCCACGCGGTGACCAGCCGGGCAAGTTCGGTCAACCGCTGGTCCCACGCATCGTCGTCCCCGGAATCGCCACGGCGGACCAAGAACAGGTCAATGTCGCTGTCGAGCTTCATGTGCCCGGTCGACGCGGAGCCGAACACCGCGGCGTACTTGAGATCCTCGCCCCACTTCTCGTCGAAGTGCTCTTCCAGTCTGCTGAGGAACGTGGAGTTCAGCCGCGACAGCATCCTGATGGGCTCGGCCGCGAGGTGCTCGGCATTGAGGCGGTAAGTGTGGGTTCTACCCACCTCGTCGTGCAGCACCACGCCCTGCGCGGTGAGCCGGTTGAGTACCTTGCGGATGCCTTCCCCCGACGCCTTGGTGAGGACGCGCTGGACCTGGCTGATCGTGAACGTGACGTCTGCACTCGCCAGGACAGCAAGCACGTCGCCGTCGAGCGTCGGCGTCACCGTTGCGAACGGCTTGTTCAGCTGCATGACCCGCATCCTTCTCTAACTAAAGTTAGAGTAATGCAACTATAGTTGGAGAAGCTCGAGTGGCAATCCGCCTGCCACGCCACGTACAGCCGATGTCTCCACATACCAGATTCGGGCTTCCGAGCAACATGCTCTGCAAATAGAAAAACCCACCGTCGCCAGTGGGTTCTCTCAGTGGCCAGGGCCGGGATCGAACCGGCGACCTTCCGCTTTTCAGGCGGACGCTCGTACCAACTGAGCTACCTGGCCGGAAGGCCGTCGGCCTTAGACCGAACTGCCTCGCCGTGATGGCGACCCTGACGGGACTCGAACCCGCGACCTCCGCCGTGACAGGGCGGCGCGCTAACCAACTGCGCCACAGGGCCTTACTTTTCCAGCATGCTCCACGTTTCCGTGTTGCGTACCCCCAACGGGATTCGAACCCGTGCTACCGCCGTGAAAGGGCGGCGTCCTAGGCCACTAGACGATGGGGGCCTAATCCGAATCTCTCCGGGGTACTCGTCAACCTCGTTCGTTGGGAGCTTCGATAGCTTAGGGTACGGATGCCCAAATCTTCAAACCAGGTGGTCGCGACACCAATTTGAGTCATCTTGTACCCTGTCTTCTCGCGCCCCTATAGCTCAGTTGGTAGAGCTACGGACTTTTAATCCGCAGGTCGTAGGTTCGAGCCCTACTGGGGGCACCAGATACCCGCGGGACCTCCTGGTCCCCCGGGTAGCTCGTCCCTGAGCTCCAGTCCGCCGCTTCGCGGCTCGGAATCTTCCCAGACAGCCTCCGCCGCTGGGAAAAGCCCAGCCGACGGACTCCGCACCCCCACCGGCTATCGCCGCTACGCCTCGGAGCGAACGCTATCCCGGCCCCGGGCGCTGTCTCGGACACCTTCGCCGCGCTCGAGTGCAGCACCGGTGCGGTAACACATCGAGATTGCCGCCGCGCCATAAGTTTTCACCCAGCTGGAGGTGACTCGGCAGCGCACGCCAGGGCCCCAGCTCTCGAGCCGTCCTCACCGAAGGTCCACACATTCAGAACTGAGCCACTTTGGAACTGTGAGTGCGCTGGCAAAGCAGAACTAGTGCCTTTTGGCACTGTCACAGCCCGCTACGGTTATGAGTAGCTGAGAGCTGTCAACAAGTTCGGCAGGGGAAGTCGGTAGTCGGGGGTTCAAAGATGGCTGAATTTCGGGGTGATCCGAAGAACCTGTACAACGCGGGTGAGCAAATGGTGGAGGCAACGCTGACCTCTACGGGCGATCACGTTCGAATCCACTCAGATATGGAGTCAGCGGCCAGCGGATTGCCCGTGGAAGCCGCTCCTGCACTGCAGGCCATGCTCACCTCATGGTCAGGCCAGCGAGCAGCGTTGCACGCGAAGATCGCCGACATGGGTGCCAACACTCAACAGGCCGCTGCCCAATACGCCAGCACCGATGGCGACAGCGGCCACGCCATAGAGAGCACTGTGCTGGATTTGGGCTTGTGACCACCTCTGATGAGCTTGAGCAGTGGAATCTGCGCTCGCTTGAGTTGATGATGGGCGCCACTCTGGAGTCCAACAAGAAGCTGAAACGCTTGGGCGACACGTTGGACGGGTCGAAAGCAGATCTGTCCGGCTGGGGTGGTGAAGCGGCCGAGGCGTGGAGTGAACTGCACGGCAAAGTGCGAGTGGACATCGACGAGCAGGGTCGGCAGGCCGACGCATTATTCAACAAGTTGGAGAAGATTTATCCCGAGTTTCGTAACGTCAAAAACGACTACGACGATCTCAAAGAACATGTGGCTGCCAACCACATGACGATCGTGCCGCCGGGCGTGGTGCAGGGCGAAGGGAATGCGCAAGCACCCCTGCAATACATGGCGGAACTACAGCTGTCTCAGGAGAAGCTGGATAACATCCTGGCGCGTGCCACCGCGGTGTCGGCCGAGATCGCTGACGCCATGTACGCCGCATGCGGGGTCGAAGAATCCGACCAGCACGAACCGGCATCTGAGAGTGCGCCCGATGGCCCCACCACGCCGGCCGACCAACTGCCCCTGCCGACGAAGGGAGGCCATGAACCGTTCCCCACTATCGCAACGCGGAATAACCACTCCCCCGACATCAGTCAGCATTTGGCCGACAATGCCCACCCGTCACCGCTGTTGGCCGGGCTGTCGGCTGGACAGTGGCGTGAACGGCTCGCCCATTTCCACCCGGGCGATCCACTGCCGGATCCGCGAACCCCGACTGGCGATAAATCAATCGACGCCCTGGCCCACGCGGCCAGCCAACAAAACTCCAGTTACGCCTGGGGTGGCAACAAGTCGAAAGACGGACCATCAGTGGGCCAAGGAGACACCGGCCAGGGGGCCAACCAATGGCACGACTGGGATCGCTACGGTTACGACTGCGGCGGGCTGGTGCGTTACTCGATCGAGCAGGGTGCGGGCCTCGATGTCGGCATGGGCACCAACAACATCGACACGAACCCCCGGCTCGACCATGTGGCGGGCGGCATACCAGGATCAGTCATCGATCAACATGCGCAGCCCGGCGACATCCTGATCTTCGGGCAGAACGCGGGCGACCCTTTCAGTGGATCCGATACCCACCACACGGGTCTCTATATCGGTAACGGCTACATGATCAATGCCCCAGAATCGGGCCAGCCGATACGGGTCGACGCTCTAGACGGCTACCAAGACGAGACCACCGACGTTTTACGAGCACCCTCACAATGACGCTGGGTCGCAGACCGAAGGATTTCACTATGAGACGCGCCGTGCTGCTCGCTCTGACCACAGTCGCCATCGCCGCATGCCAGACAGGAACGACGACCGGAATGCCCACAGCCAGCTCGCAACCACCGCCGGAAGATCTTCTCCCCGCATTCACCAACACGATTTGGCCCGCCATCGTCGACTACAACAAACACCGATCCCAAGGCGGTCCCGAATCAGAACGATTCCACGACATCATGGACCCCGACCTCAAAGGGGATAACGCGGGAATCGACGGTGTCCGAGCATATTCCGCGCTGAGAGACGCAGCGCAGAACCTGGGCCAGACTGACTACGACAACACGGCTAAGGTCCAACACTCCAGCAGTGACATCACCGCAGCTCACAGTGAAGTGAGTTCATTTACCAGCAACACCGCCGCGGTGAACGTCTGCTACACCTACACACACTCCTGGTACCGAGACGTCAAGGACAAGCAGCAGGCACCGGCCGCATCTGAGGCCACCGTGGAACTCGTCAACGTCGACAACACGTGGTACCTACGCGCCATTACCGACGACCATGTCGTTCCCAGTTGCACCAGTGGACGAGAATAGGGAAGGCCGTTCCGGCGCTGATCGAGGAGCCGGCCGTCGGCGGTGCAGGCCGTCCGTTGCGCCGCCAGCACGCACAGGTCGGTGGTTCGCATCACGGGTTGGACGCAACGAGGCCTGGTTGGGATCCGAGGAGTGCGATGATGACCTCATGAACACGTTCGCCGCAGCGACCGTGGTTGCCGCCGGGCTCGGGTTGGCCTTTGCGCCCGCAGCAGTCGCGGACGAAGCTGGCTTCCTCGACGGGATCCGGGCCCTCGACCACTACGCCCTCGACTGCCCAGGCTGCGCCCAAGATGCTGTCGATGTCGGACGCGAGGCCTGCCAAGCGTTCGACCTCGGAGGCGATCAGGCAGCGATTGCTGCGGTGCGCAAGGCGTACAACAGCGATGCCAGCGAATCAGCCGAGTACTACGCCACACTGTTCGCCCAGTCCGCGTCCTTCGAACTTTGCCCCGAGCACAGGGACGAGATTGGACAGATATAGCCGCCGGACGACTCGTTGGCGATATCCCGATAGACATGGCCACTTCTGGCGAAGATCATCCCGAATAGGCTGAACCGCACCGGTTCCCGAGGGGTGGTAGCTCAGCTGGTCAGAGCCACGTACTCATAATGCGTAGGTCGTGGGTTCAAGTCCCACCTGCCCCACCGCGTTCAGAAGCCCGCCTTCTTGTTCAGTGCATCAGCCGACATCGATCCCAGCGATCTGCCGTGGTGTCTACCACGCCGACCCGCTTGACCGTTTGGCGCAGCCACTATCCCTCGTCGTCGTTGAAACCGACTGGTGTGCCGAATATCTCGGCCTGATTCTCGAACGAGATCAAGTCCAAGACAGGCTCCAACGTCACCGCCATGGTGCCATCGTCGACTGCCACTGAGGTCGCCAACTCGGCAAGCATGACACCCGCGCTAACCCGCTCGGCGATCCATACCTCGAACGCATCTTGACCTCAGCATTGGTCGGCGCTCCCACACTCGCCGTAGTCACCTATGAAGTGCCTGTGAACATATCGATCGGCCTCAGCTTGACGGAGCACTCTGCCCCGTCGCTGACGCGCCGGAATCGATGCTTGAAAGCCTCAGGAGCGTGGTTCGCTGCGGTCACGCCGCACTCTCACGGGGAGAAGTGACGGATGTAAAATGGTATTTTGCCGGTCTAGCAATCCGCAGGTCGTAGGTTCGAGCCCTACTGGGGACACCAGAGCGCCGCCGCACGGCGGGTCACGGTGTGGTTCACAGGTGATGCGTGGCTCAACCCACGAGCACCACGGGCCACTCCCGTTTATCGTTGTGGCCGGGGATCAGTTGGAACGAAGGAGTCACCGATGTTGTCCCGGCGCCCGCACACTCGAGTCGTGGCCACCGCGGTCGGCGCGGCCATGCTGGCTGCAAGCGCCGCTTTCGGGGTCGCACCTGCCCACGCGGACGCTCAGGACGACCAGTTCTACGGCATCGTCAAAGAGCTGAACATCCCGACCAACTCGGCCGAGGAGGCCGGCCAGGTCGGTCGCGGGGTCTGCGATGCGCTCACGAAAGGCAAGATCGAGCCTGCCCGCACGGTGCGGGGTGTGATCAGCCAGTTGATGAACCAGGCAGGCATCGACAAGCACCAAGCGGCGAACCTGGTCAAGGGGGCGGTCAAGGTCTACTGCCCGCAGAACGCCCCGTTCGTCGGACGCTGAAGCACACCCGGGGGCTCAGGAGAGCCGCGCCGCGTCAAACCTTGGGGCAGTAATGCATCCCGTTGTCGCGGTGCCCGATCGGCGGCAGGTTGCGGGCCGGCGTGTGCACCAGCGGAGCGTCGGCCGGCAGCCGTCCCGTGACACGGTCCCACGCGGTGCGCGCTCGGGGATGCATGCGTCGCCGCCTGGGTACGAGCTTGAAGACGTGGCCGATCACCTTGCCCAGCAAGCGATGCCGTTTCTCGTCACGGTCCGACCAGGTGTATCCCATCAGCTCGCGCACCGCCGGGTGGTACAGCCCGACGGTGAACCATACGAACAACGGGTGCACCACGTACTTGCGCTGCAGCGCCCACATCCAGTCGGGTAGCTTGGCGGCAAACGGCGGCTTCGGCAGCTCACTGAGATCCAGCACGTCGCGGGCGGCCTGGTTGTTCTCTAATACGTTGCGGCACATGTGTTCCCAATAGACCTGGAAGTCTTCCCAGGTTTCCGGCACCGGCCGCATGCTCATGCCGTACATCGAGTACCACTGCTTGTGCTCTTCGAACAGCTGCCGCTTGTCGGCCTCGGAGATCCCGCCGGCGAGCCGGTCCGCGACGATGATCGTGCCGACGAAGAACGTCGAATGTGCCCAGTAGAAGACCTCGGGATTCAACGCGTGGTAACGGCGGCCCTGGGCGTCGACCCCTTTGATGTCGACGTGGTAGTCACGCACCTCGGCGCCGGTTTGCGGCGCGCGGTGGCCGTCGAACACCACGCCGCCGATGGGGTACAGCGAGCGCAGCAGGCGGGGCCAGCGTTCCTGGAAGAAGATCGAGTGCTCCATCACCGCCGCCCCCAGCTGGGGATGCATGTTCTGCATCGACCCGGCCCACGGCCCCTGCAGCATGCCTCGCCAGTCGCCGAAGTACTTCCAGGTCAGCGAATCCGGTCCGAGCGGGATCGGCGGCGCCTCATATCCGCCCGGGGCGGCCGGGCAACCCGCCGCCACCGCGGCGGATCCGCTGGTCACGGGGCATGTCTCAGAAGTATCTTGTGTCACAGGTGCGCTTTCTGCCGGCAAGACGGTGTCCTGTTTTCAAATGTGACTACACATGTTGTCATCGGAGCTTAGGAGTAGATGTGCCATCCGGTCAACGACGCGGCCGATGGTCGGGCGTTCCGCTTCAGGAACGCGCGGCACGTCGGCGCGACGACCTGATCGCCGCGGGCGTCACCTTGCTGGGCAAAGCCGACGGCCCGGCGTTGACGGTTCGGGCGGTGTGCCGGGCCGCCGAACTCACCGAGCGGTACTTCTACGAGAGCTTCGCCGACCGCGACACGTTCGTCCGGGCGGTCTACGACGACGTCTGCGCCCGGGCCATGTCAGCCCTGACGACGGCTGTCACACCCCGCGAGGCCGTCGAACAATTCGTCGCGCTCATGGTCGACGACCCCACCCGAGGCCGGGTGCTGCTACTGGCCCCGGAATCCGAGCCGGTGCTGACCCGCTCGGGCGCCGAGTGGATGCCGGACTTCATCGGCCTGCTGCAGCGCAAACTCACTCGCATCGCTGACCCGGTACGCCAAGCCATGATCGCCACCAGTCTGATCGGCGCGCTGACCGCGTTGTTCACCGCGTATCTCGACGAGCGGCTGCCGGCCAGCCGCGAACAGTTCATCGACTACTGCGTCGACCTGCTGCTGGGCCGGGTCGGAAGTTTCTGAGCGACGGGCCTACTCGTCCGGGGTGCTCGCCTCGGCGATCGGCTCTTGTTCGGCCGCGGCGGCCTCGTCTTCGGCGGCCTTGGCTTCACGCCCCGCCGGGCTGGCGATGGACGCACCAGGATGCGTCTCGGTGGCATGGTCGCCATCGCAGTTGAGCGACACCTCTGTCACGTCTTCGCGATATTCGTAGTAGGTGTCGGACGTCTGCGGCACCAATTGACGGACGGTCCAGGCATTGGTGACGATGCACTCGTCGCGCGGCAACCGGCTCCCCACGGTGACCGCGACGTGCGCCGTACCTCCGCCGTCCTCGATGGCGGTCACCGCGTCGCTGTACTTTTGCCCCACGACGTCGGGGGCAGCTTGGGCCGTCCCCGCGCCCATCACCGCGAACGCAAAACCCGCCGCGGACATCCCGATGACACTTCCGAACCCGATCGCGATCTTCATCTGGCCCGACCTTCCCCGTCCGGTGATCTCTCCCGGAAGTGGGGCGGCAGCGCTTTCGATAGTGCCTTGGGTCGCCCCACGGCTCGCGACGCATGTCACGAGCTTCGGGAGCTAGTTGAATTCTAGCTGTCCGGACGATTGACGGACGGCTACTGCTACTCGTCGGGCGTGCTGGCCTCGGCGAGTTCTTCCTGCTCGGCAGCGGCCGCCTCATCAGCGGCCTTCTTGGCTTCACGTCCGGCCGGGCTGGCTACCGAGGCACCAGAGTGAGTCGAGGAGGCGTACCCACCGTCGCAGTTGAGGGAGAGCATCACCTCGTCCTCGGCATGGGTGTACTCATCGCCGGCGTCGCGCACGAACGGGGCGTCCCAGACATGGGTGACCACACACTCGTCCTTGGCCAGCTTGCTGCCGACGGTGACCGCCACCTTGGCCGTACCGCCGTCGTCCTCTATCGCCGAGGCGGCGTCTTCGTACGTCTCACCCACCACGTCGGGGGCGGCAGCCGCCACCGCACCGCCGAACAAGCCGGATGCCATCACAGCGATCGCCACCCCGGCTCCGGAAACGACAAGTCTCTTCATCGCCTCGCACGACTCCTCACGGCCATCCCGACTACAGATTCAACCGGGAAGTTACCGAGAGAAGGACGAAAGCCGGTGGCGGAGAAGCGAATTGCGGGTTAACGCTATGCGTCGCGTCGTCGAACGCGTGCGCCTACTCGTCGGGTGTGCTGACCTCGGCGAGCTCAGCCTGCTCAGCGAGTTGAGCCTGCTGTTCGGCGTACTCCTGCTTCGCCGCCTCCAGATCATCGGCAGCCTTGGCCTCACGGCCGGCCGGGCTGGCCACCGAGGCGCCGGGGTGGGTGGCGGTGGCATGGCCGCCGTCGCAGTTCAGCGACACCATCACCTCACCGTCGGCATGGCTGCCGTCCCGGACGAACGGGGCATCCCACGCGTTGGTGACGATGCAATCGTCCTGGGACAGCTTGCTGCCGACCGTGACCGCCACCTTGGCGCTGGCCCCGCTATCCTCGATCGCGCTCGAAGCGTCCGAGTAGGTTTGGCCGACCACGTCAGGCGCGGCGGCGGCAACACCGGCGCCGAACAACAGGGATACGGCCGCACCGGCGGCAATTGCGGCTCCGGCACCAACGACAAGCTTTTTCACGTGTGCCCAACCTCCGAGCGTGGGTATCCGACAGATGTTCGTGCGGATCCTACAGTCGGCGCGGCCGCTCCGCAGGACTCACGAACGCGCCCGCGCGGCAACTTGATGTCACCGGGTTACACAGATATATTGACTGCAACCAACAGGTACAGATAACTGAAGCGTCTGCGGACGCGAGAGGGTGGAGGCATATGTCGCAGGAATACACAGACCTGCAGCTCCTGCACGAACTCGAGCCTGTCGTTGAAACCAGCATCAATCGCCACATGCGGATGCGCAAGGACTGGAACCCGCACGACTTCATTCCGTGGTCGGACGGCAAGAACTACTACGCACTCGGCGGCCAGGATTGGGACCCCGAGCAGTCCAAGCTGTCCGAGGTCGCCAAGACCGCGATGGTGCAGAACCTGCTGACCGAAGACAACCTGCCCTCCTACCACCGCGAGATCGCGATGAACATGGGCATGGACGGCGCCTGGGGCCAGTGGGTCAACCGCTGGACCGCCGAGGAGAACCGCCACGGCATCGCCCTGCGCGACTACCTCGTCGTCACCCGCGCCGTCGACCCGGTCGAGCTGGAAGAGCTGCGCGTCGAGCAGGTCACCCGCGGCTTCTCCCCCGGCCAGAACCAGCAGGGCGACCTGTTTGCCGAGAGCCTGTTCGACTCGGTGATGTACGTGTCGTTCCAAGAGCTCGCCACCCGCGTCAGCCACCGCAACACCGGCAAGGCTTGCGATGACCCGATCGCCGATCAGCTGCTGCAGCGCATCTCCGCCGACGAGAACCTGCACATGATCTTCTACCGGGACGTTTCGGCGGCCGGCCTCGACATCGCCCCCAACCAGGGCATGGCCTCGCTGCACCGCGTGCTCGACAACTTCAAGATGCCCGGCTACACGGTTCCCGACTTCCGCCGCAAGGCCGTCGTCATCGCCGTCGGCGGTGTCTACGACCCGCGCATCCACCTGGACGACGTGGTGATGCCGGTGCTGCGCAAGTGGCGCATCTTCGAACGTGAGGACTTCACGGGTGAGGGCGCACGGCTGCGCGACGACCTCGGCCGCATCGTCGAGGAACTCGAGGACGCCTGCGACAAGTTCGAGGTCGCCAAGGAGCGCCGCCTGGAACGCGAGCGCAAGGTGGCCGAGAAGAAGGCGATGAAGAACCTGCTGGTGTCGTCCTCGTCTTCATGACCCTGACCGCATCGCCCCCGGAAACGGCAGCGTCGGCCCGATCCCAGCTGCGGATCGGGCCGTTCGCGTTGCCCAGTCCCGTCGTGCTCGCCCCCATGGCCGGGGTGACCAACGTGGCGTTCCGCACGCTGTGCCGCGAGCTGGAGATCGCCCGCGCCGGCACCGTCAGCGGCCTGTATGTGTGCGAGATGGTCACCGCCCGGGCCCTGGTCGAGCGCCATCCGGTCACCATGCACATGACCACCTTCGGCCCCGACGAGTCGCCGCGGTCGCTGCAGCTCTACACGGTGGACCCCCAGACCACGTATCTGGCGGCCAAGATGATCGCCGACGAGGGCATGGCCGACCACATCGACATGAACTTCGGCTGCCCGGTCCCGAAGGTCACCAAGCGTGGCGGCGGATCGGCACTGCCCTATAAGCGGCGGCTGTTCGGCCAGATCGTGGCCGCTGCCGTGCGAGGTGTCGAGGGCACCGACATTCCGGTGACGGTGAAGTTCCGGATCGGCATCGACGACGCGCACCACACGCACTTGGACGCCGGGCGGATCGCCGCCGAGGAGGGCGCGGCAGCCGTGGCGCTGCACGCCCGCACCGCCGCGCAACGCTACTCGGGCACGGCCGACTGGGATCAGATCGCGGCGCTCAAAGCCCATGTCACCAGCATTCCGGTGCTCGGCAACGGCGACATCTTCGAGGCCGAGGACGCGCTGGCGATGATGGCCGCGACAGGATGCGACGGCGTGGTGATCGGCCGCGGCTGCCTGGGCCGGCCATGGCTGTTCGCCGAGCTGTCCGCCGCCTTCACCGGCCGGCCGGCCGCCACCCCGCCGAACCTGGGCGAGGTGGCCGACATCGTGCGCCGCCACGGCGAGCTGCTCAGCGAGCACTTCGGCGAGGACAAGGGCATGCGCGACATCCGCAAGCACGTCGCCTGGTATCTGCACGGGTTCCCGGCCGGCGCCGAGCTGCGCCGCGGGCTGGCCTTGGTCAAGACCCGCGCCGAACTCGACGAGCTGCTCTCCCAGCTGGACGGCGACGCCCCGTTCCCGCCCGCGGCGACCGGTCCGCGCGGACGGCAGGGGTCGGCCGCCTCCGTATCGCTGCCCGAGGGATGGCTCGACGATCCCGACGACTGCGCGGTCCCGGCCGGGGCCGATGTGATGCATTCCGGAGGCTGACCTGCGCTCGCGCCGAGATGACATCGAGACAGCTCTGTCACCTGGTTGGGTCTAGCTCAGTCTCAGGATGCGTCAGTACGATGAAAACCCTGTCGCGGCCGGCTCAGGTAGCCAGCCCGGCACTGTGCTGCTAGAAGAGATGAGGAGAAAAACCTCAGCAGCACCCAGATCACACCGCGGGAACGATGCGCACCGACGCGCACGCGCGAGTTCGAAGAGTCGGAGGCCGGTAAGGACATGAGTGACGCTGATAACGCCACTCCCGGCCGTCGCCACCGCTCGCCGGAGCAACCGTCGGACAACCAATGGATTACCCGATCCCGCCAGCCTTTGCCAGGCGCCGCGCCGTGGGAACGTCAAGATGCCGCGCTACCCGACGATTTACCACTCGATGAGCCCACCGGAAGCCACGCCGACGGAGTAACTGTCGCGGATCTGATCGCCAAGGTCGCCGGAACCGGCTTCACACCGACCCGCCACCGACTCGAGCCGGACGAGGCATACGAGGCTTACGAGCCGGAGCCAGAACTCGACGCGGCACCGGAACCTGAGCCCGCGTACTTCCAGGAGCCCGAGCCAGAACCAGAACCCGCGTACTTCTGGGAACCGGAACTCGAGCCGGAGCCGGAATTCGAGCCGGAGACCGAACCAGAGTTCGAGGCCGAGGTCGAGGTCGAAACAGAAGCCGAGCCCGAGCCGGACTACGCACCGGCCTACGCCCGTCCGCAGGTACCCGATCCGACCGACGTGATCGCCGCGGTACGGATCGACCCGGAGGCCGAAGAACCCCACGACGGGGCCGAGGATTTCCCGGCGCAGTTCGACGAGCCGCTCGAGGACCCGTCGGACCTGCAGATCGAAACCGAAAACGCCAACACCGACGTCCTGCCGGCGTTGGCCGTCTACGACTACGAAGCCCCCCAGCAGCGCCCCACGTGGCGCGCTCGCCCGACACCGCCGGACGAACACGATCCCGACGAAACCACTGTGCTCGAGGCAGTGCGGGTACCGATCAATCGCCGGGTGATGCTGGCCGGGCGGGCCGCCGCCGCCATGCTCGCGGTGCTCACCCTGGTGCTCACCGGTGGGGCCTGGCAGTGGCAGTCCTCCAAGAACGACAGCCTCAACAAGGTGGCCGCGCTCGACCTCAACTCGCGTGACATCGTCGACCCGAACGCCCAGTTCGGCGATGAGAACTTCCTGATCATCGGAACCGACAGCCGCTTCGGCGAAAACGGGGGCATGGGTGCCGGCGGCACCGAGGATGCCGGCGGCGCGCGATCGGACACGATCATGCTGGTGAACATCCCGGCCAACCGGGAACGGGTTGTCGCCGTGTCGTTCCCGCGTGACCTCTCGATCGAACCGATGAAGTGCGAGCCGTGGAACCCGGAAACGGCGACCTACGGTCCGCTGTACGACGAGGAGACCGAGACCTACGGTCCCGACGAGGTCTACACCGAGACCAAGCTGAACTCGGCCTTCGCCTTCGGCGGGCCGAAGTGCCTGGTGAAGGTGATCCAGAAACTGTCCGGGTTGTCCATCAACCGCTTCATGGCCGTCGACTTCTCCGGTTTCTCCAAGATGGTCGACGCGCTGGGCGGGGTCGAGGTGTGCAGCACCACCCCGCTCGAGGACTACGAACTCGGCACCGTCCTACCCAACGCCGGACGGCAGATGGTCGACGGGCACACCGCCCTGAACTATGTGCGAGCCCGGCAGGTGACCACCGAATACAACGGCGACTACGGTCGCATCAAACGTCAGCAGCTGTTCTTGTCCTCACTGCTGCGAGCGCTGATCTCCCGCGACACCTTCTTCTCGCTGAACAAGCTGAACAACGTGGTCAACATGTTCATCAGCGACAGCTTCGTCGACAACATCAGGACCAAGGACCTCGTTGACCTCGGCCAGTCCGTGCAGGGCGTGAACGCCGGCCGGATCACCTTCGTCACCGTGCCGACCGTCGGTTACGCCGACGAGTACGGCAACGAAGTCCCGCGTACCGAGGACATGCGGGCACTGTTCGACGCGATCATCAACGACGATCCGTTGCCCGGGGAGAAGAACCCGGACAACACCCCGGTGCCCGGCACCCCGGAATCGGCCACGTCGTCGGTGCAGGCGGCCGCCCCGTCGTCGACGCCCCAGTCGACCGCCCCGGCGCCCGCGCCGGAGGCGACGGACAGCGGCGAGATGGTCAACGCCGTCACCACCGATCCGCAGCAGGTCACGGTGCAGGTGTCGAACTCCACGGGCCAGAGCGGCCTAGCCTCGACTGCGGCCACCGAGCTGCAGGAACACGGCTTCAACGTCAACACCCCCGACGACTACCCGAGCACGCTGCCGGCGACCACGGTGTTCTTCTCCCCCGGTAACGAGGAGGCGGCCGCGACGGTGGCCAGTTCCTTCGCCAACCCCACCATCGAGCGGGTATCGGGCATGGGCGACGTGGTGCAGGTGGTGCTGGGCTCCGATTTCAACACCGTCAACGCGCCGACCCCGAGCGGGTCAGAGGTGCAGGTACATGTGCTGAAGGGCACCAGCAGCAGCCCGACCCATCTTCCCGAGGATCTGACCGTAACCAACGCGGCCGATACCACCTGCGAATAGGCCCCGGCACCCGGGAGGACGGCATTCACCGTTCGTTCATCGTTGCATCGTGACTACAGGCCTGCTGACCGCATAATCTTGCAGCATGCGTACCCAATACCACGAGCAGTTGCATTCCCTCACGGACCAACTCGGGCAGATGTGCGAGTTGGCGGGTAACGCAATGGAGCTGGCCACCCAGGCGCTCTTGCAGGCCGATCTCGCGCTCGCCGAGCAGGTGATCAGCGACCACGACAAGATGACGGTGCTCAGCACGCAGGCCGAGGAGTCCGCGTTCGTGCTGCTCGCGCTGCAAGCGCCCGTTGCCGGCGACCTGCGGTCGGTGGTTGGCTCGATCCAGATCGTCGCCGATGTCGACCGGATGGGCGCCCTGGCGCTGCACGTCGCCAAGATCGCGCGACGACGCCACCCCCAGCATGTGCTGCCGGAGGAAGTGAACGGCTACTTCGCCGAAATGGGTCGCGTGGCAGTCGAATTGGGGCACGCCGCACGCGAGGTGCTGCTCACCCGGGATCCGGAGAAGGCCGCCCGGATCCAGGAGGAAGACGACGCGATGGACGATCTGCATCGTCACCTGTTCTCGGTGCTGATGGACCGGGAATGGAAGCACGGCGTCACCGCTGCCGTCGATGTGACGTTGCTGAGCCGGTTCTACGAGCGCTTCGCCGACCACGCCGTCGAGGTGGCGCGGCGGGTCATCTTCCAGGTCACCGGCGCCTACCCGGACGGGGATTCGGCTTCCTTGAGCCAGTGACTCAGGGCTGGTCGGCCGGCGGCACCAGCCGGACGCCGTCTTTGTGCGCGCCGGCCAGGTCACCGAGCACCTTGACCAGCACCTGCAGGTCAGCCCCGCTGTAACGCAGCAGGAAATCACGCGTTCCGCGGTCCATCTCCTCGTGCAGTTCGCGATGCACGTCGGCGACGAGCCGACCGTCCGCGGTCAGGCCGAGCTCGATCTCCTTGCGGTTGCCCGGTACCGGCGTGCGGACCACCAGGCCGGCCTCGACCAGTCGCTGGACGTGCTTGGACACCGTGCCCTTGAGCCTGCCCGAGCGCGCCGCCAGCCCGACCACGCTGACCGGACCTTCGGCGATCTCGGCCAGCAGGTGCAGCGACGATGTCGGTAGTGATCGCATGGGCGTCTGCAACCGGGCAGGGATGCGGGCCGCCATGAAGTCGCGTTCCGCGTCGCCCTCCCCGTCATTCCCGAGCCGGTCCCCCACCGTGGCCAACAGCCCGGCGATGGCCTCGATCAGCTCAAGTTTGGTTTTCACGGAAACAATATTGCCATCCGGCACCGCCCACAGTTATTGTTTCCACAGAAACCATATTGATGGAAACCAAAGGAGTCGCCATGAAGGCCGCACTGGTCACCGAATGGGGCCGCGTCCCCGCCTACACCGACGTGCCCACGCCACAGGCCCACGAAGGCACACAGGTAGCCACCGTCGAAGCATCGGCCCTGACCAACCTCACCCGGGCACTGGTATCAGGGACGCACTACGCCAGCAAGGAAATCGCACTGCCGGCCATCCCCGGGGTCGACGGAGTGGCACGGCTCGCCGACGGCCGCCGGATCTATACCGGCGCCCTCGGTTACTCGGGCATGATGGCGGAGCAGGCCGTGGTCGATCCTCGCGGTGGCGTCGAAATCCCCGAGCACGTCGACTCGGTGACCGCCGCCGCCCTGCCCAACCCGGGCATCTCGGCGTGGACGGCCCTGTCACACGCCGCGGCGGTCAAGCCCGGCGATCATGTGCTGGTCTTGGGCGCCACCGGGGTAACCGGTTCCATGGCAGTGCAATTGGCCGGTGCCATGTTCGCGGCCGAGACGGTGGTGGCCGCCGGGCGCAACCCGGAACGACTGGAGTGGCTACGGTCGGCCGGCGCCCACGACACGATCGCCCTCGGCGAGCAGGATCTCAGTGCGCGGGTCGCCGAGATGCACGCCCGCAGACCGTTCGACGCGGTGCTCGACTACCTGTGGGGCGACCCGGCCGCCGAGGTGCTCACCGCCCTGGCCGCCAGTCATCCGGCCGCGCACTACCACCCGACCCGATTCGTGCAGATCGGGTCGATGACCGCGCCGACGCTGACGCTGGACGCAGCAGTGTTGCGCAGCACCGGGATCACGCTGTGCGGGGTCGGTATCGGCAGCGTGCCGCACGAGGTACTGGGCCGTGCCCGCACCGAGGCATTACCGAAGCTGTTCGATATGGCCGCTGCCGGCCAGCTCGAATTGCGCACTCAGCCAAGGGCATTGGCCGATGTCGCCGAGGTATGGGCCGGCGGCGAGCCGTCAGGCACCCGCGTCGTGCTCACTCCCTAGCGCGAGCGGGAGAGAACTCAGCCGAAGCGACCGGAGATGTAGTCCTCGGTCGCCTTCTGGGTGGGGTTGGAGAAGATCTTCTCGGTGTCGTCGATCTCGATCAGCTTGCCGGGCTTGCCGGTGGCTTCGAGATTGAAGAACGCCGTCTGATCGCTCACCCGGGCAGCCTGCTGCATGTTGTGCGTGACGATGACGATCGTGAAATCCTGCTTGAGCGTGGAGATCAGATCTTCGATGGCCAGCGTCGAGATCGGGTCGAGCGCCGAGCAGGGCTCGTCCATCAACAACACGTCGGGCTGGACCGCGATGGCGCGGGCGATGCACAACCGCTGCTGCTGACCACCCGACAGGCCGCCGCCGGGCTTGTCCAGCCGGTCCTTGACCTCGTTCCACAGGTTGGCGCCGCGCAGCGACCGCTCGGCGACCTCGTCGAGAGTCTTCTTGTTGCGCACGCCCTGCAACTTCAGCCCGGCCACCACGTTGTCGCGAATCGACATGGTGGGGAAAGGATTCGGACGCTGGAACACCATGCCGATGGTCTTGCGCACGCCCACCGGGTCCACCCCGGCGCCGTAGATGTCCTCACCGTCGAGCAGCACCGAGCCCTCGACGCGGGCCCCGGGAATCACCTCGTGCATGCGGTTGAGCGTGCGCAGCACGGTCGACTTACCGCAGCCCGACGGGCCGATGAATGCCATCACGCTGCGCGGCTGCACCGACAGCGATACGTCGGATACGGCGTGGAACGCACCGTAATAGATGTTGACGTCCTTGAGATCCAGCCGCTTGGCCATGGATAGCTCCTACACCTTCTTGGGGGAAAAGAATTTGGCGACCGCCCGCGCTCCCACGTTGAGCAGGGCGATCAGCAGGATCAGCGTCAGGGCGGCACCCCAGAGCCGGTCGGTGGGCACCGGGTTGGCTCCTGCCCCCGCTGAGATCTGGTCGTACATCATGCCCGGCAGAGAACCCATGAACCCGCCGAACATGTCGAAGTTCATCGCCTGCGCGTAACCGACGAGAATGAGCAACGGCGCAGTCTCACCCATCACGCGCGCCAGCGCCAGCATGACGCCGGTGACGATGCCCGACAACGCCGTCGGGATCACGATGCGGATGATGGTCTTCCATTTCGGTACGCCCAGTGCGTAACTCGCTTCACGCAGATCCATCGGCACGATGCGCAGCATCTCCTCGGTGGCACGCACGATCACCGGAATCATCAACAGCACCAGCGACAACGACACCGCGAAGCCCGACCGGCCGAACCCGAGCGTGGCCACCCACAGCGCGTAGATGAACAGTGCCGCGACGATCGAGGGCACACCGGTGAGGATGTCCACCATGAACGTGGTGACCTTGCCCAGCCGTGTCCCGCCGCCGTACTCCACCAGGTACACGCCCACCATCACGCCGATCGGAATGGAGATCAGCGAGCACACGATGCCCTGCAGCAGGGTGCCGACGATCGCGTGATACGCACCGCCGCCGGCGGTGAACGTCGTCATCCCGGCCTGCGAGTTGGTGAACCACGTGGCTGAGGTCAATGCGCCCCAGCCCCGGACGATCACCGAATACAACACCCACGCCAGCGGGACCAGGGCGACCAGCAACGACAAGGTCACCAGCACCGTGGCGACGTGGTTGGTCAGCTTGCGGCGCAGGCTGACACCCTGGAACGCGGGCGCCTTGACCGGCCGCTCAAGAGTCGAGGTCATGAGCGTCCCTTTCCGGCGACCGCGGCACGAGCCAGCGAGTTCACCACGAAGGTGAGGATGAACAGCACCAGACCGGCGGCAATGTAGGCCCCTGCCTTGTACTGGTCGTTGAATTCGCTTGCAGTGGCGGCGATCTTGCTTGCGAAGGTGTAGCCGCCGTCGAACAGCGTCCAACTGAACGCGGTCTGGGTGCCGCGCAGGATGATCAAGAGCGCGATGGTCTCACCGAGCGCGCGGCCCAGACCGAGCATCGCGCCACTGATGTAGCCGGACAACCCGAACGGCAGCACCGTCGTGCGCACCACTTCCCAGCGGGTGGCGCCCAGCGCCAGTGCGGCCTCGATCTGACCGCGCGGGGTCTGGGTGAACACCTCGCGGGTGACCGCGGTGATGATCGGCAGGATCATCACCGCCAGCACGATGCCCGCGGTGAAGATCGTGCCGCCGCCGGCCACCGAGGCGTTGCCTGTCTTGAACAGGAACAGCCAGTCCAAGTGCGTATTGAGCCACACCGCAAAGGGTTTGATCACCGGCGCCAGGACGTACAGGCCCCACACGCCGTAGACGATCGACGGCACCGCGGCCAGCAGATCCACCAGGTAGGCCAGCGGTCCGGCCAGCCTGCGCGACGAATACTGGGTGAGGTAGATCGCGATGCCCAGTGCCACCGGCATGGCCAGGACGAGCGCGAACACGGAGACGAACACGGTCACCTGAAGCAGCTCGAAGATGCCGAAGTGCATCGCCGAGGTGTCGGTGGTGATCCAGTTGCCGCCGTAGAGGAAGAAGTTCTCCTCGTTGCGGGTCAGGGCCGGGACGGCGCGCCACAACAGGAACACCCCGATCGCCGCGATGAGCGCGACGATCAGGATGCCCGAGCCTTCGGCAAGCCATCGGAAGATTCGGTCGCCGAGGCGAACCTTGGCTCCCCTGGACGGATTGGTAGAGATAGGTGCCGGTTCGGGGTGGGGGGACGCGAGCGTCTCCCCCGACCCCGAATCAGCTGGATTCGGCGTTGTCACTGTCGTCCCGTCGGGGCCCCTGGTCGTCATATGGTCGGTAAATCCATCCTCGCCCAAATCCGTCCTCTAATGCCAGTTCGGCTACTAGGCGATGGCCTCGACCGAGGTCAGCAGGCGCTGCTTGAACTCGTCGGGCAGTGCGATGTATCCGGCCTGCGACAGGCTGGCCTGGCCCTCGTTGGCGGCCACGGTCAGGAAGGACTTGACGGCCGCGGCGGTGTCGGCGTCGTAACCCTTGGAGCAAACGATCTCGTAGGTGGCCAGCACCAGCGGGTACACGCCGGCTTCCTTCGAGGCGTACAGCGCGTTCAGGTCGATGATCAGGTCCTTGCCGTCACCCTTGAACTTGGCGGCGCCGACGGCCTTGGTGGTGGACGCGTCGTCCAGCGCGACCGCGCCGGCTCCGCTGTCGATCTGGGCGTAGGGCAGGCCGGCCGCCGCGGCCGGGCTCTTCTCGACGTAACCGATGGAGCCGGGGGTGGCCTGCACGGCCTGCACCACACCGGAGGACTTCTGAGCGCCCTCACCGGCGCCGCCCTGGAACTCCTTGCCCGCACCCTTGGTCCAGGTCTGCGGCGCGGCCGCGGCCAGGTACTTCTGGAAGTTGTCGGTGGTGCCCGAGGAATCCGACCGGTAGATCGGCTTGATGTCCAGGTCAGGCAGGTTCGTGCCGGCGTTGAGCGCCGCGATCGCCGGGTCGTTCCACTTCTTGATCTGGCCTTGGAAGATCTTGGCGAGCACATCCGGGTTCACGACGAGCTTGTCGACGCCCTCGACGTTGTAGGCCAGCGCGACGGGGCCGAACACCAGCGGCAGGTTCCAGGCCTCGTTGCCGCCGCAACGCTCGGCGGCCTTGGCGACCTGATCGTCCTTGAGCGCGGAGTCGGAGCCGGCGAAGTCGACCTGCTTGGCGATGAACTGATCCACGCCCGCGCCGGAACCGGTCGGGTTGTAGGCGAGGTTCTTGCCGGAGCACACCTGGCCCCAGACCTTGTTGAACTCGGCAATGGCGTTCTGCTGAGCCGTCGAGCCTTCGGCGGTCAGCGAGTTCTTTCCGCCGCACTCGGCCGACGCCGAGCTGGCGCCCGAGGCCGCGGAGCTGGTGCCGGCGGCGTTGTTGTCGCTGCCGCACGCAGTCAGGGTGAGCGCCGCAATGGCCGTCGCGGACAGCGCGATGCCGAACGGCTTGCCTACACCCTTGCCAATGCTGATGAGCTTCACTTGTCCCACTTTCGGTTGACGGCTTCGAACTCTCCGGCAACGTATTCGGCCCCAGTGGACGGCTCGCGGACAGCAGGTGAATCAGCAGTGAATAGGTTCAGCGTGTTCACAGCTAAACGGGTTAACCGGCGGCGTACGCCACGTCGACGCCGAACACCTCAAAACCCAAGTTTCGATAGGTCGCCACGGCCGCCGAGTTATCTGCCTCGACGTAAAGCAGCACCGTCGGCAGGGACCGCTCGGCGAGGTGGTGCAAACCGACGAGAGTGAGCACCGAGCCTAAACCCCGTCCTTGCGCGGACGGGTCGACCCCGACGACGTAAACCTCGCCCAGGCCGTCGTCATGGGTTTTGGTCCAGTGGAAGCCCAGCAGCGCGCCGGTCTGCTCGTCGAACGCCTCGAAAAGCCCCTCCGGGTCGAACCATGGCTCGTTGCGCCGCTCTTCGATGTCCTGTTCGGTCCAGCCGCCCTGTTCCGGGTGCCAGGAGAAGGCGGCGTTGTTGACCCGAAGGATCTCGGCATCGTCGGCCGGCCCGGCGTACGTGCTGATCCGGACGCCGTCGACGCTGCGCAGCGGCGGCAAATCGGCCAGCGGGCGGCGCATCTGCAGCAGCTCCCGGGCCGGCTTGAGGTCCAGTGCGGCGGCCAGCGCGCGGGCCGCCTCCAGATTGCCGTGCGCCCAGATTCGGGTACCTGACGGCCCCTCGCCCAGCCCCGCGCGGGCCAGTGCTGCGCCGATGCCGCGGCGGCGGGCCCCCGGATGCACGACCAGTTCGGCCATCGCCGGGTCGCCGTCAACGGCTGGAGCCAGGTTCAGGTACCCGACGAGTTCTGCGTCGTCGAAGGCGAGGAGGTGCCGGGTGCGGTCATGGCCGAGCTCGCGCAGCACCTGATCACCGACGGGGGCGACGCCGTCGGTGGCGGTAGCGGCGGCAATGAGGTCACGGATCCCGGCCTGTTCGGCTGCTGACAGCCCGGTGCGCCAGTCGAGTTGGGTCACTGGCTGGGCAACCGCCCCGCCAGCGACTCGTCCGCGTCGGTCGCCGGGTCGTAGTCGTCACCGTCGTCCGGATCCGCCTCGGCGGCTGCGGCCGCGTCACCGGCCGGGGTGCGGCCACGGGACGGGCGCACCGCCTTGTAGCCGACGTTACGGACGGTGCCGATCAGCGATTCGTACTCGGGGCCGAGCTTGGCGCGCAGACGACGGACGTGCACGTCGACCGTGCGGGTACCGCCGAAGAAGTCATATCCCCACACCTCTTGCAGCAGCTGCGCCCGGGTGAAGACCCGGCCGGCGTGCT
The DNA here is from genome assembly GCF_019739075.1 of Mycobacterium farcinogenes. Classification (NCBI taxonomy): domain Bacteria; kingdom Bacillati; phylum Actinomycetota; class Actinomycetes; order Mycobacteriales; family Mycobacteriaceae; genus Mycobacterium; species Mycobacterium farcinogenes. Next base: position 1,393,853 of record NZ_CP081673.1, on the reverse strand, counting down.
GGGCGAGGTATTTGAGCAGCTCGAACTCCTTGTAGGTGAGGTCGAGGGGGCGTCCGCGCAGGCGGGCGGTATAGGTGCCCTCGTCGATCGCGAGCTCGCCGAGGGTGATCTTGCCGACGTTCTCCTGGTTGCCGCCGCCACCGCGTCGGCCGACGAGCAACCGCAGCCGGGCGTCGATCTCGGCCGGGCCGGTACCGGGCAACAGGATCTCGTCGAGGCCCCATTCGTGGTTGACCGCCACCAATCCGCCCTCGTTTACGACTGCCACGACGGGCACAGAGGTGCCCGTCGTCCCCAACAGCCGGCACAGGCCACGCGCGGCCGCCAGGTCCGTGCGGGCGTCCACTATCGCCACGTCGGCACTGCCCGCTTCCAGCAGCGAGGACACTTCTGTCGGAGCCGTGCGCACGGTGTGGGCCAGCAGAGACAAAGAGGGCAGGACCGCCTCGGGATGCGGGTCGACGGTCAGTAGCAGTAGATCCAACAGGTCCTCCGGCGCGCCGGCAATCACTTCCCACGATCGCGGTGGACCCCGATGTCCACACGGTCGGATTCATGACTGACATGTAGCCGTTACCGGCCTTTAGTGTTCTAACGATAACGCCTCACCTGCTGATTAGCCGCGCCGAGCGCTTCGATCCGAGGGCAGTGGGCGACAATGTGCCGGTGCGCAAACTGCTGATCGGGCTCACCGCGACCGTGACCGCACTCGTCGTCGGGGTCGTCGGCACCGATTTCGGCTCGGCGATCTACGCCGAGTACCGCCTTGCCCGCAACGTACGGACCGCGGCCGGCCTGCAGTGGGACCCGTGGGTGGCCATCCTGGGGTTCCCGTTCCTCACCCAGGTCCGCAACCACCGCTACCGCGAGATCGAGATCCGGGCCGCCGGTGTCGACCATCCGGTGGTGGGCAAGGCCTCGCTGGAGGCCACGCTGCACGGAATCGACCTCATCGACTCGTCGTGGCTGATCCGTCCGGACGCGAAGCTGCCGGTCAGGAAGGCCGAGAGCCGCATCATCATCGACTCCACCCACATCGGCAGGTTCATGGGCATCGACGACCTGCTGGTCGAGGCGCCCTCGCGGGAGACCAACGACGCCACCGGGGGCACCACGGAGTCCGGTATCTCCAGCAGCCAGGGGCTGGTATTCACCGGAACGCCCAAGAAATCCGGGCTGGACAAACGGGTCAGTGTGGCGGTCGACCTGTCGTTCGCCGACGGCGACGACACCACCCTGGTGCTGACCGCGACCGGGATCCTGACCGGGCCGAATACCGCCGACGAGGCCGTTCCCGAGGACAAGACCGCCGCTGTCCTGGCGGAGTTCAGCGACACCATCACCGGCCAGAAGCTGCCGTTCGGCCTGGCCCCGACCACCGCGGGCGCGCGCGGCTCCGACGTGATCATCGAGGGCATCGCCGAGGGAGTAACGATCGACCTGGCGGGGTTCAGACAGTCATGAGCTCGTCGATGGTGCTGGTGATCGTGGTGCTGATCGCCGCACTCGGTATCGCCTACGTGATCGGCCGGCTGATCACCCTGCGCGCCGGCATGATCAGGGCGGGTGAGCAGGCCGCCGATGTCGACACCAGTGATCTCGGGCTGTCGCACACGGGCCCGACGGTCCTGCATTTCTCCGCCGAATGGTGCGGCCCGTGCGCCGGGGTGCGGCGAGTGGTCGACCAGGTTTGCGCCGAGCTCCCCGACGTCGCTCATGTGGAGATCGACATGGACGCCAATCCCGAAGCCGCCAGGCGGCTTTCGGTTCTGTCGCTACCCACCACCATCATCTTCGACCGCGACGGGCGGCCGCGATACCGCACCAGCGGGGTTCCCAAGGCCGCTGACCTGCGCTCGGCGCTGGAACCGCTGTTGGCCTGACCCCGCGGTTATTGGGTAAGCTGTCGCTCGTGTCAGCCCGCCTTGAGCTCGTGCTCACCAAGCGCCGCGCAGTTGATCTGTGCCGCGTCGCGGGTTGCTGCTGTTGTTGTTGCTGTTGAGGGCAGCCGCGCGCTGTTGTGCGTCCGCTCAGGCCTGGTACCTGAGTCTGCACACCATCAGACCTTCTACAACAACGGGAGTTCGTTTCCATGTCATCGACATCCACCCAGCCCATCGCCGACGGTCGGCCTGCCCAGGTCGACGTGCGGGGGCCCCGGTTCGCGGCCTGGGTGACCACCGCGGTGCTGATCGTGACCCTGCTGGTGGCGGGGGTCAGTGAGCCGGCGGCCGGAGCTTTGTTGGGCGTGCAGGCCGTGGTGTTCGCCATCGGTGCCGTCGCCGGGCCGCGCAAGCATCCGTACGGCCGGCTCTTCGCCACCTTCATCGCGCCGCGCCTGGCTGCGGTCACCGAGCGCGAGCCGGTGCCGCCGCTGAAGTTCGCCCAACTGGTGGGCTTCGTGTTCGCGGCCGTGGGCACCGCGGGTTTCGCGTTCGGTGTCACCGCACTCGGCCTGACCGCCACCGCGTTCGCGTTGGTGGCGGCCTTCCTCAACGCCGCCTTCGGCATCTGCCTGGGCTGCCAGCTCTACCCGTTGGTGGCCCGGCTGCGCCACATCCCAAGCCCTGCATGACCCCACAAGACATCTCAAATAGCAAGTAACCGAAAGGAATTCGTACATGGCACGTTCCGACGTCCTGGTCTCGACCGAATGGGCCGGGAACAACCTCGACACCCCCGGCGTGGTGTTCGTCGAGGTCGACGAGAACACCAGCGCCTACGACGACGAGGGCCACATTCCCGGTGCCGTCAAACTGGACTGGAAAGACGATCTGCAGGACGCCGTCAAGCGTGACTTCGTCGACCAGCAGCAGTTCTCGAAGCTGTTGAGCGACAAGGGCATCAGCAACGACGACACCGTGATCCTGTACGGCGGCAACAACAACTGGTTCGCGGCCTACGCCTACTGGTACTTCAAGCTGTACGGCCACAACGACGTGAAGCTGCTCGACGGCGGCCGCAAGCGCTGGCAGCTCGACGGCCGCCCGCTGGTCACCGACGCCGTCAGCCGCCCCGCTACGTCGTACTCGGCCAAGGCACCCGACAACAACATCCGCGCCTTCCGCGATGAGGTCATCGCCGCGATCGGCGAGAAGAACCTGGTCGACGTGCGTTCCCCTGACGAGTTCTCCGGCAAGATCCTGGCCCCGGCGCACCTGCCGCAGGAGCAGAGCCAGCGTCCCGGGCATATCCCCGGCGCCATCAACGTTCCGTGGAGCAAGGCGGCCAACGAGGACGGCACCTTCAAGTCCGACGAGGATCTGGCCAAGCTGTACGCCGAGGCCGGCCTCGACGGCAACAAGGAGACCATCGCCTACTGCCGGATCGGTGAGCGTTCCTCGCACACCTGGTTCGTGCTGCAGGAGCTGCTGGGACACCAGAACGTGAAGAACTACGACGGCAGTTGGACGGAATACGGCTCCCTGGTGGGCGCCCCGATCGAGTTGGGAAGTTGATATGTGCTCTGCACCCAAGCAAGGACTGACGTTGCCGGCCGGCGTCGACCTGGAGAAGGAAACCGTGATCACCGGCCGTGTGGTGGACGGCTCCGGCCAGGCCGTGGGCGGCGCCTTCGTGCGTCTGCTGGACTCCAGCGACGAGTTCACCGCTGAGGTCGTGGCCTCGGCAACCGGTGACTTCCGGTTCTTCGCCGCCCCGGGCACCTGGACGCTGCGCGCCCTGTCCCCCGCGGGCAACGGCGACGCCAGCGTGGCCCCGACCGGTGCGGGTATCCACGAGGTCGACGTCAAGGTCGCCTAGCGACGAAGGAGCTAGGCCATTCAGCTCGGCGTAGTTCCCTCTTTCGAACGTGAGCTTGTGTACGAGGATTCGCACGAATCTGACACACAAGCTCACGTTCGCGCGTATACAGGGCCCCCGACCCGGGGCGCCGACACCCTCGACAAGGAACTAGACTCACTCCCGTGGTGCTCTTCTTCGAGATAATGCTCGTCGCGGCCGTCGTGGTGATCACGTGGTTCGCGTTGTACGCGCTGTACCGCCTCGTCACCGACGAGTCGTGACCTCCGACCGAGACATTCCAGCCGAGGCCTCCGTCCCTGAGCGAGGCTCAGGCGACCGAGCCATAGCGGCCGCCGCTGAACGGGCCAAGGCCACCGCCACCCGTAACATCCCGGTCTTCGAGGATCTCCCGGTTCCCGCCGACACCGCCAATCTGCGCGATGGCGTGGAACTCAACGACGCGCTGCTGGCGCTGTTGCCGTTGGTCGGCGTGTGGCGCGGAGAAGGTGAAGGTCGCGACACCCATGGCGACTATCGGTTCGGCCAGCAGATCGTGGTCTCCCACGACGGCGGCGACTATCTGATCTGGGATTCCCGGTCCTGGCGGTTGACCGAGACCGGCGAATACGACTCCCCGGGCCTGCGCGAGACCGGCTACTGGCGATTCGTGACCGATCCCGAGGACCCGGCAGGCCGTGACGAGTCACAGGCCATCGAACTACTGCTGGCCCATTCGGCCGGCTACGTCGAACTGTTCTACGGCAAACCCCTCACCCAGGCGTCCTGGGAGCTGGTCACCGATGCGCTGGCCCGCAGCAAGTCCGGGCTGCTGGTCGGTGGCGCCAAGCGGCTCTACGGCATCGTCGAGGGCGGCGATCTGGGCTACGTCGAGGAACGAGTAGACGCCGACGGCGGTCTGGTACCGCACCTGTCGGCCCGGCTGTCACGGTTCGTCGGCTGATGCGCCGGCCGATCGTCGCGGCAGGTCTGCTTGCCGCAGCAGCTTTCCTCGGTGCGTGTTCGTCGGAGGGCCCGCAACCGGCGCCCACCTCGTCGCCGCCCGAGCACGGAACCTACGCCCACTGCCTTTCCGAGCACGGTGTTCCAGCGGCCGCCGGCCCGATCGCGGGTCCGCCTGCCGGCGTCGATGACCAGACGTGGCAGGAAGCCACCAAGGCCTGCTCGACACTGGCGCCCGGCCCGAGCTGATCTCACCGACCACCCTGGCTCGCCGGAGTAACAGACCCCCAGACATGGGGCAGCCCCCGAGCCTTGGTACCTGGTTGGACAGACCGGAGGGCTCGGGGGCCGGGTGACTGCGGGGAATTCGCCAGCGCGCGCAGGCTTTACCCCGGCGCTGCTAGCGGGCAGCCACCTCACATGTCCATAAATCACTCAATTTGTCGGACCACCTCCTTCCCTGTGTGCCCACGAAGGTACCCCCGTCCGAGCACCCCGACAAGCGATTTATTCGCAGCTCAGCGGTCGCTGACGATCGCTGCGTCGACCAGGCCGGCGAGGTCGGCATTCAGCGGCGCATCGGGCAGCGGCTGCCCGTCCAGGGTATGCACCCGAGCCGCCAGAGTGATGCTGGAAATCAGCCAAACACCTTGTGCGGTAAGCAAATCCGCTGGCTTCAGGGCGCGGAGGTCGCAGTCGTAGCCTTTGTTGCGAGCCACTTCGAACAACGCCTGCTGGGTGGTGCCACGCAGGATCGGATACCACGGCGGCGGCGTGAGCAACAGCGGCTGCCCGTGGTCGCCTTCGGTCGCGATCACCACAGTGGAACGCGGCCCCTCGAGCACATAGCCGTCGGAGCTGACGAAGATCACGTCACCGGCACCGTGGCGCTCGGCGTGCCGCAGCGCGGCCATGTTCACCGCATAGGACAGGGTCTTGGCGCCGGCGGCCAGCCACGGCATGTCGCTGGCGCTCAGCGGGAGCCCGCGGTCGAGGGTGATCGCCGCCAGCCCGTCGCGCCGAACCTTGGCCACGCGCTCGGCCAGTGCACCGATGGTGGCGAACGCGGTCGGCGGCCCGCCGCTCTCCCGCCCGCGGCTGTACACCAGGCGCAGCACGCCGTCGCCGTCGTTCTCTGAGGCCCAGCGCTCGGCCCCCACCGTCGCCGCCGCACGCCAAGCCGCCAAATCCGGCTCGGGCAGGTCCAGCATCTTGGCCGACTGGCTCAACCGGCCCAGGTGGGCCTCCAGCAGGCAGGGTCTGCCGTCACGCACCAGCAGCGTCTCGAAGACGCCGTCGCCGCGGACCGCGGCCAGGTCGTCGGCGTGCAGCAGCGGAGTGTCGGGGTCGTGGATCTTCCCGTCAAGGGTGACCAGCACGGCTGGTGGGCTCGCCATGGGCACCCAGCGTAGTTTGCGCCCGCGACCAGCTAGGGCGAAGAGCGACAAAAGTAGAGTTGGCCCTATGACTGCACTACCGCCAGCAGTTCCGGCGCCCGAAACCGGCCCTGATGCCGGCGCCGTCTGGCATTACGGTGATCCCCTCGGTGAACAGCGCGCTGCCGCGCGTGCCGCGGTCCTGGTGGACCGCTCCCACCGGGCAGTGCTCACCTTGACCGGCAAGGAGCGGCAAACCTGGCTGCACAGCATCTCCAGCCAGCATGTCAGTGCATTGCCGGACGGTGCGGTCACCGAGAATCTGAGCCTGGATCTGCAGGGCCGTGTCGAAGATCACTGGATCCAGACCGAGCTCGGGGGTACGACCTACCTGGACACCGAGCCGTGGCGGGGCGAGCCGCTGCTGACCTACCTGCGCAAGATGGTGTTCTGGGCCGACGTGCAGATCGAGCCGGCCGATCTCGCGGTGCTCTCACTCTTGGGGCCCGGGCTCGCCGATGAGCAGGTCATCAAGGCCTTGGGCGTCGAGGCGCTGCCGCAGGAGGCGACCGCGGTGGCGCTGCCCGGCGGCGGGTTCCTGCGCCGGCTGCCCGCCAGCGGCATCGAATTGGACCTGGTGGTGCCGCGCGAATCGATCGGCGAATACACCGGACGGTTGATCGCTGCGGGCGTGCAGCCGGCCGGCGTGTGGGCCTACGAGGCACACCGCGTGGCGGCCGGGCGGCCTCGGTTGGGCGTGGACACCGATGAACGGACCATTCCGCACGAGGTCGGCTGGATCGGCGGCCCCGGTGTCGGGGCTGTTCACCTCGACAAGGGCTGCTACCGCGGCCAGGAGACGGTTCGCGCGGGTGCACAACCTGGGCAAACCGCCCCGGATGCTGGTGATCTTGCAGCTCGACGGCTCCGCCGACCGGCCGGCGACCGGCGACACGGTGACCGCGGGCGGGCGCAATGTCGGCCGGATCGGCACGGTCGTCGAGCACGCCGACGAGGGTCCGATCGCGTTGGCGCTGCTCAAACGGGGATTGCCGGTCGATACCGCGCTGATCGCCGGGGAGCAGGCGCAGGCCCCCGCCGTGATCGACCCGGATTCCATGCCGGCAGCGGATGCCACCGCCGGGGCCGGGCGCGCGGCGGTCGAACGTCTCCGGGGGCGTTAAGGCGTGGAACTGCGCAGGAGCACGTAAACTCACTCGGTCACCGACGACGTGACGACCGTCTCTGCGCGGATACCGCGATCCTGGGGATGGTCGTGCTGCTGTGCAATGACGCACCGCAGCCGAGCCCCAGCCGCGCACCGTGAGGCAGGGCCTGACAGCACTTCGCGGGCGGGCACGGTAAAGTGTTGGCAGGACAATAAAGACACACAGATCGGAGCCGCCTAGCAATTGGGCCGCTCCGTTATTGCGCGAGGGGGTCCCCCCATGGGCCGCGGCCGGGCGAAGGCAAAGCAGACCAAGGTGGCACGTGAGTTGAAGTACAGCTCACCAAACACCGACTTCAGTCAGCTCCAACGTGAGCTGTCGGGATCTCCCGATTCCGGCGACGTCAATGACGACGCCGATGAATGGTCGGGTGAGGATGACTGGCGGCGCTGAGCCGCCCGCATTCCGTCCCAGGACTTAGACACGGGTCGCGCTGGTTGCGCCTGACGCTTACCAGCGCGACCTTGTCTACTGTCTAGAACCGCGGATGCTGGCCGACGAGCTGGGCGCGCACACTGTCCTTGCCGCCCTTCTTGACCGTTCCCAGCGTCCAGCAGTCCAGGTGCCGTGCGGTCAGGATGGCCAGCGCGCGATCGGTGTCCTCGGGTGCCACGACCGCGACCATCCCGATGCCCATGTTGAACGTCTTCTCCATCTCGGCGCGCTCGATGCGTCCGCGCTGGGCGATCATCTGGAACACCGGTGCCGGCGTCCACGTGCCGCGGTCCAGTTCCGCGGTCAGCCCGTGGGGCACCACGCGTTCCAGGTTGCCCGCCAAGCCGCCGCCGGTGACATGGCAGAACGTGCGCACCTGCGTTTCGGCGGCCAGCGCCAGGCAGTCCTTGGCGTAGATGCGGGTGGGCTCCAGCAACTCCTCGCCGAGTGTGCGGCCGAATTCCTCGACATGGCCGGCCAGGTTCATCCGGTCGATCTCCAGCAGGACCTTGCGGGCCAGCGAGTAGCCGTTGGAGTGCAGACCGCTGGAGGCCATGGCGATGATCACGTCGCCCGGCCGGACCCGGTCGGGTCCGAGTACGTCGTCGGCCTCCACGATGCCCACGCCGGTCGCGGAGATGTCGTAATGGTCGGGTTCCATCAGGCCGGGGTGTTCGGCCGTCTCACCGCCCAGCAGGGCGCAGCCGGCCTGGACACAGCCGTCGGCGATGCCGGACACGATGGCGGCGACGCGCTCCGGGACGGTGCGCCCGACGGCGATGTAGTCCTGTAGGAACAGGGGCTCGGCACCGCACACCACGAGGTCGTCGACCACCATGGCGACCAGGTCCACTCCGACGGTGTCGTGCTTGTCCATCGCCTGCGCGACCGCCAGCTTGGTGCCCACACCATCGGTCGAGGACGCCAGCACCGGCTCGCGGTAGCCGCCGCGTAAGGCGAACAGCCCGGCAAAGCCGCCCAGGCCGCCCCGGACTTCCGGACGGGTCGCCTTGGCGGCATGCGGTTTGAAGAGTTCGACAGCGCGGTCGCCGGCTTCGATATCGACCCCGGCTGACGCGTACGAAATGCTGTTGTGTTCGGCGATGCCGTGCTGTTCGGCGCCCTTAGTCATCGCAAGCAAGGCTACCGCCCCGCTGTTGAGGGGGTACAGCGCAGGAGGCGTTAAGACGCTCTCAGGGCCGACGGAGCGCCGAGGCGTTGTCGTTGTCCGCCGCCTGCAGCGGCACGCCGGTGCGGGCCGCGGTGGCCAGCATGTGCTCGACGACGTTCTTGCCCAGTGCGGTCTCGCCGGGCAGTTCGATCGGATAATTGCCGTCGAAGCAGGCCGAGCACAGCCGGGTCGGCGGCTGCTCGGTGGCCGCGATCATGCCCTGCTGGGAGATGTAGCCCAGGCTGTCGGCGCCGATGGCGTGCCGGACGGCCTCCAGCATCTCGCCCTCGTGTTCGGCCGAGGCCGCGTTGGCGATCAGTTCGGCCGGGGTGGCGAAGTCGATGCCGTAGAAGCACGGCCACTTCACCGGCGGGGACGCGATCCGGACGTGGACCTCCAGCGCTCCGGCCTCGCGCAGCATGCGTACGAGCGCACGCTGGGTGTTGCCGCGCACGATCGAATCGTCGACGACGATCAGGCGCTTGCCGCGGATCACCTCACGCAGCGGGTTGAGTTTGAGCCGGATGCCCAGCTGCCGGATGGTCTGCGAGGGCTGGATGAAGGTGCGGCCCACATAGGCGTTCTTCATCAGGCCCTGCCCGAACGGGATCCCGGATTCCTGGGCGTAACCGACTGCGGCCGGGGTGCCCGATTCCGGTACACCGATCACCAGGTCGGCGTCGATCGGGTGCTCGCGGGCCAGCCTGCGGCCGATGTCGACGCGCGTGGCGTGCACCGAGCGGCCCACGAGCGTGCTGTCGGGGCGGGCCAGGTAGACGTACTCGAAGACGCAGCCTTTGGGTTCGGGGTTGGCGAACCGGGTGGAGCGCACGCCGTCGGCATCGATGGCCAGCAGTTCGCCGGGTTCGATGTCGCGGACGAACGAGGCGCCGACGATGTCGAGGGCGGCGGTTTCGGAGGCGACCACCCAGCCGCGGTCGAGCCGGCCCAGGGCCAGCGGGCGCACACCGTGCGGGTCACGCGCGGCGTAGAGGGTGTTCTCGTCCATGAAGGTGAGGCAGAACGCGCCGCGCACGGTGGGCAGCAGTTCCAGGGCGGCCTGTTCCAGGGTGGCGTCGGCGGCCCCGTGCGCCAGCAGCGCTCCGAGGATGTCGGAATCGGTGGTGGCCGTCGGCGCACCCTTCATGTCGATCAGGCCGGCTTCACGGGCCCGGGCCGCCAGCTCGGCGGTGTTGACCAGGTTGCCGTTGTGGCCGAGGGCGACGCCGGTACCGGCAGCGGTGTTGCGGAACACGGGCTGCGCGTTCTCCCACGTGGTGGAGCCGGTGGTGGAGTAACGGCAGTGTCCGACGGCGACGTGGCCCGGCATCGCGGCCAGGGTCTGCTCGTCGAAGACCTGACTGACCAGACCGAGGTCCTTGAACACCAGAATCTGGGAACCGTCCGAGACGGCGATGCCGGCGGCCTCCTGGCCACGGTGCTGCAGCGCGTACAGGCCGTAGTAGGTGAGCTTGGCAACGTCTTCACCCGGGGCCCAGACCCCGAATACGCCGCACTCTTCGCGCGGTTCGTTTTCGTCGAGTTGCTGACCAGTCACGATAGGGCTGCTCCCGGGGCGGCGGTTGGTGACATAACCGAGTCTACGGTCCAGGCGGGCCAACAAAAGAATCGAATGGCCGTTCCGGCACCGGCTTTTCCAACGTCGGGCGGCGCGGTCGCCATTCCCGCACCCGGCCGCCGGGGTGAGGCAAGGACCACCGGGATGTGTCGGGATTACCCCATCGACCCACTACATGCCAACGGCAAGGATGTTTTTCGTGACGCGCCAACTCTCCGAGACACCGGCAACCGATCCCCGCGACTCCGAAGCCGAGGCCCGGCCGCACCCGTGGCCGGAGGTGACGAAGATCGCATTCCGGTTCTGCTTCTTGTACTTCGGTCTGTTCTGTCTGTTGTTCGCGCAGATCACGTTCGCCTTCCTGGGGATCGTGGGCCACTGGCTGCCGGACCGGGCGGTGATGTGGCAGATGACGGCGTTGGGCCCGGTGATCGGCTGGGTCGGCCGGCACGTGTTCGGTGTCGAGGCGGTGCTGCATCAGGACTCGGGCAGCGGGGATCAGGCCGCGATCTGGGTGATGATCTTCTGCCTGCTGGTGTTCTCGGTGGCCGGCACCGCGGTGTGGTCGTGGATCGACCGGCAGCGACAGGACTACTCGAGGTTGTGGGCCTGGTTCCTGACGTTCGTGCGGCTGTGCGTGGCCGGGCAGATGCTGTTCTACGGTTTCGCCAAGCTGATCCCGACGCAGATGCCGGCCCCGCCGCTGGCGGCGTTGCTGCGCCCGTACGGGGAATTCAGTCCGGCCTCGGTGCTGTGGCTGCAGGTCGGCAGCTCCTATCCCTATGAGATGGCGCTCGGGGCCGTCGAGGTCCTCGCCGGCCTGTTGCTGTTCTGGCCCCGGACGGCGACCCTGGGCGCCCTGCTCGGCGTGGCCAGCATGGCGCAGGTGTTCCTGCTCAACATGACCTTCGACGTGCCGGTGAAGATTCTGTCCGGGCATCTGTTGTTGATGGGTCTGGTGCTGCTCGCACCGCAGTACCGGCGGCTGGCCGACTTGCTGGTGTTGCAGCGCCCCACCGAACCGGCGGTACAACCCGAGCTGTTCGCCGGTGCCCGCGCCAACACCATCGCGGCCCGACTCCAGGCCCTACTCGGCGTCTGGATGGCAGCCGGTTGCATCCTGACCGGATGGCAGGGCTGGAACGAGTACGGCGGTGGCCGCGCCACACCCGAGTTGTACGGGATCTGGACGGTGAGCCGCTTCGATGTCGACGGCAGAACCGCACCACCGCTGACCACCGATCAGTCGCGTTGGCATCGCGTCGTGTTCGACCTGCCCGAGGTCCTCACCTACCAGCGCATGAACGGCGAATTGGTCGATGCACCGGTCAGGGTCGACGGCGACAACCTCACGGTGTCGGGCCCGGACGGCTCGCCCCTGGGCACGCTCACCGCGTCCCGCCCGACGCCCGAACGGTTACAGCTGACCGGCGAGCTGTCCGGCCGTCACGTCGCGATCTGGCTCGACCGGCTGGATCTCGACCAGTTCACCCTGCGTAACCGGGGCTTTCACTGGGTTCAGGAGTATCCGTACTTCCGGTGAGTCACGACCCCAGTGGCACCAACGGCAGCCACCGGGCCACCTCGCCGGCCCGCGACCCCGACATCTGCACCGCGGTACCGGCGTCTTCCAGGCCGAGCAACCCGGTGGCCAGCAGCAGCCAGGTGCGGGGATCGGTTTCGACGACGTTGGGTGGGTTGCCGCGGGTATGGCGGGGCCCTTCGATGCACTGCACTGCGACGAAGGGCGGCACCCTAACCTCGACGCTGGCGCCCGGCGCCAGCGCGGCCAGGGTGCGCGCGGTCAGCCGGACCGCCTCGGCCAGTTCGGCTCGGGCCGGTTCGGCGTGTGCCGGTTCGCGCAGCCAGTCGGCGACGACGGCCACCGCCGCCCGGGTCTTTTGCGGATCTACACTGCCTCGCGCGGCCATGTCATAGAGTCTCGCAAAGTGTTTGCCGATCACCGTAATCCGCCGTATCGCACGGCCGGCGCGGCGCTGTTGGCGATTCTCGCGCTGATCTTCGGCTTGATCGTGGCGCAGTTCCGGGGTGCTTTCGAGGCCAAGGCACCGCTGACGCTGCTGGCCTCACGGGCGGGCCTGGTTCTGGATCCGGGTTCCAAGGTGACCTACAACGGCGTTCCGATCGGCCGGGTGGGCGCGGTGACCACCGACGGCGGTGACCCGGTCCGGGCTCTGGTTCGCCTCGACATCAACCCGAAGTACCTGGACCTGCTGCCGGCCAACGTATCGGCCTCGATCCAGGCAACCACGGTGTTCGGCAACAAGTACGTGGCCTTCACTTCGCCGGAACATCCGAGCACGCAACGGGTTTCGACCTCCGAACCGATCGACGTCACGGCCGTCACCACCGAGTTCAACTCGTTGTTCGAAACCATCACCGCGATCACCGAACAGGTCGACCCGATCAAGCTGAACCAGACCCTGTCTGCCACCGCCCAGGCACTGACCGGACTGGGCGGTGCGTTCGGACAGTCGCTGGCAGACGGCAACACAATCCTCGACGACGTGAACTCACGTATGCCTGCGTTGCGCCACGACATCGCGGCACTGGCCGACCTCGGCGAGCGCTATGCCGAGGCCGGCCCTGACCTGTTCGACGGCCTGCGCGATGCCGCGCGCAGCGCGGCCACCTTCAACTCCCAGCGTGGACAGCTCGACGCCGCGCTGGTCGCGGCGATCGGTTTCGCCGGAACCGGTTCCGACATCCTCGAACGCGGCGGCCCCTATCTGCAGCGCGGTGCGCAGGATCTGATCCCGACCTCGAAGCTGTTCGACAAGTACCAGGGGCAGTTGTTCTGCACCATCCGTAACTATCACGACGTCGCGCCCGCGTTCTATGCGACGTTCGGGGGCGACAACGGATACTCATTCGAAAGCACGGGGACCTTGTCGAGCATCGGCGTGGGCAATACCTACGTGTATCCGGACAATCTGCCGCGGGTCAATGCCAAGGGCGGTCCCGAGGGCAAGCCGGGCTGCTGGAAACCGATCACGGCCGACCTCTGGCCCGCACCGTATCTGGTGATGGACACCGGTTTGTCGATCGCACCGTACAACCATGTCGAACTAGGCTCCCCGATCTTCACCGACTACGTCTGGGGGCGGCAGATCGGTGAGCCCACCATCAATCCGTGACGGCTTTACGATCTTGATTCGGGGATGCGGCTAGGAGGGGACTTCGTGAACGGTAGCGCCGATGCCTAAGCGCGCAGTCTCAGCGGGCCCGGAGCAGCCGGCCGCGTGGCCCCCGGTTCTGCCTGCATGGCGCGCCCTGGGCCTGTCCCTCGCACCGATCGCAGCCGCGGCCTTCAACGGTGTAGCGGGTATCTGCGCCGCGGTCGTCGCCGCCGTGTTGATCTTCGCGTTCGCCCGTCTGCACCGCCATGCACCGCGGGCGCTGTCGACGGGCGATCTGGTTGCCTCCACCGTGGGACCGGCTGCCGGGCGGTTCACCAGCCTCATCCAACTGGCGGCGTACGTGCTGCTGGGTGTGGGTGTCGCGCTCACGCTCGCACTGCAGCCGCTTTCCGGGGCACCTGACCTCGAGACCGCTCTGGCCGGATGGTGGTGGCCGGGCTGGTCGGTAGCCGTAGTGGTCATCGCCGGTGCGGTGGTGGCGTATCTGCCCACCCGGGCGGTGGGTACGACGGCTGCCGCTCTGACCGCCGTCGGGCTGCTGATTTTTCTCTACCTGTCTCTGGCGGTCATGGCGCGAGTGGCGGCCGGTACCCCGCCGATGCAGTTCGGCGGGCCCGCACCCGCAGATTCTGTCCTGTTGTTGACGGCAGCAGCGATTCCGCTCGGCCTGGGGTTGGTGGGCTTCGAGGCCGCCACCGTGGTCAGCGGTCGCCTGGAGTCGGTGGCGCGTCCGGTGGGGGCCGCGGTGGGGATTACCGCACTGGCCGCCTTCATCCTGCTGCTGGCCGTCAACGTCGGTGCGGCCGGCGGGTTCTTGTCCTCGGCCCAGACCTTGTCGTTGATCGTTTCGGAGTTCTACGCCGACGCCGGCTTCTACTGGTTCGCCACCGGCGCGTTGTGCCTCGGGTCGGCCGCGTTGCTGGGCCTGACCTGGGCGGCGACACGGGTGGCGGCACGGCTGTTCGGGGCCGGCCCAGACGTGGCGGTCCTGGTCCCCGCGGCGATGTGCGTGCTGGCAGTGGGGTTCTGCCGGTTCCAGAACCATATCGGCGGATTGCAGAGCACCATCGCCGCCGTTCTCCTGCTGGCCGTGTATACCCTTGTCACCGAGGCAAATTCACGAGTGGCAGGTACCGCGGTGGCACAGCAGGCGCCCCGGCTGATCCTGGTCGTGGTGGTGGTCTGCGTGGTGTTGATCCCGCTGCGCGTCACCGATTTCGCACTGTCCACGTTGTGGCCGCTGGCGGTCACGGCTGCGATCCTGGCACTGGCCGCGCTGCTGGCCCGGCTTGGCAGGCCAGCGCAGCCAGCGCTCCCGCCTCATTGATCGCCAAGTGCGCCAGCATCGGGGCAGCCAAGCTGGCCGAGCGCTGCGCAAGCCACCCGAAGACCCACCCGGCGGCACCGGTGGCCAGCACCGTCGGGACCACGGGCTGACCCGCGGCGCGGGCGTCGGCGATGTGCGAGAGCCCGAAGGCGCCGGCCTGCAGCACCTGGCCGCCGGCCGGTCCGAACGCCTCGGCACCGAGCTTGCCCAGCGCGCCACGAAAGGTCGCTTCCTCCGGCCAGACGGTGCCGAGCGGGATTCGCAGCGCCAGCCATCGGCGCGGTTCGTCCGGCAGCACCTTACGGCGCATTCCTGCGCGCACCGGCGGCACCGTTGAGGTCGCGGCCACACCTGCGCTCACCGCGGTGGCGGCCACGGCCCCGAGTCGCAGGCCGGACCACACCGCCGGAGGCCGTAACCCCGACCGGGCGCCCGTCGCGAACATCAGCACGCTGCCGAGCGCCGCGCGCGCCACCGGCTGCCAACGGGCCGGCAGCCTCGGATCCACCAGGCCGTTCCATCCGACGACGCCTGCGGCCAACGCCACCGCGCGGATACGTTTGGCGGCCATCAGTATTCGGGTCCGTCGTTGGCCTCGGTTTTCTCCAGTGCCATCCGGATGCGCGCGGTATCGTCGGGCGTCCAGCCCGCCGGCGGTGCCACCGCGACCCAGCCGTCGAGTACCGATTCGCCGTAGTTGTGCCCGTGCCCGGCCGGCACGCTCGACGCGTTGGTGATGTCCGCGGCCACCTGCCAGAACGTGATGATGGGGTACCAGCGCATCGAGGCGGTGCGGTCCGAGCCCGGCGGTTCGACCAGCCAATCCGGTTCGGAGAAAAGCAGATCCGTCGACCACCAGACGATCGGGTCTGACGGGTGCTGCAGGAACATGACCCGGGTGCCCTCCCACGGGGCGGCGGCGTCGGCGGCGATCTCGGCGGGGCCGGCCGCCTCGGAGAACCGCACCGTGCGGCCGTTGTCGTAACGGGGCCGGACCTGAGGGGTTCCGGGATCGCGGCGGGCCGTCAGCCCACTCCACAGCGGACTGGCATTGGGCGGGCCGACCCACAGCACCGATGAGAAGCCCATCCTGGCGATGTCAGGCAGCCAACTGAACGCGCCCTGGCCACCCATCGAACCCAAGCTCTCCCCGTACAGCACCAGCTTGGGCCGGTGTTCCGGCGGCCGCTGCTCCCAGCGCGCATGGATCGCGTCGATCATCAACCGCCCGATGTCCATGGACTTCTTCCGGTCGCCCATGAACGAAATCCAGCTCGGCAGATAGGAATACTGCATTCCGACCATCGCGGTGTCGCCGTTGTACATCAATTCCAACGCGCGAGCGGCCACCGGGTTGACCCAGCCGGTGCCGGTGGTGGGGACGATGATCAGCAGCTTGCGGTCAAAGGCATGGGTGCGCTCAAGCTCGCTGAGCAGCACCGCAATTCGCTGATCCACGGTCTCCGCGGTGTGCAGGCCGGCGTACACCCGGATGGGCTCTTTGGCCGGTGCATCGTTGACGCTTTCGAGCTCTGCGGCACGAGGTCCGGTCGCCACGAAGTTGCGGCCCTGAAAGCCGAGGGAATCCCACGCGGCGAAAGAGTCTGGGCTACCGGACCTTTCCGGTTCGACCGGCCGGCTGATGCCTTCGCGGGTGGTGGTGTTCTGCGGTTGGAAAACCCGGCTGGCCCCGGCGAGAAACCCGCGGTAGAGCACGCCGTTGACGAGCGTGACGACCAGCACCACCACGATCGCGGTCCCGATGAACTGGGCCACCTCCCGGTGCAGATGCCAGCGCCGGATGAACATCCGGGCCAGCAGCCGGACGGCGTCGCGCAGCATGCGCGCGGTCGCGATCAGGGCGGCGCCCACTGCCACGGTGATGATCAGGGTGCGCAGATAGCCCAGCGTGGCCGGACCTTCCATGCCCATCAAGGCCGAGACCTGCCGTTGCCAGGCGGCTGCGGGAACCAGCATCAGCACGCATGCTGTGATAGCGCCGGCCACAACGAGCGTCTTCAGCCAGTACAACGTCCGCTTCGACGGCGGCCACCACGCGCGGTTACGTAACACCAAGCGGTACAGCACTTTTCCCAGCAACAGCCCGATGCCGTAGCCGATGGCGGCGTTGATGCCGCCGATCAGCCCGGCGAACAGCCAGTCCCGCGGCAGCAGCGACGGGGTCAGCGACAGACAGAAGAACAGGGCTGCGACGGCGATGCCGGCGAAGTCCAGTCGCACCAGGCTCCAGGCCCAGCGCAGCAGGGGATGACGTTCGTCGAGGGGTTTTGCCGTCACCCGAACAGCCCGGGCAGCACGCCCTCCGACGTGCTCCGTAGCTCCGCGAGGGTGATGCTGAACTGGCCCTGGACTTCGATCAAGGGTTCTCCGCCCTCGGGCCCCTGGTCTACGACGCCTACCCGCGTCACCGGTAGATCTCTAGCCTCACACATCGACCGGAACCGGCTCTCCTCGGTGCGCGGCACCGCGACCAGCACGCGGCCGGCGGATTCGGAGAACAGGAACACGAAGGGATCGACATTCTCGGGAAGGATCACCCGGCAACCGGTTTCACCGGCCAGTGCGGCCTCGACCACGGCTTGGATCAGGCCACCTTCACTCAAGTCGTGCGCCGCGGAGATGAGGCCGTCGCGTGAGGCCGCGGTCAGCACCTCGGCCAGCAGTTTCTCGCGGGCCAGGTCGACCTTCGGCGGCACGCCACCGAGGTGATCGGCGGTGACCTGGGCCCAGACCGAGCCGTCGAACTCGTCGTGCGTATCGCCGAGCAGCAGCAGCGTCTCGCCCGGTTCGGTACCCAGCCCGGTGGGGATGCGTCGCTTCACGTCGTCGATCACGCCGAGCACACCCACTACCGGGGTCGGCAGGATCGCGGTGGAACCGGTCTGGTTGTAGAAGCTGACGTTGCCGCCGGTGACCGGAATGCCAAGGGCCGCACAGCCGTCGGCCAGCCCGCGAACGGCCTGGCTGAACTGCCACATCACGCCCGGGTCCTCCGGCGAGCCGAAGTTGAGGCAGTTGGTCACGGCGACGGGGGTGGCCCCGGTGACCGCGACGTTGCGGTAGGCCTCGGCCAGGGCCAGCTGTGCACCGGTGTAGGGATCGAGCTGGGTGTAGCGGCCGGAGGCGTCGGTGGAGACCGCGATACCGCGACCGGTGGTCTCGTCGATGCGCAGCACACCGCCGTCGGCATGCTCGGCCAGCACCGTGTTGCCGCGCACGTAGCGGTCGTACTGCTCGGTGATGAAGGCCCGGCTGCACAGGTGCGGGCTGCCGATCAGGGCCAGCAGAGTGGCTTTGAGCTCGTCGCCGGTCTTGGGCCGGGGCAGCTTGGCCGAGGTGTCGGCGACCAGCGCGTCCTGGCTCTCGGGCCGGGCCACCGGCCGCTGGTAGACCGGGCCCTCGTGGGCCACGGTGCGCGGCGGCACGTCGACGACGGTCTCGCCGTGCCAGGTGATCTGGAGCCGATCTCCGTCGGTGACCTCACCGATGACCGTGGCCAGCACCTCCCATTTGCGGCAGACGGCCATGAACGCGTCGACGTTCTCCGGTGTCACCACGGCGCACATGCGCTCCTGGGACTCGCTGGAGAGCACCTCGGCCGGGGTCATGTCCTTGGCGCGCAGCGGCACCTGATCCAGCTCGATACGCATGCCGCCGTCACCCGCGGAAGCGAGTTCGGATGTGGCACAGGACAACCCGGCACCACCGAGGTCCTGGATGCCGACCACGAGGCCGGCCGCGTACAGCTCGAGGCAACACTCGATCAGCACCTTCTCGGTGAACGGGTCGCCCACCTGAACGCTCGGCAGTTTCTTGCGGCCCGCGCCGCTCTCGTCCCCGCTGAACGTGTCCGACGCCAGCACCGAGACACCGCCGATACCGTCCAGGCCGGTGCGCGCACCGAACAGGATGATCTTGTTGCCGGTGCCCGACGCGAACGCCAGGTGCAGGTCTTCCTTGCGCAGCGCACCCACGCACAGTGCGTTCACCAACGGGTTGCCCGCGTAGGAGGGGTCGAAGATCGTCTCGCCGCCGATGTTGGGCAGGCCGAGCGAGTTGCCGTAACCGCCGACGCCGCGCACCACGCCGTCCAGCACGCGACGGGTATCGGGAGCGTCGGCCGCGCCGAAGCGCAGCTGGTCCATGACCGCCACCGGGCGGGCACCCATCGCCATGATGTCGCGGACGATGCCGCCGACACCGGTGGCCGCCCCCTGGTAGGGCTCGACGTAGGACGGGTGGTTGTGGGACTCGACCTTGAAGGTGACGGCCCAGCCGTCGCCGATGTCGACGACTCCGGCGTTCTCACCGATGCCGGCCAGCATGCCGGCGCGCATCTCGTCGGTGGTGGTCTCGCCGAAGTAGCGCAGGTGCACCTTGGAGGATTTATAGGAGCAGTGTTCGCTCCACATCACCGAGTACATGGCCAGCTCGGCGTCGGTGGGGCGGCGGCCCAGGATCTCGCGAATCCGCTGGTACTCGTCGTCCTTGAGACCGAGTTCGCGGTAGGGCTGCGGCTGATCAGGGGTGGCGGCTGCCCGCTCCACAGTGTCCTGGGTCGATGTACGGCCGTGGGTGAGCTCAGACGTCACGACCCCAGTTTAGTAGCTGCTCGCGCATAGGCGTGTGCCGCGGCCGGTGCGCTCACCCCGTGCAGCACGACGCTGCCGAGAACCGCCACCACCAGCACCTGGGCCACTGTGTGCTCGGCCACTCCTTCGAGGGCGTTGAAGGCCAGCAGCCCGAACACGATCGAGGTGGTGCCGCGAGGTCCGAGCCATCCCACGAGCAGCCGCTCACGCCAGCTCACCGGCGACCCCAGCATCGCCACCAACACCGGCAGGATGCGTACCACGGTCAGCGCGAGCAGGCAGAACACCACGGTGGCGGGCGAGACCCCGGCTCCCAGCGCCAGCACCGCCGTCAGGCCGAACACGAACCACATGACGGCCGCCAGAAGGAAGCCGACGTCGTCGACGAGTTCCAGCTCGGCCGCGAAGGTGTCCGAGCTCCGCAGATAGTTGAACGCGATACCGCAGACGAACGCCGACACGAAGCCGTTGCCGTCGATCAGCACGCTGGCGCCGAAGGCGAGCAGCGGCGCGGCAACCAGGATCACCCGCTTGGCCTGGTCGGTCATCAGGTCGCGCCGCTGGGCCCAGTTGGCCGCGACGGCCAGCCCGGCACCGATCAGCACGCCGACGATGATCGCCTTGACCGCGTGCGGAACCGCTGAGGCCAGCGCGTCGAGCGGAGTCTCGGCATGGGTGCGGTCGGCGGCCAGCACCACCGCGAAGATGAAGATCGGCGAGACGATGCCGTCGTTGTAGCCGGCCTCGACGTTGAGCAGGCCACGGACCCGCTCCGGCAGCCGGGCGTCACGCAACAGTGTGGAAGTCGGCGCGAAGTCGATCGGAACCACGACGCAGGCGATCACCAGCAGCACCGCCCAGGGCAGGCCGGGCAGCAGCCACAGCCCAATCAGCACCGAGCAGGCCAGCCCGAGCGGCAGCGCGATGAAAAGCAGCCGCAGGGCCGCGCGTGGGTTGGCACCGAGGAATCCGCCGCGAACGTCGGTGGCGTCGACGAACAGCAGTACGGCCAGGATGATCTCGGCGACGTGCTGGGCGCTGTCCGCGTTGAGGGTGTCGGCCAGCACATCCTGGGTACTGAAGCCGAGGGCCAGCCCGGCCAGGACCAACACCATCGGCGCCGTCAACCGCCGGCGTGCCAAGCCCTTTGACAGCAACGACCACCCGGCGAGTACGACGGATACCGCGATCAGTCCCAACACCACGGCGGAGATCTTTCCAGCGCCACCACAGGTTTTTCAGGCAGCGGGGCGGGTAACACCGCCAGATGAGTGAAACAGTCGCGGAGTTCGTCCTGGACCGGCTCCGCCAGTGGAACGTCGAGCAGGTTTTCGGTTACCCCGGCGATGGCATCAACGGCTTGGTGGCCGCATTCGGGAAGGACCGACGGGCCGGGCCGCAGTTCGTACAAACCCGGCACGAGGAGATGGCCGCCCTGGCCGCGACCGGCTACGCCAAATTCTCCGGCAACGTCGGGGTGTGCCTGGCCACCTCGGGGCCCGGCGCAATCCACCTGCTCAACGGCCTCTACGACGCCAAGCTGGACCACACGCCGGTGGTGGCGATCGTCGGGCAGACCGCGCGGAGCGCGATGGGCGGCAGCTATCAGCAAGAAGTGGACTTACAGGCCCTGTTCTCGGATGTGGCCAGCGATTTCCTGGTCGAGGTCAACGTGGCGAGCCAGCTGCCCAATGCGTTGGACCGGGCGTTTCGCACCGCCCGTGCCCGCCGGGCGCCCACTGCGGTGGTGATCCCGTCGGACCTGCAGGAGCAGCCCTATGAGCCACCCGACCACGCCTTCAAACAAGTACCGTCGAGCGGCCCGCACGACGCCGAACCGGTGCTGCGGCCGGATCCCGTGGCGTTGGAGACCGCGGCCGAGATCCTCAACGCGGGCTCCAAGGTGGCGATCCTGATCGGGCAGGGCGCCCGGCGTGCGGCCGACGAAGTGGCCCAGGTGGCCGAACTGACCGGAGCAGGCGTGGCAAAGGCGCTGCTCGGCAAGGACGTGCTGCCCGACGATCTGCCATATGTCACCGGGGCGATCGGTCTACTCGGTACCCGGCCCAGCTACGAGCTGATGCGCGAGTGCGACACCCTGTTGATCGTCGGGTCGAACTTTCCCTACAGCCAGTTCCTGCCCGAGTTCGGCGCGGCACGCGCCATCGAGATCGACATCGACGGAGCCAACATCGGCATGCGCTACCCCACCGAGGTCAATATCGTTGCCGACGCGAAAACCGCTCTGGCCGAATTGATTCCACACCTGAACCGAAAATCCGACCGGTCCTGGCGCAGCGCCGTGGAGGACGGCGTGAGCCGGTGGTGGGAGACGGTCGAACGGCAATCGATGTTGTCGGCGGATCCGATCAATCCCATGCGGGTGGTGTGGGAGCTGTCAGCCAGGCTGCCCGACTTCGCGATCGTCACCGGCGATTCCGGATCGTCGACCAACTGGTACGCGCGTTGCCTTCGGTTCCGGGACACCACCTCCGGGTCGTTGTCGGGCACCCTGGCCACGATGGGCTCGGCCGTGCCGTATGCGCTCGGCGCCAAGTTCGCCCAGCCGGACCGTCCGGTGATCGCGCTGGCCGGCGACGGTGCCATGCAGATGAACGGCTTGGCCGAGCTGCTGACCATCCGCCGCTACGCCGGGCAGTGGGCTGATCCCCGCCTGGTGGTGTGCGTGTTCCACAACAATGACCTGGCCCACGTCACCTGGGAGTTGCGCGCCATGGGCGGCGCACCGAAGTTCGAGGGCTCCCAGAACCTGCCGGAGGTGTCCTACGTCGACATCGCCACGGCGATGGGACTGCAGGCGATCACCGTCGACGACCCCGATCAGATCGGCGCGGCCTGGGATGCGGCGCTGAATGCCGACGGACCGGTGGTGCTCGACGTACGCACCGATCCCGAGGTACCGCCCATACCTCCGCACGTCACCTACGAGCAGGCCAAGTCAACCGCGCAGGCCGTCGCCAAGGGCGATCCGAACGGTTGGCACCTGATGGCCGAAATCGCGAAAAACAAGGTGGTAGAAGCGCTTACCGGTTCTGGTTTGCGCGCCAAACCCGGCGGGTAGCCGATCGGTCTCACGACAATGACAACAGAGGAGGCGGCAATGACTGCGAGCACCGAAGCCGGTCACATCACCGGCACCAAGGACAAGAACTACAACCTGATCTGGTACACCGAGCAGTGCCTGGAGAACGCGCTGCGGATGGAGACGTTCATCGCCGACGCCGAACGTGACGGCGACACCGAGGTGGTGGAGCTGTTCCGCAAGGCTCAGGCCGACAGCCGCAAGGGCGCCGAGATGGCCAAGCACATGCTGGCCAGCCGGATCAGCTAGCCCTGCTCGGACCCGATACAGAACGCATTGCCCTCGGGGTCGGTGAGGACCACCCAGCTGAAGTCAGGACCGAAGCTGTGCCGCTCGGTCTCGGCGGCCCCGAGGCCCACCAACCGCGCCACCTCGGCTTCCATGTCCGCGGCCGCGAGATCGAGGTGGACACGGTTCTTTCCCGGCGTCGGAGCCGGGACCTTCTGGAATCCCAGCCGCGGCCCGTCCGGCTGCACCAGCACCACGAACTCGCCTGGCATCAACGCATTCACCTCACCGCCGACGGCCTGCGCCCACCACCGGGCCAGCGCGTCGGGATCGGTGCAGTCGACAGTGATCATCTCCACGGACAGTGCCATGGCGCCGACCCTAGACCCGGGCGGTGACACCGCGTCAGTGTGGCGAAAGAAATGCCTGTAGGGCCGCCGAGTAGGCGGCGACGTCGTGGGCACCCATGAACTCCCGGGCGGAATGCATGGCGAGCTGAGCCGCGCCGACGTCGACGGTCGGGATCCCGGTACGCGCCGAGGTCATCGGCCCGATGGTGGAGCCGCACGGCAGGTCGGCGCGGTGTTCGTAACGCTGCAGCGGCACCCCGGCCTGATCACAGGCCAGCGCGAATGCCGCCGCGGTGCGGCCGTCGGTGGCGTACCGCAGGTTGGGCTGCACCTTGAGCACGGGTCCGGCGTTCACTTCGATGAGGTGGCCGGGCTCGTGGCGGTCCGGGTAGTTCGGGTGCGTCGCGTGCGCCATGTCTCCGGAAGCCACCATCGATCCGGCGGCCCTGCGCAGGAAATCCTCCCGCGAACCGCCCGCGGCGAGCGCGATGCGTTCCAGCACCGTCGGCAACAGCTCGGACTGGGCGCCGTGATCGGAGGTCGAGCCGACTTCCTCGTGGTCGAACAGGGCCAGCACCGGCACGTGCGTGCCGGCGGGTGCCGCCAGGAAGCCCTCCAGCCCGGCATAGCACGTGGCTTGGTTGTCCAGCCGGGGTGCGCTGACGAACTCCCCCTCGGCTCCGGTGATCGCCGACGGTGTCAGGTCGTGGGTCATCAGGTCGAAGCCCAGCACGTCCGCCTCGGCGACGCCGGCCCGCTCGGCGACATATCCGATGAAGGATCGGGGTCTATCCCCCAGGCCCCAGACCGCGTTGACGTGGCGCTGCGGGTCGGGGCTGACACCCTTGCGGTCCTCGGACAGGTGGATGGCCAACTGGGGTACGCGCAGGATCGGATCGTCGACCCGCACCAACCGGTGGTCGATCCGGTTGCCGTCGCGGACCGACAGCCGACCGCTGATCCCGAGGTCGCGGTCGAGCCAGGAGTTCAGCCAGGCCCCGCCGTACGGCTGTAGCGCCAGGACCTGCCAGCCCGCCACGACGCGGTCGGGGTGCTGTTTGACCCGCAGGTTGGGGCTGTCGGTGTGGCCGCCGACGACGCGGAACGGTGCGGCAGCGTCGGTGTTCTCTGTGTTCCACGCCACCAGCGAGCCCGCTCGCACCGTGAAGAACTTCCCCGTGCCGGGCCACGCGTCCGTTTCAGCGAGCTCGGTGAAACCGGCGCCACGCAGCCGTTGCGCGGCGGTGGCGCAGACGTGAAACGGTGACGGGGACGCGTCGATGAACTCGCACATGCTCTGGGCGCTGGCTGCCATATCTCTATCTTGACCGGGATTTCGACGCGCGCCGCGTTAGGGTCGACGTTGTGCCTGCACCACAGCCTCAACCGGTTCTGGCGCCGCTGACACCGGCTGCCGTGTTCATGGTCGCAACGATCGATCCGGGCGGTGAGGCGACGGTCCACGACGCGCTGGCCGACATTTCAGGTCTGGTGCGTGCCATCGGTTTCCGGGACCCGACCAAGCACCTGTCGGCCATCGTGTCGATCGGCTCCGACGCCTGGGACCGGTTGTTCTCCGGCCCGCGTCCCGCTGAACTTCACCCGTTCATCCCGCTGGAAGGTCCGCGGCACCGGGCCCCGGCGACACCGGGGGACCTGTTGTTCCACCTGCGTGCCGAGTCGATGGACGTGTGCTTCGAGCTCGCCACCAAATTCGCCGATGCCCTGGCCGGCGCCGTCACGATCGTCGACGAGGTGCACGGGTTCAAGTTCTTCGACAACCGCGACCTGATGGGGTTCGTCGACGGAACCGAGAATCCGGACGGCCCGGTGGCCGTCAATGCCAGCCAGATCGGCGACGAGGACCCGGATTTCGCCGGAGGCTGCTACGTCCACGTGCAGAAGTATGTGCATGACATGGGCTCGTGGAATTCGTTGTCCACCGAAGAGCAGGAGCGGGTGATCGGCCGCACCAAGCTCGACGACATCGAGCTCGACGACGCGGTCAAACCCGCCAATTCGCACGTCGCGCTCAACGTCATCGAAGACGACGAGGGCAACGAGCTGAAGATCATTCGGCACAACATGCCGTTCGGCGAGATCGGCAAGGGCGAGTTCGGTACGTACTACATCGGTTATTCGCGCACCCCGGCGGTCACCGAGCGGATGCTGAACAACATGTTCATCGGCGACCCACCCGGGAACACCGACCGGATCCTGGATTTCTCCACCGCTCTGACCGGAGGGCTGTTCTTCACTCCCACGATCGATTTTCTGGATGATCCACCGCCGCTGCCGTCGTTGGAAGAAACGGCGGCAGCACAGGAAGATTCACCCACGGAGGGCCACCGCGACGGCTCGCTCGGCATCGGCAGTCTGAAAGGAATCCCGCAATGAACAACCTGTACCGCGAGCTCGCTCCGATCACCGAGTCCGCCTGGGCCGAGATCGAACTCGAGGCCAGCCGAACCTTCAAGCGCCACATCGCCGGCCGGCGCGTGGTCGATGTCAGCGAGCCCAGCGGGCCGGTGACCGCGGCGGTCAGCACGGGCCATCTGCTCGACGTGCAGTCGCCCGGTGACGGTGTGGTCGCCCACCTGCGCGGCGCCCGACCGCTGGTGCGCCTTCGTGTGCCGTTCACGGTGTCGCGCACCGCGATTGACGATGTCGAGCGCGGCGCACAGGACTCCGACTGGGATCCGGTCAAGGACGCCGCCAAGAAGTTGGCCTTCGTCGAGGACCGGGCGATCTTCGAGGGCTATCCGGCCGCCGACATCGAGGGCATCCGCAGCTCGAGCTCCAATCCGGCGCTGGCCCTGCCCGACGACGCCCGTGAGATTCCCGACGTGATCGCACAGGCCCTGTCAGAGCTGAGGCTGGCCGGTGTCGACGGACCGTATTCGGTGCTGCTCTCAGCGGAGACCTACACCAAGGTCAGTGAGACCACCGCGCACGGCTACCCGATCCGCGAACACCTGAGCCGCTTGGTCGACGGGGAGATCATCTGGGCGCCAGCGATCGACGGCGCGTTCGTATTGTCCACCCGCGGTGGCGATTTCGATCTGCAGCTGGGTACCGATGTGTCCATCGGCTACCAGTCCCACGACGCGGAGAGCGTGCAGCTGTACCTGCAGGAGACCCTGACGTTCCTGGCCTACACGGCCGAGGCGTCCGTCGCCCTCACTGCCTGACCCGTTGCACCGCGAGCGTGCGTGTCTGCTGGTCGGCACGCCGCTCGCGGGCAGCACTGTGCGCACGCTCGCGGCGCACCAGAGTCAGTGGACTAGACCGACAGAACCGCGTCCAGCGCGGAGTAGAACAATCCGAGCCCGTCATCGGACGGACCGGTCAACGCCTCGGTGGCGTGCTCGGGATGCGGCATCAGGCCGACGACGCGACGGTTTTCCGAGCACACGCCGGCGATGCCGCGCATCGAGCCGTTGAGGTTCTCGCGGTAGCGGAAGACCACGCGGTCCTCGCCCTCGAGTTCATCGAGCACCGCTTCGGACGCGACATAGCGGCCCTCGCCGGACTTCAGCGGGATCAGCAGGTCGGCACCGGCGTCATAGCGGGTGGTCCAGGCGGTGGTGTTGGAGGCGACCTCCAGCCACACGTCGCGGCAGATGAAGTGCAGGCCGGCGTTACGGGTGAGCGCACCGGGCAGCAACCCGGCCTCGCACAGCACCTGGAAGCCGTTGCAGATGCCGAGCACAGGCATGCCCTTGCCGGCCGCCTCGACGACCGAGCCCATCACCGGGGCGAACTTGGCGATCGCCCCGCAGCGCAGGTAGTCACCGTAGGAGAAGCCACCGGGTACGACGACGGCGTCGACGCCCTTGAGGTCGGCGTCGGCGTGCCACAGGCTGACCGCCTCGGCACCGGCCAGACGAACGGCTCGGGCCGCGTCGACATCGTCGAGCGTCCCGGGGAAGGTGATCACCCCGACACGGGTGCTCACGCGTCCTCCCGGCTCACCGAGAAGTCCTCGATAACGGTGTTGGCCAGCAGAGACTCCGCGATCTCGGCCAGGGTTTCGTCGGCTACGGAGTCGTCGACTTCGAGCTCGAAACGCTTGCCTTGCCGGACGTCGGCGATACCGCCGTGTCCTAGCCGACCAAGTGCCCCGACAATCGCCTGACCTTGCGGGTCCAGGATCTCTGCCTTGGGCATGACGTGCACAACCACCTTTGCCACGGCGCACACTCTACCGGCACGACCCTATGTAAGCCGTGCACAGTGGGTCGGCCAGCGCATCGAGCACCTGAGGGTCCGGTGGCGCCGACCATGGAACTCTCGGTGGCGTGCTCGCCCACATGGCCAACTCGACCACCGTGCTGTTGTCCGGATCGGCGAGTAGGTACTGATGTAGCACCTGCCCGTCGGTGTTGACCACCGCCGCCAGCCGGCCCGGTCGGTCCGTCGTGATCGACGCCGCGTTCCCCGGGCAGGTCCGCAGCGCATCCACGGATCCCTGCACCACGGCCAGCGCGGTCTGTCCGCCCTGCCAGGTGTCCCCACGCCAGTGGAGTACCTGCACTCGCAGTTGCCAGTGCCCCTCGGGTTGGGAGACCTCGGACCGCGCCGCGACGGCGTAGTCGCGCGGATCCCCGGGTATGGGCGGTGACGCACACACCTCTTCGAACCGGAAGCGCGGTGTCACCGAGGTCACGGCCAAGCCGGCCAGGCCGGGCCAGCGGTACTCGCGGGCCAACGGGAGTTGCGACCCGCGCACCCATGCCGAATCCGGGATGCGGTCACACAGCGGCGGGCAGTCCGCGCCGGGTTCCGCCCACGCCGAAGGAGACCCTGCGGCCAGCCCGCAGAGCGCGATCGAGATCGCCACGATCACCCGCCATATCCCCACCGAGCGCCACAATATAGGTATGCAACTCACGCATTTCGGACATTCGTGCCTACTGGCCAGCATTTCGGATACCACGGTGTTGTTCGACCCGGGCAACTTCTCGCACGGTTTCGAAGGCATCACCGGTTTGTCGGCCATCCTGATCACTCACCAGCACCCCGATCACGCCGATACCGCCCGGTTGCCCGCACTGATAGACGCCAATCCGCAAGCAGCGCTGTATGCCGATCCGCAGACCGCCGCCCAGCTGGGCGCCCCCTGGAAGGCGGTGCACCCTGGCGACGAGTTCCGGATCGGCTCGCTCAACGTACGAGGGACCGGCGGTCGGCACGCCGTCATCCATCCCGAAATCCCTGTGATCGACAACATTTCGTACTTGCTGGGCGACGACGAGCACCCGGCCCGGCTGATGCACCCAGGTGACGCGCTGTTCGTCCCGGGGGAACCGGTCGACGTGCTGGCCACCCCGGCGGCCGCACCCTGGATGAAAATCTCTGAAGCCGTGGACTACCTGCGCGCGGTCGCACCGAACCGGGCTGTGCCGATCCACCAGGGCATCGTCGAGCCGAATGCGCGCGGGATCTACTACGGGCGGCTGGCCGAGATGACGAGTACCGAATTCCAGGTGCTCACCGAGGAAAACGGCACGGAATTCTGACTCAGGCGATATCGGCTGCCGCACCGCGTCCGGCGGCCCGGCCGGAGAAGATACAACCGCCCAGGAAGGTGCCCTCCAGAGACCGGTAGCCGTGGACCCCGCCCCCGCCGAATCCGGCCGCCTCACCTGCGGCATAGAGCCCGGCGAACGCGGTGCCGTCCTCTTTGAGCACCCGGGAGTCCAGGTCGGTTTCCAACCCGCCCAAGGACTTTCGGGTCAGAATGTGCAGTTTGACCGCGATCATCGGACCGGCCTTCGGGTCGGTGAGCCGGTGCGGGGCGACGACCCGGGTGAACCGGTCACCCAAATAGCTGCGCGCCCCGTGGATCGCGGTGATCTGGCCGTCCTTGGTGAACTTGTTGGCCACCTCGCGATCCCGCGCCGTGACCTCGGCGGCCACGGTGGCGTAGTCGAGTTCGACCACGTCGGGTACATCGTTCATGGCGGCCACCAGTTCGCGCAGCGAACGGGCGCTGACGAAGTCGACGCCGCGGTCGACGAACGCCTGCACCGGCGCCGGCGCACCGGGCTTGACCCGGGCCAGCACGTCACGCACGCTGCGTGAGGTCAGGTCGGGGTTCTGTTCCTGGCCGGACAGCGCGAACTCCTTGGCGATGATCCGCGCGTCGAGGATGAACCAGGTGTAATCCTGCCCGGTGCGGCAGATGTGTTCGAGGGTGCCGAGAGTGTCGAAGCCGGGATACAGCGGCCCGGGCAGTCGTCTCCCGTTGGCGTCCAACCACAATGACGACGGCCCGGGCAGGATACGGATCCCGTGGTCGGGCCAGATGGGGTCGTAGTTGGTGATGCCTTCGGTGTAGTGCCACATCCGGTCGCTGTTGATGACGCGTGCACCGGCGGCTTCGGAGATCCCGATCATCCGGCCGTCGACATGCGCGGGGACGCCGCTGAGTAGTTGTTCGGGCACCCGGCCCATGCGAGCCGGCCAGTTCTTGCGCACCAGGTCGTGGTTGCCGCCGATGCCGCCGCTGGCCACGATCACCGCCGATGCACGGAACTCGAACTCTCCGACGACGTTCCGTGACGACGCCGCACCACGAGGCGCCTCAGACGGCTCCAGCACCGCACCACGCACCCCGACCACAGCGCCATCGGAGACGACGAGTTCGTCGACGCGGTGCCGGTGGGCGAATCGCACCCGGGGCTCCCCCACCAACCGGCGGGCGAAGACGTCGACGATCGCCGGCCCGGTCCCCCACGTGATGTGGAACCGAGGCACCGAATTGCCGTGGCCCAGTGCACCGTAGCCGCCCCGCTCGGCCCACCCGACCAACGGGAAGGTCTGCAGGCCGCGGGCGCGCAACCAGCTGCGCTTCTCGCCGGCCGCGAAATCGACGTAGGCGTGTGCCCACTCCCGCGGCCAATGGTCCTCGGGCCGGTCGAAACCCGCGGTTCCCAGCCAGTCCTGCAGCGCCAGTTCCTGACTGTCGCGGATACCGAGCCTGCGTTGTTCGGGACTGTCGACGAAGAAGAGCCCGCCGAACGACCAGAATGCCTGCCCACCGAGGTTGGCCGCGTTCTCCTGATCCACTATCAGTACCCGGAGACCCCGGCCCGAGTTCCCGGCTCCGCCGGGGTGCTCGACCAGTTCGCACGCTGCGACCAACCCGGCGAGACCCGCCCCCACGACAATGACATCGGCGTCTGCCATGAGACGCAACACTAGCGCGTGTCAGGCGGCCTCGGTCAGAGCCGAAAAACCTCGCCACCGGTAAACCACCGGCTCACACTGGTGCAGCAAAGCCAGGTCGATCGCGTCGAGCATGGCTTGGCGGGGGCCGGGCCTGCGCAGGTGCTTGGCAGCGACCGCGACCCGCACGAGGCCTTCCCGTCGCGCGGTGCGCTCGGCGGCGAGCACCACGGTCCGGCACCACCACGGCTCGGACAGGAATCCCTCGCCGATACCGACCACGCGCGCTCGCGTCGTCGTCCCACGAACCAGGTCGGTGACGCCGTTGAGATCGGCAAGCAGTCGAAAACCGTTGCGCGGCAGTGCGGTCACCGTGCCGGGCGATACCGTCCAGCCCGGTGCGGCAAACAACCGGGTGCGGAGGCTCAGGTGTTCGAGTACCCGGTCGGCACCCATCAGCCGCAGGTTGGCCTCGTGGGCGGGCAAAGAGGCGAACTCGCCGCGACGCTTCTTGGTCGCGGCTTCGTCGTAGCCGTGCAGAACGATGGCATCACCGCCGCTGCGGCGACGGGCCAGCCATTCCACCGTGGCGGGGTCGCGGTCCAACCGGTAGCCGCCTTTGAGCCGGGGCGCCACCAACAACGAGGCCGGCACGCCACGGGCATCGAGCTCGGCGCAGAACGACGCGACATCGCCCAGCGTGCGATCGCTGATCTGCGATATCGAGACGATGAGTTGTCCGGTCACGCTGCCAGTGTGGCAACGTCACATGTCGGGACGGTGTCGAACACTCTGACGCCGAGTGTCCATTGGGCCAGGGATCAGGCCGGCAGGACCGCCTCGATGGCCGCGATCACCTCGGGTGCGTCCGGCTCGGTGCGGGGACGGAACCGGTTGGCCACCGTCCCGTCCGGGGTGAGCAGGAACTTTTCGAAGTTCCACTGGATGTCGCCGGCCTCACCGTCGGCGTCGGCGGCCTGGGTCAGCTCGGCGTACAGCGGGTGACGGTCGGCACCGTTGACGTCGGTCTTGGCCAGCAACGGGAATGTCACGCCGTAGGTGGTCGAGCAGAAGGTCTGGATCTCCTCGGCGGTGCCCGGCTCCTGGCCCATGAACTGGTTACACGGGACGCCGACGACGGTCAGCCCGCGAGCGGCGTAGTCCTCGGCCAGTTTCTCCAGCGCGGTGTACTGCGGCGTCAGACCGCATTTCGAGGCCACATTGACCACCAGCGCGGCGCCGGTGGCCAGTTCGGCCAGCGTCGTGGGATTGCCGTCGAGGGTGGTCAGCGGAATGTCCTTGAGGCTCATGCCTGGGACGCTACCGGACCTACCCGTCGAACAGGATCGCGGCCAGACTCTCCACCTTGGCGATCGGATCGCCCGCGGTGTCGATGGCGTCGTTGAGCCACAGCGTCGAAAAGCCGTGCACCAGAGACCAAGCCGCCAGCGCGGCGCCCGACGGGTCGGCGGCGGCCTTCGGGTCGGCCAGGGTCCCCACACCGCGGTTCAGTTCGGCGCCCGCCGCCGCGGCGGCGGCAACCAGGTCGGCGTCGGTGTCGTCGTAAAGCGACTTGTCGAACATCACCTCGTAGTGGCCGGGATGGTCGAGGGCGAACCGCACGTAGGCCTTGGCGGCGTCGATGAACTGCGGCCTGGCGTCGGTCAGGGCGGCGGCCAGGAGCTGGAAACCTTCGGTGGCCAGTGCGGTGAACAGCCCGCGCCGGTCGGTGAAGTGGTGCGCGGGCGCGGCGTGCGAGACGCCGGCGGCTCGCGCGAGTTCGCGTAGCGAGATGCCGTCGGCGCCGCGTTCGGCCACCAGCTCGGCGGCCTGCGCGAGGATCACGGCCTTGAGGTCGCCGTGGTGATAACCCATGCCGGCCATTCTAGATCGGAATCTTGACAGCGCCTAGATGCGGCGTAGCGTGAGCATCTAGTCAGCGACAAGATTGGAGCCCGCGGTGGCCGTCTTTCTCACTCTGGTCCTCGGCAGCGCCGCAGCCCGGGCGATCGGCCTGCTCGGCATTGGCTATGTCGACAGCTGGCCCGAGGCGATCGCGGTCGGGCTGGCCGCGATGTTCGTCATGACCGGCGTCGCACACTTCGTCAATCCTCTGCGGCGCGACATGATCGCGATCGTGCCGCCCTCGCTCCCCGCACCCGGCCTGCTGGTGACGGTCACCGGCGTGCTGGAGTTGGTCGGCGCCGTCGGCCTGCTCTACCCGGCCACCCGGATGGCTGCGGCGGTCTGCCTGTTCCTGCTCATGCTGGCGATGTTCCCGGCCAACATCTACGCGGCCCGGATGCCGAACCCGCCGAAATCGATGACCTCGCGGTTAGGCGTTCGGACCGCCGAAGAGGCTGTCTACCTGGCCGCTGCCATAGTTGTCGCCGTCGGCGGCGGCTAGCAGCCAGGCGTACTGGAACGCGGCTTCCTTCCAGCGCTCATACCGTCCGGACAGCCCACCGTGGCCCGCCACCATCTCCGTCTTGAGCAGTACGGGATGGCCGTCGGTCTTCGTGTGCCTCAGGGCCGCAACCCATTTGGCCGGTTCGACGTAATACACCCTGGTGTCGTTGAGCGAGGTCATCGCCAGGATGGCCGGATAATCCTGCGCCGCCACATTCTCATAGGGCGTGTAGGACTTCATGTAGCGGTAAACCTCGGGGTCCTCCAACGGATTTCCCCACTCGTCCCACTCAGTCACCGTCAGCGGCAACGACGGGTCCAGGATCGTCGTCAGCGCGTCGACGAACGGCACCTGGGCCAGAATTCCGGCGAACAGCTCCGGTGCCATGTTGGCCACCGCGCCCATCAACAAACCACCGGCACTGCCGCCGAGGGCCACCAGGTTCTGCGGGCGGGTCACCCCCGAGTCGACGAGATGCCGTGCCGCCGCGATGAAATCGGTGAAGGTGTTGGTCTTCTCCAGCAGCTTGCCATGCTCGTACCACGGCCGGCCCAACTCACCGCCACCGCGCACGTGGGCGATCACGAACACCATGCCGCGGTCGAGCAGCGACAACCGGGCGATGGAGAACCGCGGGTCCTCACACGACTCGTAGGCGCCGTAGCCGTAGATCAGCGCGGGTGCCGGGAACTGCAATCCGGCCCGGTGGATGATGGAGATCGGGATGCGGGCCCCGTCAGACGCAGTCGCCCAGTCCCGGCGCTCCACATAGTCTTCCGGCCGGTATCCGCCCAGCACCGGTTGCTCGCGCAACAGTGTGCGCTCACCGGTGGCCAGGTCCAGGTCGTAGATCCGCGCCGGCGTGATGAACGAGGTCGCACCGATGCGCAGCTTCGGGGTGGACCAGTTCGGATTGCCACCCATCCCTGCAGCGGTCAGCTCGGAGTCGAAGGTCAGCTCCTCGCGCGTGCCGTAACCGTCGGCGGTGAGCGGCCACAGCGCCATCTTCGGCAACGCCTCACTGCGGTAGCTGATCACCAGGAAACCGTCGAACGCGTCGACGCCGTCCAGACGCACGTCAGACCGGTGCTCGATCACGGTGCGGAAGTCGCTCGGGTCGCTGACCGGGGCGTCCACCAGCATGAAGTTCTCGGCGCCGTCGTTGTGCAGGATCAGGAACCGGTCCTCGCCCGCGATCACCGCGTGCTCGACGGAGTACTCCACCAGGTCACGACGCTCCCACACGGTGGTGAGCTCGGCCGTCGGATCATGGGCATCGACGTAGCGGACCTCGGTGGTGACGGCGCTGTCGGAGGCGACGAACAGATACTTGTCGCTGCGGCTGCGCCCGATCGCGACCCAGAACCGTTCGTCGGGCTCGTGATAGACCTTCTCTGACGGCAGGCCCGACGCCAGCCGGTGCCGCCACACCGTGTCGGGCCGCCAGGCGTCATCGACAGTGGTGTAGTACAGCGTGCGGCTGTCAGCCGCCCAGGTACCGCCGGCGCCGATCCCGGTGATGGTGTCGTCGTAGAGCTCGCCGGTCCGTAAATCCTTGAATTTCAAGGTGTATCGCTCGTCGCCCAAGACGTCCACCGAGTAGGCCAGGACGTTGCCGTCCAGGCTCACCGTGGCCGCACCGAGCGAGAAGTACTCGTGGCCGTCGGCCTCGACGTTCTCGTCCAGCAGCACCTGCTCGCCGGGGATCTCGGCGCCCTCGTCGAGTTCGGGCGGGGTCCAGTCGTCGGGATCGCCGATCGGACACCGGCAGTGGACTGCGTACTGCTTGCCCTCGAAGCTGCGGGCGTAGTACCACCAGCCGTTGCGGCGCATCGGTACCGACAGATCGGTTTCCTTGGTGCGGGCTTTGATCTCGTCGAAGATCTTCTGGCGCAACGGCTCCAGATGCGCGGTGGCGACCTCGGTATAGGCGTTCTCGGCCTCAAGGTGCGCGATCACCTCGGGGTTGTCCTTGTCGCGCAACCATTCGTAGGGGTCGATGAACACATCGCCGTGATGCTCGCGACGGTGGTTGCCGCGCTTGGCGACGGGCGGCTGCACGGACTGGCTCATGCGCCAATCCAATCGGCGAACCGCAGACCCGAAATCCGTTCATAGGCCTCGATGTACCGATCGCGGGTGGCGGTCACGATCTCCTCGGGCAGCGGTGGCGGCGGGGTGTCGCCGCGGCGGTCCCAGCCCAAGTCCGGCCCGGTCAGCCAGTTGCGGACGAACTGCTTGTCGAAGCTGTCCTGGACCACGCCCTGCTGATAGGTCTCGGCGCGCCAGTACCGCGACGAGTCGGGAGTGAAGACCTCGTCGGCCAGCACCACGGTGCCGTCCTGGTCGACACCGAACTCGAACTTGGTGTCGGCGATGATGATGCCCTTGGTCAACGCGTGGTCGGCACCTTGGATGTAGGTCTGCAGCGTGCGTTCCTTCAACTGATTCGCCAGCACCGGGCCGACCAGGTCGATCACATGGCCGAACGAGATGTTCTCGTCATGCTCGCCGATGTCCGCCTTGGTCGCCGGGGTGAACAGCGGCTCGTCGAACTTGCTCGCCTCACCGAGGCCGGGTGGCAGCGGGATGCCGCACACCGAGCCCGAGGCCTGGTAGTCGAGCAACCCGGAGCCGGTCAGGTAGCCGCGGGCCACGCATTCGACGGGCAGCATCTTCAGCTGCTTGACCACCAGTGCACGGCCCAGCACCTCGGCGGGGATGCGCTCGTCGTCGGGAGGCCCCGCCAGATGATTGGGCGCGCTGATCAAGTCGAAGAAGAACACACTCATCGCGGTCAGGATCCGGCCCTTGTCCGGGATCTGCGAGTCGAGCACGTAGTCGTAGGCGGAGATGCGGTCGGTCGCCACGAACAGCAGGTGGTCGTCGTCGATGCGGTACAACTCGCGGACTTTGCCGCTGGCCAGGTGCTGGTAGTCGGACAGAGCGGGGCGCATTGGGCCAGCCTATGTGTTGGGATCGGTCTCATGAGATCGCGGTACCTGCCCTATGCCAGCAGACCCGGCCGCTTGTTGGCCCAGTTGTTCAGCGACGTGGCCGTCATCACGTGGATCGCGGTGTGGATTCTGGTCGGGACGGCCGTCCATTCGGCGGTATCGACCATCGCCGAGGTCGGCAGGCAGGTCCAGAGCGGCGCCAACGGGGTTGCCGACAACCTCGGCTCCGCCGGTGACAGCACCGACCACGTTCCCCTGATCGGTGACACCTTGAGCAAGCCGCTGCGGGCAGCCAGCGACGCAGCCCTCGACATCGCCGGTGCGGGCGCCAACCTGGACAGCACCGCGAGCTGGCTGGCCTGGGTGTTGGCCCTGGCGGTGGCCGCCGCGCCGATCCTGTTCGTCGCGATGCCCTGGCTGTATCTACGGCTGCGGTTCTTCCGGCGCAAGTGGACCGCCATCACGCTGGCCTCGACCGCGGCCGGAGAGCAGCTGCTGGCGCTGCGGGCACTGGCCAACCGCCCGCTGGCCAAGCTGACCGCGGTGTCCGAAGACCCGGTCGGAGCGTGGCGCAGTCAAGATCAGCGGGCCATTCGCGGCCTGGCTGCCCTGGAGCTGCGTTCCGCCGGCATGCGTCTGCGCCGCATCGAGTGATCCCCCGAGTGATTTCGGTGCAATCAGCGGCGCGCACCGCCGCCAAACGCACCGAAATCGCAGGAGGGGGAACCGTTTGGTGGCCCCACCACATCCAATCGGATGTGCTTGAGGACTTTCTCCGGGATCACGATGGGGTGATCACCCTTGCTCACGCCAAGCAGGCGGGGCTCAGCCAAGATGCAGTCAATCGCAGAGTCCGTTCCGGGAAATGGCTCCGGTGCTCACGCGGGGTCTACTTCGCCGACGATCGCCCTTTCACCGACGCGGCGCGTATCCGCGCAGCCGTCTGGTCGGCAGGTCCGAACGCGGTGGCGAGCGGACTCGCCGCAGCCTGGTGGCATGAGGTGACGAAGTATGCGCCCGACCCGGTCGAGGTGACGATCCCTAGAAACGGCCACCACCCAAAGCAGCACGGCGTCACACTCCGCAGGCGTGACCTCGATCCGCAGGACGTCGTGGAACGCCGGGGCCTGCGAGTGACGGCGCTGCCGCTCACGGTCGTGGAAGCCGCTGCCCGCCGTGGCGGCGGCGCCAAACTCATGGACACCGCACTGCAGCGCCACACCGAGCTGCGTGACCTGTGGCGGGCGCATATGCGGAACAAGGGCCGACACGGCTCCCCCGCCGCCCGCAGATTGCTCACTGCAGCGGCCGACGGAGCCCGCTCGGAGGCCGAACGCCTGTTGATCAAGTTGCTCAGGGAAGCCGGCATCACCGGCTGGAAGGCCAACTATCGCCTGGGCCGGTACGTGATCGACGTGGCCTTTCCCGCCGACAAGGTCGCGATCGAAACCGACGGCTGGGCTTTCCACCACGACCAGGAGGTGTTCCAGAAAGACCGGGTCAAGCAGAACGAGATCGCGCTGATGGGCTGGCAGGTGTTGCGATTCACCTGGCTGGATCTGACCGAGTATCCGCAGCGGGTGATCGCCGAGATTCGTTTGGCTATCCGCTCAAGCGCCGCAGCCAGCTCCCGAACGGGTGCCGCACGGTGACAGAACCCATCCGCACACTGCCGCGCACGACGAGGTGCAGCTGCTCCGACGGCGGGCTGGTGCGCACCTTGACGGTGGCGCTGCCGGCGATGGCGTTGACGCCGTTGAGATCGGCGGTGGCCGAGGCAGGCACGATGAGTTCGGTTGAGCTGCAGTAATCGTCGATGACGATCTCCACTACCGGCCCCGACAGCACCGCTGAGGTGAAGTCCAGGGTGGTGCTGCACAGCCTGGTGGTCAGGTGCAGAGCGGGCGCCACCGTCCACTGCCCGCGCCGCACGACCGACGACATCCAGCCGCGTAGTTCCTCGGGTGCCGCACTCCGGACAGCGGGCCGGCCCATCGGCAGGTCCGCCAACACCGCATTCAGCTCGCCGCGGGTTCGGGCGGCCAGGGCAGTGTCGTAGCGTTCGCTGAACTCGTCGAGCGTGATCATGCCTTGGGCTACCGCGGTTTCGAGAAGTTGTCCCACCTTGGCGCGTTCGGCGTCTGAGACTCGCAGGTGGTCGTTCGGGCCTGAGTCCATGCTTCGAGGTTAGGTGAGCTCGACTACCAGATGCCGGATGCCGGTGTGCCGGTTGCTGCGGGTCCATTCGACGGGTTTGACCAGACGTGCCGACGAGAACCGCGCAAGCAGCTCCTCGAACAACACCCGCAATTCGAGCCTGGCCAGGTTGGCGCCCAGACAGTAGTGGATGCCGTAGCCGAAACCCAAGTGCGGGTTGGGTTTACGGGTGATGTCGAAAGTGTCGGGGTCGGAGAACACCAGCGGATCGCGGTTCGCCGACCCTTCCCAGACCTGCACCTTCTGCCCGGGCTCGATGTCGCAACCGCCCAGGGTCACCGCCCGGGTAGCGGTGCGGCGCTTGGACGGTGACGGCGAGGTCCAGCGCACCATCTCTTCGATGGCCGTGGGCAGCTCGCCGAGATCCTCACGCAACAACGCCAGCTGCGAAGGGTTTTCGATCAGAGCCAGCAGCCCACCGGCCACCGAGTTGCGGGTGGTCTCGGCGCCCGCGCTGAACAGCAGTGAAAAGAACAGATACAGCTCGAGGTCCGACAGGCAAGCTTCAGTCGCATTGGCCACCACCGACAGCATGTCGTCGGTGGGCTCGGCCCGCTTGGCCGCAATCAATTCGCAGCCGTAGCTGTACATCCGGGAGCCGGCCTCCTCGGCCGACATCTGGGCCATGGCTGCCGAACGCGAACCGCCGAAGTCGAACTGCGGCTCGATCGCCTGGAACAGCCAATGCCGTTCGGATTCAGGCACGCCCAGCAGAATGCAGATCATCTGCATCGGCAGCTCTGCGGCCACGTCAACCAGGAAGTCAAACGGTACGCCTGGCTCAACCGCGTCGAGGAGCCGGCGCGTGCGGGCCCGCAGATCGTCTTCGACCCGCCGGATCATCCGTGGGGTCAGTCCGGAGCTGACGAGTCGGCGGATCTCTGCGTGCCGCGGGTCGTCCATCATGTTGAGCACTTGTCCGGCGATGGACAGGTCCTGCAGCAGGGTGCCACCGTATGGCCGGGCGCCGCCGGTCACCGAGGAGTAGGTCTCCGCATCACGTAGCACCGCAAGGGTTTCGGCGTGGGTGGCCACCGACCAGAAGCCTTCGCCGTCGGGTGTGTGTTCGGTGGGCTCGTGCCAATACACCGGGGCCTCGCGACGGTGCACGGCGAACAACTCGTGCGGGAACCCGGCAGCGAAGTTGTCGAGGTCGGTGAGGTCGGCGGCCAAACTCACAAGATGGCGCCCGAGGTGTACTTGGCGGCTTCCGGGTAGCGGCTGACCAGTTCATCGACGGCCGAGACGACCCCGTCGACCTGGGCGCCGGCGGCTCCGGTGAAGGCCTGTTTGTCGGCCAGCGCGGCTTCCAGGGCAGCCCGGTCCAGCGGCAGCCGTGGGTCGGCGGCCAGGCGGTCCAGCAGGTCGGGTTCCTGCCCCTGCTCACGCATGGCCAAAGCGACCGCGACGGCATGTTCCTTGATCACCTCGTGCGCGGTTTCCCGGCCCACGCCGGCCCGCACCGCGGCGATCAGGATGCGGGTGGTGGCCAGGAACGGCAGGTAGCGGTCCAGCTCGCGCTGGATCACCGCCGGGTAGGCACCGAACTCGTCGAGCACCGTCAGGAAGGTCTCGGTCTGCCCGTCGATGGCGAAGAACCCGTCGGGCAGGGCGACGCGACGCACCACCGAGCAGAAGACGTCGCCCTCGTTCCACTGCGCGCCGGCCAGTTCGGCGGCCATCGACGCGTAACCGCGCAGCACCACCTGCAGGCCGTTGACCCGCTCACACGACCGGGTGTTCATCTTGTGCGGCATGGCCGAGGAGCCGACCTGGCCGGGCGCGAAACCCTCGGTGACCAGCTCGTGGCCGGCCATCAGCCGGATGGTGTGCGCCAGCGAGGACGGCCCCGCACCCACCTGCACCAGCGCGGAGAGCACGTCATGGTCCAGCGAACGGGGGTACACCTGCCCGACGCTGGTGAAAACCTCTGTGAATCCCAGGAATTGGGCGACCCGCCGTTCCAGCTCGGCGAGTTTCTCGGTGTCGCCGTCGAAGAGGTCGAGCATGTCCTGTGCGGTGCCCATCGGACCCTTGATGCCGCGCAGCGGGTATCGGTCGATCAGCTCGCGCAGCCGGGTCAGCGCGACCAGGGTCTCTTCCGCAGCCGAGGCGAACCGCTTGCCCAGCGTGGTCGCCTGCGCCGCCACATTGTGGGACCGGCCGGCCATCACCAGATCGCGGTAGACGACGGACCGTTCGGCCAGCCGAGCGACCACGGCCACGCCGTGGGAGAACACCAGCTCCAGTGACCGGCGGATCTGCAGCTGCTCGACGTTCTCGGTGAGGTCGCGGCTGGTCATGCCCTTGTGCACGTGCTCATGGCCGGCCAGCGCGTTGAACTCCTCGATGCGGGCCTTGACGTCGTGGCGGGTGACCCGCTCGCGGGCGGCGATCGAGGCGAGGTCGACGTTCTCCAGCACTCGCTCGTAGTCGTCGATCACTCCGTCGGGTACCGAGACCCCCAGCTCGGCCTGTGCGCGCAGCACGGCGAGCCACAGTCGGCGTTCGGCGACGATCTTGGCCTCCGGCGACCAGATCGCGAGCATTTCGTCGCTGGCGTAGCGGTTGGCCAGAACATTCGGGATCGTCACGAACACACAGCTTACGACCCGAGCGCCCGGACCAATGAGACAGTGGACGGATGTACTTCGTCGGACTCGACCTCGCGTGGGGCGAGAAGAACCAGACGGGTGTGGCTGTCATCGACGCCGGTGGGCGGGTTCTTCACGTCGGGGTGGCGCAGGACGACGACGACATCGCGGCGGCGATCGAGCCTTATGTCAGCGGCGACTGCCTGGTGGCCATCGACGCGCCGCTGATCGTGAAGAACCCGACGGGGCACCGCCCGTGCGAGCGCGAGCTGAACCGGGACTTTCAGCGGTTCGACGCCGGAGCCCGCCCGGCGTTCACCGAACGCCCGGAGTTCAAGCATCCGCGTGGCGCGCGGATCGCCGCCTCGCTGGGCCTCGACATGGATCCGTCGTCGCCGTCGAACCGGCGCGCGATCGAGGTTTATCCGCACCCGGCCACCGTCGCGCTGTTCGGGCTCGACAAGACGTTGAAGTACAAGCGCGGCGCGTTCGGCGACCGCCAGCGCGAGCTGTTGAGATTGATGACGTTCATCGACGAGCTCGACGGGGCGACACCGCGGCTGCGGGCGAACCGAAATGTCAGCTGGGTGGAATTGCGCAAGCGGGTGGAGGCCGCCACCCGGCCGGGTCAGCTCGACCGTGACGAGGATCCGGTGGACGCGCTGTTGTGCGCCTACATCGCGCTGTACTGGTATCACCGCCCTGAGGACGTGACGATCTACGGCGATGTCGCGTCGGGTTACATCGTCACCCCGTCGCTGCCGGCGGATCGGCTTCCCCGGCCTCGACCCGCGCCGGTGCGTGAGGCCCCGCCGTCGAACGCCGTCGCCGAGTACGCCGCCCGGCGTCCGGATCTGGTGGCCGCCACCGAGCTGTACCTCAAGCTGGTCACCAGTCTGCTCGACGAGGCGGGCATCAACTACCTGAGCATCACGGCACGAACCAAGAGCGTCGACTCGTTCGCGATGAAAGCCAATCGCCGGGCGCCCGACGGCACGCCGATGTACACCGATCCGCTGGTGGAGATCACCGATCAGGTGGGCCTGCGGGTCATCACCTATCTCCGTGAGGACGTCGACGCGGTGGCCAACCTGCTGGCCGAGGAGATGCGGTTGCTCGACGATCAGGACATGGGCCTGCAGACCGCTCGTCAGGGCCGGTGGGGGTACGCCAGCCGTCATCTGCTGTTCGGGATCGAGGGCGAGCAGTATCCGGCGTCCATCCAGGTGCGTACGGTGCTGCAGCACGCGTGGGCGGAGTTCGAGCACGACGTGCGGTACAAGGGCTCGATACCGGCCGAGCACGTCAGCGAACTGGACCGCCGGTTCACCCTGGCGGCCGGACTGCTGGAGTTGGCCGACCGCGAGTTCACCGAAATCCGGGAACGGCTGCGGCTGACCATGACCGGCGACGAGGCGGAGCCGCCGGGGCTGTCCAAGGACTCGCGCATTCCCACCCCGGTGCTCGCCACCTATCTGGGCAACCGCTTTCCCGACGCCGGCTGGTCACGCACCGACCACTACAGCTGGATCTCGGGATTGCTGCTCGAGCTCGGCATCACCACGCTGGAAACGCTGACGGGCGTGCTGGATTCGGTGGATACCGACGAGATCAACCGGCTGATGGATTATCGCTTCCCGCCGGGCGCGGTGCGTCGGCTCGACGACGCGTTGCTGGCGGTGTTCGATGACCGCTACATCGGCCTCGACGGCAACGCCCATCGGATCGCCTTGCTGCAGAACCGGGTTGAGAAGTTGCGCGCCGAGACCTAGGGCGCGTCGGCGAGGTGGGTGGGGTCGGTGATGCCGGGCCCGGTGATGCCGAGTTGCTTGTTGATGAGCTTGGTGATCAGGAACAGCACCACCCCGGTGGCAACCAGTGCGAGTGCCAGCAGATACTGCACCGCAGGCCGTCCCGACGTCGGCAGCACCAGATACAGCGAAGCGATGAAGCCGATGACGGGCAGCGCGGTCGGCGTCTTGAAGTGGCCGCCCTCTTCTCGCACGTCGCGACGCAGAACCAGCACCGCGACGTTGACCACCGAGAAGACGGCGAGCAACAGCAGCGAGGTGGTTCCGCCGAGGATCGCCACCGTGTCCCCGCTCGCGAACGCCGACACGTAGAAGATCAGTCCGAACGCGATCACGGTGGTGAAAACGATTGCCACCCAGGGGGTGTGGCGTTTCGGATGCACCGTGCCGAGCACCGGGGGCAACACGTGCTGACGCGCCATGCCGTAGATCAGGCGACTGGCCATCAGCATGTTGATCAAGGCGGTGTTCGAAACCGCGAACATCGAGATGACCGGAAGGATGTTGGAGAAGGGCAGTCCTGGCGCGGCCGCCTCCATCACCTTCACCAGCGGGGAGGAATCCGACTCGGCAAGCTCGCCCACCGGCACCAGTGCCACCGCGATGATCGCCACGATGACGTAGACCAGGCCGGCGATTCCCAGACCGGTCAGCAACACCTTCGGGAAGATCCGCACCGGATCCTTGGTCTCTTCGGCCATGTTGACCGAATCCTCGAACCCGACCATGGCGAAGAATGCCAGTGACGTCGCCGCGGTGACGGCGATGAAGGCGTTCTTCTCGCCGGAGGTGTCGAACGCGACGACGCGGGAGAAGTCGACCTCCACCCCGCTGACGATGGCCCACAATCCCACCGCGACCACGAGCACCAGACCGGTGATCTCGATGAATGTCAGGATGACGTTCAGCTTGACGCTTTCACTGACCCCGCGAAGGTTCACCGCGGCGATCAGGGCCATGAACAACAGTGCGAGCAGGATGACGCCGACGACTTTCAAGTGGGCGACATGATCGGTGAAGAACTGCCCGAAGTTGACTTCTATCGCGTCGAAGAAGCTGATCGCGAAGAACCGCGAAGCCGTTGAGGCAGAGGTGATTCCGGAGCACATCACGATGAATGCCACCAGGAACGTCACGAAGTGGATACCAAAAGCCTTGTGCGCGTACAGAGCTGCGCCGGCGGCCTGGGGATACTTGGTGACCAGCTCCAGATAGCTGAAGGCGGTGATGGTGGCGATCAGAAACGCGGCCAGAAACGGCACCCATGCGGCGCCGCCGACCTCCTTGGCGACCTGCCCGGTCAGCGCATAGACGCCCGTGCCGAGGATGTCGCCGACGACGAACAGTAGTAAGAGTCCGGGTCCCATCACCCGCTTGAGCTGTGGCGCCTCCGCGGTTGCAGGTTGCGACATTCCCCCTCCTTCAGCCGGTCAGCCGCGTACCTGCCCGTTCGTCGACGGGCGCCAGCACGTCGATGACGTCGATCAGCGTGGCGCGGGCACTGGCCC
The DNA here is from genome assembly GCF_019739075.1 of Mycobacterium farcinogenes. NCBI lineage: Bacteria > Bacillati > Actinomycetota > Actinomycetes > Mycobacteriales > Mycobacteriaceae > Mycobacterium > Mycobacterium farcinogenes. The sequence goes on along the minus strand of NZ_CP081673.1, from coordinate 1,349,907 downwards.
TGGGCCCCTCACCTTCGTCGACCAACGATGCCACAACCGCGCCGTCGACGGCACACACCAGGGCGGTGACGAGTTCGGCCCGGACCGACCGGCCGGAGCGTTCCACCACTGCTACCACGGCGTCGGTGCGCTGTTGCAGGATGCGGCGCTGGATATCGCGCAGTCCGGGCTGGCGGGCGCATGCGATGTAGCGCTCGTATCGCGAGATCAGTTCCTCGATCCCACGACGCTCCGGTGATTCCCCGAGCAACAAATCGACAAGAACGTCAGCGGTCGACTCGGCACCCCGACGCCGCCGCGAGAGGGCGGCCACACCGGCACTGAGTTGTTCGGCTTCGCGGGTCCCGATGTACTCGACCGCTTTTGCGATGAGGTCGTCGAGTGAAGAGAAATAGTAGGTCGTGGAGGCCAGCGGGAGACCGGCACGACGCGCCACGGCACGGTGCCGGACGGCGTCGAATCCGCCTTCGCAAAGCAATTCAGCGGCCGCCCGCACGAGGGCGTACCGCCGACGCTCCCCTTTAGGGGTGACCGCTGCCGTCACCTTCCACATGCTGCCAGCCGGGCCCCTTCAACATCGGGCTTTCGGCCAATCATCAGGCTCTACTCAGGTTTTTCCGCCGCGTCGGCGCTCCACCGAGAATGCCACTGGCCGATGCGATTGCCGGGCGATGGCAAGATGGCCCGCATGCCCAACTTGACCCGTCGCGCAGTTTTGCGCCTCGGCGTCGGTGCGGCTGCCGGCGCCGCCGGTGCTGTAGCCCTCGCCTCCGCCCCTGTCGCACCCGCCAGCCCCGTGGTCGCGCCTACATTCACCACCGGGTCGTTCGTGTCGGCCGCCCGCGGTGGCACGAACACCAACTGGGCCATCGCGCGCCCGCCGGGACAAACCGGCAAACTCCGTCCGGTGATCGCCCTGCACGGCAAAGGCCAAGATGCCGCCGGCGTGATGGCCGGTGGCGTGGAACAGGGCCTCGCGGAGGCGGTGGCCGCCGGGCTGCCGCCGTTCGCCGTGGTGGCCGTCGACGGCGGCGGAAGCTACTGGCACAAACGCGCATCTGGTGAGGACTCGGGCGCGATGGTGCTCGACGAGTTGATCCCCAGGCTCGGCGATCAGGGCCTGGACACCTCGCGGGTCGGATTCCTGGGCTGGTCGATGGGCGGCTACGGTGCGCTGCTGCTGGGTTCGCGGCTCGGCCCGGCCCGCACCGCGGCGATCTGCGCGGTCAGCCCGGCGTTGTGGACGTCATCGGGGGCCGCCGCGCCGGGCGCCTTCGACAGCGCCTCGGACTACGCCGCCAACAGCGTCTGGGGCCAGCCCGCCCTGGGGTCGATCCCGATCCGGATCGATTGCGGCAACAGCGATCCGTTCTATGCGGCCACCAAGCAGTTCATCGCCCAGTTGCCCAACCCGCCGGCCGGCGGCTTCTCCCCCGGCGGTCATGACGGCAGCTTCTGGAGTTCGCAACTGCCCGCCGAGATTTCCTGGATGGCTCCGCTGCTGGTCGCCTAGACGCTGATGCGGCCCTCGGCGGCGGCCAGCGCGATGTCGCTGCGGAAGTGGCTGCCCGGCAACCGTATCGACTTGGCGAGCGCATAGGCCGCCTGGCGCGCGGCGGGCAGGTCGGCGCCGGTGCCGACCACCGAGAGCACGCGGCCGCCTGAGGACACCACCTCACCGTCCTCACGGCGCGCGGTGCCGGCATGCAGCACCCCGTCGGCTTCGGATCCGTGGATGACGTCGCCGACGCGCGGCCGGCCGGGATAGTTCTCCGCGGCCACCACGACGGTGACGGCGTAACCGTCACGCCACTGCAGATCGCCGAACGAGGCGAGCTCACCGGTGGCCGCGGCCTTCAGCAGTTGACCCAGTGGCGAATCGAGCAGGGCCAGAACCGATTGCGTCTCGGGATCGCCGAAGCGGCAGTTGAACTCGACGACCGCCGGACCGTTCGAGGTGATGGCCAAACCGGCGTAGAGCAGGCCAGAGAACGAGCTGCCACGCGCAACCAGTTCCGCGGCAACAGGTTTGACGACTTCGTCGACGATCTGCGTCTTCACCGAGTCCGGCAGCCAGGGCAACGGCGCGTAGGCGCCCATGCCGCCGGTGTTCGGGCCGGTGTCCCCGTCGCCGACGCGCTTGAAGTCCTGTGCGGGCAGCAGCGGCACCACGGTGGCGCCGTCGACCACGCAGAAAAGTGACACCTCGGGGCCGTCGAGGAAGGACTCCAGCAGCACCGGGTGCCCGGAGTCGAGCAGGCTGGCGGCATGCGCGCGGGCCGCGTCGCGATCGGCGCTGACCACCACGCCTTTGCCGGCGGCCAGACCGTCGTCCTTGACCACCCAGGCGGCCTGGCCGGCCGGCGGACCGAAGCGGTCCAGTGCGGCGTCGAGTCGGGCCGGGTTGTCGACGATCTCGCTGCTCGCGGTGCGCACCCCGGCCGCGGCCATGACGTCCTTGGCGAACGCCTTCGAACCCTCGATGCGGGCGGCGTCCTTACTGGCGCCGAAGCAAGCGATGCCCGCCGCCCGGACGGCGTCGGCCACCCCGAGGACCAGCGGGACCTCGGGGCCGATCACCACCAGGTCGCTTTCCAGGCGCTTGGCGAGCTTCACCACGGCCTCACCGGAGGTGATGTCGACGTCGTATTGATCGGCAATGGTCTGGGTGCCGGCATTACCCGGCGCCACCGCCAACTCCTCCACCTGCGGATCGCGGCGCAGGGCCAGCAGCAGGGCGTGTTCACGGGCACCGGATCCGATAACGAGGACGCGCACGGTCGTAGCGTAGCCGGAAACCCGTGGGCATACACTTGACGCCACAGTGTATGGTCGAGGCAACGAATGTGCTCGCCGTCACACGAGGAGATGATCCGGCTTGACCACCATGAGCGCCTGCCCGTTCGGCGCGGGGTACGACTTCACCGATCCCGACGTCCTGCTCCGCGGTATCCCCGTCGAAGAGTTCGCCCAGCTGCGCAAGACCGCTCCGGTCTGGTGGAACGAGCAGGGCGAGTCGATTTTCAACGACGGCGGCTACTGGGTGATCACCCGCCACGAGGACATCAAGGCCATCTCCCGCAACGGCGGCGACCTGTGGTCCACCAACGCCAAGGGCGCGGTCATGCGGCTGCCGGACAGCGTCACCGCCGAGCAGCTCGACCTGACCAAGGCCCTGCTGATCAACCACGACGCCCCCGAGCACACCCGCCTGCGCAAGCTGGTGTCGCGGCTGTTCACCCCGCGTTCGGTCGCCGTGCTCGAAGAGAAGCTGGCCGTGGCGGCCCGTGACATCGTGGCCAAGGCCGCCGGGAAGGACACCGGCAACTTTGTCGACGACATCGCGGTGGGTCTGCCGTTGCTGGCCATCGCCGACCTGATCGGCGTCCCCGAGGAAGACCGGGAGAAGGTGTTCCACTGGTCCAACGCGATCATCAACACCGACGACCCCGATTTCGACGCCGATCCCACGATGGCCAACGCCGAACTGATGGGTTACGCCTACAACATGGCCGAGCAGCGCAGGAAGTGCCCGGCCGACGACATCGTGACGCGTCTGGTCCAGGCCGATCTAGAAGGCACAGCCGGCGAAGGCATTACTGACGTGGAGTTCGCGTTCTTCGTGATCCTGCTGGCCGTGGCGGGCAACGAGACCACGCGCAACGCCATGACCCACGGCATGAACGCATTCCTCGAAAACCCCGACCAGTGGGAGCTTTTCAAGCGCGACCGCCCCGATACCGCGGTCGACGAGATCATCCGCTGGGCCACCCCGGTGCACTGTTTCCAGCGGACGGCACTGGCCGACATCCAGGTCGGTGACGTCACCGTGAAGGCCGGGCAGCGCGTCGGGCTGTTCTACAGCTCGGCCAACTACGACGAAGAGGTCTTCGACAAGCCCTTCGAATTCGACATCCTGCGCAATCCCAATCCGCACCTGGCGTTCGGCGGCAACGGTGCGCACTTCTGCATCGGGGCCAACCTGGCACGGATGGAGATCAAGCTGATGTTCAACCAGATCGCCGATCAGATTCCCGACATCGCCAAGCTGGGTGAGCCGCAACGCCTCCGGTCCGGCTGGATCAACGGCATCAAGGACCTTCCGGTCTCCTACCGCGGTTGACCGGCTGACCGAAAGGTCCGTTGCTCTAGGATTCGCCCATGCGAACGCACGGGTGGTCCGGCTCGACGCCGGCCAGCGACGAGGAGGCGATTGCCCGCATCCTCGTCGCTGCGGGCAACGCCATCGATGAGCGCGGCGCCGATTTCTCCATCGCCGACGTGGCACGCACCCTCGGCGTCACCCGCCAGACGGTGTACCGCTATTTCCCGAGTACCGAGGCGCTGCTGGTGGCGTCGGCGGTGCACGCGGCCAGCGACTTCCTGGACCGGCTGGCGGCGCACGTCAAAGGCGTGACCGATCCGGTGGAGGCAGTGACCGAATGCATTGCCACCTCTTTGGAGTGGCTGCCCGAGGACAAGCACATCGGTTTGCTCGTGGCTCCTGGGCGCCCCAACGCCCACACCGAGTCCGTGACCTCGGATGTGGCGGTCGATTTTGCCCGGACGATGTTGCGCAGGCTTGACGTGGACTGGGCCGGGCTGGGGTACGCCGACGACTTTCTCGACGAGCTCGCCGAGCATGTGCTGCGGATCATCCAGTCCTTCGTGATCGACCCCGGCCGGCCGCCGCGCACCGGCGAAGCGCTGCGCAGCTATCTGCGCAGGTGGGTCGGCTCGGCCGTGGTGGCCGGGAAATTGGTGTCCGAGACGCCGGCCGCCGGGTTGTGAATGATCCTGATGCCGACGAAATGTTCGTCCCGGCTCGGGGTTGTCGCAGTGACACTCCGTATGACGGTGGCCTGTGCGTCACCCGGCGACCCGGTCGGGCGCATGCTCGGTTCCCGTGACGAGACTTCTACCCGTCCAGAATTGATAAGGCAGGCAAGCGAATTCGGTGGCATCGTCCTACCGCCGGGCGCCAGCGTCCGCTTCGTCCACCTGGTCATGCACACCACCTAGCCGGGTGGCCGCTCGAAATGCTGGTAGTCCACGGGATCACGCCAATGCCCGCCCCACCGCCAGCCACGTGCGGCGAAGGTCCGCACCACGATGTCACCGTCGCGGATCATCCCAGGGTCGGTGCGGGTGCGGTCCAGGTATGCCCGCGCGGTGGCCGGCTGCAAGTCACCGGAAGCCGAGATGTACGGGTTGATCAGCGGGTTGATGTCGACCGCACGGCCGTAGGCGTGCAATGACCACGACCCACTCGGGAGTGGCCGGCAATTGAATGCCGAGGTGTTGTTGTCCTGCATCGACAGCTCGTCGTCGGCACGCGGGTAGCGATCGGCCGTCCGCATCTTCTCGATCGGGAATCGCGCCGAGTACAAGCGCTGAAATACCGCGATCACATCGCTGACCGCGTCACGGTTCACCACCAACTCGCCGCGGTGCGATCGACCGTCGAAGCCGATGTACGACAGGGTGATTCGGCGCAGTTCGGCGGGTGGCACCGGGCATTCCGGTCGCCAGCTGCCACCCAGGCCGGCCGCGTTCACCGGCTGCACCCGGGCGGGTTCTTCTGGCTTTGCGCTGGGCGGCGGATCATGCGGTGCGCCGGAGCGGGCGTCCGGTGCCCGCACCGACTCCGGCGCTCCACCGGCACACGCCGTCGCGCCCCCGGTCAACAGACCCACCATCAGGGCACATACGCGGACTGTTGCGATGCCCACCCCCGCGACTCTAGATCCTCAAACCGGCAGACCAGCGTCGGCTCGAAGGTGGAATTGGCGCTCGAGGAGGGTTTGCCGGGATTTAGACTTGAGATCTCGATTCGTCCGGGGGTACTTGTGGGGGCACTCGACGCCTTTTACACGACGTGGTCGCAGGCACGCACCACGTTCGGTGAAGGTGCTCCGACCACCGGTGACTCGTTCGACGGCAGCGCACGACTCCGCGAGATGCAGGCCACGATCGCGTCCGCAGCGCCCGACGACCGATGGCAGGGCACGGCCTCGCAGGCCTACGCGGCAAAGAACGCCGAACATGCCGCTGTCTTCGGCAAGCTCGCGGATCTCGATCAGCGCATGGCCGCCGAGGTCAGCAATTCCGCGGCAGTAGTCTCGGCAGGCCGGCGTAACCTCGACGACCTGCAAAAATGGGTCGACGCCGCCGACGCTTCGATCCCCGGCGGACAGTCCGGCGAAACGATGCGGATGATTCTGGCCCGCAAGGGTCTCAGCCAGGTCAGCGACACCGTCCAACGGTCCACCGAGGAAATGCGCGCCATCGGACGCAAAGTCGACGATATCCGAGGGGAATACGACGCGATCAAAGGCGAAAGCAGGAAGGCCTCGGGCTTGAAGGAGAATCCGCCGCCGGTCACTGCAGACGACAATCGCACCCACGACGAGAAGGTCGCGGAATGGTTCGTGAAACTCAACGAGTGGAATCAGAAGGTTGCGAAACTCACGGCGACCAGGCCGCCGGAGAGCGCTCCTGAGGGGGTGAAGATCGCCTGGAATGAGGAGCGGAGGGCATTGGCCAAAGAACAGGCCGACCTGGCGCAGGAGGGTGTCGAGCTCGGTATCGAAGGAGCGGGAGTCCCACCCCCCGTTGCGCAGGGTGGCGGGCCGAGTAATCAACCGCGCTTTTCCGGTGCTACCGGGGTACCGACGACGCCCACGGCCGGCAATGTCGACATGCCGAGGACGAGGCGGCTGTGATCCGTTTCTGTACAGCAGCTTTCTGCTGTGTCACCTTCGCGATGACGGCTTGCGGAACTGACGGAGCCATGCCGTCAGCGCCCGTGCAGAGCACCAATGCACTTGCAGGCGTGGTACTTCCCGTCGAAGAGGTGCGGGCCATCTCCGGGGTTGCCGGATTTCACGACATACCGGAGTTGCGCGCCACCGCGCCCTCTGCAGTGCCGGACATCCCCGAACCATGTCGCGCGGTGTTCGACCCGCCCACCGTGTTCGGATCCGATTGGAAGCAGTTCGATGCCGCCGGTTACGGTGCCGATCTGGACGCTCCGGTGCTTCCCATCATGGCGGACGTCCGTCAGGCGATTGCCGTCTACCCGGACACTGCGACCGCACAGGCAACGTTCGACCGGCTCGCAGCGGCTGTACCCGGCTGCATCAGCACGGGTACCGGGTACTACCGCCGCACGGCGGAGAGCCCCGACCCGGGCACCCTGCTACTCAACAGTGAACGAGCCGACGGGGGCCACAGCGCGTATCGGCTCACCGGTACAGCGCTGATCAACTCAAGCGCACTCGGACTCCCCGACAGCGAGCGAGTCACTCTGGCGATACTCGACGGTCTCGAAAGAGCGGAGCACTGATGGGCGCCAACCGAGTGAATATCGTCAGGACCACAAGGATCACGTTCATCGTTGCGCTGCTCTGCCTCTCCCTGACCGGCTGTGACCTGGTCGGGCAGGCACTGAGGCCGTCGATGGATATCGACTACAACGACCAGAGGCTGAACGATGGCCTGGAAAGCCTTCTGCACGAGAAGAAGACAGGCCGACTCAGCGATTTCACCAGCTGGGATTGGGACGAGGTGCATCTCTTCCACGAATACACCAGCCGCGAGTCCATCGAAAAGACCGTGGGTTCACCCGTCATCAAGAGCAGCTCCTACGACTCGCAAGCAAGCCTGCTGGTCTTCGAGCAGAACGGGAAACCGATCAAAGCCGCTGGGGTCGAAGGCGATTACCTGCGGAGCCAGGGCCACCGCGCCACCTTCCCTGCCGACGTGATTGTGGAGCCTTGGGGTGACGGGTATCTGATGCTGGCTGTACCGGCCGACTAGAGAGCCTCTCGCCGGCCGGCGCCTCTCACACCACCGTCAGCGGCAGCGACTTCCGCGGCTCGAACACGAAGGACGCACCGCCACTGAACTTCACCACGGCTACCTCGCCGAGCTCCTTTGCCGCGGTGTCGGTTTCGACGATACGAGCAATCCACTCCTGATCGCTGCCGCCGACCTCGACGTCCAGACGAGGATCCACCGCCTGCACGATGGCCTGCAGCGGCCGCACCTCGGCCGGTGTCACCAGTGACACCCAGGCGCCGTCCTGGTGTGCCGCTGAGCGGCGCACCGTGATGACATCCGGTCCGAATTCGGTGTCCACGTAGGCGACAGGGTTGAACAGCGGATGCAGTTCGGCCACCTTGATCGCACCCTCGATGCCGCCGGGCAGATCCAGGGCCCGGTGGATCCGTTCGGCACCGATACCGGCGACGCCGATCAGCTGCTTGGTGCAGATGTCGGTGGCCAGCGCGGTGTCGGCGCCGGCGCGGGCGCCCACCGTGATGACGAACGACAGGTTCAGCAGGTGCATCTGCAGGCACACCTCGTCGGCCATCCGCACCAGGGCCGAATGGGAGAACGAGGCGAAGTCGAAGTCGGACACCAGCGGACCGGAGTAGTCGGAGGCGCCCTCATCGGACTCGTCGATCGGGTCGAGTTCCAGCTGAGCCGCCCTGGTCCGCCACATCACTTCCAGCGCAGGCAGATCCGGCACGTCGGGGTAGGACTCGTCGATCTTGACCGTCCACGCGCAGTGCGGATGCCGGTCCGCCGGAACCCGCGGAGGCCGGTGGATGGGCCGGATCTGCGCCTTGCGGTTGGTGGCCAGTGCGGTGGCGTCGAAGGTGGGGTCCTCGATGTCGTGGCACATGCCCCGCACGTACTCCTCGCCCATCGGCTCGACGTCGAGCAGTGCGCCGCAGTGATCGAGGTAGAACTCGCCGTTCCAGCGGTCGTGCACGATGTAACGGAAGTCCATGAACTGCGGCGGGGCGCCGATGTCGAGCTGGAGGCCCTTGAAGATCGTGATGACGTCGACGCCCTCGTACTTCAGCGCCTTCTGCATCCGCTTGGTGTAGATGGGGCTGGCCGCCATCCACTCCTCGATCGCGATCTGCAGCATCGCCTCGCGACCGAAACTGCTGATGCACCACGCCATTCCGGACCGGTCGATGAGCTGCCCCATCAGCAGCAGCTCAGGTACCAGTTTGACCAGCTGCTCACGGGTGAGCGAGGCGTACCTACTTGTCATCGAGCTCGCTCCCGGTGTTCATCTTGACTGCCGCATTCACATTGGCCTTGCGATCCTCGGCCAGTCCCTTCTCGGCGGCCTTGCGACGCTTGGCCACCACCTTGGACACCGTGCCGTTGAGCGCAGAACCGAGCGGGAAGCCCAGGTACTGCGTGAGGAAGATCGCGATGTCCTTGAGCTCTTCCTCGGTGAACTCACCGTTGAGCAACGCGGCATTGACCTGGATCTCGGCGAGGTCCTGCGAGCCGACCGCGGTCACCGCCGACAGCGTCATCAGCCGCTTCTCCCGCATCGACAGCCCGGGCTTGGTCCAGATGCTGCCGAACAGGTGGTCGACGGTGAGATCGAAGTAGGGATCTCCCTCGATGTTCGGCATCTCCCAGCCGTAGACCTCGTTCATCTTGGCCAGGCCCTTGGCGCGCAACTCGTCCATAGAAAGTTCTCCTAGTCGTTCTCGTGCGGTACGCCGAGGCCCTCAGCGAGCCGTTGCAAGGCCACCTGGGCCAACGGAAGATCCACTCCCACAACATCGCCCAGGCCGATGGCCAGGCTCAGGTCCTTCTCCCCCAGTCCCCGGGTGTGGGTGAAGGCGTCGTAGAGCCAGTGGTCCGGGGTCAGCTCGGCCATGTTCTCCCGCACGATGATGGCGCCCGGCCCGCTGGTCAGCGCGTCGGTGTGACGCACCACGCGGCCCAGCGCGCCGAGGTCCAGCCCAGCGGCCTCGGCCAGCTTCATCGCTTCGCACGCCGCGGCATACGAGGTGAAGGTCAGCATGTTGCGGGCCAGCTTCATCCGAGTACCGGCACCCGGTTCGCCGGCGTGGATCACCATCGAGCCGAACTGCTTGAGCGCGGGCTTGATCCGCTCGTAGACGGGCCGCTCCGCGCCGACCATGATGGCCAGCTCGCCCTTCTCGGCGGCCGCACCGCCACCGCTGACCGGGGCATCGACGATGTGGATACCCTGCGGCTGGTACTGCTCGGCCAGCTCGGCGGCGGTGGTGTCGCTGATCGTCGAGTGGATCACGATCACGGTCTCCGGCTTGACCTTTGGTGCCAAGTCGGCAATCACCGAACGCACCTGCTCGTCGTTGAGCACCGTGATGCTGATGATGTCGGCTTCGGCGACATCGGCCGCGCTGTCGGCCAGCGTCGCACCGAGCTCCTCGAACGGCGCCATGGATTCGGCACGCACGTCGTAGACAATGAACCCGCCGGGCCATTCGGCCAGCCGTTTGGCCATCGGGGCGCCCATGTTGCCCAGGCCGATGTAGCCGTACTTCGCAGTGCCCGTCGGCTCCTCGCGCAAGCGCTCGTCGGTGCTCATGACCGGATGATCTGTCCGCCGTCGACATTGAAGATCTGGCCGGTGATCCACTTGGCCTGATCGCTCAGCAGGAACAGGCACATGCCCACCAGATCCTCCGGCTGCCCCATGCGGGACAACGGGATTCCCTTGACGATGTCGTCCACCATCTCCTTGGGTGTGGTGGTGCGGTTGGCCTCGGTGTCGATGGGACCTGGCGCGATGGCGTTGATGCGGATGTTCTGCCCGCCGAGCTCGCGGGAAAGCTGCTGGGTCAGGCCGTTGATGCCCACCTTGGCCAGGCCGTAGTAGTTGGCGTACAGCCAGGCCGCCGTCGAGGACTGGTTGACGATCGCGCCGCCACCTCGCTTGGCCATCTTGCGGTACACCGCGCGGGTGCACACCAGCGCGCCGTCGAGGTTCACGCTCATGAACTTCTTGTAGTAGTCCCAGTCGACGGTGAGCAGGAAGTCCAGCTTCATGCCGCCGAAGATCGCGGCGTTGTTGACCAGGTAGTCGATGCCGCCGAACTCCGAAAGCGTCTGCGCCGCCATGTCCTTGGCCGAGTCGATGTCGGAGACGTCGACCCGCACGGCCAGCGCGTTGCCGCCCTCGCCCTTGATGCCGTCGGCGACCTTCTGCGCGCCTTCGGTGTTGATGTCGGCGACCACGACGGCCGCGCCTTCGCGAGCCAGCGCCTCGGCGTAGGCCTGGCCGATCCCGCCACCGGCTCCGGTGACGATGGCCACCTTGTTATCGAACTGTCCCATCGAAAATCTCCTCAGTCGTCTAGTTCGCGAGCGTCGCGACGCACTTGATCTCGGTGTACTCCTCGAAGCCGGCCACACCCATCTCGCGGCCGATCCCGGACTGCTTGTATCCGCCGAAGGGGGCATCTGCCGAGTACCAGATGCCGCCGTTGACGTTGACGGTGCCGACTCGCATGCGCGAGGCCACGGCCTGGGCGCGGGCGTCGTCACCGGAGAACACGGTGCCCGACAGGCCGTAGGGCGAATCGTTGGCGATGCGCACCGCGTCGTCGTCACCGTCGTGCGCGATCACGGTCAGCACCGGGCCGAAGATCTCCTCGCGGGACACCCGGGCGGTGTTGTCGAGGCCGGCGATCACCGTCGGCTCGATGAAGAATCCGGTATCCAGGTCAGCGGGACGCCCACCACCGCAAGCGAACCGACCGCCCTCCTGCAGAGCGAGATCCAGGTAGGACTGCACCCGGTCGCGCTGGCGCGCCGAGATCAGTGGGCCGCACACGGTGCGCTTGCTGTTGGGATCGCCGGGCTTGATGCCGCCCAACGTGGCCGCGGCGGCCTCGACGGCCTCGTCATACCGCGCCCGCGGGACCACCAGACGAGTCGTGATGGCGCAGCCCTGTCCGGCATGCATGGCCACCGTGAAGGCGGCCATCGAGCAGGCCCCGGCCAGGTCGGCGTCGTCGAGCACCAGGAAAGCCGACTTGCCGCCCAGCTCGAGGAACACCTTCTTGAGGGTGAGCGCCGCGTCGGTCATCACGGCCCGGCCGGTCGCGGTCGACCCGGTGAACGAAACCATGTCCACCCGAGGGTCTTTGGACAGCAGGGCACCGACAGCGTGATCGTTGGAGGTGACGATGTTGATCACCCCGGCCGGGAAGTCGGTCTGCTCGGCGATGATCTGGCCGACGGCCGCGGCCGCCCACGGCGTGTCGGGCGCCGGCTTGAGGATCAGGGTGTTGCCCGCCGCCAGGGCCGGGCCGACCTTGGCCAGGTTGATCTGGTGCGGGAAGTTCCACGGGGTGATGGCGCCGACCACGCCGACCGCCTCGCGGGCGATCTTGCGGTTGGTTGGGATGCCCTGCGGGGTGGCGTGGCCGAGATCGGTTGTCCACTCGTAGTTCTCGGCGGTGTCGGCCGAGAAGGCCAGATCGTCGATCGGGCCTTCCAGTTGGGCGCCCGCAGTGAGCATGCGGGGGGCGCCGACCTCGGCGATCGTCAATTCCCGCAATTCCTCGATATTTTCGCGCAACGCATCGCGCAGCTGGCGCAGGCAGTGCACCCGCAGCGCGTGGTTCGTCGACCAGTCGGTGTCGTCGAACGCCCGACGGGCCGCCTCGATGGCATTGCCCATGTCCTCGGCGTTCGCGTCGGCCGCAACGCCGAGCACCTCCTCGGTGGCGGGGTTGACGGTCTCGAATACGCCGCCACCGCCGGCGACGAGCTTGCCGTCGATAAGCAGTTGACTCTGGCGATCGGCCAGTACCGGCATCGGTGAACTCCACTTCACGAATTCTGGACAACTGTCCGGCTGTCTCGTGTCGAACGATAGCCGCAGACGATGTACACCCGCAAGGGTGCACCCTCCCGGCTGCGCCCCACCGGCAAAATATGCAGTTCATCATGGTCTTTCACCGTCCATACTTGCCCAACAGCGACATCGTCGGATAACTTGGACATGTGTCCAGCGATGCGGTGTCCGCAGTCACAGAACCAGCTCGGGAGCCAGGCAAGGAAGCTCCGCGCAATCGTCGGCAGGAGGAGACCTTCCGCAAGGTCCTGACCGCCGGGACGGAGATGTTGCGCGAATCGTCCTATGCCGACCTGACGGTGCGCGCGGTCGCCGCCCGCGCCGGGGTCGCACCGGCCACCGCCTACACGTACTTCTCGTCGAAGAACCACTTGATCGCCGAGATGTATCTGGACCTGGTCAGCCAGTGCCCGTATTTCACCGACGTCAACGACTCGATGACCACCCGCGTCGACAAGGCGCTGCGGGCGCTGACCCTGGTTGTCGCCGACGAGCCCGAGGTGGCGGCGGCCTGCACCACAGCCCTCCTGGGCGGGGGCACCGATCCCGCGGTGCGCAAAGTGCGTGACCGGATCGGCGCCGAGATCCACAAGCGCATCCGCTCGGCGGTGGGGCCGGATGCCGATTCCCGGATCGTGTCCGCCTTGGAGATGACATTTTTCGGCGCGCTGGTCAACGCAGGCAGCGGCGCCTTCACCTACCACCAGATCGCCGATCGGCTGACCTACGTCGTCGGCCTCGTCCTTGGAGAGCACTGATGAGCTTGGACATAGTCAAACCGATCCTCGATCCGTACGACTACGACTTCCACGAGGACCCCTACCCGTACTACCGGCGGCTGCGTGATGAGGCGCCCCTGTACCACAACGAGGACCTCAAGTTCTGGGCGCTGTCGCGACACAAGGACGTGGTGGCCGGGTTCCGTAACAGCGTCACACTGTCGAACAGGCACGGCGTATCCCTGGACCCGATTTCCCGCAACGACGAAGCCCACCGGGTCATGTCGTTCCTCGCCCTCGACGATCCCGGCCATCTCCGGCTGCGAACCCTGGTGTCCAAGGGTTTCACCCCGCGGCGCATCCGCGAGTTGGAGGGACGGGTCACCGAGATCGCTCACCAACACCTCGACGCGGCACTGCAGGACACCACCTTTGATTACGTCGACGATTTCGCGGGCAAGCTGCCCATGGACGTCATCTCCGAACTGATGGGCGTCCCGGAAGAAGATCGGGTGCGTATCCGCGCACTGGCCGACGGGGTCATGCACCGTGAGGACGGCGTCGCCGACGTTCCCGAATCCGCGATCGTCGCGTCCGGGGAATTACTGGTCTACTACGCCGACATGGTGAAGCAGCGCCGCAAGAACCGCACCGACGACCTGACGTCGGCACTGGTGGATGCCGAGATCGACGGTGACCGGCTCACCGATGACGAGATCATGGCCTTCCTGTTCCTGATGGTGGTCGCCGGAAACGAGACGACCACCAAACTTCTTGCCAACGCCGCATATTGGGGCTACAAGAATCCCGACCAGCTGGCTCCGGTGTTCGACAACCACGAGCTGGTCGTGCCGTGGGTAGAGGAGACCCTGCGCTACGACGCCTCCAGCCAGATCCTGGCCCGGCTGGTCGTCGAGGACCAGACGTACTACGACACCACGGTGCCCGCGGGCGACGTGCTGGTGCTGCTGATCGGCTCGGCCAACCGCGACGAACGGGTCTTCGAGAATCCCGACGAGTACCGCATCGATCGCGAGATCGGCCCCAAACTGGTGAGTTTCGGCAGCGGCGCCCACTTCTGCCTGGGCGCGCACCTGGCGCGCATGGAGGCCCGGGTGGCGCTGACCGAGTTGTTCAAGCGAATCCGCGGATACGAAATAGACGAATCCGCGGCTGTGCGGGTGCATTCCAGCTCCGTCCGCGGATTCGCTCACCTTCCCGTCACCGTCCAGCCCCGCTGAAGCCCCATTGCGGTGTCCCACCGCTGAAAACCCGACCAGTAAAGGCACGCTAAATGGCCCGTTTCGAACCCCATCCCGACCGCCGACCGGCCATCGTGGCCGGCGCGTCGTCCGGCATCGGCGCCGCCACGGCGACCGAACTCGCCGCGCACGGCTTCCCGGTGGCCCTCGGCGCCCGCCGCGTCGAGAAATGCCAGGAGCTCGTCGACCAGATCACCGCCGCCGGCGGAGAGGCGATCGCACTGCCCCTCGACGTCACCGACGCCGAGTCGGTCAAGTCGTTCGTGCACAGTGCCACCGAAGCGCTCGGCGATATCGAGCTGCTGGTGGCCGGCGCGGGTGACACCTTCTTCGGCCAGCTCCACGAGATCAGCACCGACGAGTTCGAGAACCAAGTTCAGATTCACCTCATCGGCGCCAATCGTCTTGCCACCGCGGTGCTTCCGGGCATGGTCGAGCGGCGGCGCGGCGACATCATCTTCGTCGGCTCTGACGTCTCCCTGCGGCCGCGGCCGTACATGGGCGGTTATGGCGCCGCAAAAGCCGGCCTGCTGGGCATGGCCAAGACCCTGCAGATGGAACTGGAGGGCACCGGTGTACGCGCCTCCGTGGTCCATCCCGGGCCCACCAAGACCGCCATGGGCTGGAGCGCGCCCATGGACAAGGTCGGCGAAATGCTCGAGGACTGGGCCAAATGGGGCCAGGCCCGGCACGACTACTTCCTGCGCGCGGCGGATCTCGCGCGGGCCATCACCTTCGTCGCGGAAACCCCCCGCGGCGGCTTCATCGCCGAACTGGAGATTCAGCCCGAAGCTCCGCTCGCCGATGTCAAGGACCGCCAGAAGCTGAGAGTGGAAGGCTGAAAGAACATGACGAGCTCTGAACTCAAAGAAGTACAGCGCGTTTCGGGTGGCGAAGAAGACGAACACGGCCACCTGGAAGAATTCCGCACCGACCCGATCGGCCTGATGCAGCGCGTCCGTGACGAATGCGGCGACGTGGGTTGGTTCCAGCTGGCCGACAAGCAGGTGGTGCTGCTGAGCGGCGCGGAGGCCAACGAGTTCTTCTTCCGCTCCAGCGACAGCGAACTGAACCAGGCCGAGGCCTACCCGTTCATGACCCCGATCTTCGGTGAGGGCGTGGTGTTCGACGCGGACCCCGAGCGCCGCGCCGAGATGCTGCACAACACCGCGCTGCGCGGTGAGCAGATGAAGGGCCACGCGGCCACCATCGAGAACGAGGTCAAGAAGATCATCGCCGATTGGGGCGACCAGGGCGAGATCGAACTGCTCGACTTCTTCTCCGAGCTGACGATCTACACCTCGACGGCGTGCCTGATCGGGCTGAAGTTCCGCGAGCAGCTCGATCGTCGGTTCGCCGAGTACTACCACCAGTTGGAGCGGGGCACCGACCCGCTCTGCTACGTCGATCCCTACCTGGACATCGAGAGCTTCCGCATCCGCGACGAGTCGCGCGTCAAACTCGTTGCGCTGGTGCAGGAGATCATGGACGGTCGCATTGCCAATCCGCCGAAGGGCAAAGAGGACCGCGACCTGCTCGACGTACTGGTGTCGATCAAAGATGAGGAGGGCAACCCCCGGTTCACGGCCAACGAGGTCACCGGGATGTTCATCTCCCTGATGTTCGCCGGGCACCACACCAGTTCGGGTACGTCCTCGTGGACGCTCATCGAGCTGCTGCGCAACCCCGACGTGTACGCACAGGTGCAGCAGGAGCTCGACGACCTCTACGCCGACGGCCAGGAGGTGAGTTTCCATGCGCTGCGGCAGATTCCGAAGCTGGACAACTCGCTCAAGGAGACCCTGCGCCTGCACCCGCCGCTGATCATCCTGATGCGGGTGGCACAGGACGAGTTCGAAGTGCAGGGCTTCCCCATCCACAAGGGTCAGATGGTGGCCGCATCCCCGGCGATCTCCAACCGGATACCGGAGGATTTCCCCGAACCGGATGCGTTCGATCCTGCCCGCTATGAGAAGCCGCGCCAGGAAGATCTGATCAACCGGTGGACCTGGATCCCGTTCGGCGCCGGTAAGCACCGCTGCGTGGGTGCGGCTTTCGCGCAGATGCAGATCAAGGCAATCTTCTCGGTTCTGCTGCGCGAGTACGAGTTCGAGATGTCGCAGCCGGCCGAGAGCTACCAGAACGACCACTCCAAGATGGTCGTGCAGCTGGCTCAGCCGGCGAAGGTCCGTTACCGGAAGCGGGTTTAGGAGCGTACCCATGGGTTGCTACCGCGTCGAACTCGACGAGGATCTGTGCCAGGGCCACGCCATGTGCGAGCTCGAAGCGCCGGACGTGTTTCGGGTTCCGAAGCGCGGCGTCGTCGAGATCCTCGATCACGAACCACCCGACGAGCTACGTGATGCCGTCGAGATGGCTGTCGATATGTGTCCCACCCGTGCTCTATCCATCACAGAGAAGGAATGACAATGGCGTCAAGACAACAATTGGAAGACTGGTCCGATCGCTGGCTGAAGGCCAACCAGGAGGCCGAGAAGGCCGGTGACTGGAAGCCGCTGGCCGACTTCTACACCGAAGATGCCACCTACGGCTGGAACATCGGGCCCAAGGAAGACGTGATGTGCGTCGGTCGCGACGAAATCCGCGACGTGGCCCTCGGTTTGGAGATGGAAGGCCTGGAGAACTGGGTCTACGAGTACCAGCGCGTGTTGATCGACGAGAAGCAGAACGAGATCGTCGGCTTCTGGAAGCAGATCGCCAACAGGAGCGACGGCACCACGAGCGAGATCTACGGCATCGGCGGTAGCTGGTTCCGGCTCAACGATGATCTGCTCATCGAGTGGCAGCGCGACTTCTTCGATTTCGGCCACGTAGCCAAGGGCTACGCGAAGCTCATCGAGTCCGGCGACCTCACCCCCACCATGCAGAAGCGCATCGAGCGTTCGCTGTCCGGTGAGAAGCTGCCCGGCTACTACCCGCTCGGCGAGGCCCCGGTCAAAATCTGGTAGTTCCCGGCCAAGCAGTTGCTTGGGGGTGGGTGTGACCCACGCAACTAATGGCTCTAGTCTGTGGTCACCGGCTCTAGTGGAAGGCACACGCGATGAAGACCAAAGGCGCTCTCATCTGGGAGTTCAACCAACCGTGGTCGATCGAGGAGATCGAGATCGGTGACCCCGTCAAGGACGAGGTCAAGATTCAGATGGAAGCCTCGGGCATGTGCCATTCCGATCACCACCTGGTGACCGGTGACATCCCGATGGCAGGTTTCCCGGTGCTCGGCGGCCACGAAGGCGCCGGCATCGTGACCGAGGTCGGCCCGGGCGTCGACCACATCAAGCCCGGCGACCACGTCGTGCTGTCGTTCATCCCGTCCTGCGGTGAGTGTCCGGCATGCCAGGAGGGTCTGCGCAACCTGTGCGACCTGGGCGCGATGCTGTTGGCCGGCACCGCGGTGTCCGACGGCACGAACCGCATCCACGCGGTCAAGAACGGTCAGCCCGTCATCCCGATGACGCTGCTGGGCACGTTCAGCCCGTACATGGTGGTGCACAAGAGCTCGGTCGTGAAGATCGACCCGTCCATCCCGTTCGAGGTGGCCTGCCTCGTGGGTTGCGGTGTGACGACCGGCTACGGCTCGGCCGTGCGCAGCGGTGACGTCCGCCCCGGGGACGACGTCGTCATCGTCGGCGTCGGCGGTGTCGGCACCGGCGCGCTGCAGGGTGCGCTGAATGCCGGTGCCCGCAACATCTTCGTCGTCGATCCCGTTGAGTTCAAACGGGACAACGCACTCAAGTTCGGCGCCACCCACGCCTACCCGGACATCTTCTCCGCGATGGCCGGGGTCGCCGAGGTCACCCAGGGCCGGATGGCGCACAAGACGATCGTCACCGTCGGCGAGCTCAAGGGCGAGGACATCGACCACTACATGAACATCACCGCCAAGGGCGGCACCGTGGTGGCCACCGCCGTCGCCAACATGGCCAGCAACGACGTCAAGCTCAACCTGTCGATGCTGACACTGCTGCAGAAGCGCCTGCAGGGCACCATCTTCGGCGGCGGCAACCCGCACCACGACATCCCGCAGCTGCTGAGCATGTACAAGGCAGGCCGGCTGAACCTCGACGACATGGTCACCCGGCAGTACAAGCTCGAGCAGATCAATGACGGTTACGCCGACATGCTCGAGGGCCGCAACATCCGCGGCGTCATCCGCTACACCGACGCCGATCGCTGACCCACCCGCATCTCACGCCGAATGTCACGCCAGCGTGGCTCTCACCACCGAGAGCCACTCCAGCGTGACATTCGGCAGGTGAGCACGACCCGCCAGGAGCGTCATGACCGAAACAAGCACCGAGACAAGCACCGAGACACCAGTTGTCCTCGCCTCTCGATCGTCGTGGAAGTGCGTGCAGTCCGGTGACCGTGAGGGCTGGCTGGCGCTCATGGCCGACGACATCGTGGTCGAGGACCCGATCGGCGAGGCCGTCACCAACCCCGACGGCACCGGTGTCAAGGGCAAGGAAGCCCTGGGTGCTTTCTATGACGCCAACATCGGGCCCAACGAGCTGACCGTCACCTGCGAGGAGACGTTCCCCTCGAGCTCGCCGAACGAGATCGCCTACATCCTGGTGCTGCGCACCAAGTTTCCCAACGGGTTCACCGCGACCGTGCGCGGTGTCTTCACCTACAAGGTGAACGACGACGGACTGATCACCAACCTGCGCGGCTACTGGAACATGGACGCCATGGCATTCGCGCAGGAAGACAACTGACCGGCGGAACGCTCGCCGGCCGCGGCGCGATCGTGGTCGGCGGCACCCACGGCATCGGCCTGGCTGTCGCAAAACTCCTCGCGGCCGAGGGTGCGGGTGTGGTGGTCAACGGTCGCGACGCTGAGGCCGCAGACGCTGCCGCACAGCGCATTTCCGGTGTCGCTCATGCCGGTTCGCCCGCCGACCCCGACGTGGCTGACGCGCTCGTCGACACCTGCACACGCGAGTTCGGCCGCGTCGACATCCTGGTCAACTGTGCCGGCACCGCCGAACCGGCAGGGTCCTCCATCCTCAATGTGACCAGTGCCGAATTTCACGAACTGCTCGACGCGCACCTGGGCACGGTGTTCGAAACCTGCCGCGCGGCAGCGCCGAAGATGGTTGCCCAAGGCGGCGGCGCGATCGTCAACACCAGTTCTTTCGCCTTCCTCGGCGATTACGGCGGCACCGGTTACCCGGCCGGCAAGGGAGCGGTCAACGGGCTGACCCTGGCGATCGCCGCCGAACTCAGAGAACACGGGGTCCGGGCCAACGTGGTGTGTCCGGGCGCCCGCACCCGGCTGTCCACCGGATCGGACTACGAGCAGCACATCGCCGAGCTCAACCGGCGCGGCCTGCTCGACGACGTCAGCATGCAGGGCGCGCTGGACGCCGCCCCGCCGGAGTATGTCGCCCCGACCTACGCCTACCTGGTCGGCGATCAAGCCAAGGACGTCACCGGCCGCATCTTCATCGCGGCCGGCGGGTTCGTCGGCGAATTCGCCCGGCCGTCACCGGGTTTCATCGGCTATCGGGACCACCACAGCGCACCGCCGTGGACATCGGCCGAGTTGCACGAGCTGATCGGGAAGAGCTAACCGCAGAAACCGCGGCCGGATCGGCCGCCGCGCGAAGCCCCTCGCCCCAACCGGTTGCTCAGGCCACGTGTGTGCACGGCAGGCACATTGAACGGCCGGTAGTAGGTGAGCACCACGCGGTCCTCGCCCTGCGGCGAGGGGGCGCAGGAGTGGTAGTTCCAGCCGTGGGGTCCGCGCTCGGCGACCTCGGGATGGTCGATGATCTCCCACCAGTTCTCGGCGGGCACGTCCAATTCGATCCACTCGAACAGCTCGGGTTCACGGTCCGACAGGGCTGGATCGTCACCGTCGGCTTCCCACTTGACCGCGTCGGTCACGAGGCATTCGCCCTTTCACGCAAGATTACTAAGCTCTACTAGTCAACCTGGTAGTGCTTACCTGCGCAACGAGATCGGCGTCTCATCCGGCGCTCACTATGCTCGTGGTCATGGCATCCGTCTTCACCAAGATCATCAACGGAGAACTGCCCGGGCGTTTCGTCTACTCCGACGATGACATCGTCGCGTTCCTCACCATCGCGCCGATGACGCAGGGCCACACCCTGGTCGTTCCCCGGGCCGAGATCGACAACTGGCAGGACGTCGAGCCCGCGGCCTTCGGCCGGGTGATGGAGGTGTCACAGCTGATCGGCAAGGCTGTGTGCCAGGCCTTCGGGGCGCAGCGCGCCGGCGTCATCATCGCCGGCCTTGAGGTACCGCACCTGCATGTGCACGTGTTCCCGGCGTACAACCTGGCCGACTTCGGTTTCGCGCACGTCGACAACAACCCGTCGCCCGAGTCTCTCGACGAAGCTCAGGCCAAGATCAAAGCCGCGCTGGCAGATCTGCAATCCGCGGCAAGCTGACGGTGAACCGGCAGCCCTGACCGGGCGCGGTGGTGACCGTGACCGTGCCGCCGTGAGCCAGCACCAACGAATGCACGATCGACAGGCCCAACCCCGTCCCCCCGCTGGCACGGGTGCGGGAACTGTCGGCGCGGTAGAACCGTTCGAATACCCGCCGCGCGTCGTCGGTGCTCATTCCCGGGCCTTCGTCGCACACCTCGATGATGGCGTTATCGTCGGCGGTGCCCACCCGCACCGTGATCCCCGCGGTTTCCGGGGTGTGCTGCACCGCGTTGGCCACCAGGTTGCTCAGCACCTGACGTAAGCGGGCCTCGTCACCGAGCACCTCGGGGGTGCCGGGACCATCGAACACCTCCATGCGCACCCGACGGCCCGGCGCGATCGACTGCGTGTCGTGCACGGCGTCGGTGGCCAGCGTCAACAGGTCGACGCGATGCTGATCCAGCGGCCGCTGCGCATCGAGCCGGGCCAGCAGCAGCAGGTCTTCGACCAGCAGGCCCATCCGCCGGGACTCGCTCTCGATCCGGCCCATCAGCATCTCGACGTCGCGGGCGGCGCCCTGCCGGTACAGCTCGGCGAATCCGCGGATCGTGGTCAGCGGGGTCCGCAGCTCATGGCTGGCGTCGGTGATGAAGCGGCGCATCCGTTCCTCGGACGTGCGCGCCTGCTCGGCCGACGCCTCCGAGGACGCCACCGCCCGCTGGATCTGCGCCAGCATGCCGTTGAGCGCGGACGACAACCGCCCCACCTCGGTGCGCGGATCCCGTTCGGGGACACGGCGATCCAACTGGCCGGCCGCGATCGCCGCGGCCGTACGTTCCACCTCCACGAGCGGACGCAGGCTGCGGTGCACGACGGCGTAGCCGACGATGCCGAGCACCAGCAATACGACCGCGCCGATGCCGACCTGCGACCAGATCAACGCACGCACCGACGACTGCACGTCGGACAGGTCGATCGCGACGGTGGTGCGCTCACCGTTCGGGCCCTCGACCGTCATGGCCCGCCATTGCACATCGGAGGTCCCGACGGACTCGACGGTCACCGGGGCGGGGCCGACGTCGTTGTCGTCGGGCAGCTCGGGTTCGGCCTCACGGTCGTTGATCGCGATCCAGGTTCGGCCGTCCTGGTCGACACCGCGAACGTAGAAGTTCGACGGCGGACGCGCCGGGTTCGGCCCTTCCAGGGGAGTCGAGGGCAGTTGGCGCGGCTCTTGCGCCCAGCTCCCAGCGGCGTCGAGCAACGTCTGATCGATGCGACTGACCTCGGTGTGCCGCATGATCGAGGTCACCGCGACGCCAGAGGCCAGCAGCCCGCAGGCCACCAAAACCAGCGCGACGGCCACCAGGCTGACGCGCAACGGCACTCCACGCCGTTCTACCCGGTCCAACACCGGTTAAAGTATGCCGCTGCCGGGCTGACCGTCAGCGCGGCTCACGCAAAACGTAACCGACCCCGCGCAGGGTGTGCAGCAAGCGCTTGTCGCCGGTGTCGATCTTGCGGCGCAGGTAGGACACGTAGGACTCGACGACGTTGACGTCGCCGCCGAAGTCGTAGCGCCACACATGGTCGAGAATCTTCGGCTTGGACAGCACGGTGCCCGCGTTGATGATGAAGTACCGCAGCAGGGTGAACTCCGTGGGCGACAGCGAGACGGGCTCCCCGGCCTTCCACACCTCGTGCGTGTCCTCGTCCAGCTCGATGTCGGCGAACGACAGCTTGGCGCTGCGCGGTTCCTCTACTCCCCGGCCGGACCGGCGCAGGATCACCCGCAGCCGGGCCACCACCTCTTCGAGGCTGAAGGGCTTGGTCACGTAGTCATCGCCGCCCAGGGTCAACCCGGCGATCTTGTCCTGCAGGCTGTCGCGGGCGGTGAGGAACAGCGCCGGCGCGTCGATACCGTCGGCGCGCAACCGGCGCAGCAGCCCGAAGCCGTCCATGCCGGGCATCATCACGTCCAGGATGACGGCGTCGGGCCGGACTTCTCTGGCCTTGTCCAAGGCGGCGGCACCGTTGGACGCGGTGTGCACCTCGAAACCCTGGAACTTCAAGCTGACGGACAACAGCTCCACGATGTTGGCCTCGTCGTCGACGACGAGGATCCGAGCTTCGGGGACGCTCTCAGGTAGTGCAGGCATGGCCATTCCCTGATGTTGAAGGTGCCCGGTGTACTCAACCTGCATGCACGCTGTGCACTTCCTGTGAGTTTAGCTGTGACGCGGGTAACTACACTGACGCCATGAACCTCGGCAAGACGCTGGTCCAGGTTGCTACCGCGCCCGTGCGCATCGGGTTGGCCGTGGCCGACGTCGGCCTCGGCATCGCCAACGAGACCCTCACCGCCGTGCAACGCGGCATCGGTGATGCCAATCCACTCACCGGCAGGTCATCGATGGCCTCGCTGTTCGGCATCGATGACGCGGTCGAGCGGGCCAACCGGCTGGCGCGACTGTTGGACGACGACGCCCCGCTGGGGCGGGCGCTGGCACCCGACGGCCCGATCAACCGTTTGCTGCGACCGGGCGGGCTGGTCGATCAGCTGACGGCCGAGGGCGGCATGTTGGACCGTCTGACCGCGGAAAACGGTGCCGTGGCCCGGGCCGTCGCCCCCGGTGGGCTGGTGGACCAGGTCACCATGGAGGGTGGGCTGCTGGACCGGCTGACCACCGACGACGGCGCTCTGTCGCGCGTGGTGGCACCGGGCGGGCTGGCCGACCAGCTGCTGGCCAACGACGGCCTGATCGAGCGGGTGCTGCGTGAGGACGGCGTGGCCGACCGGCTGCTGGCCGAAGGCGGCCTGCTGGACACCCTGACCGATCCCGACGGCCCGCTGCTCAAGCTCGCCGATGTGGCCGACACGTTGAACCGGCTGGCGCCGGGACTCGAGGCGCTGGCACCCACCATCGATGCACTGCACGACGCGGTCATCACGCTCAGCCAGGTGGTCAACCCACTCAGCAGCATCGCCGACCGTATCCCGCTGCCCCGGCGCTCGTCGCGGCGGAGCTCTCCGCGGCCGGTCAGTTCCCAGCGAGTTATCGACGCCGACGACTGACCCGCTAGACTGCTGCCCGCAGGCCCCCTTAGCTCAGTGGTAGAGCAACATACTTGTAATATGTAGGCCATCGGTTCAATCCCGATAGGGGGCTCCACCTTTCGCATCGGCCACTTGTCGGTGCCTGCCCGTAGCTTCCATCCATGAGGCTCTGTCGCGGCTGTAGTTCACCACTCTCAAAGCGCAGCCAAAAGATCTACTGCGGTAATGCGTGTCAGGCAGCCAGCCGCCGAAAGGCCATGACCGAGCGCTGGCTCACGTCCGGCGAGGCCCGAGTCCGCGGCGAGCAAGGCAACTACATCCGGCTTTACCTCATCGAAGCCCAGTCTGGCTGTTGCGCGATCTGCGGCGCGCCCAGCGTGTGGCAGGAGCTACCCCTGACCTTGATCATGGACCACATCGACGGGAACCCGACGAACAATCACCGGGAGAACCTGCGATTGGTCTGCCCGAACTGCGACTCTCAGCTACCCACATACAAGAGCCGCAACCGCGGCAACGGACGCTTCTATCGCCGTCAGCGGTATGTCAATGGGCAGTCGTTCTGACACCCGGCCTCAGGTCTCGTCGGCGATGTTCTCGTGGCTTTCGTGCAGTCCCGGCCCCTCGGGATCCTCGCCCCGACGGTCGAATTCGTCCTGCAGTTCTTCTTGCCCTTCGGTCACTTCACGAGCGTCCTTCGGTATCGGCCGGCCGCCGTCACGTTGATCCATAGACCATGGAGTCACCCGCATGCTCGAAGCTCAAACACCTACACGCGAGTGGTCAGCTTCTTGAATGCCTGGTATTCGCTTTCCTTGTAGGGCCGTCCGTCGGGCTGCAGGAGATCGCTGAACCACACGTTCGGCACTTTGGTGTAGGGCTTGTCCCAGGAATCCCACGGGAAATACGTCTGGGTCTTGCCGGCCACCAGGCCCCAGCTGTAGGCACCGACGTTGTGCCGCTTGGCAACCGGCAGCACACCCTCGACCGTGCTGCCCTGGTCCCGGGCCAGGTATTCGGTGCACAGGATCGGCCGGCCCAGCGGGGCGAGCTCGGCGATGCGGGCCTCGAATTCGGCGGGACCGGCGTAGGAGTGAAAGGAGATCACGTCGGAGTTGTCGAGCTGGAAACTGTCCATCTCGCTTCGGTTTCCGCGATCCCAGCTGCCTTGCCACACTCCACTGGTCAACGGCTGCACGGCATTGACCGAACGCGCCCAGGCGAATACCTGGGGCAGCAAGGCTCCCACCGCGTCGATCTTGTCCTTGCGCTCGATCTTGCGGTACTGCTTGGCGGGGTTGTCCGGCTCGTTCCACAGATCCCAGCCCAGCACCCGGTTGTCGTTGCGGAACTGGCTCATCACCCCGACCACGTAGTCGCGCAGCACGGGGCGGTAACGCGGGTCGTCGATGCGTTGCGCGCCCGGGCTCTGGACCCATCCGGAGTTGTGCACGCCGGGCGTCGGCGCCCGTTGCGCTCCGAGCTGCGGGTTCGGATCCCAGCACGAGTCGAAGAAGACGAACAGCGGCTTGATTCCCTGTCGGGCCGCGATCCCGACGAATTGGGCCAGCCTGCTTTGGAATCCGGCACGGTCCTGGGCCCACAGCAGATCGTGCAGGAAGACCCGGACGGTGTTGAACCCGAGTAGCCGGCATGCCTGCAGTTCGCTGTTGATGCGCCGGGCGTCGTAGGTGGCGGCGGAGAACATCTCGATCTGGTTGATCGCGTTCGAGGTGATGAAGTTGGTGCCGACGAGCCAGCCCTGCGCCTGGTACCACGCGTTGGCGCGCTCAACCGGCCATTGGCCTGGGGCTGCGGTGGCGCGTGGGATTACCGGAAGAGGGGCCAATACTTGCGGGAGAGCCGCTGCTGCTGCCAGTACCAGCGGGATCTTGAGGGCCGTTCGACGGTGCACTTAGTGAACATAGTGGCCCCCGGCAAAGCTCCCCGGCTCACGTATCACATTGCAACCATTGAGGTTTCATATCGTTATCAACCGGCCCGTCAGAGCCGGCCGACGGTGAAGTCAGCGGCCTGCCCCGGCATCCCGTTGAGCACATATGCGGTGTGGGCGAAGTTGGGGACGCCGGCGGGGGTTCCGTCGCAGATGGTGTCGCCGGGCTCGCAGAGTTCGATCGTCTTGTCCTTGTACCGCGGACCGATCACCATCTGCGGTGCGCCGATGTCGCGCATGAACTCCTCGGACGGTGTCCCCAGCAACACCACCGATGCCACGTGGTCGGCGACCTCGGCCGGCATGGGCTCGGGGATGTACTGCTTGTACTCGGCCGGAATACCGTCGGGCACCGTGGCGGCGGTCGTGTAGCCGGCTACCACCGCGCCTTGGGAGTAGCCGCCCAACACCACCTTCGTCTTCGGGCAGTCTCGGGCCGTCGCCTTGATGTGGTCGGCCGCATCGCGGATGCCGTCGACCACTGTTCGGGCGAACTCGATCCGGTCACCGAAGTTTCCGCTGGCCTGGTAGTTGACCGGGTACACCTCCACGGAACGTTCCCCGACGCGGGCACGCAGCGCGTCGACGAAGGACTGCCCCGGTCCGCCGACCCCCGGCGGCTCGTAGGTACCGCGAGCGAAGACCACCTCGACGTCCGGGCACGGCGGTTGCGCCGAGGCGACGGGCATGGGTGCGATCGGAACGGCGCAGGCGGCAATAAGCGTCGCACCCTGAAGCAGTTTGAGGACGTTCATTTCGACTCCACGCCTACCGGATCGTGACGAACGTTACGGTTCCCTATGCTGGCACATTCCAAACGCCGGCAAAAGGCCCAAGTACCCAGGGGAAACTTATTCCAGCGGGACGTCCAGGTAGGGGCGCGGATCAGCCGCACCGGGGCCGTCGAAATGCCACCACTCCCCTGAGTACACGGTCAACCCGCCGGCACCCATCGCCTCACGCAACCGGGTCCGGTTGGCGCGGGCGGCGGGGCTGATTCCGTCGGTTGCGTACGCCCGGCTGCGTTCGGTGAAGTCGTCGAATCCCGTGCCCATCTCGGCCCCGGCGATCGTCACGTCCACGGATCGGCCCGCCTCGTGGCTGCGGGCGTACGGCCCCGGTCGCGCCACCCAGTTGGGATTGGACACCACCTCGAACATCCTGACTTGCACCTCGTGCGGCCTGTAGCAGTCCCAGAACACCAGGGTCTGTGGTCGCAGTACGGCCGCCGCGGTAGCCAACCCGGCGGCCATCGATTCGTGTACCAGGCAGGGCGCCCCGGGAGGGTAGAGCCGCTGCCCGACGAAGTTGTCGGCGGTCGCGTACCGCAGGTCGATCACCGCGTCAGGAACCACGGTGCGCACATCGACCAGTCCGGCGTCGGCGGCCGGCCTGGCAGCCGATGTCGGCGCCAGGACCAGTGGAACGACGACGGCCGCCGTGGTCAGTACCGCGCCCGCACAGGACCGAAATCCTGCGGAAATGACACTCTCTTCTTCAGGCATGTTGCTTTCCGATGTACGATAACCACACTCTTGATACGGCGTCGGAGCCTCCGGCGGCCAATTACTTACGCGCAGAAGTAACCGACGGATTGGAGCGATCCTATGGCGTCAGCCGTACCGGAGACCGTCGCAACCCGCTATGCCGGGCGACGGGTCGAACGGGTCGAGGACACCCGCCTGCTCACCGGACGCGGCACGTACGTCGACGACATCACCCGGCCCGGCATGCTGCATGCCTGCTTCGTCCGCAGCCCCTATGCGCACGCAAGGTTCACTCGCATCGACGCAGCCGCCGCCCTGGCACTGCCCGGGGTGCACGCGGTGCTCACCGCCGCGGATCTCAACCCAGAGGTCAAAGAGGCGTGGCATGCCGTCGCGGGCAAGGACGTTCCCGACACCCCGCGTCCTCCCCTGGCCGAGGGCGAGGTGAAGTTCGTCGGCGATCCGGTGGCCCTGGTCATCGCCGAGAGTCGCTACCTCGCAGAGGATGCCGTCGACCTGGTCGACGTCGACTACGAACCCCTGCCCGCGATCGCCGATTTCCGGCAGGCGCTCACCTCGGAAGTGTCCGTCCACGAAGCATTTCCGGACAACAACGCCGGCGGGATGGCCGGCATGCCGCCCGACGAGGAAGTCTTCGGCTCGGCCGCGCATGTGGTGAAAGAACACATCTATCAACAGATGCACGTGCCGGTGCCCATCGAGTGCCGCGGCATGGTCACCGAATGGTCGGCGACCTCCGGTGAGCTGACCATCTGGGCGTCCACCCAGACCCCACACGAACTGCGGGCGTTCGCGGCCCGCCTGCTCGGCATCCCGGCCCAGCACGTACGCGTCATCATGCGCGACACCGGCGGCGGGTTCGGCCAGAAGGTCGTCCCGATGCGCGAGGACATGTGCATCATGCTGGCCGCACGAAAAGTTTCTTCTGCGACGTCGAACGCGCGATCGGGCACGGCGCTGAAGTGGATCGAAGACCGCCGCGAGAACCTGATGTCGGCCGGCCAGTCCCGCCATGTCGACGGCGACGTGCGGATGGCCTTCGACGCCGACGGCACCATCCTGGCCGCCGACATCGACTTCATCCAGGACGTCGGCTCCTACCCGACCCCATATCCGGTGCTGACCACCGCGGCCATCGGCATGTTCTTCCCCGGCCCGTACCGGGTGCCCAAGGCCAGCTTCAACTACAAGACGGTGTTCTCCAACACCGCGGGCCTGCACGCCTACCGCGGCCCTTGGCAGTACGAAACCCTCACCCGCGAAATACTTCTCGACATCGCCGCGCGCAAGATGGGCGTGGATCCGGTCGAGCTGCGACGCAAGAACCTGCTCCGCCGCGACGAGATGCCGTACTTCAACCCCAACGGCATGCCGTATGACCACGTCGCCCCGATCGAGACGTTCGAGCAGGCGGTCAAGA
This sequence comes from Mycobacterium farcinogenes, assembly GCF_019739075.1. Taxonomy (NCBI): domain Bacteria; kingdom Bacillati; phylum Actinomycetota; class Actinomycetes; order Mycobacteriales; family Mycobacteriaceae; genus Mycobacterium; species Mycobacterium farcinogenes. The sequence goes on along the minus strand of NZ_CP081673.1, from coordinate 1,320,894 downwards.
TCCTCGACCATGAGGGCTTCCGCAAGGAGCAGGCCGAGGCGCTGGCCCAGGGCCGCTACCTCGGCCTGGGTTTCTCGGCCTACATCGAGCCGACCGGCGCGGCCACCGGCCACCTGGCCAGCGAGGGCTGCACCATCAGGATGGAGCCGACCGGCAAGATCAACGTTTACGTCAACGGCGGATCGACGGGAAACAGCCTGGAAACCACCGTTATTCAGCTGACCGCCGACGCGCTGGGCGCCGACATCGACGACGTCGCCACCATCCAGGGCGACACCGCGGTGACGCCGTACGGCGCGGGCACCCAGGGCAGTCGCAGCGCCCCGATGACCGCGGGTGCGGTCAACGAGGCCGGCACCATCCTGCGCAAGCAGCTGGTCGCGATGGCCGCGGCCCGGCTGGAGGTGGACGAGTCCGAGATCGAGCTCGGCGGGTCGAAGGCGACAGCCCGCAACGACCCCGAAAAGAGGGTCAGCTTCGCCGATCTGGCCTACCGCGCACACTACGAGCCGCAGATGCTCCCGCCCGGCATGTCAGCCTCGCTGGAGGCGACCGCCCGCTACACCGCCCCGCCGACCGCGCCAATCCACTGGGCCAACGCCACCCACGCCTGCACGTGTGAGGTCGACGTGGTCACCGGGCACGTCACCCTCACGCGCTACATCGTCAGTGAGGATGTGGGCCCGATGATCAACCCCAACGTGGTCGAAGGCCAGATCGCCGGCGGCACCGTGCAGGGCATCGGCGGCGCGCTGCTGGAGAAGCTGTCCTATGACGACGCCGGGAACCCCCTGTCCTCAACGTTTGTCGACTATCTGCTGCCCACCGCCACCGAGGTCCCGACGATCGAGTACGGCCACGTCGAGGTTCCCGGTCCCGGCGTCGGCGGCTACAAGGGGGCGGGCGAGGGCGGCGCCATCGGCTCGACCCCCGCGGTGATCAACGCCGTCAACGACGCGCTGGCCCCGCTCGGCGTCACGCTGACCACTCTGCCCGCCACCCCGGCGGCCATCGTCGAAGCCATCGAACGGGCGCAGGAAACATCAGGAAGGGACAACTGATCGTGGAGCTCAACAACGAATTCCGGGTCGCGGTACCGGCGGCCAAGACCTGGGAGGTGCTCACCGACGTCGAACGCGTCGCGCCCTGCCTGCCCGGCGCCACCCTGCGCAGCGTCGACGGCGACGATTTCACCGGTGCGGTCAAGGTGAAGGTCGGCCCGATCACGGTGTCCTACCAGGGCGATGCAACCTTCCAGGAGAAGGACGCGGCGGCCCAGCGGGTGGTTCTCAAGGCCAACGGCAAGGAGACCCGCGGCAACGGCACCGCCTCGGCGATAGTGACGGCCCAACTGAAGGACGAGGGCCCCGAATCGACCCTGGTGGTGGTCACCACCGACCTGGCGATCTCGGGCAAGGCCGCTCAGTTCGGTCGCGGTGTGCTGGCCGATGTGGCCGGCAGCCTGATCGACCAGTTCGCCCGCAGCCTGGAGGCCGAGCTTCTCGGCGAACGGACGCAGGCTGAAACCGGCTCCGCCGCAACGACAGCCGAGCAGGCGCCTCAGGAGGCCGCCCCGATCAACGCACTGACCCTGGCCAAGATGATGGCGGTGCCGATGGCCAAGCGCTTCGCCCCGGCCATCGGCGCGGTCGCGGCCGCCGGCGTGCTCGGCTTCCTGGTCGGCCGCGCCGGGCGCGGCAAGCGCAAGAGCGCCGGGCTGAGCACCGAGGACCTACACGCCGCACTGCTGCGGTTGGTGTCATGAAGCCCGCCCCCTTCGCCTATCACCGGCCCGCCACCGTCACCGAGGCGGTGTCCATGCTCGGCGAGTACGGCGAGGACGCCAAGGTCCTGGCCGGTGGTCAGAGCTTGGTGCCGATGCTGGCAATGCGCTTGACGCACTTCGACAATCTGATCGACATCTCGCGACTGTCCGAGCTGAACGACATCACGCTGCAGGGCAACGAAGTTCGCATCGGGGCGGCCACCCCGCACGCCCTGGTCGGCCTGGACGACGAGATCGCCGATTCGGTGCCGCTGCTGACCCTGGCGACACCGCATATCGGGCACTTCCAGATCCGCAGCCGTGGCACGCTGGGCGGCGCGATCGCCCATGCCGATCCGGCGGCGGAATACGCGGCCGTCGCGCTGGCGCTCGACGCGACGATCGAGGCCACCTCGTCGCGCGGCACACGCGAGATCCCGGCCACTGAATTCTTCACCGGCCTATGGGAAACAGCGCTGGCCTCCGACGAGATCCTTACCGCGGTGCGCTTTCCGGTGGCAACGGGACGCAGCGGGTTCGGGATCGCCGAGTTCGCCCGACGCCACGGCGATTTCGCGATCGCCGGCGCCGCGGTCGGAATCGAACTCGACGAGGACGACCGGATCACCCGGTGCGGCATCGGACTGCTCGGGCTCGGCTCCACCCCGCTGCGGGCCACCCCGGCCGAGGAAGCGGTGATCGGCACCCCGATCGGTGGTCTCAGTGCCGAAGAGATCGGCAAACTGGCGCTGTCCGAGCTCACCGACATTCCCGCCGACCTGCAGGGTTCGGCGTCGTACCGGGCCCGGGTCGGGGCCGCCATGGTCTCCCGAGCCTGGACGCAGGCAACCACCCACGCCGAGGAGGCGCTCAATGCATGAACTGCCGGTTGCGGTTTCGGTCAACGGGCGGGACTACCAGGGTGTGGTCGAGCCCCGGGTCACGCTGGCCGACTTCCTGCGGGACAACTGCGGTCTCACCGGTACCCACCTCGGCTGCGAGCACGGCGCCTGCGGCGCCTGCACGGTCCTGCTGGACGGGCAGGCCGTCCGGTCCTGCCTGGTGTTCGCAGTCCAGGTGGACGGCCAGGAGGTGACGACGGTCGAGGGTATCGCCGGCCCCGACGGCGAGTTGTCCCCGGTGCAGGCCGCACTCAAGGAGTGCCACGGCCTCCAGTGCGGCTTCTGCACACCGGGTTTCGTCACCTCGATCACCGCGATGCTGCGGGACAACCCGAACCCCACCGACGACGAGATCCGCGAAGGGCTCTCGGGCAACTTCTGCCGCTGCACCGGGTACCAGGGCATCGTGAACGCCGTACACCGGGTCTGCGGAGCCGGGGAACCCGAGGCCGAGCTCAAGCCGCTGGCCCAGCAGTAGCTCTACCCTCCCGCCGCCGACACAGTCGGTAATAGTGGAGGCATGAAGATCGGATTCATCGGCCTGGGCAACATGGGCGCGGCGATGGCCGCCAACCTGCTCTCCGCCGGGCACGAAGTCACCGCGTACAACCGCTCCCCCGACAAGGTGGCCGCGCTGGTAGCCCGTGGGGCCCGCCCGGCCTCCTCGGTAGGCGAGGCTTGTCAGGGCGACGCAGTGATCACCATGCTGGCCAACGACACTGCGGTCGAGGCGGTGACATTCGGAGATCACGGAATCCTCGCCTCGCTGCCTGAAGAGGCAATCCACGTCTCGTCGTCGACAGTGAGTACGGAGCTGGCCGAACGCCTCGCCCAGGCCCACGCCGATGCCGGCCAGGGTTTCGTCGCCGCCCCGGTGTTCGGACGTCCCGAGGCCGCAGCGGCCGCCGAGTTGTTCGTCGTCGCGGCCGGAGCCTCAGCCACGATATCCACCGTGACCCCGGTGTTCGACGCGATCGGGCAGCGCACGTTCGTGCTCGGCGAGGACCCGCGTGCCGCGAACCTGGTCAAGATCAGCGGCAACTTCCTGATCGCCTCGGTGATCGAAACCCTCGGCGAGGCAATGGCGCTGGTGGGCAAGGCCGGCGTGGACAAACAGCAGTACCTGGAACTTCTGACCTCCACACTGTTCGATGCCCCGGTGTACCGCACCTATGGCGGGCTGCTGGCCCGTGAGGAGTTCAGCCCGGCCGGCTTCACCGCCACTCTCGGCCTCAAGGACGTCAAGTTGGCGCTGAGTGCCGGCGAGGAGCTACAGGTGCCGCTGCCCGTCGCCAGCCTGCTGCGGGACCGTTTCCTGACCCTGCTGGCCACCGGCGGCAGCGATTTGGATTGGTCGGCGGTCGGTGCGCTGAGCGCGTGGGAGGCCGGGGCCCAACACCCGGCCTGACCCGTTACTCGGCGACGACGCCGCGCAGGCCGTCGACGCCGTACAACGGCTCGAGCATGCCCGAGATGTCGGGACCACGGCGCAGCGCGTGCCCGCCGTCCACCCCGATGGCCTGACCGGTGATCCAGCCCGCGGCGTCGCTGAGCAGGAACACCGCCAGGTTGGCGATGTCCTCGACCTCACCGAAGCGCGGCATGGGCGTGCAGGCCTCGTAGTCGTCGCGGGCCGCGGGCAGCTCGAAGACCGGGCCTACCATCTCTGTGCGGGTCAGGCCGGGCCGAATGCTGTTGAACCGCACCGAGGAAGGCCCGAGCTCGTCGGCGGCCAGTTTGAGCAGATGGTCGAACGCCGCCTTGCTCACCCCGTATGCGCCAAACCAGCGGTGGGTGTTGCTCGAGGCGATCGAAGAAATGCCGACGAAGGAGCCTCCGCCACCGCGGACCATCTCCCGGCCCGCGTGCTTGATCAGGTACATCGTTCCGTTGACGTTCAGATCGACGGTCTGGCGCCACAGTTCGGAGTCGATCTGGGTGATCGGACCGATGGTCAGCGACCCGCCCGCGCTGTGCACCACGCCGTGCAACCGGCCGTGCCAGGCGGTGGCCGCGTCGACCGCACGGCGGACCTCGTCTTCGTTGGTGACGTCGGCAGGCTCGTAGCGGACCGATCCGGGACCTTGGGCGTTCAACTCGTCAGCGGCGGCGCTGAGCTTGTCGGCATTGCGCCCGATGAGCAGGGCGTTGCCGCCGGCGGCGACGATGGCTGCTGCGGCACCCTTGCCGATGCCGCTGCCGCCGCCGGTGACCAGATAGGTCCGATCCTCTAACGAAATCTGCATCGTCATGGTGTATCACGCCGGGCGGGCTTGGGAGCCCCCAATGTCCGCCAGTCGGGAACATCCGGCGGCATCCCCACCGGCCAGCGATTCTCGTTGGCCGACGCCCAGTGCGCGTGCCCGAGTTCGTGGATGTGGAAGGCGTGACGCAGAGCTTCGGTGAAGCCCATCGCGTCGCTGGCCGCGTTGACCGAATCTTTGACCAGCAGAGCCGCCATCGTCGGACGCTCGGCGATGCGCCGGGCGAATTCCAATGTCTTGTCTTCGAGTTCGTCGCGTGCGAAAACCTTGGACACCATGCCCAGCCGGTATGCCTCGTCGGCGTCGATCGAATCACCGGTCAGCAGTAGCTCTTTGGCCTTGCGAGCACCGAATTCCCATGGGTGGGCGTAATACTCGACGCCCGGCATGCCCATCCGCACTCCGACGACGTCACTGAACTTGGCGTCGTCGGCCGCCACGATCAGGTCGCAGGCCCAGATCAGCATCAGGGCGGCCGAGATCGCATTGCCCTGCACCTGGGCGATGGTGATCTTGCGCAGATCGCGCCACCGCCGGGTGTTCTCGAAGTAGAAGTGCCACTCCTGCAGGTAGGTGCGTTCGGTGACACCGGCGGCGGTGGCACCGTGCGAACGGAAGGTCGGGTGTTGGCCCGGTCCCGGTTGACGCTCGGCCAGCGCCTCTTCGGAACCGAGGTCGTGCCCAGCCGAGAAGTTCTTCCCGCGGGCAGCCAGAATCACCACGCGGACCGCGTCGTCGGCCTCGGCGCGGCCGAACGCCTCGTCGAGTTGCACCAGCAGGGTGCGCGACTGAGCGTTCTGAGCACCCGGACGGTTCAGCCAGATCCGGGCGATACGTCCGTCGTCGAGCGTCTCGTATTCGACCTGGCGGGCTGTGTCGTCGGGACTGACCATTTCGGACCACCTCTTAGGCACGGTAAGTAGTTACGGAATGCACATTACGTGCATCGGGTAACCGTGCTCACACCGGGATCACAGCTACCATTCAGAGAGCTCACAGCACAGCCGGAGACACCCGCGGGGCCCAGCCTGATCACCGCCTGTTTTCCCTTGCGGGGCGTAGACTTCCGATATGTGACGATACGGCTGCCAAATCGCCCTGAGGCCGCTCCATTCGGTCGTACAGCAAAACACTCAGCGTTCTAGAGAAAGCACGGCAATGGCCCTCCTCTCGCTCACCGCCCGCCGCTTCACCGTCGCGGCTGCCATCGCCACGGCCATCGCCGCGGGCCCGGCCCTGACGGCGCTGCAGACGCCCTCTCAAGCACTGGCCTCATGCCCGAACGGGGAGACCGAGGACACCTTCACCAACGTGTGCGTCCCCGACCTCGTGCCGAACTCACCGGGCAACTTCGGCAGCGTCGCGGGCAATCCGGACCTGCCCGCGGTCAACGCGCCCGATGGTGGCGGCTCCATCCCGTGCACCGGCGCCAACTCGGGTGAGTGCATCGGCCTGGCCGAGGAGCAGCAGGCGCAGGGGCCGCAGCCGGTCCCCGAGTCCACCGTCGGCAGCAGCCCGACGGTGCACGGTTCCATCGGCTGACACAGCGCCACGGCAGAGACCACACAGTAAATCCTCAGCAGTCCTAGACTGCTGAGGTGAAATTCGTCGCGCCCGTCGCCCTGTCCGTCGCCGGCGCCGGTTATGTGCTGTCCCTGTGGCTGGGTTCGCCCGCCGCTCAGGCGGCGTGCACCTCCGGCGAGGAAGAGGACGTCTACACGACCACCTGCACCCCTTTTCTGGTGCCGAATTCACCGTCGCCGTTCAGCGGCATCCCCGGCAATCCCGACTTGCCTGCGGTCAATCTCCCCGGCGGGGGCGGAGCCATCCCGTGCACCGGCCACAATGCCGGCGAATGCATCGGCCTGGCCGAGGAGGACGCCGCCGAAGGCCCGCAACCCATTCCGCGCTCAACGATCAGTGCCAGCCCGTAGCGCTTCGGAAACGGGTTCTCAGCCAACTTCGAGATCGGATGCAGATATCTCACAGCATCCATAGAATTCCACCAACGCAACAACCGAATACCTAGAGAAAGCGTGACGATGGCTACCTTCCCGATCTCGATGCGACGACTGATCTTTGCCGGCGGATTTGCACTCGCTGCGGCCGCCGCCCCAGCGATCGTCGCGTTCTCCGCCCCGCTGCCCGCCGGCCCGGCCGTCGCATGCCCGAGTGGTGAAGAAGAAGACCTCTACACCGGCAACTGTGTTCCGCACACCGTGCCGAACTCCCCGGGCAATTTCGGCAGCATCGCGGGCAACCCGAACCTGCCCGCGATCAACGCACCAGGCGGTGGCGGCTCCATCCCATGCACCGGCGCCAACTCGGGTGAGTGCATCGGCCTGGCCGAGGAGCAGCAGGCGCAGGGGCCGCAGCCGGTCCCGGAGTCCACCGTCGGCAGCAGCCCGACGGTGCACGGTTCCATCGGCTGATGGCGTGGCGCGACCGGGGTTCTCCCGGTCGCATACAGTTGTGTCATGCCTGCGAAATCTGAAACCGCCGAGATCGACGACGTCGAGCCTCTCGCCGACAGCACCGCCAGCCAGGCCCGCCGCGTCGTCGCAACCTACGCCGCCGACGCTGACGAGTGCCGGATGTTCCTGTCCATGCTCGGCATTGGGCCCTCGAAAACCGAGGCGTAAATGAGTCCGGATGGCGGCCCCAAGGCCGCCTCCGGTAGCTCCGACTTTGTCGTGGTGGCCAACCGGCTGCCCATCGACATGGAGCGGTTGCCGGATGGCAGCACAACATGGAAGCGCAGCCCGGGCGGGTTGGTGACCGCGCTCGAGCCGCTGCTGCGTAAGCGCCGCGGGGCGTGGATCGGCTGGGCCGGTATCCCCGACAGCGGCGAGGAGCCCATCGTCGAGGAAGATCTGCAGCTCTTCCCGGTGGAACTGTCCGCACAGGACGTCGCGGACTATTACGAGGGGTTCTCGAACGCCACCCTGTGGCCGCTGTACCACGACCTCATCGTCAAACCGGTCTACCACCGCAAGTGGTGGGACGCCTACGTCGACGTGAACCGGCGTTTCGCCGAGGCCACGGCCCGGGCCGCCGCGCCCGGTGCCACGGTCTGGGTGCAGGACTATCAGCTGCAGCTCGTGCCCAAGATGCTGCGCATGCTGCGCCCCGACCTCACCATCGGCTTCTTTCTGCACATCCCGTTCCCACCGGTCGAACTGTTCATGCAGATGCCATGGCGCAGTGAGATCGTCGAAGGCCTGCTCGGGGCGGACCTGGTCGGCTTCCATCTGGCCGGCGGCGCACAGAACTTCCTGGTCCTGGCACGGCGCCTGATCGGGGCCAACACCTCACGCGCCTCGATCGGCGTGCGCTCGCGCTTCGGTCAGGTGTCCTACGGCTTCCGCACCGTCACGGTCGGAGCCTTCCCGATCTCCATCGACTCGGCTGATCTGGATGCCAAGGCGCGCAACCGCGCGATTCGGCAACGCGCCCGGCAGATCCGTGCCGAACTCGGCAACCCACGCAAGATCCTGCTGGGCGTCGACCGGCTCGACTACACCAAGGGCATCGACGTGCGGTTGCACGCGTTCTCCGAGCTGCTCGAAGAGCAGCGGGTGAAACGCGACGACACCGTCCTGGTCCAGTTGGCGACACCAAGCCGCGAGCGGGTCGAAAGCTACAAGGCGATGCGCGAGGACATCGAGCGCCAGGTCGGGCACATCAACGGCGAGTTCGGCGAGGTCGGCCACCCGGTCGTGCACTACGTTCACCGCCCGGTGCCGCGCGACGAGCTCATCGCCTTCTTCGTCGCCGCCGACGTCATGCTGGTCACCCCGCTTCGCGACGGGATGAACCTGGTGGCCAAGGAGTACGTGGCCTGCCGCAGTGATCTCGGCGGGGCTTTGGTGCTGTCCGAGTTCACCGGCGCGGCCGCCGAGTTGCGTCAGGCCTATCTGATCAACCCCCACCATCTCGAGGGCGTCAAGGACGCCATCGAAGCCGCGCTGGAGCAGAGCCCAGAAGAGGGCAGGCGGCGGATGCGGGCCCTGCGCCGGCAAGTGCTCGCCCACGACGTCGACCGGTGGGCCCGCGCGTTCCTCGATGCGTTGGGTAACGCGAACCCGGCGTGACCGGCGAACCCGGCGTGACCGGCGGGCCGCGCTAGATCGGGTTGATCGCGTTGATCAGCCAGTCCTGGCCGACCTTGCGGTAGTCCACCTTCAACCGGCTGCCGTCGTACAACGGCTGGCGGGACTGGTCGGTCACCGTGCGGTTCATGTACACCAGCACCGATCCCGACTCACGCTCCGCGGCCATCACCCCGACGCCGACGATGCTGATCTGCACCACGAGCTGACGCTTACGGGCCTCGGGGATCACCTTGGCGGTGGCGTCTTCTTCGAACTTCTCCCGAAAGCCCGGGGCGAGCAGGGGGTAAGTCTCGGTCAAGCTGCGCTCGACGGTCTGGTAGTCGTAGCCGAACACCTTCGGGATCTGTTCGGCCGCGACGGCCGGCAACTCGGCCCGGGCGATCTCCTGGCCGCGTTGCACCACGCGGTTCCAGTACAACGATCCGCCGACCGCGCCGAGCGCGACGAAGGCCACCGTGAGGAGGCCGATCAGCAGACCAACGAGCTTAGAACGCATCAGTTTCCACCGTCTGGGTACTTGAGGTCGTATCCGGTCATGTGCCCGTTGTCGTCCTCGTGAACGATCACCCGCAGCCGGTACGGACGGGTCGGGGAATTGACCCCGTCCATGTCGCTGACCGTGACGCGCACCGCCACCAGCACCGAGGCATTACCGGCGATCTCATCGACCTTCTCCAGCGCCGCGCCGTTGACCACGGCTTCCGAGCTGGCCTGGGTGTCACGGAACAATGCCTTGAGATTGTCGGCGTTGTTGCCCTGACTCATCATGTCGCGCAGCGGCCCGCTGGTCCCGTCGATGAAGCGCTTCACGCTCTCATCGATGGTGTTCTGCGTGTAGGTGAACATGTTGATCACGGTCTGCTTGCCGGTGTCGACGAAGCGTTCGTTGCGGGCCTGCGCATTCTCAACACCGCGCTGCTGATCGCTCATGACGTAGGCCAGCGTGCCCAGCGCGGCGGTGGCCACCGCCAGCACCAGGGCCGCCACCACCGCCACGAGCCGACTGTGAGCACGGCGGCGCGGCGGCGCCTTCAGCGGGGTGAGCTTCGGCGCTCGGGCCGCCGTGGTGGTCGACGAATCGACCACCACCGCGGGTGAGGTCACCTCCACGGCGGTCGCGGCCCCGGTCGGGCCGGCCGCCCTGGACGCGCGCCTACGCGCCGGCCTCTTGTTTGAGGCCGTTTCTTCCGTCATCAAGCCTGCCTTGGATCCAGCATCAGGTCTACCCAGGTTTCCGCGGGTGCCAGATCGTCGGCGCCGGCTGCGTACACACCGGTGCCTCCGTCGGCGTCAGCGAAAACCCCACTGTGCTGATCGTAGGTGCCCGTTGCGGGTGCGCTGGCCAGAGGTGGTGCCTCGGCCGGCAACGGTGCATCCGGAGCCGGCGCCGGTTCGGGTGCGCCCGGAGGCGTCCGGCCGTACGGCGGCACGATCTGGTCCGGCGGCGCGAAGTACGGCCACGGCGGGGGCTGCGGGCCCGGCTTGTTCGGCGGCACCGGCAGCGGGAACGGCGCGTGCGGCGCCGGGCCCGGCCCCGGCTCCACGCCCGGCGGCAGTTGCACCACCGGCGGGCCCGGATCCGGATCGACCTGAGGCGGGATCATCGGGAACTTGTTGGGCGGCAGGATGTTGCGGCCGTCCTCGATCGGGGTGCCGTACGGGACCGGCGGACCGCGCCACGGGTTGGAGCCCACCGGGATGTAGCCCTTGGGATCGCGGCACAGCTGGATGGTCGGGGCCCGCTTGCCGGGGAACTCCTGGCACGGGTAGTTGCGCGCACCACGCACGACCGCCGGGTCGTTCTGCGCGGTCTTGCAATACAGATCCGTCGGCAGATTCCGCAGGGTCAGGTCGGCCGGGGACCGGGTTTGGGTCGGCGGCAGGAAGCCCGTCAGGCACGGTGGCGCGTCACCCAGGTCGACCTTGAAGTCGAGCTTGCCGCCCTCGTCGGCCGGCACACCACCGGCCACGGTGTTCAGCGCGGCCATCAGGGCCGGGAAGATCACCAGGGCCTGCTCGAGCGACTTGCTGTAGATCACGCCGATGCGGCCGAAGTTGGCCAGGTTGGCCGCCAGCACGGGGAACGTCGGCCGGATCCCGCTGAACGCGGTGTTGGCTGCTTCGGTGGTGCCCGGAACCGTCTTGAGCGTCGTCCGCAGCTGCGGGTCGGCCTTGTTCACCTCACCGGTGAACCGGGCCAGCCCGTCGGCCAGGGAGCGGATGTTGTCACCGCTGCGCATCTGCGCTTCCAGGAAGGGCCCGGCTTGGTCGATCAGCTGGGTGGTCTCACCCGAGGTGGCATTGGCCTCGTCGATCAGCAGGCGCGAGGACTCGATCAGCCGCGCGAGTTCGGGTCCGGATCCGTTGAAGGCCTTGAAGCTCTCGCGCAGCAGATCCTGCAGGCGGCTGTTGCCGATGCTGTTCACCAGGGCGTCGGCCTCGTGCAGCAGGCCCGCGATGTCCTGGCCGACCCGGGTGTTCTGCTGATCGATGGTCCCGCCGTTGCGCAGCTTGTCGGTCGACGGCGATTCCGGCGGGATCAGGTCGATGTACTGCTCGCCCACGGCCGAGACGCTTTTCACCGTCGCGGTGACGTTCTGCGGGATCGCCGTGCCACTGTTGAGCTGCATCCTGGCGACCACACCGTCGGGAGCCAGGCCGACCGAATCGACCCGGCCGACCGTCACCCCGCGGTAGGTGACGTTGGCGTTCTCGTAGATCCCGCCGCCGGCGAGGAATTTGGCGTTGACGTGGTAGGTGCCGATCCCCACCGCTGCAGGCAGATGCAGGTAGAACAGCGAAATAGCACCGACGGTCAGGACGGTGACGATCCCGAAGATCATCAACTGCATACGGGTCAGCCGGTCGATCATTACGGCTTCTCCTCGTGCTGGGTGGCGGTTCCGGCGGGGATCTTGAACGGGTCGGCGGCCTGTCCGGACAGGTTCGCCATCGAGCCCGTCAGCCAGTCCGGTGGGTTGATCACTTCGCTGAGGTGCTTCATGTTCGGATCGAATCCGCCCGTGGTGAAGATCGACTCACCGAACCGGCGCAGCGTGAGATCGAAGGTGACGAACACGTTCAGGTAGTCACCGCGGACCGCGTTGCGCAGGTACTTGTAGTGGAACGGGAAGGTCGGCAGGAACTCCAGGTCCTTGATGAAATCGTCGGCGTTGTCGTTGAGCGCCTTGATCGCCGGGTAGAGATCCTTCATGTCGGCCGCGAAATCGTCCTTGGTCTCCGACAGGATGCGTGAACCCACCTCGGCGAAGCCGCGTAGCGCGGTGAACGCCTCGATGATGCTGGAGCGGTTCTCGTTGAGCACCTTGAGCGCCCCGGGCAATGTGTCGAGGGTGCGGCCCAGATTGTCCTTGCTGCGAGCCAGGATCGAGGCGAACCGGTTCAGCCCGTCGGCCGCGGCGATGATGTCGTTGGTCTGCTGGTCCAGCGACGAGGTCAGCTCGGCCAGCCGTGGGATCAGCTCGGCAAAGCTGCCGGCCCGTCCGGCCACCGCGGCATATGCCTCGTCGGTGATGTCCTGCAGCGCACCGAGATTGCCCTTGTTCACCACCATGCCCAGCGAGGACAGCACTTCCTCGGTCGTCGGGTAGCGGCTGACCTTCGACAGCGAGAGGCTGGACCCCTCGCGCAACTGCCCCTGTGGAGGCTCGTCGACCGGCTCTGAGAGTTGTACGTGCTGAGAACCCAGAAGAGACGTCTGCGCAACGCGCGCAACGGCATTCGCCGGGAGCTTGACGTCACCGTCCAGCGACAGCTGGACCGCCGCATAGAAGGTTCCGTCCGGGCGCTGCATGGCGTCCAGGCCGGACACGCTGCCCACCGTGACGTCGTCGACCATCACCGGTGAGTTCTGCGGCAGGGTCGCCACATCGGGCAACTCCACGGTCACCGTGTAGGACCCCTTGCCGTGGCCGGCGGTGCCGGGCATGTTGAGCGAGTTGAGCCCACCGAACTGGCAGCCGGCCAGCAGCATCGCCCCACTGCCGATCGCCAGCGTGCGTCCGCCGAACCGGGATGCCTTACCCCTCAATGCTTTACCCCTCGTCATCCGCCGGCACCAGCCTCAGCAGGAGCAGGCGCGGGCGCGGCCTCGGGCCCTGGTGCCGGCGCGGCAGGCGCGGCCGCAGGTCCGGGCGCAGGACCGACTCCTGTTCCGGGTGCGGGTGCGGGTGCGTCTGGCGGCAGGATCAACGAACTCAGCGTCGCGTCATGCGGGATCTGCGGCGGCGTCACGCCCGGGTTGTTCTGCCACTGCAGGTACGGCACCGGCGTCTCCGACTTCGCCTCGGTCTGCGGGGTGTCGTAGATGATCTGCCCCTTGTAGGCCGTGATGCTGTTGACCGGGTGGAACAGCACCGGCGGGTAGTTCATCGTGATACGCCGCAACACGGGACCCATCCGCTGCCGGCAGATCTCCGCGCGCTTGTAGTTGTCCGGGTTGGCACCGATGTCGAACGTGCCACCGCAGATGAACTGTGTCGGGTTGGCGAAGTTGGGCAATGACAGCAGACCACCGACGGTGCCCTGGGCCGGGTTGTAGATGTTGTAGAAGTTCGCCAGGCCGTTGGGCGTGACGTGCAGGATCTGCTCGATGTCGTCACTGTGGTCGGTCATGATCTGGGTGAAGTCGGCGAGCTTGCCCACCTGGGCGATCAACGCATCGTTGTTCTCGTTGAGGAAGCCACGGACGTCGCCCAGTGCCTGGTTCAGGGTGGCCAGCGTCTGATCGAGACCGTTGGAGCTGTCGGCCAGCACCTGCGACACGGACGACACGTGATTGGTGAACTGCACGATCTGTTCGTTGCTGTTCGACAACGCGTTGACCAGGACCTGCAGGTTCTTCACCGTGCCGAAAAGGTCGGTGCGGGAATCACCCAACCGGCCTGCGGTCTGGGACAACTCACGTAGTGCGTTGCGGAAGGAGTCGCCGTTGCCGTCGAACGTGGTGGCCGCCTGGTCGACGAACGCCGCGATCGGGCCCTGCACCGAGTTGGCCGTCGGCCCGAGTTGCGAACTGAGCTGGGTGAGTTGTTCTTTGACCTCGTCCCACTCGACAGGGACGCCGGTGCGGTCCAGGCCGATCGATGCGCCGTCGGCCATCACGTCGCCCTCGGTGTAGGCCGGTGTCAACTGAATGAACCGGGCCGACACCAGGTTCGGCGACAGGATCAACGCCTTGGCATTCGCCGGAACTTTGATGCCCCGGTCCAGCGTCATCTCGATCTTGACGTCGGACGGCCGCGGTTCGATCGAATCGATCGTGCCCACCGGCACACCGACGATCCGCACCTCGTCGCCCGGGTACAGCCCGACCGCGTTGGTGAAGTACGCCGTGAGCTTGGGGCCGGTCCGCGACGGCCACACCTGGTACACACCGACGGCGAGGACGGCCAGCAGTAACGCGGCCAGCCCGACACGCAGCCACCGGTTGCGACCGGACACTGAACTCTCTTGTGTCATGGCGATTTCGGCCTAACGATCGTGCGTTCGGAGATATAGCCACGCAGCATGTCGGCGAGGCTGTCAGGCAGCTTCCCGGGCTGGAAGTAGGTATCGAGCAGAACCTCGGACATCGACGCCGGCGGCAGGCCGTACAGGTTGATGTTGAAGCCCGGACCGTTGCCGACCACCTCGGCGAGCGTGGTCGCGTACGGCGGCAGGCGGCGCAGCGCCTCGCCGATGTGCTCTTTGCGTTCCAGCAGGTTGTCCATCACCAGGTTGAGCTTCTCGAGCGCGGGCTTGAACTCCTTGCGGTTGTCCGCGACGAATCCCGAAAGTTGTTTGGACACATCGTCGATACCGGCGATCAGGTTGCTCAGCGCCTGCCTGCGCTCGTCGAGCGCGGCGAACAGCTGGTTGCCGTCGGTGACCAGCTGGTTGACCTGCCCGGCCCGCGCGGCCAGCAGATCCGAAACCCGCTTGGCGTGGGCCAGCAATCCCTCGAGGGCCTCATCGCGCTTGTTGATGCTGCGCGACAGGTTGGCGACGCCGTCCAGCGCACCTCGCAACTGCGGCGTGGCATCGCGCAGCGTGTCGGTCAAAGTCTGGAGGGCTTGCTCGAACTTCGGCTTGTCCAGTTCGGAGACGTTCTGCCCGAGGTCCTGCAACGCCGTGTTGAGCGTGTAGGGAGTCGTGGTGCGTCCCAACGGGATAACCGTCGACGTTCCGCTGCCCTTCGGCGTCACCGACAGTGACTTCTGCCCGAGCACCGTTTCCGTCTTGATCGCCACCAGCGATTGATCGCCGATTTTGATGTTGCGATCCACCGTGAAGCTGACCTTGGCGGTATCGCCGGCCAACGCCACGTCGGTCACCTTGCCGACCGCGATGCCGGAGACGTTGACGTCGTTGCCCGGATCGATCCCGCCGGCGTCGCTGAAATACGCCTCGTACTTCTTCCCCTGCGGGAAGAAAGGCAGCCCGGTGTAGCCGAAGGACACCAGCACCACGCACACCACCAGGGCGATCCCGAAGATCCCGGTGCGTAGTGCTGTGTCGCCGTCGCGCTTAGCCATTGTCCGAACACCTCCCCTTCGACGGGTCCGACGGGCCGCCGAACGGAATCAGGATGTCGCTGCCTGCCGGACCGTTGACCTTCATCCGGATCGAGCAGTAGTAGATGTTGAAGAACGAACCGTAGGCACCGAGCCCGTTGAGCCGCAGGTAATTCTCGGCGAGCGGTTCGATGACCTTGTTGACGTCGGCCTTGCGTTCGTCGAGGCGCTGAGCCAGTGGGCGGGCGTTCTCGATCACGCCCTGCAGCGGGCGACGCGACTTCTCCAGCATGTCGGTCAGATCGTTCTCGGCCGAGGCCAGTGGTCCGATCGCACCGGCGATTGGGTCACGCCCCTCCGACAGGCCGGAGATCAGCTTCTGCAACTCGTCGACGCTGGCGTCGAACTGCGCGCCCTTCTCGTCCACCGTGCCGAGCACCGTGTTGAGGTTGGTGATCACGTCACCGATCAGCTGATCGCGGGCGGCCAGGTTCTGGGTGAACGCGCTCGTACTGGTCAGCATGTTCGCCAGCGCCCCACCCTGGCCCTGCAGCATCTCGATCACCGCGTTGGAGATCTCGTTGACCTTGTTGCCGTCGAGGCCCTTGAGCACCGGACGCAACCCGCCCAGCAGTGCGTCGAGGTCCAGCGCCGGCTGGGTGTTCTGCTGCGGGATGGTTGCACCGGGCGGGAGCTTGCGCAGCTCGCCCGGGCCCGACGTGATCTCCAGATACCGGTCGCCGACGAGGTTCTCATAGCGGACCTTCGCCTGGCTCGACGTGTACAGCTGGTAGCGCTTGTTGATGTCGAACGCCACGTCGACGGTGTTGTCCGGGTTGAGCTTGACCGCGTTGACGGTGCCGACCGGGACGCCGGCGATGCGGACGTCCTGGCCGGCCTTCAGCCGGGACGCCTGGCTGAATGTGGCGTGGTAACCGTTCTCCGAGGCGAACCGGAATTCGCCGAACACCACGACCAGCATCGCCGCCACCAACAGCATCGCGATGGTGAAGATGCTGACCTTGAGCATGGTCCGGTCAGGACGCGCACTGGACGCCATCAGAAGCGATCCCTCTCCGCGAACGCACCATTGAACAAGAACTGCAGCGTCGCCGGAGCGTCGAACTGCACCTCGGTGTTCGGTTGGAACGGCACATAGGCGTTGTCGGTCACCAGGAACGGCGAGTGGTACCAGCTACCGCCGTATTGCTTCGACGGAATGTTCGGCAAGCCACGGCAGTTGGGGCCACCCGACGCGTTCACGATCGGCAGGCTCTCCGGATAGGTGTAGGCGGGAGAGCCGGGCAGGAAGTTCGACGACACGAACAGGCCGGGTCGGATACCGCCGATGATCGGCGCGAACCGGTCCACCGCAACCGAGGTGCCCTTCAACACGCAGCCGAACTCCGGCGAGTAGTCGCCGGCCACCTTCAACGGGGCGCGCAGTCGCTGAATGGCGGCGATGTAGTCGTCGGCGGCCGGCTGCAGGGTCGCGGTGCCGTTGTTGGCCAGACCGGTCGCGGCCAGCAGTGTGGCGTTGAGGTTGGCCTGCTCGTCGACGATGGTCTTGTTCAGGGCAGGCACGTTGTCGACCACGCGGGCCAGATCCGGCCCGGCGTCACCGTAGATGTTGGCCACCACGGCGGCCTTGGCGAAGTCCTCGCGCAGGGTCGGAAGCTTCGGATTGATCTGGGCCAGATAGCCGTTGAGGCCCGTGATGGCCGCACCGAGGTCGTCCCCATGGCCGCGCAGACCCTCGCCGAGCGCGGTCAGCGTGGCGTTGAGGCTGACCGGGTCGATCTTGTTGAGCACATCCGACAGCGTCTGGAACAGGGTGTTGACCTCGAGCTGCACGTCCTTGGCGGCCACGGTGCTACCCGGGCGCAGCGACGTCGCCTGCGGCTTGTCGGGCGGCAGGAACTCCACCGACTTCGCACCGAAGATCGTGTTGCCGGCGATCCGCACGGTGGCGTTGGACGGGATGTACCGCATCTCGCCGCGCTTGATGGACAGCGTCAGCTTCGCCTCGTGGCCGGCGTAGGCGATGTCGGTGACCTTGCCTATCTGAATGCCGCGGTACTTCACCTTGGCATCGCGCTCCATCACCAGGCCGGCCCGCGGCGCGGTCAGGCTGACGGTGTCGGTCGGCACGAAGGCGGCTGTGTACGACAGGTAGGTGAAGACCACCGCCGCCGCCACGATAGCGGCCAGGATCGCGGCGGCGATCCTCACATGGCGGCGGTGCTTGGAGTTTGCGTCAGACATAGAGATTCCTGCCACCTACCCGGAAAGGTTGAAGTTGCCGGACGCGCCGTAGACGGCCAGGGAGATGAACAGCGTGATGGTGACGACGACGATCAGCGAGGTGCGCACGGCCTGGCCCACTGCCACACCCACGCCGACCGGCCCGCCGGAGGCGTTGTAGCCGTAGTACGTGTGCACGAGCATCACCGCGATCGCCATCACGATTGCCTGAAGGAACGACCACAGCAGGTCGCTGGGTATCAGGAACGTGTTGAAGTAGTGGTCGTAGAGTCCGGCGGACTGGCCGTTGATGAACACCGTGGTGAACCTCGCGGCGAAGAACGCGGCCAGCACCGACAGCGAGTACAGCGGCACGATTGCGATCAGGCCGGCCAGCAACCGGGTGGACACCAGATAAGACACCGCATGGACCGCCATCGCTTCGACGGCGTCGACCTCCTCGGCCACCCGCATCGCGCCGAGTTGGGCGGTGGCACCCGCGCCGATCGTTGCGGCCAGGGCGATACCGGCGATCACCGGGGCCACGATGCGCACGTTGAGGAATGCGGACAGGAAGCCGGTCAGGGCCTCGATACCGATGTTGCCCAGGGACGAATAACCCTGCACCGCAATGACACCGCCGGATGCCAGGGTGAGGAACGCCGCGACGCCCACGGTGCCACCGATCATCACCAGGGCACCTGCGCCCATGGTCATCTCGGCTACCAGCCGGATGGTCTCCTTGCGGTACCGGTTGAGCGCGTTGGGCAGGTACCGAATGGTCTCGCCGTAGAACAGTGCCTGCTCGCCGATGTTGTCGACGACCTTGGGCACGCCGCGGAACAGCCGGCGGAAGCGAAGTGTGGCGTCGTAACTCATCGAACGAGCACCCGGACCCCGATGGCCGTCATGATCACATTGATCACGAACAGGCAGATGAAGGCGTAGACCACGGTCTCGTTCACAGCGTTACCGACACCCTTCGGGCCTCCCTTGACGGTCAAACCGCGGTAGCACCCGACCAGGCCGGCTACCACGCCGAACAGCAGCGCCTTGATCTCGGCCAGCACGAGCTCGCCGAGCCCGGTGAGCACTGTCAGGCCGTTGATGAAGGAACCCGGGTTCACGCCCTGCAGGAATACGGAGAAGACGTAGCCACCGGCCAGGCCGATCGCGCAGACCAGGCCGTTGAGCAGCAGCGCCACGAACGTCGAGGCCAGTACGCGGGGCACGACCAGGCGCTGGATGGGATCGATGCCCAACACCCGCATGGCGTCGATCTCTTCGCGGATGGTGCGGGCACCGAGGTCGGCGCAGATCGCCGTGGCGCCCGCGCCGGCCACCACCAGCACCGTCACCACCGGGCCGAGCTGGGTGATGGTGCCGAAGGCGGTGCCTGCGCCGGACAGGTCGGCGGCACCGATCTCACGAAGCAGGATGTTGAGCGTAAATGCGACCAGGACGGTGAACGGGATGGCGACCAACAACGTCGGCACCAACGAGACGCGCGCGATCATCCACGTCTGATCCAGGAACTCTTTGAACTGGAACGGTCGACGGAACATCTTGGCGAAGGTGTCCAAGGACATCTCGACAAAGCCGCCCACGGCCCGGGCCGGAACCGCAAGCTGTTCGATCAACCTGGGCTCCGTTCTCGGGGTACTCGGATGGGGAAAATTCCGCGGAAACTCGTGTTAGCGAAATTCTGACGGCCACCTGACGTGACCGCTCCCCCATCCCTTGGTCTTACGGTGCTCTTAGTGAGCCGGATCATATTAACTAGAACACGTTCGCACTGTCAAAGAATTCAAAATCCTCATGTCGGACGCTGTTTTCGCAGTTCAGGCGTACCGACCCAACGCTCGAGTTGGAACACGTTCTACTTCCGTTGGACACGATCAACGAGACCGTCAGTCTCGTGAATCCATCAGCTCCGTCGCTGAGAATCCACGCCCAAAGTCACGACCAGCAAAGTAATCGTGCAGTGTCCCGCTGAGGTCGGCCGGGTTCCAGGCATCGGAGTCCGCAGTGAAGTGCTTCTCCGCTGTGGGCGGCGCGACCAACGTGACAGTTGGACCATAGACGATGAACAGCTGAGCGTTGACGCCTTCGGACGCCGGCGAGGCCAGGAATCGGACGAGCGTGACGACATGCTCGGTCGACAGCGGGTCAACCGTTCCGTCGGCCGCGTCCGGCGCGTCGCCGAACACGCCCGCGGTCATGGCGGTGCGGGCCCGCGGGGCGATCGCGTTGGCCCGTACACCGAAGCGTTCCAGCGCGCGGGCTGCCGACACCGTCAGCGCCGTGATGCCGGCCTTGGCGGCGCCGTAGTTGGGCTGACCGACCGGTCCCGACAGCCCGGCCTCCGACGAGGTGTTGATGATCCGGCCGTAGACGGTCCCGTCCCCCGCCTTGGCCTTCGCGCGCCAGTAGGTGGCGGCATTGCGGGTCAGCAGGAAGTGGCCGCGCAGGTGCACCGCGATGACCGCATCCCACTCCTCGTCGCTCATGTTGAAGAGGATGCGGTCGCGGGTGATGCCGGCATTGTTGACGACGATGTCCAGGCCGCCCAGACCGTCCGCGGTGGAAACCAGTTCGTCGGCGGTCGCACGCGCGCTGATGTCCCCGGCCACCGCGACACCCTTGGAACCGGCGGCTGCGATCTCGTCGAAGACGTCCGATGCGTCCAGTGCGCCGGCCATGTCGTTGACCACCACGGTCGCCCCGGCCTTGGCCAGGCCGATCGCTTCGGCGCGGCCCAGGCCCGCAGCCGCGCCGGTGACCACGGCCACCTTTCCGGACAGGTCGATCTGAGCGTCGTCAGTTGTCATCTCGCTCCTCGCGTGCGCGGCATAGTTTATGAATGCCTCTAGTCTTTACGGATCAGGGCTGCCCGGGGGCATTCGGCGATGGACTGCTCGGCCAGGTCCTCCTGGTCGGCAGGCACCGGATCAGACTTGACCACGGCGTAGTCGTCGTCATCAAGATCGAACAGATCAGGGGCAATACCCACGCACACCGCATTGCCTTCACAGCGATCGCGGTCCACTTCAACTCGCATGGCAACCTCCTCAACACGTGTGCGCACACGGGGCTGCGTGCGCGCAGCCACAGAATACGACCCCACCTGACGGAAACCAGTCCAACACCGGCCTGGATCCTAAGACTAGAACGTGTTACAACCAGGTGAGAACTCAGGTCTTTCAAGCAGTGAGGATGCAGCGGAATGCGGATCGGTTACACCCCCGAGCAGGAGGAGCTGCGCCGCGAGTTGCGCGCGTACTTCTCCAAGTTGATGACGCCCGAACGCGTCGAGGCACTCAGCTCGTCCGAGGGCGAGATGGGACGCGGCAACGTCTACCGCGACACCGTCGCGCAGATGGGCAAGGACGGCTGGCTGACCCTGAGCTGGCCGAAGGAGTTCGGCGGCCAAGCGCGCCCGCCGATGGACGGCCTGATCTTCACCGACGAGGCCGCGATCGCCGGCGCCCCGGTGCCGTTCCTGACGATCAACAGCGTCGCCCCGACGATCATGCACTTCGGCACCGAGGAACAGAAGAAGTTCTTCCTGCCCAAGATCGCCGCCGGCGAGCTGCACTTCTCGATCGGCTACTCCGAGCCCGGCGCCGGTACCGACCTGGCCGCGCTGCGGACCACCGCGGTGCGCGACGGGGATGACTACGTGGTCAACGGCCAGAAGATGTGGACGTCGCTGATCGCTTACGCCGACTACGTCTGGCTGGCGGTACGCACCAACCCCGAGGCCAAGAAGCACCGCGGCATCTCGATGCTGATCATGCCGACCACGGCTGAGGGCTTCTCCTGGACGCCGGTGCACACCATGTCCGGAGTGGACACCAGCGCCACCTACTACCAGGACGTGCGGATCCCGGCGACCAACCTGGTCGGCGAGGAGAACGCCGGCTGGAAGCTGGTGACCAACCAGCTCAACCACGAGCGGGTCGCGCTCGTTTCGGCCCAGCCGATCTACGTCGCCCTCGACGGGGTCCGGGAGTGGGCGCAGAACACCAAGGACGTGCACGGCAAGCGGGTCATCGACTCCGAATGGGTCCAGCTGAACCTGGCCCGCGTGCACGCCAAAGCCGAGGTGCTCAAGCTCATCAACTGGGAGCTGGCCTCCGCCGACGGCGCACCGTCTCCGGCCGACGCCTCGGCGGCCAAGGTGTACGGCACCGAGTTGGCCACCGAGGCCTACCGCCTGCTGATGGAGGTGCTCGGCACCGCGGCGACGCTGCGGCCCGACAGCTCGGGCGCGCTGCTGCGCGGTCGCATCGAGCGGTTCCACCGGTCGGCGCTGATCCTGACCTTCGGCGGCGGCACCAACGAGATTCAGCGTGACATCATCGGCATGGTCGCGCTCGGCCTGCCCCGAGTGAACCGGTAAGGACGGCACACCAATGGATTTCAAGACGACCGAAGAGGCCGCCGACCTGGGTGGCCTGGTGCGCACGATCACCGAGTCGGTGTGCACGCCAGAGCGTCAGCGTGAGCTCGACGGGCTCGAGCAACGTTTCGACGCCGATCTGTGGGCCAAGCTGGTCGAGGCCGACGTGCTCTCGGCCGCGGCCCCCGAGTCCGTGGGCGGCGGCGGTTTGGGCGTGCTCGAGCAGACCGCGGTGCTGACCGCGCTGGGGCGCCAGCTGGCCGCTGTTCCGTACCTGGAGTCGGTGGTGCTCGGTGCGGGTGCACTGGCCGCGTTCGGTTCCGAGCAGCTACGCACCGAGTGGGCCGCACCCGCGGTCGCCGGCGACAAGATCCTCGCGATCGCCCTCGACGGCGAGATGGGTCAGGGCCCGGTTCAGGCCCAGAGCGACGGCTCGGGCTTCCGGCTCACCGGTACCCGCACCCAGGTCAGTTACGGCCCGATCGCCGACGCCTTTCTGGTTCCGGCCGAAACCGATTCCGGGGTCAGCGTTTTCCTGGTCTCCGGCGACGATCCCGGCGTGACCGTCAGCCTGCTGAGCACCACGGGCAAGGGCAGCGTGGGTCATCTCGAGTTGCAGGGCACCTCGGTCGACGGTGCCCGCGTCGTCGGCGGCGCCGAGGTCGCCGAGTGGTTGACCACGCAGGCGGCGCTGGGTCGCAGCGCCTTCCAGCTCGGGGTGCTGGAGCGCGCGCTGGAACTGACGTCGGAGTACGCGCGTGAGCGCGAGCAGTTCGACCGGCCGATCGGCAGCTTCCAGGCCGTCTCGTCGCGGTTGGCCGACGGCTACATCGACGTCAAGGGCCTGCGGCTGACGCTGACCCAGGCGGCCTGGCGGTTGTCGGAGGGCCTGCCTGCCGATATCGATGTCGCCAGTGCGGCCTTCTGGGCTGCCGAGGCCGGCCACCGCGTCGCACACACCACGGTGCACGTGCACGGTGGTGTCGGCATCGACATGGATCACCCGGTGCACCGGTACTTCCTGGCCGCCAAGCAGACCGAGTTCGGCGTCGGCGGAGCCACCGGGCAGCTGTTGCGCATCGGCCGCGAACTCGCGGACACCCCGGTCTAGGGATGGGGGGTCCAGCCGCAGGGCCGACGGTCACCGAGCTGCTCGTCCCGCTGGCCGAGGTGACTGATCGTGGCCTCTACCAAGAGGATTCGTTCGTCAGCTGGGCCGACCACATCGCCGCCGGCGCAGCAGTGGCCGCGGCATTGCGGGCCCGGTTGGACCCCTCCAAGCCCCCACATATCGGGGCACTATTGGGCAACACCACGTTTTTCTCCAGCCTGCTGGTGGCGGCGGGACTGACCGGGCTGGTGCCCGTCGGGCTCAACCAGACCCGCCGCGGCGAGGCCCTGGCCCGCGACATCGCCAAGGCCGACTGCCAGCTGGTGCTGGCCGACAATCCCGAGGCGGTCCCGCCCGGGGTGGATTTCATCGATGTCGAATCTGCCGAGTGGGCAACCGAACTCGCGTCCTACCGCGATGTCCCGGTGACGTTCGCCGAGCTGGCGGCCGACGATCTGTTCATGCTCATCTTCACCTCGGGCACCAGCGGCGATCCCAAGGCCGTGCGGGTCACCCACGACAAGGTGGCCTTTCCTGGGCGGATGCTGGCCGACCGGTTCGGGCTCGGCCCGGCCGACACCGTGTACCTGTCGATGCCGTTGTTCCACTCCAACGCGATCATGGCCGGCTGGGCCGTCGCGGCCGCCGCCGGTGCGTCGATTGCGTTGCGGCGCAAGTTCTCCGCGTCCGGGTTCATACCCGACATCCGCCGCTACGGCGCCACCTACGCGAACTATGTCGGCAAGCCGCTGTCCTACATCCTGGCCACCGAACCGGCTGCCGACGACGCCGACAATCCGCTGCGGATCCTCTACGGCAACGAGGGCTCACCGCGGGACCTGGGCCGGTTCGCCGAGCGGTTCGCGGTGACGGTGGTCGACGGATTCGGTTCCACCGAGGGCGGTGTCGCTATCGCCCGCACTCCCGACACCCCAGAAGGCGCCCTCGGCCCGCTCACCGACCAAGTGGCGATTGTCGACGTAGAGACCGGTGAGCCCTGTCCCCCAGGGGTCGTCGGCGAGTTGGTGAACCCGACGGGTGCCGGATGGTTCCGCGGCTACTACAACGATCCCGACGCCGAGGCGGATCGCATGGCCGGCGGCGTCTACCACACCGGCGATCTGGCCTACCTGGACGAAGACGGCTTCGCGCACTTCGCCGGGCGTCTCGGCGACTGGATGCGCGTCGACGGAGAGAACCTGGGCACCGCGCCGATCGAACGAATCCTGTTGCGCCACCCCGATGTCGCCGAGGTCGCGGTGTACCCGATCCCCGATCCCGATGTCGGCGATCAGGTGATGGCCGCGTTGGTGCTGACCGGCGGCACACCGTTCGACGTCGAGAAATTCCGAGCCTTCCTGGCCGAGCAGTCCGATCTCGGGCCCAAGCAGTGGCCGTCGTACGTGCGGGTCGGCACGGCCTTGCCACGCACCGAGACGTTCAAGGTGATCAAGCGGCAGTTGTCGGCCGAGGGCACGGCGTGCGCCGACCCGGTCTGGCCGATTCAGCGGTAGCCCCTATCCGAGCCCGACGCCCATTTCGATACCATCGGCATCGAAACAGGGGAGGCGCCAGCATGCACATCGCAGTCACCGGAGGCACCGGCTACCTCGGGGCTCACACCGTACGGAGCCTGCTGGCCGCGGGGCATCGCATCCGGCTACTGGTCGCGCCGGGTTGCGGCGAAGACGAGGTGATCGGCCGCCTGGCCGCACTGGGCGAAATGTCGGTGCTGGAGGGCGATATCCGCGACGCGGACACCGTCGGGGATCTGCTCGCGGGCTGCGACGCGCTGATCCATGCCGCGGGCATTGTCGGCGCCGACCGCCGGCGCGAGCAGCTGATGTGGGAGATCAACGCGCACGCGACCGAAGCCGTCCTGCACCGCGCCACCGAGGCGGGGCTCGACCCGATCGTCTCGGTCAGCAGCTACAGCTCACTGTTCCCGCCGCCGAACGGGGTGATCTCCGCCGACACTCCGCCGGCGCCGGGCCGCAGCCCGTACGCCCAGACCAAGGCCTATGCCGATCGGGTGGCCCGCCGGTTGCAGGAGGCCGGGGCCCCCGTCGTGGTCACCTACCCGTCGAGCGTGGTGGGTCCGGCGTTCTTCACCGCCGCCGGGGTCACCGAGCGCGGCTGGGCACCGATCGCCAAAGCGGGCGCGGCACCCCGGATGGCCGGTGGTATGCAGATGATCGACGTGCGCGACGTCGCACTGGTGCACGAGCGTCTGATGGCGCCCGGACGGGGACCCAAACGCTATGTCTGCGGCGGCGTGATGGTGTCGTTCAACGAGATGATCGACGTGCTCGAACAGGGCACCGGGCGCCCGATCCGACGAATCCCTTTGTCCGCAGCGGTTTTCCGGGGAATTGGGTGGGTGGCGGATCAGCTGGGTGGGGTACTGCCGCTCGGGGACGGGATCAGCCACGAGGCCGCGCTGCTGCTGACCGCAGCCACCCCCACCGACGACGCGAGCACCCGCGCCGACCTGGGCATCGAGGCCTGGCGGTCGCCGCAGCAGGCCATGCTGGCCTCATTCGGCCGCTGACCCGCCAAGGGCTCGGCTGAGCAACCGCACCAGTTGCTGCTGCAGTTCGGGCGAATCGTCGTCGACGGCCACCGTGGTGGCGAACATTGCCGCACCAGCCGCCATGGACAGCACAGCTTTCGCGTCCGATTCGGAGCCGTATCCCCTGGCCGCGAACATCTCGACGGCCGGGCCACTGAACCCGTCCCACAGCGCCTTGCGCAAGGAGGGGTTCTCCCGCAGCGCCAGCAGCAGCCCGGGTACCGCCTCGCTCACGTCGGGCCGGACGAACAGCTGATGGCTGCCGCGGACCACCCACTCGATCCAGCCCGCCAGGTCCGTGCCGGAGAACGGTGACATGTCGGGCGATTCGCCGAGTATCGCGTGCAGCACCAGCTCAGCTTTCGACGCCCACCGCCGGCTCAGGCTGGACCGGCCGACCCCACAGCGAGCCGCCACCAGACGCACGCTCAAGTCATCCCAGCCCACCTCGACCAGCAGCTCACGCGTGGCCGCGAGCACTCGCTCGTCGATCGACGTGTCCCGTGGTCGCCCGGCCATGACCCGATTCAACCGCATGGCGGCGCGGGTAGCGTCGACTACGTGGGCTACCGCGAATATGCTGCGCCGCCACACCTGGCCGGGCTCGTCGAATGCCGGTGGCGGCGCACCGGCGCGGCCGAACCTGGCCGGGTGCTGCCCGATGGCTGCATGGACCTGATCGAGATGGACGACAAGATCGTCGTCGCCGGTCCAGACACCACGGCATTCGTCACCGCAGGCGGTCGGGACCCGGTGCAGGCGTTGCGGTTTCGGCCCGGAGCGCTGCCGCGGCTACTCGGCGTCCCGGCGTACGAGCTGCGCGACATGCGGGTCGACCTACGCGACCTGCGCAGAATCAACCGCGGTGGTTCGCTAGAAACGCTCGCCGAAACGCTCGCGTCGCAGACACCGCGCTCCGAGACCGCACCATGGCCCCTGCCGGCGCTTGAAAACATCACGCGCCGGCTGGCGGCCGGCGAATCGGTCGCCGCGACGGCACGCGCGGCCGGCTGGTCGAGTCGAACCATGCAACGGCAGTGCCGGGCGGTCTACGGCTACGGGCCGGCGACACTGCGCCGCGTCCTCCGGTTTCGTCGCGCGGTCGGGCTGATCGGCACGGGCGCGAGCCCGAGCGCGGTCGCCGCCCACGCCGGCTATTCCGACCAACCCCATCTGCACCGCGAGGTCCGCGCCCTGGCCGGAGTTTCGTGGCGTCAACTCTGCAGCGCCGCGAACAGGTCCACCGAGGTTCCGTCGGGATCTTCGACGGTGGCGTAGCGCTGTCCCCACGGCGCATCGAAGGGCTTGAGCGTTCCCGGGTACCCGGCGGCGGTGAGCCGCTCGTAGAGCGTGTCGACATCAGCGGGTGCGTCGAGGCCGAACGCCAGCGCGACCCGACCGGGCCCGCTCGGCGGAGTCCAGCCCGGGTGCATTCCGGCGATCACATCCTCGGTGTCGAACGCGAGCCGGTTTCCGCCCGGCAGTTCCACCTCGACGTGCGGACCGTCGGGTTCGGGAACCGCCAAACCGAGCAGCCGGTAGAAAAGCACGGCTCGCGGGAGGTCTTCGGTGACGATCTCGATGACCGCCGAGTTCAGATTCAAGGCCATAACCGCAGGTTAGGCCGTTGACTCCGGCCCAGTCGTGAACAGATCGGACAGGCTGGGCCTTTGTCGGACCGTTGGTACCGAGTAGGTTGGCCTTGACTGTTAGTTACTTGCCAGTAGGGAGAGTTTCGATGCCTGCTCCGTCCGCCGCGGATTTCGCTCGCCTGCGCGCACTTGTCGCGATCGATGACGCTGAACTAAGTGCGCGCGCGACGAAAACCATCGACGAGGTCTTCACCGGCAGGGAGCTGACCACGATCCCGGTCGGCACTGCCGACGACGTGACCGCGGCCTTCGCCAAAGCCCGGACCGCGCAGGCCCAGTGGGCCAAGCGCCCGGTCGCCGATCGCGCCGCGGTCATCGCCCGCTTCGGCGAACTGGTGGCCAAGAATCGCGACTTCCTGATGGACGTGGCCCAGGCTGAAACCGGCAAGGCCCGCTCGGCGGCGCAGGAAGAGATCGTCGACATGATCTTGAACTCGCGCTACTACGCGCGGGAGGCGACCAAGCTGCTCACCCCGAAGCGAGTGCAGGGCCTGCTGCCGGGCCTGGTCAAGACCGTGGTCAACCACCACCCCAAGGGCGTCATCGGCGTCATCTCGCCGTGGAATTATCCGATGGCCCTGTCGATCTCGGATTCCATCCCGGCTCTGCTGGCCGGTAATGCCGTGGTGGTCAAACCCGACAGCCAGACTCCCTACTGCACGCTGGCCAACGCCGAGCTGCTCTATCAGGCCGGCCTCCCGCGCGACCTGTTCGCGGTGGTTCCCGGCCCGGGTTCGGTGGTCGGCACCGCGATCGTCGAGAACTGCGACTACCTGATGTTCACCGGATCCACCGCGACGGGCAGAACGCTGGCCGAGCAGTGCGGCCGCCGGTTGATCGGCTTCTCGGCCGAACTCGGTGGCAAGAACCCGATGATCGTCACCAAGGGGGCCAATCTCGATGTGGTGGCCAAGGCCGCCACCCGCGCGTGCTTCTCCAACGCCGGGCAGCTGTGCATCTCGATCGAGCGGATCTACGTCGAACGCCAGATCGCAGACGAGTTCACCGCCAAGTTCGGCGAGCAGGTGCGCAAAATGAAGCTGTCAAGCGCCTACGACTTCACCGCCGACATGGGCAGCCTGATCTCCGAGGACCAGGTCAAGACGGTGTCCGGCCACGTCGACGACGCAAAGGTCAAGGGCGCCAAGGTGGTTGCCGGCGGCAACGCCCGCCCCGACGTCGGGCCACTCTTCTTCGAGCCGACGGTGCTGACCGGCGTCACCGACGAGATGGAGTGCGCCCGCAACGAGACCTTCGGCCCGCTGGTGTCGATCTACCCGGTCGACTCCGTGGCCGAGGCCATCGAGAAGGCCAACGACACCGAGTACGGCCTGAACGCCAGTGTCTGGGCCGGATCGAAGGCCGAGGGCGAGGCGATCGCGGCCCAGATCAATTCGGGCACCGTCAATGTCGACGAAGGCTACGCCCTGGCGTTCGGCAGCACCGCTGCTCCGATGGGCGGCATGAAAGCCTCCGGCGTCGGGCGTCGCCACGGCGCCGACGGGATCCTCAAGTACACCGAGTCACAGACCGTGTCCACTGCCAGGGTGATCAATCTCGATCCGCCACTGGGCATTTCGCAGACGCTCTGGCAGAAGGCGCTGACCCCGATGATCCAGGCCGTGCAGAAGCTGCCCGGCCGCTAGACCGCCGAATGTGCAGTATCCGTCAGCGCTGGCGCCGTGCGACAACCGCGAAGTTCAGCGGGATCCGCGGCGTCCCGGGCGGCAGCGTCCAGCCCTGGTCGCACGGCACCAGCGCCGGGAATGCCCGCCAGTCCATGTAGGGCAGTTCGGCCAACGCCTCGATGACGAGCCCGGCCCGCAGGAGCGAGGTGACCACTTCGGACAGGTCGTGGCGCCACTCGTGGTTACGCACATTGGTGATCTGGCCGGCCGAGTTCTCGGTGTACGTCCCCGCGTCGTCGTAGGTGCGGACTCCCCCGCCGCTGAGGTAGTCGTCGACGATGTCCCACGGCTCATTGTCCATGGCGCTGAGGATCGGATGATCGTCGCGGATCATGAACACCCCACCGGGCTCGAGCAGATCATGGATCGACCGGGCCCAGTTGGCGAGTTCGGGCAGCCACACGATGGTTCCGGTACTGGTCACCACGGTGTCGAAGCGTCGCCCGATCAACGAGGACGCGAACCGCACATCGCCCTCGACCCAGGTGATGTCACGGCCGTCGGCCTCGGCGATCCGGGCCGCGTGCCGCAGCGAGTTGGGCGACAGGTCGACACCGTGCACGTCGCGGGCCCCCAACCGCGCCCAGGAGATGGTGTCCGTACCGATGTGGCACTGCAGATGCAGCAGTGAACGGTCCTTGACCCCGGTCTCTCCCAGGTGGGGCGCGAGCACCTCCAGGTCGTTGCGCACCACCCAGGAGATCTCGGTCGGATCGGCGAGAAACCCTGCGACGTCGTACATCTGGGACCGGGCGTGC
The DNA here is from genome assembly GCF_019739075.1 of Mycobacterium farcinogenes. NCBI lineage: Bacteria > Bacillati > Actinomycetota > Actinomycetes > Mycobacteriales > Mycobacteriaceae > Mycobacterium > Mycobacterium farcinogenes. The sequence goes on along the minus strand of NZ_CP081673.1, from coordinate 1,290,903 downwards.
ACGTCGGCCCGGTCGTCCCAGTTCGCCCTATTGGCGGCCAGCGCATCCTGAACATCCACCGGCTCAACCATACCGACACTCGTCGAGGTCGAGCCGGCGTCAGCTCAGCTCTCGGCGATGCCGTCCAGGCGCTTGGTGGCCGCCTCGAAACCGCTCACCAACTCACCGATGATGTCGGCGACCGGGCGGATCTCGTTCATCCGGCCCACAATCTGACCGACCGGCATCGAGACGGTGTCGGGGTTGTCCGACTCGTTCATCCGCTGGTGGGCCTCGCTGACCAGGATGTTCTGCAGCGGCATCGGCAGCGGTTCCGGTGCGTCCGGGGCGTCCCAGGCATCGGTCCACTTGGTCTTGAGCAGCCGGGCCGGCTTGCCGGTGTAGATCTTGCGACGGACGGTGTCGGCGGTGGTGGCCTTGAGCAGCGCCTCCTGGATCGTCGAGGTGCCGCCGGGCAGGCGATGCCCGAGGTCGTACTCGGCCGAGGTCAGGAACGCCGAGCCCATCCACACCCCCGACGCTCCGAGGGCGAGCGCCGCGGCCACCTGCTTGCCGGTGCCGATACCGCCGGCGGCCAGCACCGGGGCCTTGCCGTCAAGGGCGTCAACGATTTCCGGCCACAGCACCATCGAGCCGATCTCACCGGTGTGCCCACCGGCCTCGTGCCCTTGGGCGACGACGATGTCGACGCCGTTCTCGACGTGCCGCAATGCGTGCTTGGCGCTGCCGGCCAGCGCGGCCACCGGAACCCCGGCGGCATGCGCCTGCTCGATCACGTCGTTTGGCGGCGAACCAAGGGCGTTGGCGATCAGCTTGATCGGGTGCTTCAAGGCCACCTCGACGTGGCTGCGCGCCACCGAGTGCAGCCAGCCCAGCACGCCCTCGTTGCGCTCCTCGTCCTCGGGCAGCGGCGGAACCCCGAGATCGGCAAGGGTTTTCGCGACGAAGTCGCGGTGGCTCTGCGGGATCAGCTTGTTGATGTCGACGGCCGTGCCCTCGGTGGGGATCTTGGCCGGCATCACGACGTCGACGCCGTAGGGCTTACCGCCGGTGTTGGCGTCCATCCACTGCAGGACCTCTTCGAGGTCGTCGGCGTCGTTGAACCGCACGCAGCCCAGCACACCCAGACCACCGGCCTTGCTGACCGCAGCGGCCACCTTCTCCGAGGGGGTGAATACGAAGATCGGGTATTCGATCCCGAACCGTTCGCAGAGTTCGGTTTTCATCTATTTCGCTCCCACGTGATTGGCGTGCACGTCATCGGCCGCACGTTCTTCGGTGGTGTCCTTGGCCCACCGGTAGTCCGGCTTGCCCGCGGGCGAGCGCTTGACCTCGTCGACCAGCCAAAGGCTGCGCGGCACCTTGTAACCCGCGATCTCGCTGCGCACGAACGCATCGAGCTCGGCCAGGGTCGGGCGGGCACCCTCGCGCGGCTGCACGACGGCGGCGACGTGCTGACCGAAGCGCTCGTCGGGCACGCCGACCACCAGCGCGTCGAACACGTCCGGATGACCCTTGAGCGCGGCCTCGACCTCTTCGGGGTAGATCTTCTCGCCACCGGAGTTGATCGACACCGAGCCGCGGCCCAGCATGGTCACGCTGCCGTCGGCCTCCACCTCGGCGTAGTCACCCGGGATGGCGTACCGGACACCGTTATAGGTGCGGAAAGTCTCGGCGGTCTTCTTCTCGTCCTTGAAGTACCCGACCGGGATGTGTCCGCACTTGGCGATGATGCCGCGCACGCCGGATCCCGGCTTGACCTCGTTGCCGTCCTCGTCGAGCACCTTGGTGTTCTTGTCGATGGTCACGCGCGGGCCACCGGTGTGCGACTGGCCCTTGGCCACGATGCTGGTGCCACCGAAGCCGGTCTCCGACGAGCCGATCGAGTCGGTGATGATCCGGTTGGGCAGCAGCTCGAGGAACTTCTCCTTGAGGCTGGTCGAGAACAGCGCGGCGGTGCTGGCGAGCAGGAACAGGCTCGACAGGTCGTACTCCTTGCCCGCGGCCTGCGCGGCCAGCAGCGAGTCCAGCAGCGGGCGGGCCATCGCGTCGCCCGTGAAGAACAGCAGATTGACCTTGTGGTCATGGATCGTCTGCCACACCTCGTCGGCGTTGAACTCCGGTGCCAGCACCACGGTCTGGCCGGAGAACAGCGACATCCAGGTGGCCGACTGCGTGGCGCCGTGAATCATCGGCGGGATGGGCAGCCGGATCATCGGCGGGTTGGCCACAGCCTGCTTGGACAGGTCGTACTCGTCGGCAACGGGCTCGCCGGTGGCGAAGTCGGTGCCGCCGAACAGCACTCGGTAGATGTCCTCGTGGCGCCACATGACACCCTTGGGGAACCCGGTGGTGCCGCCGGTGTAGAGCAGGTAGATGTCGTCGGCGCTGCGCGGGCCGAAGTCGCGCTCCGGTGAGCCCTGCGCCAGCGCATCCTCGAAGGCCACGCCGCCATAGCGCTGGAAGTCGTCGTCCGAACCGTCCTCGACCGCGAGGATGGTCTTCACGTTCGGCGTCTCGGGCAGCACGTTGGCCACCCGGTCCGCGTACCGGCGCTCGTGGATCAGCGCGACCATGTCGGAGTTGTCGAACAGGTACTTCAGCTCGCCCTCGACGTAGCGGAAGTTGACGTTGACCAGGATGGCGCCGGCCTTCACGATGCCCAGCATCCCGATCACGATCTCGATGCGGTTGCGGCAGTACAGGCCGACCTTGTCGTCCTTCTTGACGCCCTGGTCGATCAGGTAGTGGGCCAGGCGGTTGGCCTTCTCCTCCAATTGGCCATAGGTCAACTGCTCATCGCCACAAATCAGCGCGACACGGTCCGGCACAGCATCGATGGCGTGCTCGGCAAGATCAGCAATATTCAGAGCCACAGAACCTAAACTAGAACGTGTTACATTTCGAGACAAGTCTGGGTTGAGAATGCATAGGAGCCGACACCCGTGAGCGATACCGAAAAAGGGCCTGACGCCCTTATTGAGCAGCGCGGACACACTCTGATCCTGACGCTGAACCGGCCGGAGGCGCGCAACGCGCTTTCCACCGAGATGCTCTCGATCATGGTCGAGGCCTGGGACCGCGTCGACAACGATCCGGAGATCCGCACCTGCATCCTGACCGGTGCCGGCGGGTACTTCTGCGCCGGCATGGACCTCAAGGGCGCGACCAAGAAGCCGCCGGGCGACTCCTTCAAGGACGGCAGCTATGACCCGTCGCGCATAGACGGCCTGCTCAAGGGCCGCCGGCTGACCAAGCCGCTGATCGCCGCGGTCGAGGGCCCGGCCATCGCCGGCGGCACCGAGATCCTGCAGGGCACCGACATCCGCGTCGCCGGTGAGAGCGCCAAGTTCGGTATCTCCGAAGCCAAGTGGAGCCTGTACCCGATGGGCGGGTCGGCGGTACGCCTGGTGCGCCAGATTCCCTACACCATCGCCTGCGACATGCTGCTGACCGGACGGCACATCACCGCCGCCCAGGCGCTCGAGTACGGCCTGATCGGTCATGTCGTTCCGGACGGCACCGCGCTGGAGAAGGCCCTCGAGATCGCCGAGGTGATCAACAACAACGGCCCGCTGGCCGTGCAGGCCATCCTCAAGACCATCCGCGAGACCGAAGGCATGCACGAAAACGAGGCGTTCAAGCCCGACACCGCCAACGGCATCCCGGTGTTCCTGTCCCAGGACGCCAAGGAGGGCCCGCTGGCCTTCAAGGAGAAGCGCGCGCCCAAGTTCCAGATGAAGTAGTTCATACCCAGATAGCCAAAACTGAGGCCCTGCTCGATATTTCGAGCAGGGCCTCAGTTTTGTGTGTTCAGCGCCAGTGTCCGGGCGGCGGCGGTCCCCAATGCCCCGGCGGCGGGGGCGGCGGGCCCCAGAACCGCGGGGGTGGCGGCGGCGGGCCCCAGAACGGCGGCGGGGGCGGAGGCGGCGGCCCCCAGAACGGCGGCGGCGGAGGCAGCGGTGGCGGTGGTGGCGGCGGGAACAGCGGCGCGGGGACCGCCGACATCACGCTCGCCGGAGCGGGAGCCGACGCCGGTGCCGCATTGGCCTGGCCGGCTATCCCGATGGCCCCGGCCAGCAGCGCCCCACCCAGCATCACTCCGCTCAACACGCTTCGCCCAGTCAAATGTCGTGCCATCTCGTGCACTCCTCTAATCGTCGCGTCACATCCCCCGATATTGCGAGACTATCTAATTAGATTCACTATGCGAAACCCGTGGATGTCTTGCACAGCGAACACTTAACTGGGACATAGGAATACACAGCCCACACGGCCGCCGGGTCAGGCTCCCAGCGGTGCCGTGGGGGTGAAGACGACCGGCATGGCCTCAGGCCCGCTGACGAAGTTGGCCGGACGCAACGGCAGTGCCTTGTCGTCGGCCAACCGCAAGTCGGGCAACCGGGTGAGCAGCCGGTCGAGCATCAGCCGCAGTTCCAGGCGAGCCAGCTGATTGCCGAGGCAGAAGTGCGTCCCGAAGCCGAAAGCCAAGTGACTGTTGGGGTTCCGGTCGATGCGGAACTCGTCGGGGTTCTCGAATACGGCCTCGTCGAAGTTCGCCGACTCGAACATCAGCATGATCTTCTCGCCGGCCTTGAGGTCGGTGCCGTGGAACGTCGTGTCCGCGGTCAGGGTGCGGCACATGTTCTTCACCGGCGAGGTCCAGCGCAGCGTCTCCTCGATGGCACCGGGCAGGGCTTCCCGGTTCGTGACGAGCGTGTCCCACTGATCGCGATGACGCAGCAGCTGATCGGTCCCGCCCGAGAGCGTGTGCCGCGTGGTCTCGTCGCCGCCGATCAGGATCAGCAGGGTCTCCATGACGATCTCGTCATCGCTCATCCGCTGTCCCTCGACTTCGGCGTTCACCAGGATCGAGAACAGGTCGTCGGTCGGCTCGGCGCGCCGCTTGGCGATCACCTCCATGGTGAACGCGGTATAGGCGGCGAACGTCTCCATCAGCATGTTGATGGCGGTCTCGTCGAGATGCGAACTCAACCCACAGACCAGGTCGTCCGACCACTTCAGCAGCATCTCGCGCTCGGTGGGCAGGACCCCGAGCATGTCGCCGATCACCGCCATCGGCAGCGGTGCGGCGATGTCGCGGACGAAATCGCATTCCCCGCGTTCGCAGACGGCGTCGATCAGGGTGTCGCACAGGCTCACGATCGACGGCACCTTGTCCATCACCCGCTTACGGGTGAAACCGGAGTTGACCAGCTTGCGGCGCAGCACGTGCGCCGGGTCGTCCATGTCGATCATGTAGGGCATGCCGGGCTGGTCGGGACGGATACCGCCGGAACTGGAGAACAGCTCGGGGTTGCGTTCGGCGTCGAGGACGGCCTGATAGGTGGTGGCCGCCGCGAGTCCGTTGCGGTCGCGGAACACCGGCTCGTTGGCCCGCATCCATCGGTAGGCCTCCCGAGCACCGCCGTCGGCGTAGAAGTTGCCGTTGGTGAAGTCAACATCGGGCTTGGGCAGTACCTGGGTCACGAAATCTCCTTGGCGTCAGCGAACGTCATTTGCACATTGCGAACCGAACTGGACAACAGCGCCCGCTTGGGCAGGCCCAGCGCCGCGAGTTCTGCCGCGTACGGGTGATCGCCGAGCCGGATTCGGACCCCGCCCGGCCGGTAGCGCACACCGGAAAGCCGCATCTGGCCTTCGGTTTCGCGCAGGACGCCGTCGAGGTAGGAAAAGGTGGACTGCACCTGAGGTTTGGCGGTGAACGCCGAGGGCACCGGCAGGCCGGGCTTGAAATCCATCCCGACCGCCATCTGACCGTCGACGCTGACCTCGAATCCGAACGGCTCACCCTCGTGAACGGTAAAGTCCGCCAAGACTTTCGGGTAGCCCCAGATCTGGCGACCGGCCTGCAGCGTGAACTCGCCGTCGACCGGGAGGTGGTGCACCAAGGCGCCCGCCGAACCCAGCCCGCGCAGGCCTGAGGAGTCCGACCCCGGCCGGTTCACCATGACGTTGGTGCCGTACTCCAGGTACGGGCCCAGATCGCCGTCGATGTAGCGCATCAGCATCAGCACCACGATGGCCCGGTGGGGCCGATGCCGGTACACGCGCAGGCCGCTGTAATCGATCATGCGCTGCGCGGCATCGGCGTCCACCGAGAACATCGCCATGTGCTGTTCGGCGGTCCGGATCTGCACCGGCATCGTCAGGACGGTGCCGAGCACGGTGTGTTGCGAGGGCCCGGAGGCGGGAGCGCTGTGACTCACGCCATAAATCTAGAACCTCGAGTAGACAGGTTGCAAGAAAGTGTCTACTCGGGTCAGTGATCCGCCGCGAGAGCCGCAAGGTCACGGATCTGCTCGACGGAGCGGGCGCCGACGACCATCATGGTCACGCCCGACGCCTCCCAGGCCTTGATCTGCTCCTTGACGTAGTCGAGGTTGCCGACGATCGCCGAATCGTCGACCAACTCATCGGGAATGACCTTGGCGGCTTCGTCTTTGCGGTCACTGCGGAACAGCTTGGTGACGTCGTCGACGACCTCCGCGTAACCCATGCGGCGGTAGACCTCGGCGTGGAAGTTGGTGTCCTCAGACCCCATGCCGCCCATGTACAGCGCCAGGTGCGGCTTCATGAGCTCCATGATCGCCGGCCGATCGTCGGTCACCACTACCTGTGCGGTGGCGCAGATCTCGAAGGTCTCCCGGGTACGGCGCGCCCCGGGGCGGGCGAAGCCCTCGTCCAGCCACTCGTTGTACATGCCGGCGATGCGCGGCGAGTAGAAGATCGGCAGCCAACCGTCGGCGATCTCGGCGGCCAGCGCGACGTTCTTGGGCCCTTCGGCACCCAGCATGACCGGGATGTCGGCGCGCAGCGGATGGGTGATCGGCTTGAGGTTCTTGCCCAGCCCGGTGGTGCCCTCACCAGTCAGCGGCAGCGGGTAGTGCGGGCCGTCGCTGTGGACCGGAGCCTCCCGCGCCCAGACCTGACGCAGGATGTCGATGTACTCACGGGTGCGGGCCAGCGGCTTGCCGAACTTCGCGCCATACCAGCCCTCGACCACCTGCGGCCCGGACACACCGAGGCCGAGGATGTGGCGGCCGCCGGAGAGATGATCCAGCGTCAGTGCGGCCATCGCGCACGCCGTCGGGGTCCGCGCCGACATCTGGATGACCGAGGTCCCCAGCCGCATGCGAGTCGTCTCGCGGCCCCACCAGGCCAGCGGGGTGTACGCGTCCGAACCCCAGGCTTCCGCGGTGAACACGGTGTCGAAGCCCTCCGCCTCGGCGGCCGCGACGAGTTCGGCGTGGTTGGTGGGCGGCTGTGCGCCCCAGTATCCGAGCTGCAGACCCAACTTCATTTAGATTGCCTTCCCACGTGTCCTTGCCACGATTGTTAGAACCTGTTCTACTCGATGTGTGACAGCCAGCCAAAGCAGCCCGGCCTCGACAGATCACCGCGAGCCGCCTCTTTCCGCGCCACTGAAACTGTCTTTTGACTACACCCGTTCAGTGGGCCCTCTGCTCAGTCAGTTCTTCACCGCCCTGCGTGAGCGCCGGATCGTCGGCGTGCGCGGGTCGGACGGACGTGTGCACGTGCCACCCGCTGAGTATGACCCGGTCACCTATGAGGCGTTGACCGAGGTCGTACCGGTCGCCAGCGTCGGGACGGTGTTGTCCTGGACCTGGCAGCCCGAGCCGCTGCAAGGCCAGCCGCTCGACCGGCCGTTCGCCTGGGCGCTGATCAAGCTCGACGGCGCCGACACGCCACTGCTGCACGCCGTGGACGTCGCCGAAGGTGAGCTCAGCACCGGTGCCCGCGTGCACGTGCACTGGGTCGACGAGCCGGTGGGTGCGATCACCGACATCGCGTACTTCGTCCCCGGCGAGATCGCCGAGGACGTCCCCGCGGTGGCGACCGATGACCGTGACCCCGTGACCATGCTGGTGGTCCCCTCGGCCATCGAGATCCAGCACACGGCTTCCCGCCCCGAGAGCACCTATCTGCGGGGTCTGCGCGACGGCAAGCTGCTCGGTGCGCGCACCGGCGACGACGGCAAGGTGTACTTCCCGCCCAAGGAAGCCGATCCGGCTACCGGCCAGGAGCTCGACCAGTTCGTCGAGCTGGTCGACAAGGGCACGGTCACCACGTTCGCGATCATCAACATCCCGTTCGCCGGCCAGCGCATCAAGCCGCCATACGTCGCGGCCTACGTGCTGCTCGACGGCGCCGACATCCCGTTCCTGCATCTGGTCACCGACATCGACGCGTCCGAGGTGCGGATGGGCATGCGGGTCGAAGCGGTGTGGAAGCCCCAGGAGGAATGGGGTCTCGGCATCGACAACATCTCGCATTTCCGGCCGACGGGTGAGCCCGACGCCGACTACGACAGCTACAAGCACCACCTGTAAAGGGATCACATGTCTTCTCGTGAAGTAGCCGTCGTCGGTTTCGCGCATGCGCCGCATGTGCGCCGTACTGATGGCACCACCAACGGCGTCGAAATGCTGATGCCGTGTTTCGCCAGCCTCTACGAAGAGCTCGGTCTGCAGCAGACCGACATCGGCTTCTGGTGCTCGGGTTCCTCCGATTACCTTGCGGGCCGGGCCTTCTCGTTCATCTCGGCGATCGACTCGATCGGCGCGGTTCCGCCGATCAACGAATCGCACGTCGAGATGGACGCGGCCTGGGCGTTGTACGAGGCCTATATCAAGATCCTGACCGGCGAGGTGGACACCGCGCTGGTCTACGGCTTCGGCAAGTCCTCGGCAGGTGTGCTGCGCCGGGTGCTGGCCCTGCAGACCGACCCGTATACCGTCGCGCCGCTGTGGCCGGATGCGGTGTCGCTGGCCGGACTTCAGGCCCGCTTCGGCCTGGATGCCGGCAAATGGACCGCCGAGCAGATGGCCCAGGTCGCGCTGGATTCGTATGCCGCGGGCGGCCGCACCGACCGTGAGCAGGTCACCGGCAGCATCAGCGAACTGCTGGACCGGCCGTACTTCGCCGATCCGCTGCGCCGCCACGACATCGCTCCGATCACCGACGGCGCGTCGGCGATCGTGCTGGCCGCCGGCGACCGGGCGCGCGAACTGCGCGAAAACCCGGCCTGGATCACCGGTTTCGAGCACCGCATCGAGACCCCGGTGCTCGGTGCGCGCGATCTGACCGTCTCGACCTCGACCGCCGCGTCGGCTCAGGCCGCCACCGGCGGTGACGTGAGCTCGATCGAGGTGGCCGAGATCTACGCCCCGTTCACCCACCAGCAGCTGATCCTCACCGAGGCGATCGGGCTGGGCGAGAACACCAAGATCAATCCCTCCGGCGGCGCGTTGGCCGCCAACCCGATGTTCTCGGCCGGTCTGGAGCGCATCGGTTTCGCCGCACAGCACATCTTCGACGGTTCCGCCGGACGCGTGCTCGCGCACGCCACCAGCGGCGCTGCGCTGCAACAGAATCTGGTCGCGGTCCTGGAGGGCAAGAACTAATGGCTAACAAAGCAGCGGTCCTCGGAACGGGCCAGACCAAGTACGTCGCCAAGCGGCATGACGTGTCGATGAACGGGCTGGTACGCGAGGCCATCGACAAGGCGCTCGCCGATTCCGGTTCCACCATGGCCGATATCGACGCCGTGGTGGTCGGCAAGGCGCCCGACTTCTTCGAGGGCGTCATGATGCCCGAGTTGTTCATGGCAGACGCCACCGGCGCCACCAACAAGCCGCTGATCCGCGTTCACACCGCGGGTTCGGTGGGCGGCTCGACCGCGATCGTCGCGGCCAGTCTGGTCAAGTCCGGCAAGTACCGCCGGGTGCTGACCATGGCCTGGGAGAAGCAGTCGGAATCGAACGCCATGTGGGCGTTGAGCATTCCGGTGCCGTTCACCAAGCCGGTCGGTGCCGGCGCGGGTGGCTACTTCGCACCCCACGTGCGCGCCTACATCCGGCGTTCGGGCGCACCGGACCACATCGGTGCCATGGTGGCGGTCAAGGACCGGCTCAACGGCGCCCGCAACCCGCTGGCTCACCTGCATCAGCCCGACATCACGCTGGAGAAGGTGATGGCCTCGCAGATGCTGTGGGATCCGATCCGGTTCGACGAGACCTGCCCGTCCTCGGACGGTGCGGCCGCCATGGTCATCGGCGATGAGCAAGCAGCGGATGCTCGGGTCGCCGAGGGGCAGCCGGTGGCCTGGATCCACGCCACTGCGCTGCGTACCGAACCGCTGGCCTATTCCGGTCGGGACCAGGTCAACCCGCAGGCCGGTCGCGACGCCGCGGCCGCACTGTGGCGCGATGCCGGAATCACCAGCCCGATCGACGAGATCGACGTGGCCGAGGTGTACGTGCCGTTCTCGTGGTTCGAGCCGATGTGGTTGGAGAACCTGGGTTTTGCCGCCGAGGGCGAGGGCTGGAAGCTCACCGAGGCCGGCGAGACGGCCATCGGCGGGAAGATCCCGTTCAATGCCTCCGGCGGTGTGCTCTCGAGTAACCCGATCGGTGCGTCCGGCATGATCCGGTTCGCCGAATCGGCCATCCAGGTGATGGGCAAGGCCGGCGACCACCAGGTCGAGGGCGCCCGCAAGGCGCTCGGTCATGCCTACGGCGGTGGCGCGCAGTACTACTCCATGTGGGTCGTGTCATCGGACAAGCCGGCAGACAAATGACGCGGCCGACGAGCGCTCGCGCGAGGAGCCATCGATGATGAAGTACACGCTCAGCGTGGCCATGGGCCCGCTGGAGCACCTGACCGGATTGGCCAGCACTGCCGAGGAAGTCGGGTTCGATTCGATCGCGCTGCCCGACTCGCTGTTCTACATGGAGAAGCAGGCCGCGGACTATCCGTACACCCCGGATGGCTCGCGGATGTGGAACGCCGAAACGCCGTGGGTCGATCCGCTGATCGCGGCCGCCTCGATGGGTGCGGTCACCTCGACGCTGCGGTTCTACACCAACGTGATGAAGCTCGGGTCGCGTAACCCGCTGCTGCTGGCCCGGCAGGTCGGCTCGGTGGCCAACCTGACCAACAACCGGTTCGGGTTCGGCGTCGGGATCGGCTGGGCACCAGAGGAATTCGAATGGTGCGGGGTGCCGTTCGCCAAGCGCGGCGCCCGGGTCGACGAGATGATCGAGGTGCTCAAGCTCGTGCTCGGCGGCGGCATGGTCGAGTTCCACGGCCAGTTCTACGATTTCGAGCGCTTGCAGATGAGTCCGGCCCCGTCCAAGCCCGTCCCGTTCTACGTCGGCGGGCACACCCCGGTCGCCCTCAAGCGGGCGGCCCGGGTCGGCGACGGCTGGACCAGCGCGATGATGACGTGCGCGCAACTGGCCGAGACCGTGACGGCGATCAACAAGCTGCGGGCCGAATACGGCCGGGCTGACGAGCCGTTCGAGTTCCAGGCGGTGTGCATCGACAAGTTCGATCTGGACGGGCATCGTGAACTGGCCGCGGCCGGCATCACCGACAACATCGTCATCCCGTGGATGCTCGAGGGCCTGGGTTTCGACGCTCCGCTGGAGAAGAAACAGGATTCGCTCAAGCGATTCGCCGATACCTACATCCACTCGGGCTGGCAGGACTGACATGACCATCACCGATCCTGCGCACCCAGCCCACTTGGCGGGCAAGCGATCCCGAGACGCGGTTGCGGCCCGGGACAAGCAGGCCTGGCTGGACAATTTCGCCGACGACGCGATCGTCCAGGACCCGATCGGACCCTCGTTCTTCGATCCGGAGGGCAAGGGTCACCAGGGCAGAGAAGCCATCGCGGCGTTCTGGGACAAGGCCATCGCCCCGACCGACAACCTCGAGTTCAACTTCGTCGACACGTTCCAGTGCGGCAACGAGGAAGCCAACATCGGCAGCATCGTCACCACGATGGGCGGACACCGCATCACCACTCCGGGTGTGTTCACCTATCGGGCGAACGAGGCGGGACAGCTGGTGGCCTTGCGGGCGTACTGGGAAGTGGACCGCGCGAGCGCCGAGAAGGTCGAGGGCTAAAGCTCGGCGAGCCCCGTGAGGTAGCGCTGGGCCAGCTCCCGGTACGCCGCCGGGTTGGTCTGCACCCACACCTGGGCGCCGGTGCCCGCGATAGGTCCGCGGATCTTCGCGGGTGCACCGGTGACCAGCACCTCGTCGGGAATCTTGGTGCCCCCGACCACCAGGGAATGCGCGGCGATCAGGCTGCGCCGGCCGATCACCGCCCCGTCGAGCACGGTGCAATGGTTGGCGATCAGGGCGTCCTCGCCCACATGCGCACCGTGAACGACGCACATGTGGGCAACCGTCGCGCCCGGACCGATATCGACCGGGATCCCCGGTGGCGCATGCAGCACCGAACCGTCTTGGACGTTGGCACCCTCGCGAATGACGATCGGGGCGAAGTCGCCTCGCAGCACGGTGTTGAACCACACCGAGGCGCCCGCCTCGATCGTCACGTTGCCGATCAAAGTCGCCGTCGGGGCCACGAACGCACTTGGGTCGACCACGGGCGCCCGGCCCTCGAACGAATACAGCGGCATCGTCCACATATACCGCAGGAAACGGGCCCTGGCGCGGCGGCGCGTACCCTGAACAGTAATTATGTCGCTCACGACACCCAATCGCCTCAGATCCCTGTTCACCACCGGAATTGCCGTCGCCGTCATCGGGACGGCCGCCGCCTGCAGCCCGGCCGAAGACTCGCCGCCCACGCCGTGGGCCCCTACGCCGACCTCTTCGTCGCCGGCTTCGCCGCCGAAGTCGTCGAAATCACAGCCATCGGACTACAGTCACCTGCTGTTGCAGGCCGAGGACGTCAGCATTCCGCCGGACACGTTCACCGCCCGCTCCAGCAACGTCAATCCGGACGGTCAGTCCGGGGCCAGCGCGCTGTTCGTCAACACCGACGACACCCGGGCGATCGCCGACACCATCCTGATCTACCCGGACGCGGAAACCGCGTCGGCGACGCTCAAGCAGGCCTCTGCCGCCGTCAGCACCATGGTGACCGGTGGCCCGCCCCAGCCGGTGCCGATCGGTTCGAACGGCTCCGTCATCTCGGGGATGGCGCCCGACGGCTCCAAGGCCGTGACGCTGCTGATGTACACCCAGGGGCGCGCCGTAGTGCGTCTGGAGTTCGACAGCAACCCGGATGATCCGGTGTCACCGCAGACGGTGGCCAGTGTCGGACGGATGCAGCAGATCGCTCTGCGAATCGGACTTCCGGAGCGGGAGTAAAAGCCGTTCACCACGGGTATGCCCCAGGTCACGCCTCAATTATTGCCATCGGGGAGCAAAAAACTGTAACGTGTTCTAGTTAAGAGCACCGATACGGGAGGCCCACCGTGACTACCGAACATGCCGGCATCAGAGAGATCGACACCGGCGCCCTGCCAGACCGCTATGCGCGGGGTTGGCACTGCCTGGGACCGGTCAAGAATTTCCTTGACGGTCAGCCTCACTCCGTGGAGATCTTCGGCACCAAGCTGGTCGTGTTCGCCGATTCCAAGGGCGAGTTGAAGATTCTCGACGGCTACTGCCGGCACATGGGCGGTGACCTGTCGCAGGGCTCCATCAAGGGCGATGAGGTGGCCTGCCCGTTCCACGACTGGCGCTGGGGCGGCGACGGCAAGTGCAAGCTGGTGCCTTACGCCAAGCGCACTCCGCGGCTGGCCCGCACCCGGGCCTGGCACACCGATGTGCGCGGCGGCCTGCTGTTCGTCTGGCACGACCACGAGGGCAACGACCCGCAGCCCGAGGTTCGGATCCCCGAGATCCCGGAGGCCGCCAGCGACGAGTGGACCGAGTGGCAGTGGAACTCGATGCTGATCGAGGGCAGCAACTGCCGCGAGATCATCGACAACGTCACCGACATGGCGCACTTCTTCTACATCCACTTCGGTCTGCCGACGTATTTCAAGAACGTCTTCGAGGGCCACATCGCCTCGCAGTACCTGCACAACGTGGGGCGTCAGGACATCGGCGGCATGGGCACCCAGTACGGCGAGTCCCACCTGGACTCCGAGGCCTCGTACTTCGGGCCGTCGTTCATGATCAACTGGCTACACAACAACTACAGCGGCTACAAGGCCGAGTCGATCCTGATCAACTGCCATTACCCGGTGACCCAGGACTCGTTCATGTTGCAGTGGGGTGTCATCGTCGAGAAGCCGAAGGGCATGGACGACAAGACCACCCAGAAGCTGGCCAACGCGATGACCGACGGTGTCAGCCAGGGCTTCCTGCAGGACGTGGAGATCTGGAAGCACAAGACCCGCATCGACAACCCGCTGCTGGTCGAGGAGGACGGCGCGGTCTACCAGATGCGTCGCTGGTACCAGCAGTTCTACGTCGACGTCGCCGACATCACCCCCGATATGACCGACCGTTTCGAGATGGAGATCGACACCACCGCGGCCAACGAGAAGTGGCATGTGGAAGTCGAGGAGAATCTCAAGAATCAGGCGGCGCAAAAAGAAGCCGCGCAGTCGAGCTGATGACCAAACGCAACGAGCGGAGCCAGGCCCCCGACGTCGAGGACCTGGCCCGCTCGATGCTGCTGTTGCACGGCGGCCACGATGACGACGATCATCACGGCGGCGGGGGCGCGGGCCCGTCCGGTGGATCATGGGCCAAGGCACCGACTTTCGCGTCCGACCCGGAACGCGCCGCGGCGGTACGCGAATCGAGTGCACGCGACCGCGAGCGTTATCTGACCTCGGGCCTGGTATCGGTCGATTGCCGGTTCTGCCATGTGTCCGTGCAGGTGAAAAAGCTCAGCGCAGAACATACTTCGGTGCAGTGGTCCACCGAAGCGGTGCAGCGCTGCGCCACTTTCGAAGAAATCCGATCACTCGGTGGGGATCCGGCCCGGGCCCGGTCATGCCCGCGGTTGAGCGACAGCATCAAACACGCCGTCGCCGAGGGGTGCCTGGAAGAGGTTTCCTCGGCCCCCTCCCCCGGCGACGGCTGATTTCTCTCGCGCGATTTGTGCACGATTTTCCGCGGCTGCCGCGGAAAATCGTGCACAAATCACATAACCGGGCTAGAGGCCCTTGAAACGCTCCTTGACCGCCTCGTCGGTCAAGCCGTAATCGGCCAGTGAGTACGTGTGCTTGGGCGCTCGAGGGCCCTGCTTGCTGGCGTTGTGACTGTCGATCATCGCCTGCCGGGCGGCTTCGGTGACCTCCAGGCCGAACCGGCGATAGATGCCTTCGACCGCACCGATCGGGTCCTTGATGAACTCGAAATAGTCGACGTCGCAGAACTGGGCCGGATCATGCTTGGCCCGTTCGGCATTGAACAACTCCAATCCGCGAGACCAGGTCTCCATGGCGTCTTCGCCGATCACGTTGCCGGTGAAGGTGTTCGACCAGCCGGCGGTCGTGTGCTGGGACAGTGAGCACATCGAGGCCATGATGGTCTCCGCCGGCCGGTGACACTGGACCACCAGTGCGTCCGGATACGTCGCGAACAACGCATCGAGGGCGAACAGATGGCTGGGGTTCTTGAGCACCCAACGCTTTTCGGGCTCGTTGAGACCGATCAGCTGTAGGTTCTTCCGGTGCCGCTGGTAGGGCTTGGTCCAGTCCTGACGGGCCAGCCACTGCGAGTAGGTCGGCACATGCGCCAGGGTCTCGTAGGACACCGAGTGCAGCGACTGCCGCAGCAGCTGCCAGCATTCCTCGACCTCATCCGCGGTCATGTAGTGCAGGCCGGTGTAATCCGGGTTCTCCTCGTGCGCCTGCTTGAACCGGGCGTCAAGTGAACTGAAAACCGGGTTGTCCGGCCAGGTTTCACGCGGCGGCCGAGGCTGCGGGAACTCCGCCAGCCACATCTCCAAACCCTGATGCCTCGGATCCGCGGCCAGCAGCCGGTGGATCACCGTGGTCCCGGTACGTGGCAGGCCCGTGACGAAGATCGGGCGCTCGATCGGCACGTCGACGTGCTGCGGATGCTGCTTGAACGCGGCTTCCGACACGAGACGGGCCACCAGCGCATTCCGGGTGAAGAAGCGCTGCATCTTGCTGCCGAGCTCGGTCAGATCGGCGTCGCGCTGGTAGGACTCCAACAGCACGCCGAGCGCTTCGATGTAGTTGTCGTCGTCGGTGCCGAAATCGTCCAGACCACAGGCCTTCACCGCCGAGGCGTGCAAGTCCTCGACGGTGCCCACATTGGTGCGCGGGGTCATGGCTCGACCCCTTCTCGCTCCGGTCCTCGCTCGTACCTCGCTGCGATCCTCACTCGTCGTCGCCTTCGCGTCATGCCTTGTACTCCCCGCAGTTGACGTCGAGGGCCTGGCCGGTGATGCCACTGGACAGGTCGCTGGCCATGAACAGGATGGCCGAGGCCACCTCGTCCTCGGTCGGCAGCCGCTTGAGGTCCGACCCGGCCGCCGAGGCGTTGTAGATCTGTTCGACGGTGGTGCCGTACTTCTGGGCCTGATGGTTGAAGTATCCCTCCAGGGTCTCACCCCAGATGTAGCCGGGCAGCACGGAGTTGACCCGGATCCCCTTCTCCCCCAGCTCGGTGGCCAGGGTCTGCGACATGGACAGCAGGGCGGACTTGGCCATCTTGTAGGCGCCGTACTTGGCCTGCGAGTGCCGCACGACCATCGAGTTCACGTTGACCACAGAGCCTTTGGCAGCCTCCAGCGCCGGAGTGAAACCCTGGGTCATGCGCAGGGCACCGAACACGGTCAGCTCGATGGCATCCCGCATGTGCTCGAAGGTGGTGTTCGCGAACGGCTTCATCGACGGCACCCGGAACGCGTTGTTGATCAACACGTCGGCCTTGCCGTACTCCTCCATCGTGCGGGCCACCACGTTGGCTACCTGCTCCTCGTCGGTGATGTCGGTGCCCACCGCGAGCGCGCGACGACCCAGGGCCGTCACCTCTTTGGCCACGTCCTGCAGCCGCTCCACCGTTCGGGCGGCCAACACGACGTCCGCACCGTTTTCCGCACATCGGCGCGCCAGCGTCGTCCCGAGCCCGGGCCCGACGCCGCTGATGACGACGACTTTGTTCTCCAGAAGACCTGACATGTCTACCCCAGCATCCGGTTGGCGATCTGATTCTGACGCAGCGCAATTCGGGCTCGCCAGTCCTGCTCTGAGATCTTGTTTTGCTCGTAGTACGGAAGTTTCGAGGCCACCGCGTCCAGATCGACGAGCTCGACCGTCGGGCCGTCCGCCTCGGTGAGCTCACGCGAGAGGCGCTGCCACCGGAACTGCAGGTAGCCCTTGCCATGGCCCAGCGTCTCGCACCAGTTGGTCACGCCGGGATTGGCATCCGAGACCACGATGCGGATCTTGCCGTCCGGATCGGCTTGCGCCTGAGTGCCGTTGAGCGAGGTCTGGTGGTTGATGTAGTCCAGCGAGATGTACCAGAGGCTACCGAGCTGGAAGCCCAGATAGGGGGCATCCGGCACCGGCAGCGTGAGGATCATGGCCTGGTCCGGCGTCATGTCGTAGTGCCCGACCGACGAGTACTGGGTGGCGAGCCCGCCGGGCGTCAGCCGCGGCGCCACCATCGTGTTGACCGGCAGGTTGTTGTAGAACCACTGCGGGAACTGCAGCCAGGTCTTCACCCGCTGCACGAGTTGCTTGCCCGCCACCGCGTAGCGCTTCTCGATCAGCTCCTTGGTCAGGGGCGCCGGCGCCGTTCCTGCCGTGTCGGTGCGCGAGACGCTGATGTAGCCGCGTTCGGCCGACCAGTCGTTGTAGACCTCGCGGATCAACAGCTGCGACGGTGAGGACGGGGTGAAGCGGTATTCGAAGGTGCCGTCGGCCGCGATGTCGAGTTCGCGGTCGTCGAAGGCGGCCTGGCTGGCCGGCACGTTCTCGTCGGTGTACTCACCACCGAGGATCTGGAAGCTCAGATCGGTGGTGGTACCGCGCTTGCCGGTGACGACGAACTCGTGCCCGGGCTGCACGCGGGTACCGAAGTACAGGGTGTCGGGGTTGTCGAGGGCCATCTTGGTGAACGGTCCCGTTCCGCTGTGCAGGAACGGATGGTCGCGGTCGTAGTCGAACCCCACGTGCGTGCACGCCGCGATGCAGCCGGCCAGGTATTGCAGGCCTTCGAGGAGATCGGCCTCCGAGGAGATGAAGGGCGCGGTGGTCACCAGGTGTTCAGCCTCGGCGATGGCGTCGGCCAGTGGTTGTGAGTACATCTCAGCATCTGCTCTCTCGGTCCAATATTGGACCGCAGTGGTAGAGTTTCCTACCCGACACTAGAACGCGTTCCAATTCGAGTCAACGCCCCTGGGAGGGACCGATGCCTGACCCCGAACCAGCGGGCCGCGCCTCACCGCCCACCGCCCGAGTGGTGGCCATCCTGGAGTTCCTGTCCCGCCATCCGCAGCAGAGGTTCGGGCTGTCCGAGCTCACCCGCCGGGTCGGGCTGAGCAAGCCGACCTGTCTGGGCATCCTGAGCACACTGGTCGACGCCGGGTACCTGATCCGCGACAGCGGCGACAAGACATACCGCCTTGGGCCGAGCTTGATCACACTTGGGCACGCAGCCCAGGAATCGATGCGCGTCAACCCGGCGGCCCGCGCCGAGTTACACGCACTGTCAGCGACTTTCGACACGTCCGCGGGCCTGACCGCGGTGGTCGACGACCGGATCACCGTGCTCGAGGTAGTCGGTCCGCAGGGCCGCGATCCCGGCGTGCGGGTGGGCCAGAGCTATCCGTTCGCTCCGCCCGTCGGGCTGATGTTCGTGCTGTGGGACGACGACGCGCTGCGGGCCTGGCTGGCCAAGGCACCGACCATCCCGCTGCGCACCGAATCCGCCCGGCTGCAGCGCGTGATCGAAAACTGTCGCGCAGACGGGTATCTCGTGGAACGGCTAACCCCCGGTGGCCGCAGGCTCTACGCGTTGATGGCCGGAATGTCGACCAACCTTCCCGACGAACTGCGCGCACTCCTCAGCGAGCTGGTCTCCGACATCGGCGAGCGGGTATATCTGCGTGACGAGGGTCCCGGCGGACGTACCCGACATGACATCAGCGTCATCTCGGCACCGGTGTTCGACCATTACCGACGTCAGGTGATGGCGGCCTCACTGCACATCGGAACCGCCTTGACGGACAAGGAGATCACCGACCGGGCCCGGGCGCTGGTGGCGACGGCCGACGCGTTGACCGCGCAACTGGGCGGGGTCAAGCCGGCGCACTGAGGCCCGTTGACTCAGAAGTTGTTGCAGGTGTCGAAAGCCGTTTGCAGCAGCCCGAGATACTGCTGATTGGCCGGATAGCTCACGATCGCCTCCGCCATGCGCTGGCGTTGTGCAGTCGGCGCCGCCAGGAATTGACGCAACGCTGATTGCGCCATCGGCGAGTCACTCGCCCTGGCATCCTGCGCGGTGAGAGCGGCCATCACCTGCGGATAACTACAGGTGGTGTTCACCGCCGAGTCCAGGTTGGGATCAGCCGATGCGACGCCGGCGCCGACACTCAGCGCGAACCCGATCCCGCTGGCGGCGACGACAAGTTTGACCGGTAATGACCTCATCGTGTGGTTTCCTCCTCCCCTCCCCCGATGTCCGGACTCTACTCGTCCTCGCTTCGGCCGCTGCGGTTTTCATAATTTGCTGACAGCACACTTCCGCTTGTATTTGACTAACGAAATAGTTTGCCGACGGAGACCTGAAGGGCAGCGATCAGTCACTCTCGGGCTTGAGGAACAGCGATCGCACCACCGAGCGGGGGGCTGTCTCCCGCAGCAACGAACTCGCCGGCCGCTGCCGCACCTTCTGCGGCCACCAGAACCAGCGGCCCAGCAGCGCCGCGATCGACGGTGTCATCAACGCGCGCACCACCAGGGTGTCCAGCAATAGGCCGATGCCGATGGTGGAGCCCACCTGCCCGATGATCCGCAGGTCACTCGCGACCATGGACATCATCGTGAACGCGAACACCAGACCCGCGGCCGTCACCACTTTCCCGCTCCCACCCATGGCCCGGATGATGCCCGTGTTGATCCCGGCGCCGATCTCCTCCTTCATCCGGGACACCAGCAGCAGGTTGTAGTCGGATCCCACTGCCAACAGGATGATCACCGACATCGCGAGCACCAGCCAGTGCAGATGTATGCCGAGGATGTGCTGCCAGATGAGCACGGAGAGCCCGAAGGCCGCACCGAGTGACAGCGCCACCGTTCCCACGATGACCAACGCCGCAATCAAGCTTCGGGTCATCAGCAGCATGATGATGAAAATCAAGCACAGTGCCGCCACGCCCGCGATGAGCAGATCGTAGGCGGAGCCATCGCGCATGTCCTTGAATGTTGCCGCGGTCCCGGCCAGGTAGATCTTGGCGCTTTCCAGTGGAGTGACCTTCAGCGCCTCTTCAGCGGCTCGGACTATGGCGTCGGCCCGAGCGATGCCTTCCGGCGTCGCGGGATCCCCACGGTGGGAAATGATGAACCGAACCGATTTTCCGTCTGGCGAGAAGAACAGATCCATGGCACGTCTGAAGTCTTCGTTCTGCAAAACTTCGGGCGGCAGATAGAAAGTGTCATCATTTCGGGCGGCGTCGAAGGCTTGGCCCATCGCGGTGGCGTTCGCGCTCATCTCCTCCATGAGGTCGAAAGTGCCCATCATGGTGCTGTGCATCGTCAGCGTCATCGCGCGCATCGACCGCATGGACGCGATCATCGGTGGGAACTGCCTGATCAGCTGGGGCATCAGAGCATCAAGCCGGCCGGTTTCGTCCACCATGTCGTGGACCTGGTCGACGACCGCATCCACCGAGTCGAGCGCATCGAACACTGACCGGAACGACCAGCAGAATGGTATGTCGAAGCAATGCGGCTCCCAATAGAAGTAATTGCGAACCGGTCGCCAAAAGTCATCGAAATCCGCGATATGGTCGCGCAGCTCCTTGATGTCCGATTCCAGCTGACGCATGATCTGCGTCATCTCGTGGGTGTTGGTCACCATTTTTTGCGTCACGGCCAGCATGCGATTCATCAGATTGATCAGCGTCGTTATATCGTCCGCCTGCTTGAGCAGATCGCCCATCTGGTTACGTTGGAAAGGCAACAATTGCTTCTGGTTGGCGTTCTGCAGACTGAGCAGGAACGGTATTGATGTCCGGTTGATCGGGTTGCCCTCTGGTCTCGTTATGCCTTGGACCCGCGAAATGCCGGGCACCGCGAAGACCGCTTTCGCCAATTTGTTCAAAATCAGCAGGTCGGCCGGATCACGCATGTCGTGGTCTGCCTCGACCAGCAAGAGGTCCGGTGTCATGCGGGACTGGGAAAAGTGCCGTTCGGCCGCCGCATACCCCAGATTCGCCGGAATGTCCGCAGGTACGTACAACCGGTCGTTGTAACTGGTGCGGTACGCCGGCAGGGCCAGCAATCCGATCAGCGCGATCACACAGGCGGTGATCAGGATGGGCGCGGGCCAGCGGACAATCGCTGTTCCCAACCGGCGCCAGCGACGGACGATGATCCTGCGCTTGGGTTCGAACAACCCGACCCGACCGCCCACGGCGAGCACCGCGGGGATCAGCGTGAGCGCCACCACGACCGCGACCACCATTGCCACTGCGGTGGGAATACCCATGGTGTGGAAGTACGGCAGCCGGGCGAAACTCAGACAGAAAATCGCTCCAGCGATGGTCATCCCGGAACCCAGAACCACCTTGGCCACGCTTCGGTATGTGGTGTAAAAGGCGGCTTCCCGGTCTTGCCCGGCCTGCCGCGCCTCCTGATAGCGCCCGAGGAAGAAGATGCCGTAGTCCGTCCCCACCGCGATGCCCAGCGATACCAGCAGGTTGACAGCGAACGTCGAGAGCCCGATGACCCCGTGGTCGCCCAGCAGTGCCACCACTCCGCGAGCCACTTGTACCTGTATGCCGACCATGACCAGCAGCAGCACCGCCGTCACGATCGACCGGTAGACGAGCAGCAGCATGGTCAGGATCACCACCAGCGTGACGATCGTGATCTTGATGATCGATTTGTCACCCGCGTGGTTCATGTCCGACACCAACGGAGCGGGGCCGGTGACGTAGGTCGTGATTCCCTCCGGTGGCGGTGTCCGCGCGACGATGTCGCGCACCGCTGCGACGGATTCGTTCGCGAGCGACTCGCCTTGGTTGCCGGCCAGATTCACCTGGACGTATACCGCCCTGTTGTCGGCACTTTGCACGGCGGTGGCGGTCAGCGGATCACCCCAGTAATCCTGGATGTGCTGCACGTGCCGGGTGTCAGCCTTCAGCTGCCGAATCAGTTCGTCGTAGTAGCGGTGTGATTGCTCGTCGAGAGGCTGCTGCCCCTCGAGGACGATCATCGCCACACTGTCGGAATCGGATTCGCCGAAGCTCGTCCCCATGCGTTGCATCGCCTGGAACGACGGAGCGTCTTTGGGGACCAGTGACACCGAGTACTGCCGTCCGACCCTTTCGAGCGAAGGTACGGCAAACGTCAGGACCGCGACGATCAGCAGCCAGGCCACGATGATCAGCGCCGCAAACCGATGGATCGTCCGCGCGACGCGCGATCGCGGCGGCCCGGTGATCATCGGCTGGTCGGTCATGCGGCCTCCAGCGCGGGAGACATCGTCATCAAGATCCGCGTTCTTCGGGCTTCAACAGCAGGGAACGCACCAACGGCCGCGGTCCGGTGGAACGCAGCAATGCACTGGCGGGACGCGGGCGCACTCGCAGTGGCCACCAGAACCACCGGCCCAGCAGGGCGGCGATCGACGGGGTCATGAACGCGCGCACGATCAAGGTGTCGAAAAGCAGGCCGATACCGATGGTCGATCCCACCTGACCGATGGTCCGGACGTCGCTGGCCAGCATCGCCAACATCGTGGAGGCGAACACCAAACCCGCGGCGGTCACCACCTTTCCGCTGCCGCCCATGGCGCGGATGATCCCGGTGTTGATCCCGGCGGCGATTTCCTCTTTCATTCGCGACACCAGCAGCAGGTTGTAGTCCGAGCCGACCGCCAGAAGAATGATCAGTGCGATGGCGAGCACGATCCAGTTCAACTGGATTCCGAGGATGTGCTGCCAGATCAGCACCGACAGACCGAATGCCGCACCCAGCGAGAGTGCCACCGTCCCGACTATGACCAACGAGGCCACGAGGCTTCGGATCATGATCAGCATGATGATGAAGATCAGGCACAACGCGGCGATACCGGCGATCAGCAGATCGTAGGTGGAGCCGTCCACTTGATCTTTTGCCATCGCCGCGGTGCCCGTCAGATAGATCCTGGCATTCTCCAGCGGAGTTCCCTTGAGCGCCTCCTCCGCCGCGGTCTTGATCGGATTGACCCGTGCGATGCCTTCAGGTGTGGCTGGATCACCTCGCTGGGAAATCAACAGGCGCACCGACTTTCCGTCCGGTGACAGGAAGACATTCATCACCCGCTTGAAGTCGGCGTTCTTGAAGACTTCCGGAGGCAGGTAGAAGGAGTCGTCGTTCTGTGCGGCGTCAAACGCCCGGCCCATGGCCGTGGCGTTGTCGCTCATCTCCTCCATCTGGGAGAAGATCCCCGACATGGTGGTGTGCATCCCCAACAACACGCTGCGAGTGCTCTGCATCGTCGCAATCATCGCCGGGAACTGGGCCATCATCTGGGGCATCAACAAGTTCAGCTGATCGAGGTTTCCGAGCAGCTGGTGCATCGTCACGGTGACCTTGTCCACCCCGTCCAACGCTTCGAACAGAGACTTGATGGACCAGCAGATCGGAATGTTGTAGCAATGCGGTTCCCAGTACAGATAGTTGCGGACCGGCCGCCAGAAGTCATCGAAGTCCGCCATGTGATCTCGGAGCTCGTTCGTGGTGGCTTCCAACTCATGGGTCTTGCCGACCAAGCTGTTGGTGGTCGCCGCGAGCTGTTGCATGAGGCCGTACATGCGCTGCATCACGCCAACCGTCTTCGTGATCTCGTCGGCCTGGGTGACCAGGTCATTCATCCGAGCCTTCTGGAACGGCAGGAGCTGAAGCTGACCGGCGTTGGAGGAGCTGATGAGAAACGGGATCGTGGTGTGTTTGAGAGGAATACCTTCCGGACGGGTGACCGCCTGGACTCGGGATACGCCGGGAACGGCCAGAACCCCTTTGACCAATTTGTTCAGAATCAAGAAGTCCGCGGGATTGCGGAGGTCGTGGTCGGCTTCGACCAACAGGATGTCGGGCGCCATCATCAGCGACTGCGGGAAATGCCTTGCCGCAGCCTCATACCCGGCATTGGCCGGAATGTCTTTGGGTAGGTACTTCTGATCGTTGTAGCCAGGTTGATACGCCGGGAGCGCCAGCAATCCGATGAGTGAAACCGCGCAAGTGGCAACGAGAATGGGTGCAGGCCATCGCACGATCGCCGTGCCCAATCGACGCCACCGCCGGGCAATGATATTGCGCCTCGGTTCGAACAGCCCAATTCTGCTGCCTACGGCGAGTACGGCCGGAATCAGCGTCAGCGCAACGCAAACCGCGACGATCATACCGAGAGCACAGGGAATACCGAGGGTTCGGAAGTAGGGTAGCCGGGTGAAGCTCAGACAGAACACCGCACCGGCGATGGTCAGTCCTGAGGCCAGCACGACCTTGGCGACGCTGCGGTAGGTCGTGTAGAAGGCCGTCTCCCGATCCTCGCCGGCCTGTCGCGCTTCCTGGTAACGGCCGACATAAAAGATGCCGTAGTCGGTTCCGGCCGCAATCCCAAGGGTCACAAGAAGATTGACGGCATAGGTGGACAATCCTAGGAGCCCGTGATCGCCGAGTAGCGCGATCACCCCTCGGGCGACCTGCAATTGCATCCCGACCAGCAGCAATAGGATCACAGCGGTGAAAATCGACCGGAAGAAGAACAGCAGCATGGCCAGGATCACGCTGAGACTCAGCCCGGTGACCAACAGCACTGTCCGGTTTCCACTCTCGCTCAGGTCCGCCACGATCGCCGCGGGTCCGGTCACATAGGCTTGGACTCCCGGCGGGGCCGGAGTGCGATTCACGATGTCCCGGACCGCTTGCAGCGACTCGTCGGACAGCGGCTGGCCAAGGTCGCCCGACAGGCTCATCTGGACGTATACCGCTTTGTTGTCGGCACTCTGCGCGGCCCCGGCAGTGAGCGGGTCGCCCCAGAAATCCTGGACATGCTGGACATGGGCGGTGTCCGCCTTGAGTTGGCGAATCAGCTCGTTGTAGTACCGGTGAGTCTCATCGCCGAGGGGCTGCTGACCTTCGATCACGATCATCGCCACACTGTTCGACTTCGACTCGCCGAAACTGTTGCCCATACGTCGTACCGCCTCGAACGACGGCGCGTCGGTGGGGATGAAGGAGACGGAGTGCTCCTTCTCGACCTGTTCGAGGGGCGGAACGAACGCGCCGAGGACGTAGGCGATCACCAGCCACAGCAGGATGATCGGCACTGCCAGCGAACGGATCACCCGCGCCACCCGCGGTGGCCGGGTCGAGAGCGGCCGGCTCGTCATGCGGCCTTCAGAAGACAGTAGGTGAACGCCTTCTCGCCCTCGCCGACGCGCTCGGCCTTGACTTTGTTGTCCACGGTGATGCGGCATCCGATGCGGTCGGTATCGCCCTGCGCGATGACGTTGACCATCGCCGTCGCCTCGGTCATCGGGAACTTCAATGACCAAGGCAAGCTTGCGTTTTCAACAAACTGCGGCTCGGCGTCGACGTCGAAGTAGCTGATGTTCGCCACTGTGCCGGGCGGGCCGAAAACCTCGTAGACCAGCTGTTTGGGGTCGTAAGGCTTGCGCTCTTCGAGCTCGGTGTCGGCATATGCGGGGCGAGTTTGGGATCCGAAAACTCCATGCAGCCGCATCACGGTGAACCCTCCCGCGATGAGGACCACCAATATGACCAGCGGAATCCACAGCCGCTTCAGAACCCGCAATTCACGAACCCCCTGAATCCGTGGCGCCGTCCGGACCATCCCCGCCTCGGGAACGGACGATGCACGTAGCCCACCACGCCCCAGATGCCGACGCCCCCAGTGCGGTTGGCCGTCGCGGCCAGCCATCATAGGGAGCTACAGCAAACATAAAGCAGCTCGTGCGGGATGGTCCGAACATGTCGAGTACAGCATGCGAAAGACCTCCATATCGGCCCATTCCCAAGGTGATACGGGATCGTAATGCATTGGGCAGAGCCATGACGCGGAACGGAATTTACCGTTGCTAAAGGCCCTTCGACACGAGATAACGGCTGCATGGTGGCTGCCGAATGCGTAGACAATCCCAACCTCAAGCACGGTCGCAGGCCTTTTCGAAGAAGTCGATGATGGCTGCGTTCACTGCATCAGGCCGTTCTAGAAACCCGAGATGGCCGGCGTCGGATATCTCCAGGTATCGCCCTTTTGGCAAAGAGTCGGCGACTTCGGCGCCGAGGTACGGCGGCATCACCAAATCGTCAGCGAAACCAATCACCAGCACCTCAGCGGTGATCCTCCGGTACGCGGGGCGTCGATCTAGCTGTGGGGCGACCCCATACTGAGCACGGATACCCGGAGTCACCTTGGCCGGCCACCTGGTGAACATGTCGATCCAGTCCCGCACCGCGTTCTCGTCGTTGAGCGTCTTGGGTGAAAAGCTCTCGATCAGACGGAGTTTCGCTTCGTAAGTGGGAGGAAGCTGCACACCGGAATCAGCGAGGTCTCGTTCGGCGATCCGGAAGAAATCCCGTGTCCTATCGTGGCGGCCCCGGGTAGCCATCAGCACTGCCTGGCTCACCAGTTCAGGGCGACACAGCATGAGTTCCTGTGCGATATACGAACCCATGGAGACGGCTACCAACCGTACCGGCGCCAGTTCGAGTTGCTCGATCAACGCCGCGGTATCCGCCACCATCGTGGCCGCGGTGAAGCCGTGAGCTTCCGACGTCGCGCCGACACCGCGGTTGTCGAAGGTGATGACGCGATATCCGGCTGAGCGAAATGCTGGAACCTGATAGAGGTCCCAGGTGCGTCCCAGCCCGCCCTGTCCCGCTATCAACAGAACGGGTTCACCGTCTCCCCGGTCCTCATACGCAAGGTTCACGCGCCTGCCGCCCGCCGACGCCTACGCGTCCAGACGGGCGAACTCGCCCTGTCGGTATTGCGCAACGCACTCGGCACGGCGGACCTTTCCGCTCGTTGTTATCGGAATCGACCCGGGGGAGACTAGAACCAGATCCGCGACGCCAAGGCTGTGGGTATTGAAGATCGCAGAGGTAACTTCGCGTTTGACAGCCGAAAGCTGTTCTCCGATGCCATCGGAAGGATCTGCCCGCTTCCGCACCTCGATGATAACGACGAGTTTCTCGGTATGGCCGTCGGGCACTGCGATCGCCGCACACCGGCTTCGGCTGATCTCCTGAATCGTCGCCTCGATGTCATCGGGAGAGTGGTTGCGCCCGTATACGATCAGCAGATCCTTGATACGGCCGATGACGTACAACTCACCCTCGAAGATGAACCCCGAGTCACCGGTGCGCAACCAGGGGCCGCCGGGGGTGCCGACCGACGGCGCTTCCAACCATGCACCGAAGGTCACCTCGGTCTCGTTCGGACGCTGCCAGTATCCGGCCGAGACATTGTCACCATGCACCCAGATCTCGCCCACAGTCCCGGCCGGGCACTCGGTTCGCGTCTCCGTATCCACAATCCGGATCGCCGGTGCCACCGGGACGCCGTAACTGACCAGGGGCGTGCCGGCTCCGTCAGCGCAGCGCTGCGCCGTGCCGGCGGACAACGCATCGGACTCGAATCGCACTATCGCCGGCGGTTCACCGGATTCGCGCGTGGCCACATAGACCGTGGCCTCCGCCAGCCCGTAGGACGGGCGGATCACCGTCGGCCCCAGGTCGAACCTGCCGAAGTGCCGGGTGAACCGCTCGAGAGTGGCCGGATGGACCCGCTCGCTTCCCGTGATGATGACAAGAACATCGGAGAGGTCCAGGCCGGCCATATCGCCGTCAGAGGTCTTGCGGACCGCCAGCTCGAACGCGAAATTCGGTGCTGCCGTGTAGGTTCGGCCGTTGGTCGCCAACTGCTGGATCCAGCGGGCCGGCCGTTGGAGGAAGGCGACCGGGCTCATCACCACGGCGGGGACCCCGGCCAGCACCGGGGCGCAGACGCCCAGATACAACCCCATGTCGTGGTAGAACGGCAGCCAGGACACGATCGTGGAGCCTTCTGGGACGACGTTCCCAAAATCCGCGAAATAGCCGGACATCAACTGTTCGAAGTTTGCCAACAGGTTCCGGTGCGACATCATCACGCCGGCAGGCTGACGAGTCGAACCCGAGGTGTACTGCAAATATGCTGTTTCCGTTAGGCTTTCGGGCTGAGCGTGCGTTCGGCCCGGGGCATCGAGGCTCAAGTTGTCGACCTCGACGATCGACGGCGGCGCCTGGCCGGGCTGAATGTTGGCGTAGTGCGCATCGACGTAGCCGGCCACGGCGCCGGCGACCGCCGATGTGGTTAAAACGACCGTCGGCGACGCGTCCTGCAACACCGAACTGACGCGTTCATCGCTGACGCCGCCGAGCGGGACAGCCAATGGGACAGCGATCCGTCCGGCCTGCATCGCACCGAAGAACGCGACGATGTAGTCGAGCCCTTGTGGAGCCAGCACCAGCGCACGATCCCCCAGCGAACCGACGCCTCGGAGTTCGCGCGCGAGAATTCCCGTCCGCCGGTGCAGCTGCGAATAGGTCAAACTCTCGGGGACTCCATCCCAGTTCGTTTCATAATCAACAAACGTCACTGCCGTGTCGTCGCCTTGGAGCGCGGCACGTTCGGACAGCAACGTCAAAATGGACGTCTCACCCACGGCCACAGAGTAACGCCATCACTGCATTCATATATCCAAATATCAGCAAACCTTGCCTACCCGAATCCGAGATAACAATCGGGTCATTCATTCGAGCAATCTCCGCTTCGCCCCCACGGTTGACGCAGCGGCGGCACCGTATCTGATCTTGTATGTAGCGGAAGTAACGAGCGTCGATGCCCGAAGTATTTGAAACCGGAGATATCTTCGCTGTGGATTGCCCGGAATCTGAGACAAGGCACTACAGCGAACTTACCGTTATTGGTTGTGACCGCCCGATTCGGGCGCTGGGCACCAAAGCCGTGTGACCACACAGCGGCGATTTTGCGCCGCTCAGCGCGCAAATTCAGGGCATCGAGCCTGACAGCGGTCGACCGCGGAAAGGCCTGTGGGAGGAGGGCAATTGACCGCATCCGAAACCGTGCGCGAAGAATGTACAGCCCCGAATTCCGGCAGTCCGGGCAAGGCCGAGCGTGCGCTGCCCGTGACCCCGGTCGCCGTGATCGGCATGTCCTGCCGACTCCCCGGCGGCATCGATTCGCCTGAGCGATTGTGGGAATCCCTGCTACGCGGCGATGACCTGGTCACCGAGGTTCCGCCGGACCGCTGGGACGCCGACGAGTACTACGACCCAGAACCGGGGGTGCCGGGCCGGTCGGTCTCAAAATGGGGCGCGTTTCTCGACGATGTCGCCGGCTTCGATGCCGAGTTCTTCGGAATCAACGAACGCGAGAGTGCAGCACTTGACCCGCAGCATCGATTACTGCTGGAGACTTCCTGGGAAGCCATGGAGCACGCCGGCCTCACCCGCGAGGCCCTGGCGGATTCGCTTACCGGGGTATTCGTCGGTCTGACCCACGCCGACTACCAAATGCTCGCCGCCGATGCCCAGGCGTTGGAGGCGGCATACGGGTTCAGCGGCAACAACTTCAGCCTGGCCTCCGGGCGAATCGCTTACGCCCTCGGCGTTCACGGTCCCGCGCTCACCGTAGACACCGCCTGCTCGTCGGGTCTGACCGCGGTGCACCTGGCCTGCCGCAGCCTGCACGAAGGAGAGAGCGATCTCGCGCTGGCCGGGGGTGCCACCTTGGCCCTCGACCCGCGCAAGTTCGCATCGGGTTCCGCAGAGGGAATGCTGTCGGCGACCGGGCGCTGCCATGCCTTTGACGTCGCGGCCGACGGCTTCGTCGGCGGGGAGGGGTGCGCCGTCGTGTTGCTGAAGCGACTGCAGGATGCCCTGAGGGACGGCGACCGGATCCTGGCGGTGATTCGCGGTACTGCCGCCAACCAGGACGGCCACACCGTCAACATCGCGACGCCCTCCGATGCGGCCCAGACTGCGGTTTACCGCGCGGCTCTGAGTGCGGCGGGGGTCGACCCTTCGACGGTCGGCATGGTGGAGGCGCACGGTACCGGGACACCCGTCGGAGACCCGATCGAATATGCCAGTCTGGCAAGGGTTTACGGAGTCTACGGACCTTGTGCGCTCGCATCGGTGAAGACCAATATGGGTCATGCTCAGGCGGCTTCTGGAGCCATAGGACTGATGAAGGCGGTCCTCGCGGTCCAGCACGGCCTGATTCCGCAGAACCTTCATTTCCACCGCCTGCCTGAACGGCTAGCCGACATTGAGACGAAATTGTTCGTCCCCCAGTCGACTACGCCGTGGTGCACCAACGGTCATCATCCCCGCAGGGCGGCAGTGTCCTCGTACGGGCTGTCGGGGACGAACGTGCACGCCATCTTGGAGCAAGCACCCCGACAATTGGTGTCCGAGGCCGCGGCAGCGGAAGCATCGCCCGCGTCGGAAACAACGATGATCTTCCCGATTTCATCGACCTCGTCAGACGAGCTACGACGTACGGCGGGCCGGCTGGCCGAATGGGTCGAAGCACACGACGACGTCGCCCTGACGGATCTGGCCTACACCCTTTCCCGTCGACGGGTACATCGCCCGGTGCGAACCGCGGTCAGCGCAAGCACGCGGTCGGAACTGCTCGCAGCACTGCGTGAGGTCGCGAACGGCGAAACCCCCTATCAAGCCGCCGTGGGCCGTGACGACCGCGGCCCGGTCTGGGTGTTCTCCGGCCAAGGTTCCCAATGGGCAGGTATGGGCGCCCAGCTGCTGGCGACTGAGCCGATGTTCGCCGCTACCGTGGCCGAGGCGGAGCCGCTCATCGCCGCCGAATCCGGATTCTCGGTAACCGAGGCGATGTCGGCGCCTGAGGTGGTAACGGGTCAGGACCGGCTGCAGCCGACGTTGTTCACCATGCAGGTCGCGATGGCCGCGGCCATGACAGCGCACGGCGTTCGGCCCGGTGCGGTCATCGGCCACTCTCTGGGTGAGGGCGCGGCGGCGGTCGTGGCGGGTGCCCTGTCGCTGGAGGATGGGCTGCGCCTGATCTGTCGCCGGTCTCGGCTGATGTCCCGAATCTCCGGCAAAGGCGCCACAGCGGCCGTGGAATTACCTGCCAAACAGATACTTTCGGAGTTGACCGGCCGCGGTATCGCCGACGTCGTGGTGGCTGTCGTGGCATCGCCACAGTCGACCGTCATCGCAGGCGCCACCCAGACAGTCCGCGATCTCGTCGCGGACTGGGAACAACGTGGGGTGATGGCGCGCGAGATCCCGGTCGACGTGGCTTTCCATTCGCCACAGGTGGAGCCGATCGTCGGCGAACTCGCCGACGCGCTCGCCGACCTCGAACCCATGACTCCGGAGATCCCGTTCTACTCGGCAACCCTGTTCGACCCGCGAGAGCAGCCCGTGTGCGATGCCGATTACTGGGTGACGAACATGCGCCGGATGGTCCGCTTCGCGGCCGCCGTACAGGCCGCGTTGGAGGACGGCTACCGGGTCTTCGCCGAACTCTCACCTCATCCGTTGCTGACCCGGGCCCTGGAACAGACCGCGTCGGGCCGCGAGACGCCGATGGCTGCACTGGCGGCCATGCGCCGTCAGCAACCGCTGCCGCATGGGTTGCGCCAGCTGTTGATCGACGTCCACAGCGCAGGGGCTTCGATCGATTTCTCGGTGCTCTGTCCGGCCGGCGAACTGGTGGAGGCGCCGCTGCCGACGTGGACCCACCGGCGACTGTGGCTGGCCGGGAGTGGCCAGGAAACGCCCACCCACGGTGGTTGCACCATCGCCGTACACCCGCTGTTGGGGGCCAGTGTTCGGTTGCACGAGGAACCTGAGCGCTACGTGTGGCAGGCCGACATCGGTACAGCCGCCCAGCCCTGGTTGGCCGATCATCAGATCCGAGGTGTCGCGGTAGCACCTGGTGCGGCTTACTGCGAGATGGCGCTGGCTGCGGCGCGGGCTGTGTACGGCGATTCCGGCGAAGTCCGCGACATTCGCTTCGAGCAGGCGCTGCTTGTCGACGACCACATCGTGGTGAGCTCTTCAGCCTCGATGTCGGCTCCTGGCACCGCCTCCTTCACGGTGCAAACCGACGAGGACGGCCAGCAGACGCGGCGCGCTACCGCGGTCCTACACGCCGAGGCAGACGGACAGCAGCCTCCTGCCTACGACGTGACGGCAGTCCTGTCCTCCCATCCCGGCGAAGAAGACGGCGCAGAAGTGCGCAATCGAGTCGGCCAGCACGGTATCGAGTACGGCCCGGCGTTCACCGGTCTGATCACGGTTCGTACCGGTGAGCCACCAGCGCGCACTGTGCTCGCTGAAGTCGCGCTGCCGAGGTCGATCCGCTCGCAACAGGATGCCTATGGCGTGCATCCGGCACTTCTGGACGCCTGTTTCCAATCGGTCGAGGCTCATCCTGACGTCCGGGCGCTCGGCGGCGACGCGCTGGGATTGCCGCTCGGCGTCCGGCGGCTGCGTATCTTCGAGTCAGCTCGCAACGCTCACTACTGCTACACCCGGTTGATCAAAGCCGATGCGACCGGCATCGAGGCAGACATCGACGTACTCGATGAGGCCGGTAACGTCCTGCTGAGCGTGGAGGGGTTGCGGCTGGGCGCCGCTGCCTCCCAAAGCGGGCACGACGACCAGCTGCTCAGCGAGAGATTGTTGACCGTCGAATGGCGACAACGAGATCTACCCGAGGTGGAGTACGCCGACGCCGGATCATGGTTGCTGATCGGTGAATCAGACGGCGCCGACGGGGTGGCCGAGCAATTGTGCGGGCTGTTGACGGCCCGCGGCGCCCAGTGCACGAGCATGAGTTGGCCAGACCAGGAGGACGACTCGGAGACCTGCGAGCAACTCGCAAACCATCTGCGCACCGGCCGATTCACCGGCGTGGTGATCCTCATGTCCCCGAACAACGGTGACCACGCCGAGCAGTCGCCCCTGCTGGGTCGCGAGTACGTGCGTCACATGGTGCACATCACCCGCGAATTGCCGGAAATCAACGGAGAATTGCCACGCCTGTATGTCGTGACTCGCAACGCCCAGACAGTAGTCGCCGGCGATGTCGCGAATCTGGACCAGGCCGAATTGCGGGGATTGTTCCGGGTCATCGGCACAGAGCATCCCCACCTGGCCGCCACTCAGATCGATCTCGACGCCGCCACCGATACCGAGCAGGTGGCACGGCAACTGTTGAGCGCATCCGAAGAGGACGAAACCGCGTGGCGTAATGGCCGGTGGTACACCGCACGACTATGCCTGGCCCCATTGCGGCCGGAGGAGCGACAGACCACGGTCGCCCACCTCGATCGCGACCGAATGCGGCTGCAGATCCGCACGCCGGGCGATCTGGATTCGATGGAGCTCGTTGCGTGCGAACATGTTCCGCCAGGACCAGGGCAGATCGAGGTCGCGGTAACGGCATCTAGCATCAACTTTGCCGACGTTCTCGTCGCGTTCGGCCGTTACCCCGCCTTCGACGGACGACTGCCTGCGCTCGGCATCGACTTCGCCGGGGTGGTGACCGCGGTCGGACCCGGCGTGACAGATCATCGGGTGGGTGAACATGTGGGAGGCCTGTGTGCCGAAGGCTGTTGGGCGACGTTCGTCACGTGCGATGCGCGATTGGCGGTGCCCCTGCCCGGAGGCCTGACCGACCACGAAGCGGCCGCCCTGACCATCGCCACCGCGACCGCTTACTACGGGCTGAACGACATGGCGCGAATCAAAGCTGGGGACAAGGTGCTGATCCACTCGGCGACGGGCGGCGTAGGCCAGGCGGCGATGGCGATCGCACAGGCTGCCGGAGCCGAGATCTTCGCGACCGCCGGCAGTGAACAGCGTCGTCAGTTGTTGCGCGACATGGGTGTTGAGCATGTATATGACTCACGCTCTGTGGAGTTCGCCGATCAGATACGCGAAGACACTCAGGGTTACGGCGTGGACATCGTGCTGAATTCGGTGACCGGCGCAGCTCAGCGTGCAGGTCTGGAACTACTGGCATTCGGCGGCCGTTTCGTGGAGATCGGCAAACGCGACATCTATGGCGACACCCGGTTGGGGCTTTTCCCCTTCCGCCGCAACCTCTCGTTCTATGCCGTCGATCTGGCGTTGATGTCCGTCAGCCATCCCGACCGGCTCCGCGAGCTACTCGAAACGGTGTATTTGCTCACCGCCGAGGGGGATCTGCCGATGCCTGAATACACCCGATATCCATTGGCCGACGCTGCCAACGCGATTCGGATGATCAGCGGTGCACAGCACACCGGCAAGCTCGTGCTCGACATCCCGCACACCGGCTCCAGTCGGCTGGTCGTTCCGCCCTCCGCGGTACGGGTGTTCCGCACCGATGGCGCCTACATCGTGACCGGTGGGCTCGGAGGACTCGGATTGTTCCTGGCAGAGAGAATGGCGGCCGGTGGGTGTGGCCGTATCGTGCTGTCTTCACGCTCACAGCCCACTGCCGCGGCATCGGACGCCCTCGAGCGGATCCGGGCCACCGGTGTCGACGTCCGCGTCGAATGCGGCGACATTGCCGAGGCCGTTACCGCTGAGAAGTTGGTGGCCGTCGCAACCGCCGGCGGCCTGCCGCTGCGCGGCGTATTGCACGCGGCCGGGGTGATCGAAGACGCGGCCTTGACCACCATTACCGACGATCTGATCGAACGCGATTGGGCTCCAAAGGTTTACGGTGCATGGAATCTACACAACGCCACCGCAGACCAGCCTCTGGACTGGTTCTGCTCGTTCTCGTCCGCGGCGGCTCTGGTCGGTTCACCGGGACAGGGCGCATACGCCGCGGCCAACAGTTGGCTCGACGCGTTCAGCCTGTGGCGGCGAGCCTTGGGCTTGCCTGCCACCTCGATCGCCTGGGGACCTTGGGGGCAGATCGGCCGAGGCACCGCTCTCGCGGAGAGCACGGGAATGGCCATTGCGCCCGATGAAGGCGTCTACGCGTTCGAAGCGTTGCTGCGGCACGATCGTGCCTACACCGGATACGCACCGATCGCCGGGGCGCAGTGGTTGTCCGTGTTCGCCGAACGCAGCCCCTTCGCCGAGGCATTCCGGTCAACCGGCCATGGTGCGACGGGCACGAGCAAGTTGCGGGCGGAGCTGGGCGAGCTGCCTCGGGAAGAGTGGGCCGCCAAGATCAGGCATGTGATCTCGGACCAGGTCAGCGTGATCCTGCGCCGAAGTGTCGATCCCGACCGCTCTTTGTCCGAGTACGGCATGGACTCTCTGGGTGCGCTCGAGCTGCGCACCCGCATAGAGAGCGAAACAGGAATTCGCATCTCGGCCACCGGAATCACCACAATTCACGGGTTGGCCGAGTTGTTGTGCGAAAAACTCACCCCGGTCGAGGCGGCATGATGACTGGCGCCCAGAGCTTTGTGGGCATGCCGAGGGCTGGGCCGGACGCGTCGTGGTTGTCGCGGCGACTGCAGACCGATCGCTTGGAATATCTCGATCGCAGCGACGTGGATGATCTGAAACAAAAGGTTGTGCGCGCGATCGATCGGGGCGGGAACCGACGGCGCTTCGGCACATACGAGAAGTACGCGCGAATGGCACTTGCCGAAGTAATCGAAACCCCAGCGCCGAGAATCCTCGAGCTCGGCTGCGGCCTCGGCGGTTTATCCCGCAAGTTGCTGGAGCTCCATCCCAGCGCCGAGGTGACCATAACCGATGTCGATCCATCATTCGTGTCCGAAATCTCGGCCAGTGACCTGGGTCGCCACCCCAGGGCTACCGTCCGCGAAATGGATGCCACTGCCATCGATGCACCGGACGGTTCTTTCGACCTCGCGGTGTTCGCATTGTCGTTGCATCACTTGCCGCCCGAATCGGCCGCCCGGGTCTTCGCAGAAGGCACGAGAGCAGCCGAGAAGTTGATCATCATCGACGTCCACCGCCCGTCAGCGCCGCTGCATCTGGCGATGCTGGCCGCGACCATGCCGTTCATCCGGATCGCGGTGATACACGACGCGGTGATCAGCGGCCTGCGTGCCTACAGCACGTCGGCGCTGCGGGCGCTGGCTCAGCATGCCGACCCGGCGATCAACCTGGAGTTCCGACACCGCCGAATCGGTCCGACGGTGCTCGTGGCACGCCGTGGACAGCAAACAGACTCTCCGCCATGCGGAGGGCGCATCGACTGAGCGAAAACGTTGCGCGACGAGTGACCGGACACTGGTCGTCACACCTGCGGCAGGTCGATACTCCGGTGACCTCGGAATGCGCCGGGAAGGTGCCGGAACATGTTGCTATACAGTGGTTTTTCCGATCATTCGACCCCGACCGAACGGCCGAGGAGGCAGCCGGACACCCCACGGGAGCAGCGGCGGGCACTGGCTGACAGGGCACCTCCGACGCTCGGCGGAAAACCGGCGAGAGAATTTCCCGAGAACCCGAACAGCAAATAGCCTAGGCGGTAGCATTCCGAACATGTGGGGGTCGTTGGCCGCTCTGGCACTCTTGACGACGATCAACCCTGTGCGCCTCGGCCTCATTCTTCTGGTCTTGTCTCGGCCTCGGCCGATGAAGAACCTGCTCGCATATTGGACCGGAGCCCTCGCGGTGGGGATGGCCACCCTGCTCATTCCGCTGATCATCCTGCACACCGCCCCCTCGTCCGCCTCGTTTGCCGACAAGTTCGCCGACCCGACATCGAGCCCGGCCGCACAGCGCAGCACTATCGGCACGGGAGCCGCCCTGCTGTTGATCGCCGTCGCGATCGGTGTTCACGCCCTGGTGCGATCGCGCGCTACGGAACACAGCGCAGTCCGGGCAACCACCGGACCGGACGGCGATACCAAAACCTCGACGATGCTGATGGATTCGTCGGTGCCGCTGGCGCTCAGGCGCTTTCTGCATCCGGACTCCGAGGACGACGCCGAGAACAAATCGAAGGTTCGGCGCTTGGCCGCCAAGGCCCGTTCGGCATGGCGGGACGGATCGCCGTGGATCTCGTTCTTCATCGGCGTCTGGTTCCTTCCTCCATTGGACGGAGTTTTCTTCGCCCTCGGTATCGTCATCGCCTCGGGCGCATCCACTGGGGTGCAAGTCGTAGCCCTGGTCGCGTTCGTTATCGGCGTGTTGACCGTCGAGGAGACCATCCTGGTCAGCAACCTGTTCGCGCCGCAGCGCACGCAGGCGGTCCTGCGCACGGTCCACGACTGGGCGCACGTGCACCGGCGCAAATTCGTGGCGGCGATCTTGATAGTCGTCGGACTTTCACTGGTGGCCCGCGGCCTGGGTGGCCTCTGACCAGATTCGGCTACCGCCCGATCACCGGCTCGGTATCATCTTCGCGGCAAAAGTTACGAACGTTGTTTCCTGGAGCGGGCCCACATGTGCGCACACGTCGAGCGGTTGGAATTCCAAGCGGAGGCACGCCAGCTGCTGGAGCTGCTGGTTCATTCTGTGTATTCCCACAAAGACTCGTTTCTGCGGGAATTGATCTCGAACGCTTCTGACGCGCTGGACAAGTTGCGACTAGAAACGATGCGCAACAAGGACCTGAATGCGGATGCTTCCGATCTCCATATCGAGATCGAAGTGGGACACGACCCCCGCACGCTGACCGTGCGCGACAACGGGATCGGGATGACCCACGACGAGGTCGTCGACCTGATCGGCACGTTGGCCAAGTCCGGAACCGGCGAGCTGCGCCAGCGGTTGCGCGAGAGCAAGAAGGCCGCCGATTCCGAGGATTTGATCGGTCAGTTCGGCGTGGGCTTCTATTCGACGTTCATGGTGGCCGATGAGGTCGAGCTGCTCACCCGAAAAGCCGGCGAGAGCGGCGCCACCCGGTGGGTGTCGAGCGGTGATGGCACGTACACCATCGAGTCCCTCGAGGATGCACCCCAGGGCACCTCGGTCATCATGCACCTCAAACCAGAGGATCTCGAGGATCAGCTTCCCGACTACACCGCCGAGTGGAAGATCCGAGAGCTCGTCAAGAAATACTCCGACTTCATCGCCTGGCCGATACGGATGCAGGTAGAGCGCCGGATCCCCGCCCCCGAAGAGGGCGGACAAGACACCGTGACCACCGAGACTCAGACTCTCAATTCAGGCAAGGCTCTGTGGGCCCGACCGAAAGACGAAGTGTCCGAGGAGGAATACCGGGAGTTCTACAAGCACATCGCCCACGCCTGGGACGATCCGCTCGAAGTCATCACGATGAAGGGCGAGGGCACCTTCGAATACCAGGCGTTGTTGTTCATCCCCTCCCACGCCCCGTTTGACCTGTTCACCAGGGATGCAAAGACCGGTGTGCAGCTCTATGTCAAGCGCGTCTTCATCATGGGTGACTGCGACGAACTGGTGCCGCGATACCTACGTTTCGTCAAAGGCGTTGTCGACGCCCAAGACATGTCACTCAACGTCTCCCGCGAAATCCTCCAGCAAGACCGGCACATCACGGTCATCCGGCGACGACTGACCAAGAAGGTCCTCTCGACGATCGGTGATCTCCAAACCGGGCGGCCCGAGGACTACCGTACGTTCTGGACCCAGTTCGGCGCAGTCCTCAAGGAGGGCCTGACACATGATGCCGACAACCAGGACGCCCTCCTGCGGGTTTCGTCGTTCGCGTCGACCCGCAGCGTGGAGGAACTCACCACTCTGGACAGCTACGTCGAGCGGATGAAGGACGGGCAGACACAGATTTTCTATGCCACCGGCTCCTCGCACGACCAGCTGTTGAAGTCGCCTCACCTTGAGGCCTTCAAAGCCAGAGGCTACGAAGTGCTGTTGCTCACCGACCCGGTTGATGAGGTGTGGGTCAGTGCGGTGCGGGAATTCGACGGTAAGGCACTGCAATCGGTGGCCCAGGGCGAAGTGGACCTCGACCCCGAGGACGAAACCCACAACGCAGAGCGGGAGGAGCATTTCTCTGATCTGCTCACCTGGTTGCAAGAGACCTTGACCGACCACGTCTCCGAGGTCCGGTTGTCCACCCGCCTGACCGAGTCGCCGGCCTGCCTGATCACGCCGAGTTTCGGCATCACGCCGGCGCTGGCCCGCATGTACCGTGCCTCCGGACAGGATGTTCCGGCCGGCAAACGGATCCTGGAGATCAATGCCGGACATCCACTCATCACTGCCCTGCATCAGGCACACAAGAACCGGGGTGAAGATGCCGGGGCTTCGGCGCAACTCGCCGAGACAGCCGAACTGCTCTATGGGACAGCACTTCTGGCGGAAGGCGGCGAACTCGAAGATCCGGCGACATTCGCGGCACTGCTCGCAGACAGGCTGGCCCGCACGGTGTGACCCGGACGAGTTGCCCTAGGCGTCCTCGAGCGACAGCTTGAGCCGATTGCCATACTGACTCAGCGATGCGGCGGTGAACATCTCATAGTGGGTGCAGTCGACCGAATGTGCTGTGATCTTGCCGGTGACGAACGGCCGCCAACTCCGCAGGTGAGATCGGATCGCTGCCCGATTCCGCGTTCGGCGCCATCGAGACCGCATCGTCGTGCCCGTATTGTCGTCAGGCTCGTGGCTCGAAGCGGAGAAGATGATGACGTCGCCGTCGAATACCTCGGGTTCGTGTTCCAGCAGACGTAACTGGTTCGCGTTGAGGCATTTGACCATGAACTCGACCAGCGCCTTGGCCGGCGGCGCGAAGCCCGTCCCACTGTTCTGTTCGGTGAACTTCTCCACCTGCCGGTAGTTGAGTGGCCGCCGATGCGCAGGGGCATCAATGTGGTTGGAGCCCAACATATATTCGAGCACCAAACCTTCGGCCAACGCGTGGTTTTTCGCCACGGTGCGGTAGGCACGGGCCTGCAATCCTCGTGCTTTGTTCACATTGAGAGCGGCATCCATCAGGATAAGACGTTGCACCTGGCAACCGCGGCGCTGGAGCTCGATGGCTACCTCGTGCGCAACGACACCGCCGAAGGACCAACCCAGCAGCCGGTACGGCCCTTCGGGATAGAGAGCTTGAAGTCGGTCGGCGTAGCTCTCGGCCATGCTCCGGATCGACACCGGCTCGGCTTCCTCCGGTTGAAGAACCTGATTGAGACCGATGATGGGTCCGTCCAGGTACTCACCGAGCACGCGATAAGACCAGCTGAGCCCGAAACCGTCATGGATACACCACAACGGGACGCCCGCACCGTCTTTGAGCGTATCTACCGGCACCACTTCCTGTTCGCTGTCGGCACTCCCCACTCGGCGCGCCAGGCGCCGCACCGAGGGTGCGTCGAACATGACGCGGACCGCCAGATGGGTGCCCAGCGACTTGTTGATGGCGGCGACCGCTCGCATCGCCGACAGCGAGTCGCCGCCCAGGTCGAAGAATGAGTCATCGATGCTGACGCGGCCCAACCCGAGCACCTCCGCGTAGACGCCGGCCACGATCTGCTCGGTCGGAGTTCCCGGTGCGCGATAGACGCTCACCTGGTAGTCGGGCGCAGGCAAGGCCCTGCTGTCGAGTTTTCCATTGGGGGTGAGTGGCAGTGCGTCCACGACTACCACCGCCGCCGGAACCAGATAGGTGGGTAACCGCTGCGCCAAATCAGCCCGCAACCGCTCAGGGTCCGTCGTGCCCGGATCCGTTTCGGTGACGTATCCGACCAGTCGCTTGTCCCCCGGCCGGTCCTCACGCGCGATCACCGCAGCCTGATCCACCCCAGCCACGGCAGCCAAAACCGTCTGAATCTCCCCCAACTCGATGCGATACCCACGAATCTTGACCTGCTCATCAGCCCGGCCCAGATACTGCAACTGCCCATCAGCACCCCACCGCACCACATCCCCGGTGCGATACATCCGCACCCCGGCCCCACCAAAAGGACAAGCCACAAACCGGGACGCGGTCAGATTCGAACGTCCCAGGTATCCGCAGGCCACACCGCGCCCGGCCACGTACAACTCACCCACCACCCCCACGGGCACCGGACGCAACCACTGATCCAGCACGAACAACGCCGCCGTCGACACGGGCGCACCGATCGGCACCACCCCCGCCCCCGCAACCAACGGCGCAGTCATGGACGCGTACACCGTCGCCTCGGTCGGCCCGTAGGCATTGATCACCACCCGCCCTGGCGCCCAACGTTCAACGACCTCGGCGGGGCATGCTTCACCGCCGAGCAACAGCGCGGCTGAACCCAAGCCTGTTGGCGAAAGCGCCGCAACGGCGGAGGGGGTCTGGGTCAGTACGTTGACTTGTTCGGTGACCACGAGGTCGTGGAAGTCCGGGGGTGAGGCAGTCACGTCTTCAGGGACCACGACCAGCCGGCCACCGGTCAGCAGCGCAGCCCAGATCTCCCACACCGAGAAATCGAAGGCATACGAATGACACTGGGTCCACACCTGTTTCGGCGGCAAGCCGGCCGGCATCGACGCGGCCAGATGAGCCAGGCTGTGGTGGGTGATGGCCACGCCCTTGGGCGTACCCGTGGTGCCCGATGTGTAGATCACATAGGCGATATCGGCGGCCGCGGGCGACGGTACCGCCGTGGCCGGGTAGTCGTCGATCACGGCATCACCGATATCGATCACCGGCACATCGAATCCAGCCAGCCTCTCGCTACGTGCCGCAGTGGTGATCGCTACCGAAGGCCTGGCGTCTCCGATCATGAACTGCACCCGTGCGTCGGGCAGCGCCGGGTCGATCGCCAGGTATGCCGCTCCCGCCTTCAGTACCGCCAGCATCGCGATGATCGCCTCGGCGCTGCGGCTGAACAGCAGCGCCACGCACGAGCCCGCACCGACACCTCGATCGCTCAACAGGCGAGCCAATCGGTTCGAGGCCCCATCCAACTCGCCGTAGGACATCGAGCGACCGGCGACACTCACCGCCGTGGCAGCTGGGGCAGCGGCCGCCTGCTGGGCGAACAACGCCGGTACGGATGTCGGGGGCGCCGAATCGGTCAACGCCGTCCAATTACCGATCCCCTCGATCACGGCTCGCTCGGCCTCGTCGAGCAGATCCACCGACGACACCGAACGGCTCGGATCGGCGATGAGCGCCCGCACCACGCGCTGCAACCGATCGACCAGGATCTGGATGCCGGCCGCATCGAACACATCGGTGCGGAACTCGACCATCCCCCCGATTCCGGCGGGTTCACCGGTCTCACTGACACGTTCCTCGAAAGAAAACGCCAAATCCATTCGGGCGGAATGGGTATCGGCAGACAACGGGCTCACCCGAACATCGTTCAGCAACGAGACTGCCGCAGACTCACCGCTGTCTTTCACGGCGAAGTTCTGCCACGCGAAAAGCACCTGGATCAGCGGGTGATGGGTGAGGCTACGGCTGGGATTGAGTCGATCTACGAGAACTTCGAAGGGCACGTCCTGATGCTCATAGGCCGCCAGGCTGCGGGCCCGCACTTGCTCCAACAGCGCGGCCACGGTGGGATCACCGGCCAGATCCACCCGCAACACGAGGGTATTGACGAAGAAGCCGACCAGATCGTCCAATGCCGGGTCACGCCGTCCCGCGATCGG
The DNA here is from genome assembly GCF_019739075.1 of Mycobacterium farcinogenes. NCBI lineage: Bacteria > Bacillati > Actinomycetota > Actinomycetes > Mycobacteriales > Mycobacteriaceae > Mycobacterium > Mycobacterium farcinogenes. The sequence goes on along the minus strand of NZ_CP081673.1, from coordinate 1,248,301 downwards.
GAAACCCACGGCCACATCACTGCTGGCACTCAGCTTCGACAACAGGATCGCCAAGGCCGCCTGCATCACCATGAAACTGGTGGCGTCGTGCTGCCGAGCCAGTTGGGCTATCCCGAGTTGTACCTCCACTGGCCAGTCCACGGCCACACTGGCACCTCGATAGTCCGCCACCTGGGGATAAGGACGGTCCGTCGGCAATTCGAGCCGCTCGGGCAGCCCCGCCAGCGCCTTCTCCCAATAGGCCACCTGGCCGGAGATGACGCTGTCGACGTCGGCCAGGTCGCCCAGAAGCTCACGCTGCCAAAGGGTGTAATCCACGTACTGCACCGACAACGGCTCCCAGTCCGGAGCCAGGCCGGCGCATCGTCTTGCGTATGCCACCCCGATATCGCGCATCAGCGGCCGGATGGACGATCCGTCGGCAGCGATGTGATGCACCACCACCGTCAACACGTAATCGTCAATTCCGGTGCGGAAAAGTGTTGCACGCACAGGGATCTCGTTGGCCAGATCAAAACTGTGCCCGATCTCGGCGCTGACCGCATCGGTCAGCCGCTCGATCGGCCAGCCGTCCGCGTCCACGATCTGCCACGCGAAGTTCACCTGGTCAGCGGGCAGCACCACCTGTTGCGGAACACCGTCGCAGGCGGCGAACACTGTGCGCAGGCTCTCATGGCGGCCCACCACGTCCTGCAGCGCTGAGCCCAGCGCCTCGGCGTCCAACGCGCCGCTGATCCGATAGGCGGCAGGCATGTTGTAGACCGGTGAAGGCCCCTGCAACTGGTCCAAGAACCAGAGGCGCTGCTGGGCGTAGGACAGGGGCACCACCGATGGTCGCTCCTGGGCCCGTAGCGGCGGTCCAGTGTGTTCGGCAGCATGGATGCTGATCCACTCAGCCAGCGCTGCCACACTCGGTGCGTCGAACAACGCCTTGATCGGGATGTCGACGCCGAACTCGAGCCGGGCACGGGCGATCAACCTCGTGGCCGTCAGCGAATGGCCGCCCAGGTCGAAGAAACCGTCGTCGATACCGACGCGGCTCACTCCGAGGACTTCACCGAACAACGCTGCCAACAAGCGTTCTCGCTCATCCCTCGGAGCCCGGTAAGCCACACCACTGCTGAATTCGGGAGCCGGCAACGCCCGGCGGTCGAGTTTGCCGTTGACTGTCAGCGGCAGCGAATCCAACACCATGATCGCCGCAGGGACCATGTAGTCGGGTAATCGACGGCTCGCGAAGCTGCGCAGCTCGGTCACCCGCTCGATCGCCGCCGGATCATTGACATACCCGGCCAGGGTGCCCACCGCGGTCCCCGGCAGGTAGACATCTGACAGGGCAATGGGGGGGTGGGTGCCCGTGGGGCGGGTGAAGATGACATCCATCCGGCCATCAGTCGGCGACCAGGTGACAGCGGTGCGATACCCCAGATCGCGGCCCAGCCGGTGGCACTCGTGCGGCAACACGGAATCTTCGCAAGTCCAGGTGCGGGAACGTAATTCACCGATCGTGGACCGAACATCGGATTCGGCCAACGCCTGCGCCAGCGCTACGTCCGGCCAGATCCCGGCGTGGGGCACGCCGGTGACACGCAGTTCCGGGGGCCGTTGAGCGCGTAGGTGACTCTCCAGCGCATCAAGGCCGCCGAAGTGTTGCCAAGGCTCGGATGGCAGCCGGGCGACGGAGTAAACCGGTGCGGGTGCTTTGCGCAGCACGACCTCGTACCGATAGCGGCTGAGTTCATTGACCGCCTCCATCCCCTTCAACTGCAACTCGACCGCCGCTATCCCGGGCAGGTGCTCGGGCAGAGCCACGAAGAACTCCGGCGCCAACAGCAGTTCCTGCTCGGCGAGCATCTCTCGGCGAATTCGCTCGGCTACCGTCGCCGAGTCCTCGTCGCAGCCGCTGTCGGCGCACACAACACCCGCGGTGAATGCGCGTAACAACGACAAGTTGCGCACGTCGCCCAGGAACAACGCCCCTCCGGGGGCCAGTGACCGCATCGCCACCGCCAACACATCCAACAGGTAGCCCGCGCTCGGGAAATACTGGATGACGGAGTTCAGCACAACCACGTCGAAGTGCCCGGGCGGCAAGCCATCGGCTGCGTCGGCAGGTTGCACCCGTAACCGCACCCGATCCGCCCAGTCCTGCCCCGCCACGCCGGCCCCCAGGGATTCAATCGTCGGCGCCGAAAAGTCAGTGCCCCAATACTCGACGCATTGGGGAGCTACGTGGGTGAGAACTAGACCGGAACCGACACCGATCTCCAACACCCGCTGCGGCCGCAGGTCCAGAATGCGGTTCACCGTGTCCGCACGCCAATCCCGCATCTGGTCCAACGGAATCGGCTCCCCGGTGTAGCTGCTGTTCCAGCCGCCGAAATCCTCACCCAGTGCCGTCGGTGCGCCTTCGGTGAAGGATTCGCCGGTATACAGGTCGCCGTAAACCCCTTGCCATTGCTCGACCAATTGCAGTTCGCGCGCCGGTTCACGAACCAGCATCATCTCTTTGTCGAGAACGACATAGCTGACCAACTGATTGTCGCTGGTTCCGTCGTCCGAGATCGACGAATGGGCAACCGTCACCGCTTGGGCCACTCGCGGTTCGGCGGCGAGTACGGCCGTTATTTCGCCGAGTTCGATGCGGTAACCCCGGATCTTGACCTGCTCATCAGCCCGCCCGCCATACCGCAACTGACCATCAGCACCCCACGACACCAAATCCCCAGTGCGATACATCCGCGACCCAAAACCACCAAACGGACACGCCACAAACCGCGACGCCGTCAACCCCACCCGACGCACATAACCCACCCCAACCCCACGCCCAGCCACATACAACTCACCCACCACACCCACAGGCACCGGACGCAAAAACCGATCCAACACAAACAACGCCGCACCCGGCACCGGCAAACCAATCGGCACCACCGAACCACCAGCCCGCAACGGAGCACTCACCGTCGCATACACCGTCGTCTCCGTCGGACCGCAACCGTTGAGCATCACCCGCCCCGGCGCCCACCGATCCACCACCTCAACCGGACACGCCTCCGCAGCCACCATCAACGTCACCGCCTCCAGACCAGCCGGCGAAAGCATTCCCACCGCCGACGGAGTCTGACTCAGCACCGTCACATGCTCGTCCACCACCAGGCTGTGCAGCTCCTGCGGGGAACGCGTCACCTGCTCGGGCACCACCACCAACCGGCCACCATGCAACAACGCACCCCAGATCTCCCACACCGAATAATCAAAAGCCAACGACGAACACGCCGACCACACCTGCTCCGGCCCCAACCGCACACCCACATCCAACCCATCGAAAAGCCGCGTCACATTCCGATGCGTAACCGCCACACCCTTAGGCAACCCAGTCGTCCCAGAGGTATAGATCACGTACGCCACATCATCAGGCGCCGCACACGCCAACGGTGTCGACCGTTGGCCATCGATGCGAGGATCGTCGACGTCGATGACCATCACATCGCAGCCATCGAACCGCTCGGCCAACCCAGCCGTCGTGATCGCCACCAGCGGACCGCAATCCGCCAGCATGAACTGCAGCCGCTCCTTGGGATGAGCCGGATCGATCGGCAGATACGCGGCCCCGGTCTTGAGCACCGCCAAGATCGACACGATCGCCCGCGCGCAACGATGCAACAACAGCGCCACATAACCGCCCGGACCCACACCGTGGTCGATCAACAAACAGGCCAACCGATTCGACGCCTCATCCAACTCCCGATAAGTCCACGACCGCCCTTCGAACCTGACCGCCACCGCCTCCGGCGCCCGATCCACCTGCGCACCGAACAACTCCGGAATCGAAGCCCCGACAACAGGGCGCGTCAACACCTCACGACAACCGAAGACATCCAAACGAGCGGACTCGGCACCATCCACCACATCCACCGACGACACGGTCCGAGCCGGATCCGCAGTCATCGCCACCAACACCCGCCGCAACCGCTCGACCATGATTTCGATACTCGATGCGTCAAACACATCAGTACGGAACTCCACCGTGCCCCAGATACCGGCCGGAGCACCGCTGGGCGTCCAGTGCTCGCGAAGGAAGAACACCAGATCCATTCGCGCGGAGTGGGTGTGCGCCGCCAACGGCGCGGCTTGCACGTTCCCCAGCGCGAGTGCAGCCGAGGGATCGTCGTCCAGGCCGGGGAAGTTCTGCCAGGCGAACATCGCCTGAATCAGTGGGTGGTGCGTAAGACTGCGAGTCGGGTTGAGCCGCTCCACCAGCACCTCGAACGGCACGTCCTGATTTTCGTAGGCGCCCAGGGTGCTGGCACGTACCTGCTCCAGCACCTCGGCGACGGTCGGGTCCCCGCCCAGATCAACCCGCAGCACCAACGTGTTGACGAAGAAGCCCACCAACTCGTCGAGGGCCGGGTCGCGCCGACCGGCGATCGGGAACCCCACTGCCACATCGGTACTGGCACTCAACTGGCCGAGCAGAAGCGCCAATGCGGCTTGTACAACCATGAAGCTGGTGGCGTTGTGTTCTCGCGCTACTCGCGCGACCTCTTGCTGCATCTCTGGTGGCCAATCAATGGCCACGCTGGATCCCCGGTAATCGGCGACCGGTGGATACGGCCGATCGGTCGGCAGTTCGAGCAGCTCGGGCAGCCCGGACAACTGGCGTTCCCAGTACTCCACTTGCGCCGCGATCGGACTCGCGGCGTCGGCCAGCTCACCCAGATGCTCGCGCTGCCACAGCGTGTAGTCCACATACTGCACGGGCAAGGGCATCCAGTCGGGGGCCTGACCGACACAACGGGCGGCGTAGGCCATCCCCAGATCACGTACCAGCGGCCCGATCGACCAACCATCTGCGGCGATATGGTGCACGACGGCGACCAGCACGTGTTCACTGTCGGCCAGCTGAAAAAGCGTGGCCCGCAAAGGTATCTCATTGGTCAGGTCGAAGGTGTGACCGACCTCGGCACTGACCGCCTCGGTCAGCCGATCCACGGACCAGTCCTGCGCGCCGATGATTCGCCAGCCGAAATCTGCGTCCTCTTCAGGAACGACTACCTGCCGAGGCACGCCGTCGACTGCTGGGAACAGCGTCCGCAGGCTCTCGTGCCGGCAGACCACATCAGCCAGCGCTGCCCGCAACGCCTCGGTGTCCAAGTCCCCGGTGATCCGGTACGCGGTGGGCATGTTGTAGGTGGCGACCTCGCCCTGGAGCCGGTTGAGAAACCACATCCTGTTCTGGGCATACGACAGCGGCACCACCGCCGGACGCGGCCGAGCGGTCAGCGCCGGCAGGCCCCCGGACCCCGCGCCGATCCGCGGTGCCAGCTCGGCGACGGTAGGCGCATCGAACAGAGTTCGTACCGCCAGCTCTACGTCAAGACTGGTATTGATCGCTGCGATCAATCGCATGGCAGAAAGGGAATCGCCGCCGAGCTCGAAGAAGGAATCATCGATCCCCACCCGCGGCAGTCCGAGCACTTGCGCGTAGACGCCGACCAGGATCTCCTCCACCGCGGTGGTCGGGGCCCGGTAACGCTCGCTGTCCGAGTAATCCGGTGCGGGAAGCGCTTTCTTGTCCAGCTTGCCGTTCACGGTCAACGGCAACGTCTCCAGTATCACCACTGCCGCGGGCACCATGTATGCCGGGAGCCGCTGCGCGAGCAGACTCCGCATCTCACCGGCATTCACTGCCCCGCGGGACACTTCGGTGATGTATCCGACCAGTCGCTTTTCCCCCGCCCGGTCCTCACGCACGACGACCACGGCTTGCCGCACCCCATCGAGCGCGGCCAGGACCGCCTGAACTTCGCCGAGTTCGATGCGATAGCCGCGAATCTTGACCTGCTCATCAACCCGACCCAGATACTGCAACTGCCCATCAGCACCCCACCGCACCACATCCCCGGTGCGATACATCCGCATCCCGGCCCCACCAAAAGGACAAGCCACAAACCGGGACGCGGTCAGTGGGCTACGGCGGATATAGCCGACACCAACCCCGTGGCCCGCGACGTACAACTCACCCACCACCCCCACGGGCACCGGACGCAACCACTGATCCAGCACGAACAACGCCGCCGTCGACACCGGCGCACCGATCGGCACCACCCCCGCCCCCGCAACCAACGGCGCGCTCATGGTCACACCCATGGTGGTCTCGGTGGGCCCGTATGCGTTTACCATCAGCCGACCCGGCGCCCAGCGATCCACCACCTCGGCAGGGCAGGCCTCACCTGCCACCATCAAGGCAGTCGACTCCAAGCCCACAGTCGCGAGCATGGCGGCCGCCGACGGTGTCTGAGTCAGTACGCTGATCCGTTCCGCGACCAGGAGGTCATGAAAGTCCTCTGCTGAGGCGACCACCGATTCCGGCACCACCACCAATCGGCCTCCGTGCAACAGCGCGCCCCAGGTTTCCCACGCCGAAACGTCGAATGCCAGTGAGTGGCATAGGGGCCAGGCACCGCCGAGAGGTACACCGAGCCCGGACAGCATCAGCTGGGTGATGTTGTGGTGAGTAATCGCCACCCCTTTCGGCACACCGGTGGTGCCCGAGGTGTAGATGACGTACGCGATATCGTCTGCCGACGGCGGCGGCAGCGGAGCGCTCGGCCACGTAGCCGGCGTTTCATCGTCGACGTCGACAATCGCCGCGTTGTGGCCTGCCACCCGGTCCGCCAATCCACTGCTGCTGATCACCACAACGGGGTCCGCATCGGAGAGGACGAACTCGATCCTGGCGGCTGGATGCAGGGGGTCGATCGGCAGGTATGACGCACCGGATTTGAGCACCGCAAGGATCGACACAACCGCCTCGGCCGAGCGCTCCAACAGCACGGCCACGCAACGGCCAGGCCCTGCACCGTACTGGATCAACCGGTGTGCCAGCCGATTCGACGCCTCGTCCAGCTCCTGGTAGGTCATCGAGTTTCCGACGAAAGTCACGGCGGCTGCGCTCGGGGTGCGCGCCACCCAGCGGGCGAACACGGCCGGAACCGATACCGGAAGGACCGGAGCGATCAACGCCCGACGATTGCTCATCTGGTCCAGCAGCAGATGATCCGCCTCGTCGAGCACATCGAGCGCCGACAGCCGGCGGGTGGAATCGGCTGTCATCGTGGTCACCAGCCGCAGCAGCCGTGCTACCAGCCCCTCGATTGTGGTTGCGTCGAACACATCGGTGCGGAACTCGACCTTGCCGCCGAGCCCAACCGGGTCGCCAGCTTCATCGAAGCGCTCTCCGAGAGAGAACACCAAATCCATTCGAGCCGTTCGGGTATCCACAGGCAACGCGGTTACCTGGGCCTCGCCGAAGAGGGTTTCGGCAGAAGCGCCCTCGGCGAAGTTCTGCCAGGCCAGCGTCACCTGAACCAGCGGGTGATGGGTCAGGCTGCGGGCGGGGTTGAGCCGGTCCACCACGACCTCGAACGGCACATCCTGATGTTCATAGGCGTCCAGGGCGGACTGGCGAACCTGCGCCAAGAGTTCGGCAATCGTCGGGTCGCCGCCGATGTCCACCCGCAATACCAAGGTGTTGACGAAGAAACCGACCAGGTCGTCGAGCACCGGGTCGCCGCGCCCGGCAACCGGGAACCCGACTGCTACATCAGAACTCGCGCTCAATTGCCCCAACAGCACTGCCAAGGCGGCCTGCATCACGATGAAGCTCGTCGCATTGTGTTCCCGTGCCACGCGCGCGATCTGATGCTGGACGTCGGCCGGCCAGTCCACGGCCACGGTCGCTCCGCGAAAATCGGCCACCGGCGGGTAAGGCCGGTCCGTCGGTAACTCCAGGCGCTCCGGCAGGTCCGCCAATCGATCCTGCCAGTAGCCGGCCTGTGCGGTGATTCGGCTGTCGCTGTCGTCGAGATCACCGAGGAAGCGACGCTGCCACAACGCGTAATCGACGTACTGCACCGGTAGCGGCGCCCAGCCCGGCTCTTGCCCCGCACAGCGGCTGGCATACGCCGACCTCAGGTCGGCCACCAGTGGCGTCACTGACCAGCCGTCAGCGGCGATGTGGTGGACCACCGCAACGAGGACGTGCTCATCTTCGGCGACCTGGAACAGCGTCACCCGCAAAGGAATCTCGGCCGCCAGATCGAACGTGCGACTTTGCGCCGTGTCGACGGCTTCCTCCAGACGATCCGCCGGCCACTCCCGAGCGTCGATGACCTGCCATCCGAAGTCGGCCTGATCGGCGGGCACCACTACTTGCTGAGGTATCCCGAGGTGCGCGGTGAACAACGTGCGCAGGGTTTCCTGGCGTTCCACCACGTCGACGAATGCCTGGCCGAGAGCCGCAGAATCAAGCGGGCCAACCAACCGTAATGCTGCCGCCATGTTGTAAACCGCTGAGGGCCCCTGTAATTGATCCAGGAACCACAACCGCTGCTGGGCGTAGGACAGCGGCAGTACGGCGGGACGGTCAATCGCCACCAACGGCGCCCGTCCGCCCGAACCGGCACCGACCCGGGTCGCGAGCTGGGCGACCGAGGGCGATTCAAACACCGCCCGCACTGCGACGTCGGCATCCAAGCTGGTGTTGATCGCATTGACCACCCGAGTCGCGGACAGCGAGTCGCCCCCGAGGTCGAAGAACGAATCATCGATACCGACGCGGGGCAGTCCGAGTACCTGGGCGTAGATGCCGGACAGGATCTCCTCGACGGTGGTGGTGGGCGCGCGGTACGAATCGGCGTCGACATATTCGGGTGCCGGCAAGGCGCGCTTGTCGAGCTTTCCGTTGACCGTCAAGGGAAGCTCGTCAACGACCACGACGGCCGCCGGCACCATGTAGGACGGCAGCCGCTCGGCCAAGTCAGCTCGGAGCACAGCGCAATCGACTGCGCCCGTGTGGGCTTCGGTCACATAGCCGACCAGCCGCTTGTCGCCGGGTTTGTCCTCACGAGCGATCACTGCCACCTGGTCCACGCCCGGCAGACCAGCCAGCACAGACTGGACTTCTCCGAGTTCGATTCGGTAGCCACGAATCTTGACTTGCTCGTCGGCCCGGCCGAGATACTCCAGTTGGCCGTGCGCGTCCCACCGCACCAAGTCGCCCGTGCGGTACATCCGTGCCCCAGGCCCGCCGAAGGGGCATGCCACGAAGCGGGCTGCGGTCAGCTCACTGCGATGCACGTACCCGACGCCGACCCCGCGGCCGGCCACGTACAACTCCCCGACCACGCCGACCGGCACCGGTGACAACCACTGGTCCAGCACGAACAGTCCTGCACCCGAAACGGGACCGCCGATCGGGACGATGTTCGTTGCCGGCGCGCCCGGTTGACCCAGCGGGGCACTGATCGTGGCATATACCGTGGTCTCGGTCGGGCCGTAGGCATTGATGAACAGTCGGCTGCGCGACCAACGGTCGACGAGCTCGGGCGGGCAGGCCTCGCCGGCCACCACCAACGCCACCGATTCCAACCCTTCCGGCGCGACCATCCCGGCGGCCGAAGGAGTTTGACTCAACACGGTGACGTGCTCTGCGATCAACAGGTCGTGCAGGTCGCGAGGTGACCGCGCCACCTGCTCAGGCACCACCACCAACCGGCCTCCGTGCAGCAGGGCTCCGAAGATGTCCCACACCGAGACGTCGAATACCAGCGAGTGCCATTGTGTCCACACCTGATCTGGCCCGGCGAGGACCGGATCGACCGACTCGACCAGCTGGGTGACGTTCTGGTGAGTGATCGCCACCCCTTTCGGGACGCCGGTGGTGCCGGACGTGTAGATCACGTAAGCGAGGTCATCGGGGGCGGGGGCCGCCAAGCATGCGTCCGGATAGCTGTCAATGCGGGCGTCGTCGACGTCGACGACGACCAGCTCGATGCTCTCCAACCGTCGCATCAGCTCGGCGGACGACAGCGCGAGCACCGGAGAGGCATCGGCGATCATGAACTTCATTCGCGCATCGGGCAAGACCGGATCGATGGGCAGATACGCCGCCCCGGACTTCAGCACCGCCAAGATCGACACGATCGCCTGCAGTGAATGCTCCAACAACAAGGCCACGAACTCACCTGGCCCGGCACCCAGCCCTACCAGCAAGTGCGCCAATCGGTTCGACGCCTCATCGAGCTCGCGATATGTCATTGCCTGCCCACCGCAGGTGACCGCGACGGCCCCCGGCGCCGCAGCCACCTGCTGGGCGAATACAGCCGGGATCGACACCGCCGTCGCCGAGGCCGTCAACACCGCCTGGTTGCCGAACTCGAACAGCCCGGCATGCTCGTCCTCGTCCAGGAAATCCAGCGACGACAGCCGTCGACTCAGATCAGCGGTCATGACAGCCCCTCCACTTCGACGGTCATCGCGACCAACACCCGGCGCAACCGCTCAACCAGCCGCTCAACGCTTCTCGCGTCGAAAACATCGGTACGAAACTCCACCGTTCCTCCGATCCCGACCGGTTCACCGGTTGCACTCCACCGCTCCCCCAGGGCGAAGGTGAGGTCGGTACGCGCAGTCTGAGTCGCCTCGGTGATCGGGGTGACGCGTACGTCCCCGAGGGTCAGGCCGGCGGCCGGATCGCTGCTGTGCTGCCAGGCGAGGTTCTGCCACGACAGGATCACCTGCACAAGCGGGTGGTAGCTCAGCGATCGGGTCGGTTTGAGCCGATCGACGAGCACGTCGAACGGCACGTCCTGATGTTCGAAAGCAGCCAGCCCGCGCTGACGTACCTGCTCGAGCAACTCGGCCACGGTCGGGTCACCGCCCAGGTCAACCCGTAGCACGAGAGTGTTGACGAAGAAACCGACCAGATCGTCCAGCGCTGGGTCTGTGCGTCCGGCGACGGTAATCCCCACCGCTACATCCGAACCGGCACCGAGCTTGGACAACAACAGGGCCAGCGCCGCTTGGACGACCATGAAGCTGGTCGCGTTGTGCTCGCGGGCTACCTGAGCGATGCGCTGCTGCAGGTCCGCCGGCCAGTCCACGGCGATGCTGGCCCCGCGATAATCGGCAACACTGGGGTAGGGCCGGTCGGTGGGCAGATGCAGGCGCTCAGGCAGCCCGGCCAAGGCCTCCCGCCAATAGCTCAGCTGCGCGGCGATGCGACTGTCCTCGTCGGTGAGCTCACCCAGATGCTCGCGTTGCCACAACGCGTAATCCGCGTATTGCACCGGCAGGGGCGTCCAGGCCGGCGCCGTACCACCGCGCCGACTGGCGTAAGCCGCGCCCAGGTCGGCCACCAGTGGGGTCACCGACCAACCGTCGGCCGCGATATGGTGCACCACCGCCGCCAGCACATGCTCGTCCTCGGCTACACGGAAAAGCGCGGCGCGCAAAGGTATTTCGGTTGCCAGTTGGAACGGGTGCCGCGCCACCTCGCCGATCGCATCCATCAGCCGGTCGGTTGACCAGTCGGTGGCCTCGATGACCTGCCAACACAGCTGGACGCCCTCGGGCGGCACCACGGTCTGCTGGGGTATCCCGTCGGAAACGGTGAACAACGTGCGCAGGCTCTCGTGCCGGCCCACGACGTCGGCGAGAGCTTGCCCCAGCGCCCGGGAGTCCAGGTCGCCGGTCAGCCGCAACGCCACGGCCATGTTGTAGACCGGCGACGGGCCCTGCAGCTGATCGAAGAACCACAGCCGCTGTTGCGCATAGGACAATGGAATGTGCTCGGGGCGCGCCATTACCCGCAGCGGCGGTCGGGATTCGTCATTTCGGTGCCGATCCAATTGCAGAGCAAGGGATCCTGCGGTCGGCGCATCGAACAGGTATCGCACCGGCACCTCACGGCCGAGGGCCGACTGCAGCCGCGCACTGACCCGAGTGGCGGTCAGGGAATCCCCGCCCAAGGCAAAGAAGTCATCGTCGAGGCCGATCTGCTCAAGCCCGAGCACCTCGGCGTACGCCTGGGCGACAGTCTTTTCGAGCGGCGTCTGCGGCGCCCGAAATGCGGTGGCGGCGAACACCGGTTCCGGCAAGGCCTTACGGTCGATCTTGCCCGAGGTAGTCAGCGGGAACTCTTCGAGCACCATGATCTGGCTGGGCAGCATGTACTCGGGAAGCCGCCCGGTCAGCCATTGGCGAACCACACCGACCTTGCTGTTCGCGTCCGGGTCGTTGGCGTAAGCGCTGCGCCGCCTGGTGCCGGTCCGGGGCAGATAGAGATCGGTGAGCGCGCGGACGGCAGCCGCGTCCTGCTGCGAGATGAACACCGCATCGACGGTGCCCGGCTGAGCGCCCCAGGTCACCGCGACTCGATACCCCGCGGCCTCGCCCAAACGGTACAGCTGTTCAGGCGAAACCGAGTCGACAGGCACCGTCACCTCTGCCACCGGGACCCCGGCGGCCAGCGCCTGTTCTGTCATCACGTCGGTGATCACGCCCGTGCGGGGAATCGCGTTGACCCGCACCATCGACGGACGTTGCAAGGTCAATTCGACATGCAGCCCACTCAACCCGGCGCAGTCGCTCCACTCCCACGCCGGGGCCGCAGCCGCCGAACAAATCTGTGCCGGCGCCTTGTGGATGACGACGTCGTAGCGGTAGTGCGTCAGTTCATTGTCAGATTCACCGCGTTTGACCTGAATGTCCAGCCCGGCCGCGGAGGGATTCTCGGACACCCATGCGGCGAAGAACTCCGGAGCCAAGAGCAACTCCGGATCGCCGAGCAGTGCCCGCTGGACCCACTGGCGGATGTCGTCGGGATCGGCACCGGCGGTCCGGGCCAGTGCTACCCCTGTCTGAAACGCACTGTGCAGACTGTGGTTACGCACGTCGCCGAGGAACAGCCGACCGCCGGGAGCCAAGAGCTCTACGGCCTTGTCGATGACCTCGGTCAGATATGCGGCATTGGGGAAGTACTGGATGACCGAGTTGAGGACGATGGTGTCGAAGTAATTCGCCCGCAGACCGTCGGTCACGTGGGCGGGCTGAGCCAACAACTCTATCCGGTCTCGCCACGGGACATTCAGGTGCTCAAGTGAATTCGCCAGTGCCTCCATCGCCACAGCAGACATGTCCGTGCCCACGTACTGTTCACAGTGAGGAGCCACCTGCGACAGGATCAGGCCCGAGCCGGCACCGATCTCCAGCACTCGCCGCGGTTTCAGTGCCAGAATTCGATCTACCGTGGCCGAGCGCCACTCCCACATCTGTGCCAACGGGATCGCCGAACCGGTGTAGCTGCTGTTCCAGCCTCTGAAATCGCCGCCGAACTCCGGAGTCTCGGTGTCCGCGTCGTACAGTTCGTCGTACATCTGTTGCCACTGGTCGACGACTTCGGCGTCGTGGTCGGCGGTGCTGGTCTGTTCCAGCTCCACATAGGCGACCAGATGGTCGGCCGCGTCCCGATGACATACCGCCGCCGCGGCACGGCTCACCTGCGGACAGGCCAGCAAGGTGTTCTCGATTTCTCCCAGCTCCAGTCGCTGCCCACGCAGCTTGACCTGTGCATCTGCGCGACCGAGGTACTGCAGCGCTCCGCCGGTACCCCAGCGCACCAGGTCGCCGGTGCGATACATCCGATCGCCTGCGCCGCCAAACGGGCTGGCTACAAAGCGATCCGCGGTGAGTTCCGGCCGGCCGGCATAGCCACGGGCCAACGCCGGCCCGGCCAGGTAAAGCTCGCCCACTACCCCCACCGGCACCGGCTGCAACCGAGCGTCGAGGACCAGCGCACGTACCCCAGGGATCGGCGCACCGATGCCGACCGGTTGCCCCGCAGACAACGGCGGTGTGCAGGTCGACCAGATGGTGGCCTCGGTAGGCCCGTAGGCGTTGTACATCGACCGCCCAGGCGCCCAGGCAGTCACCAACTCGGGCGGGCACGCCTCCCCCGCGGTGAGCAACGTCTCCAGCCGCCCCGTCAGCTGAGACCGATCCAAGGTCGCCAGCACCGTCGGGGTGATCACGCCCGCATCGACACATCGGTCGTGTATCAGAGTCGTCAGCGCCTCACCGGCGTAGGAGTCGGGCGCTGCGATCACCGATGCCGCTACGCAGCCGACTGCCCAGACCATCTCGAAGACGGAGGCGTCGAAGGTCGGTGCGGCCACCATGAGCACTCGGGCCGGTCGGCCCGAATCGAACAGGCCACGTTGTGCGGCAGCCACTCCCAGTAATCCGGCATGGCTGACCGTCACTCCTTTCGGCATGCCGGTGGACCCCGAGGTGAAGATCACGTACGCGGCGTTGTCGGCGCTCAACGGCGCTGACCGGTCAGCGTCGGTGATCGGATCGGCCGACGTACCCGATACGTCCAATGTGTCGACACGCAGCACCGGGCGGTCCCCAACGCCGGGGACGGAGTCGGGGCCGCACGTAAGCACGCAACCCGCCGCGACTGTGTCCAATACGGTGGCGATTCGCTCAGCTGGATGGGCTCGGTCCACCGGTACATACACACCCCCGGCCTTGAGCACCGCCCACCAGGTCACCACCAACTCAGCGGATCGGCCGATCGCCACGCCGACCGCGCGTTCCGGCCCGACTCCGATTTCGATCAGCGCCCGCGCCAACCGGTTGGACGCCTCGTCCAGTTCGCGATACGACAGCTGCCGCGGCCCATCGATGAGCGCCACCGCATCTGCCCCGGTCGCCACCGCATCGTTGAGCAACTGATCGGCCAGCCCCACCGTCGCGTCGTATCTCGACCCAGACCAGCTGTGCAGCAGCAGTTCCCGGTCGTCGCGGTCGAGCAGACCGACCTCGCCCACGACAACCGACGGATCGGATACCACCGCCGCCACCACCCGGTCGAACCATCCCACCAGGCGCTCGATGCTGGACCGCTCGAACAGATCGGTGGCATAAGTCAGCACGCCGGCAGCCATCGGCCCGCCGTCGCTCGAGACCTCCCGGACATCGAAATCCAGATCGAACTTGGCGGTACGGGTGAGCACCGAAACGGGTTCGATCTCAGCGCCGTCGAGGGATACCTCCGGCAGCACGTTGTTCTGGAACACCATCGCCACTTGGAACAATGGGTGATGTGAGGTCGACCGCGCCGGGTTGAGTTGCTCCACCAACAACTCGAAGGGCACATCCTGATTGGCGTAGGCATCCAACGCCTTCTGTCGCACCTCAGCCAGCACCTCGCTGAACCGCAGGCCGGGGCTCATCGCCACCCGCAGTACCCAGCTGTTTACGAAGAACCCCACCAGATCGTTCAACGCGGCATCCATGCGGCCGGCGATGGCGGTGCCCAACGCCACGTCGTCGCCGACCCCGGCTCGATACAGCACCACGGCGGCAAGCGCCTGCAGCACCATCGACGCCGTGGCGTGATGTTCGGTCGCCACAGCCTTGAGTCCGGCCCACAGCTCCGGACCGATACACAACTCGACGCTCTCACCGCGATAACTGGGCACCGGCGGGCGCGGCAGATCCGTCGGTAGGGACACCACCTCCGGCAAGTCGGCCAGTTCTCGGCGCCAGTACGCCAACTGTCCGGTGATCCGGCTGTCCGCGTCGGCCAAGTCGCCCAGGTAGTCGCGCTGCCACAACGTGTAGTCGGCATATTGCACAGGCAGCGGCGACCAATCCGGAGCCCCGCCGCCGTGACGGGCAGCGTAGGCCTCAGCTACATCGCGCACCATCGGAGCCATTGACCAGCCGTCAAAAGCGATGTGGTGGAAGATGATCCCGAGCACGTATCGATCCGCCCCGATATTCCAGATCCTGGCCCGAACCGGGGGCTCAGCGGACAGGTCGAACCGATACCCCGCCAACGCCACCAGCTCGGCGGCCACCGCGTCCTCGCAGCCGTCGGCAGGCAGCGACACCACCACCGGGCCGCCTCGCCGCCACATACCTTCGTGTGCGGGTAATACCCGCTGAGACGGCACCCCGTCGGCCTCGACGAACACCGTGCGCAACGACTCGTGCCGGGTGATCACGTCGTCCAGCGCCGCACCCAGCGCATCGACGTCCAGCGCACCGTTGATCCGGAAGGCGATCGGCATGTTGTAAGTGGCCGCACCGTCCTCGAATCGGTTGAGGAACCACAGACGTTGCTGAGCGTAGGACAGCGGGATGACGGCAGGTCTCTGCTGCGGAATAAGGGGTTCCCGCCCACCTGCACCGGCGTCGACCCGGGGTGCCAGTGTGGCGACGGTGGGAGCGTCGAACAGTGTCCGCACCGCCAGCTCGGTGTCCAGCGCCGTGTTCAATGCGGCGACGAGCCGCATCGCCGACAACGAATCGCCGCCCAGATCGAAGAACGAGTCGTCGACTCCGACCCGGTCCAAACCGAGCACCTCGGCGAAGATGCCGGCCAAGACTTCTTCGACAGCGGTTGCCGGCGCCCGGTAGTGAGATGTGCCGGCGTAATCCGGTGCCGGCAGCGCATGTTTGTCCAGTTTGCCATTTACCGTCAATGGCAACGCGTCGAGCACCACCACCGCGGCAGGGACCATGTACGCCGGCAGCCGCCGACCGAGCCTGGCTCTCAACTCAACAGGATCCACAGTCTTCGAACGGTTTTCGGTCACATAGCCGACCAGGCGTTTGTCCCCGGGGCGATCCTCGCGTGGTATCACCACCGCTTGGGCCACTCCCTCGATGCCGGCCAGAGCCGACTCGATTTCGCCGAGTTCGATGCGGTAACCCCGGATCTTGACCTGCTCATCAGCCCGCCCGCCATACCGCAACTGACCATCAACACCCCACGACACCAAATCCCCAGTGCGATACATCCGCGACCCAAAACCACCAAACGGACACGCCACAAACCGCGACGCCGTCAACCCCACCCGACGCACATAACCCACCCCAACCCCACGCCCAGCCACATACAACTCACCCACCACACCCACAGGCACCGGACGCAAAAACCGATCCAACACAAACAACGCCGCACCCGGCACCGGCAAACCAATCGGCACCACCGAACCACCAGCCCGCAACGGAGCACTCACCGTCGCATACACCGTCGTCTCCGTCGGACCGCAACCGTTGAGCATCACCCGCCCCGGCGCCCACCGATCCACCACCTCAACCGGACACGCCTCCGCAGCCACCATCAACGTCACCGCCTCCAGACCAGCCGGCGAAAGCATTCCCACCGCCGACGGAGTCTGACTCAGCACCGTCACATGCTCGTCCACCACCAGGCTGTGCAGCTCCTGCGGGGAACGCGTCACCTGCTCGGGCACCACCACCAACCGGCCACCATGCAACAACGCACCCCAGATCTCCCACACCGAATAATCAAAAGCCAACGACGAACACGCCGACCACACCTGCTCCGGCCCCAACCGCACACCCACATCCAACCCATCGAAAAGCCGCGTCACATTCCGATGCGTAACCGCCACACCCTTAGGCAACCCAGTCGTCCCAGAGGTATAGATCACGTACGCCACATCATCAGGCGCCGCACACGCCAACGGTGTCGACCGTTGGCCATCGATGCGAGGATCGTCGACGTCGATGACCATCACATCGCAGCCATCGAACCGCTCGGCCAACCCAGCCGTCGTGATCGCCACCAGCGGACCGCAATCCGCCAGCATGAACTGCAGCCGCTCCTTGGGATGAGCCGGATCGATCGGCAGATACGCGGCCCCGGTCTTGAGCACCGCCAAGATCGACACGATCGCCCGCGCGCAACGATGCAACAACAGCGCCACATAACCGCCCGGACCCACACCGTGGTCGATCAACAAACAGGCCAACCGATTCGACGCCTCATCCAACTCCCGATAAGTCCACGACCGCCCTTCGAACCTGACCGCCACCGCCTCCGGCGCCCGATCCACCTGCGCACCGAACAACTCCGGAATCGAAGCCCCGACAACAGGGCGCGTCAACACCTCACGACAACCGAAGACATCCAAACGAGCGGACTCGGCACCATCCACCACATCCACCGACGACACGGTCCGAGCCGGATCCGCAGTCATCGCCACCAACACCCGCCGCAACCGCTCGACCATGATTTCGATACTCGATGCGTCAAACACATCAGTACGGAACTCCACCAAACCGGTGATCCCGGCCGGGGCACCGGTATCGGAGAAGCGCTCGGCCAGTGCGAAGACCAAATCCATACGGGCGGTGCGGGTTTCCGTCGGCAAGAGCGAAGCTCGCGCGCCACCCAGCGTCGTCTCCGAAGCGGGGGCGCCGCCGAAGTTCTGCCAGGACAACATCACCTGGACCAACGGATGATGGGTCAGGCTACGTGTCGGGTTGAGCCGCTCCACCAGCACCTCGAACGGCACGTCCTGATTTTCCAGGGCAGCCAGGCCACGCTGACGCACCTGTCTCAGCACCTCGGCGACGGTCGGGTCCCCGCCCAGATCAACCCGCAGCACCAACGTGTTGACGAAGAAGCCCACCAACTCGTCGAGGGCCGGATCCTTGCGTCCTGCCGTCGCGATTCCCACCGGAACATCGGTACTGGCACTCAGTGCGGACATCAGCACCGCCAGCGCGGCCTGCACCACCATGAAGCTGGTCACGTTGTGTGCCCGTGCGGTCCGGGCCAAGGCTTGCTGCAGGTCGGCCGGCCAGTCCACGGATACACCGGCGCCCCGGTGATCGGCCACCTGCGGGTAGGGGCGATCCGTCGGCAGCGCCAAGACCTCGGGCAGATCGGCCAGGGCATCCTGCCAGTAAGCCACTTGGTTACTGAGCACACTGTTCGGGTCGGTTTCCGATCCGAGCCAATCTTGCTGCCACAGCGTGTAATCCGCGTACTGCACCGGCAGCGGGGCCCAGTCCGGCGATCGCCCGGCACAACGGTTGTCGTAGGCCTTACCCAGATCGGCCACGAACGGTGTGATCGACCAGCCGTCCGCGGCGATGTGGTGCACCACCGTGACGAGCACATGGTCGTCCTCGGATACCCGGAACAGCGTGGCCCGCAAGGGGATCTCATTGGTCAGGTCGAAGCAGTACTGCGCCGCTGCGCTCGCCGCCTCGTCGAGCCGCTCCGACGACCACGCAGCGGCATCGACGACGCGCCAACCGGGTTCGGCCTGTCCAGCAGGCACTATCACCTGCTGAGGCACTCCGTCGACCACCTCGAAGAGGGTGCGCAGGCTCTCATGACGGCCTACCACGTCCGCCAGCGATCGACCGAGCGCATCGGGATTCACCGGGCCCGTCAGCCGCAACGCCACGGACATGTTGTAAATCGGTGAGCGACCCTGCAGCTGTTCGAGGAACCACAACCGCTGTTGGGCATATGACAGCGGTATGACCGGCGGCCGCCGTTGCGGGGTCAGGCGCGCTCGGCCACCCGAACCGGCATCGATGCGGGGAGCCAACTGTGCCACCGAGGGTGAGTCGAACAATGTGCGCACCGACAGGTCTGCCTCAAGTGAGCTGTTGACCTCGGAGATAACCCGCATCGCGGACAGGGAATCGCCGCCCAGGTCGAAGAACGAGTCGCCGGTTCCGACCCGGTCCAGGCCGAGGACCTCGGCGTAGATGCCGACCAGGACCTCTTCGACCGCAGTCGCGGGCGCGCGATATCCGTCGCCGGTGTACTCGGGCTCGGGCAACGCCCTCTTGTCGAGTTTTCCGTTGACCGTCAATGGCAGCGCGTCCAAAGCCACCACCACCGACGGAACCATGTATGCCGGCAACCTTTCTGCCAGGGCATTGCGGGCCGACACCGGATCCGCGGTGCCGGTGAGGTAGCCGACGAGCCGCTTGTCCCCTGGTCGGTCCTCACGCACGACGACCACGGCTTGCCGCACCCCATCGAGCGCGGCCAGGACCGCCTGAACTTCGCCGAGTTCGATGCGATAGCCGCGAATCTTGACCTGCTCGTCGGCACGACCGGCGTACCGCAACTGCCCGTCGGCGCCCCACGACACCAGGTCACCGGTGCGATACATCCGAGCCCCGGGTGCTCCGAACGGGCATGCCACAAAACGTGATCCGGTCAGTCCGGACCGCCGCACATAGCCGATTCCCACACCTCGGCCGGCGACGTACAGCTCGCCCACCACCCCGGCCGGGACCTCGCGCAGCCACCGGTCGAGGACGAACAACGCCGCACCTGGCACCGGTCGACCGATCGGCACGACGGTCGCCTCACCTGCCGCGGCTGTCCGCAACGGAGCGCTGATGGTGGCATACACCGTGGTCTCGGTGGGACCGTAGCCGTTGATCATCACCCGGCCGGGCGACCACTGATCGACCACCTCCGCGGGGCACGGCTCAGCGGCGACCATCAGCCCAGTCACGGACTCCAGACCCGCCCGCGGCAACATCCCTACCGCGGAAGGGGTTTGGCTCAGCATGCTGATCCGTTCGCGGACCACCAATGCGTGCAGCTCGCCCGGCGACCGCGTCGTCTCGTCCGGTGCCACGACGAGACGACCGCCATGGAGCAGTGCCCCCCATATTTCCCACACCGAATAATCGAAGGCCAGTGACGCACACTGAGCCCACACCTGCTCCGGTCCCATCGCCACGCCGACATCCAGGCCGTCGAAGAGCCGCGTCACGTTCTGATGGGCGACCGCCACCCCCTTGGGCAACCCGGTCGTCCCCGACGTATAGATGATGTGGGCGATATCGTCGGGTGCCGGCACCGGCAACGGATCTGCGGACTGTTCCCCAACCTTTGGGTCGGCCAGATCCACGACAGGTACAGCAGTTCCGCCCAGTCGCTCGACTAGCCCGTCGGAGGCAACTGCCAGGATCGGGGTGGCATCGGCGAGCATGAACTCGATACGAGCGTCGGGCACAGCCGGATCGATCGGCAGGTAAGCCGCTCCGGTCTTCAGCACCGCCAGGATCGACACGATCGCCCGCACGGAACGTTCCAGCAGCAACGCCACACATTGGCCCGGGGAAGCACCCATGCCGATCAGGTGGTGTGCCAACCGATTCGACGCCTCGTCGAGTTCCCGATAGGACGTCGACCGGCCGGCGAAACTGACCGCGAGCGCATCAGGAGTCCGCGAGACCTGACGGGCGAACAACGCCGGGATCGAGTTTTCGGGCACCCGCCGCGTCAGTACCTCCCGATGCCCGAGCACGCTCAGGCGCATTCGCTCGGCGACGTCGAGCAGATCTACCGCCGACAGCCGGGCGGTGGAATCGGCGGTCATCGCGGTAAGCACCCGCTGTAGCCGATCCACCATGGTTTGAACGGTAGCCACGTCGAACACATCCGTCCGGTACTCGACCAGGCCGGCTATTCCGGTCGGCTCGCCGGCGTCGGTACTGTGTTCAGCCAGGGAGAACACTAAATCTGCTTTGGCCGTGTGTGTTTCGGCCTCCACCGGAGTTGCTTCCACGTCACCCAGGCTCAGCCCCGCCGCCGGTCCGCTGCTGTTCCACGGCAGGTTCTGCCAGGTCACCAGAACTTGGACGAGCGGGTGGTGGGTCAGTGACCGGATCGGGTTGAGCCGCTCCACCAACACCTCGAAAGGCACGTCCTGGTGCTCGAATGCGGCCAAGCTGCGTGCCCTTACCTGCGCCAGCAGCTCGCCTACGGTGGGGTCACCGGCCACATCGACCCGCAACACAAGGGTGTTGACGAAGAAGCCCACCAGCTCGTCGAGTGCCTGATCGCCCCGGCCTGCGGTGGCTATGCCCACCGCCACATCGCTACTGGCACTCAACTCCGCCAACAGCACGGCCAACGCGGCCTGCACCACCATGAAGCTCGTGGCGTTGTGCTCTCGGGCCACCTTGGCGACCTGCTGTTGTAGCTCCGCCGGCCACTCCACGGCCACACTGGCCCCGCGATAATCGGCGACCGCCGGATACGGCCGATCGGTGGGCAGCTCCAGCCGCTCGGGCAGGCCGGCCAGAGTCTGCTCCCAGTAACCCAGCTGCGCAGAGATCACGCTGTCGGGATCGGACACCGAGCCAAGCCAATCCTTTTGCCACAACGTGAAATCGGCATATTGCACCGGTAGCGGCAACCAGTCCGGCGCAAGTCCGGCGCTACGGCTGGCGTAGGCGGCCGCCAGGTCGGTCACCAATGGGGCGACGGACCACCCGTCGGCAGCGATGTGGTGCACCACTGCCGATAACACGTGTTCATCGTCGGCGACGCGGAACAGCGCCACTCGCAAAGGAATCTCCGTGGTCAGGTTGAACGTGTGGCGGGCGACGGCTCCCACCGCCTCATCCAGTCGGTCCGCCAGCCAGTCGCTGGCATCAACGACTTGCCAGCCGAAGTCGGCCCTCTCCGCCGGTACCAGGATCTGCCCCGGCACCCCGTCGCTGGCGACGAAAAGGGTACGCAAACTCTCCTGGCGGGCAACCACATCCGCCAGCGCCTGACCGAGTGCGCTGGAGTTCAGCTTCCCGCACAGCCGCAGGGCCACTGCCATGTTGTAGATCGGTGACGGCCCGTGCAGTTGTTCGAGGAACCAGAGCCGCTGCTGTCCGTAGGACAACGGTACCGTCGCCGGCCTGGGCCGCGCTGTCAACGCCGGTCGGGCCGCTTCGCCCTGATGACGATCCAGATAGTCGGCCAGGTCTCCGACCGCCGGCGAATCGAACAGACAACGCACCGGAACCTCACGGCCCAGGGCCGCTTGCAGCCGCGCGCACACCCGGATGGCGATCAGCGAATCGCCCCCGAGGGCGAAGAAGTCGTCGTCGAGGCCGGCCCGGCCGAGACCGAGCACCTCGGTGAACACCTCGGCTACCGTTTTCTCGGTCGGAGTCTGCGGAGCCCGGAACGATGTCGCGACGAAGTTCGGAGCAGGTAGCGCCCTGCGGTCGATCTTGCCGGAGGAGGTCAGAGGTAACTCATCGAGCACCACGATCTGAGTGGGCACCATGTACTCGGGCAAACGCTCAGCCAACCATTGCCGAACCTCGCTGACTTTTGCGTTGGTCTGCGGATCGTTGGCATATCCACCGTGCTGGCGCGCGTCGGTCGGCGCCAGGTAGAGGTCGGTCAACGCCGGCGCGGGGCCACCGGCCGCATCTGCGGTGAATACCGCATCCACTGTTCCGGGTTGCGCGCCCCAGGTGACGGCGGCCCGGTAGCCGGTCTCCTGGCCCAGTCGGTACAGCTGTTCGGGCGTCACACCGGCATCGGCAGCCACCGTGGCTTTCGCCTGGGCGACGGCCTCGGCCAACGGAAGCCCGGCGGCGAGGGCCTGCTCGATGATCACATCGGCAATCACCCCGGCCCGTGGGATCGCGCTGACCCGTACCAGCGGCGGGCGTTGTGCGGCCAAGTCAGCGCGCACACCGTCAAGTCCAGCGCATTCGGTCCACCACCAGGTGAGAGCCCGGGCAAGTGACCGCACCTGCGTCGGGCTCTTGTGGATGACGACGTCGTAGCGATAGCGAGTCAGCTCGTTGTCGGACTCGCCGCGTTTGACCTGGATGTCGATCCCACCCACCGCCGGGTGATCCGCTGCCCAAGTAGTGAAAAACTCCGGGGCAAGCAGCAATTCGTGCTCACCGAGTACCGCGTGCTGTACCCGCTGCCGAACCTCGCCCGTATCGGTGCTCCCGTTTGCGATGCGCGCCAGGGCGATACCAGTCTGGAATGCCGCCTGCAGGCTGTGGTTACGCACGTCGCCGAGGAACACCCGACCGCCGGGCGCCAGCAGCTCCACGGCTTTGTCAATGACCTCGGCCAGGTACTCCGCGCTGGGAAAGTACTGGATGACCGAGTTGACCACGATCGTGTCGAATCGGCCGGGCGGCAAACCATCGGTGACGTGAGCCGGCTGGGCCTGCAGGCGAACCCGCGCACCCCAGAGTTCCCCGGCCACCGCTGCTTTCAGTTTGGCGATGGTGGCTGCCGAGAAGTCCGTTCCCCAATACTCCTCGCACGCCGGGGCCACCTGGGAGAGCATCAGACCTGAGCCGACACCGATTTCGAGCACGTGTCGTGGTTGGAGCGCCAGGATTCGGTCTACCGCGGCCGAACGCCATTCCCGCATCTGCTCCAACGGAATCGGATCACCGGTGTAGCTGCTGTTCCAGCCTCGGAAATCACTTCCGTAATCGGGCGTTTCAAGATCCGCGTCGTAGAGCTCGTCGTAGATGTGTTGCCATTGATCGACGACTTCGGCCTCTCGGTGAGTGTTGTTGGCATGCTCCAAGGCGATATAACCGACCAGATGGTCGATTCCGAGCTCGTTGTGATGCACCGCGGCCGCCGCACGGTTGACCTGCGGGCAGGCCAGCAACGTGTTTTCGATCTCGCCGAGCTCCAGCCGCTGCCCCCGCAACTTGACCTGTGCATCGGCACGCCCCAGGTATTCCAGGGCGCCTGCTGCGTTCCAGCGCACCAGGTCGCCCGTGCGATACATCCGTTCGCCCGGCCTGCCGAACGGGTTGGCCACGAATCGGTCCGCCGTAAGGTCTGGCCGCCCCACATATCCGCGTGCCAGCACCGGACCGGACAGGTACAACTCGCCCACCACCCCCACGGGCGCCGGGTGCAGCCGCGCGTCGAGCACCAGAGCGCAGGTACCGGCGATCGGAGCACCGATGCGGACCGGCTGCCCCGCCTCCAGCACGCTCGAGGTGGCCCAGATCGAAACCTCGGTGGGGCCGTAGGCGTTGTACATCGACCGCCCTGGTGCCCACGCACCGACCAACTCCGGCGGACAGGCTTCTCCCCCGGTAACCAGCGTCTCGAGTCCCTCGATCTTGGTGCGGTCCAGGGTTGCCAGCACTGTCGGGGTGATCAGGGCTGCGCTGACCCGGCGTTGCTGTATCAGTTCCACGAGCGCCGCGCCGGCATACGAGTCTCGCGGTGCCACAACGAGCGCCGCCCTTGACGCGACCGCCCAAAGCCATTCGAACACCGAGGCGTCGAATGTCGGCGCGGCCACCATCAGCACCCGACCATCGGGCCCGACGCCGAATATGTCGCGATGAGCCGCCGCCACGCCATGCAGGCCGGCATGGGTGACCACGACCCCCTTAGGGGTGCCGGTTGACCCGGACGTGAAGATCGCATATGCGGCGCCAGCAGATGCCAAGGGCGACAGTCGATCCTGATCGGTGACGGGCCCATTTCCGTACCCGGACACGTCCAGGGTGTCGAGGCGGAGCACAGGACGCCCCACGACGCCGGGCACGGTGCCGGAACCGCAGGTCAGTACACACACCGCTTCGACCGTGTCCACGACTGTGGCGATGCGCTCGGAAGGATTGGTTCGGTCCACCGGCACGTACACCCCGCCGGCCTTCAGTACCGCCCACCACGCCGTCACCAACTCAACGGACCGATCTATCGCCACAGCGACGGCACGCTCCGGTCCCACTCCCGCCTCGATCAATCTGCGCGCCAACCGGTTGGAGGCCTCGTCCAGCTCGCCGTATGAGAGCTGCCGCGGTCCATCGATGACTGCCACGGAATCCGCGTCGGCAGCCACCGCCGCAGCCAGCAGTTGGTCGGTCAATCCGGCCGGCGCCTGGGCTGCCGCGCCAGACCACTTGTGCAACAACAGTTCCCGCTCGTCCTGGTCGAGCAGGCTGACCTCGCCGACCACGACCGACGGGTCGGTCACCACTGCTTCGATGACCCGTCCCAACCGGTTCACCAAGCGCTCGACGCTGGACCGCTCGAACAGATCCGTGGCATAGGTCAGCACCCCGGTAGCCATCGACTCACCGTCGCCAGGGACCTCCCGGATATCGAAATCCAGGTCGAACTTGGCCGTGCGGGTGAACACCGACTCCTGTTCGACCTGCATCCCGTCGAGCGAGACTGTCGGCATCACGTTGTTCTGGAACACCAGAGCTATCTGAAACAACGGATGATGCGAGGTCGACCGCGCCGGATTGAGCTGCTCCACCAACAACTCGAAGGGCACATCCTGATTGGCGTAGGCATCCAGTGCCTTCTGCTTCACGTTGGCCAGCACCTCGCTGAACCGCAACGCAGGGCTCACCGGCACCCGCAGTACCCAGGTGTTGACGAAAAAGCCCACCAGATCATCGAGCGCTTTGTCGGTTCGTCCTGCGATCGGAGTGCCCAGACAGACATCGCCACCGACACCTTCGCGGTGCAGGGCGACCGCGAGCGCGGCCTGCAGGATTATCGATGTCGTGGCGTGCTGCTGCGCAGCCACCGTCTTGAGCCGGGCCCAGGTCTGCGAACCGATGGAAAACTCGACAGCATCGCCGCGGTAGCTCGGCACAGGTGGTCGCGGCCGATCGGTCGGTAGCGACACCACCTCGGGCAGGTCCGCCAGTTCCTGGCGCCAATAGCCCAACTGCCCAGCGATCACGCTGGTGGGGTCGGACACATCTCCCAGCCGTCTCTGCTGCCACAACGTGTAATCGGCGTACTGCACAGGCAGCGGCAACCAGTCGGGAGTGCGCCCCGAGCTGCGGGATGCATAGGCCACGCCCACGTCGCGCACCATGGGGGCCAGCGACCAACCGTCGAAAGCAATGTGGTGTACCACTATTCCCAGTACGTACTGCTGCGGGGCCAACTCATAGATCTGAGCCCGGACCGGAATCTCGGTCGACAGGTCGAACTGGTAGCCCGCCAGTTCCATCAGCCCATCGGCCACGTCATTTCCCGGTCCCGACGCCGATCGCATCACCGGCGAACCGGCACGACGCCACATCCCGGGCTCGGCCGTCAGCACCTTCTGATACGGCACCCCATCGACCTCGACGAACACCGTGCGCAACGATTCGTGCCGCAGGATCACGTCGTCCAGCGCCGCAGACAAGGCCGTGACGTCCAGCGCACCGTTGATCCGGAACGCCGTCGGCATGTTGTAGGTCGCCACCCCGCCCTCGAACCGGTTCAGGAACCACAGCCGCTGCTGGGCGAACGACAACGGGATCAGATCCGGTCGCTCTTCGCGCACCAGCGGCGCCCGGGCGCCCGAACCCGCAACGATCCGGGACGCCAACTCCGCGACGGTCGGCGCATCGAACAAAGACCGGACGGCCAGGTCGGTGTCCAAAGTCGTGTTGGCGTCGGCGATTACCCGCATCGCCGATAGAGAATCGCCACCCAGGTCGAAAAAAGAGTCGTCCACCCCGACGCGGTCCAGGCCGAGAACGTCGGCATAGATACTCGCCAAGGTCTCCTCGGCAGGAGTCGTCGGTGCCCGGTAGTGATCGAAATCGACGTATTCAGGAGCCGGCAGCGCCCGCTTGTCGAGCTTCCCGTTGACCGTCAAGGGCAACGCCCCGAGCACCACCACCGCGGCAGGCACCATATAACTCGGCAACTGCTCCACCAGTGCCGTTCGGGCGCCGACCGGGTCCACCGCACCGGCGGCGGCTTCGGTGACGTAGCCGACCAGACGTTTGTCGCCCGGGCGATCCTCCCGGGCGACAACGACCGCCTGCTCCACCCCGTCCAGGCTTGCCAGTGCGGTTTGTATCTCGCCGAGTTCGATCCGATAGCCGCGAATCTTGACCTGTTCGTCCGCGCGGCCCGAGTACCGCAACTGCCCGTCGGCTCCCCAGGACACCAAGTCCCCGGTGCGATACATGCGCCGGCCCGGAGTACCGAACGGGCAGGCTACGAATCTGGAGGCGGTCAACGAGCCTCGCCGCCAATAGCCGACACCGACATTTCGGCCGGCCACATACAACTCGCCCACCACTCCGGTCGGAACCGGCCGTAACCACTGATCGAGAACGAACAGCGCCGCACCGGGCAACGGCGAACCAATCGGGGGGACCCCTGTTCCGGCGGCCAGCGGTGCGCTCAGCGCCACCCACATAGTGGCCTCCGTCGGACCGTACTGGTTGATCATCACCCGGCCAGGAGCCCAGCGATCCACCACGTCGGCCGGGCAGGGTTCGCCACCGACCAACAGGGCAACCGAATCCAGGCCGACCGGCGACAACGCGGCAACAGCGGTAGGCGTCAGCCCCAGCACATTCACCTGTTCGTCGACCAGTAACGCATGGAAGTCCTGCGGCGAGCGGGCGGTCTCCTCCGGCACCACCACCAACCGGGCACCGGTCAGAAGCGCATTGAAGATCTCCCAGCCCGAGATGTCGAAGCTATAGGAGTGCCATTGCGACCACACCTGACCGGATGGCTCCAGATGCGAATCGAGGGAGCCGATCAGTTGGGTGACGTTGCCATGGCAGATGGCCACGCCCTTCGGCACACCTGTGGTTCCCGAGGTGTATATGAGGTAGGCGATATCGTCGGGGGCCGGGCCCGGCAGGGCATGGTGCGGGTAGGCGTCGACGCCGGGATCGTCGACGTCGACAAGTGTCAGCGCGTATCCGGTCAGGCGGTCGGCCAGGTCAGCAGTGCTCACCACCGCCACGGGATCGGCATCGGCGAACATGAAATCCACCCGGGCCTGGGGATGGGCCGGATCGATCGGGAGATACGCCGCTCCGGTTTTGAGCACTGCCAAGATCGAAACAAGTGCCTGAGCACACCTGTTGAACAACAGCGCCACGCAGCGCCCGGGGCCGGCACCGTTGTCAACGAGTAGATGCGCCAACCGGTTCGACGCTTCATCCAACTCGCGGTATGTCATGCTCCGGCCATCGCAACTGATCGCCACCGTTTCAGGCGCACGCTCGACCTGAGCCGCGAACATCGCCGGAATCGAAACCGCGGCCAGCGGCTGGGACAGCATTCCGTGATTGCCGACCTCGAACAGCAGACCACGTTCGGCGTCTTCCAACACCGCCACCGACAGCAGCGGCCTCGACCGGTCAGCTGTCATCGCCAGCATCACCTGGTGCAACCGGTCCGCCAGCTCTCCGGCTTCAAGGCCTGACAACGGGTGCCCGTTGCCTGCGGTGTTGACGAAAACCTGCTCTCCCGTGCTCGAGAAGAAAAGCCCGAAGCCACCGACCACGCCGGCGCCGGCCAACGACGCTGTCGCCGTTGCACCACCGAAATCCAAGGCGAAGCTGGAAGGAAGGAAATTGACACTGACCCGGTTGGCGAATTGGCCTGCCGTACGCGAGTTGAGCTTGCGTTCGAGCGCCTGGACCGGGAACCGTTGGTGTTCAACGGCTTCACGGATCCGGCGGTCGACATATCCGCAGAATTCGGCCACCGACATGGCCGGTGCGGTCTGAAGCACCAGAGGCACCACGCCCGCCAGCATCGCGGGCAGGGTCTTCGTGTCGGGTCCGACGCGACGGCTGACCGGGAAGTCCAACACCACCTCAGCGCCTTCAGATTGCCAGCCGCGCACCAGTAACGCGCAGGCCGCGGTGAGGACGGAGGACCGGGGGATCTTGAGCGACGAGGCCAAGGCGTCCACCCGGCGCAGCACATCGCTATCCAATTCGACTGGGGCAGAGGGTAGATAAGACTGCGCTTCACCTTCGTCGGGAAGCCAGCGATACTGCGGCTCGCTTTCTGGAGGTAGGTTCTCGGTCCAATACGCGCGATCCCGCCGGTAGTCCTCCGAAGCCTCGTAGTCCGACTCGCAGGCGATCAGGTCCGACAGCGACCCGAACAGCGACGGTGGAATCGGTGACCCGGACATCACCGCGGAGTAGACCGAGGCCAGCCGTTGGCCCACCATCGCAATACCGGCTCCGTCGAGCACGATGTGATGGCAGCACCCGATCAGGAAGAACTCGTCGGCCCGGGTTTGGAACAACGCGAACCTGAACAACGGCCCAGTCAGTGACATCGGCGCCCGCTGGATCGACACCGCGAGTGCACGCGCCTCGCGCACCGGATCCGATGCGGAGCGCAGATCGTAAAAGTCCGGATCGGCGTCGGGATAGTCGATCAGCCTCTGGAACACCTGGCCGCCGGCCGCGAAGAAACCGGCCCTGAGCGGTTCGGCCTCCTTGAGCACTCGGCGGATCGCCCAGCCAAGGGCGTCACGGTCTACGGTTCCCGAGATCCTGACGAACAGTCCGAGCTGCCACTCGGCGCCCGATTCCGCCAGATCATGCGCCAGCCATATGTCGAGCTGAGCGCGGGTTACCGGCAGCGACTGTTGATCAAGCTGCATCGGATTGTTCTCCCACCGCGAGATTTCTAGCGAGCCCCCCGACTCTCTTCTGCGTCAGAGCCCTAGCGCTGCGCCAACCTGTCGCGCAGGCTCTTCGGCCGGATATCCGGCCAGTTCTGTTCGATGTAGTCCAGACACGCCGCTCGATCGGCTTCGCCGTAGATGACCTTCCAGCCATCCGGAACGTCTGCGAATGTCGGCCACAGACTGTGTTGCTCCTCATCGTTGATCAAGACGAGAAACCGCCCATTGTCATCGTCGAACGGGTTGATGCTCACGTGGTCCTCCCCATCGTCGAGTCGACCAGTGAAATCGTTCAACAACCCAGACGCGGGGCCTCCAGCTCCGCACCTTGTGTATCCGATGGTTGTTTCCTGTGGCCCACTCCAGCTATGACTTAACTCGTTGCAGGACGTCAGCATATCCACATATCTTGACAGGGGTGCAGAAATTCGAGATCCAAGAATATTCTGTTGCTGTGTCGAAGACTTTCAACTTCTCACTCGACTCGACCGTCTGTGTTGAGCAAATCCTTGCCGCTTTTGGCGAACGGGACTACTGGATGGATCGGCTGTCGACCTTCAACGGGATCGACACACTCGAGAGCCTGGAGGTCGACCCCGACGGCTCGGTGACCGCCGTCATGGTCAAAGACGTGCAGCGTGGTCGAGAGCCGTCGCCACTCGCCAAGTTCTTTCCGCAGAACTGGCGAGTGGTGCAACGCGAGGCCTGGCATCCCATCGACGCAGACCAGGTCAGCGGGGACGTCAGCATAGCGTCGGACGGAGTCCCCGGATCCGCCGCCGGGGCAGCCCTGTTAGCGCCGATCGCAACGGGGTCGCGCCTCAAATGCGCAGCTAGAGTGGAGTTCAAGGTCCCACTGGTCGGCGGACAGATCGAGAGCGTGATGGGTCGCATCCTGGTCCAGAACGTCACCGCAGTACAGCACTTCACGGCCGATTGGATCACTGCGCACCGGCGCGGGTGAGCGGCATCAAGCAGCGTTTCGCAATGCCCGAGCCGGCCCTGCTCGCCATGGCGCCAATGGGCGACGGACATGACATCGCTGTAGTTCAATCCAGCGAAGCGAACTGTTCTGACGCCTGGGCGCCCTGACGCAACATGGCCCGATAGGAACCGGCAGCCAGGGGTCGACGTAGCGAATTAGCAAATTCAGAGAAGCGCCAATCATACGATTGCAGGCGGTGTGGCGCCTGCGGAGGCGAAGCGGATTGAGTTAGCCATGAAAGCCCGGATTTTTATTGCCGAATCACATTCAAGATCGCGCCCCCAAAAGTTTGCATGCGCAAATACCGGCGAACTTCCCATGCTGCGCCAAAGTTGCCAGAAGACGATTATTGACTAGTGAAACAAACGGACACCTGCGAAATTCGTCGTGTCATTGCGCAGATCTTGATTGAAATGCCGAGAACCGATCCCGGCGAGGCTCAGCTGACGCTCGCCAACACAAATGGCAGAACCTCTGTTACGCCAGCGTTACGCAGCATGCGCGTGGCCATGGTCAGCGTCCAGCCGGTGTCGGTCATGTCGTCGACCAAAAGGACCGGCCCCTTCGAATCCAGTTGTGGCCGCTCCCAAGCACCCTCCAGGGCAGCCACCCGATAGGCCGAATTCGCGGCGGTGACAGGCCGGTGCTGCGGGGTGTAGCCGAGGGTGCCCAGGTTCGTCAGGCGCCCGATCTCAGCCAGGCGCTGCACGGTCGACGAGATCAGCATCGGATGCGTATGGGAGTCCAGCCCAATCACGGCCGCCGGCCGGCGATCCCAGTCCCAGGCTTTGAGTACCTCGACAGCGGCGGCCACGACGTCGTCGGGCACGTCACCGTCGGGCCCGGCCAACAGACGCCGTAGTCGCGCCCCCCAGCCCAGATCGGTGAGTCTGCCGATCGCGCGGCCGGGCGCCGCGCCCTCGGAGATCCGGCCCGAGAGCGGCACGCCGAGTGCCGCCAGGCCCGACGGCCACTGCTTGCGTGGAGCCACCAGGACACCGGGCCTGGACAACCGTTGTGCGGTGTCGGTGACGATGTCCTGCGCCACCGTGGCCTCGTAACGCCGGCCGGTGCAGTTGTCACACCGCCCGCACTGCGCACCCGGGGTCAGGTCGGGATCGTCGAGCTGACCGCGCAGGAAAGCCATGCGGCAGCCGTCCGTGGCCTGATAGTCGAGCATCGCCTGCTGCTCCCGGCGCCGCGCCTCGTCCAGAGCCCGGTAGCGATCCTCGTCGTAGCTCCAGGGGGCACCGGTACCGACCCAGCCGCCCTTCACCCGGCGGACCGCACCGTCGACGTCGAGCACCTTTAGCACCATCTCCAGGCGGGACCGGTTGAGATCCACCAATGGTTCCAGTGCCTGCGTGGACTGCGCACGGTCGGTCTCCAGCGCGCCGATCACGTTGCGCACCATAGATTCTGACGGAAACGCCACCGAGGCGAAGTACCGCCAGACGTCCTGATCCTCGGTGCCGGGCAACAGGATCACCTCGGCGCTGTCAGTCGCCCGCCCGGCGCGTCCGACCTGCTGGTAGTAGGCAATCGGAGACGACGGCGCCCCCAGGTGCACGACGAACCCCAGGTCCGGTTTGTCGAAACCCATCCCCAGTGCCGATGTCGCCACCAACGCCTTGACCCGGTTGTCGAGCAGGTCGGCTTCCAGTTGTTCACGTTCTCCCGCGTCGGTGGACCCGGTGTAGGCGGCGACCTTGTGCCCTCGCTCGGCCAGCAGCGCCGCTACGTCCTGAGCCTGGGCCACCGTCAGCGTGTAGATGATGCCCGAGCCGGGCAACGAATCCAGGTGCGCCGCGATCCAGGCGGCACGTTGTGCGGGGGTGCCCACCTGCACCACCGCCAGCCGCAGGGACTCGCGGTCAAGGCCGCCCCGCAACACCAGGGTGTCGGACCCCCCGACGCCCAGTTGTGCCGCCACGTCGCCGACCACGCGGTCGTTTGCGGTCGCGGTGGTGGCGAGAACCGGTATCTGCGAACCCAATTCACCGATCAAGGTGCGAATGCGCCGGTAGTCCGGCCGGAAGTCATGGCCCCAGTCCGATACGCAGTGCGCCTCGTCGACCACCACCAGACCGGCGTCGGCGGCCAGCGCCGGCAGGACGTTGTCACGGAAGTCCGGGTTGTTGAGCCGCTCGGGACTGACCAGCAACACGTCGAGTTGGCCGTCCGCGACCTGCTGGTGAATGGCGTCCCATTCGGTGACATTGCCGGAGTTGATCGTGGCGGCCCGAACGCCGGCGCGCTCGGCCGCGGCCACCTGGTTGCGCATCAGCGCCAGCAGCGGGGAGACGATCACGGTGGGCCCACGCCCGGAGGCCCGCAGCAGCTTGGCCGCGATGAAATAGACCGCGGACTTGCCCCACCCGGTGCGCTGCACCACCAACGCGCGGCGGCGCTGGACCACGAGGGCCTCGATGGCGGCCCACTGATCGTCGCGCAGTACCGCGGCGGGCCCGGCCAGTTGTTCGAGGATCGACTGAGCCTGCTCACGGGTTGCCATGGCCCCATCATGCCGGGCTCGGCAGACACTCCCACAAAGCACACTGGGCCCCCCGATCCCGGAAGGCCCAGTGCGTCAGTGCTTGAAGATCAGGCCTTCGCCTTCTCAGCTTCCTGTTCGCGCTTGATCTCGAGTGCGATGTCGATGAGTTGGTCTTCCTGACCGCCGATCAGCTTGCGCTGGCCGACGCGCAGCAGCAGCTCGTGGGCGGGCACCCCGTAGCGTTCGCCCTGGCGCACCGCGTGCTTGAGGAAGCTGGAGTACACTCCCGCATAACCCATCACCAGCGCGTTGCGGTCGAGCAAGCATTCGGCCGGCATCGCCGGGGCGACGACCTCTTCGGCCGCGTCGGCGATGTCGAAGAAGTCGATGCCGGTCTTGACGCCGATCTTGTCGAAGACGCCGACCAGCGCCTCGACCGGGGCGTTGCCCGCACCCGCGCCGAACCGACGACACGAGCCGTCGATCTGCTTTGCCCCGGCGCGCACGGCCTCGACACTGTTGGCCACGCCCAGACCGAGATTCTCGTGGCCGTGGAAACCGACCTGAGCGTCGTCACCGAGTTCGGCGACCAGCGCCGAAACCCGGTCGGCCACGCCTTCGAGCACCAGGGCACCCGCGGAGTCCACGACGTAGACGCACTGGCAGCCGGCATCGGCCATGATGCGGGCCTGGGCGGCCAGCTTCTCCGGAGAGATGGTGTGGCTCATCATCAGGAACCCGACGGTCTCCAGGCCGAGCTCGCGGGCCAGCCCGAAGTGCTGGATCGCCACGTCGGCCTCGGTGCAGTGGGTGGCGATGCGGCAGATCGAGCCACCGTTGTTCTGGGCTTCCTTGATGTCTTCCTTGGTGCCCACCCCGGGCAGCATCAGGAAGGCGATCTTGGCTTCCTTGGCCGTCTCGGCGGCCAGCTTGATCAGCTCCTGCTCCGGGGTCTTGGAGAACCCGTAGTTGAAGCTCGACCCGCCCAGCCCGTCACCGTGGGTGACCTCGATGACCGGGACACCCGCGGTGTCCAGGGCGGCCACGATCGCGCCGACCTCGTCCTTGGTGAACTGGTGGCGCTTGTGGTGCGACCCGTCGCGCAGCGACGTGTCGGTCATCCGGACGTCCCACACGGGGTTGAAGAAAATGTCACTCATGCCTGAGCTCCTTGCGATGACGACAGGGCACGCGCACCCGCCATTTCCCTGGCGATCTCCTCGCCGACCTTGGTCGCCGCGGCGGTCATGATGTCCAGATTTCCAGCGTAGGGCGGCAGGTAGTCACCGGCACCCTCCACTTCCACGAACACGGTGACCAGGTGGTTTCCGCCGTTGACCACCGACGGTTCGTCGAACTGCGGTTCGTTGAGCAGCCGGTAGCCCGGTACGTAGGTCTGTACCTCGGCCACCACGTCCTTGATCGACTGTGTGATCGCGGCGTGGTCGGCGTCCTCGGGGATCGCGCAGAAGATGGTGTCGCGCATGATCATCGGCGGCTCGGCCGGGTTGAGGATGATGATCGCCTTGCCCTTTTGCGCGCCGCCGATGTCGCGCACACCCGCGCTGGTGGTCTTGGTGAACTCGTCGATGTTGGCGCGAGTACCCGGACCGGCCGAGGCCGACGACACCGACGCCACGATCTCGGCGTAGGGCACGTCGACCACGCGCGACACGGCGTAAACCATCGGGATGGTGGCCTGGCCACCGCAGGTGACCATGTTGACGTTGGGGGCGTCGAGGTGCGCGCGCAGGTTGGCCGGCGGGATGACGCCGGGGCCGACCGCGGCCGGGGTCAGGTCGATGGCCCGGATACCGGCCTCTTCGTAGCGCGGCGCGGCGTCACGGTGCACGTAAGCACTGGTGGCCTCGAACACCAGATCCGGCTTCTCGTTCTGGGCCAGCAGCCAGTCCACCCCCTCATGGGAGGTTTCCAGGCCGAGCTTGCGGGCCCGGGCCAGACCTTCGGATTCCGGATCGATGCCGATCATCCAGCGCGGCTCGAGCCATTCCGAGCGCAACAACTTGTACAGCAGGTCGGTGCTGATGTTGCCCGACCCGACGATGGCAACTGACGCTTTCTCAGCCATGTTTCGGCTCCCTTATTCGAAACTCAGTCGTACTGAACCTAACCCGGCGAAGTCCGCGACGAAATCGCTGCCTGCAGGTGCATCTATCGCACGCGTGCACGAGCCCGGCAAGACGATGTCACCGGCCTTCAGCCGCACCCCGAAGCTCTCCACCTTGCGGGCCAACCAGGCCACTGCGGTCACCGGATTTCCCAGCACCGCATCGCTGCGTCCCTCCGCCACGACCTCGCCGTGGTTGGTCAGGACCGCGTCGATGTTGCAGATATCGATGTCCTTGGGCGAGACCCGCGCCTCCCCCAGCACCCAGCCGGCGCTGCTGGCGTTGTCGGCGATGGTGTCGCACAACTTGATCTGCCAGTTGGTGATGCGGGTGTCGATCAACTCGATGGCCGGCGCGAACGCGGCCGTCGCGGCGAGCACGTCCTCCTCGGTGCACCCGGCCCCGGGCAGATCGTCGGCCAGGATGAACCCGACCTCGACCTCGACGCGCGGGTACAGAAAGTTCGAGGACTTGACCGGGACGTTCTCGAACACCTCCATCTCGTCGAGGAGATGGCCGTAATCCGGCTCGTCGACACCCATCATGTCCTGCATGGCCTTGCTGGACAGCCCAACCTTGTGGCCGATGACGCGCGCCCCTTCGGCGACCCGCTGCCTGATGTTGATCAGCTGGATCTCGTAGGCATCCACCACGTCGATATCGCTGTACCGATCAGTCAGCGGCGTCATCGGAACCCGACTCCGCTCCGCCTGAGCGAGATCGGCCGCGAGCTCGTCGCGCACCTCGACACTAAGCATTTTGGTGAATTCCCCTCGCTTCTTTGACCGGCGCAGTTGTCCACAGGCCCGGCAATTCTATAACGTGTTCTACATGACTGGACAGGAGTACGACGTTGTCGTGGTCGGCAGCGGCGCTGCCGGCATGGTCGCCGCCCTCACCGCAGCCCACCAGGGCCTCTCGACAGTAGTCGTAGAGAAGGCGCCGCACTATGGAGGTTCCACTGCGCGGTCAGGTGGTGGGGTGTGGATCCCGAACAACGAGATTCTCAAGCGTGACGGGGTAAAAGACACCCCCGAGGCCGCCCGCACCTACCTGCACAAGATCATCGGTGACGTGGTGCCCGCGGAGAAGATCGACACCTACCTCGACCGCTCTCCGGAGATGCTCTCGTTCGTCCTGAAGAACTCGCCACTGAAGCTGTGCTGGGTGCCCGGGTACTCCGATTACTACCCCGAGACGCCCGGCGGCAAGCCCACCGGACGCTCGGTCGAGCCCAAGCCGTTCAACGCCAAGAAGCTCGGCGCCGACGAGAAGGGCCTGGAGCCGCCATACGGCAAGGTGCCGATGAACATGGTGGTGATGCAGCAGGACTACGTCCGGCTCAACCAGCTCAAGCGTCATCCCCGCGGCGTGCTGCGCAGCATCAAGGTCGGCGTCCGCTCCGTGTGGGCCAACGCCACCGGCAAGAACCTGGTCGGCATGGGCCGCGCCCTCATCGCCCCGCTGCGCATCGGCCTGCAGAAGGCCGGCGTCCCGGTCCTGCTGAACACCGCCCTCACCGATCTCTATGTCGAGGACGGCGTAGTCCGCGGCATCTATGTCCGCGACACCACCAAGGGTGAAAGCGCCGAGCCGCAACTGATCCGGGCGCGCCGCGGCGTCATCCTGGGTTCGGGCGGGTTCGAGCACAACGAGCAGATGCGGGTGAAGTACCAGCGCGCACCCATCACCACCGAGTGGACCGTGGGCGCGGTGGCCAACACCGGTGACGGCATCCTGGCCGCCGAAAAGCAGGGTGCGGCATTGGAATTCATGGAGGACTCATGGTGGGGCCCGACGGTCCCGCTGGTCGACTCGCCGTGGTTCGCCCTGTCCGAGCGCAACTCCCCCGGCTCCATCATCGTCAACATGGCCGGCAAGCGGTTCATGAACGAGTCGATGCCCTATGTCGAAGCCTGCCACCACATGTACGGCGGCGAGTACGGCCAGGGCCCCGGCCCCGGCGAGAACATCCCCGCCTGGCTGATCTTCGACCAGCAGTACCGTGACCGGTTCATCTTCGCCGGTCTGCAGCCCGGGCAGCGCATTCCGAAGAAGTGGCTGGAATCCGGCGTCATCGTCAAGGCCGACACCCTCGAAGAGCTGGCCGCCAAGACCGGTCTGCCCGCCGATGCGTTCGCCGCGACCATCGACCGGTTCAACGGCTTCGCCCGCTCCGGGGTGGACGAGGACTTCCACCGCGGCGAGAGCGCCTACGACCGCTACTACGGCGATCCCACCAACAAGCCCAACCCCAACCTCGGCGAGATCAAGCACGGACCGTTCTACGCGGCCAAGATGGTGCCGGGTGACCTGGGCACCAAGGGCGGCATCCGCACCGACGTGAAGGGCCGGGCCCTGCGTGACGACAACTCCGTGATCGAAGGCCTCTACGCCGCGGGTAACGTCAGCTCACCGGTGATGGGTCACACCTACCCCGGCCCGGGCGGCACCATCGGTCCCGCCATGACGTTCGGATACCTCGCGGCGCTCGACATCGCCGGAAAGGGCTGACATGCCAATCGATCTCGACAAGGCGCTGGGCGCCGAGCTGGAACCCATCGAGTTCTCCTGGACCAGCAGCGACATCCAGCTGTACCACCTGGGCCTCGGCGCGGGCGCCGACCCGATGAGCGCGCGTGAACTGAGCTACCTCGTCGACGACACCCCGCAGGTGCTGCCGACCTTCGGCAACGTCGCGGTCAGCTTCCACATGACCGAGCCGCCCAAGGTGCAGTTCCCGGGCATCGACATCGAACTGTCCAAGGTGCTGCACGCCAGCGAGGCCGTCAGTGTGCCCGGCCCGATCCCCACCAGCGGCACCGCCAAGTCGGTGCAGCGCTTCACCGAGATCTGGGACAAGGGCAAAGCCGCCGTCATCGTCAGTGAATCCACGGTCACCGACGAGTCCGGCAAGGTGCTGTGGACCACCAAGAGATCGATCTTCGCCCGCGGCGAGGGCGGTTTCGGCGGCGAGCGCGGCCCGGCCACCTCGAACGAATTGCCCGATCGCGCACCGGATGTCGAGATCTCACTGCCGACACTGCCGCAGCAAGCCCTCCTGTACCGGCTGTGCGGCGACCGCAATCCCCTGCACTCGGACCCGGCCTTCGCTGCTGCAGCAGGTTTCGAGCGGCCGATCCTGCACGGGCTGTGCACCTACGGCATCGGCTGCAAGGCCATCGTCGACAATCTGCTCGACGGCGACGTCGCCCAGGTGGCCTCCTACGGCGCCCGGTTCGCCGGCGTCGTGATCCCCGGCGAGACCCTGCAGGCCAACATCTGGAAGGAAGACGGCAAGTTCATCGGCGTGCTGACCGCACCGTCGCGGGACAACGCCGTCGTGCTCTCGGGTGTGGAGCTCGTCCCGGCCTAGCTTTTCCTTCTTCGCCCGCTTTGTCCGCCCGCTTTGTCCACCCGCTTTGTCCGCCCGCTTTGTCCACCCGCTTTGTCACGCTGGAGTGGCTGTCGACCTCGACAGTCACTCCAGCGTTGCATTGGAGGATGAATGCCGTTGGCGGCCCTCCACTTTGTCACGCTGGAGTGGCGGTGGGTCCCGACAGCCACTCCAGCGTGACAAAACAATCGCCTTGGCGCCGCAGCCATGCACGCGATAGCACAGATCCGCCGTCCCGTCACCTGTCACGCTGGCGTGGCTGTGGACAGCGAGTGTCACGCCAGCGCCTGGGGATAACTGATGTGACGGCTACGCCGTTGCGCTGCAGACTTTCCCGCTATGGGGGAACCATTCGTCGGCAGTAAAGCCGTTGCCAACGGCGAACTACTCAAGAGCGCACTTCGCACGCACTACACCAGGGTGTTCCGGGATGTGTACGTGAGCCCGGGTACCGAACTGACGCCGCTCATTCGGGCCCAGGCGGCTTGGCTGTGGTCCCGGCAGCGCGGCATCATCGCCGGAAACTCGGCAGCAGCTGTACACGGGGCGAAATGGGTCGATCCGAAGTCTCCGGTGGAAATGATCCACTCGAACCGCAATCCGCTTGTGGGACTGCGGATCCGAACCGAAGCGATCGAAGAGGACGAGATAGTTCGCTTCGGCGAGGTCCCAGTCACCTCATTGGTCCGCACGGCACTCGACATCGGCAGTTGGTACCCACGCGATGACGCGGTGGCGGCGCTCGATGCGCTTGCCCGCGCCACTGACCTCAAGGTCGCCGACGTCGAATTGTTGACCCAGCGGTATGCCCGGCGTAGGGGTATTCAACGCGCCCGCACCGCGTTGAACTTGATGGACGGCGGCGCTCAGTCCCCGAAGGAAACCTGGCTGCGACTGATCCTCATCGATGGCGGCTTGCCACGACCGCAAACTCAGATTCCCGTCTTCGACGCCCCCGGCGACCCGTTTGCTTATCTCGACATGGGTTGGGAGGACATCAAAGTCGCGGCCGAGTACGACGGCGAGGAACACCGAGCCAGCAGTTGGCGATATGGCTGGGACCTGAGGAGGGCCGAGCGAATACAGCGGCAGGGCTGGATCAACGTCCGGGTCTCGGCAGGCGAAAGTCCAGACAATGTTCTGCGTCGGGTGGTCGCGGCTCGGGCACAACGATTGTCACGCTAGCGCGACGTCGAACCTCGAGAGCCGCTCTGGCGTGACACAGCGGCCGCGTCGGGGCCAGCGAACCCGCACGTTGTCACGCTGGAGTGGCTGTCGGAGTCGAGAGCCACTCCAGCGTGACAATGGGACGCGACGACGACCGATGACCACCGACGCGACGACGCGACCAAACGAGCGCTATCGGCCCGAACCCGTGCTACATCCGCTTCCAGAGATCGTCCCCACCCGAATGACGCGGGGCCTCGGGTGCCACCGGAATCGGGCCGGGAGCCGGCTGGCTCGGCGCGGCAGCGGCGGGCGGGGCCGACGCTGCGGGCGGGGCTGAATGCGTGACCGGAGGCGCCGAATGCGGAGCCGACGACGCGGCCCCACCGGAGCGGTCGTTCAGTTGGGTCTCGCGGGCATCCAGGCCGGCTTCGCGGCGATCCTGAGCGGCATCGCGGTCATTCTGCGCCGTCTCGCGATCGTTCTGCTGCTTGTCCCTCTCGTTGAGCTTGGCCTCGCGCTCTTCCTGCTGCTGTTGCGGGTTCGGGCCGCCGGGACCACCCGGGCCGCCGGGCTGGCCGGCACCGGGCTGACCGGCACCGGGCGCACCGCCGTTCTCGCCGCCGCCCTTGGCGCCTTCCATGGCCTTCATCAGCGGCTCCATGAGCGAGCCGAACTGGCCGCCCATCTGCCCCGCCATCTGGGACGGGGCACTGGCCATCTGCCCCATCTGGCCCAGCTGACCCATCATCTGGCCGAGCTGGCCGACGCCCTGACCGCCGGACTCGTCGGCCTTCTCGTAGGCGCCCTGAGCATCCGAAAGCTTGGCGTTGAACATGTTCTCCTTGGCCGACAGCGCCGTCACATTCGTGGTCAGCGAGGTCGCCAGGGTTGGCAGGATGCCGGCGATGGTCATGCTCATCGCGTCTTCCCCGGGCTGGATGGGCGGCATCTCGGGCAGTTGCATCGATGCCGGGTTCCAGGTGAGCGGAGCAAG
Organism: Mycobacterium farcinogenes; assembly: GCF_019739075.1. Lineage (NCBI taxonomy): Bacteria > Bacillati > Actinomycetota > Actinomycetes > Mycobacteriales > Mycobacteriaceae > Mycobacterium > Mycobacterium farcinogenes. Next base: position 1,207,256 of record NZ_CP081673.1, on the reverse strand, counting down.
AACCTTGACTGGCTCATTCACCGTTACTGACTCCTTCTCCTTCGGACCGACACAGATCACCAATCGTCATATTCGTCATCCCCGTCGCCGGTGTCGTGGTCGAGGGGAGCCGGGACGGCAAGTCCGGTGGCCGTCCCCCCGCCGCCACCGGCACGCTGGCCGCCGCCCATCATGCCCATGCCGCCACCCATGCCGCCGCCTGCCGCGTTAGCCGCAGCCACCGGCGCCACACCACCGAGCACCGCGGCGCTGACTCCCGGGTCGACCGCGACCGGTGCGGTATGACCGCCGACGAGTTTCGACAACAGCGGCGTCTGCGGACTGCCGCCACCCGAGCCACCGGGCAAACCAGCCGCCTTGACCAGACCTGCGCCGCCGCTCGGCCCCGATCCGCCGGCAAGCGGGTGATTGGAGAACGCCGAGAACGGGCTGGGCCCCCCGCCGGTGCCCTTGCCGCCCGAGCCCAACATCTGGGTCAGCTGCTGTAAAGGCTGCGTGAGCTGCTGCAGGGGCTGGGAGAGCTGCTGGGGGATCTGGCTGGCCATCTGCGGAATCTGGCCCAGCATCTGGGGCAACTGGCTGATCAGCTGCATCATCGAATCGGCGCCCTTCTGGGCGGCCTGCTGGGCCTGCGCCGTCGGCGGGGTGCCGAACTGGGGAAGGTTGGCGACCGTGCCGAGACTGTCGGCCATTTCGACCGAAGCAGCCGAGACCGTTGCGGTGTTCTGCGCCAAACCCGCCTTGATCCGGCTCTCGACCAGTGCCTGCATGTTGCCGAACGGCATCTTCTGCAGGGCTTCGACCTCGGCCTGCACTTCCTGTGCGGCCGCGTTCAGCGCGGTCTTGGTCTGCGCCACCGACGCCGCCATCTTCAACAACGCGGTGCCGATGGCCGTCGCCTGCGCGGCGTTGGCCTCGTGCCCGGCGATCATCGTGGTGGCCTCACCCGAGGCAGCCAGCGACGCGCCACCTTCCCACGAACCGGTCAGCCTCGACAGCTGATTCGTCTGCTGAGGGACGACGGAGCCGCTGATATTGGCCCCGACCTTGTTATAGGACGCCGCCGCCGCGGTCAGCTGGTCCTCGTCGATATTCGGCCAAGCCGGTCCCTGCAACGTCTGCGACCCGTACGGGCTGCTGTCGCGCGGCACTCCCATGCCACGGCCCCCTTCTACGCGTGATGCACATCCGGAGCAAACATTACCGTGCCAATAAGGGGTGGCGATGCACCTTTATCCGAGGATCAATCCGGAAGTCGGAACGCCGGTTCCCGCGGTGACCAGCACATGCTCGACGCCCTCGACCTGGTTCACCGAGGTACCCCGCAACTGCCGCACCCCCTCGGCGATGCCGTTCATGCCGTGGATGTAGGCCTCACCGAGCTGTCCGCCGTGGGTGTTGATCGGCAGCCGGCCTCCGAGTTCGATGGCGCCGCCGGCGATGAAGTCCTTGGCCTCGCCCTTGCCGCAGAACCCGAGCTCTTCGAGCTGGATCAGCGTGTAGGGCGTGAAGTGGTCGTAGAGGATCGCGGTCTGGATGTCGTCGGGCGACAGACCGCTCTGCTCCCAGAGCTGACGGCCGACCAGGCCCATCTCGGGCAGCCCGAGCTCGTCGCGGTAGTACGAATACATGGTGAACTGGTCGGTGCCCGCGCCCTGGGCGGCGGCCTCGATGACCGCCGGACGGTGCTTGAGATCCTTGGCCCGTTCGGGCGTGGTGACGACGATGGCCACGCCACCGTCGCTCTCCTGGCAGCAGTCCAAAAGGCGCAGCGGTTCGGCGATCCACCGGGAGTTCTGGTGATCCTCGATGGTGATCGGCTTGCCGTAGAAGAACGCCTTCGGGTTGGTCGCGGCGTGCTTTCGGTCGGCCACGGACACGGCACCGAAATCGGCACTGGTGGCGCCGTATTCGTGCATGTAGCGCTGGGCGATCATGGCCACCGAAGCGGCCGGGGTGCTCAGGCCGTGTGGGTAGGACCAGCTGTACTCGACGCCCCGTGAGTCGGCGTTGACGGTCAGGCCCGTCATCACCTGGCCGAACCGGAACTCCGAGCGCTCATTGAACGCCCGGTATGCCACAACGACTTCCGCGACGCCGGTCGCGACGGCAAGGGCCGCCTGCTGGACGGTCGCCGCCGCGGCGCCACCGCCGTAGCCGATCTGGCTGAAGAACTTCAGGTCCCCGATGCCGGTGGAGCGGGCCACGGCGGTCTCCAGGTTGGAGTCCATCGTGAACGTCACCAAGCCGTCGACGTCGGAGGGCTTCAGCCCGGCGTCGTCGAGCGCGTCGAGCACGGCTTCGGCCGCGAGCCGCAGCTCACTACGGCCCGAGTTCTTGGAGAAGTCGGTGGCGCCGATACCGGCGATGGCTGCCTTGCCGGAGAGCATCAGTTGTCCCCCAAAGTCAGTGTGGACGTGGCGATGACGTGGTTGCCAAGGCTGTTGCTGCCCACCACTTTCAGGGTCACCAGGTCACCCTCGACCTCGGTGACCTCACCGGTGAAGGTGATGGTGTCGTAGGCGTACCAGGGCACACCGAGGCGCAGCTTGATCGACTTGATGATCGCGTTCGGCCCGGCCCAGTCGGTCACGTACCGTCCGACCAGGCCCGTGTCGGTGAGGATGTTGACGAAGATGTCCTTGGAACCCTTGGCCTGCGCCTTGTCCCGGTCGTGGTGGACGTCCTGGTAATCCCGGGTGGCGATCGCGGTGGAGACGATGAACGTCGGGTCACCGTAGATCTTGAGTTCGGGCAGTGTGGTGCCGACGCGAACGTCGGAGACAGTCAGGCTCATGCTTGCGGCTCCCATGCGTACAACGTCCAGGCCGGGCTGACCTCACTGTCCGGAAAGTCGATATAGGTTGCGGTGACGGGCATTCCGATCTTCACCTGATCGGCGGCGATCCCGCGCAACTCACCCAGCATGCGGACGCCCTCTTCGAGTTCGACGAGTGCGATGACGAACGGCAGGCTGCGTCCGGGCACCTTGGGTGCGTGGTGCACGACGTAGCTGAACACCGTGCCCTTGCCCGTCGACACCACGTAGTCGACCGGAGCCTCTTTGTCCTGCCAGACGGCGGGCACCGGCGGGTGCTGCAGCGAGCCGTCGGGTCGCTTCTGGATACGCAGTTCGTGGGCATTGACACCGTCCCAGAAGAACTGGGTGTCCCGTGACGACGCCGGCCGCATCAACTTGTCGGGGTCCAGATCGGCCGGGATCGAACCGGTTTCGGCCGCGTCCTGCCCCTGCTTGTTGGCCGGCTGGAACTTCATGATCCGCCAGTCCATGTCGGCGACTTCCTCGTCGCCGACATGCCAGCGGATCTTCTGATTGATGAAGTAGCCCTCGCCCAGCGCGGTCTGCTTCGGGCCCACCACGTCGGTGACCTCGGCGCTGATGCTGACCTGCTCGCCGGGCTGCAGATACCGGTGGTAGGTCTGATCGCAGTTGGTGGCGACCACGCCGACGTACCCGGCGTCGTCGAACAACTTCATGATCCGGGCCAGCGGATCGTCGTCCGAGCGGCTACGGCCCAGGCCCATCATGGTCCAGACCTGGATCATCGCCGGCGGGGCCACGATGCCGGGATGCCCGGCGGCCTTGGCCGCTTCCTCATCGACGTAGATCGGGTTCTTGTCACCGATGGCGTCGACCCAGTGGTGAATCATGGGCTGGTTCACCGGATCCCGGCTCAGCGTCGGCTTGCTGCGCCCGGTCGCGACGATCTCGTCGATACCTGCCTGCAGATCGCTCATCGCGGCACCCTCGGCACCCGCAGGCCCGATGCCGCGATCATCTCGCGCATCACCTCGTTGACACCGCCACCGAAGGTGATGACCAGGTTGCGCTTGGCCATCTTGTCCAGCCAGATCAGCAGCTCGGCGGTCTCGGGATCAGCCGGGTTGCCGTACTTGCCGACGATCTCCTCGGCCAGGCGACTGACTTCCTGGATGCGTTCGGTGGAGAACACCTTGGTGGCCGCCGCGTCGGCAACGGCGATGGTCTCGCCGGATGCCGCCACCTGCCAGTTGAGCAGCTCGTTGATCCGCCAGATCGACTTGATCTGCCCCAGCAGGCGTTTCACGTCGTCCTGCTCGATCGGCGTGACGCCGTCGGACCCCGGCTTGGATGCCCAGGCGTGCACCTGGTCGTAGATGCCGGCGACGCGACCGGCCGGTCCCAGACCCACGCGCTCGTGGTTGAGCTGGGTGGTGATGAGCTTCCAGCCGCCGTTCTCCTCACCGACGAGCATGTCGGCGGGCACGTGCACGTCGTTGTAGTACGACGCGTTGGTGTGGTGGGCGCCGTCGGACAGGATGATCGGCGTCCACGAGTAGCCGGGATCCTTGGTGTCGACGATCAGGATCGAGATGCCCTTGTGCTTGGCCGCGGTCGGGTCGGTGCGGCACGCCAGCCAGATGTAGTCGGCGTCGTGCGCGCCGGTGGTCCACATCTTCTGGCCGTTGACGATGTACTCGTCACCGTGCCGGACGGCCGTCGTACGCAGCGAGGCGAGGTCGGTGCCGGCGTCGGGCTCGGAGTATCCGATGGCGAAATGCACGTCGCCGGAGAGGATTCCGGGTAGGAACTTCTTCTTCTGCGCCTCGGTGCCCAGTGCCTGCAGGGTCGGGCCGACGGTCTGCAGCGTGACCATCGGCAGCGGGATGTCGGCACGGTTGGCCTCGTTGATGAAGATCTGCTGCTCGACAGGGCCGAAGCCCAGGCCGCCGTACTCCTTCGGCCAGCCCACACCGAGCTTGCCGTCGCTGCCCATGCGCTTGATCACCGCACGGTAGGCCTCGTTGTGCCGGTCTGACTCCATCGCCGCGGCCTCTTCCGGCGTGATGAGAGTCGAGAAGTATTCCCGCAGTTCGGCTTGCAGCGCCCGCTGCTCGGGCGTCAGGTCGATGAACATTACGCTCCCACCAAATCGAGGCGATGCGACGGACCACCCAAGAGCCGGGTCAGATCCTTGATCGAGGAGTAGTAGCGGTCCATCGGGTAGGTGATGTCCATACCCATACCGCCGTGCAGGTGATGGCAGAGCCGCATGGCCGGCGCGGCCTGCGAGGTGAGCCAGTAGCCCAGGATGTTCAGGTCCTCGTCGGCGTCAAGCCCCTCGGACAGCCGCCACAGCGCCGAGGTGGACAGCAGATCGATTGTCCGCGAGGCGATGTAGACCTCCGACAACTGTGCCGCCACGGTCTGGAACGTCGACAGCGGCCGGCCGAACTGCTCACGGGTGGCCACGTAGTCGGCGGTCAGCCGCAGTGCGCCGGCCACCAACCCGGCGGCGAACGCCCCGGTGACAGCCAGCGCCAGCTGGTTGACCCGCTGCGCGCTCGCGCCGTCGAGCACGTCTGCGGCGTCGACCGCGACGTCGGCGAACGTCACCACGTACTCGTCGGAACCGTTGGAGGTCGGGGTCTTGGTGACCGTCACGCCATCAGCCGCCGGGGAGACCACCACGACCGCGTTGTCGGCGGTGACCACCAGCCACTTGGCCGTCTCGGCATAGGGCACACCGATCTTGGTGCCGTTGAGCTTGCCGTCGGCGAAGTTCACCGCAGGCCGCTCCGGCAGCGACTGCCCGGGCTCATTGAGCGCCGCCGAGAGCACCGCGCCCGTCGCGACACCGGCGAGGTACCGGTCCTGCTGGGCGTCGGACGCCAGGTCGAGCAGCGTCACCAGGCCGAGGCCCACGGTGGCCAGCGCCGGCCCGGTGGTGCCGTGCCTGCCGATCTCGGTCAACGCGGTGGACAGCTCGGGCAGGCCGAGGCCGTCACCGCCGAGTCGTTCCGGCACTCCCAGCGCCGCGACTCCACCGGAAACCAGTGCATCCCAGGTGTTGTCGCGTTCCAGAACAGAGGTCACCACATCGGCGACGGCCTGCTGTTCCGGGTTCGGTGTGAAATCCACCCGAATCCTCCTTGATCCGTTAGACGGTCAGTAGCTCAGTGAGCGACCGGGCACGCGCCCGTGTAATCGACCGGCCAATGCTTAATACCATTGAGCCAGCCGGACTTCAGCCGTTCGGGGTCACCGATCGGCTTGAGGTCGGGCATGTGGTCGGCGACGGCGTTGAAGATCAGGTTGATCGTCAGGCGGGCCAGGTTGGCGCCGATGCAGTAGTGCGCCCCGGTGCCGCCGAAGCCGACGTGCGGGTTGGGGTCGCGGAGGATGTTGAAGGTGAACGGGTCTTCGAACACCGTCTCGTCGAAGTTGGCCGAGCGGTAGGACATCACCACGCGCTCGCCGGCCTTGATCTTGACGCCGGAGATCTCGGTGTCCTGGCTGGCGGTGCGCTGGAAGGCCGACACCGGGGTGGCCCAGCGGATGATCTCGTCGACCGCGGTCTTGGGGCGCTCCTTCTTGAACAGCTCCCACTGCTCGGGGTGCTGCGAGAACGCGATCATGCCGTGCGTGATCGAGTTGCGGCTGGTCTCGTTACCGGCGACGGCCAGCATGATCACGAAGAAGCCGAACTCGTCGTCGCTGAGCTTCTCGCCGTCGATGTCGGCCTGGATCAGCTTGGTGACGATGTCGTCGGTCGGGTTCTTGCCGCGCTCTTCGGCCATCTTCATGGCGTAGGAGATCAGCTCGAACGAGGACATGGCCGGGTCGACGTCGGCGTACTCGGGGTCGTCACCGGCGGTCATCTCGTTGGACCAGCGGAACAGCTTGTCGCGGTCGTCCTGGGGCACACCGAGCAGTTCGGCGATGGCCTGCAGCGGCAGTTCGCAGGACACCTGCTCGACGAAGTCACCGGTGCTCGACGCGGCAGCGTTCTTGGCGATCTGCTGTGCGCGCGAGTTCAATTCGTCCTCGAGCCGCGAGAGCGCGCGGGGGGTGAAGCCACGGGAGATGATCTTGCGCAGCCGGGTGTGGTGCGGGGCGTCCATGTTGAGCAGGACCGCGCGCTGCAGGTCGACGGCTTCGCGGGTCATCTCCTGCGGCCAGACCGGGATCGCGCCGTTCATCGAACTGGAGAACACGTCGCTGCGCAGCGAGACGTCCTTGACGTCCTCGTGGCGGGTGACGAGCCAGTACCCCTTGTCGCCGAAGCCTCCGGTGCCGCCGGGGACGTCGACCCAGCGAACCGGCTCGGCCGCACGAAGCTCGGCGAGCTCCTTGACCGGCAGACCCTTGAGGTTCAGGTCGGAATCGAGGAAGTCGAAATCCTTGGGGATGTTGGGGCAGCCCATGTGTCTAACTCCTAGTGTCTGTAGCAAGCCGTGCGCGTAGCCAGCAATGCTTGAAACAACGTGGTCTAGTACCAATTGAGACCATTGAAACACGGCTTGACCGCAGATCAAAGGCAGTGATACATCCGTGCTTGTCAGAGATATGAAACGTGTTCTAGCCTGACTTCATGGGTAACCCTGTCATCGTCGAAGCCACCCGCAGCCCCATCGGCAAGCGCAACGGCTGGTTGTCCGGCCTGCACGCCACCGAGCTTCTCGGAGCCGTCCAGAAGGCCCTCATCGAGAAGGCCGGAATCGACCCCGGCAGCGTCGAGCAGGTCATCGGTGGCTGCGTCACGCAGTACGGCGAACAGGCGAACAACGTCACCCGCCAGTCCTGGCTCATCGCCGGTCTTCCCGAGCACGTCGGCGCCACCAGCATCGACTGCCAGTGCGGCAGCGCCCAGCAGGCCAACCACCTGGTGGCCGGCCTGATCGCCACCGGCGCGATCGACATCGGCATCGCCTGCGGAATCGAGGCGATGAGCCGAGTCGGCCTCGGCGCCAACGGCGGCGGGGCCCGCGCCGCGTCGTGGGACATCGATCTGCCCAACCAGTTCGAGGCCGCCGAGCGCATCGCCAAGCGCCGCGGCATCACCCGCGCCGATGTGGACGCGCTCGGTCTGGCCTCCCAGAACCGGGCCAAGCAGGCCTGGGCCGAGGGGCGCTTCGACCGGGAGATCTCGCCGATCGAGGCCCCGGTCATCGACGAGAACAAGCAGCCGACCGCCGAATGGAACACCGTCAGCCGCGATCAGGGCCTGCGCGACACGACCGCCGAGGGCCTGGCATCGCTGAAGCCGGTGATGGAGGGCGGGATCCACACCGCCGGTACGTCGTCGCAGATCTCCGACGGCGCGGCCGCGGTGCTCTGGATGGACGAGGACAAGGCGAAGGCGCTGGGCCTCAAGCCGCGTGCGCGGATCATCGCGCAGGCCAACGTCGGCGCCGAGACCTACTACCACCTCGACGGCCCGGTGCAGTCCACCGCCAAGGTGCTGGAGAAGGCCGGCATGAAGCTCGGTGACATCGACCTGGTCGAGATCAACGAGGCCTTCGCGTCGGTGGTGCTGTCCTGGGCCCAGGTGCACGGCGCCGACATGGACAAGGTCAACGTCAACGGTGGCGCCATCGCCCTGGGCCACCCGGTCGGCTCGACCGGATCCCGGCTGATCACCACCGCTCTGCACGAGCTGGAGCGCACCGACCGCAGCACGGCGCTGATCACCATGTGTGCCGGCGGCGCGCTGTCCACCGGCACCATCATCGAGCGGATCTGATGGCGTTCAGTGAAGCCGAGCGCATCGCGGCCGCACAGGCCTACATCGATGCGCTCGTCACCCATCAAGCAGATGGGGTGCCGTTCGATCCGGGTTGCATCCGCATCGAGATGGGGCTGAAGACCGGACGTTCCGGTGATCACCTGCGCCGCAGCCTGAATCGCGGACCGCAGTTCAAGTTGATCGAGAAGACGACGACGCCGGAGTTCTCCGTCGACGGCGACAACATCCGCGCCAAGTTCGACGTGCTCACCAAGCCGCGCCTGTTCGGGTGGCGGGTGTGCTCACACGTCGACGAGACGTTCCTGATCCCGGCATCGGACGGCAAGATCCATCACATCCGTGCCTCCCTCGCCCCGTTCATCAGCCGCTAAGGTCCCCGCATGGCCAACACCCCACGCCCGCTGAGCCCCAAACAGGTCGAACGCCTCAACGCGAAATCGACCGGCACCGCCATCAAATGGATGTCGCGCGCCCAGACCTGGATCTTCAAGAAGTCCGGCGGGCGCATCGGCGACAAGTTCCTGCGCGGTGCCGAAGTGGGCATCTTGACCACCATCGGCCGCAAATCGGGAGAGGAACGAGACAGCCCGCTGCTGTTCCTGCAGGAAGGCAAGCGCATCGTGTTGGTCGCTTCGCAGGGCGGTCGGGCCACCAACCCGATGTGGTACCTGAACCTGGTGGCCAACCCGCGGGTGAAGTTCCAAACCAAGCGCGAGACCCTGGACCTGGTCGCGCGTGATGCCACCGACGCCGAGCGCGACGAATACTGGCCCAAGCTGGACGCGATGTACGCCGACTTCGCGAACTACCGTTCCTACACCGACCGCAAGATCCCGATCGTGATCTGCGACCCGGCCTGACCTGACGCTTTGCCGAACGCCCCCGACCATGAGGTCGGGGGCGTCTTGCGTTGCCAGGTGTCCAGGAGCTGGCCAATTACGCAACTCTCGGTAGCTGAATTGACGGGTGAACAGTTCTTTGATTATGTTCTGTGAGCCCGCACACAGTGAACGCCAAGTGAGCGGCAGCCCACATCCTCGTGAACCCGATGGAGACCCTATGCAACGACCCACCCGCCGCCGGGCTGCCGGTGCTGCCGCGACAACGCTCACCGCGTGTTCCCTCTTCGCAGCCGCAACCCTGCCCGCCTCCGCGCTGACCGTGACGTTCATCAGGCACGCCGAATCGCAGGCCAATGCCTCGGGGTACATCGACACCAGCACGCCCGGGCCCCACCTGACCAATGACGAGGTGGACCAGACCGGCGGACTGACCGGCGAGCAGCAGGCGCAGAACTTCGCCGACGCGCTGTGTGCGACCTCCTGCACCGGAACGGCTGCGCCGTTCGACGCGCTCTACGCCTCGACCATGATCCGCACCCAAGAGACCGCGAAGCCGCTGGCCGACAAGACCGGTCTGCCGGTCACGGTCCTGGGCTCCTACGACCCGACCCGACCGCAGCGGAACTCCGGTGTGCAGGAAATCAGTGCCGGCATCTTCGAGGGCCTGTCCGAGAAGGAAGGTATCGGCCGTATCGGCTACATCCTCGCCCCGTTGGCGTGGTCGATGGGCTTGCAGTTCGTCCCGATCCCCGGCGGCGAATCCGGCCTGGAGTTCAACGAGCGCGTGACGAACGCCCTGGAGGACGTCGAGTCGGGCACCACCGACACCAACGGTGACGGCGAGATCGACGCCGCGGTGTTCTCTCACGGCGCCACCATCATGATGTGGACGTTGATGAACGTCGACAATCCGAGCTTGACGCTGCTGGCGAACACGCTGGACAACACCGACACCGTGGTGGTCACGAAGAACGACGACGGCAGTTGGCATCTGGTGAGCTGGAACGGCCAGGAGGTCGGCGATGCCGACTACCCGACGCAGATGTTCGTCAACGTGCGTGACCTGATCGTCGCCCCGCAGAAGGCGATCTACAACATGCGCATACCGGTCCTTTCCCTGGATCCCGAAGCCATCGTGACCACCGGCGCGCGAGGCGTGGAGGACGTCGCCCAGGCCGGCGTGAAATTCGTGAGGGACTCGATCACCGACACCGTCAACGCGATCACCGGAATTCCGGGCTCGCTGGGCCAGTCGACCTCCCAGGTGTCCAAGCTGAGCATCCAGAACACCACTGCTGACAACGCTGTCACCGAGGAAGCCACGTCGACAGACTCGACGGTGCAGAAGACGGCCGAGCCGGTGCAGACCGAGGTAAAGGCTATCCGCACCGCCACCACCACGCCGGCCGCCGGCGACAAGGCAGAACCGGGCAAGGCCGTCTCCGCGGTGCGCGACCGGGTTCGCCAGGCCGCCGACGACGTGCGCAGCGGTGTCGAATCCTCGGTGAGACAGGCTCGCGACTCCGCCAAGAAGCTCACAGGAGCGGACAAGGCCGCAAAGACCGGCAAGGACAACAGCGTCGGCAAGGCCAAGCCCAAGACGAAGGCCAAGAACAAAGACGCCGCGTGAAATAACCGTCAGCTCAACGTAATACAGACGGCCAGCCCCCTCCTCGCCCGAGGAGGGGGCTGAACCGCGTCCGCGGCAGAGCGTTAGCGGGTCAAACGAGACTGTCAAATATCGTCCCGCACAACGAGATAACGGCTCACTCTGACAGCAGACGGTCAGACAATTCATCTGGCCGCCAGCGAACCTTCACCGGCAGGTCACGCGAAATCCGTACAGCCACAATGGAGGAACCACATGAACCGTCGCAGAGGTGACGCGTCGGCGTCACGATATCGAAGTCTACTGGGGGGTGTCGCCATCGCGTTCCTCGCGTTCTTCCTGGCGATCCCCGTAGCCAATGCCGCCGAGAACATGCGGATCACATTCGTCCGGCACGGCGAGTCAGAAGGCAACGCCTCCGGATTGATCGACACCAAGACACCCGGACCGGTGCTCACCCAAAAAGGTCAGCAGCAGGCCCAGGCGGTCGTCGGCAAGCTCGGAGACAACAACTACGACGCCATCTACGCCTCTCAGATGGTGCGCACCCAACTGACGGCCGCACCGATGTCGCAGTACCTCGGCCTGCCGATCCAGGTCCTGCCCGGTCTGCAGGAGATCGAAGCCGGCGCCTTCGAGGGCACGCCGGAAAGCGAAGCCGCCAACGGATACGGCAGGATCATCGGCGCGTGGGCCATCGCCGGCCAGCGTGACTTGGCGATGCCGGGTACCACCTTGACCGGAGACGGCTTCGACGCTCGGGTCGACGGCGCGATCAAGCAGATGTACGACAAGGGCGATCGCAATGCCATCGTCTTCTCGCACGGAGGCACCATCATGGTTTGGACGATGATGAACGCCAAGAACCTCACCATGGCGGACAAGGTCGACCTGCTCAGCCACTACGCGCTCGGCAACACCGACTACGTCGTCGTCGAAGGCAATCCCGAGGATGGCTGGGTCGTGACGGACTGGAACGGGAAGAGGTTCTCCCCCGAGCCCACCTTCGAGCACGAGCTGAACATGCAGCTGCGTACCCTGAGCCGTCAGCTGACTGCCGCCGGAGATCAGGTCACGGCGGCCTTCAAGACCGGTGACTTCGCAACCATCGCGACGGCGATCAACCGCAGCGTGGCCGACGCGTCCTTCTCTGTCACCAAGTTCGCCCGGGCAGTCAACGCGGAGATCATCAAGCGCACTACCAAGGAGATCCCGGCGAGCACCGAGGATCTGCAGGACAAGGTGTCCACCGAGGTCCAGAACGTCAGCACCTCGCTGGACACGGCCAAGGACAGCGTCGTGCAGAAAGCCGCTCCTGTAGCGATCGCCGACAACGATGCGAAGCCCAAGCTCAAGGCCGCCGTCGACAGCATCGTCAAGCCCCGCGGTGCGACCGACCTGTCCGACGGCAACAAGGCGCTGCCGGGTGTCGCGAAGTCGCTGCACCAGGCCGGCGAGCGGGCTCAGACGGCCGTCAAGGACGCGCAGGACCGGGTGTCGTCGTCGATCAAGAAGTTCGGCGACGCGGTCAAGAAGGCGACCGGCCAGCAGAGCAAGGCTGCCGACGACAACGACGGTGCCGCCAAGAAGGACGCCGCCTGACAAGAGGCATAAAGAAAATCGAGTGTGCGCTCAGATCGAGAATCAGGTGGATTTCACGATCTGAGCGCACACTCGGCAGAACAAGAGGAAATCAGGCGCCGTAAACCGGCACCGCGGGGCGGGCTTGGGCCAGCAGGTCCTTGACCACCGGGCCCAGCTCAGCCGGATCCCACTTGGCGCCCTTGTCGATCTGAGGTCCGTGCGCCCAGCCCTCGGCGATGCGGATCTTGCCGCCCTCGATCTCGAACATCTTGCCGGTCACGTCTTTTGACTCGGCGCTGCCCAGCCACACCACCAGCGGGGAGATGTTCTCGGCGGCCATGGCGTCGAAGGCCTGGTCCTGGGTCGCCATCATCTCGGCGAAGACGGTCTCGGTCATCCGGGTGCGCGCCGAGGGCGCGATGGCGTTGGCGGTGACGCCGTAGCGTCCCATCTCGGCCGCGGCCACCAGCGTCAGCGCGGCGATGCCGGCCTTGGAGGCGCTGTAGGTGGCCTGCCCGACGCTGCCCTGCAGACCGGCACCGGAACTGGTGTTGATGATGCGCGCGTCAACGGTTTCGCCGGCCTTGGACTTGGCCCGCCAGTAGGCGGCGGCGTGCTTCATGGTGGCGAAGTGCCCCTTGAGATGCACGGCGGTGACCGCGTCGAACTCTTCTTCGGTGGCGTTGGCGAACATCCGGTCACGAACGATGCCGGCGTTGTTGACGAGAACGTCGAGGGTGCCGAAGGCATCGACGGCGTTCTGGATCAGCGCCTCGGCCTGCGCCCAGTCGGCGACGTTGGAGCCGTTGGCAACAGCTTCGCCTCCGGCGGCGACGATCTCGTCGACCACGTTCTGCGCGGCGCTGCCGCCGCCCGCCGGCGAACCGTCCAGGCCGACTCCGATGTCGTTGACCACGACGCGGGCACCTTCGGCAGCGAACGCGAGCGCGTGCTCACGCCCGATACCGCCACCGGCACCCGTCACGATGACCACGCGGCCGTCGAGCAATCCCATTGTGCTGTCTCCTTTTCCGAGTTACTTGATGTCGGCCGTCGTGGTGGACAGGTAGTGCGGCGGCTCCCCGCCACCGTGCACCTCCAACGACGCACCGCTGATATAAGAGGCGGCCGAAGACGACAAAAACGCTGTGGCCCAACCGATATCGGCGGGCTTGGCCAACCGCCCCAGCGGCACGTTGCGCGAGATGGCCGCGATGGAATCGGCGTCGCCGTAGAACAGTTCGGACTGCTCGGTCTCGACCATGCCGACCACCACCGAGTTAACCCGGACCTTCGGCGCCCACTCGACGGCCAGCGTCGAGGTGAGGTTGTCGATGCCGGCCTTCGCCGCTCCGTACGCCGCCGTCCCCGGCGTGGGCCGGTGACCGCTGACGCTGGAGATGTTGACGATCGAGCCGCCCGAGTCCTGGCCCTGCATGACCGCATTGGCGTGCGTGGACACCGACAGCGCACCGATCAGGTTGAGCTCGATGATCTTGGTGCTGAACTTCGCCGACGCGTCAGCAGCGAGCACGTACGGCGAGCCGCCGGCGTTGTTGACGACCACATCCAAACGACCGTGCTTCTCGACGACCGCATCGATGAGCGACTTCACCGATTCGTCATCCCGGATGTCGCAGCTGTGGAATTCGTAGGGCAGCCCCTCGACCGGGCGGCGTGCGCAGGTCACCACGGTGGCGCCCTGACCGGCAAAAACCGCGCTGATACCAGCGCCAACCCCTCGTACTCCACCGGTCACCAGGACCACCTTGCCGGTCAAACCCAAACTGATGGCGCCGACTTCTGGCGTAACTGTCACTGTGCTAGCGTACCAAGCAAGTGCTTGCTTAGGTAGCGACCCCTTCAGGAAGTGGATTGATGACGATCACCACCAAGACAGTCGAACCGGGCATCGTCTCGGTCACCGTCAACTACCCGCCCGTCAACGCCATCCCGTCGGCCGGCTGGTTCGAACTCGGCGATGCCATCACCGCGGCGGGCCGCGACCGCAGCACCCACGTGGTGATCCTGCGGGCCGAGGGCCGTGGCTTCAACGCCGGTGTGGACATCAAGGAAATGCAGAACACCGAGGGCTTCACCGCGCTCATCGACGCCAACCGTGGCTGCTACCACGCGTTCAAGGCCGTCTACGAATGCGAGGTCCCCGTCGTCGCCGCCGTCAACGGCTTCTGCGTCGGTGGCGGCATCGGCCTGGTCGGCAACGCCGACGTGATCGTGGCCTCCGATGACGCCAAGTTCGGTCTGCCCGAGGTGGAACGCGGCGCGCTCGGTGCCGCCACCCACCTGTCCCGGTTGGTTCCCCAGCACCTGATGCGCCGGCTGTTCTTCACCGCCGCAACCGTTCCCGCCGAGACGCTGCACCACTTCGGTTCGGTGCACGAGGTGGTACCCCGCGAGGAGCTCGACGAGGCCGCGCTGCGCGTCGCCCGTGACATCGCGTCCAAGGACACCCGGGTGATCCGGGCGGCCAAGGAGGCGCTGAACTTCATCGACGTCCAGCCCGTCAACGCGCGGTACCGCATGGAGCAGGGCTTCACCTTCGAACTCAACCTGTCCGGTGTGTCCGACGAGCACCGCGACGCCTTCGCCGGAACTGACAAGGGGTCGAAATAACATGGCAGACAAGAGAACAACCCTCGACGAGGCCGTCGCCTCGATCGAGAGCGGCATGACCATCGGCATCGGTGGCTGGGGCTCGCGGCGCAAGCCGATGGCCTTCGTGCGCGCGCTGCTGCGCACCGACGTCAAGGACCTGACCGTGGTCACCTACGGCGGGCCCGACCTCGGCCTGCTGTGCTCGGCCGGCAAGGTCAAGCGCGTCTACTACGGCTTCGTGTCGCTGGACTCGCCGCCGTTCTACGACCCGTGGTTCGCCAAGGCCCGCACCAGCGGTGCCATCGAGGCCCGCGAGATGGACGAGGGCATGCTGCGCTGCGGCTTGCAGGCGGCCGCTCAGCGGCTGCCGTTCCTGCCGATCCGCGCCGGCCTGGGCAGCGACGTCCGCACGTTCTGGGGCGACGAGCTCAAGACCGTGAAGTCGCCCTATGAGACCGACGGCGCCTACGAGGAGCTGATCGCGATGCCCGCGCTGAACCTCGACGCGGCCTTCGTGCACATGAATCTCGGTGACGCCCAAGGCAATGCGGCTTACACCGGTATCGACCCGTACTTCGATGATCTGTTCCTGATGTCCGCTGCGCGCCGCTTCTTGTCGGTCGAGCGCGTGGTCTCCACCGAGGAACTGGTCAAGGCCGTTCCGACGCAGGCCCTGCTGATCAACCGGATGATGGTCGATTCGGTGGTCGAGGCGCCCAACGGCGCCCACTTCACCACCAACGAGCCCGACTACCGGCGCGACGAGAAGTTCCAGCGCCATTACGCAGAGGCCGCCGGTTCCGACGAGACCTGGGCCGAGTTCGTCAAGACGTACCTGTCCGGCAGCGAGGCCGACTACCAGGCCGCGGTCCGCAAGTTCAAGGAGGAGCAAGCATGATTGCCGTGACCCGCGCCGAGGTGTGCGCCGTCGCCTGCGCCGAGCTGTTCCGCGACGCCGGCGAGATCATGGCCAGCCCGATGACCACCGTCGTCCAGATCGGTGCGCGCCTGGCCCGGCTGACCTTCTCCCCCGACATCGTGCTGACCGACGGTGAGGCCCGGATTCTGGCCGATACCCCGGCGATCGGTGCCCCCTTCGCCATGGAGGGCTGGATGCCGTTCAACCGGGTCTTCGAGACCCTGGCCTGGGGCAAGCGCCATGTGGTGATGGGAGCCAACCAGATCGACCGCTACGGCAACCAGAACCTGTCGGCGTTCGGCCCGATCCAGCACCCGACCCGGCAGATGTTCGGTGTCCGCGGCGCACCGGGTAACACCATCAACCACACCACCAGCTACTTCGTGGGCAACCACTCCAAGCGGGTGTTCTGCGAGTCGGTGGACATCGTCTCCGGAATCGGCTGGGACAAGATCGATCCGGAGAACCCGGCCTACCGGTTCGCCAACATCTACCGCGTCGTGTCCAACCTGGGCGTGTTCGACTTCAACGGCCCCGACCACCAGATGCGGGCCGTGTCGCTGCATCCCGGCGTCGAAGCTCAGCAGGTCGCCGACAACACCTCGTTCGAGGTGCACGGCTTGGAAGAGGCCGAGACCACCCGGCTGGCCACCGACGAGGAACTCAAGCTGCTGCGCGAGGTCATCGATCCGAAGTCGTTGCGCGACAAAGAGGTCAAGGTTTAACGAATGGGCAAGCTCAAGACTCCGCTGACCGAACTGGTCGGCATCGAGCATCCCGTCGTGCAGACCGGAATGGGCTGGGTGGCCGGGGCACGACTGGTCGCCGCCACCTCCAATGCCGGCGGGCTCGGCATCCTGGCGTCAGCGACCATGACGCTCGAGGAGCTGCAGACCGCCGTCACCAAGGTCAAGGCCGCCACCGACAAACCCTTCGGCATCAACATGCGTGCCGACGCGGGCGACGCCGGTGCCCGCGTGGACCTCCTGATCCGCGAAGGAGTCAAAGTCGCCTCCTTCGCCCTAGCTCCCAAGCCCGAGCTGATCGCCAAGCTGAAAGATGCGGGCGTCGTGGTGATCCCGTCGGTCGGCGCGGCCAAGCACGCCAAGAAGGTGGCAGGCTGGGGTGCCGACGCGGTGATCGTGCAGGGCGGTGAGGGCGGCGGCCACACCGGTCCCGTCGCCACCACGCTGCTGCTGCCCTCGGTGCTCGACGCCGTCAAGGACACCGGCATGCCGGTGATCGCCGCCGGCGGCTTCTTCGACGGGCGTGGCCTGGCGGCCGCGCTGTCCTACGGTGCGGCCGGCGTGGCCATGGGCACCCGCTTCCTGCTGACCGCCGATTCCACCGTGCCCGACGCGGTCAAGGAGCGCTACCTGCAGGCAGCGCTGGACGGCACCGTGGTGTCCACCCGCGTCGACGGCATGCCGCACCGGGTGCTGCGCACCGGCCTGGTGGAAAAGCTGGAGAGCGGTTCGCGGGCACGCGGTTTCGCGGCCGCCGTCGGCAACGCCCAGAAGTTCAAGAAGCTCTCCGGGATGACCTGGCTGTCGATGGTCAAGGACGGCCTCGCGATGCGGCACGGCAAGGAGCTCACCTGGTCGCAGGTGGTGATGGCGGCCAACACCCCGATGCTGCTGAAAGCGGGTCTGGTGGAGGGTAATACCGACGCCGGTGTGCTGGCTTCCGGACAGGTGGCCGGCATCATCAGCGATCTGCCGTCGTGTGCGGAGCTGGTTCCGGCGATCGTCGACGAGGCCGTCGCGCACCTGCAATCCGCCACGAGCTACATCCAGTAGC
The DNA here is from genome assembly GCF_019739075.1 of Mycobacterium farcinogenes. NCBI lineage: Bacteria > Bacillati > Actinomycetota > Actinomycetes > Mycobacteriales > Mycobacteriaceae > Mycobacterium > Mycobacterium farcinogenes. The sequence continues at coordinate 1,189,355 of NZ_CP081673.1, read as the reverse complement.
TTCCCCTGCCGGGCACAGTGGATGTGTGAACATCCGCCTCGTCGAGCACCCACTGGTCAAGCGGGCCGTGCAGGGCCTGCACAACTTCAACAGCAGGCATCCGTGGAGTCACAACGACCATTTCCACGGTTGGATTCTGGGGAACCTGCCCGCACGCCGCGACACAGCCGTGGACATCGGGTGCGGGCAGGGCGATTTGGTGGCACGACTGGCGGCTCAGTTCGGGCATGTCCGGGGCACGGACGCCGACGCGGGCATGCGCGCCGAGGCGAGCCGGCGCTGCGCCGGCCTGGCCAACGTCACGATCGACGACAGTCAACTCGACCAACTCGACGGACCGGTCGATCTGATCACGATGGTGGCGGTTCTGCATCACCTCGACGTCGAACGAGCGCTCGTCGACGTCAAACGACTGCTGGCGCCCGGCGGGCGGTTCCTGGTGGTGGGACTGGCCGCGCCCGTCTCGATCCGCGACAACGCATGGGATCTGGCGTCGGCGGTGAGCAACCCGTTCATCGGCCTGATCAAGCATCCGCGACCCGTGTCAGGCGGTCCGGTGCCACCGCCGTTTCCGATTCGCGACCCGCAGCTGAGCTTCGATCAGCTGCATGCGCTCGTCCAGGACATCCTGCCGGGCGCCCAGATGCGCCGTCGGCTGGCGTTCCGGCACACCATCCGCTGGACGAAGCCCGGCCTTTTCTGACCGTTGACGATGTTTGCCGTCCAGACCGATACGGCCCGACGGCGATCCGGTTCTTCCCGTTGCTCGCCCGTCGCGAATGCCACCGGGATGTCGGCTGGCAATCGAAGGTCCACGGCCGCAGCACCCGACGGATGCATTGTTACCGGGGTGAAAAATCATGGGGCTACGGCCGGACATGCGCGGTGGGAACCCGGGGGTATCCACAGGCCCGAAGCAGGCCAGCATTTTTGTCGTAGGCGCAGGTGAACCCGCCAATTACGGCGGCTCGGCGGAATCGCTGTATGACTACCGCGTTCCCGCGAAATAACTAGTGCGTTAACGCAATTTCACACGGGCGCACACCCTCTGGTGCGTTCTTTTGATGCCCTCCGCGGCGCCCTTACGCTCAGAAGTCAACAGCTTGGAGGGACGGATCGTGGTCGATTCACATGCCGGGGGTGCCACGCCTGCGGATGCTTTGCTGCGACTGGGTAAGTACTTCCACCGCGGTGAGGTCTCCGCGGACCAGCGGACTCTGCACAAGATCGGCGGACGCTCAGCGGACGAGTTCTACCGGGACCGCTGGGCACACGACAAGGTGGTGCGGTCGACGCACGGCGTCAATTGCACGGGGTCCTGTTCCTGGAAGATCTACGTCAAGGACGGCGTGATCACCTGGGAGTCACAACAGACCGACTACCCGTCGGTCGGTGCCGACAAGCCCGAGTACGAGCCGCGCGGGTGCCCGCGCGGTGCGTCCTTCTCGTGGTACACGTATTCGCCTGCCCGCGTGCGCTATCCGTACGTGCGCGGAATTCTGCTGGAGTACTACCGCGAAGCCAAGGAACGACTGAAGGATCCGGTGCTGGCCTGGGCCGACATCGTCGAGGATCCGGAGAAGTCGAAGCGGTACAAGGCCGCCCGCGGCAAGGGCGGGTTCGTCCGCGCCGAGTGGTGGGAAGCCGCGGAGATCGCCGCCGCCGCCCACGTCCACACCGTGAAGAAGTACGGGCCGGACCGGGTGGCCGGCTTCTCCCCGATCCCGGCGATGTCGATGGTCAGCCATGCCGTCGGCGCCCGGTTCATCTCGCTGCTCGGCGGGTCGATGCTGTCGTTCTACGACTGGTACGCCGACCTTCCGGTGGCCTCGCCGCAGGTTTTCGGGGACCAGACCGACGTGCCAGAGTCTGCCGACTGGTTCGACGCGGGCTACCTGATCATGTGGGGCTCCAATGTCCCCGTCACGCGAACCCCTGACGCGCACTACATGACCGAGGCCCGGTACCGCGGCCAGAAGGTGGTCGTGGTGTCGCCGGACTATGCCGACAACACCAAGTTCGCCGACGAATGGCTACCCGCCCGCCCCGGTACCGACGCCGCCCTGGCCATGGCGATGGGGCAGGTCATTCTCAAGGAGTTCTTCGTCGAGAAGCAGACGCCGTACTTCACCGACTACGTCAAGAAGTACACCGACCTGCCGTTCCTGGTCTCCCTCACGGAACGCGACGGGCGGGTCCTGCCCGGAAAGTTCCTCACCGCAGCCGACCTGGGCGGTGAACACGCGGATGCCGAAGCCGCGTCCTCCAAACCGGTCCTGTTGGACCAGGCCGGCCGACCTGTGGTGCCGAACGGCTCGCTGGGACATCGGTTCACCGCATCCGGTGAGGGGCACTGGAACCTCGACCTGCAGGGCGTCCACCCGATGCTGACCCTGCTCGGCAACCACGAAGACACCGTGACCGTGGCCCTTCCCCGGTTCGACAGCGACCAGCCCGGCGTCCTCGAACGTGGAGTGCCGACCAGAATCATTGCCGGACACCGGGTGACGACGGTGTTCGACCTGATGCTGGCGCAGTACGGGGTGGTCCGGGAGGGACTGCCCGGGCAGTGGCCGGCCGGATACGACGACGCCTCCGAGCCCTACACCCCGGCCTGGCAGGAGGAGATCACCGGCGTACCCGCGGCGGCCGCGGAACGCATCGCCCGGGAGTTCGCCGACAACGCCGAACGTTCCAAGGGCCGGTCGATGATCCTGATGGGGGCCGGCACCAACCACTGGTTCCATTCCGATCAGATCTACCGCTCATTTCTGTCCCTGGTCATGCTCACCGGTTGCCAGGGCGTCAACGGCGGCGGCTGGGCACATTACGTCGGCCAGGAGAAGTGCCGGCCGGTCACCGGTTGGGCCACACTGGCATTCGGCCTGGACTGGCAGCGGCCGCCACGGCAGATGCAGGGCACGGTGTTCTGGTATCTGGCGACCGATCAATGGCGCTATGACCCGTTCACCTCGGAGGTGATGGCCTCGCCGCTGGCCGAGGGCAAGTTCGCGGGCCGCACCGCCGCCGACAACATCGCGCTGGCCAGCCGGCTCGGCTGGATGCCGAGTTACCCGACCTTCAACCGTAATCCGCTGGATCTTGCCGACGAAGCCGCGCGAATGGGTAAGGATGCCGCCGAATACGTGGTCGACGGGCTCAAGTCGGGTCATCTGCAGTTCGCCTGTGAAGATCCCGACGCCCCGGAGAACTTCCCGCGCTGCCTGACGGTGTGGCGGTCGAACCTGCTCGGCTCATCGGCCAAGGGCAACGAGTACTTCCTCAAACACCTGCTGGGCACCGACTCCGCGGTGGCGGCGCGGGACGAGGACGGTATCCGTCCGCAGGAGGTGCGCTGGCGCGACGAGGCCCCGGTGGGCAAGCTGGACCTGTTGCTGTCCCTGGATTTCCGCAACACCAGTACGACGTTGTTCTCCGACATCGTGCTGCCGGCGGCCACCTGGTACGAGAAGCACGACCTGTCCAGTACCGACATGCATCCGTTCGTCCACGCGTTCTCGCCGGCCATCTCCCCGCCGTGGGAGACCAAGACGGACTTCGACGCGTTCCATCGCATCGCCCGCGGGTTCTCCTGGCTGGCCGAAAAGCACCTCGGCAAGCGCAAGGACATCGTGGCCATGCCGCTCCAGCACGACAGCGCCGACGCCACCGCACAGCCCGGCGGTCGGGTGCTGGACTGGAAAGCCGGTGAGTGCGAGCCGATTCCGGGCAGGACCATGCCGCGACTGATCACGGTCGACCGCGATTACCCCGCAATCGCCGAAAAGATGGCCGCGCTCGGGCCGATGGTGGAGACCGTCGGCCTCACCACCAAAGGGGTGACGACACATCCCGAGGCCGAGGTCGAATACCTGCGGGGCGTCAATGGCACAGTGGTCAGCGGCGTCGCGGTCGGACGCCCGTCGCTGGCCAAGGACACGCACGCCGCCGAGGCCATCCTGGCGCTGTCGGGCACCACCAACGGACGGCTGGCAGTCGAAGGCTTCGAGGCGTTGGAACGTCGCACCGGAACCGAATTGGTCGATCTGGCCAAGGAGAGTGAGGGCAAGCGAATCACCTTCGCCGACACCCAAGCCCGGCCTGTGCCGGTCAACACCTCACCGGAATGGTCGGGTTCGGAGACCGGCGGCCGCCGCTACTCCCCCTTCACCATCAACACCGAGCGGCTCAAACCGTGGCACACGCTGACGGGCCGCCAGCACTTCTACCTCGACCACGACTGGATGAGTGAGCTCGGCGAGCAACTGCCGACGTTCCGCCCGCCGCTGGACATGACGGCACTGTTCAACGAGCCGGCAGTGGGAGATACCAGCGGCGGCATCACGGTGCGTTACCTGACGCCGCACTCCAAATGGTCGATTCACTCCGCCTACCAGGACAACCTGTACATGCTGACGCTGTCCCGGGGTGGTCAGTGCATCTGGATGTCGGACGTGGACGCCGCCAAGATCGGGGTCAAGGACAACGACTGGATCGAGTGCACCAACCGCAACGGCGTGGTGAATGCGAGGGCGATCGTCAGCCACCGCATGCCCGAGGGCCTGGTGTTCATGTACCACGCCCAGGACAAGGCCGTCGACGTGCCGCGCACCGAGAAGAACGGCAAACGCGGCGGCATTCACAACGCGCTGACCCGCATCATGATCAAGCCAACGCATCTGATCGGCGGGTACGCGCAGCAGTCCTTCGCCCTGAATTACCACGGGCCCACCGGAAACCAACGCGACGAGGTCACCACGATTCGTCGTCGCTCGCAGGATGTGGAGTACTAGACGATGACCGGACACGAAGCTTGCGGAGTGGACCAATGAGGATAATGGCGCAACTGGCGATGGTGATGAACCTCGACAAGTGCATCGGCTGCCACACCTGCAGCGTCACGTGTAAACAGGCGTGGACGAACCGCAGCGGTGTGGAGTACGTGTGGTTCAACAACGTGGAAACCCGACCCGGCCAAGGCTATCCGCGTCAGTATCAGGATCAGGAGAAGTGGAAGGGTGGCTGGACGCTGACCAAGCGCGGCAAACTCACCCTCAAGTCCGGCTCGCGGTTCAAACGCCTGCTGAACATCTTCGCCAATCCCGACCTGCCCACGGTCTCGGACTACTACGACCCGTGGACATACGACTACGAGAACCTGCTGGCGGCGCCGGCCATGGACACCACTCCGGTGGCGCGGCCCAAGTCACTGATCACCGGGCGCGACACCAAGGTCACCTGGGGTGCCAACTGGGATGACGACCTGGGTGGCGGTCCGGAGCAGGTGAGCCGGGACCCGTTGGTGGGCAAGCTCGAAGACAAGGTGAAGCTCGAGTTCGAGCAGACCTTCATGTTCTACCTGCCGCGCATCTGCGAGCACTGCCTCAACCCGGCCTGCGCCGCGTCGTGTCCGTCCGGCGCCATCTACAAGCGCTCCGAAGACGGCATCGTGCTGGTGGATCAGGACAAGTGCCGGGGCTGGCGGCAATGTGTGACGGGCTGCCCGTACAAGAAGATCTACTTCAACCACAAGACCGGCAAGGCCGAGAAGTGCACGTTCTGCTATCCGCGCGTCGAGGTCGGCATCCCCACCGTGTGCTCGGAGACCTGTGTCGGGCGGCTGCGCTACATCGGCGTGATGTTGTACGACGCCGACGCCGTGTTGGAAGCCGCGTCGGTCACCGATGACAAAGACCTCTACCCGTCACAGCTCGGGGTGTTCCTCAACCCGCATGATCCACGCGTGGTCGCCGAAGCTGAGCGGGCCGGCATCTCTCCGGAATGGATTGAGGCGGCCCAGAATTCGCCGGTGTACCGGCTGATCGTCGACTATCAGGTGGCGCTGCCCCTGCATCCGGAATACCGGACGATGCCGATGGTCTGGTACGTGCCGCCGCTGTCCCCGGTGGTGGACATTCTCAAGGAGACCGGCCACGACGGCGAGAACAAGAACAATCTGTTCGGCGCGATCGACACGCTGCGCATCCCGGTCGAGTACCTCGCCGAGTTGTTCACCGCGGGCGAGGTCGGCCCGGTCCGGGCTGCTCTGCAACGACTGGCGGCCATGCGCGCGTACATGCGGGCGGCCAATCTCGGTGAAGAGTTCGACGAGACCATTCCGGAATCGGTGCGGTTGAGCGGCGATGAGATCGAGTCGATGTACCGGCTGTTGGCCATCGCCAAGTACCAGGACCGCTATGTCATCCCCACCGGAGCCGGCTCCGACGCCCACCGCCTCGACGCGCTGGCCACCGGTTGCAGCCTGGACGGAGACGGCGGGCCGGGGATGACCGCGTTCGACACCATGGTGGACAAGTTCCACCTGACCCAAACCAATGACGCTGTTCCGCAGGGTGATCCGACCCGGGTCAACTTGCTCAACTGGGACGGCCGGAGCACAGACGGGTTGTTGCCGACCACATGAAGCTACTCACCCTCGGTCGCAGGACAGGCACGGGTTCCGCCCTGTCCGAGCGCCAGCAGCGTCTGGTGTGGCGGATCGCCGCGCTGCTACTCGATTATCCGACAGCCGAAACCGCCGGTCTTGTCGATCAACTTGCCGCTGTCGCCGTTGAACTACCCGACGCGGCGCGGGTGCCGCTCACCGATTTCCTGCGCCGGTTCAACGAAACAGATCCGATGCGGCGCGCGTCGAACTACGTCGAGACGTTCGACATGCAACGACGCAGCAGCCTGCACCTGACCTACTACGCCTACGGCGACACCCGCAAACGCGGCATGGCCCTGCTGCGGTTCAAGCACGCCTACCGTCAGGCCGGCCTGGAGGTCGGTGACCTGGAAAGCGGCGAGCTGCCCGACTACCTGCCCATGGTGCTGGAGTTCGCCGCGACGGTCGATCAAGTCCAAGGTGAGCGCCTGCTGGCCGAGCATGTCCCGGTGCTCGAGCTACTGCGACTTTCCCTGCAGGACAACGAGTCCTACTACACCGGGCTGCTGGCCGCCGTCCTCGTCACGTTGCCGCCGGTGAACAGCGCCGACCGTCGCCGCATCGCCCAGCTCGCCGCCGAAGGTCCGCCCGACGAGGATGTCGGCCTCGATCCGTTCGCGATGGACCCGATGGCTTCCGGAGGCCGGGTATGAGCACCACCTTGTGGATGACGCTGCCGTACATCGCCTTCACGTCGTTCCTGCTCGGGCACGCCTGGCGCTACAAGGCCGACCAGTTCGGCTGGACCACAAGGTCTTCGCAGATCTACGAGAGCAGGCTGCTGCGGCTGGGCAGCCCGTTGTTCCACTTCGGCATCCTCGGTGTGCTTGCCGGGCATGTCGTCGGATTGTTGATCCCGGAATCTTGGACTGCGGCAGTTGGCATTTCCGAGCACGTCTACCACCTGATGTCGGTGAGTATGGGGTCGCTGGCCGGCATCGCCGTCATCGCCGGGATAGCCATCCTGCTCTACCGCCGGGTCACGGTCCCTGAGGTGCGTACCGCGACGACGCTCAATGACAAGGTGATGTATCTGCTTCTGGTCGGTGCGCTGGTGACCGGCATGCTGAACACACTGACCAACGTCTTCTCGACCTACAACTACCGCGAGACCGTCTCACCGTGGTTCCGCAGCTTGTTCACGCTGCATCCGGCGCCGCAACTGATGGCCGAGACGCCGTGGACGTTCCAGGCGCATGTGCTGATAGTGGTTGCCCTGCTCGGTGTCTGGCCCTACACCCGATTGGTCCACATGTTCAGCGCACCGATCGGATATCTGGTGCGTCCCTACGTGATCTACCGCAGCCGCGACCCGCAGCGGACCGGGAAGAACCGCTACGCCAAGGCCTGGGTGACACCACAGGCGCCGCCACCGCGCAGCCGGTGGGTGTGAGTGTCACCTGGTGGAGTACCAGTCGGGTAACTCCTCGGGCCGCAAATCGGTCGTGTCGCCAGGTCGCGTCAGCGTCAGCACCGCACGGACGATCTCCGGCCGGCTCTGCAATGTGTCGGCGATGGCGTTGAGTCGGGCCGCGACATCGGACTCGGCGGCATCACCGGTGAGGTCAACGGCAGCCACTAGATAAATGCGGTCCGCCCCAACCCATTCCATGTGCAGGTAGCTGATCCGCTCGATGTCAGCGTGGTCAAGTAGCACCCGCAACACAGTATTTCGGGCCAGCGGGGTGGCCGCCTCGCCGGTGAGGAAGTCCATGTTGCGCCCGATGAGGAACAATGCGACGCCACCCAACAGCAGACCGACCAGGATCGATCCGATCGCATCCCAGAACGCATCTCCGGTGAGCTGATGCGCGAGGATGCCGGCTGTTGCTATCGCGATGCCGATCAAGGCCGAGAGGTCCTCGGCGAATACGGCGCGCAACATCGGATTCGAGGTGACCCTGATGTAGCGCAGCGGATGGATCCGTCGGCGCACCGCACCGGTTTTCGTCTGGCGCAATGCCTGGGCGAAGGAGGTGCCCTCCAACACGAAGGCGATCGCGAGCACCGCGTACGCCCACCCGTAGGACGTCGCCTCCGCTTCCCCACCGAGCGAAGTGACGCCATGCCAGATCGACACCACCGAGCCGACCGTGAACAGGCCGAATGCGGCGAACATCGACCAGATGTAGCCGGCCCGGCCATAACCCAGCCGGTGCTGCGCATCGGCGGGCTTCATCGACTTGCGGGTTCCGATGAGCAGAAACACCTCATTGCCGGTGTCTGCCCAGGAGTGCGCGGACTCCGCCAGCATCGAGGCACTTCCGGTGACCATGGCGGCCACCGTCTTGGCGACCGCGATCAGCACGTTCGCGCCGAGCGCGACAATGACGGTCAGGGCGCTCTCGTTGTGCGTTGCCTGCCCGTCCGTGCTCATGACCCCACACTTACCCCTTGCCGGCCAGACGCAAAAGTCCCCCGAAACCGGCGTTCGGGGGACTTTGGGCGCGAAACCTAGAGGCGCTCGATGATGGTGACGTTGGCGGTGCCGCCACCCTCGCACATGGTCTGCAGGCCGTAACGGCCGCCGGTGCGCTCCAGCGTGTTGAGCATGGTGGCGAACAGCTTGGCACCGGTGGCGCCCAGCGGGTGGCCCAGCGCGATCGCGCCGCCGCTCGGGTTGACCTTGGCCGGATCGGCCTTGGTCTCCTTGAGCCAGGCCAGTACGACGGGTGCGAAGGCCTCGTTGATCTCGACGGTGTCGATGTCGTCGATCGTCAGGCCGGTCTTCTCCAGCGCGTACTGGGTGGCCGGGATCGGGCCGGTCAGCATCATCACCGGATCGTCGCCGCGGGCGCTGATGTGGTGAATGCGGGCGCGGGGCTTGAGGTTGTACTTGTTGACGGCTTCCTCGGAGGCCAGCAGCACGGCCGCCGCACCGTCGGAGATCTGGCTGGCCAGGGCGGCGGTCAGGCGGCCGCCCTCGACCAGCGGCTTGAGCGAGGCCAGCTTTTCCAGCGTCGACTCACGCGGTCCCTCGTCGACACCGAAGTCGCCGACCGGGATGATCTCGTTGTCGAAGTGCCCGTTGCGGATCGCGGCGAATGCCCGCTGATGGCTGTTGTAGGCGAACTCTTCCATCTCCTCGCGGGAGATGTCCCACTTCTCGGCGATCAGTTCCGAACCGCGGAACTGCGAGATTTCCTGATCGCCGTAACGGTGCAGCCAGTTCTTGGATTCGTTTGTGGGCGAGGTGAATCCGAACTCCTTGCCGACCACCATGGCCGAGGAGATCGGGATCCAGCTCATGTTCTGCATACCGCCGGCCAGGATCAGGTCCGCGGTACCGGACATGATGGCCTGGGCACCGAAGGAGATGGCCTGCTGGCTGGAGCCGCACTGCCGGTCGACGGTGACGCCGGGGACGGACTCGGGGTAGCCGGCGGCCAGCCAGGTCAGGCGGCCGATGTTTCCGGCCTGTCCGCCGATGGCGTCGACGCAGCCCACGATGACGTCGTCCACCGCGCCCGGGTCGACGTCGTTGCGGTCGAAGATCGCCTTGAACGCATGCACGCCCAGGTCGATCGGGTGCACCTGAGCCAGGGCGCCGTTCTTCTTTCCGACCGGCGTACGCACCGCGTCGACGATGTATGCCTCAGGCATGGTTTGTCTCCTTTGACCTAACGGGCGGCGGTGATTCCGCCGAGAACGATGGCGAGGTATTGCCGGCCGACCTCTTCGGCCGAGAGTGGGCCGCCTGGCTGATACCAGCGGACAGAAACCCAGGTGGTGTCGCGAATGAACCGGTACACCAGGTCGACGTCGATGTCCTGACGGAACGAGCCGTCGGCGATGCCCTGCTGCAGGATGTCTATCCACATCTTGCGCTGTTCGCGGTTGCGCTCGTCGACGAAGCCGAACTGCGGGATCGCCGAGAGCCGCTTGGCCTCGTCCTGGTAGATGACCACCTGCGCGTGCCGGTGCTCGATGGCCTCGAACGACGCCATGAACAGACCGGTCAACCGGCCCAGCGGAGTGGTCTCGGTGTCCAGGATCTGCTGGTAGCGCGAGAACAGCCAGTCCAGGAAGTCCTTGAGCACCTCTTCCACCATCTGCTCTTTGGACTTGAAGTGGTGGTAGAGGCTGCCCGACAGAATTCCTGCGGAGTCGGCGATATCGCGGACCGTCGTCGCCTTCAGTCCGCGTTCGGCAAACATCGTTGCGGCAAGATCGAGAAGCTCGTCGCGTCTGCTCGCCGGCTGGGCAGGGTTATCCGGCTCCATCGACACAGCATAGCAACCAAGCGCTTGCTAGGTCACGTGCGGGCGTGGGTTCACGCCGGCTGAGGCACACTCCCGACCGCCGAGGGTTCAAGGCCGGATGACGCGGTAAGTACGTCCTCGCGGCTGGCACTGCGACGCGCCAACACCAGGGACAGCGCAGTGGCCGCCAGCAGCACCAGCAGCGCGACCACGCCGGCCACAGGCGATGTCGGCCAGATTCCGTTCAACAGCAGGATCGCCGACACGGTGCAGGTCGGAATGCCGAGCAGGATCAGGAACCAGCCGGTGAAGTGCCCAAGATCGATCCGGCCGGCCTTGGTGACGCCGAGCCCCAAGAGCACGAAGAACAGCGTCCACATGATCGACCAGGTTGCCCAGATCACGGCGAAAACCGGATCGGTGCCGAGACTCTTGATCGCGTAGTACGCCGCGATCGCCGCGACAAAGGTGCTGTACCAACCGAATCCGCGCGGATCGATGTCGAAGATCTGGATGAAGCCGAACCACAGATAGGTGAAGCCGAACAGGTAACTCGGCCAGGTCGCGTTGATGATGCCGGGATCGCCGTCCGACTGCACGAGAACCAGCGTCGGCAGCACCACCTGGGCCGCACCGACAAACAGATTGATCGGGGCGGCGCCGCGCCCGCTGACCAGACCGACCGAGACGAGGCCGTTGACGAACAGCGCCACGCCCACCAGAAGTAGCCCGACGTTTCCCATCAGCGGCTGACCCACTCCACGAACTGGTCCGAAGTGATGACCGGCGCAAAGAAGTTGTTGATCCGCTCGAAGGCCGCGCGCTCCTGGTCGGGGTGGGCAGTACCCGTCGCATCGCCGATCACGATGGGCAGCAGGCCGTGGTCACGCGCTGCCCGCGCATTGCCTTCGACGCACCAGTCGAGGTGGATTCCGGTGAGCACCACCACCTCGACCCGTTGCCGGTTCAGCGCACCGGGTAAGTCGGTGCCGACGAACGCCGTCTGCAGCGCCTTCTCGTATAGCTCGTTGTCACCGGGTTCAACGAGTTCGCGCAGTTCTCCGACCAGCTCGTTGTCCCAGGCGACCTGCTCGGGGGTCGCGGCGATGTGGCCGGTCCACCCGTCGTACTGCACCTTGTCGAAGTCTGTCTTCGGGTAATCGTCCCGGAACACGGAGAACCCGATCCAGTTGAACGACACGAAATTCGGCGCCGACCGTGCGGCCTTGACCGCTTTCACGGTCGCCTCGAGGCTGCCGCGGAAGGCATGGCCCTCCGCGTACTGAACTCCGCCCGGCTTGTACAGGGAGTTGGATTGGCTGATCGACAGGAAAGCTGCCGGCCGCGAGAGGATCTCACGGAAATCAAGCTGCTCCCACTGCTTGGCCAGCGGCGGAATGGACGCCCGGTTATGGGGCGGGTAGCCCAGCGCTTCGGGATCGAGCGCAACCGGCGCAAGCGGGGTGATTCGAGACGAGCTGTCGAGGGCGAGTGCGGTCACACGCGATACCTTCGGCCGCCGACACCGAAGTCGACAGCCTTTGGATCGGCGCGATTCTGGGATTCCTACCGGTAGGACAGATACGACCAGTACGACGAGCAATACTCCGGCAGATCGGCATTCTCCGGACGGTCGGCACTCCACCGCGACAGATTGAACTGGTACCACGGATCCGACTGAGCGCGGTGAGACTCCCCGCATGAGCGGACATGCTCGGGCAACCGGGCCAGTGCCGGATCGATGTCGGACGACAGCCCGGACAGGTACTCGGCATCGAGCGCGCCGGTCTGCTCGAAGCGGTCGATGTTGCGGTCGGCGATCAACCGCTCCGGGTTCAACGCCGCCAGACCGAGCAGTGCGAGCACACCGGCCACGAGGCCTGCCCGCGGCAGCCACCGACCGGTCATCCGGATCCCGGCGATCGCGACGAGCACGAACACTGCGCGATCGGCAGTGATTGTGAAGATCCCGTGGAGAAAGTGTGGCCCCTGCCCGGAGTTCCGGACAGGGGCCGCACTGCAGAAACCAGATCAGGCGCGTTGGCTCGACACCGAGATGACCTCGCCGGTCAGGTAGCTCGAGTAGTCACTGGCCAGGTAGGCGATCGTGGTGGCGATCTCCCACGGCTCGGCCGCACGGCCGAACGCCTCGTCCGAGGACAGCCGGTCGAGCAGGGCCGCATCGGCCGAGCGCTCCAGGAACTTGTGCCGCGCGATGCTCGGTGACACCGCGTTGATCCGCACGCCGTACTCGACGGCTTCGATTGCGCTGCAACGGGTCAGCGCCATCACGCCGGCCTTGGCGGCGGCGTAGTGCGACTGCGAGTGCTGCGCGCGCCAGCCGAGAACACTGGCGTTGTTGACGATCACGCCGCCGTGCTCGACGTCGCGGAAGTACCGCAGCGCGGCGCGGGTGGCCCGCATGACCGAGTTCAGCGTGACGTTCAGGACGCGGTCCCATTCGTCGTCGGTCATGTCGACCAGCGGGGTCTCGCCACCCAGGCCGGCGTTGTTCACCAGAACGTCCAGGCGGCCCATCTTTTCGACCGACCGGGCGATCAGCGCGTCGACCGCCTCGGTGGAGGTCACGTCGCAGACCACGGCCTCGACTCGTCCCAGGCCGAGCTCGGCCAGCTGGTCGCGGGTCTCGTTCAGACGCCGCTCGTGGTAGTCGGACACCACGACGTCGGCACCCTCCAGCAGGGCGCGACGCGCGGTGGACGAGCCGATGCCGGTGCCGGCGGCGGCGGTCACGAGAACGACCTTGCCCTTGAGCAGGCCGTGACCCTCAACCTCTTTGGGGGCGACGGAAAGATCGCTCATCAGCCTTTTGCCTCTCGGGGTAAGCCGAGCACCCGCTCGGCGATGATGTTGCGCTGGATTTCGTTGGACCCGCCGTAGATGGTGTCCGAACGCGAGAACAGGTACAGCCGTTGCCACTCGTCGAACTCGCCCTCGGGCAGGGTCAGCCCGGCCATGCCCTGCACGTCCATGGCGATCTCGCCGAGTTCGCGATGCCAGTTGGCCCACAACAGCTTCGACACGTTGTCCTGCCCGGGCTGCTCGACGTCCATGGTGGCCAGGGCGTAGGACCGCATGGCCTGCAGACCGGTCCACGACTCGGTCAACCGCTGACGGATCAGCGGATCGTCGGCCGCGCCGGTGCGCTTGGCCAGTTCGACCAGGTTGGAATGCTCACGGGCATAGCGGATCTGCTGGCCCAGCGTGGACACCCCGCGCTCGAAGGTCAGCGTGCCCATCGCCACGCGCCAGCCATCGCCGGGCTGGCCGACGACGAGCGAGGCCTCGGTGCGGGCGTCGTCGAAGAACACCTCGTTGAACTCGGAGTCACCGGTCAGCTGGATGATCGGGCGAACCTCGACGCCCGGCTGGTCCAGCGGCACCAGCAGATAGGACAGGCCGGCGTGCCGCTTGGAGCCCTTCTCCGTGCGCGCCACGACGAAGCACCACTGCGCCCAGTGCGCCAGTGACGTCCACACCTTCTGACCATTGATAACCCACTCGTCGCCCACGAGCTCGGCCGTCGTGGCCACGTTGGCCAGGTCGCTACCGGCATTGGGCTCGGAGTAGCCCTGGCTCCACAGCTCGGTGACGTCGAGGATCTTGGGCAGGAACCGCTTCTGCTGTTCGGGGGTGCCGTACTCGATGAGCGTCGGCCCCAGCAGCTCCTCGCCGAGGTGGTTGACCTTGTCGGGCGCGTTGGCGCGGGCGTACTCCTCGTAGAAGGCAACGCGATGGGCGACCGACAACCCGCGGCCGCCGTGCTCCACCGGCCAGCCGAGGCAGGTCAACCCCGCCGCGGCCAGATGCTGATTCCACGCCCGCCGCTCGTCGAAGGCTTCGTGTTCACGCCCCGGTCCGCCCAGGCCCTTGAGCGCTGCGAATTCGCCAACGAGATTGTCTGCGAGCCACTGCCGGACCTCGGCCCGGAACTCCTGGACCTCTATCACCCCTGTAGGCTAACCTACCAAGCACTTGCTTTGTTAAGGGAGCATCGATGACGACCGATCGCCGCACCGTTCCAGCGGTGCTGGACCGGGTTGCCGTGCAGTTTTCCGACCATGAGGCCCTGGTGAGCGACCAAAAGCGCCTCACCTATTCGGAACTTCGCGCGCACGTACGCCAAGCCGCCGCGGCCATGATCGCGCTCGGTGTCCAGCCCGGCGACCGGGTCGCGATCTGGTCTCCGAACACCTGGCACTGGGTGGTGGCCTGCCTGGCCACGCATTACGCCGGCGCCCAGATGGTCCCGCTGAACACCCGCTACACCGCGAGCGAGGCCAGCGACATCCTGGCTCGCACCGAGGCCCCTCTACTGATCGCCGCGGGCGAGTTTCTCGGTTCCGACCGCACCGCCGAACTGGACCGCGACGCGCTGCCCGCGCTGCGTCACATCGTGCGCGTGCCGATCGACAAGGAAGACGGAACCTGGGACGAGTTCGTCGCCCGGGGCACCGACCTGGATGCGGTAGACGCACGAGCGGCGGCAGTAGAGCCCGACGACGTCTCCGACATCCTGTTCACCTCCGGCACCACCGGCCGCAGCAAGGGCGTGCGATGCGCGCACCGGCAGTCACTCGACGGGTCGGCCGCCTGGGCCGAGTGCGGCCAGGTCACCAGCACCGACCGCTACCTGTGCATCAACCCGTTCTTCCACAACTTCGGCTACAAGGCCGGCATCCTGGCCTGCCTGCAGACCGGGGCGACGCTGTACCCCGTGCTGACGTTCAACCCCGAGCAGGCGCTGAAAACCATTGCCGAACAGCGCATCACGGTGCTACCCGGTCCGCCGACCATCTTCCAGACCTTGCTGGACCATCCCAAGCGGGCCGACTACGACCTGTCCTCGCTGCGCTTCTCGGTCACCGGGGCGGCCGTCGTCCCGGTGGTCCTGATCGAGCGGATGCAGTCCGAACTCGACATCGACATCGTGCTGACCGCGTATGGCCTGACCGAGGCCGCTGGGTTCGGCACGATGTGCCGGGCAGACGACGACGCCGTTACCGTGGCCACCACGTGCGGCCGACCCATCGCTGATTTCGAACTGCGCCTGGATGATTCGGGTGAGGTGCTGCTGCGTGGGCCCAACGTCATGCTCGGCTACCTCGATGACCCGGAGGCCACCGCCGAGGCCATCGACTCCGACGGCTGGCTGCACACGGGTGATATCGGCACACTCGACGCCCGGGGCAACCTGACCATCACCGACCGGCTCAAGGACATGTTCATCTGCGGCGGGTTCAACGTGTACCCGGCCGAGATCGAGCAGGTGCTGGCCCGGCTGGACGGGGTGGCCGAATCCGCGGTGATCGGGGTTCCCGACGAGCGGCTCGGTGAGGTCGGCAAGGCTTATGTGGCGCTCAAGCCGGGCGTGACGCTGGACGAGGCCGCTGTGATCGCTTATGCACGTGAGCATCTGGCGAATTTCAAGGTGCCGCGATCGGTGGAGTTTTTGGATGTGCTGCCGCGAAATCCGGGCGGCAAGGTGATCAAGCCGGTGCTGCGCAGCAGAGGGACCCGAGAAGGGGTGCAATGGACCTGACATTCGATGACGAGACCGAGGCCTTTCGGGCCGAGGTCCGCGACTTCCTGGCGGCCAACCGGGAGCATTTCCCGACGAAGTCGTACGACACTCTTGAGGGTTTCGAGCAGCATCGCCGTTGGGACAAGGTGCTTTTCGATGCCGGACTGTCGGTGATCGCCTGGCCCAAGGAGTACGGCGGCCGTGATGCCACCCTGCTGCAGTGGGTCGTCTTCGAGGAGGAGTACTTCCACGCCGGTGCGCCCGGACGGGCCAGTGCCAACGGCACCGCGATGCTGGCGCCGACCCTGTTCGCCCACGGCACCGAAGAACAGCTCCAGCGTGTGCTGCCGAAAATGGCGAGCGGTGAGGAGATCTGGGCCCAAGCCTGGTCGGAGCCTGAGTCGGGCAGCGACCTGGCCTCGCTGCGCTCGACGGCCACCAAAGTCGACGGCGGCTGGAAGCTCAACGGACAGAAGATCTGGAGCTCGCGTGCGCCGTTCGGCGAGCGCGGCTTCGGCCTGTTCCGCTCCGACCCGGAGGCCCAGCGCCACAAGGGTCTGACCTACTTCATGTTCGATCTGAAGGCTCCCGGCATCACCGTGCGGCCGATCGCCCAGCTCGGCGGGGACACCGGCTTCGGCGAGATCTTCCTCGACGACGTGTTCGTGCCGGACAACGACGTGATCGGTGGCGTGCACGACGGCTGGCGCGCGGCGATGAGCACGTCGAGCAACGAGCGCGGCATGTCGTTGCGCAGCCCGGCCCGCTTCCTCGCGCCTGCCGAACGTCTTGTAGCACAGTGGAAGTCCAACCCAGACCCGGTCTTCACCGACCGCGTCGCCGATGCCTGGATCAAGGCCCAGGCCTACCGGCTGCACACTTTCGGCACCGTCACCCGCCTGGCCAATGGTGGCGAGCTGGGCGCCGAGTCCTCGGTGACCAAGGTGTTCTGGTCCGACCTGGACGTCGCACTGCACCAAACCGCCCTGGACTTGCAGGGTCCGGACGCAGAGCTGGTCGATCACTGGACCGAAGGCCTGCTGTTCGCCCTCGGCGGCCCGATCTACGCGGGCACCAACGAGATCCAGCGCAACATCATTGCCGAGCGCCTTCTTGGCCTGCCCCGGGAGCCGAAGTGAATCCCCGAGGACGACCACGAGTGAGGATCGCAGCGAGGAACGAGCGAGGACCGGAGCGAGTGGGAGTCGAGGCATGAACTTCGAGATTGACGAACAGCAGCGGGACTTCGCGGCCAGCATCGACGCCGCACTGAGCGCCGCCGATGTCCCGGCCGCGGTACGAGCCTGGGGTGAAGGTGACACCGGGCCGGGCCGCAAAGTCTGGGCACAGTTGACCGACCTCGGGGTCACCGCACTGCTGGTACCCGAGAAGTACGACGGTATCGACGCCAGCCCTGTCGACCTCGTCGTCGCTTTGGAGCGCTTGGGCTACTGGGCCGTCCCGGGCCCGGTGACCGAATCGATCGCCGTCGCACCGATTCTGCTCGCGAACGACGAGCGTTCGGGAGCACTGGCCGCCGGCGAGCTCATCGCGACCGTCGCCATGCCGCCCCAGGCGCCGCGAGCCGTCAACGCCGATTTCGCCGGACTGACACTGCTGGCCGCCGACGGACAGGTGGGTGAAGCCACCGCGGGCGCCGCACACGATTCCGTCGACCCCACCCGGAAGCTGTTCGACGTCAGTGCCTCCGGGGATACTCAGACCGCTGACACCGCCCGCGCCTACGAGTTCGGCGTCCTGGCCACCGCCGCCCAGTTGGTGGGCGCCGGCCAAGCAATGCTGGACCAGTCGGTCGAGTACGCCAAGCAGCGTGCGCAGTTCGGCCGCATCATCGGCTCGTATCAGGCCATCAAGCACAAGCTGGCCGACGTGCACATCGCCGTCGAGCTGGCCCGTCCCTTGGTCTACGGCGCCGCACTGTCGCTGGCAGAGGGCTCATCCGACACCGCACGCGACATCAGTGCCGCCAAGGTGGCCGCCGCCGACGCCGCTCTGCTGGCCGCCCGCTCGGCGCTGCAGACCCACGGTGCCATCGGGTTCACCCAGGAACACGACTTGTCCCTGTCGCTGCTGCGCGTGCAGGCGTTGCGCAGCGCCTGGGGCGATCCGACCGCACACCGTCGTCGACTGCTGGAGGCCATCTCGTGAGTGAAGAACGGCAACTGCTACGCGAAACCGTCGCCGCGCTGGTGGACAAGCATGCCTCGCCTGAGGCCGTCCGCGCCGCGATGGAATCCGAGCGCGGCTACGACGAGAAGCTGTGGGCCCTGCTGTGCGAGCAGGTCGGTGCGGCCGCACTGGTGGTTCCCGAGGAGCTCGGCGGCGCCGGAGGCGAACTTGCCGACGCCGCAGTGGTTCTCGAAGAACTCGGCAAGGCCCTGGTGCCGACCCCGTTGCTGGGCACGACTCTGGCTGAGCTCGCCCTGCTGGCCACCGACGATCACGAACCGCTGGAGGCTCTGGCCGAGGGCTCGTCCATCGGCACCGTGGCCTTCGACCCCGAGTACGTCATCAACGGTGACGTCGCCGATGTCGTCATCGGCGTCGACGGGGCGAACCTGACCCGCTGGACCACGTTCACCGCCACCCCCAAGACCACGATGGATCTCACCCGCCGGTTGTCCGCGGTGATCCCGGGCGACACGGTCATCCTCGGCGCCGACCCCGGCTTGGCCGACACCGCGGCCCTGCTGATGGCCGCCGAACAGATCGGTGCCGCATCCCGCTGCCTCGACCTGACCGTCGCCTACACCAAGGACCGCGTGCAGTTCGGCCGCGCGATCGGCAGCTTCCAGGCGCTCAAGCACCGGATGGCCGACCTGTACGTCAAGGTGTCGGCAGCGCGTGCCGTCGTCAACGACGCCATCGCCGAACCGTCTCCGACGTCGGCCTCGCTGGCCCGTTACTTCGCCAGCGAAGCACTGTCGGCGGTGACGGCCGAAGCCATCCAGATGCATGGCGGTATCGCGATCACCTGGGAAAGCGACATTCAGCTGTACTTCAAGCGCGCGCACGGCAGCGCCCAGCTGCTGGGTCCGCCGCGTCAGCATCTGCGCCGGCTCGAAGCCGAGGTGTTCTAGCCTGGCTCGGATGGACGTGTCGCTCAGAGCAGGGATCCCGCCGTTCCACGTCATGGACGTGTGGCTGGCCGCTGACGAACGCCAGCGCTCGCATGGCGACCTGGTCAACCTCTCGGCCGGCCAGCCCAGCGCCGGGGCACCGACCGCAGTACGCGAGGCTGCCGTCGCCGCATTGAATCAGGGCTCGCTCGGCTACACCGTCGCCCTCGGACTCCCCGAGCTGCGCGCCGAAATCGCCGCGTCGTACCGCAAGTACGGCGTCGACGTCAGCGTGGACGAGGTGGTACTCACCACCGGCTCCTCGGGCGGTTTCCTGCTGACTTTCCTGGCCTGCTTCGACGTCGGGGATCGCGTGGCGATCGCCAGCCCGGGCTACCCGTGTTACCGCAACATCCTCACCGCGCTCGGCTGCGAGGTGGTGGAGATGCCATGCGGCCCCGAAACCCGGTTCCAGCCGACCGTCGAGATGCTCGAGGCACTCGATCCCCCGGTCGCCGGAGTGATCGTCGCCAGCCCGGCCAACCCGACCGGCACGGTCATCCCGCCTACAGAGTTGGCTGCGATCGCGCGTTGGTGTGACGAGGCGGGCGTGCGGCTGATCAGCGACGAGGTCTACCACGGCCTGGTCTACCCGGGTGCCCCCGACACCAGCTGCGCATGGGAGACCTCACGAAACGCCGTGGTGGTCAACAGCTTCTCCAAGTATTTCGCCATGACCGGCTGGCGGCTGGGCTGGCTGCTGGTGCCCACGGGCTTGCAGCGCGCGGTAGACCGGCTCACCGGCAACTTCACCATCTGCCCGCCGGCGCTGGCACAGCATGCCGCGGTGGCCGCGTTCACGCCAGGGTCACTGGCCGAGGCCGACGGACTGCTGTCGCACTACGCCGACAACCGCACACTGCTGCTCGACGGCCTGCGCGGCATCGGTCTCGATCGGCTGGCCCCGACCGACGGTGCCTTCTACGTGTACGCCGACGTCAGCGATTACACCGACGACTCCCTAGCCTGGTGTTCAAAGCTCTTGTCCGACACTGGAGTTGCCATCGCACCAGGCATCGACTTCGACACCGTCCGCGGCAATTCCTATGTCCGGCTGTCTTTCGCCGGCCCAACCAGCGACATCGAAGAGGCGTTGCGCCGCATCGGTACCTGGTTGGGCTGACGCCCTCCGCTCAGAAGGGTGGGGGTGGTTCGTATTGTTCGGCGAGCCAGGCTTGGTATTGGCGTTCGGTTTCGAGGTCGTTGTTGAGTTCGGCGCGGAGGCGTCGTTCTTCGTTGATGCGGTCTTGGCGGTCTTGTTCGCGGGTTTGTGTGCGTTTGGGCATCTTCGCGGCCCGGGTGGGATCGGTGTTCGGTGCCGGCGGCGCCGGGAGGTCCAGGTCCCCGGTTGGGTGGGCCAGGTCGGGAAACAGTGCCGCACCGTGGGGTTCGGTGAGGTAGGTGTGGCCGGTGGGTGTGGTGATTTCGACGGTGCCGTCGGGGAATTGGCGGTCTGACCAGCCGGGGCAGAACGTTTTGATCAAGTGATGTGCCCGGCAGTAGAGCTTGGTGTTGGACGGATGCGTCGGACCTACCGGCCAGGGCGCGGTGTGGTCGATGTCGCAGCGCGCTACCGGGGCGTCGCAGCCGGGGAACCGGCAGGTCAGATCCCGCCAGCGGATGAACTCCGACAACGCCACCGACGGGCGATACCCAGGCTCAGATGCCTCACCGGGGTCGGTTTGCGTGTCGGTGTTCTCGACCGGTGTGCGGGGTCCGGTCGCCTCAGCCGTGCCTGCCGACTCGCTGGCCTGTGCCGCGCCGCTGCGGGCAGTAGTCGGTACGCGGACCGGTTTGATCGTGGCGCGACCGGCCAGGTTGCGTACTGATTCGGCGGGCAGGATCCCGTACCCGGGCAGATATCCCGGGGCGTCGGAGGTGCCGTCGACGGTGGCGCGTTGGGCCAACACATGCAGCACGGCGGCATCAGCGGCGGCCCGTTTCTGGGCGGCCGGGCAGTCGTCGCGGCCACACCGGCAGACCAGATGGGCTTCGAGCCGGGCCAGCGGGCCGATCGCATCGGCGCGGCGCCGTTCCCGGGTGCGTGGATCGTGCTCACACACGGTGTCGGCGATCGCATCCAGGCGTTGGTCGAGCGCGGCGGCGTCTTCGGTGTCCACGTTCGCCCAGATCGTGGCCGCACCGGGGCGGCCCGGGTCGACCTGCACGAACCGGTCTTGGGCCAGGTCTGGGGGTACCCGTACCCCGTGGGGGTCGTGTTGGGCGATCCAGTGATCGATCCGGTCGCGTAGTTGTCGTTCGGAGAATCGCATCCATTGATGGGCCCGGCCGGCCAGTTCGGCATCCAGCGCGGCCCAGACTGTTTCGTCGACGATGCCGGTGCGGGCGATGATCATTCGCACCACCCGGTAGTCGATGTCGCCGACGGCGAAGCGGGCTGCGACCTGGGGCAGTTTGTCGCGTAGTACTCGGGCGTGGTGAACCTGGGTGCCGGCGCGGCCGCGGGCGATCCGCATGGCTGCCGACACCTCAGCACACACCTCTTCATACGGATCGGTGCGCCACAAAATCGAGTCGATCAGTTCCTGTTCCCGCAGCGTGTCCAAGGCCGCGATCGCGGCCAGCCGAGCAGCGATCGCCACCGACTCCGCCCGCGCGGCCGCGCTGATCTTGTCGATCAACGCAACATCAGACTCGCACCCACCTTCGAACACATGTTCGATTATGCCACCACCCAGGGACAAGAGATGGCGGATTGGCCTACCGCTTGACGGCCGCGTACCAATCCAGCAGATCTGGGTTGTCTACGGCCGAGCGCTCCACCACCTTGGCGGCCTCCGCTCCCTGGAAGAGCTTCTTGATCGGCACTTCGAGCTTCTTGCCGGTGCGGGTGTGCGGGATACCGGGGGCGACGAGGATATCGTCGGGCACGTGCCGAGGCGACACCTCGGTGCGGATGGTCTGAATGATCTTGTCCCGCACCGCGTCGGTGAGCTCGATGCCCTCGGCCAGCACGACGAACAACGGCATCCAGTAGCCGCCGTCGGGTTGTTCGGCCCCGATCACCAGCGCCTCGGCGATCTCGGGCAACCGCTCCACCGACTGGTAGATGTCGGCGCTGCCCATGCGGATACCGTTGCGGTTCAGTGTGGAGTCCGACCGACCGTGCACGACGATGCTGTCGTGGTCGGTGATGGTGATCCAGTCACCGTGGCGCCACACGCCCGGGAACATCTCGAAATACGCTGCGCGATAACGGGATCCGTCGGCATCGTTCCAGAACGCGATGGGCATCGACGGCAGCGGCTTGGTGATCACCAGTTCGCCGACCTCGCCGCGCACGGGCTTGCCGGACTCATCCCAGGCGTCGACCGCCGCCCCGAGATAGCGGGTGGACAGCTCGCCCGGCCACACCGGCACCGTGGGCGCACCGCCGATGAACGCCGACACCACGTCGGTGCCGCCACTCAGAGAGGAGACCTGAACCCGCTCGCCGACGTTGTCGCGCAACCACAGCGCCGATGCCGGTGGCAACGACGAGCCGGTGATGCCAACGGTTTTCAGCGCGGAAAGGTCGTGTTCTTCCCGGGGGACGGCACCGGCCTTGGCGCACGCCAGCACATAGCCGGGGCTGGTACCCAGGACGGTCGCGTGGACCGTGGCAGCGATGTGCCACAACGCATCGGCCGTCGGATACGTGGGACTGCCCTCGTAGCAGACGATGGTGGCCCCGACCAACAGCCCGGCCACCTGGAAGTTCCACATCATCCAGCTCGGGCTGGTGTACCAGAAGAACGTGTCATCCTGGCCGATGTCGGACTGCAGTGCCACCGCCTTGAGGTGTTCGAGCAGCACACCGCCGTGCCCATGCATGATGCCCTTGGGTAACCCGGTGGTGCCCGACGAGTACAGCACCCACAGCGGGTGATCGAAATCGACTGGTGTCGTGGTCAATTCGGCCTTGCCAGCGCACGCGGATTCCCAGTCCAGCCAGTCCTCCCGGGCACCGCCCAGCCGCGACACGAGTACCGACGCCTTCAACGTGGGTAGGCCGTCGCGCACCGCGGCGATGTCGGAACTCTTGTCATGGGACTTACCGCCGAAGTGGTATCCGTCGGCGGTCACCAACACGGTCGGCTCCAACTGGCCGAGCCGGTCCAGGGCCGCCTTCGCGGTGTAGTCCTGCCCGCAGGCACTCCAGATCGCACCGATGCTGGCGGTGGCCAGGAACGCGATGATGGCCTCGGCGATATTGGGCAGGTAACCGACGACCCGATCGCCCGGGTGCACCCCCAGCGACCGCAGGGTGTGCGCGAAAGCTGCGGTGCGGCGCAGTAATTCAGCCCAGGACAGCTCGGTGACCGCGCCACCTTCGGCGACGGTGAGGATGGCCGGCCGATCATCCCTGGCTTGACGGACCACCTGGTCGACGTAGTTCAGCCGAGCGCCGGGGAACCACTGCACACCCGGCATCTCCTCGCCGACGAGCACCCGCTCCGGCCGCTCACCCAAGTCGAAGTAATCCCAGAGTGCACCCCAGAACGCCGCCGGCTCATCGACGGACCATTGCCACAGGCTCTGATAATCGGGTGCACTGATTCCGGTGCGGGCCTCGACGAACCTCGCGAAGTCGGTAACCCGGGCAGCCTCGACGCCTTCCGGCGTCGGTTCCCATTGCGGCTGACTCATCGTGCGCTCCACCCACCATCCATCGTGTACGACGCGCCGGTCACCATCCGGGCGCTCGGCGACGCCAGCCAACCTACCAACGCGCCGACTTCCTCCGGTTCCACCAGTTGCTTGACCGCACTCTCCTTCAGCAACACCTCGGCCAGTACGTCCTGCTCGGGAATGCCGTGAATGCGGGCCTGGTCGGCGATCTGCTTGGTGACCAACGGAGTGCGGACATAGCCCGGGTTGACGCAGTTGCTGGTCACCCCGTGCGGACCGCCCTCCAAGGCGGTCACCTTCGAAAGGCCCTCCAGGGCGTGCTTGGCGGTGACGTAGCCGGACTTGAACTCCGAGGCGCGCAGGCCGTGCACCGACGAGATGTTGACGACGCGGCCGAATCCCTGGGCATACATGTGCGGCAGGGCCGCGCGGATCAACAAAAACGGCACCTCGACCATCAACGCCAGCAGCATGCGGAATTGCTCGGGCGGGAACTCCTGGATCGGGTGGATGCTCTGCACTCCGGCGTTGTTCACCAGGATGTCGCAGTCCAGCTGCAGCGTCTCCAGTGCCGACACGTCGAGAAGGTCTACCGCCCAGGGCTTTCCACCGATCTCGCGGGCCGCGGCATCGGCGCCGGAGGCATCGACGTCGGCAACCGTGACGACGGCCCCACGGGAGGCCAACTCACGGGCGCAGGCCGCGCCGATCCCGCTCGCCGCCCCGGTGACCAGGGCGGTACGGCCGGCCAGATCACTCATGCCGCGGCCCGTTGCAGGTCGGCAGCGTCGATCTCGGCCAGGTCCGCACCCTTGGTCTCGCGGGTGAACGCCAACGCGATCAGCGTCACCAGCGCGGCCAGGGCCAGATACACCGCGATCGGCACCGACGAGGCGTAGGTCTTCAACAACCACACCGCGATGATCGGGGCCAGCGATCCGGCGGCGATCGAGGTGACCTGATAGCCAAGAGAGACACCGGAATAACGCATCCGGGTCGGGAACATCTCGGACATCAGGGCGGGCTGCGGCGCATACATCAGGGCATGGATCACCAGTCCCAGCGAGATGGCCCCGATTACCGGAAGATATTGGCCGCTGTCCATCATCGGGTAGGCGAAGAAACCCCAGCAGGCCGCACCGACGGCACCGAGGAAGTACACCGGGCGGCGCCCGTACCGGTCGGACAGCGCCCCGACCGCCGGGATGGCCACCAGGTGCACCGTGTGCGCGATGAGCAGCCACCACAGGATGTCGCTGGTGTCGGAGTGCACGTGCTCCTTGAGGTAGGTGATCGAGAAGGTGACCACCAGGTAGTACATGATGTTCTCGCCGAAGCGAAGGCCCATCGCGGTGAACACGCCGCGCGGGTAGCGCTTGAGTACCTCGATCGCGCTGAAAGAGCTGGCCTTGATCTGTTCTGCTTCTTGTTGGGCCGCAACGAAAATCGGCGCGTCGGTCACCTTGGTCCGGATGTAGTAGCCGATCAGCACCACCACGGCCGACAGCCAGAACGCCACGCGCCAACCCCACGACAGGAATGCCGCGTCGCTGAGAGATCCGTTGAGCACCAGCAGCACCACGGTGGCCAGCATGTTGCCCACCGGCACGCCGGCCTGCGGCCAACTCGCCCAGAAGCCACGCGAATGGTTCGGGCTGTGTTCGGCGACCAGCAGGACCGCTCCGCCCCACTCACCGCCGACGGCGAAACCCTGCAGGAAACGCAGGATTATCAGCAGGATTGGAGCCAGATAGCCGATCTGGCCGAAAGTCGGCAGGCAGCCCATCAGGAACGTGGCCAGGCCGACGAGGATCAGGCTGAACTGCAGCAGCTTCTTGCGGCCGAACTTGTCGCCGTAGTGCCCGAACACAATGCCGCCGAGCGGGCGGGCCAGGAAACCGATGGCGTAGGTGCCGAAGGCCGCCATGATGGCGTCCAATTCGTTGCCGCCCGCCGGGAAGAACAGCTTGTTGAAAACCAGTGTGGCCGCGGTGCCGTAGAGGAAGAACTCGTACCACTCGACCACCGTGCCCGCCATCGAGGCGGCGACGACACGGCGCAGACCGGTCGCGTTGGGCGCGTTCATCTGCGGCTCCTTATGACTTGGACCATCCCCTCAGGGGACTGTGACGTCCCTGACAGCATTGGTGAGTATTCATGCACGTCGATCGGTCCGCAATGGGTAAAACCGCACCAACAGTCTGCAAAAATGCAGAAATGGACGGTGTGCGACGGCCCGGGCGTCCCAGTGCGGACGATCTCCTCGTGCTCCTGGCCGTCGGCCGGTCCGGGCGCTACACCGCCGCGGCCGACGAACTCGGCATCAACCACACCACGATCTCGCGACGCGTCGCCGCGCTCGAGCAGGCCCTCGGGGGCCGGGTGCTGACCCGGGCCGGCGGAGGATGGGAACTCACCGAACTCGGCCGTGACGCTTTGGCCGCCGCCGAAGCCGTCGAGTCCGCGGTGTCATCTCTCGGCGGCACCGGCGCCCGGCAACTCGAAGGCGTGGTCCGGATCTCGGCGACCGACGGCTTCAGCGCCTATATCGCCGCACCCGCGGCGGCCCAGGTGCAGCGTCGTCACCCACGCCTGGCAGTCGAGATCGTCACCGCCACCCGACGGGCGTCCCAGCAGCGTTCGAGTCTCGACCTCGAGATCGTCGTGGGCGCGCCGCAGGTGCGACGCGCCGAAGCGATTCGCCTCGGCGACTACTGCCTGGGCCTCTACGGCGCCCGCGACTACCTGACCGAACACGGCACTCCGTCCGGCATTGCCGACCTGGCCCGCTTTCCGCTGGTCTACTTCATCGACTCGATGCTGCAGGTCGACGATCTCGACATGGCCACCAGTTTCGCGCCGGCCATGCGCGAATCGGTGACGTCCACGAACGTGTTCGTTCACGTCGAGGCCACCCGGGCGGCGGCCGGGCTGGGCCTGCTGCCGTGTTTCATGGCCGACCGGCACGAGGACCTCGTGCGGGTGCTGCCCGCGGAACTGATGGTTCGACTGAGTTACTGGCTGGTGGCGCGGGCCGAGACGTTGCGCCGCCCCGTAGTGGCCGCTGTCGTCGAGGCGATTCACGACCGGATGGCCGACCAGCAGGACGTGCTGCTGGGCATTCGCTGATGCAGAGTAAGGGGCATGCCATTCATCGAGCACGATCGCGGGCGGGCCTACTACCGGCACTGGGCGACACCACAGCCGCGCGCGACCGTCATCTTCCTGCACGGATTCGGTGAGCACACCGGCGTCTACCACCGCTACGGATTCGCGCTCAATGCCGCCGGCATCGACCTGTGGGCTGTCGACCAGTTCGGGCACGGCCTGACTGCCGGTACCCGGGGAGACTTCGGAACGATAGAGGACAGTTCGTCGCTGGCCGAGGCACTGACCGCGCTCGCCGAGCAGACGACCCCGGGTATTCCGCTGGTGGCACAAGGACATTCGTTCGGCTCGGTGGTGACCCTGTTCCGGTTGCTGAGCGATCCCGACCGGTACCGGGCGGGCGTCATCTCGGGCGCGCCGCTGGTGCCCATCCCCGAGATGCTCGACGCGGACACGTCTTTGGATTTGGACCCGACGTGGCTGTCGTCGGATCCGTTCTACCTGGACAGTCTGGAGAACGACCCGCTGGCCTTCGTCGACGCCGACGGCGCCGCCCTGACCCGTGAGCTTGACCGAGCCTGGGACCGGTTCGGCGCCGAGCTGCCCAAACTCACGGTACCCACCCTGGCGCTGCATGGTTCGGCCGATGTGATCGCCCCGGCCGGTGCGGTGAAAGCCTATGCCGAACAGATAGAACCGTTGCAGTTCAAGGAGTTTCCCGGCGGCAAGCACGACATCCTCAACGAGACCGTGCACCGAGAGGTCGCCGCCGACATCGTGGGGTTCATCGACGCACAGGTCGGCTAACGCCGCGCGTCGTAACCCGCAGTGAGCCAGTAGACGGTCCGGTCGAGGCTGGGCAGGATCTCGGTGATCTCGATCTCGCCCGCGGTGAACCGGCCGACCAAACCGAACACCAGGCTGGTGATGATGGTGTCGATGTCGTGCACGAAGTCTTCGTCGATGCCGGCCAGGATGGACAGGCCGGCAGGCACCACCGCGTCGAGCCCGCGCCGCACCAGGCGGTCGCCGCCGGGCGCCGCCCTGGCCCGGGAGTATGCCCTGAGCATGTCGGGGTGTTTCTCCCATGGCTCGAAGATGGTGCGAAACATCCGCATCATCGCCTCATAGAGGGACTCCCCCGGCTCACGTGTCTGCCCGGCAAGCCCGGAGTACCGATTCTCGGCCATCCACGAATCGAGCGCGGTGAGAATCAACTCGTCGCGGGTGGAGTACCGCTTGTAGATCGTCGCCAGCGACGTCTTGGCCCGCCGCGCCACCTCACGCAACTGCACCGCTTCGTAGCCCTCGGTTTCGAGGAGCTCGACGACGATGTCGAGGATCCGATCACGCTCTTCTGTCACTGTTGGAAACACCCTTGCCGCCGGAGAGTAACCACGTTACCGTACCGCTGTAACACGGTTACAGCCATTCGGCGAAGCGAGGATCATGGGAAATCTGGACGGAAAAGTCGCCTTCATCACCGGGGTAGCCCGAGGCCAGGGACGCAGTCACGCAGTGACGCTTGCAGAGCAAGGCGCGGCGATCATCGGCGTGGACATCTGCGCGGATATCGCATCCAACCCGTACCCGATGGCCGGCCGCGACGAGCTCGACGAGACAGTCGCCCTGGTCGAAGCGGCCGGCGGCAAGATGCTCGGATCGGTAGCCGACGTGCGCGACTTCCATGCCGTCAAGAGCGCACTCGATGCCGGTGTCGAGCAGTTCGGCCGACTGGACATCGTGCTCGCCAATGCCGGCGTCGCCCCCACCGCGTTCCGCGAAGTGACCATCGAAGAAGACCTCGAGATGTGGAACGATGCGGTCGGCGTGAACCTGGTCGGCTCCTTCCACACCGCCAAGGCCGCCATTCCCCACCTCATAGCAGGCGGACGTGGCGGGTCGATCGTCTTCACCAGTTCCACCGCTGGGCTGCGCGGCTTCGGCGGCATGCAGGGCGGCGGACTGGGCTATGCGGCGTCCAAGCACGGCATCGTCGGGCTGATGCGCACCCTGGCCAATGCCCTTGCCCCGCACAGCATCCGGGTCAACACGGTGCACCCCACCGCGGTGAACACCATGATGGCCGTCAACCCGGCCATGACGGCATTCCTGGAGCACTACCCCGACGGCGGTCCGCACCTGCAGAACCCGATGCCAGTGTCACTGCTGGAACCGCAAGACATCAGCGCGACGATCAGCTACCTGGTCTCCGACGCTGCCAAATACGTCACCGGGGTCACCCTCCCCGTCGACGCCGGCTTCACGAACAAGCTCTGATGGGGCGCGTCAGCGGCAAGCGCGTGCTGATCACCGGCGCAGCACGCGGCATGGGCCGAAGCCACGCGGTACGTCTGGCCGAAGAAGGCGCCGATGTCATCCTCGTCGACATCTGCGCTTCGTTGCCCGAAGTGGAGTATCCACTCGCCAGCCGCGACGACTTGGACGAAACCGCCCGCCTGGTCGAGAAGCACGGCCGTCAAGCCCTGACCTATGTGGTCGACGTGCGCGACGGTGCTGCATTGAGCGCCGCCGTCGCCGACGGAGTCGAGCAGCTGGGCGGCCTGGATGCCTCCGTCGCGAACGCCGGAGTCCTGACCGCGGGCACCTGGGACACCACCACCGCCGAGCAGTGGCGCACCGTCGTGGACGTGAACTTGATCGGCATTTGGAACACCTGTGCGGCCGCACTGCCGCACCTGGTGGAGCGCGGCGGAAGTCTGATCAACGTCAGTTCGGTGGCGGGAATCAAAGGCTCACCGCTGCACACGCCTTACACCGCGTCCAAACACGGAGTGGTGGGCCTCAGCCGTGCCCTGGCCAATGAGCTTGCCGCCGTCAATGTTCGGGTCAACACCGTGCATCCCACCGGCGTGGCCACCGGTCTACGCCCCGAAACGCTGCACACCCTGATCCACGACACCCGTCAAGACCTGGGGCCGATCTTCCAGAACGCACTGCCGATCCAGATGACCGAGGCCCGCGACATCAGCAATGCGGTGCTGTTCCTGATCTCCGACGAAGCCCGGCATGTCACCGGGCTGGAGTTCAAGGTCGACGCCGGGGCGACGATCCGATGACCGCCTCCGACACCCGGACCGAACGCGGTAGGCGCGAGTTCGCCGAGGTGATGACGTTCGCCGCTCCCTCCGACAGCAGTCCGGCCACGGCGAACCTCATCGACTTCGTGTTCGCCGAGGTCTGGCCGCGCACCGCATTGAGTCGTCGCGATCGCCGATTCGTCACCCTGCCCTGCGTAGCGGCGGCCGACGCCGAAGGACCGCTGCGCGATCACGTCTACGCGGCACTCAACAGCGGCGACCTGTCCATCGTCGAAATGCGGGAAACCGTCCTGCATTTCGCGGTGTACGCCGGATGGCCGAAGGCCTCGCGGTTCAACATGATGGTCGACGAACAGTGGGACCGCATTCACCGCGAACGGGGATCGACCCCGCCCGCACCCGAGCCGCTGCTGCCGCTGCCGACGCCGAGCGACCCGGAGAAGAGGCTGGTCTGCGGCGAGCAGTCGTTCCGGGACATCAACTGCATCCCGTTCGCTCCGACCCGGGACAACCCGTACTCGGGCGCGGGCATCCTCAACTTCGTGTTCGGGGAGATGTGGCTGCGGCCCGGGCTGGGCATGAAGGAACGACGACTGGTGACAGTGGCCTGCGTGGCGTTCCAGGATGCGCCGCTGCCGATCCTCAGCCACGTCTATGCCGCGCTGAAGAGCCGCGACGTCTCGTTCGAGGAAATGGACGAGCTGGCACTGCATTTCGCGGCCTACTACGGCTGGCCCAAAGCCGCGAACCTCAACCAGGTGATCGGAGAGCAGAAGCAGCAGGTATTGCAGGAATGGGAAGCCGAGGCGTGATCTTCGAGCACATCTACCCGGCCACCGGGCAGCCGAACGGGACGGTGACACTGGCCGGTCCGGCCGAGATCGACGAAGCAGTCCAGGCTGCGGCGAAAGCACAGCGAGAATGGGTCTCGCTGACCGTCGACCGGCGTCGCGACCTGCTGATCGACCTGGCCGACGTGGTGCACGAGCACCTCGACGAACTCGCGAAGCTCAACGTGGCCGACTACGGGGTGCCGATCTCGTTCGCGGGGACCGCAATGCTTCTCGAACGGTTCCTGCGACATTTCGCGGGCTACGCCGACAAACCGCACGGAGTGACGACCCCCGTCAACGGATCGTTCGACATCAACTTCGTCGAACGCGAACCCTACGGGGTCGTCGGCGTCCTCACGCCGTGGAACGGCGCCCTGGTGGTCACAGGATCGTGCGTCGCCCCGGCACTTGCGGCCGGTAACGCCGTCGTCCTCAAACCCTCCGAGCTGGCGCCGTTTGCGGCACTGCGCTTCGGCGAGTTGTGCCTCGAAGCCGGACTCCCCGAAGGACTGGTCAGCGTCGTCCCCGCCGACGCCGAGGGCGGCGACGCGTTGGTGCGTCATCCCGGGATCGGCAAGATCGCCTTCACCGGCGGCGGCGCCACCGCGCGCAAGGTATTACAGGCTGCCGCAACCAATCTCACACCGGTGGTCACCGAGTTGGGCGGAAAATCCGCCAACCTCATCTTCGCCGACGCCGACCTGGATCTGGCCGCGTCCTTGTCGGCGCATCAGGGCCCACTCATGCAATCCGGACAGAGCTGCGCCTGCGCGAGCCGAATCTTGGTCCACAACAAGGTCTACGACGAATTCATGGCGAGGTTCCTGACCGTGGTCGGTTCGGCCACTATCGGTGATCCGACGGACCCCGCGACCACGTTCGGTCCGGTGATCAGTCAGGCCGCGGCCGACCGGATCCTGGCCGCCGTCGATACCGCGGTTTCCAGTGGTGCGGGGGAATTGTTGTTGGGCGGCAAGCGGATCGATTGCCAGGGCTACTACGTCCAGCCGACGGTATTCGGCGATGTGGACAATTCCTCGGAACTCGCGCAACTGGAGACCTTCGGGCCGGTGGTGTCGGTGATGCGGTTCGATGACGAGGAGGAGGCGGTGCGGATCGCCAACGACACCCCGTACGGACTGAACGCATTTGTCCAGACCACCGACCTCAACCGGGCACACCGGGTGGCCCGGCGACTGGAATCCGGTTCGGTGTGGATCAACCAGTTCAGTGACATCGCTCCGCAGGGCCCATACGGCGGCTACAAGCAGAGCGGCGCGGGGCGGACCGGCGGGATCGAGGGTCTCGACGAATTCCGCCAGGTGAAGAACATCCGCATCGCCGTGCGCTGATTTACGGTCCGGTTGACGTGAGCCAGGCAACACTCCACAATAACCGTCATGTTCGGTCAAAAATCCACATCGACGGTCAGCCGTGCTGCCGGTTGAGCGCCACGAGGCGATCGTCGATGCGGTAGACACCGCCCAGACGATCAGCACGGACGAACTCGTCCGCCGCCTCGGGGTGTCGGCCGAGACAGTCCGCCGCGACCTCGCCTTTCTCGAGGAGCGCGGTGCGCTGCGCCGCGTCCACGGCGGCGCGGCCGCCATCGCCGACCACCGTCCCATCGAGCCGTCCTACTCAGAGCGGACGATGATCCGCCACCAGGCCA
The DNA here is from genome assembly GCF_019739075.1 of Mycobacterium farcinogenes. NCBI lineage: Bacteria > Bacillati > Actinomycetota > Actinomycetes > Mycobacteriales > Mycobacteriaceae > Mycobacterium > Mycobacterium farcinogenes. The sequence goes on along the minus strand of NZ_CP081673.1, from coordinate 1,156,713 downwards.
AAGCCCAGCTGGCCCGGGTCGCGGCGGGCCTGCTCGAGAACGGGCAGACCGTCATCATCGACATCGGTACGACGGCGGTGGCCGTTGCCCACGCCATCCCCCGGGGGTTCACCGGAACCGTGATCACCCCGTCGCTGCCGGTCGCGGTGGAGCTGGCCGACCGCCCCGGAATCCAGCTGCTGGTGGCCGGCGGCCGCGTCCGGGCCGGCGACCTGGCCTGCTCGAACGCTCACACCAAAGCGTTCTTCAACGACATCTATGCCGACATCGCACTGCTCGGCTCCGGCGGTGTGGACGCGGCGGCAGGACTCACCGATTTCCATCTCGACGAGATCGACGTGCGTCGCACGATCATCGCGAACAGTGCGCGCAGCTACATCCTGGCCGACTCGTCCAAGCTCGGACAGGTCGCGCCCTATCGCGTCTGCGACCTCAGCGCGGTGGACGGACTGATCACCGACCAGAGCACCGACCCTGCCATCGAAACGGCCTTGAAAGAGACAGGAGGTGTGGTCATGCCGGCGCGGCCGGCAGGCGCCTGAAACGGGTGCGGGCGACGTTGCAGCGTCGCCCGCAGACCGAGCCATTCCCTCGCGAAACAGTCCATTTCCCTCAGAAAGCCCGATCTATGACAAATTCTGGCACATCGCCCTACGGCTACACCGAGACCTTGGAGCGCGGCACCGGCAAATTCGCCTCGTTCGCCGTTGCCTTCGCGTTCGTCTCGATCGCCACCGGCATCTTCACCACCTACGGCAGCGTGCTCAACAGCTCCGGTCCGCTGGGCATCTGGACCTGGCCGTTCGTCATCGTCGGTCAGGTGGCGGTAGCCCTGCTGCTCGGCTCGCTGGCCGCCCGTATTCCGGTGACCGGCTACGCCTACCAATGGGTGTCGCGGCTGGCCAACCCGATTCTCGGCTGGATCACCGGCTGGATCTCGTTCACCTTCCTGGCGATCGTCGTGGTCGCAGTCGATTACACCGTGGCGGCCACCGTCGTGCCCGCGCTGTTCGACTTCACCGGAACCCCCCTGACCTCATTCGAGATCACCGCCGGCGTACTGCTGCTGCAGGCACTCCTGGTCGGGCTGTCGACCAAATGGACCGAGCGAGTCAACAACTTCGCCGTCACCGCGGAGCTGATCGGCATGGTCGCGCTGGTGGTCCTGCTTTTCATCGTCGGCGTGATCGCGCACAAACTCTCGGTCGGCAACCTGTTCTCCCGCGGCGACATTCCTGCCGAGGGATACTGGAGCTTCGGAACCGCCACCTCGGTGGGCCCCTGGATGCTCGGCTTCCTGCTCGGCGCCTTCACCATCGTCGGCTTCGAGTCGGCCGCCAACCTGGCCGAGGAAACCAAGAAGCCCGAAGTCGTTGTGCCGCGCGCCATGTGGCAGGCCGTGCTGGCCTCAGGTGTGCTGGGCTTCCTTTTCCTGCTGGTGGTCACCGCCGCCGTGAACGATCCGACCACACTGGCCCAGTCGGGCACCCCGATCGCCGACGTGATCCGTGACATCCTCGGCTCGTTCGTCGGCACCGCGCTGCTCATCCTGGTGGCGATCGCGATCTTCGCCTGCGGCCTGGTGATCCTGATGAGCGGTGTGCGCCTGGTCTGGGCTATGTCCCGCGATCAGCGCTTCCCGGGATGGCAGCTGCTGCACAAGGTTTCACCGCGGTTCCGTACCCCGGCCAACGCCACGGTTTTCATGGCCGCCACCTCGGCGGTGATCCTCGGGATCTTCTCGACCAGCACCGACGCGTTGTTCAAACTGTTCTCCGCGGCCACCCTACTGCCCGCATCCATCTACGCCATCACCATCGCGCTCTACATCGCGACCCGCAAGAAGCTGCCCGCGAGCGCGGGATTCAGCCTGGGACGCTGGGAGGTTCCGGTCCTGGTGGTGGCCGTGGTCTGGCTGGTGTTCGAGCTCTCGTTGTTCCGCGACGCGTCCTTCAAGGACCCGTGGCTGTACGTCCTGGCCATGGTCGCGATCGGCGCGGTCTATCTCGGCTATCTGCTCGTCACCCGCGGTAAGGAAGGGCTCAAGATGCCCGAGATGGCATCGATCGATGCTGAATTGGATGAAGTCGCCAGCGCTGCCGAGGAACCCGTGAAATGACCGTCCTGGCCATCGACCAAGGCACCTCGGGGACCAAGGCGATCGTCGTCGACCCCGAACACGGTGTGGTCGGGTTGGCCGAGGTTCCGGTACACCCGCGCTACCTCGACGGCGGCGGCGTCGAGCAGGACCCGGCTGAACTGCTGGAGTCCGTGCTCGGCGCCGCGCGCGCCGCACTCGAGCAGGCCGACCGCTCGGTATCGGCGGTGTCGCTGGCGAATCAGGGCGAGACCGTGCTGGCCTGGGATCCCGGCACCGGCCGGCCGCTCAGCCAGGCCATCGTGTGGCAGGACCGGCGCGCCGAGTCGCTGTGCGCCGGCCTGTCCGAACACGCCGACGTAGTCGCCGCCCGAACCGGATTGGTGCTCGACCCGTACTTCTCGGCACCGAAGATGGCCTGGCTGCGCCGCAATGTCGAGACCACCGGCGTCGTGACGACCTCGGACACCTGGCTGCTGCACCAGCTCACCGGTGAGTTCGTCACCGATGCAACGACGGCCAGCCGCTCGGCCGCCGTGGACCTCGGCGCCCAGGACTGGAGCCCCGAATTGCTGGCGCTGTTCGGCCTGGACGGCGAACGTCTGCCACAGATCGCGTCCAATGACGAGATCATCGGCACCACATCGGCTTTCGGATCCGACATCCCCGTCGGCGGCATCGTCGTCGACCAGCAGGCCGCGCTGCTGGCCGAAGCCTGTCTCGAGCCCGGCATGGCCAAGTGCACGTTCGGCACGGGCGCCTTCCTGCTGTCGAACACCGGCACCACACCCGTGCGTTCGACCACCGGCCTGACCTCGTCGGTGGCCTGGCGGGTCGGAGGTGTCGACTCCTTCTGCATCGACGGCCAGGTCTACACCGCGGCCTCGGCCGTCAAATGGCTGACCACCCTCGGCGTGATCAACGGAGCGGCAGAGATGGACAGCATCGCCGCCTCCGACAACGCCGGAGTGCTGTGCGTGCCCGCTCTGGCCGGACTGGCCGCTCCGTGGTGGAAATCCCAGGCCACCGCAGCCATCTCGGGGATGACGCTGTCCACGGGGCGGGGTCACATCGTGCTGGCGGTGCTGCAGGGCATCGCCGCCCAGGTGGCCGAACTGGTTTCGGCCATCGGCGCCGACGCGCAGCCATTGACCCGGCTGCGCGCCGACGGCGGGCTCACCCAGTCCGCGGTGCTGATGCAGGCCTGCGCGGACATCTTGCAGGTGCCCGTCGACGTATACCCGTCCGCCCACGCCACCGCGCTGGGCGCAGCCGCGTTGGCCAGACTCAGCCTCTCGCCCGACAAATCGGTGTCCGACGTCGTCGCGGACTGGACCGCCTCGGCGAGTTACGAACCCCGGTGGAGCCCGGGACGCGCCGCCGAATTCCGTGCGGCCTGGCGCGAACTGGCCGAAACCACGTACAAACAGGAGATTTCATGAACACCCCGACCTCCGACGTGTTCGACGTCGTGGTCATCGGAGCCGGCATCGTCGGCTCCGCCATCGCGCGCGAGCTGGCCGGGTACCAACTCTCCGTTGCCCTGCTCGAAGCCCGCGACGACGTCGGCGACGGCACCAGCAAGGCCAACACCGCGATCCTGCACACCGGGTTCGACGCCAAACCGGGAACGCTGGAATCGGCCATGGTCAGCCGTGGCTACGAGTTGCTGTCCGAATATGCGAAGCACACCGGCATCCCGGTCGAGCACACCGGGGCGATCCTGGTGGCCTGGGACGACGAACAACTCGCCGCGCTGCCTGGTTTGAAGGACAAGGCCGAGGCCAACGGGTATCACCGGTGCGAGATCGTCGACGCTGCAGCGGTATACACCGCGGTGCCCGATCTCGGGCCGGGCGCACTCGGCGGACTCACCGTGCCCGACGAATCCATCATCTGCACCTGGACGGTGAACCTGGCGCTGGCCACCGATGCCGTCAATCGGGGCGCCACCCTGCTGACGAATCATCGGGTGGAGCGCGTCGAGACCGGAGCCGAGGACACCACCCTGCACACCTCCGCCGGAGCTGTGCGTACCCGGTGGGTGGTCAACGCGGCCGGCCTGGGCGCCGATGTCATCGACAACCTCTTCGGCTTCTCGCGATTCACCGTGACCCCACGCCGCGGCGAACTCATCGTCTACGACAAGCTGGCCCGGCCGCTGGTCGACAAGATCGTGCTGCCCGTGCCGACCTCCCGGGGTAAGGGCGTTCTGGTCAGCCCGACCATCTACGGCAACGTCATGCTGGGCCCCACCTCGGAGGATCTGACCGACCGCACCGCGACCGGTACCTCTGAGACCGGATTCGAGTTCCTGCTGGAGAAGGGCCGCGGATTGATGCCGCGACTCCTCGACGAAGAGGTCACCGCGACCTACGCCGGGCTGCGCGCCGCCATCGACCACAGCGACTACTTGATCGAGGCCGACCCGACGCAGCACTACCTCCTGGTCGGCGGCATCCGGTCCACCGGCCTGACCGCAGGCATGGCGATCGCCGAATACGCCCGCACTCAACTGGTCTCGGCCGGCCTGGAGCTGGTACCCGCCGCCGAACTGCCCGATCCGCCGCAGATGCCCAACCTCGGCGAAGCATTTCCCCGTCCCTATCAGCAGGCCGAGAAGATCGCCGCCGATCCCGCCTACGGCCGGATCGTGTGCTTCTGCGAACGCGTCACCGAAGGCGAACTGCGCGACGCCTGCCATTCCGTCATCCCACCCGCAGCCCTGGAAGGCCTGCGACGACGCACCCGCGTGATGAACGGCCGCTGCCAGGCCTTCTTCTGCGGTGCCGAGGTGCAATCGGTGTTCGAGCGGGAATCTCAGGAGATCAACAAGTGAGCACCTACGACGTCGCGATCATCGGCGGCGGGCCCGCAGGCCTCACCGCCGCGGCCGAGCTGGCACACGACTCGAACCTGAATGTCGTTGTGCTGGAACGCGAATCCGAGGCAGGCGGGATTCCGCGACACAGTGACCACCCTGGCTACGGCATCCGCGACATGTTGACCTTCATCAGCGGGCCGGCGTACGCCCGCCGCCTGGTTCGCGAGGCGACGGCGGCCGGGGCGGAGATCCGCACGGCCACCATGGTCACCGGCTGGGCCGGTGAAAAGTCTCTGGAGCTCACCTCGCCGGCCGGGCGCGAACAACTCGACGCCCGCGCGGTTGTCCTTGCCACCGGTGCTCGCGAGCGGGCCCGGCCGGCGCGCCTGATTCCCGGTGACCGGCCCGGCGGCGTCTACACCACCGGGCAGTTGCAAAACACCGTGCACCTGCAGCGTCGCAGCGTAGGCAAGCGCGCCGTCGTGGTCGGCGCTGAGCTGGTCAGCTACTCGGCCGTGCTCACACTCAAGCATGCCGGCTGCGAAACCACCCTGATGACAAGCGAATACCCGTCGCCCGAGTCATATGCGGTGTTCAACCTCGCGGGCCGCACCCCGCTGATGAACGTCGAGGTCGCCACCACCACCCGGGTGACCCGCATCATCGGCAGAGGTGTCGTGGTCGGCGTCGAAATCGAGAACACCCGCACCGGCCAGCGCCGCATCGTGGCCTGCGACACCGTGGTGTTCACCGGTGACTGGATTCCCGACCACGAGCTGGCCCGCACGGCGGGGCTCGACATGGACGCGAAAAGTCTCGGGCCTGTCGTCGACACCGCGCTGCGAACCAGCCGGGAAGGTGTGTTCGCGATCGGCAACCTGCTGCACCCGGTGGACACCGCCGACATCGCCGCGCTCGACGGCCGCCACGTGGCTGCCCAGGTGCGTCGCTACCTGAGCGGCCCGGCCACGCCCAGCGAGGGAGTCCGGATCGAGGCCGCGGCTCCCCTGCGCTGGGTGGCACCGGGCCTGCTGCGGCCCGGCGACCCTGCCCCAGCGCGGCACCGCCTGCTGCTGTGGACCGACACCCTGGTGCGCATACCGAAAGTGGTTGCGCGCCAGGATGGCACGGTCATCGGCCGGAAGACCCTGCCCTGGCCGGCCTCACCGGGCCGAGTGTTCCGGGTGCCGTCGAGCATTCTCGACAAGGCCGATCATCGCGGCGGGGCGATCACCCTCTCTCTGGGGTGAACGTTATGTTCAGTTCGGTGAGACCGCGCAGCAGGAACGTCGGCTCGTAGGAGTACCGGCGCTGCCCCGCTGCGCCGTGCACCGACTCGTCAATGGCGATGTCGCGCATGCGATCCAGTAGGCGAGCCACGGTGATCTGCCCCTCGACCCGGGCCAGCGGTGCCCCGGCACAGGTGTGGATGCCGCGCCCGAAGGCGATGTGCTCACGGACATTCGGCCGGTCGATGCGGAACTGGTCGGGCTCATCGAACTTGCGTGGATCGCGGTTGGCCGCGCCGAGACACAGCATCAGCACGGTGCCGGCCTTGATCGGCACACCGGCCAGCGTGGTGGACTTGCGACACAGCCGGAAGTCGATCTTGGTGGGGCTCTGGATCCGCAGTGCCTCCTCGATGAAAGCCGGGATCTGGTCCGGGTTTTCCCGCAGCTGCTGCTGGAACTCGGGCCGGTCACCGAGGGTCTGCACCGCGGCGCTGAGCAGTTTGGTGACGGTCTCCTGCCCGGCGGCGAACAGGAATGTCGCCGGGCGCACCACCTCGAGCAGCTCGGGGACAGAGCCGTCGGGATACGTCGCGGCGGCCATCCCGCCCAGGACATCGGCGCGAGGGTTCTCACGTCGCTCGGCGATGTATCCGCTGAACTTGTCGTCCAGGTACTGCAGCGGGTTGAGCCCGACCGCCTCGCCGTCGAGCGCACCGACGCGGCTACCCGGCTGCTTGCCCGCGCCGAGGGCCAACCGGAACTCGGCGCGATCTTCCTCGGGCACACCCAGCAGATCGGTGATGGCCAGGGTGGCGAACGGCTTGGCGTATTCCGACAGGAACTCGCATTTGCCGTTCGCGATGAACTCGTCGAGCTGGCGGTCGGCCAGCTGCCACATGTAGTCCTCGTTCTCCTTGAGCCGGCGCGGGGTCAGCAGCCGGCTGAGCAACGAGCGGGCCCGCTCGTGTTGCGGTGGGTCCATCACGACCATGTGCTCGAAGATGGGGAACTCGTGGCGGTGCGCCTCGATCTGCTCGGTGATGTCGTCGCCCTCGGGCTCGAAAGGCAGCGGGGGGAACGGGCCACCGATGGCGTTCACCGCCGAGAACGAGGCGTGGTCCTTGAAGGCCGCCATGACTTCCTGATAGCCGGTCAAGGCGACCACGCCGTGATGCGGCTCGGTGAACACCGGTCCGTTGCTGCGCAGGTATTCGTAGTACTCGTAAGGGTCCTGGGCGACGGCCGGATCGGCGAAGTAGTCGACTGAAGCGAGATCGGTCATGGCTCACTGGCCTTTCGTGCTGGTGTTGAGCAGGCTGATCGCCTGGCGCGGGCAGGCGTCGACGGCAGATTTGACGTTGTCCCAGGTACCTTGATCCCACTGCCCATCCACCGGGGCAGCGCCGGCCACCTCGTCGTCGGACAGGTCGAACACCTCAGGGGCAAGTTGGATGCACAGTGCATGGCCTTCGCACAGGTCGGCGTCCACCAGGACCCTGGCCGCACTCATGTCTTCGGGCATCTGTTTCCTCAGTTCTGAATTTGATCAGTCGATCAAACCGTTAGGATGGCTCATGCTTACCACCCCCGGCATTCGGCGGTCAAGGTTCCCGGCCCACATGAAATATGCGTTGTCGGGCAACAACTTTGGAGAGCTGCGCTGATGGCGGCGGCACGTGCGACCAAAGAAAAGGACGCGGGCACCCGAAAGCGCCTCATCGAGGCGACCGCCCAGGTGATCCGCGACGAGGGCTATGCCGCGGCCACCACCCGACGCATCGCGGCCGTAGCCGGGGTCCGCTCGGCACTCGTCTACTACTACTTCGACACTCTCGACGACCTCTACATCGCGGTGCTGCGCAGCGGTGCCGATGTCGCCCTGGCCCGGCTGCGCGAGGCCATCACCACCGACGACCCACTGCGGGCTCTGTGGCTGATCAACTCCGATACGCGAGTGACCGGCCTCAATACCGAGTTCATGGCACTGGCCAATCACCGCAAGGCGATCGGCGTGGAACTCAAGGCATACTCCGAACGGGTCCGCGACATCGAGGCGACCGCCATGGCAGGAGTCCTGCGCGCCCACGGTGTGGACATGGAGGAGTTTCCGCCGGTGGTGATGTCGATGCTGCTCACCCAGTCCGCCCGCAGCCTGTGCAACGAAGAGGCGGTCGGCGTGACCGACGGCCACGCCGAGTTCCGCGCCTTCGTCGAACGGTTCCTGCGCCGGTTCGGCAGCGAAGCGACCGCTACTTGAGCATGCTGCCCGCGTCGACCGTGACCGGCAGACCGGTGATGTAGCGGGCCTCATCGGAGGCCAGGAAGAGCACCGCATTGCTGATGTCGACAGGCTCGACCCAGCCGACCGGAAGCACGTGCATCAGCTGGGCAACGACGGCCATGTCGTCGGGGCCCGGGTTCTCCAGGTCCGGCCGGAACAGCTTCATCGTGCCCTCGTTCATGAACATCGGGGTGTTGACGTTCGTCGGACACACCGAGTTCACCCGGATCGAGTGCTGACCCAACTCCACCGCGAAGCTGCGCATCAGGCCGATCACGCCGTGTTTGGCCGCGATGTAATGGCCGGTGTGCGGGTAGGCCTTCAGACCTCCGACTGAGCTGGTCAGGACGATCGAACCGCCCCGGCCGCCGGAAAGAATATGCGGCACCGCGGCTTTCACGGTTTTCCAGACACCCGACAGGTTGACGCCGATCATGTCGTCCCAGTCGGATTCCTTGGTCTCGTGCAGAACATCGCCGCCGTTACCGATGCCGGCGTTGGCCACCACGATGTCGAGCCGGCCGAGCTGCTCGACACCGCTGTCGACAGCCTCCTTGAGCGCGTCGAAGTCACGCACGTCGAGCTCCGCGGTGACGATCCGGCGATCCAGCCCCTTGACGAGATCCGCCGTTTCGGCCAGGTCGTCCGGGGTGGACGCGGGAATCGCGCTGGTATCGGTGACCGGGGCACAGACGTCCACCGCGATGATGTCGGCACCTTCTTGCGCCAATCGCAGCGCATGGCTGCGCCCCTGGCCGCGTGCCGCCCCCGTAACGAGGGCAACCTTCCCCTCGACTCTGCCTGCCATGGCCATCCTTTCGGCGTTTTGATCAGTCGATCAAACAATCGCATTGCCCACCGAGGGTGTCAAGGCCGGCTTTGATCGACCGATCAGCACCTTCCGGCACTCAGACCGGAGATCCCCGCTGCGCACTCAGGAAACTCTCAGCTTGAGGGATGACACCCTGGCGCCGGCGCGACCCTGAACTGGAATCGCAGAGCCGCCCGTGAGCTGCGCTTTCATATCGCAAACCCAGTGCACTCACAGCTCAAACATAGGTAAATAGGCGTCCTAATTTAGGTAAGGCATACCTATTGCCGCTTAGGTAAATCTCAGCTAACGTCCCTCCTCGCCGCCTCCCTGGGCGGCAAATGAATTCGAAAGAGGAGAATCGCGTGCAACAAGCACTCCCCTGGTCAACCGGGCGCAGGAACAAGCTCGTGCTGGGCGGTATCGCGGCGCTGGGCGCCAGCGTCATCGCCGTCAACCCGATCGCCACAAGTCCGGCCCTGATCGAGGCACAACACCGTGCCGTCCAGCTGGTAGCCGACGCCACGGCATCACCACTCGACGTGTACGGCGAGCTGGTCAACAACACCATTACGAACATCAGTACTCTCGGCGGGCAGCTTGCGGCCAATCCCTTCCCGGTCCTGAGCACAATCGCCGCGAACCAACAGGGCTACGCCGAACAGATCGGCACCGCCATCGAGGCGATTCCGTCGACGTTGCAGAACTGGTACGAGAACGGTGGCCGAGAAGGCAGCGCGGGCAAGGTGTACGTGGCCGCCATCCAAAGCGCGCTTCAATCCGGCGACTTCTTCACGGCCTACGACAATTTCAACAAGTTCTTCTTGTTCGCCATGCAGAATTCGGTTCTGCCGGTCTTCAACGTTCTGTTCACCATTCCCCCGCAGATGGCACAGAACTTCGCCAATGCGGTCACCGCGGTATCCAGCGCCGGCACTCTGGTTTACGGTCTCTTCCAGTCGGCCTTCGCACCGCTCAGCGGCGCCGCATTCGAAAGCTCCCGGGTCAGTGACGCGATCTCGAGCGCCCTTTCCTCCGGCGACCTCGAAGGAGCGATCACCGGGCTGGTGAACGCACCCGGCATCATCGCCAACGCGTTCCTCAACGGGTTCGACTACAACGAGGGCGACACCACAGAGGCATGGTCAGGGCTCTTCTCCCCCAAGGGAACCCGGGCCAGCGGTGGACCGATCTCTCAGCTGCTGGTCACCATTCCGCAGAAGATCGCCGCCGCCATCGCCAACTCCACCACAGGCTCCACGACCGGTGCCACTGTGGTCGCGGATGCCCTTTCGCCGGTAAGTGATTCGGCCGCCTCCGGAGCAGTCGAAACCTCGGTCACCGACCTGGGCGCCGGCACCGACGCCGCCGACGCAGCAGAAACCGCCGCTGCATCGACGGCAGTCACCAGCAAGACCACCAAGGCTGCCCTGACCGCCAAGACCGCAACGGACGCCGACACCGAGGACGCCACGGCTGCAAGCGCCACCGATGTAGCCGCCACAACGGCGACCGAGGCGACCGAGTCGGAAGAGGCCAAGCCGGCCAAGGCCGAGTCGAGCACTCAAGGCAAGCCCGGCGGAAGTCGGCTGAGCTCGGCCGCCAAGAAGCTCGGCGAGAAGATCAAGGGCACGAAGAGCAAGGGCTCGAAGAACGAGGCCGGCTCCGGTGACACCGGCGGCACGTCCGCCAAGAAGTCGACCAAGAGTGAGGGTAAGCACCCCAAGAAGGAATCAAGCCACAAGTCTGCGGCGTGACCACCGAATGACGAAACTGGGCCCCACCCTAGACGGGTGGGGCCCAGCCGGTGCAGCGCTGATTACTCGGACGAATCCGAGCCTCCCTTGGAGTCGCTTGCCTTGGAGTCACTCGCCTTGGACTCGCTCGCCTTGGTCTGCTTGGCCTTGACCTTGGCGGCCTTGGCCTCCTTGGCGGCGGTGACCTTGGCCTGCCGCGCGTCCTTGGCCTCCTTCACCTTGGCCTTGATCCGGTCGGTGATCTTGACCCGATCGTTGACCTTCGTCGTGCCTTCCGAGCTGACCGAACTGCCCGCAGCAGGCGCGGTCTCGGCGCCGGCAGCAGGCGCGGTCTCGGAGCCGGCAGCAGCCTCTTCCGTCACCACAGGAGCGGCCTCAGCGACCGGCTTCTCCACCTTCACGGCCTGCACAGCGGCCGCCGGAGTCTTCGAGGACTCGAGCGCCGGTGCCTGATCGACGCTTCCGGTCTCCAGAGCCGGAGCCTGCTCGACGCTTCCGGACTCCAGAGCGCCGGCCGCTTCCTTCTCCTTCACGGAATCGACGGTCGACTCAGCCAGCGCCGCCGTCGGCGATCCGCTCAGCGCCGCCGCAACACGCTGGGCCACGGTAGCCGACGGGGCCTCGGGGGTGTTGTCGATGGCGTCGGCGAGGGTCTTCGGAATGTTCACCAGCAGGTTCTGCAGCAGACCCGCGACAATCCGGGCCCCGCCCTGCTCGCCGGGCTCGGCCCAGGTGAGCAGCGCCGGCCACTCAGTGAAGCCTCCGGCACCCGACTCGTCGGGATCGGCATAGTCGAATCCATTGAGCGCCGCGTTGACGAGGATGCCCGGCGTGTTCACCACGGCGTTGAAGACACCCTCCATGTCGCCGGCGGCGACACTGGTGCTGATCGACTCAGCGATGCGGGCGAGCTCGAACGCCGGGCCGCTGACCGTGGCGAAAGCACCCTGGAAAAGAGCGCTGACGACGACGCTCGAGGTCAAAGTGGCGGCGACCAGATTCGTGAAGTTCTGGGCCATCTGCTCCGGGATGCCGGCCAGGTACTCGGTCCCGCCACGCGGGACGCCCGAGAGAATGAACCCGGGGGCGATCAGTGCGCCGAAGGCGCCCTGGAACGCGTACAGCATGGAGTGGTTGAACCACCGGTATGCCTCACCGATGTTGCCGGCCTGCAGTTCGGCGAGCGCCTGGTCCAAGCGCGCCTGCCCGTTGGCGCCCTCGTACCACGCCTTCAGGTTGGCGGGGATGGCCTCGAACGCCGCACCGAACTTCTCGGCGTAGCCCATCTGGTTCTCCAGAATCTGGCTCAGCAACGGTGCCGGGTTGGCGGCCACAGCCCCGCCCAGAGACTGGAGGTTGTTGAACGTCGTCTCGAACAACGACCCGTAGACGTCGACCGGGGAGGCGGTGGCCTCCATCGTCGCGGTCAGGTCGTAGGCGAGTGACTTCGCCTGCTCGATGACCGTGGTGTTCTGGGCGACGGGGGTCACCGCGATGGCGCTGGCGCTCATCATGGCGACGCCGGCGAGGAGGAACTTGTCCCTCCGACTGACCGCCGGGGCGGTACCGGAGGAGGCAAGGGCAGGTTGACGCACGAAATCTCCTGAAGCTGATAATTGACTGAGGAACGACCAAAAGTTAGCTTAGCGTCCCCTAATAATCAATAGGTATGCCTACCCTGACTTTCGACCAGGTAAATATGTGCTGGCCATGCGACAAGTGGGCCCCCTCCGTCGGGAGGGGGCCCAGTTGATGTCAGCGATGAGAAGTCAGAGCCAGGTGTCGGACGTCGTAGCTGTGAGGAACGCATCCAGGTCGTCACGCCACTGCGCCGGCGTGTTCTTGTCCGGCTCGATACCGGTGTACTCGCCGCGGTAGAACAGTAGCGGTCGTGGCTTGCGCTTGGGCACCTCTGACAACGAGTGCACGGCACCGAACACCACGAAGTGGTCGCCGCCGTCGTGCACCGAATGCACGTTGCAGTCGATGTGAGCCAAGCTGCCGTCGAGCACCGGAGAGCCGAGTTCTGATGGCGTCCAATCGATTCCGGCGAACTTGTCGGGCGCCTTGGAGCCGAACTGCGCGGACACATGCTGTTGCTTCTCGTGCAGCATGTTCACACAGAACTTCCCGCTGGCCTCGATGGCCTTCCAGGCCCGTGACTGCTTCGTGGGACAGAACAACACCAGCGGCGGGTCCAGCGACAGCGCGGCGAACGACTGACAGGCAAAGCCGATCGGCACGTCGTCGTGCAGGGTCGTGATGACCGTGACGCCAGTACAGAACTGGCCGAGCACATTTCGGAACGTACGCGGGTCGATCGGCTGAGCCTGTGTCATCTGAACGCCTGCGTTACTTGAATCCGACGGAGAAGTCGTGGCCCCAGAGGCTGACGCCCACGCTCTCGCGCGCGATCCAGCTCTCATCCTCGACTTCCAGCCCCTCACAACCGAATTCCATGTCGAACCCGCCCGGGGTCTTCATGTAGAAGGACAACATCTTGTCGTTGATGTGCCGGCCGAGGGTCGCCGACATCTTGACCTTGCGGCGGTTGGCGCGGTCCAGGCACAGGCCCACGTCGTCGGAGTTCTCCACCTCGACCATCAGGTGCACGATGCCCGTCGGGTTGGGCATCGGCATGAAGGCCAGCGCGTGATGGCGCGGGTTGCAGCCGTAGAAGCGCAGCCACACCGGATCGCCGTCGGCCGGGCGGCCCGCCAGCTGCGGCGGCAACTGCATCGAGTCACGCAGCCGGAAGCCCAGCACATCCTGGTAGAACGCTTGCGCCGCGGCGTCGTCGTCACAGGTGAGCACCACGTGCCCCAGCCCCTGCTCGGCGGTGACGAACTTGTGGCCATACGGGCTGACGAACCGCCGACCCAGGTACTGGGCCCCGTAGAACGCCTCGAGCACATTGCCGGAGGGATCGGAGAACCGGATCAGGCCCTCGACCCGGCGCTCGCGGATCTCGTCGCGGGTGCCCTCGACGAAATCGACGCCCGCCTTGGACAGGGTCTCGCGCAGATTCTGCAGCGCGGGCGCGTCGGCGACCTCCCAGCCGGAGATCAGCAGCCGGTCCTGTTCGCCGGGCACGATCACCAGGCGGGCAGCGAAGTCGTCCATGCGCAGGTAGAGCGCGCCGGGAATGGCACCCTCGCCTTCGACCATGCCCAGAACCTTCAGCCCGAACTCGCGCCAGGCCGCCACGTCGGTGGCCTCGATGCGCATGTAGCCCAGTGCCTTGATGCTCATCTGCTAACCCCCAAGGAAATCGATGGTGAGTTTGTTGAACTCGTCGAACTTCTCGACCTGAGCCCAGTGTCCACACTGCCCGAAGACGTGCAGCTGTACCCGCGGAATCTGCTTGACCGCGACCAGCGCACCGTCGAGCGGATTGACCCGGTCCTCACGGCCCCAGATCAAGAGCACCGGCTGACGCAGCTTGTACACCTCGCGCCACATCATGCCGAGCTCGAAGTCCGCACCCGCGAACGACTTACCCATCGCCCGCGTGGCGGCCAGCGACTCCGGTGTGCTGGCGATCGCGAACCGCTCGTCGACCAGCTCGGGGGTGACCAGCTTCTGGTCGAACACCATGATCCGGATGAAGGCTTCGAGGTTCTCGCGCGTCGGTTCGAAGTTGAACTTGGCGAGCGCCTTGACGCCTTCCGTCGGGTCCGGCGCGAACAGGTTGACGCTCAGGCCGCCCGGGCCCATCAGCACCAGCTTGCCCGCCCGGTCCGGGTAGTCGAGCGCGAAGCGGACCGCTGTACCGCCGCCGAGCGAATTGCCCAGCAGCGGAACGCGTCCCGTGATACCCAGCTTGTCGAGCAGGCCGAGCACCGCCTTGGCGCTGTATCGGTTGTACTGCTCGTGCTCGGTGTGCTTGTCCGACAGGCCGTAACCAGGCTGGTCGATGGCCAGCACGTGGTACTTCTCGGCCAGCACTGCGATGTTGCGGCCGAAGTTCGACCAGCTCGACGCACCGGGCCCGCCGCCGTGCAACAGCACGATGGTCTGCGCCGCCGGGTCACCGGCCTCGTGGTAGTGCAACCGCATGGCCAGCTCGCCGGCCTGCACGTCGGCGTAGCGGGAGGTGGATTCGAATGTGATCTCTTGCGTGGCAGTCATCGATCAGACCATCGTGTCGGCCGGGGGCAGGCCGAACTCGTTGTTGCCGAAGATCAGGTAGGCCCGCTCGGGATCGTTGGCGGCGTGCACCCGGCCGGCGTGCGCATCGCGCCAGAACCGTTGTACCGGAGCGTCATTGGACAGCGCGGTGGCACCCGAGGCCTCGAAGAGCCGGTCGATCGAGGCGATCGCGCGGCCGGTGGCACGCACCTGGTCGCGCCGCGCCCGGGCCCGCAGCTCGAACGGGATCTCCTCACCGGCCACCAGCAGCGCGTACTCGTCGGCGACGTTGCCCGACAGCTGGCGCCAGGCGGCGTCGATGTCGCTGGCCGCCTCGGCGATGCGGATCTTGGCGAACGGGTCGTCCTTGGCCTTCTCACCGGCGAACGCCGCGCGCACCCGCTTGCCCTGGTGCTCGACGTGCGCGTCGTAGGCACCGTAGGCCATGCCCACGATCGGGGCCGAGATGGTGGTGGGATGGATTGTGCCCCAGGGCATCTTGTACACCGGAGCGGTGTTGGTCCGGTACCCGCCGGCGGTGCCGTCGTTCATCGCCTTGTAGGACAGGAAGCGGTGCTTGGGCACGAACACGTCCTTGACCACGACCGTGTTGCTGCCGGTGCCGCGCAGGCCCACCACATTCCAGACGTCGTCGATCTGGTAGTCGGTCCGCGGGATCAGGAAGCTGCCGAAGTCGACCGGGCGGCCGTCCTTGATGACCGGGCCGCCGAGGAAGGCCCAGGTGGCGTGGTCGCAGCCCGAGGACCAGTTCCAGGCGCCGTTGACGAGGTAGCCGTCGCCGGCCTCGGTCACGGTGCCCGCACCCATCGGGGCGTAGGAGGAGGAGATCCGAACCGAGGTGTCCTCACCCCAGACGTCTTGCTGAGCCTGCTGATCGAACAGCGCCAGGTGCCAGTTGTGCACGCCGATGATGCCGGCCACCCAGCCGGTGGATCCACAGGCGCTGGCCAGCCGCCGGACCGCTTCGTAGAAGACGGTCGGGTCGCACTGCAGGCCGCCCCACTGCTCGGGCTGCAGCAGCTTGAAGAAACCGACGTCCTCCAGCGCTTTCACGTTCGCGTCGGGCAACTTACGCAGATCCTCGGTCTCCTGAGCGCGCTCACGCAGCGTCGGCAGCAATTCATCGATGCCGGCCAGAACCGCCTGCACGTCACGCTGTTCAATGGATGTCACGGAAATGCCTCCCAAGATTCGGACTGCGATAAGCGCGAGCTGACCGCCTAGACAGAGATTAGAACACGTTACGATTTGTGTCGAGTAGCGCCTTGTAATGGTGGGCTGGACCAGCGCAAGTACGTTTTTGTAACATGTTCTAGTTATGAGTGAAGAAAGGGTCCAGCCGTGACTGATGAGCCACTGGGCAGCCATGTGCTCGAACTGCAGGTGAGCGCGGTCATCGAGGAGACGGCCGACGCGCGGTCCCTGGTATTCGCCGTCCCCGAGGGTTCGACCATCCCAGCCGACCGGTTGAGCTACTCCCCCGGCCAGTTCCTGACCCTGCGGGTGCCCAGCGATCGCACCGGCTCGGTGGCTCGTTGCTACTCGCTGTCCAGCTCGCCGGTGACCGACGATCAGCTGACCGTCACGGTCAAGCGGACGGCCGACGGCTACGCGTCGAACTGGTTGTGCGACAACGCCCACGCCGGGATGAAGATGCACGTGCTGGCCCCGTCGGGAACCTTCGTGCCCAAGGATCTCGACACCGACTTCCTGCTGCTGGCCGCCGGCAGCGGCATCACGCCGATGATGGCGATCTGCAAGTCCGCCCTTGCCCAGGGCAGCGGCAACGTCGTCCTCGTCTACGCCAACCGCGACGAGAACTCGGTGATCTTCGGCGCCACCCTGCGGGAGCTGGCCGCCAAGTACCCCGACCGGTTCACCGTCGTGCACTGGCTGGAGACCGTGCAGGGGCTGCCCAGCCCCGCTGCGCTCGCCGGGCTCGTCGCGCCCTACGCCTCCCGCGAGGCCTTCATCTGCGGCCCCGGCCCGTTCATGGCCGCCGCCGAGCAGGCGTTGCAGCAGGCCGGCGCCGCCGACGAGCGCATCCACATCGAGGTGTTCAAGTCGCTGGATTCGGACCCGTTCGCGGCCGTGGTGATCGAGGAAGACGACAGCGACCAGGAGCCGGCCACCGCAGTCGTCACCCTCGACGGCACCACGCACGAGGTCCGGTGGCCGAGGTCGGCCACACTGCTCGACGTCCTGTTGGACAAGGGCCTGGACGCACCGTTCTCTTGCCGCGAGGGTCATTGCGGCGCGTGCGCGGTGCTCAAGAAGTCCGGCGACGTCGAGATGAAGATCAACGACGTGCTCGAACCCTCCGACCTCGAAGAGGGCCTGATCCTGGGTTGCCAGGCCACGCCGGTGTCGGATTCGGTCGAAGTCACCTACGACGAGTAACGAGCGGATACCTTTCTTGACGATGACGATCAACAGGCTCTCCGCAGCGAGCGCGGCAGCAGTGCTGACCGCGGCGGCGCTGGCGTTCCCCGCGTCGGCCTCCGCGGCCGCGAACTCTTCGGTCACCTCGATCCCCAGCCCGCAGGGCGACATCGAGATGCACGTCAGCGCGGACTGCGCGGGCACGCAGTGCACGTTCAACACGCAAGCCAACCTGCTCACGCCGGACGGCCCCATCGGATTCCCCGGTGACGCGTGGGCCCGGCAGACCATCACCCTGCGCAGCTCGAACAAGGACACCTGGCAGGAAGCGTCCTACAGCGCGCCGGCCGGTATGCCCCGAGAAATCAAGGGCTCCAACCACGACAACGTGCTCTCGAAGCTGTACCGGTCGATCAACAAGGTCGAGATCTCGGCGACCTACTTCGGCGGCGGACCGATCGAACGCTTCCGCATCGAGGGCGTATCGACCCCGACCGATTGGCGGACGGGTCAGCCGAACACCAAGGACGAGTTCATCATCTGCTCAGTCATCCAGGTGGTGTTCGGCGGCGTCAACCTGACCACACCCACGGCCTGCACCCAGACGCGGTTCTGACATGTGCTTGTCCACGAGCTTGCGCCAGCGGCGGTGCCGGTAGGCGTAGATGCCGCGGGCCAGCGCGGCCACCGCTGACGTGAGTCGGCCGGCGTCGATCTCGACGGTGTCGCTGTAGCGGCACGACCGATCGGTCACCGGTTCGACGTGCAAAGTGTGGTCCCAGGACCGAAGCACCCCGCCGTACTCGTGCGTGCGGACCGTCCGCGTGGTGTCATCGACCTCGAGCACCTCGATGGTGTGCCGGTAGGCCGGGATGAGGTGAAAGGCGAACAGCCAACCGGTTCCGCGCTCGCCCGCCTCGAACGGTTCGGTACGTCCGGCCAGCGCCGGCACACCGAACAAGCCGCGGCAGACATAGAGAAAAGTCGGGACCTGCTGCATGGCCTGCCACACTCGCGCGGTGTCGGCGGGCAGAATTGTTTCGACGTGGATGCGCTGCATGACACCAATTTTCGACGGCCGCGCACCGGGTGACTACTCGCTTTTCCCGCGGAGATGACGATGACGCCGACGGACCGCTTCCGGCCCCGCAAGCAGCCCAGACAGCAACGCGCGGTCGAAACTCGCCGGGCCATCCTCGAGGCGGCGGCTCGCGTTTTCGCCGAATACGGGTACGCCGGCGGCACCACCAACCGCATCGCCGCAGCAGCCGATCTGTCGATCGGCTCGCTGTATCAGTACTTCCCGAACAAGGACGCGATCCTGTCGGCACTCACCGACGCGCACGTCGACGCCGGCGCGGCGCTGCTGCGCGAACGCACGGCCGCGGGCCTGCCCGAATCAATCGAAGGCCTGCTGCGGCTGTTCGTCCGGGCGGCCATCGACAACCACCGCGACGACACCCGGCTGCACCGGGTGCTGTTCGAGGAAGCTCCCCGGGCGCCGGCGCTCCTGGACCGGTTGCACCGCGTCGAAGCGGACGCGGTGGGCGCGGTAAAAGCCTTGCTGGACAATCACTCTGAGGTGGCGGTGGCCGACACCACGTTCGCCGCACGCATGGTGGTCGCCACCGTCGAATCACTCACCCACCGACTGCTGGCCTGCGACAAGCCCGCCGATGCCGAACAACTCGAGGACGGCATCGTCACGATGCTGGCGGCGTACCTGCGGGGCGACTAATCGCGCGAGCAGACGCAAATGTCCCCGAAACCACGGCGTGTCGGGGACATTTGCGTCTGTTCGCGGAAGAAAGTCCTAGCGCGGCAGGCCCAGCAGGCGCTCGCCGGCGACGGTCAGCAGGATCTGCTCGGTGCCACCGGCGATCGTCAGGCAGCGCGTGTTGAGGAAATCGTGCACCTCCTGGTTGCGCACCGCACCCCCGCCGTCGGACAACTCGAGGCGGAACTCGGCCAGCGCCTGGCGGTAGCGCACCCCGATGAGCTTGCGAGCGCTGGCCTGTGCGCCGGTGTCCTGGCCGCTGACCGCCAGTTGGGCGATCCGCTGATCCAGCAGCGAACCCACCTGCGCGGTCAGGATCAACCCGCCCAGCCGGTCCAGGTCGGCCGGGTCAACATCCGCCTTGGCACCGAGGGTGCGCAGCAGCTCCTCCATCGGATTGCCCAGCGCGGTACCACCGGCCATCGCCACCCGCTCGTTGGCCAGCGTGGTGCGGGCCAGCCGCCAGCCGTCGTTGACGGTGCCCACCACCATCTCGTCGGGCACGAACACGTCGTCGAAGAACACCTCGTTGAACAGCTCGTCACCGGTGATCTCGCGCAGCGGGCGGATCATGATGCCGGGCGTCTTCATGTCGATCAGGAAGTACGTGATGCCCTTGTGTTTCGGAGCATCGGCATCGGTGCGGGCCAGGCACACGCCCCAATGCGCCTTCTGCGCCGCCGAGGTCCACACCTTCTGCCCGGTCAGCTTCCAACCCGGCTCGCCGTTGGGGCCTTCGGCGCGAACGGCTTTCATGCGCAGCGCGGCCAGGTCGGAGCCGGCGCCCGGCTCGGAGAACAGCTGGCACCAGGCCAGGTCGCCGCGCAGGGTGGCCGGCACGAACTGGTCGATCTGCTCCGGGCTGCCGTGCTCCAGGATGGTCGGCACGGCCCACCACCCGATCACCAGATCCGGGCGTTCCACCTCGGCCGCCGCGAGCTCCTGATCGATCAGCAGCTGCTCGGCCGGAGATGCGTTGCGACCATAGGGCTTCGGCCAGTGCGGGGCCAGCAGGCCGGACTCCGCCAGGGCCACCTGCCGCTTCTCCACTGGCAGCGCGGCCACATCGGCGACCGCGGCGCTGATCTCCGGACGCAGGTCGGCCACCGAATCCAGGTCGATCCGAAGTTCACGCCGCACGCCCTGCTGCGTCAGCGCCGAGACCCGGCGGATCCAGCGGCGCCGGCCGCCGAGCGTATGCGAAATCCCATATGCGCGACGCAGATACAGATGCGCCTCGTGCTCCCAGGTGATGCCGATACCGCCGAGCACCTGGATGCAGTCCTTGGCGTTGGACTCGGCCGCCTCGATGCCCGCGGCGGCGGCCACCGCGGCCGCGACCGACAGCTGGGAGTCGTCGGACTCCGACACCGCGCGGGCGGCGTCGGCCGCCGACACCGAGACCTGCTCGGAGCGCAACAGCATCTCGGCACACATGTGCTTGACGGCCTGGAAGCTGCCGATCGGCTTGCCGAACTGCTCGCGCACCTTGGCGTATTCGGTGGCGGTCTGCAGGGTCCAGCGGGCCAGCCCGGCGGCCTCGGCCGCCAGTAGGGTCGCGGCGATGTCGGTGAACCGCTGCCGCGAGACGTCGAGCACCTGGGCGGGCGCCGAATCGAGCACCACGCGGGCCAGCGGCAACGAGAAGTCCGTCGCGAGCAGCAGTTCGACACTCACCCCGGCGGCGCTTCCGTCGACCAGAACCACCCGGTCACCGGCCGGCAGCAACAGCACTCCGGCGGTATCGGCACCGAGTACGTAGTCGACTGTGCCCGACACTGCGTCTCCGGACAGCGTCAGGTCGGCGTACAGAGCCGCGCCGGCGCTGCGCTCACCCGACACCAGTGCCTCCAGCACTGCCTCATCGCTGACGACCAGGGTGGCCAGGGCCGTGGTGGCGACCGGACCGGGCACCAGCGCGGCGGCGGCCTCGTCGACCATCGCGCACAGATCCTCGACCGTGCCGCCGGCCCCGCCCTGCTCCTCGGGGACCGCGACGCTGAAGATCCCTAGTTCGGCGAGACCCTGAAACGGCGTACGCCACGCGTCGGCATCCTGTTCGGCGGAGCGGACGGCGGTGGCTGTAGCGGCTGCGGCCGCCCAGCTACGCACCAGGTCACGGGCGGCAAACTGCTCGTCGGTGATGGTCGCGGACGCGCCGGACATGGTGGACCTCCTAGCCCCTAACGCGAGAAGTCCGTGCTTCCCACTAGAACGTGTTCTAATGGTGACAGCGTTCGACCGTCAAGTCGACCCGCATCACAGCAGGACACGTCCGTGTGTTTACCGGCGCGGAGGTGCGTAGAAGGAGATTGCCGTGCGTATCGTTTTCGACGAGGTACGCCACGAGAGGGGGCCACACACCGCATGTCCAGCGCACCACAGGCAGGCAGTGAATCGTCCGGGTCCGAAACCCGACCGCGTGAGGTTCTGAACGTGGCTGTCCTCGCCGAATCCGAACTGGGATCAGAAGCACAGCGGGAGCGTCGCAAGCGCATCCTGGACGCCACCCTGGCCATCGCCTCCAAGGGCGGCTACGAAGCTGTCCAGATGCGCGCCGTGGCCGAACGCGCCGATGTCGCCGTCGGCACGCTCTACCGCTACTTCCCGTCCAAGGTCCATCTGCTGGTGTCTGCCCTCGGCCGCGAGTTCGAGCGCATCGACGCCAAGACCGACCGGGCCGCCCTCTCCGGCGGCACCCCCTACCAGCGGCTGAGCTTCATGGTCGGCAAGCTGAACCGGGCCATGCAGCGCAATCCGCTGCTCACCGAGGCCATGACGCGGGCGTTCGTCTTCGCCGACGCCTCCGCCGCAGGCGAGGTGGACCACGTCGGCAAGTTGATGGACTCGATGTTCGCGCGCGCCATGAGCGACGGTGAGCCGACCGAGGATCAGTACCACATCGCCCGGGTCATCTCGGATGTGTGGCTGTCGAACCTGCTGGCCTGGCTAACCCGGCGGGCCTCGGCCACCGACGTCAGCAAGCGCCTCGACCTGGCCGTGCGACTGCTGATCGGCGCTGAGGACAAACCTAAGATCTAGCGGGTGAGCCTTCCCGCCGATCTGACCGAAGCGCTGACCGCGGCCGCCCGCGCCGACAGGTTGCTCATCACCTCTGATTTCGACGGCACCCTGGCCCCGATCGTCAACAACCCGGCCGACGCCCGCCCACTGCGCGACGGCGCCGACGCCCTGGTGGCGCTGGCTCGATGCCCGGACACCTCCACCGCCCTGATCTCCGGCCGAGCGTTGGAGGTACTGCGGGAGCTGTCCGGGATGCCCGCGGCCGTGCACATGGTCGGCAGCCACGGAGCCGAATTCGACTCCGGGTTCTCCCATCCCATCGACCGCGACCTCCTCGATCGGATCGGTGCCGAGCTCACCGCGATCGCCGCCGCCCGGCCCGGGGTGACCGTCGAACTCAAACCGGCTAGCGTGGCCCTGCACGTCCGCAACGCCGAACCCGCCGACGCCGAGGCCGCGTGCACGCAGGCACTCGAATCCGCACAAGCCTGGGATGCGCAGCTGACCAAGGGCAAAGCCGTGCTCGAGTTCGCGGTGATCACCACCGACAAGGGCGAGGCCATCGACATCCTGCGCGCCGAACATCAAGCCTCGGCGGTGATCTACTTCGGCGACGACGTCACCGACGAGAAAGCGTTCCGCCGGCTCCAAGACGGCGACGTCGGAGTCAAGGTAGGGCCGGGCGAGACGCTGGCGGGCTACCGCGTCGAAGGCCCCGAAGATGTCGTCGCCGCCTTGAAATTCCTGCTCGACGAGCGCAACGGAAGCTAGGCCGGCGGGCCCGAGGTCCGACCGCGCACCACTTCTGTGTCGAGCACGTCGATCACCGGCAACCCATCCCGCGGCGGATTGTGCAACAGTTCGCCGGCCCGCCGCCCCTTGGCCACGCTGGACTGCACCACCGTGGACAGGCCGCGCCGCAACGCCTCCGGCACCCCGTCGAACCCGGTCACCGTCATCTCCCCCGGCACGTAGATGCCCCGTGACCGCAGATAGTCCATGGCCGACAGGGCCAGTACGTCGGCGGTGCACATCAGCGCGGTGATGCGGGGATTGGCCTCCAAGGCCACCTCGGCGGCCGCCCCGCCGGAGGTCGGCAGATGGTCATAGCTCTCGACCACCGTGAGGGTGTCCGGTGCCAGACCGGCGGCGGTCATCGCGTCGTACACCCCGTGGATCCGTTCACGCTGTACGTGGAAATGCGGGGAGAGCACCCGATCCGGATCTGCCAGTGCGGGTTTCGTGTCCTCGTGCGGCCAGTCCCGACCCAGCCGCATGGTCAGCAGACCGATGTCGCGATGGCCCAGCTCAAGCACATGCTCGGCCAGCCTGCGCATCCCGCCGCGATCGTCGATGCTGACCCGCGAGACCCCGGGCACGTCCTTCGGCTGATCCACCACCACGACCGGCAAGTGACGCTGCCGCACCACCGGCAGGTACGGATCGTCGTCGGAGGCCGAATACACCACGAAGCCGTCGACGCCGGCCGCGAGCACCGCCGCCGCGCCGTCCTCGAAACTGCGGTTGGGCCCGATCGCCACCAGCAACAGGCCCTGGCCCACCGCCTCACAGGACTCGGCAAGTCCGGCAACGAAATCCAGCGCGGCGGGGTCACTGAACGAGTAGTTGAGCGGCTCGGTGATGATCAGCCCGACGGCACCGGCCTTCCGGGTGCGCAGGGAACGTGCCACCGGATCGGGCCCGGCATAGCCCAACCGCTTGGCCGCATCGAAGATCCGGTCGCGAAGCTCGGCGGACAGCTGGTCAGGGCGGTTGTATGCGTTGGAGATCGTGGTCCGCGAGACCTTGAGTTCGGCCGCCAGCGACGCCAGGGTGGCCCGCCGCGGCGGGTGGGGACTCCTCGGCATGCTTCCCGAGGCTAGTGGACCGTCGAATTCCTCACCCGGTCAACCGTCCACACCGCCAGCCAGATCCCGCAGGCGATCGTCACGATCACGAAGCTCGGCGGCATGTTGAAGATTGCTGACACCACCAGACCCGTCCACACCGACAGGACGCTGATCGCGGTCGAGATCGTCATCGCCAGAACCGGTCGCGCGGTCACCATGATTGCCGTCGCGGCCGGGGTGACCACGAGCGCGAACAACAGCAACGTGCCCACGGCGAGCACCGCCATCGTCACCGCGATTCCCAACAGCACCATGAACAGCACCGACAGGGCGCGAACCGGCACGCCTTTGGCCTCGGCCACCTGCGGGTTGACCGATGCGAACAGCAATGGGCGGAAGACGAATACGACGGTGGCGGCCAACAGGAGCAGCAGTGCGGTGAAGGTCAGCAACTGCTGATGCGTGATGGCAAGCAGGTTGCCGAACAACACGTTGGTCAGCGTGGAAGAGTTCTTGGTGGCCAGCGAGTTGAAGAACAACCCGAAGCCGGTGGCCAGGGCCAACACCGTGCCGGTGGCGACCTCGCGGTCGTGGGCCCGGCTGCCCAGTGCCCCGATCACCAAGGCCCCGCCGACGCAGAACGTCAGCAGCCCCATCCCGACCGGCAGTCCGAGCAGTGCCGCACCGGTGGCGCCGGGCAGGCCGATGTGGGCCAGCGCGTGGGCGGCGAACGCGGTGTTGCGCACGATGACGAAATAACCGATCAGCCCGGCGGCAAGCGCCACCAGCGTGCCGCCGATCAGCGCGTTGCGCATGAAGGCCGAGGTCAGGATCTGCCACCAGTTGTGCTGGTAGCCCAGTGCCAGACTGCCTTGGGCGAACGTACCCGCAGCCTGCAGGCTCGCCGGCATCACCCGCTCCTCATGTACATCTGGCCCAGCGGGGTGTGGGCGACCTGCACCTTGGTTCCGTACAGATGGGTCAGCAGGTCGGCGTCCACCACCTCGTCGATGGCCGCGTGGTGAGCGTGGCCGTCGAGCAGGTAGATGGCACTGTCGAGCACACTCAGCAACGGGTTGAGGTCATGGGCCACAACGAGAATCGTCACGCCGAGGTCATGGTTGAGCCGGGCCAGCAGTTGCACGATCTCGTGCTGGTTGCGCAAGTCGAGGGCGGCCAGCGGTTCGTCGAGGATGAGCATCTTCGGATGTCCGACAAGGGCATTGGCCAACGCGATGCGCTGCCGCTGGCCCCCGGACAGTTCGGACAGTCGCATGGTGGCGAACTCGGCGGCCTCGACCCACTCCAAGGCCTCGTCGACCCGGGCTTTTTCGGCTGCCGAGGTGCGGGTGAAACCCCATCGTCGCCCGGTGAGGCCGAGGGTCACCGCGCCCCGGGCCCGGATTGCCTCGCCCGCGCCTGCCGTGTAATCCTGCGGGACGTAGCCGATCAGGTCGTTGTGCTCGCCCGGCGCTGAACCGAGCACCCGCACCGAACCCGACGCCGCGGGCAGCAGACCCAAAATGACCTGCAACATCGTGGACTTGCCCGATCCGTTGGAGCCGATGAGCGCGACGATGCCACCGGTCGGGATCTCGAACGTGCCCTCCGACCAGATCAGCCGACCCCCGCGTACGGCACTGACGTCGTCGAAGACGAGAGCGGGTTCAGATTGACTGTTAGGACTCGACACCGAGAGCCTTGGCGAGCGCCGTCAACTGGTTCACCTGCCAAGCCTCGAACGAATCCGTGCCCGGCGCCACCGTTTCGGTGACATCGACCACCGGAATTCTGGCGCTCTCGGCGGCGGCCCGGATCTGTCCGGGCAGCGAGCCCTCGGTCTGGGTGTTGTAGATCAGCACGTCGACGCCGTGATCGGCGAGCAGACGCAGGAACGCGTCCAGGTCGGCCGGCGACGGGTCGGCCTCGTTGGACGAGGCGGCCTGGTAACCCGCGGGCGTGGCGTTGACCAGGCCGACAGCGGCCGCCATGTCGTCGAACACCGCTTCAGTGGCGGCGTAGCGCTTACCGGCGGCCTTGTTCTTGATATCTGTGATCAGCTGCTGGTAGGGCTGCATCGAGGTGGTGAACTCGGCGCGCCGCTGCGTGAAGTAGTCGCGCGCGTCCGGAGCCAACTGGCTCAACTCTTCGGTGATCGTGTCCGCCAGGCCGGTCACCGCAGCGGGGTTGTACCAGGCGTGCGGGTTGCTCGAGTGCTCGTGAGCGTGGCCGCCGTCGCCGTGGTCATGGTCATGGTCGTCATCGCCGGCCCCGATGGCGGAGACCATGACGGCGTCCGGTGCGGTGCTCTGGGCCAGCTTGGCCGCCCACTCGTCATAGTGACCGCCGTTGATCACCACCATCTGCGCGCCCTGGAATTTGGCCGCGTCCGCGGGCGAGGGTTCGAAGTCGTGCGGATCGACGGATGAGCCGGCGAGCACGGTGGTCACCTTGGCGCAGTCGCCGCCCAGTGCGGACACGATGTCGCCCCACTGATCGACGCTGACGACGACGTCGACCGGGGTCGTCACGCAGTTCGCGCCGGCATCGGACTGCTGGGTTTCTTCGGAGCCGCAGGCGGCGAGAGCGAATGGGGTGGCCAGCAGCAACGCGGTGGCGGCGGCGCGGAGGTTCAGGGGCGTGAGCACAGCGATAACGATAACCGTTTGCATTAGCTGACGCACGTCCGGATGATGAGTTATTGAAAATCATTTTCATTAAGGAGTGCGATGTCCGACCTGCTGCCCGTCACCGTCCTGTCCGGCTTCCTCGGCGCCGGCAAGACCACACTGCTCAACCACATCCTCGCCAACCGCGAGGGCAAGCGCGTCGCGGTGATCGTCAACGACATGAGCGAGGTCAACATCGATGCGGCGCTGATCGCCGGACAAGGCCACCTCGACCGCACCGAGGAGAAGCTGGTCGAACTCACCAACGGCTGCATCTGCTGCACCCTGCGCGAAGACCTGGTCGAGGCGGTCGGCGCGCTGGCTCGGCAGAACCGGTTCGACCACCTGGTCATCGAATCGACCGGAATCTCCGAGCCCATGCCGGTCGCGGCGACGTTCGAGTGGGAGTTCGAGGACGGGTTCCAGCTCGGCCGGCTGGCGAAACTGGACACCCTGGTGACGGTGGTCGACGCGTCCACGTTCCTGAGCGAGATCGTCCGCGGTGAAGGCCTGGCCGACCGGGATCTGGCCGCCGGCGAGGGCGATGCCCGCAGCATCGCCGACCTGCTCACCGATCAGGTGGAGTTCGCCGACGTGATCCTGCTCAACAAGACCGACCTGGTGAGCCCGGCGATCCTCGACACCGTCGAAACGCTGCTGCGCAGGCTGAATCCGACTGCCAAGCTGATCCGGACCGACCACGGCGTCGTCGACATCGGCGAGGTGCTGGGCACCGGGCTGTTCGATCCGGTGGCCGCCGCCCAGACCCCGGGCTGGGACGAGGAGATCGCCGACGGGCACACCCCCGAGACCGAGGAGTACGGCATCAGCTCGATGACCTTCCGCTCCGACCGGCCGTTTCACCCGCAGCGCCTCGGCGACGCCCTCGGTCAGGTGACAAGGGTGTTGCGCAGCAAGGGATTCTGCTGGATCGCCAGCCGCCCGACGATCGCCGCCATCTGGTCACAGGCCGGCCCGAACCTGGTGATCGAGCCGGCCCAGTACTGGTCGGGCACGGAGATCGCGCCCGGCCAGGAGATCGTGTTCATCGGGATCAAGCTCGACCGGGACAAGGTCCGCCGACTGCTCGGACAGGCCCTGCTCACCGACGCCGAACTGGCCGAGGGGCAGCAGGCCTGGGCCGGCTACCCGGACCCGCTTCCGGTCTGGAACGTCACGCACTCGCACTGAGCTCCGGCTAGTGCGCGTGGCCCACGGTGCCGCCGAGCTCGTTGGGTGCCTGCTCGAGGGTCACCGACGCGCCTTTCGTGCCGGATTCGATGTCGACGATGTGGATCTGCCTGGTGGCCGGATCGCTGACGAACACGTCGTGGCCGCGGGCGAACACGCTGGGCCGGGGCTGCTGCCAGTCGTCGGGCTCGGTCCACGGCTCGACGACCGCGATCGTCTTGACGGTGCGCCCGGACACCGGGTCGATGACGTGGAGGTTGCCGTCGGTGCCCAGGATGAGGCCTTCGGCATGCGGCCCGCGCGCCAGCGAGCGGAACGAGTAGCTGACCGACTGCGGCAGGGCCACCAGCCGCAGCTGGCCGGTCGAGGTGTCGACGAGGGCGAACCGGTTGGGCCGTTCCAGCTCGGCATCGGGATCGACCTTGTAGTCGCCCAATGCCACCGGTGAGTCCTGGTGCCCGCGCACGGTACCCACCCGGCCATATGCGTCCGGGGCGCCGATCTTTGTGAAGGCGCCGTCGGCGTAGGTCAGAACACCGTTCTCACAGCCGAATACGATGGTGGTGGACTCCACCACCGTTTCTCCGTGGATGCCGGGGCATTCGGCACTGCGGGCGATCTCCCGGTCCGAGGCGTCGAAGGCGACCGCACCGCTGCGCTCGTCGGGATTGCCTTCGCTGCGCACCCAACTCCCGTCGTCGAGTACCACCGCGACGCCGTGATGCGGCTCCGGTGTTTTCATGCCTCTCATTCGCGGCGCGGCGGCGGCGATATCGTGCGGGTTGAGCACGGTGATCTCGCCGGTCCCGTCGGCGAACAGCACCGTGTGTTCACCGTGGGTGACAACGTGACCGGGTTCCTCGGCGGCGAACGTGGTGTCGGTCAACTCGCCCGCCGAGGCGTCGAGCAGCCGGAACCCCTCCCCGGTGGAGACCAGCACATGGGAATCGTCGCCGGCCGGGTTGACGCGCAGGAACCCGTCCATCGGGACATCGGCCTTGACCTGCAAGCTGTTGCCGTCCAGCACATACAACCCACCGTCATAGGTGACCACCAGCGGATCAGGTATCGGCTCTCGTGCCGCCGACGGCGTTTCACCACCGCCGCAACCGGTCAGCGCCGCCGCGAGCGCACCGGCCAGCACCAGGGCCTTCGAAGAGTTCGGCATTCGGTCTCCTTTTTTGTTGGGTGGAATCACCAGCCCGCGGCCACCAGAAAATCTGGGATGACGCTCGTCCGGTGCGTGCGCTCGACCCGTAGGCCCTTCGCGTAGTCGATTTCGTGTACCGCCCTTGCCGTTGCGTCGTTGACGTAGGCCCGCCCGGCACCGACCTCGATCACCGGCGTGCCGACGGGAGCGTCGAGCAGTTCGAGGCGGCCGGTGTGGACCCCGGCCGCCACGTCGAGCGCGTGCAGAACGCCGTCTTGAGTCACGGCCAGCACGGTGGTGGCATCGGTGGTGTTGACCGCGACCACACCGGGAAGCCGCATAGACACCCAACGGCGGCCGTTGAGCAGCCACACCTCGTCACCGGCTACAGCCGCCAGAGAACTGCCCTGCCTGCGAAAGCCGAACGTTCCCAGAGGTTCTCGGGGACGAACCGACCCGAACGGGATGTTCTCGGCGACCAGCGCTCCGCTGCGACGGGAGATCTTCATCGCACCGTCACGGCAACCGAACACGACTGACCGGCGGAGCGCCACCGCATCGGTGACATCCGGGCAGTCCCCGAGTACAGCGGGCGGTTCGGCGGCAGTGCTGACGATTCCCCGCTCGCCGACGGTCAACAGGTCGGTCCCCAATGCGACTGCGGCTGCTGCTTTTTGGTGATCGCGAGCGACGGACGACATTGTCACCTCACCCCGGGCGAAAGCATCCCGATCCAGCGCGGTGACCGCGCCGTCAGCACTACGGGCCACGGCCAGCGCGCCGGATCCCCGCACTGCGGCGACCCGGCCGTCGATCCGTCCCACCACTGCCGGTGGTGCGTCGTAAAAGTGCGAATGGTCGCCGTGGTCGAACGTCCATGCCCCGCCGTCGAGGATCGTCACACCGGCATCGCCGTGCAGGTAGGCGTACCTGCCGTCACCACCCAGGGCGTCGACGCGGCCGTGTTGCCCAACCCCGGTCTCGACAGAGTCCGCGACATCGAGCACCGCGCCGGCGCCCGTCTGCCGATCCACCAGGACCAGACGCGTCACCGGCCGCTGAGCCTCCCGCGGCGATGCCGCTTGCGGGGCCTCCGCAGTGGTGGTGCACCCGGCGACCAGCAGGGCCACGAGCACCGCCACCAAGGCCCTGTTCAGCACCCCAAACTCTTATCATTAATGACATTCATTTTCAATTAGAGTGCCTGCTCGGCACTCCCGAGAGTCCGCCTAAGCTCGATCCGTGTCCGAGCACGCCTTCAGTTCCGACGAGCGCCGCGCCGTCTACCGCGCCATCGCCGAACGTCGCGACATGCGCCAGTTCGTCCCCGGCAGCACGGTCGCGCCCGAGGTCCTCGGCCGCTTGTTGCAGGCCGCCCACGCCGCCCCGAGTGTGGGCCTGATGCAGCCGTGGCGGTTCATCCGGATCACCGACGACGCCTTACGCAAGAAGATTCACGCGCTGGTCGACGAGGAACGCATCAACACCGCGGACGCACTGGGTTCCCGCGGCGACGAGTTCCTGGCGCTGAAGGTCGAGGGCATCCTCGACTGCGCCGAACTGTTCGTGGTCGCACTCGGCGAGAACCGGGACCGGCATATCTTCGGCCGCCGCACGTTGCCGCAGATGGACCTGGCATCGGTGTCGTGCGCGATCCAGAACATGTGGCTGGCCGCCCGCGCCGAGGGGCTCGGCATGGGGTGGGTGTCGATCTTCCAGCCGCTGCCACTGGCCCAGCTGATGGGTATGCCCGGTGACGCCGAGCCGGTCGCGATCCTCTGCCTGGGCCCGGTGCCCGAGTTCCCGGACCGGCCGGTGCTGGAGATCGAGCACTGGACCGTCGGTCGCCCGCTCCCCGAGTTCGTCTCGGAGAATGGATGGCCGTCCGAGCCGTCCCCTTAGGCTGGACGCATGGCCGTATCCGTCGACCTCAATGCCGATCTGGGCGAGAGCTTCGGCGCCTGGAAGCTCGGCGATGACGAGGCCATGCTGGGCCTGGTCACCAGCGCCAACATCGCGTGCGGTTTCCACGCCGGCGATCCGCCGCTGCTGCTGCACACCTGCCGTGGCGCCGCCGAGCGCGGGGTGCGGGTCGGTGCTCAGGTCAGCTATCGGGACCTGGCCGGATTCGGCAGGCGGTTCATCGATGTCACGCCAGAAGACCTGACGGCCGAGATCATCTACCAGATCGGGGCCTTGCGCGCAGTGGCCGAGGCGGCCGGCACCACGGTGAGTTACGTGAAACCCCATGGCGCGCTGTACAACGCCATTTCCACTCACCGCGAACAGGCCGCCGCGGTGGCGGCGGCGGTGCATGCCGTGGACCCTCGCCTGCCGGTGCTCGGCCTGTCCGGATCGGTGTTCTTCGAGGAGGCCCGGAAGGTCGGCCTGCGTACGGTGGCCGAGGCCTTCGCCGACCGCGCCTACCGGCCCGACGGCACGCTCGTGCCACGCCGCGAGCCCGGCGCTGTCCTGCACGACCCCGCGGTGATCGCCGACCGGGTGGCCGCGATGACGACGACCGGACACGTCATCGCCGCGGACGGGACCAGAGTTGCCATCGACGTGGAATCGATTTGCGTGCACGGAGACTCGCCTGGCGCGGTCGACATCGCCACCGCGGTACGGACGCGGCTGACCACCGAAGGGATCGAGCTTTCGCCGTTCAGCTAGCCCGCCCAGTCGAGACCCTGTTGGAAATGATTACCATTTTCATATGTCCCGGCATTCTCGCGCTCGCGAACGGCTCAAGCTCGCCGCGATGACCTGGTTCGTCCGACTCCTGCGGTTGATCGTCGTGATCGCCGACTGGTGGCCGGAACGCGGATGCGATCAGCGCGGCGGCTCGATCGGCAGCGTCGGCCCGCCATAGGGAGTCGGAATCGTATAGCGGCCCGGCGGCGTCGGATCGGCCGTGGTGGCCAGGTCCGCGCCCGCCGGAGGGCCCGCCGTGTCGTCGCCCGCCGGGCGCGGAGCATTGCGGGCACCGCGAACCAGCAAGCTCGGATCGTCGTCGTGGCAGTACGTGTACAGGAACGGTTCGGGATAGTCGGCCGCCGAGGGTGGGCGCCGAGGTGTGCCGTAATCGCAGGCGTACCGCGGATAGATGTCGGCGGTCACCCACAGTCCGTGCTCGTGCATGGTGCTGATGAAGGCCTCCAGCGCCGAACCACGGTAGTCGGGGAAGAGCGCGGCGAGCGCGGGCACCCGGACGTAGGACAGCTGCGCGACGGTGGCCAGGTTTCCCAGCAACTGCACCATGGTGTCCGAGTTGTCGGTGAACAGGTTGTCGATCGCACCCAGCGTCGCAGGAGACCGGCCGAGCAGCGTGCGGTAGCCGTCCTCCATCCCGGCCACACCCGTCAGCGTGTGGCGCAGATTGGTTGCCGTGGTGGCGATTCCCCCGTTCACATCCACCGCCGAGGAGAACACGACCCGGCTGCTGCGGATGATGCCCACCGTCTCCGGCAGCACCGAATCCAGCGTGGACAGCAGGAACGTCCCGCCGTCGACGATCGCGGAAAGCTTCTGCGGCCCGGCGTCACTCAGGCTCAGCTCCTTCTTGACCCGCTCCAGCTTCTGCGGATCCACCTGCGCCAGAACGCCGTCCGCGTGGGCCAGCAACTCGGCCATCGGGACCGGCACAGCCGTACGTTCGCGGGCGATCACGGCACCGTCGCCCAGATACGGGCCGCCGTCAGAGGCCGACGAGAAGTCGAGGTACTGCTCGCCGGCCGCCGACAGGGCCGAGACCCGGACCGAACTCGACGCCGGAATGCGAACGTCGTCCGACAGTCTCAGTACTGCCTCGACACCACCGGGCGTGAACGCGAGCTCCTCGACCTTGCCCACCCGCACCCCGTGCATGGTCACATCCTGATTGGGCAGGAGCCCGCCGGATTCCGAAAGCTGCACCGTCACGCGGTAGGTCGCCGACAGTGGTCGCACATGCAGCACGCCGACCATCAGGTAGGCGACCGACACGACCAAGGTGAGCGCCAACGCCGCCAGCGCGACCCAGGCGCTGCGCGGGGAGCCGCTCACTGTTGTGGCCCTCGGCCGACGACCCGTTCCTGCAGGCGCCAGAGCACGAACTTGATCGACCCGACGAACTGATGCCAATCGGCCCGTTTGGGACCGTGCAGCCCGGGGTCCCCCGGGAACCCGGCATCGGGAATCGATCCGAGGACCAGCCGGTCGATCCCGGCCGCCCCTGCCATCGACGTGCCCGCCGTCATCTTGATGAACGGCGCGTACAGCCGGTTCAGCGAGGCCAAGCTGGTCTGCGGGTCCACGACGACGTCGTTGAACGCGCGCGCGATCGTGTCCGCATCCGCGATCACGCTGCGACCGCTGGAATCCGTTCCGGCGATGGACGGGAACTTCGCCAGGTTCTGCGAGATGTCACCGAGCGTGAGGACGAGGCCGGTCACCCGGGCAGTGTTGTCGGCCAGTGTCTCGGTGGCCGGCGCCGCGGCCTGCAGCAGTTCGCCGACTTCATGGTTTTTGGACGCCAACAGCTCGGCCAGTCGAGTGGTCTCGGTCATCGCGGAATCGATCTGTGCCGAGCGCGCATTCACCGTGCTCAGCAGCCGGTTCGATTTGGCCACCAGGTCACCGAAGGCGCGGCCATCTGGCCCGGCCGCCTTACCCATGCCGTTGACGATGTTGGTCAGGTTGTGGACGGCGCCACCGTTGACCAGGACCGCCGCCGAACTCAGCACCGACTCGACGGTCGCCGCCGCCGTGGTGGAGTCGAGGCCGATGCTGTCGCCGTCTCGCAGTGAAGGTGTTCCCGCCTCACCGTTGCGAGGCGGAACGATCGACACAAAGACATCACCCAGCGGTGTGGCCGAACGGAGTTCGGCCGTGCTGCCTACCGGCAGCCTGACATCGTCACTGATCCGCAGCGTCGTGACCGCGGTGAAATCGCGGGCAGACATGTCCTCGACCTGTCCGATGTCGGCCCCGCCGAGCTTGACCTTGGCATGCTCGGGCAGATTGAGCGCATTGGCGAACACCACCGTCAGCCGGTAGCCACCCGACCCGAGCCCGGGCGCAGGCAACGGCAGGTCCGCCAGACCGTTCGTGGCACATCCCGCGGTCAGCAACGCCGCCGAAAACAATCCCAGCAACCGGCGCAGATGTGCTCGTGCAGCAGTCATTTCTGACCCATCGCCGCGAGACCGTCGAGCATGTTGGTCAGCCCGAAGTCGGGGCCGTAGTCCTGCAGGGTGCCGGTGCTGCAGCCGAGCTGGCGCAGACCCATCATGTTGCAGACCTCCTTGGCCATCTGGCCGTCGAACACCATGCGATCGGCCAGGAAATGCGCGCGGATGGCACCGTTGCGTTGATCGATCGCGTTGTACAGGTTGTCGGCCATCAGCGGAAGCACGTCGAAGAACTCCGCAAGCTCACGCTGGCGGTCGTTCAGGGTCCGCATGCTGGTGTCGCCGTTGGCGATTCCCTGCTTGATCAGATCCCGGTTCGCCGACAGGATCTGCCCGGTCTTCTCCACCACCTCGTTGAGTTGCCTGCCGGTGGTGCCCGACCCGAAGTCCTCGACGGCCAGAATCTGGCTGAGTTGGCGCACCGTGGACCCGAATTCACGCAGTTTCGCATCGTTGCCGGCGGCCGCGTCCAGTAGCGAACCGAGGTTGGTGATGATCGTGGTCACCTGTTGCCGGGTGCGGGCACCGCCGTCAGAACTCAACCGCAGTGCGCGCGACAGTTCGTCGAGGGCGGCCCTGATCTGCTCACCGTGCCCGGAGACCACACCGTCGCCCGCGTTCTGCAGGTCGGCCACCGGACCGCCCCCTGCTCCGTCCCCGCGTAGAGACATCGCCAGCTTGTCCAGCATCCCGAGGACCCGGTCGAACTCGACCGGGGTCTTGGTGCGGTGCAGACCGATGGTGTCGCCGTTGCGCAGCGTCGGCCCCCCGCGATACGGCGGTGACAGCTCGATCTGACGGTCGGTCAGGATCGAGGTGGACAGCGTCACCGCCTCGACGTCCGCCGGTATCGCGACCGCCTCATCGACGGTGAAGTCGACCTCGGCATAGCCGCCCTTCGGCGTCACCCGGGTGACCTGGCCGACCGGAACGCCCAGTACTGCCACCACATTTCCGACGTACAGCCCTGCCGCACTGTCGAACTGTGCGGTGACGGTGATGCTGTGGCCGCGATGGGTGATCAGGTACCGGCCCACCCCGGCGACCACTGCCAACACGGCGATCAGCGCCGCGGCGATCATCAGGCGCTTGCGCCGGCCGATCATTTGCAGTCCTTCAGATAGGGAATCATCCCGAACTGCTCGGCTCGCCCGCTGATGGCGCACATCCAGGAATCGATCAGGGCGCCTGCCGGGGCGTTGGTCTCGATCGCATTGCCGAACCCGGTGGCGTTCGCGATCTGACGGATCGGGACGGGCGCAATCTGCAGGAGGTTCCGGAACAGCGCATCCTGCTCGGCGAACTTCCCGCTGAGCTGTTCCATGGTGGCAAGCACGTCGTCCAGTGCGGCCCGGTCGTGCACCGCGATGGTGTGCAGCGAGCTCACCACCGACCGCAGGGACTGCATCAGTGCGTGAAAGGCGGCCGAACGCGCAACGAATTCGCCCACGAGGTCCTGGCCCTGACGGATGAAGTTGCCGATCTCGGACTGCTGGCGCCGCAACATGCTGGTGACGTGTTCGGTGTTGAGCAACAGGTTGCCGAGCTGGTCGCGACGCTGCGCGATCACCGACGACAACGCGCGTACGTTGTCCATCGCCTGGGGCACCACCGCGGGCAGTCCGTCCAGTTGCCGACTCAGGACGTCGAGCGAAGCAGCGATCCGGTCGGCGTCGACCTGCTCGAAGGTTCTCGTCGAATCCGCAAGGGCGGCTTGCAGATCGTAGGGAACGTCGGTGTGGGCCAGGTCGATGGTGTGGTCGCCGGGCCGCCCGTCGCCGGCCGGTCGCAAGTCGAGATAGCGGGACCCGAACAACGTGGTCACCTTGATCGCGGCACGGGTGTCGCGGCCCACCGGCACATAGTCACGCACGCGGATGTCGGCCTCGACGTGGTCCCCGGCGAGGCGGACAGCGGTGACCGTTCCCACCGGGATGCCCGCGACCGCCACGATGTCGTCGGCGCGCAAGGCGGCCGCCTGGGCGAATTCGGCTGTGTAGCGGTGATATCCGATACCGGCCTCCTTGACCAGCAGCATCGCCGCGATCAGGCCGCCCACTGTGAGGACGGCCAAAAGTCCGAGCCAGGCCTTCCTGGAAACCTCGTCAGCCATTGGCCATGCTCCTACACTTGGGGGTGTGCTTGGCGGTACCGCCGGGCGTCGCGGCGTCGACGACGATCGGCACGATGTCGTTGAGGCCGGGGAAGAACCCGTAGGCGTTGACGTCACACGCATAGGCGTTCATGTAGGCCCCTTCGCCGAACACCCGCGACAATCCCTTCAACAACAGCGGTGTGTTGAGCCCCGTGTAGGCGATCTGCGGTTCGATGTCGAGCATGTGGCGGGTGTAGCCGGGCTCGCGATTGAGCATGTCCCGGATGGTCGGTTGCACGTCCTGCCCGATCCGAGACAGGTTGCCCGCCACAGCCGTCATCGCGCCCAGAGACGTCACCAGAGGTTGACGGCGATTGTCGAAGGCCGACACCGCATTTCGGGCGGCCGTGATGGTGCGCTCGAAGTTGTCGTTCTGGCCGGACAGGTTGCCCATCGCACCGTCCATCCCGGCGATGATCCGGTCGAGCGTTCGGTCCTGGCCCACGAACGTCTCGGTGAGAACCGATGTCTGGTCGACCAACTGGGTGATGGCGGCGGTGTCGCCCTGCAGCGATCCGACGACGGCGTTGGTGAGGTTGTTCACCTGCTCGGAGTCCAGGACGGCGAACAGCGGCTCATAGCCGTTGAGCAGGGTGCCGATGTCGAAGGACGGCTCGGTGCGATCGATCCCGATCACCGCCCCCGCCGGGAGCTCACCGGCGGGCCCTTCACGACCGCGGTCCAATGCGAGATATCGCTGCCCGACGATGTTCTGGTAGTTGACCGACGCGACGGTGCCGCCGGTGAGGCGGTGGCCTTCCTGCACGATGAACGACACCTTGGCCAAGGTGCCCTGCAACTCGATCCCCTGGACGCGGCCCACCCGGACCCCCGCCACTCGCACATCGTCGCCCTCACGGAGACCGAAGACATCGGTGAACACCGCCGAGTAAGACGCGGCCGGACCGCTGACGTCGCGCCGCAGCGTGACATAGACCAGCCAGGTCAGCACGGTGGCGACCACCAGGAACAGGCACAGACCCAGTAGCGGGCCGCGGCGTCGTATCGAGTCGGCCGCCAGGGCAGATCTGGACATCGTTGATCTCCTACTTGGGTTCGGGTGTGGGCAGCGGCGTTCGCGTGACGACAGTCCCGCGTGCGACGGGCCCCAGAAGCAGTTGGGTGGCCACCGTCGCGGGTTCTCCGACGATCTCGCCCAGCCGGTCGCGCTCCTGGCCGCTGCCGACCGGGCCGACGTTGCCGCCGAACGAGGCGGGGGCCGCGCCACCGGGTACCGCGACGAGGTTGCCGTTCTCCCCGATGGC
Organism: Mycobacterium farcinogenes; assembly: GCF_019739075.1. Lineage (NCBI taxonomy): Bacteria > Bacillati > Actinomycetota > Actinomycetes > Mycobacteriales > Mycobacteriaceae > Mycobacterium > Mycobacterium farcinogenes. The sequence continues at coordinate 1,118,924 of NZ_CP081673.1, read as the reverse complement.
CGTACCCGGCGGTGGGGCCAGATCCGGCGGCGGCTGATAGTTCTGCGGCAGCAGAACTTCGGGGAGGTCGGCCCGGACGGGCACCTCGGGTGCGGTGAAGCAACTCGGCCCCACCAGCTCTCCGTATCGCGGGCAGTCGGCGCGGGTGTAGGTGAACGAGGGCGTGAACGAGAGATTCACCCGGCCACGCGCGGTGTCGAGTTCGGAGTCCCAGACCTCGGCGAAGAACGTGTCGGAGAACCTGGTCATCCGCTGGCTGATCGGCACGAAATGCTGGGCGTTCTGGGCCAGTACACCCAGCACCGGGGTCAGGTCGGTGGTGATGTGGACCAGCCGGTCGGTCTGATTGTCCAGCGATCGGTCGCTGGTACCCGTGGTGTGCGCGGCGGCCGCGAGGAAATCCTCGAGGCTACGGCGCTGTTCGACCAGGGTCCGCATGGGCACGACCGCCTCATGCAACGCCGAGACGAGGTCGGGCGCCGTCTGAGACAGACCGCGCGCAGCTGCCGCCAACGCCGAAATCGTCGACGGCCCTTCATCGGTCGCGACGACGGCATTCAGCTCATCGATGAGCCGGTTGAGTTCGGCCGCAGATGTCAGCAGTTGCCCGCGCCGGTTGTTGGTGGCTGCCGCGACGGCGGCGAGCACGCCGACGGTGTGATCGTCGCGCCCCCGGCCCGCTGCCGCGAGGATGTCACGCAGTTTGGTGATAGTGGTCTGGAACAACACCGTCGGCAGAGCGGTGTCCTCCGGGATCCGCCCACCGTCCCGGATCGCACCCCCCGAGCCGCCGGCGGTCTCGACCAGCTGCACCGAGGACACCGCGAAGGCGTTGCTGGGTACCACCCGGGCTGACACGCCGGCCGGAATACCGTGTGCATAGGAGGATTCCAACCGGATGCGAACTTGACTCGGCTGTTCGCCGGTGCCGGGCTCGACCCCTTCCACCGCACCGACCAGCACCCCGCGGAACTTCACATCCGAACGGGCCGGCAGACCGTCGCCGATGTTGCGCAGTTCGGCCACCACGTGCAGGCTGCGGTCGAACAGCCCGGCCGATTTGACCAGCAGCGCCGAGGCCACCACACCGACCACCGCCAACGCCACCGTGCCACGCCGGATCAGCTGCCTTCCGGTGAGATGGTTCCCGTCCAGGTCGACCATGCTCGTCACCGTCAACCACCCAGCCTTGCACCGGTATTCACGCTCCAGAGGGCCATGGTCAACAGCATGTTGACGATGATCACCACGGTGATGCCGGCCCGCATGGCGTGCCCCGCCGCGATACCGACCCCCTCCGGACCACCACCGGCACAGAAGCCGTAGTAGCACTGCACCGTTGCCGCGATCCAGACGAACACGACGGCCTTCACCGTGGAGTACACGATGTCAGGACCGCTGATCAGCAACGTGAAGTAGTGCAGGTATGGGCCGAGCGACCCGCCGCTGATGAAGCCCACCATGATCTGGCAGGACAGGTAGCAGATGCCCAGGCATGCGGCGTACAGAGGGATGATCGCGACCACCGAGGCCAGCAGACGTGTGGTGATGAGGTACGGAATCGGCCTTATCGCAAGCGAATTCATCGCGTCGATCTCCTCGGAGATCCGCATCGACCCGATCTGGGTGGTGAACCGGCAGCCCGCCTGAACCGCGAACGCCAGGGCCGCCATGATCGGTGCCAGCTCGCGGGTGGTGACCAACGACGAGATGATCCCGGTCGCCGGACCGAGTCCGAGCAGATTCAGGAAGTCATACCCTTCGACCGCGATCAGGGCGCCCGTGGTGATGCCGAGGACAACGATCACCCCGGCGGTGCCGCCGCCGACCACGATCGAGCCGTTACCCCAGGTGATGTCGGAGACCAGCCGGAGGAACTCCCGACGGTACCGGCGCAGGGCCAGCGGCACACCGGCAAGGGCGTGCGTGGAGAAGGCGACGAAATGTCCGAAGCGCGCCACCGGACGCATCATCACGGGCTGGGTCATCTCACAGTCCCGTCCGTGGGAACAGCATGGTGTAGAGCTGGCTCACCGTGACGTTCACCGTCATCAGCACCAGAACCGATTCCACGACCGCGGCGTTGACCGCGTTGGCCACGCCTGCCGGCCCCGGCCCGGCGGCCAACCCTTTCTGGCAGGACACGACCGCGACGATCGCGCCGTACACCGCCGATTTGAACAATGCGAGCAGCATGTCGCCCGTGGTGGCGAACGAAGCGAAGGTGGCGATGAAGCTCCCTGGCGCACCGCCCTGTACGTAGACGTTGAACAGGTAGCTCGACAGGAACCCGACGAAGCACACCACCCCGGTCAGGGCGACCCCGATGACGATCGCGGCCGCGAACCGGGGCACGACGAGCCTGCGGATCACCGAAACACCCATCACCTCCATCGCGGCCGTCTCCTCGCGCATGGTCCGGCAACCCAGATCCGAGGTCATCGCGGCGCCCACCGCCGCGGCCAGTAGCAGTGCGGCGACCAGCGAGGCGGCCTGTCGCACGACGGCCAGACCGCTGGCCGCACCGGCGAGCGAGGTCGCGCCGACCTGTCCGGCCAGCAGCGCGAACTGGATCGACAAGGTGACCCCGATCGGCAGCGCCACCAGGATCGTCGGCATCACGGCCGCCCCGGCCATGAACGCCGCCTGCCGAACGAACTCGGTCCACTGAAAACGCCCGGCCATCAGGTCGGTGACGCAGAACCGGATCGTCGTCAATCCGAATACCACCTGCTCACCGACGGTGGCCAGCGCCGCCACCGGATGGCGACGCAGGTATCCCGCACCTACCTGGACAACACGGGAACTCCTGTCCCGCACTGTCATCGGGCGAGTTCACGCTCCCCGGGTTGTCCCAGCCGGGCCAGCCGCGCCGTCGTCTCCAACCGTCGCAACTTGCCCGAGGAGGTCTTGGGCAGCCAGCCGGCCGGCACCACGTGCACGGCCCGCGGGCTGAGCCCGAGCCGCCGATAGATTCGATCGGCGATCTCGGCACGGATCCGCGCGATCTCGGCAGCGTCGTCGTGCAGCGCCGATTCGGCCACCATGGAGAACCCCTCGCCGGCAGTCGCTGCGGAAAACCGCACCGCTGCAACGCCCCCCGAGCGAACGCCGGTCACGCCGGCCACGCTTCGCTCGATGTCCTCAGGATGGACGTTGCGGCCCGAGACGATCAGGATGTCCTTCTTGCGGCCGCAGATGACGGGTTGACCGTCATCGGTGAGATAGCCGATGTCGCCGGTGCGAAACCATCCGTCGGCATCGGTGACCGCCTCGAACCCCTCGGCGGTGCGGTATCCGCGGGTCACGTTCTCGCCGCGAATCTCCAGCTCACCAACACTAGGCGAGTCGACCACCGTCCCGTCCTCGGCCACCACGCGGATCTCACAACCCGGCAGCGGCTGCCCGAGCGCCACCCGCTGCGCACATACCCGGTATTGATCGCCAGGACGGACGAACGACACTCCCAGCGTCGCCTCGGCCATCCCGTAGGCCGGCACGATGGCGTGCTTGCGCAGACCGAATCGCGCGCCCTCCGCGGTCAACCGGTCCAGTGTCGCGATATCGATGGCCTCGGCGCCACTGAGCGCAAACCGAAGGGACGACAGATCGTAGGCGCCGTCGGCAGCCTTGCGGAGCCTGCGCGCCAGCACCGAGTACGCGAAGTTCGGTGCCGCGGTCATGGTTCCGCGATACCTGGTGATCAGCTCGGCCCACAGCAGCGGATCGCCGAGGAAGTCCACCGGCGTGACCTTCACGGTCTCGATGCCCAGGCACATCGGCGTGATCAGATAGCCCATCATGCCCATGTCGTGAAAGAGCGGCAGCCAGCTCACCACGACATCGGTCTCGGGGTCCGCACCCGAAGCAGCGGCCATCCCGACCAGGTTGGCCTCGATGTTGCGGTAGCTGATCGCGACGGCCTTGGGCCTGCCGGTCGATCCGGAGGTCAACTGTGCGAACGCGATCGCGTCCTCGTCCGATTCCACGATCGGGCCCGGTGCCGCGTCGAGCAACTCGGTCAGCAGCAGGGTCTGCACCCCGGCCGCGGACAGGGCCTCGCCGGCGGCCTCCAACGGGCTACCGACGACGACAGTGGATGCGCCGACGGTCGACAACGTCGGGATCAGATCCGCCGCCCATTCCGAGATCTCGGTTCGGTGAGTCGGATGATGCAGCATGGTCACGGCCGCACCGGACATCCAGATTCCCTGCACCAGCGGCGCTATCTCGCCCGGTGCGCCGGCAAGCACGGCCACCGCACCTCCCGGCTTGACCCCGGCCTGCTGCATTCCGCCCGCGACGGCGCGGCCGGACCGGTGCACCTGCGCCCAGGTGGTCCTGGTCAGTTGGTCGAGACGCGAGCGGCCGTCCGGATCCACCGGTGCAGCGGTGAGACCGCGCGAGGTGTTCTCCACCGCGGCTTGCAGTCTCGCCAGGATGCGGTTCACGGCTGCCCCAGCAAGGTGCGGTTCTCCACCAGCTCGACCAGGGCGCCGACGGTCTTGCATTCGAACACATCGTCTTTGGTGAGCACGACACCGAATCGGTTCTTGATCTCGGATACCCCGAGGGCGAACGACAATGAGTCGAAACCCAGATCCCCGACCAGTTCCGAGAAATCGTTGACATCTTCGGCGGGAAGTTCGAGTTCGTCGGTGATGAACTCGATGAGGAATTCGCGTACTTCTGACACGGCTTGACTACCTTCCGATCTTGCGGCGAATCACCATGTGAATGGGTATCTGCAGAATGGCGAACATGCCAACGGCGACAAGGCAGCCCGTGATGACGGTGGCGGGGTCGAAATCGCCGTACATGATGGTCGACGCTGCCGCCACGATGTGGGAGAACGGGTTGAGGTTGATGCTGAACCGAAGCCAGTCCGACAGGAACACCGAGGGCATGAGCGCCTGGCTGATGAACAACACCGGTAGTGCCAGTGGCAGCATCGCCACGGGTGCCTGGGGGTTGAGCGTGCGTAGAGCGACCAGGTAGAACAGCGAGCTGTAGGCCGCCGACCACAGGAACATCAGCACGACGAGCAGTGCGGCAGTGAGGATCCCGGCCCGCAGCGGGGCGTCGAGCAGGGCCAGCAACGCGATCACGATGACTGCGGCAGGCAGGATCCGGAACATCTCGAAGCCGAACTTGGCCGCCATGATCTGGCTGGTCGATACCCCGTAGAGCCGCAACCGATCGGTGAAGCCGGACCGGATCTCGTCGATCAGGGTGCCCGCGCCGTAGCCGGCGCCCAGCATCGGGATCAGCATGATGAGACCCGGCGCGATGTAGGCGGTGTAGGACGACAGCGGGAATCCGGGTAGATCGGCGACCCGCTGGAACATCGATCGCACGAAGATCACCAGGACCACGGGGAAGACGATCGGGAAGACGAAACCGAAGACCGGCTGACGCAGGCCCACAACCACATAGCGGCGGAACAGCCGCAGGGTGTTCGACAAGGAGTTCATCGGGTGGCCTCCAGAAACGCGTCACGTAGTGAGGTCGACCGGACCTCGATATCGGCCTCGCCCAGTCCCACTCGCTGCAACTCGGCGCTGAGCCTGCCGAGAGCGGACGCCGATGCCGACTCGAGTGCCGTGGTCAGCGCGGTGTCGCTCGTGCGTTCCACGGCATAGCCGGTCGCGGACAACCCCTGCGCGGCAGTATCGGGTATCGGTGTACCCGACGAGATCGCCGCGACGAATCCATGGCTTCTGGTGAATTCCTGGGTCGTTCCGGAGGCGACCAACCTGCCGTCTTTGATGATTCCGACTTCGTCGGCCAGCGAGACCGCTTCGTCCATGTCGTGGGTGGTCAACACCACCGTGCGGCCCTGCGAGCGCAGGGATCGGATGGCGTTCCACACCTCTTGCTTGCCCTCGATGTCGAGGCCGCTGGACGGCTCGTCGAGGAACAGCATCTTCGGGTCGTGCGCCACCGCCAGTGCCACGTCGACGCGGCGGCGCATGCCACCCGACAACGCCCCGACCTTGCTGGTGAGGTACTTGCCCAGGCCGAACTGCTCGACGAGTTCGTCCTCCCGTATGCGCCTTTCGGACTTCGGCCAGCCGGCCATCGCAAGGCTCATGCGGATCTGTTCGACCGGTGACATCCACAGGTCGAGTGCGACCTCCTGCAGGGCCACGCCGATGAGCGGCCGTAACTGATCGGTTTCTGCGACAGGGATGCCGAGCACTTCCAAGCGGCCGCTGGTCGGCGCGAGCAGCGTCGTGGCCATGCGGATGGTGGTGGTCTTGCCGGCACCGTTGCGGCCGAGCAGGCAGTAGACCACGCCGCGGGGTACCGTCAGGCTGAGTCCGTCGACGGCACTGGTCTGCGCACCCGGATACGACTTGGTCACGTCGTCCGCGAGCAAGGCCGGCGACGAATGGTCTTGATTGTCTTCAGACATGGGCCGTTCAATCTCCGACTCTGGGTAGGACGTGGCGTTCCAGCTCTTCGGTCAGATGGATGCCCTGCGCGGTCAGGTCCACCTTGAGCTCGGTGTAGAGCGGGAAACTGCCGCCCTTGGGCGTCTCGTTGACCTGGTGGATCGTTCCGGTGCTCACCCCGGTCACGTCGAGATCGACCACGGTGCGCACCAGTTCGACAGGCTTACCGCGCCAGGTGCTGTTCCGAGTACCTTCTGAACGCACGCTTCCGCGCACCGCCGCGCCGCCGCCGCAGGAACCGGTCAGTTCACGCGGTTCCCCGGTATCTCCCAGGTCGATTCCACCGTCCACTGCGCATTGCAGGGAGACGCGTGAGTCGAGCGGGTTGACGATCGTGATCGCATCGAGAGTGGCGGCTCCGGCCTCGTCGGACCCGGTGGAGACGATGCCGGTCTCATACGGGAAACGGTCGCCGGAGTAGTACTGCTCGACCTGCACCTCACCACGCCGCGGTCCCGGGCCGATGGTCAGTACACCCGAAGTGGGAAGCGGTGTCTGCTCGTCGAGGTAGGTGACCGAGCCCGAAATCTCCAACGGGTAACTCCCGAAAGGTGATCCGGCGCGGGGTTCGGCCGCAGGGTCGGCCGCGGGGTCGGGATACTTCAGCAGCTCGTAGGCGTGCCCCACCGGCTTTCCGGCCTCTTCGTTCACCGGTGCGCAGCCGGCCAGCAAGCCGGACCCGAGCAAACCTGCCCCGGCCGCCGCGAGAATCCGCCTCACCTCGCCGCGCCCGCACCGGTCAAGGTCCGGCTCAGCCTGCGGTGCCGGTGGGTGAAGAAGGCCGACAGAACGCGGCTCATCACCTTGCCCCAGCCGGGGATCAGGCCCATCGGTGCCTGCGGAGCCAGCGTGATCTCGTCGGTGACGACCGTCTTGTCCCCCAACGGTTCCAGGGTGCGGTGATGAACCCAGATCCGCATTCCGGTCATGATGGACTCTTCCCGGAACATGCGGCCGGGATCGATCTTGGCGATGGTGATGTCGTCGAAGCCGAATGGCAGGATGCCGAACAGCAGCAGGAAGCTCTTGCCGATGCGGGTACCCGGGGTGACGTCGGCGATCGACCGCCCCCGGAACTGGCGTGGCATGGTCATCTTGAGATAAGGACCCATCTCGTCGTTGATGCCCTCCTGGGTGGTTACCCGGTCCCACACGAGGTCGACGGGACAGTCGATCTCGCTGACCTTTCGGAAGGCGTGCTCTTGCGTGTGAATGGATCGCATCTTGGGTATTCCTCTAATTGCTGGACGGTAGAAGGGTTCTGGTGGCATCGGTGATGAAGGATCCGCTGATGTCAACGACGGCAGGAACGCTGTCGGCACCGATGTAGTCCGGCATGATCTCGCCGATCTGGTGGATGCGGGTCGACAACAGCTGGCTGTACCACTCGAACAGCGGAACCACGAGCGCCACGGTGACGTAGTCGACGCCGTCGGCGGACAGGCTGCCGAAGAATGCCTGCCAGATCTGCTCCATCATGCCCACGCGCCGGTGTTTCTTGAGCACGCCCTGGGTCGCGAGTTCGGCGATCCGCTCAGGCGCGATGTCGTCGAAGAACGAATTCCACTCGGGGTACAGGTAATTCCGGGCGGGTCGGCCGGACGCCGCATAGTTGCGGCCGTCGCGCAATGTGCTGAAGCTGTCCAGGCCGAGTTGGGCATCGGCACGCAGGCCCCGCAGCACACCGACCGGTTCGCCGGAATCCTCGCGCAATCCCACGAAGATCTCCGATGACCTTTCCCACGGCCGGTAGTGCACCATTTCGCCGGCTGCGATGTCCGCCTCGCTCGCGTAGTCGTTCTCCAAGCCGAAGATGGTGTACTCGACGCGCTTCGCCCAACCGAACCGTTCGTCATCTGGCCGCACGTGGTCGACCCGCAACACTCTGGTGTTCATGCGGTGGTGAATTCCCTTCCCCGGGCACGCAGGAACTGTTGTCCCTCAGCGGCGATGGCGGCGATCACGTCAGCGGCGTCCTCGGGACTGACCAGCGGGTTGACGAAGGTGAGTTTGAGCGCCTGACTGCCTGCCGCGGTCGACCGGCCGAGCACCGCACGACCTGTTTGGGCCAGGGCCGTTCGGATGGCCTGGTTGGCTTCGTCGCATTCGGCATCGGACAGATCCGGATGCTGCCAACGTACGACGACGGTGTTGGTGGTGACGGGTGCCAGCAGTGCCAGGCGTGGGTGATCGGACACCGCGGACCCGGCCGCAGCCGCAGCCGCACAGGTGGCGTCGATCATCTCCCCCACCCGCTGCCTACCCAGTGCCCGCAATGTCACGAACACCTTGAGAGCGTCGAACCGACGGGTGGTCTGCAGCGACTTCCCGACGAGGTTGACCACGTCTTCGGCCGAATCCTGCACAGGATTCAGGTAATCGGCGTGGTCGGCCAGTATGTCGAAGGATTCCCTCTGGCGCACCAGAAGTGCGCTACAGCTGATCGCCTGAAACAGCAGCTTGTGGAAGTCGATGGCGATGGAGTCGGCGTGTTCGATCCCGCGCAGCAGCTCACGATGGGTGGCACTGAACGCCAGGCAACCGCCTGCGCAGGCGTCGACGTGGGTCCAGATACCGTGCTGCCGGGCGATGGTGATCGCCTCCGGCAGCGGATCGATCGCGCCGAAGTCGGTGGTGCCGGCGGTGAGCACGAGCGCCATGATCGGTGTGCCGGCATCGACCGCCCGATCGATGCTGTCTCTGAGCGCGTCGGCACGCATGCGGCCGGCCGCATCGGTCGCCACTTCGATCACCGCGCCCGACAGCCCAAGAATCCGCAGCGCCTGCCGCACCGAGAAGTGGGTCTGACGAGTACACAACACCCGCCAGGATCCGGCCCCTGCCGGCAGACCCGCAGTTAGGTCGGACCCAAACTTCGCCCGGGCGAACAGGTCTCGGGCCATCATCAGCGCCTGCAGGTTGGATTGCGTTCCGCCGCTGGTGAACGTTCCGTCGGCGTCATCGCCGTATCCGAGCGCTGCGCACAGGTCGCGGATGACCTTCTGCTCGATGGCGGTGGCCGCCGGGGCCTGGTCGAAGGAGTCCAGCGACTGGTTGAAGGCACTGACCAGGATCTCGGCCGCCAGTGACGACACCGTCGGAGGGCAGTGCAGATGCGCCAGATAGCCGGGATGGGTCACGACGGCAGAGCGTCCGGACAGCAGGCCGGCGGCCTCACCCAGCGCGCGCGGCAGTCCGATTCCTGATGGCACGTCGAGGCTGAACTCCTCGACCGCCCGGTCCAACTCTGCGTAACCGGATACCAGTCCCGGACTCGCCGGATCGCGCAGCTCGGTCCCGGACCAGATGGCCGCCAGGGTCAGAGCTTCGCGATACCCGACCAGCCCGCCGGGTGTGAGAAAGTCGCCCGCGAACGGACTCTCGTCGAGTGTCACTGTGCCCCCATCAGGACGCTGTCTGCCGGCCGTTGCCGCTGGACCTGTCGCACCGCGGCGTCGAAGGCCGTGAGCGCAGCCGCCATGTCGACTTCGTCGATGGTCAGCGGCGGCAGGAAGCGCACCACGTTCCCGTACTGTCCGCCGGTCTCGACGATCACGCCGTGCTGCAGGCAGGCCAGCTGGATGCGTTGCGCCAGTTCGGCATCGGGGGCCGCCGCGCCGTGTTGCCCCGTAACCATCGGGTCGACGATCTCGGCCGCCAGCATCAAACCGGCACCACGCACGTCGCCCACGACCTCTGACTGCGCCGCAACCGATTTCAAACCATCAAGAAACGCTGCGCCCGTCGCCTGGACGCGGTCGGACAACCGCGTCTCGACAGCGAACCTGATCACCGCGCCGGCGGCGGCGAACGCCATCGCATTTCCGCGGAACGTGCCCGTGAACGCCCCCGGCTCCCACACGTCATAGCGGTCGCGGATCACCAGTACGGCGATGGGGAGTCCAGACCCCAAGCCTTTCGAGATCACCATCATGTCGGGTTCGACATCGCAGCGCTGGAACGCCCAGGCCGGCCCGGTGCGGAACATCCCCGCCTGGACCTCGTCGGCGATCAGCGGAACATCGAGGCGGGTTGCCGTGTCTCGCAACGCCTTACCCCAACGGGTCGGCGCGGGGATCACTCCGCCCTCCCCCAGCACGAACTCCGCCAGGACTGAGGCCGGTGCGGTGATGCCCGAGTGTGGCCGGGCCAGGTTCTCGGCGGCGGCGATCGCGAGGTCCACTCCACGCTCTCCCCCGACACCGAAGGGGCACCGGTAGTCCTGGGGATATGGCAGGAAGGTGGTGTGCGGCGCCAGCACTACGGGTTGGCGCCGCAGGCCGCCGCCGGAACTGGCTGCCCGGGCGGCCCGGGTGCAGCCGTGGAAGCCGCCTTGGACGCCGATGTGTTCGCGCCCACCGGTGGCGACCTCGGCGAGCATCAGGGCCGCCTCGACGGCACTGGCACCGCTCGGCGCGCACAGGTGCACGCGGCCTTCCCGGGCCAGCCCCGGCGGCAGGATGGACAGCAGATCTTCGACGAATCGTTCCCTAGTCGGGGTGTGGAAGTCCAGGGACTGCCACGGTTCTCCCGATTCCAGAGTCTTGATCACCGCCTCGCGGACAACGGGGTGGTTCCAGCCCAAAGACATCGCCCCGGCCGCGGCCAGACAGTCGACGTACCAGCGGCCGTCGGTGTCGCGCAGGCGGGCACCGGCTGCCTCGATCGGCCTGATCGGCAGCCGTCGGGAGTAGGTCGCCGCCGATGATTCCCGCATCACAGCGCCTCCCGTGGGTGGGTGAGAAGCCGTCTCAGGGAGGCGGTCAGCGACCGGTCTTCGGTGGCCCAGAATCCGCCGTCACGCGGAATCGCCTCGGCCAGGCGGCGGCGAGCCTTACCGAGCTGGTGGTAGGGCAGCTTCGGGAACAGGTGGTGTACCGCGTGATAGCGCAGGCCGAGCGGTGCCCACAGTTCCCCGATGACCGGCATCGACGGATGGTCGATGGAATCGAGCACCTGCTCGGGGAACGTCATTCGCTCATTGCGGCTCTCGTAGCGGTGTGCGGCCAGCACCCGGATCCAGTTGACGAACAGCACCGCCGCGACGATCAGGTAGGCCTCGGCGAGCCGGTTCGGCGAATACACCCCGCCGACGAGCAGTGCCAGCATCGCCACCAGGTAGGCGAAGCAGGCGATTTCCTGCACCAACCAGGATCGGGGGATGCGCCCTTCGGGCAGTTTGCGGACGAAGTCCGCGTCGATCATCAGCGCCGACGCCCGGGTCAGGACATAGGACCGAATCGACGGGATCAACCAGGAAAGCGGCGCCAACACCAGAAACCTCAGCACGAAGACCAGCGGACCGAGCAACGCGGTGAACGGCAACGCGATTACCCGCCAGCGCGGTTCGGTCGCATACGGGACGTACTCACCGTCCTCGGCGGTTCCGTAGGTGCGCGAGCCGTGATGATCCTGGTGGAACTCGTAGGTGAATTGCGGTACCAGCAAGGGGATTCCGCACACCAGGTGCCATACGGCCGAGAACCGGCGCAGCTCTTCGGGGGCGTGCACGACCTCGTGGACGAACAGCACCGCGCGGTAGAACGCCAGGGCGGCGATCAGCATGCAACCGATTCCGAGCGGTGAGAGCAGTCGGTCGGCCGGACACAACAGGAACGCGGCGTAGCCGATCACCACGCAAGCGGTGAGATCGACCCAATAGATCCAGCGGCGTCGCTCGGTCAGGTCCGCGATCAGCGACCGCGCATCGGCCATCGATATGCCGAGCACGTCCTTGGAGCCCGTCCCTGCCGCTGTCCGGCGGGTATCAGTGTTCATCGGATGAACTCCGTAATCAACTCTGCGGCGGACATTCTCGGCATTCCGAGCTCCCGCTCGGCTTTGCCCGAGGCGTAGTACACGTGTCGTCCCATCAACTCGACGTTCTCGGGCACCAGCGCGTCGTCATACCGGGGGTTGCCGATCAGGTCACGTATCACCCGGTTCCCCGCCCCGGCGGTCCGGAACAGCCCCATGGGCAGGGGCCGGACGCGATGGCTCTGCCCGACGGCTTCGACCAGCAGTTCGGCGATCCGCCGATACGTCAGGTTGACGCTGGACAGGATGTACCGCTCACCGGATCCGCCCTTGACCATCGCGGCGGTGGTGCCGGCGACGAAGTCCCGGGCTGAGCAGACCGCTGTCCCGCCGGGGGGCACGCCGCGCAGCAGCCCTCGCCGAGCGGCGGTCACCAGCGCCTGCCAGGATCGCGGCGGCCCGGCTGCCGGCGCGAAAACCGCTGCCGGATTCACCACCACGACGTCGAGCCCGCGCTCTCCGAAGTCGAGCATCACGCGCTCGCCGGCCCGTTTGGTGGCGGCGTACACGTTGTCGAGCACCGAATCCCTGACGTCGAACTGCTCGTCGGCAACCACACCGTCGGGGGGGTATCCGATGGCCGCTGTCGACGACACGTGTACGACTCGCCGGACCCCGAGGCGCAGTGCACTCTGCGCCACGTGATACGAACCCAGCACGTTGGTGTTCCAGATGGTATGGGCCAGGCGCGAATTCGGCGAAGCTATGCCGGCGAGGTGATACACCTGCGAGATGCCCCGCATGGCCGCATCGACACTGGTCGCATCGGTGATGTCGGCACGGACCACCTCGAGGGCACTGCCCAAACCCCTGGGCTGGGCCGCACCGTCATCTGGTCCGGTCATGACGGTGACCGCTTCACCGTTGCGAACCAGCTCGGCGACCAGCGCACTGCCCAGGTACCCGGCTCCTCCCGTGACGAGGGTACGGCCGCTCATCACAGCGCCTTCTGGTAAACGCGGTGTCGTTTATCCGGCTCGGTCTTCATCTGGGCGGCAAGAGAATTCGACCACACATTGTCTTCGTGCACCCATGTTGTCGCCACTGAGGAATACCCGCTGCCGGTGCTGGCCCTGACGATCTCGCCGGCCAGGATCCGGCCGATGCCCGCCCCGAACCGGGTTTCGGACGCACCGATCAGGACGACGACAGCGGTGTCGACGCCGCGGATCCGTCCCCGGCGCTTGGCCGCGATGCGCATCAACATCGACGGGGTGAGCCGGCCGGACTGCCCGGCGATCTGGTTCACGTCTGGCAGCATCAACAAGAATCCGACGGGAGCACCGTCCGCCTCGACGATCCGGACGATCCGGGGATCGATCAAGGGCCGCATCTGTTCGGCCATGCCGGCGAACACCGCCTTGCTCAACGGGACGTTCTCGGGATGGCGGGCGAAGGAGTCGTTGTAGAGGCCGCGGAGAGTCTCCAGCTCGCCGTCGAAGTCCTTCATCCGAACGGACCGCACCGTCGCGCCCTGTGCGTCCATCACCGCATCGGCACGTTTGACGAGCCGTTGCTGGACGGCGCTGTGGGCCCCGGTTTTCCAGCGATAGGAGGCGCTGTCGAATTTCTTTCGGTACCCGGCAATCTCGATGAGCCGCAGGTAGTACGGCGGGTTGTACGGCTGCATGAGGGTCGGCGGGGCGTCGTAGCCCTCGGCCAGCAGGCCCACTTCCTCACGCGTCGAATAACTGTAGGGCCCGATCATCCTGCCCATGCCGCGGCGGCGCGCCCAGTGCTCCGCGGTTTCCAGCAGCGCACCGGCCACGTCGTGGCGGTCGGTGCTCTCGAAATGGCCGAAGAAGCCACAGTCGCCGTACCGCTTGACATACTCGGAGTCGATACTGGCCGAAATCCGCCCGACGGGCCTTTCACCCTGGTAGGCAATAAAGTTGGCGACTTCCACCTCGCGGTGCAGCGGGTTCTTTCTGGCGTCCATCTTGGCCCGCATGCCGCGGCGCAGCACCGGCCGCCACCGGGCATCGCCGCGGTAGAGGCTCCATGGGAGGTCCACGAACGTTCTGGCCTCCGCGTGCGAGGTGACCTGACGGACGTCCAGCGAAGTCTTCAGGTCACTTGGCACGAACGATTCCCAGGTCGTACGCCAGCTCCGGGTTGCCCTTGCTCTTCCAGAGCGCCCCGTCCATGTAGAAGTGGTGCAGCACGAACATCAGCGGAACCGCGAAGATGACGGTGTCCAACTGTCCGGCGAGAATGCCCAGCAATGCCAGACCCGCCACATAGAGCGGTAGCGCCTTGCGCGTCGAGAGTCGGGCCAGCAACAGCTTCTTCTCGGCGGGGTCGGTCGAGGCGGCGAAGCGGGTGTTGTTCCTGGTCCAGTTGATCAAGTGGTACTGCAGGCTGTGGGTGGTCGTGGCGATGAGGATGAGCGCGAACAGGTCCGACACCAGCAGGTAGGACAGGTTGTACGACAGTGCCGCGATGACGAAGGTGGCCACCGCCATCGGAGGCAGTGCCGTCTGCCCGTCGCGCCGTAGCTTGACTTGTTCGGCGACCGCCAGGGCGAGCAGCACCGCGGCCACGGCATACGCGACGACGATGAGCGCGTCGGGAATGGGCGGCACCGGCACACTCAGGTTCGAGAACGGCAACCGGTGGCCGAACACCTCGTACTCCGAGAAGTGCAGGCCGTGGCTCGCCCGGTAGAGAACCGGAGCCAGGCAGGCGGCATAGAGCGCGTACTTGAGCCGGTTCCGGGGACCCTTGTACCCGTTCTTGGCTGCGTAGATGTTCATGATGCCGAAGTGCTGCTTGAGGACGTGAAAGACCTGCCAGTACGCCCAGATCGCCAACAGCGGCACCAACCACCCACCGAACCAGAGCACGCCCACGATCGTGGCGACGACTGCGAAGCTCAGCACGTAATGCAACCGGTACCGCGACCGTTCCCGCGGATCGAGCCACACGCGCACCGTCGTGGTCAACACGTGCGGGAGGTCGGACAGTAACGAAAAGGCCACCGCTCCAACCAGAAACACACCCTTGTGGCTTTCGGCAGCGAACAGTATCGCCGAAAGCAATGCCCCCAGACCGAATACGAAATAGATGTCGACCCGGCGACTGACGAACCATCCGGGGTGATGTTCGCCGTCTTTGAATCGCGGTTGCTGAGTGTCCGCGGCGGTCCCGGCCGTGCCCACGGGCGTTCCAGCGGCCATCCCAACTCCCTCTAAATGAAAATGGTTATCGTTATCGACTTAACGTAGGGTGAGCGCCGGCCGGTGTCAACGCCGACCTCACCGACGCTGCCAGAATGTGGCTCCCGCCACACGCGCGCGGGTAAATGCCTGCCCGAAAACAAGATTCGACGAGGAAAGCACCGTGAGGGCAACAACTGACGACGACACGACCGCTCCGACCGATACCGAAGCACCCGGCACCGGACGGCAGCGTCGGCTGTCGGTAGCAGCGGGCGCGGCGGTCCTCGTCGCGGCCACCGCGATGACAGCGGTACTGGGCTGGCAGGTGCTGCAGCTCCGGAAACTCGATGCCGCAGGCAGCCAGGCCCGAGCTGCGGCGACGTCCTACGCCGAAACACTGACGAGCATCGACAGCAGCAAGATCGACGAGAACTTCACCCGCGTCCTCGACGGCGCCACCGGCGAGTTCAAAGACATGTACGCGCAGTCCAGTGGACAGTTGGGCCGACTGCTGGCCGAGCACAAGGCCACAGCGCACGGCATGGTGGTCGAGTCGGCCGTCAAGTCGGCCACACCGGAGACCGTTGAAGTGCTGCTGTTCGTCGATCAATCCGTGAGTAACGCCGCAATGCCAGAGCCCCGACTGGACCGCAGCAGGATCAGGATGACCATGAAGAAGGTCGACGGACGTTGGTTGGCAAGCAAAGTCGAGCTCATCTGATCCGCCGCTTCACCCAACTCGTGATGCTGCTGCACCCAGACACGGTGATCGGCGCCCGAGGCGGTGCATCCAGCTAGCCGCGGGCTGCCGACTTCGTTGGCTGGGGTGTCAAGAGCACCGGAACCGGCGAATGCTGAACCAGGTCGGCCGATACGCTGCCCATGAGCCGGTTGGTCAAGCCTCGCCCACGCCTGCCGATGATGATGAGATCGATATCCTGCCGGTCCGCCAAGCTACGCAGCGTCTTTGCCGGGGGCCCGGCCAATACCTCGAATGAGACCGGTATCGAGCGGCCTTTGAGTACGTCAGCAGCCGCGGCCAGCCGCGCCGAGGCCGCGTCCACCTCGGCCCGGCCGGATTCTTCTGTGGCATCGAAGGACACCACCTCTGCGAGCACGATCCTTTCGCACGTCAACCCGAATAGCTTGGATGCGGTCGTCAGCGCTTCCTGCGACTCCGGCGAACCGTCCAATCCGATCAATATGCGTAGCCCTTCGGACGGATTTGTTCGCGGCGAGGGCGGACCGTCGGGACCCGCGAAGACAAGGCGGGAGCCATGTTCCGCGCGTTCCAATGCGATGGGAACGAACAGCGGACCCAGCACCACCGCGATCAACAGCCACAGCGGGTGGTGTCCACGACGGATCATCCAGAAACCCGTCACCAGGCCTGTGACGATCCAAAGCGCGGCGAAGGCGACCACAGAACCAAAGGAATTCATGCCTTCCATGGTCACAGGCCGGCCGGCATCAGGAAAGCCGCTCAAGTCCGATCCGCCGGGGACTTACGGCCCTATCGGCGGAGGTTTCCGGGCCGAACTCACCGAATAGCGCGCGCTGCCTGACAGAAAACGGTCGACGCCTGAACAACGATTTCGGCGCGGACGGGTCGGCGCTACTGGTCGAGTTCGTAGCGGATCAGCCGGGCACTGTTGGCCACCACGGCCACCGACGATGCGTTGTGCAGGACCGCGGCCAGTACCGGTGAGAGCGCGCCGCCGGCACCGACGAGCAGACCGATTGCATTCACCGCGATCGACATCGCATAGTTCTGCTGGATCACATCGACCGCCCGGCCACCCAGTGCCCGCACGTCGAGCAGTCGTCGCAAGTCATCACTGGCCAGCGCCACGTCAGCGGTCTCGACCGCCACATCGGTGCCGCCGAGTCCCATGGCGATGCCGATGTCGGCCGCGGCGAGTGCCGGCGCGTCATTGACACCGTCGCCGATGACAGCGACGGTGTGGCCCTCACTGTGCAGCTCACGCACCACGGCCAGCTTGTCCTCCGGCATCACCTCGGCGCGCCATTCGGTGATACCCAACTCCTCGGCGACAGCCGCCGCGGCATCGGGATGGTCGCCGGTCAGCATCACCATGCGGCGCACGCCGGTGGCCCGCAACGCCTGCAACACCCCGATGGCCTCGGGCCGGACCTCGTCGCGTAAACCGATGAGGCCGACCAGTTTTCCGTCGACGGCCAACAGCAACGGCGTCTCGGCACTGCGCCGCAGTTTGTCCACCCACTCCGAGGCCCGTTTGGTCACCCGGACCTTCTCCTGTGCCAGCAGCGAAGGACTGCCGAGCAACAAGGTTCGTCCGTCGGCCCGGGTACGCATCCCCAGCCCGACGAGCACCTCACACTCTTCGTGTGGAGGTATTTCGATGTGCCGCTCCTTGGTCGACCGGAGCACCGCGTCCGCGAGCGGGTGGCGGGCGTGGATCTCCGAGCTGGCCGCGTATGCCAGGACCTGCTCCGGTTCCCAATCCTTGTGGAAGGCAACCACATTGGTGACAATCGGACGCCCGATGGTCAACGTGCCGGTCTTGTCGAAGACGACGGCGTCCACGCGGCCGGCCTCCTCGAGGTGCGAACCGCCCTTGATCAGGATGCCGCGCCGGGCGCCGTTGCCGATCGCGGCGCTGATGGCGGTCGGAGTCGCCAATCCCACCGCGCACGGGCAGGCGACCAACAGCATCGTCATCGCGCGGCGCACGTCCCTGGTGACCACCAGCGTCAGCGCCGACAACAGGAACGAGGCGGGCACGAAGCGCCGCGAAAAGGTCTCACCGACAGTCTGAATGGGCGCGCGGTGATGCTGGGCTTCCTCGACGCGGGTGATGATCCGGCCGATGGTGGTGTGGCGCCCGACCGCCTCGGCGGTGATCACGAGTTTCCCGCGGACCACAACCGAGCCCGCGTACACCTTGGCCCCCGCCGTGACGGCGACGGGCAGGTTCTCGCCGGTGATCGCCGACTGGTCGACGATGGCCTCACCGTCGCTCACCACACCGTCGACCGCGATGGCGACCTGCTCGTGCACCACGACTTCGTCACCGACCCGCAGCCCGTCCACCGGAACCTCGACCTCGGTGCCGTCGGCCAGGCGCAGCCACACTGTGTCCTGAGTCCCCTGCAACAGGTTGGCGATCGCCCGCCGGGTTCGCCTCAGGGTGAGATCTTGTAGGTATTCACCGATATTGAGCAGCCACAAGACGGTCAGTGCTACGACGTTCTCCCGCAGCACCAGGCTTGCCACGGTGGCGGCCGAGACCAGGACGTCGGTGCCGGCGCTGCGGTTTCCGGTCAGCGTGCGCAGCGCACCGCGCAGGAACGGATAGCCGGTGAAGATCGTGGCCCCCGTCGCGAACATCCGACTGGTCGGACCGAGCAACGGCGGCCTGACGAAGGCATAACGCCGTACGCCCAGCAGCACCAGGGCGAGAGCGCCGACGGCCATCCGCAGTATGTCGGCGTTGTGGATGTCGGCCGAACGCGGCGTCCGGACCGGCACGAGGTGTCGCGCCACCTCTGCGGCGCTCGATATCGCCGCCATCACCGCGTCGCGGTCGCACCGCTTCGGCGAGTACCACACCACCACAGAGGCGGTCCGCGGATAAGCGTGAACGGCCCGCACGCCCGCCACCTGGTCGACAGAGTCCTCTATCGCGACGGCGCGCAGCGCGTCGCCGCGAAACCAGGGCGCGTGCACGCGCATCCGGCCCGCGGCGTCGGATACGACCTGAAGCGTGGCCACGACAATCAGTGATCGTGCGAATGCCCGGCATCGGCAACGGCCGGCGGCGGCACTTCCTCACCGATCCGTTCCCGCGCCTCGGCCATCACATCGGCGACCTTGAGCCGGGCCGACTCGGCGCTTTCCTCGGCTTTGCGGGCGCCGCGCAACGCCCACGCCGTCGTGGTCACCGCGGCTTCCCGGATCGGGGCCTTGGCCACCACCTTACGTAGACCGTCGTATGCCGCCACCCCGACCGCGCCGGTGACGACCGTTGTCGCTGCCTTAGCCAGCAAGCCATGCCACACCATCTGCACAGCCTAGCCCCACCGAATGAAAATGATAGTCATTTGCGTGCCGCACAGCCCGGTCCCAACCATGGCTGGCATCATGTCCGCCGTGGCCACGACTTCGGCAGCACTCCGGTGGCGGCCGACATCCATGCAGTTGCTGGTGGTCGGTGTCATCGTGCTGGCCTTGGCCGGTAACACGCTGCGCGGTTTGGTGGACGGCACACCGGATATCGCGACAGCGGCCACCGTGTTCTGCGGTGTCTTCGTGCAAGCCCTGCCGTTCCTGGCACTCGGTGTGATCATCAGCGGGCTGATCGCGGTATTCGTCACACCAGACCGGCTGGCCAGATGGCTGCCGAAACGTACCGGCGCGGCGATCCTGGCGGCAGGCATCGGAGGCGCAGCTCTGCCCGGGTGCGAATGCGGTTCGGTTCCGGTGGCGCGCAGGCTTTTCGGCGACAGCACCGACGGTAGCGCGGTGGGCGCCGCGGCCCTGACGTTCATGCTCGCGGCGCCTGCCGTCAATCCCGTCGTGCTGGTGGCGACGGCTGTCGCGTTCCCCGGCCACCCCGAGATGGTGGCCGCCCGCTGCGCGGCATCGCTGCTGACCGCGCTGATCATGGGCGCACTCTGGGCCAGGTTCGGCAGCCCGGCGTGGATCACCCGGCGCTTACCCAAGCCCCGGCACGGTGAAGGCTCCAAGTGGATGGTGTTCACCGAGGCGGCCCGCCACGACTTCCTCTCGGCAGCGTCCTACCTGGTCATCGGCGCGGCCGCCGCCGCCGCGCTGCACGTGCTGGTGCCGACCTGGGTCTACGAGCGCCTGGCCGGCCAGCTGATCCTCGGCGTGATCACCATGGCGTTGCTCGCCGTCGTGCTGGCGCTGTGTTCGGAGGCCGACGCGTTCGTCGCGGCCAGCCTCACCATGCTGCCGCTGCTGCCGAGGCTGGTGTTCCTGGTCGTCGGCCCCGCCGTGGACATCAAGCTGTTCGCGATGCAGGCCGGGATGTTCGGCCGGGCCTTCGCCAATCGCTTCGCTCCCGTGACCTTTCTGGTTGCCACCGTCGTCGCGACCGGTGTGGGGCTGCTGATCGTGGGGCCGCAGTGAGCCGGGAAACTGAGAACGCACTGTTGCTGCTGGTCGGCGTGAGCACCGGCATCATCACCCTCAGCGGCGCTTTCACCCGCTATGTGAAGCCGTCGCTGCTGCCCTATCTCGCGGCCACCTCGCTGCTGTTGATCCTGCTGGCACTGGCATCGATCGTGGCCGACATCCGGCATGGCGGCGACGAGCAGCACGCCCAGCACGACCATGCCCACCGGCGCGGCACCACCTGGCTGCTGCTCATCCCGATCGCCCTGCTGGCATTCGTGGTGCCACCGGCGATACGTCCGCAGGCCGCGTCGGTGGCCGAGGTGTCCACCGAGGTGCTGCGGCGACCTTTTCCGCCGCTACCCGATGGCCGCGCGCCGGAAATCTCGCTGCCCGACATGCTGGTCCGGATCGCCCAGGACAGTGCGGGCACGCTCGACAACCGCACCGTCACCGTGTCGGGTTTCACCATGCGCGACGGTGACCGCACCGACCTGGCCCGGGTGGTGATCATCTGTTGCGCCGCCGACGCCCAACTGGCCCGCGTCCATCTCTCCGGGCCGGCTGCCGCCGAGTTGGCCGGCTATCCGGACAACACGTGGATAAAGGTCGAAGGCACAGTCCCGGCGGGGCAGGGCGATTCGAGCAGAAGCACCGTCCCGACCATGACGGCCTTGCACGTGGTGCGGACCGATCCGCCCGAGCGTCCCTACGCCTAGCCTCGTGGTCTCGCCGTCCGCGTCGATGTTCACGGCACCGGCACCGCCGTGGGGACGACGGTGACCTGCGGGGTACCGGTATCGGTATCGACGGTGATCCGGGCCGCGACACCGTATACGTCGGCGAGCAACTCCACCGTGAGGACCTCCACGGGGGTTCCGGCGGCAATCAGCTTCCCGCTGTCGAGCACGCAGATCCGATCGCAGTACGCCGCAGCGAGATTCAGATCATGCAGCGCGGCGATCACCGTCGCACCCGTCTCGCGCAGCAGGCGCAGAGCCTCGTGCTGATGACGCAGATCGAGGTGGTTGGTGGGTTCGTCGAGAACAATGACGTCGGTGCGTTGCGCCAAGGCACGCGCGATGAGGACCCGCTGTTTCTGACCGCCGGACAACCGACCGTAATCGGCCCCGCGCAGGTCTGCGATGTCCAGCGCCGCCAACGCCGCGTCGATGATCTGGCGGTCCTCACTGTTGTCGGACTCGAAGGACCGCTTGTACGGTGTGCGGCCCATCGCGACCATGTCGAACGCAGTGAGCTCGAAATCGCCTGTGGCCTCCTGCAATACCGCCGCGACCCGACGTGCGGCCTGCTTGCCCGACAGCTTCCACACGTCGACATCGTCGACCAGCACCCGCCCGGCACTCGGCCGAAGCGCCCGGTACAGCGTGCGCAGCAGCGTCGTCTTGCCCGCCCCGTTGGGGCCCACCACGGCCAACACCTCACCCGCGGCCACGGACAACGAGACATCGGCGACCACCGGCTTGCCACGCATCGACACCGACACCGCGTCGAACACCACCCCGGCGGTCACATCCCGGCCTTTCGTCGCATCAGCCAGAGGAAGAACGGTCCGCCGACCAGAGCGGTCAGAATCCCCACCGGCAGTTCTTCCGGCGTGGCCACGGTCCTGGCCACGATGTCGCACAACACCAAGAACGCCGCACCCAGCAGGGCCGCAGCCGGCAGCGCCCTGCGGTGATCGGCACCGACCAGCAGCCGCACCACGTGCGGCATGATCAGCCCGACGAACCCGATGGTGCCGCTGACCGCAACCATGGCACCGACCATGAGTGCCACGACGACGAACATCGCCGCCCGAAACCGGTGCACGTCCAATCCGAGCGAGGCCGCCGCCTCCTCCCCGGTATAGAGCAGGTTCAGCGATCGGGTGACGGCCAGCAGCACCATGATGCCGACGAGGACCGCCACCGCAGGCACCCAGACCATGCGCCATGTGGTGCCGCCCAGGCCGCCCAGCATCCACCGCACGGCGGCCTGGGTCTTGTGCGGATCGTCGGAAGTGACGATCAGCAGGCTGGCCACCGCGGACAGCACCTCTGCCACTGCCACGCCGGCCAGGATCAACCGCGCCGTCGTCATCCGCCCACCCGAGCGGGCCAGGAAGTACACCGCGACGAGGGCCAGGAACGCCCCGAGAAAAGCCGCCAGCGGCACTGTGAACACCTGCAGCGCACCGGCACCGAACACCAGGATCACCACCGCGCCGACCGACGCTCCCGAGGAGACCCCCAGCAGCATGGGATCGGCGAGCGGGTTGCGCACCACCGCCTGCAGTGCCATTCCGCACGCCGCCAGGCCGGCGCCGACCACCGCGCCCAGCACGACCCGGGGCAGCCGGGCGTCGAGAACGATGGATTCCCGCACCGCGGGCCAGCTCTGCTCGACCAGTCCAGGATGCACGGAGTGCACCACGATGGCCCAGACCTGTCCCGGCGCGATCGACACCGAACCGATCGCGACGCCCGCGGTCATCGTGATCAGCAACAGCCCGGCCAGCGCGGCCAGGGTCAGCCGGTAGGACATCACACAAACCGGTCGGGGTGCAGCTGTCGGGCCAGGGCATCGACCGCCCGGCCCACTCGCACCCCCACCACCACAGACGACAACGGCAGCACCGCGAAACGCTTGTCGGCGATGGCCGGAACGTGCTGCAGCAGAGGATGTTCGGTCAAAAACCGTTTCTTGTCCTCGACCGGCTGGTCACCGTAGTCATAGATCACGATGGCCTCGGGAGCGCGCTCGGCGAACTGCTCGAACGACACGTCGCCCCACACCTTGGGCACATCGGCGAACACGTTGACGCCGCCGGCCGCCTCGATCATCAGGTTGCCGATGCCCTTACCGCCTGAGGTGAACACCGTGGCCTCGCCGCTGTCGTAGACCGCAACCCGCACGGGCGGGACGCCCCGCAACGGCGCCTCCGATCGAGCCAGTTCCCGATGCAGCTTCTCGATCTGCTGCTCTGCACGGTCCTGGATTCCGAATATGGTTCCAAGATTGCGGATTTCGTCGTCCACGGTGGACATGCTGACGGGCCCGGGCCGACAGTCCTCGATATTGAGGTAGGTGTGCACCCCGGCATCGGCCAGCCGTTGACGGCCGCGGCCCTCCTTCTCGTCGAACGCGCTGTCCCAGCCGCCGTAGACGAAATCGGGTTCGACAGCCAGCAACGACTCGTAGGACGGATACTCCTCGGCCAGAACCGGAACCCGGTCGTAGGCGGCCTGGTATTCGGGCAGGATCCGGTCGTCGAGATAGGACGTGCCGACCATCGATTTGTCCAGGCCCAGCGCCAGCAGCACCTCGATCGCATGTTGATTGAGCGCGACCGCGCGGGTCGGGGGCCGGTCATAGGTGGTGCTGACGCCGCAGTTGTCCACGGTGACCGGGAAGCCAGGTGGTGTGTGGCGTGCGGTCTCGGTTGCCGCAGTCGAGGCGCACCCCGACACCATCAGCGCCGACGCCAGTCCGGCGATCAGCCAACGAGCAGCCATGGGCGTACCCATCCTCTCCGGGGAGATCCGCCCCAGTACCTGCGAGGTGGCGACTGCGGTGTGTATCTGGCTATCACAGTGGCGGGACCGCGCCGGATTCACACCGGCTTCCACGATCCGCAGTCGCCCTATGGCCTCGGATGGTAGTTCAGGCGGGACCGACCACCGGCAGCAGCGCCATCTCCCTGGCGTTCTTGATCGCCGTGGCGACCTGCCGCTGCTGCTGCGGCGTGAGCCCGGTGACGCGCCGGGACCGGATCTTGCCCCGCTCGCTGATGAACGTCCGCAACAGCTGGACGTCCTTGTAGTCCACCTCCGTGATGCCCATGGCGGTCAGCTGATTACGCCTCGGCTTCCTGGGATCAGGGGCCGGGGTTCGCTTCTTGGCGTTCTTGCGTGAGCTCGGCGCCATCACCAACTCGACTTCCGTACGCCGGGCAGTTCACCGCGGTGTGCCAGCTCGCGCACCCGCACTCGTGACAGGCCGAACTTGCGCAGATGCCCGCGCGGGCGCCCATCGACGGAATCTCGATTGCGCAGTCGCACCGGGCTGGAATCCCGCGGCAGGCGTTGCAGCGCCGAGACGGCAGCTGCCTTCTGCTCACGGGTGCTGGCCGGATTGCGGATGGCCTCTTTGAGCTCGGCCCGCCGTTCGGCGTAACGCTCCACGAGTTTTCGGCGTTGTTCGTTCTTGACGATCTTGGACCGCTTGGCCATCAGCGTTCCTCGCGGAAGTCGACGTGGCGGCGGATGACCGGGTCGTACTTTCGCAGCACGATCCGGTCGGGGTCGTTACGGCGGTTCTTGCGGGTGACGTACGTGTAACCGGTTCCCGCCGTGGACTTCAGCTTCACGATCGGACGAATATCGGTGCTTGCCATCAGATTTTCTCTCCCGCGCTACGCAGCCGAGCGACCACGGCTTCGATGCCGTCGCGGTCGATCACCTTGATTCCCTTGGCGCTGACCCGAAGTCGGATCCGGCGGCCCTCGGAGGGCAGGTAGTACGTCTTGTTCTGGATGTTGGGGTTCCAGCGTCGGCGACTGCGCTTGTGCGAGTGCGACACCGTGTTGCCGAACCCGGGCGAGCGCCCGGTGACTTGGCAGTGGGCAGACATCGGTCTCCTTCGGATGGGGTACCCTCACGATAATGATAATCGTTTTCAACAACAACTCCGGGGAGGTGCAGTGCGAACCCCTGTAGTGCTGATCGCCGGACAAGGTGACACCGACCAAGTCGCAGCACAGCTGGCCCTCAAACCGGGCACAGTCCTGGTGCGCCACGCATTCGACGGCCAGGTGGTGCTGCGGACCGTGTCCGACAGCAGCGGCACATCCGAACTCGCTCTCGAGCTGGCGCACGGCTGCGTCTCCTGCACAGTGCGCGACGACCTGCTGATCCTGCTGCGGCGGCTACACCGGCGCGATGACGTGGACCGCATCGTCGTGCAGTTGATGCCCTGGCTGGAGGCCGAGCCCGTGTGCTGGGCCATCAACACCATCCGGGTGCACGTCGGTCCCGGCTACATCGACGGGCCCGCCGCCCGCGACGTCACCATCGATGCCGTGATCGCCTGCCTGGACACCTCGGTCTGGTTAGCGCAGTCGGTCGGTGACGACGAGCTGCCCGACGGACGCACGGTCGCCCAGGTGGTCGTCGGCCAGGCCGAGTTCGCCGACATGCTGGTACTCAACGAACCCGACGCCACCACCCTGGCGGTGTTGCGCCGGCTCGCTCCCCGCGCCCGCATCACCGTCGGCCCTGACCACGTCGAGCTCGGCCTGGCGCACCTGGAGGCGAACAGCCCACGCGGACGCACCGCCACCCCGCACGATCCACTGCTGGCCGGTGAACCACCGTTGGAGCCCGACGACGAGGTCATCATCGTCGAGTTCGCCGCGCGCCGGCCGTTTCACCCGACGCGACTGCACGACGCGATAGACCACCTGCTCGACGGCGTCGTGCGTACCCGCGGCCGGGCCTGGCTGGCCAACCGGCCGTCCGACGTCATGTGGATCGAATCCGCGGGCGGCGGAATGCATTTCAGCAATGCTGGGCGCTGGCTGGCGGCGATGGACGACACCGAGCGCGCCTACGCCGACCCCGAACGCCTGGCGATCGCCGCGATCGACTGGCATCACCAGTTCGGTGACCGGCACATCTCGTTGACGGTGTTGGTCTGCGGCGCCCGGCCCGGCGAGGTGATCGAGGCACTGAGCGGCGCGTTGCTCACCGACGACGAGCTGGCACGACCGCACGAGTGGCCCGCTTACCCCGACCCATTCGGCGATTGGCACGAAGAACCGTGTCAGCCCGCGATCGACGAGCCCGCATCATCCGTTCACACAGAAGGGGAATCCCAGTGAAACCCGATATCCACCCCGACTATCACCCCGTGGTGTTCCAGGACGCCTCCACCGGCACCCAGTTCCTCACCCGGTCGACGGCTACCAGTGAACGCACCGTCGAGTGGGCCACGCCGGACGGAGTGGTGACCTACCCGCTGATCGTTGTCGACGTCACCAGCGATTCTCACCCGTTCTGGACCGGATCGGCCCGGCACATCGACTCGGCCGGGCAGGTGGAGAAGTTCCGGCGTCGGTACGGCCGGCGGTAGCTCTAGGGTTGGGCCATGCGGCTCAAGCCCGGCAGGCCCGACCTGACTTCCTATGCGCGGTTTTTCGACGCACCGCCGGCGACGGCCGAGTCCCGGGTCACGGTCACCTGGGCCGGGGTCAGCACTCTGCTGGTGGACGACGGCACCTCGGCGGTCCTCACCGACGGATTCTTCTCCCGGCCCGGGCTGGCGAACGTCGTCCTGGGCAAGCTTTCGCCGTCCTTGCCGCGCATCGACGGCAGCCTGGCCCGCCTCGGGATCGACAAGCTCGAAGCGGTGCTGCCGGTACACACTCACTTCGACCACGTCATGGATTCGGCAGTGGTCGCCGAACGCACCGGCGCCCGACTGGTGGGCGGCACCTCGACGGCCCAGGTCGGCATCGGCGGCGGCCTGGATCCCGAGCGGACGGTGACCGTCACACCCGGTGAAGCCGTCCGGCTCGGCGCCTATGACGTGACGCTGTTCGAGTCCGAACACTGCCCACCGGACCGCTTTCCCGGCACGATCACCACGCCCGTCATACCGCCGGTCAAGGTCGCGGCCTACAGGTGCGGAGAAGCCTGGTCGACGCTGGTGCATCATCGGCCCAGCGACCGCCGGCTGCTGATCGTCGGCAGTGCGGGCGCGGTCCCCGGCGCACTGGCCGGACAGCGAGCCGAGGTGGTGTACCTCGGGATCGGTCAGCTCGGGCTGCAATCCGAACAGTATTTCGAAAGCTACTGGGCCGAGACCGTGCGTACGGTCGGCGCGCGCCGCGTCGTGCTGATTCACTGGGACGACTTCTTCCGCCCGCTGCACAAACCGCTGCGCACCTTGCCGTACGCCGGTGACGACCTCGACGTCTCGATGCGGATCCTGACCCGGCTGGCCGAACGCGACGGGGTGAGCCTGCACCTGCCGACGCTGTGGGAACGCGCCGATCCGTGGATCAATTGATACTCGCGCTCATCGCGCTGGCCGTCGTGCTGGTGTTCGCGCTGGCGCGGCCCGAGGGCTGGCCCGAGGCCGTCGTCGCGATCCCGGCCGCCGGGTTGCTCATCGCGCTCGGGGTGATCTCGACGGACGACGCGCTCGCCGAAGTCCAGCGACTGCTGCCCGTGGTCGGATTCCTGGCCGCCGTGCTGGTGCTGGCGCACTTGTGTGACGACGAAGGCCTGTTCCACGCCGCGGGCACGCTGATGGCCCGGGCCAGCCGGGGTGACTCCCGGCGGCTGCTGACCCGGGTGTTCCTGATCGGGGCGACGACAACGGCGGTGTTGAGCCTGGACGCGACCGTCGTGCTGTTGACACCCGTGGTGCTGGCCACCGCCCGCACGCTGGCGATACCGCCCCGGCCGCACGCGTACGCCAGCGCACATCTGGCCAACTCGGCTTCGTTGCTGTTTCCGGTGTCCAACCTGACCAACCTGTTGGCCTTCGCGGTGGCCGGGTTGTCCTTCACCCAGTTCACCGCGGTGATGGCCCTGCCCTGGCTGGCTGCCATCGGCGTCGAATTCGTCCTGCTGCGTCTGCTCTTCCACCGCGAGTTGAACCGGCCGGCCGCCGAGGTGACGCCGCCGCCGGCCGAAGTTCCGGTGTTCGTGCTCGTGGTGCTCGGTTTGACGCTGGCGGGTTTCGTCCTCACGTCGGTGCTGGACGTGTCACCGGCCTGGGCGGCCCTGGCCGGCGCGGTGGTGCTCGGGGTGCGCAGCCTGGCCCAGCGCCGCAGCACGGTCGGCGGCATCGTGCGCGCAGTCAATGTGCCGTTCCTGGCGTTCGTGCTGTGCCTGGGCGTCGTGGTCGACGCGGTCGTCCGCAACGGCCTCGGCGACGCCATGCGCGGCGTGCTGCCCGTCGGTGACTCGTTGCCCGCGCTGTTGGGTCTGGCTGCGGTGGCGGCCGTGCTGGCCAATCTGGTCAACAACCTGCCCGCGGTGCTGGTATTGCTGCCGCTGGTAGCCGGCGCCGGGCCGGCCGCGGTACTGGCCGTGCTGATCGGGGTCAACGTCGGCCCCAACCTGACCTATGTCGGATCGCTGTCGAACCTGCTGTGGCGCAACGTGGTTCACCAGCAAGGGCTGCCGGCACGGTTCACCGAGTTCAGCCGGGTCGGGCTGGTGACGGTGCCGCTGACCCTGGCCGCGTCCGTGGGCGCGCTCTGGGTCGGCCTGCAGCTCTTCGGCGGATAGGCGACACCGTTAACTTGCCGGTGCCGCCCCGTTCGCATTGACCCGGTAGCACGGCAGGGGTGAGCGACAACGCGAAAGTCAGCAGGCGAACGTTGTTGTTGGTGGGCGGCACCACTGCGATATTGGGAGCCGGCGCGGGAGCCGCCGTCGATGACGCGATCCGCTCCTCTGGGCCCGAACTCTGGCAACGTGCGGACCGCAGCGACGCTCCCCGGGTCAGCGGACTGCACCTGCAGTACGGAGCCGACGCCTCATCCGAGGTGGTGGTGTCCTGGCACACCGCAGCCCGGGTGAGCAATCCGCGCGTCATGTACGGCACCCCGAACGACGGCTTCGGCGAGACCGTCGCCGCTGACACCGTCACGTACCGCGATGGGCAGTCGGGCACCGAGGTACGGGTACATCACGCCCGGCTCACCGGCCTGCTGCCCGACACCGACTACATCTACGGTGCGGTGCACGACGGTACGAGCCCGGAACTGGGTACCGCCCGGACCGCACCTCGGGGCCGGGCAGCGTTGCGGTTCACCAGTTTCGGTGACCAGTCCACCCCGACTCTGGACGCGATGGTGGCCAATGCGTTCGGCAGCGACAACCGCGGTTCGCCTGCCGCGGGCGATATCACGACCGCAGTCGAGAACGCCCGGCCGTTGTTCAACCTGGTCAACGGGGATCTCTGCTACGCCAACCTGTCCGGCGACCGGATCCGAACCTGGTCGGATTGGTTCGAGAACAACTCCCGCTCAGCACGGCACCGGCCCTGGATGCCCGCTGCGGGCAACCACGAGAACGAGCTGGGCAACGGCCCCATCGGATATGGCGCCTATCAGACGTACTTCGCACTGCCCGATTCCGGCGCGGACGCCGAGTTGCGCGGCATGTGGTACGCGTTCACCGCGGGTGCGGTACGGGTGATCAGCCTCAACAACGACGACGTGTGCTACCAGGACGGCGGGAACTCCTACGTCCACGGGTATTCCGGCGGAGCCCAGAAACGTTGGCTGGAAGGCGAATTGGAGCGCAGTAGCGCCGATGAGAGCATCGACTGGATCGTGGTGTGCATGCACCAGACCGCGGTGTCGACAGCCGACCGCACCAACGGCGCGGACCTGGGGATCCGGGAGAACTGGCTGCCGCTGTTCGACCGGTACGGCGTCGACCTGGTGGTGTGCGGACACGAGCACCACTACGAGCGTTCACATCCGATCCGTGGCGTGCAGCCGACCGACACCCTGACGCCGATACCGGTCGACGGTGACGGGGGTGCCATCGATACCAGCCAGGGCACAGTGCATCTGGTGATCGGCGGGGGCGGTACCTCGATCCCGTCGAACCGGATGTTCTTCCCCGAACCGCGCTGTCGCGTGCTGACCGGGGTGGGGGCGGTCGACCCCGCGCTGGGCAAGCGGACCCCGCGCTATGTCACCGAGGCGGCACCTTGGTCGGCGTTCCGCGACCGCGACCACGCCTACGGCTTTGTGATGTTCGACGTCGACCCAGGTTCACCGGGCGGCCAGACATCCATCGAGGCAACCTATTTCGCTGTCGACGGACCGTTCGGCCAGACCACGCCGGCGGATCACTTCACACTGCGCAAGCCGCGCCGGGCCTGAGTCAGAGACTGCGGCGCTGACGCGCGATCTCGGCGAGCACCACACCGGCCGCCACCGAGGCGTTCAGCGACTCCGTCGGCCCGGCCATCGGGATCGAGACCACCGCATCGCAGCTCTCCCGCACCAGCCGGGACAGGCCCTTGCCCTCCGAGCCGACCACCACGACCATCGGACCGCTGCCTTCAAGCTCGTCGAGCGTGGTGTCACCACCGGCGTCCAAGCCGACCACCTGCAGCCCGGCGTCAGCCCAACTCTTCAGCGTCCGAGTCAGATTCGTGGCCCGGGCCACCGGTGTACGTGCCGCGGCGCCGGCGCTGGTGCGCCACGCCACCGCGGTCACCGAAGCCGAACGGCGCTGCGGGATCACCACGCCGTGCCCGCCGAACGCGGCCACCGAACGCACGATGGCACCCAGATTGCGCGGATCGGAGATGTTGTCCAGCGCCACCATCAGCGCGGGCTCGCCAGAATCCCTGGCGGCCTTCAAAAGGTCGTCTGGATGGGCGTAGTTGTACGGCGGCACCTGCAGGGCCAGGCCCTGGTGCAACCCGTTGTTGCTCATCCGGTCCAGATCGTGCCGCTGGACTTCCAGGATCGAGATGCCGCGGTCGGCGGCGATCTGGACGGATTCGGTCAGCCGCTCGTCGGCCTCGGTGCCCAGCGCGACGTAGAGCGCGGTGGCCGGGACCTTGGCCCGCAGGCACTCCACCACCGGGTTGCGGCCCAGCACCAGCTCGGTGTCGTCGGTCTTACGGTGCCGGCCCTGCGCCTGACGCGCCGCCTTGGCGGCCTTCTTGGCGGCCGGATGGTGCGGGCGCTGATCCGCGCGCGGTGTGGCCCCACGGCCTTCCAGCCCGCGGCGGCGCACCCCACCGGACCCGACCGTGGGTCCCTTCTTCGTCCCCGGCTTGCGCACCGCGCCGCGCCGCTGCGAATTCCCGGCCATCTATGCTCCGTTCCCGTCCACCAGTGCCCACTGAGGACCGTCGGCGGTGTCGGTGACCTCGATGCCGGCCGCTTTGAGCCGGTCCCGGATGGCATCGGCGGCCGCCCAGTCCCGGTTTGCCCTGGCCTCGGCCCGGCCGGCCAGGGCCCACTGCACCAGCTCGTCGACCGCTGCCAGCGCGGCCGACGTCTCGTCGCGGGACTCCCAGCGCTCGTCGAGCGGATCGCAGCCCAGGATGGCCATCATCGCCCGGATCGCGGTGGCCTGCGCCATCGCACCCTCATGGTCACCGGCGTCCAGCGCGCGGTTGCCCTCGGCGCGAGCCGCGTGCACCTCGGCCAGCGCCATCGGCACCGCGAGGTCGTCGTTGAGGGCGGCCGCGAACTTCGGCGTCCAGGCACCGACGGCGACGGCCCCGACGCGATTGCGTACCCGGTGCAGGAAGTCCTCGATGCCGCTGTAGGCCTTCACCGCATCCTGCAGCGCGTTCTCGGAGAATTCCAGCATGGACCGATAATGCGCGCTACCCAGGTAGTAGCGCAGCTCGGCAGCCCGAACCCGTTGCAGCACAGCAGGAATCGAGAGCACGTTGCCCAGCGACTTGCTCATCTTCTCGCCGCCCATGGTGACCCAGCCGTTGTGCAGCCAGTACCGGGCGAAGCCGTCACCCGCGGCCTGCGCCTGGGCGATCTCGTTCTCGTGGTGGGGGAAGACCAGGTCCATGCCGCCGGCGTGGATGTCGAACTCCGCACCCAGGTAGGCCTCACACATGGCCACGCACTCGGTGTGCCAGCCCGGACGGCCGCGGCCCCAGGGCGTCGGCCACGACGGCTCACCGGGCTTGGCGCCCTTCCACAGCGTGAAATCGCGCTGATCGCGCTTGCCCGTCGCCACGCCCTCGCCCTGGTGCACGTCGTCGATGCGGTGTCCGGACAGCGCACCGTATTCGGGCAGGCTCAGCACGTCGAAGTAGACGTCGCCGCCTTGGGCGTAGGCATGGCCCTTCTCGATCAGCCGGTCGATGAGCTCGACCATCTGGGTGATGTGGCCGGTAGCCCTCGGTTCAGCCGAGGGCGGAAGCACGCCCAGCGCGTCATAGGCGGCGCTGAAGGCCCGCTCATAGGTCGCGGCCCACTCCCACCACGGCCGGCCGGCATCGGCCGCCTTGTTGAGGATCTTGTCGTCGATATCGGTGACGTTGCGGATGAACGCAACGTCGTATCCATTGGCGGTCAGCCAGCGGCGCAGCACGTCGAACGCGACTCCGCTACGGACATGACCGATATGCGGCAAGCCCTGGACGGTGGCCCCGCACAGGTAGATCGAAGCGTGCCCCGGCCGCAGCGGTACGAAGTCTCGTACGGCACCCGCCATGGTGTCGTACAGCCGCAAATCGGTCACGACGTGCCAGCTTACCGGCCTATTCGGCAGGAACCACCAAAGCGCTGGCCATCGCGGCCAATCCTTCACCCCGCCCGGTCAGCCCGAGCCCGTCGGTGGTGGTGGCCGACACCGACACCGGCGCCCCCACCAGCTCGGTCAGCAGCCGCTGGGCCTCGTCCCGGCGCGGCCCGATCTTGGGCCGGTTTCCTACCACCTGCACGGTGGCGTTGCCGATCTCGAACCCTGCGGCCTGCACCAGTCCGCGGACGTGACGCAACATGTCGGCGCCGGTCACGCCGCGCCATTCCGGCCGGTCGGTGCCGAAGACGCCGCCCAGGTCACCGAGCCCGGCCGCGCTGAGCAGCGCATCGCACAGTGCGTGGGCGGCGACGTCGCCGTCCGAATGCCCGGCGCAGCCGTCGGCGCCTTCGAATTCCAGGCAGAGCAGCCAGCAAGGCCGGCCCGCCTCGATCGGATGGACGTCGGTACCGAGACCGACCCTGGGAATCCTCACGCGCCACGCGCCATGACAGCCTCCGCGAGCAGCAGATCCAGAGGTGTCGTGATCTTGAAGGCCAGTGGGTCGCCCGCGACGGTCTGCACCGGCGTACCGATCTGCTCGACGAGCGAGGCGTCATCGGTGACCGCGCCGGTCCCGGCCCGCTGGTAGGCCCGGCGCAACACGTCGGTGCGGAAGCCCTGAGGCGTCTGTACGGCGCGCAGCCCGGCCCGCTCAGGAGTCCCCAGCACCGCGCCGTTGGCGTCGACCGCCTTGATCGTGTCGGCCAACGGAAGGCCGGGAACGACGGCGGCGTGGCCTTCGGCCAGCGCCGCAACCACCCGATCGATCAGTGAAGGAGGCGTCAGTGCCCGGGCGGCATCATGAACGAGAATGAAATCCGGATCGCCGGCGGCTGCCAGCGCCAGCGCCACCGACTCTGTCCGGTCGGCTCCGCCGGCCACGATCTGCGCCCGCTCCCCGAACACCAAGATGGCTTCGTCGGTGAGCGCGGGCGGGACCGCGACCACGACCTTGTCGATCACCCCTGACGCCAGCAGCCCGTCCAGGGCATGCTCCAGCAGGGGTTTGTCCCCCAGATTGACGAACGCTTTCGGCCTGCCCGCACCCAGCCGCTCACCAGAGCCGGCTGCCGGGACGACCGCGACAGTTGTTGCCACCACGCGTCAGGACGCGGCGGCCAGAACCTCGTCGAGAATGGTCTCGGCCTTGGCGTCATCGGTGTTCTCGGCCAGCGCGAGCTCGCCGACCAGAATCTGCCGGGCCTTGGCCAGCATTCGCTTCTCACCCGCGGACAGACCGCGTTCCTGATCCCGTCGCCACAGATCGCGGACCACCTCGGCAACCTTGTTCACGTCACCGGAGGCCAGCTTCTCGAGATTGGCCTTGTAGCGGCGCGACCAGTTGGTCGGCTCTTCGGTGTGCGGTGCGCGCAACACCTGGAAAACCTTGTCGAGGCCTTCCTGGCCCACGACGTCGCGGACTCCGACGTACTCGGCGTTCTCTGCGGGAACTCGAACGGTCAGATCACCCTGGGCAACCTTCAGTACGAGATATTCCTTCTGCTCGCCTTTGATGGTCCGGGTTTCGATCGCCTCGATCAACGCAGCACCGTGGTGTGGATAGACGACGGTGTCTCCGACCTTGAAAATCATCTGATTCGAGCCCCTTTCGCTAGTCCATCCTAACACGGGCCCGGATCACATGCGCACCAACTGCGCAGGTCAGGGGCACTGCAGGTGAAGAACAGGGGTTGACATGGTGACGAAAGCGTGCAACCGCAGTGCCACCCGGCGGCCCGAAAGGGGCACCCCCGCAAAGCGGTTGCGCGCCTGAACCACCTATGGCCGAACGCCGTTTCGACCCCTCAGCCACGCCCTCACATTCCGCCCGCCGAGGCCACCTACTACTGTGCATAGTCGAAGTACGCCGACCCAGCTCAGGAGGCTTGAGTGAACCGCTTCGCAATGCGCGCCTCGGCCGGTCTGGCCGCATGTGGCCTGACCGCAGCCGTTCTCACCGGTTGCAGCGCCGGGCAGGTCTCCCAGACGGCGACCCAGGAGCCCGCAGTCAACGGCGTCAACGCCCAGGCCGGCTCGATCTCGCTGCGCAACGTGCACCTGCGCGCCCCGCAGCAGAAGGACTATGTCGAGCCCGGCTCGGAGGCCGAACTGCTGTTCGTGGCGGCCAACAATTCCACCGAGGCGCCCAACAAGCTGGTCTCGATCACGACCACCGTCGGCGACGTGGCACTGTCCGGGGACCAGACCGTCCCGGCCGGCGGCGTTCTGGTGGTGGGCGAGCCCGACGGCCAGACCCAGCCGCTGGAGAAGACCGAGGCGGCCGAGGCCGTCACCGCGAAGGTCACCTTGACCAAGCCGGTCACCAACGGGCTGCTCTACGACTTCACGTTCAAGTTCTCCAACGGCGAAACCACTGTGGCGGTGCCGATTTCGGCCGGCGATGCGCCGCGGCGCAACCAGGCCGGCGAAGAGCCGGCCGAGGATGCCGCGGCCGGCGGTCATCACTGATCTGAAGGATCTCTGACCGTCGCGGCCGCGACCCGGCGCGTGCACACCGCCGCTGTCGGGACCGGCCGCTACTGTCACGGTGTGGCCGCTTCGAAAATACGTTCGCAGTACCGGTGCTCGGAATGTCAGCACGCCACTCCCAAGTGGGTGGGTCGTTGCGCCAATTGCGGCACCTGGGGAACGGTCGACGAAGTGGCGACACTCGCCTCTGTCGCCAGCCCGGTCCGCCGCTCGGTGGCCCCGGCCTCGCCCGCGGTGCCGATCACCTCGATCGACCCGGGCATCACCCGGCATTACGCGACCGGGGTCAGCGAGCTCGACCGGGTTCTCGGTGGCGGCCTGGTGGCCGGTTCGGTCACGCTGCTGGCCGGGGAACCCGGCGTCGGCAAGTCCACGCTGCTCCTGGAGGTGGCCAATCGCTGGGCGCACACCGGCCGGCGCGCGCTGTACCTGTCCGGTGAGGAGTCCGCGGGCCAGATCCGCCTGCGTGCCGAGCGCACGGGCTGCACCCACGACAACGTCTATCTGGCTGGCGAATCCGATCTGCAGATCGCGCTCGGCCACATCGACGAGGTCAAACCCAGCCTGGTGATCGTCGACTCGGTGCAGACCATGTCCACCACCGAAGCCGATGGCGTGACGGGCGGGGTCACCCAGGTGCGTGCGGTGACGACGGCGCTGACGGGCTACGCCAAGACCGCTGTCGGCGATCCGGCCGTGGCCATGATCCTGGTGGGCCACGTGACGAAGGACGGTGCCATCGCCGGCCCGCGCTCACTGGAGCATCTGGTCGACGTGGTGCTGCACTTCGAGGGCGATCATGCGTCGAGCCTGCGCATGGTGCGCGGGGTCAAGAACCGCTTCGGCGCCGCCGATGAGGTCGGCTGTTTTCAGATGCACGACAACGGGATCGAGTGTGTGAGCGACCCGTCCGGGCTCTTCCTCGACCAGCGCCCGGCGGCGGTGCCGGGCACCGCCATCACCGTCACCCTCGACGGCAAGCGCCCGATGATCGGCGAGGTGCAGGCCCTCGTCGCCCCGCCCGTGGGGCCGCCGCGGCGGGTGGTCAGCGGGATCGACTCGGCCCGTGCCGCCATGATCGGTGCGGTGCTCCAGACCCGCTGCGGTCTGCCGATCGGCAACAACGACATCTACCTGTCCACCGTCGGCGGTATGCGGCTCACCGACCCGTCCTCGGACTTGGCCGTGGCGGTGGCCGTCGCCTCGGCCTATCTCGACATCGCGTTGCCGATGAACGCCGTCGTGATCGGTGAGGTGGGGCTCGTCGGCGACCTGCGCCGGGTCACCGGCATGGACCGCCGGCTGGCCGAGGCCGCCCGCCTGGGGTTCAACATTGCCGTGGTGCCGCCCGGGGTCACCAGCGTGCCCGCGGGGCTGCGCGCCATCACCGTCGATCACATCGGGGCGGCATTACGGGCACTCAAAGACATCTCGATTGCCAGCAATCAACCCCATCACGGACAATAGCGGCCGACCCGAGGAGAACAGATGGCCGTGAACTCCGGCGCCAGGACCAGCCGCACCGTTGTGCACCTGGCCCGGCCGACGCTACGAGAAACCCTCGGCCGGCTGGCGCCGGGGACCCCGTTGCGCGACGGCCTGGAGCGCATCCTGCGCGGCAAGACGGGCGCTCTGATCGTGCTGGGCTACGACGACAGCGTGGAAGCCATCTGCGACGGCGGATTCGCCCTCGACGTGCGGTACGCCCCCACCCGGTTGCGTGAGCTCTCCAAGATGGACGGCGCGGTGGTGCTGTCCAGCGACGGCAGCCGCATCGTGCGCGCCAACGTCCAGCTGGTGCCGGATCCGTCGATCCCCACCGACGAGTCGGGGACCCGGCACCGATCGGCCGAGCGCACCGCGATCCAGACCGGCTACCCGGTGATCTCGGTCAGCCACTCGATGAGCATCGTGACGGTCTACGTCGCCGGTGAGCGCCACGTGGTGCCCGATTCGGCGACCATCCTGTCGCGTGCCAACCAGACCATCGCCACGCTGGAGCGCTACAAGGGCCGGCTCGACGAGGTCAGCAAGCAGCTGTCCACCGCCGAGATCGAGGACTTCGTGACGCTGCGCGACGTCATGACCGTGGTGCAGCGCCTGGAGATGGTGCGGCGCATCAGCCTTGAGATCGACGCCGACGTCGTCGAACTCGGCACCGACGGCCGCCAGCTCAAGTTGCAGCTAGACGAACTCGTGGGCGACAACGAAGCCGCGCGTGAGCTGATCGTGCGGGATTACCATGCCCTGCCGGACCCGCCGACCGCCGCGCAGGTGCACGCCACCCTCGACGAACTGGACGCGCTCACCGACAGTGAGCTGCTCGACTTCACTACTCTGGCAAGGGTTTTCGGCTATCCGTCGACCGCCGAGGCGCAGGACTCGGCGATGAGCTCACGCGGCTACCGCGCGATGGCCGGGATACCGCGCCTGCAGTTCGCCCATGTCGACCTGCTGGTCCGCTCGTTCGGCTCACTGCAGGGGCTGCTGGCCGCCAGTGCCGACGATCTGCAATCGGTCGACGGCATCGGGTCCATGTGGGCCCGGCACATTCGTGAGGGCCTTTCGCTGCTGGCCGAGTCGACTATCGCCGACCGATTGGCCTGAGCCTCAGTTGCCCGGCGTGGGCACCTCGGCCGCGGGCGCGCCCTCGGCGGGAGGCGGCGCGGGCTGCTGCGGATTGGCCTGAGCCAGGATGAACGGCACCGGCGCCGATCTCAGGTTGCCCAGTTGCACCATCAGGTTGTAGGTGCCGGGTCCGATCGGCTGACGCGGCATCGGGCACTGCGGTGCCGAGCCCATGCCGGTCCAGGTCACCTCGGTGGTGACCTGCTCACCGGGGTTGAAGGTCTTCACCAGCGTCTCGTTGGACGGTGCGCAGTCCAGATTCGACCAGAGCCGGTTGTTGTCCAGCGAGTACACGTAGGCGGCCAGCACCGCCGCGCCCACGTCCCGCTTGCAGGCCACCAGACCGATGTTGGTGACGACCATGGTGAACTTCGGCTGATCACCGACGACGTACTCGGGCTGGCTGGTGATGCCCTTCACCGCCAGCGTCGAATCCGGGCAGTCGTCGCCCTCTTTGAGCAGCGGCGGCGGCGTGACGGCGGCCGTCGGTGTGGCCGTCGGCGCCGGCGCGTGCTGCGCCGGCGGCACCACCGGTGTCTTGACCTCGGGGTTCTCCCCCGGCAGCGGTGTGGGCGGGGCCTGGGCCGCAGCGGTCTCGTCGGCGGCCTTGGTCTCTGATCCCGAACCGCTGGACATGATCACCGCGACGATCGCGGCGATGATCCCCACGACGACTACCGCGATTCCGATGGCCAGCGCACGGCGCCGCCAGTAAATCTGCGAGGGCAGTGGCCCATGAGGTTCGAGATCTAGCACGGCTTTCACGGTAAGCCCAGGTCATACCCAGTTGTACGAGGCGGCCCGGCGTGTCGGCGGCGCAGCGAAATTCTCAGGCTTCGCCGATGTCGCCGAGATGGTGGCGCAACTCCACGCGACCGTCGGACAAATGGTAGGTGGCGCCGACGATGGCCTGCGTGCCCGCGGCCAGACCGTTGGCGATGGCGGACGAGCGCATCTGCAGCTGGCTGACCGTCTCCTTGACGTGGTAGGCCTCGAACTCGTCGACCCGGGTCAGCCCGGCATGCCGTCCCATCAGGATCGACGGGGTCACCCGCTCGACGATGTCGCGGACGTAGCCGCCGGGCACCTGGCTCTCGTCGACGGCGTTGATGGCGGCCTGGACCGCGCCGCAGCTGTCGTGGCCGAGCACCACGATCAGCGGCACGTTCAGAATCGACACCGCGTACTCGATCGAGCCCAGCACGGCGTTGTCGATCACATGGCCGGCGGTCCGGACCACGAACATGTCACCGAGACCCTGGTCGAACAGCAGTTCGGCGGCCACCCGGCTGTCTCCACAACCGAAGACGACGGCCGTCGGCTTCTGGCCGTGCGCGAGCTTGGCGCGGCGGGCGATGTCCTGGCTGGGATGCTGCGGTTCGCCTGCCACGAAGCGGGCGTTACCGTCCTTGAGTGCTTTCCATGCGGACACAGGGTTCGAGTTGGGCATGTAAGCCATTTTGCATGAGTCGCCGATGAGCATCGACGCAGGCGAGCTCGTGAGCTGGTATGAACAGGCCCAACGGGACCTGCCGTGGCGGCGTCCCGGCGTGAGCGCGTGGCAGATCCTGGTCAGTGAATTCATGCTGCAGCAAACTCCGGTAGCCCGGGTCGAACCGATCTGGTCGGCCTGGATCGAGCGCTGGCCCACACCGTCGGCCACCGCGGCCGCCGGGGCGGCCGAGGTGCTGCGGGCATGGGGAAAGCTGGGTTATCCCCGCCGGGCCAAACGCCTGCACGAATGCGCGGTGGTGATTGCCACCGAGTACGGCGACGAGGTGCCCGAGGACGTCGAAACTCTGCTGACCCTGCCCGGCATCGGCGCCTACACCGCCCGCGCGGTGGCCTGCTTCGCATATTCGGCCAGCGTTCCCGTGGTCGACACCAACGTGCGGCGGGTGGTCACCAGGGTGCTGCACGGGCAGGCCGACGCCCCCGCCCGGGCCCGCGACCTCGACGCTGTGGCCGCGCTGCTGCCCGACGACGCCACCGCGCCCACGTTTTCGGCGGCATTGATGGAGCTGGGCGCCACGGTGTGCACGGCCCGCGCACCGATGTGCGGCGGCTGCCCGTTGAGCCGATGCCGTTGGCGCAGTGCGGGTTACCCGGCCGCCACGATCGCCAAGCGGGTTCAGCGGTACGCCGGGACCGATCGCCAGGTCCGCGGCAGGCTCTTGGATGTGCTGCGCGCCAGCAGCTCCCCGGTCACCCGTGCGCAGCTGGACGTGGTCTGGCTCACCGATACCGCGCAACGGGATCGGGCGCTGGACTCACTACTGGTCGACGGACTGATCGAGCAAACAAACGACGGCCGGTTCGCACTGGCCGGTGAAGGCGAAATTACATGAGATCGGCATGAATTCCCGTCGCAGCGCCCCGGATCGGGTCGTTTGCACATAGAACGGAGTCATGTCAAGCAAACTTTTAGCAACCTTGGGGTGTACTGCGATGGCCATCGGGCTGGGCCTGGCCGCGCCGGCCAATGCCGCACCGTCGGGCAGCGGCTCGGCCGCAGACACCGTGCGGGACTTGCAGAACCGGGGCTATCACGTGCAGATCAACTCCAATGCCAATACCGCCCTGTCGAATTGCCGGGTCACCGGAGTGCACGGGCTGGCCGACTCCAACATCGACGAGAGCGGCCACCGGATCGATCCGTCGAAACACACCACCGTCTACGTCAACGTGGCCTGCCAGCCCGACGGCTGAACCGTCACGCCGTGACCGCCTCCTCGGCTGCGCCACATGCGAATCGGCGCCGGTAGTCCGACGGCGTCACTCCGATCACGCGGCGGAAGTGGTGACGCAGCAGCGTCGCGGTGCCGAACCCGGCCTGGCCGGCGATCCGGTCGATGTCCAGGTCGGATTCCTCTAGCAGCCGGCGGGCGTACAGCACCCGCTGATCGGTGATCCACTGCATGGGCGTGGTGCCGGTCTCCTCGACGAACCGGCGGGCGAAGGTTCGGGTGGACATCGCCGACCGCCTGGCCAGCGTGGTGACCGTATGCGGCTTGTCGAGATTGCTCATGATCCAGTCCAGATGCGGGGCAAAGCCTTCCGAACATCGCACCGGGATCGGCTGGTCGATGAACTGGCGTTGGCCGCCGTCACGCTGCGGGGGCACCACCATGCGCCGGGCGATCTTGTTGGTCACCTCGCTGCCGAGTTCGCGACGCACCAGGTGCAGGCACGCATCGATGCCCGCCGCCGTGCCGGCACTGGTGATCAGGTTGCCGTCGTCCACGAACAGGACGTTGCGGTCCACCTTGGCGGTCGGATATGCGCGGGCCAGGGCATCGGCGTGCATCCAATGCGTGGTGCAGGGCCGGCCGTCCAACAGACCGGCGGCGCCGGCGAAGAAGGCGCCTGAGCACACGGTCAGGATGGTCGAGCCGGCGTCAGCGGCGGCCCGGACAGCCTCCAGTGCCTCCGGCAGGTAATCGGACGTGCCGATCGCGGGGATGGCCACCAGGTCGGCGCCCTGCAAGGCGTCCAGGCCGTGCTCGGGCGTCAGCGTCGCGCCCACCGACGTCCGCACCGGCTTGCCCGGTTCAGGTCCGCACACCTTGAAGTCGAAGTTCGGCACCCCGTCAGCGGCCCGGTCGATCCCGAAAACCTCACAGATGACCCCGAACTCGAACACCGCCAGGCCGTCTAGCACCAGCGTTGAGACGCTCCTCAGCATGGCAGCATTTTATCCCACAGTGTCAGCGCTGCCACTGTTGGCGGCATATTTACCTGACAAAAATTACTGCCATGACTGTTGCACTCGCTCTGATCATTCTGATCTCGCCTTTCGCGGTCGCCACGGCGGTGGGCTGGGCGGCACGGCGCGGCAATGTCCTGCGGTTCCGCCTCGATCTGTTCGGCATCGACCAACCCGACTATGAGACCTACCGCGCAGGCCACGACCTGGACGCGATCCGCAGCCGGTTCGAGCACCAACCCACCTGGCCGAGCGCAGGCGCCCTAGGTGAGCGCCGTTAGAAACCCGGTCACGGCTTCGCGGTACACCTCAGGCGCGTCGTCGTGGATCAGATGACCCGCGCCCGGCACGTGCAAATACCTTGTGTCGTGCCCGATCTCGGCCATGCGGCGCATCTGCCCGGGCGGCGCGACGGAATTACCCGCCTCCATCAGCAGCGTCGGCACGCGCACGTCCCGCCACTGCTGCCAGTAGTCCCGCGTCCCCCACTGGGCAGCGATGTCCAGCCACCACTGCGGATACCCGTGCAACCGCCAGCCGGTCTCGGTCCGGTCGAAGGCCTCCAGGAAGTACTGGCCCGCGACGGGCCCGAACTCGTCGTAAACCTCCTGCGCCGAAGCGAATTCGACCGGAAGCGCATGCACCCACGGCTCCCACGGCCCGGTCGTGCGACCTCGGAAATCAGGGGCCATGTCCTCCACCACCACCGCCCGCACCAATTCCGGGCGAGCCGCGGCCAGGCACCAGGAATGCAACGCGCCCATGGAATGGCCGACCAGTATCACCGGCCTCTCGAGCCCGGCCACGGCATCGCCGAGATCCGCCACGAATCGTTCCGTGCTGATCGGATACGGATCGGCCACCTCGCGACCGCGGTGCCACGGCGCGTCATAGGTGTACACCGCCCCCAGGTCCGCCAGCCACGGCAGCTGACGTGACCAGGTGCT
This sequence comes from Mycobacterium farcinogenes, assembly GCF_019739075.1. NCBI lineage: Bacteria > Bacillati > Actinomycetota > Actinomycetes > Mycobacteriales > Mycobacteriaceae > Mycobacterium > Mycobacterium farcinogenes. The sequence goes on along the minus strand of NZ_CP081673.1, from coordinate 1,076,266 downwards.
GCCACGGCCCATCAGGCCGTGCACCAGGACGATGGGCTCGCCGCGGCCCCCTCGGTGGGTGAGCAGATCTGTGACCATCCCGTTATCTTGCCGGGCCGCCACGGTAACCTGGACACCATGCCCGTCGTGAAGATCAACGCCATCGAGGTCCCGCCCAACGCCGGCCCGGAACTGGAGAAGCGGTTCGCGCACCGTGCACATGCCGTCGACAATCAGCCCGGTTTCCTCGGCTTCCAGTTGCTGCGCCCGGTCAAGGGCGAAGACCGCTACTTCGTGGTGACGCAGTGGGAAACCGAAGAGGCCTTCCAGGCCTGGGCTTCGGGCCCGGCAGTCGAGGCACACAAGGGTCAGCAGGCGAAGCCTGTGGCGACCGGCGCATCACTGCTGGAGTTCGAGGTTGTGCTGGACGTTGCAGGGCCCGCTGCCCAGGCGTAGCCGCGGCCGGACGCTGCACCGCACGGTTGGCCTGACGGCCATCACAGCGGTCGCCGCGGCCCTGGCTTGTGGCTGTTCGCCCAGCGTCGCGCCCGCGGCGGAAGTGTCCTACGGCGCGCACATCGACACCATCACCCCGCCGGGTCTGCGGGCCAAGCAGACCATGGACATGCTCAACTCCGACTGGCCGATCGGTCCGATCGGTGTGCGCACCCTGGCCGCACCCGAGAAGGTCGATCTGGTCGGCACCAAGATGGACTCCATCTGGTGGGATCGCCCGTTCAAGGTCACCTCGGTGGACATCGGCGCCGCGCAGGCCACGCTGCATGTGCTCACGTCCTACAACGTGGCCCAGGACATCGAACTGAGGACCAACGACGCCGGGCTCGTCGACCGCTTCGACGTCACCCTGGTACCGCCGAAGATCGAGACCTGGTCCGATATCGACACCGAGCTGACCAAGTCGGGCGCCCGCTACTCCTACCGGGTGTCCAAGGTGGTGGGCGGTAAGTGCGAGCAGGTCGCGGGCACCAACACCGAGCTGTCGCTACCCCTGGCTTCGATCTTCAAACTGTATGTGCTGCTTGCGGTTTCGGATGCGATCAAGGCCGGAACCCTACGCTGGGACGATCACCTCACGATCACCAAGGAAGGCAAGAAGCTCGGGTCAGCCGGCCTGGACAAGCTTCCGCCCGGGTCCGAGATCACCGTACGGACCGCCGCCCAGCAGATGATCTCGGCCAGCGACAACATGGCCACCGACCTGCTGATCGGCCGGGTGGGCCCAGCAGCCGTGGAACGCGCACTGGTGACCGCGGGCCACCACGACCCGGCCAGCATGACCCCGTTCCCGACCATGCACGAGGTCTTCTCCGTCGGCTGGGGGCAACCCAACCTCCGCGACCAATGGAAGTCGGCCTCCCCCGCCGACCGGGTGGCGCTGCTGCAGCAGACCAATTCCCGCCCCTACGAACCGGATCCGTACCGCACCCACACCCCGGCCTCCAACGACGGCCTGGAGTGGTTCGCCAGCGCGGCCGACATCTGCCGGGTGCACGCCGCGCTGCAGGCCTCCGCCGTCGGCCCTGCCGCCCCCGTCAAGGACATCCTGTCGGCGCTGCCCGGCATCGACCCGGACCCGGCGAAGTGGAAATACATCGGCGCCAAGGGCGGCAACCTACCCGGAGACCTGACCTTCAGTTGGTACGCGGTGGACTACACCGGACAGCCGTGGGTGTTCAGTTTCCAGCTGAACTGGCCGAAGTTCCGCAGCCCCACCGCCGCGGGCTGGCTGCTGCAGATCGCCAAGCGGGCATTCGCCATGGCGCCGGTGGGGCACTAGGCCAGGCCTAGCTGCTGCGCAACGTCCAGGCCTGGCCGCGGAAATGCATGACGGTACGGCTCATCGGCGCAATGTCGATGCGCCAGAAGGACTTCGGCGGTGCATCCAGGACCACCATGATGGCCGCCCGGACCACGGCGGGGTGGGTGACGGCAACGAGCCTGCCCCGCGTCGAGGCCAGGCTGTCCATCCAGCCGCGCACCCGATTGACCAGACCGACCACGGTTTCACCGCCGTGTGGCGCCCGGGCCGGATCGGTCAGCCAGACCGCCAGGTCGGCCGGCGGCAGCCCACCGAGCACACTGCCGCGCCAACTCCCGCAGTCCAGATCGGCGAGTTGAGGTTCGACCGCCGCCGACAGGCCCAGTAACTCCGCGGTCTGGCGGGCCCGTTTCTCCGGCCCGCAATACGCGGCGTCGATGACACCGAGTTCGACGGCAGCGTCGGCCTGACGGTGGCCCAAGGCATTCAGGGGCTCGTCGGTGGGAAACCGTCCGGCCGCCGTGGCGTCGGTCATGGCATGTGACACCAACGTCAGCCGGACGACCTCACTCACGCTGCGACGGACGCTCGTTTGTCTTCGAGCACCTTCGCGGCCAGCACCCCGAACACCAGCCCGATCGTCGCCCAGATCACCACCTGGGTGCCCAGCGAGTACAGCCGGAACTGATACAGATCGTCGGCCGGGAAGCTCGACGGCGTCTCATGGATGCCCGGCAGGATCAGGAACACCACGGCCATCGACACCACATAGTCCGCGATGCCGGCCAGACTGGCGTTCCAGACGCCCAGCTTCGGCATCAGCCGGCGCACCAGTAGCACCGACCCGACGAACAGTCCGGCAGAGAGCACCACCAACAGCAGGTACAGCAGGGTGCGCTGCTGGATGGTCTCCTCCAGGCTGACCGCGGGCGGGTTCGGCGGGTACTTCAGTGCCGGGACGATCCACAGCGAGACGAGCATGCCACCGGCGGTCAGCGCCGCCACCGCCCGAGCGGACAGGTTGGCCCGGCCGTACACCGCGCAGAACACGACGGCCAGCAGTGCGCCCATGGCGACGCTGAAAATCAGGACACCGAGACCCATTCCGATGTTGGATTGCACGCCGCGGGTGAACACCTCGGCGCCTTCGCCGCCGTGGGAATGCCCGCCCGCACCGTGGGTGTGTTCGACGGCCTCATGTGCCGCGCCGTTCTCGAAGTCGATAGCCCGACCGATGATCGGTTCGATCAACAGCTTCGCCCAGAGGAAGGCGAGCACGCCCGCCAGGGCGCCGGCCAGGATGCCGCGCCCGATGAGTTGTCTTTCCATTGACCCGGTTGTCTTGCCCGCGCGTCAGTGGCAGGGGAAACCGAGCAGGTGGCGGGCGTCGTGCACGAACTCGTGCACATACGTGTTGTTGCCGAACACCGAGGTCGCGCCCTGGTCCATCCCGACGAAGTAGAGGGCCAGCAGCGCCACGAACGCCGTCAGGGTCAGCCAGAGCACGGCCTTGGTCGCCGACAGGTCGATCGGCCGAGCGTGACTCACGCGCGCATCAGTGGAAGCCATTCGAGTGGTCCTTTCCGGGAATTCGCGTCCCAGTCCGTGTCGTGACAGGTAAGGGTCTGACTGTTAACAGTGGCGCGGCCGTTCTGGACTCTCACCAGATTCCTTTGCCTGTCGATTACATCAGCATCGTAACCACGAGCGCAGGCGATCTGCCCATCGGCAGGTATGAAAAACGCCCCCGCCGATGGCGGGGGCGTTTCTCGTGTGCAGTTATTCCGCGGTGGCTGCAGCCTTGGCCAGATCCGTACCGTCGGAGCCGGCCGCCTTGGGCGCGCCCGAGAACGTGAACTTCGCGTCCTCGCCGGCGCCTTCGCCGTCCCAGCCCTCGACGTCGACCGTGACCAACTGACCGGGGCCGAGCTCCTCGAAGAGGATCTTCTCGGACAGCTGGTCCTCGATCTCGCGCTGGATGGTGCGCCGCAGCGGGCGGGCACCGAGCACCGGATCGAAGCCGCGCTTGGCCAACAGGGCCTTGGCCTTGTCGGTCAGCTGCATCTCCATGTCCTTGGCCTTCAGCTGGTTGCCGACCCGGCTGATCATCAGGTCGACCATCTGGATGATCTCGTCCTGTGTCAGCTGGTGGAACACGATGATGTCATCGATGCGGTTGAGGAACTCAGGCCGGAAGTGCTTCTTGAGCTCGTCGTTGACCTTCTGCTTCATCCGCTCGTAGTTGTTCTCCCCGCCGCCCTGGGAGAAACCGAGCCCGACAGCCTTGCTGATATCGGAAGTCCCCAGGTTCGAGGTGAAGATCAACACCGTGTTCTTGAAGTCGACCGTGCGGCCCTGGCCGTCGGTGAGGCGACCGTCCTCCAGGACCTGCAACAGGCTGTTGTAGATCTCCTGGTGGGCCTTCTCGATCTCGTCGAACAGCACGACCGAGAACGGCTTGCGGCGCACCTTCTCGGTGAGCTGGCCGCCCTCTTCGTAGCCGACGTACCCCGGAGGGGCACCGAACAGCCGCGACGCGGTGAAGCGGTCGTGGAACTCGCCCATGTCGATCTGGATGAGCGCGTCGTCGTCGCCGAACAGGAAGTTGGCCAGCGCCTTGGACAGCTCGGTCTTACCGACACCGGACGGGCCGGCGAAGATGAACGAGCCGGACGGGCGCTTCGGATCCTTCAGGCCGGCACGAGTGCGGCGGATGGCCTTGGAAACGGCCTTGACGGCATCCTCCTGGCCGATGATCCGCTTGTGCAGCTCCTCTTCCATGCGCAGCAGACGCGTGGTCTCCGCCTCGGTGAGCTTGAACACCGGGATACCGGTCCAGTTGCCGAGCACCTCGGCGATCTGCTCGTCGTCGACCTCGGCCACGACGTCGAGATCACCCGAACGCCACTGCTTCTCCCGCTCGGAGCGCTGGGCGACCAGCTGCTTCTCGCGGTCCCGCAGGCTTGCGGCCTTCTCGAAGTCCTGCGCGTCGATCGCGGACTCCTTCTCCCGGCGCGCGTCGGCGATCTTCTCGTCGAACTCGCGCAGGTCTGGCGGAGCGGTCATCCGGCGGATCCGCATCCGGGCACCGGCCTCGTCGATCAGGTCGATCGCCTTGTCCGGCAGGAACCGGTCGTTGATGTAGCGGTCGGCCAGCGTCGCCGCGGCCACCAGCGCACCGTCGGTGATCGAGACGCGGTGGTGCGCCTCGTAGCGGTCCCGCAGACCCTTGAGGATCTCGATGGTGTGCTCGACGGTCGGCTCACCGACCTGGACCGGCTGGAACCGGCGCTCCAGGGCGGCGTCCTTCTCGATGTACTTGCGGTACTCGTCGAGGGTGGTGGCACCGATGGTCTGCAGCTCGCCGCGAGCCAGCTTCGGCTTCAGGATGCTGGCCGCGTCGATGGCGCCCTCGGCGGCACCCGCACCGACGAGCGTGTGCAGCTCATCGATGAACAGGATGATGTCGCCGCGGGTGTTGATCTCCTTGAGCACCTTCTTCAGGCGCTCCTCGAAATCACCGCGGTAGCGGCTGCCGGCCACCAGAGAACCGAGGTCCAGGGTGTAGAGCTGCTTGTCCTTGAGCGTCTCGGGAACCTCGCCGTGGACGATCGCCTGAGCCAGACCCTCGACGACGGCGGTCTTGCCGACGCCGGGCTCGCCGATCAGCACCGGGTTGTTCTTGGTGCGCCGGCTCAGCACCTGCATGACCCGCTCGATTTCCTTCTCACGGCCGATGACCGGATCGAGCTTGCCTTCCATGGCGGCGGCGGTCAGGTTACGGCCGAACTGGTCGAGGACCAGCGACGTCGACGGGTTGCCCGACTCGCCTCCACGGCCACCGGTGCCGGCCTCGGCGGCTTCCTTGCCCTGGTAGCCGCTCAGCAGCTGGATCACCTGCTGACGCACGCGGGTCAGCTCGGCGCCGAGCTTGACCAGCACCTGGGCCGCGACGCCTTCGCCCTCACGGATCAGGCCGAGCAGAATGTGCTCGGTGCCGATGTAGTTGTGGCCGAGCTGCAGCGCCTCACGCAGAGACAGCTCCAGCACCTTCTTGGCTCGCGGCGTGAACGGGATGTGCCCGGACGGAGCCTGCTGGCCCTGGCCGATGATCTCCTCGACCTGGCTGCGCACGCCTTCCAGCGAGATGCCCAACGACTCCAGCGACTTGGCGGCTACGCCCTCGCCCTCGTGAATAAGACCCAACAGGATGTGCTCGGTCCCGATGTAGTTGTGGTTGAGCATCCGGGCTTCTTCTTGCGCCAGGACGACGACCCTGCGGGCACGGTCGGTAAATCTCTCAAACATCGGTGGTTACCTGCTCTCCATCGCTAGCGGTACCCGCGTACGGCTGCGTTCTGTCGGTTTTCCTCATAGCCCGCACGTAGTACCTACCGTCCACTCTAATGGGCGGCTGTCCCGGGCGCGGAGGTTGGCGGTCCGTTCCGCCGGGGCGGTACCCGGTACGAGCTGTCCACATCTAGTGCTGCAGATGAGCAACGCCGCCGGTCGGCGAATCGTTTCCGAATTTGCGGCCTGACCGGTTCGCCGCTAGCGAAAAACTCCGGACCGGGAATTCTCACCGGTCCGGAGCTGGCAACTGTCGGTCAAGTTGCGGTCGTTTATGTGGCGGCGTGGAACGCGTCGATGACGTCGGCGGGGATCCGGCCCCGGGTGGACACGTTGTGCCCGTTGCGGCGGGCCCATTCGCGGATGGCCGCACTCTGCTCACGATCGATCGCGCCGCGGCCACGGGCCGGTCCGGCCGCACGTCCGCGCCGGCGGCCACCGACCCGGCGCCCGGCCTCCACCCACTGCTTCAGGTCGTTACGGAGTTTGGCGGCATTCTTGGACGAAAGGTCGATCTCGTAGGTGACACCGTCGAGGCCGAATTCGACCGTCTCATCGGCGGTGGCCTCACCGTCGAAATCGTCGACCAACGTGACGGTCACTTTTTTCGCCATTACCCCGCACCGAACCCTTCTGCATACGCATTGGTGACTACGCCTGAGTATCCTGCACCTGCGCCCTAATGTGCCACAAATACGCACATATTTCCAATAGACGCGACGGTCGCAGCGGGTGTGTGTGCTGCCTCAGTTAGTGTGCCGACGAACAATCGGGAACAAAACCGTCTCCCGAATAGACAAGCCCGTCAACGCCATCAACAAGCGATCGATACCCATTCCGGTGCCCGTTGTGGGCGGCATCGCATACTCCAATGCGGCCAGGAAATCGTCGTCGAGAACCATTGCCTCGTCATCACCGGCGGCCGCGGCGCGCGCTTGGGCTTCGAATCGCTGACGCTGGATTACCGGGTCGACGAGTTCGGAATATCCGGTGGCGAGTTCGAAACGCCGCACGTAGAGATCCCATTTCTCGGTGACCCCGGGGATGCTGCGGTGGGCCCGGGTCAGCGGGGATGTCTCCACCGGGAAGTCGCGCACGAACGTGGGGGCCCACAGCTTCTCCCCCACCGTGTGCTCCCAGAGTTCCTCGACCAATTTTCCGTGCCCGTAGCCACGGTCACGCGGAATCTCGAGCTCGAGTCCTTCGGCAATACGCCACAAGTACTCAACCGATGTGTCGGGGGTGATCTCCTCACCCAGTGCTTGCGACAGTGAGGGATACATTTCCAATGTGTCCCATTGTCCGTCGAGATCATAGATAGTGCCATCAGGCAATGGCACTTGACGGGTGCCGATGGCCTCGTCGGCAACCTCTTGAATAAGCTCGCGGGTGACCACCGCGGAATCGTTGTAGTCACCGTAAGCCTGATATGTCTCCAGCATAGAGAATTCTGGAGAGTGGGTGGAATCGACTCCTTCGTTGCGAAAGTTGCGATTCAGCTCGAATACCCGGTCGAAACCGCCGACGATGCATCGCTTGAGGAACAGTTCCGGTGCAATCCTCAAGTACAGATCGACATCGAGCGCATTGGAGTGGGTGATGAACGGTCGTGCCGCCGCGCCGCCGGCCAGCGTCTGCAGCATCGGCGTCTCGACCTCGAGGAAGCCGCGGCGTTCCAACGCCGATCGCACTGCCCGCACCACCGCGACCCGCTGCCGCGCGATGTTGCGGGCCTCCGGCCGGACGATGAGGTCGACGTACCGCTGACGCACCCGCGTTTCTTCGCTCATTTCTTTGTGAGCAACCGGAAGTGGCCGCAGCGCCTTGGCAGCCATCTGCCAGGAGTCGGCGAGCACCGAGAGCTCGCCGCGCTTGGAGCTGATCACCTCACCGTGCACGAAGACGATGTCGCCCAGGTCGACGTCGGCCTTCCAGGCATCCAGCGACTCCTGCCCCACCTGGGCGAGGCTGATCATCGCCTGCAGTTGCGTGCCGTCGCCCTCCTGCAGCGTGGCGAAACACAACTTGCCGGAGTTGCGGGCGAAAACCACTCGCCCAGAGACACCGACGGTTTGACCGGTCTGGGTGTCAGCGGCCAGATCGGGATAAGCGGCTCGCAGTTCGGCCAGCGTATGGGTGCGCGGCACCGTCACCGGATAGGGCTCGCGGCCCTCTGCCAGCAGCCGCTCCCGCTTGGCCTGACGAATCCGGAACTGTTCGGGAAGGTCGGCCTGGGACTGGGACGCGTCGTCGCGATCGGCTGGGCTCACAAAATGCCAGCTTAAATGAACCCGCCGGCCGACTATCGCACGCCGGACCGGCCACCGTTTCGCGAGCGCGAGCCAATGGACCGGCGCCTCAACGGCATACCCGCGTGCGGGCGGGATCGGCGTGCGGGGCCGGTGTGCACAACCTCACACCGCCTCACCTGGCCGGCTTGAGCCGTCCTCGCTGACTGTCGCGGTTGCGTTCGAACACCAGGCGCAGCCCGTCGAGCGTGAGGTGGCGGTCGTAGTGCTCGACCGTCCGCAGATCAGGCAGCACCAACGGGGCGGTGTAACCGGTCGCCACCACCGCGACATCACTGCCGGAGAACCCGTCGACGTCTTCGCGGATCCGGCTGACCAGTCCGTCGACCAGTCCGGCGAAGCCGAATACCGCACCGGCCTGCATGCATTCCACGGTGTTCTTGCCGATCACCGAGCGCGGACGGGTCAGCTCGACGCGGCGCAGAGCGGCCGAGCGGGCCGCCGCGGCGTCGGAGGAGACCTGTACACCGGGGGCGATGGCCCCGCCCAGGAACTCGCCCTTGGCCGACACCACGTCCACACAGATCGACGAACCGAAGTCGACGATGATCGCCGCGGTGCCGTATTTGTGATATGCGGCAAGGCAATTCACGATCCGGTCGGCGCCGACTTCCTTCGGGTTGTCCACCAGCAGCGGGATACCGGTCCGCACGCCGGGCTCGATCAGCACATGCGGTACCGCCGGCCAGTACTGCTCGAGCATCAACCGCACCTCGTGCAGCACCGAGGGCACCGTGGACAGTCCGGCAGCCCCGGTGAGCCGCTCGGAGTCCTCACCGATCAGCCCGTCGATGGTGAGCGCCAGCTCGTCGGCGGTCACCTCGGCTTCGGTCCGGATCCGCCACTGCTGCACTACCTTCGCGTGGTCCCCCGAACCGGAGATCAGCCCGACGATGGTGTGGGTGTTGCGGACATCGATCGCGAGCAGCATCAGCGCGGCGACATCAGTTCGGATGCGTCCGCCGGGACGTACGCGGGGTCGTGGCTGTGCGCACCGAGGTCGATCTGCAAGTTGTCGGAGTCGACGAACACGATCCGCGGGCGGTACGCGCGGGCCTCGGCGTCTTCCATCACCCCGTAGGCGATCAGGATCACCAGGTCGCCGGGATGAATGAGATGCGCTGCGGCGCCGTTGATTCCGATCACCCCGGTACCACGCTCGCCGGTGATGGCATAGGTCACCAGCCGGGCACCGTTGTCGATGTCGACGATCGTCACCTGCTCGCCTTCGAGCAGGTCGGCGGCCTCCATCAGATCGGCGTCGATGGTCACCGAGCCCACGTAGTGCAGGTCGGCCTGCGTGACCGTGGCGCGGTGAATCTTGGATTTGAGCATGGTGCGCTGCATCAGTTCCTCCAGGGCAGTTCGTGATTGTCGCCGTCGCCGACGCGGGGGTGCCCGTCGATGCCGGCGGACGCTCCGATGTCGACGGAAATGTTGTCCAGCAGCCGGGTTCGGCCCAGCCGGGCCGCCACCAGCAGCCTGGCCTGGCCTTCGTTCGGCGCCGCGCCCAGCATCGGGTCGCGTACTTCCAGGTAGTCGACGTCGATGGCGGGCACCTCGTCGAGCACGGCACGGGCCGCGTCGACTGCGGCCGACGCCCCGCCCGCGGCGGCGTACTTGCCGGCCAGCAGGGCGGCCGACAATGCTCCGGCCTGCTCGCGCTCGTCGGCGTCGAGGTAGCGGTTGCGCGACGACATCGCCAGGCCGTCGGATTCGCGGACGATGGGAACTCCGACGATCTGTACGTCGATGTTGAGGTCGGCGACCATCTGCCGGATCAAGGCCAGTTGCTGATAGTCCTTCTCGCCGAAGAACGCCCGGTCCGGGCGGACGATCTGCAGCAGCTTGAGCACGACGGTCAGGACACCGGCGAAATGGCCGGGGCGCGACGCCCCTTCCAGCTCACCGCCGACCGGGCCCGGCTGCACACTGGTGCGCGGACCATCCGGATACATTCCCGAACCGGTTGGGGTGAACGCGATCTCGACCCCTTCGGCGCGCAGCGCGGCGAGATCCTCGTCGAGGGTGCGCGGGTAGGCGTCGAGGTCCTCCCCCGCTCCGAACTGCAAGGGGTTGACGAATATCGACACCACCACCACCGCGCCGGGAACCCGCTTGGCTGCACGGATCAGCGTCAGGTGCCCCTCGTGCAGCGCGCCCATGGTGGGCACGAGGGTGACCCGGCGGCCGCTGGCCCGCAGCGCCCGGGTGACCGCTGCGACATCGGCCGGCGCCGTGTAGACGTTCAGTTCGCCTGCGACGAACTTGGGAAGGTTGTTCGGCGTCATCCTCGACTCGTTTCGGTGCTGGTTTCCGGGCCTGTGTCTGAGAGCACCGCGAAGACCTCCATCGGTGCGTGGGCACGTTGAGCGGTGCGCAGGGAGTCGGCCTGATATGCCTGGGCCACTTGCGAATCCAACATGCGCAGGGCATTCAGATGTGCGGCCACCGCCGCTGCGTCACCGCGCGCGACCGGTCCGGTCAACGCGGCCTGACCGCGCTGCAGCGCGTTCTCCAACGCGGCGCGGGCCAGCGGACCCACAACCCGTTCCGGCAGACCGCCGGGTGCATCGCCGACGAGCTCCTGGCCGAGCAGTTCCTGGCCTCGCAAGGAGGCCCGCAGCGTGTCCACGGCGTCGAGCACGAGTGTGACCAGATGGTTGCTGGCGTGGGCCAGCGCTGCGTGATACTGCGTCCGGGCGTGCTCGGGGACCCGGAACGGCTCACCGCCGATCTCCAGAACGAGCGACTGCCCGATCGCGTACCCCACCTCGTCGGCCGCGGTGACGCCGAAACACGCGTCGGGCAGCCTGGTGATGTCCTCGTCGGAGCCGGTGAACGTCATCGCGGGGTGAATGGCCAGCGGGATGCAGCCCAGCTCGGTCAGCGGCGCCAGCACCGCCACCCCGTTGGCTCCGGAAGTGTGCACCACGATGGTGCCGGGTCGCACCACACCGGTGGCGGCCAGGCCGGACACCAGCGACGGCAACTCGGCGTCGGGAACCGTCAAGAGCAGCAGTTCAGCCCGCTGCGCCACGTCGGGGACGGGCAGGATCGAGGTCTCGGGCAGCCGACGCCGGGCCCGCAGCCGCGAGGTCTCGGAGATCGCGCTGCACGCCACCACCACATGCTCAACCCGTTCCAGGGCATAGCCGAGCGCCGTGCCCACCCGGCCCGCCGAGATGATGCCGACGCTGAGCCTGGCAGGACGCAATCCCTCAGGAGGGGACCACCCGTTTGCAGGGGGCTGCTCCATCGCAGACGACCTCACAGGTTGAATAGGTTTCAGTCGTTCCAGTCCCGCGTTGCGGGTACCGGACGGTCGTCACGAGACTAGCTCACTCTTCGCGACGCCTGCGACGCCCGCCTTCAGCCGGGGTGGACTGGAACCGTGCCAGCAGCTCGTTCACCGACTGCCCGTCGGCGTGATGACCGTTCTGCGGCTCGGGCTCGGCATCGCTGCGGTGCCGTGACGCGCGCCGGGGCGGCTCGGGCGGTTGGGAGGATTCGGTGGCCAGGGCCGGAGACGCCTGGGCGGCTGCCGGACGGCCCGGATCGGCTGCCGCGGAGTGACGTCCTCGGGGTGGCTCAGCAGCCTGGCCGGTCGACATCGCCGGAGCCGGGGTGGGCTCAGGAGCCGGGGTGGGCTCGGGGGCCGGTTCGGTAGCCGCGGGCGGCGTTTCCGGGGCGCGGCGCCTGCCGACGTACTCGGTGGCGGCGCCGTTCTGGGGTGTCACCGGCGCGGACCAATTGCTGCCGGGGGCGCCGGCGGGAATCCACTGGCCCTCGGCGGGGGCCGGTTGCCACCCCGCGGCAGCAGGCTCGGCAACGGGCTCGGCAGCCGGCGCGCTCGCAGACTCGGGCTCGGTGGCTTCGATGGTCGGCGACGGCTGCATCGGCGGCATGGCCGGTGGCGGCGGGGGCGGCGCCCAGGTGGACGGCGGCTCGGGTGGCCTGCTCGCGGCCGGTTCCTCGGGCCGGGGTCGCGGTTCCGGCCGAGGCTCTGGGCGGGGCTCAGGCCGAGGCGCCGGCTCCGGCCGGGACACGGGCTGCGGCTCCGGCCGCGGAGCGGGCTTGGGCTCCGGCTGACGCGGAGTCTCCGGCTGGCGCGGCGGGTCCTGCTGACGCCTGCGGCGACGCGGCTGTTCACCGGCGGGTACCGGACGCGACGGCAGGCGATGGGCCCCACCCGAGGTGGCCCAGTCGTTCTCCGGCGGGTGCGGCTCGGCCGGAACGTCGATGATCGGGCTTTCCTCGGTCCGCGACGACCGGATGTCGGTGACCTCGACCGGCGGCACGTCGAGCCGGCTTGCGGTGACCCGGCCCGCGGTACGCGGCGCGCTCTTGTCGGTCTCGATGGCGGGACGGTGCACCAGGTCGGTGTCGAACAGGATCTCCAGGTTTGCCCGTAGTGCGGCAAGTTCCGAGCGCAATGCGGCCACCTCGTCGGCGGCCTGGGCGCGCAGCTCGGAGGCCAGTTCCCGGCGCAGCTGGGTCTCGACGGTCAGCTCGTACTCCCGCCGCGCCGAGATCTCGCGATCCAGCTGCAGGTCGTAGACGAACTTCAGATCCCGGGCCTTGGCCTGGTCCAGGTCACTCTGGCGCCGGTAGATGACGGAGACGAAGGCCGCCACCACGGCAGCCCACAGAGCCAGGATGACGGCGAGCTTCAGCAACTCGACACGATCGGTGAACACCAATGCGGAGCTGGCCAGAATCGCGAGCACCAGCAATACCGTTAAGAGGAGCCAGCCCGGCCTTCGGCCGCCGCGCCGTGGCCGACCACCGCGGGGCAGAACGGTCATGCGCCGACTGTACCCGTCACAGCTCATCTAGCCCGGTGACCAGTGCGGCGATTCGGCCAACTACCTCAGCTGATCGGTCACTGCGGCGCCGTGTCCCCGTTGTCCGGCGGTTCCTCGGGCGACTTGCAGCAATGCTGCAGCCACACCGCCGCTGCCGCCAACGCCAGCGCGCTGACGGCCGCCACGGCCACACCGGGGGTGTCTTCACCGGCCACCCGCAGTTCGCCCCGCCGCGGCAGCAGGTACACCAGTACCCCGATCCACCAGCCCGCGACGATGGCGCCGACCCAGGCAGAGGCCTTGGCGATCACCACCGACCGGGCCACCGTCAGCGGGTGCAGGCGGCCCGTGCCGACCCCGATCTGCCCGTCGTTGATCTTGGCGCGCACGTAGAACGCCCAGCCCGCCTCGGCAAGCGCGACCGCTAGCAGCGAGAGACCGGTCCAGACCGTCAGCGGCGGGAACCACCGGTAGAGCACCCCGATCAGCACATAGCCGACGATGGCGACGACGACGACCGCCCCGGCCAGGTCGCGTTTGCGGGTCGGACCCATCAGCCTGTCACCGGTTCCGCGCCGAAGTTCAGGACCAGATCGGTGCGTCGCACGCCGGCCCGTTCGACCGGGTCGATCTCCTCCAGCAAGTGGGCTACCCGCCGGCTTCGGCCGACCACCGTCAGGGTCGCGTCGGGATCCACCGCGAGCCACGGGATCAGGACGAATGCGCGAAGGTGAGCCAGCGGATGCGGCAACGTCAGGTCCTCGTCGCGGGAGCACACCTCGGTGTCACCGTCATGGCAGGTGACCAGGTCGACATCGAGGGTGCGCGGGCCCCATTTCTGCTCCCGGACCCGGTCGGCCTCCTGCTCGAGTCGCTGGCCGCGGCGCAGCCAACCGTGACAGTCCAGGTCCGGATCGTCGGCGATCAGCACCGCGTTCAGGAACGGGCTCTGCTCGACCCCGCCCCAGGCGTCGGTCTCGAAAACCGGGGACACCGCGCGCACCGCGGTGCCGAGACCGTCCACCACCGACTGCAGCCGGGCCAGCCGGTCGCCGATGTTCGACCCGATCGACAAGACGGTAGAGGTCACGCGGAGTTCCCCCGTCTCGACCGCCGGGCCACCACCGCGACGTCGTCGAAGGTCAGCGGGATCGGGGCGCTGGGTTTGTGCACGACGACCTCGACGGCGTGCAGGCGCTCGTCGACCATGATGGCCTCGGCGATCTCGGCCGAGACGGTCTCGATCAAATTGCGTGGCGGCCCCGCGACGATATCGGCGGCGCGCTGTGCCAGCGCGCCGTAATCGAGGGTGTCGGCCAAATCGTCGCTGGCCGCGGCCCGGCGCAGGTCCACCCACGCCGTGATGTCGATGACGAACTCCTGGCCGTCCCGGCGCTCGTGGTCGAAGACGCCGTGATTGCCACGAACTCGCAAGCCGCGCAACTCAATTCGATCAGCCAATCCGACCTCCAGACTCCCAGGCTTTCAGTACGGCGAGCGCGTCGACGGAGGCCACCACGTCGTGCACCCGAACTCCCCAGGCCCCGTGCTGGGCGGCCAGCATCGAGATCGCGGCGGTCGCGGTCTCCCGGCCGTCCGGCGGCCGTGGCGTCCCGTCCGCCCCGGCCAGCAGCGCACCGAGGAATCGCTTGCGGGATGCGCCCACCAACACCGGGATGCCGGTGGCGACGAACTCGGGCAGGGCATGCAGCAGGGCCCAGTTGTCCTGGGCGGTCTTGGCGAATCCCAGGCCCGGGTCGATGATCAACCGCTCCGGGGCAACGCCCGCCGCGACCGCGGCGTCTACGGCGGCCATGAGTTCGGACCGGACCTCGGCCACCACATCGCCGTAACCGGGCGCGCGATGTGGGCGCTCTGCGCTGACCGACCGCCAGTGCATCAAGATCCACGGCACTTTCGCGTCGGCCAACAGGGGCGCCATGTTCGGATCGGCGAGGCCGCCGGACACGTCGTTGACGATCTGCGCCCCGCTGTCCAGGGCCACCTTCGCCACATCGGCATGCATGGTGTCGATGCTGACCGTGATGCCTTGGGAGGCAAGCGCTTCGATCACCGGGGCGACGCGGGCCGCCTCTACCGCAGGTGCGATGCGCACCGCCCCGGGGCGCGTCGACTCCCCGCCCACGTCGACGATCGCGGCCCCCGCCGCGGCGAGCGCCAGCCCGTGTTCGACGGCGCGGTCGCGGTCGATGAACCTGCCGCCGTCGGAGAAGGAATCGTCGGTGACGTTCACAACTCCCATGACCTGCACAGGGGTGGCGTTCACTTCCGCAGGATAAGTTCCAGCGCCTCGGCCCGGGATGCCTTGTCGGTCTTGAACTGCCCGCGGACCGCCGAGGTGGTGGTGACGGCACCGGGTTTACGGACCCCGCGCATGGCCATGCAGAGGTGCTCGGCCTCGATCACCACGATGGCCCCGCGCGGATCGAGCTTGCGCATGAGCGCATCGGCGATCTGGGCGGTCAGGCGTTCCTGAACCTGTGGGCGCTTCGAGTACAGGTCCACCAGGCGGGCGATCTTCGACAACCCGGTCACCCGGCCGTCGACCCCCGGGATGTATCCCACATGGGCGACGCCGTGGAACGACACCAGGTGGTGCTCGCAGGTGGAGTACATCGGGATCTCTTTGACCAGCACGAGCTCGTCGTGCTCTTCATCGAAGGTGGTGTTGAGCACCGCATCCGGGTCGGTGTACAGCCCGGCCATCAGCTCCTTGTACGCACGCGCTACGCGGGCCGGCGTGTCGAGCAGCCCCTGACGATCAGGGTCCTCACCGATGGCGATCAACAGCTCGCGGACCGCGGCCTCGGCCCGCGGCTGGTCGAATACCCGCCTGGCCGTATCGGTGTTGTTGTGGTGCTCGCGCAGCGACTGCGACATGAAGCCTCCGTTCTTCCGATCAGCCGTGGGCCGGGGGGTTGGGCCGGTCGGCGTTCTCGTTGCCGCCGTCCTTGCCTGCCTCGCCGCTCGGATTCGGCTGGCCGGGATGAGGATAAGGCTGATACGGGTACGGCTGGGGCTGTTGCCATCCCGACGGATGCGGCGGCGGGTACCAGTAGCCCTGCTGTTGCTGGGGCGGCTGGTATCCCGGCTGCGCCGGCGGGGGCGGCCAGCCCGGGGCGTGCCAGCCTGCCGGTGCGCCGTAATCGGGCTGGGTCGAGCCGTTCTGGTTCGACCCGTTCGGCGGCGCGCCGTTGGTCCCGGCACCGTTGGTCTCCTTGGCCCGCTCGGCGGCCTCTCGGCTGGCGGCGGCGATGGCGGCCTTGAACGCGGGCTCCGGCACCGGCGGCGGCCACGGCTCGCCGCGCTCGATGGCGATCTCGCCCGGTGTCTTGATCGGCGGCTTGTCCGACGGCACCCGGCCGCCGAAGTCGTCGAACATGGTCAGCCGGGGACGCTTCTTGACGTCACCGAAGATGGCCTCCAGCTCGGCCCGGTGCAGCGTCTCCTTCTCCAGCAGCTCGCCGGCCAGGGTGTCCAGCACATCGCGGTATTCGGTGAGGATCTCCCACGCCTCGGTGTGCGCGGCCTCGATGAGCTTGCGCACCTCGTCGTCGATGTCCCGGGCCACCTCGTGGCCGAAGTCGGCCTGGGTACCCATGGTGCGGCCCAGGAACGGGTCGCCGTGTTCGGTGCCGTAGCGGACAGCGCCCAGCTTGGAGCTCATGCC
The DNA here is from genome assembly GCF_019739075.1 of Mycobacterium farcinogenes. Lineage (NCBI taxonomy): Bacteria > Bacillati > Actinomycetota > Actinomycetes > Mycobacteriales > Mycobacteriaceae > Mycobacterium > Mycobacterium farcinogenes. The sequence continues at coordinate 1,059,349 of NZ_CP081673.1, read as the reverse complement.
GTACTCGGTGACCATGGCGCGGGCGATCTTGGTGGCCTGCTCGATGTCGGACACCGCACCCGTGGTGGGCTCGCGGAAGACCAGTTCCTCGGCGGCGCGACCGCCCATCGCGAACACCAGCCGGGCGATCATCTCCGAGCGGGTCATCAGACCCTTGTCGTCCTCGGGCACCGCGACGGCGTGGCCGCCGGTGCGTCCGCGGGCCAGGATGGTCACCTTGTAGATCGGCTCGATGTCGGGCATCGCCCACGCGGCCAGGGTGTGTCCGCCCTCGTGGTAGGCGGTGATCTTCTTTTCCTGCTCACTGATGATGCGACCCTTGCGGCGCGGGCCACCCACGACCCGGTCGACGGCCTCTTCCAGGGCCGCACCGGTGATGATGGTGCCGTTCTCGCGGGCGGTGAGCAGTGCGGCCTCGTTGATGACGTTGGCCAGGTCGGCACCGGACATGCCGACGGTGCGCTTGGCCAGCCCGTCCAGATCCGCATCGGGGGCGATCGGCTTGCCCGCCGAGTGCACCTTGAGCACCGCACGCCGGCCGGCCAGATCGGGGTTGGACACCGGGATCTGGCGGTCGAAGCGGCCCGGGCGCAGCAACGCCGGGTCGAGGATGTCGGGCCGGTTTGTGGCGGCGATCAGGATGACGCCCTGGCGGTCGCCGAAGCCGTCCATCTCGACCAGCAGCTGGTTCAGCGTCTGCTCACGCTCGTCGTGGCCGCCGCCCATGCCGGCGCCGCGCTGGCGGCCGACGGCGTCGATCTCGTCGACGAAGATGATGCACGGGCTGTTCGCCTTGGCCTGCTCGAACATGTCTCGGACGCGGGAGGCGCCGACACCGACGAACATCTCGACGAAGTCCGAACCGGAGATGGTGAAGAACGGCACGCCGGCCTCACCGGCGACCGCGCGGGCCAGCAGGGTCTTACCGGTACCGGGCGGGCCGTAGAGCAGCACACCGCGCGGGATCTTGGCGCCCAGCGCCTGATACCGGCTGGGGTTCTGCAGGAAGTCTTTGATCTCGTAGAGCTCTTCGACCGCCTCGTCGACACCGGCGACGTCGGCGAACGTGGTCTTGGGCATGTCCTTGCCCAGCTGCTTGGCTTTCGACTTGCCGAAGCCGAAGCCCATCCGGCCGCCGCCCTGCATGCGGGAGAACATCACGAACAGCGCGACCAGCAACAGCAGCGGCAGCATGTAGATCAACATCGAACCGAGGAAGCTGCCCTGATTGACGGTGGTACCGAACTTGACGTGCTTGGCGTCAAGTTGGTCGACCAGCTTCACCGCATAGCCGGTCGGGTACTTCGTGATGACCTTGTCGCTGTTCTCGGTCTCTTCCTTGCCGCTCTTCAGATCGAGACGCAGCTGCTGCTCGCGGTCGTCGATCTGGGCGCTGTTGACGTTGTCAGCGTTGATCTGCGCCACCGCCACCGAGGTGTCGACGGGTTTGTAGCCGCGGGTGTCGTCACTGAAATAGAAAAACGACCAGCCCAGCAGCAGCACGACCGCGATCACGGTCAGCGTACGGATCACATTTTTGCGGTTCATCGATCACTCGGCCGAGTTCGGCCCGGTCCTTCCAACGTGCGCAGTTGAGACATTCAAGGCTACCGCTAGACCAACGTCCGGCAGTTCCCGACGGTATCTAGCCGACTGCGGGCGGCCTGTGCTTGGGTGAGATCGTGCTCACACCAACCGAACGGTTAGTAGATACCAATGGCGTGACCCTGAAGGTGCTCGAGGCGGGTGAGCGCGGAAATCCGGTGGTGGTGCTGACCCACGGATTCCCGGAGCTCGCTTATTCGTGGCGCCATCAGATCCCGGTCCTGGCCGACGCCGGCTATCACGTTCTGGCCCCGGACCAGCGCGGATACGGGGGCTCGTCGCGGCCGGAGGGCATCGAGGCCTACAACATCGTGGAGTTGACCGCCGACATCGCGGGGTTGCTCGATGATGTCGACGCCGAACAGGCGATCCTCATCGGTCACGACTGGGGCTCGCCCGTCGCCACCAACTTTCCGTTGTTCTTCCCGGACCGGGTCCGCGCGGTGGCCGCCCTCAGCGTGCCTCCGGTGCCGCGGGCGCCCGGGCCGCCGACGCAGATCTGGCGCAGGATCTTCGGCGACAACTACTTCTACATCCTGCATTTCCAGGAGCCCGGGGTGGCGGACGCGCAACTCGGCGCCGACCCTCGGCACTCGCTGCGGCGCTCGCTGGCGATGCAGGGTATCGGCGAACCGCTCGAAACCTTGGCCGACCAGCCTCTGCCCCCGCTGCCGGACTGGATCAGCGCCGACGAGTTCGAGCACTACGTGGAGGCGTTCACCGAGAACGGGTTCACCGGTCCGCTGAACTGGTACCGCAACTTCGACCGGAACTGGGAGCTGACCGAGAGCACTCCCGCATCGACCATCACGGCGCCGGTGCTCTTCCTGGCCGGCACCGCCGATCCGGTGTTGAGCTTCACCCCGCGCGACCGCGTGGGTGACGTGGCCACCGGCGACTACCGCGAAGTGCTGATCGAGGGCGCCGGCCACTGGCTTCAGCAGGAACGGCCCGATGAGGTGAACAAGGTGCTGTTGGAGTTCCTGGGAGGCCTGAAGTGAGTCCGTTGAACTTCGGCGTGTTCATCACGCCGTTCCACCCGGTCGGCCAATCCCCCACCACCGCACTGCAATACGACATGGACCGGGTCGAGGCGCTGGACCGGCTGGGTTACGACGAGGCCTGGTTCGGCGAACACCATTCCGGCGGTTACGAACTCATCGCCTGCCCCGAGGTGTTCATCGCCGCCGCGGCCGAACGGACCAAACACATCCGGTTGGGCACCGGCGTGGTGTCGCTGCCGTACCACCACCCGCTCATGGTGGCCGACCGGTGGGTGCTGCTCGACCACCTCACCCGCGGGCGCGTGATGTTCGGGACGGGGCCGGGCGCGCTGCCGTCGGATGCCTACATGATGGGCATCGACCCGGTGGATCAGCGGCCCATGATGCAGGAATCGCTGGAGGCCATCCTGGCCCTGTTCCGCGCCGCTCCCGATGAGCGGATCAACCGCAAGACCGACTGGTTCACCCTGCGCGATGCCGCCCTGCACATCCGCCCCTACACCTGGCCGTATCCCGAGATATCAACCGCGGCAATGGTTTCCCCGTCCGGGCCGAGACTGGCCGGGGCGTTGGGCACCTCGTTGCTGTCGTTGTCGATGTCGGTGCCCGGCGGCTATGCGGCCATCGAGACCACCTGGGACACGGTGCGCGATCAGGCCGCCAAATCCGGCCGGGACGAGCCGGACCGGCAGAACTGGCGGGTGCTGGGCGTCATCCACCTCGCCGACACCCGCGAGCAGGCCATCGAGGACTGCACCTACGGCCTGCAGGATTTCGCCAACTACTTCGGCGCCGCCGGATTCGTACCGCTGTCGGAGAAAACAGAGGACACCGGCTCCGCGTACGAGTTCGTGGAAAACTATGCCTCCAAGGGCAATTGCTGCATCGGGACCACGGACGACGCGATCGCCTACATCCAGGACCTGCTGGACCGCTCCGGCGGTTTCGGCACCTTCCTGCTCCTGGGCCACGACTGGGCGCCGCCGGCGGCCACCTTCCACTCCTACGAACTGTTCGCCCGCGAGGTGATCCCGCATTTCAAGGGGCAACTCACCGCGGCCCGGGCCTCGCACGAATGGGCCAAAGGTATGCGCGATCAATTGCTCGGCCGGGCCGGGCAGGCCATCGTCAACGCGATCACCGAGGCCGCCACCGAGGACGCCGAGGGCAAGAGCTGATGCGCGCCGCAGTCCTGCGCGAGGGACGCATGATCGTCCGCGATGACGTACCCGAACCGGTGCCCGGTCCCGGCCAGGTGCTGGTCGAGGTGAAAGCCTGCGGGATCTGCGGCTCGGACCTGCATTTCGCCGCGCACGGTGCCGACATGCTGGCGGCCGGTGCCGATATGGAGGGCGTGCCCGACCTGGACATCGACCTGGCCGGTGATGTCTACATGGGCCACGAGTTCAGCGCCGAGATCCTCGATGCCGGACCGGGAACCGAGGCTCCCGCCGCCGGGAGCCTGGTGACCTCGGTACCGGTGCTGATCTCCGGCGACAGCATCTCCCCGATCGTGTACAGCAACACCACCGTCGGCGGCTACGCCGAGAAGATGTTGTTGTCGGCGCCACTACTGCTGCCGGTTCCCAACGGGTTGAGTGCCGAGCACGCCGCCCTGACCGAGCCGATGGCCGTGGGACTGCACGCGGTCAACGCGTCGCGCATCGAGCCCGGCGAGGCCGCACTCGTCGTCGGCTGCGGCCCCGTCGGCATCGCCATCATCGCGGCGCTGAACCTGCGGGGTGTGGAAACCATTGTGGCGTCGGACTTCTCGGCCACCCGCCGCGCACTCGCCGCCACCATGGGCGCCCACACCACCCTGGATCCAGCCGTCGACTCACCGTTCCATCAGTGCCGGCCCGCGGTGGTGTTCGAGGCGGTCGGCGCCCCGGGGATCATCGACGACGTGCTGCGTCGCGCACCGGCGGGCGCGCGCCTGGTGGTGGCCGGGGTCTGCATGCAGCCCGATACCGTGCACCCGTTCTTCGCGATCACCAAGCAGATCAACATCCAGTTCGTCTTCGGCTACGACCCGGGTGAATTCGCGGCCTCGCTGCGCGCCATCGCCGAGGGCGAGATCGACGTGGCGCCGATGATCACCGGGACAGTGGGCCTCGACGGGGTGGCTACCGCGTTCGACGAACTCGGCTCGCCCGAGGAGCACTGCAAAGTCCTGGTGACACCGTGACGTCCCGGTAGGGTGCGGTCATGCCGATCGCTGGGAATGCGAAATTGCGGATCTTCGGCGTCGCCGCAGCGGGACTGATCGCCGTCAGCACCAGTGCGTGCGATACCACCTCGGGCCCCGCCGCGGGCGCGCCGGACGGAGCCCGGCAGGTGACTGTCGTCGGCTCCGGTCACGTGCAAGGAGTCCCGGACACCCTGACCGCGGAGGTGGCGATGGAGTTCACCGCCCCCGACGTCTCGGGTGCACTCAATCAGTCCAGCCAGCGCCAGCAGGCCGTGATCGATGCGTTGGTCGGGTCGGGCCTGGACCGCAAGGACATCAGCACCACACAGGTCAGCGTGCAACCGCAATTCACCGACACCACCATCTCGGGCTATCGGGCCGGCAACGCGATCAAGGTCAAGATCCGTGACACCGCCAAGGCGTCGCAGACCCTGGCCTTGATCGCGAGCACCGGCGGTGACGCCACGCGCATCAACTCGGTCGACTACTCGATCGAGGACGATTCGGACCTGGTGCGCGACGCCCGGGCCCGGGCGTTCGACGACGCGAAGAACCGCGCCGAGCAGTACGCCGGGTTGTCCGGACTGGACCTGGGCAAGGTGATCTCGATTTCCGAGCAGTCCGGTGGCTCGACTCCGCCCCCGCCGACCCCCATGCCGCGTGCCGCGATGCAGGCCGTTCCGCTGGAACCCGGTCAGCAGACGGTGGACTTCTCCGTGACGGTGGTCTGGGAGCTGACCTAGGCAGTGCCCGTTGACTTTGAAACCACGCACACCGCTACCCGCAAAAAGCCTGCGTCAGCTCCAAGTCAACGAGAAGTTCCAATTCAGCCGGCGGGCGCGATGTCGACGGGTATGCCGTTGAGCACCGCGGTGCCGGACAGCGGATCCAGATGGGTGCCGTCGTTGAGTTGGTTGACATTCGCACCGGGATGGCCGGCCGCCAAGCGCTGACCGGTGCCCTCACGGTCATGGCCCCAGCCGTGGGGTAGCGAGACCACGCCGCGCCGCATGCCGTCGTTCACCTCGATCGGGGCCAGCAGTTCGCCGCCGGGCCCCTTGACCACCGCGATGTCGGTGAGCCCCAGGTCGGCGGCGTCGTCGGGGTGGATCTGCAGCGTGCACCGGTTCGAGCCGCCGGACAGGGCAGGCAGGTTGTGCATCCAGCTGTTGTTCGACCGCAGGTGGCGCCGCCCGATCAGCAGGAACCCGCCCGCCGCCCGGTCGAGCGCCTCACGCAGCCGCGCCACGTCGGCGACGATCGGCTCCGGCGCGAGTTCGATCCGCCCGCTTGGGGTTCGCAGGATCTCGGGGATCCGCAGCTGCAGCGGTCCGAGGTCGATGCCGTGCGGGTTGGCCTTCAGCCGCTCCATGGTGAGCCCGTCGGGCTTGGAGCCGAAGGCATCTCCGTAGGGACCGATCCGCAGCATCATGTCGAGGCGGCGTTCATAGCCGGGCCCGTCGCACAGCATCGCGGTGAGCTCGTCGACGTTGCGGCCCGCCACGGGCGAATCGGGGTTGGCGGTCTCCTTCGCCAGTGTCGTGGCGATCACCTGGGCGTCGACCAGCGCGGGATCACCGTCGTATCCGACGCCGTAGAGGATCAGGGCGAGCCGGGACAGGATCTCGGGCTCGTCGGGCCTGCCGTCGAGCGGCAGCGCGGGCGACGAGTACCGCACGTTGTTACGTACCGCGAGGTTGTTCAGCGCGACGTCGAAGTGGGCGCTCTGCGAGGGCGGGGGCGGCGGCAGGATCACGTCGGCGTGCCGCGTCGTCTCGTTGAGGTAGGGGTCGATGCTCAGCATGAAATCGACGCTGTCCAGTGCCTTGTCGAGGCGGTCGCCGTCGGGCGCGGACAACACCGGGTTACCGGCGATGGTGATCATGGCCTTGATCTGCCCCGCGCCGGCGGTGTCGATCTCCTCGGCGAGGGCGGCGGCCGGCAGCTCGGAGAGCACTTCGGGATAGCCCGAGACCCGGCTGGCCCAGCGCCCGGTCGTGAAGCCGCGCCCGGGTTTCGGCGGGCGCGGTGCGGGCGCGGCGGCGCCGAGCGCGAACATCGCCCCGCCCGGGCGGTCGAGATTTCCGGTCAGCACGTTGATCACATCGACCAGCCAACTGCCGACGGTGCCGAACTCGACCGTCGACGTGCCGATGCGGCCGTAGACGGCCGCTGTCGGCGCCGCCGCGAGTTCGCGAGCCAGTTCCCGGATCTCCTCGGCGCCCACTCCGCAGGCCGCCTCCACGGCCTCGGGCGAGAACTCGTCGGCGAGGGTGCGGACCTCCTCGACACCGGTGACGTGCTCGCTGAGCCGGCCGAGGTCGACGAGACCCTCGGCGAACAGCACGTGCACGACCGCAAACAGCAGTGCCGCGTCGGTGCCGGGCCGCGGCGCGAGGTGCCGGTCGGCGAGTTTGGCCGTCTGGGTGCGGGCCGGATCGATGACGACGAGCTTGCCGCCCCGCTTGCGCAATGCGCGCAGCTTGCCCGGGAAGTCGGCGGCGGTGGCCAGGCTGCCGTTGGACACCATCGGATTCGCGCCGATGACGACCAGGTAGTCGGTGCGGTCGAGGTCGGGCACGGTGAAGGCGACCGGGCTGCCGAACATCAGGCCCAGGGCGACATGCTTGGGCATCTGATCGAGGGTGCTGGCGCTGAACACCTGGCGGGTGCCCAGGCCCTTGATGATCAGCGGTGCGTACAGGCTGCCGGCGATGGTGTGGGCATTCGGGTTGCCGAGGTACACCCCGACCGAGGCGCCGCCGTGTTCGGCGATCACCGCACCGAGGCGCTGGGCGATGACGCCGTAGGCCTCGTCCCAGGTGGACTCGGTCAGCGCGCCGTCGCGCCGGATCAGTGGCTGCGCCAGGCGGTCGGGATCGTTGTCGAGTTCGCCGAAGCTGGCGCCTTTCGGGCAGATGAAGCCGGCGCTGAACACGTCGTCGTGGTCGCCGCGCGCGCCGGTCACCCGACCGTCGGAGATGGTGAGCGTGAGGCCACAGGTGGCCTCGCAGAAGGGGCAGATCCGCAGGGCTGTGCTCATGCCACGAATTCTGCGCCGATCAGGTGGCTGAGTACACCTTTGGTTCGAGCGTGCCGATGTAGGGCAGGTCGCGGTAACGCTCGGCGAAGTCCAGGCCGTAGCCGACGACGAACTCGTTGGGAATGTCGAAACCCACGTAGGCGACGTCGAGTTCGGTCTTGACGGCCTCGGGCTTGCGCAGCAGCGTGCAGACCCGCAGCGAGCGCGGGTGGCGGGTGGCCAGGTTGCGCAGCAACCAGGACAGGGTGAGACCGGAGTCGATGATGTCCTCGACGATCAGCACATCGCGGTCGTTGATGTCGCGGTCGAGGTCTTTGAGGATGCGCACCACACCCGAGGACGAGGTGGACGAGCCGTAGGAGCTGACCGCCATGAACTCCAACTGGGTGGGCAGCGGGATGGTCCGCGCCAGGTCGGTGACGAACATGACCGCACCCTTGAGCACGGTGACCAGAAGCAGGTCGTCGTTACCCAGATTGTCTCGATACTGCTCGGCGATCATCTCGGCGAGTTCGACGGTGCGGGTCCGGATCTGCTCCTCGGACAACAGCACCGATTTGATGTCTCCCGCGTACAGCTCGGCAGAGTCGACAGCCACTGCAACAGCGTGCCATGCGAGGCGGCCGCATTCCAACGCGGATCGCTAGACCGGTTCGGCGCGCGTCGTCAGCACCGCACCGTGCCGTACCGCGAACAAGCGCTGTTTGCGCAGTCCGGATGCGACGGCCACGCCGCCCTGCCCGCGCCAGGCTGTCACCAGCCGGTCCACCGCCCTGATCTGGATGTCGGTCAGATCACACGCGCCACCGTCCAGCAACCAGGCCCGGATCACCCGGCGGCGCAGTGCGTCGGGCAACGAGGCCAACCGAGTGGTGTCCAGACCGCCGGCTTGAGTGCGTGCCCCGGCCAGGGCGTCGGCGGCCAACGCGTCGAGCGTGTCGACATCCTCACGCAACGCGATCGCGGTGCGGGCCAGCGCCTCGGCCACCCCGCCGCCGAGCACGTCCTCCAGCACCGGCAGCACCTCGTGCCGTAGCCGGACCCGGGTGAACCTGCGGTCGGCGTTATGCGGGTCCTGCCAGGCGGCGAGGCCGAGTTCGTCGCAGACCGCGTGGGTCTGCGCGCGCCGAACACCGAGCAGCGGCCGGTGCCACGGCGGGTCATGCGGGCGCATCCCGGCAATCGAACGGGCACCCGATCCGCGGCCCAGCCCGAGCAATACCGTCTCGGCCTGGTCGTCGAGGGTGTGGCCGAGCAGTACCGGCGCGCCGTCCCGGGCCGCCTCCAACGCCGCGTAACGGGCCTGACGGGCCGCCGCCTCCGGGCCGCCATCGCGGCCGACGTCAACCGAAAGCACATGTGCGCCAATACATCCCAGCGCCACTGCTTGCTCGCGGGCGGCGGCGGCGACGGTATCGGATCCTGCTTGCAGCCGATGGTCGACGATCAGCGCGACGGTGGGGCGCAACTGTGCGGCCACGGCGGTCAGGGCCAGCGAGTCCGGGCCGCCCGAGAGCGCCACGCACCAGCTCTGGGCGTCGATCCGCTCGCCGGCGGCCGCCACGGCGTGCCGCAGCGCGGCTAGAGCACCCGTTCGATCCATCGTTGCGGTTCGTCGATCTCGGCGGGCAGCGGCAGGGTGTCGGGGCTCGACCAGATCGTGTTGAAGCGCGCCATCCCGACTGCTGCCACCACGTGGTCGACGAACGCCTTGCCTCGGGTGTACTGGCTGATCTTCGCGTCGAAGCCCAGCAGTGCCCGGACCACCCGCTGCAGCGGTGGTGGCTTGCGCTGCCTGCGTTCATCGAAGCGACGCCGGATGGTCGAGACCGTCGGCACCACCGCCGGGCCGACGGCATCCATCACGTGATCGGCGTGCCCTTCCAGCAGGGTGCCCAGCACCAGCAACTGATCGAGTGCGCGACGCTGCGGCTCGGCCTGGATGGCGCGCATCAGCCCGAGCACACCGGACGAGTTCGGGTCGGGGGCAGATCCGTTGCGCTGGTTGCGGACGAACTCCGCGAGCCTGCCAACCATCTCGGTGACATCGTCGCCGGCGTCCTGGGTGAGCACGGCCAGCGCCTGCGACATATGGTCGGCCAGCCAGGGATTGGCCCGGAACTGCACCCGGTGGGTGACCTCGTGCAGGCACACCCATAACCGGAAATCGGCTGGGTCGACCCGTAATTGGCGTTCCACGGCGATCACGTTCGGGTACACCAGCAGCAGCTCGCCGCCGTCGGGACCGAACGGATCGTACTGGCCGAGGATGCCCGAGGAGATGAATGCCAGCACCGCACCGGTCTGCGCCCCGGTCACCCTGCCGGTGATGAATCCCGGCTTGGGCGTGTCGCTTTCGCCGCCGGGCTGGACGCCGGTGGTCATCACCTGCATCGACCTGGTGGCCGCCCGGATCCACGCCGGCCGGTCCACCACCCGGGCCTCGGGTACCTCGGCATTCTCGATCAGGCCCGTCACCTCCCGCACCGGCAGCTCGGCAGCCTGGGAACTCTCCGAGAGCTGCTCGATCACCTGGGTGCGGGTGTAGTCGGTGGACAGCGGAGCCGGGCGGGCCAGCTTCACCCCGACCGTCGCGGCGAAATCCCAGTCGACGGCGCGGCCGGCGGTAACGGCGACCCGCTCACTCATGTGCCGCACCCGCACGATCGCAGCACCGCGGCCAGCTCGTCGATCGCGGTGCGCCCGGTGGGCCCGGCGTTGTTGGAGATGAGCGCGAACGTCAGCACCCGGCCGCTGTCGTCGGTGACGATGCCGGCCAGGGCGTTGGTCCCGGTCAGCGACCCCGTCTTGGCTCGCAGCCAGCCCGCGGCGTCACGCCCGGCATCGGTGTCGAGGTACCGGTTGGACAACGTGCCGCTGCCGCCGGCGATGGGCAGCAGATCCACCAGCGGACGTACGGCGGGCTCGGTGTTGCCCGCCGCGATGTTGACCACGTCGTCGAGGATGCGCGCGGTCAACCGGTCCTCGGTCGACAGACCACTGGAATCGACGAGCTTGGCGGCCGACATGTCGATGCCGATGCCTTCGAGCTGGCTCAGCACCGCGTCGACTCCGCCGTCGAAGCTCTGCGACCGGTTCAGCTGGGCGGCGACCTCACGGGCGATCGACTCGGCCATCACGTTGTCGGACTCGTTCATCATCTGGCGCAGCCGCTCGATGAGCGGCGCGGACTGCACCGCGGCGATCTGCCTGCCGCCCGGCACCGCACTGGCCAGCACCGTCACCGATGCCGGATCCACCTTGAGGGCGGTGGCCAGGGCCCGGCCCGCGTCGAGGGCCGGCGTGGTCGATCGCCTGGATTCCACCGTCGTCGGCTGGATGCGTCCGCCGTCGAGCATCACCGGTTCCATCGGTGCGATGTCGCCGCCCTCGATGTCGGCGGGATCCCAGCCCGGCGCCATCGTCGGGCCGCTGTAGGCGCTGGTGTCCACCCGCACCGCGGTGACCGTCATGCCGGTGTTGCGCACCTGCTCGGCCAGGTCGCTGATCCGGGCCGCGCCCTTGTACCAGGTGTCGGTGTCCTCGGGGGCCGCCGAAAGCGTCGTGTCTCCGCCGCCTTTGAGCACCACCAGACCCGGCTGTGAGTCGACGGCCAGGACGGTGGTGGCCAGCCGGGCGTTGCGGTCGAGCGTGAGCAGCGCGGCGGCCGTGGTCAGCACCTTGTTGACCGAGGCCGGCTGCATCGGCACCCCGGAATTCTGTTCCCACAGTTCGGCGCCGGTCTCCGCGTCGGTGATCCGGCCGGTCACCTCGCCGAGATCGGGATTGGCCAGGGCCGGCGCCAACGCGGCGGCCAGGCCGCTCACGGTCGGTGTCGGCGCGGACATGTCCACCGGGACAACACCCGGGCTGGCGGTGGCCGGTGCGGGTGCGGGCGGGGCCGCCTGGGCGCCACTGGATTGGTGGCCGGTGAGCACGGCAGCAACCGCGACGACGGCGGCGACCAGCACCAGGACCACGACGCCAACCGCCACATGGGTGGACTGCCGCCACCGTGTGGGCCGCATATTTCTCCTGCTCTGCCGGTGGTGGGGACGAGCCACCCGTTTAGGCCAGACTATCGCTCCATTAGGGTTGACCCGCGTCGTCGCCCGACGACCCGAGACCGACCGCAGATGCGAAGGAGCCGCGACGGTGAAGTTCGACGTCGTCATCGAGATCCCGAAGGGTTCGCGCAACAAGTACGAGGTTGACCACGAGACCGGCCGGGTCAAGCTCGACCGCTACCTCTACACCTCGTTCGGTTACCCGACCGACTACGGGTTCTTCGAGAACACCCTCGGCGAGGACGGCGATCCGCTGGACGCGCTGGTGCTGCTGCCCGAGTCGGTTTTCCCCGGCTGCACCGTCGAGGCCCGCCCGGTCGCGATGTTCAAGATGACCGACGAGGCCGGCGGCGACGACAAGTTGCTGTGCGTGCCCGCCGGCGACCCGCGCTGGGACCACATCCAGGACCTCGGTGACGTGTCGCAGTTCGAACTCGACGCGATCAAGCACTTCTTCGTGCACTACAAGGACCTGGAGCCGGGCAAGTTCGTCAAGACCGCCGACTGGGTCGGCCGCGAAGAGGCCGAGGCCGAGTTGCAGCGTTCGGTCGAACGGTTCAAGAACTCAGGTCACTGATAACTCAGGTCACTGATTTTGCCTGCCCGTAACAGGGGGTAACGCCGGCGTCCCATACGCCTTCCATGATTGACCAGGTGTTGATGCATCAGGGCATGGGACTTGAGGCGTACAACGCATCGCCGACGCGCCGTGCGGTGCACGCCGTGTACGAGTGCTGCTACAGCGTCGTGCTGGCCACCGATCTGGCTAGTGGGCGCCCGTACGCCGACCACGATTCGCTGTTCCGGCAAGCCGACGCCCTGTTGTTCAGCCTCGGGGAGGATTCGATCGACCGGGTGCTGCAGGCCTATCCGCATATCGGCAGGCGGCCACGCAGCCCGAAGTCGGTGTGCGAGCAGTGCTCGGTCTGGGACGACGATCCGGCGGTGATGGCGGCGCTCAACACGGAAGTGCAGCGCTACGCCGAGCGCTTCGGGTTCGGCTTCGTGATGTTCGTGGAGGATTGCTGCGCGCACCGGGCCATGGCCGGGATCACCGACCGGTTGCACAACGACTCCGAGACCGAGCGCAAGGTGGTCCGCAACGAATTGGCCCGCATCAACCGGGCCCGGCTGGAACGCATGCTCGGCCCCGAGGGCGGCTACTACAACTGGTGAGTCAGTGGCTCGCCGCGCTCGAGGCGGCCGATGTTGGCGGCGATCTCCTCCGCCCGGCCGCCGAACGTGTCTGTGGTGACGCCTGAGGAATGCGGCGTCATCAGCACGTTGGCCAGTTCGCCGAACGGCAGCTCACTCGGTACCCCCTGCCCGCCCGGACCGGGATAGCGGTACCAGACGTCGATGGCGGCAGCCCTGATCCGGCCCTCCAACAGCGCGTCGTAGAGCGGGCGCTCGGCCACCAGCGGCCCGCGCCCGACATTGACCAGCACGCCGTCAGGACCCAGCGCCCGAAGCTGCTCGGCCTCGATCATTCCTTCGGTCGCAGCGGTGAGCGGCGCCGACACCACGACCACATCGGACTCCGCCATGAGCCGGTTCAGCTCGGAGGTGTCGCCCGCCCAGGACAGGCCGTGGGTCTCGGGGTCAACCCGCCCGGATCCGGTCACCGCAGCCCCGGTCGAGCCGAGGCCGCGGAACAATTCCCATACGCGCCGGCCGATGTGACCGAAGCCGACCAGGCCGACGCGGGCCGCCCCGATCGCGGGCAACTGCGGCAGGTTGGCGTCGTAGACCGAGGTGGCCCATATCCCTCGGCGCAGCGCCCGGTCCTGTGCCAGGAAGTCGCGGCGCAGCAACACCGCGGCCGCGAGCACATACTCGGCGATGGACCGTTCATGATGGAAGGTGTTGGCCACCAGCGTCTCTGGCCGCAGCGCGGCGAAGTCGACCTTGTCGGTACCGGCCCCCGCGACATGCACGAGGCGCAGTTTCTCCGCCGCGGCCGCCATCTCGGCGGTGAACCGGCCGCCCACGAACACATCGGCGTTCCGCAAGTCGTCGATGCTCCCGTTCCAGACCACCTCCGTTCCCGACGGTAGCGCGGCTTCGAAGCGATCGCGGTGCGCCAGCAGGTTGGGTTCGATGACGACGACCAACATGTCAGTCCCTTTGCAGCGCAGGCCGCTTGCGGTCGAACTTCCAACCGGGGATCAGGTACTGCATGGCCACCGCGTCGTCGCGGGCGCCGAGCCCCTTGGCCAGGTACAGCTCGTGCGCGGCGGCGACCCGCTCCTCGTCGAGCTCCACCCCCAGCCCGGGGGTGTCGGGCACATCGAGATAGCCGTCGACGATTCGGAAGGGCGCCTTGGTGATCCGCTGACCGTCCTGCCAGATCCAATGGGTGTCGATGGCCGTGATGTCACCGGGCGCGGCGGCGGCCACGTGGGTGAACATGGCCAGGGAGACGTCGAAGTGGTTGTTGGAGTGCGACCCCCAGGTCAAACCCCAGGCATCGCAGAGCTGCGCGACGCGCACCGAGCCGCTCATGGTCCAGAAGTGGGGATCGGCCAGCGGGATGTCGACGGCGCCGGCCCGGATCGCGTGTCCCAGCTCGCGCCAGTCGGTGGCGATCATATTGGTGGCGGTCGGCAGGCCGGTGGCCCGTTTGAACTCGGCCATCACCTCGCGCCCGGAGAACGTGCCTTCGGGCCCGACCGGATCCTCGGCATAGGCCAGCACGTCGGTGAGCTGGCGGCAGGTCTCGATGGCGTCGGCCAGCAGCCAGCCGCCGTTGGGGTCCAAAGTGATTCGGGCATCGGGGAACCGTTCGGCCAACGCGGTGACGGCTTTGGCCTCATCTGCCGCGGGCAGCACGCCACCCTTGAGCTTGAAGTCGCGGAATCCGTAGCGGGCCCGGGCGGCCTCGGCGAGGCGGACCACTGCCTCGGGCGAGAGCGCCTCGTCGTGGCGGATGCGCTTCCATTCGTCGGCACCGGCAGGCTCGTCGTCCGCGGACAGGTACTCCAGGTCGGTGCGGTTGCGGTCGCCCACGAAGAACAGATAGCCCAACGCCTGGACCCGGCTGCGTTGCCTGCCGTCGCCGAGCAGGGCGGCGACCGGGACGCCCAGGTGCTTGCCCAGCAGGTCGAGCAGCGCCGACTCCACGGCGGTGACGGCGTGCACCATGACCCTCAGGTCGAAGGTCTGGGCACCGCGCCCCGCGCTGTCCCGGTCGGCGAACTCGCGTCGGATGCTCGCCAGGATGGCGTGGTAGCCGCCGAGGGACCGACCGACCACCAGTGGCCTGGCGTCGTCGAGGGTCCGCCGGATCGCCTCACCGCCCGGCACTTCCCCGACCCCGGTGTTGCCGTCGGAATCCTTGAGGATCAGCAGGTTTCTGGTGAAGAACGGCCCGTGCGCACCGCTGAGGTTGAGCAGCATGCTGTCGTGGCCGGCGATCGGGATCACGGTCAGTTCGGTCACGACCGGTGTCGCGTTGTGTGCACTCATCGGTACTCCAATCTCGTGGGCAAACTCAGGCGAACCACTTGTCTCCGTTGGCAAGGGGGCGAACGACGCGGGTCACCTTGTCGCACACCAGGCGTAGCGCCTCGACGATCTCGCGTTCCCGCTCCGGGGTCAGTCGCGACAGCGGGACCGACGCGCTGATCGCATCCTGCGCGGGGTGCCGGTAACGCAGTGTCACCGCGAAACACTTGATCCCGGCGGTGTTCTCCTCGTCGTCGGTGGCATAGCCCCGCACCCGTACCTCGTCGAGGGCGGCTTCGAGGCCGGCGCGGTCGGTGAGCGTCCGGGGTGTCAGCGGCCTCAGTGGGTCCGGGACGTGCGAGTCGAGCTCGGCACCGTGCCGCTCGGCCAGCAGTGCCTTGCCGAGTGCCGTGGCGTAGGCCGGCAACCGGCGGCCCACCTTGCTGTGGTTGCGCACGTACTGGCGGGACTCCCGGGTGGCCAGGTAGACGACGTCGTGGCCGTCTAGGCGGGCGAGGTGGAACGTCTCGTCGAGCTGGCCACGCAGGTCTTCGAGGAAGGGCGCGATCATCGGCAGGTACGGGTCGGCGTCGAGGTAGCTGGTCCCCACCAGCAGCGCCCGCATGCCGATGCTGTACTGGGTGCCCGTGTCGTCGGACCGCACCCAGCCCTGGCCCACCAGCGTGCGCAGCAGGGCGTGTGCCGAGCTACGCGGCATGTCAAGTGCGGCACAGATTTCCCGGATACGGGTGGGCTCGTCAGGCCGCGCCGCCAGGAACTCCAGCAGCTCGACCGTGCGTACGGCCGATTTGACCTTGCGCACCGAAACACTGTCATCGCCGGTCAATTCACCCTCCCATCAACTGACGGACGATCAGCACCACAGCGCCGACGGTGGATATCCCGATGGCCGCCCACCGCTGACGCTGCCGATCCAGATACCGGTTGACCCACCGCGACAGCGCATAGCCGAGGACGCACGCCGGGACGAGCATCGCGAACACCACGACAGTGTGGTGGTCGACGGAACCGGTGAGCGCGAGCAGCACGAGCGACAGGGCCGAGCCGACGAGGAAGAAACCGCTCATCGTGCCCCGCAACCGGGCGCCGGTGTTGTTCTGCCACACCAGCGCCATCGGGGGCCCGCCGATGGACGTCGCGGTGCCGAGCAGGCCCGAGGTGGCGCCGGCCAGCACCAGATTGCGTCTGTGCGGCACGGGGATCCACCCCATACTGGTCAGCGCTACGCCGCCCAGAACCACCGCGGCCAACGTATACGCCAGCGCTTCCTTGGGCATCACCACCAGCAGCAGCGCCCCCGCGACGGTGCCGGGAACCCGTCCGGCCAATGCCCACCCGGTGCCGGCGAGGTCGATGGCCTCCCGTTCGCGGATCACCACCATGAGGGTCACCATGGTGGCGAGCATGATGAGCGTGCCGGGGATCAGTCCGGGGTCCACGATCGCCACGATCGGGGCCGCCAGCATGCCCATGCCGAACCCGATCGAGGCCTGCATACAGGACGCCAGCACGATGGCGGCGGCGACGATCCCGTAGCCGGCGATGCTCACGCCGACACCGGCACGGCCGGCTCCAACGGATGGTGGCACTCGGAGATATGGCCCTCGACCTCCGGGTCCGCGGTCGGTGTCGGCACCTGCGTCGCGCAGATGTCGGTGGCCTTCCAGCATCGCGTCCGGAACCGGCAGCCCGACGGTGGATTCAGCGGCGAGGGCACCTCACCCTTGAGCAGGATCCGGTCTTTACGCTGCGCGGCATCGAGTTTCGGTGCGGCCGACATCAGCGCCGCGGTATAGGGATGCCGCGGATTGCGGTACACGTCCTCGGTGCGGCCGCTCTCGATCATGTGGCCCAGGTACATCACCGTGACCCGGTCGGCGACGTGGCGGACCACCGACAGGTCATGGGAGATGAAGATGTAGGAGATACCCAGTTCCTGTTGCAGGTCGTTGAGCAGGTTGAGCACCTGGGCCTGCACCGAGAGGTCGAGTGCCGAGACGGGCTCGTCGCAGATGATGACGTCGGGATTGAGCGCCAACGCCCGGGCGATACCGATGCGCTGGCGCTGTCCGCCGGAGAACTCCTGCGGATACTTGCCCGCGGCCTTGGCGCCCAGCCCGACCATGTCGAGCAGGCCGCGCACTCGCATCTCCCGGTCCTTGCGGTTGGGGTGCAGGGTCTTGTGGGTGCGCCAGGGCTCGGCGATGATGTCGCCCGCGGTCATACGGGAGTTCAGCGACGCGTAGGGGTCCTGGAACACCATCTGGACGCGGCGCCGGAACTTGAGCAGCTCCGCGCCGCGCAGCCGGAACGGGTCTATCCCGTCGAAGGTCACACCGCCCGAATCCGGACGCTCGAGCATCATCAGGGTGCGCGCCAAAGTGGACTTGCCGCACCCGGATTCGCCGACCAGCCCGAGCGTTTCACCGCGGCCGAGGTCGAGGTTTATGCCGTCGAGCGCGGCCAGCCTGTTCTTGCCCACGCGGAAAGACTTGCGCAGGTCACGGACGGTGAGCAGGTTCTCAGACATCTGTTGCTCCTCCCCGCATGCGGGTGTCGACCTCGTCGGCGAAGTGGCAGGCGCTGCGCCGTCCGTCGCCCTGCAGCGCCGGCCTGGTGGTGACGCAGAGTTCGCGGGCCAGCGGGCAGCGGTCCTGGTACACGCAGCCGGCCGGGATCGAATGCAGATCGGGCGGTGCGCCGCCGATGGACTTGAGGGCCTCGCCGCGTACCGCGCTCACCGGCACCGAGTCGAGCAGACCCTTGGTGTACGGGTGCCGAGGGTTGGCGAAAACCTCTGCCACCGGACCCGTTTCGACGACCTGGCCGGCGTACATGACTGCCACCTGGTCGGCTTCCTCGGCTACCAGCGCCAGATCATGGGTGATCAGCACGACGGCCATGTCGTACTCGGCACGCAGGCTTCTCAACAGCGCCATGATCTGCGCCTGCACGGTCACATCCAGTGCGGTGGTCGGTTCGTCGGCGATCAGCACTCGCGGGTTCAACGCGACGGCCATCGCGATCAGCAGCCGCTGCCGCATCCCGCCGGAGAATTGGTGCGGGTAGGACTTCATCCGCTCTTCCGGCTGCGGAATACCCACCCGCGCCATCAGTTCCACGGCTTTGCGCTTGGCGTCCTTGGCGTTCATGCCGTGGTGGATGCGGAACGGCTCGGCCAGCTGGGTGCCGACGGTGTAGAGCGGGTTGAGTGCGGTCAGCGCGTCCTGGAAGACGATCGCCAGCTCCGGCCCGGCCAGCTTGCGCCGGGTCTTGCGGTCGGCGGCCAGGATGTCCACGTCGATTTCGCCGAGCCGCGCAGTTCCTTCCACGACCTCGGCTACCGGCTCCAGCAGCCCGACCAGCGCGGTGGCCGTCATCGATTTGCCGCAGCCCGATTCGCCCAGCAAGGCCAGGGTCTGACCACGGTGCGCCGCGAAGCTGACGTGGTCGACGGCGCGGACGGTTCCGGTGATGGTGCGGATGTCGACGGTCAGCCCGTCCACCACCAGCGCCGGATCGGTGTCGAGATACTCGGACACGGTCGGCGGTTCTGCCACGCTGCTGCTCAACTGGGAAGTCATCTACAGGGCCTTTCCGGTCTTGGTGAAGCGGGACAGGCGTTTCTGCGGGACGGTGAGCCGCCAGCGCTGGCCGGGGTCGGTGGCGATCCGGGCCCAGGCGGCCAGGATGGTGGCCGAAACCGTGGTGATGACGATGGCCAGACCGGGGAAGAACGAGAGCCACCACGCGGTGTGCAGGTAGGTGCGGCCCTGCGAAACCATGAGGCCCCAGCTGACATCGGGCGGCTGGATGCCGATACCCAGGAAGCTGAGCGAGGATTCGGCCAGCATCACGTAGCAGAAGTCCAGTGTGGCCACGGTGAGCAGGGTGGGCAGCACGATCGGCATCACGTGCCGGACGATGATGGACCGTCCACTGGCCCCGAATGTGCGGGCGGCATCGACGAACACCCGGCTGGAGAGTTCGGCTGACTCGGCGCGGGCCGTCCGCAGATACACCGGGATCCGGGTGATCGCCAGCACCGCAACGATGTTGGCCGCACTCGGGGAGAAGACGTAGAGCACCACCACTGCCAGCAGCAGTGAAGGGAAGCTCATGATCACGTCGGCCACCCGCATCGCCAGCGTCTCCCGCCAACCGCGGTAGTAGCCCGCCCACATACCGATCAACGATCCGACGACCGCCGAGATCACCACGGCGGGAATCGCTACCGACAACGTGGTGCGGCACGCGACGATCAGTCGGGCCAGCATGCTGCGGCCCAGCGGGTCGGTGCCGAGGATGTTGGCCCAGCCGTGGGCGAGCGTGAACGGCGCCTGATTCGAGTTGTCCAGGTCGATGTGGGTGGCGAGGTTGCCGACCAGCATCGGGCCGAACACCGCGGTGAGGATCACCAGGCCGAGCACCACGGCAGCGGCGGCGGCCACCCGGTCATTGACCAGCAGCCGGAACCACACCGAGCGCCTGCGGGCCGGCTCGCTCTCCGGTTCGCCGACGATGGCGGTGGTGGGTTTGACTGGTACCAGGTCGATTTGAGTGCTCACGCTATGTACCCCTAGACCTTTGCCGGTTCCCGTACGCGCGCGTCGAGCAGCGCGTAGCAGGCGTCGATGATGATGTTGAGGACGAAAATGCTGACGGCCGTGAGCAGTACGGCTGCCTGGAGCACCGCGAAATCACGCTGCAGGATGGCGTCGATCATGAGCTTGCCGATGCCCGGCCAGCCGAAGATCGCCTCGACCACGACCGCTCCGTTGATCAGGCCCACCGCGAGGTCACCTGCCACCGTCAGCGCGGGTGCTGCCGCGTTGCGCAGTGCGTGATGGCTGACCACCCGCAGATCGGCGGCGCCCTTGCTCCGGGCGAGCCGGATGTAGGGCGCCGAGAGGGCCGAGACCATGGCGCCGCGAACCACCTGGGTCAGCACGCCCAGCGGGCGGATCATCAGCGTGGCGATCGGCAGGATCCACGACAGCAAGCCGTCATCTGTGCCCGAGGTCGGCAACCATCCCATCAGGACGGAGAACAGCCACACCCCGGTGATGGCGAACCAGAAGTCGGGAATGCTGGCCGCGGTCATCGACAGCAGGCTGGAGAACCGGTCGGCCAGTGAGTTGGGCCGGTAGGCGGCCCAGCAGCCCACGATGACGGCGCCGATGATCGCCAGCAGCATGGTGGTGAAGGCCAGTTGCAGAGTGGCGGGGAAGGCGCGCAGCGCCATGGCCGATGCGGATTCGCCCGTGCGCAGCGAGGTGCCGAAGTCGAGGTGGATCACGCCCTTGAAGTAGTCAAGCAACTGGACGGCGAGGGGCCGGTCGAACCCGTGCTGATGGGCGAACGCTTCCCGCTGGTCGGCGGTGGCGGACTCGGGCAGGTAGAGGTTGGTCGGATCACCGGTGAGCCGGGCGAGCAGGAACACGCCGAGCAGCACGATGATCAACGGGATGGCGCTCGTGTACATCCGGCGCCGGACAAAGGGGAACATCGGCTCAGCTCCTGTCGGTGCGGTCGGGCGCAGCGGGCGTCATCTCCGACAGCCGCATCTCGTCGCCGGTGGCGGCGTTGGGGGTGTAGTCGACGCGCGGTGACTTGCCGAGGATGCCCTTCATGTGGGCGAGGTAGGCGAACTGCATGATCTGCTGCGGTTCCTCGGCGAACAGCGTGGCGAACGCGTCCTGGCGGGCCTGGCCGGTGAGCGCCTCCGCGGCGCGGATCTTCGCGTCGAATTCTTTTGTGCCGTAGGCGCTCTGCGGCCCCTCGGACAGCATGTACTGGTCCATGGTGAACGCGGCGTCACCGGCCTGATTCCCGTGCATGATCATCAGGAGATAAGGACCGGTGTCTGCCGGGAACGGACGCAGCTGGTACTGCAACTGGCCGGCCGTGTCCATCATCTCGATCTTGACGTTGAGGCCGATCTCGGCGAATTCACTCTGTAGCACCTCGATGGTCTCGGAGATCTTCGGGAACTGAGCGGTGCGGCCGATCAGCCGGATCTGACGGTCCACTGGCACGCCGTCCGCCCTGGCCTCGGCGATGAGTGCCTTTGCCTTGTCGAGATCGTGGGGCCACAACGGCAGCTGGTCGTTGTACCCGACGACACCGGAGGGGATGAGCTGGGAGGCCGGCTCCCCGAGGCCACGGAACAACGCCTTGACGATGCCGGTCCGGTTGACGGAGTAATTGATGGCCTGCCGCACACGGAGGTCATTGAGCGGTGCCTCCGTCGCCTGTATGCGCAGTGCGGTGGTCTCGTTGTTCTGGAAAGGCACTCCACGATCACCGGCGCCGTCCTCAGGGCCCAGCGACGTGGCGATGTCGGCTTCGTCGTTGGTGATCATCGCGGCCCGCACACTGCCCTCACTGCGCCACTGGTACTCGGCGCGGGCGAACGCCGGCTTGGCGCCCCAGTACCGGTCGTTGCGCTTGAGCCGCAGCTTCTGGCCGTACTCCCAGTCCTCGATCGCGTACGGTCCGGTGCCGATGGGCTCGCGCACCTTCTCGGTGAGGCTGGTTCCCGACGGCACGATCTCCACGAATGAGATACGCAGCGGCAGAATCGGATCCGGCTTCGGCGTTCCGATCACCACGGTGTTCTCGTCGGGGGTCGTGACCTCGAGCCTGTCGTCGCCGAACACATAGCCGTCGACGTTGCACTGCAGATCGGAGTTCACCGCTCGGTCGATCGAGAAGGCCGCGTCCTTGGCGGTCAACGGCGCGCCGTCGGAGAACACGACTCCCTTGCGGATGTCGAATGCCCATTGGTCGGGCGCGGTTTGGCGCCAAGCGGTGGACAGCAGCGGTTGCAGATCGCCGCTGTCGGGATCGCGCTCGATGAGCGGTTCGGTGATGTTGGACCGCACCACGATGCCGGTCGATGTCAGGGAGCTCTCGCAGGGCTCCAGCGTCGGCGGCTCCTGGGAGATGACGATCCGCAAGGTGTCGGGGTCATAGCCGCCGTGCGCGGTGTTGGCGACGGTGCACCCCGCGGTGAAGGTGCAGGCGGCGAGTGCGACTGCCGGAGCGGCGAGAGCTCGCCTCATGGATCCTCCAGGGGTGTGATGTCCACGTATGTGGATGCCGGTTGTGACCGCAGACACACGCTAAGAACGGTCCACGACGCCCGTCAAGCCACTGGAATCGCGGGAAATGCCCGAAGTCCGGCCACGGCGGGCGACGACGGAAGCGCCGAAGAGACCAGTTTGACCTGCGAATTTGATCTCCGGATCAGACCATCGATACGTCCACGGCAATGCCGTGGCGGCAATTATGCAGCTTGCGTATCAACCCATGCTATTTCCGTGTTGGACGGGTATTTGCAGGCAGGCATACCGTAGCTGCATCCCGACCGAGGAGTACGTGTGCCCGAATCCGATTCCACCCGCCGCGTCCTGCAGGTGGGTCCGCTCAAGCCCTCGCTCGCCGATACGCTGCGGACCAGCTACCACGCCCTGGTTCTGCCCGACGGGTCCGAACGCGCGGGGTTCCTCGCCGAGCACGGCGCCGCCATCGCCGCGGTGGTGACCTCGGGGCGCACCGGCGTCGACGCCGAACTGATGTCCGCACTACCCAATCTGGGCGCGGTGGTGAACTTCGGGGTCGGTTACGACACCACGGACATCGACGCGGCCGCTGCCCGAAACGTCATGGTCAGCAACACCCCGGACGTGCTCAGTGACTGCGTGGCGGACACCGCCGTCGGATTGCTGATCGACACCATGCGGCAATTCTCGGCCGCCGACCGCTATCTGCGGGCCGGCCGCTGGATCAGTGAGGGCAATTACCCACTGGCCCATAAGGTTTCGGGTGCCCGCGTCGGCATCATCGGCCTCGGCCGCATCGGTCAGGCCATCGCCACCCGGCTGGTCGCATTCGGCTGTTCGATCAGCTATCACAACCGTCGTGAGGTCGCAGAAACCCCGTACACCTACGTCGGCTCCGCCGTCGAGCTGGCCCGGCAGGTCGATGTCCTGGTCATTGCCGCCTCCGGCGGCAGCGGGACCCGCCACCTCGTGGACCGGGATGTCCTCGACGCGCTCGGCCCGGACGGCTACCTGGTGAACATCGCCCGCGGCAGCGTCGTGGACGAGGCCGCCCTCGTCGACGCACTCACCGACGGCAGGCTCGCGGGGGCCGGGCTCGACGTGTTCACCGACGAGCCGAATGTGCCTGAAGCCCTGCTGACCTCGGACAACGTGGTGCTGCTCCCCCACGTCGGAAGTGGCACCGTGGAGACCCGCGCCGCCATGGAGGCCCTGACCCTGGCCAACCTGGACAAGTTCCTGGAGTCCGGCGAACTCCTCACGCCGGTGCCGATGCCGGTTCCGGCTGCCCGGAATTAACCGACGAAATCCTCGACCAGATCGTCGGTCGTCCACTCCCGCGGCGGCAGCACGTCGCGCAGCAGACGCAGTAGCGCGGGGTTCGTGCTGTCCCCGCGCCAGACCGCATCCAGTTCGACCGGACGTTCGCGGAACGCGCCGATCGAACGGAACACCACCCCCTCGGGATGCAGGGTGGCCGTGGACGCGGGCACCAGGGCGATGCCGATGCCGGAGCGCACGAGCACCAGCATGGTGTGCACCTGGGTGACGTACTGGACGTAGCGCGGCGTAGCTCCGGCGATGGTGAACGTGCTGATCAGCAGCTCGTGGAAATACCGGGCCTGCACCGGGGAGTACATCACCATGTCCTGGCCGTCGAGGTCGTTGAGCGTGAGCTGACGACGCACCTCGACCAGCGGGTGTGCGGCCGGCAGCGCGGCGATGAGCTGTTCGTGCAGCAGGGGCCGCGATACCAGGCCGGGTCGCTTGAGCGGTGGCCGAGCCATACCGAGATCCAGTTCGCCCGTCATCAGCGCTTCGATCTGGGCGGCCGTCACCATCTCCCGCAACTCGAGTGTCACGTCGGGCAGCTGTTCCCGCGCGGCGTCGAACAACCTGGGCAATACCGGATGGGCCGACGCCGCGGTGAATCCGATCACCACAGTTCCCAGATCGCCTGCGGGAACGCGTTTCACGTTGAGCGCGGCACCCTCGGCCAACTGCAGGATGCGGCGGGCATCGGGCAGGAAGGCCACCCCCGCGGGAGTCAACGTGACCGACCGGGTGGTGCGGTCGATCAGGTTCACTCCGAGTTCGCTCTCGAGCTGCTGGATCTGGCGGCTCAGGGGTGGCTGGGTCATGTGCAGTCGTTCGGCGGCCCGGCCGAAGTGCAACTCTTCGGCGACGGCGATGAAGCACGACAGCCTCGACAGCGAGAACACCGATGCAGCGTATCGACCGCACTCGCCACATATGCGCGAACGGCATGAATGTCGGCGATGAATGGGACGGCAAGGCATTGCCGACCTGCGCATTCCCGATTACTCTCGAACATATGTTCGAGTTACTCGATCGGCCGGCGCTCGGTGAACTCACAGACGCCGCGCTGGTCGACACTCTCGAACACCACACCCGCGCCGAAGCCATCGAGGCAGCCGCACGCCTGGCCACCATCGCCGAAATCGTCGCCCGCCACTGCGACGACGAAGACGAACTCTCCGCCCACTGCGCGATCGACGGCTGGGAAACCGCCAACGCCGCCGTCAGCGCCGCCTGCAACCTCAGCCGCCGCGCCGCCTCCGCCCAGATGCGCATCGCCCAGGCCCTGCGCGACCGACTGCCCAAAGTCGCCGCCGTCTTCGCCCGCGGAGACATCTCCGCAAAAGTCATCTCCACCATCACCTGGCACACCCAACTCGTCACCGACGAGGACGCATTGGGGTTGATCGACACCGCCCTGGCCGGCGCCGCCACCACCTACGGAGCGCTCTCCTCGACCAAGGCAGAACAAGCCATCGACGTCTGGGTCGAGAAATTCGACCCCGCCGCCGTCCGCAGAACCCGCACCGCCGCCCGAGACCGCGACATCCACTTCGGCGACCCCGACGACCCCAACGGCACCGTCTCCATCTGGGGACGACTGCTGGCCACCGACGCCGCCCTGATCAAAACCCTGCTCAACACCATGGCCCGCAGCGTCTGCGACAACGACCCCCGCACCCTCGGACAACGCCGCTCCGACGCCCTGGGCGCCCTCGGCGCCGGAGCCGACCACCTCACCTGCCAATGCGGCAACCCCGACTGCGACGCCACCGGCATCGACCCCCGCTCCCGCAACGTGGTCATCCACCTCCTCGCACAAACCCTGCCCCAAGCCGTCCACGCCGACGAAAGCGACAGTGCGGGCGGCGACGTCGTTGCGCAAACCCATGACGAAAGCCAGGACAGCGCAAGCGATCTGGCCGACAATCCCGACGCACTCGCGGACCCGGCTCAATCACCCCGCGATCCACGCATCCACGGCGAACCCGCCCTCAACGACTACCCAGCAGACCGCATACCTACCGTCGCCGGCAGCCCCGCAGTCATCCTCGGCGGCGGCATCGTGCCCGCACCCCTGCTCGCCGAACTCATCGCCACCGGCGCCACCATCAAACCCCTCAGCGACCCCGACGACCTGGCCACCGAAACCCGCTACCGGCCCTCCACCAAACTGGCCGCGTTCGTCCGCATGCGCGACCTCGTATGCATGTTCCCCGGCTGCGCAGTCTCAGCCACCAACTGCGATCTCGACCACAGCACCCCCTGGCCCGCCGGAGCCACCCATCCCGGCAATCTCGGTCCCAAATGCCGAACTCACCACCTGCTCAAGACCTTTCACACCGGAGAGAACGGCTGGACCGACATCCAACACCCCGACGGCAGCCACACCTGGACCTCACCCACCGGTCAGATCTACCACACGACTCCGTTCAGCCAGATCCTGTTCCCCGACAGCAGCACCCACACCCCAGCCCCACCCGCACAACCAGCCCCCACACCCACCGACCGGCACATCAAAATGCCGCTCCGCCAACGCACCCGCCAGCAAACCCGCACCCAACGCATCAACACCGAACGCCGACTCAACGCCGAACTCGACAAACCCCCACCGTACTAACGGGTTTCAACAGAGCACTACCAGCGCGGGCTGACCGCCTCGAATGACGGATCAACCGTGCGCATGTAGCCGGTGTCGTCGCGGTCAGTGATCCCGCAACGCAGATATTGCTCGTGCAGCGCAGCCAGGGAATCGTCGTCGATCTGCACCCCGAGCCCGGGACCGACCGGTACCGGCACTGAACCGGAGCGGAATTCGAGTGCGCCGGGTCGCACGACATCTTCTGTCTTCCACGGCCAGTGGGTGTCACAGGCGTAGGTGAGGTTCGGTGTGGCGGCGGCCAGGTGCACCATCGCGGCCAGGCTGATGCCCAGATGCGAGTTGGAATGCATGGACAACCCCAGCCCGAAGGTGTCGCAGATGCCGGCCAGCAGCCGGGAGCGCTGCAACCCACCCCAATAGTGGTGGTCGGAAAGCACCACGCGCACGGAGCCTTTCGCCACGGCGGGCGCCAACTGATCGAAGGCCACCACACACATGTTGGTGGCCAACGGCATCGGCGCCGCTGCCGCCACGTCGGCCATCCCGTCCAGCCCCGGCGTCGGATCCTCCAGGTACTCGAGCACCCCGGACAGCCGCGCAGCCACCTTCAGTGATGTCTCGGGAGTCCAGGCGGCATTCGGATCCAGCCGCAGCGGATGGCCGGGGAACGCGGCTCGCAGCGCCTCGATCGCGGCGGCCTCTTCCTCCGGCGGGAAGACACCGCCCTTCAGTTTGATGGCGGTGAAACCGTATTCGTCCACGATGCGGCGGGCCTGGGCCACGATGCCGTCCGGGTCGAGCGCCTCGCCCCAGTTA
This sequence comes from Mycobacterium farcinogenes, assembly GCF_019739075.1. Taxonomy (NCBI): domain Bacteria; kingdom Bacillati; phylum Actinomycetota; class Actinomycetes; order Mycobacteriales; family Mycobacteriaceae; genus Mycobacterium; species Mycobacterium farcinogenes. The sequence continues at coordinate 1,032,166 of NZ_CP081673.1, read as the reverse complement.
TCGGGTTCGGACCCGGGGTGGCCGGCCCACTTGTAGAACAGGTAGGCGCTGAACGGCACGGCATCACGCACCGCCCCGCCGAGCAGGTCCGACACCGGCCGCCCGGTGGCCTGGCCCGCGACGTCGAGGCAGGCCACCTCGAACGGTGAGAAGACCTGGTCGACGGCACTGGCGGTGGTGATCATGCCGGCGGTCCCGACCGCCGCGGTGTCACCTTGCAGCACCCGGGCGATGGCGGCTCGAATAGCGTTGAGCGCAAACACATCCTGACCGACGATGGCGTCAGCGGCGGCAGCCAGACGCTTTAGATGCCGGGTGTCGGCATACGTTTCGCCCAGCCCGGTCAAGCCCGCGTCGGTGTCGAGCTGGATGATCGCCCGCAGCGCGAACGGTTGGTGCACGCCGACGGTGTTGAGCAACGGAGGGTCGGCGAACGCGACCGGCGTGATGCGCGCGCCGGTGATGCGGACGGGTGGCATCAGTGCACCAGGGCCTCGGCAAGCACCGCGCGCCCGGCCGCCAGGATGCGTTGCAGCTCGGCGACATCGTCGGGCCTGGCATCGATCAGCGGTGGACGCACCGGCCCGGCGGGTATGCCCTCCAACGTGACCCCGGCCTTGATCAACGAGACCGCATAGCCGGGGACGGTGTCCCGCAAGCGCACCAGTGGGTGATAGAACTCGCGCGTGAGGGCCGCGATCAACGGCTCGTTGCCGGTCTCAAGAGCCTGGTAGAAGGCGAGCGCCACATCGGGCGCGAACGCGAACGTCGCAGACGAGTACAACGTGACGCCGATGGCGCGGTACGCCTGCTGCGACACCTCGGCGGTGGGCAGCCCGTTGAAGAATTGGAACGGCTTGCCGAGCGGCTCGAGCGCATCGGTGACCGCCCGCACGATGCGTGACACCCGATCGAGATCACCTGTGCCGTCCTTGAATCCGACGACGTTGGGAATCAGGGCGGCCTCGACCGCCGACTCCTCGGTGTAGCGAGCGTTGTTGCGGTTGTAGACGACGACCGGAAGGTCGGTGACCGCGCTGACCTCACGGGTGTAGGCCACCAGCCCGGACTGCGGCATCTCCACCAGGTACGGCGGCAGCAGGAGCAGCCCGTCGGCGCCGGCTTCGGCGGCCACCTCGGCGAAGGCCTTGGCCGAGGCGACCGAGCCGCCCGCTCCGGCATATACCGGGACCCGGCCGCCGACGGTCTGGACGGCAGTCCGCACCACCGTGCGCATCTCCTCGGGGTCGAGGGCATGGAATTCTCCGGTGCCGCAACCGATGAAAACCCCACCGGGCCCGGCGTCGACACCCTTGGCGACGTGCTGCGCGAGCAGGTCGACATCGACCTCACCGGCCTCGGTGAGCGGGGTTACCGGGAAGAACAGGACGCCGTCCAGCATGTGTGTACTCCTTGTGTTGATCAGGTCAGTCTTGGGTGAGGTTGCCGTCGATGCGCCGCCACAGGCCGTCCGGGTTGCCGTCGGCAATCGCACTGGGCAGCAAGGATTTCGGGGCGTCCTGGTAGCACACCGGCCGCAGGAACCGCTCGATGGCACGGGCCCCCACCGAGGTGGTGCGCGAATCGGAGGTGGAGGGGAACGGCCCGCCGTGCACCATGGCATGACCGACCTCGACGCCGGTCGGCCAGCCGTTGAACAGGATTCGTCCCGCCTTGAGCTCGAGGACGTCCAGCAGGTCAGCGGCCTGCCCGTGGTCGGACTCGTCGGCGTGGATGGTGGCGGTCAGCTGGCCTTCCAGACTGTTGGCGAGCCGCAGCATCTCGGCGGTATCGGAGCACCTGACCAGAACACCCGAGGCGCCGAACACCTCTGACTGCAACGCCGCGGAGTCCAGGAACGTCGGGGCATCCGTGGCGAACAGCGCGGCGCGGCACGGTGCGGCGGGGGCGTCGGCTTCCGAGCCGCGGGCGAGCACCGTGGCCTCAGCCTCCAGCGCCGCAACGCCTGCGCGGAAACTGTCGGCGATGCCGGGGGTCAGCATCACAGTCGGTGTGCTGGACGCGACCGCTTCGCGTGCCGCGGCGACGAAGGGTTCCAGCTCGGGCCCGTCGACGGCGATGATCAAGCCGGGATTGGTGCAGAACTGTCCGGAACCCAGCGTCAGTGATCCGACGAAGGCCCGGCCCAGCTCGGCGCCCCGGTCGGCCAGTGCACCGCCGAGCAGGAACACCGGGTTGACGGCACTCATCTCGGCATACACCGGGATCGGCTCGGGGCGCGCGGCGGCGGCAGCCACCAACGCCATACCGCCCGCGCGGGAACCGGTGAATCCGACCGCCTTGATCCGGGGATCGGTGACCAGGGCGGTACCGAGCTCAGGTCCGAAGCCGTACAGCAGCGAGAACGTTCCGGCGGGCAGCCCGCAGGACTCGACGGCCTCGGTGATGGCACGCCCGACAAGTTCGGAGGTTCCGGGGTGGGCGTCGTGGGCCTTGACCACCACCGGGCAACCGGCGGCCAAGGCGGAGGCGGTATCGCCGCCGGCTACCGAGAAGGCAAGCGGGAAGTTGCTGGCGCCGAACACCGCGACGGGGCCGAGCGGCACACTGCGCTGACGGATGTCCGGACGGGGCAGTGGGGTGCGGTCTGGTTGGGCGGGGTCGATCCGGGCCTGGTTCCAGCTGCCCTCGCGCAGCACTGCGGCGAACAACCGCAGTTGACCTGTGGTGCGCCCGACTTCTCCGGTCAGCCGCGGCAGTGGCAGACCGGTCTCAGCGTGCGCGCGTTCCACCAGGACGTCGCCGATCGACTCAAGATTGGTCGCGATCGCCTCCAGGAACTGAGCCCGCGTCTCGATCGGGGCCGATCGGTACGGCGAGAAGGCCTCCGCGGCGGCAGCACAAGCGTCCTCGACATGGGAACCGTCGCCGTAGGCGTACGCGGGTTCGATGGGCTCGCCGGTTTGCGGGTCGATGCCTCGTATCTCTTTACCGGCACCCCACACCGGTGCACCCGCGATCAACATCTGGCCAGTCAGCTCTGTGGTCTGCACCATGGTTGCCATAGTGGCACCGTACGGCCGTCGATAAATACATGTCCAAGTCAAGTTTGCGACCCATTGATGCACCGATTGCATCAGTTGAGCCGACATGCACTTCCCGGTGCGGGGCGCCCGCGGGCATCTCGGTTTACACCGTTATCATTTGTCGACGTCTCCATAGGCGCACGAATTTCGTCGGAGGTGACGATGACTAGCCAACCGGACCCGGCGAGCTGCTCGGTGGAAGAGAGCCGCGTCGGTGACGTGAGTGTGGTGGCAGTGGCCGGAACGGTCGACATGCTCACCGCACCGAAACTCGAAGAGGCGATCAACTCCGCCGTCAAGAACTCACCCACGGCGGTGGTGGTCGATATGAGCGCCGTGGAGTTCCTGGCCTCGGCCGGGATGGGTGTGCTCGTGGCCGCCCGGGAGCAACTGGGCGACGGGGCACGGTTCGCAGTGGTCGCCGACGGGCCGGCCACCAGCCGGCCTCTGAAGCTGGTCGGAATCACCGAGGTCGTTGAACTGTTCGCGACACTCGATGAGGCATTGGCAGCACTGAAGACATAACACCGGCGACAGACATAACACCGGCGACGACGGGGTAGCCAACGGGTCGACATGATGAACGCAGGCCAGTCAGCTCACTTCACGAAACACGTCACTGCCGCCCCCGAAGAGGCGGCGCTGATGCGCCGTGAGTTCACCAGCTGGCTGAGCAGCAATCTCACCCTCGACCCGACGAAGGCCAGCGATGTCGTGCTGGCCGTCAATGAAGCGTTGGCCAATGCCGCAGAGTTCGCGTACGTAGACGCCCCGTCGCCGGGAGTGATGGGCCTACGCGCCGAGTACGACAGCGATGCAGCGGTTCTCACGGTCACCGTCACCGATGAGGGCACGTGGCGGATCAACCAGACCGACCACAAGAACCCGGCCCGCGGGCGCGGTATCCCGCTGATGCGGGCGCTCACGGATCGGGCCGTCATCGAGTCCAACCACGCAGGCACCGAGGTCCGCCTGCAGTGGGACCACGTCGATCAGAACTGCGGGAGCCGCACCACCTGAACGAAGAACTCGTCGATCTGACGGACCGCACTCATGAACTGGTCCAGGTCAACGGGTTTCGTGACGTAGGCATTGGCGTGCAGCTTGTAGCTGCGCAGGATGTCCTCTTCGGCCGATGAGGTGGTCAGCACCACGATCGGGATGTGGCACAGATCCGGATCGGACTTGATCTTCTCGAGCAGCTGCCTACCGTCGTACTTCGGCAAGTTCAGATCGAGCAGGATCAGGTCCGGTCGCGGCGCCTCTCCGAAAGCGCCGCGCCGGTACAGAAAGTCCAGGCCTTCCTCACCGTCCCGGGCCACGTGCAAGTTGTTCTTGATCTTGTTGTGTTCGAACGCTTCCCGGGTGATCAGCTCATCACCGGGATCGTCCTCGACCAACAGGATGTCAATCGCTCGGTTCTCCGATGAGGTCACTTGGGGCTTCCTTCCAACTGGGCTTCCGGCACGACGTCGGGCACGGTCGTCGGCGTCTCGGGCAGGGTGAACATGAACCGGGTACCAGGCGAATACGAGGTGTCGATCCAGATGGATCCGCCGTGGTGCTCGACGATCTTCTTGCACAGCGCGAGCCCGATGCCTGTGCCGCTGAAGGCGTCGCGTCCGTGCAGGCGTTGAAAGATGACGAACACCTTGTCCACGAACTCCTCACCGATGCCGATCCCGTTGTCCGAAACACTGAATACCCAGTTCTCGGCCAGTTCACCGGTACCGGGCCGGCAGTCGATCACGATCCGGGGCGCCACCCCGTCACGGTGGAACTTCACCGCGTTGCCGATCAGGTTCTGCCACAGCATGGTCATCAGCGTGGGGTCACCGTCTACCTGCGGCAACGGCTCATCCGGTCGCTCGATCTCGGCTCCCGACTCCGCGACCGCGGTGGCCAGGTTCTTCAACGCGCTCTCAAGTGCGTCGTCGAGGTTGACCTCAGTATGGGTGGCGTTGAGTCTGCCCACCCGAGAGAACGTCAGCAGGTCGTTGATCAGCACCTGCATCCGCTTGGCTCCGTCTACGGCGAAGCCGATGTACTCGACTCCCCGCTCATCCAGTTTGTCGCCGTAACGTTTCTCCAGCAGCTGACAGAACGAGGCGACCTTCCGCAGCGGCTCCTGAAGATCATGGGATGCGACGTAGGCGAACTGCTCGAGTTCGGCGTTGGATCGGCGCAATTCCTCTGCCTGCTGGTCCAGCGTCTCCTCGGCTGACCGGGAGGCTTCGAGTTCGTCAACCACCCGCTGCCGCATGTCCTCTACGTCAGCGGCGATCGCCCGAATGTCCTTGGGGCCCTGCGGGACGATGCGTTGACCGAAGTTGCCCTCGGTGATCCTGCGACACGAGGCTGCCAGCGCCGCCAGCGGACGGGTGACCGCGCTGCGCACCAGCACCGTCATCAACACCGCCATGACGAAGAACGCCAGGATCATCGCGATCACCACGCCGTCACGCCAGGCCCGAACGTAGGCCAAGGCGTCGACGCTGGTTTGCCTGGCCTGGCTCAGATGCTCGTTCTGAGCGTCGAAAAGCCCGCGCAGGCGGTCGAATTCGGCTTTGCCGCGATCCGCGGTCCCGGTGTCCAGGATCGCCGGCCGGCCCACCTTGACGCTCTCGATGAGCGGCTCGGCATACGTGGCCCGCCATGCCGCAGCGCCGTTCTCGATCGCATCAAGGTCAGCCAGAAGATCGGCGTGGCCGGCCAGATAGCCACGGATATCTTCTGCCGCAGCCGATTCGGCATCCTGTCCGTCGCCGTAGGGTTCGAGGAACCGGGGATCCGCGGCGATGGCGTATCCCCGCACGGCCGTCTCCTGATCCCGCAACGCTGCCTGCAGCTGATACGCCGCGACGCGGGCGGGCTGAATGTTGTCGATCAACTCTCGCGACACGGCGTCGGTGCGGGCCACCAGCGCGATGCCGGCAGCCGCACCCGTCAGCACGATCACGGACATCACCGTCACCAGCAGGTTCTGCCAGCCTTGGACTGTGAGCTTCATGCCGCAGACCGCTCCACTCTGATCAACGCGATGTCGTCACTGAGACCCCCGTGTGGACGCGCGCGGGATGCCACCTCGTCGATCAGTGCGGTCACGAAGTCTCGACCGGGAAGGGCCGCAAGGGTATTGGCGATATCGAGCAGGCCCTCTTCGCCGAGACGTTCGCCACCGTGTCCCGCGTGCCCCTCGAACAAGCCATCGGTGATCAGCAGCAGCCCGTGCCCTTCAGGCAAGTCCAGACTGTTGACGGGCCACTCGGTGGCCCCCAGGCCGAGCGCGGCACCCGCCGTGGGCTCGATCCACCGCACCGCATGGTCACCGTGCATCAGCAGGCCCGGATGCCCGGCGCGAACCACGTCGAACTGCCCGCTGTCGGGGTCGAGCGCCACGCTGAGCAGGGTCGCGAAGATGCCCGGTCCATGACGCTCGGTGGTCAGTATGCGGTCCAGTTGACGCATCCGCTCGTTTCCCCGCAAGCCTGCGAATGTCAATGCCCGCCAACCGATCCGCAACGCCACTCCGAGCGCTGCCTCGTCCGGTCCATGTCCGGCCACATCGCCCATCATCACATGCACGGTCCGGTCGGGCGTCTGCACGATGTCGTAGAAATCCCCGCCGAGCAGGGCTTCCCGCCGACTGGGCAGAGACTTGGTGACGATCTGGACGCCCGGATCGTCCAAGAGCAGCGGGGACGGCAGCAGGCCGCGCTCGAGTCGCGCGTTCTCCCGTTCCCGCAGCCGGCTCGCGTGCAGGTCCACCGCCGTCAGCTCGGCGCGTTTGCGCTCGATGGAGTACAGGACCGACCGCCGCAGCATCTCCGGGTCGACACGGCCCTTCACGAGATAGTCCTGCGCGCCCGACGCGACCGCCGAGACTCCGAAATGCTCGTCGTTCAGCCCCGTGAGCACGATGATCGGGACGGCCGGATCAAGCATGCCCAACCGGTGCAGGGCATCGATGCCTTGGGCATCGGGAAGGTTCAGGTCGAGCAGCACGCAGTCGGGGCGGTGGCCGATCAGTGCGCGCTGGGCAGCGGCCATCGACTGCACCCACACCAGGTCGATATCGGCGGTGTCGGCGACATCGGCGATCTGCTCTTCGACCAGCAACGCGTCGCCACGGTCGTCCTCGACCAACAACAGGGACAACCGCCGCCCTAGGGCTGGACCGCTGATTGTGGCAGATGGATACGGCTGTTCCGCGCGCATGGGATCACGTCCTTCACTCACTGAGGCCACCCCGGTCGCGGTGACCTCTGCTTTAGTGACGACGTGCTCGACAATACCTATGCGTAGGCGTCAATTCCCCCGCAGCCGATCGATCACGTGCCCGCGATCAAGATGCCCGGGCCTGTGAACGCAGCTCGAGCCGACGGAACACCTCGGTCCCCAACGCCCGCAGATCCTGACCCGCCGTCGCCGGGATCAGGGTCACCCCGTCGGCCACCTGGGCCGCTTCGATGTCGGCCACCAGCCCCGTCAGCCCGTCAACCGTCCCGACGTAACCCACCTGCGCCTCGGGTCCGGCCACCGTCAGGCTGCCGCGGGCCGAGCGGTAATCCCCGGCCACCGCCACGGTGACGTCGAGGATCACCGAGAGGGCGTCGTCCTCGGATTTGAGACCGGATCGGATCCGGCGCGCCTGGGCCAGATCAGGCGCGGAGATTCGCGCCGTCGGCTCGTCACCCTCGGTCAGCTCGGTCCAGGACTCGGCATCCGCCACGAATATCCGCACCCCGGCCACGTTAAGTGCAAATACCGCACCTGCCCAGAGTTACGTTCAGACCGAATCCAAGGGATCAGCGGGCGTCACGCACCCGGGTTTTGTACAGGCTGGCGACGGTCGTGATGGCCAGTGTCACGATGATCACGCCCAGGCTGGCCAGCGTCGGGATCTCCGGCACGTGCACCGGCTCGCCACCGTTGATGAACGGCACCTCGTTCTCGTGCAGCGCGTGCAGCACCAGCTTCACGCCGATGAAGGCCAGGATGAACGCCAACCCCTGGGACAGGTAGACGAGCCGCTTGAGCAGGTCACCGAGCAGGAAGTACAGCTGCCGCAGACCCATCAGGGCGAACACATTCGCGGTGAACACCAGGTAGGGCTCCTGGGTCAGACCGTAGATCGCCGGGATCGAGTCCAACGCGAACAGCAGGTCGGTGGTGCCGAGCGCGACGATGACGAGAAACATCGGCGTCATCAATTTCGTGCCATTCGCGCCGCCTTCCCTGATCCACAGCTTCAGGCCGTCCCACTTGTCCGTGGTCCGCAGGTGCTTGCGGGCGAAGCGCACCACCCCGTTGTCGCCGTCATCGTCGTGATCGGTGTCACGGACCAGGTTGATCGCGGTGTACACCAGGAACGCGCCGAAGATGTAGAACACCCAGGAGAACTGGTTGATGGCCACCGCGCCGAGCGCGATGAAGATGCCGCGGAAGATCAGCGCCAGGATGATGCCGACCAGCAGGGCCTGCTGCTGGTAGACCCGAGGCACCTTGAAGCTGGCCATGATGATCAAGAAGATGAACAGGTTGTCCACCGACAGTGAATATTCGGTGAGCCAGCCGGCGAAGAACTCCAGCCCGAACTGGCTGCCGTGGAACAGCCAGACGAACACGCCGAACGCCACGGCCAGCCCGATATAGACCGACAGCGCGGTCGCGGTCTCGCGGGTGCTGGGTTCGTGGGGGCGTCGCCCGATCACGACGACGTCGAACAGCAGAACGGCAATCGTCACCGCCAGGGTGATGATCCATTCCAGCTGGCTTACCTGCATCGAGAATCCTCCGGTCGTCAAAGCGCCGGAGGTCTCTTCCACCGGTTACACGCACCGGCCCGCGACACCGATCGATCCCTTGACGACCGACGTGATGACGACATCGCAGCGAAGGAATACTCCCCTCCGCCGACCAGTCTGCCTGACGGACCGCGCGAATCGAAATCGAACCGGCACGCCGCTCGGACCACCGAGCCGTCCCGGCAGGGGCTTAGTAGTTTGTACTCGTGACAGCTCCCGCCAGTCCGCACGAGATTCCCCCGCAGTACGTGTTATCCCCACTGGCACCCCAGCCGCGCACCCTCGTCGACATCCTGAACGACACCGCCAGGCGTTTTCCCGACGCGCCGGCCCTCGACGACGGCACTGTCCAGCTCACCTACTCCGAACTGCTCGCCGACGTCGCCGACAGCGTGGCGTGGCTGGCGGCGCGGGGCATCGGACGCGGCGACAAGCTCGGAATCCGGATGCCCTCGGGCAGTTATGCGCTGTACGTGGCGATCCTGTCGGTGCTGGCCTGTGGTGCGGCCTATGTCCCGGTGGACGCCGACGACCCCGACGAGCGAGCCGAGTTGGTGTTCGGCGAGGCCAACGTGGTCGGCGTGATCACCGAGGCCGGTTTGGTCCGTGGGCCGGGCTCGTCGCGCGGCTGGCGCGCGGCCGCCCCACTCGGGCGCGATGACGCCTGGATCATCTTCACCTCGGGCTCGACCGGCACCCCGAAAGGCGTGGCCGTCACCCATCGCAGCGCCGCGGCATTCGTCGACGCCGAAGCTCGAATGTTCTTGCAGGACAATCCCATCGGACCAGGCGACCGGGTGCTGGCCGGGCTGTCGGTGGCGTTCGACGCGTCGTGCGAGGAAATGTGGCTGGCCTGGCGGCACGGCGCCTGCCTGGTGCCTGCCCCACGGTCACTGGTGCGCAGCGGCATGGACCTCGGCCCGTGGCTGGTGAGCCGCGACATCACCGTGGTGTCCACAGTTCCGACCCTGGCCGCACTGTGGCCGGCCGAGGCACTGGAAGCGGTGCGGCTGTTGATCTTCGGGGGCGAGGCTTGCCCGCCCGAGCTGGCGGCCCGTCTCGCCGTCGACGGCCGCGAGGTGTGGAACACCTACGGCCCGACCGAGGCGACAGTGGTGGCCTGCGCCGCCCAGTTGGACGGTCAGGGGCCGGTCAGCATCGGCCTGCCACTGGCCGGCTGGGACCTGGCGGTGGTCGACAAGGACAGCCAACCGGTGGCCATCGGCGAGGTCGGCGAGCTCGTGATCGGCGGAGTGGGCCTGGCCCGCTATCTCGACCCCGAGAAGGACGCCGAGAAGTACGCGCCCATGCCGACGCTCGGCTGGAACCGCGCCTACCGCAGCGGCGACCTGGTGCGTTTGGAGGCCGACGGCCTGTACTTCCAGGGCCGCGCCGACGATCAGGTCAAGGTCGGCGGGCGCCGCATCGAACTGGGCGAGGTCGACAACGCGCTCGTGCATCTGCCCGGCGTCAGTGGCGGTGCCGCCGCGGTACGCAAGACCGCCAGCGGCACCCCGCTGCTGGTCGGCTATATCGCCAGCACGGACCCCGACTTCGATCTGGCTGCTGCCCGGACCGCCCTGTCGGAGTCCCTGCCGGCCGCCCTGGTGCCCCGGCTGGTGCTGCTCGACGAGCTGCCCACCCGAACCTCGGGGAAGGTGGACCGCAACGCCCTGCCGTGGCCGCCGCCGGGAGACGCCGATCAGGACGCACCGCAGCTCGAAGGCACCATGGGCTGGCTCGCCGGGCTGTGGCGCGACGTGCTCGGAACGCCCGTCGACGGCCCCGAAGCCGACTTCATCGCGCTCGGCGGTGGTTCGCTGTCCGCCGCGCAATTGGTGGCCGCACTGCGCCAGCGCTATCCGCTGGTCACCGTCGCCGACCTCTACGACCACCCCCGGCTGGGCTCGCTGGCCGGCTATCTCGACGAACTCAAGCCGCCACCGCAGATCCAGTCCCGCGAGGTCAAACCGACACCGCTGCTCACCCAGGCCGCTCAGGTCGCGCTGTCGCTGCCGCTGGCCACCCTCACCGGCATGCAATGGGTGGTGTGGCTGGCCCTGCTGAACAATGTGGCCGCGCTGACGGGGGTCGTGTCGTGGGCCCACCCCCTCAGCTGGTGGTGGGTGCTGGCCGGGTTCCTGCTGTTCGTCACCCCCCTGGGCCGCATGGGTATCGCGGTGCTGTTCGCCCGGATGCTGCTGACCGGGCTCGAACCCGGCACCTACCGTCGCGGCGGCCCGGTGCACCTTCGCGTTTGGATCGCCGAGCGGCTGGCCGACGCCAGCGGTGCGGAGAACCTCGCCGGCGCGCCGTGGATGGTCTACTACGCCCGCGCCCTGGGCAACACCGTCGGCAAGGGCGTCGACATGCACTCGGCTCCGCCGGTCACGGGCATGCTCAAGATCGGTCACCGGGCCTCCGTCGAGCCCGAGGTGGACCTGACCGGCCACTGGATCGACGGTGACCTGTTCCATGTCGGGCCGGTGACGATCGGCAACGACGCCACGATCGGCGCCCGCACCACCTTGCTGCCCGGGGCGAGTGTGGGCAAGAACGCCGACGTCGCACCCGGATCGGCCGTGACCGGCAAGGTCAAGAACGGCCAGTTCTGGAAGGGCTCGCCCGCCGTGAAATCCGGCAAGGCCCGCCACCCGTGGCCCGATCACCGGCCGGGCCGCGCCCCGCTGTGGGTCGCGGTATACGGCGTGTCCTCACTCCTGCTCGCCGGCCTGCCGCTGCTGGCCCTGGCCGCCGGGCTCGCCGTGATCGTCTGGGGTGTGCACGGCACCGCCACGCCCGCCGAGGCGCTGCTGCCGGCCCTGGCATGGACTCCGCTCGCCGCCGTGGTGTCGCTGCTGACCTACGCCGCGCTGACGGTCATCGGGGTGCGCATCCTGTCGGTCCGGCTCTCGGAGGGGTACCACCCCGTTCGCAGCCGGGTGGGCTGGCAGCTGTGGACCACCGAACGCCTGATGGACGCCGCCCGCAACTATCTGTTCCCGATCTACGCCAGCCTGCTCACCCCATGGTGGCTACGGTTGCTCGGCGCGAAAGTCGGTAAGGACACCGAGATCTCGACTGCGCTGTTCACTCCGAAGTTCACCGAGGTGCAGGACGGCGCGTTCCTGGCCGACGACACCATGGTCGCGTCCTACGAACTGGGCGGCGGCTGGATCCACGTCGCCAAGGCCACCATCGGCAAGCGCGCGTTCCTCGGCAACTCCGGTATCACGCAGCCCGGCCGCAAGGTGCCCAACGATGGCCTGGTGGCCGTGCTTTCGGCCACGCCGCACAAGGCCAAGGCCGGTTCGTCGTGGCTGGGCAGCCCACCGGTTCGGTTGCGCCGCAACGCCACCGCCGCCGACGCGCTGCGCACGTTCCACCCGTCGCCTCGGCTCAAGATCATGCGTTCAGCGGTCGAGACCTGCCGGTTGATCCCGGTGATCGTGACGTTCGCGATCGGCGTCGCGGTGCTGGGCGCCATGCAGGCCGTGACGATCCGGTTCGGCTTCCTGTGGGCCGCACTGACCGCAGGCGTGGTCCTGCTGATCGCCGGCCTGGTGGCCGGCACCATCGCGGTGATCGCGAAGTGGTTGGTGGTCGGCCGGATTCACGCCGTCGAACACCCGCTGTGGTCGTCGTTCGTCTGGCGCAACGAGGTGTCGGACACGTTCGTCGAAACGGTCGCCGCCCCCTGGTTCGCCCGGGCCGCCAGCGGCACCCCGGTGATGAACCTGTGGCTGCGCGGTCTGGGCGCTTCGATCGGCCGCGGTGTCTGGTGCGAAACCTACTGGCTGCCCGAAGCCGACCTGGTGAAACTGGGCACGGCCGCCACCGTGAACCGCGGCTGCGTCGTGCAGACGCACCTCTTCCACGATCGCATCATGCGGTTGGACAGCGTTGTGCTCGAAGAAGGTTCGACGCTGGGCCCGCACTGCGTCGCGTTGCCCGCCGCGCGGTTGGGCGCCGGCGCCACCGTCGGCCCCGGCTCACTGGTGATGCGCGGCGACGAAGTACCGCCGTCGACGCGCTGGCAGGGCAACCCGATCGCGCCGTGGAACATGTTCGGTAAGAAACGGGCGGCCGAGAAGGCCTCCGAAAAGCCCGCGGACAAGACTACGAAGAAGACAGAAGACCCTGCCGCGTGACCCGATCGAAGAAAGCCGCGAAGAAGTTGGTCCCCCCGCCCGCCATCGACCCGTACCTGCCACGCAACGGCAATTTCGGGTACCGGGTGTCGCGCTACGAACTCGACCTCGAGTACAAGGTGGCGATCAACCGGCTGGCCGGAACAGCCACGATCACCGCGGTGACCTTGGCGGCGCTGCGCACCTTCACCCTCGATTTGTCCGACGCCCTGGCGGTGTCACGGGTTTCGGTCAACGGCCGCCGGCCGGCCCAGTACCGATGTTCGGGTGGAAAGCTGTCGGTCACCCTGCCCGCTGCCTTACCGGCCGGCGCCGCGATGACCGTCGTCGTCCGCTACAACGGAACCCCCCGTCCAATCGAATCCTGTTGGGGTGACGTCGGTTTCGAAGAACTCACCAACGGGGCACTGGTGGCCGGCCAGCCCAACGGGGCGGCGTCTTGGTTCCCGTGCGACGACCACCCCAGCTCGAAGGCCAGCTACCGGATCCAGATCAGCGCCGACAGCCCGTACTACGCGCTGGCCAACGGAGAGCTGGTCTCCCGCAAAGCCCGCGCCGGACACACCGTGTGGACCTACGAGCAGGCCGAGCCGACGTCGAGCTATTTGATCACCCTGCAGATCGGCCAGTACGAGAGCCAGCGGTTGGCCAAGACACCGGTGCCGATGCACGCGGTGCTGCCTGCCCGGTTGAAACGCAATTTCGACCACGACTTCGAGCGCCAGCCGCAGATGATGAAGTTGTTCATCAAACTCTTCGGCCCCTATCCCCTGGCCAGCGGCTACACCGTGGTGGTCACCGACGACGATCTCGAGATACCGCTGGAGGCCCAGGGCATCTCGATCTTCGGGGCCAATCACTGCGACGGGCACCGCGGCGCCGAACGGCTCATCGCTCACGAACTGGCCCACCAGTGGTTCGGTAACTCCGTCACGGCACGGCGCTGGCGCGACATCTGGCTGCACGAGGGCTTCGCCTGCTACGCCGAATGGCTGTGGTCCGAGCACAGCGGCGGTCGCACCGCCGCCGAATGGGCCGAGCACTACCACGAACGGCTGCGCGACAAGCCCCAGGACATTCTGCTGTCCGATCCCGGTCCCGAGGACATGTTCGACGACAGGGTGTACAAGCGCGGGGCCCTGACCCTGCATGCGCTGCGCACCCGGATCGGTGACCACAGTTTCTTTGCCCTGCTGAGGGATTGGACGGCTCGCTACCGGCACAGCACGGCCTTCACCGGCGATTTCACCGGGCTGGCCGCCGGCTACACCGACGAGCCACTGCAGCCGCTGTGGCAGGCCTGGCTGTATTCGAAAGAGTTGCCCGACCTGTGACCGACGGCGGCGGCGCCCCCGCAACAGGGCCGATCACGCGCAGCAGCGTCGCCCGTGTCGGCGCGGCGACCGCGGTCAGCGCGCTGTGCGGGTACGCCGTGCTGTACCTGGCCGCCCGCGACCTCGAGCCCGCCGGCTTCTCGGTATTCAGCGTGTTCTGGGGTGCGTTCGGTCTGGTGACCGGGGCCGCCAACGGTCTGCTGCAGGAGGCCACCCGCGAGGTGCGCTCGTCTCGGCACCGGGATCTGAGCGTGCCGGTCGGCTCCTCGCGCGAGCGCTCGTCGGCGGGCCCGACCACTCATCCGATGCGCATCGCCGGTCTCGTCGGCATCGCCGCGGCCGTGGTGATCGCGGCCAGTTCACCGCTGTGGAGCGCGCACGTGTTCGCCGAGTCACAGGCGTTGAGCGTGGTGCTGCTCAGCGTCGGGCTAGCCGGATTCTGTCTGCACGCCACGCTGCTCGGAATGCTCGCCGGGGTGAACCGGTGGACCGAGTACGGGGCCCTGATGGTCACCGACGCCGGCATCCGGGTGGCTGTCGCCGCGGCGACGTTCGTCCTCGGCTGGGGTCTGGCCGGGTTTCTGTGGGCCACCGTGGCCGGCGCCGTGGCCTGGCTGATCATGCTGATTGCCGCACCGGCAGCGCGCTTGGCCGCCGGCCTGCTCACCGCGGGCAGTCCGTCGACATTTCTGCGCGGCGCAGCCCACTCGATCGCGGCGGCCGGAGCGAGCGCCATCCTGGTGATGGGTTTCCCCGTGCTGCTCAAGGCCACCTCGGGTGACCTTGGCGCGGCCGGCGGCGTGGTGATCCTGGCGGTGACCCTGACCCGGGCGCCGCTGCTGGTTCCGCTCACCGCGATGCAGGGCAATCTGATCGCACACTTCGTCGACCAGCGTGACAAACGGTTGCGGGCACTGCTGGCCCCGGCCGCCGCAGTGGCCGGGCTGGGCACCGTGGGGGTGGCCGCCGCGGGCCTGCTCGGCCCCTGGCTGCTGCGGGTGGCGTTCGGCGAGGAGTACCGGGCCGGCGGTGCCCTGCTGGCCTGGCTGACCGCTGCTGCCGTCGCCATCGCGATGCTCACCCTGACCGGCGCGGCGACTGTCGCCGCCGCACTGCACCGCGCCTATGCGGCGGGCTGGATCATCGCCACGGTCGCGGCGGTGGGACTGCTGCTGCTACCGCTGGGACTGGAGGAACGCACCATCGTCGCGCTGCTGTGCGGACCACTCGTGGGTATCGCTGTTCACCTGGTGGCTCTGGCCAAGCTGGCCCTGCGGTGACCGTGTAGTTTGGTGCCCATCGACATGCGCTTCCAGGACGTTTGGATCATCATCCCCGCCTTCAACGAGGCGAGCATCATCGGCGACGTCATCTCCGACGTGCGCTCGGTGTTCCCTAACGTGGTCTGTGTCGATGACGGCAGCCACGACGCGACCGCCGAGTTGGCGCTGCAGGCCGGCGCATACGTCGTGCCGCACCCGGTGAACCTCGGGCAAGGAGCCGCGATCCAGACCGGCGTCGAGTACGCCCGCAGCCGTCCCGGCGCGCGGGTGTTCGCCACGTTCGACGCCGACGGTCAGCACCAGGTCAAGGACGTGGTGCGGATGATCGACCGCCTCGACACCGACGGTGCCGATCTGGTGGTGGGCACCCGGTTCGCCAACCCCGACGCGCACGCGGTGACACACACCCCACCGCTGAAGCGGATCATCCTGCGCGCGGCAGCGTTTCTGAGCCCGCAGAGCCGGGCTCTCGGACTCACCGATGCGCACAACGGCCTGCGGGTCTTCAACAAGAAAGTCGCCGACGAGCTGGACCTCACCATGAACGGCATGAGCCACGCCGGTGAGTTCATCTCGCTGGCGTACGAAAACCATTGGCGCGTGGTCGAGGAGCCGGTCGAGATTCTCTACACCGACTATTCGAAGTCGAAGGGGCAACCGCTGCTCAACGGGGTGAACATCGTCTTCGACGGGCTGTTGCGCAGGAGGCTGTCCCGATGAACTGGATTCAGGCGCTGCTGATCATCGCGGTGCTGGTGCTGCTGGCCTACCTGCTCGGGTCGCGGCGCAGCGCACGGTCCAAGGCCTGGGTGAAGGTCGGCTTCGTGCTGTTCGTGGCGGCGGGCATCTATGCGATCCTGCGACCCGACGACACCACCGTGGTGGCCAATTGGCTCGGCGTGAAGCGTGGCACGGACCTGATGGAGTACGTGCTGATCATCGCGTTCGTCTTCGTGACCCTGTCAACATACTTGCGCCTCAAAGACATTGAGCTGCGCTACGCCCGGCTGGCCCGGGCGGTGGCCCTGCAGAATGTGCGGGTGCCGGCCCGCGCAGAAGATGAGTGATGAGGCATCCGACGATGCAGCACCGCTGAACGCGCTGATGGCTGAGGCAGCAGCGCGCCAAACCGCAGGCGATCTGCGTGAGGCGCTGCGCAACGCCATCGAGGTTCTCGAAGCTCGACGCACCATCCTGGGCGACGATCATCCGGACACACTCGCCGTAGCGTGGCTCGTGGTCAGTTGGCGACACGCTCTGGGCGAAGCCAGAGCGGTCGAAGACTTGCGTGACCTGCTGCCGACAATGGCGCGCGTTCTCGGCACCGAGCACCACGACACGTTGTGGGCCCGGCACACCCTGGCCGCAATCGACGACAGCGCAACGGATCCGGCTGATCGGCTGCTGCGATGGGTTCGCCTGTGCGGCGCCGACACTCGAGCCTTCGGCGCACGACATCCGCTGACGCTGGCGGCCGCATACGGGGCGGCGTTGGCCCGTCGCGATCTCGGCGACCCTTACGGGGCGAGCATGGAAGCGCTCGTGGTGTACCGCCACCGACTCCGCCTCCTCGGTGAGCATCATCCCGATACCCTGGCGGCGCGACTGGCGCAACTGAGCTGGCACGGTGAAGCGACAGGGGTCACCGCGAACACCCTCGACGACCTCGACGCCCTGGTCCCGGTGTTGGAGAAAGCTCTCGGGCACGACCATCCCACCACGTTGGCGGCCCGGTATACCCGAGCCCTGTGGACTCCGGAATCAGCTGACAACCAGATGGACCGCATTTCGGAATGGGAGATCCTCGCCGAGGATCTCGCCTGCGCGCGAGGCGATGCGGACCCATTGACGCTGTCGGCGTTGGGGAACCGCGATGCGGCACGCGTGGAGTGGCAAGGCGTGCTTGAGGTGACCCGTGATATCGCCTACAGCTTGACACTCGAAGAGCAGAGCGGCGGCTCCGACTGCGCCGGCGCCGAGACCAGGGCTGCTGACGTCGCGGACGAGGAAGAGACCGAGCGAGCTCATTTCTTCGAAAGCGTTCTGACGGCGAAGAGAGCGCTGTCGCAGTGCGCCCGGGACGCAGGTAACGATGCCTACCAGACGTTGCTGTGGCGCTACTACCTCGCATGGTGCCTGTGGGCCGGACACGAGTTCGGCTCGGCCGGTCAGCGGGCCCGACGGCTGATCGAGGACAGCACCGTCATGGTCGGCGAAGACCATCCGTTGACCGACGCAGCGCGGGACTTGTTGTCCTTCATCGACGTCCAGGCTTGGACTGGCCTCTCACCGTTCTGGGACGGCAGCGACGCCGCCGAACCGGCCGATACCTAGCGGCTGAGCAACGCGGCCAGCATGTCGATCCTGGCGTCTTCGAGTTCCGGCAGCGGCAGTACGCGGCGCACCATGGCGGCGCCGTCGAAGGTGTTGATCACGATCGACAGCAGTACCGCGAAAACGTCCTCGGGAATCTGATCGGCACCCGGCGCGCCCTTGGCCGTCTCGTAGATGTTGTCGATGTACTCGGCGAGCACGGTCTGCAAAGGGACCCGCAGCTTTTCGTCGGTGCGGGCTGCCATCAGGAGCTCGTGCCACACGGTGTTGGTTTCACTGCCCGCGATGTCGCGCAGGATCGTCAGCACCGCTGGTAGCGCCGGCCGGTCGGCTGGGATCTCGGCGGCGAGCTTGCTGCCCAACTCCAGCTGACGACGCGCCACCTCGTGCGCGGTGGCCGCCATGAAATCGCTCATCGTCGGGAAGTGCCGGAACAGCGCGCCGTCGGAAACCTTGGCCCGCTTGGCGATCACCGCCGCCGAGGCCTTGGCATAGCCCACCTCGATGATGGTGTCGATGGCGGCGTCGAGTAATCGTGCGACGGTTTCCTCGCGGCGCTGCTGTTGTGTCCTGGCCATCTCAGACCGGTGTGTGGACCGGCTTCTCGGCGCCGGCCCGCAGATAGCGTCCTGATTTCACCGACTCACCGTAGCCGTCCCGGAACTGACCGTCGCGGAACACCACCGCGCCGTTGACCGCGGTCGCGACGACGGCTTCGTCGCTGCGGTTGACCATGCGGCTCAGGCCGCCGTAGAACGGGACCGACTCCTCGTGATACGCCTCGATCGTCTCGTTGAGGCCGGCCGGGTCGATCACGACGAAGTCGGCGCGGTCGCCCTGCCGCAGCGTGCCGGCGGACACCCCGAACCAATCGGCCACCTCGGCGGTCAGCCGGTGCACGGCATGCTCGGTGGTCATGAACGGCCGTCCCGCCAGCTGAGCGTCGCGCACCCGCTTGAGCAGCTTCACCGGGTAGTTGTAGAACGCCATGTTGCGCAAGTGTGCACCGGCATCAGAGAAGCCCATGTGCACCGACGGTTCCTTGGCCAGCTTGTCGAGGAACTTCGGCCGGTCGTTGGCCACGATGGTGGTCCAGCGCACGTTGCGCTCGCCGTTGTCGACGAGCACGTCGAGGAACGCGTCGAGCGGGTGGACGCCGCGCTCGTCGGCGATCTGCCCGAAGCTCTTGCCGATCAGCGTCTTGTCCGGGCATTCGACGATCGTGGCGTCGTGGAAGTCGCGGTGCCACAAAGTCGGTCCGAGCACGCGCCGGTCGAAGGACTTGCGGAAGCGGCGGCGGTACTCCGGGTCGGCGAGCAGCTTGTTGCGCTCGAACTGGTCCTTGAGATGAAGGGCGGCCGTTCCGGCTCCGAATTCCTCGAACACCGGCAGATCGATTCCGTCCGAATACAATTCGAACGGAACAGGCAGATGCTGGAACCGCACCTTGGAACCCAGGACCCGGTTCAGCAACCGCACACCCGGCCCGAGCACCCGCACCGCACCGGGCGAGGACTTGGCGTCGGCGGACACCAGCAGGCTCATCCGCACATCGCGGCGCCGACCGAAGAGGCCGCTGCTCTCCAGGAAGAAGTTCAGCGCCTCATGGACTTTGGCCACATTCGGCGCGCTCTGCAGCATCCGTCCACGCTTGCGCAGCACCTTGATCAGACGCCGGCGTTCCCGCCAGGTCGCGAACGTCGACGGCAAGGCGCGGGAGCGGAACCGGTCACCGTCGAGCTTGTCGATCGCCGCGTCCATGCCGGACAGGCCGAGCATGCCCGCCTCGAGAGCCTCATCGAGCTTGGCCGCCATGGTCTCCAGTTCGGCTTCGGTCGGGGTGACCCCGCGGGTGGTGGCCCGGTCCAGGCCCAGCACCGAAGCCCGCAGGTCCGAATGCCCCAGCAGCGATGCGATATTCGGGCCCAGCGGCAACTCGTCGATGGCCTTCACGTACTCGGCCGGCCCCGACCAGGTCCGGTGCTGCTCCAGGGCGCCCACCACGTACTGCCGCGGGACGGCTTCGACGCGGCTGAACAAGTCGGCCGCATCCTCGGTGTCGGAGTACACCGTCGAGAGCGAGCACATCCCGAGTAGCACGGTGGTCACGCCGTGTCGCACCGATTCCCTCAGACCCGGATCTAGCAGGACCTCGGCGTCGTAGTGCGTGTGCACGTCGATGAAGCCCGGCAACACCCACTTGCCACCGGCATTGATCACATCCGGGCAATCGGTCTCATCCAGCGGGGTGGCAGAGACCGCGACCACTACCCCGTCGCGAATCCCCAGTGACCGGACCTGCGGCGGAGCGCCGGTGCCGTCGAACCACAAGCCGTTGCGAACGATGACGTCATAGGGCATGCCCCAACGCTAGACCAGAAAGTGAGTACTCACAATCTTTTACTGAGAATTGCCTCGGAAGAATTCGACCGTCTTCGGAATGCCCTCGGCCAGGTCCACCTGCGGCCGCCAGCCCAGCACGTCCCGGGCCCGGCTGACGTCGAGCTGGGAACGGCGCAGGTCACCGAGCCGCGGCGGGTGCATCTCCGGCTCGTCGGCGGCGCCGACGGCCAACGCGATCGCGGTGTGCATCTCCCGGGTCGAGGTGTCCACCCCGGTGCCGACGTTGAACCGTTGACCGCCGCCGGCCGTCCCGGACGCCTTCACGAAGGCGTCGACCACGTCGTCGACGTAGACGTAGTCACGGGTGTCCGAGCCGTCGCCGAAGATCTTGGTGGGGCGCCCCGCCAGCAGAGCCTTGGCGAAGATCGCAACCACGCCGGCCTCACCGTGCGGGTCCTGACGCGGACCGTAGACGTTCGCGGGCGCGATGTGCGAGCAATCCAGGTTGTACAGGTTGCGGAACATGTTGAAGTAGACCTCGCCGGCCACCTTGCTCGCCGCATAGGGCGAGGCCGGATTGGTCGGGGTGTCCTCACTGGTCGGATAGGACGGTGGGGTGCCGTACACCGAACCGCCGGAGGACGTGTGCACCACCTTGCGCACACCGGCCTGACGGGCCGCCTCGGCCAGCCTGACCACGCCCACCACGTTCACCGTGGAGTCCAATTGCGGGTCGTCCACCGAACGCTTCACCGAGATCTGGGCGGCCAGGTGGAAGATCACCTCGGGCTGGGTGTCCTTGAGCAGGCCCAACAGATCCGCGTCGACGATGTCGGCCTTGACGAACTCGAAGTTGGCGTTGTTGTCGGCGCTGCTCAGGTTCTCCGCCCGGCCCGAGCTCAGGTCATCGAGCCCGACGACGCTGTGCCCGTCCGCCAGCAGGCGGTCAACCAGGGTCGATCCGATGAAACCTGCCGCTCCTGTCACCAGTGTTCGCACGGGCTCACCATACCGACGGCAGATGTGCCCCCGCTGGGTCCGTACAGTCGGCAAGAGTGAACAAGATCGCCCGCATCGCCGCCGCGCTGATCGCGCTGCACCTGGTGGTCAGGGCGATCCTCGCGTTCGGCGGCTACTTCTACTGGGACGATCTGATCCTCATCGGCCGGGCCGGCACCCAGGATCTGCTGTCGCCGTCGTTCCTCTTCGACGATCATGACGGTCACGTCATGCCCGCGGCCTTCCTGGTGTCCGGCGCGATCACCCGCTTAGCCCCGTTCTCCTGGGTATTGGCCGCGGTAAGCCTGGTGGTGATGCAGCTTCTGGCCTCACTGGCGCTGCTGCGGGCGCTGTGGGTGATCCTCGGCTGGCGACCAGTCCTGCTGATCCCGCTGACCTTCGCGTTGTTCACCCCGCTGGCCGTGCCCGGGTTCGCCTGGTGGGCGGCGGGGCTGAACACACTGCCGATGCAGGCCGCGCTGGCATGGGTGGTCGGTGAGGCGGTGCTGCTCGTGCGCACCGGGTCGATGCGGCATGCGGTTGTCGGTGTGCTCGTCTTTCTCGGCGGACTGCTGTTCTTCGAGAAGGCGGCCGTGATCCCGTTCGTGGCGTTCGCGGTGGTGGCGCTGTTGGGGTACGTGAAAGGGACTTATGGCTTGCGCGAGGTCTGGCGGCGCGGTCTTCGGCTGTGGGTCGGGTCGCTGGCGCTCTTGGTGGCCTGGATCGGGGTGTACCTACTCGTCGTCGACCAGAAGCGGTGGAGCTTCGACGTCGCGATGACCTGGGACCTACTCAGTAGGTCCTTCACCCACGGCATCGTCCCCGGAATCGTGGGCGGGCCCTGGTCCTGGCAGCGGTGGGCACCGGCCTCCCCGTGGGCCACCCCGCCCGTCTCGGTGATGGTCTTGGGTTGGGTGGTTTTGATCGCGGCCGTCGCGGTGGTGCTCGTGCGCAAAACCCGCATCTGGCCGGTATTGGTGGTGGCGCTCGGTTACGCCGTGGCCTGTCAGATCCCGATTTATCTGATGCGCTCGTCGCGGTTCACCGCCCTGGAGCTGGCCCAGACCCTGCGCTATCTGCCCGACCTCGTGGTGGTGCTGGCCCTGTTGGCCGCTGTCGGCTTCTGTGCGCCGAACCGGAGTTCTTTGCTTTCCGCTTCGCGCGCTCGGACTCTGGCGTGCGTCGGTGTCGCAGCGCTATTCGTGGCGAGCAGCCTGTACTCGATATTCACTTTTCTCAAGGTGTGGCAGGACAATCCGGTGCCCGCCTATCTGAACAACGCCCGCGCGTCGCTGGCGTCCACCTCAGCGGCCGCTCCCCTGCTGGACCAAGAGGTCGATCCGCTGATCCTGCAACGGGTGGCCGCGCCCGAGAACCTGGCCAGCCACATGTTCGCCCTCGCGTCACCACGGCCCGAGTTCGCCTCGGCGACAACCGATCTGCGCATGTTCGACCGAACCGGGAAATTGGTCGACGCCAAGGTGACCTGGGTGCGCACGATCGCGCAAGGCCCGGCACCGCGCTGTGGTTTCCTAGTGCAACCGGATGAACCCGCCGTCATGCCGCTCGACGGGCCCCTGCTGCCCGCCGACTGGACCGCCGAGATCAACTACCTGGCCAACAGCGACGGATCCCTGACCATGGCCCTGGCCGAGGGACCCGAAGTGAAAGTGCCGGTGCGGCCCGGGCTCAACCGCGTCTTCGTCCGACTACCCGGGGCCGGGCAATCTATCTCTGTGGCCGCCAATACCGCCGCGCTGTCGGTCTGCATCTCTCCCGGACCCGTGGGATTCCTGGCGCCGAGGTAATTCACGTGCTGAGATACTGAACGCTGACCATCGGGATCCTGTCGAGGGGGACATTCTGTGAGCGCGCTGGATGGCTTCTATTCAACGTGGAACAAGGCGCGGGAAACCTTCGGCGTCGGTACGCCTACGGATGGCAGCCAGTACGACGGCAGCAGTTCGAAGCTGATGCAGATGAAGTCCACGATTGAATCAGCTGCACCGGACGACCGCTGGCAGGGCTCCGGGTCGCAGGCGTATGCCGCGGCCAACAAGGAACATGCCGGTGTTTACGAAAAGCTGGCTGACCTTGACAAAAAGATGGCTGCTGAAGTGACCAACGCCGCCAACATCGTCACCAACGGACGCACCCGACTCGACAACACGAAGTCGTGGGTCGACAGCGCTGTCAACTCACTGCCTAGTGGGCTCAGCTCCCAAGCCCGTGAGAAAAGCCTCATCCCGATCGCCAAAGAAGGCATCACTCAGGTCAATAACACCGTCCAGAATGCCAACAAGGACATGAACACAGTCGCTGGGCGCTTCACGGGTCTCAAAGGCGAGTTCGATGCACTGACGAATCAGAAGTTCGCGCCGGGCGAGAAGAAGGGCGACGCCGAAGGCCTCACAGACAAAGACGGCGACGGCAAGCCAGACGAAGACGATGTTCGCAAACAGGCCGAGCAAGATGTCCAAGATGCGCTCAGCGGGAACAAGGACGCAGCCGGCCGCGTCGAAGAGGTGCTCCACGACATCAAGCCGGGCCAACAACTGTCGGAAAAACAAGGTGCGTATCTGAGCCAAATGCAAGCGCAGCAACACGGGATGTCGACGGAGCGCCTCAGAGAGGTCCATGACCAACTAGGCGAGCACGGCGACATCATCTCTAACTCATGGCAACTGATGAGCAATGACGATGTTCGCTTCCCGAAAACCGAAACCACCCCCGAAGCGCTGAACGACCCAAGCAACTCGGTCAAAGGTGGATTCGATCAGCTGCCACAAAGCGTTCAAGACTCGCTGCGAAATGCGGGCCAACTCACGCACCGCGACGGTGGCGAGGAAGCAGTTCTTGCACACGACCATGACCTGTATAACATCTCCCACATCGTGAAGGACGGCGACCCGGCGCTTCAAACCGGCACGGAACTAGACCGCGAAATGATCCGAGCAGCCGACCAAGTGATGGACAGGTATAAAGACGGAAGCTCGAACAATCTCAACTTCTCTGTCGCCTCCGTCGCTGAGGATATCTTCGAAGCGTCCGGAAGAGACCATCAGATTGTCCACGATCACCTGACGGGGACGCATGGCGACAACGGCGACAATTTCTTGCACGACATCACCAGAATTGAGTGGTCCGATGACGGGAAAGCCGCTGGCTCCCTATTGAGTTGGACGAATGATACTTCTGGAACTCAGGCTGATATCGCTGGGGCGACGGCTCGAACCTACGCCGAATACATCGGCAACCACCCGGAGTTGATGAACTTGGCAGGTCATCACACATTGGGTGAGATGAACCCGCATTTGGTGCAGGGTATGGCAGAGGGTCTGGCACCATATGTCAACAACATCGCCGGGACCGAGGGCGGGCTAGACACGTTCCAGCGAGAGTGGCTGCCTGCGGAGGGCACGACTCTCGATGAGGGAGGCGACGTCACCAAGGGGACGTTGCCAGAAGCTAAGGGGGTGTTCTCGATCCTCAACACGGAC
Source organism: Mycobacterium farcinogenes (assembly GCF_019739075.1). Lineage (NCBI taxonomy): Bacteria > Bacillati > Actinomycetota > Actinomycetes > Mycobacteriales > Mycobacteriaceae > Mycobacterium > Mycobacterium farcinogenes. Next base: position 1,007,368 of record NZ_CP081673.1, on the reverse strand, counting down.
CCGGAGGCGGCCAAGATTATTAACGGTGAGGCCTATCGTCAGGCAGTGCTCCGAGACATTGACTATGCGCGCAATCCCAATCCACATCCGGATCCGGCGCAGCTCTATGACAGCGCGACTTTGCGTGCACTTGTCGATGTCGGGACCCACAACGCTTTCGAGCAATTCCGCGAGAACAAGGTCCATATCGACTCCGATGAATACACCTGGAAAAGCACGGCTTACGACTGCGGGGTCAAAGCCCTCAGCGGCTTGGCCGGGACCGCTCCTGGAGGGCCCATAAATGCGCCGTTCATCGACATAGCCGGATCAGCCGTCAAGTACGACGTCCTGGGGCCGCCGCCAGCAGAGCCCACCAGTCATCCCGTACCCAGATTGGCACCTGAGTACGCCCAAGCTGAAATGCTCAATACTCTGCAGTCAGTCGGACATCCGATCTCGGGAATACCTACTGAATACCACGAGAATAACGATCCAAGCGGGCGAATCCTCACCTCGGAAGAGATGCGTGCGCAAGGTGTCACACCTGGTCGTTATCAGGAGGTGGTTGGCGCTGCGATCGACGCCACCCTCGGCTACGAATTCCAGGATGACGCCATCAAAGATCGCTACGACCAGGTAGCGGCCGACGCCAAACCACAGCAATCATGACATCGATTGCGGTGACACGCCGGCTCGGCGCAGTGTTGACCGCCGCCGTCCTGGCGGTCAGTGGATGCACACCGCCGGAGCCAGCACCCCAGCTGCTTGCGAGGTGGCCCAAGGGATTTGAGGATTTTGCGTTTGTGTGGAGCTCCGAACCAGGTATCGATCTCACGGTTGGGCCCGCGGTCGTGGCGCGCGCGTACCTGGAGTCCTACCAGCTGGCGTACATGACCGCGGATAACGCGTATCTTTATCCCGGTTTCGCCGAGGCAGTCGAGCAACCGCTGCGACCAAACTCGCGTGACTCGGGTAAACCGTGGGTCGGCGCTCAACGCAACCACATCCTGTCAATCACGCGTACGGACCATGCCGTCACCGTGGTTGGCTGCACGTACACCTACGCTGTCGGCACACAGGCGGCAGGTGGCGAATATTCTCCGCAGGATTACCCGTCCGGTGGCAAGGATGCGGGGATATTCCCAATGGGCGTAGTCATGCTTGCCCCCTCGGAGCCAGTCGAAGAGGCGCCCCAGCTTGGGCCTGCACGATCCCCGTCTCACGACGTTTTCGGTGGGTTCCAAATAACAGGTCGTAGTCGTAATTTCTTCTCGGCCGGTGCCGGTGATACATCGAGCATGCCGCCATTCGAGCAAGTCCGCGACACCTGCGTCGCAAAGGCACCCGACCCGCTGGACCGCCGGGAGTTCTTCATCGGCAAGTTCCATCCCCGTGCTGATTTCCCTGTCCAGCCCGCTCATCCAGGTTGGCCGGCAAATCCGGCTGAGCACAGATGAGTAATCATTCGTCCTCAAGTCGAGGCTTCGGAATGGCAGTCAGCGCCGGAGTGGACCAAGCTACAGAATGACCTGATTGACCACGGTTCGATCCACTACGTCACGGATTATGGGCAGAGCTGCTCGAATGCTGTTGCACCGGTTGTCGACTAATCGGATACCGACAACCCTGATGACGATGAATGGAATCCTGGCATGGCCGTCCGCACGATCTTGAAACGGGCAGGAGTTGTCGTTTCAGCCAGCCTGTTCGTAATGCTGGCAGGAGCAAGCCAGACGAACGAGGGCGGGTCGCCCGACCCCGCCACGTCCACACTTCCGGCATTCCCATACCCGCCGTTCGAGATCCACACCGATGTTGCAGTGCCGCTCCAGCCTCCACTGGCGGACGCTGCCAGATTCGCGTTACAGGTGACCGTTGACGGTCGGCTGAGCAACGATCCCGACGAAGAAGAGCTCTACCAGCGATATCGCAGCCAGATCGCGCCTGAGATCGACAACCCGGGGATTCGGATCCCTGACATCTATGTCGGCCCAAACAGGTGGTGCACTGCAACGCGCGGTGGCCGCTCGCGAGCTTCCTGACGGCGCCGTCGAGATTGTCGATCTGCTTGTACGACACCCCGGGTTTGTTCGCCATAAGCAAGACGGCGAGCTGGACAAACCTCCAGGCGGCAGCGACGGGCTGTGGCGTCCGCAGGTGAAATGGACCGCACAGAAGGCGGCAGCCGGTCCTACCCCAGCTGAGCCAGCACTGATGACTCCCGAACAGGCGAAGCACACCCTCGGCGATTCTGCGTACGGCCAGTACTCCGCAGGTCTGGTCAGTTTCCTATCTCAACGCGACGTCGAGACGTTCATCCGCCACAACATCATTGGACAGTTCAAACTTGTCACCGGCCGGGGTTAGCGAACACTGCATAAGAAGGCAGCGGCATATGAGCAAACTACTAGCGATGTGCGCCACTCTGATATTCATTGTGGCCACGGCAGTCTCGGCGTGTGGCAGCGCACCCAACCTGCCAACTACCCGCTGATCGATTGGCGTGGATCAGCAAGGATGCTCAATCAGCTGACCCCACCACAGCACGACATGCGGGCGAAGCGGCGCATACGATTGCATTGTTTCTTTCTGATCCCAACTATGGATTGTCAAATATTCCAACGGGATTGTTCGGTTTGCAACGTCGATCACTCGGCGACTTGAACCCGAACCTTTTAGCAGCATACGCCGAAGCCCTAACGCCATTTCAGGGAGCACTTGTCGGTGACCTACGGAAAAGCTCAGGCTTCGAAGTTGTCGGCGATCCCCTTAATCTAGCTTCGGCCCGCGAGGTGTTTTCCATTATCGATACGAACACCAACGCCGGCGCCGCTTTCAACAATGCTGCATACGAACGGGTAGAGCACTATCTGCAGGCATATGCAGAGTCCGTCGCCAGTCATAACGCTGACGATCTAGTGGCGCTGCAGTTCGCCGCAGGACTAGCTGGAGTTGTCGAAGGTGGTTGGCGTAAGTCCGGTAACACAGCACTGCAAGTATCTCCGGCACAGCATTTTCTTAATTTGGCCCGTTACGAAGTAGCGAAAGCTATAGGCATACGGCCAGGAGCGAACGGTATTCCGACCCGATTCTTTACGCCCGAAGGCGTCCTCAAATCTCCAGGTGCCGTGCCCTCGAGAGACCTTTCAGAATTCTCGACCGCTATGGAGAACTTCGCCTTCCAAAACGGCATGTCAAATTTGGGACTGACTTTAGACGCTGGTATGACGTCGGCGCCGGGATATAACTTGGCACGCGTATACGACTGTAAAGATGGATGCCGGAGGAAACGTAATCTCGATCAAGGGGTATCCAGCGCCATGATGCGACACCTAGCCACCATGCTGCTGATCACCGCAATCGTCAGCAGCTGCGGGATCCTCGGCGGCGGGTCGAGCCGTCGCGATGATCGTTTCGCGCAGCCCGACCACCCCAAAGACTCTCCCTCCGGGCAATACTCGGTGTCAGTCGACATGGCACCGAACGAGAACGAGGTGGACACATGGGTGGCAGTGATCCGCGAAAAGGCCACGGGCACCGAGGTCTTCCGTGACTCGTACGCCTACAGCAGCCGACATGGCGTTGGGATCACCTGGCTCTCAACGGATGACCAACTATGGCTCCTGTCAAGCGATGTCGGCACAGCCCACGTGGACCGCAAGCCAGATGGGACATGGACCAAGACCAGCATCTACCCCGAAACCGCCGGCGACGTGCCCCAGGAGATCTCCGCACTCGGCGGCTGAACCTTCACCGGTGAGGCGGAGCCGGGGGGCGGTCAGTGTGACACCACAACGCGCAGCCACTGCGATGCTCTTGTGCCTGATTCTCGTCGTCTCCGCGTGCAACCTGGGTTCTCAAGTATCGCCGAGTGCTCCCGCGGCGAAGACAACGTCCAATCCAGTGCGGCACGAACTCGAACCGTTGACCAAACGGTTTCCCGCTCTCGGACCGCCCATCGCAGCATCGTGGGTCAGCGGTGACTGGGGCGATCCACGCATGCCCGGACCGTCGTTGTATTGGATCGATGCCATCGTCGAAGTGAGTTCGGCAACCGTGGACTCTTTGAAAGCGTCGTATCGACCCGTTCCCACCGCAAATAAGCCCGATGTCTGGGAAACCCTGCGCGGCAATCTGCCCCAGGGCGGTTACCTCGCCGGCGACCAGTTGGACCAGGCGTTCCGATCCACGAGGATCAACGCACAGGTATTCCTTGCCGAAGGGGCACCCGTCATCGTCATCACCGCCACCGGCGAGTAAGTCGCGGCGCACATGCCAAGCTGGCAGGCATGACTGAGGTACGTGAACAAGGCCTGCGGGTCCTCCAGGAGATGGTGCCGCACCTGCCGTCGAATGTTGTCGAACCCGACGGGTCCTTCGGTGACGAGCTGATGGGCATCGGTGTCGACAACGTCTTCGGCCGGTTGTGGAGCCGTGACGGCCTGAGCCGCCGTGATCGCAGCCTGGTCACCATGGGCATCTTGATCGCCCTACGGGCCACCGATGAGTTCGAGTCACACGTCAGGATCGGCCTCCGCAACGGCCTTACCGAGGACGAGATCGCCGAGGTCATCTACCACGCCAGTGGGTACGCGGGGTTCCCTGCCGCGAATACTGCCCGCAACGTGGCGCGTGAAGCGCTCAGCAAGGACTAGAAGACGCGGCTCCCACGCTGCGACAACTCGAAGCCGTGGTCACCGACCACGCACACCGTGCTCACTTCGGTGACCGCACACGTCCCGGTATCGGGGTAGTCGAGCCTGCTGCCGGCGGGAAGCAGTTTGTAGTCAGCCGGGTCGACCGTGCGGTCGCGCGGCTCTTTGTAGTCCGTGTAATTCTCCATGTCGGCCAGATCGCCGGTGGAAAACGTCGCCGGTTCGACTGACATGGCCGCGAAGACGCTGACCATGTTGCTCGACGTACCGGGCAGCTCGCCCCAGCAGCTGGCTTGCTTCATCGGCGGATTGGCACGGCCGGTGTAGGTGATCCGGCATCGATATCCGCCCGGGGTGACGAACTGGGCGCCGTTGGTCGTCGGGTAGTTGTAGTACGTGGAGTAGTCCTGGACGCGCACTGCAATGTAGCCGCCCAGATCAGGAACTTGGCCCGGGGCGGCCGCCGCCGGAGATGCCAGCGAAACCGCAGCTACGAGAGCCACGCCCACCACTGTCCGTGCCATGGCGGTGAGCCTATCGCGATGAAAGTGGCGAAACGGGTACTCGAAGTGCGTGACCGTAGTAACCCATCATCGGACCACCGTCGACGGTGTTGACACCTTCTATCGTGCCGCCGGTCCCGTCGACGCCCCGGTACTACTGCTTCCCCACGGCTACCCGGCCTCCTCCTACGTCTACCGCAACCTCATGGCGCGCCTCGGCGACCGATGGCGGCTCGTCGCGCCCGACCTACCCGGATTCGGTTACAGCGCAACGCCGTCGGCCGATGACTTCGAGTACACCTTCACCGCTTACAGCCGCTTTCTGCAGTCGTTCGTCGACACCATGCGTCTCGATCGCTACGTCATCTGGTTACACGACTACGGTTCTCAGTTCGGTTTCCAGCTTGCCATCGCGAGTCCGGAAAGCGTTGCAGGCCTTGTCATTCAGAATGGCGATATCTACGAGGACGCCTTCGGCCCGAAATACGACTTCCTCAAGGAATCGTGGAACAACCCCGGACCTGACGCGCGACGCAGGATCGCCCAGCACGTCACCCTGCACGGCTTCGAAACCGAGTTCCGCGGTGAACTTCCCGACGACATAGCCGACCGGATCAGCCCTGACCTATGGACACTGCACTGGTCTCTCATGTGCACACCGGAGCGCATCGCCAACCTGATCCGGCTGCTGGAGGACCAACCCACCACCCTGGAGTGGTTCGCCGACGAACAGTCCTACCTGCGTGAGCACCAGCCGCCGGCATTGATCGTCTGGGGCCCGCACGACGGCTACATGCCGGAGAAATCCGCCCGGGCGTACCGACGTGATCTGCCCGATGCGCCGATCCACCTGCTCGGCGGCGGACACTGGCTGCTGGAAACCCACCTCGACGAAGTAGTCCCGCTGGTCGAGGAGTTCCTGGCGACCACGTACGGGGCGAAAACAAAATAGTGGAGCCACCCAGGGGAATCGAACCCCTGACCTATTCATTACGAGTGAATTGCTCTACCGACTGAGCTAGGGTGGCGCGCTCGGCGAACCGGGCGGCACGAGTCTACGGCAGCCATGCCCGAGCCTCCAAAGTCACCCTCGCAGCGCCTGCCCGACGGTGGCCACCATGGCGTCGACCGCGAACTTCGGTTTGACGTTGATGGCCAGCGCCTCGCGACATTCCAGCACCGCCTCGATGCAGCGCAGCAGCCGGTCCGGCGGCACGTGCTCGGCCATGGCCACCACTTTCTCGGACATGTCCGGGTGATTGGCGGTCACCGACGAGGCTCCTGACGAAACCAGCAGCGCATCGCGAAAGTAGGTGGCCAAATCGATGAGGGCCCGGTCCAGCGCATCACGCGAAGCCCGGGTCTGCCGGGATTTCTGCCGCTTCTCCAGCTCTTTGAGTGCCCCCGCGGTGCCGCGGGTGGTGGCCGCGGTGCCTTTTCCGGTGCCGCCGGCACCCAGTGCCGTCTTGAGCTCCTCGGTCTCGGTCTCGTTGCGTCCGGCGGTCAACGCCAGCGCCTCGGCCTCGGCGACCGCGACCATCTCCTCAGCAGCCGCGAAGGCCCGTGCCGGCGTCGCCGCATCCCGGGCCAGCCCCAACGCGCGTTTCCGGCGCTCCCTGGCCTCGGGATCGGTCGCCAGCCGGCGGGCCCGGCCCACATGCCCGCCGCTGACCGAGGCCGCCCAGCGGGCATCCGCCTCGGGTAGCCCATCACCGGAAATGAGCACGTCGGCAATCGCGTCGACCGAGGGCGTCGTCAACGCGACGTGCCGGCACCGGGAGCGCAGGGTGATCGCGATGTCCTCGGGATCCACCGACGGCGCGCACAGCAGGAACACCGTCGAGGCCGGCGGTTCCTCCACCACTTTCAGCAGGGCATTGGCCGCCCCCTCGGTGAGCCGGTCGGCGTCCTCGATCACCACCACCTGCCAGCGGCCGGTCCCGGGCCGCCGGGACGCGATCTGGACGATCTCGCGCATCTCCTTGACCGCGATCGACAGGCCCTCGGGCACGATGCGGCGTACGTCGGCATGGGTACCGGCCATCGTCGTCGTGCACGCCCGGCACTCCCCACACCCCGGCGTCCCCTCTGACGTGCACTGAAGCGCCGCGGCGAAGCACAGCGCCGCCACCGAACGTCCGGACCCGGGCGGCCCTGTGATCAGCCAGGCATGTGTCATGGTCCCGACGGTGGTGCCGCTGTGTGGCGAATCACCCCGGGCGGCCGACGCGGCCGCCACCAGCTCCTGTTCCACCGCATGCTGACCCACCAGCCGCGAAAAGACCCCGCTCATCGTCCCCAACAGTAGTGGTCAAGCCGACACAACCACGTCACAGCAGGCGCTCAACGTCCCTGCGGCCCGATACGGTGAACGGGTGACCACGGAGCCCATCCCTATCGCGCGAATCGGTGCATTCGCGCGATGGGTGGCGCGCACCCCGTGGCCGGTGTTCACGCTGGGCATGTTGCAGGCCGACATCATCGGCGCACTTTTCGTGCTGGGCTTCCTGCGTTTCGGCCTGCCGCCCGAGGATCGCATCCAGCTCCAGGACCTGCCGGTGTTCAATCTGGCGATCTTCCTGGGCTACCTGTTCATCTCGTTCACCATCGGCGCCTACCTGGCGCTGCGCCTGCTCATCCCCGTGATTCGCTGGCAGCGTCGCGACACCCTGCTGTCCAAGTCGGACCCTGCCATCACCGAGTTGGCCCGTGTGCGGGCGCTGAAGATGCCCTTCTACCGCACTCTGATCAGCGTTACGAACTGGTTCCTCGGTTCGATCGTGTTCATCGTGGCCAGCTGGCCGGTGGCCAGTAAGTCCGCACCCGTGGTCCTGGTCGCCACCGCCTTGGGCGCCACCGCCACCGCGATCATCGGCTACCTGCAGTCCGAGCGCGTGCTGCGTCCGGTCGCGGTGGCCGCGCTGCGGGGCGGGGTGCCGGAGAACTTCCGCGCCCCCGGGGTGATCCTGCGCCAGGTACTCACCTGGGTGCTGTCGACCGGTGTCCCGGTCCTGGCGATCGTGCTGGCCCTGGTGGCCAGCAAGTTCTCGATCCTCACCGCATCGGCGGACCGGCTCATCACGCCACTGTTGCTGCTGGCCATCGCCGCCCTGGTGATCGGGTTGTCCAGCACCGTGCTGGTGGCGATGTCGATCGCCGATCCGCTGCGCCAGCTGCGCTGGGCGCTGGGCGAGGTGCAGCGCGGCAACTACAACGCACACATGCAGATCTACGACGCCAGCGAGCTGGGCTTGCTGCAGGCCGGGTTCAACGACATGGTGCGCGAGCTGGCCGAGCGGCAACGGTTGCGCGACCTGTTCGGCCGCTACGTCGGTGAGGACGTGGCCCGACGCGCCCTCGAGCGCGGCACCGAGCTGGGCGGGCAGGAACGCGACGTGGCGGTGCTGTTCGTGGACCTGGTGGGTTCGACGCATCTGGCGTCGACGATCCCGGCCGGCGACGTGGTGAACCTCCTCAACGAGTTCTTCCGGGTCATCGTCGACACCGTCAACCGTCACGGCGGATTCGTCAACAAGTTCCAGGGCGACGCGGCGCTGGCCATCTTCGGCGCCCCCATCGAGCATCCCGACGCCTCGGGCGGCGCGCTGGCCGCATCGCGCGAACTGCACGACGAGTTGCTGAGCGTGCTGGGCAGCGATATCGAGTTCGGTATCGGTGTCTCGGCCGGGCGCGCGATCGCCGGTCACATCGGTGCGCAGGCCCGTTTCGAGTACACGGTGATCGGCGACCCGGTCAACGAGGCTGCCCGTCTCACCGAGCTGGCCAAGCTGGAGGAAGGCCACGTGCTGGCCTCGGCCATCGCGGTCAGCGGTGCTCTGGATGCCGAGGCGCTGAGTTGGGATGTCGGCGAGATCGTCGAGCTGCGCGGGCGCACGGTGCCCACCCAACTGGCCCGTCCGATGAATCTGGTGCTGCCGCGCGATCTGGCGCGCGAAGCCGAAAGCGACGTGACCGGCTAGCCTGCTCAGGACTTCTTGGCAGCGGCCTTCTTCGCCGGGGCCTTTTTGGCGGCGGCTTTCTTGGCGGCCTTCTTCGCCGGCGCCTTCTTGGCGGCCTTCTTCACCGGTCCACGGGCGCGACGGTCAGCCAGCAGTTCCGAAGCCCGCTCGTCGGTGATCGAGGCCACGTCATCGCCCTTGCGCAGGCTGGCGTTGGTCTCACCGTCGGTGACGTAGGGACCGAAGCGGCCGTCCTTGATCACCATCGGCTTGCCCGAGGCCGGGTCGGTGCCCAGCTCACGCAGCGGCGGGGCAGCAGCGGCCTGGCGCCCACGGCGTTTCGGCTCGGCGTAGATCTTGAGCGCCTCGTCGAGGGTGATGGTGAACATCTGCTCTTCGGTGGCCAGTGAGCGAGAGTCGGTGCCGCGCTTGAGGTATGGGCCGTAGCGGCCGTTCTGCGCGGTGATCTCCTCGTTGTTCGACGGGTCGACGCCGACCACGCGCGGCAACGACAGCAGCTTGAGCGCGTCGTCGAGCGTCACGGTCTCCAGATCCATTGAGCGCAACAGCGATCCGGTGCGCGGCTTGGGGCCGGTCGGCTTCTTGCCCTTCTTGGCCGTCGTCCCCGCATCCGGATCTTCCGGGGGTTCCGGGAGGATCTCGGTGACGTAGGGACCGAAACGTCCGTCCTTGGCCACGATTTCGTGGCCGGTCGCCGGGTCGACACCCAGCACCCGCCCCTCTTGCGGTGTGGCGAAAGCCTTCTCGGCCAGTTCCAGCGTCAGCTCGTCGGGGGTCAGATCGTCCTTGAGATTGGCCCGCTGCGGCTTGAGCTCACCCGGATTGTCCGGATCGGCGATCATGCGCTCCAGGTACGGCCCGTTACGACCCACCCGAACCACGATGGCTCGACCCTCGTCATCGTCAAAGAGCTTGATGGAGTTGACTTCTCGCGCGTCGATGCCTTCGAGGTTGCCGCCGACGAGGTGCTTGAGGCCACCGGACCGGGCGATCGAGCCCTCGACGCCGTGCTCACCGCCGAAGTAGAAGTTCGACAGCCAGTTGGTGCGCTGCTCCTGGCCGTTGGCGATCTCGTCGAGCTCGTCCTCCATGGCGGCGGTGAAGTCGTAATCCACCAACCGGCCGAAGTGCTGCTCCAGCAGGCCCACCACGGCGAAGGCAACCCAGGACGGCACCAGGGCGCTGCCCTTCTTCTGCACGTAGCCGCGGTCCTGGATGGTCTTGATGATCGAGCTGTAGGTCGACGGGCGGCCGATACCGAGCTCTTCGAGGGCCTTGATCAGCGAGGCCTCGGTGTAGCGGGCCGGCGGGCTGGTCTGGTGGCCGTCGGCGGTCAGATCGGCGGCGTCGACGCGCTGGCCCTGCGTCAGGTTCGGCAGACGGCTCTCGGCGTCGTCGGACTCGCCGCCGGCCAACTCGTCGATGCTCTCGACGTAAGCCTTGAGGAAGCCCGGGAACGTGATGGTGCGGCCCGACGCGTTGAAGACGACCTGCTCACCGCCGCGGGCGGTACCGGCGATGCGCAGCGACAGCGTGGTGCCGCGGGCGTCGGCCATCTGCGAGGCGACGGTGCGCTGCCAGATCAGCTCGTAGAGCCGGAACTCGTCGGTGTCGAGCTGGGCGTGCAGCTGGCCCGGGGTCTGGAACACGTCACCGGCGGGTCGGATGGCCTCGTGCGCCTCCTGCGCGTTCTTCACCTTGCGGGTGTACTGGCGCGGGGACGGATGCACATATTCGTCGCCGTAGAGCTGACGTGCCTGGTTGCGGGCGGCGTTGATGGCCGAATCCGACAGCGTCGTCGAGTCCGTACGCATGTAGGTGATGTAGCCGTTCTCGTACAGCCGCTGCGCGATGCTCATGGTGCGCTCTGAGGAGAACCGCAGCTTGCGGGCGGCTTCCTGCTGCAGCGTCGACGTCATGAACGGCGCGTAAGGGCGGCGGGTGTACGGCTTCTGCTCGACGGAGCTGACGGCCAGCTGGGCGCCGCGCAGCCCGGCGGCCAGCGCTCCGGCGCTGGCCTCGTCGAGGACGAGCACCTCGTCGGGCTTCTTCAGCTGCCCCAGCGAGTCGAAATCACGGCCGGCGGCGACGCGGCGGCCGTCGACGGTGTTGAGCTTGGCGGTGAACCGCGGCGGGGTGGCCTGCGGGTCCGACACGGACGCGTCGAGTTCAGCGCTGACGTCCCAGTAGCCGGCGCTGCGGAACGCCATGCGCTCCCGCTCGCGCTGCACGATGATGCGCGTGGCCACCGATTGCACGCGGCCCGCCGACAGCTTCGGCGCCACCTTCTTCCACAGCACCGGCGACACTTCGTAGCCGTAGAGGCGGTCGAGGATGCGCCGGGTTTCCTGCGCGTCGACCAGGGCGATGTCCAGGTCACGCGGGTTTTCCGCGGCAGCGCGGATGGCCGGTTCGGTGATCTCGTGGAACACCATCCGCCGCACCGGCACCTTGGGCTTCAGGGTCTCCAGCAGATGCCAGGCGATCGCCTCACCCTCGCGGTCACCGTCCGTCGCGAGGTAGAGCTCGTCAACGCCCTTGAGCAGGTCCTTCAGCTCGGTGACCGTGCTCTTCTTGTCGGGGCTGACGATGTAGAGCGGCTCGAAGTTGTCGTCGACATTGACCCCGAGCCGCGCCCACGGCTCGGATTTGTACTTGGCGGGCACGTCGGCGGCATTACGGGGCAGATCACGAATATGCCCGCGGGAGGACTCGACCACGTAATTGGAGCCCAGGTAGCCGGCGATCTTGCGCGCCTTGGTCGGCGACTCGACAATTACGAGTCGCCGGACATTCCCCTTGCTACCGCTGCCGCTATCGCCAGCCAACTGTGCCTACGCTCCACTTCTTTAGTTGCCGCGCCACGCCCGGCAACTGACAATTTCGCATTACGCGCGAGCCTACGCAAACCGGCTCTCCGCGTGTGCATCATTAAATACGAGGCCAATGCGCCAACGCCGCGGCGTCCCCGGGCGGTTCCCCGACGTTCTCCACCAGGCGCGATAGGCGTCGTCGCCCACTGATCCGCAGAGCCGGATGCGAGCCTCTGGTCCCGATCAAGGTCGGGGCGATTCCCACCCGCATCATCGCCTCGGCCAGCGCCGCGTGGGTGTCCGGCGCATGCGGGTCCAATCCGAGCAGGTAGCGGTCGTCCGCCTCGAACGTGCCCGCAGCCAGCGTCCAGGCCCGCAGCTCGCGGGACCCGGGCAGCCAGCCGGCCGGGACGGTTTTGACCGCACCCCTGGTCCAGGCCCCCGCGATCAGCATCAACTGCGGGTCCAGCGCGGTGCGCACCAGCGGGTTGTTCTCGTCGGTCCGCGATATCTCCGATATGAGGCCGGCGTCGCTGATCATCTCGGCCAGGCCGTGGGCGCGCCACAGTTCGTCGACAACCACCGAGATCCGGGCCGCCTGCTGGCCGCCGACGCTCGCCAGCACCACCTGCCCCGGGCCGGCGAGAACCCCGGTCAGGTCGGCCACCGCGGGCGGCACCGACTCGGCCGAGAAGAAGGACAGCTGGCTCACAAGCCGACACTAAGCCAGCTCGAGCCGCAAAAACGCGAACACCCCCGCGGTGTCCGATGTGGACTCACGCGGGGGTGTCCCGTGGGTTTGTTTGGCTCAGATGGCCCGAACACCCGTGGCCTGCGGCCCCTTGGGGCTCTGGCCGACCTCGAACTCAACCTTCTGGTTCTCCTCCAGGGTGCGGAATCCGCTGCCCTGGATTTCCGTGTAGTGGACAAACACGTCGGCAGAGCCGTCCTCCGGAGCAATGAAGCCGAAGCCCTTCTCCGCGTTGAACCACTTCACAGTTCCCTGTGGCATCTTTTGTTCTTTCCTTCTCTTTCAACCGGGTGCGGTCCACCGACTTCCGATGTACCGGGCCCGTTCCGACCGCCATACCAACGCGCGAGTCGACCGGAACTGCCCGACCTACAACCCTCGCAGGAACCGCGATCGCAACGACGATCCTGCGAGTGCGAGTACAAACACAGAAGCTGCGACCGTGATCAGTCAACCATGTTCGGGTCGACTGCGACAGTCTTGGCGTACGGCGCGTGGTGAACAATTCGTTTACAAATCCGGGCCGACGTCGGCAGGGTACATCGCAGGAGGCAGAACAGTGCTGGATCAGGGGTCGGATTTCGGCCGTGAGCTGCTCGCTTGCGCTGTCGAGGGCACCCCGGCCGACGAAGATCCGCTACGCCATGTTGCGGATATCCCTCCGCGACACGGCAAACCACTTCGTTGGCCGCAGTGGGCACATCCGGAGGTCGTGCGGGCCTTGACCGAGCGCGGGATCACCGCGCCGTGGTCGCATCAACTGGCCGCTGCCGAGCTCGCGCACGACGGACGCCACGTCGTCGTGTCCACCGGAACCGCGTCGGGCAAGTCTTTGGCCTACCAACTTCCGATCCTGTCGACCTTGGCCGAAAACCGGCAGGCACGGGTGCTCTACCTGTCGCCGACCAAGGCGCTCGGCCACGACCAACTGCGCACGGCACAAGCTCTGACCGAGGCCGTGGCCGCCCTGCGTGACGTCGCACCGGCGCCGTACGACGGCGACAGTGCGACCGAGGTGCGCCGGTTCGCCCGGGAGCGATCACGCTGGATCTTCTCCAACCCGGACATGATCCACCTGTCGCTGCTGCGCAACCATGCCCGCTGGGCCGTGTTCCTCCGCCACCTCAAGTTCATCGTCGTCGACGAATGCCATTACTACCGTGGCATTTTCGGCTCCAACGTGGCGATGGTGCTGCGCCGACTGTTGCGGTTGTGTGAGCGCTACTCCCCTGAGGGTTCGGGGCCGACGGTGATCTTCGCCAGCGCCACCACGGCATCACCGGCCGAGACCGCCGCGGAGTTGATCGGGCAGACAGTCGCCGAGGTGACCGAGGACGGCTCACCCCAGGGCGCGCGCACCATCGCACTGTGGGAGCCTGCGCTGCTGGACGATCTGACCGGAGAGAACGGCGCACCCGTACGTCGTTCGGCCGGCGCCGAAGCCGCCAGGGTGATGGCCGACCTGATGGCCGAGGGGGCAAGGACTTTGACATTCGTCCGGTCCCGGCGCGGCGCCGAGCTGACCGCGCTGGGCACCCGCGCCCGACTCGAGGACACCGCGCCAGAACTCGCCGAGCAAGTGGCGTCCTACCGCGCGGGCTACCTCTCGGAGGACCGGCGCGAGCTGGAAGCCGCGCTGACTGACGGGAGACTGCGCGGCCTGGCCACCACCAATGCGCTGGAACTCGGCATCGATATCGCCGGGCTGGATGCGGTGGTGATGGCGGGGTTTCCCGGCACCGTCACCTCGTTCTGGCAGCAGGCGGGCCGGTCGGGCCGACGCGGCCAGGGCGCGCTGATCGTGTTGATCGCCCGCGATGACCCACTGGACACCTACCTCGTGCACCATCCGGCGGCCTTGTTGGACAAGCCGATCGAGCGGGTGGTGATCGACCCGACGAATCCACACGTACTGGGACCGCAATTGCTCTGTGCCGCAGCCGAGCTGCCACTCACCGAGGCCGAGGTGCGGCTGTGGAACGCCGAGGCGGTGGCCGGCACCCTCGTCGACGACGGTTTGTTGCGCAAACGCCCGGGCGGCTATTTCCCCGCTCCCGGGGTGGATCCGCACCCCGCGGTCGACATCCGCGGCTCCAGCGGCGGCCAGATCGCGATCCTCGAAGCCGATACCGGACGGATGTTGGGTAGTACGGCAGCCGGCCGGGCGGCCGCCTCGCTGCACCCGGGCGCGGTGTACCTGCACCAGGGAGAGACATATCTGGTCGACTCATTGTCGTTCGAGGACGGTGTTGCATTCGTCTACGCCGCGGATCCCGGTTACAGCACTTTCGCCAGAGAACTCACTGACATCACGGTCACCGGTCCTGGCGAGCGCAGCACGTTCGGTCCGGTCACCGTCGGACTGGTTCCGGTGTCCGTCACCAACACCGTGGTCGGCTACCTGCGCCGCCGCCTGGACGGCGAGGTCATCGATTTCGTGGAACTGGACATGCCGCCGAGCACCCTGGACACCATGGCCGTGATGTGCACGATTACGCCAGAAGCCTTACAGGACAGCGGGATTGACCCACTGCGCGTTCCTGGGAGCCTGCACGCCGCCGAACACGCCTCGATCGGGCTGTTGCCGCTGGTGGCCAGCTGCGACCGGGGCGACATCGGCGGAGTCTCGACGGCCGTCGGCCCGGTCGACGGTCTGCCGTCGATCTTCGTCTACGACGGATATCCCGGCGGAGCCGGTTTCGCCGACCGCGGATTCCGCAATCTCAGTACGTGGTGGGCAGCGACCGCCGACGCGATCGAAGCGTGCGAGTGCCCGCAGGGCTGCCCGTCATGTGTGCAGTCGCCGAAGTGCGGAAACGGCAACGACCCATTGGACAAATCCGGTGCGGTGAAAGTGCTCCGCCTGGTGCTCGGCGCGCTGAGTACGTCCTCAGCGTCTATCCCCCGACCGCGTTGACGACCGACCCCTCGACGGCCGACTCCGCGGATCGACAACCACGTGGCTGCATTCGGCCACGCCGAACACACAGACGTTGCGACGAACGGTCGGACAACGCGATCCGTTCCCAATCCCGGAGGCCGGGCGCAGTGGCAAATTACGTGAACTCGCTCATGTTTGCAAGCCGGCAGACGCAAAGTCCACATACCCGCGACCGTGATCCGAAGTATTGCGGTGCGGATTCCGTCGTGTCCCGGCGTCTACTCAGCCGTGCGGAAAGGTACGTTCCCGCCGGTAAAATGCCGATCATGAACCACGACTGGCTGCTCGTGGAGACACTGGGTAGCGAGCCTGTTGTGGTCGCACGAGGTCTGCAGACAAAGAACCTCGTCCCGATCAGTGTGTTTCTGCGCCGAAATCCGCACCTGATGGCAATACAGACCGCCATCAGGGAAACCGTGCAGGCCGGCCAGGGCCTCAGCAGCATCACAACCAAGAATGACCGCGTAATCCGCACCGAAGTGGTGCGGATGTCCGATGGACGCATCCACGGCGTGCACATCTGGATCGGGCCGAGCGATATCGAACCACCGCAACGCCCCGTCCCGGGACCGCTGGTCTGGGACCTGACCGCAGGCGTGGCTACCGACACCCCCGAATCGCTGATCAACAGCGGCATGAATCCGGAAACCGAAGCCACCCACGACCGGGCGTTCGCCGACGACCTGCCCGCCAAGGATCTCAACGGCACCGAGGCCAAGGTCCTGGCGATGACGATCAAACCCGTCGTCGGCCACACCTTGTGCACCACCTGGGACGTCACCGACCACCTCGGGGAGCCCATCACCGTCGGATTCGTGGCCCGAGTCCTGCTCGAACCACAAGACGACGGCTCCGAGAAACTCATCTCCCGCGCGATGAATTGGCGCACTGAACGAGAAGCTCCCGTGGAACGGCCCGACAACCTGGCCCAGCGCATTCTCAACGGGCTGGCGCAGCCCGGCGTGCACCGAGCCCTGGTCGATCTGGACAACTGGAAGCTGCTGAAGTGGCTCGACGATCCGGCACCCTTCTTCGACTGGCGTAACCGCGACGGCGGGCCGGCCCGCATCCACCCGGCCGACGCCCGGCACATGGCCAGGATGACGACGGAGTTCTCCGGCGGCACCACCGCCGCTGTGCTGCGAATGCGCGCCGAAGGCAGCGACTGGCGCCCCGTCCACATGACGATCAACCGGGTCGAACTCGACGAGAACATCTTCGCGGGGCTGATATCGATGCGCCTGCCCACCGATGACGAGGTTGCCGCAGCAGCCCTCGACCCCATCGACTAGTTCCCGACGTTCACCGGCCCCGCACGAGCCGCTGCCCGGGCCGGCCCCACTCCCCACCGGCCGAGACGAACCGGCGTCGCCACCTCGAGCACCACGTCGAGTTCGTCGATCCGGCAGTCGCCGAGGACCGACCGCATCCGAGCCGCGATCTCAGTAGCCTGTCGGCACGCCGCATCCGGACCGGACACCACGGCGGCCGCGGCGCCCACCGCGGCTAGGTCAGCCGCGGCCTGAGCTCGGTGCCGGGCGCTCACCGCAGCGCCCAGATATGCAGCGCCCGCGGCGAAGACGATCAGCATCGCAATCATGGCCGCGGCCACCAGTGTGGTCGATCCCCGCTCATCCGACGCCGGGTTCGGGCACCGCTGCCGCTTCGGCGGACAGCGTGAGGCCCGGAAAGACCGTGGCCGCGCTGACCCGGGCCACCACCAAACCGCCGTCTTGGCCGACGTGTACCACCGCACCCGATGGCGCCACCCGGCGAGCACTGGCGATGGCCGCTTCACCGTCCCCACGCGCGGCCAGCCGGGCGGCTTCACGTGCCGCGTCGATGCAACGAATCTGCATGCCCACCGCGCTGAGGCCGCCGACGCACAACACCAGAACCGCCACCAGCGACGCGAGCGCGAACGCTGCCTCGACGGTGAGCGCACCCCGGTCATCTAGACGTTGGTGTTCAACGCCCGGCTGATGATGTTCGTCAGGGCACTGACGATCGAGTCCCCCGTGACCACGGTGTACAGGATCGCCCCGAACGCCGCGGCGGCAATAGTGCCGATAGCGTATTCGACGGTGCTCATCCCCGATTCGTCGAGCATCAACAGCGCCACCCTGGTATTGGCCCGCTGAAACCTGTTTACTGCCATGATTTTTCCCCTCTTTGCGATGTGTGTTCACAACAGTCCTGAGCCCAGCACGTCGCCGGCCAGACCGACGACCACAGGTATGACACCCAGACACAGAAATGCCGGCAGGTAGCACAGCCCAAGCGGACCGGCGACCAGAACCGAGGCGCGTTCTGCGACCGCGTCGGCCGACGTGGCGGCCTCGTGTCGCGTCTGGACTGCCAGCTCTGCCACGGCGTCAGCCAGGGCGCTACCGGAGGCGGCGGATCGCCGGGCCAGGCGTAACAGTGCATCGGCGTTCTTGTCCTGGGCCACAAGTGCATTCCCGTCGGCGCTGCCGGCCCAGGCCCGCGCCGGATCAGCCCCGAGCGCCAACAGTTCGGCCGCCCGCCGCAGCACCGTCGCCAGCGGCGCCGGGGCCGACGGCGTGACGGCTGCCGCTGCGGTCGACACCGCCAGGCCGGCGGCCAGGCATGCGGCGAACAGATCGAACGTCGAAGCGGCGGCGAGCGGCCCGTCGGCCGGCACCCGCAGCGGGTCGGCGCGCCGCCGCGGCGTCGGCGCGGCACGGTTGCGTACCAGGGCCGGATCCCCTCCGACCAAGAGCGCGGCGGCGAGAAGTAACGCTACCCAGCTCATTTCAGCGCCCGCTCGGTGATCCGGTCTGACCACAAGAGGCCGGTGCAGGCCAGCGCGACTCCGACTACCAACAGCCAGCCTCCGATGCCCGCGTTGAAGAGGAACGCCAGGGGCCGCGCACCGATCAACTGCCCCAGCGCTATTCCGGCCACCGGCAGCCCGGCGAGCACCGCCGCCGTTGCCCGCGGGCCCGCCATCGCCGCTTCGACGTGTGCGGAAAAGCGTTCGCGTTCAACGATGTCGCGCTGCGCGGTGCGCATCAGGGTGGCGATCGAGAGTCCATGCGCGTGCGCCAAGCGCCAGCAGGCAGCGAGCCGTTCCCAGTGCATGGGCAACTGCGAGGATTCCGCGATGTCGTCCAACCCGGCCGCCACATCGGCCCCCAAGCGGGCGCGGGCCGCCACCGCGCTCATGCCGTCGCACACCGGGCCGGACACCTCACCGGCGGCAGTGGCGAAAGCAGTGACCGGGTGCACCCCGGTACGCAGCTCGCCGACCAACACGTCCAGCGCGGCCTGCAGTGCCGCGGATTGCTGCTGTCGCTGCCGCCCGACCGCACGACGCCGACGGCGGCTCGCCACGGTGCCGGCCACCAACGCCGCGGCCAGCACGACCGGCGGCGGCGCCAACCAGGCCAGCACGACCCCGACAACCGCCACGATCGGCGCGGCGCGGGCCCGCCGCCGGACAGGTGAATCCACCCGCCGCAACGCGGCCGTCCGCCTGGGTGCGGCCGGCCACAGCACCAGTGCCGCTGCCAGCGCCAGAGCGCTCACCGTCACGACGACCCGCGTCCCTCGACAAGCGCATCGAGAGCGTCTGCGCCACAACCCGTTCCGGTATCGGCATGCCAGGCCGTCACCACCTCCAGTTCGCCACGCGCGGCCCGTCGCAGCACGGCGATCTCGGAGAGCCTGCGTTGGCCGGCGCCGTCACGCCCCACGTGCAACAACACCTGTACGGCCGCGGCCAGTTGGCTGACCAGCGCGGCGCGGTCCAGTCCGCCGAGCGCGCCGAGTGCCTCCAACCGGGCCGGCACCTCGGCCGGGCTGTTGGCGTGCACGGTGCCTGCCCCGCCGTCGTGGCCGGTGTTGAGTGCGGCCAGCAGATCCACCACCTCGGCCCCACGCACCTCGCCCACGACGATCCGGTCTGGACGCATCCGCAACGCCTGGCGGACCAGATCGCGCACGGTCACCTCACCGACGCCTTCGACGTTGGCGCCCCGGGCGACCAGCTTGACCAGATGTGGGTGCGACGGCGCCAGTTCGGCGGCATCCTCGACGCACACGATGCGTTCCTGTTCCGGGACGGCGCCCAGCGCGGCGGCCAGCAGCGTGGTCTTCCCGCAACCCGTGCCGCCCGAGATCAGAAACGCCAGCCGGGCGCGGATGATCGCGTGCACGAGGTCGGCGGCTGCCGGCGGGATGGCCCCGGAGCGGGTGAGGGCCTCGAGATTCTGGGTCGCCGGGCGCAGCACCCGCAGGGACAGGCAGGTACCCGCGGCAGCGATCGGCGGCAGTACCGCGTGCAGTCGCACGGCGCACGGCCCGATGCCGGTGAGCTGGCCATCCACCCATGGCTGCGCCTCGTCCAGCCGTCGCCCCGCCAACAGCGCCAACCGCTGAGCCAGCCGGCGGACCGCGCCTTCGTCGGGGAAACACACTGTGCTGCGGTGCAATCCGCTGCCGTCGTCCACCCACACCGCATCGGGGGCGGTAACGAGAACGTCGGTGGTGGTCGGCGCGCACAGCAGTGGCTCCAGGATCCCGGCGCCGGTCAGTTCGGTCTCCAGCAGCCGCAGATTGCTCAGTACCTCGGTGTCGCCGAGCAGGCCGCCCGACTCCGCGCGGATTGCCGCGGCCACCACACCGGGACTCAGCGGGGATGCCTCGGCCACCAGGCGCTCGCGAACCCGGTCGATCAGCGATGCGCTCATGCGGCCCCCGCGTCCTGTGCCGGATGAGCGGCCAGCACCGACAGCACCCGCCGCGCCGCCGAACCCAACGGCGACCGGGGCCGCACTCGTAACCCTCCGCGCTCCAACACTTCGGCGATGCCGGGCTGCGGTCGCATCGCGGCCAGCAGGGGCAGGTCCACGATGCGGGCCACCTCCGCTGCTCGCAGCCCACCGGGCGCCGGGCCCCGCACGACGACACCGGCGTTCGGATTACAGGCCAGCACCCACGGCCGCGCGGCTGCCGCCGCGGCACACGACCGCACATCTGCGGGGGTCACCAAGACGACCAGATCGGCTGCATCCAAAGCGGTTTCGGCCGCGGCGGTGGCGCGACGCGGCACGTCGCACACGACGGTGACACCCCCACGGCACCCGGCCTCGATCACCGCACCCAACGGCTCCGCCTCGATATCGCTGCCCGAACGCCCGCTGGACAGCACGCTGACCCCGTCCCGGCGAGGCAGCGCGTCGCGCAGCGCCGGATAACCCAACCGGCCGCCCTGCAGCGCCAGATCCGGCCAGCGCAAGCCGGCCAGGTCCTCACTGCCCGCCACCAGGTCGATCCCGCCACTCCACGGATCCGCCTCGACCAACAGCGCGGTCGAGGTCGATTGGGCGAGCGCCACCGCGAACACCGACGCGCCCGCTCCCCCGCGGGCCCCCACCACCGCCACCACGGGACCGCGACCGGCATCGTCGTGCCAGGCGGCTTCGGACAGGGCCGCCACGAGATCGGCGTCCTGCGCGGGCAGCGTGACGACGTGCTGCGCGCCGACGCAAATCGCGGCCTGCCAATCGTCGGGCCGGGGGTCGTCGCGACCGACAAGGATCACCCGCGCGCGCCGCGGCAGCGTCCGGGCCGCGCAGCGTCGGGCGGCCGCAGCATCGAGCAGCACCGCAGATGCCGCGACCCATGCCTTCCGCCCAGCGGGGTCGTCGATGACGACGAGCCCGACACCGGCGGCGGCAGCCACCCGCGCCACGTCGTCACGCAGCAGTGGGTCGCCGATGAGGGCCAGCACGGCTCCGCGCGGAGCGGTCGAGAGGTTCGCAACGGCCATATGCCCACCCTGCGGGCAACCGCCGGGTCGGCACCATCACCAATTCGCGGATTGTGGATGAAGTCCGGCCTGTGGATGAACGCCGTGGTCCGCGAACGTACCGTCGCGATGGCCTGAAAATACGGTTCCGCAACCAATGCGGCCCGGCCGCCGAAGATTCTTTCCCCAGAAAAGGGACGACCCCCGCCAGGGGGGGAGGAGGCGGAGGTCGTCGTGTATCAGCCCCGGGGGGTCGGGCTGATACACCCTCGGCATAAGCCGAGTAATGCTCACTATACACACGGAACTGCCAAAACACGCAAGAGACACCTGTGCGGGCTACCGGCAGCGGCGCCGGGACTCACGCCCGGACGAACGCGTCTTGAACTGCCATTTTGCGCTGGCGCTCGAATAATGCGGCGCAGCTGCCTCTATGCTGACGCTTGTGACCGCATCCGATCAGGCTGCCGGGGAGTTGATCGCGCAGCAATCCGGGCCGCAGGGCGGTCAGCCGGTGCGTACCGCGGCGTTCTTCGACCTCGACAAGACCGTCATCGCCAAGTCGAGCACCCTTGCTTTCAGCAAACCCTTCTTCGATCAGGGACTGCTGAACCGGCGGACCGTCCTCAAATCGACGTATGCCCAGTTTCTGTTCCTGATGTCGGGCGCCGACCACGACCAGATGGACCGGATGCGCAGCTACATCACGAACATGTGCACCGGTTGGGATGTCGAACAGGTCAAGTCGATCGTGGGCGAGACCTTGCACGACATCGTCGACCCGCTGGTGTTCGCCGAGGCCGCCGAGCTGATCGCCGACCACAAGCTGTGCGGCCGCGACGTCGTGGTGGTGTCGGCCTCGGGTGAGGAGATCGTGGCGCCGATCGCCCGGGCCCTGGGGGCCACCCACGCCATGGCCACCCGGATGGTGGTCGAAGAGGGCCGCTACACGGGCGACATCGCCTTCTACTGCTATGGCGAGGGCAAGGTCGAGGCGATCCGTGCCCTGGCCGCCCGCGAGGGCTATGCGCTGGACCACTGCTACGCCTACTCGGACTCGATCACCGACATCCCGATGCTCGAAGCCGTGGGGCACCCCGCCGCGGTGAATCCTGATCGCGGGCTTCGCAAGGAAGCGGCGTCCCGCGGCTGGCCCGTGCTGACCTTCACCAGGCCGGTATCGCTGCGCGACCGGATTCCGGCGCCGTCGGGGGCAGCGGTGGCGACCACCGCGGCCGTCGGAATCAGCGCCCTGGCGGCCGGCGCACTGACCTATTCACTGCTTCGTCGCTTCACGTCCTGACCTACCGCGCGTAGTAGCTGGACACCTCGGCGTAACGATCAGAAGTCGGGTGCATTTCACCCTTGCTGTGACCGTGGTCACGTAGTACAAAGGAACCACGGAAGCTTGGATGAGGCCAAGGCTTAGCCGGAAGAGAAGGCTAAATCTCCCGAACCAGGCTCCCCAGCACGGGTCCCGGTACCCACGCGGAGCACATGCCGCGGAATAGGCAAAAGTGTTGCGGGCCTGCGTGATTGCGAAGAGCGGACGGCTACGACGGCCCTTTGGGTGGGGTTGCAGCCGAAGCGCATTGCAAGGACGCCGAGGCCACCCACGCAACCCATCTGGCACGCTTGGTAACCGGTATCCGTGCTAGCGGGCGGCGAGCCGAAACATCGTTTCGGACCGTCGCCCGCTTTCGTTTGCTGACAGTCCCCCGACCCCGCGCGTCAGCCGGCCGCCGACTGGGCGATCTGCAGGGCTTCACGCGCGCCGCCCTTGAGGCCTTCACTGCTGAGCAGCAGCCACGCGGTCAGCCCGTCGGGGGTGCCCGAGGCGAATCCTCGTGCGGCAGCCCGGTACTCCCCCGACTTTCGCATCCAATGCACCTCGGGGACGCCGAGACCGTGCGGGTCGAGGCCGCTGGCGATCGTCACCAGACGCGAAACCGCGCGGGCCACGACGCCGTCGGCGGTGCCGAACGGAGCCAGGCTGAGTAGTTCGCCGTGCGCGACGGCGGCCAGTACGGGGGCGGGGACCTTGGAGCCGCCGGCCAGGATCTCGGTCAGCAGCTCAAGCCGACGGCCGACGTCGGGGTCGGTGCGTGGCCGGCCCAGATGCTCGTCATCGGTGAGATCGGCGGCGGCCAGCGCGTGCAGCCGGGCCAGGGCCTGCATCGGCGCCCGCTGCCACACGCTGACCACCGCGGTGGCGCCGCCTTCGAGCGCCTCGGCGACCCGGATGGCGCCCGCGGTGACCGGGTCGGGTTCGCCGTCGGCAGACAACTGGACGGCCCCGCCGTCGAGTACCGCCGAGGCCCGCGCTGCGCGCAATGCGGCTTCGGCCGCCGTCTGCGGCCAGCCGCGCAAGTTGAACTTGTGTCGGTGCGCCCGGCCCAGGGCATCCCGCGCCTCGTCGCTGGCCGCGGAAACACCCGGCAGATCGACCAGGGGTGCGAGTGGATCGGTCGTCATACCCAGAAACGCTAGCCGACCGCTGAACGTCATTTCGCCGACCGTTGGGCGCAGAAGGCGCGCCGCCCGGCAACCGTCTTGTGAGCTCCCAACGCCGCTGCAACCTTTGGTGACTAGGCTCACACCCATGTCAAACGCGCCAGCGACGCCTACTGAAGTTCCGTCAGCCTATCCGCCGCCTGCCGATTTCGCGGCCAACGCCAACGCGACGGGCGAGTTGTACGCCGAGGCCGAGAAGGACCGGCTGGGGTTCTGGGCCGCCCAGGCCAACCGCCTCAGCTGGCAGACCCCGTTCACCGACGTGCTCGACTGGTCGCAGGCACCGTTCGCCAAATGGTTCGTCGGCGGCAAGCTCAACGTCGCCTACAACTGTGTCGATCGGCACGTCGAGGCGGGCAACGGCGACCGGGTCGCGATCCACTGGGAGGGCGAGCCGGTCGGTGACGCCCGCGACATCACCTATGCCCAGCTCAAGGACGAGGTGAGCAAGGCCGCCAACGCGCTGGCCGCACTCGGGCTGACCGCAGGCGACCGCGTGGCCATCTACATGCCGATGGTGCCCGAGGCCATCGTGGCGATGCTGGCGTGCGCGCGACTGGGTGCCATGCACAGCGTTGTCTTCGCCGGATTCTCCGCGTCGGCGCTGCGGGCGCGCGTCGAGGACGCCGAGGCCAAGCTCGTCATCACCACCGACGGCCAGTACCGGCGCGGCAAGGCCGCCTCACTCAAGGACGCGGTCGACGAAGCCGTCGCCGACCAACCGTCGGTCGAACACGTGCTGGTGGTCCGCCGCACCGGAATCGACGTGAACTGGACCGACGGCCGCGATCTGTGGTGGCACGAGACCGTCGATGTCGCCTCCATCGAGCACACCCCGGAAGCGTTCGACTCCGAGCAGCCGCTGTTCTTGCTCTACACCTCCGGTACCACCGGTAAGCCCAAGGGCATCGTGCACACCTCGGGCGGCTACCTCACCCAGGCGGCCTACACCCACTACAACGTCTTCGATCTCAAGCCCGAGACCGACGTGTACTGGTGCACCGCCGACATCGGCTGGGTCACCGGGCACACCTACATCACCTACGGCCCGCTGGCCAACGGCGCCACCCAGGTGGTCTACGAGGGCACCCCCACCTCCCCGACCGAGCACCGCCACTTCGAGATCATCGAAAAGTACGGCGTCACAATCTATTACACCGCCCCCACGCTGATCCGAACCTTCATGAAGCTGGGCCGCCAGATCCCGGCCGCGCACGACCTGTCGAGCCTGCGGCTGCTGGGTTCGGTGGGCGAGCCGATCAACCCCGAGGCCTGGCGCTGGTACCGGGAGGCCGTCGGCGCGGGCAAGACTCCGATCGTCGACACCTGGTGGCAGACCGAGACCGGGGCGATCATGATCTCGCCGCTGCCCGGTGTCACCGCGGCCAAACCCGGCTCGGCGATGACCCCGCTGCCCGGCATCTCGGCCAAGATCGTCGACGACGAAGGCAACGAGCTGGTGCCCGGTGCCGACGAGGCCGAGCACGTCACCGGTTACCTGGTGCTCGACCAGCCTTGGCCGTCGATGCTGCGCGGCATCTGGGGCGACCCGCAGCGGTTCAAGGACACCTACTGGTCGCGGTTCGCCGAGCAGGGCTGGTACTTCGCCGGTGACGGCGCCCGCTACGACTCGGACGGCAACATCTGGGTGCTGGGCCGCATCGACGACGTCATGAACATCTCCGGGCACCGCATCTCGACCGCCGAGGTGGAATCGGCCCTGGTCGGGCACTCCGGGGTGGCCGAGGCGGCGGTGGTCGGCGCCAGCGACGACACCACGGGTCAGGCGATCTGCGCGTTCGTGATCCTCAAAGCGTCCGCGCACGGCGGGGCCGACACCATGGTCGAGGAGCTGCGGGCTCAGGTGGCCACCGAGATCTCCCCGATCGCCAAGCCGCGCGAGATCCACGTGGTACCCGAGCTGCCCAAGACCCGCAGCGGCAAGATCATGCGCCGGCTGCTGCGCGACGTGGCCGAGGGCCGCGAACTCGGCGACACCTCGACCCTGGTCGACCCCAGCGTCTTCGAGGCGATCCGCGCCAGCAAGTAGTACGAGGCCGCCTAACCGACCGGGACGAAACCCGTTCCCGGTCGGTTCTTGGCGGTGATGTCGGCCAGCTGCGTGTTGAACGACATCGTCACCGCCGGCGTGTGCAGGGGCACGAATTTCACCACGCACGTGGGCAGTTCCTCGGAGTAGGCACCGTGGATCATGCCGACCAGCCTGTTGTTGACCGTGACGGGTGCGCCCGAGTCCCCGGGCTGACCGCACACCTGGTTGACGATGGTGCCCGGGTCTTGTCCGGGACCCCACGTCACGCCGCACGAATAACCCGTGGTGCGACCGAGTTTGCAGGCGATCTCGCCGAAAGCCGGGTCCGGCCCGAGACCGTCGATCTGAAAACCGTTGACGTTGTTGGTCGGAGTGACCTTCGCGGGGTCGAATTCGATCACCGCGTAATCGAGCAGGTCGTTACCGGCGACCATCTTCCCGAGCACCCCGGCGCCGTTCGCGCCTTCAGCCGAAACCACGGCCCCCGGTCCACCGCAGTGTGCCGAGGTGAATCCGATCAGGCGCCCGGCGTTGTCGTGCCCGATCGCGGTGAGGGTGCAGAGGGACTCGCCGTTGACCACGATGCCCGAGCCGCCACCCAGCACCACCGGCGGCGCGGCATGCGCCCGCGCCGGGCTGAGGATCGCGACGAGAGCGATGATCGGTGCACCAATGAGCAACTGCCAGCGGTGTCTGCTCGTCAAGTGTCCTCCAATCGACGCGCCCGACCCGCGCAAGTCAAGATTGCGGTCAGTCTACTAAGGCGAGGTTGTCGGCCGGGATCGTTAACGGGTTCGCCGCATGGCAACATGAACGCCATGAGCACAGGCGACCGCAGGGACGGCGTTCCGACGACGGTGACCTCGATTCCGCTCGTCGACCCGCATGCCCCCAAGCCGGACCCTTCGATCGGTGACCTGGTCAAGGACGCCACCGCGCAGGTGTCCACGTTGTTGCGGGCCGAGGTGGAGCTGGCCAAGGCCGAGATCACCCGGGATGTGAAGAAGGGCCTGACCGGCAGCGTGTTCTTCATCGCCGCGCTGGTGGTCCTGTTCTATTCGACCTTCTTTTTCTTCTTCTTCCTGGCCGAGCTGCTCGACACCTGGCTGTGGCGCTGGGTGGCCTTCCTGATCGTGTTCGGTCTCATGGTGCTGACCACCGGGGCGCTGGCGGTCTTCGGCTTCCTGAAGGTGCGACGCATCAAGGGTCCACAGCAGACCATCGAATCGGTCAAGGAGACCCGCGAGGCGCTGACGCCCGGCCACGACAAGGGCACCCTGCCCGCTGTCCCGGTCCGGCCGGCCACCGACCCGTCAGGCTGGTAATGCCCCCACCCGACCCGTCGATCACCAGGATCGAGGGGCCGTGGCGGCATCTGCAGGTGCATGCCAACGGCATCCGCTTTCATGTGGTGGAGGCCGACCATGTGACCGACGGCGAACGCACCGTAGCGGACCGCCCGCTGGTGATCCTGCTGCACGGGTTCGGCTCCTTCTGGTGGTCGTGGCGTCATCAGCTCACCGCGCTGACCGGTGCCCGGGTCGTGGCGGTCGATCTGCGCGGTTATGGAGACAGCGACAAACCCCCGCGCGGTTATGACGGCTGGACTCTGGCCGGGGACACCGCCGGGCTGGTACGGGCGCTGGGCCACAAGACCGCGACGCTGGTCGGCCATGCCGACGGCGGCCTGGTGTGCTGGGCGACGGCGGTGCTGCACCCGCGTGCGGTCAACGCGATCGCCCTCGTCAGCTCACCGCACCCGGTCGCACTGCGGACCTCCACCTTGACGCGCCGTGACCAGGGCCGGGCCCTGTTGCCGTCGATGCTGCGCTATCAGTTGCCCGTCTGGCCCGAGCGCACGCTCACCCGCCACGACGGCGCGGAGTTGGAACGCCTGATCCGGAGCCGGGCCGGGTCCAAATGGCAGACCAGCCAAGACTTCTCCGACACCATGGCCCACCTGCGTCAGGCCATCCAGATTCCGGGAGCCGCGCACTGCGCCCTCGAATACCAGCGGTGGGCGGTACGCAGCCAACTACGCAGCGAGGGCCTGCGGTTCATGCGCTCGATGAAGCGTCCGATCAACGTGCCGGTGCTGCATATGCGTGGGGACGCCGACCCTTACGTCCTGGCCGATCCGGTGCACCGTACCCAACGTTACGCGCCGCACGGCCGCTACGTATCGATCACGGGCGCAGGTCATTTCGGCCACGAAGAACAACCCGAGGCGGTCAACGAACAGCTGAGCCGGTTCCTGGACCAGCTGCACGCCTAGCCGATCAGGAGTTGATGCAGGTCCCGGTCGCCACCCGCTGGGTGTTGCCCACCTTGGCCAGCTGGTGCTCGACTTCCTTGGCGGTCAGCACGAACCCGGTGTCGGCGTCGTCGACTGCGGCACCGAAGACCACGCCGAGCACCTTGCCGGCCCGGTTGATCATCGGCCCACCGGAATTTCCTTGCCGCACCGTGCCCCTCACCGTGTAGACCTCGCGGGTGACGGTGGTGGTCCGGTAGATGTCGGGCCCGTTGAGCTCGATGATCTCACGCACGCGCGCCGGGGTGGCCAGGAAGTCGCCGCCGCCCGGGTAGCCCATCACCACCGCGTCGGTGCCCTTCGGGGCCGGTTGTTCGGCGAACTGCAACGGGGTGATCGGCAGGTCCGGGACGTCGAGGATCGAGATGTCGGCGTTCGGGTCGTACGACACCACACCCGCGTCGTAGGTCTTGCCGTCGGCTTCGATGGTCACGCTGTCGGCTCCGGCCACCACGTGGGCATTGGACATCACGCGGTTGGGCGCCACCACGAACCCGCTGCCCTCCAACACCTTCTGGCAGCTCGGCGCGACGCCGCGGATCTTGACCACGCTGGGCCGGCTGGTCGTCACCACCGGATCGGTAGCCAGCGAGGCGTCGGGGGCGTCGACGTTGACGATCGGGGTCCGCCCGAACGGTTCCAGCACATCGGGCAGCCCCGAGGTGTCCAGCAGCGCCGACAACCGGTTGGGCACCGAGCGCATCCAGTTCGGCGCCACCTTGTCGACTTCGGAGAGTACGCGTGAATTCTTCACTGCCGCAGCCAAGTTCGGCTGATCAGACGACGTCAGCAGGCTACCCAGCAACCAGGACGCGACGAGGACCGCGACGAGCATCAGGCTGACGCCGACCACCGAGTCCAGGGCGCGGAACAGCCTGTTGCGGATGGTGCCGCGCACGGCACGGCCCAGCACCACACCGGCGATCTCGCCGATCACCACGAGCGCGAGGATCAAGAACAGCGTCGCGAACAGCTTGGTGCGGTCGCCGCTGATGTGCGGGATCACGTGCGGCGCCAACAACACACCGGCTACGGCGCCGAGCACCACACCGATGAACGACAGCAGGGAGCCGAGCGCGCCGGAGCGCCAGCCTGAGATGGCTGCGACGAAGCCGATGCCGAGGATTGCGAAATCGAGCCAGACCGAGGGTGTCATCTATATCCACTTCAACATGGGGCTTCACCGTAACCGTTGTCATGCCCGACGAGGGCCATTGCGTCATCGAGTCCGCGGACGTCCTCGGTGTTCCACGGCTTGGCCCAGCCCGCGACGTCGAGGATCGCCGAGATCACCTGACCGGTGAAACCCCACACCAGCATCTGATTGAGCAGGAAGGCCGGTCCGGCGAAGCGGCTGGTGTTGGCCTCGCGGTACACCATGAGCCGGTTCTCCGGGTTGATGAAGGCCCGCACCGGGACTCGTGCGACGACGGCGGTCTCGGATTCGTTGACGACGGCCACCGGGCCCGGGTCGGGCGAATATGCCAGCACTGGGACGACGTGGAAGCCCGAGGGCGGGATGAACATCTTTTCCATGGTGGCCAGCGGGTACAGCCGGCTGGTGTCGATACCGGTTTCCTCCCACGCCTCACGAAAGGCGGTTCCGACCGGCCCCTCGTCACCGGGATCGGTGGCGCCGCCGGGAAACGCGGCCTGACCGGCATGGTGGCGCAGAGACGAGGCGCGGACCGTCACCAGCAGGTCGGCGTCCTCGGGAAGAGCCTCGGGCGCACCCTCGGGCGGGCCCGAGAACAGCACCAGGACTGCGGCGTCGCGCCGGGCACCGGCGAGCGCGGCCTGATTGTTGGCTTCGACGATGCCCGCCAACACCTCTGGGGGCACCCGTCGGCGATAGGCATCCGGAACCCGGTGGAGGTTGTCCACCAGTGGCTTGAGCCAGGCCGGGGCGGCATCCGGGAACAGCCCGTCGCGCGTCGATCTCACCCCGGGTGCTCCTATCGGCTAGAGCGGATCTTCTCGTCGACCGCCGCCGCGATCTCGTCGGCGCTGACGAACGAGCGAGGCAGGGTCCCGGCCACGCTACCGTCCGAGCGCAGGACCACCGTCGCAGGCATGACGTTGGGCACCTTGAGCGCGGCTGCGACCAGCCGACGACCGTCCTGCAGGGTCGGCAGCCGCACCCCGAGTTCGGCCAGCCGCACCAGCGCCGCCGTCTCGTTCTCGTCCTGGTGCACGGTCACCACCAGCACGTCGTCACCGACCCGGCGTTGGTACTCGGCCATCGCCGGCAGCTCGTCGGCACACGGCCCGCACCAGTACGCCCAGAGGTTGAGCACCACGGTCCGGCCGGCGAGCGCGGATGCCACGTCGACGGGTTTTCCGTCGCCCGCGCAGTCCAGGGTGATGCCGCGCAACGCGTCCGGTCCCGGGCCTTTCCCTGTCGGGCACGGCGGTAGATCCGCGCGCTGCCGGGGGCCGGCCAGGGCCTCGGGGGTGTCGGCGTCGCGGTGATCGCGCGAGGTGGACCGACCCGGCCCGGCCTGCGGCTCCGGCTCGTCGCGCAGCTCCATCCAGAACGCGGTGCCCAGCGCCACCAGGATCACCAGGACCACCACGGTCCAGCGGGCCGAGACACTCACCTTCACAGACCGGCCAGCGCCAGCAGATGCTCGGTTTCGGGGCCTTTGACCAGCGCGGCAGCGGTCTCCGGGTCGGTGGGACCAAGCCCGAAGGAGGGGCAGTCCTTGGCCAGCACACACACCCCGCAGGCAGGTTTGCGGGCATGACAGACCCGGCGGCCGTGGAAGATCACGCGGTGGCTGAGCAGCGTCCATTCCTTGCGCTCGATCAGCTCACCGATGGCGAACTCGACCTTGACCGGATCCTCCTCGGCCGTCCACCGCCAGCGCCGCACCAGCCGCCCGAAGTGCGTGTCGACGGTGATTCCCGGGATGTCGAAGGCATTGCCGAGGATGACGTTGGCGGTCTTGCGCCCCACCCCGGGCAGCGTCACCAGGTCATCGAGGTTGTCGGGCACTTCGCCGTCGAACCGGGCCACCAATTCCTGGCCCAGCCGGATCAGCGAGTTGGTCTTGTTCCGGTAGAACCCGGTCGGCCGGATCAGCTCCTCCATTTCGGTGCGATCGGCCTGCGCGTAGTCCAGCGCGGTGCGGTATTTGAGAAACAGGGCGGGCGTCGTCAGGTTCACCCGCTTGTCGGTGCTCTGCGCCGACAATATGGTCGCGACCGTGAGCTCCAGTGGGTTGGTGAAGTCGAGCTCGCAGTAGACATGTGGGAAGGCCCGGGCCAGTTCACGATTCATCCGTCGAGCCCGACGCACCAGGCCCACGTGGGTTTCGGAATCCCACTTCTTGGACCGGCGCGTTCTCCCGGTAGGGGCGGCAGCCTCAGTCACGACAATCAGCGTACTGACCTCGACAGACAATCTCCTGCGCGGACCGGTGACGATTCGTGACCCCACTGAGACCTGCGCCGTGTTAACTACTGCGTTGTGTCGTGGTTGCTGGTAGCACTCATCCCGGGGTTGCTCATGCTGGCGGCGTTCGGGCTCGAGCGGCTCGAATCAGGTTTGGCCCGTGAGCCCGCCCCGGCGCCTCTCACTCCGAGGGTCAAGCCGATGACGATCGACCTCGATAGTGAGCGTTTGCCGACGCGGTACTACGAACCGCAGGCCATAAATACCGGGTTTCGGGCGTCTCGACCTGTCAATCGTGTGTAGCGTGAGCTAGTCGCGAAACCGCGTACCTCTAGACTGAGCAGGAAGTATCAGTAAGAGGACAACATCACCCAATAGCTTAAGGGGCAACGTGGACGAGATCCTGGCCAGGGCCGGAATCTTCCAGGGCGTCGAACCGACCGCAGTTTCGGCGCTGACGAAGCAGTTGCAGCCCGTCGACTTCCCGCGCGGGCATACGGTCTTCGCCGAAGGCGAGCCCGGCGACCGCCTGTACATCATCATTTCCGGCAAGGTGAAGATCGGCCGCCGTTCGCCTGACGGCCGCGAGAACCTGCTGACCATCATGGGTCCGTCGGACATGTTCGGCGAGCTGTCGATCTTCGACCCGGGTCCCCGGACCTCGAGCGCCACCACCATCACCGAGGTGCGCGCGGTGTCGATGGACCGTGACGCGCTGCGTGCGTGGATCGCCGACCGTCCGGAGATCGCCGAGCAGCTGCTGCGCGTGCTCGCCCGCCGTCTGCGGCGCACCAACAACAACTTGGCCGACCTGATCTTCACCGACGTTCCCGGCCGGGTGGCCAAGCAGCTGCTGCAGCTGGCCCAGCGGTTCGGCACCCAGGAAGGCGGGGCGCTGCGCGTCACGCACGACCTCACGCAGGAAGAGATCGCCCAGCTGGTCGGCGCATCGCGCGAGACCGTCAACAAGGCACTGGCCGATTTCGCCCACCGCGGCTGGATCCGGCTTGAGGGCAAGAGCGTACTCATCAGCGACAGCGAGCGGCTGGCGCGCCGAGCCCGCTAGCTTCCGCCCAGCAGACACAGAACCGCCCCTTTTCCGCTGAAAAGGGGCGGTTTTCTGTCTGTTCGCGGCTCAGGCGCGCAGGTAGTCCAGCTGGGCTTGAACGCTCTTCTCGGCGGCATCCCAGAGTTTCTCGTCGACGTCGGTGTAGACATGCTCGACGACCTGCCGTGCCCCGGCGTCTTCCCCGAGTTCGGCCAGCGCGGCCCGCACCTGGTCCAGCCGCTCCTCGCGGTGGGCCAGATACATCGCGGTCACCGCGGGGAGATCGGGAAGATCCGGCCCGTGGCCGGGAAGCACCACGCGGTGGCCGAGGCCCTGTAGCCGGCGCAGAGAATCCAGGTAGTCGCTCAAGCTGCCGTCCTCGGTGTCGATGACGGTGGTACCTCGGCCCAGCACGGTGTCTGCGGTCAGTACCGCCTCGTCGAGCACGAACGACAGCGAATCCACGGTATGCCCCGGAGTGGCCATCACCTTGATCCGCAGACCGGCGGCGTCGATCACCTCACCATCGGTCAACGGGCCGCCGAGGCCGCGCAGGAAGCCGCTGCCGACCGAACGGACGGTGGCGCCCGTCAGGTCGACGAGCTTGTCGATTCCGCCGGTGTGGTCTTCGTGCTTGTGGCTGATCAAGACCAGCGCCACGGTGCCCAGCTCGGCGATGCGGGCGATGTGCGCCTCGTCGTCGGGTCCCGGGTCCACGACGACGATCTCGTCGCTGCCCGGGCCGCGCAGGATCCAGGTGTTGGTGCCCTCAAGCGTCATCAGACCCGGGTTGTCACACAGCAGCACCGAGGCCGACACCGTGTCGGTTTCGACGACGGGCCGCAGCTGCCCGTACGCCGGGTGCTGCAGGCTCGCCCCAGAAGTCACGAAACCTCGACGATGATCTCGACTTCGACCGGCGCATTGCGCGGCAGTTCCGACACGCCGACGGCCGAACGCGCGTGTGCACCCGCCTCACCGAAGACCTCACCGAACAATTCCGAGGCGCCGTTGACGACGCCGGGTTGCCCGCTGAATCCGGCGGCGGAGGCGACGAAACCGACCACCTTCACCACTTTGACGACGGAGTCGATGCCCACCAGCGCGTGCACCGCGGCCAGCGCGTTCAGAGCGCAGATCCGGGCAAGCTCCTTGCCCTGTTCCGGGCTGATCTCGGCGCCCACCTTGCCCGTGGCCTGCAGCTCGCCACCCTGGATCGGCAGTTGACCAGCGGTGTAGACCAGGTTGCCGGTCCGGACCGCGGGCACGTAGGCGGCCAGCGGCGCGACCACGTCGGGCAGTTCGATGCCGAGTTCGGCCAGGCGTGCGCTTACGGTCATTTCGGCCGCTTCAGGTAGGCGACGTGCTGCTCGCCGGTCGGCCCCGGAAGCACGGAGACGAGCTCCCAGCCGTCGTGCCCCCACTGGTCGAGAATCTGTTTGGTGGCGTGGGTCAGCAACGGCACCGTGGCGTACTCCCATTTGGTCGCTTCGCTCACGCCGCCCACCTCGTTCCTTCGCTCATGGCCCGAGCTTATCGGTCGGACGCTCAGGCTTGGTTAGCATGCACTGGTGGCAACCACTGAGAGCGGCGCCAAACATGTCGGCTGGCCGTCGCGGCTGACCAAGGCCAAGCTGCACTTCGTTTCTGGAAAGGGCGGCACCGGCAAGTCCACCGTCGCCGCAGCGCTGGCCCTGGCCTTGGCCGCGGGCGGCCGCAAGGTGCTGCTGGTCGAGGTGGAGGAGCGCCAGGGCATCGCCCAGCTGTTCGACGTGCCGCCGCTGCCGTACGAGGAAGTCAAGGTCGCCACCGCCGACGGCGGCGGGCAGGTCAACGCGCTCGCGATCGACATCGAAGCCGCGTTCCTGGAATACCTCGACATGTTCTACAACCTCGGCATCGCCGGGCGGGCCATGCGCCGCATCGGCGCCATCGAATTCGCCACCACCATTGCCCCCGGCCTGCGTGACGTGTTGCTCACCGGCAAGATCAAAGAGATCGTCACCCGCGAGAAGAAGGACGCCAAGGGCAAGCGCGGTGTCTACGACGCCGTGGTGGTGGATTCGCCTCCCACAGGCCGCATTCCGCGCTTTCTGGATGTCACCAAGGCGGTCTCCGACCTGGCCAAGGGCGGTCCGGTGCACTCGCAGGCCGACGGTGTGGTCAAGCTGCTGCACTCCGAGCAGACCGCCATTCACCTGGTGACGCTGCTGGAAGCGCTGCCGATCCAGGAGACGCTGGAGGCGATCGACGAGCTCACCGAGATGGGGCTGCCGATCGGCAGCGTCATCGTCAACCGCAACATCCCGGCCTATCTGCCCGCCGAGGATCTGTCCAAGGCCGCCGAGGGCGACATCGACGCCGACGCCGTCCGTGCCGGCCTCACCAAAGCCGGAATCACGTTGTCGGACAACGACTTCGCTGGTCTACTGACCGAGTCGATCCAGCACGCCACCCGGATCGCGGCCCGCGCCGAGAGTGCCGAACTGCTCGACGCCATCGACGTCCCACGCCTCGAGTTGCCGGCGCTGGCCGACGGTGTCGACCTGGGCAGCTTGTATGAACTTGCCGAAGCACTCGAACAGCAGGGGGTCCGATAGTGAGTGCCAAACCGCCCACCCTGGACATGCACGCGATCCTGTCCGACACCGCCAACCGCGT
Source organism: Mycobacterium farcinogenes (assembly GCF_019739075.1). Classification (NCBI taxonomy): domain Bacteria; kingdom Bacillati; phylum Actinomycetota; class Actinomycetes; order Mycobacteriales; family Mycobacteriaceae; genus Mycobacterium; species Mycobacterium farcinogenes. The sequence goes on along the minus strand of NZ_CP081673.1, from coordinate 971,980 downwards.
CGTAGTCTGTTGCGGCGCAGGCGGAGTCGGCAAGACCACCACCGCGGCCGCGATGGCGCTGCGGGCCGCCGAATACGGCCGCACGGTCGTCGTGCTCACCATCGACCCGGCCAAGCGGCTGGCCCAGGCGCTGGGCATCAAGGACCTGGGTAACACACCACAACGGGTTCCGCTGGCACCCGAGGTCACCGGTGAGCTGCACGCGATGATGCTGGACATGCGCCGCACGTTCGACGAGATGGTGGTGCAGTACTCCGGGGAAGACCGCGCCGACGCCATCCTGGAGAACCAGTTCTACCAAACGGTGGCGACGTCACTGGCGGGCACGCAGGAGTACATGGCGATGGAGAAACTCGGCCAGCTGCTGGCCGAGGACCGCTGGGATCTGGTGGTGGTGGACACCCCGCCGTCGCGCAACGCGCTGGACTTCCTCGACGCGCCAAAACGATTGGGCAGCTTCATGGACAGCCGGCTGTGGCGCATGCTGCTGGCGCCGGGCCGCGGCATCGGGCGGCTGGTCACGGGCGCGGTCGGACTGGCGATGAAGGCCCTGTCCACCGTGCTGGGCTCGCAAATGCTTTCCGACGCAGCAGGTTTCGTGCAATCACTGGATGCCACGTTCGGCGGGTTCCGCGAGAAGGCCGATCGCACCTACGAATTGCTCAAGCGGCGCGGCACCCAGTTCGTGGTGGTTTCGGCAGCCGAGCCCGACGCCTTGCGTGAGGCTTCGTTCTTCGTCGACCGGCTCTCGAATGAGCACATGCCGCTGGCCGGGCTGATCCTCAACCGCACCCATCCCACGCTGTGCGATCTGCATGCCGAGAAGGCCACCGAAGCCGCCGACGAGCTGGCAGCCGAGGATCCGGAGTCGTTGGCCGCCGCCGTGCTGCGTATCCACGCCGACCGGGCACAAACCGCCAAGCGCGAGGTACGGCTACTGTCCCGGTTCACGGGCGCCAACCCGCACGTGGCGATCGTCGGGGTTCCGTCACTGCCGTTCGACGTGTCGGATCTGGAAGCGCTGCGCGCGATCGCCGATCAGATCACGAGGGAAGCAGCCGGCGCCGCCTAGACGGCGCTGCGATGGTGCTTGCGCTGGGCGGCGAAGAACTCAGCCCACGAGATGACCTCTGGATGCTGCTTGAGCAGCGCGCGGCGCTGACGCTCGGTCATCCCGCCCCACACCCCGAACTCGACGCGGTTGTCGAGGGCGTCGGCGCCGCATTCGAGGATCACCGGGCAGTGCCTGCAGATCACCGCGGCCTTGCGTTGCGCAGCGCCGCGGACGAACAACTCGTCCGGATCCGCTTGGCGGCAGCGCGCCTGGGAAACCCAAGCGATCCGGGCTTCGCCCTCGCCTCGATGGACCAGGTTGGTGGCTGGGGCGGAAGCGTTCATCTTGTCTGCGACAGTTCTTGTACCTGACACCAGCGATCCCTTCGTTCCAGCCATCTCCCCAGATGGCGGGCGTTGAACCTTCCGGTGTAGAACGCCGTTGCGATCTACGCCACATTGCGCCAGCCTGTGTTACCTGGATCGCACTGTGTGTCCAAGCTAGGTGGTCAGAGGGTATTAACGCAACAGTTTGCGAACCACTTTTTTGGGACGGCCGTGCCGTCTGGGCGGTACCTGGGCGCGCCGCGGTATTTCTGCAGGCAAGCGGGATGGGCCGGTGAGCCCCGCTCGCGGGAAGCGGCCAATCCAGAGATAGCTACTCTGTACCCATGCCGGAGCAGCCGACTCGACCGCCCGCGCAGCCACCCCAAGCGGTCACCATCATCAAACTTGCCTGGTGCTGCCTGCTGGCCAGCGTGCTGGTGGCCACGTTCATGTTCCCGGTCGTGGGTGGCTTCGGGTTGATGTCCAACCGGGCCTCCGACGTGGTGGCCAACGGCTCGGCCGCCCTGGTGGAGGGCGAAGTTCCGCAGGTCTCGACCATGGTCGACGCCAAGGGCAACACGATCGCCTGGCTGTATTCACAGCGCCGTTTCGAGGTGCCCAGCGATCAGATCGCCAACACCATGAAGCTGGCTCTGGTCTCCATCGAGGACAAGCGGTTCGCCGAACACAACGGCGTGGACTGGCAGGGCACCCTGACCGGGTTGACCGGCTACATGCGCGGCGACAGCGACACCCGCGGCGGTTCGACCATCGAGCAGCAGTATGTGAAGAACTACCAGCTGCTGGTCGTCGCCCAGACCGACGCCGAGCGGCGCGCCGCGATCGAGACCACACCGGCCCGCAAGCTGCGCGAGATCCGGATGGCGCTCACGCTGGACAAGACCTTCACCAAGCCCGAGATCCTGACGCGCTACCTGAACCTGGTCTCGTTCGGCAACGGCGCGTTCGGCGTCCAGGACGCCGCCCAGACGTATTTCGGCATCAACGCCTCGGAGCTGAACTGGCAGCAGGCCGCCCTGCTGGCCGGCATGGTGCAGTCCACCAGCGCGCTCAATCCCTACACCAATCCCGACGGCGCCCTGGCCCGGCGGAACCTGGTGCTGGACACCATGATCGACAACATCCCGCAGGAGGCGGAGGCGCTGCGCGCCGCCAAGCAGCAGCCGCTGGGCATCCTGCCGCAGCCCAACGAGCTGCCCCGTGGCTGCATCGCCGCCGGTGACCGGGCGTTCTTCTGCGATTACGCGCTGGAGTACCTGGCCCGCGCCGGTCTGTCCAAGGAGCAGGTGGCCAAGGGCGGTTATCTGATCAAGACCACGCTGGACCCGGATGTGCAGGGCTCGGTGAAGTCGGCGATCGACAGCATCGCCCGGCCCGACGCCCCCGGCATCGCCAGCGTGATGAGCGTGATCAAACCCGGCAAGGAATCTCACCCCGTCCTGGCCATGGGCAGCAACCGCACCTACGGCCTGAACACCGATGCCGGCGAAACCATGCAGCCGCAGCCGTTCTCGCTCGTCGGCGACGGCGCGGGCTCGATCTTCAAGATCTTCACCACGGCCGCGGCCATGGACATGGGGATGGGCATCAACACCCAGCTACCGGTACCCGGGTTCTTCCAGGCCAAGGGGCTGGGCAGCAGCGACACCCCGGGATGCCCGAAGGAGACCTGGTGTGTGAAGAACGCCGGCGGCTACCGGGGCACGATGAGCGTCACCGATGCCTTGGCCACATCGCCGAATACCGCGTTCGCCAAGCTCATTTCGCAGATCGGTGTGCAGCGGTCGGTGGACATGGCGGTCAAGCTGGGGTTGCGGTCCTATGCGTTGCCCGGCACCGCGCGCGACTATGACCCGGACAGCAACGAGAGCCTGGCCGACTTCGTCAAGCGGCAGAACATCGGCTCGTTTACCCTGGGCCCCATCGAGGTCAACGCCCTGGAGTTGTCGAACGTGGCGGCCACCCTGGCCTCCGGCGGAACCTGGTGCCCGCCCAATCCGATCGCCCAGGTACTCGACCGGCACGGCAACGAGGTGTCGGTGACCACCGAGACGTGCGATCAGGCGGTGCCCGAAGGCCTGGCCAACACCCTGGCCAATGCCATGAGCAAGGACGACCAGGCCGGCGGTACCGCCTCCGGCTCGGCCGGTTCGGTGGGCTGGGATCTGCCGATGTCGGGCAAGACCGGCACCACCGAGGCGCACCGTTCGTCGGGCTTCCTGGGCTTCACCAACCAGTACGCCGCGGCCAACTACATCTACGACGATTCCAGCAGCCCCGGTGAGCTGTGCTCGTTCCCGCTGCGCCAGTGCGGGGACGGCGACCTGTTCGGCGGCAACGAGCCGGCCCGCACCTGGTTCACCGCGCTGAAGCCGATCGCCAACAACTTCGGCCCTGTCGCCTTACCGCCGACCGATCCGCGTTACGTCGACGGCGGCCCCGGCTCCGTGGTGCCGACGGTCAGCGGACTCGACGAGCCGGCCGCGCGGCAGCGGCTCAAGGAGGCCGGATTCCAGGTCGCCGACGGCGCCGCCTCGGTCAACAGCAGCTCGCGGGCCGGCACCGTGGTCGGCACCGCGCCCAGCGGCCAGACGATTCCGGGTTCGATCATCACGATCCAGGTCAGCAACGGGATCCCGCCGGCCCCGCCGCCTCCTCCGATCGCGTTCCCGATGCCGGGCGGGCCGCCGCCGGAGATCGGCCAGACGGTCGTCGAGATCCCGGGCCTGCCGCCGATCACCGTTCCGGTGCTCGGGCCTCCACCGCCCCCGTGAGCACCGGTTCGCAGTAGGCTTGCCTGCATGTCAGTAAAGAAGGCAGCTGCCGTCGCCGCCGGTTCTCTGGTTGCCGGTATCGGCTACGCGTCCCTCATCGAGCGCAATGCGTTCGTGCTGCGGGAGGCGACCATGCCGGTACTGGCCCCGGGCTCGTCACCTCTGCGAGTACTGCACCTGTCCGATCTGCACATGCGACCCAACCAGCGTCGCAAGCAGGCCTGGCTGCGCGATCTGGCGCGCCTCGAGCCCGATCTGGTGGTCAACACCGGCGACAACCTGGCCCACCCCAAGGCCGTGCCCGCCGTCGTGCAGTCACTGAGTGAGCTGTTGTCAGCGCCGGGCCTGTTCGTGTTCGGCAGCAACGACTATTTCGCGCCGCGGCTGAAGAACCCACTGAACTACATCACCAATCCGCAGCACCGGACCCACGGTGAGCCGCTGCCCTGGCAGGACCTGCGCGCGGCCTTCACCGAGCGCGGCTGGCTGGACATGACCCACGTCCGTCGCGACATCGAGGTGGCCGGCTTGCACATCTCGGTCGCCGGGGTGGATGATCCGCACCTCAAACGCGACCGCTACGACACCATCGCCGGCCGGGCCAACGGCGCGGCGAACCTGACGCTGGGCCTGACCCACTCCCCCGAACCTCGCGTGCTGGACCGCTTCGCCGCCGACGGCTACCAGCTGGTGCTGGCCGGGCACACCCATGGCGGGCAGCTGTGCCTGCCGTTCTACGGGGCGATCGTCACCAACTGCGAACTCGACCGGTCGCGGGCCAAGGGCGCCTCCAAGTGGGGCTCACACATGCAATTGCACGTCTCGGCAGGCATCGGCACGTCGCCGTTCGCGCCCGTGCGGTTCTGCTGCCGTCCCGAGGCCACTCTGCTGACGCTCGTGGCAGCGCCGACCGGGGGCGGGCACGCCGGGATCGGGGCTGGCCAATCCAGCCCGGCCGTCTCGGCCCGGTGAGCCGGCCGGCCAGTATCGCCGCGCATCCCCGGCCCCGCCGGTGGGTCGACAACGCGGTGCGGCTGATCGAGGCCGATTCCAAACGCAGCGCCGACACCCACCTGTTGCGGTATCCGCTGCCGACCGCATGGCGCGACGACGTGGATGTCGCGCTGTATCTCAAAGACGAGTCCACCCACATCACCGGCAGCCTCAAGCACCGGCTGGCCCGTTCCCTGTTCCTGTACGGGTTGTGCAACGGCTGGATCGGTGAGGGGACGACGATCATCGAGGCGTCCTCGGGGTCGACGGCGGTGTCGGAGGCGTACTTCGCGGCGCTGCTCGGTCTGCCGTTCATCGCGGTCGTGCCGGCCTCGACCAGTGGTTCCAAGATCGCACTGATCGAAGCCCAGGGCGGCCGTTGCCATTTCGTCGCCGAGTCCTCGCAGGTGTATGCCGAGGCGCACCGGCTGGCCGAGGAGACCGGCGGGCACTATCTGGACCAGTTCACCAACGCCGAGCGGGCCACCGACTGGCGCGGCAACAACAACATCGCCGAGTCGATCTACGAGCAGATGCGCCTTGAGCCCCATCCGGTCCCGGAATGGATCGTGGTGGGGGCGGGCACCGGCGGCACCAGCGCGACCATCGGCCGCTACATCCGCTACCGCAGGCATGCCACGCAGCTCTGTGTCGTCGACCCGGAGAATTCGGCGTTCTTCCCCGGCTACGCCCAGGGCCGCGATGACGTCGTCACGGGCGCATCGTCCCGCATCGAGGGCATCGGCAGGCCGCGGGTGGAGCCGTCGTTTCTGCCCGGGGTGGTCGATCGCATGATCGCCGTGCCGGACTGCGGCTCGGTGGCCGCCGCCCACCACGCCAGCCGAGTACTGGGTCGCCGGGTCGGGCCGTCGACGGGGACCAATCTGTGGGGCGCGTTCCAGCTACTGGCCGAGATGATCGCGCACGGCCGCAGCGGGTCGGTGGTGACCCTGTTGGCCGACAGCGGTGACCGCTACGCGGACACCTACTTCGATGCGGACTGGCTCAGCGCCCAGGGGCTGGACACCTCGGCATCGGCGGAGGTGCTCTCGGAGTTCGAGCGCTCGGGCAGCTGGTCCTGATCCGTCTCGGCCGTCAGGAACAGCCACAGCGCTGCCAGGGCGAAGAAGCCCAAGTAGACGAAGGCGCCCAGTACGGTCATGCGTCGTATAACGCCGCCGGCACCGCTATTGCTTCCCGTTGCCCGGCGTTTGTCACACCGCCGAACCATGGCGGCCTCGGCGCAGAGGTGGCCGTTTGGCTTTCGAGGTATCCGGTGCGATAGGCTGTCGAAGCTTCACACGGGGTGTGGCGCAGCTTGGTAGCGCGCTTCGTTCGGGACGAAGAGGTCGTGGGTTCGAATCCCGCCACCCCGACAGTGCAGCAAGGCCCTGACCAGCGAAATGCGGTCAGGGCCTTGTTCGTTCGCAGGACACGTTGGCCAGTAGCCCGCAGCTAGCCCGCAGTAGTTTTCGGCAGTGCCGCCACTGCGGCGTCGAAGGCATCGGCAACCGCCTCCAGATCGTCCGGAAACAGGTCTGCGTAGGTGTCCAGAGTCAGGGCAGCGGACTTGTGTCCGAGCATCGTTTGGACCGCCTTCACGTTGGCCCCGGCGCTGATGGCCAGCGACGCCGCGGTGTGGCGCAGATCGTGCAGAGTCGGCCGGGGCCAGTCAGTTGTGGGCTTCCCGTCATCATCAAGGCCCCGGAGCTTATCGACGGCCGGGTTGAACACGCGGGTGCGAAACGTCGCGATGCGCAGCACTCCGCCGGCCGGCGCCGTGAACACCAGATCCTCCCGGCCCTTGCCCTTCATCTGGGCGGCAAGATCGTCGACTAGGAATCGTGGGAAAGGCACCGAGCGGCGCTCGTGGTTCTTCGGCGTCGACCAGGTGAGCTTGCCAGAGACCTCGGTGACCGACTCCCTGATGTTCACGCGACGGCGGAGCATGTCGAAGTTCTGGACCTTCAGCGCAGCCATTTCCCCGTACCGCAGCCCCGTGTAGGCCAGAAACCGGATCACCAGGGCATCGCGGGCCATCGTGTCCGCCAGCTCGGCCACCTGCTGGTGAGTGAGATATGCACGCACCGAGTGTTTCCGTCGTGGCGCCTTGACCCCGTCGCAGGGGTTGCGTGGTATCCGCTTGTCCTCGACGGCTAGGGCGAGCACCATTCGCAGGACACCGAGCGCGTTCTCGATCGTCGGCGCCGCCGAACCCTCGGCCAGTTCGTTGACCCACGCCCGGACAGCGGATGTCTGCACTTCGGCTACCGGAGTGTCCTGCCACCGGTCGCGCACGTGGACAGACCACGCCGACGCTCGCGCGGCCTTTGTTGAATCCTTTACGTGTGCTTGGGTTTTCAGCCATTGCTGATGAATCTCCCCCACTGACACCGTGCCGGCGTTCGGAGCGACGTAGGTACCGGTGACGATTGTTGAGGTGACTTCGTCTAGCCACTTCGTTGCGTCGACTTTTCGGGCGAACAGCTTCTCGTGCTCGTTGCCGCGACTGTCTACATACCGGGCGCGCCAGCGAGATCCCTTGCCATACTTGGCACTATGGACAGTCTGAAGGTTCCCGTCAGCATCGCGGACGGTCTTGGTCCAGCGGTCCTCGACGCCGGCCCGGCGGTTACGCGTCTGAGTCATCAGCTTCGGACCTCACAATCAAGTTAGAGGTTGCGGCCCGCATGATTTCTTCGATTTGGTCAAGGTGTTCATTTGCAGTTGCACGCAAACGCGCGGCGGGTGGGCGTTCTGCGGCCCGCCTAGCTTCTTCGGCGAGATACTGTCGTGGGTCGCTGAAATCTGTCATCACGTTTCCATGCTTTGAAATCGTGCCGGCTGCCAGCAGATACACGGTCGCCATGCGGTGAAAGGCTTCCTGCGCGAGCCTGATTTCCCAGTGCGCAGAATTCGTAAGTTGGCGCAATTCTTCGTCGTGCGGATTGTCGAAATGCGTAACGATTTGATAGAGCGCAACTTCGAGCGCATCTGCGATCGCAGCAGCCTCCCGAAGTTTGATGGACCGCTCGCCGCGCTCAATTCTGGTAATGGCGGAAGGGTCCAGTCGGAGATCGCCCTGTAGCGACTCTGCGAGTTGCCGCTGGCTCCACCCCTTCTTGTTCCGAAGGTCTCGAATGTTGGCGCCGACGCGCTTGTCGAACCCCGGCTCAGCGTCATCATGCATAAATCGCATCGTAGTGCTTGACCAGCACCGCCAACAGTGGCAATCTGACGGTGCAGTTTCAACACCGTTATGCGATTGGAGCACTACCGTGACTGACAGCGAGTTCATTGACACCGGCACGGTGTCGCGGATAACCGGGTTGCCGGCCGGGACATTGCGGTACTTCCGCAGCACCAACCAAGGGCCAGCTTCATTTGCCCTGGGCCGCCGAGTGGTCTACCGACGCAGCGAGGTCGACCGGTGGATTGCCGAGCAGGAGAAGGCGACCAGGCGGGGCGGAACCAGTCCGGAGGTCGCCTGATGCGGGATCTCCCCCAGGCCGACCACGCCGACCTCGGACTCATCGAGGACGACAACACCCCGGACATGCGAAAGGCCCCGGCTGCAACCGAGGCCCTTCAGAAGATCCGCCAGCGAGAAGTCACCACAACTACCACCAAGGAGATCTAGACCCCATGATGACACAACAGATGCAGTGCAAGCACTGCACGATTCCCATCGATTCCGGGGACACCTGCGCGTTCTGCGCGACGTACACCCCGCCGGCCACCATCTCTCAGCGGCTCGATATCGCGGTGAACAAGGTGGATCTGCTGCGGCACGACCTCAACGAGGAGCTGCAGAGCCTGCCCACCGGATCCCCGCTGATGGCCTGCGTCGACCTCGTGACCGCCCTCGGTCACCTGAAGCGCGCAGCCGTCGCGCTCGACCGTGCGACCGACCAGCTCGAAGCCGACGCCGCGGAGGTGACCCGGTGAGCGAGCAGTTGCGGCCGGCGCTCTGCAATACCTGCGGGACGCTCCGGACATTCAAGCGAGCACGGAACTACCAGCCGGAGAACTACTGGCTGAAGCGGCCGGTGGACCTGGACTGGTCGCGTGAGCTCGGCGATCTGAAGTGCGAGACGTGCGGCAAGGTCACCACCCACGCCCTGCTCCATCCCGAGGGGGATTGGGCGGCCGATCACGCCGAGACGGTCCAGCGCATCGCCCTCGGTGACCTCAAGGCGCATCCTCGGTTCCAAGATCCCTGGGCGGCCAAGGATCTGGTCCGCATCATCGACCGGTACCGGCAGAGCAACTACCCGAAGAACCCGTTCGTCAACCACCGCTGGTGGAAGTCCGACGAGAACGAGGCACGCGAGGCCGGACAGAAGTGGTTCCGTGCGATGTGCGGAGAACCGGTTGAGGTACCCGCCGAGCATCGATCGAACGGCAGCAGCATCACCGAGCTTGAAGCGCCCACTCAGGTAACGGATCCCGAGCGGTCCGAGCACGAGAATCTCGACGCCGAGACCGGGCTGTGGTGGATCGCCGACGGCGTGTGCGTCAACTGCCTACGGGTGCGCAACAACTGGCTACTCGACAAGCGCCGCAAGGAAGTGGCGGTACTGCTGCTCAAGCTGGCCGCCGACGTCAACAGCTTGGATGCCGCGACCGTGCACATGCTGGCCGACCTCGCTGACACCGTGGGTGCCTCAGTCGAATGACCCATCAGAAGAACGTGGAGTCCCGCCCCCTCACCGGGGCGGGCTCTCCCGAATCCCAGCAAGTCAGTTGGTGGCCGGTGCACGAGTTCATCACCGCCATGGTCAACAAGGCCAACGTCGGCCCGCTCCCGGTGGCCGGTACCCCCGCATGGTGCGAACTGTCCGACAGCGATCCTCGGAAGCTGCTGGCGCTCGCCCGTTTCGGAGAACATTGGGCACTACGTACCGAGGTCGCCCAGGAGAAACGCGCCGAGGCATCCCGCGAGATCGCCGCGGCCGGCGGATGGACGGCACTCGCACAACGCCTAGTCCAGGGACCCGGCCCCTACATTCCCAGGAAGGCATCGTGACTGACGAAGAATTCTTCAGCGCCACAACAGAACTCAGAACCATCTACCAGTGGGCCCGCGCCCGCTACGCAGCACCGTGGGCTGTGTTCGGCGCGGTCCTACTACGGGTATCGGCCAGCACCGGACCCGAGGTCCAGTTACCCGGGATCATCGGCGGCCGTGCCAGCCTCAACCTTCTCGCCGCCTTCGTCTCCCCGAGTGGTGGCGGCAAGGGCATCTCCGACAAGGTCGCACGCGAGGTCTGGCCGGACCCGATCATCGAACGCCCCATCGGGTCCGGCGAGGGCATCGCCGCCACGTTCATGCCGCCCAAGAAAGACGGCCAAGAGCCGATCACGCGGGCGATCTTCAGCGTCCCCGAGATCGACACCCTGGCTGGCATCGCGGGCCGACAGGGCAGCATCCTGCTCGCTCAACTGAAGTCGATGGCCATGGGGGAACTGCTCGGTCAGTCCAACGCCAGTGATGCCACCACGCGGATTGTTCAGGCTCACACCTACAGGTGCTGCTTGTCGGTCGGCGCCCAGCCCGGTCACTGCGGAGTGATCTTCTCCGACACCTCAGGCGGTACCCCGCAGCGTTTTCTGTGGTTCCCGACCACCGACCCGGATATGCCGGCCTCCCCGGCCTCTGATCCCGGGCCACTCAACACCTCGTTGCCCCCGTGGGCGCGCCTGAGCACCGAGGCGATGGAGATCGAGTACGGACCCGAAGAGATCGCCCAGACGGTCATCGCCGCGCACATCGCCCGCCAGCGAGGCGACTCCGAGGCCCTCGACGGCCACGCCCTCCTGACCCGCTGCAAGGTCGCTGCGGTCCTGGCCGTCATGCACCACCGCTCGGTCGTCTCCGAACTCGACTGGCAGTTGTCCGAGACCGTCATGGCCGTATCCGATCGCACCCGCGACTGGATCCTGTCCGAGGCCAAACGAGCCGACCGGGAGAAGGCCAGAGCGCGTGCACTGCGCCAAGCCGAGTTCAACGACGTCATCGATAACCGCCTACTCGACGGCGTCAAGAACAGCATCATTCGCACCCTGGAACGGGACGGCGAACAGGCCGGCAACGCCCTCCGCAGCCGCATGGGAAAGCGCGAACGACGAGACCTCTTCGACCAAGCCGTGTCTTTGCTGGAACATGAGGGTCGGGTGGCAGCAATTACGGTTGAGCGAGGGGTCCGATACCGACTGACAGGAGTTCAGGGTGAACCCCCGGTTCGGGGTCAATATTCGCACTTCACAGAGGGTGAACCGAAAGTTCAGGGTGAACCAGAAGCTACGGTTACTGACCTCGATTCCCGCAGGTCGCACGATTCCGAGCCGCCGAAGCTCACCGGCCGCGCATGGTTGGCCAACCACCTCGCAGACCTCCGGGCAGCGGGCCACACTACCGCAGAATCGTTTGCTGTACTCGATGCTGGAGAAGCTGCCGGCTTCGCACGTCAGACAATTCGAGTAGCCGCCAGCGACCACCCAGACATCACCGTGATCGGGCGCAACGGCAAGGTCGCGGTCTGGGACATCACCGGCACCCGCAAGACCAAACACACCTCGGCCGCGGACTGGACAGCCAACTATCTCGACAACCTCGCCCGCGACGGCATCGACGTGGTCGACAAGGAACAGTTCCGTCACGCCGCCACCGCAGCCGGCTACTCCTGGACGTCGGCCCGTCACGCCGCCACGGACTCTGGCCGCATCGAATCGGTACCGGGCACCGGCTCCGAAACCATCTGGAAGATCGTTCAACCCGCGGACGCCGAGGATGCGTCGTGAGCATCATCAGCGATACATCGTCAGAATCCCCCAGACCCGTACACATTGCGACTCCTGACTGGGCGGGGTCAGGCCAGACGGTTCCCCCGCGATCGGTCATCGCCCCCCCGGGGGCGGGGTTGCCATCACAGCCAGGGCCTCGTGGCGACCCCTACGCCTGCAGTCGCGTCTCTCTCCGCAGTTTTTCCACACCACAAGCAGCCCTGAAAGGAACCCCACAACCATGAGCGACGATCAGACCCAGAACCGTGTGCAGGAGATTCTGACCGCAGCGGTAGCCGACCTGGACCCCTCCGACCGCGCCGAGCGCATCGCCTGGTGCCACGCCACGGGCCAGCACGGCGTACGTATGTACCCCAGCGACGACGACGACCTGCTCGACTTCCGCTGGGGTGGCCGCACCCTGGCGATGGTTCACCGCGACGTACTGACCGACGACGGCCCGATACAGCGGGAGTTCATCTCCGAGGACACGGTGCCCGACACCGTGCCCGCCGAGTGGACCGACGAGACACGCTAGACCCGAATCGTCGTGGCATGGCGGTAGACTCGGTGCTGACGGTATGCGAGCGTCACCGCTTCGTAGCGGCCCGATCCGAACAGGGTTGGCCCGCAACGAACCGACAGGCTCCCATTCCCGATTCTCACGTCGCGCAGCTTGGCGCCCGACACAGCGCAGCCGAGCACCCGGCGATTCCCCTTCTGTTGATGAGCGGTCTCCGCAGCCCTATCCCGACCGTGGATGGGCTTGCGGTGCACCGCATCCCGAGTACGTGAGGACACACAAATCATGTTCGTCAATCTCAGCCGCGATGCCGCGGTTACCCGTATGGAACAAGCCCACACTCGCATGGAGCAGCTCGGCGGCAAGCACCGCATGAGCAAGGCCGACGAGACCGAGTTCGACCAGCTGCACGAGGAGTTCGAGGAGCTGCGCGATCACGTCGAACGTCTCGACCGCCGCACCGAGATCGCCAAAGCTGCCACCGGTGGTGGCCGGATGCGCATCGACCGCGGCAGCATCGGTGAGGACCAGGCCCCAATGACCGGTACCCGCGATGCGGCGCTACGCACCGTTGACGCCAAGATCAAGGCCGGCACCCTCGGAACAGGTGGAGCTGAGACCGTTGAGCGCCTCGTCGGCAACGGCGAAACCTGGGCAGCCCGCTGGGCTGTTGCGGCCGGCTCGGACGCCTACGAGCGCGCGTTCGCCAAGTGGTACACCGGCGGCTCGACCGGCCACCTGCGCTGGACCCCAGAGGAAGCCGACGCCTACCGCCGTGTCGAGGGCTTGCGCGATGAACTGCGCGCCCTCGGTATCGGCGGATCCGGTAACGGTGGCGACGCCATGGTGCCACTGTCGCTGGACCCGGCGATCCTGCTGTCCAACAACGGCTCGACCTCGAGTCTGCGTCAGATCGCCCGCGTCGAGACCATCGCCACCAACAGTTGGAACGGCGTCTCCTCGGCCGGCGTGACCGCCGAATGGCGCGACGAATTCGAGGAGTCCTCGGACGGCACACCCACTCTCGATGACCCGAGCGTCCCTGTGCACCGCGGTAGCGCCTTCGTGCCCTACAGCTTCGAGGTGGAACAGGACGCCGTCCGATTCATCGCCGAGCTGCAGAAGATCCTGCTGGATTCCGCGCTGCAACTCTCCGATGCCGCCTACACCACCGGCACCGGCACCGGTGAACCCACCGGGTTCATCACCAGCCTGGTCGCCTCGGCCGGCACCGTCCCGCTCATCGCCCCAGCCACCGCCGAGACCCTGGTCGCCGGCGACGTGTACGCGGTGCAGAACGCTCTACCGCCCCGGTTCCAGGCCAATGCACGATGGACTGCCAACCTGGCGATCCTCAACACGCTGCGGCAGATGGAGACCAACAACGGTGCGCTGAAGTTCCCCAGCCTGCAGGACAATCCGCCCTCGCTGCTCGGGCGCATGGTGCACGAGCAGTCCAACATGGATGGCACGTTCAACGCTGCGGCCACCGCCAGTAACTACCTGCTGGCCTACGGCGACTGGTCACAGTTCCTGATCGTCGACCGCATCGGCGCCACCATGGAACGCGTCGACCACTTGCTCGGCTCCAACCGCCGGCCCAACGGCAGCCGCGGTGCCCTGCTGTGGTGGCGCACCGGCTCGGACGTCCTCATGCCCCAAGCGTTCCGACTGCTCAACATCGCCACCACGGCGTAGTGAGACCTCCGTGGCTGGGCTGCTCAATCGCTCGCAGCCCGGTCACGGACGCGGTCCGGCGTCAAACCCGCTTCCGAACCTTTCACCGGGCAAAGGGCCACCATGACGGCAGATGAGGCCAGAGTGGCACCTGCGCCGGACCGCACACCACACCACCCCGGGGGCCGGTCACCATCGTGGCCACCACCCCGAACAGCGACCCCGCCCCAGTCGCCATTTCTCTCTCGGGACAAATTTCGTGTCCGGACAAACAGATCGGTGAGTTGGTATGTACCAGAAGCGTTGCGTGGGCTGCGGGAATGCGTTCGAGTCACTCAAGCCGAACCGCAAGTGGTGCTCGGACACGTGCGGTAAGCGGACGCGGCGGCGAGCTTCACCGGTCAGCCGGCCACCGGCGCCAGTGCGTCGGGTCGACGGGGATGAACCAGACCCCTACGTGCAGTCGAATCGCGATATTGCCGAGGCGCTCGGGGTCTCGCTGCCGGCCGAACTGGTGGCCGCGCTGGCATCGGACGACGACGACCGCAGTCAGAACACCGAGGACGAGGTGGCGGGCGTTGCGCTGCGGCTTGCCGATCGCTTTCAGTCGGCGGTTCGGGGCCGCGACTGGCGGCTATGCGAGCAGCTCATGCAGGCTCTGCAGGACCTCATGGACGACTTCATTGATGCGCGCGTGGTGGCACTGCTCGCGGCCTGAACGATATATCGCCGGAATCCCCAGACCCCGTACACATTGCGACTCCTGACTGGGGCGGGGTCAGGTGGCTGGCTCCTGCCACGATGGCCACCCACCCCCGGGGTGCGCTGTCAGAGCGGTGGTTCGTTGGTCAAGTCGACGGTGCTCGCAGACGCCGCCTCGCGCTTGATGGCCTCGATTCCATCGATGGCGCTCTGCTTCTGTTTGTACAACTCGCTGGTGGCGACGATCTCGTTGTTGTTTGCGCGGAAGTAGAAGTAGAACTGGTTGTCTTTACTGCGTCGGATTACGAACATGGCCATGACTCGGATAGATACATGATCGCCGTGCACAGGCGCCGCGGAATCGGTGAATCAAGGATCGCGGCTCCCAGATTTCGAGTCAGGAGACGTTTGCGAACCCGTACGGTGGTTCACCATGCAGATTGACGAGGATGTTCTCCGCGAGATGAAGAGTGCGGTTTTCAACGGTGGGATATCGCCGGCCCGCAGTTATGTGGAGTTCTTCGCCGAGGCGATGCGGTGGCCTGTCTCGGCGTTCGCTCCGAGGACGCTTTCCGGTATCAGCCATGAGGTGACCTGGCTCAAGGGCAATGTCATCGGCAGGGCCACGTGTTCGACGGCGGATGAAGCTCCGGAGGTGAAGGCGGTTGTGCATCCCCTGGCTTCCGTTACTCGCGTGGACATTGGCTCGACCGTTCGTGATGACGGGCTGTCCCCGGATATCACGCGCTCGCTGATTGTGTATTTCGTGGACGGTGAGTCTCTGACTATCGACCTGGCCACGTTCTCTGCGTGGGTGCAGCGGGATCAGGCCGACGCGTTCATTGATGCAGTCCTGGACTGGGTCGGACGTTCCAGCGCGGCGGAGTGATCACGGCAAACAATTTTGCCGTTTTGGCAAGGCTGGCCCGCAGCTAGCCCGCAGTAGTCCCACCAACGACTCATACATGCCAACGCCACCAACGCATTGACCTGCTACTACCCAGCCAGGTAAACGCAGTCGACAGTCACAAACTCCCAGGACGTGGAGTTCGGGACGAAGAGGTCGTGGGTTCGAATCCCGCCACCCCGACAATGTGAGTAAGGCTCTGACCAGAGTAGGTATCGGTCAGGGCCTTCTCGCTATCTGGGGCCACTTCCGGCCTCCGTCCGCAGTGCGTCCGCAGTAGTTTTCGCCAGCGCCTCGACTGCTACATCGAAGGCGTCCGCAACGGCTTCGAGATCGTCCGGGAACAGGTCGGCGTAGGTGTCCAGAGTGAGTGCCGCGGACTTGTGCCCGAGCATCGTTTGGACCGCCTTCACGTTGGCCCCGGCGCTGATCGCCAACGAGGCCGCGGTGTGCCGCAGATCGTGCAGTGTCGGCCGCGGCCAGTCGGTCGTGGGCTCGCCGTCCTCGTCGATGCCGCGCAGCTGGTCGACCGCCTTGTTGAACACCCGCGTGCGGAACGTCGCGATGCGCAGCACTCCCCCGCCCGACGCCGGGAACACGAGATCCTCGCGGCCCTTGCCTTCCATCCGGGCGGCCAGCTCGGCAACGAGGAACTTCGGGAACGGCACCGATCGCCGCTCATGATTCTTCGGGGTCGACCAGACGTAGCTTCCCGGACACCTCGGTCACCGACTCCCGGATGTTCACCCGCCGGCGCAGCATGTCGAAGCTCTGGACCTTCAGCGCGGCCATCTCGCCGTACCGCAAGCCGGTGTAGGCCAGGAACAGCACGACGAGCGCATCGCGGGCCATCGCGCCGGCCAGCTCTGCCACCTGCTGATGAGTGAGGTAGGCGCGTACCGAGTGCTTCCGGCGAGGCGCCTTCACCCCGTCACACGGGTTACGCGGGATCCGACGATCCTCAACAGCGAGGGCCAGCACCATCCGCAACACACCGAGAGCGTTCTCAATCGTCGGGCCTCTGCGCCGCTGCCGCCGTCTTCTTCTGGGCGGTGCAGATCGTCAACCCACGCGCGCACCGCAGATGTCTGGACATCGACCACTGCAACGTCCTGCCAGCGGTCCTGGACATGCACCGACCAAGCTGACGCCCGAGCCGCCTTCGTTGACTCCTTCACGTGCGCTTGGGTTTTCAGCCACTGCTTGTGCATCTCACCTACAGTGACGGCGCCCGCGCCCGGCGCTACGTAGGTGCCGGTGACGATCGTCGACGTGACGTTCTCCAGCCACTGAGTCGCGTCGATCTTCCGCGCGAACCCCTTCGCCACCTCGCGGCCATCAGCGTCGACATACCGCGCCCGCCAACGCTTCCCCTTGCCATGAGCCGCGCTCGGAACTGTCTTCGGATTCCCGGCGGCATCACGGATCGTCTTTGTCCACCGATCCTCGACACCACTGCGACGCAGCCGGCCGCCGGCTGCGCTGGGACATGGATCAAGCACGGGCCGAGGCCAGCCGGGAACTCAACACCAAATTGGAGTGGTCCGAGCACGAACAGCAGATCATCGACCGTGCAGTGACCGCGGCTGACCGCTCCGAGGCCCTCGGTCGGTTGTGGAAGCAGGAGCTTGACGGTGGGGCGAGCGCAAGCGTGCTCGTCAAGATTGCGGCAGAGCAGCGTGCGCAGGATCGGGCCGTAATTGACCTGATCTCGCGTGTGAATCCGGGTCTTGGGACTGCAAAAAGCGAGCGGCATGCGCGCGCTGCGCAGCCGCGCTGGGGCCGACAGGCGGGTGCCTGATGGCCAGGGTGGCGCGGCAGCGGGCAGCCTCGGTCGGTCTCTACGCCCATCTGATCAGTTACTACGAGACAGAGTTGGCGGCTTGGGTGACCAACGTGAACGAGACACACGCCCCGAGTGAGCCGTTCCCTTGCCAGCGGATCCTCGACGGGTTGCGCGCCGGCGAGTCGGTAAACGTGCCGACGTTGTCGCTGCCGAAGTCTGCCCGGCCAGTTGTCGAGAATGTGGTGTTGTTGTCGCACTCGCGGGCCATCGTGGGTCCGGACGACACCGTCAGGTTCACCGACGACAGCTGGGCCGAATTTTGGCTCGACGAGAACGGGCTGTAACTCCACTGCGCAACATCCGACACGCACAGGCACGGACATGCCGATGAGTCAGGATGAAGGCACGTCATGCTGGCACGGGACGACAGGCATTACTGTTGACACCGTGAGCGACAACTCTGGGGGCTACGACGACATCGCCCTCGGGTTCAGAGGGCTACCACCGGTTATTAACGTGGGGCATCGGTACGAGAATGCGCCCATCGTGGAGGCAACGATGGCCTTGGTAGTTGAGGCCCGGCCGGATCTATCAATAGCCGAGTTGGCAGTGGTCCTCGAGCGCCCTGAGTATCAGGAGCGGACGGAGGTCTACACGGAGTCGTCATCTGAGTGGAGCGAGTCCGGCGAGCGGGTCACGTCCCGAACGCTTAAAGGGTTTCGCGCGCTGTCAGAGGACGGTTCACACGGTGTCGTCGTTACGCCAAGCCAGTTCTCGTTCTCTCGCGTCGGCACCTATGACACGTGGGAGAGTTTTCAGAAGGCATCTGAAGACTGCTGGAACGTGTACCGCAAGGTGGCTGCACCAAGCAGAGTCACTCGCGCGAGTCTTCGCTTCGTGAACCTCATCATGGTGCCGAAGCCTGCCTATGAGATCCGTGATTACCTCCGAACTTCGTTCGAGGTATCTCCCTATCTGCCCCAAGTCGTGACGTCCTACTACACCCAGGTCGAGATCCCACTTGAGGAGTTGATGCCTGACTTCTCGCCGACCTGTCTAGTCACTGTGAGTTCAACGCGAGAAGGCGAACGCGGGATCATCCTCGATATTGTTGCGTCGGTCAGTGTGGATCTCGACACGCAGTATGCTGGGTTCTCTGACAGTTTGACCGACGTACTGGATAAGCTGCGTACTACGAAAAATCTCGTGTTTGAATCCTGCATAACTGACGCGACGAGGGGGTTGATTTCCTGATGGCTGTATTGGTCCTCGGTGACCGTCGGCTAGATGCCGACGAAGCCCTTCGGCCGACCGGATGGAGCAGGTCTGCACTTCGTCGGCCTGTGGCGCCGCGGTCCCCTTCATTCGTGACCACGGACACAGGCACGTTCACCGTTCAGCACCTCCTCGGGATGCCCACGGAGGCAACAGGGCCCGCGCAGAAAGTCGCGGAACGACGTCGGAAGGAACTTCGGCGCGTAACGCTAGACGCGGTGCTCGCAGCTATTGGGTTACGACCAAGGTTGTACCCGCGTCCTGTGGAAGGTCGACTGGCTGCCGCACTGGTGAACGTTCGTAACGACCACAGGAATCGTGCCGACACCTGATCGCTATCGTCTCGCAGTTCTAGCGGCAGTCACTACCGCTCCTGACGAGATTCGTGGCGAAATGATCGAAGAGTTGCGGCACCAACGCAAGATGGAGAACCGCTTCTACTGGGTCGAGGTATGCACCCTCGTTTTCGTCGCACTATTGGTCGTCTTTGTCGCTGGCGTAGCCGCAGTGCTGATCAGCGGTGGTTCTTACGTCGCAGGTGCTCTCACGGTGTGCGCAGATCTGATTGGTGTCGCGGGCATTGCACTTGGCCGCAGCTATTTCATCGGGCAATCGCGCGATTCGTCGAAGCCGGAACTCAAGCCGAAGGCGAAGGCGAAGACCTAGGTCCGGATCGATCCGACCAGCTCCCCTCCCTGAAGAGGCTAATTGTCATTTCGGATCCGTCGGAGCACACGCGACCGCGGCGGTAACGCCGACGGCGCCGACGGTTCAAACGCGATGGCTACAGTCGACATGGCGTCCATCGCAGACTTCACCTGTGACTCGCGCATCATCCAGCGGCCGGCTGGTTTGTAGCCGGCGAATCGTCGCTTGCGCAGCTGCTCACGAAGGAACGATGGCGATACGTGGAGAATCTCGGCAGCCTCGTCAACGGTGTACGCGCGATCATCAATTGCCATGACATCAGCGTGACGGAAAAGTAGCCCGTGCTGATACTCGGGTAGGCTCGGCGCCGTTTTTATAGAGGCGAGTGAGCGCCGAGCCTACCCGAGTATCAGCACGGAACGCGGTTACCGACATGGCCCGGGCGTGTTGTTCCTGGTCAAGCTCGGTTTTCGAGGGATTGCTGAGCTTTTCTATCTATGGCAATTCGCCGGCGGGTTGGTCACCAGAGAGCTTTATTGCCCCCGCGCGAAGGAGCGGCAGCACAGGACGATCCAAGCCGAGAATTGCCGCCGACTGACTGACCGCGGCACGGAGATACGGGTAAACGGTCATAACGCCGACCTTCTCAGCGAAGTCTCGAGCGATACCTTCCTCGAGCATGCATGGAGATTCGAAGGTGAAAATCGCCCCCGCATCTGCAACGTATTGGCCGCCGTGACCGCCCGCCGACACTTTGCAGCGAACTTCGTATTCTTGCTCGTCCAGTCGCGTCAGCACTTGAAGCGTGAACTCTGACTCATCGGAATTGTCGACGCGCCGACTTGAGTTCTCGTATATCACGACATCAGCGAGCTCAGATCGATCTAGCAGCTCTCTGACGTCTTCGAAGGTGGTCTCACCGTTACGCTCAATCATGAGGCGAGTGCGTACGACCGCTGGTAGGAATTGCCTGTCTCGGGTAGCGAACGTCTCTGCCTGAACGTGATGTCAGCAGCCGCAACGTAGGTCGACACGGTGACTGCCCGGACTCCCGCGGCGATCAAGAGATCCAGACGGGTGTGTTCACTCAACGAGGGGAACAACGCGTCGTCAACGCTGTAGTGGTGTGCACGAGCCCAAGCAGCGACATCACCCCACAGCCAGATGCCGCCTGCCACATGTGAAACTGCGGATGGAAACGGCGTGTCCTCGTGTCGCTCACCGCGGACCCAGTTGCCGACGGCCTGGCGTGTCACTCCGATGCGCTCCGCGATGTCCTGACGCGTCACCAGGTCTTGATAGGTGCGGAGAACCCTGATACCGCTTGATTCGATCGCCTTCGCGGCAAAAACCCCTGCCTCGACCGCGTCCGCAGCTCTGACCAGCACTGTCGCCACCATCAGATCGCCGTACGAGGTGAGAACGAAGTTGGGAAGCAGTTCGGCCACTCGGTCGATGCGCTCGTCGGCGGGATCGTCGATGTCTTCGACGACAAATGCGATCTCAAAATTGAAGGTCCCGGCGCTCATGCGCCAAGTGTGTGCCAGAAAAGGCGGTGTTGTCAACAGGAAACAGTGCCGGTAAGCCGCTATGATGTCTCATCCCTGATGCGCTTCTCGAGGTTCTTACATTCCCGATGGACTACTTTCGCGATCCACGCCGCATCTGGACCAGGCGACCCGTCCACGCGAACCCAGTTCGGCGGAGCAAGCCGGACGCCGGGGTCAGGCGGATACAGGGCAAACTTGTGACCCTGCCCACGAACGCGCCACCCCCGCTTAACCCAGTATTCGATGGCTTCGTAGACCTGGTGACGGCCTTTCAAAGCGCGGCGAACCTGGCGGAGGGTTACCTCTGGCCAGCTACCCATCACACGCTCCTTTCCGACGCATGACGGGTGGCCACGAAGTGCCAACCTGGGCATGCTCCGCACATCGCGCTCACCGTGGTCCTGAGTCCGCAGTTCGAGGAGCGCCGGGGGTGCCCGACAGAGTCGAAACTCACAGCGACGAAATACGCACGCGCACAGACGCGCTGATGCGTATCGCATAGGATCGTGGCGTCCGACCAAGACACTTCCGAGCCCTGCTGGAGTCCGCTCCGGCAGGGCCTCGGCGTTCCAAGAGGCGATGTGTTCATCACCCGCAGTCGAGTTTAGGGCCGAAGACGTGGAGTAGAACGGTAGCCATGCCGACCACCACAGACACCGTCACCACAGCAGTCGGCACCTCTGCCTATTGCGGCGCGCAATGCCCGCAGTCGCGGTTGAAGGATTCAGTCGAGTAGGTGCCCGAACCCGGAGTCGTTGACCGAGTAGGTCATCATGGGGCCCGGTGGGTGCATGGCCAGCCAGTCGCGGATCCCGGCCTCCTGGGCGGCTGCGGCCGCAGTCTCAAGGTTCAGGTGCGCCAGCAGTGCGCGCACGGTGGTGGGCTCGTACCGGTCGACCGGCACCAGGTGCAGGTCATCCCGGAATCGGCTGTCGCTCATGCCGCACCAGCCTCCGTCCGCAGTAGTTTCGTCGACCACCAACAGTGCCAAACCTATCCAACGCTCTTACCTCGCACTCTTCGAATCATCCAACGCCATTGAAAATGGCAAACGCCCAGGTCGTGGTTCGCGACGAAGAGGTCGTGGGTTCGAATCCCGCCACCCCGACAATGTGAGTAAGGCCCAGACCAGAGCAATCCGGTCTGGGCCTTTCCCGTTGCGGTCGACAGCTGGTGGGCCTGTCCTATCCCGGCAGTCCTTGTTCTTCCGGCGGCAGCGGGGCCGGTCCCTTGATTCCGGGAGTGGCCATGGGGATCTCGGGTGCCTGCGCCGGGTTGGACGGCGTGATGGTCACCCCGGTCTGCATCGGAGATGACGGCTCGGAGCCGAGAAGCGAGACCGGATTACTCTGCAGGCCTCCGACGACCCCGAACACACTCAGCGCCACGGCAGCGCATCCACCAACGACGGTCGCGAACTTGATGCCGAAATTACTCATATCGAACCACTCCATTGAAAACATAGGATTCCTATGCAATGGAAAACGTCGCAGCCCCGGCATCTATTCCCAGTTATCGGGTCGGACCGGCCTCACTCATGTGGGTGTCCCTTCTTTCCGTGGCCCTTGCCGTTTCCGTGGCCGTTCCCCTTGCCGGGGTCTTGATCCCACTCGTCCTCGGGCACGGTCGGCGCGAAGCCGGGCACGTCGGTGGCGGCCGGCACCGTGGGCTCAACCGAGGTCGTCACCGGGGTGATCGGTGAGCGCTGTGGCGGCGGGTCGGAGATCAGCAGCAGTGCGGCCAAGACCACGCCGGCCAGCAGTCCACCGGTCAGCAATGTCATCCGAACGCGCGACCGCCGGGGCGCGGGCGGCGGGGGCAGCATCAGCGTCGCCGGTGGCGTCGGCGGCAGCGGCGCGGCAGGCGCCGGTGGTGCCGGCTGCAGTGCGGCCCGCATCTCGGCGGCATTGGCGAAGCGATAGGCCGGATCCCGCGACATCGCGCGTTCCAGCACGTGGATCAGAGCCGGATCGACGTCGGGACGCAGCACGCCGATCGGGGTCAGCGGCTCGTCGAGCACCGATCGCATGGTGGCCACCGGATTGTCGCGCTCGAACGGCAGCCGCCTGGTCAGTGCCTCGTAGCCGAGGACGCCGAGGGCGTACAGATCGTCCGACGGCGATGCCGGTTGCCCGGTAATCCGTTGTGGGCTCAGGTAATTCGCGGTGCCGAAGACCATCCCGACGCGGGTGTGAGCGGCCCCGTCGGTCTTGGCGATGCCGAAGTCGGCGAGCTTGGCGGCACCGGACTTGGTGATGAGGACGTTGCCGGGCTTGATGTCGCGATGGAGGATGCCCGCGTCGTGCGCGGCGGTCAGCGCACCGAGCAGGTCGTTGAGCACCCAGCGCACGCGGTCGGCCGACAGCGGCCCGGCCGAGATCTCGTCAGCCAGGGTGGGTCCGGGCAGTCGTTCCATCACGATGTAGGGCGTGCCGCGGTCCTCACCGCTGTCGTGGATCGCGACGATGTTCGGGTGGTTCAGTGCGGCGGCGGCTCGCGCCTCGTTCTCGAAGCGCCGACGCGTCACCTCATCGGCGGCCAGGGCCGGGTAGAGCAGCTTGACCGCGACCGGACGCGACAGCCTGGTATCCCAGCCGTCGTGCACCTCGGCCATGCCGCCGCGGCCGAGAACACCGCGCAGCTGGTAGCGGCCGCCGAGCGCCGCCGTCATAGATCTCCCCTCCGCTGTGCGCTTGGATCCCAGTATCCCGCAGTGCCGTTGTGCGGCATGCTGACACCATGCCCCGGTTCCCGCTGGACACGGCCGACGCCGATTTCTTCACGACTGCCCCGCACATCTTCACCTATCACAAGCGCTTCGCCGCACCGCCCGAGAAGGTGTGGGAGTCGCTGGTGTCCGACGCGTCTCTGGCCGCGTGGGGCCCGTCGGTCACCAAGGTCGACTGGGTGACGCCGAGGCCCTTCGGCGTCGGCAGCTCCCGTGAGGTGACGCTGACGCCCGGGTTGGTCCGGGTGCATGAGACCTTCTTCCGCTGGGAGGAGGGCCGTCGCTACTCGTTCGCCGTGGATCACGCGAACATTCCGTCGCTGCGCCGATTCGCCGAGGATTACCTGGTGGAGCCCTCCGGTGACGGCCAGACCCAGTTCACCTGGATCGTGGCGATCGAGCCCAAGCCAATGTTCGCGATTCCATTCAAGGGGCTGGCGCCGGTGGTCAAGGCGGCGTTCGGACGGCTGGCCTCCGATGGCCAGCGCTATTTCGCCCGAGTGTGATCGAGCTCCCAACCAAGCAGTTGATAGCGTCGGCCGATGGCCGAGCTGAGCTGGATCGCCGCACTGTTGCAGTACAACCGCGACGGTGATGACTTCTGCATTCGCCAACCGCGCCGGGGCGCGACGGAGCGGCTGTTCGGCGGCCTGATCGCGGCGCAGTCGCTGGCGGTGGCCGGGGCCACGGTTGACGACGGCAAGGTGGCGCAGTCGCTGCACGCCTACTTCGTCCGGGGCGGGCGGTACAACGCCGACGTCGAGTTCCACGTCGACCGCACCCGCGACGGGCGCGCGTTCACCACCCGCCACGTCACCGCCAGCCAGGACGGCAAGGTGATCCTGGAGATGATGGCCTCGTTCCATCAGCCCGAGCCGGGTCTCGACTGGTCCCCCGACGCCCCGCCGGTCCGGGAATTCGACGCCGCCACTCCCAAGCACGACGTCATGGATTTCGGTGACAAGTTCGACCTGCGCACCATGCCCTCCGACGACTCGGAGTTCGCGATCTCGCCGTTCTGGATTCGCACGCAGGACGAGATCGAGGACGACCCGCTGATCCGCGCCTGCACCCTGACATTCCTGTCCGATCTTGGACCGGTGCCCTCAGCGCTGCCGCCGTCGGTCCCGCTGCGGTCCGATCTCGGCTTCGCCGCGAGCCTGGACCACTCGATCTGGTTCCACCGGCCGTTCTTGCCCCACGGCTGGCACCGGTACGAACTGCAGTCGGCGAACCACAACGATTCCCGCGGCCTGGCACGTGGCTCCCTCTACGACGCCGCGGGCACGCTGATCGCCAGCGTCACCCAGGAAGCGCTCTGGCGAATTCCGATCTAGTCCGGCGGGTTTGCAACACCCTCATCGCGGGCAGCCGGTGGCATGAGGTTCTCCGATATCGCGTCCCTGCCGGTCGAGCTCGGTGCTGCGGCTCGGCACCGGCGCCTGTTCCACCCGAGCGGCGTGCTGGCACGAGGCAGTCTCGAACGCACCGCACCCACAGGCCGGGGCCTGCCGGTCTACTCCTGTGATGTCGTCGGAAGGTTGTCGAAAGGGATCGGGACGCCAGATTCCGTGCCTGACATCGCCGGCCTGGCCTGGCGGATACCGCCACAGTTGTCCGGTACGCCATGGGATGTGCTGTTGGCCTCGACGCTGGCCGGGAACCGGTTTGTGTTGTGGCCGGCCAATTCGTGGACGGGAATCACGTTCTCGAGCGTGATGCCACTGCGGTTCGAGGGCGCGCTGTGGTGGCTGCGCGCCCGCCTCACCACAGATTTCGACGGCGGCGGGCTCTCGCTCGACAGTGTGCGCCGCCAATTGGAACGTGGCGGCATCCAGTTCGACATCGAACAGTCCAACGCCGCAGGCGAATTCGAGCCGCTGGCCCGACTGTCGCTGATCCAGAAGCTGCCGCACGGTCGCGACGTGTCGTTCGACCCGGCGCTGCATGAGGCGGACGGAGTACGCCTGGCCCCGCACTGGTTGGCCGATGTCCGCCGCGCCGCTTACCACAGCAGCCGCGTCGGGCGCGACGCCGAATAGCGTTCAGTCGGGCGGTTCCTGACTGGTGCTCTCGGTGGTGTCCACGTCCGGGGTGTCTTCCGGCACGTTCTTGGCCCGATCCTGCTTGTCGGCGCTGTCGCCGCTGTCCTTGCGGTGCTGTTCGTCGTAGATACCCTTACCGGTTGGCATACGCCTGAGATACCCGTCGCCGTGAGTTTCAACCCGGCGGCCAGGGGTATGTGCATCCGACTCACCACCGAAAGGCAACGGACATGGATGCACTGACATTTCTGCGTCAGGACCACAAGAGCGTGCTGGGCATGCTGGAGGTGCTCGACGGCGCGCCCACCGGCCCCGGGGCCAAGGAGAGCGGGTTGGCCACCATGGTGACCAATCTGGTCATCGCCGAATCCCAACACGAGGCAATCGAGGAGCAGTTGTTCTGGCCGATGGTTCGCGACGTGCTCGACAACGGTGACGAACTGGCCGATGAGGCGATCGAGCAGGAGGAAGCAGGCAAGCAGCTCTTGCAGCGACTCGAGGACGGCGCACCCGGCGAGCCCGAATATCACGACGCACTACGGGAATTCGTGAAAGTGGGCCGCGAGCACATCGAGTTCGAGGAAGAGGTCGTGTGGCCGAAGTTCGAGGCCGCCGTCGATCGCGAGGAGCGGGAGAAACTCGGCGCCAAGCTGGAGCAGGCCAAGAAGATGGCACCGACGCGCCCCCATCCCGACACGCCATCCAGTCAAGCCGCCCAGATGACGGTGGGCACCGCCGCGGCCGTCGTCGACCATGTCCGTGATGCGGCGACCGGCCGCGCCGAGGACAACCCGCCTGACCCACAGATCCGCTGAACAGCCACTGACGGCCGGCGTCCTCAGGGCGCCGGCCGTCAGCCAGGCAGTTACATGACAGCGGTGTGTTGTTCGTGGGTGAACGGCTTCTCGCTGTCCACCGCGGGGCTGCCCTCCGGGTTCTTCTTCGCGCCTTGATTCTGGCGCAACCTGCCGCCGAGCCATTCTTCCTGTGGCTTGTTGACGTACTTCCACTTCATGCCCTCGGGCCACGGGCCCTGGCCTTGGTTCCACGGGCCGCGCGCGTCACCGGTGCCGTTGGACATGTTGAACGCGACATTCTGGAACCGGTCGTCGCCCGGCAGCTGTCCCGGCGGGAAGTTCACCGGTAGCTCGTTGAGCGCCGCGGTGAATTGCTGGAAGTGGGCCACCTCGCGGGTCATCAGGAAGGTCAGGGTGTCCTGTACGCCCGGATCATCCGTGAACTGCTTGAGATATTCGTAGACGATCTTGGCTCGCGATTCGGCGGCCAGATTGCTGCGCAGGTCCACCGACGGATCGCCGTTCGAGTTGACGTACGAGCCGCTCCACGGCACCCCGGCGGAGTTGCTGACGTCGGGGCCGCCACCGGTCAGCGCGAAGTACAGCGGGTTGGCCGCGACGCTGTGGATGATCTGGTCTCGGCCGTCCGCGTCGGCCACCGCGGGCATCCAGTCGCAGCGCTCGTTGGCGACCTTGAGGTCGTCGTTGAGTCCGTCGAGCAGCATCGTGATCATGGAGCCGACCATCTCCAGATGAGACAGTTCCTCGGTCGCGATGTCCATCATGAGGTCGTACATCTTCGGGCTTTTCTCCCGCAGCACGAATGCCTGGGTGAAGTACTGCATGGCGGCTTTCAATTCGCCGTTGGCACCGCCGAACTGCTCCTGGAGCAGGGTGGCGAAGCGTGGGTCTGGCTCGGTGACCCGAACCTCGAATTGCAGATCCTTGTTGTGAACAAACATCCCGGGTACCTCCAGGGCTGATCGACGGCTAGGGATGCCGGCGGATACCCGTCACCGGCCACCTCAAACGCCAGGGCCCCTCAGAGGCGCGCCTTGACTGCCGCCGAAAGCCGCGCGCCGTCGGCCTTGCCCGCTGCAATGGCGGTGGCGGCCTTCATCACCTGGCCCATCTGGCGCATGCCCGGGCGCTCCCCGATCTGCTCGGCGACTTCGGCGATGGCGGTGTCGGCGACATCGGCGAGTTCGGCGTCGGTCAGCGGGGTGGGCAGGTACTCGTCGATCACGCGGGCTTCGGCGTGTTCGTTGGCAGCAAGCTCGCCCCGGCCGTTCTGGGTATAGATCTCGGCCGCGTCGCCGCGCTTCTTCGATTCGCGGGCCAGTACCGCGATCACCTCGGCGTCAGTCAGCTCTCGGGCCTGCTTACCCGAAACCTCCTCGGCCTGGATCGCGGCCAACAGCATTCGCAGCGTTGCGGTGCGCAATTTGTCCTGCGACTTCATCGCGCTGGTCAGGTCCGTGCGCAGCTTGTCCTTGAGCTCAGCCATAGCGCCAACCTACGCCGCGATCAGCCCTCGCCCGCCACGAATTTCGCGTCGACCGACATCGCGACCTCGATATCGGCGGGTGAGAAGTCGAGTTGGGGAGCGCCGCCGCCCCGGGCTGCCATGGCGCGCATCATCGGCGGGGACGACGCCTCCTCCGGCGGCCGGGCCACCATGCCGGCGTCGCCGATCGCCACCGGCCGCACCGGGCCGAGGCCCAGCGCGTCGGAGTAGCGCTGGGCGCGGGTCACGGCGTCGGCCACGGCTGCGGTGTGTGCTTGCGCGACGAGTTCGTCTCGGTGTTCGGCCGTGAGTGCCCAATCGATCCGCGACAACGCGAACCCGCCGGTGTCGGTGACATGTCCGCCCACCCACCGCGACAGCGCGGTGAAATCGCTGAATCTGACCTCGACGTCGACGCTGGCGTGGTGCACCAACGGCAGCTGCTTGCCCTCGTTGTTCCAGGGCCGGTTGGCCCAGGTCCGCACCTGGCCGGTCGACCATCTGGTGACCGGTCCGCCGTCGGGGTCGTGCAGCGGGGTGATCGAGGATTTCACCGCGTCCAGGTCGCGGACCACCCGCTCGTATACCGGCTCGATGGCCGGGCCTTCGTAGCCGAGCGTGGCGTGGACCGTGGCCCGCTCGGGCGGCCGATAGGTGGAGAACGATCCCCGCACGATGATCTCGGTCGGCATGCCCTCACCGTAGTTGCTGACGGGAACTACGGTGAAGGCATGACGAGCGGCCGGCCAGACCTTGCGCATTTTTCGGCAGGGCGCGTCATCCCGCTTCGCCCGTTGAGCCTGACCGAGATCTTCAACGGCGCGGTCGCCTACATCCGCACCAACCCCAAAGCCACGCTGGGGCTGGCCACCGTGGTCGTGGTCGCTTCGCAGATCGTCACGCTCGCGTTGCAGGTCGGTCCGCTGTCGGCACTCGGCGAGTTCGACTCCACGCTGCAGGGCGAAGCGCCCTCACCCGGGAGCATCGCGGTGTTCGCCGCCGGTGCGTTCAGCGGCATCGTGGTGACGACGCTGGCCTCGCTGCTGCTCAGCGGCATGCTCACGGTGGTGATCGGCCGCTCGGTGTTCGGAGCCGGCATCACCGTGGGTGAGGCCTGGCAGCGGCTGCGCGGCCGGTTACCCGCGCTGATCGGGCTGACCGCGTTGCAGGCTCTGGCGCTGATCGTCGTCATCGTCGGCGTCACCGTCATGATCGTCGGGGCGGGCGTGCTCGGTGGCGGCCTCGCCGGGTTCGCGGTGGGCGCGGTGTCAGTGCCGCTGGCGTTGCTCGGGGTGATCTATGTGTCCACGGTTCTGCTGTTCGCCCCGGCCGTGATCGTGTTGGAGCATCTCGGTATCGTCGCGGCGATCAAACGCTCGTTCACATTGGTGAACAAGGATTTCTGGCGGGTGTTCGGCATCTGGGTGCTGGCCACCATCGTGGCCGCAGTGATCGGTTGGGGCGTCGGCGCGCCGTTCAACGTGGCCGGGCAGATCATGACGATGGTCGCCGACGGCCCCACGTTGCCGGCCCTGATCCTGACCGCCGTCGGCGCTGCGATCGGGCAGATCGTCACCGCACCGTTCAGCGCGGGTGTGGTGGTGCTGCTGTACGCCGATCGCCGGTTCCGGGCCGAGGCGTTCGACCTGATGCTGCAGACGGGTGCGAACGCACCGGTCTGCACGACCGATCAACTGTGGCTACCGCGGTACATCTGAGGTGATGAGCATCGACATCGACCGTGACGCCGCGCACGACGCCGCGCAGAACGAGTTGGCCAAGCCGATCTACCCTCGGGCTTCGCCGAGCGATCAGATCGGCGATTGGCTCAACGACCTGCTGTACCGGATCACGGCCGCGGGCTCCACGATTCCCGGCGGCTGGTTCACCATTTCGGTGTTGGTGATCCTCGTCGTGGCGGCCGTCGTGGTTGCGGTGCGGATCGCTCGGCGCACGATGCGCACTTCGCGTACCGCGGATCAGGCGTTGTTCGGCAGTCAGGAGCTCAGTGCCGCACAGCACCGTTCGATAGCAGAACAGTTTGCCGCACAAGGTGATTGGTCAGCCGCGATTCGGCACCGGGTCCGTGCGCTGGCGCGCCACCTTGAGGAGACCGGGGTGCTGAACGCGGTCCCGGGCCGCACCGCCACCGAACTCGCCCGCGACGCAGCGGCGGCGCTGCCCGCGCTGTCGTCCGAACTCTACAGCGCGGCAACCACTTTCAACGACGTCACCTATGGCGAGCAGCCCGGTAGCGAATCGGCATACCGGGCCATCGCGAACCTCGACGAAGCCGTCCCGGCATGAGGGGCCGCTTTCGCACGGCCCGCTGGGTGCTGCTGGCCTTCGCCGTCGTCGTCGCGGTGGCGGTCGCGACGGTGTACCTCACCGCGCCGCGCCCGGGTGGGGCGATGGATCCCGAGTCCACCTCACCGGAGGGGACGCATGTGTTGGTCAGCCTGTTACGCGACCACGGCGTCGAGGTGATCACCGCCCACAGCGTCGACGAGGTGCAGCGCGCCGCCCGGCCCGGCACCCTGCTGGTGGTGGCACAGACGATGTTTCTGGCCAGCGACAAGACCGTCGACAGATTGGCCGACCTTCCCGGGGATCTGCTGCTCGTGGCGCCCATCGGGCTCACCCGGGAAAAGCTGGCCCCGCAGGTCCGGCCGGGTACGCCGTCGCAGTTCGGCGGTGGCGAACCGGATTGTGAACTGCCCGAGGCGAATCGGGCCGGCAGGACGCAGCTCGGCACCACCGATACCTACGAGGCAGCCGACGGTACCCCGGTGACCCTCTGCTACGGCGGCGCGCTGGCCCGCTACCACGACGGTCCGCGCACCGTGACCGTGGTCGGCACCGGGGATTTCATGACCAATTCGCAGCTGCTCAAAGAGGGCAACGCCGCCTTGGCGATGAATCTGGCCGGCGCCGCGCCGCGGGTGATCTGGTACGCACCACAGCACTTCGAGTCCAGCTCGAGCGGCGACGGCAAGTTGTCGGACCTCGTTCCGCCGCAGGTCCGCTGGATCGTCCTGCAGCTGTGCCTGGTGGTGGCACTGCTGGCCGTGGCGCAGGCCCGCCGCCTGGGCCCGTTGGTCGCCGAATCCCTTCCCGTCGTGGTCCGCGCCTCCGAGACGGTCGAAGGGCGCGGACGGTTGTACCGCTCCCGGCGGGCACGTGGCCGGGCCGCCGGCGCGTTGCGCACCGCGACGCTGGGCCGGCTACTGCCCAGACTCGGTTTGAACACCGCGGCGCCGCCACAGGCCGTCGCTGCCGCCGTCGCCGCCCGCTGCGGCACCGCCGCCGACACGGCCGGGCACATCCTGTTCGGCCCGCCGCCGGCGACCGATGCCGAACTCGTCCATCTCGCACACCAACTCGACGACATCGAAAGGCAGGTCGCCCACTCGTGACTCAGCCCACCTCCGAGAATGCCCGAGAAGCCCTGCTGGCGCTGCGCAACGAGATCGCCAAGGTGGTGGTCGGGCAGGACGCGGTGATCAGCGGCCTGGTGGTGGCGTTGCTTTGCCGCGGGCATGTGCTGCTGGAGGGGGTGCCCGGCGTGGCCAAGACCCTGTTGGTGCGCACGCTGGCGGCGGCCCTGCAGCTGGAGTTCAAGCGGGTGCAGTTCACCCCGGACCTGATGCCCGGCGATGTCACCGGCTCCCTGGTGTACGACGCACGGACCGCCGAGTTCGAGTTCCGCTCCGGCCCGGTGTTCACCAATCTGCTGTTGGCCGACGAGATCAACCGGACGCCACCGAAAACTCAAGCGGCTCTTCTGGAGGCCATGGAGGAGCGGCAGGTCAGCATCGACGGCACGCCCCGCCCGCTGCCCGATCCGTTCATCGTGGCGGCGACCCAGAACCCGATCGAGTACGAGGGCACCTATCAGTTGCCGGAGGCCCAGCTCGACCGCTTCCTGCTCAAGCTCACCGTGCCACTGCCGCCGCGGGATCAGGAGATCGCGATCCTGGGCCGGCACGCGCACGGCTTCGATCCGCGTGACCTGTCGGCCGTTCAGCCGGTGGCCGGTGCGGCCGAGCTGGCGGCCGGACGCGATGCGGTTCGTCAGGTGCTGGCCGGCGAGGAGGTGCTGGGCTACATCGTCGACATCGTCGGGGCCACCCGGCACTCCCCGTCGCTGCAGCTCGGCGTGTCGCCCCGGGGAGCGACCGCACTGCTGGGAACGGCGCGGTCCTGGGCGTGGCTGTCCGGACGCAACTACGTCACGCCCGATGACGTCAAGGCGATGGCGCGCTCCACGCTGCGCCACCGGGTGGCGCTGCGTCCCGAGGCGGAGCTCGAGGGTGCTACCGCCGACGGGGTGCTGGACGGCATCCTGGCCGCCGTTCCGGTGCCGCGCTGATGGTTCTCACCGGCCGCGCCGGTCTGGTGGCACTGATCTGCGTGCTGCCGATCGCGTTGGCCCCTTGGCCGGCAATGGCTTTCGCAGTGCTGGCGGCACTGTTGGCCGTGGCTGTGGCCGTCGACGTCGCACTGGCCGGCCGGATCGGCGGGCTGCAGCTGGCTCGCGGCGAGGAGACGACCGCGCGTCTGGGCCAGACGGTCGACGCCGTGCTCACCGTCCACAACACCGGACGGCGGACACTGCGCGGCGCGATTCGCGACGCCTGGCCGCCCAGCGCGTCGGCACAGCCACGCGCACATCAGGTGAATATTGCTGCCGGGCAGCAGGTTTCCCTGACCACCCGGTTGCATCCGGCCCGCCGGGGCGATCAGCGCAGCGAGCTGGTGACGGTACGCTCGGTCGGCCCGTTGGGGCTGGCCGGTAGGCAACGTTCACAGTGCCTGCCGGGAAAGGTCCGGATCCTGCCGCCGTTCCTGTCGCGTAAGCACCTCCCGTCGAGGCTGGCCAGGCTACGGCAGCTGGACGGCGCGATACCGGTGCTGATCCGTGGCCAGGGCACCGAATTCGATTCGCTGCGTGAATATGTCGTCGGCGACGACGTCCGCTCGATCGACTGGCGGGCCACCGCGCGGCGCGCCGACGTGGTGGTACGCACCTGGCGGCCGGAACGCGACCGGCGGGTGGTGATCGTGCTCGACACCGGGCGCACTTCGGCGGGCCGGGTCGGGGTGGATCCGACCGCACTGGACCCGGGCGGGTGGCCGCGGCTGGACTGGTCGATGGATGCGGCACTGCTGCTGGCGGCGCTGGCCTCGCGAGCCGGTGACCACGTCGATTTCCTGGCCATCGACCGGGTAGCCCGCGCCGGTGTCTGGGGCGCCTCCCGCACCGAGCTGCTGGCCTCACTGGTGGCGGCGATGGCGCCGTTGCAGCCGGCGCTGGTGGAATCCGATGCCACGGCAATGGTTTCGACCTTGTTGCGACGGGTGCGGGGCCGGGCGCTGGTGGTGCTGCTGACAGACCTCAATGCCTCGGCCCTCGACGAGGGATTGATGACGGTGCTGCCGCAACTGTCGGCGCGGCATCAGGTGCTGCTGGCCGCGGTCGCCGATCCGCGGGTGGACCAGTTGGCGGCGGGCCGTTCCGATGCCGCGCAGGTGTACGACGCCGCGGCTGCCGAGCGGGCCCGCAACGACCGCCGCGCCATCGCGTCACGGCTACGCGGGCACGGAGTCGACGTGGTCGATGCCCGCCCCGAGGACCTGGCGCCGGCGCTGGCCGACCACTATCTGGCGATGAAGGCAGCCGGCAAGCTCTAGCCCGTCGGCACCACGTCGGGGGCGTCTTCCAGATCGCCGCTCTCCCCAGCCCGGACGGCTTTGCGCCCGAAGTGGATTACGTAGCCCAGGAACGCCAGTTCGACGACCACGCCGATACCGATCCGCGCCCAGGTGGGTTGCGGCGACGGCGTCACCAACGCCTCGACCAGACCGGACACCAGCAGCACGACTGCCAGTCCGATCGCGGCCGCGACCACGGCCCGGCCCTGTTCGGCCAGCACCTGCCCCCGCGGCCGGTCGCCGGGGGCGATCACCGTCCAGCCCAGCCGCATGCCGACGGCAGCGGCCAGGAATACCGCGGTCAGCTCGAGCAGGCCGTGCGGGATGATCAGACCGAGGAACAGATCGCCCTTGCCCGCGCTGAACATCAGCCCGGCGTTCACACCGAGGTTCGCCGCGTTCTGGAACAGGATGTAGGGAATGGGCAGCCCGAGCAGGATCGCGAAGGCGATGCACTGCGCGGCCACCCAGGAGTTGTTCACCCAGACCTGCAGTGCAAATGACGCGGCCGGGTGCTCGCTGTAATACGACTCGAAGTCGTGGTTCACCAATTCGTCGATCTCACTGGGGGTTCCGATGGCAGCGTGCACGGCGGGATTAGCCGATATCCACAGCGCCACCGCCACGGTGACGACGAAGAACGCTACCGCCGAACCGAGCCACCAGCGCCAGGAACGGTAGGCCACCACGGGGAAGGACACCGTCCAGAAGCGGACGAACTCCCGCCACAGCGGGGCGTGCGCACCGGTCACCGCGGCGCGAGCCCGGGCGACCAGCCCGGACAGCCGCCCGACCAGAACCGAATCCTGGGAACCCGACCGCACCATGGACAGATGGGTGGAGACCCGTTGATAGAGGTCGACGAGCTCGTCGACCTCGGCGCCGGTCAACCGTCGGCGCCGTTTCACCAACTGCTCCAACCGGTCCCAGGTGGGGCGATGGGCCACGACGAACGCATCGACATCCACCTGGCAAAGCGTAGTCGGTAGCGTGTGTCGGTATGGTCTGGCAGCCCGAGCCGGTAGTCACCGGGGACGCCGTCGTTCTCGACGTGGCGATCGCCCAGTTGCCGGTACGCACGCTGGCCGCCCTGATCGACATCGTGGTGATCGCCGTCGGGTATGTGGTCGGGGTGCTGCTCTGGTCGATCACGCTGACCCAGTTCGACGATGCGTTGTCGGCGGCGATCCTGATCATCTTCACGGTGCTGACCCTGGTGGGGTATCCGGTGGTGATGGAGACCGCGACCCGGGGCCGGTCGCCGGGAAAGATGGCGCTGGGCCTGCGCGTGGTGGCCGACGACGGCGGCCCGGAACGGTTTCGCCAGGCCCTGTTTCGCGGGTTGGCCGGATTCGTCGAGATCTGGATGCTCACCGGTGGACCGGCGGTGATCAGCAGCCTGTTGTCGGCCAAAGGCAAGCGGCTGGGCGACATCTTCGCCGGCACCGTGGTGATCAGTGAGCGCGGCCCCCAGCTGAAACCGCCACCGGTCATGCCACCGGCGCTGGCGTGGTGGGCAGCGTCGCTGGAGCTGTCGGGGCTCGGCCCGGAGCAGGCCGAGCTGGCCAGGCAGTTCCTGTCGCGGTCGGCGCAGCTCGATCCGCGGATCCGCCACGAGATGGGGCACCGGATCTTCGGCGAGGTCGCCTCACGCATCTCGCCCCCGCCGCCGCCCGGCGCCCCAGCGGAGTATGTGCTGGCCGCGGTGCTCGCCGAACGGCATCGCCGGGCGCTGGCCCGGCTCATGCCACAAGCCGCCGTGGCGCCCTATCCGGCGCCTTACCCGAGCTATCCGCTACCGCCTCCGACCAGCGGCTTCACTCCGCCCAGCTAGTCGTGTGAGACATCACTGTCTCATTTTGGCCCGTACGTGCTACATTTTGATTCATGACCAGTCCGGCATCGACGCGCAGCGGGCCGCGGGAGCGCACCCGTAAGGCGATTCTCGATGCCGCGATGACGGTCCTGGCCGACAACGCCACCGCCTCGCTCTCCGACATCGCGGCCGCCGCCGACGTCGGCCGCAGCACCGTGCATCGGTACTACCCGGAGCGCACCGACCTGCTGCGCGCCCTGGCCCGGCACGTGCATGAGCTCACCATCGCCGCGATCGATCGTGCGGACCCGATGAACGGTCCCGTCGAAGCGGCGCTGCGCCGGGTGGTGGAGAGCCAGCTCGACCTGGGACCCATCGTGCTGTTCGTCTACAGCGAGCCCACGATCCTGGCCGACCGCGAGTTGGCGGCCCACCTGGACACCGGCGACGAGGCGATCGTCGAAGTGCTCAACCGCGCCTCGGTCGACAGGCCCGAATACCCCCCAGGATGGGCCCGGCGGGTGTTCTGGGCCCTGCTTGATGCCGGCTACGAAGCCGCCAAGCAGGACGGCACCCCGCGCCACCAAATCGTCGACGCCATCATGACCAGCCTGACCGCGGGCACCATTCACCTCCCGCGCGGCTGACCGAACTTTCTTGGAGAAAAACCAATGTCCACCCGCCTCGACGGCGGTCCGGCGGTGACGCCGACCCCGAAACGCGCCTGGGTCGCGCTGGCAGTCCTGGCCCTGCCGGTTCTGCTGATCGCGGTCGACAACACCGTGCTGGCCTTCGCGCTGCCGATGATCGCCGAGGATCTCCGTCCCGCGGCGTCCACCCAGCTCTGGATCGTCGACGTCTACTCGCTCGTGCTGGCCGCGCTGCTGGTCGCCATGGGAAGTCTCGGCGACCGGTTCGGCCGGCGCCGGCTGCTGCTCATCGGCGCCACGGGCTTCGCCGTCGTCTCGGCCGCAGCGGCTTTCGCGCCGAGTGCTGCCTATCTCGTCGCCGCCCGCGCGGCACTCGGCGTGTTCGGCGCGATGCTGATGCCGTCGACGCTGTCGCTGATCCGCAACATCTTCACCGAGGCGTCGTCGCGCCGGCTCGCGATCGCCATCTGGGCCTCATGCTTCACGGCGGGCTCGACGCTGGGCCCGATCGTCGGCGGCGCGCTGCTGCAGCATTTCCATTGGGGCTCAGTATTCCTCGTGGCCGTGCCGATCCTGTTGCCGCTGCTGGTGCTGGGGCCCCGGCTGGTGCCGGAATCACGCGACCCGAATCCGGGCCCGCTGGATCTGCTGAGCGTGACGCTGTCGTTCACCGCGATGCTGCCGTTCGTGTGGGCGATCAAGACCGCGGCTCACGACGGCTTCTCGGGCAGTGTCGTCGCGGCGTTCGTGATCGGCATCGCCTCGGGTGTGCTGTTCGTGCGCAGGCAGAACCGCAGTGCCACACCGATGCTCGACATGGGGCTGTTCTCCTACGCACCGTTCAGCGCGTCGATCCTGGCGAACTTCCTGTCGATCGTCGGCCTGATCGGGTTCATCTTCTTCATCTCCCAGCACCTGCAGCTGGTGCTCGGCCTGTCGCCGCTGGCGGCCGGTCTGGTGACGCTGCCGGGCGCGTTGGTGTCGATGATCGCCGGCCTGGCGGTGGTCAAAGCCGCCAAGCGGTTCGCCCCGGACAAGCTGATGATCTTCGGGCTGGTGTTCGTCGCGGCCGGCTTCGCCCTGATCCTGGCTTTCCGCCACGACCTGTCGGTGGCCGCGGTGATCGCGTCGTTCGTGGTGCTGGAACTCGGTGTCGGTGTCTCGCAGACGGTGTCCAACGACACCATCGTGGCGTCGGTTCCGGCGGCGAAAGCCGGTGCGGCGTCCGCGGTCTCGGAAACCGCATATGAGCTGGGCGCGGTGGTGGGCACCGCCACGCTGGGCACGATCTTCACGGCGTTCTATCGCAACAACATCGAGGTGCCGGCCGGGCTGACCCCGGCACAGGCCGCCGACGCCGGTGAGAGCATCGGCGGGGCGACCTCGGTGGCCGCGGACCTTCCTGCGGAAATCGGTCAGCGCCTGATGGATTCGGCGCGGGTGGCGTTCGACTCCGGCATCGCGCCGACGGCCGTCATCGCGACGACGCTGGCGCTGACGGCGGCGGCCGTCGTGGCGGCGGCCTTCCGCAAGCAGGCTCAGCGGTAGCGCAGGCCGGCCGATCGTCTCGTCCACTCACGCTGCCAAGATGGACCCGTGACGTTCGACGAGTTGATCGCCGAGGCCGATGCGGCGTCGGTCGACGGCTGGGACTTCTCGTGGCTGGAAGGCAGGGCCACCGAGGCGCGTCCGTCGTGGGGTTATCAGCAGTTGATGAGCCGCCGGCTGGCGACGGTGTCCTCGGCACTGGACATCCAGACCGGTGGCGGTGAGGTGCTCGCCGCAGCCACGAAGTTCCCGCCGACCATGGCGGCCACCGAATCCTGGCCGCCCAACCTCGCTCGCGCCACTCGGCTGCTCGGCCCGCGCGGTGTCGTGGTGGTCGCCGACCCCGACGAGCCGCCGCTGCCGTTCGCCGAGGCGGCGTTCGAGCTCGTTGTCAGCCGACATCCGGCCACCGTGTGGTGGGACGAGATCGCCCGTGTACTCGCGCCCGGCGGCGTTTACCTCGCCCAGCATGTCGGCCCGGCAAGCGTTTTCGAGTTGACCGAGTTCTTCCTCGGGCCACAGCCGGAGGCCCGCAAGGCCCGCGATCCCGAAGTCGAGGCCGCGGGGGCGCGGGCCGCCGGGCTCGAGATCGTCGACCTGCGTGCCGAACGGCTGCGGATGGAGTTCTTCGACATCGGTGCCGTGGTGTATTTCCTGCGCAAGGTCATCTGGATCGTGCCGGGCTTCACCGTCGCCGCCCACCGGGACAAGCTCGTCGCGCTGCACCGGCAGATCGAGGCCGACGGCTCGTTCGTCGCGCACTCGTCACGACACCTGATCGAGGCCCGCAAGCCCGAATTGGCCACGAAAGTGACGCAGGGGTCGTGATTTCCGCCGCCCGACGACCCCTGCGTCACTCTGGCGACGACGGCGGGGCGGCCGAAGCGTTGCGCGATGCCTGCGCCGCGAGGCCCCCGGCGATCGAGGTGGTCGCCATGGTGACCAGCGCTCCGAGCATCAGTGCCGCCGGCTCGCCGGGTGCCAGCAGATGCTGCTCGGTGCCGAGCGTCGCGGCCGCGACCGGCACCCCGAGCTGAGCGGCCGAGAAGACAGCGAGCGTCATCGGCTGGCCCAGCAACCGGCCGGCACCATGTGCGAGCACCGCGCCAAGTCCCAATGCCAGGGCGAGCAGGATGAATTCAGGATGGTCGGCAAGTTCGCGCACCTGCAGCGAGGCACCTAACCAGACGAAGAACAACGGACCGAAGAACCCGTCGGTGATACCGAACAACTGCCTGGCCAGCCGGCGCGGCTCCCCGATCGCAGACACCACCAGGCCCAGCGCGAAGCCGGCCAGCATGATCGAAACGTGCGTGGCCAACGCGACCGCCGACAGCCCGAACAGGAAAATCAGACTGAACCGAAGCTCGAGCGCGAACTTGTGCTTGGCGGAATAGTGATGCAGACGTCGCCGTAAACCTCGTGCGTAGCCAGCCCGTAGCGCGAGGAACAGCACCGCCGCGCAGCCAGCGATGGCCAGCGCTCCCAGCGCCGTGCGCGGGGCGCGCTGGATGTCTATCACCAACGGCAGCAATATGATCGACGCCGTATCGGCGATGGCGATCTGGGCGGTCACCGACAGCGCCTGCGGCCCCTCCAGGCGCAGGCCGTCGATGATCGGCAAGGCCAGCGCGGCCGACGACGAGGCCATCACCACGGCGTAGAGCGCCGCATGCCCGGTGCCGAACCCGTGGGCGATCACGACGCCGAGCACCGCGGCGACAGCCCCCACCAGCACCGCGCGCATGAGCGCTTTGGGAAGTGCGGTACGCAGCGCGGTGTCGCGGATCGGCACGTGGGTACCGACGACGAACATCACCAACGCGAACCCGACGTTGGCCAGCAAAGTGAACGTCGGATCGCTGTGGTCGACGATGCCGAATCCGGTTCTGCCAACCACGATCCCGGCGATCAGCTCACCGATCACCACGGGTGTGCGCAATCGCGGCAACGCGGCCAGGGCCGGTCCGGTCAGACCGATGACCGCGACCAGCGCCAACGTGTCGAAACCGAACTCGGCCACCGGCTCACATTAGGCGCTGATCCAGTTCCCGTGGAACCCGTAGGGCACGCGTTGCGGCAGTTTGATGGTGGCCACGGGCTTTCCGGAGAAGTCCGACGCATCCAGGATCATCAGGTCGCTGCCGTCGCGCTCGGGGTTGTAGACGTAGCCGAGGTAGAAACCGTTGCTCTCGTCGGCCGGGCCCGCGCCGGGAACGAACACCGCCTCCCCCGGTCCGCCGGATCCGAGATCGTGGCGCACGCCGGCACCGCTGGTCAGGTCGTAGCGGACCCAGGAGTTGTCTGCGACGGATACCGCGTACCGGGCCGGCAGGCCGGCCAGTCGATCGTCGATGCGGGGGAACTCCACTCCGAGGTCGTCGAGCTGACGTTCGGCGACGGTGCCGGCTGCCAGGTCGATCCGCCACTCCCACAATACGCCTTCGACATCGAACCCACCGCCGTTGCGCCACATCTCGGAGTAGCGAACAGCTTGCAGGACAATCGAATTGCCGTCATCGTGGGCGTTGGCGACGTGGAACACGTAGCACGGGTCGATGTCGAACCATCGGATCGGCGCGTCGGGATCGTCTCGGCGCAGCACGCCGAAGCGGGCGCCGTAGTCGTCGCTCCACCGGTAGGGCATGCCGCTTTCCCCCTTGGCCACCGCGATGTCCAGGTCGAACACCACCGGCAGGTCCATGAAGATGACGTGGCTCGCGGTCATCGCGAAGTCGTGCATCATGGTGTGCGCCTTGACGTCCACGGGCCGGTTGACCGTCAGCTCGCCGTTGGCTTCGGCCCGGTGATAGGTGACATAGGGCTCGAAGATGCTGCCGTAAGAGAAGAAGTGCAACTCGCCGGTCGTCGGGCAGATCTTCGGGTGCGCGGTCATCGAGTCGACCAGCTTGCCGCCGAAGTCGTAGGCGCCCACGGTTTCCAGCTCGTTGGTGATCTCGTAGGGCAGTGAGGATTCCACCAGCGCAAGGGTTTTGCCCGCGTGGTTGACGACATGGGTGTTGGCGACCGACGAGCGCAGGTTGCGGGTGCCGTCGGCGTGGTAGAGCGGAAAGTGCTCGACGAAGCTGTCGGTGCGTACCCAGCGATTGCGGTACCACTTGGCCGCGCCGTTCTCGATGCGGACACCGTGGATCATCCCGTCACCGGTGAACCAGTGCCCGGTCGCCTGACGCGGGTTCGGCCCGTTGCGCAGATACCACCCGTCGAGTTCGGCGGGGATAGCTCCGTCGACGGCCAGGTCGTACTCCGTGAGTTCGTCGGCGACGGGCGCGTAGTTGCCGCGCCGGGAGAAGTCGGTTTCACCGATGGGCAAGGCGGAAGTCATACGGCAACAGTGACATTCCACAACTGACATGTCAATAGTGAGAGGTAGGCTGCGGACATGAGTCTTCGCATGGCGGCGCTCGGCCTGTTGGCACAGCACCCCGGCAGCGGGTACGACCTGCTCAAACGGTTCGAGAGATCGATGGCCAACGTCTGGCCGGCCACCCAGAGTCAGCTCTACGGCGAGCTCAACAAGTTGGCCGCCGGCGGCCTGATCGAGGTGTCGGCCATCGGGCCGCGCGGCCGCAAGGAGTACCGCATCACCCCCGCGGGCCGCACCGAGCTGAAGCGCTGGATCACCAGCCCCGCCGACGACCCACCCGAGCGCAGCGCGGGCCTGCTGCGGGTCTTCCTGCTCGGCGAATTGCCTCGCGACCAGGCGCTGGCCCATCTCGAGGCAATGGCCGCGCACGCCGACGCCGAAGTCGCACGCCTCAAGGAACTCGAGGCGTCGATCCCGTGGGCCGACTTCGGCGGCGACCTCTACGGGCACGCAGCCCTGGAGTACGGCCTGCGCTTCAACGCCATGCAGGCGCAGTGGGCACGTTGGCTCATGGAAACTATCGACAACCGATAGATTCCGATATATCGTTGACGCATCGGAAGCGCACACCGCGCTCCTCAACGACAACGAAGGATTCACTCCAATGACCAACCCATTCAATTCACCGGGCGGCTTCGGATTCGTGCCTTTCGGCCGGGACGAAGCTCGCAGCATGTTCCACCAGGCTCGCGCCGCACGCCGCGACCTGCGTCATCAGATGCGGGCACAGGCACACGCCGCCCGCGAACAGGGCGTCGACCCCAATTGCCAGACCGGCTTCGGCCCGAGCTTCGGCCCCGGCTTCGGTCCGGGCTTCGGCCCCGGGTTCCGTCCCGGACGCGGCGGCTTCGAATTCGGTTTCGGACCGCGTGGCGGTCACCGTGGCGGACGTCGCGGCCGACGCGGTGATGTCCGTGCCGCCATCTTGACCCTGCTGGCCGAACGGCCCATGCACGGCTACGAGATGACGCAGGAGATCGCGAGCCGCAGTAACAACCTGTGGAAGCCCAGCCCCGGCTCGGTGTACCCGACCCTGCAGCTCCTGGTCGACGAGGGACTCATCGCCCCGGCCGAGTCGGAGGGCAGCAAGAAGACCTTCGAGCTGACCGAAGAGGGCCGCCAAGCCGCGGCCGAGATCCAGTCCCCGCCGTGGGCGCAGATCGCCGAGGACGCCGACCCCGCTGCCCTCAACCTGCATTCCGCCGTCAGCCAATTGATGGCCGCTGTCGGCCAGTCGGCCTATGCCGCAGGCGAAGACCAGCAGCAACGCATCCTCGACGTGGTCAACAACGCCCGTCGCGAGATCTACCAGATCCTCGGCGAGGAGTAGCAGCCCGTAGGCTGCCCTCGTGAGCAGCCTCGTCACAACCATCGCGCCGGCCGTCGTTGCAGTGTTGACCGCGGCCGGCGCGGTGATCGGTATCCAGTTCCGTGATGTCGACGCCTACGAGCGCAGGCGCGGCATCTGGCAGTGGCTTCTGGTGCTGCTCGCCGCGGTCGCAACGATGGGCGCCGTCGGGTCGGCGTCCGGCGTCGGCAACCTCCTTCAGGCCACGTTGCTGGCGGTGTTCGCGGCTGCGGCCGTGGTGCTGGCCCACGTCATGTGGCGTCGGCGGGTTCCCGACGCCGAGCCCCGCATCGTGGCCGTCGCGACGACGGCGGCCATCTGCGCGGTCCTGGTGATCGCCGGGGTGGTATCGCTGACCTACATCAATGACAAGGGCTGCCGGCAGGCCGATCTGCTGGTGCAATACACCCGCGTCAGCTCCGGTGCCGTCATGCCCTCGTTCAATTCCGGCCAGGGGCCGACAGCCGGTGACTACGAGAACTGGTCCAAGCTGATCCGCGAGGCGGCCGACCAGGTGACCGCGAGCGATCTCGCCCCGCACGCCAAGCGGATCGGCGAGCTGGCCACAGAGATCACCGAAGCGGCCAAGGCCAACGACAAGCCCCGTCATGCCAGTCTGGGCGTCGAGTATTACGACGAGCTCAAACCGATTCTGGCCAAGTGCCGCATCACGCTGTAACCGTCAGTCGATGTCGACCCAATTCAACGTACGATCAACGGCTTTGCGCCAACCGGCGTAACCGGACTGCCGGGCCTCATCGTTCCACTGCGCGCTCCAGCGTTGCCCTTCCTGCCAGTTGGCCCGTAGATCCTCGGCATTCTCCCAGAACCCGACCGCCAAACCGGCGGCATAACCCGCACCCAGCGCGGTGGTCTCGGCGACGACGGGCTTGACCACGTCGACGCCGAGCACATCGGCCTGGATCTGCATGCACAACGCATTGGCGGTGATGCCGCCGTCAACCTTCAGAACTTCAAGGTGCACACCGGAATCGGCCTCCATGGCCTCCACCACGTCGCGGCTCTGATAACAGATCGCCTCCAGCGTCGCCCGGGCCAGGTGCGCGTTGGTGTTGTAGCGGGACAGCCCGACGATGGCGCCCCGGGCATCTGAGCGCCAGTACGGCGCGAACAGCCCCGAGAACGCCGGGACGAAGTAGACGCCACCGTTGTCGGTCACCTGCCGGGCCAGCGCCTCACTCTGTGCGGCACCGCTGATGATGCCCAGCTGATCACGGAGCCACTGCACCGCTGACCCGGTTACCGCAATCGACCCCTCAAGCGCATACACCGGTTTCTCGTCGCCGAACTGGTAGCAGACCGTGGTGAGCAGTCCGTTGTCCGAGCGCACGATCTTCTCGCCGGTGTTGAGCAGCAGGAAATTGCCTGTGCCGTAAGTGTTCTTGGCCTCGCCGGGCGCCAGACACACCTGGCCGACCATGGCGGCCTGCTGATCCCCGAGCACCCCCGTCACCGGCACCTGCCCGGCCAGCGGCCCGTCGTCGCGGGTGATCCCGAACGACTCCGGATAGGACGACGGTTTGATCTCGGGCAGCATCTGCCGCGGAATCGAGAAGAAGGACAGCAGCTCGTCGTCCCAGTCCAAGGTTTCCAGATCCATCAACATGGTGCGACTGGCGTTGGTGACGTCGGTGACGTGGCTGCCGCCGCGGTAGCCGCCGGTGAGGTTCCACGTCACCCACGAATCGGCGGTGCCGAAGATCGCGTCACCGTTCTCCGCATCGCGCCGGACCCCGTCGACGTTCTCCAGAATCCACTGGATCTTGCCTGCCGAGAAGTAGGTCGCCGGGGGCAGCCCCGCCTTGCGCCGGATCACGTCGCCCCGTCCGTCGCGGTCGAGCGCGGCCGCGATCCGGTCGGTGCGGGTGTCCTGCCAGACGATGGCGTTGTGGTACGGCCGGCCGGTGTGTCTGTTCCACACCAGCGTGGTCTCGCGCTGGTTGGTGATCCCGAGCGCCGCCAGATCCCCGGACACCAGGTTCGTCTTGTTCAGCGCGGTCATGATCACCGCGGCGGTGCGTTCCCAGATCTCGACCGGATTGTGTTCCACCCAGCCGGCCCTCGGCATGATCTGCTGATGCTCGAGCTGGTGACGGCCCACCTCGGCGCCTTCGTGATCGAAGATCATGCATCGGGTGCTCGTGGTGCCCTGATCGATTGCAGCTACGAAGTCCGCGGACATT
Source organism: Mycobacterium farcinogenes (assembly GCF_019739075.1). Taxonomy (NCBI): domain Bacteria; kingdom Bacillati; phylum Actinomycetota; class Actinomycetes; order Mycobacteriales; family Mycobacteriaceae; genus Mycobacterium; species Mycobacterium farcinogenes. Next base: position 927,212 of record NZ_CP081673.1, on the reverse strand, counting down.
CGTACATGATGGCCTACATGACTCCCGACCCCTCAGATATCGACCAGATGCCACGGGGCGGGTTCCGCGCATCCTGCCTGGACCGGCTGCTGGAGACCGACCGGTTGGAGTACCTCGACCGTGACGATGTCGACGTATCGACCAAGCGACAGGTGATCGGGGCCCTGGACTGGACCGGCCGGTTCTTCAAGAACCATCAGCGTTTCGCGGCGATCGCGCTCGATCTGGTGGCCGATGTACCGGATCCGCGGATCTTGGAATTGGGTGCCGGGCACGGCGGCGTGTCGCGCCAACTGCTGGCCGACCATCCGACCGCGCGGGTCACCATCACCGACCTCGACCGCGAGTCGGTGGCCCGGATCGCCGCGAGCGACCTCGGCAGCCATCCCCGAGCCGAGGTCCGCCAAATGGACGCCACTGCGATCGACGCGGCCGACGGCAGCTACGACCTGGTGTTGTTCGCCTTGTCCTTCCATCACCTGGCCCCGGCACAGGCCGCGCAGGTGTTCGCCGAGGGTACGCGGGTCGCCGATACCCTGCTGATCATCGACCTACCGCGACCACCGGCGCCACTGCATCTGTTGCGGCTGGCGACGATGTTGCCCGCCGCCCTGGTGCTTCCGTTCGCCCACGACGGTGTCATCAGCTCGCTGCGCAGTTACAGTCCCTCGGCATTGCGCAGCCTGGCCCGGCACGCCGACCCGTCGATCGAGCTCACCCTGCGCGGCGGGCTGACTGCACCGCAGATCGTGATCGCCAGGCGAGCACCGTGATTCGGGTCAGGCGCGCCTTTTGACTTGCGGCGCCACCGAGAACAGGTCGGCCACACTGGACGCCAGTTCCAGGAAGGCCTGCCGCGTCGGGCCGCTGAGGAAACCGAGATCCACCTCGGCGCCTTCGGCCAGGTGATCGTCGAACGGGATCACGTGCAGCGCCCGCACCCGGGGCAGGAAATGACTGGACAGCTGCGCCATGTCGAGGCCGAGCGCGCCCGGCCGCGACGCACTGACCACCACTACCGCCTTCGGCACCAGGTGTGAATAACCGTTACGCTCAAGCCAATCCAACGTGGCCAGCGCACTACGCGCCGAATCGATGGCCGGCGAGGCCACGATCACGATTGCGTTCGCGGCGTCGAGCACGCCGGCCATTGCCGAGTGCACCAGCCCGGTGCCGCAGTCGGTCAGGATGATGTTGTAGAAGCGCTGCAGCACACTCAGCACTCCGCGATAGTCGTACTCGGAGAACGCTTCCGAGGTGGCCGGGTCGCGCTCGGACGCCAGAATCTCCAGGCGGCTGGTGCTTTGCGACGTGTGACGCCGGATGTCGGAGTATCGCGAGATGCCGTCGTCGAGCAGCACGTCACGCACCGTGGACTCGCATTCATTGGGTCCGCGCTGGGCCAGCGTGCCGAAATCGGGGTTGGCGTCCACCGCGATCACCCGGTCACCGCGGGTCGCTGCCAGCGTGGCCCCCAACCCCACGGTGGTGGTGGTCTTGCCCACCCCGCCCTTCTGGGACAACAGGGCGATGTTGAACGGGCCGCCGACCACCGGCTGGTTCACCCGGTCGATGAGTGACTTTCGGCTGGCTTCCTGTTCGGAGACCCCTGGGTTGATGCCGGTGGCCCGGTAAACGGCCTTGCGCCAACCGGATTTCGGCGTGGGCGCGGCCCGGATCAGGCCGAGGTCGCCGTTGCTCACCACCACCGAGGGCCGGTGGCCGGTCGCGCCGTCCGGCTTGATGGACGTGAACGGGGTCTGCTCCGGCGGGCCGAACGTGAGCCGCTCGTCATCGCGGTCGGTCATGGCTGCTTCCCTCCGTCAGCTCGATGCCGTCATGCCGAGTACCTGTTTGAGCGCCGCCTGCATATCGGACAGCTCGATCCGCATCAACTGCGCCTCGTCCAGCTCCGACAGGTTCGTCCCGTGGATCTCGCTGAGGCGGTATTCGCGCTCCTCTTCGGCTGCCTCGATCACGTTGCGTACGAAGCGGCCGTTGCCGGCCAGATCGATCCCGGGGCGCAGTTGACCCGATTGGTCCAGAGCCTCGCTCTGACACAGTGCGACACAAGAATTGACGAGCTCGTCATAGGCGGCGGCTGACAGTTCCGAATCCCTGGTGCGCGCGACCAGCTTTCCGATGTCGCCGAGTTCATAGGGGCTGTACGAGCCGAACCGGATTCGCTTGGTGAAGCGTGACGCCAGACCGTCATTGGACGCCAGGAAACGGTCGATCTCGGCGTCGTAGCCGGCGATGATCACCACCAGGCGGTCCCGGTCGTTCTCCATCCTGGCCAGCAGGGTGTCGACCGCTTCCCGGCCGAAGGCGTCGCCGCCCGACAACCCGGTCTGGATCAACGTGTAGGCCTCGTCGATGAACAGCACCCCGTCCATCGCCGAGTCGATCAGCGCGGTCGTCTTGATCGCAGTACTGCCGAGATGCTGGCCGACGAAGTCGTGGCGCTTGGCCTCCACGATGTTCGGGGTGCGCAGCAATCCCAGCCCGCAGTACGTCTTCGCCACCACCCGGGCGATCGTGGTCTTACCGGTTCCGGGCGGACCGGTGAACGCCAGGTGCAAGCTGCGCGCAGCGGAGCTGAGCCCCTTGTCCCCGCGGACCTTTGCCAGCATCGCCGCCGATTTCAGCTTGGCGACTTGAAGTTTGACCTCCGACAAGCCGATCTGACGGTCCAGTTCCTCCTGGGCGGCCCGCAGGTATTCGTTGCCGCGCTCCGACAGGTCATCGGCCATCAGGTCTTCCGCCGACGGCACGCTGGCCGGGTCCCAGCGGTCGGTGCGCGAGTCGACGATTTCTTTCGATGTGATCACCAGGCGGTACTTCGGATCCGCCAGTGCCGCGGCGTTGGCCTCGAATCCCGGGTCCTCGCTGTAGATCCGCTCGAAGATCACCCGGGCTTCCTGCTCTTCGCCCATCTCCCGCAGGGTCAACCCCTTGCAGAATTCCGCTGCGCGTCGCGCTCCGGGGACCGGGCCTTCGATCGCCCGGTCCAGCCGGCGGATGCCCTCTCCGAACAGACCCATCTGCGCGCACGCCGAGCCGACCATCAGATCGGCTCCGGCACTGATGTAGCTGTCGGTGAACGTTGCCGACTTGCTCAGCGCGCTCAGGACGTCGGGCCAACGCTGCGTGGTGAAGTGCAGGACGCCCCGGATGTAGGCGCGGATCTCGTCGGTGTCGCCGTCGTGGACCGTGATGGTCTGATCCAGTTTGTCGAGTACCTGCTCAGCTTCGTCGAAATCCTTGGCGCCAATCATGCTGGCCGCGTACGCGAGCCACATCTCGGTCTTTGTGCTCAACGGGTAGTCGAGGTACAGCCCGGTCTGGAAGCGTCCGCTCAACGCCCGTTGCGGTAGGCCGAGTCGGCGCTGTTCGCGAAACAACGAGAGTGTGCTGGTTCGGTAGAGGTGATAGATGACCTCGGAGCTGGTGTCGCCGGTGACCGCGCGGCCCAGCCATGCATCACACATATCCGGGTCGTATTCGGTGGCTCGGCGGAACGCCAGCGCCGCGTACGGCAGGTCGCGCTCGGTCTCCAATCCGTCGATGGGAATGCCGAGCGACAGCACTCCGGCATCGAAAACCCGCTGCGCTTCGGTGGATCCACTCATCGGAGGTGACACATCTCCTCACTGCAGCCTCAGCCGCGATTCGCCCGCGAGTGTACTAAGTTGAGCAGAATGGCACAGCCGGTGCAGTCAGCTGGCGGGACGATTTCGGTGCGCACCACCGAACGCGGCCTGCCGGTTGCGCTACGCCTCGACCCCGTCGAGTTGAAGAAGCCCCCCGCCCAGTTGGCCGAGGAGATCATGGCCCTGTGCCGGTTGTCAGCGGCCCGCGCGCAGGTTCAGCGCCGCCGCGAGCTGGCCGAAAAGGGTTACAGTGCATCGATTATCGATCCGCTGAGGCTGGCGAGTGAAGATGAATTGGCCCGCGCGGAGGATGCGGTCCTCGGCGGCGAGGATGACCTGCCGACGACCTGGGGCAGGTCCGTATGAGCGGTCTTGCCGACTCGCTGATCGGCCGCATCCGCAAGCAGCGTGATCTGGTCCAGGCCATGGATGAGCACTGCCAATCGATTTCGGCGCGCGTCACCAGCCGTGACGGCAACGTCAGTGCCGAGGTCGACGGTATGGGCGCACTGACCGGGTTGTGGCTCGGACCGGCCGCACACAAGCTGGGTGCCGACGCACTGGCCAAGCTCATCATCGAAACTGCCGGTGCCGCTGCGCAGGTGGCGACGGCTCGACAGCAGTTCCTGTCGCAGGAATTCGCACAGCGAATGCAGGAACTCAACCAGACTCCGCTGACTCGTTGGGACGGCGACGCTTTCGAACCACGGCGTTAGCGACCGCCGGGCAAACGACGCGCGGCCGGCCGCACCCGACCGACCGGTTGCCCTCTGAACTGCAAGGGCGCCCCCGCCACGCCAATGCGATGTCCGTCCAAATCCGTTACCCAGCAATTTTTACCATTGCACTAATTACTAATTCGAACGATCTACACGTGCAATTCGCACAAAATTCAGTTAGCTGCGGTCGGTCGGCGCGGCTATAGTTTATTGGTCTCGTGCCCACACAACCCCCGCTTCACGCCGGAAAGGTATTAGCACGATGAGCGACATTTTCGCCGCCCAACCTTCGGGTATGGCTACCTTTTCCGCTGCCAGCGACGCGGCCGGAGCCGCGATAACGACAGTCGGTTCGGCCGACTCGGCGGCCATGCTGATGTCTGCGGCGGCGGCCCTCGGGCCGATCGGAGCGGCCTACCTGGCCGCCTTCGGCCCAGCTCAGGCCAACAATCTCGCCGGAACACTGCTGGTGGGCGGGGTACATGCCGCCACTGGCGCCGCCACCGAGGTATCCCGTTCAGCCGTCCTGTCGAACGACGACGCCTAGGCCGCCGCAATATGCCCAACGTTTTGCCTCCCCGCCCGGTAACGCCGGTGGGTCAGCTAGCTCAACAAGTTCCCGGCTACGACGCCACACCGGTTATCGCTGCTCAAGAACAGACTCTGCAAGACTTTCTGAATTTGCCAGTGCGACAGATTCTTGAGCGCCTGGGTTTGCCGCCAATTGCAGATCAAAAGCCCGAACAACAACCGCCGCCCGAGGGCCAACCCGAACAGCAGCCGCCGGCCAATCCCATGGACCCGAGCGCACTGATCAGCCCAGTCACGGATGCGCTCGGCTCCTTGGGCAGCGGGATGTTCGAGGGCGTCGACCCGACGACGATGCTGCAGTCCATTTCGAAGATGTTCGACTCCACCGGCGGCTCCATGGCCAAGTCGGTCAATTCGGTGGGCGATGCCTGGCAGGGCGCCTCCGGCACCGCCGCAGCGGCCAAGACCACCGCTGCGATCTCCGACGGCGCGGAGGTCGGCGCCCAATCGGACGCGCTTCGGACCAGTTTGACCGCAGCCGCAACCAATGTCGGCCAGGCCCGAGCGCGGCTCATCGAGATCATCACCGAATTCGCCGCGACGATCGCGGCGATCGGTCCCATGATCGTCTTCCCGTGGGGCTGGGCAGCGGCAATTGCCGCTGCCAACAAGGCGATTGCCACCACAGCCGAGGTGATGACCGAGCTGCAGGCCTCGCTGGCGACGCAGGCCGCACAGGTCTCCGCTGCCGGTGCGCCGGTCGGCATCACCGCTGCACCCGAGGGTGCCTCGGCACTGGCCGGGTTGGCCCAGCTGATGCCGATGGCGATGAAAGGCGCCGAGGCCGGCGTCCAGGCCGGGACCGGCGCGGCGTCGGCGGCCGGCCAAGCTGCCGCTGGCCCCGCGATCGATCCCGTCGACCCGCTCGAGGCAGATCCGGCCGCGGCCGGAGGCGATGCGGCCGTCGGAGGCGTCGGCATGGGCGCCGTCGGCGGTGGCGGCGCGGGTGTCGGCGGCGCATCGGCGCCCCGGTCGCTGCCGATGTCATCCATGCTTCAGGCGGAAACTGCAAGTGCCCCAGCCCAATCAGCAGCACCACGGATGAGCGGTGTCGCTGCACCCGGCATGATGGGTGGTGCGCCCGTGGGGGCGATGGGCGCCGGTCAGGGCGCGCATGCGTCGGCGAGCAACAACCACACATCGGCATCGTTCCTGCACACCACCGACCAAGGCAGCGAGATCGTCGGCGATCTCGGCACTGCGGCACCCCCGGTCCTCGGGGAGGCCGACCCGTATCAGACCCCGGACGTCGAGCTCCGGATCTAGCCAGCCCGTTAGGAGAACCGTCATGGTCGACAACGCCGGTATGTCCATTCAGCCCGCCGAGGTCCAGGAGATCAGCAATCAGCTCGACGAGCTCGCCAACCGCGTCCAGCGGGTGATGACCGATGAGGCGCCCAACCTCGCGGTGACGCCCTCGGCACGCGACGAGGTCTCGCAACGAATTGCCCAGACCCTCAACGAGGTTCACACCTCCTTCGGTACCTCCGCCGATCAGGGCGTGACCGAGATTCACGAGGTGGCCGCAACGCTGCGCGGTCATTCGTCGAACATTGCCGCTTCTGAGGACTTCGCCGGCTGACCATCCGCACCATCAGCTGATTTCTGTCGACGAGGGGAGGTTTCCGGGCGTGGGGTTCACCGACGTTGCGTGGGAGTCACGCAGCACCGAACAGCTTGCTCGCGACCTCACCGAGGGGCCCGGTCCAGCGTCGGTCGGCGGAGCCGGCGCGGCCTGGATCCGGGTTGCCAACGAATTGGCAAACATCTCCGTTGATTTCGACAAGCTGGTGGCACGGCTGCGGACTGCCTGGGACAGCCAGGCCTCCGACGCGGCGGCGCGACGGCTGGAGGAGTTCGGTCACTGGTTGCAGGCGATCAGCCTCAGCGCCGCGGGCAACGGTCAGCGTGCCGAGGAAGCCGCGGTGGCCAACACCGTGGCGGTGCTGGCGATGCCCAGCGTGTCGGAGGCCGTCGAAGCGAAGACCGCGCAGGACATGATGGCCTCGCTGGCCGCCTACAACGGAGCCGTGCTGACCGGGTCGTTCGCGGAGTTCGACGCGGCCGCTACCGCTGACCAGGCCAACGCGGCGGCCGTCATGCAGCAGTACGAGCAGGCGGCAGCTCCGCTGGCCCAGCCGTGGGAGCAACCGGTGCCCCCGCAGGTGTCAAAAGGCAATGCGCTGGCGGCCGAACAGGGCAGCGATGGCGCTGCCGGCGGGAGCGGTGGATCCGCCGGAGGTGCTCCTGCGGTGGCGCCACCCCCGCTGGCCCCGATGTTCGCACCCGGCATCAAGTCCAGCGCCGATCCGAAGGCGCTGCAGAAGACCGGATTCACCGGTTCGGGCGGCTCCGCGGGGTCGGGCGGGATGAACGGGGCGCCCTACGCGCCGATGGGCGCCATGGGTCGCAGCGATCAGCATCGCGACTACGAGTCGGTGCAACCCGCGGCGACTCTGGACGGTGCGGGTGAGCCGGGCGCCGGGGTTTCCGACGCCGGCCAGTCCTGGCTTCCCGCCGCACAGCAGAACGACGCACCGTTCATGGTGTCGAACGTCAGCTGGGGTCCTGACACGGCGGTGTTCGACGAACTCGCCGCCCCCGAGGTGCCCACCGGCGAAGGTTTCGCCGACGAGCCGGAGCGCACGCTCGAACAGGTGGACAACGGTTGGGTCACGCCGCCTGTGATCGGCGTCGACCGGGGGCTCAACATATGACCGCCTCGCTCGCCCCGCAGTTCGTCGTCACCGATGACGAACTGCATGTTCTGGCAGCGCGTCTCGGTGTCCAGGCACTGCCGCTGGTGTTGAACCTGCGGTCCCGTCACCCCACCGAGACGGCCCGGACCGTGGCCATCGGGGAAGCCACCCGGAGTCTGACCGACCGTGGTCTGCTGTCTGCCGGCGAAGTCGGCACAGATCTCGCTGCGACGGTGCAGTCACTACAACGACCCGACCGTGAGCTCGCCATGCGCCTGGTCACCCCCGATGGCCTGGCCCGTGTCGCGGTGGTTCGGCGTGGCGCGCAATGTGTCTCGGCCTGCCGGGTCCGGGACGAGATCACCCTGGACCTGATCGACGACGGCGCGAGCCTGTCGAGTGCCGCCGGCGCACTGCTGCAGCGGCTCCCGGCATCGGCTCCCGCCGAGTTCACCCCGGTCGGTGCCCCGCTCACCGAAACCGCCCAGGCCCTTTCGGACTCGCATGCCGCCACCGAGTTGTCCGACCAGGTCCGGGCGCTCGGAGCCGACATCCGCACCGCGATGACGTTGGGGGCGGCGCTGGCGGCGCGGTTGGCCTTCGCCGAGATCGTCTATCAGGCGCTCGATGACGACGTCGACCGGATCGCCCGCACGCCAGGCGCGGTGGGCATTTTCTACACCAAGCGCGGACGGATAGTGGGCGCCCCGAGCGCCTCACCCACTGGCCAGTTGTGGACCACCCTGAAGCCGGGGTCGGACCACACGATCAAGCAGGCCATAGGCCAGCTTGTCGAGCTGTCCGGCTACAGATGGGGGGACTGCTAGATCCGCTCCCTGTTCACCAGCGAATTCTCAACAGAACTCCGGCAATTCATGCCGGGTATGACAAAGAGAGGTAAAGCATGACGCTCCATCTGACGCCTGCGGAAGCTCAGAGCAAGATCGAGAACATCGACAAACAGATGATGGATGTCCGGCGGCTGGCTTCCCAGATTCTCGACCAAACCGAGGCCATGACCGCCAGCTCGTGGACGGGCGGCAAGGCAGCGAAGTTCCGCGGGATCATGACCCAGCACCACGAAGACTTCAACTACGTCATCAACAACCTGCAGCAGATCGTCGACAAGGGCAAGTCTGACATCAACGCACTCGTCAGCCACGACGCCGACTAGAAATCGAAAGGTTTGATCAATGGATACAGACAGCATTCGGTACCAGTACGGGGCCAACTACGCATCGCTGGACGACATCCAGGGAGCGACCAACAACGCGCAGGCGATGCGTGAGGAGGTCAGCCAGGTGTTCGCCGCGCTCCAGGGTGTGTACGAGGGCGACGCGGCAGCGACCCTGCACCAGAAGCAGACGCAGATCCTGCAGCAGATGGACGCGATCCTCAACGAGATCACCCAGACCCGGTCCGGGGGCAATCAGTCGCAGGAAGACGCCGCGGCACTCGACAGGCACCTTGCCGGCGGCTTCTGACAAGGTCGTTCGTCGGTGGGCTCGGTCGATGGCTTCATCTCGACCGAGCCCGCTTACGCGTTCCGTTTCCAGCAGAGAAAGGGGTCAACATGATCACCGATGAGGTGGCCCCGCTGCGCCATGACGTCGAACCATGGTTCATGAGCGGTTTCGAGTTCCGTTGCGCCTGGGAGGCACTCGGCCTCGACCGCCTGCCGTCCCCGCTGTCGTATCGCCATCGTGGACCCAAATTCATGTCTGAGGTGGAAGCCGACCGGCGGGACGCACTGGCACGGTTACGTGCCGGCTTGACGCCGAATCGGGTCCGGATTCTGGAGGCCTTGCGGTACCCGGCCTATCTGCTGCACGGGTTCGGCCAGATCGAAGGTGGCAGGATCTATCGATTGCTCGGATTGATCGGCACCACCGGATACTGTGCGGTCATCACCCAGGATCCCAGCGACCAGCTCATCTTCGGCGAGGATGTCCAGATCATCGGATGCGTGAACATCGATTTTCCGCAGGTGGTCCTCGAAGCGCTGCCGGCATACAGTCCCGGCACCCGCCCTCGTAAGGAGGAACTGCTCGAAGACCAGACACCGACCTCGGCTCTTCGGGATGCGAAGATCACCGGATCGATTCTGCTCAGCGGATCCGCCGAGTTCACCAGGGACTACCAACTGCGCGACGCCACCCACTTGACGCTGATCAACATCGCCGACGACGGCGCCTATGTGGTCAACGAGGGCACGAACTCGTTCCAGATCATTCCGGCGACCGTGCCCAACCTGATGCAGGTCTTCAAGAAGATCGAGAAGCGACAGTCAGAAGCGTTGACCGAGAAGCTGTCTGCAGAGCAAGCGGACCGGGAATTCGATGCCCTACCTTGACACCGTTTCCGTGTACGTGCCCGAGGGCACGGACAGCGACGGTCGCCCGAAACATCTCGCAACCGCGGCTGTCGAGATGCAGTCGGTCCACGAGATGGTAGAGGCCGCCGCACGTCAGATCGACAGTGCCGCGCTGTCCGCGGCAGCCGAGAGCTTGGCGGCCTCGTTCCATTGCGGCACCCTGTATCAGGGCGAACACTTCTGGCCGATCACCAATTCGATCCAGCAGTCTGTCCTGGGCAGGACGTCGGCGGGTTCGGCGACCGAGATCCGGCAGTTCTGCTCGGGCGGCCTCTACGGCTTGATGCTCGCCGACGCGGTGCTGCAGGCAGGCTGGGCCGGCGAATATGCCATGGTGACCGGTGGCGACAGCATCTTCTACTTCGACCGGCACGAGTACGCCGCCAGTCCGGCGACCGAGGGTTCGCTGTTGGGCGACAGCGGCTTCTGCGCGCTGCTGAACCGCAACCACGGTTTCGCCCGCATCGTGTCTGTCGCGGCACGGTCGCACAACCCATCTGAAGGAATGATGCACGGGCGGGCTGACGGCGCCATCGACGATCCGACGTTCCCGACGTTGGCGGATTGGATCGACCGGTGGGAGAACTATGACCGGCGCGGCCCGGGCACGGTGAGGGACAACGCGATTGCCAGTTTTCGGGTAGCCGTCGAAACCGTGACGGAATGCTATGAGCGTGCCGGACTGGGGCCCGATGACGTCGATTGGTTCGCCCCGTCCTTCATCGAGCCGAGCTACGTCACGGACATGCTGGCCAAACAGACTCTCCTGCGACCCGCGCCCGGCATCTATGACTTCGCAGCCCAATTCGGGCATTTGACCGTCTCGGACTTCGGCGTCAACCTCGCCTACCTGATGAACAACAAGATCGCCAAGGTGGGCGACCTGGTACTGCTGTACGCCGCCGGTAACTTCGTCAATTCGGCAGCGGTCCTGCTGCGGATCGAGCAAGAGGTGACCCTGCCATTCAATCTTTCGTCGTGGCAACGAGATTCACATGACCGAACAGGAGAATCATGACCAACCCATGGGGCGCACTGGACAACGCTGCCGCGAACAAGAACCTCTATCTCGATCCGGCCGTGATCGGGACCGTCAATACGGTCTACGAACGGTACGAGGAGAGCCTCGAAACGCTCATCAAGAATTCCCTCGATGAAACCACGGAGTACTTCGGCACGGCGGCCAATCCACTGGCGGTTCTCGTTCAGAAACTCTTCGAAGCCCGCGGCAAAGAGTTGACCGACTACGCGACCGAGCAGTTGTCACAATCGCAGGCCTTCATCAAGACTGCTCGCGATGCGGCTGAGGCCATGCGGTCCTCACAGAACGACTAGTCACCCACCACGGACGGACGGCGCACAACTATGAGCGGCTTCGGCAACTACCTCGGCGCGACGATGGGCACCAGCACCAACGAAGAGGGCAGAAGCGGCGCCGTCTATGACAACTCGTTCGTCACCAACCCCAACTACCCCAAACGCGCTGACCTGGTCACTGACGATGGCGACTTCGAGGAGATACCGGAAAAGTGGGCAGAGAAAGACACGGTCGTCGACTACAAGCCGAACAGTGCGCTGCTCGGCGAGGTGCCCGGCCTGATCTCGGACAACAGCACGTACCTGGAGGTCCAGGACAAGCTCAACGGTCCTGACAAACTCAACTGGGAAGACAAAGAGTTCGTCTTCATGCGCAAGGAGAAGGACTCGCTCAATCTCGATGCGATCGCGGCGCTGGCGAAAAACTGGAGAGACAGAGGCACTGATCTCAAGAAGAACTCAGAGGAGTTCAAAGAGTCGGTCGACAAGGAAATCACCGGAAAATGGTCCGGCGAGAGCGCCGCAGCAGCAGAGGCGGCGTCCCAGCAGGTCACCAAGAGTGCGATCTACGACTTCTCGCCCGCTGCCGAAGCTGTAGCGAAACGACTGGACGAGCTGCACAGCGCGTTTGCCCAAATCCATCGGGACTTCCCTGACAAGTACGACAACAACGATTTACTCGATGACGGCAAGTTCAACGCGAAAGAACTCGACGACGCCATCGAGTCCTACAACAACAGGTATGAGGTCGACGGCAGCGGGCACCTACGTAAACGAGACGGCGGGGGTTATGTGACCGCCGCGGACGCTCTCAAAGAACTGGAAGAGCTCAACCGCTCCATCGAGGCCTATCGGACTGCCGTCCAACTGTTTCAGCACGTGTACAACCCCGTCGTCGAGGCCGTCACACAGAATTTTCCTCATCTCCCGACACCGCCGAACATGAAGTACGGAGATCCCACCGGCCCCGGCGGACCGGGCGGACCGGGCGGTGACCCGGCCGGTCCGGGAGGGCCCGGTGGCACCAGCCCGTTCAAACCGGGCGACCCCGGCGCAGGCACCAGTCCGTTCGACAAGTCCGCTTTCGACAAGCTGAACGCCAACAAGCCGACGGACCTCGAAAAGTTCAAGCCCATCGACCAAAAGCCGATCGACCAAGAGGATCTCACGACCGATCCGACCAAAGACGCCCTCGACAACCTGACCGATCCCGTCAAGTCCGCCATGGATACGGCGACCAATGCCGCCAAGGACGCGATCGGTCAGGCGATGGATGCGGCCAAGAACGCCGCCGGGCAGAACCCGTTGGGGTCAGGGATGGGAGGGCCGCCCGAAGGTGTGCTCGGTCTCGGGCCCCAAGGTCTCGGCGGAGCAGCTGCTGCCGGCAAGGGAGCAGGCGGCGCCGGTGGCGGAGTTCCGTTGCGCGGCCTGCCGAGCGGCCTGCCGAGCAGCGCACCGGCCACCGCGGCGGCGAAGATGCCCGCTACCGGGGCCGGGGCCGGCGCCGGACTCGGTGCGGGTGCGGGCAGCCCCGGGGCAGGTGCCCCGGCAGCGGGCCAGCGCGCCGGCGATCAGAACGGCAAGGGCCACCAGGTCAACAAGGCACTGCGGCGTAAGAAGAACGGCAAGGACGTCATCGGTGACAGCGACGCGTCGGTGCCGGTGGTCGGCGCCGACGAGGAAGCGGAGCAGCAGGAGAAATCACCGGCCGACAAGTCCGAGACCCGTCGCCGTATTCCGCAGCGCGGCACCACCTGGCAGCCCGACTCGGCTGTCCAACCCGGACCGGCACGTCCGGCACGTGGACAACAGTTCACGCCGGGCCGCTCAGAGTGAGGCTTCAGGGCTTGTCTTGCTGCTCCAGGGCATCGGCGGTGAGGTACAGGCCGTCGGCGTAATAGTCGAGCAGGTCGGTCTTGGCGGTGATCGACCCATCGACCCAATCCCGCTGCGCCTTATAGCCTTTGCCGCCGTCGGCGAACTGCTTGCCGATCTTGTCGTGCCCCCAGGCTTCACCTTCACCGCTGAGCATCTGCATCAGCGCCGACTGCACAGCTTTCATGTCATTGCTGACAGAGGCGAGGTATTGCGCGGTACTACGAAGTTCACTCGGCGTGACGCCCAACGGTACGGTCATCGCGTACTCCTCACGGTGGGGAAGTCATCGGGTTCGCCGTCGCCCTGCGGCCGCACCGCAGGGGCCGACAGCAAATCTCTGATGTCGGGGGCACCCTCGACGATGTCGGACAGCGAGGGCATCTGCTCACGCCGCTGCGCCAGCGGCGCGAGCAGCTCCGCGAGCTTCTGCTCGACGTCGCGGGCGGCGGCCCGGGCGGCGGCGGTGATGTGATGTCCGAGATCGGCCAGATCGTGGTCGTCCAAATAGGTTTCACTGACCGCCGTGTGGATGACGACGCCGTCGCAGTCGACCGTCACCGTGACGCTGCCATCGGCGCTGGTGGCCGATGAGGACAAGGTTGCCCGTTCCTCCTCGACCATGGCCAGATCGGCGAACTGTTCCTGGATGAGGGCCAGCGCATCGATGAGTTCGTGTCGTGCCGCGTCGGTGTCCACGTCTAGTCCCCGTCTCCCCCGCTGCTCGCCGCCGCGGCGCCGCCGCCGTCTGCCGTCGACGCCTTGTTGCTGTGTGCCGCAGCTCGCCCCCTGACCCCGCCCGTGACGGCCGTGGGAACCGATCCGAGGACGGAAACCGGGTCGATCTCGCTGCCGGTGGCCAGCGCTCCGGTCACCTTCTTGGACATGCCTGCGACGTATCCGACGGCCGCGCCCTTGACCGCCGAATTGCCCACCAGCCGCTGGCCATAGATGCTGACCGTGCCCTGGGTGGCACCACCGACGGAGTTGGCCAGTGCAACGGTTCCCAGCCGGTTCCAGTCGTAGCCGTTCTGATGTCCTTTGGACTGCTGGATGTTCTGGATGAACAGTTCCTGCCCGAGCGCCTCGGCCGCCTCGACACCTGACTTCTTGATGATCCGGTGCACGGTGGTCTTGGTCATCGCCTTGCCCAGATCGGTCATGAGGTCTTTGAGCGCCACCGACACCATCCGCTGGATCGCGGCCGAGGTCGAAGCCTCGATCAGCGGGATCTCGGCCGCCGAAGCGCCGAAGGTCACCGAGGTCTGGGCCAGTGCCCAGGAGATCTCGAAGGCCGCGATCGCCAGGGAGGTCAGGATCTGCAGCTTGGTGTATTCGATGTTCTTGCCGGTACTCTCGGCGAGCTCGCCGAGCGCCGCCATCGCATCGGCGAGTTTGTCGACCGTGGCGTCGCCGTCGAACAACATCGCGAACTCCTTGTCCGCGGCGCCGGCCGTCACACCCTGCAGGACTGCGCTCGTGCTGGCGCGCATCCGGTTCAGTTCGGGTATCAGATCTCTCAATTGTTCGGCGCGATCGCCCCATTCACCGCCGATGCGGTACATGGCGTCTTCGTCGCCCTTCGGCCATTGCGAACCGACGAGATACGACACCCATTGCAGCGGACCGGGAATCTGCAGGGTCACGCGATCCCCCATCGACGAAAACTTCCATGCAGCATCGCAATTCACGCTATTGCGCGTTACCGCAGACCGCCATTTCTGACGGCCTTGTTCGCCGAGAGTTCAGCTGCCCGCCAGCTCGATGTCTATTCGGCCAGCAGGCCGGCCAAGCTCAGCTGGTTGGCCGCCGCATACACCTGCGCGTCGGGGCGGTCGTCGAACACCGCTGCCACGTCGTCGACCGTGGCGGTGCCCTCGGTGGTGACCTCCAGTAGAGCCTGGCACGCTTGCGTCGTCGATTCTCCGGCCTGAGTCACCATGGCGGCGACCGTCGCGTCCGGCGTCCAGATGGCAGGAGTCGGCGCGTCGAGTTCGCCGGACGTGTCGGTCCCACCCCGGTACCACTGACCGTTCGCCCACCAGAAGCAAAAGCTGAGTAGCCCGTTGCGGTTTCGGGTGTTCAACACGGAGTCGTTGACCCACGCCGGGGCCCCGCCGTAGAGATCGGGCAGCGGCCCACCGCCGTTGTAGGCGGCCTCCAGCAACTCGGAATTCCATTTGCCGCCGGAGAGCACCGCACGGTCACCGGGCAGCAGGTACAGTGTCGACCCGCTGCGGGCATCGCTCTCGAACCAGGCGTACCCGGGATAGATACGGGGGCCCCAGCCCGACCCGACTCCGACGTAGGCGGCCGACAACGCCGCCCACCGCGCCAGCAGGTCGGGCAGCGGCGGGATCTGATCGGTGACAACGGCGACGCGGCCTGCGGCCTCGTCGGCCCGGGCCGCCTCGGCTGCCCGGGCGGCGTCGCGTCCCTGCGCGTCGGGCCCGGCGGTGTAGCCGGCCAGCCACACCGGCACCTGGCTGCGCGGATAGGTGTCGAGATCGTTGCGGTAGTGCTCGGCCGCCACGATCTGGTCGTCCGGGAACGGCTCGTCGCCGTAGTCGTAGTCGACCGTGGCCTGGCCAGTATTGGTGACGTTCAACAGCAGCCGCCACCAGGGTCCGGCACTCATCCGGGCCGAGACCTCCCGCTGCTCGCGCACCAGGTCGGCGATCGATTGCGGCACCGGGACCAGTCCAGTTCGGTCCTGGGCCCAGAACCGGAGCTGCGCGATCTGGGAGGTGACGGTGAAGGCGAACACCGCGGAGAACTCGTCCCAGCCTTCCGGGCCGAGTTGAGCCAGCTGCTGCACGATCCCGTCGATGAGGCGGGACGCTTCCTCGGCTGTCGCGGCGTCCTCGTCGGCAGCTGCGTCGCCGACCGGCACCGGCGGCTCGTCGACGATCGTGAAGTCGGCGATCACGTCCGGGTCGTCGGCGGCGGCCAGCCGGAACTGCTTCTCGAACTCGGCCATGAATGCCGCTTCGTCGGTAGCCTCGCCGCCGGCCCGTGCTGCGGGTTCCTGAGCGCTGAACGCCTCGCGCGCCTGCTGCGGCGGAACCGACGACGACACCTCTTCGATGCGCCCGGAGTCGCCCACCAGGAAGATCGACCGGCCGACCGGGATGTCCAGGAACGCCATCGGGTCGCTGTCGTCGACCTCGACCGGTGCGTACACGCTCCAGCCCTTGTCGAAGCGATCGGCTGCCAGCCCTTCGGTCGGATAGTCGAGGCCCCTGGTCCTGATCCAGTCTGCGACCAACGAGATCGCCTGTGCGGCTTCCATCGCGTCTACCTTCCCGTGTTCTTCTGCTCGGCTTCGATCACGTCGGCGAGTGCAGCGCGTTCGGCCTGGTGTCTGGCCAACAGGTCCGCGCTGAATGCCGACCACTCGGCGTCTTGTTCCGGAGTCATCTGGGCGTCGTCCACCTCGGACTCGATGTCGGGATGAGCCTCGTGGAACTGCGCAAACAATGCACTCATCTCGCGGCTGTGCCTGCGGTTGAGCTCGATTCTGCGTGGGTCCATGCCTACTCCCCACTGTCCTCATACAGCGCCAGCTGGTCGAACACCACGAGCGCGACCCGGTCGGGATCGTCGACCGGATGCACCCGCAGGGTGTGGTGCGGGTTCGGGGTGTCGTCCACGATGACAACGGTTTTGATGCCCGCGGGCAGATTCGCCGGCCAGTCGATCTCGTCGGTGGGTTCGTCGACGAGCACGTGTGCGCGCCGACCGCTCAACCCGGTCTGGTCGTACCGCAACGGCGTCGGCTGCTCGCTGCTCATGTCGTGTCACCTTCCTGATCCTGATCTTGCGGACCGCCGTCGTCGGGCCCTCTCATCGGCGGCAGATCGGGTGGATTCTCCGGATCGATGCCGAGATCTGCGTTCACACTGCCACGGCTGCGCGTGGAGCTGGCAATGATGGCTTCATAGATCTCATCGCCAACGCGGCCTTTCGCCCGGTTTCTCTCCACGAGATCCTCGAACGTCGGATTCTGTTCGTTCTCGTTGAGCCATTCAGCCGCGGCCCGGTCTGCCATCAAGGACCGGGTCCACGACCGGATGGTCGCCCGCATGCCATACATGATCCTGGCGCGTTCCTCGACGCTCACACCGTCGCGCAGAAGCTGGTCCCGCAGTTCCCGCATCCGCAGCTCGTAGTTGGTGTAGACGGTGCGCGTCTCCTCGTTCGTCAGGGTGCCTGCCGAGTAGTGACTGTGGGTGGCGGCGTCGATGATGGCGTCGTACACATCCTCGCCGGTGAGCCCCTTGCGTTCGTACCGGGCGACGAGGTCCTCGAACGACGGGTTGCTCTCGTTGGCCGCCATCCAGTCGGCCGCCGCGCGGTTCTCCATCAGTTCCCGGGTCCAGGACCGCAACGAACTGCGCAACGCGGACAACTGCCTGGCCCGGTCTTCGGCACTGAGGCCATCGTTGATCATCTGCTCGTTGAGCGCTCGTAGCCCGAGCTCGAACTGCGAGTACACCGCACCGGTTTCGATGTCGGTCAGGCTGCCCGGAGCGAGGCGGCTGTGCGTCGAGCTGTCGATGATCGCCTCGAAGATCGCGTCGCCGGTCAGACCACGTTCAGTGTTACGGGCGACGAGATCCTCGAAAGTTGGGTTGACCGTGGCGCGCGCCAGGAACTCTGCCGCCTCTCGGTTGCTCATCAGGTCATACGCCCAGGCGCGCAACGAGTTCCGCAGTTCCGAGAGCCGGCGCGCGCGCTCCTCGGCGTTGACGCCGGCTTCGGCGAGCTGATCGTTGAGGTCGCGCATCCGCGCTTCGCCCTGACTGAACGCCGCGATCGCCTGGCCCTCTGACAGCGTCCCGGAGGCATGGTCGGGCAGGCCGAGGTCGCGGGCCGGATGACCCTTGACATCCCCAACTGCATCGGCGGCCCGCATGCCGAGCTGCAGCGGAACATCATGCAGAGGTCGTATCGCCTCGCCGTTCTCGTCGAGGTAGCCGACGGCGGTACGGTCCACCGCGTCCACCCACTCCGGTGGCCAGGACGAGTACTGCTTGGTGCGCGGGTCGTAGAGCTGCACCCGCCTGCCGTCGGTGACGGCGAGATACGCGTGGGCCTCGTGCTGGCGCCCGTCGGAAGCCCAGCGCGACACCACAATTGCCGACGATCCGGCGGGCCTGCCCAGCAATTCGGTCTCGATGTCATCGTGGGTGGCGAACTCGGACCGGGCGTGCGCCGCCTCGAACAGCGCCCAGGCCGGCACGCCGGTCCTCGACGGTGCGATGGGAACCGCGAAGCGCCCAGGATAGATCCGCGACAACTCGCCTGCCACGCCGTACGCACAGTTGTCGAGGGCCGGGGACGGAGCGTTCTCGCGCCCGAACAGGTTCTTCAGCCAGCCCTTCAGACCGGTAGGGGCCGGAGCAACCGATGCCGGGTCGAGGTACTTGACGTAGTGCACGCCGTTGCTGTGTTTCCCGGCCGCACCGTCCAGCAGGCGCTGGCCCAGATCCGGTTCCTCGCGGGTGGCAAGGTTTGAGAGGTCGATGGGTTCCGGTAGCCGCGGATTACTCGGATCCAACTGTGAGACAACCTGATCCAGGAGGTCTCTGGCTTCGTCGCTTACGGTCTCGCGTAGGCTGCGGGCCGATTGCTTCACCCGGTCGAGCGATTGCTGCAGCTGGTCAGGACTGGGGTCCCAGGCGTAACCACGTCGAGCGAAGGCGAAGCTGCCCTTGTCATGCGTGGTGAGGTGGATGCGATCGACGCCCGAACGCACGTACAAGCGTTCCAGCTCGTAGGTCACGGCCTTGGAGAATCCTTTGCCGCGCAACGGTGTGCCGTCGGGCAGCTTCTCATCGATGACAAGGCCGGTGTGATACGCGACGAGGTTGCCCGCACCGTCCCTGTCGAACGACCGCTGGGTCGTCCCGATCTTGTTGTCGCCGTGGAAGATATCGCCGGTCAGCAGGACGTCGCCGGGAAGGTTTTCGGCGCGGAAATGTATGCGATACGGGCCGTACCAGCCGGACAGGTCCTTGGCGAGCTGCAGAACCCGGGCCCGGTCCGACGCATTGTCGACCACATCACCCAGCGGTTCGGCATAGCGGGTGTCCACGAGCCGGGTGGCCGTATCCTGCGCACGGTATTCAGCTTGCCTCCGGGCGAAGTCCGGATCAGCCTGCAGGCCCTGCACATTGCCCACCGCGTCGGCGGCGTCGAGCTGCAGCGGGACGTCCACGGTCATGGGCCCGACGGCTTTGCCGTTGGTCTGCAGGTAGCCGACGGCGGTCTGGGTCACCGCCTGCTGGCCCCAGTGCGGGGGCCACGGCGAGTACTTCCGGGTGTGCGGGTCGTACAGCCGCACCTCGCCGTCGACCTTGACGGCCAGGTAGGCGTGACCGCCCTGCCGTCCACCGGCCCATTGCGAGGTCAGCACTGCCACCCGCAGCGACGGATCGCCCAGTAGCGTCGCTTCGACCTCGTCGTACGTCGCGAACCGGGCATCCGCCCCAACGGCCTGGAACAGTGCCCGCGCGGGCACACCGCGCCGCGAGGGCCTGACGTCCAGTCCGAACTTGCGGCCCTCGAACAACGAGGACAACTCTTCGGTGACGGTGACGGCGCAGTTCGGCGGTCGACGCCACAGCACATTCCAGAACCGCCGGCCTCCCACCCGATCTCCGGCGGGTTCGACGGTGCGCAGCACCGGCGCATGCCGACTGCGGCCCAGCTCTGTGCGGTGTTGCTCAGTGGTGACGACGTCCGTACGTCCGGCGGCAACGCGCCCGAGGTTTGTCGTCGCTTCCGTGTTCAGGAAGTAGGTGTGATGGGTGCCGCCCGTGATCAGGCGGTTCATCGAAGCCGTCGGTTCGGCGGCGACCCGCACGGCACCAAAGGAATCCATCGCCGGGTCGGTACCTAGGCCGATCCCGAGGATCCGCCCGTTGGAGCCGGCACTGCGCCCGCCCAGCGCGGTCACCACATCTCGTGCCGACGACGCGGCGAAGACGTTCTCGGCGCCGATGGCGAACTCACCCGCAGTGCGCACCGGGCCCGCTCCGGGTGAGCCGACCAGGGACACGGTGCGGACGTGACCGGCGAATCTGCCGTCCCGGCCCGCATATCCGGTGGTGGTCGAGCCGTAGGAGTAGCCGAAGACGTGGTTGCCGGCGAAGTGGCTGCCGTCGCCGGCACGGGCGTCGCGGGCCGCATTGAATGCCCTGATGTCGCTGTAGAGAATGTCCCCGCCGGTGCGGGCCATGCCGTGGCCGGCGGCACGCACGACGCTCCGGCCGCTCGGGGCGTCGTACCCGATCCAGGCGATCGAGGCCGCCGACAGTCCCGGGTTCTCCCGATGCACTGCCTGAAGGTGATGCAGTGCCGAGGTGGTGTTGAAGCCCAGAAGTGTGTCCACCGAGCTGGCGACCCCGGGTACGTGCCAGGACACCGATTCCGCGGTGTACGGATCAGCGCCGTAGCTGAGCACGGCACGACCGTCGCCCCCGAACTCTGATACGTCGAGCGCCAACAACATCGGACGCTCCAACCCGGCCCGCACCGCATCACCATCTGCCTTGCGTATGGCGAGGTCCAATGTGTCCATGCGGCGCAGCAATTTCCGCTCGGCCCGCGTCGGCCGTTCTTCGCGGTCGACCTTCGACCGGGCGGCATCAGCATCGTCGCGGAGTTGCTCCAGCACCTTGCGGTTTGCGCGGTTCCGGTCGGCCGCATCGATACCTTCGGCATTGCCGATGTGCTGCGGGTACGCCGCGATGAGGTCGCTGCGCTGTTCTGGGTTCAGCCCGGACCACCAGCGGGCGTTGTTGGCTGCCCGCACGGATGCTTCCTCGGCGGGCCCGAGTGGGTTGCGCAGCTCGTCGGGCCGCACCGGCGGAATCCGCCGCGCCAACGCGTCGTCGGCCTTCTGTTGGATCGCCTGGCGCTCACCGGTTTCGGACCCGGTGGCGTCGGGCCGGGTTACAGATGAGTGTTGCGCCGGACCGTCACCCACCAAGGCATCGGTGCGGCCAGGGTGGTCGGTGGCGATCCAGTCCACACCGAGGTCCCGCGCGAACTGCACGTCGGCTTCGTTGTTGACCGTCCAGCAGTACGTGGACAACCCGCGTGAGGCTGCCGCCCCGACGAGTTCGGGATTGTTGCGGAGGGTTTCGATCGACGGGCCGATCGCCGTGGCGCCCACGATGCCGGCCAGATACCGGGCCGACGGGCCTAACAGAACCGTGGGGACGTTCGGGGCGGCCATGCGGACCCGCACCAGTGCGTCGGGGCTGAACGAGATCACTGCCGCCTTGACCAACTGGTCCGGTCCCGGATTCGTCAACCCGTGCCGTTCCAGCGCGGCGACCACTTCGCGCTCGATCTTCAAGCCCTGCTGCGCAGGATGTTTGGTCTCGATGAACAAGGTCACCGGCTGCTCGGCGTCCTGAGCGAGCTGGATGAACTCGTCCAGGGTCAGGATGCCGTGCCCGTCGAAATCGAGTGCTTGCAGTTCGGCCAGCGTCATGTCGCCGACCCGTCCCGTGCCGTTCGAGGTGCGGTCCACGGTCTTGTCGTGGATTAGCACCAGTTCACCGTCCTTGGTGAGCCGGACATCGCATTCGAGGGCGTCCGCCCCCTGCCGCAGCGCCTCGGTGTAGGCGGCCCGGGTCTGCTCCGGGAAGTCGTGGGAGGCGCCCCGGTGGGCTACCACCTGGGTCGTTGGACGCTCGGCAGGAGTCCGCGAGTCAGCCTGGGTGACAACATGATTCCCGGTGAACGGTCCCGGCTCGCCAAACGCGTGCCGGCTGGCGTGGAAATTGGCCAGCTGCTGGTGCAGCGCGCCCGTGTCACCGACCCAGGCGATGGACGCGGAATCCTGGGATCCTTGCAGGCCGTCGAGTGCACGCGCTGTGACGGTGCCGAGCTGTGCGATCGATCCGTGAGCGGTGTGCCACGTCACGCTCGTAGCGTGGAACGGGTCGGCGCCGAAGCTGATGACCGCGTGACCGCCGCCCCCGAAGGCCGAGGTGTCCAACGCGAGCACCAGCGGGGCGTCGAGGCCGGCCCGCGCCGCGTCCGCGTCGGCCTTGCGTACCGCGAGGTCGAGCCGGTCGATGCGCTCCAGGAAGGCCCGTTCCTCGCGGGTGGTCGGGCCGAACTGGTCGAGCTTGGTCCGGATGTGGTCGGCGCGGTCCCGATAGTGCTGCAACACATCCCGATTGGCGGCATCGCGCTCGGCAGCCGCCCGGTTGTCGACATCGCTGTGGGCCAGGCCCTCAGGGAGGCCCTGGACCCGGCCGATCGCGGATGCCGCGAACTGGTTGTGCCACCGTCCCTTGTGTAAGGGGTTGCCGTTCTCGTCCAGGTAGCCGACGGCGGTCTGGGTTACCGCGTCCTGCCCCCAATGCGGCGGCCAGCCCGAATACTGGCGAGTGTGCGGGTCGAACAGGTACACCCGCCCGTTGATGTTGACCGCCAGATACGCGTGGCCGACGGGCTGCCCGCCACTCCAGCGCGACGCCAGCACCGCCATCGTGCCCGAGGGGTGGCTCAGCAGCTCCCGTTCGATCTGGGCGTACGTCGTGAAATCCGCGCTGGAACCGAACGCTTTGAACATTGCCCGCGCGGGCGTCCCCCGGCGTGAGGGGGTGCCGTCGAGCGGGATTGTTCTGCCGGTCCGGGCCCGCACCTCGTCGGCCAGAACGTGGGCACAATCGTTGCCTCGGGTCCAGCGTGGGATGCGGTTCCGTTGGTGCGTGTCGGTCGGGTGAAAGACGCCGGGATCGTCGTCCAGCCGCATGACCGGTCGGGCGGCCGCGGGTTCGATCGTGTGGGAACCGTTTCCGTCGAGGGTACGGTGCGGTTCGGTGTGCACGTCGTCGTAGCTGCCTGCGGCGATACGGCCGATGTTGGTCAACGACTCGGTACGGATCGCATGCGACGGCGTGACCAGCCACTGCCGGGTGCCCGGGCCGTCGGTTTCCAGGAAGTCGAAGTAGGCGTTGTGTGTGGTCAGGGTGTCTTTGCGGTCCATCGACGCCGGGAACTCGCCGCTGACGCGGCGCGCCCCGAACGTATCCATCGCCGGGTCGGTACCGAGGCCGGTTCCGAAGCGCCCCATCGAATCTGGTGTCCGACCGCCGAGCCCGGTGACGAAGTCCCGCGACGACGACACCACGAACACCCGGCCCTCGTCGAGGCCGAAATCGCCGGCATGCTGCAACGAGCCGGTACCCGGCGAACCGACGAGCGTCACCGTGGTGACGTGAGGGGCCAGCCGTCCGTCGGCCCCGGCATAGCTCGTGGTGGTCGAGCCGTACGAGTGGCCGAATATGTGGTTGCCCTTGAAATGGCTTCCGTCCCCTGCGAGTGCGTCCCGTACCGCGGTGAACGTGCTGACATCGGTGTAGAGCATCTCGCCACCACGTTGCGCCAAGGTGGTGCCCGCCACCCGCGCCGACGCCGATCCGTTCGGTGCGTCGTATCCCAGCCAGGCGATCGAGGCGGATGACAACGACGGGTTCTCGGCATGCACCGACTGCTGAATGTTCAACGCGCAGTGCATGATGTAGTCGAGCTTGTCCAGCTGCGAGCCCAGGCCGGGGACGTACCACGACACCGAGTCCGCCGTGTACGGATCAGCCCCGAAGCTCACCAGCGCACGGCCGTCACCGCCGAAGGCGCCCATGTCGAGTGCCAGCAACAGTGGCCGGCCCTCCCCGGCCGCCTGGGCGGCATCGTCGGCCCGCTGCATCGCGGTTTCGAGCCGGTTGATCCGTACCAGGAAGGCTTCTTCCTTCGGAGTGGTTTTCTGGCCCGCATCGATTTTGGCCTTGACCGCGGCGGCTTCCCGGGCATGTTGCCGCAGCACTTCGCGATTGGCGTGATCGCGGACCGCGGACGGGATGCCCTCGGCGTTGCCGATCTCCTGCGGATACGCCTGCACGAGGACGGCGCGCTGGTCCGCGTCCAGCCCGGCCCACCAGGCCGCGTTCTGCCGGGCCAGGGCCACAGCCTCGGGACCGGTGCCCAGCGGATGGACCAGATCCGCTGCGGTCATTCGCGAATTCCGTTGGTGCAGTGCCTCGTCCGCCGCTACCTGAACGTCAGAAGGCACCGCCGCGCCAGGACGCCACCGGGGATTCCACCGGCGGCGCTCGCCCTGATCCACTTGGATGTCGCCATCCAGGCGCAACATCCGTCCGGTGGCCGGTTCCACGGTGCGTCCGTCAACCAGCCGGCGAGATTCTTCCCGTTGCAGGTCGTTGGTTCGCCCCGCCGCGATCCGGCCGAAGTTGGCCCCCGATTCGGTACGCACCGGCGGGCCCTCACCATCATTCGCGTGGTGGTGGAAGTAGCTCTTGTGGGTTCCGAAGGTGCCCGGGGCGTTCATCGCATCGGAGAATTGAGCGGCCACCCGCACAGCACCGAACTCCTCCATCGCCGGGTCCATACCCAGCCCGCGCCCGGCAATCCGACCATCCTCGTCGGGAGTGCGCCCGCCGAACGCAGTCACCGGGTCCAGCGAGGAGGACGCGACGAACACGTGGTCAGGATCGAGGCCGAATCCACTTGCGTGTTTAATCGGTCCCGTTCCGGGTGAGCCGACCAGTGTCACTGTGGTGACGTCGTGCTTCAATCGACCGTCACTGCCCGCATAGCTTGCCGTGGTCGAACCGTACGAGTGGGCGAAGATGTGGTTGTTGCTGAATTCGCTCCCGTCTCCGGCCAAGATATTGCGCGAAGCGTTGAACGCCCGAATGTCGCTGTAGAGAATGTCGCCGCCACGACGCGCAAGCTCGGGGCCGACCACCCGACCGGCAGCTGAACCGTTGGGTGCGTCATAGCCGATCCAGGCGATCGAAGCTGCCGCCAGTTCCGGATTCTCGCGCATCGTCGATTGCACATGGTTCAGCGCATTGCGCATGTTCCCTTCGAGCTTGTCGATCGTCGTCGCGAACCCCGGCACCAGCCATGACACCGAATCCGCCGTATACGGGTCGGCTCCGAAACTCACCACCGCGCGGCCATCGTCACCGAACGCCGGCGGATCGAACGCCAGCACCAAAGGCGCGTCGAGCCCGGCCTCCGCGGCTTCGCGCCCCATCTGCTGCAACCCGGCGGCCAACCGGTTCACCCGCAGCAGCGTCTTCAGTTGGCTGTCGCTGGGCCGAACGCCGCGGTCGATCATCGACTGCACGTGGTTCTGGAAGCGTCGGATCGCCAGGCGGTTCGCCGCATCGCGATCCGTCGGAGGAATCCCTTCGGCATTGCCGATCCGGGCCGGATACGCATCGATCAAGGTCGCCCGCTGGTCTGGTACCAGAGACGACCACCATCGTGCATTGGCCTCGGCCCGCGACAGCGCAGCGCCAGCCCGGTTCAATGGGTTGACGATGCCGTCGATGGCGACCGGCGGAACCCTTTGCCGCAACAACCGGTCCGCAGCCGCGAGGACCTCCTTGCGGCGTGCCTGATCGCTGTCCTCGCTCGCCGACCAGTCGGGCTCGGCGACGACCTGCTGCGGATCGACGTCGATGTCGGCCGCCCGCCATCGCGGGTTCCACCAGTGGCGGCGCTGGCTGCCGCTGCGTGTCGCCGCGGGTTCGACGGTCTCGCTGCGGGTGCCGAACAAGCGGCCCGGCCGTTCGGCCACGGTGCGGTGTTCTTCGAACTGGAGCCCGTCGAGATTCCCGGAAGCGATGCGGCCCAGGTTGGCCAGCGATTCCGAGGGAACCGCGCGCGAGGGCGTGACCAGCCACTGCCGGGTGCCAGGTCCGTCGGTCTCCTGGAAGTCGAAGTATGCGTTGTGGGTGGAGGTGGTGTCCTTGCGGTCCATCGACGCCGGGAACTCGGCCTGAATTCGCTGTGCGCCAAAGGTATTCATTGCCGGGTCGGTGCCGAGCCCGCGTCCGAGGCGGCCGTGTGAGTCCGATGTCCTCCCGCCGAGGCCGGTGACGAAATCCCGCGAGGACGATGCGACGAACACCCGGTCGGCGCTGATGCCGAAGTCGCGGGCATGGCTCAGCGGACCGGCGCCCGGCGAACCGATGAGCGTCACCGACTCGATGTGGTCGGCGAGCCTGCCCCCGCGGCCGGCGAAACTGGTCGTCGTCGATCCATACGAATGCCCGAACACATGATTGCCCTTGAAATGGCTGCCGTTATCGGCCATCGCGTCCCGCGCCGCGTTGAACGCGCTGATGTCGGCGTGCAGGATGTCACCGCCGGCTTCCGCCAGACCGGCACTCCCGACCTTGAGCGTGGCCGAACCGTTCGGCGCGTCATACCCTAGCCAGGCGATCGAGGCCGCCGATATCGACGGGTTCGCACTCTGCGTCGACTGTAGGATGTTCAACGCGCAGTGCATGATGTAGTCAAGCTTGTCGACCTGCGCACCCAGGCCGGGCACGTACCACGACACCGAATCCGCCACATACGGGTCGAGACCGAAGCTCACCAGCACCCGGCCGTCACCGCCGAAGGCAGGCGGATCGAACGCGAGGATAAGTGGCTCCCCCACACCGGCCTGCCGGGCCGCCTCGTCCGCACGGTGCAGGGTGCTCTCAAGCTTTTTCACCCGGAGCAGGAAGTCGAGCTGCGTGTTATCCGGCTTGGTGCCGGCATCGATCAGCGCTTGAACAGCGGCGGCACGGTCAAGATAGTTCTGCAGCACACGGCGATTGGCGTCATTGCGCACGTCGGCAGGGATGCCTTCGGCGTTGCCGATCTGGAATGGGTGCTCGTTCAGAAGTGCTTGCTGATGATCCGGCGACAACCCCGACCACCACTCGGCGTTGGCGCGGGCCCGGGCGGCGGCCCGCGGCTCGTCTCCCAGCGGGGTGGTGAGTCCATCGATGGATACCCGCGGGTTCCTTAGTCGCAAAGCCTCGGCCACGACCGGGTTGGTGGCGCGAGTGACCTCGCCAGGATGCCATCGCGGGTTCCAGCGGCGCAGTTCCTTCGCCTGCTCGGTATCTGTGTCACTGTCCAGCCGCAGCGGCCGTCCGGCCGCCGGATCCACGGTACGTCCGGCGACAACCTGCCGGTATCCCTCCAGATGCACCCGCTCGGCGTGCCCGGCGGCAATCCGACCGAAGTTGGCCAGCGATTCGGTGCGTACCCGCGGATCGGCGTCGCCCGGCATGTACCGGTAGTAGCTTCTGTGCGTCCCGACCGCGTTCAAGTCGTTCATCGAATCGGGGAACTGCGCGGTAATCCGCACCGCGCCAAAGTCTTTCATCGCCGGGTCGAGGCCCAGTCCGCGTCCGAGGAACCGGCCATTCTGTCCCGGTGTGCGCCCGCCCAGCCCGGTAACCGGATCCAGCGACGACGATGCGACGAAAACGTTCTGAGCGCCGATCCCGAAGCCCCGGGCATGCCGTATCGGGCCCGCGCCCGGTGAACCGAGTAGCGTCACCGTGCTGATGTCTTCGGCCAGTCGCCTACCCTTGCCGGCATAGCTCGCGGTGGTCGAGCCGTATGAGTGCGCGAAGATGTGATTGTTCTTGAATCGCGGGCCATCTCCGGCCAGCGTGTTGCGCGCGGCGTTGAACGCCCGGATGTCGCTGTAGAGAATCTGACCGCCCTTGCGGGCCAATCCATGCGCGGCGACGCGAGGGATGGCCGCATCATTGGGCGCGTCGTAGCCGATCCAGGCGATCGACGCCGCGGCCAGGTCCGGATTCTCCTGTTGCGTCGACTGCAGATGGTTCAGCGCATTGCGCATGTTCCCTTCGAGCTTGTCGATCGTGGTCGCGAAACCCGGAACCAGCCACGACACCGAATCCGCCACATACGGGTCGGCCCCGAAGCTCACGACCGCCCGGCCGTCACCGCCGAACACTGGAGAATCGAATGCCAGAACCAGCGGTGGATCGACCCCAGCGGCGGCCGCCTCGCTCTTCATCGTCTCCAACGCATTGTGAAGGTTGTTCATCCGCCGCAGCAGTTTGAATTCTCGCTTGGTCGGCTGCTCACCACGATTGATCTTGCCGTGCACGAAATCTCGGGCACGTTCGATGGCAAGACGGTTCGCCTTGTCGCGGTACTTCGGCGCGATTCCCTCGGAGTTGCCGATCTGCCTCGGATAGGTCTTGATCAGCGCATCGCGCTGATCCTCGGACAAGCCCGCCCACCATCGGGCATTGGCCTCGGCCCGGTTCACGGCATCGTCGGCCTTGCCCAGCGGGTTGGCCACGTCATCGATACTGACCGCTGGATCCCGTTGTGCCAGGGCATCGTTGGCGATGGTGCGGGTGGTCGGTTCGACGGTGGTGTGCTCGGGAGGCTCGGCCGGAGCATCTGTGTCGGTGGCCGCCCCGAAGGCTTCGGTGGTGGGATCGGCATCCAGGCCGAACTCGGCGGCACTGCGAACCGGCCCGGTCCCCGGTGAGTCGGTGAAGGTGATGGCGCGAATGTCGTGTGCCAACCGGGCATCTCGCCCGGCGTAACTGACCGCGGTGGCGCCGTAGTCCTGGGCGAAGATGTGGTTCTGGTTGAAGTGGCCGCCGTCGACGGCCAAGGTGTCGCGCGCGGCGTTGAACGCCCGGATATCGCTGTAGAGGATCGCCCCGCCTTCGCGGGCGAGCTGGTGACCGGCTGCGCGCCAACGACTCCAACCGCTGGGAGTGTCGTAACCGAGCCAGGCGATCGCGGCTGCCGTCTGTGTCGGATTCTGCTGCTGGACGGACTGCAGGTGGTTGAGTGCGTCCCCCATGGTGACGCCGATCCGGTCGATCGTCATCCCCTGCCCGGGCACGTGCCACGACACCGAGTCCGCCTGATACGGGTTGGCCCCGAAGCTGACGACCGCGCGCCCATGACCACCGAATTCCGACGCATCGAAGGCCAACAGCAGCGGGCCGTCGATTCCCGCGTCCCGGGCCTGGTTCTGCGCCTGGGCGAGCGAACTCTGGATGCGCTCGAGCCTCGCCAGCGTCTTGCTCTGCGCTCTGGTGAGGCGATGACCGCTGTCCCGCCAGCCCTTCAACTGGTCGACCTGCTTCTTGAGCAGCCCGGTGTTCGCCTCGTGGCGCGCCTCGGGTGAGATACCTTCGGCGTTGCTGATCAGCTGCGGGTGCACGTCGATCAGCGCAACCTGCTCGTTGCCGGAGAGCGCGGCCCACCAGGTGGCATTGGCCCGGGCCCGAGCGTCTGCTGACTCCATCAACCCCAAGGGGTTTCGTAGCTCTTCGCCGTCTTTGAGACCCCGCTTGGCAAGCGCCTGATCGGCCAGATCGCTCTGCCGGGTGACGCCTTGCCACTGCTCACCCGGGGTCTGGTCCGGCGTGCCCTGCACGTCGCCCACCTCGATAGCGGCATCGAGATCGTCGGGGCGGAGCCCGAGCTTGTCGACCGGAACACCTTCTGAATCAAGGAAACCGACCGCAGTCGTCGACACCGCGTGCTGACCCCACGACGGCGGCCAACCCTGCCGCTCGCCGCGGTGGAGCAGATATACGTCCTTACCGTCGAAGACCGCCACATAGGCGTGCCCGCCCTGGCGCTGCCCATCTCCGGCCCACGCCGATGTGATGACCGCGGCCGAGCCGGGCGCCATGCCCCGTAGCCTCGCCTCGATCTGGCGGTAGGTGGCGAAGTCGGCCCGCGACCCGACGGCCTGGTACAGGGCCCGGGCGGGCATTCCGGTGGACGTCGGCTCCCCGGTGACCTGATACTGCTTGCCGAAGTGCCGGGACAGATCATCGGCTGCGTCGAGCAGACAGTTCCGGCCGCCATGCGGCGGACCGCCGGTCTCGCTGACCTCGGGTGCGGCGTTGGCTGGCGTGACGTCCTGGTTGGTGTCCTGGGCGGCGCTCTGATTCGTAGCCTGGGCGGTGTCCTGGACCTGCGCAGCCGGAACGCCCGCGACCTGCGTTTCCGGCCCGGCGGGGCGCGCGGCAGGAGCCTCGTGCCTGGTTGTGGTCGACGTCGAATCAGGCTTCGAATCAGGTTTTGCTGCAGTGGGTTTGGCGTTTTGATCCGGTGTCGTCGACGTCGTGGTGACCGGCGTCTGCGAGGCGGGCACCGGCGACGCCGTGCTGGTCGAGGCCGACGGTTGGGCAGGGGCACCGACAGCCGGGGCCTGCTGCTCGGGAGCGTCCGGCGCGGAGGTCTGCGGTGCGGGATCGGTCGGTGCCTGGGCGGCGTCGGTGACCCCAGCGGTCACCTTGGCGTCTTCGACGTCCTGAGTGATGTCGGTCGGCCCGGTATCGACCTGCCCGGTGTCGACCTGTCCGGAGTCGATTTGCCCGGCATCGACCGACACCGGCTCTGCGGCGACTGCAGCATGCGGCACATCCGTCGTCGCGACATTCGCCGCCGGACCGGCGACATCCTGGTCCGGGCTGAGCGTGGCGGTGTGCGCGGGCTCATCTTGCGACGAATGCTGCTCGTCCGGCACCGCGGCAGGCGCATCGTCGCGCGCGTCATCGGATTCGTGCTTGGCGGCGGTGTCGGTGTCGGTGTCGATCTCGGGGTCGGCGTCTACCTGATCCGCCGATTCGTCGGAGTCCTGGCCTGTCGACTTATCGACCGCACTGTCCTGTTGCCCGTTGCGGGCGGCGGACTTCGAATCCGATTGCGGTGTGGTGTTGTTCGGCTGGCCGGTGCCGGCGCGTCCCGGACTCGACTTGGCCGGCGCAGCCGACTGCCCGGCCGAATCGGTCTGCGAAGTCCGGTTGGTGTCATTCTCACCGTCGGTCTCAGCATCCTGCCGGCCGGTGTCCAGCGGGCCATCGGGGTTCTCGCCCCGAAGCCCGACGTTCGGAGCCTCGGGCCCCGGCGGACCGCCGCCCGGATTCGCCTGATTGTTCTGCTGAGGCGTGTGGCCGCCGCCGATGCCTTTCAGACCGCCGATGCTGGTGCTGGTGGAACTGGCCAGAATCGAGATCGTGTCGAATTCCCCGCCCACCGCCAACGTACCGGCCACGTTGCCAGACACTCCGGCGGTGAACATGGTGGTCGCGCCCTTGGTCGCCGCGGTGAACCTGTTGCGCGCGGGTCCGAGTCCGTGGGCCACCGGCACGGCGGTGGCTCCGCCCGCTCCGCCCCCGACAACGGAAGAGATCGCCGTCTGCTGGAACCGGTCCCACCGGTATGGGGCATGTCCGTTGTTGGCCTGGATGCCCTGGACGATCCCTTCTTGAAGCAGGCCCTGTGCCAGCTCCTCCACGGATTCCTGCAGGGTTTCGTGCAGCAGCCGCTTCATCATCGTCTTGGTCAGCAGTTCGGCCATCTTCTCGCCGAGACGCCGGATCGCCCACATAACGAGCGCGCGTATCCACGCGATGGTCGTTGTCTCGATGACGGGGATAGCCGCCGTCGACGCCCCGTAGGTGGGGCCCGCCATGGCGAGGCTGTACGAAATCTCGGCGGCGGCGAGCGCCAGTCCGACGATGATCGACAGCTTGCTGTATTCGATCTCGGAGCTGAAATTGGTGGCGCCCTCACCCATCCCCGAGATGCCCTGGGCGAGTTTGTCTACCGTGTAGTCGCCGTCGAACAGCATGGCGAACTGTTGATCGGCGGCATCGGCGGTGTCGCCGGTCAGTACCGACATCGTTTCTCCGCGGACCCTGTTCAGGTCCGGGATGAGGTCCTGAAGTGCTTCGGCCGCGGCTTGGTAATGCTCGCCGATTCGGCGGGTGCGGGTTTCGCTACCTTGTGGCCATTCGCCGCCCGCGAGGTATGACACCCACTGGAGCTCGGGTGGGATCTGGATGTCCATAAGCGAATTGGTATGGCGGCAGGCCTATGCGGCACGCCATTCGGTGGTGTAGACGGCTACGGCTGGTCGTTCTGTTCGAAGGAGTCCGCAGACACCTTCAAACCGTTCGAGTAGTAGTCGAGCAGATCGGTCTTGATCACCACCGAACCGTCGACCCAATCCTTTTGCGCCAGGTACCCCGCACTGCCTTTCGCGTACCCGTCACCCATCTTGTCGTCACCCCAGGCGGCGCCCTCTGCAGCCAGATTGGCCTGCAGGTTGGACAACACGTTTTTCATCCTGACGCTGACATCGTTCAGGTTCCTCGAGGTTGCCCGTAGTTCAGAAGGCCCGACACCGAGCTCGTCAGCCATCGATTCAGCTCCTCACGGTGGGGAATGCGGTTTCGTCCCGATCGTCATCCTCCGACTCGCCCGGCTGGACGACGTCATCGTCGGTACCGAATACGGCTCGGGTCAGCTCGCGCAGATCAGGGGCGCCGTCGGCGATGTCGGACAGTGCCGGCATCATCCGGCGCCGTTCTTCGATCGGCATCATCAGGGCAGCCGACCGTTGCGCCACGAGCTGCGCCGCGGCCTGCGCGGCCGCGGTGACGTGACCGCCGAGTTCTTCGAGTTCGTACTCGTCGAGGTACGACTCGTCGATCACGGTCTCGATGACATGGCCGCGGGCGTCGACGGTCACCGCGACCAAGCCATCGGCCTCCTGCGCACTCGCGGTGAGCTGCGCCTGCTCGCGCTGCACCGCGGCAATGTCGGCCATCTGCTCGGAGACCAAGGCAAGCACCTCGGTCATCTGATGCCGGAGGGCATCGTTGCTCATTCGGCTCAGTGTTCCAGATTCACAAAGGAGCCGCCATGCACTTTTCCGAATTCGGTTATCGCTGACCGTATTTGAGCGCACGAACAATTACTTCGGCGAAATTGCCATCGTCACAATGTCACTCACTCCGCAATTTGCCACTGCCCCGTAGATAACCGATGTCAACTCGGCGGTCCGGATTGCCAACCGATAGCTCCCATCCCTGCGCTCGGCGCAAGCTTTCTTTGCCTCGGGCCGGACCGGGTTTGTCACCGGTATTGCGGCGCGCCACGCAGCCGGGGAAACTTCTCCGCCACGGCGGCGGCCAGTTCCAGATAGGCCTGGAGCGTCGCCGGGTCCAGCAGGTCGAAGTCCACGTCGGCCCCCTCCGCCAGATGCGGATCGAACGGGATCATGTGCACCGAGCGGCACCTGGCTTCGAAATGCTCGTAGACCTTGTCCAGCTTCAGCTTTGCCGACCCGGGTCGCGAAGCACTGAGCACCACGTGCGCTTCCCGGACCAACGCGGAGTGACCGTGCTGCATGAGCCAGTCCAGCGTTGCCGATGCACTACGCGCGGCGTCGATCGCCGGCGAGCTGACCAGCACGATCGCATGCGCCAGATCGAGCACACCGGCCATCGCGGAATGCATGATGCCGGTGCCGCAGTCGGTCAGGATGATGTTGTAGTAGCGACGCAGGATGCTGATGGTGCGGCGGTAGTCCGATTCGCCGAATACTTCCGACACAGCCGGTTCCTGCTCGCTGGCCAATACCTCAAGTCGGCTGCCCGCCATCCGAGTGTGAGCACGAACGTCGGCATAGCGCTGAATATCGGGATCCGACAACAGGTCCCGTACCGTCGATTGGCTCGACGCGTCCCTGACCCGCTCGGCCAGGGTCCCGCGATCCGGATTGGCGTCCACCGCGATCACCCGGTCATGACGCATCATCGACAGCGCCGAGCCCAATCCCAGGGTGGTGGTGGTCTTGCCGACACCGCCCTTGATCGAAAGCACCGCGATCCGGAAGTCACCCGCGATCGGCTGGCGGATCTGGGACAGCAGGTCTTCACGCTCGCGCTCTTTGCGTGATTCACCGGGATTCAAGCGGCCGGCGCTCGCCAGGTGCACAGCCCGGCGCCAGCCGGAGTGAGGCGCGCTGCGGGTGCGGTTGATGATCCCGGCGTCGTCGAGTGAGGGCGGCACCGCCGAGTACTGCGGCGGTGGGGCCATGCCCACCGGAGGGGGCGCGAGCGGGGGCATGAAGCCCGGAGGGGGAAACGGCAGTGGCGGTAGCGGAGGAGGAGGGGGCGGCGGCAACGGTGCGGGCCTTGGCGGCAGCGGCGGAATCGGGATCAAACCGGTCGGGGGCTCAGGCACAGGCTCAGCCGCTGGTCGCTGAGGTTCGGGCTCATCGAGCTCGAACCGTTCGGCGAACTCCCTGGACCCGATCGGGCTGTGCATCTGCCACGGCGGCGGGGCAAGCCGCCGCACGGGTGCCGCAGGAGGGGGCACCTCGAACGCATCGGTGGTGTCGTCGGCGGGCGAGGTGGCCGTGTGAATCTGCCGAGCTGTCCGTTGTGCGGCAATCTGTTCCAGCAACGCGGCAGCTCGCGCCTCCACCTCGTCCAATTCACCGGGCGCCAGGTCGTCGAGCGATGTGGGCTCGCCGATCGGTCGGTTCTCGTCCGGCATCTTCCCCCTAACTCATCTGGTCCGCCGCCGGGCAGCAGACACTGCCACCGCCGCCACCATCGCCGCAAGACACGCCGCGGTGACGGTGAAGACGATCCTGCGCGCCCGCACATTACCCGCATCAGGTTGCGGCGGGCCGCTGATCGGTGAAGCG
The DNA here is from genome assembly GCF_019739075.1 of Mycobacterium farcinogenes. NCBI lineage: Bacteria > Bacillati > Actinomycetota > Actinomycetes > Mycobacteriales > Mycobacteriaceae > Mycobacterium > Mycobacterium farcinogenes. The sequence goes on along the minus strand of NZ_CP081673.1, from coordinate 892,617 downwards.
GCGGTGACGTCGCGCTCGGCAGCCTTGGGCGGGAGCTGATAGGTCAGTGCCGCCACGGGGTCCACGACTCCATAACCCGTGGCCTGGTTGGGACCATTCCCCGGAGTGCGGGCAGTGCGCTCGACCAGATCCATCACCTCGCCGGCGGTCAGGCCGGGGTAGCGCGATCGGATCAACGCCACCACCCCCGAGACGAACGGCGCTGCGAAGCTCGTGCCGTTCAACGGGGCGAGGCCCTGCTGGCCGAGTTGGGCGTTGCTCAGCCCGGGACCGTCGGCATCCAGTGAGGTGACCCGCTCACCGGGGGCAGCCACCGCCAACCACGGCCCGTGCAGGCTGAAGTCGGCCGGTGTGGCCGAGGTGGTCACGGCACCGACACTCAGCACGTAGTCGGAGAACCAGGCCGGACTGGCGATGGTGCTGACGCTGTTCCATCCGGTGTCCAACGGCTGGTTCGGATCGTCCATGTTGTTCTGCGCGTTGCACATGCTCTGGGAGTTGAAATTGCCCGCAGCGGCCACCACCACGACGTTGCGCTCATAGGCGTAGCGCACGGCACGGCCCAGTTCACGATCGTCCATACCGGCCGCAACCGGAGCGCAGGCCACCTCCGAGAGGTTGATCACCGTGGCACCGAGGTCCACCGCCCGGACGATCGCCAATGCCAGCGTGTGCGTGTTGCCGTAGCCCACCGACGTCGCATTGGGGTCGTCGTTCTGAGTGCTGCTCGTACCCGCGACGCTGTAGGCACCGCTGTTCTGCCGGATCGACAGGATCGCGGCTTCAGGGGCTACCCCGGCGAAGCTGTCACCGTCGGCGGGCGCCGCTCCGATGATGCCGGCGACCAGGGTGCCGTGTGCATCGCAGTCGACGAGCCCGTCGCTGTTCGAGACATAGTCGCCGCCGGGCTCCAGCGACCGAAGACGCGGATGACGGTTGACGCCGGTGTCGATCACTGCCACCTTCTGGCCCGCGCCGCGAGAAAAGCGCCAGGCCTTTCGGTATTCGAGCATGGCCTCGGCGCTGGTCTGTTTGGTGAAGTCGGTGCCTGGGAGCACGTCGGTGGGGACGCCGCAGATCGACTTCTGTTCGGTCGGCTGCGCCGGTGCGACGGGGCCGCTCGGCGGTGGACCGGGTTCTACGACGGGCGGGGTGACCCCGCCCGCCGGTGGCGCACCGAATCCTGAGAGGGCCACCGTGAGAACGACGGTCGCCACCGCCGCGCACCGTCGGGCTCTCATCAGCCGCCCAGCCGTTCGTACAGCCCGAGCGGCCACAGCGCCAACGGGATCACCGCGGCAACGGCCAGATACTCCAAATACGCGGCGACGGACCGGAACCGGCGAAGGTACGGTGCCGCGACTCCGCAGACGGCCAGGACCGCGAGGATGACGACCCCGGTGAGCGCAAGCGGCCACACCCCGGCCTGGGCCTGCACGCAGGCCACCAGCACGAGCGCACAGGCGGGCACGGCCAGCGCCGACCGCTCCGGCCACGTCTCGGCCCTCCGGCTCATCAAGGCCGGCACCGCGGCGCAGGCGAGGGCGAAAGCGAATGCCGCCCAACCGGTGTCGACCCGCATCAAGACGGTGCTGCCGATCAGCGCGGTCGTCGCCGCACCGGCCAGCAGTCCGGAGCGAGTCAGCACCGCTGAATGTACCCGGTCCCACACCTGTTCCGCGCTGGGCATCGGGGTGGCGGGCTGGACCGCCGCGGCGGATGTGGTGAAGGGATCGTCCGCGTGGGACGCCACCACGGGCGCCACCGGGTATTGCGCCAGGCGTGCCGTCAGTACCGGTACCACCAAGCACCCGAACACCGCGACCACGGCGGTCACGGTGGCCACCACCGGGGCCGCTGCGCCCAGCGCCCGGGCCCCGAACGCCACCGTACCGAAACTCAACAGCACCGCGGCGGCGACATATGTCCAATGCCCGGCCCGGATCAGCCGGTGACAGATCACCGTGAGCGTCAACAATATTGCGCAGCCCGCGGACAGACCGACCGCGCCCTGCGGGGCCGCCACCGCCCAACCCGCCGCGGCGCCGATCGCTATCACCGGCGGCCCCGCCGCACCGGCGATGTCGGTTCGGCCCAGCACGCGGCGCACCAGCGCCGCGCCGGCGACCAGGGTCACCAGCGTCAGCGCCGCAGCCACCATGACCACCGCCCGGTGTGCCGCCAATGCGGGTGCCAGCAGCAGCCCGACCCATACCGCCGAGCACAACCACAAGCCGGCGAACGCCATCATCCGCGCCGCGGTGGCGTCCCAGGCCGCGTACGACGCTCGGTTCAGCCGGGCCGCGGCGTCCACCACATCGTCGTACAACGCCGGTGGTGACAGCGCCTGCCGAGCCGAAAGTCGGAGCAAGTCACCGCTTTTCACTCCGGCGGCGCGCAAGCTCCGGTCGGGCTCGAGCACGCCGGCGCCGGTCTGCCCGTCACGGCTGAGCACCCAGAACGTCCGCCGCTCGTCGCGATCGGCCAGGTCGTCACTGCGCTCTTCATCACGTGACTTGATCAGCCGGGCCAGCTCGGGCAGGAACGCGGCCACCGGGACGTCTGCCGGCAGCGCCACGTCGAGTTGGGTGCGCCCGCCGACCACAGACACCCGGATCGCTTCGGGCGCCGCGGACACCACGTGCACCGCGCGAAGCTCCTCGATGCCGGTCACAGGTCGGGCATCCTCGACAGCTGAACCACGCCGCTACGCGTGGTCCGCGAGACCAGCATGCCGCGGCCGGGAGGCATCGCGCCGGCCTTGTACCCGCCGAACAGCCCGCCCTCGTCTCTACTTCCGCTCATCACCAAACCGTTGCAGGACAGGTCCTTCAGACGTCCGATGATCGGGTCCATCATCGCCCGGCCCGCGCCGCCGCTGCGCCGGGTGACGACGACGCGCAGGCCGATGTCGCGGGCCTGCGGCAGATACTCGACCAGCGGTCCCAGCGGATGGCTCAGCGAGCCACCTGGGATCAGGTCATAGTCGTCGATCATCACGAACAGGTCCGGGCCCGACCACCAGGACCGCTCTTTGAGCTGCTGTTGGGTGATGTCGTTGGGCGGCAGCCGATCCTTGAGCGCGCCGGCCAGTGCCGTCATGAGGTCCGTGCACGACTGCGGGGCAGTGGCATAGCCGCCGAGGTACTCGTCGGGAACCACACCCAGCATCGAGCGACGGAAGTCGACGAGGATGATCTTGGCCTCCACCGGGGTGGCGTTCTCCATGACGCCGGCGGCGATGTTGCGCAGCAGGCCGGTCTTTCCGCATTCGGTGTCTGCGAAAGCGACCAGATGTGGTTGCGCATCGAAATCAAGCACCACGGGCGCCAGCTCTTCTTCGTTGATGCCGATGGCGATCCGCGCCTTGCTGAGCTGGCCGGCGTCGCGAGCCACCCGGACGACGTCGTCGCGGTTCACGTCGTGCGGCAGCATCCGCACCTTCGGGGCCTCGCGGTCCTGGTAGTGGGCGCGCACCGCCTCGACGGCCCCGGCCACCCCGGCGGGCAGATCCTCCACCCCGGAACTGGAGTCCAGCCGCGGCAACGCCATCAGGATGTGCAGGCGCTCGGAGTTGATCCCGCGGCCCGGCCTGCCGATCGGTACCAGTTCGGCAGACCTGCGCGCCACCTCGCTGTCGATCGGGTCGCCGAGGCGCAATTCGATGCGGGTGCCGAGCATGTCCTTGACGGCCGGCCGGATCTCCATCCACCGGGACGCGGAGATCGCCAGGTGCACGCCGTAGGACAGGCCCTGGATGGCAAGTGACTGGATCACCGGGTCGAGCTGCTCGAAATCGCTCTTGATCGAAGCCCAGCCGTCGATGACCAGTACCACGTCGCCGAAGTTGTCCTGGCTCACTTCGCCTTTGGCCTTGCGCTGGCGGAAGTCGCGCATCGACTCGATGCCGAGTTCGCGGAACAGTTGCTCGCGGCTGCGCAACACCCCGGCCACCTCGGCCACGGTGCGCCTGATGGCGTCGGCGTCCATCCGGCCGGCGACCCCGCCGACGTGCGGCAGCTTCGCCAGGCTGGTCAACGTGCCGCCGCCGAAGTCCAGGCAGTAGAACTGAAGCTGTTCGGGAGTGTGTGTGGCGGCGGCAGACATGATGAGCGTGCGCAGCGCGGTCGACTTGCCCGACTGCGGGCCGCCGACCACCGCGACGTTGCCCTGGGCGCCGGACAGATCGACCGTGAGCACGTCGCGACGCTGATCGTAGGGACGGTCCACCACGCCCATGGGCATCCACAGCCGGCCGTTGAGGTTCTGCGGTGCCGACCAATCCGATTCGGGCAGCAGCTCGTTGACCGCCGGGCTGTCGTCCAGCGGCGGCAGCCACACCTCGTGCGCGGGCCTGCCGTGGCCGCGGAGCCGGCTGACCACCATGTCCAGCAGCGTGGTCTTGGTGGGGCCCGAACTGACCGGCTCGGCCTCCAGAACCTCGTGCGGCAGCGGCACCCGCTCGGGCACCGGGTCCTTCTTGACCGGTGTGGCGGTGAACAGCTTCGGCGCCAGCGCCCCCAGTTGCGTCACCCGCCCGGTGCGCGTGGAGATCCGGGGTTTGACGTACTCCCCCGACACATAGCAGGCATTGAACCGGATCGGTTCGGAGGCATCGCATTTCAGGAACGCCGAGCCGGGCACACTGGGCAGGTGGTAGGCATCGGGTACGCCGAGGACGCTGCGCGACTCGCCCGCGGAGAACGTCTTGAGGCCGATCCGGTAGGACAGGTGTGAGTCGAGACCGCGCAGCTTGCCCTCCTCCAGGCGCTGCGAGGCCAGCAGCAGGTGCATGTGCAGCGAACGGCCCAGCCGGCCGATCATCACGAACAGCTCGGCGAAATCCGGTTTCTGTGACAGCAGTTCGGAGAACTCGTCGACCACCACGAACAGCGCGGGCAGCGGTTCGAGATCGGCCCCGGCCGCGCGAGCCCGCTCGTATTCGGTGACGTTCGGGAAGTTTCCGGCGGCGCGCAGCAACTCCTGACGACGGTTCATCTCACCGGCCAGGGCGTCGCGCATGCGATCCACCATGGTCAGCTCGTCTTCGAGGTTGGTGATGATGGCCGCGATGTGGGCGATACCCTCCAGGCCGAGGAACGTCGCGCCGCCCTTGAAGTCGACGAGCACCAGGTTGAGCTGCTCAGGGGAGTGCGACGTGATCATCGACAACACCAGTGTGCGCAGGAATTCCGACTTGCCCGAGCCCGTCGCCCCGATGCACAGCCCGTGCGGGCCCATGCCGCCCTCGGCGGCCTCCTTGATGTCGAGTTCGATGGGCTGACCGTTGGGAGTGATGCCGATCGGGACCCGCAGCCGCTCGCGCGGGGACCGCTGCCGCCAGACCTGTTCCGGCACGATGCCGGCCGCATCGGGAATCTTCAGCAGCGCCATCAGACCGGGATCGACTGCCCGCGAATCGGCTTCCAGGCTCACGATGTGTGCGGCGTTCGCCGGGCGGTAGCGCCCGATCCGCCGCGCGGTGGTCTCGGCCTCGGGGATCGTGATGGTGTCCGGGGTGGCGAACCGTTCCACCCCGACCGCGGTCCGGGCAGCCACGTCGTCACCGTCGAGGACCAGTTGCAGGCTGCGGCGTGCCGAGGCCCCGGCTCGCAGGCCGTTGAGGTCCAACAGCGTCACGCTGTCCAGCCCGGCGTCGGTGATCAGCTGCTCGTCACCGGTGACGAATCCGTCGTCCAGCACGACGACGAGTTGTTTGAGGCCCTGCGTGGGCTGCGCGTTGCGGGTGAACCGGCCGCGTTCGGCCAGCTCGGCGGACATCGCGGTCTCCATCAGCTCGAGCGTGGGAAACAGCAACCGCATCGAACCGAGGCCGTCGCGGGTCGACGAATGCTGCGCGTGCGGCAGCCATTTGACCCAGCTCCAGTTCTCCCCGTCCGGGTTGGCGGTGACGATCGCCACCTGCACGTGGTCAGGGCCGTGAAAAGTGCAGAGTTCCAAAACCATCGACCGCACCAGCTGCTGGGCGAGCTTGCGCTCCCCCTCGAAGGTGATGGTGGGAAACGCCCGCAGCGACACCGCGGTCGGCAGCGCATGCACCACCGAATGGGTCTTGACGAACCGGCGCAGCGCCACCGTCGACACCGGTTCCAGGTCCTCGGGTGGGCCGGTCTCGGGCGCCATCAACCGCGTCGCCAACCGGTGGGTCCCGATACCGACCCGGATGTGGCAGTAATCGGCGTCGCTGGGCCGTCGCTCCCACATCCGACGAGTGCCCACCACGTCGCTCAACGCCCGCGGATCGGGATGGCTCCATTCCAGCGCCGTTCGTTGTTCGGCACCCGTGGTGTCGGCTTCCTCGCGAAGATTCGCCAGATAACTGAAGTAGTCCTTGCGTTCCTCGTTGAGCTCGGCGGCTGCTTTGCCGTTGCGGTTCCCGCCGCCCATGAACATGCCGACCATCGACATGATCATCATCATCGGGAACAACAGGAACATCGGGTTTCTGGCCATGTCCCGGCCACCGACCGTGACCATCAGTGCGATCATGCCGATCACCGCGACCAGCATCACGAACGGCATCAGCCGCATCATCAGATTCCCCGGGATGGCCCGCGGCACCTCGGGCGGTGGGGCCAGGTTGACCTCGCCGCCGGGCATCCGCGGCGGCGCCACCCGTAGGCGGCGGACGAACCCCTCGGTACTCAACCTTCCCTCCCCGAAGCTGCTGGCGCCGGATGCTGGGTATTGTTCGTGTCGAGCAATCCCATTGCGCAGGAGGCCGACTGGATTGTGACCCTACTTGAGTCAGAGCTCGAACCCGAAGCAGAACCCGAACTCAGCCGACTGACCCTGGTAGTCGGCGAATTGAACATCGACGTCGGGTTGCCTGCACACGTCAGCATCGCCCAGTACATTCCCGATGTCATCGAAATCGCGAATGAACAGATCACCACGCAGGACGCGATCGTCGAGTTTGACGCCGCCGACGGACGTTGGACGCTGGCCCCGCTCGGCGGCGCACCGATCGCCCCGCACCTGTCGCTGGCGGAGGCAGGGATCTACGACGGCGATCTGTTGATGATCTGTGCGGCCGGCCAGCCGATCAGCCCACTGCTGTTCGACGACGTCGACGACACCCACACCACAGAGACCGGCACCGTCCGGAGTTGGCTGACCGACAACGCGCGCGCACTGACCGGTTTCGGTGTTACCGCAGCTGCCGCGGTCACGCTCGCCGGCGTGCTGGCGCATTGGGCCGAGCAGCCCGCGGTGCCCGCATCGGTGCTGGTTCTCGGCGCGTTGGGGCTGCTGCTGGCCTGTCTGGCGGCGCACCGGCCGGCAGCCGCAGCGGCGTCGGCGTGGATCACCGCGGTGTCGACACCACTGGTGTTCGGTGGCGCGCTGTACCTGGTGCCCGGCGGTTCCGGCGTGACCTCGCTGCCGATGGCCTTCGCCGTGACCGCATTCGGTGCGCTGCTGGTGCTCCTCGTCTCGGGCAGCGGTTCGGCCGTGTACACCGCGATCATCGCAATGTGCGTTTTCGGCGGCGTCAGTTCCACCGCAATGTTGCTGTGGCAGCCGCCCATTCGCACGGTCGGGGCTTTGCTCGCGACCGTGGCCGTTATCGTCGTCTACCTCGCTCCCCGGGTGACCATCGGGCTGTCGAAACTCCCCATCCCCCGGGTGCCGACGGCCGGTGAACCGCTCGACGACATCGAGACCCAGGGCGGCCCCACCGTCGAGGGCGTCAACGCGATCGGCAAGCAGATCATCCCCACCGAGGAAGACCTGATCAGCCGGGTGCGAAGGGCGAATCAACACCTCACCGGAATTCTCGTCGCAGCCGCCCTGGCCGCCCCGATCGGCTGCTATCTCGCGGTGGACGTCACCAACGGGTTCTATTGGCAAGCAACGGTGTTCGCGTTCACGGTGGCGACGGTGCTGTGCCTGCGCGGTCGTGGCCATCACGACCTGGTTCAGTCGGCCACACTCATCGGAAGTGGGCTCGTCATCGCCGTCGCCGTGGTCCTCAAGACCGCGCTGTACGTCGAGGGATGGCAGGTCCGGGCCGTCGTCGTGCTGCTCGCCCTGATGGTGCTGATCCTGGCATGCGGGCTGGTGGCACCACTGCGCGAGTTCTCCCCCGTGGCCCGGCGACAGGTCGAGATTCTCGAATATATCGCCGTGGGATCGCTTTTCCCGCTGTGCTTCTGGATCATCCGGGTTTACGCGTTCTTCAGGGAACTGCGGATCTAACGGGTAGACACCTTGCTGCTGTCCGGGTCAGCAGCCATGCCGTCGTGGGCGACCAGCGCGGCTTCCTGGGACAGCTCCGGCCCGGCGGGCAACAGCGACAGCACCGGCCACGGCGCCCACTGCGGCGCGTTGGCCGGGCCGTCGGGCACCTTGACGCCGCTGACCCCGAGCACGTCCGCCGTCGGCAGATCCTTGATGTGGTAACGCACCCCGGTATCGGACACGTAGAACAGCTGCCCCGTCGAGCGGCTGTCCGGGTCATTTCCGGTGGCCTGCACGTACTCTCCGGCACCAGGAGTCAGGTACACCGAATCGGCTCCGGAGCCGCTGCCGTCGGCGCTGGCCAGTCGGACCATCTGCGCCCCCTCGGCGGTCGGCAGCCGGTGCCCGACCAACAACCGCACATTCGCGCGGGCGTCGGTGTTGGAGCGCTGCCAGCCCATACACACCACCCGATCCGGATTGGGCGACACGATCCGCGGTGACTCCAGCGGGTAATGGTCGATCGCCAGCCGGTGCACGGTCGGCACTTCGGCCAGCGTCGCCGGCGGTATTTCGGCCGCCTGCCCGGTGGCCACCTCACCGGAGGCGCCGTAACGGATGATGTCGGCGCTCACCTGCGACACCGGCTGCAGACCCTCGCGCAACACGGCGTAGAGCTGTTCGCCGCGCGAGTCGACGGATTTGACGATGGCGCCCACCGGGTGATCCGGCCCGAGCGGCCCCGGCTCCCCCGAACCCTCGATGGCCACCGGCGTGATCGGGTCGACCAACGGAAAGGTGTTGAGCACGGACAACGACATCGGCCGAGTCACCGCGCCTTGCAGGTGAAGGCCGTTGACCAGCACCGGATCTGACAGGTCGATCGGGGCCCGCACCCCGCGGTAGATCAGATAGGTGGTGCCGCCGGTTTCGGTGAGAATCGCCTCGGCCGGATCGGCGGGGCGGATGCCGTCGTCGAGCACCGGGTCGTTGGCCAGCACCGTGGTCTGCAGGCTGGGCGTGCCGGTGGTCTCGGTGACCGCCGGCATCAGCAGGTTGTCGCAGACGGTCCACGACGACATCGCCAGATCGTCCCCGCGGTTGATGCTGGCCGGCGCGCCGACGATGCCGACCATCGGCCCGCGCGGCACCACATCGAGGAATTTGTCGTCAACCTGCTTGGGGCTGTCGTTCTTACCGACGATCAGCCGCGCCGAGGCAAGATTGAGCACCGGATGGATCTGGTCACCGATGCGTACGTACGGCGCACCGCTGGACTTGCTCAGCACGATCTGCGCGTCGCCGATATTGGGAGCGGGTTTGAAGAAGGCCATCACCGCGGAGGCGCCGGTGATCAGGACGGCGATCACCGCACCCACGATCAAGGCCCGCATCTGGCCACGCATCGGATCGTGGATCATCCGCGAATCGCCCCGGATGAGCGCGTGCTCAAGGCGGCGGATCAGGAAACGGTAGCCGTTCACCTGTGCGCGAGTGGTAACTTGCGCTGGCATGCGTAGTGTTTAGCACGTCCGCACCACCTCGACATGACGACCGAGCGCCTATTTGAAAAGCGATGCGTCCATTGACATTCGCAGCAAAGCTGACCACCGCCGGCGATACCGGCCCGCAACGGCTCATCCCGTTGATCGACCTGGTCGCCCTGCAAATTGTCGTCGTCGTCGGCATATTGATCGCCCAACTACTGCACCGGCCTGGGTGGCATGGTGCGGTCGCGGGCCTGGTGGTGGGGTTGCTGCTGGTGGCTCCGGTCGTCGCGGGCACGACAGCGCCGCGGGCGCTCGCGCTGCGCGGGAAATTCGTCCGCAACAGGCGACGGCGCACGGGTAAACGCGCGTCGAACTCGCTGCCGGCCGAGCCCTTCGACGTACCGACCCCCGACGGTCAACAGATCGGATTCCGTTGGAACGGCACGACTTTGCTGTCGTTGCTGAGGATCGACGAAAACCCCAGGGCGCTGACCGTTTTGGAGCCAGGGGTGACGGTGTCCGGCGAGATGGTTCCCGTGCAGGCCCTGCTGGACTGCCTGCGTCAGTTCGACATCACGCTGGAGTCCATCGACATCATCAGCCAGGGCGCCCGCTCGGCCGGTCACACCGACGTCGCCGCCGTGTACGACTCGGTGCTGGGACCGTTGCCCGCCATCGCCCAGCGCACGGTGTGGATTGCCGTGCGGTTCAACCCGTCACGTTGCGCGGAGGCGGTCCGGCGCCGGGGCGGTGACCGCGACGGCATCCTGCGCGCGGCCACCACCGCCACCCGCCGCGTCGCCAACCGGCTCGCCGAGGCGGGCCTTCAGCCTCAGTTCCTGTCCGCCAGCGGTATCGCGGCGGCCACCAATCAGCTCAGCGACGGCGTCGCTCTCGCGACCGTCGAGGAAACCTGGGAGGACTGCCGCGAAGGGCACTTCCGGTTGTCCAGCTTCGCGGTCGAGCCGAACATGCTGACCACGGCGGGCCTCGGGCTGCTGTGGACGGTTCCCAGCTACTCCACCACGGTGTGCCTGTCACTGCGTGAGGCTGCCGAGCAGGACGTGGTTCAGGTTCGTGGTCTGGTCCGCTTCGACAGCGACGTGCGCGTCCCCACCCAGCTGCGCGGGCTCATTCCGCTTCACGGCCGGCAGTTTTCCGCGCTGGCGGCGACGCTTCCGATCCCGACGGTCCCCGGGGCCGGACCGATCGCGCACTGGGCGTCGGGAGTGCGCGGCGACGCGTTGAGCGAGCTGGCGTTGCCCGCCTCGGGCTGCGGCCAGGTGATCGGCGCCGACGAGCAGGGGCGGGCCGTCGCCCTTCCCGTGTTCGGCCCGCAAATTCGGCGGGTCGAAATCGTGGGCACCTTGCATCTGGCCCAGCAGGTGGTGCTGCGTGCCCTCGCCCTGGGCGCCCGCGTACTGGTGCACAGCCGCCGTCCGGCATTGTGGCGCGACATGGTCGACGTGGTCGGTCGCCATGATCTGCTCTGGGTGGCGAACTTCAACCGGCGCGCCATCCAGGCCGGCGCCGAACGCAATTACACCGTCGAGATGTTCGACGGTGTTCCTGAGCAATCGGTCCGGATCGGGGTCACCACCATGGTTCTCGTCCCACCGAATAGCCCACCTTCGCAGCATGCCGACGTGGTCCTTGACCTGATCTCGCTGGAGCACGACACCGTCAAGGTGAGCACCCAGGCCGGCTCGGCGGTGGTCACCATGGTCGCCACCGACGACGAGATGCGTTATCTGCGCGCATCCGCGAACAGCACCGACTGATGTGAAGGAGTGATCGTGGCCAATCCGCTTCACCGCAACCTGTCGATCGTGGTGGTCGTGCTCGGTCTGGTGGCCTATGGCCTGAGTTTCGGCCCGGCCGCCGACGGTGGCGGCAATGACTGGCACGTCAGGTTCGCCGCGCTGGCCGGCCTGGCCGCGGCAATCGGCCTGCTGCCCAAGCAGTCTGCCCGCCCATGGCTTACCGCTCTGCTGGCCGCCGCGGGCTTCCTCGACGCCCTGTCCAGCATGGTGACAGCCGGGTCGGGATGGGTGCTGATCACGATTGTGACGGTCAACGGGTTGCAGGCCGTGGCGGCCGTCGCTGCGCTGTGGCTGGCACCGGAAGCACCTGCCGCGGCCGCTGCGGGCGGCTACGAGGCTTACCTCGACTACTACAACCAGGCCGTGCAGCAGTACTACCAACAGAGCGCGATGGCGCAAACCGATTCGGCGCAGCGCTCGGCATACGGCCAGGCTCATGCCCACGGCTACGCTCAGTCCCACGCCACCCACCAGGCGCCCCAGTACGGTGATTACGCCGATCTGCTTTCACCGCAACAGGATTACGGTCAGGCCACCGCTGCCGCGCCCTCCCAATCCGATGGGTTGGCGGCGCCGCCCGGGCGAGCGGGTGCCGGACCGGTCGCTAACCGCGCGGCCGGGTCACCCGATGTAGCAGCCAGGCAAACGGCACCGTGACCGCCAGGGTGACGACGAACAACACAGTGGCCGAACCGGTGTAGACGTTCCAGCCCAACACGAACTCCATGACCAGGTCCATGGCGACCACGTGCAGCAGGAAGACCTCGTAGGAGATCTCGCCGAGGGCCACCATGGGCCTGCTGCCCATCAGCCGGGCGTACAGACCGTCGGCACCGAGCGCCAGCGGGGCCACCACCAGGGTCGCGATGACCGCGTAGAACAGGGTTTTCGCCAAGTCCTCGCTCAGGCCAAGCGCTGGTGCCGTGACGCGACCGGCGATCGGGGTCGACACCACCAAGTAGCAGGCCAGCGCCAGTGGCAAGGCCGCCAGGGCATAAACCCGCACCCCCATCGTGCCCAGCGCGGCCAAGGTCATCCCGCCGACGAACCAGACCAGATAGTGCGGCAGCCACGCCCCACCGCCGACCGGCATCCAGTCGGCGGTGTGCAGCAACACGAGCCACAGCGGGCTCACCGCGGCCAGCACCGCCAGCCCGGCCAGCAGGAGCGCGGGGCGAAAACGCCTGCGACACAACACCACCAAGAGCAGGTATGCGAGCAGCGGCAGCACCGCATAGAACGCGACCTCCACCGCCAGGCTCCACATCTGGCTCAGCCCCTGGTGCAGATAGTCCGTGAAGTAGTTGTCGCTGTAGATCTGGGTCAGGGTCAGGTTACGCAGCAGGCCGGTCCACGTGTGCCCGGGATTCGGTTGCACGGGGCGCAGTTCGTAGACGCCGTAGACGATCAGCACGGTGACGACGTAGGCGGGCATGATCCGGCGGAATCGGTTTCGCGCATAGCGCCGGGTGCTCGGCGCGGCGGCGCCCATGGCAGCGGCGCGCACCCACGGGCGAAACAGCAGCAGCCCCGACAGCACGAAGAAGATGGCCACCCCGACCTCGAGGCGAGCACTCATCAGTCCCAGATAGCCCTGGGAGAGCAGACCGGTGCCATACGCGGCGTGCGTGCCCATCACGGTCAGCGCGGCCACGGCGCGCACCCCGGTCAGCGATGCGACGCGATCCGCGTGACCGATCTGCTCGAGCCCGCCCTGGTCGTCGTCGCCGGGTGAGGTCATTTTGCCATTCTGCTTGCGCGGACCATCCTCGGCACTGTTGCATCGGGGTGTGGGTGAAGAGGTCAAGAACACCGAGTTCAGCCGCATGCACCGCCAGGAGTACCGGCGCAAGGTGCAGCTGTGCCTGGACGTGTTCGAAACCATGCTCGCTCAGTCGAGCTTCGAGTTCGAGCGTCCGCTCACCGGCATGGAGATCGAATGCAACCTCGTCGACAACGAGTACCAGCCCGCGATGGCCAACCAGGAGGTGCTCGCATCCATCGCCGATCCGGCATATCAGACCGAATTGGGCGCCTACAACATCGAATTCAACGTTCCCCCGCGCCCGCTGCCCGGCCGGGCCGCGCTGGACCTCGAGGAGGAGGTCCGGCGCAGCCTCAACGCCGCCGAGATGAAGGCCAACGAGGACGGCGCGCACATCGTGATGGTGGGCATCCTGCCGACGCTGATGCCCGAGCATCTTTCCGACGGCTGGATGAGTCAATCGACGCGATATCAGGCGCTCAACGACTCGATCTTCACCGCTCGCGGCGAGGACATGCCCATCGACATCTCCGGGCCGGAACGGCTGAGCCTGCAGTCGGCATCCATCGCCCCCGAGTCCGCGTGCACCAGCATGCAGCTGCACCTGCAGGTCTCCCCCGCCGATTTCGCCCGCAACTGGAACGCCGCCCAGGTGCTGGCCGGCCCGCAGCTTGCGGTGGGGGCCAACTCGCCGTACTTCTTCGGCCATCAACTGTGGGCCGAGACCCGCATCGAGCTGTTCACGCAGTCCACCGACACCCGGCCAGACGAACTCAAGGCGCAAGGTGTGCGGCCGCGGGTCTGGTTCGGCGAGCGGTGGATCACCTCGATCTTCGACCTGTTCGAGGAGAACGTGCGCTACTTCCCGTCGCTGCTTCCCGAGCTGTCCGACGAGGACCCGGTCGCTGAGCTCGCCGCGGGCCGTGCCCCGCAGCTGGCCGAGCTGCGGCTGCACAACGGGACCATCTACCGGTGGAATCGTCCGGTGTACGACGTCGTCAACGGCGCCCCGCATCTGCGGGTGGAGAACCGGGTGCTGCCTGCCGGGCCGACGGTGGTGGACATGCTGGCCAACGCGGCGTTCTATTACGGCCTGCTGCGAACGCTGTCCGAAGAAGACCGGCCGCTGTGGACCAAGATGAGCTTCGCGGCGGCCCACCACAACTTCGTCGAGGGCGCCCAGCACGGCCTGGACGCCCGCCTGTACTGGCCCGGTCTGGGTGAGGTGACGCCCGACGAATTGGTGCTGCGCAAGCTCCTCCCGATGGCGCACGACGGGCTCCGCCGCTGGGGTGTGGCGGCGCAGGTGTGCGACCGGTACCTCGGGGTGATCGAAGGCCGCGCCAAGACGGGGCGGACGGGGGCGACGTGGCAGGTGGCGACGGTGCAGAACCTGCAATCACAGGGCTTGACCAGGCCCAAGGCCCTGGCCGAGATGTTGCGGGAGTATGTCCAGCGGATGCACAGTAATGAGCCCGTCCATACCTGGGATTGAGGCGCGTACGTTGGAACCATGACATCTGAACAGGTCCTGGACTGGGATGGCGCATACAAGGGGGAAGCAGGTTTCGAGGGCCCGCCGCCGTGGAATATCGGCGAGCCACAACCTGAACTCGCCGCGCTGCACCGGGCCGGAAAGTTCGAGAGCGATGTGCTCGACGCGGGCTGCGGACATGCCGAGTTGTCGCTGGCACTGGCGTCCGACGGGCTCACGGTTGTCGGGCTGGATCTGAGCCCGACGGCGATCGCCGCGGCCAACAACGCCGCGCAGGTGCGCGGCCTGTCGACGGCCAGCTTCGCCCAGGCCGACATCACGTCGTTCACCGGTTATGACGGCCGGTTCAACACCGTGATCGACTCGACCCTGTTCCACTCTCTGCCGGTCGAAGGTCGCGACGGCTACCTGAAATCAATCCACCGCGCCTCGGCGCCCGGCGCGCACTACTACGTCCTGGTCTTCGCCAAGGGTGCGTTCCCGGCCGAGTTGGACACCAAGCCCAACGAGGTCGACGAGGACGAACTGCGGGCGGCGGTGTCGAAGTACTGGGAGGTCGACGACATCCGGCCGGCGTTCATCCACGCCAATGCGGTGGCGATCCCCGCGGATGTTCCTTTCGAAGTGCCGCCGCACGACCGTGACGAGAAGGGCCGCATCAAGTTCCCGGCCTTCCTGTTGAGCGCGCACAAGGCCGGCTGAGTCACCCACCGGCTCAGAACGGTGGGTCCTCCGGATTGAGCGGAGGTGGTGGGGGCGGTTCCCAGTCCGGAGGTAATTCCTCGGGTTCGAATGGGTCGTTGATCCATGTGCAGTACGGACTCTTGCTGGGCTCGTCGCCCTTGAACAACTTGAGGGTCGCCCGCATCCGGTTGTGGTTGCGGCGCCGGTCAAGTTCCTTCCGCCGGGCCTTCTGGGTGTAGCTGTACTTCTCGTTGACCGGCCGCAACCGCCGGTTCTTGGCCCGGGTCTGCTCCACCCGTGCTGCCCGGCTCAGCTTCGGCGGGCGCGCCGGTTGCGGCTGCCCGCACGGGACTGTCGCGAAGCTGTTGAACAGATCCGCCCCGCCCGGGGTCGTGCGGTACGTCTTGCCCGACGGCGATGTCCATACGACGGTGCCGTCGGGATACTGGGTGTCGCTCCAGCCGCCAAAAGTCTTGAGGCGGTGATGAAAACGGCACAGGCATTTCAAGTTGGCCGGCACGGTGAGCCCACCGCGGGTGGGATTGGCGTGGTCGAACGGCATCGTATGGTCAACGTCGCAGTCCTCGGCCGGGTGCTCACAGCCCGGGAAACGGCACGTCAGATCGCGGCACCGGACCCAGCGCTGCACCGACACCGTCGGTTGGTAGCGGAGCGCTGCCGCGGCATCCACGTCCGGTTCGGTCACCAACCGCATCGTGGCTTCGGCGGCGAGTTCGCGAACCAGATCCGCATCGATCACTCCGTAGCCCAACACGTAACCAGGCGTCGTACCGGCGCCCACCACCGTGTCGCGCTCGGCCACCACGTTGAACACAACCGGCGGCGATGACGGTTCCGGCTGCGGGGCCGCCGAGCGGGTAGGGCACTCGGCACGGCCGCATTCACACGACAGCTCTCGATCCTCAGCCAGGGCTTCGATTGCATCGGAGCGGCGCTGATCCTTACTGCGCGGATCTTTCGCACACACCCTGGCCGACATTTCCGAAAGCTTTGCGTCAAAGGTCAATCCGGCACGAGTCGTGACGACGGCGTCGATCTTGGCGGTGCCGTCCCCACGCGGACTCACCTTGACCCGGCGGCGATCGGTGGCGTGTTCACGTTGAGCGATCGCGGCCGGATCCAGAGCCCGCACCTTGGCATCCACCGTGGTGGTGATACGTCCTTCGGACCAGCACTGCCAGCCGGTGATCCGTTTCGCGAGGTCCTCATCGATCTGCGCGATCACCGTCGATGAAACAAACTTGGTACGCGCGATCACTATTTCGACCGTGCGCCAATCGGTCTGACCATCAGCCAGGAGTGCGGCCAATCGGGGCAGCCGATCGCGCAACTCCTCGGCCTGCTCGACGAGCCGGCTGGCGGCGCCCGACGTCAGGTTCAACGCCGCACCCACCTCAGCACTCGCGCGAGCAAAGCCGGTGAGGATCATGTAGTTCGGGTGCACGCCCTCGACATTGAGTTCGGCGGTCCGCTGCACCAACAAATCCGCCACCGCTACCATCCGAGCGGCGATCAGCTTCGCCTCGGCACGAGCGCCATAGGTGAGCGCATCAACGAGCCGGCCCGGCGCCGCCGGATCGAACTCGGTATCGAACATACGTTCGAGTATACGCTGGTCCCCCGACACCGGCATCGATGTCTCGAAAAAGCCAGGAAAATGCGGAAGGCAGCTAAGGCGCGTCCCGCAACACCTCGGCGAACTGCTCGAGATCCTCGGCGGTGGTGTCGACATGCGGCGAGACCCGCAAGACCGGTCTGGTCATCTCGAACGGCGCCCGCGCCAGTTCACATGCGGTGGTGACGATTCCACACTCGGCGATCAGCCAGGCACGCACCGCCGTCGGATCCGCACCATCGGTGGGTGCCAAAGTCGTGATCGCGGTGGGTTCGTCAACGTTTTCGACGACGCGCCATCCCGGCACCTCGGCCAACACCTGCCGCGCCGTGCGGCCCACCTCGGCAAGCCGTCCGCGGACGAGTTCCGGCCCAGCCGCGAGATGTTCGCCCAGCGCCACCGAGTACCCGACGCGGGTCGCGGCATTGTGCTCACCGTGCTCGAAGCTCTGCAACACCGGCACCGGAACGTCCCACGCGGGCGGCGGCACCCGTCGCTGCAGGCGCGCGACCAGTTCGGGACGGACCGCGAGGAAACCCACACCGCGCGGCCCGGCCAGCCATTTGCGTGACGACGAGTAGATCGCATCAGGGCTCACGTTGCAGTCCAGATGCCCGAACGCCTGCGCTCCGTCGACCACGATGGGGACACCGGCCTCGCGGCAGGCCGCAACCATCTCGGCCAACGGCTGGGCCACTCCACGATGGCTGGCCAGCGCGGTGAAATGCACCAAAGCCGGCGGATCGGCGGTCAGCAGGCGGGCGGTCCGGTGAAGGTCAACTCGACCGTCCTCGTCAACGGGCAAGGCGCGCACCTGAAAACCGTTGGCCGCCATGACCGCGAGGTTCGGCCCGAACTCGCCGGGCACGCAGGCCAGCGTGCGTTCGCCCGCCCAGCTGCCGAGCAGCAGGTCCAGAGAATGGTTGGAGCCTGTCGTGTAGACCACATCGGCGGAGTCGAGCCCCGTCAATGCGGCGATCGCGGCGCGGCCCGCCTCGAGCACAGGTGCTGCCGCCTCGGCGGCTACGTAACCGCCGACTTCGGCCTCATGGCGGGCATGGGCGGCGACGGCATCGATGACGGCGAGGCTCTGCCGCGAGCAGGCACCACTGTCGAAGTGCAGCCCGGCGACCTTGGGGCGTGCGTCTGCCCACTGCTGGGCCAGGCTCATTTCACCGCCAGCGACAGGCCGAAGTCTCCGGCTTCATCGGTCCACCAATGAGTTTGCCGCAGACCGGCTTTCGCTAATTCGTCGGCCACCCCGTCGGCGCGGAACTTGCAGGACACCTCGGTCAGCATCTCCTCACCAGCGTCGAATGCGACGTCGAGATCCAGCGCTGCCACCCGCACCTGTTGCGGCACACCAGCTCGCAGCCACATCTCGATCCGCTCCTCGTCGGCGTTCCATTTCGCCACATGCTCGAAGGCGTCGAGGTCGAAATCCGCTTCGAGTTCACGGTTGACCACCGAGAGCACATTGCGGTTGAACGCCGCGGTCACACCGGCACTGTCGTCGTAGGCACGCACCAGCCGGTCGGTGTCCTTGACCAGATCGGTGCCCAACAGCACACTGTCTCCTGGCTGCAGGGACTCGGCCAGCGACGCCAGGAAATCTGCGCGCGGGCCAGGTGTGAGATTGCCGATCGTCGAGCCGAGGAATGCCACCAAGCGCCGTCCTACAGCCGGGATCTTGCCCAGGTGCTCCTCGAAATCACCACATACCGCGTCGATTTCGATACCGGGATACTCCTGACCGATCGCCGCACCGGCAGCCCGCAGCACACCGGCGTCGACGTCGAACGGGATGAACCGGCGCAACTGCCCACCGTCACGCATGGCGTCGAGCAACATCCTGGTCTTCTCCGAGGTGCCGCTGCCCAGCTCGACGAGGGTGTCCGCCCCCGCCGCGGCGACGATCTCCGGCGAACGGTGCGTGAGGATCTGCGCCTCGGTGCGGGTCGGATAGTACTCGGGCAACCGGGTGATCTGGTCGAACAGATCACTGCCCACCGAATCGTAGAACCACTTGGGTGGCAACATCTTCGGCGTCTGGGTCAGCCCGTCGCGCACATCGCGGCGCAAAGCGGTGGCAGCGGAATCGGCCGCCAGGTAGTTGGACAAGGTGAGCGTCATACCGAACCTTTCAGCGGGGTGAGCTCGACGTCAGAGCCGGTCACGGTGACCAGGTGCCGGTCCGGGATGTCGGCCCAGCCGGGATCGTCGTCGTAGGGTTCACTGGCGAGCACGACGCCGTCCGGCAACCGCAGCATCGACAGGGTGTCACCCCAGGTGGTGGCCACCAGGCGAGAACCATTGGCGGCCAGGATGTTCAGCCTTGCATTGGGATCCAGAGCTCCGACCTCGGCAATCGTCGACCCCAACGCATCCACGCCCCGGGCGAAGATGAGCGCGGCCAGCACGGCACTGTCCACCGTGGATTCGGCGATTCCGGTCAACGGCAGCACCGCCCGGTCGACTATCCCGTTGTGCGAGAGCAGCCACTGCCCGTCGCTAAACGGCGCCGAGGCCGACGGTTCGATCGGCATGCCGATGGTCGCCGACCGCACCGCAGCGACCACACACCCACTGCGCAACGCCGGGGCCACCGAGGCGAATGAGGCGTCGCCCCACAGCGGCTTGTCGCTACGCCACCGACGGGGTACACCGGAGTCGAAAAAGCCTGCGCCCCAACCGTCGGCGTTCATCAGGCCGTGCTTCTGCCGACGCGGCGCATATGACTGCACCAGCAGGCCCTGCGGCGGGTCCAGCACCAGTGAGGCCACTGATCGCGGGACGCCGAGCCACCCGATGTGCCGGCACATCAAACGTCCCAGGCCAGGCGGACGCCGGAGAAGATCTGGCGCCGGATCGGGTGGTCCCAGTTGCGGAAGCTGGGCCGCAGGATGTCGGCGGATACCGCCCACGATCCCCCGCGCAGCACCCGGTAGTCACCGTCGAAGAAGGGTTCGGTGTAGCGGTCGTAGACCATCGGCGTGAAGCCGGGCCAGGGCCGCAGCGGCGACGTGGTCCATTCCCAGACGTCACCCAACATCTGCTCGACGCCATAGGCCGAGGCTCCGGCCGGATATGCCCCTACCGGCGCCGGCCGGCGGGCCTGGCCACCGAGATTGGCCAGCGCTTCGGTGGGTTCGGAAGTGCCCCACGGGAATCGGCGTCGAGACCGGGCCGCCGGGTCCCAGGCACACGCCTTCTCCCACTCGATCTCGGTGGGCAGCCGCGCACCGGCCCAGGCGGCGTAGGCCTCGGCTTCGAAGAACGTGACGTGCTGCACCGGTTCGTCACCGGGGATCGTCTCGATGTGGCCGAACCGGGTGCGGGTGCCGTCCGGTCCCCAGAACTGGGGCGCTGTCAGCCCTGACTCCTGCCGGTGGGCCCAGCCGCGCTCCGACCACCAACGGGACTGCTGGTAGCCGCCGTCGTCGATGAACTCGCGCCATTCGGCGTTGGTGACCGGCACCCGGCCGATGCGGAACGGGGCCACGTCCACAGAATGCGCCGGACGTTCGTTGTCGAGTGAATGCGGTTCGGTGAGTTCGTCCACTCCGAGCACAAACGAACCACCCTGGATCAGCACCGAGGTGCCGGCCACACCCGGACGGCCGGCGGGCAACGCCGTTCCGGGGTCGAACAGGGGTGGCCCGTCCCGCAAATTCAGTGCTTGCAGCATGGTTTCGTCGTGCTGGTTCTCGTGGCTGACGATCAGCCCGAAGTTGAACCCGGAGTCGTCGGCGTCGAGGGCATCCAGCGCGTCGAGCGCGCGGGACCGTACCGTCGCGCAGTAGTCGCGCGCATCGGTGGGCGGTAGCAACGGGAGGTCGACGCGGCTGGCACGGGAATGCACGAAGGCGTCGTAAAGCCGGTCCACCTCGGGATCGAGGATGCCGGGACGGTCCGGATCACCACCCCGCAGCAGCCACAGCTCCTCCTGCTGACCGATGTGGGCCAGGTCCCAGACCAGCGGGCTCATCAGGGGGCTGTATTGGCGATGCAATTCGGCGTCGTCGAAGTCGACCAGGCGCAGGGTACGTTCCCGCGCCCGGGTGAGCTGCTGCGCCAGCGTCTCGCGTGTGGTCAAATCTCGCCCTTCACCAGTTGGCTCATCGCAGAAGCGATTCCGTGACCCACCACCTGGTCGGCGAAATCGTCGGCCGGGCAGCGTCCCTCCTGGACCGAACGCGTCAAGCGCTCCATCGATTCCGACAGCTCGGCCGGCGCCCGCTCGGCGGCGGCCGATAGGCACGCGCTCGCCGCCTCCTGCAGCCGTCGATCGGCGAGCCCGATCCGGGCGGCCCGATCCCATGCGGTGGCCACCGGTGCCGTCGCCTCGGTGGCGATCGCAGCGGCCTCGGGATCATCGAGCAGAGTGGTAAGTGTGAACACCACTGCGGGCCAAAGGGTGTCGGGCACGCTGTCGAGGTAGCGGATCTCCAGCCAGCGCCGCGGCCGGACCGGTGGGAAAAGCGTGGTGAGGTGGTATTCGAGATCGGCTTCGGTGGGCCGGCGGCCGCCGAGCACCGCCCGTCCGTCGGCCCAGTCGGCGAAGGGGACCCAGTTGGTCACGGGGACCGCTTCCGGGGCGTTGACGAGCATCACCGGGGCCCGCAGCGCATACCGTGCCCAGTCGCTGGCCGGACCGGCGCCGTCAGCCCCCAGAATCGGGCCGCAGCGCGCGGAATCCAGCTGACCCCACACCCTCTGCCGCGATGACTTCCAGCCGGTGAAGCGTCCACCCAGCATCGGCGAATTCGCGGTGACGGCAATCATGGTCGGGCCCAAGGCGTGCGCCAGACGGACCCGACGGGACCAGCCCTCGCGCGGGCCGGCATCGAGATTGACCTGAACCGAGGCGGTGGACGTCATCATCGCCGCTCCGGCCTCGGCAGAACCGCTGGCCGCGAAGAAGGTTTCCATGGCCTGATAGCGGGGGCCCGGGTTGACCCGCTCGGTGGGCCGCACCGGATCGGCACCCAACAGCACCAAGCCGAGACCGCGGCGCTCGAACTCCTCGCGCAGCACGGCCCGATCGGCCATCAGTGCCGCGATCGCGTCCGAAGGCCCGGCGGCCGGCGGGCCGGAGAGCTCGACCGCACCGCCGGGCTCGACGGTGATCCGGCTGGCACCGGGCAGCGTGGGCACTGCGGCGATGATCTCGGAGAGCTCTTCCCAGCCCGGACGCCGCGACGGGTCGGTGAGGTCGAAACAATGCGCCTCGATCTCCAGGCCCACCGGGCCGACCGGCCCGTCATCCAGGCAGCCGGACTCGATGAACGACGCCGCATGCTCGGCACTGGTGAACTCCACGGGAGCTAGCCGGGCCGCATCAGCCCTGACGGGTACTGCCAACGCAACCACCCCTCCCGGTCCTCACCGGATCAAACGGCTCGGTTCTGTTCCATCATCCAGATCGCACCGACATGTTCTACTGACCCAGCGTGTTCTGCATGGCCCCCGCCAGCACGTTGACGGCCGGACCCGCGTTGCCGGACTGGCACACCTTGGCTTGCAGCAGCACGTTTTCCCGTTTGCGGGTGGTGTTGAAACAGCGGCGGTCCGTGCCTGCCTCCTGCTTCACCCAGTCCGCGTCGGTGCCGCTCGCCGGGCCGCCGGTGAAGGTCCACACCTGGGTCACGAAGTTGTCCAGGTGCATCGGGGTGGTCTGGCCCGAGCAGCCGTTGGTGCGGTCCACCACCCGGTGGAAGGCGCGGTCGGCGGCCTCCGGTGTCGCGAAGACCCCGATCGCCTGCTTGACGTAATGGTTCTGGTCATCGGCGGCGGACTGGGTGGTGGCGCCGTTGAACGACGCGAGATCCGGGTCGTTGAACACCTCGGGCAGGCCGATGTCGGCCCAGTTGTTGCACACCGGGTTCTCCACCGAGAAGGCCTGGAACGGCGCGGTGAACTGGGATTCCCACGTCATCGGAGCGCCGATGATGTTGCCCACCGAGCCTTTGGGCATGACGGCATAGGACACGACACCGGGATCTGAGGGACGCGCACCAGCAGGTGCAGCCAATGCCAGCGCGAGACCGGCCAGCCCGAAACCGACAGTCAGGGCACGCATGGCCTCGATCATGCCAGTTAGTGAACCGTCCGCGTGCAATAGGTTCGCGCCGGCGACGGGTACGGCCAGGCGTAGTGCCCGGTTTCGGCAGGGCAGGCCGCCCCGTCCCGGACGTCGAGCCGTTGGGTCACCTGAACCATCACGCCCGGGCCGCGTTCCGTGCGTACGGCGCAGTCGGCCAGCTCGACCATGCCCGCGGGCATGCCGAGTTCGTAGCAGTGATTGGCGACCAGGTTCGGAACCAGACACAACCGCGCGGTCGACGGGTCGGCGAGTTGGGCCGGCAGCTGCTGATACTCAGCGCTCGGGCACGCCCCGGCCTGATCCGCGATGGCCCCGACGGTATAGCTCGGATCGACGTCGCAGGACACCTTGCCGGCCCGGGCCACTTCGGGGCGGGCGGGAGTGGTGGCCGGGACGCTGACGCAATCGCCGACCGCGAAGACCATGGCCGCAGCGCGCTCGGGTTCGGCGGCCGTCCCGCAGGCAGCGGCCACCACGGACACTGCGAGCAGTGCGGCAACCAGCAGCCGATTGCGGGTCATGGTTAGCGAGAATCTCACGATTTTGGGTACTGGGCCCAATGCTTGGTCGAAAAGCAAGGAGCCCCGGCCACCAAGGGGAAGTGGCCGGGGCGTCCGTTGGGCTGCAGAGTGGTCTAGTTGGAGGCTGCCGCCTGGCAATCCGCACAGATCCCCCAGAACACGACTTCGGCTTCGTCAACCGCGAAGCCGGCCAGGTCCGAGGGTTCCAGGCACGGGGCTTCACCGACGGCGCAGTCGACGTCGGCAACCGCACCGCACACCCGGCAGACCAGGTGATGGTGGTTGTCGCCGGCACGAGTCTCATAGCGCGCCGACGATCCGGCCGGTTCGATACGACGTACCAACCCGGCGTTCACGCAAGCCCGCAGGACGTCGTAGACCGCCTGGGTCGACACCGAGCCGAGGTTCTCGCGCGCCAGGCCCGCCACATCGTCTGCAGTCGAATGCGGATGGTCGGCCAGAGCCTGCAGAACCGCGACCCGCGGTGCGGTCACGCGCAGCCCAGCGGCCCGCAACAGGGCCTTGGGGTCGTGTTCATGCACCGTGGTCACGGCTCCAGTATGCGCCCTCTTTGGAGTCAGTCCAAAAAAGCGGGCTGTGATTATGGTCGCGCAGGCGGTGCCGGTGTCGGCGGGGTCTCAGGACGCTCCGAGCCGTTTCCCGGGCCGGGCCCCCAACCAGGGCCCCACTGCGGCATCATGCCGTGCCGCGGTCCCATCTGCCCCGGTCCGCCGTCAGGTCCGCCACGATGGAACATCATCATGCCGCCGCGGTCATGGCCACCCTTGTGGTGATGCCCATAGCCGCCACCGGAATGAGCACCGAGGAAGAACCCGGTGCCGAAGACGACGGCGACGATGAAGACGGTGCCGGCCGCGATGCCGACCCAGGCCAGCGCCTGCATGAGGCGGCTCGGCTTGTTCTCGGCGGGCGGGGCGGCCACGGGTGCCACAGGCGCAGCCACAGGCTCAGTTGTCACGACGGGCTCCGTCGCGGGTTCACGGGGTGTTTCAGTCATGACTCTGAGCATGCGAGGCCTGCTGAGGTGCCGATCAAGAATTGACTATGAATCAGCTGTGAAAGAGCCGGGGGCTACTGCTCCCACGGCTTGAACGGGTTCACCGCGTACTGGATCACCCGGTACGGGGTGCCGCCGCGGGCCATGGTGTTCCACTGGCTGACGAAGACCCGCACCTGATCGAGTGTCGAGCCCGGCGAGATATAGCCGCCGTAGGGCTGCGCCAACTGATTGACCTCGGGCGGGGGCAACGAGTCGACCGGATCCGGCCAGGCGCTCGCGAACACCACCGTCGTCACCGGCGCGTTACCCAGCCCGGTGGGCTCGTAGGCGACCCGCATCTCCATGTTTCCGGTGGTGGCGTTGAAGTACGACAGCACGGGCTTGCCGTCGATCTGCCGGATGCTCATCTCCCCCACCCGGTCGGGGAACAACGCCGTCGGCGGCTTTCCCCAACCACCCGACGACGACCAGCCCTGCCAGGCGGCCCGGTCGGTGAAGTTCTTCGGGTTGGCCCGGTACAGGAACGCCGGGCTACTGCGATCGAAGTTGTTGGCCAGGATGTAGACCCAACCGCTCGGTGAGTCCGGCGCCGGAACCGGGTCGTAATAGCCGGTGATCTGCGTCTGGGCGCCGCCCTGGTACTTGGCTTCGCGCACAGAACCGGGCACTGTCGGCCAATTCGGCTGGGCCGCATCGGCTTTCACCAACCGTGAGCTGTACGGCTTCAAGTTGTAGGTGGTGGTCACCATCATGTAGTTCTCGCGGTTGATGGAGATGACGCCGGCCGGCAGCTGGGATGCGCCGGCGGGGGTCGGGTCGGCCAGCAGGGGCTTGTCCACTCCGGTCACCCCGCGGTAGCGCACACCACCCGCGTCCTCGATCGAGTCGGCGTCGACATGGAGCGCCACCGGCGAGTGCCAGCCACCGAAGCCCACCGCCTGCCCCGCGAAACTGTCACCGCACACCTGGAGCACCCGGCTGGGAAACTCCATGAACTCGCACAGGTCGGTGGCACCGATGCCGTAATCGCGGGTGGGCGTACCGGTTCCGGCGCTCGGTCCGATGCGCAGTACCTGGCCGGGAGCCAGCGGAGGCACCGTCGGATCGCCGAATCCCGGGGTGGCCCGGGCGAGCGGAGCGTGCCACACCGCCGCAGCAAGCATCGCGACAACGGCGAACCTGCGGGCTGGGCTCACCCGCGAATCAGAGCTCGGCGGCCAGCAGTTCAGCGATTTGAATCGTGTTCAGCGCAGCACCTTTTCGCAGGTTGTCGCCGGACACGAACAGCGCGAGACCACGGCCCTCGGGCACTCCCGGGTCCTGACGGATCCGGCCGACCAACGACTCGTCGACACCTGCGGCGGCCAGCGGGGTCGGCACGTCGACCAGCTTCACACCCGGAGCATCGGCCAGCAGTTCCTTGGCGCGTTCGACCGAAAGAGGCTGGGCGAACTCGGCATTGATCGACAGCGAGTGCCCGGTGAACACCGGGACACGCACGCAGGTGCCGCTCACCAGGAGTTCGGGGATGCCCAGGATCTTGCGGCTCTCGTTGCGCAGCTTCTGGTCCTCGTCGGTCTCACCAGAGCCGTCGTCGACCAGCGAACCGGCCAGCGGGATCACGTTGAACGCAATGGGCGCAACGTATTTCACCGGATCCGGGTAGGTCAGCGCGGAACCGTCGTGCACCAGCTGCTCGGCACCGTCGACGACCGCGCGGGTCTGCGACGCGAGCTCCTCTACGCCGGCCAGGCCACTGCCCGACACGGCCTGGTAGCTCGACACGATCAGTCGGGTCAGCCCGGCTTCCTCGTGCAGCGGCTTGAGCACCGGCATGGCGGCCATGGTGGTGCAGTTCGGGTTGGCGATGATGCCCTTGAGCCGCTGACCCGCATCGCGCTTGAAGTTGACCTCGCTGACCACCAGCGGGACCTCGGGGTCCTTGCGCCAGGCCGACGAGTTGTCGACGACGACGGCGCCGGCCGCGGCGAACCGCGGAGCCTGCACGCGCGACATCGTCGCACCGGCGGAGAACAACGCGATGTCCAGACCGGACGGATCGGCCGTCTCGCTGTTCTCGACCTCGATCTCCTGGCCGCGGAACGTCAGCTTCTTACCTTCGGACCGCGCCGAGGCGAAGAACCGGACCGAGCTGGCCGGGAAGTCCCGCTGCTCCAGCAGGGTGCGCATGACCTGGCCGACCTGGCCGGTCGCACCGACTACACCGATGTTAACCATCTCAGCGCCCCGTTCCGCCGTAGACCACGGCCTCGTCGTCGCCCCCGAGATCGAAGGCCTCGTGCAGCGCGCGGACGGCGGTGTCCAGTTCGGTGTCCTTGACCAGGACCGAGATCCGGATCTCCGACGTCGAGATCAGGTCGATGTTGACGCCCGCCTCGGCCAGTGACTCGCAGAACTTCGCGGTGACACCGGGGTGGCTACGCATACCCGCGCCGACCAACGACACCTTGCCGATGTGATCGTCGTACAGCACCTGGCTGAACCCGATCTCGTCCTTGAGCCCGGTCAGCTTCTCCACAGCCGTCGGGCCGTTGTCCATCGGGCAGGTGAAGGTGATGTCGGTCTTGCCGTCCTCCACCTTCGAGATGTTCTGCAGCACCATGTCGATGTTCACGTCGGCGTCGGCGACCGCGCGGAACACTCTGGCGGCATAGCCGGGTACGTCCGGGACACCGACGACGGTGACCTTGGCCTCCCCGCGGTCGTGGGCTACTCCGGTCAGCAGGGCGTCTTCCATGGGGATGTCCTCGATCGATCCTTTGACGATGGTGCCGGGCTTGTCCGTGTACGACGAGCGCACGTGAATCGGCACGTTGTAGCGGCGGGCGTATTCGACGCAGCGCAACATCAGCACCTTGGCGCCGCACGCGGCCATCTCGAGCATCTCCTCGAAGGAGACGGTGTCGAGGTGGCGGGCGTTGGGCACGATGCGCGGGTCGGCGGTGAAGATGCCGTCGACGTCGGTGTAGATCTCGCAGACGTCGGCCTTCAGTGCGGCGGCCAGTGCGACAGCGGTGGTGTCCGAGCCGCCGCGGCCCATGGTGGTGACGTCCTTGCTGTCCTGGCTGACGCCCTGGAACCCGGCGACCAGCACGATGACGCCCTCGTCCAGCGCATCGCGCAGGCGGCCGGGGGTGACGTCGATGATCTTGGCGTTGCCGTGGATGCCGGTGGTGACGATGCCGGCCTGCGAGCCGGTGAACGAGCGGGCCTGCGCGCCGAGCGACTCGATGGCCATCGCGACCAGAGCGTTGGAGATGCGCTCACCGGCGGTCAGCAGCATGTCCATCTCACGCGCCGGCGGGGCCGGGGAAACCTGACGGGCCAGGTCAAGCAGGTCGTCGGTGGTATCGCCCATCGCCGAGACCACCACGACGACGTCGTTGCCGGCCTTCTTCGTCTCGACGATGCGCTCGGCCACGCGACGGATCCGATCGGCATCCGATACCGAGGATCCGCCGTACTTCTGTACGACGAGCGCCACTATCTAACCCTTCAGAACGCTGGAATGAGTCGAACCAAGGATAAGGGAGACGCGCACGGGATTTTCCCCGCCGGTAGCTTGGCTGGCGTGCCTGACACGCCGAACGGCCGGCTGGCCAGCACCAGCGTGCCGATCCACCCCGACCTCGCGGCCCGCTGGAGCCCCCGGGCGTTCGATCCCGATGCCGTCATTACCGCTGACCAGCTCACCGCGGTCTTGGAAGCGGCGCGGTGGGCCGCCAGCTGGGGTCACCGGCAGCCGATCCGGTTCGTGGTCGGAACCAGAGGCGACGAGACATTCACCACACTGGCCGGGTTGCTCAAACGCGGCAACAGCTACGCGGCCGCCGCCTCGGCACTGATCCTGGTGTGCGCCGACGAAGGCGAGGACGAGCGGACCGCTTTGTACGCGGCCGTCGACGCCGGAGCGGCCATCGCGCAGATGACGGTCGAGGCGGTGTCCCGCGGCCTGATCACCCATCCGATGGCCGGCTTCGACGTCGACGGCGCCCGGTCGGCGTTCAAGATCCCCGACGGGGTGCGGCCGCTGGCCGTCATCGCGGTCGGCACGCTTGGCGATTACGCGACAGCGGACCCGGCGATCGTCGAACGCGACAGTCGGATCCGCGAACGCCTGCCGCTGGAGCAAATTGTGTTCGGTCAGCAGTGGGGTATTCCAATTTCCTCACCCAATTCGGATTAGTCGCAAGCTGGTAATTACCGCCCGATCGCCATTCAGATGCTTTCAGTGGAGCCCAACTCGGTGGTAAACACTGGGAACGCTTCAGATCCGGGAGAGGTACACATGGCTCGACAGACCATCCGCAAAGCCGTCATCCCCGCGGCCGGAATCGGATCACGCCTCCTTCCTCTGACCAAGGCGATCCCCAAGGAGATGCTGCCGGTCGGCGACAAACCGGTCATCGAGCACACTGTCCGTGAACTGGTCAATTCCGGCATCACGGACATCACGATCGTCGTCTCCGGCGGAAAAAACCTGATAGAAGAACACTTTCGCCCGAATGAACAGCTGATCGAGCAGCTACGGAGAGACGGAAAAGACGCGTACGCAGACGCAGTCAAGGAGGTCGGCGAGCTCTCCGCCCGTGGCCACATCACCTATCTCCATCAGCACGGTCCGTACGGCAACGGCACCCCTGTCCTCAACGCATCACGCTCATTCGGCGATGAGCCGGTGCTGGTCCTCTGGCCCGACGACGTCTTCGTCGCCGAGGTACCCCGGGCTCAGCAGCTGATCAGGGCGTATGAGCAGACGTCGTCCCCCGTGCTGGCGTTGATGCCGATGGCCCCTGAGGACTCCCGCCGGTACGGTGTGCCGATCATCAAAGAGGACTTGGACGGCGGGCTTCTTCGGATCACCGGGATCATCGAGAAACCGCAACCGG
The DNA here is from genome assembly GCF_019739075.1 of Mycobacterium farcinogenes. Taxonomy (NCBI): domain Bacteria; kingdom Bacillati; phylum Actinomycetota; class Actinomycetes; order Mycobacteriales; family Mycobacteriaceae; genus Mycobacterium; species Mycobacterium farcinogenes. The sequence continues at coordinate 862,964 of NZ_CP081673.1, read as the reverse complement.
AGCAGGCCCCGTCCAACTACGCCGCCATCGGCGGCTATGTGATCACACCTGGCGTCATCGACGAACTAGCTGAGCAGACGAAACGCTGGCACGAGGGCTCCCAAACCGGGGAGATCTACCTGACCGATGCAATCAACGCGTACGCCAAAGACCATGCCGTCTACGGCCAGGTGATCCAGGGGCACTGGTGTGACACCGGCAATCCGTCGGACTATCTGGTCGCGCAGTTCGCCTTTGCTCTGGCACATCCCGAATACGGCCCCGTGTTACGGGATCTGGCGTCCCAGCTCGACGGTCCGCTACTGCACACGATCGCGCAGGAGATCGACGGACCGAACTCAGGTGGTACGGCGCCTTCTCCATAGAACAACCCCCGCCAAGCCGATAACCGCCGCAACCGCCAAGCCGGCACCGATGAACAGATTCCGAGTACTGGATGACGCCGACGTTTCGGCGGCGGCGGCGTTTCGGGTGCTTCGGATGTCGAGATTCACTGGCTCGCCGCCCGCGCCCGCGGCGAGTACATCTCCGGTGAGCTTCGAGAAATCACCGCCGAACCCCTCGAGGTAACTGAACACTGGGTCGAGCAACGTCCAAGGGCCAGTGGTGGTCACGAGCAGAACCGAGCGATCATGGGGCCGATCGGCGAAGGCCTGAATCGATCCGAGGCCACCCTTGATGCTCGCGCGAAGCACGGTCGGGAGCTCGAAGTTGATGGCTGTGCCGTCACCGCCGATGGGTGGTCTGAGCGAAGTCTCTTTCAGCGCTGCGGAATTCGCCAGGATCACGGCTCCGGTATTCGCGCCTGCAGCCGTATTGAGATCCACCACCTCCGGTGTCACCGACGTGCTCGCAAAGCGCGCGATCGACACGACCAACCGAGCGGCGGTGGCAAGTTGATCGGGGGCGCTGCCGTCCATCGCCACCATGAATTTGGGGCTGAACTCTGACGGGATGGCACCGAAGCCGTCGAGTGGGGGGCCACCCCGGTGCACGCTCAGCGTCGATTGCGGATTCACTTCGAAAGTGAGCGGAATGAGCAGCCCGCAAGCTTCGTGCGGCGTGTAGGTCAGTGCCATGTCAAGGGTGATGTACTGGCCGATCTGCTTGCTGTCCAAATCGAATGTCGCGTCGAGCCGACCCGAGTTGTCGAGCGCCGCTCGATAGACCACCACACCGCCGGAGCGGATCACCACTGTTGCCGCATCATCTCTGGCCACCGGCGCGTAGTCGGCGAGCAGATGCACCGTTGCGCGGTCGATACGGCCAGGCCCGAGCGACGCGCGGCCGGCGCCGACCGACATGCTGGCGCTCCGGATGACGTCGGTGCTGCCGGTCATGCTCAACTCGCCGAACGAGAACGTGTCGCCGTGCCGACCAGAGTCCGACGAACCGGCCTGATCCACTCGCACCGTGTCTACCTGCGCCAGTACCTGAAGCTTGTTGACCAGCAGCGACAATTGGGGCGACAGCTCACCACCTTGACCGGAGACACGAAGGAACGCATCGGGCGCGCCGGAGTTTTCAACTCGGAGGCCTGGTTTGTCACCCTTCTCGACCAGGACTGCACGGGTCAGTTCGCCGGCCGGCGGCGGTACCGCTCCGCGGGGCTGAGTGACGACCGTAATGACGGTCTGCTGATTGCTGTACAGCCGCGCCAGCGTGGATACCAGCGTCAATACCGCCTGTTGCTCATCGGTATTGGCGTCGACCGGGGTGTAGATCGTGGCTCGCTGAAGCACCGGCGGGAAAAAATCTGCGACCGTCGTCGCCGGAGCTTCCGAGCCCGTGAACACCATCGAGAGATCGCTGAGGACCAACTGCTGACGAGGCCAGCAATATGAATTGGTGTACATCTGAGGGTCGAACCGTGGCCGCAGAGCGAAAGTCAGCCCGATCGGCGAACCCCGGCGTGCCGCCGAGATGTCCACGTCAAGTGGTGTTGCGGGCCTGCTGGATGCACCGGGAGGCAGATCGATCGCCGCGAGCAGCTTGCCATTGTCATCGCTGATATCGAGGGTGCCGGCATCGAAATTCAAGGGCGCCTTGATCGTCCCGCGCAACCGCACTGCAGTCAGTCCAGCCGGCACCGGCACCGTCAGTTTCTCTGGGTTCTCCGGGGACACGAATATCTCAGATTTCATTCCGAGCTCAGGTCCCGGCAGGGTCAGGCTCGGCTGTTCCGGCGGCGGCGGACCATCGACAGGTTCCGCATACGCAGGGGCGACGATTGGCCCGGCGGATACTGCCGGGACAATTACCAGCAGTGCTGACATCAGCGCACGCGCCAGAAACCGATACGGTTTCGCTGACGAAATGGACCTGACCGGATGCACGCTGTTCGACCTGCTTTCGGATGTCCGAGCCTGTAAGCCCAACCGAAATCGGACTATACCGGCGGGCACAGCCAGACCGGCGCACCTTGGAAAGGTTGCAATTCTGCTGTTGCCTTGGCTAATCCATGATGGTGCTGGAAAAGTCGATTGCATGGGAAACGGTGCCCACCACGCGAAGGCCGGTCTGACCACGGCCCTCCTCTTGGCCGTCTTCGCCGGGATGCCCATGTCGGGGTGCGCGCCCAAGGAGACGCTCGATGACGGCAAGCCCGCGAGCAGCGAGATCACCGTGTCGGCATCCGATGATTTCTGCCAGCTGTCACGGACCCGGGCGAACACCGGCACTACCACCTTCGTGGTCACCAACAATGGCACCCTGGTCACCGAGTTCTACGTCTACGCTGCCGGCGACCGGGTGATCGGCGCGGTGGAGAACATCTCCCCCGGCTTACAACGCAAGCTGATCGTGCAACTGCCCGAGCCGGGCAAGTACTACACCGCATGCAGACCCGCCATGGTCGGCGACGGAATCCGTGCCAACTTCACCGTCACCGGCGACGCTGTCACATCTACTAAGAGCAAGCTCGACGCGGCCGCGGACGAATACAAGACCTACGTCACCAACCAGGCCAGCGAACTGGTCACCGTCACCGAAGCATTTGTCGGCACGATCAAGAAGGGTGACATCGAAGGCGCTCAGCCGCTGTACTCAAGGGCGCGCGCGTACTACGAGCGCATCGCGCCAGTCGCACAATCATTCCCGAATGATCTGGACCGGCGCATCGACCTACGCGAGCCAGACTTGCGCCCGGGTGAGAATTGGACCGGCTTCCACCGCTTGGAGAAGAACCTCTGGATGAGCAAGCCGCCGCCGGATACCAACGCGATTGCCGATCAGTTGGCTGCCGACGTCAAGGAACTCGACGCCGCCATCAAGAACCCGAAGTGGACGATCGGCCCCGCCGAGTTCATCGGCGGAGCACAACGCGTGCTCGATGAAATGGCCACGAATGCGATCACCGGCCAGGAGGACATCTTCAGCCACACCGACCTGTGGGACTTCCAGGCCAGCCTCGACGGATCCCGCATCGCAGTCGGCTCAGTCCGCCCGATCGTCGACGAACGTCGCCCGGGATTCGGCGTACAGATAGACCAGGCATTCGCTGCGGTCGAGGGAGTGCTCGACAGTCACCACTGGAACGATGGATTCGTCTACTACGACTCGGTAACCGAGCCTGAGCGCCAAGAACTCTCACAGGCCATCCAGGCGTTGAGCGCTGTCGTCAGGCAAGTCCAGGACATGGTATCCCAGAGATGACATCCGCTGTCAGCCCAACGCGAAAGCCTTGTCGTAACAACTGAATACGGCGTCCTTCGCGAACGTGGTATCGAACTGCCCACGGGCACCGTCGGATATCTCACGGTTCCGGCCGGGATCAGTCAACTCAACCATCGCCTCGACGAATTGTGCGGCCTGGTCGGCAATCATCACCCCGTGCTCGCCACCGGCGGCGAACCCATCGGCTCCCACACTCGTCGAGACCACTGGTAGTCCCCGCCCCAGGGCCTCGATCACTTTCAGCTTTATCCCCGAACCAAATCGCAGGTGGTTGATCAGCGCGGCAGCCGAACTCAGCACCTCCGTGAGGTCATCGACATAGCCCTCCAAGCTCACCGAACCACCGAACCGCCCCACCAACTCGGCCAGTTCCGTCCCGCAGTCCCGCCCGATGATGCGCAGCCGGGCCTTCGGCATCCGGGCCAGCACCACCGGCCACACGTCGGTAAGGAACGACCGGACACCATCCTCGTTGTGCGGCAACGACAACAGCCCGACAAAGACGAAATCAGGCGCTCCGCCATACTGGCGCGCGCGGAACGGCGGCGGTTTCACCAACGGAGGTACTGCCATCACATCGGCAGATCCACGGTCGGCGACCCGGGCAGTCAACCTGGCGGCCTCCCCCGCATTCACCAAGAGGTTCCGCCGGAATCGCAATGCCGCACGGTCCTCGCTACGCCGGACCAGGGCGGCCTCCATGAGAAGGAGCGCTCGTTGCGGAAGCTTGGCATCGGCCAGTGGACGCAGCAGCCTGGGCACATGCTCGGCGAAATTGCCGAGCGGTCGCATCGCCACATCGGGATAACGATCCGCCGCGTCGAGCATGGCCGCGTAACGCTCCGAGAAGAGATCGTCGAGATAGCACAGCTGCCGATCTGCGTTGCCCTGGTCCGCGTATTGCGCCATCCGAATGGTGTCGTATATCTCCAGATCCGGGTCGATCCCTTCGACCGCCGTCTGGACCGCACGTCCAACCTCCGGCGAGTACAGCAAGGATTCCTGCAGGGAGGCCCGCCCGGTCGGGATGCGAAAGGCCGCCGCGGCCAACGTCGCTTTCCGGCGCGGCTTGGGCAGCGGGTGCAAGGTGACTGGGAACTCCGGCTGAGGTCTACCGCCGACAAGCAGGTAATGCACCTCATCCGGCCCCAGACGATCTCGGAAGTACTCCAGAAAACCTGCCAGCACCACCTTCTTGCCAGCGTCGGTGGGATATGGATCAACCGCGCTCACGAGTGTCACAGACACCGCACACCTGCCTCGATTTATTCAGTCGCCCGGCCATTCTCAGGCCGCAATTGCATCACAATTGAACCTACGATCGCGTAGTGACGCCGCGGTTTTTCGCTGCGACCAGCACCGCTGACATACACTGACCCCGCGCGCCGGCAATAACTGAACTCGCGCATCAATACCGTTTCAGCAAAGTCGACAGGAGATATTCGGTGGCGAGACTACGGTTCTTCGCGGAGCCGCATCTCGATGGCAGACTCGTTATGGACGAGCCCCCGCAGCTAGCGAAGATGCTGCGCACATGAATCCGATCGATCCCGCTGACCCACCGATCGAAGCCCCAGGCCGAACGCTCCAAGATCCACCAACGGCCAAATCGGCAAACCTCGGCAAGCAGACGCTCTGGAACTACACCGTGTTTGCCATAAGCAAGAGTTCCACGCTCTTGATGACGGTCGTGGTCGCGCGGCTGCTCACACCAGCCGAATTCGGCATCTTCGCCCTGGCGTTATTGCTGGTCAACTTGTTCGATTACGTCAAGGACCTGGGCGTCGCAGAGTCCCTGATTCAAAGCCGCCAACCTTGGAATCGAATCGCCCCAACCGGATTGACCCTGTCCATCGGCTTCGGGGTGATCGCCGGAGCCATCCTGGCAGCGACGGCCGGGGTCGCTGCCAAGCTGCTGCACCATCCCGACCTCGCGCCGCTGATCCGGGTTCTGGCGATCGCGTTGATGATCTCGGCCTTCAGCGTCGTGCCGTTGTCCTGGCTGCGCCGTGACCTGAACTTCCAACGCCGGCTGTTGCCAGAGTTCGTCGGCGCGGTGGTCAAGACCGGGCTCACGATTTGGCTCGCGGCCACCGGCCACGGCGTGTGGAGCCTGGTCTACGGCCAGCTCGCCGGCGTACTGATAACCGCGATCATGTACTGGTGGGTCGCGCCGACTTTCATGTGGCCGCGGTTTCAGCTGGATGAAGCCAAGGCGCTACTGCGGTTCGGCATCCCCGTCACCGGGGTAACCCTGCTCGCCTACGCCATCTACAACGTCGACTATCTGGCCGTCGGAACCCGGCTCGGCACCACCGAACTGGGTCTGTACACCCTGGCATACCGGGTGCCCGAACTCGTCGTGCTCAACCTGTGCAGCGTCATCAGCGACGTGTTGTTCAGTTCGATGTCGCGGCTGCAGCACGAACGCGGGGCCATGTCGCTGCAGTACCAAAAGGCACTGGGCATCGTCCTGGCGCTGACCGTGCCGGCCGGCGTGGGTTTGGCGGTGGTCGCCGGCCCCCTGCTGCACACCCTGTACGGCACGCAGTACGACGATGCCAAGAACATCTTGGTGGTTCTTGCGTTGTACACGGCCGTTTACTCGGCGTCGTACCACGCCGGCGATGTGTTCAAAGCTGCAGGGCGCCCGGGATTGCTCACCGCGATCAATGCGGCCAAACTCGTACTTCTGGTCGGTCCCATCTGGTGGGCTGCTGGGCATAGCGCGACGCTGGTTGCCGTAGCTCTCCTTGGTGTGGAATTGGTTCATTTCGCTATCCGGATGACCGTGGTCCGTCGGGTCATTCCAATACGTTGGAAGAATATCTTTTCCGTGGTCGGGCGACCGGTGGCAGCCGTAATTCCCATGGCCGCCATCCTGTTTGGTATCGGCCTTGTTGTCGCCCACTGGCCGGCACCGGTCCAACTCGCGCTCATGATTCCGCTGGGCATGGGGATCTATGCAGCGGCGTTGTGCGTCACTGCGCCGCAGCTGGCACGGCCGGTTGCCGGCCGATTGGCGGAAAGGTGGCGCACATGAGTAGCTCGAAGCGCCTTTGGCTCAACCCAGTCGTCGTGGCTTGCGCGGTCATCGGCCTCGTTCTGGGTGCTGTCGCCGGATTCCTTTTCCCGGTGTCGACGACATATCGCGCCACCGCACAGGTGGCCCTGGTCCCGGGGCCCAATCTGACGACGGCGGACGCGTCGGCTTACTGGGAAGTACTCACCCAAGGACAGGTTTCGCGGACCGCGGCAGCTGTCTTCTCTGATCCGCGCTGGGCCTCCAGCGCGGCATCGGCCGCCGAAGTCGACGAATCGAGCCTCATATTGACGGCAGGTGCGGTGCCTGACACCACCATGGTGTCAATCACGGCCGACGCACCATCGGCACACGCCGCGCACGCCGCCGTCGCAGATCTCCTTGCCAAGGCCACACCTGAAGTGTCGGCGGTCTCGGCGCCGTTCCAGGTCCGCGTGGTCTCACCGCCGAGTGGGGCGTACGCGATGACGACCTCCCGGAGCCAGCTGCTCCTGGCCGGGGCCCTCGGCGGGCTGATTTTCGGAGCTGTGATCGGGCTCGGCGTCGTCTGGTGGCGCTCACGCAGAAGCACCGCCTCGCACCGAAGCAACGAGTAGCCGTGCACGAGGTGACCCGCTCCAGCAGGTGGATCGTCGGCGTCCTCGTTGTCATGGTCGTCGTAGAAATCGCCAACCTGTCGGAGGTCGCGAGCGCCTACACCTCGGCCCCGCTGCTCAAAGCCGGTGTTGCCCTTGCCACCATCGCCTTGGGCCTGACGCTGCGCGACCCCGCAGCCCGAGTTCGGCTGAATCGCTGGACGATAGCCGGTGCCGTTCTGATCGGCATCTACGTCGCCGGGCAGGCGATCGCCATGGTCGGCTCCGTCGACCTCGCGGCGTCGTCGAGCGTGATGTACCGGTCCTCCGTCGACCTGGTGTACCTGTTCATCATCCTCATGTTCACCCAAATCACCGGCCGCCCATGGGCGGTAGCCGGAGCGGTAGCCGCCACCCTGGCCGTCCTCTCACTCTTGACGTTGGTCAGCTACCTGACGGGTGGGGCCCAGACGTTCGGTGGGCTCGCCCAGATTTCTGCTGCCCAGGGCGAGTTGATCACGACGCAGCGGTACAGCGGACCTTACAACGACTCCAATTTCTGGGGCCGGGTCCTGGTGATGGGCCTGCCGATGGCATGGGCACTGGCCTACCGCGCCCGACGCGCCGCGCAGCAACGACAGGCACTTATCTGGTTGTTGGCCGGTGTGGCCATATTGATCGGCGCCTATCTGACCCAGTCCCGCGGGACTCAGCTGTCGGCCGGGATCGCGGCAGTGGTGTGGTTCATCGCGTCGGGACAGCCGAAGAAGCTGGCTTTCGTACCACCGGCCGTGTTGGTCGCGTTTGCGATACCCGGCATCGGTGATCGCATGGTGGCGCTGGTGAACGACGTCCTCGGTGGGTCTGGTGGTCAGCGCAGCTACGACATCGACCCATCGGTCCTGGGCCGCGAGGCATCTCAGGAGATGGCCTGGCAGATGTTCCAACACCGACCGGCATTCGGGTTCGGCCCCGGGGCGTTCGGCGCCGAGGTGCCGTACTTCACCGACCGGGTGAAGACGGCCGTCAACGAAGGACTCGTAGCGCCGCACAACCTTTACGCCCAACTCCTTGCCGAGACGGGGATGACTGGGCTGCTGACCTGGGGGATCATGGTCGGCGGGGTGCTGACGATCGTGGCACTGCGAATCGCCGCTGACCCCAAGTCGGTCGAACGCGCACTGGCCGCAGCAACGCTCACGGGCATCATCACCTGGTCGGCAGCCAGTGTATTTCTGCACCTGGCCTATTTCCGGTCATTCGCCATCGTGCTCGCCCTGGCCTGTGCCCTCGGGCCGCCCGAACCCGTGCGGCCGGAGGTGATCCGCAGCATGGTGCGGACCACTGTGCTGTGGACGGTGACCGCCGCAGCCGGTGTCGCAGTTGCCGTGGTCAGCATGATGACGGCAAGCACCCCCGCGGTGAAGGCGAGCCAGAAGGTCATCATGATGCCGGTCGGTCCACTCGATGGATGGGCTTCGTACGCGATGAATGTCCGAGCACGAGAAGCATTCCTGCCGACGATGGTCGAAGTCATGTACAACACGGACGCGCCCGCTGAGATCGACTCCGACTCTATCCGCGGTATCGCAACGTTCTCGGTCACCGCACCTGACGCCGAGAGTGCGAAAAGGCGTCTGGCGAACGCATTAGCGGTATCCCGGACCCGAATCAATGACAACATTGGCCCTATGCAGTACACCGTCGAGACCATCACCGGCGTGGACCTGGAACGCACCTCCGTGCGGTCCAGGTCGGCACTGCTCTACGCAGCCGCTTGGAGTCTGGTCTCGATGGTGCTGACCCGCTTCCTGGCAGGCCGGCTCGCGACTCGCTTTTGGCCGACCACGCACCCAAATTCGCCGAAGCCCGCCGGAGCCGCGGTATGACGGACAATCGGACAGTCCTGGTTGAGTTCTCGCCATCGGGCGGTCTCTTCCAGTTCGCCGCCCAGCTCGGCAGCGCCTTGGCGAAGCACGGGGACGAGGTCGAATTATGGACCGGGCCGGAACCTGAGATCACGTCGGCTGAAGCCGGGTTCACAATCCGCTCTGTGCTGCCCACTTGGCATCCCAACGACAACCCTGACCACGGCCACCTCTGGTATCTGCTGCGCCGAGGTTGGCGCGCCGGTCAGTTGGTACTGGCCTGGCTGGTGCTGGGTTATCAGTTGTGCCGTCGGCCTCCACGCGCGGTGTTGTTCTCGCAGTGGCGCTTCACCTTTGAACCATGGTTTGTTGTCATCATCGCTAAGTTGTTGTCTCGCACAGTGTTCGGCATCATCGCCCACGAGCCACTACCTCGATCCGATGCCACGGACACCAGCAAGCCCAAGGAGGGCCGACTACTACAGGCGTCGTTCGCAGCAGCATGGCGAGAAATGGACGTCGTCTTCGTGTTGGGACCGCAAACTCGGCAGATCGTCCTCGACCACTGGCACCCCAGCTGCGACGTCGTCGTCATTCCACATGGCGACTCCGGCGCAATGCATCACGGTCGTCCACCGGCACCGGTCACCCAAACCGAGCCAGTCGCCCTCTTTTTCGGCACGTGGACCACCTACAAGGGCATCGATGTCTTGATCGATGCCTATGCAATGGTCAAATCCGAGATGCCATCAGCACGCCTGATCGTGGCGGGTGCTATCAGCGCCGACGTGGATGCCACGGATCTGCTGGCCCGGGCCGCCACCATCGGAGTGGACGCTCGGCCGGGCTACTGTGCAATGGAAGAGGTCCCCGGACTCATCGAATCCGCGCGAGTCGTCGTCACTCCGTATATCCGCGCCAGCGCCAGCGGCGTGGCTCACCTGGCCTACACTTTCGGCCGTCCGGTGATCGGCACCACGGTCGGCGATCTACCCGCCGCTATCGAGGACGGCGTCACCGGCCTGCTGGTACCGCCGAACGACGCTCCGCAGCTGGCCGACGCGATGCTTCGGCTGCTGCAGGACCCCGAGTTGGCCGCGAGACTCGGGGAAGCGGGGCAGACTGCGGTACAACGCTCTTGGAGCGTTGCAGCGGCCTCCATCAGCGATGCGGTGACGGCCGCCGGTCCTCGTGTCAGTCCTGAGAAGTGAACCATGGCCGCCAAGATCGCAATCGCTGCGCTCGCTGTGTTGGCCGCAATCACCGTCAGTCAGAGTGTCCCGGATAACTCACCGCAGGCATTCATGGAACAGCCAACGTCCTCCCCACCCCCGCTGACCACCACTCCTCAACTGCCTCCCCTAGTCCAGCCGTTCGCCGAGGACAGCCCTTTTCGGACACCGATCCCGGCGGACGCCGAAGTCGATCCGAATAGCGCAGCGATGATCGGAGCCGTGGGCTGGGATGACAGCGCCTACGTTTCCACTGTCGAATACGGAATCCCGATCTACACCGCGGACGCGAACACGCCCCGCCACTCGGTGCCGTGTCTCATCACCCTGTGGGGCCGCTGCCCCTTCAAAGGCCTCCAGATACCGATACCCGACGACGCGCGGCCGCAATATGGCTCCGACGGCTCAATGGTAGTGATCGATCCGGAAGAACGGAAGATATACGAATTCTGGCGCGCCAAGCGTGAAAATGACTATTGGACAACCCAATTTGCCGCCGTGAACGACCTCGATGGTTCCGGCTGGGGTGGAGCAAGCACGGGTTCGGGCGCATCCCGGCTGGCTGGTGTCGTGCGGGTCGCAGAGATCGCGCAGGGCTTCATCCCGCACGCTCTCGCCATCGAAAGCAACAACGTATGTGCCGACGTGTTTCGGCCGCCGGCCCTCAAGACCGATGGCCGGTCGACGAGACCCGACTGCATACCCGAAGGCGCACGCATACAGCTGGACCCAAGTTTGGACACCGACTCCCTGGGATTGGCACCGGCCGAGCGGTACATGGCCGAAGCGCTCCAGCGCTACGGCGGGTTCGTCACGGATGTCAGCGCATCACCACTGAGCATCAGCTTCGAACGAGACAACACAGCAGCCCCCGGAACCGTCGGCTCAACCTACAGTGACGCCGGGGTGCGATGGGACTATGACGGGATGACCGACATCCCTTGGAAGAAATTGAGGGTTCTCAAATGAAGCCGATTCGGGTGCTCACCCTCATCGACGGGTTCCGGATGGGTGGCGCCGAAACACTTTTGGCGCCATTGGCCGTCGCCATGCGCGACACCGATGTCGACATGGAGTTCGTCGGCCTCGACAGTGCGGCGGTCAACTCCGACAAAACAATGAGCATTCTCGCCGAAGCCGGCGTACACCCGCGCTCGCTCGGCATCAGCCGACTGCTGGACCCCACCGGCGTTCCCCGGTTGGCCCGCGAAATCCGAAGCGGTGGCTACGATCTGGTGCACACTCACCTGGAGATGTCGGCCAGCTTTGCGGTACCTGCCGCGAAACTCACCGGCCGCCCCGTGGTCTGCACATTCCACCACGTAACCGAACGGTGGCCCGGCCTCGAATACTGGCGCGAACACGTCGCCACCGTAGCCGCGACCCGGGGTGACCGGGTGCTGTTCGTTTCCGAGGCCAGCCGGTTGTCGTGGGCGCAGGTGCACCGCAAGGGCCGGGTCGCGGCGAACTGGGATGTGCTGCACAACGGAATCGATGTCAGCAACTTCCACCCCGGCGAGCCGGATCCGGCGGTTCGTCGCGAGTTAGGTGGAGGCCCAGGACCATTGGTCGTGCTACCGGCCGCCTTCCGAGACTTCAAAGGCATACCTGTGGCGATCAAGGCTTGGCCGCGCGTGTTGCAGAAACACCCGGATGCCATCCTGTCGCTGGTCGGCGGCGGCGAGGAAGAGGCCGAGTACCGCAGCCTGATCAGCGAATCAGGCCTGACCGAATCGGTGATCTTCGCCGGGATTCGCTCCGACATGCCAGAGGTCTACCGGGCCGCCGACGTCATACTCCTGCCATCCATCTACGGTGAGAACCTGCCCACCGTGCTGATCGAGGGTTCGGCGTCGGGCAAGGCCATCGCGGCATCACGAATCGGGGGTATCCCCGACATCATCGTCGACGGCTCCACCGGGCTGCTGTTCGAGCCCAACAACCCCACGGCCTTGGCCGACACCGTGACGCGGTTGCTCGATGACCCCCAGCTACGAAGGGCGCTGGGACCGCCGGCTATCGAGCGCGCGCATAGCGAGTTCTCTGCGACCGCATGGGCCCACCGACTACAGGACCTCTACCGCGAACTGATCGAGAGCAAGCGTTGAGTGGCAAGCAGATCGACTACCTGGTGTCGCGATTCCCGGTCACGTCGGAGACTTTCATCGTCAGGGAACTGGATGCCCTGTCGGCTGACGGCCGTCAGCTAGGGCTGCGTTCACTGTTTCCGGCGCCGGATCCGCAGGTTCACGACATTGCCCGCCCCTGGATGGACAAGTTGGTGCGGCCGGGTGTCGGTGCGAGTGTCACCGGAATGCTGTGGGCATTGCTCCGGCACCCACTCATCATGTTGTCGATCATGGCGGATGTAGCGCGTGGATACGGCGCCCGGGCCGGTCTGCTAGCTCGTGCAGTGGCTACAGTTCCGATTGCCGCCGCACACGCCCGCGATCTACACCCTCCGGGGAACACACGTCACGTTCACGCCCACTACGCCACGTACCCCGCATTGGCAGCATGGATCTGCTCCCGACTATCCGGCATCACCTACAGCGTCACCATTCACGCGCACGACCTCTACGTCGACCAGTCCATGCTGGGCCGCAAACTGGACGGCGCAGAATTCATCGTCACGATATCGGAGTACAACCGCCGACTTTTGGAGCGTCATACCTCAACCCCAGTCCATGTGATCCACGCCGGAATCAATACCGCGGCATATCCTTTCCACCCCAGGAAAATTCCCGACCACGGCCCGCTTCACGCCCTCTGTGTCGCCTCACTGCAGGAATACAAAGGCCACGAAGTGTTATTGCGCGCGTTGGCTCTAGGCGGCCCAGGCGTCGACCGGATCGAGCTTGACCTGATCGGCAATGGCCCGCTTCGCGATGAATTGCAGGCCATGGCAAGCGAACTGGGACTCGGGTCGCGGGTCCGATTCCACGGCGGACAGTCGGAGACGGTTGTGAAGCAGGCTCTGGCCGAAGCGGATCTCTTCGTGCTGCCCAGCATCGTCGCTGCCGATGGCCAGATGGAGGGTCTGCCTGTCGCACTGATGGAGGCCTTGGCCAGCGGCATACCGACCGTGTCGACGAACCTGTCGGGCATCCCCGAATTGGTGATACCGGATAAGACTGGGCTGCTGGCCGTTCCTGGCGACGCGCAGAGCCTTCGCGACACATTGGAACAACTGATCTCGTCGGGCCCCGTACTCGACAACTATGCCCGCGCGGGACGCGACTTGGTCGAGCGGGAATTCGACATCAACGCTACGACGGCCGCACTGCGCGCACTACTTGCGTCGATCTGAGGAGACAGTCGCCTCAGAGCTGGTCGGCAAACTCCCGGCGCGCAGCATTCAGAACATACTCACGGATGTAGTTCTGCAAACCGCGATGTAGCACTGCATGGTCACCGCTGGGCACCTGCGTCAGTTTCGGCGCCCAACCGCGACGTGCGAGCCGCTTGGCTCCGATCAGGCCCCGATGCCCTACATACCAATCGAAATCCATCGGTGACAGCACGAGTTCAGTAGGTACTCCACTCTCGCCGAGCGCCTTGAGAAGCACCTCGGGGGCTTGCGTGTACCCGAGCCGGCCGAGTAACAACCAACCCTGATATGGCAGCCAATTTCGAAGACCCTGCTTGACCAGGCCCCACACCCGCCGCTCCTCGGTGTCCTCATCACCGGTGTCCTCATCGCCTGAAACGGCGTCGGTCACCTGCGCGATCCGCTCCGATCCGCCCTCGGAACGCCGCAACGAATACAGCAGTATGTTCAGCAGCACCACCAATTTCGCTCCGCGCTCCAATCCGCCATAGGCGGAGTTCCAAGCACCCGAGCAGATTCCGGTCATGATCAATCGCTCAGGCGACACCGCCAATGCGTCGACCGCCTCGGTCACATCGGCTTTGGCCACTGGAGAATGCATCCACGGGAAATCCTCGGTGGCGACGCCGGTGTCGCCGACCCCACGACGGTCGTAGCGGACCACACTCACGCCAAGAGCGGCCAGATCCCGGGCCGTGTCCGGCCAGATTCGCCCTGACCCGACTCGATGCTCGCACGCGGTGTTGTGAAACAACACGGTCGGGCCACCCTCGGTAGTGCCGGTGAGTTCAGTTCGGATGGCGAACAGCCGGTTGGGCCCGAGTTCGGTGACCGCTTCGGTGACCTTCCGGCCGTCAGGCAACTCATCGACCACTGCACGATCGGTAACCACAGGCCGGAACGAAACAGTCTCTGATGGCAGATTCGTGTCGAGCCACTTCTCGATCATCGCCAAGGTTTCCATCGGAATCTTCACCACGATGCTGGGAGGTTCGACGAATTCAGGCTGCCCGGTGATTTCCTGGACCGTGCAGTTGTCCGCTGCACGCAGGTCGGCGAGCCTCCGATCCTCAACGTGTTCCGGCCTGGTCAGCACCAGTACCGGCGTCGATCCCACGCCTGTCGGCATCTTCAGAGCGCGAAGGGCGGCAGCAGCAGCAGTCGAGAGAGTTAGTCCGAGCAGCGGCACCGTGTCCGGTTCTGACGGCAACTCGTCCGGATCCTGCCCGCCCACCGTCATCTGGTAGAGCGCCTGTTGTTCGCGCAGGTAACGGCGACCATCGGTGGCCGGGTCCCACAGGATCAGCCCGTCAAGACCCCCGATCGAGGACGCCGCTGTCGCCGCCAGCAAGGCACCAGCCCTCAGACCGACCAGTGCCACGCTCTGCACTCCGGACGCACGCAGATAGTCCACTCCAATTTGGATGCTCTCCACGTAGTCGCCCACGGCGCTATCCCGGATTTGTGCTCCCACCGAATCGCCGGTACCAGCGTAGTCAAAACGCAGGACCGCAAATCCATTGGCGGACAACTGTTGTGCCAGCAACTTCAATCCACGGTACGTGTCCAGATGCTGACGGCCCAGCGGTGGACAGATGACCACGCCGGCCCGGGCAAGCCCATCATCCGAGGCATGCACCACACCGAAAAGCCGCGCCTCTTCGGGCCCGAACCACGTCGGCACGCCCTGCACGCTGCCACTACCCATGGATAACCGGAATTCGTAGGTCACTCAAGCGCACCCGGCAATTTTAGCTAATTCGTCTAGCCGCCACTTCCACTCGCGCAAACAGCCACCACCACCGCCGCGGCGTGACAGTCAGCGTGGGACATCGACACCGAGACCTCTTGCCACCCCTGTTCGGCAGCCAATCGAGCAGCTGAACCGGTGAGCCGCAACATCGGCAGATGACCCGATGTGACGACCTCGATCTCCAGCGGGGCGAATGCGGCGTCCGGCCGAGCGAACGCCTTGATGGCGGCCTCTTTGGCAGCGAAACGGGCAGCGAGTCGGGGCAGCCGATTCGGCCCTGCGCAGGTGGCGACCTCCTCAGCGGTATAGATCTTGGTCAGGAACCGGTCTTCGAACGAGGCCAACGAATTCTCGATCTCCTTAATGGCCACTACATCGCACCCGACGCGGATACGGTGCCCGGGCAGCGCGAAGTCCGGCGGGTTCATGCGCGCTAATCGATAAGGCTGTTGACGGCCGCTTCGATGTTGTTGATCGATGCAAAAGTGGACTTTTTCAGCGCTTCGTCGGGAAATTCGATGTCGAACTCGTCTTCGAGAGCAAGCATGACATTGACCGAGGCGTGCGAGGTGAGTCCCAGCTCATAGAGGTCGGCGTCGGCGTCGATGCCAGTTGGGTCGACCGCCATTCTTCCGTGGTCAGCCAGAGCCTTCTCAATTTTCTCCCGCATGCTGGCCAGCATAAGGTGCGGCCGAAAAGAAAGCGTCGGGGATTTCCTATCCGGACTCGAACCGTTCCTCAACAGCGCAGCGTTTGGCCTGACTAGGCTCAGATCTCACACGAACCTGAGGGGAGTTGATGATGCGTCGGGGTTTGGCACTGGTCTCGGCCGCTGTGCTCGCACTTACCGGTTGCGGATCCGACCCCGAGACCGACGCGACAAAAAGTGACTCCGGCGGCGAACCGTCACACAATGTGAGTTCGGTTCCAGTGACTAATGTTGCCGATTCCATCCGCGATGTCGCCGCGTCGATGAACGTCGTCACCCACATCTCCAGATCAGGCGTCTACGACGGCGAAACCCATTTCAACACTTCGGTGTTCACGCCCAAGGGCGACGTGCCGGAGGGAGGATTCCCCATAGTGGTGCTGGGTCACCGCATCACCGGAACGACTCCTGATTGCGCTCCTTCTCTATCCCCGGATCTGCTCGGCCTGGCACCTACCGTCGTAGCGTTACTCAAGGCCGGTTACGTGGTCGCGGTGCCGGACTTTCAGGGCCTGGGTAGGCCTTCGAGCACGACCAACTACGACGACACCTACCACCCGTACCTGGACTCGACGACAGCTGGATACAACATGATCGACGCAGCACAAGCTGCCCATGGTGCGGAGCCTCAGACGTCGACGTCATGGCTGGCGATGGGCATAGCCGAGGGAGCCCAGGCGGCGTGGGCCGCGAATGAGCTGGCCGTCGACTACAACAACTTCGGCGGGGAGCTCGTGGGTTCGGTCTCGGTGTCACCGATATCCGACGTCAATGGCCTCGCCGACGCCGCACAGAACGGCACGTTGAACGACGATCAGAAGGTCGCGTTCGCGCGCTTCGTGGCCGCGCTGCACTCTGAGTATCCGGACGGGGTCAATCTCGACGACTACCGGCGCGGTGCCGCTCTGAAACAATGGAACGCACTACTGGGCTGCCAATCCTCACCAACGGCCCAGCAGGTCGCGGCGCAGATTCCGGCCGGAGATCTGGCACCCGCCAGTCAGGACGCCGTGACCACTCTGCAGGGCTACCTGCGAAAGTCCAGCCTGCCGCAGGGTCCGACCCAAGCGCCGATGCTCGTGAGCTACAGCGGCACCGAACCGCTCAGCCCGGCGCCCTGGACGGACGGCGCACTGAAGGAGGCGTGCAAGATGGGCGACGTCATCACCGTCCGGCAGGAGCCGCAGCCCGAGCCTGCCTCCGCGGCCACACTGTCGTGGATAGACGACCGCTTCAAATCCGCACCGGCCCAGAACGACTGTGACGCTAGGGTTGGCAGATGACCGAGACCGACGCTCAGGACGTGGCTACACAACTCGAGGCGGCCCGCAGGCAGTTCCGCGACGAGCTGGTGGCAGCGGGCCTGTTGGTGCCGATGGGTATCGACGGACTGTACGGCCGTGGAGCGGTTTTCGAGAGCATCGTCGACGGCATCGACCACGCGGTCCGTGCCAAGGGTGCCGAGGTCCACGGCGATCACGCGAAGGTGTTGCGGTTCCCGCCGGTGTATCCGCGCGATCAATTCGAGAAAACGGACTACATCGCGTCTTTCCCTGATCTGACCGGTGCCATCTCGACCTTCACCGGCGGAAACGCCGAGCACCGCGCGCTGCTGGCGGATCGAGATGCCGGCGTGCCGTGGGACGGGCATCTGAGCCCCTCAGGGACCATGCTGGTCACCGCGGCCTGCCACCCCAGCTACGCGACACTGCCGTCCGACCTCCCCGACGGGGGCGTGGTGATGGACATCTACGGCTACTGCTTCCGCCACGAGCCAGCCATCGACCCGGCACGAATGCAGGCCTTCCGCATGCACGAGTACGTGCTGGTCGGTACACCCGATCAGGCGCAGACACATCGCGACACGTGGGTGGACCACGGCATGGCGGTGCTGACCCGGCTCGGCCTGGATGCCCGGCCCGAGGCAGCCAACGACCCGTTCTTCGGACGCGTCGGCAAGATGCTGGCGGCGAACCAGCGCGACGAGGGCCTGAAAACGGAACTACTGGTGCGGCTCTATGGAGACCTGCACGACGGCACCGCACTGGTATCGGCCAATTGCCACCGTGATCACTTCGGGGATTCGTTCGGCCTGCATACTGCCGACGGCGGCGTCGCGCACAGTGCCTGCGTCGGCTTCGGCATGGAGCGAATTGCCTTGGGGCTACTGCGGACTCACGGCTTCGACACGGCATCGTGGCCTGCCGCCGTGCGCACTGCCATGGGTTGGTAACCCCCGTCAGTACGCGCCTTTGCGCTTGAGAACTGCGCCGACCGTACGCCAGATGATCACGAGATCTCCCACCACCGACCAGTTCCCGGCGTAGGACACGTCGAGCCTGACTCGGTCTTTGTCTGCCAGATCCGAACGCCCGGAAACCTGCCACAACCCGGTCATGCCCGGTTTGACGTGCTCGCGGTGTTCCAGAAAGGCAGCGTCCGACCCGGCTTCCCCTGGGACCAGTGGGCGCGGACCCACCACGCTCATCGAGCCGCCCAGCACATTGAACAACTGGGGCAACTCGTCGATGCTGGTGGCACGCAGGAATTTTCCGACCTTGGTGACGCTGGACGATGATGAGCGCTTGTTGAACATGCTCTCTTCATGTTGTTCATTGGTTTGCGGCAATTTATCGGTGCCGACATGCATCGTCCTCAATTTGAAGATCCGGAACGTCTTCTGGTCGACACCTACCCGTTCCTGCCGGTAGAAGACGGGGCCCCGATCATCGAGTTTGATCGCCAGCCCGGCCAGTGCAATCACCGGAAGCGCGATGATTGTTCCGATCGTTCCCAGGACGAGATCCAGGATTCGTTTCGTTATCATCGAAACCCTGTCGTGGGTAGGTGCTTCGATGACGAACAGCGGCAGATTCTCCAGCGGGCGTAGTTGCAGCCTGTGTGTCGCGACCTCGGTCAAACCCGGGACCACGATGAGTCCGGCATTGATCGCCTGCATGCGCCACGCGAGGAATTTGACCTTCTCTGGTCCGAAGTCCCCCGCGTACACAGCGGCCAGCGAATGCGCGCCGGCCGCCTGCACAGCGGTTTCGATCTCGCTGTCGTCGTTGAACCCCAGAACGGGAACGGTACCGGTGGGCACCTGGACGTCCTGCCCGATCATGTCGCCGGCATCCGGCATGAGGACACCCACGAGCTGGTATCCCGCGCTGGGCGAGCGCTGAAAATATTCGGACAACGTGCGCGCGGCATCGAGGTCGCCCAACGCGACGACACGGGAGATGTATTTCCCCCGCTGTCTTCGGCGACGCACGTCCGCGCGGAGCAGGTGCCGGGCCACAAACAGCCCGATGAGTCCGAGACCGAAGGTGACCCCGAATTGGATCCGCGAAATCGGCATGTCGAGGAAGACTTCGGCGGCCGCGGCAATCGCGAATGTCCATCCGGTAGCCGCTGCGACCAGCCGGTATTCCTCGGCCTGCTGCCCCACCAGCGTGAGATCGCGGGAATGTACGTATCCGAGCGCGATCAACCAACCGATATATATGCCGACCGAAAAGGCCGTTGCGGTGGTGAAGCTGGCGAAATGGCGGTGCGCCAGAGAAGTACCGATCCATTCGGCGAAAACGATGACCACGGCGAGAACAACGGCATCTGCGATGAGGACACGCCGGCGGTATGCGGATCTCCATCGGTGCGCTTGCGCCTGCACGGCCGCGGGTTCGGGTTTCGCGCCGGCCGACGTAGTCCGAGGCTCATTCACGGCGTAACCAACTCCAAGGGGATCCCATCCTCAACTATGTCCCCGTGATTATTACGCGCAGGTACTGCTCGAACAGCGTTTTGGGACGAGAACCCCCATCGCGGCGGTCTCAATGTGGTTGCAACCGGCCTACTCCCGAAGCCACCCGTCGGTATAGTCCGACACCAGTGGGATTTCCGAACACTGCGGTCAAAATTGGAGAATCGTGAATCCGGTCAAATCACCGCCCTCACCTAATTCGGATTACCCATGTCCCTGACCAGCGGCCTCATCCCGATAACTCTGCAGCTACTCGCACTTGTCGCGATCGTGGTCGCCATCGGGCGGGGGCGGTCTCCGGAATGGATGCGGCGCTGGCTGCTCGCCGCGGTGCTCGTCGGCGTCGGCCTGGCGGCGGCAGCTCGGCTGTTCGTGCGGGATCAGGGCTGGTCTGCCGAGGCCATCTCATTCGGCACCGTGTTCTGGACAGCGATGTTCGGTTTCGCCGCGACGGTGTTGATCGCCGGCTGGCGCGGCAGCGAATGGTGGCGCAGGCTGGTATCCGCGCTCTCGGTGGTGATGGTGGTGGTGTGCGGCTTGGCCGCCCTCAACACCGCGACCGGTTACTTCCCCACCGTCCGCTCCGCCTGGCTGCGGTTGACCCACACCGAGCCCGAGCAGTGGATCGACGAAGCCCAGCTCGCCGCGCTCCAGCAGAAGGGTGAGGTTCCGACGCGCGGCACAGTGGTGCGGGTGAACATCCCCGGCGACGCGTCGGGTTTCGCGCATCGGACCGAGACGGTCTACCTGCCCCCGGCGTGGTTCGCCAGCAACCCGCCACCGCAGCTGCCAGCAGTCATCATGATGGGTGGCGAGTTCAACCACCCCAACGACTGGCTCCAGTCGACGGACGCGCTGAAGACGCTCGACGATTTTGCGGCGCTGCATCACGGCAACGCACCGATCATCGTATTTCCCGACACCTCAGGGAAATTCAACAACGACACTGAATGCGTTGACGGGGTGCGCGGTAATGCTGCCGCCCACCTGACCAAAGACGTGGTGCCATATATGATCTCGCGCTTCGGTGTCAGCCCGAAGGCCGAGAACTGGGGATTGGCCGGCTGGTCTTCGGGTGCCACCTGCTCCCTGACCACCGCGGTTCGCAATCCCGAAATGTTCAGCGCCATCGTCTGGCTCGACGGCACTCTCGGTCCCAATGCCGGCACCATGGACCAAACCGTCGCGAGGTTGTTCGGCGGCGACCGGGCAGCCTGGGAGGCATTCGACCCGAAGACGATCATCACCCGGCACGGCCCGTACGACGGCATGGCAGCGTGGCTCGGCGTCGCTGAAACCACCCCGACCGTCCACCGCGATGCCAGCGCCACTCCACCAGCCGAGGATGCGATCGCCGACTGGGACACCTTCTCCGAGGAGCACGCCGCCAACGCCAACAAACTGTGCGCCCTGCTGAGCGGCTACAACGTCGAATGTTCCGTGGTGGGTTACAAGGGCGCGCACAGCTTCGAGTCGGCCGGAGCGGCTTTCGACGCCGCGCTACCTTGGCTGGCCAGCACACTCGGCACTCCCTATGTGCGAGAACGGCGCCTGCCCGGCG
This sequence comes from Mycobacterium farcinogenes, assembly GCF_019739075.1. NCBI lineage: Bacteria > Bacillati > Actinomycetota > Actinomycetes > Mycobacteriales > Mycobacteriaceae > Mycobacterium > Mycobacterium farcinogenes. The sequence continues at coordinate 841,454 of NZ_CP081673.1, read as the reverse complement.
CGGGCGAGAAGTAGCCGGCTCCTACTTCCAGAGCGCGTCGAGCGAGGTGACCGACTGGCCGAGTGCGCGGGCACTCAGCGCACGCAGCGCACGTCGCTCGACCACCTCGAAACTCGCGCCGACATGCTCGTGCAGGGCGGTGCGGCCGGCGTCGAGCTGATCGTCGAGCAGTAGGTCCACGATCTGGAGGTGCTCGTCGATGGTGGCTATCACCCGTTCCTCGGTGACGAAGTCATACATCCGGATCAACCGGATCCGGCGGTTGACATTGTCGAGCGTGGCGACCATCGCCTGATTCCCGGACGCCGCGCACAGTTCGACGTGGAAGGACTCGTCGCGCAGCACCATGTCGCCGTCCGACGGGGGCGGGCTGGCCTTCAGCCCCAGCCACTGGGCGCGCAGCGCCGCGAGCCGGTCCTTGTCGTACCGCAGCTCGTCGGTTTCCAGGATCCGGGTGATGCCGCGCAGTTCTATGGTGATGCGCAGCTCATAGAGGTCACGGACGCCCGGGATGTCGAGGGCGACCGGGTAGTAGCCGTCGGGCCTGCGTTCGAGCATGCCGTCGGCGTGCAACCGGACCAGAGCCTCGCGTAGTGGGGTCCGGCTGACATTGAGTGTCTCGCACAACTGGGACTCGACCAGCCTCGTCCGATGGTCGATCTCGCCGGCCATCAACAACTTGCCGAGTTCGAGGTAGACCCGGTCGCGCAAGGAGACGGGCTGGGTGGCTGTGGTCATTGCAGTTCCTTGAGCGCTGTCACCACATCCGTACTGGTGGCGTGGGCCCCGAACACCCCGCCCTGCATGGTGATCATGTTCAGCGCCGCAAGGTGATTGGCGTAGTCGGTGGCGCCGGTGGCATCGGAGACGACGAGGCATTCGTAGCCGCGGTCGTTGGCGTCACGCATGGTGGTGTGCACGCAGACGTCGGTGGTGATGCCGGTGAAGATGATGTGCGTGATCCCCCGGTTGCGCAGCACCAGGTCGAGGTCGGTGGCATAGAAGCTGCCTTTGCCCGGCTTGTCGATGACGGGTTCCCCAGGCAGAGCGGCCATCTCGGGTACGAGTTCCCAGCCCGGCTCGCCGCGGGTGAGAATCCGCCCGCACGGACCGGCCGAACCGATCTCGGCACCGATCTGAGCTGAGCGCCAGCGCTTGTTGGCCGGTAGGTCCGACAGGTCGGGCCGATGGCCCTCGCGGGTGTGAATGACGAACAACCCGGCCGCACGGGCCGCGGCGAGCACCTCCTGGGCCGGTCCGAGCGGGGTCCGCACCAGCGACAGGTCGTAGCCCATGGTGTCGACGTATCCACCCTTGCCACAGAAGTCGACCTGCCAGTCGATGTTGATCAACGCGGTACGCCCAGCGGGGATGTCACCGTCGTAGGGCCAGACGTAAGGGTTGGCGTCAATCGTGATCATGCGGTTTCTCCCGCGAGGACGGGTTGCCCGGCCCGCACCGGCAGGTACGCCAGCGCGGTGAACGCGAGGCCACCGACCACCATGGCCACCACCGCGTCGGACAGCTGCGGCGCGTAGAAGTGGGTCAGCAACGCTCCCCCGGCTCCGATTGCCCAGGCGGCAAACGGTTTCCAGGCCAGTGCCGCAGTCGCCCGGCGGCGGGCGAACACCAACTGGTCGAGGATGAGCACGATGCCGATCGGGGGGACCAGCACGCCGAGGATGTTCAGCCAGGTCGCGAAGTACGACCAGATACCGGCGACGGCGGCTACGGTGCCGACGACACCGAGCACGACCGTCAACTGACGCATGGTCTTTCCGGTGATGTTGCCGAATCCGACGGCCCCGTTGTAGAGGCAGTGCGCACACACGCTGCCCAGGTTGACGAAGACGAACACGATCGCCAACGGCACCAACACGCCCCCGGCGCTGACCAGGACATGCAGGAAGTCGCCGCCGGCGGTGCCCGGTGCGGCGGCCCCACCCAGCGCCACCACGAGCGCACCGGCCAGCTGAGCGATGAGATAGGCGACCGGGAACGCGGCGAAGGCCGCCAACGCACCTTCTCTACCGTTGCGGGCCCACCGGGTGAAATCGGCTGTCATGGTGCCGGAGTCGGCGAAGCAGGCGAACACCATGGTCACGGCGACACCGAAGCTGAACGCACTCGCCCCGGCCCCGCCGCCATAGCTCAGCGCCGATCCGATTCCGCCGTTACCGGCGGCCAGCACCACGGCAACCACACCGAGCGGGACGAACAGCACCGATGCCACCACCCCGATCCACGAGATGGCCCGGATCCCGACGAAGGTCAGCGCCACGAACAGCACCCCGGCCAGCAGGGTGATCCACGGCGCGCTCCAGCCCATGGACAGGTTGAGGGTCGAACCCACCATGCCGGTCTGGAAGGCGAACCAGCCGATCACCAGCGCCGACAGGAATGCCGAAACTACGCGGAAGCCCTTGGTGCCGAAGGTGTCCGCCGCGGTGAGCGCGAAGTTCTTTCCGGAGCGCCCGGCCAGGTAGCTGAGCGTGCCCACGTAGCCCATCAGGATGAGGTCGCCGACGAGGATGGCGGCCATGCCGCTGGCGAAGCCGAGGTTGTAGACGACGATGCCGGCGAACACCGCCGAGGTCATGATCATCGGGAACCCGACCCACACTGCCGACACCGAGAAAAGTGACTTGCGGGCGGATACGGGGACCGGCTCGTTCTCGTACTCCTCACCAAGCGTCGAATGTCGTTCGGCGTGCGCTGTATCCATGGCTGTATACGGTGCGGTATACGGATTTCCCTGGCGTTTCAGCACATAAAGCACCGGTTACGAGATCCTCACCGCCCGCCTGGCGACGTTAACGACACCGCAACACAGCGCGTCGGTCTACGTAACAGAAACATCATCTACTGCCGGTGATCGGCCCGTCCGGGCCGCCACCCCCAGGAGATGTTGATGGATACAGGAACCACGGCATTCATGCTGTGTTGCATCATCGGCCTCACGCTGATGATCCCGGGTCTTGCCCTGTTCTACGGCGGCATGGTCTCGGTCAAGAGCTCGACCAACATGATGATGATGACGTTCGGCGCGGTCGCCCTGGTGGGCGTGCTGTGGGTGCTGTTCGGATTCTCGATGGTCTTCGGGACGTCATATGGCGGATTCGTCGGCAGCTTCACCGAATTCGCCGGCATGAAAGACCTCATGGAACCGATGACCACGGTCGCCGGCCTTCCGGTCAGCCTGTTCTCCATCTTCCAGGCCCTGTTCGCGGCCATCACCGTGGCACTGATCTCGGGCGCGGTCGCCGACCGGATGAAGTTCGGCGCATGGATGATCTTCGCCGCGGCCTGGGCCGTACTTGTGTACTTCCCGGTCGCGCACTGGGTGTTCGCCTTCGACGGTGTCGTCACCGAGAACTCGGTCGGCGGCTGGATCGCCAACAAGCTGCACGCCATCGACTTCGCCGGCGGCACCGCCGTGCACATCAACGCCGGGGCGGCCGCCCTGGCCGTGGCCATCGTGCTCGGCAAGTCGGCCATGTTCGGCCAGTTGCGCAAACCGCACAATGTGCCGCTGACCCTGCTCGGCGCGGGCATGCTGTGGGCCGGCTGGTACGCCTTCAACGGCGGATCCGCCCTGGCCGCAGGCAATTCGGCCGCCATCGTCATGGTGACCACCTTCGTCGCCACCTGCGCGGCCACCCTGGCCTGGATCGGCGTGGAGAAGCTCAAGGACGGCCACGTCACCGGCGTGGGCGCCGCCTCCGGCGCGATCACCGGCCTGGTGGCCATCACCCCGGCCTGCGGTGCGGTCACCCCGATCGGCGCGATCTTCGTCGGCGCCATCGCCGGGGCGATCTGCGTCTACGCCGTCGGGTTCAAGGAGAAGCTGGGCTATGACGACTCGCTCGACGTGGTCGGAGTGCACCTGGTCGGCGGCGTCGTCGGCACGCTGCTGATCGGCTTCTTCGCCAGCGAGGGCATGCCGAACGCCACCAACGGACTGTTCTACGGCGGCGGCGTCGACCAGCTGTGGAAGCAGGCGATCGCGGCCGGTGCGGTGATGGCCTATTCGTTCGCGGTCGCGTTCGCCATCGCGTTCGTGCTCAAGAAGACCATCGGAATCCGCATCTCGTCCGAGGAAGAGGAGAAGGGTATCGACACCACGTTCCACCGGGATTCGGCCTACGAGCTCGAATTCGCCTGATCTGAACCATGATTCCCCGGCCCGGCTGCCGTGGGCCGCTCTCACGGCAGCCGGTGACCGGGGTTTACTCGACTTGCCGAAGTTTCCTACCGTGATACGGTGATTCTCACCAAGAGACGAAAGTGCTGGTGCTATGCCCTCCGATCTCGCCACCCTCGCCGAACAATCCGGCACCAAGTTCATCCTCGCGCTGTTCGTAGACCTGCGCGGAAAGCCCTGCGCCAAGCTGGTTCCCGTCGAATCGGTCGAGCTGCTGGCCACCGAGGGCGTCGGCTTCGCCGGCTATGCCGTCGGCGCCATGGGCCAGGAACCCAAGGACCCCGACTTGATCGCCATCCCCGATCCCGACTCGTTCACCCCGATCCCGTTCATCAAAGAAGGCCTGGCGCTGGTGCACTGCGACCCCCACGTCGGGGGCGCCCCGTGGCCCTACGCACCTCGGGTGATCCTCAAGGGCCTGATCCAGCGTGCCGCCGACGCCGGATTCGAGCCCTGGGTGGGCGCCGAGGTCGAGTATTTCCTGTTGCGCCGCACCGCCGATGGTGCCCTTGCCACGGCCGATGCCGCCGACACCGCCGCCCAGCCCTGTTACGACGCACGTGGCGTCACCCGCATGTACGAGCACCTCACCGCGATCTCGACCGCGATGAACACCCTCGGCTGGTCCAACTACGCCAACGACCATGAGGACGGCAACGGCCAGTTCGAGCAGAACTTCGAGTTCTCCGACGCACTGACGACTGCCGACCGGGTGATCACCCTGCGCTACCTGCTGTCGATGATCGCCGCCGAGCGCGACATGGTGGCCACCTTCATGCCCAAGCCGTTCAGCGACCGCACCGGCAGCGGCCTGCATCTGCACCTGTCGCTCACCAGTGGTGGGACCCCGGTTTTCCCCGGCGACAGCGACGAACGAGGCCTCGGCCTGTCCGAGACGGCATACGCGTTCATCGGCGGCATCCTCGACCACGCCTGCGCGCTGCAGTCCGTCGTGGCCCCAACCGTCAACTCCTACAAGCGAACCGGAGCCACCTCGACCGCATCCGGCGCGTCGTGGGCCCCGCGCAAGCCCAGCTACGGCGGCAACGACCGCACCCACTACATCCGGGTGCCCGACAGTCAGCGCATCGAGTTGCGCGGCGGCGACGGCTCGGCCAATCCGTATCTCGCGATCGCGGCGGCGCTGGGCGCCGGGCTCGACGGCGTCAAACGCAGCCTGGACCCCGGTGCGGTGGGCGCCCAGGGACCGGCGGCCCTGCCGCCCACCCTGCTGCACGCCGTCGAGTCACTGGAAACCGACCCGATCGTCACCGGCGTGCTCGACGTCGCCGGCGACGGCGTCGCCTCCTACTTCGCCGACGTCAAACGCGAGGAGTTCTTCGCCTACCACGGCACCGTCACGCCGTGGGAAGTCGACCAATACCTCACTGCTTTCTAGAAGGGAGACAACACATGTGCGGGATCGTGGGGCTACACCTGCGCACACCGGAGCTGTATCCGCGGCTGGGCGAACTGCTGGCCGCCATGCTGGGCGAGATGTCCGACCGCGGCGCCGATTCGGCCGGTATCGCGGTCTACGGCGACCCTGAGTGGTCGCCGTACGGTCAGGGCTGCGTCTCGGTCACCGATATTGCCGGCAAGCCCGATCTGGGACCGGATGTCGATGTGGTGCAGGTGGATTCGACCTACCTGCTGTCGGCGGACATGGATTCCGAGGAGCTGCTGGGCCTGGTACGCGCCGCCTACCCGACGGCACTGATCTCCGGGTTCGGTCCCGATCTGGCGGTACTGAAAGGGGTCGGCCATCCCCGTGCCCTGACCGAGGCGTGGGGCCTGACCAAGGCTCAGGGCTGGCAGGGTGTCGGGCACACGCGGATGGCGACCGAATCGGCCGTGACCCCGTCGGGCTGCCATCCCTACACCGTCGGTCCCGGTCAGTGCCTGGTACACAACGGATCTTTCGCCAACCACGCCACCATCCGCCGCGAGCTGCGCCGGGCCGGGGTGGCGTTCGACAGCGAGAACGACACCGAGGTGGGCGCCCGGTTCGTGGCCGAGCAGCTGGCCGCCGGGCGAGACGTGGCCACCGCATTGAAGGAACTGTGCGCCACTTTCGACGGCTTCTACACCCTGCTGGTCTCCGACCACGACTCGTTCGCGGTGGTGCGCGACGCCATCGCGTGCAAGCCCGCGGTGATCGCCGAAACCGCCGACTGGGTGGCGATGGCCAGCGAGTACCGGGCGCTGGCCGGGCTGCCCGGCGTCGAGCAGGCACGTATTTGGGAACCGGAACCGGAGGTGGTCTACGCATGGACACGTTGATTGGGTTTGATTTGCGCACGACGCCTTTGCGCGATGTCAACGCCGCACTGCATCAGCCGGGCGTCGAGGGCGAGTACGTCATCGCCCACCCCGACGGCGCCCACAATGTGGCCGTCGGCCTCAACGCCCCCATACGCGTGACGGTCGAAGGCCACGTCGGCTACTACGCCGCCGGGATGAACCAGCTCGCCGAGGTCACCATCGACGGCAACGCCGGGACCGGGGTGGCCGAGAACATGATGAGCGGCACGGTGCGGGTCACCGGCAACGCCTCGCAATCGGCAGGGGCCACCGCACACGGCGGGCTGCTGGTCGTCGAAGGGGACGCCGCGGCACGCTGCGGCATCTCGATGAAGGGGGTGGACATCGTGGTGGGCGGCAACATCGGCCACATGAGCGCGTTCATGGCCCAGGCCGGGCGGCTCGTGGTGCGCGGCGACGCCGGGGAGGCGCTGGGCGACTCGATCTACGAGGCCCGCATCTACGTGCGGGGCGAGGTGGCGTCGCTGGGAGCCGACTGCATCGCCAAGCCGATGCGGCCCGAGCACCATGCCGAGCTCGCGGAGTTGTTGGCCGCCAGCGGCTTCGGCGACGACGACACCGCCGCCTACACCCGCTACGGCTCGGCCCGAAACCTCTACCACTTCCACGTCGACAATGCGAGTGAGTACTGATGCGCGAATCCGCCACCTTCGATCGCTCCACGATCGCCGACATCCAACGAGCCGCTGAAACCGGCATTTACGACATCCGCGGCTGGGGCGCCAAGCGCCGCCTGCCGCACTTCGACGACCTGCTGTTCCTGGGCGCGTCGATGTCGCGCTACCCGCTGGAGGGTTACCGGGAACGCTGCGGCACCGACGTGGTGCTCGGTGACCGGCACGCCAAACACCCGCTCCACCTGGATATCCCGGTCACCATCGCCGGCATGAGCTTCGGTGCGCTGTCCGGGCCGGCCAAGGAGGCCCTGGGCCGCGGGGCCAGTGAGGCGGGCACCTCGACCACGACCGGTGACGGCGGCATGACACCCGAGGAACGCGGCCAGAGCAAGCACCTGGTGTACCAGTACCTGCCGTCGCGCTACGGGATGAATCCCGACGACCTGCGCAAGGCCGACGCCATCGAGGTGGTGCTCGGCCAGGGCGCGAAGCCGGGAGGCGGTGGAATGCTGTTGGGCCAGAAGATCTCTCCGCGGGTGGCGCAGATGCGCACGCTGCCCGAGGGGATCGACCAGCGCAGCGCCTGCCGGCACCCGGATTGGACGGGCCCCGACGACCTGACCATCAAGATCAACGAACTGCGGGAGATCACCGACTGGGAGAAGCCGATCTACGTCAAGGTCGGCGCCACCCGCACGTACTACGACGTGAAGCTGGCCGTGCACGCCGGCGCTGACGTAGTAGTGGTCGACGGGATGCAGGGCGGTACGGCCGCCACCCAGGAGGTGTTCATCGAACACGTCGGCATCCCCACCCTGGCCGCGGTGCCGCAGGCCGTGCAGGCTCTCCAAGAGCTCGGGGTGCACCGGAAGGTGCAGCTGATCGTGTCCGGCGGCATCCGCACCGGAGCCGACGTGGCCAAGGCGCTGGCCCTGGGCGCCGACGCCGTCGCGATCGGCACCGCCGCCCTGATCGCGCTGGGCGACAACCACCCTCGCTACGCCGCGGAGTACGAGAAGCTCGGCAGCGCCGCCGGTTTCTACGACGACTTCCAGGACGGGCGCGATCCGGCAGGCATCACCACGCAGGACCCCGAACTGGCGGCGCGGTTCGATCCGATGGAAGGTGGGCGGCGGCTGGCGAATTACCTGCGGGTGCTGACCATGGAGGCCCAAACCATCGCGCGGGCCTGCGGCAAGGCACACGTGTGCCACCTTGAGCCCGAGGACCTGGTCGCGGTCACCATCGAAGCCGCGGCGATGGCCCGGGTTCCGCTGGCCGGCACGAACTGGATCCCAGGCCTATGAGCACGGCAGACGTGGTCATCGTCGGCGGAGGGCTGGAAGGCGTCGCGGCGGCGTGGGCGTTGAGCCAGCGCGGGGTCACCGATGTGACTCTGCTGGAACGCAACACCGTCGGCGCCGGGATGACCGGGAAATCCAGCGGGATCGTGCGCTGCCACTACGGGGTCAGCTCGCTGGCCGCCATGGCGACGGTCGGCCTCGAGGTCTTCGAGAACGCCCAGCAGACCTTCGGCGACGACATCGGGTTCCGGCAGACCGGCTATGTCGTCGGCGTCGGCGAACCCAACGTCGAGAACCTCCGCAAGAGCCTGGCCGCCCAACGCGAGGTCGGCGTGCAGACCGAGGAGATCGACGCTTCCGAGGTGGCCAAGCTCTGGCCATGGGCCGACCTGGAACCGTTCGCGGCGTTCGGCTGGGAGGCCCGCGGCGGGTACGGCGACGCCTACCAGACCGCTCAGGCCTTCGCGCTCTCGGCCAGGGCCGCCGGGGTCCGAATCATGCAGGGCGCCAACGTGACCGGGCTGAAGCTCGACGGAGGCCGGGTCACCGGCGCCGAACTGGCCGACGGCACAAGGATTTCAGCGGGCACCGTCGTCGTCGCCACCGGGGTGTGGACCAGGCCTTTCCTGCTGCCCTACGGCGTCGACGTACCCATCCGGGTGCACCGGGAACAGATCGTGACGATCAAGCCCGGCGTGGAGACCGGCCCCGTGCCGGTGTTCTCAGACCTGGTCTCGCTGCAGTACATCCGGCCCGAACTGAGCGGCGAGCTACTGTTCGGAAACTCCGACCTGGCCGAGTTGGAACCCGCCGACCCGGACGGCTACCTGAACCGGGCCACCGACGACTTCATCGACCTGACCGTCGACAAGGTCGGCACCCGATTCCCCGGCTTCCCCGACGCGGCGATCAGCGGCAGCTACGCCGGCTGTTACGACGTCACCCCGGACTGGAACCCCGTCATCTCCACCACCGGCATCGACGGCCTACTGGTAGCGGCCGGATTCAGCGGGCACGGGTTCAAGATCGCCCCGGCGGTCGGCAAGTTGGTCGCCGATCTGGTGACCGAGGGACACAGCCGCGACCCGCGGATACCCGAGACGGATTTCCGGCTCGCCCGGTTCGCAGAGGACAATTTGCTCACCAGCCGGTATCCGTACGTCGGTGCCGGGGAGATGCGATAGATCAGGAGTGTCGTGAGCGACCAGCCTCTGCTGCGTAATTCCGGCACGGCCCGCGAGCGCGATCCGCACGAACCCGTCGAGGAGCTCGAATTCGAGGCGGCCATCGGGCGCAACGTCCGGCAACTGCGCCAACAGCACGGGCTCACCGTCGCCGACATGGCCGCCCGGGTGGGCATCTCCAAGGCCATGCTGTCCAAGATCGAAAACGCCCAGACCTCGTGCAGCCTGTCCACCCTGGCCCTGCTCGCCAAGGGCCTCGACGTTCCGGTGACCAGCCTGTTCCGCGGCGCCGACGTCGAACGTCCGGCGGCCTACGTCAAAGCCGGCACCGGCCCGGAGATCGTGCGCAACGGCACCAAACAGGGCCACGAGTACCAGTTGCTCAGCTCGCTGCGCGGTGAGCACAAGCGGCTGGAATGCCTGCACGTCACGCTGACCGAGAAGAGCCAGACCTACCCGCTGTTCCAGCACCCCGGCACCGAGTTCCTCTACATGCTCGAAGGCGTCATGGACTACAGCCACAGCCGCTCCGTGTACCGGCTGCAGCCCGGCGACTCCCTACAGATCGACGGTGAAGGCGCTCACGGGCCGGTGGATCTGATCGAACTGCCGATCCGGTTCCTGTCGGTGATCGCCTTCCCCGACTCGCAGGTATAACGCCCTATCCGGACACCTTCTGCTCATACTGCGTAAACCTCGGGTCGATACTTCTGAACTCCGACCGGGGCGGCAAAGGAGACAGATGAGCAGCACCAAGGCCGGCGCGGCCACCATCAGCCTGCGCGAGGCAGTCGAGATGGACACCACCAAGGCCATCGAGCTGTGGCTGGAAATCGAATCCGATCCGACCGAGCGCGAGCGCCAGATCGCGGCCTTGTCCGCCGACGCCAGGGCCAAACTCGGCGGGCTGCTCGACGCCCACACCGGCCCCGAGCTGTTGACGACCATCGACGCCCACCTGGCGGCGAAGGTACTCAAGGCAGCACCAGTCGAAGCCGCGGCCGGAGTCGTCAGCACGCTCGACGCCCCGCACGCCGCCGAGATCCTGCGGCGGTTCGACAATCCCAGACGCGATTCGCTGCTGGACGCCATGGTTATCGACCGGGCCCGGATGCTGCGCGGTGTGCTGTCGTGGCCGGAGGACTCGGTGGCGGCCCACATGCAGCCCGATGCGCTGACCGTGGCACCGACATCGACCGTGGCCCAAGCCGTCGACCAGATCAGGGAGCACGCCGCCGGCCGCCCGCACGGTTCAGCCGGGGCCTACGTCTACGTCGTCGGTCCCGAGGGCATTCTCCTCGGGGCAGTACGGCTGCGCGCGCTGGTGCTGACGCCCGCCGATCGGCCGGTCGAGGCGTTGATGGACGACCCGGTCACCGTCGCACCGCTGACGGACGTCGAGGACGCCGCCATGACGCTCATCGACCATCAGCTCGATGAGCTACCGGTGGTAGACGCCGAGAACCGGCTGCTGGGCGTGCTCACCGAGGATGACGCCGTGCAAGTCGCCGAACAGGAGGCCACCGAGGATGCCGAGCGCCAGGGCGGATCCGCGCCGCTCGAGGTGCCCTACCTTCAGGCCTCTCCTTGGCTGCTGTGGCGCAAACGCATCGTCTGGCTACTGGTGCTCTTCGCTGCCGAGGCCTACACCGGAACGGTACTGCGGGCGTTCGAAGAAGAGATGGAAGCCGTTGTGGCCCTGGCCTTTTTCATCCCGCTGCTGATCGGTACGGGCGGTAACACCGGCACCCAGATCACCACCACGTTGGTCCGGGCCATGGGCACCGGACAGGTCCGGTTCCGCGACGTGCCCGCCATCGTCACCAAGGAGATGTCCACCGGCGCGCTGATCGCCATCGCCATGGCTGCCGCGGCATTGGTGCGTTCTTGGACGCTGGGTGTCGGGCCGCAGGTCACCCTGACCGTGTGTCTGACGGTCGCCGCGATCGTGATGTGGGCCTCGCTGGTGTCGTCGGTGCTGCCGCTGGTCTTGAAGAAGATGAAGGTCGACCCGGCGGTGGTGTCGGCCCCGATGATCGCGACGATCGTCGACGGCACCGGCCTGATGATCTATTTCTGGATCGCCCACCTCACATTGCCGCAGTTGGCGGGTTTATAGGGCGGCGCTCACTCGTAGATGCCGACGATCCGCTGCGGACCGTGATGGTTGTGCCAGCCGGGCTTCATCCCCGGGGCCGGGGTGGCGTAGGTATCCGGGCTGAACTGGTTGCCCGGGCCGTGCGGCTCTTGCGCGGCGGCCGTGCCCGCCAGGCCGAGCGCGACGGCGCCGAAGACGCCCGCGGACAGGATGGGCAGGGCCAGGGCCTTGGTGAACTTCGTCATGATCTGAAATCCTTTGTCTCAGTGTATGTTTCGGTTTCTTCGGCGGCCTGTTCGGCCACTGAGACAAGAATGCGATCTCCGGCGCCCCGGGTCTGTCCGGCAATCAGGCGATCAACCTGATGAAGATGTGTTCCCCCGATCGGGGGAAGTGCACGTCATCGGCGGGTTTTGGCCTGCGATTCGCGCGGAGTACAGTTGAGCGCGTGCAGCGGGTGCTCCTTCTCGGACGCCGCGACGGGGTCTGACCAGACCGGCTTCCCGTCGCGGGTTTTGCGATGCGCCGGTCGAGTCCCCCACTCAAACTCCCGGAGCAAACATGACCAGCCCAGACGCCTACACGTCCGTACGCACCATCACCACTCCTGCCGGCGCTCCCAATCCCGGCCAGCCCGCATGGAACACCCAGCGCGGCTCAGCGATGCCGGTAAGCCGGTACCGCAGCTTCGCCGAAGAGGTCGAAGATGTCCGGCTGCCCGACCGCACCTGGCCCGACAGGGTCATCGACAAGGCGCCGATGTGGTGCGCCGTCGACCTGCGTGACGGCAACCAGGCCCTGATCGATCCCATGAGCCCGGCCCGCAAGCGCCGCATGTTCGACCTGCTGGTGCGGATGGGCTACAAGGAGATCGAGGTCGGCTTCCCGTCAGCCAGCCAGACCGACTTCGACTTCGTCCGCGAGATCATCGAGCAGGGCGCGATCCCCGACGACGTGACCATCCAGGTGCTGACCCAGTGCCGGCCGGAGCTGATCGAGCGCACCTTCGAAGCCTGCGCGGGCGCACCCCAGGTGATCGTGCACTTCTACAACTCGACGTCGATCCTGCAGCGCCGCGTGGTGTTCCGGGCCGACCGCGACGCGGTCAAGAAGATCGCCACCGACGGCGCCACGATGTGCGTCGAGGAAGCGAAGAAGTACCCGCAGACCCGGTGGCGCTTCGAGTACTCCCCCGAGTCCTACACCGGCACCGAGCTGGAGTACGCGGTCGAGGTGTGCAACGCGGTGGCCGACATCGTCAAGCCCACGCCGCAGTGGCCGCTGATCGTCAACCTGCCCGCCACCGTCGAGATGGCCACCCCGAACGTGTACGCCGACTCGATCGAGTGGATGAACCGGCACTTGACCCCGCGGGATTCGATCATCCTGAGCCTGCACCCGCACAACGACCGCGGAACCGGTGTCGCCGCAGCCGAATTGGGCTACCAGGCCGGTGCCGACCGGATCGAGGGCTGCCTGTTCGGCAACGGTGAGCGCACCGGCAACGTCTGCCTGGTGACGCTGGGGCTGAACATGTTCAGTCGCGGCGTCGACCCGCAGATCGACTTCTCCAACATCGACGAGATCCGTCGCACCGTCGAATACTGCAACCAGCTGCCCGTGCACGAACGTCATCCCTACGGCGGTGACCTGGTCTACACCGCGTTCTCCGGCAGCCACCAGGACGCCATCAACAAGGGCCTGGACCAGATGAAGTTCGACGCCGACGAGGCTGACGTCGATGTCGACGATCTCCTGTGGCAGGTTCCCTACCTGCCGATCGACCCCAAGGACGTCGGCCGCACCTACGAGGCCGTGATCCGGGTGAACTCGCAGTCCGGCAAGGGCGGCGTGGCCTACATCATGAAGGCCGACCACGGCCTGTCGCTGCCGCGCCGGCTGCAGATCGAGTTCAGCCAGGCCATCCAGCAGATCACCGATGGTGAGGGCGGCGAGGTGTCGCCCAAGGAGATCTGGGACGCGTTCTCCGAGGAGTACCTGGCCCCGATCACCCCGTTGGAGCGGATCCGCCAGAAAGTGGTCGCCTCCGAGGTGGACGGCGGCACCGACACCATCACCGCGATCGTCAAGATCGACGGTGAGGAGCGCGAGATCGTCGGCGCGGGCAACGGACCGCTGGCGGCGTTCGTCGACGCTCTCGGCGCCATCGGCTACGACATCAACGTGCTGGACTACTCCGAGCACGCCATGTCCTCGGGTGAAGAGGCCCAGGCCGCGGCTTACGTCGAGGCGTCGATCGGCGGCAAGACGGTCTGGGGCGTCGGGATCGCCACGTCGATCACAACTGCATCACTTCGGGCCGTCGTATCTGCTGTCAACCGCGCGGCACGTGGTTAGCTGACGTCGGCGCAAAAACTGCGCCGAACGTCGACTGCGAGGAGTGACCCATGGACTGGGGTCCAACTTGGGATTTCCTGTGGCATTTCCTGATCATCTTCGCCTGGATCGCCTACCTGCTGGTCCTGTTCCAGATCCTCACGGACCTGTTCTGGCGTGATCACAAGACCTCCGGCTGGGTGAAAGCCGTATGGGTGGTCTTCCTGATCGTGTTCCCCTGGCTCACCGCGTTGATCTACCTGATCGCCCGCGGCAAGGGCATGTCGGAGCGCGCGCAGGCAGCGGCCCTGGCGGCCAAGAAGGAGACCGACGACTACATCCGCCAGGCGGCAGGGCGGTCCCCGGCACAGGAGATCGCCGACGCCAAAGCGTTGTTGGACGCCGGCACCATCACCCAGGCCGAGTTCGACGGGCTCAAGGCCAAGGCGTTGAGCTAGTCAGAACAGCGTGTACTGATCGCTTTCGGGCGCGGTGTCGATGAACTCCTCGATGCTCGCACCGCCGACGACGTGGTCCAGCAGGCCCATGAACGACGCGTCATCCAGCAGCGGCACCCCCAGCTCCACCGCCTGGTAACCCTTGCCCTGATCGGGTGCGGGCTCGTTGCAGAGGACCAGCGAGGTCTGCTGGTCCACCAGGTCGGTGTAGGCCAGCCCGGCGTGCAGAATGCGCTCGATGAGTTCCTCATGGGTGCGGGCCACCTCGGCTGACAAAGCCACCCGCATGCCCTGCACGAGCGGCCGCCCCGGCACGTAGACCCCCGGGTTGGCGTACTCGCATGGCAGCCGCGAGGCCAGCACCTTCAGCGGCCGTAGCTCGTCATGGGTGATGTGGCCGTTGGGCCAGCGGCGCCGGCTCACCTCGCGCAGCGGCAGCCAGACCTTGCGGTCACGGGCCCGGGCCAGGGTGGGCTTGAGGATCTGCGCCAGCACCAACGCGTCGTCGAGGGCATCGTGGGGCTTCATCTGGCTCACGCCCCAATGCGCGGCCAACGTCTCCAGCCGCAGGTTCTCCGTGCCCAAGGCCAGCCGCCGGGCCAACTCGACCGTGCACATCACACTGTCGACCGGCAATTCCGCGCCGACCAGCTCGGCCTCGGCCGTCAGGAAGCTGTAGTCGAAGCCCACGTTGTGGGCCACCAGGGTGCGGCCCCGCAGGATGTCACTCACCTCGTCGACGACGTCGCCGAAGGTCGGCTGGCCCTCCAACATCTCGGCCGTCAGTCCATGCACATGGGTGGGCCCGGGATCAACCCCCGGATTCAGCAAGGTGGCCACACTGCGCTCGACGTTGCCGTCGTCTCCGACGGCGAGGGCGGCGACGCTGACGATACGTGCCTGCCCGGGCCGGAACCCGGTGGTTTCCACGTCGACGACGGCCCAGCCCGCGCCCGGCTCCTCGGCCGGCCTGCCCCACGCGCTGCTCATATTCGCCAGGATGGCACGTGAGCCCGACAACCTCAGGCGGCGCGGCAGCGTGTCGTGCCCCTAAAATCGCCGGAATGCTGACCCTTCGAGGGCGTGCCGCACTGGCCGCCGGATCAACCGCGCGCTGGGCGTCGCGGGTCACCGGGCGCGGCGCGGGCGCGATGATCGGCGGCCTGGTGGCGATGACGCTGGACCGCTCGATCCTGCGTCAGCTGGGCCAGGACCGCCGCACCGTCGTCGTGACCGGCACGAACGGTAAATCGACCACCACCCGGATGACCGCAGCCGCCCTGGCCACGCTCGGCCCGGTGGCCAGCAACTCCGAGGGCGCCAACATGGATGCCGGGCTGGTAGCGGCACTCGCCTCAGCGCGCGAGGCCACACTGGCCGCCCTGGAAGTCGACGAGATGCACGTCCCGCACGTGTCCGATGCGGTGAACCCGTCGGTGATCGTTCTGCTCAACCTGTCGCGCGACCAGCTCGACCGGGTCGGTGAGATCAACCACATCGAACGCACCCTGCGGACCGGCCTGGCCCGTCACCGCGACGCGGTGATCGTGGCCAACTGCGACGACGTGCTGATGACCTCGGCCGCCTACGACAGTCCCAACGTGGTGTGGGTGGCTGCCGGCGGCAGTTGGTCGGGCGACTCCGTCAGCTGCCCGCGGTCCGGCGAGATCATCGAGCGCAACGGGCGCGACTGGCACTCGACCGGGAGCGACTTCAAACGGCCCAGCCCGCAGTGGTGGTTCGACGACACCCACATCTACGGGCCCGACGGCCTCACCCTGCCGATGACGCTGGCCCTGCCGGGTGCGGTCAACCGCGGCAACGCCACCCAGGCCGTCGCGGCAGCCGTGGCGCTGGGCGCTGACCCCGCCGCCGCGGTGGCCGCCGTCTCCGGCGTCGACGAGGTGGCCGGGCGCTACCGCACGGTGCAGATCGGCTCGCACACCGCCCGGATCCTGCTGGCCAAGAACCCGGCCGGCTGGCAAGAGGCCTTGTCCATGGTGGACAAGCACGGTGCGGGCGTGGTCATCTCCGTCAACGGGCAGGTGCCCGATGGCGAGGACCTGTCGTGGCTGTGGGATGTCCGCTTCGAGCACTTTGACGACACTGTCGTGGTCGCCGCCGGCGAGCGCGGAACGGATCTGGCCGTGCGGCTCGGCTATGCGGGCGTCGAGCATTCCCTGGTGCACGACACCCTCGCCGCGATCGACAGCTGCCCGCCCGGGCACGTCGAGGTGATCGCCAACTACACGGCCTTCCTGCAACTGAATCGGAGGCTGTCGTGACGGTGCAGATCGGGCTCGTGCTGCCCGACGTGATGGGTACCTACGGCGACAGCGGCAATGCCGTGGTGCTGCAGCAGCGATTGCGGTTGCGCGGCATCGACGCCGAGATCGTGGAGATCACGCTGTCCGATCCGGTGCCCGACTCACTGGACCTCTACACGCTCGGCGGCGCCGAAGATTACGCGCAGCGGCTGGCGACCAAGCACCTGATCCGCTATCCCGGCCTGCAGCAAGCGGTTTCGCGAGGTGCGCCGGTGCTGGCGATCTGCGCGGCGATCCAGGTGCTCGGCCATTGGTACGAGACCTCGGCCGGGGAACGCGTGGAGGGAGTCGGGCTGCTCGACGTCACCACCTCCCCGCAGCAGGCTCGCACCATCGGTGAGGTCGCGTCGAGGCCGCTCCTGGAGGGGCTGTCCCAGCCGCTGACCGGGTTCGAGAACCACCGCGGCGGAACGGTTCTGGGCCCGGACGCCAGGCCACTGGCCGCCGTCACCAAGGGTGCGGGCAACCGGGCGGGCGACGGCTACGACGGCGCGGTGCAGGGCAGCGTGGTGGCCACCTACCTGCACGGCCCGTGCCTGGCTCGCAATCCGGAACTGGCCGATCATCTGCTGTCCCAGGTGGTTGGTGAGCTGCCGCCGCTGGAACTGCCGGAGGTGGAACTGCTGCGCCGCGAACGGTTGGCCGCCCCGCGCCGGGTGTAGGGCCGCGATATCAGGCTTCGGCGGCGAAAGGGTCCGCAGCGGCGGCGATCTTGGCCGCGGCGTCAGCGAGAATCGGCTCGCCATGGCCGAATCCGGCGATCTGGGCGCCCGTGGCGGCAAGCTTGGCCACCGACTCGGCGAGCTCGGCGCGGTCGGTGTTGAAGACCCCGAAGATCACCTGGCCGTTGAACTCGGCGACCACGTCACCGGTGAGCACGGTATCGGCCGCCGGCAGATAGAGCGCGATGCTGCCGGGGGTGTGGCCGGGCACTCCGATCACCCGGGCCCCGCCGGCGAAATCCAACACGTCACCGTCGCTCACCACCGCGTCCACCCGGCAGGCCGGGCCGTGCGGCGACGCGTCGAAATCCGGGCGGAGCGTCCGCTCCGAGTCGGTCAGCACCGGCAACGGTCCCGGTTCGCACCCACGGACGAACTCCGCGTCCCCCTTGCCTGCGACGACTTCCACGTCGGACCAGTCGGCGATCTCGGCGGCCGCACCGCAGTGGTCTTCGTGAAAATGGGTGAGCACTATGCGCTTGACGTGAATCCGTCGCAGGCGCAGTTCGGCGAGCGCATCGGCGATCAACTCCGCGCTGTCGGGCCAGCCGGTGTCGATCAGCGTCACGCCGTCGGGCTCGGTCCACAGGTAGCTGTTGAGCAGATGAGCCTGGCCGCCGGGGATCCGCAGTCGATACAGCGAGGGCGCCATCAGGAGTAGATCGGGCATGACACGACGCTAGTGGCTCCCGACGGGAACCCCGCCACGGCTTTCGCGACAGATCATCGCGGCGTGTCCGCGAACCAGACAAAATTGTTACCTGTGTAAAACCTATGATTGCCGACGCGAATCCAGCGAAGTCGTGATCCAGGCCCCCATGAGTCCGATAGTCGCTTCCCTCACATCACTGCCGCAAATTGCCGTGCGTCACGTCCAACCAAAGCTACCGGCCAGTATGGACCATTCCGTGGACCATTAATCAGCCGACGGGCAAACTGCTGACAGCCCCCGCCACATTGGTGCCGACCCCTGGTTGACGGAGCCTGATCCGACCGTCGACTTGTTTGCCACAGCGCATCCGGACGACCACTCACAAGGGCATCTCAGCAAAGAAATTGACCATCGAAACGGGATGTCCGTTTTCTCATTATTTGAACTAACTATGGACTTGACGTGGCACTATGTGTTCAATCTGTTATTACTTTCAAGTAAGTATCAGCTCCTTCTTAAGGGGCAAGCAAAGGAATAGATTGATGCAAACCGCTGTTCGCTCCTACCTCACTGCCGGGGTCGCCCTGGCCGGCGCCGGCGTCATCGCCGTCAGCCCGGTCGCGCCAACCCCGACGGACATCCAACTGCCCGCCATCCACGCGTCATCGGCGGCGGTGACGCTCAATGCGCTGACCAACCCGCTCGATGCGTGGGTCCAGACCCTGACCAAGGCGGGCACCAACCTGCAAGCGCTCGGCGAGCAATTGATGGCATCGCCGGCGCCCATCCTGCAGACCGTCATCAGGAATCAGATCGGCAACGCGACGGTCATCGGGAACGCCGTCCAGTCCTACGGCGATCTCCTCGGCACCACCCTCCAGGGCCTGCCCGCGGCCCTCCAAGAGGCCTCCGACCTGATCAACCAAGGTCAGATCACCAAGGCCATGGACGGGCTGACGAACGCACTGCTCCCGGCCATCGTGGGCGTGCTCGACCTGATGAACGGCACCTGGTCCGCGGTCGACACGACGACGCAGAACATCCAGAACGTGATCGCGGCGGTGCCGACCCTCGTTCAATCGGTAGCCCTGCCCGCGCTGTATCCGGTGCTGTCGGTGGTGAACGGTTTGGCCGCCACCGCGGAAGAAGTGGTGACGGCGGCCACCGCCGGCGATACCGAAGGCGTCGTCAACGCGTTCATCAACGCTCCGGCCAACCTCACCGACGCCTTCCTCAACGGCAAGGGCACGATACTCGGGTTCATCAACACCCCCGGGCTCTTGTCTCCGGAGTCCGGCTTCGGCTTCCTGGGCGACGGTCCCATCACGTCGATACTGAACATCCCCAAGACCATCGCCGGCTTGCTCGACCCGAACCCGCAGGCACCGGCCACCGCCTCGGTGGCTACGGTCAACTCCGCCAAACTGGCCAGCTCGCCCGTCAAAGCACTCAGCAGCGGCGTCTCGGCGCGCACCGTCACGCTCAGCGCCCCTGCTGCCGAGACGGCTGACGAACCTGCCAGTGCCGCAACAGATTCGGATGCAGCCACGACAGCAGACAGCCCCGCGGCGTCATCTCAGGCGGACGACTCGGCATCCGATTCGACCGAGGCCAAGGCCCCGGCACCGGCCAAGACGGCGACGGCGACGGCGGGCAAGACCGCAGTCAAGAAGCCGACCGCCACCGCGAACCCGGCGCAGAAGATCCGCGACAACATCAAGAAGGCCACGCAGCGGTTGACGGGGAAGACCGCCGAGACCGGCAAGCGCTCCAGCGCTGCGGGCAAGGCCCGCCACAAGAGCGGTCACTGATCCGCTAGATCCCGCCGAGTGTGACGCAGACGTTGTTCGTGGACCTACGAAACGACGTCTGCGTCGCACTCGGCGGATTTTGAACTACGCCATGGCACGACGGCCGGCCAACGCCCGGCCCAAGGTGAGCTCGTCGGCGAACTCGAGGTCACCGCCCATCGGCAGGCCCGAGGCGATACGGGTGACGGTCAGGCCCGGGATGTCGCGGAGCATCCGCACCAGATAGGTGGCCGTGGCCTCGCCCTCGGTGTTGGGGTCGGTCGCGATGATCACCTCGGCCACATCGACACCGTCGACACGTTCACCGATCCGGTTGAGCAGCTCCCGGATGCGCAACTGGTCGGGGCCGACGCCGGACAACGGATCCAGCGCCCCGCCCAGCACGTGGTAACGACCGCGGAATTCGCGGGTGCGCTCGACGGCCTGCACGTCCTTGGGCTCCTCCACCACGCACACCAATGAGGCGTCACGGCGTGGGTCCTTACAGATCCGGCAGCGTTCCTCGTCGGAGACGTTGCCGCACACCGCGCAGAACGTGACCCCGTCACGAATGCGGCCCAGCACCGCCGTCAACCGATCGATGTCCGGCGGCTCGACGCTGAGCAGGTGAAACGCGATCCGCTGCGCGCTCTTGGGCCCGATCCCGGGGAGCTTGCCGAGCTCGTCGATCAGATCCTGTACCGGGCCTTCAAACACTCAGACCCCCGGAAGCCCGAACCCGCTCAACCCGCCGGCCAGCGGGCCCAGACGGCTCTGCGCCAGCGTCGTCACCTGATTGGAGGCATCGGCAAGGGCGCCCACGATGAGATCCTGCAGGGTCTCGACGTCCTCGGGATCAACCACCTTGGGGTCGATCGCCACCGCGACCACCTCGCCGCTGCCCTTGACCGTCACCTGCACCAGCCCGCCACCGGCCTGGCCGTGCACCTCGGAATTGGCCAGCGCCTCCTGCGCCTCCATGAGCTGCTGCTGCACCTGCTGCGCCTGCGCCAGCAGGGCGGACATATCGGGCGTGCCTCCGGGTTGCATGAGTGGTCCCCTTGCCGTGTTGATTAAGTCTTGGTCTCGACTTGGTTGCTCTCGCCTGTCGGCGGCGATTTGAGCTTTCAGCCTAGTCGGCGCCCGGGCTAGCGTGACGCCGTGCGAGTTCCAGACTGCGTGCGTGTCGGCACCGCCATGGTCAGCAGCGTATTCATCGCTGCTGCCGTCCCGGCCGTCGTCGACGCGCCCCATGCCACCGCCGCCCCCTCGAACATCGCCGGCATGATCGTCTTCCTCGATCCCGGCCACAACGGCGCCAACGACGCGTCGATCAGCCGCCAGGTGCCCACCGGCCGCGGCGGCACCAAGGACTGCCAGGCCAGCGGCACCTCCACCGCGGACGGCTTTCCCGAGCACACCTTCACCTGGGACACCACGCTGCGGGTCCGCGCCCTGCTGAACCAGATGGGCGTGCGGACAGCCATGTCGCGCGGCAACGACAACGCCCTGGGACCCTGCGTCGACGAGCGCGCCTCGATGGCCAACGCCCTGCGCCCCAACGCCATCGTGTCCATCCACGCCGACGGCGGACCGGCCAACGGCCGCGGTTTCCACGTGCTCTATTCGTCCCCACCGCTGAACAACGTGCAGGCCGGGCCGTCGGTGCAGTTCGCCAAGACCATGCGCGATCAGCTGTCGGCCTCGGGGATTCCGCCCGCCACCTACATCGGTTCGGGGGGACTGGATGCCCGTTCGGACATCGCCGGGCTCAACCTGGCGCAGTTCCCGTCGATCCTCGTCGAGTGCGGCAACATGAAGAACCCGGTCGACTCATCCCTGATGAAGTCCCCGGAGGGCCGGCAGAAGTACGCCGAGGCCATCGTCCGGGGTGTCACCGCTTACCTGGGCAGCCAGGGCGGAACCCCGGCTCGCTAGCCCGCTGTGCCAGATGGTCGGGCGCTACGCGCCCTCCACTTCCTTCTTCAGGTTGGCCAGCACCTCGTCCTGAATCTTGCGCAGGCCCAGCGGCGCGAAGGTCTTCTCGAAGAAGCCCTTGACCCCGCCGGCACCGGTCCAGCTGGTCTTGAGGTTCACCGAGGACCCGGTGCCTGCCGGGGCGACGGTCCAATTGGTCACCAGGCTGGAGTTCGCGTCCTTCTCGATCACCGTGTGGCCGGCCACGTCGACCGACGCCTTGATGTCACGCACCCGGGATTCGGTCGCCTGCAGCTTCCAACTGGCCACCGTGCCGGCACCCTGACCACCCTCGAGGACCTGGTAATCGCGGTAGTGCGAGGAAAGGATCTTCGGGCGCACGGTCTGGTAATCCGCGATCGCGGCGAACACAGCGGCCGGCTCGGCGTTGATCAGAACCGTGCTGACCGCACTGACCTGTCCCATGACTGAAACTCCCTTATTGCTCGTGTCTGCGGTCGCATCGTCGGCAACCTCCGACTAGCGTATATGTGTGTCTGTTGTTACGACTGACGCACAAGCTGTCCATGCCCTCGGCGTGCGGCGCCTCATGGATAGCTACCGCGCCATACCGCCCAATTCGCCGGTGCGGCTTGCCAAGCCCACGTCGAACCTGTTTCGTGCGCGCGATCGCAGCGCGGTCAAAGGTCTGGACGTCTCGGGCCTGACCGGTGTGATCGCGGTCGACGCCGAAGCCCGTACCGCCGACGTCGCCGGCATGTGCACCTATGAGGATCTGGTGGCCGCGACGCTGCCGCACGCGCTGGCACCCCTGGTGGTGCCGCAACTCAAGACCATCACCCTGGGCGGCGCCGTCACCGGGCTGGGCATCGAATCGACGTCGTTCCGCAACGGCCTGCCACACGAATCGGTGCTGGAGATGGACATTCTCACCGGGGCAGGCGAAATCGTCACCGCGTCACCCGAGCAGCATGCCGATCTGTTTCGGACATTCCCCAATTCCTATGGCACGCTCGGCTATTCGACCCGACTGCGGATCGAGCTGGAACCCGTCACACCTTTTGTCGCGTTGCGGCACCTGCGGTTTCACACCCTGGACGCACTCGTCGCGGCGATGGACCGGATCATCGAGACCGGTGGGCTCGACGGCCAACCGGTCGATTACCTCGACGGCGTGGTGTTCAGCGCCGACGAAAGCTACCTCTGCGTGGGTTTCAAGACGACGACACCGGGCCCGGTCAGCGACTACACCGGCCAGGACATCTACTACCGCTCGATCCAGCACGCCGACGGTGAGAAACACGACCGCCTGACCATTCACGACTACCTGTGGCGTTGGGACACCGACTGGTTCTGGTGTTCGCGGGCTTTCGGCGCGCAGAACCCCTCGATCCGGCGGTTCTGGCCGCGTCGCCTTCGCCGCAGCAGCTTCTACTGGAAACTGGTCGGCTACGACCAACGCTTCAACATCGCCGACCGGATCGAGAAGCGCAACGGGCGCCCGCCGCGCGAACGGGTGGTGCAGGACATCGAGGTGCCACTGGAGAACTGCAGACAATTCCTCGACTGGTTCCTGGAGAACGTGCCGATCGAACCGATCTGGCTGTGCCCGCTGCGATTACGTGAAGACGACCGCCACGGTTCCGGGTGGCCGCTGTATCCCCTTCGCGCGCACCACACCTACGTCAACGTCGGGTTCTGGTCGTCGGTGCCCGTCGGCCCGGTCGAAGGGCACACCAACAAGCTGATCGAGGCCAAGGTCAGCGAACTCGACGGACACAAGTCCCTGTACTCCGACTCCTACTATCCGCGTGAGGATTTCGACCAGCTCTACGGCGGCGAGACCTACAAGACCGTCAAGAAGTCCTACGACCCCGATTCACGTCTGTTTGACCTGTACTCGAAAGCCGTGTTGCGCCGATGAATGGAGAACAGCGATGACCACCTTCAAAGAACACTCGACGCATGCGACCGATCACAAGCTCAGCCTGGCCGAGATTCTGGAGATCTTCGCCACGGGTTCGCAGCCGCTGAAGTTCACCGCCTACGACGGCAGCAGCGCCGGGCCCGAGAACGCCACACTCGGCCTGGATCTCAAGACGCCGCGCGGCACCACGTATCTGGCCACCGCTCCCGGTGACCTCGGCCTGGCCCGCGCCTATGTGTCCGGCGACCTGGAACCGCACGGAGTGCACCCCGGTGACCCGTACCCGCTGCTGTGCGCTCTGGCCGAGAAGATGTCGTTCAAGCGCCCGCCGGCCCGGGTGCTGGCCAACATCGTCCGCTCGATCGGCATCGAGCATCTCAAGCCGATCGCGCCGCCACCCCAGGAGGCACTGCCGCGGTGGCGCCGGATGATGGAGGGCCTGCGGCACAGCAAGACTCGTGACGCCGAGGCGATCCACCACCACTACGACGTGTCCAACACCTTCTACGAATGGGTGCTCGGACCGTCGATGACCTACACCTGCGCGTGCTATCCGGACGCCGACGCCAGCTTGGAAACCGCGCAGGACAACAAGTATCGGCTGGTGTTCGAGAAGCTGCGGCTGCAACCGGGCGACCGGCTGCTCGACGTCGGTTGCGGCTGGGGCGGCATGGTGCGTTATGCCGCCCGCCACGGTGTCAATGCACTCGGCGTGACGCTGTCGGCCGAGCAGGCCCGGTGGGCGCAGGATGCCATCGCCGAAGAAGGCCTCGGCGACCTGGCCGAGGTGCGCCACGGCGACTACCGCGACATCGTCGAAGATGGGTTCGACGCCGTGTCCTCGATCGGCCTGACAGAGCACATCGGGGTGCACAACTATCCGTCGTACTTCGGTTTCCTCAAGTCGAAGATGCGTCCCGGCGCGCTGCTGCTCAACCACTGCATCACCCGTCACGACAACCGGTCCGGCGCGGCCGCGGGCGGATTCATCGACCGTTATGTCTTCCCGGACGGCGAGCTGACCGGCTCGGGACGCATCATCACCGAGGTACAGGACATCGGCCTTGAGGTCCTGCACGAGGAGAACCTGCGCCATCACTATGCGATGACGCTGCGTGACTGGTGCGCCAACCTCGTCGCGCACTGGGACGAGGCCGTGGCCGAAGTCGGTTTGCCCACCGCCAAGGTGTGGGGCCTGTACATGGCCGGCTCACGGCTCGGTTTCGAAACGAATGTGATTCAGCTGCACCAGGTATTGGCCGTCAAGCTCGACGAACGCGGTGACGACGGCGGGCTGCCCTTGCGGCCGTGGTGGACGCCTTAGCCCTCGATCTTTCGCGCACCGAGTTCGTTCTGCAGCAGCTCGAGCGCGACCTCTTCGGGGTCGCGACGCGGCCCGGCCTCGGTCTGTGAAGCCTCGGCGAGCATCTCGGCCTCCTCCTCTTCAGGGGACGACGGAGGCTCCGGTGCCGGTTCCGGTTCAGGCTCGGGGATCACGCGGCCCGGCCGACTGGGGACCCGTGGCGGGGGCTTGGCGGCCTTCGGCGGGGGCGGTGGGGCGGCTTCGGCTGTGCCGACCTCACAACGGATCTGCCAATCCACCCCGAGGGCGTCCTTGAGCGCATCGCGGATCACGTCGGCGTTGCGCGACTCGGTCAACCGCTTGGCCAACGGTGGCGAATCATGCGACAGCACAAGGGTTTTGTCCTCGACCGCACGCACGATCGCCCCGGACAGCATGACCTCGGTGGTACGGCTGCGCTCACGCACCTTCTCCCGCACCGTCGACCACATCGAGCGCACGGCAGCCGCGTTGGGCTCACCCCCGGGAGCGGCAGACGCCGAGGCCGACACCGGCTCGGGTTCGGGCTCCGGAGGAGGCTCGGGCTCGAAGTCCGGCTCCGGCGGCAGCGGCGGCTCAGGTTCGCGTTCAGGCTCGGGCGCGGGGGGCGGCGGCGCCGCGGCCGGTTCAGGCGCCGGTGCCGGTTCGGGCGCCGGTGCCGGTTCGGGAACCGGCGCTTCGGCAGGGGCCGGCGCCTGCACCGCCTGGCTGCGCCGCACGAACGTCTTGGCCGGCTCGGCGGCGGGACGGGCGGCCGCCGATGCCGCGGCCTCACCGGCCGGGATCGACATGTCCAGCCGGGTCTCGATGCGTTCGATGCGTTGCAGCAACGCCGATTCGGTGTCATGCGCCGAGGGCAGCAGCAACCGGGCACAGACCACTTCCAAGAGCAGCCGCGGCGCGGTCGCCCCGCGCATCTCACCGAGCCCGGCGTGCACCACCTCGGCATACCGGGTCAGCGTGGCCGCACCCACCTTGGCGGCCTGCTCCCGCATGCGTTCCAGCACATCGGCGGGCGCATCGACGACACCGCGGGTGACCGCGTCGGGAACGGCCTGCAGCACGATCAGATCCCGGAAGCGCTCCAACAAGTCGGTGGCGAACCGCCGCGGATCGTGCCCGGCGTCGATCACCGCCTCCACGGCGCCGAACAACGCCGCGGCGTCCCCGGCCGCCAACGCCTCCACCGCGTCGTCGATGAGTGCCATGTCGGTGGCACCGAGCAGGGCCAGCGCCCGCTGATAGGTGATGTGGTTGCCACCGTCGGCCTGTTCGGAGCCGGCGAGCAGCTGGTCGAGGACCGACAGGGTGTCACGGGGTGAGCCCCCGCCGGCCCGGATGACCAGCGGGTACACCGCGTCGTCGACGTGAACGTTCTCCTCGGCGCAGATGCGCTCGAGCAGCGGGCGCATGGTGCGCGGCGCCAGCAGCCGGAACGGGTAGTGGTGTGTCCGCGACCGGATGGTCGGCAGCACCTTCTCGGGCTCGGTGGTGGCGAACACGAAGATCAGGTGCTCGGGCGGTTCTTCGACGATCTTGAGCAGCGCGTTGAAACCGGCCGTGGTGACCATGTGGGCCTCGTCCACGATGAAGATGCGGTACCGCGACTGGGCCGGCGCGTAGAACGCGCGATCGCGCAATTCACGGGTGTCGTCCACACCGCCGTGGCTGGCCGCGTCGAGCTCGACGACGTCGACGTTGCCCGGGCCGTTGGGGGCCAGCGCGACGCACGAATCGCACACCCCGCACGGTGTCGGCGTGGGCCCCTGCTCACAGTTGAGCGAGCGGGCCAGGATGCGCGCCGAGGACGTCTTGCCGCAGCCGCGCGGCCCGGAGAACAGATAGGCGTGGTTGATCCGGTTGGCGGTCAGCGCTGTCGATAGCGGCTCGGTGACATGTTCCTGGCCAACGACTTCCGCGAAGGTTGCCGGCCGGTATTTGCGGTAGAGAGCCACGGAAGAAGGCTACCGACTGCGTCTGACGGCGTGCCGATGCCCGTTGACTTTGACACCAAGCACACCATTACCCGCACAAATGCGGCGTCAGTTCAAAGTCGACGTAGACGTTCGCCCACAGCGCGCGATCCATCCACAGGTGGCCATGCCCCGACCGGCACACCGCCGTGGTTGTCCCTGCGACCGGCGACTCTCACCGAATGAGCGAGCCTTTCATCGGCACCGAAGCCTTGGCGAGCGGCGTTGTCAACCGCTACCGGCTCAACCGCTACCACCGCGCGATCCTGCCGAACATCTACGTCGACAAGCGAACTGCGGTGTCACTGCGGCAACGCACGGTGGCGGCATGGTTGTGGTCGGGCCGCGACGCGGTGATCGCAGGAGCCGCCGCATCGGCGCTGCATGGCGCGAAGTGGGTGGCCGACGACGTTCCGATCGAGTTGATCAGCGCCAAGACCAAGCCGCCAGAGAACGTGATCACCCGACAAGACCGGGTCTATGACGGCGAGGTCATGCGCATCGACGGGCTCCCGGTCACGAGCGTCGAGCGCACTGCCTTCGACCTCGGGCGCCGCGGCTTGATCGGTGCGGCCGTCGCGCGACTCGACGCACTTGCCCGAGCCACCGGAGTCAAGGCCGACGACGTGCTGGCGCTCGCCGCAAACCACCGCCACAGCCGTGGCCTGCGGCAACTCGAACGGGCGCTGGCTCTGTTCGACCCGGGCGGCCAGTCCCCGAAAGAAACCTGGCTGCGGCTGATGCTCATCGACGCAGGCTTTCCGCGGCCGCAGACACAGATCCCGGTGCTCGGGCCCGACGGATACCCGAGGTACTTCCTCGACATGGGATGGGAGGAATTGATGCTGGCGGTGGAGTACGAGGGTGCGCAGCACGCCGATCAGCTCGGCTATGACATCACGCGTACCGACTACCTGGAGTGCGTCGGCTGGACCCACGTCAGAGTGGCCGCCGGACACCGACGGCCGACCATCATCGCCCGGGTGGAGCGTGAATGGGATCGGCTGTGGCGGCCAGAGCTCGGGATCACGCCCCGACGGCCTGCCTTCGCCGGTCCCCCACTCGAACTCGGCTGTTGACTTTGAATCTGCGCACACCGCTACCCGCACAAATGCGGCGTCAGTTCAAAGTCAACGCAAAAGCGACTCGGTCGCCGCCAGCAGCGCACATGTGGCCAGGCCGTCGATCGCCTCACGCACATCGGACAGCGACGGGAACGTCGGCGCGATGCGGATGTTCTTGTCCTCGGGGTCCTTGCGGTACGGGAATGCCGACCCGGCCTCGGTGACCGCGATACCGGCGTCCTTGGCCAGCGCCACAGTGCGCTTTGCAGTGCCGGGCCACACGTCGAGGCTGACGAAGTAGCCGCCCTTAGGGTCGGTCCACGACGCGATCTTCGACTCCCCCAGCCGGTCCTCGAGGATCTCGGCGACCAGGGCGAACTTGGGGGCGATCAACTGCCGGTGCCGCTGCATCTGCAGCCGCACACCGTCGGCATCGCCGAAGAATCGACTGTGCCGCAACTGGTTGACCTTGTCCGGGCCGATCGTCTTCTTGCCCGCGTGCTGCAGGTACCAGGCGATGTTGCCCAGCGAGCCGCCGAGGAAGCTCACCCCGGCCCCGGCGAAGGTGATCTTGGAGGTCGAGGCGAACACCAGCGGGCGGTTCGGGTTACCGGCCGCCTCGGCCAGGCCCAGCACGTCGACCTGGCGGATGAACTCGTCGGTGAGGGTGTGGACCGCGTAGGCGTTGTCCCACATCAACTGGAAATCGTTTGCGGCCGTACGCATTTGAACGAGGCGGCGGACGTTCTCCCAGGAGTAGGTGACCCCGGTCGGGTTGCCGTACACCGGAACGCACCACATGCCCTTGATCGCCGGGTCCGCCGCGACGAGCTCCTCGATCAGGTCGACATCCGGCCCGTCCTCACGCATCGGTACCGCGATCATCTCGATACCCAGGGATTCGGTGATCGCGAAGTGACGGTCATAGCCGGGCGAAGGGCAGAGGAACTTGACCTTCTCTTCCTGCACCCAGGGCCGCACCGAATCCACCCCGCCGTGCAACAACGAGTACACGATGACGTCGTGCATCATCTCCAGGCTCGCGTTGTTGCCGGCGATGAGGTTCTGCACCGGGATGCCGAGCAGTTCCCCGAAGATCTCCCGCAATTCGGGCAGCCCGTGCAGGCCGCCGTAGTTGCGGGTGTCGGTGCCCTCGCGGTCACGGAAGGAGTTCGCCTCCGAACCCGGCAGCGACAGCAGCGCGTTGGACAGATCCAACTGCTCGGGAGCCGGCTTGCCGCGGGTCAGGTCCAAGCTCAGCTTCTTGGCCTGCAACTCCGCATAGTTGCGCTGTTGGACTTCGTGCAGCGCGAGCAGATCGTCGCGGCCGAGAGACTGGAACGACACCGCGCGCCTTTCACAGAAGCGGAACGAGCTGGACATAAAGGGGACCCCGCGCACCCGCCAGAGCCCGTTGACCCTTGCTGCCTTCCGGCCCTGGGGGAGTTCACAGGATGGACGCCGCGCGGGGTCCGATGGCGAGTGTAGTACCCGGCCCGCCCCTGGCGTTTTCGGGAGTGGTCCGGGCGTCGGTTAGGATTGCCGACGGAGGATTCGCCTAGTGGCCTATGGCGCTCGCCTGGAACGCGGGTTGGGTTAACAGCCCTCAGGGGTTCAAATCCCCTATCCTCCGCGCTCGGGTCCGGGGTGCGACCTGCTGAATCAACCCTGATCAGCGGTTCGCACCCCGGCCCAATTTCAGTACCCGAGGAGGAGCATGGGCCGCACCGTCGCGGTGATCTGGCACGCGTCGTTTTCGATCGTGGCCGCCGGCCTTTACTTCTTTTTCGTTCTTCCCAGATGGCCCGAGCTCATGGGCGATACCCCGCAGACGCTGGGCTTGGTCCTGCGCATCGTCACCGGTGTGCTGATCGGTCTCGCGGCGCTTCCGGTGGTGTTCACCCTGCAGCGGACCAAGCGTCCCGAGCTGTCCACGCCGGAGCTGGCGCTGCGGCTGCGGACCGCCTCGATTTCCCTGCACGTGCTGGCGGCGGTGCTGATCGTCGGTACCGCGATCGCGGAGATCTGGCTGTCGCTGGACAGCTTCGGGCCGTGGCTGTTCGGGATCTACGGCGCTGCCGCCGCGATTGCCCTGCTCGGCATTTTCGCCTTCTACCTGGCCTTCCTCGCCGAACTACCGCCTCCGCCGCCCAAGCCGGTCAAGCCGGTCAAGAGCCGCGAGAAGTCGCAGCGCCGCGGTCGCAAGAAGGCTGCCGAAGCCGAGGAGACCACCGAGGCGGCAGCCGAAGAGGTTGAAGAGGCTGAAGCAGCCGAGGCTGAAGCAGCAGCCGACGCTGAAGAGGCTGAAGACGCTGAAGAGACGGCAGCCGAGGAAGACGAGAAACCGGCGGTGAAGACCCTGGGCAACCGGCGCCCGTCGAGCAAGAGCGGCACCAAGCGGCGGGGCTGGCGCTCGCGCGGCGAAGTCGCCACCGAAGACTGACGCAACACCGATCGCGTCGACATCGGGTTCTTGCCCAGCCAAGATGGGTACATGAGCAAAGTGGGCTCGCATCCGTTCAAAGTGATCCTCGCGGCGGCACTGACCGCCGCGGCTGCCGTCGTCGCCCCGTCGGCACCTGCCGCAGCGGCGCCCGGCGACCCGGAGGCGGTGGCCACCCAGATCGAACCATCGGTGGCGCGCATCGACACCCGAGTGGATTACCAGCAGGCCTACGGCATCGGCACCGGCATCGTGCTGTCGCCCAGCGGTGAGGTGCTGACCAACTACCACGTCGTCCAAGGGGCCAACTCGATCAGCGCCACCGTCGGCGGACAGAGCTTCCCGGCGGATTTGGTGGGCTACGACCGCCAGAACGACATCGCGGTGCTGCAACTGCACGGCGCCGCCGGCCTGGTACCCGCACCGATCGGCGATTCGAGGGCGCTGGTGCCGGGGCAGCCGGTGGTCGCGCTCGGCAACGCCGGGGGTAGCGGCGCACCGCTGACCCGCGAGATCGGCACGGTCAGCGCGTTCAACCGCACCGTCAACGCCGAAGACGAACTGACCGGCACCAGCGATGAGATCAACGGACTGTTCGAGTTCGCCGCACCGGTCCGTGCCGGCGATTCCGGCGGCCCCGTGGTCAACGATGCGGGCCAAGTAGTCGGCATGACGACGGCCGCCTCGGTGAACTTCCGGATGGGCCCCGGCGGCAAGGGATTCGCCATCCCGATCAACGACGCGATGGGCATCGCCGGCCAGATCCGCTCCCGCACCCCGTCGCCGACGGTGCACATCGGACCGCCGACCATGCTCGGTGTCGGAGTACGCACCGCACAGCGCCAGAGCGGCGGGGTGATCGTCCAGGACGTCATCCCCGGCGGCCCGGCCGAAGCCGCCGGCCTGGCACCCGGCGACCTGCTCACCACCATCGAGGGCACCGCGCTGGACTCGGCGCGCACCCTGACGCTGGTTCTGGATCGGCATTACCCGGGCGACGTCGTCGGCCTGACCTGGCTGGACCAGGGCGGCCAGCAGCACACCGGCAAGGCGACGCTGGCCGCCGGGCCGTAATCCGTGGTCACGTTAGACCGCCTGATCAACGTTCTGGGCGGCTACGGCGTGCGACTGCGCGCCCCGGCCCGGGGATCCCGGCCGGCGCCGCGCTCGACCGAGTTGCGCAGCGTCGTCATGCACGAGCCGGGGCAGGTGATCGGCGACGTCCTGCTGGCAGTCGGGGCCGAATCGGTGGCCGAGGCGGTGCGCTGGGCCACGGCGGCGCGTGCCGTAGTGGTGCTGGTGCGCGGACCTGATGACGAGGCGGCGGACGACGGCGGCATCGCAGTGATGACGGTCGACCCGGAGGTCTCCTGGAGTGAACTGGCGGCCGTCGTCTACGGCGTGGTGCTGGAGGGCCGGGAAACCGAATCCGGGCGCGGCCCAACCGATTTGTTCGCGTTGGCCGACAGCCTCGCCGACGCGGTGGGCGGCTCGGTCACCATCGAGGACCGGCGCAGCGCAGTCCTGGCGTACTCGCGTCTGCAGCAGCACGCTGACCCGGCTCGCGTCGAGACGATCCTGAGCCGCGGCGCGCCGGAACGACTTCGCGCCCTGTTCGAAGCCCGCGGGGTGTTCCGGCACCTCGCCGAGTCCGACGAACCGATGTTCGTCGAAGGCGAGCACGACCGCGGCCTGACCGGGCGGATGGTCGTGGCCGCCCGCGCCGGTCGCGAGCTGCTCGGTTCGATCTGGGTGACCTGCGCCGAGCCGTTGCCGGACGCGCGACGGGCCGCGCTGGCCGACGGGGCCCGCATGGTCGCGCTGCACCTGCTGCGCTCACGGGCCAGCGCCGACCTGGAACGCCAGGTGGAATCCGAGCTCGTCATCCGCCTGCTGGAAGGCGCCGCCGACGCCACCACGGCGGCC
This sequence comes from Mycobacterium farcinogenes, assembly GCF_019739075.1. NCBI lineage: Bacteria > Bacillati > Actinomycetota > Actinomycetes > Mycobacteriales > Mycobacteriaceae > Mycobacterium > Mycobacterium farcinogenes. Next base: position 808,823 of record NZ_CP081673.1, on the reverse strand, counting down.
AGCCGACTCGGCCTGCCGCAGACTCCCCTACGAGTCATCGCGCTGCGAGCCCAGACCACCGACGAGCGGCACGCCGCCCTGCTGCTGGCATTCGATCGTGCCACCGCCGGCTTCGGCTGGTCACGTCCCGGCCGTAGCGCCCTGGCCGGCAACACCGTCTACACCGTGCTGCCCGGCGCCGAGCCCGACGGGGCCAGCAGCTGGGTGACGGGCTTGCGGGCCGCACTGCCCGAGCGGGTGACCGTACTGGCCGGGATCAGCGGCCCGGCCACGGCCGCCGAACTGGCCCTGGCCCGCAGCGAGGCCGACGAGTGCCTGGCGCTGCACGAGGTACGTCGCGAGGGCCCGGCGCCGGTGTACGACGAGGAATGGGACGAGATCCTGCTGCAGCGCCTTCGGATCGCGGCCCGCTCCGGCCGGGCCCCGCAGCGAGGCCCGGTCGCCGAATTGCGGGCGCACGACCAAGCCCACGGCACGCAGTACGCGGCGACACTGCGAGCCTGGTTGGAGGCCCAGGGCGATCTGGCCGGGGCCGGGCGGGCCCTCGGCGTCCACGAGAACACCGTGCGTTACCGGCTGCGCAAGATGGTCGAGTTGACCCAACTCGACCTGGCCGATGCGCGCAAGCGGCTGGCGATGATGATCGAACTGGCCGCCACCGAGGAGTTGTCGTAGGGCGACAATCAACCACCTCTCGATTGTCGAGTTCATCCAAACGCAGAGTGGCCGGCCCGGCCCACCATGGGAGACATGCATGGTGTCGAGCGCATTGACGGCGGTCCGCGGTCAGCGGTGGTTGTGGGTGCAGGCATCGTCGGCCTGTCCACGGCATGGTTTCTTCAGGAGCGCGGAGTCGAGGTCACCGTGGTCGACCGCCGCGGGGTGGCCGCGGGAGCATCGTGGGGCAACGCCGGCTGGATTTCGCCGACGCTGACCATCCCGCTCAATGACCCCGCGGTGCTGCGGTACGGCCTGCGATCCCTGTTCGACCCGGCCGCGCCCCTGCACATCCCACTGACCTCGGGTCCCCGGCTGCTGGCCTTCCTGGCCCGGTTCGCCATGAACTGCCTGCTCTCGACGTGGACGCGGGCCGCCAAGGCCAACGTGCCGTTCAACGAGGAATGCCTCGAGGCCTACGACGTGCTGACCGCCAACGGCGTCGCGGTACCCACCACCGACGGACCGATCACCGCACTGTTCGAAACCCAGCGCCAGGCCGAACACCTGATGACCGAACTGCGCCGGATGGCCGCCGTCGGCCAAACGGTGACCGTCACCGGGCTGTCCGGTGAGGCACTGCGCGAGCACGTGCCGCTGGCGTCGACGGCCATCACCGCGGGCATCAGCGTGGAGGGCCAGCGGTTCGTCGACCCGGGCCGCTTCGTGGAGGCGCTCGGCGAGGCCGTCGTCGCCCGCGGTGCGGAGCTGCTCACCGGGGAAGTCACCGACATTCGGACCCAGGGCTCCGCTGTCACGGTGGAGCTGGCCACGGGTTCCCTCAGCGCCGACACCGCCGTGATCGCCACCGGGGCGTGGCTGTCGAAACTCGCCAAGCCCTGGGTTCGCACGCCGGTGCAAGCCGGACGCGGCTATTCGTTCACCGTGCCGGTGCAGCGGCCGCTGCTCGGACCGATCTATCTGCCCGACGCCCGTGTGGCCTGCACGCCGTACCAGGGCGGGTTGCGGGTGGCCGGAACCATGGAGTTCCGCGGTCCCGACGACCCGCTGCAGCCGGCACGTGTCGACGCGATCATCGCGTCGGCGACCCCATTGCTCGACGGCGTGAATTGGCAAGCCCGAACCGATGTGTGGGTGGGCCCGCGACCGGTCACCCCGGACGGACGCCCACTCATCGGTGAAGTGGCCCAAGGCATTTTCGTGGCCGGCGGCCACGGCATGTGGGGCCTGGCCCATGGCCCGGTCACCGGCCGCCTGCTCGCCGAATACATCACCACCGGAAAGCAACCCGAGACGCTACGGGAATTCGACCCCCTGCGCTGACGGGCTCACGACATCGCCCTAACGGGCCAACAAGCCGTCAGGGGCGGCGCGGCAAACCCGCCCCTGACGGCATCTTCGCATCATCGGAAGGAACGACAATGACTGTCAGCCAACGTGTTTGGTTATCCCCACAGGCATACGAGCGGCTCCAGACCGAGCTGTCTACGCTGCGGGAACTGATCTCGACCGAAGCCGCCTCTGATTCCGACGAAAACGAGGTGGCCGTCCAGCGCGCCCGTCAGACCCGCATCCAGCAGATCCACGACCTGCTGCTCAACGCCGTCGTCGGTGAAGATCCGCCCGACGACGGGGTGGCCGAACCGGGCATGGTGCTGACCGTGCGCTACGACCAGACCGACGAGATCGAGACGTTCCTGCTGGGCATCCGCGGCGCCGAATACGGCGACCTGGAGGTCTATTCGGTGAACTCGCCCCTGGGCGAGGCCATCGTCGGCGCACGACCCGGCGAGCAGCGCCACTACCCGGTCCCCAGCGGTGAGGCCGTGCCGGTCACCCTGATCAGCGCGGTGCCGTTCGGGATGCACCTGCCCATGGTCACGCCAGCCCAGTAAGCAGCTGAGCCGCCCTTCTCGCGGCGTTGCTCGCCCTGATCTCCGCACCGACAACTGCCGCGGCATCGGCCCACCCCGGTTCGACGAGCAGCGTGATGATCGAGCGTCGAATCGACTCGACCGAAGCCGATCTGCGCAGCGTCAGACCGGCACCGGCAGCAGCGATCGCACGCCCGATCAGCGGTTGGTCCGACAAGCCGCTGGCCGGCATGATCAGCGTGGGGATCCCGTGGGCCAGTGCCCGGAATGTCGTCGCGTGCCCGCCGTGGCCGACCAGCAGCGAACATGCCGGCATCAGTTCGCCGTGGTCCGCATATTCCCGGACATCGACATTCGGCGCACTGGGCAGCGCGGCTGGTTCGACCACCCCGCCGGTCGTCACGACCGCATCCACCGGCAGGGTCGCCAGCGCCTCGATCACGCGGGCCAAGGTGCGGCGCTGGCCCCGAAAACCATTGGTGGACATGCTGACAAGCACCTGCGCCGGACCTGCTGACCGGTCGGGTTCGCGCGCGTCGACCACCGCGCCCACCCATCGCACATTGTGCGGCTGAGGTCGACGAGATTCCGGGTCGAGACGCGCCACCGTGGCCACGATGTTGAGGTCCGCGGAGTTCCACAGTCTGTTGATGCGATGCCCGTACAACCACGCCGCGGCGCCGGCTCCGAGCCGGTGCGCACCGTTCAAGTAGTCCCGCAGCGTGTGGCTGAACACCGCATGTGGGACCGCGGCGTCTTGTACAGCCTGTAGCGCCGGAAGCAGCATGCAGTCGACAACGGCGACGTCCGGCCTGTCCCGTTCACACAGCTGCCGGACATCGGCGCCGATGTTGGCGTCGTTGAACATCGGCACCCACCGAAGCGGGCTTTGCTCGCGGCACGAGTCCCAGGGTCGCGCCGTGGGGTACGCCAAGAACGGGAGGCCGGCATGCTCGACTTCTCGTCGCAAACACTCATGCCCGACGATGCGGACCTGCTCGCCTCGGTCTGCCACCGCCCGGGCCACGCCGAGCATCGGCGGCACGTTGCCTCCGCCGTCCATCGTCACGAACAGAACGTTCATCGCGTCACGGGTCCCCGAGCCGCAACCTACCCTGTTCGGATGGCAGGCGAACGCAAAGGCACGCCAGGCAACCTGACCGCCGACGACTGGGTGCAAGCCGGGTATGCGCTGCTCGCGTCAGACGGGGTGCGGGCGCTGAAGATCGAGCGGCTCTGCCAGCAGATCGGCGCCACCAGGGGAAGCTTCTACTGGCACTTCACCGACATGAAGGGCTACCGGGCCGCCCTGGTGGCGTCGTGGAACGCATTCCTGGAGCAGGACCGTCGCGCGCTGGCCGAACTCGAGGATCTGCCGCCGCGCGAGCGGTTGTCACAAATGATGAAGCAGCTGCTGAGCCCGCGGCACTGGACGTTGGAAAGGGCGATGCGGGAGTGGGCGCGCACCGATGACATCGCCGCGGCCAACGTGCGGGCTGCCGATCACCGGGTGCTGGTCGCCGTCACCAAGGCCTACCTCGACTACGGGTTCAGCCCTGAAGATGCGGGGCTGCGCGGCCAGGCCACCTTCGCCACGGGGATCGGCGTGCTGCATCTCATGGACTCCGCCGATGCTCTCACCGACGCCGATCGGTACGAACGATTCCTCGATCTCATGCTGGCTCGATGATCGCGGCGAAAACGCGCTCGAACAGCTCGGTCAGCTGGTCGTTGTCGCAATCGGTCAAACCTGGACTGCGCACCACCCGACGCATCAGCAGGACACCGCTCATCACCGACAGCATCGCGTCGGCGCGGAGCTGACGGTCGGGCCCGGTGAGTTGTCCGGCCAACCGACTGCCGACGTGGCGCGCGATCGCGTCACGCACGATGTTCACCGCAACCGGGTTCGAGACCGAGCGGAGCATGATCAGGAACGGCTCCAGGGGATCGGCGTCCGGGTCGGAGCGTTCCGCCAGCGCGGTGGCCGCATCGTGGGCGAGCGCGTTCGGTTCCTCGGCGACGATCGTCGGTGGCGCGAACGAGGTTTCGACCGCCTCGGCGAACAGCTGCTCCTTGGAACCGAAGTAGCGGTTCACCAGCATCGCGGTGACCCCGGCGTCTCCCGCGATCTCCCGGACGCCGACGCCGTCATACCCGGAGTGCGCGAAGTGGCGGATCGCCGACTGCAGGATCGCCTCTCGAGTGGCGGCAGCGTTGCGTGTCCGGGAGGAGGAACCCATACCGACAACGCTAGGGAATAACCGGCACCGAGTCTACGTATGTATACCTGTCAGATGTATACAGTCGTAGACATAGGAGTAGTCATGGACATCGAGTTATCGGCCAAGCCAGCCGTGTTCCTGGTTTCCGGCGCATCCCGCGGCCTGGGCCGTTCGATCGTCGAGGCCGCGCTGAATGCCGGGCACCGCGTCGTCGCCGGCGTCCGCTCCACCGCCGCCCTGTCCGATCTGGCCGCTCAGGAGCCGGACCATCTCGCCGTCGTCGAACTCGATGTGACCGACGACGACCAGGTGTGCGCCGCCGTGGCCACCGCAGTCGAGCGGTTCGGCCGACTCGACGTGTTGGTCAACAACGCCGGATACGCGAACATGGCCGCGATCGAGGACTTCGACTTCGACGACTTCCGCGCCCAGCTCGACGCCAACTTCCTCGGCGTCGTACGGCTCACCCAAGCCGCACTGCCCGTCATGCGGACCCAGCGCGCCGGCCACATCGTCCAGATCTCCTCGGTCGGCGGGCGACTCGTACGGGCCGGACTGAGCGCCTACCAGTCGGCCAAGTGGGCAGTCACCGGATTCTCCGGCGTGCTCGCACAGGAAGTCGCACCTCTCGGCATCAAGGTCACGGTCCTGGAACCCGGTGGGATGCGCACCGATTGGGCTGGGTCCTCGATGCAGATCGCCGAGGTCCGCGCGGAATACGCCGACACCGTCGGCGCGTCGATCGCCCACAGCACGCCGGAAAACCTCGGTGCCAGCGATCCCGCCAAGGTGGCCGAACTCGTCCTCGCCATCGCCGAGATGCCTGATCCCCCAGGGCGGTTACTCGTCGGCCCCGACGCCTACCACTACGCCACCGCTGCCGGACGCGACCTGCTCGCCGTCGACGAGAAGTGGGAGGCCCTGAGCCTCTCCACCGCAGCCGACGATGCCACCGCCGCTCAGATCGACCCGCTGGGAGCAGCCAAATGACAACACCTACTCAACGCCCGGCATTCGGAGCGGCGACCGTCACCCTCGGGCACTCCGAGTTGACGGTGCGCCCAATAGGCCTGGGCTGCATGGGAATGTCGCAGTTCTACGGCCCCTCCGACGACAACGAGTCAATGGCCACCATTCGCGGCGCGCTCGAACTCGGGGTCGACTTCCTCGACACCTCCGACGTGTATGGCGCCTCCGACATCACCTTCGGTGTGCCGATCCGTGGCTTCGACCACAACGAACAACTGATCGGCGAAGCGATCGCCGGACACCGGGACGAGATCGTGCTGGCGACCAAGTTCGCGGCGAAGATCAACGACACGGAGGACGGGATCGCGATCGACGGCCGACCGGAGTATGTGCGGACCGCATGTGAGGCCAGCCTGCGGCGCTTGCGCACCGACGTCATCGACCTGTACTACTGCCATCGCCTCGATCCGAGCGTGCCGATCGAGGAAACCGTCGGAGCGATGGCCGAACTCGTCACGGCGGGGAAAGTCCGCGCCATCGGACTCAGCGAGGTCGGTCCGGATCAGATCCGCCGTGCCCACGCCACCCACCCGATCTCCGCACTGCAATCCGAGTACTCGCTGTGGGAACGACGCGTCGAACACGGCATCACCTCGACCTGTCGGGAACTGGGCATCACCCTGGTTCCCTACAGCCCACTGGGCCGCTCGGCGCTCACCGGCTCCTTGAAAAGCGGCACCACCTTCGCCGCGGGCGACTTCCGCGCCACGAATCCGAGGTTCTCTGCCGAGAATCTCGCGGTAAACCTTGAGCCGGTGCAACGCCTTCAGGCGCTCGCAGCGGATAAGGGGTGCAGCCCAGGACAACTGGCGTTGGCGTGGCTGCTCGCCCAGCCGCTCGATGTGGTACCGATTCCCGGAACCAAACGGATTTCGTTCGTCCGGCAGAACATCGCCGCCACCGACGTTGCGATCAGTGCCGACGAAGTGGCACTGCTGGCCGAAATCTTCGCCCCGGGGCGCATCGCCGGCGAGCGTTACGCGCCGGTTCACGCCCGCACCATTCAGTGAGGCGGACAGGACGTCGAACGGTTCCGGGCCCGATCGTGCGCAGATTGCGAAAACTGTCTACTGCAGCCTGCTGGTGTCATAAATTGACGCTCGAGATACGAGCTTCTCGGGGCAGGAGACACAGTGGCGCGACTATCGGTTTGGCTCGGGGCAGGCGCGGTGGCGGCCGGGGTGTCTGCGGCAATGGTGGCCGGAGCCGATGTGGCGAAGGCCGACACCCCATCGGGTTCGGACGGACCGAAGGCATCCGAATCCGCCGCGAGCGCAAGCCCGTCGGGCAAGAGCCACCGGGCCGGTCCGCGTCGCAGCCCGAACCGGACCCGTCTCTCAGCCCAGTCGGCCGACGCCGCTCAGGCCGTCCTGGGAAAGAAGGCGATCAAGCCCGCCACGAGAGCCAAGACAGTCGTGTCCCGGCCCGCCCAGGAAACCGGACCTGGCGCAAGCACAAGCGAAGTCCGTGCCGCGCAAAGGAAGGTCGCGCTCGCCAAACTGGTCTCGAAGGCCGATCTCAGCGCTGCGCCCGACGCACCGGCAACCTCTGACGAGGCGATCGCACCCACTTCGCAGGTGTCGGCAACCGCGGCACCGTCGCTGTCACTTCCGGAGAAGGTCCAGTCATTCGTCTTCGACTTCGTCGGCGTGGCCGTCACCGCCATCGCGGGTCACCCCAGGGTTCCCGCGGGAAGCGACGTCACGGTCAGAAGCTCCTCGCTCGAGATCACCGAGGGTCGCAACGTGCCGGCCGACTGGTACTACCCCGAGGGCGACGCACCGCCGGAGCGGATCATCCTGCTGCAGCACGGGTTCCTCGGTGTAAGTGCGATGTACAGCTACACCGCGGCAAACCTTGCCGAGCGCACCAACAGCGTCGTGGTGGTACCGACCTACTCGTCGAATCGCTTTGTCCGGGACGGATTCTGGTTGGGCGACGATCAGGTCTATCGGGCCACAGCCGAGCTGTTCCTCGGTGACCGCGAAGCGTTGACCGCCAGCGCGCAGGCAGCCGGATACGCCGCAAGGTACGGTGCCGACGTACCGCTACCGGAAACGTTCGCCCTGGTCGGGCACTCGCTGGGCGCAGGTGTGGTGGCCGGCGCCGCGGGTTACTACGCGGATGCGATCAAATCGACTGGCGCAGAGAACCATCTGGCCGGCGTGGTATTGCTCGACGGAGCTCCGCCGGAGAACGTCCTGCCGGATGCGTTGGACAAATTGGACGGGCTGGACACCTACGTCCCGGTACTGGAACTAGGTGCACCCAAGGACGTCCGCAGGGTCGATGCGGCGCTGATCGAGCATCGACCGGACATGTTCAACGGCGTGGTGCTGGCCGACGGCCAACACCTGGATGCCATGCAGGGCGGGAGCCCGGCCATCCAGCTCCTGTCGTACCTGTTCTACGGATTCTCCACGGAGCCGAACAAGGCGGCCTCACAGACCCTCATCACCGGCTGGGTGGACGACATGTTCGCGGGCCGGATCGATGCCTCCACCGGAGCCTGTGAGGGCGTCGAATGCTCGGGCATCTACGGCGATCCGGGTCAGACCCTCGCGCTTCCGACACCTGCCGGACCGACCAGCGCCGTTGTGATCGGCGGTTCCGCGCTGCCACCGATCACCACCGCGTTCCAGCCGATGCTTGCCACCGCGGCGGTGACTCCTCGACCACCGTCAGACTTCACCTTGCTCCGCGTACTCTGACGGCGCCTAATCCTGGCGCCGGTTACCCTGCTCGTCCCAGTGCTCGGCGACCTTCTTGCTGGGCTGCACCCGTGGCGGCTCACCGGGCATCTTGGGATAGCTCGGCGGGTACGGCAGATCGCCCAGGCCACGTTCCTCGTCGGCGGCCACCAGGTCCAGCAGCGGCTGCAGTGACTGCTTCTTCTTGTCGATGTCAGCCCACGGATCCTCGCGTCCGGCAAGGAAATCCGGCACGGTGGCGATCGTGTAGTCGTCAGGGTTGGCGTCGCGCAGCTCGTCCCAGGACAACGGCGTCGACACCGTGGCGATCGGGGTCTTGCGGGCCGAGTAGGCCGAGGCGAAGGTGCGGTCGCGGGCGTTCTGGTTGTAGTCGATGAACAGCCGCTCGCCCCGCTCTTCCTTCCACCACGACGTGGTCACCGCATCGGGGGCACGCCGTTCCACCTCACGGGCCAGCGCGATCCCGGCCCGGCGCACCTCGATGAAATCCCAGTCGGTCCTGATTCGCAGGAAGACGTGCACGCCACGGCCGCCGGAGGTTTTCGGGTAACCGACCAGACCCAGCTCGTCCAGCAGCGGCTTGAGCACGTCGCAGGCAACGGCGGCGGACTCGGCGAATCCGGTACCCGGTTGCGGGTCCAGGTCGATACGAAGCTCGTCGGGATGCTCGGTGTCCGGGCACCGAACCTGCCACGGGTGCAACGTGATCGTGCCCATCTGCGCGGCCCACGCGATGGACGCGGGATGGGTCACCTTGAGCGCGTCGGCGGTGCGCCCCGAGGGGAACGTCACCACACAGGTCTCCAGATAGTCGGGATGCTTCTGCGGCACCCGCTTCTGGTAGATCTCCTCGCCCTCGATGCCGTCGGGGAACCGCTGCAGGTGCGTGGGCCGGTCTTTGAGCAAGGTGACCATGCGATCGGCGACGCTGAGGTAGTACTCCATCAGCTTGCCCTTGGTGCCGTCCTTACCCAGTTTCGGGTAGTACACCTTGTCCGGGTTGGTGAATCGGACCTTGATCCCGTCGACATCCAGTTCGGTTGCCGGTGTTGCCATTTCAGCCCTCTCCCGCGAGTACGTCGGTCAGGTCGTAATTCAGGGGCACGTCGAGCTGGTCGAATGTGCAGCTCGAAGGCTCGCGGTCCGGGCGCCAGCGCAGGAACTTCACCGCATGCCGGAAGCGCCGGCCGTTCACGGTGTTTCCTTCCATCTGGTCATACGCCACCTCACACACCTTGTCCGGACGCACCGGGATCCAGCGCTTGTCGGCAGCCGAGTTCCAGCGGCTGGGGTCACCCTCGCGGACTTCATCGCCCTCCCGCAGCGGCTCCAGGTCGGCCAGCAGTTTGTTCCGGTCCTTGACGCTGAACGACGCTGCGCCGCCGACCATCTGCAGTTCGCCGTCGTCGCGGTAGAGGCCGAGCAGGATCGAGCCGACGCCCTCGCCACTCTTGTGGATGCGGTAGCCCATCGCCACACAGTCAGCATCGCGGTGGTGCTTGACCTTGACCATCTCTCGCTTCCCGGGCAGATACGGCCCGTCGAGCCGCTTGGCGATGACGCCGTCGAGCCCGGCGCCCTCGAAAGTCTGTAGCCACTCGGCGCCGAGCCGGGGATCGGTGGTGGTCCGCGTGACATGGCACCACACCTTGGACCTGACGGCCTCGATCAGGGCTTCACGGCGGACCCGGAAAGGCTCGGCGAGCAACGACCGGTCACCGGTGGCCAGCGCATCGAATCCGATGAAATGTGCCGGGGTCTGCTCGGAGAGCATGCGCACCCTCGACTCGGCGGGATGGATACGCTGCGACAACGACTCCCAGTCCAACCGCATCCGTCCGTCGATCTCGCGCGGCACCACCACCTCGCCGTCGAGCACACAACGTTCGGCGAGTTCGTCACGCAGCGCGTCGAGCAACTCCGGGAAGTACCGGCCGAGCTCCTTGCCGTTGCGCGACTGCAACACCACCTCGTCGCGATCCCGGAAGGCCAAAGCCCGGAAACCGTCCCACTTGGGTTCGTAGGACCACACCCCCGCCTCGTCTGGCACCTTCACCTGGGCTTTGGCGAGCATGGGTTCGATCGGCGGCACTACGGGTAGGTCCACAGGCTCCATCCTGGTTCATCGGGGCGTCATGGTTCTAGACCGCCGCGCCGCCGCGAACTCATCGCGCAACCGCGCATACTGGGTAACCACATGCTGCTACCCGTGATGCCACCCGTCTCGCCGATGCTGGCCAAGCCGGCGACGGTGATTCCCCCGGATGCGTCCTACGAACCCAAGTGGGACGGTTTCCGGGCACTGGTGTTCCGCGACGGCGACGAGGTCGAGCTCGGCAGCCGCAACGAGCGGCCGATGACCCGGTACTTCCCCGAACTCGTCGATGCCGCGAAAGCCGAACTTCCGCCGCGATGCGTCGTCGACGGCGAGATCGTCCTGCCCACCGAGCTGGGCCTGGATTTCGAAGCGTTGCAACTGCGTCTGCACCCCGCGGCATCCCGGGTGCGCTTGCTGGCCGAGCAGACACCCGCCTGTTTCATCGCCTTCGACCTGCTGGCGCTGGGCGACGACGACCTGACGGCCCGCCCGTTCAGTGAGCGGCGCGCCGCCCTGGTCGAGGCGCTGGGGCCCGGTCCGCGCTTCCATGTCACCCCGGCCACCACCGACCTTCCGACCGCGCGGCGCTGGTTCGACGAGTACGAAGGCGCCGGGCTCGACGGACTGATCGCCAAGCCGCTCACCCTCACCTATCAACCCGACAAGCGGGTCATGGTGAAGATCAAGCACCAGCGGACCGCCGACTGTGTGGTGGCCGGCTATCGGCTCCACAAGTCGGGACCGGATGTGGTCGGCTCGCTGCTGCTCGGCCTCTACACCGATGACGGCGAGCTGGCATCCGTCGGCGTCATAGGCGCGTTCCCGATGGACCGGCGCCGGGCCCTGTTCACCGAATTGCAGCCCCTGGTCACCAGTTTCGACAACCATCCCTGGAACTGGGCCGCACAGGTGGCCGCCGACCCCGACCTCGCCCGCCGATACGGCGGAGGCTCACGCTGGAACGCCGGCAAGGACTTGTCCTTCGTTCCGTTACGGCCCGAACGTGTTGTCGAGGTCCGCTACGACCACATGGAAGGCAGGCGCTTCCGCCACACCGCTCAGTTCAACCGCTGGCGCCCGGAGCGCGACCCGCGATCGTGCACCTACGCCCAGCTGGAACAGCCGGTCACATTCCGGCTCAACGACATCGTGCCGGGCCTGTTGCCCCGCTAGTGGCGGTCCGGTGGCTGCAGCCAGGTGGCGAGATTACGGACGTAATCCTTGTACACACCCAGAAGCGACGGATCGGCCCCGATCTGCCAGCCGGGCCGGTCGGTCACGAACGACGGTGCTCCGTGCCCCAGGTCCCAGTTGTAATCGGCGAAATGATGGAACGTCGACTCGGCCACGGCCCGGCCCATCGGCTTGCCCTGCGGTGTGCGCTCGCCGTCCAATGCCACCGCGAGATTGAACTGCCGGCCGGTCGCGGTGCTGCGCCCCCGCGCCACCACGGTCGCGAACGGCACCTGCGCCGACACCAGTCCTTCGTGGGGATGGGCCGGGAACCACTCGATGCGTCCGCTGGCGGTGCGCGAGGTGCGCAGCAGCTGGTGCACGGGCTCGTCAACCAGTACCGGTTGATAGTCGCCGTTGGCACCCGAGTGATAGTTGGGCCAGGAGATGTCCGGATTGTCCTGATCGTCACACCGCGACACCGGATCGAGGCTGGCATCGTGAAACTCGTTGACCTGCCCCAACGCGCCCAGCCCCCGCAGGCAACTGCCGAGGTTCTGATGGTCGCGGGCGGTGAGCACCCCACCACCGAGCCCACGGAACCTGCCGATCGCCGCGCATTCGTCGGGTGTAAGACCGTTGCCGACGTCGACGGCCATCAACCACAGCTGGTCGAACCCCAGCTCATCGAGATGGCTGAGCACCGGATCCTCCCCGGGATGGTCGGCCCGGTTACGGGCCAGCACATCGTGCCCGTCCGCACGCAACTCGGCGGCCAGCATCGAGAACCGGCTGACATCCCAGTCGTCGGGATTCTCGGTGATCGTGGTCTGCAACAGTATTGTCGCCATGCGATGAGCCTGGCCCCGACGGCGACGCTTGGGACCCTTGAAAACCCGTGGTCGTGGTTCAGTTGCCCCACGACACGGACCGCAGTTGCCTGCGGGACCGGACACCGAGCTTGACGAACACCTTGCGCAGATGCCATTCGACGGTGTGGGTGCTGATGAACAACTGCGCGCCGATCTCCTGATTCGTCAGCCCGTCGCGGGCCAACTGCGCGATCTGCGCCTCTTGTGCGGTCAGTTCATCACCCGAGGCCAACGGCTCTTTACGCACCTTCTCCCCGGTGGCGATCAGCTCCCGGCGGGCCCGTTCGGCGAACGCGTGCGCGCCCATCTTGGTGAACATGTCGTACGCGGTGTTGAGGTGCTCGCGTGCGCTGGTGCGCTGCTTCTGGCGACGCAGCCACTCCCCGTATCGCAGATGCGTCCGGGCCAACTGCACCCCGATCCGCGTGCGGCTGAGCCGCTCGATGGATTCTTTGAACTGCACGTCGGCCTCGGTGTCGTCGGCGACGATAGCCCGGGCCGCGGCCAATAGGCCCAACCCCCAATCGGTTTCGCTGGACTCCGTACATACTTCCAACCGTCGCACCGCGTCCTCGGCGACATCCCGCTCGCCGACTCGCACAGCGGCCTCGACCAGTTCGATCAGGGTCCAGCAGTAGAACCCGATGTCGTGGAATTCGCACGTCTGCTTGGCAGCTGTCAGGGCCTCCTCATAGCGGCCCAAGCCGTTGTAGAGCACTGCGGCGGCGTAGCCCGCCGCCCCGAGCAGTCGGCCCTCCCCCTTGGCGGTCCCCTCTGCCATACCCGCCTCGATGAGGTCGCCGGCCACGGCCAGATCGCCGCGCCAGGCCGCCAACTCCACCTTGTGGTACTTCATCGGACGGTGGCCGATCGCCTCCGAGATGGAGTCGGCCTCCTCCATAAGCCCTGCAGCTGTGACGAATTCGCCTTTGTGCGTCTGGACACCGGCCTGGTAGGCGATTGCCGGTGGAAGTATGGCCAAGGCACCGGTGGCACGGGCATAGCCGATCATGTCGGTGGCCAACCGGTCGACCAGGTCGTCATCCCAGATCTCATGGGCAGCGGATTCGTGGACGATCGGGAAAGCCAATGCCAACCAGCGCAACGCCCGGCCGTCGTGGCGTCGCGCGTGCTCACCCCACAGCTCCAGCGCGGTGCGTAGGGGCTCAACCGCCGCGGGCAGTCCATCGGTGATCAGGTTCGCCATGCCGATGAGGAGTAAATCGATAGGCCCAGTCGGCGCCTCGGCCCTTTCGACTGCGGCGCGCGCCGCCTCCGCGGCCACCACGAGGGCTTCTGGCTGACTGCGCGAAGTGAACATCGCGGCGGCCAGCGCCTCCATGTAGGTCTCGCGAGCCATCTCGTCGTCGAGATTCTCCAACCGCTTGGCAGCGTCGAGCAGCAATCCAGCCGCATGCCGGACCGGTGGTGCACCTGGTAATCCGCCCCGGCTGCGGGTGAATTCCATCTGTGCCCGCAGCCGGCCCACCTGTGCCCGCTGCAACTCGGTCAACGGATTCAGTTCGGCCAGGGAGAGCAACTCATAGGCGGCTTCCGGAGCCGCCGCTTCACGTTTGGCCTCGGCCGCCGCGATCGCCCGGGAGCTGCGCAGGGCCGGATCAGCGGACAGGATCGCCGCCCGCTCGAGGAAAGTCGCCGCGGCGGCGATCCCGCCTCGGCGCTGAGCCCGCCATGCCGAGGCTTCCAGTTCGGCTGCCACCGCGTCGTCGGGGCCGGCCGCGGCGTATGCCGCATGCCAGGCCCGGCGGTCGGGATCGAGTTCGGGGTCAATGGCAATTGCCAAGGCACGATGCGCTTCCCGGCGGTCGGCCAGCTCCGCCGCCCGATAGGCCGCCGACCGGGCCAGCGGATGATGAAACCGCATGCGGGGGCCGAACTCGATCACCCCGGCGGCCTCGGCGGGCGCCAGCGCGTCCATGCTGATCCCCAAATGCCCTGCGGCACGCGAGAACACCACCGGGTCGCCGACCGGATCCGCCGCCGCGAGCAGCGCCAACTGACGAGTGTCCGCGGGCAGCGACTGGATTCGGCGGACGAAGCCCTCCTCCACCTGCCCGACCGATGGCCGCGTCCCCGCGATCCAAAAGCCACCGGCACGCTCCGCGGCCGAGACATTGCGCGGGATTTCCAGCAGGGCAAGCGGATTGCCGCGGCTCTCGGCGATCAGCCGGTCACGCACCCGCTCATCGAGCCGCCCCAGCACCACCGAGTCCAGCAGGTCCCTGGCATCACTGTCCGACAGGCCTTCGACCCGCAGTTCGGGCAGGCCGGGCAGCACCGACGCGGCGCCGTCGTCGTCGTCGCGGGTGGCGAACACCAAGACCACCGGCTCGGCCAAGAGCCGCCGCGCGACGAAACCCAGCGTCTGCACCGACACCTGATCGAGCCACTGCGCATCGTCGATCACGCACAGCAACGGCTTCTTGTCGGCCGCCGCAGCCAACAGGCTGAGCACCGCCAGACCGACCAGAAAACGGTCCGGCGCCGGTCCGG
Source organism: Mycobacterium farcinogenes (assembly GCF_019739075.1). Taxonomy (NCBI): domain Bacteria; kingdom Bacillati; phylum Actinomycetota; class Actinomycetes; order Mycobacteriales; family Mycobacteriaceae; genus Mycobacterium; species Mycobacterium farcinogenes. Next base: position 793,649 of record NZ_CP081673.1, on the reverse strand, counting down.
CACCACGACCGAAGGCCACGGACAGGGCGTCACGCTGCGGCTCGGGAAGCTTGTCCAGGTGATCCAGCAGCGGCGCACACAACTGATGCAATCCGGCGAAGGCGAGCTCCATGTCGGATTCGACCCCGGCGACCTGGGTCACCCGGAAACTCGGTGCCTGCTCGACGACATAGTCGAGCAACGCCGTCTTGCCGATGCCCGCCTCGCCGCGCACCACCAAGACGGCGCTGCCCCCTGACCTGCCCCCGGATACCACTGCTCGAAGGGCCGCGCATTCGCTGACGCGGCCGCGTAGAGACAGGCCTGCGCCCATAATCGCCATCACACCACCGCGTCCTGATTTTGCCGGAACCCTATCAAGACGGACCGGATCCGGCTGGCTCAGCGGGGTACCGGCTCAGCCGAACCGCAATGCCGGCCCAGGCAGCGATTCGACCCCGTGATGGGCGAATTGCGCCCAGCGCGTACGCATCTCGGTGGCGATGTGGTGGTCGATGGACCGTTGCGGTCCGAGCATCGGCGCGTCTGCCCAGACCTGCGGTGAGCCGAGCAGGAACGGCAGTTCCATGCAGTGGCAGCTGCCCAGCGGGGCATCGGCCGGTGTCCAATCGAAACGATAGGTTCCGACCCGGCCGCCGTGGGTTCGCCAGGCCTGGGCCAGACGCTCGGCGGGGCCGGAGAACGCCTGCTTCGTGATCGCCTTCGTACCCGCCCGGACCGCCAGCCGGCCCAGAACCGGCACCCGGTCCAGCCTGGCCACCCGGGGGTCCATCGCCACGAAGGGAGCGGCGTCGTCCTTGGTGTAGCCGATCAGCAGCTCGAAATGGCCCGCCGCGGCGGCGATGGCCGCAGGCACGTCCGCGGGTGCCGGCAGCGGTCCCCGGCCCAGCCGCGGCGCGAAAGCCAGGCCGCCGAGCAGGCCGAATCCCTGCGCGGCCGCGACCGCGGCACCCTCGGCGGCGAGTAACCTCTCGACACTCGCCTCCATCGGATCGGCACCGGCCAGCGAGGTGGCCATCGCCGAGCCCATGTCGTGCGCCATGTCGTCTCGCCCGTCGTCCAACTCCAACGGGGTGCTCTGCAGGATCGCGCGGTGGAACAGACCGACCGCGTCCTCGCACAACATCAACGACCAGACGGAATGTGCGCCTGCCGATTGACCGAACGCGGTCACGTTGGCCGCGTCGCCGCCGAATGCGGCGATATTGGCCTGAACCCAGCGCAGCGCCAGGATCTGATCATGCAGGCCGAGGTTGTCCGCAGCGATCCCGGGCGGCGCCAGGTAACCGAAGATGCCGAGCCGGTGACTGACGTTGACCACCACCACGTCGCCGGCACGGGCCAGCGCGCCGGGGTCGTACTTGGCCGACTCGCCACTGCCCGCGACATAGGCACCGCCGTGGAACCACACCATCACCGGTAGCCGGTGTGCATTGACCGGGGCCGTGACCGTGAGCACCAGGCAGTTCTCGTCAGTAGACAGGCCATCGAGGACGTCGCCCGTCACCCAGCCCAAGCGCGAAGGCCGCTGCGGGCAGGCCGGACCCGGTCGGGTGGCATCGCGAACGCCGGCCCAGGCCGGAGAAGGCTCGGCAACCGCGAATCGTTTCGCGGTGCCATAGCGCACCCCGCGTGCGACTACCAGCCCGTCGCGGTGGTCGACCTGGATCGTGCCGCCGGTGATGTGTCGCTCGCGCACACGCCCACGCTAGCGTTTACCACCGCGGGCAGACGGGCATGCCGACAGCATGTCTGTTACCGCATTTCAGGACCTGCCACTGGCTGATCGGGACCGGGAGTGGGACGGCGATGCCGCCGACAAACGGGTCCGTAAATGGGCCGGTGCCGAGGACGAACCCAACGAGAAATACCGCGACGCGCACGTCTGGTACGACAAGGACGCGAAGGACAATTTCACCGGCTACAAGTTGCTGATCGCCGATGTCGTCGGCGGCAAGCTGGAAGTCGTACCGCGCGGCGTGATGGCTGCCGGCGGGATCATGGACGGCGCCCGCGGCGGCATCGATCTTCCTGAGGACGACATCGACCGCGTGAAAAGCCACCTGGCGAAGTACTACAAGAAGATGGGCGAGACGGCGCCCTGGGACCGCGATTAGCTAGATTGCGGGCGTGAGCCCAACCCCGGCCGGGCGGTTCGCGCCGAGCCCGTCGGCCGACCTGCACATCGGCAACCTGCGCACGGCGGTGCTGGCCTGGCTCTTCGCCCGCTCCACCGGGCGGCGCTTCCTCCTGCGGGTCGAGGACCTCGACGACCGGACGTTTCCCGAGATCGGCCACCGTCAAGTGGCCGATCTGGCGGCGATCGGACTGACCTGGGACGGGCCCGTGCAATGGCAGACGGCTCACCAGGACCGCTACGACGCGGTGATCGGCGAACTGTTCGAGCGGGGCCTGCTGTACGAATGCTATTGCAGCCGAAGGGATATCGCCCAAGCTCCACGGGCCCCGCACGCCCCGGAAGGTGCGTATCCGGGCACCTGCCGCGACCTGACCGACGCCGAACGTGCGCAGCGTCGCGCCGAGACCGGCCGCCCGCCCGCGCTGCGGCTGCGCACCGACACCTTCGTCGGCACCGTCACCGACCTGCTGCACGGCAGCTACACCGGGATCATCGACGACTTCGTGGTGCGCCGCGGCGACGGCGTGCCCGCCTACAACCTGGCCGTCGTGGTCGACGATGCCGCCGGCGGTGTCGACCAGGTGGTACGCGGCGACGACCTGTTGAGCTCGTCGCCGCGCCAGGCCTATCTGGCCCGGTTGCTCGACTACCCCGAGCCCAGCTACGCCCACGTTCCGCTGGTGCTGAACGAAGACGGCGCCCGGCTGGCCAAGCGCGACGGAGCGGTCACGCTCGGGGAGATCGGCATCGAGCGGGCGCTCGAACAGATCAGCGCCTCGCTCGGGTGGCCGCCACTCGATCTGCCCGCGATGCTGGACCGATTCGACCCGGCCGCCCTGCCACGGCACCCGTGGATATATCAGCCGGGCTGAGCAGAAGCCTGCAGAACGTCGCGCAGCCCTGTTAGCGTCCGGCCGTGCGCTCCCGACGAATCCCGCTGCTCGGACTTCTTCTGATCGTCGCGGTGATGGTCGCCGCCTGCGCGGGAAAGACGGCCGACACCGACGAACCGCTGAAATCGGCCGATGTGCTGCGCGTCGGCACCGAAGGTGTGTACTCACCGTTCAGTTACCACGACACCGCCACCGGCCAGCTCGTCGGCTACGATGTCGACGTCGCCCGCGCAGTCGGCGACAAACTGGGCGTCAGAGTCGAATTCATCGAAACACCCTGGGATTCGATCTTCGCCGCGCTGGAGGCCAACCGGTTCGACGTAGTGGCCAACGAAGTCACGATCACGCCCGATCGGCAAGCCAAATACGATCTTTCCCAACCATATTCGATCGGCGAGGGCGTCATCGTCACCCGCGCCGACGACAACTCCGTCAAGTCGACGGCGGACCTGAAAGGCAAGGTGGCCGCCGAGAACGCCACCAGCAACTGGTCGGAGATCGCCCGCAAGGCCGGAGCCCGCGTGGAAGCGGTCGAAGGATTCACCCAGGCCATCAAGCTGCTCAACCAGGGCCGTGTGGACGTCGTGGTCAACGACAGCATCGCCGTCTACGCGTATCTGGCCGAGACCAACGACAACTCGGTGAAGATCGCGGGCACGGTGGGCGAGAAGAGCGAGCAGGGCTTCGCCGCACGCAAGAACAGCGGCCTGCTGCCCGAACTCAACGCCGCCCTCGACGAGTTGCGGGCCGACGGCACCCTGGCCGCCATCTCGCAGAAATATCTCAAGGCCAACGCATCCGGCGCGCCGGAAGGTGCCCCGCCTCCGCGGTCCACCTGGCAGCTGATCGCCGACAACTTGTGGCCGCTGGCCAAAGCCGCCCTGACCATGACGATTCCGTTGACGATCATCAGCTTCGCGATCGGCCTGCTGATCGCCTTGGCGGTGGCACTGGCCCGGCTGTCACCGAATGTGGTGTTGAGTAACCTGGCCCGCTTCTACATCTCGATCATCCGCGGCACTCCGCTATTGGTGCAGTTGTTCATCGTGTTCTTCGCGCTACCGGAGTTCGGCGTGAAGATCGACCCGTTCCCGGCCGCCGTGATCGCCTTCAGCCTCAACGTCGGCGGATATGCGGCCGAGATCATCCGCTCGGCGATCCAGAGCATCCCGAAGGGACAGTGGGAGGCCGCCGAGACCATCGGGCTGAACTATGCCGGCACATTGCGGCGCATCATCCTGCCCCAAGCCGCCCGGGTGGCGGTGCCGCCGTTGTCGAACACCTTGATCTCACTGGTGAAGGACACGTCTTTGGCGTCGACGATATTGGTGACCGAACTGCTGCGGCAGGCCCAGATCGTCGCGGCGCCGACGTTCGAGTTCTTCGCTCTCTACGGCACGGCCGCGATCTACTACTGGGTGATCTGCCTGGTGCTGTCGTTCGGCCAGAGCCGCCTGGAGCACCGACTGGAAAGGCACGTCGCCCGATGACCACACCACGCGAAGACCGGATCGTCGCCACCGATGTGCACAAGGCGTTCGGCGACGTTCAGGTGCTCAAGGGCGTCTCGTTCACCGTCCCGCGCGGCACCGCGACCACCGTCATCGGGCCGTCGGGTTCGGGCAAGACGACACTGCTGCGCACACTCAACGCCCTCGATGTCGCCGACTCCGGGGTGATCCGGGTCGGTGATACCGAGCTGGACTTCGCCAAGCCGGTGCCCAAGGACGTTCTTCGCCGCTATCGGGCGCAAAGCGGCTTCGTGTTCCAGTCCCACAACCTGTTTCCGCACAAGACGGTGCTGCAGAACGTCACCGAAGGCCCGCTGGTGGTGCAGAAGCGCCCCCGCGAGGAGGTGCTGGCCGAGGCCACCGAACTCCTGGGCCAGGTGGGGCTGGCGAACCAGCAGGACAAATACCCGTACCAGCTCTCAGGGGGTCAGCAGCAGCGGGTCGGGATCGCCCGGGCACTGGCGATGAAACCCAAAGTGGTGCTGTTCGACGAGCCGACCTCGGCACTGGACCCCGAGCTCGTCGGCGAGGTGCTCTCGGTGATCCGCGATCTGGCCGTCGAAGGCTGGACCTTGGTGATCGTCACGCACGAAATCCAATTCGCCCGGCAGGTTTCCGATCAGGTGCTGTTCACCGACCGCGGCGTGATCCTGGAGCAGGGCCCACCGGCCGCCGTGATCGGCGATCCGAGGGAAGAGCGCACCCGCCAGTTCCTGCAGCGGATCCTCAACCCGCTGTAGTCCAGTGCACCACCTTCACCGCAGTCATCTCGTCGAGCAGTTCGGGCCCGAAACCGAATCCGCTGCCACTGGCCCGGCGCGGTTGGGACGCACCGCCGGGGGCGCCGCCGAACACGTCGTTGATCTTGACCGTGCCCACCGGTAGCGCGCGCCATGCCTGCTGGGCGTGGGCCAGGTCAGAGGTCAGCACCGTCGCGGCCAAGCCGTAGCGGTCGTCAGCGGCCTCCAGGAGCGCGGTGTCGAAGTCGGGCACGGCGCGGACCGGAGCGACAGGGCCGAAGGTCTCCTCGCAGAACACCGCCATGTCCTGGGTACAGTCGGCCAAAACCGTTGGCGGATAAAATGTTCCGACCCCCTCAGCGGGTTGGCCCCCGGTGAGCACCCGAGCCCCGCGTTTGACGGCATCGGTGACCTGCTGGTGCACCTGAGCCCGCTGGCGCTCGTCGACGACGGGGCCGATGCGGTCGGCCCACGTGCGGGCCTCCTGCACCAGCGCCCGGGTGAACTCGTCGGCCACCGCCGCCACGGCGAAGATTCGCTCCACCGAGACACAGATCTGGCCGGCGTTGGCGAAGGCGCCGAGCGCGGCCTGCTGCGCCGCCCACGTCGGGTCCAGTCCCGCGTCGACGATCAGCGCATCGTTGCCGCCGTTCTCCAGCAGCGCCTTGGCACCCCGCTGGGCACAGGCCCGGGCGATGGCCCGTCCGGTCACGCTGCTGCCGACGTGCGCCACGACGTCGACGCGCTCATCCCCGGCCAGGTGCGCCCCCACGGTGCCGTCGCCGTCGACGATCTCCAGCACACCGGCGGGCAACTGTTCGGCGAGCAGCTCGGCGAACCTGCGGCCAGTTCTCGGGCAGCGTTCGCTCGGTTTGTGCACGACGGTGTTGCCGGTCACCAGCGCGGCGCCCAGCAGCCCGGCCGCCACCGCGACCGGGTCGTTCCACGGCGTCAGGACGGCCACCACTCCGCGCGGTTCGGGAATCATGAAATCGGTGGCCGACCAGTCGCCCTGCAGCGTGCGGCCCCCGTGCAGCGGCCCGAGTTCGGCGTACTGAACCAGCGTCGCGGCACCCGCTTCGACGCCGCCGAGGGCGTCCTGCCGTAACTTGCCGGTCTCCCGGACGTTGAGCTCGGCGAGTTCTTCGGCCGCGCCCCGAACCGCCTCGGCGGCCGCGCTCACCGCGGCGGCCCGTTCCGCCGCGGGCGCCCGGGCCCAGTCCGTGCGCGCAGCGCACGCCTTCTCGATTGCCGCACCGCATTCCGCGGGTCCGGCGATGGGCACCCGGGCAACGAAATCGCCCGTGCGTGGGTTACGAATCGTCAGTTCAAGTGTCTGAGGCACACCTTCGGGTACCCGTGTCGGGCGCACCTACACGCCCGGCTGTCTTCGCGGCCCACTCGACGAGCGAACGCAGGTGTGTGAGCACCTCGTCGTCGGGATGACCTTCGGGATCTTCCAGGTGTATCCGGGCGAGTTCCTCGACGGCCGACAGAAGGACTCGCACCGTGGTGGCGTCCGGGTCGATGTCCACGCCGGCCGCCAGCGACAGCGGCCGCGCCGCGACCTTTCTGGCGTACGCCCGGCCCAACTCGATGCGTTGGCGCACCTCGGGAGGCGCGCCGTCGGGCGGGCGCAGGATGATGCGCCAACTCGTCGGCGCCGCATGCAGGTAGGCCAGGATGCCCCTGCCCAGCTGCTCGGTGTCGAAATCGGGCCGATCCACGGTACTCATCCCGGCGAACGCGATCGCGGACTCCCGGTCCAGCAGCGCGGTGGTCAGGCCCGCCAGATCGGTGAACTGTTGGTAGACAACCGTTCTGGTGACACCAGAACCGCCGGCCACCCGCTCGATGGTCAATGCGGGGTAGCCACCCTCGGCGACGATGTCGCGGGCCACGTCCAGCAATTGCGCCCGGCGGTCCGCACCGCTGAGCCGGCGCCGCGTCATCGTTTGCTGCCGAGCAACAGGTCCACGGCCGTGGCGGCGCTCTGCACGGCGCTCTCCATGGTCGCCGACCAGTCCGTCGCGGTCCAGTCGCCTGCCAGCACCAGCGAGGGCACCGAGGTACGTTGCGGCGGGCGCAGCGCGTCGGTGCCCACCACCTGGGAAAACGTCGCCTTGGGCATCTTGACGACCTGCGCTTGAACCACTTCCGCCTGCCGCGCCGCCGGGTAGTAGCGACGCAGCAGCGCCATCTGCTCATCGACGATCTCGTCGTTGGTCTTGTGGATCTGCTCGTAGGCACCGCTGGTGGTCAGGCAATACAGCCAGGCCCGGTCGGTGGTGCGGCCGTGCATGATTTGGCGGTCGAAAACCTCGTCGATCACGCCGGTACCGCCGATGAGCCCCTCGAATGCCGACTCGGTGCCCAGCGGCCGGTCAAGATAGAGGTTGGTGCTGACGATCGGTGTGTATCCCAGTTTGTCTGCGGCGGCATAGATTTCGGGATGCTCAGGCAGCTCGTCGAGCAACCCGCCGATGCCGGAGTTCGGCACCGCACACACCACGGCGTCGGCGGGTATCTCGGAACCGTCGGCGAGCAGCACCGCGGTGACCGCACCGTTCTCGATGCGAATGCGGCGCGCCACGGCGCGGTACCGCACGTCGACGCCGCGTTCGGCGAAGACCTTCAGAGCTCCGTTGACATAGAGGGTGTCGAGGTCGACGGTGGGGTAACCGATGGTGACCGGCGTGCGGTGCTTGACGCCGAGCCGGAAACCGGTGGCCATCACGTTGGCGAACACCTTGGCGGATTCGCGGTCGACCGGCTCGGCGGCGATACCCAGGGCCAGCCAGTCCCACAACGCTTCTCGCGCCGGGGCCGGCATGCCGACCCGCTCGAACCACTGTTCGGTGGTGAGATCGGCCAAGTCGGCCGGTTGATGCAGGGCCTGCCAGCCGAGCCGCAACGTGGCGCGCGCCGCCCGCAGCCGGTCCGCCCAACTCGCGTCGGGATGAACCCCGAGCAGGGTGCGGATCGCTCCGGCGCCCGTGGTCTGCATGGTGACCTTGCGCCCGTCGGGCCACCGCAGCGTGGAACTCTTGGGAAATTCGATGAACTGCCGGGTTCCCACGCTGGTGAGATAGCGCCACAGGTGCTGATATCCGCTGGCGACCACGTGCTGGCCGTTGTCCGGGACGTCGTCGACCGTCTCGGCGCGCATCGCGTGGGTGCGTCCGCCGAGTTGGCCTCGACGTTCCAGCAGAGTGACGCTTTTGCCCGCTTCGCTCAGCCAAACAGCGGCGGCCAGGCCGGCCAGCCCACCGCCGATCACCACGTAGCGTTCGCCCATGTCGCAGCCCTCCGTCGACTAACTTGCAAAGTGTAAGTTAGTCGCCTCCGTCATACGCCCCGAACACCGAATCACCGTGTGGTCCATGGCGATTGCCGCCGGAAACCGGGCGATCGACCGCGAAAACTGGTGAACTGGTTCAGGTGAGTGCCGACACGGGGTCGCCGGAGCCCAACCTTCAGGACACGTTCGCCGAGGTGGACAGCTCGCCGTCAGGCCTGAGCAGCCAGCAGGCCGCCGACAGGCTGAGCCGGTTCGGACCGAACGAGATCACCGATCACCAGCCCAACCCCCTGCTGACATTCCTCGGCTACTTCTGGGCGCCGATCCCCTGGATGATCGAAATCGCGCTCGTGCTGTCGCTGATCGTGCGGCACTGGCCAGAAGCCATCGTGATCGCGATTCTGCTGGCGATGAACGGGCTGGTTTCCTTCGTCGAGGAACACCAAGCGGCCGGTGCGATCGCCGCACTCAAACAACGACTCGCCGGCACCACATCGGTGCTGCGCGACGGCAACTGGACGGTGCTGCCGGTGCGTGAACTCGTCCCCGGCGACGTCGTGCGGCTACGGCTCGGCGACGTCATCCCGGCAGATGCCCGGCTGATCGACGACGTCACCCTGGAAGTCGACCAGTCCGCACTCACCGGCGAGTCGCTGCCCGTCGAACACACCAAGGCCGCGTTGCTGTACTCCGGCTCGGTGGTGGTACGCGGAGAAGGTGACGCCCTGGTGTTCGCCACCGCGGGAAAGTCCTACTTCGGCAGCACCGCCAAGCTGGTCGAGACCGCGGGCACTGTCAGTCATTTCCAGCAGGCGGTGCTGCGCATCGGCCACTACCTCATCGTGGCGGCGCTGGTCCTGGTGACGCTGACGGTCGTGGTGTCGTTGGCCCGGGGCAACCCGGCACTGGAAACCGTGCAGTTCGCGCTCGTCGTCACCATCGCATCCATCCCCGTCGCACTACCGGCGGTGCTGTCGGTGACGATGGCCGTCGGCGCGCGAAACCTCGCGCGCAGTCATGCCGTGGTCAGCCATCTTCCCGCGATCGAGGAACTCGGCGGCATGGACGTGTTGTGCTGCGACAAGACCGGCACCCTGACACAGAACGCGTTGAGCGTGACCGACGTATGGACAGTCGACGGCGTGGATCGCGACACGCTGCTCTCGGCGACCGCCCTGGCCTCACGGGCCGAGGACCGCGATCCGATCGACGCCGCGGTGCTGGCGGTGGCCGAGGCACCCGCCGACATGCGGGTGCTGTCGTTCTCCCCGTTCGATCCCACCCGCAAACGCACCGAGGCCGTCGTGGTCGACGAGGCAGGAAACCGCTTCAAGGTCACCAAGGGCGCACCCCAGGTGATCGCGCGACTGGCCGTGGACGACGCGGCGGCCGCGCAGGCCTCCGCAGCCGCTGAGCGATTTGCCGGGACCGGGCAGCGGGCTCTCGGGCTGGCTCGGGCCGACGGTGACGGCGGCTGGCGGATGTTGGGCGTACTGGCACTTGCCGACCCGCCCCGCGCGGACTCGGCACAGACAGTGGCCGCGGCACGAGAGCTCGGCGTGAGCGTCAAGATGGTCACCGGGGATCAGGTGGCGATCGGGCGACAGGTCGGGCAGGCGGTCGGCATCGGTGACCGGATCATGGCTGCCGAGGAGTTGGGCGCCAAAGGAGAGAAGGTCACCCCCGCCCTCATCGACAGCGTCGACGGATTCGCGCAGGTCTTTCCCGAGCACAAGTTCGCCATCGTGAAATCGCTTCAGGCCGACGGACATATCGTCGGCATGACCGGCGACGGCGTCAACGACGCCCCGGCGCTCAAACAGGCCGACGCCGGGATCGCGGTGGCCGGGGCCACCGACGCCGCCCGGGCCGCTGCCGATGTGGTGCTGCTGGCCCCCGGCCTGTCGGTGATCGTCGAGGCGATCCGCCAGGCCCGCCAGATCTTCGCCCGGATGACCAACTACGCCACCTACCGCATCGCCGAAACCATCCGGGTGTTGTTGCTGATCGTGATCTCGATCGTGGCGCTGAACTTCTTCCCGGTCACCGCGATCATGATCGTGCTGTTGGCGGTGCTCAATGACGGCGCGATCCTGGCCATCGCCTACGACCGGGTGCGCGGTGCCGCCAGCCCCGCGGCGTGGGACATGCGGCGGGTGATCGCACTGGCCGGAACCTTGGGGCTGCTCGGGGTGGTCGAGACGTTCATCCTGCTGGCGATCGCCCGGGCCGGCCTGCACCTCGACGACGAAACCCTACGCACCCTGATCTACCTCAAGCTGTCGGTATCCGGTCATCTGACAGTGTTCGTCACCCGCACCAACGGCCCGTTCTGGTCACGACCCGCGCCGTCGCCCGTGCTGCTGACGGCGGTGATCGGCACCCAGTTGGTGGCCACGCTGATCGCGGTGTACGGGCTGCTGGTCCAACCCATCGGCTGGGGGCTGGCCGGTCTGGTGTGGGCCTACTCGCTGCTGTGGTTCCTCGTCGAAGACCGGGTGAAGCTGGTCACCCTGCGCATGCTCTCCCGGCCCAACCAGGCGCAGGCTCAGCTGATCGGCACTCCGTAATACCGCCCCAGCACATGGGCCTTCAATTCGTCGAACTCACCCGCGACGATCGAGGCCCGGATCTGGTCCACCAATCGGATCACGAACCGCTCGTTGTGAATCGTGCACAGGGTGGCCGACAGCATTTCCTTGGCCTTGAACAGGTGCCGGATATAGGCCCGCGAGTAGTTGGCACAGGTGTAGCAGTCGCATTCGGCGTCGATCGGGGTGAAATCCCGCTTGTACCGGGCTCCGGTGATGTTGAACCGCCCGGTCGCCGAGTACACCGCCGCATTGCGCGCCACCCGCGACGGCGACACGCAGTCGAAGGTGTCCGCGCCGGCGGCCACCGCGTCGAACAGGTCGTCGGGCTCGCTGATCCCGAGCAGATGGCGCGGTTTGTCGGCGGGCAGCTCACTGCTGACCCAGCCGACGATGGTGGCCAGATTCTGCTTCTCCAGTGCACCGCCGATGCCGTAGCCGTCGAAGCTCAGCCCCGCGGCCGCCCCGGCCTCCTGGCCGATCGTGGCCAGCCCGCGCGCCGCCTGCCTACGCAGGTCTTCGTACTGGGCGCCCTGCACCACACCGAACAACGCCTGCCGCGGCCGCTCCGGCGACAACGCCTGCAACCGGTGGTGTTCGGCCAGACACCGCACCGCCCACTCATGGGTGCGTTGCACCGAGCTCTCCTGGTAGCCGCGGGTGTTGACCAGCGTGGTGAGCTCGTCGAACGCGAAGATGATGTCAGCACCGAGCTGGTTCTGGATCCCGATCGAGACCTCGGGGGTGAACCGGTGTTTCGAGCCGTCCAGATGGGAGCGGAAGGTGACGCCGTCGTCGTCGACGACCGCCAACCGTTCCTTGCCCTTGGCGATGATGTCGTCGGTCTGCAACCGCTCGGTGTCCATGGCCAGGACCTTCTTGAACCCGACACCCAACGACATCACCTGGAAGCCGCCGCTGTCGGTGAAGGTCGGGCCCGGCCAGTTCATGAACGCCCCGAGCCCGCCGGCCTCGGCCACGATGTCGGGACCCGGCTGCAGGTAGAGATGATAGGCATTGGCCAGGATCGCTTGGGCGCCAAGCTGTTTCATCGTCTCGGGCAACACCGATTTCACGGTGGCCGCGGTACCGACCGCGATGAATGCCGGAGTGTGGATGTCACCGTGCGGAGTGTGAATGGTGCCGACCCGGCCGAGACGGCCGGGCAACTCGGCCTCCACGGTGAAATACGGCTGGTCCACAGGGTGTATTCAACCGGATGCGCGTCCGATTTCCGTCATGGGGGCGTACGCGACCATACTGCGGACGTGAATTTGGTCATGAGCCGCCCCATTGTCATTGCCACCGGATTTGCTGTCTGTCTGGCTGCGGTCGCCGGATGCTCGTCGCAGGAATCAGGATCTTCCGGGAAGTCCGGCCAGGGCCGGGTCACCTTCGGCCCCAACGACGCAGGTCCCGTGACCAGCGTCAGCTGCGAGACCAAAGACGGGCTGACCACGATCGGCATCGAGGGCAAGATGCCTTCCTCCGTGGTTCTGACCGACGGGGAAGCCCCGGCGGTGCAGTCCGTGAACATCGGCGACGTGAACGGCGAGGGCGCGTCGCTGACCTACCTCTCCGGGCTGTCCGGCGCGCCGGTGGTAGCCGCGCGCGACGGCAAGGGCTACACGATCACCGGCACCGGCATGGGCATCGACCCCAACGAGCCGGGCACCCCGGTGGACATGCCGTTCGACATCGCGGTCACCTGCCCCTAGTCGCACCCCGAAACCTGTGAGTCGTTGCCCACGCAACGACAGTTGTCGACCGGCATCGAACGGGAGAAGTCCCGTCCGGTGCCGGTCTTGCGCATCCGCCGCGCCTCTGCAGGACTTGTAAGACGTTGGCCCCGTGACGATTCCGTCGAGCCAGCGGCCTGTTCGGCGGCCGACTCCGCGGGCCGGGCGGGTTCCTCGATGCGTCGACGGCCATCCGCCGACGCATCAATTCCACCAATCCCACGCCCACGACCTGCGGGAACTCCATACTTCTGCCTGACAGTCCGCCACCGGAGACGGGCTGCGCAACCGTGAGGAGAGCAGTGGTGAAGCGTGAGTTCCTGGTAGCCGTCGGCGGCGCCGCGATCGTCATCGCCGGCCTGTCCGGCTGTTCGTCGAGCGACAAGAAAGACACCTCCAACGACTCGACCGCCACGGCCACCGCCACGGCGTCAGCAACCGCGTCGGTCGAGGCCGGCGACGCCAAAGCCACCACCGGCGCGGGCACCGCCCGGGTCAGCATCGACGGCAAGGAACACAAGGTCGAGGGCACGGTGGTGTGCGCCACGGTCGCAGGCAATGTCAGCCTCACCGCCGGCCAGGGTATGAGCGCGGTCACCGCCACCGTCAGCGAGGGCGACCAGCCGTCGGTGACCGCCGTAGGACTCGGCAACATCGACGGCGTCACCCTCGGCTACACCCCGGGCCTGCCCGGCGGCAGCGCCGAAGCCACCAAAGACGGCAACAAATACACGATCAAAGGCAACGCGACCGGCATGGACGGGATGAACCAGGTGACCAAACCTTTCGAACTCGAAGTCGCCTGTCCTTAACGAAAACACTCACATCTAGCAAAGCACTGGAATAGTGTGGGCCCGGACTGACCCCGGGCCCACACTCCGTTCTCAGTCGCCTCACCCGCACGACTCGGAGGTGCACCGTGGCCAATCACCGGGCGCGTTCATCCGCCGTCGCGGTCGCCAGTGCCACCGCCGGCATGACCGCGGTACTCACCTTCGGGTACGTCGCCGACGCGCTCGCCGCCACCGTCCTGCCGGATGGCAATGCCGTTGTCGGCGTGGGCGGCAGAGGCGACACCGCGGGCGAGCGGATCCAGAACAAGTTTCGGGGCAGCTACGTGCCGTATGACGGCGAGTTCGTCACTGCCAGTGGCACCCAATACGAGGGCGTCCACTACTCGGCCACATTGCCGATCGATTCGAGCGTGGCCGACGGGCGCCAGCCATTGATCAACCAGGTTGGCATCGCCCGCAGTCAGGTCGGCCCGAACGGAACCGTCTACATCGTCGGCTACTCCGAGGGAAGCCTGGTCGCCGAGAACTACAAGCGCGAAATCAATGCCGGAACGGTCAATCCCGGCGGGAAGGTCGCGTTCGTCTACATCGCGGCACCGACCGTTCCCAACGGCGGCATCTACGCCCGCTTCCCGGATCTGGGCCCGCTCGGGCTGCTCGGCTTCACCAGCACCGGGGCCGCCGCGCCCACCACGTATGACGAGACCTTCATCACCATCGAGTACGACCCCATCGGCGACTTCCCGGCCTACGCCAACCCCCTGTCACTGGCCAACGCCGCGGCCGGCTTCTTCTATCTGCACGGCGACCCGACACCCGATGCCGCCGACCTGAACGATCCGGACGGGCTGTTGATCAAGACCGTGAAGAAGGACAACGGGGCCACCGACACCTACATCCTGGTCAAGACCGAACACCTGCCCCTGCTGCAGCCCATCAGGGACGTGTCGCTGGCCCTGAACACCGTGGCGTTCACCGAACCGGTGCTCGGGGCGATCGAGCCGACGCTCAAGCTCGCCGTCGACATGGGCTACACCGATCGGGACTATCAGAACGCCGACAAGCCGACCCGCTTCTCGTTGATCACGCCGCCGAAGCGGATCGCCGAGACCATCAACCAGCTGCCCGACGCCTTCCAGGAGGGCGCGGACAACGTCAAGAACGGATTCCCTTCCACCACATCACCTTCGACGACGTCGCAGCCGACCGATCGCAACGCGACCAAGAAGGATGTCCCCAAGGTCGACTCGCCCAAGGTCGACACCCCCAAGAAACCCGTCAAGCGCACCCCCATGCACCGACGGGACGACGCCCGCAATGCCATGTCGGACATCGCCAAGAACGTCAGGGACACGTTCAAACCACATAAGCCGAAACACCAGGCCAAGCCCAAGGCCGAGTCATCCACCGAGTCAGACGCAGGCAAGGCCGCCTGACTCGCTGATGTCATGCTGGGAGCATGACTCGACGGATCGTCTGGCTGGTTCTGCTCGGCCTGTTTCTCCCGATCGTGGGATGTTCGTCGTCTCCCGACCCGGCTGACCGCTTCGCGGCCTTTGCCGATGCGCTGCAACGCAAAGACGCGCACGCCGCCGCGGCCGAGACCAGCGACCCGGGGACGGCCGAGACGGCAATCAAGTCGATGTTCGACGGCATGGGCGACGCCGCCACGGTCAAGGTCAGCGCCGAAACCGAAGACGGCGACGAGGCCGGCGCAACGCTGAAGTATCAGTGGTCCTGGGGAGAGGGCCGGGATTTCGGCTACGACACCACCGGCACCGCCACCAAAACCGGTGACGACTGGCGCATCTCGTGGGCGCCGACGCTGCTGCACCGAGATCTGCGGGACGGCTTGAAGTTTCAGTACAGCACCGACAGCGACCTGCAGACCCCGGTGCTGGACCGGACCGGTCAGCCGTTGATGACGTGGCAGACCGTGGGGGTGATCACCCTGGACCGCGCCCGCCTGGATTCGGCCGCCCCGCTCGCCGCGCTGCTCGCGCCGTTCGATGCCAGCACCACCGCGGAATCCATCAACGCACAGTTCGCGTCGAACACCGATGACCGGGTGACGGTGATGAAACTGCGCGAGGACGACCTCGCCACGGTGCGCGACCAACTGGGCCAGGTTCCCGGCGTCACCGTGACCGAACAGGGTGAGTTGCTGACCACCGACCGCCAACTTTCCTCACCGGCCATCGGCGGTCTGGCCCAACTGTGGCACGACCGGATCACCGAAGCCGCCGGATGGTCGGTGTACCTGGTCGACGGCGACGGCGCGGCGGCGCAGCGGCTGGCCTCGACGCCGCCCGCCCAGACCGACCCGATGCGCACCACGCTGGACCTGCGACTGCAACTTCTCGCCCAACAGGCGGTGAACCAGGAGGCCCGGCCCGCCGTGGTGGTCGCGATCTCCGGATCGACGGGCGGCATCCTGGCCGCCGCGCAGAATGCCGCCGCCGACCCACAAGGCGCCATTGCCTTTTCGGGGCTCTATCCGCCCGGGTCGACGTTCAAGACCATCACCACCGCTGCCGCCCTCGAAGCCGGCCTGGCCACCCCGGAGTCCCCGGTCGCCTGCCCGGGTCAGCTGACGATCGAGAACCGCACCATTCCCAACGACGACGACTTCGACCTCGGCACAGTGCCTTTGGCCTCGGCGTTCTCCCATTCGTGCAACACCAGTATGGCGGCGCTGTCCGACAAGCTGCCCGCTGACGCGCTGACCAAAACGGCCCGCGCCTTCGGCATCGGGGTGGACTTCACCATCCCGGGCCTCACCACGGTGACGGGAAAGGTCCCCAACGCCGACACCGCCGCTCAACGCGTCGAGAACGGTATCGGCCAGGGCACCGTGACCGTCAGCCCGTTCGGGCTCGCGGTGGCCGAGGCCAGCCTGGCCCATGGCTCGACCGTACTGCCCAGCCTCGTCGACGGTGACAAAGTCACCGCCGATACCCCGTCGCAGCCGCTGCCGGCCGCCGTCACCTCCGCCTTGCGGGACATGATGCGCAAGACCGTGACCGAAGGCACGGCAAGCCAATTGAGTGACATCCCCGATCTGGGCGGCAAGACCGGGACGGCCGAGTTCGGCGACAACACCCACTCGCACGGGTGGTTCGCCGGGATCGCCGGGGACATCGCGTTCGCGACCCTGGTGGTGGGCGGCGATTCGTCGGCACCCGCGGTGAAAATCTCCGGCGACTTCCTGCGATCGGCCGGCTAACCGGTTCCGGATTCGGCGGCCAGGTGGACCAGGCCCGAGGCGACCGCGAACCGCGGGCCGTGCACACCGTCGATGTTGGCCCGCCCCACCACAACGCCGACGCCGCGTACGGACTCACCGACCGTGCGCAACAGTTCGTCGTCAAGCGCGCCGCCACCGGCCAGAACCAGCGCCGTCGGAGGTTTCTCGAATGCGGTCAGGCAGCGGGCGATGTTGGCGGCGACCGTTTCCTGCTTGATCGCCAGCCGAAGGCTGCGCCATTCCTCGGCAGCCAGTTTGGTGGAGAACGGCACCAACCCGGCCGTGCCGCGGGTGCATAGCCGGCCGATCGCGTCGGCCGCGGCCGGTGCGTCCAGGAACAACCGCCGGCCGTCTTCCTCGTGCGCGACGTGCGGGCCCTCGACCCGGATGGCCGGGGTGCGCTTGACCCGCTCGGCCAGCGCCCGCGGGATGTTCAGCATGCGTGCCACCGCCACGGTGATGGACTCCCCGGCACCGGCCGCCGTGACCGTGCGCTCGGGGCCGATCAAATCGATGGTGCCGCCACCGATATCGCACACCACCGAGTCCGGCGGCAGCCCCGGGGTGGTGCGGGCACCGCGGGCGGCGGCCTCCGGTTCGGTGGCGATGGTGCGGGCCGGGCGTCCGGTCAGCTCCGCGAGCGTCGTCGCGGCGTCCTCGACGTGATCGGCGGCCAGCAGGGCCACCACGGTGCCGCGGGCCTCGGCCACGCCGCGGCGCAGCCACGTCCCGCTGTCCAGCGCCGCGAGGTCGGTGAAAAAGGCATCGTCGACGGTGATCTCATGATCGGCGGTCGGGATGGAGCGCAATCGGATCCGCACCACACTGCCCGGCGGTTCGCGGCGCAGGATGGCGTGGGCCTGAGCCGGCGAGTACCGAACACGGGCTCCGTCGATCCGGAACTCGACGTAGTCGTCATCGACCGCGGGCGGCGCCGGCGGCTCGGTGCGCGCCGTCACCGCGATGGCCGGGGAATCGGCGAGCTCCCTGGTGAACTCGGCGACGTCGTGGATCTGCTCATGGCCGAGTTCCAGCGCCGCACACAGCGCGATCGGATCTGCCAGCGCCCGATAGGCACGCCCCTCGGCCACCACCTCCACTGCAACCAGCACCCCCGGTGCCAGCCCGTCGAGGACCACCTCGTCGACCACCGGGACGTCGACCGGAATCCGGTTGCCGATCAACACCGCATCGTCCTGGGCAGCCAGCACACCGGCCACGGTCCAGCCTTCCGATACCGCGGTGGTGATCGCCTCGGCGGCAACCTCGAAGTCGGTGTGGCCGTCAACCGAGACGATCACCGGCCCGGATTGTGGCTCCGATGTCAGTGCGCTCAACGGCACATGCCGGCCCACCGCGTACCCCGTCCCGGCCGGGGTACTGGCATCGGGCCTGCGCAGGCTGCGCACCGGGGAGCGCGGCGACGGCGCCGGGGCCAGCGGAGCCGTTTCGGTGTCGACCGGCCGGATCCTGGAGAGCACCAGTTCATCCGCCCGCACCTGGGCGTCGACCTCGATCCGATGTAGCAGCGCGGCGGCGCCCTCCAGCGAGTCCAGGGATCCCTTGCGGCCCCGGGTAGGTGCCTGACCGTGGGTGATCGGCTCGGCGGCGCCATCGGTGATGCGCGCCAGGACGATCTCGGTGGTGTGGTTGCCCACGTCGATGCCGGCGACGACCCTCACCGCAACAAGCCCCGGCGCGCGTACACCGCGGCGGCTTGCCGGACCAGCTCGGCGCAGCGCACGGCACCGCGGGTTTCCAGTGACGCCTGCAGCGCGTCGAGTTCGGCGGCAGTGGAGCGGTGCGGGCGCAACGCCTCGTACAGCCCCATCACCTCTTCGTCGTCGATGGTCGCCAATTCGGCTGCGCGTAGGAAGTTCTCCGCGAGCTGCGGGTTGCCGTTCTCCTCGGCGACCACGGCCTGATGTGCCAGGGTAGCCGGATCCATGCGTAGGTCCGACAGATCCAACTTGCCGTCGACTGCGGCTTCGACCGTGTACTTCTCGCTCATTTCCGGGTCACCTCCACTGTGACGGGCGCTTGGCCCGGTTCACAGGCTTCACGTTCCAGTGCCACCAACGCGACCGCGCGGGCGTGATAGCGCGCCGAGATCGACTCGTCGGTGCCGCCGGTCAAGATCGGCACCGGCGCCATGCCCTTGGCGTGGCGGGCGGCGTTGCGACCCAGTTCCCGGTAATTCTTTGCGGTCAGCAGGGGCGCCACACTGAACAGCTCCAGGTTGGCCAGGGGTGCCAGATCCCGGCGGTGAATGAGGGCAGTGCCCTTGCCCTGCAAGCCGATTCCGATGCCCGATCCGGACAGTTTGGCCGCGGTGAGGCCGATCAGGCCGACGTCGATGGTCGAGCGCACCCGCACGAACCGCGGCACACAGCCCTCCTCCTCCAGCCCGGCGGACAGTTGACGGATCACCTCGCCGATGGGCAGCCCGCACAAGCTCAGCCACACGCTGCGCCCCAGCGCCGGTGACAGGCCGATACACACCTCCCGCGGATCGCCACCCTGACGGGCGGTTTCGAGGTCGGTGACACCGATGTGGCCGGCATGCTCGTCCTGGTCGGCGGTGAGCTCGGCCGCGCTGCGTTGTTGGCGGATGGCGTCGATCTCAGCCCGGCGCGCTTCGGTGAGCGTGTAACCCGTTGCCGGGCCGGTGTAGTCATTCGGGTCGGTGACCTTGGACAGCACCCGGAACTGCTCATCGAAGATCGCCGAGGTCTGCAACTGGTCGCCGCGTAGCCGTTCGACCGTGAGCCGCATGATGGCTTCGGCCTCGTCGTCGTAACCGGTGCGTTTGAGGGAGGCGATCACGTCGAACACGGTGAGCTGCCTGGCCTCGATGGCATTGGCCGCTTCCGCAACGGCCTTCGGGTCTCCGGGCGGCAGATCGCGTGACCCGTTGGCGATCACCACCTCCTCGATGTGGCTGTCGTCGAAATCGGCCAGGCCCAGGTCGCGGTACACCGCCTGCACGGCGGTCGCAGCGCGTCGTCGTACCGCGGCCAGGTGCTCGGCCGGCACCGTCCGCAAACCACCGTCTGCACCCCAATCACGTTGCAGGACCAGAAAATCATCCATGTCGTCGGCGTTGAAGTTGGAGAGCGCGAAGGCGTTGTCGTAGCGCGGGATCGAGCCGAACCCGGAGAAGATGAAATCGGCGCCGGCCAGCAGCACCGGCAGCGTGTGGGCGCTTCGGCGAATGTCGGATTCGGAGATCAGATTGTCGTTGCCCGCGCACGACTCCAGATCGCGCATCATCACCATCAGGTTTTCGGCGAGCAGCTCCTTCATCCCCTCGGGCACCGAGGCCACCACGCCGACCCCGTCGATGCCGCCGTTCTGCACGCCCTGGGAGCCGAGTGCGCGCGCCAAAGACACACAGCGCGATTCGAGGTAGAGGATCGAGCACTTCTCGGCCGCACCCATCAGCACCTCGGCGCCACCGCCGCTGGTGACCCGCATCTTCAAACCGCGCGAGGCGTAGGCGCTCGTCAAGATCGCCTTGGAGAACGGGGTGTCGTCACCGTCGACGAACACCTGCTCGGTGCCGTAGATGGAAATGGTCTCGGCGTAGCTGGTCAGCCCGCGCAGGCCCAGCCGCAGCTCCATCGCCTCCTCGATCGAGCATTGCGCCATCGCGCCTGGCACGCCCACCTGCGAACCGATCAGCAGCGCAACGGCATTCGACGGCGCATCGCCGAGCACCGGCACCGTCGTCTCGACCTCCCGGAACCCGTAGGCCACCGCGCTGGCGGCATCGGCGGCGATCAGCATGGGATCGTCGAGCTGGTTGGTGACATGGGCTTGATTGCTCGGGGTGCGCCTGGCGCGCATCTTGGCCATCGCCATCTGCATCTCGACCGGCGTCAGCAGGGCGATGACGCGAGCGAGCTTGGCCGGCGTGGTACCGCCGATCAGCCGGACCACCTCGGCCCGGGGAACGTTGAGGTCGACGGTCTTGCGGGCCAGTTCGACCTCGGGCATGGCCATGGCTTCCTCTGCGACGTCGAGGTCCAGGCCGTACCGGGCGATGAACTCGTCGATCACGTCGAAATCGGTGGCGGCCTTGCCGTCCATCTCCACGACCTGGCCGTCGCGCACCACCAGCGACGGTTCCGGATCGTGCGGGCTGCGCATTGCGACCAGGCCCAGCTCCGGGTTGGTCACGCTGAAGCCGTCGAGGTTCACCGGCTTCGCATCGAGGATCCGCATCCTGCCGAGGTAGGCACCGCCGTCATCCGCCACGCGACCATTTTGCGTGACCGACCCTATTTGGTCTACCCATTACGCCTTTTGGGTCAGACCCCGGCCGCCACCTCAAGCTCCTTGAGGGAGTCCTCCAGATGACTGAGCATGCGCTGCAGATGCGGCACACTCCGCCGGCAACCCACCAAGCCGAAATCCAAGTTGCCGGCATTGCTGGCCAAGGTGATGTTCATCGCCTGCCCGTCCAGCGCGATCGACAACGGATAGTTGCCGTCCAGCCGAGCACCCTTCCAGTACAGCGGGTTTCGCGGTCCCGGCACATTGGAGATGACCAGGTTGAACGGTGGCGAGGTGGCCTTGACGAAACCCGGCACGGCGGCCAGGCCGAGCGGGGCGATCATCATCGCCGACAGCGCCAGAGCCTGAACCCGGGGCAGCTCGGAGAACACCTTCTTGTTGCCCCGCATCGACTCACCGACGACCTTCAGCCGCTCGGCCGCGTCATCCAGATCGGTGCCCAAACTGCACAACACCGAACCGACCAGATTGCCGCCGGAATCGGCCTCGTGCTCGGCGCGCAAGCTCACCGGCACCATCGCGATCAACGACCGATCCGGCAGCGCGTCCTGCTCCAGCAGATACGCACGCAACGCTCCGGCGCACACCGCCAGCACCACATCGTTGACCGTGGACCCGGCGGCCCGCGATATCCGTTTGAACCGCTCGAGCGGCCAGGACTGCGCCGCGACTCGGCGGGCCCCGCCGATCTTGACGTTGAACATGGTCTTGGGCGCCGCGAACGGCAACGTCAGCTGCTGTTCCAGCAGCGCCGAGCGAGCCAGCTTGACGGTGGACGGCGCCAGCCCGGCCACCGACCCGACGGTGTCGGTGACCGTCTTCATCACCGACGAACTCTGGTGTGGCCGTTTACGGCGCGGCACGGTCCATGGCACCCGAACCTCCGCGTCATCGGGGTCCTCCGACAACGTGCGCATCAGCAGCTTGAGTGCCGACACCCCATCGATGAGCGAATGGTGCATCTTGGTGTAGACCGCGAACCTGCCGTCGGCCAAGCCCTCGATCAGATGCGCCTCCCACAGCGGGCGGTGACGGTCGAGCAGGCTGCCGTGCAGGCGCGAGGTCAGCTCCAACAGATCGCGGACCCGCCCCGGTGACGGCAGACCCGAGCGACGCAAGTGATAGTCCAGGTCGACATCCTGGTCATACGTCCAGCCGACGTTCGCAATGCCGCCCAGGATGGTCGCCGGATGCTTGCGGAACACGGGCTCGAACTCGGTGTGGGCCACCATCTCGTCGTACAACTCGCGGACGAACTCGCGGCCCGCACCGTCCGGGGGCTCATAGAGCGCCAGGCCGCCGACATGGAACGGGTGCTCCCGCGTCTCGGCGATCAGGAACATCGAATCGGTCGGCGACATCAGCTCCATGGACCCATTCAACGCCGGTCCGGGACCCGGGGATGCAAAACAAGTAGCCGACTACTCATGCACGGGCCCGGGCAAGCACCCAAGATCGACACATGCCGGGGCCATCGCTTCTCACAAGACTGTTCCTCAAGACCACCGAGCTGGTTGACCGCCGGGTCGGCTGGGACAAACTGCCGCCGTTCCTGGGCATCTCGGTGCTGGTCGGAATCCGGGACGCGTTGCGGGAACACAACTTGTACGACGCCTACGAAGGCAACCCACCGCAGGCACCCCCGCTGGACCCGACCGAGTATCTGACCAACCGGACGGCCGACGGCACGTACAACGACCTCTCGGTGCCGTCCATGGGCATGGCCAACACCCGATTCGGACGCAACGTGCCACTGGCCGAGGGCCGTGCCGAGACGCTGCCGGAGCTGATGGATCCCAATCCCCGGCTGATCAGCACCAAACTGTTGCAGCGGCGCGAATTCCAGCCGTCCACCACCCTCAACGTGCTGGCCGGGGCGTGGTTGCAGTTCGAGACCCGAGACTGGTTCAGCCACGGCACCGACGCCAACCGGATGCTCGAGATTCCCCGCCCCGACGGCGACGACGAATGGCCCGAGGACACCATCAAGGTCCCCGCCACCCCGGCCGATCCCACAGCGGACCAGAACGACACGACCTGCTCCACCTTTTTAAACACCGAAACCCATTGGTGGGACGCCTCCCAGATCTACGGCAGCAACCAGGAATTCCAGAACGCGATCCGCAGCCACCACGACGGCAAGGTCCGCATCGACGCCGACGGGTTCATCGACATCGACCCGGCCCTCATCGGGGCATCCGGCGGAGCCGACGGCTGGTGGCTGGGTATGGAGCTGATGGGCACCATCTTCATGCGGGAGCACAACGCGATCTGCGACCGGCTCAAGGCCGCCTACCCGCAGTGGTCCGACGACCAGCTGTTCAACAAAGCGCGGCTGATCAACGCCGCGCTGATCGCCAAGATCCACACCATCGAATGGACCCCGGCGATCCTGGGACATCCGACCCTGCAGATCGGGATGCGGGCCAACTGGTTCGGCCTGGCCGGTGAGCGCGTCAAGGAGTTGTTCGGCCGGCTGGGCTCCAGCGACATCCTCAGCGGAATCACCGGATCGACAACCGACCACCACACCGCGCCCTACTCGATCACCGAGGACTTCGTCACCGTCTACCGGATGCACCCGCTGGTGCCCGACGACTACGAATTCCTCAGCCTCACACCCGGAGTCGAGCCGCGCACACTCACCTTCAGCGAGATCCACGGCGGCGCCAACTCCCGCGGCGTCCTCAAGAGCATCGGCGCCGCCGAATGCCTGTACTCCCTGGGCGTCGCTCATCCCGGCGCGGTCACCCTGCACAACAGCCCGACCTTCATGCGGAGCTTCCAGCGCACCGACGAGCACACCCTCGACATGATCGCCACCGACATCCTGCGCTCCCGCGAGCGAGGAGTGCCGCGCTACAACGACTTCCGCCGCGCCCTCCGCCTCGCCCCGGCGACGAGTTTCGACCAGATCAGCGGCGGCGACGCCTCGACTGCCGCGGTGATGGCCGAGATCTACGGCGGAGACATCGAGAAGGTCGACACCATGGTCGGCATGTTCGGGGAAAAACTGCCGGAAGGGTTCGGATTCAGTGACACCGCATTCCGGATCTTCGTGCTGATGGCCACCCGGCGGCTCAAGAGCGACCGGTTCTACACCGTCGACTTCACTCCGCGGGTATACACCCCTGAAGGCATGGACTGGATCGACCACAACGACATGACCTCGGTCCTGCTGCGGCACTACCCCGAGCTCGGGCCGTCACTGCGCGGGCAGCGCAACGCGTTCGCGCCGTGGGCGCGGATCTAGGTCCGTCGGTCATCAAAAAACCCGCTACCTGCATCGACAGGTAGCGGGTCTATGGCGGTGGCGGAGGGATTTGAACCCTCGGACGGGGGTTACCCGTCACACGCTTTCGAGGCGTGCTCCTTAGGCCGCTCGGACACGCCACCGTGTGGCAGCTTACCGGGCGAGCGCGCCAGGCCCTAATCGGTCGCGAGTCTGAGGTTGATGTCGAGAATCCAGCGCAAACTCGCACAGAAGTTCAGACTGGCGCCCGAACTAGCGCTGGGCCGCGAAGAACTCCTCGAGCAGGGCCGCGCACTCGTCGGCCAGCACGCCGCCGACCACCTCGGGCCGGTGATTGAGCCGGCGATCGCGCACCACATCCCACAGCGAGCCGACCGCCCCGGTCTTGGGCTCCCACGCACCGAACACCACCCGCGCCACCCGGGCCAGCACCAGCGCACCGGCACACATGGTGCACGGCTCGACGGTCACGGCCAGCGTCGCACCTTCGAGCCGCCAACCGTCGCCGAGCACCCGGGCGGCTTCGCGCATCGCGACGATCTCGGCATGCCCGGCCGGGTCGCCGGTGGCCTCACGGACGTTGGCCGCGCGGGCCAGCTCGGTGCCGTCGGCGGCGAACACCACCGCACCGATCGGCACGTCGCGCGGCCCGGCGGTGCGGGCAGCCTCCAGTGCCGCGCGGATCAGCGCTTCGTCGGAAGAACTCACCGACCGAGCCGGTCGAGCACCGCCGACAGTTCGTCGGCGAAGCCCATCTCGCGGGCGATGCGCCCGATCTGCTCGTCGGCGTACAGGTCGGTCTCGGACAAAATCACGCCGAGCACGTCCTCGTGCAGGCCGATGTCCGACAGCACCGACAGATCGCCCTCCTCGAACGGGTCCGCGTCTTCGAGATCCTCTTCTTCGAGGTCAGCGTCCAAGTTCTCCAGCGCCTCGGCGGCGATGTCATAGTCCAGCGCGGCGGTGGCGTCCGAGAGCAGCAGCCGGGTACCCGCCGGTGCCGGCCGCACGATCACGAAAAATTCGTCGTCCACGTCGAGCAACCCGAAGACCGCTCCGGCGCTGCGCAGCTCACGAAGTTCGGTCTCGGCCGCGGTCAGGCTCTTCAAGGATGACGAACGCATGGGCGCACATCGCCACTTGCCGTCCTCCCGGACAACGGCCACCCCGAAGCCATCGGGCAGGTCTGCCGGCGCACGCTGTGCCTCCATGCCCGCATACGGTAGTCGCCGACCAGCAATTTTGACAGGGATCACCCTCGGCCCCGGCCCAGCCGGTGTGCCAGTCTTGATGCGTGACGAACACACCGGTGTGCGTGCTGGGCCTCGGCTTGATCGGTGGCTCGCTGATGCGGGCCGCCGCCGCGGCCGGCCGCGCGGTCTTCGGCTACAACCGGTCGATCGAGGCCGTCTCCGCCGCGAAGTTCGACGGGTTCGACGCCACCGAGAACCTGGACGAGGCACTGCGCCGGGCTGCCGAATGCGACGCGCTGATCGTGCTCGCCGTGCCGATGCCGGCCCTGCCGCAGATGCTCGACCGTATCCGTGACACCGCGCCGAGCTGCCCGCTGACCGACGTCACCAGCGTCAAAGGCGCGGTGCTCGACGAAGTGCGGCGGGCCGGCCTGCTGACGAACTTCGTCGGCGGCCATCCGATGGCGGGTACCGCCCACTCGGGCTGGTCGGCCGGGGACGCTGCGCTGTTCACCGGCGCCGCCTGGGTGGTCAGCGTGGACGATCACGTCGACGCGCGGGTCTGGTCACAGGTGGCCCAACTGGCCCTGGACTGCCATGCCGTCGTGGTGCCGGCCCGCTCCGACGAGCACGACGCCGCAGCAGCCGCCATCTCACACCTGCCGCACCTGTTCGCCGAAACACTGGCGGTGACCGCCAGTGAAGTGCCGTTGGCCTTCGCCCTGGCCGCCGGGTCGTTCCGCGACGGCACCAGGGTGGCGGCCACCGCCCCGGACCTGGTGCGGGCCATGTGTGAGGCCAACGCCGACCAGCTGCTGCCCGCGCTCGAACACGGCATCGAACTGCTGACCCGCGCCAAGGACGCCCTGGCGGCCACGGGTTCGGTGGCCGAGCTGGTAGAGCACGGCCACGCCGCCCGGATGCGCTACGACAGCTTCAGCCGCCCCGAGATCATGACCACGGTGGTGGGCACCGGCAACTGGCGCGACGAACTGGCCGCGGCCGGACGGGCCGGCGGGGTGATCAGATCCGCTCTGCCAATCCTGGGTAATCAAGGATGAACCCGTCGGGATCCACCGTGATGGTGGTGTCAGCCACCGGCGAGCGCAGCTTGACCGCGGCACCGGGACCGGGACTGCTGTAGCCGATGTTGGCGGTCTCGACCGACAGGTCCGGCAACCGCACGTAGACCACCGGCAGGGTCACCGACTCCGCACGCTGATGCAGACCGGTCCGCCGGATCGGCAGCGCATTGAAGAACGGGCTGAACACGAGATCCACATCGAGCGCACCGCCGAAGTCGGAGCGCTTGGTCTGCGTGTGGTCCTGCACCAGCCACATGTTCTCCTCGTCGCGCGCGATGGAGAGCTGGCGTTCCCGCTCGGCCAGCGTGACGGTCAGAGACAGCCGCTTGGTGGCGCCGGTCTCATCGGTGACCAGGTCATAGGAGGCCGAGAACGCCGGGTGGGAGTCCGTGGCAGCGGCCACTATCCGGCCGTAGGCCTTGATCCTGTTGCCCGACAGCTGAACCCGAACGGATTCCATCCGGGGTTCGTCGTGCGCCCGCCAGGTCAACACTGCTGGCCAGGCACGATCCTTCTGGTCGCTCACCCTTCTACCGTATGCGACGGCGCGCGGCCTTCGTAGCCGAGTCCGGAACTCCCCGCCGAGCGTGACTCGAGCGCCATCTCGTCACCGAGCAACGGCTGCGGAATTCGCCGTCGCCCCCTCAACCGGCCACTACCGGGCACCGACAACCACACCGCCAAGGCCAGCGCCGCGTCGAGGATCAAGGCCAGCGCCGTGACCATGAGCGCACCCACCAGAGCGATGTGGAACTGCCGCACCTTGATGCCGTCGATCAGATACCGGCCCAGCCCACCGAGGCTCGCGTAGGCCGCGACCGTCGCGGTCGCCACGATCTGCAGCGTCGCGGTGCGCAGCCCGCCGACGATCAGCGGCAGCGCATTGGGCACCTCGACCCCGAACAACACCCGGCGCTCGGTCATGCCCATCGACCGGGCCGCATCCACGACGGCGGGATCCACGTTCGCGATCCCGGCATAAGTGCCGGCCAACAGCGGTGGAATGCCCAGCAGCATCAGCGCGACCGTCGGCGGCACCAGCCCCAGCCCCCACAACAGCACCCCGAGCAGCAGCACCCCCAGCGTGGGCAGGGCACGCAGCGCGTTGACGCCGGTGACAACCAGGAACGTGCCGCGCCCGGTATGCCCGATGAGCAGGCCGACGGGAATCGCGATCACCGCCGAGGCCAGCACCGCGACCACGGTGTACTGGAGGTGTTCGACGATGCGGGCGGTCAGGCCCGCCGGGCCGGCCCAGTTGGCGGCGGTGAAGATGAAATCCAGGGCCTGCTGCAGAAAGTTCATGCGGCCGCCTTGGCCCGGTTGGGCGTGCGGGCGGTGCGGTTCCACGGCGTGATGGCCTTGCCGACCAGCATGATCAGGGTATCGATGACGATGGCCAGCACGAAGATCGCGATGATCCCGGCGACGATCTGGTCGCTCTTGTTCGACTGGTAACCCTCGGTGAACCAGGTGCCCAGGCCACCGATGCCGATCACCGAGCCCACCGAAACCATCGAGATATTGGTGACCGCGACGACCCGCAGCCCGGCGATCAACACCGGTATGGCCAGCGGAAGCTCCACCTTGAGCATGCGCACCCACGGCCGGTAGCCGACCGCCGTCGCGGCGTCGCGCACCTGCTCGGGTACCGCGTCGAGCGCCTCCGGCACCGCCCGCACCAACAGTGCCGTGGTGTAAAGCGTCAGCGCCACAATCACATTGGCTTCATCCAGGATGCGGGTCGGGATGATCAGGGGCAGCACCACGAACAACGCCAGCGAGGGGATGGTGAAGATGATGCTGGCGGTCAGGGTGGTCAGCCGCCGCAGTGCGGTGGTGCGCTGCACGGCCGCACCCAGCGGCACGGCGATCAACAGGCCGAGCACGATCGGCACCAACGACAACCGCAGGTGCACGACCGTCAGCACCCACAGGTCGTCGAGATGGTTCAGCAGATACCGCATCAGGTCCCCAACGCGGGAATGTGACGCTGCGTCTCCAGCGCGGCCAGCACGTCCTCGGCCCGCACTCCCCCGATCACCTGATCGTCGGCGTCGACCGCTACCCCCAGTCCCGACGGCGAAGACAACGCCGCGTCCAGCGCCTGCCGCAGCGTCCCGTCCGGGCGGAACAGTGAACCGCCGGCAATCGTGCTGTCGTACAGGGACTTCCCCGACCGGTGCACGCCGACGCCTTCGGCATTGACCCAACCGTAGGGCGTGCCATCGGGTTTGGTGATCAACACCCAGTCCCCGGCGCCGAGTTGCAGCCCGTCGAGCTGCGCCTCGGGAACGTGACGAATGTCGTGCAACGGCAGCCCGGTGCTGTGGAAGAACTGCAGCCCGCGATAGCCGCGGTCGGCGCCGACGATTCCGGCCACCAGGTCGTTGGCCGGGTTGGACAGCAGCCGCGCCGGCGAATCGTACTGTTGCAGCACGCCACCACGGCCGAACACCGCGACCAAGTCGGCGAGCTTGATCGCCTCGTCGACGTCGTGGGTGACGAAGACGATGGTTTTGCGCAATTCACTTTGCAGCCGCAGGATTTCGGCCTGCAGATCCTCCCGAACCACCGGGTCGACCGCGCTGAACGGCTCGTCCATCAACAGGATCGGCGGATCGGCGGCCAACGCGCGGGCCACCCCGACCCGCTGCTGCTGCCCACCGGACAACTGCGCCGGGTAGCGGTCGGCCAGCTTCGGGTCGAGCCCCACCCGCTCCATCACGCCGATCGCGGCCTTGCGCGCACTGCGCCGCGACTCGCCCCGCAACACCGGCACCGTCGCGACGTTGTCGACCACCCGCAGGTGCGGCATCAACCCCGCGCTCTGGATGACGTAGCCGATACCGAGCCGCAGCTTGACCGGGTCCACCGTGCTGACGTCGTCCCCGTTGACCGTGAGGGTGCCCGAGGTGGGGTCGATCATCCGGTTGATCATCCGCATCGAGGTGGTCTTGCCGCACCCCGACGGACCGACGAACACCGTCAGCGTGCCCTGCGGCACTTCCAGATTGAGGTTGTCGACGGCGACCGTGCCGTCCGGGTACTGCTTGGTGACGTTCTCGAACGTGATCACTTCTGTACCGGCCTGTCGAATCCGTTGTCCCTGACCCACTTCTCGGCAGCCTCGTCGGGATCGACGCCGGCATTGCCCTCCACTGCGGTGTTCAACTCGATCAGCGCCTCCGTGGTGAGCTTGGCCGACACCGCGTCGAGCACGGTCTTGAGCTCATCGGACATCTTCTGCGAGGCCACCAGCGGAACGACATTGGCGGCCAGGAACGCGTTCTTCGGATCCTCCAGCACGACCAGGTGGTGCTGCTCGATCGCCGGGGAGGTGCTGAAGATGTTCGCCGCGGTGACGGCGCCGCTGTTGAGGGCTTGTACGGTGGCCGGCCCGCCACCGTCACTGATCGCCACGAAATTGACCGGCGCGATGTCCAGACCGTACCGGGACTTCAGGCCTACCAGCCCCGTCTGGCGGGTCTGAAATTCCGATGGTGCACCGACTTTCACCTCAGCCGA
The DNA here is from genome assembly GCF_019739075.1 of Mycobacterium farcinogenes. Taxonomy (NCBI): domain Bacteria; kingdom Bacillati; phylum Actinomycetota; class Actinomycetes; order Mycobacteriales; family Mycobacteriaceae; genus Mycobacterium; species Mycobacterium farcinogenes. Next base: position 763,335 of record NZ_CP081673.1, on the reverse strand, counting down.
GTGCGCGGCCAGATCCGCGATGGTCTTCAGGTTCCAACGCTGGGCGGTCTGGGCGGTGACCGCGAGGGTGTCCTTGTCCTCGGCCGGTGAGGGATACAGGATCGACAGATCTCCGGGCAAGGCCTTGAACAGCGCGATCAGTACCTCGTCCGAGGTGGTGGCAGTGGCCTCGGCATCGAAGTACTGCAGGAGATTCCCGGTGTACTCGGGTATCAGATCGATCGAGTGGTCCTGCACCGCAGGCACATACGTCTCGCGGCTGCCGATGCCGAATTGACGCCTGATCTGAAAATCGTTGGCCTCCAGAGCCTGGGCATAGATCTCGGCGATGATCTTGGACTCCGGGAAGTCAGCGGAGCCGACCGTGATGGTCTTCAGGTCGCCCGAGATAGGTCCACCGCCCAGTGGATTGGCACTTCCGCAGGCCGCCACCAGCGGCACGAACAGGGCGAGCAGGGTCATCGCGATTGCCAGGGTTCTGCGCTGCACAGGCGCATCCTTTCGGCGACGGCGGCCGGACGATCAGCCTCCCCGACCCTAACGGCACACCCGACATGCCGCCGCGCTTTACCCCACGGTGGTTTGCTTTGCGGCCTTCACGGGCAAAGATGTCAGTATGACCAGCGATCCGTCTGCATCGCCCGATCTGCCTGAGCCGACGCCGAACGTGCCGGTGACCCCGTCGCCCGACCCAGGCAAAGCCCCCGATGCCGACAAGCCGCCCGCCAAGTCGGGCAAGGCCAGCGAGCCCAAGCTGACCCGCGCCGGGGCACTGTGGTCAGCGCTGATCCTGGGTTTCCTGGTGCTGATCGTGCTGCTGATCTTCATCGCGCAGAACACCGATCCGGTGCCGATGTCGTTCCTGGCCTGGCATTGGTCATTGCCGACGGGCGTGGCCATCCTGGGCGCGGCGGTGGCCGGCGGGCTGCTGACCGTCGCCGCCGGGTCGGCCCGGATCTTCCAGCTGCGCCGCAACGCCAAGAAGAACTTCAAGGCCGCCCAGCGCCGCTGACGCGTCAGCCGATGGCGCGCAGTCCCGAGGCGATCGCCGGGGCGACCGCCGCACCGACGCTGGTACCGCCCGGCGTGTCGGATCCCTGGCGGGCCCGGAAGTCGATACCCGCGGCGATGATGGCGGCCTTGAAGTAGGCCAGCGCCATGTAGAAGTCCCAGTGCGCGAGTTCCTGGCCGGACTGCACCGAATAGCGGTTGGCGAGTTCGTCGGCCGACGGCATCTGCGGTGAACTCCACGCCGCTTCCATGCTCAGGATCAGGTTGAACATCGGGTCGCGGTAGACGCACATCAGTGCGGCATCGCTCAACGGGTCACCCAGCGTGGAGAGCTCCCAGTCCAGCACCGCGAGCACCTTCGTCGGGTCCTGCGCGTCCAGGATGGTGTTGTCGATGCGGTAATCGCCGTGGACGATCGAGTTGCGGCTCTGCGCAGGCACCGAATCGGCCAGCGCCTGATGCAGGCGCTTGACGTCGTCGTCGCGGGGGTCGTCGGGCAGCCGGACCAGGTCCCACTGCGAACCCCACCGGCGCACCTGGCGCTCCAGATAGCCGGCCGGCTTGCCGAAATCACCCAGACCGACCGCCTCGGGGTCGACTGCGTGCAGATCGGCCAGCACCCGGATCAGGGCGTCGACGCTGTCGCTGATGGCACCAGGGCCGCCCGTCGCGGCGAGCGCTTCAAGTTCCGAAGCGCTGCGGACCACCCGGCCGTCGACGTTCTCGACCATCTGGAACGGTGCACCCAGTACCGAGTCGTCGTTGCTCATGGTCACCGCGCGGGCCACGGGCACCGGGGTGCCGGCCAGCGCCGCCACCACCTTGTACTCGCGGGCCATATCGTGCGCGGACGGGGTGAGCCCGTGCAGCGGCGGACGGCGCAACACCCAGGCGGATGCGTCGTCGCACACCCGGAAGGTCAGGTTGGAACGGCCACCGGCGATCAGTTCGGCGCGGAGCTCACCGCTGCGGGCGATGCCCTCCGAACGCAGGTGCCGGTCCAGGGCGGCGAGGTCGAGGCCCTCCAGATTCGTCACCGTCATTGTCTACCACCGCACATTTCGCGGCAGCAGATCCCATACGTGTTCGGTGCCGTTGACCGAGGCGACGGCCAGCTTGCCCGACCGCGACGACAGCAGCCGGGTGACCGAGGCGTAATCGACATGGAAGGACAGCAGCCGCTCAGTGCCCAGGATCTGGTGCAGCAGCACGTTGATCACGCCACCGTGGCTGAACACCGCCACGGTCTCGTCGTGTTCGCCGGTGGTCACCAAGTCCTCGACCGCGGCACTGGTCCGCGCCAGAAACGCGTTCTCGTCCACGCTGCTGGGCAGGTGCCCGGAGGCCAGCCGGGCCAGCTCCTCGGGGTTCTCCTTCGCGATGTCCTCGATCGGCACGTAGTGCGACATGTCGCGGTCGTATTCGGCGAGTCGCTCGTCGACCTCGATCTGCAGGCCCAGCTCCTTGGCGAGTGGCTCCGCGGTCTGGACCGCGCGGCGCTGCGGGCTGCTGATCAGTCGGCTGACCGGAAACCGGGCCAGCGCGTCGGGCAGGCGCTGCGCCTGGGCGATGCCGTCAGCGGACAGGTCTGGGTCAGACCCTTGACCGGGCTCGCTGCGGAGCGGTAGAGCATGTCGGACGAGAAGCAGTTGCACCGTGCCACCATAGGGCGGCGGTGACCGACGGCCGGAGAGGGCTGCGACATGGGCTATGCCGACGAACTGTTCGACCTCACCGACAAGGTGGTGCTGGTCACCGGTGGCAGCCGCGGGCTAGGCCGCGAGATCGCCTTCGGCGCGGCGCGGTGCGGCGCCGACGTGGTGATCGCCAGCCGCAACCTGGAGTCCTGCGCGGCCACCGCCGAGGAGATCAGCGCGGCCACCGGTCGCGCTGCCATGCCGTATCAGGTGCACGTGGGCCGGTGGGATCAGCTCGACGGGCTGGTCGACGCGGCCTATGAGCGGTTCGGCAAGGTCGACGTGCTGGTCAACAACGCCGGCATGTCGCCGCTGTACGAATCGCTGGGCTCGGTCACCGAGAAGCTCTACGACTCTGTCTTCAACCTGAATCTCAAAGGGCCGTTCCGACTTTCGGCCCTGCTCGGTGAGCGGATGGTGGCAGACGGTGGTGGCGCGATCATCAACGTCAGCTCATCGGGATCGCTGCGGCCCGACCAGTACATGCTGCCCTACGCCGCGGCCAAGGCCGGCCTGAACGCTCTGACAGAGGGGTTGGCCAAAGCGTTCGGGCCGACCGTGCGGGTCAACACCTTGATGGCCGGACCGTTTCTCACCGATGTCAGCAAGGCCTGGGACATGGCAGGCAATCCGTTCGGCCACCTGGCCTTGCGGCGGGCCGGCAACCCACCCGAGATTGTCGGCGCCGCACTGTTTCTGATGTCGGACGCGTCCAGCTTCACCACCGGTTCGATCCTGCGGGTGGACGGCGGCCTGCCCTGAGCCCGGCACGGTAATGTAGCCCGGGTAGCAAACTTGTCATGACAACCTGACCGGAAGGTGATGCGGATGGCGGGGCCCCGTTCGCGCCACGAGCACGTCGCCGCCGAGTTGCGTCAGCGCATCACGCGGGGGGACTACGCCATCGGGCAGCCGCTGCCCACCGAGAGCGCCCTGTGCGCGGAGTTCGACGTGTCCCGGGGCCCGGTCCGGCAGGCCCTGGCCACGCTGAAGAACGAGGGCCTGATCCGCGTCTCACGTGGCAAGCCCGCGGTGGTCCGCAGCCGTGACGCCACGCAGACCCTGGACACCTTCACGCCGTTCACCCAGTGGGCCGAGCGCGTCGGACGCATCGCCGGTAACCGCACCATCGAGGTGGCGCGCCGCCGCGCCTCCGAGACCGCCATGGAGGCACTGGGTTTGACGGCGGACGACTTCGTTGTCGAGGTGCTGCGCGTGCGCCTGCTCGACGGCGAGCCGGCGATGATCGAGCGCAGCACCTTCATCGAATCCGTGGGCTCCCTGCTGTTCGAGTTCGACACCGACTCCGGCTCGATGACCGACTACCTGGCCAGCCGCGGTGTGTACTTCGACTCGATGGAACACGTGCTCGACGCGGTGGCCGCCGGCCCGGACGACGCGGCGAATCTCGGTATCGCACCGGGCAGCCCGTTGTTGCGGGAACGTCGGGTCTCGCGCGATCAGCACGGTGTGGTGTTCGAGTGCGCCGACGACCGCTACCGGCCCGACGTGGTGACGTTCAGCATCGTCAACGCCCGCACCAAGTTCTCCTCCGCCGAACAGACATAGAACTGTCCCTCTTCGCACGAAAAGGGACAGTTCTTTGTCTGCTCGCGGGAGTCAGTCGGCGGCGGGCATCCGGTTCCAGTGCGGGATCAGCAGCAGCATGGAAAGCAGTGCCGCACCGGCGAATCCGTAGAACAACGTGGACGTGTTCAGATAGCCGGGCAACAAACCACCGAGGATCGCGCCCACCGAACCGCAGCAGTTGATGAAGCCGGCCGCCGTACCGGCATGCTTGGATGTTCCGAAATCCACCGCGGCGACACAGGAGATCATCGCGTCGGCGCCGTAGACGCTCAGTCCGATCAGGCCGAGCACCACCACCATGACCCAGGCGTTGCCGGTCGCGGTGAGCGGGCCGAACAGCGCCAGCACCGCCACCAAGATTCCGAGACTGATCACACAGGCGGGTACCCGTCGCGCGCTGAACACCCGGTCAGAGATCCGGCCGAGCAGGATCGGGGCGAGGACACCCGCGATCCCGAACGCCACCGGGATGGTCACGGCCTGGAACTTGTCGCCGTCGGCCAGCCGCTCGGCGACGATCACCGGGCCCCACAACAGGATCGCGTACCGCGCCGGCTTGAGCAGGAAGTACGACGCGCCAAGGGTTCTCACCATGCTGTCGCCCAGTACCACCTTCAGCGATTCCCGCCAGGACGGTTTCGGCTCGGCAACCGCCTCAGCCTCGGGCGACTCGTCGAGCTCGACGCCTTCGCGGGCATCCTGGGCCGCCCGGTACTCCTCGATGGGCGGCAACCCCACATCCTGCGGCCGGTTGCGCTGGAAGAGCAGCACGAGCACGAACACCCCGACCACGATGGCCGCGCCGGTGAAGAACGCCGCCCGCCACGAACCGAACACGTCGTAGGCGGCCCAGCCCAGGATCGGCGCGGCCACCAGACCACCGAATGCGTAGTTGGTGCTCCACAATCCGAGGACGCGGCCCCGCTCACCAATCGAGAAGAACTGGGCCATGTTGCTCAACGTCGGGGACCAGCCGGTGGACTGGGCCAGACCCTGCACGATCATCAGCGGCAGCAGGAACACGAGCGCGGGCAGCAGCCCCATGAACACGGTGGCGACCGCCGATATCGCCAGGCCGCCGAGAATGACCACCCGTGGGCCGAACCGGTCGGAGACCTGGCCCCAGACGAACTGTCCCACCGCATAGGCCGCCAGATAGGCGGCATCGAGATTGGCCAGGGTGCTCTTGGTCAGGTGGGTGCTCAGGATCGGGTCTTCGAGGATGCCGAGCTTGGCAACCGAGAAGGCCTGACGGGTGAAATAGAAACCGGCATAGGCGATCCAGGTGACGGCGAAGATCTGGAAGCGCCATCGCCGGTAGCGCGGAATTGTTGTGGAAGTGACGGGAATAGCGGTTTGAGTCATGAGAGTGCACCTCTGGTGGGCGTGCTGCAGGCGGTGTTCTGACGGGCCGGGGCAGATAGCCGAGCGAATGTGGCCGAACGTCAAGGCAGGTTTCTCGGACGAGAACGGGTGCAGAGGAGCTGCGGCGGTCGGGAGGCACGGCCTACGACCGACCGCCGCAGAGCGGTACAGGGGTGGCGAACTATCGGAGGGCGGCCACCAAGGCGGGGAGATCGGCGACGCTGTCGAGGATGTGGGTGGCGCCCGCCTCCGACAGCTGGGTCCGGTTGTGGGCACCGGTCAGCACGCCGATCGAGGCCCGCGCACCGGCGCGCAGCCCGCTGATGACGTCCGAGGAGGTGTCACCCACGACGATCATCGACCGCACCGAGTCGGTTTGGGTCTGCATCAGCGCGGTCAGCGGCATGTCCGGATACGGCCTGCCACGCATACCCGGTGCCGGGCACAGCACCAGGTCGGCCAGGTTCTGCCAGCCCAACGCCTCGATGATGGCCGTCTGCGTCTCTTTGGCGAATCCGGTCGTCAGCGCGGTTTTGATGCCGCTGGACCGCAGCGAAGCAATGACATCCTCAGCTCCGGGGATGGGGCTGCAGTTCCCCTCGGAGACCAGCTGGGCGTAGCACCTTTCGAATTCCTTGTTCGCGGCCTGCGCCTGCTCCTCATTGCCTTTGGCCAGGTGCCGGAACACCACGATCTTGGACTGGCCCATGGTGTCGGAGACGTAGCGCAGCATCTCCTCCCGGTCGGCGTCGGTCTTCGACAGACCGGCGTGACTGTCCGCGGCGAGGAAGGACTGCTGAACCAGCCCGCTGTCCTCGACGGTGGTCCCGGCCATGTCGAACACGATCAGGCTGATCGGCTCGGTTGTCTTGGTGCCCATTGGTTTTCCCTTCGAATTCGGTCGTTAGACGGTGGCGACGAGTTGGTCCAGCGCGTTGCCGACACTGGCGTGGGCCAGGCCCATGCTGGTGGTCATGCCGATACCCGTGGTGACGGTGACGACGTGGGTGCCCTCGATGGGCTGCTCGATCAGGAATTCCTGCCCGGGCGCTGAGGTGTACAAGCCCTGCCAGCGTTCGCTGATCTCGATGTCCTTTACCCCGAACAATTTCCGGGCCTCGTCGAGCAGCACCGCGAAACCCTCTTCGGACTGGAACGGCGGGGCGGAGATGTCCCGGTAGTGGGTGTCGCCGATCAGCAGTGAACCGTCGGGCTGCGGGGTGTACATCTGGTGCAGGTCGATCGCGACGTAATCGGGGTGTTCGGCATGCAAGCGGGCGGCGACCGCAGCTGTGCTCGGCAGCCCCTCGAATCCCGAGTACCTCAGCAGGGACCAGCCGGTGAACAGCGGAGCGGGCAGCGCGAAGGCCAGCGGCAGCCGGGCCCGCAGCATGTGCAGCCGGCACCGCAGCAGGCCGTCGCGTTCGGCCAGGTCGGGGAACAGCCGGTCGACGTCGTAGTTGACCGTGACGAACGTCGTGCCCGCACGCAGCGGCCCGCGTGAGGTATGCACCACTCCCGGCTCGAAGCCGGATGCCGCCGTGCGCCAATGGAAATCGACACCCTCGGATTCCAGCCACCGAGCGATCGACGGCGCGGCGGTACGCGGATCGACCTGCAGGTCGTTCGGCAGGTACATACCGCCGGTGACACCGGACGCCACCACCGGGATCTGTTCGAGGATCTGCTCACGGCTGAGCAGACGTACCTCGCCGTCCTCGCGCGTGGCGGCGAACTCGCCCATCACCGCGAGTTCGTCGTCGTGGCGCGCGACGCAGTACGTGCCGGACTCGGCCGACCAGAACCCGGCCTTGCGGGACAGGTCGAGCCAGTGCCGGCGGCCGTTGCGGCCGTAGTCCCGCGCGACGCCGGACTGGGCGGTGATGCAGGCATGGCCGAAGTTCTGGACCGAGGCGCCGACGACGCCGTCGGCGTGATCGACGACGGCGACGCTCAGCCCGCGTTGCTGAGCGTGGTAGGCGTGCGCCAGGCCGACAATGCCCGCGCCGACCACCACGACGTCATAGCTGTGATGAATTCCCATGCGGAACACTGTGGTCCACATCACCACCACTTGTCAATACAAGTTTGAGGTTTTTACAACCTATCTATATACGTTAACGCTCCGTTCACCTCACGGCGTGACGATGTTGAAGTTGGGGTCCGGCCGGTCCATAGCCGCCAGCAGTGACGGCAAGGCATCAGCGTCACCGGCGACCTCCAGTCCCGGCGAACAGGTATCGCCCGCTGCGACGGCCAGCAGCCGCAACTTGTTCGCCAGCGTCACAGTGGCATTCGCACTGGCCTCGTCGGCGTCGGCCTTGCGGTACACCAGCACCCCGTTGCGTACGGTCAGCCGGTAGTTGATCGCCGAGTCGAGGAACGTGACGTCGATGGCCAGGTCAAGGTCCCAGGCCCGCGGTCCGTTGAGGCTGATCGCCAGCACGTCGAACATCTGCTCGGGGCTCAATTGGGCCAGCATCGTGGGAGCGGTGACCTGCCCTACCGTGCCGAATTTGCCCTCACGTAGCTCAAGGGCACCAGACAGGAAGTAGTTGCGCCAGGTGGCGTTCTCCGCGCCGTAGGCCAACTGTTCGAGTGTGTCCGCATAGAGCGCGCGGGCCGCGGCATGCTCGGCGTCGGTGAACATGACATGATCCAAAAGAGTTGCAGCCCAGCGGTAATCACCTTCGTCGAACGCCTGCTGGGCCAGCTCGACCACCCGGTCCGCGCCGCCCATCGCCGCGACGTAACGAGGTGACAATGCTTCGGGCGGGTGCGGCCACAGCCGGGCCGGGTTGCCGTCGAACCAACCCATGTAGCGCTGGTAGATGGCCTTGACGTTGTGGTTGACCGAGCCGTAGTAACCGTGGGCGTGCCAGGCTTTCTCCAGCGCGGGCGGCAGCTGGAACCGCTCGGCGATCTCGACCCCGGTGTAGCCCTGGTTCAGCTGGCGCAGCGTCTGGTCGTGCAGATAGGCGTACAGATCCCGTTGCAGGGAAAGGAATTCCACGATCCGCTCGCGGCCCCAGGTGGGCCAGTGGTGCGAGGCGAAGACCACGTCGGTGCGATCGGCGAAGGTGTCGATGGCCTCGGTGAGATAGCCCGCCCAGCCGTGCGGATCACGCACCAGCGCGCCGCGCAGGGTCAGCAGGTTGTGAAGGTTGTGGGTCGCGTTCTCGGCCATGCACAGCGCCCGGAACTTGGGAAAGTAGAAGTGCATCTCGGCAGGGGCTTCGGTACCCGGCGCCATCTGGAACTCGATCTCGACACCGTCGATGGTGTGGGTCTCACCGGTGCGGCGGATATCGATGGTGGGCACGATCATCGCCACCTCACCGGTGGAGGTGCTCTGCCCCAGCCCGCACCCGACCTGTCCCTGCGGCCCACGATCCAGCCGCCCGCCGTACTGATAGGTCGCCCGCCTGGTCATCGCGGTGCCGGCATAGACGTTCTCCTGCACCGCGTGTTCGACGAAACCCTCGGGCGCCAGCACCGCCACCTTGCCCGCGTCGACGTCGGCCTGTGAGGTGACGCCCAGGACTCCGCCGAAGTGGTCACCGTGGCTGTGCGTGTAGATGACCGCCACCACGGGCCGGTCTCCGCGGTGCTCGCGGTACAGCCCGAAGGCCGCCGCGGCCACCTCGGTGGAGAGCAACGGATCGATGACGATGACGCCGGTGTCGCCTTCGATGAAGCTGATGTTGGAGATGTCGAGCCCGCGAACCTGATAGATGCCCGGGACCACCTCGTAGAGGCCCTGTTTGGCGCACAGTTGCGACTGGCGCCACAGGCTGGGATGCACCGATGTCGGGGCCTGCTCCGACAAGAAGGCGTAGGAATCGTTGTCCCACACCACGGTCCCGTCGGCGGCCTTCACCACACACGGATCGAGCGCGGCGATGAAACCGCGGTCGGTGTCCTCGAAATCACGGGTGTCCTCGAACGGCAGGTTCTCCAGGTACGCACGGTGGGCGGTCTCGATGACGGCGGCCGGTGGCTTCTGCTCCATACCGACGAGCCTGCCATCTCAAGGTGACGGCACGATCACACTTGCCGGAACGATCCGGCTGATCTCGTCGGCCCCGTACCCGGCGTCGACCGCGGCGTCCACATAGCCCCGGAATGCTTCCAGCGCCCCGGCATCCAAACCCGCCGACCCCGAGGCCGCGATCAGATGTCGTACCGAGGCGGCCACCGAGGACACCGAGGCACTGGCGTCGCCGTGCCGATCGGCCTCGACGCGCTCGGCGATCTCGCCGAAGATCGGCGGCAGGATCGCGGCGATGTTGTTCGCGTGCGGCAGCAGTTCGGTGGGTGCGATGCCGTGCGCACCGGCCATTGCCACGGCATGGACGAACCCGCTGATCGAGGTCCAGAACACATCGAGCAGCGCCATGTCGAACGCCGCGGCGCGACCCACATCCGAGCCGACCCAGCTGACGGTCGCCAGCACCTCGAGCACGTCGCGGTGGGCGTCGAACAGGTCCCGCGGCCCGGCGAGAAGGATGCTGGCATTGCGGGTTCCGATGGTGTCGGTCGGCGTCATGATCGCTCCGTCCAGATACCGCCCGCCGCGGGCGACCACCAGGTCCTCGGTGTGGTGCGCCGAATCCGGGATGTCTGAGGACAGCCCCACGATCACCCGGCCCGCGAGCGCATCGCCTGCAGCGGCCAGCACCGAGTCCGCGGCCGCCTGATCGACGACGTTGACCAGGATGAGGTCGGCGACGGCAGCGGCCCGTGCGGGCGTGTCGGCCCACAACGCACCGCGGGCAAGCAACCCGTCGGCCTTGGCCGCTGTCCGATTCCACACGGTGGTGCGGAGATTCGCCGCAACCAGGGCCCCGGCCAGCGCCTGCCCCATCGGTCCGAGACCGAGCACGCTCACGGTGATGCTCATGCTGCCGCCCCGTTCTTGATGCTCTCGATGATGCGGGCGAAGCCGTCGTCGCCGTGGCCCGCGTCGATCTGCCGGTGGATCAGCCGTTGCACCATGTCGACGACCTCGGTGCTGATTCCTTGGTCCCGGCTGGCGTTGACGATGTCGGTGAGATCGGAGAAGTACAGGCTCTGCTGACCGGGCACCGAGTAGTCCCCACCGTCGATGACGGTGGCGTATCCGGCGATGGCGGGCATGAGCGCCGGCAGCCACGCGGCGGTGCGGGTGGCGAACTCTTTCGCCGATACCCCTGCGGCTCCCACCATGGCGGCACCGTGCGCGAAGCCCGCGAACATCACGTACATCGCCGACAGGAGCGCCAGGTCGTACAGCGAGGCCAGGCCGGCATCGTCGCCGAAGTACTCAGTGCTGCCCCACAGTTCGAAGAGCTCGCGATACTGCTCGAACACGGCGGCCGAACCGCTGTAGAGGATGGCCGATTGCGGTGTCGCGATCATCTCGGGCGTGGCCATGATGCCGCCGTCGAGATAGTCGGCCCTGTGTCCGGCGGCCCACCGGGCCAGCTCACGCGCACCGTTCGGTGATGTCGTGGTCAGGTTCACCATGCGGCGCCCGGCCAGCTGGTCGGCCACCGAGTCCAGAACTTCGTGCACCGAAGCCTGATCGAACAGGCAAACGACGATCAGGTCGGCATCGAGGGCCTGCGCCGGATCGGCTGCCGCAGTGGCGCCTTCCGCGACGAGTGCGGCGGCCCGCTCGGCGGTGCGGTTCCAGACGAGGGTCTCATGGCCCGCGTTCATGGCGGTCCGGGCCAGCTCGGAACCCATCTCACCGAGACCGAGAAAACTGACCGTCAGGCGTGTGGAAGTCATGCCACCATCGTTGGAGAGACACTGACCAGACGACAAGTACCCACTTGAAAGTGCGATACTTACTTTTTTGAAACTATTGGCGATGAACTGCGAGGATGCTGTCATGGCACAGCTGGGGAAGTACACCTGCGGGCTCGATGCGGCGTTCGCCGTGGTGGACGGCAAATGGAAACCGTTGATCCTGTGGGAGCTTCAAGAAGGGCCGAAGCGCTTCAACGCGCTGCACCGCAGCCTGCCGGGGGTGTCGCAGAAGATGCTGACCCAGCACCTCAAGGAACTCCAGCGTCACGGCGTGGTGCACCGGGAGAGCTACCACGAGGTGCCGCCGCGAGTGGAGTACTCCATGACACCCGCCGGCCGGGAGCTACTCGACGCCCTTGAACCACTGGGCGATTGGGCCACCAAGCACATCGCGCTGATCTGCGAGGGCGAGGCGAGCTAGCGGTCCACGGTGTGCAGACTGACGTCGGACAGCACACCAGCGGTGATGTGCGCCGTCATGTATGTGCAGTACGGCTGGCGCCGACGGTCTGTCGGAGAGCCCGGATTCAGCAGGCGCAGGCCAGTTTTCGCGGTGGTATCCCAGGGAATGTGGCTGTGCCCGAAGACCAGGACGTCGGTTCCGGGGTAGTCCCGGGCCATCCGGGCCTCGCGGCCCGTGGCCGCACCGGTCTCGTGCACGACGGTGAATCGCAAACCGTCCAGAGTCACGTCGGCGCGTTCGGGCAGCCGGCGGCGCAGTTCGGCCCCGTCGTTGTTGCCCCAGCAGCCGACCAGATGCGCCGAACGTGAGCTGAGCGCGTCGAGCAGCGCGGGATCCACCCAATCACCGGCGTGGACAACGACATCCGCTTGATCCACCTCGTCCCACACTTGTGCCGGGAGGTCCTTGGCGCGCTTGGGTACATGAGTGTCGGCGATGAGCAGCAGCCGCATGCCAGCCGAGCCTACGTGACCGATACCGGTGTGCCCGGGATCCCGCACCGCATACACTCCGACCATGGATCTACTACGCAACGTAGTTGTTTATGCGCATCTCATCGGTTTCGCGGTCATGGTCGGTTCCTGGATCGCAGAGGCGGCCGCCCGGCGCTTCCTGATCACCCCGGTGATGACCTACGGCATGACGCTGTCACTCATCACCGGCCTGGCCCTGGCCGCCCCCTGGCCGGCCGGCATCGTCCTGAACTACCCCAAGCTGGGCACCAAGCTGATCCTGCTTGTGACGCTCGGTGCGGTGCTGGGCATCGGCACCGCACGCCAGCGGCGCGCCGGCGGCCGGCCGGTCATGCCGCTGTTCATCGCGGCCGGAGTCCTGCCCCTGCTCGCCTCCGCGATTGCGGTCCTCTGGAACTGAGCGCCGGCAGCGAACCTGAGCTGAACCTGAGACGTTCCCGTAAAGTTAACTGGCAAAGAACATTTGTCGGCAGGTACGGGGACGATGGGTCACAGACACGCCATGGCAACGGCCAGGGTCATGCGCACGGCGGCATTCACGGGATGCAACTCACCGCACGGTGATACCCGCGTGCGGGCACGGACGCGGCCCGCGGGTTCGGAACGTCAAACCCACCAGTTGAGAACCTCGACGTCCGCGGTGGCCGGCCGGTCACCGTGGATGAACGATCGCGTCACCGTCCTGCGCGGATTCCTGGCCGATCTGCACGGCCTGCACCTGCCGCCGGAGCTGGCCCGGGTCCAAGTGGCCGGGCACATCGAACTTCTGGTTTCCGTGCTGCGGCTGGACCGCCAGGCCGCCCGCCAGTTCGTCACCGACGACGTGCTGCGCGAGATGGCCCTCGACATCGCCACTGCCGTCGGCTCCGATTAGGCGGCTCCTGGGGTCGGCCGCCGGCGCCGACGCGTCGAGATCGACGCCATGGTCGTTGCGTCGCAAGAATCACAGCCCTGGCGTCGATCTCGACGAAAAAAATCGAGGCGCGGTCCGCAGACCACGCCTCGATTTTTCTTGTGTGCGCCCGAAGGGATTCGAACCCCTAACCTTCTGATCCGTAGAAGTCTGCTCGACTATCGCCCCAGGTCGCGGGTTCGTACCCCGGAGCGGTGACCTGGGCTTTCTCTGTCGCGGTTGCGCGCGGCGGTGCGGCTTGTGTGTCACTTGCGTGTCACCTGACCCCTGATCGGGCTACGCCCGCCGCAGCGCGTCGCGCAGCTCACGCATCCACAGTTGGACAAACCCCGCCCGCTCCCCGGTCGGCACGTCGACGGCGACCAGCTCGGCCAGGACCACCGCGGTGTGCAGGTCGAGTTCGACGTCGTCGGACAGCAGAAACTCAACTGCGGCACGCTCTGCTACCGAGAGGTCCGAGCCGGGCTCGCCGGCCGCGGCCGCGCGCATAAGACGGGTCTCCCAGACGCGCCGCTCACTGCTCGTCATCGTCGTCTCGCACCTCTCGTCGGAGCACCAGTGCCACGACCGGGTCGCCGACCAACTTCGGTAGCGGCTCGGGGTCGCTGATGATCCACCCCGCGGCGTCGTCACCGGCGATCGCTCGCGCCGCATCGGCCGGGTGCTCGAATCGGCCGAGGTAGCTGGGTCGGCCGGACAACTCCTGCACCTCGGTGACCACCGCGGCGGCTATGGGTGAGTACGCGGCCTCGTATCCGTCGACAAGGATCAACGCGTCCCCCGGCAGCTGATCGAGCAGCTGCCGCAGCTCCGCGACCGTCTTCGGTGGCGGGAACTCGATGTTCTCGGTCACTACTCCTCCTCGCTCTCGGTCGCGGGTCGGATCACCACGCTGTCGCCGGGTTCCCAACCGCAGCTGCCGACGCACTCACCCACTTCCGCGTGCTCCTCGATCACGTGCGCGGCGAGGTCTACGAGTCCGCACGGCCGGTGCCACGCCACGGTGCCATCAACGAGTTCCGCGGCCTGGATCGTCTCCGCGGTGAAGGATGCGAACACCGAGTCGGGCGGGTTGTCTCGGAGGAGGTAGGAGAAGTCGGTGTCGTGGATCAGTCCGCTCTTGTGTGTGATCCGCAGCACGGTGCCACCGCGCGGCTCGATGCGGACGATGTCGCTGTCGCTCATCGCACCCGCTCGATGCTCGCGATCGTTCCGGACTCGACCTCGGTACCGTCGGCCAACCGAATCCGCCACGTGCGCAGGACGCTCGGCAGTGCCAGCACCTTGATGTCGCGGTACCTGTCCCCGTCGATGATGGACACGTCGCCGTGGCTCATGTCCCAGTGCGAGTCCGGGCCGTCGCCACGACAGGTCACCCGCCACAGGCCGAGACGGTCAGGGGTGAGGTCGTTCACCAGTTCGCCGAGCGGTTCGTACCCCTTCTCCGAGGACGCTGCGCAGTTCGCGCAGAGGGTGCGCAGCCAGCCGTGCGGTGTGGTGTGGCGGGTGCCGGGCTCGCCGCACTGCTCGCAGGTGACCTCGCACTGCTCCTCCGCGGCGTTGACGAGCTCGTCCATCCGCTTACGGGCACCCTCGACCTCGGTGCGGTAGTAATACCGGAGCCCAGCGAGCTTCTCCTTCACCTGGTGCAGTTCGTAATCGGGGTCGATCGCGGCGAGCGCCTCGTCGAGCTCGATGATGATGGGGTACCAGCCGCGTGAGCAGGAAATCCACCTGCCCCACCCGTCCGGGATCCGCATCATGATCGCGCGGAGGCCGTCCTCGTACCCGTGCGCGTCCTTCGGCATGTGGATCTTGTTCAGCAGCGCACTCCGGTCCAGCCGAGTGTTCGCCTGCTGCACCGCGGCCATCGCCGCCCGCGCGCCCTCACGGTCCCCGCTGAGCATGGCCCCCGCGAAGTCACCGACCGCGGCGTTGCTCGCGGCGAGCGACGCCTTCTCCGCCTCGGTCATCTCCAGATCGTCATCGCTGCTCATGCCCTGATGATGACCGCCGGCACTGACACCGCGCGACCCGTTTCTCCGATGCACGCCGTAATGCAGGTGCATCGGAACCAGCAACATCGACTGGGCCAGCGACGGCATCGAGTCCCGATGCAGGATCGACGAACTAGTCTGCGCTCCTTGCTGTTCCAGCTCCCCTCTGTCACATCGCCATGGCAGTCTTCGTTGGATGAGCAACGCAACCGCTACCCGCCCCGTGATCCGCGCCAGCACCGCAGACATCGCCCGCACCGCTGAGTTCCTGAGCTTGTTGTTCGACGCCCCGGTGCTGATCACCGCGTCGGATGAAGTGGTAGCCGCGCCCGCCGAGCGGCACCTGGTGATGATCGTGGCGGAGACGGGAGGCGCGGCGTGATCACCGAGGTCCGCCTGAACTCCAACGACGGCGAGAGCACCGCACGCTTCTGGAGCGCGATCTTCGGTGTGCAGGCGCAGAAGCTCGGCGACGGCAGCTGGCGCATCACACCGGTCAACGGGCCCACCGTGGTGGTCAGCACCGCACGCGTGTGGGAGACGATCTCCAGGTACGTCGACGTCACCGTGGCCGTTGACGCCGGCGCGGCGGATCGGCTGCGGGAGAGCGGGTTCGAGGTGTCCGTGGACGGATTGCAAGCCGTGGAGTGAACGGCTGCGACAACACAGTGGTCCTGGTGCAGCAGTAGTCAGAGTCCGAGCACGGTGACCGCGTTCCCGATCAGCGGCGCCGACTCACGGACGTACCGGGTAACCATGGCCGGTGTCCGGTGCCCGGTCTGCCGCATGATCGAGTGGTGGTCGGCTCCGGCCCGCGCGGCCTGGGTCACGAACCCCGCCCGCAGCGAGTGCCCACCGAGTCGCTCGACCGCTTCCGGCTCGAACCCTGCTCGCAGCGCACGCCTCCGGATGACCGCATGGATACCGGCGCCCGACAACGGCCCCTCCGACAGCACCCCGTTGCGACACGACCGGAACACGGGCGAGCGAGGCGCAAGCTTCGGTGCGCGGGACCGGCACACGTGCCGTCTCCCGAACTCGGGGGCGTCGGTGATCAGCCGGATCACCGCGTCTTTGCCTCCGGCGTCGTACTCGGAAACTACTGCGGCCCAACGGACGAACGCGCACGCGGGGCAGCGCAGCGGCTCTTTCGTGCGCGGCAACGGGTACACGCCGCCTTCGCCCATCTGATCGGTCTTGCTCTTGCGCAGATGGACGTGCACACCGTCCGCGGCGTGGAGCTCAACGTCGCCGCCGGTGAGCCCGCTGAGCTCGCTGCGGCGGAACGCGCCCGCGAACCCCATCAGGAGCAGCGCTGAGTCGCGGCGCTCGCAGACCTGCGACGCCCATCCAGTCGCCTGCTCCCGCGCCGTGGAGACGAGCAACATCACGTCGTCGGTGAGTAGAGGGGTGCGCGGCTGCCGTGGACGGTCACCGCGGGCGGCGTATTGCCTCCTGATCCCGCTCATCGTCTGCCGCACCAGTTCGTGCGCTGCGGGGTTCGGGTCCAGCCCGGCGCGGCGGTGACGGTCGAAGATCGCCGCGCACCACTTCCCGAGACTCATCGTGGAGTACGCGCGCTCCCCGTTCTCGGTGACCGTCTCGGCGGCATCGACCAGGTACGCGGCGATCACCGTCGGATGCGCCGGAAGGGACTCATACCCGCTCCGCTGACACCAGCCCTCGAACCGTCTCCACGCCGACGCGTACGCGCGGCGGGTGCCCTCCGACTGGGAGTCGATCGTGGTCAGCCGGATCCGTTCCACGACATCAGAGGCGAGGTCCGGCACCTCGGCGGCGGCTGTCACTGCGGGAAGGATCATGCGCGGAAGGTAGGCCCGACACCCCCGCGGCGGCGGTGCGCGGCGCGGGTACGGACACCCGGATCGGCCCCTCGACCACCGAGAATCCACTCGCTTCCCAGCCCGTTTCCCCAGCTCACCGGCCTGCCATGTGCGGGAAGTGGATTTCTCGTAGCCTCGCGCGCATCCATCGCGAGTGACTACGCCGGGGCTGGTGGAGAGGTGGATTCGGGCTGGGGAAACAGGCTTCCGGGGTGGTGTCGGAGACAGGTTGGACGAATTTCTCGTTGGTAACTCGGGTTGGGTTTGAGCTGCGGATTCGGGGTGGAGGTGCCAGAAACCAGTCGCCCCGTGTCGTAGCCCGGGCCTACTCTGCAGGCCATGAACGAGTCTGCGCCCGTCGAGCTGTGCGACTGCCCGCGCCGCGATCACGTGGACAGCGCGGACGGCCGGTGCGTCAACCCGTCACTGCGCAGCGAGTCGCCTGACCTCTCCGGCTACTCGGAGTGCGGCTGCTGTGTGGCGGACTGCCCCGATGTACATCCCGACTCCGAGAGAAAGCTGACCGCTGTTCCCGGCTCGGCGGTCATCGCCGAGGAGTACGTGGCCACGCTGCCGGCCGAGAAGCAGAAGGCCTTGCGCGACCAGGAGGCCCGCGGCGAGCTGCGGATCGCTCCGCGGTCGGAGATGCGGCTGCCGGGGACGGACTGATGAAGCTGTCGCTGATCGTCCTCTACTGCCCCGGGCCGACCCTTGACCGCGCCGCGAAGTTCTATGGGGCGATCCTCGACGCGGAACCCGTCGCCGAGAAGCATGGCAGCGGGCCGCAGCATTGGTCGGTCACCGGTGCCGACGGGTTGGTGATGGAGCTGTACCCGATGGGGTCTCGGCCGCACACCGCGACCAGGTTGGAGTTCCGGGGCCCGGGCATGGACGCTGCGGTGCAACGGTTGATGGACAAGGCCTACGCGTTGCCGGAGCGGACTCGCGACGGCAACGGTTGGTGGACGAACGACCCGATCGGCAACACGGTGATCCTGTTGCCGGAGCCGACGCCGAGCTGAGAGCAGCTACCCGCGCCGCACACACCATCTTGTCGGCACCGCCGACATGCTCGCCCCATGAACGAGTCGAACTGGCCCAAGCCTGCCCCTGAGGACGTGCCGCCCGAACTGCTGCATGAAGTGCTAGCGCTACTGAATGAGTTCCAGGAGCTCGCCCCGTCCGCCGCCGGGTACGCCGAGGCCGTCTCCGCGCTGCGGGTGGCACGCGACGCCATGGCCGCTGCGGTGACCGCCTCCGATCCCGCCTTCATCGCGGCACAGCGGGAGGGGACGATCGCATGACCGGACCTGTGTACGACACCGAGGACGTTCACGACGACGGCGAGCGGTGGCCGGACGAGGACCGCGAACGCGACTGAGCACGCCCACCACCGACACAGGAACACCCCGCAGCCGATTGGGCTGCGGGGTGTTCTGCTGCTCGTGTCAGCGCACCGCGGTGGGGTCGAGCGCGCTGGTCGAGGGTGACGGCGACGTCTGCCCGGCCCCGGTCTGCGTGGCCTCCGCGCTCGCCGGTCCACCGCCCGACGGTGCGGGCTTCGGCGCCCCCGGCGTACCGGTCGACGGGACTCCACCTGCCGGGGCCGGTGCCGGAGCACCAGGAGCCGGATCGTTGGGCTTCGGCGGGGTGCTCGCATCAGCTGGCGCAGCGGGTGCAGGGGTGCCACCCGGCACCGCCTGGTCCACGCCCGCTGTCTGACCCGAGACCGGCTGCGTACCCGGGACAGCGCCCGGAGCCGGATCGTTCAGATGGAAGTAGCCGCCCCTGCTGCCCATGTCCTGCGGCAGCTGGTCGGCGTTGACCACCTTGTATTCCTGCAGGTCGTAGAACTTGCCGTCGCCGAGGAGCAGGTACGACTTGTCGCCGGCCACGAGCAGGTCGCCGGGCTTGGCCTGGGCGGGTGCGACCTGGCTGCCGGGATCCTGCCCCGGAACGGGAGGGGTGAGGCCGGCCATCTTCGCCGCCTCGGAGAGGCTGAGCGGGTGCGCGGGGTCCGCCGCCGCGAGGAGCTGAGCCATCTTCGCGGTCTTGGCGTCGGGGAACGTCGTCTTCGTGCCCTTCACGTCGACCTCCTTCGACTGCTCGGGAGGCTGCGGCTGTCCCTGCGCAGCGGGTGCCGCGGGGCTCGTCGCCGCGGCGGGCTGTGTCGGAACCGCAGCCGGAGCGCCGGGCTTCGACTCCGTGGTGAGCTTCGGCTCGGGGGTCTTCCCGTTCTCGGTCTTCGACGCGCTGAGCGGCGACGGCTTCTTCTCCTGCTCCTTGTCCTTGGCCGGGTCGGTGAGCTTGCGCTCGGCCTTCTTGTCGTCGCCGAGCTTCTTGTCCGCGCTGTCGAGCTTCTTGCCCTCTCCCGAGGAGAGGGGCTTGCTCTGCTGCGAACCGAGGGGCGACCCGCCACCGCCGCTGTTGAGCGGACTGCCCCCGCCGAGACCACTCGTACCCAGGTTCGGCATGCTCGGCGTCGAGGGCGTCTGCTGCTTCTGGTTCAGCGACCGGAGCAGGTCACCGAGAGCGTCGTTCGTCTTCGTCGGCGTCTCGGCCTTGGTGGGCTCCGCCTTCTGCGGCGTCTGCGACACCGGAGCGACCGGAGTCTGCGCCGCGGGAGTGGTCTGCACGGGCGCGGTCTTCTTGCTGGGGTCGATCCGCGTGCCGGTGCCGGACGCGACCGTCGGGGTGAGCACGGCCGGCGGCTCGGCAGAGAAGATGCTGGCGAGGTTCTGGTCCGCCGAGCTCACCTTGCTCACGGCGGCGGTCACCGTAGAGGTGAACGTCTGGGCGGGTCCCTGGTCACTGAGCTTCGAGTCGTTCGACAGCTGCTCGCGCGCGGCGCGGTTCGTCTCCAGCACCGCCTTGTAGGCCTCGCCGCTGCCGTCACTCGCGGCGGTGAGCTGCTGCACGAACGGCTTGGCCTGCTCGCGCAACGCGGCCATCGCGTCGAGGTGCGGCTGCAGGCGTGCCTTGTACTCGGTGAAGTACTGCTCGCCCGCGCTCGCCATTGCCTTGTCGACCTCGGCAAAGAGGTCACTGATACCGGCGAACGCCTCGGTGATCTCCTTCTGGATGTCGGCGCCGTCCAGGCGCAGCGCCTCGGGCGGCGAGGAGTCCCAGACCTTGCCGTTCGGTCCGTCCTGGAAGCTGAACACCAGCTGCTGTGCCTGCCTCAGCTGCTGGTCGAGCGCAGTGACGCCTCCGATCTCCTTCGCCGCTCCGGGAAGGATGAATGTCGAGCTGCCGTCGGGCTGATCCCACTGCCCGATCTTGTTGCCGCCCAGGTCGAACATGTCCCAAGCCGTGGCGGCTGCGATGCCCACCCACCCGATCGGCCCAGGGATGGCACCGACCATGTTCAGTGCAGCTCCGAGGTAGTCGCCGTTCTTCGCGTGCTGGTACGCCTGGACCGCGGAGTACGCGGCGCCGAGACCCGGGACGAGGCGGGCGGCCGTCTTGAGGGCACCCTTCGCGCCCATCTTGCCGGCGAGCGTGGCAGAGATGTCGGCACCGGTCTTGGCCTGCGTCTTGAGCAGCGCCGGGAACTTCTTGATCGGGCTCCTGGTGTACCCGTCGGGGATACCGGCGGCGCGGGCGAACTTCGACGCCGCGGTGGGCTTCGCCTTCGTCTCCGGTTCAGGCTTGGGCTTCTCGTCCGGCTTCGAGTCCGTGTCGGGCTTGGTGTCCGGCTTCGACTTCTCCTCGGTGTCCGGCTTCTGCTCCGTGTCGGGCTTCGGCTCGGTCGCGGGCTTCGCGTCGGGCTTCGCGTCGGCCGCGGGCTTACCCCCGTTGTGGAACTCCTCCATGCGCTGCTTCTCCGCCGCGTAGTGCTCGTCCCAAGAGGCGTTCCGCCGCTTGGCCTCGGCTTCTGCCCACGCCTTGTCGGCGGCCGCCCGCCGTTCGGCCTCGACGCGGATCCGTTCCTCTTCCCTCGCCTGGATCTCTGCCCTGATCTGCTGCTGGTGCATGTCGTCGTTAGTCATGGTCGTTCCTTCTCTCTGCTGTCTTGGGGTCACCGGCGACGCGGCGGTATCACACGGCGGGGGGTCGCGGCTTTGCGTACGTCGGCCTCGCGCAGGTACAGGCGGCCGCCGAACGTCTCGGCCGGCAGGTCGCCTCGCGCCACCATCAGGCCGACGGCACGGTGTGTGCACCCGAGGATCGCGGCGGCGGCGTGGCGGGAGATCCAC
This sequence comes from Mycobacterium farcinogenes, assembly GCF_019739075.1. NCBI lineage: Bacteria > Bacillati > Actinomycetota > Actinomycetes > Mycobacteriales > Mycobacteriaceae > Mycobacterium > Mycobacterium farcinogenes. Next base: position 741,987 of record NZ_CP081673.1, on the reverse strand, counting down.
CCCTCGGGCGGCACAGTCGGCAGGTCGAGCTCGAGGACGTCGGCTTCGAGCACCATCACCCGCCCGCCGACCTGGTAGGCCGGCAGCTCCCCCTCTTGGATGAGGGTGTCGATCCGCCTGCGTGTCACGCCGACCAGCTGCGCCGCCGCCGGGCGGGTGATGAAGACGCCGCCACCCGGTGCGGGACGCCGGATCGTTCCGCTCACGCGGCGCTCTCCTGACGCAGCTCGCGCAGACGCGACCGGATGTCCGGGCCGAAGACGATGCCGTGGTCTTCGAGGATCGTGACGGGCGTGGCCGGGTGCATCCCGGGCCGGAGACGCTGGTAGATGCCGACGAGCAGGTCTTCGGCTGAGGGATCCTGGCGCACGTCTCGCAGCTCGTAGGGCAGGCCCTCGGCGTCGAGCGACTTGGTCACCCAGCGGCATGCGGCGCAGTTCGGCTGGGTCAGGACGGTGATCGTCATGGGGTTCTCCTTCTGGGGTTGGGTCAGGCCACCGCACCGCGGGGGCAGATGCGGGGTGGGATCGACGGGGCGGTGACCTTGGCGAGGGCCTTGCGGCGCTTGCCGGTCACCGTGAACGGCAACACGTCGGCGCGCAGGTACGCGGCTCCGAGCGCAGCGGCGAAGGCGGCGTCGGCGCGGTCCTGCACGTTCTTGTCGCGGGTGGCGTCCGGCCACGCGAGCGCGTACTCGGCCACCATCATGTCCTTGCTCGCGGCTCCGTTCCCGGTGGCGAGCATCTTGATCTGCGACGGCGTCACTTCGAGGACGGGCGCACCCGCTGCGACGAGTCCTTCTACGACGGCCCACCACAGGAACCCGCGGCGGGAGAGGCTGCTGTCCTGAGCGCTCACCGAGAACCGCAACCCCTCCACCACCACGAGGGCGGGGTCGCAGGCCACGGCCTGCTGCACGATCCCGTCCACGAGCGCTCGATGCCGTGCGACGTGCGCGCCGATGCTGTCGCTCTTCGGCGCCGGGGAGCGGTGCACGGCGGTGGAGAGGGCGCCGGTCACCAGGTCCAGGGCGGCGATGCCCGCTCCCGTGAGCGACAGGTCCAGCCCCACCACGGTGCGGCCGGCGGTGGCGGGGTCCAGCTCGGTCATCGGCGTGCCTCTCGCCGCGCTCGCAGTGTCAGCAGGAGACGCCTCCACCAGGGCAGGTGCGGATGCTGGGCTGGGCCTCGGTACTCGGTCACGGTCGTTCTCCTTGGAGTTGGTGCCGGTCGCCGCACCGCGGTGATGCAGGCGCGGCGACCGGGGATCAGGGGGTCAGGGGTGCGCGCCGGCGACCAGAGCCGCGGCCACGTAGCCCATGCCGACACGCAGTGCCTCGGCCGCGGGCATCACCGCCTCGCCGTGCCACACCTGCCCGTCGATCACGTCGGGGACGAGCTCGCCGAGGTAGACGGCGTCGCCGAGGTGGATCTCGGCGTGGAGCAGCGCCTGCTGCACGGCGGTGGTGAGGGCGTCGGGATCGAGGTTCGCAGCGAGTGCGTGGACGAGGCTGCCGACTGCGGCATCGGCCGGGCTGATGGTCTCGGCGGTGAGGGTCACGGGTGGCTCCATTCGTTGCTGGGGCAGCAAGTTGTTGCCACCGATACTACTGGCCGTTCCGATACTGCGCAAGGGCTCATATTGCTTCTACCTGCGAAGATGTCTCGAAAATCAGAGAATGAGGAGGGGTTGAGGCCGGACGCCGTACGCGAAGGAAGGTGCGTCAAATGTTTGCTCAGTGAAGACGTTGACGACGCGGATCACAGCGCGGGGACAGGCAGGGTCACGAACCTGTGCGCTCACACACCGGGGCCTGGTATCGGTAACCCATGGACAGTGACGACACCGACGCCGGGATCCGCGACGAACTGCAGCGGGTGCTCGACATCGTCGAGGTCGTGAACGCGAACCCGGGCCACCACGCCGAGCCGAATAGCGACCTCACGGCCGACGAGACCCGGTTCCCCGACATCTGGGCCGCCACCGTCGCCCGCCGCGGGGTCGTGTACGCCGCCGAGAACATCGAAGCGGCGTGCCTGCTGATGTTCAACGGTGACTGGTCCGTCCCGCAGTACGCCCTCCTGCGCGCCGCCTACGAGTCGGCCGGCGCCGCGACGTGGCTACTCCAACCCGACGACATCGACACCCGCCTGGCCCGCCTGCTGTGGCAGCACCGCGAGTCGTGGAGGTACTCGTCGAAGGCGTACGACGGGACACCGCTCGACCACGACGGTGAGGAGCGTCAGCGGTGGGCCGACGACGCTGCGGCTCGGTTGGGCATCGATTTGCGTGCCGGAAGGTCCGGCGGCTTCGAGAACCTGATCGAGGAGATCGACGACTTACTGGGACAGCCGGAGTCCCTGCTGACCGCGTGGCGGCTGTGCTCGGGCGTGAGCCACGGGAAAACGTGGGCGCTGAACGAGGTGACCACGGAGCTCGACAGCGTGGAGATCTACGAGCACGGCCGCATCAGTCAACGGGTCCCGGACCGCGGGCTGTTCCTCACCGACCTGAGCGTGGCGCGGCGGGCGGTGCAGCAGGCGTGGGGTTGGTACCGCATTCGCACCACGGCGCGGCCGCACTCGATGTCGATGCGCCTGGAGCTGAGGGACCGCGACGGGAACGTGGTGCCGGAGGGGTGACGGGTGGCCTCGGCGTGCCGACGCGGATGCGGGCATCTCCTCGGCGTGTACACCGCGTGGGACTCGATGAACTGACAAGCACCGGGGGAACCAGCGCATGGGTGACCGCAGCAGGTAGTCGGAGCCGCAACCGTGAGTCGGGGCACGTCCTCGCAGCCTCTGGGCGGGTTACGACATCGCAGCGGGGGAGGCTCAGGTTCACGATCACGGGACGGGTCCGTGACACCGCAGCGGGGTTCGAACATCGCAGCAGGATGAGACCCGGTTCATGTCCGTTTCGCCCGGTTTCACAGCCGCCTCGACTGCCGGTAGTTCAACTGGCGGTAGTCCCGGTAGTTCTCGGCCGTCCGCAGTCAGAGTGTCCGATTTGTACCGATATGAGAAGAAATTCCTCGAATCTAGGGGTCTGGGCAGATTCCTGCCGCCGGTTAGAGACCCGAAAACTACCGGTAGTACCGGAACTACCGTAAGACATACGTTCGATAGAACGACTGATTCGAACACGGCCGTCCAGAAACAACCCCGCTGCGACCCGACCCCACAGCCTCGGGCAACGACAGAACCCCGCAGCGATTGACCGCTGCGGGGTTCCGTTCGTCACCGTTACGCGCCCTGCACGTCCTGCGTACGTCCCAGCTCCGTCACCGTGAACTTGAGCACCGGTCCGCGGTGGGGAACATCCTCCACCACCTGCGCGAGGAGGCCGGCCGCGACAAGGTCTGCGCAGATCCTCTCGGCGTTCTCCTCTCGGTACGACCGCCGGCCGCCGGCCCGGCCCTGCTCGCTCGCCGTGAACGCCACGGTCTGCTTGCGTGCCCACTTGAGCGCCCGCTGCATCGCGGAGGTGTGCTCGGACGCTTCGCGTGCCTCCTTCCGCAGGGAATCCCGCACGCCCTGATCCACCGCCTCGCCGACTCGCGTGATGCCGACCGCGGTCTGGCAGGCGGTGCGCACGCGGCGGTGGTGCTCGAGAAGGTGCTCGGTCCAGCACCACCACTTCCACGTCACCTCGGCGGGCTCACCGTGGTAGATGGCAGCCGCGACCGCGAGTTTCAGGCGCATCAGCGCCGTGTGCGTCTCCAGCGCCAGTTCGGGCGTCTCCTCCTCTGTGGCCATCCGCATACGCAGGATGCGCACCTCGCGATGGACATTGGGATCAACTGGGACAGGTCCCGGCCGGAAGGTCGGGAGGTTGAGCGTCATGCGGTCGATCTTCGGAGCGGCGTCAGCCAGCGCGTCCCACTCCGGAGATCCCTCGACAGGTGCTTCGGTCAGCTCGGCGCTCACGTTCCAGACGCGCTGCCCCAGGCCCATCAGCGTCGAGGCCGGGTCGTACATGGCTCCCGCCGTTGCGAGCTGAGACGCGACCGTAACGGTGCACCGGTAGGTGTGTTCGTCGCAGAACGCCGTCTCGGTCTTGGTGTCGGACCCCAGCTGCTCAGACGACCACACCTGGCACAGCTCAGCGGCGAGCGTGCTGCCGCTGCGGCCGCGGACGGCCGTCAGCTTGGTGATCTCGGGCCAGAACAGCCGCGCGTACGGGTTGTGCGTCACGGCCTCCTTGTTCCCGTCGTCGTCGGTCTCGATGTGCGCGAACACCGACGCGATCACCTCGCCCGACCCCACGCTGCGGGGAACCGGCGGGTGCTCCTCGACGGTGCCGATCACCCCGAACTCGCTCTTCCGGTACGCGCGGAAGGTGACCCGGGTACTGGTGCTCTTGCCGGCACCCGAGCGGCCGACCACGTTATGGATGAAGTTCAGGCCCGCCTCGGAGTCCATGACGATCGGGGGCAGTGTCACGGTGGGCGGCACCAGCGAGAGCACGCCGGTCAGGTCCGCCATGAGCTTCACCGTCGGTGAGACCAGCGACAGGCGCGAGTTCTCCCGCAAGGTCTTCATCTGCTCGGTGCTGAAGATCTTGTCGAGCAGCTCCGGTTCAGACGCGTACAACAGCTGCGCGCGAGCCCGCAGCTTGACGGCCTGGATCTGGTCGTCCGCCGTCTCGGTGGTCGCCGAAGGCGTGGAAGGCGCCTGCGGCACTGCGGGCACTGCGGGCGGAGGCGTGGTGGTCTCCTCCGTGGCTCCTCCAGGAGACCCCACCGGGGCCGGACCCCCGAGAGTGCCGATCGCAGGCGGCGGAGACAGTCTCGCTGCCTCCGGAGCCGGACCGCCCAGGTTTCCGATCGGAGGCGCGGGAGCGAGACCGCCTGGGATCACGGTGAGCGTCGGCCGCTCCGACTCCGGCACCGCGATCGGATCGGGCGCGACCGCACCGACCACGGGTCCGGTGAGGAAAACCTCGCCCTGCTCTTCCATATAGGCCTGCACACGAGCACGGTGGGCCGCAGCCTGCGTCCGCAGCGCATCGGCGTACGCAGTGTCCCCCGCCGCGTCCTTCTCAGCGGCCATGGCCTCGAAGTCGGCGGCGCTGAACGTGTACAGCTCGGAGTCCTCGCGCCCACCACTGAGCTCGATCCCGGCCTCCCGGGCGACGTCCGCGAACGTGCGGCCGTAGAGCCCGGCGATGAAGTCCGGCCACGACATGTGGTCGCGGTTCTCGCCGTTGTTGCTCAGGTGGGCCAGACACGTTCCGCTGTAGATGTGGACGCCGTACCCGATGGCGCAACCCTGGTGCAGCTCCAAACCGGTCGCGCTGCTCTGCCCCTTGAACCGGCCCTTGTTGCAGCCGCAGCTGCCCGCCTGGTCGAGCACCTCGATGTACCGGTCTACATCCTGTTCCAGCCAGACGGCCATCGGCACCTGGTCGATGGCCTCGGTCAGGTCAGCCTGTCCTGCCGTGAGGTACCGCTCCTCGGCGGCGTCGAACACACTCCGCCGCGTGAACAGCCCGGCGAGCGGGTCGGTGACGGTGGTGTCGATCCTCTCCGCCGCGGTCACGCCGCCACCTCCCAGTTCCCGCCCCACAGCTCCCGCGGGAACGTGGGGATGTCCCTGCGCATCGCGCCCAGCGCCGCGTAGGTCGCGACGTGGCCGAACTCGCCGAGGACGGACGGCGGCAGGACCATGTACTTGCGGCCGGCCAGGGCGTCGAGCTTGCCGCCTCCGGGCAGGTGCGTGGTGCGTCCCGGACCCCGCAGCTCGTCGCCGGTCACGCCCCACTCAGCCGGGATACGGAAGAGGAAGTGCAAGCCTCCCTCCTTCCCCTTGGGGTGGTCAGGGTTCTGCGCGTTCGCCGGCTCAGTCACCGGGTCGAAGCCCCGTTCGACCATCACGCAGCTCGCCGCGTCGTTGTCGGTGTCGATCCCGAGCAGGTCGCTCTTGCCGAGGTTCAGTCCGATGTTGCCGCCGGTCATGATCCACTCGAGGACGTGCGCTCGGCTCGGGTTCGGCAAGTCGGGCCAGCCGAGGTCGGAGGTGGGGCGCTTCAGACCCTTCCGGAGGAGGACGAGGTGGAAGCGGTGGTAGGCGTACCAGTCGAGCAGGTTCTCGACCACGGTCTCACGCGCCGCGATCTGCCGGTCGATCTCGGTCCACATCTCCGGGGTGATGGTGTCGTCGTGCATACTGGACATGTCCTTTCTGAGGGGACTGTGATGCGGAGGCCCGGGCTCATCGAGCCCGGGCTTCGCTGGTGTTTCAGGCGTTGAGGCTGCCGTTGCGGCGGAACTTCGGCATGAGGCCGTTGTTCTCGGCGACGTCGAAGATGGGCGGCTGGACGTTGATGGTGGACAGTCGGAGGCACTCGCCGCCGTTGCGGTGCCGGTAGTGGTCCGTCACGGCGTCGCCCCACAGCTCCTGGAGCTGAGCCGCCAAGGCGCTCTTGCCGGAGCCGGACGGCCCGTCGATCCGCACTTCCGCTCCGCTCTTGGTCGCGTAGGCGGTGACCTCGACATCCGTCGACGCGGTCCGCCGCTTCCGGGCCGGCCGGCCGAGGTTGCCGGAGCTCGCCGCACGAACGCGGTCGTACACGTGATCGACGTGAGTCCACCAGAGCGCGCTGGCGATCATCAGCCGCGGCACCGCGACCGGATCAGCAGGGTGCACCGCGAGGTCCGCATCAGTGCGGCCGTCCATGCAGATGTAGCCCTCGTGGCCGACGTAGTAGACGGCGGGGCCGACGCCGCGGCGGCGCCACATGGAGCAGCCGCACGAGATCGGGAACGGGACGCGGTCAGCGAAGGGGCCGAGGATCTCGGACCAGAGCGGCGGAGGCAACGGCACCGCGCCGCGGTTGACGGCGAAGCGGGGGTGGGTCATCATGTGGTTGATTCCTTTCCGGTGGAGTGGCGAGGATCTTTGAACGGCGTTGGGAATAGGCCCCCGACGCCGTTCGTCGTTGATGGGGTTGGTCAGGCGACCTTCGCGGCGGTGGCGATGTACTGGTCGACGTCGCTCTGCAGCACGCGGTAGGTCCTGCCGACGCGGATCGCGGGCAGGCGGCCGCGCTGGATCTCCTGACGCACGGTCTCATCTGACACGCCGAGCTGCTCGGCGACAGCTGGCGTTCCGATGCGGATACGGGTGGTGGTGGTCATCGTCTCTCCTCCGGTTGGCTGGTGAGCTTGGGGAAGCTGGCTCCAGTTGTAGCAGTCACATTGGACAGGCATCGGAAACGAAGCCGCCGCATCGTGCCTGATCAGACCCCGAATCCGTCTCGATAATCGAGAGCCCCCTGGTCAGCGGGGCGGTGGGACAGAATCAGAAATACTGTTCCAACTTTTCCGGGATCCTCTGCAGCGCAACGGTTCCTACCGCCGCGAGGTACCGACTCCGTGAACGCGGCACGACTTCGGTGCGCACCATGGGGAGCATCCCCGCTCGCGCGGGGAGCAGGTCTGCCGCCGCCATGATCCCCGCGACCGGCCACGGTTCATCCCCGCTTGCGCGGGGAGCAGTCCCCACCGAGGGCGGCGACAGCGGGGCGGTGGTGGGTTCATCCCCGCTTGCGCGGGGAGCAGGGCCACTGCGATCGAACCCCGCATGGACAAGTCGGTTCATCCCCGCTTGCGCGGGGAGCAGTCGTCCCAGGCGAACCAGGCCGACTCGTTGTGGGGTTCATCCCCGCTTGCGCGGGGAGCAGAGCGGCGCTGGAACGCCGGGCCTCATCTCAGGGGGTTCATCCCCGCTTGCGCGGGGAGCAGGGTGCGTCACCGATCACTTCCACCGCCCGCACCGGGTCATCCCCGCTTGCGCGGGGAGCAGGGCGGCGGATCGGACGGTGGCCTGACCGAGGTCGGTTCATCCCCGCTTGCGCGGGGAGCAGGCCTGAGTCGACGCGGTGCTGTCGCTCGAGGGGGTCATCCCCGCGGTTCATCCCCGCTTGCGCGGGGAGCAGGCGAACAGCGGCCACACGAGCTCCTCGATCCGGGGTTCATCCCCGCTTGCGCGGGGAGCAGGCCTTCGAGCCGAGGTCGGTCGGGGCGGTGTCCGGTTCATCCCCGCTTGCGCGGGGAGCAGCGCGGCGTCGACGGCGCCGTGGGGCTGGCCACGGGTTCATCCCCGCTTGCGCGGGGAGCAGATCGCGGATCCGTACTCGGATCGATCGCAGCGGGGTTCATCCCCGCTTGCGCGGGGAGCAGACTCACTGACCTGGGACTATACAGCGCATCTCGTACCCGCGCCGCGCACACCACCCCACAGCTGGGGCATGCCACCGTGCGGCATGCGCATCGACTACCGCGACCTGATCACGAACCTGCACAGCGGAGTGCACAGCGACATGGACAGCGCACAGACGCGTCTGCGCGGCGTGGTGGAGCTCCTGGAGCAAGCGCCCGGCACCGTCCCCGGCGGGGGCAGGTTAACCGACACGGTGGCCGACCTCCGCGCCGTGGAACGGCGCCTCGCAGAGCTGGTGCGTCGATGAATCCGACTCCCGCTCAAGCCATCCGGACGGGGGACGTGACACGCGCATCGGCGGTTCGTTTGGTCAGGTCTGGGAGAATCGAACGCATGAGCAGGAGGAACGGACCCACCGCCGAGGTCGCGCCACGCACGTCTCGGCGGGCAGGAGCGTGCCACCGTGCCGGCATGAACGAGAACCCGCTGGACCAGGCCGACCAGGACGACGACTTCGATGAGTACCTCGCTGAATCCGCGGAGCGTCACCGCGCGTCGACCGAACGCTTCAACGGCATGCTCACCGACATCCTGAACTCAGCGCGCGCTGAGATGGACCAGATGTACGCGGGCCTCGGCGACGTCATCCGCGACCTTGAGAAGGCGCACGCCGCCGGTGAGATCGAGGTGACCAGTGAGCAGGGCTCCGCTGATGTGCTGGAGAACCTGCGCGCCATCGAGCGGAACCCGGTCCAGGTGCCCCGGCCGGAAGATGTGGTGGTCGAGCCGTGAGCACGAGGACCGGGCTCTTCACCGCCACCGCGAGCGTTGCTCTCGCAGCGGCGATCCTGTCGGGCTGCTCCACTTCGGTCGCAGGGCAACCGGTCGCGGACACTCCGAACACCGTCGCAATCACCGGCACCTCCGCTGAGAGCCCCTACGTCGCCGTGACCGTGACCCCGCCGCGGGTAGGCAACGACGACGTGCAGTACGGGGACCTGCCGTACCCCGGCATCGCGATCGGACAGCATCAGGCCGACGGGCGCACGAAGGACTGCTCGCTCGGCCCGCAAGTGAAGTCGGGAACGCGCACCGGATTCCTCACCGCCGGCCATTGCGACCGGACGCCCGGAGGCGAGGTTTTCGTGTTCGCGGATCCTGACGCTCAGCAACCGGTCCTCGTCGGGGTACTCAGCGGCACCGATGTCTCGACCGCCCCGTCGCCGGACCGGGACGTCGCCGTGCTCTGGACCGACTCCGCCGACCCTTCCGCCGCCCGGATCGCGGGCAAGTACCCCGTCGTGGGAGTGATGCCGACCGAACAGGTCCGGGAGCTCCCGGCGGGCACTCCGATCTGCGTCGATGGTGCCTGGTCTGGCGTCCAATGCTCCGACCTGATCAGTGCCGACGAGAAGATCCGCTACGAGCACAGCACCGAGGGAGGCGACTCCGGCGGGCCTGTGTTCGTGGTGGACCGCGCCGGCCGCGCAACGCTCATCGGCATCCACCGTGGCCACGATCCCGATATGCCCACCGTCGGCGAGGCAACGTTCCTGGCCGCCGCCCTCGATCACCTCGACGTCACCGCCGTGACCAGCTAATCACCAGGAGTACCCGTGACCAGTCCGAACACCGACATCTCGATCTCCGACCCGGGTGCCTTCCAGGCCGTGCTCGACAGCCTCGCCGCGGTCAAGGGCGGCGTAAAGACCGATGGCCTCTCCCAAGTGCTCGGCGCTTCGGACGGGTCGGACACCGCGGGGAGCGTCGCCGCGATCCTCTCCAAGGTCCAGGCCAACGTCACGCGGAGCGACACCGCCGTGGCCGGTATCATCAGCGATCTCGAAGCGTTCCGCACCGAGGTCACCGGCATCGACCGCAAGGGCAAGGACGAGGTACTGCGCGCCTGACGCGCCGCGCCGCAGGCTCCCTACCAGCGAAGATCCTGGCAAGCTGGAGCCATGGCACCCTCAGGAGAACATCGCCCCGAAGACCTCGGGTCCAAGACCGTCGCTACCGTAGCGCTCGGCCTGTACGCGCGCGCCGCCTCACTGCGGGCCCAAGCCACCTCAACGGGCAGTGCCACGGCGGGTGAGCGCCCCGACGACGCCAGCACCCGCATGGTCGCCGAGGCCCAGGCCGCGGAGAAGGACGCCGAGCGGCTGCGTGTGACGGCGGAGGCCCTGACCATCAGGGAAGAAGCCGCCAAGGCATGGAACAGGGATGCGCCGAAGGACTCGGAGCTCGAAGCTGCGCGGGAAGCGGTCACCGCCGCGAAGAAGAAGTTGTCGGACGCCGCGGCGGCCAGCGGCGATACCAGCGCGGCCCGAACCGAGCTCGAAGCAGCCTCGAATCATCTGGGCATTCTGCTCCGCAAGCGCCGTGACGCCGACAAGGCGTACGACGCCGCGGAGAAGAAGGCGCAGGAGAAGTTGGGCACCCTCGGTACCAGCAGCGGTGACGGCGCCGAGACCGACGACCACGGTCGCGGCACTCCCGGCACCAGCAACGGCACCGGCTCCCCCTCTGGCAAGCCCTCCGGTACCGGCACCTCCACCGGCTCCCCCTCCACCGGCAACGGCACCGGCAAGCCCTCCACCGGAACCGGAACCGGCAACGGCAAGCCCTCGACCGGCAAGCCCTCAAACACCCCCGCCGCTACCCCCTCCTCGACCAAGCCGAGCACGACCGAGGCCTCCACCGCCACCCCGGATTCCACCGCTGCTCTCGCCGCGCTCCTCGCCTCCCAGCAGCAGCAACAGCCCGCCGCGCAGGCCGCACAGCAGCAGCCCACCGCGCAGGCAACACCGGCCGCGTCCACCCCGCAGCAGACCCAGCAGCCGGACAAGGACAAGGATCTGTCGCAGGACAAGACCAGCCCCTGGGACAGGATCGTCGGCGCGGACGGCGTGCTGGACACCGGCGACCTCGCCGGCATCATCGGCGCACCCCTCACCCTGGGCGGCGGCTCGACGCCCACGCACGCCACCCCCGCCGCGACGGTCACCCCGTCCGCACCCGCGACGCCCACTCCCTCGGCTACGGGTCTCAGTGCCAGTGCCACCGCCAACGCACAGCCCGTCACGAGCGGCACCTCCGCGACTGGCCTGAGCACGCCGACGGACGTGTCGGGGCGTACCGCCGAGCAGCAGCGCGGCCCCTTCTCCGTGGGACCGGAGACCAAGACCAGCGGTGCCACGGGTACCGGTACCAGCGCCACGTCGCCCGCTCACTCCACCGGTGCCCGGCCGATGGGCGGCGGCATGCCGATGATGCCGATGGGTGCCATGGGCGGTCCGGGTGGCGGCGGTGGCAAGGACCGGGAGCAGGCGCAGACGACCTCCGCGGCGGGCAGCGCGGAATCCGACCTGCTCCACGGCCGCCACACCGTCGCCGAGGCCGTGCCCGGCGGCACCATCGCGCAGCGGGACCACCCGCGCCACCGAGGCGAGTCGGACGCGGCGTAGGGACTGCGTCTACTTCGTCTCGTTCGGGTGGCGGGTGTGCACCTGCTCCAGGTACACCGTGCGGCCCTCGACGTAGAACCAGATGCGGGCGTCGCCCTGCTTGGTGGGCTTGTGCTGCCACCGCTCGTACCTCTCGCCGCTGCGGGTGATGGTCCCGAGCTGGCCCTTGAGCGGGTAGTTCGTAGGGGTGTTCGCCAACGGCGTTCGGGTCAAAAAGTCCCAGGCATCGGCCAACGGGTTACGGATCGTCGCGGCGAGATCCTGCCAGCCCTTCTTGGCGTGGGTGGTGGCGAAGCGGATCTCGTACTCGACCTTCTTCGGCGGCCGCGGGACGAGCTCCCCCTTGCCCGCCACCGCTACGGACGCTCCACGACGGTGGCGTCGCCGTCGTCGTCCAGCCAGTCGAGGTCTGCCTGGCCGAGGCCAGCAGCGATCGCAGTCGCGGTCTCCCGCCACGAGGTCAGCTCCGAGAGGGCCAGGTGTGGCTGGTCCGTGGAGAATGACGCCCGCGCGGCGTCGACAAGGTCCTGAGCGCAGGTAGCGCGGTCCTCTGGTGACAGGGCGAGCATCCAGGGGAACGCCTTGGACATCCGCCCGGCGAGAGGTCCGTCATCGTCCACAGCCACGCCGATAAGCTGAGCCGCGAACTCGAGCAGGCGGGCACGGCCCTCTGCCTCGCGCTGCGACATCAGCACCAGGGGCGCGCCGTCACGGCGGGTCACCGTCACCGGGTGATCCTCAGCCTCCGCGAACACCTCGGCCGAGTGCTTGCTCAGGTCCGAGGAGCGGCGCGTGGTGGTGCGGAACGCGATCGTAGTCATGCCGCCATGCTATTCGGAACGTGTTCGGAAGTCCACGTGAGATCCATCGCCTCTGCCTGTACACCCCACCGCTTCCGACACGACGCAGCGGGTAACGACTCCGCCCGCGAGCTGCTCGTTTACGGTTACCTGGAATGGGTTCTCTACCAGGAGTTGACGCGTGTCCAGGTTGTCCGATCTGATCCGCCAGGCAAAGGCTGCGGACTCCCAGCTGGGTGCTGACCTGGAACGGGAGTTCCGCGCCCTCACGAAGCGTCGCTCCTTCGGACTCGTCTTCGAGCGACACCAGCCCGAGGCCGTCGAGCTCGCCGGTCGTCCGGTGCGTAAGGGCGACAAGGTGCACATCCTCCCGCCGCGAGGCAGCCGATCCCGGGGCGACCAGCGGCTGTGGACTGTAACCGGGTTCGAGGGACGGGGAGAGAACCGTGCCGCGAAGCTCGTCGAGGCTGGGCAGGTAGAGGAGCCCGAGTCCATGGTCGCGCTCGTGGCTGATCTGGTTGTCGTCGCCGAGTTCCGGGACCACATCTACCCCGGCCTGATCGAAACCGGTCGCGTCGAACGCGGCGGCGACAAGCCCTTCCACACGGTCATCAACGCCGAGAACTTCCACGCCCTGGAGATGCTGACCTACACGCATCGCCACGCGATCGACGCCATCTACATCGACCCGCCGTACAACACCGGCGCGAAGGACTGGAAGTACAACAACGACTACGTCGAGGCCGACGACGACTACCGGCACTCGAAGTGGCTCGCGATGATGGAGCGGCGGCTGCTGATCGCCCGTGAGCTGCTCAATCCAGCCGACTCGGTCCTCATCGTCACGATTGACGAGAAGGAGTACCTGCGGCTCGGACTTCTGCTGGAGCAGACCTTTCCCGAGGGGCGCGTCACGATGGTGTCGAGTTCCATCAACGCCGCGGGGGCAACCAGAAAGGGCACGTTCGGCAGATCAGCCGAGTACCTCTACTTCGTCCAGTTCGGCGCCAGCCGCCCTGTGGCACTTCCACTGGAAGCCGAATGGAATCCGGTTCGCACCAAGAACAAGCAGGACATCTACTGGAGCCGCCTTATCAGGAGCGGCGCCGATTCGTTGCGCGAGGACAGCCCTAACCAGTTCTATCCAGTCTTCGTCCGCAACACCCCCGACGGCCCTGTCTTCGACTCCGTAGGCGACGCGGCTATTGGCATTGAACGTGGGGACGTCGCGGTGCCGGAGGGCTGCGTGGCCGTATGGCCCATTCGGAAGGATCGCAGTGAAGGTCGCTGGCGTATCGGTCCCGGTGTGCTGCGGGGCCTAATCGCAGCCGGGCACGCCCGCTTGGGCAACTGGCGTGAGGGCAGCACGACTGTCTACTACCTCAAGCAGGGCGAGGCGAGGAAGGTGACCGACGGGACGTTTCCAATCCTCGGTCGCCGCCCCGACGGGTCCGTGGTCACCGACGCGTCGGACTACCAACCGCGCTTCGTCCCGACTGACCTCTGGCGCATCACGAGCCACGACGCGGGCAATAGCGGAACCCGGCTCCTCGGCAACCTGCTCCCGGGTCGGAAGTTCCCGTTCCCGAAGGCCTTATACGCAGTAGAGGACGCCCTACGGTTCTTCCTAGTCGACAAGCCGGAAGCGGCGGTGCTCGACTACTTCGCGGGTTCCGGCACCACGGCACACGCAGTGATGCGTTTGAACCGAGAGGACGGAGGTCGCCGGCAGTGCATCTCGGTGACGAACAACGAGGTGTCTGCCGAGGAACAGACTCGGCTGCGCAGGCAGGGACTTCGCCCCGGCGACGCCGATTGGGAAAAGCTCGGCATCTGCGACTACATCACCAAGCCGCGAATCACCGCCGCGATCACGGGCAAGACACCCGAGGGCGATCCGATCAGTGGCGACTACAAGTTCAACGACGAGTTCCCGATGTCCGAGGGCTTCGAGGAGAACGCCGCGTTCTTCACCCTGACGTACGAGGGACCGCTGTCGGTGGCCCACCACCGTGCCTTCGCCCGGATCGCGCCGATGCTTTGGCTGCGGGCCGGGGCGCGCGGACCGATCATCACCGAGATCGGCGACAAGGGCTGGGACCTCACCAACGTGTACGGCGTACTCGACGACCTCGACACCGCCGCCCGCTTCGTCACCGAGGTGAAGAAGACGCCGGGCGTGGCGATGGTGTACATCGTCACCGACGACGACCTCGCCTTCCAGATGGTGTGCCGAGAACTGCCGAAGGGCGTGCGACCGGTCCAGCTCTACGAGTCGTACCTGCGGAACTTCGAGATCAACTCTGGGAGGTTCGCCTGATGGAGTACACGCTCAAGGACTACCAGGTCGGTGCCGTCGCGGGTGTGCTCGACAACCTCACCCAGGCGCGCACCCTCTACAAGCAGTTCGGCTCCAAGTCGAGGTTCGCGCTGTCCGCCGTGACCGGCGCCGGCAAGACCGTCATGGCGGCCGCCGTCATCGAGGCGCTGTTCTTCGGCAGCGACGAGTTCGACTTCGCTGCAGACCCGGGCGCCGTGGTGCTCTGGTTCAGTGACGACCCCAGCTTGAACGAGCAGTCGCGGAGACGAATCCAGGCCGCCGGTGGGGAGCAGCTCGACTCGCGACTGCGGATCATCGAGTCCACGTTCAACGAGCCGAAGCTGCGACCGGGGAACGTCTACTTCCTCAACGCGCAGAAGCTGAGCAAGGGCGCCCGGCTGGTCCGCGGGGACCGCAACGGCGACATCGATGAGATGGCACTGGTGCCTCGCCCCGACGAGGTGCAGAGCAACATCTACGACGTCATCGCCGAGACGATCGCCGACGAGCGGCTGACGCTCTACTTCGTCCAGGACGAGGCGCACCGCGGGTGGAACAACTCTTCCGGCGACCGCACCACCATCGTGCAGCGTCTGGTCAACGGACACGGAACCACTCCACCGATGCCGATCGTCTGGGGCATCTCCGCGACGACGCAGAACTTCGAGGACGCGTTCAAGGACTCCCCGCAGGGGCGGGTGGCACTGCCGCCAGTAGAGGTGGACTCCGCTCTGGTGCAGGCCTCGGGTCTGCTCAAGGACGACATCGTCCTGTCGATCCCCAGCGAGTCGGGCACGTTCGACACCGTGCTGCTCAAGCGTGCCGTGAGGAAGGTGATCGCCAGCACCAAGGCGTGGGCTCAGTACGCGACGGAGCAAGGCGAGACGGACCCCGTCGTGCCACTCCTGGTGGTGCAAGTCCGTGACGGCGACGCCGCCGCGACCCAGACCGCGGTCGCGCGGGCAGTGGAAGCGGTCTTCGAGGAGTGGACGGACCTGCCGACGGCCTCGTTCGCGAACGTCTTCGGCGAGCACCAGGACCTGTCGGTGAACCAAGTCCCCGTTCCGTACGTGGCGCCGGAGACGGTGCAGGAAGAGACGTGGATCCGGGTGCTGTTCGCGAAGACGGCGATCAGCACCGGCTGGGACTGTCCACGCGCTGAGGTGCTCGTCTCGTTCCGGCCTGCGGTTGACCCCACCCACATCACGCAGCTACTCGGGCGCATGGTGCGCACCCCGCTGGCGCGCCGGATCCCCGGCAACCAGGTGCTGAACTCCGTGGAGTGCCTGCTGCCGTTCTTCGACCGGAAGACCGCGACCGCTGTCGCGGAGGAGCTGATGCGCGGCGCCACCGGCGGTGGTGACGGTGACTCCGGCGGCGGCCCGGGCCGGCGCGTTCTGTTCGACCCCGTGACACTGCTACCCAACCCGGAAGTGCCCGAGGAGGTCTGGGAACGCTTCGACATGCTGCCGTCGCAGACGATCCCGAAGCGCGCCGCGAAGCCCATTAAGCGACTCACCGCGATCGCCAAGGCACTCTCCGACGACGACCTGATCACCGACGCCGGGAAGCAAGCGCACGCACACCTGCACTCCGTCCTCGACGGGCGACGGGTGCAGTACAAGGACAAGATCGACGCCGCCGTGAAGGACGTCATGACGATGGAGGGCGAGGAGCTGCGCGGCAAGTTGCACAGCAACACCGCCATCTCCCGCAAGGCCTTCACCGACACCGCCGACCACCGTGCCATTCAGGACGCATACCGGGCCGCTGGCCGAATCTTCAGCGCCGACCTCGCGCGGACCTACGTCGGGCACCTCGCCGGCGACGACGCCGACGATGACGAGCTCCGCGACGCGACCGTCCAACTCGCAGCGCTGGCTCTCGTGCCCGAGGTCGCGGAGGACATCGACGACGAAGCGAACAAGCTCGCCGCCGACTGGCTGCAGCAGACGCGGGTGCAGCGCAAGGGACTGACCGACGAGCGGCAGGCCGTCTACGACGAGCTGGAATCGATGACGACCCAGCCGCAGCCGATCCTGCTCACACGTCCCCGGACCGGACAGGCCGACACCAAGGTGCGTGACGCCGCCGGCAACGAGTCCGACCTCCCGACGCAGAAGCACCACCTGCTCTGCGACGAGAACGGTGACGTGCCGACCACTCTCAACGACTGGGAGACGCTGGTCCTGGAGCAGGAGATGAAGGCCGCGGGCTTCGTCGCCTGGTGGCGTAACCCGTCACGCACCGCGCAGGACTCGCTGGCGATCGCCTACCGCGACCCGTCGAGCGGCACGTTCAAGGCGCTACGGCCGGACTTCTTGTTCTTCTCCCGCCGCGCTGACGGGACGATCGCCGCGAACATCGTGGACCCGCACGGGCACCACATGTCCGACGCCATGCCGAAGCTGCGCGGCCTCGCCGACTTCGCGGAGACGTTCGGCTCCGAGTACGGCCGCATCGAGGCGGTCGCGAAGGTCGGCGACACGCTACGGGTGCTGGACCTGACTAAGGAGTCGGTACGCAAGGCTGTGCGGGCCGGAACGGACGCGAAGGCGCTGTACGAGTCGGACGCCGCGGTGGACTACTGACCAGAACGCACCATGGCCCGCCGCGCAGGCTCCGACGAGCACTACACCCTCGACTTGTGCGACGAGGTGCTCGGCGTACCCGGCATCCGTCAGGCGACGTTCGACTGGCTGCGCGGCGACCCGTCACCGGCACGGCCGCGCGGGACCAAGCTCCCCGTCGACGGGTACTGGCCGGACCTACAAGTTGTGGTCGAGTTCCAGGAGGAGCAGCACTCGCAGCCGTCCCCGTTCTTCGACCGCCGGCAGACCGTCTCGGGGATGGGTCGCGGTGAGCAGCGCCGCCGCTACGACGAACGCAAGCGCACGCTGATCCCTGAGCATGGACTACGGCTGGTGGTGATCGAGAAATCGAAGTTCGTGTTGAGGTCGCGGAAGATCGACCGTGACCGAGCGCGGGACCTCCAGGTTGTGCGTCGGCACCTGGCGTAGTCGGATGCATCCACCGGTGCCGCTGCATCCGCAGCGGCACCGGAGGAGACCTCGCAATGCACGTGCGTTTCGTCCTACGGTCGCGCCATGGAACCAGGCAGCGACGAGTTGCTCACCATCCCCGAGGCGATCGAACGGTTGCGCATTTCGCGGACCCATTTCTTCCGGCTGAAGAGGCAGGGCGTCATTGTCGGGATGCGCCTCGGGCACCGCACCCTGATCCCCAGCCGCGAGATCGCGCGGCTGATCGCCGAGAGGTACCACCCGCCAGCGCCGAAGAGTGACGGGTAGAGCTACTGCATCGCCGCGGCTTGCACCGCGGGGTCCGCCGCGATCGCAGCTGCGAGCTCAGCTGCGGTCACCCCGTACGCCGTGGCGAGCGGCAGGAGCTCGGTCACCCTTGCCGGCCGCTCACCACGCTCCGTCCGGCTCAAGACAGGCTTGGAGATGCCGGACGCCTCCGCGGCTTGGTCGAGCGTCAGTCCGGCCCGTTCACGTACGCGGCGTAGCACTGCGCCAGCGGCGGCGTCTGCCGTCGTGACTCGTTTCGGTGTCCATTGCTGTTCGTCGTCACCCACACAGCCATGCTTCAGGAGTGGGTGGCCACGTGGTTGGTGGCGCGCCGGGGTGGGGGAAGCGAGGTCCGATCTGACGAGGAGCTCGGCTACGTCGGCTGGATGAACAGCGGCCGGTGGAACTGCTCACCTTCTGGGTGGTCGAACCTCTCCCAGCCGAGCGACGCCCAGAACTTGTGCGCCTCCTCCGAGTACGCGAACAGCCGCCGATCCGGATGCCTCTGCTGCAACGCCTGCACCACCCGGGTGCCGACACCATGACCACGTGCGGCGGTGGACACCTCGAAGAACTGGATCTCCAGCCGCTCCGGTCCCAGCTCCGGCACGTTCGCGTATTCGGGGTTGATACCGCCGGGGTCGTCGAGTTCGACGCGAGCGACTTCGGCACCGTCCTCGATCACCTTCACGTACCAGGGGTCGTCGAACAGGTACGGGACGTCGTCCCACCACCGCTCGTTCTCGTAGGCGGTATCGAAGTCGAACGGCGGCACCCAGGAGTATCGACTCGCACCGCCGCGGCGTAGGTCGACGAGTTCGAGTGGCACGGCCGGGTCAGTCCTGGAGCTCGAACGGCACCGAGGAGTAGTACCGGTCGAACTCCCGGTAGTCCCCGATGTCGCTGAGCAGGCGCGCCACCGCCAGCTCGTACCCGGTGATGCGCAGTCCCTGGTGTCCACTCCCAAGGGGAAGGATGCCGCGGGCCCCGTCGACGTGGACGTAGTTGAGCCTGTCTACGAGCGATCCGCGCCAGAAGAAGTCGACCAGGCTGATCTCGCGGATGTTGGAGTCCGGGAAGTTCTCCGACCACTCGAACTTCAGGTCACGATCGCGCTGGCTCTCGGCCATCCCGTAGGCGATCGTCAGGTCGATGTCCGGACGGTACACCGCCAGTTCGACATGGCTGTCATGGTCGACGCCCGAGGTTCCGTCGGCGGGACTACTCCAGGAGCCGAAGCGGTCGCGGTAGGTGGGGCCGATCTTCAGGATGCGGTGCCAGTCGCTCGCGGTGGAGTCAGCTACTAGGGTGCGCAGCTCGTCGAGTGTCATGGGATGCCTCCGTGTAGGTGGTGGCGGGCGGAGTGCTCGCGCGGTGGCGTCAGGGTAGTCGGTGACTACGACAGTCG
Organism: Mycobacterium farcinogenes; assembly: GCF_019739075.1. Lineage (NCBI taxonomy): Bacteria > Bacillati > Actinomycetota > Actinomycetes > Mycobacteriales > Mycobacteriaceae > Mycobacterium > Mycobacterium farcinogenes. The sequence continues at coordinate 722,516 of NZ_CP081673.1, read as the reverse complement.
CGGCGAGGTTCGAGGTGTCGGCGACAGGGCGCCACACCCACACCCGCAGCGGGGTCGACAGGTACAAGTCGCAGCTGCGATCAGTCGAACAACGCCGCTGGATTCAGGTCGTTTTCCGATCCCCTGGACCCATGGACCCATGGACCCATGGACCCCCCGCTGTAACGCGAATCCGGGTTTGCGATTCCACACGAAGTTGCGTTTCTGCAGGTAGAAGAGAAATTCATCGATTAATAGGCTGGTTCCATGTTGCGATAGAGCGGGGAGGGTCCATGGGTCCATGGGTTCCATGGGATCAGACGTTCGAATGAGCGAGACTTTCGAACAAGCAGCGTCGGAGAGCAGCAACAAGCCCCGCCACGGTGTCGTGACGGGGCTTGTCGCCAACCCGCTGCGGGGGCTACTGAACGGCGTCCAGGTCGATGTCCAGGCCGAGCTGCGTGGGTCCGTGGTAGGCGACCTCGCCGCCCACCTGCGGGACATGCACGAGCTGCACGCCGAGCAGACCATCCTCTACGAGTTCCTGCACCAGCTGCGCGCCGTGCTGGCGCCGGTAGGAGCCGGCCTTGCCGCTGTTGGCGCCCTGCGCGGCCGTGAACTGCTTCCCCGCCGCGTGCTGCGCCCGCGCCCACCGGAGCAGGTTCTGCTTGGCATCCCGATGCTGGGCGGCCTCACGGGTCGAGGAACGGATGTCATCGAGGATCCCCGCCTGCACGGCCTCGCCGGTGCGCAGAAGCGGTTGGGCGATCTGGCACGCACGGCGGACGCGGCGGTGATGCTGCTCGAAGATCGCGGTCCAGTCCCACCACTTCTTCGTGATGGCGGGCGCCTCTCCGTGGTACACCGCCGCGGCGAAGGCCCAACGGAGACGGATCAGCGCCGTGTGCGTCTCGAGCGCCGTCTCCGGATCGCGCTTCGCGGCCTGCAGGCGCATGCGGATCTTGCGGACCTCGATGCGCACCTCTCGATCGACGGGGACGTTCCCAGCGGGGAAGGCCGGGATCGGGAGGTCGACCAGTCCGTCGTTGTCGCTGTTCATGCTGTCGGGGATGCGCTCGGCCCACTCCTCGAACTCGGGCGTCCCCTCGACAGGCACATCGAAGGTCTCGCCGCACACCCACCACACGCGCTGGGACAGTCCCATGAGCGCACTCAGCGGGTCGAGCGCTGCGCCGGCCGTGGCCAGCTGGCTACCCATCGCCATGATCAGGCGGTACGAGTGCGGCAACGCGAAGGCGCAGTTCGTCTTGGTGAGCGACCCAAGCTCCTCCGACGAGAAGGCCTGACACATCTCGGCGCTGAGCGTGGACCCCGACTGCGTCTTCGTCGCGTCCATCCGGCTGATCTCCGGCCAGTAGACCCGGGCACTGTCGTTGTGGACCACCGGGTACCGCTCCTTGGTCTCCTTGTCCTTCTCCATGGTCACGAACAGCTCCGCCATCGCCGGCCCCGATCCGAGGGGCATGCACGGCGGGACGAAGGGCGTTGGCAAGCCCACCGCGCCGGCCACCGGGTTGAACGACACGGTCGCGGTGCCGGACTTGCCGCCGCCGGACTCGGCCACCGAGCTGTAGATGGCGTTGAACCCGGACTGTCGGTTCATCACGATCGGCGGGATGCGCGTCGTCGGCGGCACGAGCGACAGGACGCCCGCCAAGTCCGCGGTCAGCGCCAACACCGGCGGTGCCAGACCCTCCTCCGCCCGCTTCCGGACGCGCTTGAGTTGCGGGGTGCAGAACAGTCGGTCGAGCAGCTCCGGTTCGACCGAGTGATGGAGCGCCGCGCGCGCACGATCCTTCACCGCCTGCGTACGGCCCGCCGGGTCATCAGCGGCCGGCGCTTCCACCGCGGTCTCGGGGGCGGACCCCACCTGACTCGTACCGGCGGGTTCCGCCGCGGGCACCACCACCGGAGCCACCGCGGGCTCGGCGGCGACCGTCGCGACGGCGTCAGGCACCGGCTTCAAGGCGAGCGAACCCGCGACACCACCTCCCAGCGTTCCGATTGCGGGTGCGGACTGCAGCGGAGTGCCACCCTCGATCAGGGTCAGCCGGGGAGCCGCTCCCACTGCGGGGATCGGGGCAGCCGGCACACCACCCACGGCGGCCTCGGTCAGGAACACCTCACCGTTCTGCTCCGCGTAGGCCATCACCGCCGCCCTCTGCTTCGCCGCGGCGACCCGCAGCTCCTCGGCCCGCGCCGTATCCCCGCGCGCATCGGCCTCGCCTGCGGCCTGATCCAGTTCCTCGGCAGTGATGTGGTCGAATTCCTGACGCTCGGCCCGCAGTTCGATGCCGGCGTCGCGCACCACGTCACGAAACGACCGCCCGTACAAGGCGGCGATAAAGTCCGGCCACGACATGTGATCGCGGGTCTCACCGTTGCCGGCGAGGTGCGCCGCGAGCGTGCCGCTGTAGACGTGCACCCCGCGCCCGTAGGCGCAGCCGTCATGCAGTTCCATGCCCGTCGCGCTGCTCTGGAGGCTGAACCGGCCCTTAGGGCAACCGCAAGAGCCGACGGTGTCGAGCACCTCGATGTAGCGCTGGTCGTCCATCGCCAGCCACGTCGCCATCGGCACGCCGTCGATCAGCTCCGTCAGCTCGCGCGAACCGGCGGACAGCATCCGCTCCTCCGCCCGCTCGAACGCGGTGCGCTTGCGGATGTCCACCCGCAGCGCTGCGAGTTCGGCAGGCGGTTCCGGAGTGCCTTCGGGGCGCACCCAGTCGGGCCAGAACTCCACCGGCAGAGGCGGCGGCGAGGGAGTCCAACCCGCACCAGGGTTGTACGGGTTGAGGTGCCCCTCCTCGCACAAGTAGCTCGGCGGCAGCACGATGAACTTGGCGCCCGTGAGCACGTCGACGGTGCCACCGTTCGCCAGCGTCACCGTCGCACGCGGTGCGGTGAGCTCCACGCCGGACACGCCCCACTCGGCGGGAACCGACCACAAGAAGTGCCGGCCACCGAACCGGCCCTTGCTGTGGTTGGGGTTGAGCGCGTTGGCCGGGATCGCGAACGGGGTGTAACCCGCGGCCTCGAGCGCCTCTGCGGCAGCAGCGTTGTCCGCGTCCCAGGCGATCAAGCCGCGCTCACCACTGGCACCCAGGAGAGCGCCGACGTTGCCACCCTGGTCGAGGTGCCACGCGAGCGCGGCCTCAGTGAGGGCGGGGGCGGTCGGCCACCCGCGGTTCACCGGGCGCTTCCTGGCGCGCTCGAGGGGCAGGGCGTGGAACGCGTCGGCGATCCCCGCAGCCCACGCCGCGTTGATCGGCCGGCGGTCTGCGAGCTTCGCGTCGATCGCCCTGTGCTCGGCGGGGGTGAAGGGAACCTCGCTCATCGCGTCACCGCCTCTCCGCCGGCGGTGGCGGCGACCGTGACGGCCACCCCCACTCCGAACAGCTCGGCGGCGGCCGGACCCTCCAGCCGCACGTGCAGCGGTTCACCCTCCGCGCGGGGACGGGTGAGCAGGTCGTGGAGCTCGGAGATGGAGTGGGCGACCACCTCGGGGGTCGGCGTGTCGTGCGCCGGACTTGCTTCACGAGTGGTGACAGGTACAGTCATGTTCGTTCCTCTGTTTCTTGGTCGAAGCGGTGGACATTCGAGAACTGGCCCGGCGTCGCTAGCGCCGGGTCGTCTCGTATCTGGGTCAGGACGCGATGCGCGCCCAGTGCGAGTCGAGCCATGCGTCGATCGCCGCGGCCCGTGCGCGCTCCTCGGCGGCAAGTGCCCCGATGGTGAAAGCCTGGGCATGATCCACGTGCGCGACGCGTGCAGCCGCTCGGCACCCGGCGATCAGCGCACCGTTGCGGTCTCCGGGATGGGCGGCGCGGAACAGGCACTCGGCGGCGGCGCGGACTCCTTCGGTGCTCACGCGGCGGCACCATCCGCAACGGTGGGCATGGCGTCGAGCCAGGCCTGGAGGTCCTGCGGGTAGACAAGGATCGCCTTCCCGCACTTGTGCGCGACGAGCTCGCCGTCTGCGATCTTGCGCTGGATGGTGCGGAGGCTGAATCCAGTTCCCGCTGCGATCTCGGCCGGCCGGTAGCCGATCCTCTGCTTCATCTCGGTCCTTTCTCCCGACTTCAGACGCCTGGCGACGCCGTGTGCCGCAGCACTATGTCAGCGACCGCCACCGGGAGACGACTCAAACGCCAGCCCCTGGTCAGGGGCGTGTCGCGCCGGAAACTTTTTCGGGCCGCGACATGTTGCGACACCAGCCGTCACGAACCGCCTAAGTACGCCAGAAACGCCCCTGACCAGCGCATTCACTGATTGCGCGACGGTCTTAGAACGGGCCAGCATGGTCGTCATGATCAACCGCCTCCACCGCAGCTCCCAGACGCTGAGTGTCACGTCCCCGGCTCGCGCCAGCCTTCTGACCTGCGGGTTCACCCTCGCGACCGTCACAGTGGCGACGCTCAACACACCGGTTGCGTCCGCAGAGCCCGTCGTACGGTGCCGCACGCTTGAGGGCGGCGGCGACTACGTGTGCATCACGGAGACCCCTACTCCGACCACCAGCTCGACCGGAAGCGGATCCAGCGGGGGCGGCGGTCTCGGCGCGTGGTTCAGCGAGCACGCCGGCGTGATCCTGTTCGTGATCGCCGTCGCCGCCGTGATCGCGATCGTCGCCGCCGTAAAGAGCGGCACGTCCAAGGACAAGGCCGCGGCCTCCGAGGCCGAGCTGGCCCGCGGCCGTCAGATCGCCCAGGCTGCACATGCCGCCGCGGTCCAGCTTGCGCACGAAGAGGCCGCCGCACAGGTCCCGCCGAGAGAGGTCTACGACCCCCACAACGTCGGTCTCGCCCCGCCCCCGATGCCTGCGCCGAAGATCCCGGCCGCCCCCGCAACCGCGCCTGAGGATCTGCAGCGGTACGCCACCTTCGGATGGGCAGTGCCCTGGACCCAGGGCACTGCGTTCGCCGCAGCCGTGAGCCGGTCGGGTGACATCACCCGCATCGAGCGGGCATGGGTCGACGCGTGCCGACTCGCCGGCCTCGGTGACACCGACGAGCAGGGCGTGTTCACCCCCGCCGCGACCGTCGTGCGCGTGAACGGTATCGAGGGCTCCGGTGACGCGTGGGTCGCCGTCGACACCCGCGACTACACGGTGGGTGCGAAGCAGTTGGACAGCGTCCGCGACCACCTACTGCGCACCGCGCGTGTAGAGAGCGCGACCCCGTTCCAGCGCGACGCGGCGCGCGACTGGTTTATCACCGTGTTGTCCATGGACGCACCCGCCGCGACGCAGGCAACCGCTCCCGCAGCGGAGGAAGTACAGGGCCCGCGCGTCGATCCGAGGTGGAGCTGATGTCCGGGTTCGACGAGCTGTTCGGCGAGACGCCCACCACCGCGGCGCCGGCGAAGGAGACGTCGAAGACCGACGCGAAGAAGCCCGCCGCCGCCGACCGACCCCAGCGGAGCCAGGCCGACCACGACGGCGAGGTACGGGCCGCGGCCGACCGGTACATGGCGCTGCTCCCCGAGATCCGTGCGGCACGCCCGCAAGGCCCTCGCACCGAGGATGCCGCTCCGCAGCTCACCGGTCCGGCTTGGGTGATCGACGCCTGGGAGACCGCGCTGTTCGGCGGTGACCACGCCGCGTTCGGCCTCGACGCCCGCTTCGGCGCTGAGGTCTTCACCCGAGGGGACACCCTCTACGTTCAGGTCACCGTGCCCGCCGAGCTCGCTGGCGAGGGACGCAAGGCTGTCGCGGAGACGATGCTCGCCGAGGCCGCCCGCCGGAAAAACCTCGGCGACTACGAGGTGGAACCGGGCGAGGACAAGCGCAAGTTCTTCCTCGTCCGCACCAACGCCTTCGACACCACGAACGGTTGGCGCGAGCACCCGAAGACCCGCGCGTTCTACCGCAGCGCGACGAGCGGCGGGAAGTATCACCAGGAGCTGTTCGACCTCGTCGGCCTCCGCGTTGTCGACCCGAAGACCGGCGAGATCAAGTACCCGCAGCGGGAGTTCGGATCCGACGACCGTGGCGGAACGGTGACGTTGACGCTGCCGCCGGGGATGCTTCCGCGCGACGTGATCGCAGCGGAGCCCGCACTGCGCGCGGCGCTGGCGATGCCGGAGCTGACTGTGACGGTGGGCGACGGACTGCGGCCGACGATCCACCTGAACTCGAAGCCGTTGGTGCGTGCGTTCCCCACGTCGAACCCGCTCTCCGCGGGCCGTCTCTGGCTGCCGCGCACCGAGGCCGAGCGATACGCCGTCAGCAATGAGGTGCGCCTGTTCCTCGGCGTGACCGAGACCGGAGAGGTGGTCGCGCCGCGGCTCAAGGACAGGTCGCACGCCGCGATCTTCGGCATGACGAACAGCGGCAAGAGCACCACCATGGTCATCCTCGCGCGTAGCCTCGCGGCGCAGGGCGCCGAGGTGTGGCTTGCAGATGCAAAGGGCACGCCGGAGTTTCGGTCGCTCTACAAGGAGAACGTCCCGGGGATCACGCACCTGAGCGTTGCGACTCCCGCACTGATGCACGCCACCGTGCACAAACTCCGCGAGCTCTACAAGTTCCGCGCGGCCGTCGCCAACGAGCTCGCGGACCGGGGCCTCGGCGTCGACGACATCCTCTGGCCGCGCGTCGTCCTGATCTTCGACGAGATGGGCGAGTTCCTGAACACCGCATTGAGCGACGGCGGAGACAAGGTCGCCAAGGCTCAGGCGCAAGCCACCGTGAACATGCTCGGCGAGATCGGGGCGAAGGCCCGCGCCTACGGCGTGCACCTGATCGTGGCCGGACAGCATGTCTACGTCGCGGCGCTCCCGAACAAGGTGAAGGAGCACCTCAGCATCCGCGCCGTGCTCGGCAAGGCCTCCGATACGCACATCCAGAGACTGTTCGACGAGCAGGATCGCGACGCCGCGAAGGCCGCGCGTGAGGGGATCCTGCCGGGCCAGAAGGGCCGCGGGATCGTGATGGCCGACGACGCCGAGGTCGTGCAGTTCCAGTCGTTCTACAACGACGCGGAGCAAGCCGCGAAGTTCGCTCGCGACACCGCAGGTACCCCGCGCCTCAAGCGGTGGGGGCACCAGTTCCCGACCGGTGACGACGTCCCCGGGGCGCGGGGTGCGTGGCAGTCGTGGGGGGCTTGGGAAGGCGACAAGTCCTTCGAGCCGGACGGCACCGTCGAGGACCTCGGCACTGTCGTCCTCGACCGGCCGAACCCCGTCACCGGAGAGCTGGAACCCGACCCCGACGCCGCGCCCTGGGACATGACCAGCCCTGCCTACAACCCCGGATCGGCACCGCTGTCCGCTGCCTTCCAGAACGTCAACTGACCCACGAACGGAGACCACCATGATCACGAACACCAACGCCACCTTGACCGTCCCTATCGGCTCGACCCACGACGGCGACCCGATCACCGTCGATCTTCGCCGGCACCCCAACCTGATCCTCGCCGGCAACGCCGGCTGCGGTAAGTCGACGCTGCTCCGCCAGATGGCCGGCGCCCTCGAGCGGCAGGTCGGCAGCAACGGCAAGGTGCTGCTCGTCGAAGGCATCTACGCCGGCGTGGAGGACTTCATCGCCGAGGTGCACGAGGAGCTGCGGCACCGCCGGTCCGAGCGCACCCCGGATCCGGAGCGAGGACCGATCGCCCTCTGCATCGACGACTTCGGGGTCTACGCAGAGCACCGCATGTCGCCCGAGACCCGGACCACGCTGCGCCGCATCGCGAACATGGGCCGCGCTAGCGACGTGCACCTGCTACTCGCCACGCAGAGCACGGTCGGCATCAACACCGACCTCCTGATGGCGATGTCGAACCGGATCGTCCTGGGCAAGGTGACCCGACACGTCAGCCGGCTCTTCTCGGAGGCGCAGTGGCCCGACGTCGCGGCGGCGGCGGAGTCGGCGAAGGGCGACCGCTTCTCGGGCGTGGTCGTCGGCTCGGCAGGCCAGCCCACCGCGTTCACGCCGCTGCTTCCCGAGACGTTCGCCGCCGCTGTCCCCGCCACTCCCCGGCGCTGATCCGCGAAGGAGACCAACAGCATGACCATGCAGACCCACGCCATCATCGCCGCCGCCGACGCCGTCCGCGCGTCGCACCTCGACGCCCTCCGCCCGCTCGCGGAGGTCGCCGGCCGCACCGTCGACGCCCCGCCCACCGTCGAGGCTGGCCTGACCGCGGCGCTGCACCTGATCGACGCGAAGCCCGCCCTCGACGCCTCGGTGACCGGACTCCTCCGCGAGCTCGTCACTGCCGGCATCAGCTCGACCAAGTTGGCGCGCCTTCTCTCGATCCGTCACTCGACTCTCACCGACCGCCTCGCCGCACCTGCTCCCGCCGCCCCCATCACCCCCGAGCTGCACTTCGGCATGTTCCGGAGGAAGGACAAGCTGTCGATCCGTGCCGCCCGCGAGTCGCTGATCACCGCCGCCCGCGACCTCGGCCGTACCTACGCCGCGGCTCTCCGTCCGATCAGCACGGTGAGTCAGGGAGCGGTCCCCGAGGCCGCCGTGATCGATGCGGCCCTCGAAGCGGTGCTGCACCTGCACCGGTCGCGGTCCGCACTCGACGCAGCGCTCGATCCCGTGCTGGCGTGTCTCGTCCTCGGTGGAGTCCGGCGGATGAGTGTGGCCGAGGCGCTCGGCGTGCACCCGAACACGCTGCAGCGCCGTCTGGCCGGACAGCCCCTCGCGCACGCCCGACACGCGGACCTCATCGAGAACGGGGACGGCACCTGGAGCGTCGCCCCCGCCGAGGTGGGTCGATACGCGCCCACCGAGGAGCTCGACGAGGCCCTGGTCGAGGCCGCCGTGGCCGAGGCGATCACCGGAATCCAGGAAACGGCACCCAACGTGCGCGTGCGTGAAGACAGCGCGACCGTCCCGCAATCCGCACCTCAGTTCTAAGACCGTCCCGCATCAGAAATCTCAGACCGTCTAGCAGGAAAGGACAAGCAATGGCGTTCCGCAAGGTCAACCCCGAGACCGCAGCCGAGATGGCCGCGATCGCAGCTAAGTTCGCGGGCACCCTGGGCAGGCGTCACGGAGCCGCCGCCGCCGGCCTGCTCAAGGCCGGCGAGGTTCCCACCGACGCGAACACGGTGCTCGCCGCGATCAAGGCCTGGCGCTCCGACCAGGAGCGGCATCGCCTCCGCTGGTGCAACGCCGCACTGCTGCAGATCACCAGCGGTGACAGCCCCGACGACGTGTGCGCGGGCTTCGGCTTCGGACGCACCGCCCTCCAGCAGGTGGTCCAAGCCGAGGAGTCCGAGCTGGCCTCGTTCACCCAGTTCCTGTACCGAGCCCGTCCCACGAAGGCGGTGGCATGATGGCACGCTTCCGTCGACCGACTCCGAGCAACGCCGCCGCGTCCCGCGCGATCCAACAGCAGGTTCTGCGCCGGATCGCCGAGTTGTCCGCCACGGTGACCGAGCAGCTGGAGGCCGCCGCCGACCCCGCGGTCGACGTGGAGACGCGCCGCGGTCACCTGGTCGCCGCCCGGCAGGCCGAGCGCTCCATCGACGACGCCGTGATCGAGCTGGCCGCCGCCTGCATCCTCGGGGGTATGTCCGCCGCGGACGTTGCCCGCCGATCCGGGGTCAGCACGGCCACCCTCACCCGACGCATGCCGCCCTACCTGCGGGCCCTGCGTGGACACCACGTCGTGCCCGACCCGGACGCCCCGTACGGCTGGAGGCCCACGGCCACTGTTTCGCGGGGCCTCGACCAGGGGTTTTGTGTCGCCTCGGAGCCCTGCGCCCTGAACCGATCGCTTAGCCGATCAGGAAGCCAATCCAGCAGCCGGGAATGGATCGACGAGCCGATCGCCTAGCCGACGAACCGATCCCTTAGCCGATCACCAAGCCACGAACCACGCACGAAGCCGATCGCAGAGCCGATCAGGCAGCCGCCCAGGAGGGACACCATGACCACCTCGACCTCAGGTACTCGGACCGCGTACCGCTACGCCCGAGGCCTCCTGGCCATCAGCGTGCTGCTGTCGCTCGGATGCAACGCGGCGCACGCCTACCTGACCTCGGGCTCCGCCCCCCTGTGGCTCACGATGGGTGTCGGGTCGATCCCCCCGCTGATCCTCGCGCTCAGCGTGGAGGCGGTCGTCTTCTGCTCGCGCCACGCCCGCTGGGCATGGGGGTGGGGCGCTGTCCTCTTCGCGGCGACGGCGGGCCTTGTCACGGGATTCTCGATGAGCTTCGCGGCGATCTCGGATCTCGGCCGAATGGCGAACATGAGCTGGTGGACCGCACCGATGCTGCCGGTCGGCATCGATGCGCTGGTGATCACCGGCCTCGGCATGGTGGCCCTGTTCCGGCCGCGGCAGCTCGGCGAGGAGGAGGTGGCGCGTGACGCAGCGCCTCGCGTGCCGCAGCGCCTGCGTCACGCAGTCGATCGGGGGCTCCGTCGCGACGCAGCGGCGACTAAGCGACGCGTCGACGCACCGCCGCGTCGCGACGAGTCGCCCACGACGTACCCGGCCGAAGCCGCGGCGATGCGCGACGCAGCACCCGCTCCCGCCGCGACGCAGACCGACTCCGTTCGCGACGCGGCGCTCGCGACGCACACCGACGCGACGCCCGAGGAACCCGCGACGCAGCCCGACGCGCTTCGCGACGCAGACACGGTCGAGATCCCCGTGACCAGGGATGATTCGCGCGACGCAGCCGCGAAGCACGGCGACGGAGCGGCCACGTCGCGGCGGCTCGCTGCGGTGCCGACTCCTCGACCCGCCGCGACGCACGCCCCTGCTGCACCCGCGACGCAGACCGCGACCGACCACGGCGCGAACGACGACGACGACGACGAGTTCATGGTTCGCGCGACGCGGCTCGTCGAAGCAGGCCGCACCACCGCCCCGCTCGACGCGGTGCACCGCGTGCTTCGCGGTAAGGCGAACCGCGAATCGAACCGCGTCGTCGCCTCGAAGACCGGACTCACTGACAGCCAGGTGCAGCGCATCGTCACGGCGGCGCGCGAGCTGGACGCCGCCGAGGAGCCCGAGCCCGAGCCAGCCTTCGCCTAACCAGACCCTCCGCTACGCCACCCACCGACACCCGGGTGCAACCCCCACTCCGTCCACGAAAGGGACAACATGAACACGAAGAAGCACAACGCCCTCGCCGCGGTCGTTGCAGCGGCCACCATCACCCTCGCCGCGTGCGGCACCAACACCGCCGAGCCCGCCGCGGCGCCGAGCAGCTCGGCCTCGCCGTACGACGAGCTCGAGGTGAAGAAGGCCGAGATGAAGGTCGCCGAGCGGGATCTGGATATGCACGGTGTCCTCGCTCTCCCCGCGAACGTGGACCGCGTCGCAGCCGAGGACGCGGCACGCCAGGCGCTGCCGTTCGCCTTCACCTACCGCGACGGATGCCGGTACCTGCGTACGTGGGACGCCGGACTCTGGCCCCTGTATCGCGGCGAGGGCGCGCTCACTCGTGCCCGCGACGACGAGGAGTGGTTCCGGCTCCATCCGGGTGCGGCGTCCGACCGCACCTGCCACCAGCTCGCGAACGTCCCCACTGCCGACGATCCGACCGTGACGACGCCGTACCGCTGGCGCCAGGGTTCCCGCGATCTCGTGCGCGTCCAGGGCGTCGTCTTCGTCATCCCCGACGCCATCCCCGAACGCGGCGTGGCACTGCGCACCGCGAACTGATCGAGAACAAGGAGAAGAACACCATGAACACGAAGAAGTACATCGCCCCCGTCGGCGTCGCCGCCCTCGCGGTCGCGACCATGCTCACCACCGCGTGCGGTGCGCCGACCGAGACCAGGGCGGCGTCGACCAGCAGCAGCGCGACCGCCGCATCGTCGTCCGCCGACGAGGCACTCCGCCGCGTCGTCCCGTACGGCGCCGAGCGCATGGACCGCGCCGCCGCCCGTGCCGCGCTCGAAGCGGGCAAGCCGTTCCTGGTCAGCCTGCCCGACGGCGGCGTGGAGGCGTGCCACTCGGCGCTGCTTCTCCCCGGCGACGCGCGGCCGTGGATCCTGAACGAGTCCGCCGTCCGGGTCGCCGGCAACGCGCTCATGGCGGAGCGGCTGCAGACCTACGGCTGCGGCGTGAGCGAGAGTGTCCCGTCGGCTTCCATCCCGGCTCCGGCTCCCGACACGGCGATGGACACCGCAGCGGCCGCGGCTGCGCGGCGTGAGGGGAAGCCGTTCATCTACGCGATCCCGGACGGCCTGAACTCGGTCTGCAACGTCGCGGTGATCGTCGGCGACGAGGAGTGGTTCCTCAACCGCTCCACCGGACCGAGTGCGAAGGGCGACGCGCTGTCGCAGATCCAGCGCGGCTACGGCTGCACCAACGGCGAGACCGTGCCGGGCGTGCCGGCGAACTGAGACAGGAGACAAGCATGAGCAAGTTCCGAAGCATCATCGCGAGCCGTACGACCCTCGTCGCAGCGCTCGCTCTCGCGCTGGGAGTGCTGCTGACGCTCGCGTTCACGCCGCGTCAAGGAGAGGGCGTCGCCCCGCCCGCCGCGGCAGCGCACCGCATGGTCGGGAACGAGTGCCAGCTGTCGGTCGTCGCGTTCGACGGCCGCACCTGGACCGCCGCGGCGGGAGACCAGCAGCTCCGCCGCGTCGACGGTGTCGGCGACGCCTGCACCCCCGCGGTCGTCACCGATCGGGTCTCGGTTGGCGACCGCTGCGTCAGGGTGCTCCGCGTCGACGGACGGACCTACGCGCTGCCGGAGAACGACGGTGACGGCCCGCTCCAGGCGGCTCCGGCTGAGGCCACGACCGCCGTCACCGGCTGCCGTACCGATCCGAGCAGCTGATCCGACGGACCCCCGAGAAGCAAGGAGAAGAACATGATGATCGACCCGAACGCCACCCCCGAGGAGCAGCTGGACGCGTTCATCGCCCGCGGTGGCAGCCCCGACGATCCGTTCCTGCCCACGCGCCTGCGCCGCGTGTGGGAAGCGCGAATCCAGAACGTCTCGCTGCCGCCGAGCCGCGCCGCGCAGATCGCTTGGGGTGAGCCCCACCTCCGCCTCGTGGACCTGGTTAGCAGCGGGCACACCGACAGTGAGCTGTGTCTGCTCGCGGCTGCCGCGGAGATCGGCGCGGGACAGGAGCTGCCCGGGCTCACCGAGATGCTGATCGGGTACCGCAGCCAGTTGCGCAACGCGATCGCGGAGGCGGGATCCCGGGGAGCGAGCGACCTGGCCTGACCCGACGCGCGGCCGTGCTTCACGTCGCGGGTGACGTGAAGTGCGGGGTCCGCCGGACCAGAGAGAAGGAAGAGAACCATGACCGACCCCAACGACGAGAACCTGACGCGCACCTGGACGCCGGATCCCGACGCCCGCGCCGTGCCGGCAGGCGGCGATCCGTTCGGCCACTACGCCAGCGAGCAGCCCGAGCCGTTCGTCGTCACCACCGGCGACCCCGACGACGCCGATCGCTGATCCCGGCGGTGAGGGTGCGGCATCCGCCACCGAACGCGGGTGCCGGGCCCCGACTGCCGGACCACAAGAAGAAGGAACAGATCATGACGAACATCGACCTCGACATCGCCGCCTTCCGCTTCGCCGCCTACGCCATCGCCCGAGACAGCCGCGCGCCCGCCGCCGTCACCGCGTACGCAGGGGCAGTGGCCGCCGCACGACACCGCGCGCACGCCGAGGGGACCACGGTGACGTGCCAGCTGATCCACAAGCTGAGCACGGACCCGGTGACGCACGCCGCCGCTGCGGAGGTCGGTCCCTTCACGATGCTCACGCTCCAGGACTGGCTGCAGGAGGTGTGGGGTGACGTCGCCGCACTCGCGGCGGTGACCGAGGTTCCGGAGCTGACCGAGTCCGAGGTGCTGTACCGCCGCGCCGCCGTCGAGTTGTTCGCGGAGACCGATCCCGACGCGTCGACCGCCACGCTGGCGTTCGCCGCCGCGCTCGCGGTAGCCCACGTCCGGTGGCTCGCCGCGGGTATCGATGGGCTCACCGATCCGGCGGCCACCACCGTGATCGACGTAGTGATCGAGAGCGATCCTGTGGCCGCCGCCGCTCGCGAGGAGCTGGACGAGTCGACCCGCGCGAGCATCGCGATGGCGATCGGCAACAGGTGGCGCGAGATCATGGAACGCGTGCAGGTCATGGAGGCCTTCTCCGCGATCGAAGCCGTCACCGCCTGACCCACCGACACAGGAACAGCCCCCGACCGCTTGGGTCGAGGGCTGTTGCCGTGGTTCGCTACGGGGACTACGCCGCCGCTGCCTCACCGTCGATCAGCCGGTTGATCTCGGACATGGGTACCAGCCGGCGCCTGCCCACCTTCACTCCGCGGAGTCGGCCGTCCTTGAGCTGTGCGTAGATGAGCGACTCACTGCACCGCAGCAGCTCGGCGGTCTCGCTCACGGTCAGCATCGTGACGGGTGCGGCCGGCACCGCAGACTGCGTCTGCCCCACCGCGGCCAGCAACGCGGCGACCGCGGTGGCGATGTCGGGGCTCGTGTTCTCGCTCATGTCTCTATCGCACCACGGAGTTCGGACACCTCCAACTGAGCCGGAATCACGTACTTTTCGGCGTGTCGCGCTGAGTGCAGGTCGGTGTACGGTCTACATCTCGACGCATTGCCCTGCTGGTCGCTGACCTCTACGAGCTACTTCGCCACCCTCACCCCACCCCTGTGCCGGGTAGGGTGGCTTGCCATGGGGATCCCGACTCACGTCATGGAGTACACCGGTGGTAGCGCCGCGACTATGGACGGCGGAGCCGGGCGATTGCAGTTCCGCGGACCCCTCGGCGCGATGGACGGCGTTGAGAACTGGTACCTCACCTTCTCCCCGCTCCCTCCGGGACAGACCATTGACGACATCCGGCACGGTGACACCCCCGAGTACCTCCAGGCCGGAGGTCGCGCCGACAAGATGATGCTCGACATGCGCCGGCCCGGCGGTGAGCAGTGGGGGGTCGCCGGGGTGCGCTACGTGATCGGCCACGTCCACGAGGGGAACCCGCCGCTGGACGTGGCGATCGAGCTGCCCCACGGTCCCGAGTACGTCAGCGCGCCCGAGGTGTTCACCTCCGACGAAGCCACCGAGATCTTCTACACCTACTACAAGACGGGCGACATCCCCGACGGCTACGTGCTGCGGCCGGTCGAGGGGTACACCGCCGACGGCAGGAATGTCGACTTGCGCGGGGTGGCCACGACTTAGGCGATTCCGCTCGGGTCGACGATGCCCTGCTCCGCCATCCTGCGACGGATCTCCTGTCCAGCGGCGATCAACGCCGGGTCGCCGCTGTCGATCATCTGCTGCGGCGTGAGTTGCGTGCCCCAACCTGGATAGTTGGGGGCGTTCGCAGGCGCTGGACTCACGGGCACGGCGCCCTCGGCCTGGGCACCGCCGAAACCACCAGCACCGCCGTCCACGGCGGACTTCGGGACAGGTCCGGCAGTGGCCTCGCCCGCAGAAGCGCCGGCACCCGGTCCCATCTCGGCCGATGGTGGTTTCCACCCCTCCGGCGGATACACCGTCTGGGCGCCGACGATCCTGATCTCACGTCCGTTCAGCACCGCCGTCGCCGGTCGCTCGGGTGTGACCGCCGCGTCGAACGT
Source organism: Mycobacterium farcinogenes (assembly GCF_019739075.1). Classification (NCBI taxonomy): domain Bacteria; kingdom Bacillati; phylum Actinomycetota; class Actinomycetes; order Mycobacteriales; family Mycobacteriaceae; genus Mycobacterium; species Mycobacterium farcinogenes. The sequence continues at coordinate 706,971 of NZ_CP081673.1, read as the reverse complement.
CTGCTGATCGCGCCGTAGCGCCTTCGGATTCGTCTTGGCCTCGATGCCGAGGTACTCATCGGGGTTGTCGGTCGGCTCGAGGGCGTCGTAGTAGCGGAACTGCGGCGTCCCGTCCGGATGGCGCACATCGGGATGGGTCGCGCGCACCTCCTGGCGCGTGAGCGGGATATGCGTCTTGCGCTCCCGCTCGTCGAGCGCGGCCTTCGCCGCGGCCTCACCGTCTTTGCTGTTCTCCTTGCCGTACTTCCCGTTCCTCGTGCGGTTCGGGAAGTCGGGGTGTGGCGCCCACGGATCGTCCTCGTCCTGCGGGTTCAACTTGAACTCGTTGCTCACCAGCTGCACCGTGGGCTCGCCGTCACGCCCGTCGCCCTCGCCCTCGAAACGGATGCCGTCCAGTTCGGCGGCTTTCGTCTGCAGGCGCTCCCCGACGAAGGAGTCGGTCTGCACTAGGCGCTCGGCGTACCAGCGGATGTCTTCGGCGTGCTCCTTGGCGGCCCTGTTCCGCTCGACGATCGTGGTGATGTCGTAGCGGCGGGAGTCGGTCACCGACAAGTCCTCGCCGACGGTGAACCCGTCGTTCTCGGCGGCGGTGATCGCTTCGAGCACCTCACGCTTGGCGGCCCGCACGTCGTGGCCACCGTTCTCGGCGATGTCGGCGGCCTCGTCCTGAACGTCGCGCTGCCGGCGCACCACCGCGGTGTCGGCTGTCACCCGATCGAGCGCGGCGTCCTTGGCGTCGCCCTCCCAGGTGGTGCCGCCGGGAGCGGCGATGCTCTGGCGGTGCTCGTCGAACAGCGTGACGGACTGGTTGCCCAGGGTCCGTAGCTGCGCCGCCGTGTTGTCGAGGTGTTCCGTCGGCCAGTCCACGAGCACCGACCGAGACGGCAGCGCACCACCGGTGGACGCCGCAGGGCTCACACGGACACCGTGGTGATGGCGTCGGAGCTGTCTCCGTCCGTCGTGTCGTAGCGCGTGCCGCTCACCGAGAGGTCGTCGGCCTGACCACTGATCCGGTTGGACTGCCGGGTGCGGGCGGACTGGGCGGCGGTCAGGATCGCGGCCGCCCCGGCCTGGCTCGGGGTCGTGCCGCGTCCACCGTCTACGGTCCCGGTGGACAACTCCGCCGCGATGACATCGCTGCTGGCAGCGGCGGTACGCAGGCCGCTCGCATCGACTTCCAGTTCGTTTGCCATGGCATCCCCCAACCGGCTAACACACTGGTCGTGAGGCTACCTCAGGATTTGCAGCCGCATCGACACGAGATTGGGCACCGTGGGAGGGACTCGGCGTGTCGTACGACTCGCTCGTCCCCACTCAGCACAGGTGCCACTCTGTAGCAATGGCAAAGATCCCCGACTACGTGAAGGCCCTCGACCTCGACTCCGGCCGCAGGTATGAAGTGCGCCCCGAGGTCACCGGACCCGACGGCAAGCGCAAGCAGCAACGCAAGCGGTTCAAGACACTCAAGGAAGCCACCGACTTCTACACCCGGATCGCCGGCGACCGCTCCCGTGGTGTGCACGTCGCACCGTCGGAGCTGACGGTGGAGGCAGCGGTCGACGCATGGTTGGCCGCGCAACGGGTGCGCACCAAGACGATGACCGGATACATCACCGCGCTGCGGCCGCTGGTCGATCACCTCGGCGGGAAGGCGGTCCAGGCGGTGACGAAAGCCGACATCGAGAAGGTGGTGGCCGCACTTCGCGGCGGCACCTCGAAGATGGGCACCTGGAACGCCCCCGAGAAGATCAAGGGCAAGCAGGTGCGCGCAAAGTGGGGTCCGTCAGGCACGAACCACTTCATCCGGAGATCCCGCGCCGTGTTCGAGGACCTAGTGCAGCAGGGAGTGTTGGGCCGCAACCCGGCCGCACTGGTACAGCCGGTACCCAAGGCGAAGGCCGAGCTCCACACGCTCACCGGTGCACAGGCGGAGAGTTTGCTGGCCGCGACCCGTAACGACGTCTTCGCCGTCGCGTGGCGCCTCGCACTCATGGGTCTGCGCCGCGGTGAGATCCTCGGCCTCAGCTGGGACTCCGTCGACCTCGACGCCGGACTGCTGACCGTCCGCGCCAACCGTGCCCCAGTTCCCGGGGGCGTCGAGGTGGGCTCACCCAAGACCGCCGCCGGACTGCGCACCCTCCCCATGCCGGCCGAGCTCACCGTCGCGATGAAGCAGGCGCGGAAACAACAGAGGGAACGCCGACTTGCGCTCGGCTCCAAGTGGGTCGAGTCCGGGTTGGTGGTCGTCGGCGAGGACGGCACTCCCCCGCACCCCGACACCTTGTCGCACGCCTGGGCGGAGACCATCGCGGCACACAAGCTTCCGGCCGTGCGGCTCCACGATGCCAGGCACACGTGTGCGACGTTGATGCATCAGGACGGTGTGCCGCTCGCGGTGATCTCCGCGTGGTTGGGCCACACGAACGCCGCGTTCACCCTCGCCACCTACGGCCATAGCTCCGACGATTCACTCGCGGCGGCGGCGCAGCGACTGGACGCGTTGACCGGTGGGAGGTCCAACCCGGCCGAGGCGAAGTGACACGGGATCGTGTGTCACCGAAGCGAATAACGGAGCCGATGTGTCACCTCGTGTCACATCGGGGTGGTCCAGATAGCGGAAACGCCAGGCGATTCGCACTCTCACCTGGCGTTTCTCTTGTGCGCCCGAAGGGATTCGAACCCCTAACCTTCTGATCCGTAGTCAGATGCTCTATCCGTTGAGCTACGGGCGCCTGGCGTTATTCAGTTGTGTGGTTGACAAGTCAACCATGGCGGAGGCGAGAGGATTTGAACCTCCGGTCCCCGGTAAGGGGGACAACTCATTAGCAGTGAGTCCCATTCGGCCGCTCTGGCACGCCTCCTTTGAACTTCTGTGAGGGTACCGGACTCCGTCCTGTCGCCCGAAACCGCCGAGGGCACACAGTACACAGCCTCCCCTATTCTGGCCAAGTGAGTATCCGTCTGCGCCCCGAAATGGCCGACCTCCCGGCGTACGCACCAGGCAAAACAGTTCCGGGCGCAATCAAGATCGCGAGCAACGAAACCGTGTTCCCGCCGCTTCCCAGCGTGCGCGAGGCGATCTTGCGAGCCACCGAGAACATCAACCGTTACCCCGACAACGGCTATCTTGACCTGCGCGAACACCTCGCCAAGCACGTCGGCTTCGCACCCGAGAACATCGCGGTGGGCTGCGGTTCGGTGAGCCTGTGCCAGCAGTTGATACAAATCACATCCGCCCCGGGCGACGAAGTCGTGTTCGGATGGCGCAGTTTCGAGATCTACCCGCTGCAGATTCGCACCGCCGGCGCGACGGGCGTGCCGGTGCCGTTGCGTGACGAGACTCACGATCTCGACGCCATGCTCGCGGCGATTACCGAGAACACCCGGCTGATCTTCGTCTGCAACCCGAACAACCCGACTTCCACCGTGGTCGACCCCGAGGCCTTGGCCCGGTTCGTCGCGGCAGTGCCCGACGACATCCTGATCGTGCTCGACGAGGCGTACGTCGAGTACATCCGCGACGGCTTGCAGCCCGACAGCCTCGGGCTGGTCCGCGCCCACCGCAACGTGGTCGTGCTGCGCACGTTCTCGAAGGCCTACGGGCTGGCCGGACTCCGCGTCGGGTACGCCGTCGCCGATCCGGAAATCGTCACGGCCCTGGGCAAGGTCTACGTGCCGTTCAGCGCGACCAGCGTGTCCCAGGCCGCGGCCATCGCCAGCCTGGAGGCCGCCGACGAACTGATGGCCCGCACCGACGCCGTCGTCGCCGAGCGCGTCCGCGTCAGCGCGGCCCTGCGCGCGGCCGGCTACGAGCTGCCGCCCTCCCAGGCCAACTTCGTCTGGCTGCCGCTGGCCGAACGCACCCTCGACTTCGTCGCCAGGGCCGCTGACAACCGCATCATCGTGCGCCCGTACGGTGAGGACGGCGTGCGGGTCACCATCGGCGCTCCGCACGAGAACGACGCCTTCCTCAGCTTTGCCACCGAGTACGCCCAGCACTGGAACGGAGATAACGAGTGAGCGACGCACGCGGCACGTTCGACGGGTTCGTCAGCCGTGACGGGCAGATCCCCGACGCCGAACTCGACGCGTTCTGGGCACTGCTGCGGCCGGCCAGCATCGACTTCATGCTCGGCGAGTGGAAAGGCGGCGAATTCCAGACCGGGCACAAGGCCAACGGATTCATGAAGCGGCTCAACTGGTTCGGCAAGACGTTCCACTCGGCTACCGACGCCAAGCCGCTGGTGTGCCTGGACGCCGAGGGCAACAAGTTCTCCAACACCGAAGCCATGAAGGGCGAGGCCAGCCTGTGGCTGGAGGAGTTCCGCGGCGAGGTGACCGCGACGATGGTCTACGACGGCGCACCCGTGCACGATCACTTCAAGGTGGTCGACGACCACACGGTGGTGGGCATCATGAACGGCAAGGGCGCCGTGGTCGACGGCCGTTACCTGTACTTCTACCTGCAGCGCGTCTAGCCCGTCGGCCGGCGGCCGGTGAAGGCCAGCAAGCGCTCCAGTGCGGGCACGTCGTCGGCTACCGCCACCGGATCGTCGAAACCCGCACGCACCCGCCCCTCCGGGGTGATGATCTGGCGCGCCCACCCCAGGACGCACTCGGGCTGCTGATCCGGCACGTCGAGCGGCTGTCCGGTGGCCACGGCGTAATCCCAGGCGTGCACCAGGAATTCGAGCGACAGGATCCGCGCCATCATCTGCGCCGGGGCCTCGCCCTGGCCGAAGGGCACCGTGCCGTCCACCCCGCGCCGCCGCCAGGCCGCCACCGCCGGCCGCGCCGCGCCAAGCACCTGATCCTCAACCGAGGCGCCGGGGGCGCGGTCTGGAATCTGCGCACCAGCCGCCGAGCCGATCAAGGTGATCGAGTTCAGCAGATGGTCCGTCAGGCCCGCCACGTCGAACTCGCGACACGGGGTCGGACGGGGCAGATCGTCGGCGGTGACGCCCCGCAGCACGCGTTGCAGCACGTCGAGGGTGGCCTCGGCACTTTCGAGTTCGTCCATAGTCGGTAGTGTCCACCCCATGACCGACACGTACGAGTCCGTTTCCGTCGAAATCAAGGACCACGTCGCCCAGGTGACACTGCTCGGTCCCGGCAAGGGCAACGCGATGGGCCCGGCGTTCTGGGCGGAGATGCCCGACGTGTTCGGCACCCTCGACGCCGACCCCGAGGTGCGCGCGATCGTGCTCACGGGCTCGGGCAAGAACTTCAGCTACGGCCTGGACCTGCCCGCCATGGGTGCCGAGATGCCCGGACTCGACGCCGGTGCGGCTGATCGGGCGGCGTTCCACAAGCGGCTGATGAAGATGCAAGGCGCCATCACCGCCGTCGCCGACTGCCGTACCGCCACCATCGCCTCCATCCACGGCTGGTGCATCGGCGGTGGCGTCGACTTGATCAGCGCCGTGGACATCCGCTACGCCAGCACCGACGCCAAGTTCTCGGTGCGCGAGACCAAGCTGGCCATCGTCGCCGACGTCGGCAGCCTGGCCCGACTGCCGCTGATCCTGTCCGACGGACATCTACGTGAGCTGGCTCTGACGGGCAAGGACATTGACGCTGCGCGCGCCGAGAAGATCGGTCTGGTCAACGACGTCTACGACGACGCCGACGCCTCGTTGGCCGCCGCGCACGCCACCGCCGCTGAGATCGCCGCCAACCCGCCGCTGACCGTCGCCGGGGTCAAAGACGTGCTGGACCAACAGCGCACCGCCAGGGTGGCCGAGAGCCTGCGCTACGTGGCCGCGTGGAATTCGGCCTTCCTGCCGTCGAAGGATCTGGCAGAGGCGGTCACCGCGATGTTCCAGAAGCGTCCGCCGCAGTTCACCGGGGAATAGGCGCCCAGCCGAGTTCGGCCTTGGCCTTCGCGTTCGACAGCGGAAGCCAGGCCGTGCCGAACGCCGTGGCCGGATAGGGCGCTGCCAGCCCGACCAGGCGGTGCGAGATCGGCCACGGCCGCGGCCGGTTCAACTTCGCGTTGAGCTCCCGCACGTAATCGCCGAAGGACTGCGGCCGGTCGTCGACGATGTTGTAGATCTGCCCACCCCGGCCCCTTTCGAGCGCATCGGCGGTGGCCCGGGCGACGTCGTCGATGTGCACCCACGACAGCACCCCGGTGCCGGACAGCGCAGGCATGGCCCACCATTTGGCCAACCGGCGAAACAGGTCGTCATGGGTGACACCGGGGCCGTAGAAGACGCCGTAGCGCAACACGATTCCCTCGGTGTCGCTGTGTTCTCCCGAGCTGATGACGTTGCGCTCCATCCCGCGCAACGCCTCCAGCATGGCGTCACCGCCACGCGGCGGCGGCCCCGGATACGGATCTGTCTCGTCGATCAACTCCGGTCCGGTCGACCCGTACCCGTAGGCGAAGATCACCGATTCGGCGACGACCCGGCGGACCCCGGCCCGCTGCGCGGCGGCCACCAGATTGCCGGCGCCCCGGCTCCACAACTGGATGGCCGGCTCGAAATCCTTCATCCGCTTGGGGCCCAACTTCGGCAGTGTGGTCAGCAGGCTGACCACCGTCTCGGGCGCGAACTCGGCCAGCACGGCATCGATCTGGGCGCTGTCGAGAACATCGGCCACCACGGGCTTGGCACCGGCCGCCGAGATCTGGGCGGCCTTGCCCGGCGCGCGGGTCACCCCGATGACGTCGTGGCCGCGCGAGTTCAGCTCACGCAGCAGCGGGATACCGGGGACACTGGTCGCTCCTGCCACCAGGACACGCATCTAGCGTTCTCCTGTCTTGTCGTCGGATACGCTGGCCCGCAACGCGATTGCCAGCAGAGCGGTGGTCACCACCAGGCCCGCTGCTTCCAGCCAACCGACCCAGTTGCCGGCTGCGTGGTTCGTGTCGATCAGGTGGCTCAACGAATGCAGGGCCCAGTGCGCGGTGGCGAAGGCCAGGGCCGGCACCCGCCACTGCGGCCACTTGAGCGCCGCCAGCATCATCAATCCGAGCGGCAACTCGAACGACGCGTTGTCGAGGATGTAGTGGTCGTTGCGCACACCGAAGGCGCCGAGCGTGTCGAAGAACGTGCCCGGCGCCACGAGCATGAACGCCCCGAGGCCCACCGAGTAGACGCCGAAGACGGCGAGGACCACTTCTGGATAGCGCCTGGTGTGTGTCACCGCGCCGGCAGCATTGGCCATGCCATCACGCTAGCGCCGCAGTGGTCTCCGAGTAGGCTCCAATTTCATGGCGACTTCGGGTACCAGTTCGGCTCCCGAGCTGCTCGTCGAACTGGACCGGGACAGCAAGCGGCCGCTGCACCGTCAACTCGCCGACCGGCTGCGCGACGCCATCCGGTCCGGCCGGCTGACTGCCGGCACCCGCCTGCCGTCCACCCGTGTGCTGTCGGCCGACCTCGGGGTGTCCCGCCGGTTGGTGGTCGAGGCCTACGGGCAGCTGACGGCCGAAGGGTTCCTGCACAGCCACCAGGGCGGCTGCACCCGTGTCGCCAGCGTGGACGTGCCAGCCTCCAACAGTCCGCAGCCCGAACGCGTGCGACCCCGATTCGACGTCGACTTCGCCCCCGGCTCGCCGGATCTCGCCAGCTTCCCGCGCCAGGCCTGGCTGCGGGCCATGCGGCAGGGACTCGCCGAAATCGAGTCCAGCGCCTTCGGTTACGTGGCGCCGCACGGATTACCGGCCGCGCGCGCCGCGGTGGCCGATTACCTGCAGCGCACCCGCGGCGTCGTCGCCGACCCCCGACTGGTCGTATTGTGCTCGGGTGCAACGCAAGCCGTCGCGCTGCTGGCCCGCTGCCTCGGCGGCCCGGTGGCGACGGAAGATCCGGGATTCTGGCTGCACCGAATGGTGCTACGGCACAACGGCATCGATCCGCTGCCCATTCCGGTGGACGACAACGGCATCGACGTCGGCACCTTGACCAACAGCGGCGCAAGCGCCGTGCTGACCACCCCGGCTCACCAATCCCCCACCGGAGTGGTGCTCTCAGCGGCCCGGCGCACCGAGCTTCTGGAGTGGGCCCAACCCGGGCGGCTGATCATTGAGGACGACTACGACGCCGAGTACCGCTATGACCGGACCCCGGTAGGCGCGCTGCAGGGCATCGCACCAGACCGGGTGGTGTACCTCGGATCGACCAGCAAGACCCTGGCGCCGGGGCTGCGCATCGGCTGGATGGTGGTGCCCGCACACCTGATCGAGCCGGTCCGGACCGCCAAAGGCCTTGCCGACACCGGCAGTTCGGTGATGGACCAGATCGCCTTCAGCCAGTTTCTGACCTCGGGCGGCTATGACCGCCACTTGCGCCAGATGCGTCGCCGCTACCCGGCGCGGCGCGCCGCCCTGCTGGCCGCGTTGAACCGTCACCTACCCCAGGGTGAGGTTCTCGGCGCGGCCGCGGGCGTGCACCTGACCGTCCGGTTCCCGGCCGGTTTCCCCATCGACGAGCTGGTGCGGCGCGCCGCTGAGGCACGCATTCGGCTGGAAGCCCTGGGGCCCTGCTACGCCCAGCCCGACACCGCACCACCCGGCTTGATCTTGGGCTATGCCAACACCACCGAATCCCAGATCACCGCGGGCGTAGAGCAGCTGGGCCGGATCGCGCACCAGCTGGGAGCGGCGAGCGACTAGCGCCCGGAGGCCTGAACGTTCGGCTCCGCCGGCTTGGCGCCCAGTTTGCCGGCCACGTAGTCCGCAGCCTGATCCGTCAAACCGTTGACCGCGTACAAGTTGTGCGCGTTGTTGTCACCGCCGGTGGGTGAACACACCGGATCCTCGGGGATACACAGGTCGTCGGTCTTGGCGGCATACCGCGAACCGACCGTGATCGGTGGTGCGCCGGTGTAGATCATCTGCAGGAAGCCGCTCGACGGCTTGCCGAACAGTGCCACGGCGGCGACGTGATCAGCCGCCTCCGGGGGTAGCGGGCCACTGATGCTCGGCGGCAACACGAAGCCCTGCGGCACCGCATCGGCGGTGATGTAGGCGGCCACCGCCGCACCCTGCGAGAAACCGCCCAGCACGATCTTGGTGTCAGGGCAGGCCGCCACGGTGGCCCTGACCTTGTTGCTCGCATCGGCCACGCCGTCGGCCGCCGTCGCAAAGTCAAGGGATGCAGGGTAATTCACCGGGTAGACATCAACGGACTTCCCGCCGGTCCTGGCCCGCAGAGCATCCACGAACGCGTCTCCGACTCCGCCGACCCCCGGCGGTTCGAACGTGCCGCGCGCGAATATCACCTGCACGTCCGAGCAGGGGTCCGCGGAAGCCTGCCCGGCGGCGGCGATACACCCACCCGCCGCGAAGACCGCTGACGCCACTGCGCTCAACCAACGACCAACCCGATTCATTTTTCGACCCCACACTCGTCGCGACCAACCACGTTTCGTGCCAACTACTCCTCGATACCCAAGATCGAGGCGAAGCGAATCCTTCGGACGTGTGATCTACGACACGTTTAATTGTCGACGCGGGAGGTTCGAGTTTGCTATGAGGCGACGCCGACGCGCTGGCGCTCGCGCTTCTCGTCGTAATACCGGGCCCGCTCGTCGACGGCTTCCAGGAACTGCGCGAGCTCCTCCCGGGCTTTCTCCCCTTCCGGCCCGAAATCGGTCCGGTCGAAGATCCGCCAGAACCGCAGCACCGGCTGCACCACGTCGTCGTGGTGGACGCGCAGGTCGTAGATGCCGGCCTTGGCGATGGTGATGGCGTTCTGCGCGAAATCGGCCATGCCCTGGCCCGGCATCGCGAAGTTCACCACCTCGTCGCGGATGGCCGCCATCGCGGCGTCGGGAGCGATGTCCAGCGCGGCCGCCATGAGGTTGCGGTAGAACACCATGTGCAAGTTCTCGTCGGCGGCGATGCGCGCGAGCAGCTGATCGGCGATCGGGCAGCCGGATGCCCGGCCGGTGTTTCGGTGAGACACCCGGGTGGCCAACTCCTGGAATGACACATAGGCCATCGCCGCCAGCGGCGTCTTGTCACCTGAGTCATATCCGGCGACTGTGTGTGCCATCCGAAGACGTTCCAGCGCAACAGGATCCACGCCGCGCGTAACGACGAGGTAGTCGCGCAGCGCGATGCTGTGCCGGCCTTCTTCTGCCGTCCACTGCCCGACCCAGGTGCCCCACGCACCGTCGCGGGAGAACCGCGTGGCGATCTCACGGTGATAGGACGGCAGATTGTCCTCGGTCAGCAGATTGACCGTCATGGCCACCTTGGCGACGTGGTCCAACGGCGAATCCTCGGGTTGCCAATCCTCGCCGTCCAAGAAAGCGAAGTCGCGCCCCCTGCTCCATGGCACGTAATCGTGCGGGAACCATTCCCGTGCCATCGACAGATGGCGGTCGAGGTTGCTCGCGACAACCGGTTCGAGTTCGTGGAGCAGTCCGCTCTGGACATCCATACGTCGTCCTCCCAACAGTCTCGGCAGGTGTCGGCATCAGAGTGCCGCCTCGTAACCTACGGTAGCGTAGGTTACGGAACCGTAGGTTACTTTTCGGTGAACCGAGCGCCGGGAGGCCCACTATTTTGTGGCTTGTCCCAACTTCTCCTTCGTCGCCGCCTCCGCCAATTGGTGCAGCAGTCCGAGCGACAGGAAGGTCATGGCACCCCGGTCCTCGAACTTGTCGGCAACGTTGCCGGCGATGCCGCCCTGCACCGCCAGGTCGCTGATCAGATCGAGTTTGAGTTGCGGACTGCCCTCGGAGAAGTCGAGATCCGCGAGGTCGACCCACACGATGTTCGGGCGGGTCGTGGACTCGTAGACATACCGCTTGTTGGTGAGATCGAGAACCACCTGCCAGATGGTCTGCGAGGCATCGGGTTTCCCTGGGTCGGGGATACGGAACGGCTGTGCGGCGTTGCGGATCACCGAGAACATGCCCGCGATGGCCTCGACTTGGCCGGACGGCTGCGGCAAGCGACCGACGTAGTAGCTGGCGCGGGCGAACCGATCGCTGGCCAACGTCGAACCCGGGAGCGGCTGATCTCCACCCAGACCGGTGAACGACTTCACCAGCTCCAACTGCTGATCGAACGTCGGCGAATTGGTCATGACCCGGTAATCCCGGGAGTGGTACACCCGAGCGGTTCCGTCGACGTATTCGATGATCGCCGAGTCGCCGGTGGCGTCGTCGAGCGCCAGATGCAGTCCGGGGCGGGCACCGCCGGTCGGATCGTCCATCTGCACCACCTGCACGTCGCTCTGGGCGATCCACGCGGTCGCCTCCGCGACCGTGGCGAAGTTGTCCAGGAAGTACTGCAGCCAGATCGCCTGCCCCAGTTGGATTCGCGAAGCGTCCGGCTCGCCGTAGGTGGACTCGGCCAGCCACAAGATGTGCCCCGCCAGACCGGCCTCATTCATCCCGTCGACAGACGTGATGTCGAAAGCGGTAGCCACCACACTGCCGTACTTCGAGGTCCAGGTCAGCTTGCCCGAAACCCCATCGTCGCGGCGGACGCCGCGGGGCTGCTTCCACAAGTTGGTCATCAGATCCTTGTGGAAATCCATGTTCCTTCCGACCAGTACCGCACCGCCCGCTTCCGGCCACATGACTCGCGTGCACATTCGAGCGAGCCTAGTGTCGACGTGCACAGCTGTACCGCAACCGCGCATGCCGCCCGATAAAGTTCGGCTTCATGGTGCCGGCACGATGGGTTGCGGCTGCGACGGCGATCGTCACCAATTGGCTGCCCACGTCGAGCGGGCTCGAGGTCTATGTGTCGGTGGCCCATGCGCTGGGTGACTACGTGGTGGTGACCGTGCCGTGGGACCGGATCGCCGATGTGCTGAGGCCGGGGATGCTCGATGTGTTGACCGCGGACTGAACACGAACACCCACCGGCGGCACCGACAACGGCGCCTCCGATCCGAGTCTGTGAACACTCACGGCATAGTGCCGGCCGCGTCATCACCGCCACAGTTCGAGAATGTGCCACATTGCCCCCACGGGACACGCTCCAGCGGTTTAGATTTCAGGTTGTTCCAGGAAAAGCGGCATGGCGAAGACGGAGAATTGGGTGAGTAGGGCCGAGTTCGAGTTTGCTACCGGCGCTCTGCGCCACGGCCGTTTCATGGGCGCCTTCTGCCTGGTGACGGCGCTGAGCTGTTTCGCGCTGGCGGGGTTGGGCATCATCGTCCAGTTCAATCCGGCGGGGCCGACCGGTGTCGCGTCGCGATCAGTGCAAGCCGCTGCGGTGATCTCCGGTGCCGTGATCGGGTATCGGTGGCTGCGGCGCCCCTGGCCGCGGTACGAAGCCGCCGTCGCGTTCGTGGTGTGGGCCGACGTGGCCGTGGCCGCCGTCGCGACAACCATGTCCACCACCGAGGCGCAGCTGAGCACCACGCTGTACCTCGGCATGACGGGGGTCTTCGTCGGATTCCTGCTCGGGGCGCGACCGCTGGCAGTGCACTGCGCCTTCGGCGCCGTGGTGATCACCGGCATCACCGGCTGGGCAGTCCTGTTACGGCCCGGCAGCCTGTGGGATCTGTTCCCGATCTACATGCCGGCACTGATGTGGGTGGTAGTGGTGCCGCTGACCGGCTGCATCCTGATCGAGAGAGGCCGCAACGCGGTCGTCCAGGTCGCACAGTCGGCGCACCGTGATCAACTGACCGGGCTGCGCAACCGGCGAGGCATGCACGCGGCCGTGCGTCGAGTCGTGACAGGCAGGACGACACCGGCGAACCTGGCGGTGGCCGTGTGCGACATCGACCGGTTCAAGCGACTCAACGACGACGAAGGTCACGCGGCCGGCGACGTGGCTCTGATTGCGATGGCGGAGCGGCTACGGTCCATCGCCCGCCCCGGGGAGATCGCCGCGCGACTCGGTGGCGACGAGCTGGTCCTGGTGACGATGATCGACCACCCTGACGGCATCTCGGAACTGCTCGACCGGCTGGACGTACTCACCCGGATAGAGGTCGGCGGCCGGGAACTGTCCGTGAGCGTCGGTGTCGCGTCGATGGCGGCGACCGAGCCGCACTTTTCCGTCGACCATGTGATCCGTCAAGCCGATTCCGCCATGTACGGGGTGAAGCGATCCGGCGGCGGGGCGTGCGCAGTGCACGGACGGGAGACCGACGGCACCGTTCAGGGTTTCCTCGCCGGGACATAGACCCGCACGTCAACTTCGATGGACGGCATACCCGCTGTCAACAGCGGTGGCGGAGGGATTTGAACCCCCGGACGGTGTTAGCCGTCTCTCGCTTTCAAGGCGAGTGCATTAGGCCGCTCTGCCACGCCACCGCCGACAAGAGTACGGGCTTTACACGCGACCGATGTGAGCGGGCGGCGCTCCGCTCTTCAGTGCGACGCTGATCCGCCGACAGTTCTCACCCATCGCGGCGATCTGCGGCCGCGAGAGCCGGCCGAGAAAGTGTGAGCGGACACCCTGTCCGTACGTCACCATCGCCTCACGAACAGCGACCCGGCCCTCTTCGGTGATCGTGGCGACCACTCCACGCCCGTCATCGGGACTGGCACACCTGGTCACCAGGTTCTGCACTTCCAGTCGCCGGATCTGCCGGGTCACCCGGCTGGGCAGAGACATCAACCGCTCGGCCAAGTCGCCCATCCGGGCGGACCCGGTCGCCGATTTGTCCAAGATGTCGAGCAGGCGCACATCATTGAGGGTCAGGTGATGTGCGTCCACCAGCGACCGGTTCAAGGTCGCATACATTCGCAGCGCCGAGTCGAGGTAGTTCTGCCATGACCTCTGCTCGGCGATGTCCAGGCCCGGCATGTCACCCGCCGTGCGCCCCGCAATCATCCCCACCATGGGCGCAATCGTAAGGGACGTCAGTATTGCTGCGCGCGAAAAATAGCGTGCTTGTAGCGTGGAAAAAATGCATGCAATCGCCGCGTCCACCGAGGGCCGTCTGACCTGGGAAAATGTCGCTGATCTAGGAGTAGCAAACGACGAGGTTCTGATCCGCGTTCACGCCGCCGGGGTCAATCGCGCCGATCTGCTCCAAGCCGCGGGCAAGTATCCGCCCCCGCCAGGCGCCAGTGAAGTGATCGGGTTGGAGGTCTCGGGCACCGTCGCCGCGCTCGGCGCCGACGTTACCGACTGGTCAGTTGGGCAACCGGTATGCGCATTGCTCGCCGGGGGCGGCTACGCCGAATACGTCGCGGCACCCGCCGCCCAGGTGTTGCCATTGCCCGATGGCGTTGCTCTCAACGAAGCCGCAGGACTTCCCGAGGTGGCTTGCACCGTGTGGTCGAACCTCGTCATGACCGCGGGTTTGACGGCCGGTCAGGTGGTGCTCCTCCAGGGTGGTGCCAGCGGCATCGGCACCCATGCCACTCAGGTGGCGCGCGCCCTCGGTGCCCGGGTAGCGGTGACGGCCGGCTCCGCCGACAAGCTGGCCCTGTGCCGCGAACTGGGCGCCGACATCACCATCAACTACCGCGACGACGACTTCGTGGAGCGGCTCCGGGCCGAAACCGACGGTGCCGGAGCCGACGTCATCCTCGACATCATGGGAGCCGCCTACCTGGACCGCAACGTCGACGCCCTGGCCACCGGCGGCCGGCTGGTGATCATCGGCATGCAGGGCGGCATCAAGGCCGAGCTCAACATCGCCAAGCTGCTGGGTAAGCGGGCCGGGGTCATCGCCACCTCACTGCGGCCGCGGCCCGTCGACGGGCCGGGCGGCAAGGGCGAGATCGTGCGAGCGGTGATCGACAACGTCTGGCCGATGATCGCCGACGGACGAGTCCGCCCGATCATCGGTGCCGAACTGCCCATCGCCGAAGCCCAGCGGGCCCATGAGCTACTGGCCGCCGGTGAGGTGTCGGGAAAGATCGTGCTGACGGTCTAGCTCTCGAGCCGAGGCGCGATCAGCCGAGCGAGGCCAAAGCCCGCACAAGCTGATCGACCTCGGCGCCGGTCGAGTAGTGCGACAGCCCGACCGTCACCGCGCCGCCGATGTCGTTGACCCCGATCACGTCGAGCACACGCGAGCTGGCGTTGGAGATCGCCAGGATGCCGTTGTCGGCCAGCCGTTGCACCACCCGCTCGGCCGGAATGTCGCGTACGACGAAGCTCAGCACCGGAATCTGCGACTCCGGCCTGCCGATCACCATGACCAACGGCAACGAGCGCAGCGAGGCCACCAGGTACTCGAACAGCCGATCCAGGTAGGCCCCCGCCGACTTCATCGACACGGCCAGCCGCTCGCGCCGCGAACCACTGGCCGAGTCATCGAGGTTCGACAGGTACTCGATGCTGGCCACCACACCACCCAGCAGGCCGTACTGATGTGCGCCCACCTCCAGGCGGGCCGGTCCGGTGGCGTGCGGGTCCAACGACACCGAGGCCAGCGAATCGAGCGTCGAGGGCTCGCGGAAGACGAGCGCGCCGACGGGCGGTCCGCCCCACGGCACCGCGTTGAGCGCCACCACGTCGGCCTCGATCTCGTTGATGTCGATGAGCCGGTAGGGCGCCGCCGCGGAGTGGTCGACCACGACCATGCCGCCGACCTCGTGGGTGAGTTTCGTCACCTCACCCAGATCGGTGACGGTCCCCAGGGTCGACGACGCCGAGGCGATGGCCACCAGCCGGGTCGGCTTGTCGATCAGCCCTTCCCACTGCCAGGACGGCAGCTCACCGGTTTCGATGTCGACCTCGGCCCACTTGACCTTGGCGCCATAGCGATTCGCAGCCCGCAGCCACGGTGCGATGTTGGCCTCGTCGTCCAGACGGGTGACCACCACCTCGTAACCAAGGCCGACCCGGCTCGAGGAGGCCTCGGCCAGTGCGGTCAGCAGCTGGGCCCGGTCGGCCCCGAGGACCACCCCGCGCGGATCGGCGTTGACCAGGTCAGCGACCGCTTGCCGCGCGGCGGTGAGCACGGCCGCACTGCGGCGTGCGGACGGGTGCGGCCCCACAGCGGTGGGCATCGAGCCACGGAAGGCGGTGGAAACCGTCGTCGCGACGGAGTCGGGCACCAACATGCCGTTCTGGGCATCGAAGTGAACCCACCCATCGCCCAATGACGGGTGCAAGCCCCGCACCCGGGCGACGTCGTATGCCATGCCAGCCACCTTAGAGCGTCCGCCGATATCACAAACCGACACGATTTGGGGAGCGCCCGATGAGCACGTTTGCGCTTCCGAGACCATGCTCGGACCGGGTCACCTGGGCAGCCATACTAGTCCAGTGGGCTTCGGGTTCGGAGTGCTAATCGCACTGTTGTTGCTGGTGATCCCCGGGGCGCTGATAGCCAGGGCGGGCGGACTGACCGCGTCGACGGCGGTGGCGGTGGGTCCAGCCTTGACCTACGGCACCGTTGCGTTGGCGATCGTCCCGCTCGGGGCGATCGGCGTGCCGTGGAACGCATGGGCAGCGTTGTTTGCTGTGGCCGTTGTCGCCGCCATTGCGGCCGGGGTACGCAGGCTGCTGGCCCGCTTCCGTGACCGCGACGCCGAGGCGTCAGGCGCCTCGCGGGGGCCCGCCGTAGTGGTTGCGGTGGGCGTCCTGCTGGGTGCCGTGCTGATTGCTGCCGCGGCGTGCGCCGGCCTGCCGCACTGGCAATCCATCCCCAGCACCTGGGACTCGGTCTGGCACGCCAACACGATCCGCTGGATCCTCGACACCGGCCAGGCCTCGCCGACCCACATGGGCGAGCTGCGCAACGTCGAAACTCACGAGGCGCTCTACTACCCGTCGGCGTTCCACGCCTTGGCCGCCGTCTACTGCCAACTCACGGGCGCCGCCGCGACCACCGCCTACACGGTGAGTTCGGTCACCGCGGCGGTGTGGCTGTTCCCGGTCAGCGCCGCGATGCTGACCTGGAAGATGGTCCGCCCGCACACCTGCGAGATGCGCACCGCCGTCGCGGCGGCCACCGCGGCCGCGATCACCGCCTCCTTCACCGCGGTGCCCTACGTCGAATTCGATGTGGCGGCAATGCCCAACCTGGTGGCCTACGGGCTCGCGGTGCCGGCATTCGCACTGATCATCTCGACGCCGGCCCACCGCGATCGCATCGGCCTGGCCGTGCTCGCGACAGTCGGCGTCTTCTCGGTGCACCTCACCGGTGGTGTGGTGACCGCACTGCTGGTCGGTGTCTGGTGGCTGGCCGAGGCGCTGTGGCGGCCGGTGCGCAGCCGGCTGTCGGACTTTCTGGCACTGGCCGGCGTCGCGGTGCCGACGCTGGCGATCATGCTCCCCCAGTTCCTGGGAGTCCTCCAGCAAGCCGACATCATCGTGGGCCACGCCTTCGTCAACCACCTCGGCAAAAAGCACTCGCTGTTCGCGGCCATCGTGCAGCACACCCGCCACCTCAACGACTTCCCGATCCAGAACATCCTCATCGCACTGGCCGGCCTCGGCGGACTGGTGATGCTGATCAAGAAGATCTGGTGGCCACTGGTGGTCTGGCTGATCCTGATCGCCTCGATCGTGCATTCCGGCGCACCGTTCGGGGGCCCGCTGGGCGTCATCACCGGCACGTTCAGCGACCTGTTCTACAGCGACCCCCGTCGCCTGTCGGCGGTCGTCACGATGCTCTACGCGCCGATGGCCGCGATCGGCCTGTGCACCTTGGTACTGCTGGGTGCCGCCGCACTGCGCCGCGCCGGGGCCCGCCCGGTGTGGGTCCGCGCGACGGCCGCCGTTGCGCTGGTCGCCACCACCGTGGGCCTGGCCTGGCATTACTTCCCCCGACACAAGTACCTGTTCGGGCAGAAGTACGACTCGGTGATGATCGACGCCAAGGACCTTGATGCCTTCGCCTACCTGGCCGAGCTACCCGATGCCCGCACCACGCTGATCGGCGACGCCAACACCGACGGCACCGCCTGGATGTACGCGGTCTCGGGGCTACATCCGCTGTGGACGCACTACGACTACCCGGTGCAACAGGGCCCGGGGTATCACCGGTTCATTTTCTGGGCATACGCAGATGACGCCGACACCGATCCCCGCGTTGCCGAGGCGGTCGAGGCACTCAACATCCGCTACGTGCTCACCAGCACACCGGTGGTCCGAGGGTTTGTCATGCCAGACGGGCTAGTGTCGCTAGACAGCTCACGGTCGTGGGAGAAGATCTACGACAACGGCGAGGCGCGCATCTACCGCTGGCACGGTGAGAACGCGGCCACCAAAAAGAAGTGACACGAGACAGCACAGCTTCAAGGGAAGGCGATGACCATCAACCCCGACGATGACAACATCGAGATCCTGGCCAGCACGGCCGACGACACCGATGCCGAAGCTGACGGCAAGTCGCTGACCGACCTCGTCGAACAACCGGCGAAGGTCATGCGCATCGGCACCATGATCAAGCAGCTGCTCGAAGAGGTACGGGCGGCACCGCTCGACGACGCCAGCCGCAACCGGCTGCGCGACATCCACCGGACCAGCATCCGCGAACTCGAGGACGGTCTGGCCCCCGAGCTGCGCGAGGAGCTGGAGCGGCTGACGCTGCCCTTCACCGAGGACAGCGTGCCGTCCGATGCCGAACTACGCATCGCCCAGGCTCAATTGGTCGGCTGGCTGGAGGGCCTGTTCCACGGCATCCAGACGGCGTTGTTCGCCCAGCAGATGGCCGCCCGCGCCCAGCTCGAACAGATGCGTCAGGGCGCGCTGCCACCGGGGCTGCAGGTTCCCGGCGGCCAGCGCGGCGGCCCGTCGCACCCCGGCACCGGCCAGTACCTGTAGGTCGCAGTTGTCTGATCCGTACATCTCGACGCGCGACGCGTGGGTGGAATTTCCCATCTTCGATGCCAAAACCCGCTCGCTGAAGAAGGCATTCCTCGGTAAGGCCGGCGGCGCGATCGGGCGCAACGAGTCCAACGTCGTCGTCATCGAGGCACTGCGCGACATCACGATGTCGCTGAAAATGGGCGACCGGGTCGGGTTGGTCGGCCACAACGGCGCGGGCAAATCCACACTGCTGCGGCTGCTTTCGGGCATCTACGAGCCCACGAGGGGCTCGGCTACGGTCAACGGCAGAGTCGCCCCGGTGTTCGATCTCGGCGTCGGGATGGACCCGGAGATCTCGGGTTTCGAGAACATCATCATCCGCGGGCTGTTCCTCGGGCAGACCCGCAAGCAGATGCTGGCCAAGGTCGACGAGATCGCCGAGTTCACCGAGCTCGGCGAATACCTGTCGATGCCGCTTCGCACCTATTCCACCGGTATGCGGGTGCGGCTGGCGATGGGCGTGGTGACCAGCATCGACCCCGAGATCCTGCTGCTCGACGAAGGCATCGGTGCTGTCGACGCGGAGTTCCTCAAGAAGGCGCAGTCCCGGCTGCAGAGCCTGGTGGAACGTTCCGGAATCCTGGTGTTCGCAAGCCATTCCAACGAGTTCCTGGCCCGGCTGTGCAAGACCGCGATGTGGATCGACCACGGCACGATCCGGATGACGGGCGGCATCGAGGAAGTCGTCGGCGCCTACGAGGGCCCCGACGCCGCGCGGCACGTGCGCGAGGTGCTGGAGGAAACCGCGCGTGGCACCTGAGACCGTCATCGCGGTGATCGTGACGCACCGGCGCCGTGAATTGCTGGCCAAGTCCCTTGCGGCAGTGGTGGAGCAGGACCGCAGGCCTGACCACCTGATCGTGGTCGACAATGACAACGACGAAGCCGTCCGCGAACTGGTGCTCGGCCAGCCGGTACCCGCGACCTATCTGGGGTCACGCCGAAACCTCGGCGGCGCAGGCGGTTTCGCACTGGGCATGCTGCACGCCCTGGCCCAAGGCGCCGATTGGATCTGGCTGGCCGACGACGACGGCCGGCCCGCCGACAACACCGTGTTGTCTACCCTGCTGGCCTGCGCCGAGCAGCACACCCTGGCCGAGGTATCGCCCATGGTGTGCAACCTCGATGATCCGGAACGGTTGGCGTTCCCGCTGCGCCGGGGGCTGGTCTGGCGCCGATTGGTCAGCGAATTGCGCACCGAGAGTGAAAGCGACGTGCTGCCCGGAATCGCCTCGCTGTTCAACGGTGCCCTGTTCCGGGCCGCCACAGTGGAATCCGTGGGCGTGCCGGATCTGCGTCTGTTCGTCCGCGGCGACGAGGTCGAACTGCACCGCCGGCTCGTCCGCTCCGGCCTGCCGTTCGGAACCTGTTTGACCGCAAGCTATCTGCACCCGTGCGGCACCGACGAGTTCAAACCGATCCTCGGCGGCCGGATGCACACGCAATACCCCGACGACGAGACCAAACGGTTCTTCACCTACCGCAACCGCGGCTACCTGCTGTCCCAACCCGGCCTTCGCAAACTCCTGCCGCAGGAGTGGGTGCGGTTCGGCTGGTACTTTCTGGTGTCCCGCCGCGACCCGGCAGGTTTACGCGAATGGATTCGCCTGCGGCGACTGGGCAGACGCGAAAGGTTCCAGAGATGAGCTTCACCGACGCGGCATCCGACTCCAAGACGATGGCGCGGGCAATTCGCGATCTCTCCGAAGGTTTCAGCAAGCGCGAACTATGGCTGCACCTGGGCTGGCAGGACATCAAACAGCGCTACCGGCGCAGCGTGCTCGGCCCGTTCTGGATCACCATCGCCACCGGCACCACCGCG
This sequence comes from Mycobacterium farcinogenes, assembly GCF_019739075.1. NCBI lineage: Bacteria > Bacillati > Actinomycetota > Actinomycetes > Mycobacteriales > Mycobacteriaceae > Mycobacterium > Mycobacterium farcinogenes. The sequence continues at coordinate 686,440 of NZ_CP081673.1, read as the reverse complement.
GTGGCGATGGGCCTGCTCTACTCGAAACTGTTCAAGCTGCCGCTCGAAGAGCACCTGCCGTACGTGACGCTCGGACTGATCATCTGGAATCTGATCAACGCGTCCATCCTCGAGGGTTCCGAGGTGTTCATCGCGAACGAGGGCCTGATCAAACAACTTCCGACGCCCCTGTCGGTGCATGTTTACCGGCTGGTGTGGCGGCAGCTGATCCTGTTCGGCCACAACATCGTCATCTTCGTGATCATCGCGATCATCTATCCGAAACCGTGGAAGTGGATCGACCTTGCCGTCATCCCGGCACTGGGTCTCATCGTGCTCAACTGCGTATGGGTGTCCATTTGTTTCGGCATCCTGGCCACCCGGTATCGCGACATCGGACCGCTGCTGGCCTCGATCGTGCAGCTGTTGTTCTTCATGACGCCGATCATCTGGAACGAGTCGACCCTGCAGCAGCAAGGCGCCGGATCGTGGGCCAAGATCGTCGAGATCAACCCGCTGCTGCACTATCTGGACATCGTGCGTGCCCCCCTGCTGGGAGCCGATCAAGAGGTGCGGCATTGGCTGGTGGTCTTGGTTCTCACGGTGATCGGCTGGGGCTTCGCCGCCATCGCCATGCGCCAGTACCGCGCCCGCGTCCCGTACTGGGTGTAGGGATTTCAACCACGAACCCGGTTGGCAGCTACATATCTTCGGGCTCAGAGCCGAACACGAATCGGCGGCCCGAGATCTCCTTCGGCTGGATCCGCACGAAGCGGCGTTTCCTGGTGCCGATCCACGACAGCAGCTGGGCGCGTTCGGCCTCGGCGACCTCGTCGGGAGCTTCGAGAAGCCGTGGTGCGCCGCGGACTATGACGCTCCAGCCGCCGACGAGATTGTGATCGTCGGCCTCGAACAGCACCCGGTCGTTGAACAGGGTGCTCACCAACTTCGTCCCCTCGGCGGTGCGGAACAGCAGCGTGCGGTGTTGGACGATGAAGTTCACCGGAAAGATCTCCAGCCTGGTACCGATGGTGGACACCAAGCGGCCCAGCGTGACGCTGGACAGCAGCTGCCAGCACTCGTCCTCGCTGAGCACTGAGACCGGGCTCTGCGCCGTCATGCCGCCACCCTACGGCCCAAATGACAATCGGCGCGCCCCGCTCCTCGACGAGAGGCAGGACGCGCCGACCACAGACTGCTGTGTCTAGCTCATGCGCTCAGTTCATGTTCCAGGGCTCGCCGTAGGTGGTGACGCTGTCACCGGTCGAGGCGATCAGCCGGGCGAACGGACGCAGCAACACACCACCGGCCGCACCGGTCACCGTGCCGTGCGCGTTGGACACCGCCACACCGCCGGCCGCACCCTTGACGTCCACCGAGAAGGTCGCCACCTCCTGGATGCCCGGGCCGTTGCCCAGATCCGCGCTGATCGACACGCCCGGGAACAGGTTCGGGGTGATCACCGACTCCAGACCGAACGGCGGGCCGGTGATGTCACCATCGTCGATCAGGATGTTCGGGGTGGTGTAGGAGAAGTTGATCCCCACACCCAGTGACCAGGGGAAGCCGATCTGGTAACCCAGCTCCAGCGTGCCCTCGAAGTCTTCGGCGCCCGGGCCGGCCACGGTGTACTTGGCCCGACCGGAATGGAACCACTCACGGGTCAGCCGGTTGCGGTCCAACGGGAACACACCGTTGAGGAAGGTGTCCCACTGCTGAACGGTCAGCGTCCGATCCTGACCATCGACCAGGCTCAGTTCATTGTCCAGACCCGCATGAGAAGTACCGGTGCCTATGAACAGGCCCGCAAAGATCCCGGCCATTGCGGTCACCAACGCGACCAGCATTCGACTCAATGCCAACATGTTCTCCCTAGCTCTGTCGGTGATCCATTCGTGCTTCACCAACCAGGGTCCCCACCCAGAGCGCCAGCGCGATCGGCCACCCCATTAGGGACGTCACACCCGGCTCTCATGCCTTGCTCATGATTGGCAGGAGGAAACGTAACCGGGCGGCATTCCGGCGGCAACGGCAGCAGTTTCGGCCATCTGACCAGACAAACGGTAATACAACGTTTGCTAGAACCGCACCGGCTTACGTCACACCGTCACTGTTGGTTACCTGTGAATGCCGAGCGTCGCGACGGCGGCGACGCGAGTGGACGAGCACACCGGAAAGCCGTTCCATGCGGTTGGAACTGGTATTTTACCCGCTCCGCCGGAGTCACCTCCGACAATCACGGTGACCAGAATGATTGCCACAGCCACTGTCGACATCGCGTGCCGGCCCGTGGATCAGCCCAAGTTTGCGCTTGCTGTGTAAATGTTCCGTTACACAGTGCCGAACACTCGGATTAACTGAACGGCCACCCGAGGATTGAACCGCGCCCTGGCCGATATTCCGATTTGTGACTGACATCACACCGCTAGCCCCGATAACTCCCACCTACCCGCCCCACTTCACAGGCACTTCACAGCGGGTTCGGACGTTATGGCGATATGAGCATCCCGCCATATGAGCCCCCGAAGTCCCCGACCCCGTCCGGTGTCGGCAACACCCTGCTGTGTCCGAAGTGCGCCGGCGTCATGAAGACCTACGAGCGCAACGGCATCCACCTCGAGCAGTGCGATACCTGCCGCGGCATCTTCCTGGATTTCGGCGAGCTCGAGGCGCTGACCCAAATGGAGAACCGGTTTGTCCAGGCGCCGCCGCCGCCGGCACCCCAGCAGCATCCCGGCTACCACCAGGGCTACTCGGACTACGGGCCGGGCTGGGGGCACCGCGGCAACAAGCACTACCGCAAGCAGGGCTTCGGCCGGCTGTTCTTCTCCAGCTGAGGCATCCGCGCGCAGGCCGCCATCAACAGTTCGTCGTCGGGATCGGTGGCGGCGGCGTGGATGACGGCGGCCCGCGCGAACGGCTCCAGAACCGGCCACGGATCCCCCGCGGGCACAGCCGGACCGCCGGCGTCCCGGTAGGCATCGAGGAACGAAAGCCAATCCGCGTCAGGGATGAGACCGGCCGCCCAGAACCCGGACGGACGCGCCAAATCCCAAGCGGGATCACCCAATCCGAGGTCATCGACGTCGATGAGCCGCCAATGTCCGCCATGCCGGCCCACCTGGCCCAGGTGGAAATCGCCGTGCACGAGGGTGCGTGGCCGATGCTCCGAGCCCGGCCGCCACGCTTCGCCGGGCAGACCCGCCGCGGCCCGCATCACCACATCCGCACGATGCCGCCGGGTCAAAACGACCGCCCGACGTAACCGCGCCGGCCAGCCGTGGGCCGGCAATCGCTGAGTAACCGGCTCGGTGTGCAGCGCCGCCAGCAGTTGCCCGATAGCCACCCACGGCACGCATTCCGGTTGCGCTACAAGGGTTTCGGCCAGCGGCCAACGGCTCATCCAGCGGCCGTCGACCGCCTCGGGCATCGCCGACAGCGGGCTCAACAACGCACTGATCCGCCCGGCCGCCCGCAGCCGTACCCGCAGCGCACGCGGATCAGTACCCGGCCGGTGCAGTTTCACTACGACAGCGCCGTGCACCGTGATGTCTGCACCGGACCGGGTCTGCACATCTCCAGTTTCCCGCGAGATCAGCGCCGCGGGGCCGGCATCCGCACGGTGACGTTGATCCGGTTCCAGGCATTGATGGTGACGGCCATGGCGATCACCTGACCGAGCTCGCGTTCGGTGAACGCGGCGGCAGCGCGGGCGTACACCGCATCGGGCACGTGGCCGTTGCCCAGCTCGGTGATGGCCTCGGTCAGGGCCAGCGCGGCCTGCTCACGTTCGGTGAACAGATCGCCGGCTTCCCGCCAGGCCGCGATCAGGGCCAGCCGCTGCTCGGTCTCCCCCTGCTTGGCGGCATCGCGGGTGTGCATGTCGAGGCAGAACGCGCAGTGGTTGATCTGCGACGCGCGGATCTTGATCAGCTCACCGATCGTCGGGTCGACATCCTTCGCCGCGGCGTTGGACAGCGTCATCATCGCGTCGTACAGCTCGGGCGACGTCTTGTAGATCTTGAGCCGGTCGACGGTCTTGGTGGGTTCGAGTGTCTGTGTCATGCCGTCAACGCTAGATCGAAAAATACCGCCTAGATGGTTCAATTCAAGCGTGACTTCGCGGGCCAATTCGGGGAGCCGAGACCTGCACCTCGCGCTGCGCGCGATGATCGAACCCGGCAGCCGCACGGCCCGCGAACAGCTGATCGCCGCGCTTCGCGACGGCATCCGCGGCGGCAGCCTGAGCACCGGCACACGGCTGCCGCCGTCCCGGGCGCTGGCCTCCGATCTGGGATTGGCCCGAAACACCGTCGCCGAGGCCTATGCCGAACTCGTCGCCGAAGGCTGGCTGGCGTCACGGCAGGGGGCCGGCACCTGGGTCGCCCGCACCGATTCGACCCGGACGCCACCACGCCCACGCCGCATCCCCGCGGTACCGCGGCACAACCTCATGCCCGGCTCCCCCGACGTGTCGGAGTTCCCCCGATCGGCCTGGCTGGCATCGGCACGTCGAGCCGTCACCAACGCACCGGTCGCGGCGCTGCGGATGGGGGACCCACGCGGACCGCTTGCCCTGCGTGAGGCGCTCACCGAATATCTGGGCCGAGTGCGCGGCGTGCGCACCTCACCTGAGTCGATCGTGATCTGCTCCGGCGTGCGTGACGGCATCGACCTCTTGGGGCGAGTACTGGGTGTCCGACGCCCGATCGCCGTAGAGGCCCACGGCCTCTACATCTTTCGCGACGCGCTCGCGGCGCTGGGAGTGCCGACCACACCGATCGGGATCGACGAGCACGGCGCGGTGATCAGCGATCTGGACGCGCTCGACACCCCGGCGGTGCTGCTGACTCCCGCGCATCAGAGCCCGTTCGGCATGGCCCTGCACCCCGCCCGGCGCACCGCGGTCATCGACTGGGCCCAGCGCACCGGCGGATATGTGGTGGACGACGACTACGACGGCGAGTTCCGCTATGACCGGCAACCCGTCGGCGCCCTGCAGGCGCTCAACCCCGACCGGGTCGTCTACCTGGGCTCGGCCAGCAAGGCCATGGCCCAGGTGATGCGCGTGGGCTGGATGGTGCTGCCCGATGCGCTTATCGATCCCGTCATCGCCGCCGCCGGCGGGGCCCAGTACCACGTCGACGCCCTCACCGCGCTGACCCTGGCGGACTTCATCCACAGCGGCGGCTACGACCGGCACATCCGCCGGATGCGCAACCGCTACCGTCGCCGGCGCGACGCCCTCGTCGACGCCTTGACCGGATTCAACCTCGGCATCGGCGGACTGGCGGCCGGGGTGAACATGCTGCTCACCCTGCCCGACGGGGCCGAGCCGGAGGTGCTGCGCCGGGCCGGCGAGGCCGGGATCGCGCTGTGCGGGCTGTCGATCATGCGGCATCCACAAGCCGGCCCGGGCACCGCCGATCCGGACGGGGTGATCATCGGCTTCGGCGCACCCGCAGAGCACGCCTTCGGACCGGCGGTCGACGCGCTGTGCGCGGTGTTGTCGGCCACCCTCCGCTAGGAATCCTCGCCGACGATCAGGTCCGACGGACCGGTGGGCAACCGCCAACCAAAGATCAACCCGGCCAGCCGCAACGTCGTCGCAAGCACCGTGCCGACCACCAGGCCGATCCACTGCGGGCCGAAGTAATCGATGACCACATAGGCCGTCGCACCCATCAACGCCGGGACGGCGTAGAGATCGTCCGGGCGCATTAACATCGGGATCTCCCGAACCAGCACGTCACGGATGATGCCGCCGCCGATCGCCGTGGTCATGCCGATCAGAACCGCCGCGAACCAGCTCGCCCCCTTGTCGACGGCGAACGCCGCGCCCGAGGTCGCGAAGAAACCCATGCCGATCGCATCCAACGGCAACACGATGTGGTGGAACCGGATGAGGTGCTTGGCGGTGAGAGTGGCCACAGCCGTCGCCGCCAGGGCAACCGTGATGTTGGGCCAGTGCTGGATGGAGATGGGTGGGTGGACACCGAGGAAGAGGTCACGGATCACCCCGCCGCTCACACCGGTCAGCACGCCCAGGGCCGCGATACCGAACAGATCGAAGCCCTTGCGGATCGCCACGATCACCCCCGAGGACGCGAACACCGCTATCCCGAGGTCGTTGAGCACCGTCTGCAACACGACTGAACGGTAGGCCCTCGCTAAGCTGCCTGGGTGGCCGAACCCGTCATGTCGCCGACACTGGACCTCAAAACGCAGGCGTTCCGGTTCATCGTCACCGGTGGGCTGTCGGCGATCGTGGACTTCGGGCTCTACGTACTTCTCTACAAAGCCTTCGGGTTGCAGGTCGACCTCGCCAAGACGATCGGCTTCATCGCCGGGACCACCACGGCCTACCTGATCAACCGGCGCTGGACCTTCCAGGCCCCGCCGAGCACGGCCAGGTTCATCGCGGTGTGGGCGCTCTACCTGGTCACTTTCGCCGTGCAGGTCGGGCTGAACCACCTGGTGCTCCACCTGGCCGATTACCGATCGTGGGCGGTGCCGGTGGCCTTCGTCATCGCCCAGGGCACCGCGACGGTGATCAACTTCATCGTGCAGCGTGCGGTGATCTTCAAACTGCACTGAGGTCCGTACCGGCTACTGCCGGGTACGCTTCTCTGCGATGTCGACTACCGAATTGCCGACCACTCCCAAGCGCCTGACGGGCTGGGGCCGGACCGCACCGACCGTGGCACAGGTGCTCTCAACCAGCGATCCCGAGGTCATCGTCAAGGCCGTCACGCAGGCCGCCGAGCAGAAGGGCCGAGGCGTCATCGCCCGCGGGCTCGGCCGCTCCTACGGCGACAACGCGCAGAACGGTGGCGGGCTGGTCATCGACATGTCGGCGCTCAACCAGATCCACTCGATCGATGCCGGCACCAAGCTGGTCGACGTGGACGGCGGGGTGAACCTCGACCAACTGATGCGCGCCGCACTGCCCCACGGCTTGTGGGTCCCGGTGCTCCCGGGCACCCGACAGGTGACCATCGGCGGCGCCATCGGCTGTGACATCCACGGCAAGAACCACCACAGCGCCGGCAGCTTCGGCAACCACGTGCGCTCGATCGACCTGCTGACCGCGAATGGTGAGATCCGCAAGCTCACCCCGGACGGTTCCGAATCCGAATTGTTCTGGGCCACGGTCGGTGGCAACGGCCTGACCGGGATCATCCTGCGGGCCACCATCGAGATGACCCCGACCGAGACCGCGTATTTCATCGCCGACGGCGACGTCACCCACAACCTCGACGAGACCATCGAATTCCACAGCGACGGCAGCGAATCCAACTACACCTATTCTTCGGCGTGGTTCGACGCGATCAGCGCGCCGCCCAAGCTCGGGCGGGCCGCGATCTCACGAGGCTCACTGGCAACCCTGGACCAGCTGCCGCCGAAACTCCGCAAGAATCCGCTGAAATTCGATGCGCCACAACTGCTTACGCTGCCCGATGTGTTCCCCAACGGGCTGGCCAACAAGTTCACCTTCGGACCGATCGGCGAACTCTGGTACCGCAAGTCGGGCACCTACCGCAACAAGGTGCAGAACCTGACGCAGTTCTATCACCCTCTCGACATGTTCGGGGAGTGGAACCGTGCGTACGGTCCGGCGGGCTTCCTGCAGTACCAGTTCGTCGTGCCCACCGAGGCCGTCGATGAGTTCAAGGCCATCATCGTCGACATCCAGCGCTCCGGGCACTACTCGTTCCTCAACGTGTTCAAGCTGTTCGGCCCGGGCAATCAGGCGCCGCTGAGCTTCCCGATCCCTGGCTGGAACGTGTGTGTCGACTTCCCGATCAAGGCCGGCCTGAACGAGTTCGTCACCGAACTCGACCGCCGCGTAATGGAATTCGGCGGCCGGCTGTATACCGCCAAGGATTCGCGGACCACCGCCAAGACCTTCCACGCCATGTATCCGCGCATCGAGGAGTGGCTGGCGGTACGCCGCAAGGTCGATCCGGACGGCGTGTTCATCTCGGACATGGCCCGCCGGCTGGAGCTCGTCTAGCACCCTCACCGTTCCCCGCGGATTCACGAGAATTTTATTCTTGACTAATTCCAGAAAAGGGGCGAGACTCGGTTCGTGTCGACGACGGCGGACTTCCAGCAGTTGCTGAGAAGCGCTGACCTGCGTGTGACCCGCCCCCGGGTGGCGGTGCTGCATGCAGTCAGCACACACCCGCACGCCGACACCGAAACGATCATCCGTGCCGTGCGCGACGAACTGCCCGACGTCTCGCATCAGGCCGTCTACGACTGCTTGCACGCATTGACCGCAGCCGCGCTCGTGCGTCGCATCCAACCGTCCGGTTCGGTCGCCCGGTACGAATCCCGTATCGGCGACAACCACCATCACGTCGTGTGCCGATCGTGTGGCGCAATCGCCGACGTGGACTGCGCGGCCGGGTCGGCCCCATGCCTGACCGCGTCAGACGACCACGGTTTCGAGATCGACGAAGCCGAGGTGATCTATTGGGGCACCTGCCCCGAATGTTCCGTTGTTCCAAGTAGGTAACCCCTTAACCCGCCAGCCCCGGAAAGGATTGTCATGGCCGACGCCGAAACCCATCCCCCGATCGGTGAAGCACAGACCGAACCCGCCGAGAGTGGTTGTCCCATGCGGATCAAGCCTCCCGTGGAGGGCGGCAGCAACCGCGATTGGTGGCCCAACGCGGTCAACCTGAAGATCCTGCAGAAGAACCCGCCCGCCATCGATCCGTCGGACGAGGGCTACGACTACCGCGAGGCCGTCAAGTCGCTCGATGTCGAGGCCTTCCAGCGTGATTTCGATGAACTGCTGACGAATTCGCAGGACTGGTGGCCGGCCGACTTCGGACACTACGGTCCGCTGTTCGTCCGGATGTCCTGGCATGCTGCCGGCACCTACCGCGTCGAGGACGGCCGCGGTGGCGGTGGACGCGGCATGCAGCGCTTCGCCCCGCTGAACAGCTGGCCCGACAACGTCAGCCTGGACAAGGCCCGCCGCCTGCTGTGGCCGCTGAAGAAGAAGTACGGCAAGCAGATCTCGTGGTCCGACCTGCTCGTCTACGCGGGCAACCGCGCGATGGAGCACATGGGCTTCAAGACCGCAGGCTTCGCCTTCGGCCGCCCGGATTACTGGGAGCCCGAGGAGGACATCTACTGGGGCGCCGAGGCTGAATGGCTGGGCTCACAGGACCGCTACGCCGGTGCGAACGGTGACCGGACCAAGCTGGAGAACCCGCTGGGCGCCAGCCACATGGGCCTGATCTACGTCAACCCTGAAGGCCCCGAAGGCAATCCGGATTACCTGGCCGCCGCCATCGACATCCGCGAGACCTTCGGCCGGATGGCGATGAACGACGTCGAGACCGCCGCGCTGATCGTCGGTGGCCACACCTTCGGCAAGACGCACGGCGCCACCGACATCGAGAACGGTGTCGAGCCCGAGGCCGCGCCGCTGGAGCAGATGGGCCTGGGCTGGGCCAACCCCGGCGTCGGCAACGACACCGTCAGCAGCGGCCTCGAGGTCACCTGGACCCACACTCCGACCAAGTGGGACAACAGCTTCCTGGAGATCCTCTACAGCAACGAGTGGGAGCTGACCAAGAGCCCGCAGGGCGCCAACCAGTGGAAGCCCAAGGACAACGGCTGGGCCAACTCGGTGCCGATGGCACAGGGCACCGGCAAGACCCACCCGTCGATGCTGACCACCGACCTGTCGATGCGCTTCGACCCGATCTACGGCGAGATCACCCGCCGCTGGCTGGATCACCCCGAGGAGCTGGCCGAGGAGTACGCCAAGGCCTGGTTCAAGCTGATCCACCGCGACATGGGTCCGGTGACCCGCTACCTCGGCCCGCTCGTGCCGAAGCAGACCTGGCTGTGGCAGGACATCATCCCGGCCGGTAAGCAGCTGTCCGACGCGGACGTCGCCACCCTCAAGGCGGCCATCGCTGACTCGGGTCTGAGCATCCAGCAGCTGATCAACACCGCGTGGAAGGCGGCGGCCTCGTACCGCTCCAGCGACATGCGTGGCGGCGCGAACGGTGGCCGGATCCGGCTGCAGCCGCAGCTGGGCTGGGAGGTCAACGAGCCCGACGAGCTAGCGCCGGTGATCGCCAAGCTCGAGGAGATCCAGGCTGCCTCGGACACGGGTGTGTCCTTCGCCGACCTGGTGGTCCTCGGCGCCGTCGTCGGCCTCGAAAAGGCGATCAAGGACGCCGGTTTCGACGTCGCGGTGCCGTTCACCTCGGGCCGGGGTGACGCCTCGCAGGAGCAGACGGACGTCGACTCGTTCGCCTACCTCGAGCCCAAGGGCGACGGCTTCCGCAACTTCGTGGCCAAGGGCGACAGCCTGCCGCCCGAGTACCGCCTGATCGACCGGGCCAACCTGCTCGGCCTGTCGGCTCCGGAGATGACCGTGCTGATCGGTGGCCTGCGCGTGCTGGGCGCCAACCACGGCGGCTCGGAGCTGGGTGTGTTGACCGACAAGTTGGGTCAGTTGACCAACGACTACTTCGTCAACCTCACCGACATGGGCACGAAGTGGGCGCCGGCTCCGGCCGACGACGGCACCTACGTCGGCACCGACCGCGCCAGCGGCTCGCCGAAGTGGACCGCCAGCCGGGTCGACCTGCTGTTCGGCTCGAACTCGCAGCTGCGGGCGCTGGCCGAGGTGTACGCCGAGGACGATTCCAAGGAGAAGTTCGTCAAGGACTTCGTCGCGGCGTGGACCAAGGTGATGAACAACGATCGGTTCGATCTGGAGGTCTAGTCGCCTGATCGATGACTGAACGCAACACCCCGCGGGCTGGAGCTCGCGGGGTGTTGTTGTCTCACTGAGGTTTTGCCCGCATCGCGCGATACGCCGCCTTGCCGAAGGTCTCGGCGACCAGCGCGGAGTCGTCGCTGTCGTCGAGCATCTTCCGCACCGCCGCCTCACAGATCGCCAGGAACACCTCGATCAGCAAGGGCAGCGTGACGTCGACATCGGCGACCTGCCACCGCTGCAGCAGTGGGCGCATCGCGGTGGCGAGCTGCCCGCGGATGCGCTCACGGCCGGCGACGATCGCCGCGGTCAGCACCGGATCGGGATCGGCGGCGAAGATGATGCGCCACGAGGCCGGGCGTTCCCGCACCGTGCTGTGCAGGGCGCGGAAACCGTCGACGAACAATTGCTCGATGGAGCCGGTGCGCTCTGGCGGCAACAGCTCCAGCAGGCTTGACAGCACCTCGTCGGTCTCCCGATCCAGCAGTGCGGCAAGCACTTCCCCGCGCCCGGGGTAGCAGGCGTAGACCACGGGCCGGGTGACACCCATCCGCTGCGCGATGGCGCCCATGGTCACGTTGGCCAGGCCCTGGTTCGCGGCGATGTCCAACGCGGTGTCGAGTACCTGAGGCCGGCGCCGGTCCGGGCCCAGGTGTTCGGCGCGGGCCCGGTTGGCAGTTGCGGCGTCGTTCACTTCGCTCCGCTCATGTCAGTGTGACGTTCGCGATGACCAGCACCGGCCACGCGACGATCTCGCCCAACAGAGAAAACAGCTTGTCCAGCCCGGTCAATCCAGCGATGTGATCACTGTGGGTCAGCGCCCAGATCATGCCGACCATCAAGTACGGTGCGCCCACCACGATCGCAAGGTAGACGAGTTGCCGGATGCTCAACCGGTAATCGAGCAGGTTCTTGATCACGAACCGATCCCACCGAGAATCGGCTGCGACTCGATGATGCCCTCGTCACTGGGCGCGAGCCCCTCGCCGAACACCCGGACCTGCTGGCGTTCACGCAGCGTGAAGTGCGCCTGACTGGGCGCGTCGTAGCCGAAGCGGCGCTGGGCCTCACGCGGTGTCGTCGTCACCGCGTTCTTGGGCGGGACCGACAACAGGACGCGCGCGCCGATGGGCAGGGTCGCCGGGGACAGCAAGCGAAGCAGAATCAGCTGCAGCCGCTTGCTCATGGCGATGAGGGTGAAGGAGGCGCTCAGCGGCGGCACCACCAACGCATCGAGCACCCGGGAAGTGCTGAGCCCGGCCATCTTTCGCATCCAACGCGGCATCGTCGCCAGGGTGCCGCGACGCAGGAACGCGGTGATGACCAAGGTGGCGGGCCGCAGCAGAAGCGGCATCTCGGGCAGCATCACCTCGGCCCCCAGCAGGTGGCGCATCGCTTGGCGGGCGATGTCGGAGCCGATCAGCTGAGGACGCATCTGCTCGAAGTATTCGCGAATGCCTTCGCGGGTCAAGGGAACGTCGGACGGGTCGCAGGTCTGCAGCTCGGCGGCGATCGCGCATTCCCGCCAGTACTGCAACTCCTCTTCGGGCGACAGCCGGCCGGGCCCGTATTTCTCGTAGGCCACCAGGATGGAATGCCACGCGGTCAGGTGGATCCACAGCTGCGAAGCGGGATCGTTGGCGTCGTAGGTCTTTCCGGTGACCGGGTCGGTGCCGATGGCCTTGGAGTGGATCTTGACCAGGACATCGGCGGCCTTGGCGGTGGAGCGGCTGTCATCGAACGCCACCATCGCGAAGTACCGCAGCGTCCGGTCGTACCGGGTGCGCGGGCGTGAGTAGATCTCGTGGGTCTTGTCGACCGCTGCGACCAGCGCCGGGTCGAGTTCTTCGATGACGACGGCACGTTGGAAGCCGATCGACAACGAGGTGGGATAGCTCCACACCTTCCAGGTCACCGAATCGGGCCCGAAGAACCCGTAGTCCTCGCCCGGTTCCGTCGCGGGCAACGTCAACCAGTCGCGAATCGTCATGGTCTCCCCCATTTCCTACACGGTGTAGAAAAAAGCTACGTCGTGTAGGAAGTGCGGTCAAGACCCGATTTCGGCGGACGCCGAACCGGACACGGGCCTCAGATCGCAGTGATGGCTTTGAGCTCCGCGAATGCCGCGTCGATGAGATCGGCCAAGTCGGCTCCATCGGACGCCGAGATCCATTGCCCGAAAGCCACTTTGAATACCGCGATGCCGGCCTGTGCGGCCAGGCCGGCCGCGGGCTCCGCAACGCCGCGGCTGCGCAGCACCTCGGCTGTGGCGGTCGCGAGCCCGGCAAGCTTGGCCAACTCACGCTCCTGCAAACCTGGATTGGCGTCGATCACCGCCTGCCGCCGGCGGGCGTGGTCCCGCCGTTCGGCGAAGATCGCCGTGACCGCCCCCAGCCCCGCCCTGACCATCTCCAGTGCAGACGACTCCGGCGCGTCGGCGATCGCAGCCACGAGGGTGTCCCGCAACAGGTGTTCACCCCAGAACAAGACTTCGCGCTTGTCGGCGAAGTGGCGGAAGTAGGTGCGCTCGGTGAGCCCGGCTCGCGCCGCGATCTCGGCGACGGCGGTCCGCTCGAAGCCCTGCTCCCCGAAGAGGTCGAGCGCGGCCTCTTCCAGCCGGCCGCGGGCATTGGGTTCCCATCGCGCCATCCCGGGATTCTATGTGATGACAGTTGCTGACATCGCGCGTATCGTCGTCGATGACAGCAACTGACATCACTCTGGAGGTTCCCATGCGGATATTCGTCACCGGCGCATCCGGCTTCATCGGCTCGGCCGTCGTACCCGAACTCCTCGCGGCCGGCCACGAGGTTCTCGGCCTGGCCAGATCCGACGCATCGGCGGCGGCGCTGAGAGCCGCCGGCGCCGACGTGCACCGCGGCGACCTCGATGATCCGGACAGCCTCCGGTCCGGCGCACAAGTCACTGACGGGGTCATCCACCTGGCCTTCGTGCACGACTTCAACGACTTCGCCGCCGCGAGCGATACCGACCGCCGCGCGATCGAGGCCCTCGGCCAGACACTCGCCGGGTCAGGCCGCCCACTGGTCGTGGCGTCGGGCACCACTGGCATCCGGCTGGGAGAAGTCTCGACCGAGGACGACGCGGTGACACCCGGCTCGCCGCGCGTCTCCGAGACGACGGCCTTGGCTTTCGCCGACCGCGGCGTGCGCTCATCCGTCGTGCGGTTGCCACCCTCGGTACACGGGCCCGGCGACCACGGATTCGTCCCGCGGCTCATCGAGATCGCCCGGGAAAAGGGCGAATCGGGCTACCCCGGAGACGGCGCCAACCGCTGGCCGGCCGTGCACCGGCTCGACGCCGCGCGACTGATCCGACTGGCCGTCGAATCCGCGCCCGCCGGCTCGCGACTGCACGCGGTCGCCGAGGAGGGCACGCCGGTCCGCGACATCGCCGGCATCATCGGCAAGCAGTTGCAGCTGCCCGTCACCGGCGTCGCCGCAGAAGCCGTCATGGAGCATTTCGGATGGCTCGGAGCATTCTTCTCGCTCGACGCTCCGGCGTCGAGCGCGCGTACCAGAGAACAGTTCGACTGGAAGCCGACCCAGATCGGACTGCTCGACGACCTCGCGCTCGGCCACTACTTCTGAGCACCTAGGGCCTGGCCTGGACGTTCGGCGTCGAGGGAGGGGGCGCACGGTACCCTCGTCACGATGTCCCCCGAGGCTTGGAGCTGCGCTAGATGGTGTTCGACGCCGTAGGTAACCCCCAGACGATTCTGCTGCTCGGCGGCACTTCAGAGATCGGACTGGCGATCTGTGAGCGCTATCTGCGCGACGCGTCGGCCCGCATCGTGCTGGCCGCCCTGCCCGGCGATCCGGGCCGCGACGACGCGGTGGCCCAGCTGCGCAAGGCCGGTGCCAGTTCGGTGGAGGTCATCGACTTCGACGCCGTCGACACGGCGAGCCACCCCGACGTGATCGACAAGGCGTTCGCCTCCGGCGACGTGGACGTCGCGATCGTCGCGTTCGGTCTGCTCGGCGATGCCGAAGAACTGTGGCAGAACCAGCGCAAAGCCGTGCAGATCGCCGAAATCAACTACACCGCAGCGGTTTCCGTCGGTGTGCTGGTCGGCGAGAAGATGCGGGCGCAAGGCTACGGCCAGATCATCGCGATGAGCTCGGCCGCGGGCGAGCGGGTGCGCCGGTCCAACTTCGTCTACGGCTCCACCAAGGCCGGGCTCGACGGGTTCTACCTCGGGCTCGGCGAGGCCCTGCGCGAATTCGGCGTGAAGGTGCTGGTGATCCGGCCCGGACAGGTACGCACCCGGATGAGCGCGCACGTCAAGGAAGCCCCGCTGACCGTCGACAAGGAATACGTCGCCGAACTGGCCGTCACGGCATCGGCCAAAGGCAAGGAGCTGGTCTGGGCGCCGGGTGCGTTCCGCTACGTGATGATGGTTCTGCGGCACATCCCGCGGCCCATCTTCCGCAAGCTTCCTATCTGATGCAGACGCGTCCGGCCAGGGTCATCGGACACATGGTGATCGCCGTGATGCTCGCCTCGGCGGTCGCCGGGGTGTCGATCGCCGCGATCGCCCAGGTCCAATGGCCGGCCTACAACACCTCCAACCAGCTGCACGCGCTCACCACGGTGGGCCAGGTCGGCGCCCTGGCGGGCATCTTCGCCGCGGGCCTGATCTGGCGCCGGGGCCGGCGCACGCTGGCCCGGCTGGCCGCACTGATCTTCCTGTCGGCGTTCTCGGTGGTCACCCTGGCGATGCCGTTGGGCGCCACCAAGCTGTACCTGTTCGGGGTGTCGGTCGACCAGCAGTTCCGCACCGAATACCTGACCCGGCTGGCTGATGCCCCCGGCCTGCACGACATGACCTACTTCGGGCTGCCGCCGTACTACCCGGCCGGCTGGTTCTGGATGGGCGGGCGGATCGCCGCCGCCACCGGCACCCCGGCCTGGGAAATGTTCAAGCCCTGGTCGATCGTCTCGATCACCATCGCCGTGGCACTCGCATTCGTGTTGTGGGCGACCATGATTCGCTTCGAGTACGCGCTGATCGTCACGACCGCGAGCACTGCGGCCATGCTGGCCTACTCCTCCACCGAGCCCTACGCCGCGATCATCACCGTGCTGCTGCCGCCGGTGTTCGTGCTGGCCTGGTCGGGCCTGAGAGGCAAAACGCGCAACGGCGGCTGGGCCGCCGTCATCGGCGTCGGCATCTTCCTCGGCTTCGCCGCCCTCTTCTACACCCTGCTGCTCGCCTACTGCGCGTTCACGCTGGCGCTGATGGCGCTGGTGCTGGCCGTTTCCCGCCGCAGCATCGACCCGCTGCTGCGCCTGGCCGTCATCGCCGTCATCTCCGGCGCCCTCGCCCTGATCACCTGGGGCCCCTACCTGCTGGCGGCGTTGCGCGGAACACCGGCCGAGAAGGGCACCGCCCAGCACTACCTGCCCGACGCAGGCGCCCAGCTGACCTTCCCGATGCTGAGCTTCACGCTGCTCGGCGCGCTGTGCATGCTCGGCACCCTGTGGCTGGTGGTCCGGGCCCGCACCTCCACCCGGGCCGGGGCGCTGGCCATCGCGGTGCTCGCCGTCTACGCCTGGTCGCTGCTGTCGATGCTGACCACACTGGCCGGCACCACGCTGCTGTCCTTCCGGCTGCAACCCACCCTCACCGTGCTGCTCACCACCGCAGGCGCGTTCGGGTTCATCGAGGCGACGCAGGCGATCGCCCGGCGCTATCAGCCCGAGACCCGGCGGCGCGTGATCGCGGCGGCCGCGGCCGTCGGGTCCATCGGCGCCGTGACGTTCAGCCAGGACATCCCCGACGTGCTGCGCCCCGACATCAACGTGGCCTACACCGACACCGACGGCACCGGGCAGCGCGCCGACCGGCGGCCACCGGGCGCCGAACGCTACTACCGCGAGATCGACGCCAAGATCGCCGCGGTCACCGGGGTGCCCCGCAACCAGACCGTGGTGTTGACCGCCGACTACAGCTTCCTGTCGTTCTATCCCTATTACGGCTTCCAGGGACTCACGTCGCACTACGCCAACCCGCTGGCCGAGTTCGACAAACGCGCCAAGGCCATCGAAGGCTGGGCCACCATGAGCAAGCCCGACGAGTTCGTGAAGGCGCTTGACGAAATGCCCTGGAAAGCGCCGACGGTGTTCCTGATGCGTCACGGCGCGAACGACACCTACACGCTGCGCCTGGCCTCCGACGTCTACCCCAACCAGCCGAACGTGCGCCGCTACCACGTGGCGCTCGACGCGGCGCTGTTCAAAGATCCACGTTTCGAGGTGACCGACATCGGACCGTTCGTCCTGGCGATCAGAAAGCCAACTCCCGATGGCCATTAATTCCGGCGCTGATACGCCGATAACATCAGAGCCCGTGACGGGACCGCAGGGGACCGCCGGCAGCAATCACCGGACGGTGCGGCTCATCGCGATCGTCGCCGGTCTGCTCGGCGTGCTGATGGCGGTGGCGACACCGCTGCTACCGGTCAAGCAGACCACTGCCCAGCTGAACTGGCCGCAGGACGGCACCTGGCAGAGCATCAACGCCCCGCTGATCGGGTACGTCGCGACCGACCTGACCATCAGCGTGCCGTGCCAGGCGGCCGCCGGGCTGGCCGGGCCGGAGAACCGGGGCCGCACGGTCCTGCTGTCCACGGTTCCGAAGCAGGCACCCAAAGCCGTCGACCGCGGCCTGCTGATCGAACGGGTCAACGACGACCTACTGGTCATCGTGCGCAACACTCCGGTGGTCAGCGCACCGCTGGACGCGGTGCTCAGCCCCGCGTGCCAGACCCTCACGTTCACCGCGCACGCGGACAAGGTGACCGGCGAATTCGTCGGGCTCACCCAACGTGACGCCAGTGCCACCGCCGACCACCCCGACGCGCCCCTGCGCGGCGAACGCGGCGGCTACGACTTCCGGCCGCAGATCGTCGGCGTCTTCACCGATCTGTCCGGGCCCGCACCCGAGGGCCTGAAGTTCTCGGCCACCATCGACTCCCGCTACAGCAGCGCCCCGACGCTGCTCAAGATGCTGGCGATGATCATCGGCGTCGCGATGACCGTGATCGCGTTGGGCGCCCTGCACCGCCTCGACACCGCCGACGGTGTCCGGCACCGGCGCTTCCTGCCACCTCGCTGGTGGTCGATGACACCGCTGGACGGGCTGGTCACCGCGGTGCTGGTGTGGTGGCACTTCGTCGGCGCCAACACCTCCGACGACGGCTACATCCTGACCATGGCCCGGGTGTCCGAGCATGCCGGCTACATGGCCAACTACTACCGCTGGTTCGGCACCCCCGAAGCGCCGTTCGGTTGGTACTACGACCTGCTGGCGCTGTGGGCCCACGTCTCCACCAACAGCGTCTGGATGCGCCTACCCACCCTGCTGATGGCACTGGCCTGCTGGTGGGTGATCAGCCGTGAAGTGCTGCCGCGACTCGGTCGCGCCGTCAAGACCAACCGCGCCGCGGCCTGGACCGCGGCCGGCATGTTCCTGGCGTTCTGGCTGCCGCTCAACAACGGCCTGCGCCCCGAACCGATCATCGCCCTCGGCATCCTGCTGACCTGGTGTTCGGTGGAACGCGGGGTGGCCACCAACCGGATGCTGCCGGTGGCCGTCGCGATCATCATCGGCGCGCTGACCTTGTTCTCCGGCCCCACCGGCATCGCCGCCATCGGCGCCCTGCTGGTGGCCGTGGGACCGCTGAAAACCATTGTCGCCCGGCATACTTCACGCTTCGGGCATCTGCCGCTGCTGGCCCCGATCCTGGCCGCCTGCACCGTGACGATCATCCTGATCTTCCGCGACCAGACCCTGGCCGGTGAGCTGCAGGCCAGCACCTTCAAATCCGCCGTCGGCCCCAGCCTGGCCTGGTTCGACGAGCACATCCGCTACTCGCGGCTGTTCACCAGCAGCCCCGATGGTTCGGTGGCGCGCCGCTTCGCGGTGCTGACCCTGCTGGTGGCGCTGGCGGTCTCGGTGGCGATGACGCTGCGCAAGGGCCGCATCCCCGGCACCGCCGCCGGTCCGAGCCGGCGCATCATCGGCATCACGATCATCTCGTTCCTGGCGATGATGTTCACCCCGACCAAGTGGACCCACCACTTCGGCGTGTTCGCCGGGCTGGCCGGATCCCTTGGCGCCCTGGCCGCCGTCGCGGTGACCGCCGCGGCGATGAAGTCCCGGCGCAACCGCTCGATGTTCGCCGCGCTGGTGCTGTTCGTCATGGCGCTGTCGTTCGCGACGGTCAACGGCTGGTGGTACGTCTCCAACTTCGGTGTGCCGTGGTCGAACTCGTTCCCCGAGTGGCACTTCGGGTTCACCACCATGCTGCTCGGCCTGTCGGTGCTGGCCCTGCTGCTGGCAGCCTGGTTCCACTTCACCGACCGCGACCGGTCCCCGGACGGGCCGCCGCGCCGCTGGCAGCGGATCGCGCAGTCGCCGCTGGCGATCGCCGCGTGGCTGCTCGTGACGTTCGAGGTGGTCTCGCTGACCCTGGCGATGACGGCCCAGTACCCGGCCTGGTCGGTCGGACGCTCCAACCTCGAAGCGCTGACCGGCAAGACCTGCGGGCTGGCCAACGACGTGATGGTCGAAGAGAACGCGAACGCCGGCATCCTGTCGCCGATCAGCGAACCCCCCGGGCAGGCGCTCGGCGCCGTCACCTCGCAGGGATTCGGCCCCAACGGCATCCCCTCGGACGTCTCCGCCGACCCGGTGATGGAACAGCCCGGTGCGGGCAACTTCGCCGACACCGACTCCGGCACCGTGACCGGCAGCGAAGTGGGTACCGAAGGCGGCACCACCGCCGCCGCCGGCATCAACGGCTCCCGGGCTCGGCTGCCCTACGGCCTCGACCCGGCCACCACCCCGGTGCTCGGCAGCTGGCGGGCCGGTACCCAGCAGCCGGCCACCATGCGCTCGGCCTGGTACCGGCTGCCCGACCGCGACAAGGCCGGCCCGTTGCTGGTCGTCTCCGCCGCGGGCCGCTTCGATCCGGGCGAGGTTGTGGTGCAGTGGGCCACCGACGCGCAGGCCGCGGCGAACAAGCCCGGCGGCGGCGTCGGATTCGCCGACGTGGGCGCCGCCCCGGCCTGGCGCAACCTGCGGGCCCCGATGGCCGCCATCCCACGCGAGGCCACCCAGATCCGCTTGGTCGCCTCCGACGACGACCTGGCGCCGCAGCACTGGATCGCGGTGACCCCGCCGCGCATCCCGCAACTGCGCACCCTGCAGGACGTGGTCGGATCACAGGACCCGGTGCTGCTGGACTGGCTCGTGGGGCTGGCGTTCCCGTGCCAGCGACCGTTCGCCCACCAGTACGGCGTCACCGAGGTACCGAAGTGGCGGATCCTGCCGGACCGCTTCGGCGCCGAGGCCAACTCGCCGGTGATGGACTACCTCGGCGGTGGCCCGCTGGGCATCTCCGAACTGCTGCTGCGGCCGTCGAGCGTGCCCACGTACCTGAAGGACGACTGGTTCCGGGATTGGGGCTCGCTGCAACGGCTCACCCCGTGGTATCCCGACGCCACCCCGGCCCGTCTGGACCTGGGCACCGCGATCCGCGGCGGACTGTGGAGCCCGGCCCCACTACGACACAGCTAGGACACAGCTCCTGAGCACGCGGCAGGGCGGACCGGGCCTCACATACGGGTCGCATAACATCGAGCCTCGTGCCTTCCGATGAGCCAACCGACCGTGTTGTGGGCATCGCACGCCTGATCGCCATCGTCGCGGGCATCGCGGGTGTGGTGTTGTGCGCGCTGGTGCCGCTGCTGCCCGTCAAACAGACCACTGCGGCCATCCTGTGGCCGCAGGGAACCGATGCCGCGGGAAACGTCACCGCGGTGACGGCCCCGCTGGTCTCGGGCGCCCCGCAGTCCCTCGACGTGTCCATCCCGTGCTCGGCGATCGCGACGCTGCCCGCCGATGGTGGCCTGGTGTTCTCGACGATCCCCTCGGGCGGCATCGACGCCAGCCGCAACGGGCTGTTCGTGCGCGCCAATCCCCAAACCGTGGTGGTCGCGTTCCGGGATTCGGTGGCAGCCGTCGCCCCCCGAGCGGCGATCAACGCCGGAGCCTGCAGCGCGCTGCACCTGTGGGCGAACCTCGGCGGCGTGGGCGCCGACTTCGTCGGCATCCCGGGTGCCGCCGGGACCGCGGCCGTGGAGAAGAAGCCTCAGGTCGCCGGCCTGTTCACCGATCTGAAGATGGCGCCCCAGCCCGGGCTGAGCGCCCGCGTCGACATCGACACCCGGTTCATCACCTCACCGACGGCACTCAAGCTGCTGGTGATGGCGCTCGGTGTGGTGTGCGTGGTGGCCTCGATCATCGCGCTGGCCGTACTGGACCGGCGCGGGGGTCATCGCGCGGGCGGCGCGTGGAAGCGCTTCGTCAAAGTTCCGGTGGCGACCTGGATAGCCGACATCGGCGTCATCGGCGGTCTGTTGCTGTGGCACATCATCGGTGCCATCTCGTCGGATGACGGTTACAACCTCACCATCGCGCGGGTGTCGGCCGACGCCGGGTACACCGCCAATTACTTCCGCTACTTCGGCGCCACCGAAGCCCCGTTCGACTGGTATCAGTCGGTGCTGGCCCACTTCGCCGCGATCAGCACGGCCGGCGTCTGGATGCGGGTGCCCGCCACCCTGGCCGGCATCGGCACCTGGCTGCTGCTCAGCCGCTGGGTGATTCCGCGGCTCGGCCGCCGCGTCGCGCTCAACCGCGTCACCATGTGGACCGCCGGCGCCGTGTTCCTGGCCGCCTGGTTCCCGTTCAACAACGGCCTGCGCCCCGAACCGCTGATCGCATTCGGCGTGCTCGCGGTGTGGGCGCTCGTCGAGACGACCATCGGAACACACCGATTGTGGCCCACCGCCCTGGCGATCATCGTCGCCGCCTTCAGCGTCACCCTGGCGCCACAGGGCATCATCGCCGCCGCACCGCTGCTGGTCGGGGCCCGCAGCGTGGTCGCCATCATCCGCAGCCGCCGCATCGCCCTGCCGGCGCTCGCGGCGCTGGCGGGCTCGGCCGCCTTGATCTTCGTCGTCATCTTCCGCGACCAGACCCTGGCGACCGTCGCCGAGTCGGCCCGGATCAAGTACACCGTCGGCCCGACCATCTCCTGGTACCAGGAATTCCTGCGCTACTACTTCCTGACCGTGGAAGATTCGGTGGACTCTTCACTCACCCGACGGTTCGCGGTGCTGGCCATGATGCTGTGCCTGTTCGGCATGATCACCCTGCTGCTGCGCAAAGGCCACGTGCCCGGGATCGCCAGCGGCCCGGTCTGGAGACTGCTCGGTACCACCGCGATCGGCCTGCTGCTGCTGCACTTCACCCCGACCAAGTGGGCTGTGCAGTTCGGCGCGTTCGCCGGGCTGGCCGCTGCCCTCGGCGCGGTGACGGCGTTCGCCTTCGCCCTCGTGGGCCTGCACAGCCGACGCAACCTCGCGCTCTACGTCACCGCCCTGCTGTTCGTGCTCGCCTGGGCCACGTCCGGCATCAACGGCTGGTTCTACGTCGGCAACTACGGCGTGCCGTGGTTCGACCGCCAGCCGGTGATCGCCGGCTATCCGGTGACCACCATGTTCCTGGCCCTGGCGATCATCTCCGCCGTGCTGGCCGGCTGGCTGCACTTCCGCATCGACTACGCCGGGCACACCGAGGTGGCCAACACCCGACGCAACCGCGTGCTCGCCTCCACCCCGCTGCTGGTGGTCGCCGTCATCATGGTGGTGCTGGAGGTCGGGTCGATGACCAAGGGCTTCGTCCAGCGCTACCCCGTCTACACCACCGCCAAGGCCAACCTCTCGGCGCTCACCTCGGGCCTGTCCTCGGACAGTTGCGCCATGGCCGACGACGTCCTGGTCGAGGCCGACACCAACGCGGGCATGCTGCAACCCGTTCCGGGCCAGACCTGGGGCGAGTACGGCCCGCTCGGCGGTCAGAACCCAGTCGGGTTCACCCCCAACGGAATCAGCGACACCCTCGAACCGCCGAAGCCCGTCGTCGCCAACCCCGGCACGGTCAACTCCGACGGCTCGCCCAACAAGCCCAATGTCGGCATCGCCTACGCGGCCGGCACCGGCGGCGGCTACGGACCCGTCGGCGTCAACGGGTCGCGAGTGTTCCTGCCGTTCGGGCTGGACCCCACGCGCACCCCGGTGATGGGCAGCTACAACGAGCCCAGCTCAAAAGAGCCACGGGTCGCAGCCAAAGCCACCTCCGCCTGGTACCAACTGCCGCCGCGCACCGCCGACCGGCCGCTGGTGACCGTCGCCGCCGCCGGCGCCATCTGGTACTACGACGAAGAACACGAGTTCCACTACGGCCAGTCGCTGAAACTGCAGTGGGGGGTACACCGTCCCGACGGCAGCTTCCAGGCGCTCGACGCCGTGCAACCGATCGACGTGTTCGCCCAATACGCCTGGCGCAACCTGCGTTTCCCGCTGGCCTGGGCGCCGCCGGAGGCCAACGTGGCCCGCATCGTCGCCGACGACCCGAACCTGTCGGACGACCAATGGTTCGGCTTCACCCCGCCGCGGGTGCCGACCCTGCAGACCGCGCAGCAATTCCTCGGCGCCCAGACCCCGGTGCTGATGGACATCGCGACTGCCGCGAATTTCCCCTGCCAGCGGCCGTTCTCCGAACGGCTCGGGGTGGCCGAGCTGCCGGAATACCGCATCCTTCCCAACGTCAAGCAAGTGGTGGTGTCGTCGAACATGTGGCAGTCCGCCCAAAAGGGTGGTCCCTTCCTCTTCATCCAGGCGCTGCTGCGCACGTCGACCATTCCGACGTATCTGCGGGACGACTGGTACCGGGACTGGGGCTCGATCGAGAAATACGACCCGGTGGTACCGGCCGGGCAGGCGCCTGTGGCCAC
Source organism: Mycobacterium farcinogenes (assembly GCF_019739075.1). Taxonomy (NCBI): domain Bacteria; kingdom Bacillati; phylum Actinomycetota; class Actinomycetes; order Mycobacteriales; family Mycobacteriaceae; genus Mycobacterium; species Mycobacterium farcinogenes. The sequence goes on along the minus strand of NZ_CP081673.1, from coordinate 662,812 downwards.
GATTGATCAAGGAACCCAACGAGTGTTCGGCTTCAGCCGGCCCGGACCGATCCGAGCCCTGCCATGAGCGTGACCCTGCGCGAGCACAGCGCCGACAAGAACGTTCAGCTGACCCGCTGGGTCGCGATGATCGCCGGCCTGATCGGCTTCCTGTGCGCGGTGGCCACCCCGCTGCTGCCCGTGGTGCAGACCACCGCCACGCTCAACTGGCCGCAGGCCGGCCAGCTGAACAACGTCACCGCGCCGCTGATCAGCCAGACGCCCGTCACCATGTCGGTGACGGTGCCGTGTGACGTGATCCGGTCGATGCCGCCCGAGGGTGGCATGGTGCTGGGCACCGCCCCCAAGGAGGGCAGGCAGGCCTCACTGAACGCGTTGTTCGTCCACGTCAACGCCAAGAGCGTCGACGTCACCGACCGCAACGTGGTGATCGCCAGTGTGCCGCGCGAGAAGGCCGCAGGCTGCTCACGGATCGAGATCAGCTCGTCGGAGGCGGGCACCTTCGCCACCTTCGTCGGGCTGACCGACAAGGACGGCAAGGAGCTGCGCACCGGCTTCGCCGACCCGAACCTGCGCCCTCAGATCGTCGGCGTCTTCACCGAACTGAGCGGGCCCGCGCCGCAAGGACTTTCGCTCTCCGCCACGATCGACACCCGCTTCACCTCCAAACCGACAGCACTCAAACTGGTGGCGATCCTGCTCGGCATCGCCGCCACCGTGGTCGCGGTGCTGGCGCTGTGGCGGCTGGACCGGCTCGACGGCCGGCGCATGCACCACCTCATTCCGTCGCGCTGGCGCACGTTCAGCGCGGTGGACGTGGTGGTGGTCGGCGCCTTCCTGCTGTGGCACATCATCGGCGCGAACTCGTCCGACGACGGCTACCAGCTCCAGATGGCGCGGGTGGCCGACCACGCCGGCTACATGTCCAATTACTTCCGCTGGTTCGGCAGCCCTGAGGACCCCTTCGGTTGGTACTACAACCTGCTGGCCCTGATGACGCACATCAGCGACGCCAGTATCTGGATGCGGCTGCCCGACCTGCTGTGCGGCATCGTGTGCTGGCTGCTGCTGTCCCGTGAGGTGTTGCCCCGGCTCGGGCCCGCGGTCATCGCGTCGCGGCCCGCACTGTGGGCGGCCGGCATGGTGCTGCTGGCGGCCTGGATGCCGTTCAACAACGGCCTGCGCCCCGAAGGCCAGATCGCCACCGGCGCCCTGGTCACCTACGTGCTGATCGAGCGGGCCATCATCTCCGGACGGCTGACCCCGGCCGCCCTGGCGATCATCTCGGCGGCCTTCACCCTCGGCATCCAACCGACCGGCCTGATCGCCGTCGCCGCGCTGGTGGCCGGTGGCCGTCCGATCCTGCGCATCCTGGTGCGGCGCCGCCGCGTCCTCGGCGTGTGGCCGCTGGTGTTGCCACTGCTGGCGGCAGGCACAGTGATCCTGACCGTGGTGTTCGCCGACCAGACGTTGGCAACGGTGATGGAAGCCACCAGAATTCGCACCGCGATCGGTCCCGCCCAGGAGTGGTACACCGAGAACCTGCGCTACTACTATCTGATCCTGCCGACCGTCGACGGCTCGCTGTCGCGCCGCTTCGGCTTCATCATCACCGCGCTGAGCCTGTTCGCCTCGCTGTTCATCATGTTGCGGCGCAAGCGGGTTCCCGGCGTGGCCCGCGGGCCGGTATGGCGGTTGATGGGCATCATCTTCGCCACGATCTTCTTCCTGCAGTTCGCCCCCACCAAGTGGGTGCACCACTTCGGCCTGTTCGCCGCGGTGGGCGCGGCGATGGCCGCGGTGGTGACGGTGCTGGCCGGGCCTGCGGTGCTGCGCTCGGCACGCAACCGGATGGCCTTCACCGCTGCCGTGCTGTTCGTGCTCGCGCTGTGCTTCGCCAGCACCAACGGCTGGTGGTACGTGTCCAGCTACGGCGTGCCCTTCAACAACGACAAGCCCAACATCGGCGGAATCACGGTGAGCGCCATCTTCTTCGCGCTCTTCGCGATCACCGCACTGTGGGCCTCCTGGCTGCATCTGCGGCCATCGGCCGAAGGCCGGGCGGCGCGGGCACTGACCGCGGCTCCGGTACCGCTCGCGGCCGGGTTCATGGTGGTGGTCTTCGTCGGTTCGATGCTCTACGGCGTGGTGCGCCAGGACGGCACCTACTCCAACGCCTCGTCGAACCTGCGAGCGTTCGCCGGCGGCTGCGGTCTCGCCGACGACGTGCTCGTCGAACCCGACACCAACGACGGGTTCCTCACCCCGCTGCCGGGCGACTACGGCCCGCTGGGACCGCTCGGCGGCACCTCCCCCACCGGTTTCACCCCCAACGGGGTGCCGGACCACATTGTCGCCGAGGCGATTCGGATCACCGTGCCGATGCCTGGCATCGACGCCGACTGGAACGCCGCCGCCGAGCTGGACACCCCCGGGGTCAACGGATCGACCGTGCCACTGCCCTACGGGCTGGACCCCGACCGCGTTCCGCTGGCCGGCAGCTTCGCCGAAGGCCCGGCACAGCAGGTCAGCAAGCTGGCCTCGGCCTGGTACCAACTGCCGGCACCCGACGACGCCCACCCGCTGGTCGTCATCACGGCGGCCGGAACCATCACCGGCAACAGCATTTTCAACGGGCGCACCGAAGGCCAGACCGTCGAGCTGGAATATGGACGGACCGGGCCCGACGGTGCCCCGGTGCCTGCCGGCCGGGTGGTGCCCTACGACCTGGGGCCGAACCCGTCCTGGCGCAACCTCCGCTTCGACCGCAGTGAGATCCCGGCCGACGCCACCTATGTCCGGGTGATCGCGGACGACCTGTCACTGAGCCCCGGCGACTGGGTCGCGGTCACCCCTCCACGGGTGCCCGAGGTCAAGACCGTGCAGGAGTACGTCGGATCGCAGCAGCCGGTGCTGATGGACTGGGCGGTGGGCATGGCCTTCCCGTGCCAGCAGCCGATGCTGCACGCCAACGGGGTCACCGAGGTGCCCAAGTTCCGCATCACCCCGGACTACAACGCCAAGATGAAAGACACCGACACCTGGGAGGACGGCATCAACGGCGGCCTGCTGGGCATCAGTGACCTGTTGTTGCGCCAGCACGTGATGGCCACCTACCTGAACAAGGACTGGGGTCGAGACTGGGGCTCGCTGCGTAAGTTCGACACCATCGTCGACGCCGCTCCGGCGACGATCGAGCTCGGAACGGCGACCCATTCCGGGCTATACAAGCCGGGCCGTATCCGCATCAAGCCGTAGGGAGTTCCGCCGCCGGTTTCTGCCCCCGGGCTGCTGCGCCACGAAAATCGCAGCCCGGGTGCAGAAATCGGCGCTGCGGCTAGCGGTTGCGCAGCTGCGCGAGAGCGCGATTCGCCGCGTTGGCACCACACATTCCGTGCGCGCCCGGTCCCGGCGGCGTGGCGGCCGAGCAGATGTACATGCCCGGAATCCCGACGTCGTAAGGCGCCAGGGTGGGCCGTGGCCCGAACGCCAGTTGCCGAATGTCCTTGGCGCCGGTGCAGATATCGCCGCCGACGTAGTTCGGGTTGTACACCGACATCTCGGTGGTCGAACGCACCGCGGTGGCGACGATCCGGTCGGCGAACCCCGGCGCGAACCGCTCGAACTGGGCGATGATCGCGTCGGTGGCGTCACCGGAATAGCCGTGCGGCACATGGGCATACGCGTAGACCGGGTTGATCTCCCCGGCCGAGCGGCCCGGGTCGGCCAGGTACTGCTGACCCACCAGCACGAATGGCCGGCGCGGCATCCGTCCCGCCTGGATCTCCCGCTCGGTGGCCGCGATCTCGTCGAAATCACCGCCGAGGTGGACCGTCCCGGCCCGGCCGACCTCGGCAGTGGTCCACGGCACCGGACCGCGGATCGCGAAGTCGACCTTGAACGCGCCGGGGCCGTAACGGAATCGCCGGAACCCACGGGCCGTTCGGCGGGGCAGCCGGTCACCCAAGATGTCCGCCACGGCGGTCGGCGCGAGGTCGAACATCGTGATGTCGGCTTGGGGCAGCTGGGCTGCCGCGGTGATCGCCACACCCGTGCGCACCTTGCCGCCGAATTCGGTCAGCGCTGAGACCAACGCATCGGTGATCGCCTGCGATCCGCCTTCGGCGACGGCCCAACCGTGCCGGTGCCCGGCCGTGAGGATGCCCAACCCGATGGCCGAGGTCATCGGATAGTGCAACGGCCGGAAGGTATGGGCGGCAACGCCTCCGAACAACGCGCGGGCGGCCGGGGTTCGGAAGATCCGGGCCAGCACCGAGGCCGGCAGGACCGTGGGTGCCCCGAACCGGGCCAGCGTCAGCGGATGCGCGGGGACACGCAGCAGCGGGCCCATGATGTCGTCGGCGAGCGTGTCGAAACGGGCGGCAGGCCCGGCGAACAGGGCACGCCAGCGCGGCCCGTCGACGCCCAGCCCGGCCGCGGTCTGCTCCACGCTGCGATACAGCAGACCGGCGTCACCGCCGTCGAGCGGATGCGCACAGTCGACTTCCGGCCAGCGCCAGCGCAATCCGTGCCGTTCCAAGCCCAAGCCGGCGAGAAAGGCCGAACCCACCGCCATCGGATGGATCGCCGAGCAGTGGTCAACGACCACACCTCCGAGCGTGCCGGAGCGCACCCCACCGCCGACCTCGTCGGACGCCTCCAGCACGGTGACCTCGTGCCCAGCCCGGGCCAACACGATGGCCGCCGCCAACCCGTTGGGCCCACTGCCTACGACGACTGCGGTGCTCATAGCCGATCCCCCTCTCGCCCTCAGACTAACCAGCCGGGCATCCAGCCAACCTCGGCGGCCTGTGGATAACTTGTGGATGGTTTCGGAGAGCGCGGGGATTGCGGCTGCTCAAAGGCGGTGAAATTGAATTACACGCTTGTGAGTAAGGCTGTGCGATTGTCGTGTACCGCAAACCGGTGCAGGCGGTGCACGCTCGCGGGTGACGAGTGTGCGCGATCTGCTGCCCGATCACCGTGTGTCGGGCAGCAGACACGCACGCTCGCGGTGCTGCTAGAGGGGCAGGAGGCCGTGCTTGCGCTGCACCTTGGGGCCGTTCTGCTTGTCGCGCAACAACTTCAGGGACTTGCGCAGCAACAGCCGGGTCTCGTGCGGCTGGATGACACCGTCGATGTAGCCGCGCTCGGCCGCGATCCACGGCGTGGCCATGTTGTCGTTGTAGCCCTTGATGAAGTCGGCGCGGATCTTCTGCACCTCAGGTGCGGTCGGATCCGGGAACCGCTTGACCAGCAGCTGGGCCGCACCCTCGGCACCGATCACCGCGATCCTGGCGGTCGGCCAGGCGTAGTTCAGATCGGCCGTCAGCTGCTTGGAACCCATCACCGCGTACCCGCCGCCGTAAGCCTTGCGGACGATGATGGTCACCTTCGGCACATCAGCCTCGACGATGGCATTGAAGAACCGGCCGCCGCGCTTGATGATGCCGCCCGTCTCCTCGGCCACACCAGGCATCGCGCCCGGGGTGTCGACCACGAAAACCAAAGGCAGGTTGTAGGAGTCGCAGAACCGGATGAAGCTGGCCGCCTTGTCCGAGGCCTCGTTGCCGATCGCTCCCGACATGACCATCGGTTGGTTGGCCACGACGCCGACCGGATGCCCGTCCACCCGGGCGAATGCCGTGATCAGCTCCGGCGAGCGCTGGTCGGCGATCTCGAACACGTCACCGTCGTCGAAGATGCGCAGCAGGATCTCGTGCATGTCGTAGGCCGTGTTGTCCGCGTCCGGCACGATGGAATCCAGCTCCAGATCGTGCGGCGTGATCTCCGGCTCCAGGCCGGGGTTGATGATCGGCGGATTGTCGAAGTGGTTCGACGGCAGGAAGCTCAAGTAGTCGCGCACGTACTGGTAGGCCGCGGCCTCCGACTCGACCACCTTGTGAATGTTGCCGCGCTGCGCCTGTACGTCCGCGCCGCCGAGCTCGTCGAAGGTCACATCCTCGCCCGTGACGTCCTTGATCACGTCCGGGCCGGTGATGAACATGTAGCCCTGGTCGCGCACGGCCACCAGCAGATCGGTCTGGATCGGTGAATAGACCGCTCCGCCGGCGCATTTGCCGAAGATCAGAGAGATCTCCGGGACCAGGCCACGCAGCATCTCGTGCCGGCGGCCGAGTTCGGCGTACCACGCCAACGAGGTCGCGGTGTCCTGGATACGGGCACCCGCGGAGTCGTTGATGCCGATGATCGGGCAACCGACCATGGCCACCCACTCCATCAGTCGGGCCACCTTGCGGCCGAACATCTCACCGACCGAGCCCTGGAACACCGTCTGGTCATGGCTGAACACACCGACCGGACGTCCGTTGATGGTGCCGTGCCCGGTCACCACGCCGTCGCCGAAGAACGCGTTCGGGTCACCCGGGGTCTTGGCCAGCGCGCCGATCTCCAGGAAGCTGCCCGGATCGAGCAGAGCGTGAATCCTGGCCCGCGCGGACGGAATTCCCTTCTTGTCCCGACGGGCCTTGGCCTTCTCGTCGCCCGGATCGGCAGCGATCTCCAGCTTCTCACGGAGCTCCGCCAGCAGTTCAGCGGTCGTCTTGTTCGTCACTTGCTCTCGCTCTCCGCCTCGATACGGTTGATCGCCTCGCTCATATGAGCACCGACCTTGGCAATGTACGGCTCATCGATCGCCTGGATGTGCTCGCCCCCGATGTGCACGACCTCCAGGTCCGACGCATAGTCGCCCCAGCCGCCGTCGGGCTGACGCGTGGCGTACGCGGGCTCGAAGACGATGGCGTCATCGTGGTAACGGTCGGCCATGTAGAGCGTGACGTGCCCGTCGTAGGGCTGGATCTCGATGGTGTCCAGCGCCCGGTTGTCCAGGTAGGACGTGCGCTGATGCTCGATGATCCCGCCCGGGATCTGCACACCGCTCTGCGCGACGACCTCCAGGACGAACTTCACCTGGCCCTCGTCGTCGAGCTTCTCCAGCTCCTCGTAGGGGATCTCGGGCACCTCGACGTTGAAGGTGCGCTCGGCGAAACGCGCGTAGCGATCCCAGCGAGCCCGCATTCCCGCCTGGCTCTGATCGATCGGCTCACCAGGGCGCACGCAGTCGATCAGCCCCACGAACCGGACATCTGCACCGGCCTGCTTGAGCCCGATCGCGCACGCGTAGGCCAACGCCCCACCCAGCGACCAGCCGGCCAGGATGAACGGACCCTTGTGCATCTCCAGCAGCTTCGGCACGTACTCGGCCGCACGCTCCTCGATCGAACCCTCGACGCGCTCGATGCCGTACACCGGGGTGTCGGCCGGCAGGCGCTTCATCAACGGCTCGTAGACCACCGTCGATCCGCCGGCCGGATGGAACACGAACACCGGGACCTGCGGACCGCCCTCTTTCGCGGGCCGCAGGGTACGGACGAATCCATCCACCACACCCTCTTCGAGCTGATCGCGCACGATCGTCGCCAGCTCTTCGATGGTCTTGGCCGCCCGGACCTGGTCGACCGTCACGGTGCCCTCGGCACGCTCGGACAGCCGCTCCGACAGCTTCGTCGCGGTCTCGACATCGACGAACGGCAGCTCGTTGAAGATGCCGCCCGGCGACTTGCCGGTCACGATCGCCCACGTGGCGAACGTGACCCGCTCGGCGGCGTCACGCGGGGGCACATCGGCGCCGAGCGCCTCGGTGACCGCCTCCTGGGTGAGCACCTTGGCCGCAGCCGCCGCCGCGGTGGCCTTGCTCGGGCCCGACGGGTCGCTCGGCGGAGCGGGGATGGCCGGTCCGCTCGGATCGGTCGGCGGCGGTGGGATCTCCAGGCCTTCGGTGGCTGCGGCCTCGGCAGCCGGGTCCGGCCCGGTCTCCTCGGACTCCTTGTCTGCCAACGGATGTCCGGCTTCGGCCAACTTGGCCTCGAGCTCGGCCACGGTCGAGGCACCACCCAGCAGCTCGGACTGCTCGGCGGCGATCTCCTCGGCCGACTTGCCCTTCTGGGACTCGGCGATCTGATCGACCTCGTCGCGGTGCTCGATCGCGTACTTGATCAATTCCTCGACGTTGTAGAGGTTGGCGTCACGGACCGCGGTCAGCTGGATCGGCGGCAGGTCGAAGTCGTACTCGACGCGGTTCTTGATCCGCACCGCCATCAGGGAATCCAGGCCCAGCTCGATCAGCGGCACCTCCCACGGCAGGTCCTCGGGCTCATAACCCATCGCCGCCCCGACGATCGTGCCGAGCCGCTGCGCGACGGTCTCACCGGAATCCGGGGACCACTTCTCGAAACCGGCGCCCATGCCGGCGCCCTTGGTGAGGTTGTCGGACAGGATCTCCGCATCGTCCTCGGGTTCCGGTTCGGCCACGGCCGGTGCCGCCGAAACCTGTTCGGCGACAACGCCGGCACCCACCGCGGTCGGCAGCGTGGTCGCCGCGCCACCACGGGTGACGATCGCGTCGTAGACCAGGGTGAAGCTCTCATCGATCCGGGCGTGCACCTGCACCGAGGCACCACCCGGGTGCCGGGTCAGCGTGGTGACCAGACGCGAGCCTTCCGCGGGCACCGCGCGCTGCTCGGACGCGGTCAGCCGGGCATCCGGAAGAACCTGGGCGGCAGCGGCTTTCACAAGAGCAGCCAGATCCGTGGTGCCCTTCGACACGAACTCCCAGACATGCTTGCCGTCGGGCGTCGCGACATGGTTGCCGGGCATCACCGCGGAGCTGTCACCGGTGAAGTGCGCGTCCAGCCAGTGCGGCTTGCGCTTGAACTTCGTCGGCGGGATGTTGGCGAAGTCCAGTGCGCCGGCCAGGCCGGTGGACTTGCGCGGGAACAGCGTCCGCAGGTCCAGGTCGTGGCCGTGGACGAACAGGTGCGCCATGGCCGTCACCATCGAGGTGACCTCGTCCTGCTTGCGGGCCAAGGTGGCGATCAGCTGCGCGTCGTGCAGCCCGGCCGAGGCCGTCGTCAGCCCGACCTGCATGAGCGCCACCGGGTTCGGCGCCAACTCCAGGAACGTGGTGTGGCCGTTGTCCACGGCGTTGCGGATGCCGTGGGTGAAGTAGACGCTGTGCCGCAGCCCCTTCTTCCAGTACTCCACATCGTGGATCGGCTCGGCGCCGGCCCGGATGAACTTGCCCTCGTGCACGGTCGAGAAGTACGCCGTCTGCAGCGGAAGCGCCTCGATGCCCTGGATTTCGGCGGACAGCTCACCGAGCAGCGGATCCATCTGCTGGGTGTGGCTGGCGCCCTTGGTCTGCAGCTTGCGGGCGAACTTGCCCTCGGCCTCGGCCCGGGCGATGATCGCGTCGATCTGCTCCGGCGGGCCACCGATGACGGTCTGGGTCGGGGCGGCGTAGACGCACACCTCCAGACCCGGGTAGTCGGCGAAGACCGTCTTGATCTCGTCGGCCGAGTACTCGACCAGCGCCATCAGGCGGATGTACTCACCGAACAGCATCGCCTCGCCCTCACCCATCAAGTGGGCACGCGAGCAGATGGTGCGGGTGGCATCGGCCAGGCTCAGACCGCCGGAGAAGTAGGCCGCGGCCGCCTCGCCGAGCGACTGCCCCACCACCGCACCGGGTTTGGCGCCGTGCGCCTTGAGGAATTCACCGAGTGCGACCTGGATGGCGAAGATCACCGTCTGCACCACTTCGATGGGGTATTCGCAGGTCTCGTTGGTGTAGTCGATCGCGTCATCGAGGATCAGCTCGACGACGGAGTACCCGCGCTCATCCTGGATGTGCGCGTCGACCTTGTTGATCCACTCGGCGAAGACCGGCTCGCGCAGGTACAGCTCTTTGCCCATCTTGCGGTGCTGGGCACCGAAACCGGCGAGCACCCACACCGGGCCGTTGGTGACCGGGCCGTCGGCCGAGATCACGCTCGGGTGCTGCTTGCCCTCGGCGACGGCCCGCAAGCCCTTGATCGCCTCGTCGTGATCGTGGGCCAGCACGATGGCGCGCGAGCGGCCGTGGTTGCGGCGCGACAGCGAACGCCCGATGGACTCCAGCGACGACGCCCGGCCCTCCTCGCTGTCGATCCAGTCCGCCAGCTCAGCGGCGGCGACCTTCTTACGCGACGTCAGGAATGCCGAAACAGCAAGCGGGACAACCTTCTTTACCGGTTCGGCGGCGTCAGCGGCCTCCAGCTGCGCACGGGACTCCTCGATCAGGCGCTTGGCCTCATCGGTCAGGCCGGGCAGTTCGTGATTCGCCTCGTCGTAGGCCGGGTACTCGCCGTCGCCGGCACCCGACTCATCGTCGTCGTGGATGAACTCGCCGTACTCGTCCATCCGGACGCCGCCGACGTAGACCGCGTTGGCCTCATCGGAAGCCGACTTGTCCTCCACCGCTTCGGGTTCGGGCTGCGGCTCGACCAGATCCGAGGGCAAGACCTCGCGCAGCACCAGGTGCGCGTTGGCACCGCCGAAGCCGAACCCGGACACACCGGCGATGGCATGTCCGCTGTAACGCGGCCATTCCGAGACGGTGTCGTTGACCTTGAGGTGCTCTTTGTCGAAGTCGATGTACGGGTTGGGCCCGGCGTAGTTGATCGACGGCGGCAGCTTGTCGTTGGCCAGCGACAGCGTCATCTTGGCCAGGCTCGCCGCACCGGCAGCCGATTCCAGGTGTCCCACATTGGATTTCACCGCACCCAGCAGGGCCGGCTTGTCCGCGTCACGACCGCGCCCGACCACCCGGCCCAGCGCGTCGGCCTCGATCGGATCACCCAGGATGGTGCCGGTGCCGTGCGCCTCGATGTAGTCGACGCTGCGTGGGCTGATCCCGGCATCCTTGTAGGCCCGGCGCAGAACCTCTTCCTGCGCATCGGGATTCGGGGCGAGCAGGCCGTTGGACCGGCCGTCGTGGTTGACCGCGCTGCCGGCGATCACCGCGAGAATCTGGTCACCGTCACGGCGGGCATCGGAGACCCGCTTGAGCACCAGCATGCCGCCGCCCTCGGAGCGCGCGTAGCCGTCCGCGTCCGACGAGAACGACTTGATCCGGCCGTCGGCGGCCAGCACGCCGCCGACCTCGTCGAACCCGATGGTCACCAGCGGGGTGATGAGCGCGTTGACGCCGCCGACGATGGCGACGTCCGCCTCACCCGAGCGCAGTGCCTGCACACCCTGGTGGGCGGCGACCAGCGAGCTCGAGCACGCGGTGTCCACCGACACCGAGGGGCCGCGGAAGTCGTAGAAGTAGGACACCCGGTTGGCGATGATCGCCGTCTGGTTGCCGGTGATGGCGTAGGGGTGGGTGACCGTCGGATCGGCCAGCGACAGGTAGGAGTAGTCGTTGTTGGAGCTGCCGATGTAGACCGCGACGCTGCCGCCCCGCAGGCTCGACGCCGGAATGCGGGCGTGCTCCAACGCCTCCCACGTCAGCTCCAGCGCCATGCGCTGCTGCGGGTCGATGTTGTCGGCCTCCATCTTCGACAGCGCGAAGAACTCGGAGTCGAAACCCTTGATGTCCGACAGGTAGCCACCGCGGGTGCGGGCCTTGGCCACGCGCTCGGCGATCCGCGGCTCGGACAGGAACTCCTCCCACCGGCCCTCGGGCAGGTCGGTGATGCAGTCCTTCCCGGCGAGCAGGGCCTCCCACATCTGGTCAGGCGTGTTGAGGTCACCCGGGAAACGGGTCGACACACCGACGATCGCTATGTCCTCCACGTCGCGATCGCGCGTCCAGTCCTCGTCGTCGGTGGACTCGGGCTCGGGCTCGCCCTCGATGATCACGGTGGCCAGCGACTCGATGGTCGGGTGCCGGAACAGCACCGTGGCCGTCAGCGTGACCCCGGTGAGGTCCTCGATATCGCTGGCCATGGCCACCGCGTCACGCGAGGACAGCCCCAGCTCGATCAGCGGGGTGGATTCGTCGATCGCGTCTGCGGACTGCCCCGTGGCGTTGGCCACCGCCTTGCGCAGCCACTCGCGCATCTCCGCGACGGTCAGATCCGGACGCGACGCCGGTGCCGCGGCGGGCTCGGTGCCGTCTGGAAGATTCGAATTGCTTTGTGTTTCATCCATGTTCAGGTCACCTTTGTCTCAACCGGCCGGCAGTCGGCGGTGTGGGTCAGCTCAGCTCAGTCGGTCTCGTCGGGGAAATCGTTGGCGATCTTCCCGCTGCGCAGCGACCCGTCGAGGTAGGCCGAGCGGCACGCCCGCCGGCCGATCTTGCCGCTGGAGGTACGCGGGATGGCGCCGGCCGCGGTCAGCAGCACGTCGCGCACGGTGACACCGTGCCGCACCGCGATCGCCGCGCGGATGTCGTCGGTGATCGGGCCGACTTCGAGCTTGTGGGCGCCCGGCGCCCGCTCGGCCACGATCACCAGCTGCTCGGAGCTGTCGTCAGGATCGCGATGCAGACCCGAGTGCGCGTTCTCGAAGACCTCGTCGGGCAGCTGGTTGGCCGGCACCGAGAAGGCCGCGACGTAACCGGTACGGACCGCCTTGCTGGCCTCCTGCGCGGAGTACTCCAGATCCTGCGGGTAGTGGTTGCGGCCGTCGATGATCACCAGATCCTTGACGCGGCCGGTGATGTACAGGTCGCCGTCGTAGAACGCGCCGTAGTCGCCGGTGCGCACCCAGGTGGCGTCGTCGGCGGCGCCCTCGGCGTGCGACGGGCTGGTCCGCGACTTCAGAATGTTCTGGAACGTCTCGGCAGTGGCTTCCGGCTTGCCCCAGTAACCCGTGCCCATGTTCTGCCCGCTGATCCAGATCTCGCCGACCTGGCCGTCGGGCAGCTCGGTCGCGGACTCGGCGTCGACGATCACGGCCCACTCGTCCACCCCGACCTTGCCGGCCGAGGCCTGAGCCACCGCCTTGGGCGAATCCTCGGGCACCTCGACGATGCGGCCGTTGTTGAGCTCGTCGCGGTCGACGGTGATGATCTTGGGCTCTTCGGCGCTCGGCGTGGTCGAGACGAACAGCGTGGCCTCGGCCAGACCGTAGGAAGGCTTGATGGCCTTGGGCGGGAAACCGTACGGGCCGAACGCCTCGTTGAACCGGCGCACGGTGGCCGCCGAGATCGGCTCACTGCCGTTGAGCACAGCCTTGACGTTGGACAGGTCCAGCGGCGCCGAGCCCTCCTTGGGCACACCGCGGGCGGCGGCATGGTCGAACGCGAAGTTCGGGGCCACCGAGATGGTGCCGCCGGTGTCGCCCTCCTTGCGCGCCAGCTCGCGGATCCAGCGCTCGGGACGGCGCACGAAGGCCGCGGGCGTCATGAAGGTGAAGTAGTGGCCGATCATCGGGGCCAGCAGCGCGGTGATCAGACCCATGTCGTGGAAGAACGGCAACCAAGACAGGCCGCGGTCACCCTCCTCGCCCTCCAGCGCCTCGATCACCTGCACCACGTTGGTGGCCAGGTTCAGATGGGTGATCTGCACGCCGGTCGGGATGCGGGTCGAACCGGAGGTGTACTGCAGGTAGGCGATGGTGGTCTCGTCGACATCGTCGACGTGGACCCAGGTGGCCGCGACGTCGTCGGGTACCGCGTCGACGGCGATGACGCGGGGACGCTGGTTGGCCGGGCGGCTGCGGAAGAACTTGCGCACACCTTCGGCGGCTTCGGTGGTGGTCAGGATGGCCGAGGGGTGGCAGTTGTCCAGCACCGCGTGCAGGCGGCCGACGTGGCCGGGCTCGGACGGATCGAACAGCGGCACCGCGATGCGGCCGGCGTAGAGCGCGCCGAAGAAGGCGACGAGGTAGTCGAGGTTCTGCGGGCAGAGGATGGCGACGCGGTCACCGGGCTGGGTGACCTGCTGAAGCCGGGCAGCGACGGCCTTGTTGCGGGCGCTGAACTGCGCCCAGGTGAGGTCGCGGGCCACGCCGTCACGTTCGGTGGAGAAGTCCAGGAAGCGGTATGCCAGCTTGTCACCACGAACCCTGGCCCAGCGCTCGACGTGCTCGACGATGCTGGCGCCGTCAGGGAACTTGATCTGACCGTCCTTGATGAACGGATTGATGAACGGCATTTAACTCTCCTGTCAGAGCGGTACTCGTCGCGTTGGCGCACGTCACTGGCGGTGCGTCGCAGCCACTCGGCGGCCGGTACGTACCAAAACCCGGACGATCGTACCGGGCGCGCCGATCCATACCCACAGATCAGCTGATGGCACTATCCAACCCGCTGTGCACGCGCGATGCTCTTATTTTTCTCTTAATGTTAAGGGACCGTGACGGTCCCGACCAAATCCGGCGCGCGCCTCAGCCGTGCTTCGGATGAGGCGCGTTGTCCACCAGGTCCTTCGCCCAGCTCAGCGTCCACTGCGTGGCCGTCTGCCCGTTCTCCACCCAGAACTGCGGGGTGTTGTAGAGCGCGTGCACCGGACCGGCCGCGCTACCGGTCAAGGTCTCCAAGGTCTTGGGCAGGTTGAAGATCGAGAACGCCTCTTCCGGCGCCGAGCAGATCAGGTCCCCCTTGCCGCAGATCTGATTGGTCCGGTCATCGAGCGCACCGAAGCCGCCCTGCCGCGGACCCGTCATCGTCAGGCCCATCTCGGACAGCACCGGCACCTCGTGCAACGTGATCTCGGCGCCCTGACCGGGCGGGTTGGGGCCGATGTCCTGCCCGACGCCGAGCTGGCGGCGGCCGTCGGCGATCAACGTCACCCCCAGAACCAGGTCCTCGTCGACCGGGCCGCGGCCATTGCCGATATCGCTGGCCAGGTCACCGCCGATCACCGCGCCTTGCGAGAAGCCGGCGATCACATAACTGGTCAGCGGGCAGCGGTCGTTCATCTCCGTCATGGCCTTGACCGCGGTGCGCTTGCCCTCGGCGCGGCTGTCGTTGTACGACATCTGGTTGTCGGCCGAGAACGGGTTATGGAACTGGGCGGTGTAGGGCACCGTGTAGACCTCGAGGCGATCCTTCCCGAACTGCTCGGCCATCGGCCGGCTGACGTTGGTCATGAGAGACAACGGGAACTGCGTCGGATTGAACGGGTCATCCTGCGGCGAGGACTCCCAGGTGCCCGGGATCGAAACCATCATCACGTCGGGGCAGTCGGCGGACTGGAACTCCGGGCGCGGCTTCCGCGTCGCCGACGGGCCGGGTACCCCGGCCGGAGGCTCGGCCGTCGGCGGCGCCGACGGAGTCTCCGGGCGGCGCATCACGATCACCACGATCGTCACCACCAGCACCACGACGAGTGCCATCGCCGCGGCGGCGATCAGGGCCAGGATGCGGTGACGCTTCCTGCGGCTGGCATTTTTGGCCATGGGTTACTCGGGCTCCTCGCGTGCGGTGCGGTGATCTGCGGCTAGCAGAGATGTTCGGTGGCGGTGCGGATGTAGTCGGTGGCGGCGGCGTCGATCTCGGCGGCGCTCGGGCTTTCCCGCCCGGACCGGGACGCCCGGACGTCACTACGCACCAACGGCAGCACGAACGCGCGTACCGCCTGGTCATTCTGCCTGGCGGCGCGGGCCTGGCACACATACGACCCGATCGAGAGCGCCAGCAGCTCACTGGACGGGGTGATCCCGGCAGCCTTCAGTTCGTCGAGATAAGTGTGTTGCTGCGACGTGATGTCCAGCTCACCGCTGCTGCCCTGCTGCGGCTGCGCGGACACCGCCTGCGGCTGGGCGCCGTTGACCTGTGAGGTGGGCAGAGCCAGGGGCGCCATGATGTCACCGCCCGCATCGCATGCCGTGAGCAACGACGCAGCGGACACCGCTACCACCAGGGTGGCCGACCGTACCGTGTGCTGCACGCCTCCACCGTACCGGCTGGTGAAAAGTGCCCCGGCGCAGCTGATTAGCAGTTCCGCCGGCCGTCTACTTGATGGTCGCGACCAGTTCGCCCGACATCTGCGCCAGCTGCGGGGCCCAGCTGCCCCAGTCATGCTGACCACCGTTGGGCATGTCGAAGTGCCCGTTGCTGCCGCCGACGGACCGGTAGTGCTGGTAGAACGACCGATTGCTGCCCGCCGCCTGATCACACACACCGATCATCGCGGCCGGGTCACTACAGGTCAGCGTGGCCGGGCTGTACACCCACAGCCGGGTATTGGCGTCAGCCAGCAATTGCACGTGCACGTCGGGGTCATGCCACTTCCAGCGACCCAGCTGTGGGGCACCCCACATGCCGTAGCTGTCCACACCGCCGAACTCGGCCATCCCGGCGGTGATCGCGCCGTTGAGGGTGGTGGCAGACGGGGTCAGGAAACCCGAGAGCGATCCGGCGAAGCGGAAGCGGTCGGGGTGGAACGCGGCCAGCGTCAGCGCGGCGGTGCCGCCCTGCGAGGCACCGACGACTCCGTGCCCGCCCGGGGCCAGACCCTTGTTCGCCGCGAGCCAGTCCGGCAGCTCGGCGGACAGGAACGTCTCCCACTGCTTGCTGCCGTCCTGCTCCCAGTTCGTGTACAGGCTCCACGCGCCACCGGCCGGGGCCGCCACCGAGATACCGCGGCCGGCCAGGGTCGACATCGCATGCCCGGCGTTGACCCAGTTGCTGACGTCAGGGGCCGCGTTGAACGCGTCGAGCAGGAACACCGCATGCGGGCCGCCACCCTGGAACGCCACCGGGATGTCGCGCCCCATCGCGGCCGACGGGACCATCAGGTACTCGACACCCTCGGCCCGGGCCGGCGCATCCGTCGCCGCCGAGACCGCCCAGAGACCGACACCGAGCACCGGAGCCAACAGGGCCAGCAGCATCGCCCGCATCAGACTCAACGCACGCCTCATCATCAACCTCTCCTGCTGCCGGTCGCTCGAAGTGCCCCCGCACACGTAACCCGCGTTGTAGTGAACCACATCGCCCCCGAGGCAGGGGTCGCAAACGGCGGACGGCGGCGACCCCGTGGGGATCGCCGCCGTCTTCGGTTTGTCTTACCCGGTGCTACCGGCGACCGCTCAAGCGGTCGGGGTGGCGCCCAGGACGCGCTGCAGGTCAGGCTTCATGGCCTGCAGCTGCTGGCCCCAGTAGGCCCAGGCGTGCGTACCGCTCTGCGGGAAGTTGAACACACCGTTCTTGCCGCCGGCCGCGATGTACTTCTCCTGGAACGTGGAGTTGGTCCGGCAGACGAAGCCCTCCAGGAACTTGGCCGGGATGTCGGTGCCACCGAGCTCGCCCGGCTTGCCGTTACCGCAGTAGACCCAGATCCGGGTGCCGTTGTTCGCCAGCGTGGCGACGTTCTCCGTCGGGTCGTTGGCCTTCCAGGCGTTGCCCGGGTCACCGGTCTTGCCCCACATGTCGTCGGCCTTGTAGCCGCCGGCGTCACCCATCGAGACACCGATCAGCATCGGCCACCAGCCCTCGGACGGGTTCAAGGTGCCCGACAGCGAGGCCGCGTAGATGAACTGATCCGGGTGGCGGGCCGCCAGCATCAGCGCCGACGAACCGGCCATCGACAGACCGACCACGGCGCTGCCGGTCGGCTTCACGTCGCGGTTGGCTGCCAGCCACTGCGGCAGCTCCTGGGTCAGGAAGGTCTCCCACTTGTAGGTCTTGCAGCCGCCGTCCTTGGTGCCACACGCCGGCTTGTACCAGTCGGTGTAGAAGCTGGACTGGCCACCGACCGGCATCACAACCGAGATGCCGGAGTTCAGGAACCACTCGAACGTCGGGAGCTCGATGTCCCAACCGTTGTTGTCCTCGCGGGCGCGCATGCCGTCGAGCAGATACAGCGCGGGTGCACCCGCCCCACCGCTCTGGAACTCAACCCGGATATCGCGTCCCATCCCTGCGGACGGAACGTCGAGATACTCGACCGGAAGGCCAGGTCGAGACCAGGCTCCGGCGGTCGCCGAGCCGCCGACGACGCCAACCAGGCCAGGCAGTACGGCCGCCGCGGCGACCGCAACCGTCAGCCGGCGCGACAGACCTGCCGCTGCGCCGCGCATCTTCCCAACGAACTTCATACCGCTCCCTATCTGATCTCTTCTTCGTATTCCGCACATCGATTCACACCGACGTCAGCGGCTCACGTGCCCGTGTAGTCAACCACACGAACACGCGGTGCTTCTCTGCAGCAGTTGTCGTCCCTGGTCGCCCCTACGCCGTTGACGGTCGCGATCAGGCACGGTTCGAGAGCCTGCCGCCCCTGGCGGCGCGTGAGGTGAACACCAGAGGTCAGCATGGGTTTCTCTGTACCGTCCAATCAAGATCTGTACACAGGCTCGTCTGCCTATCGACGCAACCTCGCCCAGCGTTACCAAACACACAGATTCGGATGCGACGAGTTGGCGAACGGTCAGGGTCCGGTGGCCGGCATCCCGGTGTACGGCGGCTTCTTCGGCTCGGGAACCGGCAGGCCGCAGCGCTGGAGGTCATAGAGCGGGACCCGGTCGATCCGGTACTTCGTGAAGTCGTACGCGTGCGCCAGGTTCGACAGGAACCGGCGCGGGCTCATCTCGCCGCGCACCGAGGTGAGCATCGACTCGGTGGCCGGGCAGGCCAGGGCGGCCTGGGCCTGGGCGATCCAATCCTCGTCGAGGTAGGCCGGGATGTAGGGCCGGGTCTTGAGGAACGGCCCCTCGGCCACCGCCCAATCCGGAAACAGGTTCTTGTCGTGGCCGATTCGGCCGTCGGTCAACCGCTGGGTATGCATGGCAAGCGGATTCGTCAAGCCGATCTGGTCGATGACCCGCACGTCGAGGCCGACGTTCATGCCCAGCATGCCCATGTTGGTGAAGAACACGGTGTGCGGGGTTCTCAGCGCCCGGCGCTCCGCCGGCGTGAGATCGGGCGGCGGCGGGAACGCCGGGACGACGTCCCACACGTCGTAGTTGCCCGACGGCAACAGCAGTGCCCCGTCAGGAGTGTTGTCGATCGCGGTCAGCACCGCCCGCATGCGCGGGTAATCCAGGTAGTCGGCGGCGGTCAACGGGTGCGCATGACCGGTGGCCTGCGAGTAGAACCGGCGCTCGTCGACGATGCCGGAGTAGGTGACCCGAGTCGCGTCGGCGCCCAGACCGGGTGAATTCGCGGCCCAGATCGACCATCCCACCACCGCGGCCCACAGCACGCTGGTCGCGGCGGCCAGCAGGTAACCCGTCTCCCTGGTGAACTTGGTGCCGTCGGGCAGCACCACGGGAATCACCGCGACGGGTATCAGCAGGCAGAACAGCGGTGTCAGCAGCACCCGGCCGTGCATGAAATCACCGCCCTGGCGCACCCAGTAGATGGCCTGCAGCAGCCCGCTGACGAACATGAAAAGCACTACGGCGGCGGGACTTTGGACGGTCCGGGCCAGCCAGCCGTAGCCGCGGGGCACCTGATGACGCACCCACCACGGCCGCGTCCTGGTGGTCAGCAGGACCACCCCGAGCGCGGCCAGCAGCATCACCGGCACCCACAACAGGTACGGCTGGTTGAAGTTGGTCAGGTAGGTCAGCCCCTGGGCCCACTTGGAACCCGAGGCGTCCTTGGCCACCGCGGTGCCCGGCACCAAAAGTCCGTAGTAGCCCATCCGGAAGATCTGGTAGGCCACCGGCAGCAGGCCGCCGGCCACCACGATCAGCACCCGGCGGCGCCACCCGCGCGCCGCGATCAGCATCATCACCAGGGCGCCGCCGCCGATCAACGCCAACTCGGGGCGGATCAGCACACTCAGCCCGGCAACGGCGGCCAGCGTCGCGTCGAAGTACTTGCTGGACACCGGGTTCGGTCGCCGCAACGCCTGCGACCAGCACACCATCATCCACCACAGCAGGCCCAGATAGGCCAGCACCAAACCGTTTTCGAGCCCCGAGGTGGCGAAGTCACGCGCCGGCGGGACCGCGATGTAGACCAGCGCCCCCGCGGGCAGCAACAGAGCGCGACGGCCCTGCAGGCTCGGGGCATACAACCGGCCGGTGCCGAGCATCGCCAGCACGACGCCGAGCACGCTCAGGGTCAGCGCGAAGGCCAGGGCCACGTACTCCATCCGGACCGGGCCGCCGAGCCACGCGCCCAACGTCACCAGATAGGTCCACACCGTGGAGGTGTTGGCCTCGATCCGCTCACCGGCATTGAAGACCGGGCCGTTGCCCGCCAACAGGTTTCGCACCGTGCGCAGCACGATCAGGCCGTCGTCGGCGATCCAGCGGCGCTGCCAGGCGCCCCAGCCGAAGAGCGCGGCCGTCACCACCACGCTCAGCCAGAGGCTGATCCGCACCGTGGCGTCGTACGGGAACACCGGCCAGCGCGCCGCCAACCGGTCACCCACGCCACCGGCCAGGCGGCGCAGCGTGATTCGGTCAGCTGAAGTAGATGGCTGCACCGATGGTTCCGATCCACGCCAGGAACAGGATCTGCAGAACTCGGTCTTTCAGAGCGATCTCCTCCGGCTCACCGGCAATGCCACCATCGATGTCGACCGCGTAGCGCAGGATCGCGACCGTCCACGGCACCATCGTGATCGCGTACCACGATGCGTCCTGGCCGTCGAGCCCGAGCGCGTCGTTGACGCTGTCGCGGCCGAAGGCCCACAGGCCGTAACAGAGGACCACCGCGGTGGCCGACATCGTCCAGACGAACCGGAGATAGCTGCTGGTGTAGCTCTCCAGCGACTTGCGGATCTTGGCACCGGTGCGCTCGGCCAATTGCAGCTCGGCATAACGCTTGCCTGCTGCCATGAACAGCGAGCCGAAGGCCATCACCAGCAGGAACCACTGCGACAGCGGGATACCGGTGGCGGCACCACCGGCGACGGCCCGGATCAGGTAGGCCGAGGACACGATGCAGATGTCGAGCACGGCTTGATGTTTGAGGCCGAAGCAGTACGCGAGCTGAATGGCGATGTACACCGCGATCACCGCGGCCAGGTTCGGGGTGAGCAGCCAGGAGATGACCAGCGAGGTCACCGCGAGAACGATGGCCACCACGTAGGCCAGCGATGCCGGCACGACCCCCGCGGCGATGGGGCGGAACCGCTTCGTGGGATGCGCCCGGTCCGCCTCGACGTCGCGGGCGTCGTTGATCAGGTAGATCGACGACGCGGCCAGGCTGAACACCACGAAAGCCACCCCGACCTTGACGGCGAGATCGGCGTAGTTGTACTCGATTCCGCTGCCGACCGCCGCCAACGGCGCGGCCAGCACCAGCAGGTTCTTGATCCACTGCCGTGGCCGCAGCGCCTTGATCAGCCCGGAGGCCAGGTTCTTCGGCGGAGCACCCTCCGGCTGCGCTTCCTCAGTCATTTGGCCACGGTCTCCTTCGGCCCCACACCGGCAGTTTTTCCGACCACAGACCCCACGACCGTCCCGACGGCCACGCCGGTCAGTACGTCGGTGGGATAGTGCACACCCAACACCAGTCGCGACAGCGCCATCGGCACCACCAGCGCGGCCCGGACCGGCAGACCCGTCGTGCGGGCCAGCAACAGTGCGGCCGCCGCGGTCGAGGTGGCATGTGCCGACGGGAAACTCAACCGGCTCGGGGTCCCGACGTTGACCGCGATGTCGGGGTGATGCGGCCGCTCCCGGCGCACCACCCGTTTGATCAGAACCGCGGCGGCATGGGCGGCGAAGGCGCCGACGCCCACCGCCAGCCATGACCTGCGCCTGGCCGGCTGGGCCAGCGCACCGACAGCGGCGAGCCCCAGCCACCCCAGGCTGTGCTCACCGAAATGCGACAGCGCACGCGCACCGGTCAGCACGCCCGGCCGGTCGGCCAGGGCGGACTGCACGGCAACCAACACGGCGTCCTCGCCGCGCGGGGCATCGGTCATGTCAGTTTTTCTCCGCCGACTCTGTCAGCAACACCGTCTCCCACTTCTGGGTGCTGGTCAGCACCGGCAGCGCCTCACGATAGACCTTGCGCATCCGGTCGAACTGACGGACCACACGTAACTGCTGGCGCAGCGAGGCGCGCAACAACGCGAACATCTTGGCGCGGTCGCGCTGCCGGTACACCACACCACGGCCGTCGGCGGTGGTGACGGTGACCCCGTCGACCCGGCACAGCGAGAACCAGCGCGCGTCCTGGGTCGCCACGTTGATCTGCGGCCTGACATGGGTTTCGGGATCGTGTTGGCGCAGCTGGTGGACCACGCCGCGGGCCAGGTTCACCAGGATGGCCGGCTTTGACACCGGGATGCCGATCTTCTTGCGCTTGAGATCCGAGGGCGGCGGCAGCTCGGTGGCGCCGGGCAGCACCACGGCGTCAGGGAACTGCTGGCGCATCTTGCGGACATCGGGCAGCGCCGATTCCAGGATGGAGAAGATGTGTTCCGGCCCGGCCAGGAAATCCTCCATGGCCCGGTTCTGGATGGCGACTGTCGAATATTCAAGGCACAGAAGGTGTTTGAACGTGGCCTTGAGGTGGCTGGCCAGCAGTCCGCGCGCATCGCCGTCCCAGTGCAGGGCCGACACCACCAACCGGTTGCGCAGGTGGAAGTAGGCCTGCCAGTCGATCGCGTCGTCCTTGTCGCTCCAGGCCATGTGCCAGATCGCCGCGCCGGGCAGGGTGACCGTGCGGTAGCCGTGCTCGGCGGCGCGCAGGCCGTATTCGACGTCGTCCCACTTGATGAACAGCGGCAACGGCTGACCGAGCTCCTCGGCGACCTGCCGCGGGATCATGCACATCCACCAGCCGTTGAAGTCCACGTCGACCCGGCGGTGCAGCAGCTTGCTGCGGTTCGAATCGGTGTCGTCGAGGGCGTGCTTGGCGAAGTCGTGGTCGTACTCGGCGTTGGGGGCGGCCGACCACATGAAGTTGGTGCGGTCGACCATCTCGCCCATGATGTGCAGGTGTGACGGCTCCTGCAGGTTGAGCATCTGCCCGCCGACCAGAGTGGGTTCCTTCGCGAACCGGTTCATGGCCAGGGCCCGCAGGATCGAATCGGGCTCGATGCGGATGTCGTCGTCCATGAACAGGATCTGCTCACAGTCGGTGTTCTTCAGCGCCTCGTACATCACCCGGCTGTAGCCGCCGGAACCGCCGAGATTGGGCTGGTTGTGGATGGAGAGGCGGTCGCCCAGTCCCGCGGCGGCGGCCTCGAAACCAGGATGATCCTTGGCCTTGCTGGTGCCCTGGTCGGACACGATGACCGCGCTGATCACCTCGTCCACCAACGGGTCCGAGGTCAGTGCGGCCAAGGCGTTGACGCAGTCCGATGGCCGGTTGAAGGTCGGGATGCCGACGGCGACGTTGGCCCGGCCGGGTGCGGGCGTCGGGGCGTACCAGCCGGCGCTGTGTACCCGCACCGCGGTGTCGGAGGTGATGTCGAACCAGATCCAGCCGCCGTCCTCGAACGGCGCCAGGTCGATCTCGAATTCGACTGCCGCTGGTTCGGAGGCGTCACCGCTGGAAACCGGGGCGCCGCCGACGGTGATCCGGGCGCCCGTGGCCTTGGAGCGGTAGACGTCGACGCGGGCCGTGCCGGTCAGCTCGACGCGAAGAACCACCGTCTTCAGCGTCGACCACCGGCGCCAGTAGCTGGCCGGGAACGCGTTGAAGTAGGTCGCGAACGAGATCCCGGACTCGGTGCCGATCTCCAGGGTCGTACGGGTCGGGGCATGTGCCCGGCGCGCATTGGTCGGGTCTTCGACGAGGTAGAGCTTGCGGACGTCGAGCGGCTCGCCCGGTCGCGGCAGGATGACGCGGGCCAGCAGACTGACGGCCCGCGATTCTCCGGCGTCGAGCGCGCCGGATGGGATGTCACTCATGCTTTGCTGCTTTCCTCTTCGGTAGCCAGCGGCGCACCGTCGGACAGGTGCGGGGCCAGGATGTTGTCGTACATGTTCAGTGCGCTGGCGATGGCCATGTGCATGTCGAGGTACTGGTAGGTGCCCAGCCGGCCACCGAAAAGCACCTTGGCCGAGGCGGTCTCGGCCTTGGCGCGGGCCCGGTAGGAAGCCAGCAGGGCGCGGTCGGATTCGGTGTTGATGGGGTAGTACGGCTCGTCGTCTTCTTTGGCGAACCGCGAGTATTCCCGCATGATGACGGTCTTGTCGGCCGGGTATTCGCGCTCCGGGTGGAAGTGGCGGAACTCGTGGATCCGCGTGTAGTCCACGTCGGCGTCGTTGTAGTTCATCACCGGGGTGCCCTGGAAATCTCCGGTGTCGAGCACCTCGAGTTCGAAATCGAGTGTGCGCCAGCCCAGCCGGCCTTCGGAGTAGTCGAAGTAGCGGTCCAGCGGGCCGGTGTAGACCACCGGGGCCTGCGGCGACTCCGCCCTGAGTTCTTCCCGGACGTCGAACCAGTCGGTGTCGAGCCGCACCTCGATGCGGTCGTCGGCGGCCATGTTCTCCAGCCAGGCGGTGTACCCGTCGACCGGCAGGCCCTCGTACTTGTCGTTGAAGTAGCGGTTGTCGAACGTGTAGCGCACCGGCAGCCGGGTGATGTTGGCCGCCGGAAGCTCGCGCGGGTCGGTCTGCCACTGCTTGGCGGTGTAGGCCTTGACGAACGCCTCATACAGCGGGCGCCCGATCAGCGAGATGGCCTTCTCCTCGAAGTTGGCCGCCTCATGCCCGGCGATCTCGCTGGCCTGCTCCTTGATCAGGGCGCGCGCCTCGTCCGGGGTGAAGTACCGGCCGAAGAACTGCGAGACGAGACCGAGGCCCATCGGGAACTGGTAGGCCTGGCCGTTGTGCATCGCGAAGACCCGGTGCTGGTACCCGGTGAAGTCGGTGAACTGCCGCACGTAGTCCCACACCCGCTGGTTGGAGGTGTGGAACAAGTGGGCACCGTACTTGTGCACCTCGATGCCGGTCTGCGGTTCGGCTTCGGAGTAGGCATTGCCGCCGATATGCGGACGGCGTTCTATAACAAGGACACGCTTGCCCAGTTGCGTCGCCACGCGCTCAGCGATCGTCAGACCGAAGAAACCGGAACCGACGACGAATAAGTCGAAATGTCCGCTGGACTGGTCTGTAGCGACCCGGGGAGATAAGGACGTCATCGGCAGCCAGGGTATCCGACCGCGCCCCGCTGCCCCGAATTCGACAAAGGGCCCAGGTCGCAATTCGCTCACGATTCAATATCGTCACTTCAGACCCATGAGTCACAGCTTTAACATCGATCTCGTTGGTACTCATGGGCTTCACGCATCGACCCGGATTGCCGACGAAGCAAGAGGAAAGCACCACCCGTAGTCCGAAGTGCAGTCCTTGCAGTAAACATATTGAGGAGACTTCCGTGCCGAACCGTCGTCGACGCAAGCTCTCGACAGCCATGAGCGCAGTCGCCGCAGTGGCAGTCGCAAGTCCAGTCGCCCTTGTTGCCATGTCGCAGCTTTCCCCCGCACCGCAGGAGCGCGAATTCACCCAGGCCGCACTG
The DNA here is from genome assembly GCF_019739075.1 of Mycobacterium farcinogenes. NCBI lineage: Bacteria > Bacillati > Actinomycetota > Actinomycetes > Mycobacteriales > Mycobacteriaceae > Mycobacterium > Mycobacterium farcinogenes. Next base: position 637,635 of record NZ_CP081673.1, on the reverse strand, counting down.
GTCACCGACCTCCCCGGTGAACTGATGTCCGCGCTGTCGCAGGGCCTGTCCCAGTTCGGCATCAACCTGCCGCCGATGCCGACCAGCCTGCTGACCGGCTCGTCGCCGACCCCGACGCTGGGCTCCCCGACCCTGACCTCGCCCGGCCTGGCCTCGCCGGGCCTGACCTCCCCGGGTCTGACCGCGCCGGGGCTCACCGCACCGGGCATGCCGAGCCAGGGCTTGACCGCGCCGGGACTGGCGTCCCCCGACGCCGCACTGACCAGCCCCAACGGCCTGTCCCCCACCGCCGGCTCGCCGGCCGGCGCCTTGCCGGGGGCGACCGGATCGCTCACCGACCCGGCACTCACCCCGGCCGGTGCGGGTTCGTTGACCAACCCGGCGCTGACCCCGCCGACCACCGGCGGGCTGACCGACCCGGCGGGCGCGCTGACTAATCCGGCACTCACCCCGCCGACCACCGGCGGGCTGACGACGTCGCCCACCTCGCTGGGCGGCACCGGCTTGACCACCTCTCCGGTGGGCCTCGACCCGTCACTGTCGGGTGGCCTGCCCGCCCCGGGCGAGGTGCCGATCTCGGCTCCGATCGGGCTGGATCCGGCCGCGGGCACCTACCCGCTGCTGGGCGCCGATCCGTCGCTGTCGGCGATGCCCGCCACCAGCAGCGGTGGTGGCGGCCTGTTCGGTGACCTGTCGAGCGCGGCCAACCAGCTCGGCGCAGGCCAGGCGATCGACCTGCTCAAGGGCATGGTGATGCCGGCGATCACCTCGGCGATGAAGCCGCCGGTGCCCGCGCCGGCCGCTCCCGCCCCGGCACCTGTGCCGCCGCCCGCGTAACGAAGACCCGGTTAGAAGAACGGCACCGCAGAAGCCATCGGCTCTGCGGTGCCGTTGCGTGGAATCCGCGGCACGAAAGCGCGCCGCGGGCCGTGTCGAAACATTCGTAACACCAGACCCATACGTAACATCAGTCCGTGCAGTCCCGCCGTTCCGCGCCGTCAATTCTCTTCACCGCCCTCGCGGCGACGGTCGTGATCGTGCCGTGGGCGATCAGCGGAACCGATGCCGGCGAACACCCCACTGCGGCAGACGCTGCGCCGAAGCTGACACAGCAACCTCTCGACAACCTCGCCGTCGGCGAGAGCATCCGCGAGATCCACCAGGACACCCCGTTTTCGATGGTCGCGCTCACCTCGCCGGACCTTCGCGGCACGTCCGCCCGGGTCCGCGCCCGCAAAGACGACGGCAGCTGGGGTCCCTGGTATCAGGCCGAGAACCTCGACGGCGTCGGCGCCGACACCCCGGGGCCGCGCGGCACCGAACCGGTGTTCGTCGGGCGCACCAACACCGTGCAGATCGCCGTCACCCGTGCACCACAGGCCCCCGCCCCAGCGCCCGGCAAAGCCGGGAAACCCGGCGCTGCGAAGCCCGCCCTCGGCTATGTCCCCGCCAACGTCGAGGCACCGATCGGCCAGAACGTCACCGCGGTGCTGATCAGCCCGCCGCAGGCGCCCGTCGATGTCGGGCCGCTGCCGACCGCCGCCATCAACCCCGGCCAACCGCCGGTCATCATCAGCCGCGCCCAGTGGGGCGCCGACGAGTCGATGCGGTGCGGAAACACGGTGTACGACAAGGGCATTCGAGCCGGCATCGTGCATCACACGGCGGGCAGCAACGACTACGCGCCCGAGGACTCGGCGGGCATCGTCCGATCGATCTACGAGTACCACACCCGTGAGCTGGGCTGGTGCGACATCGCTTACAACGCCATGGTGGACAAGTACGGGCAGGTGTTCGAGGGGCGCGCCGGCGGGATGGACAAGCCCGTCGAGGGCTCCCACACCGGCGGCTTCAACATCGACACCTGGGGCGTGGCGATGATGGGCGACTTCGACGTCGTGCCGCCCACCGAGATCCAGGTGCGCAACACCGGCCGCCTCCTGGGCTGGCGGCTCGGGCTCAGCCACGTCGATCCGCACGGCACCGTCCAACTCACCTCCGCGGGCGGGTCGTTCACCCACTTCCCCCGCGGAGCCACCCCCACCCTGCCGACCATCTTCACCCACCGCGACGTCGGCATCACCGACTGCCCCGGCAACGCCGCCTACGCCCAGATGGATCACATCCGCGACATCGCCGCCCGGTTCAACCAACCGCCCGGACCCGCGGACCTGGCCGACCAGATGCGCGGCGGCGCGATCTACAACCGATGGCAGGCCGAAGGCGGCCCCAACGGCATGCTGGGCAACCCGACCTCGCCCGAGACCGCAGGGGAAGGGACCGCCCGCTACGCGACCTTCGAGCGCGGCGCCGTGTACTGGTCACCGGAAAGCGGTGCCGAACCGGTCACCGGCGCCATCTACGAGGCGTGGGGAACGCTCGGCTTCGAACGCGGAGTCCTCGGCCTGCCGACCAGCGCCGAAATCCCCGAGCCCCAATGGATCGTGCAGAACTTCCAGCACGGCACGCTGAACTTCGACCGCGAGAAAGGCACCGTCACCCGCGTCGTCGACGGCGTGCCGGTGGAACTGCCCCCGCCGTCACCCGATCAGCAGCCGGTACAGCTGGAGCGCTTCACCCCGATCACCTGAGCGCTCAGGACCACCAACGTTCCAGCACCCGGGCCACCCCGTCCTCACTGTTGGTCACCGTCACCTCGTCGGCCGCATCGACCGCGTCGGGATGGGCATTGCCCATCGCCACCCCGCGCTGGGCCCAGCGCAGCATCGGTATGTCGTTGGGCATGTCGCCGAAGGTCACGATGTCGGCGGCGGTGAGCCCCAGCGGAGCGGCCAGCTCTTCGATGCCGGTGGCCTTGCTGATGCCCAGCGGCACCACCTCGATCAGGCCGTTGTTGGTCGAGTACGTGATATCGCCCTGCAGCCCAACATGTTTGAGGAGTTCAGCGGCCATGTCCGCGCTGCGCGCACCGGCCTTGCGGATCAGCAGCTTGACCGCCGGGGCGCTGAGCAGATCCTCGACCGACACCTCGGTGTTGTCCGGGTTGAGCCAGGCATGCTCGTAACCCGGCGAGCTGACGAACTGCGGGGTCGCAGCATCATGCGCGGACGAGCCCACCCGCTCCACCGCCAGCCCCGCGCCGGGAATCACCCGCGTGGCGATCTCGGCGAGCTCGCCGAGCACGTCAGCCGACAACGTGTGGGCCGAGACGATCCGGTCGGTCGACGGGTCGTAGATCACCGCGCCGTTGGCGCACACCGCCATCGGCGCCAGCCCGAGCCCGTCGACCACAGGGGCGATCCACCGCGGCGGGCGACCGGTGGCCAGCACGAACCTCGCCCCCGCCTCGACCGCGGCCTGCACCGCGGCCCTGGTCCGCGGCGTGACCTTCTCGTCCTCGTCGAGCAGCGTTCCGTCCACGTCGGTGGCGATCAACCCCGGCGCCCTCTCGACGCTCACCTGCTGCTCTTCGCTTCACGCTCGGCACGCTTGCGCGCGCGTTCGGCCAACTCCGCCTCGTCGAGCCGCTTGGCCTCGGCCGGCGTCGGCGCCGTCCCACCCAGCCGGCGCGGCACCCAGTGCGCACCGGCCGGCGCGGGGTAGTCCCGCTGGATCTGGGTCAGCAGCGAGGACATACCGGCCCGCAATGCCTCATCGAGCCGGGCAACGGTACCCGTGGGCGCAATCGGTGCGCCGACCTGAACAGTGACAGGAATCTTCTTCCGCCCCAATGCTTTCGGATGGTCCTTGGTCCAGATGCGGTGCACACCCCAGACGATCAGCGGGATGATCGGGACGTCGGCTTCCAACGCCATCCGGGCCGCACCGGTCTTGAAGTCCTTGAGTTCGAAGCTCCGGCTGATCGTCGCCTCCGGATACACCCCGACCAGCTCACCCCGGCGCAACGCCTCCACCGCCGCGGCGTAGGCCCCCGCGCCGGCCGTGCGGTCCACCGGGATCGTGCCGGTGTGCTTGATCAAGTGGTGGACCACCTTCACCTCGTCCATCTCCGCCTTGATCATGAACCGCATCCGTCGGCCACGCTCGGTGGCCGCCAGCCCGGCCGGCAGGAAATCCACGTAGCTCGTGTGGTTGATGGCCACGACGGCACCGCCCGTAGCGGGCAGGTTGTGCAACCCACCGAAGGTGATCCGGGTTCCGGTGGCCCGGACCGCCAGCCTGGCGGCGATCTCCAAACTTCGGAAAACCGGTTCCATACGCGTGTTACCCCGAGGCCCCGGTGGGTTCGGAAGGCCCAGCGGGGCCGGCCTCAGCTCGCTTGGCCGCCTTGGCGGCCGCCTCCTCGGCATCCATCCGGTTGGCCTCGGCCAGCGTCGGCGCCGAACCACCCAGGCGGTGCGGCACCCAGAACTCGCCGGGCGGATACGGGCCGTAGGCATCCTGAACCTCGGTCAGCAGATGCTGCATGCGGGAATGCAGCAGCGCGGTGAGCTCGCCCGCGGGCAGGGTCGGCTGGATCGGCTCGCCCACCGCGATCGAGATCGGCACCTTGGGCCGGTACAGCTTCTTCGGATGACCCTTGGTCCAGATGCGCTGCGCGCCCCACACGATGTGCGGCACGATCGGCACCCCGGCCTCGATCGCCATCCGGGCCGCGCCGGACTTGAAATCCTTGATCTCGAAGCTGCGGCTGATGGTGGCTTCCGGGTACACCCCGACCAGTTCACCGGCCTTGAGGTAGTCGACCGCCGCCTCGAACGAGGCCGCACCACTGTCCCGGTCCACCTCGATGTGGCGCAGGCTGCGCATGATCGGCCCGGTGACCTTGTTGTCGAAGACTTCCTTCTTTGCCATGAACCGCACCTTGCGGCCCCGCTTCTGCAGGTAGGCAGGCAAGCCGGCGAAGGTGAAGTCGAAGTAGCTGGTGTGGTTGATGGCCACCACCGCCCCGCCGGTGACCGGGAGGTTCTCCACCCCGGTCACGGTGAACTTCAGCCCCTGCAGCCGCCAGGCCAGCCGAGCTAGTTGTATGACAGTGCCGTAGACCGGTTCCACGTAGCCAGCCTAATCCCAGCCCGTATCGGCGCGTCACCCAACTCGGGCTAGGCTGGGCGGGCATCGAAGTACTCCATCGAAAGGCCGTTTGTGCAGGTCACCAGCGTCGGGCATGCCGGCTTCCTGATCGAGACCAAGGCGGGAAGCATTTTGTGCGACCCCTGGGTCAACCCCGCCTACTTCGCCTCCTGGTTCCCGTTCCCCGACAACAGCGCACTGGACTGGGACACCCTCGGTGACGTCGACTACCTCTACATCTCACACCTGCACAAGGACCACTTCGACCCGGAAAACCTGCGCCGCCACGTCAACAAGGACGCGATGGTGTTGCTGCCCGACTTCCCGGTACCCGACCTGCAACGCGAACTGCAGGCACTGGGCTTTCACCGATTCTTCGAGACCACCGACTCGGTCAAACACACCGTGCGCGGCCCCAAGGGCGACCTCGACGTGATGATCATCGCGCTGCGCGCCCCCGCCGACGGCCCGATCGGCGACTCAGGCCTGGTGGTCGACGACGGCCAGACCGTCGCGTTCAACATGAACGACGCCCGCCCGGTCGACCTGGAGATGTTGCACGCCGACTTCGGCCAGATCGACGTACACATGCTGCAGTACTCCGGGGCCATCTGGTACCCGATGGTCTACGACATGCCGGCCCGGGCCAAAGAGGCCTTCGGCATCCAGAAACGCCAGCGCCAGATGGACCGGTGCCGCCAGTACATCGCCCAAGTCGGCGCCACCTGGGTGATCCCCTCGGCCGGCCCGCCCTGCTTCCTCGACCCCGAACTGCGCGACCTCAACGACGACCACGGCGACCCGGCCAACATCTTCCCCGACCAGGTCGTCTTCCTCGACCAGATGCGCCGCCACGGCCACGACGGCGGCCTGCTGATGATCCCCGGCAGCACCGCCGATTTCACCGGCTCACACCTGAATTCGCTGACCCACCCGGTCACCGACCCCGAGACCATCTTCACCACCGGCAAAGCCGCCTACATCCAGGACTACGCCCAGCGGATGGCCCCGGTACTGGCCGCCGAGAAAGCCTCGTGGGCGCCGGCCGCCGGAGAACCCCTGCTGCCCGGACTACGGGCACTGTTCGAGCCGATCATGACCCAGACCGACCAGATCTGCGACGGCATCGGCTACCCGGTCGAACTGCGCCTGTCCGGCCCCGACCACACCGAGACCGTGGTCCTGGACTTCCCCAAACGCCTGGTCCGCGAACCCATCGCCGACGAGAAGTTCCGCTACGGCTTCGCGATCCCACCCGAACTGGTGCGCACCGTACTGCGCGATGGCGAACCCGACTGGGTCAACACCATCTTCCTGTCCACCCGGTTCACCGCCTGGCGCGTGGGCGGCTACAACGAGTACCTGTACACCTTCTTCAAATGCCTCACCGACGAACGCATCGCCTACGCCGACGGCTGGTTCGCCGAAGCCCACGACGACTCCTCATCGATCACACTCGACGGCTGGGAAATCCAGCGCCGCTGCCCACACCTCAAAGCCGACCTGTCCAAATTCGGTGTAGTGGAAGGCAACACGCTCACCTGCAATCTGCACGGCTGGCAGTGGAACCTGGAGAACGGCAAATGCCTCACCACCAAGGGCCACGAGTTGCGGTGCAGCAAGTTATGAGTGCGCCGCGCCAGTACTACGACGACGGCCTGATCCAGCTGGATCGCGAGGCGATCACGTTGCGGCGCTACCACTTCCCGTCGGGAACCTCGAAGGTGATCCCGTTGCGGGACATCCGCTCGTACCGGGCCGAGTCACTCGGGCTGGTACTCAACCGGTTTCGCATCTGGGGCAGTTCAGACCTGCGCCGCTGGCTGCCACTGGACGTGTGGCGGCCGATCAAGTCGACCCTGATCACCTTGAAGGTCAGTGGGACTCGGCCCGACCCCGCCTTCACGCCGCAGCGCCCCACCGAGTTCGTCGCGCTGCTCGACGAACTGCTCGGCGGCTAACGCGCAGAGACCACCTGCCGCAGTTCGGAAGCCGCACTGGAGGCACTGTCGTAGACCCGGACGATGGCCTCGTCCCCGGGCTTGAGGAAGGTGGACTCACCCAGCGGCGTGTAGCGGGTGGCGCCGATGCCGATCAGCACGTTCTCGGGATGCCCGCTGGCCACCATCAAGGCGCCGACATCCTCCAAAGGCGTATCGGCCGAGCCCTTCTGGTTGGCCAGCCGCTCGACGATCCAGTCCAGCAGCACCTCGCCGTAGTACGAGTAACCCACCAGCGGTGAATCAACCCCGTAGGCGTGCTGCTCGCCGTCGTTCTGGCTCAGGTAGCAGACCAGCCGCATCGTCGCCGTCGGGCCGTCCGGGGTCAGATCGCTGATCTCGAAGAATTGCGGCGCAACACCTTTGGAGGCCGGACCCCAGTTCTTCTTGTGGCTGATCTTCGGCGCGCCCGGCCGTCGGATCGAGCAGTCGTTGAAGGCGCCCAGAGCGAACGGCTCCAGTCGGGCCACGGTGTCGCCGTTCCACACCACGTGGCAGGCCACCCCGACCTCGGGCTCGATCTGCAGGTTCAGCGGCCCCTCGACTTCGCCGGGCTCGGGCAACAAGATGGAATCGGTGGACAGAGGGAACTCACCCAGGAAGTCGTCGCGGCCGGGCGCATACCACGGGAAGATGCCCTTGGGCGCATACCCTTCGGTGACCACCTTGACGAAATCCCCGGCTTCACCGGCCTGTTCGAGGTGGCCGGCGAAGTTGCCGGCCACACCGAAGCCGAACCAGTTACGTGCCTCGCCGAGGTCGATGTCGATCATGGCTGCAACCCTACTGTGGCCGCCACAAGCCGGATACAAGTCGCACTTAAGTCGGCGCCATCAGGCTGTGCTCCGAGACATCCGATCCGCCAACCGGGATCGGCACAACCTGAGGAGCACCGTCGTGCCAACCACCGTCACCGCCGAACCCCGTCAAACCGGCGATCCCGCGCCCGACCTGCTGGGTATCACCCTGGCGCACCGCGCGATGCTGGCCGATCTGCTTCGCCTGGCCGACCTGGCCGTGGCCGTACGCGACCGTGACGTGATCTGCACACCCGGCCGCGCCCGGGCGATCTCCCGGTACGTGGAGTGGCTGTGCGATTCCATCCACCATCACCACACCACCGAGGACACCGTGTTGTGGCCGGTGATCCAGGCCAGCGTGGGCACACACGTCGACCTGAGCGAGTTGACCGACGACCATGCTGCCCTCGATCCGAGGTTGGATCAGCTGCGGGCCAGGGCCGCGGCGTTCCGGCTGTCGATGGGCGACCGCCGGATCGCCGGCGTGATGGCTCTCGAGCTGGCCGAACTCTCGGCATTGCTGACCGAGCACATCAACGATGAGGAACTCGAGGTGTTTCCGCTGATCACCGAACACGTGTCGGTGGCGGACTGGGAGTCGGTGGAGCGTGCCGCCCGCGACGGCAGCCGGATGTCGTTCGACGGCCCCCGCTCCCTGGCGGCGATGACCGACGAGGAGCGATCGACACTGGCTCAGCACACCGGGATCGGGCTGCGCGTGCTGCTCTCGGTGCTGCGGCTGGTACACCGGCGGCGGGAACGGGCGGTGTTCGGCGTGAGCCGATAATCCGGCACCGCCGGCGTCAGTCGATGAAGGCCAGGGCCTCGGCGGCCAGCCGGTCGCGCAGCGTCGCGGCGGCCTCGCGGTAGCCGCGTGCCGCATCCGGGCGACCCAGCGCCTCGGCCGCGGCGGCGAGCGCCTCGTCGACCGGGCCCACCATCAGCCCGTCGACCCCGAGCCCGGCGATCCGGCCGGAATAGGCCTCGAGGTCGGCCGCCCTGACGCGGGCCTCGTCGAGGTCGCCGAGTGCCACTGCCGCATTGACGCGCAACACGGTGAACGGCAGCCAGAAATACGCCCGCTCGATCGGTTGACGGGCCTGCCACAACTCCCGCGCCTGCTCCTCCCGGCCGCGGGCGATCAGCGCCAGCACCGTGGCGTCGAGCGCCGCGACCGACACCTCGCGGTAGAAGAACACCAACTCGTCGGCCAGCAGACCCAGGTCCCCGAGGCAGAACTCACCCGTCACCCGTCCGACCATCGCCAGTTTGGCGCCGTTGGCGGCCCCGTTCTCCACCATGCGGGCGGCCAGATCGGTATAGGCGCTCACCGCGTCGTCCAGCCGCCCCGCCAGCAGGTGCATCCGGGCCCGGAAGAGGCCCAGCACACCGAGAAGGTGCACGAGCTGCCCGGTGCCGGCGCGGGCCACCGCGATGTCCACGTGGCGTTTCGCCGTCGCCAGGTCGCTGCGATGGCCGGCCGCCAGTGACAGCAGCCAGTGCGCCACCGCTTGATAATCGGCCTGCTCGGTGGCCTCCGCGGTCCGCAGCAGCTCGGCGGCGGTCGAATCCCGTTCGGCGTCGAGGTCGGGCCCCAACGCGCAGTAGGCCCGGACGTTGAGCGCGGTGCACAGCAGCCGTCCCGATGCCGCCGGGTCCTCGGCGTAGGCCTGCCGAGCCAGCTCGAGCAGTTCTGTGCTGGCGGCCAGCGCCCCGTCCGGATCGGTGCCCTCCAGTTCCACGTACAACGCCTTGAGCAGCCGGATCCGTTCGGCCACCGTCAGTTCGGTGGGCTGTCCACTTCCGCCGCCGGCCAGCACCCGGCGCAGCAGCCCGATCATCTGCGTGTCGGATTCGTCGTATTCGCGGTCCCGCCAGACCAGCGGGGTGTCCCACGCGGTGAGCACCCGGACTGTCAGGTCGTCACGCGACTGTCCGGTCAACAGTTGCAGCGCGGCCTTCATCTCGATACGCGCCGCGACCGCGTCTCCGGACTGCGCCAGCGCGGAGATCAGCCCGCACCGCGCCTCGATCTCGCGCTCCAGGGCCTCGTCGATGGGCGCCAACCGGCGGCCGGCCGCCAACTCCAGCATCTGCACGGCGGCCCGCCACTGCCGGGCGGCTTCGGCGTGCGCGCCCACCGAATCCGCCTCGCGCGCCGCGTCGGTGGCGAAACCCGCGGCAGCCAGGGAAGTTTCGGCTGTCGCGGCGGCGACGGCGTGGTGCGCCAGGGCAGCCGGATCGACCGAGCGGCCCGGCGCCCGCAGCAGTTCCAGCGCCGCGGCGTGTAACCGGGACCGGCGCAGCTTCGAGGTGTCCTCATAGAGGGTGTCGCGGACCAGGGCGTGGGCGAACCGCAACCGCCCGGGCTCAGGCTCGTCGAGCAGGCCCAGCAGGACGGCCGGTTCCAGCGCGTCGAGCAGGTCGTCGGGGTCGCTGCGGCCGAGTTCTGCAAGCAGGTCGACGTCGATGTCACGTCCCAGCACCGCGGCCTGGCGCAGTGCCGTCACGGTCGGCCCCGGCAGCCGGGCCAGCCTGCGCCGCAACACATCTCGCACCCCGACGGGCACCGATGCCCACACCGCGTCCGCTCCTTCGGCGGCCATCAGCCGGGCCAGCTCCCGGATGAACAGCGGGTTGCCTCCGGTCCGCTCGCGCAGCAGCCGCAGCGCTTCCCCACTGGCGGCACCGAGGCCGCAGTCCGCGGCCAGCGCGGCAGTGGCCGCGGCATCCAGCCCACCGAGGTTCAAATGTGCCGCGGTGTGCACCGTCAGCGCCGCCCGGGCCACCTCCAGCTCGCCACGGTCCTCCGAAGGCCGGTAGGTGGCGATGACCAGCACCCGTAGGTCCTTGATCCGATCGGCCACCAGCCGCAGCAATTCCAGCGTCAGCCCGTCGGTCCGGTGCAGGTCGTCGAGCACCACGGCCAGCGGCTGCTGCGCGGCGACCGCGCTGAGCACGTCGGCCACCGCATGCCCCAGCCAGAACGTGCCGGGCTCGACGGCGGCGCCGTCGTGCAACAGCGGAGCCAGCGCCGCCCGGTCGTCCGCCGGGGCACCGGGTTCCATGAGTTCTCGCAGCACCTCGGTCCAGGCCCATCCGGCCGGTGCGCCGTGCACCTCCGGGCAACGGCCGTGCACCGTCCGCCAGCCTGCCGTGCGCAACCGGCTCGTCGCGGCGGCCGCCAGAGTGGTCTTGCCCGACCCCGCTTCGCCGGCGATCCAGAGCACCGCGCTCCCGCCGGCAGCGACAGCGCTTGCCGCGGAATCGATCTCGGCGAGTTCCTCGGCCCGGCCGTAAGCGGCGGCCTCGGTGCGATCCGGCGTCGCCACCTCCGGTACCGGCGGCTGCGGAAGCGGCCGGGCCGGCTCCAGATGGTCGGCCTGACACAGGATGTCGCGTTCGAGGTCGCGCAGCGCGCGGCCCGGTTCCAGCCCCAGCTCGTCGACCAGGTGGTCCCGGGTGCGCCGCAACACCTCCAGGGCGTCGGTCTGCCGCCCGGTCCGGTACAGCGCAGTGGCCAACACGGCGGCCGCGCCCTCCCGGCCGGGGTGCTCGCGGACATGTCGTTCCAGCCCGGCGACGACAGTGCCGTACCGGCCGAGTTCCACCTGGGTTCCGGCCTGGGCTTCCACCGCGGCCAGCCGGAGTTCGGTCAGCCGGGCCACCTCGGGTGCCGCCCACAACGCATCGCCCGCACCGGCGAACGGGTCTCCCGTCCAGCCGGCCAGCGCCCGCTCGAGCCGGCGCACCCGCTGCTGTGGATCCGTTTCTTCGTACGCCGCAGTGACTCTGGCCTCGAACTGCCAGGCGTCGACGGCGTCGACCGGCAGTCGCAGGCAATAGCCGGGCGCGGCACTGACCAGGATGCGGGCCGGCGCCCGCCGCTGCCGGCCCGGCTCCAGCCCGCGCCGCAGATGCGACACATAGACCTGCAGCGCCGACAACGCCTTGGGTGGCGGCTCGCCCTCCCAGAGATCATCGATGAGCCGGTCGACCGACACGGTGTGGCCGTGCGCGACCACCAACCGCGCCAACAGTGCCCGCTGCAGCCGGGCACCGAGATCCACCGGGTCGTCACCGACCCAGGCCTGTACCGGGCCGAGCACCTTCACCCGAACCGGGCTGTCCCCCGACATGTCCCCCGACATGGCCGCGGTGCGGTGCTTACCGGGGTTCCAGCACCGGGGTGCCGACGAACGGCACCAGTGCGTCAGGGATTCGCACGCTGCCGTCGGGTTGCTGGTGGTTCTCCAGGATCGCCACCAGCCAGCGGGTGGTACCGAGCGTGCCGTTGAGCGTCGCGGCGATCTGCGGCTTGCCGTTCTCGTCGCGGTAGCGCGTGGCCAACCGCCTGGCCTGGAACGTCGTGCAGTTCGAGGTCGAGGTGAGCTCGCGGTAGGTCTGCTGGGTGGGCACCCACGCTTCGCAGTCGTACTTGCGTGCCGCCGAGGATCCGAGATCGCCTGCGGCGACGTCGATCACGCGGTAGGGCACTTCGATCGCCGCCAGCATCTGGCGCTGCCAGCCCAACAGTTTCCGGTGCTCGGCCTCGGCGTCTTCGGGCTTGCAGTAGACGAAGCCCTCGACCTTGTCGAACTGATGCACGCGGATGATGCCGCGGGTGTCCTTGCCGTAGCTGCCCGCCTCGCGCCGGAAGCACGACGACCAGCCGGCGTAGCGCTTGGGCCCCGCGGACAGGTCGAGGATCTCGCCCGAGTGGTAGCCCGCCAACGGCACTTCCGAGGTGCCGACCAGGTACAGGTCGTCGGCCTCGAGCCGGTAGATCTCGTCGGCGTGGGCGCCCAGGAAACCGGTGCCCGCCATGACTTCCGGGCGCACCAGCACCGGCGGGATCATCAGCGTGAACCCGTTCTGCACCGCCACCTGGGTGGCCAGTTGCAGCAGGCCCAGTTGCAGCAGCGCGCCGTGGCCGGTGAGGAAGTAGAACCGCGAACCCGACACCTTGGCGCCGCGTTCCATGTCGATCAGCCCGAGCGTCTCACCAAGTTCGAGATGATCTTTCGGGTTCTCGATCGCGCGCGGTTCACCGACCGTGTCGAGCACCACGAAGTCGTCCTCGCCGCCGGCCGGTACTCCGTCGATGATCACGTTGCCGATCGCCATGTGGGCTGCGGTGAAGGCGCTCTCGGCCTCGGCCTGGGCAGTCTCGGCGGCCTTGACCTGTTCGGCCAGGTCCTTGGCCTGTTGCAGCAGGGCCGGACGCTCCTCAGGTGTCGCCTTGCCCACCAGCTTGCTGGCGGCCTTCTGCTCGGCGCGCAGGTTGTCGGCCGCCGAGATCGCGGCGCGGCGCGCCGCATCGGCCTGCAACAGCGCGTCGACGCGCGCCGGGTCTTCTCCGCGAGCCCGTTGCGATGCACGGACGGCGTCGGGATTGTCGCGCAGCAGCTTGAGGTCGATCACGGGCGCAACCCTACTTTTTGAAGTGCGTCGACGTACATCTGAGGTGGCGGTTGTCGATGGCCGCCGGGCACAACCTCGCAACATTACAACCGCATCAGTTGTCACAGGTGCTGACACGCCTGTCACAATGGAGCGCAATGTTGGAACCATCCGAGCACCCTGAGCACCCCGACGGTGGGGTCCTGCTCGCCGATCCTCTGCCGGACGAACAACCCGCACGGGAACGGTGGTGGCAGAGTCTGGCGGCCGCGTCGACACGACGCGCGCTGCTGTTGACCGCACTCGGCGCCCTGCTCATCGCGGGGCTGATCACCGCGTTGCCCCGCAGCGAGGGGTCGAATTCCGGAGGCACGATCGCGCTGGGCCCGCGCGGCAACGACACCTTCAATCACGTCAAACGCGGCGATTGCCTGAACTGGCCCGGCCGCAACCCTGACGCCGCGCACATCGTGGACTGCAAGGACAACCATCGCTTCGAGGTGGCCCAATCGGTGGACATGCGGACGTTCCCGGGCAGCGAATACGCCGCCGGTTCGCCGCCGCCGTCGGTGGACCGGATCAAGCAGATCAGCCAGGAGCAGTGCACCCCGTCGGTGCGCAGTTACCTCGGGCCGAAATACGACCCGAACGGCAAGTACACGATCGGCCTGCTGTGGTCCGGCGAGAAGGCCTGGAAGCAGTCCGGTGAGCGACGCATGTTGTGCGGCCTGCAGTTGCTCGGCCCTGGCGACAGCCAGTTGGAGTCCGCGGGCAAGGTGTCCGAAGTCGATCAATCGAAGGTTTGGGCCGCTGGCACCTGCCTGGGCATCGACGCCGCCACCAATCAGCCCACCGATGTCCCGGTCGATTGCGCGGCGCCGCACGCCATGGAGGTCACCGGCGCGGTCAACCTCGGCGAGAAGTTCCCCGGCGGGCTGCCGTCGGAGGGCGATCAGGACAACTTCATCAAGAACACCTGTACTGCGCAGACCGATGCCTACCTGGCCCCGGTTCAGCTGCGCACCACCACGTTGGCCTTGAGCTACAGCACGATCTCGCTGCCCAGCTGGTCGGCCGGTAGCCGCCAGGTGTCGTGCAGCATCGGCGCGACGCTGGGTAACGGCGGCTGGTCGACACTGGTCAACAGCGCCAAGGGGCCGCTGATGATCAACGGGCAGCCCCCGGTGGCACCGCCCGACATCCCGGAGGAGCGGCTCAACATGGAGCCCATCCCGATGCCGGATGTCGATGAACCGTCGTCGTCTTCGAGTTCGAGTTCGTCCTCCGGGTCGTCGTCGGACTCCTCGGGGTCGAGTTCGTCGGGCTCGTCGTCGGGGTCCTCCGGTTCGTCGAGTTCGTCGGGATCCTCCGGCTCGTCGAGTTCGTCAGGCTCGTCGTCGAGCGGCCAGCACATGCCGCAGGCCGCGACCACTGCGGCGCCGGCGCCCCCGCAGTCCAACACCTTCAACCCGCCGCCGCCCGAGCAGGCCCCGGCGCCGGCTCCGGCCCCCGAGCAGGCCCCGGCACCGGTCCCGGACGGTGGTGCGCCGCCCGCCGGGCCGCCGCCGGGCGAGCCGGTGCCCGTACCACCGGGGCCGTAACTCGTGCCGGTGCGGATGAGCTCGCAGCGGTTCGAAGAGTTGGTATCCGACGCCCTCGACCTGATCCCGCCGCAATTGGCTGCCGCGATCGACAACGTTGTGGTCCTGGTCGAGGATCGCGATCCCGACGAGCCCGAGATCCTCGGCCTGTACCGGGGAGTCGCGCTGACCGAGCGGGATTCCTGGTACGCCGGGTCGTTGCCGGACACCATCACCATCTACCGCGAGGCCCTGCTGGATTTCTGTGACAGCGAGGCGGCCGTGGTCGACGAGGTGGCGATCACCGTGATCCACGAGATCGCGCATCATTTCGGGATCGATGACGAGCGGCTCCACGAATTGGGTTGGGGCTAGGAGCCCGAAAGTCCCGCGCGGCAACCACGTTTTGTCGGCCCGCAGTGCTATCAACGGGCTATGACGATCCAGTGCCGGGAGTGCGCAGCCGGGCTGGAGCATTGCCACGGCACCGTGATCCTCCACGTCCAGTACCGCGCGGAATGCACCGATGACGGCTGCACCACCCCAGAAGCAGCGCATACCTTCAGCATCGACTGTGCGGCGGTCGGCTGTACGTGCGCGGACGAGAGCGCGCCCTCGATCCGGCGGTTCGCCTAACCCATCGGATCGGTTTCGGACGTCACCGCGTCCGCGACCTGGGTGGCACCGGGCTCCGGGTAGAACGGCGGGGTCACCGACGCCCACTGCACACAGCTCCACCGTCCGTCGGTGATCGGTGCCAGCACAATCGATTCGGTGTTGGCCAGGTGGTGATCGAGGGCGAAGGTGCCGTCGACACCGGCCAGCACGGCGGCCACCAACCGGATCGCCGCGCCGTGGCTCACCAGCACGATGTCGCTCTTGAAGTCATGGTCGTCGAGATAACGCAGCCGCAGCTCGGTGAGCACGGGCACGTATCGGGCGAGGACAGCCTCGGCGCTCTCACCGCCCGGCATCGGCACGTCCAGTTCACCCCGATGCCAGCGCGCGTAGATCCGGTTGAACTCGGCGACGGCGTCGTCGTCACTGCGGTCTTCGAGCTCACCGACCTGGACTTCGTGAACCCCGTCGAATTCGAATGGCACCAGGCCGGTTTCGGCGCCGATGCCGGCAGCTGTCTGCGCGGCCCGCCGCGCCACCGAGTGGGCCAGGATCGAGGGACGCTGGCCGAGCGTTCCGGCGAACCGCCGGGCCTGTTCGTGACCGAGGTCGGTCAGCTCGGCGCCGGGCGGGAGGGTGTCCAAGCGCCGAGCGACGTTGCCGTGGGACTGGCCGTGCCGGACGAGTATCAACCGTCCGCTCATGAGGCGCCCGTCCCGTCACGCAAACCCGTCAACCACCGTGTGGCCTCGTCCAGACGCGGCGGGGGCGCACCCGCGCTCGCTCCGGTCGGCCAAGAACCCAGATATCGCACATCGGTACAACGTCGGTGGAGCGCTTTGAGTGCCTCGGCCACCGAATCGTCGTCGATGTGTCCGACGCAGTCGAGGAAGAACATGTAGGTGCCCAGCTCCGTTCGGGTGGGCCGGGATTCGATCCGGGTGAGGTCGATGTCGCGGATGGAGAACTCCGTCATCGCGGTGACCAGCGCGCCCGGGACGTTGTCCAGCCGCAGCACCACCGAGGTGCGGTCGGCGCCGGTGGCCGGAGGCGGCACGCCGGGCGGGCCGACGAGGACGAAGCGGGTGCGGGCGTTGGCCTCGTCGACGACGTCGGCTGCCAGGATGTGCATCCCGTAGCGCTCGGCGGCCAACCGGGTGCTGACCCCGGCGTCGGCGCGGCCTTCGGCGACTTCGTGGGCGGCCGCGGCGTTGGAGGTGGCCGGCACGACCTCGGCGTCGGGGAGGTTGGCGGCCAGCCATTGGCGCACCTGAGCCAGCGCGACCGGGAAGGCGGCCACGGTCCGCACCGGCCCGCTGTGCCCGGGCCGGGTCACGATGGCGAATGCCACGTCGAGGATCAGCTCGGCATAGATCTGCAGCGGCTTCCCGACGGCCAGGCTGTCCAGGGTGGGCAGCACCGATCCCTCGATGGAATTCTCGATCGGCACGCAGGCGTAGTCGGCGCGACCGTCCCGCACCGCGGCCAGTGCGCCCGGCGTGCTGTCGGTGCGCACCGGCGTGAATCGGTCTTCGCCGGTACCGGCCGCCGGCGGCAGGCCGGGCACCATCTCGCGGGCCACCATCTGCAATAACGCCACTTCGGTGAAGGTTCCCTCAGGTCCGAGGTAGGCGATGCGCGGCACAGCCCAACCCTATCGGTTCGAGCTGCGCGGGAGCGGTCGATGAGCTCGGCGCCGGTGTTTCACCGAAGGCCTTGCCCGCGCCGCCCGCCGCAGTTAAGTTAGGCTTACCTCACCTAGTTACCTCACCCACGAAGGCGGCGAGATGGCCATTGCGACACCGACGACAGCTGAGCGGATCCGCAGCGCATGCGCACGAGGCGGCGGTGCGATGGTCGCGGTCGAGGGCATCGAGCCGGTCGCCTCACCCGTGCATCACCTGCTCGACGACGGGTCCTTCGCGGTCACCGTCCCCGAGACCAGCCCGCTGGCCGGCATGGCGATGTCCGCCGGCTCGGCCGGGGTCCAAGCCGTGCTGGAAATGACCGACTACGCCCCGCTGCCGCTACGTGAGCCGGTGCGTTCCCTGGTGTGGATCCGTGGGCGCCTTCAGCATGTGCCGTCCGCCGAGGTCGCCGCCCTGCTGGATCTGGTCGCGACCGAGAACCCGAACCCGGCTCTGCTGCAGGTGAATTCCGCAGCCGCCGCGAACGGCGAACACGATGACGACAACTACACGCTGATGCGCCTGGAGATCGAGTCGGTGGTGGTGGCCGATTCCACGGGCGCCGAGGCGGTCGGCCTGGGCGCGCTGCTGCAGGCCCGCCCCGATCCGTTCTGCGCGATGGAATCCGGCTGGCTGCAGCACATGGAGTCATCCCACCGCGACGTGGTGGAGCGCCTGGCCACCCGACTGCCGGTGACACTGCGCCAGGGCCGGGTCCGGCCCCTCGGCCTGGACCGCTACGGCGTGCAATTACGGGTGGAGAACGAACACGGCGACCACGACGTGCGGCTGCCGTTCCCCAAGCCGGTCGACGACGTCACCGGGCTGAGCCAGGCCATCCGCGTGCTGATGGGTTGCCCGTTCCTCAACGGCCTGCGGGCACGCCGGATCTGAACCGCAGGATCCGCTCCTGCGCCGCGGCGCCGCTACCGTAGCTCCGGTGACCGCGCCCCAAGAACACCTCGAGCCGCAGCGGCGCACGCTCAAGATCGAGATCGCCGTCGTGCTGGCGGTGACCTTCGGGCTCAGCGCGTATACCGCGGGCCTGCGGCTCGTCGAAGCGGTACTGCTGGGCCTGTCCGGGCAGACCGTCGCACTCAATCCCAAGCGCTCGCCGTTCGACCTGATCGACCTCGGCCTGCACCTGGCCGTGGTGCTGCAGCTGCTGGCCTGGGGTGCGCTGGCCCTATACCTGTTGTGGCGCAGCGGTTTCGGGCCGTCGGCGATCGGGCTGTCTCGCCCGCAATGGCGTGCCGACGGGCTGGGCGGGCTGAGCCTGGCTCTGCTCATCGGCCTGCCCGGCCTGGGCTTCTACGTGCTGGCCCGCGTGCTGGGCCTGAGCGCCGACGTCGAGCCCGCCGAGCTGTACGACACGTGGTGGCGCATCCCGATGCTGCTCGGCGTGGCGTTCGCCAACGGCTGGGCCGAGGAGATCATCGTCGTGGGGTTCCTGCTGACCCGGCTGCGCCAGCTCGACGTGAGCCCGGCGAAAGCGCTGCTGATCTCCAGCCTGTTGCGCGGCGCGTACCACCTCTATCAGGGCTACAGCGCCGGGCTCGGGAATGTGGTGATGGGTCTGGTGTTCGGGTACGCCTGGCAGCGCACCGGGCGGTTGTGGCCGCTGATCATCGCCCACACCTTGATCGATGCGGTGGCGTTCGTGGGCTACGCCCTGGTTGCAGAACATCTCAGCTGGCTGCGCTGACGCCGTCGGCACGTACATTTCTGCTGTGGACGGTTTCACCCCTGGGCGGTATCCCGACCCGCATTCGCGGCGTCCGGGACCGCGCCGCCGTGACGCCGAACCGTCCCAGGTGATCCGTCGGGACCCGAACTACCGCCCGGCCTGGCCACCGAATCCGCCCACGCCCACGCCGCCGCGCACCCCGCCGCCTCCGCCTCCCCCTCGAAGGCAACCTCCGCCGCCTCCGCCCCGGCGTCCCCCGCCTCCGCCTCCGCCCACGCCTCCGCGGCAGCGTCAGCGGCCCGCAGCGCCCCGACCGGCCGCGGCCCCCGCCCCGGCGCGCAAACCCCGACGGCGCCGGCACTGGGGTCGTCTGGTGCTGGCGGTGTTGCTCATCGGTGTGCTGGCGCTGGTCGGCGGCGGGCTGTGGATCGACTCGTCACTGCACCGCATTCCGGCGCTTGCCGACTATCCGGAACGGCCCGCCGCGGCCAACGGCACCACCTGGCTCCTGGTGGGCTCCGACAGTCGGCAGAACCTCAGCCCCGAGCAGCAGGCCGACCTCGCCACGGGCGGTGACATCGGCAACGGCCGCACCGACACCATCCTGTTGGTGCACATCCCCGGGATCGGCTCAGGGACGCCGGCCACGATGGTCTCGATTCCCCGGGACTCCTACCTGCCGATTCCCGGCTACGGCGAGGACAAGGTGAATGCGGCGTTCTCCCTGGGCGGGGCGCCGCTGCTGGCACAGACCGTCGAGCAGGCCACCGGCCTGCACCTCGACCACTACGCCGAGATCGGGTTCGACGGCTTCGCCGGGCTCGTCGACGCCGTCGGCGGGGTGAGGATGTGCCCGGCCGAGCCGATCAGCGATCCCCTGGCCGGCATCGAGCTACCGGCCGGCTGCCAGGAACTCGACGGCCGCAGCGCGCTCGGCTATGTCCGTACCCGTGCCACTCCGCGCGCCGACCTGGATCGCATGATCCACCAGCGGGAGTTCATGTCCGCCCTGCTGCATCGCGCCACCAGCCCGGAGGTGCTGTTGAACCCGTTGCGGTGGCAGCCGATGGCCCGAGCCGCCACCAATTCGGTGGCTGTCGACGAGAACGCCCACGTCTGGGACCTGGGCCGGCTGGCCTGGGCGATGCACGGTGACGACATGGTGACCACCACGGTGCCGATCGGAGAGTTCACCGGTAGCGACTCGGGCGCGGTCGTGGTCTGGGACAGCGACGCGGCCGGGCGCCTGTTCACCGCGCTGGCCAACGACGCGGCGGTCCCCGAGGACGTCATCGAAAAGCCCCAACCTTAAGCGAGGCAACGCTAATTTCGACGACAGCAAATTCTCGACAGCAAATGTAATGCCCGCCACACCAGTGGACTGCAACTAAGGTAAAGCTGACCTCAATGAGGTCAACCTTCGATGACAATGCGTGCTGACCTGCTCTATTCTGGCGATCATGACAACGACCAGTGAACTCGACACGAAATTCCACGCGCTTATCTCTGACCAGATTCGTAGCGAGTTCACCGCGTCGCAGCAATACATCGCAATTGCGGTCTATTTCGACGGTGCCGACCTTCCGCAGCTCGCCAAGCACTTCTATGCGCAGGCGGTCGAGGAGCGCAACCACGCCATGATGCTGGTCCAGTACCTGCTCGACCGCGATATCGACGTCGAGATCCCCGGTGTCGATGCGGTCTGCAACCGCTTCGACGCTCCGCGTGACGCGCTCGCACTGGCCTTGAGCCAGGAGCGCACCGTCACCGAGCAGATCAGCCGGCTCGCGAGCGTGGCCCGCGAGGAAGGCGACTACCTCGGCGAGCAGTTCATGCAGTGGTTCCTCAAGGAGCAGATCGAAGAGGTCTCGTCGATGGCGACGCTGGTGCGCATCGCCGACCGCGCCGGTTCCAACCTGTTCCACATCGAGGACTTCGTGGCCCGTGAACTCGCCGGCGGCACTGCCGCGGACCCGAGCGCCCCGAAGGCCGCGGGCGGCAACCTCTAGCTTTTCGCTCCGTCAGTCCCGGCCCGCACCGGTCAGGCCGTTCTGCAGCCAGCTCTTGGTGCGGCCGGGATGATTGGTGGCCACCCACCCCACGCCGATGTCCCGGCAGAACTGGACGTCCTCGTAATGGTCGACGGTCCAGCAATACAGGGCCCGCCCCTGGGCGGCGGCCCGGTCGACCAGTTCCGGGTGCTCACGCAGCGTCGCGATCGACGGGCCCACCGCCGTGGCGCCGACGGTGGTCGCGGCGCTGCCACCCAGGTATCGCGAGGTCTCCCCGAGGAGCACGGTCGGCAGCATCGGTGCGGCCCGACGGATCCGCCACACGGCCGCCGCCGAGAAGCTCATCACCACGGCGCGGGACAGATCGGCCGAGGCCGGCGCCGCGATGCCGTAGCGGTGCAACAGCGCCAGGACCTTGTTCTCCACCAGCGCGCCGTAGCGCACGGGATGTTTGGTCTCGATGAACAACTTGACCGGCCGGTTCCAGTCCAGCACCAACGAGACGAGCTCATCGAGGGTCAGTAGCCCGTCGGATCGCCCGCCGGCATGCCAGGATCCGTAGTCCAGCCGGCGCAGCTCGGCCAGTGTCATCTCACTGACCAGCCCGGTGCCGCTGGAGGTGCGGTCCACCCGGCGGTCGTGCACACAGACCAGATGCCCGTCGCGGGTCAACCGCACATCGCATTCCACGCCGTCGGCGCCCTCACGCAAGGCCAGGTCGTAGGCGGCCAGCGTGTGTTCGGGCTTGTCGGCGGACGCTCCCCGATGGGCCACCACAAACGGGTGCCCGGGTTCCGGGCTCGCCTGCCCAGCGGCTCCGCCGTCGCCCGTTTCCATACCGCCTATGCTGCCGGGTTCTGCCCTTGGGGCTCAACCGGAACGGCGGATTCAGGTGCATCCTCACGATTCTGCGAGGGGTCGACGGCCTCGGCCTCGGCTTTGGGTGAGTCTTGCTCAACCACCACCCAGCGCCGGACGCTGCGCTGCGCCGTCGTACCGCTGCTGCCTTCGAACCCGGCGAACACCTTTGCCGTCAGCAGGAAAGCGGCCATCGCCAGCAGGTAGCCGACGATCGTGGTCACCGTGTTGTCGGCGATGTTCTGCGGGGTGTTGTTGAAGAAGGTGACGTACGCGGTGCTCACCACCGACCACGTCGCGACGACTGCGGTCAACACCCACACGATCCACCACACCACGATGGTTCGCCTCAGGTGGGAGAGGCGGCCTTCGAGGGCGGCCAGCTCCCACACGAACACCGGCGCCATCACGAGGTTGACGCCGGGAAGCAGACAGCAGACCCACAGGGTCGTGGTGCTGCGCGGGTCGGCCTCGCCGTGGGCGGCATATCCGGCGGCGCGTCGCGCGATCAGCCAGCGGACGAGTACCACGACTGTCATGACCACACCGGCAAGCGCCAGGACACTGGCGAGCAAGCCGATCACCACGCCGCCGATCGCGATCAACGGGTGCAGCAGCACACTGCGGTTGATCAGCAGCAGCGCGTACCGAACCAGGTGGGCGAAGGCCGCGATGCCCAGCAGCACCATCGCGGCGACGAGCATGAGCCGGACGGCTCCGACGCTCGAATCGTCGGTGGTTGTCTGCGATTGGTCGTCGACATCGAACTGTTGGTGCAGCCCCCAGCTCGGAATCGTGCGGTAATGCGGGGTGGGACCGAGCGGCCGACGCTGGCGCCGCTGATATGGCGGGGCTCCGGGGCGCAGAGCGACCCAGCGGTAGCCGGGCGCGAGTTGGGGCGGACGTTGCGCCGTTGCCGACGGCGCCTGCCCGGCAGACGTGGGCGGCGCGGCGGGCGGTGGTCCCCACTGGCTGTGCGGGGACGACACCGCGGGGGCCAACAGCGAGCCCCCGCACCGGGGACACCACGACCGCTGCCGGTCACGCACGTTCCAGCGCGTCCCGCACTGCGAACACACCTGGATCATCCGACCAGCCTAGCCACGATCTCCCGACAATTCCGGCTCGGTCAGACGCTGCCCGCGGCGCCGGCATCGGTGATGACCGGGCGCCCGGCCCCGGCCCAGGCCAGCATTCCGCCTTCGACGTTGATCGGGGTGTAGCCGTTGCGGGCCAGATAATTGGCCACCCGCAGGGACCGTCCGCCGGCGTGGCAGATGACGTACAACTCGGCGTCCGGATCGATCTCGGTGATCCGGGCCGGGATGTCGCCCATCGGAATGTGCTGCGCCCCGGCGGCGTGGCCGCGCTGCCACTCGTCGTCCTCACGAACGTCGAGCAGCACCACCGACCCCTCGAACGTGGTGGGTACCGCAGCGATGTCGACCTGCCCGACTTCCACATCGTCCATGCCGTCAATGCTCGCATGCCACAAGAGGTCGCCGCACCCGCCCCGGCGAGCTCCCCGCCGCGTTAGCAACGGGAAGCTATCCACAGTTTCCACAGGTTCATCCACAGCCCGGCACCAGCGGGAAGTGCCCCGAGGTGGGGATTACTGTGCGGTAGCTGTCGAAAACTGTGGATAACCCTGGGGTGGGCGGACCGACGATCAACAACCGTCGCCGGGGCGGAGCGAAATTAAGCATTCGGCTAAACGCGGCCTTGGGATCAGCCTGATTCCAGCGGCCGAGCGTCTCCATCGGCTCACGCGAGGCCGATTTTCACCTGGCCATTACAGGGTCTATGATCGGCGTCACACCAGCTGTTGTGACAGAACTCACTGGGGGACCAGGATTGATCGTGCAGGTCAGGAGTCGTTGATGGCGTCGCATCCGATCGGGACGGGATCAGCCTTTTCGCAGCCCGAATGGCATTCGTCCGGACATCTGCACACCCGTAATCAGCTGATGGCCTTCCTCCGGGCCAGCGTGATCGCGCTGCTGCTGCTCGGCGTGCTCGCCGTGATCGTCTTGTTCTGACCGCCATCGGGTATACGTGAGGGCGGCACGCGCGTCCTTGCGGTGCGCCCTGCGATGGAGCAATGTTGGCAGCGATCTTGAGTGTCGAACTTCAGGATCGTTGAAGCCTCGCTCCATCGATCGATAATGAGGAAGGAATCTCGTGGCTGAATACACTTTGCCGGACCTGGATTACGACTACGGAGCGCTGGAGCCCCACATCTCCGGTCAGATCAACGAGCTCCACCACAGCAAGCACCACGCCGCCTACGTGAAGGGCGTCAACGACGCGGTCGCCAAGCTCGACGAGGCGCGGGCCAACGGTGACCACGCCGCCATCTTCCTCAACGAGAAGAACCTGGCCTTCCACCTCGGCGGCCACGTGAACCACTCGATCTGGTGGAAGAACCTGTCCCCCAACGGCGGTGACAAGCCGACCGGTGACCTGGCCGCCGCGATCGACGACCAGTTCGGCTCGTTCGACAAGTTCCAGGCGCAGTTCACCGCCGCTGCCAACGGACTGCAGGGTTCGGGCTGGGCCGTGCTCGGCTACGACAGCCTCGGCGACCGCCTGCTGACCTTCCAGCTGTACGACCAGCAGGCCAACGTTCCGCTCGGCATCATCCCGCTGCTGCAGGTCGACATGTGGGAGCACGCCTTCTACCTGCAGTACAAGAACGTCAAGGCCGATTACGTCAAGGCGTTCTGGAATGTCGTGAACTGGGAGGACGTGCAGAACCGCTACGCGGCGGCCACCTCCAAGACCAACGGCCTGATCTTCGGCTAGTCCCGGTTCGGTCCGATCGAGGGTCTCTCACCAAGGGGCGTCGCGCAATCGCGTGGCGCCCCGCCCTCGTTTCCGGGGCCGTGTCGCCTTGCACACCCGCGGTGGCTGTCGCATTCTGATCTGATCGACCCACAGAAGTGTCGGCGCACCGTTCAGCCGGTGACCCAACACCGATGTCCCGGAGGCGATATGGATACGACGGGTTCCGGCAGGGCGATCGAGATCGCGCCCTTCCATTCCGGCGGCGCGCTCAAAGGCTTCGTGGTCTCCGGACGGTGGCCCGACTCCACCAAAGAGTGGGCGCAGCTTCTCATGGTCACCGTGCGCATCGCTTCACTTCCCGGATTACTATCCACCACAACGATTTTCGGGGTCCGCGAGGAGCTGCCGGAACAGCCGGCACCCGGCACGGTCGGCCTGGTCATCGCCGAGGGCCCGGTGGTCGGCGAATCCGCGGTTCCGCCCGGGTATTTCGCCGAGCATCAACCGCCGGCGCTGCTGATGCTGCATCCGCCGTCGGAGACCACTCCGTCCCTTCCGGAATGCGCCGGCGCCGCTTCGGGATGCGTACTGCTGCCGGGACTTCCGCATCTCGGGCTCGAGCACCGGGCAGCCTGGGTCGAAGCGGAGTCGGACGGCACGGTGACCTCTGTGGTCAGCCGGGTGGGCGTCGACCCGATCAGCCACCCTGACACGGCGATCCTGGCGATGCTGCTGGCGGCGTGACGCTGCCAGATACGGGACACCCTCTCCAAGCCGGAGAATCCGGCTGCCCGAAAAAGATAGGAAACGTAGCGCGCTCGGCCGACAACGGCTATGGTCCTCAAGATCAGCGAAGGGCAGCAGCCCGCAATCGTCGCGTCGACATGCCGGCGTAGGCCCGGTCGACAAACCCGCGATGCGGTGCGCGAGACCTTCGGCCGTGTGTAAGGAGAGCCGCGCGAGCGGCACGTATCAGCGGTGTGTGTCGAAAGGCCGTCATGTCCGCAGCCGCAGGCGTCAGCGTCGCCCGCAAGGTCGGCGATCTCGGCTTCCCTCACACCGCTGGCGATAGCCGTAGCGCTCCACCGCAACCGTGGCCGCCGCCTGTTTTGTGTCAACGCTTGTCCCTCGACGGGCTGAACCGGGCACCGTTGCCGTCCCGCAACCCCGCCTGGAATCGGCGCGGGAGTCCTTCCGCAACCGTCTGGCTATCGCACGCAAGGGGGCCGATGCGCATTCCATCGCTCAACCTGTAACGTGTTCCACGTCGTTCGACAACAGCGTCACGCGCAATCTGACGCCACCCGAGCTTCGTGCTACAGCAAATATGCGTTTCCCCTAGTCACGGCCCTACGAAGGTTGCCGGCTCAGAAGTTGATCATGATCGAGCGCCCGCGTGCGCGCAGCTCACCGCACTCAATACAACGCGACCGTCACCTTTTGCATTGCCAGACGGCGCAATCCCGCCTCACCTCCATGGCGAAGCCGTCCGTTTCTGTGACAGAGACTGCCAAAACACAAAGGTCGTTTAACTTTTGTGGCGTTTGCACTTGGTTGTCGTCACAACACTCGCTACCATAGTCAGCAAATACGCCGCCTATTCGTACCGCTCTGAAGCATGTGGAGGTCAAATCGATGAGCAAGACGTTCGCCGCCCGCCTAAACCGCCTGTTCGATACGGTTTATCCGCCCGGGCGCGGACCCCACACGTCTGCCGAGGTGATTGCTGCACTGAAGTCTGAGGGCGTCACCATGTCGGCTCCGTACCTCTCGCAGCTTCGTTCGGGCAACCGAACCAACCCGTCGGCGGCAACCATGGCCGCACTTGCCAACTTTTTCCGGATCAAGCCGGCCTACTTCACCGACGACGAGTACTACGAGAAGCTCGACAAGGAGCTGACCTGGCTGGCCAGCATGCGTGACGAGGGGGTCCGCCGGATCGCCGCCCGTACCGTCGGATTGTCCAACGAGGCTCAGCAGGACCTGGTTCAGAAGGTCGATGAGCTGCGCCGCCGGGAACACCTCGACGACTGATTCGCCGGTTTCCACTGGCGTTTCTACGCGCTTGAACCCACGCCAGTGGGGATCATTTCGGTGACTCCCACTCGCGCGGGTTTCAGCTGCGCGCTGCCCCGCGGTCCAGTTCCCGGTATTGCCCGGCAATCGCCAGAATCCACTCCCGGTCTGAGTACGACTCGGGCTGACTGAGCCACGCCAGCCCCGGGAAGGCTGAATCCTCATCACCGTCACGGGTGTCGTAGATCCACCGCGCGACGGCGTGCGCCTGATCATGGGGTGCCACGTCAGGTCGCTCGATATCCCCGAAATGTGTTGTGTCACTTGACCCGCCTGACCCACGGGGTCCGGCGGTCTCGTGCCGACGAGCGTCGGCGGCGGTCGCTTCCAGGTAGAGCGCATCCGAGATCAGCGACATCCGTTCGGCCACACGGAAAACGAGCGGTCCCCGCGGGCGTACCCCGATGCCCACGTCGGGCTGTCGCCGCGCCAGCTCGCTCAGCAGTGGCTTGATGGTCCGCAATTCCTGTCGGGCACCGAACCAGTCTTCGACGCTCGGCAGCAGGGATCCGGCGGCGACGATGACCATCGCGCATCCGAGCATGGTCGCCGCGACGCCGACACCGACCGGCTCGATCCGACCCGCGGCCCGCAGCAGGACGAATCCGCTGGCGGCCACGATCAGCACCATGCCGACGGTGAACAGGAACAGCGCACGCCCACGTCGGCTGCGGTTCGAGTAGCGCAGGCCGGCCCACGCCACCAGGGTCAGCGCCAGAAACACATAGAGCAGCGGCAACAGCCATGAGGCGCCTTGCGACCCGAGATCGCGCTGCAGGTACTCAGACGGCGACATCTCCGGCTGCCGGCCGGCCCGGAAGAAGATCACCAGGCTGATCACGGCCACCACACCGGCGATGCCGTACTGGATCAACGCGATACGCCGGGTGAGTGTGGCCGAATGGCCCGACGACGCCGTCGTGATCATCACGCAACTGCCGGCCGCGCAGGCGATCAGGGCGACCTGGCTGAGGCCGGCGGCGATGTTGGGCCAGTGCACGACGGTGTCGATCAACAGGGCCAGCGGCTGCCAGTTCAGGGCCGCGACCATGCCGAGGCTGCCCAACGAGAGGATCATCGCGGAGCTCACCAGGGATTGCTTGTTGACCAGTGCCCAACCGATGCGCAGGCCAGTCGCCAAGCCCAGCAGGCCGGCGATCACCCAGACGATCAACCAAACGCCTCTCCGAGGCGGACCTGGACGATCGAAGACCGATCCGACGGCAGGCGGCCGAGCCGGTACAGCAACAGTGCGGCGAAGTCCTCTGCCTCCTGTTCGATGTCCTCGCCGTTGGGACCCATACAGCCGGTCCGCTGGTTGAGCATGTAACTGATCAGATCGGACGTGGCCACTTCGGCCGAAGCGGCGGCCGCGTCGACGATCGAGATGCCCTCGTGGCCCAACACCAGGTGGCCGAGCTCGTGGGCCAGCGTGCGATCCCAGGCCGGCAACCCCTGCTGGATGAGGAACACGTCACGGTCGGCGTACTGCCGCCACTGCCCGCAGACTCCGGGGGGAAGTTCGGCCATGGTCAGCTCGATCGGCCGACCGCGGTCTGCGCTCACCGCGTCGACCAGGCGGGTCAACGTGATTTCGCCCTGTCTAGGGGCGAGGTCGAGAACCTCGTTCACAGCGCGTGTGACGTTTCGACTGGCTGACATGATCCCCCTTTCCACCCTTTCGTAGCACGGTCGCTCCTAACGCATGAACCGACTGGCGTCGATTCGGACGCTACGGCCGGCTTTGGCCTGCCGGTAACCGAGAAGCCCGCCCAGGCCGGTCAGCGCCATCATCCCGGTCACGCCGGGCACGGCCATCGCCGCGATTTCCATGGTGTTCGCGGTGCGCAGGTAGTCCGCGTAGCCGGCCCGGTAGGACGCCGGCGGGATGGCGGCGTCCAACCCGACCGCCGCGGGCGGCGCCGCCTCGGTCCGCATCTGGGTGGCCGATTGCACGTCCGGACCGGATCCGGGCCCGGATTGCGGCCCGTGGTCGGAATCCGGGGCACCCATGGGCAGCACGACAGGCGGCACGATGACCGGCAGCACGACGATCGGAGCGACGACCGGGACCAGCCCGGCTGCGGCAGCCAGCCCCGGCGGTGGCGGCGCGGCCAGATCGGGCGCTTGGGCCTGCGGCGCCGTCAACTGCATGTCCGGCAAGCGTGGAAAGTTGAACGGTGCGGGGACACCGGGTGCGCCGTCGTCACGGCCACCGCCGATGAGGGTGGTCGTTGTCTTCGTGGTCTCGGTGGTCTCAGTCGTGGTTGCGGTCGTCTGCGATGTCGTCGCGGTCGTCTCCGATGTCGTTGCGGTGGTCTCCGATGTCGTTGCGGTGGTCTCCGATGTCGTCGCGGTGGTCTCTGTCGTCGTTCTGGTGGTCTCGGTGGTACGCGACGTCGTCGCCGTGGTCTCGGACGACGACACCGCGCTGGTCGTCGCGACGGGACCAGAAGTGGTGGGCGTCTCGGACCCTGAGGGCTCGGTGCTCGGAGGTGTCTCGGTGTTGGTCGCGGTGCCGGTCCCCGTTTGCGGGGGCGTCCGGGTGCCGGACGGGTGCGACGACTCGCCGGGTTCTTCGGTGTGAGTGGGTCTGCCGGTCGTCTTGGTCGGCTTGCCGGTCGTCTTGGTGGGTCTGTGAGTCGTGCGGGTGCCCGACGAGCCGGTGCCGCCGTCGTCTTCACCGTGAGAATCGCCGTGGGAATCGCCGTCCCGGTCGTGGCCCCGGCCGTGATCCTTGCCCTCGTGCCCGTCATGCCCCTTGCCGGCACCATTCGACGAACCCTGACCGCTGTCAGGCCGGCCACGATCCGGATCGGCAAACGCCAGTGCTCCCCCGAGACCGGCGATGATCAGGCCCGTAAGCACCAGACCGGTCGAGGCGGCGACGCGCAACCGCGAACGCACGTTGTCACCACCCTTTCGCGCACCGCCCGCAAGCTTGTTTGATGAAGTCGATTCTTGCACAAACACGCAGTCGAAATTTGCTAGCTGTGGCGATTGGCCGCCGTGATCGCGGGGAGGCACGGCGGAGCAAATCCGCCGGACGATACTGTGGGTCTGCAGCACTTCTGCGGTGACCACGAACACACGACGAATTGACCGGGAGGCAACCGGAATGGGCCTGTTCACGCGACGAAAAAGCCGCGCCACCCGCCGCGCCGAAGCCCGCGCCATCAAGGCCAAGGCCAAGCTGGAAGCCCGGCTCACCGCAAAGAACGAGGCTCGTCGCATCAAGTCCGATCGAAAATCGGCGGACCGGGCGCTCAAAGCTCAGGTCAAAGCGCAGCGGGACAGCGACCGCGCGGCCCTCAAGGTCGCCGAGGCCGAGTTGAAAGCTGCCCGCGAGGGCCGGCTGCTGG
This sequence comes from Mycobacterium farcinogenes, assembly GCF_019739075.1. Classification (NCBI taxonomy): domain Bacteria; kingdom Bacillati; phylum Actinomycetota; class Actinomycetes; order Mycobacteriales; family Mycobacteriaceae; genus Mycobacterium; species Mycobacterium farcinogenes. The sequence continues at coordinate 607,769 of NZ_CP081673.1, read as the reverse complement.
CCCCCGCCAGAATTCGGCGTCTATTGACCGTCACACGTTTGCTGGCCCCGGTGCTCGTGCCGCTGGTCTACCGTGCCGCCACAGCCGCCCGTGGAGCCCTGGACGAGCGTCGTGCCGATCGCCTCGGGGTCCCGCTGGCCCAGCTCGGCCAGTTCTCCGGGCACGGAGCCGAGCTGTCCGCACGAATTTCCGGCGCCGAGCAGACGCTGCGTCAGGTCGCCGAGAAGAAGCCCAAGGACGCCGAGACCAAGCAGTTCGTCACGGCGATCAACGAACGGCTCACCGACCTGGCCGCGGCGGTGACCGCCGCCGAGAACATGCCGACGCCACGGCGCCGGGGTGCTCACGCGGCGATCGCTGCCCAGCTCGACGGCATCGATGCCGATCTGATGGCTCGGCTGGGATTGGTCTGAGCCACTGTCATGACCTTCCGATCCGACCGCCTCGCCGGGGCGTCGTCCCGCGCTCTGCTCACGACCGCCGCGATAGCCGCCGCCGGGCTGCTCTCCGCCGCACCGGCCTGGGCGCACGTCCACGTCGAGGCCGACAACCCGACTCCGGGAACCACCTCGGTGCTTACCTTCCGCGTCCCCGGTGAGTCCGAAACCGGGGCGCTCACAACACAATTGAAGGTTGACCTGCCCAACGTGGCCTCGGCCCGCACCGAGGTGATGCCGGGTTGGACAGCCAAGCTCGACCGGGATGCCGGCGCGGGCACCGTCCGTTCGGTGACGTGGACGGCGGCTCCCGGCGTGGGCATCTCCTTCGAGCAGTTCGCGCTGTTCCGAGTGTCGGTCAAACTGCCCGATGCGGCGACGGCGAGCTTCCCGACCACCCAGATCTACTCCGACGGCGCGGTGGTCCGGTGGGATCAAGCCCCGCTGCCCGACGGGGGCGAGCCTGAGCACCCGGCCCCGCAGCTGGCGCTGACCGGCACTGGGCCCGAAGGCGGGCACGCCGAACACGGCACCGAGATTCCCGCGGCCCCCGGCCAGCCCGGTCCTGCGGTCGCACAGCCCGCAGGCAGCGCCGACAATTCGGCCCGATGGCTGGCCGGCGGCGCGTTGATCGTCGCGGCCGCCGCCCTGGTCGCAGGCCTGCTGAACAGGCGCCGGCCGTGAGCAGACTGCTGGCGACGGCGCTGACCGGGCTGATGTTGGCAGCCTCGGCATTGGCCGGGGCACCGGCGGCGTCGGCGCACGCGGTCCGCATCGCCACCGACCCGGCCGAGCATGCCGCGCTCACCGCGTCACCGCCGCGGGTGAGCGCCACGTTCAACGAGGCGCTGCAGCCCGCTTTCGCCCACATGACGGTGGTCGGCCCGGACAACAACCTGTGGTCCGACGGTGACCCGCTGGTCGCCGGCGCGGTGCTCAGCGTCGGGGTCCGCCCGCTCGGCCCGGCCGGCACCTACATGGTGAACTACCGGGTGACCTCCGCCGATGGGCACGTGGTCTCGGGCTCCTGGTCGTTCGAGCTGACCGTCGCCGGTACGGGCACTCCGGGGCCGTCCGCCTCGGCGCCCGCACCGCCGGACGGTGGCATACCGGTGTGGCCGTTCGTTCTGGTCGCCGTCGTGCTGATCGGCGGCGGGGCCTGGTGGGCGGTCCGCCGTCAGCGGTGACGGGCGCGCTGATCCGGGCGCTGGCTGACGGCGCCGCAATCGTCACCCTCGGACTGGCCGCGGTGCCGCTGCTCGAATCCGATCGCTATCGCGACGAGGTGAGCCGCCGCGCGGCCGGGCCCATGGCCTTGGCTGCGGCGCTGTGGCTGCTGGCCGAGATCGTGCGGCTGGCTGTGTCGGGCGCGCAGACCGCGGGCGTCGGGTTCTGGCAGATGGGTGTGCGAACCCTGACCGACTTCGCCTTGCACACGGCGGCGGGCCGGTCGGGGCTGGTGGCCATCGCGGCGGCGCTGATCGTCGGCGTGGCGGCGGTCCTCACCCCGCGCCGGGGTGCTGCCACCGCCACGACCGTCGGGTTGGCGGCGGTCGGCCTGGTTGCCAGGACCTTGGCGGGTCATCTCTCGGAGAGCCCGATCGGCGGGACGGCTGTGGCTGTGCACGCCGTGGCGGCCGCGGTGTGGTGTGGCGTGCTGGCGGCGCTGGTGTTGACCGTGGCGCATCGCGGCCAGTGGGCCAGGGTGTTGCCCCGCTTCTCGCAGTTGTCGCTGTGGTGCGTGGGTGTACTGCTGGTGGCCGGGGTCAGCGGGGCAGCGATCAAGTTGAGTTCGCCCGCCGAGTTGTGGACCACCGGCTATGGCCGGGTGCTGGCGGCGAAAATCGCCGTGACGGTGGCTCTGCTGGCGCTGGCCTGGCGAAACCGGTCGCGGTGGCTGCCCGCGGCACGGGCGCACCGCAGTAGCGCCGCGTTGTCGCAGAACCGCTCGCTGGCGGAGTTGGGCATGATGGCTGTTGCGGTCACGCTCGCCGCGGCTCTGGCCGTCACGGGTTGACCGCTGCGGCGCCTGGCATGATGGGAAACACTGCCGGCCCCACTCTCCGCGACGGCGCGGAGCACCAGATACTGCAAAGGAGCAGCCAGATGGCAGAGCAGCAGGATCAACCCGCCGAGAAGCCCGATACCGCTTCCGGGTCGGCTGCGGCCGCGTCGTCAGCGGCCGGCGCGGATCCTGCTCCGCCTACTCCGGCTCCCAAACCCGGACCTGCGGCGGCCAAGAAGGCTCCGGCCAAAGCTCCGGCGAAGAAGGCCGCCGCCAAGAAAGCCGCGGCCAAGAAGGCACCCGCCAAGGCCGCCAAGAAGGCTCCTGCGAAAAAGGCCCCGGCCAAGAAGGCTCAGCCTGCCCCGCCGCCTCCGGCCGCGGCGACGCCCCCGCCCGTGCCGCCCGTCCCTGAAGTCACTCCGGTCCCGGATGTCGCCGAGGCGGCCAAAGAGACTGCAGCTCAAGCTAAATCAACGGTCACCTCGGCCACCAACCCGGTGTCGGGCCCGGTGCCCGTGCCGGTGAGTGAGAGTACGTCGTCCAAGGTGCCGCTGGCCGCGGCGGTGGCCGTGGGTGTCCTGGCCGTGCTGTTGGTGTTGCTCAGCCGCCGCCATTCCGACGAGGACTGATCGCCGGCTCGACCCTGGCGCGACGTCAATGGACGACGAACGTGCAAAGTGTCGGCCGCCGGCCGCCTGCGATAATCGCCGGGTGAGTATCGAACCGCGCGCCACCGCTGATCTGGTCGACGAGATCTATCCCGACGTCCGTAGCTGCGATCTGCAGTTGCAGAACTACGGCGGCAAGGCGATGTTCGCGGGGCCGATCACCACGGTGCGCTGTTTCCAGGACAACGCGCTGCTCAAGTCCATTTTGTCCACACCGGGTAACGGTGGGGTGCTGGTGGTCGACGGCGACGGGTCGCTGCACACCGCACTGGTGGGCGACATCATCGCGGGGCTGGCCGCCGACAACGGCTGGTCCGGGGTGATCGTGCACGGCGCGGTGCGCGACGCGGCCGCGCTGCGCACCATCGACGTCGGCATCAAGGCGCTGGGCACCAACCCGCGCAAGGGCACCAAGACCGGCGAGGGTGAGCGCGACGTCGAGGTCAGCTTCGGCGGCGTGACGTTCGTGCCGGGCGAAATCGCCTACGCCGACGAGGACGGGATCGTCGTAGTTGCCGGAGGCGACGATTAGGACCCGTCGCCCTTCCGCCTGACCAGACACAAAACTGGCCCTCTTCGCATGAAGAGGGCCAGTTTTGTGTCTGCTCGGTGAGGAACTAAACCGTCACTGCGGCACGGTGTTTGGTGAACATCAGCGCTTCCTCGTCGACCTTGCCGTAGCGGATGGTCCGCATGTCGAAGAAGTAGTTCTGCTTGAGCTTCCACGGCGCTTCCGAACCCGACTTGGGCAGGCTGTCCATAGCCCGGCGGAAGTAGCCCGGGGTGAAGTCCATGAACGGCAATTCGTCGACGGCGTCTCCGGGGTGCTGCGCCTCGACGCGGTCGAATCCGTTGGCGTCCATGTAGTTCAGCAGGCGGCAGATGAACTCGGAGACCAGGTCGGCCTTGAGGGTCCACGATGCGTTGGTGTAGCCGAAGGTGATGGCCATGTTCGGCACACCCGAGAGCATCAGGCCCTTGTAGGTCATGCACTTGGTCAGGTCGATCGGTGTGCCGTTGCGGTTGGCGGTGGCCCCACCGAACAACTGCATGTTCAGGCCTGTCGCGGTGACGATGATGTCGGCGGCCAGCTCCTCACCGGAGGTCAGCTTGATGCCGGTTGCGGTGAAGGTCTCGATGGTGTCGGTGACGACGTCGGCCTTGCCGGAGCGGATCGCCTTGAACAGGTCACCGTTGGGCGCCAAGCAGACTCGCTCATCCCACGGGTTGTAGCGCGGGCTGAAGTGCTTGTCGTAGTCGAAGCCCTCGGGCAGCCGGCGTTCGGCCATCTGGCGCAGGGCCTTCTTGAAGATGCCCGGGAACTTGCGGGCGATCTGGTACTGCCCGGTGCTGTAGCCGATCTGCTTCCACCGGTTGATGAAGTGCGCCAGGTTCTTGGGCAGGTACTTGTTGGTCCGCGCCGCGACCGGATCCTCCAGCGGGAGGGCGCCGATGTAAGTGGGTGAGCGCTGCAGCATGGTCACGTGGCCGGCGCCCTCGTTGACCAGTGACGGGATCAGTGTGACGGCCGTGGCGCCGGAGCCGATCACGACGATCTTCTTGCCCTTGTAGTCCAGGTCCTCGGGCCAGTGCTGCGGGTGGATGATCTGGCCCTTGAAGTCCGCCGCACCGGGGAACTCCGGCGAGTAACCCTCGTCGTAGTTGTAGTAGCCACTGCACACCGACAGGAATGACGCGGTGATCTGCTTGGCTTCGCCGTCCGCCTCGACGTCGACGGTCCAGCGGTTGTCGGCGTCGGACCAGTCCACCGACAGGACGCGGTGCCCGGTGCGGATGTGGTTGCGGATGCCGTTCTCGTCTGCGGCTTCGTTGATGTAGTTCCAGATCGACTGGCCGTCGGCGATGGATTTCGCGGACTCCCAGGGCTTGAACCGGAATCCCAGGGTGAACATGTCCGAGTCGGAGCGGATACCCGGGTACTTGAACAGGTCCCAGGTGCCGCCGATGTTCTCCCGGCGCTCGAGGATCACGTAGCTCTTGGTGGGGCAACGGTTCTGTAGGTGCCAGGCCGTGCTGATGCCGGAGATGCCGGCGCCGACGATCACAACATCGAAATGTTCGGTCATGGGACCGACGGTATCAACATGGTGTTGAGTCGGTCAACGGTGTGTTGAAAAATTCAACACGATGTTAGGCTTCGTGACTGTGACGAGCTCCAGCACGACCCGCGCCCCGCGCGGTCGCCGCGCCGCCCGCCCCTCGGGCGACGACCGCGAGGCGGCGATTCTCGCGACCGCCAGGCAGCTGCTGGAAACCAAGAAGTTCGCTGACATATCGGTCGATGACCTGGCCAAAGGTGCCGGCATCTCCCGGCCGACCTTCTACTTCTACTTCCCGTCGAAGGAAGCCGTCGTACTGTCCTTGCTCGATCCGCTGATCAAGCGTGCCGACACCGGTTTCGACAGTGCACTGGAGGACATGCCGGCCGAGCCCGCGCGGGCGATCCGCCGGGGTATCGAGATCTTCTTCAGCTCGTTCGGCTCGGATCCGGCCATAGCCCGTGCCGGCGCCGAGGCACTCGACAGCAGCCCGGAGTTTCGCGCGTTCTGGTCCGGGCTCATGCAGAAATGGATCGCCCTGACCGCCGCGCTGATCACCGCTGAGCGTCAACGCGCCGCCGCCCCGGAGACCATCCCGGCCATGGACCTGGCGACCTCGCTCAACCTGATGAACGAGCGGACGATGATGGCGGCGCTGGGGGCCGAACAACCCGCGGTCGCTCATGACAAGGTGGTCGACACCCTGGCTCACATCTGGCTGACCAGCATCTACGGCGAGGCACCCTAGCTCGTCCGCCCGCTGTGCGAACATATGTTCGTGTCCGACAGCGCGGCCATCCTGCACGCCGATCTCGACTCGTTCTACGCATCGGTCGAGCAGCGTGACGATCCCGCCTTGCGCGGCCGCCCGGTGATCGTCGGTGGCGGCGTGGTGCTGGCAGCCAGTTACGAGGCCAAGGCATTCGGCGTGCGCACGGCGATGGGCGGTGGTCAGGCGCGGGCGTTGTGTCCGCAGGCCATCGTGGTGCCGCCGCGGATGTCGGCCTATTCCGAGGCCAGCCGGCATGTGTTCGAGGTCTTCCACGACACCACGCCGGTGGTCGAGCCGCTGTCCGTGGATGAGGCGTTTCTCGACGTGTCCGGGCTGGGCCGGGTATCCGGTACCCCGGTGGAGATCGCCCGGCGGCTGCGCGAGCAGGTCAGCGAGCAGGTGGGCCTGCCCATCACCGTCGGGATCGCGCGGACGAAGTTCCTGGCCAAGGTCGCCAGCCAGGTCGCCAAACCGGACGGTCTGCTGTTGGTTCCGCCCGACCGTGAGTTGGCGTTCCTGCACCCCCTGCCGGTGCGCCGGCTGTGGGGTGTCGGTGCCAAGACCGCCGAAAAGCTCCATGCGCACGGCATCGAGACGGTCGCCGATGTCGCCGAACTGCCCGAGTCGGCCCTGCGGCCGATGGTGGGTGGCGCGATGGCCCGTCAGCTGTATGCGTTGTCGCGCAACATCGATCGACGCCGGGTGACGACGGGCGTCCGACGTAGTTCTGTCGGCGCTCAACGTGCACTCGGGCGCCGGGGCAACACGATGTCGGCCGCGGAGGTCGACGTCGTGGTGGTCAACCTCGTCGACCGGATCACCCGCCGTATGCGGGGCGCCGGACGTACCGGACGCACCGTCGTATTGCGTTTGCGCTTCGACGATTTCGGCCGGGCCACCCGGTCGCACACGCTGCCCCGGGCCACCGCCTCGACCGACGCGGTCCTGGCCGCTGCCCGCGCGTTGGTGACGGCCGCCGCGCCGGTGATCGCCGAGCGCGGGCTGACCCTGATCGGGTTCGCGGTGTCCAACATCGACCACCAGGGCAGCCAGCAGTTGGAGTTGCCGTTCGAATCAGAGCCCGATCCGGTCGCGATCGACGGCGCCATCGACGAGGTGCGGCAGCGGTTCGGCAACGCGATGCTGACCCGTGGCGTGCTGGTGGGGCGTGATCCCGGCCTGGAGATGCCCACGCTCCCGTATTAGCGCGGTGTCCGCATCAGAACTGCGCGGCAACGAATCCGGCGAGCAGCACGGCGAATCCACCGATCTCGCCGACGATGAGCGCGACCATTCCGGCGTGCAGGGCGGCCGTGGGCTTCTCGAATTGGTTGGTGGTGTCCCGTTTGGCGCCGTGCTCGATGTAGGCGGCGATGGCGACGACGAAGAAGAGCACGAGCACCATGGCCGCGGTGAGGTTCACCCAGGTGGGCCAGGCGCTGAGTTCGACGAACACCGCCACCAACAGCGTCGCGAACGAGTACAGCAGCGCGGCCCGGTGGGCGATGTCGACGTAAGGATGGGCCAGGTGGTTCTCACTGGTGGCCATCTGCCGGTATTTCCACACCCCGAGCACCAGCGCCAGCAGGAAGATCAGGCCGGCGGCCAGCAGGGTGATGACGGTGTCGATGCCGAGATCCGCTTGCATCGGGTGAGCTTAGACCGGAGATTTTGAGTAGTCTCACGCATCCCTCGCGACGGGTTCTGCGTCAGGCTCGGAGCATGATCGCACTCAACGACAGTTCGAAAGTCACCGCCGCGTTCGCGCTCCAGGCCGCTATCGCATTCGGGGTGAGTTTCCTCGGCGTGCTCGGCGGGATCTACTTTCTCCCGATCGATGTCTGGCAGCGGATGTTCCTGGGAATGTCCGCTCTGTTCCTGGTGACCAGCGCGTTCACCCTGGCCAAGGTGATTCGTGATCAGCAGGAAGCAGCTACCGTGCGGGTCCGCCTCGATGAGGCACGCATGGAAAGGCTTCTCGCCGAGCATGATCCGTTCACGTCAGGAACCTGATTCAGCGGGCTGCCCAGTCCAGGAGTTGCTCGGCGGACCAGGTGTTGACGATCCGCTCGACCGGGACCTCGGCTTCCAGGGCCCGTTGCGCCCCGTAGCCGAGGAAGTCCAACTGGCCTGGCGCGTGGGCATCGGTGTCGATGCTGAACAGGCAGCCGAGGTCCAGCGCGAGGTTCAGCAAGCGGGTAGGTGGGTCGCGGCGCTCGGGACGGGAATTGATCTCGACGGCGGTGTCGTGATCGCGGCAGGCGGAGAAAACCTTCTCCGCATCGAATTTCGATTCGGGCCGCATGCCGCGCCCACCGGTGACCAGGCGCCCGGTGCAGTGTCCGAGGACGTCGGTGTGCGGGTTGGACACCGCTTTGACCATGCGCCGGGTCATGGACGCCGCGTCCATGGCGAGTTTGGAGTGCACACTGGCGACCACCACGTCGAGGCGCGCCAACAGGTCGGGTTCCTGGTCCAGGGACCCGTCTTCGAGGATGTCGACCTCGATTCCGGTGAGGATGCGCATCGGTGCCACGAGTTCCCGCAGCTCCTCGATGACGTCGAGTTGCTCCCGCAGCCGCTCCGGGGACAGCCCGTTGGCGATCTTGAGCCGCGGCGAGTGGTCGGTCAGCGCACAGTACTCATGGCCGAGGTCGCGGGCGGCCAGCATCATCTCCTCGATCGGGGCTGATCCGTCGGACCAGTTCGAGTGCACGTGCAGGTCGCCCCGCAGCGCCGAACGTAGCGCGCCGCCACCGAGATCCTTTGCTGCCATGCGTAATTCGACGAGGGCGTCGGGTTCATGGCCGGCCCAGGCCTGGGCGATCACCTTCGCGGTCTTTGGCCCGATGCCCGGCAAAGACTGCCAGCTGCCCGACGCGCCGAGGCGATCCCTCTGCGCGTCGGGCAGCGCTTCGACGATGTCGGCGGCGTTGCGATAGGCCATCACCCGGCGCGGGTCTTCCCGCGCGCGGTCCTTGTAGTAGGCGATCTGGCGCAGCGCTGTCACCGGGTCGATGGGCCGGTCCATATCTTCAGTGTGCCCGGGCCGCGGCCCGCGGTCAGCTCACGGTGCGGATGAGTTTCTTGTTCACGAACTCGTCCATGCCGAATTTGCCCAGCTCGCGCCCGAAACCGGACCGCTTGATCCCACCGAACGGCAGCTCGGCCCCTTCTGCGCCGACGGCATTGACGAACACCATGCCGGCATCGATCCGGTCGGCCACCCGCGCGGCCTGGTCGGCGTCGGTGGTGAACACGTAGGAACCCAACCCGAACGGGGTGTCGTTGGCGATTTCGACGGCCTCGTCCTCCGAGCCGGCCTTGTACACCACGGCCACCGGGCCGAACAGCTCTTGCCGGTAGGCGTCGTTGTCCTGGGTGACGCCGGTCAGCACGGCCGGTGGATAGAAGGCTCCCCGGCGCTCACCCGCGGACGTCAGCTTGGCGCCTTGGTCGACGGCGGCCTTGACCTGTTGCTCGAGCCGCTCGGCAGCCAATTCCGAAGACAGCGGGGCGATTCCGTCGGCAGCGGCCAGCAGCTTCTCGGTGAACTTGGCCAGGAAGTCGTCGTAGAGGTTCTCGGCGACGATGAAGCGCTTGGCGGCGTTGCAGGCCTGCCCGGTGTTCTCCATCCGTCCCTCGACCGCGGCCTCAACCGTCGCGTCGAGATCGTCGGTGGACAGCACGATGAACGGGTCGGAACCGCCCAGCTCCAGCACGCACTTCTTGAGGTTACGGCCGGCGATCTCGGCCACGGCGGCTCCCGCCCGCTCCGAACCCGTCAGCGACACCGCGGCCACGCGGGGGTCGGCGATGATGTCGGCAACCTGGTCGTTGGTGGCGCGGATGTCGACGTAGGCACCCTGCGGCAATCCGGCCTCGAGGAAGATCAGTTGCAGCAGCTCGGCGGATTCCGGGCATTGCGGGGCATGCTTGAGCAGAATTGTGTTGCCTACGATCAGGTTTGGGCCGGCGAAGCGGGCAACCTGGTAGTAGGGGTAGTTCCACGGCATGATGCCGAGCAGCACCCCGACCGGGCCCCGCTTGACCACCGCGGTGCCCTCCCCGTCGAGCAAGGTGATCTCCTCGTCGGCGAGAAACTTCTCCGCGTTGTCCGCGTAGTACTGATAGATGGCGGCACTGAAGTCGACCTCACCCAGGGCCTGGTCGCGCGGCTTGCCCATCTCACGGACGATCACGTCGGCGAGCTGTTCGCGGCGCTGCTCGTGCAGGGCGGCGACCTTGCCGATCAGCGCGGCCCGCTCGGCCACCGTGGTGGTGCGCGCCCAGCTGCGCCCGGTCTTGGCAGCAGCTTCGATCGCGGCCTGGATCTCGGCGTCGGTCGAGGTCGGGTAGGTGGCGACCACCTCTGCGGTCGCCGGATCGGTGACTGCGTACTCGGTCATGTTTACTCCCAGATGGTCTGATCGCGGGATTCCGCATATTTCCGTGCCTGAGACTACCGATTGCGGCGGCCAAATGGCACCGAAGATACGGAATCAGCACTATGGGGTGGGTACCGGAGCTGAAAGATTCCTGGCAGATGCCCGAACTTCGGAATGAATCCCCGGACGGGACTAGTTTCCGATGGCGTGCGCTTCGCCTTCAAAACATCCCCGCAGAACACGACCTGGGCCGACATGCTTTCCATCTGGAAAACGGCCGACACGATCGACGTCTTCGAATCCGGCTGGACGTTCGACCACTTCTATCCGATCTTCTCCGACTCTTCTGGCCCGTGCCTTGAGGGTTGGACCACATTGACCGCGCTGGCACAGGCCACTGAACGGTTGCGCGTCGGCGTGCTCGTCACCGGTATCCATTACCGGCATCCCGCCGTGCTGGCGAATATGGCATCGGCGCTCGACATCGTCTCCAACGGTCGCTTGGAACTCGGGATCGGTGCCGGCTGGAACGAGGAGGAATCCGGCGCCTACGGCATCGAATTGGGTTCGATCAAGGAACGCTTCGACCGGTTCGAGGAAGCCTGTCAGGTCCTCAAGGGGCTGCTGACGCAGGAGACGACGACGTTCGACGGCAAGTTCTACCAACTCAAGGACGCCCGCAACGAGCCCAAGGGCCCGCAGCAGCCGCACCCGCCGTTCTGCATCGGCGGAAGTGGCGAGAAGCGGACCCTGCGCATCACCGCGCAGTACGCCGACCACTGGAACTTCGTCGGCGGCCCGCCCGAGGAGTTCGCCCGCAAGCGTGACGTGCTCGCCACACACTGCGCGGATATCGGCCGGGACCCGAAAGAAATCACCCTGTCGGCGCACGTGCGGCTCGGCCCGGACCACGATGTCGCGAAGGTGGTCGACGAGGCCGCCGCCCTGGGTGCCGAGGGCTTGGACCTGGCGATCATCTACCTGCCGCCGCCGTACGACCCAGCAGTGCTGGAGCCGCTGGCCGAGGCGATCAGGGATTCAGGTCAGCTGAGCAGCTGACACATACAGCTACGCCCTCGGATCGGCGCTATCGCGCCGGTTCGAAGGCGTGGTGCTCTGCGACGGATACTCGTCAAACTCCGAACCGAAGTAGCTCGTCTGCCGTGACCAGTCGCTCGTTCTTGGCCGGAAACTCACGGCTCTTCATCGGATGACGGAACAATGACCAGGCAATACGACCCATCCGTGACCGACTGATCGGGTTGATGTACACGGTGATCACTCCTGCGAATTTCTGGTTGCTGTACCCGTAGTTCCACGTTACCGCAGCACTCTCACCACGTCATTAAATACCCACTATCCGGCAAACTGGGCTAGCCACGCCGCAGAAACCGCAGGTGTTTCTGGTGTGACTGAAGTGGTTCATGAGGCGCCCAATGTAGCGATTTCAGAGACGTAGATCACTTTTTCGGGTCGGTTGTGGATCTCACCAGGTGTGACACACAACACAACAGTTAATTAAGAGACTCTCTCAATCAACCTCTCAAGCCCGCGTCAGCTCGTCATCGCGGAATTCCGGCGGGTAATCACCGAGATCGTCGGTCGTCACCGACATCGCATCGGAAGGGTCGCGCGTCGTGCTCAGCCGCAACCAGCTGACCGCCGCGATCACGAAGCAACCGAACACCAGCGGGTACCAACCGCTGGCGAGCTGGCCCGTCCAGAAACGGCGCAGGTCCAGGTAATTCCAGTACACCCCGCTGAAGTACATGGTGGTGTGGTTGCGACCGGGCCGATGCAAGGTCCACATGAACACCATCGCGTACAAGCCGGCGGCCCGGAAGATCCAGCCACGCGCCCAGACACCTTGCGTCGTAACTGCTTTTGCAACCAGCCAAATGATCGCTGGGGCAAACCACACCCAGTGCGCGGCCCAACTGAACGGCGAGACCGCGCAGCCGGTCAGGCCTACGATCACCACCGCCAGGGCGTGTTCGTCGCGTCGATGGGCCCACACCGCGACAGCAAAGCAAGCGGCTAGCGCCAAGAGGCTCAACGCAACCCATAGCCACTCCGGTCGTGGTTCGGGCTCGAAGTACCTCGCAAGAAATCCGTTGATCGACTGGTTCGCCAGGTGGTCGATGGCGCTGATGTGCGCGGTGTCGCCGAGGTGCGTCCAGAACCAGGCGCTGTCTTTCGGTAGCACCGGCCAGGTGAGGGCGGCAGTCACGACGAATGTGATTGCCGCAGTGGCTGAGGCCCGCCACTGCCGGGTCAGCAGCAGGTAGGGCAGGAAGATGAGCGGGGTGAGCTTGATCCCCGCGGCCAGGCCCAGCCCGATGCCGCGCCACCGGGACCCGGCGGGGCGTAGCAGGTCGAGCATCACCATCGCCATGAGCAGGACGTTGATCTGGCCCCACCACAGCGTGGCCTGAACCGGTTCGACATCGATGACGATCACCGCGAGGGCGGCACTCAGCACACCGAGCCTCAGATCAGCGCGGATCCCGGCCAGCCGCAGGATGCGCCACGCGATGAGAGCCAGCACGCAGATCGACAGGGCCAGCAGGACGTACTTGGCGACGTCGAAACCCAGCCAGGCCAGCGGCGCGAGGAAGAACGTCGCGAATGGCGGATAGACAAACCAGGCGCCGCGCAGCGCCGGTTCCTGGTACAGGCTCCTGCCGTCCCAGGACGCGTGCACCGCAGCGCGATACGTGTCCAGGTCGAAGTTGTTCTCGGTCAGCCCGAAGAAATGCGTGCTGAACGGCACCAGCTGGTTGTGCATCAGCAGTGCCAGCGCCGCCCCGATCAGTGCGATCGAGACGACGCGACCTTGCAGCCTCATATCTCCACCCCCGTGGTCATGTGGGATACCCAAGCGCGCGACGGACTGCCATCGCTTGGTCGAGCGACGGCTCGCCCGGGGTACCCGACAATGTCAGGTACCGACCACCGTCACCCGCCTCAATGTGTACTTCCTCCGGCACGAGGGAGGTGTCCAATGGGACGTCGTCGCGGATGTACGTAAACCAACCGACGCGTACCTGCTGGGGCTTCTTATGCCGTTGTGCCTTGTGAAAGGCGGATGTACACACTGACACGTATTCCGGCTCCCACGCCGCAACCAGCGCAGTGAGGTAACCCCGCACCACCTTGTTTTCGTCGGCAGGATCCCCCGCGGCCGGGTCGAGCTCCAGAAACACATGGTTGCGTAGCGCACGCGGCCCGGAGAAGCCGCACCGCACCTTGTACGAAAATAGCGGGCCTCCGGCCGCGACCACTGGCTCGTCCAGCCTCTCCCGTACGAACTCAAGGTAAACCCCGGGCGCAGTCCGAGAGCCCTCGTTGATTCGCTCGGTCACCGAATTGACCGCATCGACGATCGCATCGAGATCATCGGTGGGCACTGGCTGCAGCTGCAGCACTTCCTCGGCATCCCAGAGCTTCAACGCCCATGGCGTGTACACGCCCGGCTCCTCGGGAAACATCTGCCACGAACGCTGCATCCGTTCGGCTGACTCACGGATCGACTCCGAGCGGTTCTCCCACGACCCGATGTAGGAGAGCGACATCTGGCGATGGTAATCGGCCTCCGATGGAGGCCGATTCACCAATTCAGCGCTGCGGCGCTGCCGTCGGCTTGATCGGCACCGGCAGGGCGGTCTTGCCCATCAGGTAGCGATCCACGCCCGCGGCGGCGGCACGGCCCTCGGCAATGGCCCACACGATCAGCGACTGTCCGCGCCCCATGTCGCCGGCGACGAACACGCCGGGCACCGTGGTCTGGAAGTTGTTGTCGCGTGCGACGTTTCCGCGGTCGGTCAGTTCGACGCCGAGCTTGGTGAGCAGGCCTTCCTTCTCGGGGCCGACGAATCCCATTGCCAGCAGCACCAGGTCGGCCTTGAGCTCGAAGTCGGTGCCTTCGACCTTTTCGAACTTGCCGGCGTTCATCTTGACCTCGTGGGCGCGCAGGGCGGTCACATGACCGTTCTCGCCGATGAATTCCTCGGTGTTGACCGAGAACACCCGCTCACCGCCCTCTTCGTGGGCAGAGGACACGCGGAACATCAGCGGGTAGGTCGGCCACGGGGTCGAGTCCGCCCGGGTCTCGGGCGGGCGCGGCATGATCTCGAACTGGTGGATGCTGGCCGCACCCTGACGGTGCGAGGTGCCCAGGCAGTCCGCGCCCGTATCGCCGCCGCCGATGATGACGACGTGCTTGTCCTTGGCGGTGATGGGCGGCTGGCCGTTCTCGTCGAGGACGTCGTCACCGAGCTGAACCCGGTTGGCCCACGGCAGGAATTCCATGGCCTGGTGGATGCCGTCGAGCTCGCGGCCCGGGATCGGCAGGTCACGCCACGCGGTGGCCCCGCCGGCCAGCACGACCGCGTCGTAGTTCAGCCGCAGCTGGGCCACGGTGATGTCGACGCCGACGTTGACACCGGGCCGGAACTGCGTGCCTTCGGCCGCCATCTGCTCCAGGCGCCGGTCGATGTGGCGCTTCTCCATCTTGAATTCCGGGATGCCGTAGCGCAGCAGGCCGCCGATGCGGTCGGCACGCTCGAACACCGTGACGGTGTGGCCGGCCCGGGTCAGCTGCTGGGCGGCGGCCAGTCCCGCGGGGCCGGAGCCGACGACGGCGACCTTCTTGCCGGTCTGCACGTCAGGCATCTTGGGGACGACCCAGCCCTGGTCGAAGGCGTTGTCGATGATCTCGACCTCGACCTGCTTGATGGTCACCGGATCCTGATTGATGCCGAGGACGCAGGACGCCTCACACGGAGCGGGGCACAGCCGCCCGGTGAACTCCGGGAAGTTGTTGGTGGCGTGCAGCCGTTCGATCGCGTCGCGCCACCGGTCCTTGTAGACCAGGTCGTTCCACTCGGGGATCAGGTTCCCCAGTGGGCAACCGTTGTGGCAGAACGGGATACCGCAGTCCATGCATCGCGACGCCTGGTCGGCCAGCTTGTCGTGGGAGAAGTCCTCGTAGACCTCTTTCCAGTCCTTGAGGCGCAGCGGAACCGGCCTGCGGACGGGGAGTTCCTTGGAGGTGTGCTTGAGGAAACCGCGTGGATCAGCCATTGGCGGCCGCCATGATCGCCTCGTTCACGTTCTCGCCGGCCGCTTCGGCCGCGGCGATCGCGGCCAGCACACGCTTGTAGTCGCGCGGCATGACCTTCACAAAGTGCTTCAACTCGTTATCCCAATCAGATAGGACCCGCTGCCCCACAGCCGAATCGGTGGCGTCGACGTGGGCGGCGATGAAACCGCGCAACCATTCGATGTCAGAAGCCTCCAGGGCTTCCAGCTCCACCATCTCGCTGTTCAGGTTCTCGCCCAGCACCCCTGCGGGGTCGTAGACATAGGCGACACCGCCGGACATGCCTGCCGCGAAGTTGCGGCCGGTGGGTCCGAGGATGACGACCTTGCCGCCGGTCATGTACTCGCAGCCGTGGTCGCCGACACCTTCGACGACGGCGTGGGCACCGGAGTTACGGACCGCGAACCGCTCGCCGACCTGCCCGCGGAGGAACGCCTCGCCGCTGGTGGCGCCGAACAGCACCACGTTGCCGGCGATGATGTTGTCCTCGGCGGCAAAGTCGGCCGGGGCCTCGTCGGCCGGCCGGACCACGATGCGGCCACCGGACAGACCCTTGCCGACGTAGTCGTTGGCGTCGCCGTAGACCCGCAGCGTGATGCCCTTGGGCACGAACGCACCGAAGCTGTTACCCGCCGACCCGTCGAAGGTGATGTCGATGGTGCCGTCCGGAAGTCCTTGCCCGCCATAGGCCTTGGTGACCTCGTGGCCGAGCATGGTGCCCACGGTGCGGTTCACGTTGGTGATCTTGGCGGCGAAACGCACGGGCGTGCCCTTGTCCAGGGCGTCGCGGCTCTGGGTGATCAGCTGCTGATCCAGGGCCTTGTCTAGACCGTGGTCCTGACGCGAACTGCAGTACAGGTCCTGGTTCATGAACGCCGACTCGGGCTCGTAGAGCACCGGTGTCAGGTCCAGCTTGTGGGCCTTCCAGTGCTCGGCTGCCTGAGTGGTGTCCAGCGCGCCGACCTGGCCGACCATCTCGTTGACGGTGCGGAAGCCCAACTGCGCCATGAGTTCCCGGACTTCTTCGGCGATGAACATGAAGAAGTTCTCGACGAATTCGGGCTTGCCGTTGAACCGCTCACGCAGCACCGGGTTCTGGGTGGCCACACCCACCGGGCAGGTGTCGAGGTGGCAGACGCGCATCATGATGCAGCCCGAGACCACCAGCGGCGCAGTGGCGAAGCCGAATTCCTCGGCGCCCAGCAGCGCGGCGATCACCACGTCGCGACCGGTCTTGAGCTGACCGTCCACCTGAACGACGATGCGGTCACGCAGGCCGTTGAGCAGCAGGGTCTGCTGGGTCTCGGCCAGGCCCAGCTCCCACGGCGCACCGGCGTGCTTCATCGAGGTGAGCGGGGTGGCGCCGGTTCCGCCGTCGTGGCCGGAGATCAGCACCACGTCGGCGTGGGCCTTGGAAACGCCCGCGGCAACCGTTCCGACGCCGTTCTCGCTCACCAGCTTCACGTGCACGCGGGCACCGGGGTTGGCGTTCTTCAGGTCGTGGATCAGCTGTGCCAGATCCTCGATCGAGTAGATGTCGTGGTGCGGCGGCGGTGAGATCAGGCCGACACCCGGGGTCGAGTGCCGCACCTCGGCCACCCACGGGTACACCTTGTGTCCCGGAAGCTGGCCGCCCTCACCAGGCTTGGCACCCTGGGCCATCTTGATCTGGATGTCGGAGCAGTTGGTCAGGTAGTGGCTGGTCACGCCGAACCGACCGGAGGCCACCTGTTTGATGGCGCTGCGGCGCCAGTCGCCGTTCTCGTCGGGATCGAATCGGTCGACGCTTTCGCCGCCCTCGCCCGAGTTCGACCGGCCGCCAAGGCGGTTCATCGCGATGGCCAGCGTCTCGTGCGCCTCGGCCGAGATCGAGCCGTAGCTCATGGCACCGGTGGAGAAGCGCTTGACGATCTCGGAGGCGGGCTCGACCTCGTCGATCGAGATCGGCTGTCGCACACCGTCCTTGAACTTCAGCAGACCTCGCAGCGAGGCCATCCGCTCGCTCTGGTCGTCGACCAGCGCGGTGTACTCCTTGAAGATCGAGTACTGCCCGGTCCGAGTCGAATGCTGGAGCTTGAACACCGTGTCCGGATTGAACAGGTGGTACTCGCCCTCGCGGCGCCACTGGTATTCGCCGCCGACCTCGAGCTCGCGGTGGGCCCGCTCGTCGGGGCGGTCCAGATAGGCCAGCGCATGGCGGGCGGCGACGTCGGCGGCGATGTCGTCGAGGTCGATGCCGCCCACCGGGCAGCTCAGTCCGGTGAAGTACTGGTCGAGCACTTCCTGCGAGATGCCGATGGCCTGGAACAGCTGCGCACCGGTGTAGGAGGCCAGGGTGGAGATGCCCATCTTGGACATCACCTTCAGCACGCCCTTGCCGGCCGCCTTGACGTAGTTGGCCTTGGCCTTGTCGCTTGAGATTCCGGAGATCACGCCGCGGTCGACCATGTCCTCGATCGACTCGAACGCCATGTACGGGTTGATCGCAGCGGCACCGAAGCCGCACAGCATGGCCATGTGGTGCACCTCGCGGGCGTCGCCGGCCTCGACCACCAGGCCGACCTTGGTGCGGGTGCGCTCGCGCACCAGGTGATGGTGCACGGCTGCCACGGACAGCAGCGACGGGATCGGCGCCATGGTCTCGTTGGACTCACGGTCGGACAGCACGATGATGCGGGCGCCCTCACGGATGGCCTCGGAGACCTTCGCGCGGACGTTGTCCAGCGCCTCCTTGAGTCCCTGACCGCCCCGGTTGACGGGGTACAGGCAGCGGATCACCGCGGCGCGCATGCCGTGCTTGCGGCCCCGCACCTCGTGGTCGGGGTCGACGCAGATCAGCTTGGACAGGTCGGCGTTACGCAGGATCGGCTGCGGCAGCACGATCTGGCGGCAGGATTCCGGACCCGGGTTCAGCAGGTCGCCTTCGGGGCCGATGACGCCCTGCAGGCTGGTGACCACCTCTTCGCGGATGGCGTCCAGGGGCGGGTTGGTGACCTGGGCGAACAGCTGCTGGAAGTAGTCGAACAGCATCCGCGGCCGAGCCGAGAGGATGGCGACCGGGGTGTCGGTACCCATCGATCCGAGGGCTTCGGCACCGGTGCGCGCCATCGGCGCCACCAGCAGGTTGAGCTCCTCGTAGGTGTAGCCGAAGATCTGCTGGCGCAGCACCACCCGATGGTGCGGCATCCGCACGTAGTCGCCCGGCGGCAACTCGTCGAGGGGGAACAGGCCGGCCTCGACCCATTCCTGGTAGGGCTGCTCAGCGGCCAGCTGGGCTTTGATCTCCTCGTCGGAGACGATGCGGCCCTGGGCGGTGTCCACCAGGAACATCCGGCCGGGCTGCAGACGCATCTTCTTGACGACGGTGGACGGGTCGAGCGGCAGCACGCCGGCCTCGGACGCCATCACCACCAGACCGTCTTCGGTCACCCAGATGCGGGACGGGCGCAGGCCGTTACGGTCCAGCACGGCGCCGATCACGGTGCCGTCGGTGAAGCACACCGATGCGGGGCCGTCCCAGGGCTCCATCAGTGAGTCGTGGAACTCGTAAAACGCCCGGCGGGCCGGATCCATCGTCTCGTGGCGTTCCCATGCCTCGGGGATCATCATCAGCACCGCGTGCGGCAGGCTGCGGCCGCCGAGGTGCAGCAGCTCGAGCACCTCGTCGAAGCGTGCGGTGTCGGACGCGCCGGGGGTACAGACCGGGACGATCTTGTCGAGCCCGTCGGTGCCGAACACATCGGTGCGGATCAGCGCCTCACGGGCGCGCATCCAGTTCTCGTTTCCGGTGACGGTGTTGATCTCGCCGTTGTGGGCGATTCGCCGGAACGGGTGGGCCAGCGGCCAGGACGGGAAGGTGTTGGTGGAGAAGCGGGAGTGCACGATGCCCAGCGCACTGGTCATCCGCTCGTCCTGCAGGTCCAGGTAGAAGGCCTTGAGCTGCGGGGTGGTCAGCATGCCCTTGTAGACGAAGGTCTGCCCGGACAGGCTCGGGAAGTACACGGTCTCGCGGCCGGGGCCGTCCTGGCCGGGGCCCTTGGTACCCAGCTCGTGTTCGGCCCGCTTGCGCACGACGTAGGCCTTGCGCTCCAGGTCCATGCCGGAGGCGCCGGCGATGAACAGCTGGCGGAAGGTCGGCATGGCGTCACGTGCGAGGGCGCCGAGTGAGGAGTCGTCGGTGGGGACCTCGCGCCAGCCCAGCACCTGCAGGCCCTCGGCTTCGACGATCTTCTCGACGGCTTCGGCTGCCGTGGAGGCATCGCGCGACGACTGCGGCAAAAAGGCGATGCCGGTGGCGTAGCTTCCGGGTTCCGGAAGCTGGAAGTCGACCACCTCGCGCAGGAATGAATCCGGGACCTGGAGCAGGATGCCTGCGCCGTCGCCGGTGTTCGGCTCTGCGCCCTGAGCACCGCGGTGCTCCAGGTTCACCAGTGCTGTGATCGCCTTGTCCACGATGTCCCGGCTGCGGCGACCGTGGATATCTGCCACCATTGCCACACCACACGCATCGTGTTCATATGCGGGGTTGTACAGCCCGACCTTGTTGGGCGCCATTCCCACCTTGCCCTTCAACACGCTTCTACGAAGAAGCCGGCTCGGCGTGGGCGCCTCCGTGCAGCACTGGACGACGGCAATGTCCCACACGCCATAAGTGGAGAAAACGATAAGGCAACTAGCGGGGCAGATGCCAACTTAGCCAAGCCTAACTATACTCGTTGGGCGACTTCGGAACCCGCTCGCCGACTACGCGTGAAAGTTGCGAATTCCTTTGCGGTGCTTGCCGTTTCACGACACCCCCGGCACGGGATCTCCAGCCGCCGCCGGGCCCGGCGGCCACCCCTTGCGTCAATTTAGTTTGCTGCACAAATCACATTAGCCCGTTATAGTGCTGTTATATCCGTATTCTGATTTTGCGGGAAAGCTTAGTCAGATTCTTAGATTTGCATCGTCAATGTCCCGAGGCCCGCGCAACGCTGCGCACCCCGGCCTCGGGTCGCAGGTCGAGGCGGCGTAGCGACTGCGCATTCAGTGCCACGACAACCGTCGACGCTGACATCAATATCGCCCCGACCGACATCGGCATTACAAAGCCCAGCGGAGCGGCCACGCCGGCCGCCAGCGGGACCGAGATCAGGTTGTAACCCGCTGCCCACCAAAGGTTCTGCTTCATCTTGCGGTAGGACTGCCGGGAAAGCTCGATCACCGAGAGCACCGATCGCGGATCGGAGCTGGCGAGGATGACGCCGGCCGAGGCGATGGCGACATCGGTACCCGCTCCGATGGCGATGCCGACGTCGGCGGCGGCCAGCGCCGGGGCGTCGTTGACGCCGTCTCCCACCATCGCCACCGTCAGCCCCTCGCTCTGCAGTTCGGCAACTTTGGCGGCCTTGTCCTCGGGCCGCACGCCCGCGAAAACCCGGTCGATTCCCAGCTCAGAGGCCACTGCGGCAGCCACCGGAGCTGCGTCGCCGGTGATCATCACCACTTCGATGCCCAGAGCGTGCAGCGCGTCGACCGCTTCGCGAGATTCTGACCGGATTTCGTCGGCCAGGGCCAGCGCACCGGCCGGCTCACCGTCGACCAAGACGTGCAGCACGGTCGCGCCGCCCCACTGCGCGGTGGCGGTCAGGGCGGTATGACCGGCCTGATCGAGCAGCGCCGGCCCGCCGACCTGCACCCGCCGCCCACCGACCAGCGCGCTCACCCCGACCGCGGGTGACGAACTGAAGTCGGTCGCCGCCGGGATGTCGAGGCCACGACGCTGTGCCGCCGCGACGATGGCGCGCGCCAGCGGGTGTTCGGAGTCCGCCTCGGCCGCTGCGGCCAGCGCCAGCAGGTCGTCGTCGGTGCGATCGGTGGCCACCACCTCGGTGACGGCCGGCTCGCCCTTGGTCAAGGTGCCGGTCTTGTCGAACAACACCGCGCCGACAGTGCGCATGGTTTCCAGCGCCAGCCGGTCCTTGATCAGCACCCCGCCCCTGGCGGCCCGCTCGGTGGCGATGGACACCACCAGCGGTATCGCCAGCCCCAGGGCGTGAGGGCAGGCGATGACCAGGACGGTGATGGTACGGACCACGGCCTGGTCAGGTTCGCCCAGCAGCGTCCACGCCAGCGCTGTGAGCACCGCTGATCCCAGCGCGAACCAGAACAGCCAGCCCGCGGCCCGGTCGGCCAGACGCTGCGCCCGCGACGAGGAGTTCATAGCCTCGCCGACCAGCCGCTGAATGCCGGCCAGGGCGGTGTCCTCGCCCACGGCAGTCACCCTGATCCGCAGTCCGGAGTCGGTGGCGACGGTGCCCGCGACGACGTCGTCGTCCCCGCTTCGGCGGACCGTGCGCGATTCCCCGGTCACCATCGACTCGTCCATGTCGGCCGCGCCGTCGACGATGCGCCCGTCGACGGGCACGCTGCCCCCGGGGCGGACGATCACCAGGTCACCGACCCGAAGCTCCGACGGCGTCACGGTCACCACGCGTTCGGAGCCGCCGTCCCCCTCGACGCGCTCGGCCTCGTCGGGCAGCAGCGCGGCCAGCGAGTCCAGGGCAGAGGTGGTCTGCGCCAGTGAGCGCATCTCGATCCAGTGGCCCAGCAGCATGATCACGATCAGCAGCGCCAGTTCCCACCAGAAGTCGAGCTGGTGGTGCAGCATCCCGAGGCTCGCGCCCCACGAAGCGAGGAACGCCACGGTGATCGCCAATCCGATCAGAAGCATCATTCCCGGTGCGCGCGAGCGTATTTCGCTGACCGCCCCGGTCAGGAACGGGCGGCCGCCCCACACGTACATCACCGTGCCGAGCACCGGGGATATCCAGCGTGCGCCGGGGAAGCCAGGGAGGTCGTAGCCGAGAAGCATCGCGAACATCGGCGAGAGAGCCACGGTCGGCACCGCAAGGGCCGCCATGACCCAGAACAGCCGCCTGAACTGGGCGACATGGTCACCGTGGCCGGCATGCCCCGCATGACCGGTGTGTTCGTGCTCGTGCATCACGTGGTCGGTCGTGGTCATGACACCCACTGTATACCCCTGGGGGGTATATAGCCATGGTGATGGGCGTAACTGTTGACGGCGATGCACTATCCGCTGAATACCCCGCTGGGCCGTATGGCAGTCCAGACCCTCGAAGAGGGTCCGGACCGCTGCGTGGCCTCCATACCTGTGGGCGGTCTGCTCAATCCGTTGACGCAGGCACCGACGCTGGCCCCGCTGGCCATGCTGGTCGATCACGTCGGCGGTCTGGCCAATCACTACCGCCGCGATGACGACGAGTGGACGGTGTCGAGCGAACTGGCTCTCGAGCTGATCCCGCACGCGCTGGACGTCGTGCTGGCGGCGCCCGAGGTGCCCGTGGTGGCGACCGCGCGCCCGTTCGGGCCGAAGGGCACGGGTTCGTTGAGCTTGTCCGAGTTGACGCATGGCGCTCAGGTGATCGCGACGGCGACGGTGCGGTCGTTTCACATCAAGGTCCCGGGCCACGTCGTCGCGTGGCCGTCCGACGTCGACGACGCGACGCCACCCGCCACGCTGGCAGAACGCATGTCGGTCGAGGTAGCCGAGACCGGCGGTCGGGCGGCGGTATTACGCCAGTTGCCGGATCCCGTCGTCAACAACAGCATCGGCATCGTGCACGGCGGCGTCTCCGCCGCGGCACTCGAATTGGTGGGGTCCGCCGCCTTGGGCGACGGCGCGGGCGGCCCCTGGCATACTGCTTCGCTGCGGGTCAACTACCTGCGCCAGTTCCGCGGTGGCAACGAATCACGTTATGAGGCAAGACCGTTGCGCACCGGACGAAGCTCCGCGGTGGCCGACGCCCAAGCCATCGGCGACGACGGCGCGGTTGCCCTGACAGCCCGGCTGACTGCGTACCGCTGATTGCGGTGCCGCAACGTAAATTTCATTGTCGAATCGATTTCGCAACAACGATCCTGCCATCGCACAGTGGCGTGACACGCTCCGGATGAACCACATCTACGGAGGAGTTCGCCATGAGTACGCCAACCATGTCACATCGATTGGCAGCCGAGTTCATCGGGACGTTCTGGCTGGTCCTGGGCGGTTGCGGTAGCGCGGTGTTCGCCGCGAAGGTTCTCTCTGACGGCTTCTCCGTGGGGATCGGATTCCTCGGGGTCGCACTCGCCTTCGGCCTGACGGTGCTGACCGGCGTTTACGCCTTCGGCACCATCTCCGGCGGGCACTTCAATCCCGCGGTCACCCTCGGTGCCGCGCTGGCCCGCCGCGTCGAGTGGGCAGCCGTTGTGCCGTACTGGATTTCGCAGGTCATCGGCGGTTTGGTGGCCGGTCTGGTGATCTTTGTGATCGCCCGCGGCAAGGACGGTTGGACCGCCACCGGCAACATGGCTGCCAACGGCTTCGGCGAGCACTCCCCCGGCGGGTATTCGCTGGCCGCGGTTCTGCTCGCCGAGGTGATTCTCACCGCGGTGTTCCTGATGGTCATCCTCGGTTCGACGGATGACCGCGCGCCGAAGGGCTTCGCCGGCTTGGCGATCGGCCTCACCCTTACCCTGATCCACCTGATCTCGATCCCGATCTCCAACACCTCGGTCAACCCGGCCCGTTCCACCGCAGTGGCCTTCTTCAACGGAGACGGAGCGCCGGCGCAGCTCTGGGCGTTCTGGCTCGCCCCGCTGGTCGGCGCGGCGATCGCCGGGTTGGCGTACCCGTTCCTGTTCGGTGTCGCCGACGAACTGGCCGACCGCCCGGTGCGCGAGGATGCCCTCGACCGGGAGGATGGCCGGTAGGTCAGGTTAGGTGGTCGAATTCTCCGCTGACCCAACGGATATGGGTCTCGGCCGACCGGTGCACCACCTCCTTGGCGGCGATGTCGATCTCATCGCCGCCAAGGGTGTAGAGCCGGTCATAGTCGTACGCGTCGAGCCGGTCGACGATCCGCCGGACCACCGCCGCCGACAGCGGGACGTGCTTGGGGTAATTCCGTTGAAACGACACCCAGTTCTTGGCCAAGCCACCGGAAATCGTGTCCCCGGCCAGTAGCGTGCCGTCAGCCGTCAGCGCCACCGAACTGCCCCGCATGTGGCCGCCGACGTGGATCAGCCGCAGGCCCGGCAGCGGTTCCAGCTCCCCGGTCCACTGCACAATCAGCGGATCGGGAGCCGGAAGCCACTCTGCGTCAAGGGCATTGACGTACACCGGCACCCCGCCGAAGGCCTGGCTCCAGCTGAGCTGCGCGCCGAACATGTGCGGATGGCTGGCGGCCACCGCGGCCACCCCACCGAGGCCGTGGACCAGGCTCAGGATTTCGTCATCGAGATAGCCCGGCGAGTCCCATAACAGGTTTCCGTGCGCGGTCTGCGCCAAGAAGGTCCGGTGCCCGATGGCGAACTTCGGCGTTCGCCGCAGGCTGTGGACCCCGCGGCCATGGTCGACGTGTTCGGTGTGGTGCGGTTGAGCCGCCAGCTCGTCCAGCGTGGTCCAGGTACCGTGCGGCGGCAGGTCGCCGCGTTCCTCGATCGACACGACGTCTGAGGTCAGCACGCAACCGGCCGCTGGTTCGGTCGCTGAATCCGGGTGGTCCACACCGCAACCGGTGCATATCCAGGTGGGCATCGCCCCAGGCTGGCACCTCAACAACGGTTGAGGTCAACCCCTGCCAGCACTAGGCGCTCTTGCGCCGGGCCTTGCCTGCCGCCCCACGCTCGGTCGGCGCGCCTTCGTGCGCCAGCTTTCCCCCCGCGCTCTCCAGGTGCGCCCGCACGAACCATTGGAACTTCTCCAGTTCGGCGGCGTGGTCGATGAGGACGTCCTGCGAGACCAGGTCGAGTTTCTCCAGCTTGTCGATCGCTTTGCGGGTGTCCTCGATGACCCCGTTGTAGACCAGGTCGAGGGCGGCCAGGTGAGCCTGCACGTTGTCCCGGCCGACGGAGTAGTCGTCCCAGGTGCGGTCGGCGACGATCGCGCCCGGGGTTCCCTTGGGCGATTTGCCCAGTGCGGCAATCCGTTCGGCGACCTCGTCGGCGTACCCCCGCACCAGCTCGACCTGCGGGTCGATCATCTCGTGCACGCCGATGAAGTTGGGTCCGACGACGTTCCAGTGGATGTGCTTGAGCGTCAGATGCAAGTCGTTGTATGTGCTCAGCTGCTTCTGCAGCAGCTCGGCAACGTCGCTGCCCTGTTTGTCGGTCAGCCCGGGGATGGTGAACGCGGTCATTGCGGTTCCTTCCTGTTCACGATGGTCGCCTCCCGGGTACCCGGCAACCGTGCCGGGCAATCACCGCAGCTACAACGTGCGCAGGTTGGGAATGGCCTGACGTGCGCCGAAGCGCGGATTGTGAGCCAACCCACTGGCTTCCAGTAGCCGCACCGCCCGCTGGCGGTGTGGGCGCAGCGGCTCGAGCAACTCGACCATGGCCGCGTCGTCGATCGGCCGGCCGAGCAGCGTCCGGCCCACCATCGTGGCCAGGTGGTAGTCCCCCACGGATAGGGCGTCGGCGTCACCGAAGGCCCGCTGCACGGTTTCAGCTGCCGTCCACTCGCCGACTCCGGGCAGTGACCGCAATCCCCTCACGGCCCGTTCAGCTGTCAGCCGCTCAAGGGCCTCGGCGCGCTGCGCGCACCCGACGATCGTGCGGGCCCGGCCCGGGTCGACGTTCGCCCGGTGGAATTCCCACGATGGGATCCGTCGCCACACCTCTGCCGTGGGCGGAACCCGCATACCGGTCGGCGCCGGGCCCGGAGCCGGGGCGCCGTATTTCGTCACCAGCCGCCGCCAGGCGCGCCACGCGTCCATCCCGGACACACGCTGCTCGATGATCGCCGGCACCAGGGCCTCCAGTACCCGGCCGCTGCGCCCGAGGCGCAGGTGCGGCACCCTGCGGCGGGCCTCGGCGATCGTCGGCTCGACGGGATCGAAGCCGCTGGCGTCATCCTCGGCGCCTACCAGCGCGGCGAATCCGTCCAGGAACTCGGCGCTACCGGGCCCCCACACCTCGCAGTCCACCGTGCCGGGCGCCGACTTGGTGATCCGCGTGGTGACCGCACCGGACTTCATGGCGCTGGTACGCCAGCACACACCACCAGGATCGACCTGGTTGGTCGGGTCAAAGCCGCCGCGCCGCCACGGCGCCAACGTCAGGCCCGGGCTGGCCGGGCCCTCGAATACGACGCTGGTTGAGGGCACGGCACCAGATTAGGCCAGGGCGATGTCCGCCTTGTCCGGGTAGAAGGCCAGGTGGCCGGCGATTTCGGCGACCGCCGGGTACGGCTGTTCGTAGGTCCAGACCGCGTCGGCGACCCCGCCGACGTCGTAATAGTTGGCCTCACCCTTGTACGGGCAGTAGGTGGTGGTGGCGCTGCGGCTCAGCGTCTCGAACACCACGTCGCTGCGCGGAATGTACTGCACCGCCGGATAGGTCGATTCCTGCAAGGTCAGTGCGTCGTCGGTCTGCGCGACGATCACGCCGCCGACCGTGACGGTGACCCGACGGCCCGTAGGCCGGATGGTGATGGGGTGGGCTGCGCTCGGCTGCAGCACCTGGCGCTCTGTCATACGGGTCACAACGTCGCAGGCGTCGCGAAGGATTCCCGGGCTCACCGAGGCACCGGACTACGATCGGCCCATGACCGAGCCCGTGAAAGCCACTGTGTCCATCGCTGCCGATCCCGCAGCGGTATACGCGCTGATCACCGACCTGCCCACCTTGGCCTCGCTGGCCGAGGAGGCGCACGCCATGGAGTGGCAGAAGGGCACCGCGGCCACACCCGGTTCGGTTTTCAAAGGGCACAACCGCAATGGTTCGAAGGCCTGGAGCACCACCTGCACGGTGACCGACGCCGAGCCCGGCAAGACATTCGCCTTCGACGTGAAATCACTGGTGTTCCCGGTCGCGCATTGGCGCTACGACATCGTGGCCTCCGACGGCGGCTGCACGGTCACCGAGTCGACCTGGGATCGTCGCGCGGGCTGGTTCAAGAAGGTCGCGGGACTGGCCACCGGGGTATCCGACCGCGATACCGCCAACGCCCAGCACATCGAACTCACCTTGCAGCGTTTGAAGGAACGCGCCGAAGGTTGATCACCGCCGGAGGCTCACCGAACCCCGAACCGGCCTAATGCGGCTTACGGGTGATGACGTCGGCGAGTCCGGCGATCGGTGAGGTCCGCGGCCGGCCGCCGGCCTCGTGCCGGTCGGCCAGCTTGTAGGCGACGTAGAGTCCCCGCACCCCGAGCCATCGCAGCGGCTCGGGTTCCCAGTTGCGCGACTGATGCCCGACCCACGGCAACTCGGTGATCGGGGTGTCGCGCCGCAGGACCAGGTCGGCCAGCGTGCGCCCGGCCAGGTTGGTGGCGGTGACGCCATGGCCCACGTAGCCGCCGGCCCAGCCGAGACCGCTGGCCCGATCCAGCCCGACACTCGCCTGCCAGTCCCGCGGAACCGCCAGCACCCCGCACCACCCGTGGGCGATCGGCACGTGACGCACCTGCGGCAGGATCGAGTGCAGGACATCGGTGAGCAACCCGATGGTGCGGTTCGGTACCTGCCCGTCGACGTCGGTGCGGGATGCGAACCGGTACGGGACGCTGCGCCCGCCGATGGCGATGCGATCGTCTACGGTGCGCTGCGCATAGAAGAAGCCGTGGGCGCTGTCTCCCACGGTTTCTCGTCCCTGCCAACCGATTTCGTCCCACAATGCCGCCGGGATGGGATCGGTGGCGATCATCGAGCTGTTCATCGGCAGCCATGCCCTACGCAAGCCGGCCAAGGCGGGGGTGAAGCCTTCCGTGGCGCGCAGCACGATCGGCGCCCGCACCGTGCCCTTGGTGGTGACGGCGCGGCCCGGCCCGATCCGGGTGACGGGTGTGTCTTCGTAGATCGTGACGCCGAGACGTTCGACGGCCTCGGCCAGCCCGCGGGCCAGCCGGGCCGGCTGGATCCGGGCGCAGTGCCCGGTGTGGTAGGCAGACACCACCCCGTCGAAGCGAATCCGTTCGGCGGCTTCATCTTTCGACAACTCGGCGACGTCGTTGCCCCAAGAACGTTCTTCGGCGATCGCGGCAGCCAACCGGGTGGCCTGGGCCTGGTTGCGGGCGATTTCCAGCGTCCCACCCTTGACCGCTCCGGCATCGATTCCCTCACGGTCGGCTACCTCGATGACCTCGTCGATGGCCTCGTTGAGCGCCTGCTGCCAGGCCAGTACCCGGTCGCGTCCGTGCTGGGCAGCCATCTTTCGGCGGTCCCCCGGAATCAGGCCGGAAAGCCAGCCGCCGTTGCGCCCCGAGGCTCCGAAGCCGGCGAACCGCGCCTCCAGCACCGTGATCCGCAGTGAAGGGTCGGCCTGGGCGAGGTAGTAGGCGGTCCACAGTCCGGAGTACCCGGCGCCGACGATGCACACGTCGGCGTCGCGGTCGCCGGGTAGCGCCGGCCGCGGCGTGGGCAGTTCGTCGAACCAGTGGGACACCTGACCGTTGACGGTGTTGGGCACCGGAGGATTCTGCCTGAACATCCTTCTTTCTGCCATGAGTCGATCAATTCCTGCCAACGGAAATTGGCGGGCTGACCTGTCGGTTTACCCAGTCATAACCGATTGGTCGAGACAGGAAGAAGCAGAAAATGAAGAAGTTCGGGTTCTCCGTCATCGCCGCCGGCGGACTGGGCGCCGCCGTCGTCCTGGGCCTGGCCGCACCGGCCCAGGCCGCCGCGCCCGCTGAGGTCGCAGCACCCAGCTCCGTCATCATCTCCGCGGGTGTCGACCACCTGGGTTGGCTGGATCAGCTGCATCCCAAGCCGATGGTTCCGAAGGTGGACAACACTGTGCGGCACAGCGGTCGGTGACGTGATACCACCAAGAGGGGCGACCCGGAAAGGGTTGCCCCTCTTTGCCGTTCGCCTCACTCAGAATGCGTAGCGGTGATACTGCGCCATGTACCGCAGCACCGGCACCGGCTTCATGACGGCCAGCATCAACCGGTAGTACCAGGGCAGCGTGTTGAACACCGGGTCTTCGAACGGTGAGTTCCACGCCAACAGCCGGGTGCCCGGCACCGCACGCAGGATGTCCTCGGGCTTGTTGATCCCCCAGTGCAGTTTGGCCCCGGACCGGCGCACCACGGTATTGACGAATTGCGCCTTGATCCCGAGGCTGTTGAACGCATCGAATTGCAGCTCCCCAGAAGGAAATACGTCCACGATGCGCCGCAGCAGCGCCACCCCGTCCTGTTGGGTGAGGTACATCGTGAGCCCCTCGCCGACCATCAGGGTGGGCCGGCCGGCGGGGATGTCACGCAGCCAGGCCGGATCGGTCACCGAGGCGGCGATGACGTGGTAATGCTCGGCCGACGGGTACAGCTGTTCGCGCAGATGCGCGACGTCGGGGTAGTCGATGTCGTACCACTCGACACCCGGGCCGGGCTGCAGACGAAAGAACCGGCCGTCCAGGCCGCAGCCCAGATGCAGCACCACGGCCTCGGGGTGCACAGCCAGGAACTGGCGGGTCCAACGATCGAAGTGGGCGCTGCGGGTGGTCACCGACGGCGCCGTCGCTTCGGTGATCGAGGTCCGGCTCCAGTCGTAGTCGATACGGTCGGCGATCTCCTTGGCGAGCTTGTCACCCAGGATCGGGTGGGGCAGCCCGGCATCGAGTGCCTTGGCGTAGAACGTCGCCAGCATGGTCTGGGGCGCGCCGGAGAGGTCGACTTTCAGCTTGTCGGTCATGTTCGCCAGGCTAGGCCGGAATCCGCTTGCCGCCCAGTGGCTTAACACCTCTCGGCGTGGTGTTCAGCTGCTCTTCTGTGCGCGTTTGGCCGCCCGCAGACCCACCCAGAACTTTGCCGCCTCGGCGATCGACTCCTCGACCGGCCTCGGCTGCCAACCCAGTTCGCGCACCGCCTTGGAGTGATCGAGCTCGGCTTCGGCCCGCATGAGGCGCAGGGATTCCAGCGACAGCCGCTCGTCGGTGCCGCGCAGCGTGCCTTTGAGGGTGCCGGCGGCGGCCAGCAGATAGGACACCGGCAGCGGAATCGATCGCTGCGGGGGTGCGACTCCGGCAGCCTCGGCGGCAAGTCGCGCCACCTCGGCGTTGCTGATCATCTTTTCCGAGATCAGGTAACGCTCGCCGGGGGTGCCCCGTTCGGCGGCGAGCAGCATGGCCTTGGCCGCGTCGTCGATCCCGACGGCTTCCAGGTCGATCCCGCTCATCACGAACGGCAGCTTGCCGAATGCCGCGCCGGCGATGATCGCGCCGTGCGGGGTTCTGCCCCAGTCCCCAGTGCCGTAGGTGGTGGAGACACACATCGCGACGGCGGGCAGCCCGCGCTCGCGGGCGTACCGCAACACCAGCTCTTCGGCCTGCACCCGTGAACGCACGTACGGCGTCACTCCCCGCAGGTCGATCGCATCGTTCTCCGAAGACCGCTTGCCGCGCTTGCGTCCGACGGTGACGTAACTGCTGGTGTAGACGAATTTGCGCAGGCCGTCGATCCCAGCGGCGACCTCGAGCACATTGCGGGTGCCCTCGACGTTGGTGCGGAACAGCGGCGCCGGGTCCCGCAACCAGCCACGGGCGTCGACGACGCAGTGGTAGACGACGTCGCAGCCGGTCATCGCCTCGCGCAACGCCTCGGTGTCGAAGACATCGCCGAACACCCGCGTGACGTCGAGGTCGTCGATCCCGATGGTGTTGGCCTTGGGGCGCACCATGGCACGAATCTCGGACCCGTCATCAGCTGCTACCAATTGCCGCAGCACATGCGAACCCAGGAATCCGTTGGCCCC
This sequence comes from Mycobacterium farcinogenes, assembly GCF_019739075.1. NCBI lineage: Bacteria > Bacillati > Actinomycetota > Actinomycetes > Mycobacteriales > Mycobacteriaceae > Mycobacterium > Mycobacterium farcinogenes. The sequence goes on along the minus strand of NZ_CP081673.1, from coordinate 576,591 downwards.
GATGACCAGCTTCGCGCCCACGTGTTCAGCCCCCGAACTTCTTGAGCCACGCCTCGGCCTCATCGGTCAAGGTGCCGAGTTCGGCGGCCTTGCGGCACCATTTGCGGGCCGCGGACGCGAACCGCAGCGGGTTGTAGACGTCTTCCTGACGCGACCACAGGCCGTTGCCGGCGTAGGTCAGGATCGAGATGTTGGTGGCGCTGATGATGGTCCCGTCGCCCGGGTCACGCATCGGGTTGTCGAGTTCGCAGATGATGCGGCCGGTGGGCTCGTCGATCACCGACCACAGCGACGGAAACGAGGTCATGTAGCTGCCGGGGAAGGTGGTCATGGTCTTCCAGATCCAGGGCCGGACCTGTTCGCGGCCCTTCATGGTGCCCACGGCGTGTTCGATGTAGTCGACGTCGACGGTGTAGTGGTCGGCCCACACGTCCCAGTTCTTGGTCTGCGCGGCCTTCTCGACGGTCTGCTCGAACGTTTCAAAGGCAGCGGCGAGTTCCTCGCGGCTGAAAGGGCTGCTCGTCACCCCAAAACTAGAACACGTTCTACCAACCTTTGTCGAGACCCGTCACTGCACTGCCAGCACCTGCCGGGAACCCAACGGGGCCTGCAGCGGGACGTCGACGGTGCCGTGCACCGCCAGCGCGATACACATGCGGCCGACGGACTGCGGTGGCGTACCGCCGCGAAGGTCGATCATGACCGCGTCGGAGGTCTCCCTGGTGATCAGGTGGACGCCGAAGCAGTCCGGGGTGCCCGCGGTGAAGTTGACCCGCAGCCCGTCGCCGTCGCGGCTGAACGATTCGATCCCGGTCAGGTGCGGGTCGACGATCGCGGGATTGTCGGTGAACAGGGTCCGCGCCGGGTCCGGCGCCACTTCCGGCACCGCGACCGGGTTCGGATCAGCGGCCGCCGGTGGGCAGTCGGCCAGCAGGAGTAAACCGGCCAGCGCTGCGGTTGCAACTACACGCATGACCATCACGGTAACCACGGAGCACAATGGGGCACATGGGCAACTATTCGACAGCGATCCTGGCCGGCGGCTGCTTCTGGGGGATGCAGGACCTGATCCGTAAGCAGCCCGGGGTGGTCTCCACCCGCGTGGGCTACACCGGCGGTCGCAACGATCACCCGACCTATCGCAACCATCCAGGCCATGCCGAGGCCGTCGAGATCGTCTACGACCCCACTCAGACCGATTACCGTGCGCTGCTGGAGTTCTTCTTCCAGATCCACGATCCGTCCACCAAGGACCGGCAGGGTAACGACGTCGGCACCAGCTACCGGTCGGCGATCTTCTATCTCGACGACGAGCAGAAGCGCGTCGCGCTGGACACCATCGCCGACGTGGACGCCTCGGGTTTGTGGCCGGGCAAGGTGGTCACAGAGGTGACGCCGGCCGGTGATTTCTGGGAGGCCGAACCCGAGCACCAGGACTACCTGGTTCATTACCCGAACGGGTACACCTGCCACTTCCCGCGCGCGGGCTGGAAGCTGCCCAAACGCCAGACGGCCGGCTGAGCGCCTAGGCGCCCAGCGGCGTGGCGCGGCGGCGTAGCACGACCCGCCCGCCAGCCGCCGGGGTGTAGGCCACCCCCCGGGAGTGCACTTTCTCCCCTGGGGCGTCGGTGGTCTCGATCGCGAAGTGCCGCAGCACTGTTCGCAGCACGACGTCCATTTCGACGTTGGCGAACACCGCCCCTACGCAGCGACGGGTGCCGCCGCCGTAGGGCAGCCAGCCCAGGCCCGGCCGGTTGCCGACGAACCGATCCGGATCGAACCGCTGAGGATCGGAGAACTCTTTTTCCGCCTCCTGGATTTGCGAGATCGCCACGATGACGGAGTGTCCGCGCGGAATCTCCCACTCCCCCAGCCGGATCGACGGTGCGTAGACGTGGCGGCCGGCGAAGTCGATGACGGTGCGGTTGCGCTGCACCTCCAAGATGGTGGCCTGACGGTATTCGTTACCGTCGGTGGCGGCCTCGGCCTCGAGTCGGGCCAGCACCTGCGGATGCCGGCTGATCCGCTCGAATGCCCAGCCCAGGGTCGAGGCCGTGGTCTCGTGCCCGGCGGCCAGCAGGGTCAGCAGTTCGTCCCCGATGTCCTTGCGGGACATGGCCGAGCCGTCCTCGTAGGTGCTGCGCAGCAGCAGCGCCAGGATGTCGTCGCGCTGGTCGAATTCGGGGTCGGCCTCGACCTTGTCGATGAGCCGGTTGATGACGGCGTCGTACTGCCGGCGGTATCGGGCCAACCGGCCCCACGGACTGAACCGGCCGTAGGTGCGGCTCGGGGTGGGCACCACCACGAGCCGCGAGCCCAGGGTGACCCACGGCGGGATGATGCGGCGCAGCTCGTCGAGTTGTTCACCGTCGGCGCCGAACACCGCGCGCAGGATCACGTTGAGGGTGATCCGCATCATGGGTTCGAGGGTCTCGAACTCCTGCCCCTGCGGCCAGTTCGCCATTTCCCGCAGCGTCTCCTCTTCGAAGATCCGCTCGTAGTTCTTGATGGACTTGCCGTGGAACGGCGGGGTGAGCAGCTTGCGGCGGCGACGGTGATCAGTTCCGTCGAGGGCGAACACCGACCCGGAGCCGAGGATGCGGCTCAAGTTGGGCTGGATGTTGCCGACGTCATCGGTGTTGGCGGTGAAGAGCTGCTTGGCCAGCTGGGCGTCGGCGATCATCACCGTGGGCCCGAAGATGGGGAGTCGGAGCTTGAAAACGTCGCCCTGCCGGCGGGCGATCTGTTTGACCACCCAGCGCCTGGCCAGCGCAAAACCGATGGCCTGCAACGGCTTCGGAACTCGCGCGTCGGGTGGCACGCGCCCCGGGGTAGCGCTCTCGGTGGAGAGCTCGGTGGTCTTCTCAGCTGCTGACAGGTCGGTCATACCATCTCCAGCCATTCCTGGTACCACGCGGTACCAACGGTTGTGAGGTACGGTACTCCCAGGTACCAGACAACGCAAGGGGGTCAGCCGCGATGACCTACCGGCTGCGCCTGCTCGACGGGCTCGCCGCCGCGATCACGGACAAGGGTTATCGCGAGACCACGGTGGCCGACATCGTCCGCCATGCCCGAACGTCCAAGCGCACGTTCTACGACCAGTTCGGCACCAAAGAGGACGGCTTCCTCGAGCTGCTTCGCGCCAACAACGCCACGCTCGTCGACAGGATCCAGGCAGCTGTCGATCCCGAGGCCTCCTGGCCGGACCAGATCGGGCAGGCCGTGGGCGCCTATGTCGACCACATCGCGTCGGCCCCGGCGATCACGCTGAGCTGGATCCGTGAACTGCCGGCACTGGGCAGCAGGGCCCGCCCGCTGCAGCGCGAAGCCCTGCGACAGCTGACCGACCTGCTCATCGAACTCAGCGGCAGCGCAGGCTTTCAGCGCGCGGGCCTACCTCGGCTCACCGAGCCGATGGCCATCATCCTGCTCGGCGGGCTGCGCGAACTGACCGCGCTGATCGTCGAGGACGGCCGCGACATCCACGAGATCTACGGGCCCGCAGTGGCCGCGTCGACCGCGATCATGACGGCGAATTCAGCTGAGCAGCAACCGCGCTGACTTCTCCAGCCGTTGCGTGACGGCTGTGTAGGGGTCATACCCCATGCCCGCCCAGACCAGGGTGCCGGTGTAGAGCAGTTCCAGGGCTTCGATGACATCCAGGTCCACATCCGGTCCGAGCGCCGCCACCAACCGGCCGCGGATGTCGGCACCGATCCGTTGCCGCAGCACGTCCACGTCGGGATCCTTGCCGAGCAGTGCGTTGGTCACCGCACCGGCGAACTCGGGTTCGTCGGCCACCAGCGACGCGATGTGCTGCAACACCTCGACCACCCGGGTGGCCGGGTCGGCGGAGGTGTGCGCGGCCGGCGGCGCGGCAGAGAGCCGGCGCCAGAACACCTCGGCCACGAGGTGTTCCTTGGAGGAGAAGTAGGTATAGGCCGTGGCCGCCCCGACACCGGCTTCGGCGGCCACCCGGCGCACGGTCAGACCGGCGAATCCGTCGCGGGTGATCAGCTGCAATGCGGCCCGGCCCAGGCGCTCCACGGTGTCGGCCTGCCGGGCGCTCAGACGGCGGCGCGTCGACTCAAGGGCCGCATCAGACACGTGTCCGGACGCTACTACAACCGCCCATGGCCAGCAACGGTAGGTTGTGCATTCATGAGCACCGCCGACACCGCCCTGCCGCCCCACGCCCAGCGCTTGTTCGCCCTTGCCGAGCAGGTCACCGGCTTCATGCCGGCCGATGAGGGCCGCGCCCTCTTCGACGCCGGATTGCGTTATCTCGGAGGCGGGGTCGGAGTCGAGATCGGTACCTACTGCGGCAAGTCGACGGTGATGCTCGGTGCGGCCGCGCAGGAAACCGGTTCGGTGCTCTACACCGTCGACCATCACCATGGCTCGGAAGAGCACCAGGCCGGCTGGGAGTACCACGACACCACGATGGTGGATCCGGTGACCGGTCTGTTCGACACGCTGCCCACGATGCGCCACACCCTCGACGCCGCGGACCTCGACGAGCATGTGGTGGCCGTAGTCGGCCGCTCACCCGTGGTCGCGCGCGGATGGCGAATGCCGTTGCGGCTGTTGTTCATCGACGGCGGTCACACCGAAGAAGCGGCACAGCGCGACTTCGACGGCTGGGCCCGCTGGGTCGAGGTGGGCGGTGCACTGATCATCCACGACGTGTTCCCGGATCCCAACGACGGCGGTCAAGCCCCGTTCCACATCTACCAGCGCGCACTGGCGACCGGGGCCTTCAAAGAGGTCGCGGTGACGGGGTCGATGCGGGTGCTGGAGCGGACCTCGGGCGAGCCAGGCCAGTTGGACTAGCGGTCCCCGGCTTTCCTGCCGACGCACTCGCAGTCGTACTCACCCTCCAGTCCTCGCGGCAGCCCGACCCCTCGGAAGATGCCGCTCGCCGCGGTGGTCTGCGACAGGGCGTCGGCGGCCAGGACCATGGCCGCACCGGTCCAGGTGGTGCGCTCCTCGGGCCAGCGCTTGCCATCGGCGAAAACCAGCCCGGTCCAATAGGATCCGTCGTCCTCGCGCAGATGCTGCATGGCCGCGAACTGCTCGTGAGCCCGTCGGGTGTCGCCGATCGCATCCAGTGCCATCACCAGCTCGCAGGTCTCCGCACCGGTGACCCACGGCCGGTGATCGACGCACCGGATACCCAGCCCCGGTACGACGAAGTCATCCCAGCGTGCCTCGATGCGGGTCTCGGCTGCCGCGCCCCGCAGCGCGCCACCGAGCACCGGGTAATACCACTCCATCGCGTGGGTGTCCTTGGCGGAGAACGCCTCCGGATGCGCGGCGATGGCGTGACCGAGGCGCCCGACGGCGACCTCCCATTCCGGCTGCGGGTCGTCGAGGTACTCGGCCAGCGCCAACCCGCACCGAATGCTGTGGTAGACGCTGGCGCATCCGGTCAGCAACGCTTCCTCGACCGGGCCCGCCGGGCTTGCCGCCCAATAGATCTCACCGCCGGCGGCCTGCAGGCCGAGGACGAAGTCGAGCGCGCTGGTCACCACCGGCCACATCGACTCCGCGAAAGCCCGGTCTCCGGTGATCAGCACGTGATGCCAGACACCGGTGGCCACGTAGGCGCAGAAGTTGCTGTCGCTGTTGGCGTCCTCGACGACGCCGTTGCGCAGCTGGATGGGCCAGGATCCGTCGGGCCGCTGCGTAGTGCGGCACCAGTCGAAAGCCGCGCGGGCCGGTTCGATCAGCCCGGCCACGGTCAGCGCCATGGCGTTCTCCACGTGATCCCACGGGTCGGTGTGGCCGCCGTCGAACCACGGCAACGCGCCCGAGGATTCCTGGGTGGCGGCGATCGACCGCGCCGTCTGCAGGCAGTCGTCTGGTGTCAGAACTCCGGGCACACCGGGGATCTCAGGCACTCGCACCGTGTGCGCCTATCCGTTGAGTTCCGGCTTGCGGAAGTAGAGGGCGACGCTCTTGCCGATCACCGGGTTCAGCAGTGACTCGGCGGTGCGGGTGAGCCACGGCCGGCCCATCATGTCCCACACCAGCAGCTGGTGATACGCCTTGACCGCGAAGTGGTCGTTCTTCTCGGTACCGACCAGGCATTTGAGCCACCAGTACGGTGAGTGCAGCGCATGCTCGTGATGCGTGTGAGTGAGCGTGAGCCCGTGCGCCAGCACCTTGTCGCGCAGTTCGTCGGCCTTGTAGATGCGGATGTGTCCGCCCTCGTTGGCGTGGTATTCGTCCGACAGCAGCCAGCACAGTTTCTCCGGGAGCCAGCGCGGCACCGTGATGGCCAGCGAGCCACCGGGTTTGAGGACGCGCACCAGTTCGGAGATGGCACGGTCGTCCTGCGGTACGTGTTCCAGGATCTCCGAGGCGATCACGCAGTCGAAGCTGGAGTCGGGGTACGGGAGGTCGAGCGCATCGCCCTTGACGGCCTCGCCCTTGGCCGACAGCGGAACCTCGCCCTCTGCCCGCATGGCCTGCAGCATCGTGTCGACGTCGTTGAGGTCCGACACGCTCTGGTCGAAGCCGACCACCGACGCGCCGCGCCGGTAGGCCTCGAACGTGTGCCGGCCGGCTCCACAGCCGACATCGATCACCGTGGTGCCCGGCCCGACACCGAGTCGGTCGAAGTCGACGGTCAGCATGACGTCACCTTCCCTTCTCCTGCTCCTCGCGTGCGTGCCCCCACCCGCTCGCGGGCCATCTCATACACCGCTACCGTCTGTGCGGCAACGGATTCCCAACTGAAGACATCGAGTGCCCGTTGCCGCCCCGCGGCGCCCAGCTTGCGGCGCTCCGACGGTGAGTCGAGTAGTTCGCCCAGCACCGCGGTCAGCTCGTCGACGTCCGCCGGGCGCACCAGCCGGGCGCAGGCACCGTCGTCACCGACCACTTCGGGCAGCGCCCCGGCGCGGCTGGCCACGATCGGGGTGCCGCTGGCCATGGCCTCCACGGCGGGCAGCGAGAAGCCTTCGTACAGCGACGGGATACAGGCGACCTCGGCGGAGGCCAGCAGCGCGGCGAGTTCCTCGTCGCTCAGCCCGCTGGAGCTGTGCACGATGTCGGAGATGCCGAGTTCGGCGATGAGTTTCTCGGTCGGCCCGTTCGGGTCGAGCTTGGACACCAGCTGCACGTCCAGGTCGCGCGCCACCCGCAGCCGGGCCACCGCATGCAGCAGATTGCTGACCCCCTTGAGCGGGACATCGGCGCTGGCGATCGCGATGATGCGTCCCCGCACCCGGTGCTCGGCGGGCTTGAACAGTTCGGTGTCCACCCCCAGCGGCACGATGTGCAGCTGGTCCCGCGTCACCCCGAAGTCCTCGGCGATGTCGGCGGCCGAGGACGACGACACCGTCAGCAGTTCGGGGATCTTGCGGGCCACCTTCTTCTGCATCTCGGCGAACCCGTACCAGCGCCGCACCAGCGGCTTGCGCCACCACTTGGCAGCGGCGATCTCGACCACCCGGTCACGGGTGATCGGGTGATGCACGGTGGCGACGACGGGAAGACCGCTCTCGGCGATCTTCAGCAGTGCCGAGCCCAGGCTCTGGTTGTCGTGGACCACGTCGAACTCGTCGCGGCGCTCGGCGAGGATCCGGGCGACGCGCATGGTGAACGTACGCGGCTCGGGGAACCCGGCACTCCACATGGTGGCCAGTTCCAGCGCGTCGATACCGTCGCGGATCTCGCTGGGCCTGGGCACGCGGAACGGATCCGGTTCGCGGTAGAGATCGAGGCTGGGGACCTTGGTCAGCTTGACCCGCGGGTCCAGGCCTTCTGGGTAGGGCTGGCCGGAGAACACCTCGACCTCATGGCCGAGCTCGGCCAGCCCGCGGCTCAGATAACGCACGTAGACGCCCTGGCCACCGCAATGGGTCTTGCTCCGATAGGACAGCAACGCGATACGCATAATCAGATCACCCGACGGCCGGAAGCGTGCTGAGCTGGGAATATACGCTCACGCGTCGACTCCGAACCCTCTGGACATGTGTCCAGACTATAGTTTGACCTGCTAGCCAACGCAACGCGTCGGCCCGCGCTCAGGCCGGGGGGAAGCCGCCCGTCGCCACGGGACCCCACCGGGTCGGTGTGATCCGGATCAGGCATTTGCCCTGCTCGACCATCGCTTGCCGGTATTCATCCCAATCGGGGTGTTCGCCGGCCACCGCGCGGAAGTAGTCGACCAGCGGCTCGACCGCATCCGGCAGGCCGATCACCTCGGCATCGCCGTCGACTTGCACGTACGGCCCGTTGAACTCTTCGGACAGCACCGTCACGCTGGCCCGCGGCGTGCGCCGCAGGTTGGCCGCCTTCGCCCGCTGCGGATAGCTGGCGATCACGATCCGGCCCTCGTCGTCCACCCCTCCCGTCACCGGCGAGGTCTGCAACGAGCCGTCGACCCGGAACGTGGTCAGCACCATTTGGTGTCGCGGTCGCACGAAATCCAGGAGTTCGTCGATGTCCACTCGGTCAGCGGTCGCATATTTTCGGGCCATGGTCCGACGGTAGGACAAATGCGAAGGGCCGCGGGAAACCCAGCCCGGTCAGCCTGGCGCCCCGCAGGGCCGCGAGATCGACCGGCAGCACCCGCCCCGATGACGGCTCGTAGCACTCCAGCGCCTGCTCGGCGGCGCCGACGAGCAACACCCAATGCCGCGGGATGCCCCGCTCACCGATCAGCATCGGAACCGGCCGGCCCCGGGCGACGGCGCCGAGCACGTCCGACAGCGAGTCTCGGCTGCCGCCGAAAAGTCGCCACCGGTATCGCACCGACCGCTTCGCACCGTGGACGTTCAGTGCTCGGACCATGCCCGCCGGGGTGGTTCCGAGCCGGCGCGGCCAAATCCGGTTGACCGCGGCGTGTATTCGGCCCTGCTCGGCGGCGAACCACGCCGCGCCGTCCGGATGCAGCAACTCGGCGCGGTAATCGTGATCCAACATGGCGCCGGCCACCACGGCGACCGTGGGGCCACACGTGATCCCGTCGCGCTGCCGCAGCCCTAGGGCCGCCAGGAAGCGATCAATTTCTGCCATCGGAACTAAAGCGCCTGAGCTGCTGGTTTTTACCGGTATCTGGCAGCGTAACCAAAAGCGTGGAAGAGGGCAGTCCCGTGCGAAACACATTCGGAAGGTCTCGGATCGTCGCCGCGGCGGTGGGCGTCGCAGTGGCAGCCATCGTCGGATCGGCCGGGCCGGCGGCGGCCGCACCCAACGGCCCCAGCAATGCCGAGCAGACCATCAGACAGCTTGAGTCCCAGGGCTACACGGTCATCGTCAACCGTATCGGTTCCTCGCCGTTGGAGGAGGCATCGGTGGTCGCCGTACGACCGGGACCCAACTTCAGCCGCACCGACACCCTGAGCGCTGTGACCCGGCGGACGGTTTACGTCGACGTCAAGTAGCAGACAGCGGGTGCCGTCGGCGTCGATAATGACGGCATGGCAGTGAAAATGGAGGAGCTGCTGGGCAGCGCGCTGGGTGCCCTGCGATACCAACCCACTGCCAAGCGAATTCGGGTGTGCCTGGGCGGCGAGCCGGTGGCCGATACCCGCGAAGCGGTCCTGATCTGGGAGCCGCGGCGGGTGGTGCCGACGTACGCGGTACCGCGTAAGGCGTTGACGGCGCAGCTTGTACCGGCCGGCGGGGAGGTCGGCGACGACGAGATCCCCGGTTTCCTTGACCCGCCGGTGCCGTTCACCGCACATACCTGTGCGGGGACGGCGTTCGACGTCATCGCCGGCGAGGAAACCGGTGCGGCCGCGGCGTTTCAGCCGGCCGACCCGGAGCTGGCCGATTATCTGATCCTGGACTTCGCGACGTTCGAATGGCGCGAAGAGGACGAGCCGATCGTCGCGCACCCCCACGATCCGTTCCACCGGATCGACGTCCGCCGCAGCCGGCGGCCGGTCCGCATCGAGCTCGACGGGCGGGTATTGGCCGAATCCCGCAGTGCCATGCTGTTATTCGAGACCGGGTTGCCTACCCGTCACTACCTTCCCCGCGCAGACGTGGCCGCCGCCCTCGAGGTCAGCGACACCGTCACCTACTGTGCGTACAAGGGCCGGGCCACCTACTATTCGCCGCCCGGCGGGCCCGCCGACCTGGCCTGGTCGTATCACGAGCCGCTGATCGACGCGGTGCCCGTCCGCGACCACATCTGCTTTTTCGACGAGCGGGTCGACGTATTCGTCGACGGCGACCGCATGGCGCGACCCCGGACGGCATGGAGCTGACAGCGCGGGGCTGACCGAACGTCTGTTTTGACCATGCCAGTTCTGGCAACATCAGTCACCGACACCACAGTCGGCTGACCGGAGGTCGTGATGGGCTCATCGGATGTCAGGTTCACCGCCGCCGCCGGGACCGAAGGCGGTGGTGCCGCACTCGATCAGGTGATCGGGATGTCGGTGGTCGCCCTGATCGTCACCGTGGCACTGCTGTGGATCGGCTACCTGCACCGCGCCCGGCGCATCACGTGGCTGAACGATTTCGCCGAATGGCTGGGCCGTAAATTCCACCGCCCACCGTGGGTCGCGCTGCAGGTGTTCCTGTTCACCGCGACCATCATCTGCGCCCTGTTCGGGTTCATCTGGGACGTCAGCCTGCACATCGGCAAGGGACGTGACGCCGGCCCGCTGGCCAACCCCGCGCACTACTTCATCCTGATCGGGTTGTTCCTGTTGTTCATCGCCGGCTCGATGGCCATCGTGCTGCCCTACGACAAGCCGGGTCCGGCCGCCATCCGGATCACCCGCACCTGGTACGCGCCGGTGGGCGGGGTGCTGATGGCGTTGTGCGGGCTGTACGCCCTGATCGGCTTTCCGCTCGACGATATCTGGCACCGCATCTTCGGTCAGGACGTCACGCTGTGGGGCCCAACCCATTTGATGCTGATCGGCGGAGCCGGCCTGTCCCTGATCGCCGTGCTGTTGCTGGAGCACGAAGGCCGGGTCGCGATGGGTCCCGAGGGCTTGGCCGAGGACAGCAAGTTCAACAAGTTTCTCTACTTCCTGTCGTTCGGCGGCCTGTTCATCGGGCTCTCGGTGTTCCAGATCGAATACGACTTCGGCGTCGAGCAGTTCCGCCTCGTGCTGCAACCGATGATGATCGCGGCAGCCGCGGCGTTCGCGGCCGTCGCTGCCCGTCTGGTCCTGGGGCCCGGCGCCGCACTGATCGCTGCCGGGTTCGCCATCGCCTTGCGCGGGGCCGTGGCCTTCGTCGTCGGCCCGGTTCTCGGGGCGCCGACGAGTTGGTTCGCGCTCTACCTCGGTCCGGCACTGGTGGTCGAACTCATCGCGCTGACCCCACTCGTCAAGCGCCCCATCCTGTTTGGTGCGGTAGGTGGATTGGGTGTGGGCACCGCTGGCCTGTGGCTGGAATCGTTGTGGGTCGGCGCGGTGTATCACTACCCGTGGCCGACCAGCATGTGGGGTGAGGCGCTGGCAATGGCGATCCCGGTGGCCGTCGCGATGGGCCTGTGCGGCGCGCTGCTGGCCCTTGTGCTCACCGGACAACCGCTGCCCCGGCCCGCGGCCGGAATCTCCATCGTGGTGGTCACCGTCCTGGTGATCGGCGGCGCGGTGACCAACGGGTTGCGCACCGAAGTTCCGGAAAATGCCAGCGCCGCCATCACTTTGACAGACCTGCAGGCAGACAACGGACACCGCATGGCGTCCGCCGACGTCCGGATCACCCCGGGCGACCTGGTCGGTGACGACCCGGAGTGGGTGTCGATCCTGGCCTGGCAGGGCGGCCTGGCCAACCATCGCGGGTTGGTCATCGACCGGTTGGAGAAGGTCGGTCCGGGCCACTACCGCTCGACGCAGCCCATCCCGGTGTCGGGCAGCTGGAAAACGCTCCTGCGCGTCCAGGACGGAACCACCATGGCCGGGGTGCCGATCTTCCTGCCCGCCGACCCGGGCATCGGCGCCGCCGAAACGCCGGCGCTGGCCTCCAGTGACCGGGAGTTCGTGCAGGAGATCACGATCCTGCAGCGCGAACGCAACCTCGATCACCCATCGTGGCTCTACAGCGTGGCTTCGCTGGTGGTGCTGGTGTGCACGCTGATCCTCATCGCCGGGCTGACCTGGGGTGCGGGCCGGATCAATGCCCGCGAACTGGCGTCGGGCCGCGAACCCGCCGGGCTGACATGACGTATCAGGCCGACCACACGTTGCTGCTGGCGTTGCCTGCCTTTGCTCCGGCGGTCGTCGTGGTGGGGGTGGTGGTGTACGTGGCCATGCGGGATCGGCGCCGCGGGCCTCAAGACGATGTTCGAGATGACGGTATCGAGTCCTCAAGCGAAGATGGTCCACCGTGATCAACCTCAAAAGCAGTGTCATCGCCCTGACGTCCGCCCTCGCCGTGCTGACGGCGGGTTGTGGCGGTTCCGGCGAGTCTCAGAAGACCGACGGCTCAGCCGGTTCGGCCACTCCGTCGGCGACCACAGTCAATCCGTCGGACATGACCAACCAGCAGCAGGCGCCGACCCGGCTGCTGATCGACGTCACGATCAAGGGCGGTCAGGTGACGCCGACCAACAAGCCGCTGCAGGGCAAGGTCGGGGAGCCGATCGTGGTGCGGGTGAACAGCGATGCCGCCGACGAGCTGCACGTGCACTCCAATCCCGAGCACAGCTTCAAGATCGAGCCGCGCAACGGCCAGCAGTTTCAGTTCACCGTCGACGTGCCCGGCACCGTCGACATCGAGCTGCATCAGCTGAACCGCACGATCGCCAGCGTGCAAGTGCAACAGTGACGCCCGCGTCGACCGCGCTGCTGGCCCACGGTCTGGGCGGTTCGACGGATCTCCCGATTCCCTACACCTACGCGCTGATCGGCGCGGCGTGGACACTGACGTTCACCTTCGCGGTGGTGGCACTGGCCTGGCGGCAGCCCCGGTTCGATCCGGACAAGCCGGGTCGGCCACTGCCGTCGTGGGTGACGACAACGCTGGACTCGGCCGTGACCCGTTGGGGTATCGGCCTGCTCTCGCTGGCCCTGACCGGGTGGGTGGCGTACACGGCCTTGACCCGGCCGGCCGCCCTCAATCCCCTGCCCACCGTCTTCTACGTCCTGTTGTGGGTGGGCCTGGTCGCGGCCTCGGTGCTGTTGGGCCCGGTGTGGCGACTGATCTCACCGGTGCGCGCGGTGTGCCGGTTTCTGCCGGCTGCTGCCCGCAGCTATCCGGAGCGCATCGGCTATTGGCCCGCGGCCGTCGGGCTGTTCGCCTTCGTGTGGCTGGAGCTGGCCAGCCCCGACCCGGGATCGGTTGCGGCCATTGGTAACTGGCTGCTGATCTATCTGGTGCTGACGCTCACCGGCGCCGTGTTCTGCGGCCCGCGCTGGCTGGAGAGCGCCGACCCGTTCGAGGTGTACAGCACGGTGGCGTCCAAGCTCTCGCCGCTGCGTCGCCACGACGGGCGGATGGTGCTGGGCAACCCGTTCGATCATCTGCCGTCACTGCCGGTGCGGCCGGGGCTGGTCGCGGTGCTGGCCGTGCTGCTGGGCTCCACCGCATTCGACAGCTTTTCGGCGATGCCCCAGTGGCGCAACTTCGTCGACGCACATTCGGGATCTCCGTTGGGCGCCAGCCTGATCCGTACCGCCGGACTGCTGGTGTTCGCCACCACGGTGGCCGTCACGTTCTGGGCGGCCACCCGCGCCACCGGCGGGGTCGACCGCCGGCTGCGGCGCGAACTGCCCGGGCTGATGGGCCATTCCCTGGTCCCGATCGTGGTCGGCTACGTGTTCGCGCACTACCTGTCCTATCTGGTGGAGCGTGGCCAGCAGGCGGTGATCCTGCTGTTCGGGCTCCACGACGTGCAGGTCAGCTATTTTCTGTCGGCCCACCCGACACTGCTGGCAACCCTGAAGGTGGGGTTCGTGCTGGCCGGCCACGTTGCCGGGGTGATCGCAGCGCACGACCGGGCACTGCGCCTACTGCCGAAACGGCATCAGCTCACCGGCCAGCTCGCGACGATGCTGGTGATGGTCGGATACACCTTCACCGGGTTGTACCTGCTGTTCGGCGGGTAGCGTCGGGACCATGCACCCGTCTCGCGCACTCATCGTCGTCGACGTGCAGAACGATTTCTGTGAGGGCGGCTCGCTGGCGGTGGCCGGCGGGGCGGCCGTCGCGCGCGACATCACCGCACTGCTGGCCACCGACCACGGGTACGACCATGTGGTGGCCACCAAGGATTTCCACATCGACCCGGGTGAGCACTTCTCCGACACCCCCGACTACCGGACGTCCTGGCCGCGGCACTGCGTGGCCGGTACCCCGGGAGCGGCATTTCATCCCGATTTCGATCCGGCCGCGGTCGAGGCGGTGTTCACCAAGGGCCAACATTGCGCGGCCTACAGCGGGTTCGAGGGTGTCGACGACTCCGGTACGACGCTCGCGGACTGGCTGGCCCGCCGGGGTGTCGAGGCGGTCGACGTGGTCGGTATCGCCACCGACTACTGCGTCGCGGCCACCGCCGCCGATGCGGTCAAGGCCGGGCTGCGCACCCGCGTGCTGACCGGTCTGACCGCCGGCGTGGCACCGGAGAGCACAACGGCGGCAATCGATCAGCTCCGCGACGCCGGGGTACAGATCAGCTAGTCGGGTCCACGGGCCGTCCGGTCCACCGCGGGTCGCGCCGCTCAAGGTAGGCGCGCACCCCCTCACGCGCGTCGTCGTGCGCCATCAGGCGTAGGTGGATCTCGGTCTCTCTGGCGCCGACGCCGGCTCGGTCCAGGTCATAGGAGTCCCAGAGCAGCCGCTTGCTGGCCGCGACCGACATCGGCGCGGTGTTGGTCGCGATGTCTCGGGCCAGTTCCAGTGCGGCGGGCAGCACCTGCTCGGCCGGCAGCACCCGGCTGCCCAGGCCGAGTTCGACGGCGCGGTGCCCGTCGAATGTGGCTCCGGTCAGCAGGATCTCGGCGGCGTTGGCCAGGCCGACGAGCCGGGGCAGGACCCAGTGCGAGTAGGCGTCACCCACCATGCCGCGCCGGACCTGCACGACGCCGTAGCGCGCGTCCGCGGCGAAGACCCGGATGTCGCATTGCAGGGCAAGGGTCAGGCCGATGCCGACGGCGTGTCCGTTGACCGCGGCGATGACAGGTTTTCCGAGGGTCCAGGCCGGCACGGCCAGGCCCGCAGCGCTGAACTCCGCACCGGGCCCGGTGAAGGTCTGCTCCCCCGCTCCCAGATCCGCACCGGCGCAGAACGCGGGCGGAGTCCCGGTCAACACGATCACGCGGATCGCGTCGTCGGCGTCGCAGCGCAGGTAGGCGTCGGCCAACTCTTCGCGCATGCCGCCGCCGAAGGCATTGCGGTGCTCGGGGCGGTTCATCGTGACGGTCGCCACGGAGCCGTCCAGAGTGACCCGCAGGGTCCGATACCGCGGAAGCTCAGGGCGAATGGTCACCGCTGTAAGGTACCGCCGCACATTCGCCCGGCCACGGCTGCGCGGGAGCCGTAAGGTCGAATGTGTGACTCTGGAGACGTGGCGCGGTAAGGCCTACCCACTGGGTGCGACGTACGACGGCTCGGGCACCAACTTCGCGTTGTTCAGTGAGGTGGCCGAGAGCGTCGAACTGTGCCTGTTCGATCCCGACGAATCCGGGACGTTGCACGAAACCCGGGTGACACTGCCCGAGGTCGACGGATTTGTCTGGCACGGTTTCGTTCCTGGGGTCGAGCCGGGCCAGCGCTACGGCTATCGGGTGCACGGCCCGTACGATCCCGCGTCCGGGCACCGCTGCAATCCGAACAAGCTGGTGCTGGATCCCTACGCCAAAGCCATCGAGGGCACCTTTGACTGGGGTCAACCGCTGTTCTCGTACAACTTCGACGATCCCGCGACCCGCAACGACGACGATTCAGCGGCCAGCATGCCGAAGGCCGTGGTGATCAACCCGTACTTCGACTGGGGCGTCGATCATCCGCCCAGCCATGAGTACGCCGACACCGTCATCTACGAGGCCCACGTCAAGGGGCTGACCCAGACCCACCCGGATATTCCCGAGCAACTGCGCGGAACCTACGCCGGCGTCGCCCACCCCGTGATCATCGAGCACCTGAAAGCCCTGGGCGTCAACGCCATCGAGTTGATGCCGGTGCATCACTTCGTCGATGACTCGACCCTGGTCGAGAAGGGTTTGTCGAATTACTGGGGTTACAACACGATCGGGTTCCTGGCCCCGGACCCGCGCTACAGTTCCGCGGGCACCCCGGGCGGCCACGTCCAGGAATTCAAGGCCATGGTGCGGGAATTGCACGCCAACGGCATCGAGGTGATCCTGGACGTCGTCTACAACCACACGGCCGAGGGCAACCACCTGGGGCCGACGCTGTCCATGCGCGGCATCGACAACGCCGCCTATTACCGGCTGGTCGACGACGACTTGCAGTACTACATGGATTACACCGGTACCGGCAACAGCCTCAATGTCGGCCACCCGCATGCGCTGCAGCTGATCATGGACTCGCTGCGGTACTGGGTCACCGAGATGCATGTCGACGGATTCCGCTTCGATCTGGCCGCCACGCTGGCCCGCGAGTTCTACGACGTGGATCGGCTGAGCGCGTTTTTCGAACTGGTGCAACAGGATCCGGTCGTCAGCCAGGTCAAGCTGATCGCCGAGCCGTGGGATGTCGGCCCGGGCGGCTACCAGGTGGGTAACTTCCCGCCGCAGTGGACGGAATGGAACGGCAAGTTCCGCGACACCGTTCGCGACTACTGGCGTGGTGAGCCGGCGACGCTGGACGAGTTCGCCTACCGGCTGACCGGCTCGGCCGATCTCTACGAGCAGACCGGCCGCCGCCCGTTCGCCTCGATCAACTTCGTCACCGCCCATGACGGTTTCACGCTTCGAGACCTGGTGTCCTACAACGAGAAACACAACGAGGCCAACGGCGAGGACAACCGGGACGGGGAGAGCAACAACAAGTCCTGGAACTGCGGCGCCGAGGGTCCGTCCGACGATCCGGCGGTCAACACGCTGCGCGCCCAACAGCAGCGCAACTTCCTGGCCACTCTGCTGCTCTCCCAAGGGGTTCCGATGCTCTCGCACGGTGACGAGCTCGGCCGCAGTCAGAGCGGCAACAACAACGTCTACTGCCAGGATAACGAGATCTCCTGGATCGATTGGGCCAGCGCAGATTCCGATCTGCTCGAGTTCACGCGGTCGGTGTCGGCGCTGCGTTCGGCACACCCGGTGTTCCGGCGCCGCAGGTTCTTCGACGGCCGGCCGGTACGCGAGGCGGGTAGTGAGGGGTTGCCCGACATCGCCTGGTTCGCGCCCGACGGTTCGGACATGACGGCCGAGGATTGGGAGACCGGGTACGCCAAGTCGGTGGCGATGTACCTGAACGGGGAGGGCATCGCCGACCCCGACGTGCGGGGCCAGCGCGTGGTGGACGACTCGTTCGTGTTGTGCTTCAACGCACACTACGAACCGATCGAGTTTGTTTTACCACCGGAACAATTCGCCGCTCGATGGGTTCCTGCGATCAGCACGTCGGCAAACTCCACACGCGAGGCGGTCGCGGCCGGCAGCGCGGTGAAAGTCGATGCCCGCGCGGTCTTGATACTGCAGTCGGAATCAGATTGAACGTCAATTCAAAGAGGTTGCTCATCAGTCGGATCCCCCTGTCCTAACCAGGAAGTCTGGTAACTTGAACATGTAGCAGCCGTGGTCGCCTAAGTAGACATTGAGCGCTTGTTTCGATGTCACCGGCCGGGCGGGCTGGGGGGTACGAGCCGAAGAGCGGCGGCAACTACCCTGCGACCACGGCTGCGGCCTATTGCCGGGTTTGCCGCAGCGGCCTCCACACTCCACCGATTGGTTCATTCGATGTTCACCTGGCGCCGCCCCCTTTTAGATACCTCTGTCACAGAGGTATCTTCGGGACATGGCGGAATACGGCGATCTCGTCAGCGAGCTGTTCACGGTCGTGGGCCGGTTCCGTCGGCAGCTGCGCCGGTCCACCGGCGGGGGATTCGATGCCACGGGGTTGACCCAGTCCCAGGGTGAACTGCTGCGCCTGGTCGGCCGCCGCCCGGACATCTCGGTACGGGAGTCGGCCGCCGAGCTCAGCCTGGTGCCCAACACCGCCTCCACGCTGGTGTCCCGACTGGTCGCCGACGGAATGCTGACCAGAACCACCGACCCCGCTGACCGCCGCGTGGTGCGCCTGAGGCTCACGCCGTCCGCGCAGGCGATCGCCGACGAGTCGCGGGCCGCCCGCCGGGCCGCCCTGGCGGGCGCACTGGCCCAGCTCAAGGACACCCAGATCGCAGACCTGGCAAACGGATTGGATGTGATGACCGAACTCACCCGGCTGCTGCACGAGCGCGAAGAGGACCGACAGTGACCACGCCGGCCATCGACTGCAGGCACCTGACCCACCGCTACGGCGCGTTCACCGCGGTCGACGATCTGACTCTGCAGGTTTACCGCGGTGAGACCTTGGGACTGCTCGGCCCGAACGGCGCAGGCAAGACCACGGCGGTGCGGGTGCTCACCACTCTCACCCCGGTACAGCAGGGCGAGGTGCGGATCTTCGGCCTCGACGCCGGCCGGCGCACCATGGACATTCGCCACAATATCGGCTATGTGCCACAACAACTCTCGATCGAGGCGGCGCTGACCGGACGGCAGAACGTCGAGTTGTTCGCGCGCCTGTACGACGTGCCCCGCGCCGAACGCCGAGAGCGGGTGACCCAGGCGCTGGAGTCCATGCAGCTGCTCGATGTCGCCGACGCTGTGGCCGGGACCTATTCCGGCGGCATGGTGCGCCGCCTGGAGCTGGCCCAGGCCCTGGTCAACCGTCCGCAGCTGCTGATCCTCGACGAGCCCACGGTAGGGCTGGATCCCATCGCCCGTGACAGCGTGTGGACGCAGGTCGGCCGGATGCAGACCGAGTTCGGCATGACGGTGCTGCTCACCACGCACTACATGGGCGAGGCCGACGCGCTGTGCGACCGGGTGGCCCTGATGCACCACGGCCGGTTGCAGGCGCTCGGGACCCCCGCCGAATTGAAGGAGCGCGTAGTACGCGCCACCGATGCCCAGGACGCCACGCTGGAGGACGTCTTCCGGCATTACGCCGGTTCCGATCTGACCGACGACGGGCAGCAGCCCGGCGGTATGCGTGAAGTGCGCGCGACCCGGAGGACGGCCCGCCGTGTCAGCTGAGGCCCTGGTCCTGGCCCCGCGCGGAGTGCGACGAGTCCGCGCCATGGGCCGGCGGATGTCGGCCTTCGCGCTCGTCGAACTGCAGAAGCTGCGCCACGACCGCACCGAGCTGTTCACCCGGATGGTGCAGCCGGCGCTGTGGCTGCTGATCTTCGGCCAGACTTTCAGCCGGCTGCATGTCGTCGACACCGGTGGTGTGCCCTACTTGGCATTTCTGGCGCCGGGCATCATCGCGCAATCTGCCCTTTTCATCTCGATCTTCTACGGCATCCAGATCATCTGGGACCGCGACGCCGGCATCCTGGCCAAGCTCATGGTGACCCCGGCCCCGGCCTCGGCACTGGTGGCGGGCAAGGCGTTCGCGGCCGGGGTCCGCTCGGTGGTTCAGGTACTGGGCGTGGTGGTGCTGGCGTATCTGATGGGCATCGCGATGACGGTCAATCCGTTGCGCATCCTGGCCGCTATGGCCGTGGTGGCCCTCGGCGCGGCGTTCTTCGCCTGCCTGTCGATGACGCTGGCCGGGCTGGTGCGCAAACGGGATCGGCTGATGGGCATCGGCCAGGCCATCACGATGCCGCTGTTCTTCGCGTCCAACGCGCTCTATCCGGTCGAGATCATGCCGACGTGGCTGCGCTGGCTGTCCACCGTCAACCCGCTCAGCTACGAGGTCAACGCGTTGCGGGGGCTGTTGATCGGCACCCCGACCAACTGGGCGCTCGACATCAGCGTGCTGGTTGGCGCGGCCGTGCTCGGAGTGGCCGTGGCCTCGTTGCTACTGCGTCGACTGGTCCGTT
The DNA here is from genome assembly GCF_019739075.1 of Mycobacterium farcinogenes. Lineage (NCBI taxonomy): Bacteria > Bacillati > Actinomycetota > Actinomycetes > Mycobacteriales > Mycobacteriaceae > Mycobacterium > Mycobacterium farcinogenes. The sequence goes on along the minus strand of NZ_CP081673.1, from coordinate 556,607 downwards.
AGCGGCCCCAACCAACCGCTGGGTTAGTGTGCAGTCATGCAGCTAGCCCTCACCCCGGAGGAAGCCGCCTTCCGCGACGAACTCCGCACCTTCTACACCACGAAGATTCCCGCCGAGCTTCGCGAACGAAACCGGCTGGGGCTGCCGATCGGCAAAGAAGGCATCGTCACAGCGCACAAGATCCTGCACGAGCACGGACTCGCGGTGCCCAACTGGCCCGTCGAGTGGGGCGGCAAGGACTGGACGCCCAACCAGCATCAGATCTGGCTCGACGAGATGCAGCTGGCCAGCGTCCCCGAGCCGCTGACCTTCAATGCCCGCATGGTCGGACCGGTGATCGCCGAGTTCGGATCGCAGGAGATCAAGGAGCGTTTCCTGCCGCCGACCGCGGCGCTCGACATCTGGTGGTGCCAGGGCTTCTCCGAGCCCGAGGCCGGCTCCGACCTGGCGTCGCTCCGTACCACCGCGGTGCGCGACGGCGACAGCTACGTGGTCAACGGACAGAAGACCTGGACCACGCTGGGTCAGCACGCGGACTGGATCTTCTGCCTGGTCCGCACCGACCCGCAGGCCCCGAAGAAGCAGGCCGGCATCTCGTTCCTGCTGTTCGAGATGAACACCCCCGGCGTCACGCTGCGCCCGATCAAGCTGATCGACGGCAGCTACGAGGTCAACGAGGTGTTCTTCGAGGACGTCCGGGTGCCCGCCGACCAGCTCGTCGGCGAGGAGAACCAGGGCTGGACCTACGCGAAGTTCCTGCTCGGCAACGAGCGCACCGGCATCGCCCAGGTGGCCCGGACCAAGGTGCGGCTGGCCGAGGTGAAGGAACGCGCCGCGGCCAACGGGCTGCTGGCCGACCCGCTGTTCGCCGCGCGTCTGGCCGAAGCCGAGAACGACGTGCTGGCATTGGAACTCACCCAGATGCGGGTCACCTCCGATTCGGCCGACGGCAAGCCCAGCCCGGCCTCGTCGGTGCTGAAGCTGCGCGGCAGCCAGCTGCAGCAGACCGCCACCGAGCTGCTGGTCGAGGTGGCCGGCGCCGACTCGCTGCCGTATGAGGCCGGCGACATCGCCTCACCGGACTGGGCACAGCACGCCGCCCCGCACTACCTCAACTACCGCAAGACCTCGATCTACGGCGGTAGCAACGAGGTGCAGCGCACCATCATCGCGTCCACCATTCTCGGATTGTGAGTTGAGCCATGGATTTTCAGCTGACTGACGAACAGACCCTGCTGGCCGACACCACCCGTGACCTGTTGAGCGGCTACGACACCGAGAAGCGCAACAAGGTGGTCGAGGCCGAGCCCGGATTCGACCGCCAGATCTGGGGCCAGCTCGCCGAGGTCGGCGTGCTGGGCCTCGGGTTCGACGAGGATTCCGGCGGCCAGATCGAGATCATGGTGGTGCTGAACGAGCTCGGCCGCCGGCTGGCACCCGAGCCGGTGCTGCACGGAGCGATCGGCCCGGGCGCCATCATCGCCGAGGTCGGCACCGACGCTCAGCGCGCCCTTCTCGACGAAGTCGCCTCCGGCGAGCGGATCCTGGCCTTCGCGCACGCAGAGCCGGGCAACCGCGGGACGGCCGGGGTGAGCACCACCGCGACGCGCAGCGGTGACGGCTGGACCCTGAGCGGCACCAAGAACCCGGTGCTGGCCGGCGATGTCGCCGACACGTTGATCGTCAGCGCGGCATTGCCCGACGGCGGCACCGGACTGTTCCTGGTCGACGCCGCCGACGTGAGCCGAGCGGGCTACCGCACCTTCGACGGCCAGCGCGGTGCCCAGGTGACCCTGGACGCCACGCCCGCCGAACCCCTCGGCGAGGCAGTCGACGCTTCCGGGGCCATCACCAATGCGCTGGTGCGGATCTCGGCGGGCCTGTGCGCCGAGGCCGTCGGCGCGATGGACGAGTCGCTGCGGCTGACCACCGATTACCTCAAGCAGCGCAAGCAATTCGGGGTGACGCTGAGCAAGTTCCAGACCCTGACCCAGCGTGCCGCCGACATGTACATGTCGCTGGAGCTGGCGCGCAGCATGGGCAACTATGCCGCGATGTCGATCGCCGACGGTGAACTCGACCCGGTGATCGCGGCCCGCGCCAAGCTGCAGATCGGGCGTTCGGGCCGGCACATCGCGCAGGAGTCGATCCAACTGCACGGCGGTATCGGTGTCACCGCGGAGTACCCCATCGGGCACTACGCCGCCCGGCTGACCGCGATCGAGCACACCCTGGGCTCGTCGGCCGATCAGCTACGGACGCTGGTCGGCCAGCTCGACAGCTACGAGATCGCCACGCTCTGACCCCAGTTCCGCGGGGGCCTCGGCTGGTTCAATCGGCCGGGGCCCTCTCGGTATCGCCATCGCGACCAGGGCAGCGCCCGCGGCTGCGGCGGCCGCGATCAACAGCGCGACCCGGAAGCCGTCCAAGGACGGCAACGCGTGCCCGGCCACATTGATGGTCATCTGAGCCAGCACCGCGGTCATCACCGCACTCGACGTCGAGGTACCCAGCGAGCGGGCCAGCGAGTTGATGCTGTTGGCGGACGCGGTTTCCGACACCGGCACGGCGGCGTTGATCAGGGCCGGAAGCGCCGCGAAGGCGAACCCGACCCCGAAGCTGACGATCAGGCACAGCACCATCACCCCGATCGGCGTACCGAGCAGGACGATGCCGGCCAGGTAGCCCGCGGCGATGATCACGCTGCCGATCACCAGCACGATCTTCGGCCCGCGCGCGGCCACCACGCGGGCGGCCAACGGTGCGGCGGCCATCATCGCCAGCCCGCCGGGCGCCATCCACAGGCCCGTGGCGATCATGCTCTGCCCCAGCCCGAATCCCGTTTCCCGGGGCATCTCCAGCAGTTGCGGGCCGACGAGCGACAACGCGAACATGCCGAAACCCACCGCGATGGACGCCAGGTTCGTCAGCAGCACCGGCCGTTTCAGGGTGGTGCGCATGTCGACGATCGGTGCGGGCACCCGGTACTGCCACCAGGTGAACACGCCGAAAACCACTGCCGCACCGGCGAACAGCCCCAGCGTGGTGCCGCTGCCCCAGCCCCACATGCCGCCCTTGGAGATCGGCAGCAACAGCATCACCAGCCCGATCCCCAGCGTGAGGGCGCCGATCGGATCGAAGCGGTGATCAGCGGACACCGGTTCCAGGTCGGGCACCAGCAGGACGAAGAGAATGCCGGACGCCAGGCCGAGAAATGCCGAGCACCAGAACAGGGCATGCCAGTTGAAGTGCTCGGCGATCACCGCGGACAGGGGCAGGCCGAGCGCGCCACCGACGCCCAGCGAGGCACTCATCAGACCCATCGCCGAGCCCACCCGCTCGGCGGGCAGGGCGGTGCGCAGCACGCTGATGCCCAGCGGGATGACCGGCGCGCCGAATCCCTGGAGGCCGCGTCCGATCACCAGCGGGATCAGTGAGGTGGTCGTCGCGGCGACGAGCGAGCCGATGAACAGCAGCGTCGCGCACAGCACCAGGATCCGTTTGGGGCCGTACATGTCGCCGAGCCGACCCAGCATCGGGGTGGCCACGGCGCCGGTCAGCAGGGTCGCGGTGATCGCCCAGGACGCGTTGGCCGCGCTGGTGCCGAGCAGCGCCGGCAGCTGCGGGATGAGCGGGATGATCAGGGTCTGCATGAGGGAGACGCTGATGCCCGCCGCGGCGAGCACCGCGATCAGCAGCCCACCCGACGCCGATCGGCGCGGGGGCTGATTAGGCATGCTAAAGAAGATATCAGCCGATCAGGCGCGCCACCGAAGCCAGCGGGACAGGTAACCAGCTCGGCCGGTAGCGCGCCTCGTAGGCCGCCTCGTACACCGCCTTGTCCAGCTCATAGGCGGCCAGTAGTTCGGCGTGCTCACGCGGATCGACGCCGGACACCTCGGCGTAGCCGTCGCAGAACGCCGTGCTGTTGCGGTCGGCCCATTCCCTGGCCCTGGCGCCCAGTTGCCTGGCCCGGTCATCGTCGCCTGCCAGATCCACCAGGCGCGCGTACGCCGCGTACTCGAACGACCGCACCATGCCCGCGACGTCACGCATCGGAGAATCCGGGCTGCGGCGCAACTGCAGCGGCTGACCGGGCTCCCCTTCGAAGTCGATCAACAGCCACCGCTCCGGGGTTCGCAACACCTGGCCCAGATGGAGATCGCCGTGGACCCGCTGCACGCTCATCGGCTCGTCGGCCAGCTTGCGGTACCGCTCCTCGATCAACGAAACATATTGGCGCAGTTCGGGTACCGCCTCCGCGGCGGTGGCCAGTCGAGCCGACATGAGCTCGGCCGGGAACGGCACCGACCCGGTGCCGAGCTCCTCGGCCAGGCAGGCATGCACCGAGGCCACCGCTTCTCCGAGCCGGTGGGACTCGGCGGCGAAGTCCCCGCCCACCTCGTCGGCGTAGAGGTCACCCTCGGCGAACAGATCGCGGGTGCTGGTGTTGGCCATATCCCAGCCCTCGGCGGAGTTGGCTGCGAACTCGGTCACCATGCCCAGCGCGAAAGTCTCACCGCCCCAGTCGATCTCCATCGAGCCGAGCAGCGCGGCGACGTGCGGGTTGCCGGCCCTGGCCAGCACGCGGTTGAGTTCGATGTCGGGATTGACGCCGGGGGTGATCCGGCGGAACACCTTGAGCACCGCCTCCTGTCCGAACACCACACTGGTGTTGCTCTGCTCGGCCCCCGAGACCCGTGGCGCGGCGTCCAGCGGCAGCACGGCATCGGGTTCCTTGCCGCACCGCAGCCCGTCCACCTCGGCAGAACGGTCGATCATCTGCAGCAGGTACCGCGCGGCATCCTGGTCATAGAGAGCGTCATAGGCGGTCCGCCCGTCGCCGCTACCGATGGTGGCCACCGCGCTGTACTCGTCGATCGGCTCGGCGTCCCACTTCACCAGCACCTGGTATCGCTGGACGGTCCCGTCGGCGTAGGACACCTTCAGCAACGTGAGGTCCAGATCAGTATCGAGCGATACCACCAAACCCGGTGTTGCGGAAACCAACTCACGGCCACGGCCGGCATACCACCGTTGCTGAGCAAGCCAGTCACCGAATTCGACACTCATTGCTGCACTCCAGGGTCTTGCTCGGGCTTGCGGAGCTGGAACCAGTAGAACCCGTGCCCCGGAAGGGTAAGCAGGTAGGGCAACTGCCCGATGCTGGGAAACTCCACGTAGCCCGACATCTCGACGGGCGTATACCCGTTCCACTCCTGCAAGTTCAGCTCGATGGGCTGCGGGAACCGCGACAAGTTGTTGACGCACAGGATGGCGTCACCCTCGACACCGGGCTCCTCGTCGATCTGACGGACGTAGGCCAGCACCGACGGGTTGGAACCGCCGAGCTCACGGAACGTCCCGACCGCGAACGCCTCATGGCGGCCCCGGATCGCCAACATGCTGCGGGTCCAGTTCAGCAGCGACGTCGAACTGTCGCGCTGGGCTTCGACATTCACCGATTGGTATCCGTACACCGCGTCCTGGTTCGGCGGCAGGTAGAGCCGGCCGGGGTTGGCCTTGGAGAACCCGGTGTTGCGGTCGGGGGTCCACTGCATCGGGGTACGTACGCTGTCGCGGTCGCCCAGCCAGATGATGTCGCCCATGCCGATCTCGTCGCCGTAGTAGAGCATCGGTGACCCCGGCAGCGACAGCAGCAGGGCGGTGAACAGCTCGATCTGGTTGCGGTCGTTCTCCAACAACGGGGCCAGCCGGCGGCGGATGCCGACATTGGCCTTCATCCGCGGGTCTTTGGCGTATTCGGCGTACATGTAGTCGCGCTCGTCGTCGGTGACCATCTCCAGCGTCAGCTCATCGTGGTTGCGCAGGAAGATCGCCCAGTGCGCCATGTCCGGAATGGCAGGCGTCTGCGCCAGGATCTCCGAGATCGGGAACCGCGACTCCCGGCGCACCGCCATGAAAATGCGTGGCATCAAGGGGAAGTGGAAAGCCATGTGGCATTCGTCGCCACCGGTGGCCGGGTCCCCGAAGTACTCCACGACATCGGCGGGCCACTGATTGGCCTCGGCCAGCAGCACCCGGCCGGGGTATTCGTCGTCGACCACCTTGCGGCAGCGCTTGAGGAAGGCGTGCGTCTCGGGCAGGTTCTCGCAGTTGGTGCCTTCCCGCTCGAACAGGTACGGCACCGCGTCCAACCGGAATCCGTCGATACCCAGGTCCAGCCAGAACCGCAGGACGTCGATCATCGCTTCCTGCACCGCGGGGTTGTCGTAGTTCAGGTCGGGCTGGTGGCTGAAGAACCGATGCCAATAGAACTGGCGACGCACCGGATCGAACGTCCAGTTCGACTCCTCCGTGTCGACGAAGATGATGCGCGCGTCGGCGTAGCGGTCGCTGGTGTCACTCCAGACGTAGAAGTCTCCGTACGGGCCGTCGGGGTTGTGCCGCGACTCCTGGAACCACGCGTGGGAATCGGAGGTGTGGTTCATCACCAGATCGGTGATGACGCGGATGCCTCTGCGATGGGCTCCGTCGAGCAGCGCGACGAAGTCCTCCACGGTGCCGAATTCCGGGAGCACCTTGTAGAAGTCCCGGATGTCGTAGCCGCCGTCGCGCAGCGGCGAATCGTAGAAGGGCGGCAGCCACAGGCAGTCCACGCCCAGCCATTTCAGGTAGTCGAGCTGTTGGGTAAGCCCCTTCAGATCCCCGACGCCGTCGGCATTGGAGTCGTAGAAGGCGCGGACCAGAACCTCGTAGAACACCGCCCGCTTGAACCAGTCCCGGTCGGTCGGCAGGGTTCTGGCGTGGCCGAAGTCATCCGCGGTCGGATGCTCGACCAGTGATTGGTTGTCCGCAGCGTTGTCCATACAGCTTTCCAACGTACCCACTCCCGCCTGTCCCGACACCCGCTACGAACGGCTGCCGCACGGTGCCGGCCCGAAATGATCCTGCAGCAACGTGATTCGCCCGGGCGCAGGTGTTTGCGGAAAAACTAACGGTTGAATAAGAGACGGCGACGGGTTACGTTTTTCCCGCATTTGATCTCCTCGTCGGCTATGGGCCGGCGATCACGAACATTCGACGAGGGATGGCCTGTGGGTGAGTCCGCACCAAATGACGGTGAAGCACCAGTAATCGTTGGACTGTCTGATGCGGCGATGCACATGTACATCGCAGCGATCGACGCGCTACCGCCGGTCGGCGACCCCGAGTACGGCGACCGCGTCGCGGTCGTTCTCAGCGGTCTGCGCAAGCTGCAGACGTCGCTGTCGGAGGCGGCGGGCCGCAGCCGCGTCACTCCGTCGGTCATCGTCGCGCTGAGCGGTGTGCGGCACCGCTACGACGAGCTGATGACGGCGGCGGCCGAGGGGCCTGCCGCCACGCTCGGTCAGCGTCTCTACGTGGCCCGCGGCCGCGCGAAGCTGTCCACCCAGGAAGCCGCCAACGGCGTCGGCCTGCGCAAGGACCTCATCGAGGCCGTCGAGGCCGAAGAGCCCGCGACCGAGTCCGAAACCGCTCAGATCAAGGACCTGATCGCCGCTCTCGGCGGCTGAGCCGCCCGACACATCGAGTGGCTGAGCCGCCTGATGTGTCGACGGTAGGGTCGCTGCGTGACCCGCGATCATGGTGACCCTGGTGATGCCCCTTCGGTTCCTCCCCCGTTGACGGAGGTAATCGAGGGGGCACGTCCGTCTGCGGCCGAGGAAGCCCGCACCGTCGCGGCGTCCACGAACGCCGGCACGCTGGCCACCCTCACCGCCGATGGCGACCCGTGGGCGTCCTTCGTCACCTACGGCCTGCTGGCCGGGGCGCCGGTGCTCTGTGTGTCGAACATGGCCGAGCACGGCCGCAATCTCACCGGCGATCCGCGGGCCAGCATCTCGATCGTCGCCCCCGACGCCGGGTCGGATCCGTTGGCGAGCAGTCGCATCACGTTGGCCGGGATCGCCGAGCGGCCCGCGGGTGAGGAACTGGACGCGGCGCGCCAGGCCCATCTGGACGGAGTCGCCTCCGCCCGCTATTACATCGACTTCAGCGACTTCTCGCTGTGGGTGCTGCGCGTCCGGCGAGTGCGCTGGGTCGGCGGGTACGGCCGGATGGACTCGACCACCGGGCAGGCCTACGCGGAGGCCGAACCCGATCCGGTATCGCCACAGGCCGCGGGCGCGATCGCCCATCTCAACGCCGACCACGCCGATTCGCTGGCCGACATGGCCCGCACCCTCGGCGGCTACCCCGACACCACCGCGGCGGTGTGCACCGGCGCCGACCGGTACGGCCTGGATCTGCGGGTCACCTCCGAGCGCGGCATGGCCTACACCCGGGTCGGCTACGCCACGCCGATCAGCTCGTACGGCGAGTTGCGGGCGGCCACAGTCGAGTTGGCCCAGCGCGCCAGGCAGGGCTGAGACCGCGTCGACGGCGGTGCAATACGATTCCGGGTATGCCCGAGCGCCCGGAAACCTGGCAAGCCGCCTTCGACCTGATCCGCACCCGCGGCTACGAACACCGCGAGGAACCGTTCCGGCTGGCCTCCGGGCAGCTCAGCCACGACTACATCGACGGCAAGTTTGCCATCGACACCGGCGAGCGGATGGCGATCGTCAGCCGCGCGGTCGCCGACCTGGCCGCGTCGCGCGGCATCGAGTTCGACGCCGTCGGCGGCCTGACCATGGGCGCCGATCCGCTGGCACACGGTGTGGCGATGGTGACCGGTAAGGCCTGGTTCTCGGTGCGCAAGGAACAGAAGTCCCGCGGCCGCGAACAGTGGATCGAGGGCACCCGGCTCGAACCCGGCACCCGCGTGCTGCTCGTCGACGACGTGATCAGCACCGGCGGCTCCACCGAGATCGCCTATGAGCGTGTCACCTCCGTCGGTGCCGTCGTCACGGGCGTCATCCCGATGGTCGACCGCGGCGACATCGCGACCGGGCGGTTCGCCAAACGCGGCGTACCGTTCGCGGCGCTGGTCACCTACCGCGATCTCGGCATCGAACCGGTCAAAGACGTCTAGGGCCGACGTCTAGGGCCGACCTCCGGCCTTTCCTCCGCCGTTTTCCACGCGACGGCTGCGGCTCCGCAAGAAGCACCGCCCTCCGGTAGAAAGCGACGAGCCTCGGCGAGACGCGCTAGACCACCAGCACCGGAGCCCGCTCCAGCGCGAGGCTCACCACCACACCGGGGGCGAACGCACGCGCCCGCGAGCTGGGCAGCTGGGCGTGGATCAGCGAGCCATCCGGCAGGCTCAGGTAGACGTGCGACGTCGGCCCCAGGAAGGCCACCGATTCCACCACCGCCGGCCCGTCGGGATCGGCACGCACCCGGATCGCTTCCGGTCGCAGCATCGCGGTGCCGGCCCCCGAGGTGATCGAGCCGGGCAGCGTCGGCAACTCGGCACCCAGCAGTCTGGCCCGGCCACCGGATACCCGCGCCCGCACCTTGTTGTGCAAACCCACGAACTCGGCGACGAACGGAGTCGACGGCCGGGCATAGAGCTCGGCCGGAGTGGCGAGCTGCTCGAGTTTGCCGTGGCTCATCACCCCGACCCGGTCCGCAACGGCCAACGCCTCCTCCTGATCGTGGGTGACGAACAGCGTCGTGATCCCGACTTCGAGCTGTACCCGGCGGATCTCGTCCCGCAATTGCGAGCGCACCTTGGCGTCGAGTGCCGACAGCGGCTCGTCGAGCAGCAGCACCCTCGGCTCGATCGCCAGGGCCCGGGCCAGCGCCACCCGCTGCTGCTCACCGCCGGACAATTCGCTGGCGTACTTGCCGCGATGCGCGGCCAGGCCCACCAGATCGAGCATGTCCGCCGCTTGGAACAGCCTGTCCCGCTTGGATTTTCCGCGCATCTTCAGACCGAAGGCGACGTTGTCCAGCACGGTCAGGTGCGGGAACAGGCTGTAGGCCTGGAACACCATGCCCATGTCGCGTTTGTTGGCCGGCACCGCACTGATATCCCGCCCGCCGACCAGCACGGTGCCCGCGGTGGCCTCCTCCAGCCCGGCCAGGATGCGCAGCGCCGTGGTCTTGCCACACCCCGAGGGTCCCAGCAGGGCGACCAGCTCCCCCGGTGCGATGGACAGGCTCAGCCCGTCGAGCGCGTTGACGTTGCCATAAGTGCGCGTGAGGTCGCGAAGTTCAACCCGCACACCGGCGCCGACGCTCACTGCAGGACTCCTGACCTTCTGCGGCGGCCCCGGGTGAAGGCCGCCAGTATCAACAACAACGCGAATCCGAGCACCAGGGTGGCCAGCGAGGCGGCCACCGATGTCGGCCCGTCGACCTTGCCTATCGCGACGATCTGAACCGGCAGGGTCTCAAACCCGCTCAGCGAGGCGACGGTGTACTCACCGAGCACCACGGCGATCGAGATGAACGCCGCCGACAGGATTCCCGACCAGATATTGGGCACGATCACCCGGCTGATCGTCGACACCCACCCGGCGCCCAGCGACCGGGCCGCCTCCGACAACGTCTGCAGGTCGATGGCGGCCAGCGCGGAATCGATGGCCCGGTACGCGAACGGCAACACCAGCACCACGTACACGAACGTCAAGGTGAGCGCCGACTCGCCGAGAAGGTAGGTGACCCACAGGTAGACGTTGCGCAGGCCCACCACGATCACCAGGGCCGGGATGATCAGCGGCAACAGGCAGAGAAACTCGACGAACCGCCCGGCCCACCGGGCCCGCATGCGCACCCAGATCATCGTGGGCACCAACAGGACGAGCATGGCGATGACGGTGAACACCGCGAGCAGCAAGGACACCACGATCGCGTGGTAGAGGTCGTCGTCGGTCACCAGGTTGCGCCATGCCGCACCGGTGCGGCCGCCGGCGATCAGATTGCGGGTGGAGAAGTCCGCCATCGCGTACAGGGGAAACAGGAAGAACAGACCGAACAGCACCCACAGCGCCCACCTCGAAGCCGACCGCGGCCATCTCCGACTCACTTGAGCCACCTCGCGGTCCGGCGCACCAGCGCGTTGTAGGCGAACATCACCGCGGCCACCACCACGATCATCTCCAACGCCAGCGCGTAGGCGAATCCGGACTGGCCCAGCACGACCTCGCTGGTCAGGGCGGCCCGGATCAACAGCGGAACGATCGGGCTGCCCTGGCTGACCAGTGCGGCCGCTGTGGCATACGCGGCGAAAGCGTTGGCGAACAACAGCAGCATCGAGCCGAGGAACGCCGGGCTCAGCAACGGCACCGCGACCTCCCGCAGGTATTGCCATTGTGAGGCGCCGAGGCTCACCGCGGCCTCGCGCCACTGCTCGCGCAGGCCCTCCAGGGCCGGCAGGAAGACGATCACCATCAGCGGGATCTGAAAGTAGCTGTACACCAGGATCAGCCCGGGCAGGCCGTACAGCCAGCCGGAGCCGGCCAGATCCCAGCCGAGATTCTCCCTGACCCACAAGGTCAGCACCCCGTTGAGCCCGATCGTGGCCAGGAATGCGAACGCCAGTGCCACCCCGCCGAACTGGGCGAGCACGCTGCACAGTGCCAGGACCGCCCGCCGCAGCATGGACGCCGGCGGGCTGCTGACGATCAACCACGCCAGCACCGCACCCAGTACCGCCCCGATCAGTGCGGTACTCGCAGACAGCGCAATGCTTTTCGCCAGCGCGGTCAGCGCGGTGCCGGAGAACAGCGCGGCGATGCGGTCAAGGGAGAACGACCCGTCGGCGAAGAACGCCATGACGATCACGGTCACGGTCGGCACGATCAGGAACACCGTCACCACCGCCACGAACGGCAGCAATGGCAGGGCGTCGCGCATCCGCCTCGTACTACCCGGCATGGACGACCTCAGCCGATCGCCTTGGCCCAGTTATCGGCCAGATACTTGTTGGCCGTGTCGGTTTGGGCCTGGCTCGCGACCGTCACCGGACCGTCGATCGGCGGCAGCTGACCGAACGCCGCACGGTCGGCGGTGCCGGCCAGGATCATCTTGTCGGCGCGCACCGGGCGGACCCCGCCCTTGGCGTACAGGTTCTGCCCCTCGTCACTGAACAGGAACTCCTGCCACAGCCGGGCCGCCGCCGGATGCGGGGCATCCTTGTTGATGGCCTGGTAGTAGTAGCCGGCGACCAGCGCCTCGTGCGGGACGATCACCTGCCAGCCCGGGACCTTCTGACTCTCGGTGCCGTTGAGGTAGTTCCAGTCGATCACCACCGGGGTCTGCCCCGATTCGATCGTGGCCGGCGTCGGGTCCAGCGGCAGGAAGTTGCCCGCCTCGTTGAGCTTTGCGAAGAAGGCGACGCCGGGCGCGATGTCGTCGGCTGACCCGCCCTGCGCCACCGCCGCCATCAACACGCCGGCGAAGGCGGCACCGGCCTGGGTCGGGTCACCGTTGAGCGCGACCTTGCCGTGGTACTCGGGCTTGAGCAGGTCCTCGACGGAGGTCACCGCTGGCACCTTCGTCGAGTCGAACCCGATGGACATGAAGCCGCCGTAGTCGTTGACCCAGGTGCCGTCGGGGTCCTTGAGCTTGTCCGGGATGTCGTCGAACGTGGCCACCTTGTAGGGCGCGAACATCGACGTATTCGCCAGCGCTACCGATTGTCCGAGGTCGAACACGTCGGGTGCGGTGCTCTTGCCCTTCTGCTGGTTGGCCGCGTTGATCTCTTCCTGGCTGGACCCGTCTGGCTGTGCCGAGTTCACCTTGATGCCGTATTTGTCGGAGAACGCCTTGATGATGGCGCCGTAATTGGCCCAATCCGGGGGCAGCGCAATCACATTCAGTTCGCCTTCGGCCTTGGCCGCTTCGACGAGCTTGTCCATCCCGCCGAAATCCTGGGCCGAGCGCGCCTCGGCGACCTTGACCCCGGTATCGGTCTTGCCGCCTGCGGTGTCCTTCTGCGGCGGCGCGCACGCCGCCAGCCCCAGCGCGACGAGCGTCGACGCGGCGAGGGCGGATACCGTCGCGATCCGGGATGCGATCATTTGCCATGTCCTCCGATGGTCGGCGAGCGCGCGCACCGGCACCCTATCGCGAAGGGCGTTAACATCGCGTGGTGTCTGTTCGGCGACCCGGCGGCAACTTCGAGCTGGACGGCTGGAATTTCAAGCCGGCCGCCGTGCCGTGGTACCGCACCCGCCCCGCGGTGATCGCGACGATCGCCGCCGCCGTGGCCGCGGGGGCCATCGTGGTCTCGGGAGTGCTTTTGCTGCTTAGGGATTCACCGTCCGCCCCGGAACAGGCGACGTCCCCGTCGCCCGCGCCTTCGGCAACCGCCCCGCCGCCGTCGCCGCCGATGCGGGTCGGCGTGCCACCCGCTCCCGCGGAACCACCGCCTGCCCCGCCACCGGAAAACCAGCAGGCCCCGGTGTACCGCCCCACCCACCGGCCGACCGCGACCAAGAAACCCGAGATCGGCGTCACCCGCACCCCGGTCACCCGCTCGCCGATCAGCGTGGCCCCGCAACCGCGCCATCCCCGTAACTGAGTGCGCCTACGCTGAGGCCATGGCCGGGCCCGAGACCATCGCCCAGTTCGCGAGCGCACCCTGTGCGGTCCTGGCGACGTTGGCCGCCGACGGTGCCCCGCACCTGGTGCCGGTGGTGTTCGCCGTCCATGTCGCGGCCGACTCGACTGCCACCATCTACACCGCGGTCGACGCCAAACCGAAGTCCACCCAACGTCTGCGGCGATTGGCCAACATCGAAGGCGATTCCCGCGTCAGCCTGATCGTCGACCATTACACCGACGAGTGGGCGCACCTGTGGTGGGTGCGGGCCGACGGGCGGGCCACGGTGCACCACAGCGGCGACGCGATGGCCACCGGCTACGGACTGCTGAGGGCGAAATACCCGCAGTACGAGCGCATCGCGCTGACCGGGCCGGTGATCACCGTCGCCGTCACCCACTGGTCGTCCTGGCAGGTGTGATCGGCAACCCCGGGAGGGGTTGTGCTCCAGGTCACATCGGGGAAGGGTGGGAAACAGGGACACCGGGAGGCATGCCATGGCGGACAAGACTCATTCGGCCGGCAACGGGGCTGTTCCCACCGCGGACAGCCCCGCCGCCATTCGCAATGTGGTGCTGGTCGGACCGTCGGGCGCGGGCAAGACCACCCTCGTGGAGACACTGCTGGTCGCCGCAGGCGTGCTGACCCGGCCGGGCTCCGTCGTCGACGGATCGACGGTGTGCGATTTCGACGACGCCGAGATCAGCCAGCAGCGCTCGGTCGGGCTGGCGCTGGCCCCGTTGCAGCACAACGGCATCAAGGTCAATCTGATCGACACTCCCGGATACGCCGATTTCGTCGGTGAGCTGCGCGCCGGCTTGCGGGCCGCTGATTGCGCACTGTTCGTCATCGCGGCCAACGAGGACATCGACGAGCCCACGAAGGCGCTCTGGCAGGAGTGCGCTGCGGTGGGCATGCCGCGGGCGGTCGTCATCACCAAGCTCGACCATGCCAGGGCCAACTACGCCAACGCACTGGCCGGCGCCCAGCAGGCCTTCGGCGACAAGGTGGCCCCGTTGTACTTCCCCGCCGGCCAGGGCGTGATCGGTTTGCTCACCCGGACCCACTACGACTACGGCGACGGCACCCGCACCACCCGGCCGCCCGACGGCTCCTACGACGGCGAGATCGCCGAACTTCGCGGTGCCCTGATCGAGGGAATCATCGAGGAATCCGAGGACGAGACGCTGATGGAGCGTTACCTCGGCGGCGAGGAGATCGATGAAGCGGTGTTGATCGCGGATCTGGAGAAGGCCGTGGCGCGGGCTTCCTTCTTCCCGGTGATCCCGGTGTGCAGCGGGTCCGGGGTCGGCACGCTGGAACTCCTCGAGATCGCCACCCGCGGCTTCCCGTCACCGCCCGAACACCGGCTGCCCGAGGTGTTCTCCGCCGGCGGCGCCGCCCGCAAGCCGATGGCCTGCGATCCGGGCGGACCGCTGCTGGCCGAGGTGGTGAAGACGACGTCGGATCCCTACGTCGGCAGGGTCAGCCTGGTCCGGGTGTTCTCCGGCACCATCAGGCCCGACGCCACCGTGCATGTGTCGGGCCATTTTTCTGCCTTCAACGACGCGGTGGCTGCCGACGGGTCGCACGGCCACGCGGATCACGACGAGGACGAGCGCATCGGCACCCTGTCCTTCCCGCTGGGCAAGCAACAGCGCCCGGCCCCCGCGGTGGTGGCCGGTGACATCTGTGCGATCGGGCGGCTCAGCCGGGCCGAGACCGGTGACACCCTCAGCGACAAGGCCGATCCGCTGGTGCTGCGCCCGTGGACGATGCCCGATCCGCTGCTGCCTGTCGCCGTGCAGCCCCGGGCCAAGACCGACGAGGACAAGCTCTCGGTGGGCCTGCAGCGGCTGGCTGCCGAGGACCCCACCCTGCGCATCGAGCAGAACCCCGAAACCCACCAGATCGTGCTGTGGTGCATGGGTGAGGCGCACGCCGGCGTCGTGCTCGACGCGCTGTCGCGGCGTTACGGGGTGTCGGTGGACACCGTCGAGCTGCGGGTGCCGCTGCGAGAAACACTCGGCGGCAAGGCGAAAGGTCACGGCAGGCATGTCAAGCAGTCCGGCGGCCACGGCCAGTACGCGGTGTGCGACATCGAGGTCGAGCCGCTGCCCGAGGGCAGCGGGTTCGAGTTCGTCGACAAGGTCGTCGGCGGTGCCGTACCGCGCCAGTTCATCCCGAGCGTCGAAAAGGGTGTGCGGGCCCAGATGGAGAAGGGCGTCGGTTCCGAGGTCGGCTATCCCGTCGTCGACATCAGGGTGACGCTGGTCGACGGGAAGGCGCACAGCGTCGACTCGTCGGACTTCGCTTTCCAGGTGGCCGGCGGGCTCGCCCTGCGGGAGGCGGCCGCGGCCGCCGGGGTGGACCTGCTCGAGCCGATCGATGACGTGACCGTGGTGGTGCCCGACGATCTGGTGGGCGCGGTGATGAGCGATCTGGCCGGCCGGCGCGGCCGCGTGCTGGGAACCGACAAGGCCGACGACGACCGAACGATGGTCAAGGCCGAGATTCCGGAGGTCGAGCTCACCCGCTACGCGATCGACCTGCGATCACTCTCCCACGGTGCCGGGGCGTTCACCCGCGCGTTCGCCCGATACGAGCCGATGCCCGACGCCGCCGCGGCACGGGTCCGCAAGGCGGTTTAGCTGACCGTCGAGGCGTAGAACTCGTCGCTGCCCGCACCGTCTTCGAGCTGGACGCCGAAGGTGTTCAAGGCGAATGCCAGCGTGCTGTAGCCGCCGAAGGTGAACATCAGGTCCATGCGCTGCCGGTCGTCCAGCCATTGTCCGAGGCGCTGCCAGGTCTGGGGGGACACGCGCGATCCGGTGTGCAATTCGTCCACCGCGTCGAGCACGGCCTGGTCGAATTCGTCTGCCGCTGTGCCGCTTCGGGTCGCCTCGATGTCGGCCTCGGTGAGCCCGACCTGGAGGGCCATCGCGCTGTGATGTCCCCACTCGTACTCGCAGTCGTGGTGGAACGCGGTGCGCAGGATCACGAGTTCGCGCTGCCGCTCGGGCAGCGTCGAATCCTTTTGCAGGTAGGTGTTGAACGGCAGGAATGCCCCGGCCAGCACGGGGTGGCGCACCAGGGTGGCCAACGCGTTGCCCACCTTGTCCGGGCGACGGCGCTCCGGCGGCACCGTGGAGGCCAACGCCTCGCGGGCCTGGTCGTCCCAGTCTTCGGCTGGCAACGGCGTCAACATGCGGTACCCCTACTTTACGATCGACTAGTAATCGTACTTTACGATCGTAAAGGAACTTCGGCCGCAGCGCACACGAGGGGACGTACCGATGGACACCACCCGAGAACGCCTCGTCGAGGCGGCGGTGCAGCTGTTCACCCGGCACGGCTTCGCGGGGACATCGCTGCAGATGATCGCCGACGAACTGGGCTTCACCAAGGCCGCCATCTATTACCACTTCCGCACCCGTGAACAGCTGCTGACCGCCGTGCTGGACCCGGTACTGCAGCAGATGCAGCAGATCGTCGAGGAAGCCGAGAATCTGCGCGGCGTGCACAGCCGCGCGGATCACATGGTGCGCGGCTATGTCGAACTGGCGGTGCGCAACCGCGCCCTGGTCTCGGTGCTGGGGTGCGACCCGAGCGTGAACGAGGCCCTGCGTACCCGTCCCGAGTGGGACACCGTCATCGACCGCCAGATGGCCCTCCTGGCCGACGTCGACCCCGGGCCGGCAGGCACCGTCAAGGCCGCGATGGTGTTCTCCGGCGTCGCCGGTGGCGCGGGCGTCGCCTCGACCGGCCTCACCGACGACGAGCTCTTCCACCATCTCGCCGAAGCCGCCCGCCGCACCCTGGGCCTGCGGATCAGGCGTTGACGAAATCGATTGCCGATCAACAATTCTCGAAAGGACTCACAATGACGACCTCGCCGGGCAAGACCGCACTGGTGACCGGAGGCGCATCCGGAATCGGCAAGGCGATCGCCGACCGCCTCGTCGCGGACGGTTATCGGGTCGCCACTCTCGACCTCAATGCGACCGACGACGAGCACTCCTATGCCGCCGACGTCACCGACCGGTCCCAGGTCGACGCCGTCTTCAAAGCGGTCCGCGAGCAGCTGGGGCCTGTCACGATCCTGGTGAACTCCGCCGGTCTCAGTGATTTCACCCCGTTCACGGAGCTCACCTTCGAGCGGTGGCAGAAGGTCATCGACGTCAACCTCAACGGCGTCTTCCATGTCGTACAGGCCGCGCTGCCCGACATGATCGAGGCCGGCTGGGGCCGCATCGTCAACATCTCCTCGTCGAGCACGCACTCCGGTGTGCCGTACATGTGCGATTACGTGGCCGCCAAGTCCGGCGTCAATGGGCTGACCAAATCGCTGGCGCTGGAGTTCGGGCCGGCCGGGATCACGGTCAACGCCGTGCCCCCGGGTTTCATCGACACCCCGATGCTGCGCGCCGCCGAATCCCGGGGCGAACTGGGCGATATTCGCGACACGATCAACGCCACCCCGGTGCGCAGAATGGGTAAACCCGAAGACATTGCCGCCACGTGTTCGTTTCTCATTTCGGAAGAGGCCGGTTACATCACCGGGCAGATCATCGGCGTGAATGGCGGCCGAAATACCTGATCAGCGCCTACGCTGTGACGGGGGTCTCCCGGTACCGGCGATTTGATATTCGCCGCACCGGGTCTCCGGTAGTTGCACTTATCTCTAATTGTTTGGGACAGTTTGCAGACCTTTAGTTGCTGGCTGCGTCAATAATTCGGAGGTTTGCGCGTGGCCTCATCCACCGCGACACTGCGGGACCGCTTCGAACAGCGGTTCAAGCATTGGCGGTACGACCCGCCGTACAAGACCGCGACCGCGGCGATGGTCCTGCTCGTGGTGGCGGTCCTGGTGTTGACGTGGATGCAGTTCCGCGGGGCGTTCGAGCAAAAGACACAGCTCACGGTGTTGGCCAACCGGTCCGGTCTATCCATGGACCCGGGTTCGAAGGTCACCTTCAACGGCGTACCGATCGGCCGGTTGACCGCCGTGGACGTGGCCGAGGTCGACGGTGAGCAGCAGGCCGAACTGACCCTGGACGTCAAGCCGCAGTACCTGAAGCTGATCCCCGAGAACGTGACCGCCGAGCTGAAGGCCACCACGGTGTTCGGCAACAAGTACATCTCGTTCGTCGCACCGGACAATCCGTCGTCAGCCCGAGTCTCCCCTGACACGCCCATCCGCGCCAAGGGGGTCACGACGGAGTTCAACACGCTGTTCGAGACCATCACCGCGATCTCCGAGCAGATCGACCCGATCAAGCTGAACGAAACCCTGACCGCCACCGCACAAGCCCTCGACGGCCTGGGTGAGAAGTTCGGCCAGTCCGTCGTCAACGGCAACACCATCCTGGCCGACCTCAACGGGCGCATGCCGCAGATCCGCCGCGACATCTCCGGCTTGGCCGACCTCGGCGAGGTGTACGCCGACGCGGCCCCCGATCTGTTCGACAGCCTGACCAACGCCGTCACCACCGCCCGCACCCTCAACCAGCAGCGCGGCAACCTGGACCAGGCCTTGGTGGCCGCGGTCGGCTTCGGCAACACCGGCGGTGACATCTTCGAACGCGGGGGCCCCTACCTGGTCCGCGGCGCCCAGGACCTGCTTCCGGTCAGCGCGATGCTCGACCGCAACAGCCCGGCCTGGTACTGCATGATCCACAACTATGCCGAGGCCGCGCCGAAATTCGCCCAGCAGACCCGCAACGGCTACGGGTTCGAGTTGCAGGACTTCCTGGTCGGTGCGCCCAACGCGTGGGTTTACCCGGACAACCTGCCTCGGGTGAACGCCAAGGGCGGTCCCGAGGGCCGGCCCGGCTGCTGGCAGCCGATCACCAAGGACCTCTGGCCCGCCCCGTACCTGGTGCTGGACACCGGCGCCTCGATCGCCCCGTACAACCACTTCGAACTGGGCCAACCGCTGGTGTCCGAGTATGTGTGGGGCCGCCAGATCGGCGAGCACACCATCAACCCCTGACGGGCTTGCCTTCCAGCTCCGCCTCCAGCTTCTCCTCGTAGGCGCCCTCGTCACGGCCCAGAGCGATGGTGGCGGCGGCCATGGCGCCGACCGCGACCGACAGGGCCACCGGTTCCCACCCGGTGATGGTCAGGTGCTCACCCAGGACGACCGAGCCCAGCACCACGGCCACCACGGGTTCGAGGACCAACATGGTCGGCACCGAGGTCTGCAGCGACCCGGCGTGAAATGCCGACTGCTGCAACAGCGTGGCGATCACCCCGAGGGCCACCACCAGGTACAGCGCCGGAGTGGTCAGCACGGCGAGCACACCGTCCACGGCGATCGTGTGCATGACGATCTTGGTCAGCACCGCGACCACGCCGAACATCACGCCCACCGCGAGGGCCAGCAACACCGCCCGGCGCCAGTTGGTGCTTCGGGTGGCGGCCAGGACACACAGTCCGACGGCTGCCGAGCACACCACGACGACGATGACCGTGGTGGTCACCGACACCCCGTAGGTTCCGGTGCTGGCCCTGGCGAGGGCCACGAACACCGTCAGCGCGCCGGTCAGCAGCAGTGCCCACAACCATTCGGCGCGGCTGACCCGCCGGTGGGCCAGCCGGGCACTGAGTGGGAGCGCGAACAACAGCGCCGAGACCAGTACCGGCTGGACGAGCAGCAGTGAGCCGAAACCCAGCGCCAGCGCCTGGAATACGTAGCCGGCCACGGCGGACGCGGTTCCCGCCCACCACAGCTTGCGGCGCAACAGCGTGCGCAGCATGACAGCGCTGACGCCCTTCTCGGGCGGGACGTCCATGGTGGCGCGCTGCCGCACCACAATGCCGACAGCCGCGAAAATCGCTGCGCAGAGAGCGAACAGCACCGCAAGACTGTTGCCGAGCAAGCCTCGTCAACCCCTTTCGGGCCAGTGTGTCGGCCGCCTCGCGAGGGGAGAAGGCCAGTGCCCTCCAACCGTAGAGCGCCGACGACTCTCGCGCTGCGCTGGGTCAGACGACCTGCAGATGCCGCTTCGGCGGCTCGTCGGAGGAGCCTGTGGGATCGGTCGGTGGGGCGGGAGCGATCTTGTCGTTGACGTTGGCTACTGCCAGGTCGACGCGGTTCACCGCGGTGTCGCACAGGTCGCGAACCCGGCCGCTGGCCGTCTCGACCTCGTCGGCGGCACTGCGCAGGTAGGCCCTGAGGTTGATCCGGAGCCGCTCGCCGGCCCGGCGCGCCCGCAGCCGCACCCGGTCGTCGACCTCGACGGTGACGTATGGCAACAACCGAAACCTCATAGCCCCGCTCCCATCTGCGCTTGCCTTGGCACACAGTATCCGCGCCCGGCGGTTGTTCGGGCCAGACGTGATCGGCACCGCATATCGGCAGTCTATGACCGGCGGGTCACATCGACCGTCAGCTTCCGGCGCCGTCCCAATCGGTCAGGGTCCAGCCATCGGTCGGATTGCCCTTGATGACGACGTAGCCGGTGTTGTCGAGCGGGTGTTGCATCAGCAGTTGGGGATTGGGATTGGTGACGTTCATCTGTACCCACAACATGATCGCGGCGCCGTGCGAATACGCGACGGGATTGTCGTCCCCACTGTCGTAGATCTGCTGGACTGCCTCGTCGAAGCGGCCGTCGAATTCGTTTCCGTCGATCGAACCGGGTATCCGGGCGCTCCGGTCCCCGCGCAACCACTGCTCGGGGGCCGCGAAGTAGGTCTGGACCGCGCTCGCCTCGGGCTGGCCCTCGTAGATCCCGGCCTCGACCTCGTGGAGCCCGGGCAGCACCGTGATCGGCTCGCGGAGGATGTCGGCCATGGGTTGGGCGGTCTGCTGGGTCCGGATCATGGTCGAGGCGAAGATGCCGTCGTAGTGGTGGGGCGCCAACCGCTGTGCGCTGGCCACGGCTTGGGTGCGACCCAGCTCCGTGAGCGCCGGTCCGGGCGTCGAGCTGTCGATCAGGCCGGAGGCATTGCCCGCCGACTGGGCGTGCCGGACGAACGTCAAGGTGATGGAGCGGTAGCCACCCGCGGTCGCGGTCGGGGCCAGCAGTGTGGCGAGGACAAGGACGATTACGGCCAGCGACGGGAGTGCTCGTAGTTTTCGCACACGGGCCATAATCCACCCTTCGGCGTAGCTTCGTTAGCGTGACTACCCTCAACGACGGCCGGGTCGCCGATGCGCTGGACCGGATGTACGCCGCGGCCGACGAGCAGTTCAAGAAGATGCGGGAGGACGGGTCGCGCCGGTTCGCGGATCTGTCCGATGCCAGCGCACAGGAGCGGGCGGACGCGCTCAGCGACATCTACATGCCGGTGACGCGCGAGGCCGGCCGGTTGTTGTACTCCTTGATTCGGGCCACCAAGCCGGCGATCGTGGTCGAGTTCGGGATGTCCTTCGGCCTGTCTGCCCTGCACTTGGCATCGGCCGTGCGCGACAACGGAACTGGCCGGGTCTACACCACCGAGCTGAGTGCCACCAAGATCGCCGCGGCCAAGCAGACCTTCGCCCATACCGGCCTGGACGATGTCATCACGGTGCTCGAGGGCGACGCGTTGGAGACGCTGAAGTCGGTGACCGGCGACATCGGCTTCGTCCTGCTCGACGGTTGGAAGGAGCTCTATCTCCCGGTGCTCGAGCTCCTGGAGCCCCAGTTGACCACCGGCGCGCTGGTGGTCGCGGACAACACGTCCATGGCCGACACCCAGCCGTACCTGGACCGCGTCCGGGAGCCGTCGAACGGATATGTCAGCGTCAACTTTCTGGCGCGCGACAGCGACAGCATGGAGCTCAGCTGCCGGGCCTAGCCCGTTGCGCCCCGCTACGGTGCTGACATGGTGGATTTCGCCCTGCGGTCGTGCGGGCTGCGCGGGCATGCGACGTTCGCCCCCGACGAACCACAGCTGCGCGCGCGGCTGCGGGTAGACACCCCGGTCGGCGAAGCCTGGCGCTGCCTGCGGTGCGAGACGTTCGTCGTCGGCGCGCCGCGCGGTCACGGGCCTGCCGACACCGCTCCGGAGATCCCGCGCGGACGCCTGCTGCGCGATCGCACCCTGATGCGGTTGCTGGCCACCGAGCGGGCCATCCGTGGTGTCGTCTTCGTGCTACTGGCCGCGGGCATCCTCAAGGTCCGGGCGTCCCAGAGCGAGCTGAAGGACGCCTTCGAGAAGGACATCCCGCTGATGCGGCCGCTGGCCGACCAGATCGGTTGGAACATCGACGATTCCAAGATCGTCCGGCACATCGGCGAGGCGTTCACCTTGTCCTCGACGACCTTGCTGTGGATCGCGGTCGGGGTGGCCGCCTATGCCCTGATCGAGTTCGTCGAGGCGGCCGGGCTGTGGCTGATGAAGCGGTGGGGCGAGTACTTCGCGGTGATCGCCACCGGTGTCTTTCTACCGCTGGAGATCTATGAGCTGACCGAGAAAGTGACCGTCCTGCGCCTCGGCGCGCTGACGGTCAACCTGGCCGCGGTGGTCTGGTTGCTCTGGAGTAAAAGGCTTTTCGGGCTCAACGGCGGCGGTGCGGCCTATCGGGCCGAGCATCACACCGAGAGCCTGCTCAGCGTCGAGCGGGCCGGGCTGGTTACGCCTGATGCTCCTCACGCGCGCGATTCCGATACGCCGAGGGCGTCTGGCCACAAAACTGGGTGAAGCAGCGGGTGAACGAGCTGAGGTTCTCGAAACCCACCGCCGTGGCGGTGGCCTGCACCGACTGATCCGGCCCGGCCAGCAGTGCCATGGCCCGCAGCATCCGGGCATGCAGAAGGTATGTCCGCCAGGAGATTCCGATCGTCTCGGCGAACAGCCGGCGCAGGGTACGCTCGGACACCGCGACCGCCCGGCTGACGTCCTCGGCGGTCACCGAGGCCAGGTGTTCCTTGGTGTGGGCCAGCGCCGCGGCGACGATCGGGTGATCGGTGGTCGGAAGGCTCAGCGGCGCTTCGTGATCGAGCGCATCGGTGACAAGGTTGGCCAGAGTTCGAAAGAACGTGTCCGAGGTGTCGTCTCCGTGGGCGCGGTCGATCGGCCAGCGCAGGCCGTAGATCATCATCTCGCGGATCAGCGGGGAGACCGCGATGATCCGGGCCCGATCGCCCGGATCGGCGATCAGCTGCGCGTCGAACATCACCGCGACGGTCTTGACGTCGGGGTTCATCACCGCCTGGTGCTGCAGGCCGGCCGGAATCCAGGCGGCCTGCTGCGGCGGCAGCAGATAGTGTGCGGCGTCGGTCTCCACTTCCACCACGCCGTGCAGGGCGTACTCGATCTGATGCACCTCGTGGGAATGCCACCCCGTGATCAGCCCGTCGCCTTCGTAGAGGTAGCTGCCGGCCGGCGCGCGCCCGCCCCGGCGCAGCTCGATGACCGGCCTCGACATGTTGGCCGATTGAGTCAAACCTCTGTCCGAAGATGCAGAGACGGTCATGCTGCTAGACGGTACTAGTTGTTTATGAAGACCGACGACCTGATCCTCATCAGCATCGACGACCACGTCGTCGAGCCGCCCGACATGTTCCTGCGCCACGTGCCGGCCAAGTACAAGGAAGAGGCGCCCATCGTCGTCACCGACGACAAGGGCGTCGACCAGTGGATGTACCAGGGCCGCCCGCAGGGCGTGTCCGGCCTGAACGCCGTGGTGTCCTGGCCGGCCGAGGAGTGGGGCCGCGACCCGGCCGGGTTCGCCGAGATGCGTCCCGGTGTGTACGACGTGCACGAGCGGGTCCGCGACATGAACCGCAACGGGATCCTGGCCTCGATGTGCTTCCCGACCTTCACCGGGTTCTCCGCTCGCCACCTCAACATGCACCGCGAAGAAGCCACGCTGGTCATGGTGTCGGCCTACAACGACTGGCACATCGACGAGTGGGCGGGGTCCTACCCTGGCCGGTTCGTCCCCATCGCGATCCTGCCTACCTGGAACCCCGAGGCCATGTGCCGCGAGATCCGCCGGGTCGCCGCCAAGGGCTGCCGGGCCGTCACCATGCCGGAACTGCCGCACCTGGAAGGACTTCCGAGCTACTTCGACGAGGACTACTGGGGCCCGGTGTTCCGAACTCTCTCCGAGGAGAACGTGGTGATGTGCCTGCACATCGGCACCGGCTTCGGCGCGATCTCTATGGCCAAGGACGCTCCGATCGACAACCTGATCATCCTGGCCACCCAGGTTTCGGCCATGTGCGCCCAAGATCTGCTGTGGGGACCGGCGATGCGCAACTATCCCGACCTCAAGTTCGCCTTCTCCGAGGGCGGAATCGGTTGGATCCCTTTCTATCTGGATCGCAGCGACCGCCACTACACCAACCAGAAATGGCTGCGGCGCGACTTCGGCGACAAGCTGCCGTCCGACGTGTTCCGTGAGCATTCGCTGGCCTGCTACGTCACCGACAAGACCTCGCTGAAGCTGCGGCACGAGATCGGCATCGACAACATCGCCTGGGAATGCGACTACCCGCACAGCGACTGCTTCTGGCCCGACGCCCCCGAGCAGGTGCTGGCCGAGCTGAATGTCGCCGGCGCAAGCGATTCCGACATCAACAAGATCACCTGGGAGAACTCGGCACGGTTCTTCAGCTGGGACCCCTTCCGGCACACCGCACGTGACCAGGCCAACGTCGGCGCCCTGCGCGCCAAGGCCACCGATGTCGACACCTCGATCCGGCCGCGCGCGGAGTGGGCCCGCCTCTACGAGCAGAAGCAGCTCGCCAAGGCCTGACCCATCTGCCATCGAGTCTGCGGTGAGGGCGTGAAAGTGCGCGTCGCCCTCACCGCGGAGTCAACGGATGCCGGCGCCTCCGGCGGTCGGTGTCGAGGACCCACCGCCTGGGGGACGACAGCCGACCTCACGAAGGTGCTCGCCGGGTCCGCACAGAAGATCTGCGGTCAGGCGCGGAGACCGATGCCGAAGGTTTTCGCATTCATCGACGTGAACGTCTCGACAGCGGCCACCTCGTGGAGCGTGACGCGGGCCGCGGCAACCGCCCGGGCTTTGAATGCTCGCGCCGCCGCGCTGAGGTGATGGTCGTAGAGGTGAGGCGGGTCGGGAGATTCGCCCCAGACCAGGGCCTCGACATATCCAGCCGGAAGTTCGTGGCCGGCACCGGAAACCGCCGGGGCATACGCGTCGGCAGCCATGACCAGTACACATCGTTCCTCGTCCGGACGGTCCGGTGACGTCAGCGCATCGACCAGCTCGGCGCCCAGTATCCGCACCGCACGGGTGTCGACGCTGTCGAGCAGCTGAACCGTCACTCGCCAACCGCTCATCATCCGGTCGACGATCAGGCCCCCGGCGTTGGACGCCAGCTCCGCGGCGTCGCCGGCGATCACGTGCATGCGGTACGTCACGGCGCCACCGCCCCTGTCGTTCTTCATCGCAGCGCCCTCCCACCAGATCCGCTCACCACCCCGACGCCATTCCGGGACGCCCAACTGTAATATTTACAGTAGGTCGGCGACAAGTGGCGATCGGCGCGCATTCGGCCAGCCGCCGCGCACCCGGCGGGCACCCGGCGGGCACCGGCGGCCCCATTGTCACGCCAGAGTGGCTCTCGAGCTCGGCAGCCACGCCAGCGTGACATTCGACGGGTAGGTGGCCCGAATCTGGCCTACTAGTGGGTGATCTGCCAGTCGGCAGCCTCCCGCTGCTGGTTCCAGAACTCGTCGAACCGCCCGCGCGCGGCCAGCAACTCCTCGATGCTGCCGTCCTCGACGATCCGTCCGCCGTCGAGGAACAGCACCCGGTCGGCGTGCCGGATGCTGGCCAGCCGGTGCGCGACGATCACACGGGTCCGGGAGCGCTCTTCGGCAGTGAGGGCGTCGACCACCGCGGCCTCGTTTTCGGTGTCCAGCGCGCTGGTCGCCTCGTCCACCAGCAGCACCGGCGCCGGCTTGACCAGGGCCCGGGCGATGCTGACCCGTTGCCGCTCACCACCGGACAACGCCGTGCCGGCTTCGCCCACCTTGGCGCCGTCACCGTCGGGCAGCCGGCTGGTCAGTTCGTCCACCCGCGCCAGCCGCACCGCGGTGGCGAGTTGGCCGGCATCGGCATCGGGATCGCCGACCAGGATGTTGTCCCGGATCGTCCCGTCGAACAGGTAAGGGTGTTGGAACACCACACTCGTTGCTGCCCTGCGGGTTTCGGCGTCCATCTGGGAGGTGTCGACTCCGTCGATCAGCACCCGGCCCGCGGTCGGCTGGTGCAGGCCCGCGATGAGCGACAGGATGGTGCTCTTACCCGATCCTGACGGCCCGACGATCGCGGTGGTGCCGCCGGGTTCCAGGACGAAGCTGACGTCTTCCAGCACCGGGGTGGGCCCGTAACCGAAAGTCACGCGAGAGAATTCGATGCGCGGCGCCGTGGTCGAAGACAGGGTCGCCGTGCCTGCCGTCATCACGGGAGCATCGAGGACGGCGCGGATCCGGTCGAGGGTGGCCCGGGTGGATTCGATCGCCGGGGCCAACTCGGAAAGCGACGTGAACGGCTCGAGATAGCGGGCGGCGACGACGATCATCGCGATCGCCTCAGGAACGCCGAGCGTGCCGCGCAGCGTCAGGAAGGTGGCCATACCGGCCAGGATCAGCAGGGCCAGTTGGCTGGCCAGGCTGAACAGCAGCTGTCCGGGTACCTGCATCAGCAGCAGCCGCATGCTGGCGCCGTGTTGTGCGGCCAGCGCATCGCCGACCATGCTGCGGGCGGGTTCGACCCGACGGGCCGCGCGCAGTGCCTGCTGAGTGCGGGCGAACTCGATGATGCGTTCGGTGAAGGCCCGGTTGGTCTCGTCGGCCACCGCGTCGGCTTTACGGCTGAGCCGTCCCGATGCCCAGAACGCACCGAGCAGGATCACCACGCCGGCCAGCGCCGCCAATCCCAGTGGAACCGAGATGAACAGCAGCGCAAGCGCAATGGCTGCGGGCAGCAGGATCGCGCCGATCAGCGGGGTCAGCAAGTTGACCACCATGCCGACCAGTTCGGGTCCGGTGGCGGCGATCGCCTGGCGGGCGTTGGCGGTGTTGGCGCCGTTGTCACCGCTCAGCCAGTCCATCCGGATGCCGGGCAGCCGGTCGGCCACATCGTGCTGGGTGTGGTCCAGCAGCGCGAAGCCGAGGTCGAATCCGAGCCGCGAGGTGGCGGTGTCGACGATCCAGCCGATGACGGTCGCGGCGGTAAGCCAACCCAGCCAGGGCAGCGCGTCCCGCGGGACATCGCTGAACAGGGCGGCCACCAAGGGAATCAGCAGCACTGTGCCGGCCGCCCGGATCACCACCGAGGCCAGCGTGAGCGCTGCGTAGATGCTGACCTTGCCGCGGCGGTCCGCCGGGATGAGGGCAATCAGGGTGCGGATCATCGGGTCTCTCCTGCGGTGACGGTATCGCCGGGGCGCAGCGATTGTCCGGTCTGCCAGAGCTGGTGGTAACGCCCGCCTGCGGCCAGTAGCTCTTCATGAGTGCCGGTCTCGGCGATCTGTCCGCCGTCGAGCACGACGATCTGGTCGGCGTGGGTGATCGTGTGCAGCCGGTGTGCGATCACCAGCACCGTGCGGTCCTTGGTCAACCGGTTGAGGGCCTGCTGCACAAGGTATTCCGATTCGGGATCGGCGAAGGCCGTGGCCTCGTCCAGGATCAGCACCGGGGTGTCGGCCAGGATGGCCCTGGCGATGGTCAGTCGCTGCCTTTCGCCGCCGGACAGCGCCGACGACGCGCCGAGTACCGTTTGATAGCCCTCGGGTAGCCGCAGGATGCGTTCGTGGATCTGGGCGTCGCGCGCGGCCTGCTCGATCCGGTCCTGATCGGCTTCCGGGTCGGCCAGCGCGATGTTCTCGGCGACGGTGCCCGCCACCAGTTGGGTTTCCTGCAGCACGAAGCCGACGCGGCGATACAGCTCGTCGGCGGACAACGTTCGGATGTCCTTGCCGTCCAACTGAATCGAACCGGAGTCGACGTCGTGGAAGCGGGCCAGCAGCGCCGCCAGCGTGGACTTGCCCGATCCAGAGGGGCCGACCAGCGCGGTCACCGTTCCCGGGCGCAAGGTCAGCGAGACGTCCTTGATCACCGGCACACTCGGCCGGTAGCCGAAGGTCACGCCGTCGAACACCACGCCACCGGAGCTGCCGGGCTCACCTTGACCCTCAAGTTGCGCCAGATCTGCCTCGTCGAGCGCGTTCTGGATGCGTCGCGCGGCCAGCATGCCGCCGCGGATTCCGCCGAGCCCGTAGCCGACACCCAGCAACCGGACGCCGAAGGTGGTGCCCAGCAACAGGAACGGCAGCAGGTCGACGGGGTCCATCGAGCCGCCGATGATCATCGGGGTGCCGACGGCGACGATGAGCCACAGGAAGGTGCCGGGCCGGGTCACCAGGTCCATCAGCGACTTCTTGCCGGTGAAGGGGCGCTGCCAGCCGACCAGGAAGCCGATGTATTCGTCGAGGCGCCGACGGAAGCTCGACGATGCGGCGCCGCCGAACACCCGCACGACGGGCTGGCCTTCCAGGTAAGCGCCGGCCTCGCCGCTCATCCGGTCGGCCCAGCGCTGCGCCTGCCCGATCTTGGCACCGGACTGGATGGTCATCACCGACATCAGCACCAGGTAGGTGAGCACCGGGATGAACAGCACCAGGGCCAGTCGCCAGTCGACGGTGAACAGGTAGACCAGCACGGCGACCGGAGCGATCACGGCCGCTACGGCATCCGGGATGGCATGAGTCACCAGGTAGTGCAGGGACAACGTGTCGTCCTGCACCAGTTGCTTGATCGAGCCGGAGCCGCGGGCGGTGAACCAGCCCAGCGGCAGCCTGGCCATCTTGGTCAGCAGCCGGCTTCGTAGGTCCCGGGCGAACCGCGCGTCGAGGCGGTGCAGCCAGAGGGTCAACCCGGCGCCCAACAGCGCGCCCAGGCCCAGCAGCCAGACCGCGGTCAGGCCCAAGGTCCACAGCCGGGATTCTTCGGCACCGGTCAGCAGCAGGCGAGCCAGTTCCACCAAGAGCACGAATGGGGCGAGCTGGATGAGGGTGATGACGGCCTGCAGTACGCCCGAGACGATCAGCGGCGTTTTCAGCGGGGCAAGTAATCGCCCCGCGCCTTGTGCCCGCCAGGTGCCGCGCGCGGGGGCGGCGGCCGGCGCGGAAACAGGTTCGGCCACAGCAGGTTCGGTCGGGGCCGCGTCCTTTTCCTCGGTGCGGTCGGTGCCCATGGCCCGGCCCTCGGTCCAGTAGGCCTGGGCGTGCAGTTCGGACTTGGGAAAGCCGAACTCATCTTTCAACCGCGTGCGCAGGTGTTTGAGCGAGCCGGCCTCGGGCGTCACCCAGCAGTACCAGTCCGACCAGTCGCGTGCCTCGATCGCCGCGGCCAGCGAGGTCGTGTCACGACGTTCGACCCAGTGCACCTGCAGCCGTGGATGTTCGGCGATCGGGATGAGCAGATCGTTCTCGTCGTGCTGCTCGAGATAGGCCTCGATCGGCACGTCGTGCGGGAGGGCGCCGATGATCCCGTTGATGGCGGGGATGGCCGCCGCGTCACCGATCAACAGATAACCGGCGGGCAGGTCCTCGGGCACGGTGAACCCTGTCGAGCCCAGCGCCATCACCGGGATGGTATCGCCCGGCTTGGCGGCCCTGGCCCACTTCGACGCCGGGCCCGAGGGTTCGTGCAGCACCACATCGACCGCGAAATGACCGGTCTCGGGGTCCATTTCGGACATCGTGTAGCCGCGCTGGAACTCTGTCTTCGAGCCGTCGGGGTCCGGAACCCAGAATCGCAGGTACGACGTCGGCTCGGCGATCGCGTCCTCGAACACCGTCGGCGACACCAGCCGCAGCCGCACCATGTTCGGCGTCAGGTAGGTCGTCTCGACCACGGTCGCCTGGTGATCGCGCGCGCCGAAGCCGCGCATCATCACTCCCTGAAATCCGCGTGCCATCAGCGGTCCTCTCCCCGGGCGGTCAGCTCCGCCACGATGTCGGTAATCGGCCTGCCGGGCGCCGCGGACGTCAGCAGCCCCCGGATCAGTGCGTTCATCAGAAGTTCCAGATACTGCGGACTGCTCAGTTGCATGCCCGCGGTATGCACCGGGCCCAAGGCGGCGTCGCCGGCCAGCCGCTGCGCGGCCGCATCGCGTTCCAGGACGAATTCGTCACCGCCACTGGCCTCGGCCTTGAGTTCGTGTTGGGCGGCCAGGCCGATGGCCAGCACCGCCACCGAACTGCTCAGCAGCGCCGCACCCTCGGCGGTGTAACCCCGCCGGCCCAACGCGGCGATCTCGTCGGCCAGCAGCCGAGCGCCGGCTTCTCCACGCGGAAAGAGCACTTGCATGTAGGCGGCCAGGCCCGGATTGTTCAGGGTGAACCGGTGCAGGCTCACCCCGAAGGCCAACAGATGGTCTTCGACGGAGCGGGCCGGATCATCGACGAACTCAAGCTCGGCGAGCAGGCTCTCCCCGACCAGACGCTCCAGTTCCCAGCGGCCGCTGATGTGCCGGTACAGCGCCGTCGCCGACACCCCGAGTCGGGCGGCGACGGCGTTGATGCTCAGGTTGCGCATGCCGAGCTCGCGTCCTGCGGCGACGATGTCGGACACCGCGATCAGCGGCGGGCGTCCACCCACGCGCGCGGGGACACCGGTTCCGGCCACGACTACCTCCACAGGAAAGTTACCCCCACAAACTAAGGGTCGCCTTAGTCCGCGTCAACCGCTTCCTCGATAACAGAGCGGTCGCTCTGTTATGGTGTTCCGGTGCCACGTCCTCGCGTCTACGACCCGGATGCGGTCCTCGATGCCGCGGAATCCCTGGCCGTGCGCTCAGGACCGGCATCGGTCACCATCCGCGCCCTCAGCGACGCCGTCGGGCTGTCCAACGGAGCGCTCTATCACTCGTTCGGCTCCCGGGCCGGCCTGCTCGGCCAGGTGTGGCTCCGGGCCGGGCGGCGGTTCCTGGCCCTGCAACGTGAGTTGGTCGAGCAGGCGACGCGGGGTACCGACGCGATCGCGGCGGCCGCCCACGCCCCAGTGGTCTTCGCCGAGCGCAACCCGGCCTCGGCGCGGCTACTCCTGCAGGTCAGCCGCGACCAGTTGCTGAGCCATGACCTGCCGGCCGAACTGACCGACCAGGTGCGCGAGCTGGAACAACAGTTGGTGGACTTGATGATCGAACTCGCGATGGGTACGTGGGAGCGGCGCGACCGGGCGGCCGTGGACACCGTGACGACGTGCATCGTGGACCTGCCCACGGCCATTCTGTTGCACCGCAACCGTATTGACGACCCGACTGCCCGCCACCATCTCGGCGCCGCTGTGGCGGCCGTGCTGGCGGTGGGGCCTGCACCCAACCCCCGAAGGAAGGAAAACCATGGCCACCAACCTTGATTACGACGGCGACATCGCCATCCTGGATCTCGGCGACGACGAGAACCGGTTCTCGCCCGAGTTTCTCGACGAGGTCGACGCCCAGCTCGACGCCATCCTCGCCAAAGGGGCACACGGTCTGGTGACGACCGCGGACAGCAAGTTCTATTCCAACGGCCTCGATCTGGATTGGCTCGGCGCCCACAGCGATCAGGGCGACTGGTATGTGGGCCGGGTGCAGGGCCTACTGGCCCGGATGCTGACCTTGCCGATCCCGACCGTGGCGGCAGTCGTCGGGCACGCCTTCGGCGCCGGCGCGATGCTGGCAATCGCCCACGATTTCCGGGTCATGCGTGACGACCGGGGTTTCTTCTGTTTCCCCGAGGTGGACATCCGAATCCCGTTCACCCCGGGAATGGCCGCGCTGATCCAGGCCAAACTGACCCCGCAGGCCGCGGTCGCGTCCATGACCACGGGCCGCCGGTTCGGCGGCATCGATGCCAAGGCGTACGGGCTGGTCGACGCCACCGCACCCGAGGGCTCGGTGACCACGACGGCCACCGACCTGCTGCGCCCGTTGGGCGGCAAGGATTCCGGCACGCTGGGCGCGATCAAGCAGGGCATGTTCGGTCCCGCGGTCCAAGCGTTGACGGCCGGGCAGCAGTAACCCGACAAGCTAGACCGGAATGGCCGTGCCGGTCTCGTGTTCGGCGAATTCGACCACCCGAGCGGCGATTTCGTAGTCGCAGGCAACGGCCGATCGCCCGATCAGCACGGGGCCGCCGCGCAGTCCGAACCTGCCTTCGACTCCGACGTAGCTGCCCGGCGGAATGGGCTCGCTGAGGCAGTACAGCGTCGGTGCGGCCCCGGCGTCGATATCGTTGGCCAACACGTCGGCCACGGCCTTGACGCCACGTTGCACGGCGGACATCAGCGGTTTGTCCGAGACGTTCGGCAGGTTGGAGGCCACCCAGCCCGGATGGGTGAGTTGGGTGACCACAGGCGATTTGGCGGCCCGCAGCCGGCGGTCGAGTTCCAGGCCCCACAACATGACCGTGAGCTTCGACCGGCCGTAGGCGCCCATCACCGTCCACTTGTGGTGCCGCAGGTGCATGTCGTCGAGCCGCAGGGTCGCCGACTTGTGCGCCTCGGATCCGACATTGATGATCTGCTTGCGGATCCGGCCGAACAGCGAATTCGTCAGCGCGAACGGCCCGAGCAGGTTGGTGCCGATGGTCATCTCGAAACCGTCGACCGTCTCGGACCGGTGCTGGCTGAGCGCACCGGCGTTGTTGATCAGGATGTCCACGTCGCCGTCGAGACGCTGCGAAAAGGCTTGCACCGAGGACAGATCCGCGAGGTCGAGTTCGATGACCTCGGTGGATCCGCCGATCTCTGCGGCACGTTGTGCGCCCAGCGCGGTGTTGCGCACGGCCAGGATCACGTGCGCACCGGCACGCGCCAGCGCCCTGGCGGTACCGAGGCCGACACCATTGGTGGCACCGGTGACGATGATGCGTGTCCCGGCGAGGTCACCGAGACGGTCGGGCGTCCAATGCGTCGTCATGACGGGGTGGTCACCCCGGCGCACTCAGGCCGGGATGACGCTGACCCCGCTATCAGCCGCCCCAGCCGCGCTGGCCGTCCCAGCCGCCGCAGATGCCGTTGAGGCAGCCGTGACCCCAGCCGCCCTGGACCGGATTCCAGCCGCCACAGCCATTCCAGCCGGGCCCGCTGTCGCAGCCGCCACCACCGCCGGCGTCACCGCCACCGCTGGGTGTTGCGGTAATCGTCGTCGTCGAAGCAGGTGCATCGGTGATAAGAGCGGCGGCAGGTCCTGCTGCAATCACCGCTGCGGCTCCCGCTACGAACACTGACCCCATGAGTTTTCGTATGGTTAGCATGTCTCCATACTGCTCTCCTGTGAGCCTCCTGCCAAGTGATGTGATCAAGCCCGCGTGTAGCGCAGCATCGTCACTCCAGTCCCAGCAAACGCGTCGGGATAGTCGCAGAAGACGGGCTTGACCCGCATACCGACGGCGAGGTCTTCCGGTGCGACATCGACCATCTCGGTGGAGAACCGTGGTCCCTCGTCCCATTCCACAATGCCGAGAATTTGCGGTACCGCATCGGCGAAGTGCGGGCCGACCGGGCGGCGGGCGACGGTGAACGAGTACAGCGTGCCCATCCCCGAGATCTCCCGCCACTCGAGGTCGGCGGCCAGGGTGCGGGGCGCCAGCACGCGCGGGTAGAACACGTAGGCCTGCGTGGACGGCGAGTACTGGATGACGATGCGGTGCTCGGCCAACGCATCCCAGAACGGCGTGCTGGTCGGGGTTTTCACCGGCATGGGCCGGGCGAATCCGGTCATCGGTTCACTCACCTTCCAGGATCAGGGTGGTTTGCTCGGACAGGATGCCGCCATTTCCGGAGACGAACGCGCGATTGCAGTCGGCCACCTGCGCGGCACCCGCGCGGCCCATGATCTGCCGGGTGGCGTCGCACACGTGGTGCATGCCGCCGGCCAAACCCGCCTGCCCGAAACCGAGTTGGCCGCCGGCGGTGTTCAGCGGGAAATCGCCGCGGAAGGTCAGGTCGTGATCGGACACAAAGGACATGCCCTTGCCCTTCTCGCAGAATCCGGCGTCTTCCAGGCTGAGCAGCACCGTGATCGTGTAGCAGTCGTAGATCGACACCATGTCCATGTCGTCGCGCGTCAGATCGGTCATTGCGAACGCCGTGTCGGCCGCCTTGCGGATCGGGGTGTCCAGCAGATCCTCGGCGTAGGTGGGCGTCTTGAACGGCACGTGCTCGCCGAAACCCTTGACCCACACCGGTCGGTTGCGGGTTCGCGCGGCAACTTCGGCGCTGGCCACCACGACGGCGGCCCCACCGACACACGGCATCACGATCTCCAGCATGTGCAGCGGATCGGCGATCACCGGGCTGGCCAGGACGTCCTCGACACTGAGCGGGGTGTCTTTCCAGATGGCACCTTCGGTGTGGTTGGCGTTGAACCGTTGGTCCACGACGATCTTGGCCATCGCCCGCTCGTCGTATCCGTACTCGTACGCGTAGCGCTGCGCCACCTGCCCGTACGGCCCGTTCTGCCCGAGGTTGCCGTAAGGAATCTCGAATTCTGCCTGCGGCGAGCCGAATTGGTTGCTGGACGAGCCGAAGAACACCGCGTCGGTCAACGTCTTCGGCTTCAGTTCGGACGACGGGGTGATGTAGCGCGCGGGTAATGCGCACAGCACCACGTCACACAGGCCAAGTTCGATGGCCGCGGCCGCCCGCCACACCATGCCGGCGGCGCTGGCCCCGCCGAGATCGAGCAACTCGGCGAAGTTCGCTCGCACACCCAGATACTCGGCCACCGTCGACGGTACGAAGATCTCCGATTCACCCAGATGCGACGTGACGATGCCGTCGACCTGCTCGGCCGACAGACCGGCGTCCTCCAGAGCGGCGGCCGCCAGCAGTGCCCACTGCTCGAGGGTGAAGGGTGCCGGCGAGGCCTTCGTCAGCCGTTCGGGCGGCAGTTCGACGTAGCCGACGATCGCGGCATCGCCCTGCAGTCCCCTACGCGGTCTCATACTCACTCCTCACTTGCGGGGTAGACCCAGGATCAGCTGGGCAATGATGTTGAGCTGGATCTCGGTGGTGCCGCCGCCGATCAGCTCGGCCGGCAGGTCCAGATACGGCGACACCACCGCGGGTTGGCTGTCGAATTCCATTGCCAACGGCCCGGTCAGGCGCAGCGTGAGCTCGGCGGCCCGGCGCAACATCACGTTGGTGGCCACCTTGGCGATACTCGACGCCGGTCCCGGTGCCTGCCCGTCGAGCAGGCGCAGCGTCTCACGCACGCCAAGCGCCTTGAGCGCATTGGTGTAGGCGTCGATCTCGCCGATGGCGTGCCGTATCGGATCTGGGTCGGGGCTGAGATCGACAAGTTCGCGCAGCGCGCCCATCCGGTCGATGTTCACGTATCCGCTGATCGCCACCCGCTCATGGGCCATGGTGCTGATGGCCAGCTGCCAGCCCGACGCCGGCTCACCCAAGAGCATTTCGTCGGGGACGAAGACGTCGGTTAAGAACACCTCGTTGAACTCGGCGCGACCGCTCGATTGGGCGATCTGCCGGAATTCCACCCCGGGCGAACGCATGTCGAGAATGAAGTAGCCGATGCCGCGGTGTTTGGGTGCGTCGGGATCGGTACGGGCCAGCAGGGCGCCGAAATCGGCCCGGTGCGCCAGCGAAGTCCAGATTTTGTGCCCGTTGATCTTCCACCCGCCGGCTACCCGCACGGCCCGGGTACTCAGCGAAGCCAGGTCCGAACCAGCTCCCGGCTCGCTGAACAGCTGGCACCAGGAGAGCTCGCCGCGCAATGTGGTCGGCACGAAACGTTGTTGCAGTTCTTCGGATCCGGCCGCCATCAGGCTCGGCAGGATCCACTCGGCGATACCCACCGACGGCCGCACCAGCCCGGCGCGCTTGGCGAACTCCTCGTCCACGATGAGCTGCTGGCGCACCGTCGCGTCGCATCCCCATGGTGCGGGCCAGTGCGGAGCGATCAGGCCCGCATCGGCGATCAGCTCGCGCCGGGCCCCGACGGTGAACTCCGGATAGTCACCTTGGCGGCCGAAACCGGTGTCGGACAGTGTGAGTGCATGATCCAACGTCGCACTGACCCGAGCCCGGAACTCGGCGTCGGAATCTCCGAGGTTCACCGCCATGTCCCGCGTTGCGACGGCCGACAGCTCGCCGAGGCTGCGCGTCCACCGCGACACCGGGCCTATCGATGCGGCCAGGCTGGTGGCTCGGCGCCAATAGAGGTGCAGGTCGTGTTCCCAGGTGAACCCGATCGCGCCCAGCATGGTCAGCGTCTCGAGTACCAGCCCCGGACCCGGCATGACCGCCATGACCGCGGCCGAGCAGGCGGCGAGCCGGTGCTGCTCGGCGTCCGGGGGTCCGCTCAGCGCCCGCACCGCATCCCAGGCCGCTGCCGTCGCCAGCGCACTGTTGACCAACAGCATGGCCGCTTTGTGCTGCAACGCCTGGAACGTACCGATCGGCTTGCCGAACTGTTCACGGGTGCGTAGGTGGTCGGTGACGGTATCCACACACCACTGAGTGATGCCGGCCGCCACCGAGGCGGTGAACGCGACGGTCAGGTCGGTGACCAGCTCGGTGTCCATCTCGGTGAGCACAGCCGTGGCGGGGACCGCGTGATCGCTCAGATGCAAGATGCCCAGATCCGTGGTGAGGTCGGTGCCACGGCGCGACTCGATCTGTCCCTCAACCGGGCTGAGGACGGCCCAGCGTAGGTCACCTACCTGGTCCGCGAACGGCACCACGACGCGCTGTGCCGAACCCAGTCCCAGGGCCAAGCCCGACGACCCGGTGAGCAGCCAACCTTCGGCGCCGGGCCGGCCGTGGACGTCGCACTGCTCACCTGACACCACGACAGCGGTGACACCTTCGGCAATCTCCTTGAGCAAGGTCTGGGCGGCCGGGTTCTGCTGGCGGGCCAGTGCGGCCCCGGCGATCGCCGTGGTGAGCAAGGGCCCCGGCAACAATGCCGACCCCGCGGCCTCCAGCACACAGGCCATGTCTTCGAGCCCGCCGCCCTGACCGCCCACGGATTCGGGCAGATGCACGGCGTGGAAGCCGTTGTCCACCAATGCGCCCCACCATGGCGGCAGCTGGCCCCGGGCCAGGTCGTCGAGCGCGGCCCGGGTGGCGTCGATGGGTGCGTGCCGGGCCGCGAACTGTGCGACCGCCTGGCTCAGCTGCTGCTGTTCGGGTGTGACGGCGATGGAAACCTGGGTGGTCATGCACGCCTCCTGGCGGCGAAGAACCGTGCGCCCTCGGCGATGGCCTCGGTGGTCGGCCGCGGTTGCCACCCGAGTTCGCGCTCCGCCTTGCTGTGGTCCATCGGAGACATCACATGCATCAATCGCACGGTCAGCGGACTGAGCTGGTTCTCCTTTTTGCGCAGCCGGGCCAGTGGATCGACCGCCGCGCCTGCGGCCGCCAGCGCACGGATCGGGATCCCGCGCCGGGGCGGCTCGACATCCACTGCTGCACACGCGGTTCGGTAGATCTCCTGGGCGCTCATGAAGCGCTCGGAGACGATGTAGCGCTCACCGACGCGGCCCTTTTCCCCGGCCAGGATCAGTGCTTCGGCAGCATCGGCGATGCCGACCGTCTCGGCCGCAGCCCCTTTGACGTAGAACGGCATCTTGCCCCGCACCGCGGCGGCCACCAGCCCGCCGTGCGGTGTCGGCAGCCAATCCCCCGGGCCGTAAGTGTTGGACACACACATCGCGACCGCGGGCAGGCCGTGCTCGCGGGCATAGCGCAGCACCATCTGTTCGGCGAGCACTCGGGTGTGCACGTAGTCACCGCCGATATCCAGCCAGTTGTTCGCCAATTCCTCGGTGGCAAGACCGGTTTCGGCGATGCCGATGGTGGCGATCGAACTGGTGAAGACGAACTTGCTCAGCCCCGCCTCGACCGCGACATCCAGAACCTCTTGCAGGCCTTCGATATTGGTCCGCCACAACGGCGTGGGGTCGCTGAGCCAGGCCCTGGCGTCGACCACGCAGTAGTACACGACGTCACAGTCGTCCATCGCCTCGCGGACCGACTCGGGATCGAAGATGTCGCCATGGACCCGCTCGACGTCGAGGTCGTCGATCCCGCGGGTGGAGCTGGTGCTGCGGATGAGCACCCTGACATCCTCACCTCGCTCGACGAGCCGCCGGGCGACATGCGAGCCGAGGAATCCGCTGGCCCCGATGACCAGTTTTTTAGTTCTCATGCACCCTTGCGTCCGTCGTTCTCCGTGTTTACGAGACGCTACGTCTCGTCTTGTGGGAGACTACGGCGGGTAGCTTTCCGTGTAAAGATCCGTGCGGAGGACCGACCAGGACATGCCGACGAGCCCGACTACCGAGCAAGCGACGCCGCGGCGACGCAGCGAGAAATCTCGGGTGGCCATCATCGAGGCCACCCGGGCAATGCTGCTGGAGCGGGGATTTGACGGGTTGAGCATCGAGGCGGTGGCGGCGCGGGCCGGGGTCGGTAAGCAGACCATCTACCGCTGGTGGCCCAGCCGCCCAGCGCTGGTCGCCGACGTCCTGCTCGAAGATGCCGACAAGATCCTGGCCACCATGCCGCACACCGAGGATGTGACCGCGGACCTGGTCTCCTGGGCCGGCACGCTGGCCGCCGCTCTGACCACCAAGCGGGGCAACGCGATGCTGCGCATCCTGACGGCGGCCTCCCTCGAGCACGAGGACACCGCCGCCCGGCTGAGGGCGGGTTTCAGCAGACCGCTGGTCGAATCCGTGCGCAACCGGCTGCTGGCCGAACACATCGAGGCCGACATCGCACAGGCCGCCGCCGACGCCCTGTTGGGTGGAGTGGTCTATCCGATCCTGTCCGAGGGACAGTCATATTCCCGGCAGCGGGCCGAGCTCACGGCACGCACCATCGTGGCGAGCCTGGGCTAGGCGCCGGGCACCGCGCCCGGCGCCCGCACCACCATCGGCACCGCGGGGAAGTACGTCGCCATCTCCGCCCGACACTTACGCAGGGCAGCGGTGCCGTAACCGCGCTTGCGGAAGTCCGGGTGGATCCAGATCCGGACGTTGACCTCGCCGTGGGTCAGCTCGCCGAACACCATCCCGACCTTCTGGTCGCCCTCCAACGCCACGAACCAGGCGGCCTCTTCGGCGTCCACCCGGCCCAGGGCAGCCCGGATCTCGTCGTCGACGTCGGAGGCGGGCGCGCCCGATCCGTCCCCGGAGGCGCCCACGTCGGTGGTTCGGGCGACGAAGATGTCGCGATCGGTATCGGCGGAGAACGCCCGCAACTGAAGCGATTCACCCGAGGCCGCCGGACGCTCGGACACGGTGAAGCTGAGCTGGCTGTTCAAATCGTCGAGTTCGGCGGCGATCGCCTTCCGCGAATCCTTGGTGATCTGTGCGAACGACAACCCCACCACCGCTTCCGACGCCACATGTGACGTGCCGAGCAGCTGGGCAACCGCCTCGACGGCGCCCGCGCGATCGTCGGCCTCCACGATCACGTCGAGCACTTCGTGGCGCCGGTTGAGGGCGTTGAGCAGAGCGTCGGCGATTTCGCGCCGGGCCGCGGCTTTGTCGTGATCGGTCATACCGCGAGAGTAGATCAGCACGGCGCGCTCTGTGCAGACCAATTCTGCGCTCAGAGTCGGTCCATTTCGCGCGCCATCTCCGACCACTCGAAATAGATCAACCGCGATGCGCACTCGAAAGGATGGCGGCCGTGGTCATGACCGTCGATCGCCCTTTGCCAGGGTTGGCGGGCAACCCTCTTCGGGCGTGATGAGGTGAATGAGAACATGGCGGAGCCCCCTTCGCTAGCTCGGTTGTCGGCAGCCCTGCCGTCGACGGCGAGCGCCAACCATCTCCGCAGAAAACCATCCCGCTCGCGCTGAAACATCATCCATCCGGTTGATGTTGGTTTGGTTTACTCTGGCGTCAGGGGCCCGGCAATGCCCGGCAGATCCACAGCTATCGACCCGGCAAGTACTCACATGTGCCCAACGACGACGAACGAAGCGGGATCCGTGCCATGTTCACGGTCGAAGGATTCTCGCGCCTGGTAGCCGGCATCTACGCCGCCGCGATCGCTCCCCAGCACTGGGAGTCGACCATCCGCGACATCGGCCGCACCATCGGCGGCAACGGTGGCGCGTTGCTCTCCGCCGAGAAGTCTGTCTGGTCGATCCAGAATTCGATCCTTCCCGCGGGTGCGGCGGCCAGCTATGCCGCCTACTACCACCAGCTCGACGCGCCGATGGCCGCGGTGGAAAAGGGTGCGGTGGGCACGGTGCGCACCGGAACGGAGCTGGTCATCCCGATTCGGCAGTCGGAGTTCTACACCGATTGGCTGCACCCCCACGAGTTGGAGGACGGGCTGTTCATCCGGTTGTCGCGCGGCTCCCATCCCGGGTGCTTCCTGCTGCACTCCTCCGATCGGTCCGAGCCGTTCGGCACGAGGGAGCGGATCCGTCAGTTCAGCGGCCTGGTCCCGCATCTGCAGCAGGCCCTGAGAGCCCAGGGCGCCCTCGAGAACTTCGCCCACGAGGATGCCGACCTGCACGCCGCGCTCGACTCGGTGGACCACGGCATCGTCGTGGTGGGACCCAACGCGCAGGTGCTCAACCTCAACGCGGAGGCCGAGAAAGCCTTGCGCGGCGATGACGGGCTACGGATCACCTCCGGTCGTCTCACCGCAGTCAACGCCACGACCAACCGGACCCTCAACCGCGCCCTCCACTCTGCTCTGACCGGAACCTCCGACAACATTCGCGGTGGCTACTCGTTAACGGTCCAAAGACCCTCGGACACAAGACCGTTCGTCCTGCACATCCTGCCGTTGCACCGACACGAGGAACCGGACCGGCGACGCGCCCTGGTGGTACTGGTCGATCCGGCGCACGAACCAGAACCCAGCACGGCACTTCTGCAACGCCTGTACCACCTGACCCGAACCGAGGCCGACATCGCGCTGCGAGTCGCCCACGGCGCCGAGCCCAAACACATCGCCGAAGACCTCTCGATCTCGATCACCACCGTGCGCACCCATCTGCACCGGGTTTTCGACAAGACCGACACCCACCGCCAGGTAGAGCTGGTGCGGCTGCTGCTCACGCTGCACCCGGTCGCCTGAGGTAAGCCGATCAGCTTCGGCGCCGGCCCTGCTTTCGGGATGCGACGATCACGTCGACAACCAGGAAAGCCAGCAGGCTCAACCCGAAAAGCGGCAGGGCCCAGCCGATGACAATTGCGATGACAACGACGGCCACGCCGCCCCACGGCGGCAACTGGCGCAGCGCCCCACGCAGCGGCGGCCGGCCCACCGCCCAGGCCGAACCACGAGTGGGCCTGCGCTGCCACCACATTCGGTAGCCACGCACGATGACGGTGATCAGCCCGACCATGGTGAGGGCCAGCACGACCTGGTTGGCAATCCCGAACAAGAGACCCATATGGGCGTCGATCGTCCAGTCGGTGAGCTTGGCCAGCAGCGGCCACTGCGCGAAGTTCACCCGGTCGGTCACCTTGCCGGAATCAGGGTCTACGGCGATCTCGTCGGCGCGGGTGGGCCAATCACGTTTACGCTCAGCCACTTTCCACGCCTGGCCGGTTTCGGTCGGCGGGTACATCCACATCGGGCCACGCAACCCGGCCTGTTCGGCCGCGCGCAGCACGGTGTCCGCCCCGCGCGGGTCGGAGCGGCCGCCGTGGTGGCCGTGATGCGCGGCCACGGCGGTGTCACCGGACAGCGAGGTGTCGACGGCAGGCGCCGTGGTGTTCAGCTGCGCCTGGATGCCGTTGACCGTCTCCCCCGCGTAGCGAGACCAGGTGACACCCGATACCGACAAAGCCAGCAGGACCGCCACCGTCCACACCCCCACCGCGCCGTGCCAGGACAGGGTGCGGCGGCGGCCTGACACGCTGCGGTCGGGCAGAACCAGACCTCGCATCCCGCGGTTCTCCCGGCGCCGCATGATCCACAGGGCGAGCCCGGCCAGCGCGATCACCCACATCCAACTGGCCGCCAGCTCGCTGTAGTTGCGGCCGAAAGCGCCGAGATGCAGGTTACGGTGCAACTCATCGAACCAGGCCCGCAGCGGCATCCACTGGCCGTAGGTCGTCAGCGCACCCCGCACCTCACCGGTGTACGGGTCGACGAACACGGTGCGCGAGTAGTCCGCGGGGATGTCTTTGAACTCCGGTCCCACCACCAGCCGGATCTGAGTCGTCTCGTCGGCTTCCACCGGCGGACGGATGCTTTCCACCGTGCCCTCGGGATGGGCGTGGCGGGCCGCAGCCACCTGGTCGGCCAGCGGGATGCGCTCGGACCCCACCTGCTCGACCGTCAGCTCGTGCCGGTAGACCAACGTGTCGATCTGCGGGATCAGGGCGTAGAGCAGACCGGTGACGGCCGCTATCAAGATGAACGGACCGACGAAAACGCCGGCGTAGAAGTGCAGGCGCACCAGTAATGCGCGGTACGAATGGGTTCGGGCGGAGGGAGAAGATTCCTCGCGCAGTTGATCGTCGGGGGTGATGGTCATGGAAATGCCTTCGCGGAAAAGAACTGTGGAATGCGCATGCGGGCGCACAAACGGGTAACGGCCCGTCAATTCGGCGGGCTCAGCAACAAGGTGCAACAAGGAAAGGGCGTCAGAAGCCCATACCGGGCACCGCCGGCGGTGCCCGCATTCCCAGCCCGGTACGCAGCAGGACAGGCCGCGCGACAACCACATTCGAAGGCCGCCTGGGCTCATGGATCAATGGGCGGATCCGGGCGGTGGCGAAGATCCGCAGCCAGGTCAGCACCGAAGCGCAGACCACGAACAGATATTCGGCCACGCCGATCAGCACACCGAGACCGATGGCAGCAGCGGCATGCATACCGGCCATCGGCGCGGTCAGCAGCGCTTCGGCGTGGTGATGGTGACCGCCGGACATCGCCAGCGCGAAGTGGCCGAGCAACTGACCCGCGCCGAGGCCGGCGATCAGCCACCATGTCCTGGCCGAGCGCGTCTGCAGGTTCAGGCCACCTACCGCAGCACCGAGCGCCGCGCACAGCAACAACAGCACGATCAGCGGACTGCCCGCCGGCGCCATGCCGCCGGCCGCGGTGTGCGCGACCGTTGCGGTGAGCGCCGAACACGCACCCACCAAGCCGCCGCGCAGCCGCGCAGCGTGACTGGCAGGCGTGCTCACCTGCGGAATCTTACGGCTGCCTACAGTGGGCGGCGTGGCTGGCCGGGCATACGAGCAGTACGACCTGATCGCCGAGGCGTACGCCCGGACCTTTGCCGGCCAGTTCGGCCACCGCCCGCTCGATCGAGCAATCCTGCGGTCCTTCGCGGAACTGGTCTTGCAGGGCGGCGGTGTCACCGTGCTGGACGCGGGGTGCGGCCCCGGCGAGGCGACCACCGAGCTCTCCGCGTGCGGGCTTGCGGCCCAGGGCGTCGACGGCTCTGCGGCGATGGTGGACCTGGCCCGGCAGCGGTGCCCCGAGCTGCGGTTTCAGACCGCGGACATGTTCGCTCTCCCGCATGAGGCGGGCGCCTTCGATGCGGTGTGCGCGTGGTATTCGATCATTCACAGCCCTGCCGAGACCTTGCCCGAACTGTTCACCGAATTTCGCCGGGTCCTGACTGATCCTGGATGGTTACTGTTGGCATTCCAGACCGACGGCGAGACTGCGGTCTACGACCATGCCTTCGGCCGGGACGTCGACTTGACGTTCCTGCGCCACCACGTGGCCACGGTCTGCGCCGCCCTGGAGCGATCCGGGTTCGCCGTGTATTCGACCACCACGCGAGCCCGGCAGGTGCAGCTGGATGAGCCCACGTCCCAGGCCATGGTGATCGCGCAGACCTGGCCTGGACCGTATCAGGTTTGACTTATATAAGTAGGCGCTTTTACTCTGGGCTGGTGCACGCCTTCGACATCCTCGGAGACCCGGTGCGCAGGCGGATCCTCGAGCTCCTCCACGACGGCGAGAAACCTTCCGGCGCCATCACCGAGGTGATCCGCGCCGAGTTCGGGATCAGCCAGCCTGCCGTTTCGCAACACCTCAAGGTGTTGCGGGACAACGGTTTCGCCACTGTGCGGTCCGAAGGCACGCGCCGCCTGTACAGCGTCGACACCGCCCCGCTGCGTGAGGTCGACCAGTGGCTGGAACGGTTCCGGCGTAACTGGACACCACACCTGGGTGCGCTGGCGACCGAGATCGCGCGCGGCAAGCGACAGCGCCGAAATACGACGAACAAGGAGACCTCATGATCGACGTCCAGCACCAGCTCAACTCCGTGCGCCGCAGCGTAGGCCGCAAGATGTTCGAAGCCCGTGAGGCTCGGGTCGTCAGCGTCAGCCAGACCTATGACACCGACGCCGCCGATCTGTGGGATGCCTGCACCAGCCTGGAGCGGATCCCCCGCTGGTTCCTGCCCATCACCGGCGATCTGCGGGTGGGCGGGCGTTTCCAGCTCGAAGGGAACGCCT
Organism: Mycobacterium farcinogenes; assembly: GCF_019739075.1. Classification (NCBI taxonomy): domain Bacteria; kingdom Bacillati; phylum Actinomycetota; class Actinomycetes; order Mycobacteriales; family Mycobacteriaceae; genus Mycobacterium; species Mycobacterium farcinogenes. The sequence goes on along the minus strand of NZ_CP081673.1, from coordinate 511,769 downwards.
CCGGCGAGGTGCTGACCTGCGAACCGCCCCGATCGTTCACGACGACATGGGAGTCCATGGGCGCCACCAGCTGGGTCGAGGTCACCATCACCGAGGCCGAGGAGAACCGGGCCACGTTCACCCTGGACCACATCATGCACGTCGACGATGACGACGAATTCTGGTTGCAGTTCGGCCCTGGGGCCACCGGAGTCGGTTGGGACTCCGGGCTTCTCGGTCTCGCCGGCTACCTCAGTGGCGGCGACCGCATAACCCCCGAGGAAGGCGCGGCCTGGGCGGCCGGCGAAGAGGGTCGCGGATTCATGACCGCGGCCAGCGAACTCTGGTACCAGGCCGATCTGGCCGCCGGGGAGGATCCGGGCCAGGCCCGCGCCGCCGCGGACCGCACCGCTGCGGCCTACACCGGAGGCTGACCCGGCCTCGCCGTACCCTGTCGGTGTGCCTGACCTCCACCCGAACCTGACCGCGCTGGCTCCCCTGCTCGGCACCTGGGCCGGTCCCGGCGCCGGTGAATACCCGACGATCGAATCGTTCGAGTACCTCGAAGAGATCACCTTCGGCCACGTCGGCAAGCCGTTTTTGACCTACAGCCAACGCACCAAGGCCCGCGACGACGGCCGGCCCCTGCACGCCGAGACCGGATACCTGCGGGCCCCGGCGCCCGGGCGGGTCGAATGGGTACTGGCCCATCCGACCGGCATCACCGAGATCCAGGAGGGCACGGTGCGCGCGGACGGCGCCCGCATCGACATGGAACTGACCGCGACCACCATCGGCCTGACCGCGTCAGCCAAAAACGTTGCGGCACTGTCACGTTCGATACAGGTCGACGGCGACAAGCTGACGTACAGCCTGCAGATGGGCGCGGTCGGCCGGCCACTGCAACACCACCTCTCCGCCACCCTGACCAGGAAGACCGCATGAGCCAAGACGGCAAGATCACCCTGCCCGCAGACCTGGACTCTGTCACCGACATCGGCGAGGAGGACCACTCGGAGATCGACCCGAGGGCCGTCGAGCGGATCTGGGAATCGGTCCGGCACTGGTACGGCTCCGGCATGCACCCGGCCATCCAGGTGTGCCTGCGGCGCAACGGAAAAACCGTGCTCAACCGGGCCATCGGCCACGGCTGGGGCAACGGCCCCACCGATGCACCGGATGCCGAGAAGATCCCCGTCACCACGCAGACCCCGTTCTGCGTCTACTCGGCGGCCAAGGCGATCAGCACGACCGTGGTGCACATGCTCGTCGAGCAAGGGCACTTCTCCCTCGACGACCGGGTCTGCGACTACCTGCCCAACTACACCAGTCACGGCAAGGACCGCACCACCATCCGGCACGTGATCACCCACAGCGCCGGTGTCCCCATCCACACCGGGCCGCGCCCGGACGTCACGCGCGTCGACGACAGCGAGTACACCCGCGAACAGCTGGCCCTGCTCAAACCGGTGTACCGGCCCGGCCTCGTGCACATCTACCACGGCCTGACCTGGGGTCCGCTGGTCCGTGAGATCGTCTCGGCCGCCACCGGCCGCAACATCCGTGACATCCTGGCGGACGAGATCCTCAACCCCCTGGGATTCCGCTGGACCAATTACGGCGTTGCCCCGGAAGAGGTTCCGCTGGTGGCACCCAGCCACGTCACCGGCAAACCGCTGCCGGCGCCCATCGCCGCGGCGTTCCGGGCCGCAGTGGGCGGGACGCTGGATCGCATCATCCCGCTCAGCAACACCCCGCTGTTCCTCACCAGTGTCATCCCGTCGTCGACCACCGTCTCCAACGCCGATGAGCTGTCGCGGTTCGCCGAAATCCTGCGCCGCGGAGGTGAACTCGACGGAGTCCGAATCATGAAACCGGAGACCTTGCAGGCCGCGACGACCCCGTGCCGGCGGATGCGCCCCGACGTGGCGACCGGCCTCAAGCCGATGCGCTGGGGCACCGGGTACATGCTCGGCGGGAAGCGCTTCGGGCCCTTCGGCCGCAACACCCCCTCGGCGTTCGGACACACGGGCCTGGTCGACATCGCGGTGTGGGCCGACCCACAGCGCAGCCTGTCCGCCGCGGTCGTGAGCAGCGGCAAGCCGGGGGCACATCTGGAAGCCAATCGGTACCCGGCGGTGCTGAACCGGATCGCGGCCGAGATCCCGATCGGCTGACTCAGCGCAACTTCTCGCCGTAGACCCGCTCGACGGTCAGCTTCATCAGCACCCGGCGGTCGGACACCATCACCGACCGGTACTCGTCCCAGTCGGGATGTTCGCCCGCGGCGCTGCGGTAGTAGTCGACCAGTGCCCGAACCTCGGGGCCGTGCGGATCGGTGCCCGGGCCGGTCAACGTCACCGCGCCCTCCGCGGTCGCCCAGGCCCAGCCGTCGGCACTGGTCACCTCAAGCGCCGCGCGGGGGTCGCGACGCAGGTTGGCCGTCTTGGCGCGCCCGTCGGTCATCGACACGTAGATGACTCCGGCGGCCCGGTCGTAGAACGGCGTCACCGGCGACAGCTGCGGCATACCGGAGGCCTTGATGGTGGCCAACACGCCCAACCGGGCCTCGGCCAGTAGGTCATGCGGGTCGAACGAGTTAGATGAGGTGGCGGTCACATGTGTGCGCAACCTCAGGCCGCCCGCCCGCTATTCCAGGAGCCTGCCGATGCCCGACGAACCACTCCGCGACGATCTCACCGAACTGCTGCGCCGCAGGGCGTTGACGCAGGACGCGGGCAGACCCGACGCGGTCACCCGCCGGCACGCGGCCGGGGGCCGCACCGCGCGGGAGAACATCGCCGACCTGGTCGACGAGGGGTCGTTCATCGAATACGGGCGCTTCGCCATTGCGGCGCAGCGGCAACGTCGCAGTCTGGACGACCTCATCGAACGCACGCCGGCCGACGGTCTGCTGGCCGGAACCGCGCGGATCGGCGGTGCGGCGTGTGCGGTGCTGTCCTACGACTACACCGTGCTGGCCGGCACGCAGGGCGCGGTGGGCCACCGCAAGAAGGACCGGCTTTTCGAGATCATCGAACGGTTGAAGTTGCCGACGGTGTTCTTCGCCGAAGGCGGTGGCGGACGCCCGGGTGACACCGACTATCCGACGGTGTCCTCCCTGGAGGTCCGGGCATTCGCGCTGTGGGCGGGCCTGTCCGGTGTGGTGCCGCGCATCGCCGTGGTCAAAGGCCGGTGTTTCGCGGGCAATGCGGTGATCGCCGGGGCGTCCGATCTGATCGTGGCCACCGAGGACAGCTCTATCGGCATGGGCGGTCCGGCGATGATCGCCGGCGGCGGCCTCGGCGACGTCGCGCCCGACGACGTCGGCCCCATTTCGGTGCAGGCACCCAACGGCGTCGTCGACGTCGTGGTGGCCGACGAGGCACAGGCCGTCACCGCGACCAGGAAGCTGATGGGTTACTTCACCGGGTCCACCGAACCCGGCCCGGCGCCCGACCAAAACGCGCTGCGCACAATGATTCCCGAACGTGCCCGGCGCGCGTATCCGGTAGCTCCGATCATCGAGACGCTCGCCGACACCGGCTCGGTCACCTTTCTCCGGGAGAAGTTCGCACCTGAGTTGGTGACGGCGCTGGCCCGCGTCGACGGCAGGCCGGTGGGGATCATCGCCAACAACACCATGGTGATGGCCGGTGCCATCACCGCCGCGGCGTCGGACAAGGCCGCCCGGTTCCTGCAGCTGTGCAACGCATTCGGCCTTCCGGTGGTGTCACTGGTGGACTGCCCCGGCTACATGGTCGGCCCGGCGGCCGAGGCCCAGGCCCTGGTCCGGCGCGGATCCCGCATGCTCGTGGCCGGTGCCGCGCTGACGGTGCCGCTGGTAGCGGTGATCCTGCGGCGTGGTTACGGCCTTGGGGCACAAGCCATGTGCGGCGGCAGTCTCCACGAACCGATTCTCACGGTGGCGTGGCCCGGCGCCCATCTGGGCCCGATGGGCCTGGAGGGCGCCGTCCGGTTGGGTCTGCGGAAAGAACTGGAAGCCATCGCCGACGATGACGAACGCGAGCAGGCCGTGCGGGCGGCCACCGCAGCAGCCGAGGAGAACGCCCGGGCGCTCAACTCCGCATCGCTGTTCGAGATCGACGACGTCATCGACCCGGCGGAGACCCGGGGATTGATCGCCGCCACCTTGGCCGCAGCCGCACAACACGAACGCCCCGCACCTCGCGCCCGGTTTGTCGACACCTGGTGACGCTCACAACTCCAGGTACATGATGTGTAGCCCGACCAGGCCGTGGCGGCGGGACCGGTAGGACTTCGGGACGGTGCCGATGATCCGGAAACCCAAGTCCTGCCACAGCGCCACCGCCCGGGTGTTCGTCTCTACCACCGCATTGAACTGGATTGCCCGGTAACCGTTTTCCCGGTGCCAGTCGATCACCCACTGCGCCATGGCCCGCCCGACACCGCGGGCCGACGCGCCCGGGTCCACCATGAAGCTCGCGGTCCCGACGTGATCACCACGGCCGGGCTTGTTGGGCCCCATCCGCGCGGTGCCCACGATAGCTCCGTCGACCACCGCGACGATGGTGTGGCCCGGTTGAGGGGCCAGCCAGGCGTCGCGTATCTGTAGGTCGGTCAAGCCTTCTGGATACGTGTAGCTTTCGCCGTCGGCCACGATGGCGCGGAAGAACGGTGCGATCTCGGCGATGTCCTCTGGTGTGGCGGCACGGATCTCCACGCCCTGAGAATACGGCCAGCCGTTGACTACACACTGTAGTAGACGTACGGTCCGGGTATGCGGCAGTGGAGTTTCGCTCAATGGGGACTGCTGATCATCTCGCTGTTCCATGTGGTCCAGGCAATCATCGGATTCATTGCCGAACCGAGTTTCGCTATCGGACCGGATGCGCCGACGACACCGATTCTCGGCATGGATTACAACGGCTGGCATGCAGTGGCGGGCCTGGCGCTGTTCGGCCCGGGCCTGCTGCTCTGCTGGCGCAAATCCTGGGCTGTGCTGTATCTCCTGCTGGCCGCGGCAGCCGGAGCGTTGCCGGGCATCTGGGCATTCTTCTCCAACCAGGTGGCCGTGATCTTCGCCTTTCCCAACAACACCACCGATGCGGTCGTGCACCTGGCAACCGCCGCAGTGATGCTGGCCGTGGCAGGCGTGCAGATCTACCGCGACGGCGGTCTGCACAACTCGCTTGCCGGGCTAACCCTGAAGCGGTGAGCGGATCGGTTTGCTCCGGGGACGCGCCGATAACAATTCGGTTACTACGGGCGTCACCACACATCACGATCAATTAAGAATGGCGATCCATCTCTGAGACATTTCAAGATCATCGGCCGGGATCGGGTGACATTGAGGCGCAATTCACGTCCGCCCGCTGTAACGCCACCACAGCCGTCACAGCCGTTTCACAGCACCGATGTTTTGCTCGGCCGCGTTGCGGTTACTTTCGAATTCGGGCCGGGGAATGCGATACCGAATCGCGACCCAACGAGATTCCCAGAATCTGCGAAGGAAAAATGATCATGAAATTCACTGGTATCAGCGCGCGCCGCGGAATTGCCGGCGCTTGTGCCGCCGGCCTGCTCGGCGGGATGGCCGCGACAATCATCGGCGCGCCGACGGCGGCGGCCGCACCCGACTGCAGCGCCAGCGGGGTGGCCGGCACGGTCAGCAGCACCACCGGCGCCGCCCGCGCCTATCTCGACAGCCACCCGGGCGCCAACCAGGCCGTGACCACCGCGTTCAGCCAGCCGCGTCCGCAGGCCGCGGCCACGCTGCGTGGTTACTTCACCGCCAACCCGCAGGAGTACAACGACCTGCGCGGCATCCTGGCTCCGATCGGGGACACCCAGCGCGCGTGCAACGTGACGGCGCTGTCTCCGGAACTGGCCTCGGCCTACTCGGAGTTCATGGCCGGTTAGTCCAAGTCCGGCCTCAATGACCGTGTGGGTCAGCGGCATTGAGGGTGGCAACCACCTGGTCATAGTCCCCGCGCGCTTCGCCATAGCGCAGGAACTTGACCCGGTCCACTTGGATCTCCCTGGCGTCGGGCTGGCGCTCGAGCAGGTCGACCACCTCGGCGACGAATTCGTCGAGGGGCATGGCGAAGCTGCTCTCGCGCTGGCCCGGCACCAGGTCAGTTGCCACCGAGGGCGGAATCAGCTCGACCAATTCGACGCTGGTGTCGGCCAATTGCATCCGCAACGACTCGGTGAGCATGTGGATGGCGGCCTTGGACGCGTTGTAGCTCGGCGTCGCTCGCAGCGGGGCAAAGCCCAGACCCGAGGACACCGTCATGATCGTGGCGTTGGGCTGTGCCCTCAGGTGCTCGACGAAGGCCGCAATGAGGCGAATGGGACCGAGCACATTCGTGGTGATGGTGGCCTCGGCCGAGTGTAGGAAGCCCCCCGGCGTGTGCCAGTCCTCGATCGCCATGATGCCGGCCATGGCAATCACGACGTTCAGGTCCGGATGATCATCCAGCACCGTGGCGGTCGCCGCGGCGATGCTGTCTGGATCAGCGGTGTCGATCCGGACAGTGTCCAGTTCGGGATGCTGGTTGGCGATCTGTTGCAGTAACTCGCTTCGTCGGCCCCCGACGATCACGGTGTTGCCCTTGGCCTGCAGTGCCAGTGCCAGAGCCAAGCCAATCCCGCTGGTCGAGCCTGGGATGAAGATGGTGTTGCCGGAAATCTTCACGGTGGGGTCCCTTCTGTATGTGTCATCCAGCGTGTCAGCGCCGGGCCTATAAGTCATATGCATATTTAGTATGTGCGGTATGCGAGCTGTGCATATCGAAGGGATCGACCTCAATCTGATTCCGCCCCTCATCGCGCTTCTGGAAGAGAGGCAGGTGTCCCGCGCTGCCGACCGCGTCGGCTTGAGCCAACCGGCCATGAGCCGCGCGCTACAGCGGCTGCGCCGACTGCTGGACGATCCACTGCTGATCCGTGACGCAACCGGGTATCGGATGACCGCACGCGCGGAGTCGGTCCGAACGCAGTTGCTCACCGTCCTCCCCCAACTCGAAATGCTGTTTGCACCGGCATATTTCGACCCACGAAAGGCGACCGCGCCGGTGCGCCTGGCCGCCACCGACTACGCGGTGCAAACCTTCGGTCCGGCCATCTGCCAGGAAGTGCTGAGCCAGTCGACCGCACCGGTGAGGTTCCACAGCTGGAGCCGCGAGAGTGTCGCCGAACAGATCCGCGACTCAGGCGTCGATCTCGGGCTTTTCGGCGGTTACACGACCGCGCAGCTGCACTCCGAGGAGTTGCTGGTCGAGCGGTTCATGTGTGTGGTTGCCGCCGACCATCCGCTGGCCGCGCACGGCGTCGTCACGCTGACCGACTATTGCCGAGCACGCCATGTGATGGTCGACGTACATGACGGAATCCAGCCCGATGTCGATCTGCCGCTGCAGAAGCTCGGTCGCCCACGGCAGGCGGCGGTGACCGTGCCGTACCACTCGGTGGCGGCGCGATTGCTGCCCGGCACAGACCTGATCGCCACGTTGCCCAGCCAGTTCGTAAACGCCCTCTCCGCGACCGACGGCATCCGAGTAATGGATGCGCCGGAGGAGATCGCCACGATGGAGTACAGGATGGTCTGGCACCCCGCCTTCGACAACGACGGGCGCCATCTGTGGTTACGCGACGTGGTCCGGACGGCAGTCCGTCGGACCCTGCGGCAGTCGGCCAGGCGGGGAGGTGGGGCCGCGCCGGCCAGCTGAACCTCGCGTCCTACCGTGAAGCCAGGCCGACACGCGTCAAGGAGGACGAATGGCGAACCCGTGGCAGGTGGTCCGAGGCAACCGCGGCAAGAAGGTGGCCGGGCAAACGGTGACCCGCGTCCGTAAACGCAATCCGTCGCCGCTGGAACCGGCTTGGACAGCACCGCCGGCCCGCTACGGCGTCGGCGTCCACCACAACGTGGCGGTTCGCGCCTCCGACGGCACCGTGCTGCGGGCCGACATCCACTATCCGACGGACCCCGAGACCGGGGCACCGGCACCGGGTCCGTTCCCGGTGTTGCTGTCCATGACCCCGTACGGCAAGAAGGCCCCGCCGCCGGCCGCCCAGATCGGTGGCGGGGCCACCCCGTACCTGATCCGGCGTGGATACATCGAGGTGATGGCCGACGTGCGCGGTACCGGCGTCTCGGGCGGATCGTTCGAGATGCTGGGTGCCGTGCAGGTCCAAGACGGTGTCGATCTGGTGAATTGGGCTGCGCGGCTGCCGAATTCGAACGGCCGAGTCGGGATGTTCGGGATCTCCTATCTGGCCTTGAACCAGCTTCTCACCGCCGCCGCGGTGGGTCCCGACTCGCCACTGAAGGCGATCTTCCCGGTGATGGCGGCCAACGACTTCTACCGCGACGTGGTCACGATGGGCGGCGTGCCGCACATGCGCACCGTGCGCGCCTACGGTGCGGTCTACTCGCTGCTCAATGTGGTCAACCCGGCGCTGGAGTTCGCCAAGCGCGGCGCCCATGAGCGGCCCCGGGCCGGCGGCTTGGCGGCCGTGCGCCAACGCGGGCGCGATCAACGCCAGTACTTCCGTACCATGATCGGCGACGCCACGGCCGGCGGGGATACCGCCTTCGACGGGCCGTTCTGGGACACCATGCGCGCCTCGGACATCTTGCCCGACATCGCCAAGAACAACGTCGCGGTGTTCTTGATCGGCGGCTGGCACGATGCGTTCCAGCGCGGCGCCCCGCTGAACTACGCCGCACTCCAGAACGCCTACGCGGGCCGGCCGCCGAACGCTCCGATGGAGCCCGGCCAGCCGCTCACCGACCGGGTCCAGTTACTCATGGGTCCCTGGTATCACGTCTCCGACATGGACGGACTGCACGTCCATGCGCTGCAGCTCCGCTGGTTCGACCGCTGGCTCAAGGACGAAACCGAGGCTGCGGTGACCGGGGCGCCCATCCGCTTCCAGGCCATCGGCAGCCAGTCGTGGTTCCAGGCGCAGGACTATCCGTTCCCCGCGGCCACGCCGACGCGGCTGTACCTGGCCGAGGGCGGACAGCTGGCCGTGGAACCGGCCACCGAACTGACGGAGGCCACGCTGCGCTATGCGGTGCGCGGTCCGATATCCGGGCGGAGCCTGGAGCAGTGGACGCTGGGCATGGGCAGCTTCATGGCCGCCCAGACCGGCCGACGCATCCGCTACGACCTCGACAACCGCCGGCTGCAGCGCGAGGCCCTGACGTACACCACGGCCGAGTTCACCGAGGCCCGACTCATCGCCGGTCCAGTTACCTTGACCGTGCACGCGACGGCCGACACCACCGAGACGCTGTGGGTGGCTCACCTCGACGACGTGGCACCGGACGGCGCCAGCCGCCCACTGACCCAGGGCGCGCTGCTCGGATCCCATCGGGCGCTGGATCCGGAGACGACGTGGTACACGGCGGACGGATCGGAAAGAGCAGTGCTGCGGGCTCATCACCTCAGCACCCGCGCTGCCGTCAAGCCGGTAGTGCCCGGCGAGCTGACGCGGTACGACATCGACGTCTTCCCCACCGCCGCGCTCATCGAACCCGGCCACCGTCTGCGGCTCACGCTGACCACCTACGACTTCCCGCACCTGGTGCCCACGCAACCGGCCCGGCGGGCTCTGAACGGAGGTACCTACCGCGTCCGTCAAGGCGGAGACGCGCCGTCGAGCCTGCTCATCCCGCTGGCCGACCCCGCCGCGCTCACCGCCGAGCCGTCCGGCATCAGAACCGAATCACCTTGATAACAGGGGGGTTACGCCAGGCGCGGCCCCTATAGGTGCCAGCCAGGCGTTGTTAGCGTGCCGGTGTGAGACTGAGAATGTTCGGTCGGATGTCGCGCCGCGCCGCGGCTGCGGCCCTCGCAGGGTTGATGTTGCCGGCACTGGTGATCGCCGGGCCGGCGCCGACCGCGGAGGCGTACTCGCGCGAGGGGCTGCCCGTGGAGCGCCTGCAGGTTCCCTCCGCCGCGATGGGCCGCGATCACCGTGCAGTTCCAGGGCGGCGGTCCACACGCGCTGTACCTGCTCGACGGGTTGCGCGCCCAGGATGACAACAACGGCTGGGACATCAACACCGCCGCGTTCGAATGGTTTTACAAGTCAGGCATCTCGGTGGTGATGCCGGTGGGCGGGCAGTCCAGCTTCTACACCGACTGGTACCGCCCAGCGGTCGGTAGCGCGGGCACCACCACCTACAAGTGGGAAACGTTCCTGACCCAGGAACTTCCGGCCTACCTGGCGGCCAAGTACCAGGTGTCGCCGACAGGCAACGCCGTGGTCGGGCTGTCGATGTCCGGCGGGGCGGCCCTGACCCTGGCGATCTGGCATCCGGCCCAGTTCATCTTCGCGGGTGCGCTGTCCGGCTTCCTGAATCCGTCACAAGGCCTGTGGCCCACCATGATCGGCTTCGCGATGAAAGACGCCGGTGGCTACAACCCCACCGACATGTGGGGCATCTCCAACGATCCGGCCTGGCGCCGCAACGACCCGATGGTCAACATCAACCGACTGGTGGCCAACAACACCGCGATCTGGGTGTACTGCGGCAACGGAGTTCCGTCTGAACTCGACGACCCCGGCGGCAATTTCGGCACGCTCTACAGCGCGCAGTTCCTGGAGAACATCACGATCAACTCCAACAAGGAATTCCAGCAGAAATACGTGGCCGCAGGCGGTCGCAACGCGAAGTTCGACTTCCCGCCCAACGGCACCCACAACTGGAACTACTGGGGATCGCAGTTGCAGCAGATGAAGCCCGACCTGTTGCGGGTTCTCAACCAGAACGCGGCAGCTGCGGCCGCGCCCCCGGCGCCTGTTCCGGGCCAGATCCCTCCGGCCGTGCCCGGCCAGGTCGCACCTGCGCTACCCGGCCAGGTCGCACCTGCGCTACCCGGCCAGGTCGCTCAGGTTCCCGGCGTCGCCGCAGCGCCTGCCGCACCCGCCATACCCGGCCAGGTCCCCGGTGTGGCCGGCGTACCTCGGGTGGCGGGGGTGCCCGGTGTTGCCCCCGCGCCGGCGGCCCCGGTGAGCCCCGGCCTGCAGACAGTGCCCGTGGCCCTGCCGCGGTAACACTCAGCGCACGCCGCGATAGATGCCGCGGCGGACGATCCACGGCTGCAGCACCCGCTCGATCGACCAGGCCGGGAACCGGAACGCGAACCCGTTGGGCGCGAACACTTCCAGCCCGTCGGGCTGCACACCGAGCACCGACCCCCATCGGCTGGCCGGCGGCCGGTAACTGCGCATCCGGTCGCCGGTGAAGTACGCCGTGACGTTGCCTGCCACCAGTCCGTCTGCCCGGTTGCGGGCTGAGGAGCGCAGCGGGTCGGTGGCCGCGACGTCGCCCACGGCGAACACACCGTCGAGTCCGGGCACGCGAAGCTCGGGTGTCACCCGCACGAAGCCGCGCTCGTCGAGAATCTCCGCCGGAAGCCAGGCGGTGTTGGGCCGGACCCGGCCGATGGCCCACAACACCGCATCGGCCTGGACCGAAGACTGGCCAGTGCTCCAGCTCACCGGCTCCGAGGTGATTGCCGAGCAGTCGAAACCGTCGGGCACCACGGCTCGGTGTCCGGAACGCAGCGTCACCCCGGCAGCGGCCAGCCTGCGCTCCACCCGCCGGCGGGTGCGCCAATGATGGTGTGGCAGCAGGTGTTCGCCCGGGTAGTAGAGGTTCACCGAGATATCCGGCCACCGCACGGCGATGTTGGCCGCGCTGCTGACCGCAGCTGCTCCACCTCCGATGACGGCGACCGACTGGGCCGAGCCGAACCGCTCGTGGGCGGCGCGCAGCCCGGCACCGACATCGTCTGCCGACTGCAGGACGGCTTGCCGCCAAAACCCGTTGGTCACGCCCGTGGAGATGACCAGCGCGTCATAGGGTTCCACGCGCACGTTGCCGTCGGCGTCACGCACGCTGACCGTGCGCGCGGACAGGTCGGCGCCGGTCAGCGTGCCGTGCACGGTACGGACCCGGTCGAGTTCACGGAACCGGTCGAATGCGATCCAGTAGTTGCGCGCCCAGTCCTCGGGCCGGGCCAGCCGGGTGCCGAGTTCCTGACCGCTGACCAGGCCGGGATTCACCGATATACCGACGACGTCGTACCGGCGGGCCAACCGGATCGCGGTGAGTACCCCGGTGTCACCGAGCCCGGCGATCACGACGCGCTTTCGGTCCACGATCGGTGACGCTACCGCCCGCCCGCAGGCCGCTGAATCCCTTTCCCTATCGTGGCTGGATGAGCAGCGTCGCTGATGCGGACCGGGTCGCCGACCTCGCCCGCCGGGTCGTGGCCGACCACGACCCCAAGAAAGTCCCGATCCCCGAATACCTGGCCGCCTGCTACGACGCGGGACTGTCCTGGGTGCACTTCCCGGAGGGGCTCGGCGGCCTCGGTGTGTCGCGAGGTCTGCAGGCCGTGGCCGACCGCATCCTGCAGGGCGCCGGCGGGCCGGTGCCGCTGGGTCTCAACCCGATGGGCTACGGCATGGCCGCACCAACGGTGCGCGAACACGCGCAATCCGAAGAGCTCAAGAAGTCCTGGCTGCGCCCGCTGGCGAGTACCGAACACATCTGGTGCCAGCTGTTCTCCGAGCCCGGCGCCGGATCCGACCTGGCCGGGCTGGCCACCTCCGCGGTCCGCGACGGTGACGAATGGGTGCTCAACGGCCAGAAGGTGTGGACCAGCCTGGCGCACCGCGCGCGCTGGGGGTTGCTCCTGGCCCGCTCGAATCCCGATGTGCCCAAACACAAAGGCCTCACCTACTTCGTCCTGGACATGCACGGGCCGGGCGTTCAGACCCGACCGCTGCGGCAGATGACCGGGCAGGCCGAGTTCAACGAGGTGTACATCACCGACGCTCGTATCCCTGACGAGCATCGGCTCGGGGAGGTCGGTAACGGCTGGAACGTCGCGATGACGACCCTGATGAACGAGCGCAGCGCGCTCGGCGGCAGCGGCAACCGGCGCGGCGCGGGGACCATCTCGGACGCCGTGGCGCTGTGGGCCTCGCGCCCAGACCTGCGCACTCCGGTGCTGCGGGACCGGCTGTCCCAGCTGTGGCTGCGCTCCGAGGCTCAGCGGCTGACCGCTGAACGTTCCCGCGCGGCCGCCACCGTCGGCGGACCAGGTCCGGAAGGGTCGATCGGAAAGCTCGTCGGCGCCGAACTCAACCAGCACATCTACCAGTGGTGTATGGATCTGCTTGGGCCCGAAGGGATCCTGTACCACGGCTACGGGTCCGGTGACCGCGAGGACGACGAGAGCGCCAAGGACTGGCGTGGCCCGATCCAGCAGCGCTTCCTGCGCAGCAAGGCCAACACGATCGAAGGCGGCACGTCAGAAGTTATGCGCAACATTCTGGGCGAACGGATCCTCGGCTTGCCGGGCGATCTGAGGGCGGATGCCGGTATGCCGTGGAAGGAGATACCTCGTGGCTGAGAAGCTTGCGGATCAGCCCAAGAGCACGGCTGAGAATGCCGAGTTCCGCTTCACCGACGAACAGGCTCAGCTGCGGACGGCGGTCCGCAAGTTCTGCGCCGAGAACTTCGGCGAGCAGACGGTGCGGACCCTGATGGAATCCGAACCGCGATTCGACCCGAAAGTCTGGGCGCGGTTGGGTAGTGAACTCGGGGTGCTGGGCCTGGCCGTTCCCGAGGCCGACGGCGGAGCCGGCGGCACCCTGGTCGACCAGGGTGTCGCTGTCGAGGAACTCGGCGCGGCGCTGGCCTGCGGTCCGGTGTTCGGCACGGTGCTGCTGGCCATCCCCGCACTCGTCGCCGCCTCGGCCGGCCCCGTGCGCGACGAACTGCTCGGCGCGCTGGCCGAAGGCACCCGCACCGCGGCGTTCGCGGTGCCCGACCAGGCGGGCGGGTTCGATCCCGCTGCGGTGAAAGTCCTTGTGGCCGAGGATGGGACGCTCACCGGCACGGTTGAGCGGGTAGTAGACGCCGACTCGGCGGACACGTTGTTGGTGGCAGCCACCGGTTCGGATGGCGTCGGCCTGTACGCGGTGGACGCAGCCGCACCCGGAGTGCAGCGCAGCCAGCTGGTGACGCTCGACCTCACCCGTCCGCAAGCCACGGTGGCCTTGAGCGCGGCCCCGGCGCAGCTGGTGGCAGGCAGCGGCGAAGCTGAGCGCGTCATCACCCACGCCTTCCAGGTGGCATCGGCGCTGCTGGCGGCCGAACAGGTAGGCGCCGCACAGCATCTGCTCGATCTGTCGGTCGACTATGCGAAGTCGCGGCTGCAGTTCGGCAGGCAGATCGGATCGTTCCAGGCGGTGAAGCATCGGTTGGCGGACTGCCTGGTCGATCTCGAGCACGCCCGCTCGGCGACGTATCACGCGGTGTGGGCACTGACCGACGGCACCGACGACCCTGCGCTGGCAGCCAGCATCGCGCAGGCCACCGCATCGGCGGCATTCGCCAAGATCGCTGCCGACACCATCCAGGTGCACGGCGGAATCGGTTTCACCTGGGAGCACCAGGCGCATCTGTATTTCAAGCGGGCGACCACCGACGCCGCGCTGTTGGGCAGTGCCGAAGCGCACCGCTCACGTGTGGCGGAGATGGTGCTTGACAACGCAACCTCCGACCGGCTGCCGTGGGTGGCGACCGGCACACCGTGATCGGTTGAAAACGCGCGGGAACCGTTAGCCGACCGTAAGATCCCGCTGATGGACAGCCCCGTCGAGCACCGCACGCTGGCGGTCGACGGGGTGCGGTCGCCGGTGCTCGTCGGCGGGCCGGCCGCGTCGGACAACGGCGAGGCCGTGGTGTTCGTGCACGGCAACAACGCCGGCGCGAAGTGGGACCGGTTGCTTGCGCCGGTCGCCGGTTTCACGCGGGTGATCGCCCCGGAGATGCCTGGATTCGGCGCGGCCGACAAGCCCACCCAATGGCCGTACACCGTGCCTGCCTATGCGGCGCATCTGGGAGCGATCCTCGATCAACTCGGGGTCCGGCGTGCGCATCTGGTCGCCCATGATTTCGGCGGGCCCTGGGCCCTGGCGTGGGCTGCCGACCATCTCGACTCGGCGGCCAGCATCACCCTGATCAACGCCCCGGTGGTGATCAACCACTTCGCCGCCAAACTGTGGCGCACACCCGTGCTGGCCGAGGCGCTGTCACGGATCGGCAATCCAGCGGTGCTGCGCCGCGTCCTGGCCATGCGGGATCCCGGCTTGCCGGCCGATGCGCTCGAATCGATCGCCGAGCACATGTTCGCCCGGGGAACCCCCGATGCGGTGCTGAAGCTGTATCGGTCAACCGGTCCGAATGCGCTTGCCCCGTATGTGGACCGGCTCACCGAGTTCAGCGGCGACGTCCTGGTGGTGTGGGGCGCCGAGGACCGCTACGTGCCGTTCTCACAGACCGACGAGTATCGCCGCATCTTCGGCAGCTGCCAGATTCAGCCGATACCCGGGACGGGGCACTGGCCCTGGCTGGAACAACCCGACGTGGTCGCCGGGCACCTCACCACGTTCTTACGCACCCAGCTCAGGAGCGCCCGGTGAAACTGCGCCGCATCCGCACAACCACCGGGTTGAGCCTGCAATCTCTTGATTCCGAGGGTAATTGGTCGGATGGCGCCGATCTGACGCCGCTCGGCGGCAAGGTATTCGACGATGGCTGGCTGGCCGCCGCAGCCGAGCGCCAGCTGCAGCACAGCGATCACCTGCTGCCGTTCCAACCGGTGTCCTTCCGCGACTTCATGCTCTACGAACAGCACAACATCGACGCGGCCCGCGGGCTGGTCCGCCGACTGCACCCCGGCCTGTACCGCGTGACGTCGCTGTACGAACGGGTGACCGGCCGTCCCGTGCCGCAATTCAAACCCAAGCCGCTGTTCTACCGGCAACCGATCTACTACATGTCCAACGCGCAGACCTTTGTCCCGACCGGTACGCCGGTGGCGGTCCCGGACTACTCGCAGGCACTGGATTTCGAGCTGGAGATCGGATTCGTCTTGGCGGCACCGCTGTTCAACGCGACGCCCACGGAAGCCACCGAGGCGATCGGTGCGTTCGTCGTGCTCAACGACTTCAGCGCACGCGACGTTCAGCGGCCCGAGATGCTCAGCGGCTTCGGGCCGCAGAAGTCCAAACACTTCGCCAGCTCGATGTCGGACACCGCCGTCACCGCCGACGAGATACTGCCCCGCATCGACGCCCTCACCGGTTCCGTCGCACTCAACGGGTCTGTGGTCAGCACCGTGCGCAGCGCGGGGATGCAGCACAGCCTCGGGCAGGTGCTGGCCCACGCGTCACGCAGCGAACCGCTCTATCCCGGAGAACTGTTCGGCACCGGGACCCTGCCCGGAGGCAGCGGCATGGAGACCGGGCATTGGCTGCGCCCCGGAGACACCCTCACGCTGGCCCTCGACGGCATCGGCCACATCGAGCACACCATCCTCTGACTATCTGGCGACGGCGTCGATGGCCTTGTAGATGCGCTGCTCGCTGACCGGCCGCGGCGTGCCGAGCTGCTGGGCCCACAGGCTGACCCGCAGCTCCTCAATCTGCCACGCGATGTCCCGGACGTCAGGCGCAGCGGCTCGGCCCGGTGAGAGCGCCTGGAACAGTTCGTCATAGGCGTCCTCGACGGCATGCACGCGCGCCATCCGGTCCCGGTCGGCACTCAGCGCCTGAGGCAACCGCTCCAGCCGGCGGGCGATCGCGGTGACATACCGGGCCAGATCGTTCAACCGCGCGATCCCGGCGATGGTCACAAACCCCTTGGGCAACAGGCGATCCAGTTGAGATCGGATGTCGGCGACGGCATCGGCCTGCGCGGGCGACGGTTTGTCGGGCAGCGCCACCTGTACCTCGTGCGCGGCGGCCAGCACCTTCTCGACCCGGTTCACTCCGGCTTGAGTGGTGGGGCCGAGTTCCTTGGTGGCGCGCGCTGCCAACTCGGTGAATGCCGCCTTCGTCCACAGCGGCTTCGGCACCAGCACGTCAGCGGCCGCGTCGGCACAATCGTCGAGCAGTGCGGCCAGTGTGCCGTCGGGATTGGCGTTGAGGGCCAGTCGGGTCCGCGTGCTCAGCCCCCGCTCGATCGCCTTGACCGGTGACGCTACGGTCAGCCGCAGCAGCCGGCGCAGTCCCGGCCTCATTGCCGCGGCCTGATCGGCCGGATTGGCGAACACCTTGATGTCCACGGCTTTCCCGGTGTCGACGAAGGCCGGGTAACCGCGCACGGTGTGCCCACCGCTGACGTTTTCCACGGTGCGCGGCAGCTCGTCGAGGTCCTCGGGCCAGGCCCGCAGCCCGGTACGTTCCAGGTCACCGCCCAGCGCGTCGGCCACCGCTTGCGCGACGGGTACGGCCAGCTGTTCGCGCAGCGCGTCGATGTCCTTGCCGCGGGCCACCTCTTTTCCGTCGGCGTTCTCGACGGCGAAGGTCATCCGTAGATGGTCCGGGATCTTGCTCAGGTCGAATGCGTCGATCGGCACCAGAATGCCGCTGCGCCTTCGGAGTTCGCGTTGTACCTCGTCCAGCAGTGAGCCGGCGGACGGATCGATGTCACCCAGGATGGCCCTGGCGGTATCCGGGGCCGGGACGAAATTGCGGCGCAGATCCTTCGGCAGTGATTTGATCAGCGCGGTGACCAACTCCTCCCGCAAAGCCGGAACCTGCCAGGCGAAGCCGTCGCCGCCCAGGCGGGCCAGCACGCCGACCGGGACGTGCACGGTCACGCCGTCATCGGCGGCTCCGGGCTCGAAGCGGTAGGTCAGCGGCAGTTCGAGATCGCCGGTCTGCCAGGTGTCGGGATTGTCCGCACCGTCCTCGGACTGCAGCAAGTCGTCGCGGGTGAAGGTCAGCAGGTCGGGTGTCTTGTGCCGCTGCTTCTTCCACCAAGCATCGAAATGTCGCGCGGACACGATGTCGGCCGGGATGCGCGTGTCGTACAGCGCATAGATCTCGTCATCACCGACCAGCAGGTCGCGCCGCCGTGCGCGTTCCTCGATCTCCTCGAGTTCGGCGCGCAGCCTGGCGTTGTCGCGGAAGAAGTGGTGGCGGGTCTGCCAATCGCCTTCCACGAGTGCATGGCGGATGAACAATTCGCGGCTCAGCTCCGGCTCGATCTTGGCATAGCCGACCTTGCGGCGCGGCACCAACGGCAATCCGTACAGCGTCACCCGCTCGAACGCCACCACCTCACCGCGCCTGGCCTCCCAGTGCGGCTCGCTGTAGGTGCGTTGCACCAGATGGCCGGCAACGCGCTCGATCGCCTCGGGTTCGACCCGCGCGGCGATGCGGCCGAACAGCCGGCTGGTCTCGACCAGATCGGCCACCACGATCCAGCGTGGCGGCTTGCGGGTCAGCACCGAACCCGGCGCCAGCACGAACTTCGAGTTGCGGGCGCCTTGATAGTCGCGGCCGTCGCCCTCCCGTAGACCGACGTGAGACAACAGACCCGCGGTGAGCGCGGCGTGGATGCTGGCGGGCTCGGCCGGCTCGTCGCTCTCTCGGATGCCGATATCGCGGGCGATGCTGCGCAGCTGCCCCGTCAGGTCCTGCCACTCCCTGATTCGCAGGTAGTGCAGGAACTCCTCCCGGCACATCCGGCGGAAGGCGTTGCCGGAGCGCTGGTTCCGCTGCTCGCGCAAGTAGTTCCACAGATTGAGGTAGGACACGAAATCCGAGGACTCATCCGCAAATCGGGCATGCTTCTGCCGCGCCGCCTCCTCCTTGTCGGTCGGCCGTTCGCGAGGATCGGGAATCGACAGGGCGGCCGCGAGCACCAGCACCTCCCGGACGCAGCCCTCGGTGTCGGCCTGCAGGATCATCCGGCCGACCCGCGGGTCGAGCGGAAGCCGGGCCAGGCGACGCCCGACGTCGGTCAGGGCTCCGGATGCGTCGAACGCACCGAGTTCCTGCAGCAGCTGCACACCGTCGCGGATGCTGCGGGAGTCTGGTGGGTCTAAGAAAGGGAAAGCACGGGAACCCTCCAAATCACCGAGCTGCAGGGCGGCCATCTGCAGGATGACCGCGGCCAGGTTGGTGCGCAGGATCTCCGGATCGGTGTAGCGGGGCCGCGATTCGAAGTCCTGTTCCGAGTACAGCCGGATGCACACACCGGGTGCGGTACGGCCGGACCGACCGGCGCGCTGGGCGGCCGAGGCTTGCGAGATCGGCTCGATCGGCAACCGCTGCACCTTGGTGCGACGGCTGTACCGGGAGATCCGCGCAGTGCCCGGGTCGACGACGTAGCGAATGCCGGGCACGGTCAGCGAAGTCTCGGCCACGTTGGTGGCCAACACGATTCGCCGACCGCTATGGCTGGGCTGGAACACCTTCTGCTGTTCGGCGGTGGGCAATCGGGCATACAGCGGAAGCACCTCGGTGTTCCGTAGGTCCTTCAAAGCTTCCGCAGTGTCCCGGATTTCGCGCTCACCCGACAGGAACACCAGCACGTCACCCGGCGGTTCGGACTCCAGCTCACGGACGGCGTCGACGATCGCTTCGGTGGGGTCACGAACCTCGGTACGGACGATCTCGTGGTCGGGATCGTCGGGGTCGTCGTCGTCGGAGACTGGTGCGGGGACTTCCAGTGGCCGGTAACGGATCTCGACCGGGTACGTCCGCCCCGACACCTCGACGATCGGCGCGTCGTCGAAGTGAGCCGCGAACCGCTCGGGCTCGATGGTGGCCGAGGTGACGATGACTTTGAGGTCCGGGCGTCGTGGCAGCAGCTCACGCAGGTAGCCGAGCAGGAAGTCGATGTTGAGGCTGCGCTCGTGGGCCTCATCGAGGATCAGGGTGTCGTAGCGCAGCAGCCGGCGGTCCCGCTGAATCTCGGCGAGCAGAATGCCGTCGGTCATCAGCTTGATCAGCGTGGAATCGCTGGCCTGATCGGTGAAGCGGACCGTGTATCCGACGGCGTCGCCGAGCGGGGTGCCGAGTTCGTCGGCGATGCGCTGCGCGACGGTACGCGCCGCCAACCGGCGGGGTTGGGTATGGCCGATGGTTCCGCGGATACCGCGGCCCAGCTCCAGGCAGATCTTGGGCAGCTGCGTGGTCTTGCCCGAACCGGTCGCACCGGCGACCACCACCACCTGGTTCTCGCTGATGGCCTTGGCCAGCTCGTCGCGATGCTCGCTGACCGGCAGGTCAGGGTAGGTGATGTCGGGGACGGCGGCCCGGCGGGTGAGCACGAGGGCTTCGGCAGCGGCGATTTGTTCGGCGATCGGCCCGATCTTGGCCGCATCGCCGCCGCGGAGATTCCGCAGGCGCCGGCGCAGCCGGTCCGCGTCGCGGATGGTCAAGCCGTCGAGGCGGGAGCGCAGCTCGGCGACTGACCATTCGGACACTCGGTCAAGGATAGGTGCTCGAACGGGTGTGCTGCAGGTCACATCCGACACTGAACTGGCAACCTGCGGTTCCGTAGCCGTAGGTTGCCGGTACCTACGGTTGCGTACCCAGCCCGGCATCGGCGACGCTTGCCGATCGTGGGTCACTACATCGCCAACGTTCGTGATATCGAGTTCAACCTTTTCGAGGTTCTGCGGCTGGGGCCGGTTCTTGACGGGGGCGCGTTCGGCGACCTCGACGCCGACACCGCGCGCACCATGCTCGACGAGGTCGCCCGCTTTGCCGAAGGCGTTGTCGCCGAATCGTTCGCCGACGCCGACCGCAACCCGCCCGAGTTCGATCCGGCCACCCATGAGATCACCGTGCCCGGACCGCTCGCGAAAACCGTTCAGGCCGTCAAGGACGCCGAGTGGTGGCGCGTCGGCATCGCCGAGAATGCCGGTGGCACACCGGCTCCCGCATCGTTGGTGTGGGCGATCCAGGAAATGATCATGTGCGCCAACCCGTCGGCGATGTTCTTCTACGGCATGGGCCCGGCGATGGCACACACCCTCGCCGAGGTCGGTACCGCCGAACAGCAACGCTGGGCGCGGATGAGCATGGACAAGGGCTGGTCGGGCACCATGGTGCTGACCGAGCCCGATGCGGGCTCGGACGTCGGCGCCGGTCGCACAAAAGCCATCGCCCAGCCTGACGGCACCTGGCACATCGAGGGCGTGAAGCGCTTCATCTCCGGTGGCGACGTCGGCGACACCGCCGAGAACGTCTTCCACCTCGTGCTGGCCCGCCCCGAGGGCGCCGGCCCCGGCACCAAGGGGCTGAGCCTGTTCTATGTCCCGAAATTCCACTTCGACCCGGAGACCCTCGAACTCGGCGAGCGCAACGGCGTGTTCGTCACGGGCCTTGAGCACAAGATGGGCATCAAATCTTCGCCTACGTGCGAGCTGACCTTCGGCGCGCACGGCACCCCGGCCGTCGGCTACCTCGTCGGCGACGTGCACAACGGCATCGCCCAGATGTTCCGGGTGATCGAGAATGCCCGGATGACCGTCGGGGTGAAATCGGCAGGCACCCTGTCCACTGGCTACCTGAACGCGCTCGCGTACGCCAAGGACCGGATCCAGGGCTCGGACATGCTGAAGATGACCGACAAGACCGCCCCGCGCGTCGCGATCATCGAACACCCCGACGTGCGCCGCAGCCTGCTCACGCAGAAGGCCTACGCCGAGGGTCTGCGCGCGGTGTACCTCTACACCGCGGCTCATCAGGATTCTGTTGTAGCACAACATGTCTCGGACGCTGATGCCTCGTTGGCGCACCGCGTCAACGATCTGCTGCTGCCGATCGTCAAGGGCGTCGGTTCCGAGAAGGCCTACGAAATCCTCACCGAATCACTGCAAACCCTGGGCGGTTCCGGCTATCTGCAGGACTACCCGATCGAGCAGTACATCCGGGACGCCAAGATCGACTCGCTGTACGAGGGCACCACCGCCATCCAGGCCCTTGACTTCTTCTTCCGCAAGATCGTCCGCGACCAGGGCGGTGCGCTGGCCCACGTCGCGGCCCAGATCTCGGCCACGCTCGAGGCCGACAACACCGGGCTGGAACCCGAGATCGCCCGGCTGTCCACCGCCTTGGCCGATGTCCAGTCGATGGCGGCCACGCTCACCGGCTACCTGATGGCGGCTCAGGACCATCCCGAGCAGCTGTACAAGGTCGGTCTCGGTTCGGTGCGGTTCCTACTGGCGGTCGGCGACCTGCTGATCGGCTGGCGCCTGCTGGTCGGCGCGCAGGCCGCCCAGACCGCGCTGGACGCAGCGACCGACCGTGATCGGCCCTTCTACCAGGGCAAGGTCGCGGTGGCGAAGTTCTTCGCGCACAACATGTTGCCGCTGCTGACGGCGGTGCGCGAAGTTCTGGAATCGGTCGACGGCGACGTCATGCAACTGGACAACGACGCGTTCTGACACCGGGCCGGGGAAGATGGTTCCCATGGCCGACTTCGTGATCGCTCCCCCGCCGCAGGCGTCGCTCCCCGTCAGCGGCGGGGCCGGGCGCTTTCCGATCCGCCGGGTGTTCTGCGTGGGGCGCAATTACGCGGCCCACGCGCGTGAGATGGGTAAGGACCCGGACCGGGAACCAC
This sequence comes from Mycobacterium farcinogenes, assembly GCF_019739075.1. Lineage (NCBI taxonomy): Bacteria > Bacillati > Actinomycetota > Actinomycetes > Mycobacteriales > Mycobacteriaceae > Mycobacterium > Mycobacterium farcinogenes. The sequence continues at coordinate 489,337 of NZ_CP081673.1, read as the reverse complement.
CGTTCTTCTTCATGAAACCGGCCGACGCGGTGATCGACGCGGCGGGCACGGTGCCGTATCCGTCGCTGACCGCGTCGTTGCACCACGAGGTCGAACTCGTGGTGGCGCTCGGTGCCGGTGGCCGCGACGTGGCGCCTGCCGACGCGTTGACGCTGGTGTGGGGCTACGGCGTCGGCGTCGATCTGACCCGGCGCGATCTGCAGGACGAGGCCAAGAAACTCAGCCGGCCCTGGGACTGGGCCAAGGGGTTCGACGCCTCCGCCCCTTGCACGCCGATCCGCCCCGTCTCCGAGGTCGGTCATCCGCAGAGCGGAGAGATCTGGCTTCGGGTCAACGGCGACCTCAAACAGCACGGCGACCTCAAGGACCTGATCTGGTCGGTGCCAGAGGTCATCAGTGCGATCTCGACGGCAGTGGACCTGGCCCCCGGTGACCTGATCTACAGCGGAACCCCGGCCGGGGTCGGTCCGATGCTGCCAGGTGACGTCGTCTCGGGTGGCGTCGCAGGTGTCGCGGAGTTCGCCTTCACGGTCGGCTCAGCCGATCGGCCACCCGCCTGACCCGCGTGCCCACGGTGTCGACTTGCCGGGCCGTCATGGGTCGCAGCGGGTGGACGCACAGGATCAGCGCGACGCGACCGTGAGTCTCGAACACCGGTGCCGCGATCGTAGCCACCGGCTGCGGCTTGCTCGCCGTGTCACCGGCCGGCGTCAGGCCGATCGTGGTGAATTCGGCCAGCAATTGATCGGTGATGCCCCGGACGTGGTCGGGCAGTCCGTCGCTCGGCAGTGAGACGACCATCTGAGCTGCCCGGGTCAGATCCGGTGTCGTCCAGTCGACATCGAACCCCCTGGCTCGCGTCTGCGCGAGCACCTCGCTGAGCCGTTCGGCGAGCCCTCCGCTGGTGGTGGGCGCCCTGTCGACCCAGGCACGCTGCCCGGCCGGCGAGTCCCACGCGGCAAAGGCGACACCGAACGGCGGCGCGTACCGGATGCGATCGCCGGGCGCACCGGCCGGACGCGGGCCGGCGCCTTCGAATGCGGTGATCACCAGCTCGTCCGCCACCCGCTCCACGACCGAAGCGGCGTAGCCGAGTTGGTCCGAAAGCTCCTGCGCGGCAATGCGTGCGGCATGAGCCAGGGGACGCGCCGCCGCGGTTCGGGCCGCGACCACGGCCAGACCCGGCCCGAGCGCGAATGTCTTGTCGGCAGGATCGCGGATCAGCCAACCGCGGTCACACAACGTCTTGAGGATCGCGTGCGCGGTGGCCTGGGTCAGATCCAGCGCTCCGACCACATCCGAGAACCGCAGACGCTTGTCACCGGAGCTCGCCAGCAACTCGATCACGTCGAGCACCCGGCTCGTAGGCGCCGAGCTCGCACCACGCACCCTTGACTCCTTTCAGGGTGGTTCCTACAGTCGCCCTTGTACATTCGAGAGAGTATCTCGATTATTCGAGAATCGGTAGGTGCCATGCGTGCAGTCGTCTTACGTGAGGGCGCACTCACCGTGCGCGAGATCGCCGATCCGGTACCGGGCCCGGGCGAGCTTCTGTTGCGAGTGCTCAGTACCGCGATCTGCGCGTCCGACGTCCACTTCATGGACCACCCCGAACTCGGTCTCAACGATCCGACCGGCCGCTCGCTCTATGACACCCGGCAAGACGTCGTGTTGGGCCATGAGTTCGTCGGGGAGGTGATCGGGCACGGCCCCGGCTGCACCGATCAGTTCCCGGCCGGCACCCGAGTCACGTCGATACCCATCAGGTTGATCAACGGCGGTGCCGACGGGGCACACATCATCGGCCAGCACCCCGACTCCCCCGGCAGTTTCGCCGAACAAGTCGTGGTGTCGGAATCGATCGCACGAGGCGTCGCCACCGGTGCATCCGACGACGCCGTCGCCCTCACCGACGCCTTCGCCGTCGGCGAGTTCTACGTGCGCTCGGCCAGATTGGAGCCCGGCGAGATTCCCATCGTGATCGGCGCCGGTGCGATCGGGCTGTCCGCGGTGGCCGCCCTGGCCCGACGCGGTGTCGAACCGATCATCATCTCGGACTACCAGGCGGACCGACGGGCACTGGCCTGCAAGGAGTTCGGCGCTCACATCGCCGTCGACCCGGCCGAACGCTCACCGATGGACGTTTGGCGCGAGGTACGCGCCGAACGCAACCTGTGGGGTCCGGCCGTCGTGTTCGAATGCGTCGGGGCCTCGGGTCTGATCCAGAAAATCGTCGAACAATCCGATATGGGCACCCGAATCTACTGCGCCGGTGGTTGGTACACCGGTGACACCCTCGACATCACCACCGCCACGCGCCAAGGCGTGACCCTTCAGTTCGGCGGCGGGCCGTGGCCGCAGGACTGGTACGGAACGTTGGAAGCCATCGTCGCCGGGGAGCTGGACCCGGCGCCCAGCATCGGCATGGTGGTGCCGCTCGACGAAGTCCCCGACGCACTCGATCTGGCCCGCCGCTCTGCCGGCCCGGCGCGAATCATCGTGCATCCGAATGGTGTTGGCAATGAGTGATCGTGAAGACATCACCGAAGTCCTGGTCCGCTACGCAACTGGGATCGACCGCCGGGACTGGCCGCTGTTCCGCACGGTGTTCACCGACGACTGCGTGCTGGACTACGGCGAGATCGGCACGTGGAACGGCGTGGACGCCGTGACCGAGTTCATGGATCAATCCCACGCGATGGCCGGGCACACCATGCACCGGCTCAGCAACCACGCGATCGCCGTCGACGGTGACACCGCGACGGCCCGCACCTACATCGACGGGCTGATCATGGCTCAAGACAACAACTCCGGTGTCAACGCCATCGGGTTCTACGACGACGAGCTGGTGCGTACCCCCGCGGGCTGGCGGATCGCGTGGCGACGTTTCACCGCGGTCCGGATCACCAATGTCTGAGTTCGCGGCCAAGTACGGACCATGGGCACTCATCGCCGGTGCCTCCGACGGCGTCGGCGCGGCGACGGCCGAGGAGCTGGCCCGTCGCGGACTCAACGTGGTGCTACTGGCCCGCCGGCAGGCGGTGCTCGATGACGTGGCGGCCCGTATCGCCGACCGTACCGGGGTCCGAACCCGCACGCTGGCAATCGATCTGGCCGCACCGGGCGCCGCCGGCGAGGTGCTCGACGCCAGCGCTGACCTCGGCATCGGCTTCCTGGTCTGCTGTGCGGGGGCGGATCCGCACTTCCGACCGTTCCTGACCAGCCCGCTGTCCGCGGCGGAATCGTTGGTGCAGCGCAACTGCATGGTGCCCATGCAACTTTGCCACCACTTCGCACAGCCGATGGTGGATCGGGGGCGCGGCGGCATCGTCGTCTTCGGATCCGGCGCCGGATTCGCCGGCGGCCCCAACATGGTCGCCTACGGAGCGAGCAAGGCCTTCGACATGGTGTTCGCCGAGGCATTGTGGACCGAGCTGCACGACAAGGGTGTTGATGTCCTCGGGCTGATTCTCGGCAAGACCGACACGCCCGCGTTACGCAAGCTGGAGCACGAGCGAGGTCAGATCGACTCCGCAGAACAGACACCGCCCGGAGCCGCCGACGTCGACGATGTGGTGGCAGCCGCGTTCGCCAACCTCACGGCAGGGCCGACCTGCCTGGTAGGACCGGAAGTCCAAGCGGCCGCGCAACTGATGGCCGCAGTGAGCCGCAACGAAGCGGTGCGGTTCATCGCGCAGGCTGTGACCGCAGCGATGGGTGACTGACGGTCGTTACACCGCGAACCGGATCGGGACGGTCAGCGGCCCCCGGATAGCCGGGGTGTCGCGCCAGGTCGGCAGGCCCGAAAGCGTCGGCCGGCGTCGCAGGACGTGCCGTAGCGCGATGCCTGCCTCCAGCCTGGCCAACGGGGCGCCCAGGCAGTAGTGCGCTCCGTGTCCGAACGTCAAGGGGGCCGGACCCGGACGACCCGGCCGAAACAGGTCGGGAGCGTCATAGACGGCGGGATCGCGGTTGGCCGCCGCCACGCAGGCCAAAACGGTTTCACCGCATCGGATGTCATTGCCCGCGACGGTCTGGTCGGCGGTGGCGGTACGGCTGGTAGCCTGCACCGGGCCGTCCAGCCGCAGTAGTTCGGTGACCACCGCGGGGTCTGCGGGGTCGATCTCATCTGCCGCGCGAGCGCCTTCACCGTCAGGAGTGAGCAACCGGATGAGGCCGGCGCCCAACAGATTCGCGGTGGTCTCATGCCCGGCAACCGCGATGAGGATCGCTGTGACGACGACCTCGTCGAGCGAAAGCCCAGGTTCGGCGGCGATATAGCTGAGCAGATCGTCGCGAGGATGCGTACGTCTGTCAGCGGCCGCGGGCAGCATCTCCGTGAGTAGAGCCGCAGCCGCCCCGATCCCGCGTTCGAGTTCTTTCCGGTCCGTGAACCCGCCGAGGATCCGGATGACGTCAGGAGAGTGTTCGCGCAGTGCCGAACACTGCTCCGCCTCCAGCCCCAACCATGCGCCGATGACCGCTATCGGCAGCGGGAGGGCGATGTGCGCCATCGCATCGAAGGGTTGATCGACGGCGATCGCGGAAACTGCGTCGTGGCAGATCGATTCGACACCATCGGTGAGCCGGTCGATGAATGCGCGGCCGAACACATCCCGCACAGAGCCGCGCAACCGATCATGCGCCAGACCGTCGGTGAACAGCATGCTGGCTTCGACGAAGGACGAGTTGAAGAAGTCAGCCGCGCCCGCCGCGCCCATGCTCGCCCGGGGGTCGCTGGTCCAGTGCGGTCCGGCGAGCACCTCGCGGACGGCGTGATAGCCGAGGGCCAGCCAGGCCTGGGCGGTGTCGTCCCACACCACCTCACCGTGGCAGCGCCTCGTCTCGTAGAACGGGTAGGGGTCGGCGGCATCCCATGGAAGCCGGGCCACCGTGAGGTCAGGGGTGGTCATGGTGATCCAACCCGCAGGGCAATCCGCGCTCGCGGACCCAGGCATGGTGCAGCTTGCCGAGTTCCGTTGTGGGTTCGGCGATGCCGGAGAGGTCTTCGAGGATGGAGCGCACCGGCACGGTCGCCCGCAATCCGGCGGCGATATGGTCAAAAGCGATCTGCAGACGCGGAAGGAATACGAACTCGCGGGTCACGGTGACGTGGCCGGGCGGTCGGGAGTTCTGATCGCCCATGAACGCCCGGAGGCTTCGCGCCGCGATGTCGGGCGTATAGGTGACCGGCTGCGGAGCTGTGGTGGCATGGGTCATGTCCGAGACGATCCGCCGCAGGTCCTCATCGCTCATCGAGGTGCCGGCCGATATCAGCCCCATCGCGGTCATCAGTTCGCGGCAATCGTCGTATCGCCCCTCCATCCCGGCATGCATCAACGAAAGAAAGAGCCAGCGTGGCCGTTCCGTGAACGTCTGCACACAGCCGAAATCCAGGCAACCGACCGTACCGTCGGGGTTGAAGCGGAAGTTGCCGGGATGCGGATCGACCTGCACCAGGTTGCCATGCCGGGAGCCGCTGTTGATGAACCGGAACACCACCTCAGCCCAGGTGTTCCGCAGATCCTGATCGGCGTGTCGTGCTGTTGCCCAATCCATCCCGTCGAGATAGGTCATCGTCAACACCCGTTCGCTGGACGCCTCCGGGATCACCTCGGGGACATGGATGAACGGATGACCGCGAAGCAGATCGGCGAATGCGGTGATCATCGCCGCCTCGTGGCGGTAGTCCACTTCCTCGGTGACTCGCGCGGTGATCTCGGCGGCCATGGCCCGGATGTCTGCCGTCGCGCCCATCGCCGCGGCGCCCAGACGCATGAAGGTCAGCAGCAACTCGGTGTTGGCAAGGTCGTCGCGGATAGCCTGTGCCACACCGGGATACTGCACCTTGACGGCGACCACCCGCCCGTCGCGCAACACTGCGCGGTGGACTTGCCCCACCGAAGCAGCCGCGATCGGATCGTCGTCGAACTCGGCGAAGCATTCGACACCCGCCCCGAGTTCGTTATCGAGGACCGCGTGTACCAGGGCGGCGGACATCGGCGGTGCGGCAGTCTGCAACTGTGCCAACGCCTTCTGGTAGGGAGCGAACCCGGCGTGGCCTATCGCGTCGGCGTCGACCATGGACAGGATCTGGCCGGCCTTCATCAAGGCACCTTTGGAATGCCCCAGCAGTTCGGTGTAGCGCTCGGCGGTGCGCTCATGGAACCGCTCAACAGCGCCACCGTCGCCGGCACGTTCCCGCAGGCCCGCAACCAGCCGGCCGCCTGCGGCCCGCGCGGTGAATCCCGCGAGCGGCATCGTGCGACGGACCCTCCCGCGGGGCACCAGCTCGTCGGAGGGTCTCATTGGATCTCCATCGCCGCAGCTCGTGCAGCCGTGTGATCGTCGAATGCCCCCGGTAAACCGCGTCGACGCACCCAGGCATGGTGCAGCTTGCCCAATTCGGTTGTTGGTTCGGCGACACCGTCCATGTCGTCGACGATGGCGCGTGCGGGCAGCGTGGCATGCAATCTGGCACAGATGTTGGTCAGCGCCTGGTTCACCCGCGGGGCGAAGGCGTAGTCGTCGGGAACCAGCATGCGCGACAAGGGATTGCCGGAGTCGGGACTGAACATCCAACGCGTGGTTCGTGCGATGCTGCTCGCCGTATAGGTAACCGGCTGCGGTGCGGCGATGATGTCGTAGAACACCTGGGTCCAGAAATCACACAGTTCCTGGCCGGTGATCGGGAAATCGTCCGTGATGAACCCCGCTTCGATCACATCTGCGCGCAGGTCGTCGATGCGCTTGTCGATGGTGTTGCGCACGATGGAGACCCACATTCTGCGCTTCTGCTCGGTCAGGACCTTGATGCAGCCGAAGTCGACGAATCCGACGCTGCCGTCATCGCCGAAACGGTAATTGCCCGGGTGCGGGTCGGCGTGAAGGAGATTGCTGTGCCGCAGGTTCGAGTAGCTGAAGCGCGTCACCACTTCGGCCCAGCGGTTCTTGAGATCTTGTTCGGCGTGTTGTGCGGCCGCCCAACCGATCCCCTCCATGTAGGTCATCGTGAGGACTCGGTCGGTGCAGGCATGACCCACGAGGGCGGGGACCCGGAAGAACGGGTGGTCGACATACAGTTCGTGGAAGGCGGCGATCATCTTCGCCTCCCGCCGGTAGTCGACTTCCTCGACGATGCGCGCCGTGTACTCGCGCGCCAGCTTGCGTAGGTCGAAGACGATGCCGGAGGCGGAGGCGGCGAATCGCAGGAACGTGGCGATGAGTTCGGTGTTAGCCAGATCCTCGCGGATCGCCTGTGCCACACCGGGGTACTGCACCTTGACCGCAACGTCACGTCCGTCGGCAAGCACCGCGCGGTGTACCTGGCCGATAGATGCCGACGCTATTGGCTCGTCGTCGAACTCATCGAACGTCCGGACGCCGTCTTCGAGTTCATCGTCGAGGACGTCGTGAACCAGTGCCGGCGCCATGGGTGGCGCATCCGACTGAAGCCGGGTCAGCGCTTGTTGATAGGGCTGAAAGCCGCCGGTTCCTACGTCTGACGGGTCGATCAAGGACATCAACTGCCCGACCTTCATCAGGGCGCCCTTGGAGTGGCCGAGCATCTCGACATAGCGGTCAGCGGTGCGCTCATGGAACCGCTGCACCGCGTTGTCGTCACCGGCGCGCTGCTGCATGCCCGCGATGAGACGCCCACCAGCGGCGCGAGCCGTGAACCCGGCTATGGGCATCGTCCGACGTAGCCGGCCCTGCGGCACTGTCCTGTCGCGTTCTGACATCGAATCGCTCCCATCGGGTTGGAGCCCGTTGTAAAGTGTATTCCTACGTACAGTAAGTGATCACTTTCAGGAGGTCAACGATGTCGGCCGGATCGACCCGGGAACGGCTGGTCACCGAGGCGATGAAGCTGTTCAGCGACAAGGGTTTCGAAGCCACCAGCGTGTCTCAGATCGAAGCTGCAGCGGGGTTGTCCGCTGGATCGGGAGCGCTGTACCGCCACTTCAAATCCAAGGACGCCCTCCTCTCGGCCGGCATCGACCGTCAGTTGGATCGTCGCTCGGCCATGCAGGACATCCGCGCCCTGTTCGCCGGACTCGGGGACTTACACAGCGAACTGACGGTGCTGGGTCGCTACCTGCTCACCGTGATCGATCAGGAAACCGAGTTGCTCCAGGTCGCGGCCCGCACCCCGGCCGGGATGTCTGATCGACTGGACACCGCATACGCCGCACTCGTCGACGGGCTGTGCGACGAACTGCACGGCTGGATCAACGTCTGGGCGCCGAACCGATCTTCCGAGGAGACACGAGTACTGGCTTCACTCGGCATCAACAGCCTTCTCGGAGAACGCTTCGCCGCCAACCTGTTCCGCCGTCCGACAGCAGCCGCGTCCGATGACGAATACCTGAAGGAATGGACGGCCACACTCGCCGCTCGCGTAGAAGCGCTGGGTTGATAGACAGCCTGCTTGCCTGTGCAGAGGGGACGGTCCTACCGCTATACCGACACTCGATGGTTATCAGCTTCCGCACGATCATCCCGGGCACGCAGATTCGCGTCGCCACCGCGATAGGCGCAGTTAGGGCCCGCGCACTTCCTTGCCGGTGAGGTCGGTGGCGTCGAGCAGGATCCAGTCGGGCGGGGCCGGCGCGGGATGGCCGAAGTCGTTGTCCCAGTCCAGGTCCCACTCAAACTCGGGTTTCATGTCCCATTCCGGGAACCACTCCGGCTCGAGCTCGGGCTCGGACTCGGGCTCGAAGTCAGGCTGCAGCTCCCAGTCGGGTTCAAGGTCCCATTCGGGTTCGGGGCCGTCATCGGGTGGGGCGAGTAGGAGTTCGGGGCGGTGGTGGTAGTTGATCCGATTTTGGCCGTGGTCGAGCCCCGGTGGGGGATGCCATTCAACCTCGCCGTGTTCGTCGATGGTGGTGCTGTAGCCGCCGTCGCTGTGGACCAGGCGGTTGTGCGGCCCGCAGGCCAGGGTCATCTCGTCGACATTGGTGTTGCCGCCGTCGGCCCAGTCGGCGGTGGCATGGTGGGCTTGACAGCCGTAGGCGCCCACGGTGCAGCCCGGTTTGGTGCACCCCCCGTCGCGGGCGATGAGTACGACGCGTTGGGCGGGGCTCGCGATACGCCGAGCTCGGAAGAGATTCAGTGCCGATCCGGTGGCCTGATCGAAGACAGCCAAGTAGTGACTGGCATGGGCGCCCATGCGGATGAGGTCCCCGATCGGAATCTTGGTGCCCCCACCGGTTACCCCGATTCCGGCGCGCGATTCGAGGTCTCGCAACGTGGTGCGCACGATCACCGACACCGGCAACCCGTTGAGCTGACCCAGATCCGTCATCAACGCGATGCGTCCGACCACCAGGAGCGCGTCGTGTCGGCGTTGGGCCAGGCTGCGGTGATCATTGTCGATCTGAGCTTGGGTGGGGGTGCCGCACGTGCAGGGCTGGTCATCATCGGGGTTGCACATGCCCGGGGCGGCGAACTTGGCGAACAGCACTTCCCACACTGCAGCAGCTTCCGGGGTCAGGGTGCCCGTGAGCGCCGTCATCGCATCACGGCCCTGCTTGCCGGTGGACAGCCCGCGTTTGCGGGCCCGTTCGGTGTCGTCGGGTTCGGGTCCGTCCTGATCGAGCAGAAACAACCGCAACTCGGCGGTGTCTTTGAGTTCTCTGGGCCCCACCCCGACCGCGACCCGCACCAGGTCGGCTTCGAACTGCTCCCGGGTCACCCGGTCGACGAACCCGGGCAACCCCTTGACCGCCTCACGCAGCACCTTGACGTGATCGGGATTAATCAAGCCAGCCCCCACCGCGGCAGCGACCACCGGCAGCGCCGGTGGCAGCGGTTGGCCGGTCAACGAACGCCGCGGGCCCGACTCAGCGGCCTCACCCAACCGCCGGCCGGCCTCAGCGCCGGACAGCCGCCAGCGGACACGCAACACCTCGTTCCACGACTTGGCGCCCAACTCACGAGGCGTGGACTCGGCCTGCAATTGCGCCAGCAGCCGATGCAGCGCGGAAGGCAGTTGGCAGGTCAACGCCTCGTACTCGTCGAGCACCGCCAGCAGTTCAGCGCGGGTCAGGCAACCGAAGTCACACGCGGCGAACGCGGCGAGAGCGGCCCGCAACCCCGCCACCGCTTGAACCGCCCCCGCCTGCATGGTTCGAACATACATTCGACCACCGACAAGTTGCGGCCACGAGAACTAGTGTTATCTCTCAGGACATCGGTGACAGTTCCGCATCAGGACATCGGTGACAGTTCCGGTGGTCTTGGTGGTGACACTTCTGGGGCCACGCTCTGGCGGTGGCTGGTAATGAACCCATCGATCCTCGTGTTCGCCTTGCGATCTCGCAGTGGCCTGATGACGCACCCCGCGGAGCGGTGTCGACGTTCTGCGCCGAACACGGCATCTCCCGCAAGTCGTTTTACGTCTTGCGGAATCGCGCCAAGGCCGACGGACCGGCCGCAGTGCTCGAACCGAGGACCCGACGGCCGAAGTCCAGCCCGTCGACATTGAGCGATGGGGTCAAGGATCAGGCCATCAAGGTTCGTGCCGCACTTGAGCAGTCCGGTCTGGATCACGGGCCGGTCAGTGTGTACGACAAGATGCGCACGATGGGCCTGCAGCAGGTCCCGTCCACAGCGTCGCTGGCGCGCATCTTCCGCGAGGCGGGCGTGGCTCGTGCGGAGCCGAAGAAAAAGCCCCGCTCGGCATGGCGACGGTTCGTGTATCCGGCCCCGAACGCGTGCTGGCAACTGGACGCCACCGAGTACGTGCTCAGCGGCGGCCGCAAGTGTGTGATCTTCCAGCTTATCGACGATCACTCCCGCTACGCGGTCGCCTCCCATGTCGCCTGGAGTGAGACTGCTGAAGCCGCAATCACATTGGTGGACAAGGCAATTAACGCACACGGCGTCCCGCAGCGACTGCTCTCTGACAACGGGGCCGCGCTGAACCCGTCACGACGTGGGTACAACGGCCAACTCGTCGCACACGTGTCTCGACTGGGTGTGGAGGCGATCACCGGCAAGCCCTACAAGCCGACCACCCAGGGCAAAAACGAACGCTTCCACCAGACCCTGTTCCGCTACCTCGACAAACAGCCGCTGGCCGAGACGCTCGACGAACTGCAAGCCCAGGTCGACGAATTCGACCGCATCTACAACACCGAACGTCCCCACCAAGGACTGCCCGGGCGTGTCACCCCGCTGACCGCGTGGGAAGCGACCCCAAAAGCTGATCCACCCCGACCCAAACCGGACCGGCCACTCTTCGAGAAACCCGCCCCGCGCCGCCACCAACGCCTCCGGCCGCAGCTGCCCGCTGACCTGCCCGCCGGCGCACAAGTCAGAACCGTGACCACATCGGGCACCATCGGCCTGGACCGCGTGCAATACAAGCTCGACGTCGACCTCGCATTCCAACCGGTCCTCGTCGTCAGCACCGGCAACAACACCGGCGACGCGATCATCATCACCGACCTGCAAGGCGAGGTCCTTGCTGAGCACACCCGACCCGCACCCGGCATCCGATACGTCGGCAACGGCCGACCACCAGGAACCCGCCCCAGAACCCCACAACCGTCACCGAAGTCCTGATACACCAACTGTCACCGAAGTCCTGATGCAGAACAGTCACCGATGTCCTGATACATCACAGGCCACGAGAACTAGCCGATTCGGTCTGGCGACCAGTACTCCAACATCTCGGCGAAGGTCTCGAAGGCCGGCTTCGACACCCCGTAGGCGGCCTCGAAGTGGATGCTCAACGGGAAACCGAGCTCGGCCACCCCGTCGATGACCCGCTTGTAGAGGTCGAGCATCAGGCGGCGCTTGTCCGCGGGCTCCCGCTGGGCCAGGTCGGTGACGAATGCCTGCTCAGCGGCCACCGCCTCGTTGCCCGGGTCCTGGATGAGCCAGTTGATCAGACCGACCTTGGTCTCCATCTTCGGCACGAACCCGAAAGACAGCAGAATCTCCGGGCGATGGTCGGTGGTCTTGGCGAGTTCGGTGAGGAACTCGACGATGGCGTCGGAGTACAGCAGCTGGGTCATGCCGTACGTCGCGCCCTTGTCGCACTTGAAGTTGAACCGGCCCTGCTCGCCCTCACGGGTGGGGATGAGGATGGCGCCCCGGTTGGGGACCACGTCCTCATAGATCGACAGGGCATCGGTGGGGGCGACGCCCTCGCCCTCACCGTCTTTCATGGTGCGGGGCACGCCGACGAAGGCGATGCCTTCGAATCCAGCGCCGCTGAGGTCGTCGAGGCGCTTGCCCAGCGCCTCGGAGTCCAGGAACGAGGTGACCTGCGTGCACAGACCACGCATGCCGGGCAGCTCGGGCCGGAGGATGTTCCAGTAGTCCAGGACATCCATCCGCGGCTTCATCTCGATCGGACGGTCGTCGTCCTCATCGATCATCCCGGGGATCATCACGTGGCGGATCCGGCCTTCGATGCCGGTCTCAGCTGCCAAGGCGAGCACTTTTCGCGCCTCTTCAACGGGGTACTGCACACCGCGGTCAAGGGTGGGCGGGACAAGTTCCAGCGCGATGGTGTTCAGAGGCACCTGATTGCTCCACACTCTCATTACATTCAGACACGGCGTCCTGGGCGGCATTGACCATGAGGCCGGTCCATCCACCCTACGGAGCCAGGCCGGCGACCACACAGGTACCTCCGTCAACACCCGGCGCCGCTCGCCCCCGTGGTAGACCACCTGCATGGCTGAGCGTGTCACATTCCCCAGTTCGACCGGCCCCACGCTGGCGGGCGTCATCGATCGGCCGGACGGGCCGGTCCGAGGCTGGGGCGTGTTCTCGCACGGTTTCACCCTCGGTAAGGACTCGCCGGCCGCCTCCCGGATCTGCAAGCAGCTGGCCGCCGACGGCATCGGGATGTTGCGCTTCGATGCGCTGGGCCTGGGCGACTCCGAAGGCGACTGGGGTGACGGCTCGTTCACCGTCAAGGTCAACGACATCATTGCGGCCTGCACGTTCATGGCCGAGCGCGGCACGCCGCCCGACCTTCTGATCGGACATTCCTGGGGTGGTGCGGCGGTGATCGCCGCGGCGCGGCGGTCCCCCGGCGTGCGAGCCGTGGTGACCGTCGGTGCGCCGTTCGACCCCACACACGTCGAGCGCCAGTACGACGCGGTGATCGACCAGGTCTGCGCCGAAGGTAGCGGCCAATGGATGGTGGGCGGGAAGACGCTGACACTCAAGCGGGCCTTCGTCGAGGATGTCCGGGCCACCGAGCTGCTGGACAAGATCAAAGGCCTCAAACTGCCGTTGCTCATCCTGCACTCCCCGACCGACAACACCGTCGGCATCAAGAACGCGAGCGACATCTTCTGGGCCGCCCGCCACCCCCGCAGCTTCGTCTCGCTGGAAGGTTCCGAACACCTGCTCACCGGGCCCGGGCAGGCCAAGCGCGCCGGCCGGATCATCGGCGCCTGGGCCGACGCCTACCTCGACGTGCGATAGCGTCAGCACATGTCTGACGCAGCCACTCAGATCGCGTTCGTGCAAGCCACCTGGCATCGCAACATCGTCGACAAGGCGCGCGAGGGGTTCACCCAGCAGATCGGCACCCATGGATTCGCCGATGCGTCCCTCGAGTTCTTCGAAGTGCCCGGCGCCTTCGAAATCCCGCTCACCGCAAAGCGTCTGGCGCTCACCGGGCGGTACCGGGCGATCGTGGCGGCCGGGCTCGTCGTCGACGGCGGCATCTACCGCCACGACTTCGTGGCCACCGCGGTGATCGACGGGCTGATGCGGGTGCAACTCGACACCGACGTTCCGGTGTTCTCGGTCGTGCTCACTCCGCACCATTTCCACGAGCACGACGAGCATGTCGACTACTTCACGAAGCACTTCGTCAAGAAAGGTGCCGAGGCGGCCAACGCCGTCGCGGCGACGCTGGCCCTGCACAGTTCGTTGGACTAATTGCCCGTCGCGCGGCGAACGTGTCCGGCGATGTGGTCGTAGACCCTGCGCGTGACCTCGACGTCGTCACTCATGATGTTGTAGCCGTGGTCGACGCCGGGCACTTCGTGATACTCGGCCAGTGAGCCGACCGCGTCGAGCTTCTGGGCGTATCGCCAGGCCTCGTCGCGCAGCCGGTCGTACTCGGCGGTGACGATCAGCGCCGGGGCGATGCCTTCGATTCCGTCGGCGTTGGTGTCCCAGGCCGGGGAGGCCAGGCGGTCACTGCGCCGAGCCCGCTCGGGAATGTAGGCGGTGTCGAACACCTCACCCATCCAGGGCTTCATGACGGCTTTGGCACCCAGCGGGGAATGCTTGTCCTTCGTCGCGGTCACCAGATCCAGCGGCGGGTAGTGCAGAACCTGCAATGCGATCGACGGCCCGCCGTGCTCGAGGGCCAGCCGACAAGCCGCAGCGGAAAGGCTGCCGCCCGCGCTCTGGCCGCCGACACACAACCGGCTGCCATCCCAATCCCGCTCGGGCGCCGAGACCCAGCCCAGTACGTCATAGATCTGCTCGGCCGAAGTGGGAAACCTGCGGTGCGGCGCCAAGAGGTAATCGACATTGACCACGACGACATTCGCCTTGGCCGCCAGATAACGGCACCACGGGTCGTCCTGTTCCCGATGCCCGACGACAAAACCGCCGCCGTGCACGTTCACGTACACGGCGGGTTTCGCGTCATCCGACGGCGGGTGGTACACCGTCGCGGCTACTCGTCCGTGCCGGGTCGGGATATCGGTCAGCGTTGTGCGGCCCGGGATTTCGGGAAACCGCACGCCCGGTTTGGGCGCCGGATTGACGGCCGCGGAGAACAAGCGCGCCAAGGCGTCGGCCAGCATCGGTGTGGAAAGTATGGACACGGTTTCCTTCGAATGCGCGGTCAGGACTGAACGTCCCATTGTGAACCCGACCACTTCGGCAGGGAACCGAAGGGGGTAAACCGCTGGACATGTCCCTGCCGACCGAGAATGTGAACATGGCTCATGTCAGCGATATGCGACGATTCTGAGGTGGTCCCCCACAAGCCACTACGGCGCCGCCAACCCGTCCAGGAACGCAGCCGACGCCGTGTCGAGCGCATCCGGGCCGCGGCGCTCGAACTGCTGGAGACCCGGGGCGTAGACGCCGTCAACCCGCGCCATCGCGCAACGGGCCGAAGTCCCGGTCGCGACGGTCTATCAGTTCTTCCCCAACCGCGATGCGATCCTGCAGGAGATCGTGGCCGATCACCTCGACCGGCGGGACGCCGAAGGCGCGGCGATCCTGGCCGCACTGGCACCGACCAGCCTGGCCGAGGTCGCCCACGGCATCTTCGAATTCCACTACGAGCACCTGCGCAACCATCCGCACCTGGTGGACCTGCACTACACCAGCCTGGCCAGCGGCCTGATCGCCGACCCACGGGCACGCCGAACCGAGTTCGCCCACGCCCTGCACGGTGCGCTGTTGCACTGGGGTCTCTTGGCCGAGGGCACCGATCCCTTGGTGACGATGGTGGCTGTCGAGATGGGCGATCGCCTGCTGGAGATGGCTTTCCATGCGGGACGGGGGCCGGACCGGGCGATCCTCACCGAGGGCGAGCGGGCGCTGACCCAGTATCTGCAGACCTACGCCGCACCCACGTCCTGAACGACGGCGCGTCGCTGCTTTGCCAGCGCGAAGCGGGTGAGCGTGCCGACGAACCGCTCGAGGGCGACGCCGTGGCCGCGCGTAGCCGAGGCCGGGATCCAGGTTCCGCCGCGGCGTTCGAGCAGCAGTTCCTCGACCGGCTCGTCGAATACCTGGGTCGCCACTCCGGGCTCGGCCGCATCCCGCCAGTCCTCGACGATGTGAACCTGCAGGCTCCTGCCGTCGAGCCGGCGCACCCGCACCGACGAGGCCGACACGGAGACGGCGAGGGTGGTGGTGGGAAAGTCACCGCCGATGCCCACCTGGACGGCACCGTCGACGAGCGGAACCGTCAGCAAGGTGGTGCCCCGGCATAATCGGTCGAGCTCCATGCCGTTAATGATTATCATTTTCAGCTTGGGCGTTCAACTGAACTCACAAGCCCGCTGCTCAGCCGGTCAGCGACGCACGCCGCTACCGCCGACTTCGGCGGCAAGCGGCGGCGGCAACGGGGTGGTGGGCGTGGGCGACGCCGCCGCCGGGGCCGGCGCTCCCGGGCGATGGAAGTCGACCATCGCCTCCTCGCGGATCACCTTCTCTCCCACGCTGAGCACCAGCGACTTCGAGGTCACCAGGTATTCGATCCCGGCGTTCTCCACGCGGAACGCGCCGTCGTCGTTGCGGGTCGCGGGCACGATCAACTTGGCGCCGTCGCGCAGCCGCACCCCGCGGTATTCGTATTTGCCGCCCGACACCGAGCAGATCGCCACCCGGGACGCGTCGGTACTGCCGAACAACACGGTCGCGTCCGCGGTCGCACAGCGCGCGGTGGAGTCGACATACCCCCGGGCATCACTGGACGGTGCGGCCGAGGCCGCCGGAACACCCACCGCGAGCATCGTGACACCCGCCGTCACCGCAGCGGTGAGACAGCGACGCGGGGAGCAGGCACCAGTCATCGGTTACCACTGAACCACGGCTTTGCTGCTTACGGCAGCGTCAACCCCGAGACACCACCGAATCGTTAGATCTCCGCAACACAACCGGATCCGCGGCGAGCCAGGGACCTAGGGCGCCAGGCTGCGCATGGTCCTGACGACGTAGTCATCCAGCAGGGCGTCGCGGGTGGGCCAATCGTTGGTCGTGATCAACAGCGCGTAGAAGCCGAGCAGGAAGAACACCGCGCTGTTCCACGGGTTCACGTCGGCGGCCACCTCGCCCTGCTGCTGCGCCACTTCGATCTCCCGAGCCACACCGGTGATCACCGGGTGTTCCTGGCCGTCCCCCACGGGCGGCCGCGTCTGTGAGAAGTGCAGGGCCAGAAAGTCTTTGAACAGCACCCCGCCGAGCCGGCGTTCGAGGCCGACCACCAGCCGCATGGCCTCGCGCAAGCCTTCCTCCAAGCTGTGCGGCTTCTTGAGGAATTGGCCGTACTGCTTGGCGATCCGTACCTCTTCGCGCTGCTCCAGTTCCAGCAGCACATGCTCCTTGGTGGGGAAGTGGAAGAAGAACGTGCCGTGTGCCACGCCCGCCGCGGTGACGATGGTGCCCACATCCGCCTCGGCCATTCCCGCGCGCTTGAACTCTGCGATCGCCGCACCCATCAACCGCTCACGGGTCTGTAGGCGCTTCGCCTCCCGCGCAGACAGCCCGTCCGCCACCGCCATTCCATCTCCTCCACTTGAGCCCAGGGACAGACGAACCGACTCGACCGCACTGACTGACTCGAATCTATCCCCTGGCCGCATCGCGCAGAATCTGTTGCAGCCGGTCCAGCGGGTCACCTGACGCGGGGTCGAGCCGGTTGGGCGGTCGCGTCGGTGCTGTGCCGGCCGGCCCCGGCGGCGGCGCCTGCGCCGGCGGTGGCGGGGGTGGCGCGTTGGGCGGGACGGCGGCGCCGGCTGCGGAGATCTTGCGGTTCAAGCGTGCCTGCGCGTCGTTGCGGACGTGGCGCCGATCCACGTCGGGGTCGGCGTTGCCGGCAAAGCACCCGTCGGGGGCCCGGTCCACCACCTCTCGTGCGGCCAGGTAGTAGCCCAGGGCGCTGCGGTGGTCGGAGGCCGCGGCCGCCCGGTCACCCCGTGTCTCTCGTACCAGCTCCAGATTGACCCTGGCCGAGCATGATTCAGCCGCACTCGAACGGGCCGCCGCCTCAGCGAAGTTCCGGTCGGCGTCGGCCAGCCGGTCCTGAAGAACGGCCAGAGCGCCTGCCGCGAAAGATGCCTTGGCGGGGTCGACGACATTGAACCGCTCAAGCTGCGCGACCTCTTCGGCCAAAGCCCCGGCGTCACGGTCGGCGAAGCCGGCGGCTGCCGAGTTGCCGGCCGCCACGACCGAGAACAGCTTGACGATCACGACGACGATCACCAGCGCCACCGGCGCCGAGTACACCAGCAGTCGACGGCGCACCGGGCTCATGATCCCGGCCCCATGTCGATGGGCTGGTTGCGACGGAACTCGCGCAGCACCAGATAAAGCTCCACCACGATGAGCAGGGCGGCCACCGCGGCAAAAACCCAGTACAGCTCGACGGTGGTGGTTACCGGTTCGGCCGCGGCTTCCTGTGCCCGGTCCTGGCCGGCGGGAAGAACCTCGGCCAGCGGCGCCGGATCGTCGCGCGGCACGAACGGCACGCCGATCTGGCCGGCGACCCCACGAAGCGCCTGCGCCCCGCCGCTGCCGTATCCCAGCACCGCGCCCCCGTCGACCGCATCTTCGGGGAGCTGGAATTCGCGTTGCGGTGCTTGCGATTCCGGGGCTCCGGCACCGAGATAGAACACCAGGTTCTGGGCACGGGGAAACTGCTGCATCGCACTGATCAACTGGTAACGCAGGACGCTGGCGGCCGCACCGACGTTGGCGTCCGGAGAATCTCCGGTCGCAGCCGCGGCGTTCATCGCGGCCGCTACCGGGCGCAGGCTCCAGGTGTCGGCCGACAACGGCCAGTCCACAGCCGGCCGGTCGGTGAAGGAGATCAGGGCGACGCGCGCCTGTGGATAGCGTTCGATCAACGCCGCGATGTCGTCGCGGGCGGCGGCGATCGGTGACCCCGTCATATCCGGTGAACGGTCCAGCAATACAAAGACGTTGGGATCACGATCGCCGGCCGGCCGGGGCACCGCGTCACGTGCACTTCCGGCGACCGGGCCGAGGGCGGCCACGAGCAGCAACAACCCGGCCGTGGTGAGGGCCGACCAGCGCCACACCGCGGGCCAGCCGCCGCCCTGCGTCCGGACTCGCCGGAAGGTCAACCCGCGAGCCACGAGCAACGCCGCCGCGAGCACTGCGACCAGCAGCGGCGGCAGGACCGGTTCCAGCCTCATGGCCGCATCACCACCGGCCACCACCACAGCACCACCATCGCCAGCAGCGCGAGCAACACCGGGATCCCCGGGGTTTCGGCAGATCGGACGTCCGCGGACTCGCCGGTGGACCCGGCCTGGGGCGGGTGGTCCCGGATCTCGGCGAGATGTGCTCCCACATCGGCCGAATCGGAAAACCACAGGCCGCCCGTGCTGCGGGCCAGGTCGGCCGCAGCGCCGTCGCCGGAACCGGGCGTGATCGCGTTGACCTGAACACCGGCCGTTACCGCCAAATCGTGGAGTCGATCCGTGCTGAACAGCGGGGTCGCTTCACCGGGACGCGGCAACGATTCGGGGCCGACGTAGATGATCGACCGCCGCTGCGCCGACGGTTCCGAGAAGGACGGGAAACCGGTCAGACACATGGCCAGCACGTCCTCGACGTTGACTGCGTAATCGACGTATGACACCGGTGCCACGAAGGGTCGCGACCCCTCCCGCTGTCCGAATGCGGCGAATTGTGCTGCGGCGTATTGATAGTCCCGGGTGAGTGGGATGACACGCCGGTTCGCCGAGGAGAGGCCGATCCGTTCGGTGCCGAAGGAGCCGACCCGCTCGGCGAAGTACCGCAGCGTGGCGCTGACCGCGGGATCGGTCAGTGGGCCGCCGACGCACACCATGATGTCCTCGGGGGTTGCGACCTCGGTGGCGCGACCCCACGACGGCAGGCCGGTCGGGCGCGCCGCGACCAGAGCCGACGCCACGAAAGCGACCACCAGCATCGCGATCGCGACGACGGCCGACACGGTTCGCCGGCGCGCCGTCCGAACGTATGCGGGCAGCCGGGTCAGCCGCCGGGTGTTGGCCAGGGGTATGAATTGGTCCCGGTCGACCGACGGCTTCGGCAACAGGGCCAGGCCCACGCACCCGGCAAGCGCCAGGCAACCAACCATCGCCACCGCCCACCAGATCAGGTCCATCCGCGGATCAACTCCTCCGCTGTGACGCTGGCGGTGCCGGCGTCGAGCGTCGAACGGTGGTTGAACTGAATATCGGTGATCTCGGCGAGGATCGGCGCGGCGGGTGCGGCGGCGCTGTCGGCGATCGCGTCGACCTGCATGTACTGCGCCGGTACTCCCGTCGCGGCATGCAGGAATTCGCGTAGCTCGACACTGAGCGCGGCACCGGCGCCCGCTGCGGTGAGATCGCCTGACCGGTAACGGTTTCCGATGTTGCGAACCGCGCGGGCCGCCCGGCGGCGCAGCAATTCGGACCGCGCGGCGCCGAGGACCGGCAGCTCACGGACCGGGCGTCGCCGCGAGGTCAGCACAAAGACGCCCGCGTACCACGCACCCAACAGCAGGGTCAGGCCGATCGCGGTCCACAGCCACACCGAGGAGTAGGGCGTGGGGCCGATCACGTACTGCAACAGGTCATCCGGCACGGGCGTACACCCCGGTCATCGCGGTCAGCGCCGCCCTGATCCGCATACTGCCGGTGACCCGGGCATGCGGGACCCGGTGCAGGGTGAGGAACTCGGAAAGTTCTTCGCGCCGTTGCGCTTCGGCGCGCCGGTAGTCCTCGATGACGCTGTGGTCCAGGCCGGTCAGGATGGTCCGGCCGTCAGACACCTCGTAGCTGCGACCGTCACCCCGTTGCGCGCTGACCGCCGGCATGTCGCTGACCAGGGCCCACAGCACATCGTGGCGGGCGGTCAACGACCCCAGCACCTCGGCCAACCGGTCGCTGAGCTCCGGCTCGTCGGACACCACGAAGATCAGCAGCCGGTGTCGGTAATGGCGGGCCACCCACTCGAGCTGAACCAGGATGTCGCTGGGACCGGGATGGTCGGTGGCGTGGTGGTGGAACCGGTGCAGCAGGCTCTCGATGTGCGTCTCGCCTCGGCGCAGCCGAATATCCACGTTGCCACGGTGGTCACCGAGCACCATGGCGATCTCGTCGGATCGGGGTAGCGTCATCAACCCGATCGCGCCGATCAAGTGCAGGGCCACCGTCCTTTTCAGTTCTCCTGACGGCGCCTGCGCGCAGGTGTTGCGTCCGGCATCGGCGACCACCAGCACCTTGTGGTGCTTCTCTGAGACGAACCGTTTGATCAGGGTGTGACCGGAACGTGCGGTGGCCTTCCAGTCGATGTCGCGCACGTCGTCACCCGGCACATAGGGCCGCAGCTCGTCGAATTCCAGGCTGCGGGTGTGGATCAGCGCGTAACGTCCGCCTTCGAGCAACCCCCCGATGTCGCGTCCGGCATACGCCTTGGCGGAGTCCAGGTATCTGCCCATCACGGCCTCACGGCACCTGGACCGCGCGCAGTACCTCATCGACGACCACGTCGGGAGTGATTCGCGCGGTGGCGGCTTCGAAGCCCAGGATCAGCCGGTGCCGCAACACCCGGTGGGCCAGTCGGG
Organism: Mycobacterium farcinogenes; assembly: GCF_019739075.1. Taxonomy (NCBI): domain Bacteria; kingdom Bacillati; phylum Actinomycetota; class Actinomycetes; order Mycobacteriales; family Mycobacteriaceae; genus Mycobacterium; species Mycobacterium farcinogenes. The sequence continues at coordinate 468,042 of NZ_CP081673.1, read as the reverse complement.
CGATGTCGTCGGGCACCACGTGGTCGCGGCCGCGCAGCACTGCCAGGGCGCGAGCCGTGCGGCAGAACGCCAAAGTGGCTCGGGGGCTGGCCCCGTATTCGATCACCCGAGCCAGGTTGGCCGGCAGATGGTGGTCCGGGACCCGGGTGACGGCCACCAGCCGGCTGGCGTACTCGACCAGAGCCCGGTCCAGATACACCCTGCGCACGATGTCCTGCACGCGGCGCACGTCGTCGATGGTGACGACGGGCGCCGCCCGGTGGTTGCGGTCGTAGAGGCCGGCGTCCATCCGGGCAGCGATCTCGACCTCGTCCTCGATCGAGGGATAGCCCACGATTTCCTTGAGCATGAAGCGGTCGGTCTGCGCCTCCGACAGCGGGTAGGTGCCTTCCTGGTCGACCGGGTTTTGGGTGGCGATGACGAGAAATGGTTCCGGGATGGGATATTCGACGCCGGCGATCGTGGTCTGGCGTTCCTCCATCGCCTCGAGCATGGCGCTCTGGGTCTTGGCGCTGGAGCGGTTGATCTCGTCGAGCAGCACGATGTTGGCGTGCACCGGGCCCAGTTGGGTGACGAAGGAGTTGCCGGCCGCTTCGTAGATCTGGGTGCCGATGATGTCGCTGGGCAACAAGTCGGGCGTGCACTGGATGCGGCGGAAGCTACCGTCGATGGACTCGGCCACCACCCGGGCCGCCGTGGTCTTGGCCAGTCCGGGCACGCTCTCCAAGAGCAGGTGCCCGCCTGCCAGCAACGCCACCAACATCGATTCCCGCAGGTGTTCCTGCCCGACGACACGGGTGGCGAAGGCCGAGGTCACCGCCCCGACGATGCGCTGGGCTTCGGCGGCGTCGCGCTGGTCAGCCTGCAATCGCGGTGCGGTCATGGATCCTCTCCGGTCGGTCGTCCCCCTTCCCCAGACCCAGTCGATGTACCCAGACTTTGCCGATGTCATGCGCGCCGCAGCGGTCGCGGCGTTTCAACCTCGGTGGCACGGGTAGTTGGTTTGCCATGGGTTATCGACGCCATGAAGTCACCGGCACAGCCGCGCTCGCGACATTGACCGACCTCGGGTTCTCCTCGATCGCCAGCGGGGTGCTGGCCCGACGTCGCCCGATGGTTCGGCTGCTGGAACGGACTCAGGCCGACAGTCGCGCCGTCAAGCGGATACACCAGCTGCGCCGCCGATTCGGCCGAGGCCCCGTGGAGGTGGTGATCCCGGGCCGTCGGATCATCGTCCTGCTCGACCCCGCGGACGTCGGACGGGTGCTGGACGAGGCCCCGGTTCCGTTTCATCCCGCCAATCTCGAGAAACGCAAGGCACTGCAGTGGTTTCAACCGCACGGTGTGCTGATCTCCCAGGGCTCCATCCGCGAACCGCGGCGGGCGTTCAACGAGGCGGTGCTGGACACGGCCGCGCAGATGCACCGCCTGGCGGGCTCATTCGTCGAGGTGATCGCCGAGGAGTCCGGCAAGCTCGTCGACGAAGCCGCCGAGCACGGCCGTCTGGATTCCTCGATGTACATGAAGAGTTGGTGGCGCATGGTTCGGCGCCTGACCCTGGGTGACCGGGCCCGAGACGACGAGTCGGTCACCGACGATTTGATGCACCTGCGCAAGGCCGGAAACTGGTCGTTCCTGTCGTTGCCGCACTACCGCAGGCGGGCGCGGTTCCTCGACCAGCTCTACCGGTACGCCGAGGACCCCCAGCCTGGGACGTTGGTCGACGCGGTGGCCGCGACACCGGCCCGCGGTGCCGTCGATCCCGTCGGCCAGATGCCGCAGTGGCTGTTCGCATTCGACGCGGCCGGCCAGGCTGCGATACGGGCGTTGGCCCTGCTGGCCGGCCATCCGGACGCGTTGGCGCGTGCCCTCGACGAAGCCGCCGACCCAGGGCAGCCCGCACTGCGGCCCTATCTGCGGGCAACCGTCCTGGAGTCGGTGCGGCTGTGGCCGACCACTCCGGCGATCCTGCGCGACACCACCTCTGACACCACCTGGGGCGAGGGTGCCGATCGGTTCACCATCGCCAAGGGCGCGGGCCTGATGATCGTGGTGCCGGCCTTCCACCGCGACGAAGCGTTGTTGCCGTACGCCCACCAATTCGTTCCGGACATCTGGCTGGACGGCCGGGCCCAACAGCAGCCTCAGCTGGCGCCGTTCTCCGCCGGCCCCGCCGAATGCCCGGGCCGCAACCTGGTGCTGCTGGCCACCAGCACCATGCTGGCGAACCTGTTGCACGCCTTGGACCTTCGGCTGACGTCTACGCCGCGCGTGGAAGCCGACCAGCCGCTACCCATGACGCTCAACCAGCTCACCCTCGACTTCACCGCCCGGCGCCGGGCCGCTGCTCAGTCGTGGACCGCGACAGCCCGGTGACGACCTCGGAGAGGACTTCCGATGGAAAACAAGGACCTGCCGACCCCCGAAACCGGGTTGTTGTTGACCCACTTCCTCACCGTCGCGGACGTGGCCCGATCGCGGGCCTTCTACAGCGACGTGCTCGGCGGTGAGGTGGTGATGGCCGAGGACCCGTGCATCGTCAAGCTCGCCAACGGCTGGCTGATCATGAACCCCGGCGGCGGCCCCACGCCCGACAAACCGGACGTGACACTGCACCCGCCGACCGATCCGCACACCGCGACCAGCTTTCTGAACATCCGGGTGGCCGACATCGACGCGTGTTACCGCGAATGGAGAGCCAAGGGAGCCGAGTTCCTGACCCCGCCCATCGACCGAAAGGCCGAAGTGCGTTGCTACATGCGGGATCCGGACGGCTACCTCATCGAGGTGGGGCAAATGACGGGGCTACTGAGCGGTGTTCACGCCGGTACCGGCGCGACGACCTGAGGGGCCGCCGCGGCCACCAGAACCAGCGGCCGAGCAACACGGCGATGGGCGGCACCACGAACGTCCGCACCACCAGGGTGTCGATCATCAAGCCGATCCCGATCGTCGAACCCACCTGGGCGATCGTCACCACACTGGCGCCCAGCATGGCGAACATGGTCAGCCCGAACACGATTCCCGCGATGGTGACGACGCTGCCGGTCCCGGCGAAGGCGCGGATGGTCGCGGTCCGCACTCCGGCGGCGGCCTCGTCACGCAACCGCATGGCCAACAGCAGGTTGTAATCGGCGCCGACGGCGACCAAGGCGATGAACGCCAGCGCCGGTACCGCCCAATGCAGCGGTTGGCCGAGCACCAACTGCCAGATGGCGACGCTGGCGCCCAACGCCGATGCGTAGGAGACCGTGACGGTGGCCAGTACCACGATCCCGGCGACGGGGCTGCGCAGCATCCCGGCCACGATCACGAAGATGAGCACGAGCGTGGCGAGGACGAGCAGGGTGAAATCGTGCTGCACGTAGTCGATGAGTTCGGCGGTGGCGGTGCCCACCCCGGTGAGGTCGACGACGCCGCCGGCCGCCAGCGGAGTGTCCTTGAGTGCCTCGGCCGCCGCGACGCGGATCTCGTCAGAGCGGTCCGCGCCGTCCTGGCCCCAGGACTCGCCGTCGCCGTAGACCAGCAGCCGGGTGGCATGGCCGTCCGGGGAGAACATCATGTCCATCACCCGCCGATACTCGGGATCGTCGAAAGTTCTTGGCGGCAGGTAGAACCCGCCCTCCGGACTGCCGGCGAAGTCGGAGCTGAGCTGGGACAGGTAGCCGGTCATCTGCCGCATCTGCGGGCCGACCGTGTCCAGGCTGGAGCGCAGGGTCGAGGTGAGGCCGCGCAGCTGGGACAGTGCCCCGCGCATGGTCACCACTGCATCTGCCGTGCCGTCGAGTGAGTTGGTGGCGCTGGTGGCGCCGTCTCTGAGCGCGCCTGCTCCGCCGGCCAGGGTGCCGGTCGCGCTGACCGCATCGTCGAGCGGCTTGACGATTTTCTGCACGGCGGCGCAGATGGGATTGGCCGCACAGTCGGGGTTGCCGTTGACGAACTGGCGCAGCGGATCGGCATATCCGGAGACCTCCCGCAGGTTGCCCTGTAGTCCGGACATCCCCGCCCCGATGTCCTGGGACCCGGCCCCCACCCGGTTCAGTCCGTCGACGGCACCGGCCAAACCACGTTGCATACCGTCGAGCGCGGTGTCGAGTCGACCGATGGTGGCCGTCACGGTGTCGACAGAGGACATGCCGTCGAGCGCGGATTGTGCTGTGCCGTCGAGCTGTTCGCCGATCTGGCCGGCCTGATAGGCCAGCGTGCCCTGGCGCACCGGGGTTCCGGCGGGCCGGCTGGCCGACTGCACCGTACGTACCCCGCGCACCTCCAGCACCTTTCGGGTGACCCGTTCGATGGTGATCAGCCCGGCCGGGGTCCGCAGATCGCGGTCGGCCTGGATCGACACGATCTCGGGCAACAGCCGGTTGTCCGGGAAGCGGCCGTGCATCGCTTGGTAGCCGCGGCTGGAATCGGTGGTGGCCGGCTGCGCGGACAGCTCCGCGAAACTGATCTTGGCGCCGAGCAGTGGGACCGTGCAGACGATGAGAACGGCTGCGGCAGTCACCAGCACCGGCCCCGGCCACCGGGCGACGGCGGTGCCGATCCTGCGCCACCGATGGTTGATCCGTGCGACTCTGGGCTCGGCCCTCCCGCGCCGGCTGAACCAGCCGATCATGGCCGGGGTCAAGGTCAGCGCCCCGAGCATGGCTGCGAGAATGCCTATCCCACTGGGTATCCCGGCGCTGCGCAGAAAGCTCACCTTGGCGAAGGTGAGGCAGAACAGGGCCGTGGCGATGGTGGCGGACGACCCGGCGATGACCGGCGCGACCCGGCGATAAGCGTCGGCCAGCGCCTCCGGTGCCGCCAGGCCGGCGCGCCGGTTCTCGTGGTAGCGGCCCAGGAGGAAGATGCCGTAGTCGGTCCCGGCGCCCAGCACCATCGCCGACATCAATGCCACTGAGAACACCGACACCTCGATCACTCCGTGTTCACCCAGCAGGGCGACCACGGGGCGCGCGACCGCCAGCGACAGCCCCACCGATGCCAGCGGTACGGCTGCGGTGATCGGCGACCGGTAGACGAACAACAGCAGCGCGGCGATCATCCCCACGGTCAGCACCGTGATCCGCGCCAATTGCGCGTCCAGAGCGGCGAATTCATCGACCAGGCTGGCGCCCGGCCCGGTGACGTGGGTGCGCAGGCCCTCCGGCGGGTCGGTCAGATCGACTGCCCCGCGCAGGGCAGCGACGGCCTCGGTGGCAGTGCTGCTGCCGAGTTGGCCGGACAGCCGCGCCATCAGGTAGGCCGCCTTGTGGTCTCGGCTCTCGAACACTGCGGCGGCAGCCGGGTCGTCCCACAGGTCCATCACCGACTCGACGCCGGGAGTCTGCGTGCGGAGCCGCTCGGCCAGGGCGCGGTAGTAGGCCCGGTCGGGCTCCCCCAGTGTCCGATCAGCTTCGAGGACCACGTAGGCGATGTTGTTGCTGTCGGAATCCCCGAACAGCTTTCCCATCCGTTGCGCTGCCTGCGTGGCTCCCGAATCGGTCGGGAAGAACGCCCGGGACTGCTCCTTCACGACGTGTTCGAGCTGAGGCACCGCGACGTTGCCGACGCCGGCCAACAGCACCCACACCGCCATGACCAGCAGTGCGTATCTACTTGCCGCCCGCGCGATCGTCCCCAACATCGCTCCCCGCCCCGTCCATAACAATGTTATTGGCAGGTATAACATTGTTATGGCAGCATGTCCAGGACGATGTCCACCATGGGAATTCGCGACAGCCTGATCGAGGAAAGCCTGCAAGTTCTCGAGGAGAGCGGGCCTGAGGCACTCAACGCGCGCATGCTGGCCAAGCGGATCGGCGCCTCCACGATGGCGGTCTACACCCACTTCGACGGCATGCCCGGCCTGTACGAGGCCCTGGTCCGGGAGTCCTTCGTCCGCTTCGGCGAGCACCTGCGCCGCCGCCCCGACACCGACGATCCGGTGGCCGACCTGCTCGCCTCCGGGCTGGCCTACCGCGAGTACGCGCTGACCTATCCGCAGCGCTACCGGCTGATGTTCGGCATCACCTCGCCGTCCATCGCACTGCCCATAGGCCGGGACGTCACGGTGGACGGCAATCCGGCGGAGCTCTCCGAGATCAACTCGGTATACGCCCAGATCCCGGCCTTCGTGCAGCGCTGCATGGACATCGGAGCCATCGCCGAGGGCGATCCGGTGGCCGTGGCCGCCCAGATCTGGACCATGATGCACGGCTATGTACTGGCCGAGATCATCGGCGTCTTCGGCACCGACGGCGCCGGTGTCTCACGGGTACTCGCCCCGCACGTCACCAACCTCCTGGTCGGCCTCGGCGGTGACCGCGATCGGATCCAGCAGTCTTTTCAGCGACTGAAGCCGCCCGAGCCGCCGCCGCGCCCGGTATCGCCCGTAGCCGCCACGGTCCGCCGTGGCCGCCGGACCCGCAGCCCTTAGCCGGCGGCGCGCTTCACGAGTTCGTCCATCGCCGCGGGATCGTCGGCATCCACGACGGGAAAACCGGCGCCCGGCTCGCCCACCCAATGCAGCTCGATGCCCGGGTTGTGCACGTCGGACCCGTCGGGCAGGAAGAAGTGCGGACTGCCCTGCACCTCATCGCGGTGATCGCGATAGCCCCGCATCATCTCCGCCCTGGCCGTCCCCTGCTCAAGGTCGCGGCGCAAGGCGCCGGCATCGACACCCGAGCACCGCTGCGCCACACCGATGATCTCGTGCAATAAGGAGACCGGCCTGCTGTCGGTGAAGAACGCGTGCCGCAACGCCATGTCGAGCCGCTCTGCCGCCGGCAGAGATTGTCGCTTGGCCGCATGCACCGCCTCGTTGGTGAGCAACGAGGTGATGGGCCAGGTCGAGGCGTCGCCCTGCCAGGGCTTCCAGCCGAACTCGGGCGCCAGTGCGCCCACCACCGGAATCTCGCTGTCGAGGTAGCGCTTCGGGATCGGAAACTCGTTGACGTCCTCGAGCAGGAACAACTGGTGGTCCACCCGCACCGCATCGGTCAGGCCGGCCTTCTCCCGCGCCGCGTAGAAGCGGTGCAGCGCCACGGTCGACCACCCGCACACCACGTCGGTGAATACCACGACAGTTCCCGGCTGCACATCTATCTTCATGACGGCCGGGTTCCCACCGTGCGGGCCGCGATACGCCTACGGCCTGAGGATGATTTTGACGGCACCGTCCTTCTTCTTCTGGAAGATGTCGTAGCCGTGCGGAGCCTCGTCGAGCGGCAGCACGTGGGTCGCGAAACCGTCGACGCCCAACGGATCGTCGTCGCCGAGCAGCGGCAGGATGTCGCCCACCCACTTCTTGACGTTGGCCTGTCCCATCCGCAGCTGCACCTGCTTGTCGAACAAGGTGAGCATCGGCAGTGGATCGGCCATGCCCCCGTAGACACCGATCAGAGAAATGGTGCCGCCGCGGCGCACCGTGTCGATCGCGGTGTAAAAAGCGTCCAGCCGATCGACCCCGGCCGTCTGCATCAGCGGTTTGGCGATGGCATCGGGCATCAACGCGGTCATCTTCTGCAGCGTGGAGGCCACCGGTGAGCCATGCGCCTCCATGCCGACCGCGTCGATCACCGAATCCGTGCCGCGGCCGTCCGTCATCGACCGCACCGCGTCGCCCACCGATTCGTCCAGTGAGCTCAGGTCGATGGTGGTGATGCCACGCTGCTCGGCGCGGGCCAACCGCTCGGCGACCCGGTCCACCGCGATCACGCGATAACCGAGATGCGCTGCGATGCGGGCTGCCATGTCGCCGATCGGCCCGAGCCCGAGAACCGTCACCGAGCCGCCGTCGGGAATCTCGGCATACGCGACCGCCTGCCAGGCGGTGGGCAGCACGTCCGAGAGGTAGACGAACCGCGAATCCGGTGGCCCCTCAGGCACTTTGATGTGCGTGAACTGGGCCTGGGGCACCCGCAGGTACTCGGCTTGGCCGCCGGGCACCTGACCGTAGAGCTCCGAGTAGCCGAACAGTGCCGCGCCCATGCCCTGGTCTCGGACCTGGGTTGTCTCGCATTGGGTGTAGAGCTGCTCATCGCACATGAAGCAGTGCCCGCACGAGATCTGGAAGGGAATGACCACCCGCTCGCCCACCGACAGGCTGCCGACAGCGGAACCCACCTCTCGGACGATGCCCATCGGCTCATGGCCCAGGATGTCGCCGGGATGCATGAAGGCACCGAGCACCTCGTAGAGATGTAGGTCTGAGCCGCAGATGTTGGTCGAGGTGACCTCGATGATCGCGTCGGTGGGCTCTTGAATCTCGGGGTCGGGCACGGTGTCGACCCGCACGTCTCGCCGGCCGTGCCAGGTAACGGCTTTCAAGTTCTGCTCCCATCGCTCGCGGTGTCGCACGTGGGGCTACCCCGCCAGGGCTGCACCAAACCGGGTCGCTGTGGTGACAATGGTGGGGTGGCACAGAGCTGGGCAGGCTTCGACGGATTCGTCGGACTCCTCGATTACCCGATGTTCGTCGTGACGGCGCGAGGCGAAGACGGGCCGGCGGGCTGCCTGGTCGGCTTCACCACGCAGGCCAGCATCGACCCGCCCCGGTTCCTGGTCGGCATCTCGAAGGCGAACCACACTTTCGGTGTCGCCGAATCGGCCACGCATCTGGGGGTGCATCTGCTGGCCCGCGACGATCTCGAGTTGGCCCGATGGTTCGGCGGGCAGACGGGTGACGAGGTCGACAAGTTCGCCGGGTGCGAGTGGCATCCGGGCACCGCCGAGACACCGATCCTCGATGCCGCCCCCGCCTGGTTCGTGGGCGTCGTCCTCGACCGGTTCGACCTCGGCGACCACGTCGGATTTCTGCTCGATCCGGTCGACGGCCAGGCCCCCGACGAACCACAGTCGTGGATCCAACTCACCGACGTGGCCGATCTGGAGCCTGGCCACGACGCCTGAGTCACTTCCAGGCGAAGACCGGCTGCTCGAGTTCGTCGACCGGATCGGTGCGGCCTTCCAGGGCCAGCCAGCGCAACTGCAGCAAGACCGCGCCCGTCGGCGCGTGGATCAGGTCGTTGCCCAGCGGAATCTGCACGACCGGGCGCGGGCTCTCCGGAATCGTGATGAACCGCGGCGAATCCTCGCGCTGCAGTTGGTGCAGCCCCACCCGGTAGGCCGCGACCACCTCGTCGGGCGACGGTCTCAGCTCCAGCCGTCCGCCGCCCCAGATCACCACCGGGGTGATGACATAGCCGGAACGGGTCGGATAGTCGTCGAGCAGGCCCAGCACCGCCGAGTCGGGCAGGTTCACCCCGACCTCTTCGTCCAGTTCCCGCAACGCCGCGTCGACCGCGGTTTCCCCCGGGTCCAGCCGGCCACCGGGCAGCGCCCACTGCGCGGCATGCGACGACAATCGAGAAGCCCTGCGGCACAACAGGAAAGCGGCACCACCGGACACGTCGACCATACGGCCGTCGAGGCCGGGTTCCGGCATCGGCCGGCCACCGATCCACTCATCGACAGGGGCCGGGTCCACCCGGTCCTCACCCAGCTCGGAATCGACCAGTACCACCGCAACGGCTGCGTGCCGCTTCGTCGGGTCGGTCACCGCGCGGCGCTGATACCCCGACAGATGTGCACCGATACGCGTGCGCAGGGCTTCGTCATAGGCGATCGTCACCGCTCGACCATATGCGGAGCCCGCTCAGTGGTCCGGCTTGCGGGTCTGCTGGTAGAGCGCCAGCTTCCAGACACCGTCGACCCGGTGGTAGACGCTGGACATGGCGCCGACGAACGCGGGCTCCTGTCCGTCGCGGTAGGCCGTGCCCGTGTAGACCAGGACGGCGTTGTCGTCGTCGAGCACGATCACGTGCACGCCGCTGAGCTCGTAGGCGCGCCACGGCGGTGATTCGGCCAACGCGGCCACGACGGTGTTGCGGTCCATCACCATGCCGTTGGCCAGCACCATGACGGCGTCGGGCAACATCAGGCCGCCGTAGAAATCCGCGCCGGTCGACTCGCACAACGAATCCCACCCGGCACGCTCGATGTGCAGGAGTTCGTCGAGAACTGAGCTGGTCACCGCAAGGTGATACCCGTTACCCGAACCTGGTATGCCTGGGCATCACTGTGAAAACAGTGGTAGAAGTGATTCGTGGGTGTCCGTAAGGTATCGGCCCTCGCGGGCGTCGCAGCGGTGACTGCGGCCGCCGCCGTGGGCACGATCGTGACGCCCGTCTCGATACCTTCCGCCTCGGCCGCACCGGACTGTCCCGACATCGAGGTCGTCTTCGCCCGGGGCACCGACGAGCCCGCGGGCATCGGCAATGTCGGCAAGGCGTTCGTGGACACGCTGCGCCCGATGGTCAAAGGCTCGACGGTCGGCACATACGCCGTGCAGTACCCCGCGTCGTGGGACTTCATGAAGGCTGCGGCCGGAGCCACCGACATGAGCAAACGCGTCCAGGCCACCGCGGCGCGCTGCCCCAAGACCAAGATCGTGATGGGCGGCTACTCGCAAGGCGCTGCCGTCGTCGACGTCGTCGCCACCTCACCCGTTGCCGGTCTCGGCTACAGCGCGCCCCTGCCCGCCGCCGTCGTCCCACGCGTCGCCTCGGTTGTGGTGTTCGGCAACCCGTCGGCGCGCCTCGGGCAACCGCTCACCCGGATGAGCCCGGACTTCGGCGCCAGAACGGCCGACCTGTGCAACACCAACGACCCGATCTGTTCGCTCGGCCGAGACTGGAACGCCCACATCAGCTATCCGAAATCGGGCCTGATCAAACTTGCGGCGCAATGGGTTACGCGTCACGTCCAGCCGGCTCCAGCGCCCGCTGCTCGACGCTGAGCACCGGATAGAGCCGGTGCGTCCCGGGTAGCCCCTTGAGTTCCACTTCTCGTGGCGCACCCAGCACGATGTCGTCGAGATGCCTGACCGCCTCGCCGACCGGTTCGCTGACCAGGATCTCGCCGCCGTCGGCCTGACCCGCGACCCGGGCCGCCATCGCGACGTCAAGCCCGAACAGGTCGTCGCCGCGGCGCACCGACGTGCCCATGTGCACCCCGATCCGCACCCGGATCGCCTGCCACCGCTGCGGGTTCTCCGCGAGCGCGCACTGCACGTCGGTGGCGAACCGCACCGCGTTCTCCGGGTCGGCGAACGCGATCATGAATCCGTCACCCTGGGTTTTGACGACGTGGCCGCCATGTTTGTCGACGCGCCCCTGAACCAGCTTGTTGTGTTTCTCCAGCAACTTCACCCAGGCCCGGTCACCCATCGAGGCGTTGTATTCGGTCGAGCCCTCGATGTCGGAGAACACGATGACGACCCGCCCGTCCGCGGTCAGCCGGGCCAGATCCGGACGCTCCACCTGCGCCCACCCGGCCAGGTCCTCGATCGAGTTGCGAACCGTCGCGCCCAGGCCCTTGTTGATCAGCATGTCCGCGGTCTGGAAGACCGTCTTGATCGCCAAAGGCGCCACCCCGCGCCGACGCCTGCGCCGGCGGTCCTCGTCCTCGAGCTTCATGCGCTCGATCTCGCGGCGAGCCCTGGTCAACTGCCGCCGGCTCACGATGAACAGCACCAGGAACGTGACGAACGCCGCGAACAACACGACGACCACCACCAACAGGACGGCTTCGAGCGTGGTCGGCATCGGCACCCGCTGATTATCGCCGGATGTCACATTCCGTCGATTCGCGGTGTCTTGAGGGGGTACGCACCGACGACATAGGAGGGCACATGGATGCTCGTTTGAACCTCTTCGAGAACGCGACCGCCACCAAGATGCTCAAGTACGTCACCGCGGCGGGCAAGGTGATCACCGACTCCGCGCTCCCCGAGACCACCCAGCAATTGGTGGCGCTGCGCGCCAGCCAGATCAACGGCTGCGCCTTCTGCACCGACATGCACACCAAAGACGCGGTCGCCGCCGGGGAGAGCCAGCAGCGCCTGCACCTCGTCGCCGCCTGGCGGGAGGCGACGGTGTTCACCGAGGCCGAACGCGCCGCCCTGGAGTTGACCGAGCAGGGCACCCGGATCGCCGACGCGGCAGGCGGGGTCAGCGACGAGGTGTGGGCCAATGCGGTCAAGCACTACGACGAGGACCAGCTGGCCGCGCTGGTGTGCCTGATCGCCTTCATGAACACCGTCAACCGCCTGAACGTGATCGTTCAGATGCCCGCCGGCGACTACCAGCCGGGACAGTTCGGATAACTCACTCGACCGGGCCGATCGTCGGCAGGGGTGAACTGGCACGCTGGTTACCAACATGACCACTCCCCTGCTCGACGATCCGGGCGACCTCTCGGCACTGCAAGCCAAGGGCGGCGACGCCGACACGCTGTTCACCGACTTCGCCGCGTGGGCCGAGGCCAACGGCACCACGCTGTACCCCGCACAGGAAGAGGCGCTGATCGAACTGGTCAGCGGGGCGAACGTGATCCTCGCGACGCCGACCGGATCGGGCAAGTCGCTGGTGGCCACCGGGGCGATCTATGCGGCGCTCGCCACGGACCGCGTCAGTTTCTACACCGCCCCGATCAAGGCGTTGGTCAGCGAGAAGTTCTTCGCGCTGTGCGATGTGTTCGGGGCCGACAACGTCGGCATGCTCACCGGGGACGCATCGGTGAACGCCGACGCGCCGATCATCGCCTGCACCGCCGAGATCCTGGCCAACCTCGCGCTGCGGGAGGGTGCCGATGCCGACATCGGCTTGGTGGTAATGGACGAGTTCCACTTCTACGGCGACCCCGACCGCGGCTGGGCCTGGCAGGTACCGCTGCTGGAACTGCCGAAAGCCCAGTTCCTACTGATGTCGGCGACGTTGGGCGACGTGACGTTCCTGCGCAAGGATCTGACCCGGCGCACCGGCCGGGAGACGGCGTTGGTCACCGGCGCGCAGCGCCCGGTCCCGTTGTTCTACTCGTACGCCACCACCCCTATGCACGAGACCATCGCCGATCTGCTCGAGACCAAGCAGGCACCGATCTACGTCGTGCACTTCACCCAGGCGTCGGCGCTGGAACGAGCCCAGGCGTTGATGAGCGTCAACGTCTGCACCAAGGAAGAGAAGGCCGCGATCGCCGAACACATTGGCAGCTTTCGTTTCTCGACGACATTCGGATCGACGCTGTCGCGGCTGGTGCGGCACGGCATCGGCGTCCACCACGCCGGCATGCTGCCCAAATACCGCCGCCTGGTGGAGCAGTTGGCCCAGGCCGGGCTGCTCAAGGTGATCTGCGGCACCGACACTCTCGGCGTCGGCATCAACGTGCCGATCCGCACCGTGGTGTTCTCCGCCCTGTCCAAATACGACGGCACCCGGATGCGGTTGCTCAATGCCCGCGAGTTCCACCAGATCGCCGGGCGGGCCGGACGGGCCGGGTACGACACCGTGGGCACCGTCGTGGTGCAGGCACCCGACCACGAGGTCGAGAACATCAAACAGTTCGCCAAGGTGGCCGACGACCCGAAGAAGCGACGAAAATTGGTGCGGCGCAAGGCCCCCGAGGGCATGGTGCCGTGGGGTGAGAACACCATGAACCGGCTGATCGACGCCGCACCCGAAGCGTTGACCAGCAACATGCGGGTGTCGACGGCCATGATCCTCGACGTCGTGGACCGTCCCGGCGATCCGTTCGAGGCGATGCGCCGACTGCTCACCGACAACCATGAACCGCGCAAGCGTCAGCTGAAGCACATCCGGGAGGCCGTGGGCATCGCAAGGTCGCTGCTGCAGGCCGGCGTGGTGGAACGGCTCGATCAACCCGAGGCCGACGGTCGCCGCTACCGGCTCACGGTCGACCTGCCTCCGGACTTCGCGCTCAACCAACCGCTGTCCACCTTCGCGCTGGCCGCCGTCGACGTCCTCGACCCTACGGCGGAAAGCTATGCGCTGGACGTGGTTTCGGTGATCGAGGCCACCCTGGAAGATCCCCGCCAGATCCTGGCCGCCCAGCTGAACAAGGCCAGGGGCGAGGCGGTGGCCCAGATGAAGGCCGACGGGATCGAGTACGACGAGCGCATCGAACTGCTCGACGAGGTCACCTACCCGAAACCGCTGGCCGAACTGCTCGAGCACACCTACGAGGTGTATCGCCAGACCAACCCGTGGGCGGCCGACGGGCACCTGTCCCCCAAGTCGGTGGTCCGTGAAATGTGGGAGCGGGGCCTGACCTTCCGCGAATACATCAGCCTCTACGGCTTGACCCGCTCCGAGGGCGCGGTGCTGCGCTACCTGTCCGATGCGTTCAAGGCGCTGCGCTCGGGAGTGCCCGCCGGCGCCCGCACCGAGCAGCTGGCCGACATCGTCGAATGGTTGGGAGAACTGGTGCGCCAGGTGGATTCCAGCCTGCTCGACGAATGGGAGCAGCTCACCAGCCCCGATCAGCCGCACGATGTGCCGGTGGCCGTGCCCGTCCGGCCGCGTCCGCTGACCGGCAACGAGCGCGCGTTCACCGCGATGGTGCGCAACGCGTTGTTCCGGCGGGTGGAGTTGTTCGCCCGGGCCCGCTGGGACGAGCTGGGCGCCCTGGATGCCGCGTCAGGTTGGACCGCCGATCGGTGGGCCGACATCGGTGACGAATATTTCGACGAGCACGCCGAGGTGCGCACCGGCGCCGACGCACGTGGGCCGGCATTGCTGATCTTCGACCGGCAGCCGCAGGTGTGGCGAGTACGACAGATCCTGGATGATCCTGCCGGAGATCACGATTGGGGCTTCGACGTGGAAGTGGACCTCGCCGCCAGCGACGAGGAAGGTGCCGCGGTGCTCCGGATCATCGATGCCGGACGGATGGGATAGGCGATTGCTAGGTCCCATTTTATCGCGACCCCGGGGCCTTGCGGCAAGGCCGGGGTGATGGCGCACAATCGCTGGCCTGAACATGCCGAGGATGAACGAGGAGCACGTGCCAGCTGACGATCACGACGCCGAAGTACAGACCGAACAGATCTATGTCGACGGGCTGTACGCCCGCTTGGACGCCGAGCGGGCCCGGGTGCGTGACCGGTACCGCACCGCTCTGCGCGAGCACGGCGGTACCGCGGTGGAACGCGACGCCGAGGTCCGCGCGCTGGCCAAGGAAGCCAACCGGCTCGATGTGGCCGACAACGGCCTGTGTTTCGGGCGGCTCGAAACCGTTGCCGGAGAACATCTCTATGTCGGGCGCCTGGGCCTGTTCGACCGCGAGAACGACTACGAACCGTTGCTGCTGGACTGGCGGGCACCGCTGGCCCGGCCGTTCTACACCGCGACCGGGGCCAACCCGGAGAACATGCGCCGGCGACGCCAGTTCCGCACGCTCGGCCGCCGCGTCCTAGATTTCACCGACGAGGTACTGGGCCGGCCCACCGACGGCGACGGAGGCGATGAGGACGCCGCGCTGCTGGCCGCGGTCAACGCCCCTCGCGGCGAGGGCATGCGCGACATCGTGGCGACCATCCAGGCCGAACAGGACGAGGTGATCCGCAACGAGCACACCGGTGTGCTGGTGGTCGAGGGCGGACCAGGCACCGGCAAGACCGTGGTGGCGCTGCACCGGGTGGCCTATCTGCTCTACACCCACCGCGAGCGCATCGAACGGCACGGCGTGCTGGTGGTCGGCCCCAACGAGGCGTTCCTGGACCACATCGGCCGAGTGCTCCCGTCACTGGGCGAGTCGGACGCGGTGTTCATGACACCGGGTGACCTGGTGCCCGGACTGCACGTCAGCGCCGAGGACGCGCCCGAGGTGGCGGAGCTCAAGGGCTCGCTGAAGATGCTCGACGTGCTGGCCGCCGCCGTGGCCGATCGCCAGGAGGTGCCCGACGAGCCGATCTACATCGACCTGCCCGACGTCACGGTGCGCATCGATGCCGAAACCACGCAGTGGGCGATCGAAGAGGCCCGCGAGACCGGGCTGCCGCACAACGAGGCCCGGCCCACCTTCCGCGACATCGTCACCTATGTCCTGACCGAACGTGCCGTGGCGCGCATCGGCAAAGGCTGGTTGACCCGCGCGGACAAGGCGGCCTGGGAAGAGTTGCGGGCCAGCGTGGTCAGCGAACTCGACGACAATGCCGCGTTCGCCGCGGCTCTCGACCGGTTATGGCCGATCCTCACCCCGCAAACCCTGCTCGCGCCCCTGTACTCGTCGCCCGAACGACTGTCGGCAGCCGGAGCCGATCCCCGGTTGTTCCGCGCCGAGGGCGACGCCTGGACCGTCTCGGATGTACCGCTGCTCGACGAACTGGTCGACCTGCTGGGACGGGACAAGGCCGGTGAGGAGGCCGCCGAACGCGAACGACGTGAGGAAGCCGCGTACGCCGCCGGGGTGCTCGACCTGATGGTCGCCCGCGAGGATCTGATGGACGACGAGGACCACCTGCTGGCCGCCGACCTGATCGACGCCGAGGACCTGGCCGAGCGGTTCCTCGAACGCGACACCCGGGAACTGGCCGAACGTGCTGCGGCCGACCGGGATTGGACCTACGGTCATGTGGTGGTCGACGAAGCCCAGGAGCTGTCCGAGATGGACTGGCGGGTGCTGATGCGTCGCTGCCCGCGGAGATCCTTCACAGTGGTCGGCGACCTGGCTCAGCGCCGCTCGGCTGCCGGGGCCAGGTCCTGGGGCGCCATGCTCGAGCCGTACGTGCCGGGCCGGTGGGTCTACCGGACGCTGTCGGTCAACTACCGCACCCCGGCCGAGATCATGGCCGTGGCCGGCGCGGTGCTTGCCGAGTTCGCCCCGGACGTACAACCGCCCGAGTCGGTGCGGTCGTGCGGCGTGCAGCCCTGGTCACGCCGATTGACCGCGGACGAGATCCCCTCTGCTGTCGAACAATTCGTGCAGGACGAAGCCGGCAGAGAGGGCACCAGCGTGGTGATCGGTCCGCCCGAGGTGCCCGGCGCCGTCGCGCCGTCGGAAACCAAGGGCCTCGAGTTCGACGCGGTGCTGGTGGTGGAGCCCGCCCGCATCCTGGCCGACGGGGACCGCGGTGCCGCCGAGTTGTACGTCGCCCTCACCCGCGCGACCCAGCGCCTCGGGGTACTGCACACCGAACCGCTACCCGCAGCACTGAACGGACTGGTCGATGTCTGACACGACCTGTGCGATCGTCGGCGGCGGCCCCGCCGGGATGATGCTCGGGCTGATCCTGGCCCGTTGCGGGGTCGCGGTCACCGTCATGGAGAAGCACGCCGATTTCCTTCGCGACTTCCGGGGCGACACCGTGCATCCGAGCACCATGCGGATGCTCGACGAGCTGGGACTGTTCGGCGAATTCGACAAGATCGGCTACAGCAAGGTGGAGAAGGCGGAGTTCCCGGTCGACGGCCGACCGGTGACATTGGTCGACTTCCGGCGGCTACGCCAGCCCCATCCGTACGTGGCGATGGTGCCGCAGTGGGACTTCCTCGACCTGCTGGCCGATGCGGGCCGTAGTGAGCCCAACTTCACCCTGCGCATGCGGACCGAGGTGACCGGCCTGCTGCGGGAGGGCGACCGGATCACCGGCGTGCGCTACACCAGCCCCGATGGGGACGGTGAACTGCGCGCCGAGCTCACCATGGCCTGCGACGGGCGCACCTCGGTGGTACGCCGGGCAGCCGGGCTGAGTACCCGCGACTACCCGGTTCCCTTCGACGTGTGGTGGTTTCGGTTGCCGCGCACCGAGGACGGCCAGTACTCGCTCATCCCCCGTACCGCACCCGGTCGTGCCCTGATCATGATTCCCCGCACCGGCTACTTCCAGGTGGCCTACCTGATCCCGAAGGGCAGCGACAGGCAGCTGCGGGCGCGCGGCCTCGACGCCTTCCACGCCGAACTCGCCGAGCTGATCCCCGAGGCGGACACGGCGACGCTGACCTCCTGGGACGATGTCAAACATCTCGACGTCCAGCTCAACCGCCTGCGACGGTGGCACCGGGACGGCCTGCTGTGCATCGGCGATGCCGCGCACGCCATGTCGCCGGTGGGCGGGGTCGGAATCAACGTCGCGATCCAAGATGCGGCCGCCGCGGCACGCCTGCTGTATCAGCCGCTGCGCGAGCACCGGGTCACCGAGTCCGACCTGGCCGCCGTGCAGCGCCGGCGCGCCCTGCCGACCACCGTTACCCAAGGCCTGCAACGCATCCTGCATCGCCAGGTGATGGCCCCGGTGATGGCCGGCGCTGACATCACCCCACCCGGAGCCCTGGTGCGTATCGTGCGCCGGCTGCCGCAGCTGACCGCGTTCCCGGCCTACCTGGTGGGCACCGGCGTGCGTCCCGAACATGTCCCTCTGCCGGCCCGCCGTTAGGTTGGCAGGTGGGCGGCAAACAGAACCCCGAGCAGCGCCGGCGCGAATTGTGCGATGCGGCAATAGCTCTGCTGGCCCGTGAGGGCATCAAAGGCGTCACGCATCTGAAGGTGGACCGTAAGGCCGGCGTTCCGGACGGCACCACGTCGTTCTACTTCCGCACCAGCTCGGCGTTGATGCGGGCTACGGCCAACCGCATCGCCGACCTCGACCTCGCCGATCTCACCGCGGCCACCGGCTCGGGTACCCGCGACGTGGTGGGCGGCCTGGCCCGGCTGGTCATCCGATCCGCAACCGGGGCCCGCCTGGTGCGCAGCAAGGCCCGCTTCGAGCTCGCGATGCCGTCCAGCCGCGATCCCGGGCTGGCCGAGGCGTTCAGCCACAATCAGCAGCGGCTCTTCGAACTGCACCGCAACGTCGTGGTCGCCCTCTGCCCACCTGACACCGCCTCCGACCTGATCGACGAAAAGTCTTACGTACTACTCACTTTCATCGGAGGGTTGATGTTGGCGCTGGCCCGCGGAGACCGCACGATCAGCTCTGCCGGGCAGCTGACCGACATCATCACCGCGATCGTCGCGGCGGCCCGGCCGTGTCACATCGCGAAGGAGTAGCCGCCGTTGACCGGTAGCGTCTGGCCGGTGATCCACGAACCGTGGTCACTGGCCAGCAGCACCGCCAGGTAGGCGACATCCTCGGGCAGGCCCGGCCTGCGGATCGGGTAGCGCGACAGGATCGCCTTGGCCTGCGGCGAATCCGCCATCTCCGCCCACAACGGTTCGGTCAGCGGTGTGCGCATGGTGCCCAGCGCGATGTTGTTGGCGGTGATGCCGTAGCGACCGTTCTCCAACGCGATCGATCGGGTCAGGCCCGCGGCACCGGCCTTGGCCGCAGCGTATACGGCACCGCTGGCGTCCCCGGTCCGTCCGGCATCCGACACGATGGTCACGACCCGGCCCCATTGCCGCTCCACCATCGCCGGCAGAGCGGCCCGGGTGCAGTGCAGTACCCCGTACAGATTCACCTGCAGGAAGGGATCCCAATCCGCGGGCGTGCTCTCGGCGAACGGCATCCGGGCGGCGAAGCCCTCGGCCCCGGCGTTGCCCGCATTGTTGACCAGGATGTCGACGGGTCCGGCCTGGGTGAGCGCCTCCGTGACCGCGGCGAAGTCGGTGACATCGAACGGCACCGCCATCGCGTCACCGCCGGCATCCCTCAGCTCTGCGGCCACGGCCTCGGCTCGTTCCCCGCGGAGATCGTTGACCAGCACGGTGGCGTCGGCAGCGGCGAAGGCGTCGGCAAGGCCGCGGCCGACGCCTTGCCCGGCACCGGTGATCAACACCCGGCGGCGCGACAGATCAAAGTGCAGCGTCATCGTCGGTCGTCCTCCTCGCGGTCCGCGTTTGGGACAACCTAGCCCAGGTCTCTATGCCAGTAGAGACTCGAGGTCGGGAAAGAAGCGGCGCTTCACGGCAAAGGCGACAAGATTCCACCCAACCGTGCCCAGTTCGACCACGACGCCCAACCGAAATCACGCGGCGGCACCGGTGGCACCAACGGTGAAGACGTCAAGATTCTATGTGCACGATGCAACGGACCCGCCGGCAAAAGCGACAAAACCCCCGAGGAATGGGCAGCTGCCCAAGATGAGGTCGGCCGGCGTTCGCGGGAGCGAATTCAGGAACATGTTCGTGTTCATGGTGAGCCGCCGGACGGGGTAATCCGGACCCCCAATCTGCGCCCGCAAGCCGCTGAGCGCAATGATGAGGCCCAGGCGCACACCCAGGCCACCGCGTCCCAGCATCGTGACACCGCCATCAGCCGGACGCGTGAAGCCAACAAGGCGCCCTCGCAGGACAACACATCCTCGGCCACCGCGAAATCTCAGGATGGCGGAAAAAAGAAGGGCGACAAGAAAAAGTCTGACAAGAAAAACAAGAAAAACGATAAGAACAAAAAGAAGACCAAAAAGAAGAACAAGAAGAGCAAGCAAAACCACAAAAAACCCAAATAGTCGACCAGGTTTGAAACCCGTTGTGGAATGTCTCGCTATCCTCGACCTTTCACAACCCCTGCACTGACCGCGATCCGCGCTTGTGATGAAAAAGGGAGGGATGTTGGTGACCAGCGCCACTTCAGACAGCATCGAAGGCTACCGCGACGTCGCCTCGCCGCTGACCGCTCAGATGTTGGCACCATTGCCGCCGCAATGCCCTGGAGTGTCGATCATCGAACCGCTCAGCGACGGTGACTACCAGAAGGTGGCCGAGCTTCTCAGCGAAAGCCCAGGCAAAGAGCTCTATATTTCACAGCTCGAAACGCCGGAGTGGAGTTCCCGTCCGTTCGTCGAACATCCGATCACTGATCTGAAGTTTCTACGTTTTTTCCCGAGCCTGCAACGATTCGCTTGCAATCTGTTCTATCTGGAATCTCTTGATGGCCTGCGCCACTTGGCATCCTGTACATGGCTGCAGATCTACAAAAGCCCGAAACCACTGTCGGCTGCCTCGATCAAGGAACTCACCGGACTCGACTACCTGATGCTCGACGGCCAGATCCGCGACCTCGACGCCCTCAAAACGCTGCCCAACCTGACCACCTTGAGCCTGGGATACGCACGCAAACTGCCAGGCCTGGGCTTCCTGCCGGCCAGCCTGCGCACCTTCTACATGAACCGCGGCAGCATCACAGACATCAGCGCCCTAGCCGACACGCACCTGGAGAAACTGTCAT
This sequence comes from Mycobacterium farcinogenes, assembly GCF_019739075.1. Lineage (NCBI taxonomy): Bacteria > Bacillati > Actinomycetota > Actinomycetes > Mycobacteriales > Mycobacteriaceae > Mycobacterium > Mycobacterium farcinogenes. The sequence continues at coordinate 447,092 of NZ_CP081673.1, read as the reverse complement.
TCTTCAAAGTCGTCGCACTATCCGACCTCAGCCCAATCTCCCAGGTCACCAGCCTGCACCACCTACAGCTCTACCACCTACGCGAGGTCACCGACCTACCCGACATGAGCGCACTAGGCAACCTCACCGACCTCATCATCGACGACCTCAAAAACCTCTCCGACACCCGTCCGGTCCTCACCGCACCCCACCTGACCAACCTCACCGTCACCAACCTGCCCAGCATCGACCCCCAAGCCTGGGAACAAACCTGGAAAACCTGGCTCCAACAAGGCCGCCCACCCTTCTGGGAATAGCCGCCAAGAAATCGCAAGCGTCGCGCTGTGCCAACGCCGTTGGGATTTCAACTCATCGCCGTGCTTCCACACCGCGACGTCCTCCCGCCTTCGTGGACAATCCCGGATCGGCGACAAGACCTACGGTGACCTTCTGCACCGTGGCTGTGTACCCAGATTTAAGCTGAAAACCCGGCCTTCAGGAGGTATCTCAATGAGCGACCACGACGTACGGATGATCATCCTGTCCACCGACGACCTGGATGAGTCGATCCGCTTCTACACCGAGACGCTGGGAATGCCGCTGAAGTTCCGCGACGGCGCGCACTTCGCCGCCCTCGACGGTGGATCGCTCACCCTGGCCCTCGCGACATCGGTCGATCACCCCGATCCCCGGCCAGGTGGTGGTCGGCATCAAGACCGACGACGTCGACGCCGCTGCCAAGGCCATCGAGGACAGCGGCGGCGGGATCATCAAGCACCCGTACGACGACGCTCACGAGCGCCGCGCCGTGGTCTACGACAACAAGGGCAACGGCCTGGTGTTCTACAAACCGCTGGCACGCTAGCCGGAGGCCGAAGCCGCTGCGGCAAGCAGGGTTTCGGCCAGACGCGCCGCGGCCGGGGTCATGCGCTGCGCCGGCGGCGCGGCGAGGTAGACCTGCCACACCGCCGGCTCGCGCAGCGGAACGGTCCGTAGCTCGCCGAAGCGGCGCGCCTCCGACGCCGGCATGAAGGCCGTGCCCAGACCATTGCCGACCAGTTCGGCGATCGCGGCGAACCCGGCCGGAACCTCGTACTGCGTGCGCGGCTCCACACCGGCACGGTGAAACGCCTCGTCCATCAGGCGACGCAGCCCGAACTCCGGTGGGAAGCCGACCAGATCCTCGTCGGCCAGCTCTGCCAGGTCGAGGCGGCGGCGACGGACGAAGGCATGGTCCTCGCGGCAGACGAACATCATCGGCTCCTCGAAGAGCAGCTTCATGTCCAGCTGCGGAGGGAATCGGTTGGGCAGTGACACCAGGGCCAGATCCAGCGAGCCCTCCAGTAGCGCGGCCAGATAAGCCGACGCGCCGGACTGGCTGAGTCTCAATCGCAACCGGACATGCGGGTGGGCCCGGTGGAAGTCACCGAGGGCACCGCCCACATCGACCGGACCGTATGAGATCAGAGAGCCGAATTCGACTGTACCCATGAGGGATCCACGGAACTGAGCCGCGGACTCCGCTGCCGCGCGGGCCGCGTGCAACACCTCGTGGGCGCGGACCTCGAAAGCCTCCCCGGCCGCCGTGAGGCTGATCTGTTGCCGCGAGCGGTCGAACAGTTCCACCCCGAGTTCACGCTCCAGTTTCGCGATCGAGGTCGACAACGCCGATTGGACGACATGTGCCCGTTCGGCGGCACGGGTGAAGCTCATCTCACCCGCGACGGCGATGAAGTGTTCGATCTGCCGTAACTCCACGATGCCAGCTTATCTATGTGATGGATGACCTTCATCAGTTTTAATCGTTGGACTTGATGATGCGGCGCGGGGTGGGATGGATGCCGAGAGCCTGCGAGAAGGAGCAACGGTGACAGGTCTGAGCAGAAGAAACTTCGGCTTCCTCACGGCGGCGGCCGCCGGCACGGCGGCACTGGCGGCGTGCGGCACCTCCCCCACCACCGCCCCCTCGTCGGCGCCCATGGGGATCCCGTCCAAGCCGTCGCACACCATGAACCCGGTCAAACAGATCGACGCCGGCGACCTCAACGTCGGCTACACCGAAGCCGGGCCTGCCGACGGACTGCCGGTGATCCTGCTGCACGGTTGGCCGTACGACATCCACAGCTACGCCGATGCCTCGGCGTTGCTCGCCGAACAGGGTTTCCGCGTCATCGTGCCCTACCTGCGCGGCTTCGGCAGCACCCGGTTCCGCTCGGCCGATACCGTGCGCAACGGACAGCAGGCCGCGCTGGCGCACGACGTGATCGCGTTGATGGATGCGCTGAACATCCCCAAGGCAGTGCTGGGCGGGTACGACTGGGGCGGGCGCACCGCCAACAACGTCGCCGCCCTCTGGCCGCAACGATGTGCCGGACTGGTCGCGGTCAGCGGCTACATCACCGTCAACCTGGCCGCCAACCTCAAGCCGCTGGCCCCGGAAGCGGAATTGGGTTGGTGGTACCAGTACTACTTCGCCACCGATCGCGGTGAACTCGGCTACCGGCAGAACACCAAGGAGTTCAACCGGCTGATCTGGACCAAGGCCTCACCGCTGTGGCATTTCGACGACGCCACCTACGACCTGACCGCCGCGGCCTTCGACAACCCCGACCACGTCGAGATCGTCGTGCACAACTACCGGTGGCGGCTCAGCCTGGCGCCCGGTGAGCCCCGCTACGACGCCGACGAAGCACGCCTGGCCGGCAAACCGCCCGTCACCGTGCCGACGATCACGATCGGCTCCGACTTCGACGGTGCTGCCAAGGACGGCGCGGGCTACCGCGCGCTCTACGCGGGACCCTACGAACACCGCGTCCTGGACGGCATCGGGCACAACGTGCCCCAAGAGGCACCCGAACAGTTCGTCGCCGCGATGGCCGACGTCAGCCGCATGGGCGGACGCTGACGGCTCACGGGTACGGCCGGCCGGTCAGCTGCCGGATCGTCCGGATCTCACCGTCTCGATACGGACGCCCGTCCTCGTGGAACAAGTCGTGGAACCATTCCCGCGGGGGCGCCTTGTACGGGTGGTCCCAGGAATCCCACGGTAGGTACGTCTGCGTCTTGCCTGCTACCAGGCCCCAGGTGTACGCGCCGACATTGTGCCGTTTGGCGATGGGCAAGACACCCTCGATCGTGCTGCCCTCGCCCCGGGCCAGGTACTCGGTGCACATCATCGGACGTCCCATGGGTGCCAGTTCACCGATCCTGGCTTCGAACCCGGCCGGGTGGTCGTAGCTGTGAAAGGTCAACACATCCGAGAGATCGAGCTGAAGCGTCGCCATCCGGCTGCGCGCCGCCGGATCGGCCCACGGGCCGTCCCACACACCGCTGGTCAACGGCTGCACCGGGTCGACCGAGCGGGCCCAGGCGAAAACCTGCGGCAACAGTTCTTCGATCAGGCGCACCTTGTCCTGCCGTTCCACCGCACGGTAGGTGGCGGCGGGATTGTCCGGTTCGTTCCACAGATCCCACCCCAGGACCCGGTCGTCATGGCGGAACTGGCTGATCACGCCGACGACATACTCCCGCAACGTCCGTCGATACCGGTGATCGTCGAGCCGCTGCGCACCCGGTCCCTGCACCCACACCGAGTTGTGTATCCCGGGCCGGGGCCTGCGCTGACGTCCCAATCGAGGGAACGGATCCCAGCAGGAATCGAACAGCACGAACAGCGGTTTGATGCCGTGACTCGACGCCAGGGCAACGAACTGAGCCAGTCGATTCTGAAAGCCCAAGTGGCCCTGGGCCCACAGCTGATCATGCAGGAAAACCCGCACGGTGTTGAAACCGGCCAGCCGGGCGATACGCAACTCGCTGTCGATCCGCTGCGGGTCGTAGGTTTCGGGCTGGAACATCTCGAGCTGGTTACCCGCGTTGGACGGAATGAAGTTGGCACCGACCAGCCAGCCCTGCGCGGCATACCAGCGGTGCGCCCGCTCAGGTGACCAACGGGCGCCGTGGCCGTCGATCTTCGCCTGCGCCGCGGGCACCTTCCCCAACGCCGCGGCGACCGTCATGACCAGCGGCACCTTGAACGCCGCCCGACGGGCCAACCGGCCATGGGCGACCTGCCTGATGTGTTGCACCGAACTACCAAACAACCTGGCTTCCTTAAGATTTCGTATCCAACATCGGCACTCTCGGGTCTGCGGCTCATCAACGCGCCTACCACTCGAGGTGTACCCGACAGTGCCGCCGGCTGCACGGCACGGCGCTGTGGTTTGGGCTACCCGGCGACGGGTACCTGTTCACGGTGACCGACCGCATCGCCGATCCATGGGGCCCGAGGACACCCTACGGGTGCGGGCAGGCATGGCCGCAACGCGAGGACAGCTACCTCGACGGCGGGCTGGCCCCCGAACAGGTGGACCGGTGGGTTCAATCCGCCGCGGTCCTGCACTCCAACGGCGACGGGATCGACATCGCCGTGAAGGACGGACGCATCGTGGGCGTGCGCGGGCGCCCGGTGGATCGCGTCAACCACGGCCGGGTGGATCCCAAAGACCTTTTCGGCTGGCAGGCCAACGCCTCACCCGACCGGTTGACCAGCCCGCTGATCCGTCGCGACGGCAAGCTGGTCGAAGCCGACTGGGACACCGCGATGGACCGGATCGTGGCGCACACCAAGAGCCTGCTGAACGACCACGGTCCGAGCTCGATCGGCTTCTACACGTCCGGCCAGCTGTTCATCGAGGAGTACTACACCCAGGCCGTGATCGCGCACGGGGCGATCGGCACCAACCACGTCGACGGAAACACCCGACTGTGCACCGCGACCGCCGCCGAGGCGCTCAAGGAATCTTTCGGCTGCGACGGCCAGCCCGGCTCCTACACCGATGTCGACCACTGCGACGCCATCGCGCTCTACGGCCACAACGTCGCCGAGACCCAGACGGTGCTGTGGATGCGCATGCTCGATCGCCTGGCCGGCCCCGATCCTCCGGCCATCGTGTGCGTGGACCCCCGGCCGACGCCCGTCGCACAACACGCCACCGTGCACCTGGCACCGCTGCCCGGCACCAATGTGGCACTGATGAACGGGTTACTACACGAGATCCTCGCCCACGACTGGGTGGACCACTCCTATGTCGACACCCACACCGTGGGCTTCGACGAGTTGGCCAAGAGGGTTGTCGAATTCCCTCCGGAACGCGTCGCCGAAATCTGCCGGATCGACCCCGACCGGTTGCGGGCAGCCGCCGAGATCCTCGGCACCGCCGAGCGCCTGCTCTCGACCGTGCTACAGGGCTTCTACCAATCTCACCAGGCCACCGCGGCGGCCGTTCAAGTCAACAACGTGCACCTGGTGCGCGGCCTGCTCGGCAAGCCGGGCTGCGGCATCCTGCAGATGAACGGCCAGCCCACCGCCGAGAACACGCGCGAATGCGGAGCCGATGGGGACCTGGCCGGATTCCGCAACTGGGCCAACGACTCACACATCGAGGAACTGGCGCGGCTGTGGAACCTCGATCCGATGCAGATTCCGCACTACGCACCTCCCACCCACTGCATGCAGATGCTGCGTTACGCCGAGGAGGGCAGCCTGAACATGTTGTGGGTCACCGCGACCAACCCTGCCGTCTCCCTGCCCGAGCTGGCCCGCATCCGGCGCATCCTGTCCCAGGACCGGCTGTTTCTCGTCGTTCAGGACATCTTCCTGACCGAGACCGCCGCTCTGGCCGATGTGGTGTTACCGGCGGCGGCCTGGGCCGAGAAGACCGGAACCTTCACCAATGCCGATCGCACCGTGCATCTTTCGGAGAAGGCGATCGATCCGCCCGGACAGGCTCGCCCGGACCTCGACATCTTCCTCGACTTCGCCCGGCGCATGGACTTTCGGGACGCCGACGGGCAACCACTACCGCCCTGGAGCACGCCCGAAGCCGCCTTCGAAGCGTGGAAACAGTGCAGTGCCGGACGCCCGTGCGACTACACCGGTCTGAGCTACGACAAGCTGCGCGGTGGCAGCGGCATCCAATGGCCCTGCAACACCGAGAATCCCGACGGCACCGAGCGCCTCTATGCCGACGGAAACTTCTGGGCGCAACCCGACTACTGCGAGGCCTACGGGAAAGACCTCATCACCGGCGCCCCACTGGAACCCACGGAGTACCGCGCGATGAATCCCGAGGGACGCGCCGTCATCAAGGCCGCCGAATACGTTGCGCCCCACGAACCGCCGTCGCCGGAGTACCCGTACGTACTGATCACCGGGCGCACCGTCTACCACTTCCACACCCGCACCAAAACCGGACGAGCGCCCCGACTCAACGCCGCAGCGCCCCAGGTCTGGCTCGAGATCTCCGAAACCGACGCCCGCAGAACCGGAATCGAGGAAGGCGATTTCGTCGAGGTGAGCACCCCACGAGGTTGCGTCGTCGCGGCCGCGCGAATCACCGGGATCCGGCCGGGCGTGGTGTTCCTGCCCTTCCACTACGGCTACTGGGACACCCCGCCGAAACCGGCCGGCGGGGCGCATCACCGGGCCGCCAATGAGCTCACCCTCACCGATTGGGACCCGGTATCGAAACAACCGATCTTCAAGACCGCCGCGGCGGCACTGCGGCGCATCGGCGGCGGCCGCAGACCCGCTCCGGCGCCGACGAACACGGCCTCGGCGCCGGTCTCGCCCGTTCCAGAAGGTCCATCATGAGCAAGGTCGCCCTGGCTCTGGCCGAACTGCACCGTAGCGAGCAGTCCCTGGCCCGCGACCTGCGCGCCATCGCGGCCCGCCACCACAGCGACCAGGACATCTCGCACCTCGCCGATGACCTCGCCCGCTGGTCCGAAGAACACGTCGAAGCGCTGGCCGAGCACGGCCGCCACTACGGCCTGCACCTGTCGAGCGATTGCCGGCGCGTGTCGGTGACCCGCCGGATTCAACGAGGACTCAGTGCGGCCCTGCGCGAACGTCCGGAACCGGCCCTCGTGCTGCTGGCCGACCTGCGGCGCGTCCATCGCGCCGCCGCCGGGGTGTCGCTGGACTGGGAACTTTTGGCGCAGGGCACACAGGCGATCAAAGACGACGAGCTGCTCGCGCTGAGTAAGCAGTGCCATCCGCAGACCCTGCGTCAGATGCGGTGGGCCAACGCCATGCTCAAGGAGCTCTCACCGCAGGCTCTGGCCGGATAGCGCCGGGTAGCGTTGCGATGGTGGATCTCCCAGAGGACGGCAGAGTCGACGCCGGCAGCTTGACCGGGGTTTCGGAAACCGCACTGCTGACCCTGAACGGGCGGGCACATCAGGCGCGTCATGCCCACGCCATCATCGACGATCCCATGGCTGTCGAGTTGGTCGACTCGATCGACTTCGACTTCGACAAGTTCGGCCGACGCAAGGGCCAGGAGATGGCCCTGCGCTCACTGGCCTTCGACGAGGCGGCCCGGCGTTACCTCGATGAGCACCCGTCGGCCACGGTGGTCGCGCTGGCCGAAGGCCTGCAAACCAGCTTCTGGCGGCTGAACGCGGCACTGCCCGAAGCCCGGTTCCGTTGGCTCACCGTCGATTTTCCGCCGATCATCGCGTTGCGCGAGCGGCTCCTGCCCGCATCCGAACGCATCGTCACCCGAGCACAGTCCGCGCTGGACTACAGCTGGATGGACGCCGTGGACCCAAGCAGCGGAGTCTTCATCACCGCCGAGGGATTGCTGATGTACCTGCAGCCCCCGCAAGCCCTTGATCTGATCGCCGAGTGCGCCAAACGCTTTCCCGGTGGCCAGATGATCTTCGACCTGCCGCCGGTGCTGGTGAAGAAGTTCGCCCCCAAAGGCATGCGGTCCTCACGGCACTACCGCGTGCCACCGATGCCGTTCAGCCTCTCACCGGCCCAACTGGCAACTCTGGCCGACACCGTGCCCGGTATCACGGCGGTGCACGACCTGCCGATGCCCAGCGGCCGCGGATGGTTCTTCGGCACCGTGTTCCCGGCGTTCTGGCAATTCAAGCCCACCAGGCAGTTTCGCGGGGCCTACACCCTGCTCGAGTTCGGCTGACTAACCGCCGGCGGCGGCCAGCCGGGCGCGTTCGCGCATCGAGGCGACGACGCCGCCGTCGTTGAGGATGTCCGTACCCGTGAGATAACCGGCCCGGTCACTGGCGCAGTAGGCCAGCAGATCCGCCATCTCCTCCGGCTTGCCCCACCGCGGCACCGCGGCATCGGCCACCATCGCCCCGGCTCCGGCCTGCTCCTCGAGCCGGCCCATCTCGGTGTCGATGGAGCCCGGGGACACCGAGACGATCCGAAGGCCCCGGGTGTTGAACCGCTCGGCCTGCGCCGAGCTGTACCACTTCACGAACGCCTTGCTGATGGCATAGGAGAAGCCCGACCTCATGTCGTCCGGCGCCATGCCGCACGCTGCCAGCATCTCGGTCAGAAAGCGGTCCTGATCTTGCAACGCCAGCGGAAAATGCTGTGCGGGAATGACTTCCTCGGGAAGCAGGTGGGCCGCCATCGACGCCACGTTCACGATCGCCGCGCCCTGGGGCGCCGAGGCGAAGAAGGACTCGTTGACGTGCAACGTGCCCAGCGCGTTGGTTCTCATCACGTACTCGGCGTCACCCATGCTGGGGCTGACCCCGGCCGCGTGCACGACTGCGCTGACATCACCCACCTCTGCCGCGGCCTCCAGCAGCCGATCGACGGCTGCCCGATCGGTGACATCGGCATTGACGACCGTGGCCGCGATACCCAGCTCACCCAGCGCAGTCGCCGCGGAGTCGAGCCGATCCTGGCGCACATCGCACAGCACCACCGCCTGGTCGCGGCCGACGACCTTGGCCGTCGCCAGCCCCATGCCACCTGCGCCGCCTGTGATCACCGTCACCCGTGTCATGGCCAGCACGGTATACGCCCGATCCATGGCCCCGCACCGGTGGGGTTGGTGCGACTGCTCAGCAGCCAATCTGCACGGCTCGCTGTGCGGACGGACCGACCGGCATATAACAGGTAGTGATGGCCTGCCCGTATTGCGGATCCCCGCTCGACGAAAACGACACCTGCAGCCGCTGCGGGCAGATCCACGCGTCCGCACCGACCGGGTGGCGGCCGGATCCCACGGCTCGCCATGAGGGCCGCTACTTCGTCACCGGCCGTCCGACGAACCGGGTCCGCGACGGCAGGAAGGTACAGAGCGATCCGGCCGGCGCACGGATGCTGCCCGACTACCTCGAGTTGAAGACCTCGGGCATCCGGTCGACCTGGTTGGGCACCACCGCGGCCGCGGCCATCATCGTGATGACCGCCGCGGTGGTGTGGGTGCTGCTGGTGGCAGGCCGTAGGACACCGCCGCCGCCAGACACCGGATACCTTGCCGCACTGAGGGATGCCGGGCTGCGCGATCAGTTCAATTCCGACGCCAACGCCATCGCGCACGGCCGCCACGTGTGCCGTCAGCTCGAAGACGGTGACGCCCAGCAGGGGCTGCTCGCCGACAAGATCGCCGTAGAGGCGTTTTGCCCCCATTTCGCCGAAGGTTTCCGGGTGCTTGAGAAGACGACGGTGACAGGTACTTTCGTGCTTTCAGACCACGCCGGAGCCGACGGCATCGCCTCCGATGGAACGACCTGCCAGGGCTCGAACGGATACTCCGACGTCAATCCGGGCACCATCGTCACCGTGAAGAACGGCAGGGGCGACGTGCTGGCCACCACCACCCTCGGGACCGGAAAGGGCGGCGCGGCCAGTTGCACCTTCACCTTCCAGGTGCCGTTGACCGAGGGCCAGGATCGCTACGTGTTGTCGGTGGGGCGGCGCGGCGAGTTCAGTTACAGCTTCGAACAACTTGTTGCCAAAGGGATCCGGATGCAGCTGGGTCAGTGATATTTGCGAAAACCACTACCTGAAGCAGAATTTCGGCCAGAACCGGCCGTTCCATATCACGACCGGCGCCGCCGGTTGGAAACGATGTGGTCACGAGTACGGATCACTCGCATGTCAACACCGCATCCATCCGAGAACTCGTGTGGACACCCGCATCGGGCAGCTCTACGGTTGCGCTCGACACAATTGTCACCGATGTAATTTCGAGCACGAAACAAGGGAGTCGGTCGGGGATGACAACCTTTGCCAGAATCACGGTCAAAGCTGCTGTCGGCGTGGGTTTGTGCGCGACCGCGGTGACCGCCGCGGTGGCGCTGAGCCCGCTCGCGGCAGCGCTGCCATTCAAGACCGGCGGATACAAGTGCGTCGACGCGGCCGCCGGCGTGCCCGGCGTTCCGTGTGCGGCTCCCGCGGTAGAGGCCGCCGGGGTCGTTCCCGCGGCGGCACCCGCAGCCGTACCACCGGTGCCGGTCGCACCACCACCGGTGGCTCCCCCACCGATCGGAGTTCCACCCGTACCCCTGGCACCGCCGGTGCCGGTAGTTCCGGTGGTCCCGGCGGGCGCTCCCGTCGCCGCGGCACCGGCTCCTGTCGCCGCTCCGGTGGCGGTGGCGGCCGGCGCTCCGTCCGGCAAGGGCGTACCGACGGTCTCACCCGGGGGCGGGCCGGTCGCCGGCACGCCGACGCTGCCCGGCCCGGTGGACGGAGCCGCCGGCTAGTTGTACTGACCTGAGAGGTTAGGTACGCGGCTGGCGGGTGGTTGACCTTTGAGTGCTGTGTGGCCGCGATGGTGATTGTAGGTGTGTAGCCACCGCGGGAACTCGGCGCAGCGTTCGGCGTCGCTGCGGTAGAGCCGGGCGTAGGCCCATTCGTCGGCAAGGGTGCGGTGGAAACGCTCGACCTTGCCGTTTGTCTGTGGACGGTAGGGGCGGGTTCGTCGGTGCTTGATGTCACCCAGGGCATCACGAAATTTGTGTGACCGGTAGCAGGATCCGTTGTCGGTCAACACATTTCGTACCGTGAAACCACACTCGTTGAACCAGGCGTTGGCGCGCTGCCAGAACGCTGCGGCGGTTTCTTTGCGTTCATCGGTCAACAATTCGGAGTAGACCAGCCTCGAGTGCGCATCGATCGCGGTGTGCAGGAAGTGGTAGCCGCGAGCTGGATCCCCGTTGCGGCTGCGCAGTCCGGTGCTTTTGTCGGCTACCGAGTTGTGTTTGCCGGCGGTGCGCCCCAGTTTGCGCCAGCCGCCGCCGGCCGGGATCTTGCCGAGTTTCTTGACATCGACGTGCACCAGATCGCCGGGAGCGTCGGAGTTCATTCGACGAATAACGCGTCCCGTGGGACGGTCCAGCCAGCGCAGCCTGGCCAGTCGGTACCGGCGCAGGACGCGGTGCACCGTAGACACATTCAAACCCAGCAGGTAGGCAATGCGTGCGGGGCCCCAGCGGCGCAGAACACGGACTTTGACGATGCGACGTTCGGTCCGTACCGGGGTCCGGTTGGGACAGCGGTGGGGTCGTGAGCTGCGATCGGCCATCCCTGCCGGACCTTCTTCGCGGTAGCGCCGCGCCCACCGCTGAGCGGTGGTGACGGCCACCTGGAACCGTTCAGCGGCTCGCCGTAGGGACCAGCCGTCCTCGACGATGCAACGAGCCAGGCGCAGACGGCCGGTTTCTGACAACGGGGCATTACGGTGGGACATGAAGACCTCCGAGGTGAGCGTGTGTTCCTAGACAGCTCGCACTTCACTCGGAGGTCTTCTTCATGTCACCACGCCACGCCGTACCTAACGTCCGTGGTCAGTACAGCTAGTCGCCACCCCAGCGCCGCAAAGGCGCCTGGCCCACGGGCCAGGCGCCTTTTTCGTGCTGTTTGCCTGGATCGTTATTTGCCTGGATCACAACGAGGTTGATCACTCCTGAACGATGACCGGATCGCCGATGTTGACCGTGTTGAAGTACCACTCGGCGGCCGCCGGGACAAGGCTGATGCAACCGTGGCTGGTGTTGTCGAGCCCCATCGACGGGACTGCCCACGGTGCCGAATGCACGAACAGGCCGCGGTGGGTGAAGCGGACCGCGTAGTCCACGTCGAGGAGATAGCCGTCCGGGGCATCGACGGGAATGCCGACGCTGCTCGAATCCATCCGTACCGTCCGGTCTTTCCCGAGAACCGTGTAGGTGCCGACCGGGGTCGGATATTCCGGCCGCCCCAGGGAGGCGAGCAATACCCCCGGTTCGCCGGCGTGCGGCAGGTGGTGCGGTGCCGGAAGGGCGATCGGCGGGTCTTCCCCTAGTCCGTCGATGGTCACGGTGAAGGTGTGGTCGGAGATGTCGGCGACGCCGATAACGGCTGGGCCGGTTTGGAATTCGGTTCGCATCCCGCTGACCGACAGCATCACCGTGCTGTGCGCGGGCCAGAATTGCGCCGGCGTCCACGACACGACGTTGGCGTCGAGCCATTCGTAGGTGCCCGTGCGCGCGGGCGTCGACTTGAGCCCGAGGGCACGTTCGACGGAGGCCCGATTGGCGATCGGCTTCTTGAACGTCACCACCACGGGATGGCCCACGCCGACCACGGCGCCCTGGGCCGGAGCGATCGATTCGATGGTCGAGGTCAACGGAAGGCTCACCGCCGCCGTGTCGACGCTATCGGTACCACCGGAGAAGAAGGCCGTGACGAGCACGACCAATACGAGAACACCCTGAAAAACCGCGCGCATCAATTCGATCCCTCTGCGATGCCCCCATGATCTTGAACGTTGTCATGGTATTGGCTCGCAGCGGCTCGAATGTGTAGTCACACGTAGACAATTCGGTCAAGCGTTCGTCACGGTTCGGCCACGGCGTCAAGCAATTTGAGGACCCGGGCGCAGGACAGGGGGGTCACCAGAGCGTTGGTGCGCAGGCCGGACTGCGGAGCGCGCTGGGATTCGAGGTCGAGCGCGTCGTCGTCAGCCTCGGCCCGGTAGGACGAGGGATGCCGGCGCTTGGCCGCCGCCAGCTCACGGGAGTAGCGCTGCGACGAACACCAGAGCGGATGCGTGGCCAACTCGATGACCGTCGAACCGGCAGCTTTTGTCGCCATTTTCACTGACCTCCGGAGGAGCTTCACGACACTTCTATTCAGTGCCAAGCGTGCTCGGCCAAGCTGAGGCGATGCATCGAGTTGGCCGTGGACACATTAAGGATCCCTCTTAATGAGCTTTTACACACTGAAAGAATCGCGACAGAGACGCATTTCACACTTACCGATTTGACATTCTCCGCCGCGATGTTTGCTGCTCGGCGTTGCACCCTCGGACTGATCGAACGATCAAGATCATCGCCGCCGTCGCTGCCAGCTACCGAAGTTGTGGCCGCGCGCCCGAAACCGGGCAGAAACCCCGTCCGGCAGCCCAGCCACAATCGCAGCATCTTCTTACATTCGCAAGAAACCCGCACGTAAGAAGCGCGCACAAATTAAGAGCGCACGCCAGCGAACGCGCCGCCGTTAGCCCCGTCGATGCGGAATCGTTACCTATCATTTAACCTGTCCCGTGGCCGAGCTCCCCTGCTTCAACGTCAATTAGCTCGGTGAAGGGTGGTACGGCTGTGGATGCACATGATCCGAGCGTCGGAGAACATGCGCGTCCGACCGTGACGCGGGCGTCCCGCGCATCGATCGAGAGCTGGCCACTGCGGTGGAAAGTCGCGGCGACCCTGGTGTTGCCGATCCTGCTCGCGGCCACCTTCGGCGCGGTCCGTATCTACAGCGAGTTGTCGGCGGCATCGCGATTGAACCTCGCCTCCGACAACGCGGCGATCGTCGTGCCCGCCGTGGAGTTGGTCGACCGGCTCGACGGACTGGCCTATGCCGCCGCGACCGGTGCGCCCCTCGCGGAGCCGCTCGCACAGTTCGACGAAGCCTCGAAGGCCCTGGACACCCTGATCACCTCCACGGAGTTCGATCCGACCGCCGCGGCGCAACTGACCACGGCGTCCTCGACCGCCAAGACGCTGCGTGACGACATCAAAGCCGGACCACTACCCCAGCAGGTGATCGCCGATCGCGCGTCCGAGGCGGCCTCGGGCGTGGTCTCCGCGATCGCGACCACCACCGCAACCGTCGACGACCGCGTGGTGCGGCCGATTGCCGACCAACTCGTCGACACCCTGGCAGCGCAACGCGCGCTGACCACGCAGCGGGTATTGATCGCGGCCCCCGATTTCGCCGATTCCGACGAGCTACGTACCGAGGTGGCCGACGCGGCGGGCGCAGAAGCGGCCGCCATCGATCGACTCAGCACACTGACGCCCGCGGACGAAGCCACGGCGTTGGCCAAGGATTCCGATGTCCGTCGCGGCACCTACACGCAACCCGCCGGCGACGGCGTGCACGGACCCGCCTTCGCCGAGGCGATGCGGGCCAGCGTGGACCAATACCGCGCGATGACCCAGCGCCTGTCCGCCGACCTCGACGGCACGCTGCATCACCGGGCCAACGTGCTGCGGTCGGACGCGCTGCGTGACACCGCGATCATCCTCGGCGCCGTTCTGGCCGCCCTCGTCTTCGCCCTGGCGGTCGGCCGTTCGCTGATCCGGTCGATCGGCCGGCTGCGGCAGGGAGCGCTGCAGGTCGCGCAGGTCGAGCTGCCCGAGGAGATCGAACGTCTCAGCAAGGGCGGCGGCATGCCCGAGATCCAGGCGCTACCCTTCCGGACCAACGAAGAGGTCGGCCAGCTCGCGCGCGCCATCGACGACATCCACTCCCAGGCCGTCCGCCTCGCCAGCGAGCACGGTGTGCGCCTGCAGATCGGCGACATGTTCGAAACCCTGTCCCGCCGAAGCCGCTCGCTGGTCGAGGAACAGCTGGCGCTCATCGAGACCCTCGAGCTCGACGAGGAAGATCCGGCCCGCCTCGACCACCTCTTCCGTCTCGACCACCTTGCGACGCGGATGCGCCGCAACGGCGACAACCTGCTGGTCCTCGCCGACACCGTGGAACGCCACCGCGCGTCAGCTCCCGTCGCCCTGCCCGACATGCTGCGCGCCGCGATGTCCGAGGTCGAGGAGTATCGCCGGGTGCAGGTCGGGCACATGGCCGACGTCTCGATCGCCGGCTCGGCCGCGGCCGACATCGGCCACCTGATCGCCGAGCTGCTCGACAATGCCCTGCGTTACTCACCGCCGGACTCACCGGTCATGGTGACGGTGGGGCGCGCGGTCGACGCCGGCCTGCTGGTCGAAGTCGCCGACCGGGGCCTGGGCATGTCCAAGGAAGACCTGACCGCGGCGAACGAGCGTTTGGCGCTCGGTGGCGAAGTGACTTCCGAGACCGCCAAACGCATGGGCCTTTTCGTGGTCGGCCGATTGGCCCGCCGCCACGACGCCACCGTGCGGCTGCGGACCACCTCGGCGTTGACCGACCGCCCCGGCGTCACCGCGAGCGTGCACCTGCCCGGCACCCTGGTCTCACCCATCGGCATGACCGACACCCTCGACGACCTGCGCAGCGGCTCGTTCACCGAATCCCGGTCGCGTACCGCGCCGAACGGGCGCAGCGCACACAGCGCCGGCACCGCGGCACCCGCCGCCACGAACAGCTCGCGGGCCGCGACGCCGCAGCCCGAACGTGGACCGGACGCGCCGGCCCAGTCGACTGCCAGCGGGCTGCCGAAGCGCTCACCGGGCGCCAGCGGTGTGAACGGCATCCCGGCACCCGTGAACGGACTGAGCGCCCCGGCCGCAGAAGAACCCGAGCGGCAACAGCGGGGAAACCCGCTGTCCTACTTCACCTCGGGCAACTCCAACTCGGGCAACTCCAATCCGCCTGCCCCCGAACCCACTCCATCCACCGAATCGGAGCCACGGCGCATCGCGGCGGAGAGCTTGGAGAGTGCGCCGATCTTCGAGCGGATGACCTCGGAGTGGCTGATGGACCCGACCACGCCGGAATACCGAAACCGGGTGTGGGCCAGCGCCGCCGATGCCGGCTGGGAGGCCGCGGCCAAGGCGGTCGAGCAGGAACCCAAGCGCCACACCGCATCCGGGCTGCCGATTCGCGAACGCGGAGCGCGACTGGTGCCGGATGAGGCAAGATCGGGATCGCACGCCAGGGCCGACGGGTCAAACGATCCCGCGGCCATCCGAGACATCCTGAGCCGACAGCTGGCCGGTGTCCGTAGGGGCCGAGCCGAAACCGATGCAGCACACAGCCGAATCGAAGGAGATCGATGAACACCGGCACGCAACCACATGAACGGTCCGCGGGGTCTGCTGCAACACCGTCCGGGACCTCCGGCACCCTCGACTGGTTCGTGTCCAACTTCGTCCGTGACGTACCGGGTGTGTCCCACGCGATCCTGGTGTCGGCAGACGGTCTGCTGATGGCCTCGAACTCCCACCTGCCGTCCGACCGCGCGGAGCAACTGGCCGCCGTCACCTCAGGTTTGGCGAGCTTGTCGACGGGCGCCGCCCGGTTGTTCGAGGCCGGCAACGTCCGTCAGTCGATCGTCGAGATGGACGACGGGTTCCTGCTGTTGATGGGCGTGGGCAACGGCTCGTATCTGGCCACCCTGGCCTCGATCTCGTGCGATATCGGGCAGGTCGGCTACGAGATGGCGTTGCTGGTCGACCGGGTCGGCAAGACCGTCGAGGCGACGCCGCGCACCTCGCATGGGGCTCGATGACCCTGAGCATGGACAGACCCGAGCAGAAGCGGGCCGCCAGTCGCGCGCGCCCGTACACCCTGACCGGCGGACGCACCCGCGCACGGGTCGAGGTGCCGATCGAGGCTCCGGTGGAGGCCTTGCTGCCGGCCGGCGAGCTCGACTGCGCACCGGGCGACATCCCGGCCGTCATCGTCCGGTTGTGCGAGCGCCGACCGTCGATCGCTGAGCTCTCGGCGTATGCCGGGCTCCCCATCGGCGTGACCCGCGTGCTGGTCAGCGATCTGGTGGACAGCGGCCACCTTCGCGTTCACGCCACCCTGACCGACCGCTCGACCGTCGCAGAACGGCGCCTACTGATCGAAAGGACCCTCAGTGGCTTACGCGCACTCTGACTCCGGCCCCACGGTGTCTTCGACGAAGATCGTGATTGCCGGCGGCTTCGGTGTCGGCAAGACCACGTTCGTCGGCGCCGTGTCGGAGATCGTGCCGCTGCGCACGGAGGCCCTCGTCACGAACGCATCCCAGGGCCACGACGACCTCGAGGCGATTCCCGGCAAGGAGACCACCACGGTCGCCATGGATTTCGGCCGCATCACGATCGCCGACGACCTGGTGCTGTACCTGTTCGGGACGCCCGGGCAACGGCGGTTCTGGTTCATGTGGGACGACCTGGTGCACGGCGCGATCGGCGCTGTGGTGCTGGTCGACACCCGCAGGCTCGACGACAGCTTCGCGGCTGTCGACTTCTTCGAGGCCCGCAACCTGCCGTTCCTGATCGCGGTCAACGAGTTCGACGACTCCCCGACCTACAGCATCGAGGAGCTGCGTGAGGCGCTCTCGGTGTCCCCCAACGTGCCCATCATCAATGTCGATGCACGGCAACGCGATTCGGCCAAGAACGCGTTGATCGCGATTACGTCGTTCGCGCTGGAACGACTCCCGTCGTCAGCGTTCTAACTCAACCGCCCGCAGTCACAGTCACACAGTCACGAGGAAACCTGTCATGAACCACCAAGTACATCACTTCGACATGGGCCTGTGGCTGCTGTTCCTGGCGTACATCGTCTCGGTCACCGGCTCCGTCGTCGGCCTGGCGTGCACCCGGTGCGGTGCCAGGGCAACCAACGGACGCGACCGGCTCCGCTGGCTGCTGATGGCCTCGATCGCCATTGGCGGGGTCGGTATCTGGCTCATGCACTTCATCGCGATGCTCGGCTTCGCGATCCCCAGCAGCACAGTGCGCTATCACCTCGGCTGGACAATCGCCTCGGCCGTGATCGCGATCGCCGCGGTCTTCGTCGGGCTCATCACCATCGGCCGCGAATTCGAACTGCGTCGGCTGTTGGCCGGTGGCGTCATCACCGGGCTGGCGGTCGCGGTCATGCACTACACCGGCATGTGGGCGGTTCAGATGCAGGGCACGATGACCTATGACACCACCCTCGTCGTCCTCTCGTTCGTGATCGCCGTGGTCGCGGCCACCGCTGCGTTGTGGTTCACCCTGGTCCTCGAATCACGCGGTCTGCGATTCGTGGCCGGCCTGGTGATGGGCGTCGCCGTTGTCGGCATGCACTACACCGGAATGGCGGCGGTGCGGGTCAGTGTCGATCACACGATGCCGGTTCCCGGTGGGCCCGAGGTCTTCTCGTTCCTGTTCCCGGTGTTCGTGATCGGCCTGCTCGCACTCGGCGTCCCGATCACCGCCGTGATGCTGGCTCCTGATCGCAGCTCCGAGCAGAGCAACGCCGAATCTCGCCCCGTGGCAGCGCCGGCCGGCCGGCACCGGTAGGGGCTAACCCCAGTAGGAGAAGTTGCAGACCGGCTTCACCTCGGTCTTGAACGACACCAGCTTGTCGCCGTCCAGCGTGATCGTGCAGGTGAGTTCGGTGTTGCCACCATCGGCGGCCACCTCTGACTCGACTTCTTCATATACGGAGTACTGCTTTTCCCACGGCAGCGTCACATTCGATTCGGTTTGCTCTGCCCCGCCGTTGATCCGGTAACGGATCGTCACCGGGGCAGACCCGCCGAGAACCTTCATGACCGCCGTGCCGACGGGTGCACCGGTCGGCTCCGCCGCGCTGGGCGACTCTGTCGTAGTGTCGGTCGAGTCGTTGCCAAAAGCCACGCCATCGGCGGTCTCCGCCACCGGGGTTCCCGTGGTCGTCGTACATCCCGCGACCACCGCGGCGGCCGACACAACACCGACGGTGATCCCGGCCAGACCCCTGAGCAAACGCATACCTGAGATTACGACGCCGGAGCGCGCCCGGATCCCTTATCGCGACAAGTGATTGCCGGCCGGTCAGGACGCGATCAGGTCATCGATCTGGTTGATCGCCGACGAGGCACCCTCGACCACACCCATGTCCAGCACCTGTGCCAGCGCCTCGGCTGACTCGTAGGTGCTCACGTAGACCGCACGGGTGCCACCGTTGTGGTCGGTGAAGGTGTAGACGTTCTTGGACACCGGCATGTCCGGGTTCGGGTTGAAGTCCGCGTCGGCGAAACCGTCGTCGAACGAGAAGCTCGACGGCTCGTCCACCGCCGTGACATCCCAGTATCCGGCGTGCTTGTCGCCTTCCGGGCCGATCATGAAGTAGGTGACGCGGCCACCGGGGGTGAGGCTGTGGTCGACGACCGTCGCCGGGTAGGTCGGCGGCCCCCACACCTTCTCCAGCTGGCGCGGGTCGGCGTATACCTGCCAAATGCGCTGCACCGGCGCGGCGAAGTCCGCGGTGATGGTCAGCGTCAGATTGTCGAGATCGTGTTGGACGTCGGTCACGGGCATGGTTCAGTCCTTCTTGATATCGGTTGCGATCAATTCATCGATGCGTGCGATGCGGCCACGCCAAACCTGTTCCAGCTCAGTCAACATGGACGCCACCGACCGCACTGCCTGCACATCACCGCTGGCCAGCTGCTCACGACCGTTGCGTCGCTTGGTGATCAGCCCGGCCTTCTCCAGCACGGCGACGTGCTTCTGCACTGCCGCGAAGCTCATGTCGTACTTCGCGGCGAGCACCGAAACCGAGTGCTCGCCTGCCAACACCCGGCGCATGATGTCCCGCCTGGTGCGGTCGGCGAGCGCGTGGAACAGGGCGTCCGCCCGGTCCTCGTCACTCTCGGTCACAGCCCAAATATACAACCAATCGGTTGTATGTTGTCAAGGGTCTCACTGAACCAAAACGCCATCGTGACATCAGCCGATGTCATATATTGACGCGGCGTGTGTCCGCAGCAGCCGGCATTCCCGTCAGCGATAGACCCGGACACCATGCGGAATGTCAAGGGGGACATCGGTAATGGTGAACAGTTCGCGCTGCCCGCGGAACGCCGGGCGGATACCGCTGCGGTACGGCCTTTCGGTCGTGGCCATCGGCCTCGGAATCGCAAGCGCCAGCGCACACCCCGTGGCATGGGCGGATCCCGGCTCCGCCGGTTCCTCCACATCGTCAACCTCATCGAGCTCATCGGGCCAGGCATCGAAACACTCGGGTGCCGGAGCCAACCGCGGACCGAAAAAGCCCGTCGACCGACGTGGCACCCGGCCGAACCGGCCCTCGCCGCCCGCGAACACCAAGGCGCCCGACACCGACGACAAAGCCGGGCAGCCGGCTGATGACACGACTTCGCAAGCGCCTCAGCGGGTTTCGATTGCCGACGTGGTGCGCGGCAAACTCCGCGACATCGAGCCGTCCGCGCCGTTGCGGGCCGACGGCCCGCGCCCGGCCAAGTCCGACTTCTCGCCCCGGAGCACGGCAAAGCCTCTGGTAGCGGCCGCGCCGTCGGCCGGGCCCGCAGAGATCGGTTCCACGATCACGGCGCCGGCACACGAGATCGAGCCGCCGGCGCGCACACCCGCGCTGCCCCAGATCACCGCGGTCCTCCGGGCCGCCCCGAAGACCGCCGTGAACGCCGTGCCGCTCACCACCAAGGTCGCCGCGGTCACCACCACCAAGACGACTCCGAATCCCCCGGAGCCGTTGTCCCCGATCGCCAAGATCGCCGAGCTGCCCGGCCGCATCGTCAACACCGTGCTGCAGGTCCTCGACATCACCGTCTCGGCCAACGGACCGACGAGCCCGATCGACCTGGCCCCGATCAACAATGCCCTCTTCGCGGCGTTCCGGGAGATCGAAGGGCAGCTGGGGCTGACCAAAACTCCTGTCGCGCAACCGGTACCGCCGACCATGACCTACAACGGGCCCACCACCGGCAAGACCCCGACGGTGTCCCAGTTCCTCAACGCCGCGACCGCCGCGTATACCTGGGGCAGCATCCCCGGCGACCTCAAACCGTTCGTGGTCGACGGCAGGCAGATGGAATCCACCAATGTGCTGACCGGCATGTCCGGCAAGGCCTGGGTGACGCCCGATGGGCAGATCATCGTCGCCTACCAAGGCACGACCGGCGGAACCAACCTGCTCCACAATCCGCTGATCGTGGTTTCCCAGGTGCTCGCCGATGCGCAGGTGATCTTCACCGACACCACCCCGCAGGCCTTCATCGATGCGCTGGCCTTCGAGCAAGAGGTCGAGGCCGCTGCCGTCGAACAGGGCTACCGCCAGGAGGACATCTTCGTCACCGGGCACTCACTCGGTGGCTGGGAGGCGGCCTACGTCGCCCAACAAACGGGCGTGGGCGGCATCGGATTCGAGAGCCCGGGCCTCAACACCACGGTGCCGGGCAACGGCGCGGATTCCGGCTTCGTCAACGTCCTGACCTATGGCGATACCGCGGCCTACTTCTCCACCGACCTGCCCGGCCTGCAGCCGTTCGTGCCGGAGTACGTGCCGGGCGGAGGAAGCAAGCCGCACTACGGGTCGATCGTGATGATCGGCAACCCGGAGGCCGCCAACCCGCTGATCAACTCGGCGGCGTTGCTGAGCACCGGACCGATCGGCGCCGCCATCTTCGTCGTGGACATCGCGGTCAACTTCCTGCAGTACCACCTGCCCGGCATCCAGGCCTACCACCTGGGCGTCGCCCCGGACCCCGGCGTGGTGCCGTGGCTGGGCAACCCGTCGGGACCGGTCAACGCCGACTATGCCGACATGACCATTTACGAACTGCAGAAGGCGGCCTCGGACGCCGGGACCCTGATCAGGCCCTGAGCAGCGATCAAGCGAAGCGGCGAGCCGCTCATCAAGCAGTAGCGGACCCTCGCTGAATCTGTTCTGCCGCTTCGGTTTTGATCTGCTCAAACTGTGCGGCCATGGCCTCGGCCAGCGCCGTCGCACCCGACAGCGGCCGGACCATCACCATGAAGTCGTCGATCTTGCCGTCGTCGTCGTGGTGCAGGAAGTCGCATCCGGTGATCTTCTTGCCGTCCACCGTGGCCTCGAAGACCAGCGCGTGGTCGCGGCCTTCGGCATCGGCGATCTCGCGGATGTAGCGGAAGTCCTCGAACACCCGCATGACCCCGCGCAGGATCGCCGCGGTGATCGGCTTGCCCGGATACGGCTTGAAGGCGACCGGGCTGGTGAACACGACATCGTCGGCCAGCAGTGCTTCGATCGCGGCCTCGTCACGGGCCTCCACTGCCTCCCGGAACGGGTGCATACGACACCTCCCTCACTTGGTTCATCGGCTGGTGGCGATGCTATGCACGACCGGATTGCATAGTCAACATTTTGATTAATCACTTCGCTGATAGCATCTGCCCCATGGCGTTACGCGACGCAGTGCTGGCCGCGCTCCTCGACGGAGAAGCATCGGGGTATGACCTGGCCAAAGGTTTCGACGCGTCGGTCGCCAACTTCTGGATGGCCACGCCCCAGCAGCTGTACCGCGAGCTCGACCGCATGGCCGCCGACGGACTGATCGAGGCTCGGCTCGTCGAACAGGACCGGCGGCCGAACAAGCGCCTCTACTCACTGACCGAGCAGGGACGGCAGGCGCTGCTCGAATTCACCGAGAGCCCACCGAAACCCGGGGCGATCCGGGAAGACCTGCTGGTCCAGATCCAGGCGGTGGATTCCGGCAACATCGAGGCGGTCCGCGACGCGCTGGCCGAGCGTCTGCAGTGGGCGACTGCCAAACTCGCGCGCTACCGGCGCACGCAGGACCACCTGCTGGCCGGGCGTACCGAAGATGCCTACCTGGCCGAGGCCGAGCGCATCGGGCCCTACCTGACCTTGCTGCGCGGAATCCGGTTCGAGGAAGAAAACGCCGACTGGGCGCGCCGGGCGCTGGCGGTCATCGAACAGCGACTGGCCGCGGCGGTCCGGCCTCGTTGACGACGGTCTCCTGCGGCTCGTTGACCCAGGCACTGAACACCGGCACCCCGCGCCAGGCCGCCGGGCCGTCATATCGGTCCGCGCATGCCAGGACCGCGAACGGGCGGTTGAAGCGGATCTCGATCCGCTTCACCAGCACGTCGTGGAACTGCGGCACGGATCCCGCGACCATGCCGATCGCCGTGACCGCCGCCGCCTTGAATCCTTCGCGGGTATAGGACGCCACGGCCGACTGCTTGGCGTCCAGCTCCACCGGCAGATCCTCCGGCCGCGCGAATCCGCTGATCGTCGCGAACACCGGCGCCACCCCGGGTGCGTCGGCGAGGTCGTGGTCGCTGATCGCCGACCAGGCCGGCAGGACACTGCACCACTCGGCATGAACGCCCGGACCGCCGACCCGGCGTTCACGCCGTTCGGTCACCGTCCACGCGTGCCCGTCGACCAGGTCCGCGATCGGAACCCGGCGCGCAGCCCGGCCATCGCCCCGCAACATCGCCGCCACCTGATGCGCGGCGGTGTCCATGTCGTGGGCAGCCACGTCGGGCGCGCCGATCACGCTCAACACCTCGAGCGCCGAGGACGAGGGCGGCGCGGCCACCGCGACCGGGCCGGCGGCGTCGGTGTCGACCACCAGCTGGACGCCGTCCCGGAGCGTCAACGCTGTGCGGATCTGTTCACCGAACGGGCCACCCAAATCATCCCTGGTGTCCAGCGGTTGCGCCCAGCTGATGTCGGTGGCCAGCGCCGAAGCCAGGACCAGCCTGGTCAAATCGTGCAGCTGCAGCGGGAACCTGTCGATCAGCCCGTTGGTGCGAGCCCGGGCCCAGGCATCGGCGTGCGCCTGATCCGGGACCGGGCCCCGCTCCACGACGTCAGGTAGCGTCCGCACCCAATCGTCAAAAGTGGGCCCCAACTTGCGATCCCACACCGCCGCGAGGGCGGACACCGCCGGGTGCGGATCACGCAGTAGGGCGCCGGCCCGCACGGCAGCGTCGTCGACCGTGGTACCGAGCACCGCCTCGAGGTCGCCCCGAGACGCTCCTGCGGTGGCCGGCCCGACCAATGCCAGCAACAGCCACAGCCCCAGCGGCGAGGCCACCGCGTGTCCACCGAGCACGCTCCGGTTGAAGCCGGCCGCATAGGCGGATACCAGCTCGGGCGTAGTGAGGCCGGGCATGGCCGAACCTTATCCGCGAAGAGCCCTGGACAAGCACCGTGTGGCTCGACGCGCCGGCCAGACGTTAGTGTGCTTGCGTCGGCTTCAGCGAACACGCCGATAGAAAAGATGAGCAAATTCATGACCGCAGCACCAGAAGCATCGGCGCTCGAAGCCCGCGTCGGCCACTACTACGAGGCAGACAGCCTCTACCTGGTCGGCCGCGAGAAGGTACGCGAGTACGCCCGTGCCGTGCAGGACTACCACCCCGCACACTGGGATGTCGACGCCGCCGCGAAGCTGGGCTATTCGGGCCTGGTCGCACCGCTGACCTTCACCTCCACCCCGGCCATGGCCTGCAATCGACGCATGTTCGAGTCGATCGTCGTCGGCTATGACACCTACCTGCAGACCGAAGAGGTCTTCGAGCAGCACCGCCCCATCGTGGCCGGCGACGAGCTGCACGTCGACGTCGAACTGACATCGGTGCGCCGGATCGCCGGGCGCGACATGATCACCGTCACCAACACCTTCACCGACACCGCCGGCGAGCGGGTGCACACCCTGCACACCACCGTCGTCGGAGTGACGGCCGAGGACCTCAATCCGGAGATCAAGACCGCCGTTCAGCGCGCGATGATGCACGACGTCGACATCTTCGGCATCGGCGACGACGAGTACCAGAAGACCGTGCGTCCCGAAGGTGAGATCCGGATCGCCGAGGGCGGCACGACCCGCACCCCGGGGACGCCGTCCTTCGACGACGTGAAGGTCGGCGACGAACTCGGAGTGCACCACACCCGGTTGTCCCGCGGCGACCTGGTGAACTACGCCGGCGTAGCCGGCGATGCCAACCCGATCCACTGGGACGAGGACATCGCCAAGCTGGCCGGCCTACCCGACGTGATCGCCCACGGCATGCTGACCATGGGCCTGGGTGCCGGATTCGTCTCCACCTGGACGGGCGATCCCGGTGCGGTCACCCGCTACGCGGTGCGGCTGTCCCAGCCGGCCATCGTGTCGGCCAAGGAGGGTGCCGACATCGAGTTCAGCGGCAAGATCAAGTCGTTGGACTCCGAGACCCGTACCGGTGTCGTCATCGTCGCCGCGAAGGCCGACGGCAAGAAGATCTTCGGGCTGGCCACCATGAACGTCCGCTTCAGCTGAGCAGCCGCGACCGCAGAACGGGCACACCCGCGCCCACCAGGCGCTCCAGCGCGACGGTCCGCCCGCACACCGCCAACAGCACGGCGCTGCCGGGCCCGGCGACGACCTCGCCCTCACCCCAGGTTCGCCCGGTGTCCTCGTCGTGCAACTGGATGCCACGCAGACGCCGGTGCGGAAAAAACCCGAATTGTGTTCGGCTGGTGAGGAAGTCGAGCGCCCGCGCGACGTGCCGAGGGTCCGGGTGATGCGGTAGCCCGAGGGGTAGCCGTATGTCGGCACCGTGCACCAAGACATCGGTGAGGCCCGACAGCGGTCCGGTGACGGGCGGACTGAGTCGATGGTCAGCCTGTTCACGCAGCGTCCGGGCGATCTCGGACGCAGCGGCCTGTGCCCGGCGGCGGGCCAGGGCATCGATGCCGCGGTTCACGCTACCGTGGCGAACACCGCTGGCCAGAAAGCCCCAGAAGCCGTCGACGAAATCGCTGACCAGATGTGCCGCAACGGTTTTGACATCCCACCCGGCGCACAGGCTCGGCGTGGCCAGCTGGCCGGCGTCCAGCCCGTCGATCAGATCCGCGATCGACCTCCGCTCGTCGGCCACCGCCGCGAACACCTGCTCGCGTTCCTCCGGGCTCAACCGCACGATCAGCCGCCCAGCTGGGGAGGTTCGGAGTCGGTCATGGTTCCTCCTGGCCGGTGGCATGTCACCGCCCAGGGTATCCAGCGGACGCTCACCCGTTCCGGCGGTCCTGTCGGGGGGTGGCCGCCCGCGCCAGGAAGTACAACACCACACCGACGGCCAGCAGGATCGCCCCGAAGAGCCACACCGTGGCGCTCTGCTGGGTCAGCAACATCACGCACGATGCCACCCCGAGCAGCGGGACTGGTGTCCACACTCGGAAATGGCTGTGCTCCACCGTGTCTCGGCGCAACGTCAATACCGCGACATTGGCCGATATGAACACCAACAACAACAGCAGCACCACGGTCTCGGCCAGGGTCGACAGGTCGCCCACCAGCGTGAGCAGCATCGCAACCGCCGTCGTCGCGACGATGGCCACCCACGGGGTGCGGCGCCGGGGCAGCACCCGGGTGAGCGGCTGTGGCAGCAGACCGTGTTCGGCCATCCCGAAGGCAAGCCGGCTCGACATGATCATGGTCAACAGCGCCCCGTTGGCGACCGCGACCAGAGCGATCGCACTGAAGACCCGATCGGGCACCGCCAGTCCGGACACCGACACCACCTCGAGCAGCGGGCCCGAGGACCGGCTCAGTTCCCCGGGTGGCAAGGCGACCGAGCTGGCAACACCGACCAACACGTAGACGATGCCGGCGGTGACGAGTGCGCCGAACAGCGCCGCGGGATAGATCTTGCTCGGCCTACGGATCTCCTCGGCGACATTGGCCGAGGTCTCGAATCCCACGAAGGAGTAGTAGGCGATGATGGCGCCGGACAGGATCGCCACCGCCGGAACGGAACCCTGGGGAAACTCCCCCAGCCGGCTGACATCGGCACGGCCCCCGGCGACCAGGACCGCGCCCGCGACGATGACGATGAGCAGACCGGTCAACTCGATCACGGTCATGACCACGTTGCTCTTGACCGACTCGCTGATCCCGCGGGCATTGAGGGCGGCGACCAACCCGAGGAACCCGATGGCCGCAGGCACCATCGGAACGTCGACGAACGTGGCGAGGTAGTCACCGGCGAAGGCCAACGCCAGCCCGGCCGCACTGGTCACCCCCGCCGCCAACATCGCGAACCCGACCAGAAACGACACCAGCGGGACACCGAAGGCCCGCTCGGCAAATACCGCCGCGCCACCGGCCTTGGGATATTTGGTGACCAGCTCGGCATACGAGCCGGCGGTCAACAGCGCCAGCAGCAGGGCCACCAGCAGCGGCGCCCACAGCGCACCACCCACTTTGCCGGCCAGCACCCCCATGAGCGCGTAGATGCCCGCACCGAGGACATCGCCGAGGATGAACAGGAACAGCAACGGCCCGGTGATCCCGCGTTTGAGTTTGCCGTCGGATTCCTGTTCCTTTTGCCCGCCCGCCGTGGCCTCCGCCGTCATGGCGTCCGGCATACCCCGCGTGGCCGCGCCCGAAAACCGGCTGGCCTGCGCGGGCGAATGAAATCCGCGGCCTGCGGGCATTCCTTTCACCATGACTGACCACAGCGCCGATTCACGGCAGCCCGCCAAGGGCAACAAGGCGAACGACCCGCCGCCGGGTCCCGCCGACCACCATCGCGACGGTGGAATGGCCACCCGCGAGGTCGCTCCTGACGTGGTGGAAAAGCACGCCGGGGAATCCGGGGACTGAGCCCACCGGCCGTCACAGCCGTGGGCGCATCACCTCGCCAGATCCCACTGGCCGAAATCCGGTGCGAGAACATCGTTCACGTCGACATGGATGCCGTCGATGACGAAACCCGGGTCGGACGCGGTGACCACTTCGCGCTGAAACAGCACGGCAGCCGGCTCCCGCTCACCCCGGGACCAGGCCTTGGTCTGCCAGGCCCAGCGGTGGCCGGGACTGGTCGAGGAGCCGACGACACCGTCGGCGATGGCCCAGCCGCACTGGCGCCTACCGCCGTAGATTCCGGTGCGGCCCACCCCGAGGACCGAATTGATCCCCCGAAACCACTGCACGCCGAGGTTCTTCCAGGCCGATGCATCGATGTCCTCATCGACGCTGAAGAAGATCGGCGCCGACGCGGGCCCGCCGGCGGCGCCGTGCAGACGCAGCGCCGTCCGGGCATCGGCCACTCCGCCGTCATAGCCGCGGGTGAAATCCGACGGCGTCGGCCATCCCGGCTTGCCGAACTGGTAACAGCTGACGATCTGCAGGCCGGACGCGCGCAGCTGGTCCGCGTAATCACGGGTGACGGGCTTGAAATCGAACGTGGCTCCCGGCCGCAGTTCGGACACATAGACCAGTGCCCCGCCGAAACCGGCGGCCTTGATCTGCTCGGGCTGCACCAGCCGGTCGGCGAAATCGACGAGCTGCAGGCCCTCCGCCGAAGCCGCCCTGGTTCCCGTGGCTGCCATTGCGAGCACACCTGGTACTGCCAAAGCCGCTGCATAACGGAGGACGTCGCGCCGTGAAGCCGATCCCGTCACGATCCGCAGCGTATCCGGCGGGACCGGGAAACGGCCACCTCCGGGTTCGTCGACAAAACCGGCACGTACCGGCGGCAGATGGCCCACAATGGTTAGTCACAGCTAACTACCGACCCTGACAGAAACCACCGTGGCACGAGACGTGATCGCCGTCGACACGACGCTCGATCACCCATGCCCGGACATCTGGCCCATCCTGGAGGCACCGCATCTGTACCCGCGCTTCTTTCGCGGGCTCGGGTCCTGCGAGCAGGTGGCCGGTGACCCCCAACTCTTCGAGGTACGGCTCTCGACCGCCCGCGGTGCCGTGGTGGTTCACCAGATGCGCCGCACGGTCCGCCTCTCCGGCATGGAGCTGCGTCTCGACGCCACCCAGACGGGCCGCTGTTTCGCGTCGATTCGCCTGACCCCCGAAGGGCGGGGCGCCCGCATCGCGTTGCGTATCTTCGCGATCGGCACGCTCCACCCCGACATCGCGAAAGCCAGCGACAACGCCGTCGAGAGTTGGATTCACGAAGGGCTCCAACGCATCTCGGACCATCTCGAAGGCAACCCGACCGCACAACTGGTCAACATGGGTGACGGGAGATCGTTGCAACTCAACGTCCTGAAAACCATGATCACCAGCGGAGTCGTGCGAGCATCTCGACCCGATCGCGGTGTTCGCCAACTCAATTCGCTGGCCAAATGGGGCTTCACCCTCGCCGGCGGACTCGGCGCCGCCGCCGCGCGATCACCCGGCACCACAGCGTCGATCGACGGCTACGGCACCTCCACCTACGGGGACATGGCCGACCGCACCAGCCGATTGGCGGCCGGCCTGTCGGTGATCGGTTTCACCAGCGACAGCACGTTCGCCGTCTTGGCCCGCAACCATTCCGCAATGGTCGAGTGCATGGTGGCGACGAGCAAGTTGGGCGCCGATTTGGTGCTGCTCAACACCGGCCTGGCCGCCCGCGCGATCGAAGAGATCGTCAACCGACATCGCATCGACGCCATCTTCGTCGACAACGGCTTCGAACCCGAGGTCCGCTATGTCGCAGCGGACATCCCGAGAATCTCGATCCATCCGAATTCTGCTACCCCGCAACGGCGTTCGATGGAAGATCTGATTTCCACCGGTACCGGCGCCACACCGGTGCCGCCACCGAAACAGCCGGGCAAGCTGGTGGCCCTCACCTCGGGCACCACCGGCACCCCCAAAGGCGCCCGACGGCCCACCCCGCCCGGATTCGGCGCCATCGCCGCGATGTTGTCGCGCATGCCGCTGCGGCACGGCGAAGTGATGCTGCTGTGCGCGCCGCTGTTCCACACCTGGGGCCTGGCCGCGCTACAGGTGAGCACGCCGCTGCTGGCGACGGTGGTACTGATGGAACGGTTCGACGCCGAAGAATGTCTCAAAGCCATTGAACGCCACCGCTGCACGGTGGTGATCCTGGTTCCGGTGATGCTGCAGCGCATCCTGGAACTGCCCGCCGCCGTGCTCAAGCGTTACGACACGTCGTCGCTGAAGGTGGTCGCCAGCAGCGGTTCACCGATCCCGGGCGCGGCCGTCACCAAGTTCATGGAGATCTTCGGCGACGTTCTCTACAACTTCTACGGTTCCACCGAGGTGTCGTGGGCGACGATCGCCGACCCCGCCGACCTGCGCGTCGCCCCCACCACCGCGGGCCGGCCACCGCTCGGCACCCGCATCGCCATCCTCGACGAGGCGGGCCGGGTCGCGCCGGCCGGCGCCGTCGGGCGCATCTTCGTCGGCAACGACATGCTGTTCGACGGCTATACCAACGCCAAATCGCCGACCGTCGAGGACAAGTTGATGGATACCGGTGACCTCGGTTACATCGACGGCAGCGGACGCCTGTTCGTGGCCGGCCGTGACGACGACATGATCATCTCGGGCGGGGAGAACGTCTTCCCACGCCCGGTGGAGGAAGCCCTCGCAGTGCTGCCGCAGGTCGCGGACGTCGCGGTGGTCGGCGTTCCCGATCCGGAGTTCGGCCAGCGGCTCGCGGCGTTCGTCGTCCGTACCGAAGGGGCATCGCTCGACGAAGACACCGTCAAGAACTACGTCCGGAACCGCCTGAGCCGCTTCTCGATTCCGCGCGACGTGACCTTCGTCGATCAACTTCCCCGCACCGCCACCGGCAAGGTTTTGAAGCGGCACCTGATCGAAGGCCAGTTTCCGATGGAGATGGGCTGGCCGGGCTAGTTGCGCCCGGTGACGACAGCGGCGCAGATCACACGGGCGCGTCTCGGGCCGTGGCGGTAAGACCCCGTGTCGGCGGCGCAGGGCACAATGCTTACGCCACCCGTGCCACAGGGCGGCCGCGCGGCGCAGCCCGCCACGCGTAGCGACACTCCGACGGGCGTCGATTGCTGCGGCATCGGCCCTGGTGGAAAGGACAGCAGTGAGTTACAACGCCGCGGACATCACCGAGCTCGACGATGTCCAGCACACGCGCCTGCGGCCGGCGGTGAACCTGGGCCTCGACGTGCTCAACACCGCTTTGCGCGAACTGGTGGACAACGCGATCGAAGAGGTCGCCGATCCCAGCCACGGCGGGTCCACCGTGACCATCACCCTGCACGCCGACGGATCGGTGAGCGTCGCCGACGACGGCCGCGGCCTGCCCGTCGACTCCGACCCGGTGACCGGGAAGAACGGCATCGTCAAAACGCTCGGCACCGCACGTGCCGGCGGCAAGTTCTCCGCACACAGCGACGCCACCAGCACCGGCGCCGGGCTCAACGGGATCGGCGCCGCCGCAGCGGTGTTCATCTCGGCCCGCACCGACGTGTCGGTGCGCCGCGCCGGCAAGACCTATCTGCAGAGCTTCGGCCACGGCTACCCCGGGACGTTCGAGGGCAAGGAATTCGACCCGGACGCCCCGTTCACCCGGGCCGACACGCAGAAACTGAAGGGCTCGGGCAACCGCAAGCCCGATGCCCACGGCACCACGGTGCGTATCCTGTTCGACCCGGCCGTCGTCCCCGACTCCAGCCTCGACATCGGTGAGGTGCTGCTGCGTGCGCACGCCGCCGCGCGGATGTCGCCGGGAGTGCACCTGACCGTCGTCGACGAGGGCTGGCCCGGCGGCGAGGTTCCACCCGCATTGATCGAGCCGTTCAGCGGCCCGTGGGGCACCGACACCCTGCTCGACCTCATGTGCACCGCGGCCGGTACTCCCCTGCCCGACGTGCGCGCAGTCGTGGAGGGTCGCGGCGAATACTCGACCGGCCGCGGCCCAACCCCGTTCCGCTGGTCACTGACCGCGGGCCCGGCCGAACCGACGACGGTGGCCGCGTTCTGCAACACGGTGCGGACCCCGAACGGCGGGTCACACCTGACCGCTGCCATCAAGGGGCTGTCCGAAGCCCTGGCCGACCGGGCCTCGCGCATCCGGGATCTGGGCCTGGCAAAAGGCGAAGACGGCCCGGAGGCCCAGGATTTCGCGGCCGTCACCGCACTGGCCGTGGACACTCGCGCACCCGATGTGGCGTGGGACTCCCAAGCCAAGACCGCGGTGTCGTCGCGGTCGCTGAACGTGGCGATGGCCCCCGACGTGGCGCGCAGCGTCACCATCTGGGCGGCCAACCCCGCCAACGGAGACACCGTCACCCTGTGGACGAAGCTCGCGCTGGAGGCCGCCCGCGCCCGCCGCAGCGCCGAGGGTGCCAAGGCCCGTTCCCGGGCGGCTTCGAAAGCCAAAGGGCTGGGCACGAATCTGTCCCTGCCACCCAAACTGCTGCCCAGCCGCGAGACCGGCCGCGGGTCCGGTGCCGAGCTGTTCCTGTGTGAGGGTGACTCGGCGCTGGGCACCATCAAGGCCGCCCGCGACGCCACCTTCCAGGCCGCTTTCCCGCTGAAAGGCAAGCCGCCCAACGTATACGGCTTTGCCGTGAGCAAGGCGCGCGCCAAGGACGAATTCGATTCGATCGAACGCATCCTGGGTTGCGGGATACGCGACAGTTGCGATCCGGAACTGTGCCGGTATGACCGCATCCTGTTCGCCTCCGACGCCGACCCCGACGGCGGCAACATCAACTCGAGCCTGATCTCGATGTTCCTCGACTTCTACCGCCCGCTCGTCGAGGCGGGGATGGTCTACGTGACGCTGCCGCCACTGTTCGTGGTCAAAGACGGCAACCAGCGCGTCTACTGCCAGGACGAGTCCGAACGCGACGCCGCCGTGGCCGAGATGAAGGCCACCTCCAAACGGAGGGTGGAGGTTCAGCGCAACAAGGGTCTGGGCGAGATGGACGCCGACGACTTCTGGAACACCGTGCTGGACCCACAGCGCCGCACCGTGATCCGGGTTCACTCCGATGACAGCGAGAAGAAGCTGCACCACATCTTGTTCGGCGGCCCGCCGGAGGGCCGGCGCACGTGGATGGCCGATGTCGCCTCCCGTGTCGACACCTCCGCGCTGGACCTCACCTAGGAGCACGACTTGACCGCCACCCTCGACGTTCCTGAGCAGAACGAAGACCTGGTGCTCGACCAGAGCGCCGACGACTACTGGAACCACTATCAGCTGACCTTCGCGCTCTACAGTGTCAGCGACCGGGCCATCCCGTCCGCATTCGACGGCCTCAAGCCGGGTCAACGGCGCCTGCTCTATCAGATGCACGAATCGAAGCTGCTGCCCGGAAACAAGCCGCAGAAGTCGTCGAAGATCTGCTCGGCAGTCACCGGCAACCTGCATCCCCACGGCGGGGCGTCGATGTACGGGGCCGCGGCACTGATGGCCGCCGAGTTCCAGCGCGTGAAAGTCATTGACGGACAAGGCGCCTTCCCGCGCATCCAAGGCGACATTCCCGCGGCCGACCGGTACACCGAGATGCGGTTGTCCGCACCCGGCGCAGCGCTGACCGCCGAACTCGACAGCCACGCGGTTCCCATGGTCCAGACGTTCGACGGGGAGTGGACCGAGCCGACCTGGCTGCCGGCCCAGTGGCCGGTGCTGCTGTGCAACGGCGCTGTCGGTATCGCCGAGGGCTGGGCCACCAAGGTCCCCGCCCACAATCCGCGCGAAGTGATCGCGGCGTGCCGGGCACTGCTGAAAACCCCGAACATGACCGACGACAGGTTGGTCAAGCTCATTCCCGGTCCCGACTGGGGGTGCGGAGCCACCGTCGTCGGCACGGCCGGGCTGCGGGAGTACATCACCACGGGGCGTGGCCAGTTCACGGTGCGCGGCACGGTTTCGGTGGACGGAAAGAACTGCGTCATCACAGAACTGCCACCCGGTGTGGCGAGTAACACTGTGCAAGACCGGATCCGGGCCCTGGTCGAGTCCGGTGAGCTGTCCGGTGTGGCCGACATGTCCGATCTCACCGACCGCCGTAACGGGCTACGCGTAGTGGTCACCGCCAAACGCGGCCACAGCGCCGAAACCATCCGCGAGCAACTGCTGGCCCTGACCCCGCTGGAGTCGACGTTCGCGGCCAGCCTGGTGGCGCTGGACGAGGACCGGGTGCCGCGCTGGTGGTCGGTGCGCGAACTGATCTCGGCCTTCCTGCACCTGCGGGATTCGGTGGTGCTGCGGCGCAGCGAGTACCGCCTGGACAAGGTCTCTGCACGGCGCCATCTGGTCGCCGGGTTGATGAAGATCCACCTCGACATCGACACCGCCGTGGCGATCATCCGCGCGTCCGAGACGGTCGATGAGGCCCGCCAGGGATTGCAGGAACGGTTCTCGATCGACTCCGAACAGGCCGATTATGTGCTGAGCCTGCAGCTTCGGCGCCTGACCAAACTCGACGTGATCGAGCTGCAGGCCGAGGCGGAGCGGCTGGATGCCGAGTTCGCCGAGCTCACCGAACTGGTCGGCAACCCCGACGCGCGCCGGGTGGTGATCGACAAAGAGCTGGTCGAGACGGCAAAGCTGTTCAAAGGCCCCGAGTTCGACCGTCGCACCGTGCTGGACTTCGACGCCACGCCGACGGCGTCGAGTTCCGACGACGACGGCCCGCGCGAGCGGAAGGTCAACGCTTCCTGGCGGCTGGACGACCGTGGGGTGTTCTCCGACAGCCACGGCGAACTGCTGACGTCGGGCCTCGGGTGGGCGGTGTGGACCGACGGCCGGGTGAAGTTCACCAGCGGCAACGGTCTGCCCTTCAAGATCCGCGACATTCCGGTGGCGCCGGACATCACCGGGCTGCTGCAGTCCGGTGTTCTCCCCGAGGGCTATCACCTGGCGCTGGTGACGCGGCGCGGCAAGATCTTGCGCATCGATCCGGCGGCCGTCAATCCGCAAGGCGTGGCGGGCAACGGTGTGGCCGGGGTGAAGCTTGCCGGCGACGGGGACGAAGTCATCGCGGCGCTGCCCATCACCTGCCGCAACGGCGAAGCCGTCCTGTCCATCTCCGAAAAGGGTTGGAAGGTAACCGAAGTGGCCGATATCCCGGTCAAGGGCCGCGGCGGCGCCGGTGTCGGGTTCCACCCGTTCGTCAACGGCGAGGACGCGCTGCTCTCGGTGTCGATCTCCCCGACCGGATTCGTCCGGGGCAAGAAGGCCGTGCGGGCGGAGAACCGGGCCAAAGCTTCGGTCAAGGGTGCGGGCGGCGCTGACGTGACGCCGGCGCCCGATACCGCGACCGACTGAGAGGCCGCCGCTTACAAATTGGACTCGTTTCGGCCGTGGCCACACGGTTAACACCAGTCACTTTGTTAACATCACGGCATGCAGGACTCGCCTGGGAACAGCGGCCTGCGCAGATCAGGCCCGATTTCCCGGCGTGACGCGCTGCGCTTGGCCACCACGGTGTCAGCGCTGGCCGGCCTCGGTGTGGCCGCCGCAGGGCTCGGCGCGCCCTCGGCGTCGGCCGCCGCGCCTACCCTGATCGACTTCGCCATGCGCCAGATCCCGGCACAAGACATCCGGGCGGCGGGCCACTCCGGGGTGATCAACTACGTCGCGACGTCGCGTCCCGGCTCGTCCTTCGGCGCCAAGCCGATCACCTTGCCCTATGCCCGGCAACTCACGGCCGCCGGGCTCGTCATCGTCAGCAACTTCCAATACGGCAAGCCCGGCGGGACCGCACCATCGGACTTCACCCGCGGGTTCCCCGGCGGTGTCGCCGACGCGAAAACCGCCTGGAGCCTGCACACCGCAGCAGGCGGCGGACGCAGCGCACCGATCTTCTTCAGTGTCGACGACGACATCGACCGCAACACCTGGAACACCGTTGCCCTGCCGTGGTTTCGCGGAATCAACTCGGTGATCGGCGTGCAGCGCACCGGCATCTACGCGGGCATCAACCCATGCCAATGGGCCATCGAAGACGGCGTCATCGGGAGGTCGAGCACACCGGGCCGGGCGTGGGCATGGCAGACCCGATCCTGGTCCGGCGGCAAGGTCCACCCCGCTGCGGTTCTCTACCAGCGAATCATCGACACCGCGTCGAATCCGGGGCCAGTGGTCGGCGGCCTCCGTGTCGACGTGAATGACGCCCTGGCCTCCGATGTGGGCCAATGGAACCTGCATCCGTGAGCCTCGTTCCATGACGGTCGAAGACCGATACGCGCTCGACGAAATGCACTGGGCAGCGGTCAAAGACATTGTCGCCCGGGCGAAGAAGTCGACCTTGCACTGCGCAATCGCCTCGACTGACGCCGACGGCGCACCGCACATCACACCCGTCGGCACCGTGTTCCTGCGAGATGACCGCACCGGCTTCTACTTCGACGAATACACCAGCGCATTGGCCCGCAACGTCGACCGTGACCCGAGGGTGTGCGTGATGGCAGTCGACGCCGGGCGCATGTTCTGGCTGCGCGCATTGGTCACCGGCCGCTTCACCGCGCCGCCGGCAGTCCGGCTGTATGGCACGGTCGGAGCGCTACGCGCGGCGAGTCCACAAGAGCTCGAACAGGTGCGGCAGAGCGTGGGTACCGTACGACGGCTGAAAGGCGGCAAGCTGCTCTGGTCGGACTTCAGCCAGGTCCGTGACATCACCTTCAGCGGTTTCCGGCCGGTCCGCTACCCCGTCATGATGTCGCACCTCTGGCACTACGCGGCCCCTCTCACCGACCGTTAAGCTGGGACCACCCGTGGGCGGCGCAAAGTCGATTTCAGCTCACCTGGCTCAGGATTTTTGGAGGACTTGTGCGGCGGCAGCGGTCGAAGTGGGTGACGACCACCCTGGCAGTGCTGGGTGTGGCGATGCTCGTCAATGGCTGCGAGGCCCAATCCTGGGGAATGCCACCGAGCGGAGAGAACGCTCCGTTGGCAACAGCTGTCGCTCCCCAGGCGCCGGTTACCGCGCCTCCCCAGGCTCCCACCGAGGAGCCCCTGGCGCCGTTGGCGGGGCTCGAGGCCCGCACCCGGCAAGCCAGCGCGGATGCAGCCAGTTCCGGGGCCAACATCAAGGTCGCGGTGCTGGACCGGGACACCGGCCAGATCGTCTCCCACAACGCCAACCAACCGTTCCCCATCGCCTCGGTGGTAAAGCTGTTCATCGCCGACGACCTGTTGCTCCAGGTCTCGAAGGGCGAAACGAAACTGTCTGACGCCGACCGCAAGTCGCTCGACATCATGCTGCGCTCGTCCGACGACGGCGCCGCGCAGACGTTCTGGGACCGCAGTGGCGGCAACGCCATCATCGGCCGCGTCGTGGCACGGTACGGACTGTCGGGAACCACCGCGCCCTACAACGGACACTGGGACGTCACGCAGAGCACCGCGAGCGACCTCGTTCGCTACTACAACATGCTGTTGGACGGCAGCGGCGGGCTACCCGCCGAACAAGCCGATGTGATCATGGGCA
Source organism: Mycobacterium farcinogenes (assembly GCF_019739075.1). Lineage (NCBI taxonomy): Bacteria > Bacillati > Actinomycetota > Actinomycetes > Mycobacteriales > Mycobacteriaceae > Mycobacterium > Mycobacterium farcinogenes. The sequence goes on along the minus strand of NZ_CP081673.1, from coordinate 410,170 downwards.
ACCTCGCACAATCCACACCGACGGGAACCGACGGATACCCGCAGCGCTTCGGCATCCCCGACGGGCTCTATGCCGAGCCGGTCGCGGTCAAACAGGGCTGGTTCTGCTGCTGGAACGGCGCCAACCAACTACACGTGTCCACCGGCGCGATCGGTCCCGAGCGCCGGTACGTCATGGCGTTGGCCTCCTTGGAACCCGGCGACGCCGCCTCTGCTCGCAACACCATGACCCAGGTCGTCAAGACGATGTTCCCAGGCGGGCACGTCTAGCCCAGGTAATCCGCACCGCCGACATAACCGGTGTCGGGATAGCTGGAAACCAAGGCCGCCCGGGCTATTTCGGTCGCGAATTCATCGACGCTCGGAAGCACTGCCCGGCTGCGGCGGGCCTCGACCGCGGCTGGATCCCGCCGTTGCAGCAACCGCACGATGATCGTCCCGTCGATCATGTCGCCCGAAACCACCTTGAGCGTGATTCCACGTTCGGCCAGTTGCGGTTTCGCGGCGAGCAGCGCGTCTTCACCGGCACGCTTGCTCTCCGCGATGGGTTCGTAGCCCTGCGGCACCGGCTTGGCCGGGTAGAAGTGCGCTTGATGGCTGGTGACGAACACGATTCGTGCACCTGGCGGCATCAGTGGCAGAGCCAGTGTGGCCAGGCACAATTGGGCGTCCCGGTTGAGACGCATGGCGTAGCCCGGTTCAGCTCCGCGCTCGAGGCCGCCGGAGGCGTTGAGTACCAACACATCGAGGGTGCCGAATCGCTCACGGACATCGGCCAGTAGTGCGTTGACCGCTGCCTCGTCGCAGACGTCGGCACCGGCAGCCGAAGCCTGTCCCCCCGCCGCCCGGATCTCGTCGACGACACCGTTGGCTCGTGCGGCTTTCTCCCGGTAGTTGACCAGGACGTGGAGCCCGCCCGCACCAAGCTTGCGGGCCACCTCCGCGCCGATTCCCCGGGACGCTCCGGTGACGAGTGCGACGCCTCCGATCACTTCGGCACCTCGTCGGATCACTGCGGCCTCCTCACGCGTCATTGAACCTTAGAGTTTACTTATCTTCGTCTTATTTTTCTTAGACTAGTGCTAGCGTCAACGACATCGCTCAGTTCGACACGCAGGGGAGGCGTGCACGACATGACTGACCACTCCGTTGTCCTCGGCGCCGGCATCGCCGGCCTATTGGCCGCGGCCACACTCGCCGACGCCGGCCACAATGTCACGATCGTTGAACGAGACCGCCTGCCGGACAAACCCTCCCGACGCCGTGGCGCACCTCAGGGGCCACACCTGCACAGCCTGCTCTCCCGGGGTTGGCAGACCATGGAAGAACTGGTCCCGGGCCTGATCGACGACGTGATCGCCGCGGGCGGCTACGCCCTCGACGACGCCCGACTCGGCGCGCGCATGCACATCCAGAACGGCCCGTACACCTTCAACCGCACCGATCCGGTAGCCGATCCCGCCGCTCTCGCGAGCTACCTGGTGACCCGACCGCTACTGGAATATGCGCTGCACCAGAGGGTTTCGGCGCTGCCCTACGTCACCATCAAAGATGGACGCGACATCGGCGAATTCGTTGCCGGCCAACCTGATCGGATCGCCGGCGTCACCATCCACGACCGTCAAACGGGGGCAGCCGAGACGCTGGACGCCGGCCTGATCATCGATGCCACCGGCCGCGCCACCCGCACTCCCCTGCTCATGGAAAAGCTCGGTTACCAGCGGCCACCGCAGCGGACGTTCACGGTGCACGGCGTGTACTACAGCCAGCAGATCACCATCCCGGACCAGGACACGTTTCCTGAACGGCTGGTCCTGGTGATTCCGCCGGGCGGCGCGGCCGCGGCGGGCTGGCCACCGCCGAGCACGACACCTGGACATTGACCATCGCGACACACTCCGGCGCGCACCCCGCACCGCCGACCACCCTCACCGAAATGCTCTCGCTGGCGGAGGAATTCGCGCCTCGCCATATTGTTCCTGCGCTTCGCAGGGCCGTGGCACTCTCCGATATCGCGGTCTACCACTACCCCGGCGGCACCTGGCACCGCTACGACCACTGTGCCCGACACCCGAAGGGACTGCTCGTGATCGGCGACGCACTGTGCTGCCTGGACCCCCTTCAGGGCCAAGGGGTGACCATGGCCGCACGCCACGCCCACGCGCTCCGGACACACCTTCGCGACCACGGGGACGTTGACCCACAACGGTTCTACCAATCACTGGCACACATGATCGCTCCGGTATGGGCTGCCAACCAGCCCACCGGTAGCGCACCCGAGCGAGGCGTGAAGGCGAAGGTTCGCCGCCGTGCTCTGCAATGGGGCCGCCGCAAGATACTCGAAGCCGCCGACGACATCGTCGTCACCGAACGCCTCGTCCGGGTGGTGAACATGGTCGACCCGCCCCAGCGGCTCCTCGAACCCCGCTTGCTCGGCCGCGTCGCCGCCTACCATCTGAGCAGAGTGTGCCGCTCGCCTGCGTCCCGACTGCGTGTGAGGACGAATGCCCATGCTTGACACGTCATACCGCGAAACCCGGCTTCGCGTAGTCACGGTCGCGGCCGGCCTCGACGAAACTCAACTGCGGGCACCCGTCCCGGCGACACCCGGATGGTCCGTGCACCACCTGCTGGCCCACCTGGTCGGTGGGGCGGCCGACGCCGCGTCCGGTCGCCTCGACGGCGCCGGCGGCAGGCGCTGGACAGCACGACACGTCGCTGAGCGCGAAAACGATTCGGTTGAGGCATTACTGGCGGAATGGCAACGAGTTGCTCCAGTGGTCGAAGCCGGCCTCGCTGGTCAGCAGTTCACCGGGCCCAACCTGGCCGCCGACCTCATCTGTCACGAAGCCGATTTGAACGAGGCGCTCAACCTACCTCCCGTTGACCGCGGGTATTGGCAGGCGCCGTTCCTGAACGTGATGATGTGGCTCCTCGTGCAACGGCTGCGTCCCCTCACCTCGATACTCATCCGCGATGAGCACGGCAGCGAATGGTGCTGCGCCACAGACACACCGGCGCTCACCCTTCATGCAGACGGATACGAGCTTTTTCGAGCCATGTTCAGCCGAAGATCTCGCCTGCAGATCGCCGCCTGGAACTGGGCTCCCACCCCAGCGCAGGAAGTCATCGACAGCTTCGGGTTCTTCGGGCCCCGAGACGACGACCAGCCGCTGCCCTGCAAGCCGAAGAAGTAGGTGGTGGCGGACACCGCCTCGCGGTGAATCCGTTGGCTGTCTGTAGGTTCTCGTTCTCCGTGTCATCTCGCGACCTTCTGAACTGCTGTGATGCAAGCTGTCTCGGCTCGTGTCATCTAAGTTCTGTCTCAATTTCGTGTCATTTCTTCAGCGGCGACGTCGATGCATACGGACGGCGCCGTCACTCTGCCATCTCAACGCGCGCGAGGAGGGTTGCCGGCGGTGACGGTGGTAGGTGCGCACGGTCCAAGTCACTATCGCCACGCGTAGCTCGGGTCGGGTGGACCATCGTTTCCGGGCAACAGAGCCACACAACCACTGGACTCTACGAAGGGCTCACCTCAGCGGCGCAAATCGTCGCAGCAGGCACGATAAGGCCTGCTCCAGCCAAACCCCGGATCGCTGGTCTTGACTACGAAGGGTTGGGGCACGGCTGTGGTCGTCTGCACCTCAGTCTGGGTCACTGTTATTGGCGGAGGTGGGGGTAACTGCACGGTTGTGGTCACAGTCGGTGGGGCTGCCGTAGTGGTTACCGGAGTTGGCGGTAGCGGCGAGGTCACGCGCTGATGTTAGGTTGGGCCGCGAAGATGAGTCCGTAATAATCACGCCAACCGTGCTTACCGAACTAAGCGACTCACCTACTCCTCAACCGGCGTCTGGTTCTTCGGCTCAAGCGCCCTGAACAGCTTGAGCTGCTTGCGCCGGGACATCGGCTGCCGTTCAATCTCCGCCAGGCCGTTGAGCAGCACGTTGATGTTGTCCTGGGCTCTCACCAGCCACGGCCGGAGCACGTTGGCCTTGATCAGATCCACGTGGGGAATGAACGCTGAGTCATTGCGCGGCACATGGTGCGCTACTGCGAGCTTCACCAGGGCGTCGTCAATGGACTTGATGACGGTCTCTATGTGAGCCGGCCGTGGCACATCGAACCGGTGCGCCCTCCCGCTCAGGTAGTACCGGAACTCATCAAGGTCTGCCCTAACGGCGTCACCAGGAAGACCGCGATCGAGCGTGTTCACGGCCCGCACCAAGCGGTGCTGCTTGTTAATCCACCGGCGTAGATCCGCGCGGAGCTCGGCCTGGCGCTCATCGAACGGGGCGGCCTTGGAATGGCGGTACGCACGGTAGCCGTACCAGGCACCGATACTGCCGCTGACCAGCCCAAGGACGCTGAGACTGCTCTCAAGAACGTTCATGCTGCGGAGTGTACGGAGCGGGGGTGTACGGACCCGGTGAAGCAGTTGCCCGGCGATTCCCTGGTAACCGCCAGCTGTCTGGTTGAATGCCTGGAAAACACGGGAGGTTGTTGTGACACAGGCTGGCATCGTCACGCAGGTGGAACGCGTGCGGATCACAACAAAAAGCCGGGGTCACACGACAAACCTCCAGAAGGTTGAGCAGGACCTTCGCGATCTCAACAGCCTCCTTGTTGTAAGCGCACTGCGGGCAACCCGCCCTTACACGATGGAAGGCTTTCGTAAGTCTCGCCCCGGGGTGCTGACAAGCGATTTTCGCAAGGCGCAGCAGAATGCAGACGCCATCAACCTCTCCGAATTCAGGATCAACTCGCCCTGGACCGCGGTGCTGGAACAAGTCGCGGATGCGGCCACCGGCGGCGGCGTCCTGGCCGGTCTGCTCTACCTGTACAACCGGTTCCTGAAAACGGCGAGTGGGAGTATCGATGTCCAGCTGGAGTACTACGAAGCCAAGCAGAAGAAATCTGAAATCAAGAACGTCTTGATCCGCAACAAAATTGTCGAACAACGCCTGAAGCAAGAGCTCAAGCTTGAGACCGCAAAGACCGAAGCCCACAAACGGTTAATAGATGCTGGTTTGAAGGGAACACGGGGCTTTCTCTCCGCGGCTCAGCGTGAGGCCCTGGAGAATGAGATCATCGGAGCAGCGCGGGCGCTCACATTCATCGAATCGATCGAACCCGACCCACTGCCATAAATGGACACTCTAACTAGCCCGCCAAACATCAATGTGAACAGCTCATTTCAAGCTCTCATTATTGACTAGGGGACTCCACAAACGCGAGGTGTTCAAAGCATGAGACACTTTGCTCTTGTGCCCGATAGACGATGCCCAATGTTGGATCTCGATCTACAGGTCATGATAGACAGAACTGGGTGCTAGCAACCTCTAAGGCGATTTGCGCGGCGCGCCTACCGTTTTGTCACCTCCACGGCCTCACGCCCCGAAGACGTTACGAGCTCATGGCGGAGGTCCCGTATTCCCAAGGGTTCCTGGGGGCCTTCGCCACTCGACGGATTGAACTAGCCTCAGACGGCACCACCTCCGAAGAAATGGTTTGCAGCGGGCCACTTCGATGCCCTCGCGGCGACATTGCAGCCACACCTTGCGTGCGCCTAGACCGAGTAGTTCTGTCGGTGCACACGGGTGATCTCGGTTTTGAGTTCCTCATCACGCACCTGGCGCTTAGACGGATTCTGGCGGCGAGTACAGGCATCGTAGTAGGTGGACGGCGCGATCTTGCAGCCATGTGTGGAGAGCACACGGCAGATCGGCTCGGCGCCGTACTCCTGCTTGTGGGTGTCGATGTAGCCGAGGATCACCGATTGCGGCGGTCGAGCTCCGCCGCGAAGAAAGTCGATGCCGACTTAAGAATATCGTTGGCCCGCTTGAGTTCTCGGTTCTCTGCGCGCAACCGCCGGAGTTCTTCGGCCATATCGCTGCTCACCCCGGGGCGGCTGCCGGCATCGATCTGATCTCGACGTACCCAGCTCAACAATGTCTGCGGGGTGCCGATGCCCAGCTTGGCCGCCACCGACTCGATCGCCGCCCACTCCGACCCGTACTGATCGCGAACCTCGGCGACCATCCGCACCGCACGCTCACGCAGCTCGGCCGGATACTTCCTCGAACCTGCCATGACTCCATCCTTAACAAGAGATGAAGTCTCCGGACTCACCGTGGCGATTCAATTCACCCTGCTCGTCATCGACGAACTCGGCTACCTCCAGCTACCCGCTGAGGCCGCCTCTGCACTGTTCCAGGTGGTCCCCCAGCGCTATTTGAAGATCAGCATCGTCATCACCACCAACCGCGGAGTGGGCGCCTGGGGTGAGATCCTCGGCGACACCACCGTCGCAGCAGCCATGCTCGACCGCCTCCTGCACCGCTCGGTGGTCATCAACCTCGACGGCGAGTCCTACCGACTGCGCGACCACCAAGCCGCCGCCGAACCGCTACCGGCAACCGCCAAAAGGCCCGCGGTGGTGCAGGCAAACCTGAGAAACTCTGTCAGAGTTGAGAACTCACACAGCGTGTTGTAAGTTCTCATGTCCGGCTGCGCCGAAACGCTCCGCTGATCGGCTCCGATTCAGTTCCACGAGACACACATTGATGTCGTCGATGCCAAACGCTGCTTTCCTACAGCCAGTTCCCGAGAGCCAAGATACCCACGCTTCGCACAATCTGAGCTAGAGGTAGGTCTCGCTACCCTTCCCCTCGCCCGCGAGTGCGGTGATTGCACGAGTCTTTGGCGCCAGTCCATTTGGCCAATCATGCTGTGCCACCGCCTGCGCCATCACGTCCAGGCTGTTGGACTTCCAGCTAGGTGCAGTGGTTGCCATGACGATCTCGTCGGCGTCGAAGATCTCTGCCAACTTGACTCGGCCCTGCGCACAGGCCATTGCCTCATCACCGTCGCCGAGTGACCCGTTGCATTTTGCTTCGGCCACGATCAGTCTTCCGTCTGCCACCGCAACGAGGTCGGCCTCAGCGACCGTCCTTCGACCACGACGAATGACAATTTCTGTCGTGTCTGCGTATCGGTTCTCTGCTCGCATGCGCAAGTACGTCGCGAGCAACAACGGGATATCTCCGTTATCGCGCACTAGATTTCGGCCAAGGGGGTGGAGGTCGTAGAACCAATCGGGTTCACCAGCGGGCACGCGATATCTCGCGTGGGTGAAATCGTCAATGTTGCCACACCTGGGACACTCAATGCTCCTGCCTACCGCATCAACCGCGTGGAAGCTGAACATGTGGCAGATACTGCAGCCCAGTAGGAGGCCGCGAGTAAGAAGGCCTGACACCAGGAACTCGTCCACTAGTTGCCGCACATCCTCCTCCGGTCTCCCGGAGATGCTCTGAAAACCCAAGAGAGTCAGGTATACAGACCGATTGATGACGGCGCCGCGCTGCCCTTCTTTGTTGTCGAAAACATCCTGCGTTGCCGTGCCCGCAGGCTTCGGCATGTACTGAAGTAGAGCGGACCTTAATGGTCCGCTGAATGCTTCTACCAAAGCGCGCCTCGATCCGAACATGCCCGCGAGCACATGGGCTGGCCAGCCGGCGTCCGACACTTGCGCGTCGTAGCCGCACATCTCCGCTCTGGCACGAGCCCAAGCCACCATCCCAGGTTTCTTGATGCGGGGTCGCGCAAAGCGTTCCTCTGGAAGGATTCCCTCTTGAACAAAATCAAACCGAAGGGACTCATAGCTCACGCCCGTGCGGCCGTTTCGAACCCATGCCCGGTATCGGTCTAAGTAGTTGTCCGACTTATGTATTAGTGCGGCTGGGGGGACGGCCCGCCCTTGCGGCATAACCACCGAATGGATGTCCAGATCGACATGGAACGACAATGCGGCGAGATTGATCTTGGGGGCATCCAACACGGGAGCATCGGCACTAGCAGCTAGCGTGGCACCGTCCTCGGAATCTCGAATCACTGGCACGGTCGTAGATCGCTGATAATGGCGGCGCAGCCCAAGGAAGTACCTACCACGATCGGGAAAGTCGAGTACTTCACCCGGCAACACATCAATCTGGTCTTTTCCCAGCTCGTCACCCACGGCCGTTCCCGTAGAAATGTCTCGCATGACGACGAGTGGTTCGACAGCCACGATGTTTTCCACGAACTCGTCAAGCCGGGCTCGATCTGATGTGACTGAGCTGACTACGCATCGAACCATCCCCGACGGGGAGCGAATATTGCGTGCCATGCCGTGCGCTAGTGAACTGGCGTGCTTGTCTGCGAGCGGAGAAGCGCCTGGAACCCAGAGTTCGTCACAAATCCAGACCGCCTGGCCATACAACCGTTCCCAAATCATGGCGAGGCTGAAATCTTCCGGTTCATTTCCAACCACATGCAAGATCGCGTTGTATCGGTAATCGTTCACGTGCGTCAGCTCTGTCTGAGTAGCTGACCAGGCTGACTGGGGCTCCTCGCCAGCACCTTCGTCATCGATTCGTTCGAAGCATGACCAATGCGGCCGGATGAGGGATGAGGATCTAGGCCCCGCCAGCGATCGAACAAACAGTTCCTCGTCTCGCTCGAGCACTTGACCAAGCTCTGTGGTTGGGGTCCCGACGATCCCAAATTGATTTGCAACCATAAGGCCGAAGGGGGAATTCAGCGACGCTTTAGCACCAAAGACAGGGGGTTGTTTGGGATCTATCAGATGAATGGGGGTCAGGGGGCCGTTTCCGCTGTCGTCCGCCTGCAAGACGAAGATGCGCTCGGTCCACTCGTTTGGATCCGCGTCCCCGCCAAGGGCCATCCTGTAGGGCGAACAGGCCGCCACGACTGCCTTTCGGGCTCGCTGATCGTCCTCGGCGTTGAGCTGAAAAGCCGGCAACTGGTTGCGCAACGCTTCAAGAGCGTCCGCGTCGGCGCCAGCCGCACGTTGCGATTCAATCTCGGCTTCGATTGCGCCGGGATATACCGTGTCGTGCTGACCCATCGTCGTTGGCATCGTGACGACATAGTCCGGGTCGTACGCCTTGACTGCCCGCAGGATTATCGGGTCAACGACCCCTCTTCGGTGCGGCACGAGAATGAATCCTGAGCCGCCCCAGATAGAGCAACAGGCATATATTGCCTCCCGTGCCCAGTAGATCCAGTCGCCGTCAGTCCTAGTGACAACTGCCACGCGGGGTGCGCGGTAACTCACGCTGGCATCTGCGTACTCAAGATGGCCCGGTTGAGCTGGCCTCATTGGCTTGCCTCCGACCTATTGTATTGAAGTAGCGTCCGACTGAAGTCCATACGCACGACGGAACTCAGCTGGTGGGTCATCACTGGCGATATGCCACTGCGAGGGGCCGCTCAGGTTTCGAACCCTCGCCGACTAGCGCTAGTAGTTCTCGCGCACATATTGATAGATCCGGTCAAACAATTCGCCCTTGATCGGCAGCGAGTAGTTCTTCAAGACCGCACGCAGCTCCCGACGGACGGACTTGTCACCGGAGTCGCTCGAAGTCCAGCCCGTGTAGGCGACTTCGCCGACGATCGCGTCGATGCGTTCGACGATGTCCGGCACGATCTTGTGCAGCCCTTCCGGCGTGTTCTCCTCCACGATCTGCGTGAGAACGCCCCTCTTCGGATCGGCAAGGCGCTCCAGTGTCTCCTCGTCGGCCTCCTCAGCTGCGCGATCGGCCGCGACAACATCCTGGGCAACCTTCAGCGCCTCCTCGAGGAACGCGAGCGAGTCCTCGACGTTCTCGATCGCTTTGGCCCGAAGCTTCTCGATCCGTTCGGCGAGTGACTTGTACACAGGGCTGTCGCCCTCCGCGAGCCTGCGCTTGAGCCGCATCTCGATCGAATCCAGCACGTCCTGGTAGACGTCGGTGTCACCCTTGCCCGATGAATCGTCCGGGAGCTTCAACTGCTCCGCGATCCTCTTCAGCAGCGCCAGCCCGGCGGCATCGAGGGTTACTGTCCGCGACGCCATCGACTTCACGGCGACCTCGTTCATGTGGCCGTGGATAAGTTCCGTGGTCTTCGCGCCGAGGCGGGCCCACAGGAATGCCTTGGAGACATCCTTCGGGCGGATGGACTCGTACACCTTCGCGAGCCAGTGGTACTGCTGCTTGAAGGGCAGCAGCATCGGGTGGGGGTCGAGGAACTCCCACACGGTCTGCAGCGCCACGTAACCCTCGACGAACTCCGTTCGCTGCGAGCTTCCGCCGGGGATCCGCTCGTGCGCTTCGGCGAGGGACTCGAAGGAGGCGTCGGTCGTGTCTATGCCGGCGAAGAGGTGGAGGAGCTTCGTCAGGTCGGTGACGAACTTGCCCGCCAACTTGGAGGCGTCGACAACATTGAGTTCGTTGTCCTCGTCCTCGCTTGCGTTCGGGCCTGCAATCGCGTTGCCGATGGCCTTTGCGAGGCCGATGTAGTCGACCACGCGCCCATAGTCCTTGCGCTGACCCGTAATTGGGTTCTTCCACGGCCGGTTCGGCCGGGTGATCGTCTGGAAGAGGTTCGCATCCTTGGCGGGCTTGTCGAGGTACAGCACGCCCTCGATGGGCGCGTTGAATCCTGTCATCCACTTCGCGGTGACCACGACGAACGACATCGGGTCATCCACCTTCTTGAACCGGCGCTTGAGCGCTTCTTCCTGCTCCGAGGTGAGCAAGTACTTCTTGAACTCCTTCGGTGTGTCCTTGCTGTCGGCGACGTGCATCACCACGCCGACCCCGCGCAGCTGACCATCGGGCATCACAGCTCCGCGGCGCGCGAGCTCAGCCTCAATGGCCTGTGCGTACGCGATGACCAGCCGCTGGTTGTAAGCCACAACCTGCGCTTTCTGTCCCAGCGGAGCGACGAATGTCAGGAAGTGGTCGACAATGTCGGCGCACACCGCGGCGACGCGGTCCGGGTTGGACAGGATCGTCTCGATGTGCGAAGCCTTCCCCGAGAGATAGACCTTCTCGTCCTCTTCGAGGTCCTCCTCCACCGCCAGCTCGTCGAACGCCTCGTCCAACGCTTCCTTGTCGAGGCTGAAGCCGACGGACCTGCCCTCGACGACGACGGGCTTGGTGAACCCGTCGGCGATCGACTGCTCCGGGGTGTAGCGAGACATGACGAAGTCCGGATCCGACGGATCGCCAAACAACTTGAAGGTCGAACGCTCCTTGTCCTGGATCGCGGTTCCAGTCGCGCCGAAGAACTTCGCGTTCGGGACCGCGTCCCGCCACGCCTTGCCGAACTTCCCTTCCTGAGAGCGATGTGCCTCATCGACGAGGACGATGATGTTCGAGCGGTCGTTCAGGTGCCCGGCCTCGGCGAACTTGTGCACCGTGGTGATGACGACTCCTGGCTCATTGCTCCGAAGCAGAGCGAACAGCTCGCGCCGATTCTTAGGCACGCTCATTCGCGGCATTCCGGCGGTCTCGAACATCTCCGCGGTCTGTCGCACAAGATCTTTGCGGTCCGCGATGACAATCACGGTGGGCGCACCGCCGAACTTCTCGACGACCGCGTCGTCCCTCAGCAGGCGGGCTGCGGCGAACGCCATCAGCTCGGTCTTGCCCGAGCCCTGGTGATGCCAGATCAGCCCGCCGGGCCGGTCCGCGAGGACCTTGTCGTGGATCGCCAACGCCGCCTCGAACTGCGGGTAGCGCGGCAGGAGCTTGATGTCGATCTCGGACGCATCCCGTGCGTGCCGGAACATCACCAAGTCCTTGAGGATCGGCAGGATCGTCTCCGGTCGTAACAGCAGCCGCGCGGCGCGCTCGACGCGGGCCGGGCCAGTGACCACCTTCGGGTCGTCCTCGGTCGAGCCCCACGGAGCCCAGATCTCGGAGTCGGGGTCCGGGACCGCGCGGATCGGAGCCATCCGGAAGTCGAGGCCCTCGGTGGCGACGTTGAAGACGTTGGTAGCGAAGAAGTTCGGGTACTCCTCCTCATAGACGTCGTAAATGTCCTTCGCGGCGTTCACCCACGAGACAGCCTGCTTGACGGGCGTCTTCGTCTCGGCGACGACGAGCGGGAACCCGTTGACGTAGTAAACGACGTCGAGTCGCCGGGTCTTTACGGCCCCGCTGATGGTGACCTCGTCGGCGACGACGAACAGGTTGTTCTCCAGGTACTCGAAGTCGATAAGCCTGCGCGGCACGTGCTTGCCGTCGATCGTCGGGAAAGAATGGTCCCCGCGGAGCATCACGGTCAGCAGCTCGTTGGCGGGCACAAGCCCGTTGTGTGCGTCCAGGACGGCCTGGTTGATCTCGTGCACCACCAGATCGACGCTCTCCGGGTCGTCGACCAGCTCGGGGTTCAGCGCGAGCAGTGCATCCCTGACCCAGGTTTCGATGACGACGTCGTGCTCCTCGCGCGGCAGCTCGCCGCCAGTGGTGTGCTCCCAGCCGGCTTCCTCCGCCCATTCGATCAGCGACCGCTGGATCGTGCTTGCCTCTGTCCAGCCCATGTCAAGACACCTTTTCCTGCAACGCATCGTAAGACTCGGGAGTTTCGATCTCACCGCTGAGCAGTGAAGCCAGAAGGACGGAGCGGAACGAGCGGAGGTGGGCGAGTTCGTCACGGACAGCAGTGTTCTGCGCCGTCAAGCTGTCCAGTTCATCGGCAATTGTGCTCTGCTCTTCGATCCCTGGCAGGGCGACTGGGACTTCGAGGACGCGGATGGCGGTGATGTGTTTGATGTTTGTGCCGCTCGATATCTTCAAGAAGGTCCCAGACTCGAATGCCCATTGGCACCAATGATTGGTGAAGGCTGCAGTCGAGACACCGTCAACCGCGCGGAACCTCAGAAGTGTCTTCTGGAAGCAGACGGGGTCTTCGATCTCTCCATGCCAAACCGCGCTCAATCCCACAGCCGCCGCACTGGCGCTGCCCTCTGAGACGAGGACATCGCCCACCCGAAGACCGAACTTCGCCCGCTCATCTGGGTTGAAGTTCATCTGCTTGATATCAGCGAGATCAAGTACTCCATCGCCGATATTTGCCGAGCGCAAATAGTTGGTCATGTAGGGACCGATTGCATGCTGCGGGGCACGCTGCCGGCCCATCAGAACTGCGAATGCCTTCTTCAGCGGAATCGTTGCTGATTCACGGACGAGGAGTTCAGAGCGACGGGCTCGCAGCAGTACTCGCGCAGCTTTGGCCTCCGCCGCCAACGCGTGAATCTGCGCGTCCACCGCTTCCATGACGTCAACGATTCGGCGCTGCTCGGCGTGCGGCGGGACTACCAACCGCGCACCGAAGAACTCGGCAAGGCGAACATTCAGTAGGCCATGAGCGCGTGCTCCCTCTCGCAGCGTCCCACGGAGTGAGTTGAAGAAGTACGTGCCGTTGCAGGCATGAAGGAGGTAGTCCGACTCGATGTTGGGCCGGGCTCGGAAAACGATGTAGAGCGTCGTGACGACCGCGGGCTCGTCGCCATCCCAACGCGCAATGACGCCCCAAGGAGCGTCCTTAGAAGTGCTCTTGTTGTAGACAAAGTCGCCTGGCTCGACGACCCAGTAACCGCTGACATCCGCGCTCGCAACGCGTTTGTTGAAATATGTCTCCTGATCGACAAGGCCATGGCCTGCGGCGACGGTCAGAACCCGCTGATATCCAGCAGAGTTCTTGACGGCGATTCGATCAGCCACTTCATCTAGCCGCTTCACCTCCCACTCATTCATCGGCCAACTCGAACATGCTCAGGTCAATCCCCGCAGCTGCGAGACGCTCGAACATGACAGCTTCAGTCCGGATACGGTGCTGGCGTGCGTCTGCGTAAGCGACAAGTGCGGTGCCCAGGTCGGCAGTCTCCTCAGCCGCGACCTTGATGTAGCGGCCGATGTTCAGATCGAAGCCGTTGTCCTTGATCTCGTTAATTGACACCAGCCGGACGTCCGCGCCGCCTTCGCCATCGGGGTCCTCACCGGTGCGGTAGGCCTCGACGACCGCGTTGACATCGTCCTCGGACATGCGGTTCTGGTTCTTGCCTGTCACGAACCTGGACGATCCGTCGACGAATAGCACGTGGTTCTTCCGGTCAACTGGTTTCTGATCGCGGAAGATCAGCAGGCAGGCGGGGATCTGGGTCGAGTAGAAGAGGTTCGGCGGAAGCCCGACCACGGCCTCGAGGAGATCCTTCTCTATCAGGCACTGCCGGATGCGTCCCTCTGCCCCACCCCGGAAAAGAGCACCATGGGACATGACAACCCCGACCCTGCCGGTTCCAGCGTTCATCGACGACACCATGTGCTGGATGAAGGCGTAATCGCCGTTTTGCGCCGGCGGAACGCCGCAGAACGCTCGCGGGTCGGACGACCACCGGTCAGCACCCCAGTTCGCCAGTGAGAAGGGAGGGTTGGCGATTACGGCATCGAACTGGCGAACCGCGCCGCTGGTGTCCTTGAACGCGGGCGCCCGGAGCGTATCGCCGCGCTTGATGTCGAAGTCCTCGATCTCATGCAGAAAGAGGTTCATCCGTGCGATCGAGGAGGTGGTGAGGTTGATCTCCTGCCCGTACAGGCGCAGCGTGCGGTGGTCCATGCCGGAGTCGCGCAGCTGGTTGATGGTGGCCACCAGCATGCCCCCCGATCCGCACGCCGGGTCGTAGACAGTCTCGCCTGGCTGAGGCTCCAGGATCCCGACGAGCAGGTGCACGACCTCGCGCGGCGTGAAGAACTCGCCGGCCTTCTTGCCGGATTCGTCGGCGAAGTTCTTCAGCAGGTACTCGTAGCCGGCACCGAGCAGGTCATGGGAGACGGTGGACGGGTCGAGCTTGATCTGGTTGAAGGCCTTGATAAGGCCCAGCAGCGCCGATTCGGGTAAGCGCTCCTGGTTGCCCCACGACGCATCGCCGAAGACGCGGGCCAGCGAGCGCGGGTTTGCCTTCTCGATCTGCTGGAACGTCCGCGCTATCTCCGCCCCGAGGTTCTTGACCTTGGTCGTGACGTCGGACCACAGCGTGCCCGCGGGCATCTCGAACCTGTGGAAGTCGGCCTCGATCTCGTCGTCGAGGTCGTCGCCGTACTCGTCGAGGGCCTCTTTGTGCTCGTAAGCCCAGGTGTCGGAGATCCACTTCCAGAACAGCATCGGAAAGACATAGGTCTTGAAGTCGGCGGGGTCGACCGGCCCGCGCAGCGCGTTGGCCGCGTCCCACAGCCGTGTCTCAAGTTCTTGCTGGGTGATTGTCACCGGGTGCGCGCTTCCTTCGGTCAGTTGAACTCCTTCAATTTCGGAGCCGCGTGACATTCTTTCAGCAGGTCCGGACTTCCCCAGGCAGGCCGGGCCGAATTTCAACACCCTGCGTGACGGCGCCGTATGTTGGCGGCTTGGGCAGTCGTTGATCCGCCGCGGAACATTCGCGGTCGTGAAAGTAGAGGCCGCCGCGGCCGTTCTTTTCGTGCTCGGCGAGGAAGGCGCCGATTGCTGCTCCCATGATCGGAGCGTTCGGCAGATCGAGGCTGAACTCGGGTACCCGCAGGGGGATGTCCCAGCCTTCCTCGTCATCGGAACACCGAAACCATTCGATGTCGGCGGGGTCTGTGTCGCGCGACATGGTTGCGGTGAAGCGAACTTCACCGTCTTCAGAGAATGCCGCAAGCCGAGCAACGAGATCCTTGCGCCCGTCGTTGCCGATGCCCCAATTGTGGATGGTGTGACGGTACAGGTAGCCGAGGCATCGGGCTTCCTCGTCGCCGCCCGTCGACTTCGGTAGTGCGATAGACACAGCATCGCTGTCGAATGGGTTGTCTGGCCGGGGTATCAGCACTACCGGGACCGAGATACGCCCCACTCGTTTGCCATTCGCGGCGAAGGCGGAGTCCGCGTAGTCCGCCAAACGATGGTCATAGATGCCGTTGCCTTCGTCATCGCGGATCCATGCCCAAGAGACCCCGTCCGGGTTCATGGGACCGGCCGGTGGCAACGTGACTGCCTTGCCGTCCCATTCGACCGTGTAGCCCATGCTCCTCCACCAACAATCTGTCGAGCATCACATTGATCACGCTTGTCGAAATGCTCAGGTGAGCCCGCCGAGAATCCCCCGCCTTTCGGGTGCGGTCAGTGTAGTGGTCGGCCGGACACGCGACGGTCGACTTTGAAGTGCGCGGGCAAGTACTGGTCTGCCCGCGGAGTGACGGTGCAGGAGTCGTCCAGGCGAAGGGTGTGTGGCCAGTTGCTAGGTAAGTTGGGCGCGTAGATCACGGGGCGTCGGCATGGACCTGACGTTCGGCCAGTCGCTGAAACTCGTCGTCGGTGAGTTGGCCTCGGTAGAAGGCAGTTTCGATGGAATCCCAGTCACCGGCAATGTACGAGTCGGTGGCGACCTCGTTGATGCGGACTACCTGGCCGACGCTGTAACTCCAGCCTAAGAGTCTTTCCATCATCTGCTGAGTGGTGATGATGCCGGCCGTGCGCTGGTCAATGATCTCGGCAGGTTTCACGTCGAGCATGGTTGGGTCATCGGCGATGCGGCGCAAAATTCGTTGGATGGTCGCTTGGGACTGACTTACGACCAGTTCGCTGATCTGCCGCTGGGTGAGGCCTTGGACCACCGCAGCGTCATAGATCTCTCGTTCCAGCTCACATTCGCAGACTCGTTGACGTGCAGCTTTGGCTGCGAGTCGTTTCTGGGCGGCGGTCTGGATCGGGGGGTCGGGCAACATTTTGCACCTCCTGATTCATTATGAATCAGGAGGTCTGTCTGCGCGATAGGCGTCGGCTCGCTGCCGAGAATCACGGCCCTCCCCGAAGACCCGAGATTCGCCAGAGTCGCTGACTGTCTGCGTATACGATCCTGCAATGCCGCTGGGCGTGGGACAGGAATTCGCGGGTTATACCGTGGTCAGACGGCTAGGAGCCGGAGGAATGGGCGAGGTGTACCTCGCCCAACATCCCCGTTTGCCACGCCGCGATGCACTGAAGCTGTTGAATGCTGACATATCGGCGGATCCGACATTCCGGGAGCGCTTTCTTCGCGAGGCAAACCTCGCTTCGACGCTGTGGCATCCCCACGTTGTCGGAGTACTTGATCGCGGTGAGCACGACGGCAAGGGTGATGTCCCAGGAGCGGTGTAAAAGGGGCGTCACGTAGGCTCCCTGTTTTGCGTTGGTGATTTTATGCGATCGCTGACGAATTGGATGCCGCCACGGCGAGTATGTCTTGGTCTTAGATCGCGACATGCTCACTGACGCCGGTTTCGGATTGCCGGTCGAATCCGTTGCAGCAGTTGGAAGTCCCGTCGGTGGCAAGTCGACCGTTGTGTCCGACAGACCGTGCATCCGATCACCCCCGGCGCGATGGAAAGGAATCACCGGAATCATCGAGGTTTTAACCCTGTGCTGCTGATGGCTCGTGAATAGATACTCGATCGGACCGCCCACTCCTCGAAAGGGAGGACATCTTTGACCACGACCGTGCCCCAAGGCCGTCAACTGCACCTCGCTGGGTTTTTCTCGGCTGGCAACGTGACCCACGCCCACGGTGCGTGGCGTCACGTGGGCGCTACGAATGGCTTTCTCAGCGGTGAGTATTACAAGCGGATCGCTCGGACGTTGGAACGCGGGAAGTTCGATTTGTTGTTTTTGCCGGACGGTTTGGCGATCGAAGACAGTTACGGTGGGGACCTTCAGACCGGCGTCGGCCTGGGCGGTCAAGGCGCGATCGCCCTGGAACCGACCAGTGTTGTTGCAACAATGGCCGCGGCGACCGACAGATTGGGTTTGGGCGCGACGGTTTCCACGACGTACTACCCGCCCTACCACGTCGCGCGGATCTTCGCGACGCTGGACCATCTGTCGGATGGCCGGGTGTCCTGGAATGTGGTGACGTCGCTTAACGACTCGGAGGCGCGCAATTTCGGGGTCGACAAGCACCTAGAACACGATATCCGCTACGACCGTGCCGACGAGTTCCTTGAGGTCGTGAAGAAGCTGTGGAACTCCTGGGGCGACGATGCTCTGCTGTTGGACAAGGCGGGCGGGCGGTTTGCCGACCCGAAAAAGGTCCAATACGTCGAGCACCAGGGCAAATGGTTGTCGGTTCGCGGCCCGTTGCAGGTCCCCAGGTCACCGCAGGGCGAGCCGGTTATCCTGCAGGCGGGATTGTCACCGCGCGGTCGGCGCTTCGCCGGGCGGTGGGCCGAAGCGGTGTTTAGTATCTCGCCGAATCTGGACATCATGCGTGCGACCTATCAGGACCTCAAGGCGAATGTGGCCGCCGCTGGCCGCGATCCGGACCAGACGAAGGTTTTCACGGCGATCATGCCGGTCCTCGGAGAGACTGCGGCCATCGCCCGAGACCGGCTGGAATACATCAACTCGCTGGTGCATCCTGAGGTCGGTCTGTCGACCCTGTCGAGTCATAGCGGGATTGATCTCTCGGCGTATCCGTTGGACACCAAGTACGCCGATATCGTGGCCGACCTTGGTGACCGGCATGTGCCGACCATGTTGCAGATGTTTTCCGCGACCGCTGGCGGCAGCGACTTGTCGCTCGGGGAACTGGGACGGCGATACGGGACCAACGTCGGGTTCGTGCCGCAGTGGGCGGGAACAGCCGAGCACATCGCCGAGCAACTCGTCAGCCATTTCGAGGCTGGTGCCGCAGACGGGTTCATCATCTCTGCGGCCTATCTGCCCGGCGTCTACGACGAGTTCGTTGATCAGGTGGTGCCGTTGCTGCAGGAGCGCGGAGTGTTCCGCACCGAGTACGAGGGAACTACCTTGCGCGAGCATCTCGGGTTGAGCCGCCCCACCGGTAGGAGCGTGCAATGACCACGACTCCGGTCGAGCGTGATGTCCTGGCCTACAGTAACTGCCCGGTTCCCAATGCGCTGCTGACCGCCTTGGAAGCGGGTTTGTTGGCGCAGGAGGGTATCGCCCTGGAGGTGTTGAGCGGCGCCCAGGGCGCTTTACACTTCACCTACGACCATCCCGCCTACACCAGGTTCGGTGGGGAGATCCCGCCGTTAGTCAGCGAGGGGCTGCGGGCACCGGGGCGTACCCGCCTGCTGGGCGTCACCCGCTTCGCCGGGCCTCAGGGCTTTTACGTGTGCGCGGACAGTCCGGTGCGGTCGCCCGCCGAGTTGGCGGGCCGCCGGGTCGGGGTCTCGGCGGCGGCGATTCGCATCTTGCGCCGCGAGCTGGGTGACTATCGCCAGCTCGACCCGTGGCGGCAGACATTGATCGCCCTGGGCACCTGGGAGGCTCGTGGCCTGCTGTCCACGCTGGAGCGCGGCGGTGTGAAACTGGGCGATGTCGACCTGGTCGCCATCGAGACTCCCGGCGTGGATCTGCCCGCGGACCGGTTTAGCGCCGCCACCAGCGTCAAGGGCGCCGATCTGTTCCCCGCGGTGGCCCACCACCAAGCCGGCGTCCTAGACGCTGGCACAGTCGACGCGCTGTTCAGCTGGTTGCCGTGGGCTGCCGAACTGGAAGATCTCTACGGCGCTCGTGTACTGGCCGACCTCAGCGGCGACCAACGCAACCTATACGCCAGCGTCTGGACGGTCAGCGCGCAGCTGGTCGAGACCCACCCCGATCTGGTGCAGCGGCTCGTCGACGCCGCGGTGCGCGCTGGCCAGTGGTCCCGTCACCACCACGACGAGGTGGTGACAATCCATGCCGCCAACCTCGGCGTGGCGCCCGCGGCGATCGACCGAGGATTCGGCCCCGACTTCGCTGAGCACCTAGTGCCACGCCTGGACGAATCCGCCATCAACCTGCTGGACCAGACACAGCGGTTCCTCCTCGACAACGACCTGATCGATCACCCGGTCGATCTTGAGCAATGGGCCGCACCGGAGTTCTTAGCCGCAAGCCTGAACCGATCGACACCAGGAAACGGATCATGACACTGACGACCAACACCGCGAAGCCCCGGCCAGCCGACCTCGCCGACCCCGTTGCCGTAGCGCGTGATCTGGCCCGGACATGGCAGGACGGCCTCATCGAGCGCGACCGTGCCGGCGGATCGGCCACCACCGAACGCGAGGACCTGCGCGCCAGCGGCCTACTGTCGCTGGCAGTTCCGCAACGGTTCGGGGGATGGGGTGCTGACTGGCCCACCATCTTCGAGGTGATCCGCGAGATCGCCAAAGTAGACGGCTCCTTGGGTCATCTGTTCGGGTACCACACCGTGTGCATCGCGTTCATCGAGCTCTTGGGGTCGAGCGAACAGACGGAGCACGTCTACCGCCAGGTGGCGCAACACAACTGGTGGGCCGGCAACGCATCCAGCGAGAACAACAGCCACGTGCTGGACTGGAAGGTCCGTGCCACACCCCACGAAGACGGAAGCTACCGATTTGAAGGCACCAAGCACTTCACCAGCGGCGCCACGGATTCAGACCTGCTGCTCGTCTTTGGAGTAGTTCAAGACGCGTCAGCGCAGCAGGGATCGATCATCACCGCGGTGATCCCGACCGACCGAGCCGGCGTCACAGTCAACGACGACTGGGACGCCCTGGGCATGCGTCGCACCGACAGTGGCACCGTGGAGTTTCACGACGTGGAGGTGCGCGCTGACGAGGTTCTCGGGGGCCCCAACGCCATCATCAATGACTTCTTCCAGTTCCAGCCCGCCAGCCTGTTCGGGCCACTGGTCCAGCTGAGCTTCGCCAACGTCTACCTTGGGATCGCGCAGGGGGCGCTCGACGCCGCGCGCGACTACACCCGAACCCAAGCCCGCCCGTGGACACCAGCCGGTGTCACCCAGGCGGTCGAGGATCCCTACGTCGTGCGCGCCTACGGCGAAATGGGCATTGCCTACCAAGGCGCGGACGCCGCCGCGCGAGACGCCGCGCGACTGTTGCAAACCGTCTGGGACAAAGGCCGACAACTGACCGCCGAGGATCGCGGTGAGCTCATGGTCCGCGTGTCCGGCGTTAAGGCGTTGACCTCACAGGTCGCCCTCGACATCACCAGCCGCATCTTCGAGGTCATCGGAGCCCGCGGCACACACCCCCGGTACGGATTCGACCGATTCTGGAGAAACATCCGCACCCATACCCTGCACGACCCGGTCTCCTACAAGATCGCCGAAGTCGGCAACTACATACTCAACGGCCGCTACCCGGTGCCCGGCTTCACGTCATAGCCACGTTCGGGTGGGGAGAAGGCTCGCTCCCCACCTGAAACGAATAGTCGGCCTGTGACAATCGATTCTATGCGGTGGCAGCTGAATCGGTTGGCGCCACGCCGGTTTCGGCGTGAACTCCCG
This sequence comes from Mycobacterium farcinogenes, assembly GCF_019739075.1. Lineage (NCBI taxonomy): Bacteria > Bacillati > Actinomycetota > Actinomycetes > Mycobacteriales > Mycobacteriaceae > Mycobacterium > Mycobacterium farcinogenes. The sequence continues at coordinate 389,044 of NZ_CP081673.1, read as the reverse complement.
AATTCCGTTGCGGGAGTTCGGAAAGTGGGTCATGCAGCGACCTGCGCAGGTTGGCCAGCAGCCGCAGCCCGGCCGGTGTCATGGTGAACCCTCGCCACCCGGCCGAGGCGCGATCGAGCACCGCCCACACCAGCTTCAGACAGGAAACCTCGCCGGGCAGCCGACCGATGACCTTGACCCGGCGGCGGGTCTCACCGAACGTCCGCTCGATGAAATTGGAGTGCCGCACCCGGGTCCAGTGCTCACGCGGGAACCGCAGGTAGGCCGTCAGCGAGTCACGGTCGCTGAGCAGACACCGCACCGCTGCCGGATAGGAGTCGCGCCAACGCCTTTCGAACACGTCGAGCCGCTTCTGCACATACCCGACCGCGTCGGGGCCGGGCTCGATCGTGTCGGGCACCTCGAAGATCGACCAGTAGTCGGCCTTGACCTCCGCTTGGGCGTTCTTGGGCACCTTGGCCAACACGTTTCTGGCGCGATGCACCAGACACCGCTGCCGCAGCGCCGCGCCCATGGTGCGCTCGACCGCGCCGATCAACCCGGCCGCACCGTCGCTGACCACCAGCAGCGGACACGCCAACCCACGCTCACCGAGCCCGGTCAAAAACCCCTCCCACGCGTCACCGGACTCGCTTGAAGCGGCCTCCAGCCCGACGAACACCGGGTTGCCGTCGGTGTCGATACCCCACGCGGCCAGCACCGGGTCGGCCGACGCGTTGGCGTGGTATTTGAAGTGGCTGCCGTCGAGGAACAGGTAATCCAGCTCGATGTCGTCGAGCCGGCGAGCGCTCCAGGCCTCGAACTGGTCGCGGATGTCTTCGCAGATGCGCGACACCGTCGATTTCGACACCGCGGCGGTCTCGCCGAGCGCCTCGGTCAAGGTGGCCTGCACATCGCGTGTCGACAGTCCGCGCACGAACCCGGCGATCACCAGCGACTCCAGCGCGTTGGTCTTGGTCACCCCCTTACCGAACAACTGGGAGGCGAAGCGCTCGGCGGTGCCGCGCACCTTCGGCCGCTCCAGCGTCACCGGGCCGGCGGTGGTTTTCACCGTGGTCGGGCAGTACCCGTTGCGCATCCCGGCGCGGGCGCCCGCACTGCCTGCGGCCCGCTCATAGCGGTCCCGGCCCAAAAACGCGGTCACCTCGGCCTCGATCGCGGCCTGCAACAGCAACCGGGCGCCGAGCACCGCGACCTGCTCGATCGCACCCGCCAGGTCCTCGCCGCCGGCGAACACCTCATCAATTTCTGCCTGCAACCGCTGCGCAGGCGATATCCTCTTCGACACGGACGTGGGTTCCTTCCTTCAGACTTGCTGGTCTTCGAGGGAACCTACGTCCGAACCCTTTTACACCGCTGGAGGGACACAACCGACGGCAAGCTCTGGATCGCAATGGACTTTGTCGACGGCGAGGACGCTGCCAGTCTGCTGGCCCGGCGCTACCCCGCAGGTATGCCGGCTGATTTGGTAAGCGCGATCGTCACCGCAGTCGCGTCGGCGCTCGATCATGCCCACAAACGTGGGCTATTGCATCGCGATGTGAAGCCGGCCAACATCCTGCTCACTGCCGAAGACGACGATGACGGGCAGCAGCGAATCCTGCTCACCGACTTCGGGATCGCGCGCACTATCGATGACCCGGGTGGATTGACCGAAACAAACATGACCGTCGGCACGGTCGACTACACCGCGCCCGAACAGTTGATGGGCAATGATCTCGACGGCCGCACCGACCAATACGCATTGGCGGCAACCGCTTTCCACCTACTTACCGGGGCTCCACCTTTTCGCGATCCCAATCCGACAGTCGTGATCAGTCGCCACCTCAACAATCCAGCTCCCGCGTTATCCGGGATGCACCCCGACCTCGCAGGACTCGATGAAGTGCTCGCTACGGGATTGGACAAGGACCCAGACAAGCGGTACTCGAGCTGCAGTGCTTTCGCCCGAGCGTTGGCAGCGGCAAAACCCACCGTCGGATCGGAAAAGACGCGTCTGGCACCGACGATGCTGGCGCCCACACCAAAGAAGCCTGCCAAACGTGTGGACACCAAGGTGGAGACGACACCGGCGACAATGTTGGCGCCCGGTTGGTATCCCGACCCCAGCGGAAGACAAGGCACGCTGTATTGGGACGGACAACAGTGGCGAACCGCCTCGATTCCGGAAAGTGTTCCAGCAGCAAGTACTTCGGCGCAGTCACCTCGGTGGAGCACCCCGGTTGTGGCAGTTCTGGGATTGCTTGCCATCGTGGTGGTAGGTGGGGCGTTCGCTTTGGTCAGCACTGTGACCAATCAGCGAGGCGAGACAGCGCAGACGGCTCCAGCCCCAGTCACGGTCACCAGTCGGGTGCCGACGGAGCCGGTTGCAGCCGAGCCCGCGACAACCACAACGCCAGCCGCGTCCCCCACAAACTCAACAACGACGATCATCGTCACACCCGCCCCCACGGCCACCCAGTCAGCGCTACCCGCACCAGGTTTCCGCAACGGGCTCGTGGTCGGAACGTGCGACGAAGGTGGTTCGTGCGGGGTTAAGCAGCGGATAGCTCCGTATACGGATTCGGAGCGGCTTTACCCCAACGACCTCAAGGACGGTACTGCGGTGACGGTGGTGTGCCAGACCACCGGGGATCTGCGTTCCAACGCGGGCCAAGGGTCTAGCTATGTCTGGTACCGGCTGTACAACGGCGCCTACATCAACGCGGTGTACGTGAGCCTGCAAGAAGGAGTAACCCCATCATGTTGATGAACCTCCGGTGAGGAACCTCCTGCTGGCAGTAGGTATCGCCAGCGTCTTGGTCACGATGGTGGCAACCTCCTGCAGCCGTCAAGCTGACGAATCCGGCCCGGCAGCGCCATTGCATACCTCAGGCAAGACGCTCAGCGGATCACCGTCCACGTCGATGCAAGTTGAGCCCCACCCAGTGACCACTGAAACGGGCCAAACCGTAGACGACACCGGCTGGCAGCCGATCGGACTGTCGGTGCAGTCGCGGCCGATTCGGACGCGCACGATCGGTAACGGCCCACGCCGCGTGTTGTTCGTAGGCGGGATTCACGGCGACGAACCTGAGGGCGCTTACACCACCGGACAACTTGCAAGTGCCTTCACCGCGGACGGACTTGCTGGCCTCGCCACCCTGACGATTCTCGAGGACGCCAACCCGGATGGCCGCGCGGCAGGTACGCGCGGCAACGCTCACGGCGTCGACATCAACCGCAACTTTCCGGCCGCCAATTTCGATGCGGCTGCCCCTTCCAATGGGGGAACACCACTGAGCCAGCCTGAATCCCGAGCCCTGGTCGAGACGATCGACCGCACGGCCCCAGAACTTGTACTAGTAGCCCATTCCTGGTTGGGCCGCGAGTTCGTGAACTTCGACGGCCCTGCCCGCGCCATCGCCGAGCGGTTCGCGAGGACCGCCGGGATGCCGGTCGAAGAGTCCAGTGCGTTCGCCCCAACACCGGGGTCGCTGGGCTCGTATGTGGGTCGTGACCGCGGTATCGCCGTCGTGACCATCGAAGTACTCCGGGGCTCTGACCCTCTTCAAGTGTGGGAAAAGCTACGCCCAGCGCTGCTGGAAGCGATCCGCGGCGCCCAATCGTCCTGAGCCAATTGCGATTCAGCAGCGGAAAGGAACTGCGGGGTTGGTGGTGTAATCCAGCACCTTGCCGTAGGCGTCGCCGCCGGCGGCCCGTACGGCGGCGCACATCTGAGCTTGAGTGGTTCCGCCGGGGCGGAATACCGCGTAGATCGGGTTTCCGTCTTCGGTCGCCGCGCGCAATGAAGGGCAGGTTTGGTCGGTGCGGAGGTAGAAGGCACCTGGGTGGGCATCCAACAGTCGCTGCACGCCAGCTTCATAGAGTCCCGGCGTGGTGACGGAGCCCAAGATGACGATGTACTGGCCGTTGCAGGATGGTCGGCTCATCGGTTGACGCAATCCGAGATCACCCGAGGACACCGTCGGTGGTCGAGGTGGTGCGGACGGTGGCCGCTGTACAGGCGCGCTGGGCGATTGGTTCGGCGGAATTGACGGCGGGCTGGGAGAGGCGCTGACCGGCGGTTTTGGGGGGTCGGAGATTTCCTGCCACGGTGATGCTGTCGGCTGTGGTTGAGCCGTGGGAGCGGACGGCTGGCCTAATCGCGCCCCAACATAGGCAACCAACCCAACGGCCAGCAATCCGACAGCGACGGCTGCCGCTATCAGCGGCCATCGCCGCGATGAACGCTCCTGACGCACAACTGGTTCGGGAGCCGCAGACGCCGGGAACGCATACATAGTGGGAGCGGCCGATGCGGGAACACCGAACTGGGTGGCATCGCCCGAGCCTGCGACACGGGCCCCGCGTCCAGTAAGCGCGGTGGCGAAGGCGCGGCATGTCTCGAACCGTTGGTGCGGTTCTTTGGCCATCGCTTTGCCGAGCACGTCATCGATGTCGCCAAGGTCGGGCCGAATGGAGGCAATCCTCGGAGGTGGTGAGGACAGATGATTGCCGATCACCACCGCCGGGTTGGTATTGGAGAACGGCGGGGTGCCAGTCAGAAGGTGAAACGCTGTCGCAGCCAAGGCGTATTGGTCTGCATGGCCGTCCAGCGGCTGACCTGTGAGTTGTTCGGGGGCAGCGTAGGCGACCGAGCCCACCGTCACATTCGTGGCGGTCAATCCGCCACTGTCGAAGGTGTCACGGGCAATACCGAAGTCGGCCAACAGGATTCGTCGATCTTCTTGACGCTTGTCGGTGAGCAGAATGTTGGCGGGTTTGACGTCGCGATGGAGCAGATACCGTTCGTGGGCGTAGTCGAGCGCTTCGGCGATCGCTGACACGATTTCGAATGCTTCAGCGGGTGGCATCCCGTGCGGGTAGCGGTTCCGCAGGAGTTCCGCGGCGTCTTTGCCTTCGACGTAGTCCATCGTGATCCACAATTGGCCGTCGTCCTCACCGCGATCATGGACGGCCACGATGTGCGGGTGCCATAACGTCGCGGCGATGTCGGCCTCGCGAGCGAACCGGGCACGAAACTGCGGGTCCGCACTGACTGCCGATGGCAAGATCTTCAGCGCCTCCTGCCGGGGCAGCCGTGGGTGTTGCACGAGATAGACCTCGCCCATTCCCCCGGTTCCCAGCAATCGCAGGATGCGGTAGCCGGCGAACACCTGCCCTTCGGCAATCGACATGGGCGCATATTACCCAGCTCCACCGAGTTGATCAGGCCTTTTACGGCCCATCATCGTGCGTGATTCCCTCCGCACCGGATACCGGTCAGTTTTGCCAACGAGCCCTGGCGTCCTGAGTTGCTGCGTATCGTGACGACGATGGAGATGCAGCCCAGCCGCGGATACGGGCCGCGGCTTGACGCTCTGAGTCGGCGGCGGCTCCTCCAGCTCAGTGGCAGCCTCGGATTGGCCGCAACACTCGGCGCATGCGCTGGCAGTACCGAATCGACTTCGACGCCCACCGCGCAACCCACTAGCACCGCACCGGTGTTGCCGCCAGAACCGATCGCGGTCAGTCCGCTGCCGCTGGAACCTGGCCCACCCGCCGCCACGATGGCCGGCGGACAGCCGATGGTGGAGATCTGCCGGCAAGCCTGGGGCGCGGCACCGGCCAGGGCCGGTGGACGCCCGCACACCATTACCCGAATGACGCTGCACCACACCGCCGTTGTCCTCGGAGACAACCGCACTGCCCCCAGCCGATTACGTCAGCACCAGCGCTTCCACCAAAATGACCGGGGATGGATCGACATCGCCTACCACGTCGGCGTCGACCGTAACGGCAACATCTACGAACTACGCAGCCCGGAGCTCGCTGGCGATACCGCAACCAACTACGACCCAGCTGGACACTTCCTGGTCCTCTGCGAGGGCGACTTCGACCAGGAAACCGTCACCGAAGCTCAACTCAATGGTGCTGCAACAGCATTCGCGTGGGCTGCCCAACAGTTCCACCTAGCCAGCGGCACCCTCGGCGGGCATCGAGACTTCGCTGACACCGCCTGCCCCGGCGCTAACCTCTACTCCCACCTCACCTCAGGGGATCTGCATACACGTATCGATGCCCTGCTCGCCGCAGGACCTGTCGACCTGCAGCGCCTCTGCGGAGAAGAGGCCGCTACCAAGGTCGCTGCTATCGAGGCGGGCCAGTGACAGAGCGGGATGGGGCGCCAGCGCCAATTTGGTGAGCGTTACGCGCGCGGCAGACGGTATTGAGGCCGCTACTTATATTTGCTTGGCAGTCGGCACCCGGTGCTGCCGGTGATCAGCGCTGCAGCTTGGGATCCAAAGCGCAGCGTTGTCCCGGTGTCGCTGGTGAATTGTAGGTCGTGATCGTTGGGATGGTCCTTGAATACCGTGAGCTCGGTTGCACCCAACGAAGAGGCAGCTTGCTGCGCCAGATCGAGAGCCTGCTTCCAGTTCTGTTCGGGAATTGGAGTGTCGGATACGTAGTTTCGTAGCAGTATCAGTTGGCCGTCGGACTGCTCGTACGGTGGATTGCAGCCGCCTCTGCTGTCTGTACGCCGCCATTCCCATGTCACAGACGGAGCGATGGCGGTGATCTGCTGGCCAAGATTTACGATCGCAGACTCCACTTGCGTTTGTGTGTCTTCAAGCGACGGCAGAGTTTTCAGCGCGTCTGCTGCTTGGCTGGCTTGGCTGGCGTCGGTGGGCTTGTATGGATTGCTCACGTGGCATCCTGTCCCTAATAGCGCAATCGAGGCGAGGCACGTAATCGCGCTGAGTTGGTGGCGGACGGTGCGGTTCAAGGTCATAGGCGCTGTGCTCACTTGTCCGGGATCGGGGCTGTGCCTGCCACGACGGCAGCGATGTTGTAGCCGCTGATACGGGGCTGATTGTTATCGCCCAGTTGAGGGTACTGGCTATGCGCGTGCGGACCGCTGACTCCTTCTAGCGTGCGACCATCGGGCACCGTGGTTGGGGCCGTCGCGAGTTGGGTGAAGTTGGGATTGGTGGCTGGGTTCGGGCCGAAGTCGCCGAATTCGTCGTTGAGGTACGAACCGATAATCGGGATTCCTTGAATCACAGACCTGGCGTCGTACACACCCTGAATGGGATCGTCAGGGGCTTCCATCGCGTAAACGTGGCCGGGTTGCATCTGTAGGTCTTGCGGTGTGGACGCTTCGATACCGGGCGAACCGTAGAACAGGACGTTGTCGACACCGTGGTTACCTGGCTCCTGCAGAGCCAGACCAGTGGTAAGCGAACCGTAGGAGTGTCCGATCGCTGTGAGGTCCAATGGGCCCTGGTGTGCGGCGTTGATGCCGTCATAGAACCCGGCCAGGTCGTGCGCGCCGGCACGGGCCATGTCGTCATGCATGACGTCCCACACTCCATCCGCCGACGTACCAAACTGGTCCCAGCCGGGAACCTGGGGGATGTCATAACCGATCCATGCAATGGCAGCAACGGTCTCGTCACCACGCTTGGCCAGATCGAGTTGGTCAAGCGCTTCCTTGCGAACATTCATGGCCTCATTGGCCATACCCTCAATGGAACCGTGCACGGTGGTGTTCAGACCCGGAGCCGTCACCGAGACGTGATCGGCGGTGTCAGGGTCTCCCACAGCGATTGCGGCATGAACCTGCTCGCCGGATTTGGTATCCAGCAGCATGAGCTTGCGTTCGGGGTTGTCGCGGACGGCCCTGTCGATGGCCTGCAAGTCCGGCAGGTACCTAGCGCCGTTCTGGGCGTCGCTGAGTTCCTTCTGCCACGCCTCGTACTTGGGCCGGTCAGCGAAGATCGCGCCGGGCTCATTAGGGGGCGGGATGTTCTTGCCGTCAGCCCAGTCCGGGTGCTGAGCCTTGAGGGCATCGACGCGGTCCTGGGCAGCCTGCGCCCGGGGCAGTTCGCGGTCCAACGTCTGGCGGTTGTAGTAATCCTGGTCGACGCCAGGCATACCGTTGTGGTTGGCGATGGTGGGGTCCCGCTGATAGAGCGCGTCACGCTCTTCTGGCGTCAGACCCTCCCAAAAGTCATGGAACTGGTTTGGATCATCGGGAACCGGCTTGGTAAGGGCATCACGCACATCGGGCGGATCGGTGCCAGCCGAATGCCCACCCGCATCCGTGATGGCCTTCGCCAAGCCGTCGTCGGCTTCATCTGCTGCGACGAGCAGGTCCTTTATTCGTACTTCAAGGTCTGCCTGTTGCAACGCATATACAGGATCGCCGACTTTCGACTGGTCGGTAGCAGTTACTTCCCCGGAGACGGGGTCGATGCTGAATCCTTCGTTGCGGGCGTCCTCGTAGATGCGGTGCAGTGCTGATTTGACGCCTTCGATCTCGTCGGCGCTGGACCTGGTCGCCGACGAGACTCTGGCCATTTCCTCGCCATGGGAGGCGAGGTAGGCGCTCAGTTTGTCCAATGAGGCGCGTGCTGCGTCTCCGCCGCTGCCCTGCCAACTTTCGATGAGTGGGAGTTTCGTCAGCCCGGAACGGACGTCGTTGGTGCTGGCACCACGCTTGCCGAGCGCAGTAGCGACTTCTCGAAGTGTCGAGGCGTCCCAACGCTCGATGTCGGCAAGGGTCAGGCCCATCAGAGCTGTTTTTCGATAGCTTCTGAGTTCTTTTGGATGGCTTCTGAGCTTTCGGTATCCACGGTCGTGTAACCATGGGCCGCCGCACGAAAAGCTGTGCCGTGGGCAGCGACGTCGGCCTGCATCTCCTGCGAGGCGGCCTGCCACTCGGCAAACTTCGCACGTAATGCCGCAGCGGATGCCCCCACCCACCCTGACTGTGCGGCCTCGATATCAGCATCTGCGGCCGCGTGAGCAGCCGATAAGTCGGCATGGTGCATGTCCATGTGATCCGACGACATGTGCAGGTCGACCGGATCGACTCCCAGATGGTCTCCCACCGTCTGCCCCCTCCCGCATAACGATCGCGCACCCAACAGCAATCCGGTGAATGCGCCTTTTCACGATACAACCCCTGCAACAGCTACCGCGCCACCAATTTCTGACCTCCGCCCAAAGCCAATACTGTTGGCCCACTCCAAGCCTGTCTACGGGACCGCAGGTTTGTCCGCCGGCCGGTGGCGTCTCCGGCTCATTTCCGCTGGCCTAGAAACGTACAAGCGCGTAGCGCCTGCGTGCCTGCCTGCGAAAGACAATGGCTCAACACGGCATTCGGATGTCGTGGCCGAGGCGCCAGCCCGTGTATCGCGAGCGGTCCAACATCAACCACGCGCGCCCGAGCTTGGTCTGCAAAGTCGTACAATCCCGCGGAGCGATCGGTAGAACTTTCGGGAGAAATGATGAGTGCGCTGGACAAACGGGTCGGCACACAGTTCGGCGTCTACGCGATCATCAGCCTGCTGGGCAAAGGCGGGATGGGTTCGGTCTACCAGGCCCGCGACATCAAAAAGAAGCGCCTCGTCGCGCTGAAGATCCTCGCCGACGAGTACTCCCAAGACCCCGAATACCGCACCCGCTTCACCCGTGAGGCCCACGCCGCGGCCGAATTGCAAGAACCTCACATCATCCCGATCCACGACTGGGGCGAAATCGATGGCTCGCTCTACATCGATATGCGTCTAGTCCGCGGCTCCACCCTGCGCGAACTGATCGCTGCCGGGCCGCTGGATCCCCAGCGCGCGGTGCACATCATCGGCCAGGTCGCCGCCGCACTCGATGACGCCCACAAAACTGGTCTGTTTCACCGAGACGTCAAGCCCGAGAACATCATCGTTACCGGGGACGCCGACTTCGCCTACCTGCTTGACTTCGGCATCGCTGAACGCGTTGGAGAAGACCACATCACCAAAGCCGGCATGACCGTCGGATCCATGGCCTACATGGCCCCCGAACGACTCAACGGCGAACCCACCACCGCCGCCTCTGACATCTACGCCCTGGCCTGCGTGCTGTATGAAACCCTCACCGGCGACCGCCCGTTTGGCGCCGTCAGCATGCAACACCTGCTCAATGCACACCTGAGCAGCGCGCCACCACAACCATCCCGGGCCAGCTCGGCTCTGTCGGCGTTCGATCCGGTCATTACCCGGGGCATGGCCAAGGAACCTGACGAACGCTATGGCACCGCCGGCGCGTTGGCACGCGCCGCAGGGCGCGCCCTGACCGTCGCCCCGGCCACACCGGTACCGGCCGATCAGTTGGAAACCATGGCAGGTCCAGTCGTACTGGCGGCCACCGACGTTCACACCCGCGCAGCATCATCGTCACCGCCGGCAGCCGACACTGCGGCCCAGCCGCCAGTCCCGGCCGCCACGGGTCCCAATTGGCCGATGATCGGCCTCGGCGCGGCCGGCGTCGCCGCACTGCTGTTGGCGATCGGACTCGTGATCGGTGTGACCTCAGCCAACCGATCCGGCCCGAGTACGCCGTCTGCACAACCACCGCTGACCACCCATACCCCGGCGCCTCTGCCGACGGCCACCGTGGCGGCTGATCCCACCACGAGCTGGGCCTCCACCCCGCCGCCGATCGTCACCGGCGCCGACGCCAGCCACCACCGCTGCGACGCCGGCATCGACCACCCCAACCACACCGGCCCCGGCAGCCGCGCGGGCCGCGGCAGCGCTGCTACGAGCTGCCTGTTCACCTACAACGTGCTCACCGAATACTGGCGCATGGGCCCACCCAACAGATACCTGCGCATCGTCAACGCCTATGGGGCAGTCCCGTGCAACCCCAGCAAAACGCAATGCTTGGGCGACCAATTCGTGATGGAGTGCCGAGACCACGGCCAAGGCTGGATCACCTGCGAAGGCGGAGTGAACGCGCGTGTTTACATCTACTAAAAGCCTTGCAACACTAGCTATCACATTGCTCCTCGCGGGATGTTCCTTCACGCCAGCCAGCATCAGACCTGCCCCGCCCGCAGCCTCGACCCCTGCCGCGGCCGCTGCAACGCCCGCACCCGCCGACCCACCACCGGTCGCTGGCCAACCGAACACTGCAAACCTCACCGCCAGCTTCACCGCCCTGGCCGAACATATCCCCGGCGAAGTCGGCATAACCATCACCGACGGCCAACACACCTTGCAGTTCGGCACCTGGGACACCGGACCCGCCTGGTCCACCATCAAAGTGCCCCTAGCCATCGCTGCCGCCCGACACGACCCCGCTAACACCGCCCCGTTGATCGAACGGGCGATCACCGCATCTGACAACGCCGCCGCCGATGAACTCTGGGCCTCCCTCGGCGACCCCGCCGCCGCGGCCACGGCCGTGCACCAGGTCCTCGCCGATGGAACCAACCCCGACGTCTACGTCCAAGCCGAACAAATCAGGCCGCCCTACAGCCCCTACGGCCAAACCATCTGGCCCCAAATTGACGCCGCACGATTCGCCTGGACCCTGCCCTGCATACCCGACGCCGGACCCGTCCTCACTCAGATGCGCAACATCACCCCAGACCAACAATGGGGACTAGCCGCCCTCGATAACACCGCTAGCAAAGGCGGCTGGGGCCCCGGCCCCGACGGCAACTACCTCGCCCGCCAAATCGGCCTGTACCAAACTGAAACCGGCCCCCTCGGCGTGGCGATCGCCACCACACCCGACGACGGCACCTTCGCCACCGCCACCAGCATCCTCAACAACCTCGCCAACTGGATCACGCAGAACACTGCCGAGCTGCCGGGCGCCGGCTCCTGCACAAACAGCTGATCCACATCCCCGAGTCGACAGCCTGCAACGTCGAGCCGGCCGCTGGAGTGCACGGCGGACCGTGTTGAAAATCCGTACATCGATGACCAGCTGTGATGCGCGCCTTGGCGCTGGAACGCAGTGGTGCAATTCCGGAACGGTGGCCACAGGTTTGATGTCACGTTGGCCGTCCCGGCTGCTTACCCAGCGCTCGGAGACGAGTCTCTGCGTCGTTCTAGAACAAATGCTGTGACACCAAGTCCCATAAGCGCGAATGCTGCGACTGTCGCCGCCACCAGCCCAAAACCGGCCGAGTAATGGGCAGTACTCCAGCCCGCTGGATCGTTGAACATGCCTCGCACATCTGCCATTCTCCACAGGCCGTTGATCACGCTTGCTGCAGCCGCAATTACGATCACGATCAGGGCCCGCAACCGATGTCGGTTCTGCAGAAACAGCCACGCCGACCCCGCCATCAGCAAACCCATCACCAGCGCGGCGACTCCTGGCGCATTTGGTCCCTCAGCCTCCAGCGCAGACGCCTCTTGATGTTCCACAAAGCCGCGCTCGCTCGAATCCTTGATGCCCGGAACCTCTACCGATACCGCACCGAAGCCCGACAAGGTCGCCGACACCTTGAGCGACCCGTACCCGCCGTCAGAGGCTGCGTAGCTCAACCGCCCCCACTGGGCAAACGACGTCAACGCCAGGCCTAGGGCAACAGCAAAAATCGCCACTCCGATTATCCACCGATTACTTCCCTGCTCAATGGGTCCGGGCCGCGCAGGCCATTGTCCTGGAGGTCCGTAGCCGATGGTCCGGCGTCGGTCGTGTGGTTCCACTGGGTGTCGATGGCCTGTGCCCGGAGGTGATGATTCACCCGGACGCGGCGCAGGTCGCAGTATCCCGTGAGAGCCCCTGGGACTGAAGGTCTGAGACATTCGTTGTTCATTGGTCCACCGCGCGCCGTCCCAGTAACACTCGCTCGGCGAGCCGTCTGGATTGGGATACCAGCCAGCCGGCGTCTTCATCGGCAACTGGCTCCACACCTTAGGCGGTGTTTGACGACCGCAGTACCACAGCTGGGAATCATCCACGCATTCTGGCAGGAGCACCGCCCGGTTGGTATTGGGTTGGGAGGGCAATCTAAGTCACGAAGCCAGCGGGGTGCCTGTCATTGCGCGACAGAGCCGCAGCTCTTGACGATTCCGCCCGACCGCGGCCGCAACCAGTCAAGCCGGTCAAGCCTCTACAAGCAGGCCTGATCTGCTGCATGGTCAGGTGGCAGTAGCGATCACGCGGCCCGGCTGGCCGGTCTGGCACACGATGGATGCGCATGGGATCGGGCCAGCAGTCCGAGCCCGGTCTGGCGCACGCCGGTGGCGGTGGGTGCGTTCGCTCCAAGGAAGCCGCCCGACGGCCAGCAGTTTGGCATGGTGCTCGTTCCCACAGGCATCGCGCTAATGTCCTACTAGTAGTACATTGGACTCGCGGGTCCGGAAGTGGCTTGCCGGAAGAGCCAACGTCGGGTGTCAAGTTGGCCGCGCACGAAACGGACGCACCGTTAATAGTCGCCCCATCGTGCCCTTCCGGGCTCGCCCGAGCCGTTCGTCTCGCTGCTCGGTCCTACAGACAGTTCCGCAGTTGGTTGCGCTGGAGCCTCGCTGTGCCTCGGCGGATAGTTGGTTGCTTTCTGATGAAATGCATAGTGCAACTGCGGGAAACTGCCAGCTAGACGACACGGTCTAGCTGGCAGCACACGGAAGGGGCGCGATGACGCGCGGCGAGGAAATGCCCACGGCCCATGGTGACAAGTCCAGCGGGGATATGGAACTGCTGCAACGAGTTACAGCACACCTGACCACCGACGTTCAACGAACTGTGCGAACAGCTGTAGCAGACGCGATGTTAGAAGGCTGGTCACCAACTGAGGTTCAACTGCTGCGCTTGGCCGCCCTAGCAGCAGGAAAACTGACCTACAGCGAGTACGCAGAGCGTTGCATTGGCGCCCTGGACGTCAGCTGAGACGCAAAGCTTCGTGCGTAGTTTAGGAAAGCATTGGCTGATTACATTGCCCGCCAATCAGATTCACCGAAAGTATCGTTGACAGCTCTGGCGTCGGCGCATTCGGGAATAGCCACAACGTAGGTCGAGCGAAGCAACGGTCGATTTCGCAGGGCGGTGCGTTGACCGGTTCCGCCTACCACCCGATTCTGTCGGCGACGCCGCAACCGCACCTCTAAAACCGCACTGACATCACGCCGTTGCTGATCATGCCAAGTTGGATGGTTTCCCCCTCTCGGCCGGAAGCCGAGCTAGTTCTTCGAGGTGCTTCTGCCGGCGTTCTCGGCGTTGAGTCCAAAGGTCGGCAATCACCTCGCCGACGCGTTGCTGGATGTCAAGCAACTCCTGATGCGACGTGGACTGGCGCGCATCGACAGCACGAGCATGAGCGCGATACTTTTCGCGTTCGACTGCGGTGGCGTGCGAGTAGCAATGAGCGGCGAATGTGCCGGCTCCTACGTAGATCACGGCGCTGGAGCATCGCGAACCGGTCGCTCGGATCGCAGCCTGACAAACAGGGCGGCTCGCAACAAAATCTTGAGAGCGATCGAGGGCCGGCAGTTGCCATACCTGGCGCTCGAAACGGTCACTAAGCCCACGAAGCGGATTTACTCGCGGGGCGCCGCCGCGCACTGCTGCGCTGTGGCGAGCGAAGATCGCCTTCGGGCGTGACAAAGCCGTGCCCCAACTCTCATCCAGTTTCGCACCCTGATGTACGACACTGGACGCCTCGAAGGCTTGCTTGGCTTCTTCACGAGCACACACCAGGGCGTGCTGGAGTTCGCCGAAGCTCAGGTCTGCCTGGTTGGAGAGGACGCCTAGTACCAGAAGACATTGCGATACGTTGAGCCGCAGTTCATCAAGCAAATCCAGAGCGTAGGCCGTGACGTGCTCTTCACCGCCAAAGTTGGATTCCAGCACATCCATTCCCGCAATGTACTACTAGTAGGGCAGACTTACTGCGTCGACTCGCCCTGACTAGACGACGTGCCGACGCGTCCAGAGCAAACAGACCCACACCGCTCTGCCCACTGGGCGACCGTCAGGCTCCTCGTCGGCGGCCGCATCCGAGCCCTACGGGTCCAACGCGGAATGACCCAGGAGGGCCTTGCCCTCGCCTCCGGGGTCACCCGCAACGTTCTCATCGACGTCGAACATGGCCGGCGCGGTCTGCTCTACGAACGCCTCTTCGATTTAGCAGACGCGCTGGGGGTACCGGTCAGTGAGCTTCTCAGCGCCCCGGACTGACTGAGCTCACAACTCGTTAGGTTGATGGACCTGCGCGATCCCTGGCACCGCCGCGAGGTCTCAATGGGATCCCGTGCGTTTGGGCCCATCGCGCCATTGTTGAGGTACTCACCCCTTGTTCGCGTGCCAGATCGGGAAGCGGTCGACCGTGAGTGACGTACTCGGTGTACAACCACTCACGCTTGATGGTCTTTTTGGGCGCGCGTCCAGGTTTGCGGAGATCGAGGTCGTACTCGTCAGCGAGGCGGACCATAGTCTGTCTGCTCACACCCAACTCATTAGCCATGTCGCGCAAGCTCTTTCCTTGCGTTTGGTACAGGTCGATGAATTGCGGCCGCGGGTAGGCGTGCTTCGCGCGGTAGTAGGCTCCGTGCTCCCCGTTCGGTGCCACTGGTGCGGGAAAACGGGTCAAGAGATAACGTGCGACTTCGAGTTCGACGCCAATCTGTGTCGCGGCATCACCAAGAGTCAGCCCGTTCCTGACATGGTGGTGCAGACCGTCGATGTCGGCGTCGTCGGGGTTGTCGCCCGGCAACTGTAGGCCCCGAAAGCACTCGCTCGACGGCTCATAGTGGATGGGCTCGCCCCGCACCCCTTGACTAGCCAGGAATTCCACAGCGTGTTCATCGAGTTCGTCAGCTAGTTCTGGGGTCAGGTGATAGGGGAAGTTTGCAATCTTCGTGCGCAAAGCTGCGCTGATGGCTTGGCTTTCAACTGTTGACCCGGATACGCGCTGATACAAGTAGTGACGGGCGACCGTCGCACGGGCGGGGCCTTGGGACGCGGTGTCAGTGTCTCGGCAGATACGCCGCCATGATTTGTCCGGCAACAAGGACCCATAGTCCAGCTCGCGCCGTCGGTGGTAGTCAATCGGAACCTCAACGTCGCTCAGGTGGTCGGCAACAGCGTTTATGGCGCAGTTGATGTCATGCCAAGCTGCATGCCTTTCCAGTAGCTGAAGGATTCGGGAAACGCCATGGCCATCGATCGAGCCGCGAATGGTCCGAACGCAGAAGTCGAGAGTCGCGCGGGTCCCCACGAGCAGCACTACCACGGCTAATGCCGAGCGGAGTTGACGGTGATGACAGCCCGGAATCGCCAACCGCAACGACCAAGCCTGCCACAAGGAGGCCGGCATCCGTCTGGCTAACCGCCTAATATCGGCCGATTTCCGCGTTGGAACAGCTGGCGATGATGTGGCGGTGCGGTACCGCAGCTGGTCGCTTGGCTTGAGGGTAGGGCCAAGTGCGGCGAGTTGTACGGACTTCGTCACGCCTCCGCTCCACAGCAGATTTGTGGTGCACGGCTGCGCTTTCCGTTTCCGCATCGCAGTAATCAGCCATCGCATCGCCTCTCCGGCTGATTGCACGTCATCCCGTTGAAGGCAATGCAACGCGGCGACAACCCCGACGGCGGTCAAGCTTGCCGGTCTAGGCGACCGAATAGTGAGCTGCTTTGTTGTGCTTCGAGTTTGGGGCGTCGGTAGCTGTGGATGATCTCGCTCATAGAACTGCAGCAGATCGACTGGAATGATGGCTTCAAGCTCGCCCGGGGTGGCGTAAGCGAGAACTCTGACAGCAATTGCTCGGACAGCCTGCAGCACCTCGGAGCCGTTCTCGCAGCTGCTGCCGAAGATGCCTGTCTCGACCCGATTGCCAGTCAGCACACCATCAATCCACCTCTGCGCAGCCAGGGCGGGATGGTGTTCTTTGCGGAGAATGTCGAACGGCGCACTGGTCAGATCGGCTGCACATCGCGGGTGCCGCGTTGAACTTTGCTTTGCGGGGGCATCGCATCGGCCTGGGGCAGGGATCAGGTGCGCTGGTAGGTGCCGTGCCCTAGAGCGGGTTTGACAGACGGGACAACTGTCAATGAGAAGACAACCGTGTTTGAGACAGGCGAATGTCCAGCTCAAACGCCAGGCCAACTGCCACCGGCCGCCGGACTCTGAGAGACACAGCGGGCAGTATCTTGTCCCGGCACGTGGGCCCCAGGGGAATGTGTTGTCCAAGTCGATCCGGCTGTCAGCGATTGCGAGTGCACGGCAGTCGTAGTGCGACAGAGTCATTCTGGCGATGGTGGTTGGCGAGACACCCGTGGCTTCGTGGATTGCTGCACGCTGCCAATCGGAGAGCTCCACCATCCACGGTGGGAGCCAGCGGTTGCTGGCAGATTCGGCAAAACCGACGGCCGTGAGCAGATCGGCCCAACTGGTCTGGGTGCGGTGAGCGAGTGCCTCCAGCCACGAGTCCAGCGCCTCCCCTTCAACAGGAAAAACGTTGAAGGGGAGGCGACGCGGGAGAGCGCTCACGCAACGTCGTCCCGGGTCGTGACTTTTCCACTCTTGATCGCGGATTCCAATTCTTTACGGGCCTTTTCAGCGGCAGCGTCGTTCTTGACTTGGTCAAGGAGATCCCTGCTGAGGCGTTCCGTTCCAGTGCGAACCGCCCGTTGACATCCGCGATTGATCAGTGTCATCAACGAACCGATATGTCCGGTTGAGCGAGCATAAAGGTAATCGGAGAGCTCATCAGCAAGCATCCCAGGGTGCTTGTCCGCCAAGATAATTCGCTGCTCAAGGGAAAGCAGTAGTTGCCGCCACTGCCGTCGCCCTGTCTTCGACTTCGAACTGAAGGGCTCCATGCTGAGCCTGGTCGTGCGGCGGCCAGTTTGTGCGATCACCGCGTCGTGGTAGGAGGCCCCTTCTGAGAAGAGCCCCCGGGCGGCCAGGCCGACACCGATGTAGATGATTGTCACCGGAAACTCGTTTGCGATGTACTTGAAGTGGTTGCTGATCTCGACGCTCTGGCTGTTGCCCCAGCGCAGGAAGTGCAGATCATCGATCATGAGCAGTCGGGTCTCGCATGTCAGAACACAGTCGAGCACTCGATGGGCGAGTTGAGCCGCCGTTCCTCGAGTGATGCCGGGGTGGCCGAAGAATGCAAGCATCGCTCGGTTGAAATCCAACATGCCGGTGTTGCCGGCCAACCCCACTCGACATACCGGAATCCTTTGGTGGCCTTCGGTGGTTGTTCGTCCAAGCTCGACGATCTCGCGGTGATGGAAGTCCCGACAGAAGGACAAGCCAGCGGTTGTCTTACCCAAACCAGGAAAGCCGTCGATGGCGACCGCACTCTTCGGCTTGTCACCGGTGTGACGGTTGCTGTCCACGATGTCCCACAGGTCTTCATGGAGGTTCGCCAACTGCGGGGTCTTGATGGGACCGAGGTTGGCATGCCATCGGCGCCGCTGTGAGTTGTAGTCCGACGCGGCATCGGTGCCGAGTTTCTTGATTTCTGTGCGCGTCAGCGGTTCCGGCGCAGTGGGCGCGGGACTCTCCGCGTATGCAAACCACCCTTCTTTGCGCGACAAGGTGAGATTGTCCAGCGTCGGCTGGTGTGGTCGGTTACGAGGTGTCACGCGTCCTCCCAAGCGCTTGCGTAAAAATCTTCGGGTCCGTCGGCATCGTCGTCATCGCCGCATTCACTGGTAGGGGCCGGATCGGCCTCATCGTCTTCATCGTTGGATTCGGTGGAAAGTGCACGCTGTACGGAAGGCAGCGTCGAGATCGCTTGACTGTCAGTAGTTCCGGTTGCACATAGCAGCTCGTCTTGACGCGACAGTCGAAGAGCCATCCGACGCTCGGCGGAGGATGTGCCTAGGCCGAGGTTCCATCGTTCGAGCAGAAGTTCCAGAGCCAGCTCGTCGTTGGGATATGTGTATTTCTGCCTGGCCAGTTTTCGGGCATAGCCGAGGGCATCCTCACTGAACGGTGCATCGAGTGCACCTGCGTGCTCCCACATCAGCGTGTGCCAACGGTGGTCAGCAGGGTCACGGAAGTAGACGCGGGAGACATCGTCGGGGTGGTAGTGCACCGGCCACAGCCCACCGCGATAGGGGCTTTTCTCGTTTCGGTAGGGGTCGAGCCCGGCGCCGTTGTATCGGCGGCCACCGATTTCGATGCCGTAGTGCTGGATGGTGCGCTTTTCGACGCCTAGGAACTCGTAGGCGAGATTGCCGTGGCGGGGTGCCTCGATGTAACCAGCACGGGCAAGCCCATGCTCGAACATGGTGACCGGCGACAGGTCAAGTCCCGGTAGTGCAGGATCTACCAATCCCGCATGAGGCCGCCGGTGATAAACCACCGCAATCCACTCACGGATAATTTCCTCAAGTTCGTTGAGGTAGAAGTGCGCATCTGCTTCGGGATCAGCCCCGCGGGAATGGATGTCGGGACCTTTGTATCCCGGCAGGTACTGCAAAAGGTCTTCCCGAAGTGTCCGAAAGAAACGCTCGACTGGACCCTTGTCTCGACCGGTCCGCAGCCGTGCCGGCTGAATCGATATCCCCATGCGTTGGCAGACGCTGGTTGTATGGTCCGCGCCGTAGGCCTTGCCGTGGTCCACAATCAGTGTTTCAGGGACAATCGTCGGCCCGGTAACCCGAGCAGTCTCACGGTCGATGGCGTTGGTATCGACCAATACCGATCGCGGGATTCCGTGCTCTGGCCACGTAGCCTCCTTTGGCCATGTCGCCGGGGCAGACAGCGGTCGATAGGCCTGGAACAGCACGGCAGCGACGTCTGAAGATTTGGTGGACACTGGCGTCAGGCGCAATCCGGTGATGCACCGTGTGTACCAGTCCATCGACACGGTGAGCTCGACCTGACTCCACCTCAACGTGACAGGGTCCATGGCGAAGACGTCGAGTCTGGTGGTGTCCATGAGCATGTACTCGCCTGGCCGGGTAGGCCGAAGCTTTCCGTATACACCCGGGTTTCGCTCTGCGATATCGCGATTGCGCTTGGTACTCAGCCGAAAGGTCGGGTGCTTCGACTCAAGCTCGGTTAGCACTCGAAATGCCGTGGCCCGGCTTGGAATCGGTACGACGTCCGCTCCATAACGGGCGGTGACACGTGCGTTCGTACGCCTGATCACCGCCGTTCGCGACGGCCGTGATTGATCCGTGTGCTCCACCATGACCTCGATAGCGATCTCTCGCCATCGCTCATCGACGCTCGGCAACGTCTTAACCCGCACCCCCTTGCCGCGGACCAAACCGGCCTCGCCATGCTCGCGGAAAGCAGCCACCATCCGCTGGACAGTGCGTACGTCAACACCAAGTTCAGCGGCCTTCGCTTCATAGCGCGCAGTTAGTGGAAGCGACGGGTCATACTCCGGTTTAGCTGCGCCGATATCGTCCGAACTGGCCGCCGCGGCTGGACAGCCGGTAAGAACCTCCCGGATGTGGTCGGCACGCTCACGGAGCTTCCTGCGCTCAGCTTGATTCAGCATTGCCAGAACGGTTGCCGCGACGTCCTCGGGTCCATCGCTAGTGGCCACCTCGTGTAGTTCGTCATGAGCATGTTCACTGTGATACATCAGGATTTCACGCAATGCGATGGCGCGAATCTGCGTAGTACCAACGGGTTTGACGGTTACGACGTTGCCAAAGGAGGTGGTGCGGATTTCGATAATCTCAAGCAACTCACCCTGGAACGTGAGTCGTACGCCCGGCCCGATACGTAGGCGATGGTTCATTTGGTTACTCCTTCTCGGAGAATGGCAGTGGATTGAAGGGGGACGTGCAGATCGGTTTCCACTACGCCGCGCCACAACAGATGGAGGACGCTGGCACGAACTAATGACTCCGGCCACGCGGTAGTTGCGCTGATCACCTGTCTGATGGAGAGCCCGTGTAACTGGGCCCCTTCGAGGTGTTCAACGACCTTCCGGTTCATCCGCTCTTCATTGCGATACCCCGCGAGAAATCGCAGGTTCGCTAGTTCAATCGGAGGTGGCTCGCTCCATACTTCGTAGTGCCATCCCAGACTGCTGACCAGCCGTCTTGTCCACGCCAAGGTGTAGGACACTTTTGGGGCCGTCGTACGGTGCAGCGGCTTGACGTCAACGACGACCGGTCCTGCAGGTGTCCCAAACAGGTAGTCCGGCACATGCTTCCGCCGCTTTCCCTCGACCTCGGCTTCGATCAGAAATGGCTGTGCCACGATGGAATTCACGTCTGGGCAGAAGTCTGCATAGAGCAGACGCGCTAGCTCCAGCCTCGACTCGTAGATCACGTGATCTCGCTGTGTAGCAGACCAGTAGGTTCCCGAGTAGTGACGCTGGCCATACCACCACCGAAATGTCCGCCACGGTGCAAGCGAGCCGGCGATGACAGCGGGTGCGTTCTCCCAATCCGTGGTATCCGCCTCGGCGCCTTGGCTAGATCTGAACGAGACTGTGGCCTGGTCGGGCTCTGGACCGCTAAGCACCTCAGGCACGTTCACCGCCGGCACCGAGTGCCATCAAGATGCGTACTGCGGCGTTGACAAGGGCACGCGAATAGGCTGAAATCATGAGGTCCCTCCGTTAGGGGATTTGTAGGTACGCGGCATCTTGTGCCGCTAGCGAGGGCCGGGTGGCAGCCCGGCCCTTTCGCTATATCGGTATCTGCCGCTATCGCGGCGAGGTTCACTTCATCTGCGGGCTGCTCACCGCCCCTTCTGTCGACGCAGTCACCTGTGCCGGTGGTCCAGACGGATTCGGTTCATCTGAATCACGCCGGATATCAGAGCTTTTCGCGGCCACTGCGTGCTTCTCGTAACCCGACTCGATGAGCCGGGCGCCAGCTTCAGACAGCGAGACGTTCCACTCCCGCGCACAACGGTAGGCCGTCTCTGCGACGGCCGGTGGGAGGCGGAATTCCACGCGGACTCGGTCCCGCGGAACCAGGTGAGGTCGTTCCATCACCACTTCCTCCTCGACAGCTGACGCCTACGCGACGGCATAATCCCGGCATTTCACCGGCGTAATACCGACAATCAAACACCCTGGGAGCCCAGTTCATTCGCTGTTATCGGGGACCGATGCTCGTCGGGCGACAGTTACGCACTCGACGTGAACACCTCGACTCTTAGGCACTGTGCGCACATCTGCTGCAACCTTGCAAGTGGCGGTGTCTCGTCGCTACACGAATCGCGCAGGTGAGGCAGTACGCGAACAGGTCAGCCTCTGGGAGGTGATGTGCATCACACTAAAGGCACATGCCGCGCGCGAACCCCGCCTGATTGCTTAGTCCGCGAGTTGTCGGGCGCGGCAACAGAGGTCCGTCTTCGCGGTCATCGAGATACTGAGTCACTCATTTGTCGAACTCCTGGGCTGCAGGCCGGACAGGCCGCCAGCGCTGGGAAGTGATCTGTCGGATGTGATGTGGATGATCTTCCCATGACCGACACGACGCTTGAGAAATCGATACGGGGCGCGCAGAGGCACGGCACGCTGAGCGGCGCGATTTGCGTCGGTCAACCAGATGGGAGACCGCGGGACTGGTCTTAGCTTAGTGCTCATGCCTTTCGCGTTGGCGCTGGGATGGGGGCGCTTGCATTCCGACAGTTCGAACAGCTGCTCACCAAGCGATGAACCCGCGCGGACACCAAGCCGCGCACCAACACGTCCGTCAGAGCGCATCTCAAACCGCGCATTCGCGTCGTACCTAGCTGAAACAATCAGAACCACGTCTTCGGTACACGACAGGACCTTTGTATGCGACTGCACGCAACTTACGCCCGGTTCTTCCGGCCGCTGAACTACGACTACATCCGCGCTTCATCGGACACCTACCAGCCTGACCCCTGGGATGAGACACCGTCAGGCGCTGACTACCCGTTCGTGCGTCTACGTTTGCGTCCAGACATCACAACCGTGGTCGGCGGCAACGAATCCGGTAAGAGTCAGATGCTGCGCGCCATATCCGCCGCACTGACCGGTGAAGGCTTCGACCGCAGCGACTTCTGCCGATACTCCACCTTCTTCGGGGTAGACAAGGCCCTGCTCCTACCGGAATTCGGGGCCGAGTTCAGTGACGTCACTTCCGGCGACGTCGCCACCATCGAGCAAATGATCGGGCAAGAGAACCTGGGGCCGGTCCAACGGGTGGCCGTCTTCCGGATGAACACCACCCCGAAGTTCCGCATCTACCTTCGCCAGAACGGCAGCTGGAGCGGCCCGACACACATCAAGACACCCAAACCCCTGCGCACCATCGGTGTTCCGGCGCCCTTCTTCATCGATACCGACGTTCCACTGCCCGACAGTGTGCCACTGGAGTACCTGGTCACCGGTTCGGCGACCACTGCACTGGGCCGCAACTTCCTCCGCCGAGTCTGGGACCGATTCCTCGACAACCACAGCTGGTTCGATTCCCACACAACCGTCAGCGAACGCTCCACCGAGATCGCCGATGCGTTCGCCGATACTCGCCGCGTCGATGACGACGAACTTCGCAAGTTCGCCCTGGCCGCCGACTTGCTCCTGAAGGTCGCAGATCTCGACACTTCCCTGTTCGCCGAACTGCAGAAGGCGGTGCGCGCCCAAAACGGCTACGCCAACAGCATCGTCGACACCATCAACAGCGAACTGGCCAAAGCCCTGAATTTCCCGCACTGGTGGTCACAGGACAGCCGCTTCGAACTATTCGTGGCCCTGCACGAATACCACCTCATTTTCATGATCCGCGATCGCACCGGTCGCTCCTACGGCTTCGATGAGCGCAGCGACGGCCTGAAGTACTTCCTGAGCTACTTCGTGCAGTACCTGGCCCATACACCGCCCGACGACGGTGCCAACGAAATTTTGCTCATGGACGAACCCGACCGATTCCTGCCCTCCTCCGGGCAGCAGGACCTGCTTCGCGTCTTCGAAGATTTTGCTCATCCACGCGACCCCGCCCGACCACCAGTCCAGGTCGTCTACGTCACGCACTCACCGTTTCTCATCGACAAGAACGACGCCGGCCGCATCCGGGTAGTCGAGAAAGGCGAATTCGACGAAGGCACCCGCGTCGTGGCCAGCGTCGCGGCCAACCACTACGAACCGCTCCGGTCGGCGTTCGGCGGGTTCGTCGCCGAAACCACGTTCATCGGCACCTGCAACCTCATGCTGGAAGGACCGTCGGACCAAGTGCTACTGGCGGGCGTGGCACGCTGGCTGACCACCCGTGGCGTGGCCAGCCGCGACCGTCTCGACCTCAACACGATCACCCTGGTACCGACCGGCGGAACCCGACATGTCCCCTACATGGTCTACCTCGCTCGCGGACGTGACGTCGAGAAGCCACCCGTGATCGTGCTACTCGACGGCGACAAAGCCGGTAACGAGGCCCGCCAGCAACTGCAAGCCGGGGGCGCCTACGGGATCCCGTTGATCGACGACCGTTTCGTCCTGCAACTCACCGATCCGGAGCTGGCCGGCATCGACGGCGACAACCCCGCAGGCGTCACCGTGATCGAAGACCTCATCCCCGTCTCCATCGCCGTCGCTGCCGTCAAGTTCTACTGCGAGGAATTTGTGCCCGACATCGACATCGACGCGCTGCACCTGCGCCGCGAGGACCTCACCATCGACACCACCAGGACGGGTCTGCTGGCGCAACTCGAAACACACGTACGCTCCCGCTCCGGCGCAGACCGTTTCCACCTCGACAAGGTCGCGTTCGCCCGCGCGGTCATCGCGACCCTCACCGCCCGCAGCCGCTCCGCCAGCGAGCACCCCATTTCAGACGCCGACCTTGACCGCGCCCAACGCAACTTCACGCTGCTGCTGTCAGCGCTAGCACACCGACAACGACAAGCCGTGCGGGCCGAAGCGGTCGACAAAATTTCCAGCCGCATAAACCGAGCCAAGCGACAGTTCCTGCGGACCCAACGCGGAAACGCGCGCCGCGAGGACGTGCTCGCGCTCATCGAGGAAATCTCCGATCAACTCGACAACTCCGCCGACGCCGAGGACGTACGGGCAACGACACGCCAATGGCGCGAGCGGTTCCACCTCGACGACGACCCTCGCGCACCGATCGAGGACTACCCCGCCCTCGTGAAAGCGATCGAGTCGCTCGCCTACCAAGCCGTACGCGCCTCGGCAAACGACACCACCAGCTGACGCTGGCACCCCAGATGACCGAGCCGTCGGTGCCTACTCCGGGCGAAGAGCAAGGACGCGCCGCCGAGGCCTTACTACGGGCCGCGGCCGAAACCTACTCCGACGGCGCAGTGGCCCGCGCCCTAGAACTGCTCACCGCCGCCCTCGCCGCCATCGACAACGCCCCGGCGCCCCCACACGCCGACACGGAGTGGCCGGTACGGCTGGCACGCGTGCGCGCGCTGAGGCTCAACAACCGCGCCGCGGCCTACGGAATGCGCCACCGCCACCACGGAGCACCCAGCGACCTCGACGACGCCATCGCTGCCCAGCGCGCCTCACTGCAGGCAGCACCGCCCAGCGATCCTCCAACCGCGCTCGGCCGGGCCCGGCTGGCCGCGTTCCTGCGAACCCGCTTCACCGCCTGCCACGTCGATGCCGACCTCACCGAATCGCTTGTACTGTGCCGCGGCGCCCTAGAGGAGGCGCGCACCGACACCGCACGGGCACGCGCCCAATCCGAACTTTCCCTGTCGTTGCGCATCCACTACGAACACGAGGGCGACCTCGCCGCCCTCGACGAATCGATCGATATGGCGCGGGCCGCCGCCGCAACGGCCTCGGGAACCGCGCTCTGGGGTGGGTACGAGTCCAACCTGTCGATCTGTCTGCGCGACCGATTCCTCGCACGCCGCCACACCGCTGACCTCGACGGCGCAATACGAGCCGCCCGCGCCAGCCTGACGGCTCCCGCCACCACCAACAGCCGCAGCGCCCGAATGGCGAATTTGGCTGCAGCACTGCGATCCCGCTACATCGCTGCAACCCGCGGCTTCACCCACCATGTCGACACCACCGACATCGACGAGGCGATCGACCTGCTCCGCGGCGCACTGCCCGATGCCGCGCCGACCCGCCGCGGCTGGCGCAGCGCCGACCTCGCCGCGGCACTGCTGACCCGCTATGACAGCCTTCAACACGCTGCCGACCTCGACGAGGCGATCACCTGCGCGCGCGAGGCAGTCGCCGATACTGGCGTCAACCGCTACGACCTGGCGTTGCGCACCAACGACCTCGGCTACGCACTGGCCAACTACGCGGCAGCAACTGGTGACCCTGACACCGCCGCCGAAGCTGTCGCAACGGCCACCGCGGCGGTCGCACTGCTCACACCCGGCTCGGCTAACCATGCGATGTTCCACGAAAACCTCGGTCTGGCGCACCGAGTGCACTTCGATACCACCGGGGCCCCCGACGCGTGGCACGCCGCAGTCACGACCTGGCGGCGCGCCGCCACCTCACCCACCGGCGCCACTATGGACCGCTTGCGGGCAGCCCGCCGCTGGGCCGATTTCGCCGAGAGAACCGCCCCCCACAGCGCCACCGCACTGCTCGCGCACGTCACCGCCCTCGACCTGCTGCCAAGGCTGGCCTGGCACGGCATAGACCGCGCCAGTCAGGAAGCGGTGCTCACCGAAGTGAACACCTTGGCCGGCGCCGCCGTGGCCAGCGCCATCCAGCACAACCGCCCTCAGCTCGCTCTGCAAGCCCACGAACAGAGCAGAGCCGTGCTCTGGTCCCAGCTGCTCCACTTCCGAAGCGACTTGCACGACCTGACCGTCGGCCACCCGACCACCGCGCACCGCCTACGCGCGCTAACCGCCGCGCTGGACCCCTCCACCGTGTCGACGCCTCCCACACCCGCGAAACATCGCACAACCACACCCGAGAAGGAGCCGACCAGTATGGCACCGCCCCACAACGCCGGCCACGACGAACGCATGGCCTGGGCCCGCGAATGGGACGACCTCATCGAACACGTCCGCACCAATCTCGACGGCTTCGAGAATTTCCTGCGCCCACTACCCGTCGAACAACTGCTGGCGGTCACCGCAGTCGGGCCCGTCGCCGTCATCAATATTGCCCAGACACGCTGTGACGCACTACTTCTCACTCCCGACGGTGTACAGATCTGCCCACTGCCCGCGCTCACCCACGACGACACCGCCGCATGGCTGGCCCGCTACCTCCACACGCTTACCGCTTTGGACCAGGCCGTGCAGGCGCACGCCGGCGCACGCGCCGTCGCCGACCATGACGACAGTCGCACCGCCGCGCTGCGCGTGTACCGGGCGGCCACCGCTGCCGATGCCGCGCACGTCGAGGCCAACACCATGTTGACCGAACTTCTGGCGTGGCTATGGAACACGATCGCCGACCCGGTGCTGGCACACCTGGATCTCACTTGCGCCGGAACCGGCCGACTGTGGTGGTGTCCTACGGGGCCGCTGACCTTGCTACCGCTGCACGCCGCCGGCCTGTTCGACGACACGGGCCGCACTGTGATGGATCGATGCGTCTCGTCGTACACACCCACCGTCGAGGCGCTGGTACGCGCCCGCGCATCCACCCCGCCGACATCCACTCGACGGCGGGTCCTGGTCGTTTCCCCGACCGACGCCGGCGCGCAGAGCGCCCTGGCTGAGGACACGGCGCTGCGCGCGGCAACCCCACCGGAACTGCTCTCGACGCTGACCGGGGCCGACGCCACCCGCGACGCGGTGCTTGCGGCGCTGGCCACTCACCCCATCGTGCACTTCGACTGCCACGGCGATCAGGACCTCGACGACCCCTCCCACGGTGGTCTGCTCCTCAGTGACACCACGCTCAGTGTTCTCGACATCGCCGCACGCTCCTGGCATGGTGACTTCGTCGGGCTGGCGGCCTGCAAAACGGCCGTGGGGGGAAAGGAGCTGCTCGATGAAGCCATCACCTTGGCTGCCGCATTGCACTACACCGGCTTCCGGCACGTCGTCGGGACCCTGTGGTCAGTTCGCGACGCCGACGCCCGCGACGTCTTCACTAATCTCTACCAAACTCTGACCAACACAGGAGATTTCGATGATCGCAATGCCGCCGCAGCGCTCCACTGCGCCGTGCGCACCCTGCGCGACGCCGCTCCGTCGCTTCCCCTGCATTGGGCCGGCTTCGTCCACGTCGGCCCGTGAGGTGACGGCGCTGAGGACCGACCGCTCATGACCTCACCGCACGCTGCGAGGCGATTCGATATAGAGACCACCGACGCCTTCTCAGCCGCCGCGGCCACCACGTTCGTCGCTCAGCCCACGACCGGCGGCATCGTACTGGTCGGGCCCTGTCCGCGGTGCGCCGATCCGATGCAATACCCGTGGGTGGATGACTCCTACCGAGGGATCTTGCCGCCCACTGGCATCTCCGCTCTACCGGCCAATCGCCGCATCGCCAAGATGATCTGCACCTGCTCGGCCCCGCACGACGGGCGTCCCGACGGCGAGATCGGTTGCGGTGCCTACTGGAATCTCTCGCTGGAGGAGTGACGGTGAGACTCGTTTCTAGCTCGGGGGCCACTGCCGCCGATCGCCAAGACGCATACGCCGCCTACCAGGTGGTGGCCAATGAGCTTCCGGCCGTCCGGGCGATGGCCGATAGCTGGCGAAAAGGCCTAGCGGGCTTGTTGGCCGCGGTCATCGGGTTCAGCCTGATTCAGGGCCGCTCCAATCTGAACCAACTGTCGCCAGGTTGGGCCATGCTCGTCGGCGTCCTGCTGGCCGCGGTCTTGGTCGTCGGAGCCGCCGCGGCCTGGCTGATCCTCGGCGCCGCTCATGGCACACCACGACCCATCCCGGTGATCAGCGGGCAGCGCTCCGATGGCACCACAGCCGTCGCCGCCACCACCCACGATCTGGCCATGTCGGCGCTACGCCGACTGCGCATCGGTCTGCTACTGACCGGGTTAGCGGTCGTCCTCTTGGTCGCGGCGATTGGTTCGACCTGGTACGGCCCGGCCAGGAGTGGGTCAAAGATCGCCGTCACCGATGGCGGCGGCACGCTGTGGTGCGGCACATCCAAGCAAGCACGCAACGGATCGTTGACCCTCGACACGGCAGCGGGAACCGTGGTCGTCGACCTCACCAAGGTTCAGACGCTCACCCCCGTGGAGTCCTGCCCGAAGTCGTGAACATCGTCCGACGGGTATGGCTCGACCTGCGCGCCCGACAGTTACTGCGACGCATCGACACTCGCGCCAGCGCCTGTGTGGCACTGGAAAACCTGCTGCAACGGCATATCGCCTATTGCACCGACCACGTCGTTGCCGCTGCTGCCGCCCACTGCTGCGGCACCCACCCCCACCGACAACTCGCCACAGCGGACGCGGTGATCGAGGTCTACGACTACACCGGCCGTACCCACCTACTCGCGCTGGCCGCGTCCCGGTTGCGCACCGCGTTACCCGGTCTCACCGATGAGCCCGCGCTCGCCGGCCAAGCTCACATGTTGCTCGGCAACGTATACCGCGAAAGTGCAACGGCTTTGGGCATGCCGGACCATTTCGAGGAGGCACTGCGACACACGGAGCAGGCTACGACCCTTCTACCCGACGACCCGCTGAGCTGGTCCAGCCACGCCACGACACTTCGAGCCCGCCACGACGTGCAGCCCACGCAAAGCCTCATGGCATCGGCAGTCGCTGCCGCCCGCACCGCCGCCACCCTGGTTGCTCCCGCCGACCGCGCCGCCGCACACTACTGGTGCGACCTGGCCACTCTGCAGCTCAGCCGCCGAACGGCCGACGCCGAAAGCCTCGCCGACGGAGCCGCCGCAGCTCGCCGCGCAGTTCAGCTCGCGCACCCCGGCGACCCCGAACACGGGATATACCTGTCTAATCTGTGCCTTGCGCTGCGTGAACTCGGCCAGTCACGCCGCGACGACACCTTGATTACCGAGGCCATCACCCATGGGCTCGCGGCCACCACCACCGCAGACAGCTCCGCCAACCAATGGATCATCGTGGCCGGCGCCTATCTGGCCCGCTACGAACTGCGCGGCAACCCGGCCGACCTCGATGACGCCATCCACTTCGGGCTGCAAGCTGTGCGCACGGACCCTGAACACGCGCCGGCAGCCACGTTCACCAGCTCGGCGTTGCACCGCCGCTTCGAACACACCACCGACTCCGCAGACATCGACCACGCCGTTGCTTTGGCCCGCATTGCCAGCACCCTTCAGCCGAGCCCAGAAGCCTTCGACGCGCTCGCCATCGCGCTCGCCAGTAGACGGCACCCCGGCGACGCCGAGGCATCCGTGGCTGCCGCCAGACGCGCGGCTCCCGACCCATCAACGGCGGACCTGGCACACGTCATCACCCTGGCCAACACCCTGGCACTCACCCACGATGTCCACGGCAACGACGCCGCCCTCGACGAAGCCATCACACTGCTGCAAGTACACGCCGACACCCCAAGTCGCCTCCGAAGTGTCGTACTTTCCAACCTCGCCGCCGACCTGATCACCCGCTTCGATCACCGCCACCACCTCGATGATCTCGACGCCGCCATCACCGCACTGCACACCGCGACCACCCACACCGCCAGCGACGCCGCACAGCGCGCCGTTACCCAGGCCAATCTGGCCAACGCCTACCTCGCGCGTAGCGAAACCACGGGGCAGGCAGCAGATTTGGACACCGCAGTGGATGCGGCCCTCAACGCCTCAGAAAACCTCCCCCCGAATTCCGGGGACCGACTGACCGCACTCGCGACCCTCGCTTTGGCGCTGCGCACCCGCTACGACCTGTTCGGCCACCTCCCAGACCTCCACACCGCGATCGCCGCCGCCAACGTTGCGCTGGCGCGCGCACATCCCGACCCCACACGGTGCGCTCATCTGTTGGACCTGCTCGCCGGAGCGCGCCGCGCGCTGTTCGAGCGCACCGCCAACGTCGACGATCTCAGCTGGGCCCGCCAAGCCGCCGACATCGCCCTAGCCCAAACGCCCGCAGACCACCCGTCACGGCCCACACGGCACACGACCCTGGCTACGTGCCTTCTCACGCGCTACGAAACCACCGGACATAGCGCCAGCCTCGACGAGGCCGTGCGCCACGGCATGCTGGCCCTGCGAACGGCCAATCAGAGTCAAGTAGCCGTGGCGGCCACCAACCTGGGGAACGCACTGCTCACCCGCTACGAATTGCGTCACGCCGCAAGAGATATCGCTGACGCCGTGCACGCAGCACAACGCGGTGTCGACGCCACCCCGGCCCTGAGCCCGTTCCAGCGCGCCCGGCAATCCAACCTGGGAAACGCGCTGCGCGCCTACGCCAACACCCACGGTGACCGAGACGCGATGGGGGCCGCCATTCTAGCAGGCCGGCGTTCGGTCGCGATCAACGACAGCGCAGTTCCCGCCATCGCCGCGTATTGGTCGAACCTCGCACTGTCCTACAGCGACCGTTTCGACCTCGACGCCGATCCAGACGACCTCGACGCCGCCATCCAAGCTGCCACACGCGCACAGTCACTGAGCCCGCCCCAACACCCCTCGACTGCGCTCTACAACACCAACCTCGCGATGCTGCTTCGCATGCGTTACCGGACTCGGCGCGTCCAACACGACATCGACACCGCCATCGCACTGCTCACCGCTGCAGCTAAGGGCACCTCTGAAACTCATCCCCATTACGGAGCACTTCATCTCGCCCTGGGCAACGCTCACCACAGCCGATACGAAGCGGTCGGCCGGCACGCTGATTACACAGCGGCGCAACAGCACTGGACCCAGGCCTGCTCATCGACCACACCGCCAAGCACCCGTCTCGTCGCCGCTGAGTCCGCTGCCGTCGCCGCCCACAACGTAGGCGATACGACTGCCGCCGCGTACGCTTACGCCCAGGCCGTCGCATGCGTGCCCATCGTCGCCTGGCACGGCCTTGACCGACCTGGCCGCGAACAAGCTCTGCGCGACATCGGTTCCTTGGCCGGCGCCTCATGCGCCGCAGCCCTAGACGCGCAGCAACCGGCGATCGCCCTGACAAACCTAGAAACCGGGCGCACCGTGTTGTGGCGACAGCTGACCGACCTGCGGGCCGATTACCAGTCACTGGAAGAACGTCACCCTGATATCGCGCACCGGCTGGAAGAACTGGGGCGTCTACTCGACCGTCCCCACACGCGCGACTAACGCTCGCTCCTCAATAGTGTGATTCTGTGCGAACCGGTTAAGTCGCGCGTAACACAAGGCTAACGAGGCACCTGCGAGAACCGCGACGGAATCCATTCATGATTCGCACGCAACAAGGTCCGCCGCAGACAAGTCTACGGACATCGGCGATGCCGAAGGGGTCTGCTGAACGATCATTGTCCGGCTACCCGAACGCCACAATCCCGCAGCGGTGTACTCCGGTCGAGCGGCGGCGGGCGGGCTGCCGACAATCAGCGAATTCGCATACACAGTCGCACGAGCGGTCGACGACCCGTCCCCCAGCGAGACCATCTACGTCGGCGGCCACGACTACCTGGCCGACTGCTCAAACCCTCTGATGCCCGGCGGGTAGTCGGAACTTTGGTTGATGACATGAACTTGAGACAACTGACAACCACATGACATCGGCGCTGAGAATATGACACGTGAGCTGAGACCCTACACTGTCGGCGGCTCAGCGCGCCATATTGGTGAACCGCGAGAAGTGAAGCTGGTGCGCCACAGTGATATTCGCGGTCGGGCCGTTACGGTGCTTGCCGAGGATGATGTCGGCTTCGCCGCCACGCGGGTCTTCCCGATCGATGGCGTCGGGGCGATGCAGCAGCAGGACCATATCCGCATCCTGTTCTAGCGATCCCGATTCGCGCAGGTCAGAGACTTGCGGACGCTTGTCGGTGCGCTGCTCGGGGCCGCGGTTCAGCTGGCTGATCGCGATCACCGGTACTTCGAGTTCTTTGGCCATCAGCTTGAGGCTGCGGGAGAAGTCCGAGACTTCCTGCTGGCGTGATTCGTACTTCTTACCCGAACTCATCAGCTGCATGTAGTCGACGACGACGAGCTTCAGATCGGCCTTCTGAGCCAGCCGCCGGCCCTTGGCGCGGATCTCCATCATGGTCAGGTTCGGCGAGTCGTCGATGTAGAGCGGCGCCTCGCTGATCTCGCTCATCCGGCGGGCCAGCTTGGTCCAGTCGTCATCGCTCATCCGACCCGAACGCATATCGGCCAGTTTGATTTTCGCCTCGGCAGACAGCAGCCGCATGACGATCTCGGACTTGCTCATTTCCAGCGAGAAGATGACGCTGGCCATCCGGTGCTTGATCGAGCAGGACCGCATGAAATCCAGGCCCAGCGTCGATTTCCCGACACCGGGACGCGCCGCGATGATGATCATCTGCCCCGGATGCAGGCCGTTGGTGATCTCGTCGAACTCGGTGAACCCCGTCGGGACACCGCGCGAGATACCGCCCTGTGAGGCGATCGCGTCGATCTCGTCCATCGTGGGCTGCAGCAGGTCTTCGAGAGCCACGAAGTCCTCGGAGGCGCGCCGCTCGGTGACGTCGTAGATCTCGGCCTGCGCCCGGTCCACCACATCGGTGACATCGGCTCCGTCGGCGCCGGCGTAGCCGTACTGGACCACCCGGGTGCCGGCCTCCACCAAGCGGCGCAGCAGTGCCTTCTCAGCGACGATGCCGGCGTAGAAGCCCGCGTTGGCCGCCGTCGGCACGGTGGAGATCAGGGTGTGCAGATACGGGGCTCCGCCGATGCGGCGCAACAGGCCGCGGCGGTCGAGCTCGGCGGCCACGGTGACGGCGTCGGCCGGCTCACCCCGACCATAGAGATCCAGGATCGCGTCGTAGACGTTCTGGTGGGCCGGGCGGTAGAAGTCGCCGGGACGCAAGCGCTCGAGTACGTCTGCGATCGCGTCCTTGCTCAACAGCATGCCGCCGAGCACGGCCTGCTCGGCTGCCATGTCCTGTGGCGGCTGCCGGCCGAAATCCTCCCCAGGCGGAGGACCATCCATCTCCGAATCTGGATGCCCCAGGTCGTCCACCACCGCCACGGACTCCCCACCCCCTTCCGAGACCCGTCTTTCGACAGACTCGAACGTTTATTCGAATCGGTACTGCAACTGTAAAGCAGGGCTCCGACAAAGCTTTGTGACGGCGCTGCGACGCACCACGGTAGACGTTGCTGGCGCCGCCCGAAACCGCCCCTGTTGATCAACCTGTGGATGGCATGGGGATAGGTCTCGGTCGCAGTGTTGAGGCTCTGGGGAGAACCTGTGGATCAATCCCGAACGATCTGTTGTTTTCCCAGCTCAGGGTGCCACGGAGGCTGTCAGTCATTGTGCATGGGAAGTTCTTCGGCGTGTCGTGCCGGGTTGCCGTCCCGGGCGTGTTGTGTTGCGTCTGGGAACCGCCCCGGTTAACACCGAGTGTGCTTCGCTGTCCAGGGTTTCCCGCAAAGAGTTCGCCAGAGACACAGCAACGCCCGGGTGGAAACCTCTACAGGTCCCCACCCGGGCGATTGAGTGCCGGCGGAATGACTCCGCTACGGATTACTCCGCGACCGGATTACTCCGCAACAACGTTGAGCGACACCTTGGCTTCCACCCCGGTATGCAGCTTGACGGTCACGGGGTGCGTGCCGACGGACTTGATGTGCGCCTTGGGCAGCTGCACCGTGCGCTTGTCGAGGTTCGGGCCACCGGCCTTCTTGATCACGGCCACGACGTCAGCCGCGGTCACGGAACCGAACAGCTTGCCGGTGTCGGCAGCGGCGTGAACCGGCAGCGAAACCTCGCCCAGGTTCTCCAGAGCGGTCTTGAGCTCGTTGGCGTGCTCGACACCCCGGATGGTCTTGGCTTCGCGAGCCCGACGGATCTCCTCGGCCTGGCGCTCGGCACCGCGGGAAGCCACGATGGCCAGCCCACGGGGCAGCAGGTAGTTACGGCCGTAGCCGTCCTTGACCTCGACAGCGTCGCCGGCGACACCCAGGTGCTCCACCTCAGCGGTGAGAATCAGCTTCATTGGTCTATCCCCTACCGCGTCGACGAACCGAACGGCAGCAGAGCCACCTCGCGGGCATTCTTCACCGCGATGGCGACATCGCGCTGGTGCTGGACGCAGTTGCCGGTCACCCGGCGGGCACGGATCTTGCCGCGCTCGCTGATGTAGGTGCGCAGCAGCGCAGTGTCCTTGTAGTCGATGACCTGCCCCTTACCCTTCTTGGAGCAGAACACGCACTTACGAGTCTTGACCGGCTTTTCCGGTGCCGGCCGTCGCTTTGTGGACTTGGCCATTGGTTATCTCTTCCTTGCAAAAATTTTCGTTGTTGATCAGAACGGCGGCTCGTCGTCGGCCCCGCTGAAGGAACCGGACGCCGGTGCACTGCCCCACGGATCGTCTTTGGGCTCGGCCTGGCGCGAACCACCGCCGCCGCCACCACCGAAGCCGCCGCCTCCGCCGCCGCTACGGCTGGCCTTGTTGACCTTGGCCGTGGCGTAGCGCAGGGACGGACCGATCTCGTCGACCTCGACCTCGACAACGGTGCGCTTCTCGCCCTCACGGGTTTCGAACGAACGCTGCTTGAGCCGGCCGGTCACGATCACCCGCGAACCCCGCACGAGGCTCTCGGCCACGTTCTCGGCCGCCTCACGCCAGATGTTGCACCGAAGGAACAGCGCTTCGCCGTCCTTCCACTCATTGGTCTGCCGGTCGAACATCCGCGGCGTAGAAGCAACGGTGAAGTTGGCAACAGCTGCGCCGGACGGGGTGAAACGCAGTTCCGGGTCAGCGGTCAGGTTTCCGACAACTGTGATGGTGGTGTCACCAGCCACGAGATCCTCCTGGGATAGGCATGTCCGTTTGCGCGAAGCCTACGTAGCCCCGCCGACGACTGACAGCCTTTAGTGCTTGTCGGTCCGCATCACCTTGGTCCGCAGCACGGACTCGTTCAGGTTGAGCTGACGGTCGAGCTCGGACACGGTGGCCGGTTCCGCCTTGACGTCGACAACGGCGTAGATGCCCTCGGCGTGCTTGGCGATCTCGTAAGCCAGCCGGCGACGGCCCCAGATGTCGACCTTGTCGACACTGCCGCCATCCTTGCGGACGACGTTCAGGAACGTCTCCAGCGACGGAGCTACGGTGCGCTCGTCAAGTGTGGGGTCGAGAATGACCATGATTTCGTATGGACGCATTAGAACCTCATCACCTCCTCTGGTCGTGTACGGCCACGGTGGATTCCGTGGCAGGAGGGTCGCCTGCGTCGGCAACCGGCCCAGGCTACCCGAAATCGCCCTGATCTGCGAAATCCGTATAAAGTGGCCCCGTCGTCTCGGAGTATCGGGGGAATCGGTGACCTATCCCAACGGGCCCTATGGTCAGGGGTTTCCCGGGCAACCCGGCTACCCGCAACCACCGGGCTATCCCCAACAACCGGGCTACCCGGGCGCGCAGCCACCCTATGGACCACCGCCGGTGCGCCCTACCGGACCGAGCGGTGCCACCGCGATCATGGCCGCCGTACTCGCCGGGCTGGGCGGGTTGTCGAATCTCACCACCTCAGTAATCGACTTGTTCGGGCTGATGGTCGCCCACCACGACGACGGCCTGTCAGGCGGGGTGATGGTCACGCTGATCCTGATCATCCTGCTGAACAGCGTCGGTGCACTCTCGATGCTGGCCGGCAGCGTGACGCTCGTGCAGCGCAAGATCATCGGCCGATGGCTGGTGATCGTGGGATGCGCAGCCACGATCCTCGCGTGCCTGGTCGGGATCGTGCTTTACGGTTTCATGCCGGCACCTTCCAGCTCTCCTGGGAGCTTGGCAGCCTCGGTCGGCGGCCTAGTCTTTCCGACCCTGACGCTGGTGTTAGCGCTGCTGCCGTCGACCACACGCTGGATCGAAGCGAAGCCGAATACCATTGCACCGCAGTACTATCCGCCCTACCAAGGCTGAGCTTTACCAGCGCCGTCGTCCCACCGGTTTCCACCTGAGGGTCGCGACGAAGCAGATTCGCAGCCCTGGTGCAGAAACCGGCGCGGCCGCGGCCGCAGGGCCTCACTTCGCGTCGGCCAACTCCGGCTCCGGCTCCGGCTTGGGCTCGATCCGCACCCGGCCGGCCGAGGGACGCAACCAATCCGGCAACCAGCGCGGCGGGTCGTCGGGTGCCCCG
Source organism: Mycobacterium farcinogenes (assembly GCF_019739075.1). NCBI lineage: Bacteria > Bacillati > Actinomycetota > Actinomycetes > Mycobacteriales > Mycobacteriaceae > Mycobacterium > Mycobacterium farcinogenes. The sequence continues at coordinate 352,205 of NZ_CP081673.1, read as the reverse complement.
TCGAACACGCCTCCGGTGGGGTCGTCAATGCGTCCGCCGTGGCGCACCAGGTCGAGCTCCGGGCGGTAGATCTGGCGAATGATCAACGCACACAACACGATCACCGCCAGATCGCGGATCAGCACCGTGGTGGTGAACCACTGCTCGGGCAAGCCCTTGTTCTGCTCGCCGTACAAATACAGCATGCGCGGTATCCACACCAAGGCGTCGATCGTCATCCATGCCAACAGGATCCGGCGATGCGGCAACGCCAGCACCGCAAGCGGCACCAGCCACAGCGAGAACTGCGGGCTCCACACCTTGTTGGTCAGCAGGAACGCGGCGACCACGAGGAACGCCAGTTGCGCCACCCGCGGGCGCTGCGGGGCTGTCAACGCGATGTAGCCGATCGCGATACAGCACGCCGCGAACAACACCGCCGTGACCGTGTTGAGCACCGTGGGCGGCTGCCAGAATCCGAGGTCGGGGTCGAAGCCCTGCCAATCGGTGAAGGACTTCACCACGTTGTAGAGCGAGTCCATGTCGTCGCCGCGCCGAGTGTTGAGCCGGAAGAACTCTGACCATCCTCGCGGGAAGAGCACCATGATCGGCAAATTGATCAGGAGCCAGGTGACGACGGCAGTCAGCGCCGCCTTGCCCACCGCCCGCAGGCGCCCGGTACGCAGCCCGAGCAGCACCAGCGGGACGAAAAGCAGCAGCGGATACAGCTTGGCCGCCACGCCAATGCCGATCAGCGCCCCGGCCCACACCGGTTTTCGCCGAGCCCACGCCAGCATCGCGCCTGCCGCGGACGCTGTGGCCAATGCGTCAAAGTTGGTGAATACCTGGAAGATCACGATCGGCGAACCCGCCACCAGCGCGGCATCCCATACTCGCCGGCCGGCCATTCGCGACGTGGCCCAGATGGTGGCCAGCCAAGCCAGCGCCAAGCCGAACGCCGAGATGTTGAAGAACATCACCACTTCGGCCACCAGCGGAACCGATACCAGCTTGGTCAGCGCGGTGTAGGTCTTGGCCAGCGACATCGACACGTACTGGTACAGCCCGGTCAGCACCGGATACTCCATGTAGCGGATCGCCGGACTGCCGTCGTACTGGATGCGTGGGTTGCCGGTCGCGTCGTTCTCGACCCAGCTGGATTTGTAGGGAAACTTGCCGAGGTTCAACAACTCCGCGGTGTACAGCGGAACCGTGTCGGAGTAACACAACTCGTAGTACGCCCGGTTGTTCTCCCAGTTGGCCACCCGCTCGCCCGCGGAGCCCTTGCCCGTGGTCTGCAGGCAGGCGGCCTTGGTCGTATAGCCCAGCGCCAGGAACACCACCGCGATCACGAACATCACCCGAAGCGGGGTCATGAACCGTGACCGGCCGATCAACGCGTGACGACCGACCGGCCCGCCGACCGTCTGCGACAACGCCTCGGCCAGCCGGTCGTTGCGGCTGGGGAGGTCGCGGTCGTCGGCGCTCCGCTGATCTTCTGCCAGCGGTGCCGGAGATACCCGGTCGGTCACGGAGGCGGCGGGCCCACCGGGACTTCCGGCACGCCGGGCACGACGGGAGCTCCCGGCGGCGGTCCGATCGGCACGGTCGTCGGAGGGCCGATCGGGATCGTGATGCCCGGGGCCACTTCGATGGTCGGCTGAATCACCGTCTCCGAAGGCATCACCGAGACCTGCGGGCCACCTGGCGGCAGGGTGCCGGGCGGCGGGGCGGCCGGGGCCTGGGGCACACCGGCATAGCCGCCGATCTCGGTCGGCTTCGGGAACGTCTCGTTGTCGGTGCCCTTCAGCGCACCGTCCATGGTGGATTTCCAGATGTCCGACGGAAGCCCGGATCCGTAGACCGGGCTGCCGCCCGCCGTCTTCAGCGGTTTCACGCCCTCGGAGGTACCCACCCAGACCGCCGTCGAAAGCGACGGTGTGTAACCGACCATCCAGGCATCGCGGTTGTCGCCGGTGTCGCCGAGCTGGTTGGTGCCGGTCTTGGCGGCCGAGGCGCGGCCACCGGCCAGATTGTGACCGCGGGACCAGCCGGCGATCGGCTGCATGGCCGAGGTCACGTTGTCGGCAACAGCCTTGTCGATGCGCTGTTCACCGTTGTCCTGGGTCGAGGCATCGAACAGCACCTGACCCGAGGAGTTCACGACCTTCTGCACGAAGTGCGGCTTGTGGTAGACGCCGGACGCCGCCAGCGTGGCGTACGCCGAGGCCATGTCGATCACCCGGGACTGGTACTGGCCCAGCACCACACCGTTGTTCGGCGGACCGCCCTTGCCGTCCTCCGACAGCGTGTGCTCGACGCCCGGGAAACTCTCGGCCACACCCGCGTCATGGGCGGCCTTGGCCACATCCTCGGGACCGTGCTCCAGCTTGAGCATCAGCCGGTAGTAGCTGGTGTTGAGCGAGCGTTTGAGCGCCTCGGCGATGGAGCAGGTGCCGCAGCCCTCCCCTTCGACGTTGCTGATCTTGATGCCGTTGACGGTGACCGGCCCGCTGTCGACCTGGTAGCCCAGACCGATGCCCTGCTGCAGGGCGGCGACGAGCGCGAAAACCTTGAACGACGAACCCGTCGGCAGGCCGGCCTGGGCGAAGTCGAAGCCGTTGGCGTCCGAGCCGCCGTAGTACGCCTTGACCGCGCCGTCATGCGGATCGATGGAGACCACCGCGGTCCGCATGTCGGGGTCCTGGCCGTCCATGTACTTGGACACCGCGTTCTCGGCGGCCTGCTGCGCCTGCGGGTCGATCGTGGTGGTGATCTGCAGGCCCTCGGTATTCAGCGCCTGCTCACTGATGTCGAACAGGTCCAGCAGTTCCTTGGTGACCTGACGCTCGATCAGTCCGTTGGGGCCGGTGGTCTGGTTCGCCTGGCGAGCCTGGTCCGGCGGCACCGTCGGCGGGAACACCTGACCGGCGCGTTCCTGGGCAGACAGCGCACCCATGTCGACCATGCCGTCGAGCACCCAGTTCCACCGGTCGGCCGCGCCCTCCGGATTGACGGCGGGGTCCAACCCCGACGGGCGCTGGATCAGCGCGGCCATCAGCGCACCCTCGGCGACGGTGAGCTGTTCGACGGGCTTGTCGAAGTAGGCCTTCGCTGCCGCGGCGATGCCGTACGAGCCGCGGCCGAAGTAGATCATGTTCAGATACGCCTGCATCACAGCGTCTTTGGACCATTCGCTGGCCATCTTGGTCGAGATGACCAGCTCCTTGGCCTTACGGATCAGACCGCCGATGCCGGAGCGCTCGTCACCGACGAGTGCGTTCTTGACGTACTGCTGGGTGATGGTCGAACCGCCCTGCAGGTCACCGCCCACCAAGTTGTTCTTGATCGCGCGCAACAGCGCGGTGAACGAGAAGCCCGGGTTGGAGTAGAAGTCACGGTCCTCGGCCGCCATCACCGCGTTGCGTACATGCTCGGGGATCTTGTCGATGCCCACGTCGACGCGGTTGCCTTCGGGCGGCACGATCTTGGCGATCTCACTGCCGTCGCTGGCCAGGATCGTCGACACCTGATTGGTCCGGATGTCGCCGGGCTGCGGGACGTCGACGATCATGTACGCCATCCCGAACGTCACCAGCGGAAGCAGAATCATCGCCACCACGGCGGCGATCGACAGACGTCGCACCAGCTTCCAGTTGATGTGGAACTGCCGCGTCGGCTTGGGGCCAGGTCCCGACGGACCCGAAGGCCCCGATCCACGACCGCCTCCCGGCGGCGGAGGCGGTGATTTGGGCGGCTGCGGTTTCGGCGGCGGGGTGCCGTCCATCGCAGCCCTGACGACGTCGAGCGGAGCCGGTTTGTCGTCGCGAACCGGGGGCAGCACCGTGGTGAGCCGGTCGTCGGGCGGCAGCGCCGGACGGCCGGGACGACCCACCGGACCGTTGCTCCGTCCCACGGGACCGTTCTCGCGAGGCGGCAGCCCGGCCTCCCGAGCCGGAGGCCGGGGGTCGCGGACCGGGGGCTTGTCGCGGGCGGGCGGTTTCTCCCGGGCCGGTGGCCTGTTTTCGCGCGCGCCGAGGCGGTCAGCCGCGTTACGGATGTCGTTGGCTGACCGGCTATGGCGCCCTTCGTTATTCACTGGCCGTACGCGCCGACTTGCGCGTGCCTCGAGTGCCACGTGCCTTCGGCGGCTTCGGCGCGCCCAGGACATATGACTTGACCAAATGATTCCAACTGCAGGTGCGGCATACCTCAACCACATGGACTGCGAACTCGTCGTAACGAGTTGCCAACATCACCAGCTCCTCCGCGGTGCGCGCCGAGCCCGATACCGGGCCCAGATGATCACCGAAAACCCACGACACCAGCGTGAGCTGCTCCTTACGGCAGATCGGACACATCACCGAGCTCTGCTTGCCGTGAAACTTTGCCGCGCGAAGCAGGTAGGGATTGGCATCACAGACCTCCGAGACGCCGGTGCGCCCCGAATAGACCTCAGCCAGCAGGGACCGCCGCCGAAGCGCGTAATCCACCACCTGTCTCTGCAATCGCACGATGACCAGAGTACGTCGGCCCCCTGGACACCGAGGCGCGACCGCGTCACACCTCCTACGATCATCTTCCGTGGCAACCCGGCAACCCTCGAACACGCGGGCCAAAGACAGCGATCGCAACGACACCTGCAAAGTGCTCGACAATGCGCTGGGCGAGGGCCAGTTGTCCATGGAGGAACACCGCCAACGAGTGTCGGCGGCGACCAATGCCACGACACTCGGCGATCTGGCCCGTCTGGTCGAGGATCTGCAGACCTCGGGTGCGCCGGTGCAACTGCCGACGCTGACCAAGCCCCGCCTGCCGCGCATCCGCAAACCGGCCGGCTCCGGGTGGGGGCTGCGGCTGGCGTCGGCCGCGGTGCTGGTCGTGCTCGGCATCGGCATCGGCTGGGGCCTGTACGGAAACACCCCGTCACCGTTGAGTTTCAACCCCGACCCCGGAGCCGTGCCCGACGGCATCGAGCCGGTCGTGCTGACCCCGCCGACACAACTGCAATCGCTCAACGGGGTGAAAGGACTGTTCGAGCAGATGCGCCACAAGTTCGGCGCCACCACCGGTTTCGAACTGCACATCGATCCCGATTCGGCCCTGCTCTATCGTCCGGACCCACAGGACAGCCGCAAGAAGCTCTATTACCGCTATACCGGCGGCTGGGGCGACCCCAGCACCGATCCACGCAACGTCGAGAAGGACGACCGTCTCGTCGACCTAGCGGCCTTCGACTACGAGAAGGTCCTCGGCATCATGCGGGGCGCCCCCGACACGCTCAACACCAAACGTGCCGACGTGAAGAGCACCTGGCTGCGCATCACCCCGTCGGAAGACCCCGCGACACCTGAGGCGATCAACATCGCCGTGATCGTCAGCAGCGATTTCGGTGGTGGCAGCATCGACCTCTACCCCGACGGCACGGTCAAGGGGATGTACCGCAACAACGGATAGTCGGCACGTCGTCACGCTGGAGTGGCGCTCGGACTCGGGCGCCACTCTGGCGTGACAATCGCGCCTAAGAGCGGCCACCACTTGGCACCAAATATATCGGCGCGATACAGTTTGGCGAGGTGTTGATCCGTCGTAGCGATCAATTCCATCTGATCTGTCGAAAGGGGGTGACCTTGATGCTTGAGCTCGCGATTCTGGGCCTCTTGCTCGAGTCACCCATGCACGGCTACGAGCTGCGCAAGCGTTTGACGGGTCTGTTGGGGGCGTTCAGGGCGTTCTCGTACGGATCGCTCTACCCGGCATTACGTCGCATGCAGGCCGACGGCCTGATCGTCGAGGACGCCGCACCCTTGGGTCCCACCAAAGTGCGCCGGGCTCGGCGGGTCTACCAGCTGACCGACGCCGGCAAGCAGCGATTCAGCGAGTTGGTCGCCGACACGGGGCCACAGAACTTCTCCGACGACGGGTTCGGTGTCCACCTCGCCTTTTTCAACCGCACCCCGGCCGAGGCCAGGATGCGAATCCTGGAGGGGAGACGCCGCCAGGTGGAGGAACGTCGGGAAGGTCTGCGTGAAGCCGTGGCGCGGGCCAGTAGTTCGTTCGACCGCTACACCCGTCAGCTGCACCAGCTGGGCCTGGAGTCCAGCGAACGAGAAGTCAAATGGCTCAACGAGTTGATCGCGGCCGAACGTACGGCCCAGGGGCGCTCGGAAAACATATGAGCACCGACCCGCACATGGCCCCAGGCCGAGCACACAGAACGAGTAAGGAGATCGTCCATGTCTGAGCACGCAGGAGAAATCCGGGTCGCCATTGTCGGCGTCGGTAACTGCGCATCGTCCCTGGTCCAGGGCGTGCAGTACTACCACAACGCCGACGAGAACGCGTCCGTGCCGGGCCTGATGCACGTGAAGTTCGGCCCGTACCACGTGCGTGACGTCAAGTTCGTGGCCGCGTTCGACGTCGACGCCAAGAAGGTCGGCTTCGACCTGTCCGAGGCCATCTTCGCCTCCGAGAACAACACCATCAAGATCGCCGACGTGCCGCCGACCAACGTGACGGTGCAGCGCGGCCCGACCCTGGACGGCATCGGCAAGTACTACGCCGACACCATCGAGGTCTCCGACTTCGAGCCCGTCGACGTGGTCAAGGCGCTCAAGGACGCCAAGGTCGACGTGCTGGTCTCCTACCTGCCGGTGGGCTCCGAAGAGGCCGACAAGTTCTACGCCCAGTGCGCCATCGACGCCGGCGTGGCCTTCGTCAACGCCCTTCCGGTGTTCATCGCCTCCGACCCCGTGTGGGCCAAGAAGTTCGCCGACGCCGGTGTCCCGATCGTCGGCGACGACATCAAGAGCCAGGTCGGCGCGACCATCACGCACCGCGTCATGGCCAAGCTGTTCGAAGACCGCGGCGTCACGCTGGACCGCACCTACCAGCTCAACGTCGGCGGCAACATGGACTTCCTGAACATGCTGGAGCGCTCGCGCCTGGAGTCCAAGAAGGTCTCCAAGACCCAGGCGGTCACCTCCAACCTGACCGGCTCGCTGGCCGGCAAGGTCGAGGACAAGAACGTCCACATCGGCCCGTCCGACCACGTCGCGTGGCTCGACGACCGCAAGTGGGCCTACGTCCGCCTGGAAGGCCGTGCCTTCGGTGACGTGCCGCTGAACCTGGAGTACAAGCTCGAGGTCTGGGACTCGCCGAACTCGGCCGGCGTCATCATCGACGCGGTGCGCGCCGCCAAGATCGCCAAGGACCGCGGCATCGGCGGCCCCATCGAGGCGGCCTCGGCCTACCTGATGAAGAGCCCGCCGAAGCAGATCGCCGACGATGTCGCGCGTACCGAGCTGGAGAGCTTCATCAACGGCTAGGTTTTCTTGCCTCAGTGGGCGGCCAGGTGAAACCTGGCCGCCCACTTTGCATTTGAGGTACCTCACCATGCCGGCGCCGTTGTGAGACCTACCACAAGAGGGCCGATAAACTGGATCTATTCAAGAAAACAACTACGCTGGAGGACGCAGTAAACATCCGACAGTGACGAATAGAGGTACCCATGGCCCTGATCAACAAGCAGATCAAGCCGTTCTCCGCGACCGCTTACAAAAATGGCGCGTTCATTCCCGTATCGGACGCCGACATCAAGGGCAAGTGGGCCATTTTCTTCTTCTACCCGGCCGACTTCACCTTCGTCTGCCCGACCGAGCTCGGAGACCTGGCTGACCACTACGAGGAGCTGCAGCGCCTCGGTGTCGAGGTGTTCTCGGTGTCCACCGACACCCACTTCACCCACAAGGCCTGGCACGACTCGTCCGACACGATCGGCAAGATCCAATACGCCATGATCGGCGACCCGACCCTGCAGATCAGCACCGACTTCGAGGTGCTCCGCGAGGGCCAGGGCCTGGCCGACCGCGGCACCTTCCTGGTCGACCCCGACGGCGTCATCCAGTTCACCGAGGTCACCGCCGAGGGCATCGGCCGCAACGCCGCCGAGCTGGTCCGCAAGGTCAAGGCCGCCCAGTACGTCCGCAACCACCCGGGCGAGGTCTGCCCGGCCAAGTGGGAAGAGGGCGAAGACACCCTGGCCCCGTCGCTGGAACTCGTCGGCAAGATCTAGTTCGACACTGCTGATGGCGGTACGGGCCCGGCCCGCCCGGGCTCGTACCGTTCACCAGAACTGCTTTACCCCAACATCTTTCGGGCCGCGCACGGCCCAGCCCGTCCCCTCATCGATGGAGTTGATCCGTATGCTCGACACCTCACTCGCCGGCCAATTGAAGTCCCTGCTGGAGCGGCTGACCGTGCCGATCGAGCTGGTGTCCTCCCTCGATGACGGCCCCAAGTCCGCCGAACTCGCCGAACTGCTCACCGAGATCGCGGCGATGTCGGACAAGATCACCTATTCGCGTGCCGACGACGACGCCCGGCGGCCGTCGTTCGCGATCCGCCGCACCGGCACCGATGTCGAGGTGCGGTTCGCCGGTATCCCGCTGGGCCACGAGTTCTCCTCGCTGGCGCTGGCCCTGCTGCAGGTCGGCGGATACCCGTCGAAGGAGGCCCCCGAACTGCTCGAGCAGGTGCGGGCCCTGGACGTCGATCTGCACTTCGAGACCTACTTCTCGCTGTCCTGCCAGAACTGCCCCGACGTGGTGCAGGCCCTGAACCTGATGGCGATCCTCAACCCGCGCATCAGCCACGTCGCCATCGACGGCGCGCTGTTCAAGGACGAGGTCGAACAGCGCAAGGTGCTGGCGGTGCCCACCGTCTTCCTCAACGGTGAGTTGTTCGACTCGGGCCGCATGACGCTGGAGCAGATCATCGGCAAGGTCGACACCGGCGCCGCGCAGCGCACCGCCGAGGCGATCACCGAGAAGGACCCCTTCGACGTGCTGGTGGTCGGCGGCGGCCCCGCAGGCGCAGCGGCCGCGATCTACGCTGCCCGCAAGGGAATTCGCACCGGCGTGGTCGCCGAGCGCTTCGGCGGTCAGGTGCTCGACACGATGGCGATCGAGAACTACATCTCCGTTCCGCACACCGAGGGACCCAAGTACGCCGCGGCGCTGGAAGCCCACGTCGGCGAGTACGACGTCGACGTCATGAAGACCCAGCGCGGCGCGAAGCTGCTGCCCGCGATCGACGAGGGCGGGCTCATCGAGATCTCGCTGGAGAGCGGCGCCTCGTTGACCGCGCGCACCGTCATCCTGGCCACCGGTGCCCGCTGGCGCGCGATGGACGTGCCCGGTGAGGCCGAGTACCGCAACAAGGGCGTCACCTACTGCCCGCACTGCGACGGACCGCTGTTCAAGGGCAAGCGTGTCGCCGTCGTCGGCGGCGGCAACTCGGGCGTGGAGGCCGCGATCGACCTGGCCGGCGTCGTCTCCCACGTGACGCTGATCGAATTCGATTCGGTGCTGCGCGCCGACGAGGTGCTGCAGCGCAAGCTTCGCAGCCTGCCCAACGTCGACATCCTGCTGAGCACGCTGACCACCGAGGTCCTCGGCGACGGCGATCAGGTCACCGGCCTGACGTACCAGGACCGCACCACCGGCGAGTCGCACAAGCTCGAGCTCCAAGGCGTCTTCGTCCAGATCGGTCTGCTGCCCAACACCGAGTGGCTGGAAGGCAGCGTCGAGCTGTCCAAGCGCGGCGAGATCGTCATCGACGAGCGCGGCCAGACGTCGGTACCCGGCGTGTTCGCGGCCGGCGACTGCACCACGGTGCCGTTCAAGCAGATCGTCATCGCCGCCGGAGCCGGTGCGACGGCAGCGTTGTCCGCATTCGATCACCTGATCCGGACCACCGCCCCGGTCGGCAACTGAGGCAGGCTCGGCTCCGGAGTAATGTCCGCAGACGTGGCCCCGGAGATTTCTGACGACGAACTGCTGACCCTCGACGAGTTCGCGCTGCTGCCCGAGAACGCCGAGCAGATCGGCGCGAGCGGGCCGTTGCCGGCGGTCGAGCGCATCGAGCAGGGGCCGATCAGCGCGCTGAAGTTCGGCGCCGAGGCGCCGCGGGTGGTGTTCCTGCACGGCGGCGGTCAGAACGCCCACACTTGGGACACCGTGATTCTCGGCCTCGGCGAACCGGCGCTGGCCGTCGATCTGCCCGGCCACGGCCGTTCCTCCTGGCGCGAGGACGGCGACTACGGCCCGAAACTCAATGCGGCCAGCCTGGTTCCGGTTCTGCAGGCCCACGCTCCCAGCCCACGGCTGGTGGTCGGCATGTCGCTGGGTGGCTTGACGGCGCTGCGGATCGCGGCGACCGAGCCCGCGCTGGTGCCCGAGCTGGTGTTGGTCGACGTCACCCCGTCGGCACCCGAGCGGCACAACGAGATGACCAAGGCGCAGATGGGCACCGTGGCCCTGGTGCAGGAGAACCGCACGTTCCCCACGTTCCAGGACATGCTCGACGTGACCGTCGCCGCCGCCCCGCATCGCGACCGGAATTCGTTGCGACGCGGCGTATTCCACAACTCGAAGCAGCTCGAGGACGGCAGCTGGACGTGGCGCTACGACACGTTCCGCAAGGGCGACGGGTTTGAGGGCCTGTGGGACGACGTCCCGGCGATCACCATGCCGACCACGCTGATCCGGGGCGCCAACTCGTTCTTCGTCAACGACGAAGACGCCGAGACATTCGCCGCGAACGCGCCCGGTTTCCAGCGCACACACGTCGTCGCCGACTCCGGGCACTCGGTGCAGGGTGATCAGCCGGCCAAGCTCGTGGAGATCCTGCGCGGCATCCTCGATAGCTAGCAGGTTGCCTTCTGTTAACCCGCTGATAGCCCGCCTCCAGTAGGTTTCGGCCAGTCCGGCCTCCCAGCCCGTGGCCGGTGTCTGGCGGAAGGACCTGCGCGGAATGCCCCTCGTACCGTTGAATCTGTTTGTCACCCACCGTGGAACGTCGTCGCGTCAGCACGTCACCTGCCGCTACCGGTGTGGCGACGCGTGTTCGAAGCCGGCGCCGAACACCAGTGACAACCAGTATTTCGGCGACATCGCCAAGCAGGTGTCCCGCCGGTCGATGCTGCAGGCCGCCGGGGTCACCGTGCTGGCCGTCGGTGCCGGTTCGGCGCTGGCTGCCTGCGGTACCGACGCGAAGCCCGGGCAGACCCCGTCACCGGCCGCGCTGCCCGTCGAAACGCCGCCCGGGATGAAGTTCGCCGCCGTCGCACCGAACACCGAAGACGCCGTGGTGATCCCGGACGGTTACCAGCAGCGGGTGGTGATCGCTTGGGGCGACCCGGTCCTGCCCGACGCCCCGATGTTCGACATCAACCGGCAGACCGCCGACGCGCAGCGCAAGCAGTTCGGGTTCAACAACGACTTCGCGGCGCTGCTGCCGATCGAAGGCCAAGCCAACCGGTTCCTGTTGGTGACCAACTTCGAGTACGTGACACCCGAGTTCATGTTCCCCGGCTACAACGCCGCGGCGCCCACCCGCGAGCAGTTCGACATCGAGATCGCCGCCATGGGCATGGGCGTGGTCGAAGTGGAACGGGGCACCGACGGTGCGCTGAAACCCGTGATGGGTCGCTACAACCGCCGCATCACGGCGGACACCCCGTTCACGCTGACCGGACCCGCCGCCGGAACCGACTTCGTCAAAACCGCCGCCGACCCCACCGGGCGCGCCGTGGCCGGCACCTTCGCCAACTGTGCCGGCGGCGTAACCCCTTGGGGCACCGTGCTTTCCGGTGAGGAGAACTTCCACAGCTACTTCGGGGCGACTGAAGGGGCGCCGGCGCCGAAACCGGCCGACGCGCAGCGATTCGACCGCTACGGCATCGAGCACGAGCGCTCCGAGCTCAAATGGGAAGACTTCGACCCGCGCTTCGACCTCACCAAGACGCCCAACGAGGTCAACCGCTTCGGCTACGTCGTCGAGCTCAACCCGTGGGATCCGGCGTCGACGCCGGTCAAGCACTCGGCGCTGGGCCGACTCAAACACGAGGGCGCCAACGTCTACGTCACCGGCGACGGCAGCGTGGTGGTCTACACCGGAGACGACGAGCGCTTCGACTACATGTACAAGTTCGTGTCCGACAAGAAGATCGCCCCCGGCTGGAAAACCGGCGACCCCGCCGCGATGGCCCACAACCTGACCCTGCTCGACGAGGGCACGCTGTACGTGGCGAAACTGAGCAGCGACATCCCCACCGGGGAGATCGACGGCAGCGGCAAGCTGCCCGCCAAAGGGTCCTTCTCCGGAACCGGTACCTGGATCCCGCTACTGAAGTCCGGCCCGAACGGGCAGGCCGAGTCGCTCGTCGAGGGCATCACCGCGGCCGAGGCGGCGGTATTCACCCGCATCGCCTCCGACAAGGCCGGCGCCACCAAGATGGACCGCCCCGAAGACTTCGAGGCCAACCCCCACACCGGCAAGGTCTACGTAGCGCTGACCAACAACGACAAGCGCGGCACCGAGGGCAAGGCCGGCGTCGATGCGGCCAACCCACGCACCGAGAACAAGAACGGCCAGATCCTGGAGATCACCGACAACCACACCGGCACCGACTTCACCTGGGACCTGCTGCTGGTGTGCGGTGACCCCAAGGCCGCCGACACCTACTACGCCGGGTTCGACAAAAACCAGGTCAGCCCGATCTCGTGCCCGGACAACCTGGCCTTCGACAGCCACGGCAACCTCTGGATCTCGACCGACGGCAACGCACTCGACGCCAACGACGGACTGTTCGCGGTGGCGCTCGACGGCCCCAATCGCGGTGAGACCAAACAGTTCCTCACCGTGCCGATCGGTGCCGAGACGTGCGGACCGGTGGTGACCGACGATCTCGTCACGGTATGTGTGCAGCACCCGGGCGAGGGCGACGACCACAGCCTGGAGAAGCCGTTGTCGCACTGGCCCGGCGGTGCCGACACCCCCGCGCGGCCCGCCGTGGTCGCGGTGTGGAAGCCCGGCGCCCAGATCGGCACCGCCTGAGCGCTTGCGCGAAGACCATCCGGCACGTGAGTACGCTCGGAAATTGTGACCCATCCCATTCGCATCGGTGTGCAACTGCAGCCGCAGCACTCGCCGAAGTACAGCCACATCCGTGACGCGGTACGCCGCTGTGAGGACATCGGCGTCGACATCGCCTTCAATTGGGACCACTTCTTCCCGCTCTACGGTGACCCCGACGGCGCGCACTATGAGTGCTGGACGATGCTGGGCGCCTGGGCCGAGCAGACCTCACGCATCGAGATCGGCGCCCTGGTCAGCTGCAACTCCTACCGCAACCCCGAACTGCTGACCGACATGGCGCGCACCGTCGACCACATCTCCGACGGCCGGCTCATTCTCGGCATCGGAAGTGGTTGGAAACAAAAGGATTACGACGAGTACGGCTACGAGTTCGGCACCGCGGGCAGCCGGCTCGACGACCTCGCGCAGGCGCTGCCGCGGATCGAGGCCCGGCTGGCCAAGCTGAACCCGGCACCCACCCGGGAGATCCCGATCCTGATCGGCGGGCAGGGCGAACGCAAGACCCTGCGGTTGGTGGCCGAGCACGCCGACATCTGGCACGCCTTCGTCGACCGCAACACCTACCCGGGCAAGGCCGAGGTGCTCGCCGAGCACTGCGGGATCACCGGGCGGGACCCGGCCACCGTGCAGCGCTCGGCCGGGGTGCAGGAATCCGGCGGGATCGACGCCATGCTCGCCGAGGCAGACGCACTGGCCGACCTCGGTGTCAGCATCCTCACCGTCGGGGTCAACGGACCGGACTACGACCTGACGGCGGCCGAGGCCCTCTGCCGCTGGCGCGACGGGCGGGTCGGCAAAGTTTAGCTGCTGAGCTGTATCCGCTCAGCTCCCCGATCGCGCGCGCACGTGAGAAACTGGCGCAACACAATCGCCATAGGGGGAGATATACAAGGGTGCCCAAAAACTACGGGGTCAAGGAAAAGGATCAGGTTGTCACGCACATCATCAATCTGGTGATGACGGGCAAGCTGCGATCCGGTGACCGCATCGACCGCAACGAGATCGTCCGTGACCTCGGGCTGAGCCGTGTCCCGATCCAGGAGGCCGTGGTCCAGCTCGAGCACGACGGCATCCTCTCGACGCGATATCACCGCGGCGCATTCGTATCCCGGTTCGACGAGGCCACCGTGGCCGAACACCACGAGCTCTACGGCATCCTCAACGGCATCGCCTCGGCCCGCTGTGCCACCAACCCCACCCCGCGCATCCTCGCCCACCTCGATGACACGTTGCGGGTGATGCGTTCAGCAAAGGACACCAAGTCCTTCCAGGAAGCCTGCTGGGTGTACCGCGACGCGATCAACGACGAGTACGCGGGGCCCCGGCTGCACGCCACCATCCGCGCCGGGAAGAGCTTCGCGCCCTCGGAGTTCTGGATCAGCTACCCCAAGGCGAAAGCCGATTTCCTGGCCGGCTACGAGGCTGAGACCGCCGCCATCCACGCCCACGATCCCGACGGCGCCCGCAAGGCCTGCACCGAGCGCGCCGACAAAATGGCACAGATCATGGTCGCCGAGCTCACCCGGCGCGGAGTCTTCGGCGACTTGCGGTCCCCGTGAGCGGAATCGCTCATCACCGGGCATCGGCCCACTAGGTTGCATCAGATGGACGCCAGACGATCGGCCGCGCTGCTGACCACGGTCCTGATACTGCTCGGGCTGCTGTGCGCAGCACCGGCAGGCGCAGACGTCGACCAGTGCGCGCCCCCCGGCGTGGACAGTGCCAGCGCGCTGCCCACCAACCTGGCCGCCGCGGCCACCGGGCCGGGCGCCGACAAGTACACCACCGCCACCACTGCCCCGCTGGACACGGTGCGGGCTGAGAACCTCGGCCTGAGCACCCCCGGCGTACTCACCGTCGGCACCTTGTCGGACGCACCGCCCAGCATCTGCATCAACTCGGCCGGCCAGTTCACCGGCTTCGACAACGAGCTGCTCCGCGCCATCGCCGACAAGCTCGGCCTGCGGATCAACTTCGTCGGCACCGACTTCTCGGGCCTGCTGGCGCAGACCGCCTCCCGGCGGTTCGACGTGGCGTCCTCGTCGATCACCACCACCGACGCCCGGCGCCGCACCGTCGGGTTCACCAACGGCTACGACTTCGGATACTTCTCGCTCGTCGTGCCCACCGGTTCTCCCATCACCGGTTTCGGCCAGCTCGCACCCGGTCAGCGCATCGGCGTGGTGCAGGGCACCGTGCAAGAGGCGTACGTCATCGACACCCTGCACCTGCAACCTGTGAAGTTCCCCGACTACAACACCGTCTACGCCAGCCTCAAGACCCGCCAGATCGACGCCTGGGTGGCGCCGTCGCAACAGGCGTCGGGCACGGTGCAGCCCGGTGACCCGGCCCAGATCATCGAAAATACCTTCAGCTTGGACAATTTCGTGGCGTGGGCAGTGGCCAAGGAGAACCGGCCGCTGATCGATGCGCTCAACTCCGGCCTCGATGCCGTCATCGCCGACGGCACGTGGGCCAAGCTGTATTCCGACTGGGTACCACGCGCGCTGCCGCCCGGCTGGAAGCCCGGCTCCAAGGCCGCGCCCGCACCACAGCTGCCCGATTTCGCCGCGATCGCCGCGGCGAAGGAGAAACCGGCCGCCGGGGCTGCCGCTGCACCCAAATCGACACTCGCGCAACTGCGGGACTCGTTCCTGGACTGGGACCTCTACAAGCAGGCGATCCCCGACCTGCTGCGCACCGGCCTGCCCAACACTCTGATCCTGACCGTGTGCGCCAGCGTCATCGGTCTGGTGCTCGGGATGATCCTGGCGGTGGCCGGTATCTCGCGGTCGCGGTGGCTGCGCTGGCCCGCGCGGGTGTACACCGACATCTTCCGGGGCCTGCCCGAAGTGGTGATCATCCTGCTCATCGGTTTGGGCATCGGGCCCGTGGTCGGCTCACTCACCGGCAACAGCCCCTACCCGCTCGGCATCGCGGCGCTCGGCCTGATGGCGGCGGCCTACGTCGGAGAGATCTTCCGCTCCGGCATCCAGAGCGTCGAGCCCGGACAGCTGGAAGCCTCACGCGCCCTGGGCTTCAGCTACACCTCGTCGATGCGCCTGGTCGTCGTGCCACAGGGCATTCGCCGCGTGCTGCCCGCGCTGATGAACCAGTTCATCTCACTGCTCAAGGCCTCGTCGCTGGTGTACTTCCTCGGCCTGGTCGCCAGCCAGCGCGAACTGTTCCAGGTGGGCCGAGATCTCAACGCCCAGACCGGAAATCTGTCACCCCTGGTGGCAGCCGGGCTGTTCTACCTGCTGCTGACCATCCCGCTGACCCATCTGGTCAACTTCGTCGACAACCGGCTGCGCCGCGGCCGCGCACCCGTCGAAGAAGAACTGCCGCCCGCCGCGACCACGCAGGAGATGATCTGATGTCGGCACCACAGCCAGTTGCGCTGGCCGCCAAGGACATCCACCTCTCGTTCGGGCCGAACGCGGTACTGCGCGGGGTCGACCTGGACGTGCCCGCCGGCACCACGACGGCCGTCATCGGGCCGTCCGGATCCGGCAAATCGACGCTGCTGCGCACCCTCAACCGCCTCTACGAACCCGACCGCGGCGACATCCTGCTCGACGGCCGCTCCGTGCTGAACGACAACCCCGACCAACTGCGCCAACGCATCGGCATGGTCTTTCAACAGTTCAACCTGTTCCCGCACAAGACCGTTCTCGACAACGTCACCCTCGGCCCGCGCAAACTCAAACGGCTCAGCGCCGAGCACGCCCGTACCGTGGGCCTCGAACAGCTGGACCGGGTTGGACTGCGGCACAAGGCCGATGCGCGTCCGAGCACGCTGTCGGGCGGCCAACAGCAGCGCGTCGCGATTGCCCGGGCACTCGCCATGGGTCCGCAGGTGATGTTCTTCGACGAGGCCACCTCGGCGCTGGACCCGGAACTGGTCAAGGGCATCCTGGAGTTGATGGCCGAGCTGGGGGCCGAGGGTATGACGATCCTGGCGGTCACCCACGAGATGGGCTTCGCCCGCTCCACGGCCGACGCCGTCGTGTTCATGGATCACGGCAAAGTGGTCGAGTCGGGCACCCCCGACCAGATCTTCGACGCCGCCGAGACAGATCGGCTGCGGCGCTTCCTGTCGCAGGTCCTGTGACGGCGGCGCTGTGAGGCGGGGAAACCCCGGTGCCAAACCCAACAAGCTGCCGACCTGGCAGCTTCAGACAGGTTAGACTAGCGAATTATGGTGGAGTCCGATTCACAGGTCACTGAGCTGGCCGGAGAGCTGCAACGCGTTCTCTCCAAGGTGTTCTCGGTGCTGCGCCGGGGGGACACCAACAAGGGCACGGCCGGCGAGCTCACGCTGGCCCAGCTCTCGATTCTGCTCACCCTGCTCGACCAGGGCCCGATCCGGATGACGGAGCTGGCTGCCCGTGAGCGTGTGCGCACCCCCACCACCACCGTGGCGATCCGCCGGCTGGAGAAACTGGGCCTGGTAAAACGCTCACGTGACCCTTCTGACCTGCGTGCCGTCCTCGTGGAAGTCACCCCGCGCGGGCTGGTCCAGCACCGCGAATCGCTGGCGGCCCGTCGAGCCGATCTGGCGGCACGCCTGGCCAACCTGAGCCAGGAAGACCTCGACACCCTGGCTACCGCGCTCGCTCCCCTGGAACGGCTGGCCGTCCAGAACGAGCAGGCACCGGCCGCTCAGGCAAAGTCCGAGTAGCGAGCTATCCCAGCCAGTCCAATACCGCCGCGGCGGTCCACGACTGCTGCATGCTGCCCAACGGCTCCCCGGTGAACGGCTCGTAGTACTCGGCGAACGTGCCGTCACTTGCCTGGCGCAAGCCTTCGCGGCGCAAGGTCGAAGCCCGCTCGGCCCAACCGCGCCGCGCGAAACACCATGAGAACAGCCAGGTCATCACCGGCCACACCGGGCCACGCCAGTACTCACGCGACCGGAAATCCCGCGACACCGGCGAGGTCGACGGGATGAGTGCGTACTTCAGGTCCGGATGCCCGCAGAACCGGGGACCCTCCAACAGCCGCAGCAGGGCGCGTTCCCGGTCGTGCGGCAGCCCGCCGCACAGCAGCGGAGCGAACTGCGCCACCGTCTCGGTGGCCACCCACTTCTTCGCGCGGACATCGTAATCCCTTGCCGCACCGCTACGTTCGTCAGTGGTCTCGACGACTCCGACCCGGAACCGCTCGGCCCACGAATACAGATCGCGGACATCGGCGTGCGGGCGTTTGTAATCCTCACCGATCTCGGCGAGCACCTGACACGCCACCGAGAAGATCGCCGAGACGAAGACGTCCTCGACCGCGAAGCTCATCACCTTCGGCAGCAGATCATCGTCGTAGCGAACGGATTTCATCTCCTCGAGCAGCCACAGATACCGGTCGTACTCGAGATCACTGGGCCGCTGCGTGGCGTCGGTGATGATCGCGTTGTCCTCGCGCTGGTACTCGGGCACATTGCCGGGAACCACGTTGGCGTAGGCGCTGTCCCAGCGCGGCGAGTTGTCCATGCCGGACTCCCACCCGTGATACAGCGTGATGCGGCCGCGGCCGTCCTGGTCGCGCTGCTCCGCCAGCCAGCGATGCCAGCGCACCAGATCCGCCCACCGCCGATCGAGGAAACTGGCCGCCACTGCCCGCGTCGACCGGCCCCGGGTGCGGGCGTGGTCGAGGATGCGCTGCACCGCGATCGCATGCACCGGCGGCTGGGTGATGCCGGAGGTGTGCCGGATCCGCGGAGCGTTGGCCGCCAGCGCCGAGGTGGCCCACCGCGCCGGGCCGGGAAAGTAGCCGTCGACACCGTTGGCGAACACGATGTGCGGGATCATGCCGTTACGCCACTGCGCCGAGAGCAGGGTGTCGAGCTCCACCACTGCGCGCTCCACACTCAGCGGCGCCAGACCGATCGAGACGAACGCCGCGTCCCAACTCCACATATGCGGATACAGCAACGGCGCGGCAGTGGTCATCACACCCAGGTCGTTGCCGCGCAACAGGTAGGCGGCCCGCGCGGCGAGCTGGGTGGGAGCGAAGCTGGGATCCGGTGGCATCCCTACCATGATGCGACGTCGGCCCCCGGTCCGCAGGTCGGGCCCGCCCCATCCGGCGTCACAGTAACGTTGCAGATGTGCCGACTGCATTGATCACCGGAGCCGCGGGCGGAATCGGCTCGGCCATCGCCGCCGCGCTTGCTCCCACCCACACGCTGCTGCTGGCCGGACGGCCGTCGGCCCGGCTGGACGCCCTGGCCGAACGCCTCGGCGCGCCGACCTGGCCGTTGGACCTGACCGACGCCGACTCGATCGAATCCGCGACCGAGGTGCTCGCCGAACTCGACGTACTCGTGCACAACGCCGGCGTGCTCTACCCCGGCCGGGTCTCCGAATCCATCGCCGAACAGTGGCGGGCGTCGTTCGAGGTGAACGTCACCGGCGCGGTGGCCCTCACCCTGGCCCTGCTGCCGGCGCTGCGAGCCGCCCACGGGCATGTGGTTTTCATCAATTCCGGTGCGGGCCAGAAGGTTTCGCCCGGGATGGCGTCCTACTCGGCGAGTAAGTTCGCCCTACGGGCCTTCGCAGACTCACTGCGTGCCGACGAACCGGCCCTGCGCGTCACCTCGATCTTCCCCGGGCGCGTCGACACCGAGATGCAACGCGACCTGGTGGCCTACGAAGAGGGCGAGTACGACCCGGCCAAATTCCTCAAGCCCGAGACCGTGGCCGGGCTGGTGGCCACCGCCGTCACCACCCCGCCCGACGGGCATGTCCACGAAATCGTGGTCCGCCCCGGGTGATTTCGGTGCATCCGGTAACGCTGACCGTTACCGGATGCACCCAAATCACTAGACGACGAGGTTGACCAGCCGGCCCGGCACCACGATGACCTTCTTCGGCGTGGCGCCGTCGAGGAAGGCCTGCACCTTCTCGTCGGCGAGCGCGGCGGCCTCGAGCGCCGCCTTGTCAGCATCGGCGGCCACGGTGATCTTGCCGCGCACCTTGCCGTTCACCTGAACCGGGAACTCGATGGTGTCGTCCACCAGGTACTGCGGATCAGCCTGCGGGAAGGGCCCGTGCGCCAGTGAAGTGTCGTGGCCCAACCGCTTCCACAATTCCTCGGCCAGGTGCGGGGCCAGCGGGGCGACCATGAGAACCAGCGGTTCGATGGCGGCGCGGGCCGACACCCCCTCCTTGGTCAGGTGGTTGGTGTACTCGATCAGCTTGGCCGCGGCGGTGTTGTTGCGAAGCGCCGCATAGTCTTCGGTCACCCCGGCGATCGTGCGGTGCAGGATCTTGCGCGTGGCGGTGTCGAGAGCCTCGTGCTCGTTGACGCTGGTGGCCCCGGTTGCTTCGTCGACCACCACGCGCCACACCCGCTGCAGGAACCGGTGCGCACCGACGACGTCCTTGGTCGCCCACGGCCGCGAGGCCTCCAGCGGACCCATCGACATCTCGTAGACGCGCAGGGTGTCGGCACCGTACTCGTCACAGATCTCGTCGGGTGAGACCGAGTTCTTCAGGCTCTTGCCGATCTTGCCGAACTCCTGATTGACCTCGATTTCACCGTCCGGGCCGGTCCAGAAGAACTTCCCTTCGCGCTCAACGACTTCCGCCGCGGGCACATAACTGCCGCGCGAATCGGTGTAGGCGAAGGCCTGGATGTAGCCCTGGTTGACCAGACGGCGGTAGGGCTCGCTCGAGCTGACGAAGCCGAGATCGAACAGCACCTTGTGCCAGAACCGCGAGTACAGCAGGTGCAGCACCGCGTGCTCGACGCCACCGACGTACAGGTCGACACCGCCCGGATCGTTCGGGCCGTGCTCGGCCGGCCGCGGGCCCATCCAGTAGGCCTCGTTCTCCTTGGCGCACAGCTCTTCTGAGTTCTGCGGGTCGGCGTAGCGCAGCTCGTACCAGGAACTGCCGGCCCACTGCGGCATCACGTTGGTGTCGCGGGTGTAGGTCTGCAGCCCGTCGCCGAGGTCCAGCTCGACATGCACCCACTCGGTGGCCTTGCCCAGCGGCGGCGACGGTTCACTGTCGGCGTCGTCGGGGTCGAACGACACCGGTGAATAGTCGGGGATGTCCGGAAGTTCCACCGGCAGAGCCGATTCCGGCAACGCGTGGGCGCGGCCCTGCGCGTCGTAGACGATCGGGAACGGCTCACCCCAGTACCGCTGCCGGGCGAACAGCCAATCCCGCAACTTGTACTCGATCCGGGCCCGGCCACGACCGTCGGCCTCCAGGCGTTCGATGACCTTCGCCTTGGCCTCGGCCACCGACAGCCCGTTCAGGTAGTCGGAGTTGACCATGGTGCCGTCGCCGTTGTACGCGGCCTCGGTGATGTCGCCGCCGGCGACCACCTCGATGATGGGCAGGCCGAACTCAGTCGCGAAGTCCCAGTCCCGCTGGTCGCCACCGGGCACCGCCATGATGGCGCCGGTGCCATAACCGGCCAGCACGTAGTCGGCAATGAAGATGGGGACCTGTTGTCCGTTGACCGGGTTGGTGGCATAGGCACCGAGGAACACACCGGTCTTGGTCTTGTTCTCCTGGCGCTCCAGATCCGACTTGGCCGCGATCCCGGCCCGGTAGGCGGCGACGGCCTCCGCCGGGGTCGCCGCACCAAAGGTCCACCGCGAATCGGTGCCCTCGGGCCAGGCGTCGGCCACCAGTGCATCCACCAGATCGTGCTCGGGCGCCAACACCAGGTAGGTGGCGCCGAACAGCGTGTCCGGCCGCGTGGTGAACACCTCGACATCACCTGCTGCGGTGCCGAATTCGACCGAGGCACCGGTGGAGCGGCCGATCCAGTTGCGCTGCATGGCCTTGACCTTGTCGGGCCAGTCCAGCAGCTCCAGATCGTCGAGCAACCGGTCGGAGTAGGCGGTGATGCGCATCATCCACTGCCGCAGGCGCTTCCGGAACACCGGGAAGTTGCCGCGGTCGCTACGCCCGTCCGCGGTGACCTCTTCGTTGGCCAGCACCGTGCCCAGCCCGGGGCACCAGTTCACCATCGAGTCGGCGCGGTACACCAACCGGAAACCGTCCACCACATCGGCACGCTCAGCCGCCGACAACGCCGCCCAGGACCGGCCGTCGTCGAGAGTGCGTGCCCCGGAATCGAATTCGGCCACCAGCTCGCCGATGGGGCGGGCCTTCTTGGCCGCGGTGTCGAACCAGGCGTTGTAGATCTGCAGGAAGATCCACTGCGTCCACTTGTAGAAGTCGACGTCGGTGGTCGCGAAGCTGCGCCGCGAGTCGTGGCCCAGCCCCAGCCGGCCCAGCTGCCGGCGGAAGTTGACGATGTTGGCCTCGGTGCGGATGCGCGGGTGCGTCCCGGTCTGCACCGCGTACTGCTCGGCCGGCAGACCGAAGGCGTCGAACCCCAGTGCATGCAGCACGTTGCGGCCCGTCATGCGGTAGTACCGGGCGTAGACATCGGTGGCGATGTAGCCGAGCGGGTGCCCGACGTGCAGGCCCTCCCCGGACGGGTACGGGAACATGTCCTGCACGAACATCTTGTCGGCCGGAACCGACGAGCCGTCCTGCGGGGCGAGGGAACCTACCGGGTTGGCCACGTTGAACGTCCCGAGCTCGGCCCAGGTCTGCTGCCAGGACTGTTCGATCTGACCCGCCAGTTCCGCGGTGTAACGGTGCTGCGGGGTATCTTCACCCGCACGCGCGGAGGACAAATCACCTTCTGAAGGCCCTGACTGGGACGTGGTGGCGGGTTCGATCACGGTGTTCAGGGTATAAGGCCACGGTTTGAGCAGCTCACCGCCCATCTCACGGCATGCAAGCCACAGCTTGGTATCGGTTCCGTCGCGGCATAGTCAGGGGTTGATCCCAGGTCGATTGAGTTGCTGGTGGCGGATGCGAAACCCTGGATATTCTCGGCCCCTAGTGACAAGTTGCCTGGTGAAGGCATGGTTTGCGGAGGGAAGCGAGTGATGATCGAGTTGGCCGGCCGGTGGCGGGTGCTGGCAGCAGGCACCGCGATCGGCATCTCCGGGGTGGTGGGCTTCGCCGGTCAGACCGCCTCAGCCGAACCTCTCCTGCCGGCTCCCAGCGTGCCCGGGCCGGTGACCGTGACCCAGACCGTCACCGTCGCGCCCGCCGCGGTCCCGGCGGCAGCACCGGCTGCCCCCGCCGTACCCGGTGCGGCACCGGCGGTTCCGGTAGCCGCGGCACCCGCGGTGGCCGCGCCGGCCCCGGTGGCCCAGATCACCCCGGCCGCCTCAGGGACCTTCGCCGAGTTCTTCAAAAGCAAGGGCGTGAAGATGGAGCCGCAGGTCAGCCACAATTTCAAGGCGCTGAGCATCGTGCTGCCGCTGCCGTCCGGCTGGACCAACGTGCCCGATCCCAACGTGCCCGACGCGTTCGCCGTGATCGCAGACCGGTCCAGCCGCGATCTGTACACGCCCAACGCCCAGGTGGTGGTCTACAAGCTCGTGGGCGACTTCGACCCGGCCGAAGCCATCAGCCACGGCTTCGTCGACACCCAGCAGTTGCAGAACTGGCGCGCCACCGACATGTCGATGGGTGATTTCAACGGCTTCCCGTCGGCATTCATCGAAGGTAGCTATATGTCGGGCAGTCAGATGCTCAACACCTCCCGCAGGCACATCCTGGCCACCGCCGGCCCCGACCGCTACCTGGTGTCGTTGTCGGTCAACTCCTCGGCCGCCAACCAAGGTGTTTCAGCGGCTGCCGACGCCGCCGACGCGATCGTGTCCGGGTTCAAGGTCAGCGCGCCGGCCCCCGCCGCCGCGCCGCCGCCAGCTACTCCGGCTGCGCCCGCACCGGCACCGGCACCAGGTTTGCCCCAGCTCCTGGGCCTGCAACGCTGAGTCATCCGGACCAAACCCGACCTCGCGTCAACGATCGGCGCCTCGTATTGTGTGGCGCATGCTGATCGCCGCGCTGCTGTGTTTGAGCGCCGCCGTCATCGTCGGCGTGTTCGGGCTGTGGTTGTTGACCAGACCTCGCACCGGTGATCCCGTGCGCTCCGTGTTGAGGGCCGTGGCCCCCACCCAACTGGCCGCCGCGGTGATGCTCGCCGCCGGCGGTGCCGCCGCCCTGGCCGCCGCCCCCCACACGGGCCTGATGGTCGTCATGGTCTGCATCATCGGGGCCGTCGCCACCGTGGCCGCAGGGTGCTGGCAGAGCGCCAAGGCCGTCGCTGCGGCCGAGGCCGCCACCGGTGCGGGCGGGGACTGCGCCGGCTCGTGCGCCAGCTGCACCCTGTCTTGCAAGTAGTCGGAGGCTAGTTGCGGCTCACGTCGATCGGATGCGTGGCCAGTAGCGACATCGGCAACGGCTGACGGCGCAGCACCCGGCCCCACAGGTCGATCCGCGGCTCGATCAACACATCCGACGGCAGCGCGGACAACACGATCCAATCGTCGCGCTCGATCTCGCCGTCCAGTTGGCCGATGGTCCAGCCCGAGTATCCGGCGAATATCCGCACGCCCTCGATGACCGGGGCCAAAGTGTCCGGGTCCGCGTCGAGATCGACCATCACCACGCGGCCCTGCACATGGCGCAGCCCCGGGACGCCGTCGGCCTGCATGCCCACCCGCAACGTCGCCAGGCACAACGCGGAGTCCCGCTTGACCGGGCCGCCGATGAACATGGTCTTGGGCTTGGTGGTGAGCTTGGCCCACTGCGGCAGAACGTTGTAGACCGCGGTCTCACTGGGCCGGTTCAACACCACGCCGAGGGTGCCGCCGGCGTTGTGCTCGACGATGTAGATGACGCTGCGCCGGAAGGTCGGCTCCAGCAGATCGGTATTGGCCAGCAGCAGCGTGCCCGGCCGCACCCGATGCGCCGCAGGCGCGATGAAATCCTCCGGGTCTTCTGACTGCGCCACGTCTACATCATGGCACCGCGATTGCCGAGACGTGGCGAACAAGCCCGGGCGCGGTCGGATTTCGGCCCGGCTTTGTACTGTTGATCGGGTGGTTCATGTAAGCGCCCCCCGTGCCCTCTGGCACTCCTTGCGCGGCATGACCGAGTTCCGCCGGCTGCTGGAGTTGCGCGCGGTCAGCCAGTTCGCCGACGGCCTCTTCCAGGCCGGGTTGGCCGGCGCGATCCTGTTCAACCCCGAGCGCCAAGCCGAGCCGTGGCAGATCGCCATGGCGTTCGCGGTGATGTTCCTGCCGTACTCGGTGCTCGGCCCGTTCGCCGGCGCCCTGCTGGACCGGTGGGACCGGCGCCTGGTGCTCATCGGCGCCAACGTGGGCCGGCTGGTCGTGGTGCTGGCCGTGGGCGCGCTGCTGTCGTTCGGTGTCGGCGATGTTCCGATCCTGTGCTGTGCCCTGATCGTCAACGGGTTCACCCGGTTCGTGTCCTCCGGCCTGTCCGCCTCGCTGCCCGACGTGGTGCCGCAGGACCGGGTGGTGACGATGAACTCCGTGGCGACCGCGGTCGGATCGCTGGCCGCCTTCCTCGGCGCCGACTTCATGCTGGTGCCGCGCAAGCTGTTCGGTGCCGACGACACCGGCGCCTCGGTGGTCATGTTCATGGTGGCGTTCCCGGTGGCACTGGCGTTGTGGCTGTCGGTGCGCTTCGGCCCGCACGTGCTGGGCCCGCACGAGAGCAAGCGCGCCATCCACGGCTCGGTGGCCTACGCGGTGTCCACCGGCTGGGTGCACGGCGCCCGCACCGTGCTCGCCGTGCGGCCCGTCGCCGCAACCCTGGCCGGGCTCGCCGCACACCGGATGGCGTTCGGCATCAACTCACTGCTGGTGCTGGTGATCGTGCGGCACAGCGACGACCCCGATGTGACCGGGCTGGGGCTGGGCAGCGCCGTGCTGTTCATGGCGGCCGGGGGGATCGGGCAATTCGCGGCCACCGTGGGCGCTCCGGCAGTGATCGGCCGGTTCGGGCGCTATGCGACCGCCAACGGCGCCCTCGGCGTGGCCGTGGTCATCCAGTTGGCCGCCATGGGATTGCACGTGCCGGTGATGCTGGTGTGTGGCCTGCTGCTCGGCGCGGCCGGGCAGCTGGTGAAGCTGTGCGCGGACTCGGCGATGCAGATCGACGTCGACGACGCCCTGCGCGGCCACGTGTTCACCGTGCAGGACGCGCTGTTCTGGATGTCGTTCGTCGCGGCGATCGCTCTTGCGGCCACGGTGATCCCCGCCGACGGACACTCCCCCGCCCTGGTGGCCGCCGGCGCGGTCGCCTACCTGATCGGGCTCGGCCTACACGCCGTGGTGGCTTCGCCGAAGCGGGTGTGACGCTGCGGTCTAGGCTGGCCGCCATGGTGAGCGCCGAGCCGATCGTGGCCGACTTGTCCGCCGAGAGCGACGAACTCGATGCCCTCGTGGCCGACCTCCCACCCGAGCGCTGGGCCACTGCCACCCCGGCAGAGGGCTGGACCATCGCCCACCAGATCGCCCACCTGTTGTGGACCGACCGGGTCTCGGTCATCGCGATCACCGACCAGGCCGGCTTCGATGCGGTCCTCGCCGAGGCGTGGAAGAACCCGACGGGGTTCGTGGACGCCGCCGCCGAGGAACTGGCGCTCACCCCGCCGGAGCAGTTGCTGGCCGAGTGGCGCACGACCCGAGCGCGGTTGCACACCGAACTGGTGAACGTCGCCGAAGGCCGCAAGCTGCCGTGGTTCGGCCCGCCGATGAGTGCGACCTCGATGGCCACCGCTCGCCTGATGGAGACGTGGGCGCACGGCCTCGACGTGGCCGACGCTCTCGGGGCGCGCCGGCAGCCGACGGCGCGGCTGCGATCCATCGCCCATATCGGGGTTCGCACAAGGGATTTCGCTTTCACCGTGCATGAGCTGACCCCGCCGGCCGAGCCGTTCCGGGTCGAGCTGCGCGCGCCTGACGGCTCGTTGTGGGAGTGGGGCCCGCCCGACGCCGCGCAACGCGTGACGGGTTCTGCCGAGGACTTCTGCATGCTGGTCACCCAGCGCCGGGCTCCCGCCGAACTGGACGTGACTGCCGAAGGCGACGACGCCGCCAAGTGGCTGACGATCGCGCAGGCCTTCGCCGGGCCGCCGGGTCCCGGGCGGGCCTGAGCAGTCGACCAGCACCATCGACTCTGCGCTCACGACGCGGAGTCGGCGCGGCCGTCCCCGTCGGTGTCGGTCAGTTTGAGGTCCCAACGCCCGTCACCGTCGGTGTCGACGTAAGCCAGGTTGCCGGCCAACACCCGATCGGCCAGCCCGTCCCCGTCGACATCGAGCAACCGATCGTCGACAGCGCCGTCGGCGTCGAAATCCACCATCGGTCCCCCGGTCGCCTCGGTCCCGTCCAAACCGAACCAGCGCACCTGACCGGACCGGTCCACGCCGACCGCCCAGGTACCCGAACCGTCATCGGTGAAATAGGCCGGATCCTCGGGATGGTCCCGGACCAGATGATCGGCAACACCGTCGCCGTCGAGATCGGCCATCACGTCATCGATACGGCCGTCCCCGTCGAAATCCAGACCGATGCCGTCAGGGCCGCCGTCACCGTCCACGTCCACATCGGGAACGCCGGTAAAGATGGCCGCGGTGCCGTCGGGCTCACCCAGGCAGTAGTCCATGACTGATCAGACGCACGATCAGCTCCTGGCGTTCCACCATTTCAACAATTCGTCGACGGCCTGCTCACGGGACAGCGGCCCGTGGTCGAGCCGGAGCTCCTTGAGGTACTTCCACGCCTCGCCCACCTGCGGGCCCGCCGGGATGCCGAGGATCTCCATGATCTCGTTGCCGTCGAGATCCGGCCGCACCCGCTGCAGGTCCTCCTTGGCCGCCAGCTCGGCGATCCGGTTCTCCAGGTCGTCGTAGTTGGCCTGCAGCCGCGCGGCGCGGCGCTTGTTACGGGTGGTGCAGTCGGCCCGCACCAGCTTGTGCAGCCGGCTCAGCAGCGGGCCGGCATCGGTGACGTAGCGGCGCACCGCCGAGTCGGTCCACTTGCCGGTGCCCTTGTCGTCGGCGTAGCCGTGGAACCGCAGATGCAGGTACACCAGCTGCGATACGTCGTCGACCATCTGTTTGGAGTACTTGAGCGCCCGCATCCGCTTGCGGGTCATCTTCGCGCCGACCACCTCGTGGTGGTGGAAGCTGACCCCGCCGTCGGATTCGTGCTTGCGGGTGGCCGGCTTGCCGATGTCGTGCAGCAGCGCCGCCCAGCGCAGCACCAGGTCCGGACCGTCATCCTCCAGTTCTACGGCCTGCCGCAGCACCGTCAGCGAATGCCAGTAGACGTCCTTGTGCTGGTGGTGTTCGTCGATGGCCATCCGCATCTCGCCGACCTCGGGAAGCACCACGTCGCCCAGCCCGGTCTGGACCATCAGGTCGACCCCGGCGACGGGGTCCTTGCCCAGCAGCATCTTGTCCAGTTCGGCGGCGACCCGCTCGACGGTGATCCGGCCCAGCTGCGGAGCCATCTCCAGCAATGCCTCAAGCACCCGCGGCGCCACCTCGAACCCGAGCTGTGAGACGAACCTGACCGCACGCAACATCCGCAGCGGATCGTCCCCGAAGGACACCTGCGGCGCGGACGGCGTATCGAGCACCTTGGCCTGGATGGCCGCCAAACCGCCCAGCGGATCGATGAATTCGCCGATACCGCCCGGTTGGTCCGGCGTGATGCGGACCGCCATCGCGTTCACCGTGAAATCACGCCGCACCAGATCGTCGTTCAGGTTGTCGCCGAACTCCACGGTCGGATTCCGTGACACCTGGTCGTAGCTGTCGGCGCGGAACGTGGTGATCTCCAGCCGGTGCTCGCCCTTGCCCACACCGACGGTGCCGAACTCGATCCCGGTATCCCACAGCGCGTCGGCCCACGGCCGCAGGAACTTCAACATCTGCTCGGGCCGGGCGTCGGTGGTGAAATCGAGATCGCTCTGCGCGGTCAGCCGGCCCAGCAGGGCATCACGCACACTGCCACCGACCAGATACAGCTCGTGACCGGCCGCAGCGAACACCGCACCGAGCCCGTGCAGCACCTCGGCGCGCTGCTTCAGCGAGACCAGCGCGCCGGCCAGCAATTCGGCATCAGTAACAACAGCGTCGGACACGTTCGATGAGCCTAATGCTCGCAGTGTGGTCACAACCGGCGAGTGTGGCAGGAGGGCCACCCCGTGGCAGCTACTATCGCTTGGGTGTCGGACGGCGAACAGGCCAAACCACGACGGCGCCGCAGTCGGCGTCGTGGCCGTCGTCGTGCACAAAGGGCGGCGGGGCCGCCGGCCGCTGATCAGGGCACCGATACCGCCGCCAGCGAAGCGACCGTCGATTCCGCAAATCCCGTGCCGACCCCTCGCGACCAGTCCAAGCAACACAAGTCCCGGCCGCGTCGGCCACCGGAACGCCTGCGCACAGTGCACGAGACTTCGGCGGGCGGGCTGGTCATCGACGGTATCGACGGCCCCAAGGAAACCCAGGTGGCAGCGTTGATCGGCCGCGTCGACCGGCGCGGACGGATGCTGTGGTCGCTACCGAAGGGACACATCGAACTCGGCGAGACGGCCGAGCAGACCGCGATCCGCGAAGTCGCCGAAGAAACCGGTATCCGCGGCGACGTGCTGGCCGCCCTCGGCAGCATCGACTACTGGTTCGTCACCGAAGGTCGCCGGGTGCACAAGACCGTGCACCACTACCTCCTGCGCTTCCAGGGCGGGGAACTGTCCGACGACGACGTCGAAGTGACCGAGGTCGCCTGGGTTCCGCTGCGTGATCTGCCCTCCCGGTTGGCCTACGCCGACGAGCGCAAGCTCGCCGAGGTGGCCGGCGAACTCATCGACAAACTGCACACCGACGGTCCCGGCTCCTTGCCGCCGCTGCCTCGCAGCGCGCCCCGGCGCCGTCCTCAAACCCATTCCCACACCCGCAATCACCGCCGCGACGACCCTGCGCAACCCCAGCCCCGCCGGCGCACGAACGGATGCGGACAGGGACCGTGACCGCGGCCCCGGCGGTGCGCCGAGGGGTCTCCCTCCTCGCGCACACAGTGGTGCTTGTGGCGGTGGTGTTGCTGTTCTCGGTGTGGTCCACCGCCGCGCTTCCGGTACTTCTGCCCCAGGCGCAAGCAAGCGAACCCGGCGCGCTGCCGTTCCTGCAGATCAAGATCGACCGCGTCACCCCGGATGTCGTCACCACCACCAGTGAGTCCACCCTGACCGTCACCGGGTCGGTGCTCAACGTCGGTGACCGCCCGGTGCGCGACGTGGACATCCGCATGGAACACGCCAAGGCCGTGACCTCGTCGAGCCAATTGCGTACCGACCTCACCGGGGATGTGGCCCAGTTCGAGCCGGTGGCCGACTTCGTCACGCTGGCCCCCGAGCTGGACCGCGGCCAGTCCGTCGGATTCAACCTGACCTACCCGCTGCGCGCCGAGGGCGCGGGCTCCCTGCACATCACCGAACCCGGCGTCTACCCCGTGCTGATCAACGTCAACGGGACCCCGGACTACGGCGCACCGGCCAAGCTCGACGACGCCCGCTTCCTGCTGCCCGTTCTCGGCGTGCCTCCGGACCGGCCCGAGGGCGAGGCACCCGACTCGATGTCGGCGGCGGAAACGCTCAATTCGGTGGTGCCGCCGGACACATCGCAGCCGGTGCGCATGACCATGCTCTGGCCCCTGGCCGACCGCCCTCGGCTGGCCCCGGGCGCACCGGGCGGAACGACGCCCGTCCGCCTGGTCGACGACAGCCTGGCCGCCTCCCTGGCCCCCGGCGGGCGGCTCGACACCCTGCTGTCGGCGGCCGATTTCGCCACCGGCCCCACCGTCGACTCCGGCGGCCAGATGCGCGCCACCCTGTGCCTTGCCGTCGACCCCGACCTTCTGGTCACGGTCAATGCGATGGCCGGCGGCTACGTGGTCAACGACGGTCCCGACGCCGGAGCCGCCACCCCGACCCGCCCCGGCGCCGGCCAGGAAGCCGCGATCGGCTGGCTCAATCGGCTACGCACCCTGGCCACGCGGCTCTGCGTGGCCCCCACCAACTACGCGCAGGCCGACCTGGCCGCGCTGCAACGAGTGGGCGATCCGGGACTGAGTGCGATCGCCACCAACGGCGCCGGCGACATCGTCGACCAGATTCTGGGAGTCACCTCGGTCCGGGGTGCCAGCATCCTGGGCGACGGCCCGCTCACCCGGCCCGCCCTGGACCTGCTGGCGGCCCAGGGCCAGACGGTCAGCATCTCGGCCGCCCACATCACCGCCCAGGATTCGGAGACCGGTGCCCCCGAGACCGCCGACGTGACACCGCTGCGGTACGGGCCGGAAGTCGTGGCCGCGGGCTTCGACCCGGCCGTCGGTGCCGCACTGGCCGGTGCCGGGACCGACCCGGTCGCGCCGTCCTACCTGGATCCGTCGCTGCAGATCCCGGTGCGTCACGATTCGCAGACCGCACGGCGCCAGGATGCGCTCGGTGCCCTGTTGTGGCGCGGGCTCACCCCTACCGAGGAGCCTCGGACCCAGATCCTGATGCCACCGCTGGTGTGGTCCCTGGACGCGGACGACGCGCAGGCCATCCTGACCTCGGTGGCCACCACGATCCACGCCGGACTGGCTGTGCCGCGCCCGCTGCCGGCGGTCATCGCCGAGAGCAACGCCCTGCCGCCCGAGCCCATGGCGTCCCCGCCCCCGGACGCCCTGGGCGATCCGCGCAGCAACATCGACCAGAACATCGACGGCGGTATCGCCGCGGTGGTCAGCCGGCTGTGGGGCCTGACCGCGGCACTGACCACCGACGAGCGCACCGGCCTGACCGGGCTGCAGTACACCGCGCCGCTGCGGGAGGACATGCTGCGCGCGCTCAGCCAATCCGTGCCACCGGAGGCCCGTGAGGGGCTGGCCGAGCAGCGGCTGCAGGCGGTCAGCCGCAGCGTGAACGACATGTTCGGGGCGGTCACCATCGTCAACCCGGGTGGGGCTTACACGCTGGCCACCGAACGCAGCCCGCTCCCTCTGGCCCTGCGCAACGACCTGCCGGTGCCCGTGCGCGTGCGGCTGCACGTCGACGCGCCGCCGGGGATGACGGTGACCGACATGGGCGAGATCGTGCTGCCACCCGGCTATCTGCCGCTGCGGGTGCCCATCGAAGTGCACTTCACCCAGCGGGTGGCCGTCGACGTCAGCCTGCAGACCACCGAGGGCCTGACCCTCGGCGAGCCGGTGCGGCTGTCGGTGCATTCCAACGCCTACGGCAAGGTGCTGTTCTTCATCACCCTGTCGGCCGGGGCGGTGCTGGTGGCGCTGGCCGGCCGCCGGCTGTGGCACCGCTTCCGCGGGCAACCCGACCGTGCGGACCTCATCCCGCCCGGCGAACACCCCGACCCGCTCGATGTCGCCATGGCGTTCAACGCTGAGCCCGGCACCGACGACCGCGTGGAGCCCGCCACCGCGCCGGGCTCTGAATCCAACCCGGACCGACCCCGATGACTGCGTCCGGCCACAACCCGTCTCGCCCTCAGCGAGCACCGGCGCCGCCGGCCGGGCGCGCCGAGCTGTCCGATGCCGCCGTGGTGTCGCGGTCCTGGGGCATGGCGTTCGCCACCCTGATCTCCCGGATCACCGGCTTCCTGCGGTTCGTGTTGCTCATGGCACTGCTCGGCGGGCCGCTGACCAGTTCGTTCTCCGTGGCCAACCAACTGCCCAACATGGTGGCGGCGCTGGTCCTGGAAGCCACCTTCACCGCGATCTTCGTTCCGGTACTGGTCCGCGCCGAACGGGACGATCCCGACGGCGGCCGGGCCTTCATCCGCCGGCTGGTGACCCTGGCCACGACGCTGCTGCTGGTCACCACCGTGGTCTCGGTGGTGTGCGCGCCGTTGCTGGTGAAGCTCATGCTGGGCAGCCACCCCGAGGTCGACACCGCGCTGACCACCTCGTTCGCCTATCTGCTGCTGCCGCAGGTGTTGTTCTACGGCCTGACGTCGGTGTACGGCGCAATCCTCAACACCCGCAACATCTTCGGGCCGCCGGCCTGGGCACCCGTCGTCAACAACGTCATCGCCATCCTGACGCTGGGCATCTTCGTGCTGGTGCCCGGCGCCCTGTCGGAGAACCCGGTTCAGATGGGCACGGCCAAACTGCTGGTGCTCGGTATCGGAACCACGCTCGGTGTGGTGGCACAGGCCGTGGTGCTGCTGGTGGCCATCCGCACCGAACGGGTGAGCCTGCGGCCGATGTGGGGCATCGACGACCGGCTCAAGAAGTTCGGCGGCATGGCCGCGGCGATGGTGCTCTACGTGCTGATCAACCAGGTCGGGTTCATCGTCGGCAACCGGATCGCCAGCAGCGCGGCCGCCTCCGGGCCGGCCATCTACAACTACACCTGGCTGGTCCTGATGTTGCCGTTCGGGATGATCGGCGTCACCGTGCTCACGGTGGTGATGCCGCGGCTGAGCCGCAACGCCGCCGCCAATGACATCCCCGCCGTGCTCGACGACTTCTCGCTGGCCACCCGCTTGACCATGGTGACGCTGATCCCGATCGTCGCGATGATGACCGTCGGCGGGCCCGCGATCGGCAGCGCCCTGTTCGCCTACGGCAGGTTCAGCGCCTCCGACGCCGGCTATCTGGGCATGGCGATCACCCTGTCGTCGTTCACCCTGATCCCCTACGCCCTGGTACTGCTACAGCTGCGGGTGCTCTACGCGCGGGAGCGGCCGTGGACACCGATCGTGATCGTCGTGGTCATCTCGGTCGTGAAGATCATCGGTTCGGTCGCCGCGCCGCACGTGACCGACGATCCCAGCATGGTGGCCGGGTACCTCGGGCTGGCCAACGGCTTGGGATACGTGGCCGGGGCGATCGCGGGTTATGTGCTGCTGAAGGGCAACCTGCGGCCGCGCGGCGGACAATTGCTGCGTCCCGCGGTGATCCGCACGATCCTGGTAACCGTCGCCGCTTCGTTGGTCGCGAGCCTGGTGGCGCACACCGTCGACCAGCTGCTGGGTCTGGAATCGCTGACCGCCTGGGGCGGGCCCGGCGGATCGTTGCTGCGCCTGATCGCACTCGGTCTGATCATGGTCCCGATCATCGCCGGAGTGATGCTTGCGGCCGACGTGCCCGAGGCTCACTCGGCGTTGGACATGGTCCGCCGGCGGCTAGGACGCGGGCGTGTCGCACCCGCTCCGGGGGCCGGACAGGTAGCCGCGCAAACAATTGCGCCGCCCGTCGCGGCGCACCCCGCAGCGCCCGTCACGTACCCTGATCAGAGGAATTCTTCTCCCAGCGGGTGGCCGTCAAGCCCGGCAGCCGCCGGAGGCGGGACTCCGGCAGGTGTTGCCGGGGCGGGGATGTGGAAAGGATCACCGGTGACCGACGAATCTGCGGACGGCCCGGCAGCGAACTCCGCCTCGAGTTCCGGGATGACAACCGAGACGACGAAGTTGCCGCGCCCGGCCGCCGACGAGTTCCAGCCGGACGTGGCACCCGCCGGGCCGGAATCCACCACCGGGCCGGATACCGGCGACGCTTCCGATGACGCGGCCGGCGGTCACACGAACGGGGCGACGCGCCCGCTCACCGACTTCGGCGGTGACCCGACCCGTGAACCGATCTCGTTCGCCGCCCCCAACGATGCCGGGCTCGATTCGGCCGACGACGACGTGCACCTCATCCCGGGCGCGACCATCGCCGACGGCCGCTATCGCTTGCTTGTGTTCCACGGCGGTCCGCCGCACCTGCAGTTCTGGCAGGCGCTGGACACGGCGCTGGATCGCCAGGTGGCGCTGACTTTTGTCGACCCGGATTCGACGATGCCGGACGCCAAGGTGCAGGAAATCCTCTCGCGCACACTCAAACTCAGCCGCATCGATGTTCCCGGTATCGCTCGTGTGCTCGACGTGGCCCACAGCGGATCGGGCGGGCTGATCGTCTCGGAGTGGATTCGCGGCGGCTCGCTGGCCGAGGTCGCCGACACCTCCCCGTCCCCGATCGGCGGGGCCCGAGCCATCCAGTCGCTGGCGGCTGCGGCCGAGGCCGCCCACCGCGCCGGGGTGGCGCTGTCGATCGACCACCCGGCCCGGGTGCGCGTCAGCATCGAAGGCGATGTGGCCCTTGCCTTCCCGGCGACCATGCCGGATGCCACCCCCGACGACGACATCCGCGGCATCGGGGCCGCGCTCTACGCACTGCTGGTCAACCGCTGGCCACTGCCCGAGTCCGGAGCCCGCAGCGGGCTGGAGCCCGCCGCGCTTGACCAAGCCGGCCAACCGGTCGAGCCGCGGGCCATCGACCGCGACATTCCGTTCCAGATCTCGGCGGCGGCCGCTCGAGCCGTCCAGCCCGGTGGTGGAATCCGCAGCGCGCCAACGCTTTTGAACTTGCTGCAGCAGGCCACCGCGATCGCCGACCGGACCGAGCTGCTGGGCTCGGTCGAGGAGACCCCGGCACCGGCCGCCCCGGTGCGCGCACACGAGACACCCGAGGAGCACGAAGCCGCCGAGGCCCGGCGCCGTAAGGGTCTGATCATCGGAATCAGCGTGGGCGCCGCCATCATCCTGATCGCACTGCTGGTGATGGCGTCGGTCCTCAACAGCATCTTCGGCGATGTCGGGGGCGGGCTGAATCGCGACGAACTCGGTCTGAACGCCCCGTCGGCCAGCACTGAGGAGACCCAGGACGATTCCGCTGCCGCCAGCGGCAGCACGGTGAAACCTGTTCGGGCCACGGTGTTCTCACCCGAGGGCGAAGCCGACTCACCGGCCACGGCGGGACAGGCCATCGACGGGAACTCCAGCACGGCGTGGTCCACCGACACCTACTCGGATCCGGCTCCGTTCCCCGGGTTCAAGAACGGTGTCGGCCTGATGCTGCAGTTGCCGCAGCCGACCGTGGTCGGCTCGGTCACCCTCAACGTGACGAGCACCGGAACCTCCGTGCAGATCCGCTCGGCCCAGTCGGCGAACCCGTCGTCACTGTCGGACACCACCGAGCTGACGCCGTCGACCGCACTGAAGCCGGGCTCCAACACCATCTCGGTGAAGAAGGAGTCCTCGACGTCCTACGTGCTGGTCTGGATCTCGACGCTGGGCACCGTGGACGGCAAGAGCCGCACCGATATCTCCGAGATCACCATCAAAGCCGCATCCTGACCGCTATCCCCAGCCGCTTGGGCTTCCTGACCAGGCGTTATGCGGGCTCTGGCAAACAAGTGTCCAGGCCGCGGCCCCGCAGCGTTTAAGTTCAGCGTGTGGGAAGGTTCGGGGGGACCGGCAAGCCGGACACAGAACAGCTTCGGGGGCGGCAGGACACCGTCACCCGCTCTGATGCCGAGCTGCTCGCCGCCCACGTCGCCGGGGACCGCTATGCGTTCGAGGAGCTGGTTCACCGACATCATCGGCAGTTGCGTCGCTTGGCCTTTCTGACCAGCCGCCACCACGAGGACGCCGACGACGCCGTGCAGGAGGCCCTGCTCTCGGCCCACCGCACTGCCGCGTCCTTCCGTCACGACTCGGCGGTCAGCAGCTGGCTGTACCGGATCGTGGTCAACGCCTGCCTGGACCGGGTGCGCCGGTCCCGGACCCAGCCGGCGGCCTCCCACTACGAGGTCAGCCATCTGTCGCACGTCCACGACCCGGCCGGTGACCCGGCACCGCGGGTGGCCACCGCGATCGTGGTGGAGCGGGCCCTCATGCAGCTGCCGGTCGAGCAGCGGGTCGCAGTGGTGGCGGTCGACATGCAGGGCTATTCGGTGGCCGAGACGGCCAAGTTGCTCGGGGTGGCCGAGGGCACGGTGAAGAGTCGCTGCGCCCGCGCCAGACACAAGCTGGCACGGCTGCTCCAGTATTTTGAATCCGATGAACGGCAGCACGCCCCGAGTGCCGTCGGACGGCTCGATTCCTGCTGACCTGCTGGCTGACCTGCAGGCCGGGTTGCTCGACGACGCCACCGCCGCGGAGGTTCGCCGGCGCGTGCGCACCGACCCGGTGGCCGGCCCCGAGGCGCGCAGCACCCTGGCCGCCCTGGATCGGGTGCGCCGTGATCTACGGGAACTGGGCGCGGATTCTCGGTCCGCTCCCCCGGTTCCGGCCGAGGTCAGTGCCCGGCTGTCCGACGTGCTGCGGGCGCAGCCGCCGCCAGCTGTACCGACACGGCGCTGGAAGTCGATCGCCGCGGTTGCCGGAGCGGGGTCGGCGGTGGCGGCCGCGGTGCTGGGCGTCGCCGTACTGGTACGTCCGGCCGGTGAGGTCGCCTCGACGCGGGTCAGCCTCGGCCAGATCACGGTGTCGCCGCCGCGTGCAGACGTCGGCCTGTCCGAATCCCAGATCCTGGACCTGCTGTCGAATCCCCCCGACCTGGGACCGCTGACCGACCCGAAGCGCCGCAACGCCTGCCTCACCGCGCTGGGATACCCACCCGGAGTCGCGATCCTCGGCGCCCGGCCCGTCGAGGCGGCCGGCCGGCACGGGGTTCTGGTGGTCGTGCCACCGAACCCACCCGAGCCACCCGATTCCGTCGTCGCTGTGGTGCTGGCCGCAGACTGCACCGGTCACAGCGGATCGCTGGCCCAGACCGTGGTCCAACGGCCGGGGAAACATCCGTAGGCTGTCCTGCAAAGCAGGCGGGAACACATCCGGCCTAGGCTGACGTTGCAACCCGTGCCGAGTACGGCAGAAAGGCCTACATGTCCACCTCAGCGACGGTTCACGACGTCATCATCATCGGTTCCGGCCCCGCCGGCTACACCGCAGCGATCTACGCTGCCCGCGCCCAGCTCAAGCCGCTGGTGTTCGAGGGCACCCAGTTCGGCGGCGCATTGATGACCACCACGGAGGTGGAGAACTACCCCGGCTTCCGGGAGGGCATCACCGGCCCCGAACTGATGGACGAGATGCGCGAACAGGCGCTGCGCTTCGGTGCCGACCTGCGCATGGAGGACGTCGACGCCGTGGATCTCACCGGCCCGGTGAAAACCGTCACCGTCGGCGACGAAACCCACCAGGCCCGGTCGGTGATCCTGGCGATGGGTGCCGCGGCCCGGCACCTGGGTGTTCCCGGGGAAGAAGCCCTGACCGGTATGGGTGTGAGCACCTGCGCCACCTGCGACGGCTTCTTCTTCCGCGATCAGGACATCATCGTGGTGGGTGGCGGCGATTCGGCGATGGAGGAGGCGACGTTCCTCACCCGCTTCGCCCGGTCGGTGACCTTGATCCACCGCCGCGACGAGTTCCGCGCCTCCAAGATCATGCTGGAGCGGGCCCGTGCCAACGAGAAGATCACCTTCCTCACCAACACCGAGATCACCCAGATCGAGGGCGATCCGAAGGTGACCGGCGTGCGGCTGCGGGACACCGTCACCGGCGACGAGTCCAAGCTCGACGTCACCGGTGTTTTCGTCGCCATCGGCCACGATCCACGTTCGGAACTGGTGCGCGGGCAGATCGACCTCGACGACGAGGGCTACGTGAAGGTGATCGGTCGTACCACCGCCACCACGCTCGAGGGCGTGTTCGCCGCGGGCGACCTTGTCGACCACACCTACCGCCAGGCCATCACGGCCGCGGGCAGCGGCTGTTCGGCGGCGATCGACACCGAGCGTTGGCTCGCCGAAAACGACTGATCCCCAATAGATTTCGACCCGACAGGAGAGTTCCATGAGTGCGGACAGCGCGACAGTAACCGTCACCGACGATTCGTTCTCCACCGACGTCCTGACCAGCAGCACCCCTGTGCTGGTGGACTTCTGGGCCACCTGGTGCGGCCCGTGCAAGATGGTGGCCCCGGTGCTCGAGGAGATCGCCGGCGAGAAGGCCGGCGAACTGCGGGTCGCCAAGATCGACGTCGACGCGAACCCGGCCACTGCTCGCGACTTCCAGGTGGTGTCGATCCCCACACTGATCCTGTTCAAGGACGGCGAGCCGGTCAAGCGCATCGTCGGAGCCAAGGGCAAGGCCGCACTGCTGCGGGAAATCGCCGACGCACTCTGACATCACTCACACCCCGGATACGCCTGGCGTTTTCCGGTATGTGGCCAAAGTCTGAGACAATGCTGGCTAGCTAGTCCGGCAGACGGCCGGAAACCAGCATGGAGGGGCCGAATGTCGAGTCTGCGTCGCGGTGACCGTGGCGGAGCAGTCACCGAGATCCGGGCCGCGCTGGCGGCGTTAGGTCTGATCGACAATCCTGACGCCGACCTGAGCACCGGTAGGCATGTTGCGCTCGACGCATTCGACGACGAGCTTGACAGCGCTGTGCGGGCGTTTCAGCAGCACCGCGGCCTGTTGGTCGACGGAATCGTCGGCGAGGCCACCTATCGTGCTCTGCGCGAGGCCTCCTACCGACTCGGTGCCCGCACGCTGACCCACCAGTTCGGTGCACCCATGTACGGCGACGATGTGGCCACCCTGCAGGCCCGTTTGCAGGACCTCGGTTTCTATACCGGCATGGTGGACGGCCACTTTGGCCTGCAGACCCACAACGCGTTGTCTTCGTATCAACGTGAGTACGGGCTGTATCCCGACGGGATCTGCGGGCCGGAGACATTGCGCTCGTTGTACTTCCTGGGTTCCCGGGTGACCGGCGGATCGCCACATGCGATTCGTGAAGAAGAGCTGGTACGTCGCTCCGGACCACAGCTCTCGGGTAAGCACGTCATCATCGATCCGGGTCGCGGCGGAGCGGACCACGGCATGATCATGAACGGGCCGGACGGACCGATCAGTGAAGCAGACATCTTGTGGGACTTGGCAAGTCGTCTCGAAGGCCGGATGACCGCGATCGGGATGGAGACGTTCATCTCACGGCCGGCCAACCGCAGCCCGATGGATGCCGAACGTGCCGCCACCGCCAACCGGGTCGGCGCCGATCTCATGATCAGCCTGCGGTGTGAGAGCCAGCGCTCCCCCGCCGCAAACGGGGTGGCGTCATTCCACTTCGGCAATTCCCACGGCTCGGTATCGACCATCGGCCGCAACCTTGCCGACTTCATCCAGCGAGAAGTGGTGGCCCGCACCGGTTTACGCGATTGCCGGTCGCATGGGCGGACTTGGGATCTGCTGCGCCTGACCCGCATGCCCACCGTGCAGGTCGACATCGGCTACATCACCAACCCCCACGACCGTGGGCTGCTGCTGTCCACTCACACGCGTGACGCGATCGCCGAAGGCATCCTGGCCGCCGTCAAGCGCCTGTATCTGCTGGGCAAGAATGACCGCCCCACGGGGACTTTCACTTTTGCCGAGCTGTTGGCGCATGAGCTTTCGGTGGAACAGGCGAGCCGCGGCGCGTGAGCGCCAGTTCAACGTGAGCGCGTGATCGCCGGTTCAACGTGAGTGCGTGAGCCTGTCCGTCACTACACCGTAGATTCGTCATGTGACGCAGCCCTTTTCAGTCTGGAGAGGCATGCCCCCGGGGTCACGCAGCCGCCGGTACGGGTAGGTCTGCTTGATCGATGACACGTAACACCTTGCGAATCCGTACATCTCGGCGGGCTACGCACCGTTCATAGCCCTGTCTTTCCCGAGCCACGACTTCAATTCGAGCGCACGCCACTACACGTGAAACGACAGCACGCCGTCGACCGGACCATCGTCCGTGGTGCCAGCGGTCCT
The DNA here is from genome assembly GCF_019739075.1 of Mycobacterium farcinogenes. Taxonomy (NCBI): domain Bacteria; kingdom Bacillati; phylum Actinomycetota; class Actinomycetes; order Mycobacteriales; family Mycobacteriaceae; genus Mycobacterium; species Mycobacterium farcinogenes. The sequence goes on along the minus strand of NZ_CP081673.1, from coordinate 311,777 downwards.
ACTGCGGGACAGTACTTTTCGCTCCGAAGCCGGCGCTGGAGAGTCCTGCACCGATAGGCACCTCGATGCGGGCGTTTTCCAGGAGGCGCTCGAGCGCGGCCTCGACCTCAGCTTTCCACCCGAGACCCTTGTCGAGTTCCAGGCGCAGCCGTGGGAAGTACGGGTGTGGCGCCACCACCGTAAAGCCGACGTCTTCGAGAAAGTCGGAGGTCAGCATGCACTCGTCGACAGAACAGTCCCCGAGCACCGCCACCACCGGGGACAGCTCCGCCGGGAGCCGGCCGGCTTCGGACATCTCCGTCACGGCTGCGGTGTAGCCGAACGCCTCCAATGCGCGAACTCCACGCCGCACCAGATCGTTGACCACAGCGGCAAGCAGACTCTGCGACAGCAGCTCACGATCGTCGGCGCATTCCACGCCGACCGCGGTCAACAGAATCGCATCAGCGCTGACTGGAGCGGTGGGAAACAGTCGGGCTCGTGGCACCGCACCGGGGGGCGCGTAGAAGGCAAAACCGAGACACGGATCGTCCACAACATCAGGAGCCGTCCACTCACTCCCCACTGCCGAGATCTCCAAGTCGGCGACACCGGCACGGCTCACCAAATCGAAGTCGGCATCGGGGCCGGGGCCTTGGCCACTACCCGAGCCGCCGTCCGGAAGGTCGGCACGAGCGGTGACCGCAAGTTGCCCGCATGACCCCCACTCGAGCATCACCATCGAGAGCCAGGCTTCTTTCTCGAACTCTGGATCTGTCAGGTGGTCGTCACCCACGGTGGAAGGGTCCATCTCCCAGAAGACGCAGCGCCGGGCATGCTTGGGCAGCTGCTCGAAGCCCTCGAGCCGAAGCGGCGTGATTCGTGCTGTCACTGAGGTCCCTGGCTTTCACACTTTGTGCGTGGCTGCCCCTCAAGAATAGGAGAGTCCGCCGGAGTCGGCCCACTGCGTCCCGAAAATGTCATCGAGCCCCGCCTTCAAAGTGAAATGCTATGCCGCACAAATGCTTTGGGTTATGTGGTGCTCACGACTGCCGGCTTTGATCACTGTTGTGTCACAGTGACGGAACAACCTGGTGTCCTTGGTCGTGGGTTTTCAGTGCTCTTCCGCGCTCATAATTTCGACAATTCGTTGTAGGTCATCCACCGAGCCGAACTCGACCACGATCTTGCCTTTTCGTTTGCCCAGACTCACCGTCACCCTGGTATCGAAGGCTGACGAGAGCCGTTCAGCAACGTCCTGGAGGCCGGGCATCTGGATCGGCTTGCGCCGGGGGGCCGGCGGCGCGGTGTTCCCCTCGCGGTTGGCCAGGGTCACGGCCTCCTCGGTGGCCCGGACCGACATTCCCTCGGCGACGATCCGGGCGGCGAGCTCCTCCTGCTTCTCCGCTCCCCCTTCGAGGGCGAGCAGTGCCCGCGCGTGCCCCGCGGAGAGCACGCCGGCGGCGACGCGGCGCTGGACCGCAATGGGCAGGCGCAGCAGACGGATCATGTTCGAGATCAGCGGTCGCGATCGCCCGATCCGGGCAGCCAGTTCATCGTGGGTGACTTCGAACTCGTCGAGCAACTGTTGATAGGCCGCGGCCTCTTCCAGAGGGTTGAGCTGCACCCGGTGAATATTCTCCAGCAGCGCGTCGCGCAGCATGCTGTCGTCGCCGGTCTCCCGGACGATGGCCGGGATCGCCTCCAGCCCGGCCTGCTGCGCGGCCCGCCAGCGCCGCTCCCCCATCACCAGCTGGTAGCGGGTTTCACCGTTTTCTTCGACAGCGCGGACGACGATCGGCTGCATCAATCCGAACTCGCGGATGGAATGCACCAGCTCGTTCAGTGCCTCCTCGTCGAACACCTGGCGGGGTTGACGTGGATTCGGCTGGATCAGATTCGGATCGATCTCGCGGTAGGTGGCGCCGACGTCGCTGGCGAGTACGGCCTCCGAACCGTCGGGCGCGGGACCGGGCGCGGCCGGTGCTCCCGGACCGCTCGGCGTGGACGTCGGGCCGCCCCCGAGCAGAACATCGGCGGCATTCGCACCGATCCGTGGACTCAGAGCATCGGTGCCGTCCTCAGCGGGACCGGTCGGAATGAGGGCTGCCAGTCCCCTGCCCAGGCCACTCCGCTTCCGTGCCGGCTGATTCATGGTCGTCTCCTGCTCATCGCTGCCGTCCGCTGTCTGTCTGCTGCTGTTGGTTCGGGGCGCCTGTTCAGGCGCGGGGTGGTGCGCCACGTTCCGCGATCTCGCGGCTGGCATCGAGATAGCTCAATGCTCCACGGGAACCCGGATCGTAATCGAGGATCGTCATCCCATAGCCCGGGGCTTCCGATACCTTCACGCTGCGCGGGATGACCGTGCGCAAGACCTTGTCCCCGAAGTGCTCCCGCACGTCTTCGGCGACTTGATCCGCCAGCTTGGTCCGTCCGTCGTACATGGTCAGTATCACGGTGGACACCGACAGCTCCGGATTCAGATGCGCCTTGACCATCTCGATGTTCCGCAGCAACTGGCCCACACCTTCCAGCGCGTAGTACTCGCACTGAATCGGGATCAGCACCTCCGGCGCCGCCACCAAAGCGTTGATGGTGAGCAGCCCGAGGGACGGCGGGCAGTCGATGAACACGTAGTCGAAGTTGTGGTTGGCCAGAGCGGCGAGCGCACCGCGCAGCCGTCCTTCACGCGCGACCATGCTGACCAACTCGATCTCGGCGCCGGCCAGATCGATGGTCGCGGGAATGCAGAACAACCGGTCGCTGTGTGGGCTCTGCTGCAGTGCCTCCTCCACCGGGATGTCACCGAGCAGAACCTCGTAGGAAGAAGCCGTCCCGGGCCGATGCTCGATCCCGAGCGCGGTGCTGGCATTGCCCTGGGGATCGAGATCGATCACCAGCGTCCGCAGGCCCTGTAGCGCGAGCGCCGCCGCGACGTTCACTGCGGTGGTCGTCTTGCCGACCCCACCCTTCTGGTTCGCGATCGTGAACACGCGTTGGCGTTCCGGCCGGGGCAGCTGTCCGTGCGAGGTATGTAGCACTCGCGTCGCCTGCTCCGCCTCAGCCGCGATCGGGGTGTCCATGCTGGCGTCCGTAGACCACGTGGCCCCGCCTGAGCTGTTCCATGTTTCACGTGAAACCGTTTCACGTGAAACGGCGGCTGGAGCATCCGCGCCCGCGGTTGCTTGCCGATCAGAACCCATCCTCATCTCCTGCCCGATCTCCCCCGCGACCCGGAGGCTCTGCCCGCTGACCGGTTGCCCGGTTTCACCGCCACGCGCCGCACGGCGACGACGGTTACGGGCGGGTTCAAATAGTTCACGCCACATTTCACCACCCTGGCATCGACCGCACCCAGGGAAGCCATCACACGCCGATGCTCTTCAATCTCCGCCTCGGCCCGCTCACCTTTCAGGGCAAGCATCCGTCCATCGACGCGGAGCAGCGGCATGCTCCAGCGCGTCAACTTGTCCAGCGAGGCAACCGCACGTGAGGTCACCACGTCCAACTCTCCGACGGATTTGCGAACCTCGGAGTCTTCGGCCCGACCACGGACCACCGTCACGTCCAGACCCAACTCTTCGACCGCCTCGCGCAAGAACTCGCTGCGACGCAGGAGAGGCTCGATTAATGTGACGTGGATATCGGGGCGCGCCAGGGCCAACGGGATACCCGGGAGGCCCGCGCCGCTACCGATATCGGCGATGCGCTCATCGGGAGCCAGGAGCTCTCCGAGAGCCGAGCTGTTGAGAATGTGTCGATCCCAGAGCCGGTCCACTTCCCGTGGACCGATCAGACCCCACTCGACACCGGCACCGGCCAGAATCGCCGCATACCGTTCGGCGGCCCCCAGACGATCACCGAAGACCTCCGCCGCGGCGTCCGGTGCCGCGGGGACCGGTCCATGTTTCACGTGAAACATCCTCCGCACTCCCTACGGCACCGTCGCCGCAATCGAACTACACCCTTGTAACTAAGAACTTCAGCCGAGCAGGACGACCACGCGTCGCGACGGCTCCACGCCCTCACTCTCGCTGCGGACGCCATCGACCGCCGCGACTGCGTCGTGAACGATCTTCCGCTCGAACGGGGTCATCGGCGCCAGCTCCTCGCGCTCCCCCGACTCGAGCACGCGACGGGCCACCTTGTCGCCCAGCGCGGCCAGTTCGTCGCGCCGGCGACGACGCCACCGCGCGATGTCCAGCATCAGTCGGCTGCGCTCGCCCGTCTTCTGATGCACGGCCAATCGGGTCAGTTCCTGAAGCGCATCAAGCACCTCGCCCTTACGCCCGACCAGCTTGCTCAGATCGCTCCCACCGTCGATGCTCACCACGGCACGGTCGCCCTCGACATCGAGGTCGATATCGCCATCGAAGTCCAGCAGGTCGAGCAGCTCCTCGAGATAGTCGCCGGCGATCTCGCCCTCGGCGACCAATCGCTCCTCGAGGTCGTCCTCGCTCTTGGCCGCCGGCTGGGTGCCCTCCTCGAGCTCGGTGTCAGCCTCGGTCGTCTGTGCGTCCGTCATATCGGTCTTCTCCCTACTTGTAGCCAGTCTGTGAACTGGTCACCGTTTCCGCTTCTTCGGGCGTGCACCGGGCTTGGGCGTGCGGTTGGCACTCTGCCCTCCCGGACCGCTCACAGTCCCGCTCTGGTCGTCGGTCTGCGCCGCGTCCGCTGCCGCCTCGCTACCCGTCGTCTCGCTGATCTCCGCGGCGCTCGCTGTGTCGGCTTTACGGGCCCGATTGGGCTTCGCACCAGGGGCCGGTGCATTCGCGGATCGACGCTCGATCGCCTCAGCCTTCTTGGCTTCTTCTTCCTTCTCGATCATCCCGAACACGTAGTGCTGCTGACCGTAGGTCCAGATGTTGTTGGACAACCAGTAGATGATCACCGCGAGCGGCAGGAACGGTCCGCCGACCACCACGCCGAGCGGGAAGACGTACAGCGCCAGCTTGTTCATCATCGCGGTCTGCGGGTTGGCCGCGGCCTCCACACTCTGACGTGCCACCGAGGCCCGGCTGTTGAAGTGCGTCGCGATGCCGGCCAGGATCATGATCGGCACACCGACCAGGACTACGGACAGCCGGTTGAATTCCGTGAACGCCTCGAGCCCGTGCTGCTGGATCATCGTCGCACCGAGCGGTGCCCCGAACAGGTTGGCGTCCAGGAAGTGCCCGACATCGGTCGCGCTGAAGACGTAGTTCGGCAGGCTCCGGTTCTCCTCCACCGACAGCCCGAGCCGGCCGATGCCGGTCTGGGTCCGGTTGAAGGACATCAACACGTGATACAGGCCGAGGAACACGGGCACCTGAGCCAGCATGGGCAGACAGCCCAGGATCGGGTTGAACCCGTGCTCGCGCTGCAGCTTCTGCATCTCCAGCGCCATGCGCTGACGGTCCTTGCCGTACTTCTTCTGCAGCGCCTTGATCTGCGGCTGCAACTCCTGCATCTGCCGCGTGGTGCGGATCTGCTTGACGAAGGGCTTGTAGAGGATCGCGCGCAGGGTGAACACCAGGAACATCACCGACAGCGCCCAGGCGAAGAAGTTCTCGGGGCCCAGGAGGAAGGCGAATGCCTTGTACCAGACCCACATGATCGCCGACACCGGGTAATAGATGATGTCCAGGCTGAACCAATTAAACACGCGACTTGCTCTCCCCTCGTTCCGCTGGGGTTTCCCAGACAAGGTTTTCGGCGGCGGCTATTTCGCCAGGGACGGTCTCGTCAGAACCGACGGACTCGTGATCGTGGGGGCACCGTTCCGGGATCGGATCCCATCCGCCCGGGTGCCACGGCCCGCATTTGAGGAGCCGGATCGATGCCAGCCACACACCGCGGAACACGCCGTACTCGGTGAGGGCGTCGACCGCGTACTGACTGCAGGTCGGAATGAACCGGCACGACGGCGGCCGGTACGGAGAGATCGCATGGCGATAGACCTGGATGAGGAAGATCGCACCGCGGGCCGCACCGGCACCCGCCCTGCGGATCATGGTGACGTCCTGCGCCGCGCCTCAAGGCGCTCGAGAGCGCGATGCAACTGCTGTTCCAACCGCGATGACGGCGCATCACCACTGCCCGCCCGGGCCCGGATCACCACGAGATCCGTGGCATCCAGATCGGGTATCACCGTGCGGGCCACATGACGCAGCCGCCGGGACACCTGGTGACGTTGCACCGCGTTCCCGACGGCTTTGGACACGATCAGACCGACCCGCGGGCCGGTAGCGTCCGTCCCCTCGTGTAGCGCGTGCACGACAACATCAGGTTGCACGGCACGTGCGCCACGACTGACGGTGGCACTGAACTCCGCGGACCGCCTCATCCGGTTTCGAGCCGGAAGCACCGCGCTAGATCCTGCCTGAGAGCCGCAGTATCACGCAGTGAGTGCGCGACGGCCCTTGCTACGACGGTTGGCGACGATGGCGCGGCCGGCGCGAGTGCGCATCCGCAGCCGGAACCCATGCACGCGCGCACGGCGGCGGTTGTTGGGCTGGTAGGTCCGCTTGCCCTTGGCCACGGCAATCTCTCCTTGTTCCATTTGGTGCCCGCTCTCACCGACACCGAAATGTCGCCAAGAACACGGTCACCGTGCAAGCTCGGTTTAAGCTCGTCCGTCGTGCTTTACTAACCGGCGCGTTCTCCGGAACCTCCCGGGCGCAGCCGTATCGCCACGTGCGGGCGACTGCTCGAGGGTACTGATGAGATTTCCCTCGGTCAAACCTGCGCCGAGGCTCCTACATCGCCGGCATCCGATGTTGCAGAACTGTTGGCACATCGAGAGAAAACTGTTAGCTTCTGGCAATGCCGTTCCGAGCCTGGATCGGCCCCGGACAATAAGATGAGGACGTCGCTCCGCCGCAAGCCTCACTGCGTGTGATGACCCGGCCACGACGCTCTCACGAACAGACAACAGAGCGACGACGACTGTCCTTTCTCCACAAGCTGTGGATAAATATGTGGACAGTTCGTCATCGTTCTTTTTGGTCGTCACCGGGTCGACCTCGAAGCACCTCAAAGGGGGAAACGGTCGTTGACAGCGGACCCCGACCCACCATTCGTCGCCGTCTGGAACAGCGTCGTCGCCGAACTCAACGGCGACCGTGCTCCAGAATCGGGCCTCTCAGGTGACACCGCCGCACCCCAGCTGACCCCCCAGCAAAGGGCCTGGCTCAAGCTGGTCGAACCACTCGTGATCGCCGAGGGGTTTGCTCTGCTCTCGGTCCCCACCACGTTCGTCCAGAACGAGATCGAACGCCATCTGCGCGAACCCATCATCAACGCGCTCAGCCGCAAACTGGGCCAGCGCGTCGAGCTCGGTGTACGCATCGCCACCCCCTCCGAGGAAGCTCAGGAGTCCGCGGCCGAGACCACGGCCGATTCCCGGGAGACCGCTGAGGCCACATCTCCGACGCCGGCCACTGACGCCGACGAGATCGATGACGATCGCGCCGCCAAGGTCAGCGCCGAGGAAAGCTGGCCGACCTACTTCAGCAGTCCGCAGCGTGACTCGACCGTCAGCGACGACAACGCGGTCAACCTCAACCGCCGCTATACCTTCGACACGTTCGTCATCGGAGCGTCGAACCGCTTCGCCCACGCCGCTACCCTCGCCATCGCCGAGGCGCCCGCGCGGGCCTACAACCCGTTGTTCATCTGGGGCGAGTCGGGTCTGGGCAAGACCCATCTGCTGCATGCGGCCGGAAATTATGCGCAACGTCTCTTCCCCGGCATGCGCGTGAAGTACGTCTCCACAGAGGAATTCACGAACGACTTCATCAACTCACTGCGCGACGACCGCAAGGCCTCGTTCAAACGGAGCTACCGCGACATCGACATCCTGCTGGTCGACGACATCCAGTTCATCGAAGGCAAGGAAGGTATCCAGGAGGAGTTCTTCCATACCTTCAACACCCTGCACAACGCCAACAAGCAGATCGTCATCTCCTCGGACCGGCCGCCGAAACAGCTGGCCACCCTCGAGGACCGGCTGCGTACCCGCTTCGAGTGGGGCCTGATCACCGACGTACAGCCGCCGGAGCTCGAAACCCGCATCGCGATCCTGCGCAAGAAGGCGCAGATGGATCGACTGGATGTGCCTGATGACGTGCTCGAGCTCATCGCCAGCAGCATCGAACGCAACATCCGCGAGCTCGAGGGTGCGTTGATCCGTGTCACGGCGTTCGCCTCGCTCAACAAAACCAGGATCGACAAGGCTCTGGCCGAAGTCGTGTTGCGCGATCTGATCGCCGACGCCACGACCATGCAGATCAGCACGGCCGCGATCATGGCCGCCACCGCCGAGTACTTCGAGACCACGGTGGAGGAACTGCGCGGCCCCGGCAAGACCCGGGCACTGGCGCAATCCCGGCAGATCGCCATGTATCTGTGCCGTGAGCTCACCGATCTCTCCCTGCCCAAGATCGGCCAGGCATTCGGGCGGGACCACACCACCGTCATGTATGCCGAGAAGAAGATTCGTGGCGAGATGGCCGAGCGGCGCGAGGTTTTCGACCACGTGAAGGAACTCACGACAAGGATTCGTCAGCGCGCCAAGCGCTGACCACTCCCGAACCCCTCGCTGAATCCCCCGCCACCCCTCGAGATGACCTCTCGAGGGGTTTAGTGCTGACCTGGCGGGGTATCCGCCGTCTCACATCGTGGTCTGACTCGAGTCCTCCGGCGAAAAATCTTGTAACAACTTTCGCCTCATTTGGCACCACGAGTCACAGCCCACCGCTGTGGATACTGCTGTGCACAACCTGCGGGCAAACCACGGGATGAATGACAAAATCATCCACACCCGGGCGGCTGTCCACACTCGAGCGCCGGTCCATCCACCGGACTCCACAGCGGACTCACATTGCGACACACCGGCGGTGCTGGGCAAACACCCGTTCATCCCCAGTTTTCACAGGCCCTAATACTGTTACTCAAATATCTTCTAAGAATTCCTTCTAGAAGAAGGGCCTTGGGGACACCGGACGGACGGTACGTCCGATCGGGGCCTCGAGGCACGAGCCGATCCCCGTGTCACCCCGATCGATTAGCTTTCAAGTTGGTGAGGAAAGCTCTACGGTGGTTCATCGACAGCGGTTTCCAGCTTTGTCATTCAGCGTCGTGCTGCGTGGTGCGGTTTTCGGAAAACGCAGGTAGAGCTCGTTATGGGGATCATCGAAGGGGCGCATAGCACGTGGCGACGACGACGGCTGGGCTGACCGACTTGAAGTTCCGCGTGGTGCGTGAGGACTTCGCGGACGCGGTGGCCTGGGTGGCCCGCAATCTGCCGACCCGGCCCACCATCCCGGTGCTGGCCGGCGTCCTGCTGACCGGTACCGACGAGGGCCTGACCATCTCCGGCTTCGATTACGAAGTGTCCGCGGAGGTGCGGGTGAGCGCTGAAATCGCTTCTCCCGGAAGCGTTTTGGTGTCAGGGCGGTTGTTGTCCGACATCACCAAGGCCCTGCCCGCCAAGCCGGTCGAGCTCAGCGTCGAGGGCACCCGGGTGGCATTGACCTGTGGTAGCGCGCGGTTCTCACTGCCCACCCTCGCGGTGGAGGACTATCCCGCGCTCCCGACCCTGCCCGAGGAGACCGGCGTGGTGTCGTCGGATCTGTTCGCCGAGGCCATCGGCCAGGTGGCCGTCGCCGCCGGCCGCGACGACACCCTGCCCATGCTGACCGGTATCCGGGTCGAGATCTCCGGTGAATCAGTGGTTTTGGCGGCCACCGACCGCTTCCGGCTCGCGGTGCGCGAGCTGACCTGGGAAACCAGTGCCACCGACGTCGAAGCCGCCGTGCTGGTGCCGGCCAAGACGCTGGCCGAGGCCGCCAAGGCCGGTACCGACGGCAACCAGGTGCACCTGTCGCTGGGTTCGGGGGCCGCGGTCGGCAAGGACGGCCTGCTCGGTATCCGCAGTAACGGCAAGCGCAGCACCACACGTCTGCTCGACGCGGAGTTCCCGAAGTTCCGTCAACTGCTACCGTCCGAGCACACCGCGGTGGCCACCATCGGGGTCGCCGAGCTCACCGAGGCGATCAAGCGTGTGGCGCTGGTCGCCGACCGTGGAGCCCAGATCCGGATGGAGTTCGGCGACGACGTGCTGAGGCTGTCGGCCGGGGCCGACGACGTGGGCCGGGCCGAGGAAGACCTGCCGGTCGAGTTCGCCGGGGACCCGTTGACCATCGCCTTCAATCCCACCTACCTGACCGACGGGCTGAGCTCGCTGCATTCTGACCGGGTGACTTTCGGTTTCACCACGCCGAGCCGGCCGGCAGTGTTGCGGCCGACGGGCGAGGATGGTGGTACCGGTGGAGGCTCGGGGCCGTTCCCGGCCGCCAAGACCGATTATGTCTACCTGTTGATGCCGGTCCGCCTTCCCGGCTGATCGGCGCTGGCGAGAGAGGGCGCACATGCAACTGGGGTTGGTCGGCCTGGGCAAGATGGGCTTCAACATGCGCGAGCGCCTGCGCGCCGGTGGCCATGAGGTCGTGGGTTACGACCCGCGTCCGGAGGTAAGTGACGTGGCCAGCCTGACCGATCTGGCGGCTGCGCTCGAGACGCCGCGGGTGGTCTGGGTGATGGTGCCGTCGGGCACCGTGACGCACGAGACCATCGTCACGCTCGCCGATGTGCTGTCACCCGGTGATCTGGTGATCGACGGCGGCAATTCGAGGTACACCGAAGACGGCCCGCACGCGAAGTTGTTGGGTGACAAGGGAATCAACTTCGTCGACGCCGGTGTCTCGGGTGGCGTCTGGGGCCTGCACGAGGGCTATGGCCTGATGGTCGGTGGCAGTGACGCCGACGTGGCTCGAGCCATGCCGATCTTCGACACATTGCGTCCGGCCGGCGACGCGGCCGACGGATTCGTCCACGCCGGCCCGGTAGGTGCCGGGCACTACGCCAAGATGGTGCACAACGGCATCGAGTACGGCTTGATGCACGCCTACGCCGAGGGATATGAGCTGCTCGCGGCCGAAGAACTGATCGCCGACCCCCAAGCGGTGATCCAGGCCTGGACCAATGGCACCGTGGTGCGGTCGTGGTTGCAGCAACTGCTGGCCAAGGCGCTCAAGGAGGATCCGGGCTTCGCCGCGATCAGCGGGTACACCGAAGATTCCGGCGAAGGCCGCTGGACGGTGGAGGAGGCGATCAGCCACCGGGTGCCGATGCCGGTGATCGCGGCGTCGTTGTTCGCCCGGTTCGCCTCGAGGCAAGAGGACTCCCCCACCATGAAAGCCGTGTCCGCGCTACGCAACCAGTTCGGTGGCCATGCGGTGCACCGGATCAGTGAGTCCGGTTAGGCGCGATTTCCGATGTATGTCCGTCACCTGGGACTGACCGACTACCGGTCCTGGGCACACGTCGAGCTCGAGCTCGAGCCCGGCCGCACGGTATTCGTCGGATCGAACGGTTTCGGCAAGACGAATCTCGTTGAGGCACTGTGGTATTGCGCCACACTGGGTTCTCACCGGGTGGCCACGGACGCGCCGTTGATCAGGGCCGGCGCGCCCCGCGCGATCGTCTCGACCATCGTCGTCAACGAGGGTCGCGAACTGGCCGTCGACCTCGAGATCACCAGCGGCCGGGCCAACAAGGCCAGGCTGAACCGTTCCCCGGTGCGTTCTCCGCGCGAGATCCTCGGCGTCTTGCGGGCAGTGCTGTTCAGTCCGGAGGACCTGGCGCTGGTACGGGGCGACCCGGGTGAGCGCCGGCGTTATCTCGACGAGTTGGCCACCACCCGTCGGCCGGCCATCGCCGGCATCCGCGCCGATTACGACAAGGTCGTGCGCCAGCGCACAGCGCTGTTGAAAACCGCTGCGGGAGCGCGGTATCGGGGTGATCGCAGTGTGCTGGACACCCTTGACGTGTGGGACGGGCACCTCGCCGCGCACGGCGCGGCGTTGATCGCCGCCCGCGTCGCGCTCGTCGAGCAACTGCATCCGGAAGTGCAGAAGGCCTATCAATTGTTGGCGCCCTCGAGTCGTCCCGCGGCCATCCGGTACCGCAGCAGTGTGGAGGCGATCGAGAACGCTCCGGGCCTGGAGCCCGTGGAGTTCTATGAGGCCGCGCTGCTCGATGCACTGGCGCGACGACGCGATGCGGAATTGGATCGCGGGGTGTGTCTGGTCGGTCCGCATCGCGATGATCTCGAGCTGTGGCTCGGTGACCAGCCCGCCAAAGGCTTTGCCAGCCACGGCGAATCGTGGTCGATGGCGCTTGCCTTGCGGCTGGGTGCTTATGAATTGCTGCGGTCGGACGGCGTCGATCCGGTGCTCTTGCTCGACGATGTGTTCGCCGAGCTGGACACCGCACGCAGGCAGGCGCTGGCGGCCGTGGCCGGTGAGGCCGAGCAGGTTCTGGTGACCGCGGCGGTCGCCGAGGACATCCCGCATGACTGGGCGGCCAACCGCATCGAGATCAAGATGACCGACGGCGACCAGGGACGGGTATCGGTGGTGCAGTCATGACAGACGATTCTGCTCAGGTCCCGGATCCCGCGCCCGCCGTCAGCCCGGAGGATCTCACCCGCATGCGCGGCATGGATCTGGTGAGGCGCACCCTCGAGGAGGCTCGCGGCGCGGCCCGCAGCCAAGGCAAGGATGTCGGCCGCGGCCGCAGCGCCCCGGTACGACGGGTGGCCGGCAATGCCGGTCGCCGCCGCAGCTGGTCCGGTCCCGGACCCGACGTCCGAGATCCGCAACCGCTCGGGGCCGCCACCCAGGATCTGGCCAGAGTGCGGGGCTGGTCCTCGAGGGTCGCCGAGGGCTCGGTGTTCGGCCGGTGGCGCACCGTCGTGGGCGACCAGATCGCCGACCACGCCAACCCGACCGGCCTGAACGAAGGGGTTTTGACCGTCTCGGCGGAGTCCACTGCGTGGGCCACCCAGCTGCGAATGGTGCAGTCCCAGCTGCTGGCCAAGATCGCCGCCGCGGTCGGTGACGGTGTGGTGACCTCGTTGAAGATCGTCGGGCCGGTGGGGCCGTCGTGGCGCAAGGGCCGGTACCACGTCTCCGGGCGCGGTCCGCGCGACACCTACGGCTAGGACTGCGCTCAGAACGCCGAGACGCGCGGAATGCCTCTCCTCAAGCGTCCGGAGGCACCAATGGCCGAGAAATTCAGCGCACGGCGCAGTTAGATAGGTGGAAACGCCGCTACAGAGTCGGCCCTGTCCGTATCGACCGGTAGACTGTGGCGAGATCTGCAGGGCGGTGACGCAACCACCTCCCGCGAACCCCAAGGAGACGCGTCCGACGTGGCTGCCCAGAATCAGTACGGTGCCGACTCGATCAAAGTGCTGGAAGGCCTCGAAGCCGTTCGTAAACGACCCGGCATGTATATCGGTTCCACCGGTGAACGTGGCCTGCACCACCTGGTGTGGGAGGTCGTCGACAACGCGGTAGACGAGGCGATGGCCGGCTTCGCGACGAAAGTGGATGTCCGCATCCTCGAGGACGGCGGGGTCCAGGTCTCCGACGACGGGCGCGGTATCCCGGTGGCCATGCACGCCACCGGCATCCCGACCATCGACGTGGTGATGACCGTCCTGCACGCCGGCGGCAAGTTCGAAGAGGGCGCCTATCAGGTGTCCGGCGGCCTGCACGGTGTCGGCGTCTCGGTGGTCAACGCGCTGTCCACCCGGCTCGAGGCCGATGTCCGCACCGATGGGTACGAGTGGTTCCAGACCTACGACAACTCGGTCCCCGGAACCCTGCGCAAGGGCGAGAAGACCAAGGAAACCGGAACCACCATCCGGTTCTGGGCCGATCCGGACGTCTTCGAGACCACGGTCTACGACTTCGAGACCATTGCCCGCCGGCTTCAGGAGATGGCATTCCTGAACAAGGGCCTGACCATCGAGCTCACCGATGAGCGGGTGACCCAGGACGAGGTGGTGGACGAGGTGGTCGCCGACACCGCGGCCGCACCCAAGTCGGCGGAGGAGACGGCGGCCGAGGCCTCCGCTCCGCACAAGGTCAAGCACCGCACCTTCCACTACCCGGGTGGCCTGGTCGACTTCGTCAAGCACATCAACCGCACCAAGACCGCGATCCAGCCCAGCGTGATCGACTTCGACGGCAAGGGTCCCGGCCATGAGGTCGAGATCGCGATGCAGTGGAACGCCGGCTATTCCGAATCGGTGCACACCTTCGCCAATACGATCAACACGCACGAGGGCGGCACCCACGAAGAGGGTTTCCGCGCGGCGTTGACGAGTGTGGTCAACAGGTACGCCAAGGAAAAGAAGCTTCTCAAGGACAAGGATCCCAACCTCACCGGCGACGACATCCGTGAGGGTCTGGCCGCGGTGATCTCGGTGAAGGTGGCTCAACCGCAGTTCGAAGGCCAGACCAAGACCAAGCTCGGTAACACCGAGGTCAAGTCGTTCGTTCAGAAGATCTGCAACGAGCAGCTCACCCACTGGTTCGAGGCCAATCCAGCTGAAGCGAAAACCGTGGTGAACAAAGCGGTTTCGTCAGCGCAGGCGCGGATCGCCGCACGCAAGGCCCGTGAGCTGGTCCGGCGCAAGAGCGCTACCGACATCGGCGGTTTGCCCGGCAAGCTGGCGGATTGCCGCTCCACCGATCCGACGAAGTCGGAACTGTATGTGGTGGAGGGTGATTCGGCCGGCGGCTCGGCCAAGAGTGGTCGCGATTCGATGTTCCAGGCGATCTTGCCGTTGCGGGGCAAGATCATCAACGTCGAAAAGGCCCGTATCGACCGGGTTTTGAAGAACACCGAAGTTCAGGCCATCATCACCGCGCTGGGCACCGGTATCCACGACGAGTTCGACATCTCCAAGTTGCGGTATCACAAGATCGTGCTGATGGCCGACGCCGACGTCGACGGTCAGCACATCTCCACGCTGCTGCTGACCCTGTTGTTCCGGTTCATGAAACCGCTGGTCGAGCATGGCCACATCTTCTTGGCGCAGCCTCCGCTGTACAAGCTCAAGTGGCAGCGTCAGGAACCGGAGTTCGCCTACTCCGACCGCGAACGCGACGGTCTGTTGGAGGCGGGTAAGGCTGCGGGCAAGCGCATCAACGTCGATGACGGTATCCAGCGTTACAAGGGTCTGGGCGAGATGGATGCCAAGGAACTGTGGGAAACCACCATGGATCCGACAGTGCGGGTATTGCGTCAAGTGACGCTTGATGATGCGGCTGCCGCCGACGAGCTGTTCTCCATCCTGATGGGTGAAGACGTCGAAGCCCGCCGCAGTTTCATCACGCGCAACGCCAAAGACGTTCGCTTCTTGGATGTTTAGCCGCTACGCGCCCAAGTCCTCTGACCGCATCAAGCCGAGCCGACGAGCGAGGAGTTCATGACTGACACCACGTTGCCACCAGGCGACGGAGCCTCCGACCGCATCGAGCCGGTCGACATCCAGCACGAAATGCAGCGCAGTTACATCGATTACGCGATGAGCGTGATCGTGGGCCGCGCGCTGCCGGAGGTACGCGACGGCCTCAAGCCCGTGCATCGACGCGTGCTGTACGCGATGTACGACTCGGGCTTCCGTCCGGACCGCAGCCACGCCAAGTCGGCGCGCTCGGTGGCCGAGACGATGGGTAACTACCACCCGCACGGTGACGCGTCGATCTACGACACCCTGGTCCGCATGGCCCAGCCGTGGTCGCTGCGTTACCCGCTGGTCGACGGTCAGGGCAACTTCGGTTCGCCGGGTAACGACCCCGCCGCCGCGATGCGGTACACCGAGGCCCGGCTGACCCCGCTGGCCATGGAGATGCTGCGTGAAATCGACGAAGAGACAGTCGATTTCATCCCGAACTACGACGGCCGGGTGCAAGAGCCGACCGTGCTGCCGAGCCGGTTCCCCAACCTGCTGGCCAACGGCTCGGGCGGTATCGCCGTCGGCATGGCCACCAACATCCCGCCGCACAACCTGCGGGAGTTGGCCGAGGCGGTGTACTGGTGCCTCGAGAACCACGAGGCCGATGAAGAGGCCACCCTGGCCGCGGTGTGCGAGCGGGTCAAGGGCCCCGACTTCCCCACCAGCGGCCTGATCGTCGGCTCGCAGGGTATCCAGGATGCCTACACCACCGGTCGCGGCTCGATCCGCATGCGTGGTGTGGTGGAGATCGAGGAGGACAGCCGGGGCCGTACCGGCATCGTCATCACCGAACTGCCCTACCAGGTCAACCACGACAACTTCATCACCTCGATCGCCGAACAGGTGCGTGACGGCAAGCTGGCCGGCATCTCCAACATCGAGGACCAGTCCAGCGACCGCGTGGGCCTGCGAATCGTGGTGGAGCTCAAGCGCGATGCCGTCGCGAAGGTCGTGCTGAACAACCTCTACAAGCACACCCAGCTGCAGACGTCCTTCGGTGCGAACATGCTGTCGATCGTCGACGGGGTGCCCCGCACGCTGCGCCTGGACCAGATGATCCGGTACTACGTCGCGCACCAGCTCGACGTCATCATCCGGCGCACCCGGTACCGGCTGCGCAAGGCCAACGAGCGGGCTCACATCCTGCGCGGGTTGGTCAAAGCGCTCGACGCGCTCGATGAAGTGATCGCGTTGATCCGCGCCTCCGAAACCGTCGAGATCGCCCGCGCTGGCCTGATCGAGCTGCTCGACATCGACGAGATCCAGGCTCAGGCCATCCTCGACATGCAGCTGCGTCGATTGGCTGCCCTGGAACGTCAGAAGATCATCGACGATCTGGCCAAGATCGAGGCCGAGATCGCCGACCTCGAGGACATCCTGGCCAAACCGGAACGGCAGCGCGCGATCGTGCGCGACGAGCTGGCCGAGATCGTCGAGAAGCACGGTGACGACCGGCGCACCCGGATCGTCCCGGCCGACGGCGACGTCAGCGACGAGGACCTGATCGCCCGGGAAGACGTCGTGGTCACGATCACCGAGACGGGATACGCCAAGCGCACCAAGACCGACCTCTACCGCAGTCAGAAGCGCGGCGGCAAGGGCGTGCAGGGCGCGGGGCTCAAGGCCGACGACATCGTCAACCACTTCTTCGTGTGCTCGACGCACGACTGGATCCTGTTCTTCACCACACAGGGTCGCGTGTACCGGGCCAAGGCCTACGACCTGCCGGAAGCCTCGCGTACCGCGCGCGGACAGCATGTGGCGAACTTGCTTGCCTTCCAGCCGGAGGAGCGCATCGCCCAGGTGATCCAGCTCAAGACCTACGAGGACGCGCCGTACCTGGTGCTGGCCACCCGCAACGGCCTGGTGAAGAAGTCCAAGCTGGTCGACTTCGATTCGAACCGGTCCGGCGGCATCGTGGCGATCAACCTGCGCGACGGTGATGAACTGGTCGGTGCGGTGCTGTGCTCGGCCGAAGACGACCTGCTGCTGGTCAGTGCCAACGGTCAGTCCATCCGGTTCTCCGCAACAGATGAGGCGCTGCGGCCGATGGGCCGGGCCACCTCGGGTGTGCAGGGCATGCGGTTCAACGAAGACGACCGGTTGCTGTCGCTCAATGTGGTCCAACCGGACACGTATCTGCTGGTCGCGACCGCGGGCGGGTACGCCAAACGGACCGCGATCGAGGAGTACACGGTCCAGGGCCGCGGCGGCAAGGGCATCCTGACGATCCAGTACGACCGCAAACGTGGCAGTCTGGTCGGAGCGCTGATCGTCGATGACGAGACGGAGCTGTACGCCATCACCTCCGGTGGCGGCGTGATCCGGACCGCCGCACGTCAGGTTCGCAAGGCTGGACGTCAGACCAAGGGTGTCCGCTTGATGAACCTGGGCGACGGCGACACACTGATTGCGATTGCGCGCAACGCCGAGGAGGACTCGGACCCGGATGGTGCTGAGTCTGACGAGGAATGACGCTGTCGCCGAGGCCCGACGCGGACCTCGGCCTGAGCTAAGGAGCTGTTAGGTGAGTTCACCGAACGAGCCGGGATACCCGCGAGCGGGCGACCGGCCCGGCAGTTCCAACGGCTCAGGCACCGGGGCCGCTGGGGCCGACGGGGCCTCGGCCGCGGCAAAGGCGGGCGGGGTCCAGGCCCGGCCCGCCGGCGGTCAGATCACCGAGACGGGTGAGGCGCCGCCGTGGCAGCGCGGGACCGCCAGGACCACGCCGCCCGCCCCAAACGAGACGCGCGACGAGGGTGCCCGCCCGACGAGCGCCCACTCCCCCGGTGTCGAGGCCAGGTTGCAGCGCTTCGTCGCCGGCTCGGAGAACCAGGAAACCGAGCAGCAGGCTCGCCCGGCCCGACCGTCGTCCCCCCAGGCGCAGTCTGGATCCCGCGGTGAGCCGGCGCGGTCGGAGGCTTACACCAGCGAGATCCCGGACCTGTCCGGTCCGGCTCCGCGCCCAGCGCCGCGCAAGTCCTCCGGCGACGCTTCCACGGCAAGATCTTCGAGCAACAGTCCGACCACGCGGATCCAGGTGGCCAGCCGAACTGCGCACCAGGGGCCGGTCCGGGCCAGCATGCAGATCCGCCGGGTCGACCCGTGGACTGTGCTGAAGGTCTCACTGGTCTTGTCGGTGGTGCTGTTCTTCGTGTGGATGATCGCGGTGGCGTTCCTGTACCTGGTGCTCGGCGCGATGGGTGTGTGGAGCAAGCTCAACAGCAACGTCGGTGACCTTCTGACCAGCGCCAGCGGCGCCGCTGGAGGCGAATTGGTGTCCAGTGGAACGATATTCGGTGGGGCGGCGCTCATCGGCCTGGTCAACATCGTCGTGCTGTGCGCGATGGCCACCATCGGGGCCTTCATCTACAACCTGACCACCGATCTGGTCGGCGGAGTCGAGGTCACGCTGGCCGACCGGGATTGATTTGGGAGTCTGCGCCTCGGTGCGGTAATCTCTGCGCTCGGTCGATCCCAATTTTCGGGCCTATAGCTCAGGCGGTTAGAGCGCTTCGCTGATAACGAAGAGGTCGGAGGTTCGAGTCCTCCTAGGCCCACGACACCCGGTGTAACCGGTGATCATCGAGAGGTTGCGCCATGCGGTTCGTACTTCTGGCCGGCATCGCAGCCGCCGCGGTGATCGTCTGGCGGTCACGCCACGGTGAAGAGGTTTGGCACGAGGCCGAAATGCCGGCGTCGAAGCCGAATACGGGGCCTTAGCTCAGTTGGTAGAGCGCTGCCTTTGCAAGGCAGATGTCAGGAGTTCGGTACTTATCTGTAGGAGACGGAGATAGAAGTGGATATGACCAGCGGTGATGCCGTCATGGTCATGTCCGTGACGGGGCCATAGTTCAACGGTAGAACGGGGCCTTTGCAAGGCTCAGATCGGGGTTCGATTCCCCGTGGCTCCACTTTTGGCGACAGCGCCACGACCTGACGCGGCCACCCAGCTGTGTCCCGCTCGATCACCGGCATACCTAATCTGGTCGA
This sequence comes from Mycobacterium farcinogenes, assembly GCF_019739075.1. Classification (NCBI taxonomy): domain Bacteria; kingdom Bacillati; phylum Actinomycetota; class Actinomycetes; order Mycobacteriales; family Mycobacteriaceae; genus Mycobacterium; species Mycobacterium farcinogenes. Next base: position 292,447 of record NZ_CP081673.1, on the reverse strand, counting down.
CGCCCAGGTCAGAAATACGTGCATCGCCCAGATCAGGTTCACAGACTTTCCGAGTGACAGGCATTAAAGGCTGTCCTGCGGCGGTTCGGGAGTGGGCGGGGGCCGCAACAAAGTGTTACTGACACCCCGAGACTGTCGGTAACACGTTTCAGTTTGACCAGAGGTCGTCACCGCTTTCGGTGCTTCTCCAGCGTACTGAGGTTCTCGTGTGCGCCCGAAATCCGCACGGGGGATCGTAAAAGCGGGTCAGGTCATCATGCGGCCTCACGCCCCATCGTAGCGGTGCGGGCGGCATACGAATTGAAACGAGTTCTAGAAATCTGCTGATTTTCAGGTTGCTCTCAGCTACGGTTCGGCGGGTAGGTGTTAACGACCCCGTCAAAAGGACATAATCTTGCAGCCCACAATTCGTCCCTTCGTGACCGCCGGTGTGGCGATGGCCGCCGCCGGTGCGGTCGCGTTTACGCCCCTAACCATGCCCCCCCCGGACGTCCAGATAGCCGCAAACCAACCGGTTACTGCCTCCGTTGAGCTGACTGCGGCCGCCGACTTCCTCACCCGATGGGCAGAGGTTTTCAACGACACCGCAGCCAACGCCACCAAGGTTTCCGAGTTCTATTCCAAGGCGCCCGCCGCGGCGCTGCAGCAGGCGATCGTCAACCAGATCGACGACCTCCGCGCCATCATCAACGACCCGGCCAGCATCGGCGACGTGATCTCGGCCAATGCCGCCCTGCTGCAGGACGTTATCCAGGCCACCACCTTCTCCGGCGACCCATTTGGATACCCACCGGTTCTTTCACCTGCCTTCGAAGCGTTGGAGCAAACCCTGGACCCCCAGCACATGCTCATGCTGCTGGCAATCAACGGCTGGCCGATTCCCATGGAGCTCCCCGAGATCCCCGCAGCCGTTGCTTCTCTCCTCAATTTCGCGGCCTCCCCACTAAGCGGCGCGCTGATCGGGGTGGTAGGGCCGATGCTCAGCCCAGGTGTGGCGGCCCTCAACAGCGTTCTTGCCGGGGACCTGCTCAACCTTCCCGCCAATGTCGTCGACGGTTTCTTTAACGGCGCCACCCTCAACCTTGACGCGGCGTTGCCTCTGATCTCCGGATCTTTGCCGCCGGGCATGGACATCAAATCGCTGAGCATCGAGCTCGGCGGCCTATTCAGCACGGGATCGGTGGGAAATGACGCGGCCCCCGGCGGCTCCATCTTCAACGCGGTAACCCTTGTCCTCGATCGAGGTAACTCGGACCTGACCTTTGCCGGCCATCGGCTCGGGCCGATCGCGGCCTTGGCGAACCTCTCTCAGATCATCGCGAAGACAACAGGCTGGGACGGGACTGGCAACCCGCTGGACGAGCTGTCCGAGCCGGCAAGTGGCACGACGACTGCTGTGGCTGCCAAGGCCGAGGATGGCCCGGCGGCACTGCCGTCCGCGCCGCGTAAGTTGGCGGCGCTCAATGTGTCTTCGGATGGCGCACCGGAAGTCAAGAGCCTGAGCCTGGCAGAGGCGCCGGCGGTGGACAACGACACGGAGGCTGATGCAGCGAAAGCGGTTGAGGTGAGTACCGAGTCCGGCATTGAGAACTCCGCTGAGGGCGCTACCGGTCAGGTTGTGCGTGAAAGCCCCAAGGCTGAGCCCGGGAAGATCGGCACTGCACGGGTGAAGCCGTCGGCGAAGCTCAAGGAGTCCATTGATTCCGTTGGTGGCAAGGTGAATTCGACGGTCAAGAAGGTTCGTGACGGGTTGAAGAGCGGGTTCAGCAAGCCAGCCAAGAAGAATAGTGTTGCAGGAACTAAGAAGAGCGCGGGCTCTGACGGCGCCGGCGCCGCAGGCTCGGGCGGCGACAGCGACAAGTAGCCCAACGGCCGATCAGCCCCCTGCGATGCAGGGGGCTGATTGCGTTTGTGAGAGTCACTCCTCGCCGAGGACTGGCTATGGTCAACCGGAGGTCGACCCGGTGGTCAACGACGAGTTGCTTGGTCCGGGGCGTTCTCGTTGAATCTGTGGCATCGGATTCCGAACAAGCACCGGTCGGTTCGGACAGGCCACCTGCGGTAGTCCGTGCCGCGTGGCCAGGTCCGCCGCAGATGGCGGCAACCGCCTGGGCAACCAGATTCCGTGGTGCCATCTGCATGAGCGCTAAGCCGTAGCGGGGCTGTCACGCTCTATCGGTCAGCACCCGCTCAGCCATCGGTAGCGGGCCGCGCTCGGGGAGCGGAGGTATGACGGTGGTTGAGGTCGAGGACACGGCTGCGGAGGGCCTCGTTCTCGGTACGCAGCACCGCAACTTCTTCGGCGAGGTCGCGGTTGCGGTGCAGGGCTACTTGGAGTTTGGTGCGCAGCGACTCGACTGTGGCCGCAGCAGGGTTCGGTGTGTGCAGGTCGCCGGTCGCTCGGCGACGGTGCTCGCTGATATCGCGCCGAAGGTCGGTGTGCTGATACAGGAAGCTGGTCGATACTCCCGCGGTGCGTGCGATGGAAACGAATGTGATCGGCTGCCCGGCGGCGTGCAGTTTGGTGATGGCCCGGCGGGCGCGGGCGGTCGCGTCAGCCGTGCGGGCCGCGGCGGCTTCGGTAAGGCGGGCAGTCCGCTGTTGGCGGTCGTCGGTGGTCACGGGCGTTCCGGGCTGTCGGGGTCGAGTTCGGCGATCAGCTTGGTGACTTTGGCGAGCATGGTCGTGTTCAGCTCGACCGCTTCGGTGTCACCGCGTTCACGAGCATCGTCGGTGAGGCGCTGCAGTTGGTCTCGGTGAACGATATGAGCGCCGAGGAAGACCCGGCCGCCCGGGTCGTGGAAGGAGCAGTCCAGGCAGGGGTTGGGCCGAAACTCGCAGCGTTGCGCCGACGGCAGCGTGCAGAACCCGTTGGGCAGGGCCGCGGCGAATCGTGCGCGGAGCCGCTCAACACCCGCGTCGCCCCCAGACCGGTTCTCGGGCTTGTTGTCCCAGAATTCGCGTGCCTTGCGGGCCAGCGTGTCGTCGGTTATCCGAGCGTACGTCGAGGTCATGGTGTCGCTCTGATGCCCGAGGAAGTCGCGCACTTCCTGTTGGGTCCATCCGTTGTTGAGCAGGGTCATCCCGACGGTGTGCCGGAATCGGTGGACGTCCCCTCCGGAGATCGGCTCACCGGTGATCGCCGACGAGATGATTCCATGTTCGCGAAAAAGGACTGAGAGACGGTGCCGCAGACCGCTGGTGGACCAGGGCTGTGTGCGTCCGACGGCGGCGCTCGATCGCGCCCCGGGGAACAGGTGCGTGGCCTCGGGGCCGTAGGTGTCTCGAACGCGGGTCTGCTGCGCCAAGATGACGGTGGCCAAGGTGTCTGGGATGGGAAACCGGCGCCATGCGTTGGTTTTGGTCATCCAGTACTCGATCCAGTAGCCCCCGTCGCAGTGGTGCAGGCAGTCGAGCGGGAGGGCGACCAGTTCGGAGATTCGGCAGCCCGCCCATCGCGTCGTGGCAATCATCGCCCGCAGTGTCGGGTCGGTTTCGGGGTTGTCGACGATCAGGGTGTCGATGCGCTCGACGACGTCCGGCGGGAACGGGCGAGGGTTGCGAGTCTTGCGGTGGACGTTCTCGCCGCGGCGCAGAAACATCGCCGAGCCCAGGTCGCAGACGAGCCCGGTCTCGTGCAACGACTCCAGCAGGTATGCGCCGGTGTTGGCCAACCGGGCGTCCGCGTCGGTGTCGCTACGGCGGGTCCAGGCCAGGTAGTCAAGGAACAGCGAACGGGTCACCGAGGGTGGATCGGGAACCGTGCCGTCGGTGGTGAGGAATCGGGCCAGCTGGCGGGTGGCGCGCACCCATTGGGTGAGGGTTCCCCAGGACAGGGTGGCGGTGGTGAGCTGTTGTCGTGCAAGCTTTTTGACGGCTACCTTAAGCCAGGGCACCGGTACCGATGACCAGTCGACGGCGGTGTGCGTGGATCCCGATTGGGTGGCGTCGAGGACGAACTCGAATTGATCGCGCCAGTGCCAATGATCGCTGGTCCACGCGTCGGGGTTGGTGGCGCCGTCGAGCAGGCGGAAGAAGCTCCGGATGTACGGTGCGCACAGCGTGTCGAACGAGCTGGCATGCGGCCAGTGCTGTCGGCAGAGCAGAAGCCAATCGTGCACGGGCCGTTCGGTCAGCGAATCCGTGACCCGGCCGTCGGCCGCATCGACGAGCACCATGAGGACGCGGCGGAGGCTGGCGTTGGGCGTCCAGTCGCCTCTCCCGACCTTGGTGGCCACGACGAACCGGACCTCGTCGGCAGCCGTCGGCGGGAACCGACGGAAGTCGACTACTTGGGTGCAAGTGCGGCCGCGTGGCGGCCCTACCGGTGTCGACCCGGTCTGGGCCCAGGCCGTGAAGTCGGCCGGCTGGCCGGCGCGGAACCATTGGAAGTAGTGCGCGTAGCACAGTCCTGACGTGGCGGCGGAGTTGCTGCGGGGGCCGCCCAGCCAGTATTGGGGGCCGTCGCAGCCGTCGACCGCGCATGGGTCGACGGCCTGCCTGCGGCGATCCCCTGCCACCTCGACCACCTGCCAGGTCGGCTGGCACCATGGGCCGTCGGGGACCCGCAGTGTCGGATGGGAGCGCACGCCGCGGGATTCGGTCCGGGACTCACCGCGTGTCATTGCCAGCCCTGTTCTGCGGTGCCCGCCACACCAGATGCTCGGTACGGCGCAGCCGCTCGGCCAGATCATCGCCGGCAAGGTGGATGTACACGTCGGCGCTGGCGGCGTGCGATTGGCCGAGTCGGGCGGCGATCTCGGCGGCCGTCCATCCGGCCCGCGCCAGCGCCGTGGCGTGGGTGTGACGCAGCATGTGGGGATGCAGGTCGTCGACGCCGGCGGAGGTGCCGATGCGCTCCACCAGCTGGTAGGCGTTCGAGTACGACAACGGACCACCCCGCGGGCGCCGGGACAGGTTCACGAACACGTAATCGCTGTCCACATCGGCGAGTTCGCCGAGCAGGTATGCGGCGTACAGGTCGAAAAAGCGCCGCGGTGCCTCCACGGTGAACTGCGCCCGCTGCTTGGACAAGGCCCCGTTCTGGTTGTCTTCCCGGCGGCAGACCCGCACTCGTCGGCGCATCGGGTCCAGGTCACCGTGGCGCAGCCCCAACGCTTGCCCCACCCGCAGCCCCAGGTCATACAGGGCAGAGAGCAGCAGCCTGTCCCGGTCAGTGGACGCTGACTCCAGTAGCCGCGTGAAGTCGGTCTCGAAGTCGATCACCTGCACCGTCTCCGCTGCAGCCTTGCCCGGTCTCGTCAAGCGTGACACCTCGCTGGGGCGGCGCCGCTCGACGTGTGCGAGGAAGCTGTGCGATCGGCGCGGCAGCCTCGACGGGTTGCGGGTCAGCACCAAGTCGAGCGGTCCCCGGCCTTCGACCCGGTGGAACTCGTAGAACTCTCGGATGCCCGCGCTGACTGCTTTCACCGTTGCTGGTGATCGGCCGTTACGCCAGGTTTGCAGCGGCGGCAATCCCACTGACAGCGCCCCGACAAAGTCGCACAACCCGTCGAAGACGACGGCATCCCAAGCGATTCCGCGTGCCGAGAGCCACCGGTAGAACAAGCTCAGATGCCGTGCATAGGACCGGACGGTGTTCTGTGAGCGTCCCACCGCCCGCAACCAGTGCAGGAACTGCTCGACCTCTGCGATCGGCAACCCATGATCGTCGACCACCGTCCACGACGGTTGCCCGTGCACGGTCACCGGCGCCGCCCTCACTGGGCGTCCCCGGCGTCCTTCGAGCGCTGCGGCGGCTGAATCTCGATGCCTGGCTGGAGGCGCTCCTGTGCGTCGCGGGCCGGCAACGGTGCCACCGCGTGCATGTCGGCGGGCAGCTCTCCTGGCAGCCACTTCATCTTGCGCTTGCGCCAGGACGCGAGCTGGGCTTGGGCTTTGGCCATGGGAACTTCGAATCTGGCCCAGTCGACGCTGGGGGCGCTGACCCAGATCCGGCGGATGTGCGCATCGGTGTAAGGGTCGTAGTCCCACGTCAATTCGCAATGCGTGGGATTGCCTATCAGAGACGAGGTTTCGGCATCGATGAGCCGCAAGGTTTCGGAGTCCTGGTTGCAGAACGCGGTGCGTCGCGCATTGGTCGGTTCCATCTCGTAGTGGTGGATGGCCATGTAGGTCTTGCCGTGGCTGCTGATCATCGGCCACCGATGCGGTTTCGACACGATATGACCAGGCGGGTGCATGCCCTGCGTGCCCAGCCACACCGCAGTGCTTGCCGCAGTGAGACCGGCGACATGCGAACCCCGGAGCAGCCCGTGCAACTCGGTGCGCAGGTGCGCAGCGTGCCGCTCGGACAGGGCATTCCAGTCATCGACAGCGGCAAGGAGCAGCGCTGCGACCCCGGTAGTGACCTGCCGCAGCAAGCGGGTCGCCTCCTTACGCGACACCGCGCGGTCCCGCGGCTCGGAATCCTCAAAGAGCGCCGTCACGACTGCACCTTTCGATTGAAAATCTTGCCCAGAATCGTGCTGACCGTGGTAAGGTTTGTCGCGTGCGCCACGCCGTACCAGCACACGTGCATATCGGTGGCGAGATCACCGCTACGGTGAGTTCTGAGTCACACCAGCCACTCTTGTCGCAGGCCGGACAGCCACAGAATCGAGAAAGACGCAGATCACACGGTGTTTCTGCAGAGCTCCGGCTCGACGGAGGGTTAGTGTCCAGACACGAGCACCGAGACGGATGGGGAGTTGATCTGTGACGGCACCGGAGCCCTACGCTGAGGCGAACAACGTGATGGTGCAGCTGACCAGACTCGCCTGCGGATGGTCGAAGAAGAAGTTGGCCGACCAGGTCGGTGTATCGGCGTCACACGTAAGCAAGGTCGAATCCGGTGTCCTGCCTCTGGCCGGGAAAGCCCTGCTCGATTACGCGCGAGTCCTGCAGTGCCCACCCGAGGCGTTGTGCGTCCCGTTCACCCGGTCGCCGGCCGAAGGCACCCACTTCCGCGCCAATGCCAGCACCGCGGAGTGGAAACGTGACCGCGTGTGGGCGCGAGCGAACCTCATCGCGATGCGGCTCGGGCGCATCGAAGCGCGTGCGGACATCGAACCTCTGCTCGCGCTCCCCGAACTCGACCCCGCTGACTACGCCGCCGAGCACGGCGAAATCACCGCCGCGCAGGTACTGCGGCGCCTCTGGCGGGTGGCCGGCCCGATCCGTTCCATGGCCGAATTACTGGAAGCCGCAGGAGTTTTCGTTATCCTCGAAGACTTCGCCGACCGCGAGATCGACGCCGTAACCCTGCGGGCAAACCAGCACCATCCGCATCTGGTGTACGTCAACGCAGCCCTGCCTCCCGACCGCATGCGGATGACCCTCGCCCACGAACTCGGCCACCTCGTGATGGACGCGATGACCCTGGTCAGCCCAACAGAGACCGAACGCCGAGCCACCGCCTTCGCCGCCGAATTCCTGGCGCCCATCGATGACATCGCGTTCGACCTGGACCGGGTCTCCATTCGCACCGTCCACGAACTCGACGAGCTGCGCCTGACCTGGGGTGTGAGCGTGTCGTCACTGGTCATGCGTGCCCGCGAACGCGGCATCCTCTCCGACTATCAGTACCGATCCATGTTCCGGCTACTCAACGAGACCGGCCGCATGTACGGGAACCGGGCCGGCGTCGCCGCCGAACAACCCAAACTCACCAGCTCAGTGCTCGAACAACTCCTGGCGGCCGGATACACCAACGCCGAACTCGACGAAATCACCCTGCTCACAAGCACACAACGCGCTGACCTATTTCGCACCGCCAGCGATCAACCCGTCACCCGACACCTCACCATGGTGTAAAGACGCCGAGGTTCGAACGTGGGCTGGAACAAGACTCCCGTCCGCGACACCCAGTGGCGGGTCCACCCCTACTGGACCAAACAATCCCAAGCACTCGAACAAGACCAGGCCGCAGGTGGTCGAGCTTGTCGCGTCATCCAGGACTGCGGTGCCCTCGGGCGAGTGATCCTCCGACGCCGCTACCTGCGTCTATACGCCGAACTACGGTGGCAGATCAACAAGAAAGAATGCAGCCAGTTCCTGTGCGAGGTGTCCGCCGACAGCCGGGCAGCCAATCTAGCCGCAGCCTGGCAACGTGCTCACGAGCTCGGCCTGACCACGCCGAGCAGCGCGGCGGCCTCGGAGAACGTCCAGACCTGATCGCTCTGGTTACATTGCCTCGCCCTCGTGGAGCCGTCGAATGTGATCGTTGACCCAGTCGGCGTCGACAACGGCGAGTACTTCGCATCCTCGCTGGCGCGCACCAATGACGCAGGCCGCCGTCGTCACGGATCAGCTGTAGATAACTCGTTCACGACAGGCGCTTGCGCTCCGAACCAGCAGTCGTCGTGTATGTCGTGGATACCTTTGCACCACCTAGAGATATCGAATCTCCTAGGCTCCACAACTCCGTTCAGTCACTGATCGTTGACGTGAACCATCTTGCCCGACAAGCGTTTCGGAGTTGCCGTCGGCAAACTCCGGAGAACACGGGCGTCAATTGCTACCGTCGCCTCACATGAAGTGTTTGCACAAGGTAGTACCTCTCGCCGCAGCACTCGTATTCTGCAGTGCTGCCTGTGGTACCAACAGCGATGAACAGGCGCCGTCGAGCCAGGCCCCGGTCACCTCATCGAGCCACGCGCCGGCCGCACCCCACACACCGGCGGCGCCGGGTGCGCCCGCCACATCGACGGTGCCGATGATGCCCAACCCCAATGGCGACGGCTCGATGGTTCCGTGTGAGGGCACGATCTGCACCAACCCGAATCACGGTGCCGGTGACGATCCGGAGGAAAACGGCGGCGCGGTGATGCCCAACCCGAATGGGGACGGTTCCGACGTGCCGTGTGAAGGGACGATCTGCACCAACCCGAATCACGGTGCCGGTGACGATCCGGAGGAAAACGGCGGCGCTGACGTGCCGGCCCCGGACGGAGACGGGTAGCCGCCACGGACTGCCCTAGGGCTTCGGGCTGACTTCCACGCTCGGCGGCAGCGGTGACGGCTCGGGCCGGGTGGACCGTCGCACGATCGAAAATGCCAGCGCTCCACCGGCCAGGGTTGCCGCGGCGGCACCGGCCAGAAGCAGCCGGCGCCGGCGTCGCGGCTTGGCCTGCGGCGCGGCGGCCGCCTCCTGCAGTACCTCGGGCAGTGCCGCCACCGTTTGGGCGGCTGCGGCGAGCTGACGGCGCAGCTTGCCCGACTCGTAGCGCTTGCGCAGCCCGGCCGCTGCCGCGGACACGGTATTGGCGCTGATGCCAACCACGCCGCGAGTTACGTCGACGGGGCCCACCGTGCTGTATTTCAAGCCGCGGGCTAGGCGCTGACGGGGGGCCAACCGGGTCTCGATGTTCGCGGTCATCTGGCACCTTTCTGGGCACGGGCGGCGGAAGTGAGCTGCGGCCGAAGTGTGTCGGCTGAGATCCACATTGCCATCTCCGCGGGAGTCTGGGGGCGTTGGTGGGGTATCTGACCGTCGCCGGCGGCCGGGATGGCAGACTGAGTAGCCGTGACGAGCCCCATTCAGACCGCGACGGCGACACTGCACACCAACCGCGGCGACATCAAGATCGCACTGTTCGGAAACCACGCTCCCAAGACCGTGGCCAACTTCGTCGGCTTGGCGCAGGGCACCAAGGACTACAGCACCGAGAATGCCTCGGGCGGAACCTCCGGTCCGTTCTACGACGGCGTCATCTTCCACCGGGTGATCGACGGCTTCATGATCCAGGGCGGCGACCCGACCGGCACCGGTCGCGGCGGCCCGGGCTTCCAGTTCGCCGACGAGTTCCACCCCGAGCTTCAGTTCGACAAGCCCTACCTGCTGGCCATGGCCAACGCCGGGCCGGGCACCAACGGCTCCCAGTTCTTCATCACGGTCGGCCAGACCCCGCACCTCAACCGCCGCCACACGATCTTCGGCGAGGTTGTGGATCCGGAGTCCCAGAAGGTCGTCGACGCCATCGCGTCCACCCCGACCGACCGCTCCGACCGGCCGACCGATCCGGTCGTCATCGAATCGGTCACCGTGTCATAACGGGTCCTACCCCGCACGTACCAATGCGCGACGCCCCCGGAGTCGGGGGCGTCGCGTGTTGTGTGGGGTCTGATTCATCACGGGGCCGCGAAACCGGCCTCTGTGAGCGCGTCCAAGACGTCGAGCGGGTCCGTTCCGAGATCCCAGCGCGTGAAGACCACCAGGCGGTCGTCGACGGTGTCGATCTCCAGTAGGCGGACCTTGCGGGCGATCCGACGGAACTCGGTGATGCGGACTTTCCGGATCTCATTGCGGCGATATGTCCGGGTACGCCACCACCCGGCGACGGTGAGACTGTCTTGGTTAATTGCCAGTTTCGGCCGTGCCCGCCACGACAATGTTGCGAAGGTGAGCAATCCCACGCCAGCAATGCCGGCAAGAACACGTCCGGGCGGGTCTGTGATCAGGGTCACAGCTGCGATAGCCATCATAAGCCCGGCTATGCCGCAACCAGCGACTCCAGCGGCCGATGGCCCCCAATGAGTTTGCTGCACGGGTTGTTCACACCCTCTTACCGCGACTAATGGAGTTATCCACAGGTGCTATCCCCAATGGGGATGAATCACAACGATGTGATTGAGCATCGCCAAGGTTGCTGAACCGGTAACGCTGAAAACGTAAGATGAATTCATTATGAAGGCGCCTCGGCTTATCGCCAGCGCATCGTGAGCAACAGCCCGGTGATCATGAAGGCAAAGGCAATCGCGTAGTTCCACGGACCCAGGTCAGCCATCCACTGAAGGAAGGACGGAGTGTCCACCGGGTTGGTCGCGGCGAGCTGGAAGACCAGCAGCCACAACAGGCCGAACAACATGAGGCCGATGAACAGCGCGACGAACCACACACTCGACGGTCCGGCTTTCACCTTGACCGGGGTCCGGCTCACCGACTTGATGGTGAAATCGTTCTTCTTACGGACTTTGGACTTGGGCATGGGTACCTTCGCGGACAGTCGGCGTCACACGGTGCGACGATGAGGCAGGATGCCTCACGAGCCTAACGTAGCTGCACGTCCAGGAGAGACTGCGATGGACCAACCGGATCGATCCCCGTGGCGTTTCGGCGTCCCGGCCGTCTGCCTGGCCGCCGGCTTGCTCCTGGCCGCAACCCACGGGGTCTCCGGCGGTGACGAAATTCGCCGCAGCGACGCCCCCCGCCTCGTCGACCTGGTCCGCGAGGCCCAGCAATCGGTAGACCGGCTGACCGCCGAACGGGATTCGCTGTCGACCGAGATCGACAGCCATCACGGCGGCTCCCCCGGCTCACACGCGGCCCTCGGGGCGATCACCCGCCGCTCTGCCGAGCTCGCCGTCGACGCGGGCACGGTCCCGATGCGAGGACCCGGACTGGTTGTCACGCTCAATGACGCCCAGCGCGACGCCGAGGGCCGCTTTCCCCGCGACGCCTCCCCTGACGACCTCGTGGTGCACCAGCAGGACATTCAGGCCGTCTTGAATGCACTGTGGAGCGCCGGCGCCGAAGGCATCCAAATGCAGGACCAGCGCATCATCGCCACCTCAGCTCCCCGCTGTGTCGGTAACACGCTGCTGCTCAACGGCCGTACCTACAGCCCGCCGTATGTGATCACCGCGATCGGCGACGCGTCCGCCATGCAGGCCGCGCTGGCGGCCGCCCCCAACGTCACCCTCTACAAGCAATACGTGGTGCGGTTCGGCTTGGGATACCTGGAAGAACCGCGGGCCGAGGTCGAACTGACCGGGCATACCGAGCCGCTGCGGATGCGCTACGCGAAACCAGCGGGCCCTGTCGGCTATTAAACCCGTTCGTCAGGGCCGGTAGCCTATGTCAATGCAGGTTCTGGTCGTCGACAACTATGACAGCTTCGTGTTCAACCTGGTCCAGTATCTGGGCCAGCTCGGGGTCGACGCGCAGGTGTGGCGTAACGACGATGACCGCCTGGCCACCGAAGCCGACCTCGCCAAGGTGGCAGCTGACTTCGACGGCGTACTGCTGAGTCCCGGTCCCGGCACCCCGGAACGGGCCGGAGCCACCATCCCCCTGGTGCGCGCCTGCGCGGCGGCCGGCACTCCCCTACTCGGGGTCTGCCTCGGTCACCAGGCGATCGGCGTCGCCTTCGGCGGCACCGTCGACCGCGCGCCCGAACTACTGCACGGCAAGACGAGCGTCGTGCACCACGCGGACACCGGGGTGCTCAAGGGTCTGCCGGACCCGTTCACCGCGACCCGGTACCACTCGTTGACGATCCTTCCCGAGACGGTGCCCGATGAGCTCGAGGTCATCGGGCAGACCGACGGCGGGGTCATCATGGCAGTGCGGCACCGGGAGCTGCCGATTCACGGTGTGCAGTTCCACCCGGAGTCGATCCTCACCGAGGGTGGCCATCGGATGCTGGCCAACTGGCTCGGCGTCTGCGGTGCGGCCCCCGAGGAAGCTCTGGTGGCCGCCCTCGAAGCGGAGGTGGCTCGCGCCGTAGCGGCGGCTACGACGCGAAGCTCAGCGTGATCCGTGCGTCGCGGTTCACCCCGGTGCCCGCCGGCGGGCTCTGGGTGACCACGGCGTTGGTGCGCTGACCGCTGTCGCGCACATCCGGGCCCTTGTCCAGCACACCGGTCCAGCCGAGGGCGGTCAGCCGCGGGTAGACGTCGTCCCAGAACTGGCCGACCAGGTTGGGCATCACGAACTGATTGCCCTTCGAGACGTGGATCTGAACCGGGGTGTCCTTGGGCACCGAGGCGCCGGCGGCCGGTTCGGTGGCCACCACCTGTCCGGCGGGAGCGGTGTTGTCGACCTCGATGACGACGGTGCTGGCGAAACCGGATGCGGTCAGGATCTGCTTGCACACGTCGACACTCTGGCCGCCGCAGTCGGGAACGGCGGTGTTCTCGGGACCTGAACCGACCACGAGCGTGACCTCGTAGATGATGCCGGCGGTCTGATTGGCCGGCGGGTTCGTCGCGAGCACACGCCCCTTCTGCTCGGGTGTCGACGGACTCGGCGTTTCCTTGACCTTCTCGAAGCCGGCGTCCTTGAGCTTCTGCCGGGCCTGTGACGGGGTCAGGCCGGCGACGTCGGGGATCTGGGCCTGCTGGGGTCCCTGCGAGACGTTGACGGTGATCTCGTCTCCGGCGGCGAGCATGCTGTTGGCCGCCGGGTCGGTGCCGATCACCACACCCGGGGGCACCTTGTTGTCGGTCTGGGGCTCTGTGCGGGTCTTGAAGCCCCGGTTCTGCAGGGCGGCAACGGCATCCGCGGACCGCTGGCCGCTCACATCGGGCACCTGCACGTCGCGGGGGTTGCCGCCGATCATGTTGATCGCCACCGTGACCACGACGGTCAGCACCGCCAGCACCGCGACGGCGATCAACCACCGGGCCACCGACGTATTACGGTCGGCCGGCCGGGGCACGACCATGTTCTGGGTGGGGGCACCGCCGCCCTGGGCCAGCATCGGACCGGAATTCATCATCGACGTCCGCTCGGCGTCGGTGAGCACCTTGGGCGCCTCCGGGGCCTCACCGCTGTGCACCCGGATCAGATCGGTGCGCATCTCGGCCGCCGTCTGGTAGCGGTTGTCCGGGTTCTTGGCCAAGGCCTTGAGCACCACGGCGTCGAGCTCCGGCGAGATGCCGGTATGCCGGTGCGACGGCGGAATCGGATCCTCGCGGACATGCTGATAGGCCACCGCGACAGGGGAATCACCGATGAAAGGTGGCTCCCCCGTGAGGATCTCGTACAACACGCAGCCCAGCGAGTACACGTCGGAGCGGGCGTCGACCGTCTCACCGCGAGCCTGCTCGGGTGACAGGTACTGCGCGGTGCCGATCACCGCGGCCGTCTGCGTGACGCTGTTGCCGGTATCGGCCAGGGCCCGCGCGATGCCGAAGTCCATCACCTTCACAGCGTTGTTCTTGCTGATCATGATGTTGGCCGGCTTGACGTCGCGGTGCACGATGCCGTGCTGATGGCTGAAATTGAGCGCCTGGCACGCGTCGGCGATGATCTCGATGGCCCGCCGCGGCGGGATCGGGCCTTCGCTGTGCACGATGTCGCGCAGCGTCACACCGTCGACGTACTCCATGACGATGTAGGGCAGCGGTCCGTTGGGTGTCTCCGCCTCGCCGGTGTCGTACACCGCCACGATGGCGGGATGGTTCAGCGCCGCCGCGTTCTGTGCCTCGCGGCGGAAACGCAAGTAGAAGCTGGGGTCACGGGCAAGATCGGCGCGCAGCACCTTGACCGCGACATCACGGTGCAGGCGTGTGTCGCGCGCCAGATGAACTTCGGACATACCACCGAAGCCGAGAATTTCACCGAGTTCATATCGGTCAGAGAGGTGCTGAGGCGTCGTCATCGCAGTATCTGTTCCGGTGCCGCTGATATGGCCGGAGGGTCGATCCCGGCGTCTCGGGGCATGATCACGTGGAATGCCAGGTTCGGCAACGCTGCCGGGGTCTGGTAGGGCGTCGTCTGGGTCACCGTGTCGGTGACCGTGGGCGGTGGTGACTGCTGCTGATCCTTGCGGTCCTGCGCATTGAGCACGATCAGGATCGCGATCACGATAGCCAGCGCGCCGAGTACCCCGGCGGCCCACAGCAGGGCCCGCTGACCCGACGAGAACGTGCGCCGGGCGGGCTGCACAGGTCGGTGCGCAGCTGCTGTCGGCCGGGCCCGGGTGGCGGTCACCGGAGTGCGACCGGACAGGTCGGCTGCGGCGCGGGCCTGGGCGGCCGACGGCACCGCAGCCGGCGCGGCCCGGCCCAGTGTCGGCGCCTGATTGGGACGCGGAGGACGGCGTCCGGAGCGCACCGCGGCGACCGCGTCGGCGAACGGGCCACCCGACTTGTAGCGCATCCCCGGGTTCTTCACCAGGGTGATCTCGATCAGCTCGCGGACATTGGGCGGCAGATCGGCGGGCAGGGGCGGCGGCGTCTCCTTGATGTGCTTCATCGCCACCGTCAACGCACCGTCACCAGTGAACGGGCGCTTACCCGAAACCGATTCGTAGCCAACGACTCCCAGTGAATACACGTCGCTGGCGGCGGTGGCGTCATGGCCGAGGGCCTGCTCGGGCGCGATGTACTGGGCGGTGCCCATCACCATGCCGGTCTGGGTGACCGGGGCGGCGTCGACGGCCTTGGCGATACCGAAGTCGGTCAGCTTCACCTGACCGGTCGGGGTGATCAGGATGTTGCCCGGTTTGACGTCACGGTGGACCAGGCCCGCGGTATGGGCCACCTGCAGGGCGCGGCCGGTCTGCTCGAGCATGTCCAAGGCATGACGCAGCGACAGCCGGCCGGTGCGCTTGAGCACAGAGTTCAACGGCTCGCCGTTGATCAACTCCATCACCAGATAGGCCGTGCGTCCCTCCCCGTCCAGCTCGGTCTCGCCATAGTCGTACACGCTGGCGATGCCGGGGTGGTTGAGCATCGCCACGGTGCGGGCCTCGGCACGGAACCGCTCGACGAACTCGGCATCGGTGGAGAACTCGGCCTTGAGCACCTTGACCGCGACGCGTCGGCCCAGCCGTGAGTCGACGGCCTCCCAGACCTGACCCATGCCGCCGGTGGCGATCAGGCGCTGCAGCCGGTACCGCCCGGACAGCGTGACTCCAACCCGGGGACTCATGAATCCTCCCGTAGCGCCGCCGCAATCGTGGCGCGTCCGATCGGGGCGGCAAGTGCGCCGCCGGTGGCCGACAACCGGTCCCCGCCGTCCTCGATCAACACCGAGACCGCGACCTTCGGGTCGGAGGCCGGTGCGAATGCGATGTACCAGGCATGCGGCGGAGTATTACGGGGATCCGTCCCGTGCTCTGCCGTACCGGTCTTCGAAGCGATCTGCACGCCGGCGATGGCTCCCTTCTGCTGAGTCACCTGCTCGGCGGCGACCATCAAGTCCGTAAGTGTAGCTGCGACCTGGGGTGACACCGCCCGGCGCTCTTGGGCGGGCGCAGTGGTGGCGATGGTGGTCAGGTCGGGTCCTTTTAGGCTATCCACAAGATACGGGCGCATGGCGATGCCGTCATTAGCGATGGTGGCGGCCACGTGCGCGTTCTGCAGCGGGGTCAGCGCGACATCGCGTTGCCCGATGCTGGACATCCCCAGGGCGGCCGCGTCGGCGATCGGCCCCGTGGTGGATTCGGCCACCTGCAGCGGGATCGTCGGCGGCGGCGAGTCCAGACCGAACGCCTGGGCGGCGGACTTGAGTTTGTCGGCCCCGGTCTTGATGCCCAGTTCGACGAACGCGGTGTTGCACGATTTGGCGAACGCCTCGCGCAGGGTGGCTGTGGGGCCGGGGCCGCAGGAGGCCCCACCGAAGTTCTCCAGCGTGGCGGTGCTGTCGGGCAGCGCGATCCGCGGCGCCGCCGTCAGCTGGGTGTCGGGGGTGCTGCCGGACTGCAAGGCCGCCGCGGTGGTGATCACCTTGAACGTCGAGCCCGGCGGGTAGGTCTCGGAGATGGCGCGGTTGAGCAGCGGGGACTGCTCGTCGTCGCGCAGCTGCTGCCAGGCCTCGCTCTGAGCGTTCAGGTCGTGGGTGGCGAGTCGGTTGGGGTCGTACGACGGAGACGACGCCATGGCCAGGATCTTGCCCGTCGACGGCTCCAGGGCCACCACCGAGCCCTTGCACGGGCCGTCACAGCCGTGCTGCAGGGCGTCCCAGGCGGCCTCCTGCACCTGCGGCTTGATCGTGGTGTCGACGTTGCCGCCGCGCGGATCACGCCCGGTGAAGAAATCGGCCAGCCGCCGGCCGAACAGCCGTTCGTCGGAGCCGTTGAGGATCGCGTCCTCGGCCCGTTCCAACCCGGTGCTGGAGTACCCGAGCGAGTAGAACCCGGTCACCGGGGCGTAGACCTCCGGGTCGGGGTAGGTGCGCAGGAACCGGAACCGGCCTTCGGTGGCCTCCGAATAGGCCAGCAGCTGACCGCCCGCGGTGATCTGGCCTCGCTGGCGCGAGTACTCGTCGAGCAGGACCCGCTGATTGCGCGGATCGGCGCGCAACCCGTCGGCGGTGAAGACCTGGGTGATCGTGGCGTTCGCCAACAACAGCACGATCAGCACCATGATCGTGACTGCAACCCGGCGCAGGGAGGTGTTCATACCTTCTCGATCACCTCGGTGCTGGCCGCGGCGATCGGCGTGGGGTTCGGCGCCGGGGTGGTGGTGATCGGCCGGCGTGCGGCGTGCGAGATGCGCACCAGGATGGCCAGCAGGATGTAGTTGGCCAACAGCGAGGAGCCGCCGTAGGACATCCACGGCGTGGTCAGGCCGGTCAACGGGATCAGCTTGGTGACGCCGCCGACGACGATGAACAGCTGGATGGCCAGCGTCGAGGCCAGCCCGGCGGCCAGGAGCTTGCCGAAGCTGTCGCGCACGGCGATCGCGGTGCGCATGCCGCGGATGATCAGGATCGTGTAGAGCATGAGAACGCCTGCCAGCCCGACCAATCCGAGTTCTTCGCCGATCGCGGCGATGATGAAATCGGTGGCCGCGGCGGGCACGGTCCCGGGCTGTCCGTTGCCCAGGCCGGTGCCGAAGATGCCGCCGGTGGCGAAGCTGAACAGCGACTGCACCATCTGGTAGCCGGCCCCGTCAGGGTCGGCGAACGGGTCCAGCCAGGTTTCCACCCGCACCCGAACATGGCCGAAAACCTGGTACGCCACAATGCTTCCCGCGGCGAACAGGCCCAGCCCGATGAGCACCCAGCTGAGTCGCTCGGTGGCTACGTAAACCAGCACCAGAAACGACGCGTACAGCAGAAGTGAAGTGCCCAAATCCTTTTCGAAGACCATCACGCCCACCGAGGCGGCCCAGGCCAACAGCAGGGGAGCTAGGTCGCGAGGCCGAGGCAGGTCGAGGCCGAGGAAATGCTTACCCGCACTGGTGAACAGGTCACGCTTGGCTACCAGCACCGCGGCGAAGAAGATGAGCAGCAGAATCTTGGAGAACTCAGCGGGCTGAATCGAGAAGCCGGGAAACTGGATCCAGATCTTGGCGCCGTACTGCTCGGAATACCTCGCCGGCAACAACGCCGGAATCACAAGCAGCACAAGGCCGGTCAGTGCGCAGATGTACCCGTAGCGGGCGAGCATGCGGTGATCGGTCAGCAGGGCCACCACGATGGAGAATCCGATGACACCCACCAGTGTCCACATCATCTGCTGGTTGGCGGTGCCGCCGAGCCCGTCGGAGGCCGTCTCACCCTTGGCGAGGTCGAGCCGGTGGATCATCACCAGGCCCAGACCGTTCAGCAGCGCCGCGACCGGCAGCAGCAGCGGGTCGGCGTAGGGCGCGAACCGGCGCACGGCCAGGTGCGCGGCGCCCATCAGCGCGATGAACGCGATGACGTAGCGGATCAGATCCCAGCTCAGGCCCTGTTCCTGGTTGGCCTCGACGATCAGTAGCGCCACCGTGGTGATGAAGGCCGCAAACCCCAGAAGCAGCAGTTCCGCGTTGCGCCGATTGGGTAGCGGCGGCATGACGGTAACCGGCGACTGGGGTTGAGTCGTCATGACACAGCTCGGCAGTTCATCCCCGGTTCGGGTGGTGGGGGAGGCAGTGCGGTGACTGTCGGCGACGGGGTCGGTAAGACGGGAGCCGGGACGACGGGGGAACCGGGAGCCGGTGATTCGGGTGCGGGAGTCTCGGGGGCCGGCGGCTCGGCGCCGGGTGCCGGCGCGGGGCTGGCTCCAGGTGACGGCGACGGTGACGGCGAGGGACTGGGTGCCGGCGCGGGCTTGGAGGTCGTGGGCGCGGTGCGCGGTGCGCAGACGGGAAGGACCGAGCCGCGGGCCAGGTCGTTGATCTGCTGGATGGCTTCGTCCTGGGTTCCGCCGGGCAGGCCGGCCCGGACCGAGGCGCGTGCCGACGGGCGCATGTCGTCGACGGCCATCAGGCGGCAGCCCAGTGCGCTGCGGTCCTGGTCGGCGCTGATCAGCGACAGTTCGTTGCGGGCGTTGAGACAGCCCAGGCGATAGGGCTCCTGCAGCGAGATGCCCAGAAACGTGCCCTGGACCCCGCGCATGATCGAGACGGTGCCCTCGTGTTCTGCGACGTAATAGTTGTTGCGGATGATCTCGCGGCCGATGGCCAGCCCGCCGATGATCACCAGCAACAGCAGTATTGCGGCGATGAGGATGCGGCGGCGCGACCGTGGCCGGCGATCCGGCTCGGCGGGCTGGGGGATCACCCGTTTGGGCTCGTTGCGGCGGGGGTTGAACGCCGAGGCCCGCCCGGCGGCCGTATCCGGCGGTGCGCTCTGGTCGTCGTCCCCGGATACCGCGCCGGCCAGGATCGGCTGCGTCTGCCCGTAGTCGTAGTCGACGACGTCGGCGACCACCACGGTCACGTTGTCGGGGCCGCCGCCGCGCAGCGCCAGCTCGATGAGCCGGTCGGCGCTTTCGGCGACGTCCTCGATCTGCAGGGCCTCGTGGATGGTCTCGTGGCTGACCGGATCGGACAGACCGTCCGAGCACAGCAGGTAACGATCGCCGGCCTTGGCTTCCCGCATGATCAAGGTCGGCTCGACCTCGTGGCCGGTCAGAGCCCGCATGATCAGCGACCGCTGCGGATGGCTGTGGGCCTCCTCGGCGGTGATGCGGCCTTCGTCGACCAGCGTCTGGACGAAGGTGTCGTCCTTGGTGATCTGGGTCAGCTCACCGTCACGCAGCAGGTAGCCACGCGAATCGCCGATGTGGACCAGGCCCAGCCGGTTGCCGGCGAACAGGATCGCGGTGAGCGTCGTGCCCATGCCTTCGAGTTCGGGGTCGGCCTCCACGTGGGCCGCGATCGCGGAATTGCCCTGCCCGACCGCGGTGTTGAGCTTGCTGAGCAGATCGCCGCCGGGCTCGTCGTCGTCGAGATGGGCCAGCGCCGCAATGACCAGCTGTGAGGCCACTTCGCCCGCGGCATGGCCACCCATGCCGTCGGCGAGCGCCAGCAGCCGTGCCCCGGCGTACACCGAGTCCTCATTGTTGGCGCGAACCAGCCCGCGATCACTGCGCGCGGCGTATCGGAGAACGAGGGTCATAGTGTGTCTCGCGCTCCTTGTATGCGCGGCGTCACGGACGCAACTCGATTACCGTCTTACCGATTCGAACCGGTGTTCCGATCGAAACCCTTACCGCTGTTGTCACCTTCGCCCTGTCAAGGTATGTGCCGTTGGTCGATCCTAGGTCCTCGACGTACCACTCCGAACCTCGTGGCGAGAGACGGGCGTGGCGCGTTGAAGCGTAATCATCGGTGAGCACCAGGGTGGAGTCGTCGGCACGGCCGATCAGCACCGGCTGGGTACCCAACGTGATGCGGGTTCCGGCCAGTGCGCCCTCGGTGACCACCAGTTGCCGCGCGATATGACGTCCGTCCCGGCTCGGAAGCAGGGAACCGCGGAGCGCCAACCCCCGGCGAACCATCACGGCGCCCGTCGGCGCGTAGATGTCGGTTCGCAGGATGCGCAGCACCGACCAGATGAACAGCCACAGCAGCAGGAGGAAACCGACGCGCGTCAGTTGCAGCACTAACCCCTGCATCTGACGTCCTCTCCGTATCCGCCCCACTGGTGCCGCTCAGCTACCGTCGGCAACGTCACGATACTTGGACGCCGATCGCCGTGAGGGCGAAGCGGTGCGCTTGCCACCCAGGTGTGTCCGGTCTCGCCGGGCTCAGTGCACGCGCACGATGATCTCGGAGTGGCCGAGCCGGATGACGTCGCCGTCGGCCAGCTGCCACTCCTGCACCGGCGCGTTGTTCACCGTGGTGCCGTTGGTGGAGTTGAGGTCGGACAGCAACGCGACCTGACCGTCCCACCGGATCTCGAGGTGCCGCCGCGACACCCCGGTGTCGGGAAGCCGGAACTGGGCGTCCTGGCCGCGACCGATCACATTGGCACCCTCGCGCAGCTGGTACGTGCGGCCACTGCCGTCGTCGAGCTGAAGCGTGACCGCGGCACCGCCGGCGGCGTAGTCGCCTCCGCCGTATCCGCCCTGCTGGCCGCCGTAACCTGCCTGGCCGCCCTGGGGTGCGCCGTAATCGCCGCCGCCGTAGCCGCCCTGGTCGCCATAGCCGGGCTCGCCGTAACCCTGCTCGGGGTAGCCGCCTTGCTGGGGTTCGGGGTAGCCGCCCTGCTGAGGGTCGGCGTAGCCGCGACCGTAATCCTGCGGCTGACCGTAGTCCTGGCGTCCGTAGGGCTGCTGGCCACCGCCGTAGCCGCCCTGATCGGGGTAGCCACCGCCCTGGCGTGGGTCCTGACGACCGTAGTCGTAGTCGCCGCCGCCGTATCCGGGCTGACCGCCCGGCGCGGGCTGGCCGTAGCCGCCGCCCGGTTGGCCACCGTAACCACGGTCATAGCCACCGCCCTGCGGAGGACCGCCGTAACCGGCGGGCGGGCGCTGCTGTTCGTAGGACTGCGGGGGGTAGCCACCCTGGTCGGGATAACCGCCTTGATCCGGGTAACCGCCTTGGTCCGGGTAGCCGCCCTGATCGGGGTACCCACCCCGATCGCCGCCGCCGTAGCCGCCGCGCGCCGGGGGATAGCCGCCCTGATCCTGGGGCGGGTACCCGCCCTGATCCGGTGGGTACTGGCCGCCGCGGGGATCATCCTGCGGGTGTCCGTAACGGTCGTCGTAGTAATCGTCGCCGGGCCGCCCTTGTCCCTGGCCGCCGCGGTAATTCGGGTTATCGGTCATAGGTGGTTCTCCTGATTCTGCGGTGAACGCATGGTCGCCGTGGGCTCGCGCGGATTCGCCAGCGGTCGAATCGGGGTTGACCGCGCCGTGTGCGCGGAACTGTCCGGTGTGCAAGTTCGGTGATTGCTCGAATCTAACGACCACATCACCATACGTTTGCCATCCCTGATCACGAATGAATCCCCCCAGATGCTTGGCGAACGCGGTCGAGGTCAGGTCAGTATCGGCGCTTACTTTCTTATAGTCGGTGCCACTGAGCGTAATTACGTAGTCGTTCGGTGCCAAAACTTGTCCACCGGCCACCGTACGGGCCCTGGACTCGGCTTCCCGGCACAACGCCGTCTCTACTTCCTGGGGCACGATCGAGCCGCCGAAGACCCGGGCGAACGCATCGCCGACGGTCGACTCGAGTTTGCGTTCGATGCGGTCGACCAGACCCATGTCACCGCCCGCCTTTTCTCGTTGTCGTACGCCGCCTCGGCACGGCCGCCCGTGCTCCCGCGTGTCGCTCTGGCCACACTGCTCACAAGCATGGTATCGGCCTGGTGCCGTAAAGCGGGACCAACAGAACTCTGAGAATCCGATCGATGCAGGTCAGTGACCTGATCTAGATGAGCTTAAGGATTTTCTGACAATCGGACGGTCCCCTGATCGGCCTGGTGATCTGCCGGTTTGGGAACGACGCGCTCGCAGTGTTACGCTGCCTCGGTCATTCGGGCGAGTGGCGGAATGGCAGACGCGCTGGCTTCAGGTGCCAGTGTCCTTCGGGACGTGGGGGTTCAAGTCCCCCTTCGCCCACAGAGAGCGGTTCTACGAACTGCGACGCAAAAGGTCACGAACTCATTCGGGTTCGTGACCTTTTGCGTTTGGTGGTGGTCGACCGTCAGCGCGGCGACGCCGTCTTACGGAGCCGCCTTGTGGGCGGTGAGAAGCAAGGCCGGCAGGTAGGTGAGACCGTTCTCGTCGGTGCGGAAGTCGTGCTTGGGGAGGTTGGGGATGTCGGGCAGCCGGACCGCGACGTGGGAGGGCTCGATGCGCTCGACGGTCCAGTGTTTGGCGACGGCGTCGCGGACTTCGGCTTCGGTGACCAGGTTCGGGACCGGGCACGGTGAATCGACCGGCAGTGCGTCGGTGGTGAACACCAGGAGGTAGAGGCGGCCTCCCGGGTTGGCGGCGGCGTGGATGCCGCGCAGGTAGTCGTCGCGCGCGTCGAGGGGCAGCGAGTGAAACAGGGTGCAGTCGATAACGGTGTTGAACTGCGGTTCACCCAGGCCGAGACCCGCGAGGTCGCGTGCGTCGCCTTGAATGAACCGGGCGGTGAGGCCGCGGTCGTTGGCTTGCCCGGTGGCGTCGTCGATGGCCGCGGTGGAGATGTCTATGCCGGTGACGTCGTGGCCGGCTTCAGCGAGTGCGATGGTGAGATCGCCGATGCCGCAGCCCGCGTCGAGGACTGGGTCCTGGACCTGGCCGGCGGCGATGAGCGCGGCGATCGCGGGTTGGGGTTTACCGATATTCCACGGGGGAGGGCCGGCGAAGATGTGGCCGCGGTAGGCGGCGTCCCAATCCATGACATCTGACATGAGCTGCAGCGTAGCGGGCCGGTGCCGATCCGGCGCGAAGTACTGGTGAAGCCTCAAATCATTTCAGCGGCACGGCTCTTGGGCGTGCGATGTACCACGGGAAGATGGGGCGTTCGAGCATGAGAACGCCGAACGAGCCGCCGATGTTGGATTCGGCGATGGCTGCCTGGACGGTGGCCAGTTCGGTCTCGACGGCCGAACGGTCGGTGGATAAGGCCAAGCCCCATGGGACGTAGTGGTCGGCGACGTGGTAGCCGACGGTGTACTCGTACAGCGCCGGGCGGCGCTCGATGTCGGTTGCCGGCGCCCAGGGCAAAATCCTCTGCTCGATGAGGACGGCGTGTTGATCGTTTGATTCGGCGAGCTCAGCCTCTGCGGCGCTGCGATTCAGCGTGACCGTGCTTTGTTGCAGCGGATGGAGCTCGGCGTCCTCGCCGCGGCTGGCGACCGCATACACCAGCAGTGGAACCGGAACCGAGGAAGGTGTTCCTGGATGCATTGCTTCCTTTCCCGTTGTCATCTTCGCTGCGGCCGGTCAGAGGCGCTGGCGATATCGGCCGTGGGCCACTGCGGGCGTTGAACCGACGGCTTCGCCGATTTGTTTCCACGTGGCGCCGGCGTTGAGGGCGGCCGCTACCGCGTCGACGTCGGGTGTGCGGATGCGTTCGCGGCGGCGCTCGACAAGGGCGTTGGAGATGAGGGAGAGCACGTCCAGGGACCAGTCGAGTCGGTATGGCGACAGGGCGCCCCACTGGGGGTCGGCGGGATCTGCGGCCAGGAGCACCGCGGTGATGTCTTCGGCGTCGCCTCGCAGTGTCATGCCGGCCGCGGTGAGACGGTTCGTGATGCGGGTGCTGGCGATACGCCGGGCGGCCTGGAGAGCAGCGGCGCGGACCTCATTTTCATCACTGCAAGACGTTCCGTCTTTCATAGGTGTAGACACTAGGAGCCATCAGCAGTGATGACATCTGCTAATACAGTATGGCACGCATTGTTCTACAGGATGCGCCGGCCGCGGCTTCAGGGATGGGCGAGACCCTGCGCAGGCCGCCTCTCACCCAGATTGGATTCCATGGGGTCATGGAGACGCCTTTGCCACGATCTCGCGTTCACGCAGGGCCCCGCCACCCCATTATTCGGACCCGAGTCGACCAACGGGGACATCTCGTCAGAGTGGGTGGGCGGCGGGCCGTATGCGGCTGATGCTGCGTCGGCTCGGCAGTGTTGCCGGCGGCGCGACGGCCAGTCGCAGGACCAAGGCGATGGAGTCTCCTGCCCGCAGCTGCGTCAGAGCGTTGAATTCGCTTTGCAATTCTGCTAATTCGGCTGCGAAGGGCGCGGAAAGCTCCTCGAGTTCGGCTTGGGTGTGGGCATAGAGGAAAACCGGGGACACCGGCTGAACTCCGAATCCTTGTTGCTGGGCCGCGATCCACACGGCTTCGACTGCCGATCCGCCCGTGGCGTAGGCGTGCAGGTCGGTGCCGGCGACGGTGACGACCGCAAGAGCCGAGCTGGCCAGGACGCGGTCTCTCATGTCGTCGCCGAGTGCGGATCCGGCGTCCCATTCGGCGAGGTGCGCCATGACGTCGGGGCGGCGCAGCACGTCGAGAACGGCCATGTCGCCCGGATCGAACTCGAGGCTGCGTACGTCGATGCCCGTGTCCGGATCGGGGTCGCCGGGCCAGCGCAGCTCCGAAATCATCTCCTGGTGCAGGTGTGGGGTCAGGAAGCGGATGCGATCGGCTGCGGCGAGGATCGTGGCGGCCTGGGCGATGTCGTCGCGTTGGGTGAGCAGGTGCAGGCGTGCGCCGTGCTGCTCGGCCACGGCGGTGAGCTGCGTGACGGTGGCGTCGTCGAGCGGCTTGGGTGTGCCGTGGTGCCGGTTGGATTCGCGGGTCAGCATGGGCTGGTAGAGGCGCGCGAGCGCCGGGTCGTCGCCATCGGGGGTGATGCGCATGGTGGCCTGCAATGGCGCGTTGCCGGCGTCGGTGAGGCTGACGGGGCCGAGTACGTGGTGTTCGGCGGCGGCGATCTTGATGTTCAGCAGTGCCGCGCCCAGGGCGACGGCGCTGCCCCGGAACTCGAGGTCCATGGTCGAGGTGTGGTGGGGGTCGATGCCGACCGTGATGGAGTCCTCGGTGAGAACGATCTGCCAGGGCTGAGTGTTGCCGCCGGACGGGGCCCGCATGGCGGCCGTCGCGAGGTGTTCGAGCGGGCCGCCGTCGAGGGCCTGTGGGGTGTTCGGATCGTCGGTGGTGGTTTCGTAGCGATGCACCATGTCGGGCTCGTCGATCTGGCCCAGGGCCCAGTTGACGTCGATCCGACTGCGGCCGGAGCGGAGATCTTCGCCGAGGCCGATTCTGCGGACCGCTTCGGCGATCGCAGCAGCCCCGATGATGACGTCGGAGGCCATCTGCGGCCAGGTGGACAAGGTTCTGTCGATCTCGATCAGGGATGCGGCGGTGCGGGGGGACAGGCGCTCGGCTTCCAAATGGCGCAGGACGTGGGGGATTTTCTCCCGGCTGGTCATTCCGGGGAGCAGTGCGATGTCGAGTTCCCCGAGCAGGCCGTGCAAGATGGGGCGCTCGGGTTCCTGATCGAACCGCTCGACGTCGACGATGCCGCGGTCGCTGGTGGCCATCAGTACCGGGATCTGCAAGTCGCGGGCAGCGACGCGCAGCAGGGCTTTGATGTCGAGTGAATCGCACTCCTCGACTGCGATGTCGAGACCCCCGACGAAGTCGTCGAGGGTTTCGGCGTTGAGGCCGGCGTCGAGCACCTCGACGGGCAGGTAGGGGTCGAGCTCGGCGATTCTGCGGGCCGCGACGACAGCTTTGTTGATCCCGAGGTCGAAGACGGTGGCCGGCACGCGGTTGAGGTTGGACAGTTCAAGGTGGTCGAAATCGGCCAAGCGAAGTTTGCCGCAAAGCCCTTGGGCGGCCAGCGTGTGGGCGATGACGTGGCCCACGCTGAGACCGGCGACGCCGATGGTCAGTGTGCTGAGCGTGGTTTGCTCTTCGGCAGTGATGTTGTTGCGATTGCGGTCCAGCCGCAGCGCTTGGAATCCGCGGGGGCCGAGCACGGCGACGACGGCGCGGCGCCACGGGTAGTAGGCCCATCGTCGCTCCTCGCGCAACAGCTCGTCAGCCGGCGCCGGGCGAAGTGCACGCAGGCTTTCCAGTTGCACGTCGTGATCGTCGAGAAAGGCAATGTCCGGGTCAGCGCGGAGCTCGTCGAGGCGGGCTTTGTCGCCGGCGTCGGTCGGGTCGAGAACTTGTGCGCGGTAAGCGGTCTGCATGCTGTTCCTTCATCGATTCGGCACCGGGGGCGCCGAAGGCCTCAGTCGTAGACTATGTCCGACGCATGGGAGGTGCGCGCGTGACCGAGACTGCGCATGAGCAAACCGTGGCGGATCTTCCGCTGGCTCCGATCAATCCGCTGCCGTACAAGCAACGGCGTGATGCTTTGCGGAACTTTCACACCGGCACCGACATCCTGCGGGATGCCGGTGGGCCGGTTACGCGGTTCAGCCTTGGCCCGCGGTGGTTGATGCCGCCGATCGTTTTAGCCACCTCACCTCAAGGTATCCGCGACATCGTCAGTGTGCGAGACGGCTCGATCGACAAGACGAGTGCGGTGGGCCGAGAGCTTCGACGTTTGCTCGGCGGGAACCTTTTCGTTTTGCCGCACCAGGAATGGCTACCGCGCCGGCGCACACTGCAGCCGGTGTTCACGAAGAAGCGCGTGGACTCTTTCGGGGCCCATATGGCCGAGGCCACAGAGATGGTGGTGTCCTCGTGGGCCGACGGTGCACAGATCAGCTTGGATGCCGAGGCGCGTCAGCTCACGATGCGCGCGCTCGGCCGCTCGGTGTTGGGGCTTGATCTGGATGAGCAGGCGGATGTGGTGGCCGAGCCGTTGCGGGTGGCGACCAGTTACGCGGTGCGGCGGGCGTTGAAACCTTGGCGGGCGCCGGCGTGGTTGCCGACGCCGGCGCGGCGGCGCTCCCAAGAGGCGGCGGCAACGATTCGGGGGCTGGCTGCCGACATCGTGCGTGCCTGTCGGGCCGACCCTGACCTGGACGCCCCGCTGGTGCAGGCGTTGATCGCCGCGCGTGATCCCGAGACCGGGCAGCCGTTGACGGATGACGAGATTCGCGACGAGCTGGTGATCTTCCTGTTCGCTGGCCATGACACCACGGCGACGACACTGACGTATGCGTTGTGGCAGCTGGGTCGTCATCCGGACGTGCAGGAGCGTGTGCACGCCGAAGTCGCCGAGCTCGGTGATCGGCTCCTGACGCCCGGGGATGTCGAGCAACTCGGGTACACCGTCCAGGTTCTTCGGGAGGCGCTGCGCCTGTGCCCGCCCGGGCCTACGGGGACGCGGATGGCGATCGAGGATGTCGAGGTTGCCGGGTACCGGGTTGAGGCGGGAACCATGTTGGTGTTCGGCCGTATGTCAGTCCAGCGTGACCCGCAGTTGTGGGAGGATCCGCTGCGGTTCGACCCTGAGCGGTTCACCCCGGAGAACATGAAGGGGCGGGACCGGTGGCAGTACGTGCCTTTCGGTGGCGGGCCCCGGTCGTGCATCGGTGATCACTTCGCCATGCTGGAAGCGACGTTGGCACTCGCCTCCATCGTTCGGCGCGTGACGTTGACCTCGCTGGAGGACGATTTCCCGTTGGCTGTGCCGTTCACGATGGTGCCGGGCGGACCGATCCCCGCCCGCGTCGCCCTGCGTTAGGTGTGCTCTGCGGGGTCGGCTGTGAACTGGCCGTGCCGGATCAACGCTGTGACGCTGGCGTCCCACCGTTGTAGCTCGGCGGGTGTGGTGAACGCGCCATCGATGTGACGGGCGATGTGTGAGCGCAGCAAGATGGGGCCAAGGCGCAGCATCAGCGGATTGAGCGCGGCCCAGTCCGGGTCGATGTCATCCCTGGTGAGTCCGGCAGCGGTGAAGGTGTCGCGCTGTCTGATGCTGATCTTGAGCAGGCCGTCGAAGATCACGGCGCCGATGTCGTTGCCCTCGATGAGGGCGTGGCTCACGTAGTCGACGACCTCTGGGCGGTCGTGGATGAGTTTGGACATTCGTCCGCCCAGCGAGCTGAAATCGTTTGTCGGCTCGGCCGGCACCGGTAGCGGGTTCGATTCGAGGGCATCGCTGAAGACGCGCAGCACATGGTCGTCGACGGCGGCGATCAACCCGTCTTTGCTGCCGAAGTGATGTCGCAGCAGGCCGTGTGAAACCCCCGCGGCTTCGGCGATCGTGCGCATCGTGGTTCCGCTGATGCCACCGGTGGCGAAGCAACGCAACGCGGCGTCTCGGATCCGGTCTGCGTTGGACAGTTGGATCGGAGCCGGCTGCAGCGCGAATACGGAGCCCTCCATGAGGACCGACAATACAACACGATCGTAACGCTATACATCTGGATCAAGAACACTATCCAAGTGGATTGGACAACTATCCATGCATCCGATATACCTATACAGCAGGACAGCTTGAGCAGTTAGGGGCGGCGCCGTGCCGGACATCTCTTATCCCACGCCCAAAGGCACCCTCCCGGGGTATCTGGCAGTACCCCCAGGAGAGGGGCCGTGGCCAGGCGTGGTGGTCGTGCAGGACGTGCGGGGAATGACCAACGATCTGCGGCGTATCAGCGATCGTCTCGCCGGCGAGGGTTATCTCGCCCTGGCTCCCGACCTGTACGGGCGAGGCTTCAAACCCAGGTGCATGATCACCACCATCCGGTCTCACTTCGCCGACACCGGCGATGCCTACGACGACCTCACCGCTGCGCGCGACTACTTGCTCGGCGACGAGCGGTGCAACGACCGGATCGGGCTGATCGGATTCTGCATGGGCGCAGGCTTTGTCCTTCAGTTGTCGCCACGGGGGCTCTTCGACGTGGCCGCGGCCCAATACGGACTCGCTCCGAAAAACATTGATGCGCTTGCCCGTTCATGCCCTGTCGTAGCCAGCTACGGTGCCGACGACCGCATCGTCAAACAGGGTTCGGCCAGTGCGTTGGAATCGGTACTGGCCAAAGGCTCTGTCGATCGCGACATCAAGGAATACCCGAACGTCGGACACAGCTTCATGAACAAGTCGGGCATCCCGGCGCCGTTCACCATTGTCGAAAGGCTGGCCGGATTCTCCTACTCGGCGCCAGAAGCCGAGGACGCATGGAGGCGGACCTTCGCCTTCTTCCAGAAGTATCTGATGGACACACCTCCCTCAGAGCTTCCCGAGCAGGACGGCAGCACCGATGCGCGAACCAATTGAGCGCTGGGTGCGGTGACGATCATGCTCACCCCCGAAGGCGTGGCCGTGATGACAACCGCCGAATCGTCGTGTGCTGCAGAAGAAACCGGCTCAGCCCCTAGGAAAGGCACACGATGACGTTGACGGGACAACCCCGGTTCCGGCCATGGTTGGACGTGGCGCCCCCCAGCGACTACCTCCGGAACATCGCAAACTCAGCGACGGGCAAAAGCTACAAAGCCTTTGTGAAATCCCTGCTCGACATCCAGCCGGGAGCCGTGGTGGTCGACCTCGGATGCGGGGCCGGAGTGGATCTTGCCGCCTATGCCGCAGCTGCCGGGCGCACCGGAAAAGTGATCGGCATCGACCACGACCAAGCCCTGCTGACCCATGCTGGCAAGTCCACGAATCACCTGCCGACGGTGTCCACCGCCCAGGCCGATATTCACCAGCTGCCGTTGGAATCCGGCACAGTGGACCGCGTCCATATCGACCGTGTCCTTCAACATGTGCGTACGCCGCCCACGGTGCTCGCCGAAGCTGCGCGGACCCTGAATGCCGAAGGCCGCATCGTCTGTGTCGAACCGGACTGGGCAACGCTGGTCATCGACCACCCCGACGTCGCTTTCAGTAACTCCTACACACAACATGTCGTCGCGCACGTCATTCGCAATGCCACCATCGGCAGGGCGTTGCCCAGGCTGCTCGACGAGGCAGGGTTCAGCGTCGACGCCGTCTATCCGGTTACAGCCTTCTGGACCGACGCGGTCGAGGGTGACAAAGTTCTCGGCCTCCGCGATGTCTGCACTCACGCGGTAACTGACGGGCTGTTGCCCACCGCGCGAACTCAGGAATGGATCGATGACCTCATGACAGGCCCGTTCTTCGGTTCGTTGTCTCTGTTCATTGTGTCCGCGCAGATCAAGAGCCGATCGATGTCCAGCGCCGTCAGTTAGGAGTGCGCTATGTACCAGTTCTCGAGCGCAGCCCACGAGCGTGCATGGAAACGGCCGGGTCATATCCGGCTCAGAGTTGAGCGGTCTACCGCGAATGCGACGAAGAAATATTCGCCGGTCCAATGGGGAGACGTCAATGGTGTTGTCTGACATCGACATGCTCGAACTGATACGCACACTCCCAATACCGGTTCCGTGGGATCGGGAAGCTTTCGTGCAGGCAATCGCCGACATGCGGGGCCGGCCCATCACGGTGATCGCAACCGAAACAGCGTTCTTGTCGCACAGCCTGTGCGGGGTGTGGTTGGAGCGAGAACACGACGACGTGATCCTGCATGAGCGCGACGCCTCGGATTTCCGCGTTCACCAGGTCGTATGCCACCAAATCGGACACATGGTCCTGGGGCACCACAGCAGCGGTGCTCGGTCGTACGTCTGCGACATGCTTGTTGAATCGGCGCTGCGTCACGCCCTGCCCGACCTCGCTCCAGAATTGGTGACGACCGCCCCGGGCAGCAATGACTATGGTGATGAACAGGAGCACGAGGCCGACCTATTCGCTTTGTTGCTGATGAATGCCGCTGAGGGGGAAGAGCATTCGATGATTCGCGATACGCCGAACAGTTCCACGGCGTCGAGGTGGCAGCAGCGGGCCCGGGCATGCGCCGCTTCATCCACTGAAGACGCCGACCTGGCACTGGTACGCGGCTATGCCCGTGAGTTGAGGAGTGCCTGCGACGACCTGCGCGACGAGCCGTTCAACCGGGAGGCTCGCGAGCACCTGATTCGCCTGGTCATGCAGGACAGCAAGACCGCCGATGAGGCCAACCAGCGGCTGCGCGCCGGCTTCGCCCGCGGGCAGTGAGATCAGACCGGACTCCCACCGGACTGCGAAGAAGGCCGCGGACTCCCAAAGTTCGCGGCCCCGGTTTCTGGCCGGCCCCTGACTGACAGGTCGTGGCCGACGTCCCTCAGCCCGGCGTCCAGAGGCGCCGGTCGTATCCCTTGCCGTCCGTCGCCTGTCCGGCCATGCGTCGATTCCGGCCCGTCACGCGGCGTCGGTTGCCCGAGGCCGTGCAGTCGCAGCAACCACCGGGCCGCCGCCCAGGTGTTCGCCAGAACCGGTCGCCCAGGGACTATGTAACGGTAGTCGGGCACGTTCGCCGAAAATAACGAATTTGCCCGATTTGCATCGGCCGAATTTAGGAAACGCGGCCCGATATTGAATTGAATTTGGCCCAAAATTTACGCCCGCGTACGCACCTATAGTTCGGTGCGGAGGTGCGGGCAACGGGCTGATGAGGCGGAGCATGACATGGTTTACTCTTCAACGACCGAGCTGGCTCCGTGAGGCGTCGTGGGAATTCGCTGCACCCGCACCGGGTGGAGCGATAAGTGGAGGAGATCTGCGATTTTCAAGCTCTTGAAGCGCTTGTGGATTCCGTTGCTCGCCATTGTGGTGATCTCCGCTGCGGCATTTACCGTGTCGCGCCTGCACACTATCTTCGGTAGCGACAAGCGCGCTACCTACGCCGACACCCAGGTCAACGATACGAAGCCATTCGATCCAAAGAAACTTACGTACGAGGTATTCGGGTCGCCCGGAACGGTAGCAGACATCAGCTATTTCGATATGAATGCTGATCCGCAATTCATTAAAAAGGTTCCCCTGCCCTGGACTCTGCAATTCGATATCACCAAGACCACCGCCGTCGGCAGCATCATGGCGCAAGGCGACAGTAGCAATATCGGCTGTCGCATTACTGTCGACAATGAGGTCAAGGCTGAAAAGTCGTCGAATCAGATAAATGCCTTCACCTCGTGCCTACTGAAGGCTGCATGAGCGATAAAAACATGGATACAGACCAAGCCTCCAGGCCGCGATTGGCTTCGGCGATCCGCCGGTTCGCACCCCTGATCATCTTGGGGTGGGTGGCGATCACGGTGCTGGTGACCGTGGCGATCCCACCCCTGGAGGTCGTCGAGCGTGACCATTCGGTGTCGCTGAGCCCTCCGGATGCACCGTCGGTCAAGGCGATGACCCGCATGGGCGAGTTGTTCCAGGAATCCAACTCGGAGAGTGTGGCGGTCATCGTCCTCGAGGGCGAGGAGCCCCTCGGCGACGCCGCCCACAAGTACTACGACAGCCTCATCAGCCAGCTGAAGCAGGACCCCAAGCACATCCAGCACGTCCAAGATTTCTGGGGCGACCCGCTGACCGCCGGTGCGGCCCAGAGCGCCGACGGAAAAGCCGCCTATGTGCAGCTGAACCTGCACGGCAGTTTCGGGCAGGCCGAGGCCAACGAATCGGTCCAAGCCGTCCAGGACGTCGTCAAGAACACCCAGGCCCCGCCCGGGGTCAAGACATACGTCACCGGCCCGGCGGCGATCGTCGCCGACATGGGGCAGAGCGGCAACCGCACGGTCATTCTCATCACCCTGGTCAGCGTCGGGGTGATCTTCCTGATGTTGCTCCTGCTCTACCGGTCGTTCATCACCGTGATCATCCTGCTGTTCACCGTCGGGATCGAATTGCAGGTGGCGCGCGGATGCGTCGCCTTCCTCGGCATGCACGGCTGGGTCGGTCTCACCACCTATGTGGTCAATCTCCTGGTCTCGGTCGGGATCGCGGCCGGAACCGACTACGCGATCTTCTTCACCGGTCGATACCAGGAGGCCAGACAATCCGGTGAGGACCGCGAGTCGGCGTACTTCACCGCCTATCGAAGCGTCGCCAAGGTGGTCCTGGCTTCCGGAGTGACGATCGCGGGAGCGATCGCCTGCCTGAGCTTCACCCGGCTGCCCTACTTCCAGCCACTCGGAATCCCCGGCGCGGTAGGCATTTTGATCGCGGTGGCGGTCGCGCTCACGCTGGTGCCGGCCTGCATCGCCGCCGGCAGCCGGTTCGGCGTCTTCGACCCCAAGCGGCTGGTGGTGACCCGCCGGTGGCGGCGTATCGGCACCGCCGTCGTTCGCTGGCCGGCGCCGATCCTGCTCGCCACCCTCGCGGTGGCCCTGATCGGGCTGTTGACGCTGCCGGGCTACAAGCCGAGTTACAGCGACCAGAAGTACATCCCGCAGGACATTCCGGCCAACCAGGGATTCGCGGCCGCCTCCCGCCATTTCCCGGAATCGAAGATGACGACGCCCGACCTCTTACTGGTCGAGGCCGATCATGACATGCGTAACCCCACTGATCTGCTGATCTTGAACAAGTTGGCCAAAGCGGTGTTCGCGGTCCCCGGAATTGCCAACGTGCAATCCATCACGCGGCCGGAGGGCACCCAGATCGAACATTCGTCGATCCCGTTCATGCTGAGTATGTCCAACGCCAGCCAGCGGCTCTCGCTGCCGTTCCAGAAAGAACGGATGGAGGACCTGGTCAAACAGGCCGACGACATGACCAAGACGATCAACCTGATGCAGCGCATGTACGAACTGATGCAACAGATGGTCGGCACCACGCACCGCATGGTCGGCACCACCCATGAACTGCAAGCGGATATGGGTGAATTGCGGGACCATATGGCTGATTTCGATGATTTCTGGCGTCCGCTCCGCAATTACCTCTATTGGGAGCCGCACTGCTATGACATTCCGTTGTGCTGGTCGATCAGATCGATATTCGACGGGTTGGACGGCATCGACGAGGTGACCGACAAAATGCAGGGATTGGTCAAGGAACTCGACCAATTGGACCTGCTCATGCCCCAGATGCTGCTGCAGTTCCCGCAGATGATCGCCACCATGCAGAGCACCCGCACCATGATGCTGACGATGCACAGCACCATGTCGGGGCTGTTCACCCAGATGGACGAATCCAGCGACAATGCCACCGCCATGGGGAAGGCGTTCGACGCGTCTAACAACGACGATTCGTTCTATCTGCCGCCGGATGTTCTGGAGAACAAGGACTTTCAGCGGGTCATGAAGATCTTCCTGTCCCCGGACGGCAAGGCCGCGCGCATGCTGATCACCCAGCGCAGCGATCCCGCCACTCCTGAAGGCATTTCGCGAGTCGAACCGCTGCGAATCGCGGCCGAGGAGGCCCTCAAGGGCACCCCGCTGGAGAGTTCCAAGCTGTACCTGGCCGGTACCGCGGCCGGCGTGAAGGATCTGGTGGACGGATCGAAGATCGACCTCATGATCGCCGGCGTCACGGCTCTGGCGCTGATCTTCCTGATCATGGTGCTGATGACCCGCAGCTTCATCGCGGCCCTGGTGATCGTGGGCACGGTGGCGCTCTCGCTGGGTGCCTCCTTCGGTCTATCGGTTCTGGCGTGGCAGTACATCCTCGGCATCCAGATCAACTGGGTGGTGCTGGCCATGTCGGTCATCGTGCTGCTGGCGGTGGGGTCGGACTACAACCTGCTGCTGGTCTCGCGGATGAAAGAGGAGATCCACGCGGGCATCAACACCGGCATCATCCGCGCGATGGCCGGCACCGGCAAGGTCGTGACGGCCGCGGGTCTGGTATTCGCGGCCACGATGGCGTCGATGATCGTCAGCGACCTGCTGACCATCGGTCAGGTGGGCACCACGATCGGCCTCGGGTTGCTGTTCGACACGTTGATAGTTCGCGCGTTCATGACCCCGTCGATCGCCGCACTGCTCGGCCGCTGGTTCTGGTGGCCCCAACAGGTGCGGCCGCGCCCCGCCAGCGCCATGCTGCGGCCGACAGGCCCGCGCCCGCTGGTGCGCAGCCTGCTGTTGAGGGACTAGCGGCGGCCGCATGACTGAGAACTCTCGGCCGCCGTTCTTCGCGCGCACCGTACGCAAGCTTTCGCCGCTCATCATCGTGGGCTGGCTGGCCGTCACGTTGATCTTGACGCTGGCATCGGTCGGCGGGGACTGGTCGGCTGCCATCCCCTCTCTCGAGCGGGTCGCGGAGAAGAACGCCGTGTCGTTGATGCCCAAGGACGCGCCCTCGGCCCTGGCGATGAAACGTATCGGCCACAACTTCGGAGAATCCGATTCCGACAGCTCGGCGATGATCGTCCTCGAGGGACAACAACCCCTCGGCGATGACGCACATCGGTATTACGGCGAGCTGATCACGGCGCTGCGCGGCGATCCGAAGCACGTCGAGCACGTGCAGGACCTGTGGGGCGATCGCCTGACCGCGTCGAGCGTGACGAGTCCCGACGGCAAGGCCACCTATGTCCAGCTGAACCTGGCCGGTGACCAGGGCACACCGCAGGGCGACGAATCGGTGGCCGTCGTACGCGACATCGTCGACCGGTCTTCTCCGCCGGCAGGCGTGGAGGTCTACGTAACCGGCGCTGCACCATTGGCTTCGGACATGCAGCACAGCGGCAACCGGTCGATTCTGAAGATCACCGCGGTGACCGTCGTGATCATCTTCATCCTGCTCTTTTTGGTCTACCGCTCGGTCGTCACGGTGATCCTGCTGCTCATCATGGTGGGAGTCGAGCTGGCGGCGGCCCGGGCCATCGTCGCGTTTCTGGGGGCCAACGAAGTCTTCGTGCTCTCCACATTCGCTGTGAACATGCTCGTGTTCCTGGCCATCGCAGCCGGAACCGATTACGGCATCTTCTTTTTCGGCCGATATCAGGAGGCCCGGCAGGCCGGCGAGGACCGAGAGCAGGCGTACTACAGCATGTATCGCGGGGTCACCCCAGTGGTCCTGGCCTCCGGTCTGACGATCGCAGGAGCGATCCTCTGCCTGACGTTCACCCGGCTGCCGTACTTCGAAACCATGGGCATCCCGTGCGCGATCGGTATGGCCGCGGCGGTCGCGGTGGCGGTGACGCTGGTGCCGGCCGGAATCGCGGTCGGCAGCCGCTTCGGATTGCTGGAACCCAAGCGCGCGTTGCGGGTTCGGCGTTGGCGCGGCATCGGCACCGCCGTGGTCCGGTGGCCGGTCCCGATCCTGGTCGGGTCCCTGGCGGCCGCGCTGGTCGGCCTGCTCGCCCTGCCCGGATACGAGACGAGCTACAACGACCGGCGCTACATCCCCGGGGACATCCCGGCCAACATGGGCTTCACTGCCGCCGAACGCCACTTCTCCCAGTCGCGGATGACGCCGGAGGTGCTCATGGTCGAGACCGACCGTGACCTTCGGAACCCGGCCGATTTCATCGTGCTGAACCGGTTGGCGAAGGCGATCTTCAAGGTGCGCGGCATTTCTCGGGTACAGGGCATCACCCGGCCCGAGGGCACCCCGATCGACCACACCTCGATTCCGTTCATGCTGAGCCTGCAGAGCGCGGGGCAGGTCCAGGCCACGGAGTTCCAGAAGAAGCGCATCGACGACATGGTCCAGCAGGCCGCTGACATGCAGGTGATGATCGACACCATGCAGCACACGTACGACGTGATGCGCAAGATGGCCGCCACCACCCACAACATGGTGCAGCGGACACATGAGGTCTACGAAGTGGCTCGTGACCTCCGCGGCAGCATCGCCATCTTCGATGACATGTTCCGGCCGGTCCGCAATTACTTCTATTGGGAGCCACACTGTTTCGACATCCCGATCTGTTGGTCGCTGAGGTCGATCTTCGATGCCATGGACGGTGTCGACAAGCTCGACGACAACCTGCAGATCATGGTCGAGAACATGGACGAGCTGGACGCGATCATGCCGAAGCTGCTGGTCCAGTTTCCCCAGATGATCGCGATCATGAAGACCATGCGGGTGAGCACCTTGACGATGCATACCACCATGTCGGGGCTGATGGCGCAGATGGACGAGACGAGCAAGGATGCCGCCGTCATGGGGCAGACATTCGACGCCGCGAAGAACGACGACTCGTTCTTCCTTCCGCCGGAAGTGTTCCAGAACCCGGACTTTCAGAAGGCGATGAAATCATTCATCTCCCCCGACGGGCGATCGGTGCGGTTCATCATCTCCCACAACGGTGACCCGCAGTCACCTGAGGGCATCGAACGCGTCGAACAAATCCGCACGGCGGCAGAAGAGGCGCTCAAGGGCACGCCGCTGGCGAGCGGGAAGATCTACATCGCCGGCGCCGCGGCGACCGCGAAGGACTGGCAGGAAGGGTCCAAGTACGACCTGTGGATCGCGGGGATAGCCGCGATCTGCCTGGTGTTCCTGATCATGCTGTTCATCACGCGAAGCTTCATCGCCGCCCTGGTCATCGTCGGGACCGTGGTGCTGTCCCTGGGCGCGTCGTTCGGGCTGTCGGTGCTGCTGTGGCAGTACATCCTGGGAATCCATCTGCACTGGATGGTGCTCGCGATGTCGGTGATCATCCTGCTGGCAGTGGGTTCGGACTACAACTTGCTGTTGGTGTCGCGGATGAAAGAGGAGATCGGCGCGGGTATCAACACCGGCATCATCCGGGCGATGGGTGGCACCGGAAAGGTCGTCACCACTGCCGGCGTCGTCTTTGCCTGCACCATGGCGGCGATGGCCGTCAGCGACCTGCAGATCATCGGCCAGATCGGCACCACGATCGGCCTGGGGCTGTTGTTCGACACGATGATCGTGCGCTCGTTCATGACGCCGTCGATCGCTGCCCTGCTGGGGCGGTGGTTCTGGTGGCCGCAGCGGGTACGGCCGCGCCCGGCCAGCGTGATGCTGCGCCCGCATGGGCCTCGTCCGGCGGTCCGTTCACTGCTGAGTCCCGGCCCTGACGCGGCCACGCAGCCGATCAGGACGCCTGACTAGCCCAACCCGGCGCCGAAAAGGATTGCGCCACGACGAGATCGGGCGCCGACCAATGGTCGGCGCCCAATCCGTTGGCGGTGGTGGGTCAGTACTTCACGCAGCTGGTCAGCATCTGCTTGAACACGGGCAGGGCCTGATCGGCGCCCTGGTTGTTCTTGATCTGATTGAGCAGATTCACCCGCTCATCCCTCGGAGAGCTCAGGAACACCCGCAGGAACTGCAGGTTGGGCGGCGACTGGTCGAGGTACTGAGCGGCCATCGGGTTCTCGGCATGCACCGCGGCGATCGCCTGATCGTAGGTGCAGGGCGAGTCGACCAACGGCCCGAGATCGGGCTCGGCGGACGCGAGACCGGCCCCGGCGCTCAACAGCAGGCCGGCACCGCCGATCGCGGCCGCGAGTCTGGTCAATGGAAGCTTGTTCATGTTTCCCCTCCTGGTAACTGTGGCTCGAACTCTGGTAGTCCAGCGACGGTTCGGGCCCGATTCACACCGCGCCGAGATATTTACCACTCAACCATCAATATCAAACTTTATGCCGGACGCCCACCTGGAATATCCGGTTTTGATTCAACGGTGTTACGCGGCATTCACGGCCGCTACGGCGCCGATATTTCCCGAGAATCCCGACGATCGCGCCTTTCCCAGCACAACCTCTTCGGGAAAGTGCCGGCCAAAGTTGCTGGCGCGGGTGAAAAAAGTTCACCGGCCGCTCCGGGATGGTCGCGAGCAACATGGGAGGCGGAAGGGTTGGGGCGGGCCGGGTGGGCGGCTGTGTCGGATAACTCCTGGAAATCTCCTGGGAAAATGCAACCGCCGTCCGGGTGAAGATCGCTGATCGGAGCCTCTGCCAGGACAGCGGAGTGGCCGTTATGGCAAACGGATTCCGAGCGTGGTTACGGCCGTAAGCACGTGTGACTCTCGTCGGATTCCGGGCCAGCCAATAGACCGAATTCTTGTGATCGGCGCATTGCTGGGGAACGGCCTCCCATCAGCGCTTTTTGCGCTCCGGTTAAATAACGCAATTCTCATTTCGAAGCCTTGTATTCAACATCGAGACCGGGCTAACGTCTGTGCCGCGGTAGCTGTCACGTTTGGCCGCATACGAACGGTCGGGAAGTTTCAACGGGAACGGGGGAACCTGATGGTCTGTGCTGCATTGGAATTGCCGAATCTCTTGCTCAGGTTGAGCAGTCCGGTCACGTGCCGGGTATCGAGCGCCCAGGACTGTTCGTGACCGCGCCGGGTGAGCTCACGGAGAAGCCGGCTCGGCCGGTGGTGCTGTTCGTACTCGGGATGGGACGGTCGGGGACCTCGGCACTGACGCGGGTTCTCTCGCTGTGCGGAGCGGCGCTGCCCGGCGGGATGATGGGTGCCGACAGCGGTAATGAGCGCGGCTACTGGGAGCCCAGGGCCGGGCTGTATCTCAACGAGAAGTTCCTGTACCGCCATGGAAGCAGTTACTTCGACCCAACACTGCGCCTTCAGGAGGAAGGCGGGTTGAGCGCCGAGGAGACCGCCGCCTTCACCGCGAAGATCCGCGACTACCTGCGGACGCTGCCGGCCGCACCGGTGGTGGTGGTGAAGGTGCTGCACATCTCGGTGCTGGCGAGAATGTGGTTCGACGCGGCACATCAGGCCGGATACGACATCGCGGCGGTGCTGGCCGTGCGCGATCCGCAGGAGGTCATCGGTTCGCTGGCCAAACTCATGAAGGCCTCACCGCAGCTGACCAGTGCCCTGTGGCTGAAGTACAACCTGCTGGCCGAGCGTGAGACACGAGGACTGCCGCGGGTTTTCGTCGACTACTCGAACTTTCTCGACGACTGGCGCCGGGAGATCAAGCGCGTCTCCCACACCCTTGCCCTGGACCTCGATACCGGCGACGAGGGCGCGGTGGAGAAGTTCCTGGCCAAAGACATGCGTCATCAACGCCAACGCGGCCCACTCATCGAACCGTTCGGGACGAACTGGCTGTCCGTGGCCTACCAGGGCCTGAGCGCCGCGGCACGCGACGAGCCGTGGGAGGAAGCCGCGCTCGATGGGGTCTTCGACGAGTACGTGGCCAGTGAGCATGGGTTCCGCACGGCCATAGAGGATTTCCAGGGCCAGTTCAACCGCCGGTACCGATTCTCCAGGGCCTTCATCAAGCCGTTGTTCGAAGGCGTTGCGCTCATCCACGGCCGGCGGGGAACCTGGGCCTGAACCGCGGCTACTTGCGTGAAAGGAGCTCCATCAGATAGTCGCCGTACCCGGATTTCGGGAGTTCCTTGGCGCGAGCGGCAAGTTGATCGTCATTGATGAATCCTGCCCGCCATGCGATCTCCTCGGGAACACCGATTTTCAGCCCCTGACGGCGTTCGATGGTGCGAACGAAATCGCTGGCGTCCAGCAGTGAGTCGAAGGTCCCGGTATCCAGCCAGGCGGTCCCGCGGGCCAGCACCTCCACCGAGAGCTGCCCCTGGTTCAGGTAGATCTGGTTGATCTCGGTGATCTCGTATTCCCCGCGAGCCGACTTCTGCAGGGAGCGGGCGATGTCGATGACGTTGTTGTCATAGAAGTACAACCCGGGAACCGCATAGTGGGATTTGGGTGTGGCCGGCTTCTCCTCCAGCGACAGGGCGGTGCCGTCCGCACCGAACTCGACCACTCCGTAGGCAGACGGGTTGGCCACCCAGTACGCGAAAATCGCTCCACCGCTGACGTTCTGGAATCGGCTCAGGCTCGTACCCAAGCCCGGGCCGTAGAACACGTTGTCGCCGAGGGCCAGGGCCACTGTGTCGGTGCCGATGTGCTCGGCTCCGATCATGAACGCCTGCGCGAGACCCTCCGGTTGGGGCTGGACCGCATAGCTGAGGTTCACCCCGAACGCCGAGCCGTCGCCGAGCAGCCGCTCGAAGGCCGAGGCGTCGGCCGGTGTGGTGATCACCAGGATGTCGCGAATGCCGGCCATGATCAACGTGGACAGCGGGTAGTAGACGAGTGGCTTGTCGTACACCGGAAGCAACTGCTTGCTGACACCCATTGTGATCGGATGCAGACGTGTGCCGGAACCACCGGCAAGAATAATTCCGCGCATGCGTGCCCCTACACCTCGAAAACAATGGATTCGCTCCAGTTCGGTGGCTGCGACGACGTTTCCTGGCTCGTCATCGCGCAACACGGACGCCACCTTATCGTGCCGGTACGGCAATGGCGACGAAATGGTTTGCGGTGAAGCCGGTGCCCGCGAAACTTCCCCGCCCGGGTGGCCGTGGCCCCGGGGGCCCTTGTGATCGATGGCGTCGGATTTGCCAGGGCGAATATGGCCGGTGGTTGTCCCCTGCCCCGCGGCGTGTTTCGGAGGGGTGCGAGTTAGCGAAATTTGCCCACCGAATTGCGATTGTCTCCGGCGGTGGTCGTAAAAACCTTTGTCGGCGTGGACTATTCGCCAGTGGAGGCACCAATCGGGCTGTGCGTCCACTAATGTCGACCCGGTGGGGGTCGCAGCGCTATCATGAGAGTTGCACTGTCGAGCTATGGCACGCGGGGGGATATCGAGCCCTCCGTGGCGGTCGGACATGAGCTGCTCCGCCGAGGGCACGAAGTGCGGATGGCGGTGCCACCCGACCTGGTGGGTTTTGTCGAGGCGGCGGGGCTGCCCGCGGTCGGCTACGGGTTGGCGGTCGAGCCGCAGCTGGACGGCTATCGCGACCTGTGGACCACATGGGCGCGGCACTTCTGGCGAATTCAGGATCTGGTGGCGTTGTGCCGGGAAGCCCTCAATACCGTCACCGCGCAATGGGACGAACTGAGCCGAACCCTGGCCTCGTTCGCCGACGGTGCCGACGTGCTGACCACCGCCGTGGGATATGAGCAACCGGCGGCCAATGTCGCCGAGTACTACGGAATCCCGTTGGTCGCGCTGCACACCATGCCGTGGCGGCCCAACGGTCAACTGTTTCCGATTCTGCCGGCTCCGGTCAGCCGCACCGCCATGACGGCCTACGACTGGCTGGCCTGGCGACTGACGAAGCGGCACGAGGATGCACAGCGGCGCGAACTCGGTCTTCCGAGGACAACCGGCCCGTCGCCACGGCGGATGGCCGAGCGGGGTGCATTGGAGATCCAGGCCTACGACGAGGTCTGCGTCCCCGGATTGGCGGCTGAGTGGTCGAAGCTGAACGGGCGACGGCCGTTCGTCGGTGCACTCACCATGGAGTTGTCGACTCGCGCCGATGACGAGGTGGCCGCGTGGATGGCAGCGGGGCCGGCACCGATCTGCTTTGCCTTCGGCAGCATTCCCGTTGAATCTCCGGCCGATACGGTGGCGATGATCAGCACCGCCTGTGCGGAACTGGGGCAGCGGGGGTTGATCTGCGCCGGTGGCACCGATCTGACCGATATCCCGGTGGCCGACCACGTCAAAGTGGTGGGCGTGGTGAACTACGCAGAGGTCTTCCGGCTCAGCAGAGCTGTCGTGCACCATGGCGGCTCGGGCACGACGGCAGCGAGCCTGCGTGCCGGCGTTCCGACCCTCATCCTCTGGTCGGTGGGTGATCAGCCGGTCTGGGGCAACCAGCTCAAGCGACTGAAAGTCGGCACGTCACGGCGGTTCTCGACGACCAACGGTGAATCGTTGGTGGCGGATCTGCGTCTGATCCTGTCGCCGGACTATGCGGTGAGGGCACGCGCATTGGCGGCCCGGATGACCCGACCGTCGGACAGCGTCGCGAAAGCCGCAGATCTGCTCGAGCGCTTCGCTCGAGCGTGAGATCTGCTCCCGCGTCGACCGCTCTCGGTCGCCGGGCGCACAGCTAATCCCTGCGGACCGGTCTCCAGTAGCGTCGACGTCAATTAATCGTCGACCCACGGACACCGTCACCCATTCGCGACCGCATTTGCGGTGATGATCATCGCGCCATGGGGCGCGGCACCCTGTGGCTGTTGCGCGCGATTTCGGGTACGTCAAAGACGCTGGCCACCGCCGAGTTCTGTCGGTCCTGCGACGGCGAGATGAGACGGGGTTTTCTTTGCCAGTACTGCGCCCGGCGGGGATCGCCCCACACAGTTGACCGGACGGCCGGCCGCACCGAATTCGCGTCTTTTGCACCATCCCGACGAATTGTTCGTCGATTTGCCAAAAAGCCAGAATCCCAAGGACATTGGTCGTATCCGAAATGCACTTCAGACGGTGCCGGGAGGCTAGGCTCATGGCCTGACCAGCAACCGAGTTAGGGGGCAGTTTTTTGACCGTGACAGATCACGACACCCGATCTGCATACCTGGACCTGCTCCGCCAGGACCTCACCAGATACGGGGTCGACGAATTGGTACCGGTCGGCTGGAACTGGCTGCACCGCCCAGTTTTCAAGATCGGCAACCTGATGCTTGTCCGCAAGCGCCCCTTCGATCGGCACAAGCGCGATCTCGGTCTGGATTGGCCGG
The DNA here is from genome assembly GCF_019739075.1 of Mycobacterium farcinogenes. Lineage (NCBI taxonomy): Bacteria > Bacillati > Actinomycetota > Actinomycetes > Mycobacteriales > Mycobacteriaceae > Mycobacterium > Mycobacterium farcinogenes. Next base: position 248,849 of record NZ_CP081673.1, on the reverse strand, counting down.
CTGATGCGCTGACGATGATCGGCATGAAGCGGCTGACGAGCCTGCAGCAGTGCGTCGAGACCGTGATCGCCGAAGACATCCCCGGCGATCTGGTCGAATGCGGGGTCTGGCGCGGTGGCGCGTCGATCCTCATGCGCGCGGTGCTCGCGGCCTACGGCGACGAGAGCCGTTCGGTGTGGCTCGCCGACTCGTTCGAAGGCGTGCCCCCGCCGGACGCCGCGAACTACCAGGCCGACAAGGGCGACAAGCTGCACCTGGCCGCACCCATCCTGGCGGTTTCGGAGAAGGACGTCAGGGCGAACTTCGCCCGCTACGGACTGCTGGACGACAAGGTTCGGATCCTGCCCGGCTGGTTCAAGGACACCCTGCACGATGCACCGATCGAACGCATCGCGGTGCTGAGGCTCGACGGCGACCTCTACGAGTCCACGATTCAGGCGCTCGACGGCCTCTATTCGCGGCTGACTCCCGGCGGGTTCTGCATCATCGACGACTACCACGCGATCGAAGGGTGCCGGAAGGCGGTCACGGATTACCGGTCCAGGCATGGAATCTCCGCCCCGATAACCGAGATCGACGGCACCGGGGTGCTCTGGCGCAAGGAATGAGCCCATCGCACCTGAAAGGCAGGGATTGGCAATGAAACTCGTCCTGGCAGCCTATGGAACCCGCGGAGACATCGAACCGTCGGTCGCGGCCGGGCGCGAACTGATGCGGCGAGGCCATGACGTGCGGATGGCTGTTCCCCCTGATCTGGTGGGCTTCGCCGAGAGCGCGGGCCTGATCACCGTTCCGTACGGGCTGGACACCCGCGCCTGGGTGGGTGTGTACCGGGATTTCTGGACCTGCTTCTTCCACCGGTTCTGGCGCATCGGCGAGCTCCGGCGCCTATGGCGGGAGATGTGGGATCTCAGCGATCGCTCGTGGACCCAGATGAGTACCGCGCTGACTTCCCTGGCAGACGGTGCCGATCTGCTGTTCGCCGGGCAGAGCTATCAGGAGCCGGCTGCCAATGTCGCCGAGTACCACGACATTCCGTTCGCGACCTTGCACAACACCCCGGTACGGGTCAACGGCAAGTTGCTGTCCCGGTTGCCGGATCCGCTGGCGCGGGCAGCGATGTGGGCCTACGACTGGTTCGGGTGGCGGTTGAACAAGAAGGTCGAAGACGCCCAGCGTCGAGGGCTGGGTCTGCCCAAGGCGACTGGGCCGGTCTCGCGGCGCATCGCCGCTCGCGGGGCGCTCGAGGTTCAGGCCTACGACGAGGTGTGCTTCCCCGGACTGGCGCAGGAGTGGGCGCAATGGCGCAGTGAACGACCGTTCGTCGGTACTTTGACCATGGAACTGTCGACCGACGCCGACGAAGAGGTCGCGTCGTGGGTCGCCGGCGGGCCGGCACCGATCTGTTTCGGGTTCGGCAGTATGCCGGTCGAATCTCCGGCTGCCACAGTGGAAATGATCGCGGCAGCATGCGCTGAGCTCGGTCAGCGGGCGTTGGTGTGCTCGGGATCCAGCGACTACAGCGATGTCGGGCAGTACGACCACGTGAAGGTGGTGGGCCCGGTGAACTACGCCACGGTTTTCCCCGCCTGCCGCGCGGCCGTTCACCACGGTGGGGCCGGAACGCTGGCGGCGAGTCTGCGCGCGGGTGTGCCCACCTTGGTGCTGTGGATCGACGGCGTGCAGCCGGTATGGGCGTCGCGGGTCAAGCTGTTGAACGTCGGCGCGGTACGCAGTTTTGCCGGCACTACGCAGCAGACCCTGGTTGAAGACCTGCGTAAGGTCCTCGACCCCGAGTGTGCGGTCCGGGCGCGCGACGTGGCCGCCCGGATGGTGCCGGCCGCCGAAAGCGTGACCCGCACCGCGGACCTGATCGAAAGCTATGCCCGCCAGAGGTGTTCGGCCTGAGCCCGATGACCACCGACCGACATCTTCGGCCGAGGCCGGAACGTAGCCATGTGAACTGTCCGCGCGGCAGTTCCCTGAACATTCAGAGAGTCAACATGTTCGAAGTAACTGAACGCAGCGGGGTCCGAACACGGATGTCCCGGGCCGACGACGTCCTTGGCGGCGCCGATGCCTGACGGGCTGAAACTCAGCACCCAGCTCTGGCTGAAGGCGGTCCGCGCCGAGTACTGGCTGGCCCGCAAACTGTTGCCCGACGTCTACAGCAACGACGCATTGATCTGCTTCAACAGCTATGCGTTCATGGATGATCCGGACTTTCAGCGGGCTTACCAACGGGGTGCGCGTGCTCTCGGCGACATGGACTGGTACCAGTGGCACTGGCGGGTGCATGTGGGGTTGTGGGCTGCCCGTAACGCCAGTCAGATCGAGGGCGACTTCGTCGAGTGCGGCGTCAGCTATGGATTTCTCAGCAGTGCGGTGATGGAGTACCTCGACTGGGATCAGCTCGGCAAGACGTTCTATCTGCTCGATACCTTCGCCGGGCTCGATCCGCGCTTCGTCACCGCTGCGGAGCGAGAGTCCGGCGCCTTGGAGAAGAGCCAAGAGCTTGTTCGGAACGGGATGTACGGCAGCTCGGTGGACAGCGTCCGCGCCAACTTCGCTCAGTGGCGCAACCAGCGCATCGTCGTCGGTTCCGTGCCCGAAACCCTTGAGCACGTCGACTCGGATGCGGTGGCCTTCCTGCATCTCGACATGAACTGCGCCCCGCCGGAAGTATCAGCGCTCCGGCACTTCTGGCCGCGGCTGTCTCCCGGCGCCTTCGTCTTGCTCGACGATTACGCCAACCGGGGGCGCGACGAGCAACGGATCGCGATGGACGAGGTGGCCGCAGAACTGGGCGTTTCGGTCTGTTCCCTGCCCACCGGTCAGGGATTGCTGATCAAGCCGCCCGCGCGGACCGGCCGAGCCGATGAGCCGGCCCGACTTCCCAACAGGGCGGCCGAGGGTATCGCTGGGCGGAATGCGGCCCCGGCACCCGCGGCCCACAAGTGGCCACTCAAGTTCCGGATCGCATGGGCGGCGCTGCGCACCGCGTACTGGATACCGCGCAAGGTATTGCCTGACGTGTACTCGGACGACGCGCTGATCTGCTTCAACAGCCATGCGTTCATGGACGATCCGGCCTTCCAGCGGGCCTACCAGCGCGGAGTGCTCGCTCTGGGTGGAAAAGACATCCATCATTGGCACTGGCGGGTTCACGTGGGGCTGTGGGCGGCCGCGACCGCGAGCCGGATCGAGGGTGATTTCGTCGAGTGCGGCGTCAGCCACGGCTTTTTGAGCAGTGCGGTGATGGAGTACCTCGACTGGGACCAGCTGAACAAGATGTTCTATCTGCTCGACACCTTCGCCGGAATGGATCCCCGCTTCGTCAGCGCGGGCGAGCGCGAAGCCGGGGCGTTGGTCAAGAACCAGGCGGCGCTGGACTTCGGCATCTATGGAAGTTCGGTGGACAGCGTCCGGGCCAACTTCGCCCAGTGGGCCAACCAACGTATCGTCGTCGGCGCGGTGCCCGAGACGCTCGAGCAGGTCGAATCCAAGTCCATCGCCTTCCTCCACATCGATATGAACTGTGCCCCACCAGAAGTCGCAACATTGCGCTACTTCTGGCCGCGGTTGTCGCCTGGTGCGATCGTGCTGCTTGACGACTACGCCAATCGTGGTCGAGACGACCAGCGCATCGCGATGGACGAGGTGGCGCACGAGTTGGGTGTGCAGATCTGTGCCCTGCCCACCGGCCAGGGCCTACTCGTCAAGCCACCCGAGCAGTTCAGCCCGCCCTCGGTGGCTGCTGAACACGCGGAATCTAGCCGGCCCGGCTGAGATCGGGCGGGTCAGCGCCTGATCGGACGGATGGCCCGCTCGTAGAGGTCGGCGGCCTGGCGGACGCTGTCGACCGAGCTGGTCATCTGCTTGGCGACTGATCGAGCTCGGGCGGCGTAGTCCGGGCTCAGGATGCGGTGCAGGTCGGCCACCAGTGTTTCGGCGCTGGCCGCTGAGATCCGCCGGGAGGTACCGACTTTCAGGCGTTTGATCTGGTTTCCCCAGTACGGCTGGTCGGCCGAGCTCCAGAGGATCAGGGTGGGTGTGCCCGCTCGCAGGCTGGCCGCCGTGGTGCCCGAGCCGCCGTGGTGCACGACAGCCCGGCAGGCGGTGAATACCTCGGCGTAGCTCACCGGCCCGACCACCTTCACGTGATCGGGAATGGGGACATCGCCGAAATCGGTTCCGCCCGCGCAGATCAACGCGCGCTCGCCCAGCTGTGCGCAGGCGGCACCGACCATGTCGATGGTCGCCGCGGGCGATTCGACCGGGATGCTGCCCGTGGCAAAGCAGATCGGCGGGGTGCCGGCCGCGATCCACGACGTGACTTCGTCGTCGACCTCTGTGGTGAGCCCCAGTGTCAGTGCCCCGACGAATGGCCTGCGGCCGTTCCACTTCGCCCACTCGGCTTGAAGGCCGGGAACGCTGACCGCGTCGTAGGCCTGGATCTCTAGAGCGCCGCGGTCGGCCATCCGCCGGGGCGAGGGCGCCGAGGCCGCGGGCAGGCCGAGGCCTGCGCGCTGCACGTCTTCGGCCTGCTTGGTGGCTCGCCACATCAGCCACTCGGACACCACGCCGCCGGAACGGACCAGGGCAGAGGGCAGCGCGGGAATCAACCGACCGTTGGGTCGCATCGGGAAGTGGTGCAGGGCGACCAACGGAATATCGTAGAACTCAGCGACATTGGCCGCCGGCTGCTCGTAGTTGAGCCCGGTCGACAACAGGTCGGCACCCCGCGCCAGTTCGATCAGTGTCGCACTGGTCTGCTGCCAGTGCTCGGCGATGGGTGCCCAGAGCTCGCGCAGGGTCCCGACGGGATTGCGCGGCAACCGCATCCAGAAGTCGCGCAGGAAGTCCTCCTGCAGAAAGTCCGCCAATTTGGGACCATAGGAAACGGTTTCGAGACCGGCCGCTTCGGCGAAGTCGACCAGATCGGGAGGCACGGCCAGCGAGACGTCGTGGCCCCTGCGCTGAAGTTCGCGCCCGACGCTGACCGAGGGCTCGACATCACCGCGAGTTCCGTAGCATGCCAGCGCAAATCTCATGCGGCCCTAGCCTTTCACTCGATATCTCGCGTAGTTGACCTTACCGCCCCCTGGGTTTGCGATAGTTAGCTTATGGACCTCAAAGAACGCGTGCGCGAATCCCGTGACCGGATAGTCAAGAACCAGAACGAGAAGCTGGCGCAGTACGTGCAAAAGTTCATCTATCCGTACGCCACGCGCAAGCTCGAGGCCGAGGACGTGGTCTTCCTCAACTATGGGTACGAAGAGGACCCGGCCATGGGGATACCGCTGTCGGAGGCCGACGAACGCAATCGCTACTTCATCCAGCTATATCACGCCACCGCAACACAAGTGGATATCCAGGGAAAACGAGTGCTGGAGGTCGGTTGTGGCCACGGCGGCGGGGCGTCGTATCTCACGCGGACACTGCATCCGGCGTCCTACACCGGTCTGGACCTGAACCCGTCAGCCATCGCGTTTTGCCAAAAGCGGCACAAGTTAAAGGATCTGGAGTTCGTCCAGGGCAATGCGGAGGATTTACCCTTTGCCGACAACACCTTCGACGCGGTGATCAACGTGGAATCGTCCCACCTGTACCCACAGTTCTCGAGGTTTCTGACCGAGGTGAGCCGGGTCCTGCGTCCGGAGGGATACTTCCTCTACACGGATGCCCGTCTGCGGGGCGATATTCCGGCCTGGGAGCAGGCTCTCGCGGACTCGCCGTTGCGACTGGTGTCGCAGCGGACGATCAGCGCCGACGTGGTGCGAGGCATGGAGAAGAGCATGCAGCAGTGGCAGTACGTGATCGACCGGGTCGCGCCACGGCCGCTACGTGGTCTCACGCGGCGCTTCTCCCCGGCCCGCAAGGCCTGCGAAAGCCTGCGGCCAGGAGGGACCTCGGAGTACCGGATGTTCAGCTTCTCCAACACCGGCGCTGCGTCGAATCATGGTGCGTAGCGGAGGAATTAGTGGCCCGATGTCGCGCTTCGGCTTCGTCGTTCTCCGCGTTCGTACTTTGCTCGCAGGTATGGTGAGGGCATGAATCTGCTCGAGTCGATCGAACGCGGCCTGGATTGGCTGGCGACGCCGAAGCGCTTGCCCGGTCACCTCGAGATGGAGACGCAGCGAGGAAAGCGCCTCGAGCTAGAGGTGGTCTCCCTGGCGATTCGTATGCCGGTCGGCGGTGGAGTGAAACTCAAGGTGCCGGTGTTCGTCATGCTCATGCCGACCGGGACGTCGGCCCTCCAGTCGCCGCAGGATCGCACGGAACCGGACGATCAGTAGCTTCTGCACATTGCTGTAGCAGTGCTGCCTGACGCCACGTCGGGGGGCGGACCGCGTCGTTGAGCGGCGCGCGCCCGCGTGGAATGTCCCGCTACGTCATGAATGGCAATGACCGCTGTGCCTGATCCCCCAGCCCGCAGGCTGGGGGATCTTCGCATTTGTGCAGTTTCAGTTAATCGCTTGGCCGACCTATCGGCGTTTTGCATTCAATACCGGACAGCTTTTCCCGGTGTGTGTTCCGGCTGTCCATTCTTTGCTGCGATTGCGCTTTTCGGAACAATTCGAGTTTGGGCGCCCGGTCAGCGGCCGCTGAGACCACACAACATTCACAATCTCGCTGAATACGCAATAGCGTGACGGTTTCGTCAAAAGATGATGACCTCACAAAAGCACATGATATTGAAAATGCAGTTAACTTATTAGGCTCTCTACTGAGAGTTCGCTGTTCGCGACTGCCGGCCGGACTTCCGGAAAACCGGGAACCGCGCGATGCAGCCTCCCGTATGTTTGCGCTATCTTTGCGAAGTCACCGACCAACCTGGAGAAACGTGAGCATTAACCCGTTCGACGACGACAACGGCAGCTTCTACGTCCTGATCAATGACGAGGAGCAGCACAGCTTGTGGCCGAGCTTTGCCGAGGTGCCCGCAGGGTGGCGGAAGGTCTATGGCGAAGCGAACCGTTCTGACTGCTTGGAGTTCGTTGAGCAGAATTGGCCGGATATCAGACCGAAGAGCCTGCGTGAGCGGTTGGCGCAGGACGGGTCTATTCAGCGCTAAATCGTCATTGGGAAGTTGAATACATAATGGAACCTGAGGGCGGAGCACTGCCGCTTTCTCGTGGGCAGTTGGATATCTGGCTTTCACAGGAAAGCGGTCTTGCCGGCACCGAGTGGCAACTCGGCCTTCTCGGGCGAATTGACGGTGCGGTGCAGCGCGACCTCCTCGAGCAGGCGATCCGGCAGGCGCTGCAAGAGGCGGAGCCGGCCCGAGCGGCGATCTTCGAGGTGGACGGGCGCGTCTTCCAGAAGGCGCTCGACTATTCCGACCTGGAATTGGTGTTCCACGACGTCCGAGACTGCGACGACCCGGTACAGAAGGTCCGGGAACTCGCGTCGGCGATTCAACACACGCCGCTGCCGCTGCATGGTCAGCTGGTGAAGTTCGCCCTGTTCAGGACCCAGCCGCAGGAGTACTTCCTGTTCGGGCTGGGACATCACATCTCGGTCGACGGCCTCGGCATGGCCCTGGTCAGCCGACGGATCGCCACCATCTATACGGCGCTGGTCTCTGGAGAGCCAGTGCCGCCGGCCTACTTCGGGTCCTTGCGGGATCTGGTGGACTGCGAAACCGAATATCAAGCGTCCCAGAGCTTTCAGGACGATCTCGCCTACTGGCGGGACCACCTTCCGTCCGAAGGCGGTGTCGACCAGGGTCTGCCGCGGGCGGAGCGCGGGCGCGACGCCTATGCGCCCTCTGCCTCGGTCGAGGTCGACCGGGCCGCCGTCGGGCACATCAAGGAACTGTCCAAGAGCCTGCGCGTCCGCCGGTACTCGGTCACCACGGCGGCATGCGCGCTGCTGGTGCGGGCGTGGACCGCCAACGCCTCAGAGGTGGCTCTCGACTTCCCGGTCAGCAGGCGTGTGACCCCGGAATCGAAGACCCTGCCCGCGATGCTCGCCGGGGTGGCGCCGTTGGTGCTGAAGGCCCCACCGGAATGGACGGTCGCAGAATTCTGCCAGCACGTCGATTCGCGCATCCGCGAGCTCCTGCAGCATCAGCGTTTTCCCGTGCACACCCTCAACGGTGCAAACGGATCCCGCCAGGCGTCCAACCGGGTGGCGATCAACTTCATCCCGTCCCGTCTCACGCTGGATCTGGCCGGCGCCCCGGTCACGGTGTCCTACACCAACCACGGGCCGATGGGGCATTTCGGCTTGTTCTTCATCGGGGCCAGTGACCAGCTCTTCCTGAGTACGGCCGGCACCGGGCGCCCGTTCGCCGACTTCGAAGTCTCCGATCTGGCCGACCGCATCCAACGGGTCCTGGTGGAAATGGCCGCCGATCCGCAGCGGCCGCTGTCCGCGCTGGACCTGCTGGCCGGTGCGGAGCGGGCCGAACTGGCCGAGATGGGCAATCAGGCTGTGCTCGCTCAACCCACGGCCGCTCCGGTATCGATACCGGAGCTGTTCGCCCAACAGGTGGCCGCCGTTCCCGACGCCGCGGCACTGACTTTCGAAGGCCGCTCGCTGACCTATCGCGAGCTCGACGAAGCGTCGAATCGGTTGGCGCATCTGCTGGTCGCCCAAGGAGCCCGGCCGGGTGAGCGGGTCGCCCTGTTCTCGAACCGTTCGGCCCGGGCGGTCGTCGGAATGCTGGCGATACTCAAAACCGGTGCCGCCTATCTGCCGATCGATCCGGCCGTACCCGCATCGCGGATGGAGTTCATCCTGGCCGATGCGGCACCGATCGCTGCCGTCACCACGGCGAAACTCCGGTCGCGGCTCGAGGGTTACCCGGGCGCCGTGATCGACGTCGACGAGCCGTCGCTCGAGGCTGCGCCGAGCACCCCGTTGTCGCTGGCCGTCCCGGCCGATATCGCATACGTCATCTACACGTCGGGAACCACCGGTACGCCGAAGGGCGTGGCGGTCACCCATCAGAATCTGACCGGGCTGATGGCGTCGCTGGACGCCGGCCTGCCGCGGCGAGGAGTCTGGCCGCTGTGCCACTCCCTGGGCTTCGACGCCTCCGTGTGGGAGATCGGCCATGCCCTGTTGCGGGGCGGCCGCCTGGTGGTGGTGCCCGAATCGGTCGCCGGCTCCCCAGAGGAGTTCCACCGCCTGCTGGTCGCCGAAGGGGTGACCGTCTTCACCCAGACTCCGTCCGCGGTGGCGATGCTGTCTCCGGACGATCTCGAATCCGCGGTGCTGGTGGTGGCAGGCGAGGCCTGCCCCACCGAGCTGGTGGACCGCTGGGCGGCCGCCGGCCGGGTGATGTTCGACGCCTACGGCCCGACCGAGACCACGATCTGCGCGGCGATGAGCGCGCCGCTGCAGGCCGGAGCCACCGGGCCCGTGGTGCCGATCGGCTCACCCGTGCCCGGCGCCGCCCTGTTCGTGCTGGATACCTGGATGCAGCCGGTGCCGGCCGGTGTGGTCGGCGAACTGTATGTGGCCGGCGACGGCGTGGCATGCGGATACATCGGCCGGCCTGACCTGACGGCCTCGCGGTTCGTGGCGTGCCCCTTCGGCGGCGTGGCCGGACAGCGGATGTACCGCACCGGCGACCTGGTGCGGTGGGGCGAAGACGGGCAGCTGCAGTATCTGGGCCGGGCCGATGAGCAGGTCAAGATCCGCGGCTACCGCATCGAGCTGGGCGAGGTGCGTTCCGCGCTGGCCCGCGTGGCGGGGGTTGAACACGCCGCGGTGATCGCCCGCGAGGACCGCGTCGGCGACAAACGGCTCGTCGGCTATGTCACCGGAGCCGTCGATCCGGTGGAAGCCCGGGCCCAGCTGGCGGATCAACTTCCGCCCTACATGGTCCCCGCAGCGGTGGTCGTGCTCGACGCGATGCCGCTGACCGCCAACAACAAACTCGACACCCGTGCGCTGCCCGCTCCCGAATACCAAAGCGGGAGAGCCGAATACCGGGCCCCGGGCAATGCGGTCGAGGAGATCCTGGCCGGGATCTACGCCCAGGTTCTGGGCCTGGACCGAGTCGGGGTGGACGATTCGTTCTTCGACCTCGGTGGCGACAGCATCCTGTCGATGCAGGTCGTGGCGCGGGCCCGGGCCGCCGGCGTGTGGTGCCGGCCGAGGGACATCTTCGTGGAGCAGACCATCGCCCGGTTGGGTGGCGTGGCCAAGCTGGCCGGAGGCCAGGCTGTCGTCGACGAGGGCACCGGTGCGGTGAACCCGACGCCGATCATGCAGTGGCTTCAGGACGTGCCGGGCCGCACCGACCAGTTCAACCAGACCCTGGTGATCCAGGCGCCCGCCGCGGTCACCCGGGTCGACGCCGAGACCGTGCTGCAGGCGCTGCTGGATCGGCACGCCGCCTTGCGGCTGCGCGCCGAGACCAGGGATATGACGGGGAGTGAGGACTGGTCGCTGACCGTGCCCGAGCAGGGCACGGTCACCGCCGGCGACTGCCTGTCTGTGGTCGGGGAGCTGTCGGAGGAGGCGGTGACAGCCGCCCGGTCACGGCTCGCCCCCGCCGACGGCGTGATGGTGCGCGCGGTGTGGGCCGAAGCCACCAATCAACTGGCCCTGATCGTCCACCATCTGGCGGTTGACGGCGTGTCCTGGCGAATCCTGTTGGAAGACCTGAACATCGCCTGGGCACAGCACAACAGTGGACAACCGGTGGCGCTGCCGTCCGGTGGTACATCGTTCGCCCGCTGGTCCGAGCTGCTGGCAGAGCGGGCGCGCGACAACGATGTCGTCCGGCACGCCGACACGTGGCGGGCCGTCGCGGCGACCCCGGCAGCGCTGCCGCCGGTACAGCCGGAGCTGGATACCTATGCCGACGCCGGCCGGCTGACGGTGGCCTTGGACGAAGCGACCACGCGGATGCTGTTGGGGGAGGTTCCGGCGGCATTCCACGCCGGCGTGCAGGACATCCTGCTGATCGCCTTCGGGCTGGCCTGGGCGGAGTTCTCCGGAGCCGGCACCGGCAGTGTGCCGATCGGTATCGACGTCGAAGGTCACGGGCGGGCCGAAGATCTGGCCCCCGATGTCGATCTGTCCCGCACCGTCGGCTGGTTCACCGCCAAGTACCCCGTGGCGCTGACCGTGGGCCAGGTGTCCTGGGCCCATGTGGTCGGCGGCGGCGCGGCACTCGGGCCGGTGATCAAGGGCGCCAAGGAACAACTGCGGGCGCTGCCCGACGGGCTCACCTACGGGCTCTTGCGTTACCTCAATCCGGATGTGGACCTGGGTGGTTCCGACCCGACTGTCGGATTCAACTACCTGGGACGGCTCGGCGCGGGGGCGGTGGAGCTGTCCGAGGACCTGTGGCGGATCAGCCAGGACAACTTGTCGATGACCGACGTGGCGTCGGCGATACCGATGGCGCTGGCCCACAGCGTCGAGCTCAATGCCGGCACCCTGGACAGCGCGACGGGCCCACAGCTGCAGGCCAATTGGATGTGGGCGCCCTCGGTGCTCAGCCGGGAGCAGGTCGACCGGCTCAGCCGGCTGTGGTTCGAGGCCCTGGCCGGCATCTGCGCTCACGTGCAGTCCGGCGGCGGTGGGCTGACCCCGTCGGACATCGCCCCGGTGCGGCTGACCCAGAAGCAGATCGACGAGCTGACCGATCGGTACCGGGTCGCAGATGTCCTTCCGCTGACCCCGTTGCAGAAGGGTCTGCTCTTCCAGTCCACGCTGGCCGACGACACCGGGAGCGTCGGCGACGACATCTACGCCGTGCAACTGGCCGTCACCGTCACCGGAGAGCTCGACCCGCAGCGGTTGCGCGACGCGGTGAACGCGGTCATCGTCCGTCATCCCAACCTGGCGGCCCGATTCCACGAGGAGTTCGGTGAGCCGGTACAGGTACTGGCGGCCGACCCGGTGATCGCGTGGCAGTACGTCGACCTGGCCGGCGCCCCGGCCGATGTGGCGGTCCGGCTCGAGCAGCTGTGCGCTGCCGAACGCGGTGCCGCGTGTGATCTGGCCGAGCAGCCGACCTTCCGCGCGGCACTGATCCGCACCGGCCACGGGCAGCACAAGCTGGTGCTCACGATCCACCACATCGTCATCGACGGCTGGTCGCTGCCGATCCTGCTGCAGGAGGTCTTCGCCGGGTACTTCGGTAACCGGCTGCCCGCACCCGCCTCGTACCGAAACTTCGTCAGCTGGTTGGCAGACCAGGATGACGCTGCCGCGAAGGTGGTGTGGCGCGATGCCCTGGCCGGGTTCGAGGCGCCCACCCTGGTCGGGCCGCCGACGCCGGCCGGGCCCCGGGCGACCGAGTCCTACCGGCTGCCCGCCGAGTCCAGCCTCGCGGTCACCGAGCTGGCCCGCTCGCAGCGCACCACGGTGAACACCGTGCTGCAGGCGGCTTGGGCGCAGGTGCTCATGGCACTGACCGGCCAGCGCGATGTGGTGTTCGGTACCGCGGTCTCGGGGCGGCCGGTGGATCTGCCCGGCGCGGAGGCCATGGTGGGCCTGCTGATCAACACCGTGCCGGTCCGGGCCAGCATCACCGCTACCAGCACGGTGGCCGATCTGCTCGATCAGCTGCAGCGGGTGCACAACGACACCGTGGAGCACGAGCATCTGGCACTCGCCGAGATCCATCGGGTGGCGGGTCACGACCGGCTGTTCGACACGCTGTTCGTCTACGAGAACTATCCGATCGACGCCGAGGCTCTCCTGGGTGCGCGGGAACTGGGGATCACCGATTTCACCAGCCGCGAGTACAACCACTACCCGCTGTCGGTGGTGGCGATGCCCGGCGACGAGCTCGGATTGCGGATCGAATTCGACAGTGGGGTGTTCGACGCGGACGACATCGCGGCTCTGGTCGACCGGATGCGCTACGTGCTGGAGATCATGGTCGCCGATCCGGCCCGCAGGCCGGCGTCGATCGATCTGCTCGACGCCGACGAGCACGCCCGGCTGGACGCCTGGGGCAACCGCACCGTCCTGACCCGGCCTGAGAGCGCGCCGACGTCCATACCGCAGCTGTTCGCCGATCAGGTGGCCCGGGACCCGGGCGCGGTGGCACTCAGCTACGACGACCGCTCGATGACCTACGGCGAGCTCGACGAGGCGTCGAACCGGTTGGCGCAGTGGCTGTCCGCCAAGGGCGCCCGGCCCGGACAGCGGGTCGCCATGCTGCTGCCCCGCGATGCCGATGCCGTCGTCGCCATCCTCGCGGTGGTGAAGACCGGCGCGGCCTACGTGCCGATCGACCCGGCGCATCCCGATGCCCGTATCGAGTTCGTCCTGGCCGATGCCGCACCGGTGGTGGCGCTGACCACTGCGCAGCTGCGTACCCGGTTGGAGTCGTCCGGCGTGCCGGTGCTCGAGATCGACGACCCCGCCTCCGGAACCGAACTGCCTGCGGCACTGGCTGATCCGGTGGTCGCGGCGGCACCCGACGACATCGCCTACATCATCTACACGTCGGGAACCACCGGTGCGCCGAAGGGCGTGGCGGTCACCCACCGCAACGTCACCGCGCTGCTCGAGGCGCTCGGCGGCGAACTGGCGGCCGGGCGGGTGTGGAGTCAGTGCCACTCCCTGGCCTTCGACTACTCGGTGTGGGAGATCTGGGGTCCGCTGCTGTCCGGTGGCCGCCTGCTGGTGGTCCCGGATGCCGTGGTTCGCTCGCCCGAAGACTTGCTTGCCCTGTTGGTCAGTGAGCGGGTCAACGTACTGAGCCAAACGCCGTCGGCGTTCTACGCGCTGCAGACCGCCGATGCGCTGGCGCCCGACCTGGGTCGCCGGCTCGAGCTGCAGACCGTGGTGTTCGGCGGAGAAGCGCTTGAGCCACAACGGCTTTCACCGTGGATGCGGAGCCACCCAGAGGCTCCGCGGCTGGTCAACATGTACGGCATCACCGAAACGACGGTGCATGCCTCGTACCGACAGATCGGCGCCGCAGACGTCGATGACAACTCGAGCCCCATCGGCGTACCGCTGCAACACCTGGCCTTCTTCGTGCTCGACGAGTGGATGCGCCAGGTCCCGGTGGGCGTCGTCGGCGAGTTGTATGTGGCCGGTGCCGGTTTGGCGGCGGGCTACGTGGGCCGGCCGGACCTGTCGTCGACGCGGTTCGTGGCCTGCCCCTTCGGAGCACCCGGACAGCGGATGTACCGCACCGGCGACCTGGTGCGGTGGGGTGCGGACGGGCAGCTGCGCTACGTCGGGCGCGCCGACAAGCAGGTGAAGATCCGCGGCTACCGGATCGAACTCGGTGAGGTTCAGGCCGCGCTGGCGGCACTGGACGGAGTAACGCAGGCGGCGGTGATCGCTCGCGAGGACCGTCCCGGCGACAAGCGTCTGGTCGGCTACATCACGGGCTCCGCGGATCCGGCGGCGGCGCGCAGCGCGCTGGCCGAACGTCTGCCGGCGTACATGGTTCCGACCGCGGTGGTGGCGCTGGATGCGTTGCCGCTCACCGTCAACGGCAAACTCGACACCCGCGCTCTGCCGTCACCGGAATATCAGGACGCCGAGGCGTACCGGGCACCGCACGACGCGGTCGAGCAGATCCTGACCGGGATCTACGCGCAGGTGCTCGGCGTCGAGCGGGTCGGTGTCGACGATTCGTTCTTCGACCTCGGCGGGGACAGCATCTCGTCGATGCAGGTGGTGGCCCGGGCACGGGCCGCGGGCCTGGTCTGCCGGCCGCGCGATGTGCTGGTCGAACAGACGGTGGCGCGGCTGGCCCGGGTGGTGGTGTCGGCCGACGGTCAGGACACCGTCCTCGACGAGGGCATCGGCCCGGTGGTGGCCACACCGATCATGCGCTGGCTCCGTGAAATCGACGGTCCGGTCGACGAATACAACCAGACCGTGGTGCTGCGGGCACCTGACGGGGCGACCGAATCCGACGTGGCGGTGCTGTTGCAGACCCTGCTGGACCGGCACGCCATGTTGCGGTTGCGCGCTGAGACCAACGCGGCCGGCGGCTGGTCCCTGGCCGTACCCGAGCGCGGCGCGGTGGATGCCGCCGCGTGTGTGCAGGTGGTCGACGAACTGTCCGACGAGGTCCTGCGCACGGCGCGGTCACGGCTGAACCCCGGGGCAGGCACGGTGCTGACGGCGCTGTGGGTGCCCGGCACCGCAACCCTGGCGCTGATGATCCATCACCTGGCCGTCGACGCGGTGTCCTGGCGAATCCTGTTGGAAGACTTGAATATCGCCTGGGCTCAGCATCGCGCCGGCCAGGAAGTGGAATTGCCGGCGCCGAGGACGTCGTTCGCCCGTTGGTCCGCGGTGCTCGACGAGCACGCCCACAGCCCGGCCGTGGTGGGGCTGGCCGGGGCCTGGCGTGAGGTAGCGGCGATCCCGGCGGCTTTGCCCCCGGTGCAACCGGCGGTCGACACCTATGCCGGCGCCGGGCAGCTGTCCGTGGAGCTCGACGCCGACACCACCCGACAGTTGCTCGGTGACGTGCCCGCGGCGTTTCACGCCGGAGTGCAGGACATTCTGTTGATCGCCTTCGGCCTGGCCGCCGCGGAATTCCTGGGCGCCGAACGCACGCCGATCACCATCGATGTCGAGGGCCACGGCCGCGCCGAGGAGCTCACCGCCGACATCGACCTGTCGCGCACCGTCGGCTGGTTCACCAGCAAGTACCCGGTAGCGCTCAGCCCGGGCGAACTGCCCTGGGAACAGGTGACTTCGGGTGCGGTGGCACTGGGCGGTGTCATCAAGGCCGCCAAGGAACAGCTCCGGGGTCTACCCGACGGACTGACCTACGGACTGCTGCGGTACCTGAATTCCGATGTGGCCCTGGACGGGCCGGATCCGGCCTTCAGCTTCAACTACCTCGGTCGGCTCGGCGCCGGGGCCGGGGAGCTGTCCGACGAACTGTGGCGAATCGATCAACAGGCGGTGTCGATCACCGCGTCGGCCACGGCGGTGGATACCCCGCTGGGACACGCCATGGAGCTCAACGCCGGCGTGCTGGACTCCGGCACGGGTGCCGGCCCGAGCCTGCACGCCACGTGGACCTGGGCCCCCTCAGTCCTCGACGAGGAGCAGGTCGCCCGGTTCAGCCGGCTCTGGTTCGACGCGCTGGCCGGAATCTGTGCTCACGTGCGGGACGGGGGAGGCGGGCTGACCCCGTCGGACATCGCCCCCGCGCAGCTGACCCAGCCCCAGATCGATGAGCTGCAAGCCGAATACGCGATCGCCGATGTGTTGCCGCTGACACCGCTGCAGCAGGGCCTGCTGTTCCACACCGAAGCAGGGCAGGGCGGCGACGACCTTTATGCGGTGCAGCTCGACATCACCGTCGCCGGTGCGCTGGATCCGGATCGGCTGCGCGATGCCGTTCAGGGCGTGATCACCCGGCGGCCGAACGTGGTGGCGCGCTTCTACGAGGACTTCGGTGTGCCGGTGCAGATCCTGCCGGCCGATCCGGAGCTCGCCTGGCAGTACCTGGATCTCACCGGCGATGCGGATGGCGATGTGGAACAGCGGGTTCAGCGGATCTGCACCGCCGAGCGGGGCCGGGTCAGCGGCCTGGGCGATGAGCCCCCGTTCCGGGCCGCACTGATCCGCACTGCTGAGGATCAGCACCGATTCGTGCTCACCAACCACCACATCGTGCTCGACGGGTGGTCGAAGCCGATCCTGCTGCAGGAGATCTTCGCCGGCTACCTCGGCGCGCGGCTGCCGGCCCCGGTTCCGTACCGGCGATTCGTCACGTGGCTGGCCGAGCAGGACATCAGTGCCGCACAGACCGCGTGGCGCAAGGTTTTTGACGGGTTCGAAAACCCCACGCTGGTCGGCAACCCGGGGCAGGCGGCCCTCGGCCCGCGCGGTGTCGAATCGTTCCAGCTGTCGGCCGAGACCACGCAGGCCCTCGGCGATCTGGCCCGCACGTGCCACACAACCGTCAGCACAGTGCTGCAAGCGGCGTGGGCGCAGCTGCTCATGTGGCTGACCGGCCAGCGTGACGTCGCGTTCGGCACCGCGGTCTCCGGCCGGCCGGCCGATGTGGCCGGCGCCGAATCGATGGTCGGGTTGCTGATCAACACGGTGCCGGTGCGGGCCAGCATCACCCCGGCCACCACCGTGGCGAGCCTGCTGGCCGAGCTGCAGGGTGCCTACAACGACACATTGGACCATCAACACCTGGCGCTGAACGAGATCCATCGCGTGACCGGCCACGACCAGTTGTTCGACACCGTGTTCGTCTACGAGAACTATCCGATCGACACCGCCGCGCTCTCGGGTGTGGACGGGCTGACGATCACCGGATTCACCAATCGCGAGTACAACCATTACCCGCTTTCGGTGCAGGCGGTTCCGGGCCATGAACTAGGCCTACGCGTCGAATTTGATTCTGATGTCTTCGATTCAGCCCGAATCGGGCGATTGGTCGAGCGGTTCCGGCGGGTACTAGACGCCATGACCGCCGACCGGAGGGAGCACTCATGAGCATCGATGCCAGCCGGACGCTGTTGTCCTTCGACCTTCTCGACGACGATGAGCACGACCGGCTCGATGACTGGGGTAACCGGTCGGTGCTGAGCCGACCGGCATCCGACCCGGTCACGATCCCCGTGCTGTTCAGCGCGCAGGTGGATCGTGCCCCGGAGTCGGTGGCGCTGGTCTGCGGCGACCGATCGTGGAGCTATCGCGAGCTCGATGAGCAGTCGAATCGGCTGGCTCACCTGCTGGCCGGTCATGGTGCCGGGCCGGGGGAAACCGTCGCACTGCTGATTTCCCGCTCGGCCGAGGCGATCGTGTCGATCCTGGCGGTGCTCAAGACCGGGGCCGCCTACCTGCCGATCGACCCCGCGCATCCCGACGACCGGATCGCGTTCATGCTCACCGATGCGGAGCCCGTCGTTGCCGTCAGCACCGCGGAGCTGCGTGACCGGCTGGACCGTGGCGACGTGCCGGTGATCGGTGTCGACGATCCCGCCGTCGAGAGTCAGCCGGGCAGTGCGCTGCCGGGCCCGCAACCGGATGACCTGGCCTACATGACCTACACGTCGGGCACCACCGGCGTACCGAAAGCGGTTGCGGTGACTCACCGCAACGTGACTTCGCTGGTGGAACACCTGCATGCCGATCTGCCCGCTGAGCCGGGTCAGGCTTGGTCGCAATGGCATTCGCTGGTTTTCGACGTCTCGGTGTGGGAGATCTGGGGCGCACTGCTGCACGGCGGACGACTGGTGATCGTGCCGGAAGCCGCCGCCAGTTCGCCCGATGACCTGCACAGTCTGCTGCTCACCGAAAAGGTGGGCGTGCTGTGCCTTACCCCCTCGGCGGCGGGCATGCTCTCACCGGAGCGGCTGGAATCGACCACCCTGGTGGTGGCGGGCGAGGCCTGCCCGACCGAGCTGGTGGACCGGTGGGCCCCGGGCCGGGTGATGATCAACGCCTACGGCCCGACAGAAGCCACCGTCTATGCGGCGATGAGTGCGCCGTTGTCGAGGTCGGAGGCGGCCGGCGCCGTCGTGCCGATCGGCTCCCCGGTCCCCGGCGCGGCGTTGTTCGTGCTCGACCAGTGGCTCCGGCCGACGGCCGAAGGTGTCGTCGGTGAGCTGTATGTGGCCGGTGCCGGGGTGGCGGTCGGATATGCGCGCCGGCCGGGTCTCACCGCCTCGCGTTTCGTGGCCTGCCCGTTCGGCGGAGCGGATGCACCCGGAAAAGTCATGTACCGCACCGGCGATCTGGTCAGGTGGGGTGACGACGGCCAGCTGCAATATCTCGGCCGTGCCGACGAGCAGGTCAAGATCCGTGGCTACCGCATCGAATTGGGTGAGGTGCAGGCCGCCCTCGCCGCGCTGGACGGGGTGACCCAGGCCGTGGTGATCGCCCGCGAGGACCGGCCGGGAGACAAACGACTGGTCGGTTACGTCACCGGGACGGCCGATCCGGCCCAGATGCGTTCGGCACTGGCCAAGCGGTTGCCGGCCTACATGGTGCCCGCCGCGGTGGTGGTGGTGGACGCATTCCCGCTGACGGTCAACGGCAAGCTCGACAAGCGCGCCCTCCCGGCACCCGAATATCGCAGTGCCGGGGCCGGTTACCGAGCGCCGAGCAACCCCGTCGAGGAGATCCTCGCCGACATTTTCGCCCAGGTGCTGGGCGTGGACCGGGTCGGTGTCGACGACTCGTTCCTCGATCTGGGCGGTGACAGCATCCTGTCGATGCAGGTGGTGGCCCGCGCTCGGGCGGCCGGTGTGCGGTGCCGGCCCCGCGACATCTTCGTCGAGCAGACCGTGGCCGGGGTCGCCCAGGTCGCGGTGTTCGCCGATCCCGAGCACGCGGTCATCGACGAGGGCATCGGTCCGGTTTCGGCGACACCGATCATGCGCTGGCTGCGCGACGTCCAGGGCCCCATCGACCAGTTCAACCAGACGGTCGTGCTGCGCGCGCCGGACGGGGTGGGCGAGGCCGACGCCGTGGTCATCGTGCAAGAGCTGCTCGACCGGCACCCCACGCTGAGAATGCTCGCCGAGACCGACGCCGACGGTGAGTGGTCGTTGCGTGTGCCCGACAAGGGCGCGGTCGACGCGCGCGACTGCATGTCCGTTGTCGAGGAATTGTCCGACGACGCGTTGGTAGCGGCGTTGACGCAGCTGGACCCGGCCGCCGGCTCGGTGCTGCGAGCCTTGTGGGTGCCCGCCAGCGGCCAGCTGGTCCTGATGATCCATCACCTGGCCGTCGACGGGGTGTCCTGGCGAATCTTGCTGGAAGACTTGAATATCGCCTGGGCACAGCACCATAGTGGGCAGCCGGTGCAGTTGCCGCGGGGCGGCACCTCGTTCGCCCGTTGGTCACACCTTTTGACCGAGCATGCCGGCGACGCCAACGTCGTCCGGCACGCCGACGCGTGGCGCAAGGTGCTTGAGGTGCCCGCGTCCCTGCCGCCGGTGCAGCCGCACGTGGACACCTACGCCAATGCCGGCCAGCTGGCGGTGGACCTGGATGTCGAGACCACCCGAGCGCTGCTCGGACCGGTTCCCGCGGCGTTTCATGCCGGCGTGCAGGACATTCTGCTGATCGCCTTCGGCCTGGCGTGGGCCGAATACCTCGGCACCGGCAGTCTGCCGATCAGTTTCGACGTCGAGGGCCACGGGCGAAGTGAGGATATCGGGGGAGCCGCCCTGGACTCCGATGTCGACCTCTCGCGGACCGTGGGCTGGTTCACCACCAAGTACCCGGTGGCCCTGGCAACCCCGGAACTGCCGTGGGCTCAGGTCATTTCGGGCGATGCCGAGCTGGGCGCGATCATCAAGGAGGCCAAGGAGCAGCTGCGCGCACTGCCCGACGACCTCACCTACGGCATGCTCCGCTATCTCAACCCCGACGTGGAACTCGAGGGTGCGGACCCGACGATCGGCTTCAACTACCTCGGCCGGATCGCCGGCGGGATGGCCGATCTCGGCGAGGACCTGTGGCGCATCGATCAGGACGCGTTGTCGAGCACCGGCGTGGCGTCCGAGGTCCCGATGCCGTTGATGCACACCGTGGAACTCAATGCGGGCACCGTGGATACCGACGCCGGCCCGTCTTTGCAGGC
This sequence comes from Mycobacterium farcinogenes, assembly GCF_019739075.1. Taxonomy (NCBI): domain Bacteria; kingdom Bacillati; phylum Actinomycetota; class Actinomycetes; order Mycobacteriales; family Mycobacteriaceae; genus Mycobacterium; species Mycobacterium farcinogenes. The sequence goes on along the minus strand of NZ_CP081673.1, from coordinate 228,322 downwards.
CGCATGGACATGGGCCCCTTCGGTCGTCGGCCGGGATCAGGTCGACCGGCTCAGCCGGTTGTGGTTCCAGGCGTTGAAGGGCATCTGCGCTCACGTAAGCTCCGGCGGCGGCGGGCTGACGCCGTCCGATGTTCTTCCGGCGCGACTCACCCAGCGCCAGATCGACGAGCTGGAGCTGGAATACGCGGTCGCCGACGTGCTGCCCCTGACCCCTGTGCAGCAGGGGCTGCTGTTCCATTCCACGTTCGCGCGTGGCCGCGGCGCGCACGACGACGTCTATGCGGTCCAGCTCGACATCACCATCGCCGGTGTCGTCGACCAGCATCGGCTGCGCGATGCGGTGCACACCGTGGTCGACCGGCATCCGAATCTGGCCGCCCGGTTCTGCGGGCAGTTCGGCGAGCCCGTGCAGGCCATCCCCGCCGATCCCGTGATGGCGTGGCGGTACCTGGATCTGCGCGGGGACGACCGGATCTCCGACGACGAGGTCCGTGCGCTCTGTGACGCGGAGCGGGCAGCGGTCTGCGACCTCGGTGAGCGGCCGACGTTCCGGGCCGCCCTGATCCGCACCGCGGGCGACGGCCACCGGCTGGTCCTGACCTTCCACCACATCGTGATCGACGGCTGGTCGCTGCCGATCCTGTTGCGGGAGATCTTCGCGAGTTACTTCGGGCAGCGGCTGCCGGCACCGGCGTCGTACCGCAACTTCGTCTCGTGGCTGGCCGATCAGGATCGTGACGCCGCACGGGAAGCCTGGCGAAACGTGTTGGACGGCTTCCAGACTCCCACGCTGGTCGCGCCGCCGGTCGAGCCCGGTCCCCGAGGGATCCAGACCTATCGGGTGCCGGCGGAGACCACCCGCGCGCTCAGTGAGCTCGCACGGACGCAGCGGACCACGGTCGCCACGGTGCTGCAGGCCGGGTGGGCGCAATTGCTGATGTGGCTGACCGGCCAGCACGACGTCACCTTCGGTACCGCGGTGTCGGGTCGGCCCGCGGACCTGCCCGGCGCGGATTCCATGGTGGGCCTGTTGATCAACACCGTGCCGGTACGAGCCCGCACCACCGCGACGACGACGGTGGCCGAGCTGCTGGATCAGTTGCAGCGTGCTCACAACGACACCCTCGAGCACGAACACCTGGCGCTCACCGAGATTCACCATCTGGCCGGGCACGAGCAACTGTTCGACACGCTGTTCCTGTACGAGAGCTACCCCATCGACACCAGTGCGTTCCTGGGTGTGCAGGAGCTGGCCGTCACCGAGTTCAACAACCGTGAGTACAACCATTACCCGCTGTCGGTGATGGCGCTGCCCGGACACGAGTTGGGGCTGCGCCTCGAATTCGACAGCGACGTGTTCGACAGCGGCCAGATCGATGCACTGGTCGAACGGTTCCAGCGACTGCTGGTGGACATGACCGTCGATCCGGAGCGCCGGGTCTCGGCGATGGATGTGCTCGAAAGCTCCGAGCACGACCGGCTCGACGCGTGGAGCCACCGCGAGATTCTCACCCGACCGGTGGCCGCGCCCATCTCGATTCCGGAGATGTTCAGCCGGCAGGTGGAGCGCGATCCCGGCGCGCCCGCGCTCACTTTCGGTGACCACTCGCTGACCTACGACGAGCTCGACGAGGAGGCCCGCCGACTGGCAAACCTGTTGGCGCTCATGGGCGCCGGCCCGGGTCAGATCGTGGCGCTGCTGGCGCCGCGGTCAGACCAGGCGATCGTGGCCATCCTGGCAGTGCTGAAGACCGGGGCGGCCTACCTGCCGATCGATCCGGCGGTGCCTGCCGCGCGCCTGGAGTTCATGCTGGCCGACGCCGCACCGATCATCGCGATCACGACGGCCGAGTTGCGATCCCGGCTGGATGGGGCGGATGTGCAGATCGTCGAGGTCGACGATCCCGCCGTGGAATCCGCAGGCCTGATCTACCCGACAGCCGACCTGCTGCCGCCCGCTGCCGACGACATCGCCTACCTGATCTACACCTCGGGCACCACCGGTACCCCGAAGGGCGTGGCCGTCACCCACGGCAACGTGACCCAGGTGCTGGAGCGGCTGCATCCCGATCTCCCGGCGGGCCCGGGACAGGTGTGGTCGCAATGGCATTCGCTGGTCTTCGACGTCTCGGTGTGGGAGATCTGGGGGGCCTTGCTGCACGGGTCGCAGCTGGTGATCGTGCCCGAGGCGGTGGCCGGCTCACCGGATGACCTGCACGATCTGCTGGTCGCCGAAGGGGTCACCGTGCTGTATCAGACGCCGTCGGCGGTCGGCATGCTGTCACCGGAAGGTCTGGAGCACACCACCCTGGTGGTGGCCGGTGAAGCCTGCCCCAGCGAGGTGGTGGACCGCTGGGCTCCGGGCCGGGTGATGATCAACGCTTACGGCCCGACCGAGGCCACGATCTACGGCGCGATGAGCGCACCGCTGACCCCGGGTGCCGCCGGTGGTGCCGTTCCCATCGGGTCGCCCGTCCCCTCGGGCGCCACATTCGTGCTCGATGAGTGGCTGCGTCCGGTCTCCGCCGGCGTCGTCGGCGAGCTGTACCTCGCCGGGCGCGGCGTCGGTGTCGGCTACCTCAACCGATCGGGGCTGACCGCCTCGCGGTTCGTGGCCTGCCCGTTCGGCGGGCAGGACGCACCCGGAAAAGTCATGTACCGCACCGGTGATCTGGTCAAGTGGGATGACGAGGGCCAGCTGCACTACCTGGGCCGCGCCGACGAGCAGGTGAAGATCCGCGGCTATCGCATCGAGCTGGGCGAGATCCAAGCCGCCCTGGCCGAATTGGACGGGGTGACCCAGGCCGCGGTCGTCGCGCGCGAGGACCGTCCCGGCGACAAGCGCCTGGTCGGCTACATCACCGGCAACGCCGATCCGACCCAGTTGCGCAAGGAACTCGGCGAGCGGCTGCCCGCCTACATGGTGCCCGCCGCGATCGTCGTCCTGGACGTGTTGCCGCTGACCGTCAACGGAAAGCTCGATCGTCGCGCCCTGCCGGCACCCGGGTACCGCGACGGCGCCCGGTACCGGGCCCCGGGCACCCCGACCGAGCAGACGCTGGCCGGTATCTACGCCCATGTGCTGGGTTTGGAGCGGGTCGGTATCGACGATTCGTTCTTCGATCTCGGTGGCGATTCGATCTCGGCGATGCGGGCGATCGCCGCGATCAACACCGCGTTCGATGCCGAGCTCGCGGTGCGCACGCTGTTCGAGAAACCGTCCGTGGCCGCCTTGAGCCTGCAGTTGACCAGCGAGACCGGAACCGACGTGGCAGCCGCACCTACGGGGGTCAGCTTCACCTCGGTGCACGGCACCGAGGCCGGTGAGGTGTATGCGCGAGACCTGACCCTGGACAAGTTCATCGACGGAACCACGCTGCGCACCGCGCGAGCCCTGCCGCGGCCGAACGGGCAGGTACAGACCGTGCTGCTGACCGGGGCCACCGGATTCCTCGGGCGGTATCTGTTGCTGGACTGGCTGAAACGACTGCGCCGTGTCGATGACACCGTGATCTGCCTGGTGCGGGCCGACTCCGACGAAGAGGCGTACCGGCGTCTGGAAGCCACGTTCGACACCGACCCGGTCCTGCTCCGGCACTTCCGGGAACTGGCGGCCGAACGGCTCGAGGTCATCGCCGGCGACAAGGGCGAACCCAACCTCGGGCTGGACGAGGAACGCTGGCGGCAGCTGGCCGAGCGGGTCGACCTGATCGTCGACTCGGCGGCGTTCGTCAACAGCGTGCTGCCCTACCGAGAGTTGTTCGGGCCCAACGTCGTCGGGACCGCCGAGTTGATCCGCTTCGCCTTGACCACCAAGCTCAAGCCGTACAACTTCGTCTCGACCTCCGATGTGGGCCGCCAGATCGAGCCGTCGAAGTTCACCGAGGACGCCGACATCCGGGTGGCCAGCCCGGTCCGCACCGTCGATGCCGGCTACGCCAACGGGTACGGCAACAGCAAATGGGCCGGGGAGGTGCTGCTGCGTGAGGCGCACGATCTCTGCGACCTGCCCGTCGCGGTGTTCCGCTCCGGCATGATCATGGCCGACCCGGCTTATGCCGGACAGTTGAACCTCACCGACACGGTCAGCCGGATGGTGCTGAGCATCGTGGCCACCGGCGTTGCGCCGGAGTCGTTCTACCGGCTCGGCGATGACGGCCGACGGCTGCGTGCGCACTTCGACGGACTGCCCGTCGACTTCGTGGCGGAGGCGATCACCACGTTGGGCTGGGAGGTAGCCCGTTCGGCCTCAGCGGGTTTCGAGACGTACCACGTGATGAACCCGCATGACGACGGGATCGGCATCGACACCTACATCGACTGGTTGATCGAGGCCGGTTATCCGATCCAACGCGTCAGCGATTTCGGAGAATGGTTGCAGCGGTTCGAAGCGGGCCTGAAGGCGCTGCCGGAACGGCAGCGGCAGGGCTCGGTCCTGCAGATGCTGACCTTGCTGCAACAGCAAGGCGGTGAGCTCGAGGCGCCTGAGCCGACGCAAGGCTCCTACGCGCCTGCCGACCGCTTCCGCGCCGCGGTTCGCCGGGCGAAAGTCGGTGCCGCCAACGATATTCCGCGAGTCACGCCGGAGGTCATCCTGAAATATGTGACCGATCTGCAGTCGCTCGGAATGCTCTAGGGCAGCGCTGTGTGGGGCGATATCTTGGGGATGGCACTTTTGGTGTCACTCAATCCGGTGCTTCTCGGCTTCATCCTGCTGGTGATCTCCCGGCCGCGTCCGGTGCAGAACCTCATCGCGTTCTGGGGCGGAAGCTTGATCATGAACGTCCCGGCGTTTGTGATCACGACCTTGGTGCTGGCCTCTGTGCCGTCGTTCAGCTCGGTCGCGCATGATCTGGTGACGCCGGAACCCGGGTCGACCGTCAAGCCGTTCCAATTCGTTTCGGGACTGGTCTGCGTGGCGATCGCGGGCCTGCTCGCGGTCCGGATGAGAATGCGGAAACGGGTGGATCAGGGCGCGTCGGTGAGCGCCGGTGGTGACTCAACGGTGCTGGTCATGGAACCGGAGGAGCCGCCCGCTCCGGCCGGGCGCATCCGCGGCACGATGTCTGCGCTGGGGGCCGGGGCTCGGCGGCTCATCGACCGCGCGCACGACGCCTGGGAGGGCGGCGCATTGTGGGTGGCGCTGGTGTTCGGGCTCTGCTACATCGCTCCGCCGCCGCTGGTGCTCATGGTCGCCACCATGGTGGTCGGTTCGGGTGCGCCGATCGGTGCGCAGGTGGTTATCAGCATCGCCTTCGTGTTCGGAATGCTGGCGGTCTTCGAGCTGGCGCTGCTCAGTTACGCCGTCGCCCCGGCGAAGACCCAGGCGGTGTTGCAGCCTCTGCACGAGTGGACCAAGCACCACCGGCAGCTCGTGCTGCTGGTGCTGTTCGCCGTGGTCGGGCTGTGGCAGGTGGTCACCGGAGCGGGCCTCATCTGAGCAGGTAGGACGTCATCGACAACGACCCGTAGGTATGGCCGGTGACCAACGTGTCGACCGCGCGGGTCGCATCGGCTGCGGCCCCGGCGAGCCCGGCGAAGTACAGCATCGGGATGAAGTGGTCCGGGGTGGGCACGGCGGCCGCGTAGTCGGGATGCGTCTCGAGGGCGAGCACGTCGGCGGGGGAGTGGGTGAGTCGTTCGCGGGCCGCGTCGTCGAAGCGCCTGGCCCAGGTGAAGCCGCCGTCGGGTTGTTTCGGGTCCATGCCGGCGAGGTTGTGCACGATGTTGCCGCTGCCCACGATCAGCACGCCGCGCTCGCGCAGCGGGGCCAGTTTCGCGCCGAGTCGCAGGTGGTAGGAGGCCGGTTCGTTGGCGTTGATCGCCAGCTGCACAACGGGTATCGATGCGTCGGGAAAGGCGTGCAGCAGCACCGACCAGGTGCCGTGATCGATGCCCCAGCTGTCTACGTCGGCACCCACCCAGGTCGGGTGCACCACGTCGCTGACCTCCTCGGCCAACTCCGGGAGTCCCGGCGCGGGGTACTGGACGGCGAACAGCTCGGGCGGGAATCCGTAGAAGTCGTGAATGGTGCGTGGCCGCGGCATCGCGGTTACCGCGGTGGCGTTGATGTACCAATGCGCGCTGATCACGAGGATCGCGCGGGGTCGGGGCACCGCCTGCCCGAAGTCGCGCCAAGCCGCGGTGAAGCGATTGGATTCCAGAGCGTTCATCGGGCTGCCGTGGCCGATGAACGCCGCGGGCATCAGGGCAGACACTGGACCCATGACTGCAGCCTAGGGCGTGAGATTGTCCGTGGTCCGTGCACACCGACTCGGATACCGCGCGGCGTGGCCCACCATGTGACGGTGAGCGAGCCGCTGCTGCGGTAGCGTTTCCGGGTGTGCAGGCCAGTGTCGGCCTACACACTTCAGGAGTTCGCGCTGTTCGAGCTGCCGGAGCACGTGACGCGCAGCGATCACGTCCGGCGGGGATTTGGTGTTCTGATGCCCGATCTGTATCCCGTCGACGATCCCGACGACGCGGATCCCCGGCTGGCACCATTGCTGGCCTGGCGTCAGCAACTGGTCGACTCGGGCGCGGTTGCGGCGCGCAGTTTCAAAGAGGCGCATCTGCGGCTCGTGCTCCGGTCCGGGCGCACCGACGTCGAGCAGATCCGGGAGATGCTGCCAGGCTCGGTCGCCCAACACGCCGACGAGATGGCCAGGCTGCTCGCCGAGCTGGATTCCGGGACCCCGGCCCAGACGCCCGAGCAGCCCGGGGTACCCGCGGCCGGCGACGTGCACACGATCGCCTTCCGCCACGACGCGTCCCGCCCCGGCGTCGTAGATCTCAGCTGGCCGGACTACCAGGCCAACGGGGGAGTGGTGCTGTACCGGGTCGTCAGCGGCGATGACCGGGAACCCAAGTCCCCGGAGAACGCCGACCTGGTCGCGGCCACACCGTTGTCGGCTGCCAGTGACGACCGGCCGTTGACCGGCCCGGTGCGCTACTACCAGGTGTGGGTGATCACCGGGGCCTCCCGATCCGACGCCCTGAGCACTCGTCCGGTGCTGTATGCCAGTGGAGTACTGGTGCCCCCGGTCGGTGACGTGGCGGTTCGGGAAGACAACGGCCTGGTGGTCGGGCAGTGGAAGGCGCCTGCGACGACGAGCTCGGTGTACGTGTACCGCATCCCGGTCGAGGAGGCCGAGGAGACCGGGATCGACGAGTCGCGGTATCGCATCCTGGCCGATGGCGAGCACCGGACCGGCTTCGTCGACTCTGGGGTGGCCCGGGGAAAGCGGTACCGCTACCGGGTGCGCTGCGCCGTCGACCTCGACGGAAACGTGCGGCTTTCGGAGCCTGTCGACTCCGACGTCGAGGTGTCCGCGGTGCTGGCCGCGGTCACCGACATCACGGTCGATACCGGATTCGACGGCGAGACGTTCGACGTGTCGTGGGCGGCGCCGGGAGCCGATGTTGCGATCTACCTCAGCCAGACCGGTCCGAGCGCCGGCGGGGTCGCCACGGAGCTGCCCGAGAAGGCGCTCGATCAGGTCGGGCTGACCCCGGATCTGCGGCTGCACCAGCCGGTGACCGATCAACCGCAACCCGACGGCAGCCACCGGACACTGATGGCCGGGGTGGCCTGGCCGCGGGGCTGGAGCCGGGCCTACGTCACGCCGGTGACGATCCTGGCCGGGCACGCGGTGCTGGGCCGGACGGTGTCGGCAGTGCGCACCGGCACGATCCGTGACATCGAACTCGTGGAGTACTGCAACAAGCAGGTGCTGACGTTCGAGTGGCCCGACGGCGCCGCCGGTGTGGTGGTGACCCTGGCACCCAAGGGGCATGATCCCCGGGCCGGCCTGACCGGCCGCTCTTTCGAGATCTCGCTCGAGGACTACGAGAAGTACGGCGGCATGCACCTGACCGGCGCGCTCCCGGTGGGCGGATGCTCGTTGCACCTGGCGCCGGTGGCGTTCTCGGGCGGCCGGCGAGTGACCGGTCCGGTGGCCAGCATCGAGTACCCCGGCATGCTCCGGCTGCAGTATGCGGTACGAATTGGCCGCGACCCCAACGGTTTCCCCACCACGGCCACCGTCGCGGTGCGTTCCGAACACGATCTACCGGGGTCACCCTCCTTCGTCCTGGTCAACAACCCCCAGCGGATGCCGTTGAGTGTGCACGACGGCCAGCCGGTCGATGTGGCGCCGCTGGACGCGCAGGGACAGTTGGCGGACCAGCCGTCCAAGCAGTTGCGGTGGACGGCGTTGACCTCATCGGGCAGCGGTGAACTGTGGGCCGCGAATGTCAGCGGCCTGCACGGCTGGATCCGGCTGTTCCTCGACATCCCTGATCCGGCCAAGCTGCGCACCATCGCCCTGCTGGACCCGCCGGTGCAGACCCTGCAGCTCACCGTGACGGTGTTATGACCTCGCGCTACGGCCAGCTTGCCTATACGTCGTTCGATGCCGTCGGCAATGTCGGCGGCTGGCAGGTCAAGGAAACCAGCGGCGGGCTCACGCCGGCGGAGACGCAGACGTTGATCGCCGGGGTGCACACGGTGTTCCGTCCAGTAGGTCAGACACCTGACTTCCCCACGCCCGAACAGCTGGAGCAGGGGCCCCGCCGGCTTGCCTACCGTCATCTCGCCGAGGGCGCCGGTTACTGGCACACCTTCCCCGCCGGATCGGACAGTACGGGCCGGCCGGGCAACGTCTTCGCCCACGTGCTGCTGGATCGGGCGCCCGACACCCACCCCCGTTGCCGGGCCATCCAATGGTGGCGGTCGCCGCACTGGTTACAGCCATACGGGGCTGCCGCGGTGGCCCGGGCCGTGCTCCCCGGCGTGTTGCCGGAGGTGGGCACCGCGGTGACGAAAGACAGCGTGGTGGCGTTCGCGCTGGATACCGCCACCTGGCGGCTGGCGACCCTGTTCGCGTTGCTGGACGCGGTGGCCGCGGCACTGGCCGGCGGCCCTCCGGTGGTGCTGGGGGTGCAGTCCCCGGATGCGGCGGCGCAGTGGATCGGTTTGGTGAGCTTCCTGATGTCCCCGGGTACGGCGGCGGGCTTGAGTTTTTCCACCTTCGACCGTGCCGAGCAGGTTGCACCGCACACCGGGCAGGTGCTGACCGCGGTGCCGCTCGGGGATGTCGCCGCGATCGAGCCGGGCATGGTGGTGATCAGCGAGTCCGAGACGGTGTCGCTGGGTGAGCTCGGCGGTGATCCGCACCGTACCGCCGGCGGGCATCACATCGAGGTGACGCGCTGGTCGGTGATGGCACAGGTGGTGCTGCTCGATGTGGCCTCGGCGCGGCAGGTGCTCGACGACATCGACACCTTCTCCGCCCAGGTGCGCGATGACGGGTTGCACCCGGCCTGGCCGATGGCGATGGCGGTGGCCCGGCATCCGGAGTTCGCCGACGCACAGGTCGAGGCCCATGAGGTGATCGCCGCACACTCCCCGTCCGGCGCGCTGGTCGGCTCCGAGGCCGCGCACACCATCGCCGACGTGCTCTCGGCGATGGTGGGCGCCACGACGGGCGACGCCTGGCGAGCCGTGCACGAGTTGCCGGACGGCGCCGGTGCGGCGTTCGCGGATGCCACCTACTTCGCCCGGGCGATTGCCGACGACACGTGGTTGACCCGAAACGGTCCAATTCCCTTGGGCCCGAGGATGTTTCACGGGAAACCAACACCTTCGACTTTGCGGAAGGCGATCGGGCCGGCCATAGAGGATAGCAGGGCCCACGGGCCCGACCGGTTGCTACGCGTTATCGACCTGCTGTGGCGGGCCGGGGTCGCCGACGACCGGCTCTCGGCGGCGCTGACCGAGAGCGTGTTACCGGCACTGGCCGATCCGCAGGTACGTGGGCGGATCGACGACGCGGACCGGCTGTCGCTGGGAGTGTGGTTGCTGCGTGACGGTGACGGCGGGCCCAGCACCGTCGACGACGACGTACTGGACTGGCTGGCCGAGGCGGCCACCGTGCCCGAGCCTGCCGAGCTCGCCGAAGCGCAGCCGTGGGATCCGGTGTGGACCCGAGCGGCCCTACGTGGGCTGCGGTCGCAGCGGTGCGGGCCGCAACTCCCCGGCGATCTCGGCGCACAGCTGTGGTGGCTACGGATCACGGAGCCCGAGCACTTCGCCGCGGCGGCTGCCGCGTCCGTCTGGAATCCGTCGGATCTGCTGCTGGCAATCGGGGCCGAGCCGTTGCCCAGGATGGCAGCACTGCGCACCCTGGTGGGGGCGGCCGATTCAGTCGCGTTGCGCCGGCTGGCCGGCAAGGTGATCGAGGACAACGGTGACAACGTGGCGGTCGCCTGCGCCGCGGTACGCCACGTCGAGCCGCGGGAGTGGCTGCACAAGGGCTATCTGCACACGCACCAGAGCTCCTACGTGCCGCTGTGGGATCACGTGCTGGCCGGCCTGGAACCGGCGTCCGTGCACCCGGATTTCTCGGTGCGACTGCTGACATTCGCGCTGCTGGGTGTGCTCACCGGCCAGCCGTACCCGAAGGCCTGCAACGACCTGGCTGCCGAAAACGGCAGCGGCGCAAAGGCGGTGGAGCGGGTGTTGCCGTTGGTCGACGGTGGCCGGCTGGCCCCGGTGACAGTGGTGGCGATCAGCCTGCTGCGGTCTGCCGCGGCCGAGTCGGCCGGCTATGTGCTCGACCCGGTGGATCGGCTCGCCGGGGTGCTGGCCGGGCAGGTGGCTGCCACCATGGGCGGCGCGGATGCGGAATCCGTGGTGGTGTTGATGGCGCAGTTGTCGGGTGATGCCTCTGAGGGGACGATGCGCGGATACCGCAAAATGATGAACAAACTGCTGGCGCGCCGGGGTGAGCAACCGTCGCTGGCGGAGCGACTGAGGGGGAGCCGGGGCTGACATGAGCAAATGCCCGCGGTGCTTCACCCCGCTGAGCCCGAACAACCACCTGTGGACGCTGCCGGCCCAGGCCGGCGGCACCCGCTACCGCGACGACGTCGCCTCCGCATACGTGGGGGCGCCTGCCGATTGCGGTCCGCTCTACACCTGGACCCGCACGCCGGGCTACAACGGCCCACCGCCGCCGGTGTCCGAGGCCAGCCGGGCACTGCAGGGCCACGCGGTGGAAATCTGCCCGGTCTGCCATTTCACGCTTCCCGACGGTTTCCGTGAGGGGCACGCCATCTGTATCGCGCTCGCCGGCGCGCGTGCGACGGGCAAGAGTCTGTACATCGCGGTGCTGGTCAAGCAGCTCGAGCTGCTGTGCGAGCGCTTCGGTGTGTTGATGGAACCGGTAACCCGGGCCACCGCACAGAACTACGCCACCAACTACGAGGGGCCGCTGTACGTACAGCGAGGGCTGTTGCCGCCGACTCCGACGGTGCACACCCAGGCGCCGAATCAGCGTGAGCCACTGGTGTTCTCGATCGGTGTCTGGCACGGGGTGCGGCGCTTCCTGGTGCTGCGGGACGTGGCAGGCGAGGACTTGGAGAACGGTGACCTGCGCGCCCCGCCCTTCCAGTTCTTCGGCCACGCCGACGCCGTGTTCTTCATGTTCGACCCCTTGCGGGTCAAGGCCATTCGCGACCAACTGCAGGACCTGCTGCCGCCCCAGCCGTTCAGCGGTGGCGAACCGCGTGCGGTGTTGGCCAATCTGCTGACGGCGGTCAGCCCGGGCCAGCCCAAGCTCGCGGTGATCCTGTCCAAATTCGACGTGTTGCGGGCGTTGCGTGACGTGCAGGGTTCCGAATGGGCGCTGGTCATGTCGAACGGGGGCGCGGCGTTCCTGCGCGACACCTCCGACGGCACGCGATACGACGACGTGGACAGTCAGCTTCTCGACCAAGAGGTGCGCAGCCTGCTGGTCCGCCTGCACGGCGGCGCGATCGTGGCCGGCGTGGAGAACCCGGCGTCGGGCCCGCGGCTGGCCAGCCGCTATTTCGCAGTGTCGGCCCTCGGCCACGCGCCTACCGGAAACCGCCTGCACGCCAGGGGTATTGCCCCGTTCCGCTGCGTGGATCCGGTGCGTTGGGTGACCACGCAGTTCGGTGTGCTCTAGCCCCGTGGCTATGGTGGGCTGACCGAACAGAGAGGTGACAGGTGGGCAAGAACGAGCGCACGAAGATCGTCATGAGCGACGACGAGATCGCCGAGTTCATCGAACGCAGCCGCACCGCGACGATGGCCACGGTGCTGCCCGACGGCCGGCCCCACCTGGTCGCCATGTGGTACGCGGTGCTCGACGGGGAGATCTGGTTCGAGACCAAGGCCAAGTCGCAGAAGGCGGTCAACCTGCGCCGCGACCCCACGATCACGGTGATGATCGAGGACGGCGACACGTACGACACCCTGCGCGGAGTGTCGATCGACGGCACCGCCGAGATCGTCGACGATCCCGAAACCCTGCTGCGGGTGGGCATCAGTGTGTGGGAGCGCTACACCGGCCCCTACACCGAGGAGATGCGCCCGTTCGTCGACCAGATGATGAACAACCGCATCGCGGTGCGTGTTGTGCCCAGCCGGCAGCGCAGCTGGGACCACCGCAAGCTCGGATTGCCCGAGATGCCGGTCGGCGGCAACACGGCCCAGTACCTGAACGCCTAGCCCGACGGCCGCGGGCGCGGCTTGAGCCGTCCATTGGGCAGCGGCGGTGCGGGCAGCCGCGCGATGCGGCCTCGGTAGCCGTGCACGTCCCCGAAGCGCGCGTCGTTGGCCTGCCACAGTTCGCGGTAGGTCACGATGTCGTCGTGGCTGCGGCCGACGAAGTTCCACCACATCACCAGCTCTTCGGCAAATGGTGGGCCGCCCAACAGGATCGCCCGGGCCGGGCCGTCACCGCGGTTGGCCAACTGCAGCTCCGCGCGGCCCGGCGCCTGGTAGGCCAGATCGGCCACCGCCAGCGTTTTCCCGCACACCTCGATCGCGCCCTGGTCCAACAGGACGCCGTGCTCGAAGGCCGGGTCGACATCCAGCGTCAGCACGGCTCCCGCCGGCAGGTCGATCTGGGCGCCCAACAATGGCGTGAAGGTGTGTACCGGCGACGCTGAGTCGACGAGATCACCGAGGAACACCCGGATGGTCGTACCGTCGACGGTTCGCGGCGGCGGCGTGTAGTGGGCGAAATCGCGCCCGGTATCGCGAGCAGAGTCAGGCAGGGCCACCCACAGTTGCACGCCGTGCAAGAGCGTGGTCTCCGGCGTCGAGACCTCCGAGTGGCAGATACCCGCGCCGGCCGTCATCAGGTTGAGCTCGCCGGGGCGCACCATGGCGTGTACCCCGGCGCTGTCGCGGTGTTCGATCAGGCCTTCGAAAAGCCAACTCACCGTTTGCAAACCGGTGTGGGGGTGGGGCGCCACGTCCATGCCGCGGCCGGCGGCCCGGACGTCGTGCGGCCCGTAGTGGTCGGCGAAACACCACGCCCCGATCATGGACCGCTCGCGCTGCGGCAAGGTACGCCGGACCAACATCGCCCGCGGGCCGCCCAGCGGCACCTCGCGGGGGTGCAGCACCCCGGTGAACTCCGAGTTGCCGCAGGTGACTTCGGCGGGTGCCGTGTCGGTGTTGCTCATGTTCCTCACGGTAACCGCGTTCAGCTGAGCCGGTACCCGGTTAGCATGGCCCGCATGACCGGGGGACTGACAGCCGAAGACGTTCGCAGCACCGAATTTTCGAAGCCGCCGCTCGGCAAGCGCGGTTATGACAAGAAGTCAGTGGACGATTTTCTCGCGCTGGTGGCCCGCCGGCTCGACGGGCGTGGGCATCTCGGTGCCGAGGATGTCCGAAACATCGCGTTCCCCAAGCCGCCGCTTTTCCAGCGCGGCTATAACGAGGACGACGTCGACGCTCTGCTCGATGCGGTGGTCGCCACGCTTGAGCGGTAGTCGAATGAGAAGTTGGGGGACGGTGCCGTCACTGCGCCTCTCGGCGAGTGGTCGCTCGAAGCGACGGTTCTGGTGTGGGGCCCGGGGCAATGCCCGACACCGTCTGCGGGTGTAACGACAAACCCCGGGCCCCTATTCCTCCCCCAGTGGAAACTTGCCCTTGCCCTGCCGTCCCCTCGAATCGGCAGCGCAAGGGCCAGACAAAAAGTACTGGTGTGTTGCGCCGGTTCGGGCTCAGGCGGCTTCGGGAAAGACCAGGCCGAGCTTGCGCACCGGGTAACCGTTGCGCTCGGCCAGCGAGCGGAGCTGTTTGAGCGCGAAGGTCCGGCCGCGGCCCGCCTCGGGAACCATGATGCCGGCCCACAGCCCCTCGGCGCGGGGAAGTTCGCAGGCCTCGCGGGCACACAGCCAGCGCCGCGGGCATTCCCGGCAGATGACCTTCGCCTGATCGTCGGGGGTGGAGGTCCACCGCTCCGGGTCACTGGTGCACACGCCGAGCGGGATGCCGTTGGCCATCAGTGCGTTCATGCTGCTGCTCCTGTTAGGACTTTTGTTGCGGTGTGTCCCGCGTTGGGAGGAACGCTATAGCACGAACCGTAGCGATGCAACAGTTTGGCCCAAACTGCAGCGGTGCAACGCTACGGAAATTTGCATTGTTAACGATGTGGAATCACCAGCAGAAAGTGTCCTTGCATCTAAAACCGCACGTCAGAACGCCCACGGGTACCTCGGTGTACCCGTAGCAAGAGTGCGGTTTGTGTAGCGCACAAGCCGTAGCGTCGGAGTTGTTTGCTACAGAAGCGAAAAACCTAATGCGTAGCGGTGCTTCAGTCTGGGGTTAGGATTAGGACGTCCCGGCAACCGCTTCAGCACATCGGCTGAGGCTGAGCACATTGGCGAGGAAACAGCCCCGTATGACCGACGCTGAGTACGACCTCGCCACCGGCGAGTTCGATGTCGGACTCATTCGCGCTGGTGCTGCAGCCGCGGCCAGGCGCCGCGAACTCGACATCAGCCAACGCAGTCTCGCCGCGGACGGGATCATCAACGCCGGCGCCCTCATCGCGTTCGAGAAGGGTCGCAGCTGGCCCCGTGAGCGCACCCGGCTCAAGCTCGAAGAGGTTTTGCGCTGGCCGCCTGGCACCATCGCCCGGCTGCGCCAGGGCGGCCCGGTTCCGGATCCGGCGATGCCTGCCCCCACACCCGTCGAACCACCGACTGTGGTCACCGCGCAACCGGCGCTGACCACCACCCCACCTGCCAGTGACGAGGTACCGCTGATCGCGCAGGCGGTCCTGACAGCGGTGAACACGCTGGAGACGACGATCGCCACGCTGCCCGCAGTCGGAGAACCCGAGTTCACGCCCCGGGTCACGTCCGTACTCGCCGACCTTCGTCAGCTCGAGGCGGTGGCCGCGCGTGCCGCGCGGCTCAGCATGGTCACCCCCGCTTTGATCAAGGCGCTCAGCGCGGTTCGGCGGCAGATCGACGAGCTGACCACCCTCGCCGCCACCGCGCCCGGCGCCACCCTCGGGCAGCGCCTGTATGCCGCGCGTCGCCAGGCCAACCTGACGCTCAGTGAGACCGCAACGGCGGCAGGCGTTTCCGAGGACACTGTGGCCCGTGCCGAGGCCGAGTACCCCGTGGACGCCCCCGCGGTGCACGCGCTGGAGGCGCTGATCAGCGCGATGCGCTGACCCGAGATCCCGGCTAGTTGTCCCGGCGGTCGTCCTGGGTCGGGAAATGCTCGGCCAGGGCGGCGGCGATCTCGAGGAACTTGCGTCGGGTCGCGGTCGACATCTCGCGCGGATCCACCACACCGCCGGGCCGCAGGTGCCCGTCGTAAGGCACCTCGATCACCCGCTGCCCCTGGCCCGAGAACTGACCGGCCAGGATGGAGCGCGTGCGCTTGTCGGCATGGCCGTCGGAGTCGTTGAGCACCACGACCGTCCGCTGCAGAAGGCCCGTCATCTCGTGGGCGGCCAGCCAGTCCAGCGTCTGGCCGGCGGTGGCGGCGCCGTCGACCCACGGTGAGGACACCACGATCAAGCCGTCGAGATCGCGCAGCACCTCCTGGGTGACCGGCGAATCCATGGTGGAACTGCAGTCCACCACCGAGATCGAGAAGTGCTTGTCGAGTCGGGTGGTGGCCTCGCGGTAGATGGCCGCGTCGAGCACCCGGCGGCGAGCCGGGGTCCCCTCGCCGGCCAGGACGAACAGGCCTGCGGCGTTGTTGCCGACGCGGCTGCGCACGTCGGCGAACGAGTCCAGGTGCTTGTCGTTGGCCAGTTCCCAGTACGAGCTCTGTGCCTGCGGATCGACGCGGCTGCCCAGCTTGCCGAAGGACGTGTCGGCGTCGATGGCCACCACCCGGTCGTCTTGACGCAATTGGGCGAAGATCGAGCCGACGCTGGCCGAGACGGTGGTTTTTCCGACGCCGCCCTTGCCCATCACCCCGACTTTGTAATGGCCGCGCAGGGCACCTTTGATCTTGGCTTCGAGTTCGGCCTGACGCAGGTCCTCCGGTGAAGGACCGGGGTTGATCAACCCGAATGTGGCGCGGTACACGAACAGTCGCCAGCCGCTGGCCGGTGGCTGACGCTTCGGTGGCAGCAGTTCATTGACCCGGATGCGGTCGGCGTAGGAACCAGTCGGCAGTGGCGGCACACCCGGCGAGGCGTTCGGGTCCGGTGCGAATCCGCCTTCGGCAGGCCAGGGTTGGCCAGGCGGGGGGCCGTAGGGGTGCTGCGGCGGCGGGCCCCCGGGCCCGGGCGGTCGCTGAGACGGGAGCTGCCAGCCCGGGGGATGGTGCTCCCATGCGTCGGGCCGATTTTCCGGATGCCCCGGGGCGGGCGGAGGCTGGTGCGGGGGAGCAGGGTGGCCATCGTGTGGCGGCGCCGGCAGAGGTGGGGGCGGTGGCGGCGGCTGCTGTTGCGGCGGGGTAGGCGGCGCCGGGGGTGCCTCCCGGAAGGTGCTGCGCGCCCGCTCGGCGTCCGGGTCGGTCGGCACGCCTTGCGTGGCGCCGGGATCGTCGGGATCGCTCGTTTTCTCCGGCGGTTTCGACGGCACGAAGTTGACCGGCGGGCGCCCGGGTATCGACGGCGGAGCCGGCGGCTTGCGTCGCGTGGGCCGGGTGTCCGGCTCGAAATCGGATTCCTCCGGACCCGTCCAGCCGAGCTCTCTACGCAAGGTGTCGTCGGGGTCGGGCACGCCTGAATCTCCTCCGGAACTCACACACGGGAACTTTGAACGTGCTCAAGTATCGACCACAACGCGTCCGGCTTGCATGATCCGCCCACAATCGGCTCGAAATTACGGTGCAGCAAATTTGTGCGGCAAACGTCCGCGGACCCTGATCCCGCGGCCGAATGTGTGCCGGCGGCGGCGCTCCAGGGCTCCGCAGGCGCCAGATCGGGCGGTCTGCGTCGGATTGCCTGCCGCGCGTCCGGGCCATCCGGTGAAACGACGTCTCAACTGCAATAAACGGAGGTCGTAGGGCCTGCGCGCGGGGTCGGTCCGGATGGCTGTGAGCGTCGAAATTGGTGCGCTGACCGGGTCAGATGCGCTGGTAATCTCTGTTCGGGCGAAGGGGATACGGGGCATGGGACTGCTGGGCGACATTGCCGATTTCGGCAAAGGCGTGATCGAGAACAACGTCAAGTGGAGCGAGCGCGCCGCCAAGGTCGGAGAGTTCATCGCCCGCAACACCGTGGGCGCCGAACTCGAGCAGGTCGGCAGGTTCGGCGGCCAGATCGCCGGCCTCAGCCAGAAGGCCGCCGGTTTTGTCGCCTCCCGCATCGGCCAGCGGCTCATCAGGGCCGCCCGGTCGCCTGTCCTGATCGCCGGTCAGCAGACCATCGAGTCGATGAAACGCAGCACCGGAGTCGGCGATCCGGACAACGGCCGGCGCTTCGGTGACGGGGCAGATCAGATGGGCGCGGTCGGGCAGGTGCTCGTGTCGGCGTTCCCGGACGACAGCTGGAACAGCGGCGGCGCCAGCGCCTACGCGGGCCGCAACACCGAGCAGGTCGGCCGGGTCCAGACCATGCTCGGGCTCGACAACATGGTGGCCGGGGTGCTTGCGGCCGAAGCCGATCAGATCGCGGCTACCCGTGACAGTCTCGACGGCCACTCCGACTGGCTGGGCGCGATGAGCCTGCTCACCACGAGCGCGGGCATCATTCCAGGGTTCGGGACGGCCGCCCAGATGTCAGCCGAGGTCGCGATGGTCGCCAAGGCAGTCAGCGATTCCAGCGGCGACCTCAAGACCCTGCGTGGCCACATTGACCAGAACGCAGCCGTATTGCACACCGCGGCAGCGCAATACGAAACCCTGGCCGGCGGTGCGGCCCCGATCTGCGCGGACTTCGCGCCGCTGGCCGACGACCCGCAGGTGTCCGACCCAGAGGCAGATCCGCAGGCAGGCCCGGCGGTCGTCGCGGCGGGATTCCCGGGCGGCGGCGCTCCGTCCGGTGGGGGTGGGCTGTCAGGTGGTGGCGGTGCACCTGCGGGCTCCCCGTCGCCGGTCTCGGCTCCTTCCATGCCGTCGACCACGCCGGCCGCCACGGCGTCGCCTTCGTCAGCTGCGGCGTCCGAGGCCGCAGGTGCGCTCGGCTCACTTCTGGGGTCGTTGGTGAGCCCACTCGGCGGAATCCTGGGCGGCGTGCTGCAGGCCGCCGGCCAGGCGGTGACCCAGGGGGCGCAGGCCGGGACGCAGGCGGCGCAGATGGGCAGTCAGGCGGCCGGGCAGATGGGCGGCCCGGGTTCCGGTGCGGCCGAGCTCGACAAGGCGTCGGACATTGCCGGCACCACTGCCGACGGCCCCGATGATCGCGACGACCAGGACGGCCGAGACAACGACGATGACGAAGACGGTGAGGACGAGAAGGACGGCGAGGGCAAGGCCGGCGAGCCGGAGAAGGAAGAAAAGGATCAGCCCGACGGCCCGGTGGGGGCAGATTCTGCCGGTGAACCGGCTGATCCGCTGAGCGCGGGCGCCGATGACGGGGCCGCCAAGACTCTGCCGCCGGACCTCGAGGCGATGGCCGCCGGCAGCGGCGTCGCGGGCCAGGCTCCGGTGCATGTCGGGGCGGATTTCGAGCAGGGCCAGCTGCACATGGCAGCGGCGGCTACATTAGATCGCGGTGTACCCGGATCTGCGGCCGTGATCGACAGGTAAGAATCCGGGGACAGGGATCGAGGGGAATTTTCATGGCGGGTGATTTGCGGGTTGCCACCGCTCATTTGCACGAGCTATCGGCCAAGCAAGGACAGGCGGCTACCGGTCTGGTTGCGGCCACCGGGGTCGTCGACGGTGTCGATGCCTCGGTGCGTGTCACGCACGGGCCTATTTCGTCGTCGACGGCGGAGGCCGTCGCGGCCGCGCTGCGGGCGCGTCGAGCTGCGGGCACCGGTATGGCCAGGGTGTCGCGGGACCTCGGGGAGAAGCTCACTCGCGCAGCGGGCGGCTATGACCGGACGGATTCGACGATGGCCGGCGCCCTCCACGGAACCGTTCGGTAGGAGAGCGCACTGATGACCAATTCGTTCAGCGCTGACGCGAACACCGCGGCCATCGACGACGTCGTCGGAGCCGAATTGACCATCGACGGAATCCTGGTGGTCGCCGACAAGCTGGGACTGGCGGATTTCCCGCCTTCGATGGGAATCCGGCTGAACATTCCGCAACCCGACCTACGCAAAGTCGTGTGGGAGCAGGTCGAGCGCGATCTGATGGCCCAGGGGGTGCTGGACGTTTTCGGCAATCCTCACCCGGAGGTGGCCGCCATGCTGGACACCTTGAGCCGGCCCGAACGCACGTTGGAGGGGCGCTGGTGGCGTCGCGACGCGGGCGGGAAGATGATCCGCTTCGTGGTGTGCCGCAAGGGTGGTCGGCATGTGGTCGCCGCGCGCGACAACGACATGCTGGTGCTGCAGCGGGTGGCCGCACAGGTGGGTCTGGCGGGCATGGTGATGACCGTGCTCGGCGAAGGCATGCCGGCCAATGTCGAACCGTTGACCGGGGTCGCGGCGACCCTGGCCAACTGCAGGACGGCCGACGAGCTGACCGGCTACGGCATTCCGCCGACGTCGGCCCGGGTGTACGCCAACATCATCTCCGAGCCGGAGAGCTGGGTGGAGCTCGTGGTTTCCGAGCGAAACCCGGGTGGCACCACCTCTCAGGTCGACGTGGCCGCAGGAGTGCTCGATTCCAAGCAGGGACGCATCGTGTCCATCCCGCGCAAGGTGAACGGGGAGCTCTACGGCAGCTTCCTGACCGGGACCAGAGACAATCTGCAGCGGGCCCTGGAAGCGCTGATCGAATTCCTGCCCTCGGGTTCGTGGTTCGACAAGTCCGAACCGGATAGCTCCTACCTGCACTGAAAGAGGCCGCAACGGTGGGTGACTTTCCGCCACATCATCCGGACGACGATGACGACTATCACGATCTTTCGGCGCTGGACTTCGCGTCTCCGGACGACAACTCGGACGCGGCGGCTCTGGATGCGTTCGGCACGTACGACGACGGCGGTGTCGTATTCAGTGACCCCGCAGCAGATGACACGGAGACCGGCGAGGGTGAGCGGTCCGACGGTGCTCTCGAGGAGGACGAAAACCTTGCGGTGCCGTTGTTCACCGTCACCAACCCGCCTGAAACCGTCACGGTGACGGCATTCATGGACGGTCGGGTGCACCAGATCGAATTGGCACCCAAAGTCACCAACCTGACCGAACGGGATCTCGCCGAGGAGATTCTCGTGATCGCGGGCCTGGCCGCTCAACAGGCCAAATCCGCGCAGTACTCGTTCATGCTCGCAGGTATGCGCGAACATGGGCACGACGACGCGGCGACCCGCGACTTTCTGACCCGTGACCTGGATCTGCTCACCCCGGAGCAAGCCGATGATGCTCGGGCCCAGGTCTTTTCGACTCGCTATGGAGGCGATCATGGTTGACCACCTCGCTGGGATGTTCGGCTCGGCAGTCGGGATGCTGAGCAGTTCCCCGGCTCGTGCCCTCGAAATATTCACCGAGATCACCAATTACGACGAGTCCGCGTGCGACGCGTGGGTGGGCCGGATCCGCTGTGGTGACACCGACCGGGTGACGCTGTTCCGGGCCTGGTACTCGCGCTCGAACTTCGGCCAGCTGGCCGGCACCGCCGAGATCTCGATGAACAGTGTCGGCGCCCGGATCCCGATCGGCGGCATCTACGGCAAGGACATCTCCTACCCGATCAACTCTCCGCTGGCGATCACCCTGGGTTTCGCGGTGCAGGAGGCCTCGGAGGGCAACTTCGCCGACGCGATGGAGGCGTTGGAGGACGCGCCGGCCGCTGGGTCCGATCATCTGGTGGCCTGGGTCAAAGCCGTGATCTACGGTGCGGCCGAGCGCTGGACAGACGTGATCGACCAGGTGCGCGGCGCCGAGCAGTGGCCGGACAACTTCCTGGCCTCGGCGGCTGGGGTGGCCCACGGTGTGGCGGCGGCCTGCCTCGGACTGTTCACCGAGGCGGATCGGCGCCTCACCGCTGCGGACGGAACGCCGGCGGGGGCGGCTTGTTCGCGCGCCATCGCCTGGTATCTCGCGATGGCCCGTCGCTACCAGGGCAACGAGGAATCGGCCCAGGTCCTGCTGGAATGGCTGCAAGCAAACTTCCCTGAGCCCAAAGTCACTGCGGCACTGCGCGATCCGGCCTACCGGCTGGAGACCACAACCCCCGAGAAGATCGCTGCCCGCACCGACCCGTGGGATCCCTCCAGCGTGGTGGCCGACACCTCGGGACGGGACAAGCTGCTGGCCGAGGCGCAGGCCGAGCTCGACCGGCAGATCGGCCTGGGCCGGGTCAAGGAACAGATCGAGGCGTATCGCGCCGCGACCCAGATGGCCCGGATCCGAGCCGCGCGCGGCATGAAGGTGGCCCAGACCTCCAAGCACATGATCTTCGCGGGTCCCCCCGGTACCGGTAAGACGACGATCGCGCGCGTGGTGGCCAACATCCTGGCCGGCCTCGGTGTCATCGCCGAGCCGAAGCTGATCGAGACCTCGCGCAAGGATTTCGTCGCGGAGTACGAAGGTCAGTCGGCGGTGAAGACGGCCAAGACGATCGATCGGGCGCTCGGCGGCGTGCTGTTCATCGACGAGGCCTACACCCTGGTGCAGGAACGCGACGGCCGCGCCGACCCGTTCGGCACCGAGGCGCTGGACACCCTGCTGGCCCGGATGGAGAACGACCGCGACCGGCTGGTGGTGATCATCGCCGGCTACAGCAACGACATCGATCGCCTGCTGGAGACCAACGACGGCCTGCGGTCGCGGTTCGCCACGCGCATCGAGTTCGACTCGTACTCGCCCGATGACATCGTGGAGATCACGAAAGTCATTGCCAAGGCCAATGATTCACAGCTCGATGACGAGGCGGCCAAGCGGGTGCACGAGGCGGCGAGCCTGCTGAGTCAGCGCACCCTCAACGGCAAGCCCGCGCTGGACATCGCCGGTAACGGGCGCTACGCCCGGCAGCTGGTGGAGGCCGGTGAGCAGAATCGAGACATGCGGCTGGCCCGGTCGCTGGACTTCGAGAACTTGGGTGTCGAGCAACTCAGTGAGGTCAACGGAGAAGACATGGCAGCGGCGATCGCGGCGGTTCACAGCCGCCTGAACATCGGCGCGTAGCGATGGCAGGTTTTCGGCTCACCACCAAGGTCCAGGTCAGCGGCTGGCGTTTCCTGCTGCGGCGCGTCGAGCACGCCATCGTGCGCCGGGATACCCGGATGTTCGATGATCCGCTGCAGTTCTACAGCCGTGCGGTGTTCGCCGGCGTCGTGGTCTCGGTGCTGATCTGCCTCGGTGCGGCCCTGATGGCCTACTTCAAACCGCTGGGCAAGCAGGGCAGCGACCAGCTGTTGGTGGACCGCACCACCAATCAGCTCTACGTGATGCTGCCGGGCAGTAACCTGCTGCGGCCGGTGTACAACCTGACCTCGGCCCGGTTGGCCCTGGGGAATTCGGGCACGCCTTCGGCGGTGAAATCCGAGGAGCTCAATCGGTTGCCCAAGGGGCAGCCGATCGGCATTCCCGGTGCGCCGTATGCCACGCCGACGGGTACGCCCGCGTCGCGCTGGACGCTGTGCGACACCGTGGCCAAGCCGGACAGCTCGGCACCCAAGGTGGAAACCTCGATCCTGATCCGTTCACTGGCAACGGATCTCGCGGTCGGCCCGATGCGTCCCAACCAGGGCATGCTGGTGTCCTTCGAGGGCGGTAACTGGCTGGTCACCGCCGACGGCCGGCACAGCATCGACCTGGGAGACCGGGCGGTGAGCTCGGCGGTCGGCATCCCGGTCACGGCCAAGGCCACCCCGGTCTCCGAGGGGCTGTTCAATGCGCTGGCCAACATGGGGCCGTGGCAGCTGCCGGCCATCCCGGCCGCCGGTGCGCCCAATACCGTTGGGCTGCCGGAGAATCTGGTGATCGGGTCGGTGTTCCAGACGGCCACCGAATCCGACCCGCAGCACTATGTCGTGCTGCCGGACGGGGTGGCCCGGGTGAACCCCACCACGGCTGCGGCCTTGCGGGCCACCAATTCCTATGGGCTGCTGCAGCCCCCGTCTGTCGAGGCCAGTGTGGTGGCCAAGATCGCGGAGCAGGTGTACACCTCGCCGCTGCCCGACAAGCCGCTCGAGGTGCTGCTGCGTCAGGACTCACCGGTGCTGTGCTGGGCCTGGCAGCGCGAGCCGGGTGATCAGGCACCGAAGACCACCGTCATCGCGGGTCGTCGCCTGCCGATCCCGTCGTCGGCGGTCGGTACCGGGATCGACCAGATCGGCGGTGACGCAACGGTGTACATCGAAGGCGGCCAGTTCGTGCGGCTGCAGTCGCCGGATCCCCGGGTGGGCGAGAGCCTGTATTACATCGACCCGCAGGGGGTGCGGTACGGCATTTCCAATGACGATGCCGCGAAGAATCTGGGCTTGTCCGGTTCGGTGAACGCGCCGTGGCAAGTCGTCGGGCTGCTGGTGGAGGGCCCGGTGTTGTCGAAGGATGCGGCGTTGCTCGAGCACGACACGCTGCCCGCCGACCCACATCCGCGCAAAGTCGAAAGCAAGCAAGGCTCATGACGACAAAGAAGTTCACCCCGACCATCAAGCGGGGGCCGCGGCTGACACCGGGTGAGATCAACGTCGCCGCACCGGATGACCTCGGGATCGAGATCCCGCCCTCGGGCATGCAGAAGGCCATGCCCTGGGTCATGGGCGGCTGCATGCTCGGCATGATCGCGATCATGATCTTCACGGGCGTGCGTCAGCTGTCCCCGTACATGCTGATGATGCCGCTGATGATGATCATGGGCACGGTCGGTTTCATGTCCGGTGGCGGCCAAGGTGGCAAGAAAGTCCCCGAGATCAACGCCGACCGTAAGGAATACCTGCGGTACCTGGCCGGCCTGCGTACCCGGGTGACCTCGTCGGCGTCGGCTCAGGTGTCGTTCTTCGGTTACCACGCACCGCATCCCGACGATCTGCTGTCGATCATCGGTACGCACCGGCAATGGTCGCGTCAGGCCAATTCGGATTTCTACGCCGCCACCCGGATCGGCATCGGTGCCGAGATCGCGGTCGACCGGCTGCTCAAGCCGAACACCAGTGGCGAGCTCGCCGGACCGCAGGGCGCCCCGCAGCCGCACCTGGAGCCGGTCAGCCACATGTGGGTGACCAAGTTCCTGCGCACCCACGGCCTGATCCAGGATTGCCCGAAACTTGTTCAGCTGCGGACGTTTCCGACCATCGCCGTAGGCGGCGATATCGAGGGTGCCGCGGGGCTGCTGACCGCGATGATCTGTCACCTGGCGGTGTTCCATCCGCCAGACCTGTTGCAGATCCGGGTGCTCACCGACAACCCGGAGGATCCGAACTGGTCGTGGCTCAAGTGGTTGCCGCACGTCCAGCACCAGACCGACACCGACGCGGCCGGGTCCACCCGGCTGGTCTACACCCGGCCCGACGGCCTGAGTGACCTCACCGCGCGCGGTCCGCACAGCGCGGACTCGGCGCCCGGGGGCCCGTACGTGATCGTGGTGGATCTGACCGGCGGCAAGGCCGGTTTCCCGGTCGACGGCCGGGCCGGCGTCACCGTGCTCACGCTGGGTAACCACCGCGGGTCGGCCTACCGGCTGCGGGTCGACTCGGACGGGACCGCCGACGACAAGCTGCCCAACCAGAACTACCGCGAGGTGACGCGGGTGGTCGACCGGATGACCCCGGCGCAGGCGGGCCGGGTGGCCCGCAAGCTGGCCGGCTGGTCGATCACCGGCACGATCATCGACAAGAACGTCCGCGTGCAGAAGAAGGTCTCGAAGGAATGGCACCACCTGGTGGGTGCCAAGTCGGTGGAAGAGGTGACCCCCGCGCGCTGGCGGATGTTCACCGACACCGACCGGGACCGGCTCAAGATCCCGTTCGGCCACGAGCTCAAGACCGGCGAGGTGATGAAGCTCGACATCAAGGAAGGCGCCGAGTTCGGTGCCGGCCCGCACGGCATGCTCATCGGAACCACCGGTTCCGGTAAGTCGGAGTTCCTGCGCACTTTGATCTTGTCGCTGGTGGCCACCCACCACCCCGATCAGATCAACCTGTTGCTCACCGACTTCAAGGGCGGTTCGACCTTCCTGGGTATGGAGAAGCTGCCGCACACCGCGGCCGTCGTCACCAACATGGAAGAGGAAGCCGAGCTCGTCGGCCGTATGGGCGAGGTGCTCACCGGTGAGCTGGACCGTCGTCAGCAGATCCTGCGTCAGGCCGGTATGCAGGTCGGTGCCGCGGGTGCACTTTCGGGTGTGGCCGAGTACGAGAAGCACCGCGAGCGTGGTGCGGACCTTCCGCCGTTGCCGACGCTGTTCGTGGTGGTCGACGAGTTCGCCGAGCTGCTGCAGAACCACCCGGACTTCATCGGATTGTTCGACCGGATCTGCCGTGTGGGTCGCTCGCTACGTGTGCACCTGCTGCTGGCCACCCAGTCGCTGAACACCGGCGGTGTTCGCATCGACAAGCTCGAGCCCAACCTGACGTATCGAATCGCATTGCGTACCACCAGCTCTGCTGAGTCCAAGGCGGTGATCGGCACGCCCGAGGCACAGTACATCACCAACAAAGAGAGTGGTGTCGGGTTCCTGCGGGTGGGCATGGAGGACCCGGTGAAGTTCAGCACTCTCTACACCGGCGCCAACTATGTGCCCGAGGTGGAGGACTCCGGGGACGGCGAGTCCAGGCCGCGGGAGAAGCGACAGGCCCGGGTACGCATCCACCAGTTCACGACGACCCCGATTTTTGATACGGCGGTGAGCTAGCCATGAGTACTGACGCCGAACCCAGGGTGTTGCGCGAGGTCGTCCTCGAGCAGCTGGGCACCGGGGAGAGCCGCGCCTACAAGATGTGGCTGCCGCCGCTGACCGAGCCGACCCCCGTCAACGAGCTGATCGAGCGCGATTACCAGCGCGCGCCGCTGCGTTTCGCGCTGGGAATCATGGACGAGCCGCGTCGGCACCGGCAGGACATCTGGGGCGTCGACGTCTCGGCGGCCGGCGGCAACATCGCGATCGGCGGAGCCCCGCAGACCGGGAAGTCGACGTTCCTGCAGACGCTGATGCTGTCGGCCGCGGCCACTCACACGCCGCGGCAGGTGCAGTTCTACTGCATCGACCTCGGCGGCGGTGGCTTGATGTACATGGAGGATCTGCCGCATGTGGGTGGCGTCGCCACCCGTGCCGAACCCGACCGGGTCAATCGGGTGGTGGCTGAGGTCAAAGCGGTGCTGAGGGCCCGCGAGCAGGTGTTCAAGCAGTACCGCGTCGGTTCGATCGCGTCGTACCGCGAGATGCGGGAGGATCCGAACAACCCGGCCGCCCAGGACCCGTTCGGTGACGTGTTCCTGGTGATCGACGGCTGGCCGGCGTTCGTGGCCGAGTTCCCCGATCTCGAGCCGGCCGTGCAGGATCTCGCCGGTCAGGGTTTGGCGTACGGCGTGCACGTCATCATCTCCACGCCGCGCTGGACCGAGCTCAAGTCACGTGTGCGCGACTACCTGGGCACCAAGGTGGAGTTCCGTCTCGGTGACGTGAACGAGACCCAGATCGACCGGATCACCCGCGACATCCCGGCCAACCGCCCGGGCCGGGCCGTCTCTCTCGAGAAGCACCACCTGATGATCGGGGTGCCCCGGTTGGACGGCGTGCACAGTGCCGCCAACATCGTCGACGCCATCTCGGCGGGCGTGCAGCAGGTGGCCGCGCGTCACACCGAACAGGCGCCGCAGGTGCGGGTGCTTCCGGAGCGGATCTACCTGCATCAGCTCGACCCGAATCCGCCGGGACCCGACGCCGATTACCGGACCCGCTGGCAGGTGCCGCTGGGCGTGCGCGAGTCGGACCTCACGGTGGCCTACAACCAGATGAACCTGACGCCGCACCTGTTGATCTTCGGTGCTCCCAAGTCGGGCAAGACCACGATCGCGCACGCGGTCGCCAAGGCGATCTGCAGTCGCAACAGCCCCGACCAGGTCAGGTTCATGCTGGCCGACTACCGGTCGGGCCTGCTCGACGCGGTGCCCGAGTCGCATCTGCTGGCCGCCGGGGCGATCAACCGCAACAGCGCTTCGCTGGAGGAGTCGATCAAGGCACTGGCCGTCAACCTCAAGAAGCGGTTGCCGCCGCCGGACCTCACCACCGCGCAACTGCGGGCGCGGTCCTGGTGGACCGGTCCGGACATCGTGCTGCTGGTCGACGACTGGCACATGATCACCGCCGCCGCCGGCATGATGTCGCCGATGGCACCGCTGAGTCCGCTGCTGCCCGCTGCGGCCGACATCGGCCTGCACCTCATCGTGGCGTGCCAGATGAGCCTGGCGCACCGGGCGACCATGGATAAGTTCGTCGGCGCCGCCTACGGCGCCGGTTCGCCGACTCTGTTCCTCTCCGGCGAGAAGAACGACTTTCCGTCGCGGGAGATCATCGTCAAGAAAAGGCCGCCTGGCCAGGCATTTATGGTCGGCCCCGACGGCAAGGAAGTCATCCAGGCTGCCTATGTGGACCCACCCGCGGAATAAGTGTTCTCAGCACCCCAGAACGCCAGTTAGTATTTATCCAACGCACTCAGCAACGCTGGCGGCGGCCCGCCAGCAAAGGGATCGGGGGACAGGTTCCTTGGCGACTTGGCAAACTTCATGCCACGTCGGCTTTGAGTGCTTGTCCCTGGTTATTTGCAATCGAAACAGGGGAGCAAGCAAATGCAACCAATGATGCACAACCCGGGCGCCGAAGGTGTTGCGGCACAGGTCATCGCAAACGCGGCCCGTGGTCTGGCCGGCGGCACCACCGCTGCTGCAGCCGTCACCGCGCTGGTTCCGGCCGGCGCTGACGAGGTGTCGGCAATGGCGGCCATGGCGTTCGCCAGCGAGGGTGTCGAGGCTCTTGCGGCGAACTCGTTCGCCCAGGAGGAGCTGACCCGGGCGGGTGCGGCGTACCAGGAGATCGCGGGCATCTACAACGCGGTCGACGCGGCCCAGGCCACCACGCTCTAGCACGCCGTAGGCAAATTCGTCTTCAGATAGGGTCATCGAGTCATGGTTGCGGCACCACCCGTTCCACCGACCTGGTTCGCGTTGCCTCCAGAGATCAACACCGCCCGCTTGATGGTCGGTGCCGGTCCGGCACCGATGCTCCAGGCGGCGACGGGTTGGGAGGGTCTGGCGATCCTGCTCGAAACCCAGGCTGACGAATTGGCCGGTGCGCTGAGCAACCTGACCGCGGTGTGGAGCGGCACGGCCAGTGAGCGTGCCGTGGCTGCCACCATGCCGATGATCATGTGGTTGCGCACCATGGCGTTGCAGGCCCAGAAGCGGGCCCTGCAAGCCGGCGCCCAGGCGAGTTCGTACAGCCTGGCTCTGGCGACCACCCCGCCGATTCCGGAGATCGAGCAGAACCACGTCACTCACGCGGTCCTGGAAGCCACCAACTTCCTCGGCATCAACACGATGCCGATCGGGCTCAATGAGATCGACTACTTCGTCCGGATGTGGAACCAGGCGGCCGGGGCGATGGAGGCCTACCACGCCGAGACGACCGTCAACCTGCTGTTCGAGCCGATCATGCCGATGACGCCGATCGTTCTGCCCGGCATCGGTGAGACGACCGCGGCGGCGGCGCTCGCGTCGACGGCTCCTCGGACGGCAATGGGTGTGGCCCGCAATATGACGATCGAAGGGATCAGCGCCCTCTCCACGCTCTCGTCGATCAAATTGGCCACCGGCAATGCCGCCGCTCAGGCCAACCACGCCGAGCAGCGGGCGGCGGGCGCGGCGGACAAGGGCGAGAACGCCGCGAAGCAGGACAAGGATTCGTCCGAGAAGAACCCGATGCAGCAGGGCATGCAGATGGTCATGCAGATGGGGCAGCAGGCCGGGCAGTTGGCGGGACAGATCCCGTCGATGCTCCAGTCCCAGATGCAGACCTTCACCCAGCCCCTGCAGCAGGTCACCCAGATGGTGAGTCAGTTCACCAGCATGGGCGGCAGTCAGCAGGGCATGCAGTCCGGGCTGATGGGAGCGATGCCGTTCTCGAACCATCCGCTGGCCGGTGGCACCGGTCCGAGTTCGGGAGCCGGCCTGGTGCGCGCGGCATCGTTGCCGGGTGCGCTCGGTTCTCCGCCGCGCACGGCGCTGTTGTCCAGCATGTTGGGCATCAGCGGAGAGGCCAAGCCGGGCGCATTCGGTGGGGCCGCGGGCGCGGCAGGTCCGATGGCGCCGGTCGGTAGCGGCGCCGGCGGAGGCGGCGGGGCACCGGTGCACGCCGCCAAGAACAAGGAAGAGCAGAGCGGCGGCACCAAGGATGGCCTGGTGTCACCGACAGCGCTCACCTACGACCAATCAATAGAAGAAGACGACGACTGGTAAGTCGTCCACCACAAGAACTTTCCGGCCACCCGGCCGGAGGACTCGCCAATCATCACTGGTGAGGACAAAGGGAAAATAAGGGGAAATCCAACATGGCACAGATGAATACAGATGCCGCCGTCCTCGCCAAGGAGGCTGCTAATTTCGAGCGCATCTCGGGTGAGCTCAAGGGCGTCATCGCCCAGGTCGAGTCGACCGGCGGCGCTCTGGCGACGCAGATGCAGGGCCAGGCCGGCCAGGCCGCACAGGCCGCGCTGCTCCGGTTCCAGGAGGCTGCTGACAAGCAGATCCAGGAGCTGAACGAGATCTCGACCAACATCCACACCTCGGGTACCCAGTACACGAGCACCGACGACGATCAGGCCGGCAACCTGGCCTCGTCGATGAACATCTGACCTAGCTGACCTCGAGAACGGAGACAAGACATGACAGAACAGGTTTGGAATTTCGCCGGTATCGAAGGCGGAGCCGGTGAGATCCAGGGTGCCGTCAGCACCACCGCCGGTCTGCTGGACGAGGGCAAGGGCTCGCTCGCCTCGCTCGCTTCGGCGTGGGGCGGCTCGGGTTCGGAGGCCTACCAGGCCGTTCAGACCCGCTGGGACAACACGGCCAACGAGCTGAACTCTGCGCTGCAGAACCTGGCCCAGACCATCAGCGAGGCGGGGCAGACCATGTCCCAGACCGAGGCCGGCGTCACGGGAATGTTTGCCTGACACTGCTCGGTAACAAGCATGCTTCTGGTGGGCGGGTACTCGGACTATCTGGTGATAGCCGAACCCGCCCACCACTTGTGCTTGGGTGTAAAGATCTAACCATCTGTATTTGACTATCTGAGGGGTCCCCATGTCGGCCGACTATGACCGGCTCTTCCACTCGTCTGAACCGGGCAAACCGGTCGACGACGCCACCGCCATCGTGGACAGAGATGCCATTCTGAAGGCCGCCGCTGCCGCGCCGCCGCCACCGCCGCCGGTCCAGGCCGGGGACACCAGTTCCACGGATGTCCCTGTGGCCCCCACGGCATCCACCCAGACTCAGGCTGCCGCGCAGCCGCGGCATGCGGAGACCACACCGCAGATGCCGGCGCCGATGCCGCAGCCGCCGGCCACCGCGCCGCAGTGGCCGCAGAACTCGATGCTTCGCGCACCGCAGCAACAGCAGTTCGGCCAGGGCGCCCGTCACGAGCAGGCCCGCACTCTGCCAGGGCCGGCCCCGCGCGTCGCGCCCGGCCCGGCGCCGTCGCAGTTCGCCGACATCGACCCCGAGGTCAGTGGCCAGTGGCGGGCAGGGCAGGCGATCCCGACTCCCGCTGCGCCCGGCCCCACTTCGGCGGCCTCGATGGGCAATCACCGTGCGATCGACGCGCTCTCGCACGTCGGCGTGAAGACCGGCGTGAAGATGCCGTCCCAGCGCGGATGGCGCCACTGGCTCTACCTCACCACGCGGATCAATCTCGGCCTGTCGCCCGACGAGATCTACGAACTCGAACTGCACAGCCGGATTCGACGCAACGCCCGCGACTCCTACCAGATCGGCGTGTTCGGGCTGAAGGGCGGCGTCGGCAAGACCGCCGTCACCGTTGCGCTCGGATCGGCGATGGCCAAGGTCCGTGGTGACCGCATCCTGGCGATCGACGCCGACCCGGACGGCGGAAACCTGGCCGACCGGGCCGGGCGACAGTCCGCGGCCACCATCTCCGATCTACTGGCCGACCAGGAACTGTCGCGCTACAACGACATTCGCGCCTACACGAGCATGAACGGCTCCAACCTC
The DNA here is from genome assembly GCF_019739075.1 of Mycobacterium farcinogenes. Lineage (NCBI taxonomy): Bacteria > Bacillati > Actinomycetota > Actinomycetes > Mycobacteriales > Mycobacteriaceae > Mycobacterium > Mycobacterium farcinogenes. Next base: position 196,792 of record NZ_CP081673.1, on the reverse strand, counting down.
GAGGTGCTGTCCTCGGAGGACTACAGCGGGGCCCAGCGTGAGTTCAACGACGAGGATTGGAAGGGCGCCACCGCGGTGGTGTCGCGCTACTACAACCTCGTGCTCGCCGACTGCGGCGCCGGCCTGTTCCAGAAGGCTTCCCGCGGTGTGCTTTCCACCGTGTCCGGCATGGTGATCGTGGCGAGCGCCTCGATCGACGGGGCGCGGCAGGCCGCCATCACGATGGACTGGCTGCGCCAGAACGGCTATCAGGATCTGCTCGGCCGGTCCTGCGTTGTCATCAACCACGTCACACCGGGCAAGCCCAACGTCGACATCGAGGACCTGGTGCAGCAGTTCGAGCGTCACGTGCCTCCGGGCCGGGTCATCGTGCTGCCGTACGACAAGCACATCGCGGCCGGCACTGAGATTCAGCTCGACCTGCTCGGCGACACGTTCCAGCGCCGCATCACCGAGTTGGCCGCCGCCCTGTCCGACGATTTCGACAGGCTTGAACGGCGTTGACCGCAACCGCAGCCGCAGCAGGCACCTCGACCACGACGCCCAGCAGGCCGTCCACCACCAGGGTCACGATCCTGACCGGCAAACGGATGACCGATCTGGTGTTGCCGGCCACCGCACCCATCGAGACCTACATCGATGAAACCGTGAGTGTTCTGGGCGAATTGCTCGAGGACACCCCGAAGGACATCCTCGCCGGGTTCGACTTCGCCGAACAAGGCATGTGGGCGTTCGCCCGCCCGGGTGCCCCGCCGCTGAAGGCCGACGAATCTCTGGATGACGCCGGGGTGGTCGATGGTTCGTTGCTGACCCTGGTGTCGGTGAGCCGCACCGAGCGGTACCGCCCGCTGGTCGAGGACGTGATCGACGCGATCGCCGTGCTCGACGAATCACCGATCTTCGACCGGACCGCTCTGAATCGCTTTGTCGGCGTGGCCATCCCGGTGGTGGCGACGGCCATCACGGTCATGTCACTTATCTCGTGGAGCGGTGCCGGCCAGGGCTGGTGGTGGGCGCTGGCGCTCGGGTTGTTCGGCCTGGGTCTACTGGGCGGCAGTTACGCCGCGCAGAGCCGCTACGACAACCTGGACCTGTCCGAGAGCCTGCTGATGGCCGCGACGATCGTGCTGGGTGGTGCCGCCGCATTGGCCGTGCCGTTGCCCTACGACGCGGATTCCCTTGGTGCACCGCAACTTGCCGGTGCCGGGGCGGTGGTGCTGTTGCTGACATTGGCAACGCGTGGCGGGCCGCGGCGACGGGCTGACGTGGCTTCGTTTATCGCGGTGCTGGCGATCGCGATCACCGGCGCGGCGATCACGGTCGGGTACGGCGGGGCCACCTGGGTGCCGGCCGGCGCCATCGCGTTCGGATTGATCGTGGTGACCAACGCCGCCAAACTCACTGTCGCAGTTGCCCGTATCGCCCTGCCGCCGATCCCGGCGCCCGGTGAGTCGGTGTCCAACGACGAGCTGCTCGACCCAGTGATCACGCCGGACGAGGTCGACGAGGCCTCACCCACGTGGAAAGCCATCATCGCTTCGGTGCCCGAATCGGCTGCACGACTGCAAGAGCGCAGCTTGCTGACCCGCCAGCTGCTGATCGGTTTCCTGTCGGCCGGTTCGTTGGTGTTGGCCGTGGGGGCTATCGCGGTTGTGGTGCAAGGCCACTTCTTCGTGCACAGCATGATCGTGGCGGCGCTGGTCGCGGTGATCTGCGGCTTCCGATCGCGGCTGTACGCCGAGCGGTGGTGCTCCTGGTCCTTGCTCGCAGCGGCCATCGCCGTGCCGACAGGTGTCATGGTGCGGCTGTGCCTGTGGAATCCGGGCAGCGCGTGGCTGGTCCTGGCGATCTACACGGCGGTGGGTCTCGTTGCAGTGATCGCGGTGGGCGCCACAGATGGTGTGCGCCGGGTATCGCCGGTGACCAAGCGGATCCTGGAGCTGACCGACGGTGCTGCCATCGCTGCGGTGATTCCGCTGCTGCTGTGGATCGCCGGCGTGTACGACCTGCTGCGGAACCTGCGTTTGCACTGAGGTTTACGGCCCGTGCGTTTGTGCGTTGACCGAGGCTGATGCCGCCTTTCCAAAGGTGGTATCAGCCTCGGTCGCGTTAATCGGGACACTACGGGGAAATAGTGCATTTGCACCCTGTGCGTGCGGCTTAGGCTAGCGAACGAGCGAAGCACGCTAAGCGCAACCGACGAAATCCGAGCGCCGCAACACTTTTGGTGGAACCACAGGGGAGATTTCCAATGAAAATGGCGTCAAATGTGCGCATGGGTGTGAGCGCGGCAGTAGTTGTTGCGGTGGGATTGCTCGGGGCTTGCTCGGCAAATGTGAAGTTCAGCAATACGTCCGGGGTTGACAAGGCCAAGTTGGCAGAGGTCGTCAAGCAGAAGCTTGAGGCACAGGTGGGGTCGAAGGCGGATTCAGTCGTGTGCGAGGACGATCTCCCCGCAAAAGTAGGGGCCACACAGCGCTGCGTGTTGACCGCCGGCGGCACCAAGTACGGCGTGACTGTCACGGCCAACTCAGTTGAGGGAGGCGAGGTCAAGTTTGGCGCCAAGGTCGATGACGAGCCTTTGGGGTAGCGGCTTGGGTATCGATTCTGCGCGGCGGTTGCCGGATTTCCCTACTGTTGGGACGTCGTGAGAATCCGACAGGCTGGTTCACAATGGCGATTCTCTAGCCGGTGGCTGCAAATGGACGCTGCGTGCCGATTTCTAAGCAGCCGTAAACGGTCTGACCAGTGAATTGACAAATGATGAGTCGTGCGCGTCCATGCTGAGCACCTAGAACTTGTGCGTTCGGCACGCCCACACCTCGGGTAGCATTTTGCTCAACCACTGGTAGAGGGGACTGTCAACGCTCGTGGCTGGAGTGTTGTTCGGCGCCGTAACCGCGTCGTCTCGTTCCGGGCCTCGACGCCGCCGGATGGGCGGGCCGCCGGGTCTCCTCGCGTCTAGTTGATGGGGGTGTGTGGTGAACGGTGAGTTGCGGGTCAACATTGCCGAGCTACGGGTGGGCGCCATGGGGTTCAAGGATGCCGCCGATGCACTCCCGGACCCGCCGAGTGCATTTCCTTCGTTGGGCACAGATCGGTTTGCACAGGCGCTGACCAGCCGCACCAACGAGGTGGAGGCGCCGCTGCAGGACATGATGCCGACGACCAGAAGCGACGCGCGTGCGACGGCAACCAATATTGGTACGGCCGCTGATAGGTATGAAAAGACCGATCAGCAGGCGCACGCTGATGTCAATGCCCGGTTAGCAGAATTTGACTCGAAATTCGGTTCGTCGAGCGGCGGCGGTGGGGCCATGGATGCGATGGGCCAGTTCGGACAGCTCATGCAGATGCCAATGCAAATGGCTCAACAGCTGGGCCAGGTACCGATGCAGATGGCTCAACAATTGGGTCAGATCCCGCAGACGATCATGCAGAGTGTGCAGCAGCTCGGGCAGATGGGTAGCGGGCTCGGCCAAGGCGGTGCCGGGTCAGAAGGCGCTGCAGGTGGTCCTGGCGGACCGGGGCCTGCACCGAAGGCAGAGGACGCGGCTGACGGCAATGACCGGGAGGACCGCGACGACCGCGATGAGCGCGATGAGCGCGATGAGCGCGATGAGCGCGATGAGCGGAAAGATGAAGATGAGCAACGCGAAGGTGCTGCGGCGCCCGACGGTGGTACGCAGCGGGCTCCGGCGGCTGGGCCTTCGCAGGAGTCGGCACCTACTGCGCCGAAGGTAGAGGCGGCGCCGGCGCAGCCGACGCGCCGGCCGCCAGCCGACCCATCAATCTTGTTGTGACCAACAGTGTGTTCGTTTACGTGAAGGTGTGGTGATGACTCTTCCTCCCCAGGGGCCCTACGGTTCGCAACCCGGCGGGGGTGGTGGGCCGCAGTGGGGCGGGCCACCACCGCAAGCTCCGGGCGGTCAGCCACCGTATGGCCCGCCGGGCGCGCAGTGGTCGCAGCAGCCGTGGGGAGCTCCGCCGCCTCACAACAACGGCGGTAAGGGTAAGTGGATCCTGGTGGGTCTCGCGCTGGTCGCGGTCATCGCTGTCAGCATCGTCGGCACCGTACTTGTACTGCGCCCAGATTCAGGCGGTGGCAACGGTCAGCAGAACACCGCCAATAGTGGGTCCGAATTTGCGAGCGCTAACGACACCGGGCCGGCGAATATCATCACGGAAGACCCCACTTGTGCGGCATGGGGAAAGATTTCGGACGATGTAACCGCAGCTTCTAATGCAGCTAAATGGAATGACCAAGATTATTCTGTCCCAGCAGAAGATTGGAGCCCGGAACAGCGTACGGCATTTGAGAAAGAAAGCATTGTATGGGCAACGGCTATCAGCAAGGTCGGTAATCTTGCCAAGCAGACACCGCATCGAGTAATGCGTGAACTATACGGTCAGTTCATCGCGTATGCCCAAGCCGTGATCGATGCGATCCCCGAATACAAATCTGATGATCAATACATCGTGATCGCTACTAACAAATTCTTTTCTGCGATAAACGAAGTATGTGATGCTATCTATTTCCGTGCCGCACAGGAAACTGCACCACTGATTGCTGCCCCTCCGGCTCCGTCTGATATTTCTTCCTTAACCTCTGAGAGCCTGCGGGAAGTAGGGCGATTTCTTAACAAACCAAATAGCACGTGCGCTGACTGGACAGCTATGGCCGAGCGTTTTGATAAAGACACAAAGGCGTGGCGTGCCATTGACACGAATATTTCCGCCGGCGAGTGGACGCCCGAGCAGAAAGCAGTCATCGACGCTGCTATCCCGGTCATGGAGACCAATGCTGATGATATGGAGCGATTGGGACGGGGTAGTGGAAATGCCGTTTGGGAAGACCTCGCGGTATTCGCAGCCCAGTATAGGCGAGCGTACATACAAGCCGTACCTACATACACACCGAAGTACTCGCATCTGACCGTGGGAGCGACACACGTATCCACTGCTATCTACTGGGCGTGCAAGGCGGCAGTATGAGTGCGGTTGCTCGCCCCGCGCCAGTCGGTCCAGTAATCCTGGACGATATTACGGATATTATTGCTTTTCTGGGCGGGCAAATTGCCAAACCGAGCGGCAACGAGTATTTAGATCTCATGACGGGTCCGGGGGCGTGGCCGGAGTTCGATGAATCATTGTTCGATCAGCGCAAAGAGATGCTAAGTGGCATTAAATCGACGGTGACTCAGGCGCGTACAAGTTGGGACGCTATACATGCCGCCATTTTCAACGGACTGTTGGTGTGGGCGGGGGGTGGCGCGTCAGCTGCGGCAACGAAAGCCGAGCAACACAGTAAAGCGATGCAGGAAGTCGAAAAGCAACTCGACGCGGCCATTGAATGGTGCGCTAATGCGTGGCTAACGACCCGAAATGCGAAAAAAGCAATCGCCGATTATTCCTGGCTCACCCTCAATAAAATTACAGACTACTTAAATAGGGAAAATGAAAACGGGACGGACGAAAAAGAAGCCAAAAATGCGGCCAAGAAGATGGCTGAACAAGCGTACCTCGCTAACAAGCAGTTTCTCGACACCCTCGCCGATAGTCTGAGTGGGAAAAGCGAGGACACCGGTTCCCCGCCGTCGGAGCGCCATGCCGCTGCACCGCTGGACAACGAGACAGAAGGATCTGGATCGGCATCGTCCGGTGGAGGAGCACCGGATTCATCGAACTCGTCGTCAGCATCGCTTATGAGTAATGGGGCGCCGGGGCAACACCAACCCAAAGACGGAGGGTCCGCGGGTGGTGAAAAGGAAGGGGCCGACGCATCGGCGAATGATTTGGGTGACCATGGGTTTTCCGCTGATGCTGCACCTGCGGCTGGCCCTGCAGGCGGTGAGAACCAAGGGGCGAATCCTGGGGCGAATGATTTGGGTGACCATGGGTTTTCCGCCGATGCCACACCTGCGGCTGGCCCTGCAGGCGGTGAGAACCAAGGGGCGAATACCGCGGCGAATGACTTGGATGACCACGGATTGTCCGGCGATGCCACACCCGCGTCTGTTCTGCCCAATCTGGCCCAGTCAACGCCCGGCCGCCAATCGCCCGCAGGCCCAATGTCTCCTTCCCTTTCGTCGGCGCCAAGCGCCCCAAGCGCGACTTCCTTGTCCAGCGCCGCGAGCGGTCTGTCGAGTGGCGGGGGCGGATCACCGGCGTCCTCTGCGGCCAGTACGGCTGGCGCCGGTCTAGACCCGTCAAAGGCCGCAGGCCAAGCACCGGTCGGCGCCGTGCCGAAAGATCCGTTGCAAGCGTTCTCCCAGGGCTTTGCCGATTCGGCCGGCACGCCGGTGCACGCCGCCTCATCCGGTGGCGCACCGCCGCCGTTGGCTCCATCACCTGCGGTTCCGGCGAGCGACGCGATGACACCAGCCAGTACGGCAGCGGCAGCGCCGGTGTCGCAGGCAGGCACACCAGCCCCAACTGCTCCGGTTCAGGCTCCGGCGCCGGGTGGCTCCATGGGCGGCGGTATGGGTATGGGCGGCATGCCGTTAGGCCCGCCACCTACCGCGCCTCCCGCTGCACCGGTCCAACCGGCAGCTGCTCCGCCTCCTGCCGTCCCACCGCCGGCGAACATTGCCGGTGGCGCTCAGGTCGCACCGATTCCGGTGTCAGCCGCGCGTGCCGAACGCGACGCCGCACAGAATGCGGCGAAGCGAAGTTCGGATCCGCTCGTACTGGCGCGCCGCATCGCCGCGGCGCTCAACGCGCCGGACATGCTTAATGTCGAGGACTACGACTTTTACTGGATCACTGCGTTGACCGCCCAAGGACAGATTGTGGTGGCCAACAACTACGGGTTGGCCTACCTGCCCGCGCAGGTGCGGTTGCCTGAACAGGTGAAGTTGGTCAGTGCCGACGAGTCGATTCCGCCCAACGAGCGTGCCTCCTTTGCGATCCATCCGATGGTGGCTGTTCAGCGTTGGGCCCAGCATCATGACACGACGTTGCGGGCAGTGATCGGCGGTGAAGAGCACCTCGCGAACTCCGACGCGGGTGCCCACAAGGTCGTGCTGACACCGGAGGACATCCCGGCGAAGGGCCAGATGCCGGGCCGGGACCGTTTGCAGGTAATTGCCCCGCAGATCGCTATGCGGCTGGCAGGGTTCAGCGACGCCGACCTCATCAACATCCTCCCGCCGGCATCGGCCGACACCAGCCCACCCGAAGATCGTCGGACGGCGTTGTGGGAAGCGGTGTGGGAGCCGCTGTGCAGCAGCGCCTCCGACCGCGGGCAGGTGCACTTGCAGGCATTCTTGGCGTATGCAATCCACGCTCAAGAGTGGTCAGTGTATGAGGCACACGCGGCAACGGACGGCCCCGCTCAACGCCGAGCCGTCACCGATTTCATTTACTGGCAGCACGTGGGCCAGTTGATCGCCGACGGGCTCGATACGTAGGCGGTCGGCTCATGGCCGATGAGACGTCGCAGCGTCGTTGTTGCGGGCCGCACTGACGCAGCAACCGGGCAGCAAAAGAAGTGAACATCGTCCGGGCCGCCTGCCCATATGATTATCGCGAGAAACCGATGCTGCGGGTCGCTTGGACGAAACTGCCGTTCGGCCGAAATCTTGGTTTCGTCACTGGTGCCCGCGATCGTATGTCGGCGGCATCGACATAGGGAGGATGAATAGCAGTGGCAGAAGGGGTGGTCGGGTGGTCGTCCGACGAGATGAAACGGGCGGCCGAGAGAATTACGGCGAATCCGGCGTCAGCATCACCAGTATCCGACCCGGGGGCACCGGACTCGTTGGAAATCACGGCCGCCGCGTTAAACCAACTCAAGGCGTCTTCCAGCAGATTGGAATTGACTTTTGCGGCTGCTGACACCGAGGCGGGGCGTATGGCGTCAGCCCTACGTGCCGGTGCCGATGCTTTCGACAAGGTTGTCAGCCAGTCGAAGGAAGAATTCGACAAGCACATGCATAGCGACGGCGCCCGGCCTTCGAACAAGGTCGAGACGGTGGTTCCAAGCGGGGTAATGGACGCCGCACCGGCCACCGTGAATGTCCCTTACCCTGCCCCAGCAGAAACGGGCGGCTTCGCTAATTGGCGAGAGTCTGCGAAAAAGATCCACAACGGCGACGGTACGTCGGCGCTTAAGGACTTCAGTACCGAGTGGGCCCGCTGCTACAGCTGGCTCGGCACGCACGTGAACGATTTTGATGCGCCGAATGGTGACGGCACCGCAGCCGATGCGTACACGAACGCGATGAACCTCCTGCGTGGCTGGTGGCACGACATGATCCTGGAGTGCGGGCGGATGGTCCAACAGGCGGAAAATTTCATTTCCGCGCACAGGGATCTTGTCAGTGAGCATCCCACACTGGATGATGTCGCAACCTATGAGAAAATGGATCCGGGCGGTCTCGTCAACGTCATCATAGGCCTCTCACCCATGGCATCCGTGGGCCAAGCCCTGGGCAAAGGCGCGCTGAATAAGTATTTTCAGGAGCGGTCGGAGGCGGCGCTGAAGAAATATGCAGATCGCGTCGCTTTCAAAGAAATTAGGCCCGGCATGCCTCCGTCAATTCGCGGAGTGCCGTCGACCAATCCCGGAGATCAGCCACCAGGTGTCAATCCACCAGGTACCAACGCGCCGAATGCCAGCGCACCACCGGGAGGCGCAACCCCCGAGGTGCCGGAGATACCGTCGGTGGATACGCCGTCGATGTCGCCCGCCGGTGCTGATCCGTCCGCTGGGCAGGGGTCGGGCGGTTCTCCCAGCGGTGGCGGCGCCCCAAGCGGTGGCGCCCCGTCCGGTGGTGCGCCCTCAGGCGGCATGCCGAGCGGCGGTCTGCCCAAGGGCCCTGAGGGCACGCCGGAGGTGCCGGGCCTTGGGGAACCTAGCCTCAAGCCGGCTAGCGCCGGCGGGGGTGGCGGCGGCATGGGTGGCGGAGGCGGAGGAATGCCCGCCGGCCCACTCGGCCCTGCTGTCGGAGCGGACTCGGTGGGGGCTTCACCTGCCGCCGCCCGGGGCGGTGGCGTGCCCGCGGGCGCACCCGGTAGCGCCGGTGCCGGTGGTATGGGCGGTGGTATGGGTGGTATGGGCGGCGGACATGGTCAAGGCCAGGGCAAGGAAAAGCGCCGCAACCCGAATCTTGCGGAGGACGAGGACCTTTACGTCGAGGACCGTGCCTATACCGAGGCGGTCATCGGTCGCCGTGCACGCAAGGATGTCAAGGACGGCAAGTAGATAGAAGGCAATGGATACGCTCGCCGGCGACACGATCTGTGTCGTCGGCGAGTTTTCTTGTACACCACGCCGTTTCTGCGGCAATCCGTGTCAAACGAGCCAACGCGCTACGCCACCAGGACGAGACGGCTGTATCGGAAGGTGTCAGATTGAGGTCGGCGGGGGCGCGTGTCGACCCCTTTAGCTAGAGCGGCTTGGCACGCATACCGCTCTGTGATTCCAACGCATGAAGTCGGTCCAGCGCGCGCCCATCGGTGAGCTCACTTCGCTGTTCGGGGTGGTGCCAATAGAACCGCACCAATTCGATGAGGGCTGTGCCCTTCGGGGTGTAGCTGCCGGGCGAGTCCATCAAAAGGACCGAACCGTCCTTCATGGTGATCACCATGGGGGTCCAGAAGCGCTCCTCCTTCGGCACCTTGTCCTCCACCGCGGTGATGTCGTCCCACTTTCCTGAGTTCAGTGAACCGAGATTGGGAAATTCGAACTCCTCGGGAGTTAGTAGCAGGTAGCTAGTGCCCCCTTGGCGTTTGAAGACAAACCAAAACCATCCGGCAAGCAGCCCAGTGCCGCCGAAAGCGATGGGAAATACTTCCCCCATTCCGTCGGGTAGTGGTAGATAGAGCCAGCCGGTGAACCAGGCGACCAGCATCGACAATCCCGATAGGGCCAGGGCGGCACACGATCTCCGCTGAATCGCATCCAAGCGACGATCCGGACGGAGCAACATTCCCCGATTCGTCGAACGCGGCTTGGACCACAGCTTTATTCGACGCCGCCAACTGCGCTCCCACAAACAGCCAAGTCGCCGCCAGCCCAAGCGCGATCACCGCGGTGATGAACGCCAAGTGCTTGATCGCGACGAACGCCCAGACTCCGCATACCAACGCAAGAATCAGGTTGAGCGCGATACCAAACCGTCTGCTGAATGTTTCCATCTCGCCCCACTGCGTCAGCGGATGTGCAGGCCGACCTCATCCGCGCCTGCAGGAACCTCAGCCCAGCTGCGGCCCATCCGCGGTCAATTCCGCCACCATCGCATCGAGCCGTTCGCGGTCAGCCTCGATGGACGCGGTCGCCGCAGCCGTCGCCTTCTGGATCGCTTCGTTGAGCCGCTGTTCCACGGCTTGGGCGCCCAGCCGCAGCAATCCTTCTTTGATGTACACGTCGATCAGATGGTGGTGGCCATTGAGCGTGACTTCAACGCTCTGGGCTTCGTCTGCGGCCGTGAATGTTTCGCTGTTCATCTTGTGCAGCTGATCATCCATGAGCGATTGCAGCTGCTGCGCTTGACGCAGTACCGCAGCGACCTGCGGGTGCATCTCATCTGTCACTTCGATTCCTCCCGACCCTTCTGGGACCCCTCTCCCAGGAAGCTTGATGTCATTGCTCGAGCGCCATCTGGTAGCGGCTCTCTTCACGCGGATTGATCAACGTGATCGGCAGCTGACGGTGCCGTGGTGTGTCAATGAAGTTGGGCCGCAGGATCACTCGGCCGACGCCCTGGTGCGGGCCCAGGTACGTCGTGGCGTTCGGCCATGCGACGCGTGGCACCCGGCCGACGCGCCCGTTGATCATCGTGGCGAACTCACGGAACTGAGGACTGAGGGTCACCACCGCACCGGAAGCGGCGGAGCGGATGACGAACTGGGTGAACAGACGCGCGTCGCCGAGGTTGATGCTGACGTCGACGTTGTCGAACGGCATGTACACCGGGTAGCGGTCCGATGTCTCACCAACGAGCACCCCGGCCGAGCCGATCGGCAGGTCGTAGTGCTTGTCCGTGACGGGCGTGAGACCTTGAAGCGCCGCTCGCTGCCCGCCGTAGAGGCAGGAAAACCCGCGCGGCGTAGTCGGATTCGACAAGGTCGTGAGCAACACCGTCGACGTCGGCGCCGCCCCGGGACGAATGCGGACACACGTGGTGGTGTGGTCGGCACGAGCCGACCACCAGACGTCGGGGCCGCCGGGTGCGTTGTATGCCGCGGTGAAGGTACTGCGGCCCTTGATCACCGACCAGGTTTCCTTCTCGAAGCTGATCTCGGTGGCCTTGTCGTAATCGTCGAAGCTCCGTGAGCACCGCGCGTCGATCCCGTTGCTGGCCAACTGATCCGCGATGCGGGTGGCCGATGCCACCAGGTACCGGGCCAATCCGGACACGCCGCTGTCGCGGCGCTGAGCCGAACGCCGGGTCTTCTCCGGGTCGGCGCGCAGCACGATCCAGGTGCGCCGGTTCGCCGGCGCCGGGTACGGGCCCACCACCTGCTCGTAGAGCGCCACCAGGCTGGACGGCGCGGTCTTGCCGACGCGATAGCCGGCCGACACCACATCGGCCTCCAGGTCGGGACAGTGCGCCCGGAGCAGCTTTTCGACCAGTTTGGTGCTGACGGTGTCATCCGAGACGGCGTTGCCGTTGACGATCACGGTCGGCGTGAAAGGCCTTGGCATCAGCTCGATTACTGCGACCAGATAATCGCCTTGCCAGCGCACGGCGACGTGATCGCCCGGCATGACCGTGGCCCCGACCGCGGGCTCAGACGGCACGTCCGGGGTGCTGCGGTGGCGTCGCCGCCAGGAGAAGATCGCCCTGACCCAGCCGGTGAGCCGGTAGCCGCGGATGGTGAGCACCGAGAAGATCGCGATCAATACCGACAGCGTGATGCCCAACCAGAGCAACTTGAAGTGCAGGCACACCGCGATGCACGCCGGGATCAGCGTGGCCGCCCAGATCGCGTGCCCGGTGGTGAATCGGAAGCCGAAGTTCCGGCGCAAGAAGTTCATTGGCGCCGCCGCAACGCACGACGGGTCATCGCAGCGATCCCCAGGATCAGGGCCAGCGCGACTCCGGCGACCACGACACCGGTGATCGGGCCACGGTCTGGCGGCGGAATGTACACCGGCGGCGGTACTTCCTTGACCCGGAACGGCGCCTTGGCCGGACCCTCGGGCACCTCCCAGGTGAGTGCGGCGACCGGATCGACCACGCCGGCACCGACGTAGTTGTCGACGCCGCCGCCGGGATGGCGCGCGGTGGCGGTGATCCGGTTGATGACCTGGGCGGGCGTGAGATCGGGGTAGCGCTGCTTGACCAGTGCGGCCAGACCGGAGACGAAGGCGGCCGAGAACGACGTGCCGTTGAGCGGCACCGGGCCATCCTCACCGGGAGTGGCGTTGACCGGCTGGCCCTCGTAACCCAGCGCGGTGAGGTTCTCGCCCGGAGCCGCCGCGCCCAGCCACGGACCTGACATCGAGAAGTTGCTCGGCTGCCCGTTCTGGCCGACGCTGCCGACGGTGAGTACCAGCGGGTCGTACCAGGCCGGGCTCACGATCGTCTGCACACCCTTCCAGCCGCGCGCATCGGCGGGGACCGACGGATCCGGCGGCGGGTTCTGGTTGCAGTCCTGGCCGGTGTTGCCGGCGGCGACGACGATCACCGCGCCCTTGACGTTCACCGCGTAGTTGATGGCTGCGCCCAGGCTGGTCTCGTCGATCCTGCGGGTCACCTTGTAGCAGGCGGCCTCGCTGATGTTGATCACTTGGGCACCGAGGTTGGCAGCGTGCACCACCGAGCGCGCGAGGCTGCGGATGGAGCCCGCGGTCTGGGTGGTGTTCGGGTCGTTGGGATCTTGGCGCGAACCTTTGGGCTGGAACGCGACCGACGTCTGGCGCAGCGAAATCAGTCGGGCATCGGGGGCCACACCGATGAATCCGTCAGTGGGCGACGGGCGGCCGGCGATGATCGATGCGGTCAGCGTCCCGTGGGCGTCACAGTCGGACATCCCGTTGCCCGCGGCGTCGACGAAGTCGCCACCCGGCTCGGCCGGGACTCGGGGCGAACCGTTCACACCGGTATCGATAACCGCGACAGTTACGCCGGCGCCGGTTGCGAACTTCTGCGCCTCAGCGAGCTTCAGGTAGTCGGCCGCCCACGGTTTGTCGGCGAAGTTCGAATTCGGCATGACCGTCGGCGCCGCGCAGATTTTGCGCTGCTCGGTCGGCTGGTCGGGACCGGTCTCATCAGGTGGAACAGCGGCGGCATCGATCGCTGGCGGATCGATCGCGAACGCCGGCGGCGCACTGAATAGGGCCAACAAAACTGCCAGCAGCATCACGGCTAAGCGCTGCACGCCTCACACTCCCCCAATGACATCGGACATGTCTGCAGTGTGCTGGTGCACTTTCAGCAAACAATATCCGGCCTGTTCAGAAACGCATCGTCTCACGTCAAGCCGTCCGGCTATTTGCACGCAGGCAATCATAAGGGTGCCCAGGTGAGGCTGATGACGCTTTGTTCCCGCGGTGAGTGTTGCACGCGGCAATGCGGGAGTCGCGGCGGGCTCCGTTGGCGTAGCGATGCTGGCCCTCGGAGGGCCCTGGGCGGGTCAATTGTCGGGGATCGATGTTGGGTGGACGTTCTGTCAGCGCGCTAGCATCACTTAGGTCAACACCCCAGTCGAGTATGCCAAAAGGACATGCGCACTATCGGCATGCGCGTCAATGGCCTCGCGGGTGAGTGGACACCCTCGCCAGCACCATGTAATTCCGGCCGGATAGAGATCGGACATCGTCCGGGTTAGCTAAGACTTAAGTCGCCTGCGGACATTTGGGTGGTGTGGATGTGTGACGTCCCCTTGAGCTCGTCAGTGCGCCTGCCCGGAGTGCCGCGCGATGAGTGCGAGTTCGGCCTGCCCGGCCTGTTGCGGAGTCGCCAACGGCATGTTCGTCGCCACGAAGTCGCGGGCTTCGTCGAAGCCCATGCCCTGCTCCACGAGCATGTTCACCACCCTGATGTGCACTACTGCCGTCGCCCTCTTGGCGGCCACGCCGGCCACGACGCGGATTTCGTCGGCGAGTTGGGCCTCGGTCAGGGTGGTGACCTGCGGGTCCAGGTCTACTCGGGCGACGGAACCGTTGAGGTAGGCCATGACGGTGACTGTGCCCGGCGGATTCATCGTCTGGACTACCGGGATCTGCTCTTCGTCCGCGGGTTCGTTTCCGGCATCGAAGGCGCCGAAGCCGTCGTCCGTGTCGTCCTCGACGTGGCGGCCGGTGTAGTCATGGACACCGTCGAGACCTGTGTCATGCGTCGTGCCGTGGTCGGTGCTGTCCACCGCGCAGTCCGGCAGGGCATCGAGTGCGGATCCGCCATCGTCGAACACCGGGATGTCGAAGTCGAGCGCGGCGAGGCCTGTGTCGTCGGCGTCGTCATCGTCCCAGCCATCGGAACCGTGAGGCGTCATGTGTCAGTCATATCCCATCGCAGTCCACCAACCGACGATCGGCCGGTCACACTTCACCGGGGGTGCATCTCCTTGCCGAGATCTGCTCCGGCTTGAGTATCGGTCTGGTCATACTGCGCTGCCGCGCTATCCAGCTTGACCGACATGTCCTGCGACACGGACGCCATTGCCGCACAAGCCGCAGCTCGGGCGTCATTGGCCATCCCCAGTGCCGTGATGCTGGCCAAGCAGATCGGGCCGTGGCTCGCGAACATGGATACGCCGATCCCATCTGTGACTTCGGCGTTCAACTCGATAAACGTCTTTGCCAAGCTTTGGCCATCGGACAGTTCGCGAACATGTGAGGACGTGACGCCTAGCGTGCCGTCAGACATTGATCGATCCTTCCCCAGTACCAGTCGATGATCCAGCGGACGGGGACCATGGCCTTGAAGTTGTATTTCCGCCGGGCGGTGATCCGACCGCTGGTGCCGCTCCAGTGGGCTTGGCGCCAGCCGCAACCTCCCGGTAGGCGCTGGCTGCTCGCCCGAACTTCTGCGCATTCGCAAGAGTCAGGGCTTCCATTGTCCCAAATGCCGCTAACGCGCCGGGCATCGTCGCGGCGACTGCACTGAGCTCGAACACCATCTGATTCGCTGGGCCGGTCGGCGGGATCTTCCCGATAACAATCGCAATCGGGATCATGAAAGTCAGTAATGTTGCGGAGACGTCGAGGACGTTACGCGTGGCCTTTATTTGCTGCGCCTCGTCGGCGATGATGCCCTTAACGTCGGTGTCGATTTGGCCCATCGTTGAGGCACGGTCTTGCTGCCGCTCGTTCTGGGCGGTATAAGCGTCCGATCCGCTGCCGTGCCATAGCTCGGTCGGTGTTGCTCTCTTCAGGACATCTGAGATTGCTGTGAAATTGTCAGCGCCCTTTGCGAAACGGTCACCGGTATCCGGTTCGCCCATTCCGCACATCAACTGCATCCCATTGAGGGTAAGCAGGGCGGCGCCGATGATGGGTGTACCGAGACCCTTCATTTGCTTGTTGCTCGGGTTGTACGCCTCTTTAAACTTACTAGGAGTTGACTCGCCGAAGGCCCCGAATTTATCGCCGAACTTATCGACGAGTTTGGGCCCGATTTTATCCCCGAATTTATCGATCAATTTCTCGCCGCCCATTTGGGCAGCCCCGGTAACGTCCGCCGCAATGCCGCTCGCCGCTAGAATCGTATCTCCCAGGCTATCCGAGCCTGCGAGGGCATCGATGTGTTCGTAACTTCCCTTGATGGCGAAGCCATATTCGGCGAACGACTTGACTGTCTCCAGGTTTGTCAGGCCCATCAATCCCCACCTTTCGCTTAGCTGTACGAGCCTAACAGGGGGCCGCCGCGGTCGGTGCGCGATTTTTGAGTGGTGGAGAGTGCCAGCAGGACGGTCAGATAGCCAGTCCTCCGATGTAGGCTTGCCGGCATGCTTGCTCTTGGTGGAGCGATCGGACCGTTGTCCGGACGTAGCTGGCCGGACAGCCCCGAAGCCGCCTTGGCCAACCTGATCGTCCTCGTGTGCGCCGTGGTTATCAGTGTTGCGTTAATTGCTCTGGCGGGGTGGTTCCTCTGGTGGTGGGCGGGCACCAACCGTCCAAATGCTTACCGCCGACGGCTGGAGAAAAGGTCGGCTAAATTCCGTGCGCGCTGGCCGCAAGAACAGTTGACCTACGCACCTTTTGTTGAGTTGAGCAACGAAGCGCAACGGTGTTGGACTTTGATTCTTATGCGCGAAGATTCGGAAGAATCATCCGATGTCGCGGGATTGTCAAACGATGTCTCCGAGTTGCGTCATTGGGTAGATGCCGTAGTGGGTGCGTTGAATTCTGCCGCTGATCAAGATCGGCAGGCTGCAATCGGAAGGTATTTCGAGTGATATTGGCCGGTGACTTTGACCTGAGTTCCCGTTTGGAGACGCTTCCCGTCGTGGTGGCTATTATTGCGGGAATTGGGGTCACGTTTGCGGTCATATTTTTTGGACTCGCATGGCATTTGAAGAAAGCGTCCTATCAGAAAGCGGCTCGTTTATATACCTTCTCATCAGCATTCTGGGCGCGGTGGCCGGGTGAGCGGCTTTGGGTGGCGCCCTACGACGACTTGGCTGCTGAAGCCGCCAGATGCGAGGAGATCCTCGGAAGCATGGGCCTGATACCGCCACATTATGACCGCAAAGAAAGTGGTCCTGTGGTGCAGGCGAACGATGCAGACAAGAGCAATTGGCGCATCGACCGTGAGGCCCCCGCATTCCGGGCCAAGCGCGGCGCCGTGCTCCAGGCGATGAGTCACGCCGTTGCGCAAGGCAGAGGACCGCAGGCACCGCCGTACAGCGTGTGAAACCCGTCGGTCAACCCTTCTTCGAAGTGATTGCGGCTCAGGGCATGGCCCCCAGCCTTAATTCTTCATGCGGCCTTGTGGTCGGCGGTTTGTTTTGGCAGGCGGGTCGGTGGTGCTGAGTGTGGCCCGTGAATGTGACAGGTCGCACTGTCGAGCGCCGGTACGTCGTCCTACGCGTCCAAATCCTGCTCCACCAGTCCCGCCACCGTGGCCAACGCGTCGGCATCGTCGGATGCCACGGTGACCTGGGCGCCGTTGCCGGCACCCAGCGTCATGATCATCAGTGCCGAGCCGGCGTCGACGGGTTCGCCGCCATCCATGGCCAGGGTGACCGGAACGCCTGCGTTGACCACGGCTTCGGCGATGATCGCGGCGGGGCGGGCGTGCAGGCCGATGGCGGAACCGACGGTGACAGTCTTGCTGGGCATTGTTTCTCCTTTGGGTTGTGACTTAAGGGTTGTGACTCAGGTGGTGGCCAGCGCCGGGGTTTCCGGTGTGGTGACAGTTGGTTTGGCGAATTGTTTGGCCGTGATGACGGCCAGGGCGGCGACGACCGTGCCGGCCGCCAGGGCGACCAGGAACCACAGCAGGTTGCCGATGGCGAAGAATACGAAGATGCCGCCGTGGGGCGCTTTCAGGGTGACGTCGAAGGCCATGACGAGGCCACCGGTGACGGCTCCGCCGAGCATCATCGAGGGGATCACCCGCAGCGGGTCGGCCGCAGCGAACGGGATGGCGCCTTCGGAGATGAAGGATGCGCCGAGAAGCCAGGCTGCCCGGCCGTTTTCGCGCTCCGGCTCGGTGAACAGGCCTGGGCGCAGCGTCGACGCGAGTGCCATCGCCAGCGGCGGCACCATCCCGGCCGCCATCACTGCCGCCATGATGCGCAGGGTGGCGGGGTCGGCGACGTTGAGGCCCGCGGTGGCAAATGCATAGGCCGCCTTGTTGACCGGGCCGCCGAGGTCGAAGCACATCATCAACCCGAGAATCACGCCGAGCACCACCACGGAGGTTCCGGTCATCCCGCCGAGCCAGTTGGTCAGGCCGGTGGTCAGCGCGGCGAGTGGCCGGCCGAGTAGCAGGAACATCAGCAGGCCCACGATCAGCGAGGCGCCCAGGGGGATCACCACCACGGGCATCAGTCCGCGGAACCACTGCGGCACTTTGGCGGAGCTGATCCACTGCGCGGCGAATCCGGCGATCAGCCCGCCGACGATGCCGCCGATGAACCCTCCGCCGACGAAGACGGCCACGGCCCCGGCGGTGAAACCCGGTGCGATACCGGGCCGGTCGGCGATCGCGAACGAGATGTAGCCGGCCAGGGCGGGCACCAGGAACATGAACGCCAGCCCACCGAGCGTGAACAGCACCGCCCCGAGGTACTGCGTCAGACCACCGGGCGGCAGATCGGCCAGGGTGTTGGTGACGGCGATGTGGTGGCCCAGGGAGTTCATGCCATACGACAGTGGTTGCCCACCCTCAGGGGTATTGCCGATGTCGTATCCGGCGAACAGGAAGCCCAGCGCGATCAGCAGGCCGCCCGCGGCGACGAACGGAATCATGTAGCTCACGCCGGTCAGCAGGATCTGCCGAATCCGCGTGCCCCAGCCGACGTCGCCGGCCGCCGCGGGTGCGGTCTCGCCGACAGTGCCGGCCACCCGTGGGGCGTCCGGATCGCCTGCGGCCCTGACGGCTTCGGAGATCATGGCGTCGGGTTCGTTGATGGCGCGTTTGACCCCGGAGGCGACGACGGGCTTGCCTGCGAACCGTTGCTTGTCCTTGACGCCGACGTCGGTGGCGAAGATGACCGCGTCGGCGGCGGCGATGGTGGCCGCCGGCAGCGGGGTGGAGCCCGAAGACCCTTGGGTTTCGACGGTCAGAGCCACGCCCGCGGCCTCGGCGGCCTGCTTGAGCGCGTCGGCCGCCATGTAGGTGTGGGCAATGCCGGTGGGGCAGGCCGTGATCGCCACGATCGACACCGTCTTGGCCGGCGGCTCGGGAGCAGGGGGCGCCGCGGCAGGCGCCGGGTTCACCACACCGTCGACGAGCGTCACCACCTCGGACACACTGCCGGCGTCCCTCAGGGAGGCCACGAAATCCTTGCGGACCAACGCCCGCGCCAGGCTGGAGAGCAGCTTCATGTGTTCGGCCCCACCGGATTCCGGTGCGGCGATCAGGAACACCAGGTCGGCCGGGCCGTCGGGGGCGCCGAAGTCGACTTTCGGTGACAGCCGGGCGAAGCCGATCGTAGGGGCGTCGACGAAGGGCGATCGGCAGTGGGGAATGGCGATGCCGCCGGGCAGGCCGGTGGCGGATTGGGCTTCGCGGGCCATCGCGGCTGCCACCAGGCCGTTGGTGTCGTTGGTACGGCCGGCCCCGGAAAGTGCAGCGACCAACCGCGTGATGACGGCTTCCTTGTCACTGCCCGCGTCGACATCGAGCAGGACCAGATCTGGGGTGATGATCGGTTGAGTCATGACGACACCTTCAGTGGGTGGGTATGGACTGCCTCGAGGTCCAGTTGGGCCGGCCCGGGCAGGGCGGATCCGGGTAGTGCCGCGGCGGCGCTGCCGTATGCGACGGCCATCTGCAGGCGTCGCGGGGCATCGGCACCGGTGACGGCGGCGCGCAGATAGCCGGCCAGCGACGCGTCGCCCGCACCGACGGTGCTTCGGGGCACGATCGGCGGCGGCGTCGCCAGCCAGGCACCGGTGTTGTCGACCAGTACCGCGCCGGCGGCGCCCAGGGTTGCCAGGACCGCGCCGACACCTCGCCCGACAAGCTGCTCCGCTGCGGCCACCACTGGCGATGGATCGCCTTGGCATGCAGCGGATTCCAGCTCGACTGCGGATACCCCGGCCAGGTCGGCGAGCTCCTCGGCGTTCGGCTTGATCAGGTCGGGTGCGGCTACCTCGAACGCGGCGGCCAGCGCCGCCAGCGGTGCCTCGGAGGTATCGACGGCCACCCGGCAATTCCGCGGCGCCAGCAGTGCGACCAACTGGGCGTACCAGTCCAGCGGCATGCCGGGGGGCAACGACCCGGACATCACCACCCAGGACGCATCCTGTGCCTTGGCCAGCACGCACCGTGTCAGCGCCGCCAGCGCCTCACCGTCGACCACGGCGCCGCGCTCGTTGAGTTTGGTTGTGGTGCCGTCAGATTCGGTGATCGCGATGTTGGTTCGGACGGGCTCCGCAAGAGGCACGCCGGTGAACGGAACAGCGAGAGCCCGCAGCGCGCTCAACAGGGGGTCGGAATCGGCGGCGGGCAGGACAGCTTCTGCCGGGACGCCGGCCAGGGTCAGTGCGCGGGCGACATTGATGCCTTTGCCGCCGGGTTCGACGGTGACGGAATCGATGCGCTGCACCGCTCCGCGCAGCAACGGCGATCCCAACGTGACGGTGCGGTCGAGGCTGGGGTTCGGGGTGACGGTGACGATCATGCGATCACCACCTCGACGCCGCGTTCGGTGAGCAGAGCTCGGTCGGTATCGGAGATCTCGCTGTCGGTGATCAGGGTGTCCACACTGTCGATGGGGGCGAAGCTGACGAAGTCCTCTTCACCGACCTTCGATGAGTCCGCGACCACCACAACGTAATTCGCGGCCTGCACCATGGCCCGCTTGACTGCGGCTTCCTCGGTGTCCGGTGTCGACAGTCCGTGCCGGACGCTGAGGGCGTTGGTGCCGATGAATGCGATGTCCACCCGCAGGGTTTCGAGCACCCGCAGCACCTGCTCACCGACGGCGGCTTGGGTGAGACCGCGGACCCGTCCGCCGAGCAACTGCAGGGTGACGGTGGGCATTGTGGCCAGGTGGCCGGCGATGGGCACGGAGTTGGTCACCAGCGTGAGTTCGCGATCCGTCGGCAGTTGGGCGGCAACGCGCGCGGTCGTGGTCCCGGCGTCCAGCAGCACACTGGCACCGGTCAGGGGAAAGAAGTCGACGGCGGCCGCGGCGATGGCGTCCTTCTGCGCGGCGCGGGTGGTGTCGCGTTCGCCGACGCCGGACTCCACCAGGTGCAGTGTTCGGGCGGGGACGGCGCCGCCGTGCACGCGGCGTACGACGCCGGCCTTGTCGAGCACGGCCAGATCGCGGCGGACGGTCTCGGTGGTGACGTCGTATGTCTGCGCCAATTCGGCGACCGAGGCGCGGCCCCTGCTCATGACCAGCGCGGCGATGGCCTGCTGGCGCTCCTCGGCGTACATGAGCCTCCGTTTGTGTGGATTCGAGCCCGATTGGATGTGGATATATGTTGTTTTACGCTTGACTGTGTTGACTTGTCAATCGTTTCTTGTAACCTGTCTCACATGGGCACTACGTCGTCGGTCGCATCACCCACTGTGCTGCGCGGGGTTCCGGTGGTTCCGGGTGTGCAGTACGCGCCCGTGATCCGGGTCAGCAGGCTGCCGCAGATCGAGCTGCCCGCCGGGGATATCGATGAGGCGGACCGCCCGGCCGAGGCGGCGCGATTCGCAGCTGCTGTCACGGAGGTCGCCACTCGGCTGCGGGGCCGCGCCGCGCATGCCACTGGGGCGGCCTCAGAGGTCCTGGCCGCCACCGCGACGCTGGCCCAGGACCGCGCCTGGATCGGTGCCGCCGAGAAGCGGATCGCCGCCGGAGCGCCCGCGGTCCGCGCCGTGACGGAGGCTGTCGACCAGTTCGTCGAGCTGTTCACGCAGCTCGGCGGGTTGATGGCCGAACGCGTCACCGATCTGCGGGATATCCGTGATCGCGTCATCGCCGAGCTGTCGGGTCTGCCGGAACCCGGTGTGCCGCTGCCGGATATCCCCTCGATCCTGTGCGCCGAGGATCTGGCGCCCGCTGATACCGCGGGGTTGGATCCGCAGTTGGTGGTCGGGTTGGCCACCACACTGGGCGGCCCGACCAGCCACACCGCGATCATCGCCCGCCAGCTCGGGATTCCGTGCGTGGTGGCGATCAACGGGCTCGACGCCGTTGCCGCCGGGGCCATGGTCCTGCTCGACGGCACCGCGGGCACCGTGACCGCCGACCCGGACGCGACGATCGCCGCGGAAGCCGTCGCCGCCGCGCAGCGTGACGCGCTCGCGGTTCGGCAGTGGGCCGGTCCGGGTGCCACGGCAGACGGTCATAGCGTTGCGATCTTGGCCAACGTGCAGGACGGCGCCGCCGCCAGGACCGCGCGGGAAACCCCGGCCGAAGGGGTGGGGCTGTTCCGTACCGAGTTGTGCTTCCTCAACCGGGATGCCGAGCCGACGGTGGACCAGCAGGCCGCGATCTACGGGGAAGTGCTCCACGCGTTCGCCAGCCAGAAGGTGGTGGTGCGTACCCTCGACGCGGGTTCGGACAAGCCATTGAAGTTCGCCGGCCACCCCGAGGAGGCCAATCCGGCGCTTGGCGTGCGGGGCATCCGCATCGCCGCGGGCAATCCCGGCCTGCTGGACCATCAGCTCGCGGCGGTGGCTGCCGCGGCCAAGGCCACCGGAAACCAGCCGTGGGTGATGGCACCGATGATCGCCACGCCGGCTGAGGCGCAAAGCTTTGCCGCCAAGGTGCGTTCGCACGGCCTGACCCCCGGCGTGATGATCGAGGTGCCTGCGGCCGCACTGATGGCCGACAAGATTCTGGAACACGTCGACTTTCTGTCGATCGGAACCAACGACCTCGCGCAGTACACGATGGCCGCCGATCGGATGTCGGCCGACCTGGCGTCGCTGACCGATCCGTGGCAGCCCGCGGTGCTGGCGCTCGTGGGGTTGGCGGCGCGGGCCGGTGAGGCGGCGGGCAAGCCCGTCGGCGTGTGTGGTGAGGCTGCTGCCGATCCGCTGTTGGCCGCCGTGCTGGTGGGCTTGGGAGTGACGTCGCTGTCGATGGCGCCGGCGGCGATCGGCGCCGTGGGCGCGCGGATCGCGCAGGTGACCCTGGAGCAGTGTCGTGCCGCCGCCGGGGCGGTCCTGGATACGGCATCGGCTGCCGAGGCGCGCGAGGCCGCGCTGGCGGCCCTCGGCTAGACCTGCGCGGGCCTCGGGGAATAATCGGACCGCAGTCCGGTTATAGCTGGCATCAGGCTACACATGTTGGAGGTTAAAGATGCCAGCCATCACCGCAGACACTTTGACGTTGCCCCGTATCGCGGCAGCTCAGGCGTCAGAAACCGAGCGTCCGGTCCGCTCGATCACGACCGGCCCGCGCGGATATGAAGGCGAAGGATTCCCCGTCGTGCGGGCATTCGGTGGGGTCAGCGCCGCAGACCTCGACCCCTTCGTCCACATGGATCAGATGGGCGAGGTGGAGTACCAGCCGGGCGAGCCGCGAGGCACCGATTGGCACCCGCACCGCGGGTTCGAGACCGTCACCTACATGATCGACGGTCGCTTCGCCCACCAGGATTCGCACGGCGGCGGCGGCCTGATCACCGACGGCGCCACCCAGTGGATGACCGCGGGATCCGGCATCCTGCACATCGAGACCCCGCCGGCCGAACTGGTAGAGAGCGGCGGCACCTTCCACGGCATCCAGCTGTGGGTGAACCTGCCCAAGAAGGACAAGTTCGCGACGCCGCGTTACCAGGCCATCGAGGGTCCCGACGCCAAACTGCTGTCCTCTCAAGACGGCGGAGCCCTGGTCCGGATCATCGCCGGCGAGATCGACGGTGCGCAGGGCCCGGGCAGCACGCACACGCCGATCACCATGGCGCACGCCACGATCGAACCGGGCGCGCAGCTCAACCTGCCGTGGAACCGCGACTTCAACGCATTGGTGTACGTACTGAGCGGACGCGGCAGCGTCGGCCCGGTGGCCCACCCGATCCACCAGGGCCAGCTCGCAGTGCTCGGCCCCGGTGATCGGATCACGGTGTCGGCCGAAGGAACTCAGGATTCGAACCGGCCCGCGATGGAAGTCCTGCTGCTGGGCGGCAAGCCGATTCGGGAACCGGTCTTCCACTACGGCCCCTTCGTGATGAACTCGAAGTCAGAACTCATCCAGGCACTGGAGGACTACCAGGCGGGCAAGTTCGGCCAGATCCCGCCGAACGCGCTGATGCCGCATCGGCCCCTATCCTGAGATCCCTTCGCCGCCCGGTCGGCGCCTGGGCGGCTTCGGCCGCCCGGTAGCCGCTTTCGGTGCCGACCCGTTGCGGCTGGCAGTGGCAACGGGTTCGACAACGTGACCATTGCGTTGATCGCCGGAGATCCTGCGGCACAGCTCTGCCAGGTTAGCCACGGTCATGCGGCTGCTCGCCCGGTTGGGCTGGATCTTGGTCAGAAGCTTGCCGGTCACGTCGAGATGGGTGCAGACCGAATCGAGGTTGCCCAGCGACGGCACGGCAAGCACGACGACTTCCTGGAAGTGCGCCAGCAACTGGGCGACTTCCTGTTCTCCCGCTTGGCCGTTCTGCCCGAGCCGGCCCGACCGCAGCGCGCGCACCAAGGCCGCATCCGCGATCGAGACCGCGGTGTAGAACCTGCGGTCGATCGAGAACTGTTCGTGCGCGGTGGTCACGCAGCGGTCGATCAGCGCGTCGGCGTCCGGTACCTGTTCGTCGAGAATGGTGGCCAGCGTCAGCCAGTTCAGTACCGCATAGGGATCGATGCGTTGGCGCTGCAGCGTCAGCAGATGGGCCTGACGGTAGTGTTCGCACGCCCGTAACAGCATCTTCCTGGCTGTCCTGCCGGTCGATTCGCCGGCCGCCCGACGCTTGTAGGCGCCACCGAGCAGGTTGTACCGCTCCGCGGTCTGGGACACCGCGAGGAGGCGCTCGAGCCGCTCGATGGCCGACGCGTACAGCTCCTGGGCATAGTCGGGATCAGTGGCAGCGATGTCGTTGGCCATACGTGCCTCGAAGTTCGCCAGCTGCTCAACGGCGCGCATCGTCGTCGTCGATGTCTCACCCTCCCCGGCCAGGGCCGCGATGAGGTACCGGCGGGCATCGTCGAAGCGCCTCAGATTGCCGTAGGCGTACCCGATCGCCATCTGAACGTCGGTTTGCTCAAGCCAGTCGGCCGGACATTCCTGCACCAGGGCGGTGAGCTGCTCGACCAGCGGCCCGCGGGAAAACGGTGTCGTAGCACCGGTTTCCGGCTTGCGACCGACATGGTTCACCGCGTCGATGAACTCGGCGATATCCACCCGTCCCGGCGAGGCCGACGGTGACCCGCTGGTCGTGGGGTCGAGCCGGTAGTCGGGATCGCCGTACGCCTGGTAGGCACCCCAGGTGTTGCTTTGGGGGAACAGGTCGTAGGTGTGGCAGCGTGCGGATTTGAGAGCGAAGCCGAAAGATTCCCCGGCCAGCATGCATTCGTAGAACTTCTGGGCGAACTCTTTGGCGGCCACATCGTCGACGGCCCAGCCGGCCGCCACCACGGCACGCACGCCCATCTCGATCAGTTCGCGCGAGACGCTGGCGGCCAGCCGGTTGAACTCGACGGCGGGTGTGCGCGTCGGCGTCTCGGGCCCGGTCTGACCGATGTGGCAGCAGTTCAGGAAGACCAGCTCGGGTACCTGCTGCATCTGGCCGACTTCGACAGCGGTGAGGAAGACGCCGTTGTCGAGCACCATTCCGCTACGGGCCTTGCCGTCGGCGGTCGTCGGCGGTTCGTAATGACCGTGACCGGCGAGATGCACGATGCGGTAGGGCTTTTGGTAGAGCCCGGCAAGCACTTCAAGTGCAGACGGCTTCGTCGCGGGCTTCTGGACGTCGAAGCGTCCGCGCAGTTGGTCGTAGACCGCGCCGGCTTCTGCCATCGCGCCCGGCAACTGCCTGAACGGGGCGCTGACGAGAGGGTCACCGACCACATAGGCCGACGTTCCGGCTCGCGCGCCGATCTGTGGGCGGTACTTCGTGGTCTGCAACTGACGGACCAGGGCTTTGTCGATACACAACGCCTCGTTGCCGGCGCTCATGAGTTCCCATGGGTAGGCGGCGCTTTCGGCGTCGAGCACCAGCACCAGGTTGTCGACCTGAGCGAGTCCCGACTTGAGCTCGTTGGGCACGGTGAGTTCGAACAGCACCCGAGATTCGTCTGAGCGGAAACTGGTCTGGGAGATCGAACTCTTGATCAGCCGGTCCACCAGTTCGGGTTGCCGTTGCTGGCTGGTCGCCTCGGCGCGGGCGCGGTCGGACAGGGTCAAGAACCTGATCTCGCGATGGGCCTCGGCTTGCTCGGCGGGCCCGCTGATCGCCAATTCAGCCAGCGCGGCAAGGAGTTCCGCGTCGGCATTGTCCGTCTCGAGCACCGCGCGCTTGAGGCGTTCGGCCAGTGGCTTGGGCAGGCACGCGGACGGGGATTTGCGCGGTGGCTCGACCACGCTGACCTCCCACCTGCGCCACGCGTGCTGACGACCTGCCGAGGCCGTCAGGCGTCGACGTCCCTCGCGGCCGTGCCGCAGTAGTTGCGTAGCCTCGATCTCGGTGCCCAGCTCCTTGCCGATCAGCGGGGCCAACCGGTTGACCGCATGTGCGGCTTCGATCGCCGTATCGGCATAGAGCTCGACAATCTCGACTTCCTGGATCGTCAGCGCGTTGCTGTTGCCTTCGGCGAGTTCACGATTGGCCTGGCCGATCGCGCGCAGTATGGCTCCGACGGAATCTCCCACCGCGATGTTCGCGGTCGAGTTGCCGCCCACCAGCAGGACCGACAGGCCGATCTTCTGCGCGGCCGGCTCCGCATCCGCAGCCCCGCCCAGACCGTCTCGGCGTTCGAGAACGTACTGGAGCGCGGCGCGGCGAAGCAGGTCGCTCAGCTGCCCTGCGCTCAGTTCGCCCCATTTGCCGAGGCCGACGACGACGGCACCGGTCGGTAGGGCCAGCGCCTTCTGTACCGCCGTGGGCTTACGCAGGATCACCGCCACGGATCCGAACTCACCCGGGTAGAGGCCCAGCGCATAGCGTTCGGTCAGCGCGCCGCGCAGCAGTCCGTCCAATTGGGCCTCGGCGCCGATGATGGTGTCGCCCTCGTAATGCCCCACCACGATGGGGTAGCGCGCGTAGCGCAGATCGTCGTGGACCACCGAGACGCGGAAGCTGGGCTGGGTGCCTACCTGATACGGCTTGCGCGCGGTCTTTCCCAGGAGATCGGCCGCCAGCGACGTCTCGGTCGGGTAGAGCACCGGTTCAGGCAGCGCGCGGAAATCGTGCGGACCTCCCCGTGACGCGGTGAGAGGGGTGTCCGAAAGCCGGGACGTGGCACCGGAATCGAGCAGATCCTGCAGCGCGGGGAAGCTCGGCTCGTGAGACGCGAGATCACCGTGCACCGCGTCCATGTACCAGGTCCGGCTGCCGGGCAGCCGACCCGAGACATACGTGACCCGACCGTCGCCCTCGGTCGTGCAATCCAGCACGACGCGGCCGTCGATGACGTCGACGCCCTTCACGGTGCGCGGCGCGGTGCCTGCCACGTAGTGCACCCGGTCCAGGTGGGGCAGGCCGGACAGGTGGTCCTTGATGGTGTCGTGGGTCGCCCGGGCAGCGGCCAGCAGTGCCTCGCCCGGCACCGCCGATCCGCGGCACTTGTCGCGGTAGTCCCCCCAGTGGGAGACCGTGAAGTAGTGCTCGTCGTCGGGCAACAGCTCGAGCACACCGGGGAACTTCCCGATGATGCCGACGATGTCCGACATGTCGTGGGTGAGATCCAGCATCGCGAGTTTCCGTACGGTTGCCGCACTTCCGAGCAAGGACTCGACGATGTCGTGCGAGCCGCGGTTCGGGGTGCCGAGCATCACCAAGCGCCCGCCGTCGCGTTCGCAGATGCGGTCCCATAGGTCGGGGGCTTGCGCGATCATCGAGCGCACCACCAGCCCGCCCATGCTGTGGGCGATGATCCGTACCGGCTGCTGTGTTCGGCGCAAGGCGTTCTCGATTTCGACGATCAGCAGGCGAGCCGAGTCGGTCACCGACCGGCGCCAGTCGTAGGCGAACGGGATGACTTCGTGAGTGTTCTGCAGGAACTCGCACAGCTTGCGGTAGCCGTCGCCGACGAGGGCCACGGGGCGCACGTTCGCCGCGGTCACGTCGGCGAGATCGCCGAGCCCGCCGCGCAACAGGGCCAGGTAGCGCATCCAGACCGAGCGTTCGCCGACATTCAGGTGCGAGCCCATGATTCCCGGCAGAACAAAGACAATCGGTTGGTCGGCGTTGGCGCGGGTCTGCAGGGAGCGCAGCATCGGTACCGGATCCAGGTGGTCGGCGACGATGTCCCGGAAGACCTGCGGGGGTTTGTCGGCGGTTGCCGCGAGCCACTCGACCAGCGCTCCGCGGGTGCGGGGATTGCCGAAATAGTTGAAGTGGCTGACGTCGGCGCCCTGGTCGAATATGTAGCGGGCGGCCGTCCGACGGGCGCCGTGGAACATGGCATCGGTGTTGACCACCAGATCGTTGTCCCGACCTTCGTAGATGACGTGGTCGCTGGCGAACACGCCGATCTTCTTGAGCCAGTTGCCGGCCTGGATATCGCCGGCGATGACGCCCATCGCGCCGAGCGCGGGATCGGTCAGATTGTTGAGCAGCGCGATCAGGGGGGATTGCGGCATCATCGCTTCGAGCCCGGGGACCAGTGACGGCAAGGTCCGGTTCTTGACGATTTCGAGGGCGATCCGCTTGATCACCTCGTAGAGCGGCGTTGTGCCGACTCCGGGAATGAAGCCGATCAGGTTGGTCAGCACCGACAGGAAGACGTCGATGTTGTCTCCCGCCAGCAGGGTGCCGCGGGACGGCGATGCGCAGCGCACGAACCGCTCGACCCGAAGTTGTTTGTGCGCGATGAGTTCCGCGAGCCGGCCGAGTTGTCTGCGGTCGTGCAGGTCGGCCAGGTCCAGCTCGGTGTCACCGCGTTTGAAGTTCGCGACGAGTTCGGTGTTGATCGACGTCAGGGTGACGAGGTCGCCGACCAGCCCACCGCGGGAATGCGACACGATGCTGACCCGGGCGTTGCGGGGCAGCGCGGTGAGCAACTCGATGGCGTTGTCGATGGGGCTCTGGCTCAAAGTGCGGTGCTCGAAGGCGTAGATGTTCCTGTCGAAGATCCGCTGCAGCTCCTGCCACTGGGGTTGCGCCTCGTTGTTGAGGAAGGCGCCGAAGCTGCCGCGGGTGGAAGAAGCGGTGCCGTGGATGAAGACCAGCAGCGGCTTGTCGACGTCGACGTCCTTGAAATCGACGGGCGTGGGGGCCTGCGTTCCTACCTCGCGGGTGGCGTCATCCCATCGGTACAGGCCCGGGCCGGGTCTGAGGTTGTTCTCGATCATCCGGATCAGTGCCTTGGTGGCGAACCAGGCAGGCACCTTCGCCAGCAGGTTGATCCCTAGGTCCTTGGCTTCTTCGATGAGGTCGATCGGCCACTGAGTTGGGTCGGTGAGCTTGTCGGTGATGGCGTCGGGCTTCAACCGCAGAATCCGTAGCCGAGTGGTCAGCCAGTCTTTGACACCTCGCTCCGAGGCGCGCGGAAGCGTGTCGACGCTGACGGCGTCGCCCACCATCGCCTCGGGCTTGAGCAGCGGTGCTTCCTCGTAATACCGCTTGGCCGAGACCCAGGTGGTGAACCCGCCTTCGATCTCGATCTCGAGCACGGCGTCGTCGTCCACCGAAATGCCTTGAGGCTCCGGGTTCTGCTCACGGGCCGAGGGGGAGAGGTTGAAGGACCGGGTCACTTCGATCACCTCGAGCAGCCCGGTGTCGGGCGCTTTGGCTTCGACTCCGGGCACGCCCGCGCGTACCGAATGGGTGTCGGCCTTGGCCTCGTCCTCGAGACCGGAAATCCGGAGCTTGACGGTCATGGTGTCGACAGGGTGTCAGTCGAGGGGAGACAAGAAGGGTTGTTCGAGACGTGCCTCGCTGCCTTCGAGCTGCGGAACCTGTTCATAGCGGCCGCGTTTCAGTTTCGCGCAGGTCTGGTCGTGCAGTTCCCGATATGACAGGGGCATTCGCGATTCGGCCACCGCCTCGACCAAGTTGTAGGTCAGCGCTCCGGCGAAGCCACCGGCGATGGCGGCGTCGGCCGAGGTCTGGTCGGCCCGGCAGCCGGAGATGAGTACCTCGGGGATGTCGACGTGGACCACGTCGGCCGCCGGCTTGTGGCGGCGGGTTCCCCGGGTGGGCCCGGCCAGGCCGCGTCCGGACTCCGCGGCCGCCAGATCCCACGGGCTCGGCAGGTATCGCTCGATCACCGGGGCGTCGGGCGGTTCGAGGGCGCGGGTGACGGTGCCGGAATGGCAGGAGTCGGTGATCACGGTGAGGCTCACGCCGTCGGCCAGCCCGTCGAAGACGCTGCGCAACCAGTCGTCGCGCAGCGGGTCGTTCCAGTCCAGGTCGGTCGGGCACAGGATCTCGTCGCGTTCGTCGGACTCATCCCCGTCGTCGTCGGGCACATTGGACCCGTGCCCGGAGTAGTGCAACAGCAGCACATCGCCGCGTCGGGCCCCGCGGACCAGCCCGGTGACGGCGGTCTCGATCGCTTCCTTGGTGGCCTTGAAGTCCGTGATCAAGGAAATATCGTCGGGATCGAATTCGTACCGTTGTTGAAGCAGTTCGGCCATGTTCTTCACGTCGGGAACGCAGCCGCGTAAGTCGTTTCCCGGAACTCGGTAACGATTGACTCCGATGAGCACCGCTTTCTTGGCCATGGTGCTCTCCTTTGCAGTGGGCCTCGGTCAGGATCGATGTTGTGATCGCGGTCCGGAGAAGCAGCTGGCCTGGTGGGGCATCGCAGTATCCTCTCCTCAGACCGACGACACGTCAGGTGGGCAATTGCAGTATGTGCACGTGACGCCCGGGGGTCGTGAGTAGTCGGGTACTCGAATTCGCGGATGGCTCTCGGCGAGGAGAGGACGGCCCGCTCGTGACGTCACCGTTCCGGCTGGAGTTCCCGAATACGGGTGGAGCACCGGCGGTACAGGTCAGCCAAACCACGGAATTGCCGTCGGCGCTCGCCGCTTTGGGACTGCATGCGCCACGGCCGACCGTGGTGGTGATCGGCGGGGCCGCCGGCCTCGATGCCGCTGACATGGACCGGCTGCGTCCACTGTTCGCCTCGGGCATCGCGCCTGCGATGCAGAAGTGCGGAGCCGTGGGTGTGGACGGCGGCACGCTGGCCGGGGTCATGCAGCTGTTCGGCGAGGTGCGCCAGGCCGCGGCGTTTCCACTGTTGGGTGTGGTCGCGGCCGGTACGACGCAGCTGCCTGACACCGCCGGGCCAGACCGGGCGCAGGGTGTCGCGCTGGAGCCGCGGCACACCCATTTCCTGATCGTGCCCGGCGACCACTGGGGTGCCGAAGCGCCGTGGATCGCCGATGTCGCAACGGTTCTCGCCGGCAGCGGCCCATCGATCACGGTGCTCATCAACGGTGGGGACATCGCTTACTCTGACGTCGAGCTGAGTGTCCGAGCCGGCCGGCCCGTGGTGGCGATCACCGGCTCGGGGCGAACCGCCGACGCTTTCGCGCGCGCGTTGGCGGGTCAGCCGACCGATGAACGGACGGCGGCGCTGGCCCGGTCCGGGCTGATCCGTTCGATTCCGGCGAACGCTCCGGAGCGGCTTGCCGAATTGCTCCGGACTGTTTTGGGTGGCGGCCGCAGACCGTGGCCGGTGCCGCCGAATTCGAGTAGTTGACTACGCTACGCGGCCGTTGCACCGACTAGGACGATAGGTCTGTGCCTGGAGCGTCCCCTGGACACCCCGCGCTGGTGCTGCGCCACCCCAGCGACGCCGGCAGTTCTTTGGCGCAATGTGAATCGAGCAGTTCGAGATGAGTGAGGAATTCTGGACCAGCCTTCTCTCACATATCCGGCACCAGGTGCTGATGCCGGTTGTGGGGCCCGACGTCACCGTGGTCAAGGTCGGCGGCTCTGAGCAAAAGCTGACAACCCTGGTGGGCCAGTCCCTCACTGAACGGTTCGACCTGACCGTTCCGCCCGGGGTCACGACCACCGACCAAGCGGTGGCCGCGTTCCTGCGTGAGCGTGGGCGAGACGAGGTCGATGACCTGTATGGCGTGATCGACGAAATCGTCGTGGAGCTCGATCCGGAGCCCGGGGATGCGCTGCGCGACCTCGCGGCCATCGATGACCTCCGGCTGTTCGTGACGACCACGCCGGACCGGTTGCTGGCCAGAGCGTTGAGTGCGATTCGTGGCCGGTCGGTGCGCGAGATTTCGTTCTGTCCGAATAAGTCCACTCCCGACCAGGAACGAAACGCCAGAGAGCCGTCACCGGACGACACCGTCGTTCTCAGCCTGTTCGGTCAAACCGCGGCCATGCCGGAGTATGCGATCCACGAGGAAGATCGACTGGAGTGGATCCATGCGCTGCTGACGGAGAAGGCCAGCCTCCCCGACTGGCTCGACTATCCACTGAAGCATCAGCCGATGTTGTTCATCGGTTGTGAGATCCCCGACTGGTTCGGGCGGTTCCTCGTGCGATTGTCCAGCGACAAACGGCTGTCGCTCGGCGGCAAACCGTTCTTCTTCGCCGCGAACTCCCGAGAACCTTCGCTGTCGGGCTTCTTCTCGACGTACTGCCGTCGCACGATGGTCAAGCAGTTGGACATGGAGCCGAGCGAGTTCGTGGCGGAGTTGCGTCAGCGCTGGGAGGCCAAGAAACCGAGCCCTCGGCCGCCGGTGGCAACCGGGATCCGGTGCGACGGAGTACAAGACACGGAACCGCCTGCGCTGGACACCGCGGAGATCTTCATCAGTTGCAAGCACGAAGACGTCGTCGCGGCACGGCGACTGTACGACGCGATCACCAGACTCGGCGGGGTGGCCTGGCTCGACGAGCGGGAACTGCACGCCGGGGACGCCTGGGAAGACGAGATTCTCAGCAGCATTCGTCAAACCGTCAGCTTGTTCGTACCGGTCATCTCCGCGAACACCGAACGGAAGAAAGAAAGTTACGTTTTCAGGGAATGGAACGAGGCGGTAGACCGAACGCGCGGCATTCTTGGCCGGCGCTTCATCATGCCGGTCGTCATCGACGATGACTACGACGGCGACGCGACGCGATTCAAGCAGGTGCCGCGGGAGTTCAAGGACTTCCAGTTCGGTCACGCACCGGGGGGAGAACCGGACGCAGACCTGACCAAGGACGTGATCTCGGCCATCCGGGAATTCCGACGTAACGACGCAGCATGATGCACGCAGCGGTGACACTGAGGCTGGACGCGGACAATCCGTGGCCCGGGCTCGAATCCTATTGCGAAGACGCGCAGGACTTCTTCTACGGCCGTGTCCACGAATGCGAAAAACTTTTCAAGAAGGTTCTCGACGCGCCGGTCACGGTCTTGTTCGGTCGCTCCGGTCTGGGCAAGACATCACTGCTGCACGCGGGTCTGTTCCCGTTGCTTCGTAATGAAAACTATTTGCCGATCTATGTGCGGTTCGACCTCAAGGCGGGCACCGCCTCACTCAGCAGTCAGCTCCATGAAGCGGTCCGCACCGCCATTCATGCCGAAGCCCCCGACGCGCCGTTGCCCCAGGACGACGAATCACTCTGGGAGTACCTGCATCGTGCCGACCTGGAGTTGTGGAGTACCCGGAACTATCTACTGACACCGGTGATCGTCCTCGACCAGTTCGAAGAGCTGTTCACGCTCGGCGAGGGCATACCGAATCAAGTGGACGCATTCAAATACGACTTGGCCGACCTCGCGGAGAACCGGATCCCCGCGGGCCTGGCCGCTCGAATCAGGAACGACCCGGCCGCGGCTCGTCGCTTCGATTTGCGGTCGCACAACTGCAAGCTGCTGGTCAGCTTGCGGGAAGATTTTCTTCCCCACCTTGAAGACTGGTGCCGGTTCATTCCTGCGCTGGGGCGCTCGCGAATGCGGCTGCGCCCCTTGAACACCGAGGAAGCGTTCGACGCGGTGTACAAACCGGCCGAACACCTGATGACACCCGAACTGGCGCGTCAGGTCATCGGGATCATCGCCGGAGCGGGTTTGCATTCCGGCGCCGATTCCCTACCGGAGGACGTCGAGGTTCCGGCCAATCGCTGCGGCGCGGGCGATGTCGAACCCACCTTGCTCAGCTTGGTCTGCCGCGAGCTCAACGAAGAGCGCAAGCGCCTCGGGAAATCCGCGTTCGACGAGCAGCTCGTCGAGGAGCACGGCCGTTCTACGATCCCGAATTACTACACCTCCTGCGTGAGCGGTATGCGGCCGGAGGTCGCGGAATTCATTGAGAACCAGTTGATTACCAAGACGGGTTTCCGCGATTTCGAGGCTGTCGAGGATACGGTTCCGTCCCGCCTGACCCACGAGGAACTCGACCAGCTGATCGACTCCCGACTGGTTCGTCTCGCGGAATACCATGGCACACAACGGATTGAGCTGATTCACGACGTGCTCACGGGCACGGTCCGTGACCATCGCGACCGGAGGGAAGCCGAAGAGGACCGTCGGCGTGCGGAGGAGGCGAAGGAGCGGGAGAAGCAGGCGCTTGCGGCGGCCGCCGAGCAGGAACGCCAGGCCTTGGCGCAGGCTGCCAAGCTGCGTGAGGCGGAGCTGGATCGTGAACGATTGGCTGAACGCGACCGGCGGCTGGAGTCCGAGGAGGCGGCTGCGCGCCGACTCAAACGGCTGCTGGCCGCGTTGGCCATAGCGTGTGTCGTGGCGGTCGGCTGCGCTGGATGGGCACTTCAGGAGCGCGCGGATGCCCAAACCAGCAATCGCGAAGCTCTCATCGACCGGTTGTACGCGGACTCGCAGCTGATGCTGGGCGAGCTGTCGACGCAGGGCAGCCACGACGTGAAGCTGATGCAGATGTTGCTTGCGGCACAAGCCATCCCGTCGACGCTGCCCGCCAGACAGTACGAGCTGCTGACCACCCTCAACAAGGAGCGCGATCTGCTCAAACTCATCGACCTCCCGGCACCGACGAAGAGCGTGGCGTTCAATCGCGATGGTTCTCGTGTGGTCTCTGGTGGTGAGGACAAGACGGTGCGGGTGTGGGGTGTGGATGGCCGGCTGGTCGCTCAGATGGTTCATGACGACAAGGTGACGAGTGTGGCGTTCAGTCCCGATGGTTCTCGTGTGGTCTCTGGTGGTGAGGACAAGACGGTGCGGGTGTGGGGTGTGGATGGCCGGCTGGTCGCTCAGATGGTTCATGACGACAAGGTGACGAGTGTGGCGTTCAGTCCCGATGGTTCTCGTGTGGTCTCTGGTGGTGAGGACAAGACGGTGCGGGTGTGGGGTGTGGATGGCCGGCTGGTCGCTCAGATGGTTCATGACGACAAGGTGACGAGTGTGGCGTTCAGTCCCGATGGTTCTCGTGTGGTCTCTGGTGGTGAGGACAAGACGGTGCGGGTGTGGGGTGTGGATGGCCGGCTGATCGGTCGGATCGTTCACGGCGACAAGGTGACGAGTGTGGCGTTCAGTCCCAACGGGACCCGCATCGCCAGCGCAGGTAAAGACAGCACAGTCCGAGTGTGGGACGCGGGCACCCAACGGCAGGTCGGATCACCGCTGACCCATGCCGGCGCCGTCAACAGTGTGGCGTTCAGTCCTGACGGCACCCGTATCGCCACCGGGGGCAACGAGCGGCTCATCAGGTTGTACAGCACGGATACGAACCGTCTCATCGGCTATCTGCCCGGACACGAAGCTGCGGTAAACACCCTGGCCTTCCACCCCGACAACCGCCATCTTGTGTCGTCCAGCAGCGACGGAACCATCCGGTTGTGGGACGTCGGTTGGCAACGCATGGTCGGCCACGACGATGAGGTCTGGGCCGGGTTCTTCGACGACGGGCGTCGCATCGGTTCGGGCAGCCGGGACAAGACGGTCCGGTGGTGGAGCCCGGCGAGTGGGCGGCCCATCGGCGAACCGCTGACCATCGATGACGCCGACATCGAGTATCTGTTCCCCGTCGACGAGAATCGCCTGCTGTCGTTCGGTTCCGACGTCGACGCGCGGCTGTGGGATGCCCGGACCCGCACGCCTCTCGGTGAACCACTGCGCATCCCCGGAAACCCGAGAATTGTCACGGCCGACTCCTCGGTGACCCGGATCGTGGCGCAGCTCGAATCCCGGGCGGCGCAGGTGTACGGGACAGAGAAGATGCAGCCGGTCGGGAATCGAATCGTGCCGGCCGAAGACATTTGGACGATGACGCTGCGCGACGACGGCCGGGTCCTGGCCACCGGCGGTGTGTACGGCACGGTCGAACTCTGGGACACCGACACCGGCGCCCGGTTGGGGTCTGCGATGAATGACGGTGGTGGGGCTGTGTCGAGCATCGCGTTCGACGACGGTGGAAGCATGCTTGCGGTCGGCTACGAGGATTACACCCTGCGGCTGTGGCGCACCGACACCTCTGCGCTCGCCGGCAGGCCGATGAACCTGGAGGATGCCGTCACTACCGCGGTGGCGTTCAGCCCAGATGGGCGGACGCTGGCTTCGGGTGGCGACGACGGTGGCGTCCGGCTGTGGAACGTCGGGGATCAAAGTCGGCTCGGTGCGCCGGTCCGCGTTCATTTCGGGTCGGTGACGAACATCGAGTTCAGCCCCGACGGAACGAAATTGCTGTCGGCCAGCGACGACAACACGCTTCGAATCTGGCCGGTCCTGCCGGCGAATCCAGAGTTGCTGTGCGACAAACTTACGCACTTCATGACCCGCGATCAGTGGAAGAAAACGGTATCGCCGGAGATCCAGTACCGAAACGTCTGTGACTTGCCGGAATCCGAGTACGCCGGATAGCTAACCCACCGACTCGGCCGGCTGTGGGTACAACAACTCCAGCTCGCCGAGATGAGCGGCGGCCGTCACCAGGGGCAGGGCCGCGGACACGGCGAGATCCGTTCCGGCCGCCTCGGCGCGTAACGACACGACGAAGCTCTCCCCGATGGGTACCAGCGCCGAGGTCGAGTCGGCCCCGGTGAGTCGCGCGCAGATGGCTGCGGCGTGTTCCTCGATCACTTCACGCGTGCGGGCGTAGACGCCGAGCGGCGGCGGCACGACGTCGGCGATCAGCTCGGCGACGGCCCGGACCCGGATGACCCGGTTGGCCGCGCGCACCGCCGGAGCGCGCTGGTCGGTGGGTCCTCCTGTCTCCGAAAGATATTGGCGGACAGCGTCATCAAGGGTACGCGTGGCGGTCAGAGTGTCGTGGCCGAGTGCGATCACGCGATCCGTGGCCGCCTCGGAGGCGCCCCGGGTCACGCGCAGCACCGCGGCGTTGAGGAATTGTGCGCCCACCGCCCTGGCCTCCTCGATCGCCTTGGCTACCGATGCCGTGGCTCCCCGCGGCCACAACAGCACCGACGCCACGATCCCGACGAGTGCGCCCACGACGACGTCTTCGACCCGGACCAATCCGACCCGCCAACCGGTCGGTGCGATCAGGTTGAAGTTGATCAACACCATCATGGTGAACGCGGCCTGCCCGGCGATGAACGATCCGACCTTGGGCACGTAGGCCGATCCGAATGCCACCAGCGGCAACAGGATCCACATCACCACAGGGTCGATGCCGACGAACTCGATGACCAACGCACCGAGGATGAAGCCGATCGTCGTACCGGCCACCGCCCGCAGCACGCGCGTCCCGGTGTCCAGCGCGCTGCTGCGCAACACGGACATCACGCCCAGCACCACCCAGAACCCGTGCTGCACCGGGAACACGTGGGTGACGGCCACCGCGAGGGCCAAGCCGAGCCCGGTCCGCAGGCTGTTGCGCAGCACCACCGCACGGGTGGTCAGCAGACCGCGGGTGATGGCAGCGACTGCGACGGTCTCGGGCATCACCCAATCCGCGGCCCCGGTTTTCGGCAGCCGCCGGCCCAGCACGCGGGCCCACACCGGACGCGCGTCTGCCAGCGCGGCATTGCCGATCACGCGGCCGGTGACCGCGACGGTGGCCGAGATGGTGCGCCGATTCAGCAGCGCCCGCCCGACGTCGGCGGCGGCCTTGTCGTCGGCCATGCCGAGGATTTGGGTGATGTCGTCGCGGTAGCTGCTCTGGGCCACGGTGCGCTGCTCGGCCAGCGCCGCGCGCAGATCGGCTTCGCGTTCGGCCCGTTCGGCCCGATCGTGAATTCTCAGCAGCGCGGCGCTGTCGCGCAGCACGCGAACCGTGGGCTCGCGGGTGGCGCCGAGCAGATCGCCGGTCTCGTCGGTGACCTGGTCACAGATCCAGCCCAAGTCGTCGACCACGCGCACCAGCGCGCGGCTGCCGGCGCTGAGGGCGACGGGCCGGTAGTCGGCGCCGAGGAAGCTGGCGTACAGCGCATTCATCGCGCGGGTGACGTCGCGGTCGGAGGCCTGCCCTTCCAGCCGGTCGGCCAGTAACCGGCATACCCGGGCCGCGTCGCGGCGCAGCTCGTCATGGTGGCGGGGCGCGAAGAAGAACAGTGCGGCGGGCACGCAGACCACGAGCGCGATGCCCCAGCCCAGCAGCCGGTCGGGTATCGGCCCGACGGGCGTGCACAGCGGCAGCACGAACAGCAGCAGCGTGGCGCGTTGCCCGGCGGCGACGATCTCGCTGAGCACTCCGGAGAACGCCACCACCACGCCGACGACGAACATCGCCGCCACACTCACCCACGGGTATGGGGCCAGCACCGTTCCCAGCACGATCAAGACGGCACCGTTGACGGCCAGGCCGCCGTAGGCGACCGCCCGGGCGGGGCGGTTGCCCGGGAAATCGGCGGTGATGAGCAGGGAAACCGCGCCGAAGATCGCGAACAGCGGGGTCTGGGAGTCGCCGCCCACGGCGAAGCCGAGTGCCGCGGCAATGGGCAGGACGATGGCGGCCCGCAGAGCGCGGCGCAGCGCATCGTATTCGGGGTCCCTGGCGCGCAACGAGTCACGCAGGCGGTCAGCTGCCCGGCGCCACATTTCGGCCGGGGTCAGCATGATCGCCGATGTTAGACCGGTTGGTCCGATCCCGGCGGCGGAGTGAACCGGCCCGTTTCGAGCGCATCGCGCATCTGGCCGGTGATCCACTCGAGCGTCTCGGGGTCGCGGGGCAATGTCGTCTGTTCGTAACCGACGACCAGATACAAGCTCCACGCCGCGAAATAGCGGGCGTTGCGTTCGTCGCCGATGATCTCGTAGGCGGACTCGTAGATGATGTCGAAACGCAGTTGGTCCACCACCGCCTGCACTTCGTAGACGTCTGGATCCAGCGAGCTCCATACCCGGATGGCCGCCTCCGCGCCGTGCGGCAGCGCCAGTGCCTCCGTCGTCAGGGACTCGATGCGGTGATGCGGATCGTTGTCGGCGCGGATCGCCTCGACCACCCGCAGGGTGCGCGCCTCGCGCCAGTGCGCGATCAGCTCCCGGGTGTAGGACGCCCAGTTGGGGAAGTAGTGATAGAACGACCCGGTCGTGACACCCAACCGGTGGCACACCTCTGCGAGTTTGAGCCCCCCGTACCCGAGATCGGACAACACGTCCAGACCGGTTTCGAAGTACGCCTCCCGCGAAACACCCCCCGCCATGGGGCACCACGCTAGTTCGTCGTCGATTTTTGGCCGCAGCGGGGCTTTGCTGGTCAGCCGCTTTTAACGCACATGAACGTGACGGCATCGGGACCATCAGGTGACGTGTGGCACAATTTGGATGTGGCCCACACAGCGAGCCGGGGACCGGGACGCCCTCCTGCAGCAAAGGCGGCGGAGACTCGCGAGCGCATCGTGCGTGCTGCCCGTGAAGTTTTCAGCGAACTTGGTTACGACGCAGCTACATTCCAAGCCATCGCGATCCGCGCCGATCTCACCCGCCCGGCAATCAATCATTATTTCAGCAGCAAACGTGTTCTCTACCGGGATGTGGTCGAGCAGACCAATGCGAAGGTGATCGCGGCGGGCATTGCCAAGGCACGGGAAGCCACCACTCTGCTGGGCCGTATTTCGGCGTTCTTCGCCGCGGCCATGGATGCGGATTCGACCGACCGCTCGGCGGCGGCATTCCTGGTCACCTCGGTGCTGGAGGCGCAGCGTCATCCCGAGTTGATTTCCGAGGAGCACGACGCGCTGCGCAGCTCGCGGGAGTTCGTCAAGTGGGCAGTCGACGACGCTGTCCAGCGGGGCGAGCTCAGCACCGATACCGACATCCCGGCGATCGTCGAGATGCTGGTCGCGGTCATGTGGGGGATGGGCTTTTATGCCGGTTACGTGGGCCATCGCGACGACGTGGCAGTCATCGTGGACAAGTTCGAACTCTTGATGGCGAACAAGCTCTGGCAGCTGCGCGACTGACGCACCGGCACCGTGAGGTGCCCCACATCACCGTATAGCCTGGCTAAGTTCTTCGGTAACATGGCTTGGCAAATGACTGATCTGAGCGATGTGCGGCTCGTTCGGGCCGAAGGCGACAGTTGGGACGTCACCGAGAGCGTCGGGGCCACCGCGCTTGCGGTGGCCGCCGCCCGCGCCGCCGAGACCGCACAACCCGAACCCCTGATTCGCGACGAGTTCGCCTTCCTGCTGGTGGCGGCCGCCGGCCCGGCCTGGGCCCAGCTGGCCGGCAGCGAACCGCACTGGATCGGCGACGATCCGGAGGCCCACCGCATCCACGCCATGGCCCGCAACTACCAGGCCGTGCGCACCCACTACTTCGACGACTTCTTCACCGATGTCACTCACGACGGCATCCGCCAGGTCGTCATCCTGGCCGCGGGTCTGGACTCGCGGGCATTCCGCCTCGACTGGCCGGCCGGCACCACGGTGTACGAGATCGACCAGCCCAAGGTGCTGGAGTACAAGACCGCGACGTTGGGTGCGCACGGGGCCGTGGCCCGCGCTCAGCACGTGCCGGTGCCGATCGACTTGCGTGAGGATTGGCCCGCCGCCCTGATCGACGCAGGATTCGACCCCGCTGAGCCCACGGCGTGGCTGGCCGAGGGCCTGCTGCCGTACCTGCCGGCCGACGCCCAGGACCGGTTGTTCGAACTCGTCGGTGCCCACAGTGCACCCGGCAGCCGGCTGGCTGTCGAGGATTTCGCCATGGACCCGGCCCGCTACACCCCGGAAAAGCGCGCCGCGCGCCGGGCCCGGGGCGAGCACATGCGGACCTCGTTGGGACTCGACATCGACGCTGACGCGCTGATGTACACCGATGACGAGCGGGCCGACGCCGCCGAATGGCTCGCGA
Source organism: Mycobacterium farcinogenes (assembly GCF_019739075.1). Lineage (NCBI taxonomy): Bacteria > Bacillati > Actinomycetota > Actinomycetes > Mycobacteriales > Mycobacteriaceae > Mycobacterium > Mycobacterium farcinogenes. Next base: position 155,921 of record NZ_CP081673.1, on the reverse strand, counting down.
CGCACGGCTGGGAGGTGGACGCGGTGCACAGCCCCGACGAGATGGCCCGGTTGGGCCGGCCGGCCGCGGCCGACGAACTCGCCGAACTCGGTTTGGACAGCGTGCTGTTGCGCGCCCGATGGGACGGAGAATCCCGATGAGCTCACTGCGCAGCCATGACGACACCTGGGACATCGCCACCAGCGTGGGTTCGACGGCGGTGATGGTCGCCGCCGCCCGAGCCGGTGAGACCGGTCGCGAGAATCCGCTGATCCGTGATCCGTACGCCGCCATCCTGGTGGCCGGTGCCGGAACGGGTTTCTGGGAGACGCTGCTGGATCACGACGTCGCCGCCAAGATCGCGGAGGTCGATGACGAGGCCGCCAAGATTTTCGAGCACATGGGCAGCTACCAAGCGGTGCGCACCCATTTCTTCGACGCGTACTTCTCCGAGGCCGCCAGGGCCGGTATCCGCCAGATCGTCATCTTGGCCTCCGGCCTGGACTCACGGGCGTATCGGCTGGACTGGCCGGCCGGCACCACCGTGTACGAGATCGACCAGCCGAAGGTGCTGGAGTACAAGGCCGAAACGCTGGCCGCTCACGGTGTGCAGCCGTCGGCGCAGCGCCGCGAGGTGGCCGTCGATCTGCGCCAGGATTGGCCGAAGGCCTTGCGGGAGGCGGGTTTTGATGATGGGCAGCCGACCGCGTGGCTGGCCGAGGGCCTGCTGATGTACCTGCCCGCCGATGCCCAGGATCGGCTCTTCGAGCTGGTCACCGAGTTGTCGGCGCCGGGAAGCCGGATCGCGGCCGAGACGGCCGGGGTTTCATCAGGTGAACGTCGCGAGGCGATGCGGGAGCGCTTCGAGCGCTTCGCCGAACAGTTCAACATGGAGCAGGCGCTCAACATTCAGGACCTGATCTACGAGGATCCCGACCGCGCCGATGTCGCCGAGTGGTTGGGTGTCCACGGTTGGCGGGCCGACGGGGTGCACTCGCTCGACGAGATGCGCCGGCTCGGCCGCTATGTCGACATCGAGCATGACGATACGCGCGCGTTCTCTACGTTCGTCACAGCTGAGAGGCTCTGAGCCCGGCCTCACCGACACGACGAAAGGGGCGCCCCGATTGTGGGGCGCCCCTTACATTTTCGTCTCGGATCAGCGGTTGGACATCGCGCTGGTCCGGTTCACATTGGTGTGCTTGACGGTGGTGTCGACCTGAGGGACGGTCGCCTTCTGGTGCATCTGATGCACCCACAGGTGGTGGTCCACTCCGGCTGAGGCGGGTGCGGCCAGGCCCAGAAGGGCGGTGGCGAGTCCGCTGACGAGCACTGCGGGAATTCCGAACTTTCTCATTGATATCTATCCTTTTTGGGAACACATTCCGCTTTAGATAACCCGACTGACCTGGCTGTTTATTCCGATAAAACCCGGCGGAACCGGTGACGGTGGTCACCTGCGCCGCCGGTGCAGGGACTGTGCGGTGTCAGTGGCTCTGGTGCACGGTGGTGTCGACGTGCGGCACGGTCACGTGCGGGCCGATCTGATCCAGCCAATCGTGATGGGCCACGTCGGCGGACGCCGGGCCGGCCAGACCCAGCACGGCGGCGGCCAGGCCACTGGCGATCACTGTGCTCATCCCTGCCTTGATTCCGAACTTCTTCATCGTTCTGCCTCTTTCGATCTCTCCGTTTTCTTGATTCATTCAACTAAAGGCGGCAGCGGTTGATTCCGCGTCGGCGGCGCTGGCGGCAATTGACCGGCGGTTGGCAGGAATGCAACGGTCCGGGCACTGACCGACCCGGTTAAGCGGGAGTTATCCGCCCGCCGTATACAGGAGGGGAGCTGAGCCGTTCCGCGGCCCGTTACCGAGGAGGAATCTTCATGCCAGGAGTGCAGGACCGTGTTGTCGTCGTCACCGGAGCCGGTGGCGGTCTGGGCCGTGAGTACGCCCTGACGCTGGCCCGCGAGGGCGCCAGCGTCGTCGTCAACGACCTCGGCGGAGCCCGCGACGGCACCGGCGCCGGCCACAACATGGCCGACGAGGTTGTCAACGAGATCAAGGCCGCCGGCGGCCGCGCGGTCGCGAACTACGACAGCGTCGCCGAGCCCGAGGGTGCCGAGAACATCATCAAGACCGCCATCGACGAGTTCGGCAAGGTCGACGGTGTGGTGTCCAACGCGGGCATCCTGCGTGACGGCACCTTCCACAAGATGACATTCGAGAACTGGGACGCCGTGCTCAAGGTGCACCTGTACGGCGGCTACAACGTCATCCGCGCCGCGTGGCCGCACTTCCGCGAGCAGAGCTTCGGCCGCGTCGTCGTGGCGACCTCCACCAGCGGCCTGTTCGGCAACTTCGGTCAGGCCAACTACGGTGCCGCAAAGCTCGGCCTGGTCGGTCTGATCAACACGCTGGCTCAGGAAGGCGCCAAGTACAACATCAAGACCAATGCGGTCGCCCCGATCGCGGCCACCCGCATGACCCAGGACATCCTGCCGCCTGAGGTGTTCGAGAAGCTCACCCCTGAGTACGTCGCCCCGGTGGTGGCCTACCTGATGACCGAGGAACTGCCCGACACCGACTCCATCTTCATCGTCGGCGGCGGCAAGGTGCAGCGCACCGCGCTGTTCCAGAACGAGGGAGTCACCTTCTCCGACGGCGTTCCGTCGGTTGATGACGTGGCCGCCAAGTGGGGTGAGATCACCGATCTGTCCGCCGCTTCGCAGGCTAGCTTCAAGCTGGGCTAGAACCGGTGAAAGCGCTTGTAGCGCAGGCACTTACCGGTACGTCCGGGCTGGCGTACGTCGACGTCGACAACCCCGTGTCCTCCGACATGGTGGTCATCGACGTCGGCGCCGCCGGCGTCTGCTTCCCCGATCTGCTGTTGTTGCGCGGTGAGTACCAGCTACGGCTGGAACCGCCGTTCACCCCCGGCATGGAGGTGGCCGGCACCGTGCGGTCAGCGCCCGAGGGCTCCGGGTTCACCCCGGGTCAGCGGGTGTCGGCGATGACCATGCTCGGCGGGTACGCCGAACAGGTGGCGGCCGTACCTGCCAACGTCATCCCCACCGCCGACGGGCTCGACGACGGCGAGGCGGCTTCGCTGCTGGGCAATTACTACACGATGCAGTTCGCGCTGGCCCGCCGCGGCGGGCTGGTGGCCGGCGAGACCGTCCTGGTGCTGGGCTCGGCCGGCGGTATCGGCGTCGCGTCGATCCAGTTGGCCAAAGCCATGGGCGCCAAGGTGATTGCCATGGTGCACCGCTCGCGCGCCGAGGAGTTCGTGTCATCGGTGGGCGCCGACGTGGTGTTGCCGCTGGCCGACGGCTGGCGTGAGGCCGTGATGGAGGCGACCGGCGGTGAGGGTGTGGACCTGGTGGTCGATCCGATCGGCGGCCCGGCGTTCGATGACGCCATCCGGGTGCTGGCTCCCGAAGGCCGGCTGTTGGTCATCGGATTCGCCGCCGGCGGCGGAATACCGACGGTCAAGGTGAACCGCTTGCTGCTGCGCAACGTCAGCGTGGTCGGTGTCGGGTGGGGCGAGTTCCTGCGCCGCAAACCTGCCGCCCAGGCTCAGGTCGGAGCCGAACTGAACAAATTGGTGGCCGCGGGGTTGCGTCCGCCGGCACCGGTGCGGTTCCCGCTGTCCGAGGGCGCGGCCGCCCTCGATGCCCTGGCCAGCGGGCAGGTACGGGGCAAGCTGGTGCTGGAGCCGTAGTGCGGGCGCTGGCCTTCGATGTGTTCGGGACCGTCGTGGACTGGCGGTCCAGCATCATCGGTGAGCTGGAATCCTTCGGTGAAAGCCTTGGGCTGCAAAGGGATTGGCCGTCCTTCGCCGATAGCTGGCGGGCCGGCTATGCCCCGGCGATGGACCGGGTGCGCCGCGGTGAGCTGCCGTGGACCAGGATCGACGATCTGCATCGCGCGATCCTGGTCGACCTGCTCGGCGCCGCGGGCATCCGGGCCTCCGACGCCGAGATCGACCATCTGAACCGGGCGTGGCACCGGCTGGCCCCCTGGCCGGACTCGGTCGCCGGGCTGACCCGGCTCAAACAGCGCTACCTGATCACGACGTTGTCGAACGGCAACGTCTCACTGCTGACCAACATGGCCAAACACGGCGGGCTGCCGTGGGACTGTGTGATTTCGGCAGAGCTGTTCCGGCACTACAAGCCTGATCGCGAGGCATACCTGGGGTGCGCCGACCTGCTCGATCTGGCCCCGCAGGAACTGACGCTCGTCGCCGCCCATCCGGCCGATCTACGCGCGGCCCGCGCCGCCGGACTCGGGACCGCCTATGTGGCCCGGCCCTTGGAGTACGGGCCGGACGCGGCTCCCCACGACGTCGCGCCCGGCGATTTCGACATCATCGCGACGGATTTTGTCGACCTCGCCGACCAACTGGGTGCGTAGCGTAGAGATGTGGACACCGCATCGAGTGGGGCGTTGCGCAAGGCACTGGATCTCCTGATCGATCCGCCGGACGAGCCCGACGTCAGCAAGGGGTACCTCGATCTGTTGGGCGGCGGCAGTGACGCCCCGAAGAACGCCGGATTCATCCAGAAGGCGTGGGCATCCTCGGTCGGGTCGATGCTCTACGACAACGCCCAGGCGCTCGGCCGCAAGGTGATGACGGCGTGGCAGCAGCCGACCGAATGGCTGAACATCCCGCCAGGCGGCCTCGCGCTCGACGTCGGTAGCGGTCCGGGCAATGTGACGGCCGCGCTGGCCCGATCGGCCGGTCTGGACGGGTTCGCGTTCGGCGTCGACATCTCCGAGCCGATGCTGGCCCGCGCGGTCGAGGCCGAAGCCGGCCGACAGGTCGGCTTCCTGCGCGCCGACGCCCAGAAACTCCCATTCCGTGACGACGTCTTCGATGCCGTGACCTCGATCGCGGTGCTGCAACTGATTCCCGATGCCGAGGCGGCACTCGGCGAGATGGTCCGGGTGCTGCGGCCGGGCGGCCGGATCGCGGTCATGGTGCCCACGGCGACCAATCGAGGGCCGGCGCGGTTGTTGTCGAAGGGCGGTGCCCGCTTCTTCGCCGAAGACGAGCTCGCCGACCGGTTCGAGGAGCTGGGTCTGGAACGGGTGCGGTCCAAGACCATGGGCACCATGCAATGGGTGCGTGGGCAGAAGCCGTGAGCACCCTGGGTGTTGTTCTCGTCGCACTGGTGATCGCCATCGGACTTCTCGGCATCGTGCTGCCAGTGCTGCCCGGTGGCGGGTTTCTGGTGTTCGCCGCGATCGCGGTGTGGGCGATTTGGGAAGCCAAGGCCAGTACCGGCAACGCCACCGTCGCCTGGGTGACGCTGGGTGTGGCGGCCGTGTTCTTCGTGACCGCGGAGGTGATCAAGTACGCGTGGCCGGTGCGGCGGATGCGGGCCGCCGAGGTCGGGATCTGGAGCTTGGTGGCCGGCGGTGTGCTCGGCCTGATCGGCTTCTTCGTCATCCCGGTGATCGGGCTGGTGATCGGATTCGTCGCGGGGGTGTATCTGGCCGAGCTGGCCTCGCGTCACGATTACCGGCGAGCCTGGGTGTCAACTGTGCACGCGCTCAAGGGAGTTGCGTTGTCGGTCGGCGTCGAGCTGACAGGAGCCTTGCTCGCGACCGTCGCCTGGGTGACGGGCCTGGTGATCGCGTCGTGACGCACTGGAACCTGGGCCCCGAGTCGGGCGAGTTGCTGCTGAGTACCGGCGTGACGGGCAGTGCGTCGCGGATGGGGCATCGGTTGACCATCGCCATGCGCTCGTGGCACGCGTCCGTCGAATGGGACGGCGAGGTGCCGTCGGCGGTGGAAGTGACGGTCGACCTCGATTCCTTGGACGTGCTGCGGGGCGAGGGCGGAATGACACCGTTGACGGGGGCCGAGAAGGTGCTGATCCGGACCAATGCCCTGAAGACGTTGCGCGCGAAGAAGTTTCCACAGGCCCGTTTCCGATCCACGTCGATCGAGCGCTCTGGTTCCGGGGTGCGACTGCGCGGGGTTCTCGAGCTCGCCGGTCACTCCGGGGAACAGACCGTCGAGGTCGAGGTGTCCGACGGTTCTGTGCTCGGGACGGCAACTGTGCGGCACGGCGATTTCGGAATCAAGCAGTACTCGATGCTGATGGGCGCGATGAAGGTGGCCGACGAGGTGCGGGTGTCGTTGGCTGCCAACGTTCCTCGCGTCGGTGGCTGACCAGCGGAAAACCTCTGCTGTTCACCGGACTGACAAGTTCCTGTCAGCCTGGCTCAACCCGGGTGTAAGACGCCGATCAAAGGGGTAGTTGTTGAGACGGTGAAGGTGAGGAGTCCCTCGTGAACATCGTCTCAGGTGCCCTACAGGCAGTCAGCCGGACCGCAGACGCGACCACCGCAGCCGCGGGAGCTGTCGGCGGCGCTGCCGTCAACGGCGTGGTGGGTGGAATCAAAGGGGTCGGCGCAGGAATTCGCAGCGGCGTGAGTCAGGGCAGCAGATCGCCGGCCGCTGCGGTGCTCACTCTGGCCGCGGTGGGCGCTGCCGGCCTCGTCGAATGGCCGGTGCTGCTGACCGTGGGAGGAGCAGCGCTGGTGGTTCATCAGATCAACGAGCGCACGGGTGACGGCCGGGCCGGTGATCAGCAGCCGGACCGGAACACCTCACCGCCGAAGAAGTCCGCGGCGCAGAAGTCCACGGCCCAGAAGTCGACGGCGACCAAACGTGCTGCCCCGGCGAAGCGCTCCGCGACGAGCAGCCGGCCAAAGACGACAGCGCGTCGGTCCTCGTCTCGACGGTCCTCGGCGGCGACCCGCACTAAGTGATCACCGCGATCGGACGGATGGTCCAGGGCGCAGCCGAGCTGGTGGCGGCGCCCGTGGTCCGGCCGGCGCGGGCGGTTGTCACCGCTGTGACCGAGATGGTCGGCGGACCGCCCGCACGTCGCTGCTGGCGCGGCACGGACCGGTGCTGGATCGAAGTCCGCGGCCTGCAGGGCGATAACGGTGAGCGCATCGGGGCCGCGATAGTGCGTGAGCTCCGTAGGCATCCCGGGGTCCGACGGGCCCGTCTGAACCGCCCGTTGGCGCGCGTCATCGTCGACATCGAGGCCGACGCTGATCCGGCATCTGTCGACCTGGCCCGGCTGTGTGACCTGGTTGCCGAGGCCGAGGGTCAGCCGGCCGCGCGAGCCGCAGCCGGCCGTCCCAACGATCTGCCGGGTGACGGGATCCTGCTGGCCCTCAAGGCGATCAGCGCCGCCACCAGCGGAATCGGGATCGGTGTTGCGGTGGCCGGCCGCACGTTGATGTTGCCGAGGGTCCCGGCCGGGGTGATGGCGGCCGTCAGCGCCGTCGACTATCAGCCGAAGATACGGGCGGTGCTTGAGGCACGGCTCGGTGTGCCTGGCGCCGACGCCGTGTTGAGTCTCGGCGCCGCTGCGGTGTACGCGCTCACCCAGGCCCCGGCGGCTGTCGCGGTGGAATTCGTCCGCCACCTCGCCCAGCTGGCCGAAACCGCCGCTGCGGCCGACGCCTGGCAGGCGCTCGAACCGACCCTGGCGCCACAGGCCGAATGTCGGACCGTTGCCCCCGAGCCCGTACGCCCGCGTGCGCTGCCCGACGGTGTCGTCGAACGCTATGCGCAGCGGTGCGGCCGGGCACAGGCGATGGCGGCCGCCTCGGTAGGTGCTCTCACCCGCGATCCCGGTGCCGCTGCGACCGCCGCGGTCGTCACCGCGCCCAAGGCGGCGCGCAACTCCCGGGAGGCCTTCGCCAGCACGCTGGGCCGCGGCCTGGCCGACCGGCGCGATCTGGTGCAGTTGCGGCCCGACGCTTTACGCCTGCTCGACCGGGTCGATGCAGTGGTCGTAGATCCCCGCGCGCTGGCCACCGACGAGCTACGGGTGGGGCGCTTCCGCGACGTGGCCCAAGCCGACCGTGCCGAGGTGTGGCAGTGGGCGCAGAGCCGTCTGGAAGCGGGCGAGCTGTCCGCGGGTTGGCACCGCGTGGCGCCGGCGTTCGGCGGGGCCGCGCGCAACGGCAGGGCCCGCGGGCAGGTGCTGGTGTACCGGAGGCACGATCCGCGCGCCTACGGTGTGCTGGCCGAGATTCGCCGGGCCGGTGCGCAGGCGGTATCGCTGAACCTCGACCAACTCGGCGATCTGCGTTCGTCATTCGACGATCTTCACGAGGCCGGCTCGGACACCGACATCGATACGGCTCTGGCCGGCGCGGTCGAGACGCTGCAGCGCGACGGCCGCACCGTGGCGGTGCTGTCGGTGGACGCACCGCAGGCGCTGGGTGCAGCGGACCTGGCGATCGGACTGCTCGGCCGCGGTGGCGGTATCCCGTGGCAGGCCGACGTCCTGGCCGTGGACCTCGCGGCGATGTGGCGGCTGGTGCACGCGATGCCCGCCGCGCGGCGCGCCAGCGAGCGGGGCGTCGAGCTGTCCACGGGAGGCACGCTGCTGGGTGCGCTGCTTATGGTCCCCGGAGTCCGCGGGCGAGGCCCCGGGCCGGTGACCGCGGGGGCGGCCGCGGGACTGGTCAATGGATTCTGGCTGGCCCGCAGCGCTCTGCTGGATGCCGAGCCCAAGGCGGCGCCGGTCGAGGACTGGCATGCGATGACACCCGAGCAGGTCCGCAGCCGGATCGCCGAAGCACAGGCCGCAGAACAAGATTCGCGGCGGAGGCAACCAGACCGACGGCAATGGCACCAGGCGGTGCCCCGGCCGCTGACCGAACTGGCCACCGCACTGCGTTCGGAACTGTCCGATCCGCTGACGCCCGTTCTGGCGGTCGGCTCGGCAGCCAGCGCGATGCTGGGCTCGCCGGTCGACGCGGTTCTGGTCGGTTCGGTGCTCACCGGTAACGCCGTTTTGGCCGCCACCCAGCAGGTCCGGGCCGAGCGGTTGCTGAGCCGGTTGCTGGCAGTCCAGGATCCGCCGGCCCGCCGGCTGAAGGATGACGGCGAAGCCGGCTACGAGAGCGTCGCGGCGACCCGGCTGCGGCCCGGGGACATTATCGAGGTGCGCCCGGGTGAAGTGGTGCCGGCCGATGCCCGGATCATCGACGCCGTCGACGCAGAGGCCGACGAGGCCTCGCTCACCGGCGAATCGTTGCCGGTCCCCAAACAAGTCGCTGCCGTACCCGGGGCGGAACTGGCCGAACGGCACTGCATGCTCTATGCCACAACCACATTGGTCACCGGAACCGTCGTCGCCGTGGTGACCGAGGTGGGCGCAGCCACGCAGGCCCGGCGTGCGGCCGACATCGGGCACGGCACCGGCCCGGCGGTCGGGTTACAAGCACAGCTACGTGAACTCACCAATCGCGCACTGCCTTTCAGTATGGCCGGCGGTGCCCTGGTCGGTGGGCTCGGCCTGCTGCGCCGGCTGCCGTTGCGCAGTGCGGTGGCCAGCGGTGTGGCAGTGGCCGTGGCCGCCGTGCCGGAAGGGCTGCCGCTGGTGGCAACGCTGGCCCAGCAGGCCTCGGCGCGGCGGCTGACCCGCACCGGGGTGTTGGTCCGCGCCCCGCGGTCGGTGGAGGCGCTCGGTCGCGTCGACGTCGTGTGCTTCGACAAGACCGGCACGCTCAGCGAGAACCGGTTGCGGGTGTCGCAGGTGCGTACGGCGGGCCGGGAAGTGTCCGAGCAGCAGGTGCTGGACTGCGCGGCCCGGGCCACTCCGCCGAAGAACGGCGACCACTACGAGCACGCCACCGACGCGGCGGTGGCCGCGGCGGCAGCCGCCTCGCAGCCGCTCAACGGAACTGGCACCTATCTGCCGTTCCGGTCCGGCCGCAAGTTCTCGGCCGCGATGGTGGGGGAGGAGCTGTCGATCAAGGGGGCGCCCGAGGTGGTGTTGTCGGCCTGCGCGGGCCTGGACCCGTCGGTGGCGGACACGGTGGAGGAGATGGCGCGCAACGGGCTGCGGGTGCTCGCGGTGGCGCGGCGCACGCTCAGCACTGCCCAAGCCGAACGCGGCCGCTCCGATGCTGACCGGCTGGCCGCGCTCTGCACCCAGCGGTTGCAGTTCGTCGGTCTGGTGGGCTTGTCGGACACCCCGCGCGCCGAGTCGGCTCAGGTCTTGAAAACCTTGCAGGACAACGAGATCGGTGTGCGGCTCATCACCGGTGACCACCCCGTCACGGCAAAGGCGATCGCAGCGGAGCTGGGCCTGTCGATCGCAGACGAGCAGGTGATCAGCGGCGAGGACTGGGTGGCGATGCCGCGCCGTAACCAGGAGCAGGCGGTCCGCGACCGGCGGGTGTTCGCCCGGATGTCCCCGGAGCACAAGGTGCAGGTGGTGCAGACGCTCGAACGCATCGGGATGGTGTGCGCCATGGTCGGCGACGGCGCCAACGATGCGGCGGCGATCCGGGCGGCCACCGTCGGCATCGGTGTGGCGGCCCGCGGCAGCGATCCCGCCCGCAGCTCGGCCGACGTGTTGCTGCTCGACGGGCGGATCGGTTCGCTGACCGATGCGCTGGACGAAGGCCGCCAGCTGTGGCGCCGGGTTCAGGCCGCGGTGGCGGTGCTGCTCGGCGGCAACGCGGGCGAGGTGGTGTTCTCCATCGTGGGCAGTGCCCTGACCGGTCGATCACCGCTGAACACGCGGCAACTGCTGCTGGTGAACATGATGACCGACGCGCTACCGGCCGCCGCGCTGGCGGTCAGCCCGACCACCCATGCGGTCGGGGCTGCCGGGCACGGTCCTGACCAGGGCGAGTTGTGGCGCACCGTGGCGATTCGGGGTGCGGCGACCGCGGGTGCGGCGACCGGCGCCTGGCTGACGGCGGGCTTCACGCTGGCCCCGCGCCGCGCGTCCACCGTGGCGCTCGTCGCGCTGGTCTCCACCCAACTGGCGCAGACCCTGATCGACTCGCACGGCCCGCTGGTGATCGCCACCGCCGCCGGGTCCCTGGTCACCCTGGGCGCCGCGATCAGCACTCCCGGCGTCAGCCAGCTGTTGGGCTGCACGCCGTTGGATCCGCTCGGGTGGGCGCAGGCGCTCAGTGCGGCCGGCCTCGCCACCGGCGTCGCCGCGGTCGCGCCCCGGCTGGTGTCGAAGTTCGTCGCCCGGGCTCCCGAAGAAGCGGCTCAGTCGTCGATGTCGAGCACTCCGCAGCGCCACAGCACGGCATATACCTCACGCAACGGCACGGTCAACACGCGGGAAACGGCGTCGGTCAACGGATCGGCCGGGGCGCCGGAACCGGATGTAATCACGCCTCTCACGCTGAGAAGTCGACACGTCGAGATGTCGAAGACGACGTGACGGAAAGGTGACCAATGACAGAAAAGTCGAAAACGGCAACAGGGCACCGCGACGCGGTCGACGCGGTGCGCAACGCACGCGGATTCGCCGTGACATTGCCGGTCGTCGGACGGGTGAAGGTGCCGCATCCCGAACAGGTGGCCTACTACGGGGCGCTGGGCATCCTGGCGGCGGTCGAGATCATCGACTGGCCCGTCGCATTGTTGCTCGGCGCCGGGCACGCGCTGATGCAGAACGAGCACAACCGCGTGGTCCAGGAGGTGGGAGAGGCCCTCGCGGACGCCTGACCCCGCTCAGCCGAGCAGGCCGGCCCGCAGCGCCGCCACGTCGTCAGCAGACACCCCGGCCGCCTCCAGGAAGCCACCGACCGAGCCGTATGCCTCGTCGAGCTTCTTCCACGCGGCGGCCAAGTAATCCTCGCGCACCCCGAGCACCTCGTCGGTCAGCCTGGCCTCGGCGTACGTGATCATCTCGGGGGCTTCCTGCGAGCGCGCCCGCACCGACTCCATGATGCGGTTCCGCAGCGCCGGGATGGCGCCGTTGCTGGCCAGAAAATCCTCGAAGATGCGGTCCCGGTCGACGCCCACGGCCTCCAGCACCGTGGCGACCGTGAAACCGGTGCGATCCTTGCCGGCGAAGCAGTGCGCGATCACCGGACGTTGCTGCCCGAGAAGCGAGATCACCTCACGCACCGCGCTGTGGGCGCCGGGCAGCGTCGGGAACTCCTCGTATACCTCGGTCATGTACCGGCGGGCCGCAGCGGTGATGTCTTCGCCCTCGCCGGATTCGGACATCACCCGCTGGAAGGTGCTCTCGTGCGGTGCGTCGTTCGACGGGTCGTCGGGATGGAACGGCAGCAGGTGCACCGCCACGCCGTCGGGCACTTGCCCGGTCCCTTGGCGCTGCACCTCCTGGTGGGACCGCAGGTCGGCCACGTCGGTGATGCCGAGCCGCCGGAACACGGCGCGGCCGGCATCCGAGAGCTGGCTGAGCTGACTGGAGCGGTAGAGCAGCCCCGGCCGGATCGCGGTGATCTCGGCGACGTCGCGAAAGTTCCACGCCCCCGACAGTTCCCCCAGCTCGGTGGTCACTACGCCGTCACCGCCGAACCCGTATGGCCGCACGCCGCCGCCGCGAGTGGGGATTTCTCCCGGCCCAGTTCGGCGCGGGCGATGGTGCGCATGTGGACCTCGTCGGGCCCGTCGAAAAGCCGCATCGCGCGGTGCCAGCTGTAGAGCCGGGCCAGCGGGAAGTCATCGCTGACCCCGGCTGCGCCGTGCACCTGGATGGCCCGGTCGATCACGTTGCAGGCGATCTGCGGGGCCACCGACTTGATCTGGGAAACCAGCACGTGCGCGGCCTTGTTGCCTTCTTGATCGATCGTCCAGGCGGCCTTCTCGCACAGCAGCCGGGCCTGGTCGATCTCGTTGCGGGACTTGGCGATCGACTCACGCACCACACCCTGCTCGGCCAGCGGCTTGCCGAACGCCACGCGCTTCTGCACCCGGTCGACCATCAACGCCAGGGCCCGCTCGGCCGCACCGAGGGCGCGCATGCAGTGGTGGATGCGGCCCGGGCCCAGCCGGGCCTGGGCGATGGCGAAGCCGCTGCCCTCTTCGTGCAGCAGGTTCTCGGCGGGTACCCGCACGTTGTCGAACACGATCTCGCAGTGCCCGTGCTGGTCCTGCCAGCCGAACACCGGCAGCGAACGCTGGATGTCCACGCCCGGGGTGTCGACCGGCACCAGGATCATCGACTGCTGCGCATGGCTGGCCGCATCGGGATTGGTGCGGCCCATCACAATCAGGATCTTGCACCGCGGATCGGCCGCCCCGGTGATCCACCACTTGCGGCCGTTGATCACATAGTCCGCACCGTCACGCAGCATCGTGGTCTCGATGTTGCGGGCATCCGAGGAGGCCACGGCGGGCTCGGTCATCGCGAACGCGCTGCGGATCTCGCCGGCCAGCAGCGGCTCCAGCCACTGCTTGCGCTGGGTCTCGTTGGCGAACAGATGCAGGGTCTCCATGTTCCCGGTGTCCGGCGCCGCGCAGTTGAGCGCCTCGGGGGCGATCTCCATGCTCCAGCCAGACAGCTCGGCCAGTGGCGCGTACTCCAGGTTGGTCAGGCCCGACTCCGAGGGCAGGAACAGGTTCCACAGACCCTGCTCACGCGCTTTGACCTTCAGTTCCTCGACCACCGGCGGCACCGTGTGGTCCTTGGGGCCCTTCTCCTCGCGATACGCGTGATAGGAGGCCTCTGCGGGCAGAACATGCTCGGTCATGAAGTCGGTCAACCGGGAGTGGTAATCAGCCGCCTTGGCCGACAGCGCGAAGTCCATGGCAGCCACGATAGCCACATGGTTAGACAGGTAGAAAGGTGGCATGTCCGGAACCCGTCCGCCGTTCCCACCCTTCACTCTCGAAACAGCCCTTCAGAAGGTTCAAGCCGCCGAGGATGCCTGGAACACCCGTGACCCGGAGCGGGTCAGCCTGGCGTACACGCCCGATTCGGTGTGGCGCAACCGCTCCGAGCACCTCGTCGGGCGCGACGAGATCGTGGCGTTCCTGACCCGAAAGTGGGAGCGTGAACTCGACTACGTGCTACGCAAGGGCCTGTGGTCTTTCAGCGAGGATCGGATCGCGGTGCGGTTCCAGTACGAATGGCACGACGCGTCTGGCCAGTGGTACCGCAGCTATGGAAATGAGTTGTGGCAGTTCACCGCGGAGGGGCTGATGGCTCGGCGCGAGGCCAGCATCAACGATGTCGAGATCGACGAATCGCAGCGGCGTTACTTCGGGCCGCGCCCGGAGTCGGAGTACGGCCGGGATTTCGAGCTCTGGTAGCTGGGCGCGCTCAGCGTCGACGCCAACAACCCGGCCAGCGCGGCCAGGCCCATCACGGTACCGGCCACCGCGATCCATCCCGCGTGGTCGAACGCGAGCCCACCGGCCCACCCGATGACGCTGGAACCGGCGTAGTAGAAGAGGTTGTACAACGAGGACGCCTGCGCCTTGCCGTCGCCGGCGTCGGCGCCGACCCAGCCCGAGGCGATCGCATGCGCACCGAAGAACCCGGCGGTGGCGATCACCAGGCCGATCAGCACCACGATGACGTTGCCGGCCAGCGTGATCGCGACACCGGCGATCATCGTGGCGATCGAGCCCAACAGCACCGTCTTCCGCCCGAACCGCGTGGCTTCGGCACCGGCGCGAGCCGACGCCCAGGTACCGGACAGGTACGCCAGGAACACCAGGCTGACCACAGTTTGCGGCAGGTGAAAAGGTTCGGCCATCAGCCGGAAACCGAGGAAGTTGTACATCGCCACGAACCCGCCCATCAGCAGGAAGCCCTGGCTGTAGAGCACGAGCTGACGTGGCGAGCGCAGGTTCTCGGCCAGCCGCCGGGCCAGGTTGTGCGTGCGGGTCGGGGTGAAGCCGCGTGCCGGTGGGGCGAGTTTGACGAACGCGAACGCCGACAAGCCGCACAGCACCGCGACCACCAGCACGCCGACACGCCATCCGGCGAACTCGGCGACCGGCCCGGTGACGAGGCGGCCCGCCAACCCGCCGATCGTGGTGCCCGCGACGTAGGTGCCTGCGGCGCGCGCGGCATGGCCGGCCTCGATCTCCTCGGTGAGGTAGGCGATGGCCACGGCGGGCACTCCACCGAGCATCAGACCTTCGAGGAGCCGGCCCGACAACAGCAGCGGGACTGTCGGAGCCAGCGGCACGACCAGTCCGAGAACTGTTGCGGCGGTGATGGATATCGTCATCGCCTGGACCCGGCCGATCCGGTCGGCCAGCGCTGACCAGGGGATGACCCCCAGCGCCAGGCCCACCGTGGCGGCCGAAATCGTCAGTGCGGCATGGGCGGCACCGGTGCCCATGTCGCGGGCGATCAACGGGAGTACGGCCTGGGGCGAGTACAGCTGGGCGAAGGTGGCGACCCCGGCGCAGAACAACGCGGCCAGCAGGCGTCGGTACTCCCTTGAACCACGTGAATGCCCCGGCCAGTCAACAGAGGTCAGGGAATTGGACACTCAGACGACGGTAGAACGTCAGCAAAGATGTGTCCAATGCATGGATTTATGAATTGTCATGCTGATTTTGCATGACGAATTCAGCGAGGCGAGCCGCGGCGGGTGGCAGTGGACGGTCCGCATTCCAGGTCAGCCCGATCTGGCGTTTGGCCGAACTCTCCGTCAGCGGAACGTAGGCCGCACCCCGCTCTGCCCGTTCCGGCCGGGGCACCGGCACCACGGCCACCCCGAAACCGGCGGCCACCAGCCCTTCCATGGTCGGGATCTCCATGGCTTCGAAGACCACCGGCGGTGAGATCCCGGCCTCGGCCCACAGTTCGTCGGTGAGTTGACGCAACCCGAAGTCGGGCGCGAGTGCGACGAAGGGTTCGGCACCCGCGTCGGCCAGTCTCACCCGGGACCGGCGGGCGAATCGATGTTCACGAGGCACCGCCAGACACAGTCGCTCCACGTACAGGCCGCGCCAGCGAAAGCCATCAGGGCGCGGCGAGGTGACCGCGAGGTCGGCCTCCCCGTTGGCAAGACGCTCCACGATCTGATGGGCAGCGCCTTGGAACAGCTCGAAGCGCACCAGCGGCGCCTCGGCACGGAACCGGCGCAACAGATCGGGCACGAACCAGCCGGCCTGCGAATGCAGGAACGCCAACCGCACCGTCCCGGTGTCGGGATCCCGCATCTCGGCGATTCGCTCAGTGGCCGAACGGATTTCAGCAATCCCGCGGCGAGCGTGCTCCAGCAGGATCTGGCCGTAGGTGTTGAGCCGCAACCGTCGGTTGACCCGGTCGAACAGCGGCACCCCCACCTGCTCCTCCAGCCGGTTCAGCGCGCGCGACAGGGTGGGCTGGCTGATGCCGAGCTCTGCCGCGGCGTCGGTGACATGCTCGGTTTCGGCAAGCACCACGAACCACTGCAGCTCGTCCAGATGCATGGGGTTGACTCTAAACTCGCTGATCACGAGGTTGCTCTGTGGGATGCTGTGTCGCATGGCCGGCAAGGTTCGGGTGGTGGTGGGCGATGACCACCCGATGTTCCGCGAAGGCGTGGTGCGCGCCCTGAACTCCAGCGGAGAGATCGACGTGGTGGCCGAAGCGGACAACGGCGCTGACGCGCTGGAATTGATCAGGACCCATCAGCCACAGGTGGCGGTGCTGGACTACCAGATGCCACAGCTCGACGGGGCGCAGGTGGCTGCCGCCGTGAGCCGCGATGAACTGCCCACCCGGGTGTTACTGGTCTCCGCACACGACGAGTCGGCCATCGTCTACAGCGCGCTGCAACAGGGAGCGGCCGGGTTCCTGTCCAAGGAGTCGACGCGCAGTGAGCTGGTGAACGCCGTGTTGTCGTGTGCCAAGGGCCGCGACGTGCTGGACCCGAACCTGGCCGCCGGGCTGGCCGGTGAGATCCGTCGGCGCAACGAACCCGACGTGCCGGTGCTCAGCCCGCGTGAACGGGAGGTGCTCGGTCTGATCGCCAAAGGCCGTTCCATCCCGGCGATGGCCACAGAGCTGTTCCTGGCCCCGTCCACCGTGAAAACCCACGTGCAGCGTCTCTACGAGAAGCTGGGCGTGAGCGACCGCGGCGCGGCGGTCGCGGAGGCGATGCGCCGCCGGCTGCTGGACTGACCTGGCCAGGTCCGGGTCACGTGGTAGCCGCGGCTATTTCACACAGGGAATGCCGGAGACCTTCATCTGGCTCAAATCGGTCGGTGCCGGTGTGTAGGTTCCCGTCGCGGTGGCGGCCACCGTGGTCACCGGGGTGCTGGGAGTGGTCTCTTCCGTCGTCTCGCTGCTCGAGTCCCAGGTGGAGTCCGACCCGGCTTCCGACCCGGACTCTGACAACGACGACGCGTCGCTGGACAGGTACTCGTCGCCGGGGAAATCGGTTCCCACCGTCAACTGCACCGTGCCCGCCACCACCTCCGAAGATGCGTTCGCGATCACGCCGAGCTCGTCGGCCAGTGACTGCGCGGCGGCCTCGGCGCCGGTCCCGTAGTCGATCGTGGTGGTGGCCGCCAGCGATTCGCCGTCACCGATCTGGCCCTCGGTGAATCCATGTGCGCCGAAGGTGGTTTCGAGCTGGGCGGCCAGGCCGCTGTATGTGGATGCGTTGACCACGTCGAGCACGGCACCGTGACCGTTGAGCTTCTGGGCCTTGCTGGTGGGTGTCGACGAGGAGGCGGCGTCGTCTTTCGAGACGAGATCGTGCACGATCTTGCGGATCGTCGGCACATCCACGATGTTGATGTCCTCGCCGTAGGAGTTCTGGCTGAACTCCTTGATCGGCAAGGTGTAGAGCGTCGGCGGTTTGTCGGTCAGAGCCGAGGCCCGCCGGGCGAAACTGGCCAGGTCGAATCCGGCGTCGAGCGCGACGTTCTGCTTGACCACGCCCAGCAGGCTGCGTAGTCCCGTGGGACTGTTCAGTTTTCCGCTGTGGCCCAGCGCCGATACCAGCGCGGCGATGAACGCCTGTTGGCGGCGAGTGCGGTCGAGGTCGGTGAAGTTCTCGTCGTTGATGTCGCGACGCTGACGCACGAAGGCCATCGCCTGGGCAGCGTCGATCTCCTGGACGCCTTGGTGAAAGTCAGCCCCCGAGTAGGGATCTGCGGTATCGGCGTTGAGGCAGACGGTGATCGGTGCCACCGCCTTGGCGATTTCGAAGAACGCGCCCAGGGTGACCTCGACGAAATGGTCGATCGGAATGCCGAGCAGGTTTCGGACGGTGGCGATCTGCGCCTTGCGACCCGCCTCACGGGCCTGCTGCTCATTGGCCGACGAGCTCTCGGAGTCGGACTCCAGCGTTTCCATCTCGCGCTGGTAGGCCCAACCGTAGGCCTGTTTGACCTTGCCCTTGCACGGCGAGACGTCACACCCGGCCACGTCAACGTAGTCGTCGCGCGGAATGGAGAAGGCGGTGGCCGGGCCGCCGTCACCGGGCAAGTGCACCACGATGAGCACGTTGGCGTTGTAGCCGCCGACGGTCTCGTCACCGGCGTGCAGTGCTTGGTAGACGTCCTCGGGCAGCGGGTTGCCGTGCTGATCGAGCCGGCTGTCCAGCCCCATGATCAAGATGTTCTCGGTGTCACCGGCAGAGACCGGACCACCGTCGAGCGCGTTGGACGTCGTGATGCCGTCCAGGGCGCCGCGGTAGGTCACCCAGCCCGCACCGGTGCCTGCCAGCACCGATGCCGCAACCAGGCCGACTGCGACACGGCGGGCGGCCCGCACGCCCCGGCGCGGCATACGGTGCCGAGGGGCGTCAGCGGTGTGGGCAGGTGTATTCATTGCACCTGTCATTATGGTGCGTTCGCGCCAGACTCTGCGCATCGGGGAAAGTCGCTGGTCAACAGCGGCGTCTCGGCGCTAGCGTGCGCAGGATGAAATTGCGCATCGCCCTGGGCGTGCTGGTGCTGGCTGTGGTGGCGTTGCTGCTGAACGAACTGGTGGCCGACAAAGACCATCGCCAGGCCGAGCCGTTCGCGGGCGGGCACGTGCTGGAACTGGACGGCCCTGATCTGAACGTACGCGAGTACGGGCCGCCGGCCGAGGATGCCGTGGTGTTGCTGCACGGGTATTCGGCGTCGGTCGAATGGTGGGATCGGGTGGCTCCGGAGCTGGCCCGCGACCAGCGGGTCATCGCGATCGATCTGGTCGGCCACGGTGGCTCCGAGGCACCCGCCGACGGCGCCGCGTATCGCTCGGACGCACAGGCCAAGGCCGTGCGCAACGCGCTCGTGGCACTCGGTGTGCGGCACGCGGTGCTGATCGGGCATTCGATGGGCGGCGCGGTCTCAGCCGAGCTGGCCCGGCAGTATCCGGACCTGGTGGAGCGTGTGGTGGTGTCCGATACCCCGGGCGCCGACGATCTGGTCGCCATGCCGCCACTCGGGAAGATGGTGTGCTGGCCGGTGATCGGGCCGGCGCTGGACCTGTTCCGCGGCGTCGACGCGATCAGCGAGGGATCACTGCAGACCGGGTTCGCCGCAGACTACCCGGTGCCCGACTACGCGCACCGTTCGTTGGAGCGGCTCACCTACACCGGGCTGTGCGACTCGACGGAAGGACCACATCCGACCGTGGAAACCCTTGCCGCACTGCACAAACCGGTACTGGTGGTGTGGGGGGACCAAGACGTGCTGACGCCGACGGCGCCCAACGTCGAGCGTTACACCGCGGCCGGGTTACCGCCCGTGGTGATCGAGGGCTCGGGACATACGCCGATGGTCGAGCAGCCCGACCAGTTCCTGGCCGCGGTGACGGACTTCGTCAAGACCCCAGGCCCCGCGAGATGACCAGGCGCTGAATCTGATTGGTGCCCTCGAAGATCTGGGTGATCTTCGCTTCGCGCATGAAACGCTCCACGCGGAAGTCGCGGGTGTAGCCGACCCCGCCGAATACCTGCACGGCGTCGGTGGTCACCTTCATGGCGGCGTCGGTGGCGATCAGCTTGGCGACGCTGGCCTGGGTGGAGTAGGGCAGACCGAGATCACGACGTCGCGCGGCATCGAGATAGGTGGCGCGCGCACTGACCACGGCGGCGGCCATATCTGCCAGCAGGAAGCCGAGGCCCTGATGGTCAACGATCTTGCGGCCGAAGGTGGTTCGTTCATTGGCGTACCGGACCGCTTCGTCCAGGGCAGCCTGGGCGATGCCGACCGCAACGGCGGCGATGCCGAGCCGGCCGGAGTCCAACGCGGAGAACGCGATCGACAGTCCTTGACCTTCTTGTCCGATCAGCCGGTCGGCGGGCAGGCGCGCATTGTCGTAGAACGCCGAGGTGGTGGGCACCGCGTGCAGGCCCATCTTCTCCTCGGGCTTGCCGAAGCTCAGCCCGTCGAGATCGCCGGGGACCAGGAAGCAGGAGATGCCCTTGGAACCTTCGCCGGTGCGGGCGAACAGGGTGTAGAAGTCGGCTTTGCCGCCATGGGTGATCCAGGCCTTGGAGCCGTTGAGGAGGTAGTCGTCGCCGTCGCGGGTCGCCTTGCAGTTCAGGGCCGCGGCATCTGAGCCGGCCTGCGGTTCGGACAGGCTGTAGGCACCGATCTGCTCGCCGGAGAGCATGCCGGGCAGCCAGCGTTGCTTCTGTTCCTCGGTGCCGTAGGCCAGTAGCGGGTGCGACGAGAGGCTGTGCACGCTGACCGCGACCCCGACGGCGGCCCACCGCGCCGCGATCTCCTCGAGGACTTGAAGGTAGACCTCGTAGGGCTGGCCGGCGCCGCCCCACTCCTCGGGCTGCGGCAAGCTCAGCAGCCCGGCAGCGCCCAGCTGGGCGAAGACGCCCTCGGGGTAGGTCTCGGCCTTCTCGTGCTCATCGACGATCGGGTCGAGCACTTTGTCAGCGATGTCGCGGGTGAGCTCGATGAGCTCGCGGGCCTCATCGGAGGGGAGCAGGCGGTCCACAGGCATACTTGCACATCCTAGTTTTCCCCATGGGGGAGTGTCACCGGCTGGGGGTGTGCAGCAGCCCGGCGATGTCGGGGTCGAGCTGTTGCAGGGCGACGATGACCGCGGCCCGGTAATCGCGCCCGATATGTGAGCGCACCGTGGTCGTGCGGCCCCGTCGCTCGGGTGGGCGGATCTCCTCGATGCGCGCTTCGAGGGCGACGATGAGTTCTTCGAACTCGGTGATGAGCCCGGACAGGATGACAATCTCCGGGTCGAGCACCGCTTCGATCAGGATGGCGGCGCGGGCGATCTGGTCGATGACATCACCGATGATCTTCTGGGAGTGCGGATTTCGAGCTGTCTCCTGTGCCACCGCGTCAAGGTCGATCTCCTTGAGCGCCATCCCCTCGGTGTGCGGCGCGACCGATTGCATGGCGTGCAGGGACATTCCGGCGTTGACGCAGCCGATGCGTCCGCATGCGCATTTCGCTTGGCTGCCGGGGACGGGCATGTGGCCGATCGCGCCGGCAACGCCCGTCGCACCCGGGTACGGACGTCCGCCGATGATCAGGCCGACGTTGAAGTGTCCGCCGCAATTGAGCAGTACGGCCGAACGTACCTCTCGGGCCCGGCCGGCAATCGTCTCGGCCAGCGTCATGGCCTGGGTGGTTTCCTGGACGGCGGTCGGGATACCCAGCGCGGCGGAGACGGGTTTGCCCAGCTCCACCTCGGACCAACCGAGTGCTTTCGACTCGACAATGAAACCTCTTGTGCTGTCTACAAATCCAGGGATGCAAATACCGGCGGCGGCAACAGGACCATCCGCGGCATCGTTGATCATCTGCTTGCCGATCCGGGTGATCGAGCGGATCACCGAAGCGGGGGTGCGACCGGCCGTAGGCGTCTCGTCCTCGCGCACGATGTTGCCGGTCGCGTCGGCCAGGGCGATGCGCGCTCGACGTTCGTCGATCCAGATGCCGAGCACCCGTCTTGCTTGTGGGTTGCAGCCCAGGAGTTTGCGCGGGCGGCCACGGTAGCCCGGACCTTCGATGCGGGCATCGAGTTCGACAAGGGTTCCGTCGTCGATCAACTCGCCGACTATGGCGGTGATCGAGGGACGGCTC
The DNA here is from genome assembly GCF_019739075.1 of Mycobacterium farcinogenes. Classification (NCBI taxonomy): domain Bacteria; kingdom Bacillati; phylum Actinomycetota; class Actinomycetes; order Mycobacteriales; family Mycobacteriaceae; genus Mycobacterium; species Mycobacterium farcinogenes. The sequence goes on along the minus strand of NZ_CP081673.1, from coordinate 134,153 downwards.
AGTCCGAGTCGATCGGCCAAGTCGGCCCTGGCCAGTGGGCCCTCGGTCCGAAGCAGGTGGACGACGCGTTGGCGATGCAGCAGGTGCAACACCTGCTTTTCCTGCCGCGCCGATTCTGACCGTTTCAGCAGAACCTCCTTGACGGTCTCAACAATATGCTGCTATTAAGTTCGTCACAGAAATTAAATCGGCCTAGGGCATCGGAGCCTCATGACTGCTGTCAATCCGCTCATCAATCCGCAGTTCACCTCACCTCATTCGGGCACTCCGGCACGCCCGACCGCATCTCGCCGGATACCTCAAACTACCGGCCGGATCGGTGCCTACAGCGGCATCGTGGTGACCGGGTGGCTGGTCGCCGCTCTCGCCTCCGGATATGGCGTCGCCGGCGCCGACACGACGGGGACGTCCTCCTCGGATTCCTCGACCTCAACCTCCGCGGGTTCGGCGTCTGGCGAGACCTCAACGGCGCCAACTTCCGCCGAGTCCTCGACCGATAGCTCGCCGGGCAAGAACGGAACATCGGCGGACGGTCCCGGCAAGGGCTGGGCCAAGATGCCGGCGAAGCCGAAGCGGTCGGGGAAGACGTCGTCGACCAAGGAGCTCGCACCTGGGGTGACGATCAGCAGCAGCGGTGGGGCGCAGAAGGAGCCGGGTCGGCCGAAAAGTCTGGCCGGAACGATCGATGCGCACCTGGAGTCATTGTCATCGATACCGGACAAGGTGCGGGAAAGCGTGCTGACCCGCATCGACGACACGGAGAAACCGGAGTTGTCGCTGCCGACGCTTCCGCCTCCCGCTGTGTCGGACGCCGATTCGAAGGCTGCAGCTCCTGTCGGGCCGGTCAAGCTCAGCGCCACTCTTGAGCGGTCACTGGCGAAAGCCAAGGAGGTCACCGACCGCGTGGAACAGGTCACCGGCGCGATCGGAGATCGCGTGGCCGAGAAGGTCTCCGAGAAAATCAGCGATGCGGGCCTGACAGCGGCAACGAAGGATGCCGAGTCCGTCATCACCTCTGCCGCGAGTGATGCGCGTGCCACGGTCAGCGCGATTGCCACTCCGGCTGCACAGACCCGGAACCCGGCCGAAGGGGTGCTCGGCGTCCTGAACGGGATCGTCACCGGTCTGCTCAATCCGTTCCTCGCCCCGCCTCCGGACTCGCCGGAACCGTTCACGCCGATCATGTGGGCGGCGTTGGCCTGGGTGCGGCGCAACGCGTTCAACCAGGCACCCGTGGTCAGCAGCCCGACCACCACGGTGCAGACGGGTCAGACCGTCACGGGCAATATCGGTGTAACCGACGCCGAAGGTGACGAACTGACCTACACGGTGACCGAGCAGCCGAAGTACGGCACGGTGACCATCGATCAGGAGACCGGCGAGTTCACCTACACCCCGAACGACATCGATTACGATGCGGCGCAGTTTGATTCGTTCACGGTATCTGTCACCGACGGTGACAAGATCAACCTGCTGAGTCTCTTCAAGCCACGTACGGCCCAGAAGGACGTCGACGTGACGGTGCTCAACCCCACCATCGAACGCGTGATCCTCGACCTGCCGGACGGCATCACCAACCCGAACACTCCTCGCTTCGCCGAAGACGGGCAATCGATTTACTTCTCCGCCACACCTACGGCCGGCGGCCGTGAGGAGATCTACCAGATCAGCGTTGACGGCTCGAGGGTCGAGTGCATCACTTGTGGCGTGTCGACGGAGATCACCGGGGGACTGGGGAGAGTCGTCCCCTTCCAGGACGGTTCGGGGCGCTTGATGATTCAAGTCAGGACCAGCCCGAACTCCTACGTCGTCTACGAAGAGACGGTCGACGGCCGCCAGCTGGTTCCCGTCATCACGCCGCCCTCCGGTGCACGTGCCATCGATCCGCAACGAGAAATGAGAATCTCGCCTGACGGCACGCATGTGTTGTTCAGCCAGATCCAGATGACCTCGACGGGTCTGATCACGGCGGTGCCGGTGGTGGGCCGGCTGGAACGCACCGACGCCGGATATGAAATCGCCGACGCCCGTGTGGTTTACCCCGTCGGGGAAGGCAAGCAGTGGACCCCCGACGGCAAGGGCGTGATAATCCTCGGCGGCCGCTATGAGGCAGGCAATGTCGATGACATCGTGGTCGACCTGGAGACCGGCGAGGTCACCCGGCTGACGGGCAACCTCGATTACGACGAGGACATCGACATGTCGCCCAACGGACAATGGATCGCGGTCGGCAGCACGCGTGGGTATGACGCGCTGACGCCGATGTCGCGGATCGTGCGGCCGGCATTCCTGCCGGCGGACATCCAAGGTGCGGTGTACGAGAAGTACCGGGGAACCGGTGATTCCACCAACATCACGAACCAGGAATGGGTCATCGCAATCGAGGACGACCTCAAGGGCGAGAACGGGATTCCGGTGTTCGTCGATGGCGACGGGTATACCGCCCGCAGCATGGCGAGCTGGAACAACACCGGAGATGCGGTGGCATTCTGGGAGGCCAGCGGGGCTGATGAGACAGACACCCGGTTGGTCATCGCCAAGCTGAACTACACCACCAGCGTCGGGCCGGTGGAGGGCGATCGCACCACGCCGGATCCGACGTGGGCCCCCGAACTCAAGACGTACGTGCCCAGCACGGCGCCGTTGCCGCCGACTGGAACGTACGCCGGTGCCGGTGGCGGCACCGCGGTGGTCACCGAGACCACCGATTCGACGACGGGCCACATCTTTCGCACCGTCACCTACACCGATTACGTCAACGAGCAGGGGATGATCCTCAACGGCACCGAATCAACGGACACCACCGCCAGCCAGTCATCCATCCGCTACGTCGCCGACATCACCGTGACAGGCACGCACACCGGCTACCTCGATGCCGATGCCACCATCAACAAGCTGCAGCGGACGATGACCGGGTACATCACTTCGGACCTCGACGGCGATGTGCAGAGCGTCAACGACCAGGACAGGATCGACGAGGACAGGACAAACATCTAGTCGCCGAACTGGTCATCAATCCAACCGCTCCGACCCGCTCACTCACCGTGAGTACGTCGGAGCGGTTGGCGTTCAACGCATCCGCGCGATGATCTGGATCTCCACGAGCGCACCCGGCATCGCGAGTTCGGTGACACCGACGGCCGTCCAGGCCGGGTAGGGCTCGGCCACGAACTCGTCCTTGACCTCACCGAACACCTCGACGTGCCGTTGCAGGCCCACGTGGTAGCTGGTGATGTCGGTGACGTCGGCGAAGGTCAGGCCCACCTCGGCCAGTAAGCCGCGCAGGTTCTCGAAGGCCTGGGTGAACTGTTCCCGTGGCTCCTCGGCCACGCTCATGTCGGGGCGGATGCCGATCATCCCCGAGCAGCGCAGGTGTTCGCCGTCGACCACCGCCGGCGCGAAACGGTGGGTGTCGTACATCGGCTGCATCCACTGCGGGACAACTATTTTCATGTCTGGCTCCTGGTTCAGCGCAGCTGTGCGAAGTACTCGGGGTGGTAGGGCTCGCCGGGCGTCAGCCTCGGGTCGTTGAGCGCACTGACGTCGTGGGCGAAATCCGGTCTCGCGTCGGGCACCGGCCGGTAGAACAGCTGATCGCCGAAGAACCGGAACACCAGGGTATGGCGGTCGGGGCAGTCGGGTGTGACCGGGGCGCCGCCATGTAGGGAACCGGAGTGGAACACGAGTGCGTCACCCGGTTCCAGATCCCAGGAGATGACGTCCCAGGACGTCGGGTCCTTGGCTCGGTCGCTTTCGATGTCGGGCAGTCGCGGCCAATCCGAGTCGGGCCACAGGGGTTTGGTGGGATCTGCCGGATCGGTGTAGGTCGTGCCGTCGTACTGGACGCCGGCATGGGAGCCCCGAACGAACTCCAGGGCGTTGTACCGCGGCAGCTTCTCGAAGCTGATCCAGATGTTTAGCAGGTGCGGCCCGTTGGCCGGCATGTAAGCGGTGTCCTGGTGCCAGGGTGAGCGGCCGGCCTTTCCGCCCTTCTTGATGAACAGTTCCTCGCCCAGGAACCACACGTGCTCCGAATCCCACAGGGAGGCAGCGAAGTCCGCGAGTTCGAGCTCCTTTATCAGACCGAGGTACTGCTCGACGTTCTCTGGATTGCCGTACTCGTTGAAGTGTTCGTCGGGAGTCCCCGGATACACGCGCTTGGCGCCCGGGCTCGGATGCGCGATGCCGTAGTCGAACGCTGCGCGGATCCGGGCGAGTTGTTCGGGGCTCAACAAACCCCGAACGACGATGGCTCCGTCGGCAGCCAGGTCTCGCTTCATCTGGTCGGTTACCTGCATAAACGTTACCTCATAACAGTTGTGATGTACATAACGAGTGTTATGCTGCTCACGTTCGGAGCGGGTGTCAAGAGGAAGCGTGAACATGACTGTCACGAATTCAGCGTCGACCCGACAGGGTGAGGTGGTCGACGCGGCGATCCGGGTGATCGCCAGGGACGGCCTGGCCGCCGCGTCGCTGCGGTCCATCGCACGCGAAATCGGTTACACCACAGGTGTCGTGATGCACTACTTCAAGGACAAGCGAGAATTACTGGTGGCCGCGGCCCAAGCGGTGTTCGATCCGTTCGACCCTCTACTGGCCGACGTCACTTCTGACGGATTCGACGGCCTGCGCCGGCTCTGTGTTCTCCCGCTGCCCACTACCCCGGCCAATGAGGCGCTGTGGCGTATCTACGCCCAAGCGCTGGCCAGTGCCGAAACCGAGCCGGCCTTCGCCGCAACTGTCCGCAGTCGTTACGGCACCATCCGGGAACGCGTGCGGACCCTCCTGGCAGACGGGCAGCACGAGGGATACCTGCGTAACGATTTCGATCCGGCCGCACAGTGCGACATCCTCTGCGCGCTCATCGACGGCTTGGCCCTTCATGCGATCAGCGAACCGGGCAGATTCCCGCCCGGCCGGCTGGAGGCATTGGTGACCCAAGAGCTGGAGAAGCTCCGGACCTGACCGCGAAAAGACATAAAACTGCCCCTTTTCCGAAGAAAAGGGGCAGTTCTATGTCTGCTCGGCAGAGGAACCTAGACGTGCTCCGCGGCGGGCAGTGCCGCGAGGATGTCGTTGACGCGGTCGCGGGCGTCGCCGAAGAGCATCTGGGTGTTCTCCCGGAAGAACAGCGGGTTCTGCACACCGGCGTAGCCCGAGGCCATGGAACGCTTGAACACGATGACGTGGTCGGCGTTCCACACCGTGAGCACCGGCATGCCGGCGATCGGGCTGCCCGGATCCTCGGCGGCGGCCGGGTTGACGGTGTCGTTGGCGCCGATCACGAGCACGACGGAGGTGCCGTCGAAGTCGTCGTTGATCTCGTCCATCTCGAGCACGATGTCGTAGGGCACCTTGGCCTCGGCCAGCAGCACGTTCATGTGGCCGGGCAGGCGGCCGGCGACGGGGTGGATGCCGAAGCGGACGTTGACGCCGCGCTCACGCAGCTTGCGGGTCAGGTCGGCCACACCGTACTGGGCCTGGGCCACGGCCATGCCGTAACCGGGGGTGATGATCACCGAGTCGGCGTGGGCGAGCAGCTCAGCCGCGCCCTCGGCGTTGATCTCGCGATGCTCGCCGTAATCCTTGTCCTCGGCCGGGCCAGCCTCGATGCCGAACCCGCCGGCGATCACCGAGATGAACGACCGGTTCATGGCCTTGCACATGATGTAGGACAGGTAGGCACCGGAGGAGCCGACGAGAGCGCCGGTGATGATCAGCAGGTCGTTGCCGAGCAGGAAGCCGGAAGCGGCTGCGGCCCAACCCGAGTAGCTGTTGAGCATCGAGACCACCACGGGCATGTCGCCGCCGCCGATCGAGGCGACCAGATGCCAGCCGAGCAGCAGTGCGAGCACGGTGACGACGATGAGCAGCCACAGGTGCGGCTCGATGACGAACCACACGGTCAGCGCGGCGAAGACGATCAGTGCGCCGATGTTGAGGAAGTTCTTGCCGGGCAGCATCAGCGGCGCGGACTTGATGCGGGCCGACAGCTTCAGGTTGGCCACGATCGAACCGGTGAAGGTGACCGCCCCGATGAACACACCGATGAACACCTCGGCCGAGTGGATGCCGAGCATTTTCTCACCGACCAGCTTGACGGCTTCCTCACCGCCGAGGTTGTTCTCGACGTGCAGGTAACCGTTCCAGCCGACCAGCACGGCAGCCAGACCCACGAAGGAGTGCAGCAGCGCGATCAGTTCGGGCATGCCGGTCATCTCGACGACCTTGGCGCGCCACAGGCCGATCGCGGCGCCGACGATCATGGCGCCGATCAACAGGGCCAGGCCCAGCGGCTCGATCTTGCGGTCGACGGCCAGGGCGATGGTCGCGACGAGGGCGATGGCCATGCCGGCCATGCCGAAGCTGTTACCGGCACGGGAGGTTTCGTGCTTGGACAGGCCGGCCAGCGCCAGGATGAAGAGCAGGGCCGCGACGACGTAGGCGGCCGTGGCAACGTTTTCTAGGGTGAACATGGAATCCGTTCCAAAGTTTCTGTAGGTAGGACCGTCAGCTGCGGGAGAACATCGCGAGCATGCGACGCGTCACCGCGAAGCCGCCGAACACGTTGATGCTGGCCAGCAGGATGGCCACAAACGCCAACGAGGTGATCGCGATGTCGCCGTGGCCGATCTGCAGCAGGGCGCCCACCACGATGATTCCCGAGATCGCGTTGGTCACCGACATCAGCGGGGTGTGCAGCGCATGGTGCACATTGCCGATCACGTAGTAGCCGATCACGATCGCCAGCGCGAACACGGTCAGGTGGACCTGCAGCGCGGCCGGGGAGATCGCGATCAGGGCGAAGACCGCGGCGGCAGCGGCGAACGTGACGCCGAGCCGACGCCCGGTCGACATCGGCTGCTTCTCTTCCTTGACGGCCGGGGCCGCGGCGGCGGGCTGAGCCGCCGGGGCGGCCGAGACCTGCACCGGTGGCGGGGGCCAGGTGGTCTCGCCGTCGCGCACCACGGTCACCGAGCGCTGCACCACGTCGTCCCAGTCGAGGACGACCTTGCCGTCCTTCTCGGGGGTCAGCAGCTTGAGCAGGTTCACCAGGTTGGTGCCGTACAACTGAGAGGCCTGGGCGGGCAGGCGGCCGGCAAGGTCGGTGTAGCCGATGATCGTCACGCCGTTGTCGGTGACGATCGCCTGGTCCTTGACGGTGCCCTCGACGTTGCCGCCGTTGGCCGCGGCCATGTCGACGATCACGCTGCCGGGCTTCATCGAGGCCACCATCTCGGCGGTGATGATGCGCGGCGCGGGCTTGCCGGGGATCAGCGCGGTCGTGACGATGATGTCGACGTCCTTGCACTGCTCGGCGTAGAGCGCGGCCTCACGGGCCTTGTAGTCGTCGTCCATCTCTTTGGCGTAGCCGGTGGCGGAGACTTCGGCCTGCTCGTTGGCCACGGACAGGTATTCGCCGCCGAGGGAGGCGACCTGATCGGCCACCTCGGGTCGGGGGTCGGTGGCCCGCACGATGGCGCCCAACGATCCGGCGGCACCGATCGCGGCCAGGCCGGCCACACCGGCACCCACGACGAGCACCTTGGCCGGCGGCACCTTGCCCGCCGCGGTCACCTGGCCGGTGAAGAACCGGCCGAAGCTGTGGGCGGCCTCGACCACGGCGCGGTAGCCGGCGATGTTGGCCATCGACGAGAGCACGTCGAGCGACTGGGCGCGGGAGATGCGCGGCACCGCGTCCATCGCCAGCACCGTGATGGGCCGGGCGGACAGTTTCTCGACGAGTTCGGGCTTGAGCGCGGGTGAGATCAAGCTCACTAGCGTCGCTCCGTCACGCAGCTTGCCGATCTCGGCATCATCAGGCGCGTTGACCTTCAGCACGACGTCGGCGTCCCACGCGTCGCCGATCTCGGCGCCGGCCTCTACATAGGCGGCGTCGGAGAAGCTCGAGGCAGCGCCGGCGCCGCTTTCTACGACTACCGCGTACCCGAGCTTGATGATCTGCCCGACAGTTTGCGGCGTGGCGGCAACGCGCGTTTCCCCAGGTAGGGACTCGCGCGGGATCCCGATGAGCATCGACTCTGCTCCGTTTCTTTCTGGTAGGCCTCTTCGTTCAGCCTGGAAGAGTGTCGCATTTGTGTTCAGGTAACGCGCATGCCCCTTTTGGGGGATTGCTCAAAGGCCCAGCTCGGGTTACAGCCAGTCCCGGCGTTTGAACATCACATACAACAGGATCACGAGCACAACAATCAAAATGCTGCTGGCGATGAAGCCCACGACGGTGTTGATCCCGGGGTACATCACGTTCTGGCCGTAGAAGCCCGTGATAGCGGTCGGCACCGCGATGATGGCGGCCCAACCGCTGAGTTTTTTCATCACGGTGTTGAGCCGCGCGTCCTGCAGGGACAGGTTGGTCTCGAACACCGTGGTGACCATGTCGCGCAGAGACTCCGTCCACTCCGAGGCTCGTAACACGTGGTCGTACAGGTCGGCATAGAGCGGATCGAGATCGGGCGAGGTCGACGAGTCCAGCCGCCGGTGCTGAATGGTGCTGACCACCTCGCGCATGGGCAGCACGACGCGGCGCAGTTCGACCAGATCCTTGCGCAGCTGGAAGGTGCGCCGTTGCAGGCCTCGGCGCGGCCTGCTGTCGGCGAACAACTCGTCCTCAAGCCCTTCGATGGCGTCGTCGAGCGCCTCCACGGCCTCGAAGTGCCCGTCCACGACGACGTCGAGCAGGGCATGCACCAGCGACCCGACTCCATACTGCTGGCCGCCGAGATCGTCGAAGCGTCGTGACACCTCGTCGATATCGAACTCGGTGGCGGTGCCGTTCACGCTGGGCAGCCGGACCGTGATGAGCCCACGCGGAAGCACGAAGGCCGAAATGCGGTGTTTCACCAGCAGCGACGTGTCCGGTTCGGCGTCGTCATCGCGCACCCGGGTGTCGACGGCGTACACGGTGAAGAACGTATGTGATTGGTAGACCGAGGTTTTGGTGCGCTCCTTGGGGGCGACGGCGTCTTCGACGGCCCACATGTTGAGCCCGAGCTCGTTGGCCAGTTCGCGCAGCGCCTCGTGGTCGGGGTCGTAGATGTCCGCCCACACCAGGGTGTCCTCTTCGGCCAGGCAATCCGAAATCCCCGTGAACGTGAAACCGTCGACCGGTTTTCCAGAACGCCAGATGCGTCCCCGCACTTGTCTCACGAGGATCCAGTCAAGCACCGCGGGATCGTTGTAGTGGGAGCCACGCACGTGCTCGGTACTCTCGGTGGGGACCTGCCGGATCTTGAACGCGAGGCCCACACCCCCATGACGGATTCCCCACTCGACGGATTGATGGCGCGTGTCGGCGGTATCAGCGGGATGGTCTATTCGGCACTGCCGGTGACCGTGTACGCGACGGTCTCGGCTCTCGCAGGCCGTGTGCCAGCGATCATTGCCGCTTTGGTGACTGCGGCCGTCGTGCTCGCCTGGCAGCTGCTGCGCCGCGAATCGGTCCGGCCCGCGCTGTGGGGATTCGTCGGAGTGGCGGCCTGCGCACTGCTGGCCCTGGTCACGGGCCAGGCCAAAGACTTCTACCTGCCGGGCATCTGGATGTCGCTGGCCTCAGCCATCGTGATGACCGGCTCGATCCTCGTCCGCCGTCCCCTTGTCGGGGTCATCTGGGCCTGGGCCACCGGTCGCGACAGCACCTGGCGTCAGGTCCCCGGCGTTCGGTTGGTCTTCAACGTCGTCACCGCGGTCTTGGCCACGGTGTCCTGGTCGCGGTTCCTGGTGCAGAACTACCTCTACGACACGGGTCAGGACGGGCTGCTCGCGGTGGCGCGGCTGGCGATGGGCTGGCCGTTGTTCGTCGTCACCACCACGCTGGTCCTGCTCAGTGCCCGGTATGCCATTCGGGCGCTGCCACGCTCGACATCGTGAGCGGCCAATAAACTCACCGCGATTTCAGCCCTTCTCGCACGGGACTGAGGTCGGTAGCAATACCCGGGTGAACGGAACACTGCCTGGTTGCTGTTGTCGCTGAAGCCAATCGCCAACCCTGCCTTCAGCAACAGAAAGCTGCCCACAGTGTCTGTGTTCGTCGACATCGTTCCAGCCGAGGCCGAAACCGGCCCACCGCGTCCGGCCGCGCCGTCCAACCGATGGCGCGCCCTGCTCACCCGTTCCGCGCTACCCCTGTTGTCGGTCGTGGTGTTCTTCGGGGTATGGCAGGCCGTCGCCTGGGCCGGCATCTGGAATCAGACGTTCGTGCCGTATCCGTCGACGGTCTGGCGCGCGTTCATCGATGTCTCCACCACCCATGACGGGGCCCGGGGATACGCGGGGTACCTGCTCTATGAGCACCTGTACATGACCCTGCGCCGGGTGCTCGCCGGTGTCGTCATCGGCGTGGTCGTCGGGGTGGCAATCGGCCTGCTCATGGGATCGGTCGGCTGGCTGCGCAGCGTGCTCGAACCGTGGCTCACCTTCTTGCGTGCCCTGCCGCCGCTGGCCTACTTCTTCCTGCTGGTGATCTGGCTCGGCATCGACGAGGCCCCGAAGATCACGCTGCTCGCCCTGGCTGCCCTGCCGCCGGCCGCGGTGGCCACCACGGCAGCCGTCGTCGCCGCACCGGTCGGGCTGCAGGAAGCGGCCCGGGCGTTGGGAGCCACCCGGGCGCAGGTCATCCGTGACGTCGTGGTGCCTTCGGCGTTGCCCGAAACCTTCACCGGGATCCGTCTGGCCGTAGGCATGGCGTACTCATCTGTCGTCGCCGCCGAACTGTTCAACGGCATTCCCGGTATCGGCGGATTGGTCAAGGACGCAAGCAATTACAACAACACACCGGTCGTGCTGGTCGGGATCTTCGCCATCGGGATCTCGGGTCTGGTGATCGACGGAGCTTTACGTGCCGTGGAGCGGCGCGCTGTTCCCTGGAGAGGACGAATATGAGAATGACGAAGCTGTTCGCAGTGCTTGCTGCCGCGACGGTGGCACTGGCCGGCTGCGCGGTGGACCACTCCGGGGAGAACTCCCAGAAGCCCACCATTCGCCTTGGCTACCAGTCGTTTCCGAGTGGTGACTTGATCGTCAAGAACAACAAGTGGCTTGAGGAGGCGCTGCCCGACTACAACATCAAGTGGACCAAGTTCGACTCCGGGGCCGACGTGAACACCGCGTTCGTCGCCAAGGAGCTGGACTTCGGTGCTCTGGGCTCGAGCCCGGTGGCCCGCGGTTTGTCAGCGCCGCTGAACATTCCGTACCAGGTGGCCTTCGTGCTCGACGTCGCCGGTGACAACGAGGCCCTGGTGGCCCGTGACGGCGCCGGGGTCAACTCGATCGCCGACCTGCGCGGCAAGCGGGTCGCCACGCCGTTCGCGTCGACCGCGCATTACAGCCTGTTGGCGGCACTGGCGCAGAACGGCTTGTCGCCCAATGATGTTCAGCTGATCGACCTGCAGCCGCAGGCGATTCTGGCGGCCTGGGAACGGGGCGACATCGCTGCCGCCTACAGCTGGCTGCCGACGCTGGACCAGCTCCGCAAGACCGGCAAAGATCTGATCACCAGCCGGCAGCTGGCCAAGGACGGCAAGCCGACGCTGGACCTGGCTGCCGTGTCCGACGAGTTCTCCACCGCCCATCCCGAGGTCGTCGACATCTGGCGCCGGCAGCAGGCCCGGGCGTTGAACGTGATCAAGAACGACCCCCAGGCCGCGGCCAAGGCGATCGCCGCCGAGGTCGGCCTGAGCCCCGAAGATGTTGCCGGGCAACTGAAGCAGGGTGTCTACCTGACGCCCGCCGAAGTGGCCTCGGCCGAATGGCTGGGTACTGACGGCGCACCGGGCAACCTCGCCGCCAATCTGCAGAGTGCGTCGCAGTTCCTGGCCGATCAGAAGCAGATCCCCGAGGCCGCGCCGTTGCAGGCCTTCAAGGACGCCGTCTACACCAAGGGGTTGCCGGATGTCATCACCAAACAGTGACGCGGCCGGCGGCCTGAGGATCCGCAATGTCGCGCACCGTTACGGTCGCGGTTCGGACGAGGTGACCGCGCTGGGTCCGGTGGATCTCGACGTCGATCCCGGATCGTTCGTGGTTCTGGTCGGGGCGTCGGGATGCGGCAAGAGCACGCTACTGCGCCTGATCGCGGGCTTCGAGACCCCGTCCGAAGGGGAGGTGGAGGTGTCCGGTACCCGCCCGACGCCCGGGGTGACGTCGGGTGTGGTGTTCCAGCAGCCGCGGCTGTTCCCGTGGCGCACGGTCGGCGGCAATGTGGACCTGGCGCTCAAATACGCCGGCGTGCCGCGCGAGCGACGAGGCGAGCGACGGGAAGAACTGCTGGAGCGTGTCGGGCTGGAAGGCACCGCCAAACGCCGGATCTGGGAGATCAGCGGCGGGCAGCAGCAACGCGTCGCGATAGCTCGGGCGCTGGCCGCCGAGACCCCGCTGTTCCTGCTGGACGAGCCGTTCGCGGCACTGGACGCGCTGACCCGCGAACGCCTGCAGGAGGATGTCCGTCAGGTGAGTGCGGAGTCCGGTCGCACAACGGTTTTCGTGACGCACAGCGCCGACGAGGCCGCGTTCCTGGGTTCGCGGATCGTGGTGCTGACGCGCCGGCCCGGCAAGATCGCCCTGGACCTGCCGGTGGAGCTGCCGCGCACCGGCGTCGACGCGCACGAACTACGCCGCTCGCCGGAGTACCTCAAGTTGCGGACAGATGTGAGTGAGGCGGTCAAACTGGCCGCCGCATAGCCCTTCTCACGCCGAAAGTGACGCCAGGGTCGTAAACCTCAATGGGTAACGACCCTGGCGTCACTTTCGCGTCAGGTCAGGCCGGCGGCCGCGACGATCCCTGATTACACCGGGGGATAGGCGGGCGGCGGGTAGACCCCGCGCAGACCCCAGGCCAGCCACGGAAAGAAGAAGTCGCTCTCGTCGCTGAGGTCGTAGTCGGGATTCGGATCCATGCCCGGAGTCTAGACGCAGTAGGCCAGGCCGGAACAGGGCCGCGAGCAGAATTGCCTACACTGTTCAACCATCTAGTTGATTGATTTCCTGGGCAAGGTCCGGGCGATGCTGATAGTGAGTGTGCTATGTCATCCGATGCAGAGGGCGGCCGGGGGCGCGGAGGCGCGGCTGCCAACGGGACCTCCCGCCGCGATGAGCTGCTGACTGTCGCAGCCAAGCTGTTCGCCGCCCGCGGCTATCACGGCACCCGCATGGACGACGTGGCAGAGGCCGTAGGGCTGAACAAGGCCACGGTCTATCACTACTACTCGAGCAAGTCGCTGATCCTCTACGACATCTACAAGGGCACCGCGGACTTCACCGTCGAGGCGCTCCATGACGATCCGACTGCCTCGGCGCGGGAGACCATCTACAACTTCACCCGGCGATTGCTGGTCGGGATCGCGGGCGACCTGGAGCGGGCGGCCGTGTACTTCCAGGAGGGCCCCTACATCGCGGAGTGGTTCACCGAAGAGCAGGTGGCCTACATCCGGCGGGCCGAGACCCAGGTCTACGAGCACGTCCGCGACGTGATCGACCGCGGCATCGCCAGCGGCGAGTTCTACGACTGCGACTCCCACGTCCTCGCGCTGGGCTACATCGGCATGACGCTCGGGTCCTACCGCTGGCTGCGGCCGCACGGCCGACGGAGTGCCCAGGAGATCGCTGTCGAGTTCAGCACGGCGCTGCTGCGCGGGCTGATCAGAGACGAGACGGTCCGCAACGAATCCCCGCTGGGTGTCGAGATCGAAGAGAAGGCCTAGAACATGACTGATCTGTTCCGACTCGACGGCAAGGTCGCCGTCGTCACCGGCGGCGGCCGCGGCATCGGCCTGATGATGGCCCGTGGCCTGCTGCAGGCCGGTGCGTCCGTGTACATCTCGAGCCGTAAAGAGGCCGAGCTCAACGCCGCGGTGGAGGCGCTGTCTCCGCTCGGGCCCATCTCGGCGGTGCCCGCCGACCTCGGGACTGCCGAAGGCGTGGCCGCCCTCACCGCCGCCGTCACCGGGCGCGAGGACGCGATCCACGCGCTGTTCAACAACGCCGGGGCGGCTTGGGGCGCGCCGTACGACGACTTCCCGGAATCCGGCTTCGACAAGGTCTACGACGTCAATGTCAAAGGCGTGTTCCTGCTGACCCGCGCCCTCACCCCGTTGCTGAATGCCGCTGCCACCGAGGACGATCCGGCCCGCGTCATCAACACCGGCAGCATCGACGGCATCGTCGCGCCGGGCAAGGGCCGCGACAACTTCTCCTACAGCGCCAGCAAGGCCGCCGTGCACATGCTGACCAAGCATCTGGCCGGTGAGCTCGCCCCGAAGATCCTGGTCAACGCGATCGCCCCGGGCCTGTTCGAATCCCGGATGACCAAGGAGATGCTGCGGGCCGGTTCGGAGGCGGTCGGGTCGGCCCTGCCGCTCGGACGCATCGGCCAGCCCGACGACATCGCCGGCATCTCGGTGTTTCTGGCCAGTCGCGCCAGCGCCTACATCACGGGCGCGGTCATCCCGGTCGACGGCGGTGTGAGCACCATCAGGTGACGGGCAGGGTGAACCAGCCCCAGGCCAAGAACACGAACACACCGAGATAGACCACATCGCCGGCCATGTAGAGCCACTCGCTGCGGCGGAACCTCGTCGTCGCCGCACCTGCCATGAAGAGCGCCAGGCCGCAGGCGGCCACCGGGGTCAGTACCGGCGCGATGTGCAATGCCGCGGGTAGCACCAGGCCGATCGCACCGACCAGTTTTATGGTCCCGATCGCCTTGAGGTGACCGTCACCGAACTCGTCGACCCAGTGCTGGGTGCGGCCCATCGAGCGGTACCGCTCTCGCGATATCAACAGCATGGTGGTCCCGCCCGCGGCATAGGCCGCAGCGGCGACGATGGTGATGATCCACAGGGTGGTGTGCATTCCTGGCTCCGTTTCGTGGTTACGTCGAGCCCTGCCGACTCGTCACTCTCATGACGGATCCGCGCGAGGAGAGGTAACCGATGACTCCCGAGACATCACTGGCTGCGACGTTCGAGCAAGAGCGCCCACGGCTGCTCGCGGTGGCCCACCGCGTTCTCGGGTCCCGGGCCGACGCCGAGGACGCGGTCCAGGAAGCATGGTTACGCCTGTCGCGTCAGGACGCGGACTCGATCGAGAACGTCGCCGGATGGCTGACGACCGTGGTGGGCCGCATCTGTATCGACACGTTGCGGTCGCGCAGCAGCCGCGCCGAGGTGACTCCCGGCGCCGACATCCCGGAGCTCGTCGTCACCGAGGACGTCGATTCCCCGGAGGACGCTGCGGTGCTCGCCGACTCGGTCGGCCTGGCGATGCTCGTGGTGCTGGGATCGCTGCGCCCGGACGAGCGGCTGGCGTTCGTCTTGCACGACATGTTCGCGGTGCCGTTCGCCGAGATCGGGCAGATCCTCGACAGGTCGAGTGACGCCGTCAAGATGATGGCCAGCCGAGCGCGCCGCAAGGTGCAGGACGTGCCGCCGCCCACCGCGGACCGCCGCCGCAAGCAGGAACAGCGCGAGGTGGTCGACGCCTTTCTGGCTGCCGCCCGTGACGGCGACTTCGATGCACTGCTGCGCGTACTGGATCCCGACGTCACCTGGCAGCGGTTCACTGCCACCGGCGTGACCATCGGGACCGGGTCGGAGGCGATCGTCGCCGCGGTTCGCCGCGGCCAGGGCACTCGCGTGGTGGCCCGGCGCGTGGCGGTGAACGGCGAGCCGGGGATCCTGGCGTGGGGGCCCACCGGTCGCCCGGTCAGCGTGATGGCGTGCACCGTCGACGGAGGCCGGCTGGTCGGGATCGTATCGATCCTCGATCCGCGACGGCTGGCCCGGATGTCGCTGCCGGAGCCGCCCGCTGCCGATTAGCCTGGCCGCATGAAGTCGACGATCCTCTCGCGCCGAGACCTGGATTTCCTGCTCTACGAGTGGCTCGATGTCGAAAAGCTCACGACGCTGGACCGGTTCGGCGAGCACTCCCGCGACACGTTCGACGGGGTGCTGGATCTGTGCGAGCAACTCGCCACCCGCTACTTCGCTCCACACAACAAGCTCAGCGACGCGAACGAGCCGACGTTCGACGGGCAGGCCGTGACGCTGATCCCCGAGGTGAAAGAGGCGTGGGACGCATTTGCGGCGGCCGATCTGATCGCGATGGGGATGGACGCCGAGCTCGGCGGTGCGCAACTGCCGGCCACCGTCGCACAGGCCGCCTTCGCGTGGATCTCCGCGGCCAACGTGTCGACCTCGGGCTACCTGATGCTGACCATCGCCAACGCCAACCTGCTGGCCCGATTCGGCACTCCTGAGCAGATCGAACAGTTCGTCAAACCGATGCTGGCGGGCCGCTTCTCGGGCACGATGGCGCTGTCGGAGACCCAGGCCGGGTCGTCGCTGGCCGACATCACCACCCGCGCCGAACCGCAGGCCGACGGCAGCTACCGGCTGTTCGGTTCGAAGATGTGGATCTCCGGGGCCGAGCACGAGATGACCGAGAACATCGTCAACCTGGTGCTGGCCAAGATCCCGGGCGGCCCCGCGGGCACCAAGGGCATCTCGCTGTTCATCGTGCCGAAGTTCCTGGCCGACGGTACCCGCAACGGCGTGGCGATCTCCGGGCTGAATCACAAGATGGGGCAACGCGGTATCACCAACACCGTGCTCAACTTCGACGACGCGGTGGGCTACCTGGTCGGCGAGCCCCACCGAGGCATCGTCTACATGTTCCACATGATGAACGAGGCCCGCCTGGGCGTCGGAATGGGCGCTGTCGCGCTCGGCTATACCGGCTACCTCAAGTCCCTGGAGTACGCGCGGGAGCGCCCGCAGGGCCGGCCGCTGGGCGTCAAAGACCCGTCGACCCCACAGGTGCCCATCATCGAACATGCCGATGTCAAGCGAATGCTGTTGGCGCAGAAGGCCTATGTCGAGGGAGGGCTGGCGCTGGCACTGTACTGTGCCAAGCTGGTCGACACTGGTGAGCAGGCGGTGCTCGACATCCTCACCCCCATCGCCAAGAGCTGGCCGTCCCAATGGTGCCTCGAGGCCAACAACCTGGCGATCCAGGTGCACGGCGGCTACGGATACACCCGCGAGTACGACGTCGAGCAGCACTACCGCGACAACCGGCTGAACCCGATCCACGAGGGCACCCACGGTATCCAGAGCCTGGACCTGTTGGGGCGCAAGGTGACCCAGCACGGCGGGGCTAGCCTGGAGGCGCTGGGGGAGCGCATCGCGGTGACGGTGGCTGCCGCCCGCAGCGGCTCCGTGCCTGAACTGGCGGACCAACTCGACGCTGCCTGGCAGCGCCTCGTCGCAGTGACAGCAGGGATGTTCGCCTCGGGCGACGTGGAGGCCGCGATGGCCAACAGCGCGGTGTACCTGGAGGCGTTCGGCCACATCGTGGTGGCCTGGATCTGGCTGGAGCAGGTGCTGGCCGCCGAGGGGCAGACCGGGGATTTCTATGACGGCAAGCGGCAGGCCGCGCGGTACTTCTTCCGCTATGAGTTGCCGAAGACCGCACCGCAATTGGACCTGCTGGAGAGTCTCGATCGCACCACGCTGGAAATGCGCGCCAACTGGTTCTAGGCGAACTCTTCTAATCGAACTCGATGATCTGACGCACGGCCCGGCCCTCGGCGAGCGCGTCCATGCCGGCGTTGATCTGGTCGAGGGTGATCGTGTCGGATACCAGTGATTCCACCGGCAGTTTCCCGGCCCGCCATAGTTCGACGAACCGCGGGATGTCGCGCGACGGCACCGCCGATCCGAGATAGCTGCCGATCAGCGACCGGCCCTCGGCGACGAAGCCCAACGGGGACACCGAGATTCGCGCATCCGGACGCGGAAGGCCCACGGTGATGGTGCGCCCGCCGGGCCCGGTGAGCGCGATGGAGGTTTCCAGCGCGGCGGGATGGCCGGCGGCTTCGATGACGACGTCGGCCTTGAGGCCGTCGGCCTGCTCGGGGGTGTAAGTCTCGTGCACACCGAGTTCGCGGGCCTTGGCGAGTTTGTCGGGAAGCTGGTCGACGCCGACGACGCGCACGTCGTCGTGGGCGAGCGCGGTCAGCGCAGCGGCCATTCCGACCCCGCCGAGACCGACGACCGCGACAGTCTGCCCGGGCCGCGGTGTGCCCACGTTGAGCACGGCGCCGCCGCCGGTGAGCACCGCACAGCCCAACAGCGAGGCCACCACGGCGGGAACGTCGTCAGGCACCGGCACCACCGAGCGACGGTCGACGACAGCGTGCGTGGCGAATCCGGACACCCCGAGGTGGTGGAACACGGGTTGGCCGTCGCGGGTCAGCCGGATGTCGCCGTTCATCAACGTGCCGGCACCGTTGGCGGCCGACCCGGGGCCGCACGGTGTCAGGCCGTCGGTGGCACACGCGGGGCAGTTCCCGCAGCGGGGCAGGAACGTCATCACCACGCGTTGGCCCACCGGCAGATCGCTGTCGGTGGCTTCGACGATTCCGGCGGCCTCATGGCCCAGCAGCATCGGGACCGGGCGTACCCGGTTGCCGTCGACCACGGACAGGTCCGAGTGACACAGCCCGGCGGCTTCGATGCGCACCAGGAGTTCGCCGGGGCCGGGTTCGGCGAGATCGAGGTCGCTGACCCGGATGGGTTGGGATGAGGCGTACGGGCGGGACAGGCCGATGTGCTCGAGGACGGCTCCGCGGATCTTCATGGTGACCAGCCTGTCAGACTTCCTTGAATGACCGACGGAGCTGAATTGACCCGCGCAGACTTTCCGCTGCACTGGCCGGTCCTGACCCGATGGACCGACAACGACATGTTCGGCCATCTCAACAACGCGGTGTACTACGAGCTGTTCGACACGGCGATCAATGCGTGGATCAACACCAACTGCGACGTCGATCCGGGCACCGCGCCGTGGCTCGGTGTGGTCGCCGAATCGGGCTGCCGATACTTCGCGGAGCTGAAGTTTCCGGACCCGTTGGTGGTCGGACTGTCGGTGGCCCGGCTGGGGAACAGCAGCGTCACCTATCGGCTCGGGTTGTTCGAGCCGGACGGCCCGGTCGCGGCGGTCGGTCACTGGGTGCACGTGTACGTCGACCGGACCACGCGCCGGCCGGTACCGATTCCCGACGTGATCCGCGAGCTGCTGCAGTCGATATGCTCGCCGGATGCCACTCGTGAGCAAGACCGTCGAGGTTGATGCCCCTGCCGAGAAGATCATGGCGATCGTCGGTGATTTCGAGGCCTATCCGCAGTGGAACCCCGAGATCAAGGGCTGTTGGATTTTGGCCCGCTACAACGACGGCCGGCCCAGCCAGTTGCGGCTCGACGTCGAGATCCAGGGTCAGTCCGGCGTCTTCATCAACGCGGTTTACTACCCCGCGGACAACCAGATCTACACCGTGCTGCAACAGGGCGACCACTTCACCAAGCAGGAGCAGAGGTTCTCGGTTGTCCCCCTGGGGCCGGACAACACGCTGCTTCAGGTCGATCTCGAGGTCGAGGTCAAGCTGCCGGTCCCGGCCATGATGGTCAAGAAGCTCATCGGCGACACCCTGGACCACCTGGCCAACGCCCTCGTCGGCAGGGTGCAGCAGCTGTCGGCCTGACGGCTCGTTCACCGAATGCGACGGAAACGTCGCTGATGACGCTGCGCAACGACGCCGGCGTCGCACTCGGCGGGAGTACCCGTCAGTCCCACATCCCGATCTCGTTCAGCCGGGCGATGAGCCGCTGGGCCGCATCGGTGAACTGGTTCGCGTTGAGTTCCACGGCGGCCGCGGTGTCTCGGCGGCGCAACGCATCGATCAGCAACCGGTGATTCTCGACGGCCTCGCTGCCCCACTTCGGATCGGTCGAGTAGATGAGGGCGGGCAGGTACCGTGCGACGTGCAGTAGGAACCAGGCCAGCTTGATCCGGCCGCTGGCGTGATTGAAGGCCCGGTGAAAGGCGAACTCCGCTGACGAGATCGCCACCGGGTCGTGGCCCTCGACGGCTACCGCGAGTTCGGCGTTGAGTTGCTCCAGTTCATCGATCTGGGCCGAGGTGATGCGGGTGGTGGCGGTGGCGGCCAGCTTGCGCGCGATGGTGGCCTGCAGCCAGAAGATGTCCTCGACGTCGGCGCGCGTCAGCGGCACCACCACGTGCCCGCGGTTCGGCTCCAACTGGACCATGCCCTCGCCGCGCAGCGTGCGCAGCGCCTCGCGCACCGGCGTGATGCTGACTCCGAGTGCGGCCGCGGTCTCGTCGAGACGGATGAACGTTCCCGGCCGCAGCACCCCGGTCATGATCTCGGCCCGCAGCTGGGCGGCGACCTCGTCGGAAAGTTGCTCGCGCCGTCCCCCGCGACGACGTTGCACGGCCGTTCTGGCAGGTGCATTCACGCGAATCCGGTCGCCTTTCTGGTGGGCTTGTCGCCGGGGCGCCGAGGCCATAGTGTGACCGGGGCAACCCCATGTTTGATCAAATATAAAATTCGTGCAACTCAATACCCGTGGAGTACAGATCCGTTGACTGCCGAGCCGTTCCCCACTGAGCAGCCGTACCTGGCCCGCCGTCAGAACTGGCCTACCCTGCTGACGCGGCACGCCATGATGCAGCCCGAGAAAACCGCCTTCCGGTTCCTGGGGCACACACTCACCTGGCGCGAACTGGACCATCGTGTGACCAAACTGGCCGGCGCCCTGAGCCGGCGCGGTGTCGGATTCGGCGATCGCGTGCTGATCCTGATGCTCAACCGCCCGGAGTTCATCGAGGCGATGCTCGCGGCCAACAAGCTCGGTGCCATCGCGGTGCCGGTGAACTTCCGGATGACCCCGCCGGAGATCGCCTTCCTGGTGAGTGACTGCGAAGCGCGCGTCGTCGTCACCGAGCCCGTACTCGCCGGAGTCGCCACCGCGGTACGCGATCTCGACGCCACGTTGTCGACGGTGATCGTGGCAGGCGATGGCACCGAAGGCCCGGCCGATGACACAGTCCTGGGTTACGAAGACCTGATCGGCGAGGACGGTCCGGCTCTCGAACCGGTGGACATCCCCGGTGACGCCCCGGCACTGATCATGTACACGTCGGGCACCACCGGCAGGCCCAAGGGTGCGGTGCTGACCCACAACAACCTCGTCGGTCAGAGCATGACGAATCTGTTCACCACCGGCGTCGACATCAACAACGACGTCGGGTTCATCGGTGTCCCGCTGTTCCACATCGCCGGTGTCGCCGGAAACGTGAACACCGGAATCACCCTCGGGCTGCCCACGGTGATCTACCCGCTGGGCGCGTTCGACCCGGGTGCCCTGCTCGACGTGCTGGCGGAGGAAAAGGTCACCGCGATCTTCCTGGTGCCCGCGCAGTGGCAGGCGGTTTGTGCTGAGCAGAAAGCCAATCCGCGCGAATTGTGCCTGCGGGCCCTGTCCTGGGGTGCCGCTCCGGCTTCTGACACCTTGCTCCGGGCAATGGCCGAAACCTTCCCGGGCAGCCAGATCACCGCCGCTTTCGGTCAGACCGAGATGTCCCCGGTCACCTGCATGTTGTTGGCGGACGACGCAATTCGCAAGCTCGGTTCCGTCGGCCAGGTCATCCCGACCGTCTCGGCCCGCATCGTGGACGAGAACATGAACGACGTCCCGGTCGGCGAGGTCGGCGAGATCGTCTACCGTGCCCCGACTTTGATGGCCGGCTACTGGAACAACCCCAAAGCCACCGCCGAGGCATTCGCCGGCGGTTGGTTCCACTCCGGCGACCTCGTGCGTCAGGACGAGGAGGGCTACATCTGGGTGGTCGACCGCAAGAAGGACATGATCATCTCCGGCGGAGAGAATATTTACTGCGCCGAGGTGGAGAACGTCCTCGCCGGGCATCCCGCCATCACCGAAGTCGCCGTGATCGGCCGCCACGACGAGAAGTGGGGCGAGGTCCCCGTGGCGGTGGTCGCCCTCAGCAGAGGCGAGGCCCTGGATCTCGGTGAGCTCGACGGCTTTCTCAACGAACGGCTGGCGCGCTACAAGCACCCGAAGGCACTGGAAATCGTCGACGCCCTACCTCGCAACCCCTCGGGCAAGGTGCTCAAGACCGAACTCCGGGAGCGCTTCGGTTCGCCGATCAACGCCCAGTAGTGTTTGACGTTTACGAAAGTAACTCGGCGTCAAGTTTCTGCAGGTCGCCACGAAAGTTTGCTGTCATTGCATGCCGTTGTTAACGGTTGATGGCACAATCCACCCGATGCGGTGCACGGCCCGGTTTCCATCGGGTACAGTCCGGTGGTCTCAATTACTACTCGCGAGTAGGGAGAGACGGATCACACAAGCTGACAGGCGACGAGGAGGGGGCGTGCGATACGTCCAGGGGGCGCACCGGTGACGGCGCCTGCCGACGGGCTCGTCGGCTACGTACGTGGTCAATTGGAGAAGCCGCTGGCTATGGTCGGTGGCTTCTTCAAGATGACCGTGCTC
Organism: Mycobacterium farcinogenes; assembly: GCF_019739075.1. Lineage (NCBI taxonomy): Bacteria > Bacillati > Actinomycetota > Actinomycetes > Mycobacteriales > Mycobacteriaceae > Mycobacterium > Mycobacterium farcinogenes. Next base: position 111,756 of record NZ_CP081673.1, on the reverse strand, counting down.
ACCGGAAAGGCCTTTGTCACACGGCCATTCCAGTGGAAAGAGTTCGTGCTGCAGAGCTGGTTCCTGATCCGGGTGGCATTCCTGCCCACGCTCGCGGTGTCGATCCCACTGACCGTGCTCATCATCTTCACGCTCAACATCCTGTTGGCGGAGTTCGGTGCAGCTGACGTCTCCGGCGCCGGCGCGGCACTGGGCGCGGTCACGCAGTTGGGCCCTCTGGTCACGGTGCTCGTCGTGGCCGGTGCCGGATCGACCGCAATTTGCGCAGACCTCGGCGCCCGCACCGTCCGTGAAGAGATCGACGCGCTCGAGGTGCTGGGCATCGACCCCATCGAGCGGCTCGTCGTTCCGCGCGTCGTCGCGTCCACCTTCGTGGCCTTCATGCTCAACGGCGCGGTGATCACCATCGGATTGATCGGTGGCTTCTTCTTCGGCGTCTACGTCCAGAACGTGTCCGCCGGTGCCTATGTGTCCACCCTGACCCTGCTGACCGGATTCCCCGAGGTGATGATCTCGGTCGTCAAGGCAACCCTGTTCGGTCTGATCGCCGGACTGGTCGGCTGCTACCGGGGCCTGACGGTGGCCGGTGGCTCCAAGGGTGTCGGCACCGCGGTGAACGAGACCCTGGTGTTGTGCGTGGTGGCATTGTTCGCAGTCAACGTCGTGCTCACCACCATCGGTGTGCGGTTCGGAACAGGGCACTGACATGAGTACTGCAACAGTCCTTCGGTCCCGGTTCCCCCGGGCGTTCTCGCGCACCTCAGAGATCGCGGGCACCCCGGGCCGGTTCCTCGACAGCATGGGCCACGTCGCGTGGTTCGTCGTCCAGGCGATCGGCTCCATCCCGCACGCGTTCCGGCACTACCGCCGTGAAGCGCTGCGCCTGGTCGCCGAGATCGGTATGGGTACCGGCGCCATGGCCGTCATCGGCGGCACCGTGGCCATCATCGGTTTCGTCACGCTGTCGGCCGGCTCCCTGATCGCCATCCAGGGCTTCGCATCCCTGGGCAACATCGGCGTCGAGGCCTTCACCGGCTTCTTCGCCGCCCTGGCAAACATCCGCGTCGTTGCCCCGGTCGTCACGGGACAGGCGCTGGCTTCCACCGTCGGCGCCGGAGCCACCGCCGAACTCGGCGCCATGCGCATCAGCGAAGAGGTCGACGCGCTGGAAGTCATGGGCATCCGGTCGATCTCGTACCTGGTGTCCACCCGCATCATCGCCGGGTCGATCGTGATCATCCCGCTGTACGCGATGGCGATCCTGCTGTCCTTCCTGTCGGCGCAGTTCGTCACGACGGTCTTCTACTCCCAGTCAGTGGGTACGTATGAGCACTACTTCCATACGTTCCTGCGCGTCGACGACGTGATGTGGTCCTTCCTTCAGGTCATCGTCATGTCCGTCGTGGTCATGTTGAACCACTGCTACTTCGGCTACTACGCCAGTGGCGGTGCTGTCGGTGTGGGTGAGGCAGTAGGGAGGTCGATGCGAACCTCGTTGATCGCAATCGTGTTGGTGGTCCTGTTGGCATCGTTGGCGCTCTACGGCACCGACCCCAACTTCAACCTGACGGTGTAGCGACATGACGGCACCTCAAGCTTCTCTGAACAAGCCGAAGATCCCGCCGTACAAACTGGCCGGACTGGTGCTCGCAATCATCACCGCCGTGGTCTTCGCATTGACCTGGATGCAGTTCCGCGGGTCCTTCGAGAAGAAGGCGCAGTTGACGGTGTTGTCGGGGCGGGCGGGTCTGTCGATGGATCCGGGGTCGAAGGTGACGTTCAACGGTGTGCCGATCGGCCGGTTGGCGTCGATCGACGTGGTCACTGTCGATGACAATCCGGAAGCCAAGCTGACGTTGGATGTCAAGCCGCAGTATCTGAAGCTGATTCCGGAGAATGTGACCGCGGAGCTGCGGGCGACCACGGTGTTCGGCAACAAGTACATCTCGTTCCTGTCGCCGTCGAACCCGTCGGCCAAGCGGTTGACGCCGGATACGCCGATCCGTGCGCAGGGTGTGACGACGGAGTTCAACACGCTGTTCGAGACGATCACCGCGATCTCTGAGCAGATCGACCCGATCAAGCTGAATCAGACGCTGACTGCGACGGCGCAGGCGCTGGACGGGTTGGGGGACAAGTTCGGTCAGTCGATTGTCAACGGCAATGACATTCTGGCCGACCTGAATCCGCGGATGCCTCAGATCCGTCGGGATACGGCGGGTCTGGCCGATTTGGGTGAGGTGTATGCGAATGCCGCGCCGGATCTGTTCGACGGTCTGACCAATGCGGTGACGACGGCGCGCACGCTCAATGAGCAGCGCGGCAATCTGGATCAGGCGTTGGTCGCGGCGGTCGGTTTCGGTAACACCGGTGGTGACATCTTCGAGCGCGGCGGCCCGTATCTGGTTCGTGGTGCTCAGGATCTGCTGCCCACCTCGGCCCTGCTGGACAAGTACAGCCCGGCGCTGTTCTGCACGATCCGCAACTACCACGACGCCGGGCCGAAACTCGCCGGCGCGCTTGGTGGTAACGGCTACTCGCTGCAGACGCATTCGCTGGTGGTCGGCGTCGGCAACCCGTACGTCTATCCGGACAACCTGCCGCGGGTCAACGCCAAGGGCGGGCCCGAGGGCCGGCCCGGCTGCTGGCAGCCGGTCACGAAAGACCTGTGGCCAATGCCGTACCTGGTGATGGATACCGGTGCATCGATCGCCCCGTACAACCACCTCGAGCTGGGGCAGCCGCTCGTGGCCGAGTACGTGTGGGGCCGCCAAGTGGGGGAGAACACGATCAACCCATGAGCATCAAGGGCACGCTTATCAAGCTCGGCATCTTCTCACTGGTGCTGCTCACCTTTACTGCGATCATCTTCGTGGTCTTCGGTCAGATCCGGTTCAACCGGACCTCCGAGTACTCGGCGATCTTCAAGAACGTCAGCGGTCTGCGCACCGGGCAGTTCGTCCGTGCCTCCGGTGTCGAGGTCGGCAAGGTCTCGGGCGTCAAGCTGGTCAACGGTGGCCAGCAGGCCGAAGTCACGTTCAACGTCGAGAAGTCGCTGCCGTTGTTCGACCAGACCACGGCCGCGATCCGCTACCAGGACCTCATCGGTAACCGCTACCTGGAGCTCAAGCGCGGTGAGAGCAACACGAAGATCCCGCCGGGCAGCACCATTCCGCTGGAACGTACCGAGCCCGCGCTCGACCTCGACGCGCTCGTCGGCGGTTTCCGGCCGCTGTTCCAGTCGTTGAGCCCGGAGAAGGTCAACACCATCTCCAAGTCGATCATCACGATCTTCCAGGGCCAGGGCGGCACCATCAACGACATCCTGGACCAGACGGCGCAGCTCACCCAGAGCATCGCCGATCGGGATCAGGCCATCGGTGAGGTGATCAAGAACCTCAACATCGTGCTGGACACCACCGTCGCGCATCAGCAGCAGTTCGATGACACCCTCAAGAACTTCGAGACGCTGATCACCGGGTTGAAGAACCGGGCCGATCCGATCGGATCCTCGGTGGCCAACATCAGCAACGCGGCCGGCTCGCTGGCGGACCTGCTGTCCGACAACCGTCCGCTGCTCAAGGACACCGTCGGCTACCTCGAGGTGATCCAGCAGCCGCTGATCGACCAGAAGCAGCAGCTGAACGACATCCTGGTGCAGTTCCCGCAAGCGTTGAAGATCATCGGCCGCGCCGGTGGCATCTACGGTGACTTCTTCAACTTCTACGCCTGCGACCTCTCGTTGAAGCTCAACGGGTTGCAGCCAGGTGGCCCTGTCCGAACCGTCAAACTCAGTTCACAGCCGTCGGGTAGGTGCACGCCGAGATGAGGACACTGCAAGGTTCCGACCGCTTCCGCAAAGGCCTCATGGGCGTTGTGGTGGTGGCGCTGGTGATCGGCGTCGGTTCGACGCTGACGAGCGTGCCGATGCTGTTCGCCGTCCCCACGTACTACGGCCAGTTCTCCGATACCGGAGGCCTGAACCTGGGCGACAAGGTGCGCATCGCGGGTATGGATGTCGGCACCGTCAAGAGCATGGACATCAACGGCGACAAGGTCGAGATCGGCTACACCCTGGGTGGGAAGACGATCGGTACCGAGAGCCGTGCGGCGATCCGTACCGACACGATCCTGGGTCGTAAGAACATCGAGATCCAGCCGCGCGGCAGCCAGACGCTGCCCCCGCGCGGGATGCTGCCGCTGGGGCAGACGACGACGCCGTATCAGATCTACGACGCGTTCCTCGATGTCACGCGCAATGCGTCGGGCTGGGATACGGCGTCCGTCAAGGAATCGCTGAACGTGTTGTCGGAGACGGTCGATCAGACCTCGCCGCACCTGAGCGCCGCGCTGGACGGGGTGGCCAAGTTCTCCGAGACCATCGGTAAGCGCGACGAGGACGTCAAGAAGCTGCTGGCGAATGCCAACAAGATCGCCACGGTGCTCGGTGACCGCAGCACGCAGGTCAACCAGCTGTTGGTGAACGCACAGACCCTGCTGGCCGCGGTCAACGAACGTGGCCAGGCCGTCAGCATGCTGCTGGAGCGGGTGTCGACGGTGTCGCGTGAGGTCGAGGGTCTGATCAACGACAACCCGAACCTCAACCACGTGCTGGAGCAGTTGCGTACCGTCAGCGACCTGCTGGTCGAGCGTAAGCAGGATCTGGCCGACACCCTCACTATTGCAGGCAAGTTCATCACCTCACTGGCGGAGGCACTGGCCTCGGGCCCGTACTTCAAGGTGATGCTCGTCAACCTGATCCCGCCGCAGATCCTGCAGCCGTTCGTCGATTCCGCGTTCAAGAAGCGCGGCATCGATCCCGAGGAGTTCTGGCGTAACGCCGGCCTGCCCGCGTTCCGCTTCCCGGATCCGAATGGCAAGCGCTTCGAGAACGGCGCCCCGCCGCCGGCCCCGACGCCGCTGGAAGGCACCCCGGAGCATCCGGGACCCGCCGTGCCGCCCGGATCGCCGTGCTCCTACACGCCGACCGCGGCCGGGATCCCGAGCCCGGGTAACCCGCTGCCGTGTGCGGGCGCCACCGTGGGACCGTTCGGGGACAACCCGTTCGGACCCAATTACGGCCCGCCGGACGTGGCGACCTCGGCGCCGAATCCTGACGGCGTCGCGCATTCGCCGGGTGTGCCCAGCGCGGCCATCCCCGGAGACATGCCGCCGGATCAGCCGGGTGCACCGGTCGAGCTGGCGCCCGGTCCGCCGGGAGCCCGCACCGTTCCGATCGCCCCGATCCCCGTGGCGCCCGGACCCATCCCGGGTTACGCGCCGCACCCGGCGCCGGTGAACGCTCCTCCGGCACCGCCGGGACCGGGGCCGGACGCCGGACCGGCGGGCACACCGCCGCTACCGGGTAATCCGCCGTTCCTTCCGCCCGGGTCGCAGGGATAGGCCGCAGCTATGTCAACAGTATTTAACGTTCGAAACATCAAGTTGCCCAAGGCTTCCCGGGCAGCTGTCATCGTCGGTGCGTTGGCGGTGGCAGCAGCCCTGGTGCTGGGTTACTTCGGCCTGAACCTGTACAAGAAGATGACCAACACCACGGTCACCGCGTACTTCCCCGAGGTGCTCGCGCTGTACCCCGGTGACAAGGTCCTCATCATGGGCGTCAAGGTCGGTGCGATCGACAGCATCGAGACCGACGGCGACAAGATGAAGGTCGTCTTCCACGTCAACAACAAGTACAAGGTGGCCGAGAACGTCACGGCGTCTGTGCTGAACCCGAGCCTGGTGGCCTCGCGCGTCATCCAGTTGTCCCCGCCCTACACGGGTGGGCCGCGGTTGCAGAACAACGCGGTGATCCCGATCGAGAACACCCAGATCCCGGTCGAGTACGACGAGTTGCGCAACCAGATCACCCGCCTGCTCGACGAACTCGGCCCGACCGCGGCGCAGCCCAAGGGCCCGTTCGGCGACGTCATCGACTCCTTCGCCGATGGCTTCCAGGGCAAGGGTGACCAGCTCAACCGCACCCTCAACGGGTTGTCGGAGGCGCTGACCACGCTCAACCAGGGCCGCGGCGACTTCTTCCAGGTGGTCAAGAGCCTGGCGTTGTTCGTCAATGCCCTGCACAAGAGCGATCAGCAGTTCGTGGCGCTGAACAACGATCTGGCTCAGTTCACCAACTCGTTCACGAACACCGACCAGGAGTTGGCGACGGCCCTGCAGGACCTCAACAAGGTGCTCAAGACCACCCGTGACTTCCTGGACAAGAACGGTGGCGTGCTGACGCACGACATCAACAACTTGTCGGAGGCGACGACGGCGATCCTGCAGCCGGAACCGCGCAATGGTCTGGAGACGGGTCTGCACACCTACCCGAACCTGGCGGCCAACGTGCTCAACATCGTCTCGCCCAACCAGGGTGGCATCGTGACTCTGCCGGTTCTGCCGGGTCTGACCAACTTCTCCAACCCGCTGCAGTTCATCTGCAGTTCGATTCAGGCGGGCAGCCGGTTGGGGTACCAGGATTCGGCCGAGCTGTGTGCGCAGTACCTGGCGCCGATCCTGGACGCGATCAAGTTCAACTTCCTGCCGTTCGGCCAGAACCTGGCCAACACCGCGATGACGCTGCCCAAGCAGATCTCCTACTCGGAACCGCGTCTGCAGCCGCCCGGCGGATACAAGGACACCACCGTTCCAGGTATCTGGTCGCGCGACACCTTGTTCTCGCACGGCAACCATGAGCCGGGCTGGACCGTGGCGCCGGGCATGCAGGGCGTGCAGGTGCAGCCGGCCACTCAGCAGATGCTGACGCCGGAGTCGTTGTCCGAGTTGATGGGTGGCCCGGACATCGTGGCCCCGCCGGCCCCGCCGGCATTCGGCGCTCCTCCGGGAGGCAACCTGCCCGGACCGCCGAACTCGTACGACGAGCGCAATCCGTTGCCGCCGCCGTGGTACCCGCAGCCCGGACCGCCGCCGGCGCCCGCGCCGGGGGTGATCCCGGGTGATCCGATGTCGGGTCCCGCACCGGCCGCTCCGGCACCTGGCCCGGCTCCCGCCGGACCGGCCCTGCCTGCTGAGGTCGGAGGGCAGCCGTGATGAAGGGGACGATGAAGACACGTAAGTGGCGTTCCGTCGGGCGCCGCGCCGCGGTGTTGTCGGCGTCCGCGCTGATCCTCACTTCGTGTGGGCAGTGGCGCGGTGTGGCCAACGTGCCGCTGCCGGGTGGGCCGGGCACAGAGTCCGGCCGCACCACGGTCTACGTGCAAATGCCGGAGACGTTGGCGCTCAACGCCAACAGCCGGGTGCGGGTGCGCGACGTGTTCGTGGGCCGGGTCCGCAAGATCGAGCTGATCAACTGGACTCCGACGCTGACGATCGACCTGGAGCCGGGCATCGTGCTGCCGAAGAACACCGAGGCCAAGATCGGCCAGACCAGCTTGCTGGGTTCGCAGCACGTCGAGCTCAATCCGCCGGAGAAGCCGTCCGAGGAAAAGCTGCGCGACGGCGACACGATCCCGCTGGAGCATTCGTCGGCCTATCCGACGATCGAGCGGACGCTGGCCGGCATCTCGGGCATCCTGACCGGTGGCGGTATCCCGAACATCGAGACCATCCAGACCGAGGTGTTCAACATCCTCAACGGTCGCGCCGATCAGATCCGGGACTTCCTGGGCCGGCTCGACACGTTCACCGATGAGCTCAACCAGCAGCGCAACGACATCACCCGGGCGATCGATTCGACCAACCGGCTGTTGAACATCGTCGCGGCGCGCAACGACACGTTGGACCGGGTGCTGACCGAATTCCCGCCGCTGATTCAGCATTTCGCCGACACGCGTGACCTGTTCGCCGATGCGGTGACGTCGCTGGGCCGGCTGTCCAAGGCTGCCGACGACACGTTGTCGAACAGCAACGCGAATCTGCACACCAACCTGCAGAACCTGCAGCGTCCGCTCAAGCAGCTGGCGCGGTCGGCTCCGTACCTGGTGGAAGCGCTCAAGCTGATCCTGACGGTGCCGTTCAACATCGAGAACATCCCGAAGGCCGTGCGTGGCGACTACATCAACGTGTCGCTGACCATCGACCTGACGTTGAGCTCGGTGGACAACGCGTTCCTGTCCGGCACCGGTGTCTCGGGCATGCTCCGGGCACTGGAGCAGGCGTGGGGCCGCGATCCGGCGACGATGATCCCGGACGTCCGGTTCACGCCGAACCCGCACGATGCACCTGGTGGCCCGCTTGTGGAAAGGGGGGAGTGAGACATGTTGCTGACCCGCTTCATCAAGATGCAGCTCGTTCTGTTCACCGTGCTGACGGCGATCGCTCTGGTCGTGCTCGCACTGTTCTACCTGCGATTGCCGACGTGGGCCGGGGTCGGGATGTACAACCTGAACGCCAACCTCCCGAACTCGGGCGGCTTGTACGCGACGGCCAACGTCACCTATCGCGGAACGACGATCGGCAAGGTCACCTCCGTCGAGCCCACCGAACAGGGCGCCCATGTCCGGATGAACATCTACAACCAGTACCGGGTGCCGCTGGACGCCAGTGCCAACGTGCACTCGGTGTCGGCGGTCGGTGAGCAGTTCATCGACCTGGTGTCCGAGGGTGGCAGTCAAGGGAAGTACTTCCGCGACGGCGACACCATCGAGAAGGGCACCGTGCCCGCCGAGGTGGGTCCGTCGCTCGACGCCGCCCAGCGTGGTCTGGCGGCGTTGCCGAAGGAGAAGATTGCGACACTGCTCGACGAGACGGCTCAGGCCGTCGGTGGCCTCGGCCCGTCACTGCAGCGCCTCGTCGACTCCACCCAGGCGATTGCCAGTGACTTCAAGGACAACATCGGTCCGGTCAACGACATCGTCGAGAACTCCGGGCCGATCATCGACAGCCAGGTGAACTCGGGCGACGCGATCTCGCGGTGGGCCAAGAACCTGAACACGCTGGCGGCGCAGAGCGCGCAGAACGACGCGGCGTTGCGCAGCGGCATCCAGCAGGCGGCACCGACGGCGGATCAGCTGAACTCGGTGTTCAGTGATGTCCAGGAGTCCCTGCCGCAGACGCTGGCGAACCTGGAAATCGTCATCGACATGCTCAAGCGCTACAACAAGAACGTCGAGCAGGTGTTGGTGGCGTTGCCTCAGGGTGGCGCCGTGGCCCAGACCGCGACGATCTTCGCGCCCAAGGGTCTGCTGCACTTCGGCCTCGGTATCAACATGCCGCCGCCGTGCCTGACCGGGTTCCTGCCCGCGTCGGAGTGGCGTTCGCCTGCGGATACGTCGACGGCGCCGCTGCCGTCGGGCCTGTACTGCAAGATCCCCAAGGACGCGCCCAACGCGGTGCGCGGTGCGCGTAACTATCCGTGCGCCGACGTGCCCGGCAAGCGGGCCGCCTCGCCCGCGGAATGCCGCAGCAACGAGCCCTACCAGCCGTTGGGCACCAACCCGTGGTACGGCGACCCGAACCAGATCCGCAACTGCCCGGCCCCGGCCGCGCGCTGCGATCAGCCGGTCGATCCGGGCCGGGTCATCCCCGCGCCGTCGGTGAATAATGGGATGAACCCGTTGCCGGCAAGTCAGCTTCCACCACCGGAATCCACGGCGATGCGCAGCGACCCGCTGACCGCGCCTCGGGGTGGCAATGTGAGTTGTAGTGGACAGCAGCCGAACCCCTGCATCTACACTCCGGCAGCAGGTTCGACCGCTACCTATAGCCCGTCCAGCGGCGAGGTGGTCGGTCCCGGCGGTGTGAAGTACTCCGTCACCAACTCGAATAAACCAGGAGATGACGGATGGAAGGAGATGCTGGCACCAGCCAGCTGAACCTCACCGACCAGCAGGACCCTCACACCACCGAACCGCAAGCGGAGGCCGTCACCGAGATCGTCGATCCGATCTCGGTCACGGATGCCCAGGAGGCTTCTCAGGAGTCCGAGTCACGGCCGTCACGGCTGGGGCGGGGCTGGATGGCGGCGATCCTCGCCGGGCTGCTCGTCCTGGCGGCGGCCGTCGGCGTCGGCGGCTACCTGGCGCTGCGGGCGCATCAGGACAGTGAGCGGATCGCCAGCGACGAGGCCGAGGCCCTGGCCGCGGCCAAGGACTGTGTGACCGCGACCCAGGCGCCCGACACCCAGGCGATGATCGCGGCCCAGACCAAGATCATCGAATGTTCGACCGGTGACTTCGGGGCACAGGCCGGCCTCTACAGCGGCATGCTGCTCGACGCCTATCAGGCGGCCAACGTGCAGGTGAAGGTTTCGGACATGCGGGCCGCGGTGGAGAAGCACAACGACGACGGGTCGATGGATCTGCTGGTCGCGGTGCGGGTGCTGGTCACCAACACCGAGAAGTCGGACGAAGAGCAGGGCTACCGGCTGCGGGTGAAGATGGCCCGCGCCGAGGACGGCAACTACAAGGTCGCGCGGCTCGACCAGGTCACGTCGTGACCGCTGTGCTGGACAACGCCGACCCGGCCGCCGCCGCGGAGGCGAGCCCGGCGCGGCTGGCGTCGTGGTCGGCGCGGGCCGGGGCGTTCGCCATCGACGTGTTGGCCCCCGCCGGATTCATCGTGACGGCGACACTGGTCGCCCAGGGCACGGCGCTGGGCAAGTGGCTGTGGTGGGCGGTGTACGCGGGCGGGCTGGTTCTGCTGGTCGCCGTCGCAGGTGTGAATCGCATTCTGTTGCCGGTGCTCACGGGGTGGAGCCCGGGACGCGCGGTGTTCGGAATCCGGGTGGTATCGCCGGCCGGTGACGCCGGTCTGGGGCGGCTGCTGCTGCGTGACCTGGCCCATCTGCTGGACACCGCGGCACTGTGCCTGGGTTGGCTGTGGCCGCTGTGGGATTCACGCAGAAGGACCTTCGCCGATCTGTTGACCAGGACCGAGGTCCGTCGCGTCGACCGGCCGGAGTCCGACGTCCGGCGTCGCGCCGCAGCATTGTTGCTGACGCTCGCGCTGCTCAGCGCAATCGCGGCGGGGCTGGGATATCTGCTGGTGTACAAGCAGGACCGGGCAGTGGACGAGGCCCGCGCGCAGATCGCCGAGCAGGGCCCCAGGATCGTCGAGCAGATGCTGAGTTACGGGGCGGATTCCGTCGACGCGGATTTCGCCAAGGCGCAGTCGCTCACCACCGACAACTACCGACAGCAACTGGTCGCCCAGCAGGACGCGGTGCGCAAGGCCGGGCCGACCACGAACGACTACTCGGCGGTGAGCAGTGCGGTACTGCCGGGCGCGACCGCGGACGCGGCCACGATGCTGGTGGCGCTGCAGGGCCAGCGCGGTACCAATCCGCAGGAGCTGAAGTTCATCACCGCCACGGTGCGGGTGGACTTCCTGAAGTCAGACGGCCATTGGCTCGTCGACAACCTCACGGTGCTCAAACGGCCGGTGCTGAACGGGGGCGGACAGTGAGCCCGCGTCGCCGAATCGAACCCGACGAGCGCGACTACTTCGCCGTCGAGCCCAAGGAGCCCAAGGAACCGATCCGGTGGGGCCTGCCCATCGTCGGGATGATCTCGGCGCTGGTCATCACCGCGGCGCTGGTGGGCAGCACGCTGATCCTGATCCGGCATGAATCAGATCGTCGCGCCGAGATCAAGACCGCCGGTGCGCTGGACTACGTGCGCGAGTTCATGACGGTGTACACGACGCTGGATCCGTTCCACGCCAACGACTATGCCGACCGCATCGCCTCCCAGGCCACCGGCGATTTCCGAAAGATGTTCCAGGAGAAGCAGAACGAGATCGTCGTTCAGGTGGCCCGGGCCGAACCGACCGAGGGGTCGGTACTCGACGCCGGTGTCCAGCGGTGGAATGACAACGGGAGTGCCGACGTTCTGGTCGCCACGAAGGTGAGCACTCGAACCCCTGACGGGAAGTCCGTGATCGAAAGCGGCAGCCGTTGGATTGCGACGACGATCTGGGAAGGACAGCAGTGGAAGATCAGCCAGCTGATTCAGGTGATCTGACCACCGGCGAGCCTGAGAAGGCGCGCCGCAGGCTGCGTTTCAGGCGGCGCCGCCGTGGCGAGACGGAGGTTGAGACTGCGGTTGAGGCGCCCACATCGGCTGACGTCGAGACGCCGGAATCCGAGGAATCCGACGCGCCCGATGCCACCGCGGAACGGCGGACCCCGACGGGCAAGTCTGGGCGCAAGTCCGTCGTGGAGCCTGAACCGGATGTCGAGGCAGAGGCCGAAGTGACGGCCGAACCTGAGCCGGAACCGACGGCAGAACCGGAGCCGGAGGCCGAGGCCGACGCTGAGGTTGATGCTGAGGTTGGTGCCGACCCGGACGCTGACGCCGATGAGACGGCTGAGGATGCGCCCGCCGAAGACGTGGTGTTGGTTCCGCACCGTGAGGCCGGTAAGCGGCTGACGTATTTCACCGCGGGTGCAGCGGCCGTGTTCGTCGCGGCGGCGGCGTTCGGCGGCGCGATGCTGCAGCCGTACCTGGCGGATCGGGCGCTGGTGGCGACCAAACTGCAAGTGGCACGGACTTCGGCCGATGCCATCACCACGCTGTGGACCTACAACCCGGACAACATCGAAACCCTGCCGGATCGGGCCGAGAAGTATTTGTCGGGCGACTTCGCGAACCAGTACCGAAAGCTGATCGATTCCCTCGTCCCGACCAACAAGCAGGCACAGGTCACCAACAACACCGAGGTGATGGGCACTGCGGTGGAGACCATCGGTCGTGATGAGGCCACCGCGATCGTGTACACCAATACGGTGTCGACGAGCCCGGTGACCAAGAACGTTCCGTCGCTGCGCTACATGTCGTATCGGTTGATATTGCAGCGCACTGACGGGGATTGGCGGATCACCCAGATGCCGGCGTTGACCCAATTGGACTTGTCGCCGCAGCTGTAGCGGCCAGGATGTAGCTATGGCCATCGCCTCGCCGGTAACCGAGCGGTCGACCGTTGTGGCACTGTTGTTGTTGACGGGCGCCACCGGAATCGTCGACGCCGTCAGTGTGCTGGTACTGGGACATGTGTTCGTCGCCAATATGACCGGCAACGTGATCTTCCTGGGCTTCTGGTTTGTGCCGCACTCAGGAGTTGACGTGACCGGCGCCCTGGTGGCGTTCATCGGGTTTGTGCTGGGCACCGTGGTGGGCGGCCGGCTTCGTCGCCATCTCGACAGTCATGTCCGCACTTGGCTGACCACTGCCTTGGGGCTGGAAGTCGTTCTGCTGACCGTGCTTTCGATTCTGGCCGGCACCGGTGTGCTGAACTATCACGACAATCGAAAGTTCATCCTGATCGTGCTGGCAATGACTTTCGGGATCCAGAATGCGACGGCGCGTCAGTTCGGCATCCAGGAGTTGAGCACGACGGTGCTGACCCAGACGATCGTCGGTCTGGGTTTCGACAGCCGGCTGGCGGGCGGCACCGGGGACCGTGAGAAGTTGCGTTACGGCGTGGTGGCGACGATGTGCGGCGGCGCGATCCTGGGGGCCACGCTGTCTCAGTTCACCGTCGCACCGGTGATCGCCCTGGCGGCAGTGGTGGTGGCGATCAGTGCGTTGATCTTCAAGTTCGGGCCGGCGTCTGAGCCGGCGTCGCCGCAGGACGTGCGCTGATCCAGCTCTCACACTCGCTCGCCGCGTCTCGCAATGCGCTGACCTCCCCGAAGTACGCGGCCACCGCGCCTACACCGGGCAGCATCCCGAGGTAGCGGTAAACCTTTTGCGGGTGAGGTCTTTTCGCGATCTCCTCGCCGGTAGCCCGCACGCTGCCGGCGAAGCTCCAGAGTTTTTCCGGCAGCGATTGCGGCGGACTCTCCGGGCCGCCGGCGGGGCTGTGGGCGAGGCGACGGTCGCACAGGATCGCGCTGAGCATCCGTACTTGCTCGTCGCGGTCGGTGACACCATCCTCGCGAGCCACGGCGCACAACACGATTGCCTGGTTGGAGAACCCGAGGATGTCCTGGAGCGGAAGCCGGTTGGCGATGACCCCGAACGCACCGGGGAATGCCACGGGAATGGTGGTCACCGCCCCCGCACGGTGCACCCACCACTTCACGTGCCCCTGTTGGTCCATCTCGGCCCAGGCCTTGGTGCCCGGCAGCTCAGCGAAATTGAGCAATGCCGCCGCGACATCGAGGGACTTGCCGACCGCGCCCTGGCCGGGCTCCTCTCGATGGGTGCGCCGCCTCAGCCCGAGCGGGTCGAATCGAGTGAACACATCGAGGGCAGGGTTGATCACGGCCACCGCATGATCGAGTGCTCCGGCAACGTCGGCGTCCGAGAGGCGAGTGAAAGGCAACAGGTTGATCCCCACGCCAGCTATCTTGCCGGATGGCTGCGGCGGTCGCCGTTCGCTACACGAACTTGATGCTCCTATTCGTGTCAGGCGACTTGTAGCCACTGCCTGTACGTTTCGGCGAAGGTGTCGTCGCGTTGTAATCCGCGTTCGATGCGGGAGATGACGGTGGGCCAGACCCCGAAGTGGTTGGCCGCGGCGGTGACGGTGATGTTCTTGGCTTGCCGTGCTGGGCGCAGGTCGGTGTATTCGGGTACGGCGATCTGGCGGGTCAACAGTTTGAACATCTCGCGGGCGATGGCCCGTTTGAGTTTGCGCAGGACTTCGACCTTGCTCTTGCTGTGGCCGTTGCGCAGCTGACGCTGGGCGTAGTCCTTGGTCGGCTGATGGTGAGACAGCCGCACCAACGCGATGCGATGCAGCGCGTTGTTGGCGGCGCGGTCCCCGCCGCGGGAGAGTCGATGTCGGTTGGTCTTCCCGGAGGATGCAGGGACCGGTGCCACTCCACACAAGGCGGCGAAGGCCGCTTCACTGTGGAGCCGGTGCGGGTTGGCTCCGGCGGTGATCAAGAGCTGGGCTGCGGTGTCCGCGCCGACACCGTAGGCTGCCCGCAGTCCGGGATTGGCCTCGGTCACCAAGGCGTCGATCTGCGCTTCGAGTGCCTCGGCTTGGGTCTCGAGGAATTGCACGCGTTGGGCGAGCAGTTTGGCCGCGACGAGCAGCGACTGCGCCCACCGATCTGACACGGTATCGGGACGGCAGCGGGCGATCGCCTCGATGATCTTCAATGTTGTTAAGCCACGGTACTTTTCACGCACCGCATCGGGCGCAGACACCAGCATCGCTTTGAGTTGGTTGATCACTGCGGTGCGGTGCTTGACCGCTGAGCGACGCGCGATGTGCAGAGCCCGCAACCCGGCGGTGGCGTCGTCTTTCGGGATGGCCAGTCCGTCGCCGGCCAGCGCGGTCCGAGCGGCGCTGTAAGCGTCGAGGGGATCGGATTTGCCTTTGAGCCGGCGGGTGGATTTGACCGCGCGGGTCACCTCCACGACCTCGATGCCCGCAGTAGTGAGCGCGCGGGTGAACCCGGCACCGTAGCTGGCGGTACCCTCCACGCCGACCCGCTCCACCCGCCCCAACGACGTCAAGAATCGAATGGCCGCGGTGTATCCCGCACGCGTCGTCGGAAACTGCCGGTCACCGATGCCGGTGCCGGTCGTGGAGATTGCGGCGACGTGGATGGTATCGGCGTGGGTGTCCGCACCGGCGACGATGAGCGCAGGTTCTGTCAAGATGATGGTGTCCCTTCTGACCGGATGTGTTGGGTAGGGGCACACACCGGCCAGGGCGGGCAGACAAGACATTGATGAGGAACGGCCAGGCTCCTAATTAGGTCATGTCCGTCCTGACCGGCGTGCTTATCGGCACGCACCGCGCAGGCCGGACAAATCAAGTAATAGACAGTCCAGCAGGACGTCAGTCAGACCCGGAGTCACGACCTGCGCGGTAACGCGCTTCCATCATCAATGTCAGACCCCTTTGGGATGATCGTGGCATGTCTTCGGACGCATCTTCATCCGCCGCCGGCGAGGCGCCTGCGCGGCGGGTGGAGGTGCTGTTCGGCGAGTTGTCGCAGCTGTGCGGGCAGCGCAACGCGATCGACGGCCGGATCGTGGAGATCATCGCTGAGCTGGAGCGCGACGAGTTATGCGGCGCCACCGGCGCCCGCTCGATCACCGCATTGGTGGCCTGGAAAACCGGGGTCACACCGCGCCGCGCCGCGACCCTGGTTGCGGTGGCCCGCCGGCTGGAGGAGTTTCCCTGCTGCGCCGACGGCCTGCGTGAAGGCCGGCTCTCGCTCGATCAAGTGGGCGTGATTGCGGAGAAAGCCGCCGACGGTTCCGATGAGCATTATGCGGAGTTGGCCACCGTCGCCACCGTCAGGCAGTTGCGCACCGCGGTCAAACTCGAGCCACGCGCTGAACCTGAGCCGAAACCCGAACCGCAGCGGTCCTTCACCCGGGTCGAGGGTGACGGGCACACCACCTACCGGATCATTCTGCCGCGTCTGGACGCCGCCAAGTTCGACGCCGCATTGCAGGCCCATCACGACGGGCTGGTCGCCGAGTGGAAACGTGATCACGACACCGATGGGGACGACGAGGGCGCACCGCCGTTCCCCGACCGTGTGGATGCGTTCATGAGCCTGGTCGAGACGGGCTGGGACACCGAGGTCGCGCGTCGACCGCACGGTCAACACACCACTGTCGCAATGCATTTGAATGTCGCCGACCGCATCGCCGCCCTGCACCTGGGTCCGGTGTTGTCTGATGAGGAACGCCAGTACTTGTTGTGCGACGCCAACTGTGAGGTGTGGTTGGAACGCCAGGGCCAGCCGATCGGTGTCGGCCGTAGCACTCGCACCATCAGTCGCCGGTTGCGTCGGGCTTTGGAGCACCGTGACCGCTGCTGTGTGGTTCCCGGCTGCGGAGCCACCCGCGGCCTGCATGCTCACCACATAATCCACTGGGAGGACGGCGGGCCCACCGACCTGGACAACTTGGTGCTGGTCTGCCCCTATCATCACCGTCTGCACCACCGGGGCGGCATCACAATCACCGGGCCCGCACGCCGCCTGGTCGTCACCGACAGCTCCGGGAAGCAGCTACACGGCGGGTCTTTGGCCTGCCCACCGACCACGCCACCCCCCGATGTGCCGCCGTGTCCCGGCCCCACCGGCGAACGCGCCGACTGGTGGTGGTACCAACCGTTCCAACCTCAACCACCGCCGAAAGCCGCATAGGCCAGGGCGATACGGCCGTGGATCAGGCGTAACCGTCCACCCATGTACCGGTGTCATCGGTGCGGATGACAAGAGTGCCCCCTGGCACCGACATGAGGGCGGCGGGCCACGACACGGCCGAAATTCTGCCAGTTCGCACCGGTAGCCTGGCTGATATGCCCAATGCTGCCGACCGGGCCGACGACTTCGTCAAACGTCGTGCGTCGGCGCCCGCAGGGTTCTTCGCCGCGGAGGCGGCCGGACTGAAGTGGCTGGCGGTGGCGGGCGGTGTGCCGTGTGTTCCGGTAATCGGTTACGACGCAACCTCATTGACACTGCGGCGGCTGTACCCTGTGGCGCCGTCAGTGCAGGCGGCACGCGACTTCGGCGCGCGCCTGGCCCATACCCACGATGCTGGGGCGTCGGCCTATGGAGCCGGGCCGGACGGGTATGACGGGGACGGATTCTTCGGTCCGATGTCGCAGCCACTGCCGATGTCGTTGGCCGGCAATGATTCTTGGGGCACCTTCTATGCCGACGCCCGGTTGATGCCGATGGCGGAGCTGGCCGCACCAAGGCTCGGCGTTGAGACCCAGGACACCGTCGCGGAGGTGGCCGATCTGTGCCGCACAGGTGTCTTCGATGACCACGACGGACCGGCCAGGCTGCACGGCGACCTCTGGAGCGGCAACGTGATATGGACGGCCGACGGCGCGGTCCTCATCGACCCCGCCGCACATGGTGGGCATCGCGAGACAGATCTGGCGATGCTGGCCCTGTTCCGCTTTCCGTTCCTCGACGACGTGCTGGCCGCGTACCAGACTGTGCGCCCGCTGCGTGACGGATGGCGCGATCGGGTCGACCTGCATCAGCTCTATCCGCTGCTGGCTCACGTTGTGCTGTTCGGTGGCGGCTATGTGGGTCAGGTCGATGCGGCGGCCCGACGGGTCCTGGCTGCCTCCAGCAAACTACGGATCGAGTAGTTCGAAACGTTCATTGGGCATTATCCGCGTCGACCGGCGCAGGTTGGCGCGGTTTCTTCCGCGCGCGGAATCGGTTGACAGATCACCGGCGGTTTGGCAACCGCAAGGTCGGGGCGGACAGTGGATAGCAACATCGCATTCCGCGCCGCGCAACACGCGCCACAATTGCTTGTCGGTGGCGTCAATATATTTAAGCCAAGCGCAGTGCCGATTAGGCCTGTCGTCACTAGTTTGCGACAAATTGCGAAGGCGAATAGTGAAATCTTTCCAGCAATGCAGTGATGGACATCACATTAGTGCTACGTTGCCTGAGATCAACCTGAGAAAGCGGCCGAAAGGACTGGTCAGATGGCAGTCAAACACCGTAGGCAGCGGCGGCGCGTCAAGAGGGTGGCGACTCTCGGTGCGGCAACCGCAACAGTCACCGCGCTTACGGTGGGCGTTGCTCCGCCACCGGCTCAGGCCGCCGCGGTCCAGCGAGACTTGCGGCTGCAATCCGGGGTCCAGATCTTCCCGCCACCCGACCAGATCCCGGACCTCACGGGCGGCTTCGGAACCCAGGTGTACAACCAGTTCCAAACCGTCGGCGCACAGCTTCAAACGGCGTTCGTCAACACGTTCAACTTGGCTGCTCTGCTGCAGGCGGCGGGTATCGATCCGACCGCCGCCATCGAGGGTCCACTGAATGACGCGCTGGGTGGGGCGCTCGGCGACGGTCTCGGAGGTCTCAGCGTCGACCCCACGCCGCTGCTCCAAGCGATCGGCACCGGACTAGGCATCGGTGGTCTCATTGCGCTTTTAGATGGCCTCGGAATGTTGCCCGATCCGATTCCCATCGCTGAGCTGGCCAGCGGTCTCGGAGTGAATCTCGACGACCCGCTGTCGTCACTGGGCATCAACCTCATCACTTCTGGCGGTGTTTTCACTCTCCTCAAACTGCTCGGGGCCGACCTGGGGTGGACACCCTCGTTCCCCAACTCGGTCGCTGACGAGATCAACAACACGCCGTACCTCGAAGTCGGTCTGGGATCGATCTTTACCGCGCTCGGTCTTCCCACGAGTGGGCCAGAGTTCAAACTGTTGGAAGACACGATCAGGGCACTTACCGGCATTACCCTTCCGCCCCTCACCACCGACGTTGTGGATCTCCGCGTACCCGTCGTCGCGGGTTGGGGTTTCGGTGCCTTCGCCGCGGGTGCGGCGTATCAGCAGGTCGTCGATGATCTGCCGAATCAGCCTGGAGGCGCGAACAACGTCGGAACCGATCCGCTGCTCGGCAGTTTCACGATCCTGCCGATGATCCTGATCGACAACCCGGGCCGCGCTAACGGCGGCATCCTGGCCCGTGCCTACCCGCTCTTCGGGTTGTTGGGGATCGACACCGTGACACCGGATACGCAGGTGCAGAGCAGTACTGACGGGAACGGTCTTCTCAACGACATTCAGATCTTGGGATTGACCCTCGGCGGAGCCAATCTGATCCCCATCAAGATCGACGCCACAGCCGAGTACCTGCCGCTGTCGGACTTCGCGGCCTGGCCCAACCCGTTCACGATGGCGAATAACGTTGCAGCAGGGCTATTCCCGACGTATATCCTGCGAAACCAATCGCTGGACACGCTCACCACGGTTCTGGTCGACCAAGTCGTCGAGCAGCTGGGCGCGGACATCACCGACTATTTGGCCAACCAGGGCGGTGATCCCACCAAGGGGCCCAAGCTCAACATCTACGTCACCATCCCGGCCAACAGCTTGCCGCTGCTGGAGCCCACGTATCTGGCATACGACGTCATCAACCTGCTGACTGGGGCGAACCTCAACAACCCGATCGGTACGGCGCTGAGCCCGGTGCTCACCAGCCTGGTGAACCTCGGCTACACCGATGTGGAGTACAACGAGGAAACCGGGATCTATGAACGCACCCTCGACGAGGCCGACATCCCAACGGCTTTCGGCACCCTCCCGGCTGATGTCGACTGGACGCAGGTGCCGGGGCATCTGGTGAACAACCTTCTCACCGGCATTCAGAAGGCGATCGACGACGGATTGGTGAGCCAGACTCCTGTCTCCAATCCGATCAAGACGTTGCTCGGCTTGCTCGGCGTGGGCAATCCCTTGGAGAGCCTCACGCCGGATGTGCTGGACACCCTCGGTGACACCAGCGCGCTGAACCTTGCGAAGACGAGCTTCCAACCGCAAGGCATCACGCAGACCAACCTCGGCACGGACACGGTTGATCTGAAATCCGTGATCGACGAACCTGTCGGAGGTACCGCCCAGGAGAACGCGAATGACGGCCTGAAGAAGCTCAGCGCCGCGGGCGACGATGCTCGTCAGGGGCTGGAGAAGACTGTCAAGGACGCTGGCGAGCGCGCGAAGGCCCAGTCCGAGAAGGCACGTGAGCGGACCGCCACCGCGGTCAAGAACACCCAGGAGCGGCTGAACAAGCTTGCCGAGAACGGCCGTAAGCAGATCAAGTCAGCCGCCGAGGGCCTCCGGGAGGGTGCTGAGAAGGCGGTCAATGATGTGAAGGACAACGTCGAGAAGGCCGCCAACAAGCCCGAGAAGAAGCCCGAGAAGAAGCCCGAGAAGAAAGCGGAGACGAAGACCGAGAAGAAGGCCGAAAAGAAGGACGCCGCCTGAGGCCTGATCTGCCTGGTGCATCCGCTCACTACGATTGAATGGATGACTGCGGAAAGGCGTGGGCGCGGTCGGCCCGCCGGGCCGGGGGTTGACGTCGCGCAACGTCGCTCGGATCTGCTCGACGCTGCCGAACGTGCGATTCGTACCCACGGGCCGGATGTGGGGATCGCCGAGGTGGCCAAGGAGGCCGGCTTCGTGCGCTCGGCCGTCTACGCGGTGTTCCCGAATCGGGCGGCCATCCTGTCTGCGCTCGGTGAGCGTCAGGCGCATCGGCTGCTCAGCGAGATCACCAGGCGTGCAGCGGGTTCGACCGATCTGCGGCAGCGTATGTCGCTGTTCTTCGACGTGATCTGTGGCTGGATGGCCGACGATCCGAACCTGTACCGGGCGTTGAGCGTGCACGCTGCGGGCGGGCCGGAGATGCCGGGAATCTTCGACGAACTTGCCACCGCCGTCGAGGCCATGCTGGCGGTATCCATGGCGGCCGGCGGTGCCGACACCGCTGCCGCGGCGCCGTGGGCGCGGGCCATCGTCGGGTCGGCCATGGTCAGCGCGCAGTGGTGGCTACGGGAGTCGTCGATGCCCAGAGAAGAACTCGTCGAGCATCTGACGAAACTGTGCTGGGACGGTGGCTCAGCCCTGCCGTTCAGCCCTTTCGATGTTTCGGCTATTGACAGCGGTGGGCCATAAAAGACACCATGTCTTTTATGGCTGCTCCCGCCTCACACCAGGTTGACGGTCCCTCGCGGTACTGGGAGGACGTCCCCGACGAATATGACTTGAAGCTGACGGAGATCACCGGCACGATCCCACCGGGATTGACCGGAACGCTCTACCGCAATGGATCGGGTCGCTGGAACATCGGTACGTCACGGGTGGACAGCCTGTTCGACGCCGACGGCATGGTGGTCGCATTCGCGATCGATGGCGACGGTGTGCGGTTCAAGAACCGCTTCGTTCGCACCAACCACTACCTGACCACGACCGCAGCGGGGCGCATGGTGAAGCGTGGATTTGCCTACCAGCGTCCAGGCGGCTTGCGGGCCAACGCGTTTCGGCTTCCCGCCAACACCGCCAACACCAATGTGATGATCGGCCACGACCAGTTGCTCGCCCTCTGGGAGGGTGGGCGCCCGCACGGCATGGATCTCGACACACTCAACACCATCGGGATGTGCAGCCTCGACGGCGCGCTCAAGGGCCCGATCGGCGCGTACTCGGCGCACTACACCTATGACCCGACGACGGACTCCCGCGTCAACTTCGGGTTCGAACCGTACTTTCCGCGTCTCGACCTGCGCCACATCCGCAATGCGCCGAGCCGGGCTGAAAAGATTAGGCGGCTGCGCGAACTCGCCGGCGAGGCGATTCCCCGGGTCCGGTTACGCCTGTACGAAACCGATAGTCACGGCGTCACCCGGTACCTGCGGGCGGTACCCCTGCCGGGCATGGGACTGCTCCACGACATGGCGCTCACCCCGCGCTACGCCGTCTTCATGCTCTCCCCGTTGCGGATCAACCCGTGGGCGCTACTCGGTAGTCAATCCTATTGGGACGCCATAAAGTTCAAGCAGAACGAGCCGTCGTACTTCATCCTCGCCCCGCGCGATGGCGGGCGGGTTCGGGTGATCGAGACGGATCCGTTCTACATGTGGCACTACGCCAACGCCTACGAGGACGGGTCCGACGTGGTGGTCGAACTGCCCCGCTTCGCCCCGGAGACCTTCGGTGGGATGCAGGCCTGGGCAGCCGACAGCCGCAGTGACATGTCTCGGTTGTACCGAGACGTCGCGGACGAAGACCTGCCGGATACCGTGCGGCTCACCCGGTTCCGCATCACCTCCGACGACCGCGTCCTGGCTGAACCGATGGCTCAGTTGGGTTGTGAGTTCCCTCAGATCGATCAGCGTCGCTCGACTCAACCGCATTCGGTGACGTACGTGACGGTGCCCGCCGACGGCGACGGTGGCGGGGAAGGTATCGGCCGGTTCAACCATGTCGACGGCAGCGTGCAGACCTACTGCCCGCCCGGCCACAAGCTGGTCGAGCCGATCTTCGTTCCGCGGCCGACAAGCTCCGCCGAGGACGACGGATGGGTTTTGACCGTGGGCTACGACGAGGCGCAACACCGAAGCCGGCTGATGGTGTTCGACGCAGCCGGCATCGACGCCGGACCGATCGCCGAAGCATGGCTGCCATTCCACCTGCCGATGAGCTACCACGGGGCGTTCACCGATCGGGTCGCCAGGTTTTAGTTGGGCGCCAACGCACTTTCGGTCAGCCGTGCGATCACCGGCGACAACAGTTGCGCATATTCTTCGGTGATGTGGTTGTCGTCGCGGAAGACCAGGGTGTTGCCGACGATCACCGGGCAGCGCCGGTCGGTGCAGAAGTACTGGTCCAGCCGCGCGTACTGTCCGCCGCCGGCGTGCACGGCCCTGGTTTCCGCGGCAATACCGTTGTCGTTCACGGCGATGGAGCGGTCGGGTGCGCAGGCCGAAGCGTCATCCATGTGCGCCGACAAGCACGTCGGCACCGTCGTGTGGGGGTCAGGCACGGGTCCGAGCACCAGAACCCGTGCGCCGGTGCCGCGCAACTGCGACACCAGTCGGGTCAACCCGTCGAGCCAAGTCGGGTCGTAGCTGACGAAGCCGAAATCAGCTCCGTAGCGGCGCACCATGTCCAGCACGATCAGAGCCGGTCGGTCATCGGCGATTCGGTTCAACACGTCGGCACGCCACTGTTTGCACTCGGTGAACTCGCGTTCGAGGTAGGGGCTCAGGATCGGCAGCTTCATCGGCGGACAGGTGACTTTCGCGTAAGTCTGCAACCGCCAATGCTGCTGCTGCGCAGCGGTTTGCAGAGCCGGTTGCCACATGCCGGCGTGCGAATCGCCGATCAGCGCGACCTTGGTGGTCGACGCGGCATCTCCGGACACGCAGTCGGGGACGGCGACGTCCTTCCAGGACAGCACACAGCCGTTGACGAACGCCTCGGGTTTGGTGATATCGCCGAGCGGCGGTGACAGATTCGACGGCACCGCGCGCAGCGCAGCCGAGGCGGCGACGGCCGCCTGAACCTGCTGCTCCGGTGTCAGCGTAGGCGCGGGCGCGGACGCAGCAGGTGGGGGTCCGACGAGGGCCACCGGGACCGCCGCTGGTCCGGATCCCGTCGGCACCGGACGCACCGCCAACAGCACCAGCCCGGCGCAGACCGCTACCGCGGTGGCCGTCGCGCCGACGGCCAGGCTGCGCCACGACGAGTCGCGCAGTGCGGTGGCGAAGCGGGCCGGGTTCTCGACCAGGTGCAGCGTCAAGATCGCCAGGCCCAACGACATCACCATCGTCGCCACTCGGCCGGCCAACCCCAGCCCGTGGCCGAACAGGGTTGGGGCCAACAGCAATACCGGCCAGTGCCACAGATACCACGAGTACGACAACCGGCCGATGCCGCGCATCACCGGTTTCGACAACAGGCGCCCGACACCCAGATCGGGGATCGCACAGCCGGCCCCGATCACCAGCGCGGTGCCCATCACCGGAAGCAACGCCGCGGAGCCGGGATAGGGCGTTGTGGTGCCGAACTGAGTGCACGTGGCCAGGATCAGCGCCAGACCGCCCCAGCCGACCAGCGCCGCGCAGACCGGGGGCAGGTTGCGCCAGTGTGCCGCAGTCAGCGCGATCAGCCCGCCGGCGGCCAACTCCCAGGCGCGGGTGGGCAGGGAGAAGAACGCCCAGGGTGGCATCGTCTCGGTCCACGCCAGCGATACGGCGAGCGAGCCGCCGGCCACCACGGCCAGCGCGCACGCATAGGGGACGGCTGACCGGACGTTCCGGCCGCTTCGGGTCAGTAGCCAGGCAATGCCGAGGATCACGGCGGGCCACAGCAGATAGAACTGCTCCTCCACGCCGAGCGACCAGTAGTGCTGCAGCGGGGAAGCTGCCGTCTCAGCCGCCAGATAGTCGGTTCCCTCCACGGCGAAGCGGTAGTTCCCCACGTACAGAGCGCTGGCGATCGCGTCGGTCAACACTGCGCGTGCCCGCAGCGGTGGGAGCAGGAGGGCGGCTGCCACCGAGGTGGCCACCAAGACCAGGGCGGCGGCCGGCAGCAGGCGACGGGCTCGTCCGGCATAGAACTGACCCATCCGCACGGTCCCGGTGCCCGAGGCCTCGCGCCACAGCAGGCCGGTGATCAGGAATCCCGACACGACGAAGAACACGTCGACACCAACGAAGCCGCCGCCGAAGCCGGGCACCCCGGCGTGGAACAGCACCACGGCCAGCACTGCGACCGCCCGCAAGCCCTCGATATCCGGACGAAACTGTTTGTTGGACAGGGATTTTCGCCCGCGCGCGGTGTTGCCGCGGCGGGCCGTGGGCTCCGCGAGGGTTGTCACTCTGTTCACTCGAGTAACGATCGTCGCACGGCGGGTGCCGTTGACCCGGGATTTGCCGGGCCTGTTGCTAGCCTCATTCCGATGGGACGATCACGCATTGCCGCGCTGGCGGTGCTGTGCGGGTTGCTTTCGGGCTGTTGCGCCCCGACCGAATCCACGCAGTCATCGAAGGCGCCCGCGGTCTCGGCCGCCGGCACCTGCGATCTGAGCGGCCTTCCGCCCGAGGCGGACACGACGGTTGAGCTCATCCAGTCCGGCGGGCCGTTTCCCTACCCGCGCAACGACGGCGTCGTCTTCGGAAACTACGAAGGCCGGTTGCCCAAACATGAGCGCGGCTACTACCACGAGTACACCGTGCCGACACCCGGCAACAAACACCGCGGCAAGCGGCGCATCGTCACCGGCGGAGCGCCGCAGAACGATCCGCCCGAGTATTACTACACCGGCGATCACTACGAATCGTTCTGCCTGATCGGAGGCATGTGAAGACGTATCGGATCGACGGGTCCAAGGTGGCCTCGAAGGCGGACTTCTTCACCGAGATCGGCCGGGCCGTCAACGGTGACGACGGCTACTTCGGCTCGAATCTCGATGCCCTGGCCGATTGTCTGCGCGGCGGATTCGGCACTCCGGACAACCGCAAGTTCCGGTTTGTCATGACGTCCTATCGGAACATCAAAGAAGCGCTCGGGCAGGACACTTGGGCCACGGTGTTGTCGATCTTCGCCACCGAGGGCGTCGATCTGTGGCTCCAGAACTGAACCTCGACTGGCCCAGCAAACTAGGCGGGTAACCGCTTACGCGCGTCCGACGCGGGCAACGGCGCCGTGGCCGCGGATTGGCAACACGGCTGTGCAGCAACGGCGTTGACCGCGGCCCCGCCGCCTTCGCAATGTGGTTACGCTGGCGTTCTGCGTGCCATCTGGCGCGGGGTAGTTGGAGCGGACTGGTAGGAGCTACGCGCGCGTGACTGAACAGGTATCGACCGAGACGACGTGGCTGATGGCCGGCACCGAGGGGTCTGAGTACCTGTGGCAAACTCAACCCGGCGACATGATCGCTGCGCTGCCCTACTTCCGGGCGACGATGACTCACCTGATCGCACTCCACGGCGGCACCCTGGCGGCGAGGCAGCCCGCCTGTGACGGTTTCACGGCCACCTTCGCCCGGGCCTCGGATGCGGTCTCGTGCGCGCTGTATCTGCAACTGGCACCGATGGATCCGTTCGAGCTGTGTATCGGCGTGCACAACGCGGTTACCGGAGCACAGCGGTTGCGCGACATCGCCCACGCCGGGCAGACCTTGATCTCGGGCACGACCGCGTCATCGGTTGTCGGCGACTTGCCCTCCGGGGCCACCCTGAAACACCTCGGCGACCAACGCATGGGCGACAGCGAGGCGCAGGAGCGGCTGCTGCAGCTGTGTCACCCCGGCCTGCGGAAGTACCTGCAGCCCTTGCGAATGCCGCGCGCTGTGCTCGCCGAAGTCCTGGCGAACTGACGTTCAGTTGAAGGCGAGCCAGCTGGGCAGCGCGCGCTCGCGCGAATCGCACAGCACCTGACGGGTATCGCAGTTCCCACGCGGTGATCCGGCGCCGCTCCACATGCCGCCGGTGTCGCGGCGCAACACGATCGCCGACGAGCCGCCGCCGTCGAGCAACACGGCGTTGTCCGCACCCAGGCCGCGGAAGAGGTCCTGGATGTTGTCCGGCGTGTAGCTGCCGCCCTGGAAGACGAACAGCTGGTCGGCAGCCCGGTTGTAGCCGACGGCGGTGCGCGCCGCGCTCGGGCCGTTGTCGTTGAGCTGAGTGGTGTCGCCCGGGGCGAGTAGCCCGATGCCGGCGACCGCGACGAACCGGGCGTTCTGGTCGAGCAGCCGCTGGATCACCGGGGTGGCCGAGTCGTAATCATCCTTGCTCTTGGGCATCACGACGTACGGCGCGCCGCCCATCGGAAGGATCATGGTGGCCAGCGCCGACCAGTGCTCGTTCCCGCCGGACAGGCCCTGCTTGCCGGCGTAGGCCAGGGTGCCGGTCACCGCGGCGTTGGCCCGGCCCTGCCCGCGGGTGTTGTCGACGTAGGCGCCCAGCGGCGACGAGCATTTGGTGTCGCGCCATGAACCGGCCTGCTGCCCGCGCACGTCGAAGAAGTTGGCATTGACCGCGATGGTGGGCTGGCCCAGGACCTGCCAGGCGGCCAGCGGGGCATAGGTTTCCGACGCCTGCCAGAGCCCTTCGCCGGTCCGGGCACCCGGCGTGCGTTCACAGCGGGACTGATATCCCTGATGGCTGTCGACCAGCAGGCGCGGGTTGAGCTTGCTGGAGGCGTTCTTTATCGCCATCAGGTGGCCGCCGTTGTTGAGCGTGTAGGCGCGTCCGTCCGCGGCCAGGAACGGGGCGGCGAACTGGCCGCCGAAGTTGTACACGAGGTAGGCGCCCTTGGTGTTGGCGATCGCCCCGAGCAGCAGCGTGCGGGGATCTTCGGCGCGCGCGACGGGAGAGCCGGTGGTGGCTAGGGCCGCGGACACGGCAACGGCGGACGCGGCGGCGGCCGCACGTCGGAAGAGTTTTGCCAGGCCTGGCACGAAGTACACAATAACCACACAGGAAACTCTGTCAACATGCGTAACAGCCTGGTCACGGTTGGATCAAGACGTGATCGCACCCGGTCGATCAGTGTTAGCTGGAGCCTCGGCTTCGGGCTTGCGCAGCACCGCCGGCCGCAAATTCTCGGGCAGAGCCCGCAGGGCCGCGGCGCCCAGCGCGGTCACCGCGACTGCCCCAGCCGTAAGGGTCCACGCCGGAGCCGTCGGGAACGCGCCCTCCAACAGCATCGTGACGCCGAAGATGACGAACAGCGCCGCGGCGCCCAGCTGGATCACCCGTTCGGGCAGGTGCTTACCGGCCACGGCGCCGACGACGATGGCCAGTGCGTCGGCGGCCACCATGCCGATGGTCGAACCGATCCAGACGCCGACCCAGTCGTTGTCGGCGGCCAGCGTGATGGTGGCGAGCATGGTCTTGTCGCCGAGCTCGGCGAGCAGGAAGGCCGAGGTGACGGTGAAGAACGCCGGAGCACTCGAGCGTTGGGCCTTGGTCGCCTCATCGTCGGACAACTTGTCGCCGCGCAGCGTCCACAACCCGAAGAAGACGAACGCGACACCGGCGAGGATGCCGAGCAGATGCGTCGGAAGGGCCGCACCCAGGTAGTGGCCGACGGCGACGGAGATGAGGTGAACGGCGGTGGTGGCTGCGGTGATGCCGATCAGCACCACCCACCAGCGGTAGCGCAGCGCGAAGGTCATGGCCATCAGCTGCGACTTGTCGCCGAGCTCGGCCACGAAGATGACAGCGAAGCTCAAGAGCAGAGCAGCAAGCACTCAACAACTCCTCGGTCGTTGGCTGCCGTCGGGGCCTGAAACACAGATGCCTCCGGCCGGCGAACCAATGGTCTACGGCCGAAGGTCTCGCCCACCGGCCAGTGACCGGTTCGGATAACCGGGCCGTCAGCACAACGCTGTGCGGCCAGTATGTCGAATATCCGATTGGGGGCTACTCCCCTTCGCTGTCACCCACCATACGCACTTCGGACGGGACGATGCAAACCGTCCCGCCCGAAAGTGCTTATTCGACAATAAGTTTGGGGATCAACACCGGAAAGTTCGGGTCACCTGACAATGTTGGTTCAGGCACCCACATATTCGGCGAGGTGTTGTCCCGTCAGCGTGGCGCGCTCGGCGACCAGATCGGCCGGGGTGCCCTCGAAGACCACGCGACCGCCGTCGTGCCCGGCGCCCGGCCCCAGGTCGATGATCCAATCGGCATGCGCCATGACCGCCTGATGGTGCTCGATCACGATCACCGACTTGCCGGAATCGACCAACCGGTCCAGCAGGGCGAGCAGTTGCTCGACATCGGCCAGATGCAGGCCGGTGGTCGGCTCATCCAGGATGTACGTGTCACCCTTTTCGCCCATCTGCGCGGCCAGCTTGAGCCGCTGCCGCTCACCGCCGGACAAGGTGGTCAGCGGCTGCCCGAGCGTCAGATAACCCAGGCCCACGTCAGCCATCCGGGACAGGATCTTCTGCGCGGCAGGAACTTTGGCCTCGCCATCGCTGATGTAGCGCTCTGCTTCGGTCACCGGCATGGCCAGCACCTCGGCGATGTCGCGGCCCCCGAGGGTGTATTGCAGCACCGAGGCGCCGAATCGCTTGCCCTCACACTCCTCGCACGTGGTCTCGACGGTCGCCATCACACCCAGGTCGGTGTAGATCACGCCGGCTCCGTTGCACGTCGGGCAGGCGCCCTCCGAATTCGAGCTGAACAGGGCAGGTTTGACCCCGTTGGCCTTGGCGAAGGCCTTGCGGATCGGCTCGAGCAAGCCGGTGTAGGTCGCCGGGTTGCTGCGGCGCGACCCGCGGATCGGGCTCTGGTCGACCACCACCACGCCGTCGCGACCGGCCACCGAACCGCCGATCAACGAGCTCTTTCCCGAGCCTGCGACACCGGTGATCACCACGAGCGCGCCGAGCGGGATGTCGACGTCGACGTCGCGCAGATTGTGGGTGTTGGCGCCGCGAATCTCCATGGCACCGTTGGGTTTCCGCACCCCGTCCTTCAGTGATGCGCGGTACCCGAGGTGGCGTCCGGTGACAGTGTCGCTGGCCCGCAGACCGGCCACGTCGCCTTCGAACACCACCTCACCGCCGGCCGATCCGGCGCCCGGGCCCAGATCGACGACATGGTCGGCGATCGCGATGGTCTCGGGTTTGTGTTCGACCACCAGCACGGTGTTGCCCTTGTCCCGCAGCGCCAGCAGCAGGTTGTTCATCCGGGCGATGTCATGCGGGTGCAGGCCGATCGTCGGCTCGTCGAACACGTAGGTGACATCGGTCAGAGACGAGCCCAGATGACGGATCATCTTGACGCGCTGAGCTTCTCCACCCGACAGGGTGCCGGCGGGACGGTCCAGGGACAGGTATCCCAACCCGATCTCGACGAATGAGTCGAGGGTGTGCTGCAAAGCCGTCAGCAGTGGGGACACCGACTCGTCTTTGACCGTCCCGAGCCAGGCCGCCAGGTCGGTGATCTGCATCGCGCATGCGTCGGCGATGTTGAGGCCGGCGATCTTCGACGACCGCGCGGTCTCCGACAGCCGGGTGCCGTCGCATTCCGGGCAAGTGGTGAACGTGACCGCGCGCTCGACGAACGCGCGGATGTGCGGCTGCATGGCCTCGACGTCCTTGGCCAGGAACGACTTCTGGATCTGCGGGATCAGCCCGAGGTAGGTCAGGTTGACCCCGTCGATCTTGAGCTTGGTCGCCTCCTTGTGCAGCAGCGCGTCGAGTTCCTTCTTGGTGAACTTGTTGATCGGCTTGTCCGGGTCGAAGAAGCCGCAGCCCCGGAAGATCCGGCCGTACCAGCCGTCCATGCTGAACCCCGGGATGGTCAGCGCACCCTCGTTCAGCGATTTGGTGTCGTCATACAGCGCGGTCAGATCGATGTCGTTGACCGCGCCGCGGCCCTCACACCGCGGGCACATGCCGCCGACGATGTTGAACTCGCGACGTTCCTTGACCGCGCGCCCGGCTTTCTCCAGAGTCACCGCCCCGGCACCACTGATCGAGGCCACATTGAACGAAAAGGCTTGCGGCGAACCGATATGCGGCTTGCCGAGCCGGCTGAACAAGATGCGCAGCATCGCTCCGGTGTCGGTGGCGGTGCCGACCGTGGAACGCGGGTCGGCACCCATCCGCTGCTGATCGACGATGATCGCGGTGGTCAGCCCGTCGAGCACGTCGACCTCGGGGCGGGCCAGATTCGGCATGAAGCCCTGCACGAAGGCGCTGTAGGTCTCGTTGATCAACCGCTGGGATTCGGCGGCGATCGTGTCGAACACCAGCGAGCTCTTGCCCGACCCCGAGACGCCGGTGAACACCGTCAACCGGCGTTTGGGCAACTCGATGTCGACGTCTTTGAGGTTGTTCTCCCGGGCGCCGGTGACGCGGATGAGATCGTGACTGTCGGCGGGGTGGGTTTTGCCGCTCATCGGCTAGCGCGACTCCTGGATCCGGACCATGTTGCCGGCAGGATCGCGAAGCGCGCAGTCCCGCACACCGTATGGCTGCTCGGTGGGTTCCTGGACCACCTCGACGTCCCCGGCCTGCACCTTCTCGAAGGTGCTGTCGAGGTCTTTGGTGGCCAGCAGGAGTGTTCCGAAAGTGCCCTTGGCCATCATCTCGGCGATGGTGCGGCGCTCGTCGTCGGTGAGACCCGGGGTGGCCGACGGTGGGTAGAGGACGACGGAAGTGTCGGGCTGATTCGGTGGACCGACGGTGATCCATCGCATCTTGTCCTTGCCGACGTCGAGGCGGACCTCGAAGCCGAGCACGTCGCGATAGAACGCCAGTGACTCTTCCGGGTCGTCGAGGGGGAGCATGCTGGAGTGAATGGTGAGTTCCATGGTTCTCACGCTAAGTGGAGGCGGGTGGCGGGCGCTTCTCGATTCCTGATCGGTTTGGTGACCTGCTTTTCCACGCAGGACGGCATGCCTTCGTTCACACCCGCGGTCTCTTGCCGGTATGTGCTCGGCGGCATGCCGACGAGCTCGGTGAACCGGGTGCTGAACGTGCCGAGTGAGGAGAACCCGACGGCGAAGCAGACCTCGGTGACCGACATGTCGCCACGGCGCAGCAGCGCCATGGCCCGCTCGATACGGCGGGTCATCAGGTACGAATACGGTGACTCGCCGTAGGCGCTCTTGAATTGCCGAGACAGGTGCCCGGCGGACATGTTCACCCCGCGGGCGAGTGCCTCGACGTTCAGCGGCTGCGCGTACTCGCGGTCGATGCGGTCCCGGACCCGGCGCAGCAGCTTGAGATCGCGTAGCTGTTGGTCGGCCACACCGGCGATGCTACGGCTAAGGCGCCAGGCGATACACCGCACCGGCGTAGTCGTCGGTGATGTACACCGCGCCGTCCGGACCGGGTATTGCCGCCACGGGGCGGCCCCAGCGGGTGCCGTCGTCGGCCTGGAATCCGCCGACGAGGGTCTGCTGCGGCCCCAATGTGCCGTCGTGCCAACCGAAGAACGACACCTCGGGCGGCTGCGGCGACTGCCGGTTCCACGAGCCGTGCACCCCGACCAGCGCTCCGGAACCGAAGGGCTGTGGCAGGTCGGCGAAACTCATTCCCAGCGGGGCCGAATGCGCACCCAGCGTCTGCTCGACGGGGGCCAGCGCCGCGCAGTCCATCTTGGCGCCGTCGGCGTTGGTCTGCATGTCCCGGATGAACCTCGCAGGCGGTGATCCGTCGGGATTGCAGTACGGCCAACCCAATTCGCGTCCCGGCGTCAGTTTCGCCACCGATTCCGGCGGATGGTCGTCTACGTAGTCCTGCCGCACCCGACCCTGCGGATCGGCCACGTTGTCGCGGTTGTTCACCGCCGTCCACAGCGAGCCGTCGCCGGCGATGGCCAGTCCCGTGCCGTTGCGCACCCCGGTGGCGAACGGCGCCGCCGGCCCTCCGCCCGGTGGCACCCGCATGATCGTGGCCCGCGGCGGGGTTGCGTCGCGGTCTTCGGCCGAGACGTTGCCCGTCGAGCCGATCGAAAAGTACACTGCGCCATCGGATCCCACGACCACACTCTTGAGTGCATGGGCATAGGCGCCGTGCAGGTCGGGGCTTTTGGCGTCTGGCAGGCCACCGGCCACGATGCGGCGGTTGCGCGCCTGGCCGCTGACGTACTCGTAGGCCGTGATCTGGTTGCTCTCGGCCACGTACAGCGTCGACCCCGCGAAGAAGAGCCCATGCGGCTGCTGAAGTCCGTCGAGCAGAGTGCGCTGGTCGGGGCGCACCGTCACCACCTGTCCGGTGGCCGGGACCGACACCAGCAGCGCGCCGTCCGGAGCGAACGCCGCCATCCTGGCCTTGGGTACCCGGGCGATCACCTCGATGGTCCAGCCGGCCGGAATCTGGGCTTGGCGCGGCTCGTCGAGCGGGGCCTGGGCGAACCGGTCAGGCACCTGGAGGAGCACCGACGCCAGGCCCGCAGGCGGCCGTTCCGAGCTGGACGGCGACGGTGATGGAGGCGGCGTCGGCCCGGTTTCGGGTTGGGACCCACACGCGGCCAGTGCGGCCGCGGTGAGCAGTGCCATCGCGCTACGCGCCGCCCAAACCCGCATTCATCTCCCAAACCAGGATTTCGGCCTCGGTGTCGGCCGTGATCCGTCCGCCCGTATCGGTGAGCCGGGCGGCGTCGCCCTCGCCGAGCGCCCCGCATCCCTCCAACGTGACCGACCCGCGCGCCACGAACAGGTGGACGTAGCGGGCCGCCGGCAACTCGACCGAGCCGCCGGGCCGCAGGCGAGCGCCGTACAACGTGGCGTTGCGGTTGTGCAGCGTGACGGCCGCGTCGACGGCGCCGGAGGCGATCGGCGTCAACGTGTCGGCCAGCTCGATCTCCTGCTGCTGATAGCTCGGTGTCACCCCGGCCGTGTCGGGCAGCACCCACATCTGCACGAAATGCACGGGCTCGCTGTCGGATCCGTTCTTCTCCGAATGCTGCACCCCGGTGCCCGCCGACATCCGTTGCGCCAGCCCCGGGTAGATCACCCCGGAGTTGCCCATCGAATCCGCGTGCGCCAGCCGGCCGGACAGCACCCACGTGACGATTTCCATGTCCCGGTGCGGATGGGTGTCAAAGCCGGCGCCGGGCGCGACGACGTCATCGTTGTTGACCAGCAACAAACCGTGATGGGTGTTGGCCGGGTCGTAGTAATCGGCGAACGAGAACGAGTGCCGCGATTGCAGCCAATCAGTGGTGCTCGCACCACGGTCGTCCGCGCGTCGGATGTCGACCCTGGACGTCCCGGAAGCCATGGCGCCAGCCTACCGACCGCCCATGCTGACCAACCGGTGGATCGGTTAAGCGCAAGGCTTAGTGTGTGGGGCGTGGAACTCAACGGAGCAAGCGCCATCGTCACCGGTGGTGCATCAGGTATCGGCGCGGCGACTGCCCGCCAGTTGGCCGCCAAGGGAGCCCGCGTCGTCGTGGCTGACCTGCAGGCGGATAAAGGTGAGGCCCTCGCCAAGGAGATCGGCGGCGCCTTCGTCAGCGTTGACGTCACCAGCACCGAGCAGATCGAGGCCGCGGTCAACAAGGCCGTCGAACTCGGCCCGCTGCGCGCCCTGGTGAACTCGGCCGGCATCGGCTGGGCCCAGCGCACCATCGGCAAGGACGGCGAATTCGCCTCCGCGCACAACCTGGACGCCTACAAGAAGGTGTTGGCGATCAACCTGGTCGGCACCTTCGACTGCATCCGGCTGGCCGCCACCGCGATGAGCCGCAACGAGCTCACCGACACCGGCGAGCGTGGCGCCATCGTCAACATGACCAGCGTCGCGGCCTTCGACGGCCAGATCGGCCAGGCGGCCTACTCGTCGTCCAAGGGCGGCGTGGTCGGCCTGACCCTGCCGGTGGCCCGCGACCTGTCCGCGGTCGGCATCCGCGTCAACACCGTGGCCCCCGGCCTGATCGACACCCCGATCTACGGCGAGGGCGAAGCCTCCGAGGCCTTCAAGGCCAAGCTGGGCGAGTCGGTGCTGTTCCCGCACCGCCTCGGCAAGCCCGACGAGCTGGCCTCGATGGTCGTCGAGCTGCTGACCAACTCGTACATGAACGCCGAAGTGGTCCGCGTCGACGGCGGCATCCGGATGCCACCCAAGTAACCCTCGCGAACAGACACGGAGGTCCCCCGGAGCGCGTGTTTCCGGGGGACTTTCGCGGCTACGGGACAATTGTCAGGTGGTCGACACCTGGTGGGGCAGTGCGCTGATCGGTCTCGGTGTCGCACTGCTGCTGAGCTGGCTGATCCTGATCGTCGCGCTGCTCGTCGTGCGGCCCCGCGGAAACCTGCTCACCGAGGCGCTGCGAATACTTCCCGACCTGTTACGGCTGATTCCGCGGCTGGCCGCCGACAAGACGTTGCCGCGGGGCGTGCGCATCCGACTGGCCGTGCTGGTCGTCTATCTGGCGCTGCCCATCGACCTGATCCCCGATTTCATCCCGGTGCTCGGCTACGCCGATGACGCCATCATCGTCACCCTGGTGTTGCGCAGCGTCGTGCGACGCGCCGGCCTGGACGCGGTCCGGGCGCATTGGCCGGGCAGCGATGACGGATTCGATGCCCTGGTCCGGCTGACCGGTCTCAACCGCTGAAGAGACCACTGAAGAGACGCAAAACCCCCTCTCGACGCTGAGAGGGGGTTTTGGGTCTGGTGCGCCAGGTGTTTACCAGTCCGACTCGTCGAACTTGATGACACCGCGAATGTTGTTGCCGTCCAACATGTCCTGGTAGCCCTGATTGATATCTTCGAGCTTGTAGGTCCGCGTGATCATGTCGTCGATGTTGAGCAGACCCGACTTGTACAACGCGACCAGTCGCGGCGTCTCGACATGTGAGCTGCCGCCGCCGAAGATGTTGCCCTTCAACGTCTTCTGCAACATGGTGAACAGGAACAGGTTGAGCTTGACGTCGGCGTCCATCATCGAGCCCATGCCCGTCACCACGCAGGTGCCGGTCTTGGCGGTGAGGATCATCGCCTCTTCGATGTAGGAGCCCTTCATCTCGCCCACCGCGATGATGACCTTGTCCGCCATCAGGCCCCAGGTCGTCTCCATCACCGGTGCGATGGCCTCGGCCATCGACGGGTAGACGTGCGTGGCGCCGAACTTGATGGCCTGCTCGCGCTTCCATTCGTTCGGGTCGATGGCGATGACCTGTTTGGCGCCGGAGATCACCGCACCCTGCAGCGCGCTCATGCCGATGCCGCCGACGCCGACGATGATGACGGTCTCACCGGGCTTGACGTCGGCGACGTTGGTGGCCGAGCCGAAGCCTGTCGGCACCGCGCAACCCATGATGGCCGCGGTCTCGAACGGGATGTCCTTGTCGATCTTGACGACGGAGTCCTTGTGCACGGTCATGTACGGCGCGAAGGTGCCGAGCAGGTTCATCGGCGACACTTCACGGCCACCGGCATGGATCCGGTTGGTGCCGTCGGCGATGGCCTTGCCGCCGAGCAGGACCGCGCCACGGTCGCACAGCGAGCGGAAGCCCTTCAGGCACGGCGGACATTCACCGCAGGCCGGAATGAAGGCGAGGATGACGTGGTCACCCTCCTCGATGCCGGTGACGTTCTTGCCGACCTTGGTGACGACGCCCGCGCCCTCATGGCCGCCGAGCGCCGGCAGAGCCATCGGGGTGGCACCGGTGGTCAGGTGGTAGTCCGAATGGCACATGCCCGCGGCATGCATCCGGATCTGTACTTCGTCGGCGACGGGGTCGCCGAGGTCGATCTCGTCGACCTTGAATGGCGAGTTGAGTTCCCACAGCAGGGCGCCTTTGGTCTTCATGGGAGGCGATAATAGAACAGGTTGCAGTACTGTCTAGTAACTGGCCTTTGACCTGCATATATACCGGCTTGATTTCGTTGTAATGCTGCACGCCGATGAACTCTCGGCTCGGCGCTGGTCTACATGCCATGACCGAGATCAACGCACGCATCGTCCCCAACCTCTGGTTCGACCGGGAGGCCGAGCAGGCCGCCCAGCACTACATCGCCGCGTTCGGCGGCAACGGCCGCGTCATCACCACCATCGCCTCACATCCCGATTCGCCGTCTCCACAAGATGTGCCCGTGGTGGTCGAGTTCGAGCTGGCCGGACAGCGTCTCGTCGGTATCAACGGTGGCCCGCAGTTCACCTTCAACGAGGCCATCTCCCTCGAAGCGCGCGTCACCGGCCAGGAGCAGCTCGACCAACTCTGGGCCGCTCTGGTCGAGGGCGGCGAGGAATTGCCGTGCGGCTGGCTCAAGGACAAGTACGGCCTGGCCTGGCAGATCACCCCGACCGAGTACTACGACCTGCTGGGCAAAGGAGATCCCGCAGCCGATGCCCGGCTGATGTCGGCGGTGTTGAGCACCCACGGCAAGTTCGACATCGCCCAACTGCAGGCGGCCTACGAAGGTTTGTGATCGCCGAGTGGCCATCACAGGACGGCAGGCAGCCCGAACTTCTCGAACAGGGACTGCTCCATGAACGCCACCACATGGGAGATGCCTTCCGGCCGCACCTCCAGGACGTGCAGTTGGAACGCCTCGTGCCGGCCCGTCTCACGGTTGCGCATGTACATGGCCGCGGCGGGCTGGCCGTTGGCGCTGGTGGCGATGAACCGCATGTCCCCGGGCTCCTCGGCGGGGCACTTGTACCGGGACAGGTCGCCGATGGCCTGCGGCCCCTGGTACCAGCTGTCGAACGGCGGCATCTCCCAGATCGCCTCGGCCGTGAACAGCTCGACCAGCTTGTCGATGTCGTACGCCTCGAACGCTGCCATGTAATTGCGCAGCAGGTTCTGGGCGTGCGGGGAGTCCGGTGCAACGACCTCGTCGTCCTGGCTGGGACTCACGGCGTCGAGCTGGGCCCGGGCCCGCTGGAGCAGGCTGTTCACCGCGGCGGTGGAAGTGCCGATGGCACCGGCGACCTCCGCGGCCTTCCACTGCAATACCTCGCGCATCACCAGCACCGCGCGCTGACGGGCCGACAGATGCTGCAGCGCTGCGACGAAAGCCAGCCGCACCGAATCGCGGGTACCGACGATCGTGCTGGGATCGGCCGGATCCTCGGTCGAATCGGGCAAGGGCTGTAGCCACGGGATCTCGTGATGCTCGGCGATCTCGTCGGTGGGCGAGGAACTGGGGTTACCCAAACCCGAGGGCAGCGGGCGGCGCTGCCGGCCGTCCAACGCCGTCAGGCACGTATTGGTGGCGATGCGATACAGCCAGGTGCGCACCGATGATTTGCCCTGAAAGCCCTCGTAGGACTTCCAGGCGCGCAGGTAGGTCTCCTGCACCAGATCCTCGGCGTCGTGCAGTGAGCCGGTCATCCGGTAGCAATGCGCCAGCAGCTCCCGGCGGTAGCGCTGGGCATCGGCC
Source organism: Mycobacterium farcinogenes (assembly GCF_019739075.1). Classification (NCBI taxonomy): domain Bacteria; kingdom Bacillati; phylum Actinomycetota; class Actinomycetes; order Mycobacteriales; family Mycobacteriaceae; genus Mycobacterium; species Mycobacterium farcinogenes. Next base: position 73,736 of record NZ_CP081673.1, on the reverse strand, counting down.
AGGAACGCATCTGCCGGGCTGTCGTCATCGAGGCGGTGAGCGAGGACCGTCACAATCGCGAGCTTACGCAGCAGCCCCGACAACTTCGATCGAATACGCTCGCCAGGGTGACCAGCACGCGCAGTGAACAGACCTTCGACGGCGTCGGCGGGGTCCGCATCGTCTACGACGTATGGACGCCCGACATCGCGCCCAGAGGCGTCGTCGTCCTCTCCCACGGACTCGGTGAGCACGCCGGGCGGTATCACCACGTCGCGCAGCGGTTCGGACAGGCGGGGCTGGTCGTCTACGCCCTCGACCACCGCGGTCACGGCCGCTCCGGCGGCAAGCGCGTGTACCTGCGCGACATGTCGGAGTACGTGGGCGACTTCCACACGCTCGTCGGTATCGCCGCCGCGGAGTATCCGAGCCTGCCGCGGCTGGTGCTGGGACACAGCATGGGCGGCGGCATCGTGTTCGCCTACGGCGTCGAGTACCCCGACGAATACACCGCGATGGTGCTGTCCGGGCCCGCGGTGGCCGCGCAGGCCGCGGTGTCCCCGGTGCTGGCCGCCGCGGCCAAGGTGCTCGGCAAGCTCGCTCCCGGGCTGCCGGTGGAAAATCTCGACGCCGACGCGGTGTCCCGCGATCCCGAGGTGGTGGCCGCCTACAAGGCCGACCCGCTGGTGTGGCACGGCAAGGTCCCCGCCGGTATTGCCCGGGCGCTGATCATCGTGGGCGAGACCATGCCGCGGCGCGCTTCGGCGCTGACCGCGCCGCTGCTGGTGGTGCACGGTGAGATGGACCGCCTGGTATCCGCTGAAGGGAGCCGCCACCTGGTGGAATGTGTGGGGTCGGCGGATGTGCACCTCAAGGTGTATCCGGGTCTCTTCCATGAGGTGTTCAACGAGCCGGAGAAGGAGCTTGTCCTCGACGACGTGACGACCTGGATCGAGACGCACCTGTGAGAAAGCTTGTGGTAGCAGTACTTTCAGTGCTGCTGGTGGCCGGCTGCGGCGCCGAGAGCCCGAAGGGGGCCCAGTCGCCGACGTGGGCCGACACCGACGTCACGTTCGACGCCGACGGACTCACCATCCACGGGACCTACCGGCACCAGGACGTGGCCGGCCCGGCCGCGCTGCTGATCTCGGAGAGCGGACCCACCGATCGCAACGGCGACAACAAGGTGGTCGGGCCCGTCGGCAACATGCGCCAGCTTGCCGAAACGTTGTCGGACAACGGGGTCGCCAGCCTGCGCTACGACAAGATCGGTACCGGCGCAACCAAACTCGGCCCGTACGAGAAGAAGCCCGACCAGGTGGTCAGCGGCGTCTACACCAGCGGAGCCGCCGCCGCGCTGCGTTTCCTGGCCGGCCGGCCCGTCACCGACGCGGCAAAGCTGTCGATTTACGCGGTCGGCGAGGGCGCCGTCCACGCCATGACGCTCGGCGGTGGCGGCGATCCGAAAGTCCACTCGCTGGCCCTGTTTCAACCGTTGTCCGGCCGCTACCTGGACATCATCACCAACCGGGTTCGTTCCGGAGCCGCTCCCGAGGTGCTGACGGCGTGGCTGGGTGCCGTCGACGAGATCCGCACCAAGGGCACCGTGCCCGCCAACCTCCCCGAGGGCCTGAGCGCGATCGTCAACAAGGACAACCTCAGCGCCATCATCGCGGCCGACAAGATCGACCCCGTGCAACTGGCTGCCGCGCTACCCGACGGCATGCCGGTGCTGCTCACCTGCTCGGATTCCGACTCCCAGGCCAGCTGTGCGATCGAGCGTCCGCTGATCGACGCGCTGCGGCACACCGCGCTCACGGTCGTCGAGCTCAAGGGCGTCAACCATGTGCTGCGCGACGATCCCACCGACAGCATCGCCAACTACGGCAAGCCCGGATCGTTGTCACCCCAGGTGGTCGACGCGATCGGCAAGTTTGTCGGCGCCGCCGGTTAGGTTGGTCGCGTGAGCGACGACAAGATGCTGGCACGGATCGCAGCACTGTTGCGTCAGGCTGAGGGCACCGACAACGCCCACGAGGCCGAAGCGTTCATGGCGGCGGCTCAGCGGCTGGCCACCGCGACATCCATCGACCTGGCCCTGGCCCGGTCGCACTCGGCTGAGCGCACCAAGGCGCAGATGCCGGTGCAGCGCACCATCACCATCGGGGAGGCCGGCACCAAGGGGCTGCGTACGTATGTGCAGCTTTTCGTGGTGATCGGCATGGCCAACGATGTGAAGTGCGATGTCGCGTCCAACTCGACGTTTGTGTACGCCTACGGGTTCCCCGAGGACATCGACGCCACCCACGCGCTCTACACCAGCCTGGTGTTGCAGATGGTGAAGGCGTCCCAGAGCTACATCGCCTCCGGCGCGCACCGTCCGACGCCGACGATCACGGCACGGCTCAATTTCCAGTTGGCCTTCGGAGCCCGCATCGGCCAGCGGCTGTCGGAAGCCAAAGAGGAGGCCCAGCAGGAGGCCGACCGCAATGACCGTCCCGGAACGGCAATCGCGTTGCGGAACAAGGATGTCGAGCTGAAGAGCTTCTACCGATCGGCGTCGCAGGCCCGTGGTACCTGGCGGGCCACCAGTGCGTCGGCCGGATACTCTTCGGCGGCCCGTCGAGCCGGGGACCGTGCAGGCAGACGAGCGCGGCTGGGTCCGCAGCAGGAGATCTCGGGCGCACGCGGCGCGCTGGAGCGGTGAACGCCCGCGACAGCCAGCGGGCCAAGGTGTATGCCGCCGAGCAGTTCGTGCGGACCATGTTCGACCGTGCGGCACAACATAGTTCGCGGGCCATCGACTTCTTCGGTACCTCGCTGACGCTACCGCCGGAGGCGAAGTTCGGGTCGGTGGAGTCGGTGCAGCGCTACGTCGACGACGTCGTCGCCCGGGTCGGGGCCGGCCCGGTCGCCGTGCGCGCCCGCCGGGGTGCGACGGCGGCGCACTACGAACTCGTCGACGGCAAGGCCGTTATCGCCGTGCCCGAGCGTGACAACTGGGCACTGCGGGAGTTGGTGGTGCTGCACGAACTTGCCCACCACGTGAGCCAGGCGGATCCGCCGCACGGACCGGCCTTCGTCGCCGCCTATTGCGAACTCTGCGCGACGATCATGGGTCCGGAGGTCGGGCTGGTGCTGCGGATGGTCTACGGGAAAGAAGGCGTCCTCTAACCTGGCGCACATGACCGAACCCGCTGAAGTCGATGCCATGTTCAACGAGGTGTTGCGCACCGAGGACGCGGCGCTGGCCGCGGCGCGCCAGTCCGCGCACGCTGCCGACATGCCGGCCATCGAGGTGTCGGCCCAGCACGGCAAGCTGCTCTCGCTGCTCGCCACGATCTCCGGCGCGACGCGGGTGCTCGAGATCGGCACGCTGGCCGGCTACAGCACCATCAACCTCGCCCGCGGCGTCGGACCGGACGGCAGCGTCGTCACCCTCGAAGACGAGCCGCGGCATGCCGAGGTGGCCCGTGCCAATCTGACCCGGGCCGGAGTCGCCGACCGGGTCGAGGTGATCGTCGGTGCCGCGCTCGACACGTTGCCGCGGCTGGCCGAGCGCGGTGACGTATTCGATCTGACGTTCATCGACGCCGACAAGGAGAACAACGTCCGCTACGTCGAGTGGGCGGTGAAGCTGGGCCGGCCGGGCTCGATCATCGTGGTGGACAACGTCACCCGGTTCGGTCGGGTGCTCGCGCCGGCGGCCGATGACGCACAGGCGCGGGGAGTGCGCGACATGCTGGAGATGATGGGCAGCCATCCGCGGTTGGACACGGCCGCCATTCAGACCGTGGGCACCAAGGGCTGGGACGGGTTCGCTGTCGCGCTCGTGCGATAACCCGCTCTGACCGCCCCCTGAAACGCCGCGAGCGTGCGCAATCTGCTGGTGGTTGACGGTGTGTCGACCAGCAGACACGCACGCTCGCGGTGCTCGGGGTCAGGCCAGGGAGTCCTGTGGCTCGCGCTGGACCGGCTTGGGCCAGGGCTCCGGCTTGGGCCGCTGACGCACGATCTGTGGCCACCAGAACCACTTGCCCATCAGGGCTGCGATGGACGGGGTCATGAAGGACCGGATGACCAGGGTGTCGAACAGCAGGCCCAGGCCGATCGTGGTGCCCACCTGTCCGATCACGGCCAGTTCGCTGACCGCCATCGACATCATGGTGAACGCGAACACCAGGCCGGCTGAGGTGACCACCGAGCCGGTGCCGCCCATGGCGCGGATGATGCCGGTGTTGAGGCCGGCGTGTATCTCCTCTTTGAATCTGGAGACCAGGAGCAGGTTGTAGTCGGCGCCGACGGCCAACAGGATGATCACCGACATGGCCAGCACCATCCAGTGCAGTTCCAGGCCGATCAGGTGCTGCCAGATCAGTACGGACAGGCCGAAGGATGCGCCGAGGGAGAGCACCACCGTGCCGACGATGACGGCGGCGGCCACCACGCTTCGGGTCAGGATCAACATGATGATGAAGATCAGGCAGAGCGAGGCGATTCCGGCGATCAGCAGGTCGTAGTTGGCGCCTTCCTGCATGTCCTTGAACATGGCCGCGGTACCGCCGAGGTAGATCTTGGAGCCCTCGAGCGGGGTGCCCTTGATCGCCTCCTTGGCGGCCAGCTTGATGGGTGCGACGTGCGCGACGCCCTCGGGGCTCATCGGGTCGCCCTCGTGGCTGATGATGAACCGCACCGCGTGCCCGTCAGGCGAGAGGAACATCTTCATGCCGCGCTTGAAGTCGGGATTGTCGAAGGTCTCCGGCGGCAGATAGAACGAGTCGTCGTTCTTGGCCGCGTCGAAGGCCTGACCCATGGCGGTGGAGTTGTCCTGCATGGCCGCCATCTGATCCTGCAGACCGCCCTGGGTGGCCTGCATGGTCAGCATCATGGTCTTCATCGTCTTCATGGTCGCGATCATCGGCTGCATGTTCGCGATCATCACCGGGATCAGCGCGTTCATCCTGTCCATGTCAGGCACGATCTGCTCGAAATCGGCTGTCATGGTGTCGATTCCGTCGAGGGTGTCGAACACCGACCGGATCGACCAGCACATCGGGATGTTGTAGCAGTGCGGTTCCCAGTACAGGTAGTTGCGGATCGGCCGGAAGAAATCGTCGAAATCCGAGATGTGGTCGCGGAGTTCCCTGATGTCGTCGACCATGCCGTGCATCTTGCCGACCATGCTGTTCATGACATCGCGCATCTGCTCCATGAGCGCGATCATCTTGTCCATCGTGTCGATGGTGACCTGCATTTCGTCGGCCTGCTTGAGCATGTCGGCCATGCGGTCCTGCATGTACTTCTGATTCATGGTCTGGGTCGTGCCCTGCATGCTGATGTTGAACGGGATCGAGGTGTGCTCGATCGGCGTTCCCTGAGGGCGCGTGATGGCCTGCACCCGGGAGACCCCCGGCACGCCGACGATGCGCTTGGCGATCCGCTCGATCACCAGGAAGTCCGCGGAGTTGCGCAGGTCGTGATCGCTTTCGATCAACAGCAATTCGGGGTTCATCCGGGCGGGGGAGAAGTGCCGGTCAGCGGCCGCGTAACCGGTGTTGGCCGGCAGGTCCGGCGGCAGGTACTTGCGGTCGTTGTAGTTGGTCTTGTACCCGGGCAGGGTGAGCAGACCGACCAGGGAGACGGCGATGGTGGCGATCAGGATCGGTCCGGGCCACCGCACCACTGCGGCGCCGATCTTGCGCCAGCCACGAGTCCGCATGGCGCGCTTGGGTTCCAGCGTCTTGCCGAACCTGGTGACCACCGCGATGATCGCCGAGCCGAGGGTGAGTGCGACCAGCACCACCATCACCATGCCGATGGCCAGCGGGATACCCAGGGACTGGAAGTAGGGCAGCCGAGTGAAGTGCAGGCAGAACGTGGCGCCGGCGATGGTCAGGCCCGACCCGAGGATGACGTGGGCGGTGCCGTGGAACATGGTGTAGTAGGCCGACTCTCGGTCTTCGCCGACACTTCTGGCCTCTTGATATCGGCCTATCAGGAAGATCGCGTAGTCGGTGGAGGCGGCGATGGCCAGCATCACCAGCAGGTTGGTGGCGAACGTCGACAGCCCGATGATGTTGTAGTAGCCCAGGAATGCCACCAGACCGCGCGCGGCCGACAGTGACAACACCACCATGAACAGGGTGAGCAGCACCGTGATGATCGAGCGGTAGACCGTGAGCAGCATGATGATGATGACCACGAACGTCAGCGCGGTGATCATCTCGAGGCTGCGGTTACCGGCGATCTCCTGATCGGCCGACATCGCGGCCGGGCCGGTCACGTAGGCCTTGACCCCGGGTGGGGCCTGGACGCTCTGGACGATCTTCTCGGTGGCTTCGACCGATTCGTTGGCCAGCGCCTCGCCTTGGTTACCGGCGGTGTAGACCTGAACGTAGGCCGACAGACCGTCGGAGCTCTGCGCGCCCGAGGCGGTCAGCGGGTCGCCCCAGAAATCCTGCACATGCTCGATGTGCTTCTTGTCCGCCTCGAGCTTCTCGACGATCTGGTCGTAGTACTTGTGCGCGTCGTCGCCCAGCGGCTGGTCGCCTTCGAGCACGACCATCACCGAGCTGTTGGACTTGAACTCCTGGAATACCTCGCCGACCCGCTTCATCGCGATCATCGACGGCGCGTCGTCCGGCGTCATCGACACCGAACGCATCTTCCCGACCTCTTCGAGCTGGGGAACGATCACATTGAGGACGGCGATGACGGCGATCCAGCCGATGATGATCGGCACTGCCAGGCGCCGGATCCACTTGGCGATCCCGCCGTGGTTGCTGTGCGCTGGTGGGGAGGCGACCGGGATCGAGTCGGTCGGGGCGTCGTAATTGCTCATGCAGATTTCACCAAGCAGAAGGTCTGGGCGTTCACGCCGTTGGAGGTTCTCTCGTCCTTGAGTTCGTCATCGACGGTGATGCGGCAGCTGATCGTGTCGCCGTTGCCTTGGGCGACGATGTTGGGAAAGACCGAGGGCGCGGTGGACTCCAGCCGCAGCGTCCACGGCAGGGTCACCCCGTCGATGCGCTGGGGCTGGGCGTCGAGGTCGAGGTAGTTCACGTCGGCGGTGGCTCCGGGCACGCCGTAGATCTCGTAGACCACGACCTTGGGGTCGAACGGCTTGGTGTCATCGACCTTGGCGCTGGAGATGCCGGTACCGTCGCCGGCGCCGAAGAACGTGCGCACCCGCATCACCGTGAACCCGCCGACCACTACCACCGCGGCGATGATCAACGGAATCCAGAACCGTCTCAACAGCTTCATATTTGCTGGTCGGCCTTTCGGAGGTCAGGTACGCGGTGACGTACGGGCTAGCTGCGCAGCTCCATTGCCACTTCGTGATCATGTCGGCGTCGGCGGATTCCCGCCAACATCTTTCTACGTCGACGTCCAGGGGGAGTTCCCCGCCGGAATCGTCCCGGAAAGGACTGACCGACATCTCAGAGAGCAGCCGGCTGCCCGGCGCACTCATGGCGGTGATGTCGGCGATCAGCCGGCTCTGCTGTGCCAATGGGATGAAGGGTAGTACGCCCTCCACGCTCCACAGGGTGCTCCGGTCGGTGTCGAATCCGGCGCCGACGAGTGCGGTGGCCCAGTTGCCGCCGATGTCGGCGGGGACGCCGTGGACGGCGACCGTCGGGGCGGTCCCGGCCAGGGCGTCGGTCTTGACCTCGAGGATCGCCGGGTCGTCGACGACGAACACCGTGGTGCCCACGGGCCAGGGCAGTCGATAAGGACGTGGGTCCAGGTCGGACGCCAGGAAAACCACCTGTTCGAGGCCGGTTTCGACGGCCGCCAGCAGATAGCTGTCGAGGAGGTCGGCCCGTGGCGCCAGGCATGAGCTCGGCATCAGCACTCCTCCCCGCAGATTCCTTGCCGGATGTAAAGTGAAACCTATACAGTCGGCTAACTTCGATCAAGTTAGTTCGGCTATTGACGCTGTGATCTAGACCGCGTTGGGTACGCTCAGCGCGACGGAGGGACGGGTGTGGCAAAGGCTGTTGCGCCGCGTGGCTTTGCGCGCGAACGCGTGCTGGAGGCGGCACTGGGTCTGTTCGCCGAGCACGGCGTCAAGGGCACGTCGCTGCAGATGATCGCCGATCGCCTCGGCGTCAGCAAGGCCGCCGTCTACTACCAGTTCCACTCCAAGGACGAGATCGCGCTCGCGGTCATCCAACCGGTCTTCGACGACATGACGCGGCTGGTCCGCATCGCCGAGGCGATGTCCACGCCCGAGGCCCGGCGGGAGGCGGCCGTCAGCGGCATGGTGGAGATGGCGGTGCGGCATCGCCGGGTCACCGCGGTGTTCCACGGCGATCCCGTCATCGACAGCCTGGTGCACAGCCGGGACGAACTGCAGGACACGATCGAACGGCTCACCGGGATCCTGCTGGGCCCCGAACCCGACACTGCCGACCGGATCTGTATGTCGGTACTCGCCTCAGGCGTCTACGGCAGCGCCACCGACCCCAGCCTCAACGATGTCTCCGACGAGGAGCTGCACCGCGTGCTGCTGGACTGCGCGCAGCGGCTGCTGCGTACGCCGGCCACGCCCGTCGCGTCCGCCTGACCGATCCCGGACCAACCCCGCTTCTAGCCCCGCAGCGCCGACGCGAAGATCGCCGGCAACTTGCCCCAACCGGGTGCTCCGGCGAAATCCACCAGCAGCCGACCGGTTGTCGCCGCGGTGCGGTTGTTGACGAACCAGGGCGGCTTCGGCGACAACGACCACTCGCCGCGGAACACCGAACGCGGCGCGGGCCGGAACGGGCCGCGAACGACGGTGCGCTCGGGACCGTCGAGCAGAAAAGCGTTGTGCACCACGCCGGTTCCGCTCTGGATGTCATTGCGCTGGTGCCCGGGAAACGCCCCCCAGGTCGCGGTCGGTGTCAGGTAGCCGACGCCGGTCCACGCGTTGATCGCGATGGTGCCGTACCGCAGCTTCTCGACGAGGTCGTCGAACGCGTCGCCCATGCCCTTGACGGTGTCCGGGTGAGCGATGATGTTTACCCCGAGGGTGCCGACGAACTCGTCGTTGGCGACCCGCACCGCCTGGGCGAAGAACTGTTCGGCGGAACTGTCGTCTTCGGTGTCGAGTTCGATCACGCCGAGCACCGGGCCGAAATACTCGGTGCGCAACAGCGCTTCGCGATCGACCGGATCTACCACCAGGACCCGTGCGCCTTTCGAGCCCAGGTGCTGCGCGTCCGGATACGACGAATCCGCGCCGGCCACCCTGACGTCGGAGCCGGGATAGTAGGCCGGCCGAGCCGGTGCGTCGTCGACGGCCTTGCGGATCGCCGCGATGAACTCGTCGCGCTGGGCCCAGCGCTTCGGCAGCACCACCACCTGTGCCGCCACGCAGTTGTAGCCGTTGTTGTGCAGCCGTTGCGTGGCAATGTGATTCGCCTGGAACTCGATGTCGGCACTGCTCCACTGGCCGGGCAGCACGATGGTCGGTGAGACTCCGCCGAGCTCGGCGGTCATGTCCTTGTCGAGCACCGGTTCGTCGGCGGCCTTGCGGCGGGCGCCCTCTTCTCCGGTGCCGAACACGATGGCGTCGTACGTCAATGCGCTGCCCGTCATGTGCACGTGGTCGACGAGCTTGTGCCGCACCAGGTACGTGCCGGCCTCGGCGCCACCGGTGAGGATGCGCACCGCGCCGACCGCGATGAACGGAGCCAGCACCTTGGTCAGCACCGGTAGCAGCGGATCGGTGATCGGGTTGAGCTTGAGCGCCACCACGCGGTTGTGGGCGTAGAGCTCGTAGATGGTGTCCAGCGGTGCGATCGAGAAGATGTTGCCCGCGCCCAGAACCGCGCCCACACCGGGGGTGCGGGACGGGTCGAGCTGGGCCAGGCCGGCCGACCGGATCGCCTCGGCCTTCTCGATGCCGGGCTGCAGCCACACCTCGGCGCTGAACCCGGACAGCAGCAGCTGGTCGAACGTGTTGAGCGGCAGGGCCTTTACCGTCGTCCGCCCACCCGGGGCGGAACCGAACACGGCGCCGTCGAGGGGGCTGCGGCCCGCTTCCAGCTTGGCCAGGCTCTCCGACAGGGCGGCCAGCCCGGCCACCAGCGAGTACGGACCCGACATCCATTCCTCGCCGACCAGCGGTGAAGCCGGATCCAGTTGTTTGATGCCCACGGCGGCGTCGACCCACTCGGAGGCGTGGCGCACCGTCAAGGAGCGGACCTCGTCGAGCAGCCCGCGCCGGGCCGCCAAGGACAAGCAAGCCCAGGTCTTTTCACCTTCGACGAGCTCTGCGAGGGCCTCGTCGATCTGCGTTTCGGTCATATCAGCTCACGCTCTTGTCGAAATTGCACCAATGCGTCGATCGCAGCGTACTGCTCGAAGGCCGGCGGTCCGGCCCCATTCGTGCCCGCCTACCACCGGCAGAAGTCGGCACCCGAACCTGAGTCGACGGCCCGAAAGGCCACCAGATGACGCTGCCACCACGGTAGTGGCGCCGCCAGCACGGGATCGTTCGTCGCGTCGTTCACCACTTGAGGCGGCCCGCCGTGCAGGTAGGCGATCCGGACGCCGGTCACCCCGGCGTCCCGCCACAGCGTCACCGTGCGGCGCAACTCCAGCCAGGGAATGCGCACCGGTGGGTCCTCGGTCAGCCAACGGGTCTGTCTCAGAAGGTAAGTCGTGTCGCCCGCGTACTCGGGCAGCTCCAGCCCGACCACGGTGACGGTGTCTCGCAGGTAATCGGTCAGCTCGAAGCGGGTGACGCCGGGCAGCAGGTGATTGGTGGTGCCCTCTTCGGTGTGCAGGTTGCTGAACATCGAGAAGTTCGCCACGGTCTTGAGCCCCACATACGGCGTCATCCCGTTGGCGAATGCCAGCAGCGGCGCGGCCAGCAGCGCCAGGGGGCGTAGGTGCCAGCCGGGGGTGGTGACACCGGCCGCCTGCGCACTGCGGTAGCCGCGCAGCACGGCGACCATGACCGGGAGCACGGCGGCGAACCAGGTCAGGACGAGCAGGGTGTGCCACGGCAGGCCGATCGGGCTGTCCGGCGATTCGGCCGAACTCGAGACCGCGCTCAGCAGCACGTGGCCGGCGAAACCCGCGAGCGCGACGTAACGCAGGGCGGGTCGGCGCACCGCCGGGGTGGCGAACGCCTCGGCCGGAAGCAGCAGCACGTACACCGCGAACACGACGGTGGCGAAGTCATAGAACGACGACAGCGCCAGTATCGAATGAAAGGCCACCCCGATCAGCACGCCCCAGAAACGCATGCGCGGCACCGCCAGCAACACGAAGATGACGGCCTCGATCGCCACGGCCGCAATGGCGACCACCTGGCCGACGGCCGGCCCCGGCACGGCATCGCCGAAGCCGTTGAACGAGATGATCTGGCCGAACAGTTCGCCGCCACACGAGGTTCTCGGAGAGAAGTAGGCGGTGTTCAGCTTGTCGAACACCGTGAACAGATAGATCACGAGCAACGCCAGGCCGACCGGACTGCGGGCGGCGTCCAGCCAGCGCTCGACAAAGCTGTCCGGTACCCCGGACCGATTTCTCACCGCCCATGCCCACACGGCCGCGGTGCCGAGCCCGACGGCGACCAACAAACTCAGCACCAGATGGTTGGACGCGGCAGGCAAATCGAGCACGGCTACGGTGGCCCCGGCCGCCACCGCCAGGCCGGCCGCGGGCACCGAGCCGGGAAAGACCAGGGCGGGGAGCCCGGCCAGTAACGCGGGTGCCACCGCGAGGGGCTGGCTGTCGGAGTAATGGAAGACCAACGCCATCGCGAAGAGTGTTGCGAACCAGCCGAGTTGCCGACGTGCACCGGTGGGGTCTTCTGTTCGGGCGTTGCTGCGCCACCGCATTGAGACGACTGTACTTGGCGACGGCCGCGCGTTGCCGACGCCCGCCGCCGACGCCGGTTCCGCGGCGTAATCTGAGAGGTGATGGATGGGTGCGGCACGGCCCAAACGCCTTGCCGTGTAACGGAAAGGATAAGAAAATGAGTGCAGTCCATTCATCAATCGACCTGCATCCGGACATCATGGCCCTACGCGCGGGCTACGACCGGGTCGCGGAGTCGATGGCCGCGCAGGTCACCTTCGGCCTGACATTGCTGACGGCGATGTATGTCGCGCTCTCCCCCTGGATCGTCGGCTTCGACGCATTCAACAGGCTCACGGTCAACGACCTCATCGTCGGAGGGGCGATCGCGTTCCTGTCCATGTGTTTCAGCTTCGCGCTGGACCGTGCCCACGGCATGACCTGGACCCTGCCGATCTTCGGTGTCTGGCTGATCGTCTCGCCGTGGGTGTTCGTCAGTGGGCCGACCACCGGCATGATCTGGTCGCATGTGATCAGCGGTGCGCTCGTGATGGTGTTGGGCTTCAACGCGATGTACTTCGGGATGCGGGTGCGCAATTCGGAAGCGCGGCACGCATAGCCGCCAGTAGGCGCGCCGGACTGCCCAGCCGGTGTCCGGCTGGAGGGGATACCTGTGTGCCGGTACCGGCCCGCGAATCGCACGATGCGTCAATTCGCGCCCCGGTCCGTGTTCTGCGCCATATCCTGGGCAATCGCAGGACTTCACAAGACGGCGATGGTGAGTACGAACTGCTGAGATGAAGCTGGCGGGGCGGGAACAAGAACTGGCGACGATCCGTCGCTGCCTTGGTGGGCCGGGAGGCCACCACGGTGTGGTGATCGTCGGCAGTGCCGGCGTCGGGAAGACCCGGTTGGCCCGCGAAGCGCTGAGCCACGCCGCGACGTCCGGGCACCGCACCAATTGGTTCGTCGGCACCGAATCGGCGCGAGCCATCCCGCTGGGGGCGTTCACCGGATCGATCAGCCAGAGCATGTGCGATCCGCTGCCCGACGTGCGACGCGTGATCGATTCGTTCGTGACCCAGCAGCGCATGGGCAAGGTCGTCATCGGCGTCGACGACGCCCACCTGCTGGATCCGCTGTCCGCGCACGTCGTACACCAGCTGGCGCAGACACAGGGGGTGCGTCTGGTCGTCACCGCACGTTCGGGCGGCCCGGAGCCCGACGCGGTGACCGCGTTGTGGAAGGACAGCCTGCTCGACCGGATCGACCTCGAACCGCTGTCGGTCGACGCGGCCGCCACGCTGATCGAATCCGCGGTCGGTGGACCGGTGGACAGCCGCAGCGCCCGCCGCTTCTGGAAGCTGACCGGAGGCAACGCGCTGTACCTGCTGCAGTTGCTGAAAGACCAGATCGCGGCCGGACGGATGCACAAATCCGCCGGGGTGTGGATGTGGGACGGCGATGTGGCCGTGTCCCAGAGCCTCTCCGACATGGTGGGGCGTCGTCTCGGGGAGCTCGAGCCCGGCATGGCGCTGGTGCTCGACACGCTTTCGCAGTGCGAGCCGCTCAGTGTCGACGTGCTGGTCGATCTGGTCGAGCCCGCTGATCTGGAGGCCGCTGAACAGATGCATCTGGTCAGGGTCGAACGGGTCGGGCGCCGGCTCGTGGCGACACTGGCGCACCCGCTGTACGGCGAACTGCGCAGGGCCACAGCCGGTGAGATGCATCTGTCGAGAATTCGCGGGCAGCTCGTGCGCCGGCTGGCGTCGGAGCCTGACGGCGATATGCGCGCGACCGTGCGCCGGGCTCTGCTGGCGCTGCACTCCGACCAGCCACCGGACCCCGAGCTGTTCCTGACCGCGGCCCGGTGTGCCACGGTCTTGCTCGACCCCGACGCGGCGGACCGATTCGCCGCTGCCGCAGCCGAATGCGGGGCGCCAGAGGCAGCACCGATGCGGGCGGTGACGCTGGTTCTGTTGAGCCGGGGCGAAGAAGCCGAGGCGATCCTGCGTGAGATCAGCACCGACGGCAGGGCGGACAGTCACCACTGGGCCACGCTGCGGGCCGCGAATCTGACCTGGATGCTCGGGCGGCCGCTCGACGCCCGCGCGATCCTGGAAAAGCTTGCCGATGAGGCCGAATCCGATCGGCAGCGGATGGAACGGCTGGCCATCCAAGCCTGTGTCGACGTGGTGCTCGGCCAGTGTGCCAGCGCGGAGCAAAACGCCAAGGCCGCCTTGGATTCCGGTGGGCTGCACCATATTCACTCGCTGATGGCCTCGATCGCGTTGATGATGGCCCTCGGCGCCCTCGGACACGTCGACGAGATTCGCGATGTCGCAGACCGGGCTGTCGAGAACGCCAACACCTCGTTCGAATCCTCGCCCCTGCGATTCTGGTTCGGTGCGGTCCACGCCCGCGCGTGCCGGCTGACCGGCCAGATCGAAGACGTCACGGAGATGGCGGCACGGCTGGACGAGTCGGCGCGCGATGTGCCGGGGCTCGTATACGCCAACCTGGCCTACCTGCTCGGCCACGCCGAACTGGTGCGCGCTGATCTGGCCGCCGCCGTCAAGCATCTGCACGAGTCCTACGCTGGTGCCGAAACTCACGACATCACAACCGGTTTGCGGGTTGCCAGCTGTTTCTCGCTGGCCGAGGCGTACGCCAAGCTCGGCCAGGCCGGCGCGGCGGCGGAAGCCCTGGCCCGGGCCGCCGATCGGGTGCCCGAGGACTACGTGTTCATGAACACCGCGATGTCGGTGGCCACCGGATGGACGCTGGCCGCCGGTGGCGCTCTGGCCGATGCCATCGACGTGGTGCGCACAGCGGGTCGCGCCGCCGCCGAACGCGAACAGCCGACGCACGAGCTGCTGTGCCTGCAGACGGCCGCGCAATGGGGCGACGCGTCGGGCGTGACCCGTGCACGCGAACTCGCGGACGCGCTGAAACTACCCTTGGCCGATACCGTGGCCCGCCACATCGAGGCGCTGGCGGCCGATGACGGCGCCGGATTGCTCACTGCCGCAGAGGGTTACCGCGCCATCGGTGACCGGGCCACCGCCGCGGACGCCGCCGCGCAGGCCGCGGTGGCCTTCGGTCGTCATGGGCAGGGCAAGCGCAGCGCGTACGCGGCGGCTGTCGCGCAGGAGGGCGCCGACGAATGCGGCGGGCTGTGTACTCCGGCCCTGCGCAACCCGGCCGGGCAACCGCTGACCGGAAGGCAGCGCGAGATCGTCGAACTCGTTGTCGCGGGGCTGTCCAACAAACAGATCGCCGAGCGGCTGGTGATGTCGGTGCGCAGCGTCGAAGGCCACCTCTACCGGGCCAGTCAGCGGGTGGGGGCGAGCTCACGCGAGCAACTCGCGGCCATCATCCGTCGCGGCCCGAAGGGTACTCAGTGATTTGTGCACGATTTTCCGCGGTCAGCGCGGAAAATCGTGCACAAATCGCGTCTAGTTGCAGACGGCGCCGACGGCAGCCGACTGGACCAGCTTGGTGTACTTGGCCAGCACGCCCGTCTTGTAGCGCGGCGGGAGCGGCTCGAAACCGGCCTTGCGAGCCTCGAACTCGGCCTCGTCGACCAGCACGTCGAGCGTTCCGTTAGCCACGTCGAGGCGGATCCGGTCACCGTCTTTGACGAACGCGATCGGCCCGCCGTCGACGGCCTCGGGGGCGATGTGCCCGACGCACAGGCCCGTCGTCCCGCCGGAGAACCGGCCGTCGGTCATCAGCAGCACGTCCTTGCCCAGCCCGGCGCCCTTGATGGCACCGGTGATGGCCAGCATCTCGCGCATGCCCGGGCCGCCCTTGGGGCCCTCGTAGCGGATCACCACGACGTCGCCGTGCGTGATCGTGCCGTCCTCAAGTGCGTCCAGCGCAGCCCGCTCGCGCTCGAAAACCCTTGCCGTACCTTCGAAGACGTCGGACTCGAACCCTGCGGACTTCACCACGGCGCCTTCGGGAGCCAGCGAGCCGTGCAGGATCGTGATACCGCCGGTCGGGTGGATCGGGTCGTTCATCGCCCGCAGCACCTTGCCGTCCGGGTCCGGGGGAGCGATGTGGGCGAGGTTCTCGGCCATGGTCTTACCGGTGACCGTCAGGCAATCACCATGCAGCAGACCGGCGTCGAGCAGTGCGCGCATGACCACGGGCACGCCACCGATCTCGTCGACGTCCTTCATCACGTGGCGGCCGAAGGGTTTCACGTCGGCCAGGTGCGGCACCTTGTTGCCGATGCGGGTGAAGTCGGCGAGCGTCAGCTCGACCTCGGCCTCGCGGGCGATCGCCAGCAGGTGCAGCACGGCGTTGGTCGACCCGCCGAACGCCATCACCACGGCGATGGCGTTCTCGAAGGCTTCCTTGGTGAGGATGTCGCGGGCGGTGATGCCGCGGCGCAGCATCTCGACGACTGCCTCACCCGAGCGGCGGGCGAACTCGCCGCGCCGCTTGTCCACGGCCACCGGAGATGCGCTGCCCGGCAATGACATACCGAGTGCCTCGGCCGCCGAAGCCATGGTGTTGGCGGTGTACATGCCGCCGCAGGCGCCCTCGCCCGGACAGATCGCGCGTTCGATGATGTCGACGTCCTCGCGCGACATCAGCCCGCGCACACACGCACCGACCGCCTCGAAGGCGTCGATGATCGTGACTTCCTTCTCGGTGCCGTCGGTGAGCTTGGCGACACCCGGCATGATCGAGCCGTTGTAGAAGAACACCGAGGCCAGGTCCAGGCGGGCCGCGGCCATCAGCATGCCGGGGATCGACTTGTCGCAGCCGGCGAGCAGCACGGTGCCGTCCAGACGCTCGGCCTGCACCACGGTCTCGACGCTGTCGGCGATCACCTCACGGGACACCAGCGAGAAGTGCATGCCCTCGTGGCCCATCGAGATGCCGTCGGAGACCGAGATGGTGCCGAACTCCAGCGGGTACCCGCCGGCCTCGTGCACGCCGGCCTTGACGTCCTGGGCCAGCCGCTGCAGCGACATGTTGCACGGCGTGATTTCGTTCCATGACGACCCGACGCCGATCTGCGGCTTGACCCAGTCGTCGTCGCCCATCCCTACCGCGCGCAGCATGCCTCGGGCTGCGGCTTTCTCCAGGCCGTCGGTGACGTCGCGGGAGCGGGGCTTGATGTCAGGCTGGTCAGACATGAGGCTCAGTATGCCCCTCGGTTAGTTAGCCGCCCAAATTCTTTCCGGCCCGAAGCGGCGCAGGTCAGCCGGTCCACTCGGTGGCCTTCACGGTCAGGTCGTACCCCAGGTAGAACCCGACCACGGTGCACACGATGGACAGCAGGGGCCAGACCCACAACCAGCGCCGGGTGAAGAAGATCATGACGATGGTTCCGGCGAGCCCGGCGACCAGTCCGCCGCCGATCCAGCCGAACGTCGTCGGGTAGACCTGATCGTCATAGGGGGTCGGGCCGCAGGTGGCGTGGCAGGTGTCGGTCGACATCGCGAAGAACAACGACAGCCAAGCGGCGGCGGCCGCACCGATGACGGCGACGATCCACAGCGCGACCGCGAGGATGACGCTGACCACCGTCACCGTCGTGCCGACCGCGGACCGCCGGCGCTTCGGCGCCGCCGGGGGCGCCACGGGATACGGCTGGGGATACGCCGGCGGGGCGTAACTCGGCGGTTCGCCCTGTGGCCCCGGCCAGGGAGGCATCGTCATCGGAATCAGCGTATCGGCGCAGCGGGGTCACGTTTCGCGGCATTTCTCCCGGCCAAGCAGAGGATGCATACCCCGGTGGGGTACCAGTATGATGGGGGCATGGACGTGGCTGACAGCTCGGGCGCACATGGCTACTCGGCGCAGAAGGAGAACTACGCCAAAAGGCTGCGCCGGATCGAGGGGCAGGTCCGGGGCATCGCCAAGATGATCGACGAGGACAAGTACTGCATCGACGTGCTCACCCAGATCAGCGCCGTCAACAGCGCGCTGCAATCCGTGGCGCTCGGCCTGCTCGACGAGCACCTCGGACATTGCGTGACGCAGGCCGTCTCCGAAGGCGGTGACCAGGCCGAAGCCAAGCTGGCCGAAGCCTCGGCCGCCATCGCGCGCCTCGTCCGTTCTTAACCGCCCAGCGCCTGCTCGATGCGTTCGACCTTCGCGGTGAGCTGCCCGGTATAGCCGGGACGGATGTCGGCCTTGAGCACCAGGCTGACCCGTGGGGATACCGCCGCCACGACATCCACGGCCTGTTTCACCACGGCCATGACCTCGTCCCATTCACCTTCGACGTTGGTGAACATGGCGTTGGTCTCGTTGGGCAGGCCCGAGGCCCGCACCACCCGCACGGCTTCGGCCACCGCTGCGCTGACACTGCCGGACTCATCCCCGCCGGCCGGGCTGATGCTGAAGGCGACAATCACGGACTGCGCATCCTCTCGGGTCGGTTACCGCGCTCGGCAACGTTCTGGCACTACCGTGGCATTCCAGCATGACCTTCAGCGTCACCGGCGAGTCGCTTCCCGCCCGCACCAGCCCGTGGACACCGCGAGTTGCCATTCAACTCGCCGTACTCGCGGCGGCGGCGTTCATCTACGTCACGGCCGAGATGCTGCCCGTCGGGGCGCTCCCCGCGATCGCCACAGATCTTCGGGTCAGCGAAGGCCTGGTCGCCACGCTGATGGCCAGCTACGCCCTCGTCGCCGCACTCACCACGGTCATCCTGGTGCGTCTGACTGCGCGCTGGCCGCGACGCCGGACGCTGGTCGCCACCTTGGTGTGCCTGACCGTCTCGCAGGTGATCTCGGCGCTCGCCCCGAACTTCGCGGTGCTGGCCGGCGGCCGGGTGCTGTGCGCGCTGGCCCATGGGTTGATGTGGTCGGTGATCGCGCCGATCGGCGCCCGTCTGGTTCCGGCCAGCCACGCCGGCCGGGCTACTGCCGCGGTCTATGTCGGCACCGGCCTGGCGCTCGTGGTGGGCAATCCACTGGCCGCGGCACTCAGTGAAGTGTGGGGATGGCGGCCGGCCGTGGCGATCATCGCCGTGGCCGCCGCCGTGGTGGCGCTGGCGGCGTGGACGATGCTGCCGGCGTTGGCGCCCGTCTCGGGCGTCGACCCGACGGCCGGGACGCGGCACCGCCACCGGCGCAACCGCCGGCTGCTCGTCTTGTCGGTGCTCACCCTGATCGGTGTCACCGGGCACTTCGTCGCCTACACCTTCATCGTGGTGATCATCCGGGACGTGGTCGGGATTCACGGACCGCACCTGGCCTGGCTGTTGGCGGGCTTCGGGGTCGCCGGCCTGGCAGGGATGGCCGCCATGGCCCGGCCCCTGGACCTGTGGCCGAAGGCCTCGGTGTTGGGCTGTCTGGGCGCGCTGGCCGCCGCTCTGGTGATCTTGTCGCTGCTGGCCGTCGAATCGTGGTCCGGACGGGCTGTGGTGATGCTCGGTGCGGCAGCGGTGGTCGTGTGGGGCGCGGCCTCCACGGCATTGCCGCCGATGCTGCAGGCCTCCGCGATGCGCACCTCGCCCGAAGACCCCGACGGAGCCTCCGGCCTGTATGTCGCGGCCTTCCAGATCGGCATCATGGGCGGTGCGCTGATCGGCGGCGGCCTCTACGACCACGGAGGAGCGGCGCCGACAGTGGCCGTGGCCGCGGCCCTGATCATCGTTTCGATGTGTGGTGTCGCGTCGTCCCGCGGCGTATTCGTAGTTTCCTGCCCAGCCACGGAGAAGTAACGCGAGCACGCTCACACTCGATAAACACCGCAGTTCAGCGCCGTGCAGTCGGTCGCTGTCGGGGGATCACGCCTTCTCGCGGCAGTAGCTGGTCATAGTGCTGTGAGAGACTGGAGCGAGTTGTGCTGTCTGGAGGTTACTCATGCCGAAATCGGCAAAACGTCGACTGATCACTGCTTTCATGGCTGCGGGGCTGCTCGGTGGGCTGGTGCTCAGCCCGTCCGCATACGCAGACCCGGAGGTGCCACCGGCACCCGTCGACCCTGCTGTTCCGGGACCCCCGCCGGGCGCGTACATCCCGCCGCTGCCGGCCGATCCCGCGGCTCCGGCCGCCGCGGCTCCAGGCGCCCCCACGACTCCCGCGCCGATCGTCAACTACGGATCGCCGACCATCCCCTTCACCGACGGCGACGCGCCGGGCCAGAACTCCACGCCGTTCACCGGTGAGGCGCCGTTCCTGCCGCCGTCGTTCAACCCGGTCAACGGGTCCATGGTGGGCGTCGCCAAGCCCATCTACATCAACTTCCAGCGGCCGATCGCCAACCGGCAGATGGCTCAGGACGCCATCCGGATCACCTCGAACCCGCCGGTCGCGGGCCGCTTCTACTGGGTCACCGACACGCAGCTGCGCTGGCGCCCGCAGGACTTCTGGCCGTCCAACACCGTGGTGAACATCGACGCGGCCGGCACCAAGTCCAGCTTCCGCGTCGGCGACTATCTGGTCGCCACGATCGATGACAAGACCAAGAAGATGGAAGTCATGCGCAACGGGAAGCTGGAGAAGACCTTCCCGGTGTCGATGGGCAAGCCCGACGGCAAGCACGAGACCAAGAACGGCACCTACTACGTGCTGGAGAAGTTCCCCGACATCGTCATGGATTCCTCCACCTACGGCGTCCCGGTGGACTCCAAGGAGGGCTACAAGCTCAAGGTGAAGGACGCGGTCCGGATCGACAACAGCGGCGTCTTCGTCCACAGCGCGCCGTGGTCGGTGGCCGCACAGGGCAACAGCAACGTCAGCCACGGCTGCGTCAACCTCAGCCCGGAGAACGCCAAGTGGTTCTACGACAACTTCGGCAGCGGTGACCCGGTGGTGATCAAGAACACCGGCGGCGGCTGGTACAACACGCCTGACGGCGCGTCCGACTGGCAGATGTTCTAGACGGACCTCGATACAACAAAACCCCTGCCCGCCGGCAGGGGTTTTGTTGTATGTGCGGCCTAGTTCCAGATGCGCACGCGCTTGTCCGGCTCCAGGTACAGCTCATCGGTGTCGGACACGTCGAACGCCTCGTAGAACGAGTCGATGTTGCGGATCACGCCGTTGCAGCGGAACTCCGGCGGTGAGTGCGGGTCCACCGCCAGGCGCCGGATCGCCTCGGCCTCACGGGACTTCGTGCGCCACACCTGGGCCCAGCCGAAGTAGACGCGCTGCACACCGGTCAGCCCGTCGATCACCGGCGCCTCCTGCCCCTTCAGCGACAGCTGGTAGGCCAGCAGCGCGATGGACAGCCCGCCGAGGTCACCGATGTTCTCGCCGACCGTGAACGCTCCGTTCACATGATGTGAGGCGTCGAGCCCACGCGGGGTGAACTTCTCGTACTGATCGATCAAAGCTTTTGTGCGGACTCCGAATTCGGCGCGATCGGCATCGGTCCACCAGTCCACCAGGTTGCCGTCGCCGTCGTACTTGGCGCCCTGATCGTCGAATCCGTGGCCGATCTCGTGCCCGATCACCGCGCCGATGCCACCGTAATTGGCCGCATCATCGGCCTCGGCATCGAAGAACGGTGGCTGCAGAATGGCTGCGGGAAAGACGATTTCGTTCATCCCGGGGTTGTAGTAGGCATTGACCGTCTGCGGCGTCATGAACCATTCGTCGCGATCCACCGGGCCTCCGAGCTTGGCCAGCTCGCGGTCGGAGTTCACCACGTGGCCCCGACGGTAGTTGCCGTACAGATCGTCCCGCTCGACCACCAGGGCCGAATAGTCGCGCCAGCGGGCCGGGTAGCCGATCTTCGGGGTGAACTTGTCGAGCTTCACCAGCGCCTTGGCCCGGGTTTCGGGTGTCATCCAGTCCAGCTCGTTGATGCTGACCCGGTAGGCCTCGCGCAGGTTGGCCACCAACTCGTCCATGCGGGCCTTGGCCTCGGGCGGGAAGTACTTGGCCACGTAGAGCTTGCCCAGGGCGTCGCCCATCAGGCCCTCCACCAGTGACACCCCGCGCTTCCAGCGATCGCGGTTCTGCTCGGTGCCGCTGAGCGTGCGGCCGTAGAAGTCGAAGTTCTCGGCCACCAGCTCGTCGGTCAGCAGCCCGGCGCGCGAATGGATGACGCGCCAGCGCGTCCAGGCCTTCCAATCCTCGAGGTCTTCGCTCGCCCACAGCGCGGCGAACGCGGTCACGTAGTCAGGTTGACGCAGCACCAGTTCGGAGACCTTCTCCGGGGTGGTGCCGAGCGCGCTGAGCCAGCCGGTCCAGTCGAAGCCGGGGGCGTCGCCGGACAGGTCGGCGAACGTGCGCAAGTTGTAGGTCAGGTCGGCGTCGCGGCGTTTGACCACGTCCCAGTGCGCAGCGGCAAGTTTGGATTCCAGCGCGACGATCCGGGCGGCGATGTCGGCGGGGTCCCCGGCGGTGTCACCGTAGACCAGTGCGAACATCCGGGCGATGTGGCCCGGGTAGGCCGCCAGGATCTCGGCGTGCTGCTCGTCGCGGTAGTAGGACTCGTCGGGCAGCCCGAGGCCGGACTGGCTCATGTGCAGCAGGTAGCGCGTCGAATCCTTGGAATCGGTGTCCACGTACACCCCGGCCCCGCCGGACACCCCGGTGCGCTCCAGCCCGCCGAGGACCGAGGCCAGCGCATCGCTGTCGGCAGCGCCGTCGATCAGGGCGAGTTCGGCCAGCAGCGGCGCCAGGCCACGGGTAGCGATGGCCTGTTCGTCCATGAAACTGGCGTACAGATCACCGATGCGCTGCTCGTCGGTGCCCGCCGCGGCGCCGGACGCCGCCGCTTGGGTGATCAGATCGCGGATCTGCTCCTCGGCGCGGTCGTGCAGCAGCCGGAAGGCACCGTCGGTGGCGCGGTCGGCGGGAATCTCGTAGTCGGTCAACCAACGGCCGTTGACGTGGCCGAACAGGTCGTCTTGCGGGCGGGCCTGCGGGTCGACATGGCTCAGGTCGATACCCGACTTGATCGCTTCTACCGTCACCCCGACATTCTTCCAGAAGGCCGCGGGTGCGCTGGGCCGGTTTGGTGGCCGGTACCCTCACGGCCATGCCTGAGGCGCCGAGCACCGACAGCACCGACAGCACCGACGATCACGATCACCCCGGTGGCGTCATCACCGGCTTCCGCTTCGCCTCGGCAGTCGCCGGCGTGATCGCGGTCGTCGCGGTGGTCCTGGGCGCCATGGTGTGGTCCAGTCACCGCAGCGAGACCGACGAGCGCGACTACCAGACCCGGGTGCTGCGGACGGCCGCCGACTGGACCAACGTCCTGATCAACATCAACAAGGATTCCGTCGAGGCGGGCATGCAGAAGCTGCGGGAGGGCACCGTCGGCCAGCTCAACGCCGACTTCGACGCGGCCGTGCAGCCCTACCGCGACCTCGTGCAGCGGCTGCAGGCCCGCACCACCGGCCAGATCGATTCGGTGGCCATCGAATCGCTCTACCACCCGCCGCCGGGTCCGGACGGGCGTCCGGTGCCGGCACCCAAGCCCGAGCTGGCCGGAATGGTTTCGCGCACCGACACCGTGCTGGTGGTCGCGACGTCGGTCAGCGAGAACGCCGGCGCCGACAAGCCCCAGACCGTGCGCTGGAACTTGCGGCTGGATGTGTCCGATGTCGACGGCACCCTGATGGTCTCGCGCTTGGAGCCGATCCGATGAGAAACCGGTTGCGCGTACTGGCTTTCGACGTCGCCGCCCCGCTGGCCGCGATCGCGGCGTTGGTCTACATCGGCCTGGCGTTGGGCTGGCCGCTGTGGTGGGTCTCGTTGTGCTCGGTGCTGTGCCTGCTGATCGTGCAGGGCGTCATCGTCAACGTCGTGCTGGCTCGGCGTGACGGCGTGACGCTGGGCACCGACGACGACGCTCCCGGGCTGCGCCTGGCGGTCGCCGGGGTGGCTGCCGCGGCCGTGGTGGCCGCGGTGACGGTCGGGTACCTGCGCTGGACCGTGCCCGACCGCGCGTTCAACAACGACCGCGACGAGGTGGTGAGGATCGCCAGCAGCGTCTCGGAGGCCACCGCCACCTTCAGCCCGCAGAGCCCGACTGCCTCGATCGACCGTGCCACCGCCATGATGTCGCCGCAGCAGGCTGAGCAGTTCAAGAATGAATTCGCCAATGTGGCAAAGGAATTGGCCAGCAAGAACGTGTCGGCCACCGCTGCCACCATCTCGGCAGGGGTGGAGGCGCTGGGTCCGCAGGTGGCCAGTGTGGCTGTCGTCCTGCGCGGAACTCAGAGTGCGCCGGGCAAACCCACCGACAACGCGGTGATGGCACTGCGGGTGGCGCTGAGCAAGACCGACGGACGCTGGCTCGTCGACAACGTCGCGCCGTTGCACTCGCGCTGAGCGCCGGGCCGGCTCTACTTCGCGGAGCGTTGCGCGGCGAGCTTCGCGAACCGGTCCGAGAGCCGTTGCATGCGTAGCAGCAGCGAGGCCGGCGGGCTCACGGTGCCCTCCAGATAGTCGGCGAAGGACTCGTTGGACACCCCGCAGCGCGAAGCGAATTCGGGCGCCTGCAGTTCGGAACGGCGCAGCATGGCCTGGATCTGGCGGGCGACCTCGGCGCGCTCGGTGGCCTCCAGGTGCTCGCGCGTACGCACCAGCACCTCCGACAGTGCCTTGGATACGCCGTAGGGCCGGGCGGTCTGCAGCACTTCCTCGACCTGGCGGGCGGTGCGGCCGTACGGATCACGCTTGATCGCGGCGACGATGCGCTGCCAGACCGCCATGTCGTCGGTCTCCAAGGCCGCACGGATCGCCGCGGTCGACCAATACTCGACCGGCCGGTCGTCGAATGCGGGTTGGCGCTGCGGCGCGGCGGCCTTGGCCGGACGTTGTTGTCGTGGCTGTGCCGGCTGCTGCGAACGCTGTACCGGTGTGCGTGGTGTCTGCGTGCCCTGCCCCTGTGTGCGCTGTGTCTTCGTGTCTTGGCCAGGAGCGCGTTGCTCCTGCTTCCGTTGTACCTGGGCGGGCGCCTTCTGGGGGCGTTGTGCGGAACTGCGTTGGGCCGAATCGCTTTGGGCCGAGGTGCGCGGGGTCGCCGCGCGCGGTGTGGAAGTGGTGCGCTGGGACGGCGCGGTGCGTTGGGGCGTCCGCTGCACGGGGGCGCGCTGCGCTGAGGTGCGCGGTGCCTGGGCGCCTTGGGTCCGGGGTGCGGCAGGACGTCGAGGAGCAGACGGCTGCACCGGCTGAATCTCGTCGCGACGGGAAATCCGCGCATCTCTCGATTCGCGGACGTCGGGCGCCAACGTCACTTCGCCTCCTCCAGCATTGCTACCGCAACTGACAGGCAGCGCTGCCTGACCTTCTCCCATTCGGCAGCTGCATCCGGGTCCGACATCACGAAGTCGTGCTCATCGGACGGCTGCGGGTCGGCCAGCCGGCGCACCAGCTGCGTGGCGACCCATCTGCTCGTCGGGTTCTGCCCACAGTAATACCGGTCCATGCCCGACAACACCAGAGCTGCAGTTTCGGTTTCTACCGAATCGACGAGATCAGCAAACTCTTCATAGTCCTTGGCGCTGTTACGGCACATGATCAGATAACTTTTCAGCCGCAGTGTTTCGGCGCCGGTCGGGATCTGCAGCCGGTCCCCGGTCGGCAGTTGCACATTGGTGGTCTCCACCGGGCCGAGCCGCTCCATCGGTGCCCGCCCCGCATCTGCCTCGGTCTCCAATGCATCGACGGCCACCGAGAGCCGGCCTCGCCACATGGTGACCGGATGTACGCCCGGGCACCGCTTGGGGCCACCGGGCCGCCGGGCCGCCAGCCGCGATGACGGTTTGCTGCAGCCGCTGAACGCCAGTGGGTCGGCGACGATGATGGTTTGCGGCGCAAGGTGTTTCATCTTGGCGGCGGTGCGCACCATCATGCGCAGGTCCGATCCGCTCGGCCCCAGGGCGGAGATGTCGTCGGGAATGATCACCAGGTCGGTGACCTCGACCTTGGGTAGCGGCTTCTCGAAATCGACCTCGGGCAGCAGCCGATCCAGCCAGTGCGGCAGCCACCAGTTCCACTCGTCGAACATGGCCATCAGTGCGGGCACCAGGATCAGCCGGACCACGGTCGCGTCGACGGCGATGGCCACCGCGCACGCCACCCCGAGCTGTGCCACCAGCGGCATGCCGGCAAAAGCGAACCCGATGAACACCGCGATCATGATCAGCGCGGCGCTGGTGATGGTGCGTGCGCTCGTGCTGACGCCGTAGGCCACCGCGTCGCGGGTGCTGTTGGTTTGCAGGAACCGTTCCCGGATCCGGGTGAGCAAAAAGATCTCGTAGTCCATCGACAGGCCGAAGGTCATCGCCAGGACGAGCGGCGGAACCGTGCTGTCGAGGGAGCTGATCTTCTCGAAGCCCAAGCCTTCGAACCAGCCCCACTGGAAGACGACCACCAGGCTGCCGTAGGCCGCGGCCACCGACAGCACCGTCATCAGCACGCCCTTGAGCGCCAGGAACACCGACCGGATCGACACCAGCAGCATCACGAACGCGATCAACGCGACGAACAGGAACACCAGCGGCTGGGTACTGGAGACCCGGTCGTCGAAGTCTTTGATGAGCGCTGTCGGCCCGCCGACGTCGACCCGCGCATCCGAGCCCGCGGCCTGCGGCAGTTTGTCGCGCATCCAGTCGATGGACTCGCGGGCCGCCAGATCCTCGGGGTCGACCTTCAGCACCGCCGACAGCAGTGCGCTGTTGTTGTTGTCGGAGAACACCGGCGGCTGCACGGTCTGCACGTTGGGTGCCCGCGTCATCTCCTGGCGCACCGCGTCGAGCGCGGCGGTGCCGTTGGAAGACGACGCGTCTCCGTTGGGGAAGGTCACCAGCACGCGCACGGGACCCAGCGCTCCGGGGCCCAGCGCGTCCGCGGCCGCGTTGACCCCGCCGCGGATCTCGTGGGTGGGTTCGAACTGGCGCTGCATGCTGTTGCCCAGCACCATGCCGAAGGCCGGTGCCGCCAGGATCAGCAGCAGGATCGTCGCGGCGACGGCCGACGCCCACGGCCGGCGCATCACCGCGCCGGTCCAGCGGGTCCAGAACCGTGACTGCGTCGCCTCGGCACGTCGGGACCAATGCAGGTACGACGAGCGCTTGGCTGCCGCGCTGCCGAACGTCGCCAGCACGGCCGGGGTCAGGGTGGTAGAGGTCAGCACCGCGACGGCGACGGCCAGGATCGCGCCGGTCGCCATCGACACCAGCACCGGCGTGTTGATGAGGTAGATGCCGGTGACCGAGGCGATGACGGTGAGTCCCGAGAGGGCCACCGCCAGGCCGGACGTGGACATCGCCGCGTCGACCGCATCGGCCGGATCACGCCCCGCACGCAGCTCCTCGCGGTAGCGCATGAGGATGAACAGGGAGTAGTCGATGGCCAGGGCGATGCCGAACATCGACACCGTCGACGTGACGAACACGCTCATTTGCGTGTACATCGACAGCAGATAAACCAGGCCCATGGTCACCACGACCGTGCAGATGCCGAGCACGAGTGGCAGTGCCGCGGCGGCCAGTGAGCCGAACACCGCCAGCAGCACGATCAACACGATCGGCAGGTTCCATTTCTCGGCCGCGGCGATGTCGTGCTTGGTGGCCTGGGTCGCGGCGGCACCGAGTGCGCCCTGCCCGATGACGTAGAACTTGACCTTGCCGTTCTCGCTCTCGCCCGGCTCTTCGCCGTGCACCCCGACCTTCTGGCGCAGCTGCTTGGCCACGTCCACCGCGCCGGTGTTGTTGAAGTCCAGCTGCAGGGTGATGACGTACGGCCGGTCGGGCTGCGGGGCCGGCTGCTGGGGGTTCGGCACGATCTTGACACTGGGTACCTCGCCCGCGACCTTCTCCAGCCACACCACCGCGGCATTCATGTCCTGGAACGAGGCGTCGGCGCGGGGAGCCGCGATCAGGGCAAGCGGGGACGCGCCCTGGTCCGGGAAGTGTTCCTCGAGTTGCCGCTGGACGTGGAGCGACTGTGAACCTTCGACGTCGAACCCGCCGCCGGTGAGATTCGACGACTGGTTGATCGCGAGGTAGATCGAGGGCACCAGTAGCAACAACCATGTCGCGAAAACCGCCCAGCGGAATCTGCGCAGATAGCTGCTCAAGCGCATCATGAACTGCTGGATGCGAGGTCCCCGCTTTCTCCCCCCAACGTGGCTGGGCGTGTCCTGGCTCGTGTCAGCGAGAGCGTACCTCCACCGGTGTAATGTGGCTCGCTCTCTGCAGGTTCTGAGATCTCGCTGAGACATCTCACAGCTGGCATCCGTACCGTTGCCGGGGTTGTCGGCCTGGCCGTGCTAACGGATTCGCCCGGCCCGGCGACATAGCCAAGGACGACCCCGGCTGACGCATGCGCCGGGGCCCACGCCGAAGGAGTACCCCATGCAACCGACCAACGGTGGACTGCGCCGCGGTCTGGCCGCCGCGCTCGCGGTGACGGGCGTCGGCGGTGCGATGGTGGCCGCATTCATGGTCCCGTCCGCCACGGCGGCGACCGATCCGTGTGCCGCCAGCGAGGTCGCCCGCACGGCGGGCAGTGTGGCCACCAACATCGGCAATTACCTGGACACGCACCCGCAGACCAACCAGGCCCTGACCACCATCAGCCAGCAGCAGGCCGGGCCGGAGTCGATCGCCGCGCTCAAGACGTATTTCGACGCCAATCCGCAGGCCGCCAAGGACATGCAGCGGTTGCAGCAGCCGCTGGCCAATTTGGGTACGCGCTGCAAGTTGCCGGTCAGCCTGCCGCAACTGATGGGCCTGGCGTCGGCCACCCAACAGGGCGGCGGGACGGCCGCCGGTGGTTTGCCGGGCGGGTTGCCCTCGGCGCAGAACGTCGGGGTGCCCCGCGCCGCGGTGCCCGCACAATCCTCGCCGGCCGCGGCGGTGACGGCGGGCTCCGGTCCGCTTCCGGGCCCCGCGACGTCCTCGACCCGCTAGGCCGGCCGCCGTCGCGTCGCCGTGAGCGACATCGTTGAACTGCGGATTCATCGGGCGGCGCGGCGGTTTGCGCGCAAGGCAGGAAAGTCGTCAAGGATTCTGCTTAGCTTTCCTTCAGCCGTTAACCGTCTGGGGTTGCGGCCTCCCCATACCGATGAAGGAGCTCGACCATGTTGCTCTCGGCCCGTAATGCGCGGCGCGTGGTAGCTGGCGTGGCAGGCGCCGGCGCTGTAGCCGGTGCGATGCTGTTCGGCGCCATCCCGTCGGCGCTGGCCGACGACCCGGCGAACAACCCCCCCAACTGCAGCGCTGCCGACCTGGCCGGTGTGGCTTCCGGGGTGTCGGCATCGACCTCGGCATACCTGTTCACCCACCCCGACGTGAACAACTTCTTCACCAGCCTTGAGGGCCTGCCGCGCGAAGAGGTCAAGACCAAGGTGCACGACTACCTCGAAGCAAACCCGCAGACCAAGGCCGAGCTGACCGGTATCCGCCAGCCGCTGGTAGACCTGAAGAACCGCTGCGGCGAAGCTCCGGCTCCCTCCATCCCGTAACCGAGTGCGGGTGGAAGCTACCCCCGCCAGCGGTGAAGGACACGTGACGCCCGAGAGTGTTAACCGCACGGTGCTGATGGTCGACGACGACCCGGATGTGCGTACCTCGGTAGCCCGCGGACTGCGGCATTCGGGGTTCGACGTCCGGGTCGCGGCGTCCGGCAAGGAGGCGCTGCGCCTGTTGTCGAACGAGTCGCACGACGCGCTCGTCCTCGACGTCCAGATGCCGGAGCTCGACGGTGTCGCCGTGGTCACCGCGCTGCGCGCCTTGGGCAACGACATTCCGATCTGCGTGCTTTCGGCCCGCGACACGGTCAACGACCGCATCGCGGGGCTGGAAGCCGGCGCCGACGACTACCTGACGAAACCGTTCGACCTCGGCGAGCTGGTCGCCCGGCTCAACGCGTTGCTGCGCCGGGCCAGCCACACCGATCGTCAGTCGGACACCATGACCGTCGGGGCGTTGACCATCGACACCGCCCGCCGGCTGGTGTTCGTCGCCGGGGAACGCGTGGACCTGACCAAGCGCGAGTTCGATCTGCTGGCAGTGCTGGCCGAGAACACGGGTGTGGTGCTGTCCAGGCAGCGGCTTCTCGAGCTGGTCTGGGGATACGACTTCGACGTGGACACCAACGTGGCCGACGTCTTCATCTCGTACCTGCGGCGCAAGCTGGAAGGGCCCGACGTTCCACGCGTCATCCACACCGTTCGCGGAATCGGATACGTACTGCGCGAAGATGCCTGAGGTCATCATGAGAACCGGGGTCAGGTGCGACTTTTCAGCCTGATCCGCTCGGCGTCGTTGCGTACCAGGGTCGCGGTGGCCTCGGCGCTGGCGGCTGCGGCCGTGGTGGCGGTGTTCACCATCCTGACGTCAGTGGTGCTGGCCAACAACGACTCCGCACAGTTGGACCGCCGACTCGATTCGATCGTCGATGCCAGCATCAGCCCCGAGCATCTGCAGGATCCCACGCGCGGGGTGCTGACCACCGGCCGCTCGCGTTCGACGGGGCAGGTGGTGTTCCAGCGGGGTTTCCAGTTGCCTGTGCTGCCGCTGGGCACCGAGACCGTCGAGGTGAACGGTGTCGATTACCGGGTGCGCACCGTCTACGTGGACCAGCACGGCGGAGTGCTGATGTCCATCGGTATCCGCGCCGACAGTATCTTGTTGAGCCCCAACAGAATTCCGCTGTACATCGGTTTCGGCGTGGCCACCGTGCTGGTGGCCGGCGGGCTGGGGTGGCTGCTGGCCGGGCCGGCCATCCGGCCGCTGCGCAAGCTCACCGAACACACCTCGAAACTGGACAGCGGCACCGACACGATGCCCAAGGTGCGCGGTGTGCGGGAGGCCGAGGACCTGTCGGAGGCCATGGCGGGGATGCTCACCAGATTGGCCGCCGCGCAGCGTGCCACCACCAATTCCCTTCAGGCCGCCCAGGATTTCGCCGCCAACGCCGCCCACGAACTGCGCACGCCGCTCACCGCGATGCGTGCCGACCTGGACACGCTGCGGATCCACAATCTGCCGGAATCAGAGCGCGACGAAGTGGTGGCCGACCTGTCCAGGGCGCAGCGCCGGGTCGAGGCGATCATCACCGCGCTGGGCCAGCTCGCTTCGGGGCAGTTGGCGCAGGCGGAGGACCGCGAGCTGATCGATATCGCCGACCTGCTCGACCGGGTGGTCAGGGAGAGCGCCAGAGGCAGTGAGCACGTCCAGATCGACGTGCAGGTGGCCGACGACGTCGGCCTGGTGATGGGTTGGCCCGGCGGGCTGCGCATCGCGGTGGACAACCTGGTGCGCAACGCCATCATCCACGGTGAGGCCACCCGCATCGCACTGACCGCTCACCGCGGTGACGGGCACCTGGTCATCACCGTCGACGACAACGGCCGCGGCTTGCCGGTCGAAGAGCACGAGACGGTACTGGGACGCTTCCGCCGGGGTAGCACCGCGATGGCCGGCGGTTCCGGTCTCGGGCTGGCCCTGGTGGCCCAGCAGGCTCAGTTGCACGGCGGTGAGATCACGTTGTCACACGGCCCGCTGGGTGGTCTTCGTGCCGTTCTGACAGTGGCCCTGTCGCCGACGGGGGATGCGACTCAGGCGGATTGACGGCGCCGCAGTGCCGCGAACGCGGCCCGCCAGCCCAGCAACAGCGCCGCGGTCACCAGCGAGGCGACGACGATGAAGCTGACCGCCACCCCGGCCGAGGTCAGTTTGCGTAACACCATGCCGACCACCACGGTGCTGACCCACACCACCACCCCGGTGGGTGCCAACGACGTCGGCCGCTGCCACCCGCGCGCGAGCAGCCAGCCCACCAGCGTGCCGGTCAGGAACGGCCAGGCCGTCTCGGCGACCCCCGCCACGGTGATGCCCTCGGCGTGGCTGCGCCGTCCGATGGTGCAGAACACCACCACGCAGATCAGGTCGGCCACCAACGCCGTGCCGCTAGCTCGTCGCATATGTCATCACATCCAGTACCAGTGGGCTGACGTCGGTTTGGTCGCGCTCGGCGAAGCCCGGTTGCCGTGCGGCCGGCTTGCCGTCGAACAGTGCGTCGGCGGCGGCCAGTGAGGTGAGCCGCGAATCGAGCCGGAACGATTTGAAGGTAAATGGTAAGCCATTGGACGCCAACGGATCCGGGCCGTCCATCACATGGAAGTGCAGGTGCGGTGCGTCGGAGTTGCCGGAGTTGCCCAAGGCACCAATGACCTGCCCGGTGCTGAGTTTGTCACCGGGCTTGACTTTGAGGCTGTTCGGTTGCAGGTGGGCGTAGAAGGCGTAGTTGCCGTCGCCGATGTCCTGCACGATGTGGTTGCCGCCGTACTGCTGCAGCGTGAGGTCGCGCGGCGTCACCCCGGGAACCTGCTCGTTCAGGCCGTCGAGCACCGCCACCACGGGCCCGTCGGCCACCGCGTGGATCTCCGCGCCGAAGTAGGGGTAGCTCTGCACCTTGGCGCGGTCTCCGGCGTACAGTCGCCCGTCGGCGCCGAGCTGCACGTAGTCGATCGCGAATCGTTCTGCGGCCCACACTTTTCCGTTGATGGGATTGAGCGCCATCCGGTGCGGGGTCATGTCGCAGCAGCTGTTGGCGTCCACCCAGTTGTCGCCGGTCAGCGGCGGGGCGATGGACACCGGCTTGCGGGTCTGAACCGACACCGGAGCCACTGACTCGGTCAGGGTCGGCGGTACCAGTGGCGGCATGGGCCTGGCCACGGTGATCGCGAGTTCGTGGGTGAGCTCGGTCGGCACCTGGGCCGGGTCGTCGGCGACGACATCCAGCCACACGTAGGCGCTCTGGCCGGGGTTGAGGACGTTGGTTCCGGCCGCGGAGTTACCGACCGCCCTGGTCCAGTACTTGAGGCTGTCCCCGGACAACGTGAGCAGCTTGCGGTCGGCCGTCGCGGCGCTCAGCGAGTTGAGCGTGACCGTGCCCGGTGAGGTGTTGGTCAGCATGAGTTCATAGGCCAAGTGGGTGCGGCCATCGGTCGCTGCGACCGGAACCGGTTCTGCCAGAACCGATCCCACCACCGGAGTGACTACGGGCGGGGCCGTGGTGGTTGTGGTGGACTCAGACTGTGGAGCCTGTGCCGACGAGCACCCGGCCACGGTCAGGGCGAGCACTGCGATCGGATACCGGACTCGCATGGAAGTCTCCTACCGCTCGGGTTCGGGTTTCGGGCAGTCTGGATCGGCGTCCTTCTCGGTGCGGAACATGAAGAAGAACACCACCCAGCCGATCGCCGAGATGAAGATCCAGCTGACCAGCCGGTAGATGAGCATCGCCGAGATGGCCGAGGCCAGCGTCAGGCCGGAGGAGACCAGCCCGGGCACCAGTACGGCCTCCACCACCAGCAGCCCGCCCGGCATCAACGGGATGGCCCCCACCGCACGGGCCGCCGCGTAGGCCACCGTGACGCCGGCCAGAGAGGGATGCCCACCCGCGGCGTAGCAGGCGAACGCCAGGCAGGCCACGTCGGCGATCCAGTTGAACATCGACCAGCTGAACGCCACCGCGAGGTCGCGCCGGCCCAGGCTGACCGACTCCAGCTGCCGCAGGATCTCCCGCCATTTGGCCAGGCCGGTGTCTGACGGTTTGCCACGCAACGAGTTGACCGAGGACAGCACCTTGACCCCGATCCCGTCGATCAGTTCGGGTCTGGTGGCCACGGCCTGGGCCAGCAGGATGATCGCCAGGAAAGCGCCGAGGGAGAAGATCAGCGAGAGCGGGTTCTTGCTGGCACCGAGCAGCAGTGCGCCGCCGAGGCCCAGCAGCGCCAGCCCCACGACCTGCAGCACGCCCGACATCACCAGCTGCCACGAAGCCACCAGAGGGGAGGCGCCCCAGATGCGTTGTTGGCGGTAGACGAAGGTCGCCGAGAGCACGGGCCCGCCGGGCATCGTGGTCGACAGTGCATTGCCCGCGTAGAACGCGGCCTCCGAACGCCACTGCTTGACGGGCACTCCGGCCGAGCGCAGCAGGGTCCGCTGGATCTGGGCGAAGCTGTGCATCGAGGCCATCGCGGCACCGACCGCCGCCAGCACCCACCACGCGTCGGCCGTCAGCAGGCTGCGCCAGGCTTTGGCCAACTGATCCCAGACCAGGGTCACCTCGACGGCGAGCACGGTGACCGCGAGAGCGATGACCACCCATCGCGCCCACCAGTACTTGCCGCGCGTGGAGGCGGCCCGGACCCGAGCGGTGTCGGCCGGCGCGTCCTGTGACACGCCCTACAGGGTAACCGCGCAGGTCGTGTCGACATCACCGCTTGCTGGGCGCGCCGCATTACGCTACCGAAATGGCACTGGATCCTGTTGCTGATGAGGCCGTGACGCCGTTCGTCCGCAAGGTGGCGGCCTGGGCATGGCGGCTGCTGGTCATTCTGGCGGCCGTCGTGGCACTGCTGTGGCTGATCAAACACCTGGAGGTGATCGTGGTGCCGGTGGCCCTGGCCACCATGGTCGCCGCGTTGCTGCTGCCCGCAGTGGACTTCATGGACCGCCGCGGTGCCCCGCGCGGGGCCGCCGTGGCCCTGGTCCTGCTGGCCAGTTTCGCGGTGGTGGGCGGCATCCTGAGCTTCGTCGTGTCCCAATTCATCGAGGGCGCGCCACAACTCGTGGAACAGGTGACCCGAAGCATCGACGGGCTGCGCAATTGGCTGATCAACGGACCACTGCAGCTGAGCAAGGAACAGATCGACCAAGCCGGCAACACCGCGATCGAGGCGTTGCAGCGCAACCAGGAGAAGCTCACCACCGGTGCCCTGTCCACCGCGGGCACCCTCACCGAGCTGCTCACCGGCGCGCTGCTGGTGCTGTTCACCCTGATCTTCCTGCTGCAAGGCGGGCGCAGCATCTTCTCGTTCGTCACCAAGGTGTTCCCGAACCATGTGCGGGATCGGGTCCGCGACGCCGGACGGGCCGGTTTCCACTCGCTGGGCGGCTATATGCGAGCGACGTTCCTGGTGGCCCTGGTCGACGCGGTCGGCATCGGCACCGGCTTGGCGATCATGGGTATTCCCTTGGCACTGCCGCTGGCCTCGCTGGTGTTCATGGGTGCCTTCGTCCCGCTGGTCGGTGCCGTGGTGGCCGGGTTCCTGGCCGTGGTGGTGGCACTGCTGGCCAAGGGATTCGTCTACGCCCTGATCACCCTCGGCCTGATCATCGCCGTGCAGCAGCTGGAAGGCCATGTGCTGCAGCCGCTGGTGATGGGCCGCGCGGTGTCGATCCACCCGTTGGCCGTGGTGTTGGCC
This sequence comes from Mycobacterium farcinogenes, assembly GCF_019739075.1. NCBI lineage: Bacteria > Bacillati > Actinomycetota > Actinomycetes > Mycobacteriales > Mycobacteriaceae > Mycobacterium > Mycobacterium farcinogenes. The sequence goes on along the minus strand of NZ_CP081673.1, from coordinate 38,786 downwards.
ATCGCGGGCGGCGGCGTGCTGGCCGGCATCGTCGGCGCCCTGCTGGCCGTGCCCACGGTGGCGTTCATCAACAGCGCCACCCGGGTGCTGGTGGCAGACAATCCCGACGCCGAGCAGGCCCGGCAGGAAAACGAGGACAGCGTCCTCATCGAAGCCGAGTCCGACGACCTGCCGGCCAAGGAGTAGCCCGTGCCGCGCTGCGAACGCCGGCTGGTTACAGCCGGCCCTCGCGGCGCAGCAGATCCTGCGCGCTCATCCCGCCCCCGCGCCGCGGAGGTTCGTTGTCGCGTGGGTTGAACTTCTGAGTCGACGGATCCTGTTCTTGCTGGCGCGGATTCGGTCCGGGCCCGGGGGCCGGGCCGGGGCCCGGACGCTGGGCGTTGAAAGCCGTCGTCGGTGCATTCCCACCACCGGCGGGCGGACGCTGCTGTTGCGGCATCGCACGGGTGGCGTCGGCCGACGGGCGCGGTGCCGGCGGCGGAGGGGGAGGCGGGGTCCCGTTGGCCGGGCCGCCCTTGGCCGGACCGCCGCGCAGCGCACCCAACCACGATTCGATCTCACGATCTTCGCGCTGCGGGGGAGCCGGCGGGCCGCCGGCCGGCCGCGCGGTCGGCTGCGGCGTGCGCTCGGTGTTGGCGGCCGGGGTGTTTCCCGTCGCGGTGTTGACCGTGTTGACGGCCGTGTTCACCGCGTTGCGCACCGCGTTACGTGCCATGGCGAACCGGGTGGTGGCCGGCTCTTGGTCGGGCTGCTGGCGGGGCGGGGCCTGCGGCGGGGTGATCCGTGCCGTACCGGCGGCCGACGGTGCGTTGGTCCGCGGCATCTGCGGGCGCAGGGGCTCGGCTGCTGGATGGGTCGGATCGTGCGGCCGCGGTGGTGGTGCCGGCAGGGCGCCGACGCCGGCCAGCGCGCGCGGGTCTTCACCGGATTCCGGACCCATCGGACGCTTGCGCTCGTCGGGCAGCTCGGTCTCACCGAGGCCGATCGCCACCTGGATGCGCTTCATCCAGTGCGGAGCCCACCAGCAATCGTCGCCGAGCAGCTTCATGATCGCGGGAACCAGGAACATCCGGATGACGGTGGCGTCGAGCAGCAGGGCGATCAGCAGGCCGAACGCCAGGTACTTCATCATCACCAGGTCGGAGAAGGCGAACGCCCCGGCGACCACTGCCAGCACCAGCGCGGCACCGGTGATGAGGCGACCGGTGGTGGCGGTACCGATGCGGATGGCCTCGGCCGTGGACATGCCGCGTTCCCGGGCCTCCACCATGCGGGACACGAGGAACACCTCGTAGTCGGTGGACAGGCCCCAGATCACCGCGATGATCAGACCGATCATCGGCGCCATCAACGGCTGCGGCGTGTAGTTCATCAGGCCGGATCCGTGACCGTCGACGAACATCCAGGTCAGGATGCCCATCGTCGAACCCAGGGTCAGGGCGCTCATCAACGCGGCCTTCACCGGCAGCACGATCGATCCGAACGCCAGGAACATCAGCACCGTGGTGGTGATGACCAGGATCGTCACCATCAGCGGCAACCTGGAGAACAGGCTGTGGATCGAGTCCTGCTCCAGGGCGGGCGTGCCGCCGACGAACACGTCGATGCCGTGCGGAGGCTGCAAGGCGCGTAGGTCCGCGATGTTGGTTGCCGCGTCGCCGCGGTTGATCAGGCCGTTCTGGATCACCCGGACGGATTTGTCCTTGGACCCGCTGTCGGTGGCCGGACGTTCCTTCCACATGGCTTCGGGATCGTTGTCCGGGTCGGTGAAGCCCTTGACCGTCATGGCCTTGGCCCGCATGTCGGCGATCTGGGCGTCGGTGATCGGTTCACCGTCTTGCCGCTGCATCACCAGCGTGATCTGTTCGGTGCGGAAACCGGGGAAGAGCTTGTCGAACTGCTCCTGGGACTGACGCACCGCGTTGTCCGGGGGCAGGTACTTCTCGCTGATACCCGCGAGCGTGAGCGAGCCGATCGGCAGGACCAGCAGCGTCATCACGACCAGGATCGGCGTGGCGAAGGCGATGGGCCGCTTCATCACGACGTTGACCAGCCGGCCCCAGAACCCCTGCTCCACTTCTTCGCGGGTCTTGGTCTTCTGGGTCTTCTCGGCGAACCAGTCGATGATCCGGCGCGAGAACGGCCAGTTCGCCAGGAACGGCACCTTCAGCAGCGTGGTGACGCCGAGCGCGTCGACCCGGGGCCCCAGGATGCCCAGCACGGCGGGCAACACGGTGATCGACAGGAACGCCGCCAGCATCACCGACGCGATGATCGCGTAGGTGATCGACTTGAGGAATCCGAGCGGGATCAGCAGCAGCGGCAGCGAGGACGCCACGATGATCACGGCAGAGAAGGCCACGGTGCGCCCGGAGGTCATCACCGATCTTCGGACCGCGGCCTCGGTGTCATAACCCTCGGCGAGTTCTTCTCGGAACCGGCTCACGATGAACAGGCCGTAGTCGATGGCGATACCGAAGCCCATCATCGTCACGACCGGTTGGGCGAAGAAGTGCACCGGCCCGAACTCGGCGGTGAACCGCAGGATGCCCAAGGCGCCGGCGATGGTGAGACCACCGATGATCGCGGGCAGGGCGGCGGCGACCGCGCCGCCGAACACGAAGAACAGCACCACGGCCACCAGCGGGACGATCGCGAGCTCGGCGCGCTTCTGGTCCGTGCCGATGGTGCCGGTGAGCTCGCTGGCCAGCGGGTTGAGCCCGGCCAGCTTGATGTCGCCGCCGTTGACCTGCTGCAGATCGTCCTCGACAGCTTGGTAGTTCTTGAGGATCGCGTCGTCGTTGTCACCCTTGAGGGGCACGCTGATGAAGGTGTGGCGCAGGTCCTGCGTCTTCATCTGGCTGACGGTCGGATCGGTGGTGTCGGGGGCCTTGAGCCAGCCGACCCACCCGACGATCTCGTCCGGATGATCTTTGACCACCTGGTCGAGCTCGCCGGTGACTTCCTTCTGCCACGCCTTGTCGGTGACCTTCTTGTCATCCGGCGGCGTCAAGATGGCGACGACGTGACTGGTCCGGTCGCGGCCGTACACCTCGTCGCCCAACAGCGACGCCTGCACCGACTGGCTGCCCTCGTCGTAGAAACCACTCTGGGTGACGTGCTGTCCGAGACTGGCTCCGTAGACGCCGCCACCTAGGCACAGCGCCACCATGACACCGATGACGATGTACCTGAACTGGTACACCGTTCGACCCCACCAGGCGAACACTTAGGCTCCTAACTAAACAACATTCATGGTGACCCGCTGTTGCGAATTCGCGGTCTTCAGTTGTTACACACGCGCGGTCAGTAGCGATGAAAGCGGCCGGAATGGCTGCAGCCATGCTCCCTGCTCGGGTAGCGAGTCCAGGCCGATCCGTGGCAGCGGTTCCCGGAACACACCGGGAATGTCCTCCAGATCGACAAACTCCAAGGTATCCGACGCTAGCGCCCAGCTCGCATGTTCGCGAAATCCGAGCACCTGCACGGGAGTGCCCTCACGGGCGATTTCTTCCAGCGGTTGCCGGAACGCCTGGCCGTCCGCCGAAGCGACCAGAACCGCTGCCAGCCCCTCGCTGCGACGCAGGGCGATGTGCTCGAGCATGTCGCTGTCGACATCGCTGTCGTCGTCGATCTTCGGCTTGGCGAAGACGGCGAAACCCACGTTACGCAACGCTTCCACCCATGGCCGCACCACATCGGCGCTACCTGGGGCGATGTTGGTGAAGACGGTGGCCTCGGGCTCGAGCGAGATGTCGGCTGCGTCGTCACTGTCGGCCACCAGATCGGAGGTGTACTCCAGCAACCAGCGACCCAGTGCGTCGAACCGGGGACGGTGTGCGGCAGTCGGGCGCCCGCCCAGGATCGCTCCCAATCCCATGTCCAGGTTGGGGGCGTCCCACACGAGCAGCACCCGCCGCGCGGGGGTGATCACCGCGGTGTCGGGGGATCCCTCGGATCCGCCGTCTGCCTGGGACGATGCGTCCTGCATGTCTTCGGTCACACTCATGGCCGTTTCTCCCAGACCAACTCGGTGACGTCCGGACCGGCCAGCGCCTTGCGCTCGTATTTGGTGACCGGGCGCTCGACCGATATCGGAAGCTGTGCGTCCAGCTCGACCCGCCGCAGCAGCGGTTCGGCATCGCCGACCTCGGCGATGTGCTCGGCATACCCGGAGTGGTCGGTGGCCGCGTGCAGGATTCCGCCCGGCCGCAGCCGGTCGGCGATCAGCGCCACGGTGGCCGGCTGCAGCAGGCGGCGCTTGTGGTGGCGGGCCTTGGGCCAGGGGTCCGGGAAGAACACCCGCACGCCGGTCAGGGACGCCGGGCCGAACATGTGCTCCAGCACATCGACGCCGTCCCCGCGAATCATGCGGATGTTGGTGACGGGATTGGTCTCGGAGGCCCGGTCGATCGCGCTGAGTAATTGCGCCAGCCCTTTGCGGTAGACCTCCACCGCGATCACGTCGAGATCGGGTTCGGCCTGCGCCATCGCCAGCGTGGAGGTACCGGTGCCAGAGCCGATCTCCAGGATCAGCGGGGCCGAGCGGCCGAACCAGGCCTCGGTGTCGAGGTCGACGACGGGCTTCGAATCTTCGTCACGCGCCTGCATGCCCAGCTCGGGCCAGAGCCGGTCCCAGGTCTGTTGCTGGGCCGGCGACAGCGTCGAGCGTCGGGTGCGGAAGCTGGTCACCCGGGGAAAACGGTGCGGCTGGGCGGGCGGCACGTCGGCCGCCTCGTCTGCCGGCGCCGGCCCACCGACGTCGGACCTGGACGGGTGCATCCGTCCATCGTCTCTTATCTGCGGCGTGGTGCCCGCATCGTGGTAGAGATTGATACCCAACAGTTGCCTCAAGCTGCTGGGACTTAAACCTCTGTTCGCGCGTGCGCCCGGCTCGTGTCACGATTTTTCGTGACGCACCCGGTGCGCCCCGTCACCGCAGGGAAGGCCGCCAGATTTTCGCAGACGAGCTCACACGCTTTGCCGACCGCGACGGCGATGCGCGGTTGGCTTCCATCAGTGCGCAGGTGTCGGCCCCGGTGCGGGTGGATGTGCGGGGGCGTCGTGGCGTCGGGGTGAGCACGGTGGTCTCCGCGCTGGCCGGCGCCGGTCTCGATACCGCCGAGGACCGTGAGGCCGGTGACGCCACGGTCGTGGTGATCGCCGAGGTGCTCAAGCCCGAAGACGAGGCCCTGCTCGCTGAGCTGAACGGGGCGAGGCGGCCGACGGTCGTGCTGCTCAACAAAGCCGACCTGGCCGGCTCCGGTCCGGGCGGGCCGATCGCGACCGCGCACCGGACGGCCCGGAGGCTGCAGCCGCGGGCCGGGGCGCCGGTCGTGCCGATGGTGGGTCTGCTGGCGGCGCCCGGGGCGTTACCGCCGTCTCTGCTGGATGCGTTGCGGCAGCTGGCCGCCGAGCCTGCGGACCTGACCTCCGTCGACGCCTTCGTGACCGGGGTACACCGGGTTCCGCATGCCGTGCGCTGCGAGCTGCTGGAAAGGCTCGACCGATTCGGCATCGCCCACAGCACGCTGGCGTTGAGTCGCGGGGCCGGCGTCGACACGCTGCCGGAGTTGTGGCGCAGGCTCAGCGAGCTGGACCAGGTGATGACCGCCCTGGATGCGGCGACGGCATCGGTCCGGTACCGGCGGGTGCAGTGGGCCCTGGCTGAGCTGCAGGCCGTCGGCGGCCCGGCGGTGGCCGGCTTTCTGGCCGCGGACGACACGGTGATCGCGGTGATGGCCGCCGCTGTCGACGTCGTACAGGCCGAAGGGTTGACGGTGGACCCCGCCGACAACCCCAACGCCCATCTCTGCCGGGCCCGCCGGTGGCGGCAGTACCGCGACGGTCCGGTCAATGCCCTGCACCGCCGGTGCGGTGACGACATCGTGCGCGGGTCGCTGCGCCTGCTGGGTGCGGCGGGTGGCCGGCGGTGACCGACGTGCAGACACCCCGGGACCAGGCCGTGGTCGATGCGGTGGCGGCGGCCGACGCCGTGGTGGCCGCGATCGATCCGGGCTTGACTTCGCCGGGAGTCGAGACCCGCGACGCGGTGCTGGTCGCCGGTCCGTGGCTGGCCGGGTCGACGAGTGTGATGGCCGCGCTGCGGGACCGGATGCCGCAGACCACGTTCGTCGAATCCACCGAGTTGGTGGCGGGAGAGGCCCCGGCGGCTGTGGTGTATGTGGTGTCGGCGGCTGCTCCCATCACTGAATCAGATTGCGCCCTGGTTGATTTGGCGACCCGATACACCGACCTGGTGATCGGGGTGGTGTCCAAGATCGACGCCTACCGGGACTGGCGCGATGTGCGCGACGCCGACGCGAAGATTCTCGCCGAGCGCGACGCGCGCTACGAGCGCATGCCCTGGGTGGGGGTGGCGGCTGCCCCCGACCTCGGTGAGCCGCAGCTCGACGAACTGGTCGAACTGCTGGCCGGCCAACTGGACGATCCCGAGGTTGCGCGCCGAAACAGGTTGCGCGCCTGGGAAACTCGTCTGGAAGCGGTCATCGTCCGCTATGAGTCCGACGGTTCTGGAGCCGATCGTCAGGCGCGGGTGGAGGTATTGCGGGAGCGGCGCGCCGAGCTGGGCCGGGCTCGCCGGCTGGCCCGCACCGAGCGCAGCATCGCGTTGCGCAGTCAACTGCAGCAGGCCCGGGTCCAGCTCGGCTATTTCGCCCGCAACCGGTGTAATTCGGTGCGCACGGAACTGCAGGAGGATGTCGCGGGCATCAGCCGGCGCCGGATCGAGACGTTCGAGGACTATGCCCGGCAACGTGCCCACGAGGTGGTCGGCGAGGTGGATGAGGGCGTCACCGCGCATCTGAGCGGTATGGCGGCCGAACTCGAGCTGACGGCGCCCCCGCCACCGCCCCCAGCGGCGATTCCCGAGCTGCCGGCGCCTCCGCTGAAGTCCCGCACCCTCGAGACCCGGCTGATGCTGGTGCTCGGCACCGGATTCGGGCTGGGGGTCGCGGTGGCGGTCAGCCGGCTGTTGGTCGGGGCGGCGCCGCGGCTGGCCGTGGCAGGGTTGGCGGTCGGCGCGGTGGTGGGCCTGCTGCTGGCGATCTGGGTGGTCGGTACCCGGGGGCTGTTGCACGACCGGGCGGTGCTGGATCGCTGGGTCGGCGAGATCACCGGCACGCTGCGCTCAGCGGTTGAGGAGCTCGTCGCGAATCGGTTGGTGGCCGCGGAGACGGCGCTCACCACGGAATCGGCGGCCCGTGAGGAAGCCGAGGCGGCGGTGGCGGCCGAGAAGACCGCCGAGCTGGAGGCCGAGTTGCGGGAACACGCGATCGCGACCGCGCGGGCGGCCGCGCAGCGGGACCGCCGGATCCCGCCGTTGCAGCGGGCGCTGAACGCCGTGCGGGCGGATCTGTACGGCAACCGCGACGCTACTGGCGAGTAACCACCTGATAACGTCGATCTGAATCGTTCCTGTGAGTGATCGGACATACCACCGGCTCACCGTGGGTATGTCACCCGCGTTAACCTCTACCCAAGGGGTAGCCGTGACCGCGTCGTGACGTGGCTTGGGTTCCACAAACCTACGCAGGAGAATTTGATGACCTCAGCGACCATTCCGGGTCTGGACACCGCACCGACGAAGCATCAAGGTCTGCTGGCCTGGGTCCAGGAGGTCGCAGAGCTGACTCAACCCGATCGGGTGGTTTTCGCCGACGGGTCCGCCGAGGAGTACGACCGCCTGGCCTCCCACCTGGTCGAGGCGGGCACCTTCCAGAAGCTCAACGACGAGAAGCAGCCCAACTCGTACCTGGCGCTCTCCGATCCCTCCGACGTCGCCCGTGTCGAATCGCGCACCTTTATCTGCTCGGAGCGCGAGATCGACGCCGGCCCGACCAACAACTGGATGGACCCCGCCAAGATGCGCGGGATCATGACCGACCTGTACCGCGGCTCGATGCGCGGTCGCACCATGTGGGTGGTCCCGTTCTGCATGGGCCCGCTGGATGCCGAGGACCCCAAGCTCGGGGTGGAGATCACCGATTCCGAGTACGTGGTGGTCTCGATGCGCACCATGACCCGGATGGGCCAGGCCGCACTCGACAAGATCGGTGAGGACGGCTTCTTCGTCAAGGCGCTGCATTCGATCGGCGCACCGCTTGAGCCCGGGCAGAAGGACGTCCCGTGGCCGTGCAACGACACCAAGTACATCACCCACTTCCCGGAGACCCGCGAGATCTGGAGCTTCGGTTCGGGCTACGGCGGTAACGCGCTGCTGGGCAAGAAGTGCTACTCGCTGCGCATCGCCTCGGCGATGGCCCACGACGAGGGCTGGCTGGCCGAGCACATGCTGATCGTCAAGCTGATCTCCCCGGAGAACAAGGCCTACTTCATCGCCGCTGCGTTCCCGTCGGCCTGCGGCAAGACCAACCTCGCGATGCTGCAGCCCACCATTCCGGGCTGGCGTGCCGAGACCGTCGGTGACGACATCGCCTGGATGCGGTTCGGCAAGGACGGCCGCCTCTACGCCGTCAATCCGGAGTTCGGTTTCTTCGGCGTCGCGCCCGGCACCAACTGGGACTCCAACCCGAACGCGATGAAGACCATCGCCGCGGGCAACACCGTCTTCACCAACGTCGCCAAGACCGACGACAACGACGTGTGGTGGGAAGGCCTCGAGGGCGACCCCGACCACCTGATCGACTGGAAGGGCCACGACTGGTACCGCGAGTCGGAAGACAAGGCCGCACATCCGAACTCGCGCTACTGCACCCCGATCTCGCAGTGCCCGACGCTGGCCCCGGAGTGGGACGATCCGCAGGGCGTGCCGATCTCGGCGATCCTGTTCGGCGGCCGTCGCAAGACCACGGTCCCGCTGGTGACCCAGGCCCGCGACTGGCAGCACGGCGTGTTCATCGGCGCCACCCTGGGTTCCGAGCAGACCGCCGCCGCCGAGGGCAAGGTCGGCACCGTGCGCCGCGACCCGATGGCCATGCTGCCGTTCCTCGGCTACAACGTCGGTGACTACTTCCAGCACTGGATCAACATCGGCAAGAACGCCGACGAGTCGAAGATGCCCGCGGTGTTCTTCGTCAACTGGTTCCGTCGTGGCGACGACGGCCGCTTCCTGTGGCCTGGCTTCGGTGAGAACAGCCGCGTGCTGAAGTGGGCCGTCGAGCGCATCGAGCACAAGGCCGACGGTAAGAGCACCCCGATCGGCATCGTGCCGACCGCCGCTGATCTGGACCTGACCGGATTGGACGTGGATCCCGCCGACGTCGACGAGGCCCTGGCCGTCAACGTCGACGAGTGGAAGGCGGAGCTCCCGCTGATCGAGGAGTGGTTCGAGTTCGTCGGCGAGAAGCTGCCCACCGGCATCAAGGACGAGTTCGACGCCCTCAAGCACCGCCTGTCCGAGGAGTCCTAAGGCTCAGCTAAGCACCGCGAGCGTGCGTGTCTGCCGGTAGACACGCCGCCACACGTCAGCAAAACGCGCACCCTCGTCATCGACGAGGGTGCGCGTTTGCATTGTGGCCCAAGGCATCACGCGCGGGCCGGCCACCACATGCGCTCGCCCAGCAGGCTCATCGCCGCGGGCACCAGGTAGGTCCGCACCACGGTGATGTCGAGCAGCAGGCCGATGCCGATGGTGGAGCCGATCTGCACCAGGTTGAGCACCGTACCGCTCATCAGGGCGAACATCGTGATCGCGAAAACCACTCCGGCGGTGGTGATCACGCTGCCGGTACTGCCGAACCCCCGGATGATGCCGCTGATCACCCCGCTGTGGGACTCTTCGCGGATGCGGGAGGCGAACAGCATGCTGTAGTCGGCGCCGACGGCGACCAGCGCCATGAACGACACCGGGAACACCGACCAGTCCAGGCTGATGCCGATCAGGTGCTGCCAGATCATGGTGGACAGCCCGGCCGCCGCCCCGAAGGACAGCACCACCGCGGCGATCATCAGCAGCGGGGCCACCAGGCTGCGCAGCATCACGATCAGCACCAACAGCACCGCCACCACGGCCACGGCGCCGAAAAGCGCGAAGTCCCTCCAGGTTTGGTCGACGTGGCGTTGCGACAACGAGGCCAGGCCGGTCGATTCGATCTGCGCGTGCTCCAGCACAGTGCCCGTCGCGGCGTTGTTGGCCGCGGCGATGACGGCGGGTACCGCGCCCATCGCCTCGGCGCCGTAGGGGTTCACCGACCAGACCACCATCATCCGGGCGCTGCGCCCGTCCGGTGAGATCAGCAGCTGTTCACCGGCGGTGAAGCGACGGTCAGTGCGGCCCTCCTCTGGGAGGTAGAAACCCCGCCCGGCGCCGCTGCTGGTGTCGGCCGACATCCGGTGCAGGAAATCCGAGGCGCGGTCGAGGCCCGCGCTGAGCTCGGTGGTCAGCGTGACCATGGTGTCGGTGCCGGTCTTCACCTGCCCCAGGCCCGCGGTGAGCCGGTCCAGACCCGTTGTCAGTTCGGTGATTCCGGCCAGCAGCCGGTTCAGTTCCTGTCGGGTCTGCTCAGGGGTGCGGGTGCCGAGTTGATCGAGCGTGGCCCGCAGTTTCTTGATACCCGCACGGAGGTCGGGCAGGGTGTCGAGCGCGGTGGTGACGGGGCCTTCGGGAACCAGCGGAGCTGCGAGCGTCAATCCGTTGACCGCCAGTAGTGCGCGCCCGCCGGTGGCCGCATCGAGGTCGGCGAACGCCTGCCTGGCGCGCATGCAGGAGCTGTCCGCGGCGCAGGCCGTCGAGGGCTCGGGGCCGGTGAGCGGATCGAACACCGCGTGCAATGCCGCCGTCGGGGCAGCCAATCGCTTTTGTGCGGAATCGATTTCGTTGACCACCTGGTCGAGCGAGTCGGTGGCGTTGGAGATGCTGCGCACCGCGGTCACCACATCCAGGGATCCGCCGGAGAGCTTGCCCACCACCCGATCGGCCGATTCCAGGGCGCCGAGAAGGTTGCGTGCCAGGTCGACCAGCGAGCGCGCGCCGTCGGTGAGTTCGGGCAGCCGCGCGGACGCGTTCGCTGAGCCGTCGTGCAACTGCGTTACCCCGCTGGCCAGCCGCTTGAGTTGCGGGATGGCCTGCTCGACACGATCGTGTGCGTCTTGGAGTCCCGCGCTGACTTGCGCGGTCTGCGAGCCGATGGCCGTTTCCGGCAAGGGTTTTCCCTCCGGCCGGGTGATGGAGCGGACGTAGGCGACCTCGGGCAGGTTGCCGATCGACATGGCGATCAGGTCCAGCGCCGCCAGGTCATTGGTGTTGCGCATGTCGTGGTCGGCCCGGATCGTGATGAACTCGGGTGCCGCCTCGTTGACTCCCCAGTGGCGGTAGACGGCCTCATAGCCGCGCTTGCTGTCGGTGGCACGCAACTGCATGGCGTTCTCGTCGATGTTCGGTTCGAAGGTGAACAGCACCGAACTCATGGCGATGAGGAAGGCCAGCGATGCTGCGACCAGCGCCGGCGCCCGGCGGATGATCGCCGCACCGCGCCTGCGCCAGCGCCGTTCGTCGAGTGGCCGGGGCTCGGCGTATCCGCGTCGGCCCCACAGGGCCATGATGGCCGGCGTCAGCGTCAGGCTGACGGCCACGGTGATCGCGATCGAGAGCGCGATCGGTGGTCCTGCGGTGCGGAACATCCCGATCTTGGTGAACACCATGGCCATTCCGGCGCCCGCGATGGTCAGCGCGGAGGCGATGACGATGCCGGCGGTGTGCGCGCCCGACCGGGCCACCGCGTCGTCGACGGGCATTCCGCGCCGCCTGCCCTCGTGGTAGTTGGCCAGCAGGAAGATGCCGTAGTCGGTGCCCGCGCCCAGCACCATCGCGGTCACCAGCGCGATGGTGAAGTTCGAGACCGTCAGGAGGTCGTTGCCGCCCAGCCAGGAGATCACCGGCCGTGCCACGGCCAATGAGATGCCAACGGTGAGAAGCGGAATCATCGACGTGATCAGCGACCGGTAGACGGCGAGCAGAAGCAGCGTGATCAGCACGACCGAGACCACCGTGATGATGGCCAGCGAGATGTCGATGGCGGAGAACAGATCCGACAGGGTCGGGGCGGCTCCGGTGAAATGCACGTCGAGGCCGGCGGGCCGGGGCAGGGCGGCGACCTCGGCGCGGACGTTCTCGGTGGACCGGTGGGCGCGGGTGGAGCCGACGTCGCCGGTGGTGGCGACGATCAGGTGGATGGCTTTCCCGTCGGGGCTCAGTCCGGTGCCCTCCAGGCCGTCAGTGCCGTAGGTGTCGAGGACGTAGGCGACGTCGTCCTTGTCGGCCACCAACCGGGCGACCAGCTCGCGGTAGAACGCCGTATCCGCCGCGTCGAGGACGCGGTCGCTGGACACCACGATGCTGCCGACGGCGGTGGTATCGGGGACGCCGAAGTCCCGGGACATCTGCCGCAGGGTCTCGGTGGTCGGGCTTTCCGGGGTGAACGGGGCGGAGTGCTCGGCCACCGTGCGTTCGAGCTGGGGGATGGCCAGGTTGAGCACGCCGGCGGCGGCCAGCCACGCCGCCAGTACCAACCACGCATATCTCGCGCAGACTCTGGAGAGTTTGCCGAAGATCGCCAGATTGTGCATTCCGGCATCGTAGACCAATCGGTCTATAGATGGTCGACTAGGATGTACCGACTGGTCTATTTCGGTGATTGAGAGGGTGGCGACAGTGGCCGGCCCGCGGGAGCGTCTGATCCAGAGCGCCATCGAGCTGATGCGCGAGTACGGCGTGCACGCCACCGGGCTCAGTGACCTGCTGGAACGCAGCAATACCGCGCGCGGATCGATTTACCAGCACTTTCCTGCCGGCAAAGCCGAGCTGATGGAGCAGGCCACGCTGGAAGCCGGGCGGATCATCACCGCCAAGATCGAGCAGTTGACGCAGGCGCTACCCGCCGAGACGGTGATCGACGCGTTCATCGACGGCTGGAAACGGAACCTGACGGACAGCTCATTCGCGGCGGGCTGTCCCATCATGGCCGCCGCCCAGGCCGCACCGGATGCGCTGGCAATCCGTGAGGCCTCGGCCAAGGTATTTGCTGACTGGGCCAGGGTGATCGGTGAGTCGATCAAGTCCAAGGGAGTTGACGCCGCCACCGCGGCCTCGCTCGGCAGCTTCATCGTCAGCTCACTGGAAGGGGCCATCATCCAGTGCCGCAGCGCCCGGTCCTTGCAGCCCCTCGACGACGCGAAGACCGGTCTGATGCTGCTGCTACGGCGTGAGGACGCTGACTGACGGCGCCACTTGACGCCTGTCAAGTGGCGCCGGTTACAGTGCCATCATGCAGATCCGCGAGCATGCCGAGGCCAACCCCGAAAAGCCGGCCATCATCCTCCACCCGTCGGGAACCGTCGTGACGTTCGGCGAGCTCGAGGCCCGGGCGAATCGGCTGGCGCATTATTTCCGGCAGCACGGGCTGCAAGAAGGCGATGTGGTCGCGATCCTCTTGGAGAACAACGAACACATCCATGCGGTCATGTGGGCGGCACGGCGCAGCGGGCTGTACTACGTGCCGATCAACACCCACCTGACCGCGGCCGAGGCGGCCTACATCATCGACAACAGCGGGGCCAAGGCCATCGTCGGCTCGGCCGTCCTCAAGGACGTGCTGAGCGGTCTCGAAAAGGAGCTGCCCGACGGCCTGCCCGGCATTCTGCTGATCGCAGACGGCGAGCTCGACGGCTGGCAGCGCTACCCGGAGGCCGTCGCAGACCTGCCCGAGACTCCGATCGACGACGAGATGGACGGCGACCTGCTGCAGTACTCGTCCGGTACGACAGGCCGGCCGAAGGGCATCAAACGCGAGCTGCCACACGTGCCGCCGTCGGAGACCCCCGGCATGATGGCAGCGTTGGTGGGCTTCTGGATGCAGCCCGATTCGGTGTACCTGAGCCCCGCGCCGCTCTACCACACCGCCCCCTCGGTGTGGTCGATGCAGACTCATGCCGCCGGCATCACCACGGTGGTGCTGGAGCGTTTCGATGCCGAAGGGTGCCTGGAGGCGATCCAGAAGCACAAGGTCACCCAGGGTCAATTCGTGCCGGTGATGTTCACCCGCATGCTGAAACTCCCGGAAAGCGTGCGGAATTCGTACGATCTGTCCAGCCTGCGTCGTGTCATGCATGCCGCCGCGCCATGCCCGGTCGAGATCAAGAAGCAGATGATCGACTGGTGGGGGCCCATCGTCGACGAGTACTACGCCTCCTCGGAAGCCATCGGCGCGACCGTGATCTTCGCCGAGGACTGGCTGACGCACCCGGGTTCGGTCGGTAAGCCGATGAACGGCCTCGTGCACATCCTCGACGAGGACGGCAACGAACTGCCGCCGGGCCAGGCCGGGGAGATCTTCTTCGAGGGCGGACAGGACTTCGAATACCTCAACGACGCGGCGAAGACTGCCTCCTCACGTGACTCACACGGCTGGAAGACGGTGGGGGACATCGGATATGTCGACGAGGAGGGCTACCTCTACCTCACCGACCGGCGCCACCACATGATCATCTCGGGCGGGGTGAACATCTACCCGCAGGAAGCCGAGAACATGCTCGTCGTTCACCCGAAGGTGATGGACGCCGCGGTGTTCGGCATCCCCGACGACGAGATGGGCCAGAGTGTCAAGGGCGTGGTGCAGACCGTGGACCCGGCCGATGCGACACCGGAGTTCGCCGACGAGCTGCTGTCGTGGCTGCGCGAGCGGCTGACGCACTACAAGTGCCCGCGCAGTATCTCGTTCGAGGTGGAGCTGCCCCGCACCGACACCGGCAAGCTGTACAAACAGGAGCTGATAAACAAGTACTCGTGACCGTCGTGGAGTTGCCCGCGGGCATCCGGGTCGGGGTCGACACCCCGACCGATGCCGCGACGTTCACGCTGACCGAGCGCCCCGACGCGGACCGGCGCATGGTCAACGTGGAGTCTGTCGAGCAGGCACTGGGGCAACTCACCGAGCGGTGCCAGCGCTGGCCGCAGGCCGCGGCGGTCTGTGACGACGTGCTGCGGTCGCTGGATCCGGCCGGATCGACCCGGGCGGGGTTGATCACCGAATCTCTGGCGTATTCGACGTTGCAGTCGGGCGGGGAGTTCGCCCGCTGGCTGGCCGAACGTGGGCCGGCCACCGCGCCGCTGCTGCCCGAGCCGGTGCAGGCGCATCGTGACGGGAACACCCTGCATGTCCGGTTCAACCGGCCGCAGCGGCACAACGCGTTCTCCACCGACACCCGCGGTGCGCTGCTCGAAGCGCTCGACGTGGCGCGACTGGACCCCTCGGTCGACGAGGTGGTGCTCGGCGGCAACGGCCGATCTTTCTGCAGCGGAGGCGATCTGGCGGAGTTCGGCTCGTTCGCCGACCCGGCCAGCGCCCATGTGGCCCGCACCCGGCACAGTCCCGCGCTGGTGCTCGACGAAGTGACGGCGAGGCTGGGGCGAGGCTGCCGTGCCGAGGTGCACGGCCAGGTCCTGGGCAGCGGACTGGAGATGGCGGCGTTCTGCGGTTGGGTCAGCTGCGATCCGGACGCCACCATCGGCCTGCCGGAGCTGGCCCTCGGGCTGATTCCCGGGGCGGGCGGCACCGTGAGCATCACCCGCCGTATCGGCCGGTGGCGCACCGCCTACCTCGTGCTGTCTGGGCGCACCATCGACGCGGCCACCGCGCTGGCCTGGGGCCTGGTGGACGAGGTGCGGCCGGTACCGGTGACTGTGCGGTGAGGGCGTGACTGGCATAGTGCGAGATGTGAAACAGGGTGGTCCGTTCTTCGATGACCTGCAGGTCGGCCAGGTTTTCGACACCGCGCCGTCGATGACCTTGACCTCCGGGGCGGCCGCGACCCACCAGGCGATCCTCGGTGACCGGCTGCGGCTGGCGCTCGATGCCGACCTGGCCGCCGCGGTGACCGGGGAGCCCGGTCCGCTGGCGCACCCCGCGCTGGTGTGCGACGTGGCGATCGGGCAGAGCACCCTGGTGACGCAACGGGTCAAGGCCAACCTGTTCTACCGGGGCCTGGCCTTTCACCGTTTTCCGGTGATCGGGGACACCTTGTATACCCGTACCGAAGTGGTTGGGCTCAAGCAGAATTCGACGAAACCGGGACGGGCGGCCACCGGTCTGGCCGCGCTGCGGATGACCACGGTGGACCAGTTGGACCGCAAGGTGCTCGACTTCTACCGCTGCGCGATGCTGCCGCTGTCCGGCGATGATGTCGAGACCGGGCACGCCGACGATCTGTCGACCATCGGGGCCGACGCGACAGCGCCGAACCCCACAGCCGGCTGGGATGCGGATGCCTTCCGGACCCGGGTCCCCGGGCCGCATTTCGACCCCGCACTGGCCGGCACGGTGCTGCACAGTACGGCCGACGTGGTCAGCAGCGCTCCTGAACTGGCCCGGTTGTCCCTGAACATCGCTGCCACCCATCATGATTGGCGTGCCGGCGGCCGGCGCTTGGTGTACGGCGGGCACACGATCGGGCTGGCCCTGGCCCAGGCCACGCGACTGCTCCCCAACCTGGTCACCGTGCTGGCCTGGGAATCGTGCGATCACACCGGGCCGGTGCACGAGGGCGACACACTGTTCAGTGAGCTGCACGTGGAATCTTCCGACGCCGGTGTCCTGCAATTGCGCTCGCTCGTATACGCGGCCGGTGGTCCCGACGGCGGTGATGACCGTCAGGTGCTGGACTGGCGGTTCAGCGCGCTGCAGTTCTGATGGCACCGTTGGCGATTCCGCAGGGTCTGCGCAGGCAGGCTCAGACGGTCGCCGACGATTTCGCGCAGTTCACCGGGGTATCGGTCGATGCGACCGAGTTGCTCACCGGCCGTGCCGCTCTGCTGGACATCGCCCCCCAGGGTCAGCTGTCGGCCGGCGGGGCGACGCGCCTGTTCCCCACCTGCGACGGATGGGTGGCGCTGACGCTGTCGCGGCCGGACGATGTGGCGTCGATACCCGCTCTGCTGCAGCGGGATTCCATCGACGACGATCCCTGGCCGGCAATCCGGGACTGGGCGGGCATGCGCGCCGCCGCCGAGGTCGCCGCGCGTGCCCGCCTGCTCGGGTTGCCGGTAGCCGTGTTGGCGGAAACGGCAGCGGCGCCACCGGTGACCAGCACGATCGGTCCGCCGGGGGCGGGTTCGCTGACGGGAATCTTGGTGGCCGACTTGTCGTCGATGTGGGCCGGTCCGTTGTGTGGGCAATTGCTCGCTCGGGCCGGGGCCACCGTGGTGAAGGTGGAGAGCCGGAGCCGTCCGGACGGCACCCGCTCCGGGGCGCCCGAGTTCTACGACTGGATGAACGGTGGAAAGCTGTCGTATGCCGTCGATTTCGACGATCCCACGGAGCTGGCCGCCTTGGTGCGGGTGGCCGACGTGGTCATCGAGGCGTCACGGCCGGCCGCGTTGAGCCGACGCGGACTGGGGCCCAGCACCGCTGCGGGCCGAGCGGGGCGGATCTGGCTGCGGATCACCGGCCACGGCACCGCGGGAAAGAAGGCCGACTGGGTGGCGTTCGGCGACGACGCCGCGGTGTCGGGCGGCCTGGTCGGATACCGCGCGGGCGCACCGGTATTCCGCGGTGACGCGATCGCCGACCCGCTCACCGGTCTGCATGCCGCGGTTGCCGTGGCGGCATCGCGCAACCGCGGCGGTGGCGAACTGATCGAATTCTCGATGGCGGCCGTGGCAGCCGGGTACCGGTCATTCGACGACGAAGATTCCGACGTCATCCCGGTGCCACCCGCCGCCGGCCTGCCCGGACGAGACCTCGGCGCCGACAACGATGCGGTACGCCGGATCGTGGCGGAACGGGCCGATGCCTCATGCTGATTCACCGCGCGACGCTGCTCGACGGGTCGGTGGTCGACATCCGGGTCGCAGACATCATCACCGAGGTCGCGGCATCACTGCGGCCTGAACCCGGCGAACAGGTGCTCGACGCCGGGGCGCGTACGGTGATCCCCGGATTGCATGACCACCATCTGCATGTGCATTCGGCTGCCGCCGAACAGGATTCTCTCCGCGTGGGCCCCGCCGAGGTGGCCGACGAAGCTGCACTGCGCCGGGCATTGACCTCGGCGGTGGTGGGCGGTGACGGCTGGATCCGGGCTGTCGGCTATCACGAGGCGGTGGCCGGCTCACTGGATCGCTACGCGCTGGACCGGTTGGGCCCGGACATTCCGGTGCGCGTGCAACACCGCAGTGGCGTGCTGTGGACGCTGAACTCGCCGGGTCTGGCGGCGCTGGGCCTGGCCGACCACCCGGACGGGCGGCTGCGCAGTGCGGACCCGACGTGGTCGCAGACCTTGGAGCGCCGGCCCGCATCGGTCACGGAGTTCAGCGCCCGCCTGGCGGCCTACGGTGTCACGGGCGTCACGGATGCCACGCCTGACCTGACGCCGGCCGACCGCCCGACGAACATGCGGCAGCGCATGCACTATCTGGCGCCCGGCAAACGCATCCTGCACGACGACGGGCTCGACCTCGATGAGCTGACGGCCTGGATCGCCGAGCGGCATCGATCCGGTGAGCCGGTCGCCGTGCATTGTGTGACCGCGGCCCAACTCATCGTCACCATCGCCGCGCTGCAGGCTGCGGGCGGCCATCCCGGCGACCGCATCGAGCACGCTGCGATGGTGCCGCAGGACTGCATCTCCGACCTCGTCGCGCTCGGGATCACCGTCGTGACGCAACCCAACTTCGTGGCCGAGCGGGGAGACCAGTACCGCACGGATGTGCCTGCCGCCGAACAGGATCAGCTCTGGCGGCTGGCCACCCTGCTCTCGGCGGGCGTGCCAGTGGCACTGTCCACCGATGCGCCGTTCGGCGCCGCCGACCCGTGGGCCGCGATGCGCGCGGCAGTGCACCGGCGCACCCCGGGTGGTGTGGTGCTCAACCCGGCCGAGCGGATATCGGGGCGGCGCGCTCTGGCCCTGTTCCTGGGCGGTGCTCAGAACCCGAGCCGGCCACGTCGTATCGCACCCGGTGAACCAGGGGACCTGTGCCTGCTGGCCGGCTCCCCGTCGCAGGTGATCGGCACGCTCGAAGCCGAACTCGTCGCGGCCACCGTGATCGGCGGGGCAGTGGTGTTCGAGCGGTGAGCGTCTGGCGTACGCCAGGTATGCCGGCCTTGCTGGGCGCGGTCACGCTGGGTTTCACCGGGTTCGCGCTGCTACTTCCGGCGGCGCCGCTGTGGGCGGCCCACATCGGTGCGGACCACCTCGGCGCCGGCCTGGTCAACACCGTGCTGATGGGCTGCACGGTGATCGCGCAACTGTTGGTCGGGCGATTGTTGCGGCGGGCCGGCTGGCCCATCACGCTGGCTGTCGGCCTGGTGCTGTTGGGCGCGCCGGCCGTCGTGCACATGTTCGCCCACAGCTTGTGGTCGGTCCTGCTGCTCGCGGGCTTGCGCGGTTTCGGCTTCGGGCTCCTCACCGTGTGCGGCGTGGACGGGATCGCCGGCCTGGTTCCCGCCGAGCGTCGGGGAGCGGCCATCGGCGCGTACGGGCTTTCCATCGCCGCACCACAATTCGTGCTCGTCCCGCTGGCCCCGTGGCTGGCCGAACAGGTCGGCTTCGAGCTGGTGTTCCTGCTCGCGGGTGCTCCGCTGGTAGCGGTGCCGCTGGCCTTGGTTCGCACGCATCCGGTGCCTCGGCCACCGGCGCCGGCGGGTGATCACCTTCCGGTGTCCCGGGGGTTGATCAACCCGATCGCCGCGCTCGTCGTGATCACCGCCGCCGGAGGGGCCGTCACCACGTTCGCACCTCAGTTCGGCAGTGCCGAGATGGCATTCGGCGCGTTGCTCGGTCTCACCGGGACCGCCGCGGTGAGCAGGTGGTGGATCGGCGGCGTCGCTGACCGGTACGGCGCGGCGCGGTTCATTGCCCCGATGCTGGGTGTGGGCGCGGCGGGTTTGGCGGCGATCGCCGTCGGACTGGCCGGTCAACGGGCCGTTGTCGTCATCGTCGGCTCGGTGTTGGTGGGTGTGGCATTCGGGGGCCTGCAGAGCCTGACCCTGGTGCAGGCCTTCGCCGCCGTGGGCGAACATGCCCGCGGCGCGGTCAGTGTGGCCTGGAACGTCGGGTTCGACGCGGGTACCGGTCTGGGATCGCTGGCCGTCGGCGCGGTGGCAACCGCGGCCTCGTTCCCGGCGGCGTTCGCCGTGATGACAGCCGCGTGTGTGGGGGTTGGGTTGATGTGGGTACCCCTTCGCCATGACGGGCAATCAGGACGCGGCACCGCTGCTTGACGCGCTGAACGAGTACCACAATTCCAACCGGTACGGCTTCTCACCCCCGGGGCATCGCCAGGGCCGCGGCGTCGATCGACGGGTTCTGCAGGTCCTGGGCCGCGAGCCGTTCTTGAGCGATGTACTGGCCAGTGGCGGTCTGGACGACCGGCGGATGAGCAATGGCTACCTCAAGCGGGCCGAGGATCTGATGGCCGAGGCCGTCGGCGCGAAGGTGGCCTGGTTCTCGACCTGCGGCAGCTCGTTGTCGGTGAAGGCCGCGATGATGGCCGTCGCCGGGTGCGACGGCAGCCTGCTGCTCAGCCGGGACAGCCACAAATCGGTGGTGGCCGGGCTCATCTTCTCGGGACTGACGCCGCGCTGGATCACCCCGCAGTGGGACGCCGAACGTCATCTCTCGCATCCGCCGTCACCACGGCAAGTCGAGGAGGCCTGGCAGCGGCACCCGGATGCCGCGGCCGCGCTGATCGTCAGCCCCAGCCCGTACGGCACGTGCGCCGACATCGAAGGTATCGCCGAGATCTGCCATCGCCGGGGCAAGCCCCTCATCGTCGACGAGGCGTGGGGCGCGCACCTGCCCTTCCATGAGGATCTGCCGACCTGGGCGATGAACGCCGGCGCGGATGTGTGCGTGGTGAGCGTGCACAAGATGGGTGCCGGGTTCGAGCAGTTATCTGGGGTCAGATTCTGATGTTCACTGTTGTTCCCGCTGAGGCGAGTTGGCCTGGCTTGGCGTGATGGGTAACAGGCTGGGCTGCCGGTGTTTCCGGTTAGGGGTTGGTTGGTGCGGTCTGGCTGGCGCGATGGTTCGGGAGCCCGTCGCTTCGTCGCCGCCATCATGGCGGGCTGCCGTCGGTGACGGGTGCGGTGACTTGTTGGGGGTGGGTGCGGGTGTTGGTTCTTAATGGCGGGTGGCTAGTTGTGGTGGTGTGGAGTGGCTGGTGGTTGTTGGGCGGTGGGTGGCTCGTTGGGGCCACCAGCTGGCTTCGCGTAGGAGTGTGGCGATGGCGGGGACAGTGAGGGTGCGCACGAGGAAGGTGTCGAGTAGGAGTCCGCAGCCGATGATGAGGCCGGCTTGGATCATGATGGCCACTGAGCCGACCATGAGGCCGAACATGCTGGCGGCGAAGATGAGGCCGGCTGAGGTGATGACGGAGCCGGTGTTGGCGACGGTGCGCAGTACGCCGACGCGGATGTTGTGTCCTGATTCTTCGCGTAGTCGTGAGACGAGCAGCATGTTGTAGTCGGCGCCGACTGCGACCAGGATGATGAACGCGAGTAGTGGTACTGGCCAGGCGATTTCGTGTCCGAGTCCCCATTGGAAGATGAGGACGCCGATGCCCAGTGAGGCCAGGTAGTTGAGCACGACGGTGCCGAGCAGGTAGAGCGGGGCGAGCAGGGCGCGCAGTAGTAGGACGAGGATGAGTCCGACGATGAGCAGTGTGGCGAGGGCGAGTTGGGTGAAGTCGGCTCGCAGCAGTCGTTGGATGTCGGAGTTGACGGCGGGGAACCCGGCAACGGAGACGGTGGCTTGGTGCAGTGAGGTGTTGGGGCGTGCGGCGTTGGCGACGTCGGTGATTTCGTGTGCGAGGCGGGTTGCTTCGGCGCTGTAGGGGTCGTGGCTGGTTTCGATGGCAAAGCGTGCGGTTTTTCCGTCTGGGGAGAGGAATTGTTTTGCCATATCGGTGAATTGGCGGTTTTGGAAGGTGTTGGCGGGCAGGTAGAAGCCGCTGGAGGAGTCCGAGTTGGCGGTGGCGCGGGCGGCGTTTTGGAGTTGGGTGGCGATCTGGCTCATCCCGGACAGCATTTCGATGTTGCTGTCGGCCAGTGCGTGGACGCCGGTGGCCAGTGCTTGGGCGCCTGAGGCGAGTTGGCTGATGCCGTCTTGGAGGCGTCGGATGTTGCCGGCCAGGTCGGCGGGGTCTCCGAGGGTTGCGAAGGCTTTGTCGAGGGAGGTGACCGCGGTGTGGACGGTGGCCAGGGTGCCGGCGACGGTGGCGTTGGTGTCGGGGTTGTAGCGATCGCCGAGTTCGGCGATCTGGGTGAACAATCCGCTGTCGCGCAAGCTCACCAGTGTCTGGACTTGGTCGCGGATCTGGGCGCATTGGGGTGTGGTGGCACACCACGGGGAGGTGTTGAGGGCGCCGGTGAGGGGGTCGAGGACGGCGATGGCGTGTTGGGCTTGTTCGGCCAGGGGGCGCAGCCCGGGACCGGATTGGATGGCGCGGTCGACGCCGGGGGCGGTGGCCGAAAGTTGTTGCAGCAGGGGCCGGAACTGTTGAATCTGGGTGCCGGCGGACTGGGCTTGGGTGAGTGTCGCGGTGAGGGGGGTCAGGGCGGTGCGCAGGGTGGTGTCGAGTTGGGCCAGGCCGCCGGCGAGTTGGTCGGCGCCGGCGGTGAGCTTGGCGAGGTCGTCTTTTCTGGCGTTGCCGTCGGCGACGGCGCCGGCCATCTTGTCGCCGATCTGGCCGTTCTGCCAGGAGAGTTGGGCTTGTTCGAGGCGGGCTCCGGTGGGGCGGGTGACGCCGGACACTGTGGTGACGCCGGGGATCTGGGAGACGCGGGAGGCCATTTCGTCGAGGTCGGCGAGCCCTTTTGCGGTGCGCATGTCGGTGGGGTTTTCCACGACGAGGAATTCGGTGATGACGATGTCTTTGGGGAAGTGGCGGTCGAGTAGTTGGTAGCCCTGGTTGCTGGCGGTGGTGGCGGGCTGGCCTTTGCGGTCGTCGTAGCTGATCTTCATCGTTGTTGTGGCCGCGGCCAGGGTCAGCAGGATGACCAGGCTGGCGATCAGCAGGGGCACGGGTCGGCGGACCACCGCGACCGCGACGCGGTTCCAGTAGCGGCGGGTGCGGTCGGGTTTGGGGTCGCCGATGCCGCGTCGGGCGGCCAGCGCCAGCACCGGTGGCAGCAGCGTCACGGTGGCCAGGAATCCGAACATGACGGCCACCGCGCAGGCCGGGCCGAGGGCGGCGAACACGCTCAGTTGAGCGAACACCATGGCCAGGAATGCGAAGGCGACGGTGGCCGCCGAGGCCAGGATGACCCGGCCGATGCTGGCGGTGGCGTGCACGATGGCCTGTTCGGGCGGCACCTGTGCGCGGCGCTGTTCGTGGTAGCGGCTGATCAGAAACACCGTGTAGTCGGTGCCGGCTCCCAGCAGGATCGCGGTCATGAACGCCACGGTGAATTGCGAGACCGGCATTCCCAGCTGGCCCAGGGCCGAGAGCACACCGCGCCCGACGACCAGGCTCACCGCGATCACCAGCAGTGGCAGCAGCGCGGTGAACACCGAGCGGTACACGATGAGCAGGATCACCGCGATCAGGCCGGCGGTGGCGATCGAAATCAGCACCAGGTCGTGTTCGGCGGCCGCGATCTGGTCGCTGAACGTGGCGGGCGGGCCGGTGACGTACGCGGTGGTTGACGTGCCGGCGAACACGTCGGCGGCGATGTCGCGCACCGCTTGCACGGATTCGGCGGCGGCGGGATCGCCCAGGGTGCCGGCCACCCCGACCGGCAGAAACCAGGCCTTGCGGTCGGTGCTGACCGCCTGCGTCGCGGTGATCGGGTCGGCCAGCAGGTCCTGAACCAGCAAGACGTGGGCGGTGTCGCCGCGTAGCCGCGCCACCAGGTCCTCGTAGCGCTCCCGCGTCGCGGGGGTCAGCCCGGCGGGGTCTTCCATCGCGACGAACACCATGGTCTTGGAACCTTGTTCGCCGAACGCCGCGCTCATCCGGTCCACTGTCTGAAACGACGGCACATCATGGGGGAGCAGCTCCGCCGATTGCTGGCGCACCACGGTTTCCAATTGGGGAAACAGCAGTGCCAGCATCACCGCGACGCCGAGCCAGGCTCCGATCACCAGCGTCTTGTGCCTCACCGTGAACCTCGCCAGCGCCGCCAGCCGCGCGCTGTACTCGCTGGAATCCGCCGGTTCGGCCGCACGGCGGTATCGCCGCCGAGCATTCATCGCGGTGCCCGAACCATCCGGATCGCTGTCGGTCACTACACCCTCCACCCAAGAAAAGGAACTATCAGTATCGCTACGCTACTAGCAGTACCACCGTGGTTCGCGCTGCGCGTCCGCCGGGGCCGCGCGGCGCGTATGGGGGCCGCTAGTGACCTGCGCCGACGCCGGCGTCGGTGTCGTCGGCGTCGGGGATGTCGTGGCGGACCACCCGGACCCGGCCACGCGGCAGGCAGGCCATGTATCCGTGGCGTTTGCCGTAGAGCTCCCAGGCGGTGGCGTGCGCGTCGGCCTCGACATCGATGCGGTGCCCGCGGGAAAACCCCAGGTGCAACGCGCCGTCATCGCCGTATCGGGCGTGCGTGCACACCGCGCCGGCCAGGTCGAGCAGCGGGCGTTCGTGCACCGCGACCCGGTTGGGGTCGATGAGCACTTGTTCGGCCGGAAAGTCCCCGACGGGCGGCAGCGTCAGCCGCAGGGGACGCGAAATCACCAGCTCGCTGTAGCCATCGAGGTCCAACACCAACCCGTCGCGCAGCGACACGCGTTGCACGACGCAGTCTTCGATCCATTGGGTGAACATGGCGCCTCCTTCGACACGTCTTTGGGTCGCATCTGAAGGGTACGGTAAGTATCGCTGCGATACTATTAGTATCGTTAACTGTTGGGGGTGAGGGAGGCCAGGCGATCCACGATGCGCCGGCTGGCCCGATCGATGCGGTCACGGGTCTGGGCCGCCGAGGCCCGCCGGCCGATGAAGGCGGTCAGGTTCGCCAGCCAGATGTCGGCGAGGAGCTCGGCGACCGGCTGATCGAGCGGCCCGGGCGTGTCGCCGCCCAGGGTGTGGGCGAGCAGGCGCTCGATGACCGCGGAGGCCTCGTCGAGGGCGGCGGCCGCGGTGCTGTCGGCAGCGACGAATGCCCGTGTCATGGCCTCGGTGAGAGGGATGTCGCGCTGCCAGCGGTCGTGCAGATACCCGGTCAGCCGATCCAGGCGCTGCTGAGGTGTCGTGCCGGTGGCGGCCCAGTCCTGGGCGGCCTGCAGCCGCCCGAATTCTCGGGCCAGCGCCGAGACCAGCAGGTGGGTCTTGGACGGGAAGTAGCGGTAGAGCGTGCCGACCGCGATACCGGCCCGCTCGGCTACCGTGCGCATCCGCACCGCCTCATACCCGCCCGCGGCGGCCACCGCCAGCGCCGCATCCAGAATCGCCTCTCGGTGACGCGTCGGCGTGCGCGGACGCGGCGACGCGGTCGGGTGTGGCGGCGCGGTCGGGTGTGGTGCCACCGGCGGCGACTCCGACGGGGATTGTTGGCTTTTGGGTTGGGCGCCGGTGTCGGTCGCGGTCACGGTGCCGGGTCGTGCGGATCGGCGTGGGCCCGGTTGGTGCGGGTGAACCGTTCCAGCAGGCCATCGAAGGCCGCCAGATCACCGTGGGCGGCGAAGTGCTCGGTGCTCACCACGACGAACACCGCGCTCGCGGTGAACCGGGTGACGCCGTCGGTGCCGGTGCCTGTCGCGCGGACATGCAGGGCGCGGCCGTTGCGCTCGGTGATGTGCGCGGTGATCCGGTGCGGTTGGTGCAGTGGCACCGGCAGCAGATACTCGACGGTCAGACTGCGCGTCACCGCCGGGGTGCCGGCGATCCACAACGTGAAGCCCAGCACGTCATCGCAGGCGGCCGCCACCGCGCCGCCGTGCGCCAATCCCGGCGCCCCGATGTGGCGTTCGTCGAAGGTCGCATCGGCATACACCTGCTCGCCGCAGCGGTACACCACCAGCTGCAGGCCGTGGGGGTTGTCCGGGCCGCAGCCCATACAGTGCGGGGTGTGGGCGGGCAACCGTTCCGCGGGTGACCCCACCCCACGGTCACCGTCGGGTACCTCATCCCGACACGGCACGTGTTCGGACACCCGATACCTCCAGTACGACCAGTTTCGCTACGCTACTGTTGGTACCATAAGTGTCGGGCGGGCGGGAACCGTTGGCCATAAAAGGGGGGAAGCGGCGAGGAGAGTGAGTGTGAGCAGCAGCCAGCCGGATCGAGTCCACGACGAAGACGACGACGATATCGACCCCCGCCGCACCCGGTCCCGCAATCGCTTATTGGACGCCGCGGCCGCGCTGCTCAGCACCGGTGGTGTCGAGGCCGTCACCGTCGAGGCGGTCACCAAAGCCTCCAAGGTGGCCCGAACCACCCTCTACCGCCACTTCGGCAGTTCGTCGCACTTGTTGGCGGCCACCTTCGAACGGCTGCTACCCCAAGTCACCCCGCCGGCACCGGCCGGCGGGACGGTGCGCGAACGCCTCATCGAACTGCTCACCCGTCAGGCGGCGCTGTTCGCCGACGCCCCGCTACACGTCACCATGCTGGCCTGGCTGTCCCTCGGGCCGACCGCAACCACCGACCACACCGGCGGTGAACACGCGGCCGGCACGCTGCGCGCACGCGTCGTCGACCAATACCGACAACCCTTCGACGCCATCCTGCAAAGCGCAGAAGCCCGCGCCGAACTCGACGACTTCGACGTGAACCTCGCGTTGTGTCAACTCATCGGGCCGCTCGCCTTCGCCCGGATGACCGGACTGCACACCATGACCCCCGACGACACCACCCGCATCGTCGACGACTTCCTCACCGCTCATCAGCGCAAAACCACCCCCACCGCACCCACACCGCCCGGCGACAACGGTGTGCCGGTCACCGCCGACTAACGCCGGTCCGCCGCCGGTTCAGCGACCAACCGATCGGCAGACACCGACACGCCCTGGAAAGATCTCCCACCACAGCCCGCCGGGCCAAATCTTGTCGATGACCTGGCAATCGGGCCGACGGGCACGGGCGGGCACTCACGAGTTGGCCAGGAGGCCGGGAAGGCCTCCGTCACGGCGGGCCAGGCCGTGACCGCAGCACACCTCGGGGGGCGTACCGGGCTCAGGGGGTCTGTTCGTGCAGGGTGTCGAGTTGGCCGTAGAGCAGCTCGATGGTTGATTGTTGTTCTGCGACGGTGGCTTTGAGTGCGGCGATCTCTTTGTCTTTGGCGGCGAGTTTGTGGCGCAGCGCGGCGTGGATGCTGGTTTCGCGGCCAGTCGATGCCGGTTGTCGGTCGGTATGCCGGCCGCGGTATTGCTCGATGACGGTCACCAGGTCGTCGTGTTTGTAGATGGTTTTGCGGGACACCTTGGCGCGGCGGGACACGGTGGAGAAGTTGATGGTGGCGTTGGTCTTGCGCAGGTGGGCGATCGCCTTCTCGATGTCGCGGCGCTTCTCATCGCTGCGGGCCCGGCGGTATTGGTCCAGCGCATCGAGTGCCTTCTGGGTGGGCGGTGGCGGCTTGGGTCGGCTCATCGCGGCGTGTCCGGGTCGGCCTTGCGCAGCACGGATTCGTGGCTTCCCCGGGTCGCGGTGCGCATGGTGGGTGCCCGGTTGGCGGTACCGGCTCCCGCGACACTGGTCGCGCTGCCATCGGTCACGTCGTCGCGGCGGAACCGGTCGAGGATGGCATCCAGCGAGGCGATTTCGCGGCGACGCTCGTGGATCCACACGTTGTCGTCGGTGAGCTCGCGCCCGGTGCGGGCACGGTACTGCTCGCGGCGGATGTCGATCAGCTTGAGGGTCTTGGCGCGTTGGTCGACCAGTTCGTCGAGGTGGGTGGCATCGGTGGCGAAATGCCCACAGGACAAGCAGGCGTTGCCCTTGTCGCAGCTGGCCACCGGCGGCAGCAGACATACCCCGTTGGGCAGCACCCGGTCGGTACGCGCCGAGAGCTGGGTCATGTCGTAGATGTCAGACGGGCTGATGGCGATGTCGGTGCCATGAGCGCCGATCTTTTTGTGCCGCAGGAACTCCGCTTCGGCCGTCGCTTGCAGGGTCGCCGCGTAACGCAGGGTCATCGCCGGCGAGGCGTGCCCGAGGTAGCGCTGCACCACATGGATGGGCACCCCGTCGTTGAGCAGCTCGGTGGCCCGGGTGTGGCGCAGCCGGTGAGTCTGGGAGAACCGCAGCGGATGGCCGGCGGTGTCGGTGAGGCCGTGGATGGTGTCGAGCCGATTGAGGATCCGGCTGTAGGAGTCATAGCTGCGTGGTCGTTGACCCTGGTGCTGATAGCGCACCCCCAGGAACAGGTATTTCGGGTCCAAATGCGGGTAGCGCGCCCGGATCCAGTCTTGTTGTTCGCTGATCACGTTGACCACGGCCTGCTCGACCAGGATGGTGGGCACCACCCCGTCGACTTTGGTCTGCTGGTAGCGCAGTTTGGCCACGAACCCGTCGGGATCGTCGGTGGCTCCGGCGGGGCGGTCGTGGCCCGGGATCGGTTGCAGTGGCTCGAAGTCGAGCATCAGAATCTCTGAGGCCCGGCGCCCGGTCAACGCTTGCAGCAGCCAGATCCGGGCCGCTTGCGGATCGCCGAGACCGGACACGACCGAGATGGTGGAATCGGGGTGGGTGATGACCACCGGTTTGCCCGCGTCGGCGGCCAGCACGTCGAGATAGCACAGCATCCGCTGCAGTTCGGCGGTCGAAAACCAGGTCAGCTCCCGGCCGCCGCTGCGGCGTCGGCTGCGAAACGCCGCACCCCACAACCGGGTATGGGTGTCGGTCAACCGGCTCCAGCGAGGATCCCCGGTCGCCGCGGCGGCTTCCTCGGCATGGTCCACCATGAACGTGTAGAACATCTGGATCTTGGACTGGACGACCGCGATCGTCGCAGCCGACAGCGGACGCTCCGGTTTGGCCCGCGCGGCCGGTGATTTGAGGTACTCGGTGAACTCGGTGAACAACAGCCGCAGCGCCGCCCGGTCGGTGCTGATCACCGGATCATCGATCCCACGTTCAGCCAAGAACGGGCCCAGGTGGCGGGTGATGCCGCGGGTGCGGCCGATCACCGACGACCAGCGCAGCAGTTCAGCCGTCAAACAGGTGCGCAGCCAGAACCGCACCCCTTCACGCAGCCAGGCCGGTTCGATCCCGCCGAGACGGGCAACCTGGTCGTGGCAGGGTTCGTGCTCACGCTGCGGGATTCTGGGATCAGCGTCTAGATCCCAGATGTCATGAGACCACCATGACCGGTCGGTGCAGCGGACCGACACATACAGGTGCAGGTGCTCGATGAAACTGGCCACGTTGCGCCGAAACCCAGCCGAGGGCAGCCGACCGGTGCGGCGCTCGAACTCGCGCACCCCGTGGCGCACGATGGCCTCGGCGCTCAGATCAGCAATACTGGCCGGGTGACGCCGGTGCCGTTGGTGGTAGTCGGTGGCGGCGATACTGAGTGCGCCGCTGGTCCATTTCAGCAGCGACGGTTCGATCTTGCGACATTCTTCGTGTCCGCACAGCCACACCCACCACGCGAGCTCGTCGCAGAACCGTTGCGGCACACCGTGTGGGGTGAAGTCGTGGCCGTCCGGGGTGGGCCGGTAGCGCGGGTTGTGCTGGAAGACCGTATTGGCCGGGGCGGTATCCAGGTGATAGACCAGGTTGCGCCAGTGCGCGGGTACCTGTTGCCACTGCTGCGTCCACCGATCCTCGCCGCCACGATGGGTGGGCGCTGTGTGTGCCGGTGCAGGACTGTCATTGGCCGTCACGGTTCACCTTCCACCCGGCGACATAGTTCTTCCATTCGGCCAGCGTGCGCATCTGCGCGTCGGCGGTCACCCAGCCGTAGGTCGACAACGTGGTCTGCACGTCGGCGTGCCCGAGACGGCGCATCACCACGTGCACGTCCACCCCGGCCAGCAACAGCGCGGTGGCGTGGGTGTGGCGCAGCCAGTGCGGCGTCCACTGCTCAGGCAGCACATCGGCGCGGCGGGCGGTGATCAGATCGACCTTGTCGTAGAGGGTTTCCGGGCGCAGCGGGGCGTAGCGCACGCCGCGCACCAGGTTGACGAACACGAAACACGACGCCAGGTCGCCGACCGCGATATCCGCGCCGGCGGCCACCAGCTGCCACACGTACTCGGTGTAGAGGGCGACCAGATCGTCGCCGATGTAGATCCGGCGCGGGCCCGATTTCGCGCGCACCCCGTGCGGATGATCATCACGGCCCGCCACCAGTATCGACGGGGTACCACCACCGGCGATATCAAAGTCATGGTGGCGCAACGACAACGCTTCACCGATGCGCATGCCGGTTTCGGCCAGCACCGCGAAAAACAACCGATCACGCAGCCCCGCCCCGCCGCCCGACCATTCACCCGAGACTGTCTGGACACTGCACGCATCCAAGATCGCGTTGACCTGCACGGGCAGCAGCACCGGTGTTTCAGCGCGCTGCAGCCCGCGCAGCCGGTGAATCGGCCCATCGTGTTCGCGTCTCGGGCCGACTCCGGCCAGAAACGGTGCATAGCGGCCCCGCCGGGACGTCCGAGCATGACTGGCGTACAACCGCCGGTAGGGGCGCACCAGGTCATGGGCATCGGCGAAATACCGGTACATCGACAACACCGCCGCGCTGCGCGGCAGCAGCGACGACTCGGCCAATCTCTGCTTTGGTTCACCGATACGGGCCACCCCGGGCAGATCCCCGGTACGCAGATAGGCCAGGAACTGGCCGAACAGACTGGTGGGGAAATCATCCCACGCCGTACCGGTACCTTCCAGCACCGTCCACCACGCCGCCAGCCCATAGGCATAGGCGCGCAACGTGTTCGGCGAGCTCCCTTGGTTACGCAGAAACGTCAGGTACTCGCGCGCCGGGGCCACGGGCAATTTGTCGGCGCCGACCACCGTGTAGGTGGGTGGTCGGTCCACAAAACGCACCCGCTGCACCTGTGCCACCGTCAGTAGCACCCCACCATATTCACGATGGCCTGCCGTTGCGGAAATCGTCCAACCGGATCACCTGGGAGCCACCGGCAGCGGGTGGGGCCGGGGTGCGGCCATGGCCGACACTGGCCGCGACCGGCCTATGCTCGGCCGCCGGCGCCGGTCGCTGCGTGGCCAAAAACCAATCCAGCACATCAGCGGGATAGATCATCGATTCCCGGGCGCTCAGCATCCGCACCGACGCGCCGCCGTAACAGCGCTCCACCCACTTGCGCAGCAGCCGCGGCCGCTCCGGGACGCGGTCAGCCCACCCCGGTTCCGTCATACCCCACGTATGCCCGGTGGCCGGGTTGATCCGTGAATGCAGCTGGGTGGTCAACATTTTCGCCCGGTCCGGCGCGATCAGCCCCGAATCCCGCAGATGCATGATCAACGACCCCAACGACAGGCCCCACTTGTCTTTGAGCGGACGCAGATTCAACAGCGACAACACCCGCGGCAACTCACCGGCGATAACCCCTGCCGGGGCCAACAACTCGGTCGCGAACCGGTTGGCCTCCAACTCATCGGCGGCACTGACCGAGCAATAGGCGTGACTGTGCAACACCAAATGACCGAGCTCATGGGCGACCGTGAACCGGGTCCGCTCCCACGAGTCGCTATCCCGTAGCACCAACAATGGGCGGTCCCGCAACCGGCCCACCCAACTGGAATACCCCAAATGCCGCTCATCACGAGAGCGCCCACCGGTCGCGGCGAACTCGCTTTCCCAATCACCGGCGACCCGGCGCCGGACAATCACCGGAGCGCCCAGCCGCTCGGCCTCATACATCAAATCATCAAGCGGCTCATCGGGTTCCAGGCCCATCGCCTCACGCAGACGCGCTGCGGCCACCGGAATCGAACTGTGCGCCAACTCATCCGGACTGACCGTCGGAACCTTCACCGGAGGCAGCTTCGATCGGCCGTCGAGCTCACCGAGGAAATCGCCAGCCAACGACGCGAACGTCGCCAAAAACTCCTGCTCACCCACCGTCATCGACTTCGGCGCCCGAAACAACAACTCGTTCGCGCTGATCCGTGTCTGCGGCTCCGAGCTGAAAAACGCTGCAGGAAACCGGAACAACCCCGCCATCCGCGCAACATCGCCGTCGTTGAGCCGCACCGTCGGCGACTTCTCAATCTGGGACTGTCGCGACGTACTCCAGCCTGTGGCCGCCACCACCGACCGCGCCGTCATCCGCCTCAACAACCGGGCCTGCCGGACCCGTGCACCAAAAACCTCAATCATCGTGCGCTCAATTCAACGTCACCGGGTTGGGAAACCCACATGCACCCAACACTGTGCACGACGGCTACGACGATTTCGGCGGACCGCCCTCCTCGTCCTGCTCGCGGGCGGCGTCCTCGTCGACGTCGACGAAGTCGTCGTCGCGGCGCCGAGTCCCCAACGACCCATCCCGACCGACCTCGCCGAGACCAACGTTGAACGAGCGGTCCTCCATGATCGGCGGGGGCAACGGCGTCCGGCCGTACAAAACCTCCACATTGTCGAGCAGCAGCCCCGCCGCCAGCACCGCACCACCGAAAAACCCGCGACCGTCCGGCCACCACAACAGATATTCCCGATACGCCTGGGGTTCGGCGATACCCTCCTGCCCGCCGATCGGGTGACCCAACACCTCCTCGATGCTGTACTGCTCCCCACCCGGCACAAACGGCACAGTGTCGATCAGCTGACCAGTCCGCCGGTTTCGCGGATGCTTGCGCACATAAATCCGTGAGCCCTTCTCGTCGACAAGAAGAACCCCCATCCCGTTGCCCGCCTTGACTTTTAGAGTCGAGTTGGGAGTCTGCCGCCGCAACCGCGACATCAGAAACGTTTCCAAAACCGAGCACGACACCGTGATCGGTCGGACATGGCTGCCCTGATCGATAAAACGATCCGGGACTTCCGGATGTCGCGCAGCCAGATCGCCGTGCGCCTCGCCCAAAACCTGGGCGTGCTGGCGAACGAGTTCCTCCACGAGCCGCTGAGGATCGTCGTGTAGCTCCATGGGGTAAATCCGTTAACTGAACTAAAATCAGAATCATTGCAGGTCAGGCTGGGTTTTGATACGTTCCCGGGCTATGGGTGACCCGGAGTCTGGGAAACGGGATCTTGCAACCCTGGTCGTATCCGACGTCGGACGGCTTGAGGCAACTGGTGACAGATGGGTGCCATTTCGGCTCCTCGATGCTAACGGGGTGGTCGTCGAGCCCGTAGCGGCATATTTCGCCGAACTGCAAGCGGCCGATCGTCGTCCGGGGACAATCCGCTCGTATGGCCATGATCTGTTGCGATGGTGGCGCTTTCTGGCAGCAGTGGGCGTGGATTGGGATCGAGCGACCTCCATCGAGGGCCGCGACTTCGCACGATGGATGATGCTGGTAGATAAGCCGGTTCGCGTCCACTGGAGGTATCGCGATGGGAAACCGGAACAGTCGGAGCCAACGGATAGAAGGAGTGACGGTACCGCTGCAACCGGCACGTGCCCGCCCCCCGGTCGTTATGCGCCGTCGACCAGAGTGCACGCCGAGGCGGTACTGCGGTCGTTCTATGACTACCAGATCGAACTTGGGCAGGGCCCGCTGGTCAATCCCTTCCCGCTCGATCGATCGCGCCGCGCCGGACGCCGCAACGCCCACCGCAATCCGCGCGATCCGGTGTCGCGCGAGCGGGCTGGCCGCTACCGTCCACGCCCGCAACGCCGGTTACCGAAGAACATTCCCGACGAGCAATTCAACCGGCTCTTCGCTGCTCTTCGCACCCACCGAGACCGTGCCCTGCTGGCTTTCTGGGTATCGACAGGAGCGCGCGCAGACGAACTACTCTCGACCACCCACGCCGACGTTGACCCCGGGCAACAGCTTATCCGCGTGACTCGCAAGGGATCGCGTGCGGCACAGTGGCTCCCAGCATCACAGGACGCATTCGTATGGCTGCGTCTGTATCAGGAGCAGGCATGGAAACGAGGTGCACCTCGCGGCAGAACTGCACCATTATGGCTGACCTTGCGCCAACCCTGGCGCGCGCTCTCATATCCAGCTGCGCGAGCGATGTTCGTCCGCGCACAGGAAGCGCTCGGATCGAACTGGACCATCCACGATCTCCGGCACACCGCAGCGTATCGGATGAGCAACGATCCTCAGATGTCGATCACCGACGTGCAGTGGGTGCTAGGCCACGCCCATCTGACAACCACGCAGATCTACACCACACCCAACCAAGAAGACGTGGTTACGCGCACCCTGGCCCATTACCAGCGCGTCGCCGCACGTGCTGACAAAAGCCCCACGCCGGCCGACGGATACGACACCAACACCCTCGACATTCTCTTCGGCGAAAGGGCCAAATCATGAGACCTCCGGCCCCACAGCGAGAACTGACGCCGAGTACGCCGACCCTGGCCTCACCACCGGTGGACGGCCATGGCGGCTATGCCGACGACCTGTTACGCCGATTCCCGCCTCGCGGCGTCCCAACCGAGACGTCGATAGGTACTGCATCGGTTGACGCAATCCTGCAGTGGATGCGCACCACGAGAATCCGCAACAGCGCACCGGCCATCTCCACGAACGGCGCCGAGGGAATGCTGCGTTGGCTGTCAGAACACGCAGGAGACACCTGGCAGCAACGATGGACATCCAGCGGAATAGAACACCATGCCGAGGCCTGGCTGGATGAGCCTCTGACATGGCTGCGCAGACACGGCCACCGCCAGAACGCTCGAGAACTCAATGCCGGCTTCATGGCCTTGACCGCAGCAGAAGTCCTGTTTCCCAGCATGGCGTTCTTCCTATCGCGCCCCCGAGACCCCGCATTGACCAAAATCATGGCTGCCCACCGTGATCCGGATGGATACGCCACAATCGAGACCTCGTCGGATTCCGACCAGTGGACTTCGGCCGCCGGTAGGCTGGCGCGCTGGCAAATCGCGGTCCTGCTGGCCGCCAAAGGAGGCACAGTCTCTGACATCACCGTGGGCGACTGCGTGCAACTACGCCAGATCGAAGTCGCCCGCGAAACCTGCGGAGCTCGCCGCTACCAGTTCTACACGCTCCTGAGGGCCGCCGGACAGTTCCCTGCCGACGCTCCGGTCACCCTGCGCAGGATCACGGCCTACACGGGTCAACGCACACCCGAACAACTCATCGACCGCTACCAGCTGCAAAACCAGCCGATCCGCAACTTGCTGGTCGACTACCTCACCGAACGCCAACCCGCGCTGGACTACACCACCTTGGAGGCAATGTCCCGCCGCCTGGGCTCAAACTTCTGGAAAGACTTGGAACTCCACAACCCAGGTATCGATTCGCTGAAGCTGGATCCACAAACCGCAGCGGCATGGAAGGAACGGCTGCGCAACAAGACCACCCGCACGCGCCAGGCAGACGGAACCATGACCGAAGCGGTCGCACCGCGCCGTTCCTACATTCCGATCCTGCACCAGGTGCGGGCTTTCTATCTCGACCTGGCCCAATGGGCTACCGAAGACCCTGCCCGCTGGGCCCAGTGGGCAGTCCCAAGCCCCATCAGCGCCACCGAGGTACTCCTGAAGAAGACCTTCGCACAACGCAAGGCCCGCATCGACCAGCGCACCCGTGACCTGCGCCCCTACCTGTCGACAATCGTCGATAACGCGGCCAAGCGAGCCCAAGACGCCCGTACACGACTGCAAGCCGCGTTAACGACCACCGACGACACCTTCACAGTTGCCGGAGAGACCTTCACCAGAGCAGTCCTCACCAGTAGTCGAGGTTCCCGCCGACAGTTCACGACCGTGATCGACGCAGCCGGCCGCAAACGGCAGCTTCTTGAAGAGGAAAACCGAGCGTTCTGGGGATGGGCCGCTGTGGAGTTCCTGCGGCACACCGGAGTCCGTATCGAGGAGATGCTCGAAACCAGCCACCACAGCATCACTCAATATCAACTTCCAACGACCGGCGAGATCATTCCCTTGCTCCACATCGCTCCCTCGAAAACCGACCAGGAGCGCCTGCTGGTCGTCAGTCCGGAACTCGCCGACGTCCTCGCCACAATCGTGACCAGGGTCCGCGGAGACGGTCACGCCATCCCGTTGGTGTCGTTCTACGACGAAAACGAGCGATCATGGGAAGCCCCGGCCCCCTTGCTATTTCAATGGACAACTGCCGGTCACCGCCAAGCGCTATCTACCGGGACTATTCGGATCGCAATCAGAGAAGCGTTCGAAGCGAGCGACCTCAAAGATGCTGACGGCCAACCCCTTTACTTTCGGCCGCACGATTTCCGGCGGATCTTCACCACCGATGCCATCCTCAACGGGATGCCTCCGCACATCGCACAACTTCTCCTTGGGCACAAAGACATCAACACCACAATGGGGTACAAAGCCATCTACCCCGAAGAAGCCATCAACGGTCACCGCGCGTTCATCGCCCGACGCCGAACCTTACGGCCAGGCGAGGAATACCGCACTCCTACCGACGCCGAATGGGACGAATTCCTCGGGCATTTCGAGCGCCGCAAACTCGCCCTCGGAGACTGCGGCCGCGCCTACGGCACCAGCTGCCAGCATGAGCACAGCTGCATCCGCTGCCCAGTATTGCGAATCGACCCAGCGCAACGAGCCCGCCTTGAAACCATCCGCGACAACCTCGCCGCACGCGTCGCCGAAGCCGAGAACGCCGGTTGGCTCGGCGAGGCGGACGGCCTGCGGACCAGCTTGGCCGCCGCCGAAGACAAACTCGCCCAGCTCGACCGTCGCGCCCGACAACGCGCCACCATCTTCCTCGACACACCATCAGTCCCCGAGATCACCGCGCGCAGGGCAGCAAACCCCACCACCCCTGTGTCATCATCCGCCGTGCACTCCACACAGTAGGAGATGGGTGTAAATATTCACCCCAATCTCCTACATCAGAAACCTTCCACCTGCACCGATGCCAACAAAATTTCCAACACTGACGTCCGGCAACAGTCAGAAACAGCACCGCCACCAGCTAACTATCTTTCGAGCACGCCGGCCTCAGGAGAATCATCGTCTGGAGGTGGCGACGTCATGCCGGCGGCAGTCGGGTAGCCGCATAGCCATGTTGCGTAAAAATGAACATCAACGGTAGATCTCAGTGGCAGAATGAGCCGTGCGTTTCCATTCTCCATCGTTAGTAGCCGAAGTGAGGCAAGCCCGCAGATGAGTCATGACGACAATGTCCGAAAGCTGGCGGGAAAGTTCAAGTTAGACCACAGATATGCCAATTACGGACCAATCCTGCAATCAATTGAGATTCACGGTTTCCGGGGAATTGCCGATCTGACCCTTGATTTCCAGTCGCCTATTACCGCCCTATCTGGGTTAAATGGAACGGGCAAGAGTACAATTGCACAGCTCGCGAGTTGCGCATATCGCAAAGCTGTGACCGCCGCACTTTCAAGATTCTACATTAAGGACTTCTTTCCCGTATCTGCGGCTGATCCATCGCCGTTCAGCGATGATGCGCAAGTAGTTTATTCGTACTGTGTCGAGCGTGGCGCGGAACCGCAGAAAGTGACGGTAAGCAGAAAGGCCAAAGAATGGTCTGGATACAAGCGTCAGCCTGAACGATCCTGCTACTACATCGGATTCACCCAGTTCATACCCAAGGTTGAGCGGCGCGATCTATCCATATATGGCGGGCACCGGATTCAATTGGGGACGTCGCGCGAACTGCCAAATGATGCCGCAAACAACGTCGCCACGATACTTGGACTACCGTACGATGAGCTGGGTTTCACCGAAGTGACCCATTCCAATCGGACCGCGGAGTTGGCGATGGCCACTCGAAATGGAAAACGTTATTCAGAAAACCACATGGGCTTCGGCGAAGGGCGCGTCGTCTACATGGTCAATACAATGGAGGGCGCTCCGGCGCAGAGCTTATTTGTTCTCGAGGAGCCCGAGACTTCGCTACACGGCGAGGCGCAACGCCGGCTAGCGAGATATCTAGTTGATGTAGCAGGTCGTCGAGGTCATCAGATCATATTGACCACACACAGTGCTGCGATTCTGATGGAATTTGGGCGCGATTCGGTCGTATACCTGAAACGGCAACCCGACGGGCTGATTGACGCGGCGACCGGTCTGAGTACCTACCAAATAGACGCGTACCTTCACGGTGATGCCAGGGACAACGAAAGAGCGATCGTCTGCGTCGAGGACGAGTTTTCGCGTCGTCTAACGATTGAGATCATTCGCAGTTGCAATAGCGATCTTCTCTCGGGAGTCCAAGTTTTGGACGTTGGTGATGCACAAAACATACCGTCGGCTGTCTCGCTTTTGCGGAAAGCGGGTACTAGAGCAGTAGGACTATATGATGGAGACATTAAGGTCGGCGACTTGAAGGATCTTAAGCCCTTCATTGCAAATTTACCCGGAGGCGTGGCACCCGAGACGCTGGTTTTCGGTTGCACCGAGGTTGAGGAGTATTTCAAAAGCAATCACAGCATAAGCGTCGCAGAGGTGATGAGCGGCGTAGGAGATCACCACGACTATATCCGTGTACTAGCAAAGAAGTTGATGCTGGACGAGACCTACATCGCCATAGAGGTATGTCGCATCTACGCGTCGACCCGCGATGCATCCGAGTTTGCGTCGACGGGTGAATTTCTCCGGAAAACGTTGGGTGACCGACGATAATGGCGCTCAGCTGCAGGCAACGGCAGCCTGCTATTTGATGCTCTTGCGCCAGACGGAGCTCGTGGCACACGTTAATTCCACTAGGTTGTGCTCCGAAATTGGCCGCAATGCTCTACCGCCGATGAAGTGCGGCTAGTTCAGAAAAAACATTTACCCCGGTT